>OY762251.1:0-4548583 GCA_963665395.2 Dehalococcoidia bacterium
GGACGATGGCCATTTTGCCCTCATCCCACAGCTTCTTGATCGGCGCCATCTGCGGGTTGAAACCCAGCTCGTCGTTGATGGGGATAACCTGGTCGGCGGGGATGCCGACCTTGGGCCGGGCGTCATGGTAGTGGCCGTTGGTGTAGGGAATGATCGTGTTCAGGTAGTCGTTGGCTCCGGTCATTTGCAGAACCACCACCACCGGGTCTTTCTTCGTCGTGGTCATTTTGTCCCTCCATACACGGTATGGGATGTAGCATCCGGTAGGGGCGAATAATTATTCACCCCTACGGTTAGTTGATGGTTATGCAAATTGGAAATCACGGGATGCGGCGATGAGGGCCAGCATCACGCCGGCGCGTTTTTCAGACTCGGCGGCGTCCGCCTCGGTATCCCAGCGTAGTATTCCATGGTTGCGGGCCTCGTCCAGCAGTTCGGCGCGAGTGCCGTCGCTGACTTCCAGCGGGCCGACCAGTTCGAGGCAGGCGTCCACCAGTTCCTCGGGGCCGAGGTCGCCGCGTCCGCGCAGGCGGTCCACCATGGAGCGGACGCCGGGCAGGGAAACGTCGCCGAGCAGGCCGGCGGCGAAGTTGACCCGGCGCACCAGCGCGCCGCCGTCAATCCACTCGCTGCCGGTGTGCCAGCTTTCCACGCTGGGCGGGTTCAGCAGTTCCTGGCCCTGGTAGGCGCACTCGAAGGCAAGGGCGTTGAAGCCGGGGCGTGGCGCATCGTAATTGCCGGCCAGCTTCACGGTGCTTATCACCAGCTCGGCCGGGCTCTTGACGCGGCTGTAGCGGGCCTGCTTGAAAAAGTCGGAGTTGAACAGGACGCGGAGCATGGCCCGGATGTCGCCGTCGGATTCGTCGTAGGCGGCGATGAGCCGGTCAATGGCGTCCGGGTCGTTGGGCGGCGTGATATTCCAGCTGGGCACTTGGGGCTCGTCGGCCACGAAGAAGTTGTAGAGGTGGCGGGCGAGGAACCGGGCGGTGGCGGGCTGGTTGACCACGATGTCGATGATGTCCTGGCCGTCGAAGTTGCCGGTGTTGCCCAGGAAGGTCTTTTCGCCGTCGTCGTGGTCTTCGGGTCGGTACTCGAAGTTCCAGTAGAAGCGGCCCAGGGGATTGCGCGGGATCTTGGGGCCGATGGTCCAGCCGGTGAAGGCGCGGCTGGCCTCTTTGATGTCGTCTTCCGAGTAGTTGCCGACGCCCATGGAGAAAAGCTCCAGCAACTCGCGGCCCCAGTTCTCGTTGATGGCGCCCCGATGGTTGCCGTTGTTGTCCAGCCAGAAAATCATGGCCGGATTCTGCGCCAGTTCCACCAGGATGTCGCGGAACTTGCCCAACCCGACCCGGCGGAACATGGCAATCTGCTGGGTCAGTTCGGGCGGGTTGTCCACCTTGGAGTTGCCGGTGGCGAAGAGCTGATGCCAGAACAAGGCCATCTTCTCTTCCAGAGGGCGCTCCGTGGTGACCATCCGATAGACCCAATCGGCCTGGTTCAGGGGCGGGCCGAGGGCGCCTTCGTAGCCGGGCATATAGCGGTAGAGCAGTTCCGTGTCCACGGGTTCGAAATGCTCAGGGTTGAGCAAATCTTCCACCGCGGCCTCGTATCCCTTTTCGGACCGCTCCGCCAACTCATCGTGCGTCGCGCCAAATCCGGCCCGTCGCATCAGATGGCCCATCAATGCAATGTCTTCCCGATTAGCCATCGTTTTCCCTCCTCTCAGGGACTATGCCATCGCGTGTAGCGCGACACGTTATTCCGACAATTATGTGAGCGTATGCTACGGAATAGCATGCCCAGTGTCAACAATCCGGCGACAAAAGAGAGGGCACCCGGGGTTGGGAGACACTGCGCAGCAACGGCGTTGGCACTCTCGGAACAGGGTTTCACTGTACAGAACTTGTGTGCCGCTGTACGATGGCGCAGAATAGGCGTCAAGTGGCAGAAAGAGGGAGATTGAAAATGCCAAGAGGGCAAGCCAAGAAAGAGGACACTCTGACCGTTCTACTCACGCAGGAGCTCCAAAGGCAGGGTTTAGACGCCGAACCCCAGGTGCGGCTCCAAGGCAGGGGCAAAGGCTGGGCCGACGCGTTGGTCCGGCTAGGCAGGTTGTCTATTATCATTGAGGCCAAGACCGGACAGGGCGCAGCTCACCGCCAGGCGGCCTCTGCTGACTGCCGCAAGCGGATTGAGAACGGTCATTGCACCGCCGCCGTCGCCGTGTGCTATCCGTCGGATGCGACCTCCGCCAACTTTTCGCAAGCCGTCCTTGAATATGCAATCCTGGACGCCGATACGGAGGATCCTGAATGGCTGTCCGGACAACCCCACGAGTTGGCCAGCACGGTCAAAATGGCGCCGGCGCAATTAGGCAACGCTGATCTGGCCGCTAATCAGTTGCGGGGCGAGTTGGATAAAGCGTTGGCCAAGCTGTCCTTCCAACAAAAGCAAGACTTGGCCCGCGCCCTGGATTTGCCCATCACGCCAATGCCTAAACCCGGCGATTTCACCGGCAATAACCGGCAGGCCAACCTCGAAAGAGCGTTGGCCGCTTGGGAAGTCAGAAAGTACGATACCGCCGCCATCCGCGGTATGCTGGTGATTGCCAGCGCGATGATGTTTCACGCCCGGCTGGACGAGTACCTGGGCAACGAACTCGGTGATCGGCATCGTCCGCAGTTCGACGCCCGCGGCGAAACCCTTACTCCTTACTCCGGCCCTTGGCCTCCCGCTCGGCTGAGCCGATGCAAGGACGCCGTCGACATCGTAGCCGCAGTGGGTGACGCTTGGGACACCATCCTGGCCTTGGACTACAAGCCCGTATTTCAGACCGCCTTGGCCGGCCTGAAAGCGCCTTACGATGACCGCAACTGGCGTGATAGCGTCAAAATCGTCGCCGATGCCGCCGGCAATCTCACCAACAGCCTCGCCGGTGGTCGTCAGGACGTGATGGGCCGCATCTTTCACCGGGTGCTGGACACCGCGCCTTACGACGGTTCTTACTACACCGGCACCGCCGGCGCTGCCCTGCTGGCTACTCTGGCCATCCGACCCGATGACCGGGACTGGACCGACCTTGACGCCATTGCCGGCCTGAACGTCACCGACCCTGCCTGTGGCACCGGAACCCTACCCATCGCTGCCGCCGCCCGCATCCGGGAACTGGCCGGCGACGTAGACCAGGAACGCCTGTCGGAAATTCTCGTGGAAAAGGTACTGCGGCTGTACGACATTAACCTCACCGCCACTCACATGGCCGCTACCACGCTGGGACTGATGTCCCCCTCAACCCAGTTTCGCAATATGAACGTTCACCGTGTCCGGCTGGGGCCGCCACAGTACGACCCTAATGGCGAACAGACGTTGCCGGCCCAAGTGGGCAGCCTGGAATGGCTGGAGACCAACCCTACCCTGATTGGCTGGCCGGAATACAGAGTCTCCGAGCAGATTGAAACGAAACAGGCAGAGGCGTCCCGACTGACCCCCGCAGACTTGTTCATTATGAACCCGCCCTTTGCTCGCGGCAGCTTGCGGTATGACCAGTTCACCGAAGAGGAGGAGAAAATCGTCAAGGAGCGGGAAGACACCCTGCTTCGAAATACGCCGGCCGATCGCACCGGTGGAAGCAATGGATTCACCGTTTTAGCCCAACGGCATATCAAAGCGGGAGGCCGTATTGCATCCGTCTATCCGCTTCAATTGGCGCAAGCCGCGTCCGGGCAAGGCATCCGGGAAATGCTGGCGAGAGAGTTTCATATTGAGTTCGTCATCGCGCTCAATGACCCCCAGGGGATGGCGTTTTCGGAAAATACCGCCATTGGGGAAATGCTGGTAGTTGCCCGTCGCTGGCGCGAAGACGACGATCGCGCGGCAGCCGGGACGACATTCGTCAAAATTCTTCGCAAGCCGACGACGCCGGCGCAGAGTAAGTTTATCGGCGAAGCTATCCTGCGCTGTCAGGATCACCCTGACTACGCCATTTCCCACTGGCCCCAGGAGCGGATGCTAGCCGGCGACTGGTTCCCGACGCAGTTCGTCCGCGATGAACTGGTGCAACTCTTTGTGGACATCAGTGAAAGCAAGTGGTTCCCAGCAGCAAGCGGCGACGACGCCGGACAGCAAGGGCCGGCGGGGCGCCGTATCCTGGACGCTTTCAGTCGGACCCGTCAAAGCTCTGTTCGGTGCGCTCTATGGGAACACAAAACAGATATTCAACGAACAATGATGACAAAACCGGACTGCTACGTTGTAGCCAAACAGGACAAAGAAGGTTTAGCCGATGATTATTGGGCACAACGCGGTCGGGTACTGCGTCCGTTTCGACTCCGTATTGCCAACACACGGGTCACTACTGTGCTATGTGACCAGCCTATTATGAGCGTTGCATTCGTACCCTATCATCCGGAGACAGGCAATCACACACCGGAAGACGTCGAGAAAGCAACAGTCGTTTACCTGAACAGCACCGCCGGATTGACCGCAATGCTGGGAGTGGTGACTAACCGATTAATTGTTTATCCACAGTGGACGAAAGCCAATTGGGAAAAGGTGAATTTCCCTGATTGGAGCAAATTGACAGTGGCACAGGTCAAGGCCATGGCAGCCGCCTACGATGAGCTTTGCGGAAGTGAGTTGCAGGAATTCCGCGCAATGTTGACTTGTGATACCCGAAAGCGGTTGGATGACGCCGTAGCCACAGCTCTCGGAATACCGTCGAACGTGATGGAAACAGCCCGCATCGCCTTGGCCAGCGAACCCGCAGTTACGGGCAAGACCTTTACCGGCGATGCGCTGGTCGGTGGGTTGTCGTGAACGGACCTACGCCGCAACCTACCTTTTCTAATCCGCTCCAACGATGCTACCAAGTGCGACGGAAGCGTTATTAGCCTTGCCTATTTGCTTCCATCGTTCAGAAGGGTTTGGGCCAGTTCCCTGGCTTCGTCCAGGCCATTGACGAAGCGTTCCTCCGGCAAGCGTCGGAAAACGTTGAGGGATTTCAGGGTGTCGGACACCGGGCCGGCTAGATTCAACACGATGCACTCAGTGTTGGTGGCGGCGGCGGCGGTGATGAGACGTTCCATGACCAGGGCCGCGCTGTCGTCCATGTGGACGGTGTTGGAAAAGTCGAAGATGACGACCTCGTGCTCCTCAATGTCCGAGCCGACCCGCCAGGCCAGTTCGTTGGCGGACGCGAAGGAGAACTGGCCGCGCAAATCGACCAGTCCCACGCGAGCCTGGAACTGATCGGCTGCATCGCCGGCGGCAGCGTCGGCGAAAAACGCCCGGTCCAGCATGGGCACCGAAATCACCCGACCCAACTCCATCCGCTCCGCTTCCCGCGCCCGGGCGAAGCCCGCCACGATGAGACCCAAAACGATGGCCGTAACCAGATCCACGAATACCGTGATGCAGAGGGTGAGCAGCATCACCAGCAGGTAATCGCGCTGAACGTAGCGAATGCGGGCGACGAGCCGCCAATCGATGATGTCCCAGCCGGTCTTGATCAAGATGGCAGCCAGAGCGGCCAGGGGTATCGGCTCGGCGATCCTTCCCAGGCCCAGTATCAAGGCCAGCAAAACCAGCGCGCACAGCACGCCGGAGACCCGGGTGACGCCGCCGGCCCTGATGTTGACGGTGGTGCCCGATGCGGAACCCGCCCCCGGCACCGCCCCCAGCACTCCGGCGGCAAGGTTGGCGATGCCCTGCCCCACCAGTTCCCGATTCGGGCGATGGCGGGTGCGCGTAAGGGTGTCGGCTACCAGGCAGGCTACGAGGCTGTTGACGCAGCCGATGAGCGCCAGGGTCAACGCCGGCTGTAGGGACGACGCCAGCAGGCCCGCAGACAACGCCGGCAATTGCAGCGTCGGGAGGCCCGAGGGCAACTGCCCGATGGTGGGCGCGTCGCGCAACCACAGCGCCGCCAGCGCGGTGCCGACGAGCAGGGCAACCAGGGGTTCGGGCGCAAACCGGCGGAAGCGGTGGGGCCAGAACACGCAGATCGCCAGCGTTACCAAGCCCACCGCTACGGCGTGCAGGTTGAACGCCAGCGCCGCCTCCGGCCAGGCGAGCATTATTCCAATCACACCGCCGCTCCGCACGGATGCCACCCCCAGGAACGGCAAGGTCTGGATAACTATAATGATGATGCCGATACCCGAGGTGAATCCGGCGACCATGGAATACGGCGTATAGTTGACGAAACTGCCGATGCGCAAAACTCCCAATGCGATCTGGATTATCCCGGCCAGCATCACGATGGTGAATGCCTCGGCCAGAGTGGTGGCGTGCTGAGTGAGCACCACCATCATGCCGACCGTCATCGCCGCGGTGGGAAAGGCGATGCGGGTCGCCGAACCGCCGAAAATCGACGCGCATAGCCCAACGACTATGGCGCCGTACATGCCCGCGACCGGGCCCAGCCCGGCCGCGACACCATAGGCTAACGAGACCGGCAGCACCGTGGCCGCCGTGGTCAGGCCGCCAAAAACGTCCCCGGACAACTGCCTCGGATGGTAAAACTGGCGCAACTTGCTATACATCATTATCGCCGCTTGCAGCGCTTACGTCAGGAAGCCAAGACGGAACCGGCGCTCACGCATACCCACTATGTCATTGCGAGCGTAGCGTGGCAATCTCGTCAGGGCGGCCGGGTCTTGCTGTGAACAGCCGTCAATACCGCAACGAGATTGCCACGAATGCCTGGCGGCATTCTCGCAATGACAGATGTCGAAAGTGGGAACGAGATTGCCACGAATGCCTGGCGGCATTCTCGCAATGACAGATGTCGAAAGTGGGTACGCGTGAGGGAACCGGCGGTAGGGCCAACAACGCCCCTAACCCGCGGGCCGTTTCCAATAATAGTACACGTAGCAGTCGGTGGGGTTCTGCGGCACAAAAAGGGGCATGGTTGACACCAATTCCCAGCCCGCCGCCCCGCGCTCGTTCAGGAAGTCCTCATCGACGGAATCGACGTTCATGCCGCCGCCGAAGAACCCTCCGGACCGGATCTGGATCTTATCAACAGTATATTCCCATTTCATGCCTTTTAATCCTCTGACGCTGTAGCCAAAAATCGCGCCGGCCGCAAACTTCAAACGGCCGGCACTGGATGTGTAAAGATTTATGTCATTGCGAGCACAGCGTGGCAATCTCGGCGAGATGAAAGCGACGCTCCTGCACGGGATTGCCACGTCGCTCCGCTCCTCGCAATGACAACGAACGGAAGGCCGGACCCTACCGACCGGAACGCAGCCAGTCGGCGCAACGCTCGCCAATCATAATGGTGGTGCAGTTGGTGTTGGCGCGGATCACGTTGGGCATCACCGAGGCGTCGGCGACCTTGATGCCCTCCAGCCCGTGGATATTCAGGTACTGGTCAACCACGGCCATGGGGTCGCTGGCCGGCCCGATCTTGCAGGTGCCGGAGGCGTGGGTGGTGTTGAACACCGTGCGGCGCATCCAGTCGTCCAGCGCCTCGTCGGAGGCCAGATCTTCGGGGGCGGGCTGCTGTATCTCCTCCACGATGGGGCCGAAGGCGTCGTTTTCCAGCAGGTTGACGCTGATGCGCACGGCCTCGCGCAGCCGCTCAACATCGCGCTCCTCCTCCAGGTAGTGGTAGTTGAGGGACGGCTGGACGTGGGGGTCGTTGGCGGACAGGCGCACTTCGCCGGCGCCGTCGGCCAGCTCCAGGATGCACTGGATGCGGACACCGCCCGGCTCGAAAGGATCGGCGCCACCGATGGGGGTGGAGAAGGACGACGCCGTAATCTGCATATCGTTGCGGTCGGGGGAGCCGGTGGCGGTATAGCGCAGGGCGGTCTGGGTGCGCGGCGCGAGGGGATCCTGCTCGTGGTCGTCGCGCACCTGGCAGATGACGGCGACGATGGGATGGTCGCGGAGGTTCCGGCCCACGCCGGGCAGCTCGTGGACGACCGGGATGCCCATTTCCCGCAGGTGGTCGGCCGGACCGACGCCGGACAGCATCAGGATTTGGGGCGACGCCATGGCGCCGGCGGAGAGGACGACTTGGTCGGCCTCCATGAGGAAGGTCTCGCCGCCGCTCTCCACCTGGACGCCGACGGCGCGCTTGCCCTCGAATACGATGCGTCGCACCACCACGTTGGGCCGGACGGTCAGGTTGAGGCGGTGACGCACGGCGCGGAGGAAGGTCAGGGCGGTGCTCATGCGGACGCCTTCGGGGTTGTTCATGGGGATTGGCCCGACGCCGCCGGAGTCGGGGTGGTTCATATCTTCGTCGGGCGGGTAGCCGGCTTCCAGGCAGGACTGGACGAAGGCGTTCTGGAAGGGCAGCCATTCCTGGCGCGGGAAGCGACGGACGGGAATGGGGCCTTCCGAGCCGTGGAAGTCGTCGCTGATGTCCAGGTCGGTTTCCATCTTGCGGAAGTAGGGCAGGACGTTGACGAAGGACCATTCGTCGTTGCCCTCGTCGGCCCAGCCGTCGTAATCCTCGGGGACGCCGCGGAGCAGCACCTGGCCGTTGATGGCGCTGGTGCCGCCGACGACCTTGCCGCGAGGCGCGGGCAGCAGCTCGGTCTGCTCCGGCGAACCCTGGGCCCACCAGGTCCAGTTGTGGGGCGCGCCTTGGGCGGAAGCGTCGGGCTTGTAGCCGTACTTCAGGTCGTCGGGGTAATGCTCGTATTCGGGATAGTCCGGCCCGGCCTCCAGCAGCAGCACCGAGCGGTTGGGGTCTTCAGCCAGCCGGGAGGCCACCGTGCAGCCGCCGGAACCGGCCCCGATAACTATAACGTCGTACTTCATGATTCCACCTGCATCAGCATGGTTTGAGTATCCGCTAAAGCTCCGGGCAAGGATAAAGCACGACCCGGAGATTGGAAAGGGCGGCAACCGGCGCGCATTGCCGGGAGCCCGCTACCAATACCAACCGGGACTTTCGCAATCAACCCTGGCTTCACCGAGGCGCGGGCGGGTTTCGGTGTAGATGTCCACCGGTTCCGGTTCGGGGCCGTCTCCGGCCGGAAAGGCGGTGAGGCGCAGGATAGGATATTCGGAAATTTCCGGTTGGTAGCGAGCGTATATGTCAACGTATCCGCCCTGGAAAGGCGCCCGCACCGTCCGTTCGCAATTGCCGAAGGTTTTGGGCGGGTCGCGATCCAGATCCGCCTCGTAGAGCGCGTGGGCCTGTTGCCAGAACTCATCGGTGAAACCGGCGGCCCGAGTCGCCGTGTTGGTGAAAATATTCGGCTGAAAGGCCGCGTGGTCATCAGGCATATTGCTGCTCCATTGGTTGCTACGGGGTTTCGTTCTCCAGCTGCCGTACGCGCTCCTGAGCCTCAGCCAGCATGGCCTCGGCGGTAACGCGGGCCTCACGCTCGGCGATGAGAGCCGCCTCTTCAGCGATGCGGGCGGCCTCTGCGGCGGCGCGGGCTTCGGCTTCCTCGTCGTGGCTCAGCAGGTAGCGTTGCGCCACCGGGTCGTACCAGCGCAGGTGGCCGTACTCCCAGCAGATGTACAGGTTGAGCGCGGCGCTGTATCCCCAAATCCGCGCCCAGCTTACTTCCATCACCTCTATTGGCTCGTACTGCCCGTCCACCAGCCGGTCGCCGGCCAGGGCGGCCCGGTACAGCCTTCCCCCGGTATCGTCAAAACGCCAGTACTCTCCCACTCTGAAGGCGAAGTATTCGGCGCGCTTGCGGGTCTCGTCATTCCGGCTGGTGGTAGGGGACGCGATTTCCAGCACGAATTCCGGCGGCTTGCCGTGGTCGTTGATGGAATAGCCGCCATCGGCCACGATAAAGTGGCGGTCAACGTTGAAGGCAACCAAAATGTCGGGCACCCGCATCCCCAGCTGCTCGCGATGGTTCCAGCCCAAAGGCAACTCGCAGTACACGATGGTGTCCGGGGAGGAACCCAGGCGCCGGCGCAATGCCGGCACGTTCCCGTGTTCGTAAAGAATCTTGAAGTTCTGCATATCGTCCCGGGGAGGGAATTCGGGAAAGCGAGGGGTGGACGGCGCAACCAGGAACGCGGCGGGTTTGGCGGTAGTCATGGCAAGCCTCACGGCTGGGGTGTTCGCGGCCGGCTTATTCTATACACTATACGCGGTCAATGCTATTCTGATGGCCCGCGGATTGAGCGTAGCCGGCGGGTTGAGCGCGGCGCCGCGCCAGGGAGGAATCCATGAACTTTGGTATGTTCACCGACTTTCACATCGGGGAAAACAAGACCCAGGCTGAGGCTTTTGACGAGTCATTTACCCAGATCGACGATGCCGAGAGCATGGGCTTTGACACCGTATGGCTGGCCGAGCACCACTTCAGCCCGGAGCGGGCCGTGCTGGCGTCGCCCATGGTCATCGCCAGCGCCATTGCCGCCCGCACCAGGCGGATTCGCACCGGGCTGGCGGTGCAGGTGCTGCCCCTGACCAATCCCCTGCGCGTCGCCGAGGAAGCCGCCACCGTGGACCACATCAGCAAGGGGCGGTTCGAGTTCGGCATCGGGCGCAGCGGGTTGACCAAGTACTACCAGGGGTACAACATTCCCTACTCGGAAAGCCGGCCCCGCTTCCTGGAGGCCCTGGACATCATCATGCAGGCGTGGGGGAACGACGAGTTTTCCTACGCGGGACAGTTCCATTCTTACGAGGACGTGGCGGTGGTGCCCAAGCCGTTCCAGCAGCCCTACCCGCCGGTGCGCGTAGCAGTGGCCGGCGAGGACACCTTCCCCCTCATCGGCAAAATGGGGCATCCCATATTCGTGAGCGCCAACACGGGGCGGGAGCAGCTGAAGGGCCGCATCGCGTCTTACGAAGCGGCGCGGGCCGCCGCGGGGCATACCGGGCCGGCCGACATCGCGGTGCGAATACCAGTGTATGCCGCGGAGACGACGGAGCGCGCCCACTCCGAGCCGGAGGCCAGCGCAATGGCGGCCATCCAGTACGCGGCCAGCGAGTTGGTGAAAACCGCGGCCAGCGAGGAGACCGCCGCCCGCATTCGCCAGACGGCCAATACGCCTTACTCCCAGGTGTTGCAGCAACGGGTGGTCTTCGGCACGCCGGCGGAAATAGTGGAGCGGTTCCGGGGATACCAGGAAGATTTTGGCGCGACCGGTGTGGTTATGGAAGTGAACTACGGAGGGCGCATCCCCTACGAGCGGGTGAGGAACTCGCTGCGGCTGATCAGCGAGCAGGTGATGCCGCACTTCAAGTAACGGGGCGGCTATTGACCGGTCGGCGATCCGGCGGCGAGTTGAGACTCCCACCGGGAAGTCCGGTCGCTCATGTCGTCCAGCTCGGCCTGAAACCGAACCAGCGTGTCGGCCAATTCGGCGCGGGCTGTTTTGACCTTGCGATACTCGCTCCACACGGTCCACGCTGCCAAAGCGGGGCCGACGACGATGCCCACGACGGAGACGGCAGTGAGGGCGAAGCGCAAGCCGGTGGAGACGGCGACCGAGCCGGCCGCTCCGCCGGCCGAGGTGAAGTTGGGCACGAAACTGACGGTGCGGGCGGCGATGGGCTGCACGAAGCGCATGATGGGACCGGAGGAAGTTTTCCAGACCGTGGAGGCGGCAAAGCTGGCCCCGTGACGCCCTACTATGGTGACTGAAGACCCGCCGGGACGCTGATCAAGCAACGCTGCTTTTTTTCGCGTGGGCAGCCTGGACATCGCTTTGGACCAAAGGCTGCGCACCGGTTCCGGCTCAGACTGAGGCAAGAGCGCGTCAGGCAGGGGCGGTTCCGGCAAGTCCATTTCGGCGCACAGTTCCAGTTGGCGGTCGTATTGGCGCTGCATCTCCTGGACGTGCAGTTGCCGGGCTTCCTCCAATTCCTGGTGCAGTTGGGTCAGCTTGCGGTGGGCGCGCACCTTGCTGCCCGCCTGAATTGCAGCGGAGCCGGCGGCGAGAGCGATGGGCAGGAGTAGGACGGGCAATGGCATGATAGTTAGTATTGGAGCGTGAGACTTACTGACTTAATTGTAAAGACAGTTCAGCGTCCTGTACAGCGCGGATGAATGGTTGGCAAACCAGAGCCCGGTCGTCCTACCAACGCTGGCCGGGGACGCGCTCCTGGAGCACCTCGCCGAAGAGGGTGAGTACCTGGTCGATTTGGAGGACGACGATGGCGCCCTGGCTGTCGGACAAGTAACGCTCGTTGACCAGGCCGGATTGGAGCAGGCGGTCGGTCATCTCCTCGAAGACCGGGCCATCGCGGTGAACGCTGGCGGTGCAGCGGAACTTCCAGCCGGCGTCGTGGTCGGTGTTGCGGAAGAGGACGATTACCTTGGGGTTTTCTTCAATGTGGTCCAACGGGTTGCGGCCGGTGCGGTCGCGGTAGATCAGCGTGTCGTCGCCCACGGTCAGGACGGTGCCGATGTAGCCGCAGTTGGGAGCGCCATCGGCGCCGGCGGTGCCGACGATGCAGGGGTAGCCGTCGTCGCGGGCGCGGTTGATGAGCTGGGCCATTTCTTCGGTTAACTGGATCATTTGGTTCCTCCTAGAGGCGACGAGATTGCCGCGCTGCGCTCGCAATGACATGGGAGCTATCCGTTCTGCTCGCCATTCAGGTACTCAACGGCGCGGCGGTGGCTTTCCAACAATCCGGGCACCCGGGCCGGGTCGGTGCGGCCCCAGCCGCATTCGGTGGCGACGCTGAAGGACGGGAGAAATTGGCGGGCCGTGTCGCTGCGGTCGCGGTCGCCGGCTGCGTCGTCGTAGTGAATCAGCCCCAATATAACCTCGGCGTCCGTCGGCAGTCGCAGCCCTTCCAACGGCTGGAAGTATGCCGCGTCAGAGCGTGCTTGGGGAACCGGCATATGGATGAAGTCCAAGCGGCGGTTCAGGTTTGCCGACAGGCCGTTGGCGATTTCCACCAGGATGCCCATGTTTTTCGGCATGACCAGATGCTCGTCTCGCGGGGAGCCGTAGCAGAGGTGGTAGCCCAGGTCAACGGTTTCCGGCACTGCGGCGCCCAGGCGCGCCAATTCGGCGAAGACCTGCGCCTTGTAGTCGGCAGGGCGGTGGGGGAAGTAGTCCTCAAACAAGAGCACTTCCTGGCAGACGTCCCACTGGATGGACAGACGCTCGTGGGGAGTGGTGTCGAGGATTTGCTCCAAAGCGGCGATCAGGGAGCGTTCGTAGGACGGAATGTAGGCGTTGCGGCATGACGGACTGACGTACATATACGCCGTAGCCATGGGCGTGGGCAGCGATACCTGGAACAGCGTGTCCTCGGCAATGACGCCCGCGGTTTGCAAGCGGGTGTACAAGTCGAAAGACTCCAGCGCCGCCGCGGCGTAGCCGGTGGGGAAATCAACCGTGGCCGGGTCAACATCCGGTTTGAAGCGGAGGTAAGGCGTTTCCCGGAGCAGTTGGCCGTCCCACTGGTACAGGGCATAGGGTGGTTCGTCGGTGTCCAGTTCCAGGGCCGGATGTTCCAGGAGCATCTCGCGCTGGAACCAGATCCAGCGTCCGCGTCGTCCGGTTTCGCCGTCGGTGATGCGGCGCAGATGCGGCCCCAGGGACGCGCTGACGGCGCGGAACACCGTTTCGGCGTCGGGCAGGGGGACGCTGCCGACGAGATGCGCTCCACTTTGACGGGCAGCCATATCGCCTCCGCTACCGTGCCCCAACAAGCGCCGCCATTCCCGCGAAAGCGGGAATCCAGCGGGTGTAAATTACGGCCAACATTCCTGCCTTGCTGACTTCCTGGGTTCCTGCTTTCGCAGGAACGACGAGATGAATTGGCAATTGTCCAGACACCTTAAGCAATGACGCGGCGGAAGTAGTCCAGGGCGTTGCCGCCGATAATCTTGAGCACGTCTGCGTCGGAATGGCCGCGGCGGATGAGGCCGCGGACGATGTTCTTGCCGTCGGCCGGCGATTCGAGGCCGTTGAGGTAGGGGGCCGGGAGCTGATCGGGCGTGCGGCCCAGGAGGACCCGGTGGAATCCGACATGGTCGCCGACGGTGGTGTCGGTGCCGATGCCTACGTGGTCAACGCCGACCAGGTTGACCATGTAGTCGTAGTGGTCGAGGACGCATTCGATGTCCTGTTCCGGGTCGTCGCTGAGGGAGTTGGGCACGGCGGTGATGCAGACCAGGCCGCCGTTGCGGGCGCAGGCCAGCAGTTCCTCGTCCTTGCGGGTACGGCCGTTGGGACGCAGGGTGTAGGAAGCGTTGTGGCTGAACACGGTGGGCGCGCGGGAGACTTCGATGGCGTCCAGGGCCGTGGGGGTGGAGGCGTGGGAGAGGTCCACGGCCATGCCCAGGTCGTTCATGCGGTGGACGACCTGGACGCCGAAGTCGCTCAGGCCGCCGGGGTTGCGCTCGGTCTGGCCGTCGCCGATGAAGTTGCGGCGGTTGTAGGTGATGCCGGCCAGGCGCACGCCCATGCCGTAGAGGGCGTCCACGCGCTCGATGCGGTTGCCGATGGCCAGGTGTTCCAGGGTGGGCAGGAAGCCAATCCGGCCCTGCTGGCGGGCGGACAGGATTTCGTCGGCGTTGGTCACGCGGACCACGTTGTCCTGCTGGGCCACGTCGGCCAGCATCCCGCCCACCTCGGCGGCGATGTCCTCGTATTCCATGAAGGACATATCCGTCGTACTCTTGAACCCGCTGAAGGCGCTGGCTGTGGTCACCGTGGCCCAGCCGCCGGCTTCCACCGCCTGATAGCCGTACTGGTAACGGCTGGTGGTGCGGAGGAAATCGATGAACAGGTCCATGTTGTCGGGCAGCACGAAGGGGTGCTGGTGGACATCGATCATCACGGCCTGGTCCATGATGCGCTGGAAACGGGTTTCCTCGTCGCGGTCCAGGGGTACGGTGGACGAGGGTACGCGGCCCACCTCAAGGGCCAGGGGGATGCCGGGCGTAGTCATTGGGCCGTCCTCCAGTGGTGCGGATTGCCAGTGGTGGGGGTAGCGTTGCAATTTAGGTGGTTCAGTTCCCCAGCAGGGTATCCGAGCGACTAAAACCGCTGCTACGCCAACGGGATTGCCACGCTACGCTCGCAATGACAAAAACCAAACCACCTAAAACGGAACGCTACCGTGGTGGGCCAAGTATAGACGAGCGCAGAGTGGCGCGGTAGTGTCCGGGTTTTCCTCCTTTATTGGCTGGTTGGTTGGCTGTTTGCTTCGGGTTCGGGGGTTCAGGTTGTCGGCGCTACGGCCAGAGAGCGTGGTTGCGAATTGAACTCCTAGGTTTGCGCGTGCTGACCGCCCCATGCCCGGCCCCGCCTGGATTCCTGCTTTCGCAGGAATGACGGTTGAGGGGCAGAGGACGACCCTCGCGCAGCGGTGGTGAGACCCGCCGTACTGGTCTATGCGGTACCGGGGATATTACCGACCTTTGCGATAGCCAGCGGTGCAGAAAAGTCCGACGTGCTGTCCGCCACAGGCGGGCAGCGGTTGGCCGTGTTACCTGAACCCTGTGAACCCGATATTCAGATGTTGGCGCCGGGCGTTGGGCCGTGGCCTCAGGCTTGCCGCTCGACTGGTAAGGTATAGTGTAGGGAACGGATGTACGGTTGCGCAAGGGGCGGGTGTCAGCAGGTCAGGACGATTGCAAAGTCCTTGTACCTCCGCTCATGGTGAGCCTGTCGAACCATGCGCTACTCTGGTCAAGCCATCCTTCGACAAGCTCAGGATGAGCGGATCAGGAGGTTCCGCCGACTTTGCAATCGTCCTGGTCAGCAGGTAGCGTTCCGTTTTAGGTGGTTTGATCCGACAAACGCCGTTGCCGGCGCGAGTAGGGGCGAATAATTATTCGCCCCTACGAAGGAAAACCACCTGAATTGCAATGCTACCGTGTCAACGTTAGCGTTCAAGCGGCCAATGGTTCGACAGGTTCACCATGAGCGGCGCAAAGTGGACCTTGCACAATCCCGGTCGGCTGCGGAAGCAGGGCCTTTCGGTTGTCATTGCGAGGAGCGTAGTCCGCCTCTGGTGGATGGCAATCTCGTCGTTGGAACAGACCGGTTTGTGGTTAGCCGCCAGTGCCTCGACGAGATTGCTTCGCTACGCTCGCAATGACAAATACGAAAACCGAAAGACCCTGGCTGCGGAAGTTTCATGGCAATTGGGAGACCGCGAATGTATGATGCTTGGGATTGACCTTTTCGTTCCTGGAGATTTCGCCTTGACTACCGCCAATCCCGTTGTTGC
This sequence comes from Dehalococcoidia bacterium, assembly GCA_963665395.2. Classification (GTDB taxonomy): domain Bacteria; phylum Chloroflexota; class Dehalococcoidia; order Lucifugimonadales; family UBA3495; genus Bin87. Next base: position 16,145 of record OY762251.1, read on the forward strand.
GCCCTATGGTTCGTGGCGTTCCCCCATCACTGCCGACGCCATTGTGGCGGATTCGATTGGCATCGGCAGCGTTGCCAGCGACGGGGACGCTATCCTGTGGACCGAGTCCCGTCCCTCCGAAGGCGGACGCTACGTTATCGTCCGTCGGAGCTCGGATGGGACGGTGGCCGACGTCAACCCGCCGCCGTTCAACGCGCGGACCCGGGTTCACGAGTACGGGGGCGGGGCGTGGATTGCCGACGGCGGCACGGTGTGGTTCTCCAACTTCGACGACCAGCGCATCTACCGGCTGGAGGACGGTGGAGAACCACAAGCGATCACGCCCGATGCGCCGCTGCGTTATGCCGACGCCGCGCTGGATCATGTTCGCAACCGGCTGATCTGCGTGCGGGAGGATCATACCGACCCGGAGAACATCGTCAACGCCATCGCCGCCGTGCCCGCCGACGGTGTAGGCGATCAGACTGTGCTGTTCGACGGGTGGGATTTCGTGTCGTCGCCCCGGTTGAGTCCGGACGATAGTACGTTGGCTTGGCTGTCGTGGAACCATCCCAATATGCCCTGGGACGGGACCCACTTGTGGACGGCTCCCGTCTTGGATGACGGGGCGCTGGGCGAGGCCACCCTGGTTGCCGGCGGAGAAAGCGTTTCAGTCTTTCAACCGGAATGGTCGCCGGATGGCGTGCTGCACTACGTGTCCGAGGAGTCCGGCTGGTGGAACCTGTATTGCGTCGTTGATGGAGTACAGCGGGCGCTTCATCCCGACGACGCGGAGTACGGCCGGCCGCAATGGGTGTTTGCATCGCGGACCTACGGGTTCGCCGGGAACGGCGAGATTGTGTGCGCGGTGAACCGGCGGGGAGCCTGGTCGCTCAACTTGATCAACCCGGATACCGGGACGCTGACGCCGCTGAATGTGCCGGCCGGGGAGATGGGCCGTGGTGACCTGGCGGTGTCGGCAGATACCGCCGTGGTGATTGCGGGGGATGCCGGGAGGACGCTTTCGCTGATGCGGGTGAACCTGCGCGACGGGAGTTGGGAGACGCTGCGGCAGTCGGCCACCGTGGAAGCGCCGGCGGAGTACATATCGCCGGCGCAGACCATTGAGTTTCCATCCACCGACGGCCGACCAGCCTATGCTCTGTACTATGCGCCGCGCAATCCGGCCTACCAGGCGCCGGCCGGGGAGTTGCCGCCGTTGCTGACTTTGAGCCACGGCGGGCCGACCGGGGCGGCGTCCGGCGCGTTGGATTTGTCCATCCAGTTCTGGACCAGCCGGGGTTTCGCGGTGGTGGATGTCAACTACGGCGGGAGTGTGGGCTACGGGCGGGCGTACCGGCAGTTGCTCAACGGCAATTGGGGCATCGTTGACGTGGACGACTGCGCCAATGCCGCGTTGCACCTGGTGCATCGGGGGTTGGCCGACGGCTCGCGGCTGGCGATACGCGGCGGCAGCGCGGGCGGCTACACGACGCTGGCCGCGCTGACTTTCCGCAACGTATTCGCCGCCGGCGCGAGCTATTACGGGGTGTCGGACCTGACGGCGCTGGCCGCGGATACGCACAAGTTCGAGTCGCGGTATCTCGACCGGCTGGTGGCTCCGTATCCTGCCGGCGCCGACACCTACCGGCAACGCTCGCCAATCAACCACACCGACGGGTTGTCGTGCCCCATCATCCTGTTCCAGGGGCTGGAGGACCGCATCGTGCCGCCGAACCAGGCGGAGATGATGTTCGATGCGGTGCGCGCCAAGGGCTTGCCTTGCGCGTATCTCCCCTTTGAGGGCGAGCAGCACGGGTTCCGCCGGGCCGAGAATATCAAGCGCGCGCTGGAGGCGGAGTTGTATTTCTACTCGCGGGTGTTCGGGTTTGAGTTGGCCGATGCGGTGGAGCCGGTGGCGATTGAGAATTTGTGAGGAAACAAGCAAACCGACGACGGTCGGGTTGCGTCAAGGGCAGGCGCTATAATCGGCTTATGGCTATGGAGATGACTACACCGCTGGAACCGGAGGCGCTGGTGGCGCGCATACTCGCGGAGTTGCAGGCCAACCCGGAGGCGCAGCCGTTGTTGCTGCGCGCAATGCTTGCCAACGAGTTCCAGGGTATGCCGGCCCGGTTGGACCGGATCGAGAAGGACTTAGCGGAGCTCAAAGCCAACGGGGCCGAAGCGAAAAGCCCCGAGCAACTGTTGGAGGAAGCGGAAGCGGCGTTTGAAATGGGCGACGTGCTGTGCGGGGCCAGGATGGCCTACGAGGGGGCGATGCAGGCGGTGAAGGCGGCGGCCGCGCGCAAAGGCTTGGCGTGCGACACTCGCGAAGACGTGTGGGACATGATGCGCACCCTTGACGGCATTGAGCGTCCCGGCCCGGGGAACTGGCCGGATTTCGGCCGGGACGGGCCACCGCTGCGGCACATGGGACACTACGGCGTCGCCGAGTCGTTCCTGAAACACGCGACAACCCCGATGCACGTACAACGCGACGACCCGGAATTCTATTGGCAGCCCGATGACTACGCGATGTTCCTGGGGCCGGTGCGCGAACTGATCAAGATGCTGGCCGAGGTCAAAGAGGACGCCGTATCCTGATGACCAGGAGCGAGCATCTCCAAAGAGCGGTGAGCCTGATGGAACTGGCGAATCGTCTGCGTAAAGAACCGGGACGAGGCGACGCGGCCGGCGAAATGATCTGGGGCGCCACCGTACACGCTATGAGCGCCGCCGACCCCGAGCACGGAATCGGCGAGCATAGAGCTCCCAACACTGCCAGGCGGTTCATGGCCGCCGCCAATCGTATCGCTACTGCCGAATTGCCCGTGTCAGACTTGATGGATTTTGTGGACAATAACCAGGCTGGGCTGCATAACCATTTCTACCATGGCAACCTCACGGCGTGGGAACTGCAAGATCGGCTCGCCATGGGTTTCAAGTACTTGAGGGTAGCGTTGCAATTTAGGTGGTTCAGTTTCCCAGCGGGGTATCCGAGCGGCTAAAACCGCTGCTACGCCAACGGGATTGCCACGCTACGCTCGCAATGACAAAAACCAAACCACCTAAAACGGAACGCTACCGTACTTGAGTCGTCTGTTGCAGTTTGCAGCCGACGGGTTGGCGACGCCGGAAGCGTAAGGGTCTCCGGTCTGCCTCAGTACGCCGCCCGCAGTACTTCCATAATCGGCCCGGCGTCGGTAACTGACTTGGGGTTGGTGCTCAGGCTGCGGTCTTGCAGGGTGGCCGTGGCGATGTACTCCAGGCCGTCCTCGGGCACGCCAACCTCGCGCAGGGTGCGCGGCAATTCCAGCTGACGGCATAGCTCGTCCACCGCGTCGGCGGCGGCCAGGCCGGCCTCTTCGTGTCATCATGGTGGAATTGGCGACGCCGATGGCCTCGGCGATGAGGCGTTGCCGGTCGGCGCAGGCGTCGAGGTTGTAGCGCATGGAGTGGGGGAGCAGGATGGCGTTGGCTTCGCCGTGGGGAACATCGTAAAGCCCGCCCACGTGGTGGCAGGTGGCCGTGTTCAGGCCCAGCCCGCCGAAAGATCCCAGCGACGCCATGGCGCACGCGGTCTTGGTGGCCAGCAGGGTGTCGATGTCGCCGTCCTGGCAGCGGGGCAGGTTTTCAAAGAGCAGGCGGATGGCGTGGAGGGCCATGCCGTCGCCGATGGGGTTGCGGCCGGTGGAATAGACCGTTTCGATGGCGATGCGCAGTTGGCCGATGGCGGTGGACACCAGGATGCGCAGCGGCGTGGTTGCCAATGCCTGGCCATCGATTATCACGGTGTGGTGCGTCACGCCGTCGCCGGCGATGCTGAGCTTGCGCCCCTGCTGGTGGTCGGTGATGCCGCCGCCGCCACGACTGAACTCGGCGCAACCCATGGTGGTGGGGACGCTGAGGATGGGCAGCTTGGGCGACGGTGTGGGCGGAACGGTGATCTTGTCCGGCGGCTCGAAGATGATGGCGTAGTCGCGGATGTCACCGCCCTCGGCCAGCAATGTAGCAATGGCCTTGGTGGTGTCGTGGGTGCTGCCGCCGCCGACGCTGATGAAGACGTCGGGCTGGGTTTCCTGGGCCAGGGCGGCGCCGGCCTCCACCGTGTCCACGGGCGAATGGGGCTGGACGCCGGAGTAGGTGCCGACGTAGCGACTGCCCAGGGCTTCCTGGACCCGGGGCACCACGTCGCAGGCGGCCAGGATGGTGGGGCCGCAGGTAATCATGGCCCGGCTGGCGCCCAGGCTGTCCACCACGGCCGGCAGGTCGTTGATGGCGGTTGCGGAGCAGATGATGTCCTGGTGGAGGGGGTTGTAGCGGTAGTGCAGGGCGCTGGCGGGCATGGCGGAGCCTCCGGGGCCGGTTGTCAGGCCGGGATTTGCGCGTAGGCAAAGTCGGGGATATCAATGCGCTGGCTGGCGTGCTCGATGGTAACGGCGCAGATGCGGCCGGCCTCGTCCAGGTCGAGCAGGGTGTTTTCGTCCCAGTCTCGAGTTTCGCGCACGGCATCAGGGCACAACTCAATGTACAGGGTATCGGTGTCCGGGAAGTACTGCACTTTCATGGTCTGAATCTTCCGTCAATAAAGGCATTATGCACTGTTTCGCCGTCGGGCAACAGCATGACGCGCAAATGGGTAGCGTTGCAATTTAGGTGGTTCAGTTTTACGGCAATGCATTCGAGCGGCCAAAACTGCTGCTGCGCCAACGAGATTGCCACGCTGCGCTCGCAATGACAAAGACCAAACCACCTAAAACGGAACGCTACCGCGCAAATGCCTGCCGTCGAGTTCCGCAACCGGCCCCCATCGGCGGATACGCCCGTCCTGCTGCAATTCCTCTCTGACCGGGTCATCAACCACCCGTTGAATCCAGTCCAGCGAGATAAAGGCACGGTCAGGGCGGTTACGGGTGGAACGAAAATAGTCGGTGAATTTCATGCGACGGCTCTCATAGCGCGTCAACGAACCGATTATAGCACCTACCCGGCGCCACAAGGGTTGCCGCTTGCGGCAGTGGGCGGGTTGTAACGGCAGTGCGACGTGATGGCGGGCATGGTTAACGTCTCTTGTGTGTGTTGGCTACAGGGTCCGATAGCGGAGACGATCCGCGCATCAAATGTAGAGCATTTGGTTGCGCATTTCGTCCGCGGTGATCGTGTTCAGCAGTTGGAGCAGGCGATTGGCAGTTTCGTAGGGCCGCCGGCGAACCGCGATGATGATTCCCGTGCGGGCGTGACCTTCGGCTGCGTATTGAAGATGCAATTCCTGGAAATCCCTACGGTTGTGCGTTACTACACACAGCCCTCGGTTCACGGCATACGCAAGCCGGTCGGCGTCCGGCTGGCCCAGCTGACCCGCGTCTCGTGCCGTTACAGTTCTGAATCCCGGAGCGGCGGCCAACTCTTCGATAATGAGATGCACATCCTCGTCAAGGTAGATTGATATGAACAGTTCGCCGTTCACAGGTTAAGGTGGTTTCCATCCGCCTCCGGCGGACACGTTCCATTGACCGCGACGGCAGATTTTCACGTTGGCCGGATCCCCTTTCGCCCGGTGAAACCCGGTGTCGGTGAGGACAATCATCGCGCCGTCGTAGTTGGCCAGCAGGGGCAGGAACCGCTGGTCGTGCAGACTGGTCAAAAATCGGGGCCGTGGCGCAGTCCCAATCGACCACCAGCCCCAACTGGTTGAGCGCGATGCCGAGTTTGCCGCCCAGGATCCAGCGATGGTTGGACTTGCCTTTTCGGCCCACCTGGCGCCGGTTCCGCCCGGAGCGCACCGGATGGCCCAGTGATTGGTCAAAGATCCGACGCCGTAGCTGTCGGCCACCCCCAGGACGGTGGGCGGGGCCAGGAAGCGGCCGGTCCAGCAGGACTTGGCTTCCAGCCGGCGGAAGAGGCGGGAGCGTTCGGGTCCGCCGCAGGCGGAGGAAACAGGTCGCCCCCTGTTCAAGCCAGGGGCAGGCTATAGTTGTCTTTGAGCCAATCATGGAAGCGGCGGCGGCTGACCCCGTGTCAAGCACGGGGCAGGCTCAGGTAGCGTTGCAATTTAGGTGGTTCAGTTTCCCAGCGGGGTATCCGAGCGACTAAAACTGCTGCTACGCCAACGGGATTGCCACGCTACGCTCGCAATGACAAAAACCAAACCACCTAAAACGGAACGCTATCGCAGGCTCATGCGTACCCACTTTCCGCAAACTGTCATTGCGAGCGCAGCGTGGCAATCTCGTCGCCGGAGCAAACATCGCTCACCCGTCGAGATTGCCATCCGCCAGAGGCGGACTACGCTCCTCGCAATGACAAAGTGGGTACGCGTGAGCGGGGCAGGCTGTTCTTGATGGCGTAGAGGACGCCGATGGTGACCAACTCGCTGATCGATAGGACAGCCTGGGGATGCTGGGGAGCGTCGCTCAAGGCGTCGTCTAGCTGGCAGTACAGTAACGTCACCCCGTACTGGATACGGGGTCGGTGATAAAATCGACGATGTTCACGGGGTTTCTCCGCTGTGGCGTGTGTCAACTCACAGCATAGTGGAACCTCGTGGCATTTTCAAAATCCACTCAAACCAGCACCAACGGTTCCGTAAGGACTGGAGCAGGTCAGCAAGACACGAAAACAAGACTGACTACAAAGAATTGATTAGTTCCGTACTGCGGGAATCGAACCGCCACCTAAAAATAAGGCTGCTGTACTGATCAGAACTGACCAGCGACGTGATACCGCGAAGATGCGCATCGCAGCAGTTCAAGAGATCTGGCCCAACCAGAAACTTTTCATACGGCCTTCTACTTCACTGCACAAGAGCATCTCAGTCCATCACGGACGAGGAGGGCGGACAGCCAAAGAAGTTGACCTGCTACTGCCGGGACAGAGAGGCAGAAATTGGCGGGAGGAACAGGGATGCCAACCAATCGAACTGGCGAGTGGGTACTTTGATTAGAGCGTGTTAACGAATTGAGTAGGGAACCCGGAAACGGGGCTGCGGCCTGACGGTCGCAAGTGTTTCCGAAGTGTGTTCCGCTGCTAACATCTTGTCAAACACTTTGGGCGTCTGGGGCCGCCGCTGGGATACGGCGGTCCGGCTTGGGGCCGCGGACCCTGCTCCCGTGGGAACTCGTCGCGCTGCCTTTCAGCTTGAACACGCTTAGCCCCGGTAGTCCGCCATTCGGCGGACCACCGGAGCGGGACGGCTGCTCTCGCCACCCCGTGGGCGCTTCCTCTACGCTCGGCGTTTGCCCGTACCGCCATTCGCAGTAGCGGACGTAAGCCCGGTTGCGAATGATGACGGCGGCGGTGAGGTCGGCGTGGGCGTAAGTTGCATCGTCGGCACTGTTACGTTTTCGGAGTTGTCACAGGTTGAGGCTTATTTGTCCTGCATCACTGTGTCGGTCCAGTGATCGGCTTTTTGCCTTGGGACTCCGTTTTGGTCGCACACGTCGGAAGTCCGCACTACGCTCCGATAGTGCGTTGGCGAAATCACGCATTTTTCTAATGTCGTCCGCGTAGACGATTAGCGGATGATGCAATTCATCCTCAATTTCCAGCCCCACTCCTGCTTTTTCGGCGCACTCCATCAAAAGCGGAACTGCTTCCGGGCGGGCGTAGAAAACCACCAACGGGTGCTTCTCACGGTGCCGACCGCCATAGGCTCCGGCACTACAACTCGTAAATGGAATGCACCCTGCCGCTGAGAGGGCAGCCGTTGTTGAGGCTACTCCAACATCAAGTGCTGCAACGGGCCCAACTTCATCCAGCAAATCTTCCCATTCCCAGATGTTTTCCATTGCTTCTTCGATGGTGAACGACCCGGTTTCGCTTGGGCCCTCCATTGTTTCAATCCTTGAGATGCACTCCTCTTCCATCTCAAGCACACGTCGAGCCACGGCCCAGCTAAGATACCGCAGGTCAGTGTACTCCCGGTTGCCGCCTGGATTACGGTCATCCATGGTCTCCCCCGGTTCTGGCCAAGACAGACGGGTAGGATCAACCAGCCTTACTATGTCAACGTCGAAAGTACGATATTTGAACGGCATGGTGCCTGCTCCTTGGTGGGGACGCACACGGGAACGCGGCGGGATAGTCTGTGGGAGGTGGCTTTGTAGGGTAGGTTGGATCATAGGGTATGAATGATTTCCTGTGCCCAAGATTCCAAGTCTCTGCCCGGCAGACCCGGACGCCCCGCGTTTTGCAGATATGCCCACGCTACCAGTTCGCGGAAAGGACTATCGAGGGAAGCTATTCGTAGGTACGGCGATTCGCTTCCTATATTCCCGATTGGGATCAACTCCAAGTCGTGGAGATTGGCCGCCATGGTCGGGATCAGGCCCTCCAATGCGGGAAAGGGAATGACGGACTGGGCGTATCCGTTGCTGAGGAGCCTTTCTGTGATCCGACGAGCATTCCGGTTACCGGCCATGCCGATGGAGGCAAGAGCGTCCTGCATTGAAAAGCATTTGGCGGCTAGAGCCTCTGGCACCTTTGGCTTTCGATTGTCGGATTGCACCATGTCGCACGACGGCGTTAGCACTACCCGGAACGCTCCTGGGTCGTTTTGGGCGCCATTTTTCGCCTTGAGGACATCGCCCAACAGTATGTCGGGCAACACTGGTGGATGGAGGTAACACTCCCAACTGGCAAGAGTCGTTTCACCCACTGGAGGTTCATCCATCATAGCCGCTACTCGTCGCCGGCCCGACCTCACTATGATTTCTTCCCGTTTGTCCATATTGTCGAAGGAACTGAAAGCGAGGGGAGCTACTTCCCGCATTGCTTCCGACAGGCGTTGCCTTACTTGGCTCTCAGTTCTTTGCAACGCCTCAACGTGCGGCAGGAATTCTTGAACGGCTTGGAGAACGCGGTCTTCGCTGCCGTCTCCCTTCTTCACTTTCGCGACGAACGGGTGCTCTGCGTCGATCCAGTCCGGCTCGGCGGAGTAAACGACGATGGGACAAAATTGGTTGTCCCAGATCAAAGCGTAGACGTCTTGTCCAGCTGCGTCTCCTTCGGACGAAGCACCCCGTAGGATGTCCAAGATCACGACGTCCGGACGGAATGCCCGCAACTCTTCCGGGTAATTCTCAAACCCGCACACCTTGATGTCCGAAGTTGCCAAGCCCTCTTGACAACGTTCCAAGGCGTCCACGACGCTACTCGGGTCGTCTTCAATAAACAGGATGCGAATCATCGCGGCCCCTCACCTGCACTCGCGCACGGCAGGTCGAACTCGAACGATGCTCCGCCTGTTACGCCGGGGTGAATTACGGCCATCCGACCACCGTACGTTGCGACCAGCTCTGACGCTATCGTAAGTCCCATGCCGATTCCGTCGGGCCTGCGGGTCACGCCGGGCCAGAAGACTTTCTCGGCATCTTCGTCGTCGATGCCGGGGCCGGTGTCATGCACGTATACGGTTGTGCGCTCACGGTTATCCCCAATCTCAATTCCAAACTCCAGGGAACGTTGTCCCTTTGGTGTTTTTTCCAACCAGTACAGAGCGTTCGTAATCAGGTTGAGGATGATGGTGTCCAGTTCGCCGGGGTCGACCGCCACGACGGTATGTGATCCCGGCAATGAGCATTGGATGCCCTTGCTCCGTATTTCTCCTTCCTGGAGAGCGAGGCAGTTACGGATACGTTCTTCCAATACCGATTGTCGTCGCCCGCGTCGGAAGTTGCGGCTCGCCAAAGGCGCGAAAGTGTCAGCCAGTTTCTCCAATGCCGACACTGCATCGTTCGCTCTCTCGAATCTCGCTGCCGTGCGTTGATTACCGAAAGGTCCAAACTCTTTCTTGGTAAACCTCAACATCGCGCCGATTGCGGTGGTCCGGTTGCGAATTTCGTGGACCAGCATCTGGGCTATGGTGCCAACCGTAGCCAATCGGCTGTAGTAAACGAACCTGGTTTCGATTGCCCGGCGACTTCGGCTCAATGACTCATCAAACTCACGTATCAACGGTACCACTGCCGAAGCTTGTGCGCCTGATTGAGCCAGTACGGTGGTATCCGTTACCAACTGTTCGGCGGACAGTGCGTCGAGCAGATCGGTCATTGGCTGTTCACGGCCTTGTTCTTCCCGGTCTTGGTTCCGTCCGCTCGCCAGAAGGCCTACGATTGACCGGATGATCTCCTCGAACTCCTCAACTTCTGCGCACATTGACAGGCGCTCCCGGTCGCTTGTGTCCTCAATTTTTGGGTTGTTGTTAGCTGATATGGAAACGTAGCCCACCAACTGGCTGGTACTCAGCCGACGGCCCACTTGGCTGACACGACGAAGGTCAAGGCCCAGCCAGTCGCGGGCACCTTCCGATTTGGGCAACGTCAAGACCCCGTCTCGGTACACTGAAATGCCCTTGTGAGCTCTGATGGCACTTCTCACTAATCGCCTTTGCACGCCGTACTTATCGGAAATTTCTCTGGTTCCGTCCACGTTGATGTCCCATGCTCGGATTTCAAAATCGAACGGCCCGCAACGTGCGGATTCTGGCGAGTGAGAAAACTTCCATGTGCTTTTAGCGTTGTAGATCTGGGACCAGGTCTGCCCCATTTCCGTAGTTCTGGGAACGCCGTCCGCTCCGATAGGAGCGAACCTGTAAATCCCTACCACGTTTCCTTTGGCGTCAACCGTTCCTTTGATGCTGTACTTGGGCTCGGACAGGAATTGCGACACCCCTATGTCGACCGCGTCGTCGTCGTCAAAGCCCAACAGGGTGATGTTGAATTCATCCTGTTCGGCGAAAGGGGAAATCAGGCGGCTCAGGTTTTCGGCGAGTTCCTTTATGCGGTCTTTGTCCCATTGCTCTCTCAGGTCGTGAATGCGGAGCCTGGTGCCGGATTCGGTGAACGGAGAGCCTTTCTTCCGTTCCTTGAACGTAACTGCGCTACGCGCTATGTCATCTCCTGTGGCAATTTCCTGCCAGTTGACGCTAACCTTCCAACAAGGCGCCCCTGAGGATTGGGTCACCATTGTCAGGCGATTGCCGAGCCTGGCTGCGGAAAGGCGCCCCAAACCCTTGTTCCCTACTACGCGACGAGAGCGGCTCCCTTTCCACACCAGCGGACTAACTTCTTTGTGAGGAGTCGCCACGGTGCACCAGGAGTTTTCTATGACCTCCCTGGTCATACCTACACCGTCGTCCTTGATCTCCAAGTAGTTGGTGCCGTCGCCCCCTTGTTTGAACGAGATGCAAACATTGTGGGCGAAAGCATCGTACGAATTTTTGACCAGTTCGATCACCGCTACAATGTCGTTGGTCACGAGGTCGGCACCGAGAGCGGCGAACACCCTCGGGTGAACTCGGAAGGGAACCTTTTCGGAGGAATCTTGCCGGGAGGCTGAGTCCGCCGTTGTTTTTAGCGCGATCATGGTGTGGGTGACCGCCGGTGAGGCGTCCTCCGTGCTTGCGATCTAAGGCTGTACGACCAATCGGTTCAGTGGACAGGATATTAGCGGTAGGTCCGCTCTGTGGTCAACTCGAATTGGTACGCCTGACGCCGGATTAGGCGAAGTACTGCACCTATTGCGGGTAGGATAGGGATAGCAGTGAGCGGTTCAAGTTGCCTTCCCCGTCTTGGTCCGTTCCTCGTCGCGAATTCCTCGCAGGTGCGACAGCACGGCGCAAGTGCCTTCTTCGAGCAAGCACTCCCAGACGATAAACACCGTCCAGCCCAGTTCGCGCAGTCTTGCTTGGTTGGCGGCATCACGGGCAATGTTGCCGTCCAGCTTACGGTTCCAAAAATCCGCGTTTGAAGTTGGACGCCGTTGCCCTTTGCGACAGTCGTGACCGTGCCAGAAGCAACCCTGTACCAGGACGACTGCCCGGTAGCGCGGCAGCACCAGGTCGGGTATTCCGGGCAACTTGCGGACGTTCAGACGGTAACGGAAACCCGCACGCCAGACTCGCTGGCGGACATAAAGCTCGGCCGCCGTGCCGCGGTTGCGGACGCGAGACATCAACGCGGACCGGCCCTCTTTGGTAAGGAAGTCGCTCAACGTGAATTTACCCGATTGGAGTTCCGCGAGGCATCTTACGAGGCGGCATGGACGACTTTCCGCCTGTTTCTTGTGGGGCTTTGGGCTAACTCGCGTCGGCGGCTACGGGTGCGGTGGCATTTTCGTAGGAATCTGCTGAGCGTTCTGGTAACCGACGAGCCCGTTGCCATGCTTAGAACGGGCTGCGTTCCGGGTTCATTGACCCGAAGCGTGCAGTACGTTTTGGATAGTCGATTTTGCGTTTGCGACGGCTTCTTCAACTTCCACGGGGTCGGCGTACCTGCTAATAGCGTATCCGCCGGCTCCCGACATGAAGCCTTCAGTCACATCGGTCAGTGCCTGTAGGTCGGCCAGAGTGACGGTAACCGTGGGGACGGTGGATATGATTTTGCCCCTTACTCGCCAAAGGCGGTTAGTCGTCAGGGTCGGAAACGGTGGCCGGGTTAACGATGGAGGGCAAGGTTTTGGCGATAGACATCATGACCGTGGCTGCTCCTTGAGCGGCTAGGCGCCGGATGTCGTCAATGTGCTCTTCCAGTTCTGCTTTGGCGTTGCCATGCGTCATTCGCTCGTAGGCATCCTCAAGGCCCAACATCGTAACCAGCATCCCCATTCTGTACTGCGCGGCAACGACCTTCTTGTCGATGTCGTTACGCTGGCCGTCCAGCACCCGGCGGAAGTGGGCGTTGTCGTAGTTGATGTAATACAGGCGGGTACCCTCGCCGAGATCTTCCACTTGGCCTCCATCTTGGTCGGTGAAATCCGCAGGCCATGCTTCGGTTTCGTCCTCACCAATGGCTCTGCCGTCGCGGGTAAGCCATTTGCTGGGAGGCAACGCTCGCTGCTCGGTTACGGTGTCGCCGTGCGGGTCATCTCCTCCGGTCTTATCACGGCTGCCCACGCCGCTACTTGTTTTGCGCGTTTCAACCACCAGTAGCCGCAGCTCTTCCGACACAGCATCTGGCATCGCGTCATCCTGTAGACCGATGTAGCACAGGATTTCCTCGCCCGGTTGCACCCGATTCTCCAAAGCCTGAAACCTCACCGCGAGTTGACCGTCGCGTAGCGTATGCGTCCTGGAAAACTTGTCGCTCAAGGTTGGGAGAACTGCGATCCTGCCTCTGTTGTCTGGGCGGGTAAAGTAGTCGTTGGCAGCGTCGGTTTTGAAATTCACCACACGGGTGCCGTCAACGGCGATTTCGGCCCCGTTCGTCCGGTTCTGCCTACCTACCAGTTCTATGAAGGTGGGGTTATACTTGCCCTGCCATTCTTCCGGTTCTTGTTTGCTGCGGCCTACGCCACCGGGCAATTTTACCACCGTACCCCCAGGCAGTAGCTGTGCGATGCTGGGGTCGTTTTCAACGAGGTTTTGGAACAAGTCAACCCTGCTCTGCTCGGCAATTTGCTCCGTTTCCTCGCGGGCCAGTTGCCGTTGCAGGTCTTTCAGGAACGTTGAACTCTCAATCACGCCGCTGACTTGGTCTCGGTAAAGTTTTCCGGTGTTGGTGGCGCGGATCTTTTCGCGGTCTCCTTTCCAAACGTCGTTGTGCGCTTCCTCCGACAGGTTGCTGGCGTCCACTATGACGATGATCCGGTCTTTGAGGCCGCCTAACTTGCAGTTCTGCGAGAGGTAAGCTCGGTTTTCGGTGAATTGTACTTGGCCGTTGACAGCGTGGAAAACCCTGGCCGTGTTGCGGCGATAGTGAAGCCAACCGGGCAGATCTTTCCGTAGCACGATTGCGCGGACCGAGATGCGGCCCAGGTCCGGGTGTTCGATTTCGCCCACGTGGTGTTCGCTTCCGGGCTCCGCCAACGTTTCGTCATCTTCGGTGCGGGAGACCGCTTCCCCGTACCTATGCAGCAGGATGAACTCCATTCCGTATAGAGACCGTTCATCAACGCCTTGGGCTCTGCGTCCGGTGCGTTGCGGTCTGACGGTGTAGTCCATCAGACGGAACGGGAGCGCGGTGGTTACCAGGTTTTGGTTCAGCGATTCGCGTACATAGCGGAAATCGGACGCCGCTTCCATCTGGTACTCGTAAAGCTTGACGACGGTTCCGGTGGCAATGGCTACCTTGTCGTCTTCCTTGCCTTCGTTGGGGCCGCTTTGGAAGCGTATTGGACGCAAGTCAGTGGCCGAGAACGACGGGATCCCATCGTTAGGCTTGAAATACTCCGCTATCGGCGTTCCGCCTCCGGGCCGACGCCGGACCAGAGTCCATCCCCAGTCGGAGGTGCCGTCGTACCGCCGCGATATGATGAGCTTGTACCAGCGATTGCCGCAGTAAGTCAGCACGCCGGACGAGCCCATGTTGTACTTACCCTGTACAAAGGGGATGTTGGACTTATTGCCCTTGCTAAGCGAGAGAAAGGTGTCCTCAAAATCCTCGGCGCGCTGGCCTTCACCGTTGTCAACGAAGGTGAAGCACAGCGACTCGCCCCGACGGGTGCCGCCGGTTACGCCGATGACGAGGTTATTCTCAGCGAATGCTTGCAAGTACTTTTCGTCGTCAACCTCGGCAAGAATGCCGCTGCGGGTACCTTGCAGATCGACGAGGGTGCGCACGGCGTCCGTTACCGACTGCGGGGCATCCGGGCCGGCGGGGTCTATACCCGCTTGGTGTGCGTGCTTCAAAAGCACTGCATCCACCATGTTGGTGCATAATTCGGTAAGGGCTTTGCTTCCGGTTGACGCTTGGTTGGTGACCACGTTGAAGTTGGTCTCCCGTCCGTCAATCGGGTGCCAGTTTGCTGAATCGGACAGTTCCGGTACGTCGTCTATGATGCGGCTTACCGCTTGCTCGGATTCAGCGGACAGTATCCGCAGGCAGATTTCTTTGCTGTTCATCAGTGGGGTCCTTGAGCCGTGGTGACCGCTGAACGCTCCGCGCGCCAGATTTCGTAGAGGTGCTCCGCCATGTGTTTAGCAAGGTTGGGAGGCACTGCGTTGCCTATCATCCTGGCGATGGCGTCCATCCCGTCGGCGTGAAACTCGTAATCTACCGGGAACGACTGCAACAAGGCGCCCTCGCGTAGAGAGAGGCCGCGTTCCTGGGTGCCGTCGTAGTGGCCGAACCTACCGTTGGAAACGCTGTGGAAGCGAGTGGTGATGGTCGGCGATGGCCTATCCGGGTGGACGCGAGTGTAGACGTCCCCAAACCCGCGTTTCCCTTTTTCGTCAAGGCGGCGGTGACAATCTAAAGCCAATTCGTCAGGAAATCCGAGGTTCGGCTCGCCTGGATCGACCGCCAACAGCCGGCGGCGGTTGATGTCCGACAGGTTCCGGCACTGATGGTTAGGAACGTTCTCGTCCTTACCACCGGCCTTCAGGTGAGGAAGGCTACCGATAGCATCCCGCACTTTCGGACGGGCGCCGTCGGAGCCGGCCGGCACAGGTATGTCTTCATTTACGCGCTCCGGGTCGGAAGCTTTGACTGCGACAATTATGGAACGGCGTCGGTGTTGCGGAACGTCGAAGCGAGAAGCGTCAACGATCCCGGAGCCAACGCGGTAGCCTTGGGAGCGCAATTCGGCGTTGAAGTCTTTCCAGATCTGGCTATGGGCTCCGCGCTCGATTGCGGCGACGTTCTCCGATAGTACCATGTCCGGTTGAAAGTGCTTGACGAATACAAGCGCTTGCGCCAGCAAGTTGCGGTCGCGCTCCCGGCCGGCGGTCCTGGTATCGGTCAAACTACGCTGGACGAACTTGGTGAAGGATTGGCAGGGTGCGCAGACGGCAAAGAGGAGCGGTATTTTCCTACCGGCAGCAGCCTCGGCAAGCGCTCGGCGGAACGTAATCAGACGGTGCAGGTCGTTCAGGATTTCGTCCTGTTTTCCCTCAGGGTATTCGGGCGACGCCGGGAACATATCCTTTCGGATGAAGGCGGGGCTGGCCGTATTCAACCTTTCGTTCGGGTTGTTCTGACGGTAGGTCTTGCGGCAGGCAGCGTCCTTGTCGATGCCCGCGATGACGTACCCACCGGCGTCGATCAGCCCTCGGGTGGTACCACCGGCGCCGCAGTAGAAATCCACGGCAAGGAAATTGGGGAATTTTCCTCGGTCGTTCATGGTTGTATCTTATCGTAAGTGGAGATTGCGTGTGGAATTCGCGCAAAGCGGGGTGCCTGGACCGGACGGGAAGATTTTCGTCCGGTCACAGTTCCGGGTTTATCCCATCGCCGTAGTAAGGAGAAAGCGGCGTCCGTCGCCATGGCTGAGCCTGAGGGCGGCCGCCTCAATCTTTCGCCGGGTTTAGATACTGCCGGGCGACCTTGCCGCTCGGTCACGACCGCGTGGTTTCAATGCTTGACGACGCCCGTCAGTTGCCGGCCACCGCCGCGATTTCGGCGTCGGTCAGGCTGTACAGCGCGTACACCAGCCGGTCGATTTCCGCCTCGTCCGCGCTCGTGTCCGTTGCCCGGTTGGCGGCTTTGGCTTTCAGGATGCGGTCAACGATCTTGGTGAGCCGATGGCGGTCGCCTGTCGTCATCGCAGGGATGGGGAGCTGCTCCAATTCGTAGCCTTGCACGTGGTTGTTGGTGGAAGTAATCCGGAATATCCAATCCATGAACTTGGAGTTGAGCAACGCGCAGAAGGCCTTGCTATGGGACGGGTTTTTGAGCAGCAACTTGTTCAGTGAATTGCCACACAGGAAGTCGGTTATTGGACGTTCGGTGACTCCGAAATGCAGACGGCGCTCGTCGTTCGTGCCGGTAATCTGCTGGCAAATCAAGAACACGCCTTCCCGGTTCGCCTTGACCTGCTCTGGCATGAAACTTTGATCGCAGTACTCGTTAGAAGTGTCGTACTTCACGGCAAAACGCCCGATGTTGCGGCCTCTGAGCAGGCGCACCGTGGTCGCTTTACTCGAAAAACGCTTGGAGTGAGTGGTTAGATTCAGGTCGCCTTGGGAGATGCTGGCTACATAGTCCTGTAATGGTTTGATGGAATGGTCGCCGGCGATTTTCTCCAAAATCCCTACGCTACCCTCAGCGATGCGTGGTAGACAGCGCAAAGTCGGATACAGGTTTTCAATAGTGCCGCTGTTGATAGGGGAGAAGCGCAAGTCGGCAATGCTGTGAGCGTCGTTGCCCACCGAGATTCTGATCGGCCGCTCGTCGGGTGGAGACTTGATGAACTGGTAGATGCAGGTGCCTTGCGTCACGCTTTGAAATACTTGTGCTTCGCGCGTCGGCGCCGCCTTTGGGAACTCGATGATGTGGCGCAACTGCGTGTGTTCAAGCAGCAGCAATCGCGTGGCAGCAGATGACAAGTCGCACATCAGGCTGCTCTGAACGATGAGGGTGGCCACGCCATCGTTCTTGCAAAGGTTGTACGACTGTTCCACGAACATTTTGTACAGGTTTTGTTTGCCCTTGTCGCGGCCTTCCGAGTAGGGGAATCGCGCCTTCGGGTACGTTCCCTTTTTGATCTGCTTGTAGGGCGGGTTACCGATAACCATGTCAAACCCGTCGGCTACGCCAAACATATACTCGGCGTCGAACCAGCCTACAGGGTCCGCATTCTGGTCGAAAGGTTCCCAAGCGGCGATTTGGTTTGCGGACCCCGCGGGAAAGCCTGCGGTTTGCAACGCCGCGGCCAACTGCTTGCGTAGCCTGACGTCCTGGCGGCGGCAAGCCGACTTAGCGGTTCGGGTGTTGGCGTGGAAGTGTCGCTCACGATTGGCGGCCAGTTCCCCCTCCAGCCGTCGCACTTCATCGGTCTGTCCGAAAGCCCTTTGGATGGGCTTTTCCAGAGGCATTAGCGTATCTGCCGCTACGAACCGTGTTTCGAGGTTGGGCAGAGGCCGGATGCCGTAGTTGTCTTCCGGGTCGTCGTTGGGCTGCTGCTCAATGGCCATGGAGATGAAGAAGCGCAGCTTGGCAATCTGGGTGGCGATGGGCTGGATGTCCACCCCGTAGATGCTGTTCTGGATGAGGTAGAGCTTGCGCCCGAAGTCGGAATCGCGGTACTTCTCAAAGGTATCGCTGATTTCCTGCAACTCGGCGTCCCGCTCCGATTGCTCGGCGGTGTCAAAAGCGGCGGCGGCGCGCCGGCCGGCCAGTTCTTTCTGCAAGCGTTCCCACAGCTCGTTGCGGTCGTCCAGGCGGCGCAGTGCCAGCGTCAGCTTGTGCAGGACGCCCATGGGGAAGGCGCCGGAGCCAACGGCGGGGTCCAGCGCCTTGATGCCGGCAATGGCGCGGACGACGGCCTCGCGCTCCGCCGGAGTGAACAGCGTCTCGGCGTCGGCGAAGGCGTCGCCGTAGTCCAGCAGGCAGCGCAGCCGGACCTGCCACTCATCGGCGTCGCCGTCCACGGGCGATGCTTTTTGCGCCAGCGTGGCGACGAGGGCCTCGTCCACCATGTAGTCCACCACGGCGCGGGGCGTATAGTACGAGCCGGTTTCCTTGCGGGCGGTCTGTTGCGTCTCCGGGTTGACGGCGGCCAGCAGGTTCTCGAAAACCTTGCCCAGCAGTTCGGGGTCCAGGGCCACTTCCTGCTCGGTGGGGGTGTTCTCCTCCACGGTGAACTTGTAGCGGTTGAACAGGTCAATCAGGCCGAGGTTGGCGCTGTCGCCGAAGAAGAGACGGTTGGGGATGGAGTAGCCGGCCCGCTGGCTGGGGTTGTCGGTGAAGCAGTCCACGCGGACGCCGCCGGCGCCGGTGGCGTCAAAGCTGTCCAGGCAGTCGAACAGCCCGCCATTGATGAAGGGCGTTTGGTCAAACAGCGCCACCAGTCGGTCGGGGTGGGCGATTTCGTTGCGATAACGGTACACGGAAAAGTTGCGGTGGTCGTCGCGGTTTTCCCGGCTGAAGCGCCGCTGTCCGATTTCGGTGTTCAGGGTGGCAAAGAACAGGTTTTGCAGCACGGCGCGGTAGTAGGAATCGCCAGCCTCCCGTGCGTAGCCTTTCAGAAGTTCCGCGGCCCGGTTCTCGATGAACAGGTCTTCGGCCACCAGGCCCTTCTCCTTGATGAACCAGACGAACATCAGGCGGGTGATGAGGCGAATCACCTGCTCCTCGGCGGGCAGGGCAGCGTCTTCCTGGTCGCCGAACTTGGCGGTCTTGACCGCGCCCTCAAACCAGGTGAACAGCTCGCGGTAGAAACGCCGGTTCAGCTCCTCGGTGTCCAGCGCGGACAGCCAGGCGTCCAGCAGACCGTCGAAGTTGCGGGGCTTGCCATGGTCGTCGATCCACTTCAGACGCTCCGGCAGGGACAGTTCGGCCAGGATGTCCAGGTGGGCGCGGTGCGGTTCGGCGGCGTTGATTTCCCGGATGAGGGACACGCTGCCCAGCACGTCGCGTTCCGGGTCCCGCTTGTTGGGCCGGCGGTGAACGAAAGCCAGGGTGATGCGGCCGGCAGCGGTACGGAACAGGACGACCATCGGCATCGGCAGGTACTTGTTCAGCTCGCGGGTGAAGGCGGCGTACCGACCGCGAGCGTAGGCATCACCGCGGAGCTGCACGGCAGCGAACAGGAAACTGCGGGCGTTGCCCGTGTCAAAGCCGGCCGCGTCAAACAAGGCTCGCTGAGTTTCCGCTTGGATTTCACCGCTGGTGAACTGGAAGAGAACATTCATCGACTGGGCGTTGTCCAGGAACGCCCGCGCCGACTGCGTGCTGAGGCTGGCGTTCGGAAGTTGCCGGATGAACTCGCCGGCGTCGCCGGATTGATCTGGCAACATCCGTTCGCTCCGGTAGCCGCAGGCGTTCAGGAGGCCGGTGGCCGCCGCTGTGAGGTCGCGGTCAACCATTGCCGCCAAGGCGGCGCCGATGGCGTTTCTGACGCTTGCAGTGCTCATTTCGTATCCTCGATGACCAGCCAGGTTATCAGCTCAAAGTCCGTGTTTTCGTTGGGATTTTCGGATGCCTTGGGCAGCACGAAGTCGCGCCCACTGCCCAGGCCTCGCGTTTGCGTTGCGCCGTGCGCCTGCCTGATGTGGGCAATGGCGTCGGTGAGCAGTTTATCGTAGCGCGACATATCGCGGCCCTGGTCGGTTTCGCGGTCAAATCGGTCGCACAGTTCGGTAATGGGCGCGGTTTCGCCGGCAGTTGCGGCGTCGAACACGGCCAGCGCCTGCCGTGCGTTGGCGCAACCGTAGCGGATGTTGCCGTTGTCGTGCAAATACACGAAATAGAAGGGATGCACCGGGCTGGCGGCCCTTTGCCGCGATCCGACGTCGCCGGCGTTGCGTTGGCGCAGGCAGAAGATTACGCCGGGTTGAGCCTCGGCTCCTCCCTCGTCGCCGGCGACGGCGTACACGCCAAGGGGCATGGCTTCCAGCTCGTCCTTGTTGGCTTCCAGGTAACGCAACAACTGGGTCAGGAAGTGGTCCAGGGTGAAGTCGCCCATGGTCGGCCCGTCGCTGAGGTCGTCCAGGTCGAGGACTTCCTCGCGCAGTCTGAGCAGTTGCTCGTCGCGGAAATTCAGTTCCAGCTGGGCGTCCTCCTCCGTGAAGGGGTCTTCGTCTCCGCTGGCGGCCAGGTCGGCCAGCGCCATTCGCGCCTGCACCCGGCTTTCCAGCTTCAGGTACACGTCCATGTCCGACGTGGGCCAGTAGTTGGTCATCCGCACAGATTGATTACGGCTCCCGATGCGGTCAACGCGCCCGAAACGCTGGATGATCCGCACCGGGTTCCAGTGGATGTCGTAGTTGAGCACAGCGTCGCAGTCTTGCAGGTTCTGGCCTTCGGAGATGCAGTCGGTGGCAATCAACAGGTCGATGTCGGCGCCGGCGTCCGCGCTACCGCGGCTCCGCGCCCTGGGGGCGAAGTTGCTCAGGATGGCGTTGAAGTTGTTGGCGCCGGCCGTGGTGTGGGTTTCGTCGCCGGACACCATGGCCATGTTTATGCCCAGCTCGGCGGCCAGGTCGGTCAGGTTGTCGTACAGATAGTTCGCCGTGTCCTTGAAGGTGGTGAACACCAGCAGTTTGCGGTTGGCGTTGCCGTCCCGGTCGGTGGTGGGTTTTCGAGCCTTGTCGCTCACTGCCCACCTGATTTCGCGCAGTTTGCCGTCGCGTTCCGGCGTAATGGCGGCGACCTGCTGCTGCACGCTTTCCAGAGTGGCCTTGTCTGCCCGCAAATCGGCCTGCCAGCGAGCCACGTCCAGCTCGGCGAGGCGGTAGGACTGGCGGCGTCCACCGACGGAGAATTCTTCGTCTTCCTCGTCTTCGTCGGGTTGCGTATCCGCCTCCGTCGCTTCCATAGTGGACTGCCCACCTTGCTCGTAGCGGTCAATCTTTTCGAGCAGGTCGTCGATCTTGCCGATGGTGCGCCCCAGCGTCAGCGTCAGGGCCTTGGGGGAGCTTTCCAGCCGTTTGAGGAAGTTGGTGCACATCATCCCAACCAGGAAACGCTCACTGTCCTGCTGGTTGAAATTCTGCCGCTGGCGGGTTTCCGCCAGTTCCTGTAGCCGCGCCGGATCGGTTACGTATTCGCTGGGCTGGTACACCGACAGCTTGAACTCGCCGATGCGCGCGGCAAGTTCCTGGTAGGAGAGTTCGCCCTTCAAGTCCGTCTGCGGGTAGCGGTTCGTCGGAATTTCCCGCTGGGGGAACTGCCCGATGCGTTCCATTTCGGCGGCGTAGAATTGCTCGATCTGCCGCCGCGACCGTGAGATTGACACGCCGTCCAGCAGACGCAGGAAATCGGCGCCGAGCTTCTCCAGCAGTTGCGCCTTGTCGCGGCGGCTCCGGTTGGCTTGTTCGGTTTCCCACTGCTTGAACACTCTTTGCGCCGACGCCATCACGTTGCGGATGCTGCCCACGCCCAGGCTTTCGCGGAAAGCGCCTTCCCGTCCCTCGGTCATCAGGTAAATCTGGTTCCGCAGGTCAATCAGCGAGGTATTCACCGGCGTCGCCGACAGCATCAGCGCCTTGGTCCTGGCGCCGTCCTTGATTACTTCGTCAAGCAGGCGCCGGTAGCGTTGCCCCCCGTCGTTGCGGAAGTTGTGCGATTCGTCAATCACCACCAGGTCGTAGTTCTGCCAGTTGAAAGTCCGCAAGTTGACCCCGCCCGACGAGCCGGAGTTCCGTGAGAGGTCGGTGTGGGCCAGCACGGTAAAGGCGAAGCGGTCTTCCGTGAACGGGTTCTGCCGGTGGCCGTAGATGGACGGGTAGAGCGACCAGTTTTCAAACAACTTGCGCGGGCATAAAACCAGCACGCGCTCGTTGCGCAACTCGAAGTACTTGATGACCGCCAGCGCGGTGTAGGTTTTGCCCAGTCCCACGCTGTCGGCCAGGATGCAGCCGTTGTGCTCCCGTAGCTTGGCGATGGCGCTTTTCGCCCCGTCCTTCTGGAACTCGTAAAGGGCGTTCCAGATTTGGCTTTCCGTGAAGCCGGTGGCAGCGGCCACCGCGTCGCCGGCCAGGCGGGCCTCAATGTCCTTGCGGAACAGTTCGTACAGCGTCTTGTAATAGACGGCCTCCGGGGCGTAGTCGCCGCCGAGACGTTGCAGAGCGTCCAGCACCCGTTGCTTGACGTCCTCGGTGAGCCGTTCGTCATTCCAGAGTCGGTTGAACCACTCATTCAACTCGGCGAGCGTGTCAGCGTCGTCGGTGGCGAGGTTGATTTCCAGGTTGGGCCGGTCGCTGCCGCCAAGGCCGCGTTTGGTGAAGTTGGAGCTGCCGACGACACCGGCGGCGCTGTCCGGCGACGCGGTGAGGTACATCTTGCCGTGCAGAAAGTTGGCGCGGCTGACCGAGCGGACGGCTACGCTGTCCTGACTCACCCAGTCGGCGCACTGCTTCGCCAGGGCCTTCTGTTGCAGGGTATGGTTCGGTTCCAGCCCGCGCTCTGTGAGCTCGAACGATTTGGGCTCGTCGGCGCTGGGATCCAGATCCTCCACCGACGTCGGATCGCCGAAGAGGAACTTGGTGCGACCCACTTGGTCCAGCTCTTCGGACAGCAGTTCGTAGCCGTAGATGGTGAAGTAAGCCGACGCCAGGTTGAAGGCGTCGGCGCCGCGCAGATTGCGCCGCAGGTGGTCGGCCACGGTGGCGGCTTGGTTGTCCAGGATGCGGCTCTTTAGCGGCATCTGATGCCTCCCGTTATATTGTCTGACGGCTACGCCACTTGCTGTCAGGTGGGTGCGACAAGCCGGATGGCTGAGGGCCGGCGCCATTGCGGGCTCGTTCCCAGCCCGCGCTTTTGCGCTTGGGGCAGCGCCTCAGTCCCGGCGCGTCCGGCCGTGTCGGCGCTTCACAATGACTGCACCTCAGACGCGGGACTGGCAAGTGTAGACCTGCATTCAGACCGTTCCGAGTATAGTGCGGCGGGGCGCGGGCTGCTACCTTTACCCGTGAGAATCAGTGGCGGCCGGCGTTGCCGCCACTGCGATGTCGTAGGATGGGTGCGGCTGAAGGCGGTGCTTCAAGTTGGCAGCGGCCACTGCTTTGCTGATGCTAGCTGAAATGGTCCGGGTTTCCTCGTTGAGGCGGCATGCGTCGGCCGTGATGCCGTTTTGTTAGATGTAGTACACGAAGCAGGCCCTTCTTGGTTCGGACCTGCTCAGTCTTGAATGAGCTGCCCGCCTTCGCAAATGTGTGGCGAGCCAAAAGAGGTGAGCTACCGGCGGTTTTCTCTGACCGCTTGTTCAATGGCCCGACGGTACGGTCCCTCGCTGGTGAAGTGGCCGTCTTTACCGCGTTTGTGCCCCGGCATCACGTGGGTCTGTCCGTCGATGCCCACCACAGTGCGCTCGAGGTCGTCTCCACGTTGGATGGCGAAATCTTTCTTTTGTCCCATGGTGTCGCTCCCTGAAAAGGGTAATGGCGAGGGCCTGCGGCGGCGTTGCGCAGAGCCCGACTACAGATCAGGCTGGTCGCGTCGTTCCGGCGTCAGGTGCGAAGTTGCCGGCGCCGTGCGCGACGGCAGCCAACTACGATTACGCCGTCGGTGACGCTGTAGCCTACGCCGGTGTCGACGTATTCTCTTTCTTCGTCATCGTCCGAAAGGGTGTTAGGGTAGGTTCGGCCTTCTACCCTTTCGCTTGCTTCGGCTGAAACTTCCGCAGCACGGCCGCTGGTGAGCGGGAAGACGGAGACGACTTCATAGCCGTCGCCGTCCAACTGGTTGCAGTACTTGGCGATGTCGTCCGCCAGTTTTCGGCCGGCGGGCCGTTCCCCTGCTATGCCCCACACCTGCTTGGTGGAACCGTTGCGCTCGTTGAGGTGGCTGTCCACGGCCAAATAGCGGGCAACGTATGCGTCTGAGTCCTTGGTAGTCATGACAAAGCTGTCCTCCTGGGCACGGTCGTGCCGATGGGCGGGAACGGTGAGCACGGCAATTGGGTCCCACACTAACGCCGCAAGTGTTGAGCGATTGCCGCCCTGCCCCCGCAATGACCGAAGCCAATGCGGTCCGCCTTGGTGGTTGGTGGCCATGATCACGGCTGCAGTAAGGTTGCAGGTGCCCAACGCTGGGCTGGCCGAGGCCAGTGCCCAGTATGAGGTGCAATGCAGCCACGATGGCGCGTACAGTGGTATCGACGTTGCCCGGCTTGGGCGGCCACCAGACCGCCTGCGTCGCCGGACTCCGGTCGTCGCCGTTCCTGGCATAGACGCGCGCCACGTGGGTGGTGTCGCTCTGGTCCAGGTCGCCGATGCCGGCGTTAGTGCGGCTCGCGGCCACGGGGCTGCCGTCTCCGACGGTGTACTCGTAGCCTTCGGCGTTGACCCAGGTCCACCAGACCAGCAGGTTGTCGCCGTCCCAGCGCATCCGCGCCCAGGCCGGGGCGTCCGGGTCGTCGTCGGTGATGGTCACCGTCACCGAAGTTACGCTGCCCGCCGTCACGGTTGACGGCAGGTTGTCGGTGTCCAGCGACACGGTGAAGGTCTCGTCGTCGTTGTCGCCGGTGTCGTCGGTGGTGGTTATGCTGCCCGTGCCGGTGGTTTGGCCGGCGGTGACGGTGATGGACGAAAGGGTGCCGTAGTCGCCGGCTTCGGCGGGATTTGTCGCGCCGGCGGCCAGGATCAAAAGTCGAGGGAACCGGTGGCCAGGCTACTCCGCCGCCCGGATGACGACGCGCCCGCCGTTCCTGATTTCCACGTACCGGCTGTGGGCGTCCAGCAACGCCATTCCCACCAGGGGCGTGGCGCCCACGGCGTCGGCTTCAATGTTCCGCGGGCCTCCGTCCCCAATCACCGTGGCCCGGTGCGCGGGGAAGCCGACTTCCATATCGTCAGCCAGGGTCCCGCTGCTGCTGAACACGTAGGGGAGCGTCAGTTCCGCGACCAACGCCGGCGGCAGGGTCGGGAAGCCACTGTAGCCGGTGTAGATCACGGCGCTCGCCTCCCGCGTTCGTCCCGGCGAGCCGCGGATGGTGAGCGCTACGACGGCTTCGTTGTTGGCGTTGACCGTGCCCTCTATCATCCTGCCCGCCGGGTAGAACCGCCCCCGAAGGTCCGCAGCGTCGGATACCCCACCTTCACTACCCAGACATCGGGAGCAGGACGCCGTTCCCACAGCGCGTCCGCGGCGGCCAGACCGGTTCCGGCGATGGCGTAGTCGCCGCTGTCCACGTCGATGGCGATTACCTTGCCACGGTGGTCCGCTTCGACCTGGGGCCGGATGTCCCGCTCGTAGATTTCCTGGCCCAGGCGGGCGATTTCCTCTGTGGGGCGAGTTGGCGCGTTCACCACGATGACCCCCGCGAAGGCTTGGCGATGGTTTCGCCATTCTACACCGCGGGGAGATTTTCGGAGTGGTCGATGTCCGTCGCTCCGCTCGCCTCGCTTTCGAGTTTGGGGTTGTCGTCAAGCGCCGCGGAGTCCGTCCGCGGCGCCATTTCACCGGCGCGTGAAACGCGCCCTGCCGGTCGCCGCCAACGCCGAAGACTGCGGCGGCCGGCGGCCGACGTGGAAATTTTGTAGAGAAGATGCGGGGGAATGGGAGGGGCGGGAGAGAAGAAGGAAGGGGTGAAGCTGTGACCCTGTCAGCCGTCTGCGCGCAGGCAATGCCGACGGCGAAACGGTTGGGGGCGTCTTCACAACCGCCCCATCAATCCCAGAGTGAAATCGCACAAGGAGCGCACGCAACACGATGAATGCCAGTGAACTCGAAATCAATCGGGATGACGTAATCGCCGAACTCGACGCCCAGATTGGGCACGTTGCCGCAATCCTCAAGGGCAAGAGGGGCAACGTCCGGCGCAGCCTGACCGGCTGGGAAAGCGCCCTGGAGGACGCCCGGAAGTCCGTTATCGAAGGAACGATCACCGCAGCGCAGGTCAACGCGCTGGTTCACCGGGGCTGTCGTCTGGCCGGCGCCGTTCCGGCGCAAAGGGTCGGTCACGATGGAGAGACGGAGGTCTGGATCTCCACCGGAGCGGCCGTGTCAAGCAACGTGGCCATCGTCCAGCGATTGGGACGCCTGCTGCGGACGCAGGTCAACGGCGGCGATGCGTCGCCATAGGGACGAAGTTGTCGGCAACCCGCCGGCGGGACAGGCCGTCAAAGACCTGCCGGAAGAGGTTCCGGCGGATGACCCCCAAGCCAAGTACGAAGCGGCCGCGGCTGATAACCCCTGTATCGAAGGAGGATTTATGAGGACTCACAAAATCGCCCAGCCGCGGGCCGGCGACACCGCCTGCGGCCGAGAAACGGCGGGCCGGAAATTCGCCGTCGCCACCGACTGGCGCCAGGTGGACTGCATCCAGCGCCGCCGCCGCGGCTCCCGGTTCCAGCTGTTGCCACCCTACGAAGGAGGAACGGAAGACCACGCCGAAGCGCGCTCAGAAAATTGATCGCCAGCAGGCGCGGAAGTCGCGGCGCAAGGGCGGCAAGCGGCGGAAAGGCTCCGCCGTGGCCACCCACTGCATCCACTGTCGCAAACGTCCCGCGTCGCCGGGACATCCCTTCTGTGTGCAATGCCACTCGCTCCCTGTCTGCGCCGGACGGAACGGCCGCGCGCGCGTCAACCTGGCCGGCGATCTTTGCCCGGATTGCCACTACCGAGTTTTCGGAGCGCCGAGGTGATCCGGCGGCGCCCCATACTGCCGGCAGGGCACGGCGCGACGGGTGCGAACCCGCCACCGCCGGATCAACCGTCATCACGCACACCAGGTTTCACGATTTTCAGGAGGCAACGACAATGGCGACACGCGCCATCATCGGCAAGGTGGACCGCCAGGGCGACGGCCAGGCAATCTATCTGGGACACGACGGCGACCCCGACGTGGCGGGAGCCACGCTGCTGCAACATTATTCGGATGAGGAAAGCATCGACCGGCTCGTCATCCTGGGGCAGCGTCACCTGGTTGGAAGCCAGGCCGGGGAATTCGATCACCTACTTCCGCGCCAACGCTCAGCCCTGGGAGAATTGCCGACCCTACACGTTCGGCGGCGGCACCGAACGGTTCTTCGCCCGCTACTGGGGTGTGGGCCCCGAATGGCTGTACGTCTGGACCCCCGACGGTTGGCTGGGCTGCAAAGCCATGCCGGGGGCGCCGCCGGAAAGCTACCGCGCCGACTCGGAGGAGCTGCGGAACGCCGATCCCCAATGGCGGGAGTGGCTGCGGAAGACACGGGAGTTTCAGCGGCCCCAATCGCTCCACTCCCTGATTGAGACCTACCGCGCTCAGCAACTCGGTTCCGGGGAGGGCGGTTCGTAGTCAACGCTGCGTTTCCCCGTGGAGCGGCTACGTCGCGTCGTCGGCGTAGCCGGCCTCCGCCTCCCCGACCATCACGCTCAGCCACTCGTCGAAGTCCTCGAATTCCTTACTGGTCCAGGGCGGCCTGACGTCCAGAACGGCCAGCGCGCAGCGCCAGTGCGCCCAGTCTTCCAAGGCCACCGGTTGCGCCCCCCGCCGCGGCGCGCGGGTAACAGCCCACGCTGCCGTTGCAAAAGAGCAGGAACTCACAGGGCAGCTGTCCCTGGGGGTACAGCCCGTGGGGGCTGACGGCTCTTGAGATCCGCAACACCGGAACGTCGAAGGCGGAGGAAGCTTGCGGTACGCGTCATCTGGAGGATCGCGGTCGTCGGATTGTTGAGCGACCGCGGCGGCGGCGATGCCGGCCGGCATCTTCACGTTGCTCACGTCAATTCCGGGTTGGGGTTATCACCAAGCGCCGTTCTGCCTGACCGAAGCGAGCTCTCGCGCGGCCCCAGCGTCACCATTTCCCCCGCGTGTGGCCCGGTGTAATCGTCGTTGCCGCCGGCGCTGAAGCCTGCGTCAACCTTGCCGGTGTCTCAAGGCCGGCCGGCGGCCGGCGCGGAGAGCGTGGGGATGGAAGGGAGAGAGGTAAAGGGAGAGGAGGGAAGAAAGAGGAAGAGAGCGGGGCGGCGGCGAATTGCTCGTTGCGCCGGTATCGGCGTCACCCCCTTCACCTCGCAACGTTTGTTCATCACATCACATCAGGAGGCCCCGACACCGTGCCTTGCTCGCACCATACGCCGCCGGTTGACGAAGGCCCGCCCGCAGTCGCAGCCCGCGGGCCCAATGCCAGGTCGCCCCCGTCGCTGCCGGCGCCAGTCACCCAACCCAACACAACGCGCCCCCGTCGACGGGGGCAGCGATCCGAAAGGAGAATCAAAAGTGATCACCACACCCGAACAGTTCCCCATTGAACGCCGCAACGACCCCAAGCGCCAGGCCGAGGCCGCCGTGTATGACACCCTGGCCAAAGCGACGCCAGCGGCCACGCCCTCTACGAGTGGGGTGCCCCCGGCCGGCGCCACCACACCGACTTCGGCCTCTGGCTGGAAAACGTCGGCCGCTACGCCATCGAGGTCAAGGGCGGTCAGTACACCTTTGATCCCGAACTTGAGCAGTGGTTGCTGCACACCCCGGACGGAGGTCTCGAAGCCAAGTCCAGCCCCCTGCAGCAGGCCGACGACGCCGCAATGGACCTGCGCCACGAAATCCACCGGAACACCGGCTTCTGGGTCTTCATCATTCCGGTGGTGGTCTTTCCCGACATGCAGCCGGACCCGGTGATCGAGCAGCACGCCGCGCGCACCAACGTGCGTGTAATCTGGGGCGCCGAGCACCTGCTGGCCGACCTGGCGGCCGTGGCCCGGCGCATTGTGGTGGACCATCCGCCCCGTGCCAGCCACATCGTCAACGAGGTGCGGGCCATCACCGTGGGCGCAGACTCCAACTCCGACGGGGCAGCCGATTCCGGCCAGCCTCGTACCGACGACGCCGAGCCGGCGGTGGAGCGGCTGGAACTGCACGGAGCCGCCCACATCACCATCCACCACGTGGAGCGGCTGATCGTGCCGCAGGCCCCCGAACCGACGGCGGACTGCGGCCTGTAGCCGCCACCCCCTCATCACACTTGAAACGGTTGGCGAGTTGCCAGCCGCTCCGAACGCACCGCCGGTGGCCCTTGTGGATTGCCGGTAGTTATGGATTGCCGGTGGGAGACCCCGAAATCCTCGCCGGACACCGAGCCCTCGACGCTCCCTGCCCCGAATGCGGGCGCGCCAGGGACCAGAACCAGGACTTCACTGCCTGCCGCGTCCGCCGGCTCAGACTTGGCCGGCGCCGGAGTGAATGCGCGAAATGAGCGCGCCTGTTTGTGCCCGCATCGGTGGGTGGGGCCAGGCGTCCGCAACCCGCTTCTTAAATGAACCTCTGCGAACGCGAAGCCTGCGGTCCTCTCCAGTCCCGTTCCCGCGTCCGCGAAATCGCCGTACCCGTCGGCGTGCGCGCGTTCCCTGGTACAACTTTGCGCCGCCGGGGCAATGCAACCTGGCATTCCGCCGTAGGCCACACCGGCGTCGCCCCGGACGGCGTCGACTCACCGACGCCACTCGACCCACTACTCCCCAATCCACCCAGAGCCCGCCGAACATCGGGCCAACCGGAGGCATTCTTGATTTCACCCGTCATCCACCGTCTGCAACCGGAGCTGGACGCCCAGCAGCGCGCCGTGGTGGGCCACCTGGAGGGGCCGCTGCTGGTCATCTCCGGCCCCGGCGCCGGCAAGACCCGTTGCCTGGTCTGGCGCGCCGTCAACCTGCTTTTGCTGGACGCGGTCAGCCCCGCCGAGTTGGTGATGTGCACCTTCTCCAAGAAGGCCGCCCACGAGCTGCGGCAGCGCTTTGACGCCGCCGCGCGGGCCGCCGGCTACGCCGGAGACCTCTTCGCCGTGCGCGTCTCCACCGTGCACCGCCTGTGCCGCCGCATCCTGTGCGACCACGCCAAGCGCGCCGGCTTGAAACCCGGCTTTGACATCCTGAACGAATGGCGGCAACTGGACCTGCTGAGCGCCCACTACCACCGCGTCTTCGGACCCGAGCGAGATGAATTGCGGCGCCGCGGCTGGCGCACCCACGAGTTCACAGTGCGCCAAGCGCGCCGATACTTCGAGCGCATCGCCGAGGAGGCCATCGACCTGGAGGAACTGGCCGACGCCGACGATCCCTTCCATTCCGCGATCGGCCGCTGCTGCCTGCGCTACTAGGCCGTCTTGAAGGAGTGCGGCGCGCTGGACCTGTCCCGTCTCCAGGTCGAAGCCGACGCACTGCTGTAGGATGACGCCATCGCCCAGAGTGTCGGCGCCACCGTAAAACATCTGATGGTCGACGAGTCCCAGGACACCAGCCGCGTCCAGGAGCGAGTGCTCCTCCGCTTGGCTGAGGCCCACGGCAACCTTTGCGTCGTTGGCGACGACGACCAGGCCATTTATCGCTTTCGCGGCGCCTCCGTCGCCAACCTGCTGGAGTTTCCGGAACGCTTTCCGCAGGCCAGGGTCCTCCACCTCAGCGTCAACTACCGCTCTCACCCCGGCATCGTGGCCGCCTGCGACCGCTGGATGGCCTCCGCCGACTGGACCAATCCCAGGCCCGGCGGCCGGGCATACCGCCACCCCAAGACCGTCGTTCCCAACGCGGCCGTCTGCCACGCCGATTACCCGTTGGTCATCGCGGTGTTGGGCAGGGACCCGAGGGACGAGGCCGGACAGCTGGCGGAGTTGCTGCGGCTGCTGAAGGCGCGAGGAGTGATCGCCGACTATAGTCAGGCGGCTCTGCTGCTGCACAGCGTCAAGGAGGCAGCCTGCGAACACTACCTGACCGCGCTTGATAAAGCCGGCGTTCCCTGTCACCGCGCGCCGGCTTCCTCTCGTCTCAAACACCCGGTGCCGCAGAGTTTGGAGAAGGGTTCATCGGCGGAATCGCGCTTCACTGCGGGACGGGTGTGCGTTACGACCATCCACCAGAGCAAGGGACTGGAGTGGCCGGTGGTCGCGGTGGGTTCGCTGGATGACGCCGGCGGCGGGGACGAAATCGGCCGTGAGTTGGGCGCCTACAGCCCGTGCCCTCCCTTTGAACCGGCTCACCGCGTCGCGGAATTCGACCGGATGCGCCAGCATGACGTGGCCTTCTCTCGCGCCCGCAACCTCCTGGTCCTCGCGCCAGCGCGAGAGTGGCGCCGCACTTCGCTCCCATTTGGGACGGTCTACCCCGCTGGCCGGATTTGGACGCTGCCGCTTGGGACAAGCTGCTCAGCCAGCGGTTTGCGCCGGCATCGTCCGGCGACGCTCGGCTAGCATCGCCCAATATAGTCGTTCCCCGCGTCAAGCGGCTGGTGGTGCAGGCAGGCTGCGACCTGACCTTGAGCCGGTAGCTCTGGCCGCGGGATTTCAACACGCGACGGTGATTCAGCAACCCGGTTCTTCAACCGCGGAGGCAATCACATTTTCGCCGAGCAGTTCGCTCCGCTCACCGAAGCCCTTGTTTGAGGTGATGGTGACGCTTCCTTCTTCGCGCAAGTCGCGGAAATCCTTGAATGATTCTTACCCATCAAATGCTCTGCCGTAGTGGCGCAACGCGTCGGCATATCGCTCGTTGTGGTAATGAACGTCGCCCACGGCTCGCCGGGCTCCCACCTTTTCCGGATCAAGCTGGAAGGCCGAGCTGTAATCCCGCACGGCGTGGTCGTAGTCATTCTGGTGGGCGTAAGCGTCGCCTCGCCCACGGTGAACAACGGCTTTTTCCGGGTTGTTCAGAGGGCGGCTGACGGCGATGGCATAGTCTGCGACCGCTCCCTGATAGTCCTTGAGTTCCAACCTGACATTGCCGCGGTTGACGTGCGCTTCAGTGTGTTCGGGATCAGGGGCAACCGCCTGGTTCAAATCCCACAGCGCTCCACGGTGTTCATCCTCGTCCTCAACCTTGGCGACGCCCCGATTGGCCCAGGCGTCCGCGAGATTAGGGGCAAGCAGACCGCAGTGTCCAAGTCCCGGTACAAACCCTCATAGTCGCCCGGTTCCCGCTTGAGAGCGCCCCGGTTATTGTGTAGACAGGCGCATTGGGGGTCGAGTTCCATCGCCCGGTCGTAGTCGGCAATCGCGCCGTTGCGCTCGCGGTTGTCCTCCTTGGTGTGTCCTCGCCACAGGTAGGCAAACGTGTATTCATCGTCGATCCCGATGGCACGGCTGAAGTCGGCAATGGCCCCGTCGCAATCGTCTTTTCGGTTCTTCGCATCGCCCGGGAAACGATATGCAGACGCATCGTCGCCGTTGAGTTCGACGGCGGGGTCAAAGCCGGCAACGTCGTCGCAATCGCCGTTCAAGGTATTTGCCCTGCCTCGACCACGATAGGCGTCCGCGTACTCGCGATTGCGTGAGATGGCGAGGGTAGAGTCGGCAACGGCGCCATCGTAGTCGGCTGTGGATTGCCGGGCATCTCCGCGCCGGTAGTAGGCGTTCGCGTACCCAGGGTCGAGTTCGAGGCCGCGGTCGTAGTCGGCAATGGCGTGGTCGTACTCACCCTTGGAGCGCTGGGCGAAGCCTCGTTGGTAGTGGGCGTCCATGTAGTCCCGGTTGAGTGGGAACAAGGTCGCGGAGCAGCCGGGCTGCAACCCGCCCGCCATTGCGGCCGACCACAAAACCGCCGGGCTGGTTTGCTCCTTGCCATTGCGGCCGACAATGTGGCCTCCAGCCTCTGCGTTCACCAGCCGCCGGCGCCGGGCTTGGCTGGTTTTCTCCACCGTCGTTGTCGGTTGGTTGGCGCCACGTCGCCGGCCGGCAACACGTGCCCAGCCTCGTGTTGCCGGCCGATCATCAAGGGCAAGGTGAACGCGGCCGTTGGTCAAAGGACCCTGAGCGGCAGACTCAGTTGATCGGGGTGCGGCGCGTCACTCGCCTCCTCCTTCCTGAGCGGCTTCTGCCTCCGGGCTTTGACTGGCCTTGGCGCTTTCTCCACCACACAGGGGACGACTCCCAGGCGCTCGAATCCGGGCATCACCAGCTGGGTGAATTGTTTGAGGGGCGGCGTGCTTACGGATCCTTGGCGTTGGTCGTTGGGCGATTTGTCTATCACGGTGTCCATTCGTACCTCCTGGTCACACCGGTGAGGCCGAGCCTCGTTGGCCCGTCGTGTGGCTCGCCGGCTATGGCGGCCGGGTGGGTGTTGCTGATGTCTATTGACGCGGCTGCCACTGTCACGGCGCGGTGTCCGTGCGTTGGTCACCCGACGCGGCCAGCAGCTCATCCAGGGCGTCGGCGGGGATGACGATCCTCCGTCCGAGGCGTACGCAACGCAGCTGTCCGGTGCGGCACATCTCCCTCACCAACCACTCTGATACCCCCAGGGCCGCCGCCGCCTCGGCCACGGTGTAGGCTTTCCGTGGTCGCGATTCCATACTGCTTCCCTACCTGCGACGTCTGGCGTTCGCGTGTGGTTTTGCCTTTGGTCGGCGATTTTAATCGCAGTCCAAGACGGCCACGCCCGGCGTGACCAATGGCGTGACTGCTGCTCCTATACCGTTGAGGAGACGAAGTCACCTCTTGGCAACCCAGCCTGCGCCGAGGTTGCTCCACTCCTCTCCACTACACCCGCCGCCGGGCCAATGGGCGGCGGCCGACACGCCTTGGCCAGGATGCCGTCCGAGATTTCCGCTACGAATCGCTCAGCAGTCGTGCGCTGAGCCGACCGCAATGCCCTGGCAGCGGCTGGCGGCTTGGCGCCGGCAACGCCGCGGCTCCGGTGACAGCGCCAGGTCGGAGGGAGTGGCGCAGGATCCGCGTCAAACGCTCGCAGGTGCCGGCGCGGGAGATGCGGCAGCGCCCCACATTCCCCAAGCCGACGGCTATGGAGGGTCAGAGATAACCCACCAACCCTCTCGCAGACATGCCGCCGCCGCCCGCAGGAACCAGTCAAGTAGCGCAGTTGGACCGTTGGCGCCATCTGCCCCTGCGCCACGGGCGGGCGCCGTCACGTCAATCAAAAAGAAGTCGAGGCAAGCAATATGCAGAACGAACCCATCGCAATCCGCACCGGCTGCGTCAGCCGCGAAGACCTGTCGGCCTACGTCGACGGGTTCCTGAAGGCGCAGGCCGTGGCCGCGGTATTGATCGCCGACCACCTGAGAACCCTTGGCTACGAGGGCGCACACGCGCTGGTGGCGGAAGTTCTGAAACTACAGCGCTACCGGTTCTATTCGGAGGATGATGGCGACGCCGCATCGGTTTCGTGTCCCGCCTGCGGTCGCCTGATGCCTCCACCCTGACGTCGCTGCGAATGCGGTCAGCGACCCTGGCCGCATTTGCGGCGCAGTTTCAGGCCGGGGCATCGTCGCCCCACCGATCGAAACCCGCGATCACCCGTCGGCTGAACACGTCAATGCGTGCAACCGGGGTCACGCGCCGCAGCAACTCGTAGAATCCCTCGGGCTTCTCCGAGTTGCGCTGCCTGGGCCACCGGTTGCACGTCCTGAACGCCTTCGTTTGCAGAAACTGCGGCTTGCCCAGGCTGGCGCAAACCGCGAACTCTGCCGAGGAGCACGGGAGACCCGGCATCTGCACGCCGGCCCCTTTGTCCCGGACGAACAACGACCGGTAGCGCAATCCCCAATGCGTAACGCACTCCAGGGCATCGGGCAGGAACCGGTTGTTGGTCCTCAGGAAGACCCAGGCGTCATCGGCCAGTATCTCCGGCACGGGCAGAGCGCGGATCTGCTCCAGCGACATCCTGGGGTAAGCCCAGGGCTTGTAGGCGTCGCGGCCGTTCTTGCGCAGCGTGCTCTGCGAAACGGGCCACGGCGGGTCGATGACCACCGTGGCGTATCGTCCCATTTCCTCCAGCGGTTGCACGACGGAACCCGACACGGCTATGCGTCAGCGCGGCCACCCTGGCAGGGTCTTCCGGTGGAAGGACGTGGCGCTGATCGTTTTTGAGCGCTTTCGCCGGCGGGGTGCGCCGCCATTGGGAGAGCGCCTCGACGCGTTGGGGCTGCCGGCCTGGTCCAACCGGGAAGCGTCAGTTGCAGCAGAGGCAGTGACGCGGGCGCGGCGGAGGATGCCCGATGTCGATCTTTGGGTGAGGTGTTCCTGCCTCTGTGCATCCGTTGCCCCTCGTGGCGGAATTGAGTCCGTCGCGGCCGGTCGCCGGGTGCTGTGCTGGACGATGGGGCGTCAGCGTCCTCGTTGTCCGCGCCGCCCAGGAACTCCTCGACCGCATCAGCCGGGATGACGACCCTTTGGCCCAAGCTGCGCACCGAGCTAGCATCACCGAGCCGGCAGGCTTCCCGAACCGACCACTGGCTCACGGACAGAAGCGCGGCGGCCTCCGCCGCGGTGTGGGCTCGCTTTTTTGTTTTCCATCGGTGCCCATCCCTTCCGGTATCGCCCCATCCAGGGAGCGTTGGAACCTTCTGCCAGCGTGCGCTATGGCGATTGGTGGAGAGTTTCTCGCGTGCCGCGGGGTTGGCCAGGCGTGGGCCACCGGCCGGTAGCGTTCCGTTTTAGGTGGTTTGGTTTTTGTCATTGCGAGCGCAGCGTGGCAATCCCGTTGGCCTAGCAGCAGCTTTAGCCACTCGAATGCGTTGCCGGAAAACTGAACCACCTAAATTGCAACGTTACCGCCACCGGCCTTGTCACTGGACTTCGCGTCGCCGGTGCACTCTGGATGGATGGCTTTCGGGAAGCGTTGGCAAATCGCGGTTCTCGTCGCCGATGCTTCCTGCATCGCGACGACGGGCAGCATCCTTGCGGAGTAACTGCTGCTGTCGCGGCGAGCCCTGAATCCACCAAGGTCGGCGACGGTCCAAATACGGAGGCTGGACGGAAACCCGCCCTGGTCCGCCGGTCGTTGCGGCGCGCGTTTCGCGGCGCACTGTCCTCAACGCCTGCGGTATGCTGTTCACGCTTGGGGCGCAACATTGGAGGGCAGCACGACGTGGGTGATTTCCATCTCGATTCCAGCTTTCACCGGGATTTGCAACAGATACTCGACGATGTTGACCTGAGCATCGACGAGCGACTCGAGCGTCTCATCGCGCTGCTGAACGAGCTGGAACCCGCCTTGCTTGAAAGCGCTGTAAAGTTGACGGACGAGGAGATCGCAAAGGCCTTCCTGGAGTTCGTGAACCCCGCCGCTCCGCATCAGGAAGGCCGTGAGGAAAGATTCATCGTCGCCCTGGTGGGCGCGGCGGAGCTGAAACGGCGCGCCCACCAGGGCGGCTTGGACGTGATGCGATACGCGCACGCACTGGGTCAGGGTCAAGCGTGAGCTGCGCGACTCGTGAACATCCCGATGACCAACTGACCCAAGCACAGGTGAAGTGAAGCTGCGCCCACGCCAACGGAGTATCCGCCGTCCAACCCGCAGCCCGCTGGTGTCAGTGATCCGCTGGCGGCCGGGTCTGCCGGGACGCAATCCTTGTTCGCGCCATCCACCAGGATCAACCACGCACGGGATGTCGCTCGCCGACGAGCGCGCCGGGCCTTCCTGCCCGTTGGTCAACTCATACCGGTGGAAATTGTCGAACACGGCATCGGTCTGCGCCCCGGCGAGAGCGCTATGGGATCAATCCAGTCAAACGAGGCAAGCACTGTGCAGCAGCAAGAGCCCATCGTCATCGCTACCGACTACACCAGCCGCGAAGACCTGTCCATCTCCGTTGACGGGCTCACGCGTACCCACTTTCCCCAAACTGTCATTGCGAGCGCAGCGCGGCAATCTTCCCCAAACTGTCATTGCGAGCGCAGCGCGGCAATCTTCCCCAAACTGTCATTGCGAGCGCAGCGCGGCAATCTCGTCGAGGTAACGAACGTCGCTCTTGGAACGAGATCGCCGTCCGCCAGCGGCGGACTGCGCTCCTCGCGATGCCAAACTGGGTACGCGGGAGCCATTTTGGTAGCTTGTCAGAAGCAGGATTTACCGGATTTATAGGATGTGCCGGATTGGGTGCGACGCTGCCGTCGGATGATCTCAATCCTGATAATCCGTCAAATCCGGGAAATCCTGCTTCTGACATTCCGCCCCCGGAAAGTGGGTACGCGTGAGCCGTTGACGGGTTGTTGCAAGGCCAGACTGTTGTCGCATCTCTGATCTTCGCCCACCTGCTCGGATGTCGCCTCGACGAGGTAGAGTGCCCAGAGCCAGACCCGCAGTGGTATTGTCGAGTCGCTCAGGAAGTAGTTGTCGCGCACGGTGAACCGGTGGCCGCAGGTCCGGCAGCGGAATTGAACCGGGATTTTCTTGGGGCGCTTGAAGCTGCGGCACGGCCGGACGTCCTCGGAGCCGCAGTCCGGTTTGGCGCACTCTAGCACTCTACCCCGTGCGGCCAACGGTAGGCGATCAGCGCTTGATCGGCCGATTCCTCGGAATGGGCGTGGAGGTCAAAGACCTCCAGCATAGACAGCGATCCCAGGGGACGGGAAACAAACGGCCCGGGCGCCGTGGACTGACGCGATGCGCTATGCGGGTCAGGAAAAGGTGTGGGGGTCAAATTCTTCTCTCCGGTTGGCTTGGTTTTGGGACGAGACCGCGGGTGCTGTTAACATGGTGGGACTGCCCGGGATGTTTGTTTGAGCGCTTCTCCTTTGATTGTGATTCGGCGCGGAGTTGGAATCTCAACGTCAAAATGGAAATTAATTCGGAATTGTACCAGATTCGGTGGTTTCCGTAATATCACGCCGAAATACTCAAAATAACACAATCCGCTTTAGTATGTTATTGGGCCATTTTATTGCGGTCTGTGCGGATTAATGCGTATTTTATTACGAAAACCGTTTTCCATCCGCAAATGGCATTTATGGTTGAAAAAACGCGTTTATCAGGCAAACTCAACGTTTTACCGCCGCTTTCACCGGCTATATCACGAAAAACAAAGAAAGTTATGTGTGCCATGTGAAACCGGATGAATTGCAACGTCCGTGATGGCGGATTTCGTTAGAACAGCGTATAGCTCAATATGACGAAAATCGTCGCCCCCCCCCGCAACCAACATTCCGTCATCCGCTGCCCAAACCATCGGTTGCCCGCGACAGGGCCAGTCCCACGACTTTTGACGGCCATTGGCGGGTCCATCCTTCCTACGCCGGAAATGCTCCGTCGCTCGCTCTATCCACCCCAATGTGCGCCGGGCCAGTATGTGCCGGCGGTAACGGCCCAGCCGGCCTGATGTCGCCCGCATCATGCCTGAAGGACGCTATCCTTTGTGGTGCCAACAGTGTCGTTGTCCAGCGATTCCGTCGGGTTAATGGAAAGGGAATTTGTCAGTACTGTCGTTTGGAGGTCAATGGGGGCGGACGCCTGGGCGCCACGGTTGTGGCGCCGGTTGGTAGGTTGTGCCAGGGCACGAGCGTACTTGCGCACCGTGTTTCGTGAAACGCCCAGTTGCCGCGCGATCTCGCGTGGCGAGATGCACTGGACTCTGGCCTCCTGCACGGTCTTCCAGAGCGCCAGTTGGCGAGGCGACGGCGGCCGTTCCTCCAGATCTTGGGTTTCGCATTCGCTGCTGCCGACGGGGTCGTCATCTTCGACGATGGGATCGGGCTCCAGGTAGGCCAGGTTTCGCAACCGAGGTTGGCTCGAGGCGATGGTTGCCCAGACGATCACAATGCGGCCGACTTCTGGAGCGGCAGCCAGAGCGCCGTGGGAAACGCGCAGGGCTGCATCAGTCCAGTAGCCGGGGACGTCGAATTCCAGGATGACGGCGTGGTGGACGACCCGGTCGATGGCGGCCGCGGTGGACATGGGATTGGCGAAGATGCACTCCCACTGCGAGATGACCAGGTTGGACGCGATGCCCAGCGACCTGCGCTCGTAGCGTTCGGCGATCAGGGTGAAAATGACCTCGGACTTCTCGTTGCCCCATGTCAAGCGCGGGGCATGCTCCGGGCAGGGCTATCGCATATGGACGGTTTAACGCCCGTCATTCCGGCGAAAGCCGGAATCCAGTGACCGAATTCGTTAGTCATATTTCAGATTCGTTCAGTTTTTGACCGATGGACTCCGGCTTCCGCCGGAGTGACGAGGTTGAAATTTCATATGCGATAGCCCTGATGCTCCGGGGCAGGTAACCCAGGTCATCCAGGAGCAGGATGTCGAAGTGGTCCAGCTTGCGCAGTGCCGGGACAGGTCGAAGTCCCGCTTGGCGGCCAGCAGGTCCTCTGCTTTCCGCAGGGGCGGGCTCTGCGCCAGTCGGTAGGCCGGTGCGAAGAGGACGGAGTGGCCGGCTTCCGCCAGTCCGACAGCGCCAGTGCCGGGGCTTCCGGCGGTTTAGGCTCGGCCAGCTCCCGCACCTCGGCGTAGTCGAAAGGTTTGCCAGTCTCCGGCAGCAGGGACAGGGCGCTATCCACATTGGGCACCATGGTGCTGGCCGCCAGGTGCAGGACCGGCACGAGCGCATTCCTTATTGTCGTCAATCAGCTATCGTGAACTGGCGCTTTTCCACCAGGGTGCCCGTACCAAACTCCACCGGCTCCACCCCTGTCATTCTTGATTCGACCGAATACTACTGAAAGAATTGTAGGCCATCGACAGAACCCGTTGGTGAGAATTGACCCTGGGTTGCGAGAGAAGTGAACGCGCCGGTCGATGATGTTCTGGAGATGCGGCAGTCACGATGAGGCTAACGGTTCAACCAGTTTGTTGACCACTGTCTCTAACCGCACCGAATCGCGTCATTTTTGCCGGCGTTCAGAGGGGCGATACCACCTTCCGACGTTGGAAGGACTCCGTCCTCCGGGCATTCCTAATCGGCTCCCGGGTGGCTGAAGCCTGTGCGTGCGCTGCATATCGCTGGAGCGCCGGCCAGGGCGGTTGCGTACAAGATGGCACCCAGTGTTCAGGTGGGCCCTGGACCATCGAGATGGCCATCGATGCCGCTGGAGTCCCGGAAATTGACACCGGATTGCCGGCAAAATTACCGGTCTTGACGGCGCTGATGGTCGGCAAATCCGAGCTGCCCGGTTCGCCACGCCAATCGAGTTTGGTGTGGCGTGATGCCGTCCAATGCTGTCGGCATCTGTGAATTTGGTCGGCAAAATAGCGAAAACGGCCCCTTTCGGAGCCGCTTCCAAGTAGGAAATCCGGGGATTGGTGCCGAGGGGCGGATACGAACATACCCGCTCGTGGGGTGATGTCAAGTGTGGTATTCCTACTCAAATCCGCGGTTGCGTGCCGTCCAATATCCTCCGGTTCTGACAATTTGGTCGGCATTTGGTCGGCAATCACGCGGCTACGGTATCAATAGCCTCGTCGCCACCGATCATGTCCTCCGAACCATCCCGAGACTCCGCCATGGTCCGGGCAAAATCGTCTGCCGCCTGCCGCTGCCAGCCGGGCAAGGCGTGGGCGTAAATCTTCATGGTGATGGTCGGGTTGGCGTGTCCCAATCGCTGCGATACCACCGCCGGATTGGTTCCCTGCTCAACGGTGACCGAGCCGTGAAAATGGCGGAGATTGTGGGGCTTCGCTTCCGGATGGCCGACCTTCTTGCCCAGGCTCTGCACCCTTCGGGTCAGTTTCATGGGATTGAGCCATTGACCCAACGGGTCCGCGAACACGATGCCGTTGTCAGCGTACGCATCGGCCAACTCCGCTTTCTCAAAGTCTTGGCGTTCCTTGTGCCGTCGCAACACCGCCACGGTGCTGCCGTCGAGGCTTACGGTCCGGCTCCCGCGCTCGGTCTTGGGTTTTGAAAGGTGCAGCCCGTTGGAACGTCGGCCCAAAGACGACGTAATGCGCATTTCAGCCTTTTCCAAATCCACCGCGTCCCAGCGCAGGGCCAGCAGTTCCCCCCTGCGTATCCCGGTGTACACCAACAGGTACAGGGCGGGATACAACCAGTCGCCAAGCTGTTTCGCCAGTTCCAGCATCCGATTGACGGCATCCATTGGCGGCGGTTGGACCTCCCGGTCCGGTTCCGGTGGCGCCTTGGCCGTCGAGACGGGATTTCTTGAGATTAGCTCCAGGCGCAGGGCGTGTTTCATGGCTCCTGACAGCACGGTGCGCACCAGGTTGACGCCCTTGGGGTCCATGCCATTGTCCAGCAGGTTGTTCTGCAAGGACTGAACGTGGGGCGGACTGAGACGCTTCAGTTCGATGTGGCCCAGCGCAGGGATCAGGTGGTTGTGGACGATGCCGCGGTAGCGGTCCTGGGTAGCCTGGCCGAGATGTCCTTCGACGCAATCGGACATCCAACGGGGAAGCCAGTCGCGCATCATGATGCGTTCGGTGGACGGTACGATGCCGCCATCCAACTCAGTGAGCAATTCGCGTAACCGCTGCTGGGCCTGTTTCTTGGTTCCTTTCACCGAGACGAAGCGCCGGATGCGTTTGCCGCGTTCGTCGCGCCCGAGGTCAATGGTAATTTCCCAGCTGCCGGGACTGCGCCTTCTGATGCTTCCAGTCATAATGTTTTTGCCCTCGATTTTCGTGGAGATTGGTTCCGTAGCAGTTCCCGCTGAATGCTACAGCAATTCATTTTATTCGGAAGTCGAATCTCAGGTGTTCTCACCGGCAAATTCACCGTCTACGGCGAACTTACGGCATCGCTTAGTGGAACGGCCTGCTAACCGGAGTTTCTTAACATAATCGTACCATGCAATGGATAATGCGCGCTCTGGGGTGCATCCTCAACAAACGCCAGCATTGAGTGAACCCTGGCAAGGGCAAAACATCCTTGTGCGTCCGGGCAGGCTCCGCCATAGCGGGGATTTGGGTGGTCGAGCGACGCTACTCGCCGGTTTAGGCAAACGATGAGCGGTTTCATCCCGTCGGCGATGAGGGCGGTGCCTACGTCGCAGGATCCGGTGTAAGATTAGGGGAATTGGAATCTCCCTGACGCCGGATTCGGATGGGCAGCAAGGGTGGCGCATGATCGGTAGGCAAACTGCGCTACTGGGATGCTTGCGTTCCGGGTTTGCCGACCAGGGGGCGACTGTGAAAGCTTCGTAGTGTGCCGCCCTGACTCCCGCCACCCCCTCTGTCAAGAGCGTCCGCCGCCGTTGGTCAGCGGCGGGTTCACTATGCCGGCGGAGGATGCGCCCGCGCTACGGGCTGGCGTCATCATTTTCGATGCCGGAAAGGCCGTCGTTAGCAAGTCAGCGATCACTGTGGGAGCACACGTCCACGCCACCCAACTGGCCCAGTGGAGGCCATTCAGCGAGCCAAGCTGGAAGGACTTTCCCTGAGAGCCATCGCTCGGGAACTCGGAGTCGCACGGGAAACCGTGCGCAAGTACGTCCACGCCGAGAAGCCACCTACCGAGAAGCCTAGCGCCAAAGAACGCAACAGGCTAATGATGCTACGGAAATCCTCCAACGTTTCCAACTAGCCATTTGCACATTTTCGCTTTTCATTTGCTGGGACAAAATCCCTGGAAAACGACACGCCGATTACAGACTCTGGTGCGGTCCGCTCCGTCTTTTACGTCCGTCGTGGTGCACCACGTGCCGGAGCCGCTGTGTAGGTAACAAGCCTCATTGCGGCAGCCGTAAACCTTTAGACGCTATTTAATTTACGCTGGCACTCAACTGGCTGGTTGATGCACAACGGGTGCCGGCGCCGGGGTAACGAAGTCATCCCGCATGATGTAAGCGGCGGAAGAACCGACTATGACGAGTTGGTCCAATATGTACAGAACTGCGTCACGCAGCCTCGGGACCGATTTCAAGCGCGAGGGTTCACCGTGCACGTACCGCCCGAGCAAAGACTCCAGGTAGAATACGGTGTTCCCATCGCTGAGCAAGATTGCCGGCGCGTCCTCTTGGAGGATATGAGCTACAACTGAAAAAGCGTCAGGCAACGACCTCCGCCCGACCCCGTGCAAATATCGAGTGTACGCCAGCATGACCGGCGACGCAGCCGGCATACGCGTCGCGAATGAATTCACGTCATCCCAATGGCCCTCCAATAGGAGCCTGTCTTTTATGTCTTCTTCCCAAGGCAGGGTAAACAGGATGTAGTTCACCAACGACGTGCCCGTGGAGTATCCGTCGGCGATAG
Source organism: Dehalococcoidia bacterium (assembly GCA_963665395.2). Lineage (GTDB taxonomy): Bacteria > Chloroflexota > Dehalococcoidia > Lucifugimonadales > UBA3495 > Bin87. The sequence goes on from OY762251.1 coordinate 59,305, forward strand.
AAGATGCCCACGGCGCGTTGACTGCTTTGTCGGCGAAAGCGTTCCAGACGTACCAAAAACAGGATTGACCGCCGTTGGCGATGCCTCCCCGCGCAATCAGGGACAAGACGAAAGTATCCACCTCCGACGGATACTTGGCGACCGCTTCCAGAAACGGCTGGCAACAGCGCAGAGCCTCGTCAGGCGGTAAGGTCAAGACGAACTCGGAGATTCGCTGCATCATTGCGTAATTAGAGTCGGAGTGCCATTCCACTTCGTGGTCCTTTGTGCGTGCCTCCCAAGATTCAAACACAGCTTGCGCCATCTTCTCATGAAGTTCTCTAGCCAGTGCTGCATTTGTCGTGCCCGACAAAATGATCGAAAGAGGCACAATCACTGACCGGGCCGACCAGGTATCGAAATCCAGCGATGCGATTTCCGCCTCAGAATCGATTCCTCCCTTGATGAAAGCGTCCCTTACCACCGTTGCTGGAATGGTCTGGCCATGCCACCCATAATCCGCGACCTGGCGCGGCTGGGAGGTTGCAAACCCGTGTCCTAACCATCGCTTTATTCTCTCTCCGATTCCCCGATCCTGTGTATCCACCTTTTCGTCAAGAGTCCGCCCGGACATGGCAAAGGCACCGGCGCACCGCATCAGGAGGTCCTGGTTGCCAGACCCCATGTAGCGGCGTATGCCTTCGGCGCTCCAGACTTTAACTTGGTCTGATGCGTGAGTGATCGAACGTGCTACAGCGGCCAAAACCTGGGCATTCTCGGGTTGCAAGGTGAGAACCATCGGAAGTACGAAAGCTGCCGGACGGTCGGCCTGGGTGGCATGGTTTGATACTTTGATCAGATGGTCCGGGCTGTCGCATTCCCGTTCTATTTCCTTGGTGGCGGTTCTCAAACACCATAGCTGATCATCCGTCGTCATCTCGTGCCAGTGGTCTCGGATGCAAATTGCTGCGATATATCCCACGCCGTTGTCGGCAAAATCGGTTGCCAGCTGTTGGCTGATCTGTAGTTCTTTGGCTTGTGCCAGCGCGGTAGGCCATGTCATCCCGCCGTTATCGTGCTGGCGCCGTTCCCACTCAGCGAGTCCCCAACCCAGCAGTCCGAGGGAAGCGCCGACCAGTTCGCGTTCTTGGGCGCTTTCATCCAGGTAGTGTTGCAATTTGGGGTCCATTTCCTTGATGCGGGGCCTGAACGCTACCTCCGTGTTGCCTTCGTCTTCGCCCGGAGAGCTGTTTGGGAGCGAAATCTCTTCGCCCAATTCCCATTTGCGTATGTCCATCCTGTGCAGGGCCAATAAGAATATCTGGTCATCTTCGGTTCGGGCATCGCCCTCCGGGATACCTTCGTGGTGGCGGTCAATGATGTCCCGGACTTCTTCGGCTCTGCCTGTGAGTTGCAATTGGCTGGCCAAAGTTTCAAGATGGCGCTTCCGGTGCTCCAACCCGTCCGCCCGTTCACGTTCACCGTGATGGCGATTCGCTGCCGGGAATCTCTTCGACATGGCATTTAGCATCACGGCGTCACGTTCTTTAACCATCCGATGGAGGTCAAGCCGGAAAGCCTTACGAGAAGTCAGCAGAGCTAAAGCCGCCATCGCACTGGCCGCCGGGTATGCGTTGCACACGCTGGCTACCACCGCCGTGGTCATCACGTTGTTGCTTTCAACCAGCAGTTTAACAAGCCAAGACTCGACGGGTGCTCCGTTCTCGCACAAGTCCAGCAGCCAAAACTCCAGAGCCATCAACGCGCTCTGAATGACGTAGGGGGCGACCGACGTACCCCGGTACGCCAGCCACAGGCGCTCGTTAGCCCATTGTTCGACTTTACCGTACCCTGGTACTGTGAGAGTGATGCGAAAGGCCGGCTCCAAGGCTCCGGAGCCGGACCTACGCTCGCCGTACCAGTCAGCAGCATGGTTAGCGAGGTCCAGTACTAGACCGACGCCGATCTCAGGGTGTTGCTTCAGCAGCCACAAAAACGGTCCTTGCATCGCACTGGGGGGAAATAATCCAGTGACGGTGTCGTGACGCAATCCGAATTCATGGTCATTGTCCGGCATCCAATACGGCAAGGTGCGCTCCGGGTTTTCCGCCGAGAGACACCACCAGGACAGCGCTAAGTCGGCCATCAATTCGGGGAAATCACGACAGGCTGTCGCACCCTCAATCCCACCGAGCAGAATCTCGGCCAGTTCCTTTTCGACTGATCCTCGTTGGTTAGCGCGAGCGGAAGCCTTTTCGACCAGATCCACGAAGCGCGGGCCATCGCCCCGGGGCACTTTGGCTATGACTTGGAGGATGCGCTTCCGCTGGTCGTTTCCCCTCCATCCCTCACGTTGGTCAAGCAGGCTGAACGCGATCCTGCCAACTGATATTGCCCCGTCCGGCGCCGGTGTCGAAAGGCTCGCTCCCTGCGCCCAGTCCTCCATCAAACCGATGAGCAACCCTGCGTGAGTTGGGGCCAATGCGTCGAACTCTTCCGCCGCCAGTTCCATGACGGCCGGCCACGCCACCCCTTCAGGTTCAAGCCATACCGAAGGAGGCGAGTAATTACCACCAAGCCATTGCGGAACCGTTTTGCAGGCAACCCTCAGCAGGTGTATGACCTGTGTCAATAACTGGGCGTCATGGGCAAGGAGTTGGTTTTTCTGCCGATAAATGAAACTCCTGGCCGAGTTGCCGCGCAGCATTGAGACGATGACGTCATCGCGAAAATAGCGTGGAATCGCGCTATCGCCGTAGCACGACAAAACGAAGTCATCCGCTCTGTCGCTATCCAGTTCCAACGACTCTTTGAGCCATTCACGAAAGCCGCGACGCATCGCCGGATGCTCGCCCACTGCCGTGGCTATGGGGCCAGCCTGCCATTGGTTTTTTGCGAACTCCAATTCAGTCCAACGTACGATAGCCCAGTCCTCAATGACGTCGTGGCTCGGCGCTGCGAAACCATTATCGTCCTTGACCAAAATCCCGTCTTGGTACAGGGCGTCTAGCGCATGACGGTCTATGCCATCGGCGGGAACGAAGGGGCGCAGTTCGCGGGCACGCTTCTCAGCAAGGTAGATGAGAGCCTGCTCCCTCCGGTCCGGCATTCCGCCCTGGGTCACATCGTCCCGGCGCACCAGGGAGCACCAGCATCTCTTCCGCAAGGCGGCAACGTCTGAGGATATTTCGTGCTCCCCCGACCAATCTATCCGTGCTGCCATATCCAGGAGAAACGGGTTTCGGAGGAAGTCCTTGATGCGGGGGTTGGAAAGAGGTGTGGCGAGACCGGGAAGTGCCTCGGCGATCTCATCCATTTCTGAATCGTTCAAAGCCGGTACGAAGATTTTTTCCGGATGTAAGTTGCCCCGGCCGAAGAATGAATTTATGGCGGCAACCGCAGCATAGTCCCGGCAGGTCAGCAACAACCGTACATTCTCGCACTCTTCGGCTATCCGCACCAAGTCCGCCAACGCATCCCTGACCGTATGTTCCAGCAAGCGCTCGACGCTTTCTACGTGAATCAACACGCGCTCCTGCGCTCCCAACAGCGTTTGCAACTGCAATCCCGTCATCCCCATCGGGAGGACATCGTCGATGCTACTCGCTGCGAACCGCTCACCGCGGAATGACAAGCATTCGTGGTCGGCCTGGTAGGCTATCGCCACGGATTTGGCCAATGCTGACTTGCCGCCGCCCGGCGGCCCGGTCAATACCAGTACCCGGCGCTCGGACAGAACTTCCGCCACCGTCTGCTGAATTTCATTGCGGGCGAGCGTTACGGCGCCGCCTATGGACGAATGGATCCCGTCCAGCACCAACTGCGTATGGTCGCGGAAAGCCCTCAACTGCCCCCCGGGGTCAAGCGCCGTGTGCTTCAATAGCAGATCTTCCGGCAGGTCGTTCCGGGCAAAGGTTTGGCCATTCATCGCGCCGATGGCCGCAGTTTCAATCAGTTTTGACCAAGTGGCGTCAGCTACCTCCAAGCGGTTTTCCAGAGGGCACGCGGTAACCAGCATCTGCTTTGCCACCCCCTCTTGCTGAGCGGTTGACGTGGTCAAATCCCAGCTCAGCAGATGGACGGATTTGAGGAACCGCCAGAAGTCTCCATCGTTCAGGGACTCCGGCTCCGTCGCCTCGATAATGGTCTTGATTATCGAATAGCAATTCCGCACCTTTTGGGAATACAGCCCTCGTTGCGTCAGCCGGTCGGCGAAATCCGTCTCGTCCGACGAGCTTCTTGCGCATTCCAGTAGAAGTCCCAATCCGCCTTGCAGGGCTTGCGTAGCGTTTAGGGTGACGAGCACAAAGGCGTCGCAGTCTGGGTTGAACCGATTGGCGCTCTTGAAATCTTGCCAGAATCCCCGGAACGTTTCCTTGCAGTCCGTGGAACTGGCGGTGGCGTGGAAGGTCCGCTTGACCTGTATCGCCAGCTTGCGCTGCCCCCGGTGTGCCGATGAGCACGTTACGAGTAGGTCGTCCGTTTGCCATCCCAAACGTCGGGTCTGGAAAGCGACTTCTTCCACTAGGCAATCCCTGAAGACCACCGGGAAGCCGTGAGTAAGCAGCAGAGCCAGGAACATGGCTCCTGCCTGCTGTTCAAATGCGGTTCCCGCCCCGCCGGTGGACGACGAACTCGGCACGGTCTCTTGACGGTTCATTCCGGCGTCCTCAACGGGATTTTACCAGTGGAAATCATTAGCCGGCCACCAGTCGCAAAATCGCTCCAATCCGTCGCGCCGTCTCCGCGAACATCTCCACTTCCCTCACCGTCAGCGGGCGGGCCTGCACGCGCTGCTCCCGGTAAGAGAGCCACTTTTTGAGGACCTGGTAGCCGCCCAGGTGGTAGTTCCACACTCCGGCCGGCACATTGCGCCAGTACGCCCGCTCGTTCAGATACACGTCATAGGTAGTATCGCCCAACCCGGCGATGGCATCCCCCAGGGCGGCGCGTTCGGCGGGGGTGTAGTCGCGCTCAACAACCCGACCCTGGCCGGGCATTACGGCGTCGCCGGCGCCGTGGTGGCCCCAGCCGGCGGTGATTGCGAAGTCGTCGCCGTCCATATTGCCGCCGTGGGTGGTGGATGGTACGGCGATGGCGGCCATGGCCGGTGCCAGCGGGCCGTCGGTTACGCCGGCGACGGGGGTATCGCAGTCCAGCAGCGCGGCCAGCCGCCGGCCTCGGGCTGCCGACGCCATCAGTTCGTCCGCCGCGCCGGATGGGTTGCCGCTGCCGTTGCCGTCCGGCCAGCCGGGCAGGGGGATGCGCGGCCACTCCATGCGCAGCGCTCCGGCGTTGGCGGCGCGGTATCCGGGGTCGTGCAGCACGGCGATGACGTGGTGAAACAGGTCGTCCACGCTCAAGCCCAGCCGGTCCAGGTAGTTTTGCGCGGCCGGCGACAGGTTGGCGCTGCGCTGGGAGCCATCGCCGCCAAGTCCCAGGGAGTTGTCGCGCAGCCACATGGGAAAGAAACTGGATAGCCCGTTGCCAAAGTTGTCTGCAAGATGCCGGCATAAAGTTCCGCGTGAGAAATCATCTCTCGATTCCCTGCTACGCGCTTCTAGCCACAGGTTCCCATCGAAAACGTGCGGCTTGTATTCCGCGCGTTTTTCGTCAAGCAGTTTCGTATCGGCATCCCAATACAGCCAGCGGTCATCGAAGGGACGGTAGGCGTAGCGGACGAAGCCGGATTCCACCGGGCCGCCGCGCTGTATCAACGTATCGCGGACGGCGCGGGCATCGTAGCGGCGGGTGGATTTCATCGCCGACGGATAGCGGCGGGCGATTTCGTCGTGGCCGAGATCGGCGTTGAAGTAGTCGGCCACGCGGCGTTGCAGGCGGTCAAGGTCAACGTCCACCAGGAAACCGTCGCGGCTGGTTTTCACGCCGGGAACAGGTCGGGCAGCGCCGGCCAGTCCTGCCAACCGTCGCTTACCGCCAAGTCGGCAAAGGGCAAGCCCAGGGGCAGCAGCGGCGCAACGTCATCGTACAGCGCGGCCGGCGCGGCCTCGGCGGTGGCCGTCAATTCGGCGTGCTTGGTCTGGCCCCACAGGTGGCGAAAGCCCACGGATTGCGCCGGCGCGTGGTCGTCCCGGCGCACCAGCGTGGCAATGGCGGTGCCCACCTGGATGCCCACCGGGTCGTCCGATGTGGAGAAAATGCTGGGGTCGGGCGCGCCGTCGGGAGTGGTCTTGCCCGTCTTGTACTTGTCGCCGTTGAGATTGTCGATGCGGATGGCGTCAAAGGCGTCCAAGTAGTGCTCGCGCATTCCGGTGAAGGACAGCCCGTCCAGCCACGAGTAATTGGAGATGAAACACACTACGCCCCGGCCCGTCTTTTCGGCGATGCGACGTTCCGCCATGCGGAAGAAACGCACGTAGAGGTCGTTGAGGCCCTGCCCCTCGGGGCGGCGCACCCGGCGGGTGCTGCGGTAGGCTTGGGACAGCTCGCGCTCCTCGTCCACCGCCACGCCGGCGAAACCGTTGTAGGGCGGGTTGCCAATGATGACCAGCACCGGGGTATCCTGCTTGACCCGCTCCGCGCGGTCTCGCTCCTCCTCCAGCTCCGGGAAGGGCAGCGGCTTCTGCACCGTCGGCTCCCATCTGGTCAATGCGTTGGTGAGAAACACGCCGGCCCGCTCGCCTGACATTGAAATGGAGTTCGCGTTATCATCCGACAGCGGCGCGCCCAACTCCTGCATGGCCAGCCCCACCTGCAAGTGGGCGACCACGTAGGGGGCGGGCATGATCTCAAAGCCGAACACCCGCTGCGTGGCAGCCTGCTTGACGCGGGCGCCGGCCAGCGCGCCCAGGCCCTTGCCCTCCAGGTTGGCGGCGATGCGGCGCAGGGTTTCGGCCAGATACGCGCCGGTGCCGCAACAGGGGTCCAGCACATAGACGTTATCGGCGGCGAGGCCGTCGGCAATTCCGAGGTCGTCTTTCAGGGCGCGGTCAACGCGGGCCACCATGTAGCGCACGACTTCGGCGGGGGTGTACCAGACGCCGAGTTGCTTGCGGAGGTCGGGGTCGAACGCCTGCAAGAAGGGTTCGTAGAAGTAGGGCACCGCCTCGCCCTCGCGGAAGCGGGCGAAGAAGTCGGCGCGGTGGACCCGGTTGAGCGCGGCGGCGGCCCAGTCCAGCACCTCCACCAGGTCCAGGGGTTGCAGCCGTCCAGGGTCGGATAGCTGCTGAAACAGGGCGCGGAGCACCGGGGCGCGCAGATGCCAGACGGCGGTGCGCCAGTCGAAGGGCGCGGCCGGCGCCGGCGTCTGCCGCGCCCACAGCGCCCACGCGGAGAAGACGCCGTAGAACAGGGTTTGCACCAGCGTCGAGCGGAAGAAGGCCGCGCCCCGGTCGCCCTCAAAGCGCACTCCGAGAGATTCCTCCAACGCGGCGCGCACGGCGGCCAGCGACGCGGGGTCGCCGGCCCGTTCCACGCGGGCGAGTCCGTCGCGCGCGTAGGACGCCAGCAGCCAGGCCAGGTCTTTCGGTTCCGCCAGCGCCGCCGCGTTGGACAGGGCGCGGCACAGGTATTCGCCCAGGCCGACGCCCACCGCGTTGGCGAAAGCGCGGGGGTGTTCCAGCCGGCCGTTGAAGTCGGCGGCGGAATCTGCCAGCCGGAACGTTTCCAGACGGACGGGCTGGCCGCTGGCGTCCTCGCCCACCATCACGAAGTCGCGGGTATTGGTGACCAGCACCTGGCGGTAACGCTGACGGTAGCGGCTCACCTGCTCGCCGGCGGCGGTGAGCCAGGCGTCGTCGGCTACGGACTTGACCTCAACGACGCCGCGCTCGGGGAGTTGGCCCCGGCGTTGCGATTGACCGCCGCCGCGCTGGGTCTGGCGCGTGGTGTAGAGTCCGAAGTCGGGATGGCCGGCGCCCTGGTCGGCGAGTTCGGGCACGCAGAAGACCTTGGGGCGCAGGGTATCGCCCACCGCGTTAAGCAGGTCGGTCAACGCGCCGTAAGCGGAGCGTTCGCCGGTAGCGCCGCCCGACGCCTGAATCCGGCGCAGTTCGGCGAAGTAGGCCGCGACGGCGGATGTTGCGTTGGTGGCCGGCATAGTAGTCCGATTATCTCACCGAATTCAGAGCAGGGCCGCTATCTGCGGTCGCAATTCGTCGATCAACGTTCCGAATTCGGGGAGATCAGACACCAATGGGCCAAGCGATTGCCGCCATCCCTGTCCGACGTTGGACACCATGCGCGGGTCGAAGAAATCCTCGGCGCCGTCGAAATCAACGTCCCGCAGCCGGCACTTCTCATGGAGGCGGGTATGGAAGTCCGTCAGGTCCAAGTCGCCCCCATAGGTTCTCAGCACCTGCCAGAGATCATAATAGTCTCGCGCCCGGTTGCGCATCCAACCCCGATTTTCCAACCGCGCCAACTGCTGCAAAATCGACCGCAATTTCTCGGCCACCACCTCTTCCAGGGAATACACCGCCAACTCCGCTTCCAGCGGCTCATCGTAGCCGTGCACAATTTTCCTCTGCGCTACCGGCCACAGGATCCGCTCATCCATCGTTACCTCTACCCTGACCGGAGTGTCCACGTTCCGATGCCAAGGGAACCGGGCGCGAATTTGAAAAGGGAATTATATCGCAAATTAGCCAAAGGCCCGGATTATCACCGGGCCTTACGATGGCATTTCTCGCAGCGGCCATCGCTGCGTAAGGTGTCTGGGTAAGACACGCGGTTTCCGCAATCGGAGCAGACGTATCGTCGTTCCCGGATCGCCGAAGTTGGCCGGCCGGCGTTGAGCACGACGTTGGCTATTTGCTCCGGCGTAGCGTCAATGCGAGGCGGCAACGGCCCTGGCGGCCGACCTCTGGTGCGTTTTGTCCGAGCCATGATGCTGTCCTATACGTCGGGATGGGTCGTCGTTATTGTGCCGCCGTCGTAACGCGATTGCAAGCAATTTCTTGACAGCCAGCCTCTGCGCGCTCATAGCGGACGCCGCCACAGCCGAGGTCTCGTCCATAAGGACGCCTCAAAATCAACGCAAATCCGTTTGCGCCAGTGGGGCACTCACGTGCCTCCTAGCGGGATTTGCGTTGAGACCGGCGGCTGTGGCAAGACGCCCTACCAGCGCCGCTAGGAGGTGCCAGATGACCCGTTGGATCGCCATCGCAAGTATCGCCGTTATCGCCGTAGCCGCCATCGCCTCGGTCGCATTGTGGCCCGATGCGTCGGCTGCACAGAGTGGGACGCCAGCCGCAACTCCCAACCCTACTGCCACGCCGACGCCAACACCAACCCCGACGCTGACGCCATTGGAACAGGTGGCGAAGCGGGTTGATGGCGTAGAGGAACAGATTGCAACTCTGGACGGCAAGGTCAATAATCTGTCGAAGTTGCACGTTCAACCGGGGATTATCACCTGGAACTGCGCCACGCTGAAAGCTCAGCAAGAACGCTCTTACAGCAAGAAAATCTCCGATTACGAGATTCAAGAACACGTTGAGAACCTCAACTTGATTCTGGGGTCATCGCCTTTGTCGGAAACTGGCATTCAGACCATTGCCACGCAGTGCGGCTTGACGTTGCGATAGAAGAAAACGGCAGACGATTCCAATCTGGATTATCGTCTGTTACAATAACGCAAATCTTAAATCACGTTGCCCCCCGATGTTAGCGCATCGGGGGGCAACGCCGAACACCTGACGACAGCAGGCAGTCGGAATGTCCTAGGCGCTAGTATTGTACCAGCGTACCAGGCTCGCCCGCAACGCATGGCCTCCTTGTCCGGAGTTCGGACAGGGAGGTTTTATCATGCCACGTTTCCGGTTCAATGACAGCATCCTATTGAACCTGAACTGCATTCAGTGCGGCGAGGGCTTTCGCAAAACGCTCGGAGAACTCAAATCGGGCAACGAGTTTGGGTGTCCCAGATGTGGTATCCGGTACGAACCCACCGATGTGGATGCAGTCATCCAAAGCGCCGAGCAGAAGGTTGCGGACTTCGGGCGGAACGTCAATAAGATTTTCAGGAATTGACGCTGTGGCCTGTGCTATCAAGCACGCTACGTCATCTGGATTGGCAGTAATCGGAATGCCCATCTGTATTGACTCCTAGCCATTGGCAATCAACCCTTCGTAGGTCATGCGCTTGCCGTCCGATCCTCTCGCCAAAGCTGCCATTTGGTCGGCGGTATCCAGCGGGCGCGCATTGTGCCGGCCCTCGAACTCCGTTACGTACCTATCCAGGTGCTTGACGCTCATGTGATGGTAGGTTCCGACGTACCCGCGTTTGAGCATGGACCAGAAGGACTCCATCCCGTTGGTGTGCGCCTGTTCCCGCACGTACTCGCCCACGCCGTGCGCTACGGCCTCATGGTGTCGGTCGAGCCGCCGGTATGCCGCCGCTTCGTCAGTGTACACCATTGCGCTAGGGGCGGTGCGCTCGTGGACGAATTGCCGGAGCGTTTGCCCGTCGGTGCGTTCTACGACCGCCGCGTCAACGTGATTGGTGACTCGATCTTTGACGCCGGCGACGGCGGTCTTGCCGACGGTTCCGCGGCCCTGGCGCAGTTTCTTGGACTCGTGCTTGTTGGCCTCTTTGCCGCCGATGTAGGTTTCGTCAGCTTCAACCGGACCGGCGAACCGTTCGGTAGCGTCATCCCACATTTCGCGGATGCGATGGGCCATGTACCAGGCGGACTTTTGGGTGATCCCCAGGTCACGGTGCAATTTCATGCTGCTGACGCCCTTCAGATTGGTGGCGTACAGGTAGAAGGCGATGGCCCATTTGCTGAGCGGTATCTTGCTGCTGTGGAGCAAGGTGTCGGTTTTGACGCTGAAGTGCTTGCGGCAGGTGCGGCAACGGTAAGGCTGCGGCTTGCGATTGGCGATGGTGGCGATGTTATCGCCGGAGCAGAACGGACAGCGCACGCCATCGGGCCAACGCTGGGCAACAAACCATTCCTCGGCGGCTTCCTCGGTGCCGAATTTCTGAACCGCATCGATCAGGGTGATGCCCTTGCGATAGGACTTGCCGGGGCCTTTTGTCGTTGCCATTTTCGCACCTTTTCAGGTTTGATTTATGGCAGTATTTTAGCCATCGCTGCCGTCAAAGTCAAGCACTTTTGGCTAATTTGCGATATAATTCCCTTTGAAAAGCTTCCTGGCCACCGGGGTGTGGGTGGTTCTCGGCATAACGTTCGCAGCGGATTTCAATCGGAGCATAATCGTCCAACTGACGCTGCGCCGTCGCGCACGCCTCGACCATGAAGCCTGCCATGGCATCACCTACGGGAACGCCCTCCCGCGCGGAGAAGTCCAGGTCTTCCGAAAAGCGGTATTCGCCGAAGTAGCACTTCTTCAGCGCCGTTCCGCCCTTGAACACCAGCGTCTCCCTCAGCTCGGGCGCCGCGCTGATACCGGCCAGCACCCAGGACAACAGATAGTCGCGCTCAATAACGTAGGATGGCAAGGCGCGCTGACGCCAGGATTCCTGGAGGCGGTTGCGCAGGGGCCTCATACGCCCGCCACACCCAGCAGGTTCTCTTGCAGCATCCACCGGCTGTTGTAGGCTCCTTTTCTGGGGCCGGTGGGGTCGAGCTTACGGGGTCCCTTGATGGGAAACGCGGCCAAGTCCTCGAGTTCGGGCGCTTCACATCCTGAACGTTCCAGCACCCACCCGGCCCGCTTGGCTAAGCCGGGGCCCAACCGCCGGGCGTAGGTGACAATGCGCTCGAAGTTGAGCCGGGGCATGGCTTCCTCAAAGGCGTGGATTACCTCGCCGAAACCGCCGCAGTGTTGCGGCATGGCCAGACCGTCCACGAGCGTCCGCTCCAGATCGGTAATCCACACTCGCCCTTCGCCGATCCAAATTCTTTCGGCGCCGAAGAAGCGCTCCGGCCGCACCTGCACGAACCGATACACCACGCCGTTCACCGGGTAGCCTGCCGAGGCGTTGGCGCCGCCCGATGCGCGTTTCCTCGGCACGGAGGCGTCGGTGGTGGTGAGGACGTATATTTGCTGAGGGACCTGTTCAGTGAGGCCGTGGCAGCTCAGGGCCGACCAGTGAGAAATGGCCGCTGGTTGAACCAGCGCCATCGCGATCTCAAATTCGTGGGCAGTTGCCACGCCGGGAACCGGAGAAGACAGCGCGTAGAGCCCGCGCTTCAGCGGAACGATCCAGTCATTGCGCCGCAGGTGATGCAGCGCCTCGAGGACATAGTCGTCGCTCAGTCCGACCCGGGGAGCCAACTCTCTGGCCCGATCCGTGGTGAAGATGCGGTCACCTTCATAAGCGAGAACCCTGACCAGCTCAATGCCGGCCAACGACCGCTTTGGCTTTGTTGGGGCGGTCATCAGTTGTCATTCCTGAGAGCTTTGAGAGATCTAGCCAGTGGTTTAGTCTTTATATCGTCAAAATTGGATGATGTCAATGTTACGCCTGATGGGTATATCAGCCCAGTCGCCCGACCCGATCAAAAGGCGCGTCGCAGAGCTTGCGGTAGACGTCGATCACTTCGTCGTTGAACTCAAACCGACTGGTCAGCGCATCCAGCGTAACCTGGGCAATCAGGGAAGCGCACGCCGTTACCGATGCCGGAGGCGCATTGTTGACGGGAGCCGAGCAACCCAACGCGGGCATTGCGAAGTCTTCGTGTCGGTCACCGCCGGGGATAGTTGGGTATTGAGCGCCTTCCTCCCGGAGGTGGATTGGAACGTCCTCTGCCAACACCTGACGCTGAACCCGCGCCACGCTGCCCCCACGGTAAAGCGCGCCGGACACCAGCGGCTTATCCAATTCCTGCGCCACCATCGCCAACGCGGGCACGAAGGCGTCATTGCCCGTGGCGTCGATCACAATATCCGCATTCAGGATGAGTTCGCGTATCCTGCCGGGAGCTATCGGAGTTTCCGGAAACCCGCCAACTTCGGTCCAGGGCGCGTGCTTCCGGATCACGTGATGGACCGCTTGCAACTTGGAGACACCCACCAGGTCGTGACCCGCGACGTGTCTAACCACGTTCTCGGGCAAGAGCACATCGCCGTCCACGATGTCCAGGTGGCCGAGTCCACTTTGCGCAAGCGTGGTGCCGACGTGCCCGCCGAGGGCGCCCGCTCCGAACAGAGTGACCCTGGCACCCCGTAACACAGATGCATCCCGGCCGGCGCGCAAAATCAGGCTCTCTTCGTCGGTTGGCCCTGGGTGCAACGCAATCGTATCAATCTCGTCATTCATTCCTTCACACGCCATCACCAAGACATCGGGCCGCCCGTCGCGTTCCCAACAGAGCAAGATCAGGTCGACTCCCCCGCTGGCAACGAATGGTTCAGGCCTGCGGCGACCGTCCAAATCTCGCTGCAATCCTCTCCTCTGCGTTCTCGACAGACACCGAAAGACTTCGGAGAACTGCCGCGGCGGGGAATTGTCCAATTCTCCCGTATGAAACCAGAGGCCTCGCAACCAGTGACCTTCACCCAGGCGCCTGGGGTGGATTTCAAGCCGTGGCGGATCCGCTCTTACCATGCCATAGAATTCGCCCCGTACACCGCTGCGGACACCCAGTTCGGAAAGATCGAAGGTCGCGACGTTGGAGAACTTCTTCCTGAAATTCAGATAGGCGTCGCCCGCCAGGTCGTCGCCCGCCCACCCGCGCTTTGCATTTTCGCACCATTCGTCAACCCGCGCGAAGAATCGCTCGACGGTCTCCCAATCGCGGCTGGGATCACCATCCTGCCAGAGGCATACGAACCCGTCGGGCGTCGAGTGGTTGGTATCCAGGCCGTCGACCAGGAGGGCGGGGGACTGGAACGGCCACCCGGGACGGATTACGACGTCCATGATGGTCGCGTCGGTCAATCCCGAGAAAGACGGATGGATGGGCCCCCTCCAACCTGACAATCCGGCAACGGCGACCGATTCAAAGCCGGCCGCCGCCAGGTCATGCTCGAATACTCCAAGGGACTCCGGGTCAAAATGGTCGCCAGTCATGGTCCTCACCCGAAGCGGCGAGCTTCGTTCGGCCGCCGGACCGGCCGCGGGTTAGTAGCTGCGGCTGCCGCGCCGCCAACAGAGCTGCCACTGGCGCCTTGACCCGAAGACCCACCGCCACCGGAGGTCGAGGACTTCCCGAATTGGTCCCCGAACAGTTCCTGCCAGAGTTTGATGGCCTTCTCTGCCGACGGCTCGGCCTTCGCCTGCTTCGCCGTCTGTGCGTACGACTGAACCCGGTTCCTGAAGTTGGCGTACCGTCGTTGATCCCAATGCCGGTTGAAGTCCTCAGTCGCCAGCACCGGATTCCTGATCTTGGGCATATTGGGGTGCTGCCGTAGATAGTCGTTCATCCGCGAGAGAACGGTCTCCAGCGTGTCTCCCACCGTGTTCACCGCAGCGGTTCCCTTGTCAGTCTCCTTGATCGTGTTGCCGGCCAGGGTGGTCAACAGGATCGACTTGGCGGTGAAGCTGTTCTTGTGGTCCCGCAGGTGCTTCAGCAGCCTGACCACTTTCCTCAGATTGCCGCCGGTGATGCGGTCCTTCTCGTTGAACCACTCCCGGTAGCCGTTGCCGTCCGTTTCCTCGAACTTGTTGTCCTGCCGGTTGCAGACGTAGTGCTTGCCTTTGATGGTCACCCGCGGCACCGCATCCAGGTGAAAGTCGCCGGCGTAATCGACGGTTACGCACCTGGTCTTGAGCCGGCGTTTGTCGGCATAGGTCTGGTTGTTGCCCAAGGTTCGGTTGACCTCGAGGACGTAGTCCTTGGGCTCCCACTTGGGGTTAGGGTTCATCACGATCTGGATGTCGGCGTCGTACTCGTCGTTTTCGTCCACGGGTTTGATGAGCGTACCCAGAGCGTAGGAACCCTGCCGTTCCATCGTCTGGTAGCCGGTGAGGTTATCCTTGAGGTAGCCGGTCACCCCGCCCACCCCGGTATCCAACCGGTCCAGCCGGCTCTTGTTCAGGTCCACCTCATCCCTGAGGAACTGGGCGAACTCCTGGTTGTTCTTGGCCAATGTCGTTGCTCCTTGAAAGTTATGCCAGCGCCGTGAACGGCGCCGAAGTGTGCGTGAAAAACGTTTCCGAAATTCGATCAGAGTGCTGCTTGGCGACGGCCAGGGCTTCCTCCGGCAGCAGCCGTCTTGCCTTCTCCCAATCATCCAGGTCCACGGTCACCGCTCCTTCGGGCCGGTCCAGCCGCGTGACCTTGTCGCGGCCGATCAGCAGACCGACCTGGTTCACGGCGGTGAGCGACTGGTAGTGCATGGCCACGTAGATGATCTCGCGCCATTGAAACTGACCGGCGCCGGCCGCCTGTTTGCGGTTGATCTCAAAACCGTCCTGCCCGCATCCGATGCTCAGGATAGCTATGTTCTCCCGTGGCACCGTGAAGCAGGTCAGGGCCTCCACCAAGGCCATCATGGTGGGGTTGTTGGCCCAGATTCCCCCGTCAAGCAGGATGTACCCGTCCTGGACCACCGGCTTGAGATAGGTGGGGGCCGCCGACGTCGCCGACGCCACCTCGGCCATGGGCTTGTCGCCGTCCAGAAAATACCCCGGATGGTGGGGCGTCTTGTACACCGCGGGATCGCCGTGCCTGGCCTCGGTTGCCGGTATCAGCAGCCGGTATCTGGATTCCCGAAGGGTTTTGTCGCCCAGGGTCTGCGAGAGCAGCCCATCGAGGGCGTCGCGGTCGTAGCGATTGCGCGACAGCCTTCGGAACAGCCTCCGTCCCTTCAGCCGTTGCCTTGGCGGAAACACGCGGTGGCCCTCGTTGACGTACAGGTCCAGCAGGGAGCGTGCCGTCAGTCCGGCGCCCAGCCCGAGCGCTATGATCCCCCCGGTGGACGTGCCGGCGATCAGGTCAAAGTAGTCTCCGACGGGCTGACCGCCCAGACAGTTTTCTTCCAGGTAGGCCAGGATGCCCGCCGGGAATATCCCCTTGATGCCGCCGCCGTCCAGCGACAGGATCCTGAACGCGGCTTCTTCCGGCCACGGCAAGGGTTGGCGGCGCGTTTGCAGGATTGTGCCCGAACGGCGGGTTGGTTTTTTGCCCTCTGCGCTCATGGCGTTGACACGCTAATCAGCGGATACGCTAATTAAGGTATCATACCGGGCGGAAAATGCAACCCCTTATCATTATCACAATCCCAGTGGTCGCGCCTCGGGCCGGGCCGCCAAGTAGCCCAACTGGGCCAACCTCACCCTGGCCGCCTCCTGTGAGACTTCAAACTGCCCGGCTACCCTGCCAATCAGGTCCGTTCCTTCGACCGACCCGGTTGAGACCGCCCCAAAGGCGCTCCATGCGTCAAAGGCCGCCTGGACCAGCCGCGTAATCGGCGCAATCGGCATCAGTACGGCTCCCGACGCGTAGCCGGCTTGCCACTCCATCCAATCACCGGCATATCCCCCGATGTCTCCCGGCCTTTTGCATCTCGGCCCCGACGCATCCCCTTCATCCGCGAACAGCCTCGGCTGGTCAAATGGCCACAGCTTCGCGTGCAACTTCACGTGGGCGAATTCGTGGGTGAGGGTCGTTCTCAGCCGATGTTCCCGGTAACCGGAATCCGCCAACTCCTGAGCGATCTTTACCACGGGCTTCCGATCCGGGTAAAACAGGGTCAATCCCTGCACCTCTTCGCCTTCATCGCCCTCCGAACTCAAATCGGCGTACTGGTCCAGGTCCGACGTATCGCACTCAACCATAACGGTGAGGTCCTCGGTGGACACCGGGAATTCAACTTTGCCGTGCCTCTCAAGCAAAAAGCCGACGATCCACTCTTCGCTCAGCCGATCCAGATCTTCCTGGGGATAGTACGGACGCTCCGGGAACCGCCCGGTCGGGTCCTTCATCCATCTCATCGTCTCTGCCCCCTCAGGCTGCTCCGGAAGGCCTTCATGGCGGTTGTAATGCCTTCCTGATCACCCGACATCTCGAGCATATCTGAGGGAAATCTTCCCGCCAGAAAGAGCAGATAATCCAGCTCCAGATCCAAGGTAGCCGCTAACTGGCGGACGATATACTCGCCGGGCGGGTTGCGCCGGTCATGCTCAATGTCGTTGAGGTACTGAGGGGAGATGGCCTGGCCGTCCTCCTTCAGGGTTCCGGCCGCTACTTCCTTTTGGCTCAGCTTCCTGTCCTTGCGGGCCCTTGTGATTGCCTCTCCGAAAGTCATGTCGCCCGCTCCTCATTGATAATTTCACCGCGCTTCACCCTGTAGTGGGGCGCAGGCAACCGCGAAAATTCCTGGAGAACCCAGCCAAATGGGCAGTGTAGCCGCCCCATCCCACCACAACTGATTGCAGACTCCGAGACCTGCTCGGCGTAGATGTCGTGCCGCTGACCCGCGCCAAATTTATCCCCGTCGCGATTGCTGCCAAGAATACCAACGAAGCGGATTCACGTAAAGGATGAATGTCTGGCCGCAGTGTCGTCTCTGCTGATTGAGGTTTCTGTTTCAGAATCTAATCATGATCCAGCGAAAGCCTGAGGCCGTGGCAGTCAACGCCCTCCACCGACGTTACCGCCAATCCGGCCGGCCGTGGCGGTGGTCCAAATCCACCGCCAGCGGCCATGCCCGCCGCACCACGACGTTCAGCGTGTCGTCCCGCCGGGAGACTGTGCCTTCCACCACTACCAGGGAGCGGCGCAGCACGCCTTTGAGCCGCTCCCACTGGGCGGGCCACACCGCCAGGGGTATCAGGCCGTACTCGTCCTCCAGGGTCAGAAACACCGCTGTCGCCAGAGGGCGTTGCCGACGCACCACGCGGCCGGCCACGCGCACGGTGTCGCCGTCAGCAGAGCCCAGCAGGCTGTCGCTGGTCAGTACGTCTTGACCCAATGACGGGCGGATCAGTTCCATCACGTGGCCGTCGGGACACAGGCCCAACACGGCGTACTCGTCCAGCACCCGCTCCGCACGGTCTGCCTTGCTCAAGCCTCCGGGAGCGTCCGACACCGCCACGGGCAGCGCCAGCTGTCCCCGACGCGCGCCGGATACGTAACCAGCGCCCACCTGCCACAATGCGGCGCGGCGGTCGGTGAAGTCGGCTAGATTATCCATAGCGCCGGCTCGCACCAGGTTCTCCAACGCCTCCCGTGGCAGGCTGGAACGGGCCAGCAGGTCGGGTAGGTCGCGGAACTCGCCGGCCTTCCGCGCCCTCAGCAGCGTTTCTCCCAACCGGGTGTCCACGCCCTTCACGAAGGTCAACCCCAAGCGCAGGGTGGCGTCGCCCTCGGCGGCGCAGAGCAGTTCCGAGCGGTTGACGTCGGGATGGGCAACGCGCAGCCCCAGCCGGCGGGCGTCCTGCTTGAGGGTGTCCAGGTCCCAGAAGCCCATGGGCTGTTCGTTGAACAGGGCGACGAAGAACTCCAATGGATGATACCGGCGCAGCCAGGCCATCTGGTAGGCGGTGAAGGCGAAGGCCAGGGCGTGGCCCTCGGGAAACATATAGTGGGGGTTGAACTTGCCGAAGATGGCCTCGGCGACGGGTTCGGGTACGCCGCGCGCTCCGGCGCCGGCCAGGAACTTCCGGCGATAGGACTCCACCAGAGGCGCGCCATTGCGACGACCGAAAGCGCGGCGCATCCGGTCGGCCTCGGCGGCGGTGAGTCCGCCCACGTCCATGCCCAGCTGCACCACCTGGTCCTGAAACATGATGACGCCCAGGGAACGCTCCAGAGCGTGCCGTTCCAGGGGATGGTCGTAATCCCAGGGCATACCATCCCTGCGGCGCAGGAACTCGGCCACGCCGTCGTTGGCGCCCACGCCGGGGCGCACTGCCGCCACCTCCAGGGCCAGTTCGTAGATGTCCCGGGGCCGGGTCCGCACGATGGTCTGCATCTGCGCGGCGGACTCCACCTGGAACACGCCCACGGTGTCGCCCCGGCCCAGGTCGTCGAGGACGCCGGGGTCTCGGTAGTCGATGCGGCTGAGGTCGGGTTCCTTGCCGGTGCGCTGGCGAACCAGTCTGACCGCTTGTTGCATCTGGGACAGGGCGCCCAGGGCCAACAGGTCGATCTTCAGCACGCCGGCGTCGTCCACGCTGTCCCTGTCCCAATGAGCGACGTAGCGGCCGGCGATGGCCGAGGGCTGCACCGGCGCCAGGTCGGTGAGGGGAGTTGACGACACCAGCATTCCGCCGGGGTGCTGCGCCAGCCCCTTGGGAAAGCCGGCCAGTTGCTCCGATAGTGTAAGCAAATCCTGCCAGCCGGGTCGGTCCGCCCGCGCCAGCAGGGCCGGGGAGTTGTACAGATCGGAAACCGAGTTGGTCTCCAGGCCCCTCGCCAGCGCAGCCACCTCGTCGGCCGGCAAGCCAAGGGCCTTGCCCAACGCGCGCACGATGCCCCGCGCCTTGCAGGTGGGGATCATGCCGGCCAGGGCGGCGTGGTCCCAGCCCCATTCCTCGATGACCCGCAGGATCAGCCGTTCCCGGATGTCCCTGGGAAAGTCCAGGTCGATGTCGGGGGGCGCGGCGGTTTCGGAGGACAGGAAGCGGTCCAGGGTGAGGCCGTATTCCAGCGGATCCACGTGGGAGAGGCCGCTGAGGTAGCCCGCCAGTATGGACACCGAGGAGCCGCAGCCCCGGCCCGGCGGCAGCCACTCCAGGGGCGTCTCCAGGTGTCCGTAGCCCAGCTCCAGCATGCACTCCCGGGCCAGTTCGACGATGCGGTGATAGACCAGGAAAAAAACCGGCCAGACCGTGTTTGCCGATCAGGTCAAACTCCTCGTCCAGCCGTTCTCTGACCTTTGCGTTGACGTGTCCGTAGCGTCGGCCCGCCGATTCCTCGCACAGCCGGCGGAACCAGGATTGGGCGTCGTAGCCGGGCGGCGTGGGCACGTCGGGAAAGCGGTAGCGGCCGGCCAGGTAGTCGGGCAGGTTGAAGTCGGAACAGCGTTCGGCGATGGCAACGGCGCTACGCAGCGCTTCGGGATGGGACCGGAAGAGCCGGGCCATCGTCGCCGCCGACTTCAGGCGGTACTGGCCGTTGACCTTGAGCCGTTCCCGCGATTCAGAGAGGGAAGCGTTGAGGCGCACCGCGGTGAGCGCGTCGTGCAAGCGGGAACGCTCCGAGCGGTGATACCACGGCTCGTTGGTTGACACGGTTCCGACATCGCAACGCTCGGCAAGTTCGCGCAGCCGCTGGTTGCGTGCGGTGTCGCCGTGAACCAGGTGCTGTTGCAGATCCAGGAAAACATTGGATTGCCCGAACCAATCGAGGTAACGCTTCACCAAGTCTAGGGCATCTGTCAGATTGCCGCCCTGTATCAAGTCAGCCAATACGCCGCCCGGCGCGCCCAGCAGGACGATCAGCCCGTCGGCGTGGGTTTCCAGGAACCGCCCGTCCAGGGCGGGGTCGGTGCGTCCGCCGGTCACGTAGGCCAGGGACACCAAGCGGCACAGGTTGGCATAGCCCTGCCGGAACCAGTTCCCGGTGTCCAGGTCGCGGTACACCGTCAGCAGGCCACCGCCGGCCAATGCCAGCCGCCAGTACCGCCGGCGCACCGGCTCCGGCGTCCACCACTCGGTGTCCACCTCCCACAGGTCAACCACACGGGCGACGGTTTTCTCGCCGGCTCGGCAGCCACTGACACGTTGCGGAGTGTCGCCGTGGCAATTCACCCACACCGGCGATGGAGTGGCCAGAGGCGCCAGCGTTGAGGCGAAAGCCCAGCGGCGTTCCGGCAGGGCCGAGTTTGGCGCCATCCGCGCCAGGCGGTCCACGCCGGCAATGGCAACGTTGGGCATTGTCCGGCGCGGCGGCTGCGTCCACAGCGCGGACTGGCGGCCGGTTTCGGCGGAAAGGTCGGAGGCGGTGAGGGTCAGGTCCAGCAGCGGCCCGTCGGGCCACCGGCCGGCGCCCAGAGTGTCTTGCGCGCCCAACCCGGCCAGCAACGCTCTGGTGAGGGCGTCGGCGGACGCCGCCGGATGGCGCAGTTCCCGGTCAAATCGCCACGCGCCACCGACTAGCAGGCTGCCCGCCATAGCGGCGTGACCGACCCGGCGGGCACGCAACGCGGGGGAGCGCCAGAGGCGTTCGGACAGGGCGCGCAGGCCGGCCTCCACGCCGGCGGCGGTGTCCACCGGGAAGGGAAACTCCAGATGCTCCGACAGCTTTTCCGGGAGGATAGTCGGAATAACCGGCTCCGGGTCGATTCCGTTGGCGAGGTTCCAGGCCCGCGCCCCAGCCGGCCCCAGGAAATCCGTCAGTGATGTAGGGGGCAGCGCCGCCACGTCGCCCAGGGTTGCGATGCCGAAGCCGGCCAGCCGGGCCGCGTCGTCCCGTTCCAGAGGCGCCACGACACCGGCAACGGAGCCAGCCAGGCGGCTGCGTCGTCAGGAACCCGCAGCCAGTCGCCGGCGTCGGCCCGCGCCGCGGCGCAATGGGCCGGGAACTTGCCGTCGCCCATGCCCAACCGTGGGGACAGGCGTTGATCACAGGCGGACAGGATGGCGTCGGCCAAAGTGTCAACGCCGCCGTACATACTGGCCATGCCGGTGAGGTCAAGGTAGAACGCGCCAAGCCCGGCCGGCTCAACGTTGGGAACTACTTCGCACAGCCTAACCAGCATCCTGTCGTTGACCTCGGACAGGTAGATGGAATCGGCCAGCAGGGTAACGGCGCCGGAACAGCGGGACAGCGCTTCCGCAACCGCTGTCCTGCCCTAACTCCCACTGCCTCGACTGATGCGTCCAGGACGGTCTGGCGTCCCGGTGTTCCGGCGGTGACGACTAGCGGCTGGCCGGCCAGTTCCGGCCGGCGCAGCAGCTCGGCTTTCACCGGCAGGTGGGTGACCAGCAGGCAGCCCGTCGGGCGGGAATATATCAGGTTCATCATGCCAGCGATGGTAACCAAACGTTTGTTTAATGCGCAACGGGCCGCTGTCATCAGTTCAACGTCCGCCTGTGCTACCATGATCGCAATTCTCCAATCCCGCCCTGACCCCGGAGCCGTCGCCATGTGTAGCCGAATCAGCCTGTTCGCCGAGTTGGGCGACTTGGCCTCACAATTCACATTCGCGTTGACTCCCGCCGTTGACGGCTATTAGCCGTCGTGGAACATCGCCCCCACGGCCCGGATTCTGGTCGTGACCGCCAATTCCAGGAAACGCCGGGCCGGCTTGATGCGTTGGGGTTTCACTTTCAGTGGACGGGCCGGCGCGAGTTCGTCATCGCATCCGCTTTTCAATGCTCGCGCCGAAACGGTGGCAGAGCGGCCGGCTTTTCGCCCGGCCTACGCCCAGCGCCGCTGCCTGATACCCGTCAACGGATTCTACGAATGGCGGTCCGGCGGTGGGGGCAAAACCCCCATGTGGATACACCGGGAAGACCGGCAGCCCTTCGCTCTGGCCGGCATCTACGACGCCGAGCCGAACCAGGCTACCTCGGTCATCACCAGCGTGCCCAACTCGCTGATGGCGCCCATCCACCACCGGATGCCGGCGCTCCTTGACGCCGGCGACTATGACGCCTGGCTGGACCCTGATACCGACCCCGCAACCCTCCACGCTCTGCTGCAACCCAGGGAATGGCCGGGAATGACCACGCGGCAAGTCTCCGGCGGAGTGAACCGGGCCGGCAGCGATGGCCCGCAGCTGATAGCCCCGGCGACCATCGCCACACCGCGGCTGCTGTGAGCGCGTGGCGCAATCCCGAACAATGGAACGCCGATCACCATGACGGTCTGCGCCGCCACCGGAAACGCGCTCCCGCCGGAGGGTCGTCCGGGCAACTGGCCGCTGCCCCTTGACCGGCGGAACCGGTATGACGGGCTCGAGCTCCTCGCCGGACTGGAGCCGGCGTCGCTGCCGGTCTGCATTTTCGACCCCCAGTACCGGGGCGTCCTGGACAAGATGCGCTACGGCAACGAGGGCGTCAGCCGGGGCCGATCCCGCTCGGCGCTGCCCCAGATGAGCGAGGAGACCATCGCCCGTTTCATTGCCGGAATAGCGGACGCGCTGACCCCGTCGGGACACCTGTTCCTCTGGGTGGACAAGTATCATCTCTGCCGCGGGGTCGGCCCTTGGGTGGAGGGAGTTGACCTGGAAATTGTCGACCTCATCACCTGGGACAAGGGCCGGATGGGGATGGGATACCGGACGCGCCGGGTTGCCGAGTACCTGCTGGTTTTACAGAAGTCTCCCCAGAGAGCGGAAGGCGTGTGGCGAAAGGACGACGTGCCCGACGTCTGGCGGGAGCCCGTGGCCCGGCAGAGCGCCGTTCATCCCAAGCCGGTGGGGTTGCAGGCGGCGCTGATCGAAGCGGTGACCGACCCCGGAGACGTGGTTCTGGATCCGGCGGCCGGCAGTTATTCGGTACTGGCGGCGGCGCAACGGGTGGGAAGGCGATTCTTGGGTTGCGACATCGCCGACACGCTCTGACGGAGGCCATCGCTTTGATCAGCCGGCATCGTCCGCCCTGTGAACGAAATGTTCCGAGCATTCGACTCCAGGGGTGAAACCGGGCGCTCCATCGGGGGCGGCTGACCGGTGAACTCGAAGGTTCCGTCTATTGGCAACCCCGCTGGGCCGGGTCAACGGCGATGCTGCGATATTCCCGGGGCGTGGTCATCACCGGCCGGAGGCATTCCGCCGCGATGCCAAACTCTTCGATGACCTCCGGGGTTGCGTGGAAAGAATCGATAGCGTCGCGCTCGGTCAGGCTCCCGGATCCGGGGACCGTTGACCGGCTTGGGCAGGAGGCGCCGGCCATTGAGGTCTTGCCGACAACCGGGGGCCGCAAGAGGGAACCCGACGGAGGCAGGGCCGGTGTCCCTTCATTCCCGGTTCTTTGTATCCTGCTGCTCCAATTTCACTGCTCAGTCGGCTTCCAGCTTTTCCAGAGCTCGCAGGGCGGCTACCGCGGCCTCCTGGGCGCCGGCCACCGGGCCGGCCATGACGGCGGCGGCCCGCGCCAATTGTTCGCGGTCTTCCAGCAGGTAACTCTGTCCCTCGGCGCCGGCCAGGGCCCGGTTCACCGAGCCTTGGGGCGTCTTGGCGGGCGACAGGGTGACCAGGATAGCCTGCAACGCGGCTTTGGCGGCGTCGCGGTCGTTGACCAGCGCCAGCAGTTTGCCGGGTCCGCCGTCGAGGCTCAAGCCACGCCGGATTTCCAGGACTTCCGTCTTGGGGAACGCCGGCTTTGCCACCAGGAACGCCGTGATGGTCGGGGCCTCCCCGGTTGCGGCGTCCTCGGGTAGGGCGCGGGCGGCGGCCCTGACCGCCATGCGGTGCAGCGCCCTTTCCCAGGCGTCGGCGGCGCTTCCCAGTAGTGCGACGATGTCCCGGTCGCCGGCGTGTGTCGCTGGGCCTTCGCCGTTGCCAAGGAGCGCGTTCGCGGTAACGCTTTCAATCTCGTTGGCGACCCTTTCGCGCGCTTCCCCCTGGGACTGGGCGTGGATTTCCGCTGCCAGCAGGGTGGCGGAAATCCGTTGGTTGACCTCGGCGAACTCCCTGGCCAACTCACTGGCCAGTTCGCTGACTTCCTGCAATCTTTGCCTTTCGGACGTGACGTTGACGCCGTTCATCTGCTTACTGTTTCCTTCCAGGCGGTTTCGCTGCTTTGTTGATTGCGCAGCGCCGTGCGGATTTGATGACGGATACCCCAATCCGAGCTCTCGGTTACGCCAACCGGGATGGCTGTTCCCTCATCAACGCGGCACTCGGGCAACGTAACCTTTACAACGCGCTACGGAACGCCGAGTTGCGGCATACCACACGACCGGACCGCCGACGATCCCAGCTACAGCGGGCTGGACGTGAACGCAGGCTGCTCCACGGGCAGCGGTAATGGTTCTATCCTTTCTCTCCGGTACCGAGCTGTACCAGCATCCCGCGCAGCATACCGACGGCCTGCCCGCGGATAACCCCGTGCCCCTCGGTATGCTGATCCAGCATGAAGCAAGCCTGGAACGTCGTCCACTGCCCGGATTCTAATATCCGGCGCAATACGCAGCTGCATCCCAGTAAAGATCAACAACAAGGAGATCACTCACAGCGACCGCCGGCGGTCCTTCCCGCTCCTCTAAATAACCGTACCAGCATTCGCAATGTTGGTACACATCGTCCCACTCGACAATCTGTTCATGTCCGGCAAGGTACTGGTTGGTCTGTTCCAGTGTGAAGTTGGCGCAGCCTTCCAACCATTCACCCCTCCGCAATGCCGGCGCCTGCGGGATTGGCGTGCTCGGCGGCGCCATGGCCATCGCCACATACACCGCGTCCGCCTTTGCCGCCTGCTGTGCCGATGGTGACACCTGCGCCGCAGAAAGCGCTGGCGCCGCTGCTGCTGGTGCCTGTGGCAGGTTGCGTGTTGGCGCTACTGCTGCCGAACGCGGGGCCTCCGTAACCGCCGGCACAGCGTCTCCGCTACCGCCGCTCAGGTTTGAGGAGCGGGAGCGGGCGTCGTCAGGATCGACGAATTCAGCGGTGCCGTCGCCGACCAAGAACTCGCCGTCAGTTCTAACCTCGCCAATGTCCAGGTCAAGGTCCAACGAGGCAAACCATTCTTCGAGCAGGTCATCAATCTCGATGTTCCCCTCGGCGGCTGTGGCCGCGCGTTCCGAGCTGAACAGGAGGGCGTAAGACGCGGGCATTTCCGCGCTGTCATCGCCTTTCCCCAATGCAAAGGCAAGCCCCTCGCAACGGTTGATGAGACAGGCGTCGCCGAGAACGGCGAACTGCAACCAACCACCGGTCTGATCGAGCAGTCTCTTCAGGTCGCTGTCGTCGGCGTTCGCCAGTTTCTCCGGCTCACGGCTCTTGTAGGTGAGGAGGTCCTCAAGGTCGCTCTGTCGTTGGGCAGCCAGGACCACGTACTTGTCCTTCTCGAACAACGCCACTGCCGGGTACTCCTGACCCGGACATTCCCAAATCTCGAAGCCCCGGTAATCGTCATCCTCACAGTCCCGCCCGTCTTCCAACTCTTCGCGGATGATGTCGAAGTCAAAGTCGCCCCGTAGAATTTCCAGCGTATCGTCGAAGCTGTCATCAAACGCGCTCGCGTGAATGATGAGGTCGTCTTCGTCGACCTCTACGAAGGCGTAAGTTTTTTCTGACGCGCCACCGTCTTCGTCTTCCAGGTATTCAACGAAGTCCTCGGCAACGTCGCCGCCGAAAAGCGCCCGGTTGTCGGCTATAGCCACGCCCGTGGCGTCGCGGGGAACATAGGCGAGCCAGTCCCTACCCCCGGACGCGCCGCCTCCCCCACCGCCAAACGCGCCGGTCACCAGCAGCACGACGACCACTATGACCACCACCAATGCCGCGGCGCCACCGCCGGCGATGCCAAGCGTCCTGCCCGATAGCGCGAATCCCCCGCCGCCGGCGGGTTCGCCCTGGGGCTGAGGTTGTTCGTTCCGTTCCTGGTCTCCGTTGGCTGCCATTGCAAGGTTCCTCCTGGGTTCAACAAGTTCGCCGTTTGAATTCGGTAAAGAGCTCGGTGATGACCGGCGCGCCAACGGCGGCCACAAAACTGTCAGCGCGCCGGCCGGGATCTGGGCAACAAGCAGGTGGCGGGGAAAGCTCGGATCAGCCGGCTGTGTTGATGGCCGCGTTCCATTTCACGCTGCCCCAGATTGAGGCGGCCACCAGTCCGATGCCGCCCCACAACGTCATCCACAGCCCGATGCCTACGCCCAGGTCCTCCGACAGGATGGTGGCCACGGCTCCAATGCCCACGAACACCACGATGACGCTGCACAGGATGAGACCGATTTTGACCGGAAGGCGCCAGCGTTTGGTGATGAGGGTGAAAACGAAAAGGGCGGTCACCACCAGGGCCGGTATCAGCGTAAGCACGCCGAAGCTGTTGATCTCCCCGGAGAGACCGCTCATGGATCCGAAGCCATAGTTGGCCCAGGGCAGGGCCGCTCCCATCACCGCCATGAAGCAGCAAACCGCCATCACCACCGCAATCGCGTAGTTGGTTCCCGTCATTTCCAGACCTCGCTTTCCAATTGCCACGTGTTCCGCATCGCCCCGGACGGCGTGGGAGCGTGGGCGGTGATTTCCGCCGCCAGCCGTCGCGGGCTTTCCTGCTGCAAACCGGACTTCGTGCTGGACTGCCAAAAGCGGCGCCCAGCCATTGCCAGCGTCCCTCGGCAGAGTCGCGCTGCACTGGGATCAATGGACACGACGTTGCCCACGCACGCATATCGACAGCGGGTTTTCGGAGGTTGGGCGCGCGCTTGGGGAACGGGGGCCGGTCGCCTTGTCGGCCGGCCACGGCAGTTGATGTGCCGGCCGTCCCCGCTGCAATCTTTGGCGGGCGCACGTACCAACCCATCCCCTGCAACAACTTCTGAACGGGGAGACCGGCGGCCTTCATCCCAAACGGAGGTCGGCACGGGCCGCGCGGGCCAAAATCCCACGCGCCACCAGCGTGTCCATTCTGCATACCAAAACCCCCACGATCCTATTCGCTGGGGGCTGGCTAGGCGCGAGCGTCGGTGCGCCAGTGGCAGCCCCTCTTGCGTTCGGATGGAGCGAATTGGCTGATACGCTGGCTACCCGAAGGCGCGTGCCTGCCGCAAGAGGAGCCATGAGGCTCCATCACGTTCAGGCAGGCATACGCCTGCGACGGGCAAAGCCCGCGTATCAGCCGACGGGAGTGTACCATGCTGACCCGCTCGATGGAATCCTTCGAGCAGGTTCGGCCGGCGCCGCTGCGTGGGGATTTCCGTGAACCGGATCAGGACGCCAAGAGAACCCTGTCGCGCCCGCCGGCCTCGGACGTTTCCTCAGCCCTTCCCTGCGTCTTGTCCGAGTCCAGCCGTTCTGGGGTTCGGAGGCGGTTTTGGCGGCAGCATAGTCGGACCGAAGCCGCCGGCCCGCGCGCCCAATCACCAAGCTGGGAAACCCAAGCCCTCACCGCCAATTGCACAATTGTCAGGAGGTTGCCAGTGGCTTCACGGGCCATCATCGGTAAGGTGGACCGCCAGGGCGACAGCCAAGCCATCTACCTGGGGCACAGCTGCTATCCCGACAGGCGGGCGCAATGCTGCTGGAACACTATTCCAACGAGGAACCCCTCGATCTGCTCATCGGCTCGGGAGACATAGCGCGGCTGGCACCGCACGCCGGGTCAGCGTGGCCGGTTACGCCGTGTCGCTGATCCCCAAGAGTACGCGCTGCTGGCCGATCTTGCAGTGAACGTCGGCACGACAGTGGCCTACGCCAACCGCTGCAAAGGGTGTAGTCGCCGGGACGGCGGGGCCAACGCTGGTTGCTGCGCGAGGCGGTGAAGCGCAACCGCCGCAAGCTGGGCAAGGGCGCGGGCCGCCCGCGCTACGGCATCAACGAACCCATGGTGGGCTGCCTCCTGGGACTGGCGGAGCCCTGGCGAGCACAGGCCTTAATCGCGGCCGCGGGCCGCAACGGGCCAGGCGGGCTTCGCGCTGTGGGCGTCCCGCTGGGCTCGGCTATTCTGCGACCGTGGCGCTCGCTCTCGATAGTGGCAATGTGCTCCTCCGTAACCGGATCCATCCACAGCAGCCGGCCATGATCCGAGCGCAGCTACAGGTTTCGGACAACGAGCGCATTTGCTATCATAGACTATGGCGTTTGATGCGGCGTTCAAGATGAGATTTGAGGTCGGTCAAGGTGGCCGCAACATCGGGTCAATCGGGAAACGATATGATTACGGAACGATTCCTACTGCAAGAGCAAATTGGTGGCGGACGAATGAGTTCCGTCCACCGGGCTCTGGACAGAGCATCCGGCAACTCTCAGGTGGCAGTCAAAATCCTGAACACGTCCCACGGCGACGAAATCAAGAGGGAGTTGTTCAAGCGCGAAACCAACGCTTTACGGAAGTTGCAACACCCCAATATCGTTCGGCTGCTGGGCAGCAGTTGGCCTGATAACGGCAGTTCGCCCTACCTGGTGTTGGAATATCAGCCGTATTCACTGGACCGGCACTTGAATGGCGAGTTGCAGTCTCAGTTGGGCGGGATCCAACCGTATCGCGTGATGCGCGAGCTCGCGGACGCCCTGGCCCACGCCCACTCCGAAAATATTGTCCACCGGGACATTAAACCGTCCAACATCCTGCTTGACGTTAACGGGCGGCCGATGCTGACGGACTTCGGCATCAGCAAACTCCTCACAGAATTGACCGTCGGGGAGACGCTGGCCGGATTTTGGAGTAGCGGTTACGCCTCACCCGAGCAGCGAGCCGCATTGCCTACTGGACCTGAATCCGATCTCTTTTCGTTGGGGGCGGTGTTTTTCCATCTACTGTCAGGACACGAACCGCCGCCGGAGGGACCATCCCCCGGTATGGTGGATGAGTTCGTAGAGAATCCCGTCGCAATCAGGAACCTGTTGAAGCGAATGCTGGCACAGGACCCGGGACGGCGTTTCTCCAGAGGGGCGGACCTGTTCTCCGCGCTGGAAGTTACCCGACGCCATGAGACCTTGCCCTCACATTTTCTTGTGATAACCAACACCGCGAGAAGAGACATCACAGCAGCCGGTCTGTGCTTGGCAGATGATTTCCAGTCGGTATCGGACGTGATCATCGAAGACCTCGGGGGGATGGAATTGGAAGACGTGCACATCCGCCGCGACCGACGAGACAGCCGGGACGTGATCATCCTCGGAGATTCCCTCCGCCTTATTTGCGCCGTTGACGAACATGGAGACGCGCTGGCGGTGAAGGCGGTGCAAACCCCCTATGCGCCCAATCTGGACGGCGAAAAAGCACGGGCGATGGTCTACCGCGCGATGTGGGACCCGGTGAATCCAGGTTTCAGGATAGGAGAAGGTGCCTCCACCCTCTCGAGGGCGGCTGAGGAACTGACCAATTTGCTCTCGGAACTCGACACTTACGAAACCGTGGGGAAGGCATCCGATGAACGGCGCCGTTCACGGCGCGACTTCATAGAGAATTGGAACGTCGCGCTCAGCAGGAATCGCAATCGCATCGAGCGGGAGGCCACCGCGCTGAGGTACTCCGAGGTATCGGAGGAGTCCGATCACTGGCGTTTTTCCCTGGTTGACCTCCCTCCGGATGACCTGGATTGGGACGATGATGCCCCTCTCGCCGTCAGGGAAAACACCGATGCTCCGAGGTTGCCAATAGGCAATCTCATGAACATCCGTGGCCGTACCGTCGAGGTGGCCAAGCAAAGTAACCGGTTCCGCCGGAGCGATGCACCTGTCCCCAGGGTCGGACTATTGACCGCCAACCTGACTGAGGCGCTGGTCGCCAACAGCCGACAGTCCAGCGCAGTGAACGCTTTCCTGTACGAGCAGATGGTCAATCCAAGCTTGGCACGAGCTATCGTTGATCCCTCAACTGCGACCCGTTTCTCCGACTCACCGCTTGAGTATTTTCAAGACTGGCTATCGGATGACCAGAAAGTTGCCGTAAGCAAAGCCGTTTCCAGCAACGAACTGTTCCTGATCCAGGGGCCGCCCGGTACGGGCAAGACTTCCGTTATCACCGAGATCGTTCTCCAGATTCTCAAGAGGGAACCGGAAGCTCGAATTCTACTCACCTCTCAGTCCAACGTTGCTGTAGACCACGCCCTGACCCAGATAGCAAACGCTGCCGGCGACCCTCCGCCGGAGATGGTCAGGCTGGGACGCTCCGAAAAAATCGGCCACGGTGGCGAGAACTGGACTCTGGCCGAGCGCGCCCGCACGTGGCGGCAGGAGGTGTTGGACAAATGCCAACCCGAACTGGCCAAGCTGCGTATGGATGAGCGCCAGGCCAGGGACGCCATTAAAGCCGGCGAACCAGAGAACGTGCCCGAGATGGAAGCCGCCGGAACGATTGAGGAATGGATTACTGAGGCGAAGGAAATAGCGGAGCAACTCCAGGAGTACGAACAGGAGTATTCCTCCCTCGGCTCTGAAGCAACTGATCTGGCCATAGCGGCAACTTCTGAGATGGTGGAGAGTACTCGCAATGAATTGAGGGAACAGTTGGATGCGCTGAATGAATTGCTGCCGGCGCCGATAGAAACGCGGGGAATGAACGAACAGGAGCTGCTGGCCAAAATCATAACGGCGTCCGCATCACCCAGCCAGCAAGGCCCAGATACGGATGACCCGTCAAATCGGGAGCTCCAACGGATCCAGGAATTGAGAAGGACGATTACTGACTGGACCAGGGTCGTTGGCCTCACGCAGGACTTCCAGGAGCTGATTGGCAAGTCATCTCGAGTAGTTGCGGCGACCTGTTTATTCAGCGGCAAACGGGCCAGAGGCGTAAGGCTGGAAGCATCCGGCTTCGACTGGGCGATCATTGACGAGGCCGGAAGGGCCACCGTGCCGGAGGTGTTGATCCCCATCGTCCAGTCCGAGCGAGCCATTTTGGTGGGTGATGAGCGTCAATTGCCTCCCATGGTTGAGGGAATGATAGGCGACGAATCCAACGCTTCACCCGACGCCCACAGTCTGGATACCAGCCTGTTCCAGACTCTGATCGAACAAGCGGAGGAATCGGACGGGGATTTTCTCGCTACTTTGAGCACCCAGAACCGGATGTACCCAACCATCGGGAACCTCATCAGTTCCGTATTTTATG
The DNA here is from genome assembly GCA_963665395.2 of Dehalococcoidia bacterium. GTDB lineage: Bacteria > Chloroflexota > Dehalococcoidia > Lucifugimonadales > UBA3495 > Bin87. The sequence continues at coordinate 90,770 of OY762251.1, forward strand.
ACGGTCGGCTTGGCAACGGCGACCGGACCCGTTCCCGGCAGTTCCTCTTCGATTGGATGCCGGCTCCGGTTACATGGATATCCACCTCCATGACGCCTAACCGGGCAGAAAACCGGGTCGGTGAATCATTCGCGAACTCGGCCGAGACGGATGTCATCCTTGACTTGCTGGCGAAGCTTGAAGAGAAATCCAGGGAGCGGCGGAGAAGACCATCGGTTGCCGTAATAAGCGGGTATTCGGCTCAGGTGGAACTACTGACCACCCGGGTCGAAATCGAAGACCGGGAGCGTTGGCGCAACATTCAGATAGAAATCGCCACGGTGGATTCGTTTCAGGGTCGTGAATGCGACGTCGTGATTTATTCGACGGTACGGTCGAACCGCGAGCAACGCATCGGTTTCCTGAAGGACCGGCGCCGAATCAACGTGGCGCTGTCGCGGGCCCGCGACTTGCTCGTGATTGTCGGAGACGGCTATATGATGGAATCGGCCACCATCGGCGCCGAACTGAATCCGTTCGCATCCGTGCTCAACCACATCCGGTCGCACCCTGAAGAGTGCCGGATCATCCAGCCGAGCTTGGTGGCTTCCCTATGAATACTACCCACGACGAACTGAATGACGTCGCCGCCCGCGCAAAACGCCGGTTTCCGGACCATAGGGTCGACGTGCCTTTTCGGGTTTGCTTGCCCGTCTACGAGTTGCGTCTGAAAGTGACTGAGATCGCGGAGGACGAATTGTCCACTCCGGCCAGATTTGTGCTCCAGCTGTCGAACCTGGAGGTAGCGCAACCGGCGGAAATCGGCAGAATGCTGGGCATGTCCCAGAGCTACGTCGCAAGCGCGGCTGCGGAACTTCTCGCCGAGAACCTGGTCACACAGTCTCCCGGAGCCGGCATCGATATTACTGATTTGGGAAAGCAGGTCCTCAGAGACCGGGGCAGGACCAGGCGTCCCAGGAACAAACATATCAGGGTGCCGTACGACGCCCTGACCAGGCGAATCCTTGATACGGATGTCCAGCGGCTGCTGGACCGGGATGAGGTGAGGAAAGACGGCTTGTTCATTCCACCCACAAGCCCCCGAAGGCCACGCCTTGGTAGCGTCCGGCTCCAGGAAGTGAGGGACTATGAGAGGTTTTACGGACGGGAGCGGGACCGGGTGGAGATTCTGGATGTATCGGATATCAAAGACGCGAGGCTCAAGTACCGGAATGACGTCATTCTGGTCAAGTTGGATGCGGTCAACAGCACCAAGTCGTTGTTTGCCGCTTTTCAGGCTCAGCAATATCTTGAGGAGGAATCTGCCTATTTGCAGAGATTGGCAGACCGCGGGGTAGATTTGGTCCCGGGTGACCTGAAGGCAGACCAGCTCACTGATTGGATCCGGCCCCAGGCCTTTTCTCAGGAAGAATCCGGCCTTCTTCAAGAGATCGATGACCTCGACCGGGAAGTTACAGACGCCGGGAGAGCCGTCGCGGAGGCGCGGGCAACTCATGGTACTACCCAAGACGAAAAGGAACGCTCTGACCTCGAAGCTCGAATCAAGGCCCTGGAGTCGGAAAAATTCCAACTCGAACAACTGCTGGAGGAAAGGGAAAACAAACTGACCTCAATCACGGAAGGACAAATCCGGCTGATCAAGACTGAAGAGCACCGACAGCTGTTGCTGACCGCGATTGGCAGCGCCTCCGCGGAGCTCACGCTGGTTTCGGCTTGGATAGGTTCGTATGCCTTTGATGACGAGGTCTGCCGGATGCTGGCAGACGCTATCGGCAGAGGCGTTCATGTGCGAATTGCTTGGGGGCTGGGTGTTCGTAAGCGCGGGGCTGAGGCGTCCCGCAACAGAGAAAAAGGCAACGCTGTCCTCTACAAGCTTCGGGACCTGATTCCAAGGGACCGGAGAGACCATTTGACAACCAAAATTGCCGAAACTCACGAAAAGTTCATTATCTGCGACGAACAGTTCTGTGCCTGGGGGAGCTTTAACTGGCTCTCGTACCGTGGCGAGATCGATTCCGGGTATCGTAGAGAGACAAGTTCTTACTCGAAGCGACTCGACGATATCGCCTTGTGGAAAGCTCGCGCCGACGAATTGTTCAGATGAGCCACTGAACCGGACGAAATCGAGAACCTTCGCGTTGAGGTCCGTTCTGGGCCTATAGAATGCGGTTGGCCGTCGTGGTGAGGTTACTTGGAGTGCCGGGAAGCTATGACAGGCCCCGGTCTTTGTATGACCTGCGCCGGCCCAGACCGTAGGGGGTGAACGCTGAGGATGCGCCAGCCGTGGGCATTCGCTCGCTGTGTCTCGGTATCGTGCGATAGACGTCACCGGCTACGGCGGGATGCAACGACTTGACGAATTCGGGAGCTGGTTGCGGCTACTCCCTGGCCCGAAATACGACCCCACCGCCGACCTCGGCTTCCACGTACATACCGTGCCTGTCCGTCGGTCGCATACTCACCAGCGGAGTGGTGTCGGCGGCGTCAGCCTCTACGTATAGCGGCTGGCCGTCCCAGAGCACGACGACACCGTAGCAAGGAAATGTCACCTCGCTGCGGTCGGCGAGCGTCGCCCGCCCGGTGCTTCGAAAGTCTAGTTCCAACTCCGCCGCCAACGCCGGAGTCACCGTCAGGGATACGGTGAAGCCGGCGTCGATGACCGCCTCGATTTCGCCGGTCTGGTCCGATGGGCCCTGAACCGAAAGGCGTGTCACCGGTTCATAGGCTGCGTTCACCATGCCCTCGGTCACCGGGTTCTCCGTGGAGGACGGCCCCTGAAGTGATGCAGCGCCCAGTGTCCCACTCGGAGCAGCCAGAAATCAACGGCATCCGGACGCTGGGTCCGCAGGTGGTCCGTGGCGGCAATCACGTTGTCGCCAACGGCCCACCTACCGGTGTCCACGCCGATGGCGACCACCTCTCCCTAGTGGTCGGCCGCGACCTTCGACCGGATGTCCCGCTTGTAGATCCGGTCGCCCAGGCATTCCGCCTCCTCGGCACTCCGACGGGCTGGCATGGTCACTGCTCCGGTTCCCCTGAATAGGCCTTCTTAGAATGCTGACGGCATACACTGCCGGGCTATTTCGGGCCAACTAAAAGTCCGCACGTGCCGGGCGATCGCATATGGAAATTGAGGTGTTGGGTATGATGACGTCCCCGGCTGATGCCGCCATTGGAGTTTCCGGTAGCCGAGGACCCGCCGGCGTTGTGCACCGCCATCCCGTTGCGGTCACCATTCTTCCAACCCAGCGCCTTCAACCTCACCGGGGTGACTAACACCCCGCGGAGGTTCCGGTCGCGTCAGCTAAGCTCACAGCGGAGGCCCCGATTGCGCCGCCACGGTGCGCCCGGGGTATGGTATCCGACGCCGCCTATGAGCGGGAACTCATCACGCCATCGGTCTTTGTAGCGTGGCGAACGTTGTTTGCTTCGTGCCTCCCGACGCGGCCGGTATCTCTGCTGCCCGTCACCGGGCGGAAGAGTTGCGCGCAATCTCCCTGGTAGGCGCTGCCTCCAGTGAAGGAGGCTGACCCGCTGCCTGTAGAGCGGGTGCCGTTCCGCAGAACAGCGAAGGTCGATCATAAGCACTCTGATCTTGGAACTTGGAACCGGCGTGGCTGACAACTGACCCTAAAAAAGTGGGTGTAGACTATGTCCATGAGACCCGGCGGAGGGCCCTGCATCGGCCGCCGATCCTCGTTCCGTTTCTATTATAACACTTCCGGGACGCCCCGCGCCGGAGGGCGTCCGCACCAGCTGGAGTCGCCGTCTTCAGGGAGCGATGGGCGGCAAACGAGATGGACTTTGCCAGCTTGCGGATTTCCCCTTATCTGGGTGAATCAGGCCGCGACCGGGGTAGACTCGTCCATGTCGGTGAGGTTCTCCCTAACGGCGGCGCTGGCCGCGTCGCCATTGCCGTCGGAAGCATCAACGGTCAGCGAGCCCGACTGCCTGATCTCGTTGGCGCAGCTCACGTCCAACCCTGGTGGCAATCTGATCAGCAGCGCCGCCGTCGCCACTGTCGCCGGGCGAGAGAACGCTCAGTGTTAGTTCGGCGGCGGATTGGCGGTTCGTGGCGTCTGGTTCAACCCGGAGAGCGCCACCGCGGTTCTGCAAGTTCCGATGCAACCCAATGAGTAGCCGAACCTGTCTGCTCCGCCCGTGTCCGTCACTGTAAACCGGTCAATCACCGCCAGCCCGCCGCTGATTGACCCAGTCTGCCGCCTCAACCGGGTGTTCTGTCCAACGCAGCCAATGCGCGCTATCCCGCCCCTGGCGCCAGGCCCGAACCTATCCGCGCTCCAACCCGCTCGTCCCGGCAAAGCCGGAAGTGAAACGGTTCGGTGCGCCTTCACAACCGACCCCTCAATCGCAGGAAGAAATCGCAAAAGGAGCTCACGCAACACGATGAATGCCAGCGAACCCCAAATCAACCGCGAGGATGTCGTCGCGGAACTCGACGCCCAAATCCGGCACGCTGCCGCAATCTTCAAGGGACGAAGGGGCCACGTCCGACGCAGCCTGACCGGCTGGAAAACCGCCTTGGAGGACGCCAGGAAGTCCGTCATGGAAGGTACGATTACCGAAGCACAGGTCCGGGCACTGGTTCACCGGGGATGCCGCCTGGCCGGAGCCGTCCCGGCGGAAAGGGTCGGGCACGATGGAGAGACGGAGATCTGGATAACCACCGGAGAGGATATGTCGAGCAACGTCGCCATCGTCCAACGATTGGGGCGCCTGCTGCGGACACAGGTCAACGGTGGGGATACGTCACCATAGGGGCGAACCAACCGGCGGCAGCTCCGATTCCCAGGCCTTGCGTTGCCGGCGCGACACCCGGTGGGAACCCGGGCCGCTTCCTCATCGCCACCGGCGGCCCCCAAGCGGTTCCGCGCGTCATCCGGCAGGAACGGCCCCACTTGGATTTGATGGATGCCATCCTGACGCGCGACGACGGAATTGTGCCGGAACCGCTGCTCGGCCTCCTCGAGGCGGCGGAACTGGTGCACAGCAATGGGCAGCATTCCGCCGATCAGACCCTACCCACATTACAGGACAAATCGACAGTGCCCGATTTGCGCCGGGTCGGGCCACGAGTGTCTGCCTCCACCCTCTGCCCGGCCGTTCTCGCCTACCGCCGCCGCCTCGGACGGTCAACAGCCGCCTCGTTACCGACGGCGCATCCCGCATCGACCATTTCTTCCGGTAGCGGTACCTCGCGGTCCCTTGGCCTCGCGTGCTCCATCCCACCGGCGCGGCTGCATCCCTCCGATGACTTCGGATTTATACGGCTACTGAACGTCGGCAAGTTGGGACACGTCCGGATCGTCGGCGTGGACACGCCGCACGGTGGGGCGCGTCTTTTTGAGGAGGTGGGCCAGCGCCGCCCGCTCCGCGCACCGACGACAGAGCAGGACGGGGCTTTCGTCATCAGGGTCCACCATTTCAATCACCTCCCGACGAGGCTTGCCGCATTCCGCGCAGACGATCTTGAGCCCGGGCGTCCGCGTCGGCAACTCCCCGGCGGCGTGCCCCTGCGGCCACCCCGCGCATTCGCACGAATCGTCATAGCACGCCACGACCCCCAGGTTCAGGCTGGGATCCAGATAGTAATCGCTGCGGTCGCCGGTGGCGCCGCGCCGCCGCACCGTCTCCGCGGTCTTGCGCGTTTTGAAGCAGCGCTTCAACGCCGGCATCGTCCACATTGACGAATACCGCCTGATGATGTGGTAACACACGATACGCTCCCCGTCTTTCGCTCAATGTAAGGTGAATATATTACATACGCTTGGCTCAGTCCATTTCCGGCGTACTGGCGCGGCCAGGCGGAGCGCAGCGCAATCCTTTGGCAGAAGTGCGACGGGTGGGTCAGCAACTTCCCTGAAGCGCTGTCCCACGCCAACAACCCTGCCTGCATCTTTCCCCATATCGTGGAGCGGCTGCCTCCTGGGACCGGCGCAAGAAGGAGGCTGCCGGCCGAGAACCGGAATAGCCGCGGCGTCTCACCACTCGCGTGCCAGGGCGTTGGACGCGGTGCGACCTCGCCGATCCCCGTCCATGGATCGGCGACGACGCTGCGGGGTAAGTCGCTTTGATTTACAAGACGGTTGCCGCTTCCAGGTTCCATCAGGGCTGCCACCAATAGAAAGCCTGCGATTGTCCCGCGCCAACAAGCCGCTTGACAATGGGCGGGCCGAATAATAGTGCCCGTATCGGCGATGGCTTTGCGGGGCCGACTTATTGGGTCGGCTGTGGTGGTCCGACGGACCGCGGCAGTAGCTCCTCAGCTGGGCCGGGCGTTGGACGGTTCCGGCATCCAGTCAACACTGACCCGCGGCGCCCGGTTCAAACGCGCTGACTAACCGAGCTCGCCAATACCGCTCAATGATGAACAGCGCGTCCAGCGACTTGGCGCGTTCACAGTTGGCGCACTCCGTGTCGAGCAGCCGGTGGATGTCTGCCTCCAGGCTCAGGCCGGAGGCCGACATCCCGGAGCCGTTGTAGGCCGCTGGCCGGCGGCGTCGGTCACGATGAACTGGTCGCGTCCGCACCGGTGCCAGGGGACGCAGACCGTTTGGCGGACCGGAGGTTGCCGACGCCCGGCTGTCACGGATTGCTCGCCATCACATCGCCGAGATCAGGGCGACGGGCGAATTTCCTCGGATGAGCAAGCCCGCGCGCCAACCCACGGCCGCGCTCCACCGCCGTTGTTGAGTTAGCGGAACGGAGAGCCCCGGTATCCGTTGGCGATTGCCAGCAACTGATTTGAACGGCCTGATTGTGATCAGGCCCATACCACGAAGAGTGAAAGGAGCGAACCGAATGCGAAACCTCTACTATGTCCCCGTTACCCAGGCTCATCTGGACGCCGGTCAAAGCGGCGCGCTGACCGGCCCCGCCGGCGGCGTTGCGCTCATCTTTCAACAGGAGCGCATCGTCGCCAGGGCCGCCCTGGACGCCCTGCGCGCTCTGGGCGAACCCGTCAAGGCAGTGCGCCGGCTTCGCCAGTACCACCGTCGTGCTGCAGGATGGCCAGGAGCTGGCCTACTACTGGTGCGACGACGGCATCGCGCTGATGGCATTGTGCGACTCCGGCCGCGCCGCCGAGCTGCAACCCCGAGCTGTCCTGCTGATGGACCGGGACACCTACACGGAGTATTGCGCCACCCATCCGCGTTCCGTACCCAGCTAGCGGAGACGCCGTTAGGCGTCCGTCGGCTGCCCTCACCCGGGCGGTCGCCAGTATCACCGGCGCGGAAACCCAATCTCTCACCACGAGTTTCACCATTTTCAGGAGGTTACGAGTGGCTTCACGAGCCATCATCGGCAAAGTCGACCGTCAAGGAAACGGCCAGGCCATCTTTCTGGGACACGGCTGCTACCCCGACGACGCGGGCGCAATGCTGTTGGAGCGCTATTCCGACGAGGAATCCATTGACCGGCTCATCGGTTCGGGAGCCATAGCGCGACTGGCGCCCACGCCGGAAAATTCGATTACCTACTTCCGGCACTACAATCAACCCTGGGAGCGTTGCCGCCCTTATGCGTTCCGCGGCGGGACCGACCGGTTCTTCGCCAACTACTGGAGTCCGGGCCCCGAATGGCTCTACGTCTGGACGCCCGACGGCTGGTTGGCAAGCGCGGCGATGCCGGGCGCGCCGCCGGAAAGCTATTACGCTGCCTCAGAGGCCCTGCGGGACGGTGACCCCGAATGGCGGGAGTGGCTGCGCCAGACCCGGGAGTTCCAGCGGCCCCAGCCGCTCCACTCCCTGATTGACGCCTACCGCGCTCAACAGCCCGGTTCCGGGGAGGAAAGCCCGTAGCCAAAGGTCGGCGTTTCCCTGACAAGGAGGCGCATCGCGTTACCCTGCCGCCGGCAACTCGCGCCTACTCTGAAAAGGAGCTTGCAGCCGGCCAGTCGCGGAGCTGCGCGCGGGCCGACCGCGTGGTCGGCAACCCGGCGGAAGGATAGGCCGCCAAAGTGCATACCGGAAGGGGTTCCGTCGGGTAGCCCCCAAGCCAAGTACGAAGCGGCCGACGAGTCTTGCCACGCTTGCATTGGGCTGGCAATCCGGTACATCTCCCTCCGGCGCGACTGCCCGCAGCGGCGCGCGAGGGCCGAAAACCCCTATATTGAAGGAGGATTTATGAGGACTCACAAAATCGCTCAGCCGCTGGCCGGCAGCGCCGCGTGCGGACGGGAAACGGCGGGCCGGAAATTCGCCGTTTCCACCGACTGGCGCGAGGTGGATTGTATGCAGTGTCGCCGCCGCGGCTCACGGGGCTTCCGGCAGCTGCCCCACTACGAAGGAGGGACGGAAAAACATGGCAAAGCGAGCTCAGAAAATTGACCGTCATCAGGCGCGGAAGTCGCGGCGCAAGGGTGGCAAGCGGCGGAAAGGCTCCGCCGTCGCCGCCCACTGCATCCACTGTCGCCAACGTCCCGCGTCGCCGGGACATCCCTTCTGCGCGCAATGCTACTCGCTCCCCGTCTGCGCCGGCCTGGACTGCCGCGCCCGGGTCAACCTGGCCGGTGATCTGTGCCCGGATTGCCGCTACCGAGTCTTCGGAACGCCGAAGTAATCCGGTGGGGCCGGCGAGGTCGGTCTCTTTGTGCCTTGCGCGCCGTTGACCTCGCTTTTTCAATGTCGTTCCTCGGCGTCCTGACTGTTTATGCGGTGGTATTCTGTGGCCTGCCCATCCTGTCAAAATAAGAACCTGCCAAGCTGGAAACGGCCAAAATTGGGAGCGCGAGTCATGAAGCGGATCGTGATCTGTTCCGACGGAACCTGGCAAACCCCGAACCAAGACAATATCACTCACGTACTTGAAATGGCCCGGGCCGTGCTGCCCACCGCGCCCGATGGAACCGCGCAGGTGGTGTTCTACGACTGGGGCGTCGGCACCGAAAGTTGGATCAACCGTCTGGTCGGCGGCGTCAGCGGCAAGGGCATCGACAAGAATATCCGCGACTGTTACCGCTTCCTGGCGCACAATTATGAGGACGGCGACGAGATTTACCTGTTTGGGTTCAGTCGTGGGGCTTACACGGTGCGCAGCCTGGCCGGACTGATTCGCAACTGCGGTATCCTGACGAAAGCGGAAGCGGGCCGGCTGCCGGAAGCCTACGCTATGTATCGTCGCCACGACGCCGGGCCCAATTCCGAGGTGGCGAAAACCTTTCGCTCCAGAAACTCCCGAGAGGCGATGGTCCGGTTCATCGGCGTCTGGGACACGGTGGGCGCGCTGGGCATCCCGTTGCGGGGTTTGAGCAAGCTGACGGCGCATCGTTACGAATTCCACGACGTCGAGTTGAGCCGCTACGTGCAGCACGCTTCCCACGCCCTGGCCATTGACGAGCGGCGCGGTCCCTTCCGTCCGTCGTTGTGGCAGGCGAAGCCCAAGGAGGGACAGATCGTTGAGCAGGTGTGGTTTGCCGGGGTACACAGCGACGTGGGCGGTTCTCTTGACCCGGCCCTAGGGATGCCATCCTTCGACTGGATGAAGGAGCGGGCGTCGTCGGCCGGCCTGGCGCTGGATGAAGGAGCGGGCGTCGTCGGCCGGCCTGGCGCTGGATGAAACGTTTGCGTCGCTAACCGACGACCCTCCTGCTACGAGCGGGTCTGCCGGCTGGTTGGGAGGGTTTGTTGCCCGGATGCGGGAGCGTTTATCGCAACCCCGGCACATTGTCGGCGACGAAACGCAATGGGTGCATCCATCGGCCCTGGAGCATTACGCGGGCGTCCCGGCCGGAGTTCCAGTGAACCTGGCCGCGTACCTAGCCAGCCCAGGATCCCGCATCTACAGTGAAGAGCAGTAGAACCTGCCGCCCGTCTTGTTCATTCACTTCCTCGCTGGTATCGCCGGTCGGTTTCTCGACAACGTCCGGCCCCCGCTACACGTCTCCCCGTCAAAGATCCGCCCCACTGCCGGGGTTTCCCGTGGTCAACAAGGCGGTCCCACCCGAGTGTTCTGCGGGGAAGAGGGGCGATTCGCAGCCGGCATATTATTGTTGGTTTGATTTTAGTAATCTACATATATGAATTATAATATTATTTCCAATGAAAAACGCAGCTCGCTGAGTTACATAATGATTTACATGGTTTCTGGCAATAAGTCCAGGCCACGATTATTCTACAATCGAAGGGCGATTTTACGATTATGCAACATAATGTGATTGACCGACATAGACTATAGTCTATATCATCGGATCGAGTTGCGGATTTATTGGATGAAAAGCGGATTCATCCGCGAAATCCGGCATTTCTGCGGCCTCTTCAAATCCATCCCAACTGCGCCAGAGTGCGTAAAGGAGCAACAGTCATGGAACCGGCAAGCATCCAGTTTTGGGGCGCCCTGGCGGCGATCGGAGCGGCATTGGTTGCCATCGTTGCCTACTTCCAGAATCAGGGGCGGCACAGAAAGCAAGAGTGGCAGAACGAACTCACGGCAGCCATCGAAAACCTCAAAGAGACCATGAAATCGGACATCGCCGCGGTCGAATCCACTCTAGCCGGCCGCCTCAGCGCCATTGAAACCACGCTGGCCAACATTGAACCTACCATCGACGGGCGCATCGCCCCGGTCGAAGCTACCCTTTCCGGCCGCCTCGCTACCGTCGAAGCCACGGTGGCCAACGTAGAAGCCACGATTGACGGGCGTATTGCGCCCGTTGAAGCTACCATTGGCGGGCGCATCACCGCTCTTGAATCTGCCATTGCCAACGTGGAGGCTACGATTGACGGACGCATTGCCCCGGTAGAAGCCAACATCAACGGCCGGCTCACCAGCGTCGAATCTGCCATTGCCAACGTGGAGGCCACGATTGACGGACGCATTGCCCCGATAGAAGCCAACCTCAACGGGCGCCTTACCGGGGTCGAGTCCACGCTGAACAACATTGAGGCCACCATCGACACGCGCATCGCCCCGGTCGAAACCAGACTTGAAGGGCGCCTCACCGGGGTCGAGTCCACGCTGAACAACATTGAGGCCACCATCGACACGCGCATCGCCCCGGTCGAAACCAGGCTTGAAGGACGCCTTACCGGGGTCGAGTCCACGCTGAACAACATTGAGGCCACCATCGACACGCGCATCGCCCCGGTCGAAACCAGGCTCGAAGGACGCCTTACCGGGGTCGAGTCCACGCTGAACAACATTGAGGCCACCATCGACGGACGCATGGCCCCAGTGGAAGCCAATATCAATGGGCGTCTTACCGGGGTCGAGTCGGTGCTGAACAATATTGAGGCCACCATCGACGGACGCATGGCCCCAGTGGAAGCCAATATCAATGGGCGTCTTACCAGCGCCGAGTCCACACTCGCCAACATTGAGACCACCATCGATACGCGCATCGCCCCGGTCGAAACCAAACTCGAAGGGCGCATCACCAACGTAGAGACGCGTATGGAACAGCACTTTGGCGCGATTGACGAAAAGATGGTAGCTGCGGAAAAGCAGCTGGAGCAGCGGTTTGACACCCGGGACACCAAGCGAGACGGCGACGTACAACGCCTGGACCAGCGCATCGACAGCCGTGACACGAAAATAGACGACGTGGAAAAACGCCTGGTTGAGCGAATTGACTCCGTGGAAGTACAGGTTGAAAGACACCGGGATGCCACGTCGCAAGCTCGCGAGCACTTCCAGGACCTCTTTTTCCGCTTCGGGGTGCATCATCACGGAGAGGGCACCCAGCCGGCCGTCGTGCCGACCCAATTGAACCAGGTGGGCCTGGCCGCGTGACTGACAGTGCCCAGCCGGCCGCATTTGGTCTTTACATCAATCAACGAGATGGACAGGATGCGATGCGGTCCGATATTCGTTTCGCATCGCATCCTGTTCATCCCGGGTATCGACGTGAAACTGCCCCGACGTGGTCGCGATGCTACGGGACAACTTGGATGACGGTTAAATTCCAACACGCTTGGCCACGGGGCCGCCGTAGTTGCGCTTCCAATTGGCGGTTGCACTTCGGCCTGTGCCTCAGACCGGGGTGCCTGCGCCCCGGTCTGAGGCACCCGGGCACCGTTAATCTATGGGTCGCCGGCTCCGCGGGGCCGTCCCGCGTTCAGCTCAGGCCCATTGGTTCACTCTGGGATGCCAGCTGCCGGCGCCGGGATTTTCCAGTAGGCGCTCGAAGACGTCGGCTATCACGTGGAGCGGGTTTGCGCCGTCCTTCAGAAGGCGGTCGTTGACCTAGGGCAGCGCGTCGGCACCCAGTGCCACCCCGCGTCGGTCTCGGCTTTCGCTGGTATAATTCATGCACAGAGGCTGCGACAATGAGCACCAGTACGACAATGAGCCCCGCCGAGCGCGCCCGCTTTCTCCAGGCGTTGCAGGATGATCCCGAATTCCGCGCCGAGGTTCGCAACCAACTGCTCAGCCGGGAGCTGCTGGAACTGCCGGAGCGGTTCGCCCAGTTCGCCGAGTACGTCAATGCCTTCATCGACGAGCAAAAGGCGTTCAACGCCCGGGTCGAGACCTTCATGGAGGAGCAGCAGGCGTTCAATGCAAACCAACAGGGTTTCAACGCCCGCCAGGAGGCGTTCAACCGGCGCACCGACGTGAGCATCGGCATCCTCAAGGGCAACGCCGCCCGCCGCCTGGTCCGAGACCACGCCGAAACCATCCTGGACCAGCTCCGGCTGGACTTCGTGCAGATTGTGGCCCGCAACGACCTGATCCGCATGGCCCGCCAATCCGGCCTGGCCGACGAGGTTGATTCCGGCCAGCGGCGCAGCTTCTACGCCGCCGACCTGGTGCTGGAGGGGACCGACGCCGACGGCAACACCCGCTACGTAGCCGCCGAAGCCTCTTTCACCGCGGACCGCCGCGACACCGACCGCGCCCGCCGCAACGCCCAGTTCCTCACCCGATGCACCGGGCAGCCGGCCCTCCCCATAATCGCCAGCGTCGGCAACGACCGGGAGGTTGCGGAACTGGTGGACGCCGGCGCGGTGGGCTGGTTCCAACTGGAGGAGCGGGAATTCGAGGCCGACTGACCCGCGCGAAACCGCGAAGGGACACGAGGGGCGGCCTGGACGGCCGCCCCTCGTTTTGGGCCGAGCGCAGTGGGTTGTCGGCGGCGCTCAGGGCGTGGTGAAGGTCACCGCGTCAATCTCGTTGGCGGCGGCGCAGCCGGTCGCGCTGTACGCCCGGTAGGTGTACGTCGTGCCTGTCGTCAGGGTGAGGGTGGCTGTACTGGTGCCGGCCGCGACCTCGGTGCAGGCCGCGCCGCTTTGGTCGCCCTGGTACCACCACTTTGCGGTGTGGTGTGAGATTTTAAGCGTCGCCCACGTTGCGCAGATGTTCTGGACGGTGAGGGGAGTGGTGATGGCGGCCTTCATCGTGAACATGCCGGAACGCTCGCTTTGATCGGCTCTCCAGCTGCCGAAGTCTTGGTATTCTCAACCTACGCGGATATTGAATTTTTCCACTGTCGCCAGCAGACCAGCGCCAGCGAGTACACCAGCATCGCCACGCTCTTGGTGTAGCCCTTGGTCCGACGCATCAGCCGGTTCAACTTCCCCCGCCACACCGAATGCAGCCCCTCGTTCCAGTTCATCGCGCTCCCTTTGCCCACCACATGCCGGTGGGGAGGAAACCGTCCCGCGTACACCGGGTAAGCGTCGCTGCGGTACAGCCCGGCCTCGGGCAGTCTTTCGTACAGCCGCAGGAAAGGCGCTTCACTGCGGTCGCCCACCTCAAAGTCCTCCCAACGACGGCCGTCGATCTCCCGCACCACCGCCGTCCAAATCCAGCAGTTCTCCCGCTTCTCTCCCCGTCTGACTCCCCGGTAAGTCCACATCTCATCGCAGGACACCGCCACCGCCGGTTGTCGGCCCGCCAATCCCGCAGTGCGTTCCGCGCTGCGCTCCCGCAGCAACTTCAGCGCCTGGCGCCCCCTTTTTCCACCCACCCCTGCACCGCCGCCGCGCTGTAGCCCAACACCCGCCCCACGGCGCTCAAACTGCTCCCCTCGGTGTACATGGCAATGCCTTGCTCTTTGACCGCCGGCCCCGGACGCCGGTAGGCTCCCTCCGGCACGTAGCGTCGTTCACAGTCGCCGCAACTGTAAGCCGGCTTGCCGTTGCTGAAACCGTCCTTGCGCATCCAGTTGGAACCGCAATCTGAACTCCCATGACCACCATCGCCGGCACCCCCGCCGTCCCCCAAAGGCCCGCTTCCCTCCACGAGATCAAGGCCACCGACCAGACGTGATCCAGCCATCGGAGGCGGTCCTTTCCAACAACACCCGCCTGGCCTACAACACCCAGTGGGGCAGCTTCGCAGGCTAGTGCGACCGGGTGGGCCTCTCCGCTCTTCCGGCAGAGCCCCTCACCGTGGCTCGCTATCTGGCCGCCCGCGCCAACTCAGGGGCCAGCATCTCCACCCGGCGACTGGCCACCTCCGCCATCGCCAAGGCCCACCGATGGGCGAAACTGGAGTCGCCCTGCCGGGACACGGGGGTGGGCGCCTATTCAATAAGGATGGGGACGGGGGCTCTCTAGGCCCCAGTGGCAGTCCGGCGCCCTCACCGCCGACGCCCTCGCTGTGATCCGGATCATCGCCGTTCAACCTCGGCGGCGCGGCCGCGGGATGGAATCGGCCGAGCGGGGGCGGTTCGACATGGCCCTGGTGGCCGTGCTTTCCGACGCGGGACTGCGCCGCTCCGAGGCAGCCACCCTGACCTGGGCGACATTGTGCGCTGGGAGGACGGCAGCGGCCGCATCACGGTAATCCACTCCAAGACCGACGCCGAGGCCAAGGGCGCCACCGTCGCCATCGCCCCTGCCGCTATTCTGGCCCTCTCCTCCATCCGGCCGGCGGGGGCCGGCGGCGAGGAGAAGGTGTTCGGGCTGTCAGAGCCCAGATCGCCCGGCGGGTGAAGGCAATCGCCCGGGCCGCCGGATTGGCGGACTGGGAGTCCTTCAGCGGCCGTGTCGGCATGGCCCGCCGCATGGCCCAGAACGGCGCTCCCACCCACGAGATCGAGCGCCCGGGACGCCGGAAACAAGGCGACGGTATGGTCGGCCGCTACACCCGCGGCGAGACCGCCGGCTCGACGCTACGGTATTTGTAGATGTGGCCTTTGCTCTTCGCAGATTAATCTGCGCTGAAATATGAAGATGGTCCCCGCAACCACTCATCGTTTAGTGCCCTTCCTGTCACCTTTTGCAGATGGCGAAGGTCGGCTTCCCCGAAGTCCCCGGTTGAGCCTGCTCGAACCATGCCGTCCTCGATAATGATGTACCGCTCCTCGTAAAGAAAGTCGCACCCAAAAATGCACACGGGCATGACGACGTAAGGGTCTCGGCGTTCCGCTTCGGTGCACTGGCTGCGCTTTTTCTTATGCGCTGCCCTAAGGGCAGACACCATGTGCTCATCACCGCAAATCGCGCAGCACTCTGTGGTCTTGTCCTCGAAAAGCCAGCGTCGAAGTATGGGCTGCTCGCGACGTTGCTTGGCTTCAGCCGGCTCATCCGTTTGCTCCAAACCGGCAAGTTGGCGCGAAAACTTCTGGTAACGATCTAGAGAACCCCCGAGCGTGCCGACGAGGCTATACTCATGATGCTGACGCCCTTTGCTCCTGTCAACGTGAACGAACGGTGAAGCGCTTATGGCTTTGGTTACAAGAGCACGCCCATGTCCTAGTTTGGATAGATGCAACCGTAGATCTGGACTTGAGGCCGTACCGCGATCGCGCAAAAAATCCACAACGTCTTGCTCTATGGCATTCAGGTCATCAGCTATTTGACCTACGAACCCAGCCTTGCCTTCAGCCACGTCAAAGTACCTTGAGCTGCGCAGATACTGCTCGACCAGTTCCACGGCAGGATATGGATGAGGCTGGGCGCGACGGTCCAAAGCGTTGTGAAAAACTTCAGCGAGCCTGCTCACCTCGCATTCACCGATCACCGAGAACACCTTTTCGCCGAAATTGATTAGAACGTTGTCGCGATCTTCAAAGTTGTACCAGATTTCATCGGCCGTTTCGTGCGTCCAGGCGAACTGCGATTGCCTGATGAGGTCAACCAGCAGGGGCTGGTACGTTGCGAAGGTTTCCTGGTCGAAAGAATCGGCAAGATACGTCAGGTTGGCGATGCCATATTGACCCGGCAGCGTGCGGGCTTTCCGGTAAAGAGGATTGACGTTGCGCGCATCGGAAGGTCGAATCACAAAGAGCCGCTCGCTCTGAGGCAGCGTATTCCGGGTAACGGGGTGCAATCCGGGTTTGCGGGAGGCCAAGGTGAATATTCCATAATCGTTTTCGTTGTCGCCGCCAACGGCCTTGATCAATTCAAATAGACCGGCAGGGCTGAACTCATCGCCGGCCAGCTGTGACTCCTCCAACGCCTGCTTCAAATCGTTGTGGAGCCAATACTCTCTTTGGCCTACGAAATCCTGGACCTGTCTCAGGGCTGGAATGTGGTCGATTTGAACAGAATCCATGCAGGCATCTCTGATCTGACGCGGCCTCTCACGATTTGAGAAACCAAAACGACCGGCAACGTCTTCCAACGTCGGCCACTGATCCCCGCGGAAGCCGTAGAAATACGCGACCAGGTCGCTATCCCGTTGTCTTGCCGCGCTTCCGATGCGGTCTTCAAGGAACGCAGTCAATTCGCTTTCAACGCTCATCGGAATATCTCCTTTCACACATACCTCGCCAGCAGCGGCGGGTCTGAGAAAACCTGGAACCTATAGATGCGTTGTAACCGAGTGGTGCGTGAAGCGAATTCCGCCGCACTTTCCCAGATCGGGTACCAATCGCCACTATATCAATGCCCGCCAACTACCGCAATCTCCCCAATCCCGTACGAACTGAGAACCTTGCAATGTTAGCTCGCCGCGTCCGCTTTCGGTACAAGAACTTCCTCGCGCTTTCGCCGCCGCCGTTTTTGGCCTTCACCCTAACCGTGTAGCTCCTGGCCGAGTCCACACCGCCGATGCTGATGCTCGTAGTTGGGCGCCAGATGGACTGTATGCAGCGCCGCCGCCGCGGCTCCCGGGGTTTCCGGCAGTTGCCCCGCTATGAAGGAGGGACAGCAGACCATGGCCAAGCGCGCTCAGAAAATTGACCGCCATCAGGCACGGAAGTCGCGGCGCAAGGGTGGCAAGCGGCGGCAAGGCTTCGCCGTCGCCGCCCACTGCATCCACTGTCGCCAACGTCCCGCGTCGCCGGGACATCCCTTCTGTGCGCAATGCTACTCGCTCCCCGTCTGCGCCGGCCTGGACTGCCGCGCGCGGGTCAACCTGGCCGGCGCGCTGTGCCCGGATTGCCACTACCGGGTCTTCGGAACGCCGAAGTAATCCGGTGGCGCCGGCGAGGTCGGTCCCTTTGTTCCTTGCGCGCCGTTGACCTCGCTTTTTCAATGTCGTTCCTCGGCGGCTTGCCTGTTTACGTGATGGTATTCTGGGGCCTGCCCCTCCCGTCAAAATCCAGAACCTGCGGAGCCGGAAACGGCCAAAGTTGAGAGCGTCGACCATGAAGCGCGTCGTAATCTGTTCCGATGGAACCTGGCAGACCCCGAACCAGGACAATGCCACCCACGTACTTGAAATGGCCCGCGCCGTGCTGCCCACTGCGCCCGACGGAACGACGCAGGTGGTGTTCTACGACTGGGGCGTGGGCACGGACAATTGGCTGAACCGTCTGGTCGGCGGCATCAGCGGCAAGGGCATCGACAAGAACATCCGGGATTGTTACCGCTTCCTGGTTCACAACTACGAGGACGGCGACGAGATCTACCTGTTCGGGTTCAGCCGGGGCGCCTACACGGTGCGTAGCCTGGCCGGCCTGATTCGCAACTGCGGCATCCTGAAGAAAGCCAAGGCGGACAAGATCGATGATGCCTACGCTCTGTACCGCCGCCGTGACGCCGATCCCAAATCCAAGAAGGCGAAGAAGTTTCGCCGCAAACACTCGCGCGAAGCGACGGTCCGGTTCATCGGCGTCTGGGACACGGTGGGAGCGCTGGGCATCCCGCTGCGCGGCCTGAGCGCGTTGACGGCGCAGCGCTACAAGTTCCACGACGTCAAGCTGAGCAGCCG
The DNA here is from genome assembly GCA_963665395.2 of Dehalococcoidia bacterium. GTDB lineage: Bacteria > Chloroflexota > Dehalococcoidia > Lucifugimonadales > UBA3495 > Bin87. The sequence goes on from OY762251.1 coordinate 108,833, forward strand.
CGTGCCATTTGCCTACCACGCCCTGTCCATTGACGAGCGGCGCCGGCCGTTCCGACCGTCGCTATGGAAAGCGGAACCCAAGCCGGGCCAGACCGTTGAGCAGGTGTGGTTTGCCGGGGTGCACAGCGACGTGGGCGGTTCTCTTGACCCAGTTCTAGGGATGCCATCCCTCGACTGGATGAAGGAACGGGCGTCGTATGTCGGCCTGGCGTTGGATGAAACGCTGGCGCCCCCGGATGAAGATGAATGCCCTCCTAAAGCAATCAAGCCGGCAGGATGGCTAGGGCGGACGGTTGCCCGGCTCCGGGAGCGTTTATCGCAACCCCGGCCCATAATCGGGGACGGGACGCAATGGGTGCATCCGTCGGCCTTGGACCATTACGCAAGCTCCCCGTCCGGCGCGCCGGTGAACCTGGCCGCGTACCTGGCTGGCCCGGAAGCGCGCGTCTACGGCGAAGGGTAGCAGAGGTGGTGGATTTTGAAATGGCTGATTACGGATTCCGATAATGGCCCGATTTGGACCCCGCTATTTTGGGACGTTCAAAGCAATTCGTCGGAGCGGATGATGCGCTTGGCGTGCTGGGCTTGACCGGCTTCGCGCTCCTCTGACGGATTGATTACGAGCGTCTGGCGCCGGCAACGCCGGCCGACCCGTCGTCGGTGGCGTCCGGCGTCGTCGCCAGATAGCCGGATCCTGCCGGCCGGGTTACGGCGGCAGAGCAGCGAGCAAGAGCTTCCGAAACCGCCTGACCTTCCCTGACTTCGACCGCCCCGGCGGAAAAGCGCATAGGACGACCTGCCGACCGGGTCCGACGTTGGTGACGACCAACGAGGGTCCGTCCGGAATTGGCCGGCGTAACAGTTCAGCATTCACTGCCAGGTAGGTGGTCGGCAGGCAGCCCGTCAGACGGGAATCGCGCAGGTTCATCATGGCGACGATGTCAGCCAACGTATGTTCAGTGCGCAATGGCCCGCCGTCAGCAAAATTGCCAGCGGCTACAGGGCGCCTTTCAATCCGCCAGGCCTGCTGCGCAACCCTCGCCGAACGGGTTACGCTCCGGACGCGTCGCGGCCTCATCCCAATGCCGGCTCTTGCCGAACCTTGCGCTCGACGACGCGGGATACCAGTGAGGAGCAACTCGGCGTGAAGCATCCCGAACGCAACCGTAACATATTTGGCAATATTTTTATAATAATCATAGACAACTACGTCGCAGCCCTGCTACCAGATGGTCCTCAAAGTACGTCTGCAATCAATACCGACAATACGATAGCCGATGCATTATTCCAAAATCAGAAGCGCAATTTCGTGTTTTTAACATAAAAAAGCCACACTACATAGACTATAGTCTATATGATGACCGCTGATTGCGGATTATCCGCATAAACAGCGCCTCGCTTGCGGAATGCGGAATCCGGCAACACCTTCAAATGCACCCCAAACGCGCCAACGTTTGGAAAGGAGGAATCAGTCATGGGGTTCGATACGCCACAATTTTGGACTGTGCTGCTGGGGCTGGTCACCGCTTTGGTTGCCATCCTGTCTTACGTCCATGCCCAGAAAAGCTCCAACCGGCAGGAATGGAAAAACGACATAGCGGAGGCCGACAAAGCCACCAGGGAAGCAATCGCAGCCGCCGAAGCCAAACTGGAACAGCGGATCAAATCCGTTGAGGACAAACTTGGTGAACGCATCGAAGCCGTGGAAAGCAAGCTTGAACAGAGCGTCAAGGCGCTGGACGATAAAGCCAAGACCGCCGATGAGAAAATCTACCAGCATATCGACACTACCAATAAAAGCTTACGCGAAGGCGCCGATGCCGTGGGAGCCAAGCTGGAACAAGGCGTCAAAGCGGTTGAGATCAAACTTGAGCAGAGCGTCAAGGCTTTGAACGATAAAGCCGAGACCGCCGATGAAAAAATCTATCAGCACATCGACTCCGTGGAGAAAAATCTGAGCGAGCGCGTCAAAGCTGCTGAGAGCAAACTCGAACAGAGCATCAAAGCGGTTGACGACAAGCTTCACGACAGCCTCAAGGCTGCGGACGCCAAATCCAAAGCCGCCGACGACAGGCTTGAACAGGGCATTGAAGCCGCCGAGAATAAACTCGAGGTGCGCGTCAATGCCCTGTCAACACGTCTGGAGCAACGCATCAGCGCCGACGAAACCAAGCTGGAGCAGCAGGGCGAGTCTCTGGACAAAAAGATTCGCACCGCCGAAAAGCGACTGAGTCAGCGCATTGACTACCGAGACGTCAAGATTGAGGCGGCAGAGGCGCGCCTGAGCAAGCACAACGATGATGCCGCGCAGCGCTTGGACCGGCAGGTTGACGGCCTCGAAAAGAAGATTGACGCTGCCGAAAAACGCTTGATCGAGCACATCAAAACCGCAGAATCCGGCGCCGGCCGCCATGTGTACTCCAACGGACGCTCACTGTCGGACTCCCACCAATCCGCGTAACGGGCCGGCGCCAAACTCCAATCAATCATGCGGCTACATATGGGGGCAGACCCGAAACTCGCGGACCGCTCCCGGAGTCTGCCCCATGAAGAACGTCGTCGTCTGCTCCACCTGCGCCGAGTACAGCGATTACAATACCGACGTGGTCAAGCTGTACCGGGCCGTCGTGCACCATCCGACGCGAATCGTCTGCTACGATCCCGGCGTGGGAACCTTCAGCTTTCCTGGGGCGGGAGGTGGGCCGGCGCGTGGGCATGGCCTTCGGCGCCGGCCTGCAACAGAACGTAGAGGACTCCTACTGCTACATCATTGAGCGCTACGAGGAAGGCGACCGGGCGTGTCTCTTTGGTTTCAGCCGCTGCGCCTTCACGGTCACGGGCCCCGGAGGGAATGCTCCACGAGTGCGGCCTGCTGCAAAAGGGCAGCGACAACTTCGTTCCCTACGCTACGAAAATCTACAACGGGCGCGACAAGAAGCAGGACGCCGCCAGCTTCAAGGAGACCTGCGGTCAAGAGCTCCCGACGTGGCGGGCAATTGCAAGGGGCATTCGTTTTTGTAGGACCGGACCCGAACCACTGACTGAGGTGTAACATCCATGTCTGTGCTACCGAAAATGTTCAACAGGCTCGCGTCGCAAGCCTATGCAGCCAACCCGGGAAGCCTTGCCAAGGACATTGCCCAAATCGCAGATTTGGAACCCGGATTTGCCTTGCCGCTGGTTATCGCCGCATCAGTGGGCATTCCGATGCTGACGGCAATGGTTCGAGGATTAGGAAACTCCGCCGAAGAGGATCCCGAGCCTGCCGTCCCGCAAGAGTATGGAGCGGTCAGCAGCATCTTTTCGGAGCTGGCGGACGCCCGCAACCGGGCGGCCACCGACGTTCTGGACAACGCCTTGGCCGACCTGCTGGAGGAGCAGAGCTGGGACGAATGCAAGAAGCAGCTGGACGCGGCGGTAAAGGAATGGGATCGCAGTCGTCCAGAGGGGGCGGGCAACGCTCCCGACCATGACGAAATGGTTCAGGTTCTGTTGTCGCTGGTCCGGAACCTGCGCGAAGCCGCCTACCGCGATCTGTTCGCCGAGCATTACCGCCAAGTGGTTTCCGTTGACCGTAGAGTCCGCTTGCAAGTAGAGGACGTTTTTGTCCGCTTGGAAGCCGCTTCTGGAGATGGCTCGAACGGGTGGAACGAACGGGAAGAACCGGAATGCCTGGATTTCCAGGGACTGGACGCCGCAGGTATTGAGGGTCGGCTGCGAAGAGCCGGCAACTTGGTCATTATTGGCGAACCCGGTTCCGGCAAGAGCACAATGCTTCGCTACCTGGCGGCGGTTTGCGCGGCGTCGGAGACCGCCGAGCCGCTGCTCCCCATGTTCCTGAACCTGCGTGATTATGCCGGTGGTCAAGAAGTACTTATTGCCGAGAGCGCCGCGGCTTTTGCCGAGGGCGCATTGCAGCTCAAAATGGCCGAAGGCTTTTTTGAAGACGCCTTGCGAGACGGGCGTTGCCTGGTCTGCCTCGACGCGCTGGACGAAGTGCCAAAAAAGGAGCGACGCCGGGTTGTCTCCAGGGTCGAGCAGTTGGAACGTCGCTATCACGACAACAACCGTTTCGTCGTAACCTCCCGACGAGCCGGGTACGATGAAGAGCCGCTGGATGAAGGGATATTCAAGCGCTACGATGTCCAGCCTATGGACGATGACGCCATCTCCGACTTCATAGACTGGCGTTTCAGAGAAAACGCTCAGCTGGCCAATGGAGTGCGGGCCGCACTTGACGACGATTCGAATCTCAGGGCATTGGCGTCCAACCCTCTGCAACTGGCGATGTTCAATCTGGTATATCGCGAAGACGACCGGGGAGGATTGCCCCTGAAGCGGAGTGGATTTTATCAGAAGGTTGTCGAGGAACTGATTGAGGACCAAGACCGCAGCGTTGGTTCCCACTACGCCGCCGATGCGTTTTACAAATACCACAAGGACATCCTGGCGGCGATCGCCCATCATGTGCACAGTGAAGAGCGCGAAACCGTTGACAAGAGTCCATTGTTGAAGTTCGTTACCGGATTTTTGGAAAAAGATATAGACATTGGGCAGCGCCAAGCCAGTAGAGAAGCGGAGGCTTTTGTGGAGTTGGCTGAGCGCCGCACCGGTCTGCTGGCGAGTCAGAGAGCCAGCAGGGGAGTGAAGTTCCAATTCCTGCACGCCACTATCCAGGAGTATCTCACGGCACGGCACATCTACTTCAGCCATAAACTGGATGAGCCGGAAGCCTTCTGGAACGAGATAGAAGGCCGCCTCACCAACGATTTCTGGCGGGAAGTGATTGTGTTCCTTCTGGCCGGTTTCGGCGAAGACGAGGGAGAATACTGCACCTACCTCACCGAAAAAATCCTCGCTGCCGGCGACGAAACTCTCCACCAGCCACGTCGGTCGGAGCTGCCTACACACCTGCAACTGGTGGCTGATGCCCTGGCCGACCAGGCTCCGATGTCGTCCGACTTGCAACAAGCAGTCGTAGGGAGGTTGGAAAGATTGGGGAGAGGCCCTTATGGCTCCAATTGGCGCGCTATCCGCGCCTTGGGCGGGATCAGGCATATCCCTGATCTTGTAACTCCAGCGCTGACCACCATCGCCATCGACCCAGCGGTTGATGATTGGCAACGCTGGGAGGCGGCGGAGCAGTTGAGAGTATTGGGAGAAAGGGAAACGGTCATTGAAGCTCTGATTGCCATCTGCACCGACCGGGCCGCGGGTGCTTATGTACGTGTACGTGCGGCGGAGCAGTTGGGAGAACTAGGAGAGGGCCTAACGGTCATAACCGCGCTGACAGCCGTCGCCGATGACCCGGAAGTTGACGTTGGCAACCGTGTGGGCGCAGGGGTAGCGTTGGCCGAACTTGGGGAAAGGGAAAAGGCGATAGAAGTGATGACGGCTATCGCCGGCGAACCTGCGGTAGAGGATTGGGGCCGCGTGCGTGCGGCGGAAAAGATGGGAGAACTTGGGGAAAGGGAAAAAGCCATAGAAATACTGACGGCCATCACCGACGGCCAAGCGGGCGAAGCCTGGTTCGGCGGTTGGCCTCGTGTCTCGGCGGCGGAGAAGATGGGAGATCTGGGAGAGAGGGAAAAGGCGATTGAGGCACTAACTACCATCATCGGCGACCCGGCGGGCGACGCTCGCGAACGTGCAGATGCGGCGGAGCAGTTGGGAGAACTGGGGGAAAGGGAGAAGGCGATAGAGGTACTGACGGCAATCATTTCTAACCCTACATTAGACGCTTGGAAACGGACGTATGCGGCGAAGAAGTTCGGACAGCTGGGAGTTAGGGAAAAAGCGATAGAGGCGCTAAACGCCATCGCCAAGGACCCGGCGGTAGAAAGTCGCGACCGCGTGCATACTGCTCTGGATCTGCGAGAACTGGACGACGAAGCAGGGGCGAAACAGGCACTGGCCGCGATTGCCGTTGACCCGAAGGCAACCCCCCATGACCGGGGGTATGCTGCTGGTCATTTGGCTGCATTGGGTGAAAGAGCAACCTCCACGGCGGTGCTAATCGGCATCGCCACTGCCCCGGACGTTGATGCTCACGTCCGTTTGTTTGCCGCTCGTGACTTGGAAGAACTTGGCGAAAGGGAAAGGGCGATAGCGATAGAAGTGCTGACCGCAATCGTCAATGACCCCGCAGTTGACGCCTCTGACCGTAGGTATGCGGCTCGAAATTTGGCAGAACTGGGCCAAAGGGAAGAGGCGGTCGAAGTCTTGACCGCAATCGTCAGTGACCCAGCAGTTGGTGCCTCAGATCGTGTGGTTGCGGCTGGGGAGTTGGCAGAACTAGGCGAAAGGGAAAAGGTAATTGAAGAGCTGACCGGCATCGCCACTGAGCCGGCGATTGAAGCTTGGGACCGTGAGTATGCTGCTGAAGATTTGTCAGAAATGGTCGAAAGAAAGAAGGTGATCGAAGCAGTAATCGCAGTCACTAATGCCCGGGAGGTTGAACCTGTCCGGCGAGTGTATGCTGCCGCTGTATTGGGGAAATTGGGCGAAATGGAAGCGGCGGTGGTCACCTTGAAGGCCATCGCAAACGACCCGGAGGCTGTCGCCCGGGACCGGGTGTCCGCCGCGGAGGCACTGGGCAGGTTGGGCGAGAGGGATGCAGCCATGGCGGTACTGACCATCGTCGCAAATGATCCGGCGGTTGACGAGGGGGACCAGGAGCGCGTCGCGGAGGCGATGGTAGAGTTGAGCGGGTGATATTGGCAATCGCGCGCCTTCTCTAATCTGGGATCCGCAACGGAATCGAACGAACCTGAGCGTTGCCAGTGTAGATGTACGTCGTTCCACCAGTCCTGCCGGCAAGGTTCTTGGTAACGCGCTGGCCGGCCTCGGCAAGCATTGTCCGGGCGCCGCGGTTTGCCTGGTAGTACCATCCACTACTGTGTCCACTGACAGTTAGGGCAGCAGCAGTTCCCGCGGTGCTGCTGACGCTCAGCTAGGCCCTGGCGTTCCGCCACCAACTCATCAGGCCGCCGCTGACCGACTGGACGGCGATGACGTCATCTTTTGGGTTTGCCAGCGTCCAAGTATGGGAGGCAGCGGAGACGTTTGATTTCGACACGGGTCAAGTCGCCGCCGGGACGGTGGTTGACGTTGTAAGAAGCGGCACGCTTGCCGGCGCCCCAAGTGGCAGTGATACTGCCGGTGGGTTGCCGTGGGTGGTTTGGGTAATGGTGTACAGGTTGACCGCGGCGCGAGGCGTTGGCAGCAGGATAGTGTCGCCGGCGGGCGGTTTCAACCGGTGTCGTCGCCGGGCCTCAGGCCCATTGGTTCACCCGGGGGTGCCAGTTGCCGGTGCCGGGCTTTTCCAGCAGGCGCTCGAATACATCGGCCATCACGTGGAGCGGGTTCGCGCCGTCTTTCAGTAGCCGGTCGTTGATTACGGCGCGGATGAACGAGTTGTTGCACTCCAGGATGTCCACCACGTGGTGGCCTTCTTCAACGCTGTGGACGTGATAGAGCAGCGCTTCCGGGATGGCGACGTTGGCGGCGTCCACGAAGCGGTAGCCAAATGGCGCGGACGGGACTGTTCGACTCGACTCGGTCTCGGCTTTCGCTGGTATAATTCATGCACAGAGGCTGCGACAATGAGCACCAGTACGACAATGAGCCCCGCCGAGCGCGCCCGCTTTCTCCAGGCGTTGCAGGATGATCCCGAATTCCGCGCTGACGTTCGCAACCAACTGCTCAGCCGGGAGTTGCTGGAACTGCCGGAACGGTTCGCCCAGTTCGCCGAGTACGTCAATGCCTTCATCACCCGCGTCAACGCCTTCATTGAGGAACAGCAGGGAATCAACGCCAGGCAAGAGGCGTTCAACCGGCGCACCGACGTTAGCATCGGCATCCTCAAGGGCAACGCCGCCCGCCGCCTGGTCCGAGACCACGCCGAAACCATCCTCGACTACCTACAACTGGACTTCGTGCAGATAGTCGCCCGCAACGACCTGATCCGCATGGCCCGCCAATCCGGACTGGCCGACGAGGTTGAAGCCGGGCAGCGGCGCAGCTTCTACGCCGCCGACCTGGTGCTGGAAGGCATCGACGCCGACGGCAACACCCGCTACGTAGCCGCCGAAGCCTCCTTCACTGCCGACCGCCGCGACACCGACCGCGCCCGCCGCAACGCCCAGTTCCTCACCCGATGCACCGGACAGCCGGCCCTTCCCATCGTCGCCAGCGTCGGCAACGACCGGGAGGTTGCGGAACTGGTGGACGCCGGCGCCGTGGGCTGGTTCCGGCTGGAGGAGCGGGAATTCGAGGCCGACTGACCCGCGCGATACCGCGAAAGCAGCCAGGGGCGGCCGTTCAGGCCGCCCCTCGTTTTGGGCCGGGCGCGGTAGGTTGCCGGCGGCGTTCAGCTGCTCGGCGTGGTGAAAGTCACCGAGCCAATCTCGTTGGCGGCGGCGCATCCGCTTGCCGAGTACGCCTTATAGATGTAAGACGTGCTTGCGGACAGGCTGAGGGTGGCAGTAGCAGTGCCGGCCGCGACCTCGGTGCAGGTTGCGCCGCTTTGGTCTCCCTGATACCACCAGGCGTCCGTGTGCCAGTGGATGTTCAGCGTCGCGCCGGTGGCGGTGACGCCGGTGGCCGTCAGGCGCTTGGTGGGCGGGTACCAGCGGTAGGCGAACAGCTTGTCGTCGGTGGAATCCGCTATCCACATGGTCGATCCGTCGGACCAGATGCTGCGAGGGTTGTCGTTGTCCGTGGGCAGGTCGAACTCTTTGCTGGTGTCCCGCGTTTTGGTGGCGAGGGTATAAGCGTACACCTTGTCGCTGGTGCTATTGGCTACCCACATGGTAGTCCCGTCGGACCAGATGCCCCGGCCAAAGTCATTGTCCGTGTTCAAGTCGAACTCCTTGCCGGTATTGCGCGTCCACGTTGGCGTCTGGCCGGGTTCGGAGTAGTCGTAGGCGTAAAGTTTGCCTTTATTTTGCCTGTCCATTATCCACATGGTCTTTCCGTCGGTCCATATTCCACGCCGTTTGTTGTTGGCTGCGTATAGGGATATGTCATTGGCAGTGTCGCGGGACCAGGAATTGCCCGATTTCGTGTACGCCCACAACTTGCTCTCACTGCTGACCAACTGCGAGAGCCACATCGTGGTGCCGTTGGAAGCTATGTCGGCGATATTGTCAACAGTGTGACCGTTGCCGCCGGATGGGGTGATGTCCTTGGCACTGTCGCTGGTTCTGTCGGACATTTTGTAGGCGTACAGCTTATTGTCTGAGTAATCGGCTACCCACATGGTAGTCCCGTCGGACCATAGGCCGGTTGGGGATTCATTTGTAGCTGCCTTCAGGGTGTCGAAATCCTCGCTTGGCTTGCGCCAGGCGAGCGTTTTGAAGGTCACCGAGTCGATCCCGTTGGCGGCGGCGCAGCCCGTCGCGCTGTACGCCCGGTAGGAGTACGTCGTTTCCGCGGTCAGGCTGGTGAGAAAGGCGGTATTGGCGCCGGCCGCGACCTCGGTGCAGGCCGCGTTGGCCTGGCTGCCCTGGTACCACCACGCGCCGGTGTGGTGTGAGATTTTGAGCGTCGCCCACGCTGCGCCGATGTTCTGGACGGTGAGGGGAAGGAGGGTGGCCTGCACCGTGAACATGCCGGAACGCGCGCTTTGATCGGCTCTCCAGCTGCCGAAGTCCTTGCTGCTCGACGTGTCGGCTATCGTCCAGTTGGCGGACGCGCCCGAATCCTGGTTGTCCGACGCCGTGGTGCGCCAGCGGTAGTAGGCGCCGGGCGGGCTCGTCGGCGCCTCGAATACCAGGTGGTAATCGGCGCCGTCGGACAGCGCGCAGTCGGGGCCGAAGCAGGTATAGGTGTAGTCCCCGTGGCTGGGGCCGGCGGCCCCGTCGAGGGTAACCAGCCGCAGGTCGGGGCGCTTGGCGACGGAGCCGGCGTTGCTGTAGATGGCGGCGGTGATATTGGCCGGGTTGAGCTGCCTGGCCGGGAACTTGGCGGTGACGCTCTTCAAAACGAAGCCGCCATCAGCGCCCGTCGTAAAGCCCGTCGCCCAGGATGAGCCGGCGCCGATTTTGAAAACGTCGCACTCCAGGGCCCAAGTAGCGCACGTTGTTGCCTGCCCCGTGTTGCCGACGGTGTACGTAGTGGACGCGGTGAGCAGCGTGGTGGACTGCGCTGCCGTGGCCAGCAGGTTGGCCGTTGTGCAGGTACTGTCGCTGTACGCCTCGTAGGTGTAGTCCGTGTTGACCGTCAGGCCGGTCAGGTTGACTGTCTGCCCGGTGACTGCGTCGGTTGAGCAGGTTCCGCCCGTGGGCACGGTGTGCTTGTAGTACCAGTCGCCGTCGGTGCCGGCGGCCCAGCCGGACAGGGTTAGCGTGGCCGCGTCCTTCAGGATGCCGGAGGCGGCCAGGGCCGGCGTGGCGGTGGTGACCGCCGCCGCCGTTGCCAGCTCGGTGCTGCAACTGCTGTTGCTGTACGCCTTGAAGGTGTAGGCGGTAGCCTTGTTCAGGCCGGTTGCGGTGACGGTCTCCGTGCCGGCCGCCACGGACGCGCAGGTTCCGCCCGATGGCGTCGTGTACTGGTACCACCAGGCCCGGTCGTCGGGGTAGTTGGCGATGGTGAGCGGGACGGTGGTGGCCGTGGGCGTGCCGGCGGTCAGGGTGGGCGACTGGTCGATTTCCGTCACCGTGATGGTGACGCGGTCGTTGCTGTCGAACCCGCTCCCGCTGGGCGTGTGGTGGATGGTCTTGCGGCCGGCCGCTTTATCGATGTCGGGCGCGGCGGACAGTTCGACGATGGCCCGCTTATTGCTGGCGGTGAACGTGATGGTGTCCTGGTCGCCCGGCGTGTCCAGGTCGGTGTCAAAGGTGATGTCCTGGTCGCCGCTGGCCGTCAGCTTGACGGTGACGGTAACGTTATCGGCAATCGTTTCCCCGGTCTGGACGACGTAGCGCGCGGTGCCGCCTTCGGGGACGGATATGGCCGATACGTCGTTATAATTGCCGTCGTGGATGAAGATTTTCTTGTCGTTGTCCACCTCGGTGGCCAGCAGCTCCACCGGCGTGGTGATGTTGTAGCCGCCGCCGCTGGCCGTGTGCAGGATCTTGCGCTGGCCTTCCAGGCTGCCGTCATCCTGGGCGGCGCGCAGGGTCACGGTCCTGGCGGTGGAATAGTTGCTCGAGGTGAAGGTCAACGACTTGGGCGAAACCGTGATGTCCTCGTCGCCGGCCGTCTCCTCCGCGATGGTCACGGTGACGTTGGCGGTGGGCTTGACGGCCAGTTTCACCTTGTAGGTTATCGAGCCGCTTTCCGGCACCGCGATGTCGGTGATGTCGGCATCATCGGCGACGTTGCGGATGATGATGTCGTGGTCGTTGTCGGCTTCGACGGCGGTGAGAAGGGCCACGTTATTATCGTAGTTGGTGTCGCCGCTCTCGCCGGTGTGTGTGATGGTCTTCGTCCCGTTGTCGGGATCGTTGTCCTCGGCGGCGCTCACAGTTACGGTCTGTGGCTTATTCCACTCCCCGGAGAGGCATTTCGTGTTATCGGAGAGGTCAGCAGTTGGGCACGTGGTCGTGCTGAACGTGAGCGAATTCCCGGAGAAAGTGATGTCGTCGTCGCCGCTTGAGGTCAGCGTGAGCGTCACGCTGTGCGTGGGCGCGCTGGACAGGGCGACGCCGTAGTTGCCGTGCCGCCTTCGGGAACGCTGAGCTTCTGAATCGCGCTGCCGCCGGAATCGGTGAAGACAAAGCCCGCTTCGTCGTCCTGCTCCCTGGCGGTGACGACGACCGGCGTGGTCACGTTGTAGCCGCCGCCGCTGGCGGTGTGGCTGATGGTGCGCGTGCCGCTCACCTTGTCGGAGTCCTGACTGGCGCGCACGGTTACGGTCTGCGGTGTGAGCCAGTTGCCCGTGTTGAAGTACAGCGTGGACGGGCTGCGGGAGATGTTCGTGTCGCCGTCGGATTGCAGGGCGAGCCTGACGGTAACGCCGCCGGTGGGTTTATCGGTGAGTACGACGGTATAGGTTTCCGAGTCGCCCTCGGGGACGTTCACGGTCGTCGCAGAGACCGTGATCCCGCCCGTCTTGTCGATCTCCCGGGCCGTCAGCGTCTTGACGGGCGCGCCGTCGTAGCCGCTGGGACTGGCCATGTCGGCGCTTTCGGCGGTGTGCGTGATGGCCGCGCTGACGTTGACCGAGACAACGTCGTCGGACGCGGCGGCCAGAGTTACCTTCTGCCCGGTGGAGTAGTCGTTGGCATCGAAGGTGAGCGTGTCCTGGTTGCCGTTAGCTTGGTCATCGGTGTCGAAAGTGATGCCATGGTCGCCGGTTGTAGCCAGCGTAACCGTCACGTTCTGTGCCGGCTGCGCGCCCAGGGAGACGTAATACGTCGCACTGGCCGTATCGTTACTGTCCTTCTTTTCCGTCACGTCGATCCTGGAAACGTTGTTGCCGTTGGTTGCCGCATCAGTCAATATAATGGCGGCCGCGGTGTCCCGCTCGGTGACGTCAACCGACGCGCTGGTGTTGTCGAACCCGCCGCCGCTGGCGGAGTGGTTGATGGTCGGCGTTCCGTTGATGGCGTCCTGGTCGTTGTAGGCGCGGACGGTGACGGTTTGGGCCGCGCCCCAGGTGGACGTGGTGAAGGTCAAACTCTTGGAGCTGGTAACCTTGACGTTGCCGGTAGATGGGTTCTGGTTCTCCGTTATGCTCACGGTGACGTCGGCGGACGGCTGGTTGCTCAGCCGGACGGTGTAGGTGGCGCTGCTCCCGCCTTCCGCCAGGGCCAGCGTGGTTTGATCGCCGTCCGTGTTGGGATCCGTGTCAACGAAGATGGCAGCGTCGTTGTCCCGCGCGGTCACCGCAATGTTGCCAATCCCCTGGCTCGAGTATTCGGAGGCGCCGGTGACTCTATGGGTGATGGTTGCCGTCTCGTTCGTATATTCGCCGTCGTCCTCTTTGGCCCTCACGGTTACGTTCTGGGCCGTCGTGTAGTTGTCGGCGGTGAACTCAAGCGACGTTGGGGAAACCGTGATGTCCGAGTCCCCGCTGTGACTCACTGTGACGGTTACGTTGGCGGACGGCTGGGAGTTCAGCCTGACGGAGTAGGAGCGCGATCCGCCCTCGGGGACGGTCAGAGAGCTCTGATGACCCGACAACACGAACCGCGCCGTGTCGTTTTCGATCTCGGTGATGGTGAAACTGCCGCTCAGGTCGTAGTCGTTGTCGTCGCTTTCGGACTTGACGGCGATGGTTGACTGGGCCGTCAGGGCGATGTCATCTTCTTTAGCGTCCAGCCGCACCCATTGCTTTGACGAGTAGTTGCTGGCGGTGAAGGTCAGCGACGCCCCCTGCGCCACGGTGATGTCGGGGTCGCTGCTGGAAACGGTTACGGTCACGTCATGGTAAGGCTCCACGGCCAGCTGGACGGAAAAGCTCGCGTTGCCGCCCTCGGAGATGTAGCTGGGCCGCCCGTCGGGGAACAGCATGGCGGCCCCCACCGTGTCGTACTCAGTGAGGCTCACTTCCCCGGTAACGCCGTCGTAGTCGGGGTCGCCGCTCTCGGCGGTGATCTTGATCTTCCCGCTGCCGCCGGACCGGTTGTCGTCAATCAGGGCGTTGACATAGACCACCTGTTGGTCATCCCACTCATCGTCATTGATGTGGATGTAACAGGTTTCCCCGGCTTCGCAATCGACGAACTGGCCGTAGCTGTTGGTGACGCCGACCACGAACCTGGCGTTGGTTTGTGAGTCAACCTCGACGTTGATCCCGACGTAGCCGTCCGGCGCGCTGGCCAGCGACAGCTGGAAGTACTGCCAGTATTCGTCGTTTTCGTCCACGCTCAGCGAGGTGGCGGTCAGATTGATGCCCCCCGACTGCGCCTGGGCCGGCCCGGCCGGGACGCCGGCCAGCAGCATCGCCGCCATGGCCGCCAACGCCAGGATGAAGATGGCCGCCAACGCCGCCGTTCGCCGCTTCTGCGCCAGTGTTCCAATCATCTTGTCTCTGCGCTCCTTTCCGAGCCGGTTGGTTCAGGGTCGTGGGTAGGCGTCAGGCCCGCCGCCCTAGCCATCATCGTCATCGTCATCATCGCCGCCGCCCTGGGGTGGGTTGGCCGGCGCCGAGTCGGTCCAGTTGCCGGCCCCGCCGTCGTTGTAGGCCCGCACCCGCGCCACGTAGGTCGCCTCCGAGTCAACGCCGCTGATGGTGATGCTGGTGGAACCGTGGCTGTCCGCCGCCGTGGTCCAGTTCGCGCCGTTGTCGCCGGTGTAGGCCACCTGGTAGCCCGCAGCCCCGGCCGCCGCCGGCCACGAGACGGACAGGCTGCCGCCGTTGTGCGTCACGCTCACCGAACCCACCGCGCCCGGCGCCGCCGGCAGCTGCGTTGCCGCCGCCGCGCCGGATGCTGCGGACGCGCCGGCCTGGCCCGCCCCGCAGGAGGACCATGTCCCGCCGTCCTGCGTCCAGGCTCCTTCCCGCAGCGCCGGCGTAGCGTCAACGGTGTAGTTGGCCCCGCGCACCCGCACGTAGTAGCTCTTGTTCGTGTCGAGGCCCGTGATGGTGGTGGAGACCCGGTAGGTCATGGGATCCACGGTCAGCAGGTTACTGGTGAGCGCGGTGTTGTCGAGCTTCGTATCGCACGTTCCGCTGCCGGCGGCCTGCACCTGCACGGTGTAATGGGTGGCGTGGGGCGCGTGGGGCCAGTCCACGGCCAGCGTTGCGCCGGTCTTGTTGGCCATCACGTCGCCTACGCTGCCCGGCGGCGGCGCTTCGCCGGCCTTGGGCACGACGTTGGTCGCCGTCCAGTCGCCGGGGAGGGGTTCGCTGCCCACGGTGGTCATCCCGCGCACCCGGAACTCATAGCGCTTGCCGCTCTCCGCCCCGGTGTGGAGGTAATTCAGATTGGCCACGTCCGTCGCCGCCGCCTGCCAGGCCGCCGACGCGTCGGTGGTCACGTCCCGGTACTGCACTTCGTAGCTCTCGGCGTTGGCGGCCTGGTCCCACCAGACCTGGATCCGCGCCGGCGTGGTTGCGAAACGCAGCGCGCTG
The DNA here is from genome assembly GCA_963665395.2 of Dehalococcoidia bacterium. Lineage (GTDB taxonomy): Bacteria > Chloroflexota > Dehalococcoidia > Lucifugimonadales > UBA3495 > Bin87. The sequence continues at coordinate 123,858 of OY762251.1, forward strand.
GCCGTCCCGATGGCCGCGGGCTTGGCCGCGCCCGCTCCCCAGGGCGCCAATGGCAGCGCCGTGTCGGCGCGGGCCTGGGCCAGCACGCTCATGGCGCCGGGCGCTCCGTCCTGGCGGGCCCGGATCACGTAGTAGCGCGACCCGCCCGGGCTCAGGTAGTCGTGGTAATACTCGGTGGTGTCGGCGGAAACCGTGGCCACGGCGTACAGCGGATTCAAGCCAATCCTGGGCTCCGCGGGATCGTAGGGCCAGCCGTATATCACGTAGTCGTCCACGCCGGCCTGCTCGGCCCACCGGAGGTGGATGCTGGTCCGCCCGGCGCCCCGGGCGTTCAACTCGAAGGCGTCCTTAACCTCACTCGCCGCAATCGTCATCTCGTTGTTGTGCGGACGCCAGTCGTACACCTCCGTGGTGTGCCAGGTGTTCGTGCTGTCCTCCGTGGTGCAGGCGGTTTTGCCGCTGGTGGTCAGGGTGACTTCTTCTGCGGCGCTGTCGATGCACTTCTGGTAGCTGCCCCAGTGGTGGTTGGAAGTCGTGCCGTCCTGGTTGAACTCGCAGGTTGCCCGGTCGATGGCCGCCCGGCCGTCCACCGCGTTTTGAGCCGCTCCAGCGGCGTTTTCGCAGACCTCCACGCTGTTGGCGATGCTGGCCTTGACTGAGCTCACCGCAGCCGAGTCCACCACCAGCGTCAGCGTGGCCCGGCCGTCTTTCACGAATCCCTCCGGGATGTGCCAGTGCGATTCCCCCCCGTCCGATTCATATTCGGCCAGAGACCATACCCCGGTGGTCTTGTCGTAGGTTCCCAAGTTGGGCGCCACCTCGGATATGTCGTTGGCGGAGATGGGATTGCCGTCACCGTCGGTGATCGTTACCGTCGGCGCCAGCGTTTCATAGTGGACGGTCTCGTGCTCGCCATGGCCGTGAGCGTCTTCGATGACCGTTCCGATGTCAGCGGTGGCGTCGATTCCGGCCAGGATGGTGAAGGCCGTCTTGCCCGTCGCGACGCCCCGGCTGGCCCCGCCGGACGACACCGACAAGTCCGCCGCCGGACCCACGTGGAATTTGTAGCGGCCCGCGGACTTTTTCGTGCCGGACGCCGGGCGGCCTTCAATGATGATGTCCGCCTCATAGGTGCCCAGGGCGCTGAACTCGAACACCAGGCCGTTCGGGCCCGACGCCCTGCTGCTGTCAGTGAAATTGTCGCTGGGCTGCGTCTTTTTGATGTCGAAGGGTATGTTAGTCCAGTTATCCGCTTGCAGGGCCCGCATGGCGCCCGGGTTCGTGTCGGTGGCCATAGCATCGCACATTCCGGTGGTCGCCGTGGCGCTGTCCAGGTAGGTCTGGGACGCTTTGGGGCAGATGGAGGTGTAGTACGGGCTGTGCGCAGCGCCCAGGAGCGCGTAGTTCAAGTGTACGCCCTGGATAACCGGGAAATAGTTGTCGTGCGCTGTGGGGTTTCCGGTGTACCACGCCGGCCGGTTCGCCGGGTAGTTCGGCGACGCCGGGTTTTTCCGGGCGAGGCGGTTGATTATTAAGTCCGGCACGTTAACCACCACGTCTTCGGGATGGAAGACGTCGTAGGGCGAGCCGGCGTTCCGGGAGGCATTGCCCGTGCGGTCCGGGGCGTCGTTGGCGCCGTTCACGTACTGGACCAGGTCGTTGGCCGACTTGCCGACGCAGGGAAAGCTCGCGCCGTCGGCGCACTGGCGCAGCGTCAGCAGGTCGGCCCGGCCCCCGGAGAACATGGTCAGCCCGTCGGACGCCTTCGGCGCGCCCAAGCAGACGCGGTCCGTGTTGTCACGCGCCATCTCCACGGCGCTTACACGCTCTGAAATGGGAATAAGTACACCGGTGCGGGCCGGCTCCACCGGCAGCGCCCGCACGGTGGCCGTCATACAGTGCGGCCCGTCGCCGGTGGGCGTCGCCGGCACCTTTACGACGTAGAAGAGCCGATCTCCGCTTTGATGCGATTTACGATGGTCAGCAAAATCAAAAGGCACCGTCCGGCCGATGCGGAACAGGCTGCCCTCAAACCGGCCGGCGGCGTCGGAGCATTGGGGCCGCCGGCCGGCGACGCCAAAGTCCTCGTCAATACCGTCGTGGTCGTATTCCAGCCGGCTGGAGCGGGGCCGTCGGGCGTCGTTGCTGAGATCGCTCAGCGTCCCGTCCTCGTTGTACTTCCCATTGGGGCCGTCGTAAAAAACCACGCCGGCATGGTCCGGCTCCAGGCCCTCAAAGCGCAGATTGACGCACGTTTGGCTCAGCACATCGGCGTGCGCGTCGATAGCTGTCGCACGGGGAGCCACATGAACCGTGGCGACAAACGTCGCCTTTTCGCCGGCGGCCGGGGGTGCCGGGTTTTCGACCCCGGTCGCAACCGAATAGTCAGTTTCCGTGCCCGACTGCAAGGACGTGGCGACGGTTTCACACACTTTAGCGCCGTCGGAGTCCTTTAACCAAAGGAAGACCTTTACTTCAACGGTCCAGTACAGACCACCGGCGATTTCCTGTCTAAAGTACGTACGTTCAGAATAAGGGTTTATCACTTCTAAATAGTACCGATCAGGAGGAGTTCTCCTCTGTCGCAATATATCTTGTGTGTAAGCATTGGTTTTAATGAACCAATGAATGCCATTGACCGATATTTCCAAGTTGTAAATGGGATCGGGCGTATGGTTCGTAACGGTGAAGTCCACTTCCCCTCCTGTCTGACCTCGACTAATGCTGGCTGACAGGCCGTGGCATTCCGGCAACCCGCTGGGGGTGTAGAAAAGCCTATAGCTAATCAAGTTACTAGAGGTGCAGTTGCGGTCGCTGTAAGCCTGGTAAAATTGACCAATCCCCGGGGTTAGCCCCGTCAGGCTGACCGTATCGCCGGACACCGGTCCCTGACAGTCACCCTGCTGGCCGGTTCTGCTAATTTCGTAGTACCAGTCGCCGGTAGGGCCGTCATTGCGGAAGAGTTTCAGCGTCGCCGTGGTCGGCGTGGGGTCAACGACGGCCAGCCAGGGCGTGGTGAACGTGCCGGCCGCGGCCAGGGCCGGCGTGCCGGCAGCGCAGTTGCTCTCAGTGCTGTACGCCTTGAAGTTATAGAGCGTGCCTCCGATCAGACCACTCACCTGAACGCTCGTTGTCCCCGCCTGCGCCACCGGGCAGCTGCTTCCTCCTTTGTTCCCGGGCCCGGCCCGGTAGTACCACTTGACGCCGCCGTGGCCGCTGATGGTCAACGTGGCCGTCGTGCCGGTGACGTTGCTCACGGTCAGCGTGGCCGACTGCGCCTGGACGGCGCCTGGGGCGACCGGTTCGCCGGCCGCCGCCTGAGCCGCGACCGGGCCGCCGGCCGCCGCCTGGGCCGCGCCCGACTCCGGCCGGGCCGATGCCCATGCCAGCGCGACGAGCAGGACGATGAAAGTTGCGGTTACGGCCAGGAAGCGGGAGGAAGGCATGGAAATTGCACCTGTCTTACAGTCGTGGCTATCCGTCATTATGACGATGCGGATGGGGGCGAGGCGTCAGAATCAGGATTCACCGGATTTATGGATTGATCGGATTGGAGCCGTCTCGGGAAGAGAAGTTCCAATCCTGAAAATCCGCCAATCCGATAAATCCCGATTCTGCTGAATGGCTTGTTGGCTTGGACGGCGCTACTGCGACGCCGTCCAGGTGACGGTCACCCAGTTGGAGCTGACTTGCACCGGGTTGCTGCCGTACTGCACCGTCAACCGGTACTTTTTGGTCCCGGCCGACGTTTCCGTCACATAGGAGAGGAGCGCGACGCTTAGGTCGGTGGCGGCGAGTCTGGTGGTACAGTTCGCGCCCTGGCCATCGCACGTCTCCAGCGAGTACGGTTGAATCGTGCTTACCGCCACCGGCGGGGTTCCCAACGTCGCGTTCAGTATCACCGGTGTGCCCGTCGTCTGCTGTTCGGGAACGGCGGTCAGGTTCACCGTCAGGGTCTCGGCCACGTCGGTCACGTTGATGCGCAGCGGGATGCTGGCGTCAATGGCGTCGTCGTCGTTGCCGTACCGGTCCTTGCCGTCGCTGACGTGGAGAACCAGGTCGTAGGAACTGGTGTCTTCGTAGTTGAGCTGGGCGCCGGCGGCTACGGTGACCTGGCCGCCGCCGCTGCCCGGGGCCGCCCTGAAGAGGGTCGCGCCGGTTCCGGTGAGGGTGTAGGTCAGCGTGTCGCCGGAGTTGGGGTCGCTGGCGGTCACCACCGCGCCCACGTTGGTTCCCGCCGCCGAGTTCTCGGCAATGGACCGGGACACGTAGAAGGCCGGGGGATAGTTGGCATTCGCCACCGGCGTAACCGTCGCCGAAGCCTTGTTGTCCTCCTTGTGGGGGTCCAACTCCCGCACGTCCGACGAGCCGATGGACTCGGTGGCGTAGATTTCCGCCTCCGTCTTCAGGGCCTGGCCGTGGGTGCCGGCATCCGCCGTGGCCTTGATGACCAGCGTCGCGGTAGCGTAGGTGGTGGTCTGGTTCTCGCCCGTGCCGGTGGTGGTAGGCGCGGCCAGGTCGCCGATGCTCCAGACGCCGGTGGCGCTGTCGTAGCTGTCGGTCCGGTTGCCGGAGCCAGCGTCGTCGGAGACGTAGGTCAGGCCCGTGGGTAGCGTCACCCTGACCTTGGTGGCCGTGGCCAGGTCCGGCCCCCGGTTGGTGGCGGTGAGGGTGATGTCCACGGTGTCGCCGGGTTCCAGCTCGCCGGCGCTGCCGGTGGTGGGCGCGGCTTCGGCGGCGGTCGCTGTAACCTTCAGGTCGGCCAGCAGCCCCACGTGGAACGTGTACGTTTTCACCACGCTGGTCACCGTCCGGCTGCGAATCCCGGCGTCCTGCATAAGCGCAACGCTGGGATGGCCCTTGGCGTGAACCTGGACCACGTAGGTGCCGGGCAGGGTGAAGGCCCAGGCGCGGTGCTCATAGTCTCCGGGCGTGACGCGGACCTGGTTTTCGTTGGTCTCGAGCGTACTCCAGGTGACCTGCTCGACGCCGGTTGAGCGCGTCACGTCGTGGGGATAGAAGGCGTACACGGCGCCCCGGTCCTGGGGCAAAACCCACTTTTCCCGGCTGGACTCGAACTCGAACTGCACCGTGTCGTCCGTGGTAGTTTCGGTACGCTTCGCGTCGGTCCAATCGTCCGGGTTGAGCAGCCCCGCGGAGAAGCCGAAGCACAGGTCGCCGCCGACGCGGGTGGGGGAGAGTTCGCCCGTGTAATCCTCTTCGCAGTAGGGCACCAGCCAGAGGCGCTGGTAGTCGCCTTCCGTAACCGTCGTTACGCCGTTCTTGGTTGTCGAGCTGTAGCCGATGCGGGTGTACGTCTTGGTGACCACGCCGGTGACGGTGTCCGTCTCGGATGATGTTGGTTCGTCCGGGTAGGCGAAGGGATAGCGGTCCAGGTCGTCCACGGGCCGCGGCGTATCGCGGGTGTAAGCAGTGCCGTCGCTATCGACGGCGTTGCCGTCGCTATCGAAGTAGCGCTTTACGTTGGCCGTCAGGTCCGCGGTTGTCTTGGCCGTTTCGGGCACGTGGATGATGGTGTCGGCGATGTTGATTTTGGAAGCCTGGCGGGTGGTGCCATTCGCCGTGTGGTGGACGGCGGGCGGACAGTCGTTGCCGGTGAGGTTCTTGCCGGCCTGAACGGTGTCGCTGTTGTCCCACCAGACGTCGAAGAGGGCGTAGCCGCCGGAATTGACCACTGCGGCCGGGGTGTCCGCGCAGGGTTCCGGCGTGGCGTACACCTTGGGCGTAGGGGTTGGCGTGGGGGTCGGGGTGGGTGTCCCGTCGTTGTCATCGTCGTCATCGTCATTGGTGAGGGCGACACGTTCCAGGGCGTCGCCGCCGTGGTCGCCCAACGGCGTGGCGTTGCTGGCGGTGGCGTCGTCGCCGCTGAACATGAAGAGCAGGGCGAAGACGGCTATGACGGCCAGGGCGCTGAGGCCCAGGGCCGCGATCTTGGGGTTGCGGATGTTGCTTGCGGGTCTCAAGTTGTAAGCTCCTTATGGTTTATGGTTCGGAGATTGGGTTCCGCCTGGCGCCGTCTGCAGCCGGCCGCAACGCGGAAATCGCATCCGCGCGGCCGGGATGGCCGGCGCGGGAGCGTGAAAAACAAAAACCCCGCCGCCGGCGGCACAGGCCAGCGTCGGGGGTAGGGTAGGGATCTGCCGGAACCGGGCCGCGTCAGCGGCGGCAGCCGAGCCGAAGTCGGGGGCGAGCGGAGGGATGTGGGGTTTCACCGGGGAATGCTCCGTACCGGGCGCAGCGGTCATGCCGCGCCAGTCCCTGCAACCCGGCTACAGTGTCCCTCCGACACCGGACGGCGCGTTGCGGGGGCAAACCCGGTAATTATCGCGCCAAGCAAGGGCGGTAACGAACGAGGCCGTAAGCTGGACTTTGTACGTTCAAGCGGCGTAGGCGAGGGAATCGATAAGCCGAGCGTACAATTCGGGAACGGGTTTTCCCCGGTCACAGTCGGATAACGACATTGAAAAACTGTCCGAAGCCAGCCACAGGTGGCGTCGCACCAGGGCGATGGCATCCACGAAAGTGGGGGCGGGTTTGGCGTACCAGGCCGCCGTGCGCTGGGTGATGGGGCTCTCTTGTTGCAGCGAGTGTGCCGCCAGGGCGATCCAGGAAAACAGACCCATCAGGACGGGCGTGGTGCGGGCAATGGCGCGATCCGACCATTGGCGCTGAGTTTCCACGCCCAAGTGAGCCCGTACTTCCTGGTAAGTGACCTCCAGCTGCCAACGCAGCACAAACCACTCCAGGATCTGGACTGGGGCGACCGACTCATCAGTGCAGAGCAGGGCCTGAGTGTCCAGTTCACCTTTGGGGTCTCGGACCAGCGCCCAGCGGATGGGTACGGGCGGTTTGCCGGGGTGGTACCAGAGGGCGGTCTGCGAAGCCAGTTCCAGCGTGCGCATGGTGCCGTCGTACCAGGACACCGACGCGGTGTCCCAGAGCAGCTCGGGATCGTCAAGGCGTTGCTTGAGGGTGGGTTGACGTGCCCCCTTGACCCGAGGGCGACCGGTTTGGCCCGGTTGACGGGGTGGCGCGGGATCGTAGAGACCGGCATCCAGGCGCAGCCTGGTGATGAGGGTTACGGGTTCATGGAGGGACTGGCAGAAGTAGAGCAAGTCCAGGACGGCATAGCCATTGTCGCCCACCACCACCAGGGGGCGATGGGGCAGCCAGCGGCGCAGCAGCAGGATCATCTGGCGAGCCCAGTCGGTGAGTTTCTTGTGCCGGCGTCCCTGCCTTTGGTGATAGCGTTCCGATGGCGCCAGCGCGGTGAGCAAGGGCAGGGCCCAGAACCGTCCCGCCCAGGGGATGCGTCCCAGCCACATCAAACTGATCCAGCGCAACCCGCTGGCCTTGACCGTATAGCTGCGGCTGGAACGCACGGCGTCTCGGTAGACACCCAGAGCGTTGATCTTTGGACCCTGCCGACGCTCCAGGGTTTCGTCGATACCGAACACCAGCGGACCGTCGCCGTGGTCGAGATGTTGAAGCAGCAACCTGAGCAAGACCTGGGACGCCCCAAGGGGCGACCACGCCGCCCGGTTCAGCACGTGATGGTAGCGGGCATAGTTGCGGTCGCCGCTGAGGCCCATGACCCGCAACGCCGCGGCCACTGTGCGCTGGCCCGGCGTCAGGATCGCGCCGACCAATAGGACCTGAGCCTTTTGCCAGGTTCGGTTTTGGAACAGCATGGCGAAGGGAAAGAGAACAGTTACAATGGCATCGGGCAGGGTGAGCACGAATTGACCTACGGTGAGTTGTGGGGTCAAACCAGCTTACCCTGCCGCTTTCATTTTTCTAGTTTTTGTACAAAGTCCAGGTAAGAAAGCCTCGCCAAACCGCCGCCGATTGTATTCACGCGAAAACGGGTTGTCAATACCCAGTATCAATAGTTTCAGGCGGGCCGAAACCATGAATGACGGCTCCGATTCTTTTGGAATGTGGGCAGGGCAGACTGGCTAAACCGTTTGACGCTGCCCCAAAGTGCGGCGAAGGCCCAGGCAAGGTCAGCGCGGCCGCCGTGGCGCGTCGCTGGTCGGCCCGGAAACCAACGTATCTCCGAGGGGACTGGCCATTCGCCGCTCCAACGCGGTGAAGGTGTCGATGAGTTCCGGCGCTTCAAAGGCGCGGTTGCGCCGCCCGACGTTGACCTGAGCCAATACGCCGGTCTCAACTAGTGTCCTGTATTCAAAGTTCGCTGGCAAAAGTGCGCGACGTTGGCCAGGATCTGGTCAGCAGTCTTCGTCCAGACAAAGGGCTTGGGGTCTTCGTTGGTGATGTCCAGGTAGCGGTAGATGGCGGCTTCGAGCTCGCCGCTGCTCTGGTGCACTCCGCGACGCAACTGCTTCTCCGTCAGCAACGCAAACCATCGTTCCACCAGGTTCAGCCAGGACGCGCTGGTCGGGGTGAAGTGCAAGTGGAAACGGGGCCGTTTGGCCAGCCAATTGCGGATCAACGCCGTCTTGTGGGTGGCGTAGTTGTCCATGATCAGGTGGACGTCCAAGTCAGGGGGCACTTCCGCCTCGATGGTATCGAGGAACTTGCGAAACTCCACCGACCGGTGGCGTTGGTGGCAGCGGCCAATGACCTTGCCGCTCTGGGTATCCAAAGCGGCAAAGAGGGACACCGTGCCGTGGCGCAGGTAATCATGGGTGCGTCGTTCCACCTGTCCCGGACGCAGGGGCAACAGCGGACGGGTGCGATCCAGCGCCTGGATTTGAGACTTCTCGTCCACGCACAGTACCAGGGCCCGGTCCGGCGGGTCCTGGTACAGACCCACGATATCGCGCACCTTCTCAATGAAAAAGGGGTCCGACGACAACTTGAAGACTTCAGTGCGGTGAGGCTGCAATCCGAAGGCGCGCCAGATGCGGCTGACGGTATTGTGGCTCAGGCCGCAGCGTTGGGCCATGGCCCGGGTGCTCCAGTGGGTAGCGTCCCGGGGCGTGGTCTCCAGCGTCAACGTAATCACCCGCTCCACGTCGTCATCGGTGATCGACCGGGGGCGACCGATGCGAGCTTCGTCCGACAGCCCGTCCAGTCTCCGCTCCACAAACCGTGACCGCCACTTGCCTACGGTGGCCCCCGATACTCCCAAGTCGGCCGCCACCGCGGTGTTGCTCCGGCCCGCCGCGCAGGCCAAAATCATCCGGGCCCGCAGCGCCAAAGCTTGCGCCGTCTTCGGACGACGGACCCACCGCTCCAGGGTTTCCCGTTCCGTGTCGTCCAAAATCAATGGTGGCATCGGGCGTCCTATGGCCATGGTCGTCCTCCATCTGGGCTGCTCACCCGGAGGATACCCCATCGCTCATGCTTTTTCTACTTACTTCGGTTACAGGACACTAGGCGGTCAATCGCCTGGTTGGCGGCCTGAAAGGAACGCCCGGTGAGTTCGGCCGCGGTAGCCGCGGTGAGCACCGGCGCCGCCGGCAGCGCGTCGATCAGCAGTCGCGTCGCCGAACCCTGACGCGGATTCCCGGCCCGTCCGCGCCAATCCTGCTGGAGACTGCTGACTTGTTCCTCAAACCATCTCGCGTCGGTGGCAGACTCCGGCGGTCACGGCTGGTCGGTCCGGCGGGGTCGGCTTCCTGGGTACGTTCTTCCAACCGGGCCATTCGGCGCGTGCTTATTCAAGGTTGCTACGCATCATTGAATAACAACCGGGCGTGTTCAAAGTTGCCGATGGCCCTCGGATCCATCGCCCCTCGCAGTCCACAGTACCAACCAGTCAAATCGTACCTCGCGGCTCCAGAGAGCGGCGACGGAGTTCCACGAACGCAAGGAGTAGCGCCATGAGCACACCCGCAATCATCGGAATCGTTGACCTGGATCAAAACGGCGCGCCGTCCGGCTGGCGCGCCATCTACTGCCACTGGGGCGGCTATCCGGGCGAAGTCGGCTGGCTGCTGCAAACCTTCTACGACCGACCGGCTGCGGAGACCCTCATCGCCGGCGGCGCCGTCTCGCGGCTGGGGCCCGATCCCCGAACCCCGGAGGGCGCCACCCTGCGGGATGATTCCAACGCTCCCGTTACTCTCCACTACCGCAACATTCCCGGCTACGAGAGCCAGGGAGACATGGCAAGCGCCGGCCAGGTGGAAGATTACCCGTTGCACGACCGCCGAGGGGAGTTTTGGGCGTCCAACCCCTGGCGCGTCTTCTGGCAGTACCTGCTGGCGCCGGGGCCGGACGGCTCCGAAGTCTGGCTGTGCGCCCGCGCCGGCCGGCGGGACGGGCGCGCCTACCAGCCCGTTCCGCTGGCCGACGCGCTGGCCGGAGCCGCGCCGTCGGATTGGGAACTGGCCGGCTGGGAAATCCAACCTCCCCGTTTCAACCGCTTCCGGCTGACCCCGGACGGCGTCACGGACCTGGACACCCTGGTGACGCTCTCCCCGGACGATGTGATTGCGGAATATCGCCACCGGGTCGTGCCCGGTAGGGGCAACGACTAATGAAGGAACATTACCCGCATCGACTTTCACACTCTTTACAGGAGGCAACAATGGCAATACGCGCCATGATCGGAAAAGTGGACCGCCAGGGCAACGGCCAGGCCATCTACCTGGGACACGACGGCTGCCCCGACCAGGCGGGCGACGCGCTGCTGCAACACTACTCGGAAGAGGAGCGCATCGACCGGCTCATCAGCCGGGGCTACGTCACGTGGCTGAAACCTATACCCGAAGCATCGGTCACCTACCACGGCGATTACGGTTACTCCTGGGAAATCTGCCAGCCCCGGACGTTCCGGGGAGGAACCGAGGGGTTCTTCGCCCGCTATTGGGACGTGGGCCCCGAATGGCTGTACGCCTGGACGCCCGACGGCTGGCTGGGCAGCGAGGCCATGCCGGGCGCGCCGCCCGAAAGTTACCGCGCCGATTCGGAGGCCCTGCGGGACGCCGACCCCGAATGGCAGGAGTGGCTACGCCTAACGCGGGAGTTCCAGCGGCCGCAGTCGCTCCATACCCTGATTGACGCCTACCGCGCTCAGATGCCCGGTTCTGAGAATGGCGGTCCATAGTCAATGGCCGGCGTCGTTTGAGGGAGCAGGTACATCGCATCGTCGGCATAGCCGGCCTCGGTTTCCTCAATAATTATCGCCAGCCATTCGTCGAAGTCCTCGAATTCCTCCTGGGTCCAGGGCGGCGTGACGCCCAGGACGGCCAGCGCGTAGCGCCAGTGCGACCAGTCTTCCAACGCCACCGGCGCCGCCGTCCCGTCCGCAGCGCACGGGAAGCAGGAACTCACAGGGCACCGGCCCCTGGGGGTACAGCCCGTCGGGGCTGACGGTTCCCACGGCCCGCAATACCGGGACGTCGAAGACGGGCGTCGCGGCGCGGTACGTGTCGTCCAAGGGGTCGTGGTCGCCCGATTGCGCGGCGATGACGACGGCGGCGATGCCGGCGGGAACCTTCACGTTGCTCACCTCCGTTTCGGGTTGGCGGGTTTTCACCAGGAGCCATGCTACCCGGCGGAAGCGAGCTTTCGCGCGGGCCGAGCGTCACCATTTCGCCCGCGCGTGGTCCGGCGTGAGAGTTACTGCCATATGCGCCTTCTGCGCTGCATTACTTCGCCCGCGCGTGGTTCGGCGTGAGTCTCGTTGCCGCCGCCGTTAAAGCCTCCGGCAGTTTTGCCGGCGCCTCGTTCCGGCCAGCGGCCGGCGCGGAAAACGTGGGGTGGGAAAGGAGAGGCGGGAAGGGGAGGAGGGAGGGAAAGGGCGGCAGCGAGTTGGCAATTCCGCCGGTATCGGCGTCACCGCTTTCCGTTGCAATGTTACCCATCACATCAGGAGGTCCCAACACCGTGCCTTTCTGTCACCATCCGGCGCTGGTTGCATTCGGCGCCCGCAGGGCCGGAGCCCGCAGCCCGCGCGCCAGGTCGCCCCCGTGGCGTCCCGCATCCACCAACTCACCAGTCAAACCAAAGCAACCCAACAGGCCCCACCGACGGGCCTGCAATCAAAAAGGAGCTTCGATCTTGATCATTACACCCAAAGAGTTCCCCCTGGAACGCCGCACCGACCCCAAGCGCCAGGCTGAAGCCGCCGTCTTTGACGCTCTCGCCGGCAGCAATGCCAGCGGCCATGCCCTCTACGAGTGGGGCGCACCCGACCGGCCCCACCGCACCGACTTCGCGCTCTGGATGGAAGGCGTCGGCCGGTTCGCCGTCGAGGTCAAGGGCGGCCAGTACACCCTGGATGGTGTCCAGTGGTTCCTGCGCGCCCCGGACGGACTGGAAGCCAAGTCCAGCCCCCTCCAGCAAGCCGATGACGCCGCAATGGATTTGCGCAACGAGGTCCACCGGCAGACCGGTTACAAGGTGTTCATCATTCCGGTGGTGGTCTTTCCCGACATGGCGCCGGACCAGGTGATCGAGCAGCACGCTGCGCGCACCAACGTGAAGGTGATCTGGGGCACGAAGCACCTGCTGGCCGACCTGGAGGCCGTGGCGCGGCGCATCGTGGTGGACCATCCCCCGCGGGCCAATTACATCATCAACGAGGTGAGTGCCATCACCGTGGGCGCCGACGCTAACTCCGACGGGGCAGCCGATTCCGGTCAGCCTCGTACCGACGCCGCCGCGGAGCCGGCGGTGGAGCAGCTGGAGTTGGCCGGAGCCCACATCACCATCCACCACGTGGAGCGGCTGATCGTGCAGCGGGCTCCCGACTGCGGGTTCTAGCATCCGCAGCGCTCTCAGGCGGCCGGGGCTTGACGGCCGCTTTGCCGGCCCAACGGTCAGCGCTATGGATTGCCGGCGGGGTTTCCCGAATCCTCGCCGGCAACGACCTCGGTGACGAGTCCGGCGGCCACCATGGCCGCGATGACGTGATGCCGGCAGTAGTGCCGACCACCAACGAGAAACAGCTTCCTGGCGTAAACGGTGTGAGGCTGGCGAACCGGCGGCGTGAGCCGCCCCCCGCAGGTGTGGCAGGCGAGCATTACGACCTCCCTCCCGACGTGAACGGGATGGCGAGTTGGAAGCAACGAAATTCTAACGAGCAGGTTCCGAGCTTTCCGGTTCACCGCCGCATCCGTGTCGCATTGCCCACCTGCCGCAACGTATCCAATCCAACGGAAACCGTTGCTTTCCATTCCTATCCTATGGAATGGGTTCCAATGCAATGGAATGTAACCCACCGCTTTGGAATGGACGGCGTGTCAAACCATTGCAATCCAATTGATACCGACCGATGCCAATCCCAATGACCACCCTCAGCCTCGTGGCGAGAGCAACCGGCTCGCCGCCGCACCGACCTCCAAAAGGAGACCAGCACGATGCGGATACCCGAAAGTGCGGAACTGGTCCGAATCCCCTGCCGACTTTGTCCTAGGGAGCACTTTGTTTACGTTCACAAAGAAACCCGCGAGGCGCTCACCTACGACGGTTCCGGCACCCCGCTCCTCTCCGGCGAATCCTTGCCGAAGGCATTTAACCGGCTTCTCAATGCCCTCTGTGACGAATGCCGGCGCGTCAGGGACCTGGAGCAGGACTTCATCTCCCGTCGCCTGTCTGAGCTCTCCAGCGAAGCCAGCAGCGGTCCCCACCAGGACGCGGACAGCGGCGCCTGCTGAGAACGAACCTGCATGACAAATCACCAGAGTTCGGAACGCAGCAAGCCGGCTCGCCAACGCCTGCCGTGTTCCACACGCCCACGAGCGAAACCCGTGCCGCCAGCAGACGAAGCTCCAGGCTTGGGTCGTCATTTCAGGTGTATTCCGTCGGATCAGACTCGGCAGTCGCCGCCGGAGTGGATGCGTGAAATGTCCTGCCGGTACTCATCGGCGGTGGGGCGAGGCTTCCGCAACCCGCCGCTGAAGTGGAGGCTGCGAGCGCAAAACCCGCAGTGCTTTCCAACCCTGCTCCCGCGCCCGCGAAGCCGCCGTACTCGTCGGCGCGCGCTTGTGCGCTGATGCAACCATTCGCCACCGCCACAATGCAACTTTTCGGCGTCAACCTTGCGTTGCGCTGGAGGTCACACCGGCGTTGCCCCATACGGCAGCGGCTCGCCAACGCCATGGGAGCTATTCCCCAATCCACTCAGAGCCCGCCGAACATCGGGCCAACCCGGAGGTATATTTGATCTCACCGATAATCCACCGTTTGCAGCCAGAGTTGGACGCCCAGCAGAGTGCCGTGGTGGGCCACCTGGAGGGGCCGCTGCTGGTCATCGCCGGCCCCGGCTCGGGCAAGACCCGCTGCATGGTGTGGCGCGCCGTCAACCTGCTGCTGCAAGGCGCGGTCACTCCCGCCGAGCTGGCCCTCTGCACCTTCTCCAAGCGCGCCGCCGGGGAACTGCGCCAGCGCTTTGACGCCGCCGCCCGTGCGGCCGGATGCGCCGACGACCTCTCCGCCGTGCGCATCGGCACCGTGCACAGCCTGTGCCGGCGCATTGTGTCCCAACACAGCAAGGCCGTCAGCCTCAAACCCGATTTCGCTCTCCTGGACGAGTTTGCCCAATTGGATTTGATGAACGCTCGCTTTCACCAAGTCTTCGGCCCCGACCGGGATGAATTGCGCCGCCGCGGCTGGCGCACCCGCGAGTTCATCCTGCGCCAGGGCCGTCGATACTTCGAGCGCATCGGCGAAGAGGCCATCGACCCGAAGGCCCTGGCCGACGCCGACGACCCCTTCCTTTCCGCCATCGGCCGCTGCTGCCTGCGCTACGAGGGCGTTCTCAGAGAACGCGGCGCCCTTGACTTGGCACGCTTACAGGTCGCAGCCGGCGCTCTGCTACAGGATGATGCAGTCGCCCAGAGCGCCGGCGCCACCGTCAGACATCTGATGGTGGACGAGTACCAGGACACTTCCTGTGTGCAGGAGCGAGTGCTGCTCCGGTTGGCACAGGCCCACGGCAACCTCGCCGTGGTTGGCGACGATGACCAGAGTATCTACCGCTTTCGTGGCGCCAGCGTCCGCAATCTGCTGGAGTTTCCGGAGCGCTTTCCCAACGCCCGGGTGAGGCATCTCAGTGCCAACTACCGTTCTCACGCCGGCATCGTCGCCGCCTGTGACTGCTGGATGGCCTCCGCCGACTGGGCCAATCCCAAGCCCGGCGGCAGACCCTTCCGCCACCCGAAGACCGTCGTTCCCAACGCGGCCGTCTCCCACGCCAATTACCCGTCGGTCATCGCGGTGTTGGGCACCGGCCCGAAGGACGAGGCCGGACAGCTGGCGGAGTTGCTACAGCTGTTGAAGGTACGAGGCGTAATTGCCGACTATGGTCAGGCGGCGTTGTTGCTGCACAGCGTGCAGGAACGTTTCTGCGGACACTACCTTAACGCCTTTGCCAAAGCCGGCGTTCCCTTCCACCGCGCACCGGCTTCGTCTCGACGGGACCACCCGGCGTCGCACAGTTTGGCGAAGGGGTCATCTGCGGAAACACGCTTCCCTGCGGAGCGGGTGTGCATTACGACGATCCATCAAAGCAAGGGGCTGGAGTGGCCGGTGGTCGTGGTGGGCTCCCTGGTGGGCGCCGGCGGCGGTGACGACATCGGCCGGGAGTTGGACGCTTACCAACCCCGACCTCCTTTCGAGCCGGCTCACCGCATCGCGGAACTCGACCGAATGCGCCAGCACTACGTGGCCTTTTCGAGGGCGCGGAACCTGCTGGTCCTCACCGCCAGCGCACCGCGGGCGCCGCGTTTCGCTCCCCTCTGGGACAGCCTGCCCCGCTGGCCACACCTGGGCGCCGCGGCGCTGAACCAGCTGCTCAGCCAGCGGTTTGCGCCTGAATCGCTCGGCGACGCTCCGGTTCCATCGGCCAACCTGGTCATCCCACGCGTCAAGCGGCTCGTGGTGCGGCCAAGTAGGGGACGGTCGGTGAGGGTCAAACCTGGCTGGTTGTCGCCACGGTAGGAGCGAGGCTACTAGGCGCAACAGGACTCCCCCGCGGCTCCCTCGCAACGCGCCGGGCCGCCATCGGGAAGATGAACGCTGGCCCCTGACCAGTTGCCGAGAATCAACAAGTCATCCAGGAGGGACATTGTGTTCAGTTTTTGGATGCTGGCGACCTGCGAGTGTGGAATATTCGCCAGCGCCCACATCGAATTCTGCCTTTACTGCATCGGCGGTTACGTATTCGTCCACCATCAGGAATGCGGCCCGCAACTGACGTGCTATCACGAAGATCACTGCCTCCACCGCGACGCCGACTTCGATCCGCGCTCCGAGAGGCCCGGCGGTGATCCCTCCGATGATGCCGTCGGCGGATGACCGCGCTGCGCAATGCCGGAGCGGAGCGGCGTGGCGTGGCGCTGCCAGCGAAACCGGGCGCCGTTGGCGTTGCGCGAAAAGGCCCGGGGATCGTTGACAAGGGTGGGAACAAGGTCGCGGAGCAGCCAGGCTGCGACCCGCCTGCCTCACCCTTGCCGACCACGAATCTGCCGGGCTGATTTGCGCCCCGCCTGCTATTACGGCCGACAATGTGGCCTCCGCGTTCGCCAGCCGGCCGGCGCCGGGCTTGGACAGCTCGGTACGCTCTCCCAATCCAGGACACGGCGTCAGCTTGACGGGCGACCGATGGCCGTCCGCCCAACTTCCGAACTCCGGTAAGCGGCTGGCTTGGCTATTTTTCGCTCCAACCTTCTGATTGGTTGGCGCCACGCCGCCGGCGGGTGGCGACGTAAGTCCTGGCGCGAGTCATTGTCTGACCGGCAAGCGCGAGCGGAGCGCGTCCAGTCGTCATAGCGCCTTAAGCGGCAGACTCAATTGACCGGGGTACGGCGCGTCGCTCACCTTCCTTGACCGCCGCTGCCTCCGGGCTTTGGCTTGCCTTGGAGCCTTCCGCAACGTGTAGGGGCGGCTCAGATGCTCAAACCCCGGCATGACCAGCTGGGTCAGTTCTGGGAAGGGCGGCGGCGGGCTTTTGGATTCATGGCCCTGGTCTTTGGCCGGCTTGTCCTGGGCGGTGTCCATTCGTATCTCCTCACGACAGGGTGATGGAACTTGATAATGTCTATTGACGCGGACTAGCGCGCTGCCGTTGATTGACTGGTGGGCTTGCGGTTCCCACTGTTGAGGACGCGCCGGCGTCCGGGTGGTTGTTCTCCGCCGCGGCCAGCAGCTCGTCCAGGGCGTCCGCGGGGATGATGATCCGCCGGCCGAGGCGTACGCAGCGCAGTTGTCCAGTGCGGCACAACTCCCTGATCAGCCACTCGGAGACCCCGAGTGCTACCGCCGCCTCGGCCACGGTGTAGGCTTTCCGTGGTCGCATTTCCATACTGCTTTCCTCCCCGCGCCGTCTGGCGTGCGCGTGCGACTTTGCGTTTGGCGGCGATTTTAATCTCGGTCAACAACCGCCACGCCCGGCGTGGCAAACGGCGTGGCCCGGCTGCTGCTCTTGGACCGTCGATGAAGGCGCCCATTGGCGTGTCAGCCTCCGCTGAGGTTGCCCCACTCCTCTCCAACCTCACCCGCCGCCGGGTCAATGGGCGGCGGCCGACACGCCTTTGCCGCGATGCCGTCCGAGATTTCCGACGTGAATCGATCAGCGGCCGCGCACTGAGCCGACCGCAATAACGTGGCAGCGGCTGGCGGCTTGGCGCCGGCAACGCGCCGCGGCTCCGGCGAAAACGCGAGGTCGGAGGGAGTGGTGAAAGGCCAGCGTAAAACGCTCGAAGGCGCCAGCGCGGGAGACGCGGCGGCAGCGCCCCGCATTTCCCAAGCCGGCGGCTATGGAGGGTCAGAGATAGCCCACCAACCCGCCCGTCAGACGACTGCCCTCAGGAACCAGTCAAGTAGCGGAGCTGGACCGTTGGCGCCATCTACCCCGGCGGCACGGGCGGGTGCCGTCGCGTCAATCAAGAAGTCGAGGCAAGCATTATGCAGAACGAACCCATCGAAATCCGCACCGGCTACGCCAGCCACGAGGACCTGTTGGCCTACGCCGACGGGTTTCTCAAGGCGCAGGCCGTCGCCGCGGCATTGATCGCCGACCACCTGAGAACCCTTGGCTATGAGGGCGCAAACGCGCTGGTGGCGGAAGTTCTGGAGTTACAGCGTTACCGGTTCTATTCGGAGGCCGATGGCGATGCCGCACCGGTTTCGTGTCCTGCCTGCGGTCGCCTGATGCCTCCACCCTGACGTCGCAGCGAAGCGGTCGGCGGCCTGGCGGTATTTGCGGCGCAGTTTCAGGCCGGAGCCTCGTTGCCCCAACGATCGAAGCCCGCGATCACCCGTCGGCTGAACACGTCAATGCGGGGCGCGGGGGTCACGCGCCGCAGCAGCTCGTAGAATCCCTCGGGCTTCTCCGAATTGCCCTGCCTGGGCCACTGGTTGCACGTCCTGAACGCCCTCGTTTCCAGGAATTCCGGCCTGCCCAGGCTGGCGCAAACCGCGAACTCCGCCGCGAAGCACGGGAGGCCCGGCATCTGCACGCCGGCCCCTTTGTCCCAGACCAACGTAAACCGGTAGCGCAATCCCCAATGCCCAAGGCATTCAAAGGCATTCGGCAGGAACCGGTTGGTGGTCCACAGGAAGACCCAGGCGTCATCGACCAGTATCTCCGGCACGGGCAGAGCGCGGATCTGCTCCAGCGACATCCTGGGGTAGGCCCACGGCTTGTAGGCGTCGCGGCCGTTCTTTTGCAACGTGCTCTGCGAAACGGGCCACGGCGGGTCGATGACCACCGTGGCGTATCGTCCCATTTCCTCCAAGGGTTGCACGTCTGAACCCGACCCCACTATGCGTCAGCGCGGCCGCTCTGGCAGGGTCTTCCGGTGGAAGGACGTGGCGCTGATCTTTTTTGAGCGCTTTCGCCGGGGCGGAGTGCGCCGCCCTTGGGAGGCCGCGGCGTGGGCGCGACGGTGGATTTCTGATGCAGGCCTTGGGTTGAGTCGTTCCTGTCTGTGTCCATCCATTGCCCCTCGTGGCGGCATTGGGTGTGTCGCGGTCGGTCGCCGGGCGTTGTTGAGGACGTTGCGGCGTCAGCGTCCTCGTCGTCCGCGCCGGCCAGGAACTCCTCCACCGCGTCGGTAGGGATGATTCGCCGATCCAGGCATCTGCTGCGGAGCCGTCTCGTATGACACGCCGCCCTGATGAGCCGCCGGCTAACCCGAAGCGCCGCCGCTTCGGCCACGGCGCAAGCTCGCAGTTGCCGAGTTTCCATAGTGCCCCTATTTCTCCCCGCTGCGGGCGGCGCGATCTGTCCCGAAGCGTTCCAGCGTGCGTTTTTGCCCTTGGACGAGATTCTAAGGTCGACCCGAAAGGGGACACGCCCGGCGTCGGAGACGGAACATCGACGGCGGTGGGCCCTGCGGACTCAATTGGTTGGTCAGCGGCTCGGTCGGCCGCGTCGCGGGGCCACGCTCGCGAGGCGGGTCTGCCGCGAGGCGGTGGGACACATCCGCAGAGGTCAGCGATTGGCGAACCTGCTTGGCCGGGGCGCAATCCGCCGTCACCGCCAGCCGCTGCGGCAGAGCCCTCCACGGCGCGACGCCGGCGTCGCGTGCGGTAAGCTGTTCACGCCAGCCGCGCACTCTTTGTCCGGCGCGACGAGGCCATCGGAGATGGCCTCGATGAGACCGGAGCGCCATTGCCGCCGGACGCAACAATGGAGGGCAACACGCCGTGGGTGATTTCGATCCCGATTCCAACTTCCACGACTCTTTGCGCCGCGTACTCGACGACGACAATCTGAGCATCGATCAGCGCCTGGAACAACTCGTCGCGCTGCTGAACCGGTTGGAACCCGCCTTGCTCGAAGCGGCTGCTGAATGGGCGGACGGGGAGATCGCAAAAGCCTTCCTGGAATTTGTGAATCCCACCGATACGC
This sequence comes from Dehalococcoidia bacterium, assembly GCA_963665395.2. Lineage (GTDB taxonomy): Bacteria > Chloroflexota > Dehalococcoidia > Lucifugimonadales > UBA3495 > Bin87. The sequence continues at coordinate 143,653 of OY762251.1, forward strand.
ATCAGGAAGGTCGAGAGGAAAGATTTATCGCCGCCCTGGTCGGCGCGGCGGAGTTGAAAAGGCGCGCCGGCCAAGCCGGCTTGGACGTGATGCGATACGCGCGCCTGGTCAGGGTCAGGCGTGAGTTGGGCTACGACTGAGCATCCCGTTGACCGACCGACGCGAGAAAAGGTGACGCTGCGCCCGCGCCAAAGCAGTATCCGCCATCCCACCCGCAGCCAACTATCGCTCAACAGGGATCGGCGGTACAGTTAACTATCGCCCGACAGTCAAGAGCGTCAGGCGATAGTTGGCGCGGCGGAGTTGCCGGGGCAATTGCTGCTCCAGGATGTCCAGCGCGGCGGGACCGGTGATGATGCTGGCGATGCTGACAATACTGACGTTGACGGCGAGGTGAGCCTGAAAGAAGGTGTGAGCAAGGACCGGATGGTGTCGGTGCACGATCCCCGGATGCGCCACGGCCACAAGAGCAAGAGCCGGCGCTTCGACGGGCACAAGGCGGCGGTGGTGGTGGACGCCGCCACCCGGTTGATCACGGCGGTGGATGTGCTGCAGGGCAACGCTGGCGACAATTTGGGGGCGCTGGAGTTGGTGGAGCAGAGCGAGGCCAGCGCCGCCGTGCCGGTGGTGGAGGCCATGGGTGACACCGCCTACGGCGACAGCGGCACCCGCCAGGCTTTTGTGGACGCCGGCCGCAAGCTGGTGGCCCGAGTGCCGGGACGACCCAATCGTAAACACTTCCCCAAGGAAGACTTCGCCACCGGTTCCACTCGCAGGACGTTGGTGCCGACGCCGCGATGCTCCGCCTGCGGTCGCCTGATGCCGCCGCCGTGATCGCACGCGGCAACGGACGGGTTCGCAATGCCGATGGTGGAACCGACTGGGCGATTCCACAAGTCCGGCTTGATTCCGGCAAGCAACCCGCCAAGCCACCAACGACAGCCGGCGCCACTGCCGGCTAGTTTTCTCCCGTACGCGCCTATCAGGGAGGACTGGGGTGTCGGTCAAGCTCGGCTGGTTTCCGACCGCAGGAACACCTGCCAGGTATTGCTACCTTCGCAAGCCCAGCCAGAGAATGTTTGGCTGGGCTAGTTTTCTCCCGTTTGTTCTGCATCCGAGCCGGGTTGAATTCCTTCGTCTCCAAGACTCATCGCTTGGGAGCTGTCCGGGTGGGTGGCGAGATTCGTTGTCTCGCCGTTGGCTGCACCCTCATCCCCTGGCCGCGCACGCCCGATGGGTTCCCACGGGAGGCCACTACACAGCTTGGCCTGTAGTATTACCGCGGAGAGACGACGGTGCGATTTGTCATTTGGCCCCAATGCAAATGCAGCGGGATTGGCGAGAACTTCCCCGGATTGTCTTCCTTCTCCAACGTCCGTGCCCGCTGATTCCTCTCTCTTGGTGACCCTTGGTACCGCGTTCTGCTCTCTGGGTCTTTCCAATTTCAGAGGCAGCCAGCGCCACCCCTGCCGCCGGCCGAGCCGGTGACCATCCGGTGGTGCGGACAGTGGTCCGGCAAGCCGCACACCGTATCGCGAGCGCCAGGCTTGGCTGGTTTTCACCCGTCGGCTTGATCAACAAGCACGCCGCTTCTGTGTCGGGCTTGGTTGATTTTCGCTCGTCCAAAGCGATACCGGGCGGCTGGTGGGCGCCCGCATAGGTTGGGAGGGTTTCGCCCACCGACGCAATCGACGAGCACCGCGGTCCTCGGTGTCTGGTTTGGCAGGTTTCAGATCTTTCGCCCGATACCGAGCCGCCAAAGCGTACCTACACGTCAGGGATGGGCAGTCTCCAACCGTCCGATGCAGCCTGTCGCAATCCGGGCGTCATTGACACTGGAGTTTTCCCAGACGCAAAATACTGCCGCAGGTCCTCGAGAACACCCGGCAAGGCGCCGCGTTGCCCTTCATTCCCACAGCAACCGGATTTGCCCATGCGATTCCCGGCTGGCTTTTCTCCTCAAACCTCCCAGCTGGCGCGGTTTCGCCCGCTTGGATGCCTTTGGTCGCGCGTTCTGCACCTTGGGCACTTCCAGGCCCGGCAGCGTCTGTTGTTCGAGATTATCATCAAACGCAGCGGTCGGCAGCAGCGCAGGCTGGGAAGAAACCGGCGCGGCGGTCGCTTTCCGCCCGTCTTCCGGTTCAGAGACGTGCGCCGTGGGAGTTTCGGCGTCGCTCTCATCCGACCCGTCAACGGATTTCCCGCCTGGTGCGCAGAACCCTCCGGTTGGCGCACCGTTCCACTCCGCAGCGCATCCACCAACGTTTCCCCGCTCAAGTGCCGTCGTCTGGTCGCCTGCGGGCTCTTGTTGCGTCAGGTTGAACGAATCCAGCCGGGGCAGGAGCACGTTCCAATCCGGCTCCTCCACGGCGGATGGCTCGTCGTTTCCGACGCTCCCGCCGGGGTTAGAGGCTTCGGGCGGCGAACCGGGGCTGTCCAAGTCGCCGGTTTGTCCTTTGTCCTGCAGGAGAATTCCCAAGACCGCCCAGGTCAAATCCAGTGGGTCCACGCGCTCAGCGGCAACGTGGTCGGCGGCGCAGGGCTTCACCGCTGCGCCGACGTGTTGCTCGTGGTCGACGCCGGCGTCGAGCCGGTCCGCCGTCGCCGTCTGAATCGCCGACGCAGCGTCGTCCACCACCGCCAGGAACAACTCGCGCAGGCGCCGAGCCGGCTTTTCGGTCAGGCCGAGGTGGAACGCCAGTTGGGCGCACGTGATGTCGGGATGGTGGGCCGCCAGCAGGTAGCAGGCCACCAGCAACTTCAGACAGCCGACTTTGGTGGATTCGATCAGTGTGCCCAAGGTGACCGAGAAGTGCCGCCGGCACCTGCGGCACCGGTAGGGCATCGGCTTGCGGTTGGCCACTGAACGTACCAGTAGGGAGCCGCATCCGCGTTCCGGGCAACGGGGGCCGCCGCCCCAGCGAATCCTCGCGAGACGTGCTTGGGCGGCTTCCTCCAAATCCTCCAGGTTGACTCCCAGGGATTGCAACCGCTCAGCGAGGCTCGGCGCCGCGTACTGCACGGCCTGGTGACGGGTTGCAGCAGGTTCCTGATGCTCTCCTCCGGTCGCCTTGGTTTCAGCGTTGGTCGCCACGTGTGCCTCCTTGTGCGGGCGGGGGTGTGAAGCCAGGCTGACAAAGCCTCAGGATGGCCTCACCGGTGCGGTGCGATGGGAGATTGCGGTAGGCTGGGGTCATCGCTCGGGGTGTTTTCAGTGACTGCCCGGATTGCTGTTGCCAACCGAATTGTTCCCGCCGCGGCGCCATCGCCGTCGTCTGGGGCAGCCTAGGAGCTCGCCGACGCTCCAGGGCCGAATGTCGCCTTGACGGTGCTCCCCCTGCGCCGGCGCTGTCCAAGAATTCCGACGCGTTGACGCCCACCGCCATCGGGTCGGATTTCTGCCGTAGAGTCTCCATCCGTCTATTCATCCTCACTGTTGAGGCCGGCTCATCTGCAACCGGAACGGTTGCACGGCGAGACCGTGCGCTTTTGGACGGGAGTGTAATTTCGATTACGGGTTGCCTTGCCGCCGGCGGCGCGAACAGGGCGGATGACCGGCGGCGCCCGCACGTTCGTTTTCGCGCTCCTGCTTGCTCTTGTGGCTTCTCCGGTCGCGCCGGATGCAGACGGGGCGGATTGCGTCCAGCACCCCGAGTCTGCCTGCGGGCGACGCCGGCGAAGTTGCCGCGTCGCTTGAGTCGCATCTCGCCCTGTTCACCGCTTGTCTCCGGCCGGTTTCGTATTGGAACGGCCCGCCGCGGCATCAAGCAGCCACAGTCCCCACGCAGCTGGGAAATCCGCAACTTCACTCCTTGGTCCGAGAGCGGATGTCCCTGAGAAGTCGGCAGGAGCCGTTGGGGCAGATGACACCCGGCGCCCGTTTTCAGGTCGATCACATCGGGGGCGTCGGACGGGTGGTGCAACGGATTGTCCTGGACCATCGGAGGGTGCTGTCCGCGGGTCCACGGTTCGTCTACCGGGCCGGCAGCGGGCTTTTGGTTGACCGATGGTGATTGACCGTTCACTTGGGTATACCCGTCGGCGGTCAAAACAGCGTCGGGCGCGCTGGTGGCTGGCACTCGCGCTTCAGCAGGTTGTAGACGGTGGTACGGCTGACGGCCAGGGTCCGCGCGATCTGGATGACGGTCATTCCCTCCTGGTGCAACTTCCGGGCTTCCGTCGAGCGTCGATCGGCCTGCCGCCGCCGTGCGATGGCGGCCTTTTCGGAACTGGCCTTGGGGTCGGCTTTGGCCCGGGCCTTGGCTCGGGTTGCGTTGAAATTTCGCATGTGGACTCCCCGTGAAGTCATTAGAGAGGTTGAATTGGAATCTCGGGTTGAAACATAGTGGGCGTTGGAGGGGCGAACCGCGATTGTTCTGCCGCAATGCGCTCCGGTGTTAGGGACCCGTGCTCTCGCGACGCCAGTTCCCCCATGCGTTCGATGACGGGGACCTGGCGCCGGTTGAACATGAATTCCGCTTGAGCCGCATATCGCGTTAGGTTCTCCTGGGAGATTTCGATGCGGCTGAGGGCCCGACGCGTCCAGGCAAAGTAGCTTTCGGCGCCGTTGATGTGATTGTCAGGGTCATCCATGTTGACGAACTCGTAGGCTCCGTGGTTGACCCAGCAGTGTTTGATAATCAGTTCCTGCCCGACACCCTCGTATCCGACCCATCCGTCGCTGTACAAGGTGCATCCTCGCCTGACGCCGCTCCGGCGCAAAATGGCGACCAAGTTGCTCTTGGTACGTTCCGACACCACCCATACCCGGACTTGACCGGTTGCTCGCTCCAGCACTACGACCGTGTAGAGGCGGTGCGTAAATCGTTCGCCGGCCGCGGATTCCAGATGTTTCGGCCAACAGGCCTCGTCCACCTCAAACACCCTCGCCAGGCTTTCCAGTGGTGACGGGTCCGACTCCATCATCTGCATATGGATGGCGTGGACCACGAGATATGTGGTTTGTTGATCCAGGCCGAGGAAACGGGCGATCTGTTCTTCCGACCAGAACTGCGGCTCGGACAGCATCAGGTGCAAGGCCAGCACCCAGTGGCGCAACGATACCCCCGGAGGATTTGCGGTGAAATGATTGGTGCGCACCCCGAAGCCCTTTCCGCAGGATGCGCACTGGAACCGGATCTCGGCATCTTCATCTTCCGGTGTCTCCTCGGTGACTTCGGTGGAGCCGCAATGGGCGCAGCGTGGACCATCTGACCACCGCTTCTGGATCAGCCACCGATTGGCGGCGCGATTGGTCGACGCAACAGTCTCAAAGAGTTCCGGCAAGGGCTGCCGTGTCCGGCGCATGATTTCTCGGTAGGACGGGTCTCGGTTTACGGAATCGGGGAGAACGTGATCGAAGGATTGCTCTGCTGTTTCTGTGATAGAATGGCGTCCGCTCATTGGGGGTTTCGCTCCTGGTGGCTTGGTTCGCCGGAGTCGTCGGTGCTGTCAACATGGTGCGGCTTCGGCGTTTTGCAATGGGTTTTCTCGATGGGCTCACGGGGCCCGGCCGGGCCTGGGACGTGTTGGCGAATGCGCCAGATCATGTAGGCTGCACACGCCTCGGACACGCCCAGCTGTCGGGACAGGGTCGCCGGGATGGCCGGCTCGAATTCCGATGTCGCCTCGACGAGGTAGAGCGCCCAGAGCCAGACCCGCAGTGGTTTTGTTGAGTCGCTGAGGAAGTAGTTGTCGCGCACGGTGAATCGGTGGCGGCAGATCCGGCAGTAGAATTGAGCCGGGATTTTCTTGGGGATCTTGAAGCTGCGGCACGGCCGGACGTCATTGGAGCCGCAGTCCGGTTTGGTGCACTCTACCCCGTACGGCCAACGGTACGCGATCAGCGCTTGACCGGCCGATTCCTCGGAATTGGCGTGGAGGTCCAAAACCTCCGGCATCGACAGCGATCCCAGGGGACGGGAAACAAACGTCCCGGGCGCCGTGGACTGACGCGGTGCGCTATGCAGGTCGGGGAAAGGTTTGGGGATCAAATTTTTCTCTCCCGTTGGCTTGGTTGGTTTTGGGACGAGACCGCGAGTGCTGTCAACATGGTGGGCCTGCCCGTGATGTTTGAACGATCTCCTTTGATTGTGATGCGGCGCGGAGTCGGCATCGCACCGTCAAAATCGAAATCACTTCGGGATTGTACCAAATTTGGTGGTTTTCGCAATACCATGCCGAAATACGGAAAATAGTATAATCCGCTTTCGGATTTTATCAGGCCGTATAATTACGTTTCACATCATCTATTATGGTTTTCATTACGAAAACCGTATTTCATCTGAAAACGGCATTTTATGGTCGAAAAAACGCTTTTTTCAGGCGAATTCAACGTATTGCCGCTGCTTTCACAGGCAGTAGCACGAAAAACAAAGAAAATTTAATGTACCGTGTGAAACGGGAAGGTTTGCAACGTCCGTGATGGCGGTTTTCGTTATGACATAACATCGCGCAACATGACGAAAATCGTCGCACGCCGCCCGCAACCACCATTCCGTCATCTGCCGCGCAAACCATCGGCTGCCCGCGACAGGGCCGGTCCTACGACTTTTGACGACCATTGGCGGGTCTATCCTTCCTACGCCGGAGAGGCTCCGTCGCTCGCTCTCTCCACCCCAATTAGCCCCGGGCCAGCGTGTGTCGGCGGTAACGGGCCAGCCGGCCTTGATTTCGCCCGGATCATGCCTGGAGGGCGCTATCCTTTGTGGTGCCAACAGTGTCGTTGTCCAGCGATTCCGTCAGGATAATGGAAAGGGAATTTGTCAGTACTGTCGTTTGGAGGTCAATGGGGGCGGGCACCTGGCGCCACGGTTGTGGCGCCGGTTGGTGAGTTGTGCCAGGGCACCAGCGTACTTGCGCACCGTGTTTCGTGAAACGCCCAGTTGCCGTGCCATCTCGCGTAGCGAGATGCCCTGGACTCTGGTCTCCTGCACTGTCTTCCAGAGCGCCGGTTGGCGAGGCGACAGCGGCCGTTCCTCCAGAGCTTGGGTTTCACTTTCGGAGTTGCCGACGGGGTTGTCATCTACGACGATGGGATCGGGCTCCAGGTTGGCCAGGTTTCGCAACCGAGGTTGGCTCGAGGCGATGGTTTCCCAGACGATCACGATGCGGCCGATTTCTGGAGTGGCAGCCAGAGCGCCGTGGGAAACGCGCAGGGCTGCATTAGTGCGATAGCTGGGGACGTCGAATCCCAGGATGACGGCGTGGTGGACGACCCGGTCGATGGCGGCCGCGGTGGCCATGGGGTTGGCGAAGATGTGCTCCCACTCCGAGAAGACCAGGTTGGAGGTGATGCCCAGCGACCTGCGTTCGTAGCATTCGGCAATCAAGGTGAAGAGGCCCTCGGACTCCTCGTTGCCCCCGTGTCAAGCACCTGACAGGGGTATGTCAGGGCTATCGCATATAAGAGATTGAGGTGTTGGGTATGATGTCGGCAAATCTATGGTGGAGGGGAGCAAACCATGACGGAGTTGGCCGACGTATTTGCCGAACTGGAGGATCCCCGGGCGGTCAACGCTAGGCGCCATTCCCTGCACGACATCCTGTTCATTGCTTTATGCACTGTGATCAGTGGCGGCCAGACTTGTACCGATATGGAGCTTTTCGGCCATGCCAAACGGGATTTGCTGCAATCCTTTCTGGAACTGGAAAACGGCATTCCCAGCCACGACACCTTTTCCCGGGTGTTGGGGATGCTGGATCCGGAGGCTTTTCGGCAGTGGTTCCTGGAGTTCATGGGGCGGTTTGCCGAAGGCATCGAGGGTGTGGTGGCATTGGATGGCAAGACCTTGCGCCGTTCTTACGACCGGGCCGCCGGGCAATCGCCGCTGCACTTGGTCAGCGCTTGGGCCGAGGAGCGACGCTTGGTGTTGGGACAAGTGGCCGTTGACGACAAATCCAACGAGATTACGGCAGTGCCCCAGTTGCTGAAAATGCTGAATTTGACGGGCAAGGTCGTTACTGCCGACGCCATGCACTGCCAGCGGCAGTTGGCTCAACAGGTGGTGGAGCAAGGGGGAGACTACGCCCTGGCGCTGAAAGGCAATCAGGGTACACTCCACCATGACGTGAAACTGTTCTTGGACGATCCGGGCACGCCGGTGGCGCAGGCGGCCCAAGTTGGCAAGGGACACGGACGCATCGAAAGCCGCATCGCCAAGGTCAGCGCCGACGTTGGCTGGCTGCGGGAGCAGCATGACTGGCCCGGTTTGCAAGCGGTTGGCAAGGTAACCGCTACCCGCCGGACCGCTACCCGCCGGAAGGACGGCGGGGCCAGTGAGGAAACCCGTTACTATCTGCTGAGCCAGGCCTGGCCGCCGGAGCGGTGCAACGACATCGTGCGGGGCCATTGGGGGATCGAGAACTGGCTGCATTGGGTATTTGGACGTTACCTGCAACGAAGACCAGGCACGGAACCGGAAGGGGTATGGTGCGGAAAACTTGGCCTTGCTGCGCAAACTGGTGCTGAACCTGGCGCGGCTGGAGCCGAGCAAAGGCTCCATGCGGGGCAAACTGAAACGGGCCGGCTGGGACGACAACTTCCTCATCAACATCCTGTCCCAATTCGCCAAAATCCATATGCGATAGCCCTGAGGGGTATGTAAAGGGTTGTTCAGGAAGGGGCATGGCGGATGACCTGGATGCTGGGATTGGGTGCGGGCCAGGGTTCGGGGAGTAGCCAAACCCGACGCCAGAGCCGGCCTTGGTGGAGTAATCGTCGCAGCCAGCCGATGCCATACCGGATTACGCTGACCGTTCGTACCCGCCGATGGCCAGGGTTGCCGCGCTGCTGGGGAGACGGCGTATGGGGCGGCGTCCGCAGTTAGCTGGGGGATATTGCTCGTTCATGGGCGTCCTCCACTCGGGTGCCGTAGGCTAAGGCCAGCAGGGTGGCCACCGATAGCACCAGCCAATGACGGGAGATGCGCGCTGGGTCCGTCCGTCGGGTCTTGTCCCATTGCCAGCCCAGGCTCTTGATGGCCCCCGTATCCAGTACGGGGCAGGCTTTGAAACCCAGTTCGATCCAGAAACGCAGTGCGTACCAACTCACCCCAACCGCCTCCGGTGGTTGGTCGGTCAGTATGATCCACGGTTCCAGTTGATCAGCGTGCCAGACCACCATCAGAGTGCAACGGCGTTTGGCCGCGCTCTTGAAGGCGGTTCCACTGCCCACCCACGCGGTATCGGGTCGGGAAACGAAGGCTTGGGCGGGCAGTCGATGGCCGCCCTCGGCGCAGAAGGTGATGTTTTTCTGGTACCTGACGTAAGGATGCTAGCCCTGTGCTTGGATCTGACGCCACAGTTTGGGACTGGTCAGGCCCCGGTCGCACAGCACGATGACGGTCAGTTCTCCGGGCACTGCTGGCGCTAGGGCTTGCAGCAACTCCACTATCGGGTCCATCCAGCCCCCAGGACGCTTGGCGGGCAGGATGCGCCAGGCCACGGGAATAGCGCAGCCTCGGTAGAGCACGCTGATCACGACGGCGGCGGTGTCATCCCCCTTCAGCGTCGGGTCAATGGCCAAAGCCAGACGGTTGCCACACCACCAGGACAGCACCCACTTCAGCAACGGGGCGAAGCAGAGGCTCACGTCCAGTTCCGTCCGGCAGGGCCGAGCCCGGTCCCTCCCGTCGTACAACCACTCTCGGAGATACTGCCGTTGGCGGTTCCAGTTGCCCCAGCCAGAAGGAAAGGGCAGCTGCAACGGCGTTCTGGCAGGCGCTGCCTGCCCAGATGGTTCCGCACACCCACCAGGTCAACCCGGTCAACTGCGACGAGGCGAGGTGAGGCAAATGTGTGCTAATCGTCTGCTGCATCTGATAGCATTCTCTGGGAAGGCGCATGGGACCCCTCCAACATCCGTTTTGTCACCAACAAGATGTCGGATAACCCGGCGCCTTCCCAAGCTCAATACCTAACCAATTTCAGCCTTTACATACCCTTGTCAGGTGTCAAGCACGGGGCAGGCTCTGGGCAGGATGTCGAAGTTGTCCAGCTTGCGCAGTTGCCGGGACAGGTCGAAGTCCCGCTTGGCGGCCAGCAGGTCCTCTGCTTTCCGCAGAGGCGGGCTCTGCGCCAGTCGGTAGGCCGGTGCGAAGAGGACGGAGTGGCCGGCTTCCGCCAGTCGGTATCACAGGGCGCACAGCGCGCGGGTCTTGCCGGTGCCGGGGAGGCCGAAGGCCAGCACGTTGACGCCGTGTTCCACGAAACTGCCCTGGACCAGATGGTCAAGCTGTTGCCGTAGAGCGAGCGGCATCCGGTGGTGCTCGAAGGTCTCCCAGGTCTTGCCCGAAGGGAACTTGGACGCCTGACGCAGGCGGTTGATGCGTCGGTGGCGGCGGTCTTCGCTCACCTGCTCCGGCACTCCGGGAAAGTGGACAGGGCGTCGCGTGGCCGGCCTGGGTGAAACGGGCCACCGACTGGGCGCCCATGGCGGGTATCTTGAATTCGCGGCAGAGCTGGCCGCTGCGCTCCTGGATCCCAGCGGTGTCGGTGTCCATCATCCGCACGCTCCCGATCCAGCCAGGGTGGCGGTGGGCAGACCATCGTAGACCTTCCGGTCCGGCTTGTCCGACAGCGCCAGTGCCGGGGCTTCCGGCGGTTTAGGCTCGGCCAGCTCCCGCACCTCCATGTAGTCGAAAGGTTAGCCAGTCTCCAGCAGCAGGGACAGGGCGCTATCCACATTGGCCTCCATGGTGGTGGCCGCCAGGTGCAGGACCCGCACGAGCGCATTCCTTATTGTCGTTAATCAGCTGGAGCGCTGGCCAAGACGGTTGCGTACAAGATGGCACCCAGTGTTCAGGTGGGCCCTGGACCATCGAGATGGCCATCGATGCCGCTGGAGTCCCGGAAATTGACACCGGATTGCCGGCAAAATTACCGGTCTTGACGGCGCTGATGGTCGGCAAATCCGAGCTGCCCGGTTCGCCACGCCAATCGAGTTTGGTGTGGCGTGATGCCGTCCAATACTGTCGGCATCTGTGAATTTGGTCGGCAAAATAGCGAAAACGGCCCCTTTCGGAGCCGCTTCCAAGTAGGAAATCCGGGGATTGGTGCCGAGGGGCGGATTCGAACCACCGACACCGGCATTTTCAGTGCCGTGCTCTACCAGGCTGAGCTACCTCGGCTCCACGGACACCAATGATATAGTCCGCGTTTCGGCGTGTCAATTGAGGGAGAGGACGGTAGCGTTCCGTTTTAGGTGGTTTGGTTTTTGTCATTGCGAGCGTAGCGTGGCAATCCCGTTGGCGTAGCAGCAGTTTTAGCCGCTCGGATACCCCGCTGGGAAACTGAACCACCTAAATTGCAACGCTACCAGAGGACATCACACTTCGTACTCCCCCACCCCATCCGGGATAATCAGCCGCGCCCCCGTGACGGCCTGCACATCCTCCGCCGTCCAACCCGGAGCCGCTTCCCGCAGCGCCATGCCATCCGGCGTCGGTTCCAGCACCGCCACGTCCGTCACCACCAGGGACACGCAACCCCGGCCGGTGAGGGGAAAGTCGCATTGCTCCACCACCTTGGGGTTGCCGTTGCGGTCATTGTGTTCCATGGCGACGATTACTTTCTCGGCGCCCGCCGCCAGGTCCATGGCGCCGCCGATGTTGCCCACGCCGCGCTCGGGCAGCATCCAGTTGGCCAGGTCGCCGCTGGCCGACACCTGGTGCGCCCCCAGCACCGTAACGTCCACGTGCCCGCCGCGGATCATGGCAAATGCGTCCACCGACGAGAAATAGGCCATCCCCGGTACCTGCTGTAAGAACTGTCCCCCGGCGTTGATCAAGTCGATGTCTTCGCTGCCCGCTTCGGCCAGCGGCCCGCAGTTCAGCACCCCGCTTTCACTGTGGTAAAACACCACGCTTTCGTCATCCACGAACATCGAAACCAGAGTCGGTATCCCGATGCCCAGGTTGACGCAGGCTCCCGGCGGCAACTCCTTGGCCACCCGCATGGCGATGATGGCCCGGTCCAGTCTTTCCTTTTCGTCCGTCATGGCAGCCCCCGTCGTTGCCAGGGTCTTTCAGTTGTCATTGCGAGGAACGTAGTGACGTGGCAATCCCGTTGCGTTAGACGATGTGCCCTGGGGGAATGCCTCTCAGCTCAGCTACTATTCGTACCCGGTGAAACCGTCGGGCCGGCGGACGATGCGCTGGACGAAAACCCCCGGCGTCACCACCGCCTCCGGATCAAGCTGGCCCGGCTCCACGATCTCGTCCACTTCCACCACGGTAACTCGCGCCGCCGGAGCCATCACCGCGTTGAAGTTGCGCGACGTGCCCCGGTACACCAGGTTGCCCATCGTATCGGCCTGGTGAGCGCGGATCAGCGCGAAATCGGCCTGCAACCCGTATTCCAGGATGTACTCCCGTCCGTCGATGATGCGGCTTTCTTTGCCTTCCGCGATGAGCGTGCCGGCCCCGGTTGGCGTGTAAAAGGCGTGGATGCCGGCGCCGCCGGCCCGCAGCCGCTCGGCCAGCGTTCCCTGGGGCGCCAGTTCCAGGTCAACCTCTCCCCGGCGATAGGCCAGCTCGAATTCCGAAGGCCGTGAGACGGACGGCGATACCGGAAAAGACGCGAAGGCCTTGGCCACCTGGCCGTTTTCGACAAGCACGCTGTGGTCAATGGCGGTGCGCCCCGGCGGAGTGCCAAAACTGACCACCCGCGCAATGCCGGCCGTATTGCTCACAATCGTCAACTCGCGACTGCCCCGGTCTCTCAGGGAGACCAGCAGGTAATGGGCCATCCCGCCCGGCCCGCCAAAGCCGTCGATGAACACGGTGGCTCCGTCGGGCAGGTCCAAGATGGCTGTTGGCCCGTCGGCGTACACCTTGCTGGGAGGTCGGCCCGAGGGCGGCGCAAACTTCATCTCCCGCAACGTCGGCGCAACCGGGACGTTCATTCCGACGATGGCCGTAACATCCTCCGCCGACCAGCCGGGAGCAACCTCGGCCAGCGTCAGTTGGCCGTCTTCCACCCGAAATACTGCAACGTCGGAAATCAAGGCGTCCAGGCGGCCAACGACGTCGGCGGGAAAGGTTAGCGCGCTGACGATATTCGATGCTCCGTCAGCGCCTGTGGTGGGCAGGATACCGATCACCTGCCCGGCGTTGGCCGCCAGGTCAACGGTGCTTCCCGGAGGCGCGACGCCGGCATGGGCCACGGCCAACCGGCCGGCGGCCTTTCCCGTCACATCGACCTGTCCAAGACTGACGATTGCCACGTCAACGTGGCCGCCCCGGACTACTGCGCCGGCGTCGGCGATGCTCAAGGGCAGATCATCCAGAGTACCGTCCGGCCGCAGGAACCACGCTCCCAACTCGGCCGGAGCTACCGCCGGAGTCAGCTCGGGCAATCCCGAATCCAGCGCCACCACGTCGCCGGGTCTGACCTCCCGCAAAGCGCGGCGGGCAATGTCAAGGTCGTCCAGTCGGTTCGCGGGCATGATGTTCACCCGTCCCGTTCCGACCCGCCCGGTTCCGAATCCGAGGCGCGCACGATGCGATTGACGAAGATGCCGGGGGTTATCACCAGTTCCGGGTCTATGGTCCCGGGCTCGCCAACGTGGTCCACCTCGGCGATAGAGATACGGGCCGCGGTGGCCATGGCCGGGTTCCAACCGCGCTGGGTTCCTCGATAGACCAGATTGCCTATAGTGTCGGCCCGGTGCGCCCGCAACAGGGCGTAGTCGGCCCGCAATGGCGATTCCAGCACACACTCAATCCCGTTGATCATCCGCACTTCTTTGTCCTCGGCAAACCGAGTGCCCAATCCCACCGGAACGAACACCCCGCCGATGCCGGCGCCGGCGGCCCGCAGCCGTTCCGCCAGGATGCCCTGCGGGATCACTTCCACCTTCAGCGCGCCGGTCAACGCCAGGTCCTGGATCGGGTCGTCCGCGCTCCCCGGGAACGGAGACGGCGAAATGATCCGGGAAACGCGCCCGGCGGCGGCCAGGCGGAATAAGCCGATTGCTCCGTCCCAGCCGGAGCAATCGCACACGCAGGTGAGATTGCGCGCGCCAGCGCTCGCCAACGCGGCCAGCAATCCCGTCGGCTCGCTTACCTGTGTCGTGCCGCCGATCAACACCGTACAACCGTCGCTCACGTCGGCCACGGCAGCGGCGGGACTGTCGTAAAGTTTGCTGAACGCCATAATTTCGCCTGCGAAAACGGAAGCCATTCTAACCCAAACCATCGCCAGGACGAAACAGCCAACGCAGCTCGGTAGCGTTCCGTTTTAGGTGGTTTGGTTTTTGTCATTGCGAGCGTAGCGTGGCAATCCCGTTGGCGTAGCAGCAGTTTTAGCCGCTCGGATACCCCGCTGGGAAACTGAACCACCTAAATTGCAACGCTACCACGCAGCTCAGTAACGTTCCAATTCAGGTGGTTTTCCTTCGCAGGGGCGAATAATCATTCGCCCCTGCCCGCATCGGCAACGACGTTTGCCAGATCAAACCACCCGGAACAAAAAGCTACCCGATGACACTCTGGCCCTCACGCGTACCCACTTTCCCCAAACTGTCATTGCGAGCGCAGCGCGGCAATCTTCCCCAAACTGTCATGGCGAGCGCAGCGCGGCAATCTTCCCCAAACTGTCATGGCGAGCGCAGCGCGGCAATCTTCCCCAAACTGTCATGGCGAGCGCAGCGCGGCAATCTTCCCCAAACTGTCATTGCGAGCGCAGCGCGGCAATCTCGTCGAGGTAACGAACGTCGCTCGTGGAACGAGACCGCCATCCGCCAGCGGCGGACTTCGCTCCTCGCGATGACAAACTGGGTACGCGGGAGCCATTTTGGTAGCTTGTCAGAAGCAGGATTTACCGGATTTATAGGATGTGCCGGATTGGGTGCGACGCTGCCGTCGGATGATCTCAATCCTGATAATCCGTCAAATCCGGGAAATCCTGCTTCTGACATTCCGCCCCCGGAAAGTGGGTACGCGTGAGGACACTGGTAGCGTTCCGTTTTAGGTGGTTTGGTCTTTGTCATTGCGACCCCGTACTTGATACGGGGGTGGCAATCTCGTTGGCGCAGCAGCAGTTTTGGCCGCTCGAATGTATTGCCGTAAAACTGAACCACCTAAATTGCAACGCTACCGAGGACACTCTGCCCCTTGCGCAACCGTACATAAGTTCGCTACACTATACCCATCAGTCGGGCAGCAAGCCTGTGGCCACGGCCCAACCCCCGGCGCCAACCAACATCTGAATATCGGGTTCACAGGGTTCAGGTATCACGGCCAACCGCTGCTACCGTACATGGTCGCAGATGCGCCTGTGGCGGACAGCACGTCGGATCTTCTGCACCGCTGGCTATCGCAAAGGCCGGTAATATCCCCGGTACCGCATAGACCAGTACGGCGGGTCTCACCACCGCTGCGCGAGGGTCGCCCTCTGCCCCCAGCCTGCCCCGTGCTTGACACGGGGTCATTCCCGCGAACGCGGGAATCCAGGCGGGGAGTAGGGCGGTCAGCACGCGCAAACCTAGGAGATCAATTCGCAAAAAACGCTCTCTGGCCGTAGCGCCGACAACCTGAACCCCCGAACCCGAAATCAGCAAACCAACCAAACCCACCGACCGACCAACCAACCGACCAAAGGAGGAAACCCCGGAACAACTTTCGCTCCCCAGTCTTGACCGACGGTACGCATGAGGCCCTGTTCGGCTGATTGGAACGCTACCCTACCGACCAGGACGATTGCAAAGTCGGCGGAACCTCCTGATCCGCTCATCCTGAGCTTGTCGAAGGATGGCTTGACCAGAGTAGCGCATGGTTCGACAGGCTCACCATGAGCGGAGGTACAAGGACTTTGCAATCGTCCTGCCCTACCGACCAGGGCCTTTCGGTTTTCATATTTGTCATTGCGAGCGTAGCGAAGCAATCTCGTCGAGACACTGGCGGCTAACCACAAACAGGTCCGTTCCAACGACGAGATTGCCATCCGCCAGAGGCGGACTACGCTCCTCGCAATGACAACCGAAAGACCCTGCCCCACCGACAGGGCACATTGACTTGCCCGACCCATAGTGCTACATTCAACGCACAACTGAACGCCTCACGCGATTCTGGCGGGAGCTTGGGCAAACCAGGCTGAGAGGGCGGCCAAATTCGTCGCCGACCGCTGTACCTGACTCGGATAATGCCGGCGTAGGGACAGCAGGCAGCGTTTGTATTTTGCCGCCGGGTTCTTGCCTGGCGGTTTTGCGTTTGGCATATTCCGGGCGTCGTCATTTTGACGTGCCAGGTACGACACAGGAGAGTGGCAACGATGGCCGATGAACTGGTGATAGGGGGCGTGACCTTCAATTCCCGGCTGATTGTGGGAACCGGTCGACACCGCAGTATGCAGGAAATGGTCGACTCTCTGGAAGCGTCCGGCGCTGAGATGGTTACCGTTGCCATCCGACGGTTGGATTTGGACAACCCTGAACAGAACATCCTGGAGTACATCAACCTCGACAAGTACCGTCTTCTCCCCAATACGGCCGGCTGCCGCACCGTGGAAGAAGCCTTGTTCGTGGCCCGTCTGGGCCGCGAGGTTGCCCAGACCGACTTCGTAAAGCTGGAAGTAATCCCGGACGCCAAGTATCTGTTCCCGGACCCCAACGGAACCCTGGAGGCGGCCCGCCAGCTGGTCGATGAGGGGTTCAAGGTATTGCCCTACATCCACGCCGACCCGGTGCTGGCCAAAAACCTGGAGGAGGCCGGCTGCGTCACCGTGATGCCACTGGGTTCGGCCATCGGCTCCGGCCAGGGTATTCACACTGTCGAGGAAGTCAGGATCATCCTGGAAAACGCCACGGTTCCGGTGGTGGTTGACGCCGGCCTGGCCGTGCCTTCCGATGCCTCCAAGGCCCTGGAGATGGGCGCCTCCGCCGTGCTGGTGAACACCGCCATTGCTCAGGCCGAAGACCCCGCGCTCATGGCCGACGCTTTCCGCAAGGGCGTTGAGGCCGGCCGCCAGGCGTACCTGGCCGGCCGCATCCCGGTTCGCACCGAGGCCATCCCCAGCAGCCCGCCGGCCGACGTGCCCGAGCCGGTGCTGGCCGACTGAGCGGCGCATCATGGCGATTTCCCTGCCCTATCCCTGCCTGTGCCTGGTGACCGACCGGGGGGTGTGCCCGCCGGATGAGTTGCCGCAACGGGTTGCCGCCGCCGTGGCCGGCGGTGTGGACCTGGTGCAACTCCGCGACAAGGAACTGCCGGGCGGCGCACTGTTGGAACAGGCGACGGCGTTGCTGGAGATTACGCAGGGCCGGGCGCTGCTGCTGGTGAACGAAAGGGCCGACGTGGCCGCTGCCAGCGGCGCCGGCGGCGTGCAGTTGGGCGAGGCGGCGATGGCCACGGAACTGGTGCGAACCATCGTGGGCGGTGACTCAGTGATTGGCCGCTCGGTGCATTCCGTTGACGGAGCGAAAGAGGCCGCCGCATCAGGCGCAGATTTCCTGCTGGTGGGTACTATGTTCGCCACCCGTTCGCATCCCGGCGAGGAACCCTCCGGCCCCGGCCTGTTGGAGCGTATCCGGGCCGCCGGCGTCAACGTACCCCTGATTGCCATCGGCGGCATCACGCCCGCAAACGTAACCGAAGTTATGAACGCGGGAGCCAACGGCGCGGCGGTCATCACCAACGTGCTCGCCAGCGATGACCCGGCGGCAGCAGCGCGGCGACTGAAAGCGGCCATGGTCGATGCCATCGCCGCTGGCAGCATTGACCGCAACGAAAGCGGCGCGAACGACCGCTACGCAATGGACAGGAGGTAAGCGCCGCGATGATTACCCTGAAAGTGAACGGCAAGCCCCGCGAGATTGACGAGGGCTTGGACTTGCAGTCCTACCTCGCCACCATTGACGTGAATATGCGCTTCATCGCCGTCGGCTACAACGGGCAGGTGGTGCGAAAAGAGGATTTCGGCAACGTCAAGCTGCACCCGGGCGACGCGCTCGAGATAGTCCGCCCGGTGGGAGGGGGCTGACGCGATGGCCTCCGGTGGAGATGCTGGCGAAGTCGCGCTGGACAAGGTACTGGCGGATGTTGCTGACGCGCATCCGGATCGGGTTGAGGGCTGGCTGCGCAACGAGCCGGGGCACTGGGGTTTCTTCGCCGGCCAGGCCGTGCTGGCAGTCCGGGAACTCATCGGCCGGAGCCTGGAGGATCCGGAACGCCGCTTCGTCTGGCGCCGGATGTGGCTGGTCTTGCAGCAGCGCCAGCGGTCGGATTACTTCAACTAATCGTCATCCTGGCAGCACTCGTTGACGTATGCCGGCGGATGCAGAGTCTGTTCGGCTACCCATTCCACCGTTTTGGCCAGCCACTCTTCCAGAGTCTTGCCTTCTGATCTAGCGGCGGCGTCCGCTGTCCGGTGGACTTTAGAACTGACCTTGAACGAGATTTCGCCCGAATACGGCTTGTCTGGATCACGGCCCCATTCCCGGCACGCATCGAGATAGTCGTCCACGGAAAACTTGAACTCCCTTCGCAACTGCTCGACAGAATCGCCTTCGAAGGTTATCACATCGCGCGTATCTACCACCGTGCCGAAAAAAACTCCGGCGCCGTCGTCGAAGGTTACCGCTGCCCGATAGCCTTTGTACTCCATCATGGTTCTATACCCGCTTCGATCAAAAATGCGCGTACTTGTTCTACCAGACCTTTCCCAGCCACCCGCTCGGGATGCGGTCGATGGAAGTGCGAGCTTGCGCTGTTCAGCACTACGAAGATGCGCGATCCTGCCCGTTCTTGAATGGCGGCTCCACAAGCCAACAGCAGTGACTCGATGCTGGCCCAACGGATATTCGCCCGAGTAGGTTGATCGAATATCGCTGCCAACGTGGCCCGGTGTCGCCGCCTCAATGATACCATGATGGGCAGAACCGATCTGCCCCCTCTGCGTAACGCAAGAGGGGGCTTTCGGTTTTTTGGGTGGCTACTCCACCACTGCGATGGATTCGATTTCCACCACGTAGGCCGGGTTGGCCAACTCGCTGACCACCAGCAGCGTGCTGGTCGGCGGGTTGCTGGGGAACAACTCGCTACGGACAGCGCGGATTGCCGGAGCGTGTTCAATCCCGGTCACGTAGGTGGTGGTCTTCACGATGTCGGCCAGGCTTCCGCCGGCGGCGCTCACGGCGACTTCAATGTTGCGCCAGATCTGCCGGGTTTGCGCCTCGGCGTCGCCGGCGCCCACCACGTTGCCGTTCTCGTCCTGCGCCACCATGCCGGCGATGTACACGGTGTTGCCCGCCTTGACCACGGCGGTGAAGCCGGATGGTGACGGGTCCGCGATGCCGCTGGGGTTCATGTAAGCGCTGTTTGCCATTTTGTTGCCTCCTTTGTTTGAGTCGGGTTGGATTATACTGCCGCCGCGCCTCCGGCGGCGTCGGGTTGGGACGCCAAAGCTCGGGGTGGCAAACGGGGCGCTTTCGCCAGGAAAATCAGCATCCCCGCGCCGGCGTACATCGCCATCAACACCATGAAGACCACCGAATAACTGTCCGTGAACGTGAGCAGATAGCTCCCGAACAGCGGCCCAATCCCCAGGGCCGTGGTCTGGAGCGGCCCCAGCGAACCCATGATGGCCCCGAAGGAACCCCGCCCGAAGTATTGGGCCAGCAGCATATGCTCCAGCGTGCCCACCGTGTTGGAGAAGAACCCCCACAGGATGGCGAACAGATAGGCCGTCAACACGGAGTTGACGCCGGTAATGAGAAAAATCCCCGTCGCCACGGCCCCGGTGATGGTGATTACCATACAGTACCGAGGGCCCAGCTTGTCGGCCATATATCCCCATACCAGGGTCGTCATCGCCAGCACCGCGCCCAGGCTGCCCACGCCCACCGCCTGGGGATTGGACAGGCCGGGGCCGGACTGGCTCACCAGGTACGGCACCAGAATATAGCCCGACCCTGCTGACGCTATGATCGCAAAAACGGCGGTGCCGGCGATACACCAGTAGGCGCGGGTTCGCATGGCCTCCCGGGCGGTCCAGCTGAATTCGGGTTCCAAGCCCGGGGCGGCCCCACCCCGACCGCCACCGGCGCGCGCCCCAGCCGGGTGGCGCGCGCCGTCGGGCAGCATCCCGATTTCCTCCGGCGTCCGGCGCATGGTCAGGAATACCGGCAGCGCCAGCAGCAGCAGGAACACGCCGACGTAACCGTAAGCCGCCCGCCAGCTCTGGTTCAGCGCAATCAGCGAAATGATCTGGATGTTGATGGCGCCGCCCACCGGCCGGGCCATGCCCGATATGGCAATGGTAATGTTGCGCCAGCGGCGGAAGAAGTTGACCGTAGCGACCCGGGGCACCACCCCGATGAGGAACGGATTGCTGATGGAGCGGGCGATGACGTAGGGGATAATGAATTGCAACAGCGAGTTGTTGTTGGTCGCCGATATGACCAGCAGGCAGCAACCGACGATGATCAAGCCCAGGGTAGTGAGCAGGCGCGGGCCGTAGCGGTCGGCCATGAACCCGGCCACGGGAGCGAACAGTCCCGAGATCCACGTCCCCGCCGTAACCGCAATGGCAATCCGTTCAATGCTCCAGCCGGCGTCTTCCGAGATATACACCTGGATCGTCCCCATCACCACCTGCGATACGCTGGCGCCGCCCGCGCTGGACAGGCAACCCATGGCCAGCACCAGCCACCCGTAAAAGAACGGCGTGGGCGGATGCCAGTCCAGGAAACGGCGTAATGGAGAGCGGGTCAGGGGTGACCTCTCGAGGAGCGCGACACCCGGGTCCGGGGAGCGGAGCGCCGTAGCGGGTTCGAGTTGGGGCCAATCGGCGATAAATATACTCCCAATTGGCTATCAAATAAAGCCGCCCGGTTAACATCAAAGCCGGGGCGGTTACGCGCACCGCCCCGGCTTGCATCCCTCGGGATGTTTGCTTGAGATTTAGAAGTCCATGGGCGGGGCCGCGGCGGCCGCCGGCATGGGCTCGGGGATCTCGGTAATCATGGACTCGGTGGTGAGGACCATGGCGGCCACGGAGGCGGCGTTCTGCAAGGCGGAACGGGTCACCTTCACCGGGTCGATGATGCCGCGCTCGAGCATGGGGCCAAACTCGCTGACCTCAGCGTCGTAGCCGTAGTCGTCGGACTGGTCCTTGACGTCGTGGAGGACAACCGCGCCTTCGCCGCCGGCGTTCTCAACGATAATCTTCAGGGGCTGCTCGAGGGAGTGGCGGATGATGTTGAGGCCGACCACTTCGTCGCCGGTCAGGCCGCCGACGCCTTCCAGAGCGCGCTGGGCGCGGACCAGGGCGACTCCGCCGCCGGGGACGATGCCTTCTTCCACCGCGGAACGGGTGGCGGACAGGGCGTCCTCCACGCGGGCCTTGCGCTCCTTGAGCTCAATCTCGGTGGCCGCGCCGACCTTGATGACGGCCACGCCGCCGGACAGCTTGGCCATGCGCTCTTGCAGCTTCTCGCGGTCGTACTCGGAGGTGGTGTCTTCAATCTGGGCCTTGATCTGGTTGATGCGGGCCTGGATGCCGTCTTCGGAACCGTGGCCTTCCACGATGGTGGTGTCGTCCTTGGTGGAGGCGACGCGGCGGGCGCGGCCAAAGTCCTCGATGGTGGCGGAGTCCAGCCGGCGGCCGGTCTCTTCGCTGATGACGGTGCCGCCGGTCAGGATGGCGATGTCTTCCAGCATGGCCTTGCGGCGGTCGCCGAAGCCGGGGGCCTTGACGGCGAGCACGTTCATGATGCCGCGCAGCTTGTTGACCACCAGGGTGGCCAGGGCCTCGCCGTCCACGTCCTCGGCGACGATGACGGCGTTCTTCTGCCCAACCTGGAGCAGCTTCTCCAGGGCGGGAACCAGGTCGGCGACGGCGGAGATCTTCTTGTCGGTGATGATCAGATAGGCGTCGTCGATGCCGGCTTCCATGCGGTCGCTGTTGGTGATGAAGTAAGGCGAGATGTAGCCGCGGTCAACCTGCATCCCTTCCACGTACTCAATCTCGTCGGTGAGGCCGCGGGACTCTTCGACGGTGATGACGCCGTCCTTGCCGACCTTCTCCATAGCCTCGGCGATGGTCTCGCCGATGGCGTCCTCGTGGGCGGAAAGGGAGGCAACCTGTCCGATGCGCTCGCGGGTTTCCACGGGCTGGGACATGGACTGGAGCTCGGTCACGATCTGGCCCACGGCGCGCTCGATGCCGCGCTTGATGGCCATGGGGTTGGCGCCGGCGGTAACGTTCTTGAAGCCTTCATTGATGATGGCCTGGGACAGCACGATGCTGGTGGTGGTGCCGTCGCCGGCGGCGTCGTTGGTCTTGGTGGCGGCTTCCTTGAGCAGCTGGGCGCCCATGTTCTCAAAGGCGTCGGGCAACTCAATTTCCTTGGCGATGGTCACGCCGTCGGAGCAGACCTGGGGTGGGCCGAACTTCTTGTCCAGCACCACGTTCCGGCCACGGGGGCCCAGGGTAATCTTTACCGAGTCGGCCAGGGTGTCGATGCCGGTTCGCAGCGACTTGCGGGCCTCTTCGGAGTACGCCAATTTCTTTGCAGGCATTGCGTTTCTCCTCAGTTGAGTGTGTGCGGATGGGTCGAAAAAGTGGGTGTTAGCCGATCTTGGCGAGGACGTCAGACTCGCGCATGATCAGGTACTCTTCGTCGCCGTCTTCGTACTCGGTGCCGGCGTATTTGGAGTAGATAACCTTGTCGCCCACGGTCAGTTCCATGGGGATGCGGCTGCCGTCGTCAGCGGCGCGGCCCGGCCCAACGGCGACGACCTCGCCTTCCTGGGGCTTCTCTTTCGCCGTGTCGGGCAAAAGGATGCCGCCCCGGGTCTGGGCCTCCTGCTCCATGGGCTTGATGACGATGCGCTCGCCTAGTGGTGTGAAAGTGGCCACTGAATGCCTCCTTGCAATGTGGTGTTTTGGTTTTCCTGGTGATGTTGCGCCCCTGCCATTGTCATTGCGAGCGTAGCGTGGCAATCTCGCTGGCGGGCTTCACTTTTTGCGGGCGTAGTCCGTGGTGTAGAAACCGGAACCCTTGTAGATGACCGGCACGGCGTGGAAAATACGCCGGGCGGTGCCGGAACATTCCGGGCATTCCCCTTCCGATGGCGCGCCGAAGCTTTGCCGCTGGTCATACTCGTGGTCGCAGTCGGTACACCGATAAACGTACCTGGGCATTGATTGCTACCTCCTAGCGTCGGTCAGCCGGCTGCTGGCCGGGCAGGTTGCAATCTATTTTCGTCGCACGGTGACCGTTTTCCAATGGGCTTAATGTTAAAATTGCATTGAAAAATATTGAGCGCGCTCGCTTTGGATGGTCAGAACCAGGATTTACCGGATTTTAGGATTAGCAGGATTGGGTTTGCTGTGGCGCAGGGGAAATAGTGCGGCAAATCCGATAATCCGATAATCCTGCTTCTGACGATTTCCGATATGGTGAATCATAGTCAAAACTCAAACCCATCCCGTACACCGGGCCGTGACGACAGCGTCGAACTGCAACCCGAGTTGGAGAACATACTGCGCAACGCGGTGCGCGCGTTGGGCGGCAGCGCAGCGGTGGTGGCGACCTGGGATGACGCCGTGCGCCGTTTCGTGGTCACCGGCGCCTACGGACTGGACCGGCCCCAGATCGCCCGGATCCGCCCCCTGCTCAACGAGGCCATACCCGACCTGGCGCTGAGCCGCGAGCCGTTCACCTTGCTCTCTGCCCTGGTTACACAGTTGTCGCTTCCGGTGTCCGCCAGGGGGGAGATGCAGAACCCGGTGATGGCGGTGCCGCTGCATACCGGCGACGAGAACGTGGGCCTCATTTTCGTGCTGCGTTCCTCGGACGCCGCCAATTTCTCCCAGCTGGATCCCCCGGTGCTGGCGGCTTTCGCCGAGCAGGCCGCCATCGCCGTGCAGTCGGCGCGGCTCACCCACCTTTTGAGCCAGGAGAAGCAACGGGTGGAGTCGATCTTGGAGGGCAGCGCGGACGGCATTTATACCGTGGACGCGGCGCGGCGCATCGTCAGCGTCAACCCGGCCATGGAGCGGCTGCTGGACCGGCCC
Source organism: Dehalococcoidia bacterium (assembly GCA_963665395.2). Taxonomy (GTDB): domain Bacteria; phylum Chloroflexota; class Dehalococcoidia; order Lucifugimonadales; family UBA3495; genus Bin87. The sequence continues at coordinate 167,674 of OY762251.1, forward strand.
GGCGAGGAACTGGTGGGAATGCCCTGCGCCGTGGCGCTGGACTGGCGCGACCGGGATGGCCGTCCGCTCTGCCCCGGGCGGTGCCCCATGCTGCATACGTCGCCCTCGGGCGAAGGTGTTGCTAACAGCGGCAACGTGACGGAGTTGGCTGCAACAGTCCGCTCACGCACCGGCCAGCGCACCGACGTGGCGTTGGTTTATTCCGTGGTGCGGTCGCCGGAGATGGCGCCCCTGAACGCCGTGGTCAACGTCCGGGACATGACGCGGGTTCGGGAGGTGGAGGAGATGCGCTCCACCTTCCTGTCCATGCTGGGCCACCAACTGCAAACGCCGCTGGCCATCATCAAGGGCTACACCAATACCCTCTCCCGGCCCGACGCGGAATGGGACGCCGAGACCCTGCGCCGCAGTTTCGAGGCTATCGAGGAAGAAACCGACCACATGAGCCAGCTGATGAACCGGCTGCTGCTGGCCTCCCGTTTGGAAACCGGCGCTCTGCCCCTCAACCGGGAGCAGGTGAACCTGGCGGCGGTGGCGGAGAAGGTGGTGGGGCGGATGTTGCCCACGTCGGACCAGCACGAGTTTTCCGTTTCCTTCCCGGAAGATTTGCCCCCGGTAATCGGCGATCCCGCGTTGCTGGAAGAGACCCTGGTGAACCTGGTGGACAATGCGGTGAAATACTCCCCCGGCGGCGGCCCGGTGACCGTAGCGGGGCGTCAGGACGACGGCAAGGTTCACCTCACCGTGACCGACGCCGGCGTGGGCGTGCCCCGTTGGGAAACCCGGCGCATCTTCGAGCGGTTTCACCGCTCCCAAGACCCGGTTCTGTCGTATTCCCGGGGCATGGGGTTGGGCCTCTACATCTGCGACGCGATCATGCGGGCCCATCACGGCGACATTACTGTTGCCAGCGCGCCGGGAGAAGGTTCGGTATTTACCCTGTCGTTCCCCAACGGCGCGGAGGCGCCGGAATGACCGCCGCCGACCGGCGCACCATCCTGGTGGTGGACGACGAGCCGCACATCGTGCGGTTCACCGCCATGAACCTGGAGGTGGAGGGGTTCAACGTCGTGACGGCCGGCAACGGTATGGAGGCGTTGGAAGCACTGGCCGCCGGCGACGTGATCGACCTGGTGGTGCTGGACGTGATGATGCCGGAGTTGGACGGCTTTGAAACCCTGCGCCGCATCCGGGCCGAGTCATCGGTGCCGGTGATTTTCGTCACGGTGCGTGGTGATGAGGCCGACCGGGTGGCCGGGCTGGACCTGGGCGCCGACGACTACCTGACCAAGCCCTTCAGCCCGCGGGAATTGGTGTCGCGCATCCGGGCCTTGTTCCGCCGCGCCGATTTGTCAGTGATCGAGGCCACCGAACCGCCCCGCTTGCAGGTAGTCACGGTGGACGACTGGCTGACCATTGACTTTGACCAGAGCCGCGTGGAGGCCGGCGGCAAAGAGATGCGCCTGCGCCCCACCGAGTACCGGCTGCTGTACCAAATGGTCAGCAATCCCGGACAACTGCTCAGCCACGACACGCTGCTGGAACGGGTGTGGGGGCCGGAGTATCGCGGCGAGCACCAGTACGTGCGCACCTATGTAACCTACCTGCGGCAGAAGCTGGAGCGGGATCCCCGCAACCCGGAGTACATCCTCAGCGAGCGCGGCCTGGGCTATCGCTTCAAGGATTTGGAGAATTGACGCCGGCGTTGCGGGCCATGGCGATCTCCCGGGCGGTTTCCACCGGCATTTGCTCGGTGAGGCGGATGGCATCCACCCACTTGACGCTGGCGTAGCAAGCCTGGCCGGCGCTGACCAGCCGGCAGGGGCCGCCGTGCGCCTCGGGAAGGTCGGCTCCGTTGAGGCGCGTCGCCAGCAGCACGGCGTCAGCGTCGGCCAGCGCAATTGCGACGGTGAAATCGGACGCAGACACGGCAGCGTAGCGGGCATTGGGCAAAGGCGCGGCGGCTTCCAGCAACGCCGACAGGGGAACCCCTTCCCATTCCTGATCGGGAACGGACCACCCTTCCGTGCAGCGGAAATCGTCAGTCAACGCTTGCCGAGTCAGCTCGGTCAACTGCTCCGCGGTGAACATGGTGGGGCGCTGCACCAGTCCCTCCACCCGCAGGCCGGGCCAGGTCTCGGGACGGCCGTGATGGTGGTCGAAAACCGGCAGGGTATCGTAGATTGGGCCGGGGTTGGAGTTCGACATCGCACACCTCCGAATTAGACAGGCGTTCCACGGGTCATGGTAACGGCCACAACCACAATCAGAATGGTCAGCAGGACGTTGACGCGGGCGATCCAGACCACGACTTTACGCAGCGCGGGCAGGTAGCCCGGCGGGTCGGCGCCAGACTGTATCGCTTCAATCAGCCGGTTGGTGTGGGGGCCGATGATGAAATCATGGATGGCGCTGAGCCAAATTACGACGACCACCAGGGCCACCTTGACCTGCAACACTGCGACGAAGTGCCCGCCCTGGCTGAAAAACTCCGCGAACCCGACGCCGTACCGGGTGGGCAGGATGTACAGGCCTGTGGCGACCAGCAGCGCGATGCAGATCCACGAAATCACACGGAAACGCCGCGCCATCAGGCCCAGCAATTCCGGCGGCAACACGGACGGCTGCCCCGGCGCCGGCGCAAAGCGCCGCATGACCGGTATCAGCACCAGAGCCAGGAACAGGCTCCCGCCAATCCAGATGATGGCCGAAGCCAGATGAATGAAAACCGCTGCCTGGTACATGAATCTTCTTCAGGTTCGGAGCAGGTCTGCCAGGCCGCTGACCGGTTCTCCCTCCTCCAACAGCTCCAGGCGGGAGAGGACTTCCGCCGTCGTCGCTTCCGTCAGCAACGGCGCGGCGCAGTCCCGGAACTTCTCGCGGATATCCTCCATCGTCACGCCACGCAGGGCCCCGCTATCGGCGCGGTGGGCCTGCTGCCGGAGGACGCTGCCGTCCTTCAGCCGGACGTCAACCTGGTGGTAGCCTTCGGTCCAGCTGGGTTGGCCCTCGTGGCCCGGGATGCGGCGCATTTCGATGCGCGGGATCATGGCCTGGGCTTCGGAGCGCATCACCTGATCGTCGGTGAAGGACTGCAACCCCACGCGCCGGTCCAGCAAAGCGGCGGCCAGGCAATACTGCATACTGAACTTCCCTTCCAGCGACGACACCGGGCGCGAGTGGATCAGTGAGCGCGGCGGATCGAAGTCCACCATCACGTCGATCCGGTCCACCGCCGCCGGGTCGATGGCGGCCTGGGACAGCAGGTCGAAGGTGGCATCCAGCGCCAGGTGGGCGCTGCCGCAGCAGGGGTACTTCTTGATCTCGATACCGGATTCCACCAGGTACAGCTTGTTGCCCAGGTTGGCCTCGACCTGCCGGCTGTCGAACCCCTGGCCGCCCGAGAAGGCCCGCATGAACCCGAACCGTCCTTCCAGAGCGTCTTCGCTGGCGGTGAAACCGTCGCGGACCAGCTTGGCCGCGACGACGCCGGCCCGGGCGGCGTCCCCGGCGTGGAACGGCTTGGTCATGGTGCCGAAGTTCTGGCGCAGTCCCGAGGCCTGGGACGCGGCCAGGGAGACGGCCATGGCCGTCCGTTCCAGGTCCAGAGCCATGATCCGGCTGGCGGCGGCGGCCGATCCGACGGCGCCCAGGGGGCCGGTGGGATGCCAGCCCAGGTCGTCGTAGTAGGCTTCGCTCAGGGCCTCGCCCACGGCGCAGGCGACCTCGAACCCGGTCATATAGCCCAGCAGCAGGTCCCGGCCGGAAGCGCCGGACTCCTCGGCCACGGCCAATGCCGCCGGCAGCAGGACGGCGGTGGGGTGCGTCTTGGTAATCTGGGTGATGTCGTCGTAGTCCAGGGCGTGGGCCATGGCGCCGTTGACCAGGGCGGCGTGGGCCGCCGAGGTACGGAAGCCCCGGCCCACCACGCTGGCGGCGGGGGCGGCGCTCTCGCCGGCAACGTAGCGGCCGAGAATATCCGCTAGGGGTTCCCGGGAGCCGGCCAGCATACACGCCAGACAGTCCATGATGGCGCCCTTGGCCGCCGCAATGGCATCGGGCGGGAAGTCCTCAATGTCGGTGGCGGTGACGTATTCAGCAATACGCTTGGTGGTGTCCATGGCTTGCCTCCTGGCGGTTGGGCCATGCCCTGGCCGCTTCGTTATCGTGCGCCTGGTCGTGGGTCGTGCTCGGGACGCGAATGTATGCTCTTTTTGGAGCTATGTCGAGTGGGTGGCGGTGGGGGGTAGAGGGCAACTCACCGGGCGGTGCTTTCCATATCGGTCAGCAGGCGTTCCAGGGGTTCGCCGACGATACTTTCCAGCCAGTCATAGTCAATAAGGCCAACCTCGTGAGCCAGTATGTTGCGCGCTTCACCCCAGCTGAGCAGGCCGGCCGACCTGACCCGGCGCACGGCCCGTCGGTCCAGACGCCGCACCCCTTCGCCAACCCTGATCACGGCGTAGCAGCAGGCAAACGCGGCGAGCCGGTCGGAACGCAGGCTATGGTAAGCGACAGCCTGACGCGCTACGGCGTGGGCCTCGCGGACCAGCGCCAGAAACTGGGCGTAGCCGATGCTAATCTCCCGTCGTGGGCGGCTCGACATACACCGGTTCCATGGTCGCCAGTATCTCGTCCCGTATGAACTCGTTTTCAGGATGCTGCCACAACGCTTTCAGCCAGCCGCAGAACACCTTGCGCCCGGTCAGTTTGGACAGATAGCGGCCCATCGATATGTGCTCAAGACGATGTGGCGTGTCCTCCCGGAACTTCATCAGCAGGAATACTTCGGTATCCTTGAAAGGCCCGGTCCACGGTTTTACCTCGGTGGGAACCTGGTACAGCTCGGCGATGCCCCAATGGCGGCAGAACTTGGCGATGGCTGCCAAGGGCAAGTCCTGGGTCTTTACGGTCATCGTTCCTCCAACGCGCGACACGCGGCGGGCCGCGGCACAAATTATACGTTATCACAGCGCCCAACCATCTGATTCGCTCATGCGTACCCACTTTCCGCAAACTGTCATTGCGAGCGCAGCGTGGCAATCTCGTCGCCGGAGCAAACATCGCTCACCCGTCGAGATTGCCACCCGCCAGAGGCGGACTACGCTCCTCGCAATGACAAAGTGGGTACGCGTGAGATCTGAGGTGATTTCGCTACTCGGGATTTGGCTGAGCGGCAGCTGGAAACATCCACTATGGTGACGGAATCCGTCTTCGCTCTTTCTTCGTTTTCGGCAGTAGCTCGCAGGCCCTAGTGTCCTGTAACCGAAGTAAGTAGAAAAAGCATGAGCGATGGGGTATCCTCCGGGTGAGCAGCCCAGATGGAGGACGACCATGGCCATAGGACGCCCGATGCCACCATTGATTTTGGACGACACGGAACGGGAAACCCTGGAGCGGTGGGTCCGTCGTCCGAAGACGGCGCAAGCTTTGGCGCTGCGGGCCCGGATGATTTTGGCCTGCGCGGCGGGCCGGAGCAACACCGCGGTGGCGGCCGACTTGGGAGTATCGGGGGCCACCGTAGGCAAGTGGCGGTCACGGTTTGTGGAGCGGAGACTGGACGGGCTGTCGGACGAAGCTCGCATCGGTCGCCCCCGGTCGATCACCGATGACGACGTGGAGCGGGTGATTACGTTGACGCTGGAGACCACGCCCCGGGACGCTACCCACTGGAGCACCCGGGCCATGGCCCAACGCTGCGGCCTGAGCCACAATACCGTCAGCCGCATCTGGCGCGCCTTCGGATTGCAGCCTCACCGCACTGAAGTCTTCAAGTTGTCGTCGGACCCCTTTTTCATTGAGAAGGTGCGCGATATCGTGGGTCTGTACCAGGACCCGCCGGACCGGGCCCTGGTACTGTGCGTGGACGAGAAGTCTCAAATCCAGGCGCTGGATCGCACCCGTCCGCTGTTGCCCCTGCGTCCGGGACAGGTGGAACGACGCACCCATGATTACCTGCGCCACGGCACGGTGTCCCTCTTTGCCGCTTTGGATACCCAGAGCGGCAAGGTCATTGGCCGCTGCCACCAACGCCACCGGTCGGTGGAGTTTCGCAAGTTCCTCGATACCATCGAGGCGGAAGTGCCCCCTGACTTGGACGTCCACCTGATCATGGACAACTACGCCACCCACAAGACGGCGTTGATCCGCAATTGGCTGGCCAAACGGCCCCGTTTCCACTTGCACTTCACCCCGACCAGCGCGTCCTGGCTGAACCTGGTGGAACGATGGTTTGCGTTGCTGACGGAGAAGCAGTTGCGTCGCGGAGTGCACCAGAGCAGCGGCGAGCTCGAAGCCGCCATCTACCGCTACCTGGACATCACCAACGAAGACCCCAAGCCCTTTGTCTGGACGAAGACTGCTGACCAGATCCTGGCCAACGTCGCGCACTTTTGCCAGCGAACTTTGAATACAGGACACTAGAGCGTGTTGACAAATTGAGCACGGTACCCGGAAACACCTGCGGCCTGATGGTCGCAGGTGTTTCCTGTGGTGTGTTCCGTCACTAACATCTTGTCAAACACTTTGTGCGCCTGGGACCGCCGCATTGCGCGGATGCCGGTGCGAGAGCCGGCCCCGCTAGCGCAATAATGACAAAGGCAAGAGCCGCCAGCAGCAGGGCGGCGAGTAGGGCCCAATGGATTGTGGGAAAAGAGCGTTGCAGGTTCATCTCTTGGAGTAATCCCCACGTGGTTGCTACGATAATAGCACGCGGTGGTTTCGTTGCTCGGGATGTGGCGGAAGGACGGCTGACAATGCCAACCGGTGTGATGGTTTATGCAATCGCCTTTTGTTGTCCATGGCGTGGAAAACGGTCCGCTTTCTGCCTTTCGGCACTTTGCGCCCCGCCTCCGCTGTGTCGGAGGCGGGGCGCTGTGTCCGTGGCTGGGAGGTAATTTACGGGCGGCTGACTGGCTTGGCTTTCCAGGCGGACCATCCGGCGGAGTTGCCGGCGCGGATGCCGAACCAGTAGGTGCCCGACTGATGCTGCGCCTTGCCGGAGATGTTGGTGAAGGTAACCGTAGCCACGTCGCCCACGATCTCCGAATAGACGTAGTGGTGCCCCTGGGCTTTCACTGTAACCTCGTACTTTGTCGCGCCGGTCACCTTGGTCCAACTGGCCGTCATAGTGTTGTTGGACATGCTCACGCTGATCGAGCTTTCGGCAACGTGGCCGGGCGGCCCTTGCGGCGCGTAGGGCGCAGCCGGTGCGGAGTTGACCCAGGGCCACCAGCCGTTCTGGTTGCCGGCCCGCACCGCGACGATGTAGGGCTTGGTGTTGTCCGCATTAGATATGGTGATGCTGGTGTCAGTGACGTTGTCCGACCCGCTGCCTACTTGGCTCCAGCTGCTCCCGCCGTCCGCGCTGTACGTCACCCAGTACTTGGTGGCGTCGCCGATGGCGTTCCAGTTTGCGGCGACCGTCCCGTGGTCGCGGGTCAGGGTCAAGCCGAGGTCGCCGTCGTCGTCGGCTATGTTGACGGTGTAGATGGCGCTAGCGGTGCGGCTGCCGCCTTGCACCTGCTCGTTCTCGCTGTGCTCCATGAAGTGGTAGCAGTGGTCGGGGTTGTCCATGACGTGGTGGTCCAAGCGTACGCGGTCGTCGGCGTCTTGCAGTCCCTCGGCGACTACCGGGGTGGTGTACTTGTCAGTGGTGAAAGTGCCTTTGGTCGGACTGACCTTCACCTTGGATGGGTTGCTGCTGGTAATCGTGTAGGTCACGTTGTCATCGGGCGCGTAGCTCAGGCCAAACCCCCACAAACCGGCGGTGTGCGCCCGGTCGCTTTCCGGCACTATTACGTCGCCGGACGTCGCCCAAACGGTGGGCGGAACTTCACCAACGGCGCTTACCTTTATCTTTAGTGACCTGCCGAGGTGGCCTTGCCAACTAAGACCGCGCTTTCTCCTCATCTCGTTATCAATTGACCAGCCGTTGTTGGCCGGAGCGGTCGTCTCGTTATCCGAACCCGTTACTCTCATCCAGTAATAGTTGTTGTTTGTGCCGCTGGTTGTCAGGTGTATGAAGTAGAATGTATCCTTTGCTAGGTTGCAGTTGTTGCTCATGCTATGAACGCAGGTGTAGGTGTGCTGCCCCACTGATGATGCCGATCCTGAAAGCGTGGCGAGTGCGCTCCCGGGGTTGGTTCCCGACCCCACCGCGAGCTTCGCCGTTATGCTGCCCGGAGAATTCTGTTTGCCCGCGACATCAATAATCACGGTATCCAGGCGGTAGCCTTTGGGACTGGAGCCGGTGGTGAACTTCTGCGCGTTTTCGTTAACTTGGCCGGATAGATCCGCGCCGAGCTGCACATTAGAGGTGATCGGCGACACGTTTCCCTGCCCAAGGTTGCTTACTGAGAAGTCCGCGGTTCCCTGTGCCTCAACGGGCCTGGAGCCGACGGTGCTAAATACGGTGACGGTGGCCAGGATGGCGAGGAGGACCAGCGCGGCGACGAAGGCCGCCCGCAGCCTGGTTAGGCTAAAGCTCGGGGGGGTGAAATCATCATTTGCGGTCTCATGTTTCCTCTCTCCTTCCGGCGGGTTGCGCCTGCGCCGTAGCGCGTCGGCGGGGCAACCGGCCTTGCGGTCTCTCTCGGCCGGATTATACTGCATTTTCGGGGTGATTCTACGGGATGTTTCGCCGAGGCGGCCAGCGTGATCAGCGTGTGGGTCTTGCCGCCGCCGAACATGGAGTTCAGTCGGATTACGGCGGGTTGGTCGGCGGCGCTGCCGTGCTTGAGGTGGTCAAAGATGCCGGTGGCGACACGGCGCATGGCCGGTGTTGCGTGGGTTCCGGCGAAGAAATCGGCAGCCGAGGCAGCGTTTCCGATTTCGCCCTGCAACGCTTTGTGGAGGCTGCCGGCGGCGGGGAGGCCCTATTCCCACAACGAAATTTTGGCATCGGGTCACAGCGTCGCCGGTGGGCATATTTGCGCGGCCTCTCGCGGCCCCGGCGAAATCGTAAGGGATATTTATTATTCGTGCGCACGGCAAACGCCGTCACAGTAGGATCGTTCAAGTAGGCAACCCTAAAACGTAAAACGTAATATAATCAGAATACACGCACTCTTCCGTTCATTTATTCGACGAATTACGGAATAGCGACTCAGCCTCGAAAACGCTAGAAAATGCCCAAAAATCGGCGCGCCAAAGCCTCACCGGGCATTGATGCGGCGCAGCCGCCCACATACCGAACCGGAATCGTTAGTAGCCACGAACTTACCATGTCCGCCTAACGCGAAACTGCCGGCACCTGTTCAGGACGCCGGTAGTTTATCACGCCAAGTCGTTCAGGCCGGAAGATGCCCAGCCGTGTCTGCTGTTACTGCCACCTGAAGTTGGATGTCGTCGGGCTACGCCGCCAGCGCCAACTGCGCAACCTGCTTGGCCTCATCCCGTCGGTCAAGCGCCACCACTATGGCAATCTGCTCCATCAGGCTGCACATCACTGAATGCAACCGCACCCGGACTTCGCCACGAAACTGAAAATCCGCCAGTCGGCCCGGATTCTTCATTTCGCCAAAGGACCGCTCCACCGCCAGCCGGTAGGGATACAGTATTGCAAACTCTGCACTGCCATGCCGGAACGGGTACCCGAAAACCCACGGGTCAGATTTAGGGTCAACCCAAACCTCGTTCCCGCGAACGCTGTAGCCCAACGGCGGCGGAGCCACCTCACGACGCAGGCAATCTTCAAGGCCATCGCACTCGTCGGAGCGCACGTAAACGTAATTCTCGGTAAGGACGTCGGTGCGGACATACTGCATCAGGTTGCCGTGCTCGCAGGTCGGCACCCCCTGGTGTTGGTAAACCTTGTGGTGAAACCGACCAGCGCCAAGTTCCCGCTTGGGAATGACGGTGTACACGCCTCGTTTATTCAGGAACTCGACATTCTTCCGGCTGTCGTAGCCGCGGTCAGCCAGCAGCAGTTCCGGCGCAAACCACGGGAACCTGGACTCAGCCAACAGAAACAAATCACGCAGCAGAGGACTGTCGCCGGTCTTGCCATTAGTCAGTATCCCCACTATTTCATCGCCAGTCTCCACGTCCACCAGCCGGTGGTACTTGTACCCCCAGACCCAGATGTAACCCTTTGGGGCGCGGGCGTCGTACTTCTTGACCCAGCTAGCCTCGGGGTCGCTGCGCGCGCAGGCGCACCGCTTCGGATCATTGCGACAGTTCCGACACCACCGGCAGGTTGCCAGGTCGCAACCATAGACGCGAAATCTCTTCGTCTTGCGGTTCGGGTTGCAGTAGGCCGGCACCACGGTGGAGTCCACCGCGACGAAGCGCCCAAACTCTTGGTCCCTGGAGCTCCGGTCGTCCACCGCTTGATGCTTGAGCTCCTCCAATATTTGCCAGCTGCCATCCTGTTCCAGAACTTCCAAGGTACGGATGAACGTGGGGCGACTGGGCACCAAGTCGGTGAATCCGCATATTTCCCGCAGGGAGGCATCCTCGCGCAGGGCGTCGACCAGCGCGGTCATGTTCGCCACGCCCTTGATGTCGGGATCATAGGACGCCAGCAGCGCAATCACTACCGGCAACCGGTCATGTGGATCAGGGCCTTTGCCCGCCCGAGGAAACATCCGCTCTACCGCGCGTTCCAGTCCATAGGCTTTCAGCTTCTCAATCCTTTCGACTAAACCGGAGCGGTCGGAGTGCATATCAAGGACACGCGCCGGTCTGCAAACCCGCCAAGGCAACACGGCCTGGAAACTATCCCAGTTGTCAACCAGTTTGCGGTGAACCAGCACCACCCAGCGTTCGGATGGAACGCCGTTCACGAAACCGAAGGCTTCGGCGAGTTCAGGCTTGGAACTCAGTTGGTCAAGCAACGGGAAAAGTTGCACGGTTGCGCCGTCGTTTCCCAACTTGCGATACGCTGACAGCAGGAACAGAACAATCGCCAGACGGTGATGCGGGACGGAAGGGTCGCGGCGTCGCTTGACCCGCATCAGTTTGAACAGGAGTTGATTCAGACGGGGCACATCCAACCCGTCGAAACCGCTACCTACCGGGGTTTGTTGAAGTTCGCCCTGGCGTGTTTCGTCGGCGCGAGTAACAACCCCGGCGACGGCCGTTTCCAAGAGGCGGCAGCCGCTTTCCAGCAACACCGCGGTGGCCGGGCCACTCTCTGAATGGCCCGTTTCGGGTTGCGGCAAGACCGCGTTGCGAGTATCATCGCAAGCGACCATCAGGAACGCTCCGTACGCAGGGGGCTCCGGTGGTTACCGAGGCCGTCGGGAGTGCCATCCCTTCGGCCTCGCCTCTTATGTCAGTCTTAAATCCACGCTGCCGGGACACCCCCGCAGCGTGGTCGCGACCTACTGGGATTGTACTAGAATATAGCAGGCATCGCAAGCGTTTCAGCGGGCGAACTTGAGTCCGAAATCAGCCTGATTTTTGGTAGGGTTGATTCATAATCTCGTCTTGATGACGGGGCAATTCGGGGCTGGCTATAACCTGTACCTTGTGATAACATATCACTCACCGCTAATCAGCCCCGGAGATGAGGTACAATGGCTTACATCAAGATTGACGGCTTTCTCTGCGAACGCTGCTGGCACCGCTGGGCGCCAAAGCAGCTGAACACGCCAGAGCCGAAGAACTGCCCCAAGTGCAAAAGCCCCTACTGGAACAAGCCCAGGCGAGTGCCGGCCCAAGGCAATCCAGCCTGGCGCACAAACAAGCCCCAGCAAGAGGTAGCATGAACACTGAAAATACGCTCACCAAGACGAGGATCTAATGACTACTGGAACCCTGCAAGACCGCCGCCTATTCGCCCAATCTCATCTGGACGCCATGGCGGCCCAAACTGGCGCGGAACACTCCGACGCCCTACGCGCCATCGCCGCCAGCGTGCTGGGCTTCACGCCCGTCAGGGACGCCATCATCACCGTTGACCACGCGCAACTGCCGGATGTAGCAACCGTCATCGGAACCCTGGTCAACGAATTCGGCCCGGACTACTTGGCTGCACACTTTGACCAATCTGCCCTCGTCAACGCCGGACGCCGTGGGTACGTTACGCTGGCCCAAGTCCAGGCGGCCAACGAAGTCTTGCAGAGACACGCAGGCGACGAGCGCTACCCGCTGCTCATCTTCACCCTGCCAGACGGCAGCGGCGTCCAGTTCGTCACCGGCAACCCGACCCCGGGCAACCGCTACCGCTTACAGGACGTCGTCCGCGTCACCGCCTACTGGAATAGCGTCAACCGCACCGCGCTGGACTGCTTGGAACAGGTAGGCAACGACATCGCCGGCGGCGGCATCCCGCAGCGGGCTTTCCGCGACGCCTTCAACGTCCAACCAGTGACCGAGGCGTTCTTCGAGGACTACAAAGCAGCCCACGACGCCGCAGTAGAGTTGCTGGCCGTCCAACTGGAGAAGCAGGATGCCGAGCAGTTCACGCAAACCCTGTTCAACCGCCTGCTGTTCATACATTTCGTCAGCCGCAAGGGCTGGCTGAGGTTCAACGGCAACACAGACTACCTCAACGCTCTGTGGCGGGACTACCAAGCGTCGCAGAGCGAAACCAACTTCTACCTGCACCGGCTGAGCCACCTGTTTTTCGCCGGGTTGAACAACCCGCAGTCCCTTGACCTGATGCGGGACAACCCCGTGATGTACTCCGCCATCGGCGAGGTCCCCTTCCTCAACGGTGGTCTGTTTGAGCCTACCGACCTGGACGACCAAGCCGCCAACGGTGCCTTCACTGTGCCCGATGAGGCTATCGCACCGTTGTTGACAGATCTGTTCAACCGCTACAACTTCACCGTGATGGAGGCCACGCCGCTGGACACCGAGGTGGCCGTTGACCCGGAGATGCTGGGCAAACTGTTCGAGGAAACGGTCAACGAGCGCCACAGCAACGGAGCCTACTACACGCCGCGCCCGGTGGTGGCCTTCATGTGCCGCGAGGCCATCAAGGGCTACCTCAGCGGCAAGGACATTGCCGGCTTGGACGACGGCAAAATCGCGGACTTGGTGGACAACCGCAACCCCGACGCCATCAACCCGATGCAGGCGCCGGCAATCTACGAAGCAGTCAAAAGCATGAAGGCCGTTGATCCGGCCTGCGGCTCCGGCGCGTTCTTGCTGGGAATGCTCCAGGAAATCTTGGCCCTCAACGACAGTCTGTTTCGCGCCGTCCACACTGACGAAAGCCTGTATGACCAGAAACTACGCGTCATCACCGACAACGTCTACGGCGTCGACAAGGACGCCCAAGCCGTCAGCACGGCCATGCTCCGCCTGTGGCTCAGCTTAGCGGTCGATTACAACGGCGATGGCCCGCCGAAGCCGTTGCCCAACCTGGACATGAAACTGGTTGCGGGCGATGCCATCGCTGGCCCCGACCCCAAAGGGATACAGGCGGATTTCACCCAAGCCGGTATCCTGACCAGCAGTCTCAATGCCGACATCGCCGCCTACACCACCGCCCAAGGGCAACGGAAGGCGACGCTGAAGCAACGGGTGGACGACACCAAAGCACAGTTGCGCGGCAGCCTGAAAGGCGTCGCGCAGGACGATGCGGTAGAGTGGCGCATCGACTTCGCTGACGTGGTACTCAACGGCGGCTTCGACGTGGTGATTGCCAACCCGCCCTACGTGCGCCAAGAGCACATCACACCCAAAGCCTACAAGGACGCCTTGGTCAATCAGTACGGTGACGCGACGGTGGCTCGTTCTGACCTGTATTGCTACTTCTACGCCCGCGGTCTGCAACTGCTCCGCGACGGCGGCGCTCACGTTTTCGTCTGCTCCAACAGCTGGCTGGACGTAGGCTACGGGGCCAGGTTGCAGGAGTACCTGCTCGACCAAGCCCACGTGCAGGCGATTTACGAAAGTGCCCTAGAGCGGCAGTTCGCCACCGCCGACATCAATACCATCATCAGCGTCATCCGCAAAACCGGCAATCCCGCCGACGGCGACCTGACCCGGTTCGTGTCGCTGCGGGACGAGTTTGAAACCGCGTTGAGCGACGCCAGCCGACGCCGGGAAGTCACGCAGACCCGGGCCGCCCTGCGGGCCGCCGGCATGGCCCCGCCGGACAGCAGAGGCCGGCGCAGGTTCGGCGGCGACAAGTGGGGCGGAAAGTACCTGCGTGCGCCAGACATCTACCACGCCATCCTGACCAACTACGGCGCCAAACTGGTGCGCCTGGGCGACGTGGCCGCGGTGCGGCGCGGTGTAACCACCGGGGCCAACGACTTCTTCTACCTGACGCCGGAGCGCATCGCCGAGTTCGGCATCGAGGCGGAATACTGCCGCCCGGTGATGACCACGCCGCAGGAATCGCGCAGCATCGCCGTGGACCCGGCCCGGCTGCCCAAGCGCCTGTTCACGTGCCACGAGGACAAGGACGCGCTGGCCGGCACGGGCGCGCTGGCCTACGTCCAATGGGGCGAATCACAGGGCTACCACCAACGCACCAGCGTAAAATCGCGCCCCCGGTGGTACGACCTGGGGCAGCGGGATACCGTCTATCTTGGGATGAACAAGTTTGTCGATACGACCGCCCGGACTTTCCTGGCGACGGAAGGCGCACTTTTCAGCGACAATTTTCAGATCATGCCCATCGTTGGCAACTTGTCGCCAACTCAGTTGTGCGCGGCGGTGAACTCAACGCTGTTCCAGCTGATGCTGAACACCGAAAGCCGGTCAAACTTTGGCGAGGGCGTGCTGGAAATCCAGACCTACGAAACGGCCAACCTGCAAATAGTGAACCCGCAGTTGCTGCCGGAGCCGAACGTCTCGGTATTCAACGCCGCCGATTGGGACGTGCTGACGCCATCGGCGGCCCGCCGCCACATCGACGACGCAGTGTACGACGCGCTGGGCCTGAAGGCCGGCGAGCGCGATGCGGTGTACGCCGGCGTCTGTGAGTTGGTGGAGAACCGCCGCCGGCGGGCGCGGAGCGTGAGCGGAGCGGCCGATGCCACGGGCACTGAACCGGCAGAGCAGAAAGCCCCCTTCAAAGTCGTGCCCCTCACCGGCGGCTACGCGCCCGGCGTCAACGATTACAACCTCAAGGATGTCATCTTCGACCTTGAAAACCAAGAATTCCTGGAGAAACTTGGCCTATGATCGTGCCGGACCTGAATCTTCTGATCTATGCCTACAACGAGGAGAGCGAATTTCATCAAAGAGCGGAGGCCTGGTGGACAGAGCTGGTCAAAGGCACGGAACCAGTGGGTATGCCATGGCAGGTATCCGACGGATTCATCCGACAGATGGCAAACCCCGCGATAATGGCCAGCCCCTGGGCGCCGGACGAAGCTACCAGAGTGGTTGCGCAATGGTTCGGCAGTGGCCACGTCATCGCCCTCAATCCCGGCCCGAGCTACCTGGAGATTCTCGAACGATTCTTGTCCGCAACGGGAGCCACCATGAGACTGGTCCCCGACGCCACCATCGCAGCGCTGGCGTTGGAAAATGGCGCGGAGGTGCACACCAACAACACAAGGGATTTTCAGAGGTTTCCAGGGTTGATGTGGCGAAACCCACTCCAGTAACGCCGGCTGACGTGGCGGGCTGAGCATGACAGCCCTCGGATCCGATGTGGTGTATGCTGGAGTCATAAGCTGGTGAAAACCAGCCACGGCAGGTCTCAAGGACTAACCTTCCAAAATCTACAATGCGTGGTGCGTCATGAGCATAATCGGCCACAGGCAGAGACGGGGCAAGTCTCGGCACTTCAACCGACGGCGCAAACAGTCCACCAGGAGGCTCGTCCTTCGTGCAGGCCTTA
The DNA here is from genome assembly GCA_963665395.2 of Dehalococcoidia bacterium. Classification (GTDB taxonomy): domain Bacteria; phylum Chloroflexota; class Dehalococcoidia; order Lucifugimonadales; family UBA3495; genus Bin87. The sequence goes on from OY762251.1 coordinate 183,431, forward strand.
CTAGGGATAGGCTCAAAGAAGCACTGGACAGAATAACTAAAATGGACATAGCCGTTCGCAAAGCTAACATCCAGTGCAAAGTGCCGGTCACACCCAAATACCCTGCGCACAGTCCTAAAATGAACAACTGCCACGTCGTGGGGAGACAGTGGCTTGAACGGACTCGCCTCAACAAAACGACCCTACTTTCCTGGCGTACCAGCCCCAGACAACTCGCGGAATTGATAGCAGACACCGTCACCAATGCAGGCGATGAACCCCTTACACTTGGACCCATGCTGCTGCCCGAATTAGATCGGTTTCGCCCGCGGAGGACCCGTGACGATGAATGCAAATACACTGTCGCCTGCCAAGCCCATGACGGACCAGCGTATCTCAAGGCTGATAATCCTGAAGCGGACCTCAACGATCCAGAATTGCATCTGCAACTTGGGTTAAGGGCATTATCGTCCTACGTGGCGTGGGATGAAGGATCCAAGCTGTATTCCGCCGGCTCTCTTAACAGAGCACTGCTGAGCAATCAAAGCCTGCGGCAAATTCCAGAGCTGAAGCTCGTAGCGTTGGGTGCGTACTACCGGGCTCTCAGTACGACGGTTGAAGAAAAGGCTTTGGCTGACGAGCTAAATGAATGGCAAGAGCTATACATATCCTCGGACTATCGTGCCATAGCTACCGCCCGTGCCACTGCTGATGCCAACGTCGCCATGACAGGTTGCGGCCTCTGGCGACAATCATTTGGCGAACACGTAATAGGAACTGTGTTAACCGGTCGCAACGATCATGGCACCGCCACAACCCCAACGGAGATAATCCTCAGCTGCCGAAAATCGCAATCGTTCTTCCAAAGGCTGATGCAACCTTTGCACCTACGATTGAAAGTCCGCCGATTGGCGCGGAAGATAGCAAACAACAAAAGCATTGACGCTATAGTTGATCTTGCCAGCGAGTGGGAATTTTTCTACGTCGCTGATAAAGACTACCGAACGCGCCTCGAAGCACACGAACGCCATTACATAGAGGAGCGGATAGCACGGAACAAGCTCAAGTTCCTAGCGAATCCTCCGGTAGACGAAACGGTAAATGGATCCCCCGTTACTGTTACCAGTGAAGGCAAACCAATATGACTATCCTCCACGCCCATAGCGACCCGCAGTTCACCGAGCGTCTGCGTTCCGTCCTCGCCGAGGCCAACGGTGTCCCCCACAGCGTGGACATCGCTGTGGGCTACTTCTACCTGTCCGGCTTCACCCAAGTTGCCGACTTGCTGGCGACGCGGCCCGGCCGGGTTCGCATTCTCATTGGCCGCACCGACACTCCAACCCGCGCGGAAATCTCCGCCGGCTACAACCCACGCGAACCCACCGACGGCTACCATGCCGGCCAGAACCGCCGGGACGAAACCGCCGCCCGCGACGATACGTTGGAAAACGTGGGGCGCAACGCCGCCGCGCAGACCCAGGACGACGCCAGCGAGGCCGGCATCAAGTCGCTGGCCCAACTCATCGCCGACGGCAGGGTTGACGTGCGCACCTACGTCAAAGACCGGATGCACGCCAAAGCCTACATCGGCTACACCGGCCTGGAATCCGCGCCGGGAACCGCCATCATCGGCTCCACCAACTTCTCCAAAGCCGGCTTTACCGGCAACACCGAGCTGAACTACCCCGTAACCCACGGCGGCGACATCGGCGAAATCCGTCAGTGGTTTGAACGTCTCTGGAACGAAAGCGAACCGGTCGGCGACCGGGTGGTTGAGCAGCTCAAAAACAGCTGGCCCCTGGCCACGCCGGAACCCTACCTGATTTACCTGAAAGTCCTCTACGAACTCTACGGCGACACCCTGGGCGACGAAATACCCGCCCCCGGGCCGCCGCCGGTGGAACTCACTGACTACCAGCAGGACGCGGTGAACGCCGGCCTGGCCATGCTGGAACGACACGGCGGCTGCTACATCGCAGACGTGGTGGGCATGGGCAAGACCTACGTCGGCGCGGAGATTCTGCGTCGCCTCAGCATCTCCGAGCGCGACGCCGGCGACCCGCTGATAATCTGTCCCGCCAGTTTGCGGGATATGTGGGAGCGTGCCTGCGGGCGGTTCGGCCTCAACGACGCTGACGTGCTGAGCCGGGGCCGGCTCACCGAGGCCAACGTCGCCAGCGACCGCGCATTGCAAAAGATGCTGCGCAACGCCGGCCCCGTGCTGATTGACGAGGCTCACGGGTTCCGCAACAACAGCCAGCGCCGCCGCGTTCTGCTGAATCTGCTCAAAGGAGCGAAAGCGCACAAGGTAATCCTGCTGTCGGCCACCCCGCAGAACCTGGCGCCCAGGGACATCCTGCAACAGCTGGAACTGTTCCTGAACCCCGCCGACCACGGACTGCCCGGCGTTGCCGGCAACCTGTCCCGGCACTTTCCGCCGGACCCCGCCAACGCCGAGCCGCAACGGATTGCGGGAGTGTTGCAACACGTGCTGATTCGCCGACGCCGGCGCGACATCCGGGAAAACTACCCAAACAGCACGCTGGACGGACGGCCCATCGAGTTCCCCAATGCCAAGCTGTCCAACCGGGAGTACAACCTGGACCACGCCTACCGGAAAGCCGGCGGCATTGAGAAGATCACTGGACTGCTGAAGCAGTACCAAGCCGCCCGCTACCGACCGGGGAAGTACCTGCACGAGGACAGGAAAGACCGGCCGGAGTACGCCAACATCGTCCGCAGCCAGCGGGGCAACCTGGCCGGCATCATGACCACCAACCTGTGGAAACGCCTGGAATCGTCTATTCCAGCCTTCCAAAGCACGCTGGACGTGCTAATTGACAGCAACCGTCGGTTCCGCGATCAAATTCTGAATGGCGCCGTCAGCAAGGACGAAGGCGTGCAGGACAGCGAGGAAGCCCTCACCGTTGACCAGCCCAACGACGCTGACTTGGACACAGACGAACTGGACCAAGAAGAGGAGTACATCGTCATCCGGGAACAGTCCTATCGCGCCGAAGACTTCAAGTGCCCCGAGTGGGTGGGCGACCTGGAATCTGACCACCGGACATTGACCGCCATCCGAAATGCCTTGAGGAACGTCAAAGCCGACCCGGAGGGAGACGCCAGCGACGACGCCAAGCTCCACGAAATCAAGAGCTTCATCAAGTCGCCTGGAGTAGCCGGCGAAAAGGTGCTGATTTTCACCGAGTCCAAGGTCACGGCGAATTACCTGCACAAGCAGCTGTCGGCGGACAACCCCGGCGTCAACGTGGACATCCTGATGGGCGGAGACAGCCGCAGCGCCCGTAAGGTGGAGCGGTTCTCGCCCAAGAGCAACGACCAGCCAGATTTGCCTGAAAGCGAGCAGACGCGCATCCTGATTGCCACTGACGTAATCGCCGAAGGCCAGAACTTGCAGGACTGCAACCGGGTGGTCAGCTACGACCTGCACTGGAACCCGGTGACGCTGATCCAGCGCTTCGGGCGGGTTGACCGCATCACCACCGAGCACGAGGAAATCTACCTGCACAATATGATGCCCGACCCTGCGGTGGAAGGCGAAACCGGAATCCGGGAACGGGTCAGCGAGCGGGTGCAGTCCTTCCACGACCTGATTGGACTGGACAACGTCATTCTGGAGAACGGCGAGCGGGTCAACCCGGATTCCATCTACGCCATCTACGACGGAGAAATGCCGGAGGAAACCGACGGCATCTCCGACAGCCTGGCGGTGGCCCAGGAAGCCAATGCCCTGCTCAACCGCATCCGACGGGAGCAACCGGAGCTGTGGCAACGGCTGTGGCTCATGCCGGACGGCCTGCGAGCGGCAATGAACGCAGACGATCATACCAACGCCAGCTCAACCATCACGCTGGTTGCCGGCGGTGACGAGAAGCGGGGTTACGCCGTGAACTCCGCGGGCGACATTGCGGCCCTGACTCACGCCGAACTGGCGCGGCGCGTGGCGTGCGAGTCTGATACGCCGGCGGTCCCGCTGCCACCAGACACCAACGCCCGCGTGAGCGCGGTAGTGACGGCCTTTGCGGAGGAACTGGTGCCGAAACCGGCGGAGCCGGAACCGCGCCGACGCGACGACCAAGTAACGCGGTACGTCAACACCCAGTTGGGCCAACTGCGTTTGGACGAACAGGCAGATGCCGCCTACTTACGGCGCGTGGAATCGTTGCGGGCAGCATTCACCGCAGAGCTGCCCGTCAGCGTGAACGAACGGGTTAGAGCTTTGATGCGTGAGGGCATTGCTGGCCAGCAATTGCTGGATGCCCTAGCGTCAATGGAATCTGAACTGCCCAAACCAGACGGTAGCGTTGAAAGCCACTCGGTACCCGCCAGCGATGCACGAGTAGTGTGCTCAATGGGCATCGCACCCGCGTAATCAGGACAGCACTTCAAAATTGCTGACACCAGCCCGCAGCGTGAGCGCGCTCGCTGCCGGCATAATGAAGTTGCCGCTGACGAACAGCGGCACTGGTCGTCCACGACCAACGGGGCGGCCGGCTTTTCACGACCTCCAAAGTTGACGCCATATCCGTGCTTAATCCTGCGCTGAACGCTAGGAATCGCGACAAATTTCGTCAAGATGGAAGACGCAGTGCATTGGCGAGCGCTTTTTGGTATTATCCCAATCCGATTGCCCGCACGTGTTTGCTGAGGGCAAAAGCGGCCTCCCTTGCGCAGCCAATATCTTGGCGTTAAGGTTTTGGAGTGGTGCCTCCATGGATTTGCCGACCAATCTATTGCACAGTGTTCGCGAGGGAAACGTCGTTTTGGTCCTCGGCGCTGGTGCCACGATGGGTGCGATGGGCCCTGAAGGACAGTTAAGCCCTTCTGGTCCTGATCTCGCTCGCTTGATTGCTGAGCGATTTCTTCCGCCAGAGTTCGCCGATGAGACGCTCGCGGTAGTTTCGGAGCTCGCTGCTTCCGAGGCAGACCTCCGCACGGTTCAGGATTTTGTCGGTTCTGTGTTTGAACCCTTGCAGCCCGCTCCATTTCATCTTCTGCTACCCGAATTCAAATGGGCTGCATTGGCGACCACCAACTACGATTTGGTCGTAGAGCGGGCGTATTCTCAGTGCAGGCGTCCTGCTCAGGATGTTGTCCCGTTCATCAAGGACGGGGACCGTGTGGAGCAGAAACTTCGTGATCCTCGTGGCTTGATGCTTTTGAAGTTGCATGGTTGCATCACGAGCACTGCTGACACCTCAGTTCCGCTGATACTCAGCGTCGATCAGTATGTGACTCACCGCCAAGGCCGTGAGCGTGTCTTCGGGCATTTGACGAACAAAGCTCATGAGCTGCCACTAGTCTTCGTTGGACACAGCCTTCGTGACCCTGACATTCGCAAGTTGCTCCTCGAACTTGGATCTCCCGAGAGCAGGCCCTTGTTTTACGCGGTGGCTCCCAGCATTACGGATACCGAGCGGCGGTTCTGGGAAAGCAGGCGAGTAGCACCTCTTCAGGGGACATTCGAGGAGTTTCTCACTTCTTTGGATCAGCAGGTGACGTCCCCATTCCGCGCGGTTGTCCCCGTGCCCGTCCTTGCCGATGTTCCCATCTCTGAGCGGTTCATCACGCCTGATCCCCAATTGAGTGCTTCCTGCTTGGCTTTTCTCAAAAACGATGTAGAGTACGTTCGCCGCGGTATGACAGTCGAGCCGATCACGCCTCAAGAATTTTACCGAGGTACCAATCATCGTTGGTCTGCCGTTGAAAGTGACCTCGATGTGCGGCGCCGTGTGCAGGACCTAGTCTTAACCGATGCGGTCCTTACCGATGAAGGCGTCAGAAACTGCCGATTTTATGTGCTCAAAGGTCATGCCGGCTCGGGGAAGTCAGTTTTGCTGCAGCGGACGGCTTGGGAAGCCGCTTTGGAATACGATCGGCTCTGCTTGTTCCTGGAACCAGGTGCCGCGCTGCAATTTGAGCCCCTATTCGAATTGTCGCAGGTGGTCAATGAACGGATATACCTCTTCGTTGATGACGTCGGTGACCGCACGGCTGAGGTCTTGGACTTCATCCGGCGATGTCGCAACCGTCGTATCGCGCTGACGGTCATCGGAGCGGAGCGGATCAATGAGTGGAATATGTCGTGTGGCGAACTTGAGCCGTATTTGACCGGGGAGTTCTCGGTTCGTTACCTCTCGAGCAATGAGATTGACTCTTTGCTGGCTCTCCTAGAGAAAAACAGGTCATTGTTCCGCCTCGAGGGGTTGGATCCTGAAGAGCGCAAGAACGCCTTCACGGAACGTGCCGGTCGTCAGTTGCTGGTCGCTCTGCATGAAGCCACCCAAGGCAAGCCGTTCGAGGACATCATCGCGGACGAATATGAGGAGGTGCAACCGGACCTTGCTCGCCTCATATATCTCGGCATCTGTTTTTTGAATCAGTTCGACGTGCCAGTGCGGGCAGGTGTCGTCAGTCGGCTTTACGGCGTCAATTTCACTGACTTCGAGGAGCACTTCTTCTCCCCACTGGAAACCTTGGTTTCCGCCACGTATGATTGGCGTTCCCGCGATTACGTGTACCGCACGCGCCATCCGCACATCGCTGAACTGGTGGTTCGACGGTTTGTAGGGACTGCTGACAGCCGTTTTGATATGGCACTACAGGTCATCAACGCCCTCAACGTTGACTATGACTCTGATCGCAAGGTATTTCAGCGTTTGACCCGCGGGAGGGTCCTCGCCGAGCAATTCACCGACCCTAGCATGGTTGAGGCCTTGTATGCAGCCGCGTTCCAGCAAGTTGGTGAGGACCCGTTTTTACTACAGCAAGTTGCTGTGTACGAGATGAGACGCCGCGGGGGGAACTTGGCCAAGGCCGCCAATCATTTGGCTAGGGCGCACGCACTGCTACCCAACAATGCGGCGATCACCCACTCATTGGCAGAGCTTCAGCTTCGACGAGCCGAAACGGTTGAATCGGATCTCCAAGCCTCAACATATATCCGGGAAGCCGAAAATTTGGCCCGCCCCCTTGCTCGTCCCTCTGCCGCAGGTTCACACGCATTTCACACGTTGGCCAAGGCTCAGATTGTACGATTGACCAGAGCCATGTCGGGGCCTTCCGATGCTTGGAATGACGTTGAGATCGGTGAACTGGTTAAAGCGACCGAGCAGGCGATCCAGAATGGCCTACAGCGTTTCCCGGGAGACTCGTACCTCTTGTTCACGGAGTCTCGATTGGCTCGACTGCTTGCAGACGACGACCGAGCAGAAGCGGCCGTCCAAGCGGCCTTTGATCGCAATGCCACCAATGCTTTTGTGGCCTCCCGACTCGCTAAGTTGCAGATCGACCGGGGCCGTATTCCTGACGCGATCAGGACCTTTGAGACTTCGTTATCGGCCGGCGTAAATGACAGGCAAATCCACTTTGGCTACGCCAAACTGCTGCTGGACAACCAGTTGGGAACTGCTGACGAGATCACCTATCATTTGCGTCGCGGCTTTACGGAAGGCGACTCCAATGTCGAAGCTCAGTACTGGTATGCCCGTCAGCTGTATGTGAATGGCGACATTGCCGATGCTCAAGCAAGATTCAGGGAGCTACGCGATCTGCCGATCGACCCTGTAGTAAAGCGGGCAATTAGAGGAGAAATTATCGATGGTGATGATGCACGCCGTTTCAGCGGGACGATTGATCGTTTAGAGTTCAATTTCGCTTTCGTCGTCAGAGATGGCGAGAATGATGCCCTCTATTTGCACCGCATCGGTTGTCCGCCGGCTGTCTGGGACAGCTTGAGGCGTGGGTCTCGCATTTGGTTCTCCATCGGTTTCAACTTCTGGGGTGCCACCGCGTTCGACGTGGTTCTACAGTAAGTACAATCGCTTTGCGGCTGTTGCTTGGTTGTTTTGGTTTTAGCGGCGATTTTCATGCTCCGGTTTCGCCGAGGCCATGGCGGCATTGTGCGACGGAATAGTCGGCTTCCGTAACCGGCTGAATAGCCAGAAACAGGCCATCTCTGGGTCGTCCTTGATCAACTCAGCCGTAAAGGCCCGTTGGCAAAGCCCGGCCGTATAGCGTACTAACGCTCGATAATTTCGGAAGTTAGCCCACGACGGATTCCGTCACAGAGTCGCCTACTTGAACAATCCTACGTCACAGGGCAATTTGCGCCCATTTTACGACGGGTCGGATTTTCGGACATCCGTAGCGTCGCCGGCAGCTGGAAATGAGCATAGCCCGGAAATTCGTCCCGTTACCCGGAAAATGCCAGACTCGGCTCTCTGGCTGGCTCGGCAGAGGACGATTCGGGGCGGTAAACCAGGCTGCGGAAATCGTCGGGCTAGAGACTGCTATCCGTCACCGATAGGATGAAATCCGAGCAGCGAAATCGGCACAGATCTGATTCGTGTCTGGTGCCACTGGCTGTCCCGGGCCGACTACGACGCCGTGGCCGACGCCACTGATTACAACCGCTGACGCCCCTTCCGGGCTCAGATGTTGACCACCGTCTCGGTGTCGCCGGCGGACAGGGCGCTCAGGTAGGCGAGTATCAGGTCTTTCGTCAGATAGCGGCCCTGGTGGTTGCGCTCGTCGTTGCGGCGGGTGATGGGGAAGGAGTCGAGGACGTAGGCGGCGGCGGCGCGGTCAAGGCCGTAGAGGAGGAAGTAGAGGGCGTCGAGGCGGGCGCGGAGGTGGCGGCGCTGCTCCACATCCCAGCCGAAGGGTTGGCCGTCGTAGTCGTGGGAAGAAGGCAGGAGGGGAAGCTGGGCCTGGGCGAAGGGTTGCAGGTCCCAGGCGGTGTAGCAGAGGCGGAGGACGTGGTCGCGCACCAGGTCGGCGGCGGTGGTGTCGCCAATCGGCCGGTCGTAGGCGGCGCGGGTGATGACGGGGAGCTGCTCCAGGATGTACAGGTTCATGTGTGTTCCCTGCACTTTACGACGGGCAACGAAATCGAACGCAAACGAGCAGAAGTTGGCCGCCCATAGAGGCGATACATCGTTGAAAGTCGTTATTGCGATTTCGTCGTTGCAGACCAGTATCGGCAAGTTGTTGCCGTATCCGGCCCATGGAACGACGGTAGCAATCATCGTTCGCTCATTGGTAGCATTGGTAATATCCCGGAACCCGACGGCGTACCCTGGGGCATCCGGGAAACTACTCCTCACAAAATCCCCATGAACCCAATACTGCGGCTCCGAGTAAAACCGAGAATTGCGGTGCTGGTCATCGTCCACCGCAACGTTGACGTAAGGATTGTGAACGTTGTCAAGATTGACTTCTATGGAGTTGTAACGGTGGTCGAAATGATAAATCATTCGCCCCTGGAACAGTGGTAGCATTTCATCACTACCCCGACGCCATCGCATTGGTTCAACGGGATAATACCCTTCGGTTCCCAACTCTGCTCTTGTGCGGAAGTGCCCGCTGTCGTTCGTCATGTCGCTTTGGCGCACATGACGAACGACAGCGGTTAAATTTTCAAAATTTTGATTTTCGGCATCAAAGACCGGATGATTGCGGTAGATGTCCAGCACGATGTCAGCGTCTCGCCTGGTAAGGAAGATCGGCGCGGTGCCGGTTTTGGGGTTGACCAGGGCAAAGTCCGACGCTTGCAGCGTGATGAGCCGTTCCGGTTCGGTGTCGCCGGGCGGGTCGTGGAGCAGGAAACCCGCCGGTAGCTCGTCGGCAGTCCGGTTCGCCCCACCCATGGCCATAGCACAGAACTTGAACTGCGGATGCACGTCTGGGAAAAATCGCCCCCGCTCTCTCCCATCCTGGTCCAAACCCCGCCGGTTTTCAAAGTCGTACAGGGCGAGCAGGCGTTGGTCACCGGCCATGGCGCCGAAGAAGTCGGCGGCGGAGCGGTCGCCGTAAATCCCCGATGGCGTCAGCAGGGTTACGATGCCGCCGGCGTCGGCCAGATGCGTCGCCCGCTCCACGAACAGGCGGTACAGGTTGGTGTCGCCGCCGCCCAATAATGGGTAGTCGCCGCTGGCGCGACCGAACCGGAGCATGGTGTCGGCCTGGTTGAGCGCGCCGGCGTAGTCGGAATGCAAGGGGTCGCCGTCGGTTTCCAGTTGGGCAATCATCGCCCGGCGTCGGGAGGCCGGCGCGGCGGTGGCGATGTCGGGCCGGCGGGTTTCGGGGGCGAACCACTCCACTTCCTGCATCTTGACCCGTTCCCAGGGCGGGTTGCCGATAACGGCGTCGAAGCCGCCGCTCCGGGGCTGCCAGTCGTCAAACACGCCGGGGAAATCCAGTTCCCAATGGAACATCCGCCTTTCCTGTGTCAATTTCTCGATATCCAGCCACAGCCGTAGGAAACGGGCGAACCCGGTGTAGTCGAAACCGTCCACCTGCCGGTCCGTCTCGGTCAGGACGCTGGGTCCCTGTTGCAGCAGGTTCAACTGGGTAGCGTAGTCTTGCGACAGCCACCATTCAACGGCGGCGGCGTGGTCGTCGCCGATTTGCCGGCGCAGTTGCCGGGGCTGGCGCAGGGCCAGCGGGCGGTTGTTCGCTCCGGCGGCCATCCAGCGCAAGCCGGTGAAGAAGTCCAGCATCCGGCGCACCGGGGCGACGGTTTCCTGCATACTGCGAAACAGTTCCTCCGACGCTTTGACCTCGCCGATGTCGGCGTCGTCAATCCGCTCAATGGCGCGGATGCCATCGCTGGCGGCGGTCATGCGGGCGAAGACGTAGTTGGCGAAGCCGCCGCCGGCCTCCCGAATATCCGCGCCGGTTTGTTCCAGCCAGCCGCCCACCAGGGAGTCGCCGCAGCGCAGGTGGTGGTCCAGGAAGGTCAGGGGCGCGCCCACGGTGAAGCTGTGGAGCCACAGGGACATCTTGGCGAGTTCCACGGCCAGGGGGTTGAGGTCAACGCCGTAGATGCAGCGTTTCAGCGCCATGCGTCGGATTACAGCGTGGTCGGTGAGGCTGTCGGGGCCGACTTGCCAACCGTTTGCGGCGGCCTGCCGTTGGATTTCGTGGCGGATATTGGCGGTGCGGGTTTCCAGCGGCGATACGTAGGGGTCGGCGTCGGGCAGCCAAGTGGCAACCTCGGCGCCCAGGCCGGCGAGGCGGTCGATCTCGCCGGTGAGGTAGTCCAGGGCGGCCACCAGGAAGTGGCCGCTGCCCATGGCCGGGTCCAGGGCCTTGAGTTGGAGGACGGCTTCCGCCGGGTCGGCGGCCATCAGCTCGCGGCGGCGGGCGTCTATAGGCCGGGCATCGGAGGCCAGGGATACGGCCAGCTCGCGGAATCTCTCCTCGCGCTCGTTCACCAGCGGCTCCAGGGTTTGCTCCACGATGAACCGCACCAGTTCGGGCGGCGTGTAGTAGCTGCCGGAGTCCTTGCGGGCGTAGGGCTGGAGTTGCGCCGACACCTGCCCGTCGTGGATAACCGGGCGGCGTTCCAGCAGCCGCTCGTACAGCGTACCCAACTGCTCGACGGAAAGATCACGGAAATTGACCAGCACCGGTTCGGCTGAGCCGTTGACCGCCGCTGCGCCCAGGCTGTTGATGATGCTGGTCAGGCTGGCGTCGGACAACTGCACCCGGGTCAGCAGTTCCGGGCGGCGCCGGTCGAACAGGCCGCCGTTGTACGCGGGCAAGGGGATGTCCGACTGGCCTTCCTCTATCCACTCGAAGAGCTCTTGCAATCGCAGCGAATAGACGGGAACGCGGGATGTGAAAGGCTCGTTCGCCGCCAATCTATCGAGCATCGTCCGGCGCAGGGTGCGCAGGCTGACTTGGTCATAACGCTCGTTTCCGACGGGCAACAGCCGCCGGTCTTCGGCGTACATCAGGAACAGCAGGCGGTACAGGAGCGTCAGCGAGGCTTCCTGTATCGTATCAGGGTCTGCGTCCGGAGCGGCTTGGTAGAACGCCTCGATGAGTCGCGGATAAACTACCTCGAAAACCGCCTCGGTCAGCGTATCCACCACGGTTTGAACATAGTCGGCGGCCCCGGCCAGGGCGCGGTCGAGGAAGCAGTAGCCATCGTCGCCGACGCGGAAGGCGTCGCGGTGGAAGAAGAGGAGGAACTGCCGGCGCTGCTCCTTGCCGGCGTCGCTGACGCACTCGCCGAGGTTGAGCTCGAACCAGACGTCCTGGGTCTGGTAAAACCGGCCGTCCGGGCCGGTTCCGGTGGCGCGGTAGAGGCGCCAGGTTTCGCCGTTGGTCAGGATGCCCCACTTGACGCGGCCCCGGGTGGATTGCCAGAACTGGCGCAGATAGTCCTGGATCTGGGCGCTGGGGCTGATCCGACGGAGGCGGTCGGTACGCTGGTCCAGGTTGGTTCCCCAGGCCTTGGCTTCGGCCGGGGCCAGGGGATAGCGGGATATATCGCCGCCGGCGGCGGTGAAGGCGGCCCGGTCGTCGTCATCGGCGAACAGCATATAGTCGGGCGTCCGGCCGCTGACCGGGATGGGCTGCTGGGGCAGGTAGCTCCAGCCCAGGACGTTCAGGACGGGGCGGATGAGAGCGTCCTCAATCTGGGCCTCGTTGGATCTCTGATAGGCCCGGACGAAGGCGTTGTAGGGGGCGCGCAAGTCCTGGCCGAAGTAGGACAACTGCTGCGGGCTGACCTGCCGGTACTCCGGCGTTTCCCGCAGGCCGGCTTCCAGGAAAGATTGGCTGAACAGGGTGTTGGACATGGGCGGCCATGGTGCCACACTCCGGCGCCGGCAGACAATATTCAGGGCACCAGGGAATAACGCAAAGGCGCAGAGACGCAGAGACGCAAAGGGGAATTTGGGCGCTGTGGCCGGCGCGGTTATGGCTGAAATATCGTGATCACGGGCGGAACTCCTGACGGGATTGGGCGGACGGCAGGCCAGCAGGCGATTGGGGCTGCCGTCCGGTTGGGGCGCTGGATGATGATGGGTCGGTCAGTATCGGCGCTGGTTCAGGGTGGCCTCCTGGTCGGTTGAAGGTGTGCCGGCGATGTTTGGTTGACCGGGTTCCCGTCGTTTTCAGCCCTACGGCCGGAGGAAATGCGCTTGCTTTTTTACTCTTATTCTCCATGCCTGCCAGCATGGCGCGTTGTGGCGGACGCGGTGGCCGAGGGGACTGCTCCGATTAGAGCGGTCCGGTTTATCGCCTGTGGGTTTATGATAGCACGGAAGTTCTGTTACGGGGAAGGGGTGGCTGTCAGAAGGTAGCGTTCCGTTTTAGGTGGTTTGGTTTTTGTCATTGCGACCCCGTACTTGATACGGGGGTGGCAATCCCGTTGGCGTAGCAGCAGTTTTAGCCGCTCGGATACCCCGCTGGGAAACTGAACCACCTAAATTGCAACGCTACCCTGTCAGAAGCAGGATTTGCGGGATTTTAAGGATTGGCAGGATTGGAGACGTGCAACAGCGGAGACGGTTTCAATTCTGCCGATGCGTAGCTATTCAGACCTGGCGACGCCCAGCTCCTACCTACTTCGGTAGGGATGAACGTCAGCAGTAGGATTGCCCAGATGCGCCGGCTTTGACGGGATTAGAACAATCTCGCCTGTGGCACGGCCCCAATCCTGCCAATCCTTTAAATCCTGACCATCCTGCTTCTGACGATCCCCAAAAGCCGGCGCCCACGAAGTGACACGGTAGCGTTCCGTTTTAGGTGGTTTGGTTTTTGTCATTGCGACCCCGTACTTGATACGGGGGTGGCAATCCCGTTGGCGTAGCAGCAGTTTTAGCCGCTCGGATACCCCGCTGGGAAACTGAACCACCTAAATTGCAACGCTACCAAGTGACACCCGCCCCTTGCGCATCCGCACATCAGTTCCCTACACTATACCTACCAGTCGAGCGGCAAGCCTGTGGCCACGGCCCAACGCCCGGCGCCAACCAACATCTGAATATCGGGTTCACAGGGTTCAGGTATCACGGCCAACCGTCGCAACCGTACATTGCGACACGTCGGATCTCTCTGCACCGCTGGCTATCGCAAAGGCCGGTAATATCCCCGGTACCGCATAGACCAGTACGGCGGGTCTCACCACCGCTGCGCGAGGGTCGCCGCTCCGCCTTTACGGCGGGGCAACCGCGCCTTACTCCCGTCATTCCTGCGAAAGCAGGAATCCAGGGCCACCGCTTTCGTCATTCCTGCGAAAGCAGGAATCCAGGGAAGGGAAGGGCCGGGGCGGTCAGCACGCGCAAACCTAGGAGTTCAATTCGCAAAAACGCTCTCTGGCCGTAGCGCCGACAGCCTGAACCCCGAACCCGAAAATCCCAAACCACCAACCAACCAACCAAAGGAGGAAAACCTGAAAACCACCCTTCAGCACAGGGCCTTTCGGTTTTCATATTTGTCATTGCGAGCGTAGCGAAGCAATCTCGTCGAGGCGCTGGCGGCTAACCACAAACGGCTCTGTTCCAACGACGAGATTGCCATCCGCCAGAGGCGGACTGCGCTCCTCGCAATGACAACCGAAAGACCCCGCCCTTCAGCAACCGCGCTGTGGGCCTGGCCCGAACTGTGGCATACTGCACCATTGATTGTCATTGCGACCCCGCACTTGATGCGGGGGTGGCAATCTCCGATCTGGATGCCTTATTGGGGGAGACTACGGCGATGAAAGCAGGAATTATGGGCGCCGGCAGCATCGGCGGCTACTTCGGCGGTATGCTGGCCCGGGCCGGCCACGACGTCACCCTCATCGCCCGGGGCGAGCACCTTGACGTCATCCGCCGTGATGGCCTGACCATGCAAACCCAGCAGGGCGCCTTCAACGTGCCCTGCCCCGCCACCGACCGGCCGGCGGAAGTCGGCCCGGTGGACCTGGTCCTGTTGACCACTAAAACCTACCACAACGCCGCGGCGGTGCCGGCCCTGGCTCCCATGGTCGGGCCGGATACCGCCGTGTTGTGCTTGCAGAACGGTATCGATTCCTATACGCCCTTGCTGGAAGCCTTTCCCGACGCCATCGTCCTGCCCGGCGCGGCCTACATCGAGGCCGGCCGGCCGGGGCCCGGCGTGGTGAGCCAGGCCGGAGACATCGTCCGTATCGTCACCGGCCCGATTGACATTGGAGACCGGCGGGGCAGCGCCCCATCCCATGGCGCCCGGGCGGAGGAAATCTGCGCCGCCTTTCGTGACGCCGGCGTCCCTGCCGAAGCCTCCGACGACATCGCCGTCACCCTGTGGACCAAGTTCCTCTTCATCGCCACCATGGCCGGAACCACCTCCCTGGCCCGCGAGTACCTGCGCGACCTGCTCCCCCGTCCCGAGTGGCGCAAGATCATCGTGGGCTGCCTGGCCGAGATCGAACGGGCCGGCCGGGCCTCCGGGGTGAATCTGGCCCCCCACATCGTCGCCGACACCCTGGACTACATGGAATCCGCCAAAGGCGCCATGAGCGCCTCCATGCACGCCGACCTGCTGGCCGGCCGTCCCCTGGAGCTGGAGGCCCTCAACGGCGCGGTGGTTCGCGCCGGCGAGACCGCCGGCGTCGCCACCCCCATCAACGACGTGATCTACGCCATGTTGAAGCCCTACGCTAACGGAACCGGCACGGCGTGACTGCCGATGCAGGAACGGCGGACCGGCTTGGTTTAGATATTCATTCACGCATCAGTAACCAACTACCGCTCCGCACCGCCAACCGGCTCGGCAAGCCGACGCCGGCGGCGACGGGCGTGCCCACTCGGTTTAACGCCGGCCAGAACCTCGGCGCGATATTCCGGGTCGGTGCGCACTTTCTCAATGAACTCGGCCTCGTGCTCCGCCTTGACCGCCCGCATCGCTTTGCCGACTTGCGAAAGTATGTAAAACACGGCTTTGCCTCCCAACAACCATCCATCGGAAATCCCTGCTACTCGCCGGCGGCAACCGGCAGCCGTTCCGGTATCCAGCGCCGCAGCAGGTCGGCCAATTCCTCCCGGCACTCGTCCAGGCGATGCTCCGCCCCTTCGTACAGCACCAGTTCCCGCGGCTCTTTGGCCCAGTCGTGAATGGCGACGGCGCAGGAGAAGGGCAGCCGCGTGTCCGCCTTGCCGTGCACCACCAGCAGCGGCTTGGGCGACAGCAAACCGGCCCCCTGCGCTCCATAGGTCTGTGGCGACAGGGAAACCACCGCGCCGATGTGGTCGCTGACCGAGCCGGCCGCAATAACGACCGCGCCCCCAAAGGAGTGGCCCACCACCACGACGGGCTCGTATCCCATGACGTGCAGATAGCCCGCGCCGGCCACCAGGTCCAGCGCGCATTCGTGAATGTGATTGGGGTGGCGGTAGTCCATCCGCATTGAGGTGATGCCCTGCTCGGTGAACTCCTGGGCCAGCTCGGCATAAAGGCCGCTGGCCGGGCCGCCGAACCCGCCTCGCGCGCCGCACACCCACACCACCGCCCGGTTGGTGTCCGGCGCGCCATGAATGATGGCGGGAATGTCGCCCCGGGTGGTGCGTATCAGCAATCCCTCGCCGGCGTCGCCCTCGTGGGGCGGGCCGACCAGGACCTGCTCAATACGCATACCGATGCGTTCGTTGGCTGACTGCTCGTCGGAACCGGGCTGCGTGGACATATCACCCCCATCGGTCAGTGGGTTGGCTACGCCACTATACCACCGTCCGCCCGGGCGGCTTCCCTCATCTCGGCCCGGAACTTGCGCAGTTCGTCCTCCAGATCGTCCAGCTTCTCCTCAATCCCGATGACGCGGGCGAACAGCCGGTCCAGCTGGCTGCGCGAAGGCAGGTTGTACGACCGCAGCATTGCGTTGATCTGCGGGTTGACCTGCTTCGCCATGCGCTCTTGCCACGCCAGGGACTGTTCCATGTATTTCCCCAGCGCCTTGGCGAACTCCTCGGTGCTCATCGTCTCCGCAAAGGTGGTGGCCATGGACTCCAAATAGCGCGACCACTGCCGTTGGGCTTCTTCTATTGAAATCGCGCCTGACCCGGCATCCTGCCCGTTGCTCCACTGGGCCTGCCAGGTCTCGAACATCCGCTGCCACTGCTGCATGAAGTCAGCCGGATTGAACGGGGCGCTGAAGGGGCTGGAACCGGGCGTTCCTCCGCCCGGCGCAAACCCGAAGGGGAAGGACGCGAACGGAAATGCCCCGAAGGGCGCCGCGCCGGGATTGGGCGGAGCGAAGCCGCCCAGGTTTGAAACCGCTTGGGTCCAGGCTTCAGTCTGTTTCCGGAACATATCCTGCCATGCTTCAAAGAAGCCGGCTGTGCTGTTGCCGGCGGCGCCGGCTCCGTTGTCTGCGGTAGTCATTGCTGGGCGCTCCCTTAGGGTTGGTGCGTCAGGCACGAAGGGGTTAGTCCGACCGGGCCGAAACCCACTCGTCGATCTTGGGCCAAAGGGTCTGGTGAGCCTGCCGGCCGGAGAAGACGGAAATGTGGCCGCCGGGCAGTTCCACGAACTCCTTGTCCTCGCTGGACACCACGTCCATGAGGCTGCGCGCCGCCGGCGACGGCACGATGTAGTCCTGGTTTGCCGCCGCCACCAGCAATGGCTGGCGGATGCGCGACAGGTTGACCGTCCGGCCATTGATGACAAACTCGCCCCGTATCATTTCGTTCTTGCCGTACAGGTTCTTGGACAGTTGGCGGAAGAAGCGGCCCGGCATGGCAACGAAGTCGTTGGCCCAACGGCTCATCGCCTTGTAACTCTCCACGTAGCCCGGGCGCGTTGCGTTGGTCCACAGCCCAGCCATGGCCTGGGCTTCCAGCGTGGGGCGCAGCATCTTGAACCCGGTATTCATCAGGAACGATGGCAGGCTGCCGAAGTGGTCTATGATCAGGTCAGCCGGGAAATAGCGTTCGTCCAGCCAGGTGCGGAACATCCCGCCTTCCTCGAAGTTGATCGGCGTCACCACCGCCACGAAGTTGCGTACCGGCGCGTCGGGATGCAGCGCCAGGTACGCCGCGCTGAGGGTGCCGCCCAGGCAAATTCCGTTCAGCGTGATCTCGGTCGCGCCGGAAGCTTCCAGCGCCCGCTCCATGGCTCGCGGGATGATCTTGAAAACGCCTTCCTCGAAACCGAGCTCCCGGTCCTCCTCGCCAATGACGCCCCAGTCCAGCAGGTACACATCATGGCCCTGGTTCACCAGGTACTCGATCATGCTGTTGCCCGGCAGCAGGTCCAGGACGTAGGTCCGGCTGATGCCCAGCCATGGCACTATCAGGTAAGGCAGGCTCTTGATCTCTCTATCCCGGGAGCCGTAGCGCAGCAGCCGGGTGTTGCCCCGCTTCCAGATCACCTCATAGGGCGTGACCTCGGCGGGCGGGTCGGCCGGGTTGACGACAAAGGCGTCCACCAGGGCTTGGAAGCGCTGCCATTGCTGCTGGACTTCCTGCTGAAATTGGGGGCCTTGCTCGGTGGCGTTGACCACGAGAACTCTCCTTTCGGCCGCGACTGTCGGCCGGGCCGGGTCAGAATGGAGCGGTGGGCGCGGCGCCTCGGGTCACCGCGAAAGACCAGTCCATCAGCGCGCGTCCGTAATCGAAGGCGCTTTGAACGACTTCCTGCCCGGAGGCGGCAAGATCAGCGTTGGTTCGCATCATCTCGGTGGCGAGACGGGCCCGCCGCCGCTCCACGTCCAGGGCGTACTCGGCGCAGGACTTGAAGAACTCCTGGTCTGAGGAGACGATGCCGTCGATTATATCTTTGGCTTCCACATTCACGCCGGAGGCGGGCGCAACGGCAAAAGACCTGGACAACTCGGCCATTTTTTCGGTCCGATCCCTGGAGTGGGCGATGGTGCGTTCCCAGATCTTGCCGGCGGCGTCCCCTTCGGTCTCCGTGGCCTCTGCCATGGTTTTCGTCGCAGCGGCGGCCTGTTCCCAGCCGGCCTGGGCTGCGGTCAGGCTCCAGGACATCATCTCGTTGTAGGTCTTGACCAGTTCCTGGGCACATTCGGTTACGGTGGTTGGCACTTTGCGAGCCTCCTGGTGGTTTGCGGATTTAGGGAGTGTCATCAAATTATCCCGTCATTCCCGCGAAAGCGGGAATCCAGAATACCCATCGGTTGCGTCGTTGTTAACTTCGGCGTCCGGCGCAGCCGCTGGGGAACCCCCCGGCGTAGGCGGGGCCATACCGAAAGCCTGGGCGTACAGGTCGAAGAAGCCGGAGATCATGCGCTGGTAGCCGGAGACTACTTCCGTCCACCCCAGCAACAGCTGCTCCCCGGCTTCGGTGATGCGATACACGCGCTTGGCCGGCCCGCTGCCGTCGGTCTGCCATTCCGACTCCACGTGGCCTTCCTTCTCCAGCCGGCGCAGCTCCCGGTACAGCGTGGGATGGTCCACCTCGGCAAAACCCATGCTGTTCAGCTGCTGCATGATCAGATAACCGTGCAGGCTCCACTGCTTCAGCACCAGCAGCACCCAGGGGGTGAGGAAGTTCTTGGGCAGTCGCCGGCTGCCGGGGTTTTCAAACTGCGCCATATATGTACATTTTACACATAGTTGCCGAAATCGCAAGCCTCGTTGTCTTGTTCGTGCGCACCGGCTCTGGTAGATCGTCAGAAGCAGGATTTCCGGGATTTGAAGGATTTTCAGGATTGGAGTCGTCCGACGGAAGAGACGCGCCCAATCCTGTTCATCCTGTAAATCCGGAAAATCCTGCTTCTGACGTTCCAGCCGCGCAGGTCGTCGCTAGACCGGCCCAGCTACCTGGACCGTAATCACGTCCAGGCCGTGGTATTGTTGGTGGCGCACTTGGGAGGCGTAATGTCTCAGCAGTCGGAAGGATACTTCGCCCTCGTCAGGTATCGTGGGCAAAGCACTGAGATAGGCGAGGCGGTCTTCGACGTTATCGCTTTCCAAGGCGGCGACGAACTCCAGCTCCGCTGTGGATCCTTCCCGTCGGGCGCTCACAGTCAGCCGTCGTCGCGTTTCGACGTCTTCGTCCCCCTGCATCAGTATTGCCAAAGTTTCTTCGCCGGCCGCCGCCAGTCGGTCCGCCGCTGGCCCGTCCCATCTCAGCCGCGTGGCGAATCCGCGCAGGAACTCGTCCACCCGGGCCGGCGCGTCGTCGTCCAAAGCCGTCCGCAATCGCCGCCGGCGGGGCTTGGTCAGCTCCATGAACGCCACCATCAGCACCGCCACGATGGCGCCGGAGGTCATGCCGTTGCCGAGCAGAACGCCGACAAAGCCGTCACCCAGGAGCTCCGGGAAAATCACCCCGTTCTGGAAGCCGACTCCCACCCAGAACGACACTCCGGCCACCGTCGCCTTCCGGTGGTCAAGGCCGTCCTGGATGATGATCCGCATCCCCTGCACAAAGAGCAGCGCGATCAGCACGCCCACGTAGGCCGCCGCCACCGGCGACGGGATGGCAATCAGCAGCGCCGTAAGTTTCGGGAAAAACGCCAACGCCACGAAGATTGCTCCTACGACGATACCCACCCGGCGGGCCGCGATGCCGGTTACCTCCGCCAGCGAGATGCTGGTGGAATAAGTCGTGTTGGGAACCGTGCCGGCCAGGCCGGAGAGGAAGTTTCCTACCCCATCGGCGGACAGCGCGCCCTGCACCACCCGGTAGTCCGTCGCCGGGGGGCGTCGTCGGGACACCCGCTGGATGGCGACACCGTCGCCGATGGTCTCGATGGCTCCCACGAACGTCACCACGATGAACGCCGGCAACAGGGCCCAGAACTCAACTCCCGGCGTCACGTCTATGCCCGGCCAGCCGCCCAACGGAACGCCGACCCATGCGGCGTCCTTCACATACTGAATGTCATACATCCCAAAGGGGGCCGACACCGCGCAACCCACAACTATGCCGATCACCGGCGACCACAGCCGCCACGCCGGGGGCGCGCGGAGCACGAACACCACCACTGAGACTATCGTCACCAACGCCACCAGTGGCGGCGCCGACGACGGAGTGCCCTCCGGAACCTGCGACAGCATATCGAACACGATGGGCATTATGGTGCCGGCGATCAGCATGATCACCGTTCCCGACACCACCGGCGTGAAAATCCGGCGCAGCATCGAGAGCCGCGCGGCCAGGGCAAACTGGAACAGCGACGACACGATGACCAGGCTCGCCATCACCGCCGGCCCTCCTTCCACCAGCGCGGCCACGCAGACGGCGATGAACGCCCCGGATGTGCCCATTATCAGTATATGGCCGGTCCCGACCCTCCAAACCCGTACCGCCTGGAGGATGGTGGTGATCCCGCTGACCAATAGCGCCGCGAAGACCCCCCAAGCCAGGTAGGTCTCCGGTTGCTCGGCGATGCGGAAGACCAGCACGACGGACAGGACGATTCCGCCGATGATGAGCATTGCGGCCTGAACCCCGGCCCCGATGGTTAGCAGGCTGGGCGGATGCTCGTCCGGTTCGTAGCGGATGTTATCGTTCACGTATGTTGCAGCCAATCGTCACACCTCAATTTTGATGCCGGCGTTGCAATTTAACTCTCAAGAGTATAAATAATTTCGGAGAACCTGTGCCTCCAACCCTCCAAAACAGGAAACAACGCAATGGCCACTGTTAATCTCACCATCTCCGGCGAAAGCCGGGAGGTCATAACCGTAATCCGCGCTCTGGCAAGTGGGCGCCCAGCGGCAGGCGAACCGGACGCCGGCGATGAACCGGTTGTTGACGCCGTTGCCGAGCAACCCTCGCCGGCCGTTCCACCCCGGGAACATACCTGGACCGAAGCCGCCGCGCGCGACACCAGGAGCAACGTTTCACAGGACGCCCAGCGCCTTTTGGACGCCCTGATACGCGCTCCCGATCACCAATTGCACATCGACGATATCTACAGCGAATTGCAGTTGGACCGCTACGGGCTCATCGGCGCCCGCCGCTCCATATCCGCTGCGCTCCGTCGAAATCCCGACACCGCCGAGGTGGCCCTGCTCACCACCAAGGACCGGCGGGTGACCCTGGACAGCGCTTATGCTCAGGTTATGCTGTCGGACAACGCGCCGGTCAGTCCCATGTCCCGGTGGGGTCAATTGCCCCAGTACACGTAACCCGTCGGCCTTTACGTTTCCCGCGCCGGCCATACCGGGTCGTGATACCCCAGCGGCACGGTGGGTCTGGCCCAGTATGGTTGCGTTTCTGACAGTTGCAGCGTCGGCCCCAGGTGTTCCAGATGGCCTGCCGCAACTTCGCTGGACGTGCGCCAGCGGGCGATTTCCTCTGACGTGAAATCGGCGGGCACGTCACTGAGCTCGTTTTCGGGAACCTGCCCCCGGTCCACCAGCCATTTTCCGGTCTGGGCCAGGGATATGCGGACCAGCCAGCTGCCGCCCTCCCGGGCGCGTCGGGCCAGGGCCGTCAACGCGCCGTAGGCCATCAGGTATCCGGTCAGGTAGTCGATGGCCGATACCGGGTAGAACTGCGGCCCCGGCTCAGCTCCCGGGAACAACTCGCCCTGCCGGTGCGTGATGCCGCTCACCGTCCGCACCACGGTGTCGAACCCGCGCCGCTCGGCCCACGGCCCGACCCGTCCGAAAGCGGACAGGGACACGTACACGATGCCCGGCCGCAGCCGCGCCAGGTCTTCCGGCGCCAGCCCCCGGCTGGCCAGGGTTCCGGGGCGATAACCCTGCGAGAAAACGTCCGCCTCGCTGACCAGTCCTTTCAGGGTAGCCACGTCGGCCGGCTCCCGCAGGTCCAGGTAGGCGGACAGCTTGCCGTGTCCGGTGTCCAGTTCCTGCGCGCCGCTGCTGGGCAGGTGGCTGGCGGTGATCTTCAACACGTCGGCGCCGTGCTCGGCCAGGGTGCGGGCGCAGGTTGGCCCGGCCAGCACGCGGGTCAGGTCCAGGACGCGGACACCTGACAGTGGGCGCGGGCCGTCGGGCAATGGTTCCGGCGGGCTGTCGCCAATCCGGTCAATCTCCAGCAGCGGCAGAGAAGCCACGGCGGCGGACTGAGGATGCTGCGCCCACTCGGCCATGGAGCGCACCATGCCGCCGGCCCCCTTGGCCGCGATGATCGCCTCTTCCAGTTCCAACGCGTCCCATTGGGCCACGGCGCGGCGCACCGCCTCCCGGTCTTCCTCCACGCCCAGCACGCTTAGCGCGGCCTCGCGATGGTTGGGAAAATTGCAGTGCAGGTAGTTCCAGCGTCCGTTTTTGGATGGATAAACGCCCATCACCGAGGGCCGCTCGCCGGCGGCCGGCGCGCCGTTCAACGTCATGTACCGGCTGCTGCGGAGCGAGGCCGTGGCCTGCCGGGCGTCAACGGCGGCGTCCTGCCGTCGCCCGGTACGCAGCTCCCAAAGATCTGCGACGGCCAGGCCCACCGCGCCCAGGCTGGCGGCGGCAGTTTCGCCGATACGGAAAGGAGTGGGCAGGATGGGGTCGATTCCGCCGGAGAACGCAACGGCGGCGGCCCGGTCGGCATCTACGTAGGGAATTGACAACAGGGTATTCAGAATTTGGTCTGACACTTTTACAACGCTCCTTGTCGGGCCGGTTAGACGGCGTCCGCCGGAGGCGGATAGCCTCCCGTCAGCCACCGCCAGCGGATGATGAGAAGATCGCGCAGAGTACGCCAGCCGTCGCGGAAAGGCCGCACCTTGCTCTCAGCCCGGTAGTGCCAATCTATCCCAACTTCGGCGACGGTGAAACCCCGGCGGCGGGCCAGGAACAGGATCTCGGCGTCAAAGGCGAAACCGTCCAAAGTCTGCTGACCGAACAGCGGTTGCGCGGCGTTGGCGCTGAACACTTTGAAACCACATTGCGTGTCGGCGATGCCGGGGGTGGCCATCAGCTGGGTCATACCGTTGAAAACCCGCCCCATCAGCCAGCGCCGGCCCGGTTCGCCGATGCGCCGGGCGCCGGCGGCCTCCCGGGAGCCAATCACGATGTCAGCGGTTGGCGCGGCGCTGGGCAGCAACCTCTCCAGATGCTCGATGGGCATGGAGAGGTCGGCATCACAGAGGAACCGGAACTCGCCCACGGCGGCCAGCATACCGTGTTTCACCGCTGAACCTTTTCCCCGGTGAGGCAGCGAGATGAGCCTGATATTGGGATCTCCCTGGGCGGCGTCCTGCACCAGGCCGGCGGTCGTGTCCTCGCTGCCGTCGTCGGCGACGACGATTTCCCAAGTGTAGCCCTGGCGACGGAGATATTCCCCGACCGCGGCCAAAGTGTCGGGCAGCCGCCGCTCCTCGTTATACGCTGGGATGACGACGGACAGGTAGCAGAAAGACATTACCGCCCGGCCCCGGATTTCTTGACCACCGGATTTCTTGACTAATCAAAGTCAGCCGGCCTCGTCCAACTCAAAGCCTTCGTGCAGCAAGCGAACCGCTTCATGGGCCTTCTCGCGGCTGATGATGCACGAGATGCGGATTTCCGAGGTGGTAATCATGTCGATGTTGATGCCGCCGTCGGCCAGGATGCGGAACATCCTGGAAGCGTAACCGGGCGTGTTCTGCATACCCGATCCCACCACACTCACTGACGCCAATGTCTCATCGCTCATCACCTGCCCGGCCCCGAAGGACGATTTCAACTGCGAAACCTCCCGCAGCGCCCGGGGCAGATCGGCGGTGGTAACGGTGAAGCTGATGTCCGTGGTGGTGCGGTCGGCGCTGGTGTTCTGCACGATGGTATCGACGCTGATGCCGGCCGCCGCCAGCGGCTCGAAGAGAGCCGCGGCCACGCCGGGCTGGTCCGCCACGCCGCACACGGTGACCTTGGCTACGTTGGTTTGGTAAGCGATTCCGGTTACTTTGATGCGATCTTCCATTTCCCCGTCATCCGGCGTGTGGTGAATCAGCGTTCCCGATGTGTCCGTGAAACTGGAGGCCACGTATATCGGCACATTATAAACCGCGCCCAACTCGATGGATCGAGGGTGCATCTTGGCGCCGGCGGCGGCCAGTTCCAGCATCTCCTCGTAGCCGACGTGGGCCAGCTTGGCCGCTTTGGGCGCGACCCGTGGATCCGCCGTATAGATGCCCTCCACGTCGGTATAGATGTCGCAGCGGTCAGCCTCCAGAGCGGCGGCCAGGGCTACCGCCGTGGTGTCGGACCCGCCCCTGCCCAGGGTGGTGATGTCCTCATCGGGCGTCGATCCCTGGAACCCGGCGACGATGACCAGCCGGCCCCGGTCCAGTTCCCGGCGCACCCGCTCCGGGTCAACCCGGCTGATGCGCGCCCGTCCGTAGGTGCGGTCGGTGCGTATCCCCGCCTGCGGGCCGCTCAGGCTGATGGCGTCGTACCCCAGGTTGCGCAAGGCCATGGACAGCAGTGTTATGGATACCAGTTCGCCGGTGGAAAGCAGCAGATCCAGCTCCCGGGGATCCGGTTCGCTGGTCACCGTTTGCGCCAGGTCGATCAGTTCGTCGGTGGTATCGCCCATGGCCGAAACCACCGTCACTATCTGATCCCCCGCGTCATGCACGCCGGCGATGCGCCGCGCCACGTTGACTATCTTCTCGGCGTCGGCGACTGAGCTGCCGCCGTATTTATGCACGTAAAGGGCCATAATCCGGTTCAAAAAGTGTCAATCAGTCGTCCAGGTCGAATGACACCACGTGGGCGCCCTGCTCGGTAGGTTGGGTTACTTCCACTCTTCCCTCCACGCCGGCCAGGCGGGCCGCGTCAAACATCTCGTAGGCCACGGTCATGGCCCGTTCCTGTGTGATGGCCAGAATGGTACTGCCGCTGCCGGACAGGAATACGCCCAACGCGCCGGCGTCGCGGGCCGCCGTGAAGATCACTTTCATCGGGGGAAAGATGGTCTGGCGATAGGGCTGGTGCAGCCGGTCCTGGGTGGCGATGCCGAGATATTCGGGATGGTTGGATTGCATACCGGCCACCAGCAGGGCGGCCCGGCTCATATTGTACACCGCGTCGGCCATGGACACCTCGCCGGGCAGCACGCGCCGGGCGTCCACCGTGGCGATGCGTCGCTCCGGTATGAACAGCACCGCCTGGATGTCCGGCGGTACCCGGATGGGCGCGGTGTACAGCCGGTTGTCGTCCATCACGACCAACTGCAGGCCGCCATGCACTGCCGCCGCCACGTTATCCGGGTGTCCTTCAATGGTCGCCGCCATTTCCAGCAGGTCGCTCTGGGAAAAGGGGCTATCCAGCAGGGTGTTGGCCGCCACCAACCCGCCGGCGATGGCCGACGCGCTGCTGCCCAGGCCCCGGCTCAGCGGTATGGCATTTTCGCAGTGCAACGCCAGCGGCGGCATCGGCGCGTCCGCCTCGGCGAACAGGAACTCCATGGCCCGGTAGGTCAGGTTGCCGGTGTCCGCTTCCAGCTCGCCCTCGCCCTCGCCGGACACACTGACCGACGGCGCCGCGTCATCGGCCAGCGTCGTAACCGTCAGGCGGTTCCACAGGTCCAGCGCCATCCCCAGGCAGTCGTAGCCGGGACCCATGTTGGCCGTCGTCGCCGGGGCGCGTACTTCTACCGTTGCCAACGTATGCTCCGTTTTGCGGGTCTTGGTTTCAGCCCAGCACCCGCTGGCTGACGTAGCGGCCCAGGTCCCGGTTTTCCCGAAACTCAAAGCCGCCGAAGTCGCCACCGTAGCCGATGATGGGCACCTGCCGCTCGTGCATCGAGCCGTGGGAGCGCAGGCCGGGGGGCAGCGTGACCTCCGCCGGATCGCCGAACACGACATCGGCGGTTCCGGTCACCAGGATGTCTCCGATGCGCTCGCCCATGAGCAGGAAGCGGGCCGAGGCTTCTTCCCGGGGCAGGGCTTCTTCCACGCCGTCGGTTGCGCGCAGGACGGCCAGCGCGTCGTCCATCGCCGCCGGGTCGTCCAAATGCACGTAGATGCACCCGCCCAGGTTGGAATGATGCACCACGTACAGGTCTTTAATGATAGGTACCGCCTGCGCGCCAATTCCATGCCGGGCCAGTATGTCCGGCAGGTGCAGCATCCGCCGTTTGTCTGACATTCCGTGGTCCGCCGTGATGAGCAACTGGGCGTCGGGAATGTCGGCGGCCAGCCGCCCCAGGGCTTCATCCAGTATCGCTACGTGCCGCGCCGATTCGGGATGGTCCGGCCCGTACATGTGCATAGCGTAGTCGGTGGTGGCGATGAACGCCAAGTCGTAATGCTCGGCCCGCAACGCCGCCCGCGCGCTGTCAATGGTCCAGCCGTTCACTTCCAGAGAATATATGTCCGGCGGGTCCCCGGCAGCGGCGACGGCCTCGGGCGTCGGCTGCTCCGAAGAAAAGGCCAGGTCGGTATCCGTTCCCAACAGCCGGCGCAACTTGTCCTTGGAGGCGGCCAGGAGGGAGCGCCCGCCGCGCCGCCGGCATAGGGAGAAGATCGTATCGGCGCAGATGAACTCGCCCGATTCGACGTACTGCTCAATGCCGGCCTGCCGGTCCAGCCAGTAGTTGGAGACGATGCCGTGCTGGGCGGGATAGTGGCCGGTGACCATGGACGTGTTGTTAACGTTGGTCACGCTGGGCATCATGCCGCCGCCCGTCACGCGGAAACCCTCTTCGGCGAACCGGCGCAGGTTGGGCGCCGGGCACGAATCCAGGTATTCCGGATCCAGCCCGTCGATCATGACTAATATCGTAGTACGCGCCATAATTCGATCAGCCCTCGCATACTGGTATCGCGACCCTTAACTGGCGTCAGAGTTTTCCGGGCGCGTCCCGTTTGCCATCGGCGGCGGTTCCGGCATCGCCACGCCGCTGGCAATCTGACGCTCATACCATGCCTGCCACTCTTTGCGTTCAACTTCCCGGCCTTCCTGCCGGCCCTCCTCCCGGCCTTCCTCCCGTATTCTTTTGTGCCGCTTTATGATGTACTCGGTCGCCAGAATACCTACCATGATAGCCACCTCCAGGGTCGCCATGCTGAATGAATATCCAATCAGCCCGAAGCTTGCCGCCTCTAGCATCGCGTCCCAGTTTCGCCAGAAAAGCCATTCGCCGTCGCATACGAATTTAGCCAAGACGTAGGTAGTGAAGCCGGAACCAAAGGGCAATATTTTGACGTGCGTTCCCAGCCCGCCGCCGGAGTGCAGAAAGCGGTAGTAGGCCAGGAACGGCCACCTCAAAATTGTGCCCAGCTTCCGCATTGACGCCCTCCACTATACCACCTCTCCGCCAGGCCGCGGCGGCGCGCTTGATTCAGCGCCCGCGGTTCTGCTCGCTGATTCGTCAAATCGCGCCAGCACAAAATATCGAAAGCCACCCGTTTCAGCAGGCGTTGTCCCGGGCCAGTTCCGCCACCCGCATATAATCGTACATCAGCCGGGGCATAAGGAACCGCTCCCGCACCCTTTCCCTGGCGTTCTTTCCTATCGCCTCACGGAGGTCAGGGTCGGAGAGCAGTTGCGCTATGCGCTCGCCCGCTTCCACTGACGAGTTGACCAGATAGCCGGACTGTCCATCCTCGATTTGCAATCGAATACCGCCCACATTGCCGCCGATGATGGCCTTGCCCTTCCACATTCCCTCCGAGACCGTCAGGCCGAACCCCTCGCGTGTGGACTTCTGCACCAGCACGTCGGAATGAGTTTGCAACGCGTTAACTATCTCATCGTTGCTGGCGGGCAGGCCGTCGGGGGAAAAGAACAGATGGATGTTGCAATCGTCTCCGGCATATTCGCGCACCGATTCCACTACCTGCGCGCCCTCCGGATCGTCGTTGGCCTGGCTCAGTCCCAGGAGCGCCAGCTGTAGCCCGGGATGGGATTTGCGCGCCAGCCGGTAGGCGTCGATGACGCCCCAAGGGTCTTTCCAAACGTCGAATCGGGACACCTGCGTCACCAATGGCCGGCAGGTGTCTATGCCTAGCGAGCTGGCGATTTCCGTGGATCGTTCCGCCGGCATCACCGAGTTTTTGGTGGTCAACGGGTCAATGGCCGGTGGGGCAATGTGGACCGCCGGCCCGGGCGGCAGACGACCAGGTACGTAGGTATCCATCGAACAGATCAACGCGTCGTATGCCGCAGTCAGGGGCAGCAATTCATCCATCAGCCAGGTGTTGGGCTGGGTAAGGTCGATATGCACCGTCCAAATGAGTGTTGCGCCGTTGCCGTGATTCAGCAATCGGCCCAGGGGCAGCAGCTGCGGGTCGTGCAGAAACCAGACGTCGGCGGACAGGCCGGTGCGCTCAATCTCCTCTGCCACGTCGTCCAAGCATCCGTAATATACCGCCAGCTCTTCGTCGGACAGCCGCCCGTCCGCGCCTTGCAGCATATTGTGGATGCGCTTGGTTACGTCGAAAAACCTCGGATCTTTCGGATTGATTACGGCCCGATGGGTGCAGATCCCCAGGGCGTTGCTCAAAGGCACCAGTGAGTGCAGTATCTCGGCCACCCCGCCGCCGTTGGCCGTGCTGTTCATATGGATGACGCGGAGGCCGCTGAACCGTTCCGCCAGCCCGGTCAGGCAGTGGGCGGCGTCGGGAGGCATCAGGTCCAGGTAGCGGCGGACGTCGGTTTCAGGATACTCAATTATCTCAATCAACCCGGTGCGCCCTCCATCAGCACGAATCAGCGGGTAATTCTCCGGCGATACATAATAGTGTCAATCGTACAGTATGTACATCGGCATTTGCTGCGCGTTTAAACCGTTATGTTGCGAAGGCCCCGCTCACCATACCGCCGATGCGATAGTAACGATTCCCACCAACCCGCTCCACGGCGCGAACCACCACAGCCGTCCGGCCCGAACCCAGGAGACGGTCCAGCGCAACGAACCCAATGCCAACAGGAACGTCACTGAAACTGCGGCCAGGGTCGCCGCAACGGATTGCCACGACGAAAACCACGCCGACACCTGGGGCCAGGCCCCGATCACATTCAATAGCGCGAACGCAAGCATCAACGGGGGCGCGAGCAGGAAGCAGAACGACGATGCATGGGCTGGCGACAACCCGGCCTGCAGGCCCGCCGCCACCGTAAGTCCTGAGCGCGAAAGACCCGGCGCCACAGCAAATCCTTGCGCCAATCCTACCCAGGCTGCCGTCCGCCATGTCAGCGCCGGCAGGGTTCCGTCCGCCGGCTCATCATCCCGTCGGGGGGCTAGAAGCAGTATCAAAGCGTTGACCAGCATCATCCCGCCCAGCGTCCACTCGTAACGCCATTGATCCGCTAAGGTTGGATACAGAAACAAAAATAGCGCCCACAACGGCGCTGCCGCCAATACGGTGACGACCTGCGCTCCGGCGTACCGCCAGGCGAAATCCCGCCCGGCTCCCGGTTTCCAGATCCCACCTACCGCCTGCGCATATTCGCGGCGGTAGTACACGACGGCGGCAGTCGCGGTCACCACGTGCAGGCATGAGATCACCAGCAACGGCTTCCTAACATCGCCGAGCAGCAGTGCGAGCAAAGCGAGTTGGCCGCTACTGGAGATCGGCAGAAACTCCGTAATGCCCTGCACCAAGGCGAACAGCAGGGCCGTCAGAAACATAGGGACGGCGCGTTATTCCACAGTGACCGATTTGGCCAAGTTGCGGGGTTGGTCCACGTCGCAGCCGCGCCGCACCGCGATGTTGTAGGCCAGCAGTTGCAGCGGCACGGTGGCCAGCAAGGGCGTCAGATGGGGCGGCGCGTCGGGGATGAAAACGGCGTCGTCCACCAGGGCGGACAGGCGGTCGTCGCCGTTGGTGAGCACCGCCAGCACGTCGCCGTCCCGCGCCTTCACTTCCTGCACGTTGTTCACCATCTTGTCGTACAGCGCATCCCGGGGCGCGATGGCAAGGGTGGGCATGGCGTGGTCAATCAGGGCGATTGGGCCGTGTTTCATCTCGCCGGCCGGATATGCCTCGGCGTGAATGTAGCTGATTTCCTTCAGCTTGAGCGCCCCTTCCGTGGCAATGGGCGCGTTGATCCCTCGTGCCAGATAGAGAAAATTTCGGCGGTCGTAGTATCGCCGCGCCAGTCCTTCCACATCGCCGGCTCGACCCAGCAGCTCCGCGATGTGCCCGGGCAGCCGCGCCAGTCCCTCCGTCCAGTACCGCTGCGTTCCGGCATCGGCGTAACCTCGCGCCGCGCCCAGCCGCATTGCCAGCAGGTTCAGTATCGTCAGCGACGCCAAAAAGGTCTTGGTGCTGGCTACGCCAACCTCCACGCCGCAGCGCATCAGCAGGGAGTGGTCGGCCAGCCGGGTTGCCTGGCTGGCGGGCGCGTTGCAGATGGTCACCAGGCCGGCGTCGCTGCGCCGCGCTTCTTCCATCGCCGCCACCGTATCGGCCGTTTCTCCCGACTGGCCAACAGCCACCACCAGCGTGCCATCGTCAAGGAACGGGTCGCGGTAGCGGAACTCCGACGCCGATTCCGCCTCGGCGGGGATGCCGGCCAGCCGCTCCACCAGGTGCCGGCCCACCTGCGCCGCGTTGAGGCTGGTGCCGCAGCCGATCAGAGCCACCCGCCGCACTTTCGCCAACTCGGCGTCGGACATCTCCAGCTCGGGCAACGTAACCCGCCCGGCGTCGAAGTCCACACGATCCCGCAGGGAGGATACCACTGCCTGGGGCTGCTCCATGATTTCCTTGAGCATGAAATGGCGATAGCCGGCCCGGTCCACCAGCACGTCGTCCAGCGAAACCGAGCGCAGCGGTTTGTCCACGCGCCGTCCATTCCGGTCAAGGAACGTTATTCCCTGCCGGGTCACCACGGCAACTTCACCGTCCTCCAGGAAACCCACCGGCAGATACCCGGCTCGCCCAAACGAACTTTGACCAATCAGAGGCAGCAGCGCCGGCAAATCGCTGGACACTATGCCCTGTCCCTCGTGGTGCGCAACCGCTACCCCGCCGGCGTGGCCCAGGCGCAGGGCGCAGAGGCTGTCGTCGTCCCCTTCCAGCACGACGACCACCGCCTGGGGTCCCTGCACCCGTTCGCCCATGCGCAAAACGGCCCGGGGCAGGCTCAACCCGCTGTTCATGCTGTCTTCGATCAGGTGGGAGATTACCTCGGTGTCCGTCTCCGACTTGAACTCGTGGCCTTGCTGCTGCAATTCCCGCTTCAGCGACAGGTAATTCTCCACGATGCCGTTGTGGGCCACGGCGATACGACCGGTGCAGTCGGTGTGGGGGTGGGCGTTGGCTTCCGAAGGCCGTCCGTGGGTCGCCCAGCGGGTATGACCCAATCCCGCCGAACCCACCGGATCGGGGCAGGAGGCGTCATGGAGCAGTCCCAGGACCCGGCCCACGGTCTTGCGCAAGTGCAGGCCGCCTTCGGGTTCCAGCACCGCGACGCCGGCGCTGTCATACCCCCGATACTCCAGGCGGCGCAAACCTTCCAGGACAATAGGCCAAGCCGGCCGGTCGCCCACGTAACCGACAATCCCGCACATTCCGGCTATCCCGGAGCCTAGTCGCCGTCGGTATCCGCGCGGTCCACCGTCAGGGTGGCGCCGGAGAGCATGGGCAGGGTGAAATAGTCGTCGCAGTCAAAAACCACTGGCGCTATTCCGGCATCCCGCCGAGAGCCTGCGTTGGCCATGACGATCTCCATGATGGCCGACGCCAGCGCCGCCGGGTTGTGCCGGATGAAAACGCCCGGAGCCAGCAGGGGCCGCTCCACGATGCGCCCCGCCATGGTCAGCGACTCCGCCACGTCCAATGCCACGGGATATTGCCCCTCGGCCGCGTAGCGGTCCAGCAGGCGGGCCGGAATCGGCGTGTTGTTCACCAGCAGGAAGTCCAATGGCTGCCGCGTTCCCAAGTAGTCGGTGAGCAGCGCCAGAAAGTCGGAAGTGTGGAACCCGCCGCTCTCGTTGGGCTTGGTCATCAGGTTGCAGACGTGGATTTTCACGGCGTCCGATTCGTTGATGGCCTGCGCCACGTCCTCCACCAGCAGGTTGGGCAGCACGCTGGTATAGATGTCGCCGGGGCCGAGGATGATGGCGTCGGCGGAAGCGATAGCGTCCAACACCGGCGGATAGACGTATGCCTTGGGATCGAGATAGATGTAGTCGATGGCGACGTCAAGGTTGTCGTCCCGCAGGTCAATAGCCGCTTCTCCCACCAGTTCGGAGCCGTCAACCAGACGGGCGCAAAGCGTTGACCTGGTGAGCGTTACCGGCAGCACCGCGCCGCGGATTCCCAGGATGCGGGCCGCCTCGTCAATGGCGGTAATGGTATCCCCGGTGACCTCGGTAAGCGCGGCCAGCAGCAGGTTGCCGAAGCTGTGCCCGTTCAGCCCCTCGCCGGCGGAAAAGCGGTAGTCGAAGAGCCGGCGCATCAGGTTGGACTCCGCCGAATCGTCGGCCAGCGCCATCAGGCAGCGTCGCAAATCCCCCGGCGGCAGGTGGCCCAATTCGTCGCGCAGGCGTCCGCTGCTCCCGCCGCTGTCCGTCATTGCCACCACGGCGGTCAGGTTGCAATCGCACGAGCGCAAACCGGTCAAGGTGGTATGGTTGCCGGTACCGCCGCCAACTACAACGATATTCTTGCTGCTCATGGATTAGCCGGACGTTGTTGAACTATCAAAGATATGCTTGCGCACAAACTTGCGGGGAAAGGCCCATAGCAGTATAGGAACCGCCTTGCGGGGGTGTCAACCGGGCATCCCGTCTCGCGTACCCACTGCGCACGAGCGGTCAGTAGAGCCGCTCCCGGTTGGCTTCGGCCTCATCGTCGTCGATTTCCTGGGCGTCCGCGCCGGCGATCTGGTCCGCCAGGACTTGGCCGTAGGTGGGATAGGATGACCGGTCGATCTGGGCGTCGGCATCCCAAATGCGGCTCCGGATCAGAGCGCGCCCGCAGTGCAGGAACGCTTCCTCTACGGTGACCTTCAACCCCGATAGCGGGGCCTTGCCGGCTACGGTCAATGGGTTCAAGAGATCGGGATCAGTGGTGATCTCGGCTTTGCCCTTCACGCGCAGGGTTTCGTTCATGCCGGGCACGAAGAAGAGCAGGCCCACACCGGGGTTTGCCACGATGTTCTGCAACGAGTCCACCTGGTTGTTGCCGGGGCGGTCCGGCAGCAGCAACGTCCGGTCGTCCAGCACTTTGACGAAACCCGGCGGGTCGCCTCGGGGCGAAGCGTCAGCTTGACCGTTGGCGTCGCTGGAGCTCAACACGCAGAACGGGGACAGGGCGATGAAGTTCCGACAATGAATGTCCAAGTGAGCCAACACCTTCTGCGCGGCCCGGGGCGCCGGCGGGCGATAAACGGTTCGCAGTTCCGCATCGTTGGTAACGGCCATGATGGGTACCTCGTCATCGGGTTCAAGAGATCGTTGGCGCAGGACTCATGGTATATCGGCGATGGGCAGAGCGGCAAGTGGGTAGGGGTTGGGTGTTTCGGTGGTTGGCCTCCTTTGGATTTGGGGTGAAAGGCAGGATTTTTCCGCCCCTGGCGGACTGGGCAGCCCGCCAGGGGCGGACTTTCAGCACTTCGTTGTCAGCATACGGCCGGTTGGGTACGCAACTATTTTTCCCTACTTTTTCGTGTACTCAGTACGCCAGAGGCGCACCGACGCGCGGGCACGGACAGTCCCGGTGGTCCAGCCGGCAATCATGGTGAGGTGGGTCGGGTCTAACAGAGCCTTGCCGAGTGCGACCGTTGCGATTTGGGAAACTGACGGGGTTGGCCGTCGAAGTGAAATCCTGCCTTTTGAGAACGTGATTGATGGAAACAGCTGTTTTGCCTAGACGGATTTAGGATATACGTTCTTGTAGCGGATGGTCAAAGGGGAATTGTCCTCACGCGTACCCACTTTGTCATCGCGAGGAGCGAAGTCCGCCTCTGGCGGATGGCGATCTCGTTCCGGGAGCGACGTCCGTTACCTCGACGAGATTGCCGCGCTGCGCTCGCAATGACAGTTTGGAGAAAGTGGGTACGCGTGGGGGAATTGTCAGAAGCAGGATTTTCGGGATTTTAAGGATTATCAGGATTGGGCGGTTGCGGGTGGGGGCTGGGGACGGGGGACGGGGGCGAATGATTATTCGCCCCTACATATAGAAACCACTGGTGAAAAGCCGCCATCCGGGACTTTGGAAAGGCCCTGATTTCTGACGTTTCACGTTGACGGCACCGCGTAGTGGGAATAATATTGCGCGGGCATCCTGCCTTCTCTTCCCGTGCGCGCCGCGCTGGCACAGCACTGACCGGACCCCATTGACGAACATTTCGAGGAACTGCGCCATGAAACTCCTGCTTGCCTTTGCGGCCCCTGCGCTCATCGCGCTTTGCTTTGCCGGCCTGGTGTCCGCGCAGGGGCCGACGGCGGCGCCCACCGGCGTCACCACGCACGGCTCCGACGAGGGCATCCGCGTCAGCTGGAACCGGAACGATGCGGCGACCCATTGGGTCGCATGGATAAACCAGGGCGAATACGAAAGGGCCCGGGCGGCCGGCGACTGGACCACGGCCCTGAACTACGCCTACGTTCCGTCCGGCGATACCTACGTAGTACCGGCCGAAAGTTTGATCACAGGCGATGACTACTGGTTCATCGTGGGCAGCGCCAGGAGCCACAACCCCTTTGCCGTTTCCTGGGGCGCGTGGCAGTCGGCAACCGCCGGTCCGCGGACGGAACGGAACCGGGACGACGCGCTGACCCTCCAGTACGTGATGGACGCCATCGCCTACTACGAAGTGAACGGGCGAGCGGCCACGGTCGCCCACTACCGGAGCGAGGCCAGCGTTGCCGACGGGCGGTCGCTGGTCCTGCTGGACGCCGACGAAGGCGTGCTGCTGGTGTACCACACCCTACCTACGTTACAGGACCAGTATGTCGGCCCCGGCTCGACGTTCAAGGGGTTCCAGGAATTTCTGGCGAACGCCACCGCAGAAGGTGACTGGATTACCGTCAGGGCCATCAACCCGGTCACCAAACTGGAAGAGCCGCGGCGGATCTTTTTCATCCTTCATGGCGGCCTGGTGTTCATATCCAGCCATTCCGTCCTGGTGGAGGACGTAGAACAATCCACCAAGGAATACGTGAGCCGAGCCATCAAATACTACGATGACAACGGATTGGACGCCACCGTCGCCCGCTACAACAGCGGTGACAGCCTGGACGGACAGTTCTACCTGTTCCTCATCGGCGCCGATGACAACTACCTGGCCCACCCCATCTTTGCCCACCTGATTGGGACGGACATCAAGGCCGTGGTGGGTTCCGACGGGCAGAGACTGGGCGAGGAGATTGCCCAGGCCACGGAGCAAGGCATCTGGGTGGAATACCTGTGGCCCCATCCGGTCACCCTGAGGGAACTGCCCAAGGTCGCCTGGGCCGTCCGCCACGAGGGGCTGATTTTCGCCTCCGGCTATTACGTCGGCGGCTCCGAAACGGAGACGCCGCCCTGGCAGGACGCCGACCACCGGGAGTACACCGTCCAGTACGTGAACCGGGCTATTGAGCGTTACGAGCGCGACGGCCTGGAATCCATGCTGAACTACTACAACAGCGTCGCCAGCTTCGAGGGCGAGTGGTATCTCTTCGCCACCGACGCCAACGACGTGTATCACGTCCATCCGCTGCTGCCGCACCTGATTGGAACGGACATTAAAAACGTGGTGGGTTCCGACGGCTACCAACTGGGTAAGGAACTGGCCAAGGCCGAGGAGGGCGAAGGCGTCTGGGTGGAATACCTGTGGCCCCACCCGGTGACGCTGCAAGAGGTCCCCAAGGTTGGCTACGCCGTGCGCCACGACGGAATGCTGTTCGCATCGGGCTACTACCCGCAGGTTGAGGACCCGGCCGGCCACACCCAGGCCTACGTGCAAAAAGCCATCGACTACTACAAAGCCAACGGGTTGGACGCCACCGTCGCCCATTACAAGAATCCAGACAGCGTTAATCCGAAGAGCGTTGACGGCCAGTGGAACCTGACCTTTGCCGATGAGAACGACACAGTGCTGGTCGCTATCTTATCCCCACGTCTCGTTGGCACCGACTTGAAAAACCTCGGCGCCGGCCGGACTCGGCAGATTGGCAGAGAGCTGGCGGCGGCTACGGAGGAGGGCCGCTGGGTCAGCCACGTCTGGCCCAACACCAGGTCGTCGGAGACCCTGTACGCTCATAACTGGGCCATCCGCTACGAAGGGCTGCTCTTCGTGTCGCGCTACTACGACGACCAACCCGACGTTCCCGTTGAAGTCCAACCCAGCGGACGGGCGACCCGCAAATACGTGATGGACGCCATCGCTTACTACGGCGCCAACGGCCGGGATGCGACGGAGGAACACTACAACAGCACGGCGAGCATAAAGAACCAGCGATATTTGATTCTCCTCGACGATGCTGACGCCACCATCCTGGCGATGAGCATTTTCCAGGGATTCCGGGGGGAGAAATTCCCCTTTACCGAATACATACGAGAAATCGCTACCGAAGCCGGCGTCTGGACTGAGCAACAGGGCTTCTACCTTACCGAAACGTCCAGCGACGCCGTGGCGCAAGGGCCGATGCGCTTTTACGCTGTCCGGCACGAAGGATTGATTTTCATATCCGGCCACTCTATCCTGTCCGAAAACGTGGCCGCCGCCACCCAGGATTACGTGGAACGCGCCATTGCCTTCTACCGGGAGAACGGACTTGACGCCACCATTAGGCGCTACAACAACCTGGCCAGCAGCCTGGAAGGCCACTTCTACCTGTTCCTCATCGGGGCCGATGACATTTACCTGGCCCATCCCATATTCCCGCAATTCATAGGGAGCACGGACATCAAGGATGTGACGGACCGGGCCGGCGACCCGCTGGGCGAGCGCATCGCCCGGGCCACCGAGCGAGGCATCTGGGTGGAATACCGGTGGCCCAACCCGATAACGCGGATTGAGGAACCCAAGACTACTTGGGCCAAACGCCACGACGGGATGATATTCGCCTCGGGCTACTACGAGCCTGACCCGGATGCCCCGCCGCCGGCCTGGCAGGACGTTGCCGACCCGGCGCAGTACACTGAGGACTACGTGAACCGGGCCATCGCGCGCTACGAGGCGCACGGCCTGGAGTCCATGAAGACCTACTACAACAGCGTCGCCAGCTTCGAAGGCCAGTGGTATCTCTTCGCCACCGACGCCGACGACATCTACCACGTCCATCCGCTGCTGCCCCATCTGATCGGGACGGACATCAACGACGTGGTGGGCGATGACGGCTACGAACTGGGCAAAGCGCTGGCCGCGGCCCCGGATGGCGGCGAAGGGGTCTGGGTTGATTACCTGTGGCCGCACCCGGTGACGCTGCAAAAAGTTCCCAAGCGGGGCTACGCGGCGCGCCACGACGGGATGCTGTTCGCGTCGGGTTACTATCCGGAGCCGGAGGATCCGGCCGGCGAGGCGCAAGCCTACGTGCAGAAGGCTATGGACTACTTTGACGCGAACGGCGCGGAGGCGACGCTGGCCCATTACAGTAGCCCAGAAAGCATCGAAGGGCAGTACGTCCTGCTGATTCTCGATGAACAGGGCGTGGTTCAGGTCTTTGCCCTGCTCCCCGATATGGTTGGCTGGGACGTCAGCACGTTCAAGGGTCCCGTGGCCGGAGAGCCCGTTGGCGAAGAACTGCTCAAAGCTACTGAGGAAGGCCACTGGTTCGATTACCTGTATCCCAACGTAAGCGCGTCGGAGGTATTGCGGGCGCACCAGTGGGCAATTCGCCACAAGGGGTACATCTTCTCAACGGCGTACTTCGTGGAGCAAGGCCACAAGACCGATGACCAGCTGACCCAGGAGTACGTGGAGCAGGCCATCGCCTACTACGACGCCAACGGCCGGGAAGCCACGATTGCCTACTACAGCACCCCGGAGAGCGTTAGCGACACTGGGCGGAGACTGAGAATCCTGCGCGTGGGGGATCAGACCATTTTGGCCTCCCCCCTCGCTTTTCTCGTGGGGGGCAACACGTACACCGCCCCAGGCACCCCGATAGGGGATCGCATCGGGCTGGTGACCGCCGCGGGAACCTGGTATGAAAGCGCCACGATTAACCCCGCCACCGGAGAGGAGGAGCCGAGACGGAACTATGGGAGGGTCCACGACGGGCTGATTTTCGTGTCCGGCCATGCCATCCTCCGCGACGACCTTGCGGACTTCGCCAAGGCATACGTACAGAAGGCAATGGACTACTACGACGCCAATGGGCAGGACGCTACAGTGGCGTACTACGACAGCAAGGACAGCGTCGAAGGGCAGTACTACCTGTTCCTGATTGGGGCTGACGACATCTACCTGGCGCACCCCATTTTCCCGAACCTCAAAAACACCGACATCAAGGACGTGAAGGACACCACCGGGTACGAGCTGGGCAAGGAAATCGCCAAGGCGACTACAGCCGGGCACTGGGTTGATTACCTGTGGCCCCATCCCGTCACCCGTATTGAAGAACCCAAGAGCGCGTGGGTGGTCCGCCACGACGGGCTGATTTTCGCCTCGGGCTACTACACGCCCGACCCCAACGCCGAGCCGCCGGCCTGGAAAGACGCCGACCCCCGGGAATACACGGTCACCTACGTGAACAACGCCATTGAGCGTTACAAGACCTATGGCTTGCAGGGGTTCAAAGACTACTACAACAGCGTCGGCAGCTTCGAGGGACAGTGGTATCTGTTCGTGACCGACAGCAACGCTAACGACACGTACATCGTCCATGGCCTGTTCAGGAACTTCATCCGCAAGGACATCAAGAACGTGTCCAGTTCGGACAATCCGGACCTGGGCAAAGAAATCGCCGCGGCGACCGCGGAAGGCGTTTGGGTGGAATACCTGTGGCCGCATCCGCTGACCTTGCAGGACACGCCAAAGGTGGC
Source organism: Dehalococcoidia bacterium (assembly GCA_963665395.2). Lineage (GTDB taxonomy): Bacteria > Chloroflexota > Dehalococcoidia > Lucifugimonadales > UBA3495 > Bin87. The sequence continues at coordinate 222,981 of OY762251.1, forward strand.
CTACGCCAAACGGTACGACGGACTGGTATTCGCCTCCGGTTACTACCCCGCCCAGGCGGCCGACCCGGCGGCCAGAACGAAGCAGTACGTTGCCGATGCCATCGCCTACTACGACGCCAACGGGCAGGAGGCCACGATAGCGCACTACAACAACCTGGCGAGCATTGACGGCCAGTGGTATTTGACGCTGCTTGACGAGAACTTGGCCATCCTCGTCCTTCCTCTACTCCAAAACCTCCTCGGCCAGAACATCAGCCTGTTCGCGACGTTTGTCCCGGATTTCCCCGGCAACGACGAATTTGCGAAGGTTACGCAGGAAGGCCAGTGGTTCTACTACCCGGCGCCTAACCCGCTAACTGCGGAAGAGGAGCAGATGCATATGTGGGTCGTCCGACACGACGGGCTGCTCTTCGGGGCGGGCCACTTCACGCCCAAGTAGCTCGCCCTTGTCGGAATCAGGATTTGCCGGATTTGAGGATTTTCAGGATTGGGCCGGGGCGCCGGTGTGGACGGCCCAATCCGGTAGCGTTGACAACATGATAATGACAAACTAGCCTACCGCCAAGCGACTGGACGCCGCGCGCCGCGCCGGAACCACCCGGCGGGCGGCATTGACGAATAATATTTCTGGAGATTGCGCCATGAAATACCTGCTTGCCTTGGCCGCCCCCGCGCTCATCGCCCTCTGCTTTGCCGGCCTGGTGTCCGCGCAGTCGCCGGCGCCGGCCGCGCCCACCGGCGTCACCGTGCATAGCTCCGGCGAGGGCATCCGCGTCAGCTGGAGCCGGAACGACGCGGCGACCCATTGGATGGCATGGATAAACCAGGGCGAATACGAAAGAGCCCGGGCGGCCGGCGACTGGACCACGGCCCTGAACTACGCCTACGTCCCGTCCGGTGATACCTACGCAGTACCGGCCGAGAGTTTGATCAAAGGCGATGCCTACTGGTTCATCGTGGGCAGCGCCAGCAGCCATAACCCCTTTACCGTTTCCTGGGGCGGGTGGCAGTCGGTAACCGCCGGTCCAGGGACGGAACGGAACCGGGACGACGCGCTGACCATGGCCTACGTGCGCCAGGCCATCGCCTACTATGACAGGCATGGCCGTGAGGCGGCGTTCGCCTACTACAACAGCCGGGAGAGCTTTGAAGGCGAGCGGTCAATGCTCATCTACGAGCCGGATACGCTCACCGTGCGGGTGTATCCGGTGTTCCTTGACCTGGTAGGAAGCTACTTCTCCCCCAACAGCGCCTTTGGCGGGATACTGGCGCGGTTGCGCCAATCGGTAATCGAAGGGGACGGCTGGATTGAATTCCAGACCTTCAACTTGGACACCCAGCAAAGCGAGCCCAAACGGCATTGGGGCGTCCGGCACGACGGCCTGATCTTCACTTCCGGCCACTTCATCCTCCGGGAAAACATCGAGAAGGCCACCAGGAATTACGTCAACAAGGCGATACGGTACTACGATGCCAACGGCCGGGAAGCCACCATCGCCCACTACAACAGCCGGGACAGCCTGGAAAACTTTTTCTACCTGTTCCTGATGGACGAGAACGACATCTACCTGGTGCATCCCATCCGCGAAGACCTGAGAGGAACCGACATCAAGGACGTGACCGGGACGGACTTTGAGGGGAACTATTACGAGTTGGGCAAGGACATCGCCAGGGCCACGGAGGAAGGCCATTGGGTGGAATATATCTGGCTCAACCCGGTCAGCGGCCGAGAAGGGCCCAAGACCACCTGGGCCATTCGCTATAAAGGGCTGATTTTCGCCTCCGGCTACTACACTCCCCAATCAACCCAGGAACGTCCCTGGATAGGCGCCGACCCTTACGAGTTTACCGTGGGCTACGTGAACCGGGCCATCGAGGCTTACAAGGAAGACCCGGAGGCCATGCAGGATTACTACAACAGCGTGGCGTCTTATGAAGGCGAGTGGTATCTGTTCGCCACCGACGAAAACGACATCTACATCATCCACCCCTTGTTGCCTCGCCTGATTGGAACGGACATCAAGAACGTGAAGGATCCGGAGACCGGGTACGAGTTGGGCAAGGCGCTGGCCGCGGCCACTGACCAGAAAGGAGTCACGGTGGCATACGACTGGCCGCACCCGGCGACGGGCTATCCCGCTCCAAAGATTTCCTACGCCATCCGGCACAACGGAAAGCTCTTCGCCTCGGGTTACTACCCGGCTCCCGCCGACCAGCCGGCCTTCGCCAAAGCCTTCGTGCAGGAAGCCATCGACCTTTATGACAGCGAGGGGGTGGATGCCGTGGTGGATGCCTACGGCGAAGGGCAAAACTCCAACGGCCTGTGGTTCCTGTACCTGGTGGACGAGAGCGACGTCTTCCGCGTCATGGGCTTTGCTCCCGGTCTGGTGGGAACCGACTTCAAGGGCCTCCAATTTATCGACTTCGACGGGAATCCGGTCGGAATAGAGGCATTGAAGACCGAGGAAGGGGAAGGCCGCTGGGTCAACTTCCACTGGCCGGTAACCGGCGCGCAGAACTTCGTCGCCCATCTCTGGGTGCAGCGTCACAACGGGCTGCTGTTCGGAACGGCGTACTTCGACACCCTGCGGTGCGTGCCGACCCCCTACCCCACCGGCGAGTGTCCGTGACGCGATGGGCTCGTTCCTGACGCGGATGCGGCGAAATCAGGACGGCGATAGCTATGCGCCTCGGCAGTTCGCGCTAGCCGGGGCGCATACTGCTTTCATTGCAACGCCACCATAATGCTGCGGACCAATCCGAACATCCGCTACGAGCCAGAGGAGCGCTGCCCGCCGGGGCTGGCCCTGGTTTCGGCGCTCCAGATTTTCGTGCCCAACACCATCAGCATGGTGGTGCTGTTGACGCTGATTGCGCGGGCATCGGGGCACCCCGACAACAACCTGGGCTGGATCATCTTCATGGGGCTGCTGATCTGCGGCGTCAGCATGATTTTCCAGACGCTGCGCTTCCCCTACCTGGGCCTGGGCGGCCTGGTGGTTACGAACTTCAACGTGCCGTTCATGGCGATTTCCGCCCTGGCCCTGGCCAAGGGCGGGCCGGGGCTGCTGGCCAGCCTGCTGGTGGCGTCCATGCTGTTGCAGTTCCTGGTGACTTTGCGGTTCGCGTCGTTCCGGCGGATCTTCACGCCCACGGTCAGCGGCACAGTGGTGATGCTGGTCGCCATTTCGGCGGTGCCGTTCATCGTGGAGAACGCATTCGCCAGAATCCCGGAGGGACCCGCGTGGCGTTACATCCTTCCCGGAGTGGTGGCCCTGACCACCGGAATACTGGTGTCGCTGCGGGCGCCGCTGGCGTGGCGGCTGTGGGTGCTGCCGATTACCGTCGCAGCCGGCGTAGTCGTGGCGGCGCCCCTGGGCCTGTACGACGTGGGTCGATTGGTTAATGCTCCGTGGGTTGCCCTGCCCGGGATGAACTGGCCGGGATTTGACCTGACCTTCGGCACGGATTTCTGGACGCTGCTGCCGGCGTTCCTGTTCATCAACCTGACGGCTTTCGTGAAGGCGGTGGGCGACCTATCCGTGATTCGCCGGGCCTCGTATCGCACCGTGGGCGCGCTGGACATCAGGTCGATCCAGGGCGGGCTGAACGTGTACGGAGCGGGCACGCTGCTGTCGGGGTTATTGGGCACCCTGCCGGTGGCGTCGCCGTGGTCAATCTCCGCCGTGTACATTGGATTCACCGGCATCGCGTCCCAGAACGTGGGCATATTCCTGGGTTTGCTGACCATCGCGGCGGCGCCTTTCTTCAAGATGATTGCCCTGCTCATCGCTATTCCGAGTCCGGTGGTCAGCGCGGTGTACATCATCCTGTTCGGGCTGCTTTTCATCGAGGGCGCAAAAACCGTTTTCGACGGCAGCGCGGTGGACAACAAAAAGGCGGTGATAACCGGGGTGTCGCTGGTGTTCGGAATGTCCACCGGGGGCATGGCCGCGCTGGTGGGCGGGATTGGCGCCGACCTCATCAGCAGCGCGGTCAACGTGGGGGGCGTTACGGCAATCCTGATGACGGTCTTCGTGGAGTTGACCGGCAACTTCCGGCGGCGCCGGGTGCGGGCCGAATTGGGGCCGGACGCCTTCCCGGCGGTTGACGGTATGTTGCGTGGGTTCGCGTCGCGGAACTCGTGGCCGGAAGAGGCCACCAATCGCCTGCTGCTGGTGGGCGAGGAGACGTTGTTGAGCCTGTCGTCGTCGGAGGACGGCGAGCAGCCCGATGCCATGGACGGCCGGCGGCTGGTCGCCACGATTTCCCCGGACGGCGAAACGGCGGAGCTGGAAATCGTGGCGTATTCGGCCACGGCGGACGGCGGGAACATCGAAGACCGGATGGCCTACCTGAGCGCGTCCACCCTGGAGAATGAAGGCGAGATCTCCCTGCGCCTGTTGCGGCACTACGCATCCTCGGTGAATCACCGCCGCTACTACGGCATCGACGTCATCACGGTGCGGGTGGACAAGTAGCGCTAGGCCGTGTTGACATCAGGGTCTTTCGGTTGTCATTGCGAGGAGCGTAGTCCGCCTCTGGCGGATGGCAATCCCGTCGTTGGAACGGACCTGTTTGTGGTTAGCCGCCAGCGCCTCGACGAGATTGCTTCGCTACGCTCGCAATGACAAATATGAAAACCGAACCACCTGAAACGGAACTCTACCGCCCGACCTCGCGCTTATCGTCCTTCCCGGATGAAGTCGGCGGCCCGCTCGGCCATCATAATGATCGTGGCGTTGGTATTGGCGCGCACGATGTCGGGCATCGCCGAGGCGTCAATCACGCGCAGGCCGTCCAACCCGTGAACCCGGCAGTATTGGTCCACCACCGCCGTCGGGTCCGACGCCGGCCCCATCTTGCAGGTAACCGACGCGTGCCCGGCGATGCCGGCGTTCTGTTGCAGCCAGGCGTCCAGGGCGTCGTCGTCGGCCAGGTCGGCGTCGGTGGGCGACAGGCGTTCCGCCAGCAGGTCGGCGAAGGCCGGATGCTCGAAGATCTGCGCGCTGCGGCGGACGGCGTCGCGGAATCGGGGGAGATCCCGAGGGTCGGTCAGGGAGCGGAAGTCCAGATGGGGCTGCACCGACACGTCGGCGGAGGTGAGCGTCAGCAGTCCTTCGCTGTAGGGATATTCCAGCCGGCAGCCGATGCGAATGTCGGGCGCGTTCCGGCTTTCGGGATAGGACGTGGTGGGTTGCACCTGGATGTCGTTGCGCTGAGTTGAGCCGTGGGCGGTGAACCGCAAGCCTACCTGGTTGCGCGGGGCGTCGGGCGCGAGATGATGGTCGGGCTGCGAGCGGTACACGATGGAAACCGAGGGGTGGTTCTTCATGCTGCGGCCCACGCCGGGCAGGTCGTGTATGGGATCGATGCCCAGCGGACGCAGTTCGTCGGACGGCCCGACGCCGGACAGCAACAGCAACTGCGGCGAGGCGATGGCGCCGGCCGCCAAGATGATCTCCGCCCCTTCGACTACGAACGTATCATCGCCGCTATTGACTTCCACGCCCATGGCGCGTTTGCCGTCAAACCGGATGCAACGGGCCACGACATTGGCCCGGATGGTCAGGTTCAGGCGGTGGCGGCAAGCGTCCAGGTAGGTGATGGCGGCGCTCATCCGCACGCCGCCGGGGTTGTTCAGGGGCATCTGCCCGACCCCGGTGGCGTCGGGGTGGTTCATATCCGGGTCATCGGGGAACCCGGCATCGCGGCAGGCTTGATAGAAAGCCGCCTGCAACGGCAGCCAGGTGTCCCGGGCGTGCCGCCATACGGGGAGCGGGCCGTCGCTGCCGTGAAAGTCGTCCCGGTTATCGGCGTCGTTTTCCAGCCGGCGGAAATAGGGCAGGGTCTTCTGATAGCCCCACTCGTCGTTGCCGGCGGCGGCCCAGGCGTCGAAGTCCTCGGGCATCCCGCGCAGCACAATCTGATGGTTGATGGCGCTGCTGCCGCCGGTGACCTTGCCCCGGGCCACGTGGAGCGGACGGGGCTGCTGGGGAGTGGACTGGCCCACCAGGGACCAGTTGTGGGCCGCGCCCTCTTCCGAGGCGGCCTGGTTCATGTCGTGCTTGAGCTCGGGGGGCAGTTGATCAAACGTGTAATCAGGCCCGGCCTCCAGCAGCAGCACCGAGCGGCCAGGGTCTTCGGACAGCCGGTTGGCAAGGACGCAGCCGGCCGACCCGGCGCCCACGATGATGACGTCGTATTTCATGGGAAGTTTCCCCCTTACCTCCGCTCTCTCCCATCTCTCCCAACAGTGGTCAGCAGAGGTAGGCAATTTGGCGTCGGGTGTAGGGGCGAATAATTATTCGCCCCTACGTACCGGATGTTGGTTACTTCGGGAATGCCGTCAGACCACCGGTCAGGTTCCGATGCGGTAGGCCCGCGCCGCCGCGTCGTGAAACAGTTCGGCCCGCTCAGCGGGGCTGTAACCCTGCGACAGACGCTTGAAAGCGTTGTACATCACGTTGTAGGAGAAGGAAACCTTGTCCGGCGGGAAGTTGCTCTCGAACATACACCGTTCCGGCCCGAACTGCTCGATGGCGTAGTTCATCCAGGGCGCCATGGCCTCGGCCAGCTCTTCGGAGCCGATGGGTACGGCGCGGGCGGACCAGCCGAATCCCCAGCGCGGCATACCCATGCCGCCCAGCTTGCAGGTTACGTTGGGACATTCGGCCACGGCGCTGATGCCGTCGCGCCACGCCGGTATGATCTCGTCGTCCTTGCCGGCGTAGATACCCGTGCGGCTCACGCCGCCCAGGTGGTTGAGGATTATGGAGACCTCCGGCACCGCCCGGGCAAACTCCGCCAGCTCGTTCAACTGCGGGAACGACAGCATCACGTCCAGCGACAACCCCATGCGGGCCAGGACGCGGGCGCCGGCGCGGAAGGTCTCGTTGGACATTATCCCCTCCGTTTCCCGGTTCTCAATCAATGGGTCGGGACTCCAGGTAACGTTGTGGCGAATGCCCTTGAAACGGTTGGGGCTGGCCGCCTGCAACGCCTCCAGCACACGGGCCACGTCGTCGCCCAGTTTCAGGTTGGCGTGGCCGACGATGGCGGCGGCCGCCCGGGCCTCGCCATAGGCGCCGCTGGCGCTGGCCGCCGCCAGGCCCTGCACGAACTCCACCTCGCCGACGGGACGCATCTCCTCCGGCCCATCGGCCCGGTACATCGACCGGGCTTCCACAAACACCGTGGAGCGGACGTTGTGCCCGGAGTCCAGGTCGGACATCAACTCGTGGATCAGGTATCGCTGGTAGGGGATGCTCTGCAACCTCCCGTCCCAGAAATGGTGGTGCGGGTCGCAAAGTGGGATTTCGGGTTCAATGGCGTCTTCTTTGGTAAGGGCCAGCCAATCTTCATTTCCAAAAGGCATAACAATCCCTCCGGGTTCGGTTGGGCTTGGGCTAATCATACCACTCAAATTCCTTCCCGCTCTCTTTGTCATCGCGAGGAGCGTAGCGACGTGGCGATCCCGTTCCAGCGCTGACTATACTGGCCCAAACACCTTTGCCACACCGCCGAGATTGCCACGCTGCACTCGCAATGACAGAAGGCGGTGACCTAATCCCACACCGCCGAGATTGCCACGCTGCGCTCGCAATGACAGAAGGCGGTGATCTAACACGGAACGTAACCGATTGAGGTAGGTGTATCATCCGGCATCGTGAACGTTGCTGGAAATTGGGCCGTCTCGCTACGCATCGGAGACTTCCGCCTGCTCTGGGGATCGACGCTGCTCTATTCCCTGGCTACGGGGATGGAGCAGGTGTCGGTGGGTTGGCTGATTTACGAGCTGACCGGCTCGGAGTTCATGGTGGGTCTGGGGGCCGCGGCCCGAATGCTGCCCTTCTTCGTGCTGGGGATGATTTCCGGCGCCATCGCCGACCGTTGGGGTCGGCGTTCCCTGCTGCGGCTGGGCACGCTGGGAGCGTCAGGTTGCGCCCTGTTGATGGCAGCGCTGCTGCTGTCCGGGCTGGCCAACGTGTGGGTCATCATCGCCCTGGTATTCGCCCTGGGCAGCGCGTTGGCCTTCACCATCACCGTCCGGCAGACCTTTACCTACGACATCGTGGGGTCGGGTTACGCTCTCAACGGCATGGCCCTGGGCGCGATGGCCATGCAAGGGGGCGGCATCGTCGGCTCCCTGCTGTCCGGCGCCTTGATCGACCTGACGGGGCCGGGTTGGCAGTTCGTCGCGTCGGCGGTCTGTTACGCGGGGTCGGCGGCGGCCACCCTGCCCATCGGCAACCCGGGCCGGTCGGTTCGCGCGTCGTCGGAGTCGGTATTGCAGAACCTGGCCGGCTACGCGAGGCTGATCCGCAACCAGCGCCTGATCCTGGTCCTCATGTTCCTCACCGCCACCACTGAGGTGCTGGGGTTCACCCACATGACCCTGCTGCCGGTGTTCGCCAAGGACGTGCTGCACGTCGGCGTGGCCCAATTGGGAGTGTTGACGGCGGGGCGCCAGGCCGGCGGATTGCTGGGCCTGTGGCTCCTGGCGGGTTTGGGCACGACCCGCAAGAAGGGTTTGCTGATGTTTGCCACGGCCATCGGTTTCGGCGTAGGGATGATGATGTTCTCGTTATCGGTCAACATCTACACCTTCCTGGCCGTGCTGCTGTTCGTCAACGCCTCGGCCATGGCAGTGGATACCCTTTACAAGGCCATGATGCAGGACTACGTTCCCGACGAGGAACGGGGCCGCGCCATGGGCACGTGGGTGCTGGCCGTGGGCTTCGCTCCCGTTGGCCACGTGGGAGTGGGCGCGCTGGCCGGCGTGGTGGGAGCGCCGGGCGCGTTGCTCATCAACGGCGCCGCGCTGACCGCAATCAACGTCGTAACCGGGCTGGGTATCCCGCGCATCAGGCGGCTGGAGTGAGCGGCGCATCCTATCCCGAAATTGTCAGAAGCAGGATTCGGAGGATTTAGAGGATTTTCAGGATTGGAGACGTTCCGGGTGAAGAGTATCCAATCCTGTCAATCAGACCAATCCTGTGAATCCTGCTTCTGACAATTCCCTACAGCACTCAACCAAACCGAGGAGCAATATGCTGGAGCGCCCCAAGACCACCACCCTGCGCCGTCTGACCCTGGAGTCGGGCGATCAAGAGGACATCCCGCAGAGCGAGGTGGCCGGCGGCACCGTAGAGATACTGACGCCGATGCTGGAACAGGCTTTGTCTGGCGATGAGGAAGTACGCATACCGCCGACGGGTTACTGGTTCAGGGCAGCCGAAGCTCCGGCGGGGCAGTCGGATGAGTTCCTGCGCGCCGCCTTCGGCATTTCGTCAGCGGGAGACAATCCCCTGGTCGAGATGACGCTCCGACCTCCCGGCGCGGAGGATGAGCCGGCCATCCTGATGACCAGCATCGGCGGATGGATTCACGCCGTGGCCGCCGGATCCCTGGGCGACCGGCCCGATGCCGACCGCATCGCCTACGAACTGGCCGATTTGGAGAAATGCATCAGCTGGACGTGGCTGGAATTGCGGGGGTATGCCACCCGCTTCCAGAACCTGAACAGCCCCTTGGAAATCCTGTTCTCCGCCGGCGGCGGTATGCTGACCACCATCGTCCAGGAGCCGGGATCGCAACCCGAGGTGTGCTTCCTGGTGCAGAACGCGCCGGAGGCGGTGCGGCGGCTTCCAGCCAACCCCGGCATCTCCCTGGAGACACGGTTGTTCAAAATCGGCGACGTACACCTCGTGCCCCTGGTGGCCCGGGTGGGCGACACCTGGTACGAATCCTGGATCAACCCTTATGCCGACGACGGACGGGGTTTCGAGGAGCTGGAAATACTGGCCGTCCAGGAGCGCGTGGTATTCCTGATTTACGATGGAACGTCCCTGGATCCCGAGCGCACGGCGCAAATCGCCAACCCGCTGGCCGGCAAGATGGCCGAGATGCGCCGGGTGATGCGTGACGTCGCGCCCTGGACCATGGAAGCCTTCGCCGAGGCGCGGGAGCGGCTCTACGCCGCCTACCCCACGCCCCAGGATCTGATCTATGGGCCGGACATTACCTAATCCACGCCATCACCGTTCTAATGCGTACCCGCTCTGTCATTGCGGGGAGCGAAGCGACGTGGCAATCCCGTAGCGGCGCTGGCCTATCATGCCCAAACGCCTTACCTACGCTAACGAGATTGCCACGCTGCGCTCGCAATGACAACAGGTACGAGCCGGCGTTCAGTTCCTCAAATGCCGGTCGTAGAACAGCAGCACGCGGTGCCACATATCTTGCGCTGGCGCCGCCCGGTAGCTGGGTCGGTAGTCGGCGAAGAAGGCATGGCCGGCGTTGTTGTACATCACCCACTCGTAGGTCTTGCCGTGCTGGTCCAGCAGGGCTTTCATCTGCTCGGCCTGCGCCGCCGTGGGGTTCTCGTCCTCCACGCCGAATAAGGCCAGCAGGGGGCACGACAGGTCGGGTATCATGTCCATGGGCTGCACCGGGCGCAGTTCCGTGGGATCGTGGACGATGTGGCCGCCGGCCGAGTCCACCGCCGCGTCGATGTTGCCGCTCAGGCACGCCATCATCAGCGTGTAACGCCCGCCGGAGCAGAAACCGATGATGCCAACCTTGCCGTTGCTATCGGTCTGGGACTTGAGGAACAGCGCCGCCCCTTCCAGGTCGTCCATGGCTTGCGAATCGGGGGCGCCGAACAGCGTTGCCAATACGTTCTCCGGCTCCGGCGTACCCTCGCGGGTGTACAGGTCGGGGGCGATGGCAAGATAGCCCTGCCCGGCGAACCGCACGGCGATGTCCTTGTGGTGGTCCATCAACCCCATCCCTTCCATGGTGACGATGACGCCCGGATAGGGTCCCGGCCCCACCGGCCGGCTGTACAGGGCGTTGATGGCCGTCCCGTCGCGGCTGGTGTACTGAATCATCCCGGTTTCCAAATCTTGTCCAACGAGTACCATCATCAACCTCCGACAGCGCCGCTAAAGGGCGGGATGGCGACATCATAACATCAGGTCGCGATGTTCAACGCCCGCCGCGCGTTTTCCAGCAGCACCTTCGGGATCACGTGGTCGCGCATCTGGAGGTTCTGGAAGTCGGCCAGCCAGTTGTCGGGCTGGATGAAAGGGTAATCGGAGCCGAACATCACCTTGTCCTGGAGGCGCGTATTGGTCTCCCGGATCAGGGCCTCCGGGATGAACCGGGGCATCCAGCCCGACAGGTCGAGGAAGACGTTGGACTTGTGCAGCGCGACGGCGATCTGCTCATCAATCCACGGCCAGGCGGGGTGGGCCATGATGATGGTCAGGTTGGGAAAATCGGCGGCCACGTCATCGAAGCATGGTATCGGCTGGCTGTACTTGAGCTTCAGGCCGCTGCCGCCCGGCGTACCCGAACCCGCCCCGGCAAACCCGGAATGAAACAACACCGGAATGCCCAACCCGTCCGCCACTTCGTACAGCGGGTAGAAGCGGGTGTCGTTGGGCATAAACGCCTGGTGTATCGGATGCAGCTTCAGTCCCTTCAGCCCCAGTTCTTTCACCGACCGCTCCAGCTCGTAGCAGGCCGCCTTGCCCAGCCACGGATCAACCGACGCGAAACCCATGAACTGCTCCGGGTGGGCGTTGACGATGCTGGCGACCCAGTCGTTGCTGTCGGGCTTTTCGCCGGTGTTGGTGGTGGTGTCCACCGAGAAGATGACGCCGAAGAGGTCCAGCTCCCGGTACTTGTCGGCCATTTCCGCCGGATCCTGGGGCGGCGGCGGGGCGCGGAAGTAGCGCAGCAGCTCCGCCTCAATCTCAATTTCGGGCAGCCCTGGCTCCCGGGGGACGTGGATGTGCATATCGATGGCTTGCATTAGAGAGTTCTCCATCAGGGCAGCGATTGCCCGGCAAGTGTGGCGATGATAGGATAGCGGAAAATCAGTTGCGCTGATAACATCCGCCGTCGGATGTGGAGAGTGGACACATAATGGAAACCGCAGGTTTAGTGACGTACCCGGGTCTGTGGCAAGTGCTCGGGATCTTCGGCGGGAGCTGGTTTGCCTATTTCTCGCTGGTCGTCATGCTAATTGTCGGCTGGTATATGCGCGACACCAACCGCCGGGACCGGGATATCGAGCGCCAGTTCCGCGAGATGAAAGAGGCCATCGAGCACCAGTTCAGGGAAGTGGAAGAGGCCACCGAGCGCCGGTTCGCAGAAATCGACCGCCGGTTTAGTGAGATGGAGGAGACCATCGACCGACGGTTCGCGGAAATTGACCGTCGTTTCCGCGAGATGGAAGAGGCCACCGAGCGCCGGTTCGCGGAAATTGACCGTCGTTTCCGCGAGATGGAAGAGGCCATCGAGCGCCGGTTCCGCGAGATGGAAGAGGCTACCGAGCGTCGGTTCAGAGAAATGGAGGAGGCCAACGAACGCCGGTTCGCGGAAATCGAGCGCCGGTTCAGAGAAATGGAAGAGGCCAATGAACGCCGGCATCAGGAGTTGTTGAAAGCTATTGGCGCGCTTTACCGGCACGTTCACGCTGACGGAGGCTACGCCATCGTCCCGCTGCCCGACATTGAACCGGCCACTGCCCCCACGCCCGCGGATAACTGAAACGCCTACAGCCCCGGTTTATGCCAGGCCAAAAACAAAACGCCCGGGACTTTCCCGGGCGTTTGAGACTCAAACTTGTTCGCCTAAACCCGTATCACGCCCACCAAGTCGCCGTCCAATTCCTGAATGGAAATCTCGGTGCCGAAGGGGCTGGAAACCTCCTGCAACCACTGTAGCGTCTCGCGGGCAATAGGCTCTTCGGCCAGCACCGGACGGCCCCGCTGGGGGATGGGGCGGCCAAAACCCATGTCGATGGGATGCAGGATGACCTCTTTCAGGTCGCCGCCGGCGTAGTTGCACACCGCCACCACGCTCTGCCAGAACACCGGGTCGGCGGCAAAGGCACGGGTTCCGCCGCCGGAGCGGGTGTCCAGGTAATCGCCGGGCGTGCTGTTGAAGTCCAGTCCGAATCGGCGGTAGGACTCGTGGGGCAGCCACAGGACGCTTTCATTCTGGAAGATGAAGTTGCCCAGGCTGTAGAAGATGGGCCGGTTCTTGTAGATCTCGATGCCCCGCAGGAAGTGGGGGCCGTGGCCCACGAAGGCGGCGCAGCCCTGGTCGATGGTCCAGCGGGCGAAGTCCACCAGGAAGTGGGGCGGCGAGATGCGGGAATGACCGTGGAAGTCGCCCTCCGGTCCGCTCTCGTGGCAGTGGACGCCATAGACTTGCCAGTCCGACTGCGTCTGCGCTCCCCGGATCCAGTTGCCGATGCCCAGCCGGTCGTCCTCGTTCAATGCGGTGCGGACGGCAAAGGTCTCGTCCAGGATGAACTTGTTTTCCAGGAACTCCAATTCCTCGCTGTCGTCCGGCGCATCCTGGTTGCCCCGGAAGCCGAAGTGCCTAAGGAAGGCGTGTTCCTCCTCGTAGCCCAGCTCCAGGTTGGCCTTGCGCAGGGCATCGAACACGTCCTGCTGCACGTGGTGGGTGATGTCGTGGCGCAAGGCGTTGACCCCCGGGCGGCCGGCGAAATCGGGACGGCCGGCGCCGGCGCGGGAAGTCTCGCTGAAGGTGCTGGTGGCGCTCATCACCGCCACCCGGCCCCGGGCCGAGTCCACGTAGGCCGGCGAACGGGCCTCGTCCAGGTTGCGGCCGCCGCCGGCGTGGGGCAGGTCAACCTCCCGGCAGTGCTCCAGGGTGGTCAGGAAACCGCCCTCGGAAAAGTCAAAGGAGTGGTTGTTGGCGGTGGTCACCGCGTTGATGCCCATCCACTTCAACTCGTCCAGGTTTTTGGGGTCCGAGCGGGTGTAGGTGGCGCTGCTCCACTGCCAGCTGCTTTCGTAGTCGTGGAACAGCATCTCCAGGTTGACCAGAGACACGTCGGCTGCCCGCAAAATATCCACCAGCTTGAGGAAACGCGGCTCCTGGAAAGCCTGCATCCGGCGGGTGATCATGGCGTCGCCGCCCACGGCGATGGAAATATCGCGGCGCTCGGCGTCGTAAATCGTGGTGGTCATGTTGCCTCCATGCTGTAGCGGGGACAAGGGTGGGTCGGGTCGGCGCATTGTATCAAATATAGTGCGCCGAATGGTTGGTCGTCAGTAACCCCAAGGTCCCCCGGCTATCCACAGCCCTGTCCGTCATTCCCGCGAAAGCGGGAATCCAGGTACCCTTGACATCTAAAATCTTGTCCATCCACGCAAAAAAACTACCTAAAATGGAACGCTGCCTAGGGACACCGAGGCGATTTCGCTACTCTGATTTGTGGTAACCCGCGACGTAAACCGCAATCAAGGAGACGTTTTCCCGTAATGAGCAACATCACGGTACGATGTGAACATCGCGGTACTCCGGCTTCCGCACCGCGGGTAGGCCGTATCCGAACCTAGATAGCCTGACTAGCCGGTGCATGAGTATCCTGTCGTCTTCGGAGTGCGACTCAGAATCCAAGAAATGTCCTAGTTCTGGGCTCTCAAGCCATTGCTGTTTTAAGCGTGCGTTGTCTGCTTGAACATCGTCCCAATCGTAGCCTGGCTCAAGCGCCGCACGGTGGATGCTAGTCCATTCCAACAGTCCTTCACTTCCGCCCGCTGCCGCTGCACCTACGGTCGACGGAGCGAGCGTTACGGCGGACTCTAGGTCGGCCCTACTCCAAGGCCCGACGTTGCTGCCTGGACGCGCTGCGGCGATCATGAGCTCGGTCTCAGCTGGACTTTGTACGTTCAAGCGGCGTAGGCGAGGGAATCGATAAGCCGAGCGTACAATTCGGGAACGGGTTTTCCCCGGTCACAGTCGGATAACGACATTGAAAAACTGTCCGAAGCCAGCCACAGGTGGCGTCGCACCAGGGCGATGGCATCCACGAAAGTGGGGGCGGGTTTGGCGTACCAGGCCGCCGTGCGCTGGGTGATGGGGCTCTCTTGTTGCAGCGAGTGTGCCGCCAGGGCGATCCAGGAAAACAGACCCATCAGGACGGGCGTGGTGCGGGCAATGGCGCGATCCGACCATTGGCGCTGAGTTTCCACGCCCAAGTGAGCCCGTACTTCCTGGTAAGTGACCTCCAGCTGCCAACGCAGCACAAACCACTCCAGGATCTGGACTGGGGCGACCGACTCATCAGTGCAGAGCAGGGCCTGAGTGTCCAGTTCACCTTTGGGGTCTCGGACCAGCGCCCAGCGGATGGGTACGGGCGGTTTGCCGGGGTGGTACCAGAGGGCGGTCTGCGAAGCCAGTTCCAGCGTGCGCATGGTGCCGTCGTACCAGGACACCGACGCGGTGTCCCAGAGCAGCTCGGGATCGTCAAGGCGTTGCTTGAGGGTGGGTTGACGTGCCCCCTTGACCCGAGGGCGACCGGTTTGGCCCGGTTGACGGGGTGGCGCGGGATCGTAGAGACCGGCATCCAGGCGCAGCCTGGTGATGAGGGTTACGGGTTCATGGAGGGACTGGCAGAAGTAGAGCAAGTCCAGGACGGCATAGCCATTGTCGCCCACCACCACCAGGGGGCGATGGGGCAGCCAGCGGCGCAGCAGCAGGATCATCTGGCGAGCCCAGTCGGTGAGTTTCTTGTGCCGGCGTCCCTGCCTTTGGTGATAGCGTTCCGATGGCGCCAGCGCGGTGAGCAAGGGCAGGGCCCAGAACCGTCCCGCCCAGGGGATGCGTCCCAGCCACATCAAACTGATCCAGCGCAACCCGCTGGCCTTGACCGT
The DNA here is from genome assembly GCA_963665395.2 of Dehalococcoidia bacterium. Classification (GTDB taxonomy): domain Bacteria; phylum Chloroflexota; class Dehalococcoidia; order Lucifugimonadales; family UBA3495; genus Bin87. The sequence continues at coordinate 238,688 of OY762251.1, forward strand.
ATAGCTGCGGCTGGAACGCACGGCGTCTCGGTAGACACCCAGAGCGTTGATCTTTGGACCCTGCCGACGCTCCAGGGTTTCGTCGATACCGAACACCAGCGGACCGTCGCCGTGGTCGAGATGTTGAAGCAGCAACCTGAGCAAGACCTGGGACGCCCCAAGGGGCGACCACGCCGCCCGGTTCAGCACGTGATGGTAGCGGGCATAGTTGCGGTCGCCGCTGAGGCCCATGACCCGCAACGCCGCGGCCACTGTGCGCTGGCCCGGCGTCAGGATCGCGCCGACCAATAGGACCTGAGCCTTTTGCCAGGTTCGGTTTTGGAACAGCATGGCGAAGGGAAAGAGAACAGTTACAATGGCATCGGGCAGGGTGAGCACGAATTGACCTACGGTGAGTTGTGGGGTCAAACCAGCTTACCCTGCCGCTTTCATTTTTCTAGTTTTTGTACAAAGTCCAGCTCAGATGCCCAGAAAATATATGGGCGGACATGGAGTATCAACATCGCACGCACTGCCTCGACAATGATGTCGTCTACAGTTGCCGAAACTGAGCGGTTCATATCTGCCTCAGTACTGCCGTCGTAAAAATCGAGGTCCGTTAATTCGTAGTACGGACGTCCCAAAACCGCTTCGATTTCTGGGATGGCATTCTCACGGCCAATGGCCCAAGCCGCCAATCGTATTTGGGCAGTCATGGCCAGACTCGGGTCACTCGAATGGTATCGCTCCCGGAGTTCGTGTTTGTCAGCCAGATCCACGGTCTCTATCGAGCGTGTCCGATTCGTCTCAAAAGCCAATATCATGTGGTCTTTCATTCGCCATTGGCGGGCGAGTTGGAACCATAGGGAGTGCTCGTCGCTGATGTCAGCAAAATCTCTGGCCCTAGTTTCCGCCCTGCTTGTTCGTTGCTCGGAGGTTTCCAGCAGGTTCACCATTTCGAAGGGTTGCGGTCTCGCATCATATTGTTCGACGAACGACCGACGGTGCTCACCGTGTTGTCTATCGATGTAACCGGTGCGCCAGTAGATAGCGTCCAAGTGCCGGAAGTCAGAGAAGTCCAGGCGATGAAAGAAGGTAGAGATGCCGTTGGGGTTCCATGATTCTCCGCGGACATCAGTTTCCCTGGGTAATCCCAAGTCATCCCAGAGTGACCTTTCTCCGGAGAACTGCGGTAAGCCTCCGCCACGGCTGAATACCCTCAGCCCCTGCGATGTCAGTACGCACCGTATGTCTGACCCCATGTGACGCAACCCATCGTTGACCATTGCGATAGAAATCTCGTTGATGGCCTCTTCCGTGTGCATCGCTTCGACCGTGTCGTTCCATTGTCCTAAGTCAAAAGGAAACCCTCCCCTCGGCGTGTAGTACTCTTTGACCAGAGACAATACGACGCCAGTGGTTCGTGCGATGAGTTCCGTGAACTCATCGCTGCTGCGGCCAGCGAGAACCGCATTTTCGTGGACTGACAGGACGTCAGCTACCATCGATGCGGACGTTTCTCGGGCGTCTTCTGCATCCGATTCAAGACCATGGATCCGTATGCGTACTGCCTCTCTCAGACGGTCTTCTGATGACATTCCGGATCCGAAGATTCTTCTGAAGGTGCTCATGATCACTCCGTCAAGGCGTGCCAGTGATTCCATAGGCACCTGGCTGGCATCTGCGGACACTGCAATTGACTATCCCCATTGTTCACGGAGTATGCCGAGTAGTCAATAATTTGCCCACTGAGGAATAACTTCGCTCCAATCGTTCCTCGGCGGTCAAGGTAGAACGCTACGAAATCTGCTTGGGAGCCAACCAGACGCCGTAGCCGCTAGTGTGCGATTGGAGTAGCGAAATTTCCTGGTGACACTTGCCCCTTGCGCATCCGCACAACTGTTCTCTATACTATACCTCACAGCAGGGCGGCAAGCCTGTGGCCACGGCCTAACGCCCCGCGCCAACATCTGAATATCGGGTTCACAAGGTTCAGGTAATCACGGCCAACCGCTGTCCGCCGCAGGCGGACGGCACGTCGGATCTCATTGCACCACTGGCTATCGCCCACAGGCCGGTATTTTCCCCGGCACAGCATAGACCAGTACGGCGGGTGTTACCACCGCTGCGCGAGGGTCGCCCTCAGCGTCCAATCGTCATTCCGGCTTTCGGCGGAATCCAGGCGGGGAAGGGAGGGGGGCGGTCAGCACGCGCAAACCTAGGACATCAATTCGCAAAAACGCTCTCTGGCCGTAGCGCCGACAGCCCGAATCCGTGAACCCGAAACAGACCAATCAACCAGCCAACCAAAGGAGGAAAACGCCGACAACCACCATCACCCCCGCTCGACGCCGGTGTACGCTATGTCGTTTGTTGCCCGTTACGGCTGGCGGCCCATGTAGGCAATCAGCCGGTCCTGCAAACCGGCGTCGTCGGGTACGGCAATCTCCGGGCCGATGAACCCGGCTTCCCGGCCCATGTCGGCGAAACCGGAAGTCAGCATCCCGTAGGCGAACTCGGTTACGTCGGCGTCAAGGGTGGTGTCCTGGCCGGTGGCTTTCGCCAGATCCCAACCGTGGACGAACTGGTCCAGCAGAGTGCCCATCAGGATTTGGCCGATGGGCATATCTCCGAAGGGCGTTGCCGCAATCCTTTCCAGCGCGCCGGGCTGGCGGCACAGTTCCAGCAACCGCGCCACTTCCTCCCGGTACGACTGAGCCAGTACGGTAACGTCAGGCTCCCCGACGCGACTGCTGTCGGCTTCGTTAGGGCGAATGTCGGGCGGGCTGCCGACGATGCAGCCGGAGGTGAATTCCAGAACGCCAATCAGGTGATTGATCAGGGCGCGCACATCCCACTCGGAGCAGGGCGTCGGGTCGGCGGCCTGGGACTGTTCTACGCCGGCTACCACTTCCTTCACCCGGAGCGTAGTTTTGCGAAGCATCTCCACCGGATCGGGCATTTCGGGTTCGGTAGTCACGATTTCCTCCTTTGCCGGTGTCGCATCGTTCATGGCGTCCAAATCTTGAGGACAGTGCCTTTCCGTTTTACCTCGGTTCGCTCACCTTACCTGTCCCTGAGCTGCTGGTAATCTGGCCGCCTTCGTTAGCGCCCACCAGGGCATCGACCTGATATTTGCCGGATACATAGCCTTTGGCCGTGCTGTCTTTGATGGTTCCACTGTTCCACCCGGCCAGGCCACCGACGTAGTAGGCCCCTGACACGTAGCCGTTGGCCCGGGTGTCCGAGAGAGAGCCGCCAATCTCAAAGCCTACGCTTTCCCTGTCGCCGCCCACGCCTCCTGCCAGGCCGCCGACGTACTCGACACCCTTTATATCGCCATTGGCCTCGCTGTCTCTGATAAATCCGGTGGTCGCCCCGACCAAGCCGCCGACATAAGAGTAGCCTTCCACATAACCGCTGGCCTCGCTGCGTTCGATGGTATCACCCTGATGCCACCCGACCAGCCCGCCGATGTACTCGACACCCTTCACGTCGCCGCTGGCCGTGCTGCGTTCGATGTGACCGTTATTGAGTCCGACCAGCCCACCGATCTGATTTTCGCCGGACACGAAGCCGCTGGCTTCGCTGTCTCTGATAGCGCCGCGGTTATTTCCGACCAGACCACCTATGTTGTTGTTGACCTTATGCGCCGGAGCGTTGGTGGCGTGGTCACCGGTCACATTGCCACTGGCAGAGCTGTCAATGATCTCTCCTAACGGTTGGAACCCGACCAGCCCACCAACGCTTGCGAAGCCTAGCACGTTGCCGGTGGCGGTGCTGCCCGTGATAGTATAGCCATCGTTGGTTCCCGCGAGGCCGCCGACACCACCGGCGTGATAGGTTCCGGTGCCGAACACATTGCCGCTGGCACTGCTGTCGCTGATAGATCCGCTGGAATATCCGACCAGTCCGCCGACGTGAGTGTGCCCGAACACGTTGCCGGTGGAGGCACTGTTTGTGATGCTGCCGCCGCTCCCCACCAAACCGCCGACATTCCCGTTGCCATGCACCTCACCGGTAGCAGTACTGTCGATTATGCTACAGCCGCTCCCCACCAAACCGCCGACATCATTTCTGCCCCACACCCTGACGTTGGCAGTGCTGTTGGTGACGGTGCCACCATTGCAAAATCCCACCAAACCGCCGACGCGGTCACCCTCGTGGGTTTCACCCCCCACCTCGCCGCTGGCCGTGATGCCGCTGACTGTACCTCCTTGGTTCACGCAAAGTAAGGCCCCACAGCCATGGACTACATAGACATCAGAAAGCACCACATTCCTGATGACGCCCCAATGCTCATAAAACAGGGGCCTTTTCCACAGGTTGGCAATGGTATGCCCATTGCCCTCGAATACGCCAACGTCAGTTAGTCTGCTGATCCTCTCGTTGGCATTAGGACGCCCCAGCGGTTTCCATCCCTCGCCGTCGTTGTAATAGGCGTCATCATTGTCAATGTAGCCGTTGCCGTTGGTGTCAAAGTCCAGGTCGGCGACCAGTTCATACCCGTAGCAGCCGTCAGCGGGGCAACCCATGCCGCCCACAGCCCAAGGGAAAGCCGCTTGGTACTCCGCTTCAAAGTTAGGGGTTGGTCGCCCGTCACCGTTATAATCCCAGCGCTTCGCGTCGAGTTGCGCCAAGGTGCGTATCTCAATCAGGCCGTCGTTGTCCTCGTCGTAATCTATCGGAGTTGGCGTTGGTGTCGGCATAGGCGCAGTGGGCGATGGTGTCGGTGTGCGGTCCCTGGCCCAGACGAAGGTGCCAGGGGTGCGTGCCGGGGTGCTCCGGTTCCGCACTTGGGGCGCCGGCGTGGGCGTGGCACCAATCCCGATAGGTTTGCAATTACGGGTCGAAATGCACCCGCATTCAAAAAGAGCGTTCTCCGCGTCGTGCGCGCTGACGTACAACGATGGGTTGTTGAGCCGAAGAGTAATAGTGTTGGCTACATGCTGCAAAGCCGTAACCTTGCCCAGGTCGGCCATGCTGACGTACTCGTAGGATATTTCCCTACAAACTACCTCATAGCCTCTCACCATGACGGAGTACGGGGCCCCAGGCGGTTTGGTTGGCGTGGGTGTCCGTGGTCTGGTTGGCGCGGGCGTCTTGCGTTCCGTTTCACGGGTTTGTTGATCTGCCCACGCTTTGGCGTATTCCGCATTAACGGTCGCCTCGGGAGTGGGCAGAGTACGGGTAGTAGTCGCACAGCCCGCGATCCCCAAGCCCAAGACGAACACGACGCAGAAGCGAGTCACCAAACCAATCATGTCGCCGCCTCCTCGTGCAGTCATGGGCGTGTTTGTGGGGTTCCGTGTTCTTCCAATCTCAAACGGAACCACTATTCACCGATAACTGCCGAGGTCATGCCTCGTCTCCTTGATACGGCGTTTAAACTGCGGAGTCAGCAGCGCACGGGCAAGGCGTTTGTCGTTGACGGGACTTAGGACGGTGATGTTGCCTTTACGCGCATTAATGCTCTGATGCTCAATGACCCCACGCACCAACCAGCGCAATTGGTCAGGCAAATCCATCAGGATTGGCGTGGAGATCAACGCAAGGCACTTGTTGCACATCGAAAATTGGCTGTGCGGGTATAACGTCCAAGTGTGCTTGCATCGTTTGGCGAGTTTGCGGCGTCGGGCCGCGACCTTAGCCCGCCTCCGATCTTCCACTCATTTGTTGAAGTCGAATTTGATTTTGATGTTAAATCGTATCATCAGCACCTCGATTCCCATGATCAGGGCAAACGCGCGCAGGGATGATTCAGTCGTCAATGGGGGTGATGCGCCCGTCAGCCACGTCCTAAGGTGTGAATTTCGAGCGGACAAATTTCCCCTCTCCTTGTGGGAGAGGGGTTGGGGTGAGGGCCGTCTTCCTTCTTATCCTAAAACACCTGCGGGCAGTCTCGTGTGAACACGCTCCACTCGCCGTTTTCGGGGTTGTAGCGGGAGTTGACGAAGACGCGCCAGTTGGGTTCGTCCATTTCGGGGTAATCGCTGCGATAGTAGAAGCCCGGCCAACGGGTTTCCTTGCGATGCAGCATATGGCGCAGGTGGGCTTCGCCGACCCAGGCGCGGTGGATGAGCTCGTGGCAGCGGAGCAGCTCGTGGCGGTTGCGGGCGCCGAGTTTCGCCAAGTCTTCGCGGAACATGGTCAGCAGCTCCAGGCCGCGCAGCATGGTGGCCTCGTTAGTGGTGAAACCCGCCGACACGCCGGCCACGTATTCGTCCATCAGCTTTTGCAGCCGGAACAGGCCCTGGCGGGGCAGCAGGTAGTTGGGGTTCACTTCGGGGTTGCTGGAAGCGTACTGGTTGGACTCGAAGGTCACCATCGGCGCCCAGACCTGTTCCTTGAGCCGGTCAATCTGGCGGTCGTCGGTCTGGGGCGGCGTCGTGTTGTCCAGGGCGTAGATAACGGCTGACTTTCCCGCCAGCCGTCCCTCGGTGAATGAGCCGGAGGAGAACTTGTGCGGACACGCGCCCACGCCGTCGCCGGCGGCGAAGAGACCCCGCACGGTGGTCATCTTGTTGTAGCCCCAGTGATAGCCGTCGGGCGAGACGTCCTCGGGGCCGCTGACCCACGCGCCGGACTCGCCGCTGTGGCTGCCCATGATGTAGGGCTCGGCCAGCACAACCTCCGAGGGCCGTTCCTCCGGGGCGATGTTGTGCGCCGCCCAGAGGATGGCCTGGGAGATGGTCATGTCCAGGAAGTCCTCCCAGGCTTCGGCGATGATCTCCCGCTTGCGCTCCTCGTCGCCGGCGGCCAGAGCGTCGATGGCTTCGGGCGTCTTCAGCATGATGGGCCCGTTGCCGGCCTGGATTTCGGTCCAGAGCAGGTGGTTGCGCAACGGTGTCGGCGTCGGGAAGGCGGAACCGTAGGGGTCGTACTTTTTGAGTTCGGGCAGGCGGTTGACGAAGTAGTTTTCGCCGGCGGCGTTGGTGAGGTCGGCGCGGAAGAGCTGGGACCACGCGCCCACCGGGCCGTAGGAATCCTTGAAGCGGCTGGGCACGAAGCGGTGCTCCATCTGGGTCATCTCCGCGCCCACCGGGATGACCAGGCCGTACACCGAGCCGGTGTCGAAGATGGAGTACCAGGTGCGGCCCATGCCCTCGCCCACGCTGCGAGGCCGGAACAGGGCCGTCGCGCCGCCGGCCGCGCTGATGACCGACCGGGCCTTGAAAACGTAGATGACGTCCTCGCGCACGCCGAACCCCACCGCGCCGGCGATGCGGTTGGGGTCGTCGGCGTCGGTGAACAGGTGGGAGATGAAAACCCGCTCGAAGTGGTTGTCGGGGCCGATGGCCTTCTTGGTGGCCTCGGCGACGATGGGCTTGTAGGCTTCGCCGTGGATCATCACCTGCCAGCGGCCTTCGCGGACGTACAGGCCCTCGTCGTCGTACCAGAAGGGGAGGCCCCATTCCTCAAACATATGGACGCTGCTGTCCACGTGGCGGGCCACGTCGTACACCAGGTCTTCCCGGGAAATGCCCATCATGTCGTTGCGGACGTACTCAACGTAGTCCTCTGGCTGGTTCCAGCCGTGCCGCATCCCCATGTACATATTGATGGCGGACAGGCCCTCGCCCACGGCGCCGCTGCGGTCGGTGGCGGCCTTGTCCACCATGACGATACGCAGGTCGTCGCCGCCCCAGTAACGGGCTTCAATAGCCGCGCCGCAGCCGGCCATGCCGCCGCCGATAATCAGGACGTCGCTTTCAACGATGCGGGTGGTGGGTTCAGGCATTTTGGGAATGTTCTCCTCTTTGATGTTGACGCGCACGTCTAGACAACCTCATCGGGCCGTAAGGCCCAATGACGGCGACGGGCAGTATAACAGACTGGCGTAAGGGCGGGGCCGGCGCTTCAGTTCAGGCTTTCCAGCGTCGCCACGAACTGGCCGATGAGTTCCTTACCGGCGCGGATATACTCCACCTCAGGCGGGTCACCATAAAACCGCTGGTGATATGCCGAAGCGGTCATATACTGTATCAGCAAATCGCGAGGTGCATTCTCCTCGTGAACCAGCCGATGGACGGCCCGCTCCAGCAACCTGTGGGTGTGGTGTTCCCATCCCCGGCGTTCCGCAACCGCCTTGATGGCATGAGCCGCCGCGCCCCATACCTTGTTGCTGGCCTCTTCCAGTTCTCCCCGAGCCAGTTCGTCGTCCACCAGGGCCAGGAAATGCCGGCTGCGTTTCCGGTGGTAAGTGATGGTGTCTGCGCTGGTGGTCATAGGCTCACCCTGCCGTCAGACTGTTCCCGACCAGCCAACCGGCGTCCAGTTCGATGTCGGGGCGGCAGATCTTGATGAATTCTCCCACGTCGCCGATGTAGGGCGCTTCGCCTTGACGACACACCCGGAGATATTCGACCACTGCGACCAGATTGACCGCGCCCCCGGAGTTGGCAAAAGGAGAATCGCCGGCGTCGGCCTCGTCGGTCAGCCGCCAGCGGCCCGGGCCGGTGTCCTGGTTGCTGAACCAGTCCCGTTTCAACACGCCGTCCACGTCGGGCGAACGGCCGCCCATGGCGAGCTCCACGGCCTGCCACAGCTGGGCGCGGCGGATGGGTTCGCCACGGGTGACCAGCACGTCGCGGATTATCTTGCTGGCGAGGAGCGTGATGTTGTCTTCAGAGTTGACAGGATAGTCGGGGTCGGCGCCAGTCGGGTAATTTGTTTCGAAGGTGGTGGGGGTGGTCATGGATTCTCCTGTGGACAGGTGAGTGGCTATAGCGGCGGGTCTCCCCCTACCGCCAGCCAACGGTACCATGCACGTAATTATAGCAAGGGCAGGTGTCCGAGTGACGTCTTGACGCCGCTTTTTCCCGTTTGGCGAATTGACAAAAAAGGTAGCGGCAATGCTATCTTGCGGGTGCGCGGAGTGGCCGGGTAACGTCGTCGTACTCAGTAGGATGGACGCCGGACATAGCCGCGCACATCGGTTTAACTCCGGCGCATGGCTCACCAACTGCCACGGTATATCGTGAACAGAGACGGAGCACGCCAAGTGCGCAACGCAACCCCGGTCGGGAGCAATCGTTCGTTGGGCAGCAGCCCCAGCCGGCCTTTCAGCGAGTTCACCAAGCGGCGTTTCGCCCTCGTTGTACGCGATGTTGGGCTATACTGTTGCACGGCATCCCGCCAGTCAAACTGGACGCAGCCCAGCAAAACGTCCACGAGTTGCAGATAAACGGAGATATCCGATTTAGCGCGCAGGCAACCTTTCACTGGTGGCGCCGAGCAAAGTGTGTCCTCAATATGGACGGCAGAGTTGCCCGGCTTGCCCTGGAAATCCACGACGGCAAATACATCACGGTCGAGCTGCCGTTCCAGGAGATCACGGGTGATATGGGCGTATGCGCTCCAAGCATCGTTATTCCAGCGAGACAGGTTGTACGAAGGGTCTAAACGATCCAGCACCACTGCGCAAAATTGGGGATCCGGGAACGAAAAGTAAAGGTTGAGCAAGTCAATGTACTGCTGGACATTAGTATCCCTTACTTTGGTGAACTTGTACTCGTGATGCCGAGTTGCCTGCATAAGTTGTGTTGCCTACCGCAATGTAGGAGGAGTAGTCCGCGACCATAGGTTATCGTAGATTCTCCTACGCTCGGTCATCCTTTGGCGACTGAAGTTGAAGTGCAGACTGTACAGGCTGTCGGTGATTGACTTGGTATCAGGCACAACAAGGGCCCCAATCCCATAGACGGGTTGGCCCTGAGGCGACCCGGAGAGGACGCCGGTTTCGTCGATAAAAACGGGGCAGACTTCCATGTCAGAACTCTCCGGGTAAGCGGCGCCCCGGCGCGATGCGCGGGGTCTCCTTTTTGCTACATACCGCGCAGCTCCAGCGTCCTCACCTCATCAGCCTGAAGGTCGGCAACGCGGATGGCGTGGTTGTTGGTGTCGGCGATGTAGAGCAAGGGCTCGCGCCCGTCGTCAAATATGGCGAAGCTCAGGCCGCTGGGTTCGCTGAACGTCGCCAGCCGACCCGCGCCGTCGTGGAGTCCCACCGCGCCGGAACCCAGAATGGTCTGTACTGAGCGGGTCAGGGGCAGGACTTTCTTGATCTTGTGGTTGTAGGTGTCGGCGATGAACAGCTCGCCTTCCCGCCATTCTATTCCAATGGGATGCTGCAAGCGGACATGGTGCTCCACGCCATCCCGGTCGCCGAAGGCGAACAGGTCGATGCCCACCAGCGTCGCCACCCGCCCGGTCACCGGGTCGATGCCGGCGCTGCGGATGCTGCTGGTTTCCGAGTCGGCAAAGTAGAGCGCGGCGTCACCCTGGCGGTCGGCGCCCACGATGATGCCGCTGGGTTGGGCCAGTGTCGCCGTGGCCAGGGGGCCGTTGTCGATGTTCTCCCCGCCGGTGCCGGCGTGGGGGCAGACCATTCCGTCGGCCAGGGACAGCCGCCAAAGCTGGTGGATGCCGGCCATGGCGATGTACAGCGTGCCCTCGTGGTGCGCCAGATCCCAGGGGCTGCTCAAGGCAATTTGACGCCCCGGTCCCTGCGCCCGGCGGTCGTGGCCCTGCTCCCCGGTGCCGGCGATGGTGTCCACCGTGCCGGCCGCGAGATTGACCCGGCGGATGGCGTGGTTCTCGGTGTCCGCCACGTACAGCGTCTCGCCCACCAATTCCATGCCTTGGGGATGGTTGAAGGCAGCGGAGGCGTAATCGCCATCAGCAAAGTCCTCGGCGCCGGAGCCGACGACGGCCTGCACCTGCCCGTCCAGGTCGGCGATGACGACGCGGTTGTGGTTGGTGTCGGCGATAAACAGGCGGTTGCCGGGGCCGTCGGCCAGTACCTTGCCGGGAAAGGCCAGGGCGGACTCCTCCACCGCTTCCGGCTTGAGGCCCAGGCTGCGGCGGTCAATCTTGCCTTGCTCGTCGAACTCGGCAATCATCCGGCCCAGCAGGTCGTCGAAAGCTTCGTAGGGCAGCTCGCCCTCGTGCTTGCCGATGACCTTGCCCTCCGGGTCAACGAACATCAGGGTGGGCCAGGCCCGGCAGGCGTACTGCCGCCACACCTGGAACTCGGCGTCGTTGACGATGGGGTGCTTCAGCTCGTAGCGCTGGGCCGCCAGCAATACGTTGTCGGCGTACTTCTCGTTGGGGAACTTGGCGGAATGGACGCCGATTACCACCAGCTCGTCGGCATACTTTTCTTCCATTTTCCGCAACTGCGGAAACACGTGCATGCAGTTGACTCAACAGTAGGTCCAGAAGTCCAGCACCACCACCTTGCCGCGCAGGTCGGCCATGCTCAGGGGCCGGTCGGTGTTGATCCATTCGACGCTGTCAGGGAAATCCGGCGCGTTGACGGTGCCGGCGAAAGAGCGGGTGGCCATGGTTGAGCCTCCAGGGGGGCGTGGTTGCGTGGGTTGTGTCGCTAACCGTCTTGCTGTTGGCGCACTTCGCGGGCGCGGTCGATGATGCGCTGGGCGTCGGCGACGGTTCGCTCCTGGTAGTCGGGCTGGTCGGTGAGGAGCGGCTGTGTCCTCGCTTCCTCATAATATTCCTGCTCGCCGGCGTAGGCGGGGTAGATGTCGGGCGAGATACTGAACGCGAAGTTTCGCATTTCAGGGTCAATGTCCCGTATGCGTCCCAGCAGATGCCCGATGTTGTGGGTGCGTTGGTAACGCACACGATGGGCTTCCAGCAGGGCCTTCATGGCGTGTTCCAGAGCGCCTTGGGCTTGCTGACCGATGAGCAAGTCATCGCGGCTCAGGTCAATCATGTCTTGGAGCGCGGTCAAGTGCAGTTCGGCATGGCGCATCCGTTCGCTGTAGGGCGACCAGTTGTACTCGTACTCCGCTTCCGCATCGTCGGCATCGCGGTTGTGGTACTCCTCCGGGTCTTGCGTCATGATTACACCGTCGAACAGAGCCTGGGTAGCAACGTGGTTGATGTACCGTGTACCTTCGCTGAACCTCTGTTCCGAGAGCCAGACGAGTTGAACCGGCACCCGACGTCCGTAGGCGGCCCGGACGATGCCTTCAGCCCATTTCTCAACTGAGCCTTGATATTCGCAATCCGGCTCTTCCGGCTGCACCAGCATGATGTCGATGTCGGAGCGACGTTCTTCGTAGTCGCCCCGAGCCCGGGAGCCGAACAGGATGGTGGCCAGGGGCCGCTCCCGTTCGTGTACGGCTTGCGCGACGGTCAGCGCGCGCGGGTCGCAGGTGGTGGCGGTCATGACGTCAGACTTATGGCTACCGCGGCGGCTGGGACTCGAAGGCCAGGGTGGCGTAGCGCATGAAGATGGCTCCCACCGGCTCGCCCAGGGGCGCGTTGGCCACCAGCACGGCGATGACGTGTTCCTTGCCGGGTTCGCCCGGCTCTTCCAACAAGACACGCTTGGGCGTGTTGTTGCCGGTCACCGCGCCGATGTTGCGGTCGATCTTGCCGTCGATGTACACCTCGCCGTAGTTGTCCACGTTGGTCTCAAACCAGACGCGGCAGGTGGACACGTCCTGTCCTTTTACCGTCTCCGGCATGGTGAACCGCAGGCGATACCAGGCGAAGGTGAAGCCGACGGAATAGCGCTTCTGGAAATCCGCGCCGCTTTCCCAGCCGGAGTCGTCATAGTCGGGCAGGCGCGCGTTGCTGCCCAGCATCTCGGCGACCAGGCCCTGGTTAGGTTCGCCGGGTTCCAGGCCCTGCGCAATGCGCCAGCCGTCGGACTTGATGACGGCCAGGTCGTCCTTCTGTTCCAGGTCAAGGGCTACTCGGGGCATTGGGGATACTCCTTATTGGGGTGATAGCCGGCATTATACGCTATCGCCGTTATACTGTGCCGAGGAGCCGCTATGGAAATGCGCAACACACCGAAACCTGACCTTCAGGCAATCAGCATCACCCGGCAGATTCACGAAATGGCCAACGCGGAGCAGACGTTTCTGTTCGGCTCACGGGCCCGCGGCGACCACCGCCTGGACTCCGACATCGACGTGCTGGTCGTCACGGAAGAACCCCAGCCGGATTCCTGGCTGGAAGACTTGCGACAGCGCTCTCGCGACGTGCAGAAAACCCAACTGCCCAAAGCTTCCGGAATCGACGTCGTCTGCATGACGGAATCCGAATTCACCAGGGGGCGTGTCCTCAGAAATCACATGGCGAACACCATCACCAGGGAAGGATACCCCATCATGCCCGACGGACGCGTTGGATACGGAGCCGACCATGAAGACGAACGCGCTGACTGGGACGACGTGAATAAGAAGATTACGGACGCGGCCGGAGCGGCCGCTTGGCTCAGTGCCATCCGGGACGCCGGAATCATCGATACGGGCGACGACCTACAGTTCGGGCGTGTGGCGCAAAATGCTCTCGAATTCGCGTGCAAAGCCGTCCTGGGGGCCCACGGCTGCGCATACCCCGTCAGCGGACGCGACGGACACAACCTGCGTATCCTGACGGACTTGCTCAGGGAAAATCAAATCATCGGCGTGAACGAATTGGCGCCGGGTGAAAGCCACCGCTACCTGACCGAGTTCGGCAGCGCAGCAGTCTATACCCATGAGCACCCGCCACTGGACAGACGGCTCATCGCCAATGAAATACCCCAAGCGGTTGACCAACTGCGGGCCATGGTGGACGACGCCCGCGAGAGTTGATGCGGACACGGCGGAAAATGATGCGAATACTGGAACGAGCATCAAAATTCAGCAGAGCGGCATGGTCATGGCTAAAGGCGCCATTGACGATAGCCTTGGCCAGCGCGATGCTTACAGCCGGTTATCTACCTTGGGTAACCCAGTACATCCCCCAAGTACCGGGTTCCGCGTACGATTATCAATTGTGGGTACTGGTAGTAACGGCTCCTTTCCTTGTTATCCCACCTGCAACGCTAATCTACTTCGTGGTGACAGGACGAAGATTCGTTGCCACAATGGTCATAGCGTTTATTGTAATGGGCGCGGTAGCGATAGCCGCGGTATTGTTCGGTGTCGCCGAGGAGAAGCTCGGAGCGGCGCCCATCTTGGGAATAATAGCATTGCCGCTAACAGCGGCAGTGGCGACCAAAGCGGCGAACATCGCATCCCAGAAAAAGGGCTGCACTAACGAAGGCAAGAAATTCAAAGACTCGTTTAACGAAGCCATGCGCGTCGAGAACCTCGCAGAGCTGTTCCTGTGGACCATCGCATGGGCGGCGGGCGGATTCGGAGTATTCTTACTGGTTAAGGCCATCGAAATGTGGTGATGATCGCCGCCGTTTGCGGTCAACGTGTCGCGCAACTGCCGGGCCTTGCCCGGGTCCCGCTCCGACTTCTTGTCGCCGGCGTCAAGGGCATCATTCTGAATCTCAATGCCCAACGCCGCCAGTTCGCCCACCCCCCACTCGCCAAAACTGTAGTCGGGCTTGGTGGTGGATTCGTTGGGCTTTTGCTCTCGCGGCACTTCATAAACCGTGATGCGCTTGCCGATTTCCGAGTAGGTATTCGGCTGTTCAACGCTGAGCTCCAGCATCCGAAACTCGGCAACGCCGCCGTCGGGGTCAGCCGCCAACCGGCCCAAGCGAGTCCGCCCGTCCTCACTGACCTCAACGCAGTCGCCCCGCTGTGTGCTGTCCGGCACCCGCACGATGGGCTGAGACCGCCGGCTGCGGCCCTGACCCCAACGGCTGCGCTCCCATTGGGCGTTTCGGAACAAGGTTCGCGGTTCAGGCTGCAATACTGCCATCATTTCCTCCTGTCTTCTTCCAGCAGATAGAAATGGACGACCTCCAATCCCCCGGAGAGGGGCGCTATCAAAACCACTTCGTCGAACTGGTCTCCAACCTGCCATATGCGGTTTCCGGCATCTTCGGGCCTCGCAAGCACATCCACCGTGCGCCGGCCATTTTCGTCAACCACCAGAACGACATTGGTGGGTTGGGCATATCGCGTTGTATCCAGCCTGGTCACCGTGCCGGACAAAGCGTAGCACTTGCCCGTTCCGGTCTCTGCATACGTGAACTGCGGGTCTTTCACCAGTCCTGAACACCCTTCCGGCAAAGGTTGTCCACAGGCCACCGTCACAGCAATCAGCGTCAGTGCCAACAGCCCCATGCGTAGAATCCGGATCATCATGCGTTATTTCCTTCTGCTTTGGGCAGTCGCCACACGGTCGGCCGATGCTCGTCAGCGGTCTCTTGACGCCCGGAACGTTTCGGCGAGTTGCCGCCGCCCTTTAGACTTTCAGGTGTTCGGCGGAAAATTTGAGCGTCCGCGGTAGGGGTGGCGGCAAGTTTCAAACGCGATCTACATGGCGCCCGGGTTTTGAAGCGTACTTCGCCACGATGGCGTCCACAAACGGTTTCAGCACGTGTTCGGCAAGTTCAATGCGGACGCCTTCAGCGGTCGTGTCATCGTCTTTGCCATAGAACACGACGACGCCTTTCGCAATCGTTTCGCCTTCGCCCAGGGATTTTCCGCTGTCAATCCACAAGGATTGAGTTTCGGGAAAATATCTTACCACTGGCTCCGGCTCAAGGTCTTTTGGGGTGTGTTTTACTTGCTTGGCCATGGCTTGCCTCCGTATCTTGCCGGCAAGCGAAATCAGACACGCCGTCCGCACGGCTTATTCGGCTAACGCAACCAACAGGATTGGAAGCTATCCCCTATCGGACGGCTCCAATCCTCAAATCCCGATTGAGTTACGGGGAGCGGTTGACCGGTCGGGCTAATCGCCCGGCGGCGGCTCGTGAAAGGTCCGGCCCTGGGCCTCGGCGTCCATACGGCGCCGGTTCCATTCCTGCCATTCGGTTCGTTCGGCGGCGCGGCCGATTTCTTCACCTTCGGCGCGGCCGATTTCCACGCCTTCGGCGCGTCCCCGGGCTTCGTGCGCCTCGATGACCGGAGCGACAAATCGGTTCACCATCGCTTGATACAACGCCATTAGCAGTTCTCCTGTGATGTTCAACGGGCGAGTCAGCAGCATTGCTATTATAGCGATTGCTAGTGTCCTGTATTCAAAGTTCGCTGGCAAAAGTGCGCGACGTTGGCCAGGATCTGGTCAGCAGTCTTCGTCCAGACAAAGGGCTTGGGGTCTTCGTTGGTGATGTCCAGGTAGCGGTAGATGGCGGCTTCGAGCTCGCCGCTGCTCTGGTGCACTCCGCGACGCAACTGCTTCTCCGTCAGCAACGCAAACCATCGTTCCACCAGGTTCAGCCAGGACGCGCTGGTCGGGGTGAAGTGCAAGTGGAAACGGGGCCGTTTGGCCAGCCAATTGCGGATCAACGCCGTCTTGTGGGTGGCGTAGTTGTCCATGATCAGGTGGACGTCCAAGTCAGGGGGCACTTCCGCCTCGATGGTATCGAGGAACTTGCGAAACTCCACCGACCGGTGGCGTTGGTGGCAGCGGCCAATGACCTTGCCGCTCTGGGTATCCAAAGCGGCAAAGAGGGACACCGTGCCGTGGCGCAGGTAATCATGGGTGCGTCGTTCCACCTGTCCCGGACGCAGGGGCAACAGCGGACGGGTGCGATCCAGCGCCTGGATTTGAGACTTCTCGTCCACGCACAGTACCAGGGCCCGGTCCGGCGGGTCCTGGTACAGACCCACGATATCGCGCACCTTCTCAATGAAAAAGGGGTCCGACGACAACTTGAAGACTTCAGTGCGGTGAGGCTGCAATCCGAAGGCGCGCCAGATGCGGCTGACGGTATTGTGGCTCAGGCCGCAGCGTTGGGCCATGGCCCGGGTGCTCCAGTGGGTAGCGTCCCGGGGCGTGGTCTCCAGCGTCAACGTAATCACCCGCTCCACGTCGTCATCGGTGATCGACCGGGGGCGACCGATGCGAGCTTCGTCCGACAGCCCGTCCAGTCTCCGCTCCACAAACCGTGACCGCCACTTGCCTACGGTGGCCCCCGATACTCCCAAGTCGGCCGCCACCGCGGTGTTGCTCCGGCCCGCCGCGCAGGCCAAAATCATCCGGGCCCGCAGCGCCAAAGCTTGCGCCGTCTTCGGACGACGGACCCACCGCTCCAGGGTTTCCCGTTCCGTGTCGTCCAAAATCAATGGTGGCATCGGGCGTCCTATGGCCATGGTCGTCCTCCATCTGGGCTGCTCACCCGGAGGATACCCCATCGCTCATGCTTTTTCTACTTACTTCGGTTACAGGACACTAGGGCCACGCCGCTGAAATCGCCCAGGGCCGCCATTACGAAATCGCCAACGTGATGCGGCCATGGCCCGCCGCCCGCTTCAGGCGTCGCGGTATTCCATGCCGCGGTCGGTTCGTGCCGCGCAATGATGGCGTCCACGAATGGCTTCAGCACGTGCTCGGCAAGTTCAATGCGGATGCCTTGGGCGGTCGTGTCATCGTCTTTGCCGTAGAACACGACGACGCCGACATCACGGTCAGCAGCCCGTCGAACCAGACGCTTACCTTCACGACGGAAAACTGGAACGTGGCGCAGACCGTGACGCTGCGCGCCGCTTCCGACTCCGACATGGTGAACGGCTCCCGCACCATCACCCACACCGCCACGGGCGGCGGCTGCAACACCGACACCACCGCCAAAACGCTTACCGCCACCGAGGCCGAGAACGACCACGCCATCATTCTCAGCCCCACAGCCGGCGTGTCCATCACCGAAGGCAGTACGGCAACCTACACAATCAAGCTGGCAACCCAGCCGTCCGCCGACGTAACGGTAACGGTAACGGTATCAGCCGCCACCACTGGCGACCATACCGACGGCAGTATCACCGTCAAGGACACCGACGACAGCCAAAGCGGCAACCAGACTACGCCCATCGTCTTCACCAGCAGCAACTGGAATACCGCTCGCACCGTCACTCTGGGAGCCGCCGAGGATGCCGACACCAACTTCGGCGCCTGTACCATAACGAACGCGGTGACCAGCACTACGGACAGCGCCTACAACGGCAAGACCGCCACCCTGACGGCGACGGAGAAGGAGCCGCCGCTCGTGGTGCAGGACGGCAGCGACCAGGACATCACCGCGCTGGACGTCAACGAGGGCGGCTTCAATGTCTTGAAGATCAAGCTCAGCGCGCAGCCGTCCAGCGCCGTAACCGTCTATCTGGACCTGCAACCCACTTCCCAGGGCGGGGACGACAACATCACCCTCTCGCGGTCATCGCTAACGTTCACCACGCAGAACTACGGCGACGCGCAGACGGTGGAGGTGCGCGCCAGCGAAGACAGCGACATCATCCCGGGCACGCGCACCATCACCCACCGGGTCAGCGGCGGCGGCTACAACAACGCCCGCTCCATTGTCGTCACCGCCACCGAGGCGGAGAACGACAAGGGCATCATCCTGTCCAAAGGCAACAAGATGGGTATCACCGGCCTGGACGTGCCGGAAGCGGGGACCGAAACCTACACGGTGCGGCTCAGCGTCCAACCCAACGCCGCTCTCATCGTGACCATTACCGAAGGAAGCGGCGACACCGACATCACCGTCACCAATCCGTCGGGCAATCCCAAGACGCTAAGCTTCGACAGCGCCGACTGGCAAACGGAGCAGGAAGGGGCATCAACGCAGTAGCCCCCAGGTTCCACACCGCAACGCCGTCGTTGGCGGCGCCGGCGTTGCCGCTTATTAACCATCGTCCATCTATGGAGACAACAATTGTCAGAAACAGGATTTGCCGGATTTGAAGGATTTTCCAGGATAGGACTTACGCAGTTGCATCCACGTACCCGTCATTCCGGCGAAAGCCGGAATCCAGTGGATTTGCGGTAAATCAATCCGGAACGACGCTAACGATTTCGGTTACTGGGTTCCCGCGAAAGCGGGAACGACGGTGTGATTTTCAAAATGTCAACAGGCCCTAATCCTCACGCGTACCCACTTTGTCATTGCGAGGAGCGTAGTCCGCCTCTGGCGGATGGCAATCTCGACGGGTGAGCGATGTTTGCTCCGGCGACGAGATTGCCACGCTGCGCTCGCAATGACAGTTTGCGGAAAGTGGGTACGCATGAGGCCCTAATCCGGTACATCCGATCAATCCGGCAAATCCTGCTTCTGACTATTCCCGGAAGAAGGTAAGCATGGGTTAAGCATCCGAAGGAGGTTGGCCCCATGAGGAGTCGCATTCCCCTCAACCGTTTCTTGCTTCTCCGCGTCGCGGCAATCGCGCTGGTTGCGGCCCTGGCAGCGTTCGCCCTGCCGGGGCCGCCGTCTTTGGTCCACGCCGCCCACGACCCACCGGGCTGGACCTGGCCCCAGCGCCGGCAAGCTCACCGCCAGCTGGACCGCCCCCACCAACCTGGGCGCCGACACCGTCAGGACTACAAGCACCAGTACAAATTGCTATCCTACAGAGCCATTGAGCGGGCTGTAGGCGCACTGCCTACGCTTTGCTATACTGCGAATGTAGCGAGATGCCCTACAAGCACGGCTTGGAGGTAAAGAAATGGAGAATGGAATGGTACGTGTGCATACCTAGTCCTACGTCCTGCAAAGCAACACAGATGGCGGGTTCTCAGTCGTACTGCCGGCGCTCGGCATAAGTGGTCATGGCGGCACAGAGGAGGAGGCGCAGAACCAGATCAAGGCGAATTCTCGTGGGAATTGGTGTTCGTGAACATATTCCAGACGGAACACTGGCTCGTATCCGAGGAGGACTTGGCCAGGAGATTCTTGAGGTTGTTGTCGGAGGATTGGGGACGGGATGAGGAGATGATCGAAGAGGTGTACCAATCCTTATCCGCGCCTCTATCCGAGTGGTAACAGTTCGCAGACTCCTCCCAGTGAGAAGCGGCCCTCCCAGCGAGGGCCGTCAGAGTTTAGGAACCGTCGCAGAGAATGGGCCGGCTTGACCGCCGCCGGCGGTGACTATTATCCTTTGTTCACACCAACCGCCGATGGAGGAAGCCCAATGGGAGGATTTAGTAGAACCGCCGGCATCTTGCTGGGACTGGCCCTGCTGGCCCTGGGCATACTGATGATCCTTGGCGTGTTGGATTTCTTGCTCCGTATCGCCGGCGCGCTGTGCATTATCGCGGCGGTGGTGATGTTGGGCTGGGCCTTCTTCGGTTCAGGTTCAAGACGCGACTATTGAGCCGTCGCGGACCCTGCTGGCCCAACCTCTGGCGCCCCGTCTTTGGAAACAATCATCAGGAAGGTGCGATCATGGGAATGTTTTCCCGAATGTCAACCATCGTGAAATCGAAAATGAACCGGATATTGGACTCCGCTGAGGACCCGCGGGAGACCCTGGACTACTCCTACGAGAAGCAGCTGGAAATGCTCCAGAACGTCAAGCGCGGCGTCGTCGAGATGGTGACCGCCAAGCGACGCATCCAGCAGCAGGCCGACCGGGTTCAGGAGAACATCGCCCGCCTGGACCGGCAGGCTCGCCAGGCGGTGGAAGCCGGCCGGGATGACCTCGCCCGTTTGGCCCTGGAGCGCAAGCAGACCGCCCTGACCGAGCTGGAGGGCCTGGACGAACAGATCGCCGGCATGGAGCGGGAGCAGGAGAAGTTGACCGAGGCCGAAAAACGCCTCCAGGCCAAGGTGGACGCCTTCCGCAACAAGAAGGAAATCATCAAGGCGCAGTATTCGGCGGCCCAGGCCCAGGTTCGCATCGGCGCCGCCCTTGGTGGCATTTCCGAGGAGATGGGCGACGTTTCCCTGGCGGTGCAGCGCGCCGAGAACAAGACTGACCAGATGAGGGCCAAGGCCGGCGCCATCGACGAACTGGTGGAGTCGGGCGTGCTTGATGACATCACCGGCCCCCAGGACGACATCGAGCGGGAATTGGCGAAGATTTCGGCTTCCAGCACTGTTGAAGCCGAATTGGCCGCGCTGAAAAACTCCAGCGCCACAACACCGGAGCGCGGAACGTGATTGTACGGATACTTGGCGAGGGACAGTTCAACCTGCCCGGATCGGCCATCGACGACCTCAACGACATTGACAACCGCATGGTGGAGGCGGTGGCCGCTGAGGACGGCGCCCAATTCCAATCGCTGCTGGATGAGATGTTCCAACTGGTGCGGGACCGGGGCGAGCCCGTGCCCCTTGACGAATTGGTTGAATCGGACCTGATCCTGCCGGAAACGGACCTCACGCTGGACGAAGCGGAGCACATCTTCATCGGCGACGGCCTGTTGCCCGGGTAGCGGGCGGTCGCCCCCGGATCAGATCCTTCCGTCCTCATGCGTACGCGCTTTGTCATTGCGAGGAGCGCAGTCCGCCTGCGGCGGATGGCAATCTCGTTCCCGGAGCGATGACTGTTGCCCTAACGAGATTGCCACACTCCGCTCGCAATGACAATTTCGCGAAAGTGGGTTCTCGTGAGGCCCCCGTCTTATTGCACCAGCCTGGACACCTCCGCCCCGGTCAGCGGCCGGCGCACCGTCGCCGGGTCCACCCCGGCGCGCAGCGCCGCCATTACGCCGGCCGCCTCCCAGTAATTCTCCACAATGCGCAGCTGACCCGCTGCCCAGGGCAGTTCCGTCAGGTCGTTGCTCATCAGGTTGCGGTTCTCACGCACGGCGATGGTGGTTATGCCCTGCTCCAACGCCGCCAGGGTGGGCAGCCCCACGCATCCGTCGGGGATCACCAGGCATGACAGGTCGGCAGCGTTGAGCACGCTGTGATGCCGCCGGGCTTCCGGGTCGGTGACCAGCCGGGGACTGCGCTGCAACCCCTTCAGGATGCACTGGATCATCGCCAGCGATACGGCCTCCGCCGCCATGCGGGGATCGACCACGCCGGGGTCGGCGTTGGCGATCTCCCGGCTGTCCAGCATGGGAGCATGGGCCGAGGGCACGTCGTACAGGGATGAAATCGCATGGGTCAGCATCGCCTCCACGCCCCCCCAGGGGTTGACCATGTCGCCCATACGGTCAAAGTACTCGAAATGGTAGCCGGCCGGCACTCCGATCAGGGACGTGATGGCCACGGCGTCATATTGATCTCGCCGCCGGTCCAATTCCGCAAACAGCGGTTCCAGCCCCCGTACCCGGCCGGTGGCCCGCCCCGACCGGGCGTAGGTGGAGTCCATCTCCAGGCCACGATCCATCTGTAGCACCTGCGGCTGGACCAAGCCATAGGACGTCCGGGCCGCGTTGATTGAATTGATGGCCGCATGGACAAAGAGTTCGTCGTCATGAGGGCCGATCACCACCAGCAAACGATTGTTGCGGACCCGCTGCAAGCCCAACTGACCCTGCATCAGCCGGGCGATCACGCTGCCCTCCACGTAAAGGGAGTTGGCCGGCAGCTCAATGACGTCCGATGCGTTCACCACGTTGGGATGGGTGATCAGCGTGTCGCAGACCGAAGCCAGCAGGGCGGCCACCGGCATGGCATCCCCGGCGTGGCCGCCAATCTCCGCTCCCACCCCGGTGGGAACCAGCAGAACCGCGTTGAACTGTTCGGAGTTTTCCACCGGCCGGCGGTCCAGCCGGAATAGGGACGCGGCGCGCCGGTGGCCTTCCAACCCCCGCAGCAGGCCAACTTCGCAGTGATGCCCTTCCTGACCGGAATTTGGGAGCCGCGCCTTGCCCGTAACCGCCAACCTGATGGGAACCTCGCCCGGTTGCAGTCGCTGCGTCACGGCTTCGCAAAGCCGCCGGCGCAGGGTCGCTTTCGACCCGGTTGCGGGAACCATCAGCTCCCGTTCGTACAGTTCGGCAGTCGCCATTACCTTGCTCATCTCACGCGTACCCACTTTCCCCAAACTGTCATTGCGAGCGCAGCGCGGCAATCTCGTCGAGGTAACGGACGTCGCTCCCGGAACGAGATCGCCACGTCGCTTCGCTCCTCGCGATGACAAACTGGGTACGCGTGAGCCTTGCTCACCCTTCCCATCGCCCCGCGAAATCGTCGTAGGTGTAGCGTCGTTTCGTCAGCAGTTCACCGCCCGGGGTGAGAGCGTAAATCGTCGGAAGATTGACGCCGTTGAACATATGAGCCTTGACGAGGGTGTAGGCGCCCATATTGAGAAACACCACCCGGTCGCCCACCGTCAAAGGATGGTCAAAACTGTACTCCCCGAAGACGTCCCCGGCGAGGCAGGTGCATCCCGCCAGCGTGCAGGCCCAATCGGCGTCGTCCCGATGGCCCAGAACGTCCGGTTCATACTGGTACTCGAACACCTCCGGCATATGATTCACCGTCGTATCCAGGATCGCCGTTCTTCCGCCGCGCCGCGTTTGGATCTCCAGCACGGTGGATACCAGGCAGCACGCCGTCCGTATCAGCGCGGCGCCCGGTTCGATAATCGTCTCCAGGCTGCAACCTCGTTGCAGAAAATCTATCGCGCGGTACAGGGGCGTCATGTCGAGGGCGTCGCCGCCGTATTCGTCTTCAAACAGGTATCCGCCGCCCAGGTTGATCCACCGCAGCCGGCCGTCTTCCAACCGGTGCCCCAAACCGCGACGGACTTTATTCATGGTGGCTTCCAGCTGGCCGAAGTCGGTGGCGTCGCAGTTGGTGTGGAGCAAGAGACCGGACATGGCATCGCCCTCGTCCAGAATTTGCGCCACCGTCGGCAGCGTCTCGCCCAACCGGGACGCCGGCCGGCAGGGGTCGTACCGGGCGTCGCCAATGAAAGACAGTTCCGGGTTCACCCGCAGGCCAACCTGGACCGCCGGATGCAACACGTCTCGATGGGATCGCAATTGGTTGACGGAGTTGAAGGCGACGTAGTCGCAGAGTACCCCCGAATCGGCCGCATCCTGGGGCCGCAGTCCCGGGGTGGTGAAATGCACCGCGCCCCGGTCGCGCAGAACCGACCGCGCCAGCCTCGCCTCGAAGAGCGAACTGACGGCGAATCCATCCAAATGGGGCGCCATCAGCTCCAGCGCGTCGCGGAAGCAGAAGGACTTTACCGCGAAAAGCAGCCGGCAACCGCTGCTCTCCCGGATTGCTGCGGCCTTTCCCAGCAGCCGTAGGATACCCGCCTCATCGTAGATGAATGCGGGAGTTTCCAACGGCGCCTCCCCGGCGCGCCCGGCGTCCAGTCGTTCAAACCACCCGGTGGCATCGTTCATGTGTCACTGGATCAGCTACCGGAATCATCACGAAGGGTACTTGCCCAGCATCAGCCAGCCGCCGCTGCTGGGGGTGGTGAAGGCGCACAGGGCGGTCTCGGCCCGCACCGTTACCTGGCGGTCGCCGGCCGTGCCCCGCAGCTGCTCGATGCTGTCGGTGTACATGGCGGTGCGGGTGCGACCGTTGCCCAGGTTGCCGCCGCTGGAACTGAAGGGGCGGGGGCCTTTGACGCTGATGTCGCTGGCGTAGAAAGCCAGGGCCTCGCCCCGCTTGACCCCGTAACACTGGAAGCCCTCCAGGAAAAACTGGGTCATTATGGAGTAGCCGTCGTAGGGGTTGAAGATGTCCACGTCGGCGGGGCCCAGGCCGGCGCCTTCGTACATCCGGGCGGCCTGCCGGTCGGTCCACATCTCCACTTCGTCCAGGTCGGGCTGGGTGGTTCGGAACCGGAAGTTGTGCTGCGAATGGTTGAGCACGTACACGGGCTGGGATTTCATGTCCTGCGCCCGCTCGCTGGTGGTGAACAGGTAGGCCGCCGATGCGTTGACGGGACGGTCGCAGTCCCAGATGCGCAGGGGGTTCAGGATTGGCCGGGAGCCGATGTAGTCTTCCACCGAAATAGGTTGGATGTTGTGGGTGGCGTTATACCCCCATGGGGTGAGCATCCCGTTCTTGTGCTGGTTGATGACGAAGGGGGCCAGGTCCTCATGTTCGCCGCCGTACTTCATCAGGTACTGGCGGTGGGGAAAGATGTTGATGAAGTCGTTGCCGCCGTGGTTGCCCCAGGGCACCGTCCACTGGCGGGCGCCCCGGGCGTAGTCGTCGGCGTTCTCGCCGCCCCGCCGGTAGCGACCTTCCATGTTGCCGGTGGGATAGATGACCAGGCAGGTGGAGCAAACGCCGTCGCCCACGGCCTGGGCGGCCATGCCCACCATTTCCCCGATGGTCGGCACTCCGGTGGGGGCGAATTTGACGTTCTGGAAGCCCATGGTGTTGATGAGCCACTGGGCGTTAATCAGCGTCAGGCCGTACTCCGAGTCGTAGGGCGGGTCGAAGTAGGGCCGGGGCGCCCACTGGGAGGCGGACCCGCCGCTGGCCCCGGCGATGTGGCTGTCGCAGCAGACGATGCCGTCCACCTGGTCAATGGTGACGCCGGCCTGCTCCATGGCCTTTTCGCAGGCCATGATGGTGTATGCGCCCAGGGAGGTATCCAGGTTCTCGCCGTCCCACCGCCGGTCCACCGGCGAATGGCCGTAGCCGACCACGGCCACCTTGCCCCGGTGTTCCCACACGCCCAGGCCGTCCCGGTCCCGGCGCCACTGGAAGTTGTTGCTGCTGGTCATAGTCCGTCCTTTTTCGCTTTTTGCGCAACCTGTCGTTGCGAATGACATAGGACTTACGCGCTTGAACCTGTCATTGCGAGCGCAGCGTGGCAATCTCGATGCCGAGGGAGACGTCGCTCCGGCAACGAGATTGCCACGTCGCTTCACTCCTCGCAATGACAAACTGGGTACACGTGAGCTATTCCACCACCTGCCACTCGTGTATCAACTGGCCGGGCGCCACTTCCTCAAAGGTAACTTCAACGGCCGCGCCCACCGGCACCTCGTAGGGTGGGACGCCCGGCAGGTTGGAGTAGAAGTTCACCGTCGGATCCTGGTCCAGCGTCACCATGGCCAGATTGTAGGGCTGGTCGGGCATCCGGCGGTTGAGGCGGCCGTCCTCGATGACGATGTAGGCGGCGACGTGGCCCCTACCTTCCACCTC
The DNA here is from genome assembly GCA_963665395.2 of Dehalococcoidia bacterium. Classification (GTDB taxonomy): domain Bacteria; phylum Chloroflexota; class Dehalococcoidia; order Lucifugimonadales; family UBA3495; genus Bin87. Next base: position 264,399 of record OY762251.1, read on the forward strand.
TTTCCACTCCAGCCCGTCGGCGGAGCCGCACACCTGGCAGGCCGCCTGGGGCGGATACTGGAGCTTGTCGCAGGCCGTACAGTTCTGGAGGATCAGGCGCTGTTCGTTCACCGCGTCCCAGAAGGGCTGGCTGAGCTCATCGGCTACGGGGATTATCTTTGGCATTTGCTTGTCTCCAACAATGGACGCCGGCAGAGTGCCCGGACGCGGTGTAACGGGAACCCGGTGGCATGAAGAAAGCCACCGCGTCATCCTCGTCGGAACAATTGCCAACCCGATGAAGGAAGACCACGGTGGCCAAGAACGGCAGGGACACGCGACATTCCCTCTGAACGTCCACAGCCCTTGAACCTAATCGGCGCTGATGCCCAACTCCGTCTGCAAGTCCCGGATGGTCTGGTCACGGCTGCGCGTCGGCGGACGCACCCGCATCCCTATCGGCTCGTTCTCCACCTCCGGCACGACTTTGATGGCGACGAACACCGGGCCGGTGGCCTGCATGATTTCCTCCACGTTGGTGGCGAACTCTTCCAGGTCCTCGAAGCTGTAGGCCGCGGTATAACCGGATTCCTTGGCGACGCCGGCGTAGTTGATCTCCTGCGCGTTGGGAACCGGCTGCCCGCCGGTGGTGGCGTAGCACTCGTTGTCCAACAGGATGTGGCACAAGTTCTGCGGCTTCTTGCCGGCGATGGTGGCCAGTATCCCCATGTTCATCAGCAGCGCGCCCTCGGAATCGAACAGCACCACCTTTTCATCGGGCAGTCCCAGGGCCAGCCCCAGGGCCGCCGAAGTGGTCTGGCCCATCGCGCCGCCCAGGTTCAGGTCCCGGTTCTCGTTGGTGGTGAATTCCCGCCAGTGGCGACCGGAAGTGCCGGTGGGAATGACGATGGCATCGCCCCGGTGCTCCTGGAATACTCGGAATACGTCCTCGGCATGAATCATTTTTTCCTCCGTTAGCGGTTGAACCCGTGGTATTCATCGCCCACGAGGATGGCAACCGGCCGCTTGGTGGCCCGGGCTTCCTCGAAGGCGGTGGAGATGCGCGGACTGTCGTCGTTCTGCTCCACCAGGTAGTAGTTGATCCGGAAGGCGTTCAGGAACGGCTCGGTATAGCGGGCCGCCGAGTCGGTAATGACCCCGTGGCGGTTCCAGCCACGATAGCCCACCACCATCACCAGCGGGAAGCCGGCGTCCAGGACCATCCCCCGGATCGAGTCGCCCGACTCCATCATGCCCGTGTTCTGGATCAGGACCACCGGGGTCTTGCCGGCGACCAGCAACCCCAGGGCGATGGCGAAAGTCTCGCCCTCCCGGGAGGCCGGGACAACGTCCAGCCAATCCTGGTCCTTCATCAACTCGTACAGGTAGTTGGTCTCGCTGTCCGGAATGGTCACCACGTGGGTGACGCCGTTCTTCTGGAACTCCTCGACCATAGCCTCGGGGCTCAGCACCGCTGCCTGCTGTGTAACCATGAAATTCTCCTCACTTGTACAATGAACCTGGCAGTCACGGTTTCCGTTGCCTGGGCAAAGACCCGCTGCTGCTGTGGTATCTGCCGATTATAGTAACCCATACCGATAGGGTCAATTTTACGATGCCAGGGGGCGGCGTTCCGAATTTAGGTGGTTTGATCCAGCAAACGCTGTTGCCGGCGCGGGTAGGGGCGACTGGCCGGTCGCCCCTACAAAGGGAAACCACCTGAATTGCAACGCTACCATGCCAGGGTCCACGGCCTTTCGATTATTCCAATCACTCCGGTATTCCCGTCACTCCGGTATTCCCGTCATTCCGGACTTGATCCGGAATCCAGGAGCGTTAGGCCAGCAACGGCGCCTGCCCAGCTGAACCACCTGAAACGGAACGCCATCACTGACCCAGGACGATTGCAAAGTCGGCGGAACCTCCTGATCCGCTCATCCTGAGCTTGTCGAAGGATGGCTTGACCAGAGTAGCGCATGGTTCGACAGGCTCACCATGAGCGGAGGTACAAGGACTTTGCAATCGTCCTGATCACTGACCACTGGCCCCTTCCGAAATGCAGAACATAAGTGCTATCATAGCCTTGCAGGCAATAACCGAACCAACCAACCAACCAACCACCGACCGGGTTCCCGTCGTTCACGGCCATCACCTTTCAGCAATCAAGTCGCTTACCGGGCACAAGAGGACGACTGTCCCCGACCGTCATAATCGGAGCAGTCCCCTCGGCCACCGCGTCCGCCACAACGCGCCATGCTATCGGCATGGAGAATAAGAGCAAAAAACCAGCGCATTTCCTCCGGCCGTAGGGCTGAAACAACGACAGGAACCCGGTCAACAACAACCCCAAGCCACCGAGCCGACAGCATCGCCTGCACACCTTCACCATCAACCGACCAGGAGGCAAACTTCACCAACAAATACCTGTCATTGCGACCCCGTACTTGATACGGGGGCGGCAATCCCGTCGCCTGCTTGCCTGCCGCCCGTCAGCCAAAATCCTGACCATCCCTGAAATCCCGAAAATCCTGCTTCTGACCAACTCCCCCTTGAAGGAGTTTTACCCCATGGGCGCCGTCCCTCATCATCAGGCCCAGGCCCGGCGTTTCCTGTCCCTGGCCCGGGCCGACTGCGACGCCGGCGATTTCGCCCGCGCCGCCAATGCCCTGGCCCGGTCGGCCTCCCACGCCGCCACTGCCGCCTCGCTGCATACCAACCCCTTCCACACCCGGGGCACGACCCGACGCCGCCTCACCAACTGGCTCTTCTGTCTCGCTCATGAAGGCCGGCTGCCCCATGGCGTCGTCAAAACCTTCCGCCGCATCTACGATCTGCCGGCCCGGCTGGCCGCGGCCCCCGATTTCGCCGGCGCCCGCCGCCTTGCCCGTCGTGCCCGCAACCGCGTATCCGCCCTGGTCCGTGCTGTGGAACGCGCCGTCGCCGGCCGTCCGCAACCCGCCGTGACCCGCCGCCGCGACCGGTTCCGGTCCGCGCCGCCGCGCCCGGCGCCCACCTCCCTGTCCGAAATCGCAGCCCTGCCCGACTTCGCCGAAATCGCCGCCGCCCACCGCCTCACCGGCGTGCCCTTGCGTAAGCTCCCCGACCCCCACGGCCTGTATCAGCGCGGCATCTCCCCCAAACCATGCGGGTGCCACCCCGAACCCCTCGACCTGACCCAGGAACGCGGCGACGTTCCCCTCTCGCCCCTCTGGCAAAAAGCCCTCTCCCAAACCTTCAAGTGCAAGTTCCCCGACACCCTCCCCTGCTGAAGCGCTGAAAAACCCTGTGCCAGGCAGGGTATTTCGGTTTTCCAAGAAATCCCCGCTCCCTTGATGGGAGAGGGTTAGGGTGAGGATGAAATCTTGGAGTGGAGAACCATCCCGAGGTAGTAGATACCCATCACCCCGGCCCTCTCCCATCAAGGGAGCGGGAGAACCGAAAGACCCTGCTGTGCCAGGGTCCCATTTGACGCATAACGACTGCTGCGGTATCGTTAGCCCCACTCATGCAACCGATACTGGGAGTGTCCCATTATGGCAGAACCGGAACTTCCCCTCTTCGATTACGACGAGGTCCAGATTGGTGAGGAGCTGGGCTCCTACGAGTACCTGCTCACCCAGGAGATGGTGGACCTCTACCGCCGCGCCGTGGACGATCCCGACGCCGTGTTTCCCACCATCGCCGTGAAGCACGACGCCACCTCCCTGGCCCTGGCCTACGACGACCAGACCGGCAGCATCAACGCCGGCAACGAGATCGACCTGTTCAACCCGCCCATTCCCGGCAAGAAAATCCGCGTCACCGGCCGGATCCACGACAAGTACGTCCGTCGGGAAAAGCCCTACCTGGTCATCGAGGCCACCGCCACCGACGAGGACGGGCGTGTCATCGAGAAAATGCGCACCTATCAGATCAAGAAACCCGAGGAGTTGGGCAAGAAATGGCATCCCCAAGGCTAGACAGCGAAACGCTGCCCGTCATCAGCAAGCACATCACCCAGGACGTCATCAACCAGTTTGAAGCCTGCGGCATCCTGAACCGCTCCAACATCCACAACGACCCGGAACTGGCCTCCAAACGCTTGGGCACCACTTATGCCATTGCCTCCGGCCGCATGAGCATCGCCTTCTGCACCGAGGCCATGCGCAAGTTCATTGGCGCCGACGCCTTCCACCGCTCCGGCAACGTCAACCTCAAGTTCCTGCGCCCGGTCAAGCACGGCGATACCGTAACCGTCCACGGCCAGGTCAACAGCCGCCAGCCCCAGGACGACGGCAGCACCATGGTAGTGGTGGACGTGTACTGCGAAAACCAGAACGGCGACAAAACCGCCGTCGGTCAGGCCAGCGCCCGCGTATAAGCGCCCGCTGGCCGTCCCATGAAAACGCGAGATCCCGCTATGACCACGGTTGTTGATTACCACGTCGAAAGGAGTTGGCATTTCCTTGACCTCGTGGATGACGAGGTTGAGCGCGGCGAATTGGAAGAGGCCAGCAACAAGCTGTGGGGCGCGGCCACCCATGCCATCAAAGCCGTCGCCGAGCGCCGGGGTTGGTTCCATGGTTCGCACAATGCCTTGGGTGAAACGGTCTTGCGCTTGGTTGACGACGAAGGCGCCCCGCCGCTCCTGTACACGTACTACGGATTTGCAAACTGGTTTCACTCAAGGTTCTACGGATGGCCGCCCGAAGCTCATGAAATCCGCCACGGCAAAGAAGACATCGCCGAATTCATCCGTATGCTGGAAAATCTGTGAGCGAGAGGCCCTCTCTTGCCGACAAACCGAATCCCCCTGCTCAATGACCGGATAACAGGAGCAACCAAAATGACTATGACCCGTTCCGAGTTCGGAAAAGTTGAAGTCGATATCGTCTATTGCGTGCCTTGAGGCTACCACGGCCTCGCCACGTGGCTGGCGACCGAATTCTGGCGTTCCCAAAACGCCGGCGACATCGCTATCAAGATGACCCCTGCTGACAAGGGCCGTTTGGAGATCTACCTGGACGGCGAGAAAATCTTCGACCGCTTCGACGAAGAGGGCGACGAGTACCCCGGCTACAGCAAGGTCAACGAACTCAAAATGGTCATCGCAGAACGGGTCTTCGACGTTGAAGACGAGATGATGGCCGCAAGGGGCTAAATGGCTAATCCCGAACACGTCGCCATCGTCCGGGACGGCAAGGCCGCTCTGGACGCCTGGCGCGCCGAAAATCCCGATACTCGGCTGGACCTGCGCATCGCCGACCTCCAGGGCCTGGACCTGGCCGGTATCGACCTGCGCGACTCCGACCTCCGCGGCGCGGTGTTGTCCGACGCCAGACTGACCAAGGCCAACTTCGCCCGGGCCGACCTGCGCTCCGCCGACTTCACCGGAGCCGATATGTACGGCGCGACCCTCGCCCAGGCGCAGATGGCTACCACCATCCTGCGCAACGTCAACCTCTTCTGGGCCGACCTCAAACAGTCCAATATGCAGGAGGCTATCCTGCAATGGTCCCGGCTCAACCGGGCCCTGTTCCTCAGTACCGATCTCACCGGCGCCGACTGTAGCCAGACCACCGCCATCGAGGTTGACCTCCGCTCCGCCAATCTGACCGGCTCCAACTGGCAGGGCGCGAACCTGAACGGCGCCGACGTCAGCCGCGCTATCATGCAGGGCGCCGACTTCACCAGCGCCAAGATCCGCGACTCCATGTGGATCATGACCGACCTGAGGGGCGCCAATTTCAACAAGGCCAGCCTGCACCGCTGCGACATGACCATGAGCAAGTGGGACGAAACCACCAACTTCCCGCCGGGCTTCGATCCTACCTTCATCGAGAACCGGGTGGACGACTACTGACAAGCGCCTAATATCGTGCCGTAGGCATTCCGATGATTGTTATCGACTTGGAACCGCTGCAAGCGTTCACGCTTGCACTCAGTGCCGTGAACCTGCTGGTTGCTATCGCCGTTATTGCTTACGGCGTGGGTCGGGAAAGAGGGAGCCGGAGGCCCCGGAGACCATAGATGCAGACACAGCGCCTCGAACTGCTCGAAGAAATTCGACGCGGCAACCAGCGGTTGACGAGCTCCCTCGCTAACCGCGGCCACGATGATGGCGGCCGGTATTCCGAGCGCCGGTCAGTGCGGAATAAACGCCCAACTTTGCAATGTCCGTTCTCCTCGTAGCATCCCAGCGGCCCGGCGCCGGCAAGACCGCCATCGCCGCGGGCTTGGCTACCCTCATCGCCCGCGCCGGCTCCCCGGTGTCCGTGTGCAAACCCCTGTCCCCGGCCGGTCGCGTTGATCCCGACGCCGCCTATTTCGCCGCCAACTTCCGCGGCGGCGTTGCCGTGGCCTCCGGCGATGATGACGCCGGACTGGACGCCGCCGCCAGCGCCGTGCGTTCCCTGACCGGCATCAGCGAGCACGTGATAGTGGAGGTCGCCAACCCCGCCAGCGGTTCCGGCGTGGCTTCGCCGTTGACCCTGGGACTGGCCGAGCGGCTGTCCGGCCGGGTCGTGGCCGTTTTCGGATACGACGCCGACCTGTCGGCAGTCTCAATCTCCAGCAGCGTGGCAACTCTGGGCGACCGCCTGGCCGGCATCATCGTCAACCAGACGCCCCGCTACCGCACGCAACAGGTGAGCGACACCCTTGTCGAGATTGCCGCCGCCGGCGTCCCGGTGATTGCAGCCTTGCCCGAAGACCGCCCCATGCTGTCCCTCACCATGACGCAACTGGCCGAGGAACTGGACGGACGCTGGGAACTGGAACCCGCCGACGGCGACGAGTGGGTTGACCGCTTTCTCATCGGCGGCAATATCATGGACTCCGGCGCCGGCTACTTTGGCCGCTATTCCCACCAGGCCGTCATCACCCGCGCCGAGCGTCCCGACATCCAGATGGCCTCGCTGATGCAGGACACCCGCTGCCTGGTCCTCACCGGCGGCGCCCGTCCCACCGAATACATCCGCGTGGAGGCCAGGAAGCGTGAGGTTCCCGTGCTGCTGGTGGACCAGGACACCGTAGCCACCGCGGACGCCGTGGGCGGCCTGCTGGACGTAGCCGTGCCTCACCAGCCACACAAAGCGGAGCGAATGGCCGACCTGCTGGAAGGCCGGGTGGATCTGGCGGAGCTGCTGTCGGCTGTCTGAAGCAGGGATAGCGTTCCGTTTTAGGTGGTTTGGGTTTTGTCATTGCGAGCGCAGCGCGGCAATCCCGTTGGCGTAGCGGCAGTTTTATCGCTCGGATACCCCGCCGAGGAACTGAACCACCTGAAACGGAACGCTACCCTGAAGCAGGATTTACTGGATTTGTGGGATGCGTCAGGATTGGAGGGATATCCCCCGTCGAACGGCCCCAATCCGGGTAATCCCACAAATCCAGTAAATCCTGCTTCTGACGAACCCTTACCGTCAGTCCTGCATCTCGAACCTCTCGGACTCCGGCGGCTGCGCCCACAGCTCCTCGGCCCCGGCCATTGCCACCGCCCGCTCCGGGCTGGCGCGCCAGGCTTCGTAGATCTCGTTGCTGTCCCACGTCACCAGCGTGGAGATTTTGGTGGGGTCGGACAGCGATATGAAAGTCTGCCGCGCGCCAAAACCGGGGGCCTTGCTCTGGGCCTCTCCGTTGCGGTCCAGCAGCGCCTTCGCCGCCTCCACCTGATCCGCTTTGGCCCAGTGATGCGTCAGCACGCCAATCAATGCCATGGCTACGTTCTCCTTCTCTCGTCTCAGCTAGTTGTCTGTACTGCTTGAAATGTCCGCCCGGCGCCGGCCCCAGGGACACACCAGCCGGAACCGCAGGCCCTCTTGCCGCACGTGCAGCGCCTTGCCCATGACGTAGGCCACCAGGGCCGCGCTGATGCTGAACACCGCTCCCATTTTGCCCGGTTCCTCAAAGGCTGATCCATAGGGAAACGCTTTGCCGGCCACGAACAGCGCCACCGTCAGGCCAAGGCCCGCGATTATCCCGATCACCGGCAGATGCCGCAGCGACATCCCGTCCGGCAGCGGGAACCCCAAACGCTCCGCGACCCACGAGAACAGCGTAACGCCGATACCTTTACCCACAATCAGCGACACCAGCACCATGAACGTAACCCAGCCGATGTTGGAGAAAGCCACCCCGGCATTGGCAAAAGCGAAGAAGAACAGCCCAAAGTCAACAAACATTTTCAGTTGGTGCTCGAACTGCTCCAGCACGCTATGGCTGGAGTGCTCTTCGGGGGTGGCTGCGGGATGCGACGCCCCATGTCGTCCTTGGCTGTGCGTTTCGCTGGACTCCAACTCTTTGTGTGCCGGAGCATGAGGCAGGAAGGGCACGATGGGGGCCAACGCCAGCGCCGGTTCCACGCCGGCCTTCGCCATTCCGCTCCAGGAAAGCGCGCCGCCCACCAGGATGTACACCGGCCACCAGCGGACGCGGAGTCGCCGCAGCGCGTAGGCCGCCGCCATGCCTCCGACCACCAGCAGCAGCCATACCGGTTGCACCGGATGGTTCGGATCGGGATAGAAAACGGCGATGATGACCAGCCCGATGGCGTCGTCCACCACCGCCAGCAGCAGCAGGAAGTTCACTGCCGGATGCAGTGGCCCGAACACCACCCGCGCCACCAGCCAGGCCAGGGCGATGTCGGTGGCCGTCGGTATCGCCCAACCATTGGCCACCGCGCCGAAATCCGACGACCCGCCGTAGATAACCCACGCCAACAGTAAGTACATTCCCGCCGGGCCGAACACGCCGCCCAGCGTGCCGATCAGGGGATTGATGGCCCGCCGCAGCGGATTCAAAACGCCGCCCGGCAGCGTCGACTCCGTAATTTCCTTGGCGGCGATGCCAAAGAACAGGCACATGAACATCCCGTTGATGATGAAGTGCAGGTCCAGCTTGTGCCCGAAGACGTAGGCATCATCTCCGAAGGGACGGAAATGCACCAACCCCTCGTACCACTGTTGGTCCACGTTGGCCGCCACCAGCCCCAGCACAACGCCGGCAATCAACGGCAGGGAAAATTCCTGCAGGAGATCGAGCACCCGCAGCAACGGGTTTACGTGTTCAGCCTGTTGAGTGTGCATGGGGTGTTATCGGTTGAAGGACGTTTCAGCGATTTGCGGCGGCAATTTTACCACCATTCCCCGGCCTAAACCCGCTGCTGCCAGCAGTCCGACGCCACCGCTACCGGCCCGTCGTACACCGTTCGCGCTTCCGCCGCCAGCGTCTCCGTTTCGGCGTGAAATACGTTGTCAATGTGGGTCAGAGTCAACGATCCGACACCAGCCAACTGGGCAATCCGGCCGGCTTCCGCCGCCGTAGCGTGTGCGGCCTCGTCCGCTCGGGTCCGGTCCGCCTCGGTGCAGATGGCCTCGTGGATCAGAAGCGTCGCTCCCTCCGCCAACTCGGCCAAAGCCGGACACCATCGGGTGTCTCCCGAAAACACGACGGCGTGTCCGCCCGATTCTACCCGCCACCCCATCGCGCCGTCGATGTGATTCACCCGGCCGCACTTGGCCCGCACCTCCGGAGTCAGTTGTATCCATTGGTCCGGTTCAGTGGGTCGGAAAAGAAAGCTCCGTCGTCCGTCCCGGCGGAGTGCTCCGTCGTCGTCAACGGACAGTCCCCGGGTAGGGTAGGCCAGCAATCCGGCGATATCGGCCATCGCGCGCTGGGAACCGTACACCTGCATCGGCCGCTCCGTCGGGTCCAGCCGGCTGCGCTGCATCTCGATGTGCGGCAGTCCCTCGCAGTGGTCGGCATGGCTGTGGCTCAGCAGGCAGTGGTCAAAGTCCGTAGGCGAAAATCCTAGCTGCTGCCCGTGCCGCAGCACGGTGTTTCCCGAGGCTGCGTCCAGTAATATCCGGACCCCATCGGGACATTCCAGCACCATGGCCGTGTGGTTCCGCATGATGGAGCCGCCACCCCCGGTCCCCAGATAACTGATGGTAAAACCTGCCATTGCCAAATCATCCTCCTTCGGCATAATCTCCCGCGTAAATTGTCAGAAGCAGGATTTCCGGGATTTTAAGGATTACCAGGATTGCAACCGTTTGGTGATGAGACTCTCTCAATCCTGACAATCATTCAAATCCGGTAAATCCTGCTTCTGACGTTATCACACCAACGCCACCCGCGAGTGCGGCAACACCGCCGGGTTCACCAGGAACTCCGGCATCCGCCCCTGCAACACGTCCACCGTGGCCTGCGCCGTTCGTACTTCCAGCTCCAGCACCGACTGCTGCGACAGAAAGGCCACGTGGGGCGTGACGATCACGTTGTCCATACCAAACAGCGGGTGATCCGCCGCCGGCGCCGCCGATTCCATAACGTCCAGCCCCGCCCCGGCGATCTGCCCCTCCCGCAATGCGTCGCAAAGGGCCGGCTCGTCCACAATCGGCCCCCGCGCGCAGTTGATGAGATATGCCGATGGTTTCATTAATTCAAACGCCCGCGCCCCAATCAGCCCCCTCGTCTCCTCGTTCAGCGGCGTATGCGCCGTTACATAGTCGGCCGACGCCAGCAGATCCTCCAGCGATGCGGCAGTCACCCCGTCGGGCAGCGCGGCGTCTGCCGGCAGGTAGGGATCGTATGCCGCGACGGCCAACCCGAAAGCTCGAGCCTTGTCCGCCACCGCCCGACCGATGCGCCCGAATCCGACGATGCCAATGGTCTGGCCCCGCAGGCGCGTCAGCGGATGCGGCGACGGCGTTCCCTCCCACTGGCCCGCTTTCGCCACGCCGTCGTAGAATCCCACCTGCCGGTTCCACGTCAGCAGCAGCGCCATCACGTGATCGCTGACCTCATCCACGCAGTAGTCGGGGACGTAGGTCACCGGGATCCCCAGGTCCGTCGCCACGTCCACGGCGATGTTATCCACTCCCACGCCGTAGCGGCTGATGACCCGGCACCGTTCCGCCGCTCGCACTACGGCCGGCGTGACCTGCGCGAAGCACGTCATGATCCCGTCACAGTCCACGGCCAGCGCCGCCAACGTTTCCTCTGACCCGTCGGGCGCTTTGACGACCGAAACGTCGTCCCCCAAACCGGCCGCTAGTACCTCCCGCTCCGGCGCGGTGGACGGCCAGACGAAATCGGTAATGAGGATGCGAACGGGGGAGTTAGCCATATCGAATTAGTCCAAGTTGGGCGGGTCAGGGAAGCGCGATACTTGATCGTCAGATGCGGGTGAGGCGGAGGAGGGCGCCGACATCCTCCTCTTCTTCCAGACGCCAGAGGCGGGCGAGGAGTTCTTCCGTCTGGTCTGGAGTAAGGAGGTTTTCGCAGAGGGAGCGGAACTTGATCTCAACCTCCGCGTCGGTCATGGGGTTGAGGTGGTGGCCGCGGAATTGGGCGACCTCCGCGCTGTAGGTCTGGCCGCCGCTCATTCGCAGGTCCAAGTTGCAGAGCATGGCTTCGGGGAAGCGGCGGTTGGCTTCTTCGGACGCCTCGATGCGCGTGCGGCTGATCAAGGTGGCAAGGCCAGGGTCGTTGATGTGCTCGTCGGAAAAGTGTCCCTGGTTGAGAGTGTTGTAGGTCAGGGCGATGGCGGTGGCGTAAGGCATACTGTGGTCGGCGGATTCGCGGGTCTTGGGATGGTACTTTTCCTCGTCGCCGGCCATGATGTCGATGGCCTTTTGCAGGGTGCGGATGTGGACGTCCTCGATGTCGTTGACGCGGAAATCGGGCGCCTGGCGGCGGGCGGCCAAGGCGGCTTCCACCACCGTCTGCGAGTATAGGCCCAGGGCAAACTGCTTGATGTTGCATTCGTGGACTTTGAAAGGTTGCCCTTGGTCGCCGCCGAAGGGCTCCAGTTCGTAAGGCCCTTTGGTGACCGCGTTGAAGAAGCCCAACTCGCCCTCGAATATGGGGGCCGGGCCGGTTAGCCCGCGCTCGGCCAGCAGGGCGGCGAAGACGGCGTTGCGGCTGGCGTTGGCGTAAGCGCAACCCTTCCAATGGGACAGCTCGCCGACCCGGGTCTGGCCCAGGGCCAGGTTGGGCGTGATGCCCAGATTCAGCGTTTGCTCAGTTTGGGCGGCGGACAGGCCCATGGCGCGGGCCGCGCCCAGGCTGCTGGCGATGGCGCCGTTGGTCACGTGGTCAAAGCCCAGGGCTCGGATGTTGAAGGCGTCGCCGAAGCGGCAGAAAGCCTCGTAGGCGACGGCGGTGGCCGTCAGCAGGCGGCGTCCGCCGGCTCCAGCCAGCTCCGCGCCGGCCAGGGTGGCGGCGATGCTGTCACTGGGGTGGCCTGATTCCAAGGTGGTGTAGCCGTCGTTGAAGTCCAGATAGCGGATCATCACGCCATTGGCGAAGGTGGCCAGCTCGGGGCTGCTGGTCAGTCCGCTGCCGATGATGGTGACGGGCCGGCGGTGCCCGGTGACATCGCCGGCCAGATCGCGGGCGATTTTGGCCGGCTCAGAGGTGTAACCACCGATGGCGCAGCCGATGGTGTCGATCATCATCCGCTTGAGCAGATGGAGGGTGTCGGCGGGCAGGTCGCGGTAGTGGAGGTTGGCGGAGTAGTTCGAGACGTATTCGGCGATGGTGGGCATTCTGGTCACCTTGTCGGGGGTCGGATGGCTCGTCTATGGCATAGGGTATTTTAGCGCAGAGACGCAAAGGCGCGGAGACGCAGAGGGAGTTGGTTTCGGATCGGGAAGCCCAAGCCGGCGGCGACGGTCTGTTGCCGTTGATCCAGCGTAATGAAGGCCAGACCGGGCATAGTGCGAGCGGCGTAGAGGGCGTTGGCTACGTGCCAGAGGTCGACGCCACGGAGGTAGCCGACTTCGAGGACGGCAGCTACTTCCAGGTGAAGCGGGCGAGTGGGTAAGACCCACTCCATGTCGCGCAGCGAACCGGGTTCGGGATCGCGTCCTTCGCGGGCGAAAGCTGAATGCACCTCGGCTTCGAGCAGATTTGAGGAGATCAGCAGTTGGAAATTCGAGAGCTGATTGGCTACGGCGCCTGCATTCGGTTCGTCGAGGGCAACAGCCACCACCGCTGAGGAATCGACGTAGGCCACCGCCAAGCGAAGTGTTGTAATCACCAACTATCCACGCTCCTTAAGGAAACGCTCAAGGGCGCCGGGCGGAAGAGTTCCTCTCAGCTGTTCAAATGGGACGCCACGGTTTGCTGCAGGGCCGTCGTATGATCGGACGAGGATACCCCTGGCGCGGAGCTCGTCGAACCATTCCGCGTCGGTAAGGGTTTCGACCTTGCGCAGTTCATCAACGGTCAGATGCGCGTAGGGGCGGGGTTTTGGTTGGTTGGCGTGTTTTTCGTCAGGCATGAGCGTCTCCCCGGCAGGCTGAGTCGGTCTGGCGTGGTGGTTAATTTCAGGTTACGCGCCTTTTACGTTCACAATCTGGCGGAAGATGTGGAGGATTTCGACGAGGTCGGCGGACTGTTCCATCACCAGGTCGATGTCCTTGTAGGCGCCAGGGAGTTCGTCCAGGAAGGCTTCGGAGCGGTTGACCTCAATGCCGGCCATGTCCCGGTCGAAGTCGTCCATGGTGAAGGACTTGCGGGCCCGGTTGCGGCTCAGGCGGCGGCCGGCGCCGTGGGGCGCGGTGTTGAAGGAAGCGGGGTGCCCTTTCCCTCGGACAACGTAGCTGCGGGTGCCCATGGAGCCGGGGATGAGGCCGAGCTGGCCTTCCCGGGCTTCGATTGCGCCCTTGCGGGAGACGAAGATATTCTTGCCGAAGTGGTGTTCCCGCTTGGTGAAGTTGTGGTGGCACTGGATACGCTCCACTTCCTCAAAATCGCCGCAGCGGTGCTGGAGGATTTTGATGATGCGCTCCATCATCTCCTCCCGGTTGAGCAGGGCGAACTCCTGGGCCCAGTCCAGATCGGCCAAGTAGTCGTTGAACTCCGGCGTGTCCTCCACCAAGTAGGACAGGTCGGCGTCAGGCAGGTTGATGTACCACTTTTCCATCAACTGCTTGGCGATGGCGATGTGGTGGGTGGCGATGCGGTTGCCGACGCCGCGGGAGCCGGAGTGGAGAAAGGCCCAGGCGTAATCCGCTTCGTCCAGCACGATTTCGATGAAGTGGTTGCCGGAGCCCAGGGAACCCAGCTGGTTGCGCCAGTTCTTGGAGAGGTTGTCGTAGAAATCCAGGCGATCCAACTCGGCGGCCCTGGCCTCCAGTTGCTCGATCCGCGGCCGGGCGGTCTTCTTGACGCTGCGGTTATAGTGGCCGGCGCTGAGGGGTATCTGGCTCTCGATGGCCCGGCGGACGTCCAGCAGGTCGTCGGGCAAATCCCCGCGCTTGAGCGGCGTCTTGGCGGCGATCATGCCACAGCCGATGTCCACGCCCACGGCGGCGGGGATGATGGCCCGCATGGTGGGGATGACCGAGCCGACGGTCGCGCCCAAACCAAAGTGGCAGTCGGGCATCACGGCGACGTGCTTGAAGATGAAGGGCAGCTGCGACAGGTTTTCAATCTGCCGCATCGCCGACTCTTCAATCTGCTCGGCGGGGAGCCAGGACAGGACGTTGGGACCGATGTTGCGGGGTGGCATGATTTCCTCGCTGGGATACTCCAAAGATAATGGAGCGGATGGTTGTTCTCCTTCAATTATAACTGCCGCCTTGAAAATCGTCAGAAATACGAGTCGCCTAATGGGTGGATTAGCCGCCACCCTGGCGCGCGCCGGCGTCGGGTATTGAATCCAGCCAAGCGTCCGTTGCCGCGGGTGAACGTAACCGCAGCGCGTTCAGATGCGAATGCTCCGGCGCAGCCAACGCTTTCGAGACCGTTTTCCGCAGTCTCCAGTGCGTCTGGAATGCCCACAGGAAAAGCGAGTCTTTAGTCAAAAAATGTCGCCACAGGATTTCCCGGTTGCCGTTCCATAGCTCGGCCCCGGTTATGGCCCGCGTCATCGTTCTGCGGAACAGCCGCCAGAACACCACGGGGAACGGGTAATCCAACCAGACCAGAGCGGTAGCTGGCCCCCAAACTATGTCCCTGACCAGTCCGTAATTCCCATCTGCTACCCACCGTTCTCCCGATAGCCGGTCGCGGATGTTCCGTTTGAATTCGTCGTCCGGGGTGGGAACCCAATTCGGGCCGTGCCGATAAGCGTCCAGCTCAACGTGCGGCGCTCCGAGGCGGTTCGCCAGCTCAGCGGCCAGCGTGGATTTGCCTGAACCCGAAGTGCCGACCACTGCGATTCGGCGCAAATCTGCCGCGCCGGCGCTCATCATCGGCGCCCGTTGACGCGCTTTATCACCGCTCCGGCTGGGCATGAAAGCTATCGACCTGACGCAGGTAGTTGCGCAGCAGGTCGTGGCCCACCGTCGTCATTATCGATTCGGGGTGAAACTGGACGCCCTCTACCGGCAGTTCTTTGTGGCGGACGCCCATGATGAGGCCATTGTCGGTCCAGGCGGTGACTTCCAGGAAGTCGGGGACGGTTTCGGGATAGATGACCAGGCTGTGGTAGCGGATGGCCTCGAAGGGGTTGGACAGGCCCTCAAAGACTCCCTTGCCGTCGTGGTGGATCATGGAGGTTTTGCCGTGGCGAATCTCGCCGGCCCGGTCCACCGTGGCGCCGTAGGCATCGCCGATGCACTGGTGGCCGAGGCAGACGCCCAGCACCGGCAGCCTGGGGCCGAAATGGCGTATGACGTCGTTGGAAATGCCGGCCTCCCGGGGCGTGCATGGCCCGGGCGACACCACGATGCCCTCGGGCCGCATGGCCGCGATGTCCTCAATGGTAGTCTTGTCGTTGCGAACCACCTCAACCTCGGCGCCCAGTTCGCAAAGGTACTGGTAGAGGTTGTAGGTGAAACTGTCGTAGTTGTCGATGAGGAGGAGCATCAGTACAACTCCACGAGTTCGAGCCAGTTGCCGTCGGGGTCCTGGCAGTAGGATGCCTTGCGTACCATGTTGCCGGCGTCGTCGTACATGGGCACCGGCGGCGTGGGATAGGTCAGGCCCCGATTGCGGGTGTTCTCGTAGAAGGCGTCGATGTCCTCGACGTAGAAAGCGAGATGGGCAGCGCGCACGTCGTTCTTGTCAAAGTCGGCGTAACCGCCCTCCGGGTTGATGTACTGGATCAGTTCCAGCTGGTGGCCGTCGCCCATGTCGAAAAACGCGCCCTTGATGTGGGTATCGGGAAAGCCCAGCAACGTGGTGGGAAAGTCGCCGGTGCGCTCGGTGCGCATGGTGAGGGTGAGACCCAGCACGTCGGAATAGAACTCGACGGCGGCCTCCAAGTCCTTGACGATAAAGCCGGTGTGGAAGAAGGATTTGAGCATGGTTAGTCTCCTGTTACGAGATTGCCACGGCGCAAGCGCCTCGCAATGACAGCAGTGATCAGGCGCTGCCCTCAGCGGTGTCGATGGCGCGCATCATGGCGCCGGACTTGTGGCGGGTTTCCATGTACTCGTCCTCGGCTACGCTGTCGGCGACCACGCCGCCGCCGGCCTGGACATACATCACGCCGTCCTTGAAGATGCCGGTGCGCAGGACCAAGGCGGTATCCATGTTGCCATTGTAACTGAAGTAAGCCACCGCGCCGCCGTAGGGGCCGCGGCGTTCCTGCTCCACCTCGGCGATGATTTCCATGGCGCGGATCTTGGGCGCGCCCGACACCGTGCCGGCGGGGAAACAAGCGCGCAGGGCGTCGTAGGTCGTCATGTCGGGGCGCAGTTGGCCTTCGACATGGGACACCAGGTGCATGACGTGGGAGAACCGTTCCACGTCCATGAACTGCGTAACGTGGACGGTGCCGGGCACGCTGACCCGGCCGATGTCGTTGCGTCCCAGGTCCAGCAGCATGACGTGTTCGGCCTGTTGCTTTTCGCTGCCTTTCAGCTCTTCCTCCAGGGCAATGTCCTCGGCGGTGGTCTGCCCGCGGGGACGGGTGCCGGCGATGGGGTGGGTAGCGACGATGCCGTCCTCCACCTTGGCGACGGTTTCAATGGCCGCGCCGACAATCTGGAAGCCGTTGAGGTCCAGGTAGTACATATAGGGCGACGGGTTGCTGCCCCGCAGGGCGCGGTACACTTGGAAGGGGTGGGCGTCGGTGCGCCGGCTGAACCGCTGGGAGTTGACCACCTGGATAACGTCGCCGGCGTAGATGTACTCGATGCACTTCTCGATCACCGCCTCGTACTCAGGAACGGTAAAGTTGGAATGCGTTTCGCCGCCGGCGGGCAAAGTGGGCGTCGCCAGCAATTCCGGCGGTATTTCCAAGGGGCGGGAGAGGCGATCCACCATGCGCTCGATCTTGGCAATGGCGGTTTCGTAAGCGGCGTCGATGTCGTCGTCGTCCAGCCGGGCGTGGCTTACCACCTTGATGTCGTGGCGCAGGTGGTCGAACACCAGCAGGGTGTCGGTGAACATGAACACTGACTCAGGCAAGCCCTGGGGATCCGACTCCGGCATAGGAACCCGCGGCTCGAAGTAATGCACCGCGTCGTAGGCTACGTAGCCCACGCCGCCGCCGTGGAAGGGTGGCAGGCCCTCCACGGGGATCAGTTGGAACGAGTCCATCTCCCGCTGCACCAGCGTCAACGGGTCAACCTGGCCCGAAGGCTGGTCGGCGCCGGTGCTGAAAACGTCGTAGGGTTCGGTGCCGATGAAGCTGTAGCGGCCAATGCGTTCGCCGCCGGCCACCGATTCCAGCAGGAAGGAATAGGGTGGACGGGCGACCTTGAGATAGGCCGAAACGGGGGTTTCCAAGTCGGCGTTGATGGAGCGGTACACCGGGCACAGGTTGCCCGGCCCGGCCATGGCGCGGATTTGTTCCAGAGTGGGGTAGTAGGTACTCACGATGTTTCAGTCCATTGGTGTCTGGGGGCGGCGAGAACAGGCCAAAGAAAAAGCCCGTCCCCTGCGGGACGAGCCTGGAAGGCCGCAATGCCACCCTGCATACGGTGTTCTACGGGCGGTTAACGCGGCCCAAGCGGCCCGGCCTACTCGGATGATACCTTTCAGCGAGCGGCTCCGGGGTCCATTGGGCGTCTGCGCCTGGCGCCGGTTCGCAGCTACCCCGGCTCTCTGGGCCTCGCTGGACGCTTACTAATCCCTTTCATGGCGATTGAGTATTCGGATTTGCGGGGTTAATTGTATGGGGGGAGGGTGGGGGCGTCAACTAAGGCTTTAGCCGATGCTTGCAGGTACTTGATCCTTACGATAAACTCTCCAAACCCATCAGAAGGAGGGGCGCTATGCTTGACCAAGCACGCAAATTGCAGCTGCGCCTCACTGGCGCCCGGTTCGAGAACGGGCAGATACCGTTGGAATTTTTGCGGGATCTGGCGGCTCTAGGTGAAGCCGTTCGGGAGGCTGCCAAAGAAAGTTACCTAGAGCGTAATCCGGAAAGGAGACGTATTCCGAATGGTTTCGCCGAAAACGTTAGCCCCATCATAGAATCCATCGAGCCGGGTAGTGCCGTGATCACGGTTGGTTTCCCTGCCCATCCCCACCGGTCCATGCCGGTCGACCAACCAACATATATGGAAGACGCTTGGGACAGCATAATTTCTGAACTTTCCGATCTCCAGAGTGAAAACGGGATACGAAACGCGCTGGAATCCAGCAATCAAGCTTGGAAAACCAAACTGCGTCGATTCGGTGCTAATCTGCGAGATGGCGAATCGGCTGTGCTGATGGGGTCAAATGGCCGTGAGGTCAATTATGACCGTCGCGCACGGCGCCAATATATTCGTTCGCGTTTTCCCAACCAACGGTATGCGGAGCACACTTCATTCACGGGAAGAGTCCACGCGGTAAATACCGGCGCTCGGACCTTTGAAATTATACTCGAGGACGGAACGGTTGTGTCTGCCGAAACGCCGGAAGAATACCGTGCAGAAGTCAGGGAAGCTTGGACTGCGCACGATCAGGGTCACACGTTGGAAGTGGCGGTGCAAGGGGAGGTTGAGTACAACGCTTATGAACAACCAACTGCTGTCAAAGAAATCACTGAGATAAGCCTGCTTCATCCGCTGGATATCGACCGCCAAATTGACGGCCTCGCAAGATTGAAAGCCGGCTGGCTCGATGGCGACGGCGAAGTCCTTAGTGAAGACGGTCTATTGTGGTTGCGAGGTGCCCTTCAATCTAAAATTTCTTTCAGTGATAGCACCATGCCTTATCTTTACCCGACCGAGGACGGAGATGTACAAGCTGAATGGACGATTGGAGAAATATCTGCCGACCTCAACATCAATCTAGCCACCCATCAAGCGACGTGGGGTTGGAGTGATTTGTCTACCAATGCCCATGGCGAGCGTGAAATGAACTTGGACCTGGAGACTGACTGGCAATGGCTCAGCCACACACTACAGCGAATGGCGCACGACGCCTCAGCATAGATGACGAAACCTCACTACACAGGCAGATCGTACGGAAATGGGTGAAAAACGGGCGCATCACATCGCAAGGCTTCAAACCCACAAAGAAAGACAAAAATGTCCTGTCACTGGCCCACGGTAGTCTGGTATCTCCGGAGGAGTCACAACGCAGGCACCGTCTCCGAGGACACCAATCGGACGCCGTAGCGACCGTCAAGGGAGCAGATTATAGGAGTGTTGAATTAGAACCCTTCCACGACGCTGATCCCACCCCCGAGCACGTATCAATGCCGTTTCCAGCGGCCGACAGCAATTCTCGAAAGAATGACATCGCACGCAGACTTGCAGCAAAAGCGACGCTTACAGTGCCCTTAGCATAAGGACGGATCGTCGTGGCACGTAGCACGTTCCAAATTAGTTGTACGTAGGCGATGCGAATAGCAAAGTGGCGTCTGATCTGGATACCGCCTACCACGGCAGAAAGCCCTCGAAGGGCAACGCCACGGCCAGTATGGTGAAGGCGAGCAGTTGCGTGGAGATGTACTTGTTGAAGCCGAAGGCTTTGCCCACCTTGGCCGGCTCGCCGTTTTTGACCAGGTTGTTCTCGTACACCAGCAGCGCCACGGCCACGGCCCAGCCCATGAAGTAGAAGACGTTGAGGCCCATCCAGATGCCCAGGGCCAGCAGCGCGGCGGCGGCCAGGCTGTGCAGGACCCGCGTGGTGCGGATGGCGTTGCGGACGCCAAACCGGGAGGCGATGGAGTTGATGCGGTTGGCCCGGTCAAAATCGTAGTCCAGGCTGCCATAGATGGTCTCGAAGCCGCCGGCCCACATGGCCACGGCGAAGGTCAGCAGCACGGGCTGCCAGATCAGTTGTCCGGTCACGCCGATCCAGGCTCCCGACGGCGCGATGGACAAGGCCAGCCCCAGCATCAGGCTGCACAGCCAGGTGTAATACTTGGCGAAGGAATAGAGCACGACGTAGGCCGCCGCCACCGGCGCCAGCATCAGGGCCAGCGGGTTCAGCTGCCAGGCAGCGACGAAAAAGATGGCCGCTCCCACCGTCGCCATGCCGCCCACTTCCAGGGGTTTCAGGATGCCGGCGGGTATGTGACGGCCGGCGGTGCGCGGGTTTTGGGCGTCCTCTTTGGCGTTGATGATGCGGTTGGCCGACATTCCCAGCGTGCGCACGCCCAGGAAGGCCAGCGTGATCCAGATGAAGGCGTGCCACCCGGGCCAGCCGCTGCCGCCGGAGTAGTGGGACGCCAGCGCCATACCAATATAGCCGAAAGGCATCGCGAACAGCGATTCCGACACGTTGATGGCGTTCAGATAGTGTGGAACCTTGCCCGCGATGGCGCGGAAGGGGCCGGGGTGTGCGGGAGCAGTCTGCATCGGGGCCTATGGTAACATAGCGGAACCGCGTCGGCTGTGACCGCTTCGTGAGCGCCGTTGGCCGATCCCTACTTAGCGCAAAGTCGCAGAGACGCAAAGGGATTGTTTGCCTCATGCCGGCTGCCTGGTAGGGTTGCCATGCTGATCAAATCGCTGCACCTGAAGAACATCCTCTCGTTCAAGGACACGGAGCTGGAGCTCCAGCCCTTGAATATCCTCATCGGGCCTAACGGGTCAGGCAAGTCCAACTTGACTGACGTGGTGAGGCTGTTGCAGGCGGTTCCCAACGACCTCTCTGGGTTTCTGCGCAGCAATGGGCCGACCGGGGACTGGATTTGGAACGGGACGGGGCGGTCGGAAACGCCTTTTCAACTAGCCATCATTGAGACCGTGTTTGGGATTCCGGGACGTGTACCACACAAGTACGAACTGCAAATCGGGGTGGGTAATAATCGTCTCCATTCCCTGACAGAGAGGCTTGACCTCGTTGACGTTGCGCAGAATAAAACGGCCCACGTCGCGCCCATTTTCCAAGCATCGAATGAAAGTGTGCGCCTCTAGCCGACACCGGACAGCGACAAACACGTACAGGTTGAACTTCCCAGCGGCAAGTCCGTTCTTAGCGAGATACGCAATCCGGTTGAATATCCTGTGCTCTCTGAAGCCGCCAGTATGCTCTTCGTGATAAGAGTTTATCGCAGATGGGAAGTCGGCCGGAACAGCGCAGTGCGGCGTCCGCAGCCCACCGACGGCCTGGTTGGCTTCCTGGAAGAGGATTTCAGCAACCTGGCCCTGGTGGTGAACGACCTGCGGGAACGTCAGGTATTGGGGCCGACGATGGACGAATACCTGGGGCGGTTCTAGTGTTCAGTCAAGCTTGGTTTGGGAGGGATAGTTGGGTAATTGACTGATAGTGGTAATCTGTCGGTAATACGAGATGCTGGGAGGTGGTGGCATGGCCAGCCAGGGAGAAATTTGCGGTTCGGCTGACTCCGGAGGAGCGCGACCAACTGGAGCGTATGGTTCGGGCTGGGAAGGGTTCAGCCCGGGTTGCGGCCCGGGCTCGCATCCTGCTCAAGACTGACGAGGGCTGGTCGGCGCCCCAGGCAAGCCCGGCTCTGGACGTGTCCCAGGGCACGGTGTTCCGCATCAAGCGGCGCTTTGCCGAGGATGGGTTGGAGGGGGCGCTGCAGGATCGCGTCCAAGCCCGTCGGCGCCGCAAGGTGGACGACCGAGCCGAGGCCCATCTGATCGCCCTGGCCGGCAGCCCCGCCCCCGAGGGCCACGACCACTGGAATCTGCGTCTGCTGGCGGACCGGATGGTGGAGTTGGGGGTGGTGGAGTCACTGTCCCACGAGGCGGTGCGCCGGCACTTGAAAAAACGTCCTCAAGCCGTGGCAGAAGCAGCAGTGGCGCATCCCGAAGGTGAGCGCCGACTTCGTGGCCCACATGGAGGATGTCCTGGATCTTTACGCCGAACCCTATGCCCCCCAAAGGCCGGTGGTCTGCTTCGATGAGACCGCCACGCAGCTGTTGTCCGACGCCCGGCCGCCCTTGCCAGTAGAGCCGGGAAAACCGCGGCGCGAGGACTACGAGTACCGCCGGCAGGGCGCCCGCAACCGGTTCTTGACCTGCGAGCCTTTGGCCGGCTGGCGCCACGTGGCAGTAACGGAGCGGCGCGCCACCGAGGACTTCGCCCACCAGATGCGGTGGCTGGTGGACGAGGCCTGCCCAGAGGTCCCGATGGTTCGCGTGGTCCGGGACAACTTGAACACCCACCGCAAGGCGTCGTTGTATCAGACCTTTCCGGCGCCGGAGGCAAGGCGCATCGCCAAGCGGCTGGAATTTCACTACACGCCCCAGCATGGCAGTTGGCTGAATAGGGCGGAGATCGAGTTCAGCGTTTTCTCCCGCAATTGCCTCGGCCGCCGTCTCCCCGACGAGGAGGCCCTTTGCAGAGCGGTTCAAGCCCTCGAGATGGAGCGTAACGAAGCTCAAGCCCGCATCGACTGGCGCTTCGGTACCGACGACGCCCGAACCAAACTCCATCGATTATATCCCTCCCAAACCAAGCTTGACTGAACACTAAACCGAAGCCAAGGTGAAATCTACATTTGCGGGGCGGAGAGGGTTGGCTTGGGTGCTGCCTATTAGTTCGTCGGCTTTGGCTTGCAGCACGGTGCGGCAGCGGCGTTTGACTGCTTCGCGTCGCTGGGTCAGATCGGTGAAAAAGTCGTCCACCTTTTCCCGGACTGCGGCACGGGCGCCCAGGCACAAGTTGGCGGTTGCTTCCTGACGTACCCAGCCCCAGATGGCCTCATCAGCATTGAAGTCTGGGCTGTAGCTGGGCAAGTTCACCAGGCGCAGGTTCAGGTTGGGCGTGGTGAGATAAGCCCGGATCGCGTCGCCCCGATGGGCTGGCGAATTGTCCCAGATCACGATGAGCGGTGCGGCGTGTTGCGCCCGTCCGCCAATGGCGGACCGCAGGAAGTCGGCAGAGGTGGTCCGCCTGTGGCGGATTGCCCTCCAGTTCCATCACTACCACCTCTCCGGTCTCCAGGCATCCGCCTGCGGCGGACCGAGTAGTAGCTGACCTTCTCCCCACGTCGCGGGCTGGTGGAGTCCACCAGGGCCTGCCCCGTACCCCGATACGGGGGCCGGTTCGCCTTTCAGCGCCCACTGGCCCCGCAGATCCGCATCGGCCTGAAAGTGCGCCTCGTCAGCGAAGAATATCTTGGTTCCTGTCCGTGCCGCCGTCGCCCACAACTCCGCATACTCTCCCACAAAGGCTTCCCGCCGCGCTGGGTCCGCTTTAAGCAACCGCTTCTTGGGGCGCTTCAGCACCAACCCCAGCCGGTGAAGATAGTTCAGATCCGCCTGCGGCGGACTCCGGCTCAGCGCCAACCCGAAGCGGTCTTCCACAAACCGACGCACCGCTTTCCAGTTCCAGTTGGACAGTCCGATCCCCGCCTGTGAAGGCATCTCCTGCACCGCCGACTTCAGCTCCCCGCGTTGCTCCACGTCCAACGCGGGGGGAACCACCACTCTGCTCGAAAACCAGCGCCTTGGGTCCGCCCTCGGCAAAGGACTTGACCCATTGGCCGATGGTGTGGGCATCCCGCTCCAGAGCTCGTCCCACCGCCGCCGCCGTCCATCCCTGGGCCAGCAGCCACACCGAGCGCCATCGCTCCCGTTCCCGGGGCGTCGGCGCTCGGTACATCCGTCGCCGCACCTCAGCCTCGTCTCCGCCTGCGGCGGACCACTGCTCCAGCAACCCGCCCATCTCCTGCATACCCTACACCCCCCTCAGATCTCCCAATCGACCGCCCGATTTGACCCCAATTCTACCCAACACCAATGCGGGTTTCACCTTGGCTGGACTTTGTACGTTCAAGCGGCGTAGGCGAGGGAATCAATAAGCCGGGAATTCAGATCGGGAACGGGTTTTTCCCGGTCGTCGTCGGACACCGACATTGAAAAATCCTCTGAAGCCAGCCACAGGTGGCGTCGCACCAGGGCGATGGCATCCACGAAAGTGGGGGCGGGTTTGGCGTACCAGGCCGCCGTGCGCTGGGTGATGGGGCTCTCTTGTTGCAGCGAGTGTGCCGCCAGGGCGATCCAGGAAAACAGACCCATCAGGACGGGCGTGGTGCGGGCAATGGCGCGATCCGACCATTGGCGCTGAGTTTCCACGCCCAAGTGAGCCCGTACTTCCTGGTAAGTGACCTCCAGCTGCCAACGCAGCACAAACCACTCCAGGATCTGGACTGGGGCGACCGACTCATCAGTGCAGAGCAGGGCCTGAGTGTCCAGTTCACCTTTGGGGTCTCGGACCAGCGCCCAGCGGATGGGTACGGGCGGTTTGCCGGGGTGGTACCAGAGGGCGGTCTGCGAAGCCAGTTCCAGCGTGCGCATGGTGCCGTCGTACCAGGACACCGACGCGGTGTCCCAGAGCAGCTCGGGATCGTCAAGGCGTTGCTTGAGGGTGGGTTGACGTGCCCCCTTGACCCGAGGGCGACCGGTTTGGCCCGGTTGACGGGGTGGCGCGGGATCGTAGAGACCGGCATCCAGGCGCAGCCTGGTGATGAGGGTTACGGGTTCATGGAGGGACTGGCAGAAGTAGAGCAAGTCCAGGACGGCGTAGCCGTTGTCGCCCACCAGGACCAGCTTACGCTGGGGCAGCCAGCGGCGTCCGCCTCCGGCGGACATGACCATCTGCCGTGCCCAGTCGGTGATCTTCTTGTGCCGGCGTCCCTGCTGCTGGTGGTAGCGGGACGAGGGCGCCAGCACGGTGAGCGCCGGCAACGCCCAGTACCGACCGGCCCAGGGAATATGACCCAGCCACATCAGGGAGATCCAGCGTCCGCCTCAGGCGGACTGGCCTTGACCAGTTGGTGGCGACTGGAACGCACCGCGTCTCGGTAGATGCCCCGGGCGCTGATCTTGGCGCCGCGCCGTCGTTCCAGGGTTTCGTCGATGCCGAAGATCAAGGGGCCGTCGCCGCGGTCCAGATGCTGGAGCAGCAGCACCAGCAGGACGCGGGCCACCCCACGGGACGACCACACCGCCCGGTTGAGCACCTCGTGGTAGCGGGCGTAATTCCGGTCGTCGCTCAGTCCCATGACCCGCAACGCCGCAGCCACGGTGCGCTGCCCCGGGGTCAGGATGGTGCCCACCAGCAGTAGTTGGGCTTTCCGCCAGGTTGGGGTGGTGAACAAAGTTGCGAAGGGGAAGAGAAGGGCTACAATGGCATCGGGCAGGGTGAGCATGGTCGGGCCTTTCCGTCGAAAGTGGGGTCAGGCCAGCTTACCCTGCCCTTTTACTTTTTCTAAATTTTGCGGAAAGTCCAGCTTGGACTTGGTTTAGTATTACAACGACGGTTGGGATGATAGGATGATGCCCAAATCAGGAAAGGCTTCAGGAGGTGGGGCAGGGCGATGGATGCGGCGGCGTTGGAGCGAGTGTACGAAGCCTTTCGGGATTTTCACGACTATTTTGCGCCAGCCTTGGGGCGCAAACAGCCGCGGGAGCTGAGCCGGGACTGTCTCCCGGGCCTGCTGGCGCAGTCTGAGGAGCGGCGCAACGCGGAAAACCTGTCCGAAGCGGTGGCGTCGTCGCCACGGTCGCTGCAACGATTTCTCACGGAGTTCCCATGGGATGATGACCTGGTGATGGGCCGTTTGCAGGAGTATCTGGGTCCTCGGTTGGGAGACCCGGCGGGGGTATGGGCCCTGGACGGCAGCGACTTTCCCAAGCCGGGCGTGAAGTCGGTGGGGGTGTCTCGGCAGTGCTGCGGGGCGTTGGGGAAGATCGCCAACTGCCCGGCGGGGAGGTTTGTGGCCCATGTGGGGCCCAAGGGTCGGGCGCGGGTGGACCGGCGGCTGTACCTGCCCAGGGAATGGACTGGGGATCGTGGGTCCGGAGCGTTGCGCGGCGGCGGGGGCGCCAGCGGACTGTCGGGAGCGCCGGAGCCAGACGGAGTTGGCGTTGGAGAGGCTGGCGGGGGCTCAGGCTCGGGGACAGCTGGCGGCCCAATGGCTGGCTGGAGATAGCGCCTGCGGGATGTCGCCCCCGCTGCGGGAGGGCCTGGCGGCAATGGCAATGGGGATGGGGATGCGCTACGTTCGGGACGCGCGGCCCGACATGACGGTGTGGCCGCTGGAACCGACTTGGACCGATCCGCCGTACCAGGGCAACGGTCGTCCCCGCAAGCCCAGGTTGCGCGGCGGGCAACGGCAGACCATGGCGGAGCGGGCCGCCGCGATCCCTGAAGATGGCGGGCGGGAGATCACAATCGCCCAGGGCAGCCAGGGCCCCCGCGCCTACCGGTACAGCGCCCAACAAGTGCGGGTAACCCACCGACGCCAACCGGGCGAGGTCCTCGGGGCGAGGTCCTCGGGGCGATCTATCGCCAGAACCGGGACGGCAGCAGCGAGCCCCGCTATTACCTCTCCAACGCTTCCGAGGACACGCCGTTGGAAACCCTGGCCTGCGTGGGCGGCTCCCGCTGGCGCATCGCAACCGAGTTCGAGACCGCGAAAAGCGACGTTGGGCGGGACGAGTGCGAAGTCCGCGCCGGGGCGGGCTGGCATCATCACATCACATCACATCACATCACCATGCGCCTGCTGGCCGGGGCTTTTCCGCTAACCCTGCAACAGGATTGAGGGGGAAAAGATGCCCCGGATCACCAGACCCCAGGTGTACCGAGTGGTCCGTGAGCTGATGCCAAAGGAACGGTTCGGTCCGGAAGAGTCGCTGCTATGGCTGCTGAATGTCCAGCAACGTAACGAACGGGCCAGACTATCCCATGCCAAGCGCCGGGCCGCCCACCATGCCGCTACCGGCGCGCCTCCCTGAACCCGTCGTTGTAATACTAATGGCCGCATTAAATTGGTCAAGGGCAGAGGCGTATTCCCCAGTTGCGATCTTGACCACGCCCCAGAGGAGCTGCAAACGTGACGCTAGGTAGGGACTTGGATTCTGGGTCGCATAGTCAAACGGATCGTCGGGAGCAAGAGTGATGGTCTGTTTGAAATCCTCTACGGCATCTCTGTGGTCCCCTAGGTCGGTTTCGACGAAGGCCCGTAGCAGGTGGGCAGCGGCATCATTGGGGTCTTGCCTGATGATTTGGTCAAGCTGGACTTTCCGCAAAATTTAGAAAAAGTAAAAGGGCAGGGTAAGCTGGCCTGACCCCACTTTCGACGGAAAGGCCCGACCATGCTCACCCTGCCCGATGCCATTGTAGCCCTTCTCTTCCCCTTCGCAACTTTGTTCACCACCCCAACCTGGCGGAAAGCCCAACTACTGCTGGTGGGCACCATCCTGACCCCGGGGCAGCGCACCGTGGCTGCGGCGTTGCGGGTCATGGGACTGAGCGACGACCGGAATTACGCCCGCTACCACGAGGTGCTCAACCGGGCGGTGTGGTCGTCCCGTGGGGTGGCCCGCGTCCTGCTGGTGCTGCTGCTCCAGCATCTGGACCGCGGCGACGGCCCCTTGATCTTCGGCATCGACGAAACCCTGGAACGACGGCGCGGCGCCAAGATCAGCGCCCGGGGCATCTACCGAGACGCGGTGCGTTCCAGTCGCCACCAACTGGTCAAGGCCAGTCCGCCTGAGGCGGACGCTGGATCTCCCTGATGTGGCTGGGTCATATTCCCTGGGCCGGTCGGTACTGGGCGTTGCCGGCGCTCACCGTGCTGGCGCCCTCGTCCCGCTACCACCAGCAGCAGGGACGCCGGCACAAGAAGATCACCGACTGGGCACGGCAGATGGTCATGTCCGCCGGAGGCGGACGCCGCTGGCTGCCCCAGCGTAAGCTGGTCCTGGTGGGCGACAACGGCTACGCCGTACTGGACCTGCTGCGCTGCTGCCAGTCGCTCCGTGAACCCGTCACCCTCATCGCCAGACTGCGCCTGGATGCCGCCCTGTACGCGCCAGCGCCGCCGCGGCAGCCGGGTCAGAATGGCCGGCCAGCCCTGAAAGGCCCACGGGAACCAGCGCTGAAAACACTGCTCGATCAAGCCGATATAACCTGGGACAGCGTGTCGGTGGCCTGGTATGACGGCACCACTCGCACCGTGGAACTCACCTCTCAGACCGCGGTCTGGTACCACTCGGGCAAGCCTCCGGTCCTCATTCGCTGGGTGCTGATCCGCGATCCCCAGGGCACCTTCGACCCCCAGGCTCTGCTCTGCACCGATCCAGCGGCCGACCCGAGCCAGATCCTGGAGTGGTTTGTCCTGCGCTGGCAACTGGAAGTGACTTTTCAGGAGGTACGCACTCACTTGGGAGTGGAGACCCAGCGCCAATGGTCCGACCTGGCCATCGCCCGCACCACCCCCGTCCTGCTGGGCCTCTTCTCCTGGACCACCCTGGCCGCCCACTCGTTGCAAAAGCATCATCCCATCACCCAGCGTACTGCGGCCTGGTACGACAAACCGTCGCCCACCTTCGTGGATGCCATCGCCTCGGTGCGTCGCCAACTGTGGCTGGTGTCGGAGGGTTTTTCAACGTCGGCCGCCGACACTGAGACGCGGGAACTCCCCATCGCTCTGTACCACCGACTTGTGGATTCCCTCACCTACGCCGCCTGAAATGCGGAAAGTCTAGTCAAGATCCGCAATGGCACCGTGATAATCCCCTTGTTCAGCTTTGGCACGGGCTTGGTTTATGGGAGCCTGGGCATCTTCCCGCAGGTCCGAACTGTTAACGTGGAAAATCAGACTTTGCTCTCTTTCCGTCCAATCGTGTCGTCGGCCCAGCCTGGCTATGCTCTCTCTGTTCCTCCGTAATCTCTTGCTTCTTGCGGTAACGGATTTTCTTCACGGTATCGCTATCACGCTTGTTGATAACCGAAAGATGGTCTGGGTTGATGCAGTCCTCTTCATCTTGGCCTGACTACAACTTATCCCTAATACCGCCGTTGTCGAAGTTGCCGCAACGGGCGATCACCTTTCCGTTCCTGGGCAATTCCTCACCCGAAAAGCGGCGATAGACGACCTCTTGGATCCATTCCTCTTGGTCTGGTTGGTCCGCGTAGGGATCCTTTACCAGCCTACTGTTGGGTTTCCAGATCCAGCATTCGGTGTGGTGGTTTAAGTCGCGGATCTGGTAGTCGCTCCGCTTGATGATGCCCTGCAATTCCACCGGCAAAGTGGGATCCGCGAGCAGGGCTTGGCGACGGTTTTGCTTGTTGGCTTGGTGGTCCAGAACTGCGCCGATTACAACCTCTGCGGCTGTAGGCTTCCGGCGTGAGTTACCGAACGAGGCCCGGCGTAGATTATCGGACATGGGAACCCCCTGACATGGTTACGCCAAAGCACCCTAACCGGATTTCACCATGGCACTCTGCCCTATCGGTGGGCTATTCCGATCAGGATGCGGTCTATCACGTGTGCATCAGCTGCCATCACCTGGGGAATATTGATCCGCGAAAATGCGTCGAGGTCGGGGTTATGACCATCAGGGAGAGAGACGGCGTCGTTGTGACCGGTGTCAATGCTTGATAGACCTGCTCCTTTGCTGACGGTATCGGTGCAAAAAACCAGTTCCCAATAAGGAAAGTCCTCCTGTCTGGCATCGTAATTCCACACGCGGCGCAGATAAAAGAGGTACAAGCCTAGTTCAATGGCAAATCTGGCGGCGCGGTAAATCTCGGCGATTTCTCTGGCTGAAAGGCAATGTCGTTTCGTTTCTTGGGTCGTGGGCTTGTTCCTCCTTGCCGTCATTATGGGACTTGAATTTTGGGTTCGGGACGGTCCGGGTCAAGTGTTCAGGTCAGATGCCCGGGGCGGATGTTCTGGTCTGGTGTTCTGTCAACTATAATGGATAATTCCCAAATCAAGGGCGATTCGCGCATGCTCGGGTATTGGTAGAGTGGGAGTAGTCATTGGGCTTACGCTGCCAACTTCTGCGCTCTGGCGATAAACTCGCGCACCACCCGGAGCATCCGGTGGCTGTCGCCATCTTCCCAAACGAAGCGACCGTAGTGAACTTTGTCCGGGTAGTGATATGCGGCTGAGTACTCGCCGACCAGTATATCCCCTTCTTGTTCGTCACGTTCGGCCAGTTTTTTCACAACCGGGTACAGGCCAGCTTCGTCATGAGGCCAACCTTTCGCAATGGCGATTGAGGCCAGGGTATGGGCCATCGCCTCCCGTAATCGTTCCGTGGCCGCCAGCGCGTCGGCGTTCTCAAACTCCCGGTCGGCGGCGTCCAGATAGTCCCGGGCGGTTTTCAATTGCTTTTGCGTCTGCATAGCGCTATCCCATCTGGCGTTTGTTGTGTAGTCAGCATAGCGCGGCGATTCCGGCGGGACAACGCGGTTACCAGATTAGCCCTTCCTCCAGCGCCGCCGCTTCGACCAGTTCCCACCCGTCCTGTATGCCGGGCAGCAGGCGGTCGCAGGCTTCGGCTTTGAGGACGGCGCGGCCTATTTCGTCGCTGTCATCCACAGACACCAGGGCGGCGGTAACTTGGGATGCTTCGGCGGCGTCCACTTCGGGCCGGGCCGTAAAGCAGCAGTGGCTGTAGCCGGGGCTGGTCCAGAAGACGCGCAGCTGGCTGCTATCTATTCCGTGGCGGTCGGACAGGGTTGCCATGGCGCGGGCGCTGATTGCGCCGGCGTCGTAGGCGCCGTTCAAAACTTGCAGGGCCACATCCACTTGATCCGAAGTATGTCGGGCCTCGCGCTGGTCGTAGAAGTCCGCGGCGGCGAGGGAGCGGGACGGGTTGACGCCCATTTGCTTCAGGAAGTACACCGGCAGCAGGCCAGCCTCCACGGAATCGCGGGCGGCAAAGGCGAACCGCGCGCCGGGCAGGTCTTCCACCGTGTCGATGCCAGAATCGGCGCGGGTGATGAACCGGGTGGTAAAGTCGATATCAACGTCACGGACGGCCAGCACTGGCGCGCCGTCCGGCAGAGCGCGGCGCATCTTGACGTGGGAAAGCGGCCCGTTCCAGGCCAGGTTGATCTCGCCCCGCACGAAGGCGTCAACCATCTCGTCGTAGCCGGAGTAGAGCACCCAATCGAACTCCACGCCCTTCCTGCGGAACACCGTTTCCAGCGCGCGGCAGAGGTCGAGGTGAGCCATGGATCCTGTTGCGCCTAACCGTATCATTTCATCATCTCCTGTGGGGACAAGTGGAATACGGGCCGTCCTGCGGCGCGGAAACGTCGCGTGGGGGGAGTCTATCATCCGGCCCCGGCGCTGCCAACCAAACATCCAAGTTGCCGCTGTTGCGTCAGTGCGTTAACCTGTCCGGCGTCGATTGCCCGTTATAGTTATAGAGGAGGAAATTGCCATGGCGACGGTAATGGAGCGCAGGATTCGCGGGCGGGAGCGCCAGGACATCGCCGACGAGCTGCGGCGTCGGGTGGAAGGAGAGGTGCGTTTCGACCCGCATTCCCGCCTGCTCTACAGCACCGACGCCAGCATCTACCAGATGGAGCCGGTGGGCGTGGTGATACCCCGCAGCAGCTCCGACGTGCAGGCGGTGGTGGACTTCGCGGCGCGGGAAGGCATCCCCGTGCTGCCTCGCTCCGGCGGCACCAGCCTGGCCGGGCAGACGGTGAACCACGCCATCGTACTGGATTTCAGCAAGTACCTGAACAACGTGCTGGAGGTCAACCCCGAAGAGCAATGGGCGCGGGTGCAGCCGGGGATCATCCTGGATCAACTCACTCGGCAAATGGGGCCTCATGGTTTGCAGTACGCCCCGGATCCCACCACCGCCAACCGGGCCTGCGTGGGCGGTGGCATCGGCAACAACACCTGCGGGGCGCATTCAGTTATCTACGGCAAGACGCTGGACCACATCCAGGAGTTGGACGTAGTGCTGTCCGACGGCGCCACGGCGCATTTTGGTCAACTGACGCCGCAGGAGTTGGAAGCGCGGCTCAGCGCCGGCGGACTGGAAGGGGAGATTTATCGCGGCGTGCTGCGCATCGCGCGGGAGCAGAAGGACGAGATCGACCGCACCTACGCGAAAATCCAGCGGCGGGTCAGCGGCTACAATCTGGACGAGTTCATCCTTGACGACATGGGACGGGGCGGCCCGGTGAACCTGGCGCGGATGGTAGTGGGTTCCGAGGGTACGTTGTGCGTCGTCACCGAGGCCAAGGTGAACCTGGTGCCCCGGCCCACGATGACCTCGCTCTCGGTGCTGCACTTCCGCTCCATCTACGACGCCAGCGAGGCCACGACCCGCGTCCTGCGTCACGAGCCATCCTCCATAGAGTTGATCGACAAGATGGTGCTTGACCGCTCCCGGGAGGCTTTGGGAACGGCGCGGCTTCCTGGGTTTGTTGAAGGCGATCCCGGGGCTATGCTCGTGGTCGAATTCTACGGCGAGACGGAAGCCGAGTTGACCGCCAAGATGGACGGGCTGAAGGCCGACATCGGCCTGGCCTACGCCTGCGTCAACATCCTGGACCGGGCCGGGCAGGCCGCCGTGTGGAACTTGCGCAAGGGCGGCCTGGGACTGCTGATGAGCACGCGGGGCGACGCCAAGCCGATACCCTTCGTGGAAGACCCGGCCGTTGACCCCTCGGTGATGGGTGAATTTGTGCGCCGCTTCGATGAAATCGTCACCGAACACGGCACCACCGCCGGCTACTACGGCCACGCCTCGGTGGGCTGCCTGCACATCCGACCTCTCGTCAGCCTGAAGAACCAGGACGGCATCGACAAGATGGTGTCCATCGGCGAGGCGGTGTCCGACCTCATCAAGGAGTTCGGCGGTTCGATGAGCGGCGAGCACGGTGACGGCATCGTGCGCGGCGTCTGGACCCGCAAGATGTTCGGCGACCAGATCTACAATGCCTTCCGGGAACTCAAGCAGACTTGGGATCCGCGGGGGATAATGAATCCCGGCAAGATAATCGACACGCCGCCTATGACCGAGAACCTGCGCTACGGCATCGCGTATCAGCCGCTAGCGCTGGATACCACGCTGGATTTCTCCGCAGATTTCGGCTTTGCCGGCGCGGTGGAGATGTGCAACGGCATGGGCGCTTGCCGCAAGCTGGACGGAACGATGTGCCCGTCTTTCATGGCGACCCGAGACGAGGAACATTCCACCCGGGGCCGGGCCAATCTGCTGCGCGCCGCCCTGTCGGGACGGATGCCGGAGGGGGCAGAGAGCAACATCACCGACCACCGGCTGCACCAGGCGTTGGACCTGTGCCTGGAGTGCAAGGCGTGCAAGGCCGAGTGCGAGTCCGGCGTGGACATGGCCAAGCTAAAGTACGAGTTCCTGGACCACTACCAGAAGGAACACGGGGTGCCGTTGCGTTCACGGATTTTCGCCAACATCAACGGGTTGAACAAGCTGGGCAGCCGGTACGCTCCGCTGACCAACTGGCTGGCCGGTTCCAGCATCGGCAGGTCTTTGGCATCGAGATTTCTGGGGTTGAGCCCGCAGCGGCGGCAACCGGCCTTCGCATCGCTATCGCTGCCGGACTGGTTTGCCCGGCGCGGTCAAAATGGCCATGGGGCAGCGAAATACGGCACGGTGGCCCTGTACAACGACACCTTTATGAACTACAACTATCCCGAAATCGGCATCGCCGCCGTGGAGGTGCTGGAGGCGGGCGGGTATCACATTGAACTGGTCAACGGCGGGTGCTGCGGCCGGCCCATGATTTCCAAGGGGCTGCTGGACCAGGCCCGCAACCAGGCCCGCGCCAACATCGACGCGCTGTACGCCTACGCCAGCCAGGGCATCCCCATCGTGGGCTGCGAACCGAGTTGCCTGCTGACGCTGCGCGACGAGTACCCCGAATTCGTGGCGGATGACCGAGCCAGGGCCGTAGCGGAAAACGCTTTCCTGATTGATGAATTTCTCGCCAACGCAAAGGCCGACGGCCGGCTGGATTTGCAGTTCTCCGACCTGGAGAAGCAGGTATTGTTCCACGGCCATTGTCACCAGAAGGCCATGGTGGGAACGGCCGCTGCAATGTCCGTGCTGGGTATGCCGCCGGGGTACACAGCGGAGTTGATCAACGCCGGGTGCTGCGGGATGGCCGGCTCCTTCGGGTTCGAGAAGGAACACTACGACATATCCATGCAGATCGGCGGGCTGTCGCTGTTCCCGGCCATCAATGCCAAACCGGATGCCGAGGTCGTGGTTATGGGAATATCCTGCCGGCAGCAGGTGGAGCACGGCACGCAGCGGCGGGCGCGGCACCTGGTGGAAGCGCTGCGGGACGCGGTGGTGACCGAACTCAATTAGCGGATCAGGGCCGGGGCGTCCGGGCACAACACTCCACGAGGTTGATGCTGCCCAAGCAGCGACTGCAAGCGGACGCAATCCGTCGCTGAGGTCTGGGCTGACTGCCGTAACCGGTGTATCGCGGCTGGATGGTCAGCGTCGTCATGCCGTTGTGGTTGCGCCCCGATCTGCGCTGTCGGCGGGGCGAGAGTGACTCGGCCCGCCGGCGGCGAGTCGGCGCCGAGGACGAGGATTTCGTCCAGGTATGCGGCGGTGGTTCTTATGGACGGAACGGACGTCGCGTCGGCGGTGGTGTCGGGGAGGTCGCCGATCCCGAATCCAACGGTGATGTCCCGATTAGTGAGTATGTTGACGATAGCCGACGGCGAACGGTCGTTGGCCGGATCTTCGTCATACGCTGCATTTGACAGGACGAATATCTCGTTTTCGCCTTCGGTGTAACGCAGGGTCTTCCAGGTGAACTCGACTACTTTTGATTCGCCCGGCGCCAGGCTCAGGTTTTTGCTGTACATCGCCTTATGCTCCGTGTCGTTGTAAAGGTGAATAGTGGCCCGGCCGCCATGGGAGCCCAGATTGCGGACGAATGCGGCAACTTCCACCCAATCGCCCTTGACAACGGGATGCGCGACAGACGGAGGATAGATCTCCGCCACGGCGAAATCAACGGTGGGTGGATGCAGTTCGATGGTGAAACGCCGCACGGTCGATGCTCCGACGCCGACCTCAACGCGGAAGTGGTGCGCACCCGGCGCATAACGGCTGGTCCGCCAGGTGAAGGTGGCGGTCCCGGTTGCTCCGGGAGCCACTCTCGGTCGGCGTGTCTCAGGCTGCTTGTCGGCGGATGGAAAGTACAGGGTTACGGGGACGCCGGCAGCGGTCGGCCCGTCGTTGCTTACTGCAATGGTTATCGTCACCGGTTCGCCCACGACCGGGGATTGGGGATGCGTTTCTATTGCTACGACGCGGGATACAATTGCCTGGGGAGGGACCGGCAATTGTTGGGCAGGAGCGGCGCCGGAAACAGCGCCGGCTCCGGCTCCGCCACCAACGGCGCCAGCGCCAGCGCGGGATACTATCGCGGGGGCGGTAATCCGAAACTGCAACTGCGCAGAGGTATTCCCCGTGGATACGTTGTCTTCGGACAGAAGCGCAGCCACCAATGTGTGATGTCCGACATCGTAGTTGGCCGTTTTCCAGGTGAAGGTTACGCGCACGGTCTCAGCGGGAGGGATGTGGGGAGACCGGTGTTCGGGCATTTTATCGTCGGAAGGGAAAATGAGTCGCACCGGAACGCGGGTGGCGACAGCGCCATCGTTGCGTACCTCGACCCAAATCTCCACCCACTCGCCCTGGGTGGCGCTCCCCGCGGGGTCGGCGCCGATGCCGACAATGGAGACTTTGACCGGGGCCGGTAGCAGTTCCACCGTGAACCGTTGGTCGGATGGCGAAGATGTCGAAGGGACTTCGACTCTGAAATCGTGTACGCCGGGTTGGTAGTTGCCGGTGCGCCAGGTGAACGTGACGGTTGCGGTTGCTCCGGGTTCTGCGCGGGGCCGGCGGGTTTCGGGCTGCTTGCCGGCGGAGGAGGGGAAATGCAGGGTTACCGGGATGTTGGCGGCGATGGGGCCGTCGTTGCGTACCGAGACCGTTATAGAGACCGGTTGCCCCACTACCGGAGCTTCGGGGGCCGTTGAGATGTCCAGGATCGTTGCGGTGGTTACCGGAAGATCGAGAAGGAATTGCAGTTCGGCGGAGGTGTTGCCAAGGGTAGCGTTGTCCTCCAGGAGAAGCTCCGCGCGCAGGACATAAACGCCGGGTTCGTAGTTGCGGGTCTTCCACGTAAATGAGACGGCCGCAGTTTGGCCGGGCAGGATGCGCGACGATTTTTGCTCCGGCGCTTTGTTCTCCGAGGGAAAGATCAGCCGGATTGGGGCGTGCGTCGCGGTGGGGCCGTCGTTGCGCACCGTAACGGAAATCTCCACCGGCTCGCCCAGGGTGGCGCTTCCGGCAGGGTCGGCGCCGATGCCGACGATAGAGACGTTGACCGGAGCCGGTAGCAGTTCCACCGTGAGCCGTTGGTCGGATGGTGTAGATGTCGAAGGGACTTCGACTCTGAAATCGTGTACGCCGGGTTGGTAGTTGCCGGTGCGCCAGGTGAACGCGACGTTGGCCGTTGCTCCGGGTTCTACGCGGGGCCGGCGGATTTCCGGCTGCTTGTCGGCGGCGGGGAAGCGCAGGGTTACCGGGATGTTGGCGGCGATGGGGCTGTCGTTGCGTACCGTGACCGTTATGGTGACCGGCTGCCCCACCGTCGGGGCCTCCGGGTCTGCCGAGATGTCCACAATGGTTGCAGTGATTGCCGGAGGAGTGAGAATGAATTGCAACTGCGCGGAGGTATGCTCCGTGGTGGCGTTGTTTTCGGACCGCAGCGTAGCCACCAGGGTATGCGCGCCGGCTTCGTAATTGGCCGTTTTCCAAGTGAACGTGACCCGCACGGTCTCGCCGGGTTGGACATACGGCGACTTGCGTTCCGGCTGTTTTTCGGCGGAGGGGAACGTCAGCTCCACGGGAACGTTGGTGGCCGCGGCGCCGTCGTTGCGTACCGCAACCCAGATCTCCACCGACTGCCCCTGCATCGCGCTACCCTCCGGGTCGGCGCCGATGCCGACAATGGAGACGTTGACCGGGGCCGGTAGCAGTTCCACCGTGAGCCGTTGGTCGGATGGCGAAGATGTCGAAGGGACTTCGACTCTGAAATCGTGCGCGCCGGGAAGGTAGTTGCCGGTGCGCCAGGTGAACGTGACGGTTGCCGTTGCTCCCGAAGCCACGCGGGGCCGGCGGGTTTCCGGCTGCTTGTCGGCGGCGGGAAAGTTCAGGGTGACCGGGATGTTGGCGGCGATGGGGCCGTCGTTGCGTACCGTGACCGTTATGGTGACCGGCTGCCCCACCGTCGGGGCCTCCGGGTCTGCCGAAATGTCCACAATGGTTGCGGTTATTACCGGAGGGGTGAGAATGAATTGCAACTGCGCGGAGGTATGCTCCGTGGTGGCGTTGTTTTCGGACCGCAGCGTGGCCACCAATGTGTGCGCCCCGGCGTCGTAATTGGTCGTTTTCCAGGTGAACGTGACGCGCACAGTCTCGCCGGGTTGGACATACGGCGACTTGCGTTCCGGCTGTTTTTCGGCGGAGGGGAACGTCAGCTCCACCGGAACGGCAGTGGCAACTACGCCGTCGTTGCGCACCGCAACCCAGATTTCCACCGGCTGCCCCTGCATCGCGCTACCCTCCGGGTCGGCGCCGATGCCGACAATGGAGACGTTGATCGGGACCGGGAGTAGCGCCACGGTGAGCCGTTGGTCGGATGGCGAAGATGTCGAAGGGACTTCGACCCTGAAATCGTGTACGCCGGGAAGGTAGTTGCCGGTGCGCCAGGTGAACGTGACGGTTGCGGTTGCTCCCGAAGCCACGCGGGGCCGGCGGGTTTCGGGCTGCTTGTCCGCAGAAGGAAAGTGCAGGGTTACCGGGATGTGGGCGGCGATGGGGCCGTCGTTGCGAACTGTGACCGTTATGGCGACTGTTTGCCCCACCGTTGAGGCTTCCTGATCTGTTGATATGTCCAGAATGGTTGCGGTGATTACCGGAGGGATAATCACGAACTGCAATTCATCGGACGTATGACCGGTGGTCACATTGTCGTCCATGAGAATCGCCGCTCGTAGGGCATGAACCCCCGGTTCATAGTTGAGAGTTTTCCACGTAAAAGACGCCACCGATGTTTCCCCCGGTGGGACGCGAGGCGACCTCCGCTCCGGCTTTTTCTCGTCCGATGGAAAGGATAGTTGGACCGGCACGTTCACCGCTTTGCTGCCGTTGTTCCGCACCGTAACGTGGATTTCCACCCATTGCCCCTGCATCGCCTGGCCGGATGGGCTGCCGGTGATAGAGATTATTTCAGCATCAACGCGCGGCGCTGGCGTCGGCGTAAGGGTAGGGGTTGGCGTCGGCGTCGGTGTTGCCGTTGGGTATATGGCTGGGGTTCCAATGACCGGCTCGGGTTGCGCTACTCTGCCTACAATCCGGCCCTTAGTCGCTTCGCTCGTGCCGATCAACACGTACACGTCGTCGTCGGAACCCGCAAGACTTACATGATGATAGACCGACTCCTCGCTGTTCTCGCCAGGGTTGAGCGTTGTGGCAGTCAACAGCAAATCTTGAGTGTCTGGTGATTCATTGCTGGTGTCCCAGACCAGCGCCGCCTCAACCGTGGCTTGCGCCTCAACCTTTACCGTGTCAGTGGCAACCAGCCGATCATGGTTGGGACCAGCGTAGAGCGATAACTTCACATCGGCCTCGGCTACGCTGCTAACTTCAACCTTTGCCGTGATGGTGAACGGCTCCCCGACTATTCCAACATTCGGGGTTGTCTCCGAGATGCTCAACGCCACTTCCGGGGGCGGTAGCGGTGTGGGGGTAGGTGTTGGCGTAGGCGTAAGTGTGGGCGTCGGCGTGGCCGTGGGAGTTGGCGTAGGGGTCGGCGTCGGCGTGGCGGTGGGGGTTGGCGTAGGCGTAGGCGTAGGCGCGAACGTGGGAGTAGGCGTAGGCGTGGGTGTGAACGTGGGAGTAGGCGTCGGCGTGGCCGTGGGAGTTGGCGTAGGGGTCGGCGTCGGCGTAGCCGTGGGAGTTGGCGTAAGGGTCGGCGTGGGTGTGGCCGTGGGGGTTGGCGTCGGGGTCGGCGTGGGTGTGGCCGTGGGGGTTGGCGTCGGGGTCGGCGTGGGTGTGGCCGTGGGGGTTGGCGTCGGGGTCGGCGTCGGCGTGGCCGTGGGGGTTG
The DNA here is from genome assembly GCA_963665395.2 of Dehalococcoidia bacterium. Classification (GTDB taxonomy): domain Bacteria; phylum Chloroflexota; class Dehalococcoidia; order Lucifugimonadales; family UBA3495; genus Bin87. The sequence goes on from OY762251.1 coordinate 303,627, forward strand.
GCGTAAGGGTCGGCGTCGGCGTGGCCGTGGGGGTAGGCGTCGGCGTGGCCGTGGGGGTAGGCGTAGGGGTAAGCGTCGGCGTCGGCGTGGCCGTGGGAGTAGGCGTAGGGGTAGGTGTAGGCGTCGGCGTGGCCGTGGGAGTTAGCGTAGGCGTCGGTGTTGGCGTAGGGGCAGGATCGTCGTTAACAATCGTGCCGGTTACGGTGAACCATCCTGCCACCGGGTTCATGTCATCCCCGGGCACGACGTTCTGGAAGTGGGAAATCCTCGCCGGCACCGTCTCGTCATTTTCGTGCCGGGCATCGCCATGCACCGTTACGTCAATGGTCTTTTCGGTTTCCCCGGAGCCGAAAGTTATCTTATCTGTAAGGTCAGCCAGGGAGTAATCATCGCCGTAAGTCGCCGTGCCGTCTTTGGTTTCGATTCGGTACTCCACGCTTGGGCTGCGGGCGCTGGCCGCGCTGAGCGTGAGGACGAATTGCAGCGTCGTTGTACCCTCGTCTCCCTCTTCCACGGTGGGCGAGTTGACGGACAGCTCCGGCGTGGGGTCGTCGTCGTCAACAGAGATGCGGGTCCGGTACGGAGCGATGGCAGTAACGCCGGCCGGCAGCGCGCCGAACCCCAGGTTGACGCTGGGACGCGACTCGTCAATTTCATTGTCCGCCACGGTCAGGGTGACGGTCTTGCTGAGCTGGTCGCCGACGTCGCCGTCGTTGAAGGCGACGCTGTTTGCGGAGAGGGAATAGTCGTCGGGCAGGGCAGCGTCGGGCACAATCGGAATGGTGACGGTACGCTGCGGGTCGGCGCTGAGCGTGACCGCTACGGCTACGGATTCGCCTTCTGTAATCCGGTATGTGGAGGAGGCGAAAGATACTGTTACGCTCGGAGGCGTGGGGGTTGGCGTAGGCGTCGGGGTTGGTGTAAGGGTAGGCGTGGGAGTTGGAGTCGGCGTGGGGGTCGGGGTTGGCGTCGGTGTGGCAGTCGGCGTTGGAGTAGGCGTAGGCGTGGCCGTAGGAGTCGGTGTGGGCGTGGGAGTATGAGTCGGGGTAGGCGTCGGCGTGGCTGTTGGCGTCGGGGTAGGCGTATGAGTCGGGGTGGGTGTGGGCGTAGGTGGGACTGGCGTGGGTGTTGGCGTAGGCGTAAGCGTGGGTGTGGAGGTAGGCGTCGGTTCTGGCGTTGGGGTAGGTGTCGGTGTGGGTGTCGGCACGACTACCGGCGGGTCGTTGACTATGTTGATTGATTTCACTGAGGTCACGCTGTCGTTGTCTGGGTCGATGTCAGTGAAATCGTCAGGAGCGTCTACCTTGACCGTAGCAACCACCTTCTCGCCAGTCTCGTTAGGATGCTTGCTCAAGTCCCACTTGGCGTTGCCAGTGTGTTTTTCCTTTGATGCGAGTTTGCAGCCTTCCGTGCAAGGATCGGTGCCAGTATCAGCGTTGTGGATTTTTGCGCCACTCTTGGAACCGACTAATTCCACTGTGATGGTGAGATCCCCACAGCTGTCGTTATAGGCATCGTAGTAGATGCGGATGTCGGCGCCGGCCTTATAGTTCGGCGGGTCGTTGAGCGAGTAATCGGGGTTTCCCCGGTCGACCAATGCCCAATTGGGATACATTTCGATTCTGACGTCGTCCGTGCCGGTGCAGTCTTGCTGCGGCGGGGCGACGGCTGGCGACAGGGGCGGCGGGAGGTTGGCGCCGCCGGCGGCGTGGGGCGCGATGCCGATCAGGGTCAGGACGGCGACGGCGGCGATGAACGCCAGCAGAGACAGGGCAACGCGGGTCGAGGACGAATGCACCGCTGGGCCTGGCTTGGGGCGGAGGCGTCACCTGGGCTATGACGCCGGCTTTTTGTACAGGAGCATCACGACGCCGGTGGCGGTGTCTCCCTTATCGACAGAGACCAACATCTTGTGAAGGCTGGTTTCGTAACCGCCGTCCTCCGCCTCCGTTCGTTTAAGGCTGAAGGGTTTGACGTCCAGGAGGGCAGTTGCATTGGCTGAGGCTATCTGTTCTCCGTCCACGTTGACGCTGGCGCTGACGGGCGCGCCATCAGTATCATATCTGCTGGTAATCAGCACTGCCGCAGACGCATGGATTTCGCCAATCTTGGGTGGGATGACGAAGTTGACGGGATCGGACTCGCCCTCGTCGGATTGGTTGCTAAACAGGATGAAAGCGTTGCAATCTTTGTTTTGCCAGTCGTAGTAGCCCTGGGGAGTGGACACTGTCGAGAGTTCCGCGGCAATCAGCACTTCGTTGATTGCCAGCACTAGGAGGTTGCGGTCGAACTTTGTGGCGTCTCCGTCGTATCGCCAGATGGCCGCCGCGGGTGTGTCCTTTGCCAGATAGGCCACAATCCAGCCGCGATCATCATAATAGACGGTCACATTCCTGGACGGCAACGCACCGCCGGAGCCCAGTACGGCGGCGTGCATCGGAAGATCGATGATGGCGAAGTTGGCGCCTATATCCACCTCTTCGCCCGGAGCGGAGCGAGCTTGGTTATTCTCGCCGGGCTTGCTCAAGAGTGTTCCGGTAATTTTGGGTATGTCTAGCCGCGGTTCGGTATCACCTTGGCCGTCAACTCGGTGGTAGGCAGAAAAGCCCGCCTCATCTTCACTGAATGCCTTGTTGGAGTCGTCTTGGGATAGCGAAGCCAGCGGCAGGGGAGCGGTCAGTTCCACCAGTTGCGGCGCGGCGGCGGGCGAGTGGCTACTCTCGGCCGGGGTTCCGCCGGAGAGCCACACCGACAGAGCCAGGGCCATGACTACCGCCAGGGCGACGGCAGTCCAGAAGCGGAGATGAGCAGTGATGGCGACTGGCTGCGGAGGCGAGGGCGACTTCATGTTTTATCACCTCGCTGACAAACGAAAATCGCGGCAATTATAAAATTTTGAAAATTCTTGTCAAATTAAAAACTGGCCGGCTGCATTCCGTTTTGGATGGTTCAGTTTCGCGGCAGGGTGTCCGAGCGGCTAAAACTGCTGCTACGCCAACGAGATTGCCGCCCCCGTATCAAGTACGGGGTCGCAATGACAGCGGGTTGTTTCGCGTTATAATGCCGGGTAACGTCGCTTCCGGCCGGGCGCCGGGCGCAGGCCCCCACGCTACGCCCGCAGAGGTTCAGCATGACTACCGCCAACACCGTCGCCGCTGGGTCGCAATCCCCCAGCCATTTCCAGTTTCCCTACCCACCGGAGCGCAAGCCGGAAGACATGACCAGCTTCAAACACTTGACCGCCAACGGCAACGCCCACCACCTGTTGCAGCACCTGGGCAACCCGGCAACCACCCTGGTCACCGGCGAGCGTTACATCAGCCCGGCGCCAACCCAGGACATGACCGGGCTGCGGTATCCCGACCTGCTCATCGCCTTTGACGTGGACCTGGCCGCTTTCGAGCGGAGCAACGCCTACGTCATCTCGGAGCAGGGCAAGCCGCCGGACTTCGTGCTGGAAATCGCCTCGCCAAGCACCGGGCGCGAGGACATTACGGCCAAGCGGAGAGCCTACGCCGACCTGGAAATCGTGGAATACTGGCGGTTTGACGAGACCGGACGGTATCACCGGACCCGGCTGGCCGGCGACCGCCTGGTGGACGGCAGGTATGAACCCATTGAGATCATCCAGTTGGCCGACGGGATTTTGCAGGGCTACAGCGAGGTTCTGAACCTGTACCTGCGCTGGGAACATGGCGTTTTGGGATGGTACGACCCGGCCACCGGCCAGCACATCGTGACCTACGACGACCTCCGCCTTGGCATCGCCGACGCCGAAACCCGCGCCGCTATTGCCGAAGCGCAGGTTCGGGAACTGCAAGAGCAGCTCCGGCGGCTGCGGGGCAACTAATCCCAAGCTGCGACCAGCGCGTCAATCCGGAGGTGAGAATTGCCATGAAAGTTGCCGTTCTTGATGATTACCAGAGCGTGGCCGAGGGGATGGCCGACTGGGCCAGTCTGCCGGCGGGTATTGACGTAACGTTCTTCAGCGACCACCTGGCCGATGAGGACGCGCTGGCCGGGCGGCTGGCCGACTTCGACATCGTGATGGGGATGCGGGAGCGGACGGCGTTTCCGCGCTCCCTGCTGGAACGGCTGCCGGCGTTGCGGTGTCTGATAACCACCGGGGCGCGGAACGCATCCTTTGACGTTGACGCGGCCACCGACCTGGGCATCACCGTCTGCGGGACGCCGGGGGCCGGCGAGGGGCCGACGGAACTGACCTGGGGCCTCATCCTGGGAATGCTGCGCCAGATACCCCAGGAAGACCGGGCCACGCGGGAACAGGGCAAGTGGGGCATCCACGTCGGCGCCAGCCTGCAAGGCAAGACGCTGGCCCTGCTGGGCCTGGGACACATCGGCTCGCTGGTGGCGCGGGTGGGCAACGCCTTCGATATGCGGGTAATCGCCTGGAGCCAGAACCTGACGGCGGAACGGGCCGCCGAATGCAACGCTACTCTGGTGGACAAGGACACGCTGTTTGCCGAGGGCGACGTGGTTTCGGTTCACGTGCGGCTGAGCGAGCGGACGGTTGGGCTGGTGGGAGCGCATGAGATTGGCCTTATGAAACCGACGGCGATACTGGTCAACATCTCGCGGGGGCCGATTGTTGACGAGATGGCGCTGGTGGACGCTTTGCAACGCCGGGCCATCGGCGGGGCGGCGCTGGACACCTTCGACGTGGAACCGCTGCCGGCCGGACACCCGTTCCTGACCCTGGACAACACGCTGATTACGCCGCACGTGGGCTACGTTACCGACGACGGCTACCGGGCCTTTTACGCCGGGGTGGTGGAGAATATTCGGGCATTCGCCGCCGGGGAACCGGTGCGGGTAATCAACCCCGAGGTGTTGCAGGCCGCTAATTTGCGCGGGCCGGTCGTGTAAAATTTGCAAAAGGTGGTGACATTCATGGCTATGCAGAAAAATACGATTGCGCTGACTCCCACCGCAATCCTGCTGGAAAAGGCCGTTCTGGCCAAAGAGCAGAACCCGAAAATCGCGCCCCGGCTGCTGCTGGAGGCGTTGCAGCAACGTATCCGGGAGGTTATGTCTGACCATGACCCGGACCTCTGGGTTGCCGCCCGGAAACTGGCGCAAAGCAAGAATGACGACGGCATTGAAGCCGCGTACTGGGGTCTGACGATGTTCGTGAAGGATTTCCAGGACAAGGGGAACTTCAACAAAGAGCAGTGGGAAGACTGTTATCTCGCTGCCGAATACACCATCAGGCAGTTGGAGCGGGAAAATGCCTGACCCAACCGCCGTCGATTATTGCCGGTTCGCGGGTTCCAGACTGGAGGAAGCGCGGGACAAGTTCCTGGATGCAGTCGCTTTGGGTTACGATGATACTATCGGCGATGTGGCGAAAGTGGCTTCGCTGATTTGGGACGCCGCCATTGATATGCTGTCGGCTCTGGCTCTGCTGGATGGTGAGGAAGCAACCGGCGTATCTTCGGATTTGCGGCGGTACGCCAGAAACTATTTCCCGGACATAGTGGCGCAACGTTGGGGTAGATTGGCGCGGTTGCACAACTTTCAGCACAAGCCAAACTTGACGGAGCGCGAATTTCGCCAGGAACTTTACTACACCGGGGTTCTGCTCAGACTGTTCAACGAGCAGATTCCGCAGGGGATGCAACTTTCCGAAGACAGCTTTGCCTGGCTCGCCACCAACCAACCCAATTCCTAATGGAGAAGCCGCGAAATGAAAGCCCTGCGAATTGAAGAGTACGGCAGCGTTGAGGTTCTGGAATGGAAGGACACGCCGGACCCGACGCCCAGCCCGCACCAGGTCCTGATCCAGGTGGACGCCGCCGGGGTGAACTACGCCGACCTGATGCGGCGGCAGGGGAACTATCCCGGGCCGGATTTGCCGGCCACGCTGGGGTTGGAGGCGGCCGGCACCATCACCGCGCTGGGTTCCGACGTTACCCACGGCCGGCTGGCCGTGGGGCAGAAGGTGATGGCCATGGGGCCGCAGGGACAGGCCGAGTACGTGGCGGTGAACCACAATTTTGTGTTCCCGTATCCCGACGGGATGGACCCGGTGCAGGCTGGCGGTATGCCCATCACCTTCCTCACCTCCTACCACCTGCTGAAGACGCGGGGCGCGATGCAGGCGGGCGACACCGTGCTGATCCAGGCCGGAGCGTCGGGCGTAGGTACTGTCGCTATTCAGCTGGCGAAGGAGTGGGGCGCCCGCGTGGTGGTAACCGCGTCCACCGAGGATAAGCTGGAACTGTGCCGCTCGCTGGGCGCGGACGTTGCCATCAACTACACCGAGGCCGACTTTGAGGACGAGGTGAAGGAGCTCACCGAGGGGCGCGGCGCGGCGCTGGTATTGGAATGCGTGGGCGGGCCGGTGCTGGAGAAGTCGGTGCGTTGTGTGGCGTCCTACGGGCGGCTGGTGAGCTACGGGAACGCCAGCGGGCAGCCGGCCAACCTGGCCGCCGCCGACATTACCACGCTGAACCGGACGGTCATCGGGTTCAGCATGGGCCGTTCTCCCATCGGGTCGCTGGATCACCAGGGAGCGATGAACGACCTGATGCCGATGATAGTGGATGGGCGGCTCAAGCTCATCGTGGACCGGGTGCTGCCCATGTCGGAAGCCGGCAGCGCGCACCTGCACCTGGCCTCGCGGGGCACCCGGGGCAAGGTGATACTGACGCCATGACCACTGCCGCGGAACGATACGCCGCTGCCTACGACGCGGCGTTGCAAGCCAGTCGTTTGCCGAACCACAACCGGCCCGGCGACCGCTGGGCCGGCGAGGCGCCGGAGTTCCGCATGGACCCACGCCGGCCCCTGGGCGGCAATCTGTCGGTTCTGGCCGGCTATCTGCGGGAAACCGACCGCCTGGTTGACGTGGGCGCCGGCGCCGGCCGGGTGTCGCTGGCGATGGCGAGCCGGGTTGCCCAGGTGGTGGGCGTTGAGCCGTCGTCCGGGATGCGGGAGCAGTTCATCGCCTCGCGGGACGAGGCCGGCATTGCCAACGCGCGGGTCGTCGCCGACTGGTGGATGGATTCCGACGAAACGGGCGACGTAGTCCACCTGGCCGACGTCACGTACTTCGTGCGGGACATCGTGCCCTTCATCACCAAGTTGCATAACGCGGCGGCGCGGCGGGTGATGATCACGGTATGGAACCCGGCGCCGGGCGACGTGGACCAGTTCCCGCGCCGGGCACTGCTGGGAGCGGAGCCACCCAAATGGCCGGCCCTGCCCGAACTGGCGGCCGTGCTCTGGGAGATGGGAATATTGCCCCACATCCGTCCGCTGCCTGATCATCCCTGGTGGCTGCCCGAGGCGGCCGGCGGCCTGTCCGACGAGGATGCGATTAACCTGGCGATGCGCGTGTTGGAATCCGAAGACGACGCGGTACGGCAGCGCGTGGCGTCCAGCCTAGCCAATCTGTTCGAGCGCGACGCCGGCGGGTTGACCCCGCGGTGGCTCAACCCGATGCGCGAGGTATTGATCACGTGGGAGACCGGGGAGCGGCGGCTCGTGAGCGCAGCATTATGAGGAGAGTGCGATGGACAGGATTGGCGTGGCGTTCGCCGGCGGCGGAATGTCGCCGTTGGAAGTCGTGGAGTGCGTGCGGCTGGCTGAGGAATTGGGCTACGAATCGGCGTGGGTCGCCGAGGGGCACGGAGGCGACCAGTTTTCCATATTGACCGCGGGCGCGTTGGCGACGACGCGGATCAAGCTGGGCACCAGCATCAGCAGCGTTTTCGTGCGGAGCGCGCCGACCATCGCCATGGCGGCGGCGTGCGTGGACTACTATTCAGGCGGCCGGTTCATCCTGGGGCTGGGCAGCAGCCACAAGGTGCAGGTGGAGCCGGAGCATGGGCTGGAGTTTTCCGGGGCGATTCCTCGAGTGCGGGATACAGTGGAAATTGTGCGCCGGCTGCTCCGGGACGGGGCGTTGGAAAACTATCGGGGGGAGGCGATCAACATTGACACTTTTGACCTGCACTTTCCCGTCTTCCGGCCCGAAATGCCCATCTATCTGGCGGCGGTATTTCCGAAGATGCTGGAGATTGCCGGGGAGATCAGCCAGGGCATCCTGCTGACCTGGTGTACGCCGGAACACGCCCGGACGGCGGCGCAGCACGTGGCTATCGGAGCGGAGCGGGCCGGGGTCAGCGCCGGCGACGTTGAAGTGGCGACGCTGGTGGGCGCCGCCGCGCCGGGGGCCGACGACGGCGGGATGCGACGGGTAGCCGCGACCTACGCCGGGCGGTTCCCGAGGTATCGGCGGCTGATGGCGGAGGCGGGCTTTGCCGACGAGGTGGAGATGGTGCGCCGCGTCTGGCGGCAGGGGAACTTCGCTGAGGCCGAGGGACTGGTGCCGGAAGGGCTGATCGACCGGATGTCGCTGCCGGCTGATCCGGGAGCGAGGAAGGAGCGGTTGGCCGAATACCGGGAGGCGGGCATCACGCTGCCGATTATCGCTCCCCGGATATCCGGGCCAAACGCCTTGGCGTCGGCCAGGGAGATTATCCGCGCCAACGCGCCGGGGTAATGAGGCTGTGTTGACATTTCCCCGTCATTACCGACAAAGCGGGAATCCAGTGAGTACAAAATAGGGCCAACGTTCCGGTGGCAGTGATTTCCTGGGTTCCTGCTTGCGCAGGAACGGCGGGGTGATTTTTCGAATGTCAACACAACTCAGGCAGGGTTTAGTGGCACAGGGGTGACCGGCCGGCCGCCCCTACTCTTCGGCGGGCAGCCAGGGGGACCAGAGGGTAAGCGGGATGGTTACGGAGACGCGGGGCTGGTCGCCGACCACGGCGGTGGTGTGGCCCTGGCCGGTGAGGTCGTCCGCCAGCAGGACGTCGCCGGCTCCGAAGCGGCGCTTGGTGCCGTCGCCGATGCCGACTTCCATTTCGCCGGCCAGGGTGATGACGTACTGGCGGCGCGGGGCGGTGTGCCAATCGGAGAAGTAGCCCGGCTCAAAGCGGCGGAAGTTGACGCCGGGGGTAACCTGCATCCCGCTGTGAACGGCGCGCTCGCCGGGCAGGTCCAGGTCTTCGAAGTGGGTTTGGCCGTCGTCTCCGGTGTAGATGCGAACGAACGCCATGGTAAATCCTCCTGTTGCCAGATCATTCCTTTGATAAGGATGGGGTTTTGCGTGGGATGCGGCGGGGCCGCCGGGTTTCCTACGCTCGCTATTCTAGCGCATTGCATTGCCCGCACGCGCAGCCATTTTGGCCCAAGCCATCGTCGCGGGGTGGAATCCGGTCTGGATCGAGATGATGTTCGACAGGCTCACCATGAGCGGGCGGTCGGTTGGTTTGACGTTACGGTGTTTCGGTGGGTTGGCTCCTTATGGGTTGTGGTTTGGAAGGCAGGATTTTCCGCCAGGGGCGGACTTGCCAGCCCGCCAGGGGCGGATTTGGCAACACTTCGTTGTCAGCGCAACAGGACGATTGCAAAGTCAGGACGGTTTGCCACAAAGGCGGGCGATAGTCTGGTTGGGACGGAAAGCGCCGGTCCTGGCCCGCAGCGGCAGGGACATTGGCTCTGGAAACCATCCTTCCTGGCGCAGGACGTTCAGACTGACATTCACCAGTATGGCGAAGACTTCACCCAGTCCGGGACGACGCCGGGTATGGCGGTCTTCGTCCCAACTGCGGTCTTTGACGTGATGCCGGCTGTTTTCAATGCTCCAATGACCGCGAAACAAGCCGAGCCGGTCCGCCGGGCCGCCACACCGTCCGGGCGGGAGGCGGGTCAGCAGATACCAACGCTCTTGCGCCAACTCGCCGGTGGCCAGGTTCAGGTCGGTTTTCGCCATCCGCCGAAGGCGGACCGCCTGGCGCGCTCCATGCGGATTTTTGACCAATCACGCCCAATTCCTCCTGGAGGTAGTCGGCCAGTTCGTGATTGGTCCAAAATCGCATTGGCCCAGAGCCACCGCGGCACAACGTGGCCGGCTTTTTTCCGCGGGTTGTCCGCCAAAGGCGGATGGGCCGGCCCCAAGTCAGCGGTGGGAAACCCGGTGGTCCGGGCGTCCTGAACCGCGGGCCGGTTCCCTTTGATCCGCACCAGATAATCCTGTAATCCTTCCCCAGGGCCACGATAGCCCCACAGCGGTCGCGTTCCGCATACATACCGGGCGTCGTCCATCGTCAAGAGTTGCAGCCCCGGGTAACGCTCAAATAATGGGCCCAGTTGACCCCGCAACACCGCCGGCCGGATTGGTCAAAAATCTGTAGCGGCGTTCCGCCTGCGGCCACTGCGCCAGGCGCAATTTCAGGTCGTGCGCCAACACGTTCACCAACGCCAGCGGGTTCCCCGACACGTCGGTGGATTGTTTCGCCCACTTGCCGTCCACCGCCGCGCTCCGCGCCTGATCCGACGCCAACCTCGCCACCCAATCCAACACCGCCTGTCGCAATTGCGTCAAGGGCGCTCCCGCCAAGGTCTAGGACCGGGTGGCGCGGCGCGGCGCCTGGTCGCGCGCGAAACCCAGGGGTTCCCTTAGCGTCTCCCCATGCAGCCGCCCGTACCAGGCAATATGGGCCATGGCAGTTTGACCGGACACCTGGCCCAGCAAGGTCAGGCGTAAGATGGCTTGGAAAGGATGCCGGACGCCCCGGGCCTGGCGCGGATCCGGTATCTGTTCCAAACAGTGAAACAGGGATTGGGCCGCTGCTTCCATAACATCAACATCCTCCCCAAGCGTCTTTTCCTCCTCCTTTTACCCATGACCAGACGACTTTGCAATCGTCCTGGGGGTTGAGCCCAGGGCTATCGCATATGAAAATTGAGGGGTTGGGTAAGATGCAGGCTGATGCAGCGGGGAAGGGAGAGACGCCATGCCCGAATTAGCCGACGTATTTGCCGACCTGGAAGACCCGCGAGCAGTCAACGCCCGCCTGCATTCTCTACACTACATCCTGGTCATCGCCCTGGGCACCATGGTCTGCGGCGGCCAGACTTGCGCCGACATGGAACTTTTCGGCCACGCCAAACGGGAGTTTCTGGAGACCTTTCTGCCGTTGCCCAACGGCATTCCCAGCCACGACACTTTCTCCCGGGCGCTGGGAATGCTGGACCCGGCGGCTTTCTGGGGTTCATGGGGCAGTTTGCTCAGCATGGTCCCGGTGTGGTGGCGGTGGACGGGAAGACCCGTATCAAGTACGGGGCCGGCTCTGCTGAGCCAGGCTTTCCCGCCGGAACGGTGCACACGGATTTTTGACCAATCGCATCGTGCGCGGCCATTGGGGAATTGAGAACCGGCTGCATTGGGTATTGGACGTAACTTGCAACGAAGGCCAGGCGAGGAACCGGAAGGGACACGGCGCGGAGAACCTGGCCTTGCTGCGGAAACTGGCGCTGAACCCCGTATCAAGTACGGGGCCGGCGCTGGCCCGGTTGGAACCCAGCAAAGGCTCCAGGCGGGGCAAACTGAAAAAGGCCGGCTGGGACAATGGCTTCCTCATCACCATCCTAACCCAATTCGCCAAAATCCATATGCGATAGCCCTGGTAGTGTCACAAGGTAGCGTTCCGATTTAGGTGGTTTGATTGTAGGATAGGGGGTAGCGGGCCGGTTTTGGGGGTGTCCACCATGGGGCTTTTGTATCAATTGGAAACCGAGTTGGAGCAGGAAATCCCGGGGCTACTGCGCCAGTCGTTGCCGGCGGCGCTGGACGTTTATCAGCCGCTATGTCCGGATTGCCAGTTGGCGATGCACGGCCATCATGCTTATCGTCGTTCCATCACGACCGGCTACGGGGCGGTGGAGTTGCGGATACCGGCGCTCCGGTGCGGAGAATGCCGACGGATGAGCAGCGGGGCCGACGTGTTAGGTGAGGTGAGGAAGAGCGCTATCGTCGGTACTCAAAAAACCGGCGAATTGGCCCTGAAACTGGCGGCCCTGGGGCTGGGTTACGCGGCGGCCAGCGGTTGGGTAGGCGCGGTGAAGAGTCCGCCGTAGGCGGATGTCGGTGGTTGCGGCGGGAGCCGTTGGGTCAGCCGCGGTTGGCGGGCCGGGTGTTGGAGCTGGATGGTCTGTGGACGCGGACGGCGGCGGGCCGGGTGGAAATGAAGGTGATCCGGGATGAAAAAGGCGTAGCTCGAGCTACTTTCACCAGTTGGGAGGCGGCCATTGACCAAGCCGGGCAGCACGGCGCCACGGCGCCGGTTCACGTGGTGAACGATGGCGACCGGGCCATCGCGGCGGGCCTGCAAATGGTCCAGGGCCGGGAGGTTCCCCATCAGCTGTGCCACTTTCATCCATCTACTGCGGGAGTACCGGCGTAATCCGGGTTGGGAGGGCTGGTCCGAAGCGCGGGGCCGGCGGGCGTCGGTCAGCGTGGCCGAGGGGCAACGATGGGCGGGCGCAGCGGGTGGTGGCCTTGACCGGCGGGCTGGCGCGCTATTGGCGCCGGGAAGCATTGCGCGAGGGCCGGCGCCATTTACAGACGGGGCAAACTCGGTTCAAGACCATCCGCCCCAGGCGGACGGTTGGAACGGCAGAACCGGGAGTACCGACGGCGAGAGCGGCAGGGAACGGTATGGTCGCCGCACAACTTATTGATACTGCTCCAAGAGCGCGGACTCATCAATCAAACCACCTACTGATGCGTGAATGGTTGTCTAAACATTGGAGGAGGATTGTGAGATAATCGCGCCATGAAAAGCGCGACTGATGCAACGCCCGCCGATTGGAAGGAAGCCCGCCGGCTCCGCGCTTGGGAGTTGGTGCAGCAGGGCTGGAAACAGACGGAGGTGGCGGCGGCTTTGGGCGTCACCAAAGGGGCGGTAAGCCAGTGGGTCAGTAAAGCCCGTCAAGGCGGCGTCGCGGCTCTGCGGCGACGCCAACACCCCGGCGGGCAGTCCAAGCTGGACGACCGGCAACGGGAGCGGCTGCCGGAGTTGTTAGCCCAAGGGCCAGCGGCTTACGGGTTCAGCGGGGAGGTGTGGACCCGGAGCCGGGTAGTCCGGGTCATTGAGCAGGAGTTTGGCGTATCCTACGACCCTTCCCAAGTGGGGCGGATACTGCGGGGCTGCGGCTGGAGCCAGCAGAAGCCCGCGCTGCGTTCCGCCCAACGGGATGAAGCTGCCATCCGGGACTGGCGGGAGCGCCGCTTTGCCGAACTCAAAAAAACGCCCTAGCCGAAGGCCGCACCATCCCCGCATCAAGTGCGGGGCAGGCTCTGTGGGCCGATGCATCGGGGTTTTACCTGTTGCCAGCCTTGCTGCGCACCCGGGCCCCGGTGGGTCAAACCCCGGTAATCCGACGCAAGTTGAGCTACGATCACCTCAGCGCGATTAGCGCGATCAGCCTGACCGGAGAGCTCTACCTGGCAGTGCAAGACCACGCTTACCGGGGGCCTGACGTGGTGGAGTTTCTGCAATCCGCCTCCGGCGGACTGGCGGAGCTACCGGGTCCGCATCCGGCGGACTGGTGATTTGGGACGGCGCGCCAATCCACCGCTGCCGGGCGGTCAATCCGCCTCCGGCGGACTGGCGCCGGGCGCCGCGCGACGGCTCCGGTTGGAACAGTTGCCCGGATACGCGCCGGAGTTGAACCCGGACGAAGGGGTCTGGCGCTATCTGAAACGGGGGGAATTGAAGAACGTGGTTTGCGCTGACTTGGAGCGACTGCGCCGCGAGTTCTGGGCTGCCGTGGAACGGTTGCTGACCAAGCCCGAGACGCTGCGCGCTTGCATCAGGGAAGTGGGTTATGTTTAGCAAACCGTTCACGCATCAGTAAATTGCAACGCTGCCGTGTCACAAGGCAGCACCGCCGGGGCAACCATCCGCCGGAGGCGGATTGCCCCTACGCCCTCAAATGGGATGTTGTCCAAGTGACGCTGGTATTCTTTACATAAGCAGAAATTGATTTTATGATGCCAACCAGTACGATTGCAGGAGGCGCTCCGATGGCCCGATCCCGGGTTTATCGCCATGACGTGAGGTGTCCCGATTGCGGTTCCAACTGGATGCGCAAGAGCTTGCCCCGTGCCACGACACGGGGACGGCTTCACCAACAACAAGCAGGCTTATCCGCCAGGGGCGGGCGGCGACTGTGGGCGGCGCTACGTGCCGGAGGGAGCCTACCGGCGTCCGGGGCCGGCGGTGAAAGCGCAAGGCATTGCCATGTACACCGAGGGGAACAGTCTGAGCGCCGTGGGTCGGATGTTGGGCTACAGCGCGGCGGCGGCGGTGCCGGGGTGGGTGGAAAAAGGGGGCGCCAGGCGCTGAAGGCGCTGCGGTAGCGTAGCGCGGAACGCACTGGGGGATTGGCGGGCCGACAGCCGGCGGTGGCGGTGTCCTGTGGTGTCCTGTGATGAGATGTGGACTTATCATGGGGTCAGATCATGGGGTCAGACGTGGGGAGCGTCGGGAGAACTGCTGGATTTGGACGGCGGTGGTGCGGGAGCTGGATGGTAGTCGTTGGGTGGACTTTGAGGCGGGCGACCGCAGTGAAGCGCCCTTTTTGCGGCTGTACGAAAGACTGCCGGCGGCGGGGCTGTACCGCAGCGACGCTTACCAGGTGTACGCGGGATGGTTCCCGCCCAGCGGCAGGTGGTGGGCAAGGGGAGCGCGGTGAACTGGAACGAAGGGCTGCACTCGGTGTGGCGGGGGAAGTTGCACCGGCTGATGCGTCGGACCAAGGGCTACACCAAGAGCGTGGCGATGCTGGTGTACTCGCTGGCCCTGGTCTGCTGGCGACAGTGGGAAAATTCAATATCTGCGTAGGTTGAGAATACCGCGGGGGCGTCATCTTGTTGACAGCCCCCGGTGAATGTGATAATTTTCACCAGCCAAAAACGGGCGGCGTGATTTCAGCCGAAACGTACCGGCCATCCACAGTCAACCAGCCTATCATAAGCCGTTCCAGAGCAGGTTCAGTTCTCAAATGCCGCAGACCGACCCCAACGCGATGAACGCGATGTTCTGGAACGACGTCAGCCTCTGGCTGACCTACCTCTGGATCTATTTTCCCCTCATCATCATCTTCGCGTTCTGTATGCTCATCGCCCATGGGCTGATTCCATCGGGCGTGCGGACCGGAACCTACCCGGCGATGTTTTCCCGTTTGCGTATCCCATTGACCGTAATCGGCGTGGGCGCGTTGGCCGGCGCCGTGGTGATGATGATCCTCACGATTACGCAGACGCCCATTACCTTGCTCAACGTCTGGGATCGGCTGTTTGTATAACCGCCGGGCTACGCACGCCGCCAAAGCAAGGCCGGCCTGGGGCCGTTACGCGACGCCACTTCTTTCATCACCTTCCGACGCTAACCGACGCTCCCTAACCAAATGCCTCCCCTGCCGCCACCCCGACAACTGATACCCCTGGCAATCGCCGGGCTCGTAGTCACCGCCATCGTAGCGTTCATTTTGGTGGTGCTGTTCATATCCTGGTTTTCCAACCCGCCCTTTGGGTGGGGGGACGCGCCGGATCAGCCGATACCGTTCCCGCACACGGTTCACGCCGGGTCGGTGGAAGAAGGGGGCCACGCCATCCAGTGCGAGTTTTGCCACCGCAACGTGACCACCGGGGCCGCGGCCACCGTGCCGGCCGTGGAGGTATGCGTGATCTGCCACAAGCAGATCAATGGCAGCAACGTCACGACCAGCGCACGGGAGCAGATAGAAGAACTCAACCCGGACCAACTGATCAACATCCAGCGGGTGCTGGACAAGCACACTGAAGGGCGGCCCATCGACTGGGAGCGAGTCCACCGAATGCCCGACCATGTCCGATTCGTCCACGAAGCGCATCTCAGATTCCTGACTCAGGGCGAGCCGCGGACGGTTACGCTGCCGGTGGGCGACGAAAAGCCGATGAACCTGCCCGTTACGGCGCCCGAAGCGTGCTCGGTGTGTCATGGCGACGTGGCTCAGATGCAGGAAGTCCAGCCTCAGCAGGGCCAGTCGTTGAAGATGGGCACTTGCCTGGACTGCCACCGGGAAAACAACGTAAGCACCGACTGCACGATTTGCCACAAGTAGGCTCCACGCAACCATGAAACTGACGCGCCGCAACTTCCTCGCCTGGGCTGGCATCGCTGCTACGGGAGCGATTGCCTGCAACCTGTTTGACGACGAGCTGCGGGTGCAGAGCCCGGCGCTGATCCCGGAGGACCTAGTCAAAGGCCGGGACAACTGGTACGCCACCTACGATCCGTCCGTTCCCGGTGGGCAGGGCATCCTGGTGCGGGTATTGGAGGGCCGGGCCAAGAAGGTGCGAGGCAACCCGCGCTTCCCGACCAACCACGGGAAGCAATCTCCGGCGGCGGACGCCGTTCTCCAATCGCTATATCATCCGGACCGCATCGCCGGGCCGATGTTGCGCAATGGGCTGCGGGGCTCGGGACAGTATCGGGCCATCGGCTGGGAAGAGGCGTTGAACCGTTTCAACGCGGCGGTGGATGACCGGGGCGACGGGATGCTGTTGATTACCGAAACGCAGTGCGCCGGCTTTGCCCAGATCTGCAAGGCTTTTGCCGAGGCATCCGGCGGGCGGCACCTACGCTATGACCCGCTGGACGATTCGGCCTACGGCGCGGCGGTGCAGGACATTCTGGGCGGAACCCGGATGCCTTGGCATGACATTGCAAACGCTCAAACGCTGGTGAGCTTTGGCTCGGACTTCCTATCGACGTGGGGCAATCCGACGGCTTACTCGGTGGCCTACGGCAAGTTCCGCAGCCAGGAGCACCGGGGCCGGCACTTCCATTTCGGCTCCCGCTACTCGATGACGGCAGCCAACGCGGACAAGTGGATACCGATTGCGCCCGGCACGGAAGGCTATGCGGCCATGGCGCTGGGTTGGGCCGTTGCGGCGACGCACCCGGAATCGTCCTACGTACAGGCGGTCACCGGAGAAGCGGGGCCGGGAGCGTTGGGCGGTTTTGCGCCGGACGCGGTGGCCGGGGCACTCCAGATACCGGATGCCGTGCTGGACGGAAAGAGCATCAGGGAGTTTTTTGAGTACCTGGCCCACGACTACGCAGCGCATCACGGGCTGGTTATCGGCGGCGGCGGCGAGGCCGGGGCGTACAGCAATGGGAAGTTCAACGCGGCGGCGGCGCTGATGCTGAATTACCTGCTGGGCAACGTGGGGAAGGAAGGTGGGATGCAGCCGGACGCCGGAGCGCCGATTGGCAGCGCGCCGAGCAATACGCCCCATGCTACTCTGCGCGACTGGCGGCAGGCCGTTTCGGAAATCAACGGCGGGGCCGCGCGAATGGTAATCGTGCATAACGCTGACCCGGTGCATGGCCTGCCAGCCGGCGTGGGGATGCGTGAAGCATTGGCAAATGAGAACGTGGTTGTTATCAGCGCCAGCCCGTTCCTGGACGAGACGGCGGCCATGGCCGACCTGATTATTCCCGACCGGGCCGGGCTGGAAGCTTGGGGGGACGACGCGCCCAACCCGGCGCCGGGGCACAAGGTGTACGCGGTGCAGCAGCCGGTGGTGAACCCGTTGCCGGATCTGGATCCGCGCAGCTTCCCGGATATTCTGCTGTCTTCGGCGGCCGACCTGGGTCGGGGCGAGATGATGCCGGCCGCGAGCTACGAAGAACTCATCCGGGCCAACGTTGCCGAACTGGGCGCGGATTTCACCGAAGCGTTGAAGAACGGAGGCTGGTGGGATGAAGGCGCAAGCGCCAGAGCGTCGGATCCGCCGAGCGGGCTGCTGAACAGTGTGGCTGGAATGGCGTCAATGCCGCAGATGCAGGGGTCGGGCGATTTCCAGTTGCAGCCTTTTGCCCACCACACGGTGCTGGACGGGCGCAACGCGCATTTGCCGTGGGCGCAGAGTACGCCGGACCCGTTGACTACGGTGGCGTGGCAGACGTGGGTTGACATCAACTACGCGCAGGGCAAGCAGATGGGCCTCCGCGAGGGCGACGTGGTGAACATCACGACGGCCAACGGCAGCATCCAGGCGCTGGTGTATCTGAACCCAGGGTCGCCGCCGGGCATCGCCTCAGTACCCATGGGCGGCGGACGGCGGATTGGCTCCGAATATGCCACGGGCCGGGACGCCCGGGAGAGTAGCAACGTAATGTCCATACTGGCGGTGGCCGAGGTGGACGGAAGCGGCGGACTGGCGTGGAGCGGGAACCGTTGCACGATAACGCCCACGGGTGACAGCATGGCCGTATCCAAGCTGGAGGGCGGCTACACCAACCGCGAGGTTGGTGAACATTCCGTCGAACGGGTTTTCAAGAGCGTTGCTGAAGGGGAGGGACACTAGGGCCGACGAGATTGCCACGCTACGCTCGCAATGACAGCCGTTGAATGCTCGCAATGACAACAGCTGATTGCAACGCCGGCCATAGGGATAACTGAAAAATGCCAAACGCTGAGTTTCCGCATAAATGGGGAATGGTCGTTGACCTGGACAAGTGCACGGGCTGCCAAGCCTGTGTGATCGCCTGCCAGGCGGAGAACAACATTCCCATCAACACCAAGGACTACTTCCTGCAAAACCGGGCCTACGAGTGGATCCGGATTGAGCGCTATTGGGAGGGGGAGTACCCTAACGCCAAGGCGCGGTTCATGCCGGTGCTGTGCCAGCACTGCGAAAACGCGCCGTGTGAGCCGGTTTGCCCGGTGTACGCCACCTACCATAACGAGGAAGGGCTGAACGTGCAGGTCTATAACCGCTGCGTGGGCACGCGGTACTGCATCAACAACTGTCCCTACCAGGTGCGGATGTTCAACTTCTGGCATCCCAACTGGCCGGCGCGGCTGGAGAACCAGCTGAACCCGGACGTTACAGTGCGGACACGGGGCATCACGGAGAAGTGCACCTTTTGCGTCCAGCGTCTCCGTCGCGGGGAGATTGACGTTGAGGCCCGGGGCGGACAGCGGTTGAACGACGAGCGCATGGCCGGCGGCAACTACGACCCGGCCTGCGTACAGGCCTGCCCTACCAACGCGCTGATGTTCGGCGACCTGATGGACCCCGACACGGCCATCAAGCCGTACTTTGACGACGTGAACGCGAACCCCGGACACGGCGAGCACGACCGGGCAACGCGAGGCTACCGACTGCTGGAAGAGATGAACACTCGGCCGGCCGTCATCTATTTGAAGAAAATTGACCAGTATCCGCTGGCAGGCGGAGGCGGGCACTAATGGCTAGCGAAGCGCAAGCCCATACCGAAACGGGGCACGGCGGGCATGACGCCCACGAAAGCGGCCATTTCGGCCCGGAGATGTGGGTTATCCCCGAACGGTCAGGGCTGGTAGCCGATGTTACCGCGAAGAGCCAGGCCGGCTCGGGTCTGCTCCGTATGCTGTTCTACGTCGGCGGAGCGCTGACCATCCTGGGCATTGTGGGGTTCGTGTTGAAGCTGGCCACTGCCGGTTTCTCCGACCACCGGGCCTGGGGTTTCTACGTGGCGGCCTTTGCCTTCGTGTTCACGCTGACGGCCTCGGCGCCGCTGGCGGCGTGCGCCTTCCGGTTCACCAAGAGCCATTGGCGCCGGCCTTTGTCGCGCATTGCCGAGATATTTTCGCTGGTCAGCATCGTCAACATACTGCTGTTCATTCCGGCGTTGATCGCCCTGCCCGACATCGGAGTGATGACGACGAACAGCAGTGGAGAGATGGAGCAGATGGTGCGCCGCTCCATCTGGTTCCAGGAACTGAACAACCCGGCGGGCTGGCTGATGGCCGCCATGGTCGGGTTGGCCGTCTGCTCTCTGGCGATCCTGTGGCTGGCGGCGATGCCGGACATGGCGCAGAGTCGGGGGCTGGTGAGCGGTTTCAAGGCGTCGCTTTACCAGCGGTTGGCCGGCGGTTGGTACGGCACCAAGCGGCAGTGGCAGATCCAGAAGGCCGGGCTGGCCATCCTAGGCGCGTTCTACTTCATGCTGGTGGTGTTCACGCAGTTCCTCATCGTCAGCGACTTCGCCATGGCGATGATACCGGGCTGGAAGGACTCCATCCTGCCGCCCTTCTACACGGTGATCAGCTTCCAGAGCGGCCTGGCGGTGATCCTGGTGATGGCCTACGCCTTGAGGCGTTGGGGCGGCTACCGGGAGTACATCGGGCAGGCGCCCTTCTGGGCGGCCAGCAAGGTGCTGCTGGGCCTCACCCTGCTGCACACCTATCACCTGTTCGCGTTCTTCATCACCTACTGGTACGGAAGGCTGGAGGTGGAGCAGGGGATCCTGAACTACCTGATGTTCGACTCGTACATCGGCATCTTCTGGGCGCAGCTGTTCTTCACCTTCTTCATACCGTTCCCGATACTGGTTTCCAACCATGCCCGGCGACAGGGCTGGGGGGCGCCATTAGCCGGCGTGTTCATCCTCATCGGCCTGCTGATGTGGCATGTGCGGATTTTCGCGGCGGCTTTCGCGGCGGCGCCGGCGGACCTGCACGGCTTGTACTTCCTGCCCTCCGAGGCGTTCGCGCTGCCGGCGCTGCTGCCGCCGGCGCCGGCAGCCACCTTTCCCGACCTGTGGGACATCTTCATGCTGCTGGGCGGGGTGGGCATCGTGATGCTGATGTTCCGGGTCGGCACGATGCTGCTGCCGCCGTTGTCCATGTGGGAAGTGAAGGAAGGATCCATGTACCAGCGCGTTGACACCCTGATCCGGGGGCGGTATCTGGTGTTGGCGAAGCCGGAGTAGAATGGATACCCCTCACCCCAACCCTCTCCCGCAAGGGGAGAGGGAGTGAAATGAACGAAAACCGAAGCATCAATAAATGAACCCACACCATGACATCCCGGATTCCCGCTTGCGCGGGAATGACGGGGCCTAGATCAACCGAGACGCCACAGGCAAGAGTAGTCAAAATGCAGGAAGGCAAGGTCCTACCCGCAGCGCAAGTTAACCGAGACCTGCTGCGGTCGATACTGGAAACGCCGCGCTGGTTCTGGCCGGTGGTGTCGCTGCTGGGCATGGTGGTGCTGGCGGCTGCGGTCGCCATCGGCATTATGATTGATCAGGGGCTGGGCTGGGCCACGGGCCTGAACTACAAGGTTGCGTGGGGCTTCTTCATCACCAACTTCGTTTTCTGGATCGGTATCAGCCACGCCGGGGTGATGCTGTCGGCGATTTTGCGGCTGGCCAAGGCCGAATGGCGGCGTCCGGCGACCCGGGCCGCCGAGGTGCTGACCATCTTCTCCCTGATGACGGCGATGATTATGCCGATCATCCACACCGGGCGGCCCTGGCGCATTCTCTATTGGGCGTTCCCCTACGACTTCGCCCGGGGCGTCTGGCCCAACATTCGCACCCCGTTGGTGTGGGACCCGTCGGCCATCTTGACCTACCTCACGTCCTCCACCCTGTTCGTCATCATCGCGCTGGTGCCGGACTTCGCGGTGCTGCGCGACCGTACCACCGGCTGGCCTAAGATCGTGTACACCATGCTGGCCATGGGCTGGGAAGGGAACCCACGACAGTGGAAGCTGCAGATCATCGCCGGCGTACTGCTATCGGCCCTGATCCTGCCGGTGTTCGTCTCGGTCCACTCCATCGTGTCGTGGGACTTCGGCATGGCGGTGGCCATCAAGTCGTGGCACAGCACCGTATTCGCGCCCTACTTCGTGGTGGGCGCGGTTCACTCCGGCGTGTCGGCGGTGGTGTTCGCCATGATCCTGCTGCGCTGGGCTTACGGTTGGCAGGACTACATCCGCCACGAGCACATCGACGCGCTGGGACGCCTGCTAATCGTGGTCGCCACCGGGTGGTTCTATTTCCTGGTTATGGAGATCATCTTTGGCATCTACGGCCTGGAAGGCGACGAGCTAGCGGTTCGCGCGCTCCAGTTTTTGCCCGGCGATCACGGCGTGGCGTACAACATCTGGATGATCATTTTCGTGGGCATCACCTACTTCCTGCCCGTCATCCTCTGGCTGCCCCGGGCGTGGCGACGCAACCTGTGGATAATGTCAGCGGCGTGTATCTCGGTGAACGTCGGAATGTGGCTGGAGCGCTACCTGCTGTTCGTGCCCGGCCAGGCCAACAAGCAATTCCAGACCTTCACTTGGAACGACTACCTGCCCAACTGGCCGGAAGCCCTCATCGTCGGAGCGACCTTCGCCTTCGTGTCGATGCTGATGCTGCTGTTCAGCCGGGTATTCCCGCTGGTGCCGCTGTACGACATCAAGGAAGGCGACATTCTGAAGACGGAAATGCAGATCGGACGGCGCACGGTGCCAGCAACGTTCAGAGAGGACTAACGCAGTTTGGCATGGATGGACAGGATGCAGAGATTTATTCGTCATTACCGTGAAAGCGGGAATCCACAACGTCGCGTCGGCAGAAATCCTCTGGATTCCTGCTTTCGCAGGAATGACGGTGGGCGGTGAATAGAGATGGCTAAACAAGCGATATTGGGGCTGTTCCAGGACGCCGAGTCCGCGGCTACCGCCGGCGACGCGCTCAAGGAGGCCGGGATACCGGACACCGACTACGATTTCCTCACCGACGCGCCGTATCCGGAAGGCTCGCTGGGCGAGCGGGAGGAACCGCACCGGCTGTACCTGTACCCGTTTATCGGCGCGCTGTTGGGCCTGTCCTCGGGCATAATGATCACGGCGATGACGCAGGTCGCTTACCCGCTGGTCACCGGCGGCAAGCCGGTGCTGTCGCTGCCGCCCATGGCCGTGGTGTGCTATGAGGGCACTATGCTGGGCGCGATCCTGTTCACCGTCATCGGCATCATCTTCGAATCCCGCCTGCCCAAGTTCCAGCTGGGCCTTTACGACAACCGTATCACCCAGGGCTTCCTGGGGCTGCGGGTGAACGCCGAGGAGGAGCAGAGCCGGGAGGTGGTGCAGATAATGAACGCGGCGGGGGCCGTAGACGTCACAACGGAAGAGTAGCAGGGGCCGGATTTATCGCCATGGCAACGCAAGCAATTCTGGGACTGTTCGACGATGCAAACGCGGCGGCTGACGCCGGCGACGCGCTGAAATCGGCCGGTATCCCGGAATCGGATTATCACTTCCTGACCGACGTTCCCTATCCCGAGGGCGCGTTCGGCGAAAGGATGGAAACCCATCGCCTGTTCTGGTGGCCGGTCATCGGGGGGGCTATAGGGATAATCGTTTCCCTGGTGGTTGCCGGCATGACCCCGTTGGCGGTCCCGATGTTCACCAGCGAAAAGCCCATTCTGGCAATGCCGCCGCTGTCAGTCATCTGCTACACCGGCGGCATACTGGGAGCAATTTTGTTCAGCATCATCGGCCTGTGGCTGGCGTTGAAGCCGGGTTTCCAGGTCGGCGCAACCCACGACCGCATCAGCCAGGGCTTGATCGGAGTGCTGGTTAACGCCGGCGCCGAGCAGAGTTCGCGGGTCAGCGAGATACTGAACGAGGCGGGAGCGGTGGAGGTTACGTCGAATCGCGGTTGACAACGAGATTGCCACCCCCGCGTCAAGCGCGGGGTCGCAATGACAGACGAGATTGCCGCGCTGCGCTCGCAATGACAAAGGGACGTTTGCCGCAAACCAACGATGCCGAAAGTAACCATGAGAAGTTTGATGACACGGATAAATCTGATGCGCGGCCGCCTGCTGACTTTGGCCGGCCTGGCCCTGGCGGTTGGCTTGCTGGCGGCGGGCTGTTCGCAGGGGTCGTACCCACTGGACATCTTCTACGAGATGCACTACCAGCCGGCGTACAAGGCCCACGAACCGCCCCGGCTCAGCGTGCCCGCATCAGCGGTGCCGTGGTATGGCTCGGCCCCGCCGCAGCCAACCTCATTCGCGGGGTCCGGCAAGCACATTTTTGAGACCAACTGCGCCATGTGCCACGGCGCGGAGGGACTTGGCGATGGCCCGGTGCTGGCCCGGATGCTGGTGGACTACGGTTATCAGACCCTCGACTTGCCCATCCAGAATCCTAACCTCACTTCCGAAGCGGCCAAGAGCCTGGACCGGGAAGGACTGAAGGGCGTAATCACCGGCGGCGTAACCGTAATGCCCAGCTTTTCCAAGCTGCTGACGGACGATCAGATCGAGCTGGTGCTGGACTACGTGGAGGGGTGCATACAGGACGGGAACGCGGCGGCGTGCCAATAGCGGCAGTGGTCGTTTCAAATTCCCTATGCGGCAGCGTTGAGCCGTGCTATCCTTAAGATAGCAACCTATTTTGAGGAGCGGCGCGGCGATGAAGGACACTATAACGGTGCCGGTTGATTCCGGAGCGGCTGAATATTACCGCTCGGCGTCGGACATGGACCGTCGCAAGATCGAACGGCTGGTGAACTCATTCCTGAGCGATATGATGGCGCTGGCCAAAAGGCGGCAAGAGGCGGAGGCAGCGCGTGGCGAATGCTGGGAGGCGGACCAACAGCGCCGCAAGGCGGAGATGATCGCCAAGTTGGGCTTGCAGGATGTGCCGGAAAGCGGTAAGACGCTGGAAGAGATAATGGACGAAATCAGCCACAAAGCGCAACAACGCGGACTGACGTGGGAAATCCTGCAATCCATACTGGACGAATAATTACCCTGGTGCCTCGGTGCGTGTTCGACACGAATGCCGTCGTCAGTGCGTTGTTGTTCTCTCGTTCCGTGCCTAGACAAGCCTTGTCTCGAGCTTTGCATATTGGCACGCTCTTGATGTCCCAGGCATTGTCTGGGGAATTAGACGAGGTGCTGGACAGGCCCCGGTTTGACCGCTACGTGACCAGGCAACAACGCGCGGCGTTCTTGCGAAATTTACTCCGCATGGCGATGTCTGTGCCAATTACCGAGACGGTACGCGCCTGCCGTGACCCCAAGGACGACAAAATCTTGGAGTTGGCCGTCAACGGCAATGCCAACTACATCATAACTGGCGACGACGACCTGTTGGTGATGAACCCCTTTCGCGGCATAGCGATTATCGGGCCGGCTGAATTTCTGGAGATTGCCGCCTTCGGGGTATAAAAGTGGACACTATGAGCCGTAGCGCGATTGCCGACGCCGACAATCTGAGGGCCTACGGCTCGTTTCAGGACAGCCTGCGGGCGCCGATTCATCGCTGGTTCACCTATCCGGCGGGATACTCGCACCGGCTGGTGGAAAGCAAAATCGGGCAGTACGGGCTGGATGGGCGGCACTGGATTGCCGATCCGTTTGTGGGGACGGGGACGACTTCCGTTGCGGCCAGGACGGTGGGGGTCAATTCGGTGGGAATTGAGGCGCACCCTTTCGTGTTCTGGGTGGCGCAGACCAAGCTGCACTTTGAGCATGATGTTGAAACGCTGGCGAGGGAAGCCAGGTCGATTCAAGAAAGCGCCAGGGCAATTTACGCTGGCGGGGTTCAATGTGAAGGCGTATGGCCGGCGCTGGTGTACAAGTGCTTTGGTGAGGAAAACCTGCGGCGGCTGTATGCTTTGCGGACGGCGATGCTGGAATGGGACACAACAACGCCGGAGCGTCAAGATTTTTTCAAGCTCGCCCTAACCGCCACGCTGCGCGACGTAACTTCCGCCGGGGCCGGCTGGCCCTACATCGCGCCCAGCAAGTTCGCTGAGCGGACGGTACAGCGCGACGCATTTGTTGAGTTTGAAAAGCGCTGCGAGCTGATGGTCAACGACGTTATCGCCACCAGGATTTGGGGAGCACCGAATACCGAGCACCGGCTGGTCAACGGAGACGCGCGCAATCTGGCGGAATACGCGGATCCGGGCAGCGTTGACCTGATTTTGACCTCGCCGCCGTATCTGAACAACTACGACTACGCCGACCGGACGCGGCTGGAAACCTACTTCTGGGGGATGTACGACAGCTGGGGGGATATAACGCGGGAAGTGCGCGACCGGCTGATTATCGCCGCTACCACGCAGATACGGCGGGGCGAAATGGCCGAAGCGCGATGGTGTCCGGGCGTCGGGCAGGTCAGCCCGGCGATGCACACCGAGCTGATGGACATTATCCAGCGGCTTTCGGAACTGCGGCTGGTCAAGGGCGGCAAGAAGGCTTACGACCTGATGGTGGCCGGCTACTTTGAGGATATGCTGAAGGTGATTCAAGGAGCTTATGCGGTTCTGAAAACGGGATGTCCCTTTATACTGGTGCTGGGAGATTCGGCGCCTTATGGGGTTCATGTTCGCACTGACGAGATCATCGGCGAACTGGCTACGGCGGTGGGGTTTTCGGGATATGAGGTGGAGGTGATACGGGAGCGGGGTGGGAAATGGGCCGGCAATACACAGCGGCATAAGGTTCCGTTGCGGGAGAGCATCGTAACCATTACCAAGTAGGGTACACCTGATGACTTCCAACGTCAGGCGGGTTGCCAACCCGGCCAGTGCGTCAGGAAAAGTGGTGGACTGTGGCTATACCGTCCCATCTGCCCGATTGACGAATGGTACGGCAATCTGAATTCCGGTTTGTTTCGTATATCTTCCCGGTATTGGCAAGCCGGAATGCTGCAAACGGGATGGTGTCGAATATGGGCCATTGGCAGACTACGCTTCGTTTTTCTTCTATGCTCGCGGCGGTGGTCGCGGCTGTCGTTGCCTGTTCCCCTCCGGCGAATTCCGAACCCACGATGATCGATTCGACCGACGCCGATATGATTGACCGGGGATCGGCCATTTACCAGGAGAACTGCGCTTCCTGTCACGGCGTCAATCTGGAGGGCCAACCGAATTGGATTCAGCGGAACGCCGATGGGACCCTCCCAGCTCCGCCTCACGATGCTACGGGGCACACTTGGCACCATAGCGATGAACTGCTGTTTGAACTTACCAAGTGGGGATCGACCGCTGTAATCGGCAACGATTACAAGAGCAATATGCCGGGATTCTCAAACACCCTGGACGACGATGACATTTGGGCGGTGTTGGCGTACATTGAGAGCCAATGGCCGGAAGAAATCCGCGCGGCGCGAAATGCGCGTTAGAGAATTGGCAAAACGAATCATAACTGAGACTGCGGGCAACTACTCTGCCCCTCGTCGATTAGTCATCGCTATCGCTATGCTGACGATGGGCGTGTTCACCGCCGGCGTCGTGTACGCCCAATCCGGCGACGGCGCGGGGTCGTATGACGAGGCGGAGGCGCAGGATATTGACCGGATGCTGATGTGCCCGGTGTGCCCGGCGCAGACGATTGACCAGACCGAGGTGCCCTTGGCCAAGCAGATGCGGGCGCAGGTGCGGGAGCTGCTGGCGGCCGGGGCGACGCGAGAGGAAGTGCTGGCCTGGTTCGCTGCGCCGGAGAGATACGGACCTAGCGTGCTGGCCGAGCCGCCGCGTTCCGGTTTCTACCTGATCGCGTGGATTGTGCCCGGCGTGGTGGTTGTTGCCGGGCTGGCCGGCGGGCTGCTTACGCTGCGGGCGATGCGACGGCGGGCCGGCGGCGGGGATGGTGATGCTGCCGCTGATGTCGTTGGCGAAACGGACGACTTGCAGCCCTATCTGGATGCGGTGGACCGGGATTTAGCGTTGGACGGGAACGACTCGATGGCGACGAGATTGCCACGCTGCGCTCGCAATGACACCACTGCGACCGAGGAGCAGAACGATGGGTGACCTGGGCGGGGCTTGCCTTTGGATGGGGCTGGCGCTGGCGGCCTACTCCTTCTTTGCGTCGGTGGCCGGGTCCGCCATAGGCGGACGGGGCGCGGCGCTGGTGGACAGCGGGCGCAAGGCGGCCTACGTGCTGGTGGTCGTGCTGCTGGTGGCCACGCTGTCGTTGGTGGAGTCGTTCATCGCGCGGGATTTCTCGCTGCAATACGTTGCCGAACACAGCAACCTGGCGATGCCCAATATCTACACCTGGGTGGCATTCTACGCGGGCAACGAGGGATCGCTGCTGTACATCGCCTTCGCGCTGTCGGTGATGGCAGCCTTGGCCATCTGGCTGGCGCCGTCGTCCACGCGGCCTACGCTGGCGTGGACGACGGCCATCCTGATGCTGATTGAGGTTTTCTTCTTGGCGGTGATGGGGTTCATGGCCAACCCTTTCGCCAAGTTGCCGTTTCCGGTTCCCGACGGGCAGGGCATCAACCCGCTGCTGACCCACTTCGGGATGTTTTTCCACCCGCCGGCGCTGATGGCCGGGCTGGTGGGCATCAGCATCCCCATGGCTTTCTCGCTGGGCAGCCTGATCGGCGGCAAGGGCGGCGATGAGTGGATTGACGCAGGGCGCGCTTGGGGCGTGGGCATCTGGGCGTTGCTGGCGGCGGGCCTGCTGCTGGGCTCGTGGTGGGCGTACACGATACTGGGCTGGGGCGGATTCTGGTTCTGGGACCCGGTGGAAAACGCGGCCTTCATGCCCTGGATCGTCCTGACCGCCTTCATCCACTCCATCATGGTGCAGAAACGGCGGGGGATGTTCCGGATGTGGAACATTGTGCTGATCAACATCGCGTTCGGGTTCGCGCTCTACGGGATGTTCATGAACCGGGGCGGGCCGGTGCCGTCGGTGCATTCCTTCGGCGCGTCAACGCTGGGGTGGGTGTTCCTGCTGTTCCTCGCGTTCGGCGTCATCGTTCCCATGGCCATATTCTTCTGGCGCTACGACCTGGTACGCAGCGCGCAGCGGCTGGACTCCATGCTGTCCCGGGAGGCGGCGTTCCTCATCAACAATCTGCTGCTGCTGGGCATCGCCGTCGCAACCCTCTGGGGCACGGTGTACCCGCTGCTGTCCCGCCTCTTCGCCGAGCAGGAGATCACTGTCGCCCGGCCCTTCTACGACCAGGTCAACGGCCCGCTGATGCTCGTGCTGGTGCTGCTCATGGGTGTGGGGCCCTTGTTGCCGTGGCGTCGGGCCAACCTGCAATCGCTGCGGCGGGCCTTGCTGATACCGGGTTCGGCGGCGGTAGCGACGGCGGTAATACTGGTCATCGTAGGGATACGGCAGCCCTACGCGGTAATCGGATTCGGCCTGTGCGCCCTGGTGTCGGTCAGTATCGTGGCGGAGTGGGCGCGGGGAACCCTGGCAAGACGGCGCAGCGTGGGCGACCACCCGGTCGTGGGGTTCGTGCGGCTGATACTGGCCAACCGGCCCCGCTACGGCGGCTACGTCGTCCACCTGGCGGTGGTAATGGTAGCCCTGGGCGTGGTGGGACAGTCGTTCTACGGCATCCAGAGGGATGTGGTGATGTTTCCGGGCGACGAGGTCGTCGTGGATAACTATCGGATGATGTACGTGGACACTACCACACTGGCGTTCTCCGACCGCAACGAGTTTCGATCCACGGTGGAAGTCTACCGGAACGGCGAATTGCTGGAGGTGATGCAGTCACAGAGGACCTTCCATCCGGCGTTCAACATGGCGTCCACGCGGGCGGCGATACGCTCCACGCCCGTTGAGGACTTCTACGTGGTGCCCAGCGAAAACCGAGAGGACGGCGCGGTAGGGTTCCGCATCCTGGTGAACCCGCTGGTGTGGTGGATGTGGGTGGCTGGGCCAGTGATGATACTCGGTACGGTGATTGCGCTGTGGCCGGCGCGGGCGGCGGTGCGGCGGCCGGTGGCGGTGGCGTCGCCGGCCGCCGGCGCGGCCGACTAACCGTCCGTTTCGGGGGTCGCAAAAGATGCAGTTGGGGCTGGCAATTGCCGTCGCGTTGCTCATCCTCGGAGTGGTCGCGTGGCCGTTGGTGGCGAGACGACGACGGCCAGTATCGGAGCAGACGGATGATACGCCCCAGCCGCACGACGGCGCGTTGCAAGACGTGTACCAGGCCATACGCACGCTCCAGATGGAACACAGCCTGGGACGCATCAGCGACGTCGATTTCCGCGAGCAGCTGGACGAGTACCGCCGGCAGGCGGCTTTGATACTGCGGGCTATGGAACGGGCGTCGGACGAGGCGCGGGATGAATGAACAGCCGGCGCCGGCATCGATGGACGAAGAACGGCTCAGCGCTCGCGACGTCTGGGAGGTGGCGCGCCTGCCGGCGCGGTTCGCCGTCGGTAGCGTTGCAATTTAGGTGGTTCAGTTTCCCAGCGGGGTATCCGAGCGGCTAAAACTGCTGCTACGCCAACGGGATTGCCACGCTACGCTCGCAATGACAAAAACCAAACCACCTAAAACGGAACGCTACCTTCGCCGTCATCACTGCGGCGATAACGTGGCTGATCTGGTACTATACGAATACCCCTTGCACGCTGGAGTTGGCAAGCCGCACCAACTGCAACCCGTCCACGATTGCCGGGTACATCAACGTTGACATCTTTGGACGAATGTTGACCTACTCGGCGATTACCGCGGCAGCGGGAGGAGTTTGGAATTACGATATGTTCACGAAGATGCGCGCGACCATCGCTGCGGAGAGAAGGCGAGCCGACGAAGCAGTGCGACAGCTAGCGGAATATCGGCAGCAGGTTGAGCAAGAACGCCGGCAGGAACGAGAAGCCTTTATGGCCGCGCTTGCTGAGGAACGCCGGCGGTCGGACGAGGAACGCCAGCAGATGCAGCAGGCGTTTATGGCTTCATTGACCGAAATCACCGCGCAGATGACGCACTTGATCCAGCAGCGCAACGGCAGCAATGGCGATGAGCGCAACGGCTCCTAACCTCGCCGCACTGAACCTTGCTCGCCATTGGCAGGAACTGCAATATGTTCACCAAGATGCGCGCGGAACTCGCTGCGGAACGCAAGCGGGCCGACGAGGCCAAGCAGATAGCTGACGATGCAAAGCAACGAGCCGACGAAGCGGAGCAGCAGTTGGCGATACTACGCCAGCAAAGAGAGGAGGAACATCGGCTGTGGATGGCGGATGCTCGCAAGCGGAGGGAAGAGGAACGACGGCGGGCGGATGAAGATTGGCGCATAACCATGCAGCAAAACGCCGAAATGCACCAGGCGATGATGGTTGCCCTGACCGAGCTGACGGCGGCGATTGCGCGGTTGGGACGGGAGCACAGCGGCAACGCTCGCAACGGGCATTAAATCACTCCATTTGCCATTTGCCCATTGAATCCACGGTTTCATTCTTTGATAGCACTTACGCAGTTGGACACCTTCACTTCCGTCATTCCGGCGAAAGCCGGAATCCAGTGAGCGAATTCGTTAGCTACGTCGCCGATGCGTTCATGGTACGGCCTATGGACTCTGGCTTTCGCCGGAATGACGGTGTTGAGGCATTTCAAGTGCGTAACTCCTATTTGAGTCAGCCGTTGCTACTGAAATTGGTAACCGTGGTCGTGGCGGCAGTTGTGCTGGTGGCGCCATTTCCCGTCGGGCTGTACGCGCAGTCGTCGGGCACGGTGGCGGTGTCCGGCGCGTTGGTCAATGGTACGCCGGGCGGCAGCGTTCCCGCCGGCGTTGCGGTGCTGCTGCACCGTTTCGGCGCGGCCTCCGGGTCGGTGGACACTTTTGAGACGGTTACGGACGATGGCGGCGCGTTCCGATTTGACGACGTACCAGTTCCAGAGAATGGCGACAGCTTGGCTTTGGCGGCGGATTATGGGGAGACACGGTACACCGAGGTGGTATCGCCGGCAAAACTTTCGGAACCCTTGACGCTGACAGTGTACGAGTTCACGCGGGACGTGGGGGTGGTGACCACCGCCGAGCAGTCGGTCATCGTAGCCGGGATTGACGCGCCCACCCGGCGCATGGCCGTCGTGCAGCTGTTCACGCTGGAAAATCGCAGCGATACCACGCTGGCGCCCGATCTGTCCGCGCCACCAATGATCGGGCAGTTCAGTTTTCTGCGCTTCTCGCTGCCGGCCAACGCAACCGACCTTGACGTCTCCACCGACCTGGTGGGCGGCGAGGTGATACCTGTCGGCACCGGGTTCGCCATCACCGCGCCGGTGCAACCGGGACGACACCAGGTGAGCTTTACCTTTACGGTTCCCTACGAAGGCGACGAAGTGACGTGGCGGGACAATACGCTGCAAGGCGCAGAGACGTTTAACCTGCTGATCCCGGAGGAGTTCGGCAACATTGGCGTCGGCGGACTGGCTCCCGACGAGGGTTTCACGGTCGGGGCGGTGTCGTATCGCGCCTGGCGGGTGGACAACCTGGCGGCGGGAGAGGGTGTGAACCTCACGCTGTCGGGTTTGCCGGAACCGTCGTGGCTGACCCGGCTGGGCAACCCGCTGTCGGACGCACGGTTTTGGTACGGCGCGATTCCCGTCCTGGTGGGCATCGCGCTGGCCGGCCTACTGGCGTGGGGTCTCTGGCGACGGCCGGTCGGTATGGCGGCCTGATGTCGCGGCGAGGTTGGATCATGCTGGGAACGGCAGTGGCGCTGGTCCCGCTGTTCGCGCTGCTGGCGTGGGCAGCAGTGCAGCAGAAGGGACAACCGGCCGGCGCCGGCATCAACGCGCAGTTCGGGGAGGTTCGGGTGGAAAAGAGCAAGGCGGCGGACTTTGCCTTGCCGATGGCGGATGGCGGTACATTGCGCTTGTCGGACCTGAGCGGGAAGGTGGTCATGGTGGACTTCTGGGCGTCCTGGTGCGCGCCGTGCCGGCAGGAAGCGGCGACGCTCAACCGCATCTACGCCGGATACGCGGATCGCCCGGTGGAGTTTGTCGGCGTGAACATTTGGGACACCCCGGACGCCGCTGCGACATTCCTGGTCGAGTTCGGCGTCGGTTACCCCACGGGGACGGATGCGGACGGCGCAATCGCGCTCAACTACGGAGTGCGGGGTATCCCCGAGAAGTTCTTCATTGATGGGGACGGGGTCATCCGGCGCAAGTACGTCGGGCCGATGCCGGAGGACGTGCTGCGGGCGACGCTGGACGGGTTGCTGGCTGAGGCCACGAAAGACGGTGGTTAGCGCGCATTGGCGCCTGGATAGGGTGTTACAATTCGGGTCAATGGAGATCTGGAAACGATGACCAACCTGAATAGAAGCACGGATGCGCCGGCGCCGCAGGTTGCGCTAGCGATGGATTGGGGCGGCACCTGGGCGCGGGCTGCGGTCATTGACCGCCAAGGCGCAATCCTCTGGCAGGACCGGGTGTCCAACCGTCCCGGGGCCTTTCAGGACGAACTGGTGGATACGGCGGGCCGGTTGCTGATGACGGCGAAGGAATGGGCCGGACTGCGGCCCATCGCCGGCGCGGGCGTCGCGCTGGCGGGATCAATCGACGCGGCCAGCAATATGCTGTTGTCCTCGCCCAACCTGCCGGCGCTCAATGGAGTGTCGCTGCCGGCCCGTTGGGAACCCAAGCTGGGAATGCCGATTTGGGTGGGCAACGACGCTAACCTGGCGGCCCTGGGCGAGTATCACTACGGCGCCGGCCGGCCGGCTCGGCCCGGCGATCCGGCGGCGCGGACGCTGGCGTTTCTGACGTTCAGCACCGGCGTCGGAGCCGGCATAGTTGACCGGGGCACGGTACTCATCGGCGCGGCCGGCGTGGCCGGCGAAGTGGGTCACATGACCATCGACAGCCGTGCCGATGCTCCACCCTGCGCCTGCGGCAACAGCGGCTGCCTGGAATCGTTGGCCTCGGGCACGGCCATCGGGCGGGCGGCGCAGGGCCGGTTGAGCGACGCCACGCCCGGCTCGCCACTGCATCAAGCCCACGAGGGGAACATAACGCTGGACGGCGCGGCGGTGTTCGCGGCGGCGCAGCAGGGCGACCCGGTGGCCCGCGAGGTGATTGACGCGGCGGTGGGCGCCATCGTGGTCGGTCTCGGCAACGTGCTGAATATCTTCAATCCGGACGTCGTAGTGATGGGCGGCGGCGTGACACTGGGATTGTTGGACCTCGGTCTCATGGGCCATATCGAGGATGCGGCGCGACGGCGGGCCATGAGTTCGGGTCACCGCGCGTTCCGACTGGCGCCGGCCACGTTCGGAGACAGCCAGGGCATGATGGGAGCAGCCAGCCTGGTGTGGGCGGAAACCGCCGGCCGGAACACCCCGGCATGATCCAGCGCGGAAGGGTCAGGATCAGACGATATACCGGCCTCCGACCACGTTCATTCGGTCGCCGGTGATGTACGAAGACTCGTCGCTGGCGTAGAAGAGGCAAGCGTTGGCGATGTCCTGCACCGTACCCTGGCGGCCCAGGGGTATGGAACTGAGGTGCTCGTTGGAGCCGCGGGGGACATCCTGGAACTCTGGGTACCACTCGGGATGAGCTCGGGAGGTGTCGGTGGATCCTGGATTGACTAAATTGGCCCGGACGCCGTACTGAGCGCACTCGGCGGCAACGGCGCGGATGAGGCCGAGCAGTCCCGTCTTGGCGGTGGTGACTATCGCCGTATCGGGGCGGCCAGTGATGGCGGATTGGCCGCCCATGGCGATGATGCTGCCGGAACGCTGCTCGATCATGCCGGGCAGGACGGCGCGGATCAGGTAGAAGGCGGAGTGCAGGTTGGTCCCCATCACGTCCAGCCACTCGTCCACCGACACTTCCAATATGGGCTTGTGGGGACGGACGGCCACGTTGCTGACCAGGACGTCCACCGCGCCCAGGGCGTCGATGCCCTGGGCTACCATATCGGCCACCCGGTCGGGGTCGGCCACGTCGCCGATGACGGTATGGGTTTTGGCGCCGAGCTCACGGCACTGGGCCGCCACAGTCTCCAGCTCCTCGGCGGATTGCCGGGTGTTGAGGATCAGGTTGGCGCCCTCGCGGGCGAAGGTGCGGGCGACTTCGGCGCCGATGTTGCGGCTGGCGCCGGTGATGAGAGCGGTTTTGTTTTCAAGACGCATTTTGTCATCCCTTGATGGGTAGGATAGTGAGGATTCCTGACACTGCGCCGGTCAGTCCTCCGAGGCCGGCAATGACTCCGCCGAGTACCAGAATGGTCGGTGAGCCACCAGGTATCAGGTACTCCGCTACCAGCGCTACAACGACGCCGATAGCAACCACCACCAACGAAACTTGGAAAATTCGGTCACACATATCGGCGCTCCTTCCAGATTGCCGGTCAGGATAAGGCGGGCAAAGCCCATTGTAAACAACGCTACGGGCCTTTGCTGATCCGGAAATCTCAGCGTCGCCACAGTCTGACGGCGAATCCCCAAAGTGTAACCAAAGCGGCCAAACCGCCCAGCACCATGAGGAGCGGTTCAAACCGACGGAGGTCTATGTCGCAGCTTAACAGTATCGCCAGGAAAGCCGGACAGCACCCGGCCACTCCTATGCCCAGCGTCAGTAATATGGCTCTGATTAGCGGCGGTTTGAAAGTCACGATTCATGCCGCGCCTTAGTCGTCAGGATAAGCGCGATGCCGGAAATGCCGGCGGAGAAACCGCCGACGCCTACCAGAAGCGCCGCAATCAAAAGTACGACCTCGGAAGGGTCAAATACTGCTTTAGCCACCAGTAGGATCGCTATGCCGACCAAGACCGCAACCAGCGATGATGTAAAAAGTTTATCCCACATGATGACGGCACACTGGGACGGAAAATAACAAGCGGGCGGGTCTCAAAGTCGCTCGAAAAGCCCGGCGTGGCGTGAGGCCGCGCCGGGCTGGCATTGGCACGAAGATGTCCAGGCTAGTACGGCCCGTAGCCCGGCACGTTGATGCAGGCGGCGATGTGGTCGGGCAATACCTCGCGGGCTTCAGGGTTCACGCGGCTACAGTCCTCGGTCGCGATGGGGCAGCGCGGGTGGAACACACAGCCGCTGGGCGGGTTCAGGGGACTGGGCACCTCGCCGGTAAGGATGATGCGTTCGCGTTGGGCGTCCAGCACCGGGTCGGGGATAGGAACTGCCGACAGCAGGGCGCGGGTGTAGGGATGCTGGGGATTCTCGTAGATGGCGTTGCGGTCGGCAATCTCCACGATCTTGCCCAGGTACATCACCGCCACGCGGTCGCTGATGTGGCGCACCACCGACAGGTCGTGGGCGATGAACAGGTAGGTCAGGTCGTAGCGTTCCTGAAGGTCCTCCAGCAGGTTGATAATCTGGGCCTGGATGGACACGTCGAGGGCGGAAACGGGCTCGTCGCAGACGATGAAGGCCGGGTCCACGGACAGGGCGCGGGCCACACCGATGCGTTGGCGCTGTCCACCGCTGAACTCGTGGGGAAAACGGTCGGCCATGTAGGGGTTCAGGCCCACGTTGTTGAGCAGCTCGGCCACTCGCTCGCGGTACTCGCGGCGATTGTTGACCAGACCGTGTACGGCCAGGGGTTCGCCGATGATGTTGCCGGCAGTCATGCGTGGGTTCAGCGAGCTGTAGGGGTCCTGGAAGATGATCTGCATCTGGCGGCGCATGGCCCGCATCTGGTTGGTGCGGGCCTGGGCGATGTCAACGCCATCGAACCAGATCTCGCCGTCGGTGGGCCGATACAGGCGCAGGATGCAGCGTCCGGTGGTGGTCTTGCCACAACCGGATTCTCCCACCAGTCCCAAGGTCTCGCCGCGACGCACGGTAAAGTCCACGTCGTCCACGGCCTTGATGAAAGCCACCGCCCGCTGGAACACGATCCCGGAGGTCACCGGGAAGTGCATTTTGAGGCCCCGGACGTCCAGCAACGTGTCATCACGGGACTGCGCGGTGGAGGCGGTTTGAGGCATCTCAGCAGTAGTCATGGTCAAACTCCCAATTTGTGACCGTTCAGCCGGTCATCACGGCCAGGGCGTTGCGACAATTTTGTTGGCGGAGCGGAGGCTTGGGGCTGACGGGATTGCCGCGCTGCGCTCGCAATGACAAGGTAGATCTAGCCAGCGGTTCCCATGGCGTAGCTCAGGGCCCCGGCGCCCAGCACCTCGGCGCGCCAGCAGGCAGACACGTGGGGTTCTCCCGACCCGTTGCTTTCCACGGGCATCAGCGGCGGCGCATCGGTGGCGCACTGGTCGATGGCGAAACGACACCGGGCGCGGAAAGAGCACCCGCCAGGCAGGTTCACCAAGTCGGGCGGCTGCCCTTCGATGGGCACCAGCTTCGCCGCGTTGCCTTCCTCATCGGTGAGGCGCTGGTCCAGGCGTGGCACGGAGTCCAGCAGGCCGACGGTGTAAGGATGGCGGGGGTTGGTGTAAATCTCGAAGGCAGAACCGCGCTCGATAATCTTGCCGGCGTACATCACGTTGACCCGGTCGGCGTAACGGGCCACCACGCCCAGGTTGTGCGTGATGATAATGAGCGCCACGCCCAAGTCCTGAGTGAGGGACTTCATGAGCTCCAGGATTTGCGCTTGGATGGTCACGTCCAAAGCGGTGGTGGGCTCGTCAGCGATGATGAGCCGGGGGTTGCAGCTGAGGGCCATGGCGATCATAACGCGCTGGCGCATACCGCCGCTGAACTGGTGGGGATACTGGCGGATGCGGCGATCCGGGTCGGGGATGCCGACGCGGGCCAGCAGGTCCACGGCGTCGCGGCGAGCGTCGTCGCGGGACTTGCCCATGTGCAACTGGATAGTCTCGGTGAGCTGGCGGTCCAGGGTGAGCACCGGGTTGAGGGAGGTCATCGGTTCCTGGAAGACCATGGCCATCTTGGCGCCACGAATGCGGCGCATATCGTCCATGTCGATCTGGAGAATGTTCTCACCGTCGAACAGGACCTCGCCGCCGACGGTCTTGCCGGGAGGGTCGGGAATGAGGCGCATCAGCGAGAGGGCGCTGACGCTTTTGCCGCATCCGCTCTCACCGACCAGGCCCAGGGTTTCGCCGGGCATGACCTCGTAGGTGATGTCGTCAACGGCTTTAACGACACCTTCGTAGGTGAAGAAGTAGGTTTGCAGGTTCTTGACTTCGAGCAGCGGCTGCGATTCCACGGCAACGCTCCTTATCCGGTTGGGACTCGCGCCGGCACGATGCGGACGCGAAAGCGGCTGGGTTACAACTCGGACGGTTCGATGGTTTGAGACGGGGCCGAATGATAAAAGATATTCGGGCGCTAGGGATTAGCCGTGCGAGTCAAATTACCATACGACGGATAGGGCTGCAAGCGCGTTGATGTCGGACAGCAGGGCTATCGCATATGAATGTTTCCTGGCAGATAGTATTACGAAACCTTAATTGGCACGGCAAATTTTTGACCTGTCTGCTGTGTCGCAAGGGACTTCAGAAAGTTCTCCAGCCCAAAATCGTCCGAAAATCAAGCGTTGCGGCCTCGAAAATTTCATATGCGATAGCCCTGTGTCGGACAGGCTTTCTCCGAATACCCACAGTGGCAATTGCGGGAAGCGGAAATTTGCGGGATGATGCACATCACCACAAGAGCAAACAACGGCATTTGCGCATGGCGGCGGACAGTTCTTTCTCCTGAATGAACCACCCGCGATGCGCCCGACACAGGAGGTTGGAAGCATGAGTGAATTGGTTTTGCGCACCGCCGTGGGCAACTATGGGCATACGACGCCGTTGAAGGACGGAACCGTTGAGT
Organism: Dehalococcoidia bacterium; assembly: GCA_963665395.2. Lineage (GTDB taxonomy): Bacteria > Chloroflexota > Dehalococcoidia > Lucifugimonadales > UBA3495 > Bin87. Next base: position 341,827 of record OY762251.1, read on the forward strand.
CGCAGATGTTCGATATGGAGCACATCGAGGTTTCTCCGGTGACCAGCATCTTTCGCCGCATGGTGCGCGGCTTGGAGTTCGACGTTGCGGAGATGGCCCTGTCAACTTACCTGTGCGCACGGGCCCACGGTAAGCCGTTCACCGGGGTGCCGATTTTCCTGACGCGGGCCTTCTATCACGGCGGCATTGTCGTCAACCGGCGCAGCGGCATCGAGTCGCCCCAGGACCTGGAGGGTAAGCGGTTCGGCGTGCGCAGCTACACCCTGACGCCGGGCGTGTGGACGCGGGGGCTGCTGCAAACGGAGTACGGGGTGGACCTGGACGCGGTGACGTGGGTGCTGTCCGGAGACGAGCACGTGGCGGAGTACGTCGCGCCGTCCAACGTGGTGTCGTCAGACAACAACGATTTGGGCGAAATGCTGTTGTCGGGTGAGATCGACGCCGCGGTCGGCGCGGGGCGGGTGGACTCTGATGACATCGTTCCGCTGTTCCACGAACCGGACCGACGGGACGCCGAGTGGCACAAAAAGACGGGCGTATATCCCATCAGCCATATGCTGGTGGTGAAGAACGCCGCTCTGGAATCCAATCCCGACCTGGCCGAAGAAGTTTGCGGCGTGTTCGGGGCGGCCAAGCGTTTCTACATGGGCCGGCTCAGGGCGGGGGACGAGGCCGGTCCGGCCGACCAGGCGCTGCTGAAAATGGCCGCGATCGTGGGAGAAGACCCCATTCCCTACGGTCTGGAGGGTTCACGGACAACGCTGGAGACCTTCGTGCGGTTCAACGTGGAGCAGAAGGTTATACCGGAGAGTGTTGACGTGGAGGAACTGTTCCCGGAGGCGACGCTGGCGCTGGCGTGAGTCATGTCAGAAGCAGGATTTTCAGGATTATGGGGATTAGCAGGATTGGGCGCATCGGTAGCAAATGCCGTCGAAATCCTGTCAATCCATAAAATCCGGCAAATCCTGATTCTGACGCTTCCCACCGGGACTATACCAGCACTGCCGCTTCGTAAGTCACGCTGCCTATTTGTCCTTCGGGAAAGATCTGCCAGTCCAGCATCCAGCGGTGGGTGCGGTCGAACATCTCTTTGGTGTAGGGCTCGAACACCATTCGCTCGCCGATGCCGGCCTTGCGATGGTCAAAAATGGCGTGGTATCGCTGGGGCAGTTCTTTCAGGAAGTAATGCTGGTATTGCTCCTTGGCCGCGTCGATTTCCCGTTGGGCGCGTTGCAGGGCGTTGAAGTAGGCCCGCAGCTGGTCGTCGGTGGCGTCGCCGTTGATGAGGAAGCCGATCATGAAGCTGGTGTCCATGACCTTGCGGAAGCCCTGCTGTTCCAGGACGTAGCCGGGCGCGCCGAAGACGTTGGCGGCCTCCACCCGCCGGTCCAGCGCCAGCTGCATCCGGTCGCGCGGGCCGCCGACGAACTGGAGATTGATCCGGTCGGGAGGCAGGACGCTCTGCAAAGCCTGCAAGGCCGAGAAGTGGCTGCCCGAGTGCCAGCCCACGGCTACTTCCACGCCGGCCAGATCCTCCGGGTTGCGCAAAGAGGACTCCGGGGCGGCCCAGATGGCGCTGGGGGTAACCGAGTAGGCGTGCCCCCACATCCGCCCATGGGCCGCGCTGGCGGCCATGCCGACGGCCCAGTGGCAGGCGGAACTGATCTCGCAGGCCCGTCCGTCCGCCATGGACTCGAAGGCGCCGCGCTTGATCTCCATGGGCGCGCCCTCCGCCGAATCGACCGAGGGGTTGACCGTGGCGTTGGGCCCATTGGAGGGCACGAACTCGTAATCCAGGCCCTCGTCGGCGAAGTGGCCCTTTTCTTCGGCCACCCATTCCTGGAGCCGGCCGTGGGGAACGATGCGGAACTTGGACATTTACGGCCTCCTACTCTCACTGATTCGTGCGCCGATTATCCAACGTGCCCGTACTTGTTTCAAGTTAGAGTTGGCAATATGATGGCAGTTGAGATTTAGGATCTTCCATTCCAGTCATTGTGAGCGGAGCGTGGCAATCTTGATGAAGTGTTGGCGGCGACTCACCAACGGCCTTGCACCGGCAGCGAGATTGCCACGTCGCTACGCTCCTCGCAATGACAATATACAGATGACGGACGGTACGGCATGGTGAAATATTCTTTCCGGTTGCCCAACGCGGATTACCTGGGCTTTGCAGCCTCAGCACAGGGCATTCTTGACACGGCGGTAAAGGCCGACGAGTTAGGCTTCGACGCCGTGTTCGTCAACGACCACGTGATTGTGGATGGCTCGGCGCGGAGCGAACCGTGGCGGCAGGTGTACGACCCGCTGATGTCGCTGGCCTACGTGGCGTCGCGCACGTCGAAAATCAAACTGGGCACGTCGGTGCTGATTATGCCCTACCGCAACCCGGTGGTAACGGCCAAGATGATTGCCACGCTGGACCAGATGTCCAACGGGCGGGCCATCGTGGGCGTGGGAGCAGGCTGGAACGAGGACGAATACAACGCGCTGGACGTGCCCTACCGGGAGCGCGGCGCGCGCACCAACGAGTACCTGCGACTGTGGAAGGCGTGCTGGGAGCCGGACCCGGTTAGCTTCCAGGGACGCTTTTTCTCATTCGATGGCCTGTACACCAGTCCCAAGCCGGTGCAGCAGCCGCACCCGCCTATCTGGGTCGGCGGCTCCAGCCACGCCTCGCTGCGGCGGGCGGCGCGGTTCGCGGAGGTCTGGCAGCCCACGCCGACGCCGCTGCCCGCCCTGGTCAGCAACTGGCAGTACCTCAACGACGTGTCCGCGGAGATCGGGCGGGAGGAGCCGCCCCGGGTGCGGATGAGCTTCCGCGTGAACATCAGCAACATCTCGGGCCATTCCGTCTCGGATAGTGACCGGCCGATGGGCTACGGCACCACCGAGCAGATCGTGTCGGACCTGAAACGATACCGGCAGGAGGCCGGGCTGGAAGAGTTCCAGATCAACTGCCACGACTGCGGCAACCTCCAGCAACTGCTGGACACCATGGACGCGCTGGCGCAGGACGTGTTGCCGAAGGTTGATGGTTGATTGTCAGAAGCAGGATTTTCGGAATTTGAGGATTAGCAGGATTGGAGCCGCTGGGTGGAAAAGAACACCCAATCCTGAAAATCATAATAAGAGGGTGTCTAGAAAGCCGACGTGCATTGCGAGCGACAAATGGAAACGTGGAGGAACGTCCCCCTCACCCCAGCCCTCTCCCACCAGGGGAGAGGGAGTTTTTTAGACACCCACTAAAATCCGGCAAATCCTACTTTTGATAATTCCCCGCGGAGACGTGTGAATCAAGTGAAGGCTTTCCCAACGGAACGAAGTGAAAAGCATCGCGTCCTGATGGAGGCGGTGGAGAGGGTGCGCGACACACTGGAAGCCAACGCCGAGGAGTCGGAGCGCATTGGCACGCTGGCGCCGGCGTCGGTGGAGGCGCTTTACGAATCCGGCCTGCTCCGCCTCAAAATGCCCCACGCGCTGGGCGGCGCCGAGGCCGACCTGGTGACGCAGCTGGACGTGCTGGAGGCGGTGAGCCGCATCGACCCGTCGTCGGGTTGGTGCCTGATGATCGGGGCGGCCAGCCTGGGCGGGTTGGCGGCGTTTCTGCCCGATGACTCCATCGAGGAGGTTTTCCTGGGCGGACGTCCGCCCAAGGTGGCGGGAGCGGCTGCGCCGTCGGGTACGGCGACGCCCGTTGACGGCGGCTACCGGGTCACCGGACACTGGCAGTTCGGCAGCGGGATCCAGCACGCGGAATGGGTTTCCGCCGGCGCGCGGGTGGCCGGCGGGTTCGACGGGTATCCGCGTCAGCTGCGGCTGATAATGCCCCGGAACAAGGTCAAGGTCCATGACAACTGGCAGGTGATGGGGCTGCGAGGCACCGGCAGCTGCGACTTTGCGGTGGATGACCTGTTCGTGCCGGAAGGGTTCGCCTGGGACGCGACGCTGACGGAGCCGGTACGGGGCGGCGCGTTGTACCGCCTGGGCCGGCCGGCGTTCGTGACCAACGAGCACTCGGCCTTCGCCTTGGGCGTGGCCCGGCGAGCGTTGGACGCGATAACCGAGGTGGCGGCGTCAAAGACGCGGGGCTACAACTCGGTGAACCTGCTGGCCAATCGTCCGGCGTTTCAGCGGGCACTGGGGGAGTGCGATATGCGCCTGCGCGCCGCCCGGTCGCTGAACGTGGAGATTTTGGAAGAGGCGTGGGAATCGGTGTGCGCCGGGCATACCCCGCCGCCGCCGTTGCAGGCCCGGATGCGAAGCTGCGCCACCTACACCACCGACGTCGCCGTTGACGTGACCTCACGAGCATTCCACTACGGAGGCGGCGCCGCGCTGTTCACCGCCAGCATATTGCAGCAGTGCCTTCGTGACGTCCACGCGGCGGCGCAGCACCAGATGGTCAGCGACACCGCTTACGAAAACCACGGCCAGTTTCTGCTGGGATTACCCGACGCCCGGGTCATGGAATAAGGAGGTTATGGATATGGCTACCTATCTGTACGTATCGCTGCAAGACGACGACATCATCGCCCGCTATGACCTGGACCAGGCGACGGGCGGTCTGAGCAATCGGGTGGAGTATCACCTGGACGGAATGCCGGCGCCAATGGCGACGGACCCGGAACGCCGTTTCCTCTTCGTGGGGCGGAGACGGCCGGGGGAGTTCGGCCTTACGTCGTACCGTATTGAGGCCGGGAGCGGCGCCATCGAGCGGATTAACGACATCAACCTGGACGGGAACCCGGTGCATATTTCCACCGACCGTACCGGGAATTACCTGCTGTCCGCCTACTACTACCAGGCGCGGGTGGGAGTGCACGGCTTTGATGACGAAGGACGGCTGAACCCGGAGCCGATTGAATGGCGGGAAACCGGCATCGGCGCCCACTACATACAGACTGACGCTACCAACCGTTACGCCTTCGTGCCCCACATTGCCGAGGGGTCGCAGACGGGGCCCAACGCCATCTTCCAATTCAGGTTTGACGAATCGACGGGCCAGCTCACTCCGAATACACCGGACCGGGCCGTACCGACCTCCCCGGAAGGGCCGAGGCACATCTGCTTCAATCCCAATCTGGACGTGGTGTACTCGTCGAATGAGCAGGGTTGCAGCGTTACCGCGTACCGTTTCGACGCTGACGGCGGCACGTTGAGTCCGTTCCAGACGGTTCCGACGCTGCCGGAGGGGTACGCGGAGCGCAACACCTGCTCGCAGTACAGATAACGCCGTCGGGCCGGTTCCTGTACGCGCCCAACCGGGGGCACAACAGCGTGGCCGGTTTCGCGGTGAACCAGGAGGACGGCAGCCTCACGCCGCTCGGGCAGACGGCCACGGAGCCGGTGCCCCGGGCGTTCAGCCTGGACCTGACGGGCAACTTCCTGTATGCCTCCGGCCTGGAGTCGGGGCGGTTGGCGTCTTACCGGGTCAACCAGGACAGCGGGGCACTGGAGCCGTTGGAGGGGTATGACATTGGTCAAGCGCCGATGTGGGTTCTGATTATTGACGTGTGATTGGCCGGGACACGGATGCAGGTGGTAGTATTGAGTAGCGGCCAGCGCCGTCGCGCTTTACGACCCGGGGGCTTAGCTCAGTGGGAGAGCACCTGCTTTGCAAGCAGGGGGTCAGGGGTTCGAATCCCCTAGCCTCCACCATCTGTGACGACCCGCGCCGTTCATCCCAATGTTTCGTTCACCAACGATAGAGCGGCTTCCAATTTCTCTCGCCATTCCGCCTGCGGATGGCGGATGATATTGGTGGCGGTTCGGAACAGGCAGACGGCTTCGCGCCGGGCAAGGTCGCTTTCGCTCCACCGGAAGCGGTCGAGGGCGGCTTGACGAAACACGTCGTGAAATCCGGCGCTGGCGTCGTTTTCACGCTGGCGTCCCAGGCGAGACCGCCAGCGCAGGTGCGCCAGGAAGTTGCCCACGTCCAGCATGGGGTCGCCGGGGCCGGCTTCCTCGAAGTCCACCAGGGCGATTCTGCCATCGGGCAGGACCAGCATCTGGTCGTCGTAAAAGTCGTTATGCGCCAAAGTGGTGGGTTGCCAGGATTTGACGAATGGGGCCAGCGTTCTGGCGGCTGCGTTGAGGCTGCGAAACGCGGGTTCTTCTTGATGAACCTTGTGCTTAAAGGTTCGCATGGCCCGGCCATACGCGGATGACAAATTGAATGGAGGACTGCCGTGCGCCGCCGGCGACTGCGCCCACAGGGTTGCCAGGCCGTCCAGCAGGGGCGCGGGGTCGGGCATATTGCCCCGGCGGATGTAGCGGCGCAGGTTTCTGCCCGGTATCTCCGGCATCCACATCACGCCGCCCTCCGCCCAATATCCGGCAAGTCGCGGCAACACGAAGCTGGAGCGCCCGATGGGATCCCGGGCGGCCAGCAGGGGAGCGGCGGCGTCAGGCCGCATTACACGCGCATAGAACTTGACCCGGCCCAAGCTATGGACCAAAACGGCGCGACTGCCGGGCCGGTAACGAATCACTTCCACCCGAGCCCGCCGGGAGCCAACCGCCAGGACGTGCCGGTTGAGCAAGCGGAGAGCGGTCTCGGGATGGGCCGCTTCGGCCAATCCCGGCAGCAGGGGGTCATCGGGGTATTGAAACACCTCGGCCGGTTTGCCGCGGTCAATCTTTACGGTGAAGTGCTGCGACGGGAGGTAATCGTCCGGATGCCATTCCACCTCGTAGCTGATGATGGCGCTCCGGCCCAGGCTGTGGCTGAACTGGCGGATGCGGATTTGATGGGGATCCGGCTCCGGCCTTTCAAACCGCTGGCAAAAGGTTTCCCAGACCCAGTTGGGGTTGAAGAGACTGGGCAATTCGCTCAACCCCGGGTCTGTGGGGAAATCGACCTCCGGGTATAACGGAGCGACGGTTGGCGTGGCCGTCATAATCACCTAACTGCTGAGTCCTCTGTCGTCGCTAGTCCTATCATCGCTATCGACGCTGGCCGTGGGCGTGGGGGTGTCAGGCGTGGGGGTATCGATGCCGTCGCTGTCGGCGCCATCGTTGTCCGTGGGCGTGGGAGTATCGATACCGTCGCTGTCGGTTCCGTCGTTGTCCGTGGTATCTATGCCGTCATTATCGGTGGTATCCACTCCGTCATTGTCAGTGTAGGGAGTGTCAACGCCGTCGTTGTCGGTGGTGTCCGCGCCGTCGTTATCCGTGTAAGGAGTGTCGATGCCGTCATTGTCAGTGGTGTCCGCGCCATCATTGTCTGTGTAGGGAGTGTCGATGCCGTCATTGTCGGTGGTGTCCACACCGTCGTTATCGGTGTAGGGAGTGTCCACGCCGTCGTTGTCAGTCGCCGGCGTGTTGATGCCGTCATTATCGGTTGTGTCCACGCCATCGTTGTCCGTGGGCGTGGGAGTATCCACCCCGTCATTGTCCGTGGTGTCGATGTTGTCGTTGTCTGTAGTATCAACCCCGTCGTTGTCGGTGTAGGGAGTATCCACGCCGTCGCCGTCGGAGGCCGTCGTATTGATGCCGTCGTTGTCGGTGGTGTTCACGCCGTCATTATCGGTGCCGGTGGTATCGATGCCATCGTTGTCGGTGGTGTTCACGCCGTCGTTGTCCGTGTAGGGAGTCTCCACTCCGTCATTGTCGGTGGCTGGGGTGTTGATGCCGTCGTTATCGGTAGTGTCCACGCCGTCGTTGTCCGTGGCCGGGGTAGTATCCACCCCGTCATTGTCGGTGGTGTCGATGTTGTCGTTATCGGTGGTATCGACCCCGTCGTTGTCCGTATAAGGGGTGTTAATCCCGTCGTTGTCCGTTTCAGGGGTGTCCACGCCGTCATTGTCGGTGTAGGGAGTGCTGATGCCGTCGTTGTCGGTGGTATCCACGCCGTCGTTATCGGTGTAGGGGGTCTCCACGCCGTCGTTGTCGGTCGCGGGCGTGTCGATGCCGTCGCTGTCGGTGCCGTCGTTGTCGGTGGTAATCGGGGTATCCACGCCGTCGTTGTCGGTGTAAGGAGTGTCGATGTTATCGTTGTCGGTGGTGTCCACGCCATCGTTGTCAGTGTAGGGAGTATCGATGCCGTCGTTGTCCGTCGCCGGAGCTTCGCCGGCGCTGTCGTCCTCCTCATCCCCTTCGTCGTCCGCGGGCAGGGTTACGCGGGAAATGACGGCGGCGTTGGCCGCGGCCTCAGAGCCGGCAGCAATCACTGCCGAAGCGACGCCGGCCCACAAAAACGACAGGGCCATGAGAAGCGAAACGAATGCGAAACCAAGTGATTTCCAGATCATAGCTTATCCCCCTGACTGCCTAATACTACAACCCCGACGGCGGGGTGGGCAACTTGATGGCGACCTGGACCTGCGGAATCAATACGGCACCAGGACGTACAAGTCCTTCTTCGACCATGCCGATGATCCGTGGCGCCAGCCGGCCGGCCCTCACACCGGACGGCAGGTTGCTCAGCCCCCGAACCCCGGGCGGTCAGCGCGGCGATCCGCGGGTTCGTACTGGCCGGCCGGCGCGGGGTTCAAGCGCAGTTGCTAAAGGGTATTTTTCAGGTTTTCCTCCTTGGGTTGGTCGGTCGGTCGGTTGGTTGGCGGTTTTTGGGTTCAGGGGGTTCAGGTTGTCGGCGCTACGGCCAGAGAGCGTGGTTGCGAATTGAACTCCTAGGATTGCGCGTGCTGACCGCCCCACGCCCGGCCCCGCCTGGATTCCGGTGCGCCACAGGCGCATCTGCGACGCGCCACAGGCGCATCTGCGACACGCCACAGGCGCGTCTTCGACACGCCACAGGCGCATCTACGACACGCCACAGGCGCGTCTACGACTTGCGCCGGAATGACCCCGTGTCAAGCACGGGGCAGGCTGGGGACAGAGGGCGACCCTCGCGCAGCGGTGGTGAGACCCGCCGTACTGGTCTATGCGGTACCGGGGATATTACCGGCCTGTGAGCGATAGCCAGCGGTGCAGAAGATCCGACGTGTCGTCCGTACGCCACAGGCGCATCTGCGACCATGTACGGTGACAGCGGTTGGCCGTGTTACCTGAACCCTGAGAACCCGATATTCAGATGTGATTTAGGCAGGTGGGCCGTGGCCTTGGGCTTGCTGCCTTACGCGTGAGGTATAGTGTAGAGAACGGACGTGCTGGTGTGCAAGGGGCGGGTGTCACTCGGTCAGGACGATTGCAAAGTCCTTTTCATCCGCTCATGGTGAGCCTGTCGAACCATGCTACGCTCCGGTCAAGCCATCCTTCGACAAGCTCAGGATGAGCGGAATCAGGGTATTCATCGACTTTGCAATCGTCCTGGTCACATCGACTTTGCGATCGTCCTGGTCACATCGACTTTGCAATCGTCCTGGTCACTCGGTAGCGTTCCGTTTTAGGTGGTTTGATCCGGCAAGCACCGTTTCTGGCACCGGTAGGGGCGACCGGCCGGTCGCCCCTACAAGGTGAAACCACCTAAATTGCAACGCTACCGTGTCACTCGCGGGGCAATCGCACCACATCACCGTCACTCCGGCTTTCGCCGGAGTGACGGGTGTGATGACTTGAAATGCGATTGCCCGGTGCGTGTAGGGGCGAATAATTATTCGCTCCGGCGTCGAGGTTGCCACGCTGCGCTCGCAATGACAGGTTGCGCAAAGTGGGTACTCGTGAGGTCACAGGACGATTGCAAAGTCCTTTTCATCCGCTCATGGTGATCCTGTCGAACCATCAACCGCCGGAACGAGCATCCTTCGACAAGCTCAGGATGAGCGGGGAAAATGGTTGCGAGATGACTTTGCAATCGTCCTGCGTGAGGTCATAGGGTCTTTCGGTTGTCGTTGCGAGGAGCACAGTCCGCCTCTGGCGGATGGCAATCTTGTCGTTGGAACAGACCCGTTTGTGGTTAGCCACCGGAGCCTTGACGGGATTGCTTCGCTGCGCTCGCAATGACAAACATGAAAACCGAAAGACCCTGCGTGAGGTCAGGAATGCCATTGACGCCATGGTTCCGACCTGCTAACCTCTAGTCGTTAACAGACGAATATTCATTAGAGCCCGCCGGTGGTTCGTTCTCTGCCGAATGTCTGGAGGCAGAAAACGGGCTGAAAAGGAAATCCGGTGTAAATCCGGTGCGGTCCCGCCACTGTAATTGGCGAGACGTCCTCCCGTTCGCGCCCGTCACGATTTTTGACTGATGAGGCGCGAATTGCCCGCCACTGTCCGCCCGCCGCGGATGGGAAGGCGGAGGAACGTCGTCACGAGCCATAAGCCAGGAGGCCTGCCGCGGGCGTTTTCTAGCTGCACTTCGCGGAACGAGTGGGCAGACCTCCCGGGCATCAACCCGATTTATCCAAACCTACCGAGGCCATTTCACCCGACTGCAAAAGTGCAGTCGGGTTTTTGTTTTGCTCCCCGATTGACAATACATCCCGCGCTGCTCCGGCGGACCGGCATCCTCCTCCTCCGGCTCGCCGGAGCGCGCATTCGACGATTTGCCTTACCGTCAACGCTGGTTCATAATTGGGCCGCGTATCGTAGTGATCGCAGGGATCTGACGCTCCCCGAGAGGTGAAAAGGATGGCTGAAGCGACGGATGTTATACTCCGCACGATCCTGGAGGATTGTCGGGACGGCACGGACGGCATCGGGTTCAACGAAGTGGTGGTAATGCTCGAGAGCACCGCGGCGTCAGCCGAGGTTTATATGGACTTCGATGATCTGCGGTTCACGCCCGACGGTCGCATCGTCACGCTGATGGTGCCCGGCGGAACGCATATGCACCTGGATATGTCGAAAATCCGCGAGGCGGAGTTCATCCACACCACCAACGACCAGGGTCTCCCGTCCTACCAGCTGTGGATGCGCGACGGCGACGGCAATCCGGCCATGCGCGTCTATCTGCGCAAGTCAGACGACGACGCCACCAACCCGCCACGCCACAACTTCTTCATGTCGTTGCTGGAGAAGTATCCGGGAAGAATCGCGCTGCCGATTGACCCATACGGGGCGGCTGGAGAACACCCGTAGGAGCAACACCCGTAGGGGCGAATGATTATTCGCCCCTACCCGGATTATTCAACCATTATGACCTCCGCCATTGTAATAGCCGGCGTCCGTTCCGGCGTCGGAAAAACCACCATCGCCAGCGGAATAATGGGCGCGCTGGCCCGACGGGGTAGGCGCGTGCAGCCCTTCAAGGCCGGCCCGGATTACATTGACCCGACCTATCATCGCGTCGCGTGCGGGGCGCCGTCCCGCAACCTGGATACCTGGCTGCTGCCCCACCCGGTGGTTGCTGAGCTGTTCCACCGGGCGGCCGGCGCGGCGGACATCGCCGTGGTGGAAGGCGTCATGGGGGTATTTGACGGTCATTCTGCGCTGGACGAGGATGGTTCCACCGCGGAATTGGCGAAGCTGCTGGACGCGCCGGTAATCCTCATTGCCGACGCCGGCAAGGTGGCGCGCAGCGTCGCGGCTGAAGTATTGGGTTACCAGCAGTTTGATCCCAACCTCCGCATCGCCGGCGTTATCCTCAACGGCGTGGGCAGCGAGCGGCACCTGGAGTTCTGCCAACCGCAAGTGGAGGCCACCACAGGCTTACCCGTGGTCGGATGGCTGCCGCGTCGGGATGACCTGGTGCAACCGGAGCGACACCTGGGTCTCATCCCCACTGTTGAAGGCACGGTGGTCAACGAATGGTACGAAGCCCTCAACGCGCAGATTGAGCAGACTATTGACTTGGATGCCATTATCCGCATCGCCTCAACTGCCGGCCGGCCGGCGCAAACCCCGGCGCAAGTTTTCCCCACCAAGCCTCAGCCGACCCGGGCGGCTATTGCCGTCGCCCAGGATCGAGCCTTCTCCTTTTACTACCAGGACTCGCTGGATTTGCTGACGGCTTGGGGCGCGGAGATCGTTCCCTTTTCGCCGCTGGATGATGCGGCGTTACCGGAGGGCGCCGGCGGAGTTTATCTGGGAGGCGGTTTCCCTGAGTTGTTCGCGTCGGAGCTATCGGAAAACGCCGGGATGCTGGCTTCGATGCGGGAAGCAGTCGATAGGAACATTCCCATGTACGCCGAGTGCGGCGGGCTGATGTACCTGGGCCGGAGCCTGTCTGATTTGGATGGGAAACAATATCCCATGGTGGGAGCCATTCCGGTGGTTTCGTCGATGGAAGGCCGGCGGCTGCACCTGGGTTACCGGGAAGTGGCAGCCTGCGGCGACGGACCGCTCCTCACCTCCGGCCAACAAGTGCGGGGCCATGAGTTCCACTGGTCGGTACTCCAGGAGCCGCCCGACGCTGGCAGCGCCGCCTATCAGGTGGTCAATCAGGAGGGGCGCCCCGAGGGTTTTCGCTCCGGAAGCGTGTGGGCGTCTTATATTCACGTACATCTGGGCAGCCGGCCGGGGTTGGCGAAACGGTTCGTGGATACCTGCGCGGCGGCGGGAAAGGTAGGGTTAGTGAAATGACCACGCCTCAGGTACAAACGGCGCCAGCCGTAGTCGTTAACGACCCGGAACCGTCGGACGGTTTTCGTGGTTACCTCCTGATACCGCTTTCCGAGTTCGGGCAGTCGCTGGACAGTCCTGACCTTGACGTGTGGTTTGAGGCTTTTGCGGAACGAAACAAGGACGGAGTTGGCGATTTTGAGATTACCGCGCAAGGAGAACTGAAAGTTATGCCTCCTACGGGATTTCCCGGAGAATGGTTCGAGTCTAGATTGACTTCCCGTGTCGTACTTTGGGCAGATGATTACGGGGGCATCGCTGGCGGGCCCACGGTACGTTTCATCATGCCCGACGGCTCCCGGCTCGGCCCCGATGCCTACTGGATTTCCGAAGAACGCTGGAACGCTTTGCCTGAAGAGGTACGCACGACAACATTTGTCGCTGTCGTCCCTGATTTCGTCGCCGAGATTGTGTCCCCGTCCAACCGGGCAGCGCAACTGACAAATAAGGTGAGGCTTTACTTGGCAGGCGGAGCGCGGCTGATTTGGGTCATCAACCCTCCCCACCGTACCGTAACCATATATCGTCCCGGCATGGAACAGGAAATTCTGCACGACCCGGAGACGGTGGACGGGGGTGACGTGCTGCCCGGTTTCGTGTTCAACGTGCGAGAGCGGATTTTTGACTACGCGCCGTGAGACGGCCGGGAGGAAAAGCTGATATGACTACGCAGGAACGTCGGCACGGGCCGCAGTCGGTGCGGGGTCCACGCATCAACAAGGGTTTGGTCATCGTGAACACCGGCAACGGGAAGGGCAAGACCACCGCGGCCATGGGCGTCTTGATGCGGGCCTGGGGCCGCGACATGAAAGTGGTCATGCTCCAGTTCATCAAGCACACCACCGCCAATTTTGGAGAGCAGCGGGCCGCCCAGAAGATGGGCATTACCGTTCGCGCCATGGGCGACGGCTTCACCTGGCGGTCGCAGGATCTGGAGGCCAGCGCCGACCTGGCCCGCGCCCTGTGGGAGGACGCCAAAGAGGTCATCGCCGGCGGCGAGTACGATCTGGTCATCCTGGACGAATTCACCTATCCCATGCACTACGGCTGGCTGCCGGTGGAGGATGTCATTGACGCCTTGAAAGCCCGGCCGGAAATGCAGCACGTCATCATCACCGGACGCCACGCCCCCGAAGCGCTGGTGGAATATGCCGACCTGGTGACCGAGATGAACGTCGTCAAGCACCCATATGACGCGGGCATCAAAGCGCAGCCGGGCATTGAGTTCTGACATCATCCTGTCATTGCGAGGAGCGCAGCGACGTGGCAATCTCGTTCCCGCAACAACGCTCTTTCTGCTACGAGATTGCCACGCTACGCTCGCAATGACAAAGACCGGGGAGACAGCATGACAATCTCCACACTGGTTGACCAAACCATCGCCGCCATCGGCCCGCTGGACGCGGACGCCGTGGCCGCCGCCGCCGCCCGCCAGGGCGTCCTTACCAAACCGCCCGGCAGTCTCGGACGGCTGGAATCCCTGTCGATCCAGCTGGCCGGCATATTGGGACAGCCCATCCCGCAGATCAGCGGCAAGGCGGTGATTGTGGTGGCTGGCGACCATGGCGTTGCCGCCGAAGGCGTGTCGGCGTACCCGGCCGAGGTGACGCCGCAGATGGTGTTCAACTTCCTGGCCGGCGGCGCGGCCATCAACGCGCTGGCCGGGCACGCCGGAGCCGAAATCACCGTAATCGACGCCGGAGTCGCCGTTGACCTGGAACCTCAACCGGGCCTGACCATCGCCAAGGTGGGCTACGGGGCCGGCAACATCGCCGCCGGGCCGGCCATGAGCCGGGAGGATGCGATCCGGTGCCTGGAGACCGGCATCAACGCGGCCAACGAGAGCGTTGACGCGGGGGCCAACCTCATCGCCGGCGGCGACATGGGCATCGGCAACACCACGCCGTCAGCGGCCATCACCGCGGCCATCACCGGCGCGGACGTAGCAACGGTCACGGGACGGGGCACCGGCGTTGACGACGCGGGACTGGAGGGCAAGATCGCCACCATCCGCCGCGCTTTGGAAGTCAACCAACCGGACGGGGAAGATGGCTTGGACGTGCTCACCAAAGTAGGCGGATACGAAATCGGCGTATTGGCCGGGGTGATGCTGGGGGCCGCGGCCCGTAACTGCGCGGTCGTGGTGGACGGGTTCATCAGCGGGGCGGCGGCGTTGATCGCCTGGCGGCTGTGTCCCAACATCGCCCAACGTTGCATCGCCGCTCACCGCTCGGTGGAGCCGGGCCATAACGTCGGGTTGCAGGCCATGGGCCTGTCGCCACTATTGGATATGGGGATGCGGCTGGGCGAAGGCACCGGCGCGGCCCTGGCGATGCACATTGTGGAAGCCTCGGCCAAGTGCCTGGCGGAGATGGCGACTTTCGCCGAGGCCGGCGTCTCGGACCGGGAATAGTCAGAAGCAGGATTTTCGGGATTCGAGGATTCTCAGGATATTGATGCGTTTCCTGTTCGCGCCGCTGCTGGTGGCGCTGTCCTTTCTGACGCTGCTACCCGTTGGGGTGGCGAACCCGACGGAACCCGAGATATCCCGCTCCCGCGGGTGGTATCCCTTCGTAGGTTTGCTCTACGGGATGATGCTGGTAGGGGTGGTGCAGCTGTTGACGTTGATATCCCCTGTTTTTGGTTACACGATCGTGGGCATGGCACTGCTGGTGATCGTCCTGGCCCTTGTGAATCGCTTCCTCCATCTTGACGGCTTGATGGATTTCTGCGACGCGATGTGGGGCGGTCGGACGGCAGAGCGTCGCCTGGAAATCATGCGTGATTCTCGCGTCGGCTCCTTTGCTGTTGCTGGCGCATTTTGCGTTCTGCTGGTCAAGTTCGCCGCGCTGTCCACTCTGACATTGTCCGGGTGGCTGATTGCCGCGCTGTTGGTGTTCCCGGTGATCTCCCGGTGGTCCATGAGCCTATTGTTGACGGCATTTCCGTACGGCCGGCAACAGGGGATCGGCAGCGCGTTTTTTGCCGGCAACCGTCCTTGGTTGGCAACTGTTTTGGCACTGTTTAGCGCCACCGCCATATCATGGCTGATCCTGGGGATCGTCGGCCTATCCGTGCTGATCGCGTCATCACTCTTGGCGTTGGCGCTGGGATTTTGGGCTGCGCGACGGCTGGACGGCGGGCTCACTGGAGACTGCTACGGCGCGGCCAACGAAATCGTGGAGGCGTTTTCGCTGACGCTTTTCACGGCGTGGATCGGATACGGGATGTCAAAGTTCATTGAGACTGGTTATGGCGGGGGAATGTTCCTTCGCGACCTGATTTGGCCGTTGCCGTGGACGCCGTAGCCACTGCGATGAACGGCTTGCCGGTTCCGCTGGACGCGCTAGCCTTGATCCTGGCGTTGCTGCTCGACCTGGCGTTGGGAGAGCCGCCCAACCGTCTGCATCCTACGGTGTGGATGGGCAAAACCGTGGCTTTCGCGGAACGCATCGCCCTCGGCCCGCAAGTGGCGCCGGCGGCGCAGTTGGCGGCCGGCGCCGCCATGGCCCTGCTGATCCCGGCGGCGTGGGGCGCGGCGGCGTGGGCGGTTAGTTTCGGCCTGCTGCAACTGCATCCGCTGGCGTATCTGGCGGTGGTTGCCGTGTTGCTGAAAACCACCTTTTCGGTGCGGATGCTCCATCGCGTCGCCGCCGATATTGGCCGGATACTGACGGCCGGCGACGTTGCCGCGGCCAGGCGGCAAATGTCGGCGCTGGTCAGCCGCGACACCTCGGAACTGACCGCAGGGCAGATGGCGGCCGGCGCTATTGAATCGGTGGCGGAAAACATAACGGACAGCATTGTCGGCCCGTTGCTGGCCTTCGCGTTGTTCGGCTTGCCTGGCGCGGTGGCCTACCGCGCGGTCAACACGCTGGACAGCATGGTCGGTTACCGTGGTCGGTATGAGTACCTGGGCAAGGCGTCAGCCCGGGTGGATGACCTCGTCAACCTGATTCCCGCTCGGCTGGCTGCGCTACTGCTGTGGCTCGCTACCGTGACGATGCCGGGCATGGCCGGCGGTCGGGCGTGGCGGATCATGCTGGCCCACCGGGGGCGTACCGAGTCGCCCAACGCCGGCTGGACTATGGCGGCCATGGCCGGCGGCTTGGGCGTAACGCTGGAAAAGGTCGGACACTATCGCCTGGGCGACCCGGCGCCGGAGCCGGAAGCCCACCACATTGGGCGGGCCAACCGCGCCCTGTACGCTACCACGGCGCTGGCTGCCGCCACCGCCATCGGCATCCTCTGGTTGCGGTGGACCTTCTGGCCGTAGTGTAAAATAGCGGCAGTGAATCGGTAGCGTTGCAATTTAGGTGGTTCAGTTTCCCAGCGGGGTATCCGAGCGGCTAAAACTGCTGCTACGCCAACGGGATTGCCACGCTACGCTCGCAATGACAAAGACCAAACCACCTAAAACGGAACGCTATCCAGTGAATCGGCGCAAGGAGAGGCTGCTATGACTACCGTACAGCGGGGGACCCAAATGACGCTGGCCGAGTACCGCGCCCTGCCGGAAACGGATGGGGGAGTGTGGGAATTAATCAACGGGGAGTTGTACCAGATGCCATCAGCCACCGGCGAACACCAGTTTCTCAGGGACTTCCTGGTCAGGATGATCAACAACCTGACGACATCTATGCAGCCGCTATCCGGCCTGGCGTTCAGCAACCTCGGTTTGGCGCTATCCGATTTGTACGCGCCGACACCGGACATCATCTACCTGCGGTACGAGAACCTGCGCCTGATAAACGGCAACATGGTAGAGGGCATCCCGGACCTGGTGGTGGAGATATTGTCCTCGGACCGCAACCGGGACCTGGTAATGAAGCGAGCTCTGTACACCGGGGCCGGCATACCCGAGTACTGGATACTGGACCCGTTCAACGACGTCCTGACCGTCCTAGAACTGTCCGGCAACCAATACGTTGATCGGACGCTGGGCCGCAACGATACTCTCACCACGGGGGCAATACCGGGGTTCGCGCTACCGCTGGAGCAGCTCTTCGGCAATCCGGCGCGCGCGTTGATTAGCGGCAATCGGTAGCCGGATGCAAATGCAGCGCGATACAGCCAACGCCAACCCCCCGCCCCGCCCTGTCCACGGCGGCATCAAGGCGGCCGAGCTGCGCGCTTTGGGCCTGCGCCCGGAGGACTGCCTGGATTTCTCCGCCAGCGTCAGCCCCCTGGGGCCGCCGGAAGGCGTCGCTGAGGCCATCGCCGCCGTTGACCTGACGGCCTATCCTGACCCGCATTGCCTGGCCCTCGGCGAGGCTGTCGCCGGTCATCATGGGGTTGACGGCGTGGCTGATGGAAACGTTATCGTCGGCAATGGCTCCACGGAAATCATCCACTTGCTGACTCGCGCCTACATCGAGCAGACCTCGGGCGCGAGCTCCAAGACCGCGCTCTTGCTTACCCCAACCTACGGCGAGTATGACGGCGCCGCGCGAATCTCAGGGGGGAAAGTACAAACCCTGGTCGCTGATCGAGTATGCGACGGTTTCGCATGGGACATCGGCGCAGCGGCCGAAGTCGTAACCAGGGAGAAACCGGCGTTGACCTTCGTCTGCAATCCCAACAACCCCACCGGGGTGTTGCTCGGTCGGCGGGAACTGGAGCGCCTGGCCGAGGCAATGGCCGGCGTAGCCGGCTTGCTGGTGGTTGACGAGGCGTACATCAATCTTTCGGAGCGTCGAGCCGAGGCAGACGTGGTGGCGCTGGCCGCGCAGCACGGCTCCGTCGTGGCGCTGCGCTCCATGACCAAGGACTACGCGCTGACCTCCCTGCGGTTGGGCTATGCCGTGGCTGCCAGGCCGGTGATCCGACGCCTGGCCACGCTGCAACCGGACTGGAGCGTCAACGGGTTGGCGCAAGCGGCGGGAATAGTGGCGCTGAATGCTGATGGTTACCTGGAGAGGGCGCGGGGGGCGGTGGCGGCTTCCCGTGAGTGTGTAGTCGAACGGCTCGAAGCCACGGGCATACGATGCTATCCGACAGAGGCAAATTTTGTGCTGGCGCAGGTTGGCGACGCGGGAGGATTGCGTGACCTACTGGCCCGGAGGGGGCTGTTTGTACGGGACTGCACATCCTTCGGACTGCCGGATTGCATACGGATCGGCCTGCGTCCAGTGGCGGACTGCATCAGGCTGACGGACGCTATTGCCGGGGTACTGGATTCCGGCTCAAGGCCGGAATGACGAAGTGATAGGCCGGAATGACGAAGTGAAATCAGGGGAGCGATATGGGCATCATTTACATTACCAGACACGGCGAAACCGAGTGGAACGCCGAAGGGCGCATCCAGGGGCATACCGACGTTCCGCTGTCGGACCGGGGACGGGAGCAGGCGCAGATGCTGGCCCGGCGGCTGTCGTCGGTTCGAATTCACGCGGCATACTCGTCGGACCTGGCCCGCGCCGCCGAGACGGCCCGCGTTGCCCTGGGCGAGCGCGACATCCCGATCACCTTCACCGAGGAACTGCGGGAGTATAACAAGGGCGTGTTCGAGGGTCTGACTGAGGCCGAGTACCGCGAAGCGTACCCCGAGTTATACGAGCCGTCGATGGTTAACGATCTGGACTTCGCTCCGCCCAACGGCGAGACCATCCGGGAAACCAGCGCCCGGCTGGCTGGCATTGTGCAGCGGGTGAAGCAGGCCCACCTGGGCGAAAGCGTGCTGCTCGTCGGTCATGGTGGAAGCCTGCGGGCCGGCATCGTGTCTCTGCTGGAACTGCCCCTGGAGGCCAACTGGAAGTTCGCCATGTCCAACTGCTCGCTGACGGTGATCTACACCTTCCCAGACAATGCGGTGATGCACCTGTACAACGACACGTCTCATATCAGCGGGGTGGTGCGGGCTTGGGAGCGGTGAGGACGCTTATAAACTTGCTCTACCCAACGGATTGTTGGACGTAGGATTCCTCGGGACGCGGATTGGCTTCCCACTCCCGGATTTCTTCCCGAAGCTCTTGCTGGACGCTTTGCGTGGCGTCCAGCTTGGCTTGGCGTAGCCGGATCCTCGCCAGGAGCGCCTTGCGCTTCGCCGCTTTCCAGGCGTTTCACCAATCGAGAGAATGCCCGCTCGCGCTCTTGCGTTACTCGGTACTGGTTTTCATTCTCAATCATGGCAGTGTGATCAGGTCGATGGCTACTATTCCCTGGATTATGCTTATATTTTGGCGGCGGCTATGCCAATCAAGCAGCCCAGCAACGACGGCAGGGTAGCGTCGGTAAGGCGTTTGCACGTCTCCATGACTATTTTGTCGGCCTCGCCCAGCGTGTCGCCGCTGGTGGCGCGAATCCAAACCATGACGGCCAAACCCGATGCATAAATTGCGAGGTGGAGGACTATTACGCCGGCCGGTATCAGCCAACGCGTCATGAGAGTACCTCTTGCGTTGTTTCAGGATGACCAACTTTGGGTGCGCGGTAGCGGCGGATTCGGTCATATACCCAAAACCCGAAAATGCTGAAGGTGGCAAACCACAGCAAGGCAGAGACGGCGATGAGTAGTATGAGGATGGCAGGCACAGTCATTCTCCTTATTGTCCGGACGAGCCACGGAGAGGGCGGGGCTCGTCATCCCTATGACTGACTGGTCAGTCCGGGGGCGCAAGGTGCGGAAGAGGCTGCTCAAGGTTCAAGCAGAGATGCTTAGGCCCGTCTGGTTGGGTTGCCCGGCTTATTTGCGCAGTTTCGCAACTCACAGTTTGGCTGATTGTCAAATGAAATGCAACAAATTGACAGGACTGTCAATCTTTTGGAACCGGCTCCCGTGCTTCTTTGCAGTGTTTGAGTACCACCAGCAAACACTGGCCGGGTATCCCGTTACGATACCGCCCCAATCGCCGCATCTAGTATCTCCGCTGCCAGGTCCATCTGCGCCTCCGTTGTGGTGAAGGGCGGGACGAAGCGCAGCACCGACCCGCGCCGGCGGATGCTGACGATCAACCCGTTGTCCAGCAGCATACGCCCAATCTGCTGGCCCTGACTGTAGGCCGGTTCTCTGGTCTCCCGGTCGGTGACGAATTCGATGCCCTGAAGCAATCCCCGCCCGCGCACGTCGCCGATGAGTTCGTGCCGTTCCTGCAACCGGCGGAGGTGGCTCTGCCAGTAGCGGCCGATGCGGTCAGCTACGTCCACCAGGTTCTCCTCCAGGATAATATCCAGGCTGGCGATGGCGGCGTTGCAGGTCAGAGGGTCGTTGGAATGGGAGTGGGCCACCACCAGGCCGGTCTCAACCGCCTTCTCTTCAATCTCGTCAGTGGTGATGGTGGCGCTGATGGCGATGCCGCCGCCGAAGTGCTTGGAGATGGTGAAGATGTCCGGCACGACGCCTTCCTGCTCGAAGGCCCACATGGTTCCCAGCTTGGCTAATCCGGTCTGGGCTTCGTCAAGGATCAACAGCATTCCCCGGCGCTCGCAACGCAGCTTGAGCTCCTGGAGCCAGCCGGTAGGAGGTTCGATGACGCCGCCGGCGCTGAACAACGGCTCGGTGATGACGGCAGCCATGCGGCCATCGGCCTGGGCGTCCAGCAGTTCAAAGCTGGAGTCCAGGCAGGTGTAGTCGCATGCCGGCCGGTCTTTGCAGAACGCGCAGCGGTAGCGGTACGGCGCCATGATGGGATAATTGCCGGGGGCGAAGGGGCCGTAGCCCTGATGCCACCCGGAATAGGTAACGGCGCGGGCGGCGTCGCTCATGCCGTGGAAGCTGACCACCGGGCTGGCGACCTCGTAGCCGCCGGTGTAGCGCTTGGCGATGGCCATGGCAGCCTCGTTGGAGTCGCTGCCGGAGCCGAGGAACATACTGCGGTTCATGCCTTCCGGCGTGATTTCCGCCAGCCGGCTGGCCAGGATGATCTCCCGGTCGTTGAAGATGGTCATGTGGCTGTGGATCAGCGACTCGGCGCTTTCCTGCAACGCCTGCACAATGCGAGGATGGTTGTGGCCCAGGGCGGCGCACATCTGGCCGGAGTTGAAGTCCAGGTACTCCTTGCCGTTGACGTCGCGCACCACGGAGCCGCGACCCCACACGAAGATAGGCCCGGTGACGCTGTTGCGATCCATGCGGCTGCGGAAGCTGTACTTGCGCGCCAGTTCCAGCAGTTCCTCTTCCGTATAATTGTCTGCCACAACCGACCTCCCGGCATTTGGGTTGGGGCCATTCTAGTGCGACGGATTGCCGTGTCAATGTCAGTCCCGAACTCCGGCGCCCGGCGGGTACGCGCCCGCCGGCCTTCCCACACGCGATTGGTTTGGTGTAGTACGATTGATGCGCAAATGCAATCAAGGAGCGAACGCACCATGACGACGCCTGTTTATACCTACACTTACGACCACATCCACGTCCGCACCAAGGACCCGGAGGGTATGGCCGGTTTCTTCGAGACCATGTTCGGCGCCAAGGTGCTGCGCCTCATCCAGAGCGACGGCGCGCCCCGGGTTGACCTGGACGTGAATGGGCTGGCGATTTTCATAGCCACCGTGCCGCCGGAAGAGCATATCGACGCCAGCCCCCGCGACCCGCACCTGGGCCTGGACCATTTCGGTTTCCGGGTGGACGACATTGACGGCGCGGTGGAGGATCTGCGGAGCAAAGGAGCGGAAATCTACACGGAGCCACGCACCATCCGGCCCGGCGTCCGCATCGCCTTCGTGCGCGGCCCCGACGACGTGCGGATTGAAATACTGCAACGGGACGGCTCCGGCCTGATGGAGCAGTAGGGCGACCGGCGGATGATGCTATACTTGGGCCACTAGAAAACCCTCGACCCGGCCCACTAACGGAGGCTCTCCGGATGCCCGCAACGCCCGTCTATTGCGACGCCCATACCCACCTGGATCAATACGTTGCCGAGGAAATACCGGGCATACTGGAACGGTCACGGGAGGCCGGCGTAGGCTACATCCTGCTGGCCGGCACCACCATCGAATCCACGGAGCGCTGCATCGCCCTGGCCGACGAGCATTCCATGTTCTATGCCGGGGTTGGCATCCACCCCATGCAGGCCGACAACCCGGTGGATGACGATATGTACTCCCGGCTGGAAGGGCTGGCCCGGTACAACCCCCGCGTCGTCTGCATCTCCGAGGTGGGGCTGGACTACCTGCCCACGTCGCCCGACCACGAGGTGCAGGATCAGGTGTTCCGCGAGCACATCCACCTGGCCAAGAGCCTGGGGCTGCCCATCATCTTTCACTCGCGGGAGTCGCATCCAGCGGTGTTCAAAGTCCTGCGCGAGGAAAACGCCGGATTGGTGGGCGGCGCGATGCACTACTTCCAGGGCGACGCGGCAACGGCGCGGGCGGCCATGGACTGCGGCTTTTTCATCTCCCTGGCCCGGCCCTTGACCCGGCTGCCGGAATTGCGGGAGGTGGCGCGGGATATTCCGCTGGAGAACATCGTCCTGGAAACCGACGCCTACCCGCAGCCGTTCAAGAAGTACCGCCACAACTGGACGGAGCCGCGCCACCTGGCCGACGTGGCCCAGTGCCTGGCCACGGTCAAGGGCATATCGGTGGAGGAAGTGGCGGAAGTGACCACGGCCAATTTGAGCCGGCTGCTGGGCATAGATGTTCCCGACAAGCCCGGCGTGGTTCATCCCGCAACGTAGAGGCGAATGATTATTCGCCCCTACACCGCAACGTGAAACGAAGAGGAAACCCGATGGCAACCCAAGAAGAGCGTCAGCACCCGGAAGCGCCGCCGCAAATCGTGCCCCAAAGCCTCAACGACTACCTGGAAGTGATGACCAAGGCCGTGTTCCAGAGCGGTATGTCGTGGAAGGTAGTCAACACCAAGTGGCCCGGCTTTCAGGCCGGCTTCCACGGGTTCGACGTGGCCGCCGTCGCCGCCATGGACGAATCGGCCATCGACACCCTGGCATCTGACCCGGCCATCATCCGCAACCGGCGCAAGATAGTCGCCACCGTTCACAACGCCCAGAAGCTTATCGAGCTGGAGGAAGAGCACGGCGGCGACATCCGCAACTACCTGCGCTCCCACGGCGATTTTTACGAAGCGCTGAAAGACGTGCGCAAGCATTTCAAGTACATGGGCGACACCGGAACCTACTACTGGCTGTACGTGCTGGGCGAAGAGGTGCCCGACTACGCCGAGTTCTGCAACCGGGGCAAGTGACCGGGTTGTCATTGCGAGCGCAGCGCGGCAATCTCGTTGTGGTAACGGGCATCCCTCTCTGCGCGAGATTGCCACGTCGCTACGCTCTTCGCAATGACAACTCAAAGGATCCCACAGCGATCACATCGGAGGTTGACGCCATGACCACCCCCGCAACCTGCCAACTGGCCCTGAAAGAGTGGGCGATCACCGTCAAGGCCCTGGCCGACGGCGACCAGATTATGATGCTGCGCAAGGGCGGCATCCACGAGGAGAGCAAGGACTTCCGCGTGGTGCATCCCGAATTCCTGCTCTATCCCACCTACCTGCACCAAAAGGAAGAATTGCTGAAGGACAGCCACCAGCCCGTCCTGCGGCAGCTGCTGGCCGACGACCCGGACGACAAGGACGCCGTAACCTTCACCCACTGGGCCCGGGTCCACGAGCTGATTGAAATCGACCAGCAGGGCAAGGTGGAAGACCTGGCGCCCCACCACATCTGGACGGACACCTACGCCCAGTCTCGCCTGCACTGGAAGCCCATGGTGCCCCTGACCATCATGCTGCTGCGGGTGTACGAGATGGAAAGCGCGACCACCGCGCCCTTCATCCCCGAGTACGGCGGCTGCAAGTCGTGGGTGGACGTCATCCCCACGGTGCGCCTGGGCCACGCCCGGCCGGTGATCGACGACGCCCGGTTCGGCGAGATGGTGGAAGCGGTGCGGGGGAGTTTGGGGCTGGTGCCGGCGTAGCCAATCGCGTCATTCCGGCTTTCGCCGGAATCCAGAATTGATGACAGTTGGGCGTTGACGAGTGGCGTTCAGGTCCGCTAAACCATGTCCATCCCGATTAACGGATGGTGAATGCAATGGGACTGGACGTTGGAGTGGTCACCATTGAATACCTGGAGCGGCCCGGACAACCGATGTACGGGTTTCTGCAAGCCTTGATGGCTGACCCGGACACGGGAACCGAGTTCGACCCGTTCGACTACGAATCTGGTTGGGGCGATGGCTGGGAAGGCAACGCCTTTTACGAGTTCGAGCGGGATGTGCTGCTCCGGCGCGCCGACGGGTGGGCCGTAAAGAAGAATCTGGACGCAACTGAACGTGCGACGTTGCTGCAATGGATTGACGATTTGCCCTATCGGGGCGACGTCATAATGCTTCATTTGGGGATGTAATCATGACCAGCCGACGGCAAGCGGCCCAAGAGCGCTATGACCACATCATGCCGTTCGTTAAAGAGGCGGCAGACGAATATTACGCCGGGAATGTTGACGCTGGGTTTCGTCATTGGGTATTTGCGACGGTTTTCACCGTAGGCCACGACGTTCAAGGCAACGATATAGTGGAGGCCACCGCCATTGACGGCCCCGACGATTTTGAAGTCGACGGGTACTTCATCCCGGAATCTGATGATGATTCAGTCGTTCATTTGTTCCAAAGCAAGCATAGGCAACCGGGAACCACGATGGGGCCGAGAGAGTTTTCAGCCTTTTTGAACGCCCCCAATCGCTTGCTAAACGCCGATGCAGTGGCAGCCTGCAATAACTTTGAAACGAAAGCACTCCATGATGAGCTTATCAAACGGCTAGGCTCGCGCGAACGCTCTTGCTCAATCAATATGATTTGGGCCACTAGTGGCAACTTGACCCCAGCGGCGCGTCGAGATGCAGAAGCGAACCGCTCCCGGAACCTAACGGTAAATGTTAACGGCAACCCTACCGACGTGGTTGTAACTTTGGAGTGTCTAGACTTGTCTGACCTCTATGAGCAACACCGAAGTCAGCAGGAGAGCGACGATGTGCTGACCCCGTGCGATTTCACGTTTCAGCTCGAACCGAATTCGTATCATCAGACCGATTCTGACGCCGAATACCGCACCTTGTCAATGACGGTGCCGGTCAAGCAAATTATCGACGTGTTCGCGAAGCACAGCTACAGGATCTTTCGCCTGAACCCGCGCGGGCCGTTAGGCAACAAAGTGAACACGTCCATTAAGCGCACCCTGCTTGATGATATTGATCGCCGGCGATTTCACCTGCTCAACAACGGAATCACTGCATTTTGCGACTCATACCGCTTGGACGAAAACAAACTGTTCGTTCGCGATTTCCAAATCATCAATGGCTGCCAAACTACCGTTACGCTGTGGAACGCTCGAGCCGCAGTTCAGAACGATCCCCGCGTCTTGGTCACTGTCAAACTTACGGCGTGTCCTGCCCACTTTGCGAATACCATCGCAGCGACCACCAACAGCCAGACCGCGTTGCGAGCCGAAGACTTTACCTCCAACGAACCCGTCCAGATGAGACTCCAACGGGAATTTGTGGAAATGACGCCGCCGTGGTTTTACCAGATCAAGCGTGGCGAGTGGGACAAGATGATTGGCGGCCCATCCGCCAAAGAACCTTACAGGGAAGCCGAAGGCGGATATAGGAAACTCACCAGCAAAGAGGTAGCCCAGGCGGTTGTATCATTTGCCGGATTTCCGGGTGAAGCAAAGGACAAAATCCGCGCGTTCCTTAACAAGGAACCAGTATCGTCCATCGCCAGAGAGAGCGAGTTCAGTTACGAAGCCATATACACCGAAAACGTAACTGCCGCACAACTGTTGCTCCCCGCAGTAGTGCAAGGTAAGGTATGGAAGCAGGTGGAAGCCGAAAAATCTGAAGAGGATTGGCTGGTATATGCCCGCTTTCATATCGTTTGGCTCATAGGCAACCTGCTGCGAGAGCATTACCAACTCGAAGGCAACTTGTTTCCAGCTCATCGAGCCACGACAGTCGCAGAACGAATCGACGATTGGTTCATGCCACTATACACGGTTGCCGTCACCGCCATCAGAAACACCCTGCGGGAAGCTGAAAACCGGGGTACGTTCACCGGAAATAACAGGGAATTCTTCCGCACTGCCGCAAGTTACCGCCTGATGGAATCTTTTCTGGCTGGGGCATCGCAAATGGCACGAACCTTTGGCGACCCCTATGCGAAGCTCCCTCCACCATGACAACTCTCCCCCGCCCCCTCCCCCCGGATGCCCTCGCCGCCCTCCGCTCCGTCGCCGAGGTATGCGCAGTGCTGCGCGGCTGGGGCCGGCCCGACCTGGCCGAGCGGCTGGCCTACTTTGCCTCGGATGAGGATTTGGACGATGGGGATGTACCGCTGACGTTAGAAAGCGCCCGGGGATTCCTGGCCTTTTTCGGGGTGGTGGAAACCGAAGGCAAGATTGATCTGACTTGCTCACAAGAGGGCTGGCTCTGCGCCGGGTTGCGGTTTGAAGACAAGAGGAATGCCGCTTTGTGGTTTTTGGACAGCGACAAAGTTATGTTCACTGCTAGCAACCGCGACGGAAAAT
The DNA here is from genome assembly GCA_963665395.2 of Dehalococcoidia bacterium. Taxonomy (GTDB): domain Bacteria; phylum Chloroflexota; class Dehalococcoidia; order Lucifugimonadales; family UBA3495; genus Bin87. Next base: position 368,774 of record OY762251.1, read on the forward strand.
TTATCAACATCCGAGGTGGCAGCAAAACTACAACTAGCAAAACGATCATGCGCAAACTGGCCGTAGAAGGATTGATTAATTGATTAGATGACGATAGCCCCCGCTCAAGCAGGACGGTTGCTGGAACATCACCACGTGGCCCGGTATTGCCGAGGGCGGGACATGGCCAATGGGATACCACGAGAAAACGCCTTCCGGCTCCGGCCCGGCGAAGAATATTTGTCCACCAATTGGCTGGAACATTTTCACGATGCGGATCGACAGGCGCAAATCGCCGGAGTTCGGCAAGCTTTGAGCGATAAGGGCTTCCGCGTCAGGAGCAGTGCCGTCTTTGCCGTCCTCAACGTCGGCGCTGCTACCACCGCGTGCAAGAACGATTTGAGCTTGGACATACAAATCGCAGCATTGGGAGAAGCGCACGACCCGTCCCGTCCCACACTGGCATATTCGGCTACACCGAGGGCGATACTGACGTTGCAGCGCTGCTGGCCGGGCAGGTTGATCCCGGTGAAGTTTACCCCGCCACGTAACCGACCCCACAACCGAACCGCAAACTATGCAAGCCACCATCCCCCGCCCCCTCTCCCCCGACGCCCTCGCCGCCCTCGGCTCCGTAGCCGAGGTGTGCGACGTGCTACGCAGCTGGGGCCGGGCCGACCTGGCCGAGCGCATCGCCTACTTTGCCTCGGATGAGGATTTGGACGATGGGGATGCGCCAGCCACGCTGGATAGCGCGCTGGGGTTTCTGGCCTTTTTCGGCGCGGTGGAGTCTACCGACGGCAAGGTGAGCCTGACCTGCTCGCCGGAAGGCTGGATTTGTGCCGATTGGCGTTTTCCGGACCGGCGCCTCATAGCCTTGTGGTTCATTGACCGTCAACAGGTTGACTATGCCGCGCGGAAGTCAGACGGCCATTTCATTGACCTTGGTCGAGACGACGCAGTGGTCAATCTGGGGCAAATCACGGAGCGTTTAGTAGATTTGAAGGAATGGTTCACATGGTTCAAAGAGCAGCCGGCCGCCGTGAGCTCGCCCCTTCACAGCACATAGCCCGCTACTGCCGGCCGCGCGCAATCAGGGAAGACGGTACGCTGGCGCCGGCAGCGTTTCGTCTTTGGCCCGGCGAGGAATACTTGTCCACCAATTGGCTGGAATACTTCCATGATGCTGACCGTCAATCCCAGATTGCCGGCGTCCAGCAGGCTCTGACCGATAAAGGTTTCCAGATCAGGCGCACTGCATCCTTTGCCGTCTTGAACGTGGGGGCCGCCGTCGTAAGATGTAAAGACGCTCGCGACATCGCAATTCAATTCGTTGCGTTGGGCGAAGCTCAAGACCCCTCGCACACCGGCATTTACGGATACACTACGGAAAACGCCGCTGTTGCCTCCCTGCTGGCGACGCTGGTCGCGCCCAACGAAGTTTATCCCGCCGCCTGACCCATGCCGCCCAGACCGTGACCATGCGAACAATTCAGCCCCGCCCCCTCCCTTCGGACGCCCTCGCCGCCCTCCGCTCCGTGGGCGAGGTGTGCGACGTGTTGCGCGGCTGGGGCCGGCCCGACCTGGCGGAGCGGCTGGCGTACCTGGCCTCCGATGAGGACCTGGACGATGGGGATGTTCCGCTGACCCTCGAAAGCGCCCGGGGTTTCCTGGCTTTCTTCGGCGCGGTGGAGTCAGAAGGAAAGATACACTTGGGCTGTACTACCGAAGGCTGGATTTGCGCCGAGTGGGATTTTCCTGACCGCCGCGATGCCGGCCTGTGGTTCCTGGATTGCCAACGGCTGATGTACACGGCCAGCGGCTTTGACGGACGCTTTATGGATCTCAGCGACGGCGGCCGGGTTGGTGACCGTGCTGCCATCACGGAAAAACTGGTAGAGTCAGGATTGTTCACATGGTTCAAGTCCATCCGGACGGCATCGCGCTCTCGCACTCGCACCACGTAGCCCGTTACTGCCGGCGCCGGCACCTGCGTTCCGACGGACGACCACTGCGAGATGCTTTCTTGCTTCGGCTCGGCGAAGAATACCTGTCCACCAACTGGCTGGAGCATTTCCACGATTCAGACCGGCCAGCGCAAATCGTCGGAGTTAGCCGGGCCTTGACCGATAAAGGCTTCCAGGTCGGACGCAACGCTGCGTTTGCTGTCCTCAATGTTGGCGCTGCTACCGCTGCGTGCAAAAACGATTTGAACATAGACATCCAAGTCGTAGCTCTGGGAGAATCGCACGACCCGTCCCATGTCGGCATATTTGGATATGTTGCCGGGGATACCAACACCGCCGCAACTCTGGCGAGGCAAGTTCGAGAAGTCTATCCCGCAACCTGACCGACGCTTTCCGACCCGCATATTATGCAATCTCTGCAACCTCGCCCTCTTCCCCCGGATGCCCTCGCCGCCCTCCGCTCCGTGGGCGAGGTGTGCGACGTGTTGCGCGGCTGGGGCCGGGCCGACCTGGCCGAGCGGCTGGCCTGCCTGGCTTCGGATGAGGATTTGGATGACGGCGATGCGCCGGCCACGCTGGAGACAGCTCTGGGGTTTCTGGCATTTTTCGGCGCGGTGGAATCGGAGGAGGGCAAGGTTGATTTGGGCACGTCATGGAATGGGGAGATTTGCGCCGATTGGCGTTTTCCGGACAACCGCATCGTAACCTGTGGTTCATCGACCATGAACAGGGTCGTCACGAGCTCCCTCCGGCGCGCCACGTAGCCCGTCACTGTCGCCCGCGTGCCGTCAGGGAAGATGGTACACTATTCCGAACTTGAGCACCAGCGGAGAACCACCAAATCATGGGTACGTTTTACGCTAACGTCCTGATTGGCAATGCAAGCGGCGGCGATATGCTGCCGGTATCGGCTCTGGTGGATACCGGCGCGTCGGATTCGGTGTTTGCCGCCGACCTGCTGGAATCGCTGCAAATCCGGCCGATGGGTGATCCGATGGTCTATTACCGGGCTGACGGCAGCGCGCTGAGTTGTTCGCGCGGAGAGGCGCGGTTGTCCATCACCCTGCCGTCGGGGCGCACCGTCACCGGGACGTGCCCGGTAGCGTTCTGGCCCGACGAAAGCGGGCAGTGTATTGGAGCGACCACATTGCAAGTACTGGCGCTGGTGGTCGACTCAGCCAATGAAGAACTGGCCGCAGCTTCCGGCCTGCGACGGGGTTGGGCCGGAGACATCCCCTTGTAAATGGAAGGACACACATCATGAAGTACCGCCAACTCCCCCGCACCGACCTTGTGGTCTCCGAAGTCGGCTTCGGCGTCTGGACCGTGGCCACCAACTGGTGGGGCCGCATCCCCGAGGAGACGCGCCGCCAGCTGCTGGAGGAGGCCCTGGAGCTGGGCATCAATTTCTTCGACACCGCCGACACCTATGGCGACGGTTACGGCGAAGAAGTGCTCGCCAAGTTCATGGGGCATCGTCGCCACGACATGATCATCGCCACCAAGTTCGGTTACGACATCTATGACCAGACCACGCCCCGCGTCGGCCACCAGGAACGGCCCCAGAAGTTCGAGCCGGACTTTATCCGGTTCGCCTGCGAGCAGTCTCTGCGCCGCCTGAACACCGACTACATCGACCTCTACCAGCTGCACAACCCCCGCATCGCCGCCATCGAGGACGATGACGTATTCGAGACCCTGGAGGCGCTGAAGCACGAGGGCAAAATCCGCTACTACGGTTCCGCCCTCGGCCCCGACATCGGCTGGTTTGAAGAGGGCGAAGCCAGCATGAAGTATCGCCACGTCGATAGCTGCCAGATCATCTACAGCATCCTGGAACAAGACCCGGCCAAGGACTTCTTCCCTATCGCCGAGCAGGAGCAGGTGGGCTTGCTGTCCCGCGTGCCCCATGCCTCTGAGGCGCTGACCGGACGCTACGACGCGCCGCCTGAATTCGACGAGAACGACCACCGCTCGTATCGCCGCCACCAGTGGCTCAGCGAGGCATTGGTAAAGGTGGATCAGGTGAAGTTCCTGGCCGGCGAGGAGGTCGGGCGCAGCATGAGCCAGGCCGCCATTCAGTTCGTCCTGCACCAGCCCACCATCACCAGCGTCCTGCCCAACTTTACCACGCTGGAAGAGCTGAAGGAATACTCCGAGGCCGTGGAAACGCCGCCCATCACCGAGGGAGATCAGGCCATCATCGACGACCTGTGGGCCAATAACTTCTACATTGAGCCGGCCGAACCGGAATTTCGAGAAATCTAACCGGAAATCCAACCCCCATCAACATCGTCATTCCGGCTTTCGCCGGAATGACGGTTTATAGTCAGGGATGACCGTTGGCTGGCAGCAACATGGCTCGCCGTTTGACACCCCCATAGGCTAGTGATAACTTTCACATAGCCTTAATTTTCGCTTCGCACTGGAGTACATTCCTGATGCCCGTGAACATTTGCGTGCTGGCCAAGCAGGTCGTTGACCCCGAAATGCCGGCCGCCGCCTTCCGCATTGACCCCGACGCCCGCCAGGTCGTCCCTCCGCCCAACATCCCGCCCGTGGTCAACGGCTTCGACGAAAACGCCGTGGAAGCCGCTCTGCAAATCAAGGACGCCCAGGGCGCCAACGTCACCGTAATATCCTCCGGCACCACCTTTGCTCTGGACGTGATGAAGAAGCCCCTGTCCATGGGCGCCGACGAACTGGTGCTGTTGCAGGACGACGCTTTTGCAAACTCCGTGGACTCCTTCTTCACCGTGCAGCTGCTGACCGCCGCCATCAACAAGCTGGGCGGTTTTGACCTCATCATCTGCGGCCGGCAGGCGTCCGACTGGGACAACGCGCAGGTGCCCCTGGGGGTCGCCGAAACCCTGGGCATGGCCTGCGTAACATTGGGCAAGAAAGTGGACGTGCTGGACAGCAAGGTCGTGGTGGAACGCCTCGCGCCCGACGGCTTCGAAGTCGTTGAAGCCGATATGCCCGCCCTGGTGACCGTCAGCAACGAACTCGGCCAGCCCCGCTATCCCACCCTGCGCGGCATAATGGCCGCCACCCGCAAGCGGCCCACCGTTTGGACCACCGGCGACCTGGACCTGGATGCCGGGCAGATGGAACCGCGCCTCACCCTGCACGACCTGTTCGTACCCCAGCGGGAACAGGACTGCGAGATCATCGATGGCGATGACGATGCTGATGCCGCCCGCAAGTTGGCCCTGAAATTGCGCGAAGACCGCATTATCTAGCCTGACTATACCCGTCATTCCCGCGAAAGAACGTCACCCCTACTTGATACAGGGCGGGAAGCCAGGACGTCTTATCGCGCAGGGTTATGGATTCCGGCTTTCGCCGGAATGACGAATGCCCACCGAACCAACCAACGGAGTACAAAATGGCAGACGCTACCGGAATCCTCGTTTTCGGCGACGCCCCTGACGGGCAGTTGGCCTCCACCGCCCAGGAACTCCTCGCTGCCGGCCGTATATTGGCCGACACGCTGGGCCAGGAACTCGCCATCGGCATCATCGCCCCTGACGCCGGCGACGCTACCCAGCAGGCCATCGCCCACGGAGCTGACAAAGCCTATGCGGTGACCAGTCCTGCCCTGGGGAACTACCATCCCGACCTTTACCTGGCCGCCATGCAGGCCCTGGCCGCCGACGCCAACCCCGGCATCATCCTCATTGCCCGCAACAACGAGGGCCGCGAGTTGGCGCCTCGGCTGGCCTTTCGCCTGGGCGTGGGCCTGGCGCAGGACTGCCTGGAAGTGTCCGCCGACGCCGGCACCGGCCGGCTGCTGGCCAACCGCCCCGTCTATGGGGGCAGCGCCATCGCGGTAGTCAGCTGCACCCAGACGCCGCAGATCGCCGCCATCCGTCCCAAGACTTACGAACCGCTGGACGCCGACGCATCCCGAAGTGGCGAAGTGGTTTCGTTCCCGGTGGACATCGACGCATCGACCGCCCGAACCCGCGTGGTGGATGTCGTCAGGGAAGAGGCCGAAGGCATCAAGCTGGAGGACGCCCGCATCGTGGTGTCCGGCGGGCGTGGCCTGGGCGGCCCGGAGCCGTTCTCGCAACTGGAAGAACTGGCTAACCTGCTGGGCGGCGCAGTGGGCGCATCCCGGGCCGCCGTGGACTCCGGTTGGGTGCCGGCCAATTACCAGGTGGGGCTCACCGGCAAGACCATCACCCCTGATTTGTATATCACGGTAGCCATATCCGGCGCCAGCCAGCACATGGCCGGCTGTAGCGGCTCCAAGGCCATCGTAGCCATCAACCGCGACGCCGACGCCAACATTTTTAAAGAGGCACGTTACGGCGTGGTAGGCAACTGGGAAACCATCATACCGGCGCTGACGGAAACGGTGCGGGAATTGACGCAGTCGTAGGCAGGTGGACGCAGTACGGATGTCACGCTATGAAGAGAATATCACTGGGAATCATAGCCACAGCCGTTGCGCTAACAATCGCCATGCTTCTGGTGTCAGCGTTCAAGCCACAGGCTTTTACCACACTTGTGTTTGCGCTATGGCAACTGATATCGTTGGCTGTGGTAGCGTTCCGATTTAGGTGGTTTAATTCCCGCGGACACCGTTGCCGGTGCGGTAGGGGCGACCGGCCGGTCGCCCCTACAAGGTGAAACCACCTAAATTGCAACGCTACCCGTTGGCTGTGGGGTTGTTTGGGTCCTACCTATTCGGCAGACACGCGGCGCGCCAAGCCGCCCACTATGCGATACGGCCACACGCTCGCTCAGCGTTACGCAGAACGCTGGTACTTTACAGAGGCATTCGGCGATTGTCCACAGCGGTAGAACGGCTCAAGCCGAAAGAACAGGGAGAATCCGACGAGCGTTTCGACCTGTTGCAGTTGCTCATCGACGACCAGGCAAACGTGGCGCGCGCCGCCATTGCCGACTGGCGCGACGTAATCCCTGATGACTTTGAGGATGTCATAGAAACTTTGGAAATGCCTGAAGACTTGCGGAGGGAATGATAATGACTACTCAGAGTGAGCCCATCCGCGGCAAAATAGCAAAAGTCATCAACTCGCGTGAGGTGGCCCTGAATATCGGTGCAGCGCACGGTGTGGAGTCCGGTATGCTCTTTGAGATTTTGGATGATGGAGGCAGCGAAGTTCGGGACCCGGACACCGACGAGTTGCTGGGCCTGGCAGAACGGTCCAAAATCAAGGTGTTGATAACTCGCACATACGACAAATTCGCCGTCGCTCACACGTATCGCAGAAAAGAGGTAAATGTTGGCGGTAGAGGGGCACTCTTTGGCGAATATCCCAAGTGGGAAATCCACTACGAAACCCTCAAATCCCAAGGCGGTTTTGAGCGAACTGTTGAGGATTTGGATGAGAAAGACAGCCGCGTTGCCATCGGCGACCCAGCAGTGCAGGTTGTCACGCGGGAACGTCGAGTAGGTAGCGTCGACCTCTTGCTCCTGTAAAGACGGTTCGCTGGCCAGCAGCCCGCGCAGTCGTGCCACCTCCGTCGGCGCGAGGAAGCGGAGTTCTGGGATACCCACGACATTGCCGGGCCATCGCGCCGCCCAGCATCAAGCCGGCATCGGCCCCAGTCCCCAGAGGGAACCGACAAAGTTCCAGGCAAGCCCACGCCCGCTATTCCACGAGCGGGATCAGTTGCAACTGTACCGGCGGATCGCCCTTGCCCCGCGGCAACTTGCTCAGCGCATCTTGACCGCCCCGACGCATCATCTCTTACCATGTCAGTCGTAAATCATTTGAGGATTTCTGTCAGATTATAGGCAATAAAAGGCCATACAGCATTGGGCGCGATACTCCCGCGCACGGCTGAAGAGGGAGAAAACGGATCCGCCTCGCGGAAAAGCTGGGCTGGGTGTAGGGCCAAGCGCGCTTTAGCCCCCAACCATATCGGTCGCCGGAGAACAGCGAACATCGCCTTACCTTCTCACTACAACACGACAGAAGAGGCGAACCAATGCAGAACCAACCAGGCGGACTACATGAGCCGAACGCGGCCGGCCACGCCCAAGGACCTCGTCGCCTACTGCGAGTACCTACAGGTCCCGCAAGCCGCAAGCGGTCAGCAACGCCGAGAGCGCCACGTTCATTGGAGAAATCCAGTCGGCCGGCGCACGAACTTTTGGACAGCATCTCCAACGCCGGCGCCACCGCGGTACGCTGCTACAATCCGGCGCATCGACCACGCCCGGAGATCCCAATGCAGGACACCCAGCTCAACCGCATTTCCAATTTTATCTGGTCCGTGGCCGACGACGTTCTCCGCGACCTGTACGTGCGCGGCAAGTACCACGACGTCATCCTGCCCATGACGGTACTCCGGCGTCTCGACGCCGTGCTGGAACCCACCAAGCAGAAGGCGCTGGACGAAAAGAAGTGGCTCGACGAGGAAGGCATCACCGACCAGGACGCCGTCTTACAGCAGGCGTCAGGGCACGCCTTCTACAACACCTCGGAGTTCACCCTGCGCGCCCTCACGGCCCGCGCTTCCCAGCGCTCGCTGCGCGCCGACTTCGAGGCGTACCTGAACGGCTACTCCAACAATGTCCAGGACATCCTCGACAAGTTCGAGTTCCACAACCAGATCAACCGCCTCACGGAAAGCGATGCTCTGGGTACCCTCATCAACAGGTTTCTTTCCCCGGACATCAACCTGAGTCCCTACCCGGTCAAGGACGAAGACGGAACCGTCAAACTGCCCGGCCTGGACAACCACGCCATGGGAACCATCTTCGAGGACCTGGTACGCCGTTTCAACGAAGAGAACAACGAAGAAGCGGGCGAACACTGGACGCCGCGCGATGCCGTGGAACTGATGGCCCGGCTGGTGTTCCAGCCGGTGGCGGACCAGATCCAGTCCGGCACCTACCTGCTGTACGACGGCGCCATCGGCGCCGGCGGGATGCTCCGTCGCGGAGCAGACGCTTCATGACATCGCCGCGACGCGCAAGCAACAGGTGTCAACGCACCTGTACGGCCAGGAGATCAACTCGGAAACCTACGCCATCTGCAAGGCGGACCTGCTGCTGAAGGGAGAACAGGCCGCCGACGATGTTGGCGTCGGCGGCCCGCAGCACTCCACGCTGTCCAACGACGCCTTCGGCGACCACGCCTTCGACTTCATGCTCAGCAACCCGCCCTACGGCAAGAGCTGGAAAACCGACCTCGACCGGATGGGCGGCAGGGCAGGAATGACCGACCCCAGATTTGTCATCCAGCACGGGAACGATCCTGAGTACTCGCTCGCCACCCGCATCAACGACGGGCAGATGATGTTCCTGGCCAACATGGTCAGCAAGATGAAGGCCGACACCCCGTTGGGCAGCCGCATCGCCGAGGTTCACAACGGCAGCTCGCTGTTCACCGGCGACGCCGGCCAGGGCGAGAGCAACATCCGCCGCTGGATCATCGAGAACGACTGGCTGGAGGCCATCGTGGCCCTGCCGCTGAATATGTTCTACAACACCGGCATCGCCACCTGCGTCTGGGCGCTCACCAACCGCAAGGCGAAGCGCCGGCAAGGCTACGTCCAGCTCATCGACCTTCACGGACTGTTCCCGGCCACCGTCAAGGGCAAGCCGGTGGTCGTCGAGTACGAACCCGACCCCGATCTGCGGGACACCGAACAGGTCCCGCTGCTGGAGGATGGCGGCGGTGGACGCGTTCCTGCGAAGAGAAGCGCTACCCTACGCGCCCGACGCCTGGTACACGCCGTCCGGCGTCAAGATCGGCTATGAGATCAACTTCAATCGGCATTTCTACCAGCCGCAGCCCATGCGACCGCTGGAGGAGATACGGGCTGATATACTGGCCCTGGATCGGGAGACGGATGGGCTGCTGTCCCAAGTCCTTGGGGATTAGCGCCGCCTTGCGACTGAGCAACGCTCGACCACCCATGCTAGCCTTTGAATTCGTGGTTTTTGATAAGCCCCGGTCGCAAGGCTCCTCAAACGCGCAGCGTGGCGGCCCCTGGCAGACGCAAGTCAAAAACGCCGCCGCGGCCCGTTGGGGAACGCAGCCACCTGTAGCCGACGCCCTCGCGGTGTCAATTACATTCCTGTACGATCCGTCGCAGCCGGCCGGGCAACGGCCCGACATTGATAACATCGCCAAACCGATTCTGGACGCGCTGGAAGGACTGGTCTATCACGACGACGCAACCATATCCGACGTACTTTGTCGTAAGCGCAGTTTGGACGCCGACCCGGAAATACGGAACGTATCCGCGCTGCTGCTGAACGCTCTGGACGGCAACGATGACTCGGTCCACGTCATCGTAGATGACGCGCCCATCCGTGAGGTGCATTTGTGATGGAAGACTTGGCTATCATCAGAAAGGAGTTTGCCGACAAGAGGGCGGCGGAATATCGCAGCCGGGGCTATGAGGTTTGGCAGGATGCGCCGCTGGATTTCATGCCCGGCTTTCGCGCCGACCTGCTGGTGCGCAAGAACGGCGAAACCAGAGTAATCGCCGTGCAAACTCGAAACCGGCTGTCAGTTACTCCAGCCCTTAAGGAACTTGCGGAAGCCATCAGCCCCATGCCCGGCTGGAGCTTTGACCTACTGTTGGTCAGCGAACCGGAACTGTTGAACGCTCCGCCCGGCGCCGAGCCTTTTGACGTAGCCGGCATCGCACGGAGCATTGCCGAAGCGGAACGCGCTCTCGACGCCGGCCTTGCCGAGGCTGCCTTCGTGCTGGCCTGGTCGGCCGGCGAGGCCGCCGTCCGCATTTTGGCGGCGGCTGCCGGCGTTGAGATTCAGCGCATCACCCAAACCCGATACCTGTTGAGCCATGCCGTCTATCAGGACGCCATATCCGAGCGCGATTACGAGCGCCTGTCCGAGATGCTGGCCTACCGCAACGCCATCGTCCATGGCTTTGAGGTGAGTGGCTTTGACGCCGAACGGACCAAAAAGCTGATTGCGGCTGCCAAGAAACTGCTGCGGGCTTGCCTCGCCGCGGAGCGTTCCGGCGGCGAATACGCGGGGCGGGCTGACCTGCTGGACCCGCTGGAGCCTCGTCGTTGAAACCGACGATTTCGACTTCTGCCAGCACGGACGCGCCCTCGCCAAGCTGATGGCCGCCAACTTTTGCGAGGTAGGCGCCAACTCCATCTACATCACGGAACCCGGCCAACGGTTCATCGACAACATCAACAGGAGATAGTCATGTCTGAAACTGAAATTATCTTTGAGGTAACCGAGGACGAGGTGGACGGCGGGTTTGCCGCCAGCGCGCTGGGGTACGGCATCCACACCCAGGGGGATTCCCTCGAAGAGCTCCGCTGCAACGTCAAGGAAGCCGTCGGCTGCTATTTTGATGACGCCATGCCGAGACCCCGGGTCATCCGGCTGCACTTCGTACGCGAGGAGGTCTTCACCGCATGAGGCTGCCCCGGACGTGAGCGGCGCGGAACTGCTGGCAGCGTTGCGGCGATTGGGCTACGGATCCGTAAGGCAGCGCGGCTCTCACGTGCGTCACCACCCAGGTGAATGGTGAACACCACGAGGTCATTCCGCAACATAATCCAATCAAAATAAAGACGCTCCCGAATATCTTGAAAAGCATAGCGCAGCACCACGAATTGACCGTTGCGGAACTTCTGAGGCTGTTGGATTTATGAATATCGAACGCGCTGCCAGTCCCTGCCACCCCTACCCCGCCTACAAACCCTCCGGCGTCCCCTGGCTCGGCGACGTGCCGGCGCATTGGGAGGTAATGCGCGCCAAATACTACTATCGGGAATCTCAGGAAGTTTCGGCGTCGGGGGCCGAAGAGTTGATGTCGGTATCCCACAGGACAGGGGTGACGCCACGAAAAGACAATGTCACCATGTTCCTGGCCGAGAGCAACGTAGGCTACAAAATATGCCGGCCGGATGACATCGTGATAAACACGATGTGGGCGTACATGGCGGCCTTGGGCGTGGCGCGTCAAGTCGGCATCGTCAGCCCATCATACGGCGTCTATCGACCACGCGAGCCCGGCCTTTTGAACCTTGAGTACGTCGATGCGCTACTGAGGACAGACGGCTACCGCACTGAATACAACCGCCGTTCCACCGGCATCACGGACTCGCGGCTTCGCCTTTATCCAGAGCAATTCCTGGAGATTCCCCTGCTGCGCCCACCCCTCGCTGAGCAAGCCGCCATCGTGCGCTACCTCGGCCACGCCGACCAACTCATCAACCGATACATCAGCGCCAAAGAGCGGCTTATCGCCCTGCTGGAAGAGCAACGCCAAGCCGTCATCCACCGAGCCGTTACCCGCGGGCTGGATCCCAACGTCCGCCTCAAGCCCTCCGGCGTGGAGTGGCTGGGCGACGTGCCGGCGCATTGGGAGGTGCGGCGGCTGAAACATTGGGTAGGTATAAATGAAGCTGTGCTGCCCGAAAACACCGATCCCTATTTTGAGTTCCGGTACTTGGAAATCGGCGCTGTGGGCGCTGGTACGCTTGTGAGCGAACCAGTCAAGACTCGCTTTGGAAACGCGCCTTCGCGGGCGAGGCGCATAGTGAGAACCGGCGATACCATTGTATCTACCGTAAGGACGTATCTAAAAGCGACTTGGTTCGCCGAAGACGTGAAAGATGACTTAATCTGTTCAACGGGATTCGCGGTCTTTACTCCCCGGAAAGCGGTTTGGCCTAATTTCGTGGGTTACATCACTCAAAGCAACGCATTAACTGATCGGGTAACGGCCGCATCGGTAGGCACGGCATATCCAGCCATTGCAGAGAGTCGGTTAGGCGCGTTTCACGTAGCGCTCCCGCCCCTCGACGAGCAGGCTGCCATCGTTGAGTATCTGGACGGGCTACGGCGGGCATTGACGCGGCCATCGCCCGCGCCCGCCGCCAGATAGAATTGATACAGGAGTATCGCACGCGGCTGATTGCTGACGTGGTAACGGGCCGGGTGGACGCGCGGGCGGCGGCGGCCGGCGGGCCGGAGGACTGCCCTTGAACCGGGAATTCCCGTTCCTTTATACTTTGATTTGCAGTTCTGGCGAGGCGGCTTATGAAGAACATCACCGTATCCGTTGACGAGGAAACCCACCGGTTGGCGCGTATCCGAGCGGCGGAGTTGGATACGTCGGTTTCGGCGCTGGTAAGGGAGTTTCTGCGGAACCTGGCCGAGGAGCCTTCGCCGCAAGACAATCCCTCGGAGTCCGACGTAATCCACCAACACGTGGATCGGGCGTACGAAGCGGCGATGCGCCGGGCGGCGTCTTTGTCGGGCCGACCCATCCGGGACCGGCAGGAGTTGCATAGAGAGTACGTGAGGTCCCTTCGCAAGGTGTTGGCGGACTTCGACGCCCAGGGCGTGGGAGTGTCGGACCGGTTGACCCGCGAAGAGCTGTACGCCGAAGTTTTAGATAGCGGTCATGAGGCTCGTTGATACGAATATACCGCTTTACGCGGTGAGCGTCCGGCCTGAGGAGGCTCCCAAAAGGAGGATAGCGCGTCGGCTGCTTGAGCAACCGGATTTGGCGGTATCAGTACAGGTGCTTCAGGAGTTTTACTACCAGGCGACGCATCCCAAGGGTCGCATCCACTTGTCGCACGAGGCCGCCATGTCATTCCTGGAGACGTTGTTGCGCTACCCGGTGCAAGACGTCACCATTGACGTGTTCCACGACGCTATAGCAATCAGCCACCGCTATCAGGTGTCATATTGGGACGGCGCAATTCTGGCGGCCGCTCGCGCCATGGGATGCGACGCCGTATATACGGAAGACCTGAGTCACGGGCAGTATTATAGCGGAATCCAGGTGATCAACCCGTTTGCGGATCTGGAGGGGTAGCGGCCATAGCCACCGACACCGGACAACGTGGCGGTGGGCATAATCATCAGAGCGCGCCGAGCCGCTGCGCACGAGAGGGCAATCTATGAGGAATGCTGATTTGACTCCGGACCAGCAGGCTGAGCTGGAGGTCCTCGCGGCAATGTCCGACGCGGACATAGACACGTCCGACATTCCGGAGATTATCGAGTTCTCCAATCCGCGCCGCGGCGTGTTCTCCGCTTCTCCCAACGTCAAACTTGATCCGGAGCCCGCTGGGCATCCCGTTCGGGATTCCCGCAACGACGGACGCGCCACCAATACCACCGAGCGCGGCCTGGAAGATCGCATCGTCCGTCTGCTCACCGATGGCCGCGGCGACGCTGCGAACGCCGGGGAGATCAGCGAGCGGCCGGCCGCGTATTCCGCCGGCTGGATGGCCGGCGACCCTGCCGACTACGACCGCGGCAACTGTGTGGACCTGAAGCAGCTCTCGGCATTCCTCGTTGCCACGCAGCCCAACGTGGCCGCCGCCCTGGCCCTGGACTCCGACAACCCCACTCGCCGGCAATTCCTGGACCGGCTGAAGCGCGAGCTCCGCAACCGTGGCGTCATCGAGGTACTGCGGAAAGGCGTCAATCACCAGCAGCACCATGTGGACGTTTTCTACGGCGCCCCGACGCCCGGCAGCAACACCGCCGCCGAGGCCCGTTACGCTCAGAACCGTTTCTCCGTTACCCGCCAACTGCGGTACAGCAAAGATGAAAGGCAACGTGCTCTAGACCTGGCGCTCTTCATCAACGGCCTGCCCATCGCCACCTTCGAGCTGAAGAACAACCTGACCAAGCAGACGGTCGATGACGCCGTCCAGCAGTACCGCCGAACCCGCAGCGCCCGCGAGGACCTCTTCCATGTCGCCCGCTGCGCCGTCCACTTCGCGGTGGACGAAAACGAGGTGCGGTTCTGCGCCAAGCTCGCCGGCAAAGCCTCGGTCTTCCTGCCGTTCAACAAGGGCAATGACGATGGGGGCGCCGGCAACCCGGTCAACGCCAACGGGCTCAAAACCGACTATCTCTGGCGAGAGGCGCTAACGCCGCGCAGCCTGACCGACATCATCGAGAACTACACCCAGAAGGTGGGCGACGACCAAATCTGGCCTCGCTACCACCAACTTACAGGTCGTGCGCAAACTGCTCAACGACGCTGCCAGCAACGGCGCCGGGAAACGCTACCTGATTCAGCACTCGGCCGGCAGCGGCAAATCGAACTCGATAGCATGGCTGTCCCGACAGCTGGTCGAGCTGGCCGCCAACGGCCAACCGGTGTTCGACTCCATCGTCGTCGTTACCGACCGCACGGTACTGGACGACCAGATCCACGAGAACATTCGCCAGTTCACGCAGGTGGCTGCAACCGTGGGCCACGCCGAAACGTCGGCGCACCTGCGGCAACTCATCACCGAAGGGAAGAAAATCGTCATCACCACCGTCCAGAAGTTCCCCTTCATCATCGACGCCATCACCAGCGAACACCGCGGCCGGAAGTTCGCCATCATCATCGACGAGGCGCACTCCAGCCAGGGCGGCCGCACGGCAGCGGCCAGGAACGTGACCCTCGGCAACGCGGTGGACGACGCTGACGACACGTTCGAGGACCGGATCAACCGGATCATCGAAAACCGGCGACTGCTGGGCAACGCCAGCTACTTCGCCTTCACGGCCACGCCCAAGAACAAGACCCTCGAACTGTTCGGCGATGCCTCGCCCCAACCGGATGGCGCCGTCAAGCGCCTCCCGTTCCACACGTACTCGATGAAGCAGGCCATTCAGGAGGGCTTTATCCTGGACGTGCTGGGCAGCCACACCACGGTCAACAGCTACTTCGGCCTCGTCAAGGCGATTGACGAAGACCCGGAGTTCGACTCCAAGCGCGCCCAGCGCCGGCTGCGTCGTTACGTGGAAGGGCACGAGTACGCCATGGTGGTCACCGACGGCGTGGAACGCGCCATGGACTACCACCACGCCAGCAGCGCCTACATCAAGGAGAACGGCTACCCGTACCGGTCCATCATCGCCTCCTCGGGCGAGAGGCAGCATCAGGGCGAGACCGTTTCCGAAGCGTACTCAACGGGTTCCCGTCGCGCCGGATCCCTGACAAGATCCAGGAGACCCTTACCGCATCCTCATCTGCGCCGACAAGTTCCAGACCGGCTACGACGAGCCACTGCTCCACACCATGTACGTGGATAAAACGCTGGCCGGCATCAAGGCCGTCCAGACGCTGTCGCGCCTCAACCGCGCCCGGCCCAACAAAACGGACACCTTCGTGCTGGACTTCATGAACAGATCTGAAGTCATACGGGAGGCGTTCGCCGACTACTACCGGACCTCCATTCTTGCCGAGGAAACCGACCCCAACCAGCTCCACGACCTCAAGGCTCAGCTGGACAACGCGCAGGTGTACACGCCCCAGCAGGTGGCCGAACTCGTGGAGCGCTACCTCAGCGGCAAGGACCGGGGAGAACTGACCCCATCGCCGACGCCGGCGTCGCGCCCTACCTGGCTCTCAGCGAGGATGAACAGGTCGCGTTCAAAGGCTCCGCGAAAGCGTTTGCCAGGCTCTACGCATTCCTGTCGCAGGCGCTGCCCTACGCAAACCCGGAGTGGGAAAAACTCTCCATCTTGCTCAACTTCCTCATCCCGAAGTTGCCGGCGCCCGCAGACGAGGACCTGTCGAAGGGAATCCTCGAGACCGTCAACATGGACAGTTACCGGGCTGAGAAGCAAGCCGCGCAAAGGCTGTCCCTCGACGACGCGGATGCCGAAAATCGGGCCGGCGCCCACGGGTGACGGTGGCGGTGGCCGGACCGAACCGGAGCTGGAACCCCTGTCCCGCATCATCGCCGCCTGCAACGAAACTTGGGGCACGGAATTCACGGACGCTGACAAGGTCGCCGAGTTGATTCGCACCCTGCCCGACCAAGTGGTGGCCGACACCGCCTACCGGAACGCCCGGCACAACTCCGACGCTCAGAACGCCCGCATCGAACACGACGCGGCGCTGCGCCGATTGATCACGTCCATGGTGAGAACCAACACCGAGCTGTTCCGGGCGTACACGGAGAAACCCGGCTTCCGGTCCTGGCTCAACGACCAGATATTTTGGCTCACCTACCTTGACGACGCCACGCAATAATCGGGTGATATGTCATTCCACTGATGGGTTGGCAACCATCAGGCCGAGTACGCGGCGAATTTGGTCATCGTTCTCGATGGCGCCGTCGCTTGCTTCGACCGTGCCATCCGGGCGGATCAGGTCCAGAGAGTAGGTATTTTGACCTCCGGGAACCAAGTCTATCCACAATTGCCACCGATCTATCTCCCACCACTCAACGCCGATGCCGGCGTTCCCTCCCAGCGCAACGCCGGGAGTGGGCAAATCCAGGGCCAGACCAATCTTGATGATGCGGATGGCGTCCGCAATGCAGCCCGGATCAATGGGCGGCGCGCCCTGGCCATTCCAATTTTCTTCCAGGCGGGCAATCTGCCGGAACCGCGCCGCCAGCTCTGCCGGCAAATCGGGCTCTGGTTGTGGCGTATCCCCAGGCGGGGACGCTTCGCTGGCGGTCATCATGCACCTCATTCGCGGTAGATGGAGTAGCGTCTATTGTACTACTGCGGAAGCGCAGCCCGCTTGCTCCCGTGGATCGACGGTAGCGTTGCAATTTAGGTGGTTTCCCTTCGTAGGGGCGAATAATTATTCGCCCCTACACGCGCGGGCAACGGCATTTTGCCAAATTAAACCACCTAAAACGGAACGCTACCTGGATCGACGGCTCCCAGGCCAATAGCCCGCGCAACCGGGCCAACCGCATCGCTGGCAGCGTCGTCTAGCTGATGCGCTCAATGCCGGGGCAATCATCGAACCCGGTGTCAAAGCTCAAGACGCGGCTGCAACCGGCGGCCTGCATCACCGCTACGTGCCGGGCATCGCGAGCCGAAATGCCGGGAACCGTGGCCAGCAACACTCGGGCGGCGCGGATTTGCGGCATTCCGTAAGACCGCACCTCGTCAACCAAGCGGTCAAGCGCTTCAAAAGCGTCATCAATGGACTGTGGACGCCGTATCGCAGTGTAACGATGCAGAATCTCCTGGTACACTTCGACGCTGGTAATCAAGCGCTCGCCATTATCAATGAGTTCATCAATGAGGACGATGGCGCGTTCCTGATTAGGATGCGGAGCGCCGACCATGTACATCGGCACGTTGGAATCGACGAAAATCATCGCATCATGTACCCGTCTTTGATCTCTTGCAGCATCTGGTCAATGTCGGCGGTAGGGTGATTGCATTGCGCCGCCTTTTCCAGAGCCTTGCGCTTCCGCTCCGATACCCGCGTCCCCGCCGGGCGCAACTCCGGGAGCGGGCAGACCCATGTCCAGACCAATCTTCACGATGCGGATGGCGTCTGCAATGCAGCCCGGCTCAATGGGTGGCGCGCCGTAGCCGTTCCAATTTTCTGCCAGCCCGGCAATCTGTCGGAACCGATTTGCCAGATCTTCCGGCAAATCGGGCTCCCATTGGCGGGTATTCCGAGGCAGCGCCGCTTCGCTGGTCGTCATCATGCGCCTCACTCTCGGTGGAGTGATTGCTATTGTACTACTGCCGGCCGCTTGCCGCCGTAGATGGACGGCTCGGTGGCCAACAGGTTCCGCGGGCGCGAGACTGCGGCTTGCGCCTCCTTTGACGCTCTGCGTAACCGATGATAACCTTTGTCTCCAACCGGCGCGACCAGCGTAAGCAAGACGGCCTTTCCATATGGTGTCGATTAACCGATTGCTTTGGGATCCGTGGAATGTAGGACACATCGCTCGCCACGAGGTTACACCCGCAGAAGTCGAACAGGTTTGTACAGGCGCATTCATTGCCCGCCAGAGTTACGCGGGTCGCCTCCTACTCATCGGACCAACGTATGCAGAGCGTGTATTGGCGGTTGTTCTGGAACCCATGGATGATGGGGCCCATTACGTCGTCACCGCCCGTCCGGCCAGCCGTCGGGAACGGAGACGCTATCAGGAGGGTACTAATGAACGCTAACCGACCGCCCGCGAAAGACCCCATTCCCGAATTCGCCAACAGGGAAGAGGAAGCCGAGTTTTGGGACACCCACGACTTCACCGACTATTGGGATGAACTCGAGCCCGCCAACGTTACGGTCAGTCCAAATTTGGAGTCATCGTTCCAAATTCCGCTGGACGATAAAGCGCTAACGTAGTCTTGCCGGCTCCGCCCGCTTGCTCCCGTGGATCGACGGCTCGCTGGCCAGCAGCCCGCGCAGTCGGGTCACCGCCGCCAGCGCATCGTCCCCTAATCCCAGCATATCGCTGACAATCCGACGATCTAACTCAATCCGCGCCGGGTCAAAGGCGCAGTGGTGGAAGGGCAGAAACTTGCGCTCCCGGAAATCCCGCCAGATGGCTTGCGCTTCGTCCAGTTGCCAGGATGCCAACCGCCGCACGTCCAGCGTGGTCAGGGTTTCCAGCATCCCCTTGCGGCCTATTCCCCGGCCGTCTTGCGCGCGATTCGCAAAGTGAGCATGGAGCGCAATTCCGAGCGTAGAATTGCACCACAATAACGTAGCAATCTCGCGTCGGGAGGCGACGCCTGGGTCGTCGTCAGCAACTCGTAACGTGAACCACGAATTTACGCCCAATGTTCGTACTGTGGTGTATGTCGCCATGATTGGCTGCGAGTTATAGCGCACAGTTGGAGTTATATGCAGCGTGCCAGACTGGGCCCAGATTGGCGTATGATCTCGGTCCGGCTTTGGGATGAGATAAGCATTCGGTTCCGCAGATAACGACGAATGAACCCGCGAATCCAAGCTCCAGATCGCGGGAAACTGAGCTTGCTCGTTCCAGCCGTGGTATGCGTCGTAGTAGCCCAAAGAACCGCGAATTTGGCGGTCTTGAGGGCCAACGTTGCAGATTTCTCCCATGACTCCGATGGGCACATTCCCAACAAGTCTAGTCCCATCTGCCGCCCACAACTCGCCCCGCTCCAAAGCCGCGGCAAACTGTCCGGTCAGCGCGTGCTTCCACCGCGCCGCCGTCCACGGCGGTTCTCCCACCGGGCCGTCCACAATTTCGCCCCACTGCTCGCCGCCGACCATGAGCGGAGAGCCGCCCACCGGCGGGCCGTCTGCCCGCAGCGAAGGGGCCACCGCCGCCGCGTTCACCGCATTGACCAACGCCAGCGCGTCGGTTTCCAGGTGGGCCGCCCGCCACAGGTTCACGAACCGGCCTCGCTCCGATGGGCTTTCCCCGTCGCGCAGCCTTCGCGCCACCAGCAGGATTTCCGCGATGCCGGTGTCATAGGACATGGAACGTCGCTCCGGGTCGTGGGACGACACCACGAACTCAATCTCATAGCGAGACGCCAACATTTGCCGGATGCCGCGCCACGACTCGCCGGACAGGGCTGTGACCGGCAGCACCAGCGCGATGCGCCCGCCGGGGTTCACCAGCCGGTCGGCCAGCACGGTGAACGATGAGGCGTGTCCGGCCATCTGGTTGGCCGGCGTGCCCCGCAGCAGGGCGGACGTGCGCCTGGCCACCGCCTGCTGCGCTTCCCGGTCGCCTTCGGGCAGGGCAAACACCCGGGCAATAGCGTCCTCCCGGCCGCCGTCGGCGCCGCGCCGGGTGTAGGGCGGGTTGCTGATAACCAGGTCGGAGCGGGGCAGTTGCACCACGTTGCCAGCCCCGCCGATGGCGCCGATTTGCTCCTGGGTCGCTGAAAAGAACGACTGTATCTCCGGCGCGGCCAGCCAGTCCAGCGAGCCCAGCCGGATGTCCGTCGCCGATTCCCGGCCCAGCCGCAGCGTGTGCAACTGCATTCGGTCGAATCTTGCCGACGGCGACATGGCGGCCAGGGTCGCCGCCGTGAGATGGATTGCCGCCTGCACCACGTCGGTTCCGGTGATAATCTTTTCAACTAAAGCGCGGTGCAGCGCCGGGTCGTCGGGCGGAGCGCCCTCGGCGGACACGTGGTTTTGCACGATCCGGCGGTAGGCGGCCATCAGCAGCGTTCCGGTTCCGCAGGCTGGGTCAACCACCCGCAGCCGGTCGATTTCGTCAATGTTGCCCCAATCCCAGCTGGGCCACTGGTCCGGGGTCAGCGCCAGCCCGGCTAACAGGGTGGAGGCTGGTATGCTGGTGTAGTAAGCGGCCAGCAATTCCCGTTCCGCAATCAGGCGATTGAAGATCTGGCCGGCCAGATCGTGCCTTCCCACCGCTCCCATGCCCAGCAACTCGGCGGCGGTGCCGGCGCATTCGCCCAGAAAATCGGACGCCTCAACTTCCGAGATTTCTGCAACTACGTCCCGCGCCATGCTGAATATCGGATAGTAGTCAACCTCAAGAATTCGCTCCCAGAACTGCAACAGCAGCAGCCGGGCGAATCGTCCATTGCGCCGCGCCGCGCCGATGGACTGGTAAGTTGCCTCATCGCTGGCCAGCCGTTCCTGAAAAACCATGGCGTTGATGACCACCAGCGCCGCCATGTTGGCCGCTTCGTCGCTGGGGCCGGCGCCGAACACTTTCGCCACGCGAGCCAAAGCGCCGGGAGATTGATACAGGCGCGCCCCGGCCTTACGCGCTCCGGCGTCCAGAGCTTCCACCGCCGCTTCCAGGTTGCCGGCCGGCGGGATGGTGCGGGCGACGGCTTCGCCGAGTTCTCCCACCCGGCCGGCGAGTTTGGGGCCGGCCGTACCGTCGCTGCGCCATTCCTGCCATTCCAGATTGGCTGCGGCCAGCCTTTCGTAGAGCTGGCGCTGTGGCATTTCGCGCACTCTTGCCGGCGCCACCACCGCGAAAGCATTCTGAACCCGGCGACCGTCGATCTCCATACCCAGGCGGGAGAGGGCGTCCGCTTCAACCGTAGGGGCTGGCGCAATTTCAATCTCGAGAATTACCGGGCCTTCCGCAAGGCGCACCAGAATATCGGGACGCCGGCCGCCGTGCAGCGTTTCGGCAACCGCATCCAGCCCGGCCCGCTCGCGCAGAAGCCGCGCCAAAGCATCGTTGATGATGCTTTCGTGGCTGCGGTCATTAGGTTCTGTTGACATTTTGAATTTTATTCGTCATTCCGGCGAAAGCCGGAATCCAGAGATTGTAATATGAAGAAACGGGAAGGATTGCTTACGATTTCGACCACTGGATTCCCGCTTTCGCGGGAATGACGGTGAAATGTCAACACGGCCTAGCTGTCGAACTGTTCATAATGGGAGATCCTCAGCCCAGCATGACGTTATCAATCAGCCACAACGTCGCCGGCGGCTCACCATCATCAAAATGACACCGCACCGCATCCTGCGCCATCAGCTTCAATTCTTCCCAAGAATTGCCTTGGGTAATGATGTCGTAACCGACGGCTGCCGCGTAGTACCCGCCTTCCTCCGCCTCGTGAACTTCAAAAACCACTTCGTCAAGCATAATCCCCTCCTTTAGATAAGCACCACGTTGTCAATCAGCCGCACCGCCCCCAGCCGCACCGCCGTCGCGATCATCACCGGCCGGCCGTCGCGCAAGGTTTGTTGCAGCGGCTGCATACTTTCGGCGTCCACGATGCTGACGTAATCCACGCCATCCACCAGCGTCTCGCGTTCCAGGATGTTCATGGCCGCTCGCCGGATCCTCTCCGCGTCTCGCTCGCCCCGGCGCCAGACGTCCTCTGCCGCGCACAGCGCCCGGTACACCGCCGGAGCCGTCTCTCTTTGCTCCGGCGTCAGGTAGGCGTTGCGGCTGCTCAGGGCCAGGCCGTCGGGTTCGCGGATGGTAGGCATCGTGACCACCTCAACGCCCAGGTTCAGGTCGTCGTTCATCTTGCGGATGACCGCCACCTGCTGGCCGTCCTTCTGGCCGAAGTAGGCCCGGTCGGGGCGGGTGATGGTGAACAGCTTGGCGACCACCGTGGCCACGCCGCGGAAGTGTCCCGGACGGGCCGCCCCCTCCATACCCTCGGCCACCGCTCCCGGCTCGATCCACGTGTCGAACCCTTCGGGATAAACTTCGTCCGGCGGGGGGACGAACGCCAAATCCGCGCCTTCCGCCGCCAGCAGTTCCAAATCCCGCTCCAGGCGGCGCGGGTAGGTGGCAAAATCCTCATTCGGCCCGAACTGCGTCGGATTGACGAATATGGACGCCGCCATCGTCGCGTTGTCCGTCCGAGCCTGCCGCGTCAGCGACAGGTGCCCCTCGTGCAGCGCGCCCATGGTCGGGACCAATCCCAAGGGACGGGCTGCCTCTCGGCACAGGGCGGTCATTTCGGCGCAGGTAGTGATGACTTGCATACGAGTTTTTCATCCGTAAGGGTAGGGGCGAATGATTATTCGCCCCTACGTGATTGGCGTTACGCGCGTTATTCCGGCGGAAACAGTTCGTCGATCTCCCGCTGCATCCGCTCGGCTTCGGTTTCGGCCAGCGCGGCTGCGCCGACGATGCCGGCGGGAATCGCCATGTCTGCGTAAAAGGTTTCGTCGTAGTCCCGGGGCCGCACCACCACCGGCATGGGCACGGCGTGGCCGAACACCAGCGCCTGTTGCTTGCTGTCGAGACGGGCCAGCACGTTGCGCAACTGGCCGGCGTCCCGCGCTCCCATCAGCACCGCGTTCAGATCCCGGTCGTCGTTCAGGGCGCAAGTCAGCCGGGTTCCCAGCTGGCTCATCACCTCGGAGTCGATGCCGCTGGGCCGCTGGTCAACTATCATCAGGGTTACGTTGTACTTTCGCAACTCCCGAGCAATCGCGCCGAAAATGGTCTGCGACGCGATGTCCGGCGTCAGGAACTTGTGGGCCTCTTCGACGAATATCACCAGCGGGCGCGGCTCTTCGCCCTGGCCGCCGTCAGCCAGTTCCTTGCGGCGCACCCAAGTGTCATGGATCCGCCGGGTCAGCAGGTTGCTGACCAGCACGTAGGCCGACGTGTCGCGCCCGTACTGTCCGAACTCCAGCACCACGTGGTTGCCGCGCTCCAGCTGCTCGATGACGCCGCCGGCGCTGGCGGCGCCCTGGCCCTGTTCGGCCAGAAAGCCGAAACGGCTCCACCGGGTCAGGCGGTTGTGCAACGCGCCCAGGGCCGCCCGGTTGACGCCAATGTCCCCGGCCAGGTCGCCCAGGTCGGCGGCGCCATGCCCGACGAACTCGCTCAGCCAGCCGTTGCCGAAACGTTGCTTCAGGTTCCACGCCGCCGACGCGGCCACCTCGGATAATTGCAGCGATTCGCGTAGAATCTCAATGTCAGACGGCTCCACTTCGTCGTAGCCGATGCGTATCACCCCGTCCGGGCTTGCTCCCCGGCGGCGGCTGCTTGCTTCGTCCAGGGTGAACGTAACCACCCGGCTGGGAAAGAGCTGCTTCAGTCCCTTGACCTGACGCCGCCGGTCGTTGTCCTGTCCCTGCCACCCGTATTCGCTCTCCATGTCGAAGACCAGCGATACCGCCTGCCCCTGCTTGACCAGTCCGGCCAGCAGCATCCGCGCCAGGAAGGTCTTGCCCGACCCGGACGCGCCGAACACGCCCACCGACCGGCTGGCCAGCGTCCCCAAGTCCAGGTTGATGCACGCGGTTTCCATTCCCTGCGGCGAACCCAGCGCGAATGCGCCGCCTCGCTCGGCGTTGAACACGACGTCGATGTCCGCCTGCGCCGCCGCGAACACCGGGGCGAAATGCTCCGGTATGGTCTTGGCCTGCTCCGCCAGGCTTGCGCCGGCGCCGTCCAGGCCGGCCGTCATGCCGGGCATCACGGAAAGTTGCCCGTAAGCCATGGTCCCGGCCATCACATCGGCCAGGAAACCGTCTCGCGTATCCGGCGGAAAGTGGCGCACGCTGTCGTCCACCGCCCGCAGCTCCAGGTCGGTCACCACCGCGAAGTAACGCCGCCGCCGGCCCTGAACCGTCACGAACGAGCCGACGGCAATATCCTCCAGCGTTGCGCCGTCGGCGGTATCCAGGCGCACGTCCAGGCCCCGGGACAGGGAACCGCCAACCACCAGCCCCAAACGGCGCCGGCCGGAGGCGACATAACCGTTGAACCCGTCGCCGTTCAAAGTCAAGGCGCCACTTCCCGCAACAATGCCTGCAAGCGCAGGGGTTCGCCGGACAATTCGGCGGCCAATGCCTTCCCGGCCCGGGTCAGAAAACCCGTCCGGTCGCTCATCGCCTCCCCGGCGCGGCGCAAAAATGCCGCCAGCGCGGCGTCGCCGGCCGGCGTGCGGTCGGCCAGCGTCAACCGGAGCCAACCCAGGTCGGAGGCGAAAGCCGCCAGCTCGTCGCGGTCGCATAAAAACACGAATGAATGCAATCCCGGAGGCCGTTCGGGCAAACCAGGCCGCAAATCCCTGCCGTCGCCGTGACCGACCACCGCCGCGGCAAACCGTGTGGTGAGCATCGCGCTCAGCTGCGGGTTGGCGGCGTATATTTCGTCTTCGGACTCCAACGCCTCGCCGCGGGGGGCCAACGGCCGGGTCGGGTCCAACGGCTCGTGCCAGATTTCCCGCACCACCGCGTACACGGGCGGCTCGCCGACGCGCAGCAACGCTCCCAGCGGGGGCGCGGCGTGCAGCCGGTAACATTGCGCCTCAATGCGCTGAGTGTGCGACGCCATCACCTCGCCCACCCGTTGCGCTATTTGGTTATCCAGCATGGCGGGATTTTAGCACGGCGCGGGTAGCGGCGAATCCGACAACGGCAGGCTCCGGCGACAGGCATTTTACCTTGACGATAAGGCGCTCCCAAATGTATAGTCAGCGCATCACCAACCTGGGGAGTCCACCATGCCTATCTACGAGTACGCCTGTCCCACCTGCGACCACAAGTTTGAAAAATTGCAGCCGATGTCGGCCACCGGGGCCGAATGCCCGATCTGCGAACAGCCGGCCAAGCGCGCCATTTCCGTGTTCGCCGCCGTCAGCAAGGGCGACGGGTTCGCCAGCGACATGGCCGACCTGGGCGGCGCTCCCATGCCGGCGCCCATGGGCCACGGCTGCGGCGGTTTCTGCGGTTGCGGCCACTGAGATCCGCCATTCGGTTACTCAACGTCGACATTTGGGGCGGGTTCACAACCCGCCCCGGAATATTTTACCAGGTCAGGGCTGCGGGTCGCCGGATGATTCGCTGGTCGAAGCGCTTCGGTATAACTGCCATCGCAGATAGGCCAGGATACAGCCACCCACCGACATCAGTAGCGTAGCGCCCAGCACCGAAGTCAGAGCGACGCGCATGGTGGCATCGAACCAGAATCCCGCTGGAAACAGGATGAGCAGGTAGTCCGTGCGCGGGTCCAGTATCCACAGGTCGTTGGCGAAACTGAGTTGGTGGAACAGCAGGAAAAGCCGTTCAAAGTTGGCCACCGCGGCCAAACCCACGCCGAATACGGCAGCCAGTGTGGCGACTCCCCCCCACACAGCCAAGCGAGCTGACGTGACCAACCACGTGTCCCGGCGCGTGGCAAAATGGGCCGACACCGTTACCAAAATCCAGATGGCCGAGCCGACGGCAACCCAATAGACTCCCCTGACCAGCCGCTTGACGTCGTACATATGGGCGACTTCGCGCCGATTGAACACCGCCTGCTCGACTCCGTAAATCGGGGCGCGCACTGCTAATGGCTCGACCCCGCTGTTGAAATAGCGGCGCAGTTCGCCGCCAATTGCGACCAGGTCCGCCTCAGAGATACCAGAGCGGATGGCGACGTGATAGCGCTGGAAGCCGTTGCGGTAGAGGCCGGGGTCGTTGACGGCCCAGGCCACCGATCCGGCGACGAGGAACAGCAGTACGGCGGGAACGGCAAGAGGACCGGCTACTCGTAGATAACCTCGCGCCAGGCCGCTGAAAAGCAATCGCCAGTTCATACCGCTTTCACCGTAGCACTGCGCGATGGCGGGGGCAATGGTCTGTGGTATATTGCCGCATCATGAGCGACGCCAACACATTTGTATCCCAATCTCCCATACCGGAAGAGCGCATTGGGGAGTTTCAATCCCTCATCGATATAGTGGCGCGGCTCCGGGGGCCGGGGGGCTGCCCGTGGGACGCTGAACAAACCCACGAATCGTTGAAACGCAACCTGCTGGAAGAGTGCTACGAAACCCTGGAAGCCATCGACGCCGGGCAACCGCTGGAACTGGCCGAAGAGCTGGGCGACATCCTGGTGCAGGTGGCCTTTCATGCCGACATCGCCCGCGCCGCCGGCGACTTTGACATCGCCGACGTGCTGGCCGCCATCAACCGCAAGCTCATCCGGCGACACCCCCACGTCTTTGCCGACGGCAACGCATCGGACGCCCGGCAGGTGGAACGGAACTGGGAGCAGCTGAAAGCTGAGGAGCGGCGGCAGGCTGGGAAGCCTGAGCCATCGGCTATGGACAGCGTGCCGGCGGCGTTGCCGGCCCTCTCCGCCGCCCAATTGATCCAGGACCGGGCGGCCCGCTTTGGCTTTGACTGGGATGACGCCGGTGGTGTTCTTGACAAGTTGGTCGAGGAAATCGGCGAGTTTCGCGCCGCCGCCACACCGGATGAACGGGCCGACGAGTTTGGTGACATACTGTTCGCCATCGTCAACCTGGCTCGCTGGTCCGGCATACAGGCCGAGGATGCGCTCCGCCAGGCCAATGCCAAGTTCCGCAATCGTTACCGGATTATGGAACGGCTGGCGGTGGAGCGGGGACTGGATTTCACCGCCCTGCCTCTGGATGATAAGGAAGCGCTGTGGCAGGAGGCCAAGACGCGGGATTGATTTCCGGGCCTACTAGTCGTTCTCGGCCCAGCCGGCTCCGAGAAATCCCGGTTCAATAAAGTAAATTCCTCCAGCCAGCAGGCCGGCCACGAGGTTAACGCCGGCCCAATTCCCGGAGGTTCGACCGAGGCCCAGCTTGCTCATCAGGGGACGCCGGGGACGGTAATGCCTGATCTTGCGGCGAGCGCCGCTCTGTCGCATCGCCTCGGCGATGGCGTCGTCGAACCCGCCTTGCCGGTCGATCAAGCCCATTTCCTGGGCTTCGGGGGCGGTGTACACTTCCCCGGTTGCCAACTCCCGAACCTGTTCGTCGGTCAAACGACGGCTTTCGGTTACTACCGACACGAACAGGTCGTACATCTTGCCGATCAGACCCTGGAACTTTTCCGCCTCTTCATCGGTGGGCATACGCCAGAAGCCGGACATATCCTTGAGGCGGCCGGCTTTGAACACCGAGAACTCAATGCCAATCTTGCCGAACAACTGCTGCAAAATGGGCCGCAGATAAATGACCCCAATTGAACCGAGCAGGGCTGACCGCGACGCCATAATGGTGCCGGCGCCGCAGGCGATGTAATAGCCGCCGGACGCGCCCAGGCCCCGCACATAGGCCACCACTGGCTTTTTGCGGGCCACCTGCCGCACGTTTTCATACAGCAGATCGCTGGCGGATGCGGAACCGCCGGGCGAGTCGATGTCCAGCACCAACGCGCCAATTTTGCGGTTGTTCTCGACGCGCTCCAGCAGGCGAGCATACTCGGGTTCGCGAATGGCCGCGCCGATGACGCCGTGCATCTCGATGACGGCAATGCCGGGGCGACGTTTTTTGAAGAGGGGCATGGCACTACACCTGTCGTATAGAGGGGTGATGTTCACACAGATTATACACGGCGATAGGGCGCGCTCCCGGTTGGTTTGACAATAGCCGACGCACTGGTCTAGCATCAAAGCCACGCAGAAACGCAATGCGGGGACACTATGACGCTGACCAAGGTAAAGTTGCAACGATTCACTGCCTTCTCGGATTTGGAGGTGGAGTTTTCGCCCGGCATCAACGCTCTAATCGGCACCAACGGCACGGGGAAAACGCACCTTATGAAAGCTTGCTATGCAGCTTGCGATGTCTCAAAAACGGGGGATAATTTTGCTGAGAAGCTGGTTCGCGTATTTCTGCCGTCGGGACGAACACTAGGGCGTTTGGCGCAGCGGCAACAGGGAAGGAGCCGGGGGTTCATAGAGGTCCATCGCTATGACCGCAGCTTGCAAGCATCGTTCTCAACTTTGGCCAAGCGACCAACTGCCGCGGGGGTGAAAGGTGCTACACATTGGTCTGAAACTCCCCTAGAAAGCGTTTACATTCCGGTGAAGGATATGCTGGCCAACGCACCCGGGTTTCAGTCACTTTATGCAGCGCGGGAAGTCCACTTTGAAGAAGTCTATGTGGATATTCTGGAGCGAGCTCACCTTCCGGCCCTTCGTGGGCCAGCAGATGCATCACGCCGGCGGTTGCGCACTGTTCTGCAAGATGCGATTTCCGGCAGGGCCACCGTCAGGAACGGAGAATTTTTCTTAAGCAACAAACAAGGGAACCTTGAGTTCACACTACTGGCCGAGGGGATGCGCAAGTTGGGACTACTATGGATTTTAGTACAGAACGGCACTTTGCAAAATGGCTCGGTTCTGTTTTGGGATGAACCAGATGCCAATCTTAATCCCAAGATGTTCCGCATCGTGATGAACGTGCTACTGGAACTACAGCGGGAGGGAGTGCAAATTTTCTTCGCCACCCACGACTACGTCATTCTCAAAGAACTCGACTTGCAAATGACAGACAAAGACTTAGTGGCCTTCCACTCGCTGTACATGAATGAAGGTGGCGAAATCGCCTGCCACACCACCGGCCGATACCTCGACATTCACCCCAATGCGATAGACGAGGCGTTTGACGATCTGTATGATCGGGAGATCGAACGCAGTCTCGGAGGTCTCACAAAATGACGGTTTTCACGGAAGGCAATTTGGAGATCATCTTCAACAATGTGCTTAGCGCACGGAGGTTTGAAAGCCATGGATTGACCTGCATGAAAGCTGTCGATTTTCTGGTTGAACTTCCGGATCGATTCCTTTTCATAGAGTTCAAAGAACCCCATGACCGGGAGCAATATGCTGAGCGATTCAAAAAGAATCAATTGGACCAAATGTTGAAATACCAGTATAGGGACTCATTCCTCTACGAATGGGCGGCAGGACGGGCGAACAAAGACACTTATTTCTATGTCTTAATTGATTTGGATAATTTGAAAACGGCAGATTGGCAGCGCCGTACGGACGCTCTAAAGAAAGCGCTCCCTGTAGGTGTGCCTAACCAATGGCAGCAGCCCATCGTCAGGGATTGCCGTGTGTTCAATATAGTCAAATGGAACCGGTTCTTTCCGGACTACCACGTCAGTCGCCTCCCATAGCCGTTGTTGCCGCCGGCGGGCCGCTGCGCTATGCTGGCCTCATGCTACCGTCGAGAGGAGTACAGTTATGCAATTCGGGCTGTTTATGATGCCTTTGCATCCGCCGCACCGTTCTTACGCCGATTCTTACGACCGGGACCTTGACCTGTTGCAGGAGGCCGACCGGCTGGGATTCCACGAAGCCTGGATTGGCGAGCATCTCACCGAGCGTTGGGAGAATGCTCCCTACCCCGACCTGCTGATCGCCAAGGCTTCGGCGCTCACTGAGAATATCCGACTGGCCACGGGCGTCACGCTGCTGCCCATCCATAACCCGGTGGAGCTGGCCCACCGCATCGCCATGTTGGACCACCTGACGCGGGGACGGCTGTACTGGGGCATCGGCCATCGGGCCATTCCCACCGACTTGCAGTTGTTCGGCATGGACCCGGGGCAGGGCGATGATGTACGTCGCCGCGCCGCCGAGGTGCTGGACATCGTGCTGAGTATGTGGGCGTCAGAGGGCAAGTTCGAGTATCACGGCGAGTTTTTCAACATCGAGGCGCCGGAACTGGACCCGGTTCTGGAGCGCGGGCTACACATGAAACCGCTCCAGCAACCGCACCCGCCCATCGGCGTGGCCGCCACGTCCATCGGCAGCAGCAGCATCCGGGTCGCCGGCCGCGAGGGCTGGATCCCCATGAGCAGCAGCAACCTGGCGCCGCAGTACCTCGCCGACCACTGGACCACCGTGGAAGACGCCGCCGCCGAAGCCGGCCGCGAGGCGCGCCGCTCGGACTGGCGCATCGGCCGCGACGTGTTCGTTGGGGAGACGAGCGAGGAAGCCAGGGAGCGGGCTTACGCCGTGCTGGGTCGCAACTACCTGCAACACCAACTGCCCAACCGCCTCGGCTCGGGTCTCATCCAGGCCACCAAGATCGACCCCAGCATGGGCGACGACGAACTTACCGTTGAATACATGATGGACAACATCTGGATCGTGGGCGATCCGGATGAGTGCGCCCAGCGCATCCGGCAGCTTTATGACGAGGTGGGCGGTTTCGGGCACATGCTCTGCATCACCCAGGATCCCGACGACCACCAATGGGAGATGGACTGCCTGCGGCTGATCGCTGAGGAAGTCGCTCCGCGCGTCAACGACTTGACGGGAGAACCGTCTTAGTGTTGCGCCGATCAGAATTTTGAAACTGAGGGCGGGCCACAAACCCGCCCTCGTGCGTTGCAGTGGGGATGTCCGAACCTGAGCCGGCTATTTGAACGCCGGAAAAACGTGCTTGCCGAACATCTCGATGGATTCCATCACCTTGTCGTGGGCGACGGTTTCGGTAGCCATGAGGAACTGCAATTGGTCAACTCCGGTGGCCTCGTGCAGCTTGGCCGCCTTGATGCAGCTGTCGGGGTCGCCGGCAACGATGACACCCCGCTCCGCCAGGGTGTCGGCGTCAAATTCCTCCCAGATCTTCTGCGCCAGCGCCGTGCCGCCGGAGAGGTCAACCGAGCCGTCGCCGTCTGATGCGCCTTCGTTTGAACTGGAATCCGAGGGCACGTCGATGTAACGGGAGAAGTTCTGCTGTAGATGATCAGGGATGCCGCCCCACTGGTCCAGCAGGCGCGCGTACACATCCTTCTGGTCCTGGACGTAGGGACGCCCGGGGCCAAAGAAGGTCTTGAGAGAATCGGTGCAGAGCTGGCGCGTGGCGCTATTATCCGGCCCGCAGAGGCCGAAAACGGAACTGAGCCACTGGTTGTTGACGTACTGGCCGACGGGTTGGGCTTTCTTGATGTTCTCGCGGTAGGCGGAAATGTGTGGCTCCAGCACCGATGGCGCGCTGACGCCCAGGGCCATCACGCCAATGCCCCGCTGCGCCGCTAGTTCGTAGGTGGCCGGTTGCAGGGCGGCGACCCAGATCGGCGGATGCGGCTGCTGGTAGGGTTTGGGCAGTACCTGGCGCGGCGGCACGTTCCAGTATTTGCCTTCCCATTCAAAATAGTCCGACTCCCAGATCTGGGGGATCATCTTCAGCGATTCTTCCCACATTTCGCGGGTTTCGCGGGGATCAATGCCCATGCCGGTCTGCTCGTAGGCGGCGCTGCGGCCCGTGCCCATGTCAACCCGGCCGTTGGTCAGGTGGTCCACCATGGCCACCCGCTCGGCGACGCGGACGGGATGATGATAGGGCAGGATTATTACGCCGAAGCCCAGGCGAATGCGCTTGGTCAGCCGGCTCAGCGCGCCGAAGATTACCTCCGGGCACGGGGACATACTGAAGGTGGTCAGGAAGTGGTGTTCCACGAACCAGACGTAATCGAAGCCCATCTCGTCGGCCAAGCAGACCTGCTCGATGGTTTCCTCAATGACGGCGTGGTCGTCCAGCTCGGGACGCTGCATTTCGTAAGCCAGGCCGAATTTCATGTTGTCCTCCCAATACGCTTGTCGTGAATCGTTAGCCGTCAGCCGCCGCGTTTCACTTCCACATCGGCCAGCTTCTCGATGAAATGCAGGATGGCGGAGTGGTCGGCCTCCTGCTCTCCGTCGTTGACCAGCGCCCCCAGCATTTGTTGCACCAGAGCCGTGACCGGCAGGGGAACGTTCAGCTCGGTGGCAGTTTGCAGCACGTTGCGCAGGTCCTTCTGGTGCAGGCGGATGCGGAAACCGGCGCGGAAGTTGCGATCCAGCATCATCGGCCCTTTGGCTTCCATCACCGCGCTGCCGGCCAGGCCGCCGCGGATGGCGTTGAAAACTCGCTCCGGGTCCACGCCGGCTTTCTGGGCCAGCACCAGGGCCTCGCTCAGCGCCTCAATGTTGGCGGCGACGATGATCTGGTTGGCCAGCTTGGTAATGTTGCCGGCGCCAACGTCGCCGGTGAGCACCACGTTGCCGCCCATGACCTGCAACAGTTCTTCGCACTTGCCGAACACCGCGTCGTCGCCGCCCACCATGATGGCCAGGGTGCCGGCGATGGCCCCCGGCTCGCCGCCGCTGACCGGCGCGTCAAGGAAATCCACTCCCTTCTCGGCGCAGGCCGCGCCAATCTTCTGGGACATCGACGGCGCGATACTGCTCATATCGATGATTACCGAACCGGCGTCCGCCCCCTCCAGCACCCCGTCCGGTCCCAGGATGGCCCTTTCCGAATCGGCTGAGTCGGGCAGCATGGTAATCGTCCGGGAATTGCCGGACGCCGCGCCGGCCGGCGAGGACGCCGCCTTCGCGCCTTCCGTAGCCAATTCCTCCACCGGCTCGCCGACGATGTCATAGACGGTCAGCTCGTAGCCCGCCTGCATCAGGTTTCGGGCCATCGGCTTGCCCATGATGCCCAGCCCGACGAATCCGATTTGCTCAGCCATTATGTTTCCTCCATTGCCGGTCCGCCATCGGGCGGACTTGCCATAATTCGCGTGTCGCCAAGCATTATAACCTGCCACACACCACTTTTTAGGAATGACGCGCTCAGCCCAGCGCCAGCGCTGAATCAATGCGCGCGTCGATTTTACCCAAGTCACCCTGTGCCAGATCGCGCAGCGAAGTCTCCGATACACTGGCCCGGCTCGACATATCAGTCACCAGCTTCGCCGGTTCAGACGACGTGACGCCGGAATCCAGCAGAGTCGACGCTACATGACTCCAGGAACCGGCATGGTCCGCCCCCAGCACTACTGCCACCCGGCCGGCCATCGTTGGGGCATTCACCAGACTGTGAATTTGCTCGACCGATGTGCAAACGGCTCGAAGAGGCGAGACGCCAACGGACTCGAGGGCCAGCCGGTAGAAGCCGGGCGCCGGCGTTATAGACGCCGGTCCAACTGCCTGAGCCAATTGATCCAGAAGCAGCGGGGAGGATTCGGAGGGATCACCCAGGGTGACCACCATGGACCAGAGGCCGGCGCGAATGTCCCGGGCCAGCCGGTTGACCAACTCCTCCTGATTGTCCGCCCTCAGGGGTAGCTCCACGCTCCGGATCCACGGGCGAGCCACGTCCAGAGCTTGCGGCGTTCCGATGACGTAGTCGGCGTTGGAGAGCAGTTCCCGGGTTCGCGTGGGAACTGATTCACGCTCTCCGGTGCCCAATCCGGCAACGGTTATAGCCCGCTCCACGGACCGGAACGCCGCCACGAACTTCCTGGTTTCTTCAACCTGCCGGGCATGATTGCCCTCATGCCCGGAGGTTCTTTCAATCAAGTCGAGTAGCGATAGCGCCGGGTAATTGTTTTCCGGGTTGTACGGCGTTGCCGGGAGGTTCAATTGCGATTCGGACAGGCCGGCAATAAGAGTGCGGAATCTTTGGTAGTTGGCCTCCAGGCGGGCGATGTCCTGGGCGATACGATCAGTCCGGGCGTCAAAGGCCGGCAGCATCTCCCGTTCACCGGAGGCGATCTGTTCCAGAGCCGCGACGAAATTTTCCGTCAACAGGTGCTGCATCACCTCCCAAACCGACCAACGGGAACCCAGGAACGCTTCCGCCTCACCCAAGCCGGACAGGGCGTCCAACAGGGCGGCGTGGCCGTCGTCGAGGCGACGCAACGCATTTTGTTGCCGCTCAATCGCGGAGAGTTGGGTAGAACCGTTGTCAGGCATACCGTGGGAAACCATCTTGTTCACCTTGAGCAGAATTGTTGTAGCGGGTTGCCATTATTGCACATCGGTTTTTGCCGCTTCGAGTGCAATGGGTTATCATTAATTATGGCGAATGGAGATACAAAATATTTGACCTCGCTGAGGGCCGGACAAAGGCTGTCGGCCGATCGCGTCGTTCGCATTATGGAGGAATTACGGGATTCTGCCGGGTCGTCCGTGCCGTCAGCCACCTTATTCGTTCCGGCTTCAGACGCTGACATGACGGGCATGATCACTGAGCTGGCTCATGGTAGGCAAGGTGTCGGGTGGATGTCTGCCCTGGAACGGGCCGGCAGCCGGCTGCTGCGCTCTCCCACCGGCGTCGCGGCGTTTCGAGTCGGCGATGTCGGGCTGGCCATTTTGCCCCCGTTCCCCTTGAATTTGGCTCGTCTCAGCGACGGTATCGACGCGGAACCGCTGTTGTCCCTCCTTGCGACGCAACTGACCATCGGAGTGGCGCTGGTGCGCCTGGGTCGTTATGCTGTTGCCATCTACGAGGGTCGTAAGATGGTGGTGTCAAAGACCGATACGCGCTACGTGAAGGGGAAACACCACGCCGGGGGCACCTCGCAGCGCCGCTTCCAACGGGTTCGTGAGAACCAGATCCACCGGCTGTACGTTGAGGCGTCGGGTGTCCTGGAACGACAATGGCGTCCGTGGCTGGATCGGCTCGACTATGTGGCGCTGGGCGGCGAGGCCGCAACGGTCAACGGATTTGTAAAAGAATGCCCCCTCTTGGCCAGGTTGGCTCCGATCACGCTGGAGCGACGGTTGGACGTGCGGGAACCCAACCGCGCCGCATTGGACCAGGTGGGGGCGATGCTGTACGAGTCCCGAGTGTACCCGCTGCGTTGGGACGGCTGACATCGGATATACTGTGAAGGCAGGAAAATCAGGGGGTTGTCAGTATGAGCGACATCAAGATCAGCGCCAGCGCCAGCATTGACCGGCAGACGTGGGATGAAGTGGCGGCGGTGCTGAAATGCCACGCTTTCACCGTCTCCGATGCCTTTCGTTTGATGCTGATGCACACCGCTATCAACAAAGAACTGCCCTTCGACTGCATCATTCCCGGCCCGAAAACGATAGCGGCTATGGAAGAGTTGGAACGCGGTGACTTCCGGACCTTCAACAGCGTTGCCGAACTTATGGCGGACTTGAATAGCGATGAGGAGGATTAGACGATCCGCCTCGTTCAGGCGTGATTACCGGCGCGAAATGAGAGGCCGGCATCGCGCAACGCTGGAATCAGAACTCCAAACAGGTTGTGGACTTGCTGGCAGCAGATGAAGCGTTGCCCTTGCGCTACAATGACCAGGCCTTGACCGGTAATTGGGCGGGTTGCCGGGATTGCCATATCCGGTTCGACTTGGTCCTAATTTACCGCAAGCCGGATTCTGAAACGCTGGAGTTGGTACATCTCGGCTCCCATAGCGAACTGGATCTGTAAAGCCGTCTAAATTCCCACCAATGTTATAATCCCCCTATGAACGCGGCGGACGATCAGACCATCCCACATGACGACAACTTCTGGCGGGCATTGGGCCTGCTGGAATTCGACCAGATCCGCATCCAGCTGGTTGCGGCTACCCGCACCGCCGCCGGCGCCGAGGCCGCCGCCGAACTGCGGCCTTGCGCCGATCCCCGCGACATTGCGGTGCGCCAGCAGGAAACTGCTGAAGCCCGTCGTCTGCTGGATACCACCGGCGCTCTGGAACTCGGTCCCACCGAAGACTTGCGCCCGCCGATACAACGCGCGTTGCTGGACGGTGTGCTGCGGGGAGAGGAACTGCGAAATATTGGATCTCTCGCCGCCGCCGCCCGCTGGAATCGCAATTCACTGGCGCGGCGGGAGGATCTGCCCCTGCTGGCGTCCATTGCCCAGAACCTGCCCGAGTTGCAAGACCTGGAAAGCGCCGTCAATCGGGCGATCAGCTCCACGGGCGAACTCCTGGATGATGCTTCGCCGGAACTGGCGCGGTTGCGCCGGGAATCTCGCGCTGCCTATTCGTCCCTTAACGAGGTGATGCAACGTTTCTTGCGTCGTTACCAACGCTCCGGAGTGGCCCAGGAAAACATTGTGACCGAGCGCAACGGGCGCATGGTGTTGTTGATCAAGACCGATTTCAAAGGCCAGGCTCCCGGCATCGTGCATGACGTATCCGACAGCGGCGCCACCGTGTTTGTTGAACCAATGCCCGCCATTGAACTGGGCAACCGCTGGCGCGAAACTCGCCTGGCCGAGCAAAGGGAGGAGGAACGGGTGTTGCGGCATCTGTCATCACTGGTGGGACAGTACGCCGAGGACATCACGTTAATGCTGTCGCTGCTGGGGCGACTTGATCTGGCGGCGGCCAAAGCGCGCTACGCCCAATCGAACCGTGCCATTGCCCCGACCTTCCTCGCCGACACGGAACCGCGACGCCTGGAACTGGTGGGGGCGCGGCACCCGTTGCTCCCCGGCGATGTCGTGCCCACCACCATTAACATAGGGGCGGGCAATCCCGTCTTGCTCATCACCGGCCCCAACGCCGGCGGCAAGACCGTCGCGCTCAAAACCGTGGGATTGCTGGCGACGATGGCCCACGCCGGGCTACAGGTGCCGGCCGACGACGCCACCCTACCGCTGCTGGACGGTATCTATGCCGACATCGGCGACCAGCAAAGCATTTTCGAGTCCCTTTCGACTTTCAGCAGCCACATCCGCAACATTCAACGCATTATGGACGCGGCAACACCGCGTTCCCTCGTCCTGATCGACGAGTTGGGTTCAGCCACTGACCCCGAAGAAGGGTCCGCTCTGGCCATTGCGCTGCTGTCCCACCTGCGTGACCTGGGCGCCAGGGTAGTGGCTACCACGCACCACCGCAACGTGGCGCGGTTGGCCCAGGAGGAAGATGGGATGGTCAACGCCAGCGTTGACCTGAACCCCAGCACGCTGGAACCGACCTATCGCCTGACCCACGGCGTTCCTGGCCGCAGCTACGCTCTCACCATTGCCTCCCGCCTGGGATTGCCTGATGAAGTAATCTCCGGAGCCCAGTCCCACCTGGAGCCCAGCCACGTACAAACCGACCGGCTGCTCCAGGAACTACAGGAAGAACGGCTGACCATATCCGAGTTGAGGTCGCAGGCTGAACAGGCGTTGAATGACGCCCGGGTGCGGGAACAGGAAATCGCGCTGCAACTCGAAGCCGTGGAGGATACCAAAGCTGAGCTGGTGGAAGAGGCGCGGCGGGAACTGGCCGAACAGATTGTAGAGGTTGCCAACCAGATACGTCGGGCTGAGCGTTCCCTGGAACGTACTGCGGTGAATGCCAACGGCCCAACCCGAGAAGCGGACCTGCGCGCCGAGCGGGAACGTCTGGCGGAAACCCAACGCGAGGTGGTGTCCCCCGACTGGGCGCCGATACCCCTGGAACGACCTCCCTGGTACCATGATCTCCGGGCCGGCGACCGCGTGTACGTCCGGGGCGTCTCCCGTCCAGTGGAGGTAGTAACCGCGCCCAATGAGCAGCAGGAAATAGAGGTCATCATCGGCACTATGCGGGCCCGCCTGCCGGTGTACCAACTGGACCGGCCCGCCGACCGAATCCATCCAGCCGCCGAACAGGCCGGCGTGGTTTATCGTCGGCCGGAAAACAAGCGGACGCTCAGCCCGGAGGTCAATTTGCACGGATACCGGGTGGACGAAGCCTTGTCCGTTATCGATACTCTACTGGACGATGCCGCTTTGGAAGGAATGTCTTCGTTAAAGATCGTCCACGGCAAGGGCACGGGCGCGTTGCGCCGCGCCATCCGCGAATATTTGGCCGGACATCCGTTGGTAGCGACCACCGAGCCGGGGGAAGGCGGAATGGCAGCGGCGGTGACGGTGGTGCAATTGCGGTAGGGCGCAAACCGCCGTGGGCCGCAACTGCGGAATAGCATTATTGGCCCTCGGTGTCGGAGCCAATTGCTGCTGCCCCGTTCAGTCGAAAGCACCGGAGATCGCGCAATCTTCCACTTCGTCATCGGACATGCCCAGCAGTTCGCGCAGCACGTAGGTCATGTCCGCCGCGAAAGCGGGCGCGCCCCGGGTAACCGCGCCCGGCGTCCGTGACAGCTTGTAGGGCGCACTCTCTATGGTCCGCAGTTCTCCCTGGTGGTCGGGTACGCGCCGGAAGAACCCGCGCTCCTTCAGTTGGGGATCTCGTGACAAGTCGGCTCCGGTCTGCACCACGCCGGCGGCGACACCTGCGGACTGTAGCCGGCGCATCACGTCCTCCGCCGTGTGTTCCACCGTCCACGACTCAACGCAGGCGTCCAGCGCGTCGGCGTTCCGCTCGCGGGCATCGCTGCTGCTGAACCGTGGGTCGGCAGCCCATTGCGGGTTGCCCATGACCTCCACAAAGGCGCGCCATTCTGTTTCGGTGAAAACGGTGATCGCCACCCACCGATCTTCTCCTCGGCAGCGGTACGCGCCGTGGGGCGCGCCGCCGCCGTGCGCCAGCCGGTTGCCGGTACGTTCGGTGACGGCAGCGGAACCGTTGACGCTGATGTCCAGCGCCAGGGTTTCCAGCAGGGACGAAAGGGACTCGAACTGTGAAACGTCGAGCCACTGGCCGCGCCCGGTTCTGGATCGGTGGATCAGGGCGAGGAGCACCGCTTGGGCGCCGGCCATGCCGCCCACAGCGTCGCTGTACGCGCTGGCCGGGCCGCTGGGGTCGGTATCTGGAAACCCGGTCAGCTGGGTGAAACCCGACCAGGCTTGCAGCGTCTGGCCGTAGCTGACCCGTTCCTGCCACGGCCCGGTGCGGCCAAAACCGGACATGCTGAGCATGATGATGCTGGGGTTGATGGGCCTGACGGACTGGTAGTCCAGGCCCCAGGACGGCATGACGCGCCCGCTGAAGTTCTCCGCCACCACGTCGGACACCGCGACGAGCCGTTTTGCGATGTCGATGCCCTGGGGCGTCTTCATGTTCAGAGAAATGGACAGTTTGCCGGCGTTCCAGTTGTGCCGCTGGCCCAACCCCCGGGCGGTAGCCGACGCCGGGCCTCCAACGACCGACAGGGCGTTGTTGGACTCGACCTTGATGACCTCCGCGCCCTGGTCGGAGAGAATGCGCGTGGCGGAAGGCCCGGCGTGAATCCAGGTGAAGTCCAGCACACGGATGCCGCGGAGAGCAAGGCCGGGCTGTTGCGATTCCCTATTCAAATCCGTTCAACCTCAGGCAGTGTATCACTTGGCAATTGGGCAAATAGGACGCCAAACAGCGCTAAATGCAGTTTGACGCATCGAATGAAAGCAGCATACGATGACGGCACAAATTCAAATGAGAGGCAAAAAATGACAACACCGGAACAGGCCCCATTTGTTGAAGCACAAAATGACCGATGGGAGAAGGGCAAACAACTGGTGGACAAAAATCGGATTGAGTGGGAGCAGGGATTACACGGATGGATCGCGCGTTATCCGGATATCCCCAACTGCTTTACGCAGGGTTCGACACGCTCCGAAGCTTTGGAGAATCTGTACGAAGTAGCAGAACTGTTGTCAGAATATGTCGATGAGTATTAGGCAGTGTTGACATTTCACCGTCATTCCCGCTTTCGCGGGAATCCAGTGGTCGAAATCGTAAGCAATCCCTCCCGTTTCTTCATATTGCAATCTCTGGATTCCGGCTTTCGCCGGAATGACGCGAAATGTCAACACTGCCTAGAGCCTATAGCGCGTTCAACCTCATAGCGAAAGGCGTCCCAGCTCGGCCGGCGTGATCCCCAGGA
Organism: Dehalococcoidia bacterium; assembly: GCA_963665395.2. Taxonomy (GTDB): domain Bacteria; phylum Chloroflexota; class Dehalococcoidia; order Lucifugimonadales; family UBA3495; genus Bin87. Next base: position 409,148 of record OY762251.1, read on the forward strand.
TGCCGGCCAACACCTCGGCGTTATGCTCCCCCGGCCCCTGAGCCGTCCGTCGCACCGGCAGCGGGAACTCGCTCAAGCGGTAAGGATCGCCCGCGTACACCATCTCCGGGCCGCCGTCCGCAGACGCGACGGTGGTGAAATATCCCCTACCCCACAGCTGCTCGTTTTCCAGTATCTCATCGGGCGTAGCGGCCGGCCCCCACGGGTGGTGGTTGGACTGCCCGAACTCGGTTATCTCCTGCCGGGTGTGCAGCATCGCCCAAGCTTGGATGAGTTCTTCGATATGCGCCGAATGCTCACCCCGCAGGACGAAGTGGTCGTTGTATTGTTCGTCCATCAAGTCCCCGGCCATGCCGTCCCGCTCCATCCAGGCCCGCAGGTCGTCCCACGCTGCGCGGGTGTTGGTGGTGATGCTGGCGTAGCCGTCCTTGCAGCGCCAGGTGGCGACGAACTGGCCGCCGTGGCGGAACCCGCAGCGCGCCGCCGACTCGCCGGTGTAGTTGTAGGTGGTGTTGACGTGCTCGGTGGTGGCGGCTACCGCTTCTTGCATGGAAACGTCGATGTACTGTCCTTCGCCGGTCATATCCCGGTGGTACAGGGCCAGCAGGATGGCGATGTAAGCGCGGTTGGAAGCGGTGTGATACGCCTGCGAACCCCACAACCGGGTCGGCGGAGTATGGGGCCAGCCGGTGACGTACATATACCCGCCCATGGCGAAGCCCACCAGATCCGACGCCTTGAAATCACGGTAAGGGCCGGTCTGACCGAAGGGAGTGATGGAACAGTACACCAGGCCGGGCGCGTCCGCCGCCAGGCTGTCGTATCCCAAGCCCCGGGAATCCATGTATCCAGGCGGGCCGGTTTCCAACAGCACGTCGGAAGCGAGCGCAAGCCGGCGCAGCAGCGTCGCCCCTTCAGATGTTCCTATATCCAGCGTCACGCTGCGCTTGTTGGTGTTGAAGTGGAGCCAGTACAGGCTGCGCCCGGGGCCGGGTTCGCCGCCGATGAAGGGGCCAATCTCGCGCATGGGGTCGCCGCCCGGCGGCTCGACCTTGATTACATCGGCTCCCATGTCGGCCAGCAGCTTGCCGCAATAAACGCCCATGGGGCCGGCCAGATCCAGCACCCGGTAGCCGCTGAGTGGGCCGAGTGGTCCGGCGCTGGATTGTTCAGCAGGGACGGTCATTTGGGGAGCATTTTAGCAGCGGCGTTAACTTGCCGGCCGCAGGTTGGCCGGCAGGTGGCTCTCCCAGTCCGGAATCTGCCTTACGCGGGGCGAGGGCAGCAACCAGGACTGGATGAGCGCCATCGTGCTGAACCCAAAGGACATGAGCAGCGGCGCCAGGTAGGTTCCCGTTACGTCCCACAGGATACCGCCGCACAAGGGGGCCAATCCCATTCCGAGGCCGCTGCCCAGGCTTTGCCAACCGTAAAGGCTGCCCTGGGGGACGTTTCCGTAATACTGACGATTGGCGATGGGGAACGTGGGCACCTCCGTGCTCTGGCCGATACCAAAGAGGATGCCGAACAGGTAATAGGCCCAAACGTCGTTGGAAAATAGAATGAGCAGCAGCGGGAAGACTTGGAGAGCCATGCCCACGACCCAGACGATCCGGCAGCCGTAGCGTTCGGCCAGCACGGGCACGGCGCCCCGGGCGACGACGCCGACGGTCTGCTGGGCTGCCAACACCCCGACGGCCGTTCCCAGGGACAGCCCACGGTCCACGGCAATGGCCACCACCAGCACGTTGATGATTTGATGGCCCATGCATCCCCAGTAATGGATGCCGATGAGGTTCCAGAAGGTGGCGGTGCGCCTGGCCTGTTGAATGAATACTCTGGCCCTTACCTTTGACGATTCGTCCCTCCGTGGCCTTTGGATCGGTTCATCTCCAAGATCTCCGAAGGGACGCAAGCCTACGTCGGCTGGCCCGTTGTAGAAGAACTTGACCAGCATGAGCAGCAACGCTCCGCCCGCCATGCCCGGCAGCCAGAAAATCCACCTGATCCCAAGCTCGCTGAAGGCCGCGCTAATCAGAAAAAGGAACGCAACGACGCCAATCCCCTGGAAGGACCAGACGACCCCCATGGCAATTCCCAGGTGACGCCGGAACCACAGGGCGATGCCGGACACCGGCAGAACGGTGAAAATGGTGGAGGCGATGCCCAGGATCACGCCGAAGTAGAGGTAGAACTCCCAAAGGCTGCCCATGATGCCGGTCAGCAACATACCGACGATGAATAGCAGGGCCCCAATCAGCAGGAACCAGCGGACTCCGTAGCGGTCCCCAAGCCATCCGACATAAGGACTCGCCAGCCCGAAGATTATCCACTGGAGGCTGAACGCAAGGGTGATGGCGCCGTAGCTCCAGCCGAACCCGGCCGCGGAGTCGCTGAGATGCGGCACCAGGGCGGCTGCCGCGAACCGCACCGACGAGGTGATGAACCCCATCATCGCGGCGATGGCCACGATGACCCAGGCGTAATGAACTCGTCTTCTCAAGGAAATCAACGCTGCCAACCGGGGCGGGAGGGAAAATCCAATGCCCCTTCGTTACGGAGTATTGAACTGGACCAGGATGCCATCGGGGTCGTACACGTAGATGCTGCGGATGTCACCATCGGGGCCGGTGAAGGACTCGATGGGTCCGGCCAGTGCAACGCCTTTGCTGATCAGTTCTTCGGTCAGCGCTTTCACGTTGGCGACGCCGAAGGAAATGTGGCTGATTCCTACCATGTCCAGTTTGATGGGTTCCCCGTCGGGATCGTCGCCGGGGTGGCTGGTCAGGGTCAGCGTGGGTGTAGCGCCATCGCCGTAGGCAAGGCTGACCCAGCGGCGAGCCTGGCGCCGATGCAGGTAGTTGTGCAGCCGTCCACCTTCCGTGGGGTCGGTCATCCGGTCACCCAGCACGGTCATCCCCAGTATGTCCCGATAGAACGCCAGGGATCGGTCCATGTCCCGCACGCATATTCCGATATGCGTAACGCAAGTTGCTTCCATTTGAGGCAGTCTCCTAATCCAGGGGCAATTTGTGGAGCCATCCCGGCTCCGATATGTCCAGAACCTGTCCGTTGGGGCCGGGCCACTTCTCCTCGGCGCGGGGTGGGCGAGGCTGCCCGTCCGCGGCCGCTTCCCGCCGGACAATCTCCTGTCCGTCTATCTCCCGGAGCTTGGCTCCCGTTTCCTCCAGGCTATCGACTTGGAAGCCGATGTGGTGGATGCCGTCGTAGTTTTCGCCATTCGGGCCGACGTCGGCGTCCTCGTTGGTTTTCCACTTCAGGATGGTCAGGTTGATGTCGCCATCGGAAAGCTGGATTTGCCGGGCGTTGCGGGCGACCTCGAAGAGGTCGAATCCCTCCTTGTAGAACGTCGCCACCGCATCCGGGTCCTCGCAGGTGATGGCAATGTGCTTGATTTTAGCCATAGGGGCACCCCCAAAACTGGTTGAGCGCATTATACTCCCTATGCAACGTTAGAATCAGGTAGGTAACCCATGAGCGCAACCCGAACCTTGGCCGAATTTATCGCCGACACCAACTTTGCGAACCTGCCGCCTCCGGTGGTGGAAGCGGCCAAAATTGCCATCCTGGACGGCGTAGCCAACATGGCCGCCGGTTCAGTCCAGGATCTGGCCGATATAATCGGCCGCTACGTGCGGGACGCCGGCGGTTCGCCCCAAGCCTCCGTGGTGGGCTGGGGCTACCGGACCAACCCGCCGGCGGCCGCCTTCGCCAACGGGGTCTTCGGGCACTGCCTGGACTATGAGATCCAGGGATTCCCGCCCACCCACGGCACTTCGTCCTGCCTGCCGTCGGCCCTGGCATTAGCGGAATACCACCACGTCTCCGGTGAGCGTGTCGTCACCGCCTACGTGTTGGGCTGGGAAATCCAGGGGCGGTTGCGGGCCGCATCCGCGCCGGCTACCCGGCCCGGTTATCACCCTCCCGGTCTGGTGGGTCCTCTCGGCGGAGCGGCGGCATCGGCCAAGACCCTGGGCCTGGACGCGGAGCAAACCCTGATGGCCCTGGGCATCGCAGCCTCTCGAACCGGCGGCCTCACCGCCAACACGGGCACCATGGTCAAGTCCACCCATCCGGGCAACGCCGCCCGGATGGGCGCCGAATCGGCTATCCTGGCCAGCATGGGCTACACCGCCAGCGACGCGGCCCTGGAATCCCCGGTGGGTTACGCCGCCGCCCTGTTCGGTGGCGAATTCGATTGGGACATCGCCACCGGCGGCCTGGGGTCCGCCTCCGGCGGATGGCGGCTGATCGATCCCGGTTTCGACATCAAGCGTTTCCCCGCCCAGGTCTATATGCAAAACGCCATCGAAGCCGCGCTCAACCTGCGTGAGCAGAACAGCCTTGATCCCAACGACATCGACCAGGTGACCATTCATCGCCGGGGCCGGGGGCATTCGGGGCCTCGGCCCCGCAGCGGCCTGGACGGCAAGTTCAGCGTGGAATACTGCGCCGCCGCCGCCTTGCTGGACGGCGATGTGGGTATCGACACTTTCACCGACGCGCGCCGCTTTTCTCCCGACATGGAGGATATGCTGGGCCGGATGCGGGTGGAACCCGAAGGCCCCGAATCCGGCGCAACCCTCGCCACCGCCGTGCTCAAAGACGGCACGACCGTCAGCGCCGAATGCTCCGCCTTTACCGGGTCCGCGTCCAACCCCATGTCCCGGGACCAGCTCCTGGCAAAGGTGCGCGACTGCTTCCGCCGCGCCCTCTCCGAAGCCGACACCGAGGTGGTGGTGGAGATGCTGGAAAACCTGGATGGCGTGGACGACGTGGGCCGGTTGATGAAAGTGCTGGGCCAAGAGGCGGTGACTAGAGGGTGAGCCGCCCGGACCGCGGGTATCGGGACTCTCCGGCGGATGCAGACCTTGAACGGGCAGGTGCGACGATGACCACGAGTGAAATGAGACAGTACCAGGCGACGGTTCCCTTCGTAGCCCAGGAGCTACTTGGCGCAGTCCGGTGGCGCTGCATCGGTCCGCCCCGGGGCGGCCGGGTGGTGGCGGTGACCGGCGACCCGGTCAACCCCATGGTGTTCTACTTCGGCGCGTGCGCCGGCGGGGTTTGGAAGACCACCGACGGCGGAACCTATTGGGAAAACGTTTCCGACGGTTACTTTAACACCGCCGCGGTGGGCGCCATCGCGGTCGCGCCTTCCGACCCCAACGTCATCTACGCCGGCATGGGGGAGTCCTGCATCCGCGGCGACGTGACCTACGGGGACGGGGTGTACCGTTCCACCGACGGCGGCCAGACTTGGACCAACGTGGGCCTGTCCGATACCCGGCACATCGCCCGGGTGCGGGTGCATCCCGCCAACCCGGACCTGGTGTACGTGGCCGCCCTGGGGCACGCCTACGGCCCCAACGAGGAGCGCGGCGTGTTCCGCTCCGGGGACGGAGGTAACACTTGGGAGAAGGTCCTGTTCCGCAGCGAGAACGCCGGGGCCGTGGACCTGTCTATGGATCCCAACAATCCCCGCATTCTCTATGCCTCCATCTGGGAAACCCGGCGCACGCCCTGGAGCCTCATCAGCGGCGGCCCCGGTAGCGGCATCTTCAAGTCAGTGAATGGGGGCGACACCTGGACCGAGATCACCGACAACCCCGGCCTACCCGCCGGCCTCAAGGGACGCATCGGCGTCGCCGTGTCTCCCGCCAAGTCGGGGCGGGTGTGGGCTACCATCGAGGCCGAGGACTGCGGCCTCTATCGTTCCGACGACGGTGGCGACACCTGGGAACTGGTCAGCGACGACCGGGATTTGCAAGGCCGGCCCTGGTACTATCAGCACGTCTTCGCCGACCCGCAGGACGCGGACACGGTATGGATTCTCAACTACCAGTGCTGGAAGTCCATTGACGGCGGACGCAATTTCAGTCGGGTAACCACGCCCCACGGCGACGACCACGACCTCTGGATCGACCCCAACAACCCGCAACGGATGATTGAGGGCAACGACGGCGGCGCGTGCGTTACCTTCAACGGCGGGGAAAGCTGGTCCAGCATCTACAACCAGCTGACGGCGCAGTTTTACCACCTGGCCACCGACAACCAGTTTCCCCACCGGGTCTATGGAACCCAGCAGGACAATACCGCCATCAGCGTGCCTTCCCGCACCCATAAGGGAGCCATCCCCTGGGGCGATTGCTACGTCGTCGGCAACTCGGAAAGCGGCCACATCGCCGTTCACCCGGACGACCCCAACACCGTCATTTCCGGGGCGATTGGCAGCTCGGCGGGCGGCGGGGGCAATATGCTCCACTACGATCACGCTACCGGGCAGGTGCGGATCATCACCGTGTGGCCGGAGCTGAACACTGGATGGGGCGCCGGGGATATGCGCTACCGCTTCCAGTGGACGTATCCCATCATGTTCTCGCCCCATGACCCGCAGACCCTGTACGTGGCGGGCAATGTGGTGTTCCGCTCCACTGACCTGGGCGGCAGTTGGGAGGCCATCAGTCCCGACCTGACCCGCCATGATCCGGCCACTCTGGAACCCTCGGGCGGCCCCATCACCAAGGACACCTCGGGCGCGGAGGTGTACGCCACCATCTTCGCCTTCGTGGAATCTCCTCACCAACCGGGAGTTTTCTGGGCCGGCTCCGACGACGGATTGGTCCACCTATCCCGTGACGGTGGCGCGACGTGGGACGCGGTCACGCCGGACGACCTCCCAGAGTGGACGCTCATCTGCATGATCGAGGTCTCGCCCCACGATCCGGCCACGGCTTACATTGCGGCCACGCGCTACAAGCTGGACGACACCCGGCCCATGCTGTACAAGACTGCCGATTACGGGCAGACCTGGACATCGATAACGGCCGGCCTGCCTCAAGGTGATTATACCCGGGTGGTGCGGGAAGATCCGGTGCGTCCGGGATTGCTTTACGCCGGCACCGAGACCGGCGCGTATGTGTCTTTCAACCAGGGGGAGTCGTGGCAGCCGCTGCGAGCAAATCTCCCGGTGGTTCCGGTGTACGACCTGACAGTCAAGGACAACAACTTGATTGCCGCCACTCACGGGCGGTCATTCTGGATTTTGGATGACCTGAGCCAATTGCGCCAGCTCACGCCATCCCTGGCGGATCAGTCCATAGCCCTGCTGCAACCCCGCGACACGTGCCGGGTTCGCTCGCCCTTTCGGGATCGGAAGCCCAGCGACGGCAAGATCTACCGCGCCGGCTTGGGCGCCGACGTCACCTACAGCGAGTCGCTGGGCAAAGGGGGTGAGACGGTGCGGAAGTTCTGGGATGCCGGGGAGAACCCGCCCGACGGCGTGATGATTCACTACTACCTGAAGGACGCGCCCGAGGAGATAACCCTCAACATCCTGGACGAGGACGGCAGCGTCATACAGAGCTTTTCCAGCAATCCCCCGGTATCTGGCGAGGAGAGTCCGGAACGCCGGCCCACCGCCGAACCGGGAATGAACCGCTTCGTCTGGAATCTGCGCTACCCGCCGGCCCGCAAGGTGCCCGAAGACAAGACGACCGAGGACGCTCTCATCGGCCCTCTGGCGTCACCAGGAACTTACCAGGTGACCCTGCAAGCCGGCGACGACTCTCAGACCCAGACTTTCCGCATCGTCAAAGACCCTCGCGTGCCGGCCAGCCAGGAAGATCTGGACGCCCAGTTCCAATTCTTGGTGCAGATCCGCGACAAGGTGTCGGAAACCCACGACGGCATCAACCAACTGCGCCGAGTCCGTCAGCAGGTGGACGAGTGGGTGGCTCGCGCCCAGGGACATCCCTCGGAGCGGACAATTGCCGACGCAGCGGAGACGGTGAAGGGGAAGTTGAAGGAGATTGAAGACCAGCTGATCCAGTCGGCGTACCGGGGCGCCCGGGATCGTTTGGACTTGCCGGTGCGGCTGAATCGCCAGCTGGCCGAACTCACCGCTGTGGTCGCCAACGCCGACTTTGCGCCGACTCAGCAGGCGTATCAGGTCTTTGACTACCTGTCAGGCGAAATCGACCAACGGTTGACGGCGTTGCAGCAGGTCATGGACGAAGACGTGGTCCAGTTCGCCAACCTGGTGCGGGACCTGGACATACCGGCCATCGCAACGTAAGGCGCGGCGTCGGTCAGTCATCCAGCAGGATGTACACCGCGCCTGACTGGGTCAGGTCGTGGTGGGAGTGGCCCTTGCCGGTGGTGTCCTCCATCAGGCGGATGTCTCCGGCGCGCAGCACCCGCTTGGCGCCGTCGGAGGCCCCGATTTCCACCTCGCCAGACAGGTGAATAATCAGCCGGCGCTCGGGCAGGGGATGAAAGTCCATCTGGCGAGAACCGTCAAACTCCTGCACCCGCACCTCGGATACGTTGATCAGCGCCCCAAGCTCCGGGTGTTCCTCCAGATTCAAGTCTTCGATGTGGCTTTCGCCGTCGTCGTCGGAAAAAACTCGATAGATTGCCATACCGCCCCCTGGTAAAGTTGTGGAGATTTCGACCCTCGGTAGCTACCCTTTGGATAGGTCCAATCGGCGTCACGCCGTTCCTTCTTCAATCGGCCCCCAGGTAACCCCAAATTCGGCCCTGGCTACCAACTCGCCGGTCAGAGTTTCCGCCGTTTGGCCCGCCAGCCATACGCCCGGCGCGGCCAGCGCCTCGGGCTGCACCATCGGTATGTGGGCGGTTCCCGGCCAATCCCCGCGCCGGTTCATCCAGGTGTCCACCCGCCCGGGTTCGAAAACGTTGACCGCGATATTGTGGGGCCGGACTTCCTCGGCCAGGCTGAAAAACATTCTCTCCAGGGCCGCTTTGCTCATCGAATAACCCACCCGTCCCTCACGATAGTTCCTCGCGGAGCCGGACGTGACGCAGTAAATGGAGCCGCCCTCTCCTCGGTCGATCATGGCCGGCAGCGCGTACTTGCAAAGGAGCAGCGGGCCACGCACGTTGACCGCCAGGCACTGGTCCAGCAGCTCGACGTCCAGATCCACCACCGGCGACTCGCAATCCATGCCCGCGTTGCACACGAGAATGTCGATCCGCCCGAAATGGTCCAGCGTGGCGGCCACCAGGTTTTGAATGTCCGCGACGCGCGCAATGTCACAGCGGACGGGCAACGCTGCGCCGCCGCGCTCGGTAATCTGGCCGGCCGTATCGCGTATGTCGCCCGAACCGTATTTTTCGTACTCTGTACCTGCCGATCTGTCTATTTCGGTACGAGATGCTACGACCACCTTGGCGCCGGCATCGCCCAGCCCCAGGCAAATGGCGCGGCCAATGCCGCGGCTGCCGCCGGTTACAATCGCTACCTTGCCGTCAAGTCTCATTTCAACCTGCCCAGAGTCCAATCAGTCGGGTGGAAATTTCGGCAACCATATACTTTCGTCCCGGTCGCCGCAAGTCATAAGACCTGAATCCGGGGCCGGATGTTTTGGTTGTGGCTGAACAGGTTGGTGGGGTCGTACTTTTGCTTCAGCGTCGCCAACCTCTGGACGTTGTCGCCGAAAGCCGTCTGTATCTCCGCTTCCCCTTCCTCGGCCTCGGTGCCGACCTGGTTGATGTAGGCTCCCGAAGAAAAAGGCGACAACGCCGCCGCAAAATCTCGGACCCATTGGATGTGGACCTCGGATTCCCCCGGGTCCAGGAACACGCCGTTGGTGGCCCACTCGCAGAGCGCGCCCCGATGGCCGAAGGCGGTCCCGCCAGCTGGAACACGCCGGGCAGCATTGCCCAGATACTGGAACAGCACGCTGGAAAGCGGCGACGTTACACGGTCGAAGAAGTCGAGGGTGATGTCCAGGGCGTCGTCGCTGACTTCGCTCATGAAATGGGACTTCAGGTAGTTCAGCCGTCCCTGGGGCGCCGCCGCGAGCTTTTGGGCCTCGGTATAGGGCATGGGCCGGACGCCGTCGGACAATGGCGGGCCGAACTCCCGCAACGGCCGGATGACTCGTTCTCCCTCTGCGATGGAGCCGTAGTAGCAGAGCAGGATGCTACAGGCCTTTCCACCACCATCCGGGAGGGTGGTCAGGAAGGTGATGAGGTTCATTTCGTCAGGCATATTGCCGGCAAAATCGCTGACCAGAGCGAAGAATTCCCTGGCCTTGTCGTAGGGGTACACCAGGTAGCCCGCCAGTACCATCGGGCCGAGGGGATGCAGCCGGTACTCGAGAGAGGTGACGACGCCGAAGTTGCCGCCTCCGCCCCGGAGCGCCCAGAGCAGATCCGGATGCTCGTCGGCGCTGGCGGTGATCATCCGTCCGTCAGCGGTGACCACGTCAGCGGCAATCAGATTGTCGCAACTGAGGCCGTAGCTCCCGGACAGCCATCCGATGCCACCGCCCAGGGTGAGACCCGCGATGCCGGTGTCCACGTCGGTCCCGCCGGGCGCAGCCAGGCCGAAAGCCTGGGTCTCGTGGTCGAAGGCTCCCCACTTTGTCCCGCCCTGCGCGCGGACCGTTTTGGCCGCCGGATCGACGCGCACGCCGGTCATCCGGGACAGGTCAATCATCAGTCCGTCGTTACAAACGCTGTTGCCCGGGAAGTTATGACCGCCGCCGCGCACCGAAATAAGCAGATCGCGCTCCCTGGCGAAGTTGACCGACTTGATCACGTCGGCCGTTCCGCTGCAACGGGCAATCAGGGCGGGCCGCTTGTCCGCCATGGCGTTCCAGATCCGTCGGGCGTCGTCGTATGTCTCGTCACCGGGCAGCAGGGACTCGCCGTTCAGGCTATCCCGGAAGCCCTCGACTGACGCCCTGCTGAGCGTGGCGTAGTCGCCGGAGTTGGTCGCAAAATTCAGGTCTGCCATTCGTCCCTCCTCCCTATTCGCCGGACTGGATGAAGTCTGCTATTCGCTCCGCCATCATGATCACCGCCGGGTTGATTGGAGCGCGCACCAGATCGGGCATGATAGAGGCGTCAACGATGCGCAACCCTTCCACGCCGTGCACCCTGCCGCATTGATCGACTACCGCCAAAGGGTCGGCGGCTGGCCCCATTTTGCAGGTGCATGAGATGTGGGAGTAGGTCGTTGCCTCCCGCAGCAGCCATTGATCCAAAACCTCGTCGCTTGCCAGGTCTTTTTCCTCAGGTTCAATCCGTTTTCCCAGCAATGGCGCCAGCTCTGGCCGCCCAGCCAAGTTCAGGGCCAGGTGAACGCCCGCTCGCATCCGCACCCGGTCAAAGGGTTCGGACAGGTAATTGTAGTGCAAAGCCGGCTGCACCCGGTAGTCGGCGGAAGTTAACGTCAATTCGCCCCGACTTTCGGGCAAAAGCAAGGCGATCATCATTTCAGCGTGCCTACTGCCCCCGCTGTCCCTGTCGGGCCGTTGCGGAACCGGCTCGGCGCCCTTGACCCGCGGCGCCACCAGGGCGGAAAGGCTGATGCTTAGATCGTTCCTCAGGTGGGAACCGGGTGCCGTGAAGCGCAGGGTCGCGCTGCCGGCGCCCCGGTTGGCGGGCGCGGTCAAACCCGCGGAGACTTTCCAGGTAACGTACACCTTCGGGTGGTCTTTCAGGTTCTGCCCCACGCCGGGGGTGTCCTGGACAACCGGAATGCCCAGCTTCTCCAATTGCGCGGCCGGGCCCACGCCGGACAGCAGCAACAGGTGCGGCGAACCCACCGCGCCGGCGCTGAGGATAATCAGCTCCGCTGCCACAGTGAAACTTTCGCCCCCGCTCTCCACCAGCAGGCCGGTCGCGCGTTTGCCATCAAAGACAACCCGGCGCACCTGGCAATTGGGTCGTACCGTAAGGTTGAGGCGATGGCGAGCCGGGTTCAGGTAGCCCAGCGCGGCGCTGAAGCGAACTCCGTTGTGGTTGTTGGTTATGCTGGGGCCGACCCCGTTGGATTCGGGATGGTTGTGGTCGTGGGTTTCCGCAAAGCCGCGGGCGCGGCAGGCGTTGAAGAAGGCTCTCTGAGTGGCGTCCCAAGCGTCCGGGTTGGAATGGTGGACAAAGATGGGTCCGTTGGAGCCGTGATAGTCGCCGCGCCGGTCAACGTCCGTTTCCAGTTTGCGGAAGTAAGGCAGGACTTTTTCGTAGCTCCACCGGTCGTTGCCCAAGGACGCCCAGGCGTCGAAATCTTCCGGAACGCCGCGGTAAAAAGCCGACGAATTGATGGCGCTGGAGCCGCCGGTGACCTTGCCCCGGGGCACCAGCATCGGCGGCGCCAGGTCAGTCGCCGTTGCCGTGAACTGCCAGTTATGGGGGCTGGAGGTCAAGGAGGCCGGGTGGCCGCCCGCCGTCCGGACGGCAGGCCGGGTCGGAGCCGAGGCAAACCCGTATTTCAGTTCCTCGGGCAGCCGATCAAAATCCGGATAGTCCGGCCCGGCTTCCAGCAGCGCTACCGAGCGGCTCGGGTCTTCCGACAGCCGGGCCGCCAGCGCTGAACCGGCGGAGCCGGCCCCCACAATTGCCACATCATATTTCATGGTTTTTGTCCTCGAGTTCAGCCAGCCGGAAGGGACATCAGAAACGAGCTTTCAATATGTGTACCGTACCAACCGGCGTGGGTAGTTTCAAGCGCAACGGTCCAGGCTGGTTTTACCCAGCGTTCACGTGAATGTCTCATAACGGGATATCTGGAATACCGGCTTGGGCGCGGTTCGTCCGCTGGGCGTGGTTGCCGTCTTCATAGCGCTGGGGCTGGCCGCCTGCGGCTCCGAGCCGCCGCCCGCGCCGGCCGCTGCCACGGCGGCCCCGGTAGCGAACCCAGACCCCCGCGGCGCCCGACGCCGCGTCCGAGTCCGACACCATCAAGGTCGTCATCGAAGACAGCGCGTCCGACTGGCCCACATCGCCGAGAAGGTCCGCAAGCTGCTCCAGGAGGATGAGGTGTTGTGGTGTGAGGAGTACACCCCGTTGGGACACACCGAGTACAGCGCCGTCATTACCAGAAATAAAGGCCGCCGGGCCGGACGTGGTGTTCAACACCCTTGGAAAGCCACCGTGGAAAAGGCCGGCAGCGCCGACGTTGCCGCCGTGAAGGAAGCCGCCAAAGGCATCCAGTTCGCCGCCCCCGGCGGAACGGTGACCATCCACAACGAGAACCAGCACGTTTCCAAGACCGTCCGTATTGGCACAGTGCGCGAGGATGGACAGATTGACGAGATCTGGAACTCCGGCGCGCCGGTGGTTCCCGACCCCTACCTGGACAGCTACGAGTGGGCCGCCGGCCTGCGGGAGCTGGCTCAGTAGCCCGACCTGGGGCGACAAAGGATTGGATCGTCAGAAGCAGGATCGTCAGGATTACAGGGATTTTCAGGATTGGAAATATCCTGCTGCTCATCGCATTGGGACTGGCGCTGTCCTTCGGGTTGATGAACGTTATCAACCTGGCTCACGGCGAGTTCATTATGATCGGCGCGTACACTACCTACGCGCTCCAGCAGGCCGCGTTGAGCTTCACCGGCGACCTGGCGCTGCCCATGAAGCGGGTGTTCATCCTGGCGTTGGTGACGGCGTGCATCGCCGGCCTCTACTGGTATATCTACCGATCCAGCGAAGGGCGGCGGATGCGCGACGTGATGACGACCAAGCTGGTTATCAAGGAACTGGCCCAGCTGCAGAGCGTGTACGCCACCTTCATGCCCAAGCCCGCCTCTCGCATCAACGGCTCCGGCCTCCACCTGCACCCAGTCCCTCCTTTGCCGCCGCCGATAACGAGCAGTACCTCTCCGTGCTGGCCGTCGGCCTCAAGGGCATCGCGGAGCAGTACCAGGTGCCCGCGCCGGTGGTGGGCAACGTGCAGGAGATGTCGCCGCAGCGCCGCCAGTCGCTGGGCATCCGCACCCTGCCCTCTCCGCTGCATCCTGCGAGGCTGGGGTCCACCGGGATTTGGCGCTGACCCGACGGGTAGAGTCAGTAGGCAACTGCCGCACCATCACCAAACGACAGATGGTCCGCAACGATGCCATGCCGGTCATCGAAGTCGATCCAGACACTTACATGGTGCGTGTGGACGGTGAGATTGCCACCGTACCACCGGCGGAACGCCTCAGATTGCCGCAGCTGCGCTTTCCTGGTTTGATGGTGAGCAACGACCATGACCGGCGACAGTGCGCGGCGATTTCTTACAGCATTGCAGTTGGCGGATTCTTTTTCCCGTCGGAGATGTACGCCCACTCCCCCGGCCTGGAGAGCATGGTGGCGCGCGGATGGGTCAATGGGGCGTGTGCAGTCAGGGAATACCTGCGGAAAGTGCTGGTCTGGTCGGTCCTGCCCTCGGGCGGTGTGGCGTTGGTCAACGCTAGTTTCATGCTCAAAGTCCTATCCCGGTGAAATGGGATTGCACTGGATGCCGAGTCCGTTGGGTTGACCACGGCGGCCTGCCGTGCTAGGTTATCGATGTTAACAATCGAACACCCGAACCAACACCTGTCGGTGGCCCGCGTTCCGTTAGCCGGTCGATACACGTCGGCGGTTGCTTGCGAAACACGCGGGACAAAAGGAAATCCGGTGTAAATCCGGTGCGGTCGCGCCACTGTAATTGGCGAGACGCTCTCCCGTCGGCATCTCTCAACAGAGGGACGTTGACGCAAACCACTGTCTGCCCCGCGCGGATGGGAAGGTGGAGAGCCGTCGCTATCAGCCATGAGCCAGGAAGCCTGCCTTCAGGTGCATTCTGGCTGCACTTCGCGGAACGAGTGAAGCGGATTTGCCCGCAAATCGGGCATGTCTGACCGAGACGACAGGATCCCCTCGAAAAACCCCGTCCACCAAGTGCGGACGGGGTTTTTGCTGTCCTCACAGTTACGCGCAATTCTCCTGGTTGACAACGAGACTGCTGACAATGTAGGGTGGCCGGCTGCCTAATCGAGACAGCATCTCAATATTGTCCGAAGGAGAATTTTATATGAACACGCCACGCAAAGTACCCGTTACCATACTCACCGGATTCCTCGGCTCCGGCAAGACGACCCTGCTCAACCGGATCCTGACCGAGGAGCACGGCAAGCGCATTGCCGTGATCGAGAACGAGTATGGGGAGATCGGTATCGATCAGGGACTGGTCATCAACGCCGACGAAGAGGTCTTCGAGATGTCGAACGGCTGCATCTGCTGCACGGTGCGGGGAGACCTGATCCGGGTGCTGAACAACCTCAACAAGCGCCGCGACAAGTTCGACTACGTGCTGGTGGAGACCACCGGGCTCGCCGATCCCGGTCCGGTGGCGCAGACCTTCTTCATGGACGACGAGCTGCGCGCGGAGTACGCGCTGGACGGGATCGTCACGCTGGTTGATGCGGCCCACATCGAGCAGCAGCTCGGCCGCAGCGACGAAAGCACGGAGCAGATCGCCTTCGCCGACGTCCTCGTGCTCAACAAGACGGACCTCGTCAACGACGAGGCGGCCGACAGGCTCGAAGCTCGGATCCGAGAAATGAACCGAATGGCGCGGGTCGTGCGCAGCGAACGGGCGAACGTCGCCGTCGATACCGTGCTCAACCTCGGCGCCTTCGACCTGGACCAGGTCCTCGAACGTCGTCCCACGTTCCTCGAACCGGAGTATCCCTTCGAATGGACCGGAGTCTACTCGCTCGATATCGGCCGCTACGAACTCAGCCTTGCCGAAGGGCCGGATCCGTCGATGTCCCTCGTGGTCGTATCCGACCAGAGCACGGATGACGCGGCTCTCCGTGAGGGCGCGGAGTGGTGTGTGCGGGAGTACGCCGAACCCGCGGAAACCATTCAACCTGGCGGAGAGTTTGCGGTGGGCAAGCATGTGAGCCTCCGGCTTGATTCCTCGGGGCGGAAATCGTTCTTCCTGCAGGTGGATGCGCCGGCGCAGGTCGGCTTCTACACCCAGCACCTCCCGGAGGAGTTCGATCTCCAACTGAGGAACGCGGATGGCGAGTCTTTCAAACTGGGGGGCAACTTTTGCGCCGAGCCTGCCTGCGCAGAGGAAGACACACCACGCATCAAGGGAGCGGCAGTCCCCGCCGTGGTCGAGCGAACCTGGGTCGCGCAGCACGAGCACGACGACACCGTTGGCTCCATCGCTATCGAGATGGACGGCGACTGTGACCCCGCAAGGCTCAACGCCTGGCTCAGCAGGTTGCTCGCTGAGAGCGGGGTGGACATCTTCCGCATGAAGGGGTTCATCAGCGTCGCGGGCGAGTCGCAGCGCTTCGTCTTCCAGGGGGTTCACATGCTATTTGACGGCCAGCCCGATCGCGAATGGGGGGACGAGACCCGCCGCAATCAGCTCGTCTTCATTGGGCGCAACCTCGATGAGCAGGGCATTCGGGAGGGGTTCGCAGCATGTCTGATCTAAGTGTCGGCGACCCGACGGGTGTTCTCCGTCGGGGCTGGTCTGCGGCGGTGGGCGACTACCCCATCGCCGGAGGGTGGAGCGGGGGCGGTGAGGCGCTGATGGTCGGTGATGCCGAGGGCAGCGTGTACACGCTCGACGGCAAGTCCGGCGCGACCGCCTGGGAGCGGCGCGGGGTTCACGAAGGTGGTGTGCTCGCGATGGCGATCCACCCGAACGGAACCGAGTTCGCCACGGCCGGCCAGGACGGCCGGGTCTTGATCTGGAGCGCCGCCGAAGGTCAGGCAATCCGGGCTATCGACGTCGGAAGCGGCTGGGTTGAAAACGTGGCGTGGTCGCCGGACGGCCAACGGTTGGCGGCCTCCTGCTCCCGGCAGGTTCGCGTGTATGACGCGGACGGCGCGGACGTTTGGCGGTCCGATGATCATCCCAGCACCGTCAGCGCCATCGCCTGGTCGAGCGCCGGGGAGCTGGCGACGGCCTGTTACGGTCGAGTGACGTTCTTCGATCCGTCCACCGGCGAGCTTCGCCAGATGATGGAGTGGCAGGGATCCCTGGTGTCGATGGTGCTGAGCTCGGACGGGAGTATCGTGGCCTGCGGCAGTCAGGACAACACGGTGCACTTCTGGCGTCGCGCCACGGAGCAGGACTCCATGATGTCGGGCTATCCCGGCAAGCCGTCGGCCCTGGCTTTCGACGACACCGGCACCCTATTGGCCACCGGCGGCGGCGAGTCGGTGACGGTCTGGAGCTTCCATAGAGACGGCCCCGAAGGCACGGAGCCCGGCGTTCTGGAGTTTCACGTTCAGCCCGTCACGACGCTTGCCTTCGCTCCCGGCGCGATGCGCCTGGCATCGGGGGGCCGCGATGGCGCCGTGGCGGTGTGGTCGCTCCAGAAAAATGGAAAAGGCAGTCCGATAGGGGCCGCGGTTGTGCCGGGCGCAGTGGCCGAATCGTACTGGCGGCCTGACGGGCGCGCCCTTGCCGCGCTCGACGCGCAAGGTGGCGTGACGGTTTGGCGGATCGGACGAACCAAGGGCCGAATTACCCGCGTCCGCGCCGGGCTGCCCGACTGTTAACGTCTTGGAGGACGAACATGGGAAAATTATCGATACGGCATTTCAAACCGGCGCTGGCCGCGGGGTTCGGTCTGGCGCTGCTGCTGGCGGTGGCCTGCGGCGCGCCCGCCGCGCCCAGCGAGACGGCTCCGCCCGTGGCGGTCAGCAACCCGCAGCCGACCGCGCCGGCCGCCGCCGCTCCCCGGCAACCGGTCGCCACGGTCGCTCCGGCCCAACAATCGGAGTCGTCGTCTGCGCAATCACCGGCCGGGCCGACTAATGCCGTCATCGGGGCGCGGCCGACGCTGAAAGCGGGCGTGATCTGGCTGGACAGCCCCCTGGATCCGGTGGAGGGTGGCTACGTCTCCACTCAATCGGCGTTATCGGAGACCTTGTTCCGACTCTCAGGAACTACTCTGAGTCCCGAGCCGTGGCTGGCGACGGAAGCCACTCAAGTTGACCCCATGACCTGGAGGATCGGAATCCGGGAGGGCGTCAAGTTTCATAATGGGAACGTGATGGATGCGCGCGCGGTGAAGGCGTCCCTGGAGCGGGCGATCCGATTGTCGCCGGCGGCGGCCGATACATTGTCCGTTGACACCATAACGGTCGAGGACGGGCAAACCATCACCATCACAACGACGGCGCCGCAACCCACCCTGCCGGGCCTGTTGATCTTGCCGGCCCTGGCCATCACCGACGCGGTGGCGGCGGACACAGCCGGCGAAGGCAACTTCATTGCCGCGAGGGCCCTTACCGGTCCGTACGTCCCCACCGAGTACGCGCCAAAGGAGTATCTTACCAGCGTAGCCAACGACGACTACTGGGGTGGAACGCCTCCGCTGGCCGGCATTGAGCACGTCGCCATTCCCGACACCAACAGCCGGGAACTGGCCCTGCAGGCCGGGGACATCGACGTTGCCGTCAACGTATCGCCGGACGGAGCCCGGGCGATCAACGGCCACCCGGGCACGCGTACCGAGACCTCCGGCATCGGCACTTCCCTGGTCCTGTGGTGGGTCAATTTCGAGCGCGGCACGCTGGCCGACCCACTGGTGCGCCGGGCGGTGGCCCACGCCATTGACCGGGAGAGCATCGCCGGTCTGGTCGCCCCTCCCGGGTCCGGGTCTTTCGCTGAGCTGCTGCTCCCGGAAGCCCTGACGTCCTGTCCCGGCGTGAGCGCGCCGGCCTTCGATCCTGACGAAGCCCGTAGTTTGCTGGCCCAGGCCGGCTACGCCGACAGCGACGGCGACGGCATCCTGGACAAGGAAGGTCAGCCGCTGGAAATTATTATCGGCGGTTACCCCGAGCGGTTCCAGTTGCCGATTATGGCCGAGGCCGCTCAGGCGATGCTCGCCGACGTGGGCATCAAGGCCGAGGTGCTCATCACCGAATGGTCGGTGGTCAAGGAACCCGCATGGGACCTCTTTGGCTGGTACAACACTGTCGTGCAAGGCGGGGGAGACCCGGTGTTCAACATCAGCAAGTTCGCCGGTTTGAAGGGCGACGCTAGCGGGAGCGGGACCAACAATTATGGGCACTACGACGCTTCCGGCCTGGTGGACATTATCGCCCCCTCCGTCTCGGTGACCGACCTGGAGGGTCGAAAGGGGATAGCCTGCCAGGCCCTGGCGGTGGTCACCGAAGAAGCCGCATTTCTGCCGGTCGCCCATGTGAATATGGTGTACGGCGTCAGTGACCGGGTCACCGATTTCGAGGCCCATCCAACCTCCCACTATTTCTTCAACCACCGAGTTGGACTGAGCGAGTGATGCAGGGCAGGCATGACCGGTGCAGATAGAGGGTCTCCGGTATGGGAGCATACCTGGTCCGAAGGTTGGCCACGCTGCCGCTGCTGCTCCTGGGAATCTCTGCCGTCAGTTTCGCGCTGCTGAACCTGGCGCCGGGCGATCCTGCCGAGATTGTCCTGCGCCAGCGCAACCCGGCTCAGTTGCCCAGCAGCGCGGAGGTGGCGGCCATGCGCGTCGAGCTGGGCCTGGACGCTCCTTTGCCGGTGCAGTACGCTCGCTGGGTGTCGCGGGCGGTGATGGGCGATATGGGCCAGTCCTATGTCACCGAACAGCCCGTGGCCGCCCAGTTGGCGCGCCGCACCGTCCCGACGGCCCTGCTCACGGCGGCGGCCCTGGCCCTGGCCCTGCTGGTCGCCGTGCCCATGGGCATACTGTCAGCCCGTAAGCGCGGCAGCGTCTTGGATGCCGTCGCCCGACTGGCGGCGCTGGTGGGCGCGGCGGCTCCATCCTACGCCCTGGCTTACGGGCTGATCATCCTGTTCGCGGTGAAACTGTCGTGGCTGCCGGCCTTGGGCTACGGTTCGCCGGCGCAGGTCGTGCTTCCGGCCATCGCCCTCTCCCTGGCTCCCATGGCGCAACTGATGCGTCTGATACGCGCCAGCATGCTGGAAACCCTGGGGCAGGACTACATCCGAACGGCGCGGGCCAAGGGACTGTCGGAACGCGCCGTCGCCTCCGGTCATGCTCTGCGCAACGCGCTGCTGCCGGCCATCGGGGCCACTGGCGTGAACCTCGGTTATCTGCTCAGTGGCGCCGTCATCGTCGAGACCATCTTCACCTGGCCCGGTTTGGGTCAATTGATGGTGGGTGCGGCCCTGACCCGAGATTACCCGGTAGTGCAGGGGTTCGTTACCTATATCGCCGTGGTGGTGCTGCTGGTCAACCTGGCCGCCGACGCAGCTCTGCGTATCGTCGACCCGCGCCTGCGCTTTGGACGTGACGAGATGTAGCGGCTGATGACGGGCGATACCGAGCACTCAGGGGAACACGTCCCGGTAGCGACGGGCGCCGGCGGTTCGCGCCGGCGATGGCGATGGACTGCGCTGCTACGAGAGCCGGGAACCGCGTTGGGGCTGTTCCTGGTGGTGACCCTGCTGCTGGCAGGCTTGCTGGCGCCCTGGCTTCCGCTGGACGACCCCACCGAGATAGATCTGCCAGACAGATTGCTACCGCCTTCAGCCGATAACCTATTGGGCACCGACCACCTGGGTCGGGACACCTTCAGCCGGATCATCCACGGGGCGCGCATGACCCTGCTGGCCGCCGCCGCCACCTTGGCCCTCAGCATGACCATTGCGCTGACGGTGGGAATACTGTCCGGATACCACGGCGGCTGGCCGGACACGGCCCTGATGGGAGTGGTGGACCTGCTCCTCGCGTTTCCTTCGCTGATCCTGGCTATCGCCGTGGCGGGAGCCCTGGGCCCCGGGTTGTTCAACGTCCTGCTGGCGGCCGGCGCGGTCTGGTGGGTGGGCCATGCCCGCATCATTCGTGGGGTGACCCTGGGTGCGCGACAGATGGAGTACGTGACGGCGGCGCGGGCGGCCGGGGCCGGTGGCCCGCGCATCATCCTGCGGCACATCGCCCCCAACATTATCGGCCCCATCATCGTAATCGCTTCGCTGGACGTGGGGTGGATCATCCTGGGCATCGCGGGTCTTAACTTCCTGGGGCTTGGCGCTCAGCCGCCCACGCCGGAATGGGGAGCCATGCTCAACGACGCCCGCCCGCACCTGCAAACCGCGCCCCGCCTGTTGCTGCTGCCGGGGACGGCCATATTCGCCGCAGTGCTGGGATTCAACCTGCTGGGCGACGGGCTCCGGGATCTGCTGGACCCCCGCACTGTGCGGCCGAGAGGCTGATAGGAAATCGGGAAATTGGTGCCAAGGGAGGGACTCGATTGTAGGGGTAAAGTAGGGTTCGGTAAAGGCCTGTAGCGCGGGATTCAGGGCTTGTGCAAAGTCTGCGTCAGACGGAGGTAATGAGTTTTAGGGCTTCATCCCAATGGGCAGCGTAGCGTCGGCGTTGCTGGGGCACGCTTTTGACCCCACGCCGCCGCAGCAATCCCAGGACCAAGTCGTTGATGGCTGCCATCATGCGCTGAGCCTGGCCCGAACGCAGATGGCGCCAATCCTCCCGCAGCGTTTCGTCGCGCCGGTAATGCAAGCCGTTTTCGATATTCCAGTGTCCGCGCGCCAGAGACAGTCCGCCTCCGGTGGATTGCGGGCCAGCCCGTTCCGGAGACAGACTGGTTATGCCATAGACCGTTTCGTCGGTTACGGCGCCCGTTTTGACGTGTTTGGTGTGCCGATCCAGGCGGAAAACCTGTTGCACGCAAGGCCAGTCCAGGTAATCGTTGAGATCAGCGCTGGCCCACAGGCGGCGTTGTTCAATGCGGCCATGCCCTTTTCCACCGTAGTCGCCAGGCCCGGTTCTGACGGGCTGGCGCTGGCAAAGCAGGTAGCCAGATCAGCGCGCAGCTGAGGTTGGTTATCCTTGACGCTCCATAAGTAATCGCCACCGCTTTCCACCACTTGCCGGGAGAGTTCCCGCTGGGTCAGTCCGCCGGAGGCGGATCGCCGCTGACCACTTTGTCCCGCAAATCGATGGTTGCCAACAGCCGTGGCGCCGCCGTGATTTCGTTTTCCTTGCGATCCACCATCACCCCGTGTCGTGGCGCGGGGCAGGCTTTGGGCCAGCGCCACTCCCTCCCCGGGCAAATAAGCCGCCAGCAGATGTTGGCCTCGGGTTTCACCCGCGCCAATGCTGCCCCGCCGGGTCTTGCCGTCAACGGTCAATTGAACCGACGGTCCCGGCGGCCGGCTTTGGGCGAAGCATGCTCCCCTCGTGCGCTCGAAATCCGCAACCGACAGCGTCGACCCCAGGATCCGGCTGTACGTAGTCCGGTGGGGCGCTTGGGGACGCGGCAACCCCAGGGCCCGCGCCAAGGCCGCTTTGCGATGCTGGACCCATTCCGCAATGCCCGTCAGCCGATCC
The DNA here is from genome assembly GCA_963665395.2 of Dehalococcoidia bacterium. Classification (GTDB taxonomy): domain Bacteria; phylum Chloroflexota; class Dehalococcoidia; order Lucifugimonadales; family UBA3495; genus Bin87. The sequence goes on from OY762251.1 coordinate 431,269, forward strand.
TCGCCAGCCAGTTTAGCCAGCAGCAAAAAGGCCAGCGCCCGCGCCAGAGGATAGCGTACCCCACGCGGATCCCGGCGGTCTTCCAGCCGGGTCAGAAAGTCGTACAGACTGCCCCAATCGACCACGAACCCAGGGCCTTCCTTCAAATCCCAAGGCCAGCAAACGTTGACATCAAACTCGGCAAGACTAGAACCCATGACGGCCTTCCTCCCTCAGATAGGCGTTGCAATCCCTATCTACGAGGAAGGCTGTCCTTATGTCAATTTACTTTGCACAGGCCCTGGCCGGGATTCAGGGCTTTTCCAAAGTCAGGAGACTAATGGAACAGCGGCGGTGGGGTGCGCCGCTAATCGTTGGGCTCGGCCAATGCGGGGTTCCTTGGGCGCCCACAGATCGCGGGTGGTTCGCAGCATGGTGACCGCCAAGTTGCGTAACAGACTGATCACCGCTCCCAGGCGATGGTTGTGCAGTACGTGCCGGTCTTCGCCGAAGCTAGCGTCCTTGACGTGGCATAGACTGTTTTCGATGGACCAATGGCCCCGTACCAGGGTCAAGGCTTCCGCCGGCGCCAGGGCGGAACGGCTGGACACCGCGTACTGAACACTGGCCACGGGCAGTTGGTCGGGGCGGCGGACCTGTTTTTTGACCATTATCACGCTGGATCGACCGGGAAAATCAGCGTAGCCAGCCAGTTCTCCAGATACCCAGACCGGCCGGCCCTCGAGGCGTCCGTGCCCTTTGCCGGTTACCTCCCCATCCGGTGGCGCCGTCGCCGCGGCAAAGAGCAAGGATACGTCGGCGTGGAGTTGGGGCCGGTTTTTTTGAGTTTGTTTGTTTGAAGGTGTAGTCCTTACCCCGGTCCACGATGGCCTGAGCCAAGGCCGTGTCGGCGTAGCGGGCATCTCCAGTCCGCATCTCCAAACCGGGACAACGGGCGGCCACGGGCTCCAGCCACGCCGGCGCGGCCCGGGGCTCTTCCCGGTGAGCGCCAATAACCACCTGATCCAGCGCCGCCAACCCCTCCCGACTGAACACGCATCGCGCTTTCAACGGTTCCCCTGCTTCCCCAACCCCCCGCCGGGTCTTCCCATCCAGCGCGGCGGTGGCAATGCCATCGCCACGCTGCGCCTGTAGCGCTATTACAAACTCCAGCAGCGCCGGGCGCACTTCCCCTGCTGACACCATCCCCAGCAGCCGGGACAAGGTCGGCGCTGACGGGCTGCGCCGCAATCCCAGCCGGGTCAACAACGGTGGGCGCCTATCGCCAAAGCGATAGATGGCGCTCAGCGACGGGCAATCGCGCCTCAGACCCAGCGCCGTCAAACTCAATACGCCCTCCAACGGGTGCGCCAATCCCCGACGCAACCGATGATCACTCAGCCGGCCCAGATGCTCCCGCAACAACCCAAACTCTTCGCTCAATGCGCTGCCGCTTTCCATCGCCGTACCTCCCCACCCTATTCTCATGCCTCTCTACGACTTTAGAAAGGCCCTGGCCCAGCGCCGGTACTTGCTCCGCCGCGCTAACCGGCGCGACCCACAGCCTCTCCAACCTCGCCGCGGGGACGGGGTACGTCTATCGGGCGTACTCCGACTCCACCTGCTCGACCGAGGTCGCCAGCGAGGCGTTCAGCGCCTCCGTCACGGTGGGGAACCTGAACGAGGGGTTGTCAGGATCGCGTGACGTGGGCAACTGGCAGCCTCATGGCACCGGCCGGCGGGATTGGGCCAACGGCTTCACCACCGGCCCGCACCCCACCGGCTACACGTTGTCGAGCGTGACCGCCAAGTTCGGCAATGCCAGCGGTTCGCCCGGCGACTTGGCGGTGGCGATCTACACGGACAGCAGCGGCGCGCCGGGCACGTCGGCGACGACGCTGAGCGGGGACAGCGCTCCAACCACGGCGGGCGATTACGCCTACGCCTGCTCGACCGGCTGCGACTTGTCGAAGGGAACGGCGTACCACCTGGCGTTGTCGGTGGACTTCACCCAGAAAGCCTATTACACCTGGCGTCGAACCACCGCCAACCGGGAGACGAACACGCCGAGCAACGCCGGTTGGAGCATCGCCAACACCAGCCATCGCAAAGCCGGCTCCTGGACTACCTTCCAGGCCGGCGGAGTCAGTGTGTTCGAGGTGATGGCGACGCCGAAGCCGGCGCTGTTGGCCGGCAGCGTTACCGACACCACGGCGGCGCTGACGCTCACCGGCCGTACCGACGGCTGGTGGCTGAAGCAGACGTCGCCGGCGACGGGAACCTGCACGGCGGGCGAGTCCGACTACTCCCACGCCCTGAGCACCCTGACCGGCGGCACTGCCTACACTTACAAGGCGTACAGCGACAGCGCCTGCACGACCGAACTGTTCAGCGCGACGTTCACCACCTTCGTCTCGTCGCTGATCGCCGGCAGCGTCACCGGCACGACGGCGACGCTGACCATCGGCAACCACACCGGCAACTGGCACCTCAAGCAGACCGCGCCCTCGGTCGGCAGTTGCTCCGCCGCCATCACCGGCACGACGCACGATTTGAGCACCCTCACGGCGAACACGACCTACACCTACCAGGCGTACCGCGACAGCGGCTGCGCGACTGAGATCGCCAGCGCGACGTTCACCACCCTGGTCTCGTCGCTGGCTGCCAGCAGCGTCACCGACACCACGGCGACGCTGACCATCGGCAATCACACCGGCAACTGGTACGTCAAGCAGACCGCGCCCTCGGTCGGCAGTTGCTCCTCCGCCATCACCGGCACGACCCACGATTTGAGCACCCTGACCGGCGGCACGACCTACACCTACCAGGCGTACCGCGACAGCGGCTGCGCGACTGAGATCGCCATCGCGACATTCACCACCCTGGTCTCGGTCAGCAGCCTGGGCAACAGTCGGATTGACGCTAGGTTAGTCGGCTACCTAGTCGGCGTTCACCAGAAAGCCGCCGCCCAGTTCACCACCGGCGGCTACTCCAACGGCTACGCTCTGTCCTCCGTCACCATCAAGATTGACGATTACTTCCACAGCTTCGGCACGCCCGGGGACCTGACCGTGGCCATCTACTCCAATGGCTCCGACGGCAAGCCGAATACCCTGGTGACGACGCTGACCGGGAGCAACCCCACCGGCGCGGGCCAATTCACCTACCGCTGCACATCGAGCTGCTCCCTGTCGGCCGGCACCAGTTACCACGTGCTGCTGGAGACGCCCAACGCCAGTGGACCCAACTCCTACTACGGATGGGAATCCTCAAATTCGAGCGCCGAGGTCCAGCAGCCGTTGGGCAACGGCTGGTCCATCGGGAAATCGTTCGAATACGACCCCAACGTGTGGTCGGATCTGACCCATTACCTCAAGTTCCAGGTAACGGCGACGCCGAACCCCAGCCTCGAACCGTCCAGCATCACCAGCACGACGGCGACGCTTACCCTGGCCAACCACACCGGCAACTGGTACGTCAAGCAGACCGCGCCCTCGTCCGGCAGTTGCTCCTCCGTCATCACCGGCACGACCCACGATTTGAGCGCCCTGACCGCCGGCGCGTGGTACACCTACCGGGCCTACGGCGCCAGCGGCTGCGCCGACGCCGACGAGCTGGCCGCCGCGGTCTTCTCCGCCGCCGTCGCCGTCAGCAGCCTCAGCGAGGGGAATGCGCATACCAATTCCATCGGCTACGCGTCCGGTGGTCAACAAACGAGGTCGCAAGCCTTCACCACCGGCTCGAACCCCGGCGGCTACACGCTGTCCAGCGTCTCCGTCATGTCCATGGCGAAGCGAGGGAACCCGGCCAGCTTCGTGGTGAAGCTGCACGCGGCGTCCGGGAACCACCCGGGCACGGAGTTGGCCACCCTCAGCGGGGACGACCCGGACACGGCCGGAACGCACGCCTACACCTGCTCCGGCGCCGGGTGCGCCCTGGCGGCGAACACCACCTACCACGTCGCGATGAGCGCGCCCAACAGTCCCACCGGCACCAACGCCTACGAAATCAGGATGACGCATTCGGACAATGAGACGAATACGCCGTCCTCCGGCGACTGGTCTATTGCAAACGGCGGCCGGGTGCTCAATTACACCAGCCAGTTTGCGTATAAGATCCAGGTGGCTGCGCTGCCCAGGCCGTCGCTGATCGCCGGCGGCGTCACCGACACGACGGCGACGCTGACGCTGACGGGCCACCTCGGCGACTGGTGGCTGAAGGAGACGTCGCCGGCGACGGGAACCTGCACGGCGGGGGAGGCGGACTACTCCCACGCCTTGAGCTCTCTTACCGCCGGCGCTGCCTACACCTACAAGGCCTACCGCGCCAGCGGCTGCGCCAGCGCGGACGAGATTACCGGCGCGACGTTCACCACCCCGGTAACGGTCAGCAGCCTGGGCAACGCTCGGAATGGCCATGTCATCGTCGGCAAGTCATTCGGCAATCAACAGAAAACCGCGGCCCGGTTCACCGCCGGCAGCAACTCCGGCGGCTACAATCTGTCCTCCGTCACCATCGAGTTTGACACTAAATACGGCACGACCGGAGACCTGACCGTGGCCATCTACTCCAACCACAACAGCGGCAAGCCCGATACCCTGGCGACGACGCTGACCGGGAGCAACCCCACCGGCGCGGGCCAATTCACCTACCGCTGCGCCGCCAGCTGCTCCCTGACGGCCGATACCAGTTACCACGTGGTGCTGGAAGCGCCCGACGCCGTCGGCGCCAACGACGGCTACTCATGGGAAACTTCGAGTGCGAACACCCAGGTCAAGCAGCCGTTGGGCAACGGCTGGTCCATCGGGAAATCGTACAAGCACACCCACACCTCATGGAGTGAAGAGAGCTCGTTCTTCAAGTTCCAGGTGACGGCGACGCCGAAGTAAGGAGCAAGGCCGGCGCAAAAGGGGGGCCGGGGGCGGTTGCGAGGGTAGTTGCCCTACTCCGGCCCTGCGGGCGCCTCGTTGCCCGCCATGCGGTAGCCGACGCGGCGTTCGGCGATGATGTACTTGGGGTTGCCGGCGTCGTCGTCGAGCTTGAGGCGCAACCGCCGCACGTGGGTGCGCAGGGCCGCCACGTTGCCGGACTTCCCGCCGCCCCAGACCCGACGCAGCAACTGGTCGTAGGTCAGCGTCCGGCCTCCACTGAGCGACAGCGCGCGCAGCAGGTCGTACTCCTTGGCGGTGACCGGCGCCGGACGGCCGGCAACGGAAACCAGCCTTATGGCGTAGTCGATGGTCAGGTCGCCCAAGACGTAGGGTTCCGGCGTCTCGAACGGGAAAGGCCCTCCCCGACGGCGCAGCGCCGCCCGCACCCGGGCCACCAGCTCCGCGGGGGCAAAAGGCTTGACGATGTAGTCGGAGGCTCCCATATCGAAGGCCCTGGCGATTATCTCCTCCTGGCCGTAGGCGGAGAGGAAGACCACCGGCACGTCGGCGACGGCGAATATATCCTGCATCAGCTCGATGCCGTCAGAGCCGGGCAGCATCATGTCCAACAGCGCCAGGACGGGCCGATTTTCCCCAATCAGGCGGAGGGCCTCTTCCGGGTCGGCGGCGACAATGGGGTCGTAGCCGGCGCCGGAAAGGGCTTGCCTGACGTACCGCAGCGTCTGCGGGTCGTCGTCAACCACCAGGATGGGGTCGCCGCCGCTAGCTCTCTCTGCCATTTCCTGCCGCCCGCTCGCGGCGAACGCGCGGGCCGCCAGCGTCGCCTCTTCCACCGCGGGCAGGGTGAAGCTGAACCGCGCGCCGAGGCTGGGCCCCTCGCTCTCGGCCCAGATGCGTCCCCCGTGGGCCGCCACAATGCCCCGGCTGATAGCCAGGCCCAGGCCGGTGTCGCCGGCTTGCTCCCTGGCCCCGGTCTCCGAGAACTTACGGAACAGGCGGGGCAGTTGCTCCGAAGGTATCCCCCGGCCTTCGTCAGCGACGAACATGACGACGTGGCCGCCCTCCCGAAACGCGCCCAGCTTGATTGTGGTTGCGGCGGGGGAGTGCCGGGCGGCGTTGGACAGCAGGTTGCCGATGACCTGGACGATGCGCCGGCGGTCCGCCATCACCGCGGGCAGGCGGGGCGCCAGGTCGATGTCGAGACTGCTCCGGCCGCCGCCGCTCAGGAAGATGTTCCGCGCCCGGTCCACCAGCAGGGCCACCTCGGTCGGTTCCGGGCTTACCGGCAGCGCGCCCGTCTCAATCCGCGCCACGTCCAGCAGGTCGTCGATCAGTTCCCTCATGTTGTCGGACTGGTCCACGATGATGCGCTGGAACTGGCGCAACTCGGCCGGGGCCAGGTCCGACGCGGCGTCCAGCACGGCCGTGGCCGAGCCCCGGATGGACATCAGCGGGGAACGCAGTTCGTGGCTGACCATGCCCAGAAATTCGGCCCGCAGCCGCGCCGGCTCTTCCAGCGGCGTCAGGTCCTGGAGCGTGATGACGAAGGACTCGACGCCGCCGTCTGGCGACCGGATGGGCGTGGCGTTGAGCAGGACGGCCACGCTCCGCCCGTCGGGAACGCTGAGGACGATCTCCTCGGCTCGCACCGTTTCGCCGGCGCTCAGGGCCTCGGCGAAGGGCCATTCCCGCAGGGAGACCGCCCGCCCGTCGGCGCGGCGGACGGTCATGACGTCCAGCAACTCTTCGGGCCGCTGCGTCGGTTCCCGCAGGTCGTCCACGATCCGCGAGGCTTCCCGGTTGAACGACAGGGGCGCGCCGGTCAGGCCGTCGAAGACGACCACCCCCACGGGCGAGGTCTCCACCAGGGTCTCCAGGGCCGACCTGGCCTGACGTTCGTCCCGGTATTGCCGGGCGTTGGCAATGACCAGGGCGGCCTGAGAAGCGAACATCACCAGCGTCTCCTCGTCTTCACGGCTGAACATCTGGCCGGGCTCTCCGTTGCCCATGTGAATGTTGCCCACCCGGACGCCCCGGTGCCGGATGGGAACCGCCAGGAAGGAGCTCATCGGCACCGGCGGCCGGAACTCGGGCAGCCCCATGGCCCGGGCGTGGCTGGGAAAGTCGGACAGGCGCAGCGGTTCCGGGAACGAGTTGATGTAGTCAAACACCTCCCGGCCGCCCGGCATCGCCCAAAGTCGCTGCGCTTCCTCGGGCGTGAACCCGGAGGCCAGGAAGTCGTCAATCCGCCCCGCTGCGTCCAAAGTAGTCATCACGCCGTAGCGGGCGCCGGTCAAGGACCGGGCGCTGTCCAGCGCCTTCTGCAACACCGCGTCCAGCTCCAGGCTGTCGTTGATGCTCAGGCTGGCCTCGCTCAGCCGGGTCAGGCGGTCTTCCAGGGCCGCGATCCGCCGGTCGCGGTCGTCGTTCCGGGTCACGGTCTCATCTCCCGCTAAATCCAGCTTCGAGTGTACACCATCGGCGGCGCGTGACGGGAATGCCTTTGCCGAAGTCATTATAACGTAATCAAAAATTGCGGGTAATGTTTTCAAAACATCATCGTAATATCTGATACCATACGGTTCGCTGAATCTCCATGAAGTTCAGCCAATCGGATAACAACCGAGGTACATTGATGTTCGGATCGCTAACGCAGAGCAAGCTGGCCGCCGGGTTTGGGGCCTTCCTCACCCGCCCCCGCGCGTTCCTCGCCCTGGCCGCCGTCGCCGTCCTAGTCGCTGCCGGGCTGATTGCCGCGTCGCTGCTGTCCGGCCCGGCCGGCGTCGCCTCGGCGCAGACGTCGCCGCCCACCGGATGCGTGACGGGCGGCCCCGTAAAGGCCATCGCAACCGGCGGGGGCGACTTGACCCAGTTCGACATCGACGAAGGCCAGACCCTTTACTACGAACTCCAACTCCGCAATAACCCCAACGGCTCGGTAATGGTCGCTTCAGGCTTGCTGGAGCCGGATAACCCCAACGCGGACGAGCGGAACAAGCTGGACAACGCTGACGTCACCGTCTCACCGAGCGTGCTGTTCTTCAACAGTTCCAACTGGAACCAGAGCCAATGGGTCGCGGTAAGCGCCCGCGAAGACGACGGCGCCGTTGACGGCAAGGCCATCGTCGGCCACGAGGCCGTCGGCTCGCCCAACGACGTTACCTGCGTCGTCGTCAACGAAAAGGACAACGACACGCCCGCCGATCCAACCCCGACTCCTACCCCCACCCCCACGCCGACCCCCGAGCCCGCGAGCGTCGGCTTCGTGATTGCCAAGCCCGACGGAAGCCCGCTCACCATTAAAGACATTAATGACAAGGACTTCCTCGGACTGTACGTCGCCAACAGCGGGTCGGCATCCTTCGTCGTCAGCCTGGCCACCCAGCCGGCCTCCGACGTGCCGGTCAACGTCACCAAGCACTATGACCGCTTCGGCACCGTCAACTTTAGTCCGGCGCGGCTGGACTTCACCACCAGCAACTGGAGTACGCCGCAGACGATAACCGTCTCCTCCACCGGCCCCGTTCCGGGCCGCAATGGCAGCGCCGTCCTGCGCCTGCGCGCCGACCGCGACACCGAGGACGAAGCCTACCGCCAACTGGTCTGGGCCGACGTCCGCGTCCGCGAGTTTGACCCGCCGGCCCTCCTGCTGAGCGCCAACCCCCTGACCGTCAACGAAGGCTCCTCCGCAAGCTACGGCGTCCGCCTGCACACCAAGCCCACGGCCAACGTGACCGTGACGCTGACCGAAGGCACGGGCAGCAGCGACGACACCGACGTTACCGTTGCCTCGTCCAAGACGCTGACCTTCACCTCGGCCAACTATAAATCCGCTCAGGCGGTCACCGTGGCCGCCGCCCACGACGACGACCTGGTGAGCGGCTTCCGCGTCATCACCCACACCGCCGCCAGTACCGACGCCAAGTACGACGGCCTCACGGTGCAGCTTACCGCCAACGAAAACGAGAGCGACACCGCCGCCATCGTGGTGTCCACCAATGCCGTAACCGTTCCCGAAGGCGGCTCCGCAACCTACACCGTCAAACTCAGCAACCAGCCCTCGGGCGACGTGAACGTCAGCATAAACCCCAGCTCTACCAGCGGAGGCGGCGATGACGACATCAACGTCGCGCCCCGCTCGCTCGCCTTCACCAAGATTAACTGGCACACGGCGCAGACCGTAACCCTGTCCGCCGCCCCGGACGGCGACGACCTGAACGGAACCAATACCATCACCCACACCGCCGCCGGCGCCAACTTCGACGCCGCGCGGCAGGTCTTCGTCACCGCCACCGAGGGCGACGACGACCAACGCGGCTTCGTGGTGAACCCCGTCCCGGGCCCGGTCACCATCGCCGAGGGCGGATCGTTCTCATACACCATCAAACTGGGCACCCAGCCCACCGCCGACGTGACCGTGGACTTCACGGTATATGACCCCAAGGACATTAGCTTCGAGCCGGTGAACCCCCCACCCACTTTTACCGCCAACAACTGGAGCACGGAGCAGACGGTCACCTTCCGCGCCGATGAGGATAACAACGACTATGTGGACGACAGGGTGACCATTCACCACACCGTCACCACCACCGACGCCATCTACACCGAGCAGACGATCGGCGACATCGCCGTAACCGTTACGGACAACGACGCCGCCATCGTCCTGTCCGCCAACGCGGTGACCGTCCCCGAAAACAGCAGCGCAACCTACACCGTCAAGCTCAGCCACGCGCCCACGGCCGACGTGACCGTCACCATTGCCGAAGGCACGGGCAACGACGACGACACCAGCCTACGGGTCACCGGCCCGTCGTCAAAGCGGCTGACCTTCACCACGGCCAACTGGAATACCGCCCAGACGGTCCGAATCTACGCCGCCGGCGACTCCGACGCCGTGAACGGAACCCGCGCCATCAATCACACCGCCGCCGGCGGCGGCTTCGACAGCGCGCCCACCTTCTCCGTCACCGCCATTGAGCACGACTCCCGCGCCGCCATTATCCTCAGAAACGCCGCCGATACCGGCAACGTCAGCAGCATCAACAACGTGCCGGAAAACGGCAGCGGCGTTGACTACAAAGTGAAACTGGCCGCCCAGCCCGCCGGCGACGTCACCGTTGCGCTCTCCGTAACCGGCGACGGCGACGTGAGCGTCCAGCCGGCTTCCCTTACCTTTACCGCCGGCAACTACGCGACGTTGCAGACCGTAACCGTGAGCGCGGCAACCGACGCCGACCTGCTCAACGGAACCGCCACCATCGCCCACACGGCCACCGGCGGCGGCTACGACGGCCTGGCCGCCAAGAACCTGTCCGCCACCGAGACGGACACCACCGGCCAGATTAAGGTCAAGGACGCCAACGATAACGCGGACATCACCGGCATCAGCGTGCCGGAAGGCGGCAGCGCCGACTACAAAGTGCAGCTCAGCCACTTGCCCACCGGCAACGTAACCGTCCGGCTGGCCCTGCAATCCACGTCCGACGACGGCGACGGCGACATCACTGCCAACAAGACGGTCCTCTACTTCAACACAGGCAACTGGGACACCGCGCAAGAGGTCAGGCTCAGCGCCCGCGAGGACAACGACTCGCTGCGCGGCAGCCGCATCATCACCCACACCGCCACGGGCGGCGGCTACAACAGCCCCACCAAGGCCCTTACCGCTACCGAGCTGGATAACGAGATCGGCCTGACCTTCACCGACACCAACGGGAATGAAATCAGCGCGCTGGCCGTTCCCGAGAACGGCTCCAAGGATTACCAGGTCAGCCTGAAAGCCACGCCAACGCAGCCGGTCGTGGTGAACCTGGTGGTATCCGGCGACCTTGATATAACCGCCAGTTCAAGCAACCTGTCATGGACGGTTGCCCAGGCCGGCGAGTCCAGAACTGTCACCGTGAGCGCCCCCGACGACACTGACTTCGTCCGCGGCTCCGCAACCATCACCCACCAGGCCAGCGGCGGCAACTACGCCGGCCTCAACGTTGACCTCCCCGTCACCGAAGTCGAAAACGACGTCGGCATCGCCATCACCCCCGACGCTTTGACCGTCCCCGAAGGCGGCAGCGCCACCTACACCGTGGGGCTGGGCGCCGGGCCCGAGTATGGCAAAGACGTCGTCGTTGCGTTGACCGGCTCGGGCGATGACAACATCACTTTCAGCCCGGCGTCGCTTACCTTCACCGCCGGCGCCAACGGCAACTGGCCGACCGCCCAAACGGTCACCGTCCGCGCCGCCGCCGACAACGACGCCCTCAACGGAACCAAGACCATCACGCATACCGCGGTCACCACCGACACCCACTACAACGGCGTCACCGCCACGCTGGTCGTCACCGAGCGGGAACCCGTCATCACCCTCACCCCGTCAACCAGCCTGAGCGTTGCCGAGGGCGGCAGTGAGACCTACACCGTGGCCATCAACAACCGGCCCTCCGGAACCGTCACGGTCGCCATTGGCTACCAGTCCGGCGGCGACGACGACATTACCGTCAACAAGACCAACCTGTACTTCTACAACAACAGCAGCTGGAGCCAGCCGCAGACGGTCACCGTCGCCGCCCGCGAGGACAACGACAGCCTCGCCGGAACCAGGACCATCACCCACACCGCCAGCGGCGGCGGCTACAACAGCGTAACCGCCAGTATCCTCGCTAACGAAGTCGATAACGACGCGGCCATCATCGTCACGCCCCGCACGGGCACGGAGTTCACGGTCACCGAAGAACTCACCGAAACCTACACCGTGAAGCTGGCAACCCAGCCGTCCGCGGACGTCACCGTGACCATCGCGGAAGCCACTGCCGGCGACAACACCGACGCCAGCATCACGGTTACGTCCAGCAAATCGCTGACGTTCACCGCAAGCGACTGGTTCACCGCCCAGACCGTCACGCTGAGCGCCGCCGACGATACCGACTTCGCCCACGGCAAGCGGGACATCGCGCACACCGCCAGCGGCGGCGGCTACGGCAACGTGACCAGGACCATCACCGTCCGCGAAATCGAAAACGACAAGGGCATCCACGTCGAACCCGCCACGCTGACCGTCCGGGAAACCGGCAGCGCCACCTACGAGGTGAACCTGGGCAGCTACTTCCTGACCGGCAATCAAGTCACCGTTACGCTGACCGCCACCGGCGACGGCGACGTCACCTTCGACACCGACCCGGACACAGCCGGCAATCAGAACCGCTTGACCTTCACCAACAATAACCTCCACGTACCGCAGACCGTCACCGTGTCCGCCGCCAGCGACAATGACGCCAGTAACGGAACGGCGACCATCACGCACACCGCCAACAGCGTCTATAACAACGTGACCGCCACGTTGACGGTCACCGAGGGCGAGCCGCCGCTCCTGGTCCGGAACGCCGGCGACACTGCCGACATCACCGCGCTAACCGTGAACGAGGGCAGCAGCTCCGGCTCGGGCTTCGCGTCCTACAAGGTCAAGCTCAGCTCCCAGCCGTCCAGCAGCGTAACCGTCCATCTGGACCTGCAATCCACGTCCGGCAACAACCCCGGCGACTCCAACATCAGTGTCTCGCCGCGCTCGCTGACGTTCACCACGCAGAACTGGAACCTCCCCCAGAACGTCAAGGTGTGGGCCACCGATGACGACGACCAGATTAACGGCTCGCGCGCCATCACCCACCGCGTCAACGGCGGCGGGTACACCAACGCCGGCTCCGTAGTCCTCACCGCCACCGAAGTGGACGACGACGTGCCGACCCTCACCACCGACAGCGTGACCGCCACCGGCGTCACGCTCACCATCGCCAACCACACCGCTGCCTGGTGGTACAAGTCGGACACCGCCGGCGCGACGACCTGCACGTCCGTGGCCCAAAACACCAACACGGTAACCGTGACCGGCCTGACCCCCGCCACTTCGTACACCTACACGGCGTACAGCGGCAACGCCTGCTCGACGTCGCTTGCGGTGGCCACGGCGGCGGCATTCACCACCAACGGCTTTTCCGTCAGCAACCTCGGCGAGACGGACCATACGGAAAAATGTGGGATGAATGGCGGCCTAAAATGCGCCGTCCGCTTCGACACCGGCCCCGCCACCAATGGCTATACCCTGCACTCCATCACCGCCAAACTGGAAAAAACGGGAACGCCCAGCGGCTTCACTGTGTCTCTCCACTCGAACAATAACGGAAACCCGACCGACAATGCCCTGGCTACCCTGAGCGGCAGCGAGCCGACCACCACCGGCGAATACACCTATACCTGCGCCGGCAGCGGGTGCGCCCTCTCCGAGGACACCACCTACTTCGTGCAATTTGGACAGACTTCCACTGGCGGCCTTATCAACGGGTTCATTTTGATCGCCACTGCATCAGACAACGAAACCAAGATTCCTTCCGGCAACGGCTGGACCTTGGCGAACCAGATAAAAAGGGCGAGTGGCAACTCTTGGGATGCTCTCGACTATGCGGGGAAAGTCAAGATAGTCGCCACGGCCGGGAGCGGCGGCAACCCGAATCAGCAGCAGCCGGCGCAGGAGCCGGAACCGCAGCCGCCGGCGCAGTTCACGCCGACCCTCACGGCCGGCGACGGCAAGTTGACGGCGAGCTGGACTCCCCCGGCCGACAACGGCGACGCCATCACGGGCTACCGGGTGCAGTACCGCCAACACCCCGGTGGCGCCTGGGCCGTGTCCGGCGGCGTCCTGAACGCGGACGCGCGCCGCCTGGAGATTGCCGGCCTGGAGAACGGAGCGACCTACCGGGTGCGGGCGCAGGCGCAGAACGGCGCCGGCTGGGGGCAGTACTCCTGGCCTCTGGCCGAAATCACCCTGCCCGCGCCCCAGCCGCCGGCCAGCGTGGGCAGCGTGAGCGCCAGCCGCAGCAACGGCAACATCGCCGTCAGCTGGAACGCCGCCGACGGAGCCACCAAGTACCACGTCACCTACACCGACAACGGCGGCCAGAGCTGGTCGCTGGCCGCCCTGGAGCACAATACCAACAGCATCACCATCAGCGGCGCCGACGATGACAAGGTGTACATTGTGGGCGTGCGGGCCGGCAACGCCGCCGGCTGGAGCGGCTGGGTCAACTCCAACACCGTGCCGGCGGCGCAAACGCCGCCGGGCAGCGTGGGCAGCGTAACCGCCACCCACAACGGCGACACGGTTACGGCCAGCTGGAACGCCGCCAGCGGAGCCACCAAGTACCACGTAACCTACACCGGCGACGGCGGCGCAAGCTGGTCGCTGGCCGCCCTGGAGCATTCCGCCACCAGCATCACCATCGGCGGCGCCGACTCCGGCAAGTCCTACATTGTAGGCGTCCGGGCCGGCAACGACGCCGGCTGGAGCGGCTGGGTCAACTCCCCACCGGCCAAATACGACGCCGGGGCATCAACACAGTAGCCCCCAGGTTCCACACCGCAACGCCGTCGCCGCCAACGACGGCGTTGCCGCTTATTAACCGTCAGCTATGGAGACAACAATTGTCGGAATCAGGTAGGAGTTGCATCGTCATCCAACGGCCGCATAGTTGGTCACAAAGCCTCCTGGATTCCGGCTTTCGCCGGAATGGCGGGTATGGCGCGATTGCCCCGCTTCAGACGCTCCTCCGTTGGCGGATTTATCCGCAATCAATCAACAGGTTGTCACCGTTATTCCCAGGCGCAGCCAAGCCGTCTGTTTGGGAGTAACGTGAAAGCGCCGCCACGAGGACGCTACCACAATCGCCCCGCCGGTTTGCCCGGCGCGGTCAACCGGGAAAGCATCAACGAGGAAACCGGCGGCGGTGGATTACGTCGGCGCTCCGAAGACCCGGTAGTGGCAATCCGGGCACAGCGCGCCGGCCTGGTTGACCCGCGCTCGGCAGTCCAGGCCGGCGCAGACGGGGAGGGAGTAGCATTGCGCACAGAAGGGATGTCCCGGCGACGCGGGACGTTGGCGACAATGGATGCAGTGGGCGGCGACGGCGGCGCCTTTCCGCCGCTTGCCGCCCTTGCGCCGCGACTTCCGCGCCTGATGGCGGTCAATTTTCTGAGCGCGCTTCGCCATGGTCTGCTGTCCCTCCTTCGTAGCGAGGCAACTGCCGGAATCCCCGGGCGCCGCGGCGGCGACACTGCATACAGTCCACTGGCGCCAGTCGGTGGAAACGGCGAATTTCCGGCCCGCCGTTTCCCGGCCGCACGCGGCGGCGCCGGCCCGCGGCTGGGCGATTTTGTGAGACCTCATAAATCCTCCTTCAATATAAGGGTTTTCGGCCCTACGCGATGCGCCTTCTTGCCAGGGAAACGCCGACCGTTGACTACGGACTTTCCTCCTCGGAACCGGGCTTCTGAGCGCGGTAGGCGATGATCAGGGAGTGGAGTGGCTGGCCCCGCTGGAACTCCCGCGTCCGGCGCAGCCACTCCCGCCATTCGGGATCTCTGTCCCGCAGGGCCTCCGAGTCAGCGTAATAGCAGTCAGGCGGCGCGCCCGGCATCGCCGCGCTGGCCAGCCAGCCGTCGGGCGTCCAGACGTACAGCCATTCGGGGCCGGGACTCCAGTAGTTGGCGAAGAACCGGTCGGTTCCGCCGCGGAACGCATAGGGGCGACAACTCTCCCAGGGTTGGTTGTAGTGCCGGAAGTAGGTGATCGAATTTTCCGGCGTGGGCGCCAGCCGCGTTATGGCTCCTGAGCCGATGAGCCGGTCAATGGGTTCCTCGTCGGAGTAGTGTTGCAGCAGCATCTCGCCCGCGTCGTCGGGGTAGCAGCCGTGTCCCAGAAAGATGGCCTGGCCATTTCCTTGACGGTCAACTTTGCCGATGATGGCTCGTGAAGCCACTGGCAACCTCCTGAAAATGGTGAAACTCGTGGTGAGAGATTGGGTCACCGCGCCGGTTGATGCTGGTGCCCGCCCGCCCCTGATGAGCGCAGCCGGCGGAAGGCTAACCGCGCCCCTGCTTCAGGTCGGGACGCGGATGGGTGGCGCAATACTCCGTGTAGGTAGCCCGGTCCATCAGCAGGACGGTCTGGGGTTGTACCTCGGCGGCGCGGCCGGCGTCACACAATGCCATCAGCGTGATGCCGTCGTCGCACCAGTAGTAGACCAGTTCCTGGCCGTCCTCCAGCACAATGATGGTACTGGATAAGCCGGCGTGCACCGCCCTGACGGGTTCGCCCAGAGCGCGGGGGGCGTCCAGGGCGGCTTTGGCAACTATGCGCTCGTCTTGAAGGATAAGCACAGTGCCGCCGGCGGGGTCAGTCAGAGCCGCCGCTTTGACTGGCGTCCGGATGAGCCTGGGTAACGGGGATGTGGTAAAGGTTTCGCATTCGGTTCGCTCCTTTCACTCTTTGTGGTCAAGGCCAGATTTTGATCAGGCCGTTCCAGTGGACCGTTGGCAATCGCCAACGCGTACCGAGACTCCCCCTTGCGCCGATTCAACAACGGCATCGGGCGCTGCCATGGGTTGGCGCGCAGGACCGGCTTGCTCATCCCAGGAAAAGCGCGTGTCACCATGAGCGTGGGGATGTTGCGGAAAGCAATCGGTGACGGCAGGGCGTAGCCAACCTCAGGACTGCGGCGGTAGCATGGAATCACAACCTGGCGCGGCGCGCGTCTCAACACCGCCGCGCAGCCCGAGTCCTCAGAGGAGTGCCTGAAATGACCGCCTAACTGCCGCCTAACCAAATGGTCTGCGTCCCCTGCCATCGGTACGGACGCGACGAGTTCATCATTACCGACGCCGCCGGCTGGCCGGCTGCCTACGACGGCTACGGGATGTCAGCCTCCGGCTTGAGCCTGGAGGAAGGCATCCACCGCGCTCCGCAGCGACGGCGCAGGCCCAGCGACACGCGCCAGCGACCGGGACATCGTAGCAATGCTGGGAAGCGCCGCCGACGCCTGGGAAATGGCCCTGCACCGTATGGCGGGCGACGCAGCAGCCCGCGCCCTACCCAGGGACGCCGCAACCGGGGAGGCCCGGACCATCACGGCGTTCCTGGTGGCAAAGCCGGCGTTCCCCAAGACGGAAGTCCTGGAAATACGGCGTGGCGCGAACTCCGACGGCGGACCCGGCAAACTGCTGCGCTGGTCGACGCCGTGATGGCCGGCCCGCTGGCGGATGCCCAGGATATGGCCGTAGCCGTCCTCCGAGCTCTGGAGAAGTTGAAAGCCAACTGAACGACGGGGCTGTAGGAAATCGCAAACCGGGAGTGAACAAACGCCGGCCCACAGTCGCGCTTGCCACCGGGCGCGCGGAGGAGCGGGCCAACCGCAACGCAGGCGAACAGGCCCGGGGTGGCGAGCGTCGTAAGCGACGGTCCCCAAAGGCTGGTACCATGGTAACGAGTTTCACACTCCATTCGAGGAACCCAGGTATGGAAGTCAGCAACACTCCCACGGCCACAGCGCCCATCATTCACGCTGACGCCAGTGACACGGACCCCGTTAACCAGGCCATCGCGGGCATGATGCTGGCCCTGCAAGCAGGACGCGAATTGAGGACGAACGGCGGCGTCATTGAGTGGCTCGGAGCAGACGGCCAGCCCCAGCGCTTCACGGCGGACGAGGCCTACTGGGATGCCGGAGGCGCGATACCTACGTCGGGAACGCACCCGACGCTGGCCGAGAATGACGATACGCTGACCATCCAAAACTGGATCGATCACTGCTGACCGCCTCGGTAAGGGGTTGGGCCATTAGAGGCGGACGCCGGCCGGACTCGGAAGGAAACGGGGCCATCGGCTTCATCACCTGGAACCGGGTCAATCATGGTAACGTGCCCCGGCTGGAGATCGATCCCAGCGGGACCATCACGCTGTGGTACCACTGGCCGGAAGCGGACCTGACGGGAGACGACTGATCGGCGACGTGAAACGCCTCGCTCTGAACTGTCACAGCAGTCGCGGCATAGCCCTCGTCAGCGGCGCGACCAATCCTGCCCCATCGTTGCCGGCCCGGTTCACCCCGTTGGAGACTGGCCGTGTCGTCATTCCCGGCCACTCCCTGGGTTGCAGCAGATCGTGGAGGGTCGCGGCGTCGGTACACGGGTCCAGCCAGGCGTCATGGTCTCCGGCGTCCAGAACCACCGGCATCCGGTGGTGGATGGACGCCATCAACGAGTTGGGCGCGCTGGTGACAATCGACGCGGTTGCGTCTGGATGGAGGTTGTAGATACCGGCCAGCGCGAAGGGCCGCTCGTCCGTCCGGTGTATCCACATGGGGGTCTTTCCGCCGCCCCCGGTCTGCCATTCGTAGAACCCGTTGACGGGTATCAGGCAACGTCTCTGGGCGTAGGCGGCACGAAAAGCCGGCCGCTCCGCCACCGTTTCGGCGCGGGCGTTGAACAGCGGCCGCGCTGACGAACCGCCGCGAGCCTGGCCGCCGAAGGTGAAACCCCAGCGCATCAAGCCGGCCGCGCGTTCCCCGGCATCGGCGGTCACGACCAGAATCCGGGCCGTGGGCGCGATGTTCCACGACGGCTGATAGCCGTCAACGGCGGGATTCAACACGAATCCGAATTGCGACGCCAGGTCGCCCAGCTCGGCGAACAGGCTGATTCGGCCGCACATGGCGACGGCTCCGGGTTCAAGGCGGGATTGGCGAGTTGCGATCATGGTAGCACAGGCGGATGTTGAACTGATGACAGCGGCCCGTTGCGCGTTGAACAAACGCTTGGCTACCATCATCGCCATGCTGAAGTTGAAAGATCCCACGTCAACGGGCTGCCTGCTGGTCACCCACCTGCCGGTGAAGGCCGAGCTGCTGCGCCGGCTGGAACTTGCCGGCCAGCCGCTGATAATCACCGACAGGACACCGGGGCGCCAGACCGTCCTGGACGCTTCCGTAGAGGCGGTGGGAGTCCGGGCAGGACAGACGGTTGCGGAAGCGTTGTCCCGACGCTCCGACGCCGTTACCTTGCCGGCCGATTCCATCTACCTGTCCGAGGTCAACGACAGGCTGCTGGTCGCCCTGTGCGAAGTGGTTCCCAACGTCGAGCCGGCCGGCCCTGGCGCGTTCTACCTTGACCTCGCCGGCATGGCCGGGATGTACGGCGGCGTTGACGGACTGGCCGCCAACACCCTGTCCGCCGGCGACGAGCGGTTGTCCCCGCGGTTGGGCATCGGCGGTGGCAAGTTCCCGGCCCACTGCGCCGCGGCGCGGGCCGACGCCGGCGGCTGGCTGCGGGTTCCCGACGACGCAGCCGCCTGGCTGGCTACCCTGCCGGTGTCGTGGCTGCCCCTGGAACGGGACGACGCGGCCCGGCTGGCCGGCTTCGGCATCGCCACCCTGGGCGACGTGGCGGCGCTGCCCCCCACATCCCTGACGGATTTCCTGGGGCCGGTCGGATTGCGAGCCTGGAACCTGGCCAACGGGATCGACCCGACTCCGGTCATCCCGACTATCCTGCCGGAAACGCTGTCCGAGCGTCTGGAGTTCCCCTTCCCGGTGGACACCGCCGCCGGCGTGGAGGCCGGACTGCGCGCCCTGTCCGAACGCCTCTGGCGCTCCGCGTTGCGCGCCCGTCGGGTCGGTCACGTCACTATTGAGGGCAGCCTGCTGGCCGGAGGCGCGTGGCGGTTTGACCGGGAACTGCGCCAGCCGGCGGCGTCCGCCGACACGCTGGTCAGGTCCTTGCTGGCCGGGCTGGGCGCGCAAGACGCGCTGAGCGCCGGACGCTGGCCTGAGGGGCCGCTGCTGGACCTGACCCTGACCGCCTCCGACCTGTCCCCCGAAAGCGGCCGCCAGTCCGCGCTGTGGACGCAGCCGCCGCGCCGGACGATGCCCGCCGTTGCGATTGCCGGCGTTGACCGCCTGGCGCGGATGGTCCCCAACTCGGCCCTGCCCGAACGCCGCTGGGCTTTCGCCTCCACGCTGGCGCCTCTGGCGACGCCGGCGCCGGTGTGGGTGAGTTGCCACGGCGATACGCTGCAGCGTGTCGGCGGCGACCAAGCCGGCGGGAAAACCGTCGCTAGGGTGGTTGACCTGTGGGAGGTGGACACCGAGTGGTGGACAGCGGCGCCGGTGCGCCGGTGCGCCGGCGCTACTGGCGGCTGGCATTGGCCGGCGGCGGCCTGCTGACGGTGTACCGCGACCTGGACACCGGAGACTGGTTCCGGCAAGGCTACTGACGTGTCCGCCAACGCCGACTACGTGGAACTGCGCGCCCATTCCTGGTACTCCTTCGGCGCGGGGGCGTCCGCCACCGCCGAACTGGTGGAGCGGGCCGCCGGTCTGGACTGCCCGGCCCTGGGCCTGACCGACACATCTAATCTGTGCGGGGCGCTGGAGTTCAGCCAGCATTGCCTCGCCGCCGGACTGCATCCCATCCTCGGCGCGGACCTCATGGTGCGGGAGCCAGTTTGACTTGTTCACCAAAGCCACACTCAGGGATTACCGCGCCTTGCCATCATTTCGTCCCAACTCAGGGGTCGAATCTTGACATCGGGAAACTCGTCCTCGACTTCCTTTATGAGAGCAGGGTTTTCGTCCGGCGAATAGAAGAACACATACCGGCGTTGAAAACGCGCCTTGCTCACCTTTTCGGCGTCTTTACGGAGCTTGTCATTGAACTTGAGATCTACTGTCGAGAACGCCTCCGCTGCCACCAGACCGCCCTGCTCACTTTCGATGTCATTTCCATCTCCTGTTACTGGGGACAGGATAAGCGGACCGCAATCCTGCAACTTATCGAAAATGAAATCTGCCGCAGCAAACACCGCGAGAGCGTGGAAACTCTGGTTCATCTGCTCGGCAATAGTCAGTGAACCGTCTCGAAGCGGCCTATAACCGATACGCCGGTACCTCAAGTCGAACAGTGCTTTCATTCCTTCCTTCTCGGGATCGGTCAGTTTTTTGTAGGCGCGGTTGGCCTTCTTGATGACCTCGTCCCGGTACTCCTGTACATCCTTCCAGTCGCGGGCGGTCAATTTGTTCTTGTTATTCTTCCCTTTGTCCATATAATCATCACCTCGCGCAGAAATCATCCCGGAACTCCATCAACCCCTGCCCCTGCTTAGTCCGAATCCACCGAAGAGTTGAGGGTAACGGCGGGTTGAGCGGGTAAGAAACGGCTCCTCCGCTTCTGGGATAATGGTTTCTGAAACGGGAAATCGGCCCGAAACCAAGGGCACCCAATAGACACTACCACACAACCAACTCCGCCGCATCCGAACCTCCTTCGGCAACCATCGTTTGGTCAACTATGATGGACTGATTCTTGCGGCCACCCTGGCCCGGCGCCTGGATCTGGCGTGTGCCGACCGCCCCGGCTGGCGGGATTTGCTGTCTCTGTCGGAGCAACTGGCCGGCTTTCCCAAGGGGCTGGCGCAGCACCCCGGCGGAATGCTGGTGTCCTCAACTCCCCTCACCGACCTGGCGCCGGTGCAGCCCTCGGCCATCGCCGGCCGCTACGTCGCTCATTGGGACAAGGACAGCGTGGACGACGCCGGCGTGCTGAAAATCGACCTGCTGGCCTTGGGCGCGCTGTCCCAGATGCAGCAGGCGGTAAGGCTGGTCAGGGACCGCACCGGCAAGGAACCCGACCTCAGTCGCATTGATTACCGCGATCCTGGCGTCTTTGACGACCTGGGCCGGGGCGACACCGTGGGCGTGTTCCAGGTGGAGTCCGCCGCCCAGATGCAAACCATCGTGCGGAGGCGGCCCCGGAACATCTACGACCTGGCATTGGAAGTGGCGGCCGTCCGGCCCGGCGTGGGCGCCAACGACGGCGTGGCCGAGTTCCTGCGCCGCCGGGAGGGGATGCCCTGGAACTACGATCATCCCCTGGAGCAGCCCGCATTGGAGCGCTCCCTGGGGGTAATCATGTTTCAGGATCAGGTGGTGCAGTTGGGCATGGACGTGGGCGGCTTCACCGCCGCCGAGGCCGACCGGATGCGCCGCACCTTCGGTCGCCGCAATGGGACGGCTATGGTGGCATCCTACCGCCGTAAGTCTCTGGCCGGCGCCGGAGAGCGCGGCGTTCCCGAACCCGTCGCCGAGACCGTCTTCGGCAAGTTCAATCCCCACTATATGTTTCCCGAAGGCCACGCCCTGGCCTTCGCCTTCACCGCCTACCAGATGGCCTGGCTGCGCCGGTATCACCCGCTGGAGTTCTTCGTCGCCCTGTTCAACGAGCAACCCATGGGGTTCTGGGACCTGGACACCCTCAAGCAGGACGCCCGCCGGCTGGGGCTGCGCGTCGCTCACCCCGACGTGAACCTGTCCGAACTGCTCTGCGCCGCCGAGGGTGAGGGAACCCTGCGCCTGGGGCTGACCTTCGTGAAAGGCGTGAACGCCCGGTTGGGCGAGACGCTGCTGCGAGCACGGGAGGCCGGACCGTTCCCCGATTTGGCGGATCTCCTGGCTCGCTCCGGTCTGCCCCGGGAGGTGCTGGAGAACCTGGTTCGGGCCGGAGCTGTGGACGGGTTGGGCGACTGTACCGCCCGCCGCGCCGCTTTGTGGCAGGTGGGCGATGGTTACATGTCCGGCGCGGGTCGGGGACAGTTGGCGCTGCCCGTGGCGGTGTCCGATGCGCCGGCGGGTTTGCGCGAGGCAGACCGGGCGGAGCGGATGCTGGACGAGTACGCCGTGCTGGGTCTGTGTCCCGACGGCCACGTGATGGAACTGGCGCGCCCGTCATTGGATCAAGACGTGCTGACCAGCGATGGCTTGCTTGGCTCTGCCGACGGCGACACCGTGCGTGTTGCCGGCCGCGTGGTCAGGCGGCAACGACCGCTGGCCGCCGCGGTGTTCCTGACCCTGGAGGACGAATTCGGCCTGATACCCCTGGCGGTGTGGCCCGCTCAATGGGAGCGGCTCAAAGGCGCGCTGCGTCGCTCCTTGGTAGTGGTGGAAGGCACCGTCTCCCGCCGGGATGCCACGCTGAACGTCGCGGTGCGGCAGGCTTGGCCGCTGGCGGTGGACTTGGACGACCAGCGTGGCCGGCAGGATTGGCGGTAGTAGGTTCGCCATCCCACTTTCTCTTAGCTGGACTTTGTACGTTCAAGCGGCGTAGGCGAGGGAATCGATAAGCCGAGCGTACAATTCGGGAACGGGTTTTCCCCGGTCACAGTCGGATAACGACATTGAAAAACTGTCCGAAGCCAGCCACAGGTGGCGTCGCACCAGGGCGATGGCATCCACGAAAGTGGGGGCGGGTTTGGCGTACCAGGCCGCCGTGCGCTGGGTGATGGGGCTCTCTTGTTGCAGCGAGTGTGCCGCCAGGGCGATCCAGGAAAACAGACCCATCAGGACGGGCGTGGTGCGGGCAATGGCGCGATCCGACCATTGGCGCTGAGTTTCCACGCCCAAGTGAGCCCGTACTTCCTGGTAAGTGACCTCCAGCTGCCAACGCAGCACAAACCACTCCAGGATCTGGACTGGGGCGACCGACTCATCAGTGCAGAGCAGGGCCTGAGTGTCCAGTTCACCTTTGGGGTCTCGGACCAGCGCCCAGCGGATGGGTACGGGCGGTTTGCCGGGGTGGTACCAGAGGGCGGTCTGCGAAGCCAGTTCCAGCGTGCGCATGGTGCCGTCGTACCAGGACACCGACGCGGTGTCCCAGAGCAGCTCGGGATCGTCAAGGCGTTGCTTGAGGGTGGGTTGACGTGCCCCCTTGACCCGAGGGCGACCGGTTTGGCCCGGTTGACGGGGTGGCGCGGGATCGTAGAGACCGGCATCCAGGCGCAGCCTGGTGATGAGGGTTACGGGTTCATGGAGGGACTGGCAGAAGTAGAGCAAGTCCAGGACGGCATAGCCATTGTCGCCCACCACCACCAGGGGGCGATGGGGCAGCCAGCGGCGCAGCAGCAGGATCATCTGGCGAGCCCAGTCGGTGAGTTTCTTGTGCCGGCGTCCCTGCCTTTGGTGATAGCGTTCCGATGGCGCCAGCGCGGTGAGCAAGGGCAGGGCCCAGAACCGTCCCGCCCAGGGGATGCGTCCCAGCCACATCAAACTGATCCAGCGCAACCCGCTGGCCTTGACCGTATAGCTGCGGCTGGAACGCACGGCGTCTCGGTAGACACCCAGAGCGTTGATCTTTGGA
Organism: Dehalococcoidia bacterium; assembly: GCA_963665395.2. GTDB lineage: Bacteria > Chloroflexota > Dehalococcoidia > Lucifugimonadales > UBA3495 > Bin87. The sequence goes on from OY762251.1 coordinate 455,145, forward strand.
CCCTGCCGACGCTCCAGGGTTTCGTCGATACCGAACACCAGCGGACCGTCGCCGTGGTCGAGATGTTGAAGCAGCAACCTGAGCAAGACCTGGGACGCCCCAAGGGGCGACCACGCCGCCCGGTTCAGCACGTGATGGTAGCGGGCATAGTTGCGGTCGCCGCTGAGGCCCATGACCCGCAACGCCGCGGCCACTGTGCGCTGGCCCGGCGTCAGGATCGCGCCGACCAATAGGACCTGAGCCTTTTGCCAGGTTCGGTTTTGGAACAGCATGGCGAAGGGAAAGAGAACAGTTACAATGGCATCGGGCAGGGTGAGCACGAATTGACCTACGGTGAGTTGTGGGGTCAAACCAGCTTACCCTGCCGCTTTCATTTTTCTAGTTTTTGTACAAAGTCCAGCTCAGACAAATGACGGGATTATGACCAATCACAAACTTTCCCAAGACGCTCAAACTTACCTCGCCGAACTCCTTCAGGTCCGCGCCTCCGGCGGCGCAACCGGCGAGCATCCCAGCTATGGGCCGTTACTGACAGAGTTACCGTCAGGTTCCGGTCAACAACACCCCTGATTCGTCCTACTCGGGCAGGACGCCAGTGGGCCGTTGGTCCTGCTTGAGCAGGGGTTCACCAGCGAAATGGTCAACAAACAGCGGTCAATGCCAGAAAGCAAGGATTTTATGCAGAACCAATCTCATGCAAGGCGATTCTGGGGGAAGGCGGATCGCCAGGATCCGTACCGCGTCCACCTGCTGGAGCACCATCTGGCGGACGTGGGCGCGTGCTTCGAGGCGCTGTTGCGGCAGCCCACTATCCGGCGGCGGCTGGCGCGTACTGCCGGCCTGGATGAAATCGACGACGTAACGGCGGCGCGGCTGTGCGTGTTCGCCGCGCTGCACGACATCGGCAAGGCGAGCGTTGGGTTCCAGACTCGAATCTGGCGGCGAGAAGACATACCGGGCGGCCGGGTTCCGCCGGCTTTCCACGGTGTTGGGCACGTGCGGGATTTAGCACCAGTTCTAGACTGGCAACAGGATTGGGAGACGTCAGGATGGTTTTTGCCTAATTTAGGATAGGACTTACGCAGTTGGGTTCAGCGAGTAGAGCGGTTGAGCGAGATACTGCTGGATAGCGTAGCGGACAATGTTCGTCACGGCCTCGTACCAACTGACGCCGGATTGCAGGCGGTGAACTTCCAGGCGCACGAAGGCGCGTATCGCCATCCCGATATGCCCCCGCTGGGCTTCCGCTTTCCGCGCCTGGCACCGCTCTACGCCGCAGCACTGCTTCAGTCCCCGGTGGTATTGTTCGATACCCCAGGCCTGGCCTTTCAGCGCTTCCTGCCGCTCCGGCGTCAGGTCCAAATCGTTGCTGGCCCAATGCTCCACGTCCCTGTTTGGTGAGACTGTCCGCAACACTTTGACCCAGCCGTAGCCCCGTCCGCCGGAGGCGGACACCGTCCGTCCCTCCGGCCCGATTTCCACCATGTCCACCCGCACGTTACCCGCCCCGTCCGGGTTCACCAGCCGATTACAGCGGAATTGGGTCAGCCACACCCAGCCGCATTCCCGCACCTTTTTCAGGTTCTCCAGGCTGCTGTACCAACTGTCGAAGAGGACGTAGCCGGGCTGAAAGCCTCTACTCTGGGCCGCATCCACCATCTCCCGGAAATAATCGTTCTTGTTCTTTCCGCTCCAGGGCTTGTCATAGATGCGGAAATCGCAAGGTATCAAGGCTGAGCCGTCAGTCCACAACAACGTCAGCAGGTTGATGCCCTGGACCACCCGGCGGTGTTTGCCGCTCCAATGCCGGGTTACCAGTTCCATCTTCCGCGCGTAAGGCTTGTCCAAAGTGGTGTCGTCCAGCGCCAGCGCTCCCCCGTCCGGTTGCGCCAGCCTTCGGGTCTCCTGCCACAGCGCCTCCGTATCGGGAGGCTGTCTCCGCAGCAGGCGGGTAAAGGCGTCATGGGCCGGCCCGTCCGACGCCTCCGGCTGGCAACGGGCCGCTTCGGAGCAAGTAAAACTCCGCTGGGCCGCCACCAGAAAGTCAATGTAGTCTGACGACTCCCGCTTGGCTGGGTTCATTCCCCTTCACCCTCCCCTTGAGACTTCGTCCCTCGGCAATCTTACCGGTATCATAGAATAGACAAGAGGATTTGCACCTTTCAACGCCCAACTGCGTAAGTCCTACCCATAAATGAAAACAGCGCTCAACTGGTTGACGAAGAACGGAAGCGGCAGGCCGCCATCACCAAGCGCATCGCGGAAGTGAATCGGGAGAAAACCAACCTGAAGCAACGAATTCGCGAATACGAGGTGTCTCACCCGAAAGCTGTCCGCGACCTGATGGATGACCTGGAAACGGTCATTGAAGAGGAAGACAAGCTGAAATCTCAAAGGAGCCACTTGGACGACGAAGTGGCCGAAACCGTCGCCTTCGCCACGGATCCCGAAGCCATCATCGAAGCCGCAATGGACATGAAGACCTACCTGGAAGCCGATGACCGGTCCGTCGCCAGGGATTTCTTGCGAGGATTCATCGAGCGCGTGGACGTAGCGCACGGGCTCGCCACCGTCCACTTGCGTTTCCCCTTGCCGAACAATGAAGGAACAGACTCTGATTCCACCATCACGGTGCCCCTACAGGACAGCGGGATTCTTTTGGAGAAACGTAGCCCCGCACCCCCGGGATAGACCCTCCACCACCGGCTGTGAAACGTCGCGGACATCGAGCCGGTGATCGCCAAGGACTATGTCTCACCCTGGGCGCGTGGCGATTTTGACTTCTATCAGGTTGAGTTAGGTCGGTCAATCACCTCCTCTGCCCAGCAGGGCGCAGTGTGGCGACAGCCTTTCCCGGTAGCTGGTGTCTTCGATGACGATCTGGTAACTGGCGTTGGCCAGACGGTCGAGAGCGCTGTTGCCGAGGATGGGGTCGTCGAAGAGGCTGAGCCACTCGTCCACGGCCCGGTTGCTGGTAATGACGCAACTGGATGCCCGATGGCGGTTGATGATGAGCTCGTAGAGGGCCGCCGACTGCTGTGGCGTGAGCCGATGCACACCGAGGTCATCGAGGATAAGCAGGTCGGGCGTCACGAATAGCACGTGCTCGTGCTTGTCGAGAAACTCCAGGGAGCAGACGGCGTACAGCAACCGACGATCCAGGGTAATTGACGCCGACCAGTCGAAGTCCTCCAGCCGACAGGTCTCCTCGAAGCCGGCGCCATTGAGTTGGAGGGCGACGCGCTCGGGCGGCGTGGCCGCCATGGATCCCAATTGCAGACGCTTGAGCAGGGGCGTGAGTTCGGTGATGGGGTCATGATCGATCTCCAGCGGCAAGGCGAAGACGGAAGACGGGCCGGGCGAAGCGACCGGCAGGTATGGGTAGTGGCAATTGAGGCATGGCCTCCTGTTCCAGGGCCTGCACCAGGATGCGCTCCAGCTTGCTGTCCAGTTTGACCTCCACCCTCTGTCCCGGCGGGCAGGACGATGACGGCACCGAGTAGAGGGCGTGCAGGCCAAGTGATGGTCGGGATGGACCCCGGCGGTACGCCGAATGGGGTGATCTCGTAGGGCGCCTCCCCGTCCCAGGGCAGCAGGGCATGGCGCTCTTCATCCTGGAAGACCACCAGGGGCTGCCGGCGCGTGGCGCCTTGCAGAGTCGCTCCTGGACGTAGGACACGCTGCGTTCCACCTTGGGCTTATCTTTGGGATGACGCACTCGGGCCGGGTCGGTGACAAAACCGCGGTGCTGGGAGTATTCCTGAAATCCCCGGGTCCGGCGATGATCAGCGCCCAGACCACCTTGCGCTTGCCCGTGGCTGGATCGGTGATCATCTCCAACCGGCCGAAGTCCGCCTCCGCCGCCTCGCCGGGCTCGGTATCGGCCATCCGAACCGTGCGGACGCCACGCCGTCTCCTCCGCTATCTGCCGTTGGCTGCCTCCCGCCTGCCAGCGGCGGATCACTTCCTGTATTTCCACAAAGGTCCGGTAATTGGCGTTCCTGGTTTTTCGGGAATCTCCATTGACCATATTGGGTTAGAATAAGGCGAGTTAACCTTAAGACAGCCATAGCCGGGAGGTGATGCAATGGTGCAGGGCGGAGCGGAAACGCCAACTACACCGGGCGCTTTGTCAGGAATCCGAGTGTTGGACTTCACCTGGGTCCGGGCGGGTCCCTGGTGCACCCGATGGCTGGGGGCGCTGGGAGCCGAGGTAATCAAGGTTGAATGGCCCCAGAGACCCAACACCCGGGGCGACAACATTGTCACGGGAGCGGGCACCCCCGAGGGCTTCCCCGCCAATCTCAACACCAACGGCCATTTCAGCGACACCAACGCCAACAAGCTGAGCGTCACCCTGAACACTCGTACCGCCCGGGGCATTGACCTTACCCGGCGCCTGGTGGCCATGTCCGACATCGTCATCGAAAACTTCGCCTACGGCGTATTGGAGCGGTGGGGCCTGGGCTACGAGGAGATGAAGCAGCTCCGGCCCGACATCATTTACCTTTCCATGTCCGGCTTCGGCCACACGGGTCGGGACCGAGACTATCAAACCATGGGAGCCATTGCTCAGGCACTGTCCGGTTTGACCTACACGTCGGGCCTGCCGGACCAGCCACCCGCCGGTTGGGGCTGGTCCTACCTGGACGACACCGGCGGCTTATACGGGGCCATGTATGCTCTGAGCGCGATTTACCATCGCAACCTGACCGGCCAGGGACAGCATATCGACAGTTCCCAGTGGATCCTCGGCGTCCCCCTCAATGGTTCCGCTTTTCTGGACATCCAGGCCAACGGTCGTTCCACCATGCGAGAGGGTTACCCGCCGGGCAACCGCGCTCACTGGCCCGGCGCGCCCCTGGTTAACAACTACCGGGGGCGCACCGGGGCGCCGCACAACGCTTACCGGACCAGTCCGGCCGAGCACAACGACTGGTGCGCCATCGCCTGCTTCTCCGACGCTGAGTGGCGGAAATTGGTGGAGGTAATGGGCTCTCCCGGTTGGGCCGCCGGCGAGCAGTTTGCCACCCTTGACGGTCGCCTGGCGCATCAGGAAGAGCTGGATCAGGGAATAGAGGCGTGGACCAGGACGCTGGGCAAGTACGAAATCATGGAGCGGTGCCAGGCGGCCGGAGTGCCCGCCATGCCCGTCCAAAGCAGCCAGGACCGGGTGGACAACGATCCCCAGCTCCGGCACCGAGAGCTGTACCGGGACGTGGAGCATCCCGCGCTGGGAACCTGGCCCCTTCAAAACGCTCCCTTCAAGATGTCGGAGACGCCGGCGACCAACAGCCGGTCAGGTCCCCTGATCGGCGGGCACAACAAAGAGGTGTTTCAGGGGTTGTTGGGCATCAGCCACGAGGAGCTGGTGAGCGGCTTTGCCGAAGGCGTCTTCTGGCCCAAAGACCTCAGCATGGAAGATTATCCCTACTTCAAGGAGATGATCGAGGACGCCTCGCCCGTACAGTGGTGCGGGAACGCGCCGATAGCGAATCCCGCGCCGGCGCCAGCGCGGACGCCGGACTCGAACTCTGCGGGGGCCTTTGCGAGGCTGCGGGTACTGGAGCTCGCCGATGAGATGGGGCAGTGGTGCGGCAAGCAGATGGCCGACATGGGAGCCGACGTCATCAAGATAGAGCCGCCCGGCGGCGCGGCCGCCCGAACCGTGGGCCCCTTCTACCAGGACGTGCCGGATCGGGAGCGGAGCCTTTACTTCTGGCATTACAACACCTCCAAGCGGGGGATTACCTTGAACCTGGAGACGGAGGACGGGCGCCGGCTGTTCCGGCAAATGGCGGAGCAATCGGACGTGATACTGGAGACCTGCCGGCCCGGTTATCTGGCCTCCCTGGGGCTCGGGTACGAAGACCTGGCAACCCGCAACCCTGGACTGATTATGTGCTCGCTGACCCCCTTCGGGCAGAACGGGCCGTGGCGCGACTTCCAGGCCGGCGACCTGCTGCATCTGGCAGCAGGCGGGCAGATGGCCCGGTGTGGCTATGACGACGAAGTAGTCCCCGGCGCGCCCCCCATCGCTCCCGGAGGCGGGCAGGCCTGGCACATCGGAAGCCACTACGCCTACATCGCCATCGCCGCGGCGCTGGTCAGCCGGTCGGTGACGGCCCGGGGGCAGTACATAGACGCCTCGGTGCATGATGCCTGCGCGCTCACCACCGAGGGCCACGTGAACCAGTACATTTACAAAGGAAGCGTGGTTCCTCGCCGAACCGGAGGCGGCAACACCAACCTTGGGCCCAACGCCCAGGTCATCTGCAAGGATGGAAAATACGTGAATGTCGGCCAGGTTACCCCGGAGCGGATCCTGACGCTGGCGCCGTGGCTGGATGAGCGCGGCCTGGCGGGCGACCTGCTGGACGAAAAGTACCAGGATCCAACGGTCATCGCCGAGAGCCAGTCGCATATTCGCGCAATTTTCGAAAACTTCCTCGCCAACATCCCGCGAGACGAGGCCTACCACGGCTTGCAGCAGCGTAGCTCCAACACGGGGGCGATCCGCTCTCCGGACGAGGTCATGCAGGACCCGCACCTGGAGGATCGAGGATTCTGGACGGATGTAGAATACCCGGAACTTGGCAAGACATATCGACACCCCGGCCCCGGGGCCATCTTCAACGGCTCACCCTGGCGGATCTCTCGGCGCGCGCCTCTCCTCGGGGAGCACAACGAAGAGGTCCTGTGCGGGGAGTTGGGACTGTCCCAGGCGGAGTTGGCCGCCCTGGCTGAGGGAGGAGCGGTGTAACCCCGGTTTTCCTGCCGCAGCTGGAACCCGGTTCTGTGACCGGCCTGCCGGGTGTCCCTCACAAACACCGCTCCGCCTCGGACCGGATATAGTCGCGGAACTCCTGGGGCAACCCGGCGGCATCGGCGGCCTGGGCGTTCTCCCGGATGCGCTCCGGGCGGGAGGTGGTGGGTATGGCGGAACTAACGCGACGGTCAGAAATGACCCAGGCCAACAGGGCCTGGGCCCAGGTGTTGATGCCGTAGTCCCGCAGCGGAGTGAGGTCCGGCTGCTGCTTCAGGTCCAGGACGTAGCGGCCTTTCTGCAACGGCTCCATCACCAGGATGCCGGCGCCCAGTTCCTCGGCCAGGGGCAGCAGCTCGTCCTCGACACTCCGGTTCAGCACGTTGTAAGGGATCTGGACGGTGTCCACTCGACCCTGGCGCATCAGGTCCATGATGGTGGGGTAGGCATCAGGCACCATGGCGGACACGCCCAGCATGCCAATCTTGCCTTCGCCCTTGAGTCGCTCCAGGGTGGGGAGGTGGGTCTGCCAGTCGATCATGTTATGGACCTGGAAGAGGTCGATGTAGTCAGTTTGCAGCAGTTCGAAGGAACGGGCAATCTGGGCTTCGCCAGCCTCCTTCCCCTCAGTGCGCACCTTGGTGGCAATATAGAACCGATCTCGACGGTCCTCAGTGATCTCGCCCAGGACCTGCTCCGCCTGGCCGTACCAGGCGGCGGTGTCGATCAGGTTGACGTCGCTGTCCAGGCAGTTGTCCACGATTTGTCTTCGGACGGCGATCTCAGCGTGGTCGGTAACATCGAAAGTTCGTAAGGTTCCCAAGCCAATGACTGAAACGTCCAGGTTGCCAAGTTTGCGGTATTCCATCTTTTATTGACCTCGCCCGAGTGTCTAATGCAAACATGTACATGGGGGATGCGCGGGATTTGTCCTCGTCGGTTGTACCACTTACCATGCTAGTCCGGCCAGTCCCAAACAAGTCTCAGAGCGCGGCACAGCTCGTTGTTCCCGCTCCTACCGGATTCCAAGACAGGTTTGTCAGCGCGAAACGAACCGAAGGTGCATGAACCATGGCCCAAACGACCACGCTGGATGAATTGATCGGCAAGTTCGAGGTGCTCCTGTTCGATTCCGACGGTGTCCTGGCTCGGTGGCCGGGCGTGGTTCCGGGTGCTCCGGAAGCCATCGACCGACTCAATTCGCTGAACAAGCCCTATGTCGTCCTGACCAACGATGCCTCCGCGCTTCCTGAGACCCGCGCTGTACGGTACCGTGAGCTGGGGTTGGACATAGCTGCTGATCAAATCATAACCGCAGGGTCCCTGCTAACTGCCCACTTCTCAGAACTTGGCATCACCGGTTCGAGATGCGTGGTGTTGGGAACGGAAGACAGCGCCGACTACGTGCGAGCAGCTGGCGGAGAGGTGGTTTCGTTTGAGGACGATTTCGATGTGCTGGTGATCGGCGACCAATTGGGCTTTCCGTTTCTGGAGGCTACCGGGAAGGTTTTGACGAGCTTGTTCCGGAAATTAGACCGGGGCGAAACGCCCCACCTCGTGCTGCCGAACCCAGACGTGATATATCCGGAAGGTGACGGCTACGGCTTCGCCAGCGGCGCGGTGGCGTTGATGTTTGAGTCCGCCATGGCGCTCCGGTATCCCGCCCGGAACGACCTTGCGTTCCGTCGGTTGGGCAAGCCTCATCCCGCCATGTTCGAAGAGGCGTTCCGCCGCACTGGGACCCGAGATGCGGTGATGATCGGAGATACGCCGGGCGCCGACATCAGAGGAGCCAACCAAGTGGGGATAGCGTCGGCGCTGATGGGAACCGGGGTCGCGATTGCCGATCCGTCCCAGCTCCCGGAGACGGACAGACCCACATATCTAATGACATCCCTTATACCTTGACCGGGCGGCCCGGCAAAAGCGTCGATTGACGGAAAGCGAGTACGTGCGAGACGTAACCGGCTCTGGACGGCCACGCGCCGGCGGAGTATCTTGCGGCTTGGCGCCCCCGTGCTGAGGTTTCAGCAACATGACCTAAGAGCAACGACGAGGTTGAATCATGCCTGAACTCCACGAGCTTTCGGTGGCAGAAGCCGCCGCGCAGATTCGCGAAGGAACCCTGTCGCCGGTGGCGCTGGCGGAGTCGCTGCTGGCGCGCATCGACGCGCTGGACGGCGACCTGAAGGCGTGGGTAACCATCGACCGGGACGCGGCGCTGTCGGCGGCGCAGCAACGGGAAGCGGAAGTCCAACGGGGCAGCCAACTCGGTCCGATCCACGGCGTACCCGTGGGCCTGAAGGACATTTTTTACACTCAAGGCATGCTCACCGCTTGCGGCTCGAAGGTGTACGCCGACTTCGTGCCGGAATACGACGCGACATCGGTTGCCAAAATCAAAGCGGCCGGCGGGATCATCCTGGGCAAGGCGGTCACCACCGAGTTCGCCTCGGGCGACCCCTCGCCGACGCGGAACCCGTGGCACCTGGAGCACACCCCCGGCGGCTCCAGCAGCGGGTCGTCTGCGGCGGTGGCGGCGCGGATGGTTCCGGCCGCTCTCGGTTCGCAGACCGGCGGGTCCACCTGCCGGCCGGCGGCCTACAACGGCATTGTCGGTGTGAAGGCCACCTACGGGCGGATCTCCCGGTACGGCGTGGCCCCGTTGAGCTGGTCGCTGGACCACGTGGGCATCCTGACCCGAACGGTGGCCGATGGCGCGCTGCTGCTGACCGTGCTGAGCGGCGCGGACGACAATGACCCCGGCAGCCTGCGCGAACCCGTGTCCGACTTCAGCGCGCAGATGGCGGAGCACGACCGGCCCCCGCGCATCGGGCTGGTGCGGCAGTATTACCAGGACTATGCCACGCCGGAGATCTGGGCGCACACCGAGGCCGTGGCCAATCAACTGGCGGAAGCCGGGGCTGAAGTCGAGGAAATACCGTTGCCCGACAGCTTCGCCGTGGTGCACAGCTTCCAGCGCATCGTGTCGAACGTCGAGTGCGCGGGAGTCCACCAGGTCAATCACCGCGTTCGCGCCGCCGACTACGGCCCGCGCATCCGCGCCGGCATGGAAATGGGCATGATCATGCCCACGTCGGCGTACCTGAAAGCCCAGCGGCTGCGACGACAATTCCGCGCCGACTTCAGCGAGATGGTCGCCAAGGTAGATGTCGTGATGACGCCGGCGATACCGGCCCCGGCTCCCCGGGATCTGAACACCACCGGCGATGCGGCGTTCCAGGTGCCGTGGACGGCCGCCGGGTTGCCCACGGTGGTGGTCTCGACGGGCCTGAGCGAAGGGGGGATGCCCATGGCGGTGCAATTCGGCGGGCCGTGGGCCCAGGAGGGTAGAGTCCTGGGCGCGGCGCAGTGGTGCGAGCGGATTGCCGGGTTGAACCAGGCGCCGCCCATCGGTTGACATCCTCATCTTGATGAACGGCATCGCGGGCCCAAGAGGATACAGGAGGAAATACCATGGGAACACTGAACGCAGCAGAGGTGGATGAATTTCTGTCCCAGCCCCGGACGGCGCAGTTGGTCACCATGTATGCCTCCGGAACTCCCCACGTGGCGCCGGTTTGGTTCCTTTGGGATAACGGTCAGGCTTTGGTGATGGCAGACAGAGGGGCGGTGAAGGTGCGCAACATTCGCCGCAATCCCGCCGTGTCCCTGTGCGTCTGCACCCCGGATCACCCCTATTCTTTTGTGACCATCGAGGGCACGGCCAGCATCACCGACCGCGGGCTGGACGACATGGTGCGCCGAACCTGCGTCCTCTACGAAGCAGAGGAGCGCGGCGCCGAGTTCGCCGCGGAACTTCTGGCCGACCAACGGTTGACCCTGATCGTCATTTCCCCCGGTCGTTTCATCTCCTGGAAAGAGGACGACGAAGTTGATTAGATAACCCTGGCCGCCCGCAGCAGTCCCAGGTCCCGGACTGTAAGTCCTAGCTCGCCACACAGAATTTCGACGTTGTGCTCGCCCAGCCGGGGCGCCGGTCGGGCCGCTGCCATGGCGTTTTCTCCGTCGATAAAGAATCCCGAACCCGGGTATTGCAACGGGCCAGCCTCGGCATGGTCCAGCTCGACGAAGAACCCGCGCTCTTCCAGGTGCGGCGATTCCACCACCTGCTGCGGCGTCTGCACCAGCCCTACGACCAGGCCCCGGGCCATGGTCTCCCGCATCAAGTCCAGGTTGTTCCACTGGGCCAGCTTGGGGGCCACCAGTCCATGCAGCTCCTCCCAATGTTCCATCCGGCCGGCGCGGGAGGCGAACTTGGAATCCAGCAAGCCCGGTTCCTCCAGGAACTCCGCCCACACCTCCATGGGACGTCCGCCGGTGCCCGCCGTGGTGAGCGTTACTTCCCCGTCCCGGGTGGGCAGGTGCATCCCGTCCATTACGTTGCCGTCGCTGCCGCCCCGGTGGGGATTGCGTCCGGTGTAGGTGTAGGGGTGAATCAGCCCGGAGGGGGTACTGACGGCGGCCTCCATGGTCGAGACGTCGATGTGGGCGCCTTTTCCGGACTGCTCCCGGCGCAACAGCGCGGCCATTGCCGCCACCGCGCCGTTGCGGGCGGCGGTAATCTCCATTTGCTGCAAGGCCGTGCCCATGGGCGGTTGGCTGGCCGAGCCGGTTACCGCGTAAAGGTAGCCCCCCATGGCCTGCGCTACCAGGTCATCGCCCTGGTAGCCGGCGTATGGCCCGTCCTGGCCGAAATAGGTGATGGAAACCAGGATCAAGCCGGGGTTGGATTGGGACAGCCCTTCATAGCCCAATCCCAGTTCCGCCAGCCGCCCCGGTGGGTAGCTCTCAACGACAATATCCGCAGTGGCGGCCAATCGCTCGAAAAGCTCCCGGCCTGCCGCCTGCTCCACGTCCAGCGTGATGCCCCGCTTGTTGGTATTGAAGGCAAGGAAGGCGGTGCCCCGGTCGGGATGGGGAACCTCGTCAATAAAGGGCGGTTCGTGGCGGGCTTGGTCGCCCCAGCCCGGCGGCTCAACCTTGATGGCGTCCGCGCCCTGGTCGGCCAGCAGCTTGGCGCAATAGGCGCCCGAGGGCCGGTGGGTCAGTTCCAGTACGCGCAATTCGGCAAGTATTCCGGGCATGGTCGCTCCAACAATTGCTTATCCATGAATGCTAGGCCCTCATCGTACCCACTTTCCGCAAACTGTCATTGCGAGCGCAGCGTGGCAATCTCGTCGGGGTAACGGGCGTCGCTGCGGCAACGAGATTGCCACGTCGCTACGCTCCTCGCAATGACAGGCTGGGGAAAGTGGGTACGCATGAGCTGCTCTTCGCGATTGTTAGTCCGCCCTGGCGCGTGAATTACGGCCTGGGTTCGTCGGGCCGGGGCGCGCCGAAAATCACGCCTTCGGATTCCAGTTCCCCGATTTCGGCCGGCGACAACCCGGCCAGCTCGGCCAATATGGCCGCGTTGTCCTGCCCCAATTGCGCAACCTTCGCAATTGACATGGGATTGCCGGGATCTCGGAAGGGGCGTCCGGCGAAAACACGGGATCCAACGGCGGGGGCCTGCGAGTTGGCGAACTCCCACAGATAGCCCCGTTCCCGCAGATGAGAGTCGTTCACCAGGTCCTGGGCGGTCATCGCCGAGCCGGCGGCGATGCCCACGCCTTGCAACTTCCGCGCCAATTCCAGGTCGTCGCGCTGGGAGGTCCAGTCGCCGATTAGCTCGTCCAGTTCATGGCGGTGGCGCCAGCGGGCTAAAGCCGTGCCGAATTTGGCATCCTCGGCCCACCGGGGCCGGCCCATTGCTCCCTTCAGCGCTTCCCATTCCGCGTCGGACGACACGACAATAACTATCCAACGGTCGTCGCCCCGGGCCGGATACACGTTGTGCGGCGCCTTCCACCAGTGGGCGCAGCCCAAGCGGTCGCGGGTTATGCCCCGCTGCGCCTCCAGGATGGCCGGCCCTACCGCCGAAACCCCGGTTTCCAGCATGGTAAGGTCAACCCGCATACCCTGGCCCGTCTTGTTGCGCCGGTACAGGGCCAGCAGCAGAGCGTAGGCCACGTTGTTGCCCACGGAATGATCCATGTAGTTGGGGCTGGCCCGCTGGGAAGGGCCGCCCTCGTAGCCGGTCAGGTAGGACAAACCACAGGCGGCGTCAACGGTGCGGGCCCGGGAGCCGGCCCGCCGCCAGGGTCCGGTGTACCCGTAAGCGGTGCTGCTGAGGGTAATGATGCGGGGGTTGATTGCGGAGAGGCTGTCATGGTCGAACCCGAACCGCTGCATGGTGCCGGGACGGAAGTTGTCGGTCACGATGTCGGCCTGCTCCACCAGCTTGAGAAAGACTTCCTTGCCCCGGGGGTGGGTCACGACCATGCACAGGCTGCGCTTGTTGCGGGCGCCGTAATAGACCATGTTGCCGGCTTCGTTCCACCACTCTTCACCCGGAGTTCCTTCGGGAAAGGGGCCGGCTTTGCGATCCTGCAGGTGGTCCGGGCTTTCGACGCGGATGACGTCGGCGCCCAAATCCGCAAGGAATCCCGTCCCCCACGGCAGCGCGTGCACCTGCTCCAGGCTAAGGACTCTAACCCCGTCGAGAATTCCCGGCTCCGCCATTGCGCCTAGACCTCCATTTGCCGCTGCTGCCCCGAAGCGTTTGACCGGCCCAATAATAGTCCAGGCCGGGGAGCAAGTCCACTTGGCCCGTCACCCCGTACCAATCCCGTCACCCCGTACTTGATACGGGGCCCAAAAACCCTGATTCTGACGCGGCGATGCCGCCGACGCTACTTCGACACCGCCGTCACCTTGAACTTGAAGGACTCTGCGGGACTGACGGCATTCCATGAAACCGTATTGATGGTGTTACCAGACCCACGTTTCGCTGCGTCGCCGATGCTCCATCCCCCACTGCCGGTCTGGCCGTTCGAGGCAGTCCAGGTCAGGTTGTAGAGGTCGGTGTTGTGGCTGCCGCTGGCCGAGTGCATCACCAGCCAGTAGGTAGTGTTCCGCCAGGTCGCACGTATCCGAGCAGGTGAACTCGTAATCGCCCGCAGTAGTCGGGTTGCTTCCGTTCAGAGTCGCGACCGGGGTGTTGCCATCGGGACGATTGCTGGAGTGGTTGGAGTGGATTGCCACGGTGAGCGCGCCGGGCGAGCCGGTGTGGCGGCGAACTTGACGGTTGCACTGTGCAGGGTGTAGCCACCGCTATTGGAACCCGTGGCAAAGGAGTTCGCCACGTTCCTCCGCGACGTCCCGCCGCCGGCCCAGTAGATTTCCTGCGGATTGTTGCTGGCGGTCTCGTTGAGGTTGCTCACCGACTCCGACGTGGTGAAAGTTACCGTGGCGATTTCGTCCGCGCTGTTGCAGCCGTCCTTGGAGTACGCCTTGTAGGTGTAGGTCGTGTCGGCAGTCAGGGCGCTCAGGCTCTCGGTCGCCGTCGTTCCCTTGGACTTGCAGGCCTGGTTGGCGATGTCGGTGCGTTTCAGCCACCACTCCCCCGAGTAGTGCGACAGCGTGAGCGTCGCCGATGTCGTCGTGACGCTCGACGGTGCAAGCTAGTACTTGGTCAACGTTGTATCGTCAGATAAAGGATAAAATGGGCCACAGTCGCTACTCTGACGGTCAAGCAGTGGTACGGGAGGTGCAGCAGCCATGGCTCAAGAGAAATTTGCGGTACGGTTGTCAGCGGAAGATCGCAGCCAACTGGAGGGATTGATCCGTCGCGGCCAGCATTCCGCTCGGATCATCAATCGGGCGCGCATTCTGCTCAAGACCGACGCGGGCTGGAGCGCTTCCCAGGTGGCGGCGGCGCTGGACACGTCGGAGCGCACGGTGTTTCGCACCAAGCGGCGGTACGCCGAGGAGGGGTTGGACGGCGTACTGCATGACCACCCCCAGGCCAACCGGTATCGCAAGCTGGATGACCGTGGTGAAGCCCACCCCGTATCAAGTACGGGGCAGGTTCTGATCGCCCTGGCGTGCAGCGACGCTCCCGAAGGACATGACCACTGGACCCTGTCCGCCACAGGCGGACTGGCCAACCAGGTAGTGGAGTTGGGCGTGGTGGAGAGCCTGTCGTATGAGACGGTGCGGCTCCGGCTCAAAAAAACACCCTCAAGCCTTGGCAAAAGCGTCAGTGGCGCCTGGCCCAGATGAACGGGGAGTTTGTAGCGGCGATGGAGGACGTGCTGGACCGGTATGCCGAACCCTACGACCCCGACCGGCCGGTGGTGTGCTTTGACGAGACCTCCACCTCCGCCGCAGGCGGACTGGCCGAAGTGCGAGAACCGCTGCCCGCTCAACCGGGACGCCCCCGACGCCAGGACTACGAGTACCGCCGCGGTGGGACGCGCAACCTCTTCCTGTTTTGTGAGCCACTGGCGGGCTGGCGCGTGCGTCCCTTGACCAATCAGGCCGTCACCCAGCGGCGCGCCATGGTGGACTTCGCCCACCAGATGCGGTGGCTGGTGGACACCGCCTATCCCCACGCTCCGGTGGTCCGCGTGGTCCTGGACAATCTCAACACCCACCGCCTGGCGTCCCGGTACGAGACCTTCCCGCCGGCCGAGGCCCGCCGCATCGCCAAACGCCTGGAGTTTCACCACACCCCCAAACACGCCAGTTGGCTGAATATGGCGGAGATTGAATTCAGCGCCTTGAGCCGGGCCTGCCTCAAGGGGCGAAACCCCGACGCCGATGCCCTGCAACGCGCCATCACAGCCTACGAAACCCAGCGCAACGCCGCGCGCGTTCCTATAAATTGGCGCTTCAGCGCCGACGACGCCAGAACCAAACTCCATCGCTTCTACCCCCTGCCTTTCCAGCTTTGACTGAGCACTAGCGCCGGCCTGTTGATAATCGCCGATTCGGTCTGCCTATAGACGGATACCAAGGTCCGGGAACAAGGGTGGTACAATGCGAGACAATGAAGTCATACGCCCAACGTGGCGATTTTTCGACGGGGCCGTGTCAATCAGCGTCAGTATGCTGCTTGCGGTACTGATCACCGAGTGCCGGGCGTGCGACAGGGCGCCGTTGCTGGGCTATCTGAAAATGCTTACGGAACGGGACGATGGGACCATCATAGTAGCGACGCTGCTCCTGTTCCCCACGTCGATTGCGTTATACGGAGGAATGGCTATGTTTTTCGCCGCGAGAGAGACCGTAAAAGCGTGGGCTGAAAAAAGAGACATGAAACGCCGCGAGGAAGGCCACCGGGAAGGCCGCCGGGAAGGCCGCCGGGAGGAACGCGAGCGCATCCGCCGGGAAATGGCTAAACTCGGCGCGCCGCTCACGCCGGAACAGGCGGAAATTCTGGCCGCTGAGGCTGAAGACGAACCCGAATAGGCTAGCTCCCTTTTTGCGTCCGACCCACGCCATCACAGGAGCGCATCATGGATTCTGAACTCGCTTTCACCCCGGCTACCGACATCCGGCGCATGATTGCCGATGGCGAAATCTCCGCGGTGGAACTCACGGAGTTTTTCTACCAGCGGATCGAAGAACTGAACCCTCAACTCAATGCCTACCTCACCCTCTGCCCGGATCAAGCTCTGGCAGATGCCATGGCTGCCGACGCGGCCGTCCAACGTGGGGACGACCTCGGCCCGCTTCACGGTATCCCCATCTCCGTCAAGGACCTTGAGTTGACCAGAGGCGTCAGGACCACCATGGGCTCGGCCATCTTCCGAGATCGTGTGCCTGATATGGATTCGATCGTGGTGGAGCGGGTCAAGGCCGCCGGCGGCGTGATTATCGGCAAGACCAACACGCCGGAGTTCGGGCAGTCAGGCACTACGGAAAACCTGGTCAGCGAGCCGTGCCGCAACCCGTGGAACACGGACTACACGCCGGGCGGCAGCAGCGGCGGCGCGGCGGCGGCGTTGGCCGCCGGCCTCTGCACCCTGGCCACGGGCAGCGACGGGGGCGGCAGCATCCGCATTCCCTCCAGCTTCAGCGGCGTCACCGGCATCAAGCCTTCCCAGGGTCGGGTGCCGCGTTACGGCGGCTACGGCGGGCCGGCGGTGAACCACTTCTCCCAGAGCGGTCCGATGAGCCGCACGGTTCGGGACACCGCCATGCTGTTGCAGGTATTGGCCGGCCCCGACTCCCGAGATCCCAACACGATGACCGACGCCCCGCCCGACTACATGGCCGCGTTAGAGGGCGGCGTCGCCGGCTGGCGCATCGCGTGGAGCGACGATCTGGGTTACGCCGCCGTGGACCCGGAGGTGGTGCAGATCACTCGCGCCGCCGCCCAGATCTTCCAGGAGATGGGAGCGGTGGTCGAAGAGGCGGCGCCGGAGATTGAGGGCGGCGACCCGTTCCCCGCTTTTTCCACCGTGTTCGGCACGGCCTCCTACACGTCCTACGCCGACCTCTACCCGGAGCGGCGCGACGAATTAACCCACTATGTCCAGAACACCTTCGATGCGGCGTCAAAGCACACCGCCGCCGACCTGTCCCGGGCGCTGGCCTACGTTGACCGCCTCAAGCGGCGGTTCGCCGATTTCTTCAGCGCCTACGATCTGCTGCTGACGCCGGCCATGGCGGTGACGGCCTTCCCCATCGGCCAGCATCCCACCAGCATTGCCGGACGCTCGGTGGAACCCTGGTGGGGCTATCTGCCCTTCACTTTCCCCATCAACATGAGCGGCCAGACGGCGTCCAGCGTGCCGTGCGGTTTCTCCGCCGCCGGACTGCCGGTGGGCCTGCACATCGTAGGGCCGGCCGGCGCGGAGGGACGGGTCCTGCGGGCCATGGCGGCCTTTGAGGACGCCCAACCCTGGGCGCAGCGCCGGCCGCCGGTTTCATAGCCGAAGAGTCGTCAGAAGCAGGATTGACCGGATTTGAAGGATTATCAGGATTATAGCCGTCGCTGGATGAAGTGCCCCAATCCTGTACATCCTATAAATCCCGAAAATCCTGCTTCTGACAATTAATCCTCATCGCGGATGCGGGAATACATCGCCAGCGGCGTGGCGGCCAGCAGGCCGGCATCTACGGGCAGCACCACTCCGGACACCCAGCGGGCCTCGTCGCTGGCCAGGAACAGGGCGGCGTAGGCAATGTCCCAGGCGTTGCCCTCGACGCCCAGCGGCCCGGCCTTGCGCCGGTTCTGCCGGGTTTCTTCAGCCATTGCGCCGGCCACCATCGGCGTGTAGATGTGGCCCGGCGCAATCACGTTGACCCGGATATTGTCGCGGCCCAGATGCACCGCCATCGTCTCGGACATCCCGATCACTCCGGACTTGGAAGCCGAATACGGAATGCTGGCCAGTCCGCTGCCGGCCCTCACGCCGGCAATGGACGACATATTGATGATGCTGCCGCCGCCGGCGTCAATCATCCTGGGCGCAGCGTACTTGGTGGTCAGCATCATGCTCTTCAGGTTCACGTCCAGCACGTTGTCCCACACGCTTTCCTCCACGTCAGTAGGTGTGCCCGGCCCGGTGATGCCGACGTTGTTGAACAGGATGTGCAGCCCGCCGTAGCGGGCCACGGCGGCGTCAACGATGGCTTCGCAATCGGCGGCCGACGTCACGTCGGCCGCCATAACGGAACCCTCGCCGCCTTCTTCGTGAATGACGGCCAGGGTTTCCTCAGCGGCGGCGGGATTTCGGTCCACCAATAGCACCTTGGCCCCTTCCCGCGCGAACAGGATGGACGCGGCCTTGCCCGTTCCCATGCCCGGCCCGCTGGAGCCGGCGCCGGTGACGATGGCGACCTTGTCTTGCAGGCGAGGGCGGCCAGAGGGGAGTAGTGTCATGTTCGACCTCCGAGAAACTGATGTCAGAAGCAGCAACTGTCTTGCTGGTCAAGTGGTTAGGCGGCGATGGGGGCCTGCCAGGGGGTGTTGGATTTGATGATGGCGTTGCAGAAGGTGAGCAGCTTGCGCATACACGCGGTCAAGGCCACCTTGGGAGCTTTGCCCGCCGCCAGCAGTCGCTGGTAGCAGGCCCGGATGACCGGATTATGCCTGGTGGCGGCCAAAGTAGCCATGTACAGCGCCGCTCGCAACTGTCGGCGTCCGCCCCAGACGGAGCGTTTGCCCCGCCACCGACCGCTGTCGCGGTTGTAGGGGGCTACGCCGGCCAAAGCGGCGATTTCCTGGTGGCTGGCGTGGCCCAATTCGGGCGCCTCGGCGAGCAAGGTGGCGACCAGGACCGGCCCCACGCCGGGGATGGAGCGCAGCAATTCGGCCTTGGCTTTCCAGACCGGGTTGTGCTGCAACAAAGCGGCGATGTCCCGGTCCAGTTGGGCCACTTGTTCCCCCAGCAGCGCCAGGTGGTCGTCAATCTGGGCGCGCACCAGTTCCGACGACACGGGCCGCCGCCGGTTGCATTCCTGGGTCTGCATGGCAATGAGTTGCCGGCGCCGGAGCGTCAGGGACTGCAACTCCCGCTGTTCAGCGTCGGGCAGTGGACGCACCGGCGGGCGCAGCGCATCCCCGAAGCCGGCCAGGATCTGGGCGTCTAGCCGGTCGGTCTTGGCCAGCCGTCCGGTGGCCCGGGCGAACTCCCGCACCTGGCGGGGATTGACCACCACTACGGGCAGTCCGGCCCCGCTCAACTCCGCCACCACAGTCCTTTCCAGTCCGCCGGTAGCCTCCACGATGATCCGGGCCGGTTGCAGCGGGACCAGTTCCGCCACCAACTGGGCCAGGGCTTCGTCAGTGTACTCCACGTGCCAGGCCTGGTTGGCGGGGAAGGCCCAACCATCCAGGTAAGCTTGGGACACGTCAATGCCGATGATTGTTTCTCCGGTGGTCATGTTTTACACTCCCCGTACCTTTGGTGCGCCAAGGCCCGGACTACCCTGCCTTGCAATACGGGGTCGTACCCCCCACAACGGTTCGGGTTAGCCAAGGGTGAACGGCGCGGCGACCTTGCTGCTTCACGGCTTCGCATAGCGAGCCCCAGGATTAACGGTCTGCCGCGTCGTGGCTTCTCCAAGATACAAGGATTTACCGGATTAATAGGATACCCAGGATTGGACGGATTCCGATGCCGAACAACGCCAATCTTGAAAATCCTTCAAATCCTGCTTCTGACGATTTACGGAACTGCCACCGGCTCCGGCATCAACAACCAATCCTGGGCTTGCTTGGCGGCGTCGGAAAGCCACCCGCTCATAATGGCCTCCCTGCCTTCCGGTATCTCCACGCCGAGGCCATCGGCCAGCCGATTCATAAAATTGAACACGCAGGTAATGGCGACGGTGGACAACACCTGCTCGTCGGTAAGTCCCACGGAGCGCAGATGCTCAACGTCCGATTCAGCCATCGCCGCCGGCGTCAGGGTCAGCTTGACGGCGTAGTCCAGGATGGCTCGCGTCTGCGGGTCCAGGTCGGCTTGTTTGTAGTCATGGATGATGTGGCTGGCGTACTCGGGGTCGCCGGAATGTTGACGGAGGAACCCTCCGTGGGCGACGGCTCAATACCGGCAGCGGTTCACCAGCGACACCACCGTGGCAATCGCCTCTTCCTGCGTCCGGGTCAGCGCCGACGAGCCGAAAGTGGCGTTGGCGTTCAGATTCTGCACCGCCGCCATCAACTCCGGGTTGATGGACATACACTTGATGACCGCCGGCACGGCGGCGTCGGTTTCGAGTATCCACGACATAGGGACGCTCCTTGAATATGGTAGGGGCGAATGGTTATTCGCCCCTACGCGGTTGGTGGCGCTGTCGCGGGCGATGGCCCGTGTCCCTGCTTACGATGCGACAACCGGCTGCCCGGTCAGGATGGACTCAACCTCATCGGCCAACTCGGCGGCCCGCTGCTTCACCTCGTCGTCGGTGAGGCTGGACAGGGGATGCTGGGCGACGATGTAGCGGTAGTCGGGCACGCCCATCATGCGGGTCATGGCCTGGGCTGTGTTGAGGAACACGTGGGTGATGATGGCTGCGGTGGGAACGCCGCGCTTTTCCATGTCGATTCCGTCGTGCACACTGCACGAGCTGCAGCTCCCTCAATCCCCAACCCCGGTGATGAGATAGTCAACCTCGCCCAGGATGGAGTCAATTACGTCCTGCTTGGCGGGCAGGCTGGCATGGTGCTTGCTGAAGTACTTGACTTCGGAGAAGCCGTGTCGCTCGTTGAGGATGTTTCCCAGCTCATGGAGCAGCTTGTCCGCGTTGGCCTTGGAGTTCTCCATAAGGCCCAGGCGCTTGCCGGCCAGCCCGGCGGAGCGGTCGTTCATGCGGAACGGGGTTTGAGGCAGCTCGGTGCCCTTGGGGTTCACGAGCCTTAGGCTCGATTCGGCGGTCGTCATATCTAACCTCCGTTGGCGTTTCGGTGGGAACTCTACCAGATAGCGTGATTGTACCGTCAAACGGCGGTGTCGCGTAACCCCTTTTCGCGGAGCAGTTGGTCCAGCCAGGCGCGGTCGTGGTCGGACAAGGGTGGCTCCGGGTCGGTTTGGTAGTCTATATCCAGGTCAAATCCGCCATCGGCATAGACGATGTTGACGACCTCGTTCAGGTTGACGGCAATGCCTTCGTCGCCTTTAGCCAGCGGCATTATGAAGTTGGGTATGGATTGGCGTATGCCGAAGGGGTATAAGTTGGCAACGCGCTCGGTCCGTTGGGCATCGGCAACCAGTATCCGGTAGTGGCTGGGCGGCATTGGAGTAAGCACAGGCATCGGCTGACCAGCGCGCAAGAGGTCGATTTCGACCAGATGGGTCATGCTGTACAGTACCTGGGCGCGTTTGGCCTGATAAACGCGCCGGCCGGAACCGGACTTGTTGGTCGGCGACAGCATTTCTATGGCGGTTATGACCTCACGATTGCTCACACGAACTATTTCCAGATAGATCTGCTTTTCCAGTTCCACTTCCGGCAGTTGAACGACTACCGGGTCGGCGAGGGCCAGCCCTTCGGCCGTCCTCTCCCGTCTTGGCGTCGCGGCGGTGGACAGAACCGCAACATCAGGCATCCGAAGGTCGCTGCTGTCCCTGGAGTTGGGATCGGAGATAACGTACACACGCTCCTGTATCGTGACCCTGTAATCGGGCCTCAAGCGCGGGGAAAGATAGCTGCGCAACCCGACCATAACGCTGTGATGGACGTCGGGCCACAAGCCGGGGTCTTCCAGGTACGGGTTCATCCCCGGAAAGGGGTTTTGCGGCAACGGTGTCGTCATCCCGCACCTCCATCGTTGCGTAGCCCCTTTTCGCGCAGCAGTTGGTCCAGCCAAACGCGGTCGGCGTCGGACAGAGGCGGCTTCGGGTCTTGCCGGTAGTCAACGAGCAGATTGTAGTACCGGGCAGAATAAACGCTGTCAATAATTACGCCGACGTTAACGGCTATGCTTTCCGTCCCTTTGGCCAGGGGCATCACGAAATCGGGTATGGGCTGGCGTAGGTTGAAGGGATACAAATCGGCGACGGGTTCGGTGCGTCGGGCGTTTGCGACCAGGATACGGTAGTGGCTGGCCGGCGCGTTGCCGGCGAGAGGCATGGGACGCCCGGCGCGCAAGAGGTCAATCTCCACCAGGTGGGTTGAGCTGTATAGCGTTTCCGCGCGCTTGGACAGATATTCCTTGCGGCCATCGCCCGATTTATTGGAAGGCGACAGCACTTCAATTATGGCGACGACCTGCTGCCGGCCATCAACCCGACGCACTTCCAAATAGCGCTCTCTTACTAACTCAGTAGCCGGCAACTGTACGGCAACTGCGGCGGAACTACGCTCTGGATATGGGTCAATGTTCTCCGCGCCTGACGTTGCCTCGCCGGCTACCACCGCAACATCCGGGATGCGAGTTTGCTCACTGCCGGCGCCGTTGCCGCGGTCGTTCCGGCCCGGTTCCGCAACCACGTAAATCCGTTCCCCAACGGTCACCACGTAGTCGGGTTGCAGGCGTGGGGCCAGAAAACCCTGCAACTCCGCGATGACGAGCAGATGAACACCCGGCCAGACGCTGCCACGTTCCAGGTACGGATTCATCCCCGGAAAAGGGTTTTGCGGCAGCGCGGCGGTCATCATGCGCCCCCGCCGTCGCGCAGGCCCTGTTGACGCAGCAGTTGGTCAAGCCAGACGCGGTCGTCGTCGGAAAGTGGCGGTTCGGGGTCCTGCCTGTAGTCAATGTCCCGGTCATAGGAGCCGAGGATGTACACCTCATCGATGATCGGTTTCAGGTCTATGGCGATACCCCCGGAGCCTTGAGCCAACGGCATTACGAAGTTGGGTATCGGTTGGCGTATGCTGAAGATGTACAGAGACGCATTCGGCGCCAGCCGCGCGTTACTGACCAGAATCCGATAGTCACCACCGGGCACGTCCCCGACGACCGGCATCGGCGGGCCAGACCGCAGCAGATCAATTTCCACCAAATGGGCGAGGCTGTACTGCACTTCGGCGCGTTTGGACAGATATTCCTGTCGCCCCTTGTTGGATTTATTGGCAGGCGACAACAGTTCAAGTACCGCCACTACCTCGCGGTTGCTGACCCTGATAATTTCCAGGTAACTCTCTCTTTCTAACTCCAGCGCCGGCAGTTCCACCGTAATCGCATCCTCGGTTTGGCGGGGTTCCGTTTCCAACGCGACAACTCGCTCGGCGGCCCAGCCGGGATCCAAAACCGTGATGTCCGGTATGCGGGAAGGACGTTGACCGCTTGTATCCGGCTCCTCAGATACAGACACCCGTTGTTCGATACGCACCAAGTAGTCAGGCCGTAGTTGCGAACCCAAAGTACGGGCTAACTCGGCAATCACCCATTGATGTATGCCGTGCCAAAGCTCGGCGCGTTCCAGGTACGGGTTCATCCCCGGAAACGGGTTTTCCGGCAGTCGCGTCGTCATGCTGATCACTCGCCGCCGATTTTGCGGGTGCGGATGCGGTAGCCGGTGGTGTCGATGATGGCGCTGTAGCGTCCTCCGGTGCCGCCGCCGTGCATGATGAGGATGTCGTCGGGGTCGTTGGCGCAGCGCATGATGAGCTCCTCGTCGCCGGGCCGCTCCGGGCCCTGCTTGGAGCCCAGCCGCACCAGCTCGGCGCGGGAGCGTCCGCTGTTTTCAATCAGGAACTCCTGGATGTCCCGCCGGCTCCAGCCGTCGCCTTGCAGCGTGAGGGCGTGTTCGGGACCGATGACGATGACCCACTGGGCCGGATAGCGGTGGGCCAGGGCCGTCGAACGCAGCGCGTCGCAGATGGAGTACAGGATCTGACGACCCGTGTGGCCGTAGCTATTGGGCACGCTGACCGGGTTGTAGGCCACGGCCACGGTGACCACGCTGTCGGAGGCGTCGAAGCCCCGGCTCACGTGCAGCGGCTCCCAGGGTGAGGTTTCCTCGTTCTCCGCGACGCAGAAGGTGTACTTGGCCGGCGTGCCCAGGGTGCCCCGGTCCAGCTGCCCGGGCCAGGCGTCAAAGCCGTTCATAAAGCAGAGGCGCACGGCCCGCCCGATGCTGGCGTTGGCGCGAAAGCCGGGGCCGAACAGCCCGTCCCGGCTGTTGATGCCCAAAGCCTCCCGGATGGGGCCGTTGAGCACCATCAGGATGCTGGGCGAACTGGTGGACGAGGCCGCCATGTTGACGAAGTTGCGCTCTTCTTCCAGCGTCCGCAGGGCGGTTACCAGCACGGGGAAGTATTCCGCCTGACAGCCGGCCATCACGGCGTTGGCGGCAGCGTTCTCCGACGTGATAACCCGGCTGCGCATATCCAGGTTGAGCAGCTCCTCCTCGCCGGTAAGGCCGGCGAAGGACAGCATCTCACGGACTTTGTAATCAGCCGGCGGCACCACCGGCAGGCCGTCGGTCCAGCCGAGGCGGAAACATTCCTCAATGGCCTCAATGGTGTCGGCGGTTTCAACATGGCGTTCGGCGCTGGTGGTCATCGTAAGCTCCTTGTCTGCATCTAATGTCATTCCCGCGAAAGAACGTCACCCCGTACATGATACGGGGCGGGAATCCAGAGTTCATGCGGTTTCGGTGAGAGGTTCCAGTATGTCGAGGAGGGTTGCCATACGCTCCAACCCACGGCTGATAACGTCAGCGCGGAGGAACACCTTGCGGGTATAAAAATACCCGTGCAGTTCGTTGGCATTGCCCCTCAAATCGTCCAGCCTGGCGTCGCCGCATAAGTCCTGCGCCTGGTACATAACGGTGTTAAACTGGGCGTGTCTTTTATATTCCCAGCCCTGAGCGTCGGCGACGGCCTTGGCCATCCAAGCCGCCGCGCCCCAGCCCTTTTCGGACGCCTGATGCAGGTCGTCATCGGCGAGGTATTGCCGGCTTTTAACCAGAAACACGCGGGCCTGCTGGCGATAGTCGGCAATAGGATCGTCAAAAGGTTCCATGGGGGATGTTTGGGTCATGATTGCTCCAATTGCTTTTTCAACCGTCCGGTAACCAGCAGGCCGTCGGTTACGCTGTAACCATGGCCGGGGTAGTCCCGTGCGCTGTTGGTATCCATGTAAGCGGTTCGCCCGCTGACGATTGGCGCGATGGATATGACCTCGTATCCGGCGGCGTCCAGGTCGTTGCAGCAGCGTTCCAGAAAGTCGGCCATCTGCTGCAACCGGGTCCGTTCCTCGCCGGTGATGCGCACGTCGCCGGCGCTGCCGCCGTGGGTGGACAGCGTGGTGTCGGCGTACACGTAGCGGGTAGTGTACGTGGGCTTGCCCCCGGTAGGATACGCCGAGCGGAACAATTCGATTACCTCATCGTGCCGGCTTGCGTCGGGCGATTTGGCCGACGGGCTACCCCCCCATCCCCTCAAACCGCAGCTGCACTCCTGACTTCTCTTCCTGCAACTTCGCCACGGCGTCGGAGTCCTCCGGCCCCCAGCCGCGGAGCAGGGCCTCCACGTGGCGCTGGTCCACCAGGTTGGACAGTTCCATGGGGATGCCGTACTCCCGTCCCAAATCCGTGGCCAGGCGCACGTCCTTGGCCGCCAGGGCGGTGGCGAACCCCGGCTCGAAGTTGTTGGCGAACAGGTAGCGGGGGAACTTCTCGACGAGCCGGCGGTTGCCGCCGCTGCTGTTGGCGATGACGTCGGCCAGCGTCTCCAGCGATACGCCGGCCTTGACGCCCAGGGTCAGCGATTCGGCCATCAGCACGCCGATGCCCATGGACAGCAGGTTGTTGCAGATCTTGGTCACCATGCCGTTGCCGATTTCGCCGCAATAGACCACGTGGGCGCCGATGGCGTCCAGCATGGGCTTGACCGTATCGTAGGTGTCGCGGTCGCCGCCCACCATGACGGCCAGGGTGCCGGCCGCCGCGCCATATACTCCGCCGCTCACCGGAGCGTCCAGCACGGTCACGCCCCGGGCGGCGCATTCGTCGTGGATGCGCCGGATCACCGTGGGCGAGTTGGTGGACAGGTCAACGTACACGTCTCCCGAACCGGCGGCGGACATGATCCCGTTCTCGCCCATCACCACCGCCTCCACGTCCCGGGGCACGGGCAGGGAGGTAAAAATCGCGTCCTTGCCGGCCACGCACCCGGCCGGCGTGTCGGCCCACTCCGCGCCCATCTCCAGCAGGTTGGTGGCCGACTCCCGGCGCAGGTCATGCACCGTGAGTTGGTGCCCCGCTTTAATCATATTGGCGGCCATGGGGTTGCCCATATTGCCCACGCCAATAAACCCAGCTTTCATAATCAATCGCTCCTGAAACGCCCCCGATGCCAGCGGCCGGCGGCAGGTGGGCGCATTATAGCACCGGGCCGGCGACGGGGTTGGCTGAAGCCAAAAGGGGTAGCGTTCCGTTTCAGGTGGTTTGGTTACAGGGCTTGTGCAAAGTCACCACGTAACCCTTTCCCGCTCATCCTGAGCTTGTCGAAGGATGCTCATTGCAATCGACAAATGGTTCGATAGGCTCACCATGAGCGTATGACAAGGGACTTTGCACAAGCCCTGGTTTGGTTGCAGGACGATTGCAAAGTCCTTGTACCTCCGCTCATGGTGAGCCTGTCGAACCACGCGCTACTCTGGTCAAGCCATCCTTCGACAAGCTCAGGATGAGCGGATCAGGAGGTTCCGCCGACTTTGCAATCGTCCTGGGTTTGGTTGTTGAACCCTTGACATGATGATAATACCGTGCTAGTTTCCTTGCCGTTGCGCTACGCCTTAACATTGATACAATATCTCAATGGGCTTTGCGGTTGGCGCGTTGCGCCGCCGGCGCTTGGCGCCGGTTGACCGCGTATCGTTCAGGCTATGGAGGGACGGCCTGGGACGAGGCCCGCGCCGTATTCGTCACGGGCTATGGAGGGACGGCCTGGGACGGCTTCGGTTTTTTACCAATGTTCGCCGGCCGGGATTTCACCAAAATTCCAACCTGCCCGGCGGCGACAAGGAGCATATCCATGGCAATGTCCCTCCGCGCGAACCCACCGTTGCGGCGCGCCCTGGCCCTCGGCCTGGGAACGCTCGCCGTCGCTTTGGTCATCGGCCTGCTGTTCTACGCCGGCAGCAGCCCCGGCCCCGCCACCGCCAGCAACGCCCCGCCCCCCGACGGCGTTACCGCCGCGCCCGAACCGGCCAGCGTCAGCGCCCAGGCTACAGCGACCCCAACACCAACGCCTACTCCCACGCCAACCCCCACGCCCCATCCGACGCCGGAAGGCTGCCCCACCGCGGCCAACACCGCCAGCGTCGTCTCCGCCGGCGAGTACGGCATCTTCGACGTCTATTGGAGCACCGCCGAGGAAAACCTCGCCACCAACCCCTGCCCGCCCGCCGTGGAACACCATGTGACGGAAGAGACGGTACCGGGCGGACGTGGCCAGCCTGATACTACCAAGAAGGTAGTGACCGGCAACACCCGCACCGCTTCCAACATCAACCTGGACACCACCATCATCCACGTGCTGGAAGGGAACAAGCAGACGCGGCCCTCCGACGACACAACGTGGAAGGCGAAGTACCCCTTCCTGTACGTCGATACCGACAACGATGAGACTCCGGACACGGCCATTCCGGGCACCGACAACTTCTGGGTGCTGCCCTACTGCGACCCCACCTGGTCCGGACATACGGAGGACGACACCAACCTGTGTATCGGCTTCTCAGCCGGCCTGCTCCACCAGGACCACTGGCTGCTGCAACCCGGCAGTACGACCAAGGGCCCGATTCAGTACGAGTTCGAGTCCATCCGGGAGCCGGGCATTGCCGTGGGCGACCGGGGCCTGGCCTTCGCCTTCTATCCCCACGACGACCTGGACAGCGACGACGACGGCACAAATGACCGGAAGCAGGTCACCTGGAGCACCCTGGACGCCAACGAAAGTGCGTTGCAGATTACGCCCGGAACCTACGAGCACCGGCACTGGGGCTTCACCAGGCCCGGCACCTACGTGTTCCAGGTTCACGCCAAGGGCCACCCCGAGGGCGCCCTGTACCCCGGCTCCACCCTTCCCGACACGGTCAGCAGCGTGGTGCGTTCCTACACCTTCCACGTGGGGCTGATGGCCGACCTGTCGGTGACCGCCACCGTGGACGACAGCGCGCCGGCCCCGGGCGACACGGTGACCTACACCATCACCGCCACCAACCAGGGGCCGGACGCGGCCACCGCCACCAAGGTGGACGTCACCCTGCCCACCGGCCTCACCTACGTGTCGGCCACCCCCGGCGCCAACTCCGGGACCTACGACAGCGCCGCCGGCGTCTGGACCGTCGGCAACATGGCTGCGCCCACCACCACCGGCACGGGCGAAAACCAGACCACCACCTACGCCACCGCTTCCCTGGTGGTCAAGGCCACCGTGGACGCCGGCACCCGGGGCCAGGCCCTGGAGACGGAGGCGGAAATCTACGCCACCGAGACCATCGGCTCGTCCACGGTCCGGGAGCTGGACCCCCGAACGGCGGACAACAAGGCCACGGCGACGGTGACGCCGGCGGTTGAGGCGAACAAGCCCCCGGCCTTCTACGTGGCCCGCTCCATTGCCGAGAACTCAGCCGGCGGAACCAACCTGGGCCCGGTCATCACCGCCGGCGACCCCAACTCCGGCGACACGCTGAAGTACACCATCACCGGAACCGGCGCCAACCTGTTCGACGCGGACACCGTCGCCGGCGGCGCCCAGGTCAAGGTGGCGACCGGCGCCCACGTCAACTACGAAGACGCCGCATCCTACGACCTGACCCTCAACGTCAGCGACGGCAAGGACGCCAGCGGCAACACGGACACCGCCGTTGACGCCAGCCTCCCGCTGCGTATCAGCGTCACCGACGTGGCTGCGGAAACCCTGTCGGTTCACCTGGCCGCCGTCCCCGACGATCCGACGACGGGCAGCCAGATATTGCTGAACGCGACGTTGGGAACCCCGCCGGTGGCAGTAAAGAACATTACGGCGTACTCCCTGGAGACGTGCGATGGCGATGGCCAAAACTGTACCACCAGCTACGCCGCCGACGACATCAACGTCGGACTCCCCTTGTCGTACGCGACGGAAACGTCCGCCGGGGAGAAGATGTACCAGTTGACGGTGCAGTACGGAAATTCGGTGCAAGTCAGGTCCAACTGGGTGAACGTCACCTGGACGACGCCGCAGTAGCGCCGGCGGCTCCAAGCCAACCGCAATCCAATGTCAGAAGCAGGATTTACCGGATTGATGGGATGGTCAAGATTGGAATGGTAGCCGTCACTGAACAGCTCCAATCCTGATAATCCTTCAAATCCTGAAAATCCTGCTTCTGACGCTTCGCCCCCACCTGCGCCGTCATTCCCCCACCCACCCCGTCATTCCCGCGAAAGCGGGAATCCAGAGAGGTTCCAACAACCATGCCTGCCCGCCGCCGCGTCACGTCCCGCCGTCCCCTTGTCTTCGTCGTCCTCCTGGCCTTGGCCGCCCTGGGCGCGGCGGCCGCCTTGGCCCTTTTACCCGCCGCCGGCCAAACCGCCTCCGCTCAAGGTTCCGCCTCCCTGGAAGAATGTCACAACTTGTATCTGGATATGTATGTAGATAACAACGATATGCATTTCACAGTAGCCAATCGCAACGACGAAGAAACCATTGCCAACGTGATGGTTAAATTCAAGAGAGATGCTGCAGCTGACGACGACCAGACTTCCCAGTGGACACGCGCTGCTGCTACTCAATTCATTGCCGGTTATGGTACTGCATGGGTTAGCGACGCTCCCGACTACATAGTCCACTGGCTGCTGCCCGCCGTGCCGCCGGGCACGTCGTATCGAGCCCGCATCGGGCCCGGCAGCTCTCTCGCCCCAGTACGTCAGAGTATTTCGAGGAACACTGTCACCATGGAGCAGCGCGTTCCCGGCGCTGACACCGCGCTCTGTAGAACTACGCGAGAGTTCTGGTCTCGCAAGGGTGGCACTTATGTAAGAGCGTTTGCTGGTGTCTATAAAATTGGCGAATTGTCCGTAGATAACCGATACCCGGCGCCGGGCGGCAACGTGAACTTCAAGGTGGTGGGGGATAGCCAGGATAGCGTCTCTGCATCCGTGAAAGTACAGCACACGTCGGGGCTGGAGTTCCAAACCGAAGGAACACCACCGAGCAATAAGGCGCCCGTCATCAAGCCGACCCCGCAATCCCCGCGCACTTTACCGCTGGCGGTGTGGCAACACTACAACGCGACGACGGGCGTTGGCGAATTCTACATCGGCAACGAAGGCGTAACGTCAATTGCAGCGAGGCCTGAAATCAGCCTCACGCTGCCGCTGAAGTTGAAGTCGGGGGTATCGGCGGACGGGCAGTGCCTGACGGCGACGATAACGGCCACGCCCAAGTACGCCAACCCCAACACTCCCGGTGAGAACTACGACGACCCGGCGGACAACACCAAGACGGTGTGCCTGGGCAAGCCGCCAACGGATGAGTTGCCGGTTTTGCTCACCGACGGGCCGGCCGACCTGCTCAATCTAGTAGGTTGCGCCAGCAGGACCGACTATCCCTGCGAGGCTACTGACCCAGCTACCCCCAATCGAGTGGAGCTGGTGGTTGCGGGCAACGACGCAGCCGTCAACGCGGGGATGCCTTACCAGTATTTCCAACCCGAAGACGTGGTGGTGCAGATCCCTGACCCGGCCGGCCGGAACACGGTCACCGGCGAGAGCGGCATATTCTGGTGGAGCGGCAGCGATCAGGCATCTACCGGCGCAAACCACCCCGGCATCGAACCCGGCGTGGCCGGCTATAATACTTCTGAATGTCTCGCGGATAAGGACCCCAACAATTCGCCCGATGACGACCCTGAATACAAGGGATGGAAACTTGCCATCGCTAACATAACCGACGGCCAGGGCAATACCATCGACCATACTCCGGGGTCGATGACACTCTGGGATATATCCTCCGTCGAAAACCATAGCTTCGGTTACGTGGACGTGGACGGCGGCAATAATCTCGGAAGAGAGTTGGAATATCCAGATGACAAATTGTGTGGAACATCATTTCTATACACGTATGAGTTCGGCAAGTTAGGGACCTATAAAGTGGATTTTACGAACGAGACCAAATACCAGGACGCCAATGCAACCGCGTACAGCGACACAGCCCGCTACACCTTCCACGTCGGCCCGGCGGCGGAGCTGTCGGTGGCGGACGGCGACGACGTCCCGGCCCTGGCGTCGGGCCAAACCGCCTACACGCTGGACTTGTCCAACCACGGCCCCGACCCGTCAGTGGCGGCCAAAGTGGCGGTGCAGCTGCCGGCCGACGCCACCGGCGTCGCCACCGTGCCCGCCAACCTGGGAACCTTTCACGCCGCCGGAACCACCGCCGGCGTGGCCCACGGCCCTTACTGGATTTGGGACGCCGGCGAGTTGCTCCAGTCCGACTTTTCACGGGTGGCGGGCCGGCCCCAGGGCGGGGTAGTGTCCCTCATCGTCACCGGCGTGTCGTCCGGCGCCACCGCCACGGCCACCGTCAGCAACGGCAACGGCTCTTGCAGCGTGTCCTCCACCACCTTGACCCACGTCATCCGGGAAGCGGACTGCAAGGCGGTCACCGGCGCCACGTGGACGGCGGCCAATCCCTACACGGTCTGCATCGACACCGACCACCTTCGCCTCCTTGACGTAACCCCCAAGCCGGCCAATCAAACGGCCTGCGAAGCCACCACCGGCAACAAGTGGTACGCCGGCACGGTGCTGGACCACCGGCCGGGCAACAACACGGCCACGCTGACGGCGCGGGGCGGCGGGGCCGGCCTGTCCGGGTGGTCGGCCGCCCCGGGCGTCGGCCGTCCCACCGTGATGCTGAACTGGCCGGCGGCAACCGCCGCGGTGGAGTACCGCATCTTCCGCTCCGCCGACGGCAAATTGGGCAGCTACCGGCAGATCAAGCGGGTTGACCAAGACACCCTCACCTACACCGACGCCGCCGACGTTCTGAAGGAGAACGAAACCTACTACTACCAGGTGGAGGCGCTGTACCCCAACAAGCGGCTGGCCGACATCTACGCCACCTCCATAACGGCGACGCTGAAGGCCCGGTCGCCCCACGCGCCCTACTCGGTGAGCGGCCTGAAGGCGGCCCGCACTGCCGACAACGAAAACATCATCGCCGTCACCTGGACGGCGCCGAGCAACGCCACCGCCGCCACCCGCTACGACGTACAGTATCAGACCCGCCTCGGCAACACCGGCAACTACGGCGACTGGACCGCCGCGGCCACCAAGCAGGCGGGGTTGGCCTACACCATCACCGGGGCCGGCGGCGGCACCAGCTACCGCATCCAGGTGCGCGCCGTCAACGTGGTGGGCGACGACAGCTACGAAAGCGGCTGGAGCACCGCCACCGTAGGCACGGTAGCCGCCCCCGACCAGGTGGGCAACCTACAGGCCCGCCGCACCCCCAACAACCTGACCAACATCATCGTCAGCTGGGATGCCCCCAGCGTCGGCGCCACGCCCGACGGCTACGACGTGCAGTACCGGGAAAACAACGGCGACTGGCAAACCGCGGCAACCAAGCAGGCCGGACTGACGTACACGCATGGCAACGCCAAAGGCGCCAGCAGCTACCAGTTCCGCGTGCGCACGGTCATTGAATCCGGCAGCGACGACGTACCCGGCAGCTGGCGCACCACCGGCACGGTGTCGAAGGTTCCGAATCCCGGCGCAGTGTCCGGCCTGACCGCGGCCCGCACCGCCACCGACGAAACCAAGATCGACGTCACCTGGACGGCGCCCAGCGGAGGCACCACTCCCTCCGGCTACGATGTGGCGTACCGGGTCAACGGTAGCGGCGACTGGCAGACCACCGACTTGACGGTCACCGGAACCACTGCCGAGTTGACCGGCGCATCCGGCAACAGCACTTACCAGTTCCGTGTCCGCGGGGTCAAGACGCTCACCCACACCAACAACACGGTCGAAAATCTCGCGGGCAGTTGGAGAACGTCCAGCACGGTGCCGAAGGTGTCCGCGCCCAACCGGGTCACCGGCCTGACGGCGACGCGCAGCGACACCGACGAAACCAAGATTACCGTCACCTGGACGGCGCCCAGCAGCGGCGACACGCCTACCGGGTACGACGTGGAGTACAAGCAGGACGGCGGCAACACCTGGAATACCGGGACGACCGTGACCCATCCGACCGTGACGCACACGTTCACCGTGGCCGGCGGCAGCAGCTACCAGTACCGGGTGCGGGCGTTCCGGACACTCACCAGCACCAACGAAAAGCTGGAGGGCAGCTGGACGACCTCCGGCACGGTGCGCGGCCTGCCGGCCGGCCCGGTAACCAACCTCACGGCGACGCGCAACACGGCGGACAAAACCACCATCGACGTGAGTTGGTCGGCGTCGAACCGGGCCACCGGGTACGACGTGCAGTACCGCAAGAACAGCGGCAGTTGGAGCACGGGGGCGAGCAAGCAGACCGGGCTGACGTACACGCAGACCGACGCCGGCGGGGTGGAGACTTACCAGTTCCGCGTGCGCGGCGTGTCCGGCGCCGGCAACGGCGACTGGACGGAATCGGCCCAGGTGGGGCCGCCGCCGCTGGAGTGGCAGGGCTACGAAGTCGGGCCGACGGTGGCCGACGGCAAGATGGCGTGGATCACGCTGAAGATGGCCAGCGGCCCCTGGTGGTACGAGTACCGCAACCACGTGGGCGACTGGTCCAGCTGCAAGCGGGTGGCCGCCGGCAGCCACACCATCACCAACCTGCGCGCGCCGATTACGTATATCGTCGAGATCTTCGACGCTGCCGGCTGCGACAACGGCGACCGCATCCGGCGGGAAAACATCACCACCGTGGACGTGCAAGACACGATCCTGGACGGCAAGGACCCCAACAACCACACCCACAAGCGGCAGTATCCGCGCCTGGGCGTCCTGGGCGAAGGAGATTGCGCGTCCGACCGGATGTGGCACAGCCACGGCTGGCCCAATAGCGGCAACTGGTACGGCCAGCACTGGCACTGCCAGATTTACCAATAGACGGCAGGGCTTGTGCAAAGTCACCACGTAACCCTTTCCCGCTCATCCTGAGCTTGTCGAAGGATGCTCATTGCAATCGACAAATGGTTCGACAGGCTCACCATGAGCGTATGACAAGGGACTTTGCACAAGCCCTGAATAGACGGCGGGCGGCCCCGCTTTCGTAAATCGTCAGAAGCAGGATTCGCCGGATTTGACGGATTACCAGGATTGAGCTCGTCCGACGGCAGCGTCGCGCCCAATCCGGTACATCCTATAAATCCGGTAAATCCTGCTTCTGACCATCCCACTTGAGCGGCCCAAACCGTGATTCCCGGAAAACATACCGGGTATAATGGCGGCGCCGATCCACCACAGGAGCCGCCCCATGGCAACCCAATCCGACCTGCTGTCCTTCGTTACCCAAGTCACCCGCCCCGACGACTTCGATGCGTTCTGGGACGGCGCGCTCGCCGACCTGGCCGCAATCCCGCTGGATGCCACCGCCACCGCCGACCCGCTGCGCAGTACCGGCGCCGTGCAGGTGTATCAAGCCGGCTACCGCAGCCTGGACGAGCTGGAAATCTTCGCGTGGTACAGCGTGCCGGCCGGCGGCGACGGCCCCTTTCCGGCCATCCTGCACCTGCCCGGCTACAAGTCGGAGCCGGCCTTGCGCCGCGATTGGGGCGGCAAGGGTGTGGCCGTCCTGTCGGTGGCCGTGCGCGGCAAGCTGCCCAGCAGCGCCGGGTTCAACCCCGGCTATCCCGGCCTGCTTACCTACGGGGTAGAGCATCGGGATACCTACAGTTACAAAGGCGTTATCTCCGATTGCGTGCGCGGCGTGGACTTCCTGCTGTCCCGCCCTGAAATTGACCCGGAGCGGATTTACTGCTGCGGCAGCAGCCAGGGCGGCGGCCTTACCCTGATAACAACGGGCTTGCGCTCCGAGATCAAGGCCGGCGTTTCCGGCTACCCCTTCCTGTGCTGCTATCCCGAATCCATGCGGATGCTCCGCAGCTACCCCTACGACGAACTCTCCTGCTACGCTCGCGCCTATCCCGACCGGGTTGACCGGATGCTGGATACCCTGCGCTACTTCGACGCCGTGAACTTCGCGCCGCGCATCAAGTGTCCCATGGCGGTGGGCATCGCTATGGAAGACGAGGTTTGCCCGCCGGAAACCGGCTACGCCGCCTACCGGCTGCTGGGCGGTGAGAAGGAACTGCGCCTGTTCCCGGAATCCGGCCACGGCAACGCCCACGAGTATCCCGCCTGGGAAGCGGCCTGGCTGCAACAGCGCATCAGCGTCGCCGCATAAAGGTAATATCTGATGGTCAGCCCATCGACGCACAACACCGCTTTTTGGGAACGGATTGAGGCCGGCCTGGCCGAAACCGCCCCCAACGTCGCGTTGGAACGCGACTCGTTCTACTCCCAGCCGGAGTGGGACGTGTACCGGATGCGCTACGACACCACCGGCGGCCACCGGCTGTTCGCCTGGCTCTCCGTTCCCCACGGCGACGGCCCCTTTCCCGCCCTGGTGCGGATGCCCGACTACGCCAGCGTCCACGACATCATCTACACGCCATTGCGCCACCGGGCCATCGTGATGAACGCCACTCACCGGGGCCAGCGCAACAGCGACGGCCTGGCGCGGGCCAGCTATCCCGGCCTGCTTACGGACGGTATCGAAAGCGCCGATTCTTACCTGCTGCTGGACGCATACGCCGACGCCCTGCGGGCCTTGGATGCTTTGGCCGCGCAGGATGCGGCGGAAATCGGCCCATTGGCCTTGACCGGCGCGGGTCTGGGCGCCAGCCTGGCCCTGTCGGTGGCGGCGCGCCGTGCCGGCGTATCCGCCGTTGCCGCGGACACGCCGTTGGCCCTGGGCCATCCGGCGGCCCTGGAACCCGGCCTGGGCTACCCGCTGGCCGAGTTGGGCGACTACCTCCGAATGCGCCCGGAACGCCGGGATGCGGTGGCGGAACTGCTGTCGGTGATCAACCCGCTGCACAGCGCGCCGGCCGTGTCCGCTCCGGTGCTGATGAGCGTGGGCCGGTTCGACCGGAGCCTTTGCCCGCTGGCCTTTGGCGAAGAACTGGCCGCCGCATTGCCCAACTGCGACCTGCGAGTGTACGACGGCGCCGCGGAGGGCGGCGGACACGTTCATGCCCAGGCGCGCGGGGCCTGGTTGGCGGAACGGTTGGGCGTGTCGGTTTCTTGACCCTCCGATTCACCGCCGCCTATAATTTTCTGTCTCTAATATTCCCAACCCTTTTGGTGTCCTGACTCATGCCGCAAATCCCATCGGTAGAATCGATTGACGCGCTCACCGGCAACGCGCTGAGCGAGCTTGAGGCCATTGCCAACGCCGAAAATGTGGAGCAATGGCGTGTCGCCTATCTGGGCCGGCGCGGAGAGCTAACTACGCTGCTCCGTTCAATCTCCACGCTAGAACCTGATGAGCGCCGGGCCGTCGGCTCGCGGGCCAACCAGGCCAAGAACACGCTGGAGGAAGCCCTGGCCCGCAGGACGCGAGAAATCGCCCAGGCGGTTTTGGCCTCCCGCGACGCCCTGGACGTCACCTTGCCGGGTCGCCCGGTGGTCACCGGAAGGCTTCACCCAACTACTCAGATTGTGCGGGAGATTTGCAGCGCGTTCATCGCCATGGGTTTCAGCGTGGTCGAAGGCCCGGAGGTGGAGCTGGACCACTACAACTTTGAGATGCTGAACATCCCCGCCGGTCATCCGGCGCGGGATATGTGGAACTCTCTGTGGGTGGACTACGTCAACGAGGCAGGCCAACAGCCCATGCTGCTGCGAACCCACACCTCGCCCATGCAGGCGCGAGTGATGGAAGCCCAGGACCCGCCGGTGCGTGTAGTCGTCCCCGGCAAGTGCTACCGCTACGAGGCCACCGACGCCACCCACGAGTGGCACTTCTACCAGATTGAGGGCTTGGCCGTGGCCGAGGGCATCACCTTCGCCGACCTGAAAGGCACCCTGTACGAATTCGCCCGTCGCGTCTTCGGCGAAGACCGCCAGATCCGCTTTCGCTGCGACTACTTCCCCTTCGTCGAGCCGGGCGTGGATATGTCTATCTCCAACTTCGTTGATCCGGAAACTGGCCGCCGCCCCATCAACCGCGATGAAGACTGGATCGAGATCATGGGCGCCGGCATGGTCCACCCCCGCGTGCTGGAAGGCGTGGGCTACGACCCGCAACGCTACACCGGCTTCGCCTTCGGCATGGGCCCGGAACGCATCGGAATGCTCAAGTACGGCATCGACGACATCCGCCACTTCTACCGCAACGACGTGAGGTTTCTGCGGCAGTTCTAACGCGCGGACGGTGGTATGATTGAGTACAGTTCGCATGCGCGGGAGCGAATGGCGGAGCGCGAAGTTACGGAAAACCAGATCGAGCTGTGTCTAGCCGACCCTGACAGGATTGAAGCGGACGATTTGCCTGACCGCATTCGTTATTTGCGGTGTGTGCCAGGCCACAGCGTGGCGCTCAGAGTGGTGGTACGCATTGTGCAGCGCAACTTCGTCATCACCGTAACTCCCGATAAAAGATTCAGGTGTCCACCGACATGAAAAGCACACCAAGAGTGCGATGGGATGATGAGGGCGCTTGGATCAAACTGGCGGACCTCCCATATGAAGCCAGCGAAGAGATCGCTGATGGCTTTATAGTTGATGCTAGTCCTGACCATCGGGTCATTGGATTGGAAATCCTCTGGTCTGAATCTCAACGCGCTGGCTATCCAGAGGAGCCGGTGTTGGCATTCGGTCTTTTCTGTGCTGCGCTAGCCGGTTTGAGTTGGCAGTATAATGATTACCTGCGCAACTCGGCAAGGCATCCCGAAGTTGGTATGTATCGCCGCTTGAAGTGGATGATTGATGCAACCAACCTCGACTTGCGGGTATCGCAGGAAACACCGGCCGGCGCCGATGATGGAGCGTCCTTGTTGGACTTGGCGATACTCGATAAATCTGACCGACCCCTAATCTGCGCAGAAATTAAACGGGGGAAGTTTCAGAGGGACATCGTGCATGACTACACCGCGTTGTTGAGCAGAACCACGCTGCCGTCCTATCCGGAAGCCATTGGTATTGGTGTGTTCATCGACGAAACCGGGCAAGGTTACCGCAACAGGCCGGTCGAACCCGGCGTGTGGACGGATTGGCACAACACGGATGTCCAAGGCAGTAAGGTTTGGGCGCACAACACGATACTGCCGCCATTGGGATCCAATTATCCATGGCTTCCCAAAGAACTCAGAGACCCCATGTTCAAGGCTCAGATCTGAAATGCTAATCCCCTTCTCCTGGCTCTCCCAGTACGTTGACATCACCCTGCCCCCTGACGAGCTGGCCCACCGCCTCACCATGGGCGGCGTCGAGGTTGGCGACGTAATCACCCGCGGCGGTTGGGACGGCTGCGTCGTCGGCTACGTCCGCGCCACTCGCTCCCACCCCAACGCGGACACCCTGACGCTGTGCGAAGTGGACCCTGGCGACGGGCCACCGATAGAAGTGGTCTGCGGCGCGCCCAACGTGGCCGCCGGCCAGAAGATCTGTTTCGCCCGCCCCGGCGTTACCCTGCTGAATATGCACACCGGCCGCCGTGAGGAACTCAAACCGGCTCGCATTCGGGGCGTGGTGTCCGAGGGCATGATCTGCTCCGAGGCCGAGCTGGAAATCAGCGACGAGCACGAGGGTATCATAGTGCTTCCCGACGACGCGGTGGTCGGCGCGCCGCTGGATGAGGTGCTGGGCGACACCTTCCTGGAACTGGAGCTCACGCCCAACCGGGGCGACTGCCAGTCCATTCTCGGCGTGGCCCGGGAAATCGGCGCCCTCACCGGCCAGTCCGTGCGCGTGCCCGACGTGTCTTATGCTGAAGCCGGTCCGCCCGTGGCCACGCTGGCACGGGTCACCATTGCCGACCCGGACCTGTGCCACCGCTACACCGCCTCGGTGATCACCGGCATCACCATCGGCCCGTCACCCCAATGGATGCAGGACCGCCTCATTCGCGCCGGCCTGCGTCCCATCAACAACGTGGTGGACGTCACCAACTACGTGATGCTGGAGTTCAACCAGCCGCTCCACGCCTTCGATCTGGATACCGTCACCGACCGCCACGTAATCGTCCGCCGCGCCGCCGACGGGGAGAAGTTCACCACCCTGGACGGCTTGGAGCGCACGCTGACCGGCGACAATCTGCTCATCGCCGACCCGGCCCAGGCCATCGGCATCGGCGGCGTCATGGGCGGCGCCAACAGCGAGATAACGCCGGCCACCACCAATATGCTCCTGGAATCCGCCACCTTCCATCCGCTGAACAACCGCCGTACCTCCACCGACTTGAACCTGCGCACCGAGGCCAGCCTGCGCTTCGAGAAGGGCTTGCGCCCCGAACTCGCCCCCATCGCCTTGCGACGTGCCACCCGGCTCATCCTCGAAACCGCCGGCGGTGCGGCTGCCGCCGGCATCATCGACGTATTCCCCGAAGGCGACGCGCCGGTTGCGCCGGTGCCGCTGACCGTGGGACGCTTGCGCCAGCTGCTGGGGATGGACCTCGACATCGTCCGCGCCGAGACGGTGCTGGGCAGTCTGGGCATCGTCACCCGCCGCGCCGGGCCGGATCGCCTGGAAGCTGACCCGCCCTACTGGCGCAGCGACATCGCCATCGAAGAGGACCTCATCGAAGAAGTGGTCCGCATCATCGGTTACGACGAAGTGCCTACCACCATGCTGTCCTCGGCCATCCCTTACCATCAGCCCAACCCCATGACTACCCTGAAGGACGCCCTGCGCGACGCCCTGGCCTCCGCCGGGATGCAGGAAACCATCAGCTACCCGTTGGTCAGCCCGGACGATTTGGCCCGCCTGGGCCCGGGGCCGGATGGCGCTGACGAGAACGGTGGGGCCCTGCTCCGCGTCGCCAACCCCATGTCCACCGAGCAGGACGTGTTGCGTCCCACCCTGGCCGCCAGTGTATTGAGCACATTGGCCTACAACCGGGGGCACAATGACGGTGGTTTCCGCCTGTTCGAGCTGGGACGGGCCTTCATTCCCCAGAGCGCCGGCCTGCCCCAGGAAGTTGAACTCGCCGCCGGCGTGATGTCAGGGCCGCGCTACGACGCCAACTGGCTGAACGCCTCCGAGCCGCTAGACTTTTACGACCTGTCTGGAACATTGGCCGCGGCTCTGGGCCGCATGGGCGTCACCGTCGCCTTTGAGGCGGACGACCGGCCCTTGTTTCATCCCGGGCGATGCGCCCGCGTTGCCATTGGCTCCGGTAGTGGCGCCGGCATCGGCGTGGTGGGCGAGCTCCATCCCGGCGTTTGCGAAGCTTTTGACCTGGCCGGCGACCCGGTGATCTATTTTGAACTGCGCCTGGCCGATATGCTGGCCGCCGTCTCCGGCGACTCCGCGTCCGAAAACCGTTTCCAGTCCCTTTCCCGGTTCCCGGCCGCCAACCGCGATCTGGCCCTGGTGACGCCGGCGGATGTGCCGTCGGCCCAGGTGCAGCGACTTATCGAGCGGGTGCGCCTGGTGGAACGCGCCGAGCTGTTCGATGTGTATGTGGGAGAGAACGTGCCGGAGGGAACCCGCTCACTGGCCTTCCGCATCCACTTCCGGGCCGCCGACCGCACGCTGACCGCCGAGGACGTGAACCGGGCGGTCAACGGCCTGACCCGCGCGTTGGAACGGGAAGTCGGCGCAACGGTGCGCGCATGAGCAAGGAGCATCCGACATGGAAACGGAAAACCAATTTGAACTCCGCAAGGACAAGCTGATTGAGGCCGTAATCTACTTGAGCGAACGCTCCGCCGATGACCCCAACTTTGGTGTCATCAAGCTGGTCCACCTGCTCTACTACGCCGACTGTGCCGCCTACCTGAAACACGGCGCGCCCATCACCGGCGTCACCTACCTGCACTTCCCCCACGGCCCCTACCCGGAGCACTGGTACAAAGTTCGGCGGGAGATGCAGGCCGCCGGCGACGTGGAAGTGCTGTACGAAAACGACGACGACGGCCATCATCGCTACCGTATGCTTCCCAAACGCGCGGTGAAGCCGGGAGCGCTAACCGACGAAGATTGCGCCATTTTGGATGAGCAGCGGGAGCGGTTCACCCTTTTCAACACCTCCGGAATCTCCGAACACTCCCACCAACAACTCGGCTGGCTCTTCACGGAAGACGGTGAACCCATACCTCTCGTGACCGCCCAGGCGACCTCGCCGCGGCTGAGCGCCAACGAATTGAGAGAGGCCCAGCGCACAGCCAATGACATCGCCAAACGACGCAAATCCGTATAACGTCCGTGAAACGGAGCAATTCGATGCCGAATGGCGTAGTGCGGTGCGCCTTGGCTACATTAATCCCATGGTTGACCCGGCAGCCTTATTGCACATCAGGCGATGGCTGACCCAAACCCCTTACGCCATTGACCAACGGTCAACCGCTCCCGCCAATCGCCGTTGGGTTGCGCTCAACCCCAGGGTTTGGCTCTGGTACTCAATCATCGAAGACGACCGCACCGTTTGGCTGGAATCTGTTAGGATTGTTGGGGAAGACTGAACCCCACCAATGCTCAAAGCACACGGAAGATAACCCTATGACCACCCACCAACACACCCGCCATCTCCACGCTCACGATGCCCACGGCGACGGCGACCACGAGAGCATCCATGACCACGGTCATGGTCATCACGGTCGTCCTCATGGCGGCCACAATGGCCACGGCCATGAAGATATGCTGGAAGTCGAACAGGCTTTTCAGCGCATCATCGCCCATTTTGACCCCCTGGATACAGTGGAGCTGCCGGCGCTGGAATGCCTGGGCCTGACCTTGGCCGAGGACATCAACTCGCCCCTGGACCTGCCGCCCCTGGCCAACTCGGCCATGGACGGCTACGCCGTGCTCCACGCCGACATCGCCCACGCCGACGGCGCGCCCCCGACCCTCTCCGTCATCTCGGCGGTGGCCGCCGGGCAAGTATCCGACCAAACCGTCACCGCCGGCAACGCCATCCGCATCATGACCGGCGCGCCCGTGCCAGCCGGCGCCGATACCGTAGTGCCTTTTGAGGAAACTGACGAGCTGGACCGACGCCGCGCCGGGCAGGCGCTGGACGAAATCGAGATCCGCAAAGCCCTGCCCCTGGGCAGCAACGTGCGCCCGGCCGGCGAGGACGTGCGCTCCGGAGAGTTGGTGCTGCCCGCCGGAACGGTGGTGCGGCCCGCCGAGGCCGGCGTGATGGCCTCTCTCGGTCTGAGCAAAGCCCGGGTGATCCGCCGGCCGGTGGTGGCCGTGCTGTCCACCGGAGACGAACTTACCGCCGTGGGCGACCCACTGACCCCCGGCCACATCTACGACAGCAACAGCAGCAGCGTCGCCGCCGCTGTCATCGCCGCCGGCGGCGTCCCCCGCGTCATCGGCATCGCCCGGGACAACCTGGACGATCTGCACCGCTGCATCGACGCCGCTTCCGACGCCGATTTGTTGGTCACTTCGGCCGGCGTGTCCAAGGGCGACTACGATATGGTCAAGGACGTGTTGGAGCAGCGGGGAAACATGAACTTCTGGTCGGTGCGGATGCGGCCGGCCAAACCGCTGGCCTTCGGCCTGTTGCAGCGCAATAACCGCAACCCTCTGCCTCTCCTCGGGTTGCCCGGCAACCCGGTGAGCGCTCTGCTGGCCTTTGAGATGTTCGGCCGGCCCGCCGTGCGCCGGATGTTGGGCCGGGGCTTGCTGGCGCGTCCCATGGTGGAAGGTGTGTTGACCGGCCCCATATTCAACAGCGACGGTCGTCGGGTGTACGCCCGGGTGGAGGTGGAACGACGCGATGGAGCCTGGTTCGCCACTCCCACCGGGCCCCAGGGTTCCAATATTCTTACTTCCCTCTCCCGTGCCAACGGGTTGGCAATTTGCCCGTCCGACCTGACCCGAAAAGAGGCCGGGCAGGCCGTAAAAATTATTATGCTGGACTGGAACGAAGAGGTTGAACTATGACCACCACACTTGCCGGCGATAGCCGGCCGGCCAGTACGGAGTATCGCTTCAGCCTGGAGCGCCTTGACGAGTTGAACCGCTCGCCGGTTCCGCTGTTGCTGGCCCGTCTCAGCGCTGCGTGCCCATCATATGGCAAAACGCCGGCTGATATTGCGAACCCGGCGGACCTGGTTGACGAAATCAGCGCCCATTGCGGTGGCGATGACGACTTCATCAATCCATCAATGCCACTGCAGGAAATACTCTTTCGCACCCTGCTCTTGCAGGCCGGCGAGCCAATGACCCTTGCCGACCTGCACGAAGAGTTGACCGAGCG
Organism: Dehalococcoidia bacterium; assembly: GCA_963665395.2. Lineage (GTDB taxonomy): Bacteria > Chloroflexota > Dehalococcoidia > Lucifugimonadales > UBA3495 > Bin87. The sequence goes on from OY762251.1 coordinate 498,592, forward strand.
TTGGTCGTCGCCCGTTCGTCCGATAACGGTGACCCTCAGCGGCCTGGCGCGCGTCCTGGACAATGACGTCTTCTACGGTTTCGCCGCCGTCCCCGCGGCGGAGTCCGAACCGGAAGAACCCCTGCTCCCAATGCTCGGACCCGTTCCGGAAGATGACTCCGACCTTCCGGGTGACATCGGATCCGCCGCTGTCCGAGATTTGGATGATGACGACGATGCCGATCTGTTCGACGACGATGATGACGACGACGCGGAAGACCTGTTCGACGAGGACGCGGACGAAGAAGACGACGCAGACTAAACGAGGCTCAAGGCGAGCCTGCTCTCGACGCACCGCCCAACCTTGACACGCAATCTGACTATACCGAGGGTAGGTATGACTGCAACGGGAACCCAAATCGCCATGCTGCCCTACATCAAGCGCGGCGAGATCGACTACGCCAGCCTGGACTACAACCCCGACGAACCGGAGCCGATGCCCGACGCCATGGAACAGGAATTTGTCGTACAGGAAATCCTCGGAGTCATGCACAGCCGGTTCACCGGCTTTATGACGCGCCCGGACGTCTTCCTCAGCAGCAACACCATTCTCTGCTACGACCCGACCAACCTCAACGTCCGCCGCCAGCCCGACATCTATCTGGCTTTCGGCGTTGATCAGGCCGCCATCCGCCGGCGCCGGCTCTACCTGCCCTGGGAGGCCGGCAAGCCGCCGGATCTGGCCCTGGAAGTGGGCTCCGAAAGCACCGGCTCGGAAGACACCATAGCCAAGCACCGGGTGTACGCTGCCATCGGCATCTCCGAATACTGGCGATTTGATCCCAGCGGCGGCGAGCATCACGGGGAGCCGATGTCAGGATGGGTGCTGCGCGATGGCGCGTATCAGCGCGTTGAGCCGACCACCGAACCCGACGGCATCCTCAAGGGCTACAGCGATCTGATGGGGCTTTACCTGTGTTGGGATGAGGGCTGGCCGCGCTTCTACGATCCGGCAACTGCAACCCACCTGGAAAACTGGCGGCAGGAACGCGCTTCGTTTGAGGCGGCTTTAGCTGACCGTGAGGCCAGGATCCGAGAACTGAAAGACGAGCTGCGCCGCCGCCAATAGCCGGGCGGGAAACCCACGCCTGCTATAATGCCGCCATAATGCAGCAGTCTCGACCGGGGCAGGAGGTTTCACCATGCGGTTGGAAAGCAAGGTAGCGTTGATCAGCGGAGCGGCCGGCGGCGTGGAAGGCCAGCTGATGGGCTTCGGCGGCGCGGCGGCCCGTATGTTCTGCCGGGAAGGGGCCAGGGTCGTCCTGGGCGACATCAACGTTGAAAGCGGCGAGCGCACCGCCGAGCAGATCCGCGCCGCCGGCGGTGATGCCATCTTCGTCAAGCTGGACGTCACCAGTGAGCAGGACTGGATTGACGCCGTGTCCGCCACCGTCTCTGCATACGGCAAGCTCAACGTCCTGGTCAACAACGCCGGCACCGGCGCCCGCTACACTGTGGAAGAGACCACCGAAGAGGCGTGGGACGGACAGATCGACGTCCACGCCAAAGGGACCTTCCTGGGCACCAAGTACGCCATCCCCGAAATGCTCAAAGAAGGCGCCGGCTCCATCGTCAACATCTCATCGATTTACGGCCTTGTGGGCAGCCCCACCTCAACCGCTTATCACGCCGCCAAAGGCGCCATCCGACTCCTCACCAAGTCCACCGCCATCCAGTACGCCGGCGACAATATCCGCGCCAACTCCATCCACCCCGGCTACTGTCACACGCCCCTGACCACCCGCAGCTACGAGAACGAGCGTTACTTCGACTGGATTCAGGAGCGCATTCCCGTCGGTCGGGTGGGCAACGCCGACGACATTGCCTACGGCATCGTGTTCCTCGCTTCCGACGAATCATCCTTCATGACCGGCTCCGAACTGGTCATCGACGGCGGCACCACCGCTCAGTAACCCCGCGCCATCGTCATTCCGGCGAAAGCCAATAGCGGCCAAGTCCTCGTCATTCCGGCGAAAGAACGTCACCCCGTACTTGATACGGGGCCGGAATCCAGAAGTGCGGGTAGGAGCGTATCCACCATGGCAGTATCCAAAGACCGGGTGCTGTTCAAAGAGCACGGCGTCCTGGTAACCTACGAACGGTTCATTGAACCGGAAGGCAAGGAGTACCGCATCGAGGACATCCTGTCCGTGGACCTGGAAATCGTCGAAGAAGAGCGGGATCGGCCGCCCATTCGCTGGTGGCGCACCGTAGGCGGTTGCTCCATCATCGGCATCATCGTCGCCTTCCTGGGCGGTTTCGCCGGCTTCGCCCTCACCGCCGGCATCATGATCGTCCTCGCCGGCGTCGCTGTAACCTGGTGGAGCAGCCGCATCCGCTCCACCAGGTTCAAGGTGTACCACGTAATCGTAACTCTCCCCACCCGCCGCGAAGACCGCCAGGAGCACCGCATCATCTCATCCACCAGCCGCTTCTTCAGCGAGCGCCTGAAAGTAGCCCTGGAACGGGCGATGATAGAACGCCCGGCGCGGTACGAAGGGCGGCCCGGAGGTTGACGTTTCACTGGCATTATGCTAGATTGCATATGGCAGACCCGCCGGGCTTCTCTCCTTCCACGAAGGATGCAGCTTACTTCGGCGGGTATTTCTATTTAACCTCTTGCGTGAGGTTGTCGATAGCATGACACGCTCCACTTTAAAGCCAACCTTTGATGACCAGGCTGACCGTTTGCTGGCTTCCGGTCTTCAATCCGACAGGACCGCCCTGATACAGAGGCTTCGAGTGATTGGCGAAGTCAGGCTTGCCGATTACGCCGAATTTTTCCGCGATGGGGGGCGCTATCGCGTCGGGACAACTTTGGAAATGGTGTGGCGGCTCTACGAATTCGACCGCCGCCTGCGCTCTCTATGCTTTGAAGCTATTGAGGGCATAGAAGTATATACTCGGGCGCAGTTAGCTTATTGCTTCGCTGACCGACACGATAGTTTTGCTTACCTTAATGAATCTAATTTTCCGAGTTTCGTCAAGGACAAAGGAGATTTTGAGCGGTGGCAACAGAGCGTCAATAAGCAAATGGGCAGAGCGCGTGAGTTGGGCATTCTGCACGGTGAGCGATCCGTGCCTCCGATCCAGTCGTTGGTTGAGTTTATGGACTTCGGCACGGTGCTATCATTTTTTCGTGGCGTTGGTCGTGATATGCACGAGCCTGTAGCTCATACCGTTGGACAACCCGATGCGGTGATCCTGTCCTGGTTGCAGAGTTTACGCCAACTGCGAAATTTATGCGCTCATCACCACCGGATATGGAACCGACGCTTTGAAAGAAACGGAGTGAAAATACCTCGACGTAGAAAATCCCCGGAGTGGCATTCACCAGCCTTTCCAGATAACCGCCGGCTGGCAATACTGCTCACCATCTGCCGCTACTGGCTGAACCGCATACACCCTGGCAACGGCTGAACGGAGCGGGTTTTCGCCCTCTTTGACGCCTACCCCGAAGCGCCGGCATCAGCAATGGGATTTCCCGAAAACTGGCGCCGCCATCCGCTCTGGAACCATTAGCCCGGCGCCGGCCGGCTATCCGCCAGACACGTCAATCACCACCTTCCCCACCGTTGCCGCCCGCACCGCCTCGTGCGCCCCGGCCGTGTCTTCCAGCGGGAAGCGTGGCCCATCCATGCCCACCAGTTCCCCCGACGCCAGCCAGCGGTTGGTATCCTCCACCCCGGCGGTTTTGGCCTCCTCTGGCATATCGTACACCAGCACGTGGCGCACGTTGACGTTGCTGACGGGAAACTCAAAAGGCGGCGCCGGCCCGTCGCCGGCCGCGTAGATGGCGATGCTGCCGGAGCGCTTGATAATCCGCTGACTCACAGCGAAGTTGCCCGAGTAATCCACCTCCACGATGAGGTCAACCCCCGCGCCGTCCGTCAATTCCAGGATCCGTGCCGCCGTATCCTCGGTGCGGTAGTTCACCGTGTGATGCGCCCCGGCCTGCCGCGCGATTTCGGCTTTGGCGTCGCCGCTCACCGTGCTGATGATGTTGGCGGCCCCGCCGATCCGCGCCATCTGCAACGCCATGTTGCCCACCGCGCCGGCCCCGCCGGGAACCAGTACCGTCCTGCCCACCACCGGCCCGTCGGCAAACACGCAGCGATGCGCCGTCAACGCCGGCACGCCCAATCCGGCCCCCAGCGCAAAGTCCACGTTGTCGGGCAGCCGGATCGCCCGGATCGAAGGCTGCACCGTGTACTCCGCCGCCGTCCCAAAAGCCCGTCCAATCTGCGACTGGTACACCCAGACCCGTTCCCCGATGCGGCTCTCGGACACGCCTTCACCGACCATATCGATAATGCCCGCGCCGTCCTGGTTGGGAATGATGCGCGGAAAGTTGATCCGCGAAGTCGTCCCCTGCCGCCGTTTCCAGTCCGACGGGTTCACCCCGGACGTAACCATCCGCACCCGCACCTCGCCGGGACCCGGCGCCGGGTCCGGCATCTCCCCCACCTGCAACACCGAAGCATCCCCATTCTCCTCATACCAAACCGCTCGCATTTCTACATCTCCCAACTCTCGACACGTCTGCTCACTTGCAGGGGCGAATAATTATTCGCCCCTGCCACGCTCCCGCGCTCAGTGCGCCACCGGGCTCGGCGAGAACCCGCCGTACCGCGGGTACTGCGAGCAGATGAACTCCAGGTACGACGGCTGCCCCGTCGCGTTGGCCGCCAGCGCCCGCTCCAGCGCCGGAACCACGTCCGACGGCTCGGTGACCCGTTCCGTGTACAGCCCCATCTCCGCGATGGCCCGAGACATATTCACGTCCTCCGGCCCCAGCACCCGGTGGGTGTAGGGGTCGTGTCCGTCGCCCCAGAACCCGGGGCCGTAGCCGGCGAACCCGCCGTTGGCTACGTGCGCCACGGTGATGCCCAAACCTTGCCGCGCCGGAACCTCCAGGTTCCCCAGCATATAGCCCACGCCGGCGTCGCCCGTCACCGCCACCGCCTGCCGCTCCGGGTAGGCCAGCTTGGCCGCCATGGCCCCGGCCAGCCCGAACCCCAGCGTTGAGATGTTGCCCCAGCCCAGGAACCCCCGCGGTATCAGCGTGTCATACACCGTGCTCAGCTGGTCCCGCGTGTTGCCGGAGTCGTGAGTCACAAAGGAGTTGTACGGGTCCAGTACCTTCATCATGTCCCCGAACACCCGGTACGGATTGATCGGCGTGTCGCTGGACGCCATCGCCTCCCGGTAATCAGCCAGCCCGGCGTCCCGCGCCTCCCGCACTTCCGTCACTACGTTGCCGGCGGCCCGACCCGCGCCATCGGTGCGCCGTGATACCTCGTCGGTCAATGCCTGCAAGGTATATTTGGCGTCGCCCAGCACCGCGTGATGCGTCGGGAAGATGCGGTTCAGGTGGAAGTCGTCCAGGTTGCACTGGATGATGGTCTTCCCCGCCGCGTTGGGGATGCCGTGGGTGAACCGCCCCGGCGACAGGCTGCTGCCCACCGTCAGGATGACGTCGCTCTTGTTCAGGTACGCGATGGGATGCTCCCCGCGCACGCCCACGAACAGCGGGTGGTTCTCCGGAAACGCCCCCTTGGCCTTCAGCGTGGTAATCACCGGCGCGTTCAGCAGCTCGGCCAGCCCCACCAGCTCGGCGGACGCCCCGGCGTAGATGACCCCCTCGCCGGCGTAGATCAGCGGGTTGGCCGCGTCCAGCAGCAGGTCGATGGCCCGCGCCACGTCCGACGGGTCCGGCGCCGACTTGTACGCCCGCGTCGGAAAGTAGGGGTCGGCGGTTTCGTCATAGACGCCGGCCGCGTTGGGCACCGCCAGCACTACGGGGCCGGGCCGCCCGCTGCGCAGCATGGAAAACGCCCGCCGCAGGAACTCCGGCGTCCGCTCCGGCCGGTCGATGTAGCCGAACCACTTGGTGACCGTCTTCAGGCTGCTGGTTACGTCAAACTGTGTATTCTCCGTGCTCCCCGCCGGCACGCCGTCGGTGATGCACAGCATGGGCGAGTTGTCCTCAAACGCCTGCGCCAGCCCCGGATACGAGTACTGCAAACCCGCCCCGTTCACGCCCCCCTGCACCGTGCAGACGCCAATCCGCTCCCCGCCGGTAACCCGCGAGTAAGCGTCGGCCAGCGCCACGGCGTAGCGGTCGTCCCGCATCATAATCATGGGCACGCCCTCGCGCCCCAAAGCATTATTCACCCGGCAAACCGGAAAAGTGGAAACCCACTCAACCCCCTCCTCCTTCAGGATGCGGGCAATGGAAGTGGCAACGTCAATGCTCATTTTCAAACCTCGTTGGGAATGCGTTTTAGAGGATTGTACCATTCCGCCCTTTGCCGGCCATGAAGCCAAAAATTGCTGACACTTGGCCGTTGACGCCGGCGCGCCGGCCCCTGCTACCATCGCCGTCAACGCAACAGCGCCGCCGCGCTCTGCGGAGCGCCGGCTATGCTACACTGGTGAAAAATATGACGGATGAGTGGTGGGAAGAAAGGCGGTGGCTGCGTCGTCACGCCATGGCCGCCCCCTTCGGGATTTTTGCGACCACGCTGCTGATAACATTCTGGCTGGAGCAGTGGCAATGGCACGGACGCGACAGCTGGGGCTTAGTGTCGGAGCAAGTTGACCTGGGCACGGTGGTGTACGCCATGGCCGCCGTCCTGTTCGAACGAGGAGTAAGGCTTATGTTTTGGGCACTTGACGAAAGACGAAAGTGGCGCGCCCGCTGGCGTGCCGAAGCCCGCGAGGAGGGCCGGGCCGAAGGCCAGGCGGAAACAGCGCATCGCTACGAAAGCTGGCTGACCAAAGTGGCCGCGGAGAAGGACATCCCACTCGCCGAACTGCTCCCACCGCCGCGGGAGGATGAGCAATAATGTTTTGGGCCCTGGAAGAAAGACGAAAATGGCGAGCCAAGTGGCGCGCTGAAGCCTACGCCGAAGGGTATGTTGAGGGCTACGCTCTGGGCCATGCCGAATGTCATGCCGAGAGACGCACCGAGTGCAGCCCTGAGTGCTACGCTGAAACCAAGCGTAGCATAGACGCGAAACTGCAACGCATTGCCGAAGATGCACGCAAGCAGGGCATGAAGCTGATCGACCTGCCGCAGCATTAGCCATGGCCTCCCAGCGCCCCCGACACAGCGAACCCAGCGCCAACAACGAGCTTGGCGACCTGCTGCGGGCCATGCTGGCCGGCTGCCTGGTGCGCTCCGAGAATACCCAGCTGATCGAGGGACGCCCCGGCCTACAACTGGACAACCTGGTTACCGCCGCCGACCGCGCCCCGGTGGTGGTCGAAGCCGAGTACGAAGCTTCCGGCAACGCCGAAGGCGACGCATCCGCCCGCCTGGGCCTGCCCGTGGTGGACGAGATCCACCCCATCGAGGCCGCCATCGCCCTGCGCTATCCCGATACCGTCCGCTTTGCCGACAACCTGCGCGACGCCCTGACCGCCGCCCGCCTCTCCTACGCCGTGCTGTATCAGGACGGCCGCCGCTTTCCCGAATCCGGCTGGCTGCAAGGCGGGGTTGCCGACCTGGCCGATCTGATTCGCCTGGAGTCGGTGCCCCAGCAGGCGGTGGACGCCGCCGCCAACGCCCTGCAACAGGGCATCGACCGCGTTTCAACCATACTGGACGACCTGGACGCCCGCCGTCCCCGGGTCACCGCCGAAATCGCCGGCCTGCTGGGCATGGTCAACGTGCCCCAGACCCGCCGCATGGCCGTGGCCATCATCGCCAACGCCATGGTCTTCCACGAGCGCATCGCCGGAACCCATGACGGCATCCCCATCCTGCGCCACACTTGCGGGCCGGACGTAGCCACTCCCCAGGATGCCACCCTGTCCGCCTGGCAAAGCATCCTGGAAATCAACTACTGGCCCATCTTCGCCATCGGCAAGGACATCCTGGAACAGCTGCCCATGGAGCCGGCGGCCCGCGTCCTCCGCACCCTCTACGCCACCGTCGGCGAAGTCCAGCAGGCCGGCGTGGACAACGCCCACGACCTCACCGGCCGCGTCTTCCAACGCCTCATCGCCGACCGCAAGTACCTTGCCACCTTCTACACCCTGCCGGCGTCAGCGGCCCTGCTGGCCCGGTTGGCGGTGGCGAAACTTTCCACTCCCGTAGGGGCGAATAATTATTCGCCCCTACACGGTACGGACGAACGGCCCTTCGACTGGGCCAACCCCCACGCCATCGCCCAACTCCGCGTCGGCGACTTCGCCTGCGGCACCGGCGCCCTGCTCTCCGCCGTGTACGAGCAGATCGCCGCCCGACACGAGCGCGCCGGCGGCGACTCCGCCAAACTGCATCCCGCCATGATGGAGGAAGTCCTCTACGGCTGCGACGTGATGCCCTCGGCCGCCCACATCACCAGCGCCACCCTGTCCGGCGCCCAGCCCACCGTCGGCTACGGCAAGTCCCGCATCTACACCATGCCCTACGGACGCCAGCCCGACGGCAGCGTCAAAATCGGCTCCCTGGAAGGGCTGGCCGGCGACAGCCAACTGGTGATGATCAACACCAGCGACCCCGCCCGCCGCACCGGCAGCGCCGGCGAGGAAACCGTCGCCCATATGCTGGTGGAGATTCCCGACGATTACTTTGACCTGGTGATAATGAACCCGCCCTTTACGCGGGCCGGTTCCGATTGGGAAGGGAGCAGCCGGAATGAGGATTACGTCAAGCAATTCCGAGGATTGGCCACCGACTTGGATACCCAGAAGGACATGGCTAGGCGGCTGAGCCAATTTACCAAAGGAACCTGCTATCACGGATATGCCGGAATAGCATCAGCCTTTGTCGCTTTGGGAGACCGCAAGATTAAACCCGGCGGCGTGCTGGCGCTGGTGTTGCCCCTGTCCGCGGCGGCGGGCCTGTCCTGGCAGGGTTTCCGGCAACTGCTGGCCGACAACTACACTGACCTGGAAGTATTGAGTATCGCGGCCAACGGCAATGATATGTCCTTTTCGTCAGACACCGGAATGGCGGAGTGTCTGGTCGTCGCCCGCAAAACCGACCCAAACCGCCATCCCGACACCCCAAGCCGTCGTTCCCGCGAAAGCGGGAACCCAGGCCCCGCCATCCGCTTTACCTCCCTCCGCAATCGCCCGGCCGGCTTCGCCCAGGCCGCCGCAATGGCGACAAATATCGCCGTCCAGGATTCCATCCGCGGCATCACCGACGGCCCCTATGGCGGCGCGCAGTTGACCATCGGCGACGACTTGGCCGGCGAAATGCTGGCCGCTCCGCAATCCGGCGATGGCGAACATTGGGGCAGTGTCCGTTTGTTGGATTACTCCCTGGCTCAAACTGCCTATGCCCTTGCAGAATCTAAACTGTGGCTGCCCGGGCAAGCCGCGCCGGTTACGCTGCCTATTGCGCCGTTGACCAAAATCGGCAATCGAGGTTGGCACGACATAAATATCGCTGGTTCCAAAGCCCCGTTCACCAAAATTGCGCCCAGTCCGACAGCAACCTATCCTTCCCTGTGGAACCACGACGCCAAGCAGGAAACCCGCATCGTCTGCCAACCCGATTCGCAGTTGCAGGTGCGGCAGGGCATGGAGAGCAAAGCGGCGGAAGTTTGGACAACCGCCAGCCGCGCCCATCTGAATCGTGATTTCACATTCGGCTCACAGCCTCTTTGCGTAGCGTTCACCGAGCAGGAATCTATTGGCGGCAGGGTATGGCCCAACGTCAGTTTTGACGACAAGCGTTTTGACTATGCCTTTGCGATCTGGGGCAACAGCACGTTGGGCCTGCTGTCATACTGGTGGCACGCCAGCCGCCAGCAGTCCAGCAAGGCAGGCATGACCGTTAGCGCCGCCGAATCGCTGCCCGTACTCGACCTGCGGACGCTGACCGACGCCCAACTAGCCATCGCCGCAACCATCTTCAACGACTTCCGCGCCCAAGACCTCCAGCCCGCCTACCTGGCCGACGCCGACCCCAACCGCGCCCTGCTGGACCGCCGCGTGGTGTGCGACCTGCTGGGCTTTGATGATACAATCTACCAAGCCGTCCGCCGGCTCTCCGCCAAATGGACCGCCGAGCCCAGCGTGCACGGGGGCAAGCGGCGGCCGCGGGGCGCGGGGCTGGCGGTTTGACGCCAAGCAATCGTTGACAATAGTCAATTAGACAAGGAGACTGTGTCATGGCAAACTATTTCTACTTGGATGTAGGAAGACGAAACCACCAGAAGCACGAAATTCATCAATGGCCGGCGTGCGTTCCAACTACGAAGAATAGACGCCCCTTTACTTGCCAGAAGGGAGAACAAGTCAGAGGAAATGCACGGGAGAGCCTTAAGAAAGGCTGCCCTATACTGGGTTGCAAAAGCACTGATTTCAATTGCAACCGTAGGGTCAGCCTTTGCGAAAATTGTTTCTGATCGCAGTAGAAGCGTTACTGTCGTTCTCTGCAACCAGAGTGGCATAAAAGCCCCGGGGCGCAACCGGCCAGGCCCTCAAAGCCTAGCCCACCGCGCCAGTCGTCGGGCTGCTATCCCCACGGCAAGCGCGGCCACCGCCGCCCCACGGCCCCAATCCTGTCCATCCGCAAAATCCCGAAAATCCCGCTGCTGACATTTCCCCACCGCCGGCATCTCAGCTCCATCGCTGTGGTTTAGCGATGGCATAACCGTCGGGCTTCATGACGGGGTCCGGGAGCTGATTGCGGCGCAGAGCATCGCGCCCGATGTGGAAACTCCCAGAGGCGACCCGTCGCAATTCTTTGGAAACGCCCTTTGGCGGGAAAGCGACGAGGATCGGTTTGTTGGCATACCGACTGCGGACGGCGCTGATTGGGCCGGACCGGTCGCTGTCGGCTGATATGACGATTGCAGTGTCAAAAAGGTTGTCCTGCGCGTCATTTAGCAACGCCACGGCGATGTTCACGTCGGTCATCTTCTCCTCGTAAGACGGAATTGACGCTCCGCACCGCGGGCAAACCCGGGTCGTCGGTAAATGGTATCCGTAGTGTATGGACAGGCAGGGCAGGGTGTCCAATGCTTGCAGATAGGCATCTTGGCGAGTGTGTCGGTCAGGGTCAGCAGGGTTTGGGGCAAACTTGGCCGTAAAGTACCTGACTGCCGCCAGCGACTGGTCGCCGCGCAACAGGCTTTGTGACATCCGGCGCAGGTCAAGCCAGTAGTAACGTCGCCACCCGGCCTCCCGGAGTCCATAGTACAAATTAAGCCCGTCAACGTACATCACCACCCGCCGCGGCGACAGGACGATTGCAAAGTCGGCGGAACCTCCTGATCCGCTCATCCTGAGCTTGTCGAAGGATGGCTTGACCAGAGTAGCGCGTGGTTCGACAGGCTCACCATGAGCGGAGGTACAAGGACTTTGCAATCGTCCTGGCCGCGGCGATAGGCTGGTTATGATTCTGGAATCGGCGTTTGACATACGGCCCCCACACCGGTATATTTAGCCCACCCTCCAGTGGCTGACGCCGCTGGCCCGACGCCCCCTGCAAGGAGGCGTCTTCTTTTATATCACCCGCGGCCACCTCCGCTAACTGCCCATGCCCCACGGCCCCAATCCAGCCCATCCGCAAAATCTCGCTTCTGACAATCCCCCACCGGGAGCGAACGCCGCCCCAGGTGAGAGGCTGAAGATGCGCAAGGATACCGTAAACATATTGCTGGTTGCTGTCATTATTGCCTGTGTTGGAACCCTCGTTGCCAGCTTCATAGTTGATGTCGGCTGGCCTGTGGCGGGTGTTGAATCCGTCGCCAACATTGTGCAGGCGATTGCCGCCGCCGCTGCCGTCGGACTGGGCGCTGCGTTCGCCTACCGCAACTCCGTTTTGTTTCGCACGTTTGAGACGTATATCAATATCTCTCACGCTGTTTCTCATCGCAATATCGGCGCTTCCTACGTCCACGTTTCGGTGGTGGCAACGCTGTACAACAGTTCCAGAGTGAAAGTCGCCATCACTGAAGGTTTCTTCCAATTACTGCAAGTTTCGCCAACAGACGATGACGACATAACGACGCTGTACGCTCAGGCATTCCCTGGTGACGAAATCGGCGAGATGTTCGACATTCAATGGCCGGTAATACATCAACTCCCTTTCCACTCCCATACGGATAGATTGGTGATTGAGCCGGGCCAATCGCACTCGGAAATCGTTGAGTTCATTGTTGAAACGGGAACAAGGTCTGTGCTAGTGTATTCTTACTTTGCAAACGCAATGGCAAGTGAGGATACGGTCTCGGCGTCGGGTTGGGACCGTACGACATCATTGTGAGCGAATGAGTCAGACCTCGACCGGAGATACATTATGTTTTTCAAGAAAAAACGCTCACGTTCGACCTCGGGTGAATCAGCCTCGCCCAAAAAGGTGATAGGTAAAAGATTCAGCGGAACCAGGCCCCGACAAGTCGGTGAATGCCCTTGGGAACCGGGCCAGATTCCAGGCGGCAAAATCCCGTATCACATGAAGCCGTCCGTGCGCGCCAAAGCCAAAGCCGCCGCCGTCCAATCTGAGTAACGTGATGAAGCCCTCTACCGCTGACCTAGCCAACCGGCGCCCCCACCCGGCCCGTTATCGCAGTAATCCTAATATTACAACGACGGGTTCAGGGAGGCACGCCGGTAGCGGCATGGTGGGCGGCCCGGCGCTTGGCATGGGATAGTCTGGCCCGTTCGTTACGTTGCTGGACATTCAGCAAGCCATAGCAGCGACTCTTCCGGACCGAACCGTTCCTTTGGCATCGGCTCACGGACCACTCGGTACACCTGGGGTCTGGTGATCCGGGGCATCTTTTCCCTCCAGTCCTGTTGCAGGGTTAGCGGAAAAGCCCCGGCCAGCAGGCGCATGGTGATGTGATGTGATGTGATGTGATGTGATGATGCCAGCCCGCCCCGGCGCGGACTTCGCACTCGTCCCGCCCAACGGCGCTTTTCGCGGTCTCGAACTCGGTTGCGATGCGCCAGCGGGAGCCGCCCACGCAGGCCAGGGTTTCCAACGGCGTGTCCTCGGGAGCGTTGGAGAGGTAATAGCGGGGCTCGCTGCTGCCATCCCGGTTCTGGCGATAGATCGCCCCGAGGACCTCGCCCCGAGGACTTCGCCCGGTTGGCGTCGGTGGGTTACCCGCACTCGCTGGGCGCTGTACCGGTAGGCGCGGGGGCCCTGGCTGCCCTGGGCGATCGTGATCTCCCGCCTGCCATCTTCAGGGATCGCGGCGGCCCGCTCCGCCATGGTCTGCCGTTGCCCGCCGCGCAACCTGGGCTTGCGGGGACGACCGTTGCCCTGGTACGGCGGATCGGTCCAAGTCGGTTCCAGCGGCCACACCGTCATGTCGGGCCGCGCGTCCCGAACGTAGCGCATCCCCATTGCCATTGCCATTGCCGCCAGGCCCTCCCGCAGCGGGGGCGACATCCCGCAGGCGCTATCTCCAGCCACCCATTGGGCCGCCAGCTGTCCCCGAGCCTGAGCCCCCGCCAGCCTCTCCAACGCCAACTCCGTCTGGCTCCGGCGCTCCCGACAGTCCGCTGGCGCCCCCGCCGCCGCGCAACGCTCCGGACCCACGATCCCCAGTCCATTCCCTGGGCAGGTACAGCCGCCGGTCCACCCGCGCCCGACCCTTGGGCCCCACATGGGCCAGAAACATCCCCGCCGGGCAGTTGGCGATCTTCCCCAACGCCCCGCAGCACTGCCGAGACACCCCCACCGACTTCACGCCCGGCTTGGGAAAGTCGCTGCCGTCCAGGGCCCATACCCCCGCCGGGTCTCCCAACCGAGGACCCAGATACTCCTGCAAACGGCCCATCACCAGGTCATCATCCCATGGGGACTCCGTGAGAAATCGTTGCAGCGACCGTGGCGACGACGCCACCGCTTCGGACAGGTTTTCCGCGTTGCGCCGCTCCTCAGACTGCGCCAGCAGGCCCGGGAGACAGTCCCGGCTCAGCTCCCGCGGCTGTTTGCGCCCCAAGGCTGGCGCAAAATAGTCGTGAAAATCCCGAAAGGCTTCGTACACTCGCTCCAACGCCGCCGCATCCATCGCCCTGCCCCACCTCCTGAAGCCTTTCCTGATTTGAGCATCATCCTATCATCCCAACCGTCGTTGTAATACTAGGGGAGGTGACAGTTCGTATTGTACTGCTGATCCCCGACGCATGGCGCAAGGCGAAAGCGAGAAGGACGCGAAGAAGAACGCAAGCGCGTCAAGAGCATCATAGCCTAGCACGCAAAGCGGGGACCCAGCCACGGGAGCGCTTACCATCAGCCCGGAGGGCGTAAGCCTGCTCAACGACCCCGACCAGCCTCCCCGCTAGCTCCCGGCAGGAATTGACACCCCGGGCTGCGCGCTGATAAGTTGAATCCACCCCCCAGCGGGTGATGCCGCTGGCCCGACGCGCCCACAAGGAGGCGTCTTCTTTTATATCTATATCATCCGCAGCCACCCCCGCCAACTGCGCCACCCAACGGCCCCAATCCTGACCATCCGTAAAATCCCGAAAATCCCGCTTCCGACAAACTGACACCCGTCCCCTTGACCACTCCCTATCAGAACATATATCCTAATACCGTCTAGGCAAAACAGCTGTTTCATCCAATCTCAAAACCCAAAAGGCAGGATTTCACTTCGACGGCCAACCCCGTCAGTTTCCAAATCGCAACCGGTCGCACTCGGCAAGGCTCTGTTAGACCCGACCCACCTCACCATGATTGCTGGCTGGACCACCGGGACTGTCCGTGCCCGCGCGCCGGTGCGCCTCTGGCGTACTGAGTACACGAAAAAGTAGGGAAAAATAGTTGCGTACCCAACCGGCCGTATGCTGACAACGAAGTGAAATCCTGCCTTTCACCCCAAAATCCAAAGGAGGCCAAGTAAAAATCCAAAATCCCGTCCATCCTGTGCCTCCATGAAAAACCCACCCCTCGCTACCCGGAACGCACCGTCCTTGCCGCCGTCCCCGGCCCCTGCTAAACTTGCGCCATCACACCACCCGCATCGCGCACGCAGTCGCTAACGCAAGGAGAGGCCGCTATGCTGATTGGCCATTTCACCGAACAGCCCTGGCAGGATGAAAACTCCGGCCTCATGGGCACCCAGAGTACCGACCTGGGCATCTCCAACAGCCACTATCGCCCGGACATCGGCGCCCAACTCTACAACCGCTACCTCGACGAAAAGGTCTATGCCGAGGAGATGGGCTTCGACGCCGTGATGCTCAACGAGCACCACTCCACGCCCTTCTGTATGCAGGGTGTAACCAACGTCGGCGCCTCCATCCTCGCCCGCATCACCAACAAGGTCAAAATCATCATCCTCGGCAACGTCCTCCCCATCTGGGATGACCCCCTATGGCTCGCCGAGCAGCTGGCCATGATCGACATGATCTCCCACGGCCGCCTGGTGTCCGGCTTCGTCCGCGGCGGCGGACGCGAAAGCTGGTCCCACAACTCGCCGCCCAACTTCAACCGCGAGCGGTTTGAGGAAGCCCACGATCTCATCCTCAAAGCCTGGACCGAGGACGGCCCCTGGCGCTGGGAGGGCAAGCACTTCCACTACCGCTACGTCAACCCCTGGGCCCGCCCCTTGCAGGAACCCCACCCGCAAATCTGGATCCCCTCCACCGTTTCCGTCGAGACCGTCCGGTGGTGCGCCGAGCATCGCTACCCCCTGGTCCTCCTCGCCACTCGCCTGGAGCCCACCCGCGAAGCCTTCCAGCTCTACCACGACACCGCCGCCGAGCATGGCTACGAGTCCGGCACCCAGAACGTCGCTTACCTGTGGAAGGTCCACGTTGACGAGACCGAGGAACTGGCCGAGGAAGTCGGCCGCAAGTACCTCTCCGGCGTCAGCAACCCCTTCCTGGCCGGCAACGAGGGCGGCATCAATCCCGCCATTATGAACCTGCCCGGTCACACCTCCCGCACGTCGCGCCGCCTCTCCGCCGCCGCCTTCGGCCCCGCCGGACGCTTCGGCACCAACCGCCGCCCCTTCGAGGACCAGGTCGCCGACAGCACCATCATCACCGGCACCCCCAAGACCGTCATCCCCAAGATCCGCGAGGTGCTGGAATACCTGCGCCCCGGCAGCGTCTTCTTCTGGGACGGCGACGGCGCCATGACCCACGAGGACCAGATGCGCAGCCTCCGCCTCATGGGCGAGGAAGTCATCCCCGCCGTCCGCGAGATGGGCAAGGAGCTGGAGCTCTACTCCCCCTTCGAGGTGGACGCCCGCACCAACCGGCCCATCGCGGAAACCGCCACCAACACCGCCGACTAACCCATCAAACCGGCGAATATGCTGTAGGGGCGAATAATTATTCGCCCCTACGTTATTTTCAGCCCATATTGTTCGGAAACGCTACCGCCGCACCCGCGCCGGATGCTCGAACAGCCGCGCCAAAGGCAGGCTGAACTCCGGGAACAACGGCGTCGTCAGCGTGTCGGCAGCCGTCAGTACCGCCCGCTCCCGATAGCGTCCATCGTCGCCCAATTCCAATTGGGTAAGAGCGTCGGACGCGCCGTCCAGGATCCAGTACTCCGGGATGCCGGCAGCTCCGTATAACTGCCGCTTGCGCACTAAATCGCTGATGCGGTTTGACGACAAAACTTCAATCACGATGTCCGGTGCGCCGTTGACGGTCGTGGCCCCAATAATGGCCGCTCGCTCGGCGCGGATGACGATAATATCCGGACCCAGCGCGCTATCAACCCATAGAGCAAGGCCCGCCTCGTGCATCACTATGCCCAGACCGGGTTCTGCTATTTGATGCCAGAGAAACGCAACCAGCGCGGCCGTCAGGATTTGGTGATCCGGGATAGGAAACGCAGCCACAATGACCACTCCGTCCAAAAGTTCACAACGTTGCTCCATTTCGGGCAAGTCCAGAAATTCCGCCAAAGTCATTCGGGTGCCCATCCTGATTTCCGGTGTAGTCGACATGACAACTCTCCTCGTTCCAACGCTCTGCTGTCGCCCTACCATCCGGCAACGGCTACTGCCGGATGCGCGTCGGATGCTCAAACAGCCGCGTCAAAGGCAGGCTGAACTCCGGGAACCGCGGCGTGGTCAACGTGTCGGCGGCGGTCAGCACGGCCCGCTCCCGGTACAACCCGTCATCCCCCAATTCCAGCAGGGTAAGCGTGTCGGCGGCGCCGTCCAAAATCCAGTACTCCGGGATGCCGGCAGCTTCGTATAACTGCCGCTTGCGCACTAAATCGCTGCTGCGGTTCGACGACAGAACTTCAACCACGATGTCGGGTGGGCCGCCGTCAATGACGGTTGGGCCAATGATGCCGACACGCTCTGCCCGCACGGCTACGATGTCCGGGCCCAAAGCGCTGTTGTCCGATACGACGACGCCGGCCACCTGATATACGATGCCCTGCCCGGTTTCCATTATCTGCTGGAACATATAGCTGCTCAAAACCGTAGCCAGAATTTGGTGGTCGGGAATCGGGAAAGCGGCCATGTACACCACTCCGTCAATGAGTTCGCAACGCTGCTCCTGCTGGGGCAAGTCCAGAAACTCCGCCAAAGTCATTCGGACTCCCGTCCTGATTTCCGGTGTAGTTGTCATGCAACTCTCCTAGTTCCAACGCTCTACTGTCGCCATACCATCCGGCGGTGGCCTACTGCCGGATGCGCGCCGGGTGCTCAAACAACTGCGCCAACGGCAGGCTGAACTCCGGGAACAGTGGGGTAGTCAATGTGTCGGCAACCGTAAGTACGGCACGCTCCCGGTACACCCCGTCATCACCCAATTCCAGCGGCGTGAGCGTGTCGGCGTCGCCGTCCAGAATCCAGTATTCCGGCACTCCGGCGGCAGCATACCACTGGCGTTTGTCCACCAGATCGCGATTGCGGTCGGTGGACAGCGCTTCCACCACGATGTCCGGGGCGCCGTTCACCCATACCCGGCCCAGCATTTCGGCTCGGCTGGAACGTACAACGATGATGTCCGGCGCAAGGTAATCCTCTGCGGTCAGCAGAAGATTCACCGAGCTGTAGGCGTGAGCGACGCCGGCCAGCGTCAACTGGTCAAACAGGTACTTCCACAGCAAATGCACCAGAAATTGGTGGTCAAGGGCCGGTTCAGGCATTATGTACAGCACTCCCCTGTGCAGTTCACAGCGCGGCTTCCTTTCCGGAAGGTCGCAAAATTCCTCGGGGGTCATCCGCATACCGCTGTAAATCCCGGTCGTCGTAGTCATGACGTTCTGACCTCTCGTGAGCGCATCCGCGGGCTTGGGCGGACCTGCATTCTACCCCAAGCTTACCCGCCGACCCTCGTCGCTGGCCTGCCGGATGGCGTCGATGAACCGGTGCAGGCCCACGGCGTGGTCAAAGTCCGGCACCCCCGGCTCGCCGTTGTCGGTGCCCCGGATGGACGCCGCAAACTGGCTGTACAGCTGCCCCACGTTGTAGGCCGCGCCGCCGGGTATCTCCGGAGCCAGGTGCAACTCCTCCGCCGGCGTCAGGTCCTGGAGGTCGTTGCTGCCGCCCCGTGCGCCCCGGATGGTCACCTGTTGCAACTGCGGCGAATCCACAGAAACCGCCACCAGCGTACCCTCTTCCCCATAGATTTCCATGCGATAACCGCTGCCGGCCCAGGCAGTGCTGCCGATCTGCACCGACCCCACGCCGCCGCTCTGGAGGTTGCCGCTAACCAGAACGTTGTCCGGCGATGTGACGGGCAGATCCTCGCCGGTATCGGTCTCGTGCCAGGTGGTCGCCTGGGTGCTGACCACGGTCGCCACGTCGGCGAACTCGCCAACCACGCTGCACAGGGCGTCGATGGTATGGCCGCAGGCGATGGTCAGGGTGTGCGCTCCCAACTCATCCTCACGCTGCCAGGTGCGACCGGAGTCCCGCGACAGCACGCCCTCTCTCATCAGCCTGACGTGACAGGTCATCACCCGTCCCACGTACCCGTCGGCCACCAGGTTGCGCAGGTGGACGATGGCCGGATTGGCCCGCGCCTGCAAGCCCACCGCCGTCTTTACGCCCTGCTGTCGCGCCAGGTCGGCCATCTCAATGGCTTCGGCGGTGGTGCGTCCCAGCGGCCACTCGGTGAAGGTATGCTTGCCGGCCCGCAGTGCGGCGGTGGTCGGCTCGTAGTGTCGCGGCACCCGCAGGGAGATAGTCGCGGCCTCGATGTCGGCGTCGGCCAGCATCCGGTTGTAGTCGTCCCACGCGCTGCCCGCGTTGAATGCCCCCATGGCTTCATCAGCCGACTCCTGCCGCGTAGTGCAAACCGCGGCCAGGTCAAAATCAGGATGTGCCTGCAACGCCGGCAAATGCGCCCGCGGCGACCACCCCTGGTGAATGTTCGCCCCAATCAGTCCAATGCGAATCTGCTGCTGCGTAGTCATAGCGGTGCCTCCTGTGGTCGGGAGATGCGGTAGTAGTTGAACAGGGTACGATGCGCCCATCGTAACACACGGGCAAATCTCCTAACGGACGACACGACAGACGCAACCGTCTGCCGCCGCTCCGGGCGAGAAAGCCTCCAGCGCGGCCAGCAAATCTGCGGCGACTGAAACCGCAATTCCCACTAACTCAGCCGGGCTGCGCATCGTTTGTTGGTATCTGACCGGGCTAACCAAGTCGTAATCTGCTATGTTGCGCAAATGAGATAGCTGTGCGAGCAGGCTCTGCACACGTCGCGCATTCCTGCTATTCAACGCACCGTACCGCTTGGTGAGCAGAGTGTGCCTGCTGCCTCGGCCTAACGGTGGGGCAGCAGGATAGTCTCTGAAATAGCGGCAACAAGCCTCGTGGTGCAGTCCGTAATAACCTTTGGTGCTAGTTTGAGTTAATTTTGAAAATGCCACGAGGTTCCCTTATGCTGTGAGTTGACAACACCGCAGTGGAGGAACCTCGTGAACATCGCCGATTTTATCACCGAACTGTACTGCAAGATAGACGACGCCCTGCCCGATGACGCGCCACAGCATCCCCAGGCCGTGCTCTCCCTTAGCGAACTCATCACCATCGGAGTGCTCCAGGCCATGAAGAACGTCGGTCAACGCGCCTTCTATCATTGGCTCCAGGACAACTATGGCGACCTGTTTCCCCAACTGCCCGAACGCTCCCGGCTCAACCGCCGCCTGGAAACTCAATCCTGTTGGGTCGGCTACTTCCTGGCCGAACCTACCGTGCTGGGAGTGGCCGACAGCTACGGCGTCGAACTGGGCCATCCGGTTCGCTCGGGCCGGGGCATCCACCAAGTGGGCCGGAAAGGCAAGTCCAATCACCGCTGGATCGTGGGCGGCAAACTCGGCATCGTCCTCAACCAGTGGGGTCGCATCGTCGCTTGGGATTGCCATACCGCAAACGTCCATGACCAGCGGTTTCTGCCCTTGCTGGCCAACTACGACGGCCAGATGATCATCCTGGCCGACACCGGCTTTCACCGGGCCCAGGGGGACCCGGCCAACGTGAAAATCTGTCGTCGCGGCCAGTGGAACGTGCGGATGATCGTGGAAACCACCTTCTCGATGCTGACTAATGTCTGGAACAGCAAGCAGATGCGACACCTCACCTGGCGCGGATTTGAAGCGCACTTGAGCTACTTGACGGCCGCCTTCAACATCTTGGTGAACTGGAATGGTCTGGAACCCGACGAAAACGGACGCATTCACCGCTCCATTGCCCGCTTCACCCTCTGATACTAACTAGCACCAATGGTTAATAAAGCCGTCCGATTGCATTGCGGCACTCGGCTTCCGTACCTGCTGACGCTGCCAGCTGCATGCCCAGATAGTAGAAATCCAGGGGTCTCATATCTTCAGCGGCAAAATTTCGAAATGGATCGTGTCCACGTAGTCATCCCTTTCGCGCTCCGTCCAGAAAGCCTCTTCATCAAAAACGGCGTCGCCGATTGCCCAGTCAGCTCGGCGCCATTCGTCTTTATCCATATCGGCCCAAATGGCCAACACCAGCGAAGTATGGCCTGGCTCGTCGTAACTGTCCTCAGATTGGACGACGGTCGATTTGATGCGGTCGCCCAGATGCCGGTGCGCGATTTCGTAGATACGCTGCAATGCCTTTACCCGGAACGGCGTGAGCAGCGCCTCGACATCGGGAGGGAAGTACAGCGGCAATTGCGGCGGTCGCTTTTTCGCGTCCACCGGAGTAAGGGTAATGGGTTTGCGTTTCTGCCGGGGCGACCCTGTTGGAGTTCGCGCATATTGAGCCATGATACGACCTCGCAGTTCAATCAGTGTCCATTGATTGCGCCCATCAAAGCGGCCCCAAAGCGCTTGAGATGCTGGTACTCGGCGTCCGTTTTGGCAATCCAGTATGGGCCGCTCCCGGTGGCGCCGGCAAGTGAAAGGATGATAGTCAATTGCGCGTCCTCTGAGTTTGGAAGGGTCGGCACCGGCCCGGCTCGGAAATGGACTTTGGCGATGGATTCAACCGTGGTAACGGAGATGTAGCCAAGGTCATCGTCGTCATCATCCGCTTCAATGTCAATGATTGACCGGTCGGTGATGATAGCCAAATTCCCGTAGCCTTCATCCGCCGCCATGTAGAACGCTCGCACCGGCAACCCTGCTATAAGCTCCTTGCTCAAGTCCCAATACTCTTCAAACGCCTCCAGTTCGTTCTCTTCAATGGTTCGCTCGACCACGGTTTCCATCTGTTTGGTGTAATCACTGCCTGGCATGACAATGGCTCCAACTTTCGCATTTCGGCAAGATACGGGCGTCTCGCGTATTTCGCATTATAACCATTGCCGACATAGATCGCAGACGTTGGAGCAGGACGATTGCAAGGTCATCCCGTAACCCTTTTCAGCTCATCCTGAGCCTATCGAAGGATGCTCGTTCCGGCGGTTCATGGTTCGACAGGCTCACCATGAGCGGATGAAAAAGGACTTTGCAATCGTCCTGGACGTTGGAGCGCCGCCGTTGCCCCAATCATGCCGGGCTGGTACTCTGGCAACGGCTTGCTCGCAACGCCGCAACTGAGGTTATAACGCCTATGTCCCTTCCTCCCGAATCCAGCCTCCGCTTCGTCGAAAACCTCCCCGTCTGCCGCATCCTCAACGGTATGTGGCAAGTGTCGGGCGCGCACGGGCGCATTGACCCGGAAGCCGCGCTCAACGCTATGATCGCTTACCACGATGCCGGTTTCACCACTTGGGACCTGGCCGACCACTACGGCCCCGCCGAAGACTTCATCGGCGAGTTCCGCCGGCGTCTCGCTGCGGAGCGGGGCGATGCGGCTCTGTCCGAAATGCAGGCGTTCACCAAGTGGGTGCCGCGCCCCGGCCCGATGACGCGAGAGATCGTCGAAAACAACGTCGGCATCTCCCTGCGCCGCATGGGTGTAGAGCGGCTTGACCTGCTTCAGTTCCATTGGTGGGAGTACCGGGACAAACGATACCTGGACGCCCTTTCCCACCTGGCCGACCTGCGCGACGAGGGCAAGATCCATCGCGTCGCGCTGACCAATTTCGATACCGAGCGACTGCGCGAAATTGCCGACAACGGCATCCGAGTCGTATCCAACCAGGTGCAGTACTCCCTGATCGACCGCCGACCTGAGGTCCAGATGTCCCAGGTCTGCGCGGAACAAAGGGTATGGCTCCTGCCCTACGGCGTTCTCTGCGGCGGCCTGCTCTCCGACCGATACCTGAACCAGCCGGAGCCGGACCACTCCGCACTTAACACCGCCAGCCTCCGCAAGTACAAGCAGATGATTGATGCCTGGGGCGGCTGGCTCCTGTTTCAGCAACTCTTGTCCACTCTCAAAACGGTAGCCGACAAGCACGGCGTCAGTATCGCAAATGTCGCGATACGTTACATCCTGGACAAACCGACGGTGGCCGGCGTCATCATCGGCGCGCGCCTGGGCGTCGCCGAACATATCGCCGAAAACGCCCGGGTATTCAGCTTCCAATTGGATGACAATGACCAGCAAGCCATCGAGGCCGTGTTAGCCAACGCCCGCGACCTTTACCAAATCATCGGCGACTGCGGCGACGAGTACCGCCGCTAACTAAAATCCTGTCAGTCCTGTGCATCCATGTAAAACCCCGTTGAGGTTCCCATGCAAATCGGCGCAATCTTCCCGCAAACTGAAATCGGCCCCGATCCGGCCGCCATCCGCGACTACGTACAGGCGGTCGAGGAGATGCAGTTCGACTACCTGTTCATCGCCGACCACGTGCTGGGCGCCGATCCGGCCCACCACGAGCACGTTAGAGGGAGCTACTACACCCATCACAGCGTCATCCACGAATCGTTGACCACGCTGGCATTCATCGCCGCCCTGACGACCCGCATCCGCCTGATCACCGGCATACTGATTCTGCCCCAGCGCCAGACTGCCCTCGTGGCCAAGCAGGCCGCAGAGATTGACGCGCTCAGCGGCGGACGGCTTACGCTGGGTATCGGCGTCGGTTGGAATCACGTTGAGTTCGAGGCCCTCGGCGAGGATTTCACCAACCGCGGCATCCGCTCGGAAGAGCAGATCGACCTGATGCGCGCCCTGTGGACGCAGGAAGTAGTGGACTTTGAAGGCCGCTGGCATACGGTGCGGTCTGCCGGCATCAAGCCTTTGCCGGTGCAGCGTCCTATCCCGGTGTGGTTCGGCGCCGGCGGTTCGGCCGGGCCAGCGCCGCGAGACGTGGTGCTGCGACGCATCGCCCGCATGGGCGACGGCTGGTTCCCCAGCTTCGGCCCCGACGACACTGCCCGCGTCGTCCTGGACAAGATGCAAAACTACATCGCGGAAGCCGGACGTGAACCCGCCGATGTTGGGTTGGCCGGACGCATCCGTATGCCCGGCAAGTCTCCCGAGGAATGGTTGGCCGAGGTGGAAGGTTGGCAGTCGCTGGGCGGCACCCACGTCATGGCCGAAGCCCGGCGCGGACCCTTGAGCGCTGTGGATCAGCACATTGCAGCGATGCGCCAGTTTCGCGAGGTCATCCCGGTGGGCTGGGGGCAGTAGCCCTCCGCGCTACACTGTACCAGTCATCCGCCCGATGGAGGTTTCACCATGACTGCGCCCCGTCTCAAGCCGGAAGCTGACCAGGTTGAACGGGATGAACCCGTTTTCTACCCGATAGAGGATGACGAACCGTTGGCTGAATCCGAATATCAACTTTTCCCGCTGACCTACGCCTATTGGGCTTTGACCACCTGGTACGCTGATGACCCGACTATCTGGGTGGGAGCGGATATGTTCCTCTACTACGTGGAGGGCGATCCCGGCAAGGTAGTCGCGCCGGACGTGTTCGTGGTTACGCGGACGCACAAAGAGGAAAAGCGCAACATATTCCAGACCTGGGTCGAAGGGCGCATCCCCGATTTCATTCTGGAAGTCCTGTCGGAAAACAACTATCGCAATGACCTCGTGACCAAGTTTCCGATTTACCGCCAGTTGGGCGTAACCGAATACTGGCTGTACGACCCAACGCTGACCGGGATTTTGTCGCCCCCATTGCAAGGCTATCGCCTGGTTGACGGCGAATACCAACCGATTCCGGTTGAGGAGACGGCGCTGCCCGGCCGCTACCGGGGAACGAGCCAAGTATTGCGGCTGGAGTTGCACGCAGAGACGGACTGGTTCCGGCTTTTCGACCCGGCGGCCGGCGTCTATTTGCGTGACCCGCAGGAATCGGAGTCGGCTCTGGCCGCCGAGCGCGAAGCCCGGTTGGTTGACCAGCAGGCGCTAGCGGCCGAGCGCGAAGCCCGGTTGGTTGACCAGCAGGCGTTAGCGGCCGAGCGTGAAGCCCGGTTTGCTGACCGGCAGGCCCTGACGGCCGAACGCGAAGCTCGCGCGGATCTGGAGCGTCTGCTGCGTGAGCACGGCATCGAGCCGCCGACGGGAGACGTCACCGGGAGCCCGTAGTGTACGGCGTGTCTCCCAAGGGATGCTCCGCCCATTTGCCGGCTTCCACGGCGGTCAGGAAGTCGGCCACCAGCTGGTTGAACAGGGCCGGCTCCTCCAGGTTGATGGTGTGGCCGCACTGGGGCAGCGCCGCCAACCCGCTGCGGGGTATGTGACGCTTCATCATAATGGACGGCTCCACGCAGGGGTCGTCCTCGTCTCCGATCATGATGAGCGTGGGCACTTGCAGTTGGTTCATCTGGGGTATCAACTGGTCTATGGTAGGTCGCTTCAGTTGGACGCCGCGGAAGGTGTAGGCCGAGCCGCGAGCGTTGTGCCCCAGCAGCAGGCGCATGAATTCCTCGTAGCCGCGCGGGTCTTTGCGCCGTAGCTGCACCCGAGTCGGGCCGCTGCCGTAGTCCTTCATTACCGGGGGAGTGCCTTCCGCCAGCAGCCGCGCCGCCATGGCCTCGCCGCCGGTGCGAAACGCCTCGGTGTGCGTCGTGCCGGAGCCGGCCGACGCCACGATGATGGCCCGGCACCGTTCGGGGTAACGCAGGGCGAAGTTGAGCGCCACGTTGCCGCCCATGGACAGGCCGCCGATATATGCCTGTTCGATCCCCAGATGGTCCAGCAGGCGGCGCAGGTCTTCTATCGTAATGTCCTGGGAGTACGCCTGCGGGTCAGTTGGCACGTCCGAAGGCGGATAGCCCCGGTCGTTGTAGGTGATGACCCGGTAGCGGTGGCTGAAGTAGCGCACCTGCTGTTCCCAACTTTCATAGGAGCCGGCGAATTCGTGGCTCCAGATGAGGGGGAATCCCGCGCCGGTGGACTGATAGAAGATATGTACGCCGTCGGAATCGAAGGTAGGCATTGATGCGCTCCCGTGTTCAGAATGTGTCCGCCAACCGGCAGTGATGATTAGCGATGTTCTCGGAACAGTTGCCATACCGGGACGGAAAATCCCGGCAACAAATCGCTGCCGTCCAATACGTCGTCCTCGCCCAGAATTTCCGGCTCCTGGCCGGGCCGATACCGGGTGACGGTAGTGCGTTCCGGGTCGCCGTACCACACTTCCCGGCTGCCGAAGCCCAGCCACATGGCGGCCCGTTCCGCCACTTGGCGCGGCGTATCGTTGGGAGACTTGATTTCCACTGCCAGGTCGGGAGTGAGGCGCGGATAACCGGGGATGGGTTCCCCGCTGCGGCCTGGCGCAATCCACGCTACATCGGGCGCGCGCACCGTATCCGGGTCCGACTCCACCCGGAAACCGGCGTTGTCTCTTACCACGCCAAAGCGGTTGGCCCTGGAGTACGCTCTCACTTCAAAGGAAAATCTCCCGGTCACGTCGCCGTGCAGTTCTCCCGGTGGCGACATCTTTTCAGTCAGCTCCCCTCGTACCAACTCGTACTGATAATCGTCCGGGGGCATCATCAGCAACTCGTCGGCGGTGATGAGTTTCGTCGTGGTCATATCGCGCCTCCTACCGATGCCGGCGGAACAGCCGCCAGACCTCAACGCTGAACCCCGGCAGCAGGTCGCCGCCGTCCAGGATGTCGTCCTCGCCAAGCGCCTGCGGTTCCTCGCCCTGCCGATAGCGGGTAACGGAAGTGCGTTCCGGATCACCGTACCACACTTCCTGGCTGCCGAAGTCCAGCCACATCTGCGCCCTTTCCTCCACCATTCTCGGCGTGTCGTTGGGAGATTTGATCTCCACAACCAGGTCGGGCGCGCGTTCCGGGTAGCCGTCGGTAAGCTCCGCTGGGTGCCCCGGAGCGTACCAGGCTAAATCGGGCGCGCGGACGGTATCAGGATTAGATTCCAGCAGGTAGCCGTAATTGTCTCCCACCATACCGTAGTCGTTAGCTGCCGAATAGTTGTATAAAGCGGCTCCGAACCCCATGGTCACTTCCCCATGCCTTTTCCCCGGAGGCGGCATCTCAATCAACTCTCCTCTGACCAACTCCTGCCGGTAGCCGTTGTCGGGCAGCAGCGTCAGCTCTTCGGCTGTCATCAATTTCCGCGTGGTTGTCATGTTGCACCAGATTGCCGGAGGCGCCTGTTTTCCGCATTGTAGCATCAAAAAACCCCTCTCCCCTGGCGGGAGAGGGGCTTCCATCCTTCGACAGGCTCAGGATGAGCGGGGATACCGGCTCGGGATGAGCGGTGTCGGGCCGCTAGTCGTTGGGGGTGAGGGCGAGGGAGCGGATTTCGCCGAACTCCTTTTCCAGTTTGTTCCAGTTGTCGCCGCCGTCGGCGCTGACGTACACGTAGCCGTAGATGCTGGCGGCTACCATGACGTCGGAGACGTGGGGGCTGGCGGCGAACCAATAGACCACCGAGTTGGGGGTCTGCGACAGGGCCGGGGCGTCCCAGGAGCCGCCGGCGTCGCGGGTGCGGCGGATGGCGCCGGTTACGCCGGGGATGGTGTCGCCGTTGCCGACGAACATCACGCTGGGGTTGTCGGGATGGATGACCATGCCGCGGCAGTAGGAGCGGGTGTCCTCGGCGTGGAAGCGGGGGAACTCGTGGAGCTCCCAGCTCTCGCCCTCGTCGTTGCTGGTGGAGATGCCGAAGGGCGTGGTGCAGTAGATGGCGGCGTCGGGGCCGGGCTTCAGGGCCATGCCGTGGATGTCGCCGTGGAAGGGGTCGGGCCCCAAGTCGGGCAGGCGGGTCCAGTTGTCGCCGCCGTCCAGGCTGCGGTACACGCCGTCCACTTCGATGCCGGCCCAGACGGTGCGGTTGTCGCGGGGGTCAACGATGATGTTGGTGGTGCGGGGGATGCCGATGGGGCAGGGCATGGTCACGCCCAGGTCCAGGGAGTCCCAGGTCTTGCCGCCGTCGCGGGAGCGGAAGGCGTTGGGGCGGGTGCCGACGAAGACGGTATCGCTGTCGTCGGGGTCAACGCCCACCGACCAGATTTGCAGGTCGTCCATGGGGGACTCGACGTACTCCCAGGTGAAGCCGTTGTCGTGGGAGCGGAACAGGCCGTTGTCGGTGCCGGCATAGATGCGATGCCGCTGGTTGGGGTCAACGGCCAGGGCGCGGATGTTGCACTCGGTAGGCAGCGGGTTGCGGATGCGGTTCCAGCTTTCGCCGCCGTCGGGGCTGACGGACAGGCCGCCGCCGACGGTGCCGACGCTGATGGTGTAGTTTCCAGCCATGATAACCTCCTTCCTTCCGCCACAGGCGGACGCGAAAAGCGTAACGGGGACAGCCCACGGGCGCGGATACGACGCGCGCCGCTGGGCGCATCATAACATAACGGAGGTTGGGAGATGGTCAGAAGCAGGATTTGCCGGATTATGAGGATTGTCAGGATCAGGCTCGTTTGGTTAGTTGGGTGTTTCGGGGTTTTGGCTCCTTTTAGGCTGTGGGGTGAAAGGCAGGATTTTCCGCCAGGGGCGGACTTGCCAGCCCGCCAGGGGCGGACTTTCAGCACTTCGTTGTCAGCATACGGCCGGTTGGGGTACGCAACATTTGACCCCTACTTTTTCGTGTACTCAGTACGCCAGAGGCGCACCTGCGCGCGGGCACGGGCAGTCCCGGTGGTCCAGCGGTCAATCATGGTGAGGTGGTCAGGTCTAACAGAGCCTTGCCGACTGCGACCGGTTGCGATTTGGAAACTGACGGGGTTGGCCGTCGAAGTGAAATCCTGCCTTTTTGGAGATTGGATGAAACAGCTGTTTTGCCTAGACGGTATTAGGATATACGTTCTAGCGGCGGATGGTCAAGGGGGGATTTGTCAGAAGCTGGATTTGCGGGATTGGGCGGATTTTCAGGATTGGGGGTTGGCGGTTCAGGCCGATGGTTGGCGGGTCAGTCGGTGGACGGGGCTCCTGCTTCGTGCTGGGCCAGCAGGGCTTCGATGGCGGGGACAATCTCGTTGGGGACCATGATGGAGGTTTTGCCTTTCAACCGCTTCTGGAGTTCCGCCTCGTCTGCCTCGGTCCAGTTGGCCTCTTCCGCTTCCAGCTCGGCGATGAGACGCTGGACCCGTTCCGAGTTCCAGCCGGGCGGGAAGTTGCCGGGCCCGTCCGAATTACGATCCAGCCACGCCTGAGACGCCGCGGTTGCTTCGGGATGGTCAGCCTCGTGGCGCGCCACCAGCTCCCGGACGGCGGGGAGCAACGTCTTGGGCACCAGTACGGCCACGGTGTAGGGGGTTTCATAAGCGTATTCGTCGTGGGCGATCCATTCCTCTTCGGTGAGGGAATCGTAGAACTCGGCGATTTGGCGGAGCTCTTCGGCGTCCGGCTCAGGCGGGTAGATGTTGGGGTTGTTCATAGGATCAACGCGAGCTCGGGCCGCGACTCAGGTTAGTCCATTGGACGTCGTCGATACGACTGCAAATCCTCTGCCGTCATTTGCTCCGGTTCGACGAGCTGATAATGTTTCTCCGTCACTATCTTAACGTCATCGTCCTGTATTTCAAACTCGAACAGGGCGATAGTGTCGTGCTCCATCATTTGCGCGGCTACGGGCCGGCAGATGAGTTCACTCCACCTTTCTGCACACAGGGCAATATCCTGTTCGAGTTGCACTCTCCCGATCTGGTCACGTTCGGATTTCGCTTGTATAGGCACTATGTATTGCGCCCCGCGCCGGTCAATAGCCACGTAGATCTCGTCCGTTTCGATTTGTCCGATGCCTTCAACGGTGGTACGCAAGTGGTTTTGCAGCGAATAGCAGGTTATTCCCAGGAAGATGTCCAGCAGGCGATTGTAGCGCAGGCGCGCCAAAAGCGATTGCTCATCGCCCTGAGAATGCCACGCTACAATTCCGGGGGTAGCGTCCGGTACTTTGGTAACCGCAAGATTTGGATTTGGCGCAATAGGTCTATCCGGGACCAACACGAGTCGGTAGATGCTCGGTCCACCACTCCGCCAAATCCATGTTTCGCCATCGGGCGCGGTTTCCATGATTTGGGAGGGACGCAAGCCTCTGTGGCGAAAACTGTAGGGTATGTCTCCGATATTGAGGGGACGGTCCAAACCAAGTTCCTCAGCAGCGTCAATGAGATCTTGTCGGGTAAATTCAACTTGGCGTGAACCCTCCATATAGTGGTCGAAGAAAACTTTTGTCAAAATTTGTTCGTATCGGTTTGGCTCGCGCATATGAGATACCTCCTGCTAATTGTTTGCCCACTCCATTACTACAACCTCTTCCCGCAGGCGCTGGCCGGTTGCAGTGGAAAATCTAGTACGAAAGAGGTCAATGCCGGTCACACGGTAACCTAGAGACTCGGATATATCCGCTATTATCTGACCGGTGGGAATCATTACTCTGAGGAATGATGCCTGATCTCCTACGACATAGGCCAGTTTCGCGCCCGG
The DNA here is from genome assembly GCA_963665395.2 of Dehalococcoidia bacterium. Classification (GTDB taxonomy): domain Bacteria; phylum Chloroflexota; class Dehalococcoidia; order Lucifugimonadales; family UBA3495; genus Bin87. Next base: position 528,767 of record OY762251.1, read on the forward strand.
CTTTAGCACGGTTCTCAAGGATGAGAGGTGCCTGAACATACCCCCAAAATACAGCCGGGTTGCTCTGGCATACAACCGCTCAAAACCTGACGTTTTGCCCAATTCAATGCGGCGGCGTTCTATTGCGTCGGCAATATCAGCGATGCTTCGGAAATGGTCAACTAACAGATCATCGGTGTCGCTTTTGTAAATCCCTCTGCTGTTCGACCTCAGGAGATCCTGTTTGACCTGCCGCAGTTCATGGCGGTTTGTAATCATGCCCAATAAAACCGATTCCAAGCGAGTGGTCCTAGTATAGTCCTTTTCGTTTGGATAGGGGGGAGAGGTGATCACCGCATCCACAGATTTGGGATCTAGTCCTTGACCCATATCTCGGGTGTCAAACCGGATAACCCGCGCTGGGACGTCTGATCGGTCACGGACGAATCGCAGATCATTTGCCATTCGTTGAATACGTTCTCCCCAAGATTCTAAGACAGGAGCATCGCTTTTGATACGGCCGACTCCCACCTCTGGCCCAAATTTCAAATTGCTCACACCATTCACAAGGGCGTCCGCAAGGGCCAAACGACCGATTTTGCGAAGCCTATCGTCTCCATGCTCGTCGATCGAACGTAACAAGGCTAATGTCTTCAGAACTGGCCTGGGGCTTATCGAGTTTTTTATCAGCAACTTGGATTCTTCGGGACTCAGGAGACCAAAGAGCAGATCGTCAGATTGGAGATCTCGGTTAACGTGAGCCGACATGGTTTGTTCCGTGTTTTTCATTGCCGGACCGAAGGACTCCGCGACCTGCCCGGCATACGCCAGCACACGGTTGGCGCTCAACGACCAATCGACCTTGACTGAGCTCGCGAAATGCGCCATCGGATGGGAATCCATTCCTACGCTGGCGATACCAGATTTCTTCGATTCTACTAACGTCGTTCCCGCTCCGCAGAAAGGGTCCAGGACGACTTGGGATCTGTCGACGCCGAACAATTCCATGTACGTTCTGACCAAGTGCGGCGGAAACGATAGTACGAAGCGATACCAGTCATGCACGCCTCGGTCATCCGGAAGCAACTGGTTTTGGGTGTTTGAACGACTGTCGTCAACCGAGGGCGATTTCAGAGACTGCTCCGCGTCGGAAGACAGAAGGCGATCTGAGACGGTAAAGCGGTGGGTGTCGGCGTGTTGCTCACCCTTAAAATCCAGAGTTGGCATAACGAACCCCTAGCGATAGTGTCGCCGCCGATGATAGCAAGGGCGAAGATAAGCCTGTCAACGGCCTAGTGTCACCGGAGCAACCGTTCACGCCTACGTGAACGGCGTCGGCATCATCCCCACCGGCACCTCAATCAAACTCGGCGCGTCCGCCGCAATGGCCTCCCGCAGCGCCGACTCCAGGGCTTCCGGCCCCTCGGCGCGCACTCCTCGCACGCCGTAGGCTTCGGCGAGTTTTACGAAGTCGGGGTTGTGGAGCTCGGCGCCGACGGCGCGGCCGTTGAACTGGTTGACCTGGTCGCGGAGGACGTTGCCGTAGGCGTTGTCGTTGAAGACTACGGCCACCGCGTTGATGCCGTGCTGCACCGCCGTGGCCAGCTCCTGGGAGTTGAAGAGGAAGCCGCCGTCGCCGCACAGGGCTACCACCGGACGCTCCGGCTGGGCTACTTTGGCGCCCAGCGCGGTGGGGTAGGCGTAGCCCAGGTTGCCGGAGTAGCTGGAGGTGATGAAGGTGCGCGGTTCGTAGGTGGGCCAGAAGGCGCGGGCGTAGTAGCCCAACTGGGTCATGCCGGACACCAGGATGCCGTCCTCCGGCACGGCGGCGCGGACGGCGGCCAGGTAGGACTCCTGGGGTTCGGGGCGCAGCGCGGACTCCTTGCGGCGCTGGCGCAGGGCCGCCGTCTCCGCCGAGAAGGATGGGCGGGATCCGAGGTCGATGGTCTCGGACAGTTTGGCGTCCACCTGCTCCATGACGGTGCGGGCGTCGCCGGCGAGGCCGTAGGTGTTCTCCCAGTTGCGGCCCAACTCGTCGGGATCAATGTCAATCTGCACCACGCGCTGGCCGTCCAGCCACATGGGGAAGGCCATGCGGCTGCCTACGCCCAGGATTACGTCGAAGTGGGGTTCCTCTTTGGCCACGGGGTCGTTGCGGAGGCGGAGGGCGCCCAAGGCCAGGGGATGGCGGTCGTCGATGGCGCCCTTGCCCTCGGCGGTGGTGACGACGGGAGCCTGCAAGCGCTCCGCCAGCCGCGCCAGGACATCGGACGCCTCGGATGAGATGACGCCGCCGCCGGCCCAGATCAGCGGGCGGCGCGCGCCGGCCAGGATGCGGGCGGCTTCGGCCACCTGCTCGTCGGACGCCGCGGGGCGTGGGTAGCCCTCGGCTTCCAGCAGCGTCACCGTGCCTGGTTCGGCCATGGTTTCCGGCGGCATTTCGATTTCCACCGGGCGCGGCCGGCCGGTGGTCAGTTGGCGGAAGGCTTCATGCACCGCTTCGGGAGTCTCTTCGGCTGTCATCATGCGCCGCACGTACTTGGTGATGGGGCGGATGCAATCCTGCTGGTCGTTGACCTCGTGGAGGATGCCCCGGTCGGCGCCGATGAGGTCGCGCTCGATCTGGCCGGACACCACCAGCACCGGCGACGACGCCGAGTAGGCGGTGCTGATGGCCGCCGATGCGTTGAGCAGGCCGGGGCCGGGCACCATGAGGGCCGTGCCGACGCCGCCGCTGGCCCGGGCGTAGCCGTCAGCCATGTAGGCGGTGGCCTGCTCGTGGCGCGTGGTGATGAGGCGGATGCCGGGCACGTCGTTCAGCGCGTCCAGCGCGTGATACAGCTGCACGCCGGGCAGGCCGAAAATGACGCGCACCCCCTCCAGGTACAACGAGCGCATGAGAGCCTGGCCGCCGGTCATGGTGGGCATGATGAAACCTTCCTGAAACGATGTTTTAGCCCGCAGGGGCGGGCCGATGGCTTACGATAGCACACTGCCCGTACCCTGTCATTGCGAGCGGAGCGTGGCAATCCCGTTGCGCGAACGATGATTCTGCTAGCAACGAGATTGCCACGTCGCTGCGCTCCTCGCAATGACAATGGAGCGAGTGGGGGCGATGGGTCATGCGACGGCGGGCATTACCTCGGCGGCGATGGTTGCCATGGCCGGGAATACTTCGGCGGGGTCGCCGGAGTAGGGGGAGACAACGAGGCGGGATACGCCGACATCGGCGAAAGCCTGGGCGTTGGCGCGCATTTCGGCCGGCTCGGTGCCCAGCGTCAGGCGGCCGGGACGGCCACCCTGCAAGGGGACGCTGATGGATACGGGGATGGACGCCGGGTCGCGGTCGGCGCGTTCGGCCTGCTCGTGGAGGTAGCGGATGCCCTGAGCCAGGTCTTCGGGCGGCATGGCGGTGGGATGCCAGCCGTCGCCGTGGCGGGCGGCGCGGCGGATGGCGGCGCGGCTGACGCCGCCGATGAGCAGGGGGATGCCCTCGGGACGGACGGGGCGGGGCGAGAAAGCCATGTCGGAGAACTGGAAGAAGCGCCCTTCGTGACGGGGGTCGTCGTCGCGCCAGAGGGTTTTCATAATCTCGATGGACTCGTCGGTGTAGGGGCCGCGCTCGGCGAAGGGCACTCCCATGGCTTCCAGCTCGGTGTCAATCACTCCTACGCCGACGCCCAGAGCGAGGCGGCCGCCGGATAGCTGGTCCAGGGTGGCCGCCTGCTTCGCCAGCCGCATGGGGTTGTGGTAGGGCAGGACGAGGACGCTGGTGCCCAGGGTGACGCGACTGGTCTGCGCGGCGGCGAAGGCCAGGATGGTCATAGGGTCGTAATAGGGGCGGTTGCCCAGGCGTTCATAGACGTAGCTGACGTTGAAGACGTGGTCGCTGGCCCAGACGGAATCGTAGCCCAGCTCCTCGGCGCGGACGGCGGTGCGCACCACGTCTTGCACGTCGGTGAGGCCCTGGTTGTTGGAAAGGGAAAAGCCGATGTTCACGGTTCACCTCGGTAATTGGTCGTTGCAAGTGTAATCCGAGAGCGATAGTCCGACAAAAATTTCGCGTTGACGGGCCGGATTCAGACCCGTAGAATCGAAGCACGAGGCGGAACAGATGAGCAGGATTCTAGGCTGGCTCAGCGAACATTCTACTGCGATATTGGTCTTGACTACTGTCGTCATGGCGCTGCTGGCGATTATCGTGTCAATATTCGGCAGCGCGGTCTATATCGTAAGCGAATTGCACCGGGTTGAGGACGAACTGCGCGCCGAAATGCGCGCGATTGACTCACGGCTGACCGCCAGCGACGCCGAGCTGCGGGAAGAAATCCGGGCCGGCCATGCCCAGCTGCGGGAGGACATTCGCAATTTGGAGGCGAAAATGGCGGCCAGCGACGCGCAATTGCGGGAAGAAATCCGGGCCGGCGACGCCGAGTTGCGGCTGGCTCTGGAAAACCTCAGCAATCGGATCCTCGATATCCTGTCCGGGCAACTGACCAAACCTGCCCGGTACGATTTGCAGTTGGTGGGGGCGAATAATAATTCACCCCTATGATGCGATAAGCCACGTCAGTCCTCGAAGAAGCGGCGGGGGTTGTCCACCATCATGGCATCGATGTCGTCCTGGGTGGCGCCCAGCTCCAGCAGGCGGGGCAGGACGTTGCGGGTGATGAACAGGTAGCCGTCGGGGTTGAAGGCTTCGCGCTCGCGGCGCAGTTCTTCGGACGGCTGGACCACGGGCGTGGAATGGTCATGGGAGAGCATGAGGCGATGGGCCCAGCCGGCGTCGATGAGCTGCTTGACCACCTCGGTGCGGGTCTCCCAGCGGGGCGTTTCGGGAGTGCGTCCGCCGGGGTAGCGGTCCAGGCCCAGCCAGACGCCTTCCTCCAGCAGGCCGGTGAGATAGGCGACGTCGGTATCGTCGTTGCTGTGGCCGATATAGACCCGATTGAGGTCAACGCCCTCCTCTTTCAGGATGCGCACCTGCTCCTCTCCCACGCGGTCGGGGGACCAGGTGTGGGTGCTGATGCGGGCGCCGGTGGCGTTGCAGGCGCGGGCGGCGGCGCGCAGCACGGTTTCCTCGTTTTCGGTGACGCCGCCCCGGTCGCTGGCGACCTTGATGATGCCGGCCTTGACGCCGGTGTCTTCGATGCCATCCTCAATCTCCTTGATGAACAGGGCGGCCACCTTGTCCACGGGGGCGCCCCAGAAGATGCGGGGGATGGCCAGGTGGTTGCCGGTGCAGGGGATGGCGTGGACACCGGAGCGGCGGCTGACTTCCTGCATCAGCGGGATGTCGCGGCCCAGGTCCAGGGTGGTGACGTCGATGATGGTGCGGACACCGCCGGCGTAGGCTTGGGCCAACGCTTCGGATGCCGCGTCCTTGATGGCGTCGAGGTCCTGAAAGCCGCGATAGGCGGCGGCGGTTCCGGCGGCGCCCAGGGTGATGTGCTCGTGGCTGAGGGTAAAGCCGAGGTCGGCGGAATCGACGGGGCCGAGGACGGTGTTGACTTGGGACATGATGGCTGCCTCCGGTAGCTGCCGGCTGTTTATCCTGCCGGCGGAGAGCGAATGGGTGGGATTTTAACGCAGAGGCGCAGAGACGCAAAGGGTTTTTGGCAAGAAACAACTGATGGTATAGACAAGACGGCAAGGACCGTTGACGGCCTCGCCCTCTGTCAGTAGGATGCTGTAGCACGACGAGGTGGCAGGAACGACATGACACCGCAGCCACCGACAATATCAGCACAAAAATTCATCGAACGCTGGAGCGGTACCGGGTTTAATGAGAGCCAAGCTGCGCACTCGTTTTTCAACGACTTGTGCGATCTGATTGGGCATCCCAGACCGACGGACTTTGGAGACCCGGAGTCATTTACCTTCGAGAAGGCCGTGCCAGGCGGCCGTGCCGACGCTTACTATGAAGAGCATTTCGTCTGGGAGTTCAAGGGACGGGACCGCCAGCTAAATGAAGCGGTAACCCAAGCGGTAGGCTATGCGCGTCATCTGAAAAACCCGCCGCTGATTATTGCTTCGTCCTTTGAAACGATACGTATTGAAACCAACTTCCAAGGCATGGAACTGGTGCAGCACAACATCGTGGTGTCGGACCTAGACCAGCCGGCAATGTTGCGACTGCTACAGGACGTTTTCTTCAACCCAACAGCCCTGCGGCCAGAACGCGGCGTGGCCGACGTTACGCAAGACACCGCTAGATTGTTCAGTCGAATCGTCGCCGATATGGAAGGCCATACGACGGATCCGGAACTGCTAGCCCGCCACCTGAATCAAATTATTTTCTGCCTTTATGCCGAAGACGCCGGGCTGCTACCGGAAGGGATCTTTGCCGGTATTCTGCGCTCCAACCGACAGCGGCCCGACCTATCCAATCGCGCCATCGGCAACCTTTTTGAGCAGATGGCAGAGGGCGGGTTATTCGGTACCCATGAAATCGCTCACTTCAACGGCGATTTGTTCCGGACCGGCACATCGGTTGAACTGAGCAGCAATGCCATGCAGCGCTTGGGGGAGGCGGTAGAAGCCAACTGGCGCAGCATTGAGCCATCCATTTTCGGTACGTTGTTCGAGCGAGCTTTGGACGAATCCAAGCGGGCGCAGACCGGCGCACACTACACCGGCGCCAAAGACATCGAATTGGTGGTGGAGCCGGTGGTGATGACGCCCCTACGACAGGAGTGGGATGCCGCCAGCGAGGAAGTCGACGAGCGGCTGGATAATGACGATAACGACGGGGCAAGGGCCCGGTTGTTGCAATTCCAGGAACGGCTGGCCAGCGTAACTGTGCTCGATCCAGCCTGCGGCAGCGGCAACTTCCTGTACATCGCCCTGCGCTCGCTGCTGGACCTGGAGCGCGAGGTCATCGACTTCGCGGCGGCGCGGGGTTGGACGGAGCTGACGCCGGCAGTACAGCCCAACCAGATGCTGGGGCTGGAAATCAACCACTACGCCGCCGAACTGGCGCGCACCGCCCTGTGGATTGGCTACATCCAATGGCACCAGACCAACGGCTTTCCCTACACCCAACGCCCGATACTGACGCCGCTGGATACGATACGGCAGACCGACGCCATCCTTGACCTGACCGACCCCGACCACCCGGCGGAACCGGAGTGGCCGGCGGCGGAGTTCATCGTGGGCAACCCGCCGTTTTTGGGCAACAAGATGATGCGCTTGGGGATCGGTGATATGGCAGTTGAAGCTATATACTCTGTCTATGGCGACCGTTTGCCCAAAGGTTCCGATTTGTGCTGTTACTGGTTTGAAAAGGCAAGAGCGCAAATCGTAGCAGGCAATACCGAGCGCGCAGGTCTTCTAGGTACACAGGGAATTAGGGGTAAGCCGAACCGTACTGTATTACAGCGTATAACGGACTCTGGAGGCATTTTTGAGGCGCATTCCGACCGTGAATGGATGTTGGGCGGCGCGGCTGTTCACATATCAATTGTAGGATTTGACGATGGCAGAGAAACCAACCGACGCTTGAACGATGTGCCTGTTGCTAGAATCAACGCCGACTTAACGGACGGCGCGGATGTGACGCAGGCCCGCAGGTTAAGTACTAATGCAGGTCTGAGCTTTATGGGTGTCATCCCGGTAGGCCCTTTTGAAATCACATCGGAAATCGCAGAGCAAATGCTCGGAGCATCCAACACGCACGGCAAACCTAACGCAGACGTCATAAAACGTTGGATAATCGGCCGTGACATTACTCAAAGGCCGCGCGATATGTGGATAATAGACTTTGGCATTGATATGTCCGTGAGCGACGCGGCATTGTACGAGGCCCCGTTTGAGTATGTGCTCAACAATATCAAGCCTATGCGCGATGGCAATCGTGACGCCAAGTTCAGAAATTATTGGTGGCTGCACGGTCGTCCTCGTGTCGAGATGCGCTGGGCTATCAAAGGTCTAAACCGTTATATCGCTACGCCGGCGACTGCCAAGCATAGGGTGTTCAAATGGTTATCTGCCGACGTGCTGCCGGATCACTCACTGATAATTGTAGCCAGCGATGACGACTATACCCTTGGCGTACTGCAATCGCGGATTCACGAGCTATGGGCTAGGGCGTTGGGAACGCAATTGAGAGAAGCGGAGTCAGGATTCCGTTATACGCCTTCCACCTGCTTTGAAACGTTCCCCTTCCCGCATCCCACCGACGACCAGCGGGATGCCGTCGCCCTGGCCGCCGCCGAGTTGAACCGCCTGCGCGAGAACGATACGCGGACGCTGACGAATCTATACAACGCTCGGCCCACTTGGTTGGACAACGCCCACCGCACCCTGGACGCGGCGGTGTCCGCCGCCTACGGCTGGCCGGCGGACCTGGCGGAGGGGGAGATACTGGAGCGGCTGCTGGCGCTGAATTTGGAGCGGGCGGGGGTTGATACTTTTGTCGAGGCGTGCTGACCTGTGACTAAGCAACATAGTCGATACCACAAGCATCAAAGGATATACACAATGAGATTATTACGAAGACGCGCCAAACCAATGACACATTACCAGCGCGTAAAGATCAGAGCCGCTCGTGCTATGACAATCATTGGTATAATGTTTCTGGTGTGCACACTGTTGTCAGCGTTGTTCATTAATTTGGCATTCACGTTATTCTTGGGCGGAAGCAGTTTAGGCTTTCTGTTAGTTGGCTTCCAGCAGCAAATTGACGCTGTCGCGGCAGGAAATGAAGACTCATAGAAAGGATCGACTGATGGTTAGCAAAATCAGGGCTGTCATTTCGGACGAGAATTTTGGCGAATACGTCTGGGCGGCGGTGCCCATCATCGCCATTATAATGGGAGCATTCGCGTTCCTCGCAATATCCCTGGTCAAGGCCGGTTAAAACCGCTTGGCTGGACGGGGCGGTGTCTGACGCCTACGGGTAGCCGGCGGACCTGGCGGGCGGGGAGATCCTGGAGCGGCTGCTGACGCTGAATTTGGAGCGACCGGTTAGCCCAAATGGATGATTTCAACGTTGCCCCAATGCCGTTGCAAATACTCGGCGACCAGGCGGCGGTGGCAGCGGTCGGGGGTGTCCTCGCTGCACAGCAGGCAACTGTCGGCGATTAGGTCCTGTGGGATGGCGGCCTGGATGAGGCGGCGTTCAATCAGGGCGTGGAAGATGGGTTCGTATTCGTCCCAGGTGATTTGCTTCTTGCGGTAGCCGTCCAGCAGGGCGTCGGTGGGCGACAGCCGGGGCAGGTGTACGTAGTCCATGCCGCAGAGTTCGCGGAGGAACCAGGGCAGGTCGCTTCGCTTGGAGAAGCCGGCCAGGCCCGAGGTGTTGCGCAGGCGAATGTCCACCACGCGCTTGGCGCCGGACTCGCGGAGCAGGCCGAAGAATTGGGCGGCGGATTTGCGGGTGAAGCCGATGGTGTAGAGTTTCAACGAATGTCCTCCCAATCGTCCGTTGGGCCGTTTGTCGGCGGTTCGGTGACATAGGCGAACTGCTGCGCCTGGCGGTCCATGGCTTCGGCAATCACGTCGGCGCGGGTGCGGAACATATCGCCATGGGGCGGCAGCTTGTGCAGGTCAATCAGGCGAGACATGGCGGCGGCGTGGGTTTCCAGGCTGCCGTCGGCCAGAATATGCGCAACGGCGACGCCGCGTTCGACGAGGAAACGGGCCACCAGCAGGGTGCGGTGACATTCCAGCGGCTCTTTTTCGGTGCAGAGCAGGGCGACCTGCCGCTCGTCGGCGGCGCGGATGACGCGGCGCAGGCCGTCGTCAAAGAGGTCGGTTTCGGCAACCCGCTCGTACCGGACGCGGCCCTCGGCGTCGTAGCAGGAACGGTCGGCGGGCCGGCCGCCCAGCTCCCCGCCCAGGTAGGTGTGGGCGATGCCGATGTCGTCCAGCGTCCGTTGCAGGTTTTCGTGGTTGAAGTGGGGAGTGTAGCGGCTGTACGGGGCGGAACGGACATCAACCACTTCGTCCACGCCATGGCGCACCAGCAGGTTGATGAACGTCTCCGGCGGGTGGTTGGAATGGCCGACGGTTAGGATGGGGCGCTGGGTCAGGCTCAATATGCAGTCCTCAATCAGGGTTTGATGATGGTGGCGATGAGTTTGTAGGCATGGCCCTCAAAGGGTTCGCCCAGGCTGACCGTCAGGTAACGCTCGCCTACCGAGTAGTCGCCGTAGGGCAGTTTCAGCGATCCGTTTTCGCTTTCCGGGTCGGTGATGCGGAAACGATATTCGTCGTCAAGATAAGTGAAACTACCGCGCAATATGGGGAAATCGGCGCTGGGACGGGCGGGTTCGGATACGGTCACGGTCAATGTGTCAACCCTGATGAGGCCTCATGCGTACCCACTTTCCGCAAACTGTCATTGCGAGCGCAGCGTGGCAATCTCGTCGCCGGAGCAAACATCGCTCACCCGTCGAGATTGCCATCCGCCTGTGGCGGACTACGCTCCTCGCAATGACAAAGTGGGTACGCGTGAGTGATGAGGCGCAGCGAGTTGTCGATAGCGGCGGTTTCTGCCAGGGGAATCCGGTCATTTTGTCCACCACGAGCGCTATGGCCGTTTATCCAGAGGGGTTCATCCCGGTCGGTCATGGCACGCAGGTCGTTCCAGGTTGCCCGCCCGACTTTGGCCCAACGGCGGTTGGGGTCCAGCAACCAATTTTCCCGCTGGTAGGTTTTTGGTCGAGGGCTGAGCAAAGGCACGTCAATTACGTCGAGTATCTGGGGTTCGCCGCCATCAGCGTAACAGCGTTCGCGGGGAGATACTTCCTCGTCGTCCCGGGCGCTTATCGGACGGAGCCAGCCGCCGGCGCTTCCGTCGGGCCGCAGTGCCTTGCCGGCGACGCAGCGGCCGCCACGCTTGCGGGAGTTGGCGAGGCAGACGATGCGCTTGACGGTGGGAGTGGTCATAGTTTTATCTGTTGCGGGCAAGACACGATATTTCGACCATAGTCCGTTCTTGTTGGCTGGCTTGGTAGAAGTCGATGATGGCGGCTTCGGCCTGGTCTATCCAAGTGCTTACCTGGGGCGGCGTGAAGGATTGTATTGGGTTGTAATCAGCTTCTTCGCGCTGGTACTTGAGGTCTCCGATGACATTGGCGAAGTCCTGGACTGGTTGTGAAAAGAGGTTATGCCATTCGTGGAGAGGATTCGCCGCTCTGCGATGTTGCAGGGAGCGATGCGTCCTGACCCAGTCGGTCTCGTTAGCCGCGGTTCTGGAGCCATGGATGCAGTCGGCTATGGACGCGGCGAGGGCATGGAACATCGCGTAGTAGGCATCACTCACCGCCCGTTGCAGGTCGGTTTGCCGTGGGCGTCCCCGCGGGAATGGGGCAACGCCACCGGCCCGTTGCCGGGCGCTGTCAATCAGATCAGTCGGATTCATGGAACCGCTCCGCCAGGACTTCCTCCCATTCCGACTTCTCGACGAAGGATTTGGTCGGCGACTCGAATATTCCCATCGCCTCCAGCTTGGGCCACAGCCGCCAGGTCAGGTCCGCGGTCCATAGCGGTTCCAGCAGTTTCCGGTCTCCGTCATAGACCACGTAGATATGGAAGTAGTCTTCGCCATCCGGGTCAATTCTGGGGTCAATAACGATGGGGGCGAACACGATGGGGTCGTCGGGGCCGAACTTTTCGGCCAAGTCGGCCCGGACCAGGTCGATTACCTGCTGTTTGACCGCTTTGGTCAGCTCAATCATCAGCGTTCCTCCCGACGGCGACGGTGCGGGTGTTTCCATTATAGGTTATGCTCTGATTGTCCACTGGTTTCACCCGATTGCCCACTCGTCAGGACAGCCAACGCCGCCCGCGCCGCTTCGGTTTCGGCGGCGTTCTTGCTGCGGCCCGTGCCGGCGCCCAATGCGTCGCCATCCGCCGATACTTCAACGGTAAATTCCGGCTGGTGCGCCGGCCCGGAGGACGCCACCACGCGGTAGGCCGGAGTGGGTTGCCCCCGTCCTTGCAGCAACTCCTGGAGTTCCGCTTTGGGATTATCCGGTCTCCAGTCAGGTTGACACGCTGCATCAATATCATCAGCCAAGGCCGCCAGCACGAAGCGACGGGCCGCGTGGTAGCCGGCGTCCAGGTACACGGCGGCGATGACGGATTCCATCACGTCGCCCTGAACGCCGTCGCTGTAGCGGTCGCCGGTGGCTTCGGCGCCCCGTCCCAGCAGCACGTACTCAGCCAAGGCCATGGTCGAAGCGGCAGCGGCCAGGGAGCGCTGGCTTACCAATGTCGCCAACCGTCGGGTCAAATCGCCTTCGTTGCACTCCGGCAGGCGACGGTATAGCTCATCGCTGACGATGAGACGCAAGACCACGTCGCCCAGGAACTCCAGTCGCTCGTAAGAATCGCTTTCCGTTCCGCCGGTATCGTTCACGTAGGAACGGTGGGTCAGCGCCTGAACCAACAAGCCCCGGTCCTGAAAGCTCAGGCCCAGGGCTTGTTCCAGTTCTGCGACGGGTCGATGTCCGCCGGGCGAACTCATCTTGATGCAGACTGCGATTAGCCGCGCACACCCTCGTAAGGCCACGGCGGGGAGGGCCGCTTGACCTCGCCGACGTGCTTGTGGTCGGCCATCATTTCGACGAGGTTGTCGTAGATGGGGCCGGACTCTTCTTCCGAAGGAATGAACATCTTGACGAAGGCGGAGTTGCCGTTGGGGAAGACGTAGAGGGGCACGCCGAAGGCGCCGTGAACTTCCACGGCCTCGGTGTGGCTCTCGCCGATCTCCCGCAGCACGTCCGGGTCGGCCAAGTCTTCCGCGAACTGGCCCATGTCCACGCCGGAAGCCTCGGCCACGGCGTTGATGGCGTCGGCGTCGGTGAGATCGATGCGATCTTCGTGACGGGCTTTCAGCAGGTTGATGAAGAAGCGGTCGAAGATCTCCTCACCCTGGCGCTGGGCGGCGATGCCGGCCCGCAGTTCCAGCAGGGTGTTGTCGGAGTCGTCCTGCTCCCAGTACTTGAACCCGTCATCGTTGTTGTTGTCGTGATTTACCTGAACCAGCGAGAACGGCTTGAGATCCACGTTGATGGCGTGGTCGGTGTTCTCGCGCACTTTCGCCCACCACATGGCAGCGTTGTACACGAAGGGTCAACGAAAGTCGTAATAGACGGTGAAATCGGATTCGGCCATTGTGGCACCTCCCTGGCATTTGTTGCCGGACGGATCAAAGCCGTCCAGCCGGTTGACCGCATTGTAGCACACGCGCTGCCCGGGCGTGAAATGTCCACAGTTGGCCTCGAGGTTAAGTCTAACCGTACTGACGCCGGCTCCACGCGTACCCACTTAGCGCAACCTGTCATTGCGAGCGCAGCGTGGCAATCCCGTTAGGGGAACAGTCGTCGCTCCGGGAACGAGATTGCCACGTCGCTACGCTCCTCGCAATGACAATGTGGGTACGCATGAGGACGCTGGCCTCTTGCGCAACGGTCATTAGTTCCGTATATTTGTTCGTAATTGCAAAAGGAGGATGCACGATGTACGCTTACGCCGATGAACCGGGAAACGTGGAATACCCAATCCCCGCTGACGCGCCGCGCCTGATTTCCCGTTGGGAAGAATTGGGCCGGCCGGCGATTGAACTGAAACCGGGCGTGATCGTCAGCAACCTGGAACGCTGGATCTACAACAATCCTCCGGCTACCCGGGGGCAACTGGGCCGCATACGCGATTATCTCTACGTCGAGACCTTCGGCGTATTCGCCGGAGCCGCCTGAACCGGCAATGACCCAACGCCTCTACAACGACCTGTCGTACCTGTGGCCCATCGTCAGCCCGCCGGAGGAGTACATCCCCGACGGCGCCCTGTTTCGGGACATCATCCGCAGCCGGCTGGCGCCATCCCGCGTTACCGGCGGCCGGCGTCCGCGTTTGCTCGAGTTGGGATGCGGCGGCGGCCACCTGCTCTCGCACTTGACTCCGCACTTCGATGCTGAAGCCGTGGATTTGTCGCCGCAGATGCTGGATTTGTCCCGCGCACTGAACGTAACCACGCCCCATCATCAGGGCGATATGCGTTCCATTCGCCTGGGCCGCCGGTTCGACGTGGCGCTGATCTATGATGCGGTCAACTATATGCTCAACGAAACGGACCTGCGCGCCGCCATAGGGACGGCTGCGGCCCACCTGACGCCAGGCGGGTTGCTGTTGCTGGCTCCGGATCACCTGTCCGACAGTTTCTCCGGCCCCCGCGTCATCGATTGGAACCGGCACAGCCCCAATCAGGACGTGACGTTCATCGAGTACGTGGTGGACCCCGACCCCGCCGATACCACCATGGAATCGGTGTTCTTTTTCATCACCAACCGCGCGGGCAGCATCGAGGTGCAGCAGGACCGGCACACTTTCGGCCTGTTTTCCAAAGCCACGTGGCTGGCGCTATTGGAAGAGGGCGGCTTCGCCGCCGAATACCTGGCAACCGAAGGTTACGAAGGCGACATTGGCGGGCACGTATTCGTGGGAACTAAATCCCCTCTCCCTTGACGGGAGAGGGCCAGGGTGAGGGTGATGAACACCAAAGCCATAGCACGACAACTGCGCCGACAATCCACTGATGCCGAACGCAAATTGTGGTCAACCCTGCGAAACCGTCAACTGGCCGGCTACAAGTTCCGCCGCCAAGTTCCGATGGGAAATTACATCGTTGATTTCGTGTGTTTTGAAAAGAAACTCGTCGTTGAAGTTGACGGTGGGCAGCATCAGGAACAGGCGGAATATGATCACGTCCGTACTCAATGGCTTCAATCCGCGGGTTTTCGCGTGATGAGGTTTTGGAACAATCAGGTTCTCACTGAAACGGACGGGGTGTTGCAGGCCATACTTACAACGTTAGCCGGAGACATTCCACCCTCACCCTAACCCTCTCCCTTCAAGGGAGAGGGAACTTTGCTTTCACCCTAGCCATCTCTCATCAAGGGAGAGGGGATTTACCCTAGTCGTCGTCCAGCCCCGGCACCGGGAACTTGTTGCTCAGGTGGCGCACCTCGTCGCCGATGGCGGACATGGCCGATTCGTCTCCGATGCTGCCCAGCGTGCGCACGATGAGCTTGGCGACTTCCCGGGTGTCCGCCTCACCCATGCCCCGGCTGGTGATAGCCGGAGCGCCGAGACGCAGGCCGGAGGCGGTGCGCGGGGGCAGTTGGTCGTAGGGGATGGCGTTCTTGTTGGCGACGATGTTCACCGACTCCAGCGCCCGCTCCGCCTGCCGCCCGGTGATGCCCAGGGGCGTCAAGTCCACCAGCATCAAGTGGTTGTCGGTGCCGCCGGCAACCAGGCGGACGCCGGCCTCGGACAACTCCTGCGCCATGACCTGGGCGTTGGCTACCACCTGGTGGGCGTAGCGGGCGAAATCGGGCTGCAACGCCTCGCCGAAACAAACGGCTTTGGCGGCGATGACGTGCATGAACGGGCCGCCCTGCATATAGGGGAACACGGCGAAGTCGATCTTGCGGCCCAGGTCGGACTCGGTCAGGATCATGCCGCCCCGGGGGCCGCGCAGGGTTTTCTGCGTGGTGGAAGTTACGATCTGGGCGTGGGGGAAGGGTGACGGGTGCGCGCCGCCGGCGATGAGGCCGGAGATGTGCGCCATGTCCACCATCAGCAGCGCGTCCACCGCGTCGGCGATGGCGCGAAAGCGGGGGAAGTCCAGCGTCCGGGAGTAGCTGCTGCACCCGGCGACGATGAGCTTGGGGTTGTGTTCCCTGGCCAGCGCCTCAACCTGGTCGTAATCGATGGTTTCGGTGTCCCGGTCCACGCCGTAGGCGACGAAGTTGTACAGGTTGCCGGAGAAGTTGACGCCGGCGCCGTGGGTCAGGTGGCCGCCCATGTCCAGCTGCATCCCCAGCACGGTATCGCCCGGCTCCAGGACGGCGAAATAGGCGGCCATGTTGGCCTGGGCGCCGCTGTGGGCCTGCACGTTGGCGTGCTCCGCGCCGAACAGCGCTTTGGCCCGGTCGATGGCCAGGGTTTCGACCACATCGACGAACTCGCAGCCGCCGTAGTAACGCCGGCCGGGATAGCCCTCGGCGTACTTGTTGTTCATCAGCTGGGCCTGGGCGTCCAGCACCGCCTTGCTGGCGTAATTCTCTGATGCGATCAGCACGATGGAATCGCGCTGGCGGCGGTTTTCATTCTCAATGGCCGCGGCAACGGCGGGGTCAATGCGGTCAAGCAGCGTGGTCATTGGTGGTTGGCTCCTGGGGTGGTGTTAGCCTCTTTCTTCACGCAGCCGCTGGATTTCGGCCTGAAGACGGGCGTTCTCCGCCTCAAGGCGGTCCTTGCCGGCCGTGAGGCGGGTGTTGCGTTCCGTAAGGCGCGCGTTTGCCTGCTGCCAGTGTTCGATCTCGTCGCCGGTTGCCGGGTCATGCGCCCGGAACCGCTGGCCGTCCTGATACCAGCGGAAATTGAGGTTCAGCAGCGGGCTGGTGGAACCGACCGCGCCGTCGTCGTACTCCAGGGTCGGGAACCGCTCGAAAAGCCCGTTAACCAGATGCTCCCCGATGATGGGCTGACCGTAGTAGCGTCCGCCTTCCGGGTCAAACCGCCAGTATTCCAGCACGCCGATTCGCTGGTACAGCTCCCGCTTGCTCGTCATGTCGTTGCGGTAGGTGTGGCCGGAGGCCACCTCCATCACGAAGTCGGGCGGCTTGCCGTTCTGCACCGGGTCGTAGCCAACCCGCCGCCAGATGGCTGCGGTGTCCACGTCGAAGACCACCATGCAGTCCGGGATGACATGAGGCGGCGGCCTTCGGCCGACCACCGGCACGGTAGGATCGTAGTAAATGGGTATTTCTCGTCCAATCAGGATGGTCGGGTGGTCGCGGTAGGAATACCCCGGCGTCAATATGCTGAGGAACATATCCTGGAGGTAGTCGGTGGGCCGTATTTGCTGCATATCCTTGCGCCGCTTGGGCAGATCGGGGTACGGTTCCCAATGCCGGGTTTCGGACTTGATTTTGGCGTTGGCGGTAGTCATGGCAGCCCTCCGCGCCGCGTGGTCGGCCTATATGATAGCAAATTGGCCGGCCTTTACCCCGACCCCGGCGGGCGCGGCGTGGGTGTCCGCAAGATGTAGAAACTCCTGCTGTAGTCGTCGGCGCCATCGGGATACAGGATGAAAGTGGGTATGACTTCGTTCTCGCGGTAGTTGCCGCAGGGCGATTGCAGGGAATGGGTCGCGCCCTGGTCCAGGCAGACGTACTCCCCGGGGCTGTCCACCTGCTTGATTACCGTGGCTGAGTAACACGCCCCACGCTCCAGTGGAAGCTGCGCGCCGGTGCTGGTGATGATCTGGACGAACTTCAACTCGGCGCCGTACCGGCCGGGGTCCCACACGTCCCAGGAAGCCAGGCGGAACCGTCGCGCCGCCGTCTGGTTCCCCAGGTAGCAACCCTGCAACAGCACCTGGGTTCCCTGTGATGCGTTGGTGATTTTGGGGTGCGCCGGGTGCTGAACGAGTCGCTGATGCGGCGTCAGCGTAACGGTCGGCTGCAACGGTGGCGCAGCGGTAGGTGGAAGCGGCGTGGCCGTAGGCGCCGGTGTGGCGGTAGGCAGCGGTTCCGGCGTCGGCGTGGGCGCCGGGACCGGCGTATCAGTGGCGGCCGGCGCCGGCGGGTCGGTGGGGACAACGGCGGCTACGGGAGCGGGATAGGTGAACGGAACGTGCTCGGACGGCTCGGAGTGAACCGAATCGCACAGGGCATAGACCCGGTTCTGGAAGGTGCGCCCGTCAACTTCGCTGGAAAAGGGGCCGACCGCCTGATAGATTTCGCCGGCGCCCAGCGGGTCACGCCGGCCCCAGTCGGTGTAGGTTCCGTCGGCGCGGGCTTCGCGCGATTCGGTCTGGTATCCGGTGACGGTCAGGTCGCTGCGGGCCGGGGCGTCCCAACTGTAGATTAAGGAGCGGTCGCCCGCGTTAAAAGCGCCGGCGCGGAAGTTGGTAGGCCGGCCGCACACCGGCTCGGCCGGCGGCGCAACTGCTGCTGCCGGGGCGGATGCGGGCGTAGCGGTGGGGACTATGACCGGCGCCGACGCCGACGCTGCCACCGACGCGCCGCCTTGGTCGTTGACTGCGTTGCCGGAGGCCAATGGGGCTCCGATATTGCTGGCGCTGGCCGTATTCGTCGCCGCCGACAAGCTTCTTTCGTAGTTCCAGTCCTGCCACTCCCGGAACCCGGCCGCGCCCAAACCGCCCAGGATTAATAGGGCGACCAGCGACGCCGCGCCAACCATGGCCCGGCGTCGCCAGACATTGGGACTGCCGAATGCGCTGCGGGCGGGAATCAGGAAGACGAAGGCCGCTGCCATGCCGGCCCCCAACCACAACCACCAGGGCCAGACGGATAGGGCCGCTCCAATCAATCCCAACAAAAACCAGGCGGTGGGGAACGCCGCGACGCCGATAATAATCCAGCGCGTTCTGGTGACAGGCGCCTCGAACAGTCTCCGAACGGGAAAATAGAAGAACGCCGCCGACACCAGCATCAGCGACAGCCACAACCAGGGCCGGAACTCGTTGAAGATGAAAAGGGGTATCAACGCTCCGTATCCGATCACTGCCGACACCAACAAGGGCCAGGTGGCGGGGATAGAAGCGGGAGGAGTGTAATAGCGCCGCGGCCCCGGCGCCGTTCTTGGCGCGGCTGGAGCTGGCGCGCCCGGTGAAGCCGGAGTTGTCGCTGTACTCGTCGGCCCTGACCTCGCTGATGACGCGGGCGTCGGCGGCGTTACCACCGCCGGCATTTCCATCAGGGCTTCCACCCACTCTTCCGGCGTGGGCCGGGGATCCCCCTGGTGCGCCCGATCGAAGGAGCGCAGGAACAGCTCCTTCTGCTGGTCGGTAAGTCTCTCCCAAGCGTCGTTGTATGGATCGGGGGCGGTGAGCGCCGGGTCGGCCGGCGGGAACAGCCAGGCGCTGATCCGGTCGCCGGGCAGCGTAACGTCCGGCCGGTTGGTGACGGTGTAGGGGTGGTAGCCGGTGAGCAGGTGGAAGATGACCACGGCCAGGCCGAAGCGGTCGTGGTTCTGAGTCCGGTTGGCGTAGTCGCCCTGGGCTTCCGGCGCCTGGAACTCGGGCCGCCCCATGTTGTTAGAGAAGGTGCGGCCGGTGGCCAGATCGGTGAACCCGTAGGAGTCGCAGTCCACCATGGCGATGTCGTTCTGCCGGTTGACCTCAACGTTCTTCTCGTTCACGTCGCCGATGACGTAGCCGGCGTCGTGAACGGCGCGGAAGCCCAGGGCCAGGTTGCGGGCCATGCGCACCCGGTCGTCGAGCTGTATCTCCCGGGCTTGCGCCGCCCCGGTGCCCTGGGCCGCCCGGCGGTTGTAGTACTCAACGATGGGTTCCCAGGATTCGCCGGGGTTGAGCGTGGGCATCGTATAGCCGACGATGATGCCGCTTTCCCGGACTTCGTGCTGGGGCCAGGTGATATGCCAGGTGACGCCCAGGTCGGGTGTGACGGGATTGCCCACCAGATGCCGGATCTTGGCGTCGGCGTCATCGGGCGTCTTGCCCGGATGCCAGATTTTCACCACCGCGCCGGGGTCGTCATCCACCAGGTGCACTACGCCCTCGCCGCCCTCGCCCAGCTTGCGGCCGGGCACGACGGGGTTGCCGCTTTCGTCCACGAAGCGGCGGCCGGCGAGGGGATTTGTTGAGGTGGTCATGGGATGCTGGGTTGGGCGGGCTTGCGCTGCCGGCAGCCTACCGGCCCTCGCGCAGCCGGTGGAGCTCGGCTTGAAGTTCCTCTACTTGGGCTTCGGCGGTATCGGCGCGGGCTTCGGCGGTATCGGCGCGGGCTTCGGCGGTATCGGCGCGGGCCTCGGCCGTTTCGACACGGGCTTCAGCCGTTTCGGCCCGGGTCTCGGCGGTATCGGCGCGGGCTTCGGCGGTATCGGCGCGGGCTTCGGCGGTGTCGGCGCGGGCTTCGGCAGTGTCGGCGCGGGCGGTTTGCGATTCGAACGTTGGGATGTGCTCCCCCGTGGCCGGGTCGTACAAACCTAGATCGCCGGCCTCCGCCCGCAGGTTCAAGCCCAGGGCCGCGCTGTATCCCTGAAACACCCCAGGGCTGATTTCTTCCACTGGTATAGGCCGGTAGCGGTCACCCTCCAGCTGGTACCCCCGCAGGGTGAACCTGTAAAACTCCCCTTCGCTGTCAAACAGCCAGTACTCTCCCACCCGCAGGCCCTCGTAATAATCCTTCTTCTCGTTCAGGTCCGTCCGCGCCGTGTGGCGGGACGCCACTTCCAGGATGAAGTCCGGCGGTTTGCCCTGCTCGTCAATGACGTACCCGTTGCGCTCCTCGTAGGCGTCCGGGTTCACGTCAAAGGCTACCAGCAGATCCGGGTAGTGGCTGCCGGCCATGTTGCGGGTGGGGCGAATAACCACGTAGCGCTCGCCGGTGACCAGGGTGGTATCGGGATGGCCCAGGTACTGGGCCAGGTGATGGACGCTGCCGGTGGCGGCCAGGTGCTTGAAGCTGGTCATGTCGTCGGGATGGCGCTCCGGGATGTCGGGGAGACGGAAGGGGGCCGCCGGGTCGGCGGCGGACGCCGGCGGCGGGTTGACGGGTCGCGCAGTGGTCATAGTGAACCTCCACGGGCGGGGCGGGCGTGGTCAGGCGCAGTAACGATCATACCACTGCGGCCGGCGAGGGGATTTGTTGAGGTAGTCATGGGGATATTGCGCTTGATGCGCTCACCTCACCAGTTCCTAAAAGCTCAGGAAATCCTGTTCCGGCAGGCGGATGCCTTCGCCCGGCTGGGATTGAGACACGGCGGCTACCGACCGGGCAAGCCATTGGATGGAGCCGTCCAACTGTTCCAGACTCGTCAGCAATTGGGGCGGACGAGGCCCCAATGTCGAGAGCATATTCATATCGCAATGACCGTCAATGCCGACCCCGAAAATGAAGAAGGCGACGCTGCGGTTTTCCTCCATTTGGAAAATCCGGTCAGCAACCTGTCTCAATTCTCCGGGAGTGTCAATCGTAGGATAGCCGTCGCCGAGGAAGTAGGCCAGGCTGCGGTAGTAGGCGATGCCGCCATCCCGGTAACTTTGCTTGCGGGCCTCGATCAGATCCAAAGCTATGTTGATGCCTTTGGAGTAATACTCGGCAGGCTCTATGCCCAGTTCCGGCGGGTGGAAATCAGAGCCGTTGGTGAAGTCCCGAACCACCCAGGGCTTGTCCGACGCGGCCACTATGGCCACGTCGGCCCTCAGGGCGGTTACAGAATCGTCCCTGATGATTTCGCCAAACTTGACCAGGGCCTGGTTCACCGTGCGAATTTTGTCGCCGGACATGGAGCCTGAATTGTCCACAATAATCACGATGGAACACCGCGATTCGGGGTTTTCAGCGAATTCGACTGTATCGTACACGCCTACCGTGTCTTGAATGCTCATCGCGGGCCTCCTCGCCTAGAAATCCAGGTAGTCGGGCTGGGGCAGGCGCAGGCTGTCGCCGGGCTGGGATTGGGACACGGCGGCCACGGAGCGGGAGAGCCACTGAATTGAACCGTCCAGCTGTTCCATGTTGGTCAGTTCCACGGCGGTTCGGGGGGCCAGCTTGTTGAGCTCGGTCATATCGACCGGCTCACCGGGTTGGCCGATGCCGAAAGCGAAGAAGGCGATGCTGCGATTCTCCTCCGCCGCGGCCAGGCGGTTCGCGGCTTTGGCCAGGTCGCCGGCGTTGTCGTGTTCCGGCATACCGTCGGTCAGGAAGTAGGCCAGGCTGCGGTAGTAGGCGATGCCGCCGTCGCGGTAGCTCTGCTTGCGGGCCTCGGTAATGTCCATCGCCAGGTTGACGGCCTTGGAATAATTGGTGCCGCCTTTGGTGGTGAGGGTCGGGGCCACGAAGTCGGTGCCGTTGGTGAAGTCCACGACCACCCGGGCCTCGTGGTCGAACTCGACGACGGCCACGTCGGCCCGCAGGGAGGTGACCGAGTCTTCCTGGATAATCTCCTGGAACTTGACCAGGGCCTGGTTCACGGTGTTAATCGGGGCAGTGCCCCAACCCATGGAGCCGGACACGTCCAGGATGAGGACGATGGAACACCGGGCTTCCGGGTTTTCGGCGAATTCGGCCTGGTCGTACACGCCTACCGAGTCTTGGATGGTCATTGCGGTTCCTCCTGCGGGCTTGGGCGGTTTCGGACGGCGATGGCGACGTCGTCGCCCCGGGCTAGAAATTCAGATAGTCGGTCGGGGGCAGTTGAATGCGGTCGCCGGGCTGGGACTGGGACACGGCGGTCACCGACCGGGAAAGCCATTGGATGGATCCGTCCAGCTGCGCCATGTTGGTCAGTTCCACCGGGGGACGGGGCGCCAGTTTGGAAAGCTCGCCCACCCCGGTTCGCATGACCCCGGCGCTGACGCACCGTTCTATGAGCTCCAGCGCGCCGGTGTCCACCAATTCGGCGACCCGGACCAAATTGAGACCCGGCCTGCCTTCGGTTCCGTCCGCGGCGGCGCCGGCCGCGGTGAGCTGTTCATAGCTGAAGCCAATCAGCTTGAAGAAATCATTAACTCTATCGTCATAGACCATCCACTCAGGGATGCCGTCGCCCCTCCCGATTATGAAGGAGAAGAATGCGACGCCGCGATTTTCCTCCACTTCGGCCAAGCGCTGGGCCGCCTGGGCCAACTGGCCGGGATCGTCGTCGGTCGGAATCCCGTCGGTGAGAAAATAGGCCAGGCTGCGGTAGTAGGCGATGCCGCCATCCCGATAGCTCTGCTTGCGGGCCTCGATGAGGTCCAGCGCCACGTTGATGGGTTGGGAAAAATTCGTGCCTCCCCGTGGGACCAGGACCGGGGCCTCGAAGTCGGCGCCGTTGGTGAAATCATACACCCGGGCTTCGTCGTCGAACTCGATGACGGCCACGTCGGCCCGCAGGGCGGTAACGGAGTCTTCCCGGATGATGTTGCGGAACTTGACCAGGGCCTGGTTCACGGTGTCAATCTTGGCGCCGGCCATGGAGCCGGAGACGTCCAGAATCAGCACGATGGAACACCGTGCCTCCGGGTTGCCGGCGAACTCCGTCTGGTCGTACACGCCTACCGTGTCTCGGATGGTCATTGCGGTTCTTCCTTACCGTTGCGGCGGTTTCGGGTGGCGACGGCAATGGCGATGGTTACGTCGTCGGTGGTGCGGGACTGCACGCGCTCGCCGCTGATGAACGCATGGATCCGGTCGGGGACGGCCTCCGGTTGGTCGGTATTAGCCAGGTCTTGCAGCATGGGGTTCCAGAAACCCAGGAACGCCTCCCGCTCCGGCATTTTGAGGGCCAGGTTTTGCAGGCCGTCGGTTATCAGCGCCAGGGCGTCGTAATCATAACCCGAAACGTGGCCTACGGAGGCTATTTCGTGGGGCCGGCTCCGCGACGTGATGAAGGTCGTCTCGTTGGCGTACTCGCCGGTGTGGGCGTCGCACAGCGTCCGGGCCGCCCCGTTGTCGATGTTGAAGGCGACGACGGCCCCGTCGCCGACCTGGGCCGCCGTCAGCAGCGCGTCGCTGGCGAAGGCGACGATGAGGGTGGACGCCAGTTCCCGGGCCGGAACGTTATGCCGCTGGCCGTGGCGCTCCACCGCAACTTTGGCCTGCCTGATGGCGTCGCGGGCCAGCGACTCGGCCATGGGTTCGCTGAAAGCGGCCGCCGGCTGCCGGTTGATGCCGTCGGCAATCGTGGCCACAGCGGCGTTCACGGCAACTTGGGAACCTTCGTCGGATCGGGAGGCCGAACCGGCGCCGTCGGCAACAGCCGCGATCACGACCTGGCCATGGCCCACTTCAACCAGCCGGCAGGCCACCGCGTCCTGGTTGGGGATGTTGTCCCGGAGGTGAGAAGCCCCGGCGGCGGTGGCCACGGCGACGCGCCAATGCTGCTTGCCGGACATCTTACCTCCTTGCTCGTGGACCAGCTCCTTGAGTCGTTACTTACTCCCGTTCACAGTATAAACCACGTGTCCATAGACTATAGTCGTAGTTCGTCGGAGAAGCCGCGTCAGCCGGAAACCGGAGCCGCTCGGTCTCGCGGCGTGAGGGCTTGCCGGATGCGGTCCAGGCTCACATCCGGGGCGATGGCGATGGTGGTTTTCGCGCCGGCGGTGGTGGTGATGGCAACGGAGCGGCCGCCGTCGCCGGTATCGCTGAACTCAACGGCGGCAATTTCGGTCACCCCCTTGGAGCGGGCGATGTCGTTCATTAGAGCGTCAAAAACCGACGGGTCGTAATCCTCAAGGGATATTTGGAGGTAAAGGATCGCATCTTCTCCGGTTTCGATGACGTCTGCCGGGTCCCAAGGATATGTTTTGACTTTGGGCATGGCTACCTCCATAAATCACATAGTGCGCGCCAAGCGGCGGGCGTTGGCGATGTCTCGGGGTTGAGTATCTTTGTCGCCGCCGGCCAGCAGAAATCAGCTGCTGTCCCCGTTGTGCATAATACACCCGGTAACCTGGCCCGTAGTCGATACGCAATTCGGATACACCCTCGCCCACCGGGGCGACATCTCCAGGATTGCCCTCAGACGGCCGCCTGACCCGGTTAGTGATGCGCAATTTCGCTTCCCCGTCGCGCAGTCGCCGGAACCACCGGGAATAGGTTTCGGTAGCGCGGATTTCCACAATCTTACCGGACAACGTCAACCGGAAACTGGCGCTGCTTGCTCCTGCGGCGTGAGGGCTTGCCGGATGCTGTCCAGGCTCACGTCCGGGGCAATGGCGACGGTGGTCGTCGCGCCGCCGGTGGTGGTGATGGTAACGGAGCGTCCTCCGTCCTCCGTATCGCTGAACTCAACGCCGGCAATTTCGGCCACTCCCTTGGAGCGGGCAATGCAGTCCAGGAGGGCGTCGAAGACGTTCGGGTCAAAATCCTCGAACGATACCTCAAGGAACAGGATGGCGTCCTCGCCGGTTTCAATGACTTCCGCCGGATCCCATGGGTAGGTTTTGACTTTTGCCACGTTTGCCTCCTTGAACTACATCTCGCGCGCCAAGCGGCGGGCCATGGCGATGTCTTGGGATTGAGTGTCTTTGTCGCCGCCGGCCAGCAGGATAATCAGCCGCCGCCCGCGTTGCGCATAGTACACCCGATAGCCCGGCCCGTAGTTGATTCGCAACTCCGATACGCCACCTCCCACCGGCGCAACGTCACCCGGATTGCCCTCTGCCAGCCGCAAAATCCGGTTGGCGATACGTGTTCGCGCCCCTAGGTCGCGCAGCCATCTATACCAACGGGCGTAGGTTTCGGTAGCGCGAATCTCCATGGCAGCAGCTGACTGCCCCCATCACAGGACGTGGTACAGCAGCAGGTGGTCGCGCAGCACGTCGGCGGCGAAGTCGTTTTCCACGTCGCGGAGCACCGAGTGGATGTGGTTGGCGCCGTTCTGTCGATTGTCGTATTCGACCACGAAGTCGCCGCCATGCAGGCGGTAGTAATGGGGCTGCGTCCGGTCAACCGGCCCGCCCCAGGCCAGGTGGATCTTTTCGAGGCCGCCCTGGCGCAGCGCGTTCAGCTTATCTTCCGCAAGATCGGAGCGGATGCGGGTCACGTACTCGCTGGCCAGGGCCATCAGCATCTCCCGTTGCGTGCCCGACAGGGCCGTAGCCGGCAAGCCCTCCTCTTTGGGGAGCGATGCTTTGGAGGAGTTGAAAGTGATGATGTCGGCCGGCGCTTCGTCGTAGATAACGGCGCGGCTCTGCTGACCGGCGTCCAGGCTGTTCATCAGTTCCAGCGCGATGTCCTGGCTCTTGCCCAGGATGCGCAAACCCTGTTTCGGCCCCTTGGGAACCTCGGCCGGGTTGGCACCGAAGAAGAAGGGCGTAACCGACAGCACCCGGTCGCCCCAGACGCTGTAGTGCAGCGAAACGTGGTGCCCTTCCACCCGCCAGCCCCATGGTTCGGCATCGCTGCCGGGATCCCCGAAGATCGTCCAGGAATACAGCAGCGGGTCTCGCACGAAGGTTATGTGCCCCCGCTCCTGTTCCAGCGGCCCCAGCACCGTCTCGTGCTCAATGATCAGGCGCGCCTGCCGGTTGGAATCCTCGGTGAGGCCGGTGGCCATCAGCGCGTAGGCCAGACCGCGTTGTTCCTCGGTCATATCCCGCAGGAGCAGGCCATGGCGGTTCATCGGTGGGTAGTACCAGAAAATCCGCTCGCCATCATGATAACTATAGCTGATGGCCGATTTCTGGTTGACATCAAGGCTGTTCAACAGCGCCAATGCCGCCCCTCGCATCTCGGAGGCCGCCGGCGGGTGCGTGTGGGGATGGTCATGGTCATGGGTAGGTGCGGTCGTCATATTGGGTTTGTCCTCCGTGATACATTGCGACTGGAGCGGAGCATTTGTCCCGCCGGGAGTCTATTTGGTCCTGTTGTAGGGGTCAAACCAGGCGCCGCGTTGCGCGGCCGCCTTCACCGACGCGAGGATCCGGCCATACGCGTTGCACCGGCACAGGTTGCCCGACAGGGCTTCCCGGATCTGGTCGTCATTGGGATCTGGGTTGCCGTTCAGCAACGCGCGCGTCGCCATCACGAAACCGGGAGTGCAGAATCCGCATTGCCCACCGTCCTCGTCCAGGAAAGCCTGTTGCAAGGGCGATAGTTCTCCCGCCGGCGCCAATCCTTCCACCGTCAACACTTCGCTGCCTACAGCGCGCAAAGCCAGCACCTGGCAGGCGTTCACCGCCAGCCCGTCCAGCAGCACGGTGCAGGAACCGCACTCGCCGCGGTCGCAGCCCCGCTTGGCCCCCGTCAGCCCGAGCGCATCCCGCAGCACATCCAGCAGCGACCAGTGATGGCGGGCGGAGATGGTATGTTCAACGCCGTTGACAGTGATAGCGATGTCGGCGGAATGCAGGTTGGTCATAATGTCAGCATCCTATCGCAGCGGCAAAAGCGGGGCAAGCCGGCGATGACCGGCGCCCTTTGACGATGGTCAGGACACCGGCTATATTGCCCGCACTACCCCAAGTGGAGGTTCGCCATGGCAAGCGCTAAATTCGATTGGGGGCACAACCGAGAGAAGCCGGAAGGCGTCAAAATCCAGCTGACTTACGTCGGCCCCGGCATGATGCCCGACGAACGGTACGTCAAGTTCAAGATCGGCGACAAAGCCTACGGGGGGTGGATGCCGGATTACTCAGTCAACGAAGAGCAGAAATGGCTCAAGGCGTTCATTACCACCGATTTTGACGACGGCGGGTGGCTGGTTCAACTCCCTGACGAAACTCGCGTGTCCGGACGCAATATTTTTGTACCCAAAGAACACCAGGACGTAATTCTCAAAGGCTGGTGGCAATGATTTACAGCGATCAGGACATCAAGACCGCGCTGGAATCAGGTACGTTGAACATCGATCCCAGACCCGCCAGTGCCGCGTATGCCACCTCGTCCGTGGACCTGCTTCTGGGGGACACATTCACTGTGTTTGACCCTCCGATATCGGGCGTCGAAATCGCGGTTATGGTTGCCCAAGCGGACCCTGAGGAGACGGCCGAGCGGTATGGCAGGGTGGTCCGCGTGTCGCCAGGCTCATACATCGAGTTGAAGCCAAACGCTTTTGCATTGGCCTACACTGTGGAACGGATTGAACTGCCTATAAACTTGTCCGCCAGAGTTGAAGGCAAAAGTTCCGTTGCCCGTTGGGGCTTGTCCATCCACCAGACTGCCCCAACCATACACGCCGGATTTCACGGCAACATCCGCCTGGAAATTGCCAACGTTGGCCCTTTCGTATGCCGACTGACCCCGGGTATGGAGATCTGCCAGCTGATTGTTGAAGAGTTGAAATCGCTGCCGGAAAATGAACTCCGTTCCCGTTTCCAGAACCAAAGTCCAGACTAACACCATGGCCACTACACCCGCCTCTCCCCTATCCACCGTCGGCCGCAGCGTCCGCCGCTACGAATTGGCCGACAAGATCACCGGAGCCGCCCAATACTCGGCCGACATTGCGCTGTCCGGGATGCTGCGCGGTGTAATCGTGCGTAGCCCGCATCCCCATGCCAACGTGCTGTCAGTGGACGTGAGCAATGCCCTCGCCCTCGCCGGTGTCAGGGCAGCGGTCACGCCGGACAATGTTCCGGACGCCCGGCTCGCGCCTGATATGCCCATCCTGGACACTCGGGTACGTTTCGCCGGGGACGAGGTTGCCGCCGTTGCCGCCGACGATCTGGACACCGCCCGGCGCGCCGCCGCTTTGGTCCGCGTGGAGTACCAACCGTTGCCCTTCGTGACTGATCCGGTAGCTGCCCTGGAACCCAATGCGCCCCGGATCCATCCTGAAGGCAATCTCGCCATGCCCGAGCCGCTGGCGTTGCAGCGGGGGGACATCAAAGCCGGTTTTGCGGCCGCTGACGTCATCCTCGAAGATACCTACCACTTGCCGACCCATTCGGCCACGCCGCTGGAGCCGCGAGCGGCCCTGGCCCGTTGGGACGACGACCAACTTACGGTTTGGAAATCCACTCGCGGCGTCCACGTGGACCGGGCCGCGCTGGCCCAGGCGCTTGGCCTTGACACCGCCAACGTGCGCGTCATCGGCCCCAACATGGGTGGCGGTTACGGCAACAAGGACGAGTCGCGCATCGCCGCCCTCGCCGCTTTGCTGTCGCGACAGGCCGGGCGACCCGTCCGCATTGAGTACAGCCGGGAGGAGGAGTTCGTCGCCGGACGCACCCGCCACGGCGGGCGGATCATCCTGCGCGTCGGCGTGAAGAACAATGGCGACATCACCGCCATCCACGGCGACGCGATCCTGGACTCTGGCGCATATCAAGCCACCGCTCCCCGGGTGGCGCGGCGCGCCGGTCAGGGGATGCTCTACCTTTACCGCTGTCCCAACGTGCGTTTTGACGCCCGCCCCGCCACCACCAACAAGCCCGTTTCCGGCAGCTACCGGGCCTTGGGCGCGCCCCAAGGCCACTTCGCCCTGGAAACCCTGATGGACCGGGCGGCCGAGGCCATTGGCATGGATCCACTGGCCTTCCGCTTGCGAAACCACGTTCCGCCGGAAGGCCAGGCCGGCCCACGTCTCACGCCGCCGGATGAAATCGTGGACGGTCAGCCGGTGGAAGGCGGGATCCCCTTCTCAAGCAACGGTTTGGAGGAGTGCCTGCGTCGTGGCGCGGCCGAGTTCGGTTGGGACAAACCTTTTGAACGCTCGGACCCCGGCGACACTTTCATCAAACGCGGCCGGGGTATCAGCATCATGATCTATCGCGGGGGAGTGGGAGACGAATCCGCGGCCCGCCTTTCCATCGACGAAGCCGGCAGGATAAACTTGGTCAGCGGATTAATCGACGTGGGCGAGGGAGCGGTTACGGTGCTGTGCCAGATGGCTGCCGAAGCGCTGTCAGTTCCTTACGAAGACGTGATCCCCCGCTTCGCTGACACCGAAGACACTCCCGACGCGCCCATTACGGCCGGCTCCACCGCCACCTTCTCCACCGGGACTGCTGTGCTGCGGGCGGCGGAACGGCTGCGGGAAAAATTGTTGGAAACCGCCGCCGGACGATTGGAAGCCGACCCTTCCGCCCTGTCGATTGCCGGTGGCGCGGTTTTCGTAGTCGCCGACCCGACCCGCCGGATCACTTACGCCGAGTTGGCTCAAGCTGTCGGGTCCGATGCTCTTTCTGCCGAGGCAACGGTGCTGCCCGGCAGTCCGGACTACATCGTCAACTCCTTCGGCGCTCACTTTTGTGAGGTTGAGGTGGACACCGCCACCGGACGGGTACGAGTCAAGCGATACGTCGCGGCCCATGACTCGGGCCGCATCATCAACCCACGCACGGCGCTGAACCAGGTGGAAGGAGCAATCTCCCAGATGCTGGGCTTCGCCCTGAGCGAGGAGCTGATCACCGACACGCCAACGGGAGTTACCCTGAACGGCAGCTATCTGGAACACAAGAGTCCCACCATCCAGGACTACCCCGACATCACCACCATCTTCGCCGACGTGGTGGACCCGGTGGGGCCGATGGGAGCCAAGGGCCTGGGCGAAGTGCCATCCGTAGGCGTTGCCCCGGCCATTGCCAACGCCCTCTACGACGCCATCGGCGCCCGCTTCACACGGTTGCCCATTACGCCAGACCGGGTGCTGGCTGAGCTGGGACAACGGCAGTAGGCTGTTGGCGGACTGTCATTGCTATATTTCGCCGCCCCAACCCAACCGCAACCCTCGCGCGGGAATAAGCTCTTGCCCCACTGGATCGACGGCTAGCTTGAAAATTTCCAGCGTCGTCGCTCCAAGTAAAAAATGGCCGTCCGGCCCGAAAATCACGGGGCAAATGTTGGTACGCTCGCCAATGCGGATTGCTGCTACACCAGAATTGCGCATCTCACTGTCGCCATTGGCGTAAAAGCAAGGGTATTCCCCTTCCGGTTCAATATGCAACCGTTCAAACAGCGATGCCGGGAACATGGAATCGGATGCTCCCGTGTCAACCACGGCATCCACAGGAAGCATATCGCTCCCGGATCCATAAGGATGTCCAACGGAAATCAGGACCCTGCAATAGCCCATTTCGTTCTCCTTGCCGCTCGTTGCTGAACATCACTGTAACATATGCAGCGTCAACTTGAGGAACTCCCCTTGACCTTCCAACTGCTGCAACCAACGTCTCTATCTGAAGCCTGCGCTCTGCTGGCCGCCGCGCCGGATGATACAGTTCCCATTGCCGGCGGCACCGACCTGCTATCGGAAATCCGCGATGGAACCGCCGCTCCCGCCACGCTGGTCGTTCTGGATTCCATCGCCGACGCCAACCTGGCCGGCGTTGCCGAAACCGCTGCCGGCGGCTTCCGTATCGGCGCGCTGACCACCATCGCCGACATTGCGGCGCACGACGGGATCCGCCGTCGGCACACCGCCCTGGCCCAGGCCGCCGGCGGTCTGGCGACGCCGCAGGTTCGCAACCTGGGAACCCTGGGCGGCAACCTGAACCAGCGGCCCCGCTGCTGGTACTACCGCCATCCGCTCACCCCGTGCTTGAAGCGCGGCGGCGACCGGTGCTATGCGGTGCCGGGAGTGGGCAAGTATCTGTGCGTAACCGGCGGCGACCGCTGCTTCATCGTGCATCCGTCGGACACCGCGGTGGCGCTTACGGCGCTGGGGGCATCGGTAACCATCGCTGCAACCGACGGCCAGCGCACCATTTCCATCGAGGATTACTTCGTTGGGCCTGATGTGGATCTGATGCGCGAGAACATCCTGCGGCCCGGCGAGTTGCTGACGGCGGTTACTCTCCCTCCCCTGCCCAACGACCAGCGGAGCGTCTATCTCAAGGCGCGGGAACGGGAATCGGGCGACTTCGCCCTGGTCAGCGTGGCGGCGGCCCTCACCGTCGCCGACGGCGCGATTGGAGCGACGTCGGTGGTTTTGGGCGGAGTGGCCCCGACGCCTTATCGTGCGGTCGGCGCCGAAGAATACCTGACCGGACGGGCGGTGTCCGAAGTCGTACCGGCGGACGCTGGCGCGGTCGCCATCGCCGACCCCCGGCCGTTGCCCGACAACGCCTACAAAATCCCCATGGCGTCCAACCTGACGGCCCGCGCCGTTGCAAACCTGCTGACGGCCCAGTGACTCATGCAAAACGTATCCTCCTTGACATCCCGTTACCCCTGTAACAGAATGTCGCCATCCTTACTTTGTACAGGAACGAGAGTATGACAACAGTACAGAACGGTTCTCGCACTACCGTAAATGTCAACGGCACCGCCGTCGAAATGTTCTCCGGCGGCAACGGCCCGCCGCTGGTGTTTTTCCACGGCGCCGGCGGTTCCAACGGCTGGCAGCCCTACCACGAGGATCTGGCCGCCGAGTACACGGTCTTCGTGCCCAGCCAGCCGGGTTTCAACGGCACCGAAGCCCCGGCCTGGGTCAAGACCATTGGCGACGTGGCCCACTTCAACCATATGTTCATTGACGCCCTGGGCTTGCAGGACATCGTGCTGATGGGTTCCTCCATGGGCGGCTGGGTTTCCGCCGAGATGGCGGCCATGGACGACCACAACATCGACGCTCTGGTGCTGGTGGACGCCGCCGGCATCAAGCCCCGGGAAGGGGAGATCGCGGAAATCTTCATGGTGTCGGCTGACACCCGCCTCAAGCAGCGTTTCCACGACCCCAGCCAGGTGCCGAACTACGAGAACTACACCCGCGAACTGTCTCCTGAAGAGCAACTGGTGGTTCACTCCAACGCCATCATGGCGTCGCAGCTGTGCTGGAAGCCTTACCTGCATAACCCCAGCCTGCCCTTCACGCTCTCCCGCGTGGAGACTCCCACCCTCATCGTCTGGGGGAACCAGGACGCCATCATCCCCGTGGAGTGCGGCCACCTGTTCCAGCAGGCCATCCAGGGCAGCCAACTTCGCATCATCGACAACTGCGGACACTCGCCGGCCGTGGAAAAACGCGGGGAGTTCGTCTCCGCCGTAACCGGATTCCTGAACAGCCTCTAACCGTCTTTGCCAGCCCCGTTATCGTCGCCATCCTTTCACTGTCATTGCGAGCGAAGCGCGGCAATCTCGTAAGCGTCGCACCACCGACAAGGAGCAATCATCATGGCGCACCAACTCGAAGTT
This sequence comes from Dehalococcoidia bacterium, assembly GCA_963665395.2. GTDB lineage: Bacteria > Chloroflexota > Dehalococcoidia > Lucifugimonadales > UBA3495 > Bin87. The sequence continues at coordinate 561,319 of OY762251.1, forward strand.
TTCTGGTTCTCCGAACAGCCCTACGGCCACGTCACCGAGGACGACCTGGCGCCCTGGGAATCGGGCCGGATGCACTTTCCCAACACCTACTTCGACCCCGAAAAAGCCCACGTCCTCTACACCAACTACCATGACCAGTACCAGCTGGCGGACGAAGTTGGTTTCGACGGCATCATGTCCAACGAGCACCACAGCTCCTACTGGTGCATGAAGCCGTCCGTCAACGTGGACGCCGCCGTCATCACCCAGCGCACCAAGAACGCCAAGATCGCCATGCTGGGCAACGTCATCGCGGTCAACGACCCGGTGAAGATGGCCGAAGAAATCGCCATGCTGGACTGCATCAGCAACGGCCGCATCATCTCCGGCTTCGTGCGCGGCACCGCCGTGGAGACGCTCCACGCCGGCTACCCGCCCACCGAGAACCGGCCCCGGTTCGAGGAGGCTCACGACCTCATCATCAAGTGCTGGACCGAGCCCGGCCCCTTCCGCTGGGAGGGCGAGTATTGGCCGCACCGCATGGTGAACCCCTGGGTGATTCCCATGCAGAAGCCGCACCCGCCGGTATGGTTCCCCGGCACGGGCAGCCCCGAGTCGGTGATCTGGGCCGCCAAGCACCGGTATCCCTACATGAACCTGGGTTCCCTGCTGGACCTGACCAAGCAGCTCAAGGGCATCTACCACGAGACCGCCGCCGAGGAAGGCTACGAGGCCGGACCGGAGCACTTCGGCTATCTGATTCGCTGCCTGGTCGCCGACACCGACGAGAAGGCGCAGGAGATCGGCCGCACCTTCCTGTGGACGGAGAACCACCGCAACCGCGGTCCCATGGAATTCAACGACCCGCCGGGCTACCAGTCCCGGGAGGCCCTGCGCATCAAGATGTCGCGCCCCCTCATCGGCACCGGCACCATGGGCCGGCGCATGACCTACGAAGACCTCCAGGCCGCCTACAACATCATCGTGGGCAGCCCCGAGACGGTCATCGAGAAGCTGCGCCACATCCGCCAGGACCTCGAGCCCGGCTACATCCTCATCTACGGCAACGAGGGCCACATGGCCCACGAAGACGTGATGCGCTCCGTGGAGCTGCTGGGGACGCGGGTGATACCGGCGTTGAAGGAAGGGTAGGCGTCGCCATTGTAATCAACGGGAATCCGGGGATTGCTTCAGCAGTCCCCGGATTTTTAACGACTTTGGGGATTGGAAAATGACCGATGACCAGTTGGACAGAAGCCTACGGAGCATTGGAAAGGGATGCTTCGTCGTATATTTCTGTCAGTTTGCCGACCCGAGTTTGTCCAATAGCGACGTAATTGAGATGCTGATGCGTTAAGAAGGTTACACTGAAAGCGGAAGCCGAACCCGTGTCAGCCAAGCGCGCCGGATTATAAGATCCGGCAGGGTAGAAGACGCTCTGCGAAACGTGATCCAGTCGGACCGAATCCCGAATCACACGCGGATTGCCGCTGAGGCCAGGGAATTGCTAGGTTCTGTTGACATTTTGAATTTTGCTCGTCATTCCGGCGAAAGCCGGAATCCAGAGATTGCAATATGAAGAAACGGGAAGGATTGCTTACGATTTCGACCACTGGATTCCCGCTTTCGCGGGAATGACGGTGAAATGTCAACACGGCCTAATCAAAATATCGAGATGAATTTGCGACCCGTGAAAGGCAGGAGCGAGGGGAAATTCTGAGCGGCATCCTGAACCCTGCTTTCTGCGATTTGCAGGTAGTGTTCGCTGATGTCAATTCCGATGGCGCGCCTCCCCAAACGCAATGCCGCGCAGGCGGCGCTGCCGGTGCCGCAGAACGGGTCAAGCACGATGCCACCGGGCGGGCAAGTAGCCTTGATGGGGTTTATCAGCAGTTCTTCAGGAAAGACGGCATAGTGTGTGTCCTTGCGCCACTTGTCTTCCGGTACGATGCGCCATATATCGGACGGCAGATGCCCGCTGGAACGCATTTTTAGAATGAAATAACCTTTTGATTCTAGTTCCTTTGCCCTGCCGCTTACCTTGCCGTCGTCGCTGTGGTATGTCCTCTGGTGGCCCCTGATTGTCATGCGGAAGTCAACAACTTTGCCTTGCCGCATTTCCTCTATCGTATCCTCTAACGCTTGAAAAGCTTGCTCTTTTTCCGCTGCCGAAAGTTCGGTTGAGGCCGCGATTTGCTCACGGTACTTTTTGCCGCTTACGCCGGTGGCCGAGACCATTGTGCCGGCGCGATTCCGCGCTCTGACGGGTGGCGGAATCCGAATTTTGTCCGCCTCATAATAGTACTTTTTCTGCTTCACGAAGTGAAAAACGTGCTCGTATATGTCCCTGAGACGGTCGCGAGCGCTTTGGGTCCCTTTCATCTGGTCCCAGATGATGTCGTTCCTCAAAATCCATCCGTCGTCCTGCATCGCAATTGCAACACGCCAGGGAATGCCCATAAGGTTCTTGTTGACATATTTATCGCCCAGATTGAGCCATAGAGAGCCGTCTTTTTTCAGGACACGGCGAACTTCCCTGAATATGCCGGCCAGCCTGCCGACGTATTCCTGGTAAGAGTCCTCGTTCCCTAGCAGCGACCAGCGCTCTTCTTCCTGCACATGGTAATCCCTCTGATTCCAGTACGGAGGCGATGTAATTACGCAGTCCACAGACTCGTGCGGAAGGCTCCACAGTACATCCTCGCAATCCCCCTGGATCAGGATGGAGTGGTTGCCATTACGTAGAAATTCCGTGATCTGCTCCCAGTGTCGATTGTCGCGTTCGCTCATCGTTCCATCCTTATCTGGATGCGTGGATTTCGGACACAAAAATGACCCAACAGCAACTGGATATCGCCACAAGGATACCGTATGGCTATTACTATCGCGCTTTCACCCGAAACCGAAGAGCGGCTCGATTTCCTGGTGTCTCGAACCGGTCGCTCCAAGTCAGCTTTGTTGCGTGAGGCTGTCGAGCGCGGACTTGATGACGTTGAAGATTACTACCTCGCCGTCGAAGTTCTACAACGCATCCGCGGCGGCTGGGAACAGGTTTATACCGCCGAAGAAATAAAGCGGGACCTTGGTTTGGACGACTGATAGCTCCGAAAGATCGGTAACGACGTAGGGGCGAATAATCATTCGCCCCTACATTGGTTTCAGGACGCTTCCCCTACTTCCCATTCCGCTCCTGCGACCCGTCGGGATACAGGTCTTCCCACAGGGCGTCGCGCCAGTCCACGCCTACGGGGAGGATGGCCTGGGCGGGGCGCAGCATATAGTAGTTGTCGCCGGCGCCGGGAGGGGCGCCGCCCTCGGCTACGGTGCGGGTGGCCTGCAAGAGTTGGCGGCGGGCGTAGATGATGGCCATGTCGGTGCGGCTCAGGTTCTCGCGGGAGCGGTCCACGATGTAGCCCATGCTTTCCTGCACCGCCACGTCCTGGGCGTTCACGCCATCAATGCCGCTGAAGGTCTCGGTCTTCTGCACGGCGCGGTCAATCATCCAGTTGTTGTCCCGGTTGACCCTGGTGCGGAAGTCGTCGAGCATATGTTCCGGCCCGCGCCCGTAGCCGCGGTCCATGTCGATGCGTTCCTCTTCCCCGATGGGGTCGTCGTAGGACAGGTCCCAGTTCCATACCATCACGTTGTGGTCGTCCATGGGGACCCACATATGGCCGGAGGCCAGGAAGCCCACGGGCCCGGACTTGCCCCGGTAGCCGCGCTGGCTGGCCCGGATCTGGTGGAAGGGCATCACGAAATGGTAGGCCCGGACATGGTTGCCCTCGTCGCCCAGGGAGCGGATGCCGGCGTAGCGGTAGCCGTAGTCGGTGATGTCAACTTCCAGTTCCGGCGGCTTCCCCTGCACGTGGGGCGAGTCGATGCGCAATCCGGCGTGCTTGGTATCCGTGCGCAGCGTGCGGTGCAGGATGGTGGCGTGGGCGGAGTCGATGCCGCCTTCCAGGGCCTGTAGCCAGTTGCATTCCTGGATGTTCTTGGTGACGTGGCGGTGAGTTGCCGGCACGGCGGCCCACTCGAACCTGGGCGGCGGCGGCATATGCTCTTTCGGCCCCAGGTACGCCCAGATGACGCCGCCCAGCTCGATGGTGGGATAGGCGGTCGTGGTCATCTTGGACGGAAAGTCGCTGTCCGCCGGCTCGTTCATCATGTCCACGCACTGGCCGTTCACGTCGAACTTCCAGCCGTGATACACGCAGCGCAGGCCGCACTCCTCGTTGCGCCCCAGCCACAGCGACACCAGCCGGTGGGGGCAGAACTCGTTCAGCAGGCCAATGCGCCCGTTGGTGTCGCGGAAGGCAACCAGGTCTTCGCCCAGCAGCTTCACCCGCACCGGCTCGCCGTCCGGCTCGGCCAGCTCCCAGGACAACAGGGCCGGCATCCAGTAACGGCGCATCAACTCGCCCATGGGGGCGCCCGGCCCAACTTGCGTCAGTGCAATGTTCTCTGCCTGTGAAATCATGGGGCATACCTCCTCTTGATGCTTGCAGAGTAGCAGTTATCGGGCGGATTTGCTATGCTGGCGATACTGACGCGACCCACAGCCCGGCGCGTCGCCCGGCAAGGATACAGTATGACCACGATGACGACGCTGAATGACGTTCGCGCCGCCCTGATTGCTCAGGGTTATCCCGCCGAGCAGATTGACGCCATGCTCAACCTGGCCGGCCGGATGGTGCTGGAAGGTTCCCTGGCGTCTAAAGATGATCTGGCGGCGCTACGGGACGAATTCACGGCGTTCAAAATCGACGTCGCCACGCAGTTTGCCGAACTGCGCACGGAGATGAACACCAAGTTCGCCGAAACGGACGTCAAGTTCGCCGAACTGCGCACGGAGATGAATACCAAGTTCGCCGAACTGCGCACGGAGATGAATACCAAGTTCGCCGAACTGCGCGCCGAAATGAACGAAAAATTCGCCGAACAGCGCGCTGACTCCGATGCCCGCGAGCGCCGCATCATCAAATGGGTGGTGGGAGCGGTGATCGGCGGCATTGCTGTGAACGTAGCCGTCCTCGGTATCGGCATCGCCATCGTGGCGCTGCTCGTCCGATGACCATACGCAGACCTCTTCCCATGCCCATCGTAGATACCCACGTCCACATTGGCCGGAACCACTATGAGCCGGTGGAGATGCTGCTGGCGCAGATGGAGTTGAACGGCGTCGCCAAAACGGCGCTGGTGCAGTCCACCGCCACGCTGGACAATTCCTACGTGCTGGAATGCCGGCAGCGTTTTCCGGGCCGGTTGGCTGTGGTATGCCGCGTGGACGTGGATGACCCGGCGGCTCCCGACACGCTGGAGGGCCTCCACCTGGCCGGCGCCGAAACCCTGCGCATCCGCAACTTTCACCGCTCGCCGGGCCGGGATCCATTGGCAATCTGGCGAGCCGCCGCCAACCTGGGTATGTCCGTTAGCGTGGGCGGGCCGGCCGAGGGTTTTGCCGCCCATGAGTTTGCCAATCTGGTGGCCGAACTGCCCGATCTGACCGTTATCATCGAGCACCTGGCCGGCATGGGCATCCACGCCATCGGCGCGCCCTCCATGCCGACGGATGACGTATTCCGGCAGGCCCTCACCCTGGCGCGCTTTCCCAATACGGTGATGAAAATCCACGGCATGGGCGAGATCAGCGACCCGCCTTTCCCGTACCGCAACATACCGCCCTACGTGCGCATGGCTTACGACGCCTTCGGTCCGGAGCGCATGATCTGGGGTTCCGACTGGCCCCGGGTCACCAACCGGGAAGGCTATCGGAACTCCCTGCGTTACACTTGGGAACAGATGGAACAGTGGTGTCCCAGGGATGACCTGGCGAAGATATTCGGTGAGACGGCTCTGACGCTGTGGGCGTTTGACTGACGGCGGCCGGTCGGTCCGACAAACCCGGCAATCCGATAATCCGGTCAGCGCGTATAATTGTCCAAATGGGCCGGTGTGATTTATCATTGCGGTGAATTTTGCGCCAGCCATAGAGCGCGTAACAACCTAGGAGGAAATAGTTGATGACCAAGTATCTCAAGTACATCGCCGGCATGATGATGCTGGCGGCCATGGTGGCGTTGCTCGCCTGTGGCGGCGAAGAAACCCCGGCCCCAGCTACCAGCGCCACTCAACCGACCGCGCCGCCGGCGCCCACCGCCGTGGCGGAGCAGCCGACGGAGGCCATGCCCGCGGCTACGGCTACCGAGGCCGTCCCGATGCAGTCCGGCAGCCGCCTCGCCAACGTGAAGAGTCGCGGCAGCGTGGTTTGCGCCAACAATACCCAACTGGCCGGTTTCGGCTACATCGACGCCGATGGCAACACCAAGGGCTTTGACGTTGACCTGTGCCGCGCCGTGGCCGCCGCCGTGCTGGGCGACGCCGACGCCGTGGAATACCAGCCCACCACCGCCGCCGAGCGCGGCCCGACGATGCAGTCCGGCCAGGTGGACATGATGTCCCGCAACACCACGTGGACCACTTCCCGCGACGCCACCTGGGGCAACTTCGCTCAGACCATGTTCTACGATGGGCAGGGCTTCATGGTTCCCGCCAGCCTGGGCGTTTCCAGCGCTATGGAACTCACGGACGCCAAGGTCTGCGTGCAGCAGGGCACCACCACCGAGCTGAACCTCCAGGACTTCAGCAACCAGAACAACATGAACTTCGACATCGTCACGTTCCCCGACGCCACCACCACCAGCGAAGCCTACCAGGCCGGGCAGTGCGACTCCCTGACCACTGACCGCTCCGGATTGGTCGCTACCCGCGTCGGCTACGACAACCCGGACGACCACGTCATCCTGCCCGATACCATCTCCGAAGAGCCCTTGGGCCCGGTGGTTCCCCACGGCGATGACCAGTGGTACGACATCGTGAAGACTACGATGGCCATGCTGATTTACGCCGAGGCTTTCGGCATCACTTCCGACAGCGTGCCCACCGCGCCCACCGGCGACACCGCCGTGGACCGGCTGTTTGGCCTGGAAGGCGGCTACGGTCAGGAAGACCTCGGCTTGAGCCAGACCGCTGCCCAGGACGTAATCCGCCAACTGGGCAACTATGGCGAGATGTACGACCGCCATCTGACTCCCCTGGGCGTCACCCGCGAGGGCAGCCGCAACGCCCTCTGGATTAACGGCGGCGAGATTTACGCCGCGCCGTTGCGATAAGTTCACCAGGCTTGCGCCGGCCCCAAATCGCCGGCTCGGCAGTACAGGAGGGTACGTCCGGCATCCGCCCGGCGTACCCTTCACAAGTTTTAATCGCCGCCGATGGCCGGCAAACACGCGCCCAATGCGCTACAATCAACCTTGATCTCCCGGCATTGCCCCTGCCAGTGGCCCACTATGATGACTACCCGTCAACTGCCACGTATTCTGATCTACCAGAACATCCCCGTATGGCGGCACGCCGTCATCATCCAGTGGGCGGCGCAGATTGCGTCCGCAATCATCGTGGTTGCCTTGGTCGTCTGGTTCTTCGCCAACATCGCTAACGCCATTGCCGACCGCAACATTTCCTATAGTTTCACGTTCCTTTCCCGCGAGTACCAGACCCCCATCAGCGACTATTTCATCCCCTACGAATCGTCCGATTCCTTCCTGTACGCCCTGTGGGTGGCTATTACCAACACGCTCATCGTCGCCATATCCGGCGTAATTCTGGCCATCCTGCTGGGCATTATCGTCGGCGTCGCCCGCCTGTCCGCCAACTGGATCGTCGCCAAGACGGCGCTGGTCTATATTGAATTCTTCCGCAACGTTCCCCTGCTGGCGCAACTGTACTTCTGGCTGTACCTCGTTCAGGAATTGCCGTCGGTGCGCGACGCCGACGGGCGCGAACAGGGCGCGCTGATCCCCGGTGGGCTGTATGTTTATAACGACGGCATATCGTTTCCCTGGTTAGCGACGAGCGACTGGATTGTAGCGCTGCTCTGGCTGGCGCTGGCGGCGGGGGCCATCGCGGCCGGCATGGCGGTCCATCGCCGGTTGACCGTCCGCGAAACGGACACGGGCCGGTCGTCCTACCCCGTGCTGGCCGGCTTCGCCGTCGCATTCGTCATCGCCGCCGTGGCCTGGCTGGCCCTGAGCTTCGCGACCGGCGACTCGCCGTTCCACATCTCCACCCCGGAACCTCAGGGACGTTTCGGACGCATCGGCGGCGGCTTGACCGCCAAGGCCGGCCTGGTGGTGCTGCTGGTGGGCCTGGTTATCTATACGTCGTCGTTTATCGCCGAAATCGTCCGCGCCGGCATTCAGTCCGTAGGGCGCGGCCAGATCGAAGCCGCCCGCGCATTGGGCCTATCTCCCATGAGTACCTTGCGCCAGGTAACTTTTCCCCAGGCTCTCCGGGTGATTATCCCGCCCCTGATCAGCCAGTGCCTGAACCTCACCAAAAACAGCAGCCTGGGCGGCGCCATCGGGTACGCCGAACTGACCAGCGTCGCTGTTACCATGACCCAGACGGCGCCGGCCCTCCCCATCTTCATCCTGGTCATGGCGTCATACCTGGCGATGAGCCTTACCTGGTCGCTCATCGGCAACCTCTACAACCGCCGCATCCGATTCGTCGGCGCCTAGCCGCTCCTGGTATTGACATGGCCGTTGAAGACACGACACGCCCCACCGCCGCGCTGCCGCCGCCCCTGATGGAAGCGGGGGCCGCCGGATGGGCGCGGGCCAATCTGTTCAGCAGCCGGTTCAACAGCCTGCTCACCGTAGTTGCCGGCGTCGCCGTGCTGCTGGCCTTGTGGTACGGGCTGAAGTGGGTATTTCTGGACGCCGAGTGGCGCGTCATCGTGGAACTGGGCGGCCGCTTCATCCTGGGACAGTACAACACCGAGTCGGCCTGCCCAGGGCAAAACTGCTTCTGGCGACCCCAGGTTGGCGTGCTGCTGGCGACCCTCCTGCTGGGAATGGGTTGGGGAATGCTGGGGGGAGGCGTCGCCAGAACCATCGCTGTAACGGTGGCGATCTTCCTGGCGCTGCTGGCCTTCCTGCCCTATAGCCTGGAGGCCATGGGGTACGACGTGCGCCTGCTGCTGCTGGCCAATCTGCCGGCGCTGCTGGTGGGTTGGGCGCTGGCGCGTTATACGCCCCTGGGCACGGGCCGCTGGATCGCCATTCTCGCCGTAGCGTCGTTCCTGCTGTCACTGGTTCTGATCCGGGGGGTGCCCGGCGTCCCCGGGTTGCAGCCCGTGTCAGTCAACCAGTGGGGCGGCCTGATGCTGAACCTGATACTGGCAATCGGCGGGATTACGCTCAGCCTGCCCATCGGCATCGCCCTGGCCCTGGGACGGCGCAGCCAATTGCCCGTGGTTAAGATACTGTGCGTCACGTTCATCGAAGTTTTCCGCGGCGTGCCGCTGATTACGCTGCTGTTCATGTCCCGGCACCTGGTGCCCCTGGCCTTCCCCGAGGATTTTCCGCAGAATGCGCTGCTCAACGCCGCTATCGTCATTACGCTGTTCAGTTCCGCGTACATGGCGGAGAACATCCGGGGCGGCCTGCAAGCTTTGCACCCCGGCCAGGCCGAAGCCGCCCGGGCCCTGGGCCTCCCCGGCTGGCAAACCACCCTGCTCATCTCGCTGCCCCAGGCCATTCGCAACGTCATTCCCGCCATCGTGGGGCAGTTCATCGGCCTCTTCAAGGATACCAGCCTGGTCTATATCATCGGTATGCTGGACATACTGCGCATCGGCCTGGACTTCGTGAACGGCAACATCGAGTTCCGCGACAACAAGGGCGAGGTCATCATCTTCGTCGCCCTGGTGTTCTGGATTTTCACCTATGGCATGTCCTACGTAAGTGGCCGCATCGAGCGACACCTGGGGGTTGGAGAGCGTTAGCCGCATCCGTGCGTGGGAGGGATTCTGATACAATTGCTCCTGAGCGGATATGCGAAACCCCTTTGACCATCTCGGCCAGCGCCTTTCCGAGGCAGGTTTCTACATCACGCTGGACGTGGTTACGGCTGCGCTCACGTACATCATCAGCTATGGCGAGGCCGAATTGACCGACGGCAAGTTGATGATGCGGATGCTGGGCGCGATGATGCTGGCCAACGGCCTGGTAGGAGGACCGGACGGAATGCTGTACTGGAAAGAATCGGGACGCCGGATTGAGGCCGAAAAGGAACGGGACGCCGCCGTGCAGGAGCGCGACGCCTTGCGAGAGGAAGTCCGCGAGTTGCGCGCCATGGTGGAACAACTGCAAAATGGGCGTGGCGGGCGACGCGCCCGCCGCCGTCGCCTCCACGACAACGGCCAGTAACACCAGCCGTCGCCAACGCAACGGAGCGCATTATGACTACCAACGGACACACCGTTACCGACGAAGACATCATCATCTGCCGCGATGTGCACAAGTGGTACGGCAATTTCCATGCCCTGCGCGGCATCACCACCACCGTCAAGAAGGGCGAGGTGGTGGTGGTCATCGGCCCGTCCGGCTCGGGCAAGTCCACCTTTATCCGCACCATCAACCGGCTGGAGCAGCATCAGCGTGGCGACATCGTGGTGGACGGCATCGAGTTGACCAACGACGTGCGCAACATTGACGCCATCCGCCGCGACGTGGGCATGGTGTTCCAGTCCTTCAACCTGTTTCCGCACCTGACCGTGATGAAGAACATCACCCTGGCGCCCACGAAAGTGCGGCATCTGCCGGCGCAGGAGGCGGAAGGCATCGCCATGGAGTTGCTGGAACGGGTGGGCATCCCGGAACAGGCCGACAAATACCCGGCCCAGCTCTCCGGCGGTCAGCAGCAGCGCGTGGCCATCGCCCGCGCCCTGGCCATGCAGCCCAACATCATGCTCTTCGACGAGCCGACCTCGGCCCTGGACCCGGAGATGATCAAGGAAGTGCTGGAGGTGATGCGCGAGCTGGCCGAATCGCAGATGACGATACTGGCCGTATCGCACGAGTTGGGCTTTGCCCGCGAGGTGGCCGACCGCATCATGATGTTCGACGAGGGCCAGATTGTCGAAGACCAACCGCCGGACGAGTTCTTCAACAACCCCCGCCACGAGCGGGTGAAACACTTCCTCTCGCAGATCCTGTAGCCCGCTTGTCATTGCGACCCCGTACTTGATACGGGGGTGGCAATCCCGTTGAGGTCAAAGGTCGGCGATATGCCATTGGTTAGAAAGTTCGGACGATGGGTCTGGGCCGGTGGCGCCGCTGAAGCCCACTGGGCCAGGGAGCGCCGCCTGCCCTTATGGGAACATCCCTGGTTCACCCGGCTCTATCGCATCGCCATGATGCTGGGCTGGGCCGGCGTGATCGCGTTCTTCCTGATCTGGAACCTGGTTTGGGCGACGCCGTAGCCCGGCGTTCCGGCTCGCCGGCGCTGCCGTTTGTGGAGTTTTAACCGGAGCCGTTCTCTTGCGGCATATGCCTTTGCCAAACGGGAAATTCACGCCATCCGGTTGGGAACCCCATGCTGCGGTAAGGCAGGGAGCTGTTCTCCGCCAGCAAAGCGAGCAGACGCTCCGGCCAATCTCCGCTTGGGATGATAATGTCCAGCAGGTAAATGATAATAACTAGCGTGTTGTATATCTTCCTGTCACAGCTTTTATTGAATGCCCTGGCAACGTCCCCGGAGCCGTCCAACCGCTGCGGTATTTTCAGGCCGCGCTCAACGTTTCGGTTCCAAACACGCTCGTGATGCGCGCAACTGTTACGGACTGAGGTCAGATTCCTGAGGGCATTCTCAAGGATAACTTCATCCACGCCATAATTGCTTGATATTGACTGCTTGACCTTTTGGTCGGCAACGCTGGAAAACCATTTCGATAGGTTGCCGAAAGACATGGTCGGTAGAATATCCCAGAGACCGACGCTTTGGAAGCCGGTGCTGCCGTGTCCGCGAACCTGGTTATAATTCCGCTCGAGTTCCTGTAGGTTACCCGCATAGTATTTTGGGTCGAACAGGCTCGCGTCCAAGTGCGCGAACTCTCCCTTGCTTGAGCTCTGCGCCACATGACGCGACCACTGGTTGCGTACCGAGATTTCGACGTAGCTCAACGCTTCCAGCAGTAGAGAGCGCAGGCGTTGGTCGAACATATACAGCGTCATTACCTGATTGAACGAAGCGCCCGGACGAAAGGAGGCAATACGCGCACGGCTCGCCTGGAACGGAAACCAATAGGAGCGCAACCGATAGTCGCCGATGTGAGTCAGGCATCGAGCCGCAAAATCGGCGTCAGGCACGGCCATGCCACGGTTAATCAGACTTTGTATCTGGTCCGCGGTAGATACCGGACTGTGGGCGGGTTGGGGTTGATGTGCCATGGGGCGAAAAAAACGTCCCCCCTGGTGCGCCGATCTTACGAGAGGCGTGGGGGGGTCTGTCAACGGATAGGTTAGCCCATTTCCCGATTTTCGTCAATTTCAAGCCAGCGTGAGACAGGGCTTGTGCAAAGTCACCGCGTAGCCCTTTTCCCGCTCATCCTGAGCTTGTCGAAGGATGCCCCTCGCAATCAACGGATGGTTCGACAGGCTCACCAAGAGCGGATGAAAAGGACTTTGCACAAGCCCTGAGCGTGAGACTTCTTCATCCTACTCCGGGCTGGCGGGTTGTGGCCGGCGGGGCCGGGCCGGCTGCCGGCGGGTTCGTGGCCCGTTGAGCGCGCGGCCGATGAACGTATAGCGCACGCCCAACTGGTAGGTCGCCAACAAGATGGCGGTCACTGCGACGCATACCACCAGGAACTTGAAGTGGTAGTGGATGGGCAGGTTCAGCGCCAGATATTGGGCCACCATCACCAGGGGCAGGTGTAGCAGATACATCCAGTACGAGGCGTCGGAAAGGTAGCGCACCGTGAAGCTCTCCCGGGCCGCAACCCAGCGGAACAGGCCCATCAGTCCGAAACACATCAGCCAGGCGCAGGTTGTCTCAATCAGCGCGCTGGCTAGCGTCAGTGGGTTTTTAAACATATAGGCGTCGGGAACCACGCCATCAAAATCCACCAGGTATTGCTCCAGCAGTTGGAAGCCGGCGTAGAAAGCGGCGGCGCCCGGCAGCAAGGCGACGACCCACCAACGGCGGACGGTGAATCCCCGCTGGTAGAAGAACACGCCGAAAATGAAAAAGCCGGCGTAGTAAATGATAACCACCGGGTTCGGAATAATCCCCATGGGGTTATCCGCTCCGTAAATCGGTTCAACCATCAACAGGGAAACGGCCATTGAGATCGGGATGACCAGCCACCACAACGCGGAATCCCGGAATTGCAGGCCCAGCCGGACCGCCAGCCCGAATCCGGCGGCCAGCAGCAGCAAGTACCAGAGAAACCAGAGATGGGCCAGACCGAAGAGCCATATAAAGGGCAGCGCCCAAAGCGGGAAATTGTACGGCTCCCGGAAGCCGGAAACGGAGGCCAGAATCCAGACGCTGAGCGGGACGACGGTGAAACAGCCGACGGCGAGAGGAATGCCGACCCGCCGCAACCGCTGCATCAGCAGCTCCCGCAGGCTCCGCCGCTGCCAGAGCAACGCGCTGAAAAAGCCGCTGAGCAGGAAGAACACCGGCATCCGAAAGCCGTGGATGGTCTCAATCACCAGCTTGTAGGTCGGGTCGCCCGTGGCGGCGGCGTCGTATATCGGCCAAGCGGGCAGCATTTCCGGCAGGATGAAAACGCTGGCGTGCAGCACGATGCCCAGGAACATAGCCACGGCCCGCAGGGCGTCCAGGTCATAGTGCCGCTGCGACTGCCCGCCGGCGCCGGCCGCCGCCATGACTTTCCCTCCCGTCCTTACCGGCGGGGTATCAGCCGCACCCGGAACTTCCGGTTCGGCCTGGGGGCGGGAATATAGTTCATCTTCAGCCGGTAACCGGGCGGGTCCATGACAACATCGGCCCGGTGCAACAGTGTCGCTATAGTAACCGCCATCTGCACATCGGCGAACCCCTGGCCCATGCAGGCGTGGTGTCCCAGGCCAAAGGGGACGTACGCGCCGGGCTGATGGTGTTCCCGCCGCTCCGGCGAGTAGCGGTCAATGTCGAACCGCTCCGGGTCGGGGAAATATTCGGGCATTTTGTGGGGAACGGAGGACACCATGAGCAGCGTGGTTCCGTGGGGTATGACGTAGCCGGCGAATTCGAAGGAATTGATTACATGGCGGGGCGGCAGCGCCACGCCGATGGGATACATCCGCAGGGCTTCCATTGCCAGCCAGCGGGTGGCCGTCATCCGCTCAAAGAGTTCCGGCGTCGGCCCGCCGGCGGCGAACATCTCATCCGCTTCCCGCTGGACCCGCTCCGCCACGTCGGGATGCTGCTGCAAGGCGTAGAGGGCAAAGGCGGTGGTTCCTGCGACGCTTTCCAATCCCACCATGAAAGGCCCCATCACGTTGGCGCACAGGTCGGCCGCCGACATGAAATCGGGATGGGAACGGTGCAGGTCAACCAGGTTGTCAATCAGGTCCGGCTGGTCCTCCGGGCCGAGCTGCCTTTCGTGGTCGCGCAACACCCGCTCCGACAGTAATTCCATGTTCCGCCGCGCCCGTCTCACCCGCGGCAGCCGCATCGCCAGCCTGGGGTAACGTCCGATTACGTGCGCCATCAGGCCGAATGTCAAGAACGTGGCCAGATCCGGCACGTGGTCCCGCGACGGAGTTCCGGTGGTCAACATGGTAACCTGCTCGGACACGATGCGCTGCATCATGTTGAAAACCGCCACCGGACGGTCTGGTGAATGGCCGGCCAGTTCCTGGTCCACCACATCCACGACGGCGGGCAAACGCCCCAGGATGAAATTCCGGGAGTAGGGTTCGCGCAGCGTGCCCCGCAGTAGCCGGTGCTCCGCCCCGTCCAGCCCAATGAGGATGTTGGAGGCGCCCAGTTCCCGGGCCCATGGGTCCCAGGTTTCCCGGTTGCGCAGGTGGGCTTTGCCCTCCCGTCCGAAGAACAGGTTCGCTTCCGGCCCGGCCAGGGCCACGAAACGCCGGCCCGGCGCTTTTAACCCGAACACCGGGCCATGTTTGCGGTATTGTTCGGTGAAGAAGGCCATGAGATCGCCGTTCAGGGCCAGAGCGTGGCCGAGAATGGGCAGGCTGCCCGAAGCCATCGGCCACCCGCCGCCGCGCTCCTGCATAATCCGACGGGACGCCACCACTTCGGACACCGTCATGGTGCGGAGGGCTTCCGTCAGCGCCCGGGCCGGCTGCTCAAGCCGAGCGATCAGTTCGATGCGCTCCTCCACCGCGTCGTATTCCTCCGGCGTCAGCGTTTGCCGGAACAGGCGGCAAGCCCGGCACAGGCTGATGATGGCTATATCCCGGGGCGACGGGATCACGTCATCGTTGAAGAGAATGTCCATGAGGCGCGAACGGATTTCCTGCTCCGCCGCCGCGCCGGCCGCCGCCAATAAAGGGTTCCGGGGATAGCGGTGGGAGTGGCGCACCCGGAGCGCCACCGCGAAAAACCCGCCGTCGTCGGATTCCATGATGCCCTCGGCTTCCAGCCGCGCCAGGGCCTGCGCGTGCAGACAGTCGCCCTTTTCAGCAATCCGCCGCACCCAGAACTCGCAGGATTGAGACTGCGGCCCCTGGGCAATATCAGCCAGAACCGGGTCCAGGAGTGCATCTCCTACGGGAGTGGCGTCGGTCAGGTACAGGGCCTCCAGGTCGGTGTCGATGCGATGCTCCAGGGCCAGGTCCATCAGCACAGCCCCGGCCAGGGCATAGCGCAGCGTCCGGTTGGGAACCTGTTCCTCTTCAACCAGGATCAGCAATTCTTCGACAAATCGGAGCACTTCCAGCAACCTCGCCGGGCGTTGACCATAACCCTTCCATAGTTATCTTATAATCATCTATCGTACAAACCAATAATCACCAACGGTCATTCTATTGTACATCATTCCCCGGCATCGGCGCAAAAAGCGCAGTCCTGCATGATTTACACCCAATTTGCCCCGCCGCCGCCGCGCGGGGTAAAATCCCAGCGTCCTCACATCCCGCTCATGGCGCACCATCCTCCCGCTCATGGCGCACCATCCTCCCGCTCATGGCGCACCATCCTCCCGCTCATGGTGAGCCTGTCGAACCAACCACACACCCCAGGAGCGCAACCATGCCCAACCAGCAGATGCAGATTGGCGTCGTTTTTCCCATAACCGAGATCGGCTCCGACCCCATTGCCGTGCGCGACTACGTGCAGGCGGCGGAGCAGTTGGGCTACGCCCACATCATCGCCTATGACCACGTGCTGGGCGCGGATACCGCCTATCACCAGCCGTGGACGGGCAGCTACACCAAAGACAGTATGTTTCATGAGATTTTCGTCGTCTTCGGCTACATGGCGGCGCTGACCACCAGCGTGGAACTGGTGTCGGCCATCGTCATCCTGGGGCAGCGGCAGACCGCCCTGGTGGCCAAGCAGGCCGCCGAGGTGGACGTGCTCAGCAACGGCCGGCTGCGCCTGGGCGTGGGCATCGGCTGGAACCCGGTGGAGTACGAGGCCCTGGGCGAGGATTTCACCACCCGGGGCCGCCGCGCCGAGGAGCAGATGGAGCTGTTGCGCCGCCTCTGGACCGAAGAGGTGGTTGACTTCCATGGTCGCTATCACAACGTAACCAACGCCGGCATCAACCCCCTGCCCGTGCAGCGTCCCATACCCCTGTGGATGGGCGCGGGCAGCCGGGCCCGGGGGCCCATACCCACCGACCGGGTGCTGAGCCGGGTGGGCCGCTGCGCCGACGGCTGGTTTCCGCAGTTCCAATCCGACGACCCGCAAGCGGCCACGGCCATCGCCAAAGTTCGCGCCGCCGCCGAGGCCGCCGGCCGGGATCCCGACGCCATCGGCATGGAACCCCGCGTCAACTATTCCGACGGCGACCCGGAGTTCTGGCAGGCGCGGGCCGAGGAATGGCGCGGCATGGGCGCATCCCACTTCTCCGTCAACACCATGTCGGCCAACCTGACCACGCCCGACGCTCACATCAACGCCATTCGCGAGTTCAAGGAAGTTATCACCGGGTAACGACCGGCGTTCACTCACACTCGTCACTCCCGTTCCCGCTCCCCTTACGTCATTCCCGCTCCCCTCACGTCATTCCCGCTCCCCTTACGTCATTCCCGCGAAAGCGGGAATCCAGAATGTCGTTGTCGCGGAGATGCAATAGATGGTTACGACCACGCCGCAAGAGCCGACCGCAACCGTAGCGGCTCCCGACGCGCCCCATTACGCATCGGACCTGCCCATGGCGTCCGGCAGCGAACTGCGCCTGAACCTGAAGGCGCTGGGCGTGGATGGCAGCGCCCCCGATTTCGGCGCGCGACTCGTCCAGCTTTCCCGGGACAACGAACCCTACGACTTCCAATTTTCCGCCCAGGGAGAACTTATCGTAATGGCCCCGTCAGGCGCTTTGAGCAATCGTGACGAAACAGTAATCAACGCTATCCTTACGATGTGGCAGCTTAACAACACCGGAATGAACTTTTCACAAACTATCATGTTCCGGTTGCCCAGCGGGGCGCAGTATATGCCGGACGCCGCCTGGATCACCCAGGAGCGGTTCGACAACCTCACCGAGTTTGAGTTGCGCAACACCATCAACGGCGCGCCCGATTTCGTGGTGGAAGTGCGCTCCCGCAGCGACCGGCTGACGCCGCTGCTGGCGAAAATGGCGGAGTGGATGGAAGGCGGCTCCCGCCTGGGCTGGCTACTGGATGCTATCGACCGCCGTATCTATATCTTTCGCCCCGGGCATGAGATGGAAATATTGGAGAACCCGGCGATGCTTTACGGCGAGGATGTGCTGCCGGGTTTCGTATTTGAAGTAGGGCGGCTGATGTTCGGACACGAGTAGGGGCGAATAATTATTCGCCCCACAGGCATCAAGTTAAGCGTTCTCGTCCAGGGCGAGCAGCAATTGCCAGGCGCTGGGGCGTTGCCGTCGCCGCTCAATTCTACACCCGGCGCTCAGGCATAAGCCAATCTGTTCGATGACCGCGGCGACTGACCGCAGTCCGGTCATGGCAACAGCCAGCATTACGGCGTAGCGGCGGACCGTGGCGGCCGCTTTGACCAGGCTACGGTCCGGGTACATCCAGACCGCGGTCGGCAAGGTCCAGTGCAGGATGACCATGGCCACCAGTTTGGCATAGACCTCGCAGAGGATGCGCCAGGGATTGGCCGACCGCCAGCGGTCCAGGCCGCCGTGCTGTTTCCACAGCTTGAAAAGCAGTTCAATCTGCCAGCGGGCGCGGGCCAAGATCAAGGCTTCATCTGACATCGCCGCTGGGCGCGCGCCTCTGGGGGCGCTTTGGCGGCCAGCAGGCGGACGGGCAAACGGTGGGTACGCCCCAGCAATATGGGCCGGTCAATGCCGGTGGCGGCGGGATTGGACAGCAACCGCGTCAAGTCCAGTTCTGTACCGTCGGACTGGTAGAGTTTGGTTCCTGCTTTGTAGCGGGACAGGAAATAGCCCCCCTGCTCCGCGATTTCCCGGAAGGTGTCCAAGTGGCAATACCCCAAATCGGCAATGCGCAAAGCCCCCGGCGGTACTCACGCGTACCCACTTTCCCCAAACTGTCATTGCGAGCGCAGCGCGGCAATCTCGTCGAGGTAACGAACGTCGCTCTTGGAACGAGATCGCCATCCGCCAGCGGCGGACTTCGCTCCTCGCGATGACAAACTGGATACGCGGGAGCCATTTTAGTAGCTTGTCAGAAGCAAGATTTACCGGATTTATAGGATGTGCCGGATTGGGTGCGACGCTGCCGTCGGCTGATCTCAATCCTGATAATCCGTCAAATCCGGGAAATCCTGCTTCTGACATTCCGCCCCCGGAAAGTGGGTACGCATGAGCCCGGCGCTAGCGGCGCGCCCGGCGCTGTGGAATTGCTGTCCGGCGTCCGGCCCGGGGTCAGGAAAGGCCCCAGCATCCGGCCCGTAGTCAAATCCAGCCGCACTTGTAACTTCAACGCTGACTGTCCGCCGGAATTCTCCTCCGGCGAACCGCCGCAGCCCGCCCCGATTTCCCCCAGGGCATCGGGCAGCATGATTACCGAACTGTCTTGCGCCAGCGCGGCGCCGAACCGCTGCAACACCGGAATTGCCACCGGCTCCGCGGCAATCACCTCAGCCACCGCCGCTTCCAGGACTTGCCGCAAGGGCTCCGCCGCCTGGGGTGTGAACCGCTGGAACCGGGCCTGCGAACTGATTGGCGCGCCCAGGGTGGCTGCCAGCTGGGTCAGGGAACACAGGCTGGCGTCGGGGTCGGCCAGCCATCCGAAAGCCAGCATTTGGACAAAGCCGGGGCCGGTAAGCCTGGAACGCCGTGGCGCCAGTCCCGTCGCGGCGGCGGCCTGCTGGGCGCCAGCGGTGAGAACCCAGCTCATGGCCTGGGCAACTTCTGGTACACTGCTCATGGGAAGCTCCGGTGGCGATTGATTGGAATGCAATCACCATCTTACCGGCAGCTTCCCTGGGCATTGTTCGGTATCTTCTCCCGTAACTTGATGCCTATGGGGCGAATAATTATTCGCCCCTGCGGACGGATCAAGGAAGCAGTTAGGTGAGTAGTCAACCCCCTTCCACCACACCGCCGTCCCGCCCCCTCTACGGCGGTCAGGCGGTGATCGAGGGCGTGATGATTCGCGGCGCGCGCCACTACAGCCTGGCCGTGCGCCGTCCCGACGGGGACATCTTCTGCGCCACCGAGCCGGTGAGCAGCCGCTTCTCCGGCCGGATGCGCCGCATACCCTTCCTGCGCGGCGTCCTCATCCTGGCGGAAACCCTGTGGCTGGGCATGAAGTCGCTGCAACGCTCGGCCCTCATTGCCGCCGGCGAAGCGGACGCCGGGGGCGCGGCGCCGGACGCGGGCGGCAAGTGGGCCATGGGGCTGACCATGGCCATTGCCCTGGCCCTGGGCATCGGCGTTTTCCTGGTGCTGCCCCTGCTGGCGGCGCGGCTGCTGGAAGTATGGATCGAGTCGCGGTTGGCGAGCAATCTCATTGAAGGGGTAATCCGGCTGGTCATCCTGGTGGGCTACGTCGCCGGCATATCGGCCATGCGGGACATACGCCGGGTGTACGCTTACCACGGCGCTGAGCACATGGCGGTGCATACCTACGAAGCCGGCCAGGCCCTGACGGTGGACAACGTGCGCCGGCACCCCACGCCGCACCCGCGCTGCGGCACGGCGTTCCTGATTACGGTGGCTATCGTGTCGGTGGCAGCCTTTGCCATTCTGGACGCCGTCCTGTATTCGGGGCTGGGCTGGCGGGTCCTGTCACGCATTGTGCCGATCCCGCTGGTGGCGGCGGTGAGCTACGAAATCATCCGGTTCGCCGGGGCCCACCGCACGGCGTGGTTCGGGCAGGCGCTGGCGTGGCCGGGCTTGATGCTCCAGCGCATCACCACCCGCCAGCCCGACGCGGACCAGATCGAGGTCGCCATCGCCGCCATGGCGGCCGCGCTGGCGGCGGACGGCTACGCGCCTACGGAGTCTGCCGAGACGCCGGCCGCGTAGCCGGCGTCAGGAAAAGGGAGCGCTATTCCGCTTCGTCGGGTTGCGGTTCGTTGAATGGCAGGCCCTGCGCTTCGGCTTCGGTGCGGCGGCCCAGCCATTCCCGCCACGCCCGGTTAGTTTCCGAGCGTCCCTCGGCACGTCCTTCCTCTCGCCCCTCTTCCCGGTGGTCCTCAATTACCGGGGTAACGAATCGGTTGACGATAGCCTGATATATTGACACGATTACCATTCCTCCTTGAACTACCAGCAGCCCCGCAATTGCGACGGATACGCCGATTGGCGCGAATTCCAAGCCTGACGCACGAATCACTGCGATGGGTTGCATCCACCAATCCATTGCAGCGGTGGCGGGTATTTTCTCAACGACAATGACTATCAGAGTAGGCGTCCACAGCAGGCCCACCCAAGCGTAGTATGCCCGTTTAAAAGGCTTTGGAATGCTCCAAATCGCCTCTCTGTCATCGGACAACGGCCGTGCGGTGTGCGACAGACCCTTGATAAACAAGTCGCGGATAGCTCCGGCCAGACGCCGTATCTTGCCTTTCATGGGAATGCGTCCCCTCACGACCACGGAACGCGCGCCGGATCGGGGACATTGATTCTAACAAATTACCGCCGCCCGATGATACAGTATTGGCGCCGCCCAAAAAGGCGCGACACTACACCCCTCACATCGCAGGTGCAGCATGGCCGACGTTCCCGATATGCAAATGATCCCCTACCCAACGGCCCAGGAGCCGCGCAACTTCGTGGAGCAGGGGCTGCAACGCTACAACGAACTGCTGGAACGGCTGGCCGGCCAGATGGACGAACTGCTGGAACTGGCGCGGGCTGGTCAACCCATTGACCCCAACCTGGCGGAGCAGTTGATCTCCTTGCGCGAATCCCTCCGCCCTCGCCACGGCCTCTGCATCGACCGGGCCTGCTTCTCCTGCCGGGTGCATGAAGAGGCCATCAAGGAACACGTCCTGCTGTACGTGGACTGGAAACTGCCGGGCACGGTGCAGCAGTTGGAAAGACTGAAGAACCGGAACTGACGCTACTATCCCTGGGAGCGTAACGCTTATGGTTGCCAAACCCTTCAGACTGGACTACGACACCCCCCTCGTCCCGGAAGAAGACCCCAACATCTTCTACCCCGACTCGGATGATGAACCCATGGCCGAAAGCGACCTCCAGCGCCGCGCCCTGATCGACATCAGCGAGGCCCTGATCCAGCGCTACAGCGACCGTCCGGACGTGTACGTTTCGGCCGATATATTCGTCTATTATGAGATGAACAATCCCAGGCGAAATGTGGCGCCGGACGTCCTGGTGACTTTCGGGGTTGAAAACCGCGAGCGCCTTTCCTACTTCGTCTGGCGGGAAGGCAAGGCGCCCGACTTCGTGCTGGAAATAGCGTCTCCCAACACCTGGCGCCGGGACGCCACCGAAAAGCGGGACATCTACGCCGCCATTGGGGTGACCGAGTACTGGCGTTTCGATCCCAACCGGGGTCAAATCGCCCGGCGGGTGCTCGTCGGTGAGCGGCTGAACGAATCCGGCGAATACGAGCCCATCCCCGTGTCCGAAGCGGAAAGGGCCCTGACCGCGTACAGCGCCGTGCTGGGGCTGGATTTTTACGTGCGGGATCGCGATTTGAGGATGTATGATCCCGTCAGCCAAACTTGGCTGAGAACCTTCCGGGAGGAAATAGCAGCACGACGGATCGCGGAGGAGCAAGCCCAGGCCGCGAAGGAGCAGGCCCAGGCCGCGGAGGATCGGGCAGCCTTGCTGGAGCGAATCCTCCGGGAACACGGCATCACGCCCCCCGGTGGCCCCTAGCCGGACGCTGGACGCCGCGCCACCGCGATGATGTGGTACATATGCCGGTAGAGTTGGCCGGCCCCTTTCAGCAGGGATTTCAGGTCCCGGTCGGCGTCGGGCCGCACGTGGCGGAAGATGTCGGTCTCGGTGTAATACGCGGTGACATCGGGGCGTTGCTGGCGCAGAGCATTGACCAACCGACGGGATTCCCCAGCGGGGATCAGCGGGTCGCCCCGGTCGTGCATCACCCGCATGGCGGTGTGGCTGCTCCACTGATCGACGTGCTGGGACGGCGAGATGGAATCGACCCGCTGGTGGAAATCGTCGGGCAGTTGACTGTACAGCCGGCGAGCCGCCGGCACGCTTTCCACCCCGGCCAGCAAGGCCACGGCGGCGTCAGAATCCGATTCGTCGGCCAGCATATTGTCGAACACCCGGCGGGTTAGCGGGTCAACCTCCCACGGTGTTTCCTTGTCGTCGTAGATGGCCCGTCCGGCGGCGATCTGAACCATGAGGTCGAGCATATCGTAATAGCCGCCAAAAGCGTTGACGAAGGCAATGTCGTCGGCAATGCGCGGGTCGGCGGCGGCCACCAGCGCGAAGGACGCCCCCACCGAAAAGCCGGCCAGCCCCACCCGCTGGGGATCGACGTATTCCTGATTGCTCAGGTGCTCAAACGCCGCCACGAGGTTGGTAATTTCTCCGGTATCTATCCGCGCCTGCTGCCCCATGGTCGGCGACCAGTAGTACATCACCGCGAAGCCGGCCCGCGCCAGCGCTTTGCCCAGGTTGATCACCTCCGGGTCGTCGGCGCCGGCGGCGTTGGCGCCCAGGAAGACCAACAGGCCGGCCCGCCGCTTGCCGTCGGGTATCACATAGATGTCGGCGTCGCCATCCGTACCGTCATCACGCGGGAAGTTCACCTTGCGTCGCTCCGGCTCCGCAGCCAGCCAGGGCTGGATCTTCACCGGCGACGGCAGCGTCTGCGCCGCGAAGGCGACGGTGTGAATGGCGGTGGTAACAGGACGATACAGAGTCAGCACGGCAACGACGACTACGCCGCCTATTATGATAGCGACGTAGGCCCGATATGCGATTCGTCCCAGGGCGCGCAGCATCACACCCGCACCCGGCTGATCATCCCCGCTGAAATCAACCGCGTGGCCGCCATCACCAGAAACACGATAGGCCACGGGCTGCCCGTCATGTCCAGCAGCGCGCTGAATATCATCGCTTGCGCCCCCGCATACAGATAGCCATGGGCGTCCAGTACCCCGGCCCCCGTGCCGGCCATCTTGCGCCCCGACAGGTCCACCGAGATGGTGGAAATCAGGGACACGCCCATGCTGACGCCGCCCCACAGCATCAGCGCCGCCCCTAGCCAGGCGTTGGACGGCGGAGCGATAGCGATTGCCACCAACGCGGCGGCGGAGAAGAAGCAGGACGCGAGCACCAGCGGCCTACGCCGGCTCCCCAACAGCTTGTCGGAGATGAACCCGGACATCGGCGGCGCGATCAGATAGCCCAACGGCAGCAGAAAGGTAATCAGCACCGTCTGCGTGATGTCCAGTCCGCCGGCCTCAAAGTAGTACAGCGGCACCCACGTCGTCAGGCCGTAGCGGGCCACGTTCTCCAGCCCCTTCACGTGGCAGGCCAGCTGGAACCGTGAGTTGGTCAGCAGCAGCTTGTAGGGGCCGAACCCCTTCAGTTCCTCTTCGCTGACCGACTCCGGAGCCGCGGAAATCTCGTCTTCCTCAATGTACTCCGGCAACCCCACGTCCCGGGGTCGGTCGCGGGTCAGGAAGTAAAAGGCGACGCCCAAGGCCAGTATCATCAGCGGTGGATAACGAAATGCCGCCCGCCACCCCCATTCGGCGGCTACCCAGCTGCTCAGCCACCACATCAGCAGCATCGCCCCGCCCGTCACGGTGCCCAGGATGCCCATGGCGATGCCCCGCTCCCGCCGCGGCCACCACTGGCTGATCATGCTGATGGCCGGCGACCAGCAGGCCGCGTTCACAAACCCGGCCAGCCCCCAGGGAATGGCGAAACTAACCGCCGAAGTGCCAAAGGACGCCGCCCAGTTGAATACGGTGGTGAAAATCGCCCCCAGCATCACCCACAGCCGCAGCCCGTAAGCCTCCGACATCCGCCCATGCACCAGGTCGCCGGCCGCGAACCCCCACAGCAGCATGGCGTTGATGATGCCGATCTCAATATTGGTGAGTTGCAGGTCGTCCTTGATCAGCGGCGACGTCGGCCAGAAGTTGAACCGCCCGGTATAAACGAACAGGTAAAACGCGCAGAACGAAATCAGCGCCTGCCACTTCCAGCGATGATACCGCCGGGGCAGGTCGTCATAGGCTACCGGCCCGCCGCCGCTCTCGTCACGCGCTATCATTTTCGTCGTTCCGGCCCCAATGCGTCATTCTCGTCCCACCACCGTCATTCCTGCGCAAGCAGGAATCCAGCGCACCGACCATCGCTACCATCATCCACTGCATAACCCGTCATTCCTGCGCAAGCAGGAATCCAGCGCGCCGACCATCGCTACCATCATCCACTGTATAACCCGTCATTCCTGCGCAAGCAGGAATCCAGCGCGCCGACCATCGCTACCATCATCCACTGTATAACCCGTCATTCCTGCGCAAGCAGGAATCCAGCGCGCCGACCATCGCTACCATCATCCACTGTATAACCCGTCATTCCTGCGCAAGCAGGAATCCAGCGGCCCTGCGCGCATCCAACGTCAGACAGGTTACGCGCGTGGCACTGCCGATTACTGTTCACGGCCGGAATGAAACGATGGCCATCCAACATTTCCGCATCTCCCGCATCAAACCATGTCATCGTACAAATCACGCCACGACGGATTGTTCTGTTGGATCAACTCTATCCTCCAGCCCCGCTTCCACCGCTTGATCGTCCTTTCGCGCGTGATTGCGCTCTCCATCGTTTCGTGGACTTCATACCAAACCAACGTATGCACTCGGTATCGCTTGGTGAATCCTTCGGCCACATCGTTCTTGTGTTGCCAAACTCGTCGGAGCAAGTTCGACGTTACCCCGACATACAAAGTGCCATTGCGTTTGCTGGCCAGCATATAGACGCAGGGTTGCTTCATCGCAGAAGCCTCTGGATTCCTGCTTTCGCAGGAATGATGGTGGTGGAGCCGGAATGACAAGCCGCCGCTGGCCGACCAAGCGGCAGCGGCGGCGCCTGTCGCCTTTGGCGGATTACCGCTTGCTGTGCAGCAGTTCCTTCGCCTCGTCCAGCAGCTCCTCGTCGCTGCGGGAAAGGTCCAGCGGATCCCCATGGGGCTGGGGAACCGGGAAGCCCGTCTTGTAGTACAGCTCGATCCGGTTGCCCTCCGGGTCGAAGAAGTACATCCCGAAAGCGTTGCCGTGACTGACGATGCGGTCGATGGTGACGTTTTCCTCGTCGATGCGGGCCTTGAAGTCGCGCATATCCTGGATGGAAGGGACGGCGAAGGAAATCTGCTGGATGACCTTGGCGTCGTCGGAGGTAACGCGCCCTTCCATCAGCACGAACTCGTGGTGCTCCGCCACAGGGTCGGAACTCATGAAAACCATGCGCCGCTGTTCCAGGTCTTCGTCGGCAATCTTCAGCCCCAGCACGCGGCTGTAAAAATCGCGCATCTTCATCAAATCGGTAGCGTAGATGCCTACGTGTCCAAGTCCGGCAATCTGGGCCATTTTGGTGCCTCCTGAGCGTGGTCGATTGTTGCCGCAACGGTAGTTTAGACCGACGGCTATGTCAAGCGAACCCGGTCGAAACCAGGGTATTTCAGTTCTCGCCCGTGTCATTGCGAGCGTCCGCCTCCGGCGGATGGCAATCTCGTTTGTAGCAGCGGGGTTCCCCACAGCAAACAACTGCACCGCTGTCATTGCGAGCGTAGCGTGGCAATCCCGTTGGCGTAGCAGCAGTTTTAGGCGCTCGGATACCCCGCTGGGAAACTGAACCACCTGAATTGCAACGCTACCCCGCTGACACCCAGGGTCTTTCGGTTTTCATGTTTGTCATTGCGAGCGCAGCGAAGCAATCCCGTCAAGGCTCCGGTGGCTAACCACAAACGGGTCTGTTCCAACGACAAGATTGCCATCCGCCAGAGGCGGACTGTGCTCCTCGCAACGACAACCGAAAGACCCTGCGCTGACACCTCCCCCTTGCATACCCGTACATCAGTTCGCTACACTATACCCCACGCGTAAGGCAGCAAGCCCAAGGCCACGGCCCATCTGCCTAAATCAAATCTGAATATCGGGTTCACAGGGGTTCAGGCAACACGGCCAACCGCTGCCACCGTACACGGTCGCAGATGCGCCTGTGGCGGACAGCGCGTCGGATCTCATGCACCGCTGGCTATCGCAAAGGCCGGTAATATCCCCGGTACCGCATAGACCAGTACGGCGGGTGTTACCACCGCTGCGCGAGGGTGGTTCATACATGAAGAACTGTCAGCACGCGCAATCCTAGGACATCAATTCGCAAAAAACGCTCTCTGGCCGTAGCGCCGACAACCTGAACCCCCGAACCCGAAGCAAGCCAAAACCAACCAGCAACCGACCAACCAAAGGAGCACAACCCGAACAACCTTAACTGCAACCATGCAAAGCTAAAGAACCGCCGGCCCCGCGCTTGCTACGGGGCCGGAATATCCAGACAGTCAACGCGCATCAGCGGTCCAGCCCCAGCCGGCTCCGGCATTCGTAATACACGGCTTCCAGGAACCCGCCGGCATAGTGCTGGTGGCTGAAGGTGAGGCCGTTGGCCGATGCGTCCGACCGGGCCGCTTCGTACAACTGCACCGCCGCCGCGTTGTCGTAGGGGAACGGTATCGGCCCCATGTAGTGCTCGAAGTCCTCAATATCCGCCCACGCCACCAGCTCGTGCATTGCGGCGTCGTTGCGCGCCCAACGCTCGCCGTCATGCTGGCCGCGCATCAGCGACCATGCCGGCAGATCGTCGGGCGGCTTCAGCTCTCCGTACCGGGACATTATCCCAGCACCTGCTCGGCAAGACGCTCCAGCTCGCTCAGCCCATCGGCGCCGGCGTCCGGCGGCAGCGCCACGGTGACCCGGTTGGCCCCGGCCTCCTCGTATCCGGCGATGACCTCCCGGTTCGGTTGCACGTTGGTCACGATGAGCTGTATGCTGCTGGGATCCCGGCCGGCGGCCTCGGCCAACTCGGTCATCGTCGCCCGCCCTTCTCGTACCTGCTCTTCCGTCACGCGCACCGGCATCCAGCCGTCGCCCCAGGCCACCACCCGCTTGAAAACGTTGGCCGCGTAACCGCCCAGCAGCACCGGCGGGTGCGGCTTCTGCACTGGCTTGGGCGAGCACTTGACCCGCGGGAAGTCGAAGAACCGGCCGTGAAACTCGGCTTCCTCCTTGGTCCAAAGCTCCTTCATCGCCAGGATGGCCTCCCGCGTCTGACCCCAGCGACGCTCGAAGTTGCCGCCCATGATCTCGGTCTCTTCCCGCAGCCAGCCGGCGCCGATGCCGAAGAGGAACCGGCCGCCGGAAAACTTGTCCAGCGTGGCAATCTGCTTGGCCTGCATCAGCGGGTTGTGTTCCGGCACCAGGCTGATGCTGGTGCCCAGCTTGATGGTACTGGTCGCCGCCGCCGCCATAGCCAACGCGATTAGCGGATCGCCAATGTCGGCCATGGACGGCGGTATCGACCCGTCCGGCGTTCCGCCGTACCGCGAAGTCGTATGCACCGGCAGAATCGGATGCTCCGGCAGCCAGAAGGACTCAAACCCCAATTCCTCAGCCCGTTTCGCCAACTCTGCCGGGTCAACCGAATCGCTGGAAGCCCGCGCGGAAACTCCAATGTCCATGTCAATACCTCTCCGTCCGTAAGTTGGCCCGATGATACCACTCCCAACCATTGACGCCCCGAGCTGCCGTACAATTGCCCATTCTGTCATTGCGAGCGAAGCGTCGTGCCAGCAGGTTGTCCACCCGCGTTTTACTGTCCTCGTACAATTGCCCATTCTGTCATTGCGAGCGAAGCGTGGCAATCTCGTCGGGGTAGCGGACATCGTTGCCGGAAGGGATTGCCATCCGCCAAAGGCGGACTGCGCTCCTCGCAATGACAGGCTGCATAGGCGTGAATTCGTCCTGTTGCGAAATACATTACAATCTCGCTGTGATCAGCTTCGCACATCCGACCGCGTCACTGGCAGCAACGGGCAAAAGGACGCCGCCTTGGTAGAGCCCCAAACCGCCGAGCGTCGCGCCGTGTCCTACGCCCGCCGGGCCGTGGGTCCCTGGCGTTCTTACAACTTCCGGTGGTATTGGACCAGTTCCGCCACTCAAGCCTTCGCCCAGGGAATGCAATTCCTGGTGCTGGGTTGGCTGGTGCTGGAAGTAACCGGCTCCAAAACCCAGTTCGGGCTGGTGCTGTTCCTCTACGGGGCGCCCAACGTGGGCCTGCTGATGGTGGGTGGAGTCATCGCCGACGCCATCGACCGGAAGCGGCTGTTGATGGCGATCCAGTTCATAGTGGGCAGCGTGATCTCTGCGCTGGCCGCGCTGTCGCTGACCGGCGTGGTGGCGGTTTGGCACATCTACCTGGCGGCGGTATTGCTGGGATCCTTGCAGGCTTTGAATCAGCCGGCGCGGGTGGCAATGGTCGCCGACCTGGTGGACCAGCGCACCCTGCTGGACGCGGTGGCCCATTTCAACGCCGCGGTACATATCGGGAGGATCGTCGGCCCGCCCTTGGTCGGCTTGGTCATCGACCATTGGAGCATCAGCGCCGCTCTGTTCGTCAACGGATCATGCTATTTGGTCAGCGTTTTCTCCGTGTACTGGATCCGGATCCCGCGAGGAGCCGCCGGATCCGCCGCCGCGCCGGCGCTGCGCCACTTCACCGATGGCCTGGTCCAGATCTGGCGCTCGCCGGTGCTGCTCACCGTGATCGTGCTGGCCTGCTCCTGGGGCGGGCTTGGGATGAGCCACCTGGCTGCCCTGCCCGCTTTCGCCCAGGAGCATCTGGGCGCTGACGCCTACCGGGCCGGGTTGCTGCTGTTGGCCAACGGGGTTGGCTCGCTGATCGGGAATCTGAGCATAACTTTCATGGGGCGCCGCTGGTTATACCGGTGGCTGCTGGCTTGTCTGACGCTCTTTTGCGCCTGCCTGACGTTGTTCGCATGGTCGTCCGGTTTCTGGTTGTCCTGGGCGCTGTTCCTGGCCGTGGGCATTTTGAGCCTGGGCACCGTCTGGCCATTGGCGACCACCATCCTCCAGCTGGCCGCCCCGGCCGAAATACGCGGAAGGGTCATGGGGATTCTCCACTTCACCCCCGCCTTTCATCACTTGGGCGCGCTGCCCTTGGCCGCCGCCGCCGGTTGGGTCGGCTGGTCCACGTCCATAAGCGTCGCCGCCGGCCTCTGCCTCCTGGTAACGCTGTGGTTCGGCGTGGCGCGAGCGGCGGGCCGCCGGCTGGCGGCCACGCCGGCCACATAGCGACGCCATACCCTGTCATTGCGAGCGCCATGCCCTGTCATTGCGAGCGCCATGCCCTGTCATTGCGAGCGCTATACCCTGTCATTGCGAGCGCTATACCCTGTCATTGCGAGCGCTATACCCTGTCATTGCGAGCGCTATACCCTGTCATTGCGAGCGCAGCGCGGCAATCTCGAAGCCTCAGCGGCGCTTTGGTATAGTGAATCTCATCCTCCGTCGGCGGACCAGCATAACAACGGCTGCGGGAGCGTCACCATGCTTACGTCCCTTCGCCTGGTCAACTTCAAGAACTTCGCCGACGAAACCCTGAAGCTCGGCCCCTTCACCGTCATAGTCGGCGCCAACGCCAGCGGCAAGAGCAACATCCGCGACGCCTTCCGCTTCCTCCACGGCATCGGGCGGGGGTACACGCTGGCGGAGATTATGGGCGGCAAAATCGGCGCGGGTGGTTACGTTGAATGGGAGCCGATCCGGGGCGCGCCCAATGAAATCGTGCGCTTCGGACAAAGCGATCCCACTGGCCTGGGCGAGTTTGTTTTGAGTCTGGGGCTGCGTCAGAACGAGGAGAAGATAGATTTTTCCGCAAAGGTCGGATTCAATCCCGACGACCCCGACGGATTCCGTTGGCTGTCGGATGAGTCGCCGGACGATGACGTGAGGCTACGCATCCGTTCCGTCCTGGAGAATATGCGCTTCCTGGAGTTGTCGCCGGAAAAAATGCGCGAACCGTCCGTACCCGGCGCAAAAACCTTGGGCGACTACGGCCAGAACCTGCCCACCGTCCTCGAATCCATCTGCGCCGACGCCGACCGCAAGCAAACCCTGCTGTCGTGGTTTGAAGAACTGACCCCCATGCACGTAGCCGGCTTTGAGTTCCCCCGCGACCCCAGCGGCCGGGTGCACCTCTATATCACCGAGCGCAATGGCCGCAAGGTATCGGCCTACAGCGCGTCCGACGGCGCCCTGCGTTTCCTGGGCATATTGGCCGCCCTGCTGAACGATGACGCCGGCGGCATCTACTTCTTCGAGGAAGTCGACAGCGGCATCCACCCCAACCGCCTCTGGCTGCTGGAGGACCTCATTGAACGGCAGACGGCCAAGGGGAACGTACAGGTCATTACCACCACCCACTCCCCGGCGCTGCTGGCCTGGATGAACGACACCACCTTTGAGCATACTTCCGTTGTCTATCGTGACGAATACTGGTCGGACAGCGTGATTCGCCCGATAGCGGATTTGTACAACTTGAGGGAGCTGCGGAAGTCTTACGGCATGGAAGGATTTTTAACTGAAGGCTGGCTGGAATCAGCGATGAAGGCATCCGAAGGAGATTACGATACCGATCATCTGGACGATGACGACGAAGATGATTGGGGGATGGAGGAAGAATGAACGTACTCATCATCCCCGAAGACTTCCGCAAAGACCAGTGCATCCTCAAACCGTTGTTCACCCGGCTTTTCCGGCATCTCGGCGTGCGTTCCATACAGGTTGAAGTCTGTCAGAACCCTTTGCTCGGCGGTATCGGTGAAGCGCTCAAAACCGATAATTTGACTGGAATTGTTGCAAGACGGTACGGAATGTACGATCTGTTCATACTTTGCGTTGACCGAGATGGCGTGACCGGTCGACGGCAGAGGCTTGATGATATTGAGGCCGCCGTCCAATCTCAATTTGGCGGTAGCGTGCGTTTCTTTGCCGAAAATGCCTGGGAGGAACTGGAAACCTGGGTACTGGCCGGCCTGGACCTGCCCGGCGAATGGCGGTGGGCAGACGTGCGTGCCGAGATTCACGTCAAGGAGCAATACTTTGAGCCATTGGCGGCTTTGCGCGGCGTAGCCAACTCGACGGCCGGCGGGCGCAAGGCGCTGGCCGAGGAAGCATCGCGCCGTATCCCCGCCATCCGCCGTAAGTGCCCGGAAGACTTCAACGCTCTGGCAGAACGACTGGAAACGGGCCTCCAGGCGGCATAGGGTAGCGTTGCAATTTAGGTGGTTTCACCTTGTAGGGGCGACCGGCCGGTCGCCCCTACCGGTGCCAGAAACGGTGCTTGCCGGATCAAACCACCTAAAACGGAACGCTACCGCAGCATAGCCAACCCTGCCCCGGCCACCGTTTGATGTTACAATTCCCCGCAGACTTTTTTGCCGCTGTCCTTGATTACCCGCCAGAGGAGAACCCAGAGTGCCTACCTATGTTGACCCCTCCGCCTGCAACGCCTGCGCCGGCGTCCACGGCGGCCCCCAGTGCGTCTATATCTGTCCCAACGACCTGATGGTGCTGGATGGCATCGTCAACAAGGGCAGCAACCAGGAGCCGGATATGTGCTCCGAATGCTACGCCTGCGTCAAGCTGTGCCCCGAAAACGCCATCCACGTGCGCGGGTACGCCGACTTCGTGCCCCTGGGCGCGGAGGTTCAGCCCCACTACGAAGGGCAGGACATCGTGTGGGACGTCACCTTCCGCGACGGACGCACCGAGAACTTCCGGTTCGCCTCCCGCTCCACACCCTGGGGCAGCATCGACCCCTACGCCAACATCGCCCCCGCCGATGGCGACGCCCTGCGCGGCCAGAACCTCTTCGGCGAACCCGAATACCTGCTGCTGCCCGACGAAACGGGGTAACGCCATGGTTCACACCGACACCGTCGCGTATCATCGTGAAGAAATTCGCCGACTGTTGCGCGAGGTCAACGACGACTTGGAGCGCGGCGAGTTGCGGTCAGCCTCCGCCAAGCTGTGGTGCGCCGCCGCAGAGAGCATCAGGGGCGCCGCCGCATACCGGGGATGGGCGTACGACTCCGACGACCTCCTGGCTGAAACCGTTGACCGATTGATTGATGATGAAAACTTGACCAGCGACCTGCTCGGTCAGTTTATGATGTTGTTGGCTTTCCGGGATAACCCTCTGAAACGTACCCACAGCCTCACGAAAATCCGTTACGGGAAGAAGTGCTTAGCGCAGTTCATCTACGCTTTGGAACACCCCAAACCGCCGACGTTGCCGGAACTCGCGCCCCCACCCCCAACCGCTGCCAGCGACCCGGCAGAATACTACCGCCAAGAAAGCTGGCGACGCCTGGAACAGGTGAACGATGATCTGGCCGACGGTTTGGGAGAGCACGCCCGGGATCAGTTGTGGGCCGCCGCTGCTTACGCCATCAAATCAGCCGCCGCCCGGCGCGGTTGGTCACACGAATTTGTCCACGAATTGGGCGAAACAATGGACCGTCTGGCGGCCGCGGAGGGAATGCCGTCGCGTTTGGCGCAATTGTACCTGCTGGGAAGCGCCTACAGCCGCGAGGGCTGGCAAACGCCGATGAGCCAGGATGGCGTCCGCTATACCAAGTCGGATATTGCTCAACTAATGGCTGAGTTTGTAGCTTGGGATGTCGCGCAATCCAAGCGTGTCTCATGACGGCCGGTGATCGCGTCAATTACTATCGTGCGCAAAGTCGTCATTTTCTCGCTCTGGTGGATGACGAACTGGCTCGCAATGAGCTTGAGGAGGCCGCCAACAAGCTGTGGGGCGCGGCGGCTAATGCCATCAAAGCCGTTGCCGAAACGCGAGAGTGGCAGCACAATGGACACGCCCTGCTCGAAGCGGCGATTATGCGTCTGTTAGCCGAAGGCGCGCCGCCGCGTCTGCGTGGCCTCTACGATTTGGCGTCAAGGTTTCACCGGGGATTTTACGGTGACCAGCCGTTCACCGCAGACCAAATCCGCTACGGAAAGGAACCAATCGCCGAGTTCATCCAAACCCTGGAAAACCTGCCCAACCCACAACCCTAATCCCTAATCGTCGTACCTATCGCCGCCCAGGCTCACCGACAGCACCCGGTCCCGGCCGGCCAGGTCCGGCTCAACGGTGATTTCCGCCTCCGGGAACGCCGCTGCTGCCAACGATTGCGCCTCGTCCATCTGCTCCGGGTCCATTTCCAGCAGGATGACGCCGTGAGCCTTCAACCGCCCTCCGGCGGCGGCTTGCGCCAGCAGGCGGCGGATGTGGTCCAATCCGTCCGGCCCGCCGTCCAGGGCGGCGGGCGGCTCCCACTGCACTTCGGGCTGTAGCGTGGGGATGCGCTCCGTGGGCAGGTAGGGCAGGTTGGCTACTACCACGTCCACCGGCTCCGGCAACGGCTCCAGCAGGTCCCCTTTGATCAGGGTCACCCGGTCGGCCACGTTGTGTATCCGCACGTTGTAGGCGGCCACGTCCAGGGTGGCGTCGTAGGCGTCGCTGGCATAGATGCGGGCGGCCGGCAGGTGGATGGCCAGGTTGATGGCGATGGCGCCGGTTCCGGTTCCCACGTCGGCGATGACCAGCTCCCGGCTCTCCATGCCCATCAGCGCCATGAACAGGGCGTGCTCCACCATTGTTTCCGTTTCGGGACGGGGAATGAGCACGTCCCGGTTGACCAGCAGGTTGACGCCGTAAAACTCACGATAGTTGAGGATGTAGGCCAGCGGCTCCCGGGTCAGTCGCCGCTCCACTATGGCCGCCAACTGCTCCTCCTGCTGGGGCGAAACCTGGGATTCCTGCTCGGCGAAAATGGCCTGACGCGGCATCCGCATCACGTCCATGACCATGACCTCCGCCTCCAGCCGGGCGTCGGGTATGCCAGCGGCCTCCAGGGTGCGGTGGGTATCCTGGATGACGGTACGAAGGTTGGGCATGGTGATTCAATGTGTAGGGGCGAATAATCATTCGCCCCCGTACAAACACGTAGTGAAGGGATAAATCAGGCGGAAACGCTGGCCAGGCCGCGTTCCTGGTCATCGGCGATGAGGCGGTCAATGATGTCGCTCAGTCCTCCGTCCATCAGACGCTGCACGCCGTGAACGGTGAGGCCGATGCGATGGTCGGTGATGCGGTCCTGGGGGTAGTTGTAGGTACGGATTTTCTCGCTGCGGTCGCCGCTGCCCACCTGCGCCTTGCGGCTGTTGGAGATGGCGGCCTGGTGGCGCTCCTGCTCGGCGGAGTAGAGCCGGCTGCGCAGGATGGTCATGGCCTTGGACTTGTTCTTGTATTGGGAACGCTCGTCCTGGCACACCACCACCAGCCCGGTGGGTTCGTGAACGATGCGCACGGCGGTAGCCACCTTGTTGACGTTCTGCCCACCGTGTCCGCCGGCGTGGAAGATGTCGATGCGAAGGTCGTCCTCCTTGATGTTGACCTCAACCTCGTCAGCCTGGGGCAGCACGGCCACCGTGGCGGTGGAGGTGTGGATGCGCCCCTGGGCCTCGGTCTCCGGAACCCGCTGCACGCGATGCACGCCGGCCTCGAACTTGAGCCGGCTGAAGGCATTCCGGCCGTCAACCGAAAAGGCGATGCGGTTGAAACCGCCCAGGTCCGACGGGTTCGAGTCCAGAATATCTACGGCCCAGCCCTGTTCCTGAGCGAAACGCTGGTACATCCGATAGAGGTCGCCGGCGAAGAGGGACGCTTCCTGCCCCCCGGCGGCGGCGTGTATCTCGACGATCACGTCCCGCTCGTCGTTGGGGTCCTTGGGCAACAGTGCGATTTTCAGCTGCTGGGCCAGCACGGCGAGGCGATTTTCCACCTCGACCAGTTCCTGCTGGGCCAGCTCCACCAGTTCGGGGTCGCCGCCCTCGCTGACCAGCGCGCGCAGGTCGCCGTGTTCTTCAAACAGCTTGCGATGCTCACTATCAATGGCGACCAGTTCTTCCAGGCCGGAACGCTCCCGGTTGAGTTCACGCAACCGGGCGAAATCGGCGGCGACTTCCGGCTGCGCCATCTCCTCCTCAATGGAGCGATACCGCTGAACTATTGGTTGCAACTTGTCGAAAATGTCTGCCATCACACGCCGCTCATGCAAATAATATCCCTGGGGGGGATTATAGCGCAGGCTACCAAACAGCGACAAGGCGGGCGAGCTTCGATCAGTTCTGTTGAGCGTTGTTGTCTCCGGCCGGCGGTTCGGCGTTGTCGCGGTTGCGAAAGCGGTTTATCAGATCCCAGAGGAAAATGCCGAGTTCGCTGCCCATGGCCACCAGGCCCGTGATCCGTGACGACGTCTCCAGCATCAACCGGGAAGCGGTTTCAAAATTGCGCGCGCCCCGCCGGAGCGCGGGAAAAATCTTCAGTGCAACTACCGTAAGCGTTGCCGCCGCTACGGTCACCATCACCGCCATCACGATGATTGCAATATCCCGAACGATCGACAATATGTCTGCCGGCATATCCTGGTTCCTTCTCGTTATTCAAAAGGCCGGAGGGGCGAATGCGTTCCGACCCCTCCGGCGACAGGCGGCGACTAGTCTTCTGCCTCAACGACGTCCACGACTTCCGAATTGCCGCCACGGCTGCGAACGCGCTGCCAGTAGTCTCGTCCTCGATCAACGGCCTGGGTTGCAGTGCGCTGCAATACCTCTCGGGTCTCCCGACCGCTGCGGGGAGCCAGCAGCATGCCCAAGCCGACGCCAATGCCGATGCCGGCGGCCAACAACACCAAATCACGTTGCGTTCTGTTCATATCATGCCTCCTGAAAATGAATTTCCATAACGCATTATACAACGAATATCCGAAATTGCCCGGCCTCTCCGGGCCCTTCGGGTTTGCCTCTTCGCTACTCCGGGCGAGTTTCAAAGACCCCGATGAACTCGCCCTCCTGCGGCTCCCGGGGCAGGCGTCCCAGAAATAGACTGTCGGGCAGGACGATGCCGCCGGAGAATATCAGCTTGATGGCGTCTTCTACCGACAGGTCGGTTTCAAAAAGGTCGTCTTCGTTGACGAAGGCCATATTGCCGGAGGTCGGATTGGGGATCGTGGGAATGTACACGATGGCCAGGGAGTGGTCGCCTCTTTGGGAAAAAGCGCGTCCGGTGACGAATCCGAGGGCTACCATGCCCTCCCGGGGCCACTCCAGGAAAACCACTCGACTGAAATGGTAGTCGGAGGCCAGCAGCGTGGTGGCTTGCTCGGTGACGCCATATATGTTCTTGACCACCGGAACCTTGCTCAATACTAGGTCCATTGCGCTCATCATCCGCCGGCCCACCGTGTTGGAGATCAGCAGTCCGACCAGGTAGAAGATGACGATTATGGCGATCAGACCGAGGCCGGGAAAGTCCCAGGGCCGGTCCTTGACAAAGGGCAGTGGGCGCACGAAATCGTCGGTGTGGCTGATAATGAACGCCAGCACAAACACCGTAACCAGAATCGGCACCAGCCGCATGAGCCCGGCCAGCGTTTTGCCCTGGAAGTGCCCCTCGATCCGCCGGCCGATCCCCGGCTTTTCCGGCCCGCTGACGCCGCGCTTTGCATTATCCAAGATAGCCTCCCGCCCGACCTCACGTGGTCAGCGACTGCAATACCGGCCGGCGATGTCTGAAGTATGGTGGAAACATGGCCGCTTTTCAATAAAACGCCCATATCGGTAGCGTTCCGTTTTAGGTGGTTTAATTTGGCAAAATCCAGTTGCCCGCGCGTGTAGGGGCGAATAATTATTCGCCCCTACGAAGGGAAACCACCCAAATTGCAACGCTACCGACCATATCTCCGGCATCTCAATCGGGCCGGATTATGCCGGCTTGTCGCCGTAGTGCAGGGCCACGCCGCCCAGACCCAGCCGGCGGTAGCCTACGCCCACCAGTCCGGCCTGACGGTACACGTCGGCCAGTCCGTCGGCGGTGAGGAAATAGTCCACACTGTCGGGCAGATAGGTGTAGGCGGCCCGGTCTCCGGCGACCAGTTGGCCCATCAGAGGCACAAACTGGTGAAAATAGAAACGCCCCAACAATGCCGGTATGCCGGGGGGCATGGGCGTCAACTCCAGGGTGGTTACCCGCCCGCCGGTGGCCACCACGCGGGCCATCTCGTTGATGGCGGCGGGCACGTCGGGCATATTCCGCAGGCTGAATCCGGCGGTGGCGCCGGCGAAGGTATTATCGGAGAAGGGCAGCCGCAGGGCGTCGCCCTGAACGAAGGCAATGGACACGTCGCGCCGCTGCCGGACGGCCCGCCGTCGTCGGGCCGCAATTGACAGCATCTCCGGCAGCAGATCAACACCAACGACGCCGGTAACTCCCGCGCAGTTCGCCAGGGCAAAGGCCAGGTCGCCGGTGCCGGTGGCGATGTCCAGCGTGGCGCCGGTCTCGCTCGTTCCCCTGCGCTTCGTTCCAGTCACGCCGGCGGCGGTGAGGCGGGCAGTGTCCCGCTTCCAGCGGTGATGCAGCCCGCCGGTCATCAGCGAGTTCATCAGGTCATAGCGTGGCGAGATGCGGGCGAACATCTCTGCCACGTAACGGCGCTTGTCGTCGCCGGTAAGGTGGGCCATGGCGCTAACCTGCGGCCGGGCGGTAACGTAGCATGACGAAGCCGTCGTCGTAGGTTTGCGCTGATTCAAGCCGCAGGGAGGTTGGCGGAGCGTCGCCGCCGAACAGCGGGACGCCGCGGCCCAATATCACCGGGATTACAAATACCAGGTATTCGTCGATCAGGCCGGCGCTGCGGAACTGCTCCGCCAGGTTGGCGCCGCCCACCAGCCACACGGCGCCGGAGTAGCGCGCCGCGACTGATTGCGCGAACTCGGTTGGCGAGGCGCCGACAAACTCAACCCCGTGCGGGTTGTCAGCCGGCGGATTGCTGGTGAAGACGTACGTAGGCTTGCCGGCGTAGGGCCATTCGCCAAAGGTCAGAACCTGGTCGTAGGTGCGGCGGCCCATCACCAACGCATCAACGCCGGCGTAGAAATCGGAGTAGCCATAGTCGTCGGGATCCCCCTCCGGCAACCAGCCCACGCCGCCATCGGCGTCGGCAATGTAACCGTCCAGGCTGGCGGCGACGTAATAGACGATTTTGCCCATGCCGCGCGGCTACTGAGTTGCTTCGTGGTCGGATCCGGGATCGTAGCCGGAGGTTTCGACGATGAGGCTTATCAACTGTTCTATGGCAGCGGGAATTTCCACATGGATTCTGCTGCGGTTGAGGGGCGGCAGGTCATCGGCGTAAATGGCGCTGCCGGCGTACTCGGTCAGGTAGCTGTGGTATTCGTCTGGCACCGGGAAATCCGCCGGCAAGTCCAACCGTTCCCGAACCAACGCGATCAGTCCGACCAGATCATGTCCTCGCCATCCCACCGGGTAGTTGTGGCCGTTGGCCCCCAGCAGCGCCTTATAGCCGTGTTCCAGTGCCTGCTGCGCGATGTGCCCCAGCACTTTCCCGGGCGTTAAGGAAGGATCAACAGTTTGTTGGATTGCGTAGGCGTTGTCCATCGCGTCTCTCACTCTGGTCCTAACGTTGTTCCAGTCGATGGCCTCGGCGCCGTAATCGCTGGAATATCCGATTTCCTCCGGGGGCATAATGGGCACTCCGTCCCTGGCGACGTGGTTGGCCAGGTTGTTCCGCAACGGCCGGCCGTCGAGGAATCTTGCCATCGTCCAGCAGACTACATCGACTTTGTCAGCTTCCGGCAGCAATTCCTGGCGCGCCTCCTCGGCAACGCCCTTGGCGCGCTTCCGGTAATCCGGCTCCGTCTCGCTTCCGGTGACGATGAAAATGTCAATGTCCGAGTGCCAACGGTAGTCGCCCCGGGCGCGGGAGCCGAACAGGATGGTCTGCGCCGGGTTGAGGACAGCGTGAACCGCGCGGGCAACCTGCTCCGCCCTGGGGTCGTGCTTGACGGCGACGTTGCTTGCAACCATCGTTCTTCGTTCCTTGCCTGATGACGCTGGCTCTGCCGATGCTGCCATTATACGCAACGGCCCAACCCTACCGTTCCCGGTCACGATACTGCATATCGTTGGGCAGGCGGTCGGCGACGCCCAGGGCCACCAGGGCGCGCTGCGCCACGAAACGCACCACGCCGTCGATGTCCAAGGGTTTCAGGTAGAAGGGCGGCTCCGGCGGCAGGATGGTCGCGCCCAGCCGGGACAAGGTGAGCATATTCTCAAGGTGGATGGCGTGGAGGGGCGTTTCCCGGGGAACCAGCACCAGCTTACGGCTCTCCTTCAACGTAACGTCGGCGGCGCGGAGCAGCAGGTTGGGCGTCAGCCCGTGGGCCAGCGACGCCACGGAGTTCATGCTGGCCGGCGCGATGACCATGCCGGCGGTGGGAAAGGTGCCGCTGGCGATGGGGGCAAACAGGTCGCTGATGGCGTACTGGCGAAAGTGCGGGGACTCCACCCAGCGGGCCGCCGCGTCGTTGTAGGATTCGTCCAGCTCCTCCTGCCACACCATGCGGGCCGCATTGGACGCCACCGCCACCACGGGCGTCTCCCGCTCCAGCAGCGCGTCAACCAGCTGTCGGGCAATGACGGCCCCGCTGGCCCCGGTAATGCCGACGACTACCGGAGGGGAGTAAGGGTTATTGTCGGCGTAACTTGTCAACGTTTGAACCCCTTACTGGCCGATGATGTTGAGCAAGGCTTGACGTTTCTCATCGCGCACGACTTTCAGGGCGCGTTCCAGCGCTGCTGGAACCTCCGCCGGATCCTCGACCCGCTCGCCGTAGCCGCCAGCCGCCCGGCAGATCAACTCATACTGGAACGACTGCGATAGCGTGGTGACGGCGAAATTGTTGGTCTGGACCGCGTAACCATCGGCGTAGGTTCCCCGGGTCGCGCTCTGCACGGCGTTCCAGATGCCGTTGTTCCACACGATGGTTAGAATGGGCAACCCCTGAGCATCGGATACGATGTGCCCGGCGGTGCCGGAACCGAAGATATACGATCCGTCGCCAACACAGCAGATCACCGTCCGGCCCGGGTCGGCGAGTTTCGCGCCCAGGGCCGCGCCGACTCCCCAGCCGAGGCCGCCGGATACCGGCACTCCGAAGAAGCTGCCCGGCCGCCCGATGTCGATCTGAACCGCGTCGATGCCTAACTCGTTCAGCAGGATGGTATCGTCGTCCAGCGCTTCGGACAGGCACCTGGTGAACCACGATTTGCTGATAGGTCTCTGCTCGCTGGCGGCCATGGCTTGCCGTAGCCAGCCGGCCCGCATCTCGTCGTTGCGACGCTGCCACTCACCAGTACGTTGCTCAACTGCCGCCGCATCAATGCCGATCTCATGTATCGCATCCACCAACGCCTGCATGACCAGCCGGGGCGTGCCGGCCAGGTTCAAATCAACCTGGAACCCGCGCACCGGATAACTGGAAAACAGCGGGTCATCGCCGATGCCGATGACTACGCTGTCCTCGGCCGGCTGGCGCCGTTTGGGCGTCCAGGGCACGTCGGCTTCCAGGACTACCACAACGTCCGTATCGGCCAAAGCAGAGCCGGCATCCGCCCCCGCATAAAGGGCGTGGTTCTTGGGAAAGTTGGCGTACAGCGCGCCCGATTCAAACACCGCCATGCCCAGCAGTTCGGCCAGATCCACCAGTGGGGCAACCGCCCGGGGATCCTTGCCGCCGCCCCGGGTGACCAGGATGGGATGGCGGGCGCCGGCCAGCGCACGAGCCGCCCGGCCGATGGAGTCCGGCGTGGGCAGCCGGTCGCCGGCCTTCTGCTGCCGCGATGCGTCCCGGTACGCCAGGCCGTCGATCTCCTCGGCCAGCACCTCCCGGGGCAGGGTCAGGTACACCGGCCCGGCCGGGGGAGACTCGGCGATGGCAAAGGCCCGGTCCACCAGGCTCTCCAGGTCGGTGCCGTGACGCAGCTCGTAGTCCCACTTCACCCACTCGCGCACCATCGCCGCCTGGTCGAAGGACT
The DNA here is from genome assembly GCA_963665395.2 of Dehalococcoidia bacterium. Taxonomy (GTDB): domain Bacteria; phylum Chloroflexota; class Dehalococcoidia; order Lucifugimonadales; family UBA3495; genus Bin87. The sequence continues at coordinate 602,756 of OY762251.1, forward strand.
CCTGGGCCCAGTGGATGCTGCCGTCGCGGGAACCCCGGGCGTCGCCCTCGGTGATGGGCGTCCGGCCGGCGCTGAACAGCATGGGCATATTGGAACGGGCGGCGTTGACGATGCCGCCGATGGCGTTGGCAGTGCCGGGAACGGTATGCACCATCACCACCTGCGGACGCCCGGTGATCATGGTGTAGCCATGGGCCATGCTCACGGCGGTAACCTCGTGGGGCACCGGAATGGGGTGCGGCGCCGGCAGTTCTTGCACCTGCCGCTTGGCGTAGGCTTCGATAATGGGCGCGAAATCCGTCCCGCCGTTGCCGAAGAAATAATCAATCCCTCGGGCGGCCAGCAGCTCCAGGTAAGCCTCTGCAACACTCTCCACCGGGGCATGGTTCAGCATTTCACATCCTCGCAAGAAGGGTTGACCCGAAGATACCACTCCAGCGGCGCATCAACCAACCGCAACGTAATAACCGCTCAACGTTTTTGAATTTTGCGCTCATTTTTGGGCCGCTCGGCAACACCGTGTACAATGCCCGCAATCCAACACAGGTAGATAGGGAGCGATTCCTATGAAATACGATTACATCGTTGTTGGCGGCGGCACGGCTGGTTGCATCGTGGCGACGCGGCTGTCGGAGGACCCGGAGCGTTCGGTGCTGCTGCTGGAAGCCGGGCCGGACTTTCCCGACTTCGCACAACTGCCCGATATGCTCAAGCTGGGCTGGGGGACGGTGAACCTGGAGGCCCGCGCCGCCGGTTCGCCCTACAACTGGTCCTTCACCGGCACTGCCACCGCCGAACAGGGGCCGATGCCCGTGCCCCGCGGCAAAGCGCTGGGCGGCTCCAGCGCCATCAACGGCCAGACTTTTATCCGGGGCGCTCCCGAGGACTACGACACCTGGAAATCGTGGGGCAACGAAGGCTGGGGATACCTGGAATGCCTGCCCTACTTCCGCAAGCTGGAGAACGACGCCGACTTTCACGACGATTTCCATGGCACGGATGGCCCCGTTCCCGTGCGTCACCACCGGCGCGAGACCTGGCCGCCGTCCCAGGAAGCCTTTTTCCAGGCCGCCACCGCCGCCGGATACCCCTTCCATCCCGACGTGAATCACCCCGAGGCCACCGGGGTCAGCCTGCGTGCCGAGAACAACATCGACGGCGTGCGCATGAGCATGGCCCTGTCCTACATCTCGTCGGTGCGCCACCGCCTGAACCTGACCATCCGCCCCAACGCCCAGGCCCGCCGCATCGTGCTGGAGCATGACGGCGCCGGCGCCCCGCGAGCGGTTGGTATGGAGGTGGAAAGCGGCGGCGAGGTTTTCGTCGTCGAGGGTGACGAGATTATCCTCTGTACCGGCGCCGTCGGGTCACCGCAACTGCTGATGCTGTCGGGCATCGGCCCCGCCGACCAGTTGCGGACGCATAGCATCCCTGTGGTGGTGGAGTCGCCGGGCGTGGGACAGAATATGCGCGACCATCCCAACGTGTCGGTGCGGTTCATGGTCAAGGATGGCGTTCCGCAAGACCCCGACGGGATGCGCGCGTTGCGGCTGCGCTACACCGCCACCGGCTCGGACACCCCCAACGATATGATTCTGTCGCCGGCGTCGCTCAACACCGTGGTGCGGGACGACAACCCGGCCCACACCGTCAACTGCGGCCTGTACCTGGCGGCCGGCAAGGGCGAGCTGCGCCTGGAGTCCGCCGACCCCCAAGTCCAGCCCAGCATGGACTACCGCTACCTTGAAGAGGACTGGGATCGCGTCCGGCTGCGAGAGGCGGTGCGCAAATGCGTGTCCATACTGCAACACAGCGCCTACGACGGCATCATCGACGAGATAACCGCGCCCACGCTGGCCGACCTGGAGAGCGACGATACCCTGGACGCCTGGCTGCGCCGCAACATCAGCACGTCCTATCACATCTCCGGCACCTGCAAGATGGGGCCGGACGACGACGCCATGGCCGTGGTCGATACCAGGCTGCGCGTGCGTGGCGTGGCCAACCTGCGCGTGGCCGACGCCTCGATCATGCCCGACGTGGTGCGGGCCAACACCAACGTGACCACGATGATGATTGCTGAGCGGGTCGCCGACTTCATCAAGGCGGGGAATTAGGGCCCGTTGACATATACCGTTATTCCGGCGAAAGCCGGAATCCAGCAGCGACAAGGTCCTCGTTGGAACCGGAGATGTATTCGCCAAGACAGGGCGCGAACAGGCGACGATACTCGTCCACTTGGGCGTCAATGTCGCAGCCGTCCGCGTCCTGCGCCTCCGCTTCCAGTATCCGGCCCACGCCTTCCACAGTGTCCAGGTTGAAGATAACGTTGTCCTTTCGCCACAGTTCCCGCTGCTTGCGGACAACGGCCCTGGCGCCGAGGGCGGCCGCCAGCACTTCGCCTATTTGCGGGTCGTTGGCTTCTGCGATCCGAAATCGGCTGGTACGGGCGCTGGCTTCCTGGCGCTCGCAGTAGTAAATCAGTTCGCCTTTTCCATTCTCAATACGCAGTTTGAGCCGGCGCGTCCCCGCGTCGGCGTTTCCGGCCGGCAGGTGGTAGTAGTGGTCCACCTGCTCCTTGACTTCCACGAAAACCGCCCCGTGATCCCGGAGCAGCCGGCGGACGGTTGAGAAATCCTTGCAGTATGCTTTCAGCTCCCGGTTGAGCCGTAAGTTCATAGCGTGTCCCTACTCATTCGTTCTGGATGATGACGGTGACGCCGCTGTTGCTGGCCCGCTCCCTGTTGTCGTCGGAGATGTCAGCGCCAAACACGGCGGCGTGGGAGGTCGTGTCGCTGGCCGTCCGTAGGATGGCGGCCCGATCCCTTGCCCGGTCAACGTCGCTGTGGTCTATAGTGATGGAGATCTCTCCGACGATATAGACGTCTTCCCCGTCCGGCGAACGGCCCCACAGGATGATGTCGGCGCGGTCGAGTTCATCGGCATCGTCTTCGGTGATGATCCCCCGGTCTGCGCCGTCGTCCAGCAGGTTGGCTATCGTTTCGCCGTCTGGTCGGTTGATGGCGACCAGCACCCTCACGTTCCTAATGCCCAGGTGTCGCCTGACAAGCCTAGAGGCGCGTCTGACTACTTTACGCTCATAATCAGAACCGTTCAGGTTGTTAATCTGGCCGCGCATGACCCTTTGTTCGGCTTCAATACCGTCCAGCCGGCCGTCTATACCGTCCAGCCGTTCGTTCGTCGTGGCTTGCTGGGCTTCAATGCGGTCCAGCCGGCCGTCTATACCGTCCAGCCGTTCGTTCGTCGTGGCTTGCTGGGCTTCAATCCGGTCCAGCCGTTCGTTCGTCGCGTTTTGCTGGCCGGCGAGGTCGTCCACCCGATCTTCCACGGCGGTGAGCTTTCGGTCAAACGTCTCGGCCATCCGGGCCACCGTATCGGCCAGTTCTGCTACTTTCTGGGGCAATTCCAGGAGTTCACGGGTGAGGATGCGCTGGCGCAACGCCGCTTCCAGTTGCGGGTCGCTGTCCAGGGCCGCCAAGAGTTCGGTTATAGGGTTGGGAGTGGTCATGTCTATAGCGTCCGTTGAAGGTACGTTAATTGTAACGCAATCCGGGTTGTATAATATGCCCAAAATGGCCTGGAGCAGAGGAACATGGCAAACCTGACCAACACGCAGCGCATCGGGGCCCTGGTTCCCGCCACCAATCCAGTGGTCGAACCCGACTTCTACCGGGTGGTGCCGCCGGAAATAACGGTGCATTTCGAGCGTATGTGGAACGGCGCCTGGGGCAGCCAGCCGGAGGTTTCCACCGACTCTGGACACCGCCTCAGCATGACCAGCGCCGAAGCCAACGAAATCGACTGGGCCCTGTTCGGGTTCGACGTAGGCAAGATGAACGACGACGTGGCCCGGGGCGCCAGCGCCCTGTCCAACATCGGCCCCGACGTGCTGGTCTATGCCTGCACCTCCGGCACCTGGCACAAGGGTTACCTGGAATACGACCGGATGATGGCGAAAATCATGGAGGATGCCAGCGGCATCCAGTCGGTGACCGCAGTGGGTTCGTGCATCGCCGCCATGCGGCACATGGGCAGCTGCAAGCTGAGCATCGCCGGCCCGTACCGCAACTTCCATCTGCGCAACCGCCTGAAGCCGCTGCTGGAAGAGGCCGGTTTCGAGGTTCTCAGCGCCGACGGCGAGCCGTGGATGCAGGACTCCATGAACCCCCGCGAAATAGACATGGACCCACCTCAAGCCATCATCGACTTCGTCCTGGAGGTGGTGCAGGACGACGCCGATACCATCTTCCTGCCCGGCACCGCGTGGCGTGCCCTGGACGCGGCGGAAGAACTGGAGCAGAAGCTGGGCAAGACGGTCATCACCGTCAACCAGGCATCCATCTGGATGGCCCTCCGCCGCCTGGGATGGACCAAGCCCATCGATGGGTTCGGCAGCCTGCTGCGAAACCTGGAATAGCCGGCGAACCGGCGATTGTAATGTGTTGACAGCTCAATTGCCCGTCGATAGACTGACGCGTGTTTTCTTGCGGCATTCATATTGATTGCCAATGCACGCGTTTTATGCTTTTCGCTTCATCTAACAATCAGGGAAAATCCGTCGTCAGCGCTCCGATTTCGGGACGCTATGCGCTGGGGTTGTCCGGGTTATGGAAAGCCTTTCGCGAAGTCCAGGCGGTGGCGGACGTGGGCCTGGACCTGGAGCGCGGGGAGATCCTGTGCCTGCTGGGACCCAGCGGATGCGGCAAAACCACCATGCTCCGCCTGATCGCCGGGTTCGAAACACCGGACGCCGGAACCATCCACATCGGTGACCGGCTGGTGTACGGCCCGGGCGCCAATGTGAGTCCGGACAAACGTCGGGTCGGCATGGTGTTCCAGGAAGGAGCGTTATTCCCCCACCTGACGGTGGCGCAGAACGTCGCTTTCGGCTTGAAAAAGGGGAGGCGACGCAAGACGCAGGTAGCTGAAGCCCTGCGACTGGTGAACCTGGACGGCTACGACGCCCGTTATCCGCACCAGTTATCGGGCGGGCAGCAGCAGCGGGTGGCGCTGGCCCGGGCCTTGGCTCCTGAGCCGGACCTGATACTGATGGACGAACCCTTCTCCAGCCTGGACATGGGCCTTCGCAGCCAACTGCGCGCGGAAGTGCGCGCGATCCTGAAGGAACGGCAAGCCACCGTGGTGTGCGTGACCCACGACCAGGAAGAAGCCCTGCAGATCGGGGATCGTATTGCGGTTATGAACGCGGGTCGCATCGAGCAGCTGGGGTCACCGGAGTCGATATTCCACAGCCCAGACAATCGCTTCACTGCCGAGTTTTTCGGAAAGGCCGATTTCCTGCCGGCGTGGCAGGAAGGGGATCACCTGGCCTGCGCGGTGGGAAGCGCGCCGTGGCCACCGTTCTGGCCCTCGCCCTGGCCTGAGCGCAAGGTCCTGCAAGTTATGGTGCGACCGGACTGCATGGACATCACTCCGGATCCCGCCGGTGATAGTGTGGTCACGGACCGGGAGTTCCTGGGAGCCTTTCATATGTACACGGTGGCGTTGCCGTCGGGACAGCAGGTCCAGGTGATAAAGTCCCACGCGGAATATGTGGAGATCGGCTCCCGCGTCCGCGTCTTCCTGCGCGAAGGTCACAAGATCCTGCCGTTTATCGACGGGCAAATCTTCTTTGACGCTCCGGCATACCAGGCGGAGTCGGACGCGGGAAGGCGCTGAAGCTCGGCCAGTACAGCCACCTCGGAAGCACCGGGGCGGCGTCTTTCAGGGAAGCCTGCTTTTGCGCAGCCTGGCGTTGACAAACTGGGCACGCGTGCGGCAACGCTCCACTAGCGCCCTTCGTACCACCCTGTTATGATGGCAAGATACCTGACGGCCTTCGTACCGCCGTCCATGGAACCCGTGAATCAAGAGGGCGTATGACTTCCAAATCCGCCGCGCCGGTCACCGCGCCGATGTACTTCGGCTGGTACATCGTCGCCACTTGCTTCTTCGTATCCTTCCTGTCCATGCCGGGGCGGCAGGGGTTTGGACTCTTCGTCACCGAGATGGAACCCACCTTCGGCTGGGACCGTTCCGACATCTCGTGGGTCGGTTCGGTGGGCTTCCTCATCAACGGGGCCATGCAGCCCATCATGGGCGCCCTGTTCGACAAGTACGGCCCCCGCCGCGTCTTCGGCTTCGGCCTGGCGATAATGGGCCTCGCCATCATGAGCCTGGCCTTTATGATGGACCTGGACCACATGGTGAACCTGGGCGTGGTCAGCATACCGCTGGATTTGCTGTGGTTCATCTTCGTGTTCTCCATCATCATCAACACCTGTCTCAGCGCGGCGTCCATCACCAATATGCTGGCGCTGGTGGTGCGCTGGTTCCGGCGCAAGCGGAGCAAGGCCACTGGCCTGGCCGCCGCCGGCACCTCCATCGGCGGCCTGCTGATGATCCCCTTCGCCGCCTACCTGATGGGCATCATTGACGACGCCACCCTGAACATCGCCGGCGTGGAGTTGGTGGGTTGGCGCACCGTGTGGTTCCTCTTGGGAGCCATGGTGGTGTTCCTGTCCGCGCCCTTGGCCGTGTTCTTCCTCCGCCCCAACCCCCAGGAAATGGGCCTGAACCCCGACGGCGACCCCAATCCGGAGGACGCTCCCGCCGGCAGCGCGGCGCAACGCGGGCCATCCGGCGGCCACTACGAGGTCAACAACTGGCGGCAGTGCTTCAAGACGCCTCCCATGTGGCAGCTGTCAGGCGCCTACGTGGTCTGCGGCATCACCACCGGCCTGTTGAGCATCCACTTCATCCCCTACGCCGAGGACGTGCTGCCCGATACGGTGAACTTCCTCTGGATGACCTTTGACGACAAGAAGGTGTTCGCCGCGCTGATGTTCGGCATTATGACCGGCCTCAACGCCGCCGGCGTTATCATCACCGGCTTCATGGGCGACCGGATGCGCCGCAAAAACGTGCTGGCGTTGGTGTACGCCACCCGGGGCGTGGCCTTCATGTGCCTGGTGTTCCTGCCTTTCTTCGGTTACGGGATGCTGGGGCTGGTGGCCTTCGCCCTGCTGTCGGGAATGTCATGGGTGGCCAGCGTGCCTCTAACGTCAACGCTGACGGCGGACGTGTACGGTTTCCGCGCCCTGGGCACCATCAGCGGCTGGGTTTTCTTCTCCCACCAGATTGGCTCGTTCTTCAGCATCCAGTTCGCCGGGTATGCCTACGAGTGGTTCGGCGAGAGCTACTTCTGGCCCTTCCTCATCGCCGGCCTGACGCTGATCCCGGCGACCATCATGGCCTATAGCATCAAAGAGTATCACTACTCCGGGCGTTACAACCCGCGGCCGGCCGAGGGCGGCCCGCAGCTGGCCACGGCAACCGCCGGCGCCGGCGCGCGCTACTAATCCCGATTGCCCGTACTCCCACTCCCGGAGGTGACGGGGATGACCGGAACAACAATCGCGGCCATACTGGCCGCCCTGGGGCAGCATCACGGGGAAGCCGACCCCACGCTGCTCCAGTGGATAATGACCGCGCTCAGCCACATTCTGCTGGGTACGCTGGGTTTGACCGAACTTACCATCGTCATCATCATCGGCATGATCATCATGGCCATGCCGGCCCTGATATTCATCGCCTACTGGGCCAGCATCCGCCGCCGCGCCGCGCCCAGGGCAGTCAACGCGCCGGCGGAATCCGAGGAACCGCTTTTGCATTCGGAGTGAACCGATGACTACTCCCTACATTATCCGGCGGAAGCCGGGCCGGCCGCCGGAACCTGACGACGGAGTCTATTACCCGATAGCCCGTGAAATTCTGCCGGTGGTGGGTATGTTCCATTTTGTCCCGCAAGCCTATATGCAGGCCGCCCTGGAGACGTGGCTGGATGACCCAACCACCCTGGTGGCCGCCGAGATGTTCATTTACTACGAGCCGGGCAACCCCCGGGTCTTCGTCGCCCCCGACGTGTACGTCATCCCCAACGTGGGCAACGAGTTGCGCCGCTCGTATTTCACGTGGCTGGAGGACGAGGTCCCGAAGTTCGCCATGGAAGTGGTGTCGCAGAGCAGCGTCCGCAACGACCTGGCGCGCAAGTGGGACCTGTACCAGTCCTGGGGCGTGCAGGAATACTGGCAGTACGACCCGGAAGGCTTGTTCATGCGTCCGCTGCTGCGCGGCAACCGGCTGGTGGATGGCCGATACGCGCCCATTGATGTTCCCTTTGACCCGGAGACCGGGCAACACCGGGGTTTCAGCCCGGCGCTCGGTCTGGAACTGCACGGGCGCCGGGGATGGTTCCGCTTTTTAGATCCCGCGACGGGTCGTTACCTGCCCAACCTGGAGGAGTCGCAGCAAGAACTGAACCGGGAGCGGGCGGCCCGTCTCGACCTGGAACGTCGGCTGCGCGAACGCGGCATCGACCCAACCAACGGGACCGGCTAGCGCCAGGCCAGCCGGCCCGTCGTGAACCGTGCTATCATCAATAGCCATGTGCGCCGCCGTCCGTAAAGCCGTCATACCCGCCGCCGGATTGGGAACCCGATTCCTGCCGGTCACCCGCTCCGTGCCCAAGGAGCTGCTGCCCATTCTGGACCGCCCCATGCTGCAATACGTGGTGGAAGAAGCGGCGGAGGCTGGCATCACCGACGTCATCGTCGTAACGTCGCCCGGCAAAGAGGGCATTGCCGAGTATTTCCGGCCCCGTCCCGATCTGGAAGCCCGGTTGGCCGACGATGCCGGCTTGCTGGAAAAGGTCAGTTCCGGCGCGCGCCTGGCCGACGTGTCCTTTGTAATCCAGGAGGAACCCCTGGGGTTGGGCCACGCCGTGCTCACGGCGCGGGAAGCCGTGGGAGACGAACCCTTCGCCGTCATCCTGCCTGATGACATTGTGGAGCACACTCCCGGCGTCCTGTCGCAGATGCTGGCGGCCACCGCCGATGCTGACGGCGTGGCGTCGGTGGCCGTGGAGCGGGTGCCTTGGGAAATAGTGCACAACTACGGCGTGGTGGACACGGAGCCGGCGGGCGAGCGCCGGCATCGGGTCAAGGGACTGGTGGAAAAGCCGCCGCCGGGCGCCGCTCCGTCCAACCTGTCCATCGTGGGACGCTACTTATTGCCGCCGCAGATTTTCGATTGCCTGGAGCGCACTCCGCCGGGAGCGCGGAACGAAATCCAACTGACCGACGGCCTGGCCTTGCTGATGGAAGACGTTGCCCTGTACGCCTGCGAATTTGAGGGCATCCGCCACGACGGAGGCAACCCCATGGGCCTGCTGCGGGCGTCGCTGGAATACGCGCTGCGTCGAGAGGATACCCGCGAGGCGGCGACGACGCTAATCCGGGAGCTGGCGGCCGGGTTGTAGCGGCCGGCCGGCTCAATTGACACTCCCGGCAGGGCCGCCGTAGAATTGCCGCCGCACCCTTGACAGAGGAGACGCCAAGCCATGGCAACGAAAGCCTTTTTGCTGGTGGAAACCGCCGTTGGTCGTACCCGCGACGTGGCCAACACCCTGCGCGACCTGGACGGCATCGAGTCGGTGGACGTGGTTACCGGCCCCTACGACATCATCGCCGTCATCTCCGGCGAGGATATGTCCGTGGTCGGCGGACTGGTCACCGAAAAGATCCATACCGTCGTCGGCGTGGTACGCACCGTGACGTGCGTGGCCGTGGACGCTTGAACGCGGCGCTGAATTATAGCAGCAGGGGCGAATAATTATTCGCCCCTACGCATCACGCCGGCCGGTATTTAGAGGAGGCCCCGTTGGAGTACCGATTTACTCCCGACGACGACCAGTTTCGCGGCGAGTTGCGCCAGTTCATCCAGTCCGAACTGCCGCCCGATTGGGAAGGTGGTGGGCGCTGGCCGGAGGAATACGACTGGGACTTCACCATGCATCTGCGGGGCCGGCTGGCCGAGCGGGGCTGGCTGACCATGCACTGGCCCGAGGAATACGGCGGGCAGGACGCCTCTCCGGTACGCTCGGCCATCTACAACGAGGAGCTGGCCTACCGGCGCGCCCCCGGACGCGACATATTCGGCGTGCGGATGCTGGGGCCGACCCTGATGATTCACGGTAGCGAGGAGCAGAAGCGGACGCATCTGCCGCCCATCGCCCGGGGCGAAATTCAGTGGTGCCAGGGTTACAGCGAGCCGGAGTCGGGGTCCGACCTGGCATCGTTGAGCACCCGGGCCGTCCGCGACGGCGACGAGTACGTCATCAACGGCGCCAAGATCTGGACCACGCTGGCCCACCGCTCCGACTGGATAATGTGCCTGGCTCGCACGGACCCGGAAGCGCCCCGGCACCGGGGCATCAGCTTCATCCTGGTGGACATGAAATCCCCCGGCGTTGAGGTGCGCCCGGTAATCAACATGACCGGCGGCCATGAGTTCAACCAGGTGATTTTTGACAACGTGCGCGTGCCCACCAGCAACCTGGTCGGGGAGGAAAATCGCGGCTGGTACGTCGCGGTGACCCTGCTGGACTTCGAGCGCTCCGGCATTGACTATTCGGCTATCGCCCGCCGCCTGCTGGACGATACGCGGGAGTACGCGGGAAAGGTGGCCCGCAACGGCGTCAAGGTCACGCAGCAGCCCTGGGTTCGCCACCTGCTGGCCGACCGCTACGTGGAATGCGAGGTGGCCCGCCTGATGGCCTACAGCGTGGCCTGGATGCAGGGCGAGGGGTTGGTTCCCAACAAAGAGGCGTCCATGAGCAAGGCCTTCGGCAGCGAAACCCTGCACCGCTCGGCCAACAGCGTGCTGGAGATCGCCGGGATGCCGGGCGCGATGGGGCGAGGCGAGGAACGGGCGCCGCTGAAAGGCCGGCTGCCGGAAAACTGGATGATCAGCTTCTCCCACAAAATCGCCGGCGGCACCTCGGAAGTGCAGCGAGGGATCATCGCCGGCCGGGGCTTGGGCTTGCCGCGGGGTTAGGTAGCGGGCTGCTCCTCGTCGGCGGTGGGAAACAGCGGCAGTGTTGTCGTTATTATAATCCCACACAGGGAGCGATTGCGGTCGTCATTCTCCATCGCTATCCTCCGGCAGGCTGGGCCAGGGCGCCAGGCTGGCGAAGACGGCCGCCTCGGCATGCGTCAGCTCTCGCATGGCTTCGCGACTGCGGCTGAGGACACGGAACACGGTGCGGGGCGTTATGGAAAAACGCTTCGCCGCATCGGCAATGGACAATCCTTCCTCGTCGATGATGGAGGTAATCCGCAGGTCCCGGGCCAGCCGGCGGTATTTGCCGAACCACTCCATGTCATCGAACTTGCAGCGGGGCAGGGGACACTCCAGACAGGTTACCGCGACCTCGCATCCGTTGTCCTCATAGTGCTCAAAAGACGGTTCGTCGATTTGGCGTTGGCTGGGCGCAACGGCGTTGATAGCGTACATTGCCAGACTCCGAAACAGACGTTCTAATATTTTGAGAATTATAGAACGCCAGTCCTCGAATCGTCAACCGAACGCTGCGCGCGGTCAGGACGATTGCAAAGTCCTTGTACCTCCGCTCATGGTGAGCCTGTCGAACCATGCGCTACTCTGGTCAAGCCATCCTTCGACAAGCTCAGGATGAGCGGATCAGGAGGTTCCGCCGACTTTGCAATCGTCCTGGCGCGCGGTAGCGCTGCAATTTAGGTGGTTTCACCTTGCAGGGGCGACCGGCCGGTCGCCCCTACCCGCACCGGCAACGGTGTCCGCGGAATTAAACCACCTAAAACGGAACGCTGCCCCGCGCGCAGATTTGGGGCTTTCTGCCACCCCGGGTCGCCGGCGGCCAGAGGATGGCCCAGCCGGAGTTACGCCTTACCGGGCCAGGAACCGGCGCAGTATGGCCACCGCGGCCGCGGCGTCAACGGAGCCCCGTTCGCGGCTTGGCTCGCGCCCGGACTCCCGCAATTCGGCAGCGCCGGCGTGGGACGTGAACCCCTCGTCAACCGTCAGGACGGGAACGGCAGCGGCCCGCTCCAGGGCGCGGACAAACGATCCGGTCTTGCGCGCCTGCTCACCGGATCGTCCCTGAGCGTCATAGGGCATCCCGACCACGATGGCTATGACCTCCCGCCGCCCGGCTTCATCCAGGATGGCGGTGACGTCGGCGCGGCGGTTACGGCGTTGCAGGTAGCCGGCGGGCAGGATGAGCTCGCCTGGCGGGATGCTCACCGCCAGCCCGATACGCCGGTCGCCCACGTCCAGGCCCAGCAGGCGGCCGGCGCGGGCCAGGGTTGTGGGGTCGGCTGGCGGCATAGTCAATCGCTCGCCAATGCCAAGTCAAATGATTTGCAAGTCAGGGAAGTAAGTAGCGTAGAATCTTTGATCTCTGGTGAGAAAGGTATCGGCAGTGGCAAGAGCGTGCGCGCCAATGAGAAAGTCGGAGAGGATGCGCGTTCTGGGGCCGCCGGCCCGCCGGTATTGTCCCCAACGCAGTCCAGCCTTGAAAGCGACGTCCGTGTTTATTGGTGAAACCGTTGCGCCGACGGCGCGCAAAGCGGCGTCCAAGGCCGCGCGGCTTGGGAAGTTCGGAACCAGTTCCGCGTACACGACGTCGCAAACGAGAATCGGGCCGCGTTGGCGAGCGACGCGCAGCAACTCGACAGACTCAGGACGGTATTCACTGTCCGGGATGAACACGTCCAGCAGAATGTTGGTGTCACCCGCCGTCGTCATTGGTGGCGTCGTTATACCGTCGGAGTTCCGCAGCGTAGTCGTAGCCGCGAATTGCTGACATATAGGCGTCAGTGCTCCCGAATTCTTTGGCGGCCCAGCCGTCGCTCGCGATGCCGATAACGGCTTCTATGGGATCCGGTTCCGACGACCTTTTTCGGATGAGCATCCCCTCAACAGTCAGAATAAGTTCAAGCTCCACGTCAGGCGCGAAGCCGCAATACTCGCGCAGGCGCTTGGGGATGGTAATTTGTCCTTCCTCAGAGATGGTAATGCGCATGGTGTCCTCCTGTTGCCCCTTTGACTGTCAGTTTAGCGCATCGCGCACCAGGTTGCTTACCGCGTCCAGGGCGGCGCCCAGGCGGTCGGGCTGGCGTCCGCCGGCCTGGGCCGTTTCGGGGCGGCCGCCGCCGCCGCCGCCCATGAGCTTGGCGGCGTCGCGGGCGATGTTGCCGGCGTGGAGGCCGCGCTCCACCAGGTCGGGGGTGAGCATGGCGACGATGATGGGAGAGCCGTCGATAACCGCGCCCAGGGCCACCACCACGCTGTCCAGTTTCTGCTTGAGGAAATCGCCCATCTCGCGCATGGCTTCCACGTTGCGGGCCGACGTGACGCCGGCCACCAGCTTCACGCCGTCCACGTCCCGGGTGCGGTTGAGCAGGGATTCCGCTTCGGAACGCAGGCCGGCCCGCTCGGCGTCGGCCAGGCGGCGACGCAGTACGTCAGTGTCAGCCATGTAGGCGTCCAAGCGAGCCTCCAGCTCGGGCACGGGAGCCTGCAACTTACGGGAGATTGCCTCCAGCGTGGCGGACTGCTGTACGAAAAGATCCTCGGCGGCGCGGCCCGTCATGGCCTCAATGCGGCGCATCCCGCCGCCGATGCTGGACTCGCCCAGCACCACCAGCGTGCCCACCTCGCCAGTGGCGTGGACGTGGGTGCCGCCGCAGACCTCAAAGCTGAAAGGGTCTTCGTGATCCCGATCATCGGAGTTCGAGCCGCCCATGCGCACCACCCGCACCACGTCGCCGTAGCGGTCGCCGAAGAAGGCCAGGGCGCCCGACTGCACGGCATCGGTGTAGGTGGTTTCCTGGGCGGTCACGGCCAGGTTCTCGCGGATCTTGCGGTTGGCCAGGCTCTGCACCGACAGCTGCTCGTCGTGGGTCATTGCGCCGACGTGGTTGAAGTCAAAGCGCAACCGGCCCGTATCGCACAGGGAGCCGGCCTGCCGCACGTGGGGGCCGAGGACGGAGCGCAGAGCGGCATGGAGCAGGTGCGTGCCGCTGTGGTTGCGGGATGCGTCAAGGCGGCGTTCCGCCTCAACCCGGGCGGTCACGGCTTCGCCCAGGGCGATGTCGCCGTCGGAAACCACGCCGCGATGGACGATGAGACCGGCGACGGGGCTCTGAGTATCTTCAATCTGGACGCGACCGCTGGGGCCGGCGATGACGCCCCGGTCGCCCACCTGTCCACCGCCCTCGGCATAGAAGCAGGTTTCGGCGAGGACGATTTCCACCTGCTGCCCCCGGGTGGCGTGGCCGACGGCCTCATTGTCGCGCAGGATGCCCAGGATTCGGGATTCAATGGCCGTCTGCCGGTAGCCGTTGAACGGGGTATGACCGGCGCCCAGGTTCTCATAGGCGGTGACGATTTCCATGCCGCCGGTTACCTGGCGCCCGGCCCGGTCCCGTTCCCGCTTGGCGGCCATCTCGGCGTTGAACCCGTCCATGTCCACAGCCAGGCCGTACTCGCGGCGGCCGATTTCGTCCACCAACTCCGGCGGAAAGCCGTAGGTATCATAGAGTTCAAAGGCTACTGCGCCGTCGATGACGCCGGCGGAACGGGATGTTTCCAACCGCTCTTCCAGCAGGGGCATTCCCTGGCGGATGTTGTCAAGGAATTGGGTTTCTTCCAGCCCGACCACGCGGCGGATGAAGTCGCCGTTTTCATCCAGAGACGGGTAGGCGGCGGCGAAGCGGTCAATCACGGCGCCGGCGACGTCGGTCATAAAGGGCCGGTCCAGGCCCAGCTGCCGACCGTAGCGAATGGCGCGGCGGATGATGCGGCGCAGCACGTAGCCCCGCTCGCTGTTGGAGGGCACCACGCCGTCGCTGATGAGGAAGGACGCGGCCCGGGCGTGCTCGGCGACGACGCGGATGGCGTAGTCGGTGTCGGCGCTCTCGCCGTACTCGTAGCCGGTCAGCCCGCAAACGGCGTCGATGATGGGCTGGAACAGGTCGGTTTCATAGACGTTGGGTTTGCCTTGCAGCACGGCGGCGGCCCGTTCCAGCCCCATGCCGGTGTCCACGCTGGGGGCGGGCAGGGGAGTGCGGACGCCTTCCAGGTCCTGGTAGAACTGCATGAACACCAGGTTCCACAGCTCCACGAAGCGCTCGCAGTCGCAGTTGGGATGGCAGCCGCCCGGCTCGGCGGGAATGCCGTCGTTGGCCTCGCGGCGCAGCATGGCGGTGAGTTCGTCGGGCGGCAGCATCTCGTCGGTAACGGGATGCTGTCCCTTGCCTTTTTCGGCGCCGCCATCGTAGTGGAGCTCGGAACAGGGGCCGGTGGGGCCTTCCAGGCCGGCCGGCCCCCACCAGTTGTCGCTGTTGCCGTAGCGGTAGATGCGCTCCGGCGGCACGCCGATGTCGTTGCGCCAGAGGTCGTATGCCTCGTCGTCGTCCAGATGGACGGTCACGTACATCCGCTCGGCTTCCAGGCCGAACAGGTTGGTGCAGAGGTCCCAGGCGAAGGCCACGGCGTCCTGCTTGAAATAGTCGCCGATGCTGAAGTTGCCGAGCATCTCAAAGAAGGTCAGATGCTTGTGGTCGCCCACCTCGTCAATATCGGTGGTGCGGAAGGACTTCTGACAGCTGGTGAGACGGCGACGCGGCGGCGTCTGCTCGCCCATGAAGAAAGGCTTGAAGGGCACCATGCCGGCCGAGGTGAACATCAGCGTCGGGTCGCCGGCTGGTATCAGCGACGCGGAGGGCATGTAGAGATGCCCCCGTTCCTCAAAGAATTGGCTGAAAGAGCTGCGGATGCTGTCGCCGTCGGTGTTCATACCAGGTTACGACTCCCATAGGTTGGGTTACGAAAAAGGGCCATTGGGGACGCAATCGATTTTAGGGGACAGGCGCGAACAGCGTCAACGATGCTCGATAATCCAAGTTTATTTGGCAGGGATATGCAGGCCGTCGAGTATATCCTGTTCAGGGATTTCCTCTACGTTTGGGTTGCTGGGGGTAGCGTTGCAATTTAGGTGGTTCAGTTTCCCAGCAGGGTATCCGAGCGGCTAAAACTGCTGCTACGCCAACGGGATTGCCACGCTACGCTCGCAATGACAAAGACCAAACCACCTAAAACGCAACGCTATCGTTGCTGGGCAGCGAGTTGACGCGAAACTCGCTGCCGAAATATCCGGCTAGCGCCTGGCGGTCTGCCAAGAACCATGATTCCATGAGCTGGACCATGGAGAAAGCTCGGTTGGTTGGGCCAATTTGTAAGGCTACACGGTCGGACAGTTGCCGCAAGTTTTCACCCGCTGAGTCCACAAGGAAGGAGTGCATCGGCCGTCAGCCCGTACCCGAAGGAATGGCACGTTGAAGTAGGCGCGGCATTGCGGGCCAATTATATGCGCCGTGCCATCGTTTGCGGCATCGGTGAATACTCCGCCGACGGCAAGCTCCAGCGCATCCGGGAAATCAAGTCATTCGACATCTTTCGAATTCCCGATTGGAAGGAAGCATTGCTGCGCCGTGGCAGAATAACGACGTTGCCGGTGCGAGCAGGGGCGAATAATTATTCGCCCCTACGCTTGTGCAACATTTGGTGGGATGTTCCTCCTTTGGTTGGTCGGTTGGTTTTGGTTGGTTTGCTGATTTCGGGTTCGGGGGTTCGGGTTGTCGGCGCTACGGCCAGAGAGCGTTTTTTGCGAATTAATCTCCTAGGTTTGCGCGTGCTGACCGCCCCTTTCCCTGCCCCCGCCCTTCCCCGCCCTGGGTTCCCGCTTTCGCGGGAACGACGAAAATAAAAGGGGCGACCCTCGCGCAGCGGTGGTGAGACCCGCCGTACTGGTCTATGCGGTACCGGGGATATTACCGGCCTTTGCGATAGCCAGCGGTGCAATGGGATCCGACGTGCTGTCCGCCACAGGCGCATCTGCGACCATGTACGGTGACAGCGGTTGGCCGTGATTACCCGAACCCGGTGAACCCGATATTCAGATGTTGGTTGGCGCCGGGCGTTGGGCCGTAGCCTCAGGCTTGCCGCTCGACTGATAGATATAGTGTAGGGAACGGATGTACGGATGCGCAAGGGGCGGGTGTCATTGGGCCAGGACGATTGCAAGGTCATCCCGTAACCCTTTTCAGCTCATCCTGAGCCTGTCGAAGGATGCTCGTTCCGGCGGTTCATGGTTCGACAGGCTCACCATGAGCGGATGAAAAAGGACTTTGCAATCGTCCTGGTCATTGGGCAGGGCCTTTCGAAAGTCGCTAAATTGTTATGTGATACGCTGGCACGGCAGTAGGAGAAGGATGCCGGCCGGGCCGTGAGGTTGTGAGGTGAAAAATGCCGACGGTGGTGGGGGGACAGTTTCGCTTTGTAATCAATACCAGGGAGAATGGGTTCGAGCCGCCTCCCGTTCATATCTGGGTGGGCAATGAGGATGTGTGTCGCATTGAGTTGAACGGTGGAAATTATATGGACGAGCCGCCGCCCGGGGATTATCGAGCCATCCGGCAAGCGCATGCCAGACACGCCGAGGCAATCAGGAACACGTGGGACCGGATACATGGGAGATAGCAAGTGGGAGCCGTGTTGGTGAAAAATGCCGACCGCATGATGCTGGCGGCGGCGCCATTGGAGGAAGGCATTGAGCTGGCTTTCGCCGACGGTTGCGCGGGTTTAATGCCCCTCAGCGCTCTACCGGAAGTGGTAGCCGGAGGAGGGGTTGCCGGTCTGGAGCTGCCTAACCCTTATGAAATTGTCGTAACTACAGGTGAAGGGGAAAGCATCGAGCTGCCCTGGGACTTCGCGCGTCACTACTGCGATCCGTTGTACCGGCCACGGATAGAGGCCGTGGCCCGGCATGGGCGCCGAGTCCTGGGACGGCGCATCAGTGGACTCCGCAATGGCGCCGGGCTGAGGCTGGAAGAGCTGGCCGACCGGGCGACAATCGGGCGCGCGACACTGGCCCGCATTGAAAGAGGAGAGCAGAGTCCGGGGTTCGACACATTGTCCGGCATTGCACGCGCCCTGAGCAAAACCGTGCCGGACCTGCTGGCTTCGCCGGAGGAATCCCTGGACCAAGGGGGAAACCAATAGGTCGGCAATCCCAAAACTCTGGGCGCAAAATTGGCGGGTAGCGTTGCAATTTAGGTGGTTCAGTTTCCCAGCGGGGTATCCGAGCGGCTAAAACTGCTGCTACGCCAACGGGATTGCCACGCTACGCTCGCAATGACAAAAACCAAACCACCTAAAACGGAACGCTACCAAATTGGCGCTGGCCGGCGGCAGCCCCACCGGGACGGTGGTATGATTGGCGCCACGCTACCCCCGCTCGACGAGGTTCAGCATGACCACCGCAAGACCCGGCGACCGACCGGCAATCTCGACCGCCCCGGCTCCAGCTTCGGCCAAGCCCTTCCGTCTTCCCGACATCCCGGAGAAGCATCCCGACGATATGACCAGCTACGATAGCCTGCACCAATACGGCGCCGCCGCCAACCTCATCCAGTACCTGGGGGATCCCGAGACCACCATCGTCAGCGCCGATCATTACATCGTGCCGGGGCCGGCCTACGTGGCGGGTGAAAGCCGCTACCCGGACCTGGTGGTGGCCTTCGACGTGGACCCGGAGGCCCATGTAGCCCGCAACGGTTACATAGTGTCAGAGCAGGGCAAGCCGCCGGACTTCATCCTGGAGGTGGCCTCCCGGCGCACCGCCAGCGATGACCTGGGGGGGAAGCAGGACTACTACGAGAGGCTGGGAGTGGGGGAGCTCTGGCTGTATGACAGCGAGGGGGAGTTTTACGGGTTCATTCTGCGGGGCTATCGTCTGGAGGGAGGGCGCTACCGGCCGATACCGACGCCTGAAATCGCGCCTGGGGTGTTTCAGGGATACAGCGCGGCGCTGAACCTGAACCTGCGGGCGGCCGATGGGTATCTGGGGTGGCATGACCCGGTCACGGGGGAGCACGTGCCAACCCTGTGGTCAGAGACGGCCCGGGCCGACGCCGCCGAGGCGCGGGCCGACAATGCCGAGGCTCGGGCCGACAATGCCGAGGCGCGGGAGCGGGAGCTGGAAGCCGAAATTCGCCGGCTGCGCGCGGGCGGGTAGGGAACAGAGGACCGACGACCCCATGACATTACAGGGGCGGCGGGATTGCCATTCGCCGGAGGCGGACGCTCGCGATGACATAGGACTTACGCAGTTGGGTTATCACCAGGCAATTTAACGCAAAGGCGCGAAGACGCAGAGACGCAAAGGGGAATTTCTTACTGGCGCCAGCGCTGCTGTCGATGAAGTTCCTTGCTCAACTGCGTATGTCCTATGACAGTCTGAGGGTAGCGTTCCGTTTTAGGTGGTCAAGGTGTAGGGGCAACCCTTGTGGTTGCCCCGGTTTGCGGTTGTACCGGCACAGCCGGGGCGACCATCCGCCGTAGGCGGATCGCCCCTACGTTCAAACCACCTGAATTGCAACACTGCCTGATGACCAGGACGATTGCAAAGTCCTTGTACCTCCGCTCATGGTGAGCCTGTCGAACCATGCGCTACTCTGGTCAAGCCATCCTTCGACAAGCTCAGGATGAGCGGATCAGGAGGTTCCGCCGACTTTGCAATCGTCCTGGCCTGATGACAGCTGCCCGTTGACGGCGGCGCAATTCGCACGGTAGCCTAGAGTAAATCAAGCAAGACAACAGCCGGTGGGACTGACCTGATGCCGGGTCGGTTCCGCCGGTTTTTTTGTGTGACCGGCGGGCTGCCGCAGCATCGTACCGGCGGGAGGTTTCGATGATTGCAGAAGGTGTGCGGCGTCCGGGGCGGATGGAGTGGGAGTGGCCGATGACGGCGCCGGCGGCGCGGCCGGCGGATGGGCGAGCGGCGTTGCTGGAGGCGCTGGCGGCGTACCGCCGGGGCATACGCGAGGCGCCGGTGGTTTGCAAGTGGGGGATTGGGACGGGGGTGGCGGCGGATGCGGAGGTGGCGGTGGCGGGATTGCCACGTCGCCTTGCTCCTCGCAATGACAACGGGTTTGTGGTTCGACAGGCTCACCATGAGCGGGTCGGGGGCCACCATGAGCGGGTCGGGGGCCACCATGAGCGGGTCGGGGGCCACCATGAGCGGGTCGGGGGCCACCATGAGCGGGTCGGGGGCCACCATGAGCGGGAAGCCGGCGGGCCGTTGGTGTTTGTGGCGTCCAACGGGGAGGTGGACCGGCATGGGGATACGGTGGCGCCGGAGGGTTGGCGGCTGGATGGGTATCGGGAGAATCCGGTGGTGCTGTGGGCCCACGACTACCGGCAGCCGGCCATCGGACGGGCCGATGCGGTGTGGAGCGACGGACGGGCGTTGCTGGCACGGCTGGAGTTCGCGCCGACGGAGTTCGCCGGGCAGGTGGAACGATTGTACCGGCAGGGCTACCAGCGCGGGGTGTCCGTGGGGTTCCGGCCCATCAGGTTCGAGGAACGGCGGGATCCGGTGAACGGGGCGTTTCTGGGCATCCGGTTTCTGGAGCAGGAGCTGCTGGAGATCAGCGCAGTGCCGGTGCCGGCCAACGGGGACGCGCTGCTGGCAAGCGCCGGGGCGAATGATTATTCGCCCCTACAAAGGGAACGGGAGTTGACGGCGGGCGACGGCGCGGCGGCGGTGGATGAGGTGGTGGGGCTGCTGCGGGGGTTGCGGGATCAGTTCGGATTGTCATTGCGAGGAGCGCAGCGACGTGGCAATCCCGCTGTCGTAGGGACGGTGGTGACCCCGACGAGATTGCCACGCTGCGCTCGCAATGACATTTGACGGAGATCCCTGGGTTCCCGCTTTCGCGGGAACGATGGCGGCGAACCCGACGAGATTGCCACGCTGCGCTCGCAATGACATTTGACAACGATGCCAATGAAGGAGATTGCAAAAGTATGACGCTTTCCACTTGGGAATTGGAGACCATCAAGAACGAGGTTGCGGAGGTGCGGGAGTTTTACCGGCAGCGTCTGGACGCCGACATTCCGCCGTTGCAGGAGGAGATCGAAAGGCTGAGCCGGGCGGTGGGGGACATTACGGAGAAGCAGCGGGCCGGGGAGCGGCAGGCGGTGCTGGCCCGTTATGCCGGCAGCGGGAACGACCGGCCTCGGGTGCCCTTCGGCAAGTACCGGGGGATGGACGCGCTGGACCTGGCCTGCGTGCGCAGCGTGCTGGCGGCGCAGCAGCGGGATCCCGGGGACATGAACCCGCGATTGCTGGAGGATTGGCAGGCCAACCTGAAAGCGGCCATGGACAGCACCACCGCCGGCGCCGGCGACGAACTGGTTGCCACCGGCGAGGCGGCCGCGCTGTGGGCGGACATCAACCTGGAAACCCACGTGGCCGGCCTGTTCACGCGGGTGGATATGCCCACCAACCCCTTTGAGATACCGCTGCAACTGGGCAACGTGGCCTGGTATCCCGGCACGGAGAACACCGCCACCACCGACACGGCGCTGACCACGGCGCGGCAGACGCTGACGGCCTACGAACTGGTTGCGGAAGTGCCCTGGTCATTGACGCTGGAAGAGGACGCCGTGATTGCCATGGCCGCCGAGGTGCGCAGCACGCTGGTGCGCAACGCCGTGGAAGTGATTGACGACGTGCTGCTGAACGCGGACGCCACGGCCACCAACAACATCAACGCGGACGGGGCGACCATCAGCGCGTCCACGGCGGGCAAGGCGCACTGGCTGCTGGGGTTCGACGGGCTGCTGCACCTGCCGCTGGTGGACAACACGGGCCAGGGCAACGACCACGCCGCGGCGCCCAGCGCGGATCTGTTCAACGAGGTTCGCGGGATGCTGGGCAAATACGGCGTGCGCCCGTCGGAGCTGGCCTACGTGGCCGACGTGGGGACGTACATCAAGTCGCTGGGCATCGACGAGTTTCGCACGCTGGACAAGCTGGGGCCGCAGGCGACGCTGCTCAACGGGCAGCTGGCCCAGGTGGACGGCATTCCGGTCATCGTGTCGGAGCAGATGGCGAAGTCGGACGCCGACGGCAAGGTTACCGACGGGGGCAACGACAACGCCAAGGGCCGGCTGCTGGCGGTGAACCGGACGCAGTGGCGGCTGGGGTTCCGCCGGGAGCTGATGATTGAAACGACCCGGGACATCCAGAAGCGGCAGAACATCATGGTGGTGAGCATGAGGCTGGCCTTCATGGAGCGGACGGGGGATCGCGCCAAGGCAACGCACACGGCGTTGCAGTACAACATCACGGTGTAGAGCGGAGGGACTTCACCCTCACCCCAACCCTCTCCCATCAAGGGAGAGGGAGCAAAGGGAGATCTGGAATGCCCAATGCTTACGGCGACTTGACGACTTTGAAATCGGCGGGGTTTTTGAATATGCCGGACGATGCCTACGACGGGCGGCTGCTGGGGTTGCTGGAGACGACTTCGCGGTGGATTGACGGCTATTGCGACCGGCACTTTGCGGCGGTACGCGAGGAGCGGCGGTTTGACGGGACGGGGAAGGTCGCGCTGACGGCGCCGGACCTGATTTCCGTCAGCTCGATGCGGGTGCGCGAAGCGGCGTCGGGCAAGTCGGTGTCCTGGCCGTCGAGCCGGTGGCTGCTGTATCCGCTGAACGCGGCGCCGGAAGAGCCGGGCGGGCGGCCCTACACGCGGATTATGGCGGTGGGTGATGGGCGGCGGTTCCCGTTGAGCCGGGGCGGCGTGAGCGTCCGGGGCGTCTGGGGATACGGCGACGTGCGGGAGGATTTGGGTCTGCAAGTGGCCGCCGGCGCGGCGGTGGCCAAGGGCGATACGACGGTGAAGGTGGCGGCGGCGGATGACACCGTGCCGTCCGGCCTGGCGCCGGGACACACCGTCCGCATCGGCTCTGAACAACTGTACGTGACCAACGCCGTCGTTGATACCGCCGCGAAAACGCTGACGCTGACCGGGCAGCGCGGGGTCAACGGAACCACGGCGGCGGCGCACGCCGTGGGCGCGGGGGTTTCGGTGTACCGTTACCCGAAGGGAGTAGCAGAAGCGTGCCTGTTGCAGGCCGCCGTCCGGTGGCGGGAGAGGCTTGGGGGGCCTTTCCGGCCATCGGAGGGTCCGCCGGCGGCGGATGGGGGAGACGTGGGCAGCGTCTCCCCCACGGTTCGCGCGTTGCTGGAACCGTATCGTCGCCGCATTGCGACTCTGGGGGTGTGAAGATGACGGGATACGCCAGCGCGGGGCGCAGCTACGTGGCCGTGTCCGACGCCAACGGGGTGATGCGGGACCTGTCGCCGTGGGTGGAACGGGTCGGGCCGCTGGGCCGGGAGCTGAGCGGTCGGGACGTTACCGGCGTCAACGACGCGGCGGCGCGGACGGCGGCGGGACCGGAGATCGCCCAAGAGTTCACGCTGTCGGGCCGGTGGAACGACACGCCGGGCCTCGGGCCGGACGCGGTACTGGCGGGCATCGTAGGGCGGTCGGTGACGGTGGAATACGGGCCGGTGGGCAATGGGCCTGGTCAGCGCAAGGTGTCGGGGAAGTTCGTGTGCCTGTCTTATCGCATCAGCAGTCGGGCCGGGGAGCCGGTGCGGTTCGAGGCGCGGTTCCGGCAGGACGGGGCGGCGACGCTGGGGACGTGGTGATGACGCACGACTACACGTCCCTGGGGTTCAGATTGGACAGCCGGTCGCTCAATTCGGCTACCCGTTGGCGCAAAACTCCCAGCTCTTCCTCTTGGTCTGCAACACGCTTTTCGAGCTTGGCGATCCGCGCTTCCTGAGCGTCAACGCGCTGAGGAACTCCTTGGCTGGGAAATTTGGGATTGACGAAAGTACGCCACCAAAGCAGGCACAGAATGACCGCTGAGGCTACCAAAGAAAGAGACATCGCGCCAAAGAAGACGTACTCGGCAAGGGTATGCATGGCAGGCACTCCATTTTCAGAGGTTGCTACGCTAACGAGATTGCCACGCTGCGCTCGCAATGACAAAAACCAAACCACCTAAAACGGAACGCTACCGGGCGTTTTTGGGATACCCGATCAGCAGCCGGGCCGGGGGCCGGTGCGGTTCCGTCAGGACGGGGCGGCGACGTTGGGGATGTGGTAGCGCAGTGTGGTCAGTCGGCGGCGACTTCCTCGGCGGGGACGATGACCACCTGGCCGGCGTCGTTGTGGTGGTGGCGCATGAGCAGGTCAATGTTCCGATTCACGGCCAGCAGCATTCCTCTGACTTCGGCGACCTGCTCGCGGAGATCGGCGATCTGTTCACGGAAGTTGTCAAGCTGTTCACGGAGCCTCACCATCTCCTGTTCGAGCCTTTCAACCCGAGCGGTGAGGCCATTGAGTTGGCCTTCGATCCTGCCCACCGAGATGGACAAACGGACCATGAAGCCAAACATAGCCACCAGCATGAGCGACATGAAGGCCAGAAAGGCATAGAGGATGTTCGGGTCAGCGGCAGCCATTTTCAATGCTCCATCCGTAGGAAGTGCCGGAATTATCGCAGACGCTCCCGGAGATGGCAAACGGCGGCCACTCCGGGGTCAATCATCCAGCATGGCGAGTACATGATGAACGAAATCCTGCGCCAGGGGCCGGCCGCGGGCAATGTCGTCGGGTTCCATGAAGTCGTGGCGGGAGTTGGCTTGAAAGTGCTGGGCGGCGAAGAAGCCGGCGGCAATGGCGTCGTCGCCGGTGTCGGCAGCGAGGCGGTCGGCGGCGGCTTTGACGTCCTGGTGGCTGTCGGCGGGCCAGCCGCGCTGAACGGCCACGGCCATTACGGCGTGGGCGGCGGCTTGCCACAGCGTTGCCGAGGCTTGCGTTGCCGCGCCCGAGTCGAACTCGGACTCGGCGGTTTGCAGGTGTTCCCCGGACACCCGAGCGTGCTCGTGGGCTGGCAAGGACGCTGGGTGTCCTCCCTCTTCCAGCAGGGTGAGCATACGAGCGACGAACTCGCGCATCAGGCGGCAGTAATCGGCCAGTTGGTAAGGTTCGACGAAGCCGTAATTGAACTTGGCGCGGAACTGCTGGGCGACGGCGTATTGATGGCGCAGGTGGTGGTCGCGGGCCTCGTCGGCCAGGCGGTCGGCGGCGGCTTTGAGGGCGCGGGCGTCGTCGGTGGGCCAGCCCCGTTGCTCCGCCACGGCGGTCAGGGCGTGGGACGCGGCATACCAGATGTTTTCGTAGGCCAGCAGCGGCTCCTCGTCCTCGAAGCACTGGTCGGCGGCGTCAAAGAAACCCTGGGCGGTTTGGGCGATGTTCTGGACAAACGTCATGGAAGGTTCTCGACTGCGATGGGTGATTTTAGCAGATGGGCGGAAGCTGTCAGAAGCAGGATTTCCAGGATTTGAAGGATTATCGGGATTGGAGCCGTGAAGGGGGTATATCGGCCCAATCCGGTACATCCCATAAATCCGGCAAATCCGGCCGCGTCTGGTGAAATTGCCCGGTAGGAGCGCAAAGGAATGATAGACAATTTTGAAAACAGCGCGGTTACGCGCCGGCGCTGGCAGGCTTGGGTTGACTGGCCGGACGGCGGGGTCTGGAGCGGGGACGGGGTGGATGTATCCGACGACACGCTGGGGTTGCGCTGGGAGTGGGGGCGGCGCGGGCTGCCCGTGCCGGAGTTCGCGCCGCCGGGGACGCTGGAGTTAACCCTGCGGAACCAGGATCATCGCTATACGCCGAGCAATTCCGGCGGGCCGCTGGGCGCCGGCGTACAGCCGGGGCGGAACGTATGGTTGCGGGCGAGCCGGCTTTGGGACGACTTCGCCACGTCAGGCGCGACTCCGGTGGATCTGAACGGGAGGATGTCGTCCGATGGGGTCAACGGCTGGGAAGTGCTGACCACCGGCAACAACGGGTTTTCCGTGCTGGGGGGCGCGGCGCGAGGCGCACCCGGCGCGTTCCCGCCTACGGACGCCGTGGCGTTGCTGAATACGGGGGATCCGCTGGCCACGCTGACCGCGCGCTACCGGCGGGTCAGCAACGGGTTGGGTGGGTTCGCGCTCCGGTGCGCGGCGCGGAATAACTGCCTGCGGCTACGCTTCACCCACACCGCCAGCATCCTGGAACGGGTATCGGGCGGGCAGGCAACGACCCTGGCTACGGGCCAGCCGCTGGCGGCCGGCGCATGGCACGACCTGGAAATTGAGCAGACGACGGATACGGTGCGGGTCTATGCCACCAACCTGGAAACGAGCGGCACGGTTGGCCGGGAGATCCTGGCCGCTGACGGCATAACCGACGCGCCAGCGTCGGGGCGGCATGGCCTGTGGCATGGTTTTCGCAGCCTCGCCGACCGTTGGGGTGATTTCAGCGTGGGGCGCAGCCTGTTTCGCGGACGCATCACCGCCATCGCGCCGGATTACGCCGCCGGAGTTTGTCGCATCACGGCCAGCGACGTGATGCGGCAGGTTGAGGAAACCCGGCTTTATCGCGCCCTGCCCGGCGGCGTGATGCGCTCCGGCAACGTGGCCGCCGCCATCCTGGGTTGGGCCGGCCTGGCGCCGGCCGATTACGCGGTGGACGCCGGGCGCGTCCTGCTGACGGGTGGCCCGCGCTCGGTGTGGGACGTGCCGGCCGGCCGGGCGCTGCGCCGGCTGCAACGGGAGGAGCACGGGCTGATTTACGCCGACGGGCGCGGGCGGGTCCGGCTGGAGGCGTCCTCAGTGCGGGCCGGCGTCCGGGGGCACAAAAATCCGACGACGCTGGCGAAAACTTCGATAACTGATACCGCCGGCGGGTCCGACCCCTATGTCGCCAACGTCAAGTGGGATGACGGCGCGGCGGCGGTGGAGAATCCGGTTACGTTCCGCTACCGCCGGCTGGCGGACGAAGGATCGCAGCGGGTGTGGAGCCTGAACGAGCCGCTGACGCTGCAAGCCGGCGAGGCGCGGCTGGTACTGGCGGCAACGGACGCCTGGGAGGCCATCGACGGAGTGGCCACGCCGGCGGCGAACACGGACTACACGGCCACGGCTGACGCCGCCGGCAAGGGCGCCGACGTAACTGACGATATAACGGTGGAGCTTTTGACGGTGGCGGCCTCGGGCGTTGCCGGCCGGGGGCGGATGCTGCGGGTGCGCAACGGCGGAACCAAGACGGCCTACGTGCAAACCCTGCGTCTCTCCGCAAGCCGCTGCTGGCGAGCCGAGGGAACCACGTCGTACCGCGCTGCGGACTCGGCGGCGTCGGCATCCACCGCCGGCCTGGTGCGCTGCCGTTACGCCGACCACTACGCCGCGGCGCAGGGCGGAGCCGAGGCGCGGCTGGCGGAACGCTCCCGGCAACGCCCGCAGCTGGAGGTTTCATTGCCGCTGGCGGGGACGGCCAACGGACGGGCGGTAGTGGAAGGCCGCATTTCCGACGTAGTAGAGGTTCAAGCCACGGCGCGGGGCATCACTGGCGCGTGGTTGCTGGAGGGGATGGCGGTGAGCGTTGGGGCCGGCGGCGAGGGAATGGCGCGGTGGTGGCTGACGGCGGTGGGATGATACAATTGAAAGGTAGCCCTGCCGGATCTTTCAGAACGCACTGCCATCGCTCATGACTACCGAAACTACCGACCACGAACTGCCACCCGATTCCCTGGCGGAACGGCTAATCGCCGAAATCCAGGCGGACCCGCGCGTGCGACAGCTGGTGCTGCGCGCTTTGCTGACGGAGGAATTCCTGGCTATGCCGGCTCGCCTGGAGCAGCTGGCCAGCGATTTCTACGAATTTCGTGAAGCCACTGATGAAAGGTTCAGGCAGGTTGACCAGCGGTTCGACCGAGTGGAGGGCCGGCTGGATACGATGCAGGAGCAGCTGGATACGATGCAGGGCAGCATCGATGGGCTGCGGAGTGATCTCAATTCTTTACGAGGGACATTGGACAATATGCGCGGCAATACATACGAGGAAAGATGCGCCAGCAACTTGCGGATTACCCTGAGCGAGCATTTCGTTGACCTTGCTCTGTTCGACCGGGCCGAATATCAGGATGCGCTCCTCGCCGCCCGCCGGAGTGGCCGCATCGACCGCGACGAACTGGTGGACGCCAACCACGTTGACATCGTTTGCCAGGGGCGTTGGTTTGAAGACGGCCAGCGCACGATGGGCGTTGTGGAAGCGTCGATTACGATGAATCAGGATGACGTGGACACCGCCCGGCGCCGCGCCAACATCCTGCGCCGCGTGCTGGATGGCCAGATACAGGCGTTCGTCATATCCCACGCGCCATGGTCGGACTCGTTGGCGGAATACGCAGACAACGCCGGCGTTGCCCTGGTGCAGCACGAAGAAGCCGGGCTGGCTCTGTAGCTGTGGTATCATCAAACCGCTAATTTTGCCTGCCGGATAAATGCGCCGGCCGGCCTCTGGAGGCGTCGTTTTGCCGGCTAATGACACTGTTTATGACGTTATCGTGGTGGGGGCCGGCAACGCGGCCCTGTCCGCCGCCATCGCCGCCCGCGAGCAGACCCAGTCGGTGCTGGTGGTGGAGAAGGCGCCCGAGTACTTCCGCGGCGGCAACACCTACTTCACCGGCGGCATCATCCGCTTCGCCTACAACGGGTTGGACGACATCAAGGGCCTGATCCCCGATATGTCGGAAACCGAGGCCAACTCCATCGAGGTGGGACAGTACACCGAGAACCAGTTCTACGACGACATGATGCGGGTCACCCACGGCCTTTCCGACCCGGAGCTGGCCGAGATCCTGGTGAGCCACTCGTATCCGACGATGAAGTGGCTACAGGAACACGGCGTGCGTTTCGTGCTGTCCTTCGGGCGGCAGGCGTTCCGGGACGGCGACAAGTTCCGCTTCTGGGGCGGTCTGGTGGTGGAAGCCGTGGGCGCGGGCAAGGGCCTGTCGGACCAACAGTTTGACGTGTGCGAGCGGCTGGGCGTGGAGGTGCGTTATTCCACCGAAGGCGTGTCGCTGATCCAGGACCAGAAGGGCAACGTGGCCGGCCTGCGGGTCAAGGGGCCGGACGGGTTCGAGGACATCGCGGCGCGCGCCGTGGTGCTGGCGGCCGGCGGGTTCGAGGCCAACGCCGAGATGCGCTGCCGCTACCTGGGGCCGGGCTGGGAGACGGTGAAGGTACGCGGCATCCCCTACAACACCGGCGACGGCATCAAGATGGCGCTGGACGTGGGGGCGCAGTCCTACGGCCACTGGTCGTCGTGCCACGCGGTGGCGTGGGACATGAACGCGCCCACCTTCGGCGACCGGACGGTCACCGAGCTGTTCCAGAAGCATTCCTATCCCTTCGGCCTGATGGTCAACATCGACGGCGAGCGGTTCCTGGACGAAGGCGCCGACTTCCGCAACTACACCTACGTGACCTACGGGCGCGCCCTGATGGACCAGCCCCAGGGCCTGTGCTTCCAGATTTTCGACGAGAAGGTGCGGCACCTGCTGCGGGATGAGTACTGGATTCCACAGGCCACCACTGCCGAGGCCAACTCCATCGAGGAACTGGCGCGGATGCTGGACATCGACCCGGCCGGCCTGGTTCGCACCGTCGAGGAGTACAACGCCGCCGTGCGGCAGGACATCGAGTACAACCCCACGGTGAAGGACGGACGCTGCACCGAGGGCCTGGCGGTGAACAAGACCAACTGGGCGCAGACTTTGGACACGCCGCCCTATCGCGGCTGGGCCGTGACCACGGGCATCACCTTCACCTTCGGCGGAGTCAAGGTGAACAACCGGGGCCAGGTGGTGACCAACGCCCAGGATCCCATCCCCGGCCTCTACGCCGCCGGCGAGATGGTCGGCGGGCTGTTCTACCACAACTACCCCGGCGGCAGCGGGCTCAGCGCGGGCATGGTGTTCGGACGGCTGGCGGGGAACAGCGCGGGGGAGGACGCGCTGGCGTTGAAGGACGTGTAGGCCGTTTGGGGCTTTACGCTCCGCTACAATCGAGACAGTTGCTCGCAACCTTGGTCAGAACGCAGCGATGGCTACCATTGATGACATTCATGCGGTAGAGCGCCTGATGCAGACGCTGGACGAAAATCCGCATCTGATGGAGGCGGTGCGTTCCCGTTTGTTGACGCGGGAATTGCTGGAACTGCCGCAGATCGTGGCGAGGCTGGCCGAGCGGGTTGAGCAGGTTGAAGGGCAGCTGGCTACCCTTACCGAGCGGGTTGACCAACTCACCCAGCGGGTTGACCAACTCACCGAGCGGGTTGACCAACTCACCCAGCGGGTTGACCAGGTTGAAGGGCAACTAGCCCAACTCACCGAGCAAGTTGCCCAGCTCACGGAGCGGATGGACCGCCGTTTTAACCAGGTTGCCAACGACCTTAATCGGCTCAAGGAGCGCGCTGCCATGGACGCTGCTCGTGAGCAGTCCCATGTGATTGCGATGATGCTGGGGTTGCGCCGGCAACTGTATCTGCATGGCAACGAGATTATCGACTTGGCCCGACACCAGAACACGACGGACATCAGCGCCGGCGACCTGGCAAGTTTCTCCCGCGCTGACCTACTTATGGAAGCCACCGACGACGCCGGCGAAACGCATTACATTGCCGTAGAGGTATCTTTCACCGCTGACGCTCGCGATACCCGCCGGGCCATCCGCAACGCCGGCTATCTGACTCGTTTCGCCGGCCGGCCGGCTCACGCCGTGGTAGCGGCCTATCGCCGGGACCGGGAGATTCAACCCGCCATCGATTCCGGCCAGGTGCTTTGGTACCAACTTGATGAGGATGATGAGGATTAGGCCGAACAGCCGCCCTGGCGCCAAAGTCCTCAGCGCCGGCATGGTTTTCGGCCGCCTGGCCGGCGCCAGTGGTCCTCCCACGCGCTGGCGTTGAAGGACGTGTGGGCCGTTTGGGGCTTTACGCTCCGCTACAATCGAGACAGTTGCTCGCAACCCTGGTCGGAAACGCAGCGATGGCTACCATTGATGACATTCATGCGGTAGAGCGTCTGATGCAGACGCTGGATGAAAATCCGCATTTGATGGAGGCGGTACGCTCCCGTTTGTTGACGCGGGAACTGCTGGAATTGCCGCAAATCGTGGCCGGGCTTGTCGAGCGGGTTGAGCAGGTTGAAGGGCAATTGGCCCGACTCACGGAGCAAGTTGCTCAACTCACCGAGCGGATGGATCGCCGTTTCAATCGCCTTGCGGACGATCTGACCTGGCTTAAAGACGTGGGAGCAGTCACCATTGCTGACAAAGAGGCCATGTCCATCCCAGAGGAGTTGGGACTGGAATACGAAAAGCAGCTTACCCAGCGTGAGGTCAGGAATTTGATCCGCAATCAGGACACTACGGACGTTGCGCCCGGCGATCTGCGCAGCTTTCGTGCGGCTGACATGATTATTGAGGCCACCGACGCCGCCGGCCAGTTGCACTACATAGCAGTAGAAGTTTCATTCACTGCCAACCAGCGCGACGTCGACCGCCCGATACGCAACGCCGGCTATCTGACCCGCTTTACCGGGAAACCGGCCCACGCCGTAGTAGCTTCGGTAAGTACCGACCGCCGCATCGACGACATTATCGCCTCGGGGCAAATTCACTGGTACCAACTCCGGGAGCGGTCGGCACAGAGGGAGTAGCAGTTCCACAACCCGTATCGAGTGATCGAAATGGCTATGAACTCATACCGGGGCAGCGGTCTCAGGACCGGGATGGTCTTCGGCCGTCTGGCCGGCGCCAGCCCCTCTTCCCCGGAGCTGGCGTCGAGGAACGTGTAGGGAAGGTCAAAAGCAGGTTAGCCACGGCGTGGTTGCCTGCGTTCTGCTTAACGGAGGGTGATTTATAAAAAATCCTCCAACCAAAATCAACATAAAATCGCTCAAAAGTGCTTGACATTCATGGTAGCCTCGTGAGGCAGGCTTTGCGGTACGCAATGCCGATCTGCTTTCACCACCGGAGGTGCGACATGGGCGCACAGCATACTGCGTTGTCAGTAGCGGACAAGATAATCCGATTGTCGCTACAAGACGAAAACATTATCACGCCTATGCAGGCGCAGAAATTGACCTATTTCTGCCATGCCTGGATGCTCGGCCTGGGTCATGGCCCGCTGTTCCAAGACGCGGTGGAGTCCTGGCAGTACGGACCGGTCATCAGGTCGGTATATCATGCCTTGAAACAGCATGGCGGTTCCGCCATTTCCGATCCCCCGCTGCCACAGCAGGACGACTTCAGCCCGGTTGAAGACGGCATCATCAGGGCGGTTTGGCAACTCTATGGCGGGATAGACGGCATTGAACTGTCAAGGATGACCCATGCCGAAGGTTCGCCCTGGCATCAAACCTATCATAAAGGAGGGCCTCAATCGCAGATCATCCACAACCATATCATCCGCGATTACTATTCGGAGATCGTGGAACGTCGGAAGAGGAAAGGATAATGTCGCTGCCTTCTTTCTATGGGGGTTCGCCGGAGGATGAGATGGAACTCTTTCGTCTCGTATCCCCGGATGACCTGCCAAAAGCGGAAGATGAAACTATACTCACCAGGCAAGAGGAGAGTCTAGCGTCGCCTGATTACGACGATCATCAAGCACAAACCGACGAGGATGCGGATGCGAACCGAGAGGAATCTCTCAGCCAGTCGGCTGGCGAGTTAATAGATCTGATGCCAGGACTTTCAATCGAAAATTTGGACGCTCTTACGCGCCTGGCGCAGGAGATGCTCGATAGGCAAGATGATTCAGCGCGTTCCTAAAGGCGTCTAATTTGGTTAGGCTATTACGTGAACTTTAGTATAATGGTATGAACAACCATGGCCCACAGGGTTATCGAGACGCCGCTGACGTTCACGGATTTATTCTGTGGCATCGGCGGCTTTCACATCGCCGCTGCCAATCTGGGTATGCGGTGCGTCTTTGCCTGCGACATTGACGCCGAGGCGCAGCGGGCCTACCGGCAGAATTTCGGCGTGGAGCCGGCCGGCGACATTACCGAGATTCCGCCTGACTCCGTTCCCGACCATGACGTCTTGCTGGCCGGTTTCCCTTGCCAACCGTTCAGCATCATCGGAGCCATGCGGGGTTTCGCTGACCACCGCGGAACGCTGTTCTTCAACTTAGTGGAGATTATCGACGCCAAAAGGCCGGCGGCTTTCGTGCTGGAGAACGTGCGTCAGTTGTCGTCCCACGACCGCGGACGTACGATGCGAGCGATAATTGCCGAGCTGAACGAGCTGGGATACCGCGCCGATTGGAGCGTCCTCAACGCCCTGGATTTTGGCCTGCCTCAGAAAAGGGAGCGCACCATTATCGTGGGGTTCCGCGACCATTCCACACCGTTTGAATGGCCGGAGCGAATCGGTGAACCCTTGACCCTGGCGGAGGTTTTGGAGAACCGGGAAGATGTTCCAGCTAACTACTTCGCCAGCGACGAGATACGCCGCAAACGGCAGGCCAAGCACCAAAGCCCTTACGAACTGTCAATCTGGCACGAGAACAAGGGCGGCAACGTGTCCAGCCATCCGTTTTCCTGCGCCTTACGCGCCGGCGCGTCGTACAATTACCTGCTGGTCAACGGCGAAAGGCGGTTGACGCCCCGGGAAATGCTACGGCTGCAAGGATTCCCGGAGTGGTTTGAGCTACCTGGAACGTACCAGCAAATCCGCAAACAGACCGGCAACGCCGTGCCCGTTCCGATGGTGCAGGCAGTTTTGGAGAAGGTGCAGGATGGCTTATCAGGGACCGAGATTGCGCGGCGGATGGAGCAGCCCGACGCCATATCCGTTGGGGCAGATACCGGACCCTATTATTCAGTCAATCGCAAGCAATATCGTCTACTCGAGCGCGGTAGGCCGGAACGACTTGTCGGGCGATGATTGGGGCGACATCTTTGCCGCAGCTGTCAACGGCGAACATTTTCGAAGCCCGCTCGGTATCGCCGATGTTGCGTTGGGTAATACTGCTTGGTCAGCTAAAACCGTAAGTTCGGGGAACCCCGTTGCGACTGAAAGAGTTCGCCTGATTTCCGGTCGCAACGCTCCTGTCTTCTCTTTCGGCAATGACGACCCTTTTGCGGACATCCAAGAAACCGGCCGTCAAGTCCTGCAAATCTGGAACGCTCGTGTTGAGGAAGCAACACAGCAGTATCCCAATCTGCGGACGGTCGTGCTGATTCGGGATATGAACGGGTTCCGCTTCAAGGTTTTCGAGACGCAGACGGCGCAGTTTGACCCGGGTGACTACACGTGGAGTCTCAACGTCAGGAACAACTTGGAAGGGCATACCGTACAAGGTGGTATTCATACGTTCACGTGGCAACCGCACGGCGCTCAATTCACCATCATTCGCCCAGTAAGCGGCTCTGCACGTTCGTTTGAAGTCAGGAAGCCAGGAACGCTAAATCCGCAACAAGTGCTTTCGAGCCTCGGCTATTCGCAGAATTGGGTAACGTTCCTATGATGCACAGAGAACCTCGCGAAGTAACGGAGCTTTACAGCGGAGTTAGACAGGCGCTTGACACGGTATGCGACAACGGGATCCCAGTCGGCAATTGCAAGCATGGCGTTTATCTTTTCTACGACTATGACGGTGAACCTATCTACGTCGGTCGAACTTCCGAAGGGCTGCGAATCCGCATACGTCGCCACCTGACGAATCAACGCACCGACGCCGTTGCGATGAGCATACTCGACCCCTTCGAGGTGGCCGAAATTGAAATGTGGCCCTTTTGGGACCTATCGGAAGGCGTCAGAGAAACCTTGGATAGGGCAGAGTTCACGGTCTATTGCCAAGCAATACAGCAGTCCCGGTTCGGAGCAGTGCTCAATGAGCGTGAAGTGGCGCCCAATGAAACCATTCCGTTGCCGCCGTCGGTTCGTGCGTCCATATTGAGCGACGAGCTTCGTCAACAACGGGAACATCCTGACATCCGACTCGCGCGCCGCGCCAGGACAATCGCAGACTTGGCGCGCAGAATCAGCGAGCGGCAAGTTACGGTGGGAATACGTCGAACTCTGTTGGCGCAAGCCGAGCGTCTGGAGTGGTTGGCCCGCGCCAGATTGGAAGAAATCGAAAACGGATAGTCGTTTGGACCAAACTTGATAGGCAAGGCAAGCCATGACCGACACCGTATCCCCCGAAGTCCGCAGCCGCATTAT
The DNA here is from genome assembly GCA_963665395.2 of Dehalococcoidia bacterium. Classification (GTDB taxonomy): domain Bacteria; phylum Chloroflexota; class Dehalococcoidia; order Lucifugimonadales; family UBA3495; genus Bin87. The sequence continues at coordinate 637,665 of OY762251.1, forward strand.
GGCGCGGGTGAAATCGAAGGGCATGAAGCCGGAGATGCAGGTGCGACGGCTGTTGCACGGCCTCGGCTATCGGTATCGACTGCATCGGGCTGACCTGCCGGGCCGGCCCGATTTGGTTTTCCCGGCTCGGCGCAAGGTGGTATTCGTCAACGGCTGCTTCTGGCATCGCCACGATGATTGCCCTCGGGTTCGCATTCCCGCCACCAACCGGGATTACTGGCTGGCGAAACTGGAGCGCAACCACGCCCGCGACGCTCGGAACATTGCTTTGCTGTGGGAACAGGGCTGGGCGGCGCTGACGGTGTGGGAGTGCCAACTGCGCGATCTGCCCGCCGCTACTGAACGGATGATTGCCTTTTTGGGAATCCCCGGCGCCATCCGCCAGCAGTCCACCCACGCGGAGACATCCAAATGACCACAACCACCACAACCCGCCACCAAATCGCCCGCCGGATGTTCACCGTGGCTGAGTACCTGGCCATGGGCGAGGCCGGCATTCTGCATGAGGATGAACACGTTGAGCTGCTGGCCGGGGAGATCATTCAGATGGCGGCAATTGGGAACCGGCACCTCTTCTGCACCGACGCCCTCAATATGCTCTTTGCTCCGGCTTTGGTAGGACGGGCCATCGTGCGCGTGCGGGGTTCCATACAACTGGATGAGTATGGAATGCCGGAGCCGGACATCGTGCTGTTGCGGCCCCGGCCTGACTACCACGTTGCGACGGCGCAGCCGGAGGACGTGCTGCTGCTGATTGAAGTGGCCGACAGTTCGCTGGAGTACGACTATGGCCCGAAGTCGGAGTTCTATGCCGCCGCGGGCATCCCGGAATTCTGGATAGCCAATCTGCGCACCGGCGGAGTTGAGGCCCGTACCGACCCGGTGGGAACCGAGTACATCACCATCCGCACGATCCCCGTCGGTGGCGCCATTACCCCACAGGCGTTCCCCGACGTGACGCTGCCGCTGATCGAGTTCATGCCTCCCGCCAACGCCTAACCTTGCGCCCCGTTCCAGTGGGACATTCCGACTGCCCGCTACAGCAAAAACGGCGGCGCTATTTCTCCATCCGGGCGCGGCTCGATGCGCTCGTTCACCAGGTCAACCTTGAACCCCAAATCCTGTAGCAGATTGTAGCCGACCAGGGGCGTCGCCGCCGGCACGACCCCGTTGACGAAGCCCCTGCCTTCCAGCATACCGATGCCGACGTAAATCGGCGTGTTGACCACTCTACCGTCGGCGGTCAGCAGGTCGGCGCTGGCGTTGGGCACGGTATCCAGCCCCAGGGCGTCGATGTCGGCCGGCGGGATGCCAACCCAGGTCGCGCCGGTATCCACCAGAAAGTTGTACTCGCGGGTCTCGGTCTGGCCGGTGATGCTGCCTTTGGCGTAGGTGATGCCCATGGTGACTACTCCCGCTGTTTCGTTGAGGGTAGCACATGACAACGGGCCTTTCAACTTGCGCCCCTGCCGCCGCCGGGCATACAATCCGCCCCATCAGCAAGTAACGTAGCGCAGCGGGCTTGGGGGCATCATGGCGGCGAGCAATCCGGCGCGGCCGGGGATTTTTTACGGGTGGTTCGTGGTTGCCACCTGTATGTTTATCGCCTTTCTGACCATGGGGACGCGGAACGCCTTCGGGGCGTTCGTGGTGCCTATGGAGGCCGAATTCGAGTGGAACCGGACGGTGGTCTCCTGGGCGGCGGCGTTGGGCGCGTTGCTCAACGGCGTGACCCAGCCCTTCATGGGCTACTTCTTCGACCGGCTGGGCGTCCGTATCGTGGTGATGACCGGCATCGTCATCGTGGGCGCATCCACTTTGCTGATGGCCCTGACGGGCAGCATCTGGTATCTCATCGCCGTGTTCGGCGTGGTGGCGGCGGTGGGTCAGAGCGGCACGTCGCTGACCAACACCGGCGCGATGCTGAGCAAGTGGTTCCGCCGCCGGCGGGGGCTGGTCATCGGGCTGAACGCATCGGGAATGTCGCTGGGCGGCTTTTTGCTGGTGCCCTTCGCCGCCTTCCTGATTTCCCTGATCGACTGGCGATTGTCCTGGATAGTCATGGGTCTGATGATCCTGTGCCTGGGCATCCCGCTGGCGTTCATTTTCCTGCACGACGACCCGGCGAGGAAAGGGTTGACGCCCGACGGGGATCCGCCGCAAGAGCCTGATGCGGCGGGATCTCCGGGCACGGCGACGGGTCCGCCACCGCAGCCCTTGTTCGCCAACCACTGGCGGCAGGCGTTCAAGTCCTTCCCCATCTGGCAGATGAGCTTCTCCTACTTCATCTGCGGCTCCACCACCTTCATGCTGTCGGTCCACTTCGTGCCCATGGCCATCGAGGAGGGTATCAGCCCTTGGCTGGCCGCCTGGATCTTCGGGTGGATGTCGCTCCTCAACGCCATCGGAGCCACCGGGGCGGGCTGGATTTCCGACCGCATCGGGGGACGCAAGAACTGGCTGGCGCTGGTGTATTTCTGCCGGGGGACGGGTTACGTGATACTGGTGGCGTCGCTGGTGATACCGGGGATACCGGTGCTGGCCGGGCTGATTATCTTCTCCTTCGTGGCCGGGCTGTCGTGGATCGCCACCGCGCCGCTGACCACCTCGCTGACGGCGGAGGTGTACGGGCTGAAGTCGCTGGCGACCATATCCGGCGTGGCGTTCCTGTTCCACCAGCTGGGCGGGTTCACCAGCGTGCTCATGGCCGGCTACCTGCGGGAAATCACGGGTGACTACGTGGTGGCCTTCTCCATCGCCGCGGTGATGCTCTACCCGGCGGCCATCAGCGCCTTCACCATCCGCGAGCGCAAGTACTCGGTGCGCTACCAGACGGCGCCGGCGGCAGGGGCCGCGTAGGCCGCGTAGGGGCGAATAATTATTCGCCCCTACTGGAGCAGACCATGACTACCACCGCAAAACTGCGCACGGGGATGCGGATGTCCCTGGACGACTTTCTGGCCTTGGGCGAGACCGACGGCAAGTGGGAATTGGACGACGGAGTGCTTTACATCATGGCGTCAGGCAGCCCCGACCACCAGTTTCTGATGCGCTGGCTTTGCCGTCCTATCGAAGATTACTTCCTTGAATTTGAGCGACCGCCGGCCCAACTGCTTCACGAAATGACCACCATTCTGTCCCGGGAACTGCAACGCGCTCCCGAACCGGACGTAGTTATCGTCCTCAACGAGCGTCGTGACATCATAGGGCGCAGCCGGGTTGAAGGCGCGCCCGACATCGTGGTAGAAATCCTGTCCACTGACCGCAACCGGGATTTGATTCGCAAGCGGCAAATCTACGCCGAGGCCGGCGTTTTGGAATATTGGCCCATCGACCCGCGCAACGACACGGTTACACGGCTGGAGTTACAAGATGGCGAATACGTGGAGCGGGCCGTGCTGGGCGTCGGCGACGTGCTGACTACGCCGCTGCTGCCGGGGCTGGCAATCCCGCTGGCCGATGTATTTCAACATCGGCTACGACCGCCGCGGGACGATGAGTAGAGGGCGGTTATGACCACCACCGCAAAACTGCGCACGGGGATGCGGATGTCCTTGGACGACTTTCTGGCCCTGGGCGAGACTGACGGCAAGTGGGAACTTGATGATGGAGTGCTTTATATCACGGCGTCAGGCAGCCCGGATCACCAGTTTTTGATGCTCCAATTCTGCCGTCATATCGACGACTACCTGGATGGTTTTGACCGGACGCCGGCACAGTTCTACCTCTCAATTACAACCGTCTTATCACGGGAACTGCAACGTGCCTATGAGCCGGATCTAGTCATCATTCGCAACGAAAACCGGGAAATCGTGGGGCGCAAATGGGTTGAGGGAACACCCGACATCATCGTGGAAATCTTGTGGAACGACCGCAATCGCGACCTGGTGTACAAGCGGCAGATCTACGCTGAAGCGGGCGTTTTGGAATACTGGCCCATTGACCCGCGCAACGACACGGTGACCCAACTGGAACTGCGCGACGGCGCATACGCGGAGCGGGCCGCGCTGGGCGTCGGCGATGTGCTGACTACGCCTTTGCTGCCGGGGTTGGCGATACCGCTGGCGGACGTATTCCAGCACCGCCGCCGGCCAGCGCGGGACGAGTAACGTAAGCTTCCGTTCTTCCCCAGCGCGGGAGAATGTGCCAGTTGACCGAACCCGCCGGGGCATGGGTTCGTGTTCCCTGCTATAATCGGGCCAATCCCGACGCGGCTGCGCTCGGAGGGTGAACGCTTATGGCATTGGATACACTGGCAATGCAACGACGGCTCGTGAATGCCGGTCTTAGTGACCAACTGGCCGGCGCTATCACCAGAGAAATAGCCGACTCCATCGCCGACGAAATAGCTGCCAAACCGGATTTGTCGGACTTGCAAGAAGTTCGCAACGAATTGAAGGCGGAGATTGCGGAACTCCGCAACGAGATGTATGCCGTCCGTAACGAGTTGAAGGCGGAGATTGCAGAGCTCCGTGAAGAGGTGCGCGCCCTACGTGAGGAAGTGCACGCCATCCGCAACGAGCTGAAGGCGGAGATTCTGGCAGTCCGTGCCGAGATTGCCCAGCTGGAAAGCAGGTTTGCTGAGATCGCGAACGAAATCGCTGGTCTCAGAAACACGATGGCCGACAGCAAGGTCACCAACATAAGGTGGGCGACCGGCATCATTGGCACCATTGCCTTGGGCTTTGTCGGGGTGATAGTGGCATTAGTTCTGGTGTGACGCCGGCGATAGCGTTGCTAAACTGCCCCCGGCGGCGCCAGCACCGGCGTACGCTCCCGCAGGTATCGCTCCGTTACGAAGGGGGAGCCGAAGCCATATTCCTCGGCGCACTGGCGCACTATTGCCAGCGTCTCGGCTCGGAGGGTTTGCGGCGCCGGTTCCGCGCCGCCATCGATGATGCTGCGGATGAGGCGGCCGGCCAGGTCCTGCTTGGTGTCGGGGTGGCCGCAGATGCCTTCGTAGGCCACGCCGCCGCAGGTGGGGCAGTACCACCACTCCAGCGTCAGCACCGACCGGATGCCGAGGTCGGGCAGTTCATCAAAAATCTCGTGGGCGGCGTAGCGGCCGTAGTAGTCTCCGACGCCGGCGTGGTCACGGCCAAACATATGGTGGGTGCAGCCCAGGTTCTTGCGGACCAGCGCGTGGAACACGGCCTCCCGGGGGCCGGCGTAGCGCATATCCCAGAGCAGCGCGGTGGTGCGGTGAATGTCATCGCGGAAGAAGCCGTGGGTTCTCAGGTTGTCGTGGGCCAAGACGATGGCCTCGTCGATGTAGTCGCCTTCTTTTTTCTCGCCGATGACCGCGCTGACCAGTACGCCGTCGGCCCGGGCTTCCAGGAACGCGCCTTTCATCAGGTACTCGTGGCCGGAGTGGGGCACGTTGCGGGTCTGGTGGGCGACGGCGCGCTGCCAGCCGATTTCCGCCAGCTCTGAACGCAGCTGCGCCGGCGTGCGCCAGTAGCGGTCGAAGGGCGGGTTGATGACCGGCTCGCAGACCAAGGTGACGTCGCCGGCGACGAAACGGTCGGCGTAGCTCAGGGTGCGCTGCACGCCGGGATGGGCCGGGTCGGTGGTGGCGTACACCTGCCGGGCCAACTCGGTCAGGTCGGCGGCGAAAATCTCGGACACGTCCAGCGTCGCCAACGGGTTGCCCCGGTGGGTGAGCAGCACGGTGTCGCCGACGGCCACGCCGGCCTGTCTCAACTCGGCCTCGGCAACGTCCAGCACGATGGGAATGGGCCAGACGTAGCTGCTGGTGAGCCGCATCGTTTCCGACACCGCCGCCACGTCGGCGCTGCCCATGAACCCGGTCAGCGGCGAGAAGAACCCGTAGGCGAGGTTCACGCACTCGTGGGCGATCTGCTCACGCACTGCGATGGTGGGCAACCGGGCCAAGGCATCGTAGTCGGGCCGGGGCTGTACCCGTTCCACCAGGACGCCGCCGTGGGGGGAGAGGCTGTTGTCAACGTTCATAGTCATAGCGTCGGCATTGTATCACCGGCGTCGGCAATCCGCCGGGCCGTTTCCGCCGTAATAGGGCACAAGCGATCGCGAATTTGTTGGAAGGAACGAGGGGAGAAACGTTATGAATTCGCTGTCAAGAATCCGAACTGCCGCCCTGGCGGTGGCGGTTCCGTCGCTGGTTGCCGTTGCCGCCCTGGCCTGCGGTGGGTCGGCGGAGCATTCCGCGGCCCCGGCGGCGCCGTCCGCCGCCGCGCCGGCGTCCAGCTCTTCGGCAACGTCCGGCTCCGCGGGAACCGCCAGCACGGCCCAGCGCATCGCGGCGACGCGGGCCGTAACTCAAGGATCATCCCGCACGACCCGGACGGAATCGGCGGCGGCGGCGCCAACTGCGGCGCCCGCTGCCGCCAGCCAGTCCGCTGCATCCCCGGCGTCGGGGCCACCAGGACCGGCTGGGCCTCCCGGAGCGCAAGGCCCACCGGGTCTGGCCGGCCCTGCTGGCGTGCAAGGTGCCCAGGGAGCCGCGGGGCCGGCCGGCCCGGTCATCCCACCCGAATCGGGTGGAACCGACAACCCCAACGACGGCGCCTATCCGCTGACCTACTACCAGCACTATGGCGTCAACCCGTTCATCGATGCCGACGAGGATCCGTTGTCCACCTTCGCGTTGGACGGCGATACGGCTTCCTATGAAATCCTGAAGCAGTACCTGCGGGACGGGTTCCTGGTTGAGCCGGACGCGGTGCGGGTTGAGGAATACGTGAACAGCCTGCCCCAGGGCTATCCCACCGCCGATCCGCCTACGGCGGACCTGGGGCTGCACCTGGACGCCGGGCCGGCTCCCTTTGGCGATGACGGCTACAAGCTGCTACGGGTGGGCGTGAGCAATCCCGCGCCCACCGACGACCGGGATCCGGTGTCCCTGGTGTTTGTGGTGGACGTGTCCGGTTCCATGGAGGCCGACAACCGGCTGGGTCTGGCCAAGGAGGTCATCTACGGCATCTCCCAGCAGATGATCCCCGGCGACCGGGCCGCCATCGTGACCTACGCCGACCAGGTGCGCGTGGCCCGCGATTTCACCAACGGCGACCACGCCCGGGACATCGCCGGCACGGCAAGGCAACTGCGTCCGGGCGGCAGCACCTACGCCGAGGCCGGGCTGACCCTGGGCTACGACCTGGCCGCCGACGAAATGCGCCGGGGACGCAAGGTGCGATTGGTGCTGCTGTCCGACGGCGTGGCCAACGTGGGCGACACCGGGCCGGAGTCCATCCTCAAGGTGGTGGACGAACACGCCCAGCGCAACGCCACCCTGACCACCATCGGCGTCGGCATCACCGGCAACTATAACGACGTGCTGATGGAGGTACTGGCCAACCGGGGCAACGGCACCTATCACTACCTGGCCAACCGCGACGCGGCGGCGCGGTTCCTGGAGGAAAGCGCGGCTGGCATCTTCACCGAGACGGCGCGAGACGCTCGCATCCAGGTCGAGTTCAACCCGGAGGTCGTCCGCAAGTATCGCCTCATCGGGTACGAAAACCGCGCGGTGGCGGACGAGGATTTCCGGGATGACACTCTGGACTTCGGAGAGGTGGGCTTCGCCCGGGACGTGTCCGCGCTGTACGAACTGCGTCTGCATGATCCGCCTACGGCGGACACGGACGATGCGGTAATGGCGACGGCTCGCCTGCGCTGGCGCGACCCGCAGGACCGGCAGGTCATCGAGCTGTCGCAGGGGATCACCGCCGGCGAAACGGCGGCCGAACTGTCCGCCACTGATCCATACTTCCGGCAGGCGGCAGCGGCGGCCGAGTTCGCCGAATTGCTGCGGGAGTCCTTCTGGGCCCAGTGCGGGAGCCTGGACGCCGTGCTGGAACTGCTGGACGGCGTGGAAACGGAGCTTGGCGAGAACCGCAGCTACCGGGAACTGCGGGAACTGGTCGCCAGCGCCGGCCGGTACTTCGAGCCGACCTGCCGGCAGTAAGGATGTCAGAAGCAGGATTTTCGGGATTATAAGGATTAGCAGGATTGGGATCTCTCCGACACTGAACGGCTCCAGTCCTGCCAGGCCGTATTGACATATCCCGTCGTTCCCGCGAAAGCGGGAATCCAGAACGTCGTTATTCACAGAAAGCTCTGGGTTCCCGCTTTCGCGGGAATGACGGAGATAGGGAGATTTGACGCTTGGTAACTCAATTTGACGACACGCCCGGATTGGCGTCCAAATCCCGCCAAAAGTCGGTTTCGGGAATGTCAAACTGGCCGGCGAAATGCAGTATCCGGGGTTCGTAGTCGCTCCGAGCGTTGGGCGATGTCATTGGCCATTTCGGCCCGGTTAGCCAGATTCTGCCGATGCTCAATAGCCCCAAAGTCCAGCGGCGGCGGCAGTTGCGGTTCTGCCATGTTCGTCATCCCGTGTCTCGGTGAGCTCTTGCCATTCGACCCGCCGGCTGCGCAGCCGTTCTGCTATAACCCGCTGCGCTTCCGGTGAGTTATCCATTCCGATAAACCGTCGCCCCAACCGCTCGGCCGTAAGCAGCGTGCCGCCGCTGCCGGCGTAGCAGTCCAGAACCGTATCGCACGGGTTGGATGAAGTGCGGATGATGCGCTCCAGCATCCGGGCGTTTTTTTGGGTTGGATAGGCGGGCCGCTGGGGATCTTTGTACAGCCAAACGTCTTGCGGCAGCTTGCCGGCGGATTCGCTGGCGAAACGGATTTTGCGCGGGTTGCCAGCGCTGCTCCACTCAATCAGTCCGGCCGCGTCCAGTTCGTCCAGCTTCGCCGGCGGGTAACGCCAGTGGCGACCCGGCGGCGGTTCCATACCGCGCCACGGCTGACCGGTGGGGCCGTTGACAGTGACGCCGGGAGCGTGCAGCGGCGTGGTGGCATAGCGGCGTCCCTGCGCATCGGTGTGCGGGTACAGTCGGGCGAGTTCATCAGCAGACAGCGGTTCCGGCTGAGGATGCCAGGTGATTTGGCGCGGGGACATTGAGTAGAAAAGGATGGTGTCCTTGACGTTGCCGTAGGAATGGCGGGCGAAGTTTTTCGGGTTGCACTTGATACGGGTTATGCTGTTGCGGAAGTTCTCGCCGCCGAAGACGGCGTCCATCAGCAGGCGGACGTGGTGTTCCATTTTTACGTCAATATGGACGTACACCGACCCGGCAGGAGCCATTACGGCGCGGATGGCATACAGACGCTGTCGCAGGGCGTCCAGATAGGCGTCGCCGCGCGTCGTGTCGGAATAAGCCGGCCGGCCGGAGGCGCTGATGCTGTTGGCGCGCCCATCGTCAATCAGGAACTCGTTGTTGGTGGCGAAGGGAGGATCAACATAGACCAGGTCCGCCATTACGCCGGCCGCGGCCAGCCGGCGCAGGCCGGCCAGATTGTCGCCAGCGTAGAAGAGGTGCGGAAGGGACGCCTGAGGATGCTGTCCGGTCATTCCTTCTCGCGGCCCCTTGGCGTCATCCGGGAGGGTGAACGGCCTAGTGATCTGCAACGGTGTTTGCCGGGCCGGCGTCATTGCGCGTACTCGTGACAGGCAGGGCGGATACGGACGCACATGAAACACCGGATTCCGGCTTTCGCCAGAATGACGAGATCTTGGAATTTTGAGAAAACCGAAAGACCTTGCCTAACTGTCCCGGTACTCCGCGGTACGTTTCTCGCGGAAGGCCGCAACCCCTTCCACGTGGTCCTGCGAGGTGAGGGTGATGGTTTCGCCGGCGGCGGCCATTTTCATGGCCGTTTCCAGGTCGAACTCCAGGCCCTGGTACAGCATCATCTTGGACAGGCGGATGGCGATGGGCGGGCCGGCGGCGATGCGCTCGGCCATGGCCAGGGTGGTGGCCTCCAGCTCGTCTTCGTCCACCAGGCGGTTGAGGAAGCCCAGGCGATAGGCTTCTTCCGCCTCCAGGAATTCGCCGGTGAACAGCATCTCGGCGGCCCGGCCCAGGCTGCCCATGGTGCGCGGATAAAGCCAGGTGCCGCCGAAGCCGGGGAACAGGCCGATACGGACGTAGGCGGACATGAAGCGCGAGCGCGGCGTGCCAATGCGGATGTCGCAGGCGCAGGCCAGATCCAGCCCGGCGCCGGTGGCCACGCCGTTGACCATGGCGATGACCGGCTTCTCGCAACGCTGCACGCCGAGGATCATGTCCTGGGCCAGGCGGAAGCTGCGGCGCACCTGGTCGGCGTTGCCGGAAGTCCACCCGCTGCCGTTGCCGTTGGCGGAGCCGCCCAACTGGTTCATATCGCCCCCGGCGCAGAAGGCGCGGCCGGCGCCGGTGATGATCAGCACACGCACGTCGGGGTCGGCGTCCGCCTGGGCCACGGCGTCGGCGATTTCCACCTGCATCTGATCGTTGATGGCGTTGAGACGATCAGGGCGGTTCAACGTGAGGCGCGCGATGCTGGTGGCGGGGTCGGACTGGTACAGGATGAGTTCGTAATCGGGCATAAAAAACGCCCTCCTCTGGTGGCTGCGACTAAAAATTATAGCATGAGCACTGCGATGCAGTTGGCTTGTATAGGCTATAATGCGCTCATGCCACTTTCGCGGTTTCACTGATGACTTACGACCGAAATACCGTTGCCGCCGCAGTCGCCCGCGGCCTGTCCGCGGCACGGGACCATGCGCAGCCCGATGATGCCGGCAAAGAGCCGGAGAACTACGCTCGGTGGGCAGAGGCTTTCCGGCGCAGCGCGTGGCGGCATCTAGACGAGGACGATATTGACAGCCTGCCGCAAGCCTCCAACAAGGCGTGGGGACTGGTTGCCGAAACCATCAAAGCCATCAGCGCTCATCACGGCGGCGCAATCCATGCTCACCGTTCCTTTATGTTGATAATGCGGGAGGTTTCCGACCTGGTGCGAGAGCAAGGTGACGCTGCAACGGCGGCGTGGCTGAATAACTCCTTCAGCGCCGTCCGCATTCTGCACTCCAATTTTTACGAGAACGAAATGTCGGAGAATCAGGTTGCAGATGGACTGCAACTGTGCGAGCAATTGTCGGAACGGCTTTACGAGCTGTTCTGGCCGGAGCGGCCCGCCGTCTGAACAACGGAGCCGGATTGATCAGATGACTCACGACCGAAATGCCGTTGCCGCCGCAGTCGCCCATGGTTTGGACGCCGCACGTGACCGTCCGCAGACCGGCGATGCCGACAAGCAGCCTGAGATCTATACCCGCTTGGGAGAAGCATTTCGGCGCAGCGCGTGGCAACATCTGGCTGAGAATAACGACGACAGCCTGCCGCAAGCCTCCAACAAGGCGTGGGGGCTGGTGGCCGAGACGGTGAAAGCAATCAGCGTCCAGCATGGTGGCGTCATCCATACCCACCGTTCGATTGGGCTGGTGGTGCGTGAGCTGGCGCGCGTAGTGCGCGAGTCGGGTGACACCGAAACGGCGTCGTGGATCAATAACTCTTTCTCCAGGGCGCGCAGTCTTCACGCCAATTTCTACGAGGACGAAGAGTTTGAGGACCAAGTTGCCGACGGCCTGCAACTGTGCGAGCAATTGTCGGAACGGCTTTACGAGCTGTTCTGGCCGGAGCGGCCCGCCGTCTGAACACCGGAGTCGGATTGATCAGATGACTCACGACCGAAATGCCGTTGCCGCCGCAGTCGCCCGCGGCTTGTCCGCGGCACGGGACCATGCGCAGCCCGATGATGCCGGCAAAGAGCCGGAGAACTACGCTCGTTGGGCAGAGGCTTTCCGGCGCAGCGCGTGGCGGCATCTAGACGAGGACGATATTGACAGCCTGCCGCAAGCCTCCAACAAGGCGTGGGGACTGGTTGCCGAAACCATCAAAGCCATCAGCGCTCATCACGGCGGTATAGTTCACTCCCATCGTTCATTCCTGCTGATAATGCGAGAGCTGTCGGAGCTGGCGCGTGGAAATGGCGACGTTGCGACGGCGGCATGGCTGAACATCGCGCTTGATACCGCCCGCGCTCTGCACTCCAACTTCTATGAGAACGAAAAATCGGCAAATGAAGTTGCCGACGGACTGCAACTGTGCGAGCAATTGTCGGAACGGCTTTACGAGCTGTTCTGGCCGGAGCGGCCGACCCTTTGAGCGTCAGCGCGTGTCGCGCTGGAGGAATATAGCCATCACTACTATCACGGAGGTGTCCAATTGGAAGATTCAGGCAACGGAGTACTAATCGCCATTGATTGGGAAAACATACGACGGGGAGCCCAGTTGTACCAGAAAAGTGTCTCTCCTCAGGCGTTGTACGAAGCCATGACCAACGTGGGAGAGGTATTCGGAGACGTACTGGGCGGCAAGGCATTTGGCGACTGGAGTCTGCGTCCTGATGACGGCTCCGCGTTCACCCAGGCTGGCCTCACCCTGTATCACGCTCCCCGCACCATGGCCGGCAAAGACCGCAGTGACCCTTCCATCCTGCTGGAAGTGTACGACTGGCTGCGGGACCGCGACGAGTGCAAAGTGGTCATCCTTGGCTCCGGAGATTCCGACTACCAGGTGCTGGTTGACCGGGCCCGGGGCATGGGCCGTCGGGTCATCCTCTGCGCTTTCAGCCAGTCGGTGGCCCGGGATATGCTGGCGGTAGCCCCGCTGTTCCCCCTGGAGGCGGAACTGGGCATCCAGCTGGCTGAGCATGGGGACGTGGACGTGCAGCTGCCGACCCCTGAAGAGCAGGAAGAAGCTTTCCAGGACGTGCTCCACACTTTCGTCCGGGAAATGAACAAACTGGAAGCGCGCATGAACTTTGTGGGCTACAGTATGCTCTGCAACCAGTGGATGCTGGATTGGGGGATTGCGTGGAACGAGTACGAGTGCCGGCGGCTGGTGGAAGACTGGCTGTATGACGGCATCGTCGAGCGCCACGACGTGCCCAACCCCAACAATCCGCAGTACCCCACCTCGGCGGTGCGCCTGGTCCGCACCAACGAAATCGTGCGCGACACGCTGGGCTTGAACCGGCCGGCCATCGCCAACCCGGTGGTTCCTTTCGATCAGACCCAACCCTACTACGACGCGGAGCGATGAGATGCCCTCCTTCAGCTACATTGACCACCTGGAATGCACCGTCTGCGGCGCCGAGTATCCCTATGACGGGCTGGCCACGGTCAGCGATTGCTGCGGCAAGGTCCTGTTCGTCCGCTACGACCTGCCTCGTCTGCGTCGGGAGGTGCAGCGGTCGGACTTCGACCGCCGTCCAGCCAATATGTGGCGTTACAACGAGTTGCTGCCGGTGACCGATGGCGACTCGGTTATCACGCTGGGCGAAGGAGGTACGCCGCTGCTGGACGCCGCCACGCTGGCGCGGCAGGTGGGTGTCCGACGGCTGCTGATCAAAGAAGAGGGACTCAATCCCACCGGCACCTTCAAGGCCCGGGGCATCGCCGCCGCCGTGTCCAAGGCGGTGGAAATCGGCGCTCGCGGGTTCACCATGCCGTCGGCGGGCAACGCGGCCGGCGCCGCCGCGGCCTACTGCGCCCGCGCCGGTACGCCGGTCAAGGTCTTCATGCCCCAGGACGCTCCGGTCGCCAACAAGAAGGAGTCCATCGTCGCCGGGTCCGAGCTGAACCTGGTGGAAGGGCTGATCAGCGACGCCGGGCGCATCGCCGTGGGCGTCGCCGCGGAGCAGGGCCTGTTCGACCTGTCCACCCTGAAAGAGCCCTGCCGCGCCGAGGGCAAAAAGACCATGGGCCTGGAAATCGCCCACCAGCTGGGCTGGCGGATGCCCGACGCCATCGTCTATCCCACCGGCGGCGGCACCGGGATCATCGGGATGTACAAGGGCTTCCAGGAACTGCTGGAACTGGGCTGGATTGAGGGCAAACCGCCCCGTTTCTACGCGGTGCAGGCCGACGGCTGCCAGCCCATCGTCAAGGCGTTCCACGAAGGCGCGGACACTGCCGAACCCTGGCCCAACGCCGCCACCAAGGCCGACGGGCTGCGGGTTCCCGGCCCCTTCGCCGACTACCTGATTCTGCAAGCCATCCGGGAGACGGGCGGCGGCGCATTGGCCGTCAGCGACGACGAGATGATCGCCGCCATGTACACCCTGGCGGAAACCGAGGGCATCATCTCCTGTCCCGAGGGGGCGGCCACCCTGGTGGGACTGGAGCGGCTGCTGGCCGACGGCAGCATCGGCGCGGACGAGGAGGTGGTCCTGCTCAACACCGGCTCCGGCTACAAGTACCTGGACCTGCTGCGGGGGCCGGAGGAGGCATAGCGATGGTAACCGCCAAGCCGAAAGGCAAGCACACCTATGCCGACTACGCTGCCACTCCGGAGGGCGAGCGGTGGGAACTGATTGACGGAGCGCTGTATCACATGGCCGCCGCCCCTAATACCAGGCATCAAACAATTTCCCTTTTTCTGGGCGCGCCTATCGACGCTCTCATTCTGCCGCGCCGGTTGGGGCTGCTCTACCGCGCCCCCTTCGCGCTGATGTTGTCGGAGCGAGACACGGTGGAGCCGGACCTACTGTACGTCAGCGCGGCCCGGCGACACATCATCTCCAACCGCGGCTGCGAGGGAATACCCGACCTGGTGGTGGAAATCCTGTCGCCCTCCAACTCTCGCCACGACTTGGCGGTCAAGCGCGAGCTGTACGCCCGCTATGGCATCCCCGAATACTGGATAATCGACCCAACTCGGGAAACCCTACTCGCGCTCACCGAACCCATCGTCAACAACGGCGTCGGCGAATATACTGCCGAAACCCGGTACCAGTCCGGTGATACGCTCACCACCGACCGCATACCCGGCCTGGCCATCGCGGTGGCCGACATTTTCGCCGAGCCGTGGTAGTGGTAAATGACGACGGCTACGGTTGCGGTGAACTCTGCCGGCCCGGTTGCGGAAACGGGCAGTGCAACTGGTCAATGTGCTCAAGGTAGCGTTCCGTTTTAGGTGGTTTAATTTGGCAAAATCCAGTTGCCCATGCGTGTAGGGGCGAATAATTATTCGCCCCTACGAAGGGAAACCACCTAAATTGCAACGCTACCATGTGCTCAAACAGAGCTAGCCGGAAAACCGATTGACCTGATTTTGAGTAATCGACAGCCCGCTTGCTGATCGGCAGATGGCTGCGTCTGGCGTAGGGCACGGCGTCGTAGAAAAAACAGCGGTAGAGCAGAGAGTAACGGTTCGCCACAAGCGCAACCCGATTGACGTGCCGTAGGTGACCGTCAACCAGACGCCCTATGGCGGCGTCGGCCCGCCTTGGATCGGACAGGATGCTACGGTCGTAAAATTGGGGCAGTCGCCGGAGAAAAAAGCCGCTGTCAACTAGTATGGCGACCCTCATCACTACACCGGCGCTGCCCGTATATGCCCCAGGATTTTGGCCCGCCCATGATGTCGGGGGACGTAGCGTACTCTCAAGGGGCGATTGCAAGATTCAGGGTACAGTGCGGCGGCGGCGGTGTCAAATCGACTATCGTCCGCCTCCGCGTCCGCTGCCCAACGCCTTCCTGACGCCGCGTACCATCCGGCGCAGCGGACGTCGCCGCTGGTGCAGGTTGTGGGCAATCAGCGGCGCCAGCGTGGGATTGGCCGCCACCAGCGGCGCGACCCATTTCCGCAGTTCCGCCATGGTGGGCGGCTTTTCGTCCCAAGTAGGCACCAGGGAGTCCATGGGATGCCATTGCTTGCGGCCGGCCAGGCGGGTCATCACCGTGCCGCCGGCTTCCTGCACCGCCAGCGCGCCGCCCAGCATATCCCACATCCGCGGCGCGCCGATGATGGCGAACTGCATCACCCCCATGGCCGTCATCGCCAGCTCATAAGCGATGCTGCCGGTTACGCGGGGCTGGCCCAAGGGTTGACCCTTCAACCCTTTGCCGACGCGGGTTGACGCCCCGAAGGAGCCGGGGATGCCGATAAGCCTGTCCCCGCGCGGCTTTTCCGTCTGGTACACCGACACCGGCTCGCTATCGGCAAAGGCCCCGCCGCCGGCTCGCCCATGGACCACCACGCCACTGCCGGCGTCGGTGGGCCAGGGGATGTACACTGCCCCGACCAGGGGACGCCCGCGATGCAGCACGCCAATGGACGATGCGTACACCGGCAGGCCGTTCATAAAGTTCGTGGTGCCGTCCAGCGGGTCCAGAACCCAGAGGATGTTGGCAGCAGGTTTGTCGCCATCGGCGCTGGCGTCATCCTCCTCGCCCAGGATGCCGTGGGTGGGAAACCGCCGGGCGATTTGTTCCTCCAGGTAGGCTTGCGTCTCCTTATCGGCGGCGGTGACCGGGTCCTGCCGGGCCTTATCCTTGTACTCGACGCTGATGACGTTGCCGAAATGCCGGGACAACAACGCGCCGGCGCCCCGGGCGAACTCCACGGCGGCGGCTTCGATGGCGGCGGCATCCACAATGTCAGTAGTCCCACTCATAACGGCTGGATTGTACACTATAAATCTTTGCGTCTCTGAGCCTTCGCGCCTTTGCGTTGAACTCGGCTTTTGCGGCGCGACGATTCTGGTTTCCGCGCCTGCTGTTATAATCCGGGCAGCATTTGAGGAGGCCGGGCAATGGATCTGGAACTGAATGGCAAAGTAGCGATTGTGGGCGGCGCGAGCCGCGGGCTGGGACGGGCGTGCTCGGAGGTGCTGGCGGAGGAAGGGGCGCGCGTCGCCATGTGCGCGCGCACGCCGTCCGATCTGGAGCGGGCCGCCGATGAGATCCGCGCCGCCACCGGCGCCGACATCTACACCTACGCCGGCGACCTGGACCACGAGGAGACCATCGCCGAGCTGGTGGCCGGCGCCGCGTCCCACTTCGGCCAGATCGACATTATGGTGAACAACTCCGGCGGCCCTCCCCAGGCTTACGCCAAGGATTCCACTGAAGAGCTGTGGCAGGTGTCGGCCAACCGTTCCCTGTTCTTCTTCGCCCGGATGACCCGGGAGGCCCTGCCCCACCTGCGCGCCCAGGGCGGCGGGCGCATCATCAACATCCTGGCCAGCACCGTCTATACGCCCATCCCCAACCTGGCCCTGTCGGCGGCCACCCGCATGGGCGTAATCGGCTTCATGAAGAACCTGGCCGACGATCTGGGGTCGGAAAATATCCTCATCAACAACGTGTGCCCCGGCAGCATCATGTCGGAACGGATGATGGAGAACGTGGAGGACCGGGCGCGGACTCAGGGCATCCCGGTGGAGGACGCCCTGGCCCAACGGGCCGAGCAGACGGCGCTGAAGCGCATCGGCGCGCCGCGAGAGCTGGCCTACCTGGTGGCCTTCCTGGCCTCGTCGCGCTCCAGCTACATCACAGGAACGACGATGCTGGTGGACGGTGGGCTGGTGCGGTCGGTGATGTAGGCGTGAGATGAGCTCGCAATCAGGACGCCCGGCGGAAGTAATCACGGCGGAACAGTTCCGGCAAGTATCCGACGACCGGATGGCCGATTGCCGGGCACTGCTGGCCGCGGGTCGTTACGACGCCGTAATGTACCTCTCCGGCTACGCGCTGGAGGCGGCGTTGAAAGCCGGTATCTGTGATACGCTGGGATGGGAAGGGTTCCCTAACCGCGGCGGAGAACGGGCGGCGCTGTTTCGCCCGCTTTTCACGCACGATTTGAATATGCTGCTGTATTCTGGGCGTGAATCTTTCGTTTTGTCGCAGTTGGCATCAGAATGGGACAGTGTGAAAGGTTGGAAGCCGGAACTTCGTTATGAGTCGAACCGCTCTACTACCCGGGCGCAGGCGGAACAGCGAATCACGGAGATAGAACGCATTCGGAGGGCCTTATGACGCCGCCGTCCAAACCCCCCATCGAGCAAATAGAAGCGTATGCCCAGGGCCTCGTCGCCGAGCGCGGCCCTCTGGAACTGTTGATGGCCTTCTTTGTACACTCGGATCCTGAACTTGATGAGTACTTCGGGAAACCGACGTGGGAGCTGGCCCTCGCCGCGACGTGGGCGGATGACGCGCCGAGGCATCGGTTCTTGAGAGCCGATTCACTGTTGCCCGGTTGGACGGATACAGGTTTTGAAATCACCGTCCTTGCCAGCGACGGCCCCATGGTCAACGACTTGCAGTTTTTCATGGAGGGCCAAACCCGGCGTCATCCTGAACTGGTGGACATTACCGTGGGCGGTTTCTGCTTCCGCCGCGCCTACGTCATCGCCCACCGCAAGGCCGGTATCGGCGGCAAGCTAATCGGCGCCGACCCGGTGGCCGCCGATTAGTCGGGTAATGCGCGTGTCCACGCCGAGCCGTCCGCCGCCGCCGCCGCCGGAGCCTTCCACCGCCGCCGAGTACGTGGAGCGGGGCAACCGCTACAGCCGCAACGGGGTGTACGAGCGGGCCATCGCCGACTACACGGCGGCCATCGCGCTGGACGCCGCCTGCGCCGACGCCTGGTTCAACCGGGGCGTGTCCTGGTACGAGGTGGGCGACTACGCTCAATCCATCGCCGACCTCACCGAGGCCATCCGCCTGGACCCCAACGACGATAACTACTACTCCCGGCGGTCGCTGTCCTACCTCTTCAACGACCAGCCCGAGGAGGCCCAGGCCGACATGGACACCAGCGAGGAGATACGCCTGCGGGCGTGGGGGTAGCCGGCGGATGGTGGTAGAATGCGACGTGTAAGGAAGTGCAGTATGACCAACGCGAAAGCCGGGGTTGCCCCCAAGCATCCGGACCCGGAAGTAGTCAGACAAGCCGAGGAGATATTTGACGGTGTCCAGATGACGCCTGAACAGGCTATCGCCACGTTCTACGAACTGACTGCTCTGCGGAGTGATGGTATCAGGGCTGACGAACTCCTGAACGCGGAATCTCCAGCGGCATTGGGCGAACGTCGAAAGAGCATCGTTATCTACACCATCGTTGATGAAATGATGGCGGATCTATGGGAAGGCAGTTGTGCCCTCGTCGGGGACGGCGCAAATCGGACGGAGCACGTCCTTGTCAGCCCTGCCGCCGGCCGCCCCGGTACAATGGGCGGACATCAGGCCGAGACCATTTTTGCGCAGATGGGAATGACGCCTGATGAAGCCATCGCCGTATTCTACGAACGGACGGCGCGGCATGAAGAATGTCTGCTTTGCCTGGCCTACGGAAAGACTTTTAACGCTGATACGCTGGCGGACCTCCGCAAAAACCGCGCCGAACTAGGCATCAGGAAATACGCCAACTTGGCAGAAATGCGCGCCGAAATGGACCAAGATGCGGGAACTCCGCACTAGCGCTCGCTATCGGCGAGATGAGCGGCGGATTCGTCGAGGCAAGGATATCGCCCGCCTGGACAGTATCGTCGTACAACTGCTGTCCGGAAAACCCGTGGATCCCCGACACCGCGTTCACCAACTGGCCGGCGATTGGTATCCCCTCTGGGAATGCCACGTTGAGTTCAATTGGCTACTGGTCTGGGAAGACGACGGAGATGCTATCACGTTGCGTTACACGGGCACGCACGACGACATATTCGGGGGCTGATGGATGACTGTGACTTGATGAGGCGGGATCCGGTGGGTTCGGAGCGCATCTAATTTCGAGCCGGTTGCTCTTCTTCAGCCCAGTCCGCATCGTCATAGTCGTCCGTATCGTCGTCATTCTCCATGTCTTCGGCCGGGGGATGCAGGGGCAGGTCGATGGTCATTTCGGTGAATTCGCCCGGCTGGGATTCCACCAGGATTTCCCCGCCGTGGCGGCGGATGATGTCGTTGCAGATCGACAGGCCCAAGCCGGTGCCTTTGTTGGTGGGCTTGGTGGTGTAGAAGGGGTTGAACATCTTTTCGATGACTTCGGGCGGCATACCCGTCCCGTTGTCCTTGATGCGCACCTGGATGTGTTCCTGTTCCTGGTCCAGCCGGGTGGACAGCCACAGGGTGGGCGTATAGTCCGCGCCGGGTTGTTCCTGTTCCAGGTTCAGCCTTTTTTCGTTGGTGGCGTAACAGCCGTTGTTGACGATATTGAGGAATACCCGACCCAAATCCTGCGGGTTGACGTCAATCTCGTCCATGGTATCGTCAAAGTCGTACTGGAGGTCCAGTTGGAAGTTGGAGTCGACGGCACGAACGCTGTGATAGGCCAGGCGAGCGTGTTCGTCCAGCAGGTTGTTGATGTTGGTGGGCTGGTGGCCGACGGATTCCCGGCTCATCATCAGCATATCGTTGACGATGCGGTCGGCCCGGTCGCCGTGGGTGCGGATGCGTTCCAGGTTGCCGCTCAGCTCGCCGAAAATATCCTCTAACAGGTCCCGCTGCTCTTCGTCCAGCGCTCCGTCCTCGCTTTCCTCGATGGTCTCCTTCATCTCCTCCAGCAACTCTTCGGAGACTTCGGAGAAGTTTTTGACGAAGTTCAGCGGGTTCCTGATTTCATGGGCCACGCCGGCGGTCAGCTCGCCCAGGGCGGCCAGTTTTTCCCGCATCACAATCTGGTCCTGGGCGGTGTTGAGGTCGGACATGGCCTGCTCAAGGTCGTTGTTGGTACGCTCAAGTTCGTCGTTCTTGCCCTGGAGTTCTTCCGCCAGTTGTTCAACCAGGTTGAGGCGCTGCACTTCCAGGGCGTGGCGGCGGAAGACCTCCAGAGCGGCGGCCATGTCGGCCACCTCGTCCCGTCCGGTGATTTCGGCCTGCGCTTCCAGGTCGCCGCCGGCCATGCGGCGCATCCAGTCGGACAGCAAAGCCAGGCGACGCAGCAGGACACGCCCGACGAAGAGCCAGGCGATGAGCGCCGCGCCGGCGACGCTGACCGCAGTGATCACAAGCAGCAGGGTTCGCCCGGTGAAAATTGCCTGACCGGAGGCTTCGGTGGCCGCCTGGGCACGGGCCTGCGCCGTGTTCACCAGCACGTCCACCTCGCCGATCAGGAGAGAAGCGATCCCATGGTTGTTAGCCAAAAGGTCCCGTTGCCTCGCGTCCAATTGCAGCTCGCGGGTACGCAAGTCAAACAGCCCAAGCACTTCGATGGAAGCAAGCTCCAAGTCCTCCGCGCCGCCCCATGTCCCTTCGCCCAACACCTGAAGGCGGTCGAACATCGGAACCAGTTCGCCGTGCAACGGCGAGGCGGCTAAACCGTCCAGGTTGCGCTTGATGTGGCCTATCGATGACTCGAACCGTTCCCGCATCGGCTCGATCAAGGCGGCTTCGGACACGGTGGAGGCGCTGGCAAGCAACTGAACGGCAATGGTGGCGTTTTCCTGAAGTTCCGACAGATAGTGGAGATGGGCCAACTCGTTTGCCGACAAGTGCTCCGACGGCGGTGACGGCGCCTCGCCCAACTCCCGGTACCCGGTGCGAGTGTAAAAGAGATGGTCGTCAATCGCCGGCACAATCACGCGGTCCAGGCCGAATCGCAGATCCGACAGCTCCAGGCGCAGGGCCGCGGACTTGTCGATGAGCCGGAACTGTTCCGACATACTGTTCTCAACGGCATTGATGTTGGCAACCAGGGTGTTGGAGTGGCCGCGGATTCGCTCGACCTGTTCAGCATCGCTGCCGCGCTCGGACAGGAAAGACAATTGCTCGGCAAACAGGACGAAGGTTGTTCCAATCTGACCGCTGATGCGTTCCACGTCGGCCGGCGCGGTGGCGGCGGAAAGGCTGGTGGCCGCGGCCACCAGTTCGCCGCTGTGCTGAGCCACGGCGAAGGCCGCCGCAATCTCGGGGATGCTGCCTTCGTTGACCCGGCTCTGGGCGTCGCCCACCCGGTCGAAGGAGAACCAGCCCACCAGGCTGGCCGCCGTGGTGAGGAACACGGCGGCGCCAATGCCCAGATAGAGTTGAGAAGAGATGCGGTAGCGGAGCGCAAGCAGCTGCGTCAATTTCTGCATCATCGGCTTTTGCTCGGCAGGGTCTCGATGGGAATGTAATTGCCTTCGGAGTCTATCATAGTCAGAAATACGGTGTCGGAACCCTGGTTATCATTTGGCGCGTAGTGCAGCCGGAAGCCGTCCAGGTCAACGTCCTCGGCCCGGTGCAGGCTGCCCAGGAAGCAAGCGCGGCTGAGCTCCGGACCGCAAAGCTCCAGCGCGGCGATGGCAAGGCGTCCGGCCAGATAGCCTTCCAGGGAAACGAAACCGGGAGCCTCGCCCGGGGCATATTCCCCCAGGGCGCGATGATAGGCGGCGATGACGGGAACGGTGTCGTCATGGGGAAAGGGCACCACCTGGGTTACAAAAACCCCCTCGCCGCCGGCCGGGTCGTCCAGGGCGCCCAACTCCTGGGCCAGGGCATTGCTGCCCACAAAGGAGATGGTGATGAATACCCAATCCATGCCGATGTGGCGGGCCCAGGCGATGAGCTCCGCGACGGGCCGGTAGGCTCCCACCAGGATCACGGCTTCCGGGTTGCCGCGGCGCAGGTCCAGCAGGCCGGTTTTGACGGCGGTGGTGTTGCGGGGGTACAGCCCTTCAGCGACCAGGGACATTCCCCGCCGTTCCAGCGCGGCCAGCGTGCCGCTGTAGCCGGCGCGGCCGAAGGAATCGTCCTGGTACATCACTGCGATGCGCTCGATGCCCAGGTCGGTGGTGAGGCGCTCCACCATTTCCTCCGTTTCCTGGTTGTAGGAAGCGCGGAGATTGACCACGTTGGGCAGCGCTGCGGCGTCGCGCAGGAACGCGGCGCCGGTAAAGGGAGCGACGTAAGGCACGCCGGCGGCGGCGGCCACCGGAACCGCGGCCCGGGAGGTTGGCGTGCCCACGGCGCCGATGAGGGCAAAAACCGGGGGTTTTGCCTCTCCTTCGTTTCCTTCAATCAATTCCGCAGTGTTGGCGATGGCCTGCTCCGGCTCGTAACCATCGTCGATGACCAGCAATTCCGGGAGGCGGCCATGAACCCCGCCGGCCCGGTTGACCTCGGCAAAGGCCGCGCTGATGCCCACGAGCATTCCGAGGCCCAGCTCGCTGGCGGGGCCGCTGAAGGCGGCGGATTGGCCGAACACGATACGGTCTTCAAAAACCCCCGGCTCAGCCGCTGCGACCGACGGCGGCGCCGGGCTGACCGGGTTCGGAACCGTTTCGACCCGGTCAACGGCGGCTTCAGCGCCAGGGCGGCAGCCGACGGCCGCCAGGATAAAGGTGATGGCTATGACGCCGGCAATCCGTTGCAAACAGGGCGATTTCGTCAGAATGGCCGCGACCATTTCATCCGGCCTTGCGCTTGGTCATGGCCAAACGATTCATGCCGTTTTCCCTGCTATAGCTCAACTCATCCATCATGGAGCGCACCAAGTGAACGCCCAGGCCGCCGATGGGCCGCTCGCCCAGCGGGGCGGAGACGTCCGGGGTGTCCAGTTCAGTCAGCGGATTGAAGGGCCGCCCGTTGTCGGCAATTTCGATGGTTACCGTTTCGTCGTCGGAAGCCAGCGAAATCTCGATCTCCCCGGTGGCCCCGCTGTAATTCACGATGTTGACGCCCAACTCTTCGAGCGCCAGGTTGAGTTTGAAAACCAGGTCGGGAGGCCAGTTGTCGCGCTCAGCGAACTCCTCCACCGCCGCCGGAATCTGCTCCAACTGCTCGTGGTGGGGAGGGATTCTCAGGAAAAGCCGTTCAGTCATGGCCCGGGCTCGGTGCGGCGAAAGATGAGGCAGGTGATGTCGTCGAACTGGGAGACGGTTCCGGCAAAGTCGTTGACCGAGTCCAAAACGGCCGCGGTGGCGGTTTTGGCGTCCTGGGGCGGGCTGGAAGTAAAGACCTCCTGCAACCGCTCCATCCCGTACTCCTCGTTCGCTTCATTGATGGCCTCGGTTACCCCATCGGTGTAGAAAACGATGGTATCACCCGGCGCGATTGAGATGGTTCGCTCTTCGTACTCCATGTCAGGCATGACCCCCAGGGCGATGCCCCTGGTGCCGGGCAGCGTCGAGGAACTGCCGTCGGCGTGGGCGATGAGTGGCGCGTTGTGCCCGCCGTTGGCATAGGTGAGTTCCCCGGTGGAGGGGTTGTACACCGCATAGAGCAGGGTGACGAACATCATGGTTTCGTTGTCGTCATACAGCAGGTCGTTGACCTCGCGCAGGGCTTCGCCGGGAGACTTGAGGCTCAGCCCGGAAGCTTTGACCAGGGTGCGGCTGGCCATCATAAAGAGGGCGGCGGGCACGCCTTTATCCGATACGTCGGCGATGACGAGGCCGACGCAGCCGTTGCTGAGGTACAGAACGTCAAAGAAATCGCCGCCCACGTCGCGGGCCGGGGTCATGCTGCCGTACATCTCGTAGCCGGGTTTGTTGAGAAACTCGGTAGGCAGGATGGCTTGCTGCATCTTGCCGGCGACGCCGAGTTCGTTTTGAATGGCGATGAGACGGTCGCGGGAAGATGTGGCCTCTCGCCAGGCTTCCAGGTTGTTGAGCGCGCGCTCGATGGTGATGCGCAGGTCTTCAAAGTCCACCGGCTTGGTGACGAAATCGAAGGCGCCCAGGTTCATGGCGGCGCGTATGTTTTTCATATCGCCGTAGGCGGAGATGATCACGGCCTGTACGTCGGGCGCAACTTCGGGTATGTGGGAAAGCAGCGCCAGACCATCCATCTGGGGCATATTGATGTCCGACAGCACCATGTCGATGTCATCATCTTTGCCCAGCGTCTGGAGCGCTTCAACTCCGTTCTGGGCAAAGAGGAATTCGTAGCGACCCGACCGGATCGCCCGGCGCATCCGCTGCAGAACCAGCGGCTCAAGATCGGGCTCGTCGTCAACAACGAGGATGCGATATGGCCCTTGCGTTGCTACCATGGCTTCGTCCCTGGCAACCGGCGGCTGCCCTTCCGATTAACGCAGAATGGCGAATTGGAGGCGACCGGCGGCAGGTCAGCTCTTGAGCGCGGCCAGGGCGTCCGACTGCGAATCGTGAATGGAAATCACCTGGTCAAAACCGCTGATCTCAAAGACCTCGCGGACGGTTCCGGACAGGGCGCAGAGGGCGAAGTTGGAGTTCTGCCGCTGCAAGGTCTTCGCGGTCTGCAAAATTACCCGCAAACCCGCACTACTGATATAAGTGAGTTTTCCCATATCCAGAATCACCACCTGGTCGGTGGGTTCGATGGCAGCGTCCAGGTCCTCCAGGAACCGCTGGGCATTGGTGCTATCCACTCGCTCCGCAGCCTGAATGATGAGAGTGCTTTCGTCCCTCTGGAAATCGATTGCCATGTTGCCGTCTCCTGAATTGAGCGGGAAGGTGCGCGGCCGATGCGCCGCTACCCATTCCCTATGCTGGCTCATCTTATATTTTTTTGAATTGTACCATCGATTTGGGTTTTGTGTACCCGGTTTCCGGCGCCCATAAGTACGCACTTTGTTGGAGAATCTCCGCATGAAGTTCCGCCGCAAACCGCTGTACTACGGCTGGATCGTCGCCGGCGCGGCGGGAGCCATCGGGTTCGCCAACGCCGCCTCCGCCATATCCATACTGACCATATTCGTCGTGCCCATGTACGACGAGTTCGGCTGGAGCCGGACGGCCATTGCGGGGGCGACCACCGTCGGCGCGATATTGGGCGCGGCGTTGGCTCCCTTCATCGGGCGGCTGGTGGACCGGGTGGGTTCGCGGGTCGTGCTGGTGGTTGGCGGGACGGTGATTGCGCTGGCCTGTGTCTATCTGTCGCTGATGCACACGCTGCTGGGGTTCTACCTGGCCTTCACCGCGTCGAGAATTGCCGACCAGGGCGGGGTGAAGATAGGCGCTTCGGTCAGCATGGGCAAGTGGTTCCAGCGTTACCGGGGCCGGGCCACCGGGCTGGTGTTTTTCGCGGAGACCGCCGGCGTCATTGCCCTGGCGCCGCTGACCCAGCTGGTCATTTCGCTGTGGGGATGGCGCGTAGCGTGGCAGGGTTTGGCGGCGGTGATGTTGCTGGCGGGCGTCATCCCCTGCGCCCTGTGGGTGCGCCGGCAGCCGGAGGACCTGGGTTTGGCGGTTGATGGCGACCGACCCGACGACGCCGAGGACACCGGCCAACCCGGGCCGCATGGAGTGGCTCATGCGGAGCAATCGCTCACTCTGAGACAGGCGGCCGGGCGGCCCGTCTTTTGGATGACCCTGTGGGCGTTGTTCCTGGGCAGCACGGCCACGGCCGGGCCGGGACTGCACCTGATCCCGTACCT
Organism: Dehalococcoidia bacterium; assembly: GCA_963665395.2. Lineage (GTDB taxonomy): Bacteria > Chloroflexota > Dehalococcoidia > Lucifugimonadales > UBA3495 > Bin87. The sequence continues at coordinate 663,662 of OY762251.1, forward strand.
GACTGAGCGGGGGATTGACGTTACGGCGGCGGTTGCGGCCATCAGCGTCATGTCCATTTCGGGGGCTGCGGGGGCCCTGCTGGCGGGCGTGGTAGCGGACCGTTTGCATCCTCGGTGGGTGATGGTTTCCCTCTACCTGGTGAGCGCGGGGGCGCTGGTTCTGCTGGTGACCACCGACACCCTGCCTGAAACTTATTGCTACGCCATCCTGACGGGGCTGGCCAACACCGGCATCAACACGCTGGCTCCCCTGATGTGGGCCAGCGACTACGGGCGCGGTCACCTGGGGGCCATTCACGGCGTGGGCCGGGCCGCGCAGGTGCTGGGGTTCGCCGTCGGGCCGCTGGCCGCCGGGATGGCTTACGATGACATGGGCGGCTACCGGGAAGCCTTCCTGGTCATGGCCGGCATAACGCTGGTTGCCGCGGCCTTGATGGCGGCGGCGCGGACGGGCGGGCGCGCCAGCCGGCCGTAAGGGGGGCCGCCAGTAGCGGGGCTGGCCGTTTTGGTATAATCGTGCCATGAACCGGTTGCGGCGATGGTTTACGCAAGACAGATTGATACGTTTGCACTTTCTGGTGTCGCCGTTCGGGGCTGCTGCAGCAACCTATGGGATAACGATTTGGCGTCTTGACCGCTTGCCGACGAATGCCGACTTTGACAATCTGGCGGTTTATGCCGGTATAGGCGTAATCCTGTACGGCATGAGCGCAGTTGTTGTTGATTTAGGGGGACAGGCCGTGTTTTACACCATAGCCGCAATTATCAAGTTCATAGATGAACGGAAGGAGGCACGAAACGCCGCCGCCGTCCGCGCCGTCAGCAGCAACAAGGATCTGATGGTGCAGGCGATCCGGGAAAATCCGACGCTGGCGGCGCAGGTTTTGGAGCAGTTGGGGCGCGAACCGGCCGACGGCGTCAAATAGTGGTTAATCCGCTCACAAAGCCGCGTTGACGTTCTTCAGGAAGTCCTCCGCGCCGATGCGGAGCAAGCCCCAGCCCGAAACCGTCACGAAGTTGGCCCCCAGCTTGATGAACTCGGCGACACCGGCCGTGTCGGCCGGGTTGTTGCCGCCCACGCCCACGTTCTTGCCGCCGGCGCGCACTCGCGGGATGACCTCGCTCATCACGCGGCGCACCTCGGCGACGCCGGGGTTGCCCATGCTCTGGCCCAGGTCGGACGCGGCCACGTGGAGCACGTCGGCGCCGGACACTGCCAGAATGTCGTCCAGGTTGCCCACGGCCTCGACGTCCTCCACCATGGGGATGACCAGCACCTGGGAGTTGACCCAGGACGTCGCCTCGTCGCGGGTGACGCCGATGCCGTAGTCCTGGGCGCGGCCGCCGCCCATGCCCCGGTAGCCGTCGGGATAGTAGCGGGCGGCGCGGGCGATGGCCGCCGCCTGCTCGCCGGTGTTGACGTGGGGCACGATGATGCCCTGCAACCCCCGGTCCAGGAACCGCAGGATGGTATGATCCGAGTGGTCGGGGATGCGGGCAATGGGCGTGATGCCGAAGGATTCGGCGGCGCGGACCATGTGCTCAACCTGGTCCAGGTTGGCCGGCCCGTGCTCGCAGTCGATCATCACAAAGTCGTAGCCCAGCGCCCCGAAGATCTCCACCATGTCGGGAGCGTAGCGGGTGATGATAGCGCCGAAGACGACGCCGCCCTCGTTGAGTTTGGCTTTGGTGGTGTTGGTTCGCATGAGAATGTTCCCCTTATATTTTATGCTCGGCTTGTCATTGCGAGGAGCGCAGCGACGCGGCAATCTCGCAAGAGTTGCAGCAGGTTCGACGAGATTGGCGCGCTGCGCTCGCAATGACAGAGAGGCGTGCGTCGGCTACAGCGCGCCGTCGATTACCATGTCCAACAGGGCCGGTTTGCCCGAGGCTACGGCGCGGTCCACGGCCGGCTTGATTTCGGCGGGGTCAGTGATGCGCTCGCCGTGGACGCCCATGCTGTTGGCGATGGCGGCCATGTCGAAGGGCGTGCCGAAGTCGGAGTAGAGCAACTGGCCGCCCGACGTTTCGGGCAGGCCCAGCACGTCCCGCTGGTACACGTTGAAGTTGGTCTTGAGGACCCGGTACATCCCGTTGTTGCAGATGACGAAAATGCAGGGGATGTTGTCGTTGGCCGCCGTCCAGAGGCCCTGAATGGTCATCATGGCGCTGCCGTCGCCGATGACGCCGAAAACGGGCCGGTCGGGATAGGCGCACTGGTTGCCCATGGTCGCGCCCATGCCGCCGCCGATGGACTGGCCGCGCACGCCCCGCAGGTCGCCGGGACGCTGCCCCTGGAAGTAGTGGCGCATGGTGCCCCGGTTGCTGATCGAGTCGTCCACCACCACCGCGTTGTCGGGAATGGCGGCGGCCAACTCGGCCATCATGCGGGCCGGCGTCATGGGCTTGTGGTCCCACTTCTCGGCGACGGACTCCTCGAAGGCCGCCCGGTTGCTGCGCTTTTCGGCGGCGACGGTCTGCTTGCGCTGTTCGATCTCGGCGAAGTCGCCGGGGGACAGCCGCTCTCGCAGGGCCGCCGCTAACTCGGACAACCCCAATCGGCAGTGGCTCACGATGCCCACGTCGGTGGGTTCGGAGCGTCCGATCTGCCCCGGGCTGGGGTCAATGTGGATCAGTTTCGCGTCCGGCGGCAGGATCACGTCGCCCCAATAGAACAGCTCTTCAAAGGGGTCGCTGCCCACGGCCAGCACGGCGTCAACCCGTTGCAGCGTCTCCCGCTGTTCGGTGACACGGAGCGACAGCGCGCCGAGGAACTGGTCGTGAGTAGTGGGGAAGGCCACTTCCGCGCCCCGGGCCTGATAGACGGGCAGGCCCAATAGCTCGGCAACGGCGACCGCCTCGGCCAGCGCGCCGTCCTCGGCCAGGCGGTCGCCCACCAGCATCATGGGCCGGCTGGCGTTGAGCAGCAGGGACGCGGCCGCGGCGATGCCCTCGGCGCTGGGCCGGGAGGTGTCGTACACCGGGCGGGAGGGCGCGATGTTCATTTCGGCCATGCCTTCCAGGGCGTTGGAGGAGAAGCCCACGTACACCGGCCCCTTGGGGTGGCTGTTGGCCTCGTTGAAGGCGCGGCGGATGACGCTGGGGATCTGGTCGGGCAGAGTGAGTTCCACCGACCACTTGGTGACCGGACGCACCAGGTTGGCCAGGTCGGTCATGGTCTCGTTGACCTTGCGGGCGTCGTAGTTGGCGGAAGTAATCACCATGGGCGTGCCGGTGTTGAGGGCGTCCAGCATCAGGGCGATGCCGTTGGCCAAGCCGCTGTCCACGTGGAGGCTGACGAAGGAGGCCCGCCCGGTGGCGCGGGCGTAAGCTTCGCCCATGCCCATGGCAACGCTCTCCTGGAGGGTCAGGATGTAGCGAAACTCGGGGTAGTCGCCCAGCATATCAATGATGGGCCCCTCGCTGGTGCCGGGGTTGCCGAAGATGTACTCGACCCCCTCGGCCTTGAGCATCTCCAAAAGGGCCTGCTTTCCGGTCATCAATTGCGACATGGGTTTCTCCAGTGTTGAACTGCCCGGGGCGCGTGGCGCGGGCGGTTCCGGTTGTCAGGCAATTTTACAACATACGTGGGATTGTCAGAATCAGGATTTGCCGGATTTAGGGATTGACAGGATTGGAGCCGATCAGGGTCTGTTGACGTTCACTCTCCGGCGGGAGTCGACGGCGCTTCGACCGCTACCGTTACGGCTTCGCGAGGTATGTCTATTCCCTCCAGAAACGTGTACACGTCCTGAACATCCCACTCGCTCAACACTCCGATGTAGAGTTTGTTTATGCCTTCGTCCAAGTCGATCATATGCACCCCGTCCTGATCCCATATTCCCTCCGACTTCATCAGGTTATACCACTCAGAAAGCTGGGTTATGGTGTAATCGCCTTTGATGACGTTCAGTTTCAAACCCGACCCGGCATCAAGCAATTCTTCAAGGGCTTGTCGGGTCTTTTCCCATTTTTCAGGGTTGTTCTCGTCTTCGACAATGTAGATGTTGAGAACGATCCCTCTCTTGGAAAGGAAAAACCCGCCGAATCCGGGGGTTTGGCTGGCGGCGCTTATCAGGCGGCGTTTGTTGCGCTCCCTGGAAAATGATGGGGCAAAATCCTTGTAGATTGACGGGTCATACCGCTCTTCAATTGGCGGGGCAGAGTTGCTGGACGGCCAATGCGTCCACACGAAACCGACCATGCCCGCTACCAGGATTAGGAACCAGATCATCACAGTGACATACTTCGATACCATTTCCTCTCCTTTGGGATTTGGCCGTGCCCGTGGTCGCGCTGCCGTAGGACGCAGTACGGGTTCCGTCCAACTTCAGTTGAACGGCTCAATCCCCGATGGGGTTGGATCGAGGAGTTTCTCATGCCTGAAAAAAGGGTTGTGTTCTGCCTTGTCGGAAACTACTGATGCGCGAACGATCATCTAAACACGGGTTGCTTTCGTCCGCCCGCCTGGTTCCCGCCCCGTATCAAGTACGGGGTGACGTTCTTTCGAGGGAACGACGGATAGGCTTGGTTTTAGGTATTCATTCACGCATCAGTAAGACGGATTGGCGCGGAATGTCAACAGGCCCCAGATTTGGAGAACTCCCAACCCGGTAAATCTGTCTAATCCGATGAATCCTGCTTCTGACCATCCTCGCCCTGCTGCAATCGTTTTTCCAGCCGTTCCAGGGTGGCTTGGGCGGCGCGGAGTTCGCGGAGCAGTTCCTCCTGGGTCACCGGCCCTTCCGATTCTGCCGTCCGTTCCGCCTTGGCCTCGTCCAGGCTGTTGATGATGATGGCGATGAACATATTGATGACCACGAAGGTGCCCACCACCACGAAACTCACGAAATAGACCCACGCCCAAGAGTGATGCTCCATGGCGATGTTCATAGTCCGCGTCCAGTTGTCCAGGGTGGTGATGTTGAACAGGGTCAGCAGGGCTCTCCCCAGGGTGCCCCAGTGTTCGGGATCGTGTTCGTGGAACAGCTGGTGTCCCATGATGGCGTAGATGTAGGCCACGATGCTCATCAGCATGATGACGTGGCCCACGCTGGGGATGGAACGCACCAGCGCCGCCACAATCAGCCGCAGGTCCCGGATGGCCGAAATCAGGCGCACCACCCGCAGCAGCCGGGCCAGGCGGGCGATCATCGCAAACTGGCCGGTGGCCGGCATCAGGGCGAAAACGATGATCAGGAAGTCGAATACGTTCCAGCCGTCGCGGAAGTAGCGCTGCGGCCGGGGCCACTGGGCCAGCATTTTCAGCGCCGCCTCGACGATGAACACCCACAGGGCGACGTCGTTGCCCAGGTACAGCCAGTCGCCATACCGCCGGCTGATGGTAGCCGAAGTTTCCAGCCCCAGTATGATGCCGTTGACGATGATGACGCCGATGATGAAGTATTCAAACCAGGTGGAGTTGACCAGGCGGGCGGAGAAGTTGACGAGTCGGGTCATGGGTGCGGGAGACCTTGCGCAGGGATGCCGGGAATCGTATCAGAGGCCGAACCTGGCGCGTAACCTTTTCGGAAATCGTCAGAAGCAGGATTCACCGGATTTGAAGGATTATCAGGATTGGAGACGCTACTTCTGATGGGTTTCTCAATCCTGATAATCCCGCGCAATCCCGAAAATCCTGCTTCTGACGATTCCCCGTAAGGTCATGCCAATCCGTGCTAGAATCCCACCCGATCAACCTGCCGGGGAGGTGCAACGTGAGCAGCGCCAGGATTAACGGAATCGACTTGCATTACCAGAGCTACGGCGAGGGCGACGCCATCGTGTTCGCCCATGGCGCCGGCGGCAATCTGCTCAGCTGGTGGCAGCAGATACCCTTCTTCTCCCAGCGGTATCGCTGCGTTACCTTTGACCATCGCGGCTTCGGCCACTCTTATGACCTGCCCGACGGCCCGGGCGCCAACGCTTTTGTGGACGATCTGGCCGGCCTGCTGGACCACCTGGGCATCGAATCGGCCCACCTGGTGGCTCAGTCCATGGGCGGGCGCACCATGCTGGGCTTCGCCGTTTCCCATCCCAACCGGGTCAAGAGCCTGGTGATGGCCGACACGGTGGGCGGCATGAACGTGCCGGAGGTGCTGGAACAGCAGCGCAGCTGGGCGGAAAAGCAGGCGGCCAACCCTTCGGCCAATGGCGAAATCGGCTTCCGCGCCGTGTCGCCCCTGTTCGTGCAGCGCAACCCCAATCTGGCCAACCTGTACCTCCAGGTATCGCGCACCAACCCGCCCCGGCACAACCCGCCCGGTGGGATGCCGACCGGCCCCAGCGCGGCGCAGTTGGCGAACCTGAAGGCGCCGACGTTGTTCTTCGTGGGCGAGGACGACCAGATTTCGCCGCCTTCGGTGATTGAGGCCGGCGCTCGCGCCATCCCCGGCGCACGTTTGCTACGGGTTCCAGAGGCCGGCCATTCCGTCTATTTCGAGAAACCTGACATCTTCAACTTCGAGGCGCTGCGGTTTATTGAGAGCGCCGTTGCCACCGCCGTGCCGGAACCCGTCGTCGCCGGCGTTTAGGTTCGGCGACCTGACGTGCGCACTCCGTTTGTCATTGCGAGGAGCGCAGCGACGCGGCAATCCCGACGCGGAAGGAACGGCGCTCGCTATAGCAACGAGATTGCCACCCCCGCATCAAGTGCGGGGTCGCAATGACAAACCTGAACGGCCAAGGTCCTGTCTTGGTAGGGAGGACATATTGATCACCGGCGTGGACATAACGGGGCAGGACGGCATCGCCTCCCTGTCCATCAATGGCCGCACTCACCTGAACCTGCTGGGGCAGGCCGTGTTTCAAGCCCTCCACCAACAGGTAACTGAATGCGGCGAGGACGAAACGGTGCGGGCCATCGTGTTGCAGGGGGCCGGCGATAGGGCCTTTTCCGCCGGCGTTGACCTCCGCGAGATGAAGGACCTGACGCCGGTCACCGCCGAAGCGTTCATCCGCAGCCTGCACCGGGCGGCCCGCAGCCTGCTGGACGCGCCGCTGCCGGTGGTGGCGGCCATACGCGGCCCCTGCCTGGGCGGCGCGCTGGAGCTGGCCCTGGCCGCCGACATTCGCATCGCCGCCAGCGACGCCATCATGGGCCTGCCCGAGGTGCGGGTGGGCCTGCCGTCGGTGATCGAAGCATCGCTGCTGCCCCCCACCATCGGCCTGGGCCGCGCCCGGCGGATGCTGCTCACCGGCGAGACTATCGACGCCGCGGAGGCGTGGCGCATCGGGCTGGTTGACGAGGTGGTTGAACCGGAGGAGCTGCATGACGCGGCGACGGCCATGGCCCGCCAGTTCCAGGGCATGGCCCGGCCCGTACTGGCCGCGCAGAAAGACATCGTTGCCAGGTGGCTGGAGCTGGGCGAGGCTGATGCAGCGGAATACACCATCAAGGCATTCGCCCTGGGCTTCGCCACACCGTATCCCAATGAGGCCATGACCGCCTTTTTGGAAAAGCAGGCACCACGATTCTAGGCCCCTCTCCCACGAGGGGAGAGGGGTTTGGGGTGAGGGGCAACCCTTGCTCATAGTGATTTCACCCTCACCCTAACCCTCTCCCATCAAGGGAGAGGGGACAATTGGAGGATGTTATGACCGAAGGAACCGAACTGTTTCACATCATGCAAACCACCCGGGCCATGCGCCGGCTCAAGCCCGACCCGGTTCCCGACGAGCTGATCCAGCGCATCCTCCAGGCGGGACAGTGGGCGGCCAACGGCGGGGCCAACCAACGCTGGCGGTTTCTGGTCGTCAAGGACCGGAGCATCAAAGAGCGGGTGCAGCAGTGGTATCAGAAGGCTTTTGACGAGGTGGTTGGCCCCCGCTACCGCGGCAGCGAGCCGCCGCCCGGTTCCAGCCCGGGACGCTACCGCCGCCAGCACGATGCCGTGGAGTACCTCACCGAGCACTACCACGAGGCCCCGGTGTGGATTGTGGCCTGCCAGGACGATGGAGAGGAGACGCCCTCCCGCTCGGCCGGCGCGTCCATCTACCCGGCGGTGCAGAATATGCTGCTGGCCGCCCGCGCCCTGGGCCTGGGGTCAACCCTGACCAGCCGGCACCTGCGCCACGAAAAAGAGGTTGAGGAGATACTGGGCCTGCCGCCCGGCGTCCATTCCTACGCCATCCTGCCCATCGGCTACCCCATGGGCAACTTCGGCCCGGTGCGGCGCGGCCCCCTTGCCGACGTGGTGTACTTGGACAAGTGGGGTGAGCACTACCTGGACGAATAGCCGGCCGACCCCCAAGCTTTTATTCTTCCGCGATCAGGCCGGCAGCGAGCAGCGCGTCGCGGAGCGCGTCGCCGGAAATGGCGTGGCTGGCGGTCCAGCCGCTATCCGGGCGGCCGGCCGTGCCCCGGGTCCACACCACCAGAACGCCCGTTTCCTCGTCGGTCTCTGCGGAGACGGTGCCGCGTTCGATCTGGGTTCTGGACACCATCCCCCACTCCTCCGTGGAGAACATGAGCCGTTGGTTGCTGGTGGGCGCTGGTTCGGGCATTGGATGGTGTCTCCTGCATGAAATGCGGATCGATGTTGACCGGCCAACTATATCACAAGGCACGTTGGCGCTCGGCTGCCGTCGGGTACGGATACAGGGTCTTTCGGTTTTCACATTTGTCATTGCGAGCGTAGCGAAGCAATCTCGTCAAGGCTCCGGTTGCTAACCACAAACGGGTCTGTTCCAACGACGAGATTGCCATCCGCCAGAGGCGGACTATGCTCCTCGCAATGACAACCGAAAGACCCCGGGTACGGATAAGGTTGACGCGCATCTGGGAAGGACTGCATACTCGACCCCGCCAGCCAACTCGGCTTGAGAACCATGCAACTGAAGCGGAGGTGAACCATGGCAGGACCATGTACCGGCCTGACCGTCCTGGATTTATCGTTGGGGATGCCGGGCGCGCTCTGCGCCCTGGTAATGGCCGACTACGGCGCCGACGTCATCAAGGTTGAACCCCCCGGCGGAGACCCTTTCCGCTTTCAGCCGGCCTGGATTTCGTGGAACCGGGGCAAGAAGGGCATCGTCCTGGATCTCGAAACTGCCGAAGGGCGCGAGCAGGCCATCCGGCTGGCCGCCGGGGCCGACGTTCTCGTGGAGTCCTTCCGCCCGGGAGACATGGACGAATGGGGGTTAGGCTATGACGCCCTGTCGCAGTTATACCCGCGGCTGGTGTATTGCTCCATTACGGGTTTTGGGCAAAAGGGGCCGCTGCGCCGGGTAAAAGGCTACGAGGGCGTCGTGGCGGCCAAAGCCGGCCGGATGCTCAACCTGGAGGGGCAGCCCAACCGCGATGGCCCGGTGTATTCGGCGGTGCATACCGGCAGCTGGCACGCCAGCCAGGCGGCGGTGCGCGGGATCCTGGGCGCCCTCCGGGTGCGGGATCTATGCGGGCGCGGGCAATGGGTGCAGACCAGCATCGTCCAGGCCCTGGCTTCTCCCCACGACAACAACGTCGGCGACGGTGGGCTGGTGAATATGCAGCTCCGCCGCCGGGACCCGGATCGCTTCCCCCTACGGCCACGGGGCCGGGGCCTCTCTTCCATTGGCTACGTTCCGGTGCGAACCAGCGACGGAACCTGGCTCCAGCACGCCAATCAGCGGGTGCCGCACATCCAGGGGCATCTGAAGGCCATCGGACTCGGGGATCTGATCGAAGATGAGCGGTTTGCGAGAGTTCCCGCCCTGAACTTTGAGAACCAGGAACTCCTGCGCCGGGAAATACTGAAGTCGCAGGAGGAGAAAACCGCCGACGAGTGGATGGAGATTTACCTCCAGGACGGCAACATCGCCGCCGAACCCTATCGCACCAGCGTCCAGGCCATGGATCATCCGGCGGTGGTTTCCAACGTCACCGTGGTAACCATCGACGACCCCCGCGTCGGCTCCTTGCGCACCCTGGCCCCCCTGGTGGATTTCAAGGAAACGCCCGGCGAGCCAAGCGGCCCAGCCCCGGACGTGGGACAGCACAACGACCAGGTGTTGGGACGCTTGGGACAGCAGACTGTGTCGTCAAACGGCAGCTCTCCGGCGGCGGACACTGCTGATGCGCCGGCCCATCCCCTGGCCGGGATCACCGTCCTGGATTTGGCTACGATCCAGGCCGGGCCCTACGGCGCGGCCCTTTTGGCGGACCTGGGGGCGCGGGTCATCAAGGTCGATGCCACCGACCGGCGACTGGACGAGGGACGGCGTTCCACCGCGCAGGCGATGGCCGACGCGCGCACCTATGCCGGCAAGGAGGGTATCCAGATCGACCTTCAGACCGCGGAGGGCAAGGAGATCATCCACAAGCTCATCGCCCAGGCCGATGTTCTCGCGCACAACTTCCGCCTCGGCGTTCCCGAGCGTCTCCAGGTCGATTGGGAGACCTGCCGGAAGATCAATCCCCGGATGATCCACGTCTGGATGGGCACCTACGGCGAGCACGGAGAACACGCCCGCCGGCCGGGCGCGCATCCCATTCCCGGCGCCATCATGGGCGGCGCCATGCGGCAGATGGGACAGGGAATGCCCCCGCCGCCGGAACAGGTCATGGACGTTGAGGAGGCGGTTGAGGCGACCCGCTGGATTATGAAATCCAACTGGGGGCCGGACCAGAACACGTCCCCGGTCGTGGCCACGGCCATCCTCCTGGGCCTGCGGGCGCGTGAGATCACCGGCAAGGGTCAGCCCGTCCACGTCACCATGCTCAACGCCAACGCCTGGACCAACGCCGACGAGTATTTTGACCACGCCAACCGCCCGCCCATCGCCCGGCCCGACGCGGAGATACACGGCCTCCATGCCCTGTACCGTCTCTACCGCGCCGCGCAGGGTTGGGTATTCCTGGGCTGCCTGTTCCAGGACGAGTGGGAAGCATTCTGCCGCGCCGCGCAACGGGAAGAACTCCTGGCCGATCCCCGGTTTTCCACTCCAGAGGCTCGGCAGGCCAACGATGAAGCCCTGATCGCCGAGGTCTCGGCAATCTTCGCCGGGCGCGCCGCTGCCGAATGGGAAGAGTCGCTGACCGGGGCGGACGTCGGCTGCGTCCAGGCCGACGAAGCCCTGGAGGGGGATTTTTACGCCGACCATCCCCACGCCAGGGCGAATGACCTCAGCGTTGAGGTGGAGCATCCCCACGTCGGAAAATACCGCCGTTACGGTGGCTTGGTCGAATTCTCCCTTACTCCGGGCATCTACCGAACCTCCATCCAGGTCGGCCAGCATACCAGGCCCCTGCTCCGGGAGCTCGGGTATGACGACGGGCAAATCGATGACTTGGGAACGCGAGGAGTCGTCCAGTGGGCGGATCCCGCGGTGGGCGGCGAGCCGTAAGGGCAGGGTGTTTCAGTTCTCGCCCGTGTCATTGCGAGCGCAGCGTGGCAATCTCGTTGCGGTGCAGTTGTTTGCTACGTGGAACCCCGCTGCTCCAAACGAGATTGCCACGTCACTGCGCTCCTCGCAATGACAACTGAAAGACCCTGGCCGTAAGGGAGGCCATACTTGGCAATACTGGTCAGTTTCGATATAGATGGCACGCTGGAAGCGGGCGACCCACCCGGGCCAATCACCATGAGTATGGTCCGGAAGGCCCAGGCCCACGGCTGCATTATCGGCAGCTCGTCCGACCGTCCGCTGCCGGTGCAGCAAGCCATTTGGGACCGGCACGGCATCGAAGTGAGTTTCATCTCGCACAAGCAAGGACTCGTGGACGTGAAGCGCCGCTTTCCCGCTGACGAGCATTACCATATCGGCGATACGGAAATGGACCAACAGTTTGCCCGGGAAGCGGGCTTCCGCTTCGTGTGGATGGATGATGGACACGCTGAGCCGTGGCTCAACGGTACGCAGAACGCGGATTAGACGCGCTTTTTGACCGGCACAAGCGCTGTGCATATAATCCGCGCCATATAGCGTCGGCAACGGCGATGCGCGGTGTACAAGAATTTGCAGGAGGGACTAACCATGTCAACCATCCCCGGGCTGGAGAGGCAGTCCCCGGTTCCCAACGATCTGACCAGGCCCTTCTGGGACGCCTGCAACGAGCGGCGGCTGGTCTTGCAGAACTGCACCACCTGCGCGCGGCTGCATTATCCGCCCGCCCCGCGTTGCGACCAGTGTGGCTCCGCCGACAACTTCGAGTGGAAAGAGGTGGAGGGCAAGGGACACATCGACGTGTACATGGTGATACGCGACTCGCGCATCAGGGGGTTCCGGTCGGCGCAGCCCATCAACTTCGCGGTGATAACCCTGGACGAGGACCCGGGCATCAACTTCCTGTCCAACTTGCCGGGCACCCCGCCGGGGGAGGTTCCCGTCGGGGCGCCGGTGGAACTGATATTTGAAGAGACCAGCAACGGCCAGTTGATCCACGAGTGGCGGGTGGTTACCTAGGGTCTGTTGACATTTTCCGTCATTCCCGCGAAAGCGGGAATCCAGTGGTCGAAATCGCAAGCGATCTTTCCCGCTTCTTCATATCGCAATCTCTGGATTCCGGCTTTCGCCGGAATGACGAATAAAATTCAAAATGTCAACGGAATCTAGACCCTCATGCGTACCCACTTTCCGCAAACTGTCATTGCGAGCGCAGCGTGGCAATCTCGTCGCCGGAGCAAACATCGCTCACCCGTCGAGATTGCCATCCGCCAGAGGCGGACTACGCTCCTCGCAATGACAAAGTGGGTACGCGTGAGAACCCAGACCTTTACGGACCTGTGCACACGGTCAACAGCGCAAAACGCACGAGGGGGTTGAGATGGTTAGCAACACGGGTTGGATGAGAGATCGGGAAGGCTTGGGACTCTGGGAGCACCGGGGCAAGGTCGCCGTGGTCGGTTGGGGACAATCGCATATTGACCGGCGCTGGGACGGCGTGACCATGGACCGGAGCTGCGGCGGCCTGACCAAAGAGGCGTGTCTGAAGGCAATCGCCGACGCCGGCCTGTCGCTGGACGACATCGACGGGTTAATCACCAGCAGGGAAACCCGCGCCGAGCAGACCTGGGCGCCACGCCCGTACTTCGACCCGCCCTACGACACCGAAGACGGCCTGACCTACGCTTCGGCGGAGTGGATCCAGCGGGAGTTGGGGTTCAAGAACGCAAAGCATCTCTACTCCGACGCGCCCTACATCGGCCCGATGATGGGACTGGCCGCCCAGGCGGTGGGCGACGGGTTGTGCGAGACGGCCCTGGTTTGGTATCCCATGGTCAACCTCGCCGGCCGGTACGGGCACAACAACCCGGTGAACAACAGCGAGGAGGCGCCGGGGCCCAGCGCTTTCACCCTGCCGTGGGGCTACCAGAGCGGCGCCATGTTCAACAACCTGGTGATCTTCCAGCAGTACTGCAAGAAATACGGCAAGTCCCACGACGGGCTGGCGGATCTGTGCCTGAACCTGCGCCGCAACGGCCTGATGACGCCCTGGAGCTACTACGCGCTGCACGAGCCGTATCAGCTCACCCGCGAGGACTACCTGAACGGGCGCGTCATTGAGGAACCGCTGGTGATCTACGACTGCGACCGGCCGGTCAACACCTGCGCGGCCTTCATCTTCACCACCGCCGAGCGGGCCAGGGACCTGCGGCAAAAGCCGGTGTACGTCCTCAATCACGCTCAGACCGGCGGCCGGGGCCGCAGCACCATGTCAACCCTGGAAGAGCACCAGGCGGCGGTGGCCAGCCTGGCGCGGAGGATGTGGGAGGGTTCCGGCCTGGGGCCGGATGACGTCGATATTTTCAACCCTTACGACGGCTACCTGACCTTCACCCAGCAATTCCTGGAGGGTTTCCAGTGGCACGGCGTCAAGTTGGGCGAAGCCCACGACTTCTATGCCGAAGACATCAGGGTTGAAGGGCCGCATCCTTTCATGTCCAGCGGCGGAAACAACGGAACGGGGCGCACGCGAGCCTGCCTCTTCTCCGACAGCCTCGAGCAGCTGCGGGGCACGGCCGGAGCGCGGCAGGTGACGGTGCGGGCCGATACTGCCCTCGCCGGCTGCAATACCCCCGACAGCAACGGCTTCATCATGCTCAGCAAGCATCCGAGCTAGATAGCGTTGCAATGCAGGCGGTTTCCATTGGTAGGGGCGAATAATTATTCGCCCCTACGCGCCCCCGAATCCCAGCAGCTCAATGTCCTTCCCCACCCCTTTGGCCTGGGCCAGAACTTTGAAGTTGCCATACTCGTCGGGGTCCACCAGGGTCATCATGGCGATGCGGTTCAGTTCCGTGCGGGCGGCAGATCGCCCTTGCTCCTGAACGGCATCGAGAAGCGGATAGAAACCCAGGTTCTCCAGAAACCGGCTCTGCTTAACGTAGCCCACGGTGGCCAGTCCGTGCCGCTGGCCCTCCTGCATGAGCGAGGTGAAGTCCACCAGGCAGGTGATGTCCTGTTGCCCGACGTGCTGGTACGGGTCGTCGCTGGCGACGTGTTGGCGGTAACACACCAGCGTCCCTACGGCGTTCTGGGGCGAATACAGGTCGGTCGCCACTTCGCCGTAGTCGATGGTGAGGACAAACCCGCGGTCCAGGGCTGCGTCAATCTGCCTCGTCCATTCCTCCATCGCCAGGTTCACCTCGCCCCGATACCCTTCCGGCAAGGATAAGCCCAGGCCGGTCAGCCTCTGCTCGATGCCGGGCGTGGACGGCTCGTCCAGAACTTCCGCGAGATTTCCGCCGGACAACGTGACGAATACTTCCTTGACCCTTCCACCCTGGATGACGAATCGGTGAACGGGGAAGTTGTCGATCAACTCGTTGCACAGGATGCAGCCAACGACGTTGCGGAAGGCCCGGATCCCGTCGGTTTTGACTCGGTGGATCCCCGATGGCGCGTTCTGTGACTGCAGCGATCCCGGCTGGTAGTCCGCGGCGACGTAGGAAAGCGCCTGGGCGAAGCGGGGCGCCGTCCGGCGGCCGGCATCCACGATGGCCTGGGCCAGGACTCCGTCGCCGGAACCCACCTCGATGACATGGAAAACGGCCGGCTCTCCCAGGATGCGCCACATTTGCTCCAGTTGTCGCGCGATCAGGGCGCCGAAAACCGGATGAGTCGTGGATGAGGTGCCGAAGTGCGCGCTGATCCGGTTGCCGCGGGCGGAATAAAAGCCGCCGCGGGGCGAGTAAAGGCAGGCTGCCATGAACCGGGCGAATGTAATTCGCCCATCCCGTTCAATCAGAGTCCTGATCTCCTGCTCAACCGCCGAACGCAACGTTATCTCCGTCGTGTGTATAATATCGAGCAATTCACTCTGTTGGCGATGGAGGGGAAATCGTTGCCGGTTCCTGACGCGACAGAGGTTTTTGACAGGAGGGCCTGGTTATGGGCATTCAGATCAAGCGCGTTGGACACGTGGGAATACTGGTTTCCGATTTTGAACGGTCTTTCGAGTTTTACACCAAGGTGCTGGGCTGCAAGGTTACTTCCCGGCGGCGCCGGCCCGACGGGGCCGAGACGGCCTTCCTGCGGTTTGACGAAACCCACCATGATTTCGTCATCGCTTCCGCTCCCGAAGGCGTGGACGTGTCCGAGAACGTTCCCGGATCCGCCCGCCTGGTGCAGCAGGTAGCTTTTGAAGTGGAAAACCGCGACGAATTCATGAAGGCTCTGGCCCACATTCACACCCACGGAGCCGAGATCGTCAGCGGCCCGCTGACCCACGGCATTGAAGCCGGCGGGAACCTGGAAGGCAGCGGGAGCCGCTCCTTCTACTTCCTGGACCCGGACGGCAACCGGCTGGAGATCTTCTGCGACGGTATGAAGGTTCCCAACGGGGAGCAGTTCCCCAGGGCGGAATACGCCGACGCCATCCGGGATTTTATGGAGAAGCAGGCCGCCAAGGCGGCGGAACTCTCCGCCGATTAGGTAGCGTTGCGATTCAGGTGGTTTCCCTTCGTAGGGGCGAATAATTATTCGCCCCTACGACCACACCACTCTGCATTGTAGGGGCAACCCTTGTGGTTGCCCCGGCGCGGTGCGGCCCGGCTGCTACCCCTGGCGCACGAACTTGTCGATGCCGGTGCCGTCGCTGAGGCCGACGTAGATGTCGCCTCGGGAGTCCACCCAGCTGCCGTGGCCGGGGCCGCGACAGTCGAAGCGGGACAGCACGTTGCCGGAGGTGTCCACCACGCTGACCCGGGCCGACGAGTCGTTGACGCTGCCCTCGCTGATCACCAGGTTTCCGGCGCTGTCCACGGAGATGTCCATGGGACGCTGGATGTCGTCCCAGATTTCGATGAACTCGCCGTCCAGGTTGAAGAGCTGCATCCGGTGGTTTTCCCGGTCGCAGAGGAAGATGGTGTCGTTGTGGATGAGCAGGCTGTGGGGGAGGTGGAAGTGCCCTGGCTCGCTCTTGCCCGGCTGTCCCCAGGACTGCTTGAGCTGGCCGTCCCAGCTGAACCGGTGGACGCGGGCGTTGCGGTAACCGTCGGCCACGTACAGATCGCCCGAGGGTGACGGCACCAGTTCGGTGGGGTAGTTGAACGGGCCGGCGGCCCGGGGGCAAAGGTCGCCCGGGTTCTCGCAGCCGGTATCCGAATGGACGCCGTGGCGTCCCAGCATCTGGACCGGCTTGCCGTCGATGGTATAGACCAGGCATACCGAGTTGTCCCGGTCGGTCAGGTACACCGTGTCGTCCCCGTCGATGTAGATGCCGTGGGCAAAGGAGAAGGCGCCGTTGCCCCAGCTGTCCAGCAGGTTGCCGTCCCGGTCAAAGATGAGGATGGGCGGGTCCTTGCGCTGGAAGGCGAACACCCGGTCCTGGGAGTCGGTGGCGATGGCGCTGACCATGGCGAAGGTGTCGCCCCCGGGCAGCTTGGCCCAGTTTTCCACCACTTCATAGGTGTAGTTGCCGCTTCCTACCGTAGTCATGTTTCTGGCCTCCTGGTTGTTCGGATAGGGTCTCATTGGTTGACGCCCCTATTGTAACGCCGGAAAGCGGCCGGCGCAGGACAACGCCGCGGCGCTCTGGTATTCTCCCAGCAGATTGCGCCAGGAGGAACCCCCATGCCCGAAGCCAGGTTGACCGTCGGCAACGTCGAAATCCTGTCCCTGAACGACCAGGAGGCCACGCTGCCCCTCAGCGATGTCTTTCCTGAGGTTCCCGCCGAAGCTTGGGCGCCCTACCGGGAACGCTATCCCAGCGGCTTCCGCGGCGACCACCTGCTGGCCCATTTCGAGTGCTACCTCATCCGCTCCCAGGGACAGACCATCCTGGTGGACACCGGGCTCGGCGGCGCGGCCACCAACCCCCACTCCATTGAGGCCATGGTCGGCGGGGCCGAAGGCCGTCTCTTGCAGGAACTGGAAGCGGCCGGCGTCAGCCCCGACGACGTCGACACCGTCTTCTTCAGCCACCTGCACTTCGATCATGTCGGCTGGAACCTCACCCACGAGCCGGGCGCTCCGGTTCGCGCCACCTTCCCCAACGCCCGCTACGTGGCCCACCGGGCCGACTGGGAGGTCTTCCAGCGGCCCGAGGTCAGGGAGCTCTTCCCGCCCCACTGGGACCATACCCTGGGCCCCCTCCAGGAGCTGGGGGCGCTGGACCTGCTGGACGGCGAGCGCGCGCTGACCGGCGAAATCACCGCCATCCCCACTCCAGGCCATACCCCGGGATCCATGAGCCTGACCATCGTATCCGGCGGACAGCGGGCCTACATCCTCGGCGACGTTTTCCACGGCCCGGCCCAGGTCACCGAAACTTCCTGGAAGTTCAGCTTTGACATGGACGCCGACCAGGGAGCGGCCACCCGCGCCGCTATCATCGAGCGCGCCGAGTCCGAGGACGCCATCATGGCAATCTGCCACCACGGCGGCTTTGGCCGCGTAGTCCGCGCCGAGGGGCGCCGCTACTGGCAACTGGTTTCCTAGTGGCGTAACCGGACTATGGAGCAAAAGAATGACCAACGTTACCGTCTGGCGGACGCGGATGTCCCACGCCCTGCCCTTCTACTACGGCTGGGTAATCGTGGGCAACGGGGTGGCGGTGAGCCTGTCCACCCGGACGGTGATGGCGGTGGCGACCCTTTCCGTGTTCGTCGTTCCGATGACCCAATCCATGGGCTGGTCAGTGGGGATGTTCTCCGGGGCGGTCAGCCTGGGCGGGCTGGTGGCGGTCTTCATCTCGCCCATCGTGGGGAGATGGCTGGACAGGTACGGGGCGGGAGTCATCCTGGGGGCGGGTTCGTTCGCCACGGGGGCGATAGCGATTGGGCTGGCCTTCGTGGCCCATCCGCTGGCCTTCTATTGCCTGTACGTTCCGGGACGGATGATCTTCTCCGGGCCGCTGGAAATCGGGCTGCCCACGGCCATCAGCAACTGGTTCGTCCGCCGGCGTCCCCTGGGGCTGGCCGTGGACGCCATCGGCAAGGGGGCCGGCCTGGCCATGGTGCCCTGGGCGATGCAGCTGATTATCACCGGGTTCGACTGGCGCACGGCATGGTTCACCCTGGGGATTCTGACGTTGGCGCTGGGGGTCGTGCCGTCCCTGCTGCTGGTGGCGCGGCGGCCCGAGGACATGGGGCTGGAACCCGACCCGGCGCCGTCGCGGGAAGATTCACTCAACCGAGGTTCCGGCGAACGGGGTTCCGGCAGCCGGGATGCCGAGGCGTCCAGTGTTTCCGGCAACGCCGGCGGCTTCGCCGAAATCGACTTCACGGTGGGGCAGGCGCTGCGGACGCGGGCCTTCTGGATCCTGGCGATCTTTTCCGGCGTCAGCATGATGGTTCAGGCGGGGGTGAGCCTGCACCAGGTCTCCCACTACATCAACCAGGGAATTGATCCCCGCTTCGCCGCCATCAGCGCGAGCGCCTTCGCCCTGGCCCAAATGCCGGCGACCGTCTGCTGGGCGGCCCTGGCGCGGCGGATGCCCATCCGATACCTGATGACGGCAGCGTCATTCGTGGTAGCGCTGGCCGCGGCGGGAACGACGCTGAGCAATTGGCTGCTGCCGGAGCTAATCTCGGCGGCGGGGGTCGGGTTCGGCGTGGGGGGCCTGCACCTGTTGATCCGGCTGGTGTGGGCGGACTACTACGGGCGGCAGAATCTGGGCACCATCCGCGGGCTGACCATGTCGGTGCAGGTGGGCGGACAGGCGTTGGGGCCGGTAATCGCCGGGTTCATGTTCGATTATTTCGACAGCTACCGGATCCCGTTCACGTTTTTCGCCGTGGCGGTGTTCCTGGCGGGGCTGATGGCGGTGGCGGCGAGGCCGCCGGAGGCTCCGGGGGCGGCGGTTCGGTAGCGGGTGGGGGTGTTATAGCGCGGCGATGAGGCGCGGAGGTAGGCGGTTATCGCGGCACACGGCGTCTGCCAACTCGGCTTCAACGCCATGGCGGAGACTACGACGGCCCAGCCGACCGGCTATGCTTTCGTGGCGCGGTTGCTCGGTGTGCTTTCGTTTTTCGGAGGTTGCCACTGCTTGGGAACGCTGTCGCCAGTTCGCACTTGCGGTGGACCACTTTGGTGCCCATATTGCCTAAACGCAGCGTCGGTCAAGTGGATTTCGCCGGAAACACTGTCCGGAATTTGTGTGGGACTACGTTCGTCTTGTTCATTAGCCATGGTTAAGCCTCCTGATTGGCGTTGCGCTTCTTGCGGTCGGCGGGGGTAGTGCCCTTGGTCGGCGGTTGCCATTTCTTGGCTTTGCCGCCAGCCGGTCTGGGCTCAGGCTGACCGCCCCCCCTTCGCTTTGTACCCCTCTCTCCATACAGTTCCCGTTTTTGAGTGCTCACCTTCTAATCCTCCCGTAACTCATGCGAAATTCTTCTGTACCAGCCGTCGGTCATTTTTGGCTCTGATGCGTTGGAAACCCATGCCGACACCAAGATTGCTGTGATTTCAGCCGGGACTATAAAATCTTGCGTGAATTGTTCGGTTTGGTTGGGTTCAATCATTCTGTCCAGATCTGACGACTCTCGATGCACTTCTTGCCACGGGAATTCTATCTCTCGCACATCGGTTTGTTCGGAGGCAAAAGTTCGTTGCATCTCATCAATGCCTTCATCATCATACGGCGAGAGCGCCTTCAGCGTCCATCGTACTTCGTTGACATCACACAAACCAGTCCCCGTATTTTTTGCGGCCAGTGTAACTATCACCGCGTCATAAGCCTGACTCACCGGCACCCGCACCACCTGCAACTCCATGGTGAGGCTGGGGATGTGCTCCCGGCCGCGCCGGTAGTTCCGGTCGGCTACGTACAGCGTCACCAGAAAGGCCGCCGCCGTTCCTCCCGTACCGATTACCATTCCCAACCTTCCTACGTCGATTGAGGCAATCCCCTTCGGTGGCGTGGCGTCAAGCCACCTGTAGGTGTTCTGTGTTATGGCGATGACCAGCGTTATTGCCAGCAGCGTCACAAAGGCGATGAGGGCTGCTTTGGGAATCCAACTGCCGGCAATGGCGTCCAGAACGCTTCTTATCTCGTTGCCCATACGTCAGCGTAGTCCGCGCTCCGTGCGGCCACCCATGGCTATTGTACCAACAGGCTACACCGCCGCCCGCTCCGCGTAAGCCTCCGCGTACATTACCAAGGCCCGCTGGTAGGCGTAGGGCAGGCTAATCAAATCGCTCACCGAGTCCACCATCATCTCGCCGGCGTCGGCGATTTCGCGGCGGTAGTCGTCCAGGTGGACGCGGCGGTTGCCCTTGCGGGTGTTGTGGGCGGGACACAGCGGGGCGCGGTTGGTTATCTGGTTGCTGCCGTCCTTGCTGCGGGGGTCAACGTGGTCCAGGTGGAAGTTGCGCGTGGTGCGGATGACGCTGCCATCGGGCCGGCGGTTGGCGAACCCGCAGCACCAAGCCGTGTAGTCCGACAGCTCCAGCAGCATTTCCATCATCTGCGCGTCCGGTATCAGGCTGGAGGGAACCTTGAACTTGAGCTCGGGCAGGCGGAACGTCTTGAGCTGGTACTCGCTGGCCGGAGATTCGCGTTCCGGCAGCTGCGCCGGGCCGTGAACGGTGGCCACGGGTTCGCTGCCCAATACCTGCTGGCCGGTGGTTTCCTCGTGGCAGCGCAGCAGGGCCAGGTTGGGCTTGTTGAACTGCCGCTTGAACACCGTCCAGGCGCGGGGGTTGATGTCGCAGGCCACCCACTGCCGGCCCAACCGCTCGGCGGCGACGCCCACGTAGGCGCAGCCGGCGAAACAGTCCAGCACCACGTCGCCGGGGTTAGCGCTGGCGGCGATGATGCGCTCGGCCAGGGCCACCGGCTTTTGCGTCGGATAGCCGGTGCGCTCCCGGGCCTGCGAGTTGAGCGGCGGAATGTCGCTCCAGTTGCTATCGACAATGCGGCCCGGAACTTCGCTCAAGTACCGTTTGAGCTGCGGGCGTTTCTGCTTGGAATCGGGATACCAGATGCGTCCATCACTATCCAATTGAGCCATGGTTTCCCGCGAATACCGCCACCCTTTCGGCGGCGAGGCGTGGCCCTTCCATTCGTACATCATGTTGGGGCGCGGGTTCGGGCTGGTCATGTTGTCGAGTCTGTACGGCCCCCGGCCGTCCCCGTCGTCATAGCGATATTTGGAGTTGACGTATTCGCGGTCGTGTTCGCCGTGCTGCGGGTTCCAGACGTATTCGCCGCTCTTGGTGTAGTAAAAGATGGTGTCCAGCACGTTGGCGTAGTTTTTGGCGTCGCTGTGGGTGCTGGTGCGCTTCCAGGCAATCGCGCTACGGAAGTTGTCAACGCCGAATATGGCGTTCAGCAATTCGCCCAGGCAGGTGTTGACGTTGCTGTCGCAGTGGAGATACAGGCTGCCGGTGGGCTTGAGGACGCGGTGGATTTCCAGCAGGCGGATGGACATATAGCAGAGGTAGGCGGCGATGTCGTCGCCATGGGTGTAGCGGGCGACGTTGATGATGCCGGCGATGGCCTCGTGGGATTCGGTCAGTTCCAGCAGCCAGTCCTCGTGGATGTCGGCTTCCCACGACCAGATGTCCCGGTAGCGGGTTTCGGGCCAGACGATGCCGGCGGCGTCGGCGTCCCGTTGGTTGTGGATGCCCCAGCTTTGGAGCAGGCGCAGCTCAATCTCCCGCTCGGCGTCGGTCAGGGGCGGACGCAGGGGATCGCGGTCGGTCTCCCGCCGCTTGCCGAAGGTTTCGTTTTTGGCAAAGGGCGGGTCGATGCAAACCAGATCAACGCACTCGTCGTCGAGGCTGCGCAAGAACGGCAGGTTATCGCTGATATAGACGCCGCGATTGACGGCGTTGAAATCGTGCTCGGTAATTTGCAAGTCAGCCATGTTGAACATACTGCGTATTAGGCCGTGTTGACATTTCACCGTCATTCCGGCGAAAGCCGGAATCCAGAGATTGCGATATGAAGAAACGGGAAGGATTGCTTACGATTGCGACCACTGGATTCCCGCTTTCGCGGGAATGACGGATAAATTTCAAAATGTCAACAGAACCTAATCAGCTCTGGCGCAACCTCGTGGACGTAATACTCCAGGCCCTCCTCCTCGCACTCTGCCACCAGTTCCGCAATTTTGGCTTTGCCTAATTCGCGCAGTTCCGCCTGACGCTCCGGGATGTCGTCGCCTGGTAACGGGTACATTTGCGCCATCGCCATGGCGTCGGCAATCATAACCAGCGCCTCCTCCCGGTCCTCACCTTGGGAAATGGCGCCGGGGATACCGGGGCAAATGACCGCAAAGTCGTCGTCCGATTCGATGAGGATGACCTCGTAAAGGTCGCCGCCGTTGTCTGCGGTTGGCATGGTTTCACCTATCTTTGGATGGCTTGGTTTTCGTTTTCGGCGTCGGCGGGGTTTTCCTGTGTCGTGGGCTTGGTAAATAAGGCCGAGCCGTCTTCGGAGTGGGAATGATTGGCGATGGCTTCCAGCACAGCGTCCAAAGTCTGTTCAATCCGATCAAGGCGCGCATTAATTTGGGCGATGCCGGCAGCGTTTTCGTTGATTTTTTCGGTGAGGCGCATCTCGGTGTCGTGCAGGTCATCTCGGACATCGTTAATCTCGGTAACGACCCAGACGGTCACACCGACGACCATGCTGATGGCCAGCAAGAACACCGTGATGGCGCCGGCGTTTTCGCTGATGAGTCTCATGGCGGTTGACCCTTTAATCTTGGCGTTACCGTTCCATGATAGCATCCGCCTGGGTCTCAAGAAGCCGCCGGCGAGGTTCGTCCCTCCGCAGGCAGGGAGTCTTCCCAATCGGGGATGAGGACGCGCGAGGATGATTCCAGCAACAGGATAAATACGACGCCGGCGAGACTGGCGGCAATGGAGATGATCCAGGCCAGGTCGTAGGAGCCGCCCCCGACGTCGATGAAGCCAAGCAACCGCGTCGGCGCCTCGCTAGTGCGGAAATCGAAGACCACGCCGCCGACCAGTCCTCCCAGGGCCATGCCGAAACCGGACCCGAGGTGCTGGAACCCGAAGATCGACCGCACCGGCCCCATGCCGTAATACTGGCGGTTGGCGATGAGGAAGGCGGACATTTCCCCGCCGAAGCCGATGCCGAAGAGGACGGCGAAGAGGTAGAACTCCCACGCGCTCGTGGCCCAGAAGAGCATGATGACCGTGACGCCCTGCAAGGCATAAGGCAGGACCATCGTCGCCTTGGCGCCCCAGCGGTCGGCAAGGATGGGAATGAACAGCCGGCTGCTGACGCTGGCCATGGTGTAGATGGTGACGATCCACGCCGCTGCCGCCAAGGACAATCCCTGCTCGGTGGCGAAGAAGACCACGTGCCAGATGACGATGGCGTGTCCCATGCAGCCGAGGAAGTGGATGAAAGGCAGGTTCCAGAAGGCCCGGGTGCGCCGGGCGTGTTGCAGGAAGACCTTGCTGCGCAACTTGGCGGTTTCGGGATTCACCCGGACCGGCGGCGGCTCGTCGTCGTCGGCGCCCAGGGGCCGCATCCCCCGGTCGGCGGGTTCGCTGTGGAAGAAGAACAGCAGGGAGAACAGGATTACTCCGCCCACAGCGGCGATGATCCAGAACCCGACCTGCCATCCGGTCAGGCCAATCAGGAGCGCCAGGGCCGGCGCGGTGACCGATGATCCCATGCCGCCAAAGGACTGCTGGATACCCACGGCGACGCCCAGCTTCCGCTTGAACCAGGCGGCGACGGTGGTGGGGATGTTGACGGTGAAGAGGGCCTGGGCCAATCCCAACACCAGGCTGTAGTAGAGGTAAAGCTGCCAGAGTTCGCTTACGGTGCTGAGCAGCAGCATCCCGCCCACGTAGAGGCCGGCCGCAACAAACAGGGACGGGCGCGCTCCGTAGCGGTCGCCAACCCATCCGGAGACCGGAGAAAGGACGGCGCTGGCGACGCTGCGAAAGACCTGGGCGAGGACGATGGCGGTGACGCCCCACGCGAAGTCAGTCTGGAGGACGACCAGGATGACGGCGAAAGCCTGGCTGACAAAATTGGCGGTGACCCGGAGCAGGGTGCCTATTCCCACCACCAACCAGGCGTAGTGGTACTGCTCCCGCAGGTAGCTAACCAGGTCCGACGAGCCGATATTCAAACCGAATCACTCTCCATTGCCGGGAATTACCCATCCTGGGGAAGAAAGGCGTTGGGCACCACCGCGCTGCCCTGACCCACTCCGGTGGTATCGCCGCGTTGGTTATCGACCTTGATCTCCACCGACACCCGGCTGCCGTTCACCTCCCGGCTCACCCCGGTAACCGTTCCCGTGAAGGTGATGGTGTCGCCGGGGCGGACGGGACGCAGGAACCTCAGATCAACGGCGCCGGTGTGGTTGAACACGTCGCTGCCGAAGTAGCGGCGCAGCAGTTCCAGGGCGAAGGACAACGACATCCGCCCCGAGGCCACCGTGCCCGCGGTTCCCAGGGTTTCGCGGGCGGTCGCTTCGTCGGTGAACTGGGACGCTTCCAGTTCGCCGGAGCTGCCCTCAAAGAGGTTGATCGCTTCCTGGGTCATTTCCTTTACCAGCGGGGGCAGCGCATCCCCCACCTCGTAGCTGCGAACTAGCCTCCCCATTTCTTGCCGACCTCCGTGGGCTGCTTGAGCTCGTGGGTAATCACGCGGTCGATGAGCCGGCCGTCCTCGTCAACCGAAACCGCTTCGGTGACGATGTAGTTCTTGCCCCGGCGCAGGTACTTGTCGGCGATCCACGCCCGCACCGTGATCGTCTTGCCGGCGACGGGAGGATTGTAGCAGTAGAACGCGCACCGGGCGTTGACGGAACCGGCGTCCCGGTACCTGGCGTTGTACTGCTTGACGTCCACCTTGTGGGAGATGGTCGGGAAGCTGGCCTCCGGGTCCATCACCCCCTGGCGGTAGGCGTCGATCATCTCCTGGGTGAGGAGGTATTGGTACGTCTCGAAGGTCTCGCCGACCTCCAGAGCGTCCCAGTCCAGAAGTATTCGGTCATCCGCTGCTACCATAGCTGCACTTCCTTTTGACATTTGAGAAATCATACCGTCGTTCCTGCTTTCGCCGGAATGACGGCATTTATCAACAAACCCTAGACGCCGCGCCAGGAACGCCGTCCTTCGACCCGGACGAAATGGCCGAAGCCGGGGTCGGGAAGTCGCGCTCGTCCAGAAGCTCGGGAAACTCCCGCCATTGTTCAATGGTGGTATCCGGGAAAGGAGTCAAAGGATCACGGACGGGCATTCCATCGTTCAGACACAGCAATTCAACATTGCCGACGCTGGTGGTGTAGCTGGGCATATCGGTATTGCCTCTCGATAAGCTGGCCTCTTTACGGCGCATCGTTCCGAGCGTCATATTACCCCAAAACACCGCAAGTCTGAATAGATACGCTTGACAACTCAATTTGGCGACAAGATCACGCGTACCCACATTGAGTTGAGGGGTTGAAAAAGGTCGGTCTCTCCGGGTAAGGGACGGGTTACCAAGCACGTTTCCACCTGGGGAGGCCGACCAATGTCATGGTATCACTGCATTGCCAACTTCCTGAACTATGCCCTGCCGGAGCGCAGGGCCACTCGCCGCACCAATCTGGCCTTGCTCACCGCTGCCATTCTGGAGCGTCGCGCCCTGGTCATATCGGTGTTGGCGCGGGTTTGGCAGGTTCAGTTGCCCTATTCCCATCACCAGCGCAAGAAGCCGCCTCTGGCGGATTTCGCTTTCTGTCCAACACGCGCTGGTGTTAGATTAGATCATGCCGAACCCACACCAGCGTCAGGGCGTCCCGCAACGCTCCCGCTCGCTTGCGGTACCCCTTCGTCTTCCGTCCCAGCCGGCTCGGATCAGATCAGCTTCCCCCGCAACCACGAGCGCAGTCCCTCGTTCCGGTTCACCGCCCCGCCTTTCCCCACTACCTGCCGGTCCGCGGGCCGCCGATGGTACACCCGATACCCGTCGCTGCGGTACAACTCAGCCGCCGGCAACCGACCGTACAATCGCCGCAACGTCGCCTCCCCACGACTGCCCACCGCAAAGTCGGACCACCGCCCTCCGTCCGGCTCCACCACCACTGCGGTCCAAATCCGCCGGGAACGCCGTTTCCCCCGACGCCGACTGCTCACGTAAGTCCACAGCTCGTCTCGTCATCGGAGTAGCAACTGCGGTTGCCCTCGGGAGTGAAACGGTAAAGACACTGGCCGCAACGGCAGGTCGGCTTGTTCCGAGAGCGTCCGTCCTTGCTTGGGGGTCCGGTTGGAACCACAGCGCGGACAGCGCCGGTCATCCCGATAAACGCGCTGGGACAGCAGCATGACCTCCCGGACATTGTCATATCACCCGCAATCTCACTACACCAGCGCGTGTTGAGAATACCGAGGGAATGTTGCGGTTGACAGTTTTGCGGCGATGGCAGTAACATATTGCACCGTTGTGCCGGATTCCAGCCGGCACGTTACGAAAGGACGCAATATGCCTACGGTTAATCAATTGGTACGCAAGGGGCGCAAGCCGGTGCGCAAGGGCACCAAAGCGCCGGCCTTGCATTGGGTACAGAACTCGCTGAAGAACCGCACCAAGTGGGGGCCGGGTTGTCCCCAGCGTCGCGGCGTCTGTATCCAGGTCCGCACCATGACCCCCAAGAAACCCAACTCGGCCCTGCGGAAGATCTGCCGGGTGCGGTTGACCAACGGGGTGGAAGTGACGGCGTACATCGGAGGCGAAGGCCACAACCTGCAAGAACACTCGGTGGTGCTCATTCGCGGCGGCCGCGTCAAGGACCTGCCCGGCGTGCGCTACCACGTGGTGCGCAGCAACCTGGACACTGAAGGTGTCGATGGACGCCGCCAGGGTCGCAGCAAATACGGCACGCGCAAGAACTGACCCGGCCCGCCCGGAGAAATACGCTCACCGTCACCCCCCAACGCCGGGGGGTGGCTGACTCTCACAAGCCCCGATTACCAGATCACCCGATCCCCAGACTAAAGGTAGCAACGCTATGTCTCGCCGACGCCGCGCCGAACCTCGGGTAATCAAGCCCGACCCGCGCTACAACAACCTGGAACTGGCCAAGTTCATCAACCGGGTCATGATTAAGGGCAAGAAGTCCACCGCGCAACGGGTCGTGTACGACGCGCTGGAACTGGTGCGCCAGGACTCCAACCAGGATCCCCTGGGCATTTTCTCCACGGCGTTGCGCAACGCCACGCCCCTGGTGGAGGTGCGGCCCCGTCGCGTGGGCGGCGCAACTTACCAGGTGCCCGTGGAGCTCCGCACCACTCGCAGCGAGGCGTTGGCCATGCGCTGGATAATCCGCGGCGCCCGCGCCCGCAACGGTATGCGGATGGCGCGCGGCCTGGCCAACGAATTCATGGACGCCGCCCGGGGCGAAGGCTCCGCCGTGCGCCGCAAGGATGAGCTGCACCGCATGGCGGAGGCCAACCGCGCCTTCGTACATTACCGCCGCTAAACTCGTTAACCGTCGCCGGGGCGAATAATCATTCGCCCCTACCTATGTCTCGCTTACCCCCTCAAAATACGCCCCAGGTACAGGTATGACCGCCGTACAAACTCCCGCCCAGCAGATCCGCAACATCGGTTTCATTGCCCACATCGACGCCGGCAAGACCACGGTGACCGAACGGGTTCTCTACCTCACCGGGCGTATCCGCAAGGTCGGCGGCGTGGACGAGGGCACCACGGCCATGGACTGGATGCCCCAGGAAAAGGAGCGCGGCATCACCATCACCGCCGCCGCCACCACGGCCTACTGGCGCGACTATCAGGTCAACATCATCGACACGCCGGGCCACGTGGACTTCACCGCCGAAGTGGAACGCAGCCTGCGGGTGCTGGACGGCGGCATCGTAGTCCTGGACGCCGTGGCCGGCGTGCAGCCCCAATCGGAAACGGTGTGGCGGCAGGCCGATACTTACAACGTGCCGCGCATCTGCTTCGTCAACAAGATGGACCGGGTGGGGGCGTCCTACGAGCGGACTATCGAGTCCATACGACGCCGGCTGAAAGGCAACCCCGTACCGGTACAGGTGCCGATTGGGGCAGAAGACGAATTTCGCGGCGTGGTCGATCTGATTGAAGGCCAGGCCGTTATGTATTCCGACGGTCGGGATGACGTGGCCGATCCGCCGGAACTCATTCCGGTGCCGGCCGAGTACGAACAAGCCTACCAGGACTACCGGCAGGAAATGATCGAGAAGATTGTCGAAACCGACGAGGACCTGCTCATCAAGTATCTGGAAGGCGAGGACATTTGCGCCGACGACCTGCGCTCGGCCTTGCGCAACGCCACCATCAACCGGCAACTGGTTCCGGTGCTGTGCGGCAGCGCCATGCGCGGCAAGGGTATCGACCCCCTGCTGGACGCCATCATCGGTTATTTGCCGTCACCCCTGGACGTTCCCGCCGTCGAAGGCACCGTGCCGGGCACCGATGACGTGGAAATCCGGGAGCCGTTGGAAAGCGAGCCGCTGTCCGCCCTGGCCTTCAAGGTGGTGGTGGATCCCTACGTGGGGCGGCTGGTGTTCCTCCGCATCTACTCGGGCAAGGTGGAATCGGGAGCCGCGGTACGAAACGTGACCCGGGGCAACCGGGAACGCATGGGCCGGCTGTTGCGGATGCACGCCAATCACCGGGAGGAACTGCCCGACATCACTGCCGGCAACATCTGCGCCGCCGTTGGCCTGAAGGACACCTTCACCGGCGACACCATCTGCACCGACCACAAGGCCATCATCCTGGAACCCCCGCACTTCCCGGAGCCGGTGGTGTCCGTGGCCATCGAACCGGCCACCCGCGCTGACCAGGACAAGCTGGGCGAGGCCATGCGCAAGCTCTCCGAGGAAGACCCCACCTTCGTCGTCCGTTACAACGACGAAACGGGGCAGACGGTCATCTCCGGCATGGGCGAGTTGCACCTGGAGGTCCTGGTGGACCGGATGCGGCGGGAGTTCGACGTGGAGGCCCGGGTGGGCCAGCCCCGCGTCGCCTACCGCGAGGCTATCACCAAGCCGGTGCGTATCGAAGGCCGGTTCGTCCGCCAGACCGGCGGCCACGGCCAGTACGGACACGTGTGGCTGGAGCTGGAACCCCAGGAACGGGGCGCCGGCGTCGAGTTCGTTGACGGTATCGCCGGCGGCGTCATACCGCGCCAGTACATACCGGCAGTGCAGGCCGGCGTGCGGACGGCTCTGGACAACGGCCCGTTGGCCGGGTATCCTCTGGTGGACTTGAAGGTTACTCTGGTGGACGGCAGCTACCATACGGTAGACTCGTCGGAAATGGCGTTCCGATCCGCCGCCATGATGGCGATACGGGACGGAACCCGCCGGGCCGCTCCGGTGTTGCAGGAACCCATCTTCGCGATGGAGATCGTGACCCCGGGCGAATTTCTCAGCGAGGTGCTCAGCGATCTGGGCGGACGTCGCGCCCAGGTGCGAAGCATCGAGGGTCTGGAAGACCTCCAGACGGTGAGCGTAATGATCCCCCTGGGAGAGACTTTCGCTTACACCACGGCGCTGCGGTCTCTAACCCGGGGACGGGCCTCCTACACCATGGAGTTCCGACACTACGAGCCGGCGCCGGAGAGCATCGTCCGGAGTATCGCCAACATCAGGTAGCGGCGGCGTTCAGCAGAACGCCACACGAAAACAGGAGCTTTATCGGATAGCATTATGGTCGCAAGGCAACAGATGCGGATTATCCTGAAGGCGTTTGACCACAAGATGCTGGACCAGTCCAGCGCGCAGATTGTGGAAACGGCCGAACTCACCGGGGCGCGGGTCGCCGGCCCGGTGCCTCTGCCCACGCAGATCCGGCGCTTCTGCGTCATTCGCGGCCCTCACGTCGATAAGGACTCCCGGGAGCACTTTGAAATCCGCACCCACAAGCGGCTGCTGGACATAATGGAACCCACCAGCAAGACTATTGACGCGCTGACCCGCCTCAATATGCCGGCAGGAGTTGACATTTCCATCAAGCTCTAAATTGGGCTTGAAACAATAGTAGCCCCGTCGTAAAATTGCAGTTCCGGTTGGCGGCAGGCCCCAAAGCCACCGCCGCCGTTTTATCTGGCGAATAGGCAAACAAAATGCTCAAGGCGTTTCTCGGCAAGAAAATCGGCATGACCCAGGTGTTCAACGACGCCGGACAGGTCGTGCCCGTAACCGTTATTGAGGCCGGCCCCTGCGCCGTGACTCAGATCCGGACCGTGGAGAGAGACGGTTACGAATCGGTACAGCTGGGATTTGGCCGGGTGCGCAAGCCCAACCGGCCCGAGGCCGGCCACCTGCGGGGCAGCCAGATTGGACGGCGCTTGCAGGAAGTCCGCGCCGACGACGTGGGCGAGTACGAAGTTGGTCAAACGGTGTCGGTGGACATCTTTGAACCGGGCGAAATCGTGGACGTGATCGGCAAGTCCAAGGGACGCGGTTTTGCCGGCACCATGAAACGCCACGGCTTCGGCGGCGGCCCCCGGACCCACGGCCAGAGCGACCGGCAGCGGGCGCCCGGCTCCATCGGCGGGGGCACCACGCCCGGCAAGGTGTTCAAGGGCCTGAAAATGTCCGGACACATGGGCAACCGCCGGGTGACGACCAAGGGTTTGGAAGTAGTGCGCGTTGACCCTGAACGAAACCTGCTGATGGTCAAGGGCGGCGTGCCCGGCGCGCCCAACAGCCCGGTGACCATTCGCAAGACGGGAAAGAGCAGGGCGCAGGCGTAGGGCACGAGATTGCCACCCCCGTATCAAGTACGGGGTCGCAATGACAGTTATCGGCAAGGAAACATTCCGAAAATGGAACTCCCCGTACTGAACACCCAGGGCAACGCCGTTGGCGCCGTTGAGATTGACGACGGCATCTTTGACGTGCCCATGAACCCGACGCTGGTTCACCAGGCCATGGTGATTTACCAGCTCAACCAGCGGCAGGGGACGCATTCGACGCGCACCCGCGCCGAAGTGTCGGGCGGCGGACGCAAGCCGTGGATCCAGAAGCATACCGGCCGGGCCCGCCAGGGCAGCATACGCTCCCCACAATGGCGACACGGCGGCATTGCCTTCGGCCCCAAACCCCGCGACTATCGTAAAGCCTTGCCTCGCGCCATGCGTCGCAAGGCTTTGCAGTGCGTGCTGTCCGAGAAGATCCGCAACGACCGGCTCATCTGCGTTGACACGCTGGACGGGCTGGACGGACGCACCAAGTCGATGAAGCAGGCGCTGGAAAACCTGAACATCGCCGGCTCGGTGCTGGTGGTTACCGCCGAGGCCCAGCAGAACGTGGCCCGGGCCGGCGGCAACCTGAAACAGGTCTGGACGCTGCCTTCGGATCTGGTGAACGCCAACGACGTGCTCAAGCGGCAGACAATCCTGATTACCTCCGACGCCATCCAGCGCATCGCCGCGCTCTGCACGGCGCCTAGATACCGCGCCCGCCGGGCGGCCAGCGAGGAGGCGGAATAATGAACATCAGCGACGTGCTGCTGCGCCCCACCATCACCGAAAAAAGCACCCTTCTCCAGGAGGACGGGCAGTACACCTTCGAGGTAGCGCCCAGGGCCAACAAGACCCTGGTGAAGCAGGCCGTTGAAGAGAACTTCAACGTGAAGGTGCTCAGCGTGAACATCACCGTCAACCGGGGCAAGCGCAAGCGGTATGGCCCCCGGTTCAAGAAACGGCCGGACGTCAAGAAGGCCGTGGTGACGTTGCAACCGGGAGACCGCATCAACCTGATCGAGGGCCTGTAAGGGGATGCCCCCTCACCCCAGCCCTCTCCCACCAGGGAAGAGGGAGTAAGCGAGAGCCAACATCATGCCTCTGAAGAACTTGCGACCCATAACCCCCGGCACACGGAACGCGGTGCGGCCCTCCTTTGAGGAGATCACCACCAAAAAGCCGGAGAAGTCGCTGCTGGAACCCCTGCAAAAGCGCGGGGGACGAAACAACCGGGGTCGCATCACCGCCTACCATCGCGGCGGCGGCCCGCGACGGATGTACCGGCGCATTGACTTCAAGCGGAAGAAGGACGGCGTGCCGGCCACCGTCAAGTCCATTGAGTACGATCCCAACCGCACTACGCGCATCGCGCTGATCCACTACGCCGACGGCGAGAAGTCCTACATCCTCGCGCCGGTGAACCTGTCGGTGGGCGCCCGGGTGGAATCCGGCCCCAGGGCGGAAATCAGCCCCGGCAACACGCTGCCTCTGCGCAACATCCCCACCGGAACCGTGGTGCACAACCTGGAACTTACGCCCGGACGGGGGGGCCAACTGGTGCGTGGCGCCGGCACGGGAGCGCAAGTGCTGTCCCGGGAAGGCGACTACGTGCTGATCCGCCTGCCGTCCGGGGAGATGCGCCGCATCCTGCTGAACTGCCGGGCCAGCATCGGCCAGCTGTCCAATCCGGACCACAAGAACGAGAGCCTGGGCAAGGCCGGCGCCAAGCGACACCTGGGCCGCCGTCCTCACGTCCGCGGCGTCGCCAAGAACCCGGTGGATCACCCCCACGGCGGCGGCGAGGGACGCTCCCCCATCGGGATGCCCGGCCCCAAGTCGCCCTGGGGCAAGCCGACCCTGGGCCACAAGACCCGCAACAAGAAGAAGACCTCCAGCCGTTTCATCATCCGCGGACGACGCTCGCGGCGTTAGGCTGGTTAACCCAATACGTACCCGCTGGGGTACGGCAGGCAGTCGTTGTCACCATGTCAAGATCAGTAAAGAAGGGACCCTACGTCCACCCCAAGCTGCTCAAGAAGGTCAACCGGGTTCGCGAATCCGGCGAGGCCACCGTGATCCGCACCTGGTCGCGGGACTCGATGATCATGCCTGAAATGGTCGGGCTGAACTTCGGGGTTCACGACGGACGGCGTCACGTTCCGGTGTTCATCACCGAGAATATGGTGGGCCATCGCCTGGGCGAGTTCGCGCCGACGCGCACCTACCGGGGCCACGTGGCCCGGTCGGAACGCTCCAGCCGGTCGAGGTGACGCCATGCCAGCAGTACGAGCAAAGGCCAAAGGGGTGGGGGCCTCTCCCAAGCGGCTCAAGCCCATCATGGACGCGGTGCGTGGCATGATGGTGAACGACGCCCTGGATCACCTCAGTCTGATGACGTCGCCCTGGGCCCGCTCGGTGGCCAAGGTGGTGCAGTCGGCGGCCTCCAACGCCGAAAACAACGAGTTCATGAACCGCAACGACCTGCGCATCACGCGCATCTCCGCAGACCAGGCGACCCCGCTGAAACGCTTCCGGGCGCGCGCCAGGGGCCGGATTGGCCGGGTTACCCGCCGCTCCAGCCACATCATCATCGAAGTGGACGAAGTAGAGGAGGTCTAGTCCATGGGACACAAAACCCACCCCTTCGGCTTCCGGCTGGGCATCATCAAGGACTGGAAAACCCACTGGTACGCCAACAACGGGTCGCAATACCGGAACGGCGTGCAGCAGGACCTCTCCCTGCGCCGGGCCATCCATGATGAATACCGCGCTTTCTCCGACGCCGGCATCGCCAAGATCGAGATTGACCGCACGGCCCAGGAAACCATCGTCAACATCCACTCGGCCCGCCCCGGCATCCTCATCGGCCGGGACGGTGACCGGGTTAAGGGCCTGCGCTCCCGTCTGGAGACCATGAACAGCGGTCTGCTCCGGCTCAACATCATCGAGATCGATCAACCCGAAATGGATCCTTACCTGGTGGGTCGCAACATTGCCGACCAGCTGAGCCGCCGCGTCGCCTATCGCCGCGCCATGCGGCAGGCTGCCCTGCGCACCATGCAGGCCGGCGCGGAAGGCATCAAGATCATCACCAAGGGACGCATCTCAGGCGCCGAAATCGCCCGCACCGAAAAGCTGATGATGGGGCAGGTTCCCCTGCATACCCTGCGGGCCGACATTGACTACGCCCTGGCCGAGGCGCACACCGCCATGGGCCGTATCGGCATCAAGGTCTGGATCTACAAGGGCCAGATCATGCCGTCGGCGGCGGAAGAGGACGGCGAGCTGGAAAGCATTGAGTTCCGCGTCACCAGCCAGGATGCCGAAGCCGATATGGCAGTGGCGGAATTGGACATCTAACGGAGATTATCATCATGTTGCAGCCCAAGAGGACGAAATACCGGAAGATGGGTCGGGGCAAGCGTCGGGGAAACGCCACCACCGGAAACACGGTGGAGTTCGGCGAGATTGGCCTGAAGGCAATGAGCCCGGAGTGGATCACGGCCCGACAGATCGAGTCGGCCCGTATCGCCATCTCCCGCCACCTGCAACGGGGCGGACGCACCTGGATCCGCATTTTCCCCGACAAGCCGGTATCCAAGAAGCCGGCGGAAGTCCGCATGGGCGGCGGCAAGGCGGCCAACGACCACTGGGTGGCCGTGGTCAAGCCGGGCCGCATCATGTTCGAGGTCGGCGGAGTGCCGATCCACCAGGCTGAAGAAGCCCTGGAACGCGCCGCCCACAAGCTGCCCATTCCCACCAAGGTGGTGTACCGGGACCGGGTTAACTCCCTGCTCACCGGCACCGCCGGAGGCTAGCCCGTCATGGAGATGTACGAAATCCGCGCGCTGACCGACGATCAGATCCTGGAGGAGTTGGAGAAATCCCGCAAGGAGCTGATGAACCTGCGCTTTCGGGACGCCACCAACCAACTCACGGACACCAACCAGCCCCGCAAGACCCGCAAGGACATCGCCCGGATGCTGACCTGCCTGCGGGAGCGGGAGTTGGAATAACGCGGAAGGCTAATGGGTTTATAGATTCCGGCTTTCGCCGGAATGACGGTGAAGAAAGCCGGAATGACGGTGAAAGGAAGTTCGGAAAGGATACCAGGCAATGGCCAAAGCAATGCGAAAAGTTCGGGTCGGCTCGGTGGTGAGCACCCGGATGGACAAAACCGCCGTGGTGGAATTGGTGTGGAAGCAGCGCCACCGCATCTACCGCAAGCAGATGCGCCGGGTGACCCGCTTCTACGTCCATGACCCCAACCAGATGTGCCGGATTGGCGACACCGTGCGCATCCAGGAAACCCGGCCCATCTCCCGCACCAAGCACTGGAGATTGCTGGAAGTCCTGGCGCGGCGGGAAGTCGCCGAGGTGCGGGCCATTGACCTGGAAGGCGACGCGGTGATCGAACCCATTGCCGGGGAGTCCGACTACATCAGCCCGGAGGCGGCGGATGACCTTGACCTTGCCTATACCAATGATGACGAGGATGCGTAGATGATTCAGAGTTACACCAGGCTGCACGTGGCCGACAACAGCGGCGCTCGGCGCATCCGACTCATCAACATACCGGGTTCCAGCCGTCGCAAGTACGCGTCGGTGGGCGACATCGTAGTCTGCACGGTGCGAGAGGCGATTCCCAATTCGCCGGTGCGGAAAGGAACGGTGGTCAAAGCGGTGGTGGTCCGGCAGGCGGCGCCCTTGCTGCGCCCCGACGGCACCTACATCAAGTTTGACGACAACGCCGCCGTGCTCATCAACGACAACCAGCTGCCCCGGGGCACCCGCATCTTCGGCCCGGTGGCGCGGGAACTGCGCGACAAGGGCTTTATGCGCATCGTGTCCCTGGCCCCGGAGGTGGTGTGATGGCGAAGACCAAGATCCGCCGGGGCGACGACGTCCTCGTCATCGCCGGCAAGGACAAGGGCAGGACGGGGCGTGTGCTGGGCGTGGTTCCGGAAAAGAACCGGGTGTTCGTCGAGGGCGTGAACGTCGTCACCAAGCACTACAAGCCCCGGCCCGGCATCCGACAGGGCGGGCGCGTTCAGCAGGAAGCGTCCATCCACATCTCCAACGTGAAGCTCATCCAGAGCAACTACACCGAACCCGCCAGCCAGTTCCGTAACCGGGACGAGTAGCGCGGGCGAGTGAGCATCATGGCTACTGACCAGCAGGAACGAACCAACCAGGGCGAAGGCCGCCGCCAGCGGCGACGGCAGGAAGAGGCCGAGAGCAACGGCGCCCAACCCAACGAGCTGCCGCCGCCGGCCTTCAAGGTCAAGTTCCGCGAGGAAATCATCCCGGCAATGATGCAGGAGTTCGAATACTCCAGCCCGATGCAGGTTCCCCGGGTCTCCAAGATCAGCCTGAACATCGGCCTGGGCGAAGCCCTGACCAATGGGCGGGCGATGGAAAGCGCCGTGCGAGACCTGACCACCATATCGGGGCAGAAGCCGGTCATCACCCGGGCCCGGCGCTCCATCGCCGGTTTCAAGGTGCGCCAGGGCAACCCCATCGGAACTACCGTGACCCTGCGTGGCGACCGGATGTATTACTTTCTGGAGCGTTTGATCTACACTGCGCTACCGCGTATCCGCGACTTTCGGGGGATCTCCCGCAACGGGTTCGACGGGCGCGGCAACTATTCGCTGGGTCTGCGGGAGCAGATCGTGTTCCCGGAGATTGACTACAACAGCATCGACCGGCTGCGAGGACTCCAGGTCACCATCACCACCAACGCCCGCAACGATGCCGAGGCGACCCGGTTGCTGGAGCACTTCGATATGCCGTTCATCCGGCAGTAGGCGCATCAAGTGAAAATTCTGGATTCCGGCTTTCGCCGGAATGACGAAAAATAAAGCCTGGGATGACGAAAAATGAAGCCTGGAATGACGGGAAGTAAGGGAGAAAGGAATCTTGGCCAAGAAATCCTCCATCGCCAAAAACGAGCGGCGCAAGCGCACGGTCGCCCAGTACGCCGCCCAGCGCGCCGCCCTGCTGGCGGAGGCGCGGGACATGACCAGCACCCCGCGTCAGCGCTTTGAGGCTCGCCAAAAACTGGCCCTGCTGCCCCACGACGCTAATCCCAACCGCATCCGCAACCGGGACGGCGCCACCGGACGGCCCCGGGGCTACATCCGACACTTCGGGCTGTCTCGTATTTCCTTCCGCGAGATGGCGCTGGAGGGATTCCTGCCCGGCGTCCGCAAGGCGAGTTTGTGAATCTGCCGTGCGTGTGGACGAGATTCCTCGCTTCGCTCGGAATGACATCATCAGGTAACAAGGAGCGACGTCGCAATGCCCGTTAACGACCCGGTTGCCGATATGCTGACCCGCATTCGCAACGCCATCCAGGCCCGGCACCAGACGGCGCTGGTGCCGCAGTCCAAGTTGAAAACCGCCATCGCCGACATTCTGAAGGACCAGGGCTACATCCGGGATTGGGACCTGGCGCGGAACCAGAAGTTCCCCACCATGCGGGTACACCTGAAGTATCGCGACGACGATCAGAACGCCATTCGCGGGCTTAAGCGCATCAGCAAGCCCGGCCTGCGGGTGCACGTCGGCAAAGGCGAAATACCCCGGGTGTACGGCGGTCTGGGAATCGCCATCGTCTCCACATCCCAGGGGATGATGACCGGCTACGAAGCCTGGCGCAAGGGTATCGGAGGAGAGTTGGTCTGTTATGTCTGGTAACGAAGCAATGACAAGCGAGGGCGTGGCCCAGCGGATTCCGCCCCCCGAGCGGCCGTTGTCCCGCATCGGTCGGCAGCCGATCCCGATTCCGGACGGCGTGCAGGTGGAGGTCATCTACGGCGGCGTCATAGTGACGGGGCCGCGGGGACAGGTTACGCAGAAGTATCATCCCGAAGTCAACGTGACGGTCGCAGACGGCCAGGTGGTCGTGGAGCGCCTGACCGAGCGCAAGTTCCACCATTCCCTGCATGGCCTGACCCGCTCGCTGATCGCAAATGCCATCATCGGGGTAACCGAAGGTTACAACCGGACCCTGGAGCTCATGGGCGTGGGCTATCGCGTGCAGCAAAACGGGGAAGGCATTACCCTCAGCGTCGGTTACAGCCACACGGTGGACGTGTTTCCGCAAGAAGGGCTGACCATGCAGGTTGAGGGCAACAACCGGGTCCACATCAGCGGCGTGGACAAACAGAAGGTCGGTGAGCTGGCGGCCAAGGTCCGCAAAGTCCGTCCCCCGAATCGTTACAAAGAGAAGGGCATCCGCTACCAGGGCGAAGTGCTCCGTCTCAAACCCGGCAAAGCCGCGGCGCGGCGGGCCGTTTAGAACAGCAAGAGAGTTGCGAAACCTGTCATTGCGAGCGTAGCGCAGCAATCCCGGTTGGGAAACCGCCGCGTTGCCGCAACGAGATTGCCGCGTCGCTGCGCTCCTCGCAATGACAAAGGCCAATTTGAGAGCAAACTTACCTCGCAATGACAAAGGTCAATTTGAGAGCAAACTTACATGCCACGCGATAAAGACTCCCGAAAATTGCGCGTCGTCCGGCACCGCCGGGTTCGCAACAAGGTGATAGGCACCGCCCAGAGGCCGCGCCTGTGCGTCTTTCGCAGCCTGAAGAGCATCTATGCCCAGGTGATCGACGACGCTCGCGGCCATACCCTGGCCTATGCCTCCAGCCACGAAATCGGCGGCGACGATGCCGCGCCAAAAACGTCAGCGTCGGTTGCGGTCGGCAAGCTGGTGGCCGAAAGGGCCATTGCCGCCGGCGTAACCTCGGTGGTGTTTGACCGGGGCGGTTACCGTTTCCACGGCCGGGTCAAGGCCCTGGCCGACGCCGCCCGCGAAGGAGGGCTTGTTTTCTGATGGTATCTCCCGCATCCCGCAGAGGGCCAAGAGGCGGCCCAGGCAATCGAGGCGGTGGCCCGGGCAACCGGGGCGGTGGTGAAGGCGGCGGCGAGCGTCGCGGAGGACGCGGCGGTCGCGGCCGCGACCGGGAACAGCGCCAACGCGAAGACGACAGCGGCGGCATGAACGAACGGGTGGTCCACACCCGCCGCATTGCCAAGGTCGTCAAGGGCGGCCGCCGGCTGCGTTTCAACGCGCTGGTCGTGGTGGGCGACGGTCAGGGTCGCGTGGGCGCCGGCATGGGCAAGGCGCTGGCGATCCCCGACGCGGTCCGCAAAGGAACCGCCGTGGCCCGGCGCGGCACTATCCAGATTCCCATCAAGGGCAGCACCATCCCCCATGAAATCTCGGTGCGCAAGGGCGCGTCCATCGTCATTATCAAGCCGGCTCCGCTGGGCACCGGCGTGATTGCCGCCGGCGCAATGCGGGCCATGCTGGAATTGGGCGGCGTTCAGGACGTGGTGGGGAAATCCCTGGGTTCCCGCAACCCCATCAACATCGTGCAGGCCACCATGGAAGCCCTGAGCCAGCTGCGGGATCCGGAGACGGAACGCGCCGCTCGCCTGGGCCTAACTTCGCCGGGCGCAAACGGAGCATCGGCAACGGCTCCTGAAGCGGAAGCTGTGACCGCGACCGCAGCGCCGCCGGCCGAAACCGCTGAACCGGCGCCCGAAGCCGCTGCCGAAACGGTTGCGGAACCGGCCGCCGTCGCTCCCGACGACGCTCCGGCTGCTGAGGAGGTTGACGCTCCCGCGGCGGAAGCGGAACCGGTGGCCGAGGCGGAACCGGTGGCCGAGGCGGAAGCGCCCGCCGGCGATGCCGAGCCAACCGAAGCCACCGACGCCGGCGCCGAAGCAGCAGCCGGCGACACGGAATAACCACTCCACGCGCTCAGCTAGCTGATTGCAGGAACGAATCAAAATGGCGCAGATCAAAATCACCTGGAAGAAAAGCTGCATCGGGCGTCCGTCCAATCAGCGGCGCATTGTTGAATCCTTGGGTCTGAAACGGTTGAACCACTCGGTCATCCACGAGGACAGCCCCACGATAATGGGGATGGTCAACAAGGTGCGGCATTTGGTGGTGGTGGAACCCGTCGAATAGCCATTGCCAAATCCTTGACGCAATACACGGAGACACGAACAGCCATGATGGAGCACGAAGTATCCCCGCCCAAGGGCGCGCGGCGAGCGCGCAAGCGCGTGGGCCGCGGCGACGCCGCCGGCGGCGGCAGTTACGCCGGGCGGGGCTTGAAGGGTCAGAAGTCCCGCTCCGGTCCGGGGGTGCGTCCCGGGTTTGAAGGCGGCCAGATGCCGCTGATCAAAGGTCTCCCCATGAAGCGGGGTTTCAACAACCGCTACAAGACCCACTACGCGCTGGTGGACCTGGAAACGCTTCAGGAACGCTTTGCAGCCAACACCCGGGTTACGCCCGAAATGCTGCATCGCCTGGGCGTCATCCGGCGCACGCGCCGGCCGGTCAAGGTGGTGGGCGACGGCGAACTGGACCGTCCGCTGACCGTGGCGGCGCACAAATTCACCGCTTCCGCCCGGGCCAAGATCGAAGCAGCCGGCGGATCGGTAGAAGAACTGTAGCCGCCGCATCCGGTCGATGGAATTGAGGCTCGACGAACCATGATCCAGTCAGAGGTACAGGGAGGCGGTCGATGGCCGCGCCTGATGCAGGCGGCCATCGACGCGTTCAGTCTGCCCGACCTGCGGGCCAAGATCCTGTTCACCCTGGGGATGCTGGCTCTCTACCGGCTGGTGGCGCACATACCCATACCCGGCCTGGACCTGGCCAACCTGGAGCAATTGTTCCAGAACAACCAGTTGCTGGGCTTCCTCGATCTCTTCTCCGGCGGCGCTTTGAGCCGCATGAGCATCGTGGCCCTGGGCGTGTTTCCCTACATCACCGCGTCCATCATCATGCAGCTGCTGACGCCGGTGATACCCCAATTGCAGAACCTCTCGCGGGAGGGCGAGGCCGGCCGCATCAAGATGAACCGCATCACCCACTGGGGGACGGTGCCCATCGCCATCGCGCAAGCCTTCGCCCAGTTGGTGTTGTTGCAGCAGGCCAACGTGCTGACCAACGTGGGCTTCACCGGCGACGCGCTGTTGCCGACCATGGCCATGATCTTCTCCCTAACCGCCGGAACCATGTTCCTGGTTTGGCTGGGCGAGCTGATCACGGAGCGGGGCATCGGCAACGGCATCTCGCTGATCATCTTCGCCGGCATCGTCGTCGGTTTCCCCGGCCTGCTGGCCACCAGCTTCCTGGACCGGGACAACATCATCGGCGTGTTCTTCTTCGCGCTGATCGGGCTGCTCATCATCGCTCTGATCGTGGTCTTCAACGAGGCCCACCGGCGCATTCCGGTTCAGTACGGGCGCAGCATCTTCCGCGGCGGGCAGATGTACCGGCAATCGGGTTCAACGTACATCCCCCTGCGCATTAACTCCGCCGGCATGATTCCGCTGATCTTCGCCTTCTCCATCGTCATCATGCCCGGCACGGTGGCGCAGTACCTCAGCACCGCCGGCGGTTTCGTCGGCAACCTGGCGGGCAATATGCAGGTGGCCCTCAGCCCCAGCGGCCCCATCTACTGGGTGCTGGCCTTCTTCCTGGTGGTGGCGTTCACCTTCTTCTACACGCTGGTGGTGTTCCAGCAGCAGAACATCGCCGAAAACCTGCAACGCAACGGCGGTTTCGTGCTGGGCATCCGGCCGGGGCGGCCCACCCAGGATTATCTGAACCGGGTCATTATTCGCCTCACCATGGGCGGCGCCCTGTTCCTGGGGTTCATTTCCATCGTGCCGTACCTGGCGTCGCTGGTCACCAACGTGGAGGCCATCGCCCTCAGCAGCACCAGCCTGCTTATCATGGTGGGCGTGGGTCTGGACACCCTGCGACAGCTGGAAGCGCAGCTGATGATGCGCAACTACGAGGGATTCTTACGATGACCGCTGTCTCCGGTCAAAAATCCGCCGGCCTCAGACTGGTGCTTTTCGGCCCGCCCGGAGCCGGCAAGGGCACGCAGGCCCAGCTGCTCCGGGAAAGGTTGGGCATAGAGCACGTCGCTTCGGGGGACCTGTTCCGGCACCACCTGTCCAACGGGACCGAGCTGGGCGAACTGGCCCGAGGCTACATGAACCGGGGCGCGCTGGTTCCCGACGAAGTGACCATCGGCATGGTGATTGATCGGATCGATCAGATTGGGGAAGGCGACGGGTTCATGCTGGACGGTTTCCCCCGCAACACCAACCAGGCGCAAGCCCTGGAAACGGCATTGCTGGAGCGGGGCCAGGGCATTGACCACGTAATCCACATCCAGGTTGCCGACGACGAGCTGGTCCGCCGTCTCAGCAACCGCTACATCTGCCGCGACTGCCAGCGGCCCTACACCCGCGACACGGCCACCGGCGCCCCGCCCGAGCGGTGCCCAGACTGTTCCGACGGCGGCGATATCTACCAGCGGGATGACGACACTCCGGAGGCGGTTTCCAACCGTCTTGCGGTGTATCACCAGGAAACGGCCCCGGTGCTGGACTTCTACCGGGAACGCGGCCTGCTGGCTGACGTCGCCGGTGAAGGCGTAATTGAAGCGGTCAACGCAGCAGTGCTGCGGGCCCTGAGCGTCAACGGAGGGAAATGACGTTTCAAAAATCTCTGCGTTGAGGTATAATAAGAATGGTGGAACGTACTCCCAAGCGAAAAACAGCCTCCAACTCTCCCTCCGCCTACACTGGCGGGGTCACTATCAAGTCCCGTCGTGAGATGGAGGCGATGGAGAAAGCCGGCGCCATTGTCGGCGCTACGCTTACCCTGCTCAAGAGGTCGGTTGAGCCCGGCATGACCACCGGCGATCTCAACCGCATTGCCGACAAGAACATCCGCAGCATGGGCGCGGTGCCCACCTTCCTCGGCTACCAGGGGTTCCCGGCGGCCATCTGCGCGTCAGTGAACGAGGAGATCGTTCACGGCATCCCCGGCAAGCGCGTTCTCAAAGAGGGCGACATCATCAAGATGGACTGCGGAGCGACCATTGATGGTTTCATCGGCGACGCCGCCATCTCGGTGGCGGTAGGCAAGGTGAGCGAGGAAGCCCAGCGGTTGATGGACGACACTAACGCGAGCCTGTACGCCGGCATCGCCGCCGCCCAGCCGGGCAACCGCATCGGAGACATCGGCGCGGCGGTGGAAAGTTACGCCATCGCTCGGGGATACGGCGTGGTGCGCCAGTTTGTCGGCCACGGCGTGGGACGCTATCTGCATGAGGACCCCCAGGTTCCCAACTACGGCGA
This sequence comes from Dehalococcoidia bacterium, assembly GCA_963665395.2. Taxonomy (GTDB): domain Bacteria; phylum Chloroflexota; class Dehalococcoidia; order Lucifugimonadales; family UBA3495; genus Bin87. The sequence goes on from OY762251.1 coordinate 706,942, forward strand.
ACCGGGCAAAGGCGTCCTGCTCCGGCCCGGCATGTGCATCTGTATCGAACCCATGCTGAACCTGGGCGCCGAGGCCACGGAAATCCTGGACGACGACTGGACGGTGGTGACCGCTGACGGCGCGCTTTCCGCCCACTTTGAGCACACCCTGGCCATCACCAAAGATGGTCCGAAAATACTTACCGCACACGACTGACGAGGTTCGTGCCCACCGGCGCCCGTCGCCGGGGAAGGCACGCCTAAAGCAGGCTGACTTATGGCTAAAAAAGAAGCGATAGAAGTTGAGGCTCAGGTAACTGAAGCTCTCCCCAACGGGATGTTCCGGGTGGAACTGCCCAACGACCACCAGGTGTTGGCCCATATCTCGGGCAAGATCCGGATGCACTTCATCCGGGTGCTTCCCGGCGACCGCGTCCTGGTCGAGTTGTCCCCCTACGACCTGAGTCGCGGGCGGATCACCTATCGCTTCAAGTAGCGAAGGCTACGGAGAATCCCGATGAAAGTGTCAGCATCCGTAAAGCCACGCTGTGACCGCTGCCGGGTCATCCGGCGCAAGGGCGTGGTCCGCATCATCTGCGTCAACAGCAAGCACGCCCAGCGCCAGGGCTAGACCGAGTTCTTATTTCACCGTCATTCCCGCGGGAGCGGGAATCCAACGCTGGAATGTAAAACTACGGTCAAGAATCAGGCGCCTGGCAGTCCCTGGATTCCGGCTTTCGCCGGAATGACGGGAAGAAGTTGGGCTGACGAGAAGGAATTTCAGGAGCAATTACCATGGTTCGTATCGCCGGAGTTGACGTCCCCGACCGCAAGCGAGCGCACATCGCCTTGCGCAGCATTTACGGAATTGGCCCCGCCAAAGCCCTGGAAATCGTCGGCAAGGCCAATCTGGACATGGATATGCCGCCACGGATGAACGAGCTTTCGGAGACGGAAGTTGACCGCATCCGCGTCATCGTTGACCAGGATTACCTTACCGAGGGAGACCTGCGGCGCGAGAACAACGAGAACATCCGTCGGCTGATCGACATCGGCAGCTATCGCGGCCTTCGACACCGGCGCAACCTGCCCGTGCATGGCCAGCGTACCCGAACCAACGCCCGCTCTCGCAAGGGCGCCCGGCGCACCGTTGCCGGCCGGGGCCGCCGCACCGGCGGGAAGAAGTAAGCAAGAGAGGTAGTCACCAATGCCCCGACCACGTACCCGTCGCCGTGAGCGCCGGTCCATACCCCAGGGCCGCGCCTACATCTACTCGACCTTCAACAACACCCTGGTCAGCCTGACCGACCCGGACGGCAACGTGGTGGCCTCCGGCAGTTCCGGCACGGCCGGCTTTCGCGGCTCCCGCAAGGGCACCGCTTTCGCCGCGCAACGGGCCGCCGAACAGGTTGCCCGACGGGGCGTGGACATGGGCATGCGCAACATCGACGTGTACATCAAGGGCCCCGGCTCAGGGCGCGAACCCGCCATCCGGGCGCTCCAGGCCGCCGGCCTCAACGTCAACAGCATCCGCGACGTTACGCCCATCCCCCACAACGGCGTGCGCCCGCCGAAACGCCGGCGGGTGTAACCAGCCGACCCGGTACGAAAATGTCATTGCGAGCGCAGCGCGGCAATCCCGTTCCGTTTGTGACGTTAGTTTGGCAATCCGCCGCCGGCGGACGCTGCTGCGACGAGATTCCTCGCTACGCTCGGAATGACAACCTGTAACCCTTCACACCATCAACGGACAGAAAACCATGGGCAGATATACCGGACCTTCTTGCCGCCTGTGCCGTCGCGCCGGAGAGAAACTCTTCCTGAAGGGCGACCGCTGCTTCTCGCCGCGCTGCGCCATTGAGCGTCGCCACGTGCCGCCGGGAGGCGGCGGCAACCGCCGGCGTCGCGTCTCGGATTACGGCGTCCACCTGCGGGAAAAGCAGAAGGCCCGCCAGATGTACGGCATCATGGAAGGCCAGTTCCGCAAGTACATGAACGACGCCTTCAACACCCCCGGCATCTCCGGGAACAACCTGCTGCGCACGCTGGAGCGGCGGCTGGACAACGTCATCTACCTGCTGGGGTTTGCCGACTCCCGCAAGCAGGCCCGCCAGATGGTCCAACACGGCCACTTCACGGTCAACGGGCGCAAGACCGATATTCCGTCTTTCCTGGTCAAGCCCGGGCAAACCATCGCCTGGACCGAAACCTCCAAGCGCCGGGAGTTCTTCGCCGACCGCACCGACGGCTTGCCCAAGCGGACACTACCCAGCTGGATTACCCTGGACCTGACCCAGATGACCGGCCAGGTGATTTCCATGCCGGCCGACAATGAACTGCCCGAGACTATCAACTCCCGCCTGATCGTCGAGTACTACTCAAGGTAAGCAGCGGAATGTTAGATCCTCAGATACTCCCGCCCCTGCGGGAACCCGAACCGGAAATACCCGCCCCCGCCATCCGGGTGATCGAAAACAACGATACCTACGCCCGCGTGGCCCTGGAGCCGTTGGAACGGGGTTTCGCCACCACAGTGGGGAACCCGCTCCGGCGACTGCTGCTCAGCTCCATCCAGGGCACTGCGGTGACCTGGGTAAAGATTGATGGGGTTCCCCACGAATACACCGTGATCCCCGGCGTCAAGGAAGAGGTTATGGACCTCCTCCTGAGCGTCAAGCGTATCCGCATCCACGCGCTCACCAAGCGCACCGGCAAGATGCGCCTGGACGTGCGCGGCGAGGGTCGCGTCTGCGCCGGCGATATTTCCACCGCCAGCGACTACCAGATCGTCAATCCGGAACTGCACCTGGCCACGCTGGACAATCCGGACGTGGGCTTGTCCATTGAGTTCAACGTCGAGTCGGGCAAGGGCTACCAGCAGGTGGCCCAGGGCGACACTATGGCCGGCCTGCCCGTAGGCGTGCTGCCCGTCGATGCCATCTACAACCCGGTCCGCAAGGTGGAATACTCGGTGGAGCGGATGATGGTGGGCCAGCAGACCGACTGGGAACGGCTGATCCTACAGGTGTGGACCGATGGAGCGGTGAGCCCGTTGGCGGCCATCCAGGAGGCCTCGGACAACCTGGTGCAGCACTTCTTCATGTTCAACCAGTTGAGCCGTCCGGCCGATGTTCCTCTGGACACGAGCAATATTACCGTGGGATCGGAAGTGTACCTCATGCCCATTGAGCGTCTGGACCTCTCTTCCCGCACGCTCAACTGCCTCAAGCGCGCCAAGCTGGACCGGGTCGGACAGGTCCTGGATTTGAGCGCTGACGACCTTTTGAACATCCGGAATTTCGGCCAGAAATCGCTGGAGGAACTCCAGGGCAAGCTGGCCGAGCTGGGCGTCGCCGCAGCGCACCCCGCCGAAGGGGACTTCGGGGACGGCTATCTCAGCCAGTCCGGCGGCAACCTGGTATTCGACCCCGAATCCGACGATGACTACGACCTCGATTATGATGAAGACGGAGATTAGCAATGCCTTCCCACCGCGTCGCCGGCCGCAAACTCAGCCGGTATAAGGACCAGCGCAAAGCTCTCCTCCGTGGCTTGACGGCGGATTTGATCAGACACGAGCGCATCACCACCACTCTGGCCAAGGCCAAAGAGACCCGCGTGATGACCGAGAAGCTCATCACCCATGGGAAGAAGGGTTCGCTCCACAACCGCCGCACTGCCCTGCGCCAGTTGCCCAACAAGGCGGTTGTCGCCAAGATCTTTGACGAACTCGGCCCCCGCTATGCGGAACGCCCCGGCGGATACACCCGCATCGTCAAATTGGGTCCGCGGCAGGGCGACGGCGCATACATGGCCGTTATTGAACTGGTATAAGAGGAATTGCCATCGCTCGAATTGCCGCATGACATCCCAGCGCACTGCCGAAACGAAGGGACGCCGCATCGCCTTGGTGGTGGCATACGAAGGAACCGAGTACGCCGGCTTCCAGTGGCAAGCCGGCGCCGCCACCATACAGGGAGAGCTGGAACAAGCCTTCGCCAAACTCACCGGCGAGACCGTCAGGATCAGAGGGGCCAGTCGCACCGACTCGGGGGCGCACGCCCTGGGGCAGGTGGTGGATCTGGCGACTTGCAGCGCGCATCGGACGGACGTAATCATCGCCGCGATGAACCACTATCTGCCCGACGCGATCCGCGTTATGGTTGCCAGCGATATGCCACCCGGTTTCAATGCCCGTCGCAGCGCGAGGAAACGCCGATACCGGTACAGTATCCTCAACCGGCCGGTTCCGTGTCCCCTGTCGCGCCGCACTCATCATCTGGAAAGGGTCCCGCTGGACCTTGCCGCGATGCGACAGGCCGCCGCCAGCCTCCTGGGCATCCGGGATTTCAGGCAAATTGCCACCGGACACCCGGACGATCAAAGCGCGGTGCGGCAGGTATTCAACTGGAACGTGAAACTCAGCCCCGCAGATAAGGACATCATCATCATCGACTGCGCCGCCAACGGGTTCCTGCGTCATCAAATCAGGAGAGCCAACGCGGTACTGGTGGAAATAGGCAAAGGCAGACTTCCCGTACACGCTATGGCCGACACCCTCGCCGGACGCGCCCAACGACAACGCCAAGTTCCCACACTGCCGGCCAAAGGACTGTGCCTACAGTCTGTACACTACCCTGAACACGACCACTTGCTAAAGGTTGCCAACTGACATGAAACGAACCAGCACTTACTTCGCCAAGGCCGGCGACGTGCCGGACCGCTGGCGCGTCATTGACGCCACCGGCATCAGCCTGGGTCGCCTGGCCCGACAGGTCGCCGTGGCGCTCCAGGGCAAGGACCAGCCGACCTACACGCCGCACGTCATCACCGGCTGCCACGTGGTGGTCATCAATGCCGACAAGGTGCGCGTCACCGGGCGCAAGCTGATGCAGAAGATGTACTACCGGCACAGCGGATACGTGGGCAACCTCAAATCCTTCCTGATGCGCGACATGATGGAGCAGCGGCCCGAGCGGGTGGTGCGCCTAGCGGTCAAGGGTATGCTCCCGTCCAACAAGCAGGGTCGGCAGATGCTGCGGCGGCTGCGCGTGTACGCCGGCGACCAGCACCCCCACGAAGCCCAGGTCGGCAGCTCCGAGTAAGCCTAACGATTCTCCCAGCCATTAACCACCCACCGGCAGACAGGATTTCTACATGGTGACGCAAGCGGAACCCCAGCAGCAACAGCAGCAGTACTTCTATGGAACGGGCCGGCGCAAGCGGGCCATCGCCAAAGTGCGCCTGTATCCCGACGACGGCACGGCCATCATCGTCAACGACAAACCCATGGAAGAATATTTCAACTGGCTGCCCTGGCAGTCCACCGTGCGCGAGCCCTTCTCCACCTCCGGCACGGTGGGACGGTTCCGCGTGCAGGCCCAGGTAACCGGCGGCGGCGTCAACGCCCAGGCCGAGGCCATCCGCCACGGCATATCCCGAGCGCTGGTGGTCTTCGATCCCAACCTCAAGGCCAGCCTGCGCCGGGCCGGTTTCATCACCCGCGACGCCCGGGTAAAGGAGAGCAAGAAGTACGGCCTCAAGCGCGCCCGCCGCGCCCCACAGTACACCAAACGTTAGATTTCAAGCGCGCGATTGTCAGGAGGTGACTTATGGCCGCCACCATAATTGCCGTTATTGCCGGGGTAACCCTTGGCGTCACCCTGATTGTACTGTTGGTCAGAGGCATCTTTCACTTGGGCAAACTGGTCAACAGGGTTGAGAACCTGGAAACCAGGTTTGATACCATGGAAGCCAAGTTTGACAATCTAGAAGCAAAGTTTGATGCCTTGGAAGTCAAGGTCGATGCCAAGATTGACGCCTTGGAAACCAAGACTGAAGCCAGGTTTGACGCCCTGACTGCCGCCATCAACGAGTTGCGGGCCGATGTCCAGCAGACCAACCGGATACTGGTCGGGCTGGCGAACCACACCCACGACGCGGACGGGCGAACCGTCTTTACCATCCCGTCATGACAAACCCGGCGTAGTTGGCCGGGTTGCATTTGAACGCGGGGCAAGCCAGGTCAGAACAAGTCTCGCCCTATCGTCAGCCAGTAGAACATGATGTACACGCCGGCTACCACCATCAGCCAGGCGCCGACAATGCCCACGTAGGGCAGCGCCGCCCGTAGCCAGCGCACCATCACGGAGCGGGCCACGGCCATCCCCAGCGTCAGCGCCAGTATCACGCTGCCCATGCCGGCGGCGTACAGCAGGAACTGGCCCAGGGTGTCCAGCCACCCCGACGACAGGCCGGCGCCGACTCCCAGGACGGCCAGGAACAGCGGCAAGGTGCAACTCAACGACGCCAGGCCGTAGCTCACGCCAAACAAGACGTAGCCGGGCAGGTTCATCCGTCCCGGGTCGCCGATGCGGGACGCCGCCCGCTGGGCCAGGCTGGTGTAAATCTTGCCGCCGCCGGCCATGAACGCGCCGGCCCCGATGAGCAGGACGCCTATCGCCAGGCCCACGTAGGGCAGGGCCGCCACCACTATGGCCTGGGAGCCGAGCCCCAGAATCAGGCCCACCAGCCCGAAGAGAACCACGAAGCCCACCGACACCGACAGGCCGACCATGAGCGCCCGAGCCACCAGCAGAGCCGGTTTTCGGCTGTCCTGCTCCCGGTTGCCGCCGCTGACGTACAGGCCCAAGTAGGCGGGCAGCATGGCGAAACCGCACGGATTGACCGCAGAGGCCGCCCCCACCGCATAGGCGAAGCCCAGCTTGATGCCCACGTTGCTGATGCCCGTGCCTGACGACCCGGACAGCAGCTCGACAAATCGGTTCACGCCATCGATACCCTCGGAACTACGGAGCAGCAATGCGCCGACGACGGCGACCGTGTAGGCAACAGCGGCGATGGCGGCCGCCAGCAGTACGCTACGGCTCACGGGCAGCCGGTCGATGAAGCTGGCCGTTGTGGTCGTGGAATCGGCGGGAGTGGTCATTGCCGGTCGCCCAAGATGGCCTCAATGGATGCGATGAGTCGGGGAAAACTCACTGTTACGGTTTGAATAACGATGTCGAAGTCGACGCGGTGGCGCTGATGCGCCAGCCGATTTCGCATTCCGGCCAGGCTGTGCCACTGAATTTGCGGGTACTGTTCGTGCTGTCCGCTTTCTCTGACGCGATTGGCGGATTCCCCGGCAACGATTATCAGATAACAGAGAGCGGCCTGTTTTTCGCGGTTCTGTTGCAACTCATAAGGGCTGTATCCACCCAGCACAGCAATCGCGTCTATGGCAGCGGCCAGCATATAGCCCAAATTTTCACTGAGCAGCGGCATAGTGAAACACGGCCGACTCGCGGACCAAGCTCATTTCCCGATGGTTGAATCCGACCTCAGTATAGAGAGTTGTTCCCGGGCCCGTACTCTGCTTCAACTCGTCCTCCATATCGAGGAAGGTAAAGAAATCCGGAGTCTTGCCCGGTTGGAAAACAGCAATCGCTGTGGGCGTATTTCCGGTTTCCAACTGGTCAGGCAACGGCTCGTCAAAAGCCTCGTCAACCAGCCACAACTTGACGATGTGGTGCTTGCGGCAAAAATCGGTGATTTGTCGCCGCTGCATATCGTTGATCATGTGCGCGTCTCCGTGAGTGCGGCAAATCTACATCATGGTGGGTTGGTTGCGAACCACAACCGTGTTCGCCACCCGGTCGGACAGGGAACGATGCTCGTCGTCGTCCATCAGCAGCAGGATGGCGTCGGCGAAAAAGCCGATGACGAAGCTGTGCGCCACCGCTTTGACGACTTCGCGGATAAAAGTGGTTCCCCAACCGGCAGGGTCTCCGTTGCGTTTGAAGGCGCGGATGCCCAACAGTTGTTTGCCGGGCGTCTGGCCGCGTCCCAGCACAATCAGCCACCAAATAATGTAGCCGATGATCAGGGTGAGGAGAAACAGCAAGGCGTCCAACAGATTGGCGAACAACCGGCGCACCGGGCTGGCAGGTTCCATTATGCGGCCTCTCTATTGCTGTACGTTGCGTCCAACATCTCGGTTTTCCATCACACGCCCAGGTGCGCCTGCATGGCGTCCAGCAGGCGGGTAACGTTCGCTTCGGTGTCAGCCTCGCAGTAGATGCGGAGCAGCGGCTCCGTGCCGGAGAAGCGGGCCGCCACCCATCCGGTGTCCAGCATCCAACGCCGCCCGTCAATCTCGTCCCTATTGCGCACGGTCATACCGGCCAGCTCGGACAGCGGCGAGCCGACCAGCCGCTCCATTATCGTGGCTCGCTCCGCCGAGTCAAACGCCACATCCCGCCGTTGGTAATGATGCTCGCCCACCACGTCGAACAAACGGCGCACCATCCCCGAAGCGGTCAGGCCGGCCACGGCCATGTATTCCAGCAGGTACAGGCCGCTGAGAATGCCATCGCGCTCCGGGATGTGGCCGCGAAATGCGTAGCCGCCGCTCTCCTCTCCGCCCAGCAATGCGTCGTCGGCCACAAAGCGCGGGCCGATGTTCTTGAAGCCCACCGGCATTTCGGCAATGTCCACGCTGTAGCGCTGGGCCAGCTTGTTGAGCATCACCGACGCGGTGACGCCCTTGACCAGCGCGCCGCGGTCACCCCGTTCCAGCAGGTAGAAAGCCAGCAGGGAAAACACCTCAAGAGTGCTGACGAACCGCCCGGTCTCGTCCACCAGGCCGATGCGGTCGGCGTCGCCATCCAGGGCGAGGCCCACCGACGCGCCTTCCGCCGGGACCCGGCGGCACAGTTCGGTCAGGTTGTGGGCGATGGGTTCCGGTTGCGCCATGCCGGGGAAGGACGGGTTGACCTCGGCACGCAGTTCGGTTACCGACGTCGTTCCGCCCTGCAGGAGACCCGGTATGTAACCGGCGCCGGCGCCGTGCATGGCGTCCACCAGCACGTGCCGGCCGGCGGCGCGGATGGCATCCAGATTGACCAGGCGGGCGATGGACGCCCGGTAGGCCGGCGCCGGGTCAATGTCGTGGACCAATCCGGCGGCGCGGCCCTCGTGCAGGGGCAGCGATTTGGGCGGCCCGGCGGACTCGATACAGAGCTCCAGCGCGTCGGTAACGGCCTGGCTGGCGCTGCCGCCTTGGGCCGACTTGAACTTGAAACCGCTCCAGGCGGCGGGATTGTGGCTGGAGGTGATGACCACGCCGCCGGCTGCGCCCTGTTGAACCACCTGATGACTGACGACGGGCGTGGGGGCCGGCTCCTGGCAGATGTGCACCTCGATACCGTTGCCGGCCATTACTGATGCTACCGTTTCGGCGAACTCGCGGGACGCAAACCGGGTGTCGTATCCCACCACCAGCCCGTTAGCGGCCGAACCCTCGGCGCGGAGGTAGTCCGCCAGCCCCTGGGAGCAGCGGGCCACGTTGGCAAAAGTGAAGTCGTCGGCGATGATTCCTCGCCAACCGTCGGTGCCGAACTTGATTGGAGTGGTCATAAGGCAATTCTAGCACGGTAGCTGTACCGGCAGTGTTACAATGTTTCCGCGTCTGTTGTTCCACGCTATCAGATTAGAAATGGCTCGACCCGGCATATCGGCAAAATACCGGGTCCAGAGATTGTAGTGACCGTACCATCCATCTCCGAACTTGACCTGCCGGACGACGAATTGCTCCGGCGGATTATAACCGCGGTCGCGGCGCACCCGGAAGTTCGCGAACCGCTGCTGCGCGTATTGCTCACCGATGAGTTCCTGAACCTTCCAACGGAGGTCAAGGAACTGCGCGAGGAGATGCGCGAGGGATTCCGCGCCGTCAACGAGCGCATCGACCAAACCAACCGCTCCCTCGGCGAGCGCATCGACGAAACCAACCGCTCCCTCGGCGAGCGCATCGACCAAACCAACCGCTCCCTCGGCGAGCGCATCGACCAAACCAACCGCTCCCTCGGCGAGCGCATCGACCAAACCAACCGCTCCCTCGGCGAGCGCATTGACGAAACCAACCGCTCCCTCAGCGAGCGCATTGACGAAACCAACCGCTCCCTCAGCGAGCGCATTGACGAGAACACGCGCTCCATCCAAACCCTTACCGGTCAAGTGGGTGAGCTACGCGGCGAATCGTACGAAAGGCGCTGTGCCGAGCAGATTGACGCCGCGCTGTATGACCACTTTGACTTCGCCGTATTGGCTGACCGGACTGCTATCAACCTTCAGTTGGTACAGGCCCGCCGTAACGGTCTGATTACCAGGCAAGAATATGAGGGAGGGCGCAACGTTGACATCATCGCCCAGGAACAGGCGGAAGGCCAAACTCCCAGCCACCTTGCCGCCATTGAGGTGTCGGTATCCTTCAACGAGGATGACCTCCGAAACGCCGCCGAGCGCGCTGACATCATTGCCCGCGTAACCGGCCTCCCGGCCCGGGCCTTTCTGATAACCCGCAACGCCTGGCCGGAAACGGTCGCTGCTGTCGCCGCGCAGTCAGGCGTCACCATCATACGACGCCAGTAATAGCCGCTGCCGCAGCAATTTTCCGGCCGTCAGCGTCACCTCCAGCGGTGGCGGGCAATCACGGTGCCAGCCACCCGGTCGGGTATGGAGCGCCGCTCTGCGCGGTCCCAGCAGATAAAGGCGGCATCGACGGCAAAACCGACGAGGGTGTGATGCAGCAGGAATTTAGCTACGGCCCGCGTCGATTTCCGGCGCCAACCCGCTGCTCCGCCACGATGCCGGCGGACATCGGTTCCGGTGAAACGCCGGCCCGGCGGCCCGAATTTAACCACAAAGCCGAACCACAGCGCATAGGTTATCAGCAAGGTCAACGGCATCTGTATGGCAAAGAAATTGTACACGTCGAAGCTGATTAACTTCGGACCGGGGGAACCGAGCATCCCAACGATAAAAAGAATGCCAGCGCCGGCGGCAAGAAACAGAAGCCGGTCAATGAGCCAGGAGATGAAGCGGCGTAGGGGAACGATTCCGTCCATAGATAACATACCGACGCTGCTTGCTCTTGCCGGCTTGGCGGCAGCGGATTAATTCTACACACTAATGCGCCCCTCGACTGTAGAAGCGAGGGGCGCATATTACGGAAATGCGATGTTGCCGGTGGATCAGTCGCCGGCGGTAGCCATTGCGCCGGCGGCCTGCTTGAGGGCCTCGGCCTTGTCGGTGCGCTCCCAGGGGAGGTCCAGGTCGGTGCGACCGAAGTGGCCGTAGGCGGCGGTTCGGCGGTAGATGGGGCGGCGCAGGTCCAGGTCTTCGATGATGGCGCCGGGGCGCAGGTCGAAGTGCTCGCGCACCAGTTCCTCGATACGCTCGTTGGGGATGTGGTTGGTGTCGAAGGTCTCGATGGCCACGGAAGTGGGTTCTGCGACGCCGATGGCGTAGGACACCAGCACTTCCAGCCGGTCGGCGAACCCGGCGGCGACCAGGTTCTTGGCCACGTAGCGGGCCGCGTAGGCGCCGGAGCGGTCAACCTTGGTCGGGTCCTTGCCGGAGAACGCGCCGCCGCCGTGCCGGGCGATGCCGCCGTAGGTGTCCACCAGGATCTTGCGGCCGGTGAGGCCGGTGTCGCCCTGGGGACCGCCGACGACGAACCAGCCGCTGGGGTTGACGAAGATCTTGGTGTCATCGTCCAGGAGGTCGGCGGGAACTATGGGCTTGATCACGTGCTCGAGAACGTCGCTATAGATCTGTTCCCGGAAAGCGGCGCGGTCCTCGGTGTCTTCGTGTTGACTGCTGACCACGACGGCATCAACGCGATGAGGCTTGCCATAGCGGTATTCCACCGTGACCTGGGATTTGCCGTCGGGGCCGAGGTAGGGGATCGTGCCGTCTTTGCGGACGGCGGCCAGGCGCTCGACGAGGCGGTGGGACAGGTCAACGGTGAGGGGCATCAGGCCGTCGGTCTCGTTGCAGGCGAAGCCGACCATCATGCCCTGGTCGCCGGCTCCGGTGGCGCGGCGGGCGTCGGCAGCGGCGGCGCCGTTGGCGCGAGCCTCCAGCGCGGTGCTGACGCCGGCATTGATGTCGGGCGACTGCTGGCTGGCGTTGGCGATGATGCCGCAGGAATGGCCGTCGATGCCGTATTTCAGATCGGTGTAGCCGATCTCCAGCAGGGTTTGACGGGTAATGGCGTCAAAGTCCAGCTCGGCCTGGGTGGTGATTTCGCCGGTGACCATGACCAGGTTCTTGCCGGCGACGGTCTCGCAGGCGACGCGGCTCATGGGGTCAACGCTGAAAGCGGCGTCCAGCACGGCGTCGGAAATCTGGTCGCACACCTTGTCAGGATGCCCTTCAGTAACCGACTCGGAAGTGAGCAGGTACTTGGGCGAGGTCATAAATTGGATTGGCATTGGTGGTTTTCCTCCGAATGATGTTGGCGTGGGCGGGTGGTAGGGGCGAATAATTATTCGCCCCTACGCGGGCGTTAGGTGCCCTCCTCCCAGCTTTCGTTGTAGGCAGTCTGTTCCGCCGTCAGGGTGTCGATGTGGATGCCCATGGTTTCCAGCTTGAGGCGGCCCACCTCGGCGTCGATTTCCCGGGGCACCACGTGGACGCCAGTGCCCAGCTGTCCCTGCTGCTTAATCAGATACTCGGCGCAGAGGGCCTGGTTGGCAAAGCTCATGTCCATGACGGCGGAGGGGTGTCCCTCGGCGGCGGCCAGGTTGATGAGCCGGCCCTCGCCCAGCAGGTAGAGGCGGCGGCCGTCCGTGGTCTGGTATTCCTCAACGAAGGGGCGGACTTCCCGGTGGCTGACGGACATGGACTCCAGGGCGGGAATGTCAATCTCCACGTTGAAGTGGCCGCTGTTGGCGACGATGGCGCCGTCGGGCATTACTTCCAGGTGTTGCTTGCCGATGACGTGCCAGCCACCGGACACGGTGATAAACACCTCGCCCTGCCGGGCGGCCTCGATGCCGGGCATGACCTGGAAACCGTCCATCACGGCCTCCAGGGCGCGGACCGGGTTGACCTCGGTGACGATGACGTGGGCGCCCATGCCGCGAGCGCGGGAGGCGACGCCCCGGCCGCACCAGCCGTAGCCGCCCACCACGACTCGGCGGCCGGCCCACAGGATGTTGGTGGCGCGGGTGATGCCGTCCAGCGTGCTCTGGCCGGTGCCGTAGCGGTTGTCGAAGAAGTGCTTGGTCTCGGCCTCGTTCACGGCGATGATGGGATACTTCAGCTGGCCGTCGGCGGCCATGGCGGTGAGGCGCACCACGCCGGTGGTGGTTTCCTCAGTGCCGGCGATGACGTCGGACAGCAGGTTGGTGCGTTCCCGGTGCAGGACGCCCACCAGGTCGGCGCCGTCGTCCATGGTGACGTTTGGCGCGTGGTCCAAGGCCGCGTTGATGTGCTGGTAGTAAGTCTCGTTGTCCTCACCCTTGATGGCGTAGGTGGGGATGCCGTACTCCTGCACCAGCGCGGCGGCGGTTTCGTCCTGGGTGCTCAGCGGGTTGCTGGCGCAGAGCACCAGATCGGCGCCGCCGGCCTTCAGCGCGATGGCCAGGTTGGCGGTTTCGGTGGTTACGTGCAGGCAGGCGGCCATGCGCACGCCGGCCAGGGGCTGCTCCCGCTGGAACCGCTCCGTGATGGAATTGACGACGGGCATCTCCCGCCCGGCCCAGCGGATGCGATCCACGCCGGCGCCGGCCAGGGATAGGTCTTTCACGTCGCCTTTGGTTTTTTGAACAGTCAAATCGTTTTACCTCTCGTTTTGTGAATTTCGTAGGGTCTGTTGGCAATTTGATGGCCACACCGTCGTTCCTGCGAAAGCAGGAACCCAGAAACGCCCATGAGTTAGGAACGTTGGCCGAATTTACGCCCATTGGATTCCCGCCCCGTATCAAGTACGGGGTGACGTTCTTGCGCGGGAATGACGGGGTGGTGGTCAACCTCTAGTGCGCCAAACGGGACATCGCCAGAACTTCCAGCGCCCGCTCGATGAATGCGCCTCGGTTGCCCGTGCCATTGAACACGGCGGCGTTGAAGTCCTGCGGCTCCCTGGTCAGTTACGGGTCTTCTCCGTAGGAAGTGGGGTTGCCGGCGGCAATCCAGGACGGGGTGCCGTCGTCAACGTTGTAGAGCATCTCCGAGTCGTAGCCCATGGCGGCGGCCAGTTCGCAGGCCAGGCCGCTGCGGACGCCGGCGGCGCAGATGAAGAGGAGTTTCTTGTCCTCGGGCACTTCGTCCATGCGTCCGGCCAGGTCGTCAACGTTGATGTGGATCGCGCCGCTGGCGTGGCCGGTGACCCATTCGTCATCGCGGCGCACGTCAATTACTACGGTGTTTTCCGGGTCGGCGTTCAGGATTTGGAGCGCTTCGGGAGAATCGACCCGGTAGTAAGGTTCGCCGGGGTTCTGTCGTGGCATTGGGATTACCTCCTTGAATCTTTGTCATGGACACACAGGATGAATGGGATAGGATGACTTGATTTAATAAATTCCCAAAATCCCGTTTATCTGGTTCATCCATGCTAATGGTTCGCTGTGGGCAGCGGGTCAAGATGGGAGCCGGCGATGGGGTACAGCCGGCGGTAGGCCGCTTCGGAAATCCGCTTGCGGTCGGTGATGATGGCGTTGGTCAGGGCGGTCTGGCACTCGCAGGGTTCCAGCGCGGCCAGCAGGGGCATGATGTGGCGGAGAATGATCCGGCTGTTGGCGACGTTGGCCACCAGGTTTTCCACCACCATGTCCACCGTTACGTCGTCGTGGTCGGGGTGCCAGCAATCGTAATCGGTGACCCACGCCATCACCGCGTAGCACATTTCCGCTTCGCGGGCCAGTTTCGCCTCGGGCAGGGTGGTCATGCCGATGATGTCGCCGCCCCAGGCCCGGTACATATTGGATTCGGCGCGGGTGGAAAAGGCGGGGCCTTCCATCACCACCAGCGTCGCGCCCTGGTGCGTCGGGATGCCCTGCCCGGCGCCGCCGTCGGCGATGATCGCGCTGACTTGGGGGCAGAAGGGATCGGCAAAGGATATGTGGGCCACCACGCCGTCCTCAAAAAAGGTGCTGTCGCGGCGGCGGGTGCGGTCAATCAGCTGGTCGGGAACCACCAGGTGCTGCGGTTCGTAGTCCGCTTGCAGGCTGCCCACGGCGCTCACGGACACCACGCGCTTGACCCCCAGGGTTTTCAGCGCGTATATGTTGGCGCGAAAGGGGAGTTCCGTGGGGTTGACCCGGTGGCCGCGCCCGTGGCGAGGCAGGAAGGCAACCGGCGCCCCCAGCAGTTCGCCCACCGTGATAAGGTCGCTGGGCTTGCCGTAGGGTGTATCAATATCCACCACGGCGGTTTCGGCAAAGCCTTGTATTTCGTAAAGGCCGCTGCCGCCGATGATGGCGATTTCAGCCTGGGGTTGGTTGGGCATCGTTTCGAGTGTCCTTTTGTCTTATTTGCAGAGGCAGATATAACTGGGTTACCAGATGGTGAAGTCGGCGATTAAGCGTAGCCACAGCAATACGCCGAGCACGACGCACAGAAATGCTCCCTTGCCGAAACGGGCATTCTGGGCCGGCAGTCCGCCCATTGCAGCCCAATACTGATTCAGGTTGGACTGTACCCGGCAAAGAACTCCGATGCTGACTAGCAGAGTAATCACGGAAATTAGATGACTAACGGCCACGATGATCGCAGCATCCGGGCCTTCCGGCAAGTTGTCCAATCCGATCCCGATCCAGCCCACTACATCATTGACAACCACTAGTGTGACCAGCACTGCTGGACTAAGGCTGTTGGCCAGGCCGCGTTCCTGCATCAACGATTTATACACCCGGACATGAGCGTGGAAACGAAAGAAGCCGTACACCGGCACAATTTGGGTCAGCCCATGCCATGCCGGATGGTGATGTTGGTCAGATTCCGCGGCAAGGTCCAAGGTATGGTCTCGGTACTGTTGCCAGGTGCGATACATCCAATAGACCCAATAGATGCCAAAGGTAACAACGGAAACCGCCACGATTTGCGTGATTGAAATGTGGCACCCGTAATCCGGTGCTACCGGGTCCCTGGGGTTCACATGGGCGTCTATGTAATTCGGACTAGCCATTTCATCCCAGCTGCGGTATCTGGTCGGGCAGGTAGTGGTTGGCGCGGAAGACGCTGTTGACCACAAACCCCTGCTCGTTGGGCGCGAAGTGGGGGTTGATGTACTCCCAGACCACGTCGCCCTCCGGCGTTACCTGGAAGATGCGCCCCGGCTGGCCCTCGGTGATCAGCGTGTTGCCGTTGGGCAGCCGGCGCGCGCCGGAGATATACGCGCTGAAGAAGTTGAAGGGCGGGTTGTCCCGGTACTCCCAGACGATTTCGTTGGTGGCCGGGTTCACCTCGATGACGCGGGACGCCGGCAACGGGTTGTGCCGGCTATGGGAGCCGTTGTCGTAAATCAGCACGTTGCCGTTGTCCAGCAGCGACGGGTCGTGCTGCTGGGCCAGAACGTCGTCGCCGATTTGCCAGACGATGTTGCCGCTGGCCTTGTCGATAATGCCCACGGTGGAGATGTTGCGGAAGCTGAACATCACCGCATCACCGGCGGGTTCCTGGATTCCGGCTTGCGCCGGAATGACGTTGGAGGCGGCAGACAGCGGAACGACGGTGTTGCCGTGGCTCCACTCGTCGCGCAGGTCGTTGAACGTGATGACGTGGGCGCTCTCGTCCAGATGCTCGGCGGCGCGCCACTCCCAGATGCGGTTGCCGGCGGCGTCCACTTCCACCAGCACGTCGGCCCACATCCCGCCGGCGTCGGTGCCCGGCTGGCCGCCCTGGATCCGGGCGGCCTGGGCGTCGTCCATGCGCTCCACCGTCATGTACAGGCAGCCGCCGGCTTCAGTGCGCCGGGCGTCGTGGTGGTGGTAGGGATCCCGGTGCTCCCACACAACATTGCCGTCCCAATCCACTTCCAGCATAACGCCGCCCTTGAACCGCTTCATGGCCTCGAAGAGGTCCCAACCGCCATCGTCGCGCACCTTGCCGCCGTAGAACAGGTTGCCGTTGGGCAGCAGGTAGCCGTACAGCCCCGGAGGGTAGGGCATCCGCCACTGGTGGGCCACTTCGCCGTTACTGTCCAGCAGATAAACCTCGCCGTTGCCGGACAACGGGGCATACAGCGTATAGCCGGGGCCGGCGCGCTCCGGGTCGCCGGCAGTCAGGCCGACGCGGGCGATGCGGCGGCGGGTTTGAGAATCAATTGTCATATTTTCACGTCGATAAACGAGGGCAGTCCGGTCTTTGCGTCTCTGCGCCTTCGCGCCTTTGCGTTAAATCTTGCGACGTTGCAGAGGAGTCACGCGGCGTCCACCGCCTGTTGCAGCGACTCGGTATAAGGAGGCCGGCACACCATGGTCTCGGTGACGATGCCGGCGATGTAGCGGTGCGGCGTTACGTCGAAAGCCGGGTTGTAGGCCGGCGTACCCTCTGGGGCGATGGGAGTACCGCCGTAGCCGGTCACCTCGTGTTGAGGCCGTTCTTCGATAGCGATGTCGTCGCCGTGGGCGATGGCCAGGTCAACGGTGCTGGTGGGCGCGGCGATGTAGAAAGGTATGCCGTTCTCGTGGGCCAGCACGGCCAGGGTGTAGGTGCCAATCTTGTTGGCGGTGTCGCCGTTGGCGGCAACGCGGTCGGCGCCGGTGATGACGCAGGACACCGCGCCCTGACGCATCAGCACGCCGGCGGCGGAGTCGGCAATCAGCGTCGCCGGTATACCCAGTTGCTGGAACTCCCAGGATGTGAGCCTCGCTCCCTGCAACCAGGGTCGGGTCTCGGTGTTATAGACGTTGAACCGGCCGCCGGCCTCCCAGCCGGCCCGGATGACGCCCAGAGCGGTGCCGAAACCCGCCGTTGCCAACGCCCCGGTGTTGCAGTGGGTCAACACGCCTTGGCCGTCGGGCGGCATCAGGGCGCGGCCGTGCTCGCCGATGCGGCGGTTGATAGCCTCGTCCTCTTCCTGGATGCGCCGGGCTTCGGCCTCCAGCCGAGGCAGGATACTGCCGGGATCCGGTTCCGCCTCGGCGACGCGCAGCATCCGGCGCACGGCCCAGCCCAGGTTGACGGCGGTGGGCCGTGCGCCGGCGACGTGGGTTCCGGCCTGCCGCAACGCGCCGATGAAGTGGTCACGCTCGCGGGATTGCAGTTCGGCGGCGGCCAGCACCATGGCGTAGGCCGCGGTGACGCCGATGGCCGGCGCGCCCCGCACGCGCATATCGGTGATGGCGGCGGCGGCAACGCGATAGTCAGTAATGCTGACGGTGGTATGCTCGTGGGGCAGGAGGGTCTGGTCAATCAGTTCCAGCCGGCTGCCGGTCCAGTTGATTGGACGAATTTCGGTCATAAACAAGCCGCAGTTTCTTTCGTGGTCCGCTTTCGCGGACGGTGCAACGCTGCCACGGACAGACGGAGCGGCTATTCCGGGTCAAGTTGAGGCAAAAGGGAGGGCTCACCCGATATTGGGAGAGCCCAACAACACAGTCCTCCCCTCATCTTTCGTCCCTCCGCTGGCGATGCGCTTGGCGCGTTGCCACGGGGACGCCGGATTTAGCACCTCATCCCGCTGGGTGAGCAGGACAGGTTGCCAGGCTTCACAGGGCCGTTCCCTCCGCCTGTCTGGATAAGGGTTCCAGCAGCGTATCCAGTTTTTAACTGTTATTAATGCTACCTGACGGGCTTGAATATGTCAAGGTTCCCGCTGATTGCAACGTCGGCGCTGCAACGAATCCCGTGTGTTTGCCGACGATTCAGAAACGCCTGATATACTGGCCTGACCGACTTACGGAGATTGATTCCCATGCACGCACTTAACCGCCACGCCGCCTTTGTCATCGCTGCATTTGCTTTCCTGGCCATCGCTATGGCTGCCGTCGCCTGCGCCGGGCCGGCCGCGGAGCCGGCAGTATCACCGCCGGCCGCGCCGCCGGCGACGGCCATGCCAGCGGCTACCGCTGCGCCACCAGCGACCAGTACCCCCGCACCGCCCCCGCCCGCCAGCACGCCGGCGTCTCCGACCCAGGCGCCGGCCGAGGCTACTGCCGCTCCCACCGCCACCGACACGCCGGTTCCGCCAACGGAGGCGCTGGCCCCGACCCCGGCCGACAGCGGCGCCGGTGGGCCGGTTTTCACTCTCGATGAGGGAACTATTGCCCGCTACAAGGTGGAGGAAGTGCTGGCCAGCACGGGGTTCAAGATAGCCACCGGCGAAACCACCGACGTATCGGGCGCCGTTGTTTTCGACGCCGATGGGAATGTCGTCGCCGATGAGAGCCGTATCGCGGTGCAGGCCGCCACGCTGCGCACCGACAGCGACCGGCGGGACGGCTATGTCCGCGGGCGCACCCTGGAGACCGATACGTGGCCTGAAGTGGTGTTCGTGCCTAAGTCCTTTGACGGTCTGCCCGCCCCCATCAGCGATGCCAGCGGGCCGGCGGAGTTCACTATCACCGGGGATCTGACGGTGCGCGACCAGACGCGGGAGGTTACCTGGGACGCCGCCGCCGAATTCGCCAGGGACGGGGCGGTAACCGGGTCGGCCAGCGTCGAGTTCACCTTCGATGACTTTGGGATGGACAAACCCCGGGTTGCCATCGTGGTGAGCGTGGAAGACACCATCCTGCTGGAACTGGACTTTACAGGGACGATTACGGAGCCTTAATCAGCACGATTTCCCGCTGCACCGGGGACGAGGCATAGGGGCCGTCCTCGCTCATGTAGGCGTCGATCTCGGAGCGGACGCCGAACTCGGGCAGATAGATGCCCGGCTCGATGGAGAACCCCACGCCGGGGATGACGCGGCGGGTGTCGTGGGTCTCGAAGTTGTCCAGGTTGACGCCCTCGCCGTGGACGGTGTGGTAGATGCTGTGCCCCAGGCGATGGGTGAAGTAGTCGCCGTAGCCGGCCTCGGTGATGTATCGTCTGGCCACGTCATCTACTTGCCAGCCCTGAACGGCGTCGCCGCTGGCGTAAGCATCCTGGAGGAAGGCCAGCGCGGCGTCGCGAGCGCCGAGAACGATGTCGAACACCTCACGGTGGCGCGCCGGCGGGCTGTCGCCCACATAGGCCGTCCAGGTGATGTCGGCGTACACGCTGCCGGGCGTGTCCTCCCGAGCCCACAGGTCGATGAGCAGCCAGTCGCCGGCGGCGATGACGCTGCTGCACTCTGGAGCGGGTTCGTAATGAGGGTCGGAGCAGTGGGCGTTGGTGGACACGATGGGGCCGTCGGCAGTCGTTAGACCTTCTTCCCGGAACCGGCTGCGGATGAACTCCGCGATTTCAAACTCGGTGGGGCCATCGGCCAAGGTTTGTCCGACGCGAGCAAAGGCTTCGTTGACGATGCGGCCCAGGGCGTCGGCGGCCCGGCGGTGGCCAGCCAGCTGCTCCGGCGACCAGCGTTGCGTGGCATATTGCATCAGGTCGGCGGAGGACACGACCTCCGGCCCCATGCAGCGCACCAATTCAACCGTGCCGGCGTCAACCCGGGAAACCCGGGGCAGGCTGTTGCGCGGCGAATATTCCATGGCCACCAGGTCGCATTGGGCCAGGGCATCCCGCAGGGCGGCTTCCAGCGTGGTCCGGCTGCTGTACACCACCGTTTCCACTCCTGCACCGGCGAACTTCCCCGCGTCCACGTGATGCGTCAGCAGGCGGGCTGACCCGTCGGCCGGCACCAGCAGGAAAACGGGCCGGGTGACGTGGCCGGACGGAGTGGCGACCTGCGCCAGTACCGGATTGCAACCCAGATAGTCGTAAATCAGCCACGCGGGAAGATCTTCGCTGCGTAGAAATTCCTGGGCGTCCTGCAACATTGTCGTATTGGCCATGGGATCGCCCTCCTGGGAAAGTTCGCGAGTCGCCTGATCTATCCAGTCAGGCGTAGTTATGGTGTAGTCCGCCGTCCACGAGTATGTTTTCGCCGGTCAGATAGGAAGCTCGCGCGGAAGCGACCATGCACACTATATCGCCGATTTCATGGGGTTTGCCCATCCGCTGCATGGGAGCGGCGGCGGCCATCGCCTGGAGCTTGGCCTCGGTGCGAGCCTGAATATCTTCCTCATCGTCCGGGTTTTCCATTTCCTGGGCGGCCTGCTCCCGGATGGCGGTTTCGGCCTCCTCTGAATGGACCCCTGCATAGATCACGTTGTTCACCGTGATGTTGTACGGGGCCAACTCGGAGGCCAGCCCTTTGAAGTACGCCAGCACCGGGGCCAGACTCAACGAGGACAGGGTGTTCTGCGGCGAAACCTCCATGGCGGAGAACGGCACCAGATTGATGATGCGTCCCGTGCCGAACCGTTTCATGTGGGGAAGCACTTCCCGCGTCAGATGCACGGCGGACATGAAGTTTCGCGCCAGGGCGGGTTCGATCTGTTCGTCCTCCAGTTCGCTGGCCGGCGGCGCGTCGTGTTCCTGGATGGTGGTGATCAGGACGCCAACCTGGCCCTGCCGGTGCAGGGTTTCCCGAACCAGACGGTGAATATCCTGCTCCTTGCCCAGGTCGGCAATGACCGCCCGGAAGCGGTCTTGCGGTATGTGCATACGCGCCAGCGAAAGCTCTACCTGGCGCATATTGTAGCTATCGGGGGCGGTCAACGACAGCACCGCCCCCTCTTTGCCCAGCGCGGCGGCGGCGGCGGTGGCGATTTCCAGATGCGAATCGACCACCAGCGCAACGGTATCTTGCAGTCCCAAATCCATCTCGGCTTCCTCCCAACCCTGCTGGTGATCTCGCGTTAGATGACGCCGGCAGTCTCCATCTGTTCGACTTCCGCGTCGGAATACCCCAGTCCGGTCAGGATTTCGCGGTTGTGTTCGCCCAGCAGGGGCGGGTGCTTGTCCAGTGCGCCGGGAGTTTCGGAGAATTTAATGGGCAGCCCGGTCTGCTTGACCGATCCCAGCGTCGGGTGCGGCATCTCCGTGAGCATTTCGCGGTGCAGCACCTGGGGGTCGTTGAAGACGTCCGCCAGGTCGTTGATGGGGCCGGCCGGTACGCTGACGGCCTGCAGGTCGGCAACCCAATCGTCGGCGTCTCTGGTCAAGAAGTGTTCTTGCAGCAGGGGAACCAGCGTGGAGCGGTTGTTCACGCGCACGCCGTTGTTGGCGTAGTCCGCGTGCTCGTGGAGGTCCATACGGTTGATGCCCTCGCAGAAGCGATCCCAGAGCCGGTCGGAACCCACGGCCACGTTGAAGTACTTGCCGTCCTTGCCCATGAAAGCCTGGTAGGGCACCAGCGTCGGATGGGCGGCGCCGAGCCGCTGGGGAGCGTCGCCGGTGGCGAAGTAGTAGCCGGCCTGGTAGGTCATCCACGCCACCTGGGCGTCCAGCATCGAAAGGTCGATGTATTGACCTTCGCCCTTTCCCTCCGGCGAGTTGCGGTGGTACAGGGCCGACATGATGGCGAAGGCGGCCCACATCCCGGCGCCGATGTCGGTCACGGCGATGCCGACCTTCTGCGGGTCGCCGCCCAGGTCGCCGGTTATGCTCATCAGGCCGCTGACGCCCTGCATGATCTGGTCGTAGGCCGGCCGGTCCCGATAGGGGCCCGTGGCGCCGAAGCCGGAGATGGAGCAATAAACGATGGCCGGGTTGACTTTCTTCACGTCCTGGTAG
Organism: Dehalococcoidia bacterium; assembly: GCA_963665395.2. Taxonomy (GTDB): domain Bacteria; phylum Chloroflexota; class Dehalococcoidia; order Lucifugimonadales; family UBA3495; genus Bin87. Next base: position 729,439 of record OY762251.1, read on the forward strand.
CCCAGGTTGAAGTTGGTCATAACGTCGGGAGTGAAGTTCTCCACGATAACGTCGGCGTCGGCGGCCAACTTGAGGAAGACCTGCTGCGCCTTCTCGTCCCGGAGATTGAGGGTCAGGCTGCGCTTGTTGCGGTTGACCGACAGGAAGTAGGCCGACTCCTCGCCGATGAACGGCGGGCCCCATTTGCGGGTGTCATCGCCCACGCCGGGCCGTTCGATTTTGATCACGTCGGCGCCGTAGTCGCCCAGCATCGTGGCGCAGAATGGGCCGGCCAGAGCGCGGGTCAGGTCGAGTACCTTGATGCCGTCCAGGGGTTTCATTTCCAGGTATTCCTCCATACCGCCGGGCGCAGATGGCGCGTGAAGCTCCGCGCGGTTGGAGTATTATAGCGCAATAGCCGTGAGCTGACACCGTTCACTGTCAGGCGATGCGCCCGGACAGTATAATCGCCCCAGCCACCTCGGAGGAGAACGAGCCATGAGTACCGAAAGCGCTATCAGCCGGTTGGAAGGCGCTTACGAACAAATCAACGGACGGTTGAGTGACTATATCGAACGCTTTACCGACATTTCCCGAAGGTTGCAAAGCATGAGCGGGGAAATCCAGAGCGTACGTGGGGAAATCCAGAGCCTGCGCGAGGAAATGAACTCAAACGACGCCAACCTGCGCGGGGAAATACAAAACCTGCGCAAGGAAATGAACTCAAACGACGCCGCCCTGCGCGAGGAAATGAACTCAAACATCGCCAACCTGCGCGAGGAAATGAACGCCAACATCGCCAACCTGCGCAGCGAGATGAACGCCAACATCGCCGGTATCCGCCGCGAAAACCGCTGGATTGGCGGCATCATCATCGCTGGCATCATCGCCACCGTGATCAGCGTCATCATTTCATCGCTGTTATGAGCCACTATGGTAATATGACGCATCACGCCATGCCCGCCGCTACCATTGCGAGGTGAACCATGACCACCACTCAGCAATCCGCCGCCACTCAAGGCTACAGCGTCATCGGCAGCCGCCCCATCCGCCACGACGGGACCGACAAGGTCACCGGGCGGGCGCAGTACGGGGCCGACATCCACCTGCCGGGAATGCTCCACGCCAAGATCCTGCGCAGCCCCCACGCCCACGCCCGCATCAAGGGCATCGACACCAGCAAGGCTGAAGCCGCCTCCGGCGTCCACGCCGTGGTGACCTCCGCCGACCTGCCCCAGTCGGGCGGACGGTTGCTTGACCTGGGCGAAGGAGCCATGATCAACCCCAAGTTCCTCAGCAACAACTGCCTGGCGGCGGAGAAAGCCCTCTACAAGGGCCACGCCATCGCCGCCGTCGCCGCCGACAGCGCCCACGAGGCTGAGCTGGCCCTGGCCCTCATCGAAGTTGACTACGAGGTACTGGAGCCGGTAACCGACGTGCTGGAAGCCATGCGCGACGACGCCCCGTTGGTTCACGAGCGTCTGGCCAACGTGAACGACCCCAACATCCGACCCGGAGGACTCCTGGCCGCGGATGACGCCGGCAAAGTCGGCAACGTCCCTAACCGCTATTTCTACGAAATCGGCGACATCGAGGCCGGTTTCGCCGCCGCCGACGTGGTGATCGAGCGGGAGTTCCGGACCAAGGCCGTCCACCAGGGCTACATCGAGCCCCACGCGGCCACCGCCCTGTGGAACGCCGACGGCACGTTGCATGTCTGGTGCAGTAGCCAGGGACACTTCAACGTCCGCGACCAGACGTCCACCATCCTGGGCATCCCGGTGTCCAAGGTGCTGGTCACCCAGTTGGAAATCGGCGGCGGGTTCGGCGGCAAGACGCTGGTGTATCTGGAGCCGGTGGCGGCGGCGCTGTCTCGCAAGACGGGCCGCCCCGTGAAGATCCAGATGTCCCGCATCGAGGTGTTCGAGGGCACCGGCCCCACTTCCGGCGGGTACATGAGGGTGAAGATGGGCGCCACCAACGACGGCAAAATCACCGCCGCCGACGTGGCCTTGTACTACGAAGCCGGCGCGTATCCCGGCTCGCCGGTCAACCCCGGCGCCCAGTGCGCCCTCTCCTGCTACAACATCGCCAACGGGAAGGTCGAGGCGGCCGACGTGGTGCTGAACCATCCCAAGACGGCGGCCTACCGCGCCCCCGGTTCGCCGGCAGCGTGCTTCGCCGTTGAGACCGTGGTGGACGAAATCTGTGAACAGATCGGGATGGACAAGCTGGACTTCCGCACGCTGAACGGAGCCAAGCAGGGCGACCGCCGGGTCACCGGGCCGCAGTTCGGCAGCATCGGCTGGCTGGAAACCGTCCAGGCGCTGCGGGAACATGACCACTGGAACTCCCCCATTGACCGTTCGCCGGAGGCCGAGGGCAAGAAAGTCGGGCGAGGAGTCGCCGGCGGCTTCTGGTTCAACGGCACCGGCCCGGCCAGCGCCATCGTCAGCGTCCTGGCCGACGGCACCGTGAGCCTGGTGGAGGGTTCGCCCGACATCGGCGGCACCCGCGCTGTGGCCGCCATGCACGTTGCCGAAGTGCTGGGCATCGCCGCCGAGGATGTGGCGCCGGCGGTGGGCGACACCAACTCCATCGGCTGGACCTCCATGACCGGCGGCAGCGGCGTGGCCTTCAAGACCGGCTGGGCTTCCTATGAGGCCGCCCAGGACGTGAAGCAGCAGATGATTAACCGCGCCGCCCGCATCTGGGACATCGACCCCGAGAACGTGGAATACGACAACGGCGTGATCCAGCACAAGTCGGAACCGGAACTGCGGTTCACCTTCCGGGAACTGGCTTCCCGGCTCAACGGCACCGGCGGCCCCATCGTCGGGCGGGCCAACGTGTCGCCCACCGGCGTCGGTGGCGCTTACGCGCTGCACATCGCCGACGTGGCAGTGGACGAGGAAACCGGCAAGGTGGACATCCTGCGCTACACTGCTCTCCAGGACGCCGGCACCGCCATCCACCCGTCCTACGTGGAAGGGCAGATCCAGGGCGGCGCCGTCCAGGGCATCGGCTGGGCGCTGAACGAAGAGTACTACTTCAACGACGACGCCCAGTTGCAGAACTCCAGCTTCCTGGACTACCGGATGCCCACGGCGCTGGACCTGCCGATGATCGACACCGTGGTGGTGGAAGTGCCCAACCCCGGGCATCCCTACGGCGTGCGCGGCGTCGGCGAAGTGCCCATCGTCCCGCCCATGGCCGCCATCGCCAACGCCATCCACGACGCCACCGGCGTGCGGATGCAGAACCTGCCCATGAACCCCGGCGCAGTGCTGGAAGCGTTGTGGGAACAGAACGGCGGTTAGCCATTTGGCTTGATAGCCGTCCGGACGCCGGGGCGTATAATGGTATGCGCTCCGGCGTCCGTTTCTATTGCCACCCAAAGAGTGAAATCTGATGTCCACTACACAATCACCCCAGGATGAAATTGCCGCAATGCAGGCTACTTTAGCGCGCCATGAAGAAGAACTGGCGCGCATCCGGCAGTGGCTGCCTGAAACCGATGCGGGTATGCGCCCAGTCTGGGAGAGCATTGTCGATGAGCTGGCCGCAACCCGCGAAAGCATCAGGCTGGAGCTGCTGGCCATACACGAGAGGCTGGACGCGCAGGCTGCGGCGCAAGCCAACACCGATCGCGCCATCGCCGCCATCAACGGTGAAATCGCCGTCATCAACGGTGAAATCGTCTCTATCAATGGCCAAATCGCCGCCATCAACGGCGAGATCGCCGCCATCAAAGAAACATTGGCGGTACTGGTCAACCGTACTGAAGATATGTCCAGGACCCTCATCGAAACCAACAGCCGCGTGGGTAACCTTACCGGGACGCGCTATGAACGCCGCGTTGTCAGGATAATTCTCCGCCGTCCCAGCCGCACCCTCGGGTTGTCCCCGGCGCAGGTGTTGCATACCGATTGGGGCGAAACGGTTAACGAGTTTGTGTGGCTGTTGAACGACGCCGATGCTATCAGCGATGATGAGTATGAGGATCTGATGGACGCTGACATCATCATTGCCGGACAAAACGCGGCGGGACAACGCGCCTATGCTGTAATTGAAATCAGCGTCACCGTGAGCAGCAGCGACGTGAACCGCGCCGCCCGCCGCGCCGGCGCTCTGGCCCGGGCCACCGGCGACGAATGCGCCGCCGTAGTAATAGGCAGCGAAATACCGGACGCGGAACGCCAGCGCGCGGCGCGGAACGAAGTTGCTATCATCTCCATCGCGGAGCGTGTTGACTGATTGGGCCTCGCAGCCCAAACCATCGCGGCAAACGCCAAATGACGACGCCGACCTACGGGGATTTGATACGAGTTGCCGCCGACAACGCCACCGCTCCCGAAGTCTTGCGGCGCGTGCCGCTGGGCGCCGGCGCGTCGTCCGGTGGCGTTGATGAAGCGACCCTGCAAGACCTCTTGTTTCGGTTCCCGCAAACGCTGCCCATCGCGTCTATCGACCCGGCCTATGCTGGCGCCGTTCCGGTTTGCAAAGAGTTGTCCCTGCCGGCCGGCTACGCCGATACGCTGTACGTCAATCATTTGGGCCGGCTTACCCTCGCCGAGTTCAAGCTATGGCGCAACCCGCAGGCGCGGCGCGAGGTAATCGGCCAAATCCTGGATTACGCCAAAGATCTGGCGTCCTGGGGCTATGAAGATTTGCAACGGCAGGTTTCCCTTGCCCTCGGCAGAAGCGGCAACGCGCTTTATGACCTGGTGAGACGGCAGCATCCCGACCTGAACGAAGCGGAGTTTGTTGACAACGTGTCGCGCCACTTGCGGCGCGGCGAGTTTCTGCTGCTGATAATCGGAGACGGCATCCAGGAAGGGGCGGCCAACATCGTCGATTTCGTGCAGCGTTACAGCGGATTGCACTTCAACCTGGCCATGGTGGAGGCGGCGCTGTACCGCGACGCTGCCAACAGCCTTATCGTACAACCCCGTGTGCTGGCGCGGACCGAAATTGTGCAGCGGTTCGTCGTTGACGGCGGTCGGGTTGCGGATGTTGCCGTGGCGGATATGGATGAACCACAGGAAACCCTCTCCGACCAGGAGGAGCAGAACCTGCGATTTTGGAACGTGGTGCTGCGGGACTACTCGTTTGCGGATACCAGCGTGGCGGTTCCCGCTCCCATAAAAGACTCAACGCTGTATGTGCCGGTGAGAAACTCCGGTTACGGTGATTGGGCCTTGTGCTTTGACGGGTATCTCAATCGCAGCCAGAACGGATTTGGTTGCTTCCTAATGGTTCGTAGGGACCAAACTCGTGCCGTCCGCATCTTTGACCAACTCGTTGAATCGTTTGCCGAGTTGCGGAGCGAAATGGGTAGTGAGTTGGAGCATTGGCATAACCCTGCGGGCCGTCCCAGAATTGGATTCCGCCGTCAAGGCGGTTTGGCCTTTCTTGCACAAGATGAGGAAATCAAGGAATTTCGTGAGGCGGCAGATTGGATGCGGGAGCATCTCAACCGCCTGGTCAGTACGCTCCACCCGCGCCTGCAAGCGATGCTCGCCGATGAAAGATAGGACGCTACGCCGCAATGCCACCCGGCCGGGCTTTACGGCGACGCTGGTCGGCGGGAGGATTACTCCTCACGCGCGAAAGGGTTGATTTTCGCGTGTATAATGCCGCCATGGACAGCAGGACGGTTTTACGGCGGCTGCGAGCGGATGGGTGGTATGTGGACCGGATTATTGGATCCCACCACCAGATGAAGCATCCTGACAAGCCCGGCACGACCACGGTACTTCACCCGCAAAAAGACCTGAAAATCGGAACGATAATCAGCATCGAGAAGCAATCCGGCGTCAGGTTACGACGGTAAAGGAGGTCGCCATGGACAGAACCTACATTGCGCTGGTCGAAAAGGATACAGCCAGCGATTACGGGGTGTTCTTTCCTGACTTGCCCGGCTGCATCACGGCGGGGACTACATTTCAAGAAGCGTGCGAAATGGCGCGGGAAGCTCTGATGCTGCAACTGGAAGGGATGGGCGCCGACGGGGCGTACATCCCGCCGCCGTGTTCCGCCGATGCGGCGTTGGCTTACGAAGATGCCGGCTATGCCATCGCCCTGATTGTCGTCACCGCCCTGCCGGAACGCACAGAGGAAGAGGCGCAGGCTGAGCTGGAAGCGTTCCTGGCCTCGGACGAATATCAAGAAATCTACGGCCAACCTCTAACCGAGGAAGAGCGGTCGGAGTTATATGAGCCATTGGAAGAACCGCCCAGCCGCGACATCGGCCTCAAGCCCATACCAGCGACCAGCGCGGAGCGGATCTACGCCGGCCTCGTGCGTCAGGAACCCGACGGCGATTTTAGCGTCAGCTTTCCCGACCTGCCCGGCTGCGTCGCCGGCGGGGCGACGCTGGAGCAGGCTTGCGAAACGGCGCGGGGGACTTTGGCCGCGCATCTGGAAACAATGGCTGCCAACGGAGAAGGCATACCCAATCCCAGCAGCGCAAACTCCGCCCTGGCGCACCCGGCCGCGGCGGACGCCGTTGCGCTGACCGTTGTGGACGCCCGGGCCGCATTGGGAGAGTCCAGGCGGGAAAGTGCGCCGGCATGGGAGCGGAATGCAGCGGCTGTGCCGGCGAATTGATCAGCGCTCAGGCAGGAAGGTGTAATTATGTCGGCAAACGGTAGCAACTCCGGCTCGGTGGAATCTCAACAGTACGACGTAGCCATCGTGGGCGGCGGCATCATCGGCCTGTCCACGGCGATGCAGTTGCTGGAACGCTCGCCCGATCTGACCATCGCCGTCATCGAAAAAGAGGATCGGCTGGCCCAGCACCAGACCGGCCACAACAGCGGCGTCATCCATTCGGGAATCTACTACCGTCCCGGCTCGTGGAAATCCACGTTCTGCGTCGGCGGCAAGCAGCGGCTGCTCGAGTTCTGCGACGAGAATGAGATCGAGTACGACCCGTGCGGCAAGGTAATCGTCGCCAGCGACGAGAGCGAGCTGGGCCGTCTGGATGACCTGTACGAGCGCGGCACGGCCAACGGCGTTCCCGACCTGGAGATGGTCGGCCCGGAGCGGCTGGCCGAGATCGAGCCCCACACCTACGGCGTGCGGGCCTTGTGGGCGCCCCACACCGGCATCGTGGACTACGTGCGCGTCGCCAACGCCTACGCCGGCAAGTTCCAGACCGCCGGCGGCGACATCTTCACCGGCGCGGCGGTTACTGGAGCCCGCCAGACCGCCACCGGAACCGCCCTGGAAACCCAGCGGGGCGCGCTCCAGGCCCAACACGTCATCAACTGCGGCGGCCTCTACGCCGACCGCTTGGCCGCCATGATGGGCGAGCAAACCGACGTGCGCATCATCCCCTTCCGCGGTGAATACTACAAGTTGGCCGAGTCGAGCGAAGACTTGGTGAAGGGCCTGATCTATCCGGTGCCCGACCCCCGCTTTCCGTTCCTGGGGGTGCATTACACCCGCAACATCCACGGCTACGTTGAGGCCGGCCCCAACGCCGTGCTGGCCTGGGCGCGGGAAGGCTATCGCAAGAGCGACGTAAGCATCGGCGAAACCGCCGGCGCGCTGACCTTCCCCGGCTTCTGGAAGATGACGGCGAAGCACTGGAAGACCGGAATGCAGGAAATGCACCGCTCCTATCGCAAGTCGGTGTTCGTGAACGACCTCAAAAAGCTGATACCGGAAATCCGCCCGGAAGACCTGGAGCCGGGCGGCAGCGGCGTCCGCGCCCAGGCGGTGTCGTCGTCGGGGGCCATACTGGACGACTTCCACATCCTGCGCGGCCAGCGCGCCCTCCACGTGCTCAACGCGCCGTCGCCGGGCGCAACCTCGTCCCTGGCCATTGGCGAATACCTGTCGAACCTGGCGATACAGGACTTCGGCCTGCCGGAGATTCGTAGGGGCGAATAATTATTCGCCCCTACCACACCCGCAAGAACCTCTACCCGGATCAACCAACTAAATCGGAACGCTATCAGCAACAAGCCGGCTGTTGCCGCCCCAAGGACGCGCCCGTGAGTACCGAGGACCGTTTTCAGGATTACGACCTGGACGCCGCCGTCTATGACGAGATGTTCCACGTGGATGGACGGACCAGGGCGGGCTGGGAAGCCCTGCGCCGGACGCTGAACCAGCTGTCCCCCGAGGAACTGGCCGCCATCCAGGAACGGGTGACCCGGTCGTTTTCCAACGAGGGCATCACCTTCACGGTGTACGGCGACGACGAGGCCGACGAGCGGATCATACCCGTTGACTGCGTGCCCCGGCTGTTGGCGGAAGCGGAGTGGCGGCAGCTGGAAGCGGGGCTGACCCAGCGCATCGGCGCCCTGAACCGCTTTCTACAGGACGTGTACGAAGACGGGCGCGTCATCAAGGACGGCGTGATACCGGAGGACATGGTGCGCGGCTGTCCGCAGTACCGCTCGCAGATGCGCGGGTTCACGCCGCCGCAAGGAACATGGGTAGCCGTCTGCGGCACCGACGTGGTGCGAACCAACGACGGATACCGCGTGTTGGAAGACAACCTGCGGGTGCCGTCTGGCGTCTCGTACATGGTGGCCAACCGCAAGGCGGTGAAGGCCAGTTTCCGTCGCCTGTATCGCAACTCCCGGGTGCTGGAAGTGGAGCAGTACGGCCAGCTGCTGGGCGAAACCCTGCGCGAACTGGCGCCGGGCGAGCGGCCCAACCCCCGCATCGCATTGTTGACGCCGGGGGTGTACAACTCGGCGTTCTACGAGCATATGTTTCTGGCCGGCGAAATCGGCGCGGAACTGGTGGAAGGGCGCGACCTGGTGGTTCAGGACGGCTACGTTTATATGCGAACCACCGCCGGCCTGGAACGCATCGACGTGATTTACCGCCGGGTGGACGACGACTTCATCGACCCCCTGGCCTTTCGCCCCGACTCGGTGCTGGGCGTTCCCGGCCTGCTGGACGCCTACCTGAACGGCAACGTCGCCCTGGCCAACGCCCCGGGCACCGGTGTGGCCGACGACAAGAGCGTGTACGCCTACGTGCCGGACATGATCCGCTATTACCTGAACGAAGAACCCCTGTTGCAGAACGTCGAAACCTACCTGTGCCGCCGTCCCGAGGAGCTGGAGTACACGCTGGACAACCTGGATCAACTGGTGGTCAAGCGCGTGGGCGAGTCGGGCGGCTACGGGATGCTGGTCGGCCCCCACGCCACGCCGGCGGAACGCGAGGAATACGCCGGCGTACTGCGGGCCAATCCCGCCGATTTCATCGCCCAGCCCACGCTGGCCCTTTCCCGCGCCCCCTGCCTGATTGACGGCGCCTTTGAGCCGCGCCACGTGGACTTGCGGCCGTTCATACTCACCGGCAAGACCACGCGCATCGTGCCCGGCGCCTTCTGCCGGGTCGCCCTGCGCCGGGGCAGCCTGGTGGTGAACTCCAGCCAGGGCGGCGGCGGCAAGGACGTCTGGGTGCTGGAGGGCTGAAGTCCATGCTGGCGCGAAGCGCGCAAGGGCTGTACTGGATGGGCCGCTACCTGGAACGGGCGGGCCACCTGTGCCGGCTGCTCCAGTTGCAGACCGAAGCCCTGGTTGACCGACCCATTGAGGAGATTTACGCCGGCTGGAACCGCATCTACTCCAGCCTGGACCGGCAGCCGCCGGGGGCCGGCCTGGTGTTTGAGCAGGGCGGAAATATCGTCGGCGCCGACGATTTCGCCCTGGCCGATTCCTATACCCTGGCCGATGACCTCACTTTCGAGCGCACGAATCCCAATTCAATGTGGAACTGCTTCGCCATGGGACGGGAGAACGCCCGCCAGATGCGGCACTGCATCAGTGGCGATATGTGGCGCGCGCTCAACCTGGCCTACCTGCGCGTTCAACAGATCAGTATCCTGGACATCTGGGCCAACTCGCCGGAGAGCTTTTACGCCTCGGTGTCGGAGGACATCGACACCTTCATGGGCGTGGCCGCGGCTACGATGTACCGGGATGATGGTTGGCATTTCATGCAGATGGGCCGGTACATCGAGCGGGCGCAGCAAACGGGCGGCTTGCTCCTGGCCCAATTGGAGTTGGACGCGCCGCACGCGGAGCATATGGAATCGGACTGGGCCGCCCTGCTGCGGGCCTACCACGCCTTTGAGGCTTATCATTGCGCCTACAGCGTGGAGATAATTCCCGAGCAGGTCCTGAATGTGCTGGTTGCCGACCCGCTCCTGCCCGGCTCGGTGTGCCACGGTCTGGACACGGTGGCCGCCGAGTTGGCCGCCCTCGGCGCCGGGCCGGACGCGGACGCCAGCGCCGCCGCGCGCCGGCTGGCGGGCCGCGCCAGCGCCATGCTGCACTACGAATGGCCGGACAGCGACAACCGGGAAGGCGTGCTCACGCTGGTGGCGGCGCTCTGCCTGGAACTGCACAACCTGATAACGGCCACTTACTTCGACTATCCGGTAGAAGCCGTCTGAAGCAGGATTTACCGGATTTGGAGGATTGGCAGGATCGGAGCCGCTTAACGGCGAATGCCTCCCAATCCTGTCCATCACGTCAAATCCCGCAAATCCTGCTTCAGACGATTTCATCACGGCAATTTGTATGGATTGGAGGCGGCGCGACCATGCGTATTACCAACGTGGCAGCGGACATCGTTCGCATTCCCCTCAGTACCCGTTTCAGCGGCAGCGTGTATCAGATTGAATCCCGTTGCACCGTCGTAGTCCGGGTGCATACCGACGAAGGCCTGGTCAGCGAGATCTATTCCGGCGACGAGCGCACCGGCTACGAACTGCTGAAAGACCTGGTGGTCGGCCCCATGGCTGAGGCGGTCAAGGGCGAAGATCCCATGGCCATCGAGCGGTGCTGGCAGAAGATGTTCGCGCTGACGCCCCACGTCGGCAACAAGGCCATCGCCATGCGGGCCATCGCCGCCATCGACATCGCGCTGTGGGACATCACCGGCAAGGCGCTGGGCGTTCCGGTGCGGACGCTGCTGGGCGGATACGCCGACCGCGCCCCGGTGGTGCGGTTCGCATATTACGTGCAAGGCCGGGATACGGCTTTCATGGTGGAGGATTTGCTGCACCAGCGGGAACGGGGCATCGGCGGCGTCAAGCTCAAGGTGGGCGGCGTGACCGTGGCCGACGACCTGCTGCGCGTCCGCGCCATCCGCGACACCCTGGGCGACGACTTCATCATCGTGTGCGACGCTAACCAGGCGTGGACGCTGGATGAGGCTTTGGAGTTCGCCGGGCCGGCGAAGGAGATGGGTTTGGCGTGGCTGGAAGAACCCTGCCGCTGGCAGAACGCCGACCACGATATGCGCCAGGTGCGTCTCCGCACCGGCATCCCGGTGGCCGCCGGCCAGGGCGAAAGCAGTTCGTGGGGCGGCCAGCGCCTGATGGATACCGAGGCGGTGGACATCCTGAACATCGACGCCGCTATCTGCGGCGGCATATCGGAATGGCGTCGGGTCGCCGGCGCGGCCCAGATGCGCGGCATCAAGATGGCGCACCACGAAGAGCCGCAGCTGGCGGTGCAACTGCTCCCGGCCCACGCCCACGGCCTCTTCGTCGAGGTGTTCGAGGAAGAACGGGACCCGGTGTACTACCAGCTGAACAGCGTGCTGCCCGAGTGGGACAACGGCGAGATAATCGCGCCAACGGAGCCGGGGATGGGGCTGCACCTGGACGCGGCGGTGCTGGAAGAGTACAAAGTTTATTAGGGAACGCAAAGGCGCAAAAGCGCGGAGACGCAGAGCATGGGAACTTTCAGCGTTGATTTGTGGGTGGGCAACATTTTCACCGACGCCGGCGCTACGGTTGCGGCATTGGTTGATACGGGAGCCACACACTCGATGATTCCGGCCAGCGTGCTGCGTGGGCTGGGAATTGAGCCGGTAGAGACCCGAATCTCCCGGATTGCCGACGGCAGCAGAATGGAATTGCAAACCGCCTGGGCCAGGTTCACCGCCGAAGGGCGCAACGCAGTGGCCCGGGTATCCTTCGGCCCGGAAGGCGTATATCTGATGGGCGCAACGACGCTGGAGGATATGGGGCTGGCCGTTGACCCCGTTGACCAACGCCTTGTTGAGCAGGAAGCCCTGCTGATGTAAGGAGATGCAGCCATGGAACTTACTGGCGAAGAAGTCGCCGCCGCCGGACGGAAAATCTACGAAAGCATCCGCGAGGAAATGGAGGCGAACCACTGGGGCGAACTGGTGGTCATAGATGTCCACAGCGGCGACTACGAGGTGGGCGAGTTCGTGAGCCGCCATAGCGACCTGAAAATCAGGAAACGGCTGCAAGAGAGAAAGCCGGAGGCTTATACATGGGCCGTTCTAGTCGGTCATGGGGCTCCGTATTATAGGGAACCAAACCGCCCAGGATTGATCCCGGTTGTGCCAAAGAAGAAGCCGGATCATGATTAGAGGCAGGGTAAAGCCGTCCCGCGCCAATGGTTCGGGTTTGGAAGCATGGGTAGAAATTACCATTGCCGGCGACGACGGGGTGTTGCGAACGCTGGCGGCCATCGTCGATACCGGATTCACCGGCTGGGTGACCGTACCGTCATCTGCCATGTGGAGATTGGGGCTGACTCCTTCGGGAAGCGCTCGCAGCACCATGGCAAACGGACTGGAAACGGAATCCGTTTTCTGCGACGCTGCGGTGATTTGGCACGACAACACCGTGGATGTGTTAGTTGACATCATGGAAAACGTGCCGCTGATTGGCTCCGACCTGCTCGCCGACAGCCGCCTTGTCATAGACTAGCGGGACGGTGGGGAGGTTATCATTGAGGAACTGACGCCGCCGGGGGAGTGATGGCCGGCGGCGTTGCAAGGAGCTTGACGCCGGACAAGTCCCACCGAGGAGAAGAAGCATGAACGCTGCCGCTAACAACGAGGACATGGCTGCCGCCGGGCGCAAAATCTACGAAAGCATCCGCGAGGAAATGGAAGCCAACCACTGGGGCGAACTGGTGGTCATCGACATCCACAGCGGGGACTACGAGGTGGGCGAGTACGAGGGGTCGCGCAGTGATTTGGAGCTAACCAAGCGGCTGTGGAAGCGGCGACCTGACGCGGTCACGTGGGCCGAGTTGGTAGGGAGCGAGCGTTACATTGTGGCGAAGTTCGGCTTCCGGGGAACTATGGCTTATCTGGCTTCCCAACAGAGGCAAACCGATGATTAGGGGGCAGGTAAGGTCGCGAGTCGGCGGAACCGTTCTGGAAGCCAGGGTTAGAATTGACATCGCTGGCGCAAATCTGATTTTCCAGACATTGGAAGTCGTGGTAGATACCGGGTTCACTGGGAGCTTGGCATTGCCTCAATCGATTGTCCATGAGTTGGGTCTGGAGGGTGCAGGGAGGCGTCATGTGACCTTGGCTGACGGTCAAACTATCGAGACGCCGGCCTGTATCGCTCGCTTGCTTTGGCACGGCCAGCCGCTTGATGTTCGGGTGCCGATGATGGACAGCCCTCCGATGATTGGCAGCGAGCTCTTGGCAGGCAGCCACCTTGCCATCGATTGGTGGGACGGCGGCGATGTTATCATTGAGGAACGAATGCAACCAGCAGAATAGTGACGGTGAATGGTACAAGCACACGTCCACCCCGCATCTGCAAGAGCCGGCGCAGTAAAGCCGCTCCGCCGGCACACCAGTTAGCCGCCGCCAACGTTGACGCTCCCCGTCCCCGGTGTTAGCATCGGCTCTAATGATGAAATGTATCGCCCGCACGCAATTGGAGGGTCAATTATGGACTTTGGACTGTTCACCACCTGGAACGCCGTGTACGAAGGCGGCAAGGTTCCCTGGGACCCCGATTATCAGGGCGGCAAGCTCCTGGAGGCCGCGGCCTACAAGATGAACTTCAAGGAAATCGAACTCGTTGAAGACGCGGGATGGGATTACGTCTGGCTCGGCGGCGGTCACTTCTCCACCCAGGGCAGCATGGATCCCCAGTCGCTCATGCTGTCGGCCGTCCTGGCCAACCACACCGAGAACATCAGGATCGGCACTTCCATCCACCGCCCGACCCTGCGGCTGCCCGGCGAGACGGTATCGGAGCGAGCGCTGCCCCACGAACGCTACGCCTTTGATAACCTCCAGCTGGAAGACCCCTTCCAGGTGGCGGAGCAGGTAGCCATCGTGGACCAGGTCAGCGAGGGCCGGTTCATATACGGCCCGGGGGCCCGCACTCGCGGTTCCGACCAGCGCCGGGAGTACTTCTACGAGTACCTGGAGCTCCTCAAGCAGCTCTGGGACGAGGACAGGTTCTCCGGGTTTGAGGGCAAGTACTTCAACTACCCCGCCTTCTACGAAGACTACATGAGCATCCCCAAGCCGGTGCAGAAGCCCCTGCCCATGCTGCTCCCCGTGGACAGCCAGGAGAGCTTCGTGCCCATGGGCGAGCATGGCTATCGCATCGCCATCGGCGCCGGCAGCTCGCCCCACAACCTGCGCGGCTCCGCGATCCTGCGCGAGGACGTGAAGGCTTACCGCAGGGCCTGGTATGACGCCGGGCACGAGGGTGAACCCAGCACCGTGGTTCGCGTGCCCACCCTGGTCGCCGACACCCAGGAAAAGGCCGACCGCCGGGTCGAAGACCTGATGAACCTGGCCCGCATTTACTACGCCGGTCGGGTTGCCATCGGCAGCACCGACGCGGGCAGCGCCGGCCCCGAGGCCACCGAGGAAGTCAACCTCTTCGGCACCCCGGCCGAGGTGGTCGAGAAGATTCACCTGTTCCGGGAGCAGTTCACCACCGACGAGATCATGTTCGAGTGCAACTGGACGTCCTCCGTCCCCCGCGAGGTGGTCATGGACACCCTGAGGTGCATCTCCGACGACGTGATCCCGCACTTCAAGTAGCCGGCCGAGGTTCCGGTTTTGCCCCCGCCCGTGAGCCGGAGGGTCAGGGCGGGGGCTACTATTGCATACACGAAAGGGTTTCAGAATGGGCGCGTTCTCAACAATAGTACGTGTTGGTAACCCGGCCGGTGGTGACACACTCGAAGTAGAGGCATTGGTTGATACCGGCGCTTCTCATTCGATGTTCCCCGCGTCGCTGCTCGCCGGATTACGAATACCGCGCCGCTCGCAGGTTGATGGCATACTGGCCGACGGTAGCGAGGTATCCTACTGGCGAGGCCCAGCGTTGATTGGTATCGACGGACGTGAGGAAATCTGTCCAGCACTCTTCGGGCCGGAGGGTGAAGACGCCAGCGTGATCGGCGCGACGACGCTACAGATTTTGATGTTCAAGGTGGATCCGGTTCATGAGGTTTTGGAACCAACCACGCGGGTGCGCATCTAATACGTCGGCTCACATAAACGGACGCCGACGGGCGCAAGGAGAGGCGAATGGGCACATTTTCAACCACCGTTCACGTCGGCAATCCGGCCGGCGGCGATATGCTGGAAGTGGAAGCGCTGGTGGATACCGGCGCTTCCCACTCTATGTTTCCCGCGTCGCTGCTGGACGGGCTGCGGATCCCGCAACGCTCGCGATTTGACGGCACGCTTGCCAATGGCAGCGAGGTATCCTACTGGAGCGGGTGGGCGCTGATCGGCATTGATGGAGAAGAAGGCCCTTGCCGGGTAATCTTCGGCCCGGAGGGCGAAGAAAACAGCGTTATCGGCGCTACGACGTTACAGATGCTCATGTTCAAGGTTGACCCGGTTCGTGAGGTATTGGAACCGACTACAAGGGGACGTCTCTGATACGGGATCCCGGTTTAAGCGCTCTCCTCAATTATTGCTGTTGCTGCTGCTGCACGAACCGTCGGTACACCTCTTCCTCCGACAAGGCTTCCTGGTGAAACCAGTTGTCGTCAATAATCTTGTACACGGCGTCGAGGCGTTCCAGAACCACGTTGGTAAGGAGCAGAGCGTCCAGCGGCGTGTTCGGCATGGCGTCGTCGTCCTCCAGCGTCAGCACGGCTTCCGACAGGGCGCGGATGAGTTCCACGGTGCCGACGTGGGTGGCGTTGCTGCGCGCCGTGGCCAGGCTGTGGTAGATGGAGGAAGCTGCGTGCCCCTTGAGCAGCATGGCCAGCGACTGGCTGGGGTCGTCGATGCTGATGCCCCGGATGGCCGCGGCGTTGCCCAGCGACTGTTGCAGCGTGAGCATATCGCTGCCGTTTTCCACCGCCATGCGAGCGAAGGTGTTCACCACCCGGGCGATGTTGTCCGCCCGTTCCAGCCATCGCCCCATCCAGATGAGGTTGTACACCCGGGAGTCGGTAAGCCAACGATCGCTGCGGTAAGTGATTGACCTGGGTTCTACCATTTTTCAATGCGCTCCTCGGCGTTGACGTATCCGTGTAGGGGCGAATAATTATTCGCCCCTACCGGACTAGCGGTTGCAACAACTGCAAGGCATCATCAATTGAAATCGTGTCGCGGTCGAAGAAGACCTCGGCGGTAGCAATATCCAGTTGGCCGGAGCCTTTCGACACGAAGGAACCCGACACCGGCGGCACTTCCGAGTAATCGCGGCCCACGCCGAACTTCAGGTAGTCGGTTTCCGTATTGATGACACGGCCGCGCGTGGGGTCGGCGGGCAGCCAGCCCTGCTGCGGGTGCAGGAACTCCAGCCAGGCGTGAGTCTCGCCGGGCTGGCGGGTGAGCAGGCCACTGACGTAGCGGGCGGGTATGCCCAGGGCGCGCAGCATGGCCAGGCCCAAATGCGTCATGTCCTGGCATACCCCGCTCATGGACTCCAGGACGTCCGCCGCGGTGGTGTTCACCGACGTGCGGCCGCGCTGGTAACGCACGTTTTCGTAGATCCACCGCACCACGTTGCTCACCGTATCCAGCAATGTGGAGGCCCCGCCGGCGGCAACCAGAGCGGTTTCCACTACGGTGGCCGGATCGGCCAGGCGGGATGCCGTTAGAAACTCCTGCGCCTCCAGCCCGTATGCGATGCCGGCCAGCGGGACGTCGCTCACATCCGGCGATAGGTCGCTCAAGCAAACGCGCCCGGCGGCGGCGATGATCAGTTCCTGGTGCGGCGCCGAGATGCGAACCCGATGCACGGTGTTGCCCAGGCGGTCGGGATAAACGATCTGGCGGCCCGGCGGGGTTGTGGCTACCTCGCCGGCGCCCGGTTTCTGGTAGGAATCGCAGTATGCCGATAGCCGGAGGAAGTTATCGTTCTGCACCACCACGTCGGAGTAGGTATATCTGGCCACGTAGGCGTAATGCACCGGGACCGCCTCGCCGGTCAGCGGACTACCCAGCTCGGTTTGCATGACCCTCCTGACGAGTTGTTGGTAACCCGGCTGTTGGCCTCGGACACGCGGGTCAAGCCGCCGGGAAACACGGTAACCTCCCCGTGGCCGTTCTGCACGGCAAACACGCGCAGGTCAACGTAGCGCTCCTCAAATCCCCCACTGGTCTCGTCAAAAACAAGATGCTGGGAGAAGTCCAGCGTCTCCTGGGCGATGAACACCTGAGGCTGTTCAATCAGTTGCTGGGACAGGCGGCTGCGATAGCCCTTGTCCAGATCGGGCATGATGAACACGCCCAACCCGCCGTAACCCTGCCGTGTTTTCAACACCAGGCTGTCCAGATTCTGCAAAACGTACTGCCGGTTGGCCGGCGAGCGCAGGTCGTAGCTCGTCGCCTGTTCCAGGATGGCCTCTTCTCCCAGGTACGCTTTTATCATATCGGGCGCCCAGAGGAACACCAGCTTGTCGTCGCAAGCGCCGGTGCCCATGGCGTTGACCAGCACGACCTTGTGGTTGAGGTAGGCTTCGGTCAGGCCGGGAACGAAAAGCTCCAGGTCTTCCACCCGGCGGTAAATGAGATCAACCTCGAAGTCGCCGTCGATGGCACGGCCCCACACCCGCCCGTTGGCCCCGATGTAGAGGTCGGAACCTTCCACCAGCGGAATGCCCAGCAGTTCCGAAAGGTAGCGATGCTCAAAGAATGCCGAGCCGAACTTGCTGTCGGTGAGCAGAACGCATACGGGATCATCGGTATCGCACAGCGACGCGAACATATCGTGGTAGCCGGCGCGAATGTCATAGGGGATGATGTCGTAGCCCTGCGCCAGTTCCGGTATCACGTTCAGGCCGAGCTCGGTGGTCTTTAACTGGTAGCTGATGCCCGAGGGTATGCGCAGATTATCCTCCAGAATGACGTATCGCCCGTCGCCCATGTGCACCAGGTCGATGCCGTAGATGTGGACAAACACGCCCTGAGCGGGGCGGTAGTCCTGCAACTCGGGGTTGTAATACTGGCAGGAAAACATCACGTCAGGAGGGACCACCTGCTGCTCGCCGCAGTAGAGGTCCAGCAGGAAGCGGTTGATGGCTTTCAGCCGTTGGGCCACGCCGCGAGCGATGGTGTCCCACTCGTCGGCGGGGATGATGCGCGGCACCCAGTCGGTGGGCACGGTGCGAAACTCCCGGGGGTCCAGCATAAAGGTGAAGGCGTCCAGGTCAGCGCGATGCTTGGCCTCGCGCCAACGGCGCTGCAACTCCAGCACGCCCAAGCCGTCCAGGTTCTCCATGAGGCGCTGATAGGCCGGCGTGGGCGAGCCGTCAGCGGCCAGGGCCTCGTTGGTATGGTGGTTTGCGACGATAGTGTCGGTAAGCATTGGGTTCCCAACTTCCGGCGGATACAGCCTGCCGGCTTTCAAAGGCACGGATGAAGTCGGGAATACGATGCCACGACGATGTTGCGGGGCGGTTAACTATTTGTAAAAAGTAGATTTCGCGGCCCGGAGTGGCGTCTCAATTATCGCGCAACAACGCCCGAAAGCCGGCCTGCTCAAAGTCCCGGTCGTAGGCCAGCGCGTCGGTTATGCCCCGCTGCTCCATGATCAGGAAACTGTGGCAATCAACGAGGCTCCAACGCTGGTCCAGGCGGGCGGCGTAACGTTGGATAGCGGTTGCCAGGGGGATATCTTGCAATCTGATGACGATCAAATTCTCGTTTGCGTAAAACCTGCTTGCAGTGTCTGCGCTCCGGCGGCGGCTTTCCCGACCGAACCGCGCCATGCCGTTCAGGAATTCGGCAATTACCAGTTCGCTGGTTACAATCCTCCGGCTGCCGATACTCCGCATGATCCGCATCGCTTTTTGATGCCATTGATCTCCTGGATTCAGGATCGCTATCCAGTAGCCGGAATCCGCAAATAGTTCAGGCATTATTCGACTTCCTTCGGCCAACCGTACAGGTAGTGCTTGAAATTGACCGAAAGGTCAGTTGGGAGTTCATCCAGAGCTCCCGCCGGCATACTCTGGTGGATTTCCTCGAACATCTTCAAGATGGCCGCGGCGCCTTGCGGCTCGTCCGGGTCCGGCTCTCGCGCTTTCCAGCCCAGGAAACGCCGTTTCGCCGGCCGCAACTTTGCGCCGGCGTGGTCAATCTCCAGGTTGAAAATTTCCAGGGCCGACGCGCCCAGCCGGTAGTCGTCCTCCGGCCCGAACACCACCGGGCAGGGCCATTCCTCGCCATCAATGCAGAAGCGAGCCAGGCCGTAGCCGTACTCGACCGCGGCGTCATCATCGCCTAAATAGCAGAACTCAACATTGCGCCGCGGCGTGATGCCCAGCCGGGACAGCAGCGACGCCGGCAACACCGAGTGGGCGGCACGCTCATCAACCGGCAACGCGATGGGCGCCAGGTCGCCGCCGTCGGGATGGCCGACGGCCATATCCACCTTGAACATTGACATGACGCTGATCTTTTCTAGTCTATCGGACCGCCCCAACCCAAACGGAGCCACTCCGCCGGAACCAGACGCTCGCCGTGTGGGTCAACCAGCAGGTTGAAGGTCTCCAGGGCCGTTGCCCCCAACAGGTAGTTGTTATCCGGCACAAAGATGACGGGGCATTGCCGCTCCTTGTCATCGATGCGGAAACGCGCCATCCCAAAGCCGTACCGTACCCTCCGGCCGTCGGCCAGAATGAAGCCCAGCTGTTCCTGTGGCGCAATATTCAGCCCGGTCAGCAGAGACGCCGGCAACATGGAGTGCGCTGCCCCGGTATCCACGACGGCATCCACCGGGTACAAATCTCCCCCGCTCGGGTGTCCTACGCTGATGGGTACAGTGAACATCGACATATCGTTACCTCTCACAGCGTCGCCGGCATCGGCATGATGAGGCTGGCCTCGGGGCGCGGCAGACTGTCCTGGGGCAAGGCGGCGGTGGTAGTCTTGACGGTGCGGAGCGCCGTGTCGGTTTCCAGGTCAATGTCAACGACTATCACGTAGCCGTCCTCGGGGTGGTCCATGGCCTTCCGCGGCGGCACTTCGCCGGAAAGGATGGCTTGAAGACGCGCCTTGCTGAGCGGCAGGCATATCCACCGCTCAACGGCGTCGTCCATGTCGTTCCACCAAGTCAGATACAGCTGCCCTGCCGGGCCACGCTGTAGCGTGATACAGGCTTGCTCGTAATGGTCAAGCACGTTGTCAAAGGAAATCTCGCCCCACGGCAAGCCGGGCAAAAGAGTTCCTTCAATTTCAGACAACATGGCGCTTCCTCCCCATGCTTTAAAGTTCGAGAACGACTACCGCTGCATCAACCGGGTCGAAATTTTCGTACTTCCACCAAGTATGATGAGAGTCGCCATCTCTCGGTGTGGGAAGTATTTCCCCAGCCTCCGGCTCAAGAGCCAGTTGCGCAATGAAGTTTCCAAGCCCCGGATAGTGTATGGCACGACTCATTGCATCGTTTCGGTCGGCAAAGACCGACAATCCCATCGTTTGGCACAGCGTCACAATACGGCTCCTGACTCTCCGTGCGGCCAATCTCCGGTTGCGGTGATATAGCGATAAGAAGTCACCAGGTTCCGGCGGGTCGGTTTTGACAATGTAGTAATAGACGCCACTGATCGGGCGCGCCTGCTCCGGCGGGCAATCTTCCGGAAAGTCCGTAGGCCAGCGCCGAGAAGTCGTTCCGTCAGCCATCTTCCCCAATCTTCAGCAGGCTCAAAAACGCCTCCTGCGGAACCTCCACTCTACCCACGCGCTTCATCCGCTTCTTGCCTTCCTTCTGCTTTTCCAGGAGCTTGCGCTTGCGGGTTATGTCGCCGCCGTAACACTTGGAGAGGACGTCCTTGCGCATGGCGCGGACGGTTTCCCGGGCCACGATGCGGCTGCCGATGGCGGCCTGGATGGGCACCTCGAACATCTGGCGCGGGATGGTGGCCCGCAGCTTTTCCACGATGCTGCGGCCCTGGGCCACGGCGTTGTCCCGGTGGCTGATCATGCTCAGGGCTTCCACCGGCGTCTGGTTAACCAGGATGTCGATGCGCACCAGCGGCGCCGCCCGGTAGCCCTCGAAAGTGTAGTCCAGGGAGGCGTAGCCCTGGGTGCGGGATTTCAGCTGGTTGTAGAAGTCGGCCAGCATTTCGCCCAGGGGCATGGTGTATTCCATCACCACCCGGTTCTGGTCCGATTGCCCTGCTTCCTCGCCGCCGCCGTTCTTCCCGCCCACGCCCTGTATGTACTCCATGCGGCGGAACTCGGAGCGGCGGGCGTGCATCAGCTCCATCACCGCGCCCACGGAGCGGCTGGGGGCGACGATGGTGACGCCCAGGATAGGCTCTCTGATTTCCGAGATGCTGTTGGGCGGGGGCAGCAGCGACGGGTTGTCCACCCGCATCACCTCGCCGTCGGTCAACAACACCTCGTAGGCCACGCTGGGCGCGGTGACGATGAGGTCCAGGTCGTACTCCCGCTCCAGCCGCTCCTGCACGATCTCCAGATGCACCAAGCCCAGGAAGCCGCACCGGAACCCGAAGCCCAATGCGCCGCTGTTCTCCGGCTCGATGGTCAGAGAGGCGTCGTTGAGCTTGAGCTTCTCCAATGCGGCCCGCAGCCTCGTGTAGTCCTCGCCGTCCGAAGGATAGAGACCGGCGAAGACCATGGACTTCAGTTCAACGTAGCCGGGCAGAGGATCCTCGGCAGGCACGGCGTTATTCGTCAGCGTGTCGCCTACGGCGCATTCCTGCACGTCCTTGAATCCCGTGGCCACGTATCCGACCTGGCCGGCGTACAGCGCGTCCGTCGATGTGGGCTCCGGCGCGAAGACGCCCACCTCCATGATTTCCACCGACTTGCCCGAGGACATTACCCGCAGGCGTTCGTGGCGCGAGATGCTGCCGTCGGCGACGCGCACGTAGGCGATGATGCCCTTGTAGGTGTTGTAGGTGGAATCGAACACCAGGGCGCGGAAGGGGTCCGCCGCTCCGCCATTGGGCGGCGGCACGCGCTCCACGATGGCGTCCAGCAACTCCCGGCACCCCAGGCCGTCTTTAGCCGAAACGAACATCACCTCATCACGGCGGAACCCGAAGATCTGCTCCAGTTCGGCGGCAACCCGCTCCGGCTCGGCGGAAGGCAGGTCAACCTTGTTGATGACCGGGATCATCTCCAGGTCGTACTCCAAAGCCAGCAGCGTGTTGGCGATAGTCTGCGCCTCCACGCCCTGGGTGGCGTCCACCACCAGCAGCGCGCCCTCGCAGGCGGCCAGGGCGCGGGAAACTTCGTAAGAGAAATCCACGTGGCCCGGCGTATCGATGAGGTTGAGCTGGTACTCGGCCCCATCGGGCGTGCGATGCGTCATCGTCACCGCCTTGCCCTTGATGGTGATGCCCCGTTCACGCTCCAGTTCCATCTGGTCCAGGAATTGCGCTTTCATGTCCTGGGGCCGGACGGCGCCGGTGATCTCCAGAAAGCGGTCGGCCAGCGTGGATTTGCCGTGGTCGATGTGGGCGATGATGCAGAAGTTGCGTATGCTTTGCTGTTCCATAACGCTGATCATGGTAGCACGGTGGCATTCCGGGCGGCAAACGCGAAGGTCAGTCTCAACAGGGCAGTGGTAGCGTTCCGTTTTAGGTGGTTTGGTTTTTGTCATTGCGAGCGTAGCGTGGCAATCCCGTTGGCGTAGCAGCAGTTTTAGGCGCTCGGATACCCCGCTGGGAAACTGAACCACCTAAATTGCAACGCTACCCAGGGCAGTCTTACGCTTGACGCGGTCGGCTGTGCGGTGTTACACTACTTCGCAGAAGGCCAAGATACGCGGGCCCTAATTACGACTAAAGGGCGGCCCGGCAGGTGGCGAAGCGGTGTGGGGAAGTCTCTCCGGCTTAGACGCCGCGGTTAGATCCAATCGATCCCTATGGCCACTAAGTACATTTTCGTGACCGGGGGCGTGGTTAGCTCCATCGGCAAGGGCATTTGCGTCGCCTCCATCGGCCGCATCCTGAAAAGCCAGGGGCTCATCGTAACCGTCATCAAACTGGATCCCTACCTCAATGTGGATCCGGGCACCATGTCTCCCTACCAGCACGGCGAGGTTTTCGTCACCAAGGACGGCGGCGAAACCGACCTTGACCTGGGCCATTATGAGCGTTTTATCGACGTCGAGCTCACCCGCGACAGCAACGTCACCGCCGGACAGACCTATCTGGAGCTGATTACCCGCGAGCGCCGGGGGGACTTCCTCGGCGGAACCATCCAAACCGTGCCTCATCTGACCAACGAAATCAAAGACCGGCTGATCGGACTGGCCGCCAAGTCCGAGGCCGACGTGGTGGTGGTGGAAGTGGGCGGCACCGTGGGCGACATTGAAGGCTTGCCATTCCTGGAAGCCATCCGCCAGATGCGCAACACGGTGGGCCGCAACAACGTTTTTTACATGCACCTGACACTGCTCCCTTACATATCAGCGTCCGAGGAACTGAAGACCAAGCCCACCCAGCACAGCGTGAAGGAATTGCGCAGCATCGGTATTCAGCCCGACGCGCTCATCTGCCGCAGCGACACCGAGATTACGCCGTCCATCCGCGAAAAGCTGTCGCTGTTCTGCGACGTGGAATCGGAAGCGGTATTCCCCATGCCCACCGTCGGCAACGTGTACGAAGTCCCGCTGATCATGGAACACTTCGGCGTAAGCCGCTGCTTGTCCGAATCCCTGGCGCTGGACGGGCAATGCCAGCTCGAAGAGTGGAGCGGCCTTGTTGATCGCATGAACGCCGCGGAGCACTCGGTGCCCATCGCCGTGGTGGGCAAGTACGTCGAATACCCCGACTCCTATATGTCGGTGCGGGAAGCGCTGCGCCACGCCGCCGCATCCCACGGTTTGAGGGCGGATGTCAGGTGGGTGCATTCCGAGGCGGTGGAACGGGACGGCGCGGATGCCTATCTGAAGGACGTCAGCGGCATCGTGGTGCCGGGCGGCTTCGGTTCCCGAGGCGTGGAAGGAATGGTGGACACCAGCCGCTATGCCCGCGACCGGGGCGTTCCCTACCTGGGTCTCTGCCTGGGTATGCAGGTGATGGTAATTGATTGGGCGCGGGCTGTAACCGGCCTGAAGCGCGCCAACTCATCGGAACTGGACCCTGACTGCGAGCACCCCGTTATCGACATCATGCACGGACAGCGGGGCGTCACCGACCTGGGCGGCACCATGCGCCTGGGGCAATATCCCTGCCGGCCGCAGGACAACACGCGCACCGCAGCGGCCTATACAGCCTCTGAAGTATGGGAGCGCCATCGTCACCGCTACGAAGTCAACAACCAGTATCGCGAATCCCTGGAAGCCTCGGGAATGGTAATGAGCGGGTTGTCGCCCGATGGCGAATTGGTGGAAGCGGCGGAAGTCCCCGACCACCCATTCATGGTTGGCGTCCAGTTCCACCCCGAGTTTCAGTCTAGACCCAACCGCCCCCATCCCCTTTTCCGCGCCCTCATCGGACAGGCGCAGCAGACCGTCCGTGAAGGAAAGCAGATACCCTTCCGGCGCGCCGGCGGATGGTCTTTCTCTTCCGATTAGTCGTTTTACCCAGCAACTCCCCGTCATTCCCTGCGGGAGTGTGCCAATATTGCAGGCGGGCCGTGTGCGCTCCGATCCGCTCGGGACGCAAGCGGGCGCCCGCGCCAATGGAGGATGAAGCAGTGAAACTGTTTCTGGATACTGCCAATATTGACGAGATTCGCCAGGGCGCCGAACTGGGCGTCATCTCCGGCGTAACCACCAACCCGTCGCTGGCGGCCAAGGAAGGCATCGGCGGCGCGGCCGGCTATCGCGCCGCGGTGCAGGAGATCGCCGACATCATTGACGGCCCTATTTCCGTGGAGGTGGTGAGTACCGACGCCGCCGGCATGATCGCCGAAGGCCGTGACATCGCGGAGTGGATCCCCAACCCCTGGGTCAAGATTCCCAGCACCGAGGAAGGATTCAAGGCCATCAGCGTCCTGGCCCGCGACGGCATCCAGGTGAACCAGACCCTGGTTTTCACCGTGAACCAGGCCCTGCTGGGCGCCAACGCCGGCAGCGCCGTGGTCAGCCCCTTCGTAGGCCGCCTGGACGACATCGGCCAGGACGGCATGGCCCTGGTGCGCGACATCGTGGCCGTGTACCGGCAGCAATCGGTGGAAACCCTGGTGATGGCCGCCAGCATCCGTGGCGCCCGCCACTGCGTCACCGCTGCCCAGGCCGGAGCGCACATCTCCACCATTCCCTACAACGTACTGACCCAGATGATAAAACACCCCCTGACCGATGCCGGTTTAGCGAGTTTCCTGCGCGACTGGCAACAAGCTTCCGGAGGCTGACAATATGGTCCGCGCCCGCCCTGGCACTACCGCCGCTCCTCGACGCCGCCGGCGTCCTTCCGCTGCCGATGACGCTGCCGGCGTCGCCATCGCTGAACCGCTGCCTGACGACGACGCCGTTGACGGGCGGGGCGCCTACCCCAACGGCGCGCCGGCCGGAAGGCCGGTGGACATTGCCGACCTGACGGCCATGTCCCACGAACAGCTGTTGGAGGTGGCGCCGGAAGTCGGCGTCCGTGATGACGGCTCGCTGGAGGAACTCGGTCGTGACGCCCTGTTGCAAAGGGTTCGGCAGAGCGCCGCCGGCCGCAACCTCCTGACCGCCTCCGGTGTCCTGGAGGTGATGGACGCCGGCCATGGCCTGCTCCGCTCCATGCAGTACCCCCCGGTCTCCGGCGACGTGTTCGTCGGCCAGTCCCAGATCCGCCGCTTCAACTTGAAAACCGGCGACACCGTGACCGGCACGGTGCGCCCGCCCAAAGAAGGCGAGCGGCGCTACGGACTGACCCGCGCCACCAGCATCAACCTGCTGGAACCTGAGCAGCAGAAACCCGGTTCCCGCCGGATTTTCGAGTCGCTGACGCCAATCTTCCCCGACGATCACATCGTCCTGGAAAATCCCCAAGATGGCTTGTCCTGCCGCATGATCGACCTCTTCGCCCCCATCGGCCTGGGACAGCGCGGCCTGGTGGTCTCGCCGCCCAAAGCCGGCAAGACTACGGTGCTGCGGCAGATCGCCACCGCCGTCAGTGAAAACCGGCCCGAGGTCATATTGATGGTGGTGCTCATCGGCGAGCGGCCCGAAGAGGTCACCGAGATGCGTCGGGCGGTGAAGGGGGACGTCTTCGCCTCCACCTTTGACGAATCGGTGGAGGAGCAGTGCCGCGTCGCCGAGCTGGCCGTGGAGCGGGCCAAGCGCATGACCGAAACGGGCCGCGACGTGGTCATACTGCTGGACAGCATCACCCGACTGACCCGCGCCTACAACCTGGCCCTGCCCACCTCCGGGCGCACCCTGTCCGGCGGTATCGATCCGGCGGCCCTTTATCCGGCCAAGCGGTTCATCGGCGCGGCCCGCAACCTGGAAGAGGGCGGCTCGCTGACCATAATCGCCACCTGCCTATTGGACACCGGCAGCCGTATGGACGAGGTGATATACGAGGAGTTCAAGGGTACCGGCAACATGGAGCTGCACCTGGACCGCCGCCTGGCCGACCAGCGTTATTTCCCCGCCATCGACGTGGTGCGCAGCGGAACCCGCCGCGAGGAACTGCTCTACGACTCCGAAACGGTGCCGCAAATCTGGCTGCTGCGTCGCATGGTCACCCTGGCCTCCGGCAACGACCAGGCCAACATGGGCGACGCCACCAAGCGCGTCCTGGAGCGTTTGGCCCGCACCCGCACCAACTCCGAGTTCCTGACCAATCTCACCAAAGACGCCTAACGTCAAACCGACGCTTCCCGGCAAGACGCTTCCCGGCAAATTGTAGGGGCGGGTTTCAAACCCGCCCCTACGCTATGTCCCCGCCGCTTCCTCCGGACCGTCTTCGTCCGGTGCGCCCCCGCTTGTTCGCCGCCGTCGCAGGAACAGCCAGATCGCGCCACCGATTATGCCGGCCAGGACGACAATCACGGCAAGTATGATCAGAGCGATGGCCAGCGGGTCCATGCCGCCGTCGTCCTCTTCGTCCTCGGCTGCGGGTCGGTCCCGCGCCGTCCCCGCTTCGGATCCCACCACCGCGGCTACTACGGTGGCGGCGATGGCGTCGCGGTCGATGGTGGGTGGAGGCGGTATCGGCGTGTCCGTTGGTTCCGGCGTGGGCGTGGGTGTCGGTTCCGGTGTTGGCGTTGCCGTCGGCTCCGGCGTCGCCGTGGGTTCCGGCGTCGGCGTGGCCGCCGGCGCGGGGTTCACTATGGTTACCTGCGCGGTTGGCGTTCCAACGGAGTACTCCGGCGCGGGCGAGATCTCCACCGTCAGGGAACCGGAATCGCTATCCCGGCTTTCCGACGTAGCTACGGAATATTCGCATACGTTGCCGGCAGTTATCGCGCATTCACCGCCGCCGTCGGCGCCGAAGCCGCCGGCGGATACGTGGGCCAGTTTGACGGTGACGGTCGCGGTTTCGGAGAGGGTGATGCGGAACCGGGCCGGCTCGCCGGCTTGGACGGATTCCGACCCCGGCGCCGTTTCAATGCTGGCAAAGAGCGGATCGGTGACGCCGGTTGCCGGCAACGACGGGTAAAGGCTCGGTCCCACCGCGTTGCGGGCGCGCACCTGCACCTGGTACTCGGTGTTCTGCAACAAGCCGGTGATGGTGTAGTTGGTGCCGGCGCCATTGTAACCGGCGTCGGTGTAATTGCCCCTGTCGCGGATGCGGTACTGAACTTGGTAGCCGGTGATCGGACTGCCGCCGTCGGCCGGTTTCGCCCAGGCTACGGCGAGGCTGAATGGGCCGTTAGCGGTTACTACCGGGATGTTCGGCGCGTCAGGATGCCGGGGTTCGCGCTCCCCCGACAGGATTACGATGGCCGGGTTCACGCCAGACACCCGCTCATTGTTGCGGAGCAGCTCCAGGCGCGCCTCTCTGGTCGCGTTGTTGGAAACCTCTTCGACGTGGTAGTCCGGGTCAATAACGGCAGTTCCGGTGAACTCGCCAGCCCGGTCGGAACTGAACTCCGCCCTGCCGTCAAACACCAGGGGCGGCCCGTTCCGCACCCGGACGGAATAGCCCCCGGCAAAACCGTCCAGCCCGCTTACCTTCACGGTGATGGCGCCGCCAATGCGAACCTCGTCCGGCGCAACGTCCAGTTCAGCGTAAGCGACGCGGAGCTTGCGCAGACTTTGATCGATAATTTCCCGCAGGGAAAAGTCGTCGATTCTGACGTCGATGTCCAGCCTTTCGCCGGCCTCGCCCCGGCGCGGCACCTCGTACTCGTACTGCCACGACGTGCCCGCCGTCTGGTCAACGTCATCATCCCGGTCGTTGATGACGACCTCGATGTCGGGAGCGTCATAGTAATTCATATCCGGCGGGAAATTCTCGCCCCGGATAACCAGGGTGTCGCCCCGCTTGACCGTGTTGTTGTCCTCGTCGCACTCCCGCCCGTTGGGGCAAATCACGGTTACGGTCGGCACGGCCAGTTCCACCTCGGTGCTGGCCTTGATGCCGTTCTTGGTTTCAATGGTCAACTTGGCTTTGCCGTCACTGTCGTCCAGCAGCTTGCGGAGCAGCGACACGCGATTTTCGTTGGGATCGTCAACCAGAACTTCGGAGCTGAACTGGCCGCGTCTCACTGCCACGGTTTCGACCGGGCGGCGGCCGTCGAGGAGCGTTAGTTCTACGCCATCGAGAGTAACGAGGATGACCTCGGACGCGCCGCTCAGGTTGTTGGCCCGCGCAATCAGGCGCTGCCCCAGGCCGACTCCGGCGGAAGGGTATCCCGACACGTTCAGCTCAATGTCGGCCAGGCTGACGTTGACGGAGGCGCGGCCGCCGCTTCCAAAATCGACCAGGATGGTAGTTATGCTTCCCGATGCGCTGGCCGGCAGCTCGACCTGGATACTGTCGCCGGATTGTCGCCACAGGTTGCGGCCCAACGGTTGTCCGCCCACCCAAACCGAATCGATCCCCTGGTTCCGGCCGCCGACCAGCCGCAGGATAACCTCCTCGCCGGGAGCGAACTGGCGATCCGCGCCGCCGGCCACTTCCAGGCCGGGTTTCACTTCGATGAAGATGGACGTTCCATTGGTAACGCCTTCCCCGTCCCGGGCGCAGATCCGGTACTCGGCCGCGTCGGGAAAGTCGGACTGGGCGATTTCCACTTCGACGGTGAAGCGTCCGCTGCGGTTCACCGTCGCATTCCCTACCTCTCGCCAACCGCCAATGTTGTCGTTGCAGGAGGCGCTGCTGGTACCCGGATCGGCATACACTGCCACGGTAAGGCCGTCGGCAAAACCGGACCCCTCGAACCGGACGGTTTCCCCGTAGTTCACCTCGTCGTCGCCGTCCACTTCCAGGGTGGCATCGACGCCGATGGTTCCGGGATCCGGGCTGAACTCTTCCCAAGAGACTGTTACCTTGTATTCGTCATCATCATCGGCGGGCCGGTTGGGCAGCGTAAGGTCGTGGATGCGGATTTGGGTAAGGTTTCCGGCGTCGCCACAGCCTTCCACGTCGCCGGACAACGTCCGTTTCCAACCGCTGCATCCGGCTACGATGAGTTCATGATCCCCGTCGTCCGTTTCGCCTATATCCACGTATTGAGGGTAAAACCGTCCCGGAGCGGAGATCCTGACCTGGTCGTCGTCCAACCGGGAAGGGACGCCGATGTCTTCGTGCAGGGTGATGGTGATGTCGCCCTCCGGCGCGGGGCAGTCTCCCGAGAAATCGAAGGTCAGATCGAACTTGTCGCCGGGAGCGGTCTCATCGGCGCGAATATCTACCTCGCAACCGTCCTGCGCCCAAGCGGCATCCGCCCGCGTCAACAGAGCCGCCGCAAGAACCCCCACCAACAGCAGGCAGATCACGGGGCTGAACCACATAGCTTTGTGTTGGTGAAGGAATGAAGAGAGCTCAGATTCGCGCACGGTGCTCCTCGGGGCCATAGCCCAATCCATAATGCGCCGCCGTCCCTGCCGCGGCGGCGCCCTTTTCCATTTCCATTATATGGTACGCCGGCGAGCAACAATTGGACCGCTCCAATCCGGTTAAATCCCCAAATCTCGCAAATCCTGATTCTGACATTTCCCGTCAGCATTGAGCCGATGGCTTTATAATGTGAACATAGCGAGAGGCTATCGATAGATATGACCACGCCAACGAAACCACGCAGCGGAATGCGAATATCCGTCGCCGAGTACCTGGAGCTTGAACTTCCCGAGCCGGATGACAAGCGCAAGATGGAACTGGACGATGGAGTGCTGTACATCATGCCCAGACCCCGTGCCGGACACCTGTTCGTACAAGGCGAGCTGCAACACCATTTCAAGCTCTACCGCGATGGCTTTGCGGAGCCGCCGCTGGAGGCTTGGTACGACTTGGCTATCTCCATACCATCGGAACTGCCGCGGCTGTTTGTTCCTGATTTGACCATCATCCTGCGGGGCGGCGCGACCGTTGATATGGAGCGGATGGTCGTTGAGGGCATACCGGACATTGTAGTGGAGGTACTGTCATCAGACCCCAACCGCGATTTGGTACGCAAGCGACAGGTGTACGCCGAAGCCGGCATCCCGGAATACTGGATTTTTGACTGGCGGGCCGCAATGGCGCTGCTACTGGAGTTGCAGGACGGCGGGTACGTGGAACGGGCGATATTGTCGGCAGGTGATACACTGACCACGCCGCTGCTCCCGGGGCTGGCGATACCGCTGTCCAGTATATTCCGCCACCACCGCCGGCCGGCGGGGTAGATGCCAACGCACAAATGGAACAACGGGTTGACCGAGGTATCGCTATGTCGCTGCTGACGCTATCGCCGCTGGCGCAATCGCTGATGGGTATGCCGATGTCCGTCGCCGAGTATCTGGAGTTGGAGTTGCCGGAACCGGACGACAAGCGCACGATTGAGCTGGACGACGGCAAACTCTACATAGCGGAGTTCGCCTGGGTTAGCCACCAGTCCGTACTGGGCCAGTTGATTTTCCGGCTCCGGCAGTACCTCGACGGCTTTGCGGAACCGCCGGCCGAGGTGTGGCAGAGGGATATTCTCGTTCTGTCGCGGGATTTGCAGCGAATTATGATGGCTGACCTTACGGTTACGCTGCAAGGGCACGAGCACCCCATAGTGGACGGCTGTGTTGAGGTCGAGCCGGATATTGTCGTGGAAATCATCTCCGATGACAGTCGCCACCGTGACCTGGTGTGGAAACGACAGGTGTACGTCGAAGCCGGCATACCAGAATACTGGATTTTTGACTGGCGAGCCGAAACGGCGCTGCTGCTGGAGTTGCAGGATAGCATTTATGTAGAACGGGCAAATCTATCAGTGGATGACACACTGACCACGCCCCTCCTGCCCGGCCTGACGATACCCCTGGCCGACGTGTTCCGCCAACCCGGTGATTGAGGAGTTCGCAATAATGCCGGAGCGCTCGGGAAACATACTTATCGTTGACGACGAGGCCACGTCCACCATCGTCCGCGCCGTGCGCCGCCGGCTTGAGGACGAAGGATGGGGCACCACGGTGGTCGGGAAAGACGAGCGCGCTTCGGCGGACGATATGCTCTGGGCCACCATGGCCGCCATCGACGAGTGCCTGCCCGACGGAGTGATCCTCGACGTGCGCTTGGGCGAATACCGCGACGACCAGTTCAAGGGCCTGGACATCCTCAAGCGCATCGTGGGCCAGTACCCCCGGCTGCCGGTGCTCATGTTCACCCAGTACAGCCAGGGCGTCGAGCGGGACACCGTCGCCCGCAGCGCGTTGCAGGTGGCGGCGCCGGTGGAGTTCATCGACAAACTGGCCTCGCCTGAAGAAGTCGCCCTGCGGATGCGCCGGCTGGTGGGCGCCGAACCGTCCACCATAGCCATTGGCGACCGCATCGTGGTGGACACCGAAGCGCGCACCGTTCAGGTGCGCGACGCCGGCGGACAACTGGCCCCGGTTTCCGCCATTTCCGGACGCCGCTTTGACATCCTCGCCGAGCTGACCCAGGCCTGGTATCGCAGCCCCGGCAACCTGGTTCCTTTCGACCGCCTGGAAAGGTATCTGGTGGGCGACGACACCCGGGCTTCCCTCCGGGTGCGCATCCGTGAGATCAAGGTCTCCATGGGCCGGGCCTTGGGCGCCTCGTTGGGGGCCAACGATTTCATCGTCAGCGTGCGTGATCGGGGCTATCGTCTGCTCCCCCTGCGATAATACGGGCCCCAGATCAAGCGAGGCGATCCCATGGCAGTTATTCCATCGCAAAGCGCTCCCGCTCCCCCGTGGCCGGCATGGTCCGGAATGACGCTGGCCATCGTTAGCCTGGCCCTGATGGTGTTGTCTTACTTCCTCCCGTCAGACTGGCCCTTTGCGGAACTCTGGGCCGTGGCTCCCCTGGCCTACATCGGCATGGCCGGCGTGGTCGTCGGATTGGCGGTAGCCGTGAGCGCGTACCTGGCGACCGGTGCCCGGCGGCGTCCCGTGGCGGGCCTCAACGACCCCGGCGATTGGAGTCGTTTGACCGAGCAGCACTTTGAAGCCTTCCAGCATGACCTGGGCCGGCCCATGCGGCGCATTCTGGGCAAGTGTCGAGAAGCCCGTGGCGTCCTCGCGGCCACCGGCGAAGACGTCTCTTTGGTGATACATGAATTGCTGGACGAGATCGAAGAGCAGGCCCCTTCCTTCCGGTTGATGATGGCCAACATCCAGGTGTTGATCAATCTGGAAACTCCGGACGCGCCGGTGGAACGTTATCCCGTAGAACCGCCGGCGGTGGTCAGTCGTATCGTAGAACGTTACACCGGGCAGGCCATCGAACAGGGCAAGGACATCGCCTGGTGGTCGGAACCTGAAGACTTTGGGCTGGTGTACTCGGACGCTACGGCTTTGGAGCATATCATCGCCAATCTGGTTGACAACGCCCTGCGCTACGGGGGCGACTATATTGAGATTACCGTGACCCGCGACGCATATAATTTTCAGGTACGGGTTTCCGATGACGGTCCGGGGATCCCGGCGCAGTACCGGAACCATCTCTTCGCGCGAGGCTGGACGCCGGAAATGGGCCGCAGCGAAGAAAAAACCTCGTCCGGCCTGGGGCTGTATATCAGCCGCACGCTGGCGCTGCGCTACGGAGGGGATCTCACCGTGGCATCCACGCTGGCATCCGGCGAAGGGCCGCGCACCGTATTCAACCTGACCCTTCCCGTCGGCGCTTCGGATGCCTGACCTTCGTAAATCACCCGCCTGACCGAGCCGGGCTACGAAGTTTTGCGCCAGCAGATACTAGCAATAGCGGCGGCATTCCTGCTGGTCGCAGTGTTTCTGGCGGCGTGGGGTCTCTCGGTACCCGGCGCGCCGGATTTCCCATTCCAGGCCCGAAGTGAACCGACGCCCGTTCCCACGCCACCGCCCGATCCGCCGGCCCCCACGCCTGTGCCGCCGACGCCGACGCCTTTGCCTACCCCCACCCCGACCCCCACCCCCGTCCCCGCGCCCACGCCGACGGCGATACCCGCGCCGACCCCCACGCCGACCCCCACACCGACGGCCACGCCGCCTCCACCCACGCCGACGCCCGTACTTCTCCACTTCCTGAACCTGGATCAGCCGAGGGACCGGGCCACCATCCATGGCTCGCCCCGAGTTAACGTTTCCGGTTCCACCCTTCCCTGGTCTTTCGTGGAGATTAACTACTCAAGCGAGGCCCAGGACGAACGCGCTCTTGGGATCCAAGCCGACGGCAGCGGTGATTTTTCAGCCCAGGTGCCGCTGGCCGACGGGAACAACGCATTGGAAATAATCAGCTATCACGGCGCATCCGGCCAGCAGGAAAAGCAAAGTCTGTTGCTGCATTACAGCGAGGCGCCGCTCCCCCTGGAACTCGTCATCATCGAACCTGAAGACGGAGTCACCATACCCAATCGTGTCTTGAACCTCGTCGGAACGACCGCGCCGGATGCCCAGGTGGTCATCAACGATATAATCCTGGCGCGCCCGGACGAAGCGGGAAGATGGGAAGCCACCATGTTGCTGCAAAGTGGACTCAACGAGATTCGGATAACCGCTACCCTGGAAAGCCAAACGGCAAACGTCACCATCAGCATCGAGTACGAGCCCGGTCAGGGTTGATTGCCATGGGTGGGCGTGAGGTCTAGGCCGGCCCCGGCGCCAGCAGGTCGTAATCGAATGATTCCAGGTTTTCGATGATGACGTCCGCCGCTGACAGATCCAGGTGGCGGGTGGAATCGGTCAGCGTGCAAACGGTGTACGCGCCCGACGCGCTGGCCGCGGCCAACCCGATGGGCGAATCTTCGATGGCGACGCATTGTGCGGCCTCCAGGCCGATGAGCCGCGCCGCCTTGATGTAGATGTCCGGCGCCGGCTTGCCGTTCTCAATGTCGTCGCCGCCCAGGGCCACCGGAAAGGCGTCGGTCAACCCGATTACCGACAGCTTGAGGTCCACCCATTCGCGCAGCGACGACGAGGCCACCGCGATGGGCAGGCCGCGCCGCTGGGCCTCCGCGATCAGCGCGCGGACGCCGGGCCGGGCCGTCAGGTCCGAGCGCAGGACTTCTTTCACCACCACGTTGTATTCGGCCAGCAGTTCCGCCGGCGTTTGGTTGATGCCGCGCAGTTCCCTCACTCGCGCCCAGGTCTCTTCCACCGTGGTGCCGAGCAGGTAGCGGTTGTTTTCCTCTTCGGTTATCGCCGGCGCGCCGCAACGTTCCACCACCACGTTCACCGCCTTGTGAAACAGCGGCTCGCTGTCCACCAGAACGCCGTCCATATCGAACAATATCCCTCGGTATCCTGCCATTCCTGAAATGCCTCCTGCCCGGCTTGTCATCGCGGTAATTATATCCCAAGCCTTCAATCCGAAAATCATCAGAATCAGGATTCACCGGGCAATCGCGCCATCACCGTCATTCCGGCGCAAGAACAGCCTGCCCCGTGCTTGACACGGGGTCACCCCGTACTTGATACGGGGCAGGAATCCACGAACCCGCCAATCCAAAAATCCCGTCCATCCTGTGCATCCATGTAAAGAAACCACCTAAAACGGAACGCTGCCGGCGCGATAGGTAGCGTTCCGTTTTGGGTGGTTTGGTTTTTGTCATTGCGAGCGTAGCGTGGCAATCCCGTTGGCGTAGCAGCAGTTTTAGCCGCTCGGATACCCTGCTGGGAAACTGAACCACCTAAATTGCAACGCTACCGGCGCGATATACACCGTTGACGCGGCCCGCCCCTGCCAATAGACTGGTATCGCTTATGGCACGAATATTTGACCTTCACATCCACACTACCAAGGGCAGCGCCGATTCCAGCCTGACCCCCGAAGATCTGATCCTCGAAGCGGAACGCCTCGGTTTGCGCGGCCTGTGCATCACCGAACACGCCGGCCCCTGGGACCGTCACGAGTTCGCCGCCTTCGCCGCTCGGCACAACGTGGTGCTGATCCGGGCCATGGAAGCGGACACCGACATGGGCCACATCCTGGCCTTCGGCGTTGACCGCTACCAGAGCGGTTTTCATCACGCCGAAGAACTGAGCAAGGCCGCCCATGCCGTCGGCGGCTTCGTGGTGTCGGCGCATCCCTTCCGGGGCGTGCTGGGCCAGCACCACCGCACCCGGCCGTATCTCTATCCCAAGCCGGACGAACCCATACCCCAGGAACCCGAAACGGCCATGCTTCATCCGGTTTTCAAGTTGGCGGATGCCGTCGAGGTCGCCAATGGCGGCACCTCCGATGAGGAGAACCGCTTCGCTGCCGAGGTGGCCCACCGGCTGAATTTGCCTGTAACCGGCGGCAGCGACGCCCACAGCACCCACGGGTTGGGCCGGTTCGTAACCGAGTTTCCC
This sequence comes from Dehalococcoidia bacterium, assembly GCA_963665395.2. Taxonomy (GTDB): domain Bacteria; phylum Chloroflexota; class Dehalococcoidia; order Lucifugimonadales; family UBA3495; genus Bin87. The sequence continues at coordinate 765,473 of OY762251.1, forward strand.
GATGAGATTTTCGACGAAGCCCAGTTTCTGGCCGCGTTGCATCGGGGCGACTTCCATCCTTTAGAAGGCTTGCGGCAGGGCGCTTTGCGTCCGTATCGGCTCCGGTCCGCCTAGAGAGCATTGACCAATAATGACGCAAACGGCTTTGCCCCGCAGCGACATATTTGAACGCCGGTTCGTCTGCATCGACCTGGAAACCACCGGGTTGCAGGCCCACTCCGACGCCATCATCGAGGTGGGCGCCGTCAAGTTCCAGGGCGGCGCGGTGCTGGAGCGCTACCAGACCTTCGTCAACCCGGGACGCCGGCAGATCCCCACGTTCATCCAGCAACTGACCTCAATCAGCCCGGCTCAAATCGAACGCGCTCCGGCATTTGAGCAAATTGTTGCAGAGTTCGCTGACTTTGTTGGCGACCTTCCCGTGGTGGGCCACAACATCGCCTTTGATCTGGGTTTCCTGCGCTCCCACGGGCTTCCGTTGAGCAATCCCAGCTACAACACCTGGGATCTGGCCTCCATATTCCTGCCCACCTTGCCCGAATACAACCTGGTCGCGCTGGCGAAACATCTGGGTCTCGACCACAGCCAGGCCCACCGGGCCACCGCCGACGCCGAAACTACCGCGCTGGTTTTTCACCGGCTGTTGGAACTGGGAACCTCTTATCCCGCCGCCAAGATCGCCTTCATCGCCCGGGCGGCCCGGGCCGCCAACGCCTCCATCGCCGATCTGCTGGAGGGGCTGATACCCCACGCGGCCGGGGCCAACTCAGTCCCGGGCGACGCCGGCATAGTCGGACTCAACGGGCTGAATCTGGAAAGCCTGGCCAATCGCCTGTCCGACGGATTTTCGCCGGACCGGGCCGGCGAACCCATCCGCAGCGCCGTGCGCCGGGAACTCACCGAGCAGCAGGTTGAGGAACTGCTGGAACCCCACGGCATCTTCGCCCGGTCATTCCCCGGTTTTGAGAACCGGCCCCAGCAGGCCGAGATGCTCAAGGCGGTCACCCGGGCCGTGTACCAGGGGCGCAAGCTGATCGTGGAGGGCGGCACCGGCATCGGCAAGAGCATCGCCTACCTGCTGCCGGCCGTGCTGTACGCCGCCAGCCACGGGCAGCGGGTGGTCATCTCCACCAACACCATCAACCTGCAAGAGCAGCTGATGAATAAAGACATTCCGGCCGTTGTCGAGATACTGGAGGAGGCCGGCATCCTCCAGCCCAACGCCGTCAGATACGCCCAGCTCAAGGGCCGCTCCAACTACCTTTGCCTGCGGCGCTGGTCCAGCCTGGGCAATTCCGACAACCTGACCGAAGACGAGGCGCGGGTGCTGGGCAAAACGGCGGTGTGGCTGGATGACACCGAGAACGGCGACCGCACCGATCTCAACCTGAGCTTCGGCGACCTGCGGGCGTGGTCCCGGTTGTGCGCCGACAACCAGGGCGTCTGCCAGTCCTTCCGGGGCGGCGCTCCCTGCTTCCTGCGCCAGGCGCGACGACGCGCCGAATCGGCCCATATCCTCGTGGTGAACCACGCCCTGCTGCTGGCCGACCTCGCCGTAGGCGGCACCGTGCTCCAGGACTATCAACGGCTGATCGTCGATGAGGCCCATCACCTGGAGGAAGAAGCCAGTCGTCAGCTGGGCTTTGAGATCGCTGAAGACGACCTGCCCCAGGAATTTGACGCCATCTATCGTCTCCTCCGATTTTTGACCGGGGCGGCGAATCAGGCTGCCGAAGATGACAGCGCGGCGCGGTCGCGCGGCGCGCTCACCGGAGCCACCGCCGCCTGCAACCAGGCATTGCAGGGCTGGCAGCAACTGTGGAGCGCCGTGACCCGCCTTTATCAGGCGGAAAGCCGGGGCGACCACGACCGGCAGCCGTTATCGCTGGACGCCGGCGTCCGGCAGAGCCGCGAATGGGGCACGGTGACGCTGGAATGGGAATCGCTGTCCACCTTTTTGACCGAGTGCGTAAATCGCCTGGCGGACGTGGAGCGAGCCGTTGACGAGGGCCATTACAACATTACCGACGGCGATGGCGCTTCCGAATTAGCCGGCTTCAGAGAGAACATCGCCCTGCTGAACGAGCGGCTGGCATCGCTATTCGGTCGCTATGATGATGAACAGATCCAATGGATCGACATGGTCCGGCGCAACCTCACCCTGCACTCCACGCCCTTGTCGGTTGGCCCCATCCTCGCCGAGCAACTGTTCGAGCAGAAGGAGTCGGTGGTGCTGACCAGCGCCACGCTGGCCACCGACGCCAATTTTGCCTTCCTCCGGCAGCGGGTGGGTTTCCCTGATGAAAGCGACGAGTTGCTGGTGGACAGCCCCTTCAATTACCGGCGGAACACGCTGCTCATGGTCCCCGACGATCTCCCCGACCCGCGCCGAGGCGCCGAACACGCCCGCGGAACCGCCCAGGTCATCTTGAACATGGCGCAGGCGTTGGACGGCCACCTGATGGCGCTGTTCACCTCCCACAGCGCGCTGCGCGAGGCGTCGTTCCAGGTGCGCGGGCCGCTGCGGGCTATGGGCATCACCGTCCTGGCCCAGGGCATCGACGGGACGCCCCGCCAGCTCATCGACCGCTTGCATTCCGATTCCCGCGCCGTATTGCTGGGCACGGCCAGCTTCTGGGAAGGAGTCGATATGGAATCGGGCGTGCTGCGTGGGCTGCTGCTGTGTCGGCTGCCCTTTCCGGTGCCCAACGATCCCATCATCAAAGCCCGGGGCAATCTGTACAACAATCCCTTCAACGAGTTCCAGGTGCCCCACGCCGTGCTGCGCTTCCGCCAGGGATTTGGCCGCCTCATCCGCAGCAAGGTTGACCGGGGCGCGGTGGTCATCCTGGACCGACGCATCCAGACCGCCAATTACGGCGACCGTTTCCTCAACGCCCTGCCACCGTGCTCAATCGAGCGATCCAGCGTCAGCAGCGTGGGGGAACAGGCCGCGCGCTGGTTGCAGTTGGGCCGGGCAATGTAGCTCTGTAATTCGGATACACGACGTTGCCAGCGCGGGTAGGGGCGGATAATTATTCGCCCCTAACGACGAAACGGAAGGCTACTAACGTGCAGCTAACCATCGACCAGCCCTTCGACCTGGCGGAGAGCCTGGAGAGCGGGCAGGCCCACCGCTGGCGGAAACTCGATGGCGGTTGGTACTCCGGCGTCCTCGGCCCGCGCCTGATCCATATCCGACAGAACCCGGCGGGAACGGAGTATAGCGTTGCCGGAGAATATAGGGGCGCGGATACCCTGCTCCACTCCTACTTCCGGCTGGACGACGACATCCATGCCATCTACTCCGACATCTGCCGCGACCGCCGAGTTGCCGAGATGGTGGCAAGATACCCGGGCCTCCGCATCCTGCGCCAGGAACCGTGGGAATGCGCGGTAGCCTTCATCTGCTCGGCAACCTCCAATATCCCGCGCATCCACCAGAACATGGAGGCCATGGCCGACCGCCTGGGCGAGCCGCTGGAACTGGACGGCGAAGTGCGCCACACCTTCCCGTCCCCGGAACGGCTGGCGTCGGCCGGCGAGGGATTTCTCCGCGAGTTGGGCCTGGGGTTCCGCGCGCCCTACGTAATCGCCGCCGCCCGAAAAGTCTGCGACGGCGAGCTGGATCTGGACGAGCTGATACGCTTGCCCTACTCGGACACCAAAGCCCGCCTCATGGACTGCTACGGCATCGGAGCGAAAATAGCCGACTGCATCGCCGTCTTTTCCCTGGAGAAGCTGCAAGCCTTCCCGGTGGACGTATGGGTGCGCCGCGCCCTGGCCGAATGGTACTTCCCCATGCAGAAAAAGCCCCCCGACCGCGCCATGGTGGAATGGGCGCAGAACTACTTCGGCCAATACGCCGGCTACTCCCAGCAATACCTCTTCCACGGGAGGCGTAAGGAGGGGCGGTAGGCAGGGCAACCGCGCCATACCCGTCATTCCGGCGAAAGCCGGAATCCAGTTACCGAATGCGTTAGCTGCGTTTCCGAATAGCTCACAATAAACCGCTTGGCTTCCGGCTTTCACCGAAGTAACGGGTATGTACTTTATGAAGCGATTGCCCTGGGGCGGTAGCGAGTGCCTCCATGGATAAACGAGGTGTTGTGATAGGATTGGGATTAGGAGAAGTGAGATGACACGCCAAATCCCCATTAGCCGACCCTTCGATCTGGCCCTGACCCTTACCATGGGCCAGGCATTACGCTGGCGTCCCTTTGGCGACGGCTGGTTTTCCTGCGTGGTGGGGCCGCATCTGTTTCACGTCCGCCAGATTGACGGGGGAATTGAGTACGAGGCGGCCAGTCTGGCGGGGCATGAAGACGACCCGGACCAATGCCTGCGCCGCTATTTCCGGTTGGACGACGATATTGACGCCATTTATGCCAGTATCGCCCGGGATCCAAAAGTGGCGGCGATAATGCGGGAATATCCGGGCCTGCGCCTGTTGCGGCAAGAACCGTGGGAGTGCTTGGCTTCACAGTTGTGCGTAGCGCGCAGCAGTATTGGCCATGCCATAGGAATGGTGTCGAACATCGCAAATAACTTCGGATTGGCTATAGAATTGGCCGGAGAGGTTCGCTATACCTTTCCCACAGCGGAGCAATTGATGGCCGACCGCAATGGGACGCTGGGCAAGTTGCAAGCGATGCAAAATCGACACGATCATGCGTCTGAGGTCATCGCCGCTGCTGAATGGGTTTGCGATGCCGGGCCGGATTGGGACGCACTACGGCGACAGCCTTACGGCGAGGTCAAGCGGCGGTTGTTGCAGTGCCCCGGCGTTGACGACAGAACCGCCGATCGCGTGGCTCTATTTGCCCTGGACCGTCTGGAAGCATTCCCGGTGGACATCTGGGTATGGCTTGCAATTTCAGGAATTTGCCCGGAATTGGATTCGCAAGAGCAAGCTAGCCCTGCCGAGTGGGAACTGGCGGCAGCAGCGAAACGAGCGGGTAACGAGTTCGGTGACTGCGCCGGATACGCAAACCAGTACCTTTTCCACTGGCGACGTGAATACAGCGACAAGTTGCTGCCTCTCGACGTGCGACCAAGCGACAGATTCGATACGGAGCCGGTGTATGACCATCGCTACGAATATCTGGCCCGCAAGTATTTGTCATAATGCTGATTGATACTAACGTGCTCGTTGATGCGGCCCTTGACCGGGGTTCTAATTCGATAGCCGCCATGGAGTTGGTTAACCGCCTGGTAAGTGAGCCGGGGCGTGCGTGCGTCGCCTGGCACGCCATTGCAACTTTTTACTACGTGGTGTCAAAAGAATTGAGTGACGACCGGGCGCGTGATCTTGTCGCTTTCATTATGGGCTTTGCCGTCGTTGTGCCAACCGGAACGGAGTCCATACGCTACGCCCTGTCCCTGCCCATGGGCGACTTTGAGGACGCCATGCAGGTTGCCGCCGCCCAGGCCGCCGGCGTCCAGTACATCATTACCCGAAACATCCGAGACTTTACCAACTCTCCCATCCCCGCCATCACCCCGGAACAAGCGTTGCAAGATCTGTTCTAATGACTACACGACTCATTCCATCACCCTTCACCTCCGCCATCCTCCTCGCCGCCGGCGTATCCCGGCGCATGGGGACGCTGAAAGCCCTGCTGGACTGGCGGGGCCGCTTCCTCATCATCCACCAGATTGTCGCCTTGCGCGAGGCCGGCGTGGATGAGGTGGTAGTGGTGCTGGGCCACCGGGCCGACGAGTTGCAGGCCCGCATCGGGGTCAACAGCGACGTGTACGCCCTGGGCAACGTGCGGTGCGTGGTCAATCCCGATTACGCCCAGGGGAAGACCACTTCCATCAAAACGGGGTTGCGCGCGATCTCCGGCGCAGACGACTCTGCCGGGCCAATCTTGTTCCTCAACGTGGACCAACCCCGCAGCGCGGCCACCGTAGGGCAGGTTTTGCAAGCGCATCGTGACGGCGATGGCGCTTTGATCACCATTCCGACCTGCAACGGCAAGGGCGGCCATCCCATCGCCGTCAGTCGTGCCCTCTACGATGAAATGCTGGGCATCACCGAGGCTACCCAGGGAATGCGCGCCGTGACGGAGCGGCGCCAGGCTGCAACGCAGCGGGTTGAGCTGGGCGCGCCCGAACTGCTGTGGGACGTGAATACGCCGGAGCAATATCAGGCGGCGTTGGCGGCCGCCGGCCTGGCCGGATAACTGCGGCCAGCGCCCCCACCGTTAATGCAATAAAAACCCGGGGCCCGATGAACAGTCGGTGCCCCGGTTTTCGGTTCCTATCGTACCGCCGCCCTCAGGCGGCTGGGCCGATGGGATTTCTCCCTGTCGGCGCCCTCCCCGGCATCGTCATACCGCTGCGGCTGCGCCAACAGGGCTTTTACAGGGGAAATGCCAACTATGGTTCAGCGTTATCAGCGAAACCACTTCTAACCTCCTGCGTTGACGACGGCGTTGCCATCGGGTTTCCGGTGGGTGGGAGTTCCCTGCACCCCCAGCACCTTGAATAGATAGTATATGGTATCGCAATGCCTGTCAACCCCTCAATGCCGGCAATTTTGAATGAATTTTATCGCATTCGGCTTCAGCCGCCCGGCAAATGGTCTAAACTACCCGCAAACGGTCCAGATTAGGGAGCAAATGCAGTCATGAGCGATGCCAGCGGCAATGCAACTCGGCCCAGCCCGGCAGTCCCCAGCGTGTACAGCGACGACGGCGTAACGATAATCGGCATGATTGGCGTGGTGCGGGAGGCGGAAGCCAACCGGGGCGCTACCCTCAGCCTCTTCGGTGGCGGCATCAACCCCGGCGCCGAGGTGCCGGCCGGCGTCGATCCCGATTACATCCTGGATTTCGCCCGCACCCACGAGGACGCCGGGTTTGACATGGTGCTGACCGGCTACTCGTCGTCCACTCCCGACGGGTTTGAGGTCGCCGGTTATGCTGCTGCCCACACGGAACGGCTGGGCTACCTGATTGCCCACCGGCCCGGTTTCGTCGCGCCCACCCTGGCCGCCCGCAAGGCCGCCACCCTGGATCAACTCACCAACGGACGCATCGCCCTGCACATCATCACCGGCGGCAATGACGTGGAACAAAGGCAGGACGGCGACTGGCTGGACCACGACAGCCGCTACCGCCGCACCGACGAGTACCTCAACGTGATGCGCCGCATCTGGACCGAGACCGAACCCTTCGACCACGAAGGCGAGTTCTACCATTTGCAGGACGCCTACAGCCAGGCTCGCTGCCGGCAGCAGCCTCACGTCCCGCTGTTCTTCGGCGGCGCGTCGGAAATGGCGCTGGATGTGGCCAGTCGTCGCGCCGACTTGTTCGCGCTGTGGGGTGAACCCCGCGCCTCCATTGCCCAGCGCATCGCCGATGTTCGTTCCCGAGTTGCCGCCGCCGGCCGGGACCCGGACGAAATGCGCTTCAGCCTGTCGGCCCGTCCGATCCTGGGCGACACCGAAGGGGAAGCGTGGGAACGCGCCGACGGCATCCTGGCTCGCGTGAAGCAGGCCACCGCCGGCCGCATCACCCCCGGCGTGCCCACGCGGCCCCAGTCCGAAGGAGCCTGGCGTCTCCTGCGTTTCGCTGCCGAGGGCAACGTCCACGACGAGCGGCTGTGGATGCCCATTGCCGCCGCCAGCGGGGCCTCGGGCAGCACCACCTGCCTGGTAGGCACCCCGCAGCAGGTGGCCGATTCGCTGCTGGCCTACTACGACCTGGGCTGCTCGGCGTTCATCATCCGGGGCTTCGACCCACTGGCCGACGCCGCGGAGTACGGACGGGAGTTGATACCCCTGGTTCGGGAAGGCGTGGCCCAGCGTAAAGCGGACCGGGCATGACTCCGCAACGGCCTCCCGCGTTACGAGACCTGCTCGAGATCCTGTGGCTGCCGCTAATCGTAGGCGTGATTACGGCGGCGGTCACGTGGCTTATCTGGTACTATACGAGCGCGCCTTGCTCATCGCAAGCGGCGGTGTTGCACCATTGCAATCCGGCGCCCATCGCCCGGTACGTCAACGCGGAAATATGGACATTGTGCCTGACGCTGGGCGCGCTAGTCGGCGGCATCGTCGGAGGAGGTGTGAACTACGCGATGTTTAGCAGAGAACGGGCGGCGCGTATCGCCGCGGAAACCTTGGCTGCCGAGGAGCGCAAGCTCCGAGAGGAGGATCGCCGGCTATGGGAGGAGGAGCGCCGGGTCCGGGAGGAGGAGCGCATCGCCGAACGCCAGCGCATTGACCAATTGGTCGCTCAAATTGCCGAAAACCAACGCTATGTAGTGGAAACTCAGCAGGCGATGCTGTCCATCATCACCGAGTTGACCGCCGAAGTAGCCCAATTGCGCCGCCAACGCAACGGTGGCAACGGCCACCAGTAACCCGGAGACACTCCAATGGTAGATTACGCAGCCCTCTTCTCCAGCGCCCTGCCCCGGGCGGTGGCAACGCCGGAAGGGGCCAACGTGCCGGTGCAGTACATCTTTTCCGTCACCAACGCCGTGCCGGAAGTCATCGACTCGGATGAATACCTGACCGCCATCCGCGCCGGCCTGGACGCCGGAGGACCTCAATCCCTGGCCGCGTATCCGCCGGCCGGCGGCCATGTGGGTCTGCGCGAACTGGTAGCCGAACGGTTGGCCAACAACCGGGGTTTCCACGCCTCTGCCGACGATGTTTTCATCTCCGATGGCGCCGGCGGGGCCATCACCATCCTGCTGGAGTCCTTCATCAACCCCGGCGACCCGGTCCTGGTGGAGGAGTTCACCTACATGGGCAGCCTGCGGATGATGCTGGAACGCGGCGCCGAGCCGATCCACGTTCCCAGCGATGAGGACGGAATGCTGCCCGACGCCCTGGAGGACGCCCTGGCTTCGCTGGAACGGGCCGGCCGGCGGGCCAAGTTCGTCTGGACCATTCCGGTGTACCAGAATCCCCTGGGCTTCAGCGTTTCCGAGGGACGGAAACGCGCCCTGCTGGACGTGGCCCAACGCTACGGCGTCCCCATCCTGGAAAACGAGTCCTACGCTGACTTCCGCATTGACGGCGAACCGTTGCCGACGGCCTTCTCCGGCCTGAGCGACCAGGGCGACGTGATCTACGTATCTTCTTTCACCAAACTCCTGGGCTGCGGGCTGCGCGTTGGGTTCGGCGTGCTGCCGCCGGGGGTCAAGGATGCGTTGCCCCAGGTGAATTCGGAGAACCTGCCCCGGCGCGGCGTTAGCCATCTGGCCACCATGATGGTGTACGAATACCTGCGCGAGCGCGAGGCCGAGCATATTGAGGCCGTCCGGCAGGCGCTGCTGGTACGCCGCGACGCCATGCTGGATGCCCTGGAGCAGAACTTTCCGTCCTTCTGCGACTGGACCCACCCCACGGGGGGTATGTTGGTATTTGTGCGCCTGCCCGAGGGCGCCGATACCTGGGCCACGTTGCCGAAAGCGGTCCAGCGGGACGTCAAGTACAACCCGGGCGGTGTATTCCGCGCCGACCGGCAGCGCAATAACTATTTCCGTCTTACCTACAGCCATAACTCGCCGGATGAGATCCGGGAAGGCGTGGGCCGTCTGGCCGAGCTGTTCCGGGAGGAAGGCTACTTCGAGGGTTAACTTATCGGATAACTCCCTCTCCCTTGACGGGAGAGGGTTGGGGTGAGGGTGAACCACTATGACCGTCGCCAGCCTCGCTGTGAACCTCACCGTGGACGGCATACCCGTCTCCGTCCCCGCCGGCGCGTCGGCGCTTGACGCCATAAATGCCGCCGGCGTCTCAATATCGCAACTGTGCAAGGATGCCGATATGCCGGCCATCGGGGCCTGCCGCACTTGCCTGGTGCAGATCGACGGCGTGCGTGGGTTTCCCGCCTCCTGTTCTACGCCGGCCAGCGAGGGCATGGTCATACGCGCCAACACCGAGGACGCCCGGCGCATCCGTTCCGGCGTAATCCAGCTGACGCTGGGGATGGTGGGCAGTGAACGCCATAGGGGCGACCGGCCGGTCGCCCCTACCGGGTATGGCCTGCTGTCCGATGCCGCCGCGCTGCACGGCATATCCGAAACGCGCTGGCAATCGCGCGCCCGGCCGGCTGCCGACACCTCCAATCCGGTTTTCAACCTGGCCATGGACGCTTGCATACTGTGTGCCCGCTGCGTCAACGCCTGCCAGTCCGGCCACCAGTTCATCGGCGCCATTGACGTGCTGGGCGCGGGCGAGTCGGCGCGCATCGCTACCGCCGGAGACAAGCCCCTGGCGGAAAGCATCTGCACCACCTGCGGCCAGTGTTTAAGCGTTTGTCCCACCGGGGCCATCAGCGTTAAGGAACCTGTGGCCGCGGCTACCCACACGGTCAGCACCACCTGCCCCTACTGCGGCGTGGGCTGCGGGATTCAATTGGAGGTGGACGACGCTATTAGTCGCATCGTAGCCTCTCACGATAATCCCGATAACCTGTCCAGCGTGGGGATGCTGTGCGTCAAGGGCCGGTTCGGATACACCTTCGTCCAGCACGACGACCGTATCAAGACGCCGCTGATCCGCGACGGGGAGCGGCATACCGGCCCCTTCCGGGAGGCGACGTGGGACGAAGCGCTGGATCTGGTCGCCTCCCGCCTGGCCGAATTTCGTGGCAATGCCTTTGGCACGCTCTGCTCGGCCAAGGCCACCAACGAGGACGGCTACGTGCAGCAGAAGTTTGCCCGGCTGGTGATGGGCAGCAACAACATTGACCACTGCACCCGCCTGTGCCACGCGCCATCGGTTGAAGCGATGCTGACCTCCCTGGGCAGCGGCGCGACCAGCAACTCGTACACTGACTACGAAGACGCCGGTTGCCTGGTGGTCATCGGCTGCGACCCCACGTCCAACCATCCGGTAGCCGCGTCCCGGATGCGCCGGGCCGTGGTGGAACGTGGCGCCAAGCTCATCGTCGTCAACCCCCGTCGCATCGATATGTGCGACTACGCCGACCTGTGGCTGCGTCCCTATCCGGGCACCGACGTGGCGCTGCTGAATGCGCTGGCCCACGTGGTCGTCCAGGAGGGTCTGGCCGATACGGACTTCGTGAACAACCGCACCGAGGGTTATGACGAGTGGAGCGCCCTCATTGACCGGTACACTCCCGAGCGCGCCGCCGCCATCACGGGCGTTTCCGCCGCTGACATTCGCGCCGCCGCTCGCATATTCGCCCGTCCGCCGGCGCCGAAAGGCGGCGACCCGGAAAGTGGCTATGGCGGTTCCTGTCTCATCTGGGGCATGGGAATCACCCAGCATACCAACGGAACCCCCAACGTCCACAGCCTGCTCAATCTGGCGTTGGTGGCGGGCCAGTTGGGACGGCCCGGATCCGGGATCTCGCCCCTGCGTGGGCAGAACAACGTGCAGGGCTGCGGCGATGCCGGTTGCCTGCCCAACTCCCTGCCCGGATACCAGGGTTTGCGCTCGGACACTGTGGCAAAGTTCAGCGCGGCCTGGAACGCCGACGGTGCGCTGCCTCGGGCCGCCGGCGAGGTCGTGACCGATATGGTGGATTCCATCGGCCAGACCGACGGAGTGCGCGCCATGTACATCACCGGCGAGAACCCGCTGCTGAGCGAGCCCGACCTGAACCGAGCCGATGAACTGTTCCGCCGCCTTGATTTCCTGGTGGTGCAGGACATCTTCATCCATACCACGGCCCAGCTGGCCGACGTGATTCTGCCGGCCACGAGCTTTGCCGAGAAAGACGGCACCTTCACCAACAGCGAGCGCCGGGTCCAGCGGGTACGGCAGGCCATCCCGCCGGTGGGCAACAGCCGGCCGGACTGGGACATTGTGAGCGACCTGGCCCGCCGGATGTGCCGCCGGTTGGGGTTGCCCTGGGAAAATCAGTTCACCTACGGGCATCCATCGGAGATATTTGACGAGATGGCCCGTCTGACGCCCATCCTGTCGGGCATATCCTACTCGCGCCTGGACGACGAGGGCGGCATCCAGTGGCCCTGCCCAACGCCGGATCATCCGGGCACTGCCTACCTCTATGCAGACAGCTTCCCTCGCGGCGACCGGGCCAAATTCGTTGGTTATGAGCAGGGGCCGGTGGCCGCGGAAATCCCGTCGGAGCGATTCCCCCTAATGCTCAACACCGGCCGGGTGCTGTACCATTGGCACGGCGGCACCATCACCCGTCGGGTGGACAGCCTGGTGGCCCGGGCGCCCACGCTGGAGGTGTCAATCAACCCCGCCGACGGCGCGCGCTACGGCCTGCGGGATGGCGACAACGTGCGGGTGCGCTCCCGCCGCGGTGAACTGACCGGCGTGGCCCGCTACACTTACCGGATGCGGACCGGCGAGATCTTCATACCCTTCTACCGCCTCAGCGAAACCGCCTCGGCGGCCAACTTCCTCACCAACGCCGTCTATGACCCGGACTCGCGGATACCGGAATACAAGGTTTGCGCCGCGCGGGTCGAGCCGGCGGAATAAATGCCGGCGCGGGCCTGCTCTCTCGGTGCCGGCCCGCGCTCAGACGCTTCAGGCGCTGCCATTTTCAGTAGTGGCGCAGCTCGACCACATTGTCGTCGGGGTCGTAGATGTAAAGGGAAATCCCATCGCCGTGGGAACCCCAGCGCTTGCCCGGCCCGGCCTGGATCTCAACTCCGATGTCCTCGAAGTGAGCCTTCAGCTCCTCCATGTCGGTGTAGTCGATTACCATGCAGAAGTGGTCCTGGTTGCGGACGTCATCCCTGCTGTCCGGAATGTCATCGGAGGCGAAGAAGTCGATGATGGTGTCGGCATTCAGCCGCGCCGATGGGAAGCGAACTTCGCCGGCCCGCCACTGTTCCACGCGCTCCGCCTGCAGGCCCAGCACTTCGGTGTAGAAGCGCAGCGAACGCTCCACGTCCTTGGTGCGCAGCACGATATGGTCCAGCTCGGTGATTTTCACCAAGGGCTTGGTCACAACTTCAAACTTGGTAGCGGTTGCCATGTCGTCCTCCTGAAAGTCGCGTTGATAGCGTTCCAATTTAGGCGGTTTATTTTTCCCGTCATCCCGGCGAAAGAACGTCACCCCGTACTTGATACGGGGCCGGAATCCAGTAGTCTTTTCTGGACTGCGGCTTTCGCCGGAGTGACGAATTATCAACCGAACCACCTGAAATGGAACGCTGCCAGTTGCGTCTGGCGTGTTATGGCCATTATATGGGGCGGCTGCCGGCTTGTCATCCGCCGTCGGCCAGCCGCCTTCGCTCCCGGCCCTCGATGAAGTGTACCGCCTCGTCAGGGCTGATGCGCCCCACCGGGCCGCTGGCGTACATCGCGCCCAGCACGGTGCCGCCGCGTCCCAGCAGGAACTCCGTGGGCTGGATGTAACCTCCCCGGTCGTCGGACCACCAGGAGCCCAGCCGGTCGGCGTCTTCCCGCGACACGCCGTAGGCCATGGGGAAGGTCACGCCGGACTTGGCTGCCATCTCCTGCACCACCTCCTTCGGCTCCACGCTGGCGCCCACGATGGCGACGCCCATCTCGGCCAGGGCTTCCTGGTCCTTCTGCCACGCAGCCAACTGCCGCGAGCAGTAAGGTCACCACACCCCCCGGTAGAACAGCACTGCCAGGTAGCGGGAGTCCATATCCCCCGGTAGAGACAGCGTTCCTCCGTCAATAAGGTTCAGGGTCAGACCGGGCAGGCGGTCGCCCTGTTGCAACTTTTCGCTCATAACCGTACCTCCCGATTGATCCGTCAACTTTGCGGGCCTTCCGGCCAGAAGAGTTCGTAAAGCCGCTCGGATAGTTCTTCACACAAAAGGAGCCCCGCGGTCACATCTCCGGCATCTGCTTCATCTTCATAAAAATTACTGTGCAGCGTCCGAGCAACTCCGAAGGAATTTCTCACCCAATATGACAATTCATCGTCTCCAGATTCGCTGACCACATTGGCCAACTCCCGAAGCACCAGCCAGATGGAACGGTGGGCGTGAATAATGCCGCCGTGTTGGGCGCTCACTGCTTTGATGGTTTCGGCAACCATGCCCCACGCCTTGTTGGAAGCTTGGGGCAAGTCGCCGTCCTCTTGCAGATGCTTCCACGCGCTCGCCCGAAAATCCCGGCTGAGTTGGACGTACTTCTCCGGAGTACGCCCGGCATCGTCAGGCTGCGCCCGGTCCCGGGCGGTGGCCAAGCCACGGGCGACGGCGGTGGCGACGTCGGCATTGGCGAGAGTCATAAGTCTGTTGTCCGGCGCCGGCGGTCAAGCGGTTTGGCCTTCCGGCCAGAACAGTTCGTAGAGGCGGTCAGACAATTCTTCGCACAAACCGATGCCGGCGGTTACTTCGGGCTCCGATTCTTCATCCTCATAAAAATTGCTGTGCAACGCTCGTGCGGTGCGGAAAGCGTTGTTGATCCATGCTTGGGTTTCGGTGTCACCGGAGTCCCCTAACAACCTGTTGAGTTCTCTAACCACTGACCAGATGGAACGGTGAGCGTGAATAATGCCGCCGTGTTGGGCGCTCACTGCTTTGATGGTTTCAGCAACCGTGCCCCACGCCTTGTTGGACGCCTGGGGCAAGTCGCCGTCCTCGCGCAGGTGTTTCCACGCGCTGGCGCGGAAATCCCGGCTGAGCTGGGCGTACTTTTCCGGCGACCGCTCCGCATCCTCGGGCTGCGCCCGGTCGCGGGCTGTGGCCAAGCCACGGGCGACGGCGGCGGCGATGTCAGCGTTGGTGATAGTCATAAGTCTGCTGTCTGATACCGATGGTCAAGCGGTTGGGCCTTCCGGCCAGAACAGTTCGTAGAGGCGCTCCGATAGCTCTTCACACAGTTCCAAGCCGTCATACACTTCTTCGACCGATTGTTCATCCTCATAAAAATTGCTGTGAAGCACTCTGGCCGTATTGAACGAAGTGTTGATCCATCTCCGCGTACCGGCGTCACCGGAAGCCCCCACCAGACTGGACAGTTCGCGCAACACCAACCCTATGGATCTGTGGGCATGAATGATGCCGCCATGCTGCGCTCCCACGGCCTTGATAGTCTCGGCCACCATGCCCCACGCTTTATTGGACGCCTGGGGCAAGTCGCCGTCCTCGCGCAAGTGTTTCCACGCGCCGGCGCGGAAATCCCGGCTAAGTTGGGCGTACTTTTCCGGTGTACGCCCAGCGTCATCTGGCCGCGCCGGGTCACGGGCGGCGTTCAGGCCACGGGCCACGGCGGCGGCGATGTCGTCATCGGTATAGAGCATGATCATTCTGCGGCACGTTCCGGCCAGAACAGTTCGTAAAGCCGCTCCGAGAGTTCTTCGCAGAGCGCTAGACCGTTCGCAACTTCCTGATCCGTTTCTTCGTCCTCGTAAAAATTGCTGTGGAGCGCACGTGCGCGGCTGAAAGCGTTGTTGATCAAGGCTTGAGTTTGCGCGTCTCCGGAATCGCCGACCAACCCGCTCAACTCTCTGACTACCGCCCAGATGGATCGATGCGCGTGAATGATGCCGCCGTGTCGGGCGCCGATGGCTTTGACGGTCTCGGCTACCATGCCCCACGCCTTGTTGGATGCCTGGGGCAAATCTCCGTCCTCTTGCAGATGCTTCCACGCGCTCGCCCGAAAGTCCCGGCTGAGCCGGGCGTACTTCTCAGGCGTCCGCCCGGCGTCATCAGGCTGCGCTTGGTCCCGGGCCGCCGCCAAGCCCCGCGACACGGCGGCGGCAATGTCGGCGTTGCTGAACGTCATGGCGCACTCCCTCTAGTCCCCCACTGTCTCCGCAATTGGCGACTTCAGTTTTTCCGGCCACCAGGGATCATCGTAATCGCTGAACAGGCCCTTGACGTGGGGCATGACTTCGTTGGCGAAGAGGTCGGTGTTCTTCTTCACCAGTTCCGGCGGCATACTGCCAATCTGGAGCAGCACCATCAGGTGTCCGATGCGCAGCAGTTCGCACGCCTCGGTCAGCTTTTGACGCACCGTCTCGGGGCTGCCGCCGATGACGTGGCCCTGTTCGAGATAGTCCTTCCAGCTGTTTTCGGTGGCCGCCCGCTGCGACTCCTCGCCCATCTGCGGCCTGAGTGACCGGCGAATGGATTCCAGCGAGCGATAGCCGGGCGACTCCGCGAAGGGCGGATAGACTCGCAGCATCTTCTCGTAGAAATACTTGACGTGCTGCTCGTAGTCCTTTTCCGCCTGCTCGTCGGTTTCGGAAACGCACACCAGTTGCAGGAAGCCCAGCCGGTGCGGGTTGTCGTCGATGCCGCGCTCGGCGGCCCGCTCCCAGTATCCCTTGACGATGTTGTGGCCGCGCAGGTACCCGTAGTAGGACAGGTAGCAATACACGTAATCGCGGTCCAGCACCCAGTCCCACGTCTCCAGGCTGCCGGAGCCGGGGATCCACACCGGCGGGTGGGGCTGCTGCATGGGGCGCGGCCAGATGCTGATGTAGCGCAGCTTGTTGTACTTGCCGTTGAAAATGGTGGGCTGGCGCTGCGTCCAGGCTTGCATCACCACGTCGTGGGCCTCGGTGTGCCGGTCCCGCAACGTGATGGGCACCTGGCCGTAGGAGAAGGTGGTGTCCATGGAGGTGCCCACCGGGAAGCCGGCTACCAGCCGGCCGCCGGAAATCACATCCAGCATCGCCATTTCCTCAGCGACGCGCACGGGCGGGTTGTACAGGGCCAGGCTGTTGCCCAGCACGATGAGCGCTCCCTGGTCGGTGGTGTTGGCCAGCACCGAGGCAATCAGGTTGGGCGACGGCATGATGCCGTAAGCGTTGTTGTGGTGCTCGTTGACGCAGATGCCGTCGAATCCCACCTCATCGGCGTAACGCAGCTGGTCAATGTAATCGGCGTAATACTCGTTGCCCTTGGCCGGGTCGAAGTTTTCGTTGGGCAGGTCAACCCAGGCCGAATGATGCTGCTCGGCAAAGTCGTCGGGCAGGTCCTGGTAGGGCATCAGGTGGAAGAAGGATACTTTCATGGCGATTTACCTCGGCGGCGGAGTAACCGCCCGTTTGAGTGTCGGGATTGTAGCACGGCGGGGACAGGCTACTATGTCGGGTTGGCCGGCGGCGGAAACAGATCGGCCACGGGGCAGGAGAAACCGGGTAGAACGGGTTCGGCGGTGATGATGTCACCCGGACGAAAGGTTACGGCTCGGTCGCTCCACCAAGCAACTAGGGTGTTGCGTCCGGGGAATACTTGCCAAACCAGCTGCACTCCGGCCGCCAGATACTCTTCAACTTTGTCGTGCATATCCAGGGCCGTGTTGTTGGGCGATATGATTTCAACTGCCAATGCCGGCACCAAAGCACGTATCCTTTCCGGGTCGGTAAGTATCGGTCCGGCAAACAGCGCCACATCGGGCTGGCGCGTCCGGTCACGATATGCTCCGGCCCTGAAAGTGGGCGTTGCCAGCACGACTCCCGAGTCGTGCTGCTCGGCAAATTCACTCAGTAATCTGCCGATGTGGATAATACTCCAAGCATGAATGTACATCTGAAACGTCATGCTTTTAGCTCCATCGCGGTCTGACTGAGCTGTGAAGGGAAAATGTCATCCACTGGGCAGGCGAAACCGGGCAGAACCGATTCCGCAGTCAGGGTATCGCCGCTGCGGAATACGGGGCCTTTGCCAGCCTTGCATCCCCACACATGGCGAGACTTCGGGAACACCTGCCAAACTAACGGTATGTCAGCGTCCAGGTAATCCAGGAGCTTTTCCAACTGCTGCCCCGCAAGGTCGTTGGGCGATATGACTTCAATCACCAGTGCTGGCGTCAAAGCGCGTATCTTATCCGGGTCGGTCGGCAATGGGCCCGCGACAAACGCCACGTCCGGACGCCGTATGCGGTCACGGTTTGCGCCGACCAGAAACGGAACCGACGGCAGCACTCCGCCCAGATTGCGACAGTCAACAAAACCTCCCAAAATGCGAATGATCCGGCTTATGGTCAGCGCACGGTCCAGGTTGGGCGGATGTATAGTGCGCTCCTCATCTTCCCATATGTGTTTTCTCACCAGCCGCCCATCAACCAGCTCACACCCGTCCGTTATATCCTCGGGCAGCGCCATGAATTCCTCAATGGTGTACAGTTTTTCAGGAGTAGCGACCATGGGAATGTAGCCTCCCACACAGTTCCTCGTGGTGAAGTGAAGAAAGCGGGCCGGCCGGATTAACCGGCCAGCCACCCCTTCACCGCCGCGATGAAGTCGACGGGGTTGTCCTCGAACACCATGTGCCCGGCGCGTTCGATTTCGGCCAGCGTTCCCTGCGCCAGCGTGTCCACCATCTGCCGGGCCGTTTCCTCGGTGAGCAGGTCAGTTTCCGTGCCGCGCACCAGCAGGGTGGGGCAGGTGATGCGCTCCAGCGTCGGCCACAGGTCCGCCGCCGGCGCCGCCGTGCCGTTGATGCGCTGCTCGCGAATGGCCGGGTCAAACTTCCAGCCTATTTTGCCGTTGGGCAGTTCCTGGCTCTGTCCGGCCAGCCGGCGACGCATCACCGATTCCGAGGCGAAGCGGTTGCCCGTCTGCACGTGGGCCAGCGCGTCCTCAAAGGAGTCGAATTCGGGCGGCAGGTTGCGCAACTCTTCGGTGATCCGATTGCCGCCGGCCGGCTCGATGCGCGGGCCGATGTCCACGATGCACAGGCGTTCCAGCCGCTCGGGATACTGCCCCGCGAAAGCCATGCTGTTGCGCCCGCCCATGGAGTGGCCGAAGAGGATGAACTTGTCCAGGCCGATGGCGTCCACGAAACCCACGAGGTCGGCCACGAAGGCGTCGGTGGAGTAGTCGCCGCCGGGGGCATGATCGGTGTCGCCGCGACCACGCTGGTCAACGGAGTACACGTGATAGTCGTTGCACAGGGCCAAAGCGACGTCTTCCCAAACGTTGGCGTGGCCCCGCAGCCCGTGCAGCAGCACCAGCGGGGGCTGGCCCTCGGCGCCCCAGTCGAGATAGTGCAGATTGATGCCGTTGGCGGTGACGTTCTTGCTCTTGGGTTGCACTTGGGTGGTCATGTCAAACCTCCTTACGGTTTGGAGCGTGAAAAAAGAGCTGCAACGGTTTGGAAAACGGACGGTTTGGAATCAGAGGCGGAAGTTGCCTTGTAGTCAGATTGTACAAAACCGGACGGAGGGTCAAAAAGTTGCGGATGGGTTCCGCGCAGTTCGGACTCAATTATATGGTCGATGCCAGCGGTCTGATACAGCGAGCGCGCTTCACCCAACTGCGCCGCCGTATATCCGGCGGCGAATTCCAAATCGGCGTTGGTGAGGTCTGCGCCGCGAAAGTCCGCCCCATCAAGGTTGCAATGGCGCAGGCTCGCGTTGACCAAAGCGGCGTTGACCAAGCAGGCGTCGCCGAAATCGGCGCGGCTGGCGTCGGCATCGCCGAGGTTCGCCCCGTCCAGGTTGGCTTCGCGCAGGTCGCTGCCGATAAACGTAGCGCGGCGCAAGTCGGCCTCTTGAAGTTGCGCCTCTTGCAGGTTGACGTTGTTCAACCAAGTGTCACGTAACACAGCTTTCCGCAAGTTAGCCTGCACCATCCTGCTGTTGCTGAAATCCAGCCTGTCCAACAGCATACCTTGCAAATTGATTCGGCTGATGTCACCGCCCATTTTCCTCGTCTTGGTCATGGTAAACGCCTCCATCCGCGATTCTTTGATACAGCATCCGGGCAATAGCAGACAATTCGGCAGATAGCGAGCTGTCAATCAATGCGCTATCGTCCATTGTGGAGGCAATCAGATTGAAGTGGCTCCTAACGAGCTCATATACCGTCCGACGGTAAGATGGCGCGTCTATCGCAATATTATGGTGCAGTTGGTACAAAGCTCCAATCCTGACCACTGCGTTCTCGCTTCCCAGGTTTGCTATCGCAGAGTTCAGCCGTTCCGTAATGTTGCCCAAAGCCGTCAGCTCTGCTACTCGTTCCGCCGACGTTGCCCGGCGGTTGGCGATGGAGACTTGCCAGATGAGCAGTCCGCCGCCCACCGTCAGCAGATACACGCGCACTATATCAAGTTGCTTATCCTCCGGCACCCCCAGATATGCCGCAATCGGCGCCAGTTTCCACCACAAAACGCCCAGCCCGCCGATGGCCAGCACCGCCGCCAGAACCACCGGCAGCAGCCAGCGCAAAACGCTTGCCAACCCAGGCGACATCATGCGCCGGCCGCCGTCGGGAGAGTATGCCTTGCTACTTCAGCTGCCAGTTGGGCCGCCGCTTCTCCGCGAAGGCCCGCGGCCCTTCCTTGCTGTCGTCCGTAGTGAGGATGTAGTCGTAGGCGACGTAGGTCTTCGCGCTGATTTCGGCGATGGACATGTCCAGGCTGCTGTAGGCCAGTTCCTTTATGGTGCGGACGGCCAGCGGCGCGTTCTGGGCGATGCTCTCCGCCATCTTGACGGCCTCCGGCACCAGCTCGTCCGCCGGAACCACCTTGTTGAGGAAACCCATCTCCCTGACTCGCTCCGCCGGCAGCAGGTCGGCGGTCATCACCAGCTCCAGCACGTTGGAAATGCCGATCATCTTGGTGAGTTCCACCGCGAAGGGCGGCATCAGGCTCCACTTGGTCTCGGTGATGCCCAGCCGGGCGTTGTCGGCGGCCAGACGCACGTCGCACATCTGGGCGATGGACCACCCGCCGGCGGCGGCGGCCCCGTTCACGGCGGCCACCAGCGGCTTTACCGGACGCTCCCACATATGGGGTTTGTTGGGCGACATACTGTTTTCGGCGCGGGCCTGCACGCCCTCGGCGTTATCGGCGGCGCGCTCTTTCAAGTCGCGGCCGGCGCAGAAGTTCCGGCCCGACCCGGTGATTACGGCCACCCACGCTTCATCATCCTCGTTGTCGAAGTGGTTGATAACCTCCTGCAACTCCCGGCGCAGCTGCCGGTTGATGGCGTTGGAGGATTCGGGCCGGTTCAGGGTGATGACGGCAACGTGGTTGTCGGTTCCCGTCTTTTCGTACAGTACGGTTTCAGGCATTGCGTTGTGGTCTCCTTGAATGGGGTTTGTTGCGTGGCGTTCAGGCGTAGTGGCCGAGGAACTGGCCGCCAATGACGTGCAGGTGGCCGTGAGACTGGCTCTGCAAGCCGTCGTAGCCGAAGTTGGACAGGATGCGAAAACCGTTGGGGCAATACATACAGCCCAGCGTCGCCGCCACGTCGCCCAGGCGGGCCATGATGCCGCTGCTCCACATTTCCAATTGGGACATATGGCGGCGGGGCATCACCAGCAGCATGATCGGCACCCAGGTCAGCCGGTTCACGATGGCGATGAGGTCGTTGTCCAGATACCGGATGCGCGCCGGCTCGCGCCCGGCGACGATCTCGCAGAACACGCAGTAGGAATTGGAAGATTGCGGCGTTGCTGATGCGCTTGTCATTGCAGGCTCGTGGTACATTTGGATTGTCCCAATTGTAACCCAATCAACCGCCCGCCGCCCATTTTGAGGCTTCCGTAGCCGTCCTCCAAGTGTGGTATTATTGCCCGCGATGCGTCCCTTTGCCTCGCGCCTCGCACTCTCCACTCGCCATCGGTGACCAACGTATGTTTCGACTGGCCATCCTCACCATCAGCAGTTCGGGCGCTCGCGGCGAACGGGAAGATACCGGCGGCCAGGCCATCCGTGACAAGTTGCCGCCACCGGATTACGAAGCAGTCCGTTACGAAATCGTCTCCGATGATGCCGAGACGATCACCGGCCGGATCAGCGAATGGGCGGACTCGGGCGACGTGGACCTCATCGTCACCACCGGAGGCACGGGCATGGGTCGGCGGGACGTTACCCCCGAAGCCGCCACGGCGGCCATGGACCGGGAAGTGCCGGGCATGGCCGAGACCATGCGCGCCCAGACCCTCAAGTTCACTCCCATGGCCATGCTGAGCCGCTCCGTAGTGGGCATCCGTGGCCACACCCTGATCATCACCCTGCCCGGCAGCCCCCGGGGAGTCGGCGAATGCCTTGACGTGGTGCTGCCAGTGCTGCCCCACGCCATCGAACTCTTGCAACGGGAATCCGTGCAGGAACACCCGCGTTAGTACCCACCGTCATCCCGGAGTACCCACTTTCATTACGGAGTACCCCACCGTCATTCCGGCGAAAGCCGGAATCCAGAACACGCTAACCAACCGGAGACCGCCGCAAGATGAGCACCGACGCCAACACCAACGAACCCACCCCCGTCTATTGGCCCCGGGTCAAGGAATTGCTGGACGACATCATGGCACGCTGGATCGAGCGCCATGGCCGCGACCCGTACCCAGGCATCCACGAATACTGGTGGGAGACGCCGGAGGAGTTAGCCGCGTCGGTGCTCAACGGCTACCCGTCAATAGAACCCGGCAAGCCCGGAGCGGAAACTCATCTGGTCCGCTCCCTCCGCCTCGGTTGCGGCACCTTCGGGCGGATGCCCCTGCGCGGCCCCTTCCTGTCCCGGTCCGAGGCCGCCGAAATCGCCGCGTGGATCGACGCCGGAATGCCCAAAGGCCCGGAGGGCTAGTTACGGAACCAGTCGCGGCGTGACGATTACCGATACGCCCTGCCGGTCGGCCATCGTCCGTTGGAGTGGCGCAATGTTGCCGCCTACCACTGCCGGGATGACCGGTGTGTCTTTGATGACCGCCAGAGTGTCGGCCCGCTCCCGGGCGCGGGTTATGTCGCGGTCGCCGATGACGCCGGAAACTTCCGCCACTACGTGTACCGCTTCCCGGCTGCTTTTGCGACGCGCCGCCAGGATGACGTCCGCCTGCTCCAGGTGGCTGCCCTGATCGTCAGTAATACGGTTCTGCTCTTGGGCATCGTCGATGGCATCCTGAAAATCAGGTGAGCGCACAACGATCTTGCTTTGCAGGATACGGACGCGGTTCAAGCCCAGTTGACGGCTGGCGATGTTGACGATGTTGGCATGGACTTCCCGTTCCAGTTCGGCCCCTTCCAACCGGCCAACCTTGCCTTCCAGCCGTCCAACCCGGTCTTCCAGACGGGCCTGCCCCTCCCTCAGCTGGGCCTGCCCCTCCCTCAGCTGGGCTTGCCCCTCTTCCAGCTGGGCTTGTCCCTCTTCCAGCCGGGCCTGCCCCTCTTCCAGCTGGGCCTGCCCCTCTTCCAGCCGGGCTTGCCCCTCTTTCAGTTCGGCTATATCAGCAGCCATACGCGCGTTGTTGTCAGCAGTAGTCATGGAGCCATTATACACCAAGAGAGTCTCTGCCCACGTCTGGCCTGCCGCTGGAGATACTGTATGTCCTGCTGCTGCCCGCTCAGTACACCGACAGGACACTCTTGTGGAGCATACGGAATGACGCACGTGAAAAGCTCCACGAAAACTTTTACCACAACAACCTCAACGCCAGGGAGACGGCGCCGCAGGCCCAGCGGCTGATCCCCCGATTGCTGGCCTGTCTCGCCTGAACGACAGCAAAGTGCGGGAATAATATCCCTGCGTACCAAAAACACGAACGCCGAAATTGCCACCTGGCTTGACGCTGGTGGAGCCAGAAAATGCCGGGATGCCACTACGGCATCCCGGCATATGCAACAGGTGGACGTTTCGTTGAGGTTAGGCGGCGCGCCTTTCGGATCCGCTGTCGTCGTTTGGCGGACGCCCTTCCATCAGCCGGTTTCCTCTCGTGAAGGCAGCGATGCGAATACCACCAACGCTGCTATGTTAACGATTGGCACCACCAGCAGCAGTCCCCATGCCTCGTCTTTCCCTGCATCGGTGGCCCGATTCATCGTCCATACCACCGATAAGGCCAGCGCAGGGAGACCGTATAACGCCAGAACAATCATCCCCAGCACGGAACCGAGCTCTGCCGGGAGAAACGTCTCCGCCAACGTTCGCCCGATGCCGACCACCACCCCTATGGAAATCAGTATCAGCCAGCGCTTGATGTACTCCCTGCGCCCCATGCGGGAGCGCGTCTCTTCGCGCATTTCTTCCATTGGGAACCTCCCTCTGCATAGGATTGAGCCACCTGTCAGAGTGAAGCCGTTCCCGCTTGCCACAAGCAAGCACTCGCAGAGAGAGGCACGAAGCCTCAACCCAACAGTGCTTGCAAATAAATGGCGCCCCGCCAGAGACGGAACGCCTGTTGTGCGTAGGGCTGGCCCAACGGCCATCTACGACTTCACTCTGACGCCGCAGAGCATATCACGCCGGGAAAATCGTATCAAACGGAACCTAAAAAACGTCCCGGCCAGAATTTGACCGGGATCTAGTGTCCTGTATTCAAAGTTCGCTGGCAAAAGTGCGCGACGTTGGCCAGGATCTGGTCAGCAGTCTTCGTCCAGACAAAGGGCTTGGGGTCTTCGTTGGTGATGTCCAGGTAGCGGTAGATGGCGGCTTCGAGCTCGCCGCTGCTCTGGTGCACTCCGCGACGCAACTGCTTCTCCGTCAGCAACGCAAACCATCGTTCCACCAGGTTCAGCCAGGACGCGCTGGTCGGGGTGAAGTGCAAGTGGAAACGGGGCCGTTTGGCCAGCCAATTGCGGATCAACGCCGTCTTGTGGGTGGCGTAGTTGTCCATGATCAGGTGGACGTCCAAGTCAGGGGGCACTTCCGCCTCGATGGTATCGAGGAACTTGCGAAACTCCACCGACCGGTGGCGTTGGTGGCAGCGGCCAATGACCTTGCCGCTCTGGGTATCCAAAGCGGCAAAGAGGGACACCGTGCCGTGGCGCAGGTAATCATGGGTGCGTCGTTCCACCTGTCCCGGACGCAGGGGCAACAGCGGACGGGTGCGATCCAGCGCCTGGATTTGAGACTTCTCGTCCACGCACAGTACCAGGGCCCGGTCCGGCGGGTCCTGGTACAGACCCACGATATCGCGCACCTTCTCAATGAAAAAGGGGTCCGACGACAACTTGAAGACTTCAGTGCGGTGAGGCTGCAATCCGAAGGCGCGCCAGATGCGGCTGACGGTATTGTGGCTCAGGCCGCAGCGTTGGGCCATGGCCCGGGTGCTCCAGTGGGTAGCGTCCCGGGGCGTGGTCTCCAGCGTCAACGTAATCACCCGCTCCACGTCGTCATCGGTGATCGACCGGGGGCGACCGATGCGAGCTTCGTCCGACAGCCCGTCCAGTCTCCGCTCCACAAACCGTGACCGCCACTTGCCTACGGTGGCCCCCGATACTCCCAAGTCGGCCGCCACCGCGGTGTTGCTCCGGCCCGCCGCGCAGGCCAAAATCATCCGGGCCCGCAGCGCCAAAGCTTGCGCCGTCTTCGGACGACGGACCCACCGCTCCAGGGTTTCCCGTTCCGTGTCGTCCAAAATCAATGGTGGCATCGGGCGTCCTATGGCCATGGTCGTCCTCCATCTGGGCTGCTCACCCGGAGGATACCCCATCGCTCATGCTTTTTCTACTTACTTCGGTTACAGGACACTAGAGGGGGTGATAATTTGAGGTTCAGTCCATTGTGCTAACATCAGCCAGATCAACCATGCGAACCTGCCGGACATATTTGCGGCAGCATTTTTGGAGACCCAGCCAGCGACGGTACCTACGGGTGCACGTTTGCCGGTTCTTGGAATGCTGGTGGAACGCTACTTGGCTGTACTTCGGCTCTGTGGCAGTCCTAGCAGCCTTCTTGTCCGACAGCGTAAAGGGCGAACCTACCGTCATCCTGCTGTCCATCGCAATGATCTGGGTGGTGCGAAATCTAAAGAATGACCGGGGCATATCTATCGCCGTGGGGGTTCTTGGGATGTTCGCGGCTTTGCTTGCTATACCTCAGAAGGCCGAAATTGGTGCTACGACCGTTGCGCTTTGGAAGTTCTTTGGCATACTGATTAGCGTGGCGGCTTTTACGAGCATCGTGTTTGTGCTGCTATGGTTCTACACATCGGGGTCCAGGAGGCAGCGGCAAAGAGAACGGAGAAGGAGGATGGCACGGAGGAGACGGCGTTAGCGAAGATCCGGTGTTCTGGTCAAAGTCTTGGAGACCGAGACAGAGAAACAGTGACCATCAAGTGCGACGATGCAACGACACCAGCAGGCCGAGCGGCTGATACCTCGCCTGCTGGCCCATCTCACCTGAACGACGCAAAAACGTAGGGGCGAATAATCATTCGCCCCTACTCACAAGCCAAGGTGCCGTTTTGCTATTACAGCAGCGCCGGCTCCTTTTCCTTCTGATAGACCTGGATCCGGCCCCGGGTGTGGTCGATGATGGCAATCTGACCGGAGTCGGATACGTGCACCGCGCACGGGTTGGCGAATGCCTTCTCGAACGCGCCGCCGTCGTGGGTCATCGCCATGGTCCGCTGGCGGATCATGTCCGGGTTGGAGTTGAGCTTGGTCTTGCCCCACTCGGACAGGGTGTAGTCTCCCTTCAGCTGAGCGCGGAACCGTCCATCGGGAGCCAGGATCTGAACCCGGTCGTTCTCCCGGTCGCAGACGTAGATATCGCCGTCGGCGTCCACGTGGACCGCGTTGGGCCGCTTGAACTGGCCGGGGCCGTCGCCGCTGGAGCCGAAGCTGGCCTGCCATTCGCCGGCCTGGTTGAACTTCTGGATGCGGTCGTTGCGCCAGTCGGCGACGTAGATCATGCCGTCCTTGTCCAGGCACATGCCCCAGGGCATATTGAGCTGGCTGTCGGCGGTACCGAACTCGCCGAACTGGCTCTTGAACGTGCCGTCCAGCCCGTAGCTCTGGATGCGATGGTTCTTGGCGTCCACTATCCACGCCGTGTCCCCGTCGATCCTGATGCCCGAGGGGCCGTTGAACTCCCCGGGGCCGTCGCCGGCGGTGCCCCAGTGGGATACGTAGTCGCCGTCCTCGGTGTAGATGGTGATGCGGTTCAGGTATTCGTCGGCCACGTACAGGTTGCCTTCGCTGTCCAGCGCGCAGGAGCTGGGCCAGTACATATCGCCGGGCTCTTCGCCGAACTTGCTGAACTCGCCAACCAGCTCTTCGTTCAGCGTGGCGATGGTTACGTGCACGCCGTCCGGGCGGTTTTCGTAGGAGCGATTGAGGACATACACTTTGCCTTCGTCGTCCACAGCCATGTCCACCGGATTGCGGAATCCGGTTCCGTTGAACTCATTGCGGCCCACGGAGTGGCTGTAGGTGAAGGCGGTGTCCACAAGGCCAAACAGATGGGTACTCATAGACTTCCCTCTCTTGTCGGTCGTCGGTGTTTGGAATGCCATGGTAGGGGCGACCGGCCGGTCGCCCCTACGGGTATGTCGGTCAACGGCCTACAGGAAGGGAACCTTCTCGAAGACGCCGCGGTTGATGGGGTTGGAGTCCAGGCCCATCCACTCCTCCAGGATGGTGGCGTACACCTGCCGGAAGTCCATGTTGGACTTGAGGTTGCCGCCCTCTTCCTGGTCGGCCGGAGCCAGCGACGGGTAGGCGCCGTAGATGCCGCCCTTGACGTTTTCGCCCACCGCGAAGGCCACGGAGCCGGCGCCGTGGTCGGTCCCGGAGCCGTTGTCGCCGATGCGGCGGCCGAACTCGGAGAACATGAACAGCACGACGTTGTCGCTGGCGTCATGGTCCCGCAGGTCGGTGATGAACGTGTCAACGTTGGCCGACACGTCCGTCCACAGGCGGGCGTGGTCGGTGGCCTGGTTGGCGTGGGTGTCAAAGCCGTTGTAGGGGCTGGTGGTGAAGAGCACGCGGGTGCCCAGGTCGGCCAGGTGGGTCTGGGCGATGTTCTTCATGTACTGGCCCACGGTGCTGCTGGAGTACTCCACGTTGGAGGTGTACTTCGGCGGCGCGGTGGCCAGAATGTCGGCGCCGATGCGAGCATAGGTGCCGGTGGAGCGCAGGTAGTCACTGACGAAGCCCTGGCCCACCGTGGGGGCGTAGATCTTGCTGAACAGGTCCAGCGCCTCGGCGCGCTCGTCGTCGCCCTCAATGCCGGTGAGCAGACCATAGGTCTCCAGGTTGCCGACGGAGGCGACGGGCACGCCTTCCTTGGCCAGCGCCCGCGGCAGGCCGCGGCCGAAGTTCACGCCGGTGATGCCCTGGCCTTCGTTGTTGGGATCCAGTTCCTTGATGACCTGGCCCAGCCAGCCCTCGGTGCCGATGGTGTCCGGCTCGCAGGTGTGCCAGATGTCCATGCTGCGGAAGTGGCTGTAGGACGGGTTGGCGTAGCCGATGCCCACGAAGACGGCCAGCTTGCCCTCGTCCCAATACTTCTTCAGCGGCCCCATGGTGGGGTGCAGGCCAATCTCGCCGTTCAGGTCCAGGACTGCCTCGGCGGGGACGCCCAAGGCCGGGCGAAAGTCCCGGTAGTGTCCGTCATTGTAGGGAATGACAGTGTTCAGGCCGTCGTTCCCGCCGGAGAGCGAGAGCACCACCAGAACGTTGTCTTTGTTGGTAGAGACCATTTGATAGTCCTCCGTTTGGTTTGCCGAATGGTTGTGAACTTGGCTGGCCGGATCGTCGCCGGGCCGGTTTTTGGCCCGCCCGGCGCGGCCGGCCATAGGTCCGTGGCGGCGCCGCTTACTCGAACTGGAACTCCGAGGTGGAGGCGATGATCTGGAACATCTCGCCGGAGCGACGGGTGAACTCGGCGCGCTCGGCGTCGTTGCCGTGGGTGAGATCGCCGCCGCGTCCGGCGTGGGCGATCAGCTGGTCGCGGGTGTCTTCGGTGAGGTTGTTGCAGCCCACCAGGTCGGCGCAGGTGTCCACGAACTGCGCGGGGGAGAGGCTGTCGCCCGCTGCCATCAGCTTGGAGATCATGCTCTGTACGCCGGGCAACTCAGTGCGGCCCAGGTAGTCGGCGGCGAAGTTGATCCGCTCCACCAGGGTGCCGGAGTCGATCCACTCGTGGCCGGTGTGCCAGCCCTCAACCGTCGGCGGGTTCATCAGGTCCATGCCCATGTACTTGGGCTCCTGGCTCAGCTCGAACATGCCGGGCTTGATCTCCTCCCGGTGGTCGCCGACCATGCGCAGGGTGCCGGCCACCATCTCGGCCGGGTTCTTCACCTTGGCGTAGCGGGCGTTCTTGAAAGCCTCGGAGTTGAACAGCGTGCGCAGCATCTCGGTGATGTTGTAGCCGCTGGAGAAATAAGTCTCTTCCAGCGCCGCCAGCAGGCCCTCGTCCTTGGGCGGAGTCTGTCGCCAGCTGGGAACCGGAACCTCGTCGGCGACGAAGAAGTTGTACATATGCCGGGAGATGAACCGGGCGGTGGCCTGCTGGTCGGCGATGATGTCCAGGATGTCGTCGCCGTTCCAGTTGCCCGTGCGGCCCAGGAAGGTCTTCTCTTCATCGTCGTGGTCGGCCGGGTCGAACCGGAACTCCCAGGGACTGCGGCCGTAGGGGAACGGCGGGTACGGCGGCGCGATGTTCCAGCCGGTGAACGCGCGGGCCGTGGCCTTCACGTCGTCCTCGCTGTAGTTGAAGTCGTCGTTCATGCCGACGCCCATGGAGAACAGCTCCAGCAGCTCGCGGCCGTAGTTCTCGTTGATGTTCGTCTTGTGGCTCTCGCAGTTGTCCAGGTAATAGACCATGCCCGGGCTGGTGGAGAGGTCCATGAGCAGCGACCGGAAGTTGCCCATTCCGTTGTCGCGGAACATCTGGATCATCCGGCCCATCTCTTCGCCGGAGTCGATCTTGGAGTGGCCGGCGCAGAAGATCATGTGCCAGAACAGCGCCATCTTCTCCTTGAGCTGGTACTCCGTGTTGACCATGCGATACACCCAGTTCTGGATGTTGATTTCGATGGCCCCGGGGTGGTTGTAGGTGGGGTGGTAGCGCAGCATCAGGTCGTCTTCGACGCCGGATGAACCGCCGGGGTTCAGCAGCTCTTCCACCACGGTGTCGTAACCTTTCACAGCAGCGGCTTCAATCTCGTCCCGGCTGGCGTTGAAGCCGGCCCGGCGCAGAAGGTGAGCCATCAGCTGGATGTCGTTGCTTCCTGCCATTGTTTCCTCCTTTGTGTACCGTTCGGATAGTCGTCCCGACTGGCTGATTTTGATGTTCAGAATATACCGCAAAATCTCTGGAATCCGCAATAAGCAGAGGCCAAAACCGTCGCCTGAATTGCGGAACGATTATCAGTTTATAATCGTATCGCCGCAAGGATGCAGTGTCAATACGGACACGTCGCCGCGTCAGGACGATTGCAAAGTCCTTTTCATCCGCTCATGGTGAGCCTGTTCATCCGCTCATGGTGAGCCTGTCGAACCATGCTACGCTCCGGTCAAGCCATCCTTCGACAAGCTCAGGATGAGCGGAATCAGGGTATTCATCGACTTTGCAATCGTCCTGGTCGCCGCGTAGCGCAATGAACCGCCCTGGTTTAAGTCACCCTAGTCGGAACCGCTTGAATACCTCGGCATACTCCACGCCGATGCGCTGTCCGTCGCGCCGCCGCCATTCTTTCATGTGACGATCCGCCGATTCCGGGCTCACCTGGCTGCGGTGCGCCCGCAGCGCCGCCACCGCCGTCTCGATGTGGTCCGTAACGTCGATGACGTGGTCCGGCTCGGTGCGGCCCATCACCCAGACTTCTCGCACCTTGTGCGGCTCCAAACCCTCTTCCGTCAGCAGTTCGGGAAAGGTCAAGCGGTCCCGGGCCGCCGGATAGACCGCGCCCATGGCCGCGTCCCCCGACGCGAAGTGATCCGGATGGTCAATGTACCCGTCGCCGTCCAGGTTCCGCACCGGATTCATGCAGATGAGAACATCCGGGCGGTGCGTGCGGATGGCTCGTGAGATGTCCTTCCGTAACTCCAGCGTGGATTGCAGGTACGCGTCGGGATAGCCGAGGAAAAACACTCGGGACAGACCCAGGACGCGGGCCGCTTCACGCTGCTCTTCTTCCCGCATCTTGACCATCTTTGCCACGGTCATATCCGGGTCGTCGCTGCCTTTGCTGCCGTCGGTGCAGATGACGTACGCCACGTCCCAGCCCTCGGCGCACAGGCGGGCCACCGTGCCCGCGCAACCCCATTCCGCGTCGTCGGCGTGGGCGACCACCACCATAGCGCGGCTGAAATCGTCGTTTGATTGAGTTGCCAAAGTGAAACTCCCACAAAAATTGTCAGAAGCCGGATTTACCGGATTATAGGGTTGGCAGGATTGGGGGAATGCAATCCTGAAAATCATTGAAATCCGGCAAATCCTGCTTCTGACGATACCACGTCCCGAAGTAGGTACGCACCAGAATCTATGCCGGCGCTGCTGCCGAACCCGCAGCGCCGGCCGTGCGGTTGCGGGTGATCCAATGCAGAGTAAAACCCAGTGTCGCGCCAACCACCGCCATCCCGGACGCCATGGCGAAAGACCATTGCAGCGTCCCCGTGGCGTCGGCAATCGGCCCGGAAATGGCCGGCGAAATGGTGCTGCCGATCCCGGCTCCCATGCCCATCAAGCCAAAGGCCGCCGGGGCCATGAACACGGGCACGTAGTCGCCGGCCGCCGCCGCGCAGATGGTGTAGGTGGAGCGCAGCGCAAACCCCGCCAGTACCGAGGCGATGATGAAGAAAATCAGCTCAGGCATCAGCCAGAACAGCGCATGGCAGGCCACCTCAATCAGGAACGTGACGCCAAAGGCCATGCCCCGTCCCACCCGGTCGGACAGCGCTCCTGATCCCACGCCGCTGCCGATGCTCAGGATCCCGATGGTCATGAACAGCGCCCCCACGATGGCCACGTCGATACCATGCTCTACTTCCAGATACGCGCCGTAGCTGGACGTGAGAATGCCGTGGACGAACCCCGAACAGAACGCCATCCCGGTGATGAGCCACACGTAGGGGTTGGTGTACACCTGCACCGGCCAGCTCGCCGGCCCTCGCCTTGCCGGCGCGCGCTGGGCCGAGACTTCGCCATTCGAAACCTCGCGAATAAAGCCGACGCACACCAGGCCAATCAGGACGCTGGTGGCGGCCAGCGCGTACCAGGTGTAACGCCACGCCTCGTCACCGAAAACTCCGGTCAGCGGCGGCACGATGATGCCGGTAAAGATAATCGCCAGGCTCCCGCCCGACGCCGCGATGCCGGCCGCCATCCCCCGGTCGTTCACCCGGAACCAGGGAGCCAGCATCCCCATCATCGGCGTCAGCGCCGCCCCCGACGACACGCCGACGATTACCATGGCGACCAGGGCGATCCAGTAATTCGGCGACCAGCCCAGCAAACCCATGGCCACGGCCTGGGCGAATATGCTGGCTATCACCATCCACCGCCCGCCGTACCGTGACGCGGCGGCTCCCGACAGCAACCCCGACACGACCCTGGAAATGGACAGCGCCACCACCAGCACGAAGACCGTGGTGTAGGACAGCTCAAAGCTGTTCTTCATCCCCGGTATCGTCAGCGCCTGAACGTACAGGGAGAAGCTGGTGATGAGATTGACCGCCAGCGTCACGGCCAGGATCACGGCCGCATAGGTGCGCGCCCACTGCGGAATCAGGGCGGCGACGGGAAAAGCCATGGGCGGCAGAACGGAAACGGCAACGTTGTATTCGGCGGTAGCGGGGCGACGCCATCATATCACAACGTGCCGCCGGGTAGCGTTCCGTTTTGGGTGGTTTGGTTTTTGTCATTGCGAGCGTAGCGTGGCAATCCCGTTGGCGTAGCAGCAGTTTTAGGCGCTCGGATACCCTGCTGGGAAACTGAACCACCTAAATTGCAACGCTACCGTGCCGCCGGCCCCGCAGTCACGGCGTGAGCGTTCCCTGATACAATACCTCAGGATGGCAAACCCACGAGGTGTTGACCATGACCACGACCACTACGCAAACGCAAACCCGACCGCCGCAGACGGATGACGCCCTTTATGGCGCGGCCACCGCCGAGCCGGAAGAAGGCTGCTTTTACATCCCTCTGGCCGAGTTCGGCCTGTCGCTGGACAGTCCCGACCTGGACGATTGGCTAGAGGCTTTCACCGCCCGCAACAAACACGAAAGCGGTGGCTTCTTTGAGATCACCGCCAAAGGAGAACTGAAAATCATGCCTCCTACGGGCCTCCCCGGATATTGGCAGGAAACCGGGTTCGCCGCTATTCTCTGGTTGTGGGCTGACGGATATGGAGGCAAAGCCGGCGGCCCCACCGGGCGTTTTCGGATGTCCGACGGCTCCCGGCGCGGCCCCGATGCCATCTGGATCTCCGAAGAACGCTGGAACGCCGCCACCGAAGAGCAGCGCCGTCCGCCCTTCGTCGCC
This sequence comes from Dehalococcoidia bacterium, assembly GCA_963665395.2. Classification (GTDB taxonomy): domain Bacteria; phylum Chloroflexota; class Dehalococcoidia; order Lucifugimonadales; family UBA3495; genus Bin87. The sequence continues at coordinate 798,540 of OY762251.1, forward strand.
ATCGCTCCCGACTTCATCTGTGAAATCGTGTCGTCGTCCAATCGCGGCCCGGAACTGGCGCGCAAGGTGGAGCTGTTTATCGAAAACGGCACCAGGCTGGCCTGGATCATCAACGCCGAACGCCGCCTCGTCACCATCTACCGCCCCGGCCGGGACCCCGAAACGCTGATTGACCCGGAAATACTGGATGGGGAAGACGTGCTGCCGGGGTTCGTCTTTGAGGTGCGGGCGCGAATCTTTGATAACGTCGGCTGAACAACCTGACTCACCGGCGATGCCGCAACCGACCCAGGACACCCAACCGCCAACTCCGCCGCCCGTACCACCCGAGGCGCTCAAACCCTGGTACTACCAGGGCTGGTTTCTCGTCCCCACCTTCGTCTGGTGGCCGTGCAGCGCGATCCTGTTCATTCGGTCGCCGTGGCACGACGGTGTGGTCAGCGGCGCCCTATCGTGGGCCTGGATCATCGTCGGCGGCGGCTGGATCTTCCTGCGGACGCAGTTCCGTATGCAGAACGGGCAACCGCTGCTTGACCCCACGCTGCTGGCTTTAGCCGCGCCAGGCGTGTTCTTGACCATACTCACCCAATCACTGTGGCTGCTCCGCGACCGGCCGCGCATCCGGCGCATCCGTGACGCCGGCGGCTTCTCCGATTACGCTGACGACAGCCCGGAACCGCCCATTGACCGGCGCGGGGAGACGACGCCCAGACGCCGCCGCTCCAACCGGGGCCGCGTCCGCAGCCGGCGACGCCGGCGCTAACCCCTATTCCCATTCCCGCCGACGCCCAATCCATCCACCAGGCCGCGCACCATTTCCATCCGCTCGTCGGTGGTGGAGAAGGCCATGCCCATGGGCGTGATGCCGATGTAGTTGGCCTTGCTGGCGTCAATGTCGCTGCCGTCGCCGCCGGCCAGCACCGCCCGGTTGCGCGAAATCCAGTAGCGGCGGTGTCCGAAAGAGTCCTCGGAGCGTACCGATTCCCCGTAGGCCCGTCCGCCCAGGCGGGTTATCTGCACTCCGGCGATGCGCTCGACCGGCTCGTTGGGCACGTTGACGTTGAGAAAGTAAGGCGGAGAAACCTCGGGCGCGTCGGCCAGCCGGCGCGCCAGGTGGCCCAGCACCTCGGCGGACAACTGGTAACGCGGCGACTGCACCGAACCCACCGAGATGGCAATGGTGGGATAGCCACGCACCCAACCCTGTACCGCCGCGCCCACCGTTCCCGACACAATCACGTCCCAGCCCAGGTTGGAGCCGCGATTGATGCCGCTGACCACCAGGTCGGGCTTGGGCATCACCAACTGCTCCAACGCCAGGATGCACGAATCGGCCGGCGTGCCCTGCACTGCCCACGCGCTGATGGGGTTTGCCAGTTCGGGGCCGCCATCCCGCGCCGGCTCGAACACGGCGTCCGCGCTGCGGGGGAGGGTATCGTCGCCGGGGGAAAACTGCATCAGGTATTGCTCCGCCGGCACCTGGTGGACGAAAAGCGGCGCGTGCAGCGTCATCGACGCGCCCACCCCCGACTGCTCCCGGTCCGGCGCCACCACCGCCACCTCGCCAACAGCTGAAAGGCTGCGAGCGGCCGCCCACAGGCCGGGGGCGTGTATTCCGTCATCGTTGGTGAGAAGTATTTTCAAGAGTGCATCTCAACTATTGCTGTGGCTCTATGGCGCCAGTAATGATAGCACTTGCAAGTCTGGAACGGCGGCTTGCATCCGCAAATGGTCGCGGTCGTGGGAAACCAGCGGACAACCCACTTCCAGAGCTGTAGCAGCGATCCAAGCGTCGTTTTCAGTGTTGCCGATGCCGCGCCCACGACATTCGAAACGTAGGGAAGCCCAAAGTTCGGCGGTTGTTTCGGTAACGGGCAGGAGCGTAGTGCCCAGCACAAAATTGTCCAGATCTTGGAGTTTAACCCCGCCCCAGCCATCAATCAGCGAACCTTGTTGAAGTTCTGCGTAGGTGGCCATCGGCAAGGCCAGTCCATAGCCGCGCACGACATCCGGGTACCCGGAAGTAGCGGCGCGGGGGCCGATAAGCAGCGACGCCACCGAAGTATCCAGCGCCACGAATTGCCCTGACAAGCCGGGAGTCACTTGTACTTCCGCTCCAGTATCGCGTCCACGAATGCGTCCAACTCGTCATCGTAAAACCATTCGTGTTGCTTCTCTTCCCAGCGGACTATCGCCAGGGCCTGCTCGACGTCCTTGTCAAACGGGCCATGCTTGCGTACCAGTCGGTCGCGTTCCTCGACAATCTCAATGGCTTCAATTTCTCGAATAATGATTATGCCGTCGGGAGTGCGCTCCCCTATGCCCGTAACCCCAATGTATCGGTCACTCGCCTCGTGCATTTTCTCCGCCATAGTTCCTGGGAATACCAACAGGCTAATGCCGATGGGGGAACCGAGCCTTGCAGTGCCACGCGACCAATCGACTTCCTCCAACCGCCCATAGCAACGAACGATTTCCCGCTCCGGCGGCCCGTCGTCAAACAATTCGCGCGTAAGCTTGAGCTCGGGCAGTCCGCCGGGGCCGGTTATCACCACGCCGTTGACCCCGTCCGGCAGCCCTTCCACAATTCGCCGCAGGGAAAACGCCACTTCGGTAGGCAGGCCGTGAACGTCAGCGTTGGCATCGGACAGCAGCGCTTTCAGCCCGTCCAGCGGCGCGTCGTCCAACTTGCCCAGCGCCATCGGCTCGGCAAGTTCCAGCGTCACCGAGTAGGAACCGACGCCGATGGACGCCAACCGCAACGCGCTGGCCGACAGCAAACCGGGATAAGGCGGACGATTGCCGGTAACCCGGTCGTGATGGTGGCGTATCATCAGCCGCAGGGCGTCGCCAAACGCCTCAACCACCGGCAGCACGACGGACACCTCCAGCGGGCCGGCGGCCGAGGGGCCGGTGAAGATTATGGTAACGGCGCGTTCAGTCATCGGACATAAATCCTGGCCGGCAATCAGGATGCCGTTAACAATGATAGCACCCGCAACTCCGGAATGGCGGCCCGCATCCGCAAATGATCGCGGTCATGTGTCAGCAGGACGCCATCGAGGGCTAAAGCGGTGGCGGCAATCCAGGCGTCGTTTTCGGTGGCGGCTATACCCAACCGCCGGCATTCGGCCCGCACCGTTGCCCAGTGATAAGCCGAGGCGAATGTTACGCCGAAATGCGGCAAACGATTTACGAACGCAATCAGCGCCGCCCGACGCGGCCGGCCCCAGCCGTCCATCAACGCGCCCTGCATCAATTCCGCTATTACGACGATAGGCAACACCAGAGGACGACGATGCGTTATGGCCCGGTATTCTGAAGCGTACCGGCGTCGCGGGTCGCCCATCAGCAACGACATTACGCTGGTATCCAGCACCAGGTATTGAGCATTATCAGGGGAACCAATCATCAATCTTTATACTTCCGGTTCAAGATGTTTTCCACCCACTGGTCCAGCACGTCATCGTGAGGCCAATCGGGATGCTCAAAGTCAAACGGGTCAGACTGCTGTGAACGGGTCAACTTCACGTCGGTCATTGCATCGAGGTCGAAAGGGAAGGGAGATCGCTCAAGAACCTGCACGCTTTCGATAGCGGTAGCGCGAACGAACCCGTCGGGCGTAACTCTACGCACGCCGGTTATCGCCACGTGCTGCCGCGCCGCGGCGCGCATCGTTTCGGCCAAGTCCTCGGCGAACTCCAGCCGTACTATGCCCAGGGGCGTATGCAACTCCGCGGAAAGATTGGCCCAATTGACTTCCAGCAGACGGCCGCGTTCAGTTACTCTTTCCGGTCGGTCAGACATCGCCAAGCCTCCGATAAGCACAGGGCCGCCTTAATGCCAGGCGGCCCCGTTAGCGCTATTTGCTTTGCTGCCAAATCAATGGTGCGCCAACCCGATGGCGTGCAGCAGCGCGTGCTTCACCTCCACCGGCGCCACGCTGGCGCGAAAATCCGCCGAGGCGTACACATCGCCGATGATGTCCACTCCGGCGGCGTTGATGTCCTCGCTCAGCCGCGCCGTAGCGTCGGCGATGCTGGACATAGTAAGCGTAGTGCCGGACAACGCCTGCTCCACCGCCGGCGCTTTCACCGGGCGCGGCGTCAGGCCGCCCACGGCCACGGATGCCGCCGTGCAGCGGTCGCCGTCCATGGTCACTACCACCGCGCCGCCAACCACGGCGTAGAAGCTGGCCGGATGGGCCATCTTGGCGTACTCGGCGCGCTGGTTGGCGGCCAGGGCGGGCACGCTCACCGTGGTTATCAACTCGTTCTCGCCGAGGACGGTGGTGAAGGCGTCCTCAATCAGGTCGGCCACGGCGATGGTGCGGCTGCCCACCGGCCCCTGCGCCGAGACCGTCGCGCCCAGCGCGGTGAGCACCGTGGCCCAGTCGGACGCCGGGTCGGCGTGGGCCAGGTTGCCGCCGATGGTGCCGCGATTACGTACCGCCGGGTCGCCGATGCCGCCGGCCGCCTCGGCCAGCAGGCCGTTGGCCCGCTGCACGTCGGCGGAGTTGGCGATCTCGGCGTGGGTAGTCAGCGCGCCGATGTTGATGGTATCGCCGCTGACGGTAATCCCTCGCATATTGGCGATGCCGCCAATGTCAATGACCACCTCGGGGCGGGCCAGGCGGAACCGCATCAGCGGGATGAGGCTGTGGCCGCCAGCCAGGAGCTTGGCCCCCGGGTTGTCGGCCAGCAACTGCACCGCTTCCATGATCGAACCGGCCTTCCGGTATTCAAAATCTGCTGCAAACATTGTTTTCAATCCTCCGTCGCAACGCGCCGGCTAGTGATTGTGGCCGTGGCCATGGTCGTGCCCGTGCCCGTGGTCATGCCCGTGTCCGTTGCCGGTGTAGCCGCTGGCCTGTATCGCCCGCCACACCTTTTCGGGAGTCAGCGGCATATCCAGAGCCGATATGCCCAGGGGCTTCAGCGCGTCCATCACCGCGCTGTAGATGGCCGCCGTGGAGGCAATCGTCCCCGTTTCGCCGATGCCCTTCACCCCCAGCGGGTTGTGCGGCGACGGCGTAACGGTGGAGTGAACCTCAATGTCCGGCACCAGGTGGGCGCGGGGGATGGCGTAGTCCATCATCGACCCGGTGAGCAGCTGGCCGCTGTCGTCGTACACCGCGCCTTCCCACAGCGCTTGCCCGGCCCCCTGCACCACGCCGCCGTGAACCTGGCCTTCCACAATCATCGGGTTTATTTGCGGCCCGCAGTCGTCAACGGCCACGTATCGGTCCAGCGTGATGTGCCCGTTGTCCGGGTCCACGCTGACGATGGCCGCGTGCGCCCCGAAGGGGTAGCTGAAGTTCTGTGGGTCGTAGTAGGTGCTGGCTTCCATGCCCGGCTCAATGCCTTCGGGCAGGTTCCAGGCCACGTTGGCCTGTAGCGCAACGTCCTGGATGCTCTGGGAGCGATCCCGCGCGCCCCGCACGAAGAACTGGCCGTCCTCGTACTCAATGTCGGCCTCGTCGGCTTCCAGCAGGTGCGCCGCGATGACGCGGGCCTTGTCCCGCAGTTTGCGCATGGTCAAGGCGACGGCGGCCCCGCCGACTACCGTAGTCCGGCTGCCGTAGGTGCCCCAGCCCATGGGCGTGGTGTCGGTGTCGCCGTGGACCACTTCCACGTCGTCCACGTCAACGCCGATTTCGTCGGCGACAATCTGCGCGAAGGTGGTTTCCTCGCCCTGCCCGTGGGGCGACGTGCCGATGAACACGTTGACCTTGCCGGTGGCGTAGATGCGGACGGTGGCGGATTCCCACAGACCGCCGCCGAATCCGACGGCGCCGGCCACCTGGGACGGGCCGAGGCCGCAAATCTCGCAGTAGCAGGCGATGCCCACCCCGCGGAAAGTGCCATGCTCCCGCTCGTGTTCCTGGTCGTGCCGGAACTGGTCGTAGCCGACGTGTCCCAGCAGTTGGTCCAGCGCGCCGGAGTAGTTGCCGCTGTCGTAGGTGATGCCGATGGCGACGTCGCGGTTGTTGTCGAACGGCTCGATGAGGTTGCGGCGGCGCACTTCCACGCTGTCGATGCCTACGGCGTCGCCCACTTTGTCCATCAGCCGTTCCAGCAGGAACGTGGCTTCGGGCCGGCCGGCGCCGCGATACGCCTCGACGGGTGTTGAGTTGGTGAAGACGCCGTACACGTCCGCCTTGATGTTGGCGATGTCGTAAGGGCCGGAGTACATCAGGCCGTGCAGAATCGTCGGAATGCCCGGCGCGGCGGTGGACAGGTACGCGCCCATGCCAGCATAGACCACGCTGCGCACGCCAGTAACTTTGCCGTTGGCGTCGGCGGCCATCTCCACATATTCCACGTGGTCCCGCCCGTGCGTCGTGGCGACGTAGTTCTCGGTGCGGGTTTCCGTCCACTTGACCGGCGCTCCCAGCTGCATGGAGCAGAAGGCCGCAATCATCTCCCAGGGATAGACGGCAATCTTGGCGCCGAAACCGCCGCCCACTTCCGGCGCGATGACGCGGATTTTATGCTCCGCCACGCCGGTAACCAGGCAGGTCACGAACCGGGCGATGTGCGGGTTCTGCGTGGTGTTCCAGATGGTCAACTCGCCCATGGCCGGCGACCAGGACGCGATGGCGGAGCGCGTCTCCATGGGGGTCGGTATCAGCTTCTGCTGGTTGATGGTTTCGCTGACGGTCACGGCGGCGTCGGCAAAGGCGGCGTCGGTGTCGCCGCCGGCGGCTACCCAGTGGAACGCCTGGTTGTTGGGCGCGTCCTCGTGCAGCTGGGGCGCGCCGTCGCCCATGGCCGCTTCGGGGTTGATTATGGCTGGCAGCGGCTCGTAGCTGACTTCAATAAGTTCCAGCGCGTCCTCCGCCTGGTAGCGATTCTCCGCCACCACCACGGCCACGGCGTCGCCCACGTAGCGAACCACGTCGGAGGCGATGGCCGGATAGGCCACGGCCTTCAGGTCGGATTCGGGAATCGCCCAGGCGCAGGGGATGGGGTTGAGTACGCCGGCGATGTCCGCGCCGGTATAGACGGCCCGCACGCCGGGGGCGCCTTTGGCGGCGTCGGTGTTGATGCCGGTGATGCGGGCGTGGGCGTGGGGGCTGCGCAGGATGGCTGCGTGAACCATGCCCGTCAGCTTGATGTCGTCGGTGTAGGCGGCCTGGCCGGTAATCAGGCGCGGGTCCTCCCGTCGCCGGATGCCGGAGCCGAATATGCGGGTAGTCATGGCCCTTAACCTCCTTGCCCGGCAGCGGCGGCGGCCAGCGCGGCCCGGACGATGTTGTTGTAGCCGGTGCAGCGGCACATATTGCCTTCCAGCCCGGCCCGCACTTCCTCAGCCGAGGGGTTGGGGTTCCGCTCGATTATCTCCGTAACCGACATAATCATGCCGGCGGTGCAGTAGCCGCACTGGAGGCCGTGCTGGTTCCAGAAGGCTTCCTGCACGGCGGTCAGGTTGCCGTCCTGGGCCAACCCTTCAATAGTGGTAACGTCGGCCCCGTCGGCCTGCACGGCAAAGGCAGTGCATGACTTGACGGTTACACCGTTCATCTTGACGACGCAGGCCCCGCACTGGCTGGTGTCGCAGCCGATTTTGGTTCCGGTAAGGTTCAGGGTTTCCCGCAAAAAGTGAACCAGCAGCGTGCGCGGCTCCACCTCGGCGGAATGGGAGCGGCCATTCACGTTCACCGTGATGGGTACTGTGTTGGGCAAGATAACACCTCCTCTGTCAGAAAACCCGCCGCATACGGCGGAGCGGCAAGGATGAGGTAGTGAATGGGGCCGACCGACTGCGGCAAGCGGCGTCGGCAGCCGTGCGGCAGTATAGACGGCAGGCCGGCGGACGGTCAAATTGGGAGAAATAACGGGTAGCGTTGCTATTTAGGTGGTTGCACCTTGTAGGGGCGAATAATTATTCGCCCCTACACGCACGGGCAACTGGATTTTGCCAAAATTAAACCACCTAAAACGGAACGTTACTGAAATAACACAGGCTATCGCACCATCCCCGTCATTCCGGCGCAAGCCGGAATCCAGTTACCGAATTCGTTAGCTGTGTCTCCGAATAGTTCACATTAGACCGCATGGACTCCGGCTTTCGCCGGAGCGACGGATATGTAACCTCTGCCGCGATTGACTTGGGAAATAACGTACCCTCTCAGACGATTAACTCATCTGCGCTACGGAGTCGTCCCTGTTCTAAACCCCCGCCACCGCGCTACGCCGTTCCACGATAACCGTATCGCGCCAGACGCCGTTGAGCATGGCGACCCGTTTGCGCCGGCCCAGGATGCGAAAACCGCAAGCCAGGTGGATAGCGATACTGGCCTCATTTTCGGGAAAGACGCTGCTTTGCAACGTCCAGAAGCCGGCTGATTCAGTATCCTTCACAAACTCATTGAGCAGGACTTTCCCGATCCCAAGGCCCCGGTGCGCTTCGTCCACATAGATGCTGTGCTCGGCCACCCCGGCGTAACAGGCCCGGCTGGACACCGGCGACAGGGCGGCCCAACCCACCACCAAACCATCGCGCCGCGCCACCAGCCGGCAGACGGGTAGATGGTTGCGATCCCACGTCTCCCACTCCGGCGCTTGCGTCTCGAAGGTTGCGTTGCCGGTGGCTATGCCGGCGGCGTAGATCCGGCGCACCGCCGGCCAGTCCGTCGGGCTCATCGGTTCGATCACGATGTCAGTCGGCAGCGACATGGTTCTCAGCATACAACACAGCGGGCTGAGTGACACGGTAGCGTTCCAATTCAGGCGGTTTCCCTTCGTAGGGGCGAATAATTATTCGCCCCTGCACGCACTCGCAACTGGATTTTCCCAAATTAAACCACCTGAAACGGAACGCTACCGCCGGATTTGGCGGGATTGACTGGATTGACTGGATTGAGGCAATCTCTGCCGTTGCCCGGCTCCAATCCTGCCAATCCTCTAAATCCTGACCATCCTGCTTCTGACAATTTCCAAAAGTCGGTACGCATGAAGTGACACGGTAGCGTTGCGTTTTAGGTGGTTTGGTCTTTGTCATTGCGAGCGTAGCGTGGCAATCCCGTTGGCGTAGCAGCAGTTTTAGCCACTCGAATGCGTTGCCGGAAAACTGAACCACCTAAATTGCAACGCTACCGGTCGAAGAACGGTTTGACCCTGTTCGCGGCCAAACCTACAATGTGCGCCGCCAATACGGGAGATGCACTCGGTGAAGCGACCTCTCAAACGCCCGAAAATGCCGGCGTCCCTATCGCGCCTGGCAATCGTCGCGCTGGCAGTCCTGCTGTTGAGCGGGGCAGCCGGTTGCGCGACGGGACAGCCGGCCGCCGACTTCACCCTGACCACCTTCGCCGGCGAGCGGTTCCGCCTGTCGGAACAGCGGGGCAAGGCAGTGGTCATCAACTTCTGGTATCCCTCCTGTCCCCCCTGCCGCGACGAGATGCCGGCCTTCCAGGAAGTTTGGGAACAATACCGGGGGCGCAACGTGCGTATCATCGGGCTGTTCGTGCCCCAGGGTTTCGATACCGAGGTCGAAGCGCGGCAGTTCGTTGACGAGCTGGGACTGACCTTCGACTTCGCCACCGACGTGCGCGCCGTGGTGGCCCAGGAATACGCCGTGCAGTTTTTCCCAACGACTTACTTCATCGACCAGGCTGGCCGCGTCCACATCATGGAAATCAGCCGCATGGACTACGACCGCCTCACCGACATACTGGAAGATCTGCTCGGTTAGCCCACAGGGCTATCGCATATGAAATCACTCACCCGTCACTCCAGCGAAAACCGGAGTCCATTGGTCAAACAGTAAATGAATCTGAAACGTGGCTAACGAATTCGGCCACTGGATTCCGGCTTTCGCCGGAATGACGGGCGTTAAACCGGCCATATGCGATAGCCCTGGGTTAGCCCATGTCATAGGAGTTACGCTCACGCGTACCCACTTTCCCCAAACTGTCATTGCGAGCGCAGCGCGGCAATCTCGTCGAGGTAACGAACGTCGCTCTTGGAACGAGATCGCCATCCGCCAGCGGCGGACTTCGCTCCTCGCGATGACAAACTGGGTACGCGTAAGCCATTTTGGTAGCTTGTCAGAAGCAAGATTTACCGGATTTGTAGGATGTACCGGATTGGGTGCGCCTCTGCCGTCGGATGATCTCAATCCTGATAATCCGTCAAATCCGGGAAATCCTGCTTCTGACATTCCGCCCCCGGAAAGTGGGTACGCGTGAGAGGAGTTACGCACTTGAAATTACAGGCTCGTCATTCCGGCGAAAGAACGTCACCCCGTACTTGATACGGGGCCGGAATCCAGGAGCTTTATGGTGAACCAATCAGGAACTATGTTAACAATTTCGGTCACTGGATTCCCGCTTTCGCGGGAACGACGGGTGTAAATTCGTTCAACTGCGTAACTCCTATGTCATTGCGACCCCGTACTTGATACGGGGTTGGCAATCTCGTCAAAATAGGAACCGCCTGCCCTCGACCATGCCAGTTTTAGACGTCATCCTGCTCATCATCCGCTGGGCCCACGCCCTGGCCGCCGTAACCTGGATCGGCGGCAGCCTGTTCATGCTGCTGGCGGCCCGGCCAGCCTTGCGTTCTGTCGATGCGGACGGGCTGGTGGGCCGCGTCCTGGCCGCCGAGTTCCGCCCCATCGTCGTTACCGCCATCGCCGTCCTGATTGTGACGGGCGTGATACTGACGGTGGACCGGCTGACTTCCGACGCCGCCGGCATCGCCTATACCATCGTGCTGGTCGCCAAAATCCTGCTGGCGGTGTACGCTTTTGCTATCGCCTGGCTGCTTCCCCGGCGACGAAGCGATGCTACGGCCCGCATTGGCCGCGCGCTATCCGGCCCGGCTGCTCTGACCATCGTCGGCGTCATAGTGATCGGGTTGGCCGACGTGCTGGCCTGGCTTTTCGAGCAAGGATTGATTGGCCCATGAGAACCGACCTGCTGGACATCCTGGCCTGCCCCGTCTGCAAAGGCCCGCTGACCCTGAAGGCGGAAACCATCGCGCCCGGCAATGCCCCCGACGCCGGCGAGGTGCTCACGGGCGCTCTCATTTGCGAGCCGTGCCACGAGCGCTACCCCATCGCCGACGGCATCCCCAACCTGCTGCCGCCGGATTTGCGGGACGCTGATCTGCTGCGATAGACTTGGTTTTGGAGGCATACCATGACGATAGACTTGGACAAGCTGTACCTGGAAGAAGCGCTTGGGGGCAAATACCGGAAACTGTACGAATACCTGTGCGGCCTGGCGGAAACCGAGTGGAGCGCATCCTTCACCGAAATCGAAGCCATCGTCGGGTTTGAATTGCCCCCGGCCGCCCGCGAGTACCGCCCCTGGTGGTCAGACAGTGGGTTTGGTCACGTCAGGACCTGGCTGGCCGCCGGCTGGAAAACGGCCAAGGTGGATATAGACGCTGAGACGGCGATGTTCTGGCGGAAGGATTCGCCAGCTTTCCGCCGACGGACCCTCGATGAAATATGGCCGGTGCACTCCGTGGGAGCCTGGCCGGAGGGCTTGAGCCTGCGGCGCGAGGACCTTTACCGGGAATGGGAACGGGTCGCTGATGTTTATTGACACCAATGTCCTGGTGAATGCCCGTTTTGCCGAAGCTGCGGACCACTCCCGCGCCCGGAGCCTGTTGGAACGCGCATCCCTTGACCGCGAACCGCTGCGGATTAGCCGCCAGATTATACGTGAGTACTTGGCGGTGGTTACGCGCCCGCAAATTTGGTTGGTTCCCCTGACTCGAGAGCAGATTCTTGATGACGTAGATCGGATGCTCAGGGATTTTGAAATGCTCGAGGACGGGTTGGAAGTAACCACGTTGTTGCTTAATCTGTTCCGAGAGTTCCCGATGGGCGGGCGGCAAATTCACGACGCCAACATCGTAGCAACCATGCTGGCCCACGGGGAGCGTCGCCTGCTGACGTTCAACACCGCAGACTTCCGCCGTTACGGAGACCGTATAGAATTGATTGACACCTACGGTCAAACTCGCCACAGAAGTAGGGGCGAATAATTATTCGCCCCTACGCGTACCCGGTATGGTTTGGAAGGTCAGCCCCCCGTCAGGATGGCTACCACCTCCGTGGCCAGGCCCTCGGCCCGCTCCCGCAGGGCCGGGCGGGCCAGGTTCTCGATGGGGTGCGCCGTGAAGATGGTCGGGTAGTCCTCCGCGCCCCACATCTTGGCCATGGCGTTGGCCGTGGGAATAAAGCGGTCGGTGCAAATCGTGGCGGAGGGGAGGCCGGCCTTCTCAACGTGGATTCCGTCGTGCACACTGCACGCGCTGCAGCTCCCTCAATCGCCGATGGCGACCACCACCGAGTCCACGTTGGCGACCAGTTCCTGCAACTCCTGCGGGTCGGCCGGCCGGGATGCGCTGGGCTTGCGGAGCCAGCGCACCTCTCGGATTTCGTAGCGGTTGCGCAGCACCTCGGCCAGTTCTTCCAGCAGCACGTCGGCGTTGCGCTTGCTGTCGTCAATCAGCCCGACGCGAGTGCCGGCCAGCGAGGGCAGGCGGGGTGCCCCGTCAAAGGGCGCGATCACCGGCTCGGTAACCGGGTTGACCAGTTGATAGGTTTGGGTTGTCATGTTCAGTTCTCCTTTATGCAGCCAATCGTTCAGCGTCTGCGATGTAGCCGGCGGTTTCCCGGATCCGACGCTCCGTATCTTCCAGCGGCTCACACAAGCCCATATAGAAGCAGTCGCCGTGCAATACGCCCTGCCGGGAATAATAGCGTCCAACCAGGCTGCGCACCGCCGGGTCTCTGGCCGCCAGAGCGCGCAACTCAGCGGAAGTTTCCGGCGTCCGCTCCGGCTCGTACCCGGTACGGGTCAGGATGAGGGCGTCGGTGGCCCGTTTAGTTGCGCCCCAGGCTTTTTCGGCGGCGTTGCGGATTTTGCCCATTTCCAGCATCTCCAGAGCGTCGTCGTAAAGCGTGTGGGCGTCGGCAAAGATAGCGTCGGCGCGATGGTTGGCGATGGTCACGGACTGCTCCAATCCAGCTAATCCTATAAATCCCGAAAATCCTGCTTCTGACGATTTAAACCGGGCGCACTGGTTTGGTAACGGCGGTGGAGCCGACCTTCGGCCCCCAGCTCGGTATCACCGACGAGGAGTTCGATTCCTCGCCGCCGGCGAATACTAACAGAATATCCTCCGGTTCGGGAATCAATGGCACCATCGTAGCCTCGTCGCCCGGCTCAACGTCGCCGGCCAGAACCAGCCCGCGCTTCAGGTCGGCCACTGAGCGTTGGATATTGGCGTGCAGGTACTCCCGCACCTGCTGCTTCGTCCAGTCCCGCCACAGGTTGCTGTTGCCGGCGATGGTGACCGCCACCTGCCCCTGCCGTATGCCCACCGACACATCGCCCACGGATCCTGATGTGGACATCGACGTTCCCAACGACGATGCCACGTCCGCGATGGCGTACAGGATGGCCTCGGGTCGCCCCACCGACCTCACTTGCCGGGGGCCCTCGCTGGCGAACACCGTAACCGTGCTGTCGCCGGCGTCGAAACCCCGCTCCACGTGCAACGGTGTCCAGTGGGTCTCGCCCTCCGCCTCAGCGATGCAGTAGGTGTACTTGCCGGGATGCCCGATGACGCTGCGGTCGAACAGGCCGGGTATGGCGGCGCAGGCGTTCATCAGGATGAGTCGGATGGAGCGTCCGATGGTGCCGTTGGCCCGGTTGCCGGGGCCGAACAGGTTGTTGCGGCTGTTCAGCCCGATCTGCTCCCGAACCGGTCCGTTAACGATGCACAATATCGCCGCGCCGCCCATGCTGGAGGACGGCCCCACCAGGTTGAACACCGGATCCAGCATCGCCTCGGTAGCGGCCAGGACGACCGGAAAATACTCGGGCTGGCAGCCGGCCATCACCGCGTTGGCCGCCGCCTTCTCCACGGTGATGACCCGCCGGCGTTCCGGCAACTCGCCGATAACCTCATCCGGTTCGCGGTCCACGTAGCCGATAAACTCGGCCACCCGCGCCGTGGTGGGCGGCACGACGGGCAACCCGTCGCTCCAGCCTAACTCATACCCCTTCTCAATGGCGGAAAGGGCGTCATCCCAGGTGGTGGTAGTAATGTCGGTGAAAGTGGTCAACTTTGAAACCTCGGTGGGGTGGCTATCTGTCGCGCAATAGAACCAGCATGGCAAGGGAACGGCGCTCTGTAATGCTAGCTGCATATAACGACTGAATGGCATTTTCGGCCCGATTGATTAGAGCGATGGCGTCGGAGCGACGGAAAAAGGCATCGGGGTCGTAATCGGCCTGGTGGCGCTGTTCCTGTAAGACGGAGAACGACGTGGCGAAGGTTTGCATTCCGGGCGACAAGTTGGCGAGGTGTTGCTCCATGCGGTTTTTGGCAGGGCCGTGGTCAAGGGCGCGATAAGTTCGCGTCCAAGCCATTTTATCTGCCGCCGGCGATGTTCCGATGATGGTGTCGGCATTGCTGCCGCACAGTGCGTGGAACATCGCGTAGTATGCGGTGCTGACCGCCCGTTTGAGCATGGCCTGGCGCGGCCTTCCCCGCGCCGGCGCGCCAGTTGTGCCGGCCAGTAGTCTGGCCGCATCAATCAGATGGCTCCAGTCCATGACGCTCATCAAACCAGTCGAGGACGGGCTCCAGCCACTCTGCTTTGTCAACGTAGGAGTCGATGGGTATCTTATGGAAGCCGATGGCCCGCAGAGCTGGCAATATTGCCACCGCAACGGCGTTGATTTTGGCGCCGTCCACGAGATCAACATCGCCGTCATAAACGACGGTGACGCGCAGGTTCTCATCGCCCTGCCAGCCAATCATGGGCTCGACCAGGATGGGGTCAAAAGTGATTCCGCTGGGGAAATTGCGGAGCAGGTGCTCGCGCATGATAGCTTCCACCTGCGGGGGATTTCTGCGGGAATCGCCATGGTGTTCAGTCCTCGGTTCAGTGAGGAGTCGGTGATACTCCAGTCGCGATTTTATCATCCGTTGCCAAATAGGGGGCGAATGGTCATTCGCCTCTACTGGTTGCCTCGGTGAATATAGGCGATCTACCCGAAGTCAAAGCCAGGCATTTCGTACTGGATGAGGGTTACGCCAAGTTGGTCGGCCTCGTCGCCGAGCTCGTCGGACCAGCGGGCGTTAGCCACACAGAAGGCTCTGGTGTTGACGCCGGTGAGGTTTTGCAGCAGGATGGCCTGCCGCCGCGCGTTGTGAATATCCTGCTCGTTGATGGTTACCGAAACCTCGACGACGGCCTGAACCTCCGACTGCTCGCCAATTGGAGCGCCGCGGCCGACGATGTCAATGACCCTGCCTTGGTCAAACTGCTGACGGGTCAACCTTCCGTCCCGGCGGGCCTGCAAGAGCAGGTTATTGATGTCGGAACGGTCGGCGAGGGCGATATCCGCGAAAAGGTCAACCATAACGAGTTCGATTTCTTCGGAGCATTTTTCCTCGTATGAATGACCGCGCAGATTGCCCATCTGGCCGGCCAGACGCTGCTGGCCTTGCGCCAGAGCGTCCATCCGCCAGTTCGTGCTCTCGCGGAACTCTCTGTTCTCCTCGGCCAGTAGGTTGACCTGGTCGGCGAGCCGGTCGATCCGTTCAACCAGGCGATGAAACGCCTCCGGCAGCCTGAGGAAGTCTTCCGTGAGCAACTCGCGGAGGACTAATTCCCGGACTCGAGGGTCGGCCCGGATTTCACTCGCCAGTTGGCGGGCGATGGACTCCGGCGACAGGCCTTGTTCGGTCAGTTCGGCGCTCATGGAAATTTCCGATCAGGCGGGAGGTTACTGGTATCCAGTGTACCATTATCCCGCCGCCAGACGTTTCAATTGCGGCGCCGTGGTCAGTCAGCGGTTGAACGCGCCAATCTCAAAATACGGGGGCGACACACGATGCGTCGCCCCTGCCCTGGCCGCATTCGACCTGGCTACTTTAAGCCCGGGCATACTTGGAGAAGCTCCGCAGCTCTTGCGGCGGGTCCATGTGGCTGCCGCGAATGGTGTAGGACACTTCCGACACGTACACGGCTCCGGTGCTGTCCACGGCGATGCCGTGGGGCGCGATGAACTGGCCGGCGCCCTCGCCCTCTTCCGGCGCCCCGAAGACGCAGACCCGGTTGCCGTCCCGGTCGTAGATGGTGACCCGGTGGCCCAGGCCCGGCGCGTCATCTACTCCGCCCATGCCGTTGAGCTCGCCCACGTAGATGTGGCCGCCCCAGTACACCATGGCGTCCGGCCGGTGGATGTTGCTCCACATGGTCAGGAAGGTGCCATCGGTGTCGAAGAGCTGGATGCGGTGGCACTCCCGGTCCACCACATACACCCGTTCGTCCTCGTCGAAGGCGATGTTGTGAGGGCGGATGAACTGGCCGGCGTCGATGCCCGGCTCGCCCCAGGAGAACCGGTACTCCCCTTCGGCGGTGTACACGTGGATGCGCGAGTTTCCGTAGCCGTCGGAGATGTAGATGTCTCCGTTGCTGGGGCGGATGGCCGCCGAGGTGGGCCGGTTGAAGGGCTGGCCGCTCCAGCGGGGCGCCGGGTGGTTCTTCTCGCCGATTTCCATCAGCTTCTCGCCGGTCACGCTGAACTTCTGGATGGTGTGGATACCGTCATCGGCGGCCAGCAGGGTGTCGTCGGCTTCGCTGTAATACAGGCCGTGCGTGCGGTTCTCGCTGAAGTGGCCCTGTCCGAAGGACCGCTCAAAGTTGCCGTCCTTGTCGAAGACCATGATGGGATGCTCGCCGCGGGTGAGGATGAACACGCGGTCGTTGCCGTCCACGGCCACGCCGGGGCACTCCAGCAGCCGCATACCTTCCGGCAGCTTCAGCCAGTCCTCCACGAAGGTGTATTGAAAATCTCCCTGGCCATAAACTTCAGGCATGATTGTTTCTCCTTATCCGATGTGCGTTGAACCAATCACGGTCGTCATTCCCGCGAAAGTCGCAGATGCGCCTTTGGCGTGCGGGAAGCCAGACCGCGCTTGCGGCATATAATACCGGATTCCGGCTTTCGTCGGAATGACGAGGGCCATTTCACTGGGCAACACACCCGCCGTCAATGACCAACTCCGCGCCCGTCACAAAGGACGCCTCGTCGGAGGCCAGGTACAGCACACCGTAGGCCACCTCTATGGGATGCGCCCGCCGGCCGAGGGGCACCAACGCCAGCCGCTGCGCCGCCACCTCTGGGTCATCGTAAGTGGACGCGCTCATGGGCGTCATGATTGGCCCGGGATGCACCGAGTTGCAGCGGATGCCCTCGCCGGCGTACTGGATGGCCGTGGCCTTGGTGAACAGGCGCACCGCTCCCTTGGATGCGTTGTACGGGTGGGATCGCGACCAGGCTCCCGACAGGCCGGCGATGGACGATATGTTGATGATGGAACCTCCCCCGGCGCGACGCATGGCGGGGATGGCCGCCTTCGTGCCGAGGAAGACACCCTTTGAGTTCACGTCCATCACCCGGTCCCACTGCTCTTCGCTGGTGTCTTCCAGAGGTATATTTCGCGCGCCTCCCTCAACGGAAATGCTGATGCCGGCGTTGTTCACCAGCGCGTCCAGCTTGCCGTAGCGTTCCTCGGCCAGCGCAACGATAGCCTGCCAGTCGGCCTCGCTGGTAACGTCCAGGTGAGCATAGGCGACGTCCAGGCCTTCGGCCCGGCCGTCGGCCTCAACCTGCTGGCCCAGGTCGTCCCGGATGTCGCCGAAGACCACCTTTGCGCCCTCGGCGGCGAAGAGCCTGACTTCCTCGGCGCCCATGCCCCGCGCGCCGCCGCTGATGATGGCTACCTTGCCGTCCATTCGGCCCATGATGCGCCTCCTGTGGAAAGCCGGCGGTTCACTGCGCCGGCAGGTTTTCGTCGATGACGGTTTGCAGTTGTTCAACTCGGTAGTGTGGCAATTCCGACCGCATCTTGCAACAGCCACGCCAGAGTTGACAACGACCGAATTGCCGCCGGATAATCGTCCCGACAGAAGGAGCGATTAAAGTGGAAAACGCTTTGGAAATTACCATCATCGGCGTGCTGGGCGGTATCGTCGCGGCGCTGATCGCCGTCGGGGGTGTCGGTTTTTTCTGGCTGGCCGGCAGGATTGACCGGCTCACTGAGCAGAACAACGCGACCCACAAAGAGCTCAGCGAGAAAATTGACCAGTCCCACAAAGAGCTCAGTGAGAAAATCGACTTGGCGATTGGTCAACTCAGGGAAGACTTTACCCGTCAGTTGGAGCAGGTGAAAGCCGAAATCATCAATGCCCTGCTCCACCATTCCCATCCCGAACCCGGCGGCCCGCCCGTATTCACTGTCCCGCCCCCGGTAGTCCCGCCCGACTCGCTGCCTCAGGAGACGGAACCCACGCCGGCGCCGGCCGACAACTGACCCTAGGCCGCCGCGTTGCTGTCGTCCATGAACATCCCCACCACGTTGCCCTCGGTGTCGCGGAAGTTGGCGAACCAGCCCACGCCGGGAATGGCCGTGCGGGGCGTCACGATTTCGCAACCCGCCGTCGTTACTTTGACAACGTAGGCGTCCAAATCATCCACGCCGATTACCACCAGAGTTCCGCCGAAATTGACCGCCGACCCGCGGGCGATGAGCGCGCCGCCGATGCCGTAGGGTTCGTCGTCCCCGCCGGTTTCCTGTAGGTAGTATTCCTCCGGCCCATCCCACTTGCGGGACTGCCAGCCGAACACGTCGGCGTAGAACTGGTTGGCACGGTCGGCGTCGTCAAAGGGGAGTTCGAAATGAACTATCTTCGGCATAGTTTCTCCGGTTAGGTGTTTCAGCGACTACGTAGGGGCGAATAATTATTCGCCCCTACACCGTCTATGCAAGTCAGGCAATGGCCGACGACCCCTCGCCCTTCAAGTAATCGGCCGCGCGCAGCGCTAACGCCTGGATCGTCGTGGTGGGGTTGATGCAGGCGCCGGTGGTGAAGATGCTGCCGTCGATTATGAACAGGTTGGGCACGTCGTGGGCGCGGCCCCAGCGGTCCACCACCGAGCGAGCGGGGTCGGTTCCCATGCGGGCGGTGCCCAGCAGATGCCAGCCGGCGTTGCGCCGCAGCCGCGACGATATGACCCGCTTGGCCCCGGCCGCCTCCAAAACCTCGGTGGCGCGGGCGATGCCGTGGTCCAAAATGGCCCAGGTGTTGTCGCTGACGGTGTAGTCAATCTTGGGCGCGGGGATGCCGTCGCCGTCGGTGAGCGTCGGGTCAAGGGTTACGCGGTTGTGCTCTTCGGGCAGGTCTTCGGTCATAATGACGATGCCCATCTGGTGGCGGAACCGCTCGCCGAAGTCCCGGTGGTGTCCCTCGCCCCACTGGACCTGCTGCCCGACCAGGCCGCCGAGGGCCAGCTGCAAGGGCGCGCCGCCCACGTTGGAAATCTGCATATCGTAGCCGCGCACGAAGCCCCGGCGCAGGTCGGTCTCGTAGAACTCCTGGCTCAGCATGGACGAACCGCGCGGGCCATCATCCGGCCCCAGGTCTTCATCGAACAGGCCGAGGACGTAGCCGCAGGGGTGGTGCATCAGGTTGCGCCCCACCTGTCCGCTGCTGTTGGCCAGACCGTCGGGGAACAATGCGCTCTTTGAGTTCAGCAGCAGCCGGGACGTGCCGATGCCGTTGCCGGCCAGCACGACGACTTTGGCGTACTGCGCTTGCAGGTTGCCGTTGCGGTCATAATATGACGCGCCGGTGGCCCGACCCGTATCGTCCACCAGGATCTCGCGCACCCGGGCGTGGGTGATGAGCCGGGCTCCCTGTTTCAACGCCCCCGGCCAGAAGATGATGTCGCTGCTGGACGGGGAACGCAGGTACTCGCCCACGTCGGCCTGGCGGCCATCGTACACGGTGGAGTTGATGGCGTTGTCCGACGACCACCAGTGCCAACCCAGTTGGTTGAAAGCGCGGGCCAGTTTCTCGCCGCCCGGGCCGATGGGCAACGGCGGCGTGGGCCGGGCCGGCTTGGGCGGGTAGGCCGGGTCGCCCTGCAAGCCGCTGACGCCGTGGGCGCGGTCGTTCTGGTCGTAGTAGGGTTCCAGCTCAAAGTAGTCCATGGGCCAGTCGTCGGCCACGCCGTCCAGCGACTTCAGCCGGAAGTCCGACGGATGGAATCGAGGGAAGTGAGAACCCCAGTGGATGGTGCTGCCGCCCACGGCGTTGTACATATAGGGAGCGATGGGCGTGTCATCCTCGTTGACCGGATAGTCCTCCGGCAGCCCGCGGAAGTTGGGGTTGGGATGGAAGTCGGTCTGCCAGTGCAGTTGCGCCTGCGGCTCGCTGACCGGAAAGGCGTTCAGCGGCACCCAGCCGCCCTGCTCCAGGCACACCACCTTGACGCCGGCCTGGGTCAGGCTCCAGGTAAATGCCCCGCCGGAAGCGCCGGCCCCGATAACGAGAACGTCGGCAATGTCGTGTTTGCTGCCCATGGGTGTTTGCTCCTGTGGGTAGTCAAAATGGAGGGAAGTTGCGGCGCATTATACGCCGGCGGCGGTCGGTTGGGTAATGCGACGGAGCAACTATCCCAGGACGATTGCAAAGTCGGCGGAACCTCCTGATCCGCTCATCCTGAGCTTGTCGAAGGATGGCTTGACCAGAGTAGCGCATGGTTCGACAGGCTCACCATGAGCGGAGGTACAAGGACTTTGCAATCGTCCTGGCAACTATCCAGGGCTTGTGCAAAGTCACCACGTAACCCTTTCCCGCTCATCCTGAGCTTGTCGAAGGATGCTCATTGCAATCGACAAATGGTTCGACAGGCTCACCATGAGCGTATGACAAGGGACTTTGCACAAGCCCTGGCAACTATCTGGTGCGGGATCTAGGGTCTGTTAACGAATGGTCTGCGCAGAGGGGCACCACCACCATACCGCACTTGAATCGGAAATATCCAGCTGCCAATTGCCGTAATTGATGTCGGAATAAGCCCCTCAGCCTGGGGCAGATTGCCCCAGAAACGCAACGTTCGACCAGCCGGTCAATTTTCACCGCCGCCCAACACGACAGCGAAAATGACCAGCGCAGTCGGAACTGCTTTCAAAGTACGCCGCTACACGTACGGCGAAGTGCGAAGGTTCCCTCCCTTCGTCCTCCTTTGCCAAGTCACCAGGTGGAATGCCGCGCAGAAGGTGTGAGCATACTTGCAGTACCGCGTCGCCAAACCACGGAACTCTTTGAGGTCGCCGAACCCGTTCTCCACCAAGTGCCGGCCCTTGTACTTCTTCTTGTCGTACGGCAACGGATTTTTCCGGTTGCTCTTCCACGGAATGGTGACCGTGATACCCAGGTTGGCCAGAAACTCACGCACAGCGTCAGTGTCGAAAGCCTTGTCCCCGATCAATTCCTCAATTTCGGTCACATCAACATCGGCCAACAGCGCCTGCAACTGCCGCGCCTCAGCCGCGTTGCCGGGCACAAGGGAAAATGTGACCAACCTCCCTTGCCGGTCGACCAGCGCCATCAGTTTGGTGTTCAAACCTCCCTTCGTCATTCCTATCGCCTGCACGACCCTGCTCTCCTCAGGGGTAAGCCCGTTGCGCAACGCGCCGGTCGCGTGCTGATGGACCTTGACGAACGTACCGTCCACCATCACCACCCGCAGATCCCACTCCTTCGCAAGGGAAAGGAACATCATAAAAAACACGCCTCTGCGCACCCATCGACGGAACGTTTGGTAAATGTTCAACCATTCACCGAAGTCCTCATGAAGATCACGCCATGGAGCCCCGGTCCGGAATATCCACAGCATACCTTCCAGCTTTTCCCGGTTGTTCCGGGCATTCCGCCCAGCCTTCCCGCGCTCGCCGTAAACAAAGCGCTTGGCGAGTTTCCACTGCCGATCAGTCAACATCCGCCTGGGACCACGCTTCTTCCTCGTACCGCACTTGTCGTGCTTCCGCCAGGGTTTCGCCCGATGGCGGCCCGTGCAACCGCATTGCGGGCAACTTTCCGTTGCGCTATCATCCTCGCGAACCTGCTCGCGTACGCCCGTGAGGGGTTCTGGGGCCGCGGTGTAGGGTCCAATCTCCCGCGGCTCTGTCCGTTTTAACTTGGGCTTGCCAAAGCCCGACGCTTTCTTCGCCATCGCTTCACCTCCCGCAAGGAAAGAGCAAGCATCACCGGGCAGAAGAAAAGCCGGAGGCGCGAGCGGCAAAAACCGCTGCCTCCAGCTACGGCGCGAACTCTGGACACGTCGCAAGGGACAACCCGCGAACCATCAGGGGTACGCCAGACTTCCGCGGGAATCGCGGTGAAAACCGCTTTACGAGCGTGTAGCGTTACGCTATTATCGGATGCGCGCACGAGGATGACCGTCCGAGTGATGCACCACACCAGCCGCTGGTCGCACCCAGCGGCTGGCCGCATTTGTCAGCCAGAACCTCGGTCAGAGGCGACTTCGGAACCCGCTTGTCAGGGACATTAAAACGTCTGATGTCCACTGACAATCTGCTTCCGCCGAAACCCCTCAAAGGTCCGTCTGACTGCCCACCATTATAAACATTGGGGAAAACGAATGCAAGGGACATCTACCGCTGTTGCAAGTATAGAATGCAGGAAAATCACGCCGACGCTTTTACGGTTTGGTATAATGCTTGTCAGCGGTGGCGCAAAACAACACCGAAACACATCACGACGTAGTTGACGACAGGAGGAAAGATGGCCCAAATCCTCATCAGCGGGTTCCGCTGCGAGCGGTGCGAACACGAATGGGTACCGAAGGGAAGCAAGCTCAGCCTGCCCAGAGTTTGCCCGAAGTGCAAGAACCCGAACTGGAACATCCCCAGGCGGGAAACCGCCAAAGCAGTTGCGTAAGCACACTGCCCATTGCGAAAGATCAACCAGCGAGAGACGCCAGACATGGAGACCACAATTTTCCTGCTTTGCCATCAGGGAACGTTCCCAGTCAGGAGCCACGCAGCCATTGGGGGCTGGGTCCATCACGCAAAGCGCAACGCGCTACCGTCGGTCCGGCAGCGGAAGCACCGGAGCACGGTATGCCTGCGGCCGGCACAATCCTGGCAACGGCTTCGCTTGTCGGAGTCCCGCACCACAACGCGTTCGGCAACTCAGGCCGAACTAAAGTCTCCCGGACAGTCTGGTCCACAGCTGAACCAGAGGCGCATGATGGCTTACTACTGCAACGCAGCCCTGCGCCGGCGCCGAAAGCCAAGCCCATGTCTGCCACCGCCACACTGATTCATCAACCCCAGATGCCGGCCGAAGGTCTTCCCCAAGTGCAACAGCCGTTACTGGAACAGGCCCCACATAGTGCCGGCCCGATGCAACCCCGCTTGGCGCAAAGACGACGCCAAGCAAGCAGTCGCGTAGCGGTCAAAATCCAACGAGAGTAAGCAGATGCCTTTGCAAAACCACATCTTGGACAACCAAGCCGCCACCGTGGCCGACCACCTGCGGCGCAATCTGCGCGGCGCCGACGCCTTCAACCTGGCGTCGGCTTACTTCACCATTTACGGCTACGAACTGCTGTCCGAAGAGCTGGACCAAGTGGGTCGCACCAGGTTCCTCTTCGGCGACCCGACGTCGGTGGAGGACCTGGATCCCAGCGCCGACGAGCCCAAGTCGTTCGAGCTCACCGAGCGCGGGCTGGAACCCAACCATACCCTGCAACAGAAGGCCCTGGCGAAGCAGTGCGCCGACTGGGTGAGCCAAGACAGCGTAGCCGTCCGCTCGGTCAGCCGCGCCAACTTTCTGCACGGCAAGATGTACCTCACCGCGTCGCCGGACAGCGCCGCCGGTGTCGTCGGCAGCTCCAACTTCACCAAACGCGGCCTTGGCGGCAGCGACCGGCCCAACCTGGAAATCAACCTCGCCACCGACGACGCTGACACGCTCGCCGAGTTGAATGAGTGGTTCAACCGACTCTGGAATGACGAACGGCTCACCGAGGACGTCAAGCAACGGGTGCTGGACGCTCTGCAACGTCTCGGCGGCGACTACGCCCCGGAGGCCGTATATTACAAGACGCTGTACGAACTGTTCCGCAAGGACATTGAGGCCCGCCTGGCCGGCGACGCGGTGGCCGCAGCCACCGGCTTCACGGAAAGCCAAATCTGGAACGCCCTTTACGAGTTCCAGAAGGACGGGGCGAAAAGCGCCATCGCCAAGCTACGGGAGCACAACGGCTGCATCCTGGCCGACAGCGTGGGACTGGGCAAAACCTACACCGCGCTGGCGGTCATCAAGTACTTCGAGTTGCGCAACGAGCGCGTGCTGGTTTTATGCCCGCGCAAGTTGTTTGAAAACTGGTCGCTCTACCCGTCCATCTACGGCCACCGGCAGAACCCGTTCACGGAAGACCGCTTCGCCTTTACCGTGCTGGCCCACACCGACCTCTCCCGGAACTCCGGCTCGTCGGGCGGGGTCAACTTGCGGACTTTCAACTGGCAGAACTACGACCTGGTGGTGATTGACGAATCGCACAACTTCCGCAACGACGGGGGGCAACGCTACCGGCGCCTGCTTGACGAAGTAATCAAGGACGGCGCCAGGACCAAGGCGCTGATGCTGTCGGCGACGCCGGTGAACACATCCCTGATTGACCTGCGGAATCAGATCCACCTGATGACGGAAGGGCGGGAAGGCGCTTTCCGCGAAAGCCTGGGCGTGGGCAGCATCCGCAACGTGATGGCGTCGGCGCAAAGAGTGTTCAAGCAGTGGGAAACCGAACAGGCCAACCGGAGCCGCCGCGACAAGGCGCAACTGCTGGAAAAGCTAGGCGCCGATTTCCTGCGTCTGCTGGACGGCGTGTCTATCTCACGGTCGCGGCGGCAGATTGAGCAATTCTACGCCGCCGAAATGGAACGCATCGGGCAGTTCCCCCAGCGGGAAAATCCGACGAACCGCTACCCGCAGACGGACTTGAAGGGCGAACTCTCCTACCAGGAACTTGCCGCGCGCATCGGCGAGTTCAAGCTGTCGGTGTACCAGCCCAGCGAATACGTAACCGATCCGGCGCGGCTACAGGAACTGGCGGAAACCCGAAAGCGGCAGAATTTCAACCAGCAGGACAGCGAGCGTTTCCTGGTTGGGATGATGCGCACCAACTTCCTCAAACGGCTGGAAAGCTCCCCCAAATCTCTGACGCTGACCTTGGGGCGCACCATTGGCAAGATCGACGACCTGCTCGAAAAGATTGACCGCTACGAGCAAGGTGGGCAGTCCACTATGGAAGCGACGGAGGCGGATACGCAACCCGACGAAGACGAGGAAGACGAAGAATTCTCCGTCGGTGGACGCCGCCAGTCCTACCGCCTCGCCGAGCTGGACGTGGCTCGCTGGCAGGCCGATTTGCGGGCAGACAAGGCCACTCTGGAAAGCGTGCAGCAGCAGGTCGCCGCCATTACGCCGGAACGCGACGGCAAACTGCGTGAAATCAGGTGGGCAGTGAGCGACAAGACCCGAAAACCCACCGCCGACCGGGACGGCAACGCCAACCGCAAGCTACTGGTGTTCACCACGTTCAAGGACACGGCGAACTACCTGTACGATAATCTGGCCGACCTGGCCGCCGAGTTGGGCATCAACATGGCCATGGTGTCCGGCGACGAAACCCACACCACGGCCGGCGCCAACAACTTCAACGCCATCCTGAGCAACTTCGCCCCCAGGGCGCGGAGCCGCGGTAGCGCGGACGCCGGCGCCGACATCGACCTGTTGATTGCCACCGACTGCATCTCCGAAGGCCAGAACCTGCAAGACTGCGACGCTGTGCTCAACTACGACATTCACTGGAATCCGGTGCGGATCATCCAGCGTTTCGGGCGCGTTGACCGCATCGGGAGCCGCAACCCTTCGGTGCGGATGACCAACTACTGGCCCACGTCGGACATGGACGTGTACCTGAATCTGGAAAGCCGGGTGCAGGCGCGGATGGCGCTGGCCGACATCGCTGCCAGCGGCGACGAAGACCCCTTCACGGAGGAGGACGCCCAGCTGGAACTGAATTTCCGCGACGAGCAACTGCTCAGACTGCGCGAGGAAGTCCTCGACCTGGACGACCTCAGCGACGGGCCGACCATGGGCGACTTCACCCTGGACCACTTCCTGACCCAGTTGTTGCGTTACCTGGAAGCCAACAAGGACGCGCTGGAAGCCATGCCCCTTGGCGTGTACGCCGTCGCCGGCGACGAGGGAGGAGCCGAAGTTCAACCCGGCGTAATCTTCTGCCTGCGTCAGCGCAACGCCGGCGACGTCGGTTCGCGCCAACGGGCCGCCAGCCCGGTGCATCCTTTCTATTTCGTGTATCTGCACGACAACGGCAACATCCGCTACGGTTGCGCCACCGCGCGGCAGGCGCTGGCCGTGTTCGACGCGGCGACTGCCGGCGAAACCGCGCCCATTACCGAACTGTGCGACCGATTTGACCGCGAAACCGACCAGGGCCGCGATATGGCGCGCTACGATAAACTGCTCACCGACGCCATAGCCCACATCAGGCAGGCGCACGGCGCAACGCAAACGCGAGGCCTGGGCAGCGGGCGCGACTTCGTGCTGCCCAAGGCATCCGAAAATCCCAACGAAAACACGGACTTCGAGCTGATAACCTGGCTGGTCATCGAGGATACGAAATGAGCACTGCAAGCGTCAGAAACGCCATCGGCGCCGCCTTGGCGGCAATGGTTGACCGCGACCTCACAGCGGCGGCCACCGGCCTCCTGAACGCCTGCGGCTACCGGAGCGAACGGATGTTGCCAGATCAATCCGGCGACGCCGGCGATTTCATCCGGCAACTTCCGAACGCCAACCTCAGCACGCAGTCGGCGCAGGCGTTCCTGGACAACGCCCAGTCGATGAATGTTCTCTTCCAGTTCACTGGCGGTGAAATCCAAGCGGAAACTCAGCGAGCCTTGTTTGACGCGGCCGGCTTTGACACGGGCAACGCCCGCAGTTTCCTGTTCGCCGTCGTGCAGCTCCGCGGCGACACCTACGCTCGCGGTCGGTACGCCGCCTTCACCCGCGAGCTGAACAAGTACCTGCCGATGCCGATGGTTGTCTTGTTCCGTACCGTTGCCGGCCGCGTGACCCTGGCCTTTGTTCACCGCCGGCCCAACAAGCGGGACCCGGAGCGCGACGTGCTGGGCAGCGTGTCCCTCATCCGCGAAATCAACGCCGCCGAGCCGCACCGCGCCCACCTGGACATCCTGGCCGAGCTGTCCCTGCCGGAGCGTCTGAAGTGGATCGACGACCATGGCAAGCCCCACAACTTCGACGGCCTGCTGGACGCCTGGCTGGCCGCGCTGGACACCGAGGAGCTGAACCGGCGTTTCTACCGCGAGCTGTTCACCTGGTTTGAGGGCGCGGTCAAGACCGCCAAGTTCGGCGACCAGGAAGACGCTGCCCTGCCCGCCGAGGAGCAGGTGATTCGCCTCATCACCCGCCTGATGTTCGTCTGGTTCATCAAGGAGAAGGGACTGGTGGCCGAAGACCTGTTCATCGAGAACCGGGCCGCGGAACTTCTGAAAGGCTACGCACGGGAGGCCGGCGATTCCTACTACCGCGCCGTACTGCAAAACCTGTTCTTTGCCACCCTGAACACCGAAATCGGACAGCGGCGCTTCAGCCGGGAAAACCGCGACGACCACCGCAACTTTTCCGTGTACCGCTATCACAACGAAATCGCCCACCCCGACCGACTGGTGGCGCTGTTTGACCAAACGCCCTTCATCAATGGCGGGCTGTTCGACTGCCTGGACAGCTTTGACGCCACCGGCGCCGGCGGCGTCCGCGTGGACTGCTTCACCGACAACCCCAGCCAGCGGGCCGGCTACTCCATCCCCAACCGTCTCTTCTTCGGCGACAGCGCCAACCTCGGCCTGATTGACCTGTTCAACCGCTACAAGTTCACCGTGGAGGAGAACACACCGACGGAGCAGGAAGTGGCCCTCGACCCCGAACTGCTGGGCAAGGTGTTCGAGAACCTGCTGGCCGCCGTCAACCCGGAGACGCAACAGACCGCCCGCAAGGAAACCGGCTCGTACTACACGCCCCGCGCCGTGGTGGACTACATGGTGGACGGGGCCCTCGTCGCCACGCTGGCGCAAAAGGCATCGCCCGTGGACGGCGACGCCGGTCATTGGCAGGCCCGGCTGCGCTGCCTGCTGGACTACGGCGACGCCTTTGATGACGCCGAGACTCTGTTCACTCCGGCGGAGCGCGAGGCCGTCGTCCGCGCCATTGCCGGCATCAAGGCGCTGGATCCCGCCGTCGGCTCCGGCGCCTTTCCCATGGGCATCCTGCACAAGCTCACGCTGGCACTGCGCCGCCTGGACGACCGCAACCAACTCTGGGAGTCCTTGCAGAAAGAACTGGCCGGCCGGCGCGCCGCCGCCGCTTTTGACACCGCCGAGCAATCGGAGCGGGACGCCGAGTTGCAGGAAATCAGCGATACCTTTGAGAAGTACCGCGATTCCGACTTCGGGCGCAAGCTGTACCTCATCCAGAACAGCATCTACGGCGTGGACATCCAGCCCATCGCCACCCAGATTGCCAAGCTGCGCTTTTTCATCTCTCTGGCCATCGAGCAGCAGCCCAACGACGACCCGGAAGACAACTACGGCATCCGGCCTCTGCCCAACCTGGAAACTCGGTTCGTGGCCGCGGATACGCTGCTGGCTCTGGGCAGTTCCCAGAGAGCGCTGACCTCGCAGTACGCACGGGAATTGCAGAACGAACTGCGGCAAAACCGGGAACGCTATTTCCACGCCAACAACCGGACCTTGAAACTGCGCTACCGGAACGAAGACCAACGGTTGCGCGGGGAACTGGCCGCCGAATTGCGGCAAATCGGCATGGCCCCCGGCGACGCCGGGAAAATCGCCGCCTGCGACCTGTTTGACCAGAACGCCCCCGCTACCGACTGGTTCGACGCCGAGTATATGTTTGGCGTGACCGACGGGTTTGACGTGGTGATTGGCAACCCGCCCTACGTCCAGTTGCAGAAAGAGCGGGGCAAGCTGGCCCGGCAGTATCAGAACGCCGGCTATGCCACCTTCGCCCGCACCGGCGACATTTACCAGCTGTTCTACGAGCGGGGTTTCCAGTTGCTCCAACCCGACGCCGGCTTGCTGGCCTACGTCACGTCCAACAGCTGGCTCAAGGCGGAATACGGCAAGAGCACCCGCCGCTACTTCGCGGAACGACACACGCCCCTGTACCTGCTGGAACTGGGCAAGGACATTTTTGAGAGCGCCATCGTGGACTCGTGCGTGCTGATTGCCCGGGCCGGCCGGCGCGACGCCGTCGCCAGGGCCGTTGACCTGGACAAGATGGCCGAGCCGGAATTTCCGCCGGACGAAAGCCGGTGGGGTGCCCTGCGCCTGGACGGCGAAAGCCCGTGGAGCGTGCTGACGCCGGCTGAGCGCAGCGTCATGGACAAGATGCTGGCGACGGGAACGCCGCTGAAAGATTGGGACTTGAGCATCAATCGCGGCATCTTGACGGGCTACAACCAGGCTTTCCTGATTGACGACGCCACGCGGGAGGCGTTGATTGACGCCGACGCCAGATCCGCCGAGATCATCAAGCCCGTGCTGCGCGGGCGGGACATCCGGCGTTATCACGCTCCGGCCAGCGGGTGGCATCTGATTGACACCCACAACGGCTACGGCGACGTCGCGGCGGTGAACGTTGACGACTACCCCGCCATCAAAGCCCACCTGGATGAACACTACCCGCAGTTGGCGAAACGGCAGGACAAGGGGCGGACGCCGTACAACCTGCGTAACTGCACATATCATGCAGACTTTGCGAAAGCAAAACTTTTTTGGATGGATATGTCCCCGGAAGGGCGATTTGCGTATTGCGATGAGGAAGTCTATTGCAACAACAAGGGATTTGTGATGACCGGCGGCTCGTTGAAGTATCTTTGCGCGATGCTCAACTCCAGGCTGGCAACGTGGTTCATGGGGAACACGGCGCGAACGACGGGCATGGGGTTGATGCAATGGGAGAAGTTCGCGGTCGAGCGCATACCAGTCCCGAAAATCAGCGCAACGCGGCAGCGTCCGTTCGTCCGCCTGGTTGACCGCATCCTGGCGGCCAAGGCATCAGATCCGTCGGCGGACACCGCGGCGGACGAGGCGGAAATCGACCGGCTGGTGTACGGGCTGTACGGGCTGACGGGGGAGGAGATTGGGGCGGTGGGTGGTGGCGTATAATGGGGCTGGCGGAGTTGGTAGAAAACCGGTGGTTGGCACTGAGCGTATCAGGTGAATCCGCTGGGAGAACAAAATGCACAACAAGCTGGTATGAGTTCAGATGAAATTTGAAAGAGCATCTACCGTGATTGCGCTAGTGATTATGTGCGCGATTGTCATCGTTGGTTGCACTCAAACGGCAAACGACGCAAAATTTGAAGGTGAACAAAGAATGTCACGAGACAAAAGCGAAGTCCAGCCTATAGGTACTGGTGTACTACTTCAACACGGTGACCAAGAATACGTCGTAACCGCATTGCACGTTGCCCGAGCGTGCGAGTTTGAACCACTCATCGACGTGTTCGGAGAATGGAGCACGTCCACTTGGCAAACCATTGGGACAGATGAGGACAACGACATCGCAGTACTACAACGTGTTGGTGAGAACGACTCCAAAATAGGGAGGTTGGCCGCAAGATACGGCCACGTTGGAACGGTGTTTGGATCGGTATCCCTCGCATTGGGATTTCCAGGGACTATACCGCCCATCAATTGGAGCAGGCAGGCAGGTCAACTGAGACCTGTGCCGATGCCCGTGCTAACCACCCTCTACTTCGGCACGGATGACAGTCATTACACTGGAGGATACCTAAATTACGGTTTCTCGGGCGGTCCCATCGTCGCTTGGGCCGGCAATCATCCAACTATTACAGGAATAATAACCAGCAAAGCACTTACAAGCAACCAAAGTGGAACACCAGAGCACGCCGGTTTGGTTGGTGTGTCTGACATAACCCTCGTGGAGCGCATCATTGCAAAACATAACAATCAAACGCTAGAACAATTTCAAGATGGCAAGCCAAAAGCAGATACTGGCAGACCGAATGAGGCGAGCCCTGTCAGCCTGGTAACCGCTGAGATAATGGATGCGGTAGTGAGGCTAGGCAGACCGGCAAGGGATTGAGAATCAGAGCCTCATGACCATCCTCCATTCCTACAGCGTCCTACAGTTCACCTGACCGTCGGTATTGGTCATTGCTGTGGGTGCGGAGCGCAAGTCGGGTCTTTTCAAAGCAATGGGTGGTCGGCATCGGCATTTGCCGGATTGGGTTGGGCTGGACTGAATTGACGGCGACGGCGTGGCGGGCGGGGTTGTGCTAGAATGGCGTCAAAGGCAGATTGAAGAATCAAGCGCTGCCGCCGTTGAGGGGGACAATCATGGGCACGAGAAAATCCAAATATGAAATCGAGCAGGAAGCCAAAAAAGTTCTACAACGCTACGGCCTGTATTCGTTGCCAACGGACCCGCTGGGTCTGGCTCACAAACTCGGCATTACGGTCAATAACGTTGAGTTTATTGACGATTCCCTGTCGGCGCTGATTGCCAGGAAGGGAGAAACCACGCGAATTTTCGTCGCGCAATCCGAGCCACCGTACCGGAAACGTTTTTCGGTAGCCCACGAGCTTGGGCACTACTTCCTCCACCTACCGGGGGACGGGGAAATCGTTGACAAGCGCATCCATATGTACCGAGGAAAGGCTCTGAACGGCGGCGATTGGGATGAAGGTCGAGCCCGGGAAATTGAGGCGAATCGGTTTGCCGCCGCGCTGCTGATGCCGGAAGAATTTGTTCGAGACCAATGGGAAGTGACTCCGAATGTCTCTGCTATGGCGAAAATTTTTAAGGTTTCTCAGTCGGCTATGGGGTACCGGATCGACGACCTCGATATCTGGTAACCCACGAGCGGTTTCTGATAGCGACGATTTAGGTGGCCGATACTTCCAATCCCTGGGGCCGCCACTGACACAGGCGCAGTCAGATGCCTATGCCAGTCTGTTGGAAGCAAAATCTCAGTCTGACGAACGGAGCAGCAACCGCCGGCTTCGGATCATATATGCCAGCGCTATATTGACCTTGCTGTCAGCGCAGATTGTCGCGGTCAACGTCATCACGTTTCTCATGGGCTATGGCATCATTGAGATTGACCGTTGGGTGGCAACTACGTTTATCGGCGGCACGCTGGGACAGGTGTCGGGGATGACCTTTGTTGTATTGAGGTATCTTTTCCCATCGCGTCCGGGGGACGATGAACGACGAGCAGGGTCTTCATCACAATAGCCGGCGTCATCCGCGCTGTTATCAACCTCTTGGGCCGTTGAATTGAGCCGAAACAGCAACGGCCGGACTCCGAGAACGCGCCGGAGAGGATTATGCCATGAGTGGAACCACCCGGCGCTACCGCGACGGCCCGGGCCGCGACGGACGGCCGGACTGGTCAACCCTGATCGCCCGCGACAACCGGGCTACCGGCCTGCGCGACCACAAACGCGACCGCCGGACGGCCAAAGCCACCCTGAAGGCAGGCGACAACGACGCCTTGCCTAACGGCAAACGCCGTCGCTACAGCGACCGCTACGGCGATTACGAGCTGTAGCGCGGTGCGTTTGGCCAGTGCTGACGAGCGCGAGCCGGCCTATGCTGGGAGGAGTCGCCGAGTGGGGCGGAAAACCGCCGCCGGCGGGCGGCAATCCGGCAAATCCTATAATACCGTGCATCCCGATGCTACCCCCAATATTGCATGGCGCCTAACTCCGATAGGAGGAACCGTATGGACAGAGCCAACCGAGGCGGCAACCACCGGAGCGCGCCCGACATCTGCCACGCCATCCTGACTAACTACAGCGACAAGCTGGTTCGCCTGGGCGACGTGGCTACGGTGCGGTGCGGCGTAACCACCGGGGCCAACGACTTCTTTTACCTGACGCCGGAGCGCATCGCCGAGTTCGGCATCGAGGCGAAATACTGCCGTCCGGTGATGACCACGCCCCAGGAATCCCGCCGCATCGCCGTGGACCCGGCCCGGCTGCCCAAGCGTCTGTTCATGTGCCACGACGACAAGGCCGACCTGGCCGGCACGGGCGCGCTGGCCTACATCCAATGGGGCGAGGGGCAGGGCTATCACCAGCGCACCAGCGTAAAAATCGCGCAGGCGGTGGTATGACTTGGGAGAACGGGATAATGTCTATCTGGGGATGAACAAACTTGTTGACACGACCGCACGGACTTTCCTGGCGGCGCCAGGCATCTTGTTCAGCGATAACTTTCAGATCATGCCCATTGCCGGCAACGTTTCGCCAACGCGGTTGTGCGCGGCGGTGAACTCAACGCTGTTTCAGCTGATGCTGAACACCGCAAGCCGGTCGAACTTTGGCGAGGGGGTGCTGGAAATCCAGACCTACGAAACCGCCAACCTGCAAATAGTGAACCCGCAGTTGCTGCCGGAGCCGTCCGCCTCGGTATTCAACGCCGCCGATTGGGACGTGCTGACGCCATCGGCGCCGCGCCGCCACATCGACGACGCGGTGTACGACGCGCTGGGCCTGACGGCCGGCGAGCGGGAGGCGGTGTACTCCGGCGTCTGCGAACTGGTGGAGAACCGCAAGCGGAAGGCGGGCAGCATGAGCGGAGCGGCGGGCGCGGCGGCGACATCGGTAAAGGAGCGGCCCCGCTTTGAAATCAGGAGCTTCGTCAGCGGCTACGCGCCCGGCGTCAATGATGAGAACCTCACGGATGTCATCCGCCAGCTGGAAGAGGAAGATGACCTGCGGAAGCTGGGGTTGTTATGATCGTGCCTGACGTCAACCTGCTGGTGTTCGCGTACAACGACACGAGCGCATTCCATCAATAAGCAAGAGCATGGTGGACAGGATTGGTGAACGGTACGGAGACCATCGGGGTTCCGTGGCTCGTGTCCACAGGATTCGTAAGAGTCATCGCCAACCTACGGACTGTTGCAACGCCCTGGTCGCCGGCGCAAGCCGTCAGCCAAGTCCGCCAATGGTTCGGCCATTCACATATCAGCCCACTTATCTCGGGGGAAAGCCATCTGGAATACTTGGAGCGTTGCATGTCCGTTCCCGGAGCGGACTACAACCTGACATCGGACGCCCACATCGCCGCGCTGGCGATTGAAAACGGCACGGTAGTGCATACCCACAACGCGCGGGATTTCCAGCGGTTTGAGGACTTGGGCCTGCTGTGGCGGAACCCGCTTGCGTAGGCGGCCCGGCCGCGTAGTGGCGGTGTAATTGCGAAAGCGACGACCACCTAATAAGGCCAACAGCGCCGTCGCAAAGGAGCATAAAAATGGACGGATCCACAATAGTCAATAATATAATCATAGGTATCATCGCCGGTGTCTCCGCCGGACTGATCCTATCTGCCTTCACCTACGCCAGGCAGTACATTGACCACAAGATGGAAAGGCGCGAGCAGATCGGGTACATCAGGCAGATGGTGGAAGCGTTCCAAGAGGATATACTATCCTCGCAACAAACAATACTCGAAATTAACGACCCATCATTACCCAACACGCCTGAGGTCGTCCGTGAGTTGCGCTGGGCAACCCTCAAGGACGAGTATGAGGAAGTCGTCAAAACACTGGAAGGTAGAGCGGTAACGTTGCAATTTAGGTGGTTCAGTTTTCCGGCAACGCATTCGAGTGGCTAAAGCTGCTGCTAGGCCAACGAGATTGCCACGCTGCGCTCGCAATGACAAAAACCAAACCACCTAAAACGGAACGCTACCAGGTAGAGCGGGTGCCTTGACTTTCGACGAAAAGAAACAGTTGCTCGACGCATTCAGCGCGTACAATCTATTCCGACTTGGCGGCCCTTACGGTGGCCGAGGTCTCCTGCCCAACGAGGTCGAATACCATCGAATATTCGACAAGCTTGAGGCAATCGATTGGCTCAAAGTGAAGAGCCCCGACCGAACCGCTCTCGGGCCAAGACCGCCCTAAAAGTTGGACGGTCGGCATCGGCATTTGCCGGATTAGGTTAAATGGCATGGGCGTCAGCGGGCGGGGCCGTGCTAGAATGACGGCAAAGGGAAGCCCGTTATCAGGAGGAAACGACCATGGCGACAAAAAGCAACTGGATGGTGGATGCGCCCGACCTAATCTGGACGGAACTACAGGATAGGCTCCACGGCGACTTTGACATCATAGCCGTCGAACCCGATTCCTTCTTTTTCGAGGGGGAAGAGATTCGCTTCGTGACCGTGACCTTCAAAAAGGGCCACCCCGCCATAGACGTGCAGCGGTTTGACCCGATTGAATTCGACATTTTCAACCTGCTGGAAGAAAGGGGGTTTGTCCCGGTACCCACCGTCGACTACCGAGATGAAAGGTCGGACGGCGAACTATGAGCACATACCAGTCCCCCAACGCACAAACCCCCGTGCCGTTGGACTGGCGGGACCTTATCAGCAGCGCTCGCTACGGCCTCTCCACCCTACGACAGCCGTCCCGTGCTGTTAACCACCGGGCGATCAGCACGGCCTACTACGCTGCTTACGACGCGCTCTGTGAGAGCAATGCGTCGGTCTTGGTGGGCCAAGTGTCCGACCA
Source organism: Dehalococcoidia bacterium (assembly GCA_963665395.2). GTDB lineage: Bacteria > Chloroflexota > Dehalococcoidia > Lucifugimonadales > UBA3495 > Bin87. Next base: position 834,091 of record OY762251.1, read on the forward strand.
AGCGAGTGCCGCCGCTTGGATCCGGGTGTACCGGGGTTCCTCGCACCGCCACGCCGTCGGCAACCTTTTGCGCCACCGAATATCGCTATCGTCGGACGGGCAGAGCTTCGCCATAACTTTAAATAAACTGTACCAGGCAAGGATCAGGGCGGACTATCACCCGACCAGCGTCTTTGACCGGCAAGCTGCTGAACGTCGTCTGAGCCAGGCGGAAAATGCCATCGAACGCTTCATTAATCTACCTGAGCCGGAACGAATTACAATAGCGACCATCACCTTGCTGCAAGACCGCGACCGCTGACGGCAACCGCAAACATCTTCCAGGAGCGTCGATGACCGTCTATCACGCCAAGACCGACCCCGACCTGCTGACCCGCCTGCGGCAGATGCTCGGCAGCAGCGCCCGCGCCGACATCGCCGTGGGCTATTTCTTCATGTCCGGCTTCGCCGAGGTGATGGACGACCTCTCCCGGCTCAACAAGACGCGCATCTTGGTGGGACGCCCCGACCGTCCCACGCCGGAAGCTGTGGCCGCTGGCCTGCGCCAAGCCGACGCCCTGTAAGGCCCAACTGGACGCAGAGCAGACCGTATCCCGTCGCCAGCGTCAAGAAGCCGCGGACGGAACGTATCTGAAATCGCGCAAGGCGTGGGGGCGATGCCCCAGACTGACACCAACCAAGACGCCGTGGAGCGGCTGCGCCAGTTGGTGGCCGCCGGCCTGCTGGAAGTGCGGGGCTGCTTCCGTCAATACGTCGGTGAAATCGGAGTAGCGAAATCGCCTCGGTTAGTGGCGGCGCGCCTTGATGCCATGAACCCACGCGGGTAGCCTGCCACCGCCAAAGTCCGTTACCGTTCCGTGAGTTCCCAGCGTTGCAAGTGGAGCACGACGCTCATGCGTACCCACTTTCCGCAAACTGTCATTGCGAGCGCAGCGTGGCAATCTCGTCGCCGGAGCAAACATCGCTCACCCGTCGAGATTGCCATCCGCCAGAGGCGGACTACGCTCCTCGCAATGACAAAGTGGGTACGCGTGAGGAGCACGACGCGCGTAGCAATGACAAAGGAAAAGAGCCACTTTGGCTGGATTCGTGAAAACAGGGCCTGTGCCGGGTGAGCCTGTGAATGCTCACGGAAAATTCCGACATCCAACGGATAAACACCATGGACCGCCGACTTCAAGCACACGTCTTGGAGAATCTCCTCACCAACGGTGGGTCTGGAGCTGAATCACGAGATTGACAGCAACCCCGAAGCGCTTGCCCGGTTCAAGTCATCCAGCTTCACGAGCGATGAATACTACACGTGCGCCGTCATGTTGACGGAGAGCGCGAAAATCGTGGACCGACATTTGGAACGCTGGGACAATGACTACCCAAGTCACGCGCCCACGTCGGAAGACGTGAAACGGCGTATCCCTGAAGATGACCGGAACGTTGAACAGGCTGCCTTGGACTGATCCACGAGATCACAGCGCTGACCAACAGCAGTTCTGCGATGGACGAAATCACCACACAGGTCAGCAGGCTGCGCCGGGAGCTTGCTTGGGAAGCCCTGGCGGCGGTCGAACACGAGGACTGCCTGGAGACAGTTCGGAAGCCCCGAGAAAGATTTGCCAGCCCCGGTGAAAGCGATTTGGAAGCCAAGATGAACGAGAGCGTCGAAAGCGCCCTCCGGCTGGCTGGCGCGATGGAGACGCCGGCGACGCTGCGGCGAGGGTGAAAATCATCCCATCCCAGGCCTCTGGGCCTGTTTGAAGACCTCGTATCCACTGCGGGAACGTCGGCCCCGCACCAGTTCGGGGATCCGGAAAGGGCGCCCAACGCGCTGACGCTTTGCGGTCTGCCGGAGCGCTGCGCGGCAGTCTGCGGAGCCAGCGAGCCGGAACTGCTTTGGACTCTGCGGAAGGCCGCCGAGCACGTCGCGCAGGAACGAACCCCTGGCGGTGGACGACGTTCCAAGCTTCATGCGGCACCCGCACATCCAGGGCATTCACGCCCTGTTTTCCGCCATGCCCGACGATTTGCTATACCGACGTCACGATGGGAGCATATCGACTGTGCTACACTGGTGACGACGATGGGCAAATGGTGGGGAAGGCGGCGGTTCCGCCGTCACGCGGTGGCCGCCCCTTTCGGACGTTTCGCGGCCACTGCTTGGCTAACCTGCCGGAAGGGACGCGGAGAGTGGCCGGCGTGGGCAAGTTTGGGATCGGCTTCCGGATTGGTGTGCTTGGCCGCAGGTGTGTACGCTACGCTTTGCGGTCCAGTTGGAAAGAGGAGTCAGGCTCAAGTTCTGCGTGTTGGATGAAAGGCGTAGGTGGCGCGCGAAAATGCCTGCTGAAACCTGAGCCCAAGCCGAAACTATACTGGACTACGAAAGATGGCGGACCAAAGCGGCCGAGGAGAAAGGCATCCCTCTCTCTGACCCGCTTCCGCCACAAGAACACCCGCAGAACCCAGATTGCCCATGGTTGCCCAGCAGCCCCGACATAGCGAACCCAGCGCCAACAACGAGCTTGGCGACCTGCTGCGTGGGATGCTCGCCGGCTGTCAGGTGCGCTCCGAAAACACACAGCTGATTGAGGGGCGCCCCGGCCTACAACTGGACAACCTGGTTACCGCCGCCGACCGCGCCCCGGTGGTGGTTGAGGCCGAATACGAGGCGTTCGGCAACGCCGAGGGCGACGCCGCCGCCCGCCTCGGCCTGCCCGTGGTGGACGAGATCCACCCCATCGAGGCCGCCATCGCCCTGCGCTATCCCGATACCGTCCGCTTTGCCGACAACCTGCGCGACGCCCTGACCGCCGCCCGCCTCTCCTACGCCGTGCTGTATCAGGACGGCCGCCGCTTTCCCGAATCCGGCTGGCTGCAAGGCGGGGTTGCCGACCTGGCCGACCTGATTCGCCTGGAGTCGGTGCCGCAGCAGGCGGTGGACGCCGCCGCCAACGCCCTGCAACAGGGCATCGACCGCGTTTCAACCATACTGGACGACCTGGACGCCCGCCGGCCCCGGGTCACCGCCGAAATCGCCGGCCTGCTGGGCATGGTCAACGTGCCCCAGACCCGCCGCATGGCCGTGGCCATCATCGCCAACGCCATGGTCTTCCACGAGCGCATCGCCGGCACCCATGACGGCATCCCCATCCTGCGCCACACTTGCGGGCCGGACGTTGCTACGCCGCAAGACGCCACCCTGTCCGCCTGGCAAAGCATCCTGGAAATCAACTACTGGCCCATCTTCGCCATCGGCAAGGACATCCTGGAACAGCTGCCCATGGAGCCGGCGGCCCGCGTCCTGCGCACCCTCTACGCCACCGTCGGCGAAGTCCAGCAGGCCGGCGTGGACAACGCCCACGACCTCACCGGCCGCGTCTTCCAACGCCTCATCGCCGACCGCAAGTACCTGGCGACGTTCTACACCCTGCCGGCGTCGGCGGCCCTGCTGGCCCGGTTGGCGGTGGCGAAACTTTGCGCTCCCGTAGGGGCGAATAATTATTCGCCCCTACACGGTACGGGTGAACAATCCTTTGATTGGGGCAACGCTGACGCCATCGCCCAGCTCCGCATCGGCGACTTCGCCTGCGGCACCGGCGCCCTGCTCTCCGCCGTGTACGAGCAGATCGCCGCCCGCCACGAGCGCGCCGGGGGCGACTCCGCTAGACTGCATCCCGCCATGATGGAGGAAGTCCTCTACGGCTGCGACGTGATGCCCTCGGCCGCCCACATCACCAGCGCCACCCTGTCCGGCGCCCAGCCCACCGTCGGCTACGGCAAGTCCCGCATCTACACCATGCCCTACGGACGCCAGCCCGACGGCAGCGTGAAAATCGGCTCCCTGGAAGGGCTGGCCGGCGACAGCCAACTGGTGATGATCAACACCAGCGACCCCGCCCGCCGCACCGGCAGCGCCGGCGAGGAAACCGTCACCCATATGCTGGTGGAGATTCCCGACGACTACTTTGACCTGGTGATTATGAACCCGCCCTTTACCCGGAACACCGGGCAGGAAGGGGCGCACGTTGGCGTATTCAATCCCGCTTTCGCCGCTTTCGAGGCCAGCGAGTCCGACCAAAGGGATATGGGCCGGCGGATGTCTATGCTGACCAAAGGGACTTGCCACCACGGCAACGCCGGCATTGCATCGGCTTTCGCAGCGTTGGGGGACAGGAAGCTCAAGCCGGGCGGCGTATTGGCGTTGGTGTTGCCGCTGTCAGCCGCCGCCGGCTTGTCCTGGCAAGCGTTTCGCCAAATGCTGGAAACCGGATACTCCGACATATCGGTGTTGAGCATCGCCGCCAACGGCCGGGATATGTCCTTTTCCTCCGACACCGGCATGGCCGAGTGCCTGATTATCGCCCGCAAAAACGTAGGGGCGAATAATTATTCGCCCCTACACCGCGTCCATTTCACTTCACTGCTCAACCGACCGGGAGGTTTCGCCCAGGCCGCCGCTGTTGCTAATGGCGTCATCACTGCGGATGACGTTCGAGCGATTGACGATGGCCCCTACGGTGGCACGCAGTTGACGGTAGGCGACGACCTGACCGGCGAAATGCTGACCGCCCGACAATCGGATGACGGGGAAAGTTGGAGCAGCGTCCGTTTGCAGGACTATTCGCTGGCGCAAACCGCTTATGCCCTGTCGCAATCTAAACTATGGCTGCCCGGAGAGCCGACGGAGTTGGAACTGAAAACGGAATTGCTTGGCGTAGTGGGCAAACTCGGCCTGTATCATTTGGACATCAGCGGGCCGCCGCCGCGCGCGCCTTTCGCCAGGGCAAACCCCAGCCCCACGGCCACCTACCCTTGCCTGTGGAACCACAATGCCAGCAAGGAAACCCGCATAGTTTGCGAACCGGATTCGCAGTTGCAGGCTCGGAGAGATTTGGAGACAAAAGCGGCAACGGTTTGGTCAACCGCCAGCCGCTCTCATCTGAACCGTGATTTCACATTCGGCTCACAAGCCCTTGCCGTCGCGTTCACCGAGCAAAAATCCGCCGGTGGCAGGGTATGGCCCAACGTCATTTTCGATGACGAACGCTATGACTACGCCTTTGCCATCTGGGGCAACAGCACATTGGGACTGCTGTCATACTGGTGGCACTCCAACCGCCAGCAATCCAGCAAGGCGAGCACCACCATCCGCGCCGCCGAATCCCTGCCCGTCCTCGACCTGCGGACGCTGACCGACGCCCAACTAACCACCGCCGAAACCATCTTCAACGACTTCCGCGCCCAAGACCTCCAGCCCGCCTACCTGGCCGACGCCGACCCCAATCGCGCCCTGCTGGACCGCCGCGTAGTGTGCGAGTTGCTCGGCTTTGATGATGCAATCTACCAAGCGGTGCGCCGGCTGGCCGCCAAGTGGACCGCTGAGCCGTCGGTGCACGGGGGCAAGCGGCGGCCGCGGGGCGCGGGGCTGGTGATGTAGCCGGCTGCTCAGGCGCAAGTATATCAGGCTAATTCAGTAACAGCCTGCCACAGCAAACGATGACGAAGGAGTAGCTATGAGACGGATAAGACGCGCGACACCAGACCGCGTTGTGCGAAACCGACGTCGCGTCAATTGCGATCTGCACGGCAATGAACACGAGGTCCATTTCATAAACATACGCAACGACAAGACAGCGTGTGGTTGGTCCCCGCCCAACACAAGAGACTTCGACCTAGATCCTCAACGCACAATCGAGAGTTTGGCAAGAACCGCGTTGGGAAACTACTGCAAAGAACATGATCATAAGCGGTGCAAGATCGGTCTTTGCAGAAAGCGGGGTTGCTATGACGGGTAAGGGCGATTAGGTAGAGGAGATGACCGCTGTGGAAATCACCGCTGGAGACTAGGCGCAGGACTCCGAAAAGCTCCGGGGCGCAACCGGCCAGACCCTCAAAGCCTAACCCACTGCGCCAGCCGCCGGTTGCCATCCCCACGGCAAGCGCGGCAACCGCAGACCCACGGCCCCAATCCTGCCCATCCGCAAAATCCCGAAAATCCCGCTTCTCACATTCCCCCGCCGGGAGCGAACGCCTCCCGCCGCCGCAACTTGCCCGGTTGCCCGCGGCGGGCGTTTCTTTACCGCGTGTCAGCGTGCCGGGACGCCAACCCCGCGCCGGGAAACCCCTTTACAAACGCGGTCGTATTTGCTAGTAATGTAAACAGGTTACGCTAACCCTGAACGGGGAGATTACGCTATGACCACCCCCACTAACAAACTCCCGCCCGTGTCTTGGGATGACTTGCTGTCGGCTATCAGCCCACAGCGGGGATTTACCAGCGCCGACTTGCAGCGCGCCGTTACCGCCGTCGCTACCGCCCAGCAAGAGGGTCGCATCACCGATGAGCAAGCAGAAGAGGCCATCAAGATGCTGGCAGCTGTAGCAGTCAGCGGACAGGTGAACGCTATGGTTAGCGACTTTTTCACGCCGGACGCTCAGGGACGGTTGGGCATACGCTTCGGCAGGGGCGGATTTTCCCGGCAGGGTGGCCTCTTCTCGTTTTGATACAGTGAGAGGGCATCATGGCAAGCAACAGGGACGAATCCGAGCCGGAACATGATCCTGACCTGCCGGTTGCCTCGAACGATGCTGGCTCCGTTTCCGGCGATAGCGACGACGCTATCGCCGATTCTGATATTGTACCGGTCCCAGCAGAGTTGATAGCGACCTTTCCGCCTGCCATCCAGGCACAGATTCACCGCAGCGCCGGTGAAGGCGGGGCTGTAACGCGACATTTCTCGGCGTCCACGTCGATGTCGATGATGCTGGGCAGCATCGTCAATCCCATCGCCGCCCAGGTAAACTCGCAGCACATCACGGACATTATTGGCCTTACTGGCCGCGAGTTGGACCACGAATATGGTGACCGGAAGCAAACCAGGATTATCTTGGGCATACTAGCCGGCATGATCATATGCGGCGTATTCGCCGTTGCACTCGTCCTCATCTTCCAAGGGATTCTGGACTTCCTGCTGGAATCGCTGAAGCTCATACTCCCAATCATTGGCGGAATTGGGCTTGGGATTGCCATCGGATTCAGGATGGGGCTCAGGTCCGCCACTTCCCGTGGTCGTCGCTGAACGCCTGACTTGGCGCAGGGTTCCGAAAAGCTCTGCGGCGCAACCACCCAGGCCCTCAAAGCCTAGCCCACTGCGCCAGCCGCCGGCTGCCCTCCCCACGGCAAGCATGGCCACCGCCGCCCCACGGCCCCAATCCTGACCATCCGCAAAATCCCGCAAATCCCGCTGCTGACATTCCCCCACCGCCGGCGTCTCAACTCCATCGCTGCGGTTTGGCGATGGCATAGCCGTCGGGCTTCACGACGGGATCCGGGAGCTGATTGCGGCGCAAAGCATCTCGCCCGATAAGGAACAGTCGTGCGCCCCGACTGCCGGATATGCCACCGAGCGGGAAAGAGTTGCGATGTCTCGTCATCCGGTGGATGATAGTCGGAGAAGCGCACACCAAAGAGATATTAAAAACCCCGGTCAAGCCCTTTCTTGTCAAGTATGTGAATTCGTCCGAGTCCAGCTGGCCGCGCTCGCGGCGCCGCAACCGGCATCCAAACCGATTCCGAAGGAACGTGAGCAGATCCTGATAACATCGGCGGCTGGCAGCCCTCTTTCCAACAGGATGTCCCGCGTAGTAAAACTTGCAGAGAGAAAGCTGCGATGATTATCCTCCACGCTGCACATCTGGGCGGGAAGCTGACCCTGTGGGAAGAGGACTCCGACCAGCCCTCGCAATCCGACCACACGCCCGATGGACAGCATCCTCGCTGCGCCGACGCCAGGCGTTTGGCTGAAACCGTCGGCGTCGTCTCCGAGCGCCCCGGCAACTCTCAGGCGGAAGCCACCATCTGGCTGCCCAGCCGCGGCAACAACCCGATACCGTCCGAAGCGTTGGCGGGTCCCGCGCCCAGGTCGAGGGCCAAGCCCCGCATCAAGCCCTGGCGCGTGCCGGTTCTCAGGCTTTCCGGCGCGCAGGCCATCGAACTGCTGCAACGCTGCCAGAACGGTCGCGTTCTAACGCCCGGCGTGGCGCTGGGTCTCGACGTAGTCTACTGGCGACACGTGATGCTCTTCGCCACCGGGCTCACCGTTCGGCAGCAGTTCCTGCCCAACGTCGTCCGGCACGGTGACATCACCAAGGCCGTGTGGACGCCGCTCTACGTCGGCGAGGATGCCCACCAGCTGGCCGAACTTACCAGCGCGATGCCGGCCACGGCCCGAGCCATGACCACCACTTCAGCAGATGGGCCACCAACGACCCCGCCGCTGGCCGTCCTCAAGGAGTTCATCTCCAACCTCGTGAACCACATGGTTCGGCAGGACGCCAAGGGGGGCATTCCGGAGTTCGCCTCGGCGCACGACGCCTGGCTCCACGCCCTGAGGACGGCGGACGGCACCGTACACGCCGCCGGCGCCCAGCTCCAACAGCTGCGCCGGCAAGTGGCGGAATGGCACCGCCCCATCGCAGTGGCCGCCAACTCCCCCTACCGCCTGTGCCTCCGCCTTGAAGAACCGCCAGAACCTGACGAGGACGACCCACCCGCCGCTCTGCGTGAACAGGACTGGTACCTCCGCTACTTGCTCCAGCCCCACGACGACCACAGTCTCCTGCTGTCCGTTGACGCCGCCAAAGAGCGACAGTCGCCGGATTTCAACCCGGCCGAGTTCCTGCTCACCTCCCTGGCCCAGGCCGGCTCCGTGTGCCCACCCGTCTCCGACAGCCTGAACCGACGAAATCCGGCCGGCGCACACCTTGACGCTGAACAGGCTCACCAATTCCTCACCCAGCAGGCGGTCGCGCTGCAGCAGGCCGGCTTTGGCGTGATGCTGCCCGCCTGGTGGACCCGCCGGGGAACGAAGAACCGTCCCATCATCCGGGCCGAAGTCCGCACCCCGTCGATGCAGGGCGGCGCCAACATGACGATGGCGTCGCTCATCGACCTCGATGTCCAAGTCGCCATGGGCGACGAGGTGATCGCAGCCGAGGAACTGTTCGAACTGGCCGACCTGAAGGTGCCGCTGGTCCGCTTCCGCGGCCAGTGGGTCGAAATCGACGCTGACGAAATACGAGCTGCCGCCGACTTCTGGCGCAACCGCGACCGGCTCACCCTGCGCGAAGCGGTCCGCATCGGACTGGGCGCCGACCAGCAGGCGGAAGCCGACAACGTCTCCCTGGCGACCACGGGCTGGCTCAGCGAGTTGCTGGAGGGACTCCAGCAGAAGAGCCGGATACGGCTGCTTGACGCGCCGCAGGAGTTCAGCGGCCAACTCCGCCCCTACCAGCAGTTGGGCTACTCGTGGCTGGATTTCCTTCGCTGGTGGGGACTGGGCGCCTGCCTGGCCGACGACATGGGCCTCGGGAAAACCGTGCAAACCCTGGCCGCCATCCTGCGGGACCACCAGGAGGGCAACGAGAAACCCAACCTGCTGGTCTGCCCCACCTCCGTGATCAACAACTGGCAGCGCGAAGCGCAGAAGTTCACGCCCAGCCTCCCGGTGATGCTGCACCACGGGCCGGGCCGCGAGCGCGGCGAAACGTTCGCTCAGCAAGCCGCCAAGCGCCAGATCGTCATCACCAGCTACGGCACCATGACGCGGGACCGGGAACTGCTGGCTTCCGTCGATTGGCGCTCCGTCATCGTCGATGAGGCTCAAAACATCAAGAACCCCGTCACCCGACAGGCCCAGGCGGCTCGTTCGTTGTCCGCCGACTACCGCATTGCCCTCACCGGCACGCCGGTCGAAAACCACGTCGGCGACCTGTGGTCCATCATGCAGTTCCTGAACCCCGGCCTCTTGGGCTCCCAGGCGGAGTTCAAGCGCCGGTACTTCAACCCCATCCAAGCCAAGCGAGATGACGAAGCGACGGCGCAACTACAGAAGGCCACCGGGCCGTTCATCCTGCGCCGGCTGAAGACCGACCCCTCAATCATCGACGACCTGCCCGACAAGCGGGAGACCAAGCAGTACTGCAACCTCACCCGCGAACAGGTAACGCTCTACGAGGCCGTGCTGCGCGACGTGGAAACACGGCTGGAAGACGCCCAGGGCATGGCGCGCCGGGGTTCCATCCTCGACACGCTCGTCAGGCTGAAGCAGGTGTGCAACCACCCCCGCCAGCTGCTGGGCGACAATTCGATCATCGCAGGTCGCTCCGGGAAGCTGGCCCGCCTGGAAGAGCTGCTGGACGAGATCATTCCCGCCGGAGACCGGGTCCTGATTTTCAGCCAGTTCGCCGAGATGGGCGCCATCCTGCAGCAGCACGTCCAGGAAACCTACGGCATCGAAACGCCCATGCTCCACGGCGGCATCTCCCGGAAGAACCGGGACCTCATGGTGGACCGCTTCCAGAACGACCCTGACGGCCCGCAGGTGTTCGTCCTGTCGCTGAAGGCCGGGGGTTCCGGACTGAACCTCCCTCGGGCCAACCACGTCATCCACTACGACCGCTGGTGGAACCCCGCCGTCGAGAACCAGGCCACCGACCGGGCCTTCCGCATCGGTCAGACCAAAGATGTCCACGTCCACAAGATGATCTGCGCCGGCACCCTCGAAGACCGCATTGACCTGATGATCGAGGCCAAGCAGCAGACCGCTGACCAGGTGGTGGGCACTACGTCGGAGCGCTGGCTCACCGAACTCTCGAACACCGAACTGCGGGAGGTGCTGGCCCTCAGCGCTGCGCCGGAAGACTGAAGACGCCGCCCGCTCAACCTACCGAGCCAGGAAAGGTTTCCTCGATGAGCTACTACGACTACGAATACGAATACACTCGCCCCATTGAGGTAAGGGGCGGCATCAGAGCCACCTCCCGCCGGGGCGAGTTCGGCTCCAGCTGGTGGGCCAAACGCTGGATGCAGACCCTCGAACAGTTCCGCATCGGCGCCCGGTTGAGTCGGGGCCGGTCCTACGCCCGTCGGGGACAGGTCCTCTCAATTGATATACAAAACGGCGTAGTGGAAGCGCAGGTGCAGGGCAGCCGCAAGCGCCCCTACGACGTGGAGATTGGCGTCAAGACCATTGGCCCTGAGGACTGGGAGCGGTTGCGCCAGGCGTTGGCCGAACAGCCGGTCGTCGCCGCCAGCCTGCTCTCCGGCCGGATGCCGGAAAACATCGAGGACACCTTCGAAGCCGTCGGCCTTTCGATGTTTCCCGGAAGGAGCGATGACCTCGAGACCGACTGCTCGTGTCCCGACTGGTCAAACCCATGCAAGCACATTGCCGCCGTGTACCTGCTGCTGGGCGAGGAGTTCGACCGCGACCCGTTCCTCATCTTCCGGATGCGGGGCATGGATCGCGAGGACCTGTTGGGCGAGGAGTTCCGCCGGTCGGCCCAGACCATCGAAGGGTCACCGCAGGCGCCCGAGCCACTGCCGGAAGACCCGGAAACGTTCTGGGCCAACCCGTTGCCGGCGTTGGCCGGCGCCGACCTCGGTACGGCGACGGCGCCCGAAATCCACGCCGCCCTGCCCCGGCAGTTGGGCCGGTTCCCCTTCTGGCAGGGCAGCCAGGACCTGACGGCCACCCTGGAGAAAATCTACGCGGCCGCCTCCCAAAAGGCCGCAGGCGTCTATCTCAACCAGGCCGAACCGCAGCCTGACGGGGAAAAGAATCCTCAAGGCAGGCGGGCGCACCGGCCCGCCAGGAGACGCCGCGTCGGGAATTCCGAAACTTGAACCGCCCTGCCCGTTACGACCTTTTGGCTTGCAACCTGGCGCTGGCCTCCATCGCGGCCTTGCTGATGACCGCGGTGGGAAGCAGCGTCAAGGTGGTGCAGATCCTCGAAGGAGCCAGCGTTGCCGGCTTCGACATCAACCTTGGGTTGGGCGCGGCCGTCAATCCCGGAGTCTTGACGGCGTCCGTGGTCATCTTCTTCTCCATGACGGCGGCCCCTGCTTTGCGTGATTCACAACCGGCTCGACGACGGCGCCTTTGGCCGCACGTTGACGAGTGTCGTCAGCTGGCCCGCCACCATCGCGGCGTTCACGTTCTTTGTCCTGACGCTGGCGCTGGTGCCGCTTGCATTGGCGGTTGAGGTCGTTTGTGAACGGAACCGGCGGGCGGGCGCACCACCAGCACGCGCTACGGTACCAGAGTCAAAGGCCAGATCACAGAGCGGCGCCCGAGATGGGAAATGTGTATGTCGAGAGCTTTCCGAAAGCCGGCATCAGCCAGGGAGCGGTCCAAACTGTGATGGCCACGCTGGGCGTGCGGCGAGCAGACATCACCCGTATACGCAGGGAGGATATACCGCACCGGGTTGTCCAACCTGGACAGAATCACGCAGGATGCGAACGCGGTGTGAATTTACGCGGCCCTCACCACCGCACGCGGCGGCTGAAGACGGTGAGCCGAGTACGGCGACGTACCGTCAGAACACCGGCAGCCACGAGCACGAGAATCGCCGAGCAACGCCAACACGACCTCCGACCGTTGAGAACAGAACCTCCGATATGTACAATCGAGTGCCACGAAAGCGAGTGGCAAGAAGGATCGCGTGACCATAAAGTCGCCTACCCGGCGAAGATCACATGAATGACCGCCCGAACCGGACCTCGACTGCCGTGACGGCGCCCTGACCACAGAAGCACGCGCATTCCCGGTACGCCACATGACCAGCCGACAACAGGAGGTCCACCTTGGCAGACCCTCAAAACGGCGCGCCGACCGACGACGGCATATCCGGCCTCCTGCGGGAAATCCGAACCGTCAAACCCTACTCGGACAACCCGCGACACCGCCACTTCACGAACCAGAACGGGCACCGCCCCAGCAACGGCTACGGCCAGTCCTACTGCCGGTGCGGGGCGAAAAAATTTCCGTCAGCGCCGCGCTGCCCGACCTGCGCCTACGAGGATGGCCGGATTGACCGACGCACCATGCAGAGCCTACTCGATGCGCTGTCGGGAGAGCAACAGCATTCGAGCTACGGCTCCACAAGGTGCCAGTGCGGCCGAAACAAGCTGCCAAGCACCGGCCAATGCAAGCCCTGCGCCGTCGGGCGAGGCGTCCTGGAAATCAGCGTCGAACTCGGCGAAGAACCCTGCTCGAACTGTGGCGACGGCAAGAAACCGGCGTTCACCTACTGCACAGGATGCGCCATGGCCGAAGGGTACATTGACCAACAGGGCCAGGTCTCTCCCGACTGCCCGATGGACAAATGCCCGTGCGGCAACCTGAAGTACGCCGCCTACACCCAGTGTTCGAACTGCGCCAAGGGCATCACGGGATACCGCCATCAGGACTGGACCAACGGCCCCAACCCGGTCCGGATATTCAAGCCCCTGCCCCCGGCAGCGCCGCCAGAAAGGCCAACCAACGGGCCGGCTACGGGCAACGAGCCACAGAACACGCCAGCGGCGACGGAAGGCAAGACGCCAGAGGTGGAAGGATCACTGCCCTGCTGGCGCTGCGACAAGCCCACGCCAGCCACCAAAAGGTTCTGCGCGGAATGTCTCAACCAAATGGGCGCGCCTCCCGAAGCCTACGACAGCGACTTCAACGACCGCTCCGAGCATGAAAAACGCCCCCTGCATATGCAGGGAAGAGGCTAGCCGAGCCCTGAGCCAGAACCTCGCGACTATGCAACACCGCGTGCCCAACCGAGCGAGACCGACGTGATGGTGGACGCACTCCCCGAGGCGATCAGCAACTTTTCACTGATGCACCGCGGCAACCCATGCGAATGTGGCTCCGCCCCTTGCACATCGGTCGTACCCAGAAGAACTGGGTCAGTCAGTAACTTGGCGAAGACCCCGGTACGGACGACGAGTTCCGCACCGGTCCGGAGAACGCTACGTGGCGACAGCGCGGTAAAGGCCCGCTACGCGATCTCTACGAAAAGGACCTCATCTTCAGCGACGGTAACACCCGCCGGCATTCCGATGACTCCGACACAGAAGAGTGGCTGGAAGCGGCCCGCGTCTGGCAGAGACACGACACGAGGGGGCGCGCGATGCTGCCCAGGACGCTCTGGCGCCGGGGCACCCGACACAACTTCCTCGTCTGGTACGTGCCCAACTTCCAGGAACCGGAGTACATCCACATCGACGGCTATGAGGCCCACGTCACGCAGGAAGAACGCGATCAGCACCAAGCCATCGCGTGCGCACTCATCCCGTGGCTTGCGCCTCAAGGATAAACGCTCGGGAGAGCCAGCCCGACGCCACAATAGTGGAGGACCGCAACCCTTCACTTCGGAACGAGCCCGAGCAAGGATTCAGCCACACGACGGATCTGTACCAGGTCGCCATCCCGACAGCCGGGCCACTCAACACACGGGAGGATGCGCCGCCCGTCAACGACCCGCGCATCGCCGCCATGCCGCTTTCGACGTTCATGCCGCTCGCGTAATCTCGCCGCGGGTCCCCGCCGGATATGCTCCCGAACGGGCCTTCCTCGTCATCGCAGCGCTTGTGGAACCACCCGCATGAAAGATGCCAGAGCACCATGCGGTATCGCCACACGAAGCCGTAACACACCTGAAAAACTGTCAGACGCCAAGCCTCGTTACCTTAAACCGCCCCTCCGCCTTGGACTGTAGGCTCCGTTGTCCCAAGCATGGTAGGTCTCCGGGTCACCCAGGGCCCGGGCCCGCTTCGCGTACCGCAACCCTTCGGTACGGTTGCCCAAGCTGAACGCGCAATGCGCCGCATACCCCCACGCAGTTGCGAAATCCGGTCGCACTTCGACTACGGCCAGATATTCGGCCAACGCTTCCTCCAACCGACCAGCGTTCATGAGCGCGTAGCCTCTGGCGTTTCGCAGGTGCGGCGTCACCGCCGGCAGTGAACTTTCCGCCGTCTCCAACTCCCGCAGTGCGCCGTCCCAGTCCTCGATGTTACACAGGATGATACCCGGCTCCACAGCCGGACCATCCCACGTGGGCTCCAGACCGGCAGCTACCCTGCACTCCATGATGCCCTCTTCGACCCATTCGTGATTCCGCACCCTCCAGCCCATCATGCCCAGCATCGACCCCAACTGGTAGTGAGCTTCCGCGCTGTGGGGAAAACGTCGTACCAACCCACGCCTGAGGCGGATCGAGCGGTCTATGACGGAAAACGGGTTAGGTACATCACTCATCTCCGTCCGAAACGGGAAAATGTCATTGTTCTCGCCGACCAGCGTCGTCCTGATGGCTTCATTGGCTTCCAGGTCCTCCCGAGTAGGCTCACCCACGACGTCAAAGTAATCCTGGGCCAGACCAGCAGCCATCCGCCGTCCCGGTTGGCTTGCGGCAATATGCCGCAGCTGTAACTCGATAGACGATGTAACGGCGTAAATGTCATCGGTCCAGTCACGCACCTCAGGCCGCTTGGCCAATGATCGAAGCAGCCGGAGCCGGAAAGGACCGGACGAACCCGTCAACACCAGAAGCGGCAGCAGGAAACCGGCGAGCCTGTCGGGATTGTCCTCCGCGTCGAGACCCGCGAACCGTTCGTCCACGGCCAGCTCTTCGAACAGCGGAGTCAGTTCGTCGAACTGCTGCATCAGCCCCGCGAAGCGGAATGCCGCCTCAACGTCAGCAGCGACGTCATCCCACCCGACTACCGCTGCCATCGTACCGGCGAGATTGGCCAACGCAAACTCGCGGCGCAGCCGCCGTTCGAGTTCGTCGGTACCGATGGCTTGAGCACTCGACAACTCCCGCGCCAGAGCCGGTAAATGATACCGAGTCGGCAAATTCCTGCCGTCCAGCCAGTTGTCGACCGTTGTGGGCGAGACCTCCAGCCTCATGGCAAGCTGATCGCGAGACAGTTCGGCATCCCGTTGCAACCCACGCAGGATCTCTCCGGCTCCGTTAGGACGAGCCCACACCGGCACCTGTGGCTCCGGCACCTCAATCCCAGCCAAACGGGCCCAGCCCAACATACGGAGCGACACGTCCACCGTGACGAAACGCAGAAACCCCCGTCCTACATGGCTCACGTCCGACACATGCGCGCTTTCGCTCTGGACACGCTCCATCAGCGTGTCCCACCACTGGCACGTCACGTCAATGACACCAGCCAAGACATCAGAAGTCTCGAGATCTTCTCGGAAAGGCGCGGTTTGAGACTGCCAGTCCACATCCGGCACCAGGCCCAGGTTCACGATCTCCTGGCCAAGTGCCTTCAACCGTTCCTTCCTGCTGTTACCGTTCACCGAGCGGCCAGCAAACATCCGCTTTGCAGTCTTGTCGGTCAGCACGCCCTCGCCGACATCCAGCGCGTCAACGATGGCGCCGAGGACCTGACCGCTGTACGGCCCAGGACCTACTGCTCGACGACGTTTAGATTTCTTGCTCACGTCTCACCATCGCGAATGCGCCCGGCAGTCGGCGAGAGCCCCCGACGCCGACCACCGGGGTGCAAATTACTTCCTACCAGTAGGCTGCTGCTGGCGTTGCCGCAGGTGGTCCCGCTCAACTTCCTCGGCTACTCGGTTTTCCCAATCATTGGGACGACCATCATAGCCGCGTGCCTCCCAGTACGCATCGTTGTTGGGATTCATTTGGTTGGCACGGTTGTCCATTTCGTTCTTGCGGCTCATGTTCCCACCTCCTGGGGATGGCTTGCAAACTCAACTGGGCTCCTGGGTCCAGGATAGTCCGCCACGGGCTTACCGTAGCACCAGAAAACTGGACAAAAATGTCCGACACCATTCAATTCGGGCGCCACAGGCGCGTGCCTGCTACAATCCAAAGCGTCAACGGTTTGACGGAGATCCCAATGCAGGACACCCAACTCAGCCGCATCTCCAACTTCATCTGGTCCGTCTCCGACGACGTGCTGCGCGACCTGTACGTGCGCGGCAAGTACCGCGACGTCAATCCTGCCCATGACGGTACTCCGGCGTCTCGACGCCGTGCTGGAACCCACCAAGCAGAAGGCGCTTGACGAAAAGAAGTGGCTCGACGAGGCCGGCATCACCGACCAGGACGCCGTCTTACAGCAGGCGTCAGGGCACTCCTTCTACAACACCTCGCCGTTCACCCTGCGCGCCCTGACGGCCCGCGCTTCCCAGCGCTCGCTGCGCGCCGACTTCGAGGCGTACCTGAACGGCTACTCCAACAATGTCCAGGACATCCTCGACAAGTTCTAGTTTCGCAACCAGATCAACCGCCTCACGGAAAGCGATGCTCTGGGTACCCTCATCAACAGGTTTCTTTCCCCGGACATCAACCTGAGTCCCTACCCGGTCAAGAACGAAGACGGAACCGTCAAACTGCCCGGCCTGGACAACCATGCCATGGGCACCATCTTCGAGGATCTGGTGCGCCGGTTCAACGAGGAGAACAACGAGGAGGCCGGCGAACACTGGACGCCGCGCGACGCCGTGGAACTCATGGCTCAGTTGGTATTTCAGCCTGTCGCGGGTCAGATCCAGTCCGGCACCTACCTGCTGTACGACGGCGCCATCGGCACCGGCGGGATGCTCACCATCGCGGAGCAGACTCTCCACGACATCGCGACCGTGCGCGAGCAGGAGGTGTCCTCCCACCTGTACGGACAGGAGATCAACTCCGAGACCTACGCCATCTGCAAGGCGGACCTGCTGCTGAAGGGCGAGCAGGACGCCAACATCGTAGGCGGGCCGCAGCACTCGACGCTGTCCAACGACGCTTTCGGCGACCACACCTTCGACTTCATGCTCAGCAATCCGCCCTACGGCAAGAGCTGGAAAACCGACCTCGACCGCATGGGCGGCAAGTCAGGGATGACCGACCCCAGGTTCGTCATCCGGCACGGGGGCGACCCCGAGTACTCGCTGGTCACCCGCGTCAACGACGGCCAGATGATGTTCCTGGCCAACATGGTCAGCAAGATGAAGGCCGACACCCCGTTGGGCAGCCGTATCGCCGAGGTCCACAACGGCAGCTCACTGTTCACCGGCGACGCCGGCCAGGGCGAGAGCAACGTCCGCCGGTGGATCATCGAGAACGACCGGCTGGAAGCCATCGTAGCCCTGCCGCTGAATATGTTCTACAACACCGGCATCGCCACCTACGTCTGGGCGCTCACCAACCGCAAGGCGGCACACCGGCAAGGCTACGTCCAGCTCATCGACGCCACCAAGTGGTTCACGCCGCTCCGCCGCAATCTCGGCCAGAAGAATTGCGAGTTGGCCGGGGACGACATCAAGCGCATCACCCAGGCGTTCATGGCGTTCGAGGAAACCGAGCAATCGAAGATCTTCCCCAACGCCGCCTTCGGCTACTGGAAAGTGACGGTCGAGCGCCCGCTGCGGATTGCCGGTACCGAACCCGACAGGATCTACAAGGCCGCCGAAATCCGCAAACTCCGCAACGAAGGACGGCGCGACGAGAACGCCGCGCCCATCATCAAGAAGGTCCACGCCGCCGGCACAACGCCGGACCCGCTGCACGGGCTGTTCTCAACCGCCATCAAGGGCAAACCGGCGGTCGTCGAGTACGAACCCGACCCGGAATTGCGGGACACCGAACAGGTTCCGCTGCTTGAAGACGGCGGCATCGACGCCTTCCTGCGGCGAGAAGTCCTGCCCTACGCGCCCGACGCCTGGTACGCGCCGTCCGGCGTCAAGACGGGCTACGAGATCAACTTCAACCGCCACTTCTACAAGCCGCAACCCATGCGTCAGTTGGACGAGATACGGGCTGATATACTGGCGTTGGAGCGGGAGACGGACGGGCTGCTGGGGCAAGTCCTCGGGTATTAGTCACCTTACGACTGAGAAACACTTTACCAGCCATGCTACCCTTTGAATTCGTGGTTTTCGCCAGGCCCCGGTCGCAAGGCTCCTCGAACGCGCAGCGCGGCGGCGCCTGGCAGACGCAAGTCGCAAACGCTGCCGCAGCCCGTTGGGGAACGCAACCGCCCATAGCCGACACCCTCGCGGTGTCAATTACATTCCTGTACGATCCGTCGCAGCCGGCCGGGCAACGGCCCGACATTGATAACATCGCCAAACCAATTCTGGATGCGCTGGAGGGACTGGTCTATCACGACGACGCAATCATATCTGACGTGCTTTGTCGTAAGCGCAGTTTGGACGCCGACCCGGAGATAAGAAACATATCCGCGCTGTTGCTGAACGCTCTGGACGGGAGCGATGACTCGGTCCACGTCATCGTAGATGACGCGCCGATCCGTGAGGTGCATTTGTGATGGAAGACTTGGCTATCATCAGAAAGGAGTTTGCCGACAAGAGAGCAGCGGAATATCGCAGCCGGGGCTACGAAGTTTGGCAGAACGCTCCGCTGGATTTCATGCCCGGCTTTCGCGCCGACCTGCTGGTGCGCAAGAACGGCGAGACCAGGGTAATCGCCGTGCAAACTCGAAACCGGCTGTCAGTTACTCCAGCCCTTAAGGAACTTGCGGAAGCCATCAGCCCCATGCCCGGCTGGAGCTTTGACCTACTGTTGGTCAGCGAACCGGAACTGTTGAACGCTCCGCCCGGCGCCGAGCCTTTTGACGTAGCCGGCATCGCACGGAGCATTGCCGAAGCGGAACGCGCTCTCGACGCCGGCCTTGCCGAGGCTGCCTTCGTGCTGGCCTGGTCGGCCGGCGAGGCCGCCGTCCGCATTTTGGCGGCGGCTGCCGGCGTTGAGATTCAGCGCATCACCCAAACCCGATACCTGTTGAGCCATGCCGTCTATCAGGACGCCATATCCGAGCGCGATTACGAGCGCCTGTCCGAGATGCTGGCCTACCGCAACGCCATCGTCCATGGCTTTGAGGTGAGTGGCTTTGACGCCGAACGGACCAAAAAGCTGATTGCGGCTGCCAAGAAACTGCTGCGGGCTTGCCTCGCCGCGGAGCGTTCCGGCGGCGAATACGCGGGGCGGGCTGACCTGCTGGACCCGCTGGAGCCTCGTCGTTGAAACCGACGATTTCGACTTCTGCCAGCACGGACGCGCCCTCGCCAAGCTGATGGCCGCCAACTTTTGCGAGGTAGGCGCCAACTCCATCTACATCACGGAACCCGGCCAACGGTTCATCGACAACATCAACAGGAGATAGTCATGTCTGAAACTGAAATTATCTTTGAGGTAACCGAGGACGAGGTGGACGGCGGGTTTGCCGCCAGCGCGCTGGGGTACGGCATCCACACCCAGGGGGATTCCCTCGAAGAGCTCCGCTGCAACGTCAAGGAAGCCGTCGGCTGCTATTTTGATGACGCCATGCCGAGACCCCGGGTCATCCGGCTGCACTTCGTACGCGAGGAGGTCTTCACCGCATGAGGCTGCCCCGGACGTGAGCGGCGCGGAACTGCTGGCAGCGTTGCGGCGATTGGGCTACGGATCCGTAAGGCAGCGCGGCTCTCACGTGCGTCACCACCCAGGTGAATGGTGAACACCACGAGGTCATTCCGCAACATAATCCAATCAAAATAAAGACGCTCCCGAATATCTTGAAAAGCATAGCGCAGCACCACGAATTGACCGTTGCGGAACTTCTGAGGCTGTTGGATTTATGAATATCGAACGCGCTGCCAGTCCCTGCCACCCCTACCCCGCCTACAAACCCTCCGGCGTCCCCTGGCTCGGCGACGTGCCGGCGCATTGGGAGGTAATGCGCGCCAAATACTACTATCGGGAATCTCAGGAAGTTTCGGCGTCGGGGGCCGAAGAGTTGATGTCGGTATCCCACAGGACAGGGGTGACGCCACGAAAAGACAATGTCACCATGTTCCTGGCCGAGAGCAACGTAGGCTACAAAATATGCCGGCCGGATGACATCGTGATAAACACGATGTGGGCGTACATGGCGGCCTTGGGCGTGGCGCGTCAAGTCGGCATCGTCAGCCCATCATACGGCGTCTATCGACCACGCGAGCCCGGCCTTTTGAACCTTGAGTACGTCGATGCGCTACTGAGGACAGACGGCTACCGCACTGAATACAACCGCCGTTCCACCGGCATCACGGACTCGCGGCTTCGCCTTTATCCAGAGCAATTCCTGGAGATTCCCCTGCTGCGCCCACCCCTCGCTGAGCAAGCCGCCATCGTGCGCTACCTCGGCCACGCCGACCAACTCATCAACCGATACATCAGCGCCAAAGAGCGGCTTATCGCCCTGCTGGAAGAGCAACGCCAAGCCGTCATCCACCGAGCCGTTACCCGCGGGCTGGATCCCAACGTCCGCCTCAAGCCCTCCGGCGTGGAGTGGCTGGGCGACGTGCCGGCGCATTGGGAGGTGCGGCGGCTGAAACATTGGGTAGGTATAAATGAAGCTGTGCTGCCCGAAAACACCGATCCCTATTTTGAGTTCCGGTACTTGGAAATCGGCGCTGTGGGCGCTGGTACGCTTGTGAGCGAACCAGTCAAGACTCGCTTTGGAAACGCGCCTTCGCGGGCGAGGCGCATAGTGAGAACCGGCGATACCATTGTATCTACCGTAAGGACGTATCTAAAAGCGACTTGGTTCGCCGAAGACGTGAAAGATGACTTAATCTGTTCAACGGGATTCGCGGTCTTTACTCCCCGGAAAGCGGTTTGGCCTAATTTCGTGGGTTACATCACTCAAAGCAACGCATTAACTGATCGGGTAACGGCCGCATCGGTAGGCACGGCATATCCAGCCATTGCAGAGAGTCGGTTAGGCGCGTTTCACGTAGCGCTCCCGCCCCTCGACGAGCAGGCTGCCATCGTTGAGTATCTGGACGGGCTACGGCGGGCATTGACGCGGCCATCGCCCGCGCCCGCCGCCAGATAGAATTGATACAGGAGTATCGCACGCGGCTGATTGCTGACGTGGTAACGGGCCGGGTGGACGCGCGGGCGGCGGCGGCCGGCGGGCCGGAGGACTGCCCTTGAACCGGGAATTCCCGTTCCTTTATACTTTGATTTGCAGTTCTGGCGAGGCGGCTTATGAAGAACATCACCGTATCCGTTGACGAGGAAACCCACCGGTTGGCGCGTATCCGAGCGGCGGAGTTGGATACGTCGGTTTCGGCGCTGGTAAGGGAGTTTCTGCGGAACCTGGCCGAGGAGCCTTCGCCGCAAGACAATCCCTCGGAGTCCGACGTAATCCACCAACACGTGGATCGGGCGTACGAAGCGGCGATGCGCCGGGCGGCGTCTTTGTCGGGCCGACCCATCCGGGACCGGCAGGAGTTGCATAGAGAGTACGTGAGGTCCCTTCGCAAGGTGTTGGCGGACTTCGACGCCCAGGGCGTGGGAGTGTCGGACCGGTTGACCCGCGAAGAGCTGTACGCCGAAGTTTTAGATAGCGGTCATGAGGCTCGTTGATACGAATATACCGCTTTACGCGGTGAGCGTCCGGCCTGAGGAGGCTCCCAAAAGGAGGATAGCGCGTCGGCTGCTTGAGCAACCGGATTTGGCGGTATCAGTACAGGTGCTTCAGGAGTTTTACTACCAGGCGACGCATCCCAAGGGTCGCATCCACTTGTCGCACGAGGCCGCCATGTCATTCCTGGAGACGTTGTTGCGCTACCCGGTGCAAGACGTCACCATCGACGTGTTCCACGACGCTATAGCAATCAGCCACCGCTATCAGGTGTCATATTGGGACGGCGCAATTCTGGCGGCCGCTCGCGCCATGGGATGCGACGCCGTATATACGGAAGACCTGAGTCACGGGCAGTATTATAGCGGAATCCAGGTGATCAACCCGTTTGCGGATCTGGAGGGGTAGCGGCCATAGCCACCGACACCGGACAACGTGGCGGTGGGCATAATCATCAGAGCGCGCCGAGCCGCTGCGCACGAGAGGGCAATCTATGAGGAATGCTGATTTGACTCCGGACCAGCAGGCTGAGCTGGAGGTCCTCGCGGCAATGTCCGACGCGGACATAGACACGTCCGACATTCCGGAGATTATCGAGTTCTCCAATCCGCGCCGCGGCGTGTTCTCCGCTTCTCCCAACGTCAAACTTGATCCGGAGCCCGTGGGCATCCCGAACGGGATTCCCGCAACGACGGACGCGCCACCAATACCACCGAGCGCGGCCTGGAAGATCGCATCGTCCGTCTGCTCACCGATGGCCGCGGCGACGCTGCGAACGCCGGGGAGATCAGCGAGCGGCCGGCCGCGTATTCCGCCGGCTGGATGGCCGGCGACCCTGCCGACTACGACCGCGGCAACTGTGTGGACCTGAAACAGCTCTCGGCATTCCTCGTTGCCACGCAGCCCAACGTGGCCGCCGCCCTGGCCCTGGACTCCGACAACCCCACTCGTCGGCAATTCCTGGACCGGCTGAAGCGCGAGATTCGCAACCGTGGCGTCATCGACGTACTGCGGAAAGGCGTCAATCACCAGCAGCACCATGTGGACGTTTTCTACGGCGCCCCCACGCCCGGCAACACCGACGCCGAGGCCCGTTACGCTCAGAACCGTTTCTCCGTTACCCGCCAACTGCGGTACAGCAAAGATGAAAGGCAACGTGCTCTAGACCTGGCGCTCTTCATCAACGGCCTGCCCATCGCCACCTTCGAGCTGAAGAACAACCTGACCAAGCAGACGGTCGATGACGCCGTCCAGCAGTACCGGACACGCGCTGCCAACGCGAGGACCTCTTCCACGTTGGCCGATGCGCTGTCCACTTCGCGGTGGACGAGCAGGAAGTCCAGTTCTGCGCCAAGCTCGCCGGCAAGGCGTCCGTCTTCCCGCCGTTCAACAAGGGCAATGACGATGGGGGCGCCGGCAACCCGGTCAACGCCAACGGTCTCAAAACCGACTATCTCTGGCGAGAGGCGCTAACGCCGCGCAGCCTGACCGACATCATCGAAAACTACGCTCAGCAGGTCGGCGACGCGCAAATCTGGCCTCGCTACCACCAGCTACAGGTCGTGCGCAAACTGCTCAACGACGCTGCCAGCAATGGCGCCGGGAAACGCTACCTGATCCAGCACTCGGCCGGCAGCGGCAAATCGAACTCGATAGCATGGCTGTCCCGACAGCTCATCGAACTGGCCGCCAACGGCCAACCGGTGTTCGACTCCATCGTCGTCGTTACTGACCGCACGGTACTGGACGACCAGATCCACGAGAACATTCGCCAGTTCACGCAGGTGGCTGCAACCGTGGGCCACGCCGAAACGTCGGCGCACCTGCGGCAACTCATCACCGAAGGGAAGAAGATCGTCATCACCACCGTCCAGAAGTTCCCCTTCATCATCGACGCCATCACCAGCGAACACCGCGGCCGGAAATTCGCCATCATCATCGACGAGGGCTACTCCAGCCAGGGCGGCCGCACGGCAGCGGCCAGGAACGTGACCCTTGGCAACGCGGTGGACGACGCTGACGACACCTTTGAGGACCGGATCAACCGGATCATCGCAAACCGTCGCCTGCTGGGCAACGCCAGCTACTTCGCCTTCACGGCCACTCCCAAGAACAAGACGCTTGAACTGTTCGGCGACGCCTCGCCCCAACCGGATGGAACCGTCAAGCGCCGGCCGTTCCACACGTACTCGATGAAGCAGGCCATCCAGAAAGGCTTCATCCTCGACGTGCTGGGCAGCTACACCACCGTCAACAGCTACTTCGGCCTCGTCAAGGCGATTGACGACGACCCGGAGTTCGACTCCAAGCGCGCCCAGCGCCGGCTGCGTCGCTACGTCGAGGGCCACGAGTACGCCGTCCGCCGGAAGGCCGAGATCATCGTGGACCACTTCCACGAGGCGGTGTTCCGGCCGCGCAAGATCGACGGGCAGGCGCGCGCCATGGTGGTCACCGACGGCGTTGACCGCGCCATGGACTACCACCACGCCAGCAGCGCCTACATCAAGGAGAACGGCTACCCGTACCGGTCCATCATCGCCTTCTCGGGCGAACGGCAGCATCAGGGCGTGACCGTTTCCGAAGCGTACTCAACGGGTTCCCGTCGCGCCAGATTCCTGACAAGATCCAGGAAGACCCTTACCGCATCCTCATCTGCGCCGACAAGTTCCAGACCGGCTACGACGAGCCGCTGCTCCACACCATGTACGTGGATAAAACGCTGGCCGGCATCAAGGTCGTCCAGACGCTGTCGCGCCTCAACCGCGCCCGTCCCGATAAGACGGATACTTTCGTGCTCGACTTCATGAACAGTTCGGACGTCATACGCGAAGCGTTCGCGGACTACTACCGAACCTCCATTCTTGCCGAGGAAACCGACCCCAACCAGTTCCACGACCTCAAGGCTCAGCTGGACAACGCGCAGGTGTACACTCCCCAGCAGGTGGACGAACTCGTGGAGGGATACCTCAGCGGCAGGGACCGAGGGGAGCTTGACCCCATTGCCGACGCCGGCGTCGCGCCCTACCTGGCCCTCAGCGAGGACGGACAGGTCGCGTTCAAAGGCTCCGCGAAAGCGTTTGCCTGGCTGTACGCATTCCTGTCCCAGGCGCTGCCCTACGCAAACCCGGAGTGGGAGAAACTCTCCATCTTTCTCAACTTCCTCATCCCGAAGTTGCCGGCGCCCGCAGACGAGGACCTGTCGAAGGGAATCCTCGAGACCGTCAACATGGACAGTTACCGGGCTGAGAAGCAAGCCGCGCAAAGGCTGTCCCTCGACGACGCGGATGCCGAAAATCGGGCCGGCGCCCACGGGTGACGGTGGCGGTGGCCGGACCGAACCGGAGCTGGAACCCCTGTCCCGCATCATCGCCGCCTGCAACGACGCCTACGGGACCGACTTCACGGACGCTGACAAGGTCGCCGAGTTGATTCGCACCCTGCCCGACCAAGTGGTCGCCGACACCGCCTACCGGAACGCCCGCCGCAACTCCGACGCTCAGAACGCCCGCATCGAGCACGACGCAGCGCTCAGGCGATTGATCACGTCCATGGTGAGGACCAACACCGAACTGTTCCGGGCGTACACGGAGAACCCCGGCTTCCGGTCCTGGCTCAACGACCAGATGTTTTGGCTCACCTACTTGGACGACGCCTAACCGCAAATCTGCGACGAGCAATCTCAGTGAGACCATCTACGACTGCCCCACCGACCCCCGCACATCCCAGTTTTCTCACCTCCGTTTCTAGCCCGCGCAATCTGGCAGATCGCGCGGTAGAACGTTTCAAAGTGCAACAAGGTCCAATGGCCACCACACGGAGCAGTCTTCATCATGGCATTCCAGGACCAAAGCCACATCAACCGTGTACGCGATGCCCTCTGGAGTCGCTCCGGTAATGGCGCATCCGTAATGGTAGGCAGCGGATTCAGCCGCAGCGCTGTGGCTAGTAGGCCCCAAGCAGACGCCCTGCCAACGTGGGAAGAAGTCACCAGCCGGCTGCACGATGAGCTGTACCCGATCAAAGGTGATACAGGCGGTCCAGACCAGCTGCGAACCGCTCAAGAGTACGAATCTGCGTTTAGCAGAGGCGCACTGTACGCCGCGCTCCGCCAACTGGTCCGGGATGAAGAATACCATCCTGGAACTACTCATCAGCGATTGCTGCAATTGCCCTGGCAGGACATCTACACCACTAAACTGGGACACCCTCTTGGAACGAACACGGCGCAGTGTTGTGGAACGCCAATACAGCGTCATCATCAACATGGACGAGATCCCAATGGGAAAGCGTCCTCGAATAGTTAAACTACACGGCTCATTCCCAGCGCAGTTTCCGCTCATCGTGACCGAAGAGGACTACCGAACCTACCCAACGAAATTCGCTCCTTTCGTCAACACAGTACAGCAGTCAATGATGGAAACAGTGTTCCTATTGATTGGGTTCTCTGGTGACGACCCTAATTTCTTGAAATGGTCAGGCTGGGTGCGGGACCACTTAGGGGCTTCCGCCCCGAAAATCTACCTCGCCGGGTACCTGGAGATGTCCCAACACCGGCGGCGTATGCTGGAAGAACGCAACGTGGTGCCAATCGACTTGGCGCAACATCCTCAAAGCAACAGGTGGAAGGAGCAAAACCTGCACCACCGGTACGCTACCGAATGGCTTCTCCATACCCTCGAAAACGGGGAACCCTACGACATTACCGATTGGCCCTTGTTGCCAAGCCAGCAACCAATTGAAATAGCCCCCATCTTCCAACCGATGGACACCGTAAGCTCAGTGCTCCCCAAAACCGAACCGGAAACATGGGAACCAATGGAACCGGCCTCTGTGGAGGAAGTCAAAGAGACCACCGCAGTCTGGCGGCACAACAGACTGATGTACGCAGGCTGGCTAACCGTGCCCAGCACCAATCGCCACGGCGTGGATTGGAAAACTAACGAGTGGGGACACAAGATACTGCTGTCACTCCCAAACCTTACGCTGATCGAACCGCTGAATGCGATTAGGGAATTGGTATGGCGGGAAGAAGTCCTGCTCGTGCCGATGCACCCTCATTTTGAGTCTGCAATAGAGGAAACGCTAAATACGATTGACTGCCAAGGCCACAGATTGGACGGCGCACACGCTCCGAACGAAGATTGGACCACCATCCGTGAAAGCTGGCGCAACGTCGCTGCTGCTACGGTAACGGCAGCGAGGTACCGCCTCGACCGAGACTCATTTGAGAAGTGAACGACGGCGTTGATGGCATTCCAAAACGAAGACAGGGACATCCACCACCGAATTCGGCACGAAAGATGCCTCTGGGCAATCTACGATTTCGACTTCAACTCACTCAACGACTTGTTGGCGGATTGGCAAGCCGAAAACTGCGATCCGGCTTGGATGATGCGCAAGTCAGCCGTGCTCTGGGAAGCTGGTCAAGACGACGAAGCCGAGGAGTTGCTCCAGCGCGGCATAGCAGCCATCCGAGCAATGCCAGACGACGAAAGTAGCGTAGCCGGCCCGTCGCGGGAAGCGTGGGCTACACTGGTTGCATTGAGCTGGGACAATCGCCAGACGCTTCTCAAGCGTCTCAGAGATCTGTCACCTTTCCGATGCGACGTATTCGACGAGCGTCAGTCAGTCCTGGATGCCATGGGCCAAAACAGGACGGAAGACGAACCTCCCGCATTCGACATCAACAGGCGGCGCGGAACCAACATTCGTTTCATCAACTACGATCCACAGGCCGCAGCCTATAGAGCCATCCGCCTAGCCGAGGTTGCCGGCGTACCTCCTTTCGCCACTGCACTGGCTACGAACGTAAGAATTGCGACGAACGTGTGGGCTGGCGTCCTGGAGAAAGCAGCCGACGAGATGGCTGACGAAAACTTGGAATTCGCCATACGTCTTGTTCTGCGGACTAGCAGTAGGCACAACGACAAAACGCTCGACAGAGTGCTGTCGCGGGCAAGACTGGCAACTTTGCAGACCGCCCAAGCTGAGCGATTGGCCGAAGGTTGCCTGAGAATCATCAGCAAGGCGTTGGCAAATCCAGTAGCCGAGTCCTTCCGATCAAGAACCGGAGCCGCGATTGAAGCACTGTCGCGCCTCGCTATCAGGGTGGGCTCCGACCTGTCAGAAACCATCTTGGAAAAAGCGCTGGAATTCTGCCAAGACCCTCAACTACAGAGGGGAGTCTGGGCTACGGTAATTCGACATCTGCTGGAACGCTCATGGGCAGCGCTGCCCGACGAGTGCCGTCACCGGCGTGCTCTTGACTTCCTGAACGCTCCGATAGCCGGGATGGACAGCGAGCCCCCGCTCGAGTACGTATGGGCAGACCCTGTCGAACTGTTCGTCAATGACGGTACTTCCCTGCGACGCACATCCAGCAACGAACATCAGTGGAAATCTGCCGTTGACCTAGTAACGCGAGCGTTAGCTGGTAACGCTACCGTTCGACGCAGAGCATCCATCAGGATGATCCCGCTGGTGGATTCCGGTTTGCTGACGGACGGCGAATCGCAGGAGATTGCAAATTCGCTTTGGAGCGAACAGCACACTCCCCCTGATGGACTGCCGGCCAACGTTGCGACGCCTGATTGGGCACTCTTGACCCTGCCGGAAGCCATGCCGGCTCTGGCGCAGAAGCACTTCATCGCTAAATGGATTACAGCAGACGACAAGACCGGGTGGCAGCACAAGGGTTCAATCCAGATCTTCGGAAACTCCACTAACGGGTTAAACCATGATACCCAAGCTGGACTTTGTACGTTCAAGCGGCGTAGGCGAGGGAATCGATAAGCCGAGCGTACAATTCGGGAACGGGTTTTCCCCGGTCACAGTCGGATAACGACATTGAAAAACTGTCCGAAGCCAGCCACAGGTGGCGTCGCACCAGGGCGATGGCATCCACGAAAGTGGGGGCGGGTTTGGCGTACCAGGCCGCCGTGCGCTGGGTGATGGGGCTCTCTTGTTGCAGCGAGTGTGCCGCCAGGGCGATCCAGGAAAACAGACCCATCAGGACGGGCGTGGTGCGGGCAATGGCGCGATCCGACCATTGGCGCTGAGTTTCCACGCCCAAGTGAGCCCGTACTTCCTGGTAAGTGACCTCCAGCTGCCAACGCAGCACAAACCACTCCAGGATCTGGACTGGGGCGACCGACTCATCAGTGCAGAGCAGGGCCTGAGTGTCCAGTTCACCTTTGGGGTCTCGGACCAGCGCCCAGCGGATGGGTACGGGCGGTTTGCCGGGGTGGTACCAGAGGGCGGTCTGCGAAGCCAGTTCCAGCGTGCGCATGGTGCCGTCGTACCAGGACACCGACGCGGTGTCCCAGAGCAGCTCGGGATCGTCAAGGCGTTGCTTGAGGGTGGGTTGACGTGCCCCCTTGACCCGAGGGCGACCGGTTTGGCCCGGTTGACGGGGTGGCGCGGGATCGTAGAGACCGGCATCCAGGCGCAGCCTGGTGATGAGGGTTACGGGTTCATGGAGGGACTGGCAGAAGTAGAGCAAGTCCAGGACGGCATAGCCATTGTCGCCCACCACCACCAGGGGGCGATGGGGCAGCCAGCGGCGCAGCAGCAGGATCATCTGGCGAGCCCAGTCGGTGAGTTTCTTGTGCCGGCGTCCCTGCCTTTGGTGATAGCGTTCCGATGGCGCCAGCGCGGTGAGCAAGGGCAGGGCCCAGAACCGTCCCGCCCAGGGGATGCGTCCCAGCCACATCAAACTGATCCAGCGCAACCCGCTGGCCTTGACCGTATAGCTGCGGCTGGAACGCACGGCGTCTCGGTAGACACCCAGAGCGTTGATCTTTGGACCCTGCCGACGCTCCAGGGTTTCGTCGATACCGAACACCAGCGGACCGTCGCCGTGGTCGAGATGTTGAAGCAGCAACCTGAGCAAGACCTGGGACGCCCCAAGGGGCGACCACGCCGCCCGGTTCAGCACGTGATGGTAGCGGGCATAGTTGCGGTCGCCGCTGAGGCCCATGACCCGCAACGCCGCGGCCACTGTGCGCTGGCCCGGCGTCAGGATCGCGCCGACCAATAGGACCTGAGCCTTTTGCCAGGTTCGGTTTTGGAACAGCATGGCGAAGGGAAAGAGAACAGTTACAATGGCATCGGGCAGGGTGAGCACGAATTGACCTACGGTGAGTTGTGGGGTCAAACCAGCTTACCCTGCCGCTTTCATTTTTCTAGTTTTTGTACAAAGTCCAGCCAAGATGTGGACAG
This sequence comes from Dehalococcoidia bacterium, assembly GCA_963665395.2. GTDB lineage: Bacteria > Chloroflexota > Dehalococcoidia > Lucifugimonadales > UBA3495 > Bin87. Next base: position 864,530 of record OY762251.1, read on the forward strand.
CATCCTTTGGCAGGTCGGAGCGGCAATGGTAAGCCTTCGAAGCCGCGGGCAGCGGCTGGAGCTACTGGACCCAGAAAAGTCAAACCTCCAGAAAATGATCGAGATCTGGACTGACGCGGTCATTCCGGATATTGCTGCGCCTGATCATCCACTTTTCCTGCTACAGGTAGGCAGCCTTCACAAGGCGCGCACCCAAGAGGTGCCCCAAGTACTCCCTGCAATCGTCGGAGAAATAGGACTATCCCAAGAAGCAGGCGAAAAACTCTACGCAAAAATGCAGGATTTGAACCAAAACAAGTGCCAGCGCTCAAGTTAGCCGCGAGCGTGGTCAGAGCCACACCTAAGCGGTTGGGTGAAGTTGCTACGGCACTGCGGGTTGGAATGACATCCAACGAAAAAGACTTGGCGACCGACGCCGTAGAGGGAGTGCGTCTGTGGATTGAGGCAACGCTGGATGCTGAATCTTGCATACTTAGTCCGCCAGACGACTTGGTGCGAGAGATCGGAATTTCCATCGCTTCGCGCAGGAGTCCGGTACTACCGGGTGCCCTTGCCACAGCACGGTGGATATTCGCAAACGGAAGTCAAATTCACAAGGAAATCATCCGACAGTTAGCGCAAGACGGACTCAACTACCTCGTTGAGGAGCTCCGCTACGACCGTAAGCACGACGCCCCAGACGAAGTTCCCTTGCAACGGCTTTTCTGCGCACAACTGGCGGAAGCCATGGCAAAGGACGGGACGCAACACTCCGTTGTTGCCAAATGGCTGGAAATAGCCAAGGAAGACCCTCTACCGGAAGTCCGTAATGCCGTTGCAGAGCAACAGGAGGTCAAGGCAGACGGAAACCCCTAGCGCTCAGAAAAATGATGACGCCAGTCCGTAGGGCGGGCGAATCCTCCGCTGGGATAGTGAACCCTCCGGTGACCAACGGCGGCGGACGCTCTTGACGGCGGGGACGGCGGGAGTCAGGGCGGCACACTACGAAGCCTTCACAGCCGTCCCCTGGTCGGCACACCCGGAACGCAAGCATCGCAGCGGCGCAGTTCGTCTACCGATCATGCGCCGCCCATGCTATCCGTCCGAATCCAGCGTCCGAGAGTTTCCAATATCCTCCATCTTGCACCGGACCCAGCGACGCAGGCACTGCCCTCATCGCCGACGGGACGATACCGCTCATCTTTTGCCTCAACCGGCGAGTAGCGTCGCTCGACCACCCAAATTCCTCGCAATGGCGGACCCTGCCCACACGCGCAATGAGGTTTGGTCCTTGCCTGGGTTCACTCAACGCTGGCGTGTGTTGACGATGCTACCCAGAGCACGCCTTAGCCACTGCATGATACGATTATGTTAACAAACTCCAGTCAGCAGGCCGGTCCACCAAGCGACGCTGTAAGTTTGCCGTAGATGCCGATTTCGGCGGCGAGAGTGCCTGAGGTTCGGCTTACGAATAAAATGAATTGCCGTGGCGCTCTGTGGGAACTGCGACGTAACCAATCTCCACGAAAATCGACGGTGAACACGCTATGACAGGAAGCATCAGACAGCGCAGCGCCAACAGCTGGGAAATCACCATTGACCTCGGACGCGACGAGCGCGGCAAACGCATCCGGCGCTTCGTCTCGGTGAAAGGAACCAAGAAGCAGGCCCAACAGCGGTTGCGTGAATTGCTCACCGAGCTGGATGGCGGCATCGTACCGTCCACCGAACGCATCATGATGCGCGATTGGTTCCAACGGTGGTTGGCGGATTGCGTCGAGGGGCATCTCGGCCTGGCCACCTAGGACCGCTATCGCGGCATCGTCAAAAACCACCTGATTCCGGCAATTGGCCACATCGAATTGAAGCGGCTCAGCCCGACCCACGTTCAGACCTTGCAGACCGGCCTGCTGGACAACGGGACGGACCCCAGGGGCGTCAACCTGGTGCGCACCGTGCTTTCCGGAGCCATCAAACACGCCCTGAGCCTGGAACTGATCCTGAGAAATCCCGTCTCGGCAGTCAAGCCGCCTTCCGAACCGGACCGGGAGGTCCAGCCGCCGCCCATGAATGCCGTCACCCAGATGCTGGAACTGGCCAAACAGCTGGACGACTGGCTGTATCCCGCGCTGTACCTGCTGGTGTACACTGGGATACGCCGGGGGGAACTACTGGCCCTGCGCTGGGACGCGGTGGATCTGGAAAAAGCTGAAATCCACATCACGTCGTCTCTGGGCCGACGTTCCATCGGGCTGCATCTTTCAAAACCCAAAACCGTTCGCGGAAACCGGACCGTGAACCTCGACGCCAGCATCGTGGCGGTGTCGCGCCGGCACAAGGAACGCCAGGACCTTGAGAAAGCTGAGTTGGGCGACGCGTACGCTGACAACGGCATCGTGTTTGCGGACCCGTTGGGCCAATGGCTCAATCCCATGAAAATGACCCGAAGGGTGCATAGCCTGGGCAAGAAGGTCGGTCATCCGGAAGGGAAACCCCACAACATCCGCCATTGCCACGGCTCGGTCACCGTTGAGCAGGGAACCAATCCGGCAGTGGTGTCAGAGCGACTGGGGCACTCCAACCCGACCATCACCATGAGGATCTACGCCCGCGCCCTGCCCGGCTGGCAGCATCAGGCGGCGGACGATTTTGCCCGGACCATGGCGGAGTCCCAGGATGGTTCGGAGGACTTGATCGGTGGCGACGAGGCTATTGATACCGTAGCCGCGTGATTGCCGACCAAATGCCGACCAAATTGACAGAACCGGAGGATACCGGACAGCTCGCCACCGCGGATTTGAGTAGGGATCGCACACTTGACAGCACCCCACGAGCGGGTATATTCAAATCCGCCCCTCGGCACCGTCTTCTCGGTAAGCCCTAAACCCTCTTTGGATTGGGTATCCATAAGCGTTACGGCGGCAGCAATGCCGCCATTACTGGCGGCAAACGCTAACTGGAGATATGCAATGAACAATCGTGAAGAACTCAGGCGCAAGGGCAATGAGATACGGGAACGCCTGCAACACGGCGCCTACCCGGCGCGGGAGAGGCCCCGGGCGACGGCCAGCATTCCGGGCCTGAGAAACTACACCGGGGAGGCTATCTTCGGCGCGGTGTGGGCCCGTCCCGGCCTGGACATCCGCTACCGGATGCTGGCGACCCTGTCCGTCCTGACCTCGCTCCAGCGCCTTGCGCAGTTTCAGACCTATGTACATAGCGCGCTGAACCTGGGATTGAGCCCGGAGGAGATCCAGGAAGTGCCAATCCATTGCTCTCTCTACGCCGGGTTCCCCTCGGCGGTGAACTCCCTGGAAGTGGTACATGAGGCTTTCCGGGAGCGGGGAATCGAGGCGCCGCAGACGGAAGTGCCTGAGGTCAGCCTGGAGGAGATGGAAGCGCGAGGACGCCAGCTTCGTGAACAGCTCTTCGGGGCCGAGGGACAGCAGGGTTACGCCAGCGCGTTGGAAGACTTGGCGCCGGACCTGCGGGTACTTACCTACCAGTACGGGTTTGGGGAAATCTTCTTCCGCCCCGGTCTGGACCTGAAATCCCGGGTAGTGTGCGCAACGGCTGCGCTCACGGCGTTGCGGGCCGATGGCCAGTTGCGGAACCTCCTGCGCGCCGGGCCTCGGGTGGGCCTCTCCAAGGAAGAGATGGTGGAGGCGCTGATCCAGACCGGAGGATACGCGGGCTATCCGGCGGCGCTGAACGCCATCTCCATAGCGGCCGAGGTCTTGTAGATTGTCAGAAGCAGGATTTACCGGATTGGATGATCCCCTGCCGTCGAACGATCTTAATCCTGGTAATCCGTCAAATCCTGGTAATCCTGCTTCTGACATTCCTCATAATATAGGCCACCACCGCCGGGAGGACCGTTATGACTGCCGTTGACTACTCCGTGCTGGACAACCCCGAGACGTCGGCTCGCTCGTTTCATCCATTGCGAGGGTGGACCGATACGCCGCCGGGGGCGGTGGACTACGGGATTACCGTGGCCGATGGAACCACGCTATCGTCCCGGTTTTTCGCGGTGGGGCGAGAAAACCCCACCGTGCTGTTTTTCTACGGCGGCGGCGAGAATGTTGCCCGCTACGACGAGATCGCGCCGCATTACAATGGAATCGGCGCGAACTTTTTTGTCGCCGACTACCGGGGCTTCGGCGCGTCCAGTGGATCGCCAAGTTTCAGCGCCATACTGTCGGACGCCCACGCGGCGCTGGACTGGCTCCAGGAGACGATGCAGGTGTTGCGGTTCACGGGACCGCTGTACGTCATGGGACGCTCCATGGGTCGTCACTCCGCCGGGGAACTTGCCATTACCGCCGGAGACCGGATCAACGGCGTCATCATCGAGAGCGGGCGGCCCAACCTGGGACGGATCGCCGAGGGACTGGAGCCGACGGTGGCGCAGGCCCTGGAGGACAACTACCAGGCCAAGTTCTATGCCATCGACATTCCCGCGCTGGTGATCCACGGTCAGTGGGATGAATCGGCGCCGCTGGCCGAAGCGGTAGATATGTTCAACAAGCTGGAAACCCCCAACAAGCACCTGGAAATCATTCCGGGGGCAGGGCATAACGACCTGATGTACGTGGGCTTCCGGGAGTATTTCCGCGCTATCAGGGGCTTCATGACGCGGTACGGCGGGTCGATTCCCCACCGCTAGTGACGCCGGAGGGGATGCGCTCCCGCGGCGCTGTGTTAAAATTCCAGCCATGCCGCTCTCCGCGTTTCATCCCATCATTCAACGCTGGTTCCGCAGCCGGTTCGACGCTCCTACGGAGGCACAGGCTGCCGGGTGGCCGGCCATTGCCCAGGGGCGGCACACCCTCATCGCCGCTCCCACCGGATCGGGCAAGACCCTGACCGCCTTCCTGACCTGCATCGATCAACTGGTGCGGCAAGGGATGGAGACCGGGCTGCCCGACGCCACGCAGGTAGTCTATGTTTCGCCGCTGAAAGCCCTGTCCAACGACATCCAGAAAAACCTGGCAACCCCATTGGCAGAGATCGCCGCCCTGGCCGAGGAGACCGGAACGCCGATACCGCAGATCACCACGGCGGTGCGCACCGGCGACACCCCGGCGTCGGAACGGCAGAAGCTGGCCAAGCGACCGCCGCACATCCTCATCACTACCCCGGAGTCGCTGTACATCCTGCTGACCTCGGACAGCGGGCGGCGCGGACTGAAACACGTTCGGACGCTCATCCTGGACGAGATTCACGCCGTGGCCGACGACAAGCGCGGCGCGCACCTGGCCCTGTCGGCGGAGCGTCTGTGCCAGCTATCCGAGGAACCGGTAACCCGCATCGGCTTGTCCGCCACCCAGCGGCCATTGTCCGAAATGGCCCGTTTCCTGGTGGGCAACCGGCACATCGACGCCGAGGGGAATCCCGATTGCGTGGTCGTGGACACGGGCCGGCGCCGCAAGGTTGACCTGTCCGTGGCGCTGCCGGAGCAGGAACTCGGCCCCATCGCCACGCATGAAATCTGGGGCGAAACCCTGGACGCCATTGCCGGTCTGACCGAGACCCACGCCATCACGCTGGTGTTCGTCAACACCCGGCGGCTGGTGGAACGGGTAGCGCACCAGCTTTCGGCGCGCCTGGGCGAGGAGGCGGTGGTCGCCCACCACGGCAGCCTGTCCCGGGAACGGCGGTGGGACGCCGAGCAGAAGCTGAAGAACGGGCAGGTCAAGGTATGCGTCGCCACCGCCTCGCTGGAACTTGGCATCGACATCGGCGAGATCGACCTGGTCTGCCAGATTGGTTCGCCCCGCTCCATCGGATTGCTGGTGCAGCGGGTGGGACGGTCAGGACACACCGTTGGCGGCGTGCCGAAGGGCAAGCTGTTCCCGCTGACCAGGGACGAAATGCTGGAATGCGCCGCGCTGTCCCGGGCGCTGCGGCGCGGCAATTTGGACACCTTCGTAATTCCGTCGTGGCCGCTGGACGTGATGGCCCAGCAGATGGTGGCCGCCTGCGCCGCGGAAGACTGGGATGAGGATGCGCTGTTCGAGCTGTGCCGGCGGGCTTACCCCTACCGGGATTTGCCGCGAGACAGGTTCGACCAGGTGGTGGAGTCGCTTTCCCAGGGATTTGCCCCTCGGCTGGGACGGAACGGCGCTCACCTGCACCGGGACGGCATCAACCACAAGGTGAAAGGACGCCGGGGCGCCCGCCTCGCCGCCCTGACCAGCGGCGGGGCCATTCCCGACAACGCCGATTACGACGTGGTGGCCGACCCGGAAGGGACTTTCGTCGGCACCGTCAACGAGGACTTCGCCATTGAGAGCATGGCCGGCGACGTTTTCCTGCTGGGCAACACGCCCTGGAAAATCCGCCGGGTGGAAAGCGGGCGGGTTCGGGTCGAAGACGCCCAGGGCAATTTGCCCACCATTCCCTTCTGGCTGGGCGAAGCCCCCGGCCGCACCTGGGAACTCTCCGACGAGATTTCGCAACTGCGGGAGGGCATTGACCGGCTTTTGGACAATCCGCAGAACGCCGAGGCGTGGCTGGCGTCCGAAGCCGGAGTATCAGCGGAGGTTGCCCGGCAGTTGGTGGCTTATCTGATAGAAGGAAAACGGGTGCTGGGTGTGGTCCCCACCGCCGGGCGGGTGGTGGCCGAGCGGTTTTTTGACGAGAGCGGCGGGATGCAACTGGTGATTCACGCTCCCTTCGGCGCGGCCATCAACCGGGCCTGGGGCATGGCCCTGCGGAAGCGCATCTGCCGCGCCTTTGACTTCGAGCTCCAGGCCACGGCCACCGACGACGGCTTGAACTTTTCCCTGGGCCCCAGCATGGCCTTTCCCGTGGGCGACGTGTTCAACTATCTTTCGCCCAACACGGTGGAAGAAGTTCTGACGCAAGCGGTGTTCCAGACTCCGCTGTTCGGAACGCGCTGGCGTTGGAACGCTTCGCGTTTTCTGGCCCTGCTGCGGTACAGCGGCGGCAAGAAGGTGCCGGCGCCGCTGCAAAGAATGCGCTCCGACGACCTGCTGGCCGCCGTGTTCCCGGCGCAGGTGCAGTGCCAGGACAACGCTATGCCGGGGGACATCGAGCCGCCGGACCACCCGCTGGTGTTCGAGACCACCCGCGACTGCCTCACCGAGGCGATGAGCCTGGAAGGGCTGAAGAACGTGCTGGCGTCCATCCGTTCCGGCGAGATAGAGGTGTTCGCTAAAGACACGGTGCAGCCGTCGGTGTTCGCGCACCAGATTCTCAACGCCATGCCCTATGCCTTCCTGGACGACGCGCCGTTGGAGGAGCGGCGAGCCCGGGCCGTGTCCCTGCGCCGCGCCCTGCCGGAGGACGCCCGCGACCTGTCGGCGCTGGACCAGGATGCTATCCGGGAAGAGACGGCCTACGCATGGCCGGCCATCCGCGACGCCGATGAGCTTCACGACGCCCTGCTGACTCTGGGCGTGGCTCCGCCGGATGAGCTGACGTTGCGCACCGAGACAGCCTCGCGTGAGATGGTCCGCGGATGGCTGGAAAACCTGGCCCAAGGGGGAAGGGCATTACGCATAATCCTACGGGATGATGCGACGCTGTGGCTGGCCGCCGAACACGCCGGACTCGCCGCCGCTGCCTACCCGGATGCCGCGCTGGAAGGAAAGGGCAGCCTGCTGCCACCGGCCGGTGGACGTGGTGGGGATGAAATTGAGCGAGAGGATGCGGTACTCCACATGGTGCGGGGTTGGGCCGAGTCCTCCGGCCCCTTCACCGCCGGCGAGATGGCCGGGCTGCTCGGCCTATCCGTATCCGACGTCGATACTGCTGTGGCCGGACTGGAAAACGAGGGGCTGATACTGCGGGGCAGTTTTCGCTCCGGCGTGGCCGAAGAGGAGTTCTGCGACCGGCGGATTCTGGCGCGCATCCACCGGGCCACGGTGGGCCGGCTGCGGCGGGAGATCGAGCCGGTTCCGCAAGCGTCCTTCATGCGCTTCCTGTTTCGGTGGCAGAATTCGGCCAACGGCTGGCAAGCGGCCGGCGAGGGCGGCCTGCTGGATGTCATCGACACGCTCCAGGGGTTCGAGGTTGCCGCCGCGGCGTGGGAATCGGAGTTGCTGCCGCGCCGCGTCTCGGACTACGATCCGGATCTGCTGGATCGTCTATGCACCGGCGGAGAGGTCGTTTGGGGGCGTTTGGCCCGCGGGAACAGCGTTGCGTCAGGCAACGGCGCCGGTACGCGGGCCGCTCCGTTGACCCGCAATTCGGGCATTACGCTGTGCCTCCGGGAGTCGTTGGGTTGGCTGTTGGACACGGCTCCCGAGAGCGTTGACGGCCTGAAGGGAGCGACGGCGGAGATACTGCAAGTCCTGTCCGACCGGGGCGCGTGCTTCCAGAGCGACTTGATTGCCCACACCCGACGCCTGCCGTCGGACGTGGAGGAGGCCCTGTGGACGCTGGCGGCCAACGGCCTGGTAACATGCGACAGCGTTATCCCCCTCCGCGCCCGCATTGAGGGGAAAAAACACCGGGGCCGGGCCGACCGGAAACGCCCCCGCAGCAACGGCAGCCGCGGATCCGGTTCCCCCTGCACCCAACCCGGCGGCAACCAACTCCCGGCGTCCCAACGCTCGCGCGCGCAGCGGCAGATCAGCGCCGGACGGTGGTCCCTGCTGGAGCGCCTTGACCCGGTGGAAGATCCCCTGGAAGCCAAAGCCATGCAGCTGCTGCACCGGTACGGCGTGGTTTTCCCGGAGTTGATGGCGCGGGAAAGGATTCTGCCCCGCTGGCGGGATTTGGCGCGGATTTATCGCCGCCTGGAGGCCAGGGGAGAGATTCGGGGCGGCCGGTTCGTATCCGGTTTCGTCGGCGAGCAGTTCGCGCTGCCCGACGCCGTAACAGCCCTGCGGGAAGCCCACCGCGCCCCGGCCGCCGGCGCCCTGGAAGTCGTTTCCGCTTGCGATCCGCTGAACCTGGTCGGCATTGTCACGCCCGGCGAGCGGGTTCCGTCTCAGCCGGGGAACCGGGTGGTGTTCCGCGATGGCGTTCCGGTGGCGTCGCTGGAAAAGGGCATTGTCGTCAACCGCTGCAACGCCGATGCCGACGCTATGACCGCCGCCGTAGATCTCCTCTACGGTCCCATCGGGCATTCCCCGGCGGAACGGCGGCGGCCTTTCGACACTTACCCGGAAAAGGGTTCAGTACAGGTGGCATGAAACGACGTGCCCGGGCGCCATCTCCCTTACCGGGGGAATCACGGTTGAACACGGTTCGATCACGAAGGGACATCGGGGATGGAAACGGCACCCTTCCGGCGGGTTCAACGGCGAAGGCACCTCGCCGGTCAGGATCATTTCTTCCTGCTCGATGTCCGGGTGCGAGGGCAGAGCCGCGTTCATCAGCGCCTTGGTGTAAGGATGCGATGCGTTGTCAAACAGCTGTTTGGTCGGCCCGAACTCGACAATCTGTCCCAGGTACATCACGGCCACCCAATCGCACATATAGCGGACCGTCGCCAAGTGGTGAGCGATCAGCAGGTAGCTCACGTTGTATTCCTGCTGGAGGTCTTTCAGCAGGTTCATGATCTGGGCGCGGATCGAGACGTCCAGAGCGGACACGGGTTCGTCGAGCACTATGACGCGCGGCTCCACGGACAAGGCGCGGGCAATCGCCAGTCGTTGCCGCTGTCCGCCACTGAACTCATGTGGATAAAGATTTGCGTGATAACTGCTCAACCCCACGTCTCCGAGCAGCTTGGAGACCCGGTCCTGCATCTCCCGCCGGCTGAGGTTGAGGTTGATGACCATGGGTTCGGCGATGAGGTCGCGCACGCGCATCCTGGGGTTCAACGAGCTCCAGGGATCTTGGAAAACGGCTTGTACCGAACTCCGGTACGACCGGCGCTCGTCCGCGGTGGCGTTGTGAATTTCCTTCCCCTGATACCGGATGGTTCCTTCGGTGGGTTCTTCCAGTTGCAGGAGCATTTTCGCCGTGGTGCTCTTGCCGCATCCGGACTCGCCCACGATGCCGAGGGTTTCACCGGCTCGGATCTGAAACGATATGCCGTCCACCGCTTTGATCCAGCCGGTCACTTTAGAAACCAGCAGGCCCTTGGTGACCGGGAAGTATTTTTTCAGGCCCTCCGCCTCCAGCAGCACCTCGTTTCCGGTATCTGCCATCGGCCTGGCGTCCAGAGTAGTGGTGGTCATTCGAGCCTCCAGCAAGCCGCGTAGTGGCTATCCGTTACGCTGAACTCGGACGGATAGACTTGAGAGCACTTGTCCATCGCGTACTGACACCGGGGTGCGAAGGGGCAGCCGGGCGGCAGGTCGTGGAGGGTGGGCGGCTGGCCCTCAATGGAGTACAGCCGCTCCACGTCCTCCTCCAGTTTCGGCACCGAGGACAACAGCGCTTCCGTATAGGGATGGGACGGGTTGTTGAATATGTCCCGAACGTCGCCCATCTCAACGATGCGTCCGGCATACATCACCGCCACGCGGTCGCACATCTTGGCGACGATACCGAAGTCGTGAGTGATGAAGATCAGCGCGATGTCCGACGCTTCCTGAAGTTCCTTCAGGAGCTTCAGGTACTGGGCCTGGATCGTAACGTCCAGCGACGTGGTCGGTTCGTCGGCGATCAGCACCATTGGCTCGCAGGATATGCCGATGGCTCCCACCACACGTTGACGCATACCGCCGCTCATTTGGTGCGGATAGTCGCGCACCCGGGTTTCCGCCGCCGGTATGTTGACTTTCCGCAGGACGTCCAGCACCTGCTGCACTACCGTGCGTTTGGGAATGTCCTGGTGAATCTTGATGGCTTCGCCCACCTGGTTGCCAATGGAAAAGACCGGATTCAGGGACGTCATCGGGTCCTGGATGATGAGCGCGATCTGGCTTCCCCGGACGGCGCTCATCTCTTTATCGGACAGCTGCACCAGGTCCTGGCCTTCCAGGAGTATTCTGCCGTCCACGATTTGCCCCGGCGGGCTGGGGATCAACCGCATCAGTGACAGCATGGTCACCGATTTGCCGGACCCGGACTCGCCGACGATGCCCAGCGTTTCGCCTTTCCTGAGGTCAAAACTCACGCCGTCAACCGCCTTGACCGTACCCCAGCGGGTTTCAAAGTAGGTTTTCAGCCCATCTACCTGCAATACCACAGGGTTTCCATTGACAGCCGTATTGGTACTCATGCTTCAGTTCACTTCCCAGCTCAGGAGAGCGTTGGTTCTCGGTGATTGCGGCCCCGCGCTGCTAGTTCAGTTGCCTGAGCCTGGGATCGAGCCGATCCCTCAGCCAGTCGCCAAACAAGTTCATCGACAGCACCGTCATCATTATAGCCAACCCGGGCATTGTGGAAATCCACCAGGCCACGGCCAGACGGTCCCGGCCATCGGACACCATCGATCCCCACGCGGGCGTAGGCGGAGGAACTCCCGCGCCCAGGAAGCTGAGCGTGGATTCCAACAGGATGACGATGCCCACTTCCAACGTCGCCAGCACAATCAGGGTGTTAATCACGCCGGGGAAGATGTGGATGAACAGGATGCGCGGGGTGGACGCTCCGGCAACCTTGGCCAGGGCGACGAAGTCCATGGTTTTAAGTTGCAGCACTTCGCCGCGCACGTTTCTCGCAAAACGGGGCCACACGGCAATGGCCAGAACGGCCACGATGATCATGAAAGACTGGCCGAGGGCTAATACCAGCACCAGAGCCAGCAAAATGGTTGGTATGGCCAGCTTGATGTCCACCACCCGCATCAGCAGCTCGTCGATCCAGCCGCCATACCAGCCCGCGGCGAGACCGCTGACTACACCGATCCCCATGCCCACGCCCAGGGTTACGGCGGCGACGACCAATGAAATGCGGGCGCCGAATATGACCCGGCTCAGCATATCGCGGCCCAGGTGGTCGGTTCCCAGGAGGAATTTGTTGCTGCCGCCTTCTTCCCACGCCGGCGGGAGGTTGCGCTCGCGCAGACCGCCGCGCTCGGGGTCGTGGGGCGCGATGAGCGGGGCGAAGATTCCGGTGAGGACGAAAATCGTCAGAATGAGCATGGGAATGAGCGGCCAACGCCGCAACTGCCAGGCTTTCCTGGCGATGCGAACCGGCACCGGCGCCGGCTGTACGACCAGAGTTGCTTCTGCTGCCACGATGCGCTCCTCCCCTATGCGTACCTGATCCTTGGATCAATGTAGGCGTACATTATGTCCACCAGCAAGGCCGCCGTAACGTACATCAACGTGAATATTATCACGACGGCTTGCAGCAGCGGATAGTCGTTGCCGGCCAGCGCCTGGATGGCCAATTGCCCCAGCCCGGGCCAGGCGAAAACGGTTTCGACCACCAACGAGCCGGTTACCAGGCTGCCCAAAGTGACGCCCGCGAAGGTCAACACCGGGATCAAGGCGTTGCGCAAGGAATGTTTCCAGATCACGACGTTGTTGGATACCCCCTTGGCCCGAGCCAGCTTGACGTACTCGGAGTCCATCACGTTCAACATGGCGGACCGCAGCAGCCGCAGGTTGGCCGCCGCGTAAAACCAGCCCAACGCCACGGCGGGCAGAACGATGCTGGAAATCTCCTGACGACCGTAAGGTGGCAGCCACTCCAACCGCACCGCAAACAGGAACACCAGCATCAGCCCCAACCAGAAGACGGGCGCCGACTGCCCCACCAGGGCTACCACTTTCCCCATCATGTCAAGCACACTGCCTCGTTTCACCGCCGACAGGATGCCCAAGGGCACGCCCACCACGACGGAGAAGATGAAGGCGGCCAGCCCCAATTGCAGTGTGGCCGGGATCCGCTCGATTATCACCTCCATGGAGGGGCGGCCCTCTTTGATGGACTCGCCAAAATCGCCCTTGAGCGCGCTGCCCAGGAAGATCCCGTACTGATGGTAATAGGGCTTGTCCAACCCGAGGGTCTCGGTGAGCCGGTCCCAGTCTTCCTGGGTGGAATAGTCGTCCAGATAGATATGCCTGGGGTCACCCGCCGCCCGGCTCATCACGAAGATGATGAGCGAAACGGCGAGCAACGTCAGCAGCGCGAGCAGGATGCGTCGCAACAGATACCGCTGCATATTTCACTCCCTCGCAAAGGCGTTTTCCGGTCCCACGGTGGCGGCGGTCAGCGACGCTGAGCCTCCCCCGCGGGGCTGGCGACCCGGGGTTTGGACGAAACCCACCGTCCGAACCCTCCCTCGTAACCGATGTTGAACAGCAGCGCGATACAGTTCGGCGCCAGCGCCGCGCCCAGGACGATGTACGTTCTTGGCTTGAGAAAGTATCCGCACACCCCCACGCAGTTGGCGTCCTCGATCTCGGAGATCCAGTCTCCGACCTGGAAACCCGCCCAGCCGCCGCCGGCGCTCAATACCGACAAGACCAGGCCCACGGCCAGCAAAATCGTCCAATGGGGGATGGCGTCGATCCTCAGCATCATCGCCCCCGCCCCAATCCCGGCGCCGATCCCGGCGCCGATCATCAGCAGGGTGAGCAGGGTGTTCAGGCCGGACACTCCGAAGAATACCGCCATGGCCGATGCAATCGCCATCCCGATAACCCCCAGCACTCCCGCCAGCGGCAACCCGAACAGCGTCCGCAACGCAACCGAGATTCCAGGCTTGCGCAACACCATATTGATCAACGTCGCCGGCTCAACCCGCTTGCCTCGAGGCTAACCTCGGGGTCGAATGTACTCGTAGCCGTTGATATTCCGCAGGTCGCGGTAGCGCACGCCCTCAACCCACGGCTGGATATTGGGACCCACCGGCCACAAAGCATCGAAGTTGTACAGGCCGACGCCGGTGATGGCGTTCTCAAACATGAAGGTAGCGATCTCGATGGCCAGTTCCCGACGCTTTTCGGTATTCACTTCGCCCATGTGCTGGGCCACTTTCTCGTCAAGCCAGGGATGCTCGACGCCCCGGTTCCAGACGGCCTGATGATCTCGCTTGGACAGCATACCGGAAAAGCCCTGTCCCGGCTCCAGCCGGATGCCGCCGGCGTGGCAGGTGGAGCCCTGGTAGTTGCGGGCAATCAGGCTGGGACGCAGCGTGGCGTAGGGCAGCACCTGGAACTTCACGTCCACGCCGATGTCGCCCCACATGGTGGCGATAGCTTCACACGCTTCCACTTCCACCGGGGCGCCGCGGCGGGCCGGGGTCAGGGTGATGCTGAACCCGTCCGGGTAGCCGGCCTCGGAGATCAACTGCTTGGCTTTCTCCGGGTTGAATTCCCAGCGCAGTTCCTGGGGCAGCCAGCTGTCTTCGTAGCGACCGAAGTCCCACAGCACCGCCGGGTAACCGTAGCCCTGGAGCAGGGTATCTACAATGCCCTGCCGGTCAATGGCGATGGACAGCGCGGTGCGCACCTTGGCGGCGTTTATCCACTCTTGGGAAGTGATGTCGGGGTTGGATGACACCCAGGGCAGTTCGGGATCGTAGCCCGGCTGCTGGTCATCGGTTCCGATGCCGACGTAGTACTGGCCGTAGAAGGTCAGGGCCGCCTCGCCGCCGCCGGGGATGCGCATGATTTCCGCGCCTTCCACCTCTTCGATGAGAGAGAGGGAGTCAAAGGCGACGATGGTGGTATCCAAGTTGCCGGTCTGGAACCCCGCGAGACGGGAAGACTCCTCGGGAATCTCGCGGAAGATCATCTCGGCGAAGTGGGGGGTCTTGCGCCAGTGGTCTGCCACGGCCTCCATGCGCCAGAACTCGCCGGTGCGGTAGTCCGCCAAGTCCCAGGAGCCGGTGCCGGCAATCTTGTCGTTGGCTTCTTCGGCGCCCAGTTCGTCGTGCTGTTTCTTGCTGACGATCCAGGTTCCGCCGCCGCCGGCGCTGGTGAGGATCTCGTTGACCGGAACCTCCGACCAGGGTTCGCCGGTATTGACCTCAACGGTGTAATCGTCAATGGCCTTGGCGTGCCCCTCCGGGTTCTCCCAGATACCGCGCATATTGGAGGCCCGGGGGTGCTTGGAACCCTCGGCTCCAAAGGCGCGCATACTCCAGATGATGTCCTCGGCGGTCATCTCGCCATATCCCTTGTGGAACATGACGCCCTCGTGCAGGCGGAACGTCCAGGTGGAACCGTCCTCAGACACTTCCCACTCTCTGGCCAGCATACCCACGGGCCTGAGCTCGCTGGAAACCGTCAACAGTGATTCGCCGATGGGCGCGGTTTGCAGGAGGAAAATCTGCGGGTTGCCGGTCAGGGCGGGGTGACCCATGAACGGGCCCAGCTCTTTTTGCCCGACGTTGAGGGTCCCCTCGGGTTTCTCCATAACCTCCGGCATGGCCGCCTCGGGAGTGGGGGCAGCGGTGGCAATGGGTACTCTAGTAGGGTCTCCCGGTTTGGGGGTAGCTTGCGCCCGCGGGGCCGCCGGTTGTTGGCCGGACGGCTGTTGTCCGGAGGCTTGCTGCTGGCTGGCCGGTTGCTGGGCGGGGGGCTGCTGTTGCGCGGCCGCCGGCTGTCCGGACGACTGTTGTGCGGCCGCCGGTTGCGATTGCTCGGTTGTCGGCGCCTCCGTGGGGGACGCGCCGCCGCAGGCAACCACCAGCGCCAACAGCAATGGCAGCGCCAGCAGGCTGATAGTGGTGGGAATTCCGGGAAAACGCGGCATGTTCACCTCAAGTTTGTTGATGGATTTTGGATACCGTTACCGTCACTGACGAGGGCGGATGTACTCGTAACCATTGATCTGGCGGACATCGGTGGTGCGGACGTATTCGGTCCAAGGCTCGATGCGAGGGCCGACGGGCCAGATGGCGTCAATGGTGTAGTAATTGATGTCGGTCAGCACGTGGTCGAACAGCCACTGTCCAATTTCCCGTTCCAAAGCTTCGCGCTCCGCCGGGTCAACGGCCTGCTGGGCCGCTATCATCCTGTCCTCAGACCACTGGTGCTCCAGGCCGCGGTTGAAGGGGTTGGCGCTGATGTAGCTGCCGTATCCGGTGGAGGGCGTCGGCGGCGGTGTGCCGGCGTGGCAGGTGGCGCCCTGGTAGGTGCGTCCCACCAGTTGGGGCCGCAGCGTGGTGTAGGGCACGCGCTGGAAGTCCACTTCCAACCCGATGTCGTGCCACATCTGGGCAATGGCCTCGCAGCCCTCGACCTCGGCCGGCGCGCCGCGCAGCGACGGCGTCAGCGTGATGCTGAACCCGTCCGGGTAGCCGGCTTCCGCCAGCAGATCTTTGGCGCGTTCCGGGTTGAACTCCCAATCGCGGCCGTCCAGGTAATGCTCGAAGCCGGAGTAGTTTCTCATGGAAGTCTTGATATGGCCGTGGCCCGACAAAATGGTGTCAACCAGCCCCTGACGGTCGATGGCGGTAATCAGGGCCAGGCGAACCTTGCGGGCCGGCTCCCATTCCGGAGAGGTGAAATCGTCGGTGGGGGAAACCCAGGGCAGTTCGGGGTCGTAGCCCGGCCGGGTTTCCACGCCCTCAATGGGATACCAGTTGCCATAGATGCGCAGTCCCATCTCGATGGCGTTGGGCACCTTCATCAGCTGCGCGCCTTCCACATTCAGGACGGCGGGGATGGTGTCGAAAGCCATCAGGAAGGTGTCCAGTTTTCCGGTCTGGAAACCGGCCAGGCGGGAGGCTTCTTCGGGGATTTCCCACATGATGAACTCGGCGAAGGCCGGAGTGTGGCGCCAGTGGTCTTCCACGGCCGCCATCTTCCAGAACTCGCCGGTGCGGTGGTCAACGATTTCCCAGGGGCCGGTGGCCGCCATCTGTGAACTGGCGGCTTCCACGCCCAACTCGTCGGTCTGCTTCTTGCTGGCGATGAAGGTGGAGCCGCCGCCCGGGGTCATAAACCACTGACGGGCGATGACTTCTACAAATGGCTCGCCGGTGTGAACCTTGAAGGTATAGTCGTCGATGATTTCGGAACCGGCGCGCTCTTCCCAGAAATTGGCCAGCTGTCCGGCGCGGGGGTGCTTGCTCAATCCCCATTGGCGCATGGACCAGACCACGTCTTCCGAAGTCATCTCACCGTATCCCTTGTGGAACTGAACGCCTTCGTTCAGCTCGAAGGTCCAGGTGAGGAAGTCCTCGGAGACTTCCCACGACTTGGCCAGCAAGCCGCTGACTTCGCGGTTGATGTCCTTTTGGATCAGCCCTTCGCCGATGGGAGCGGTGCCATGGACGAAAATCTGCGGGTTGCCCAAGTTGCTGGGGTGCAGGAAGAAGGGGCCGGTTTCCTTCAGGCCCGTGTTCAGGGTGCCCATGGGTTTCGCGGCCATGGCGGCGTCCCCGGAAGCGGACTGGGGTACGGCAGTCGGCACGGCCCCGGCGGAAGCCGTTTGGCCGGAAGTCTGACCCGAGGTCTGGCCGGAACCCGAACCCGCCTGGGCGGGCGCCGACAGGGCGGGCGCCGACTGGACGGCAGCCGACGGCTCCGTGGGTGCGGGTTGCGCCGGCGCCGACTGCTGAGCGGCTGGCTGTTGGGCGGCGGCAGGCTGCTGGGCCGGCGTTTCCGTTTCACCGGCCGTGCCGCACGCGATGATTGGGGCTAAAAGCAAGGTAGCGATCACCAAGGGAACCGAGCTTTGGCGACTGATCTTGAACCAACTCATCGGACCACCTCCTGGCTGCATTGCGTTGGGAAGGAACTGCTAGTAGCGCCTGACACTTGACGTACCGTAACCGACTGAACCGTTCTGATTCCGCTGGAAATATCTCGCCAACGCCGACGTGTAAGTCGGTGGCGTAGTCTATCCAACGGTTTCAGCCATGTCAATATATGCAATAATAATTATCATTCTCTGCTATTATTGCCGTGGGCGATGCTTACTATGCGTGTCGAGGCGACAGCGCCATCGGGGCATGGGGCGCTACAGGCTTCGGCGGCCGTGCGCGATGGCGGGGAAAGACCCACCCGAATCGGACAATGGCTACTCGCCTTGGAGAGTGCGGAGCAGACGCGCCGGGTCAGTAAGTCAGCGCGTCCGCCGTGCCTTCGGGCAGTTCTACGTCCAGAGCCTGCAGGGTGTGGGCCAGGCCGTGGTAGTAAGCGACGACCACCAGCAGGTCAACGATACCGGCGTCGCCGATGATGCCGCGGAGGGCTTCAAAGCTGGCATCGGAGACGCGGTGCTGGCGCAAGAGCTCGATGACGAAACCGGACACGGCGGCGTCATCACCGGACAGCCCGTTGGGCGCGCGGTACTCGTGGATGGCAGAGATCTCCGCATCACCCAGGCCGGCGTTGCGAGCGGCCGGCTGGTTGACGGTCCAGACGTAGCGCCCACAGGCTTCACGCGCCGCCGTCAGCACGGCGACGGCCTTGACGCGCGATGGCAGCGGCGTCTCAAAGCGGACGTAGCCGCCCAGGTGGGCGAAGTTGCTCGCGGCCTGGGGGTTGTTGAGAATGGCGGCGTAGTTGCGCTGCACGCCGCCGCGGGAGGATTCGATCTCGTCCCAAACCGCCTGTCCGGCGGCGTCCATGCTGTCTCTGGTGGCGAAGGGTACGCGGGCCATGATGTTGTCACCTCGTTACGTGGCAGTGGTTCTTAACGGCTAACCGACGACGTTAGATACTATGAGGGCAACCGCCAGCGCTCCGAAAATGCCGATTACCGTATAAAGCATACGAGGTATGCTCGACGCCACTTGATCGATGCGGGTCTCCAACCTGTCCATGCGGGTCTCCAGCCTGTCGAACCGGGCATTGACTTCACGCCGATGCTCTCGCTGGTCTTCTTCAATCTTGTCGAACCGGGCGTTGATTTCTCGGCGGTGTTGCCGTTGCTCTTCACGATATTCCCGTTGTTCCTCAATGAAACGGGTCATCGTGGCTTCCAGCGCGGCAATTCGGGATTCAATACCTGCCAAGCGCAGTTCGTCAATTGTTGTTACGGATGTTACCTCCGTTGTTGCCGGTGTGGTCATGATTTGCCCCTTTTATGATGCTGGCGACGATTGGACACCGCCGCCAGTAGTAAGTATGCCTTGGTCAGGGAGCCTAGCCGCCGTTCTTTTCCCAGAGTTCTTCCAGGATGGCGCCGGGGGACATGGGCAGGTTGTCCATGCGGACGCCGATGGCGTCGTGGATGGCGTTGGCGATGGCGGCCATGGGCGGGACGATGGGCACTTCGCCGACGCCGCGCACGCCGTAGGGATGGCCGGGGTTGGCCTTTTCCACGATGACGGTGTCGATCATGGGCAGGTCCAGGCTGGTGGGCATCCGATAGTCCAGGAAGCTGGAGTTGACCATGTCGCCGGAGTCGTTCATGTAATATTCTTCGTTGAGCGCCCAGCCGATGCCCTGGACGGCGCCGCCCTGCATCTGACCTTCCACATAGCTGGGGTGAATAGCCTTGCCGGCGTCCTGAACGACGGTGTAGCGCAGCACGTCCACTTTGCCAGTGTCCGGGTCAACCTCCACGTCCACCAGGTGGGTGCCGAAGGCTCCGCCTTCACCGCCGGGGCTGACGCTGACCTGGGCGGAAATTGGCCCGCCGGTTCGCGCCAGTTGCGAGGCGAGTTCCTTGAAGGACATCTGAAGGTCCTCATCGGAGTTGTGCTGGAAGATGCCGTCGGACAGATCGATCTCGTCGGCGTCTTTCTCCCAGATTTGGCCGGCGCGGTCGATCATCTTGCGCTTGATTTCCTGCGCGCATTCGTAAGCGGCCCATCCGGTCGCGAAGGTGGTGCGGCTGCCGCCGGTCAGGAAGGTGTAACCAACCGAGTCGGTGTCGGCGACGCTGGGTCGCACGTCTTCGGCCGGGATCCCGAGCACCTCGGCGGCCTGCATGGCGATGGATGCGCGGGAGCCGCCGATGTCCGTCGATCCTTCCACCAGGCCGATGGTGCCGTCGGCGTTAACGCTGATGCTCGCGCTGGAGGCCAAACCGATGTTCATCCAGTACCCGCTGGCTATGCCGCGACCGCGGTTGGGGCCGGACAGCTCGGACTTATAGTGGTCGGTGTCCCTGGCGGCCTCAAGGGTCTCGACGTTGCCGATCACGCGGAACTGGGGACCATCGACCCGACGACTGCCTTCCTTGCTGGCGTTCTTCAGGCGAAACTCCAGCGGGTCCATGCCGCACTTGGCAGCCAGCTCGTCCACGACCTGCTCGCCTCCGAAAGCGGAGATTGGGGCGCCGGGGGCGCGGTAGGCGAAGGATCGGGGCTTGTTGGTGACCACGTCGTATCCCTCAACCCGTTGGTTGGCCAGGTCGTAGGGCGCGAACACGCACTGGGCTCCAGCGGTAACCGGTGAAGAGCCGGGGAAAGCGCCGGCTTCGTAAATGAGGACCGCGTCGGCTGCCACCAGAGTCCCGTCCTGCTTGGCGCCCATCTTGATCTTGACATACGCGCCGGCGGTCGGGCCGGTGGCCTCGAAAGTCTCGGTGCGGGACATCTGCATCTTGACGGGACGGCCGGACTTCTTTGAAAGCAACGCGGCAAGGGGCTCCAGGTAGATCGGAATCTTGCCGCCAAACCCGCCGCCGATCTCCATGGGGACGACCTTGATCTGGGATACGGGCAGTTCCAGTACGCCGGCCATGGCGTCGCGGGCTACGAATGCCCCCTGGGTGCTGGTCCACACGGTCAGGTTTCCGTCGGCATTCCAGAATGCGGAAGCGTTCTGGGGTTCGATGTATCCCTGGTGAACCGTGCGGGTGTTAAATTCGCGTTCAATGACGAAATCGGCTTCCTCGAACGCCTTTTCCACATCACCCTGCTCGTACACAAAGCGGTTGGAGACGTTGCTGTGCTTGTCGGTCTCCTCGCCAAGTTCGGTGGTGGTAAGATCTTCGTGGATCAGCTCGGCGTCGTCCTTCATGGCATCCAGCACGTTGGTGCTGGGGCGCAGGACCTCGTAGTCCACTTTGATGAGCGCCACGGCTTCCTCGGCCACGTGCGCCGAGTCGGCGGCCACGGCGGCGATAGGGTGGCCCCGGAACAGGGCCTTGGCGCCGGCCATGATGTTGTCGCTGGCGGCGCGGGCCGACAGGGGCGGGTTGTCCTTGGCGGCGATGGGCAGGTCGGCGCCGGTCACCACGGCGCGGACGCCGGGCACGGCCTCGGCCGCCGAAGTGTCGATGGACTTGATGCGGGCGTGAGCATGGGGGCTCCTCAGCACTTTGCCGAAAAGCAGCCCGCTCATGTCAAAGTCGGCGCCGTATTTCGCGCGCCCGGTAACCTTGTCGGCCCCATCGTGGCGGATGGGCCGCGTACCCACGACCTGGTAGTTGGTGTTGGAGAGCACGATGTTAGTCATAGATTGCCTCTCTACAGGTAATGCTTGCGGGCGATTTTAGCACAGCGGCGGCGCGCGCCCCAACCTGGCTTGGTATAATCGCCGACCATGTTCGACTCCATGCTGACCGCCATCGTTGAGTATCTCCAAAAACGCACGGCTTTCCCGGGGTGGGCGGTGGAGTTTTCGGTTTTCTTAGCGACGTTCACGTTGTTAAGATTCGCCGCCGCTGTATGGAATGGTACAATGCTGGAAGGGGAGTCCCTGTGGGTCGTGGTTTGGGCGGCTTACGATAACTCGCGGGCCTACGCGGAAGATTCCGTAATCCCGGCGGCGATTTCCACTATCCTCACGGAGGTAATCATTATGGTTCTTGCCCGGAAACGTATGCGCATCGAGCGTGAAGAGGGCCTTGAAAAAGGCCGTGAAGAAGGACGGGCTGAGATAAGAGCCGAGCTTGAGCCTGTCATTACAGAGCTGCGAGAACGCATCCGGCTGCTGGAAAACGGCGGCGCGGACGCAGAACCGGCGACGGATTCGACGGCATAGTTCACGCCAACGGCAGGGGCGGCTGCCAGAGTTTTCCCGTATCGCTCACCGTGATTGATCCTGCCCGTTTGACCCATTAGTGGCTTGGTTATCCCCCCTCGCCGGCCCGCAGCACCCGCTGCACTTCCAGCCGGTTGGTTACGAAGGCCAGCCAAATCACCGTCACCACGCTCACCACGGCCAGGACGGCGTAGGCCAGGGCCAGCATCCGCCAGTCGGTTTCGAAGGTCAGCGGCGGGGTGGCGCGGACACCGCCCTCGGCCACTTCCAGCACTGGCAGCAGGGCGGCGCCGATCTGCGCTCCCGCCCACGTGCCCACCGCCACGCCGGCGACGACCACCACGGCCAGGTTGAACCACACCACGGCGTTGAGTTGCCCGCGGCTGCTGCCCAGCGTGCGCAGCAGGGCGAACTCGGTCTGCCGCTCCCGCGTGTCCAGCCAGCAATACAGGGCAATGCCGGTGGCGCTGGCCAGGGCGAGGGCCAGGAACATGATCACCAACAGTCCACCCCAACCGGCGTTGGCCAGCGGTTCTTTCCCGCGCAAGGCCGCCTCTTCCTCGGCTACCATGACCTCCCCGCTGTTCACGCCCAGCTGAGCTATCTGGCCGGTGGCGTCATCGGCGGCGGCCAAAGCGGTGTCCAGGTCTCCTGGCAGTATTTCCCGGTCCAACCAAACTTCGCTGGCTCCTCCGAAAATCCGGCGGCTGTGGCGGTTGGCGTAGTCCACGAACTCGCCCAGATCGGCGATTACGAAGGGCTGTGACCTGGGATCGACGGTGGGGAAGAATTCGGCCACGCCGGTGATCACCAGGGGCAGCGCGAAGGTGGACATTCCCAAGCTGATTTCATCGCCGACCTCTGCGCCTGTGGCGTCCAGGATTTCGGGACTGACCACCGCCGGGAGCGGGGGCGAGTTTTCGCCGGGCCGCAGGCCGGGTACTCCAATGCCGCCGGGCGCCCAACTGAACACCACTGAACCTTGCGCCCCCGGCCGGGCCACGTTGCGGCTGGTCTCCAGCGAATACAACCCCGGTCGCACATAGTCCTCGATGACGCTCCAGCCTTCCGCGGAGGCTAGATCCGAGAGCGCCACATCGCCCTGGGGCGTTTGGGCGGTCAGGCCGTCCATGAACAACACACCGGGCCGGTCGGCGCTGGTGCGCCCCACGATTTGCAGGTTGATCAGGGTGTACGGAGGCACGTCCAGGCGGGGCCGGTCTTCGTCCTCGGTGCGGCGACCGGTGCGGCCCAAACGCAGCGCAATGTCTCCCTCCAGCCGCTCCCATTCGTGTCCGCTGACGTCGCCCATGCGGACGTCGTAGTGACGTCCCGCTCCGTCCCGCAGCCTGGCTGACACGGCGACCAGCCGGTCCTGAAGCCCGCCGGTGCGCGCCCACAGCGAAAGGCCGGTGATGTTCTCCGGCAACGGCAACCCCTCCGGCGCATCGGGGTTCGGAGCGATCAAGGCCATCAATTCCGGCAGTGTATTGCCGTCGCCAAAATCCTCTCGCCACCAGGCCACATCGGCCAGGCGGTCCGATTCCACGGCCAGCACCGAAACCCGCTGGGAGCCAAACCCCTCGGTGAGCAAGCTGCCTTCGGTCCGCATCGCTTCGGCGCCTCCGGGCAGAATCTCGGACGCGCCGGTGAAGGCGCGGGCGATACGCCCACCGTCGTGCTGAATGCGTATGTCAGCGCCAACGTCGTAGCGGACGCGGTCGTCCTGGCTCTTGGTCAGCGTCGCGGAAAACGCGCTGCCCACCACGCCCAGCGCCGTGGCCAGCATCAGCAGCGCGACCAGGCTGCCCGGCGCGATGGGGTCCCGGGCGATGCGCCGCAGTCCCTGGACCAGCCAACCCGGGCCCACCGGGCCGACCACCCGGGCCGACAGGCCCATGAGCAACGGGAAAATGCGCATCACCAGCAGTCCCAACGCGACCAGTCCCAATGCCGGACCCAATAGCAGGGCGAAATCCACCTCCAGCTCCCGACCGCCCAGGCTGCGGGTCAGCACCGTGCCCCGGTTGGAAATCTGCCACCAAAGGAAGGCGATGACCGCCAGCGCCAGCAGGTCCAGGTAATAGCGATGAACGAACGGCGTCCGGGCCGGCCTGGCGCCGGCCTGACGGAACTCCACGATGCCCTTGCTGGCGGCGGCCAGGGTGGCCAGCGAAAGCACCACCACTGCCAGGGCCGCGCCGGCCGCGCCCATGCCGAAAGCCTGCCAGGATAACGACACCGGCGCGCCCGTGGACTCGGCGTCGAACACCAGCCCGCCTAATCCCCTGGCCAATAGGGGCGACAGCAAGGCGCCGGCCACCAGCGCGGGACCGGCCAGCAGCAATCCCTCCACCAGGGTCAGTATGCCGATCTGCACCGTGGTAGCGCCACGACTTTTCAGCATGGCGATTTCGCTGGCCCGCGCCCGTATGACCATGCCGGCCGTAATGGTAAGGTAGTAGGCCAGGATGCCCGTTACCAGGAACACCATCAGGAACAGCGGGATGCGCGCCAAAAGCAGCTGCTCCTCGTGGTCTTCCAGAATTCGCGCCAGGCCGGTGGACGTGCTTCCGTTGGGCAGGTGGTTGGCCACGTTGCGCCGGACCTGCTGCAGCGACAGTTGCAACTCGTCAACCTGCTTCGCTGGAATGCCCTCCCGGTCAACTTGCAGGAACCAGGCCGAGCTGGTGTAAATGCCCGGATACCGGCGGCCCACCTGCTGGCGCAAGGCGTCTTCCGACACGAACATGGGCACCAGCGTCCAGTCGTCATCGTGATACGAAAGCAGCTTTTGCCGGCGATACCAGTATTCCTCGTCCGGGTCGGTTGGCTCGACCACCCCGACCAGCACCACGTTGGTCGTGGCCTGTCCGTCGCCGCCGGTGGCCGGCACGATGCCGAAGCCCTCGCCCAAGGGGATGTCCAGGAACTCAAAGCCCGTCGGATCCACGGCGACTTCAATGACGACGCCGTCGGTCTCGCCGGTAGTGTCGTCATAACCACCATCGGCCGGCAGCTCCGGCCAACGGCCCTGCACCAGCGTACCCTTGCCTTCCCGCAAGCCGGAGAGGTATTGCATCCGTCCCCGGGGGCGCACGTCGTTGGGCAAATCCAGGTTGGGCCGGCCAGTGAAATAGAAGGTGGCTGTCTCCACCTGGAAAGATAAAGCCCCAACGGCGTCGCCCAAGGGCGGCAGCGCGCGGTGGGCAACAAACTGGTGGCTGGTCAAATAGCGGTCGCTGGCCGGCGTAGCCGTGCGCGGGTCGTCCAGGTCGTTGAACACCCGCACCCAGATGTTCACGTCGCCGGGTTCGGCGTCAGCCAGGGCGCGGCGCAGGGCCGTCTCCGCCAGCAGGTCGTTGAACACCACCGCGCTGGACAGCAGCACCACCGCCAGCGTAACGCCCAGCAGCACCGTCAGCTCAATGCGGAACGACGACATCAGCCGCCGCCGGGCGAGGACGTAACCGAGGTTGAGGATTGCGGTCATGGTTGGCTAGGCTAAATCAGGCCGGATTGGACGGTTTCTCTGATCCGCCGGCGTGACGTGCGCCGACCGGGACCGCGTCCATAGGTGAGCAACGGCGCAAACCGAGGGATTTCCGGCTGCGCGCCGTTCAACAGTTCCTCAATGGTCAGTATCTGCACGCGAGGGAAACGATGCTCCGGGAAATGTTCCGGTTCGTAGAAACTGGCGGCGGCCGCTTCCTCTATCATGGGGCGGGTCGGCGGGTTCAGGGTGATGAACAACGCAATTTGCGCCCGTTCCCGCTCCACCGTTCCGCGCAAATCACGTATGTCCGCCACGCTCACGTTGCCGCTTTTGACTTGGATGATGGCTCGCTTGGCCCGGCCGCTGTTGTCGTCAAAGAAGTTGATGTTGCCGTCGATGCCGGTATCAGGGCCGCGGCGGCGTTCATCACGGGCCGGCATGGCTTCTACCAAGCCCAAGGCCCAGAATTGGAATTGATAGCGGCCGTCGTGTTCGCTTTCGGTTGCCAATGCGCGGGCGCTGGCAACGTCTTTGGGATCGCCGATTATTTCGTAGGGGCGAAGATTGTCGCCGAACCAGGTTTGCAGGCGATAGCGCATCAGGCTAACGGCCAGGTGCGTGATGTCAATGCCGATCCAGCGGCGGTTGAAACGTTCCGCTACGGCAGTTGAGGTTCCGCAACCGCAAAACGGGTCCAGGATAACGTCGCCTTCGTTGCTGCTGGCAAGGATGATGCGCTCAAGCAGCGCTTCCGGCTTTTGGGTAGGATAGCCGAGGCGTTCCGCGGAACGTGGCCCCAACGGCGGGATGTCCGTCCAAATGTCTTGCAGCGGAACGCCCGGCATCTCGTCAAGGTAGCGTTTATAACTCGGGACTGCGCCGGGGCGGGTTTGCACCACGCGGCCGGCGTCGATAAGCTCCTGCATACGTTCCCGGCTGTATCGCCAAGCGCGGGTAACTCCCATCACCCCGTATTCAGGGTTGCCTCGCTCCGTTCCGCCGGGCCCGGTCATGTTATCAAGCCGGTAGCGACGGCCAGTCTCCGGCTCAGTGTGCCGGTAAAAATCATCAATATATTCTTGGTCGTATGGGGTATAAACCAGGTTCCAAGCCCATTCGTCGCTTTTAGTGGTGAAAAGGATGTTGTCCTGGATACGACCATGCTGACGACGGCCCTGCCTGGTGTCGCTGTGGGCGCTGGTGCGTTTCCACACGATTTGCGTCTTGAAGTTGATGGCCCCAAAAATAGCGTCCAGCAACAAACGCAGGAAATGGCTGGCGGTGGGGTCGCAATGCAGATAAATGCTGCCGTTAGGCTTCAATACGCGATGGAGTTCAGCCAGACGCGGCGCCATCATCGCAACGTAGGCCATCATGTGACTTTGGCCGAGGAAACCGCGCAGCGATTGCACCAGGTCGGCCAGGGCCGTGGGGCCGTTGGTAACGACGTCGCGGTAAGCGGCTTCGGACTGCAACCCCCAACGCCAGGTGTCGCGGAAAGCGGTAATCTGGGCCTCCGACTGCTGGCCGCCGCGTTCCCGAAACATCACGTTGTAGTTGACGTTGGAGTTGAACGGCGGATCGAGATAAATCAAATCCACGCTTTCGTCGGCAATCTGCTCCCGCAGGATGGGCAGATTGTCGCCAAAATAAAGCCGATTTGAGGTTGGCGTAGTCATCATCGTCGTCCGGGCGAGCCAGCGGCTGGATTATACCAATGCCGGAGTTGCAGCAATGTCGTAAAAAGGCGCCTTTACTCCGCTTCCCGCAGCACTTCCGGCGGGCGCAGCCGGCCGGCCACCGCGCCGGCCAGGGCGATGGCCGCCGCCGTTCCGATGACCAGGCACAGGAACGTTGCCGCCAGCCATGGCCCCTGGGCTACGAATACCAGGGGCGGGGTGACCGCGCCGCCGGCCGCGTTGCCGGCCAGCTCGCCCAGCGTCCAGCGGGCCAATGCCCAGCCCGATAGCCCTCCGACCACAATTCCCAGCACGGCGATGATGGCCCGCTCCAGGGCCAGTCCCGCGAACCGCTGCCAACGGGGCAGTCCCAGCGCGGCGCCCACCGACATATCCACCCGCTGCTCCCGCACGGCCACCGCAGCGTGGGCGCACAACGCGAGACCCACCGCCAGCGCCAACGCGGCCAGTCCGATGCCGGTGAGCGCGTCCCACGCGCCGCCGGCCAGCGGGTTGCGGGTGGCCAGGTCCACCGCTTCGTCCCGATCCCGTAAGAACGAGAGGCGGTAGCCTACGTCCAGGATGGCGGCGGCGGCGGCTTCCCGGTCGGCATCCTCGGCCAAGCCGAACCACCATTCATCGGGCGTGATGGGCTGCGCCCCCGGCGCTTGGGACAGCCACGCGCGCAACTCGTGGACCGACACCACCACGAAGGACCGGCGTGAGTCCAGCGTCGGGTAGTGGTTCACGGTGCTGGCAACCTGCGCGGGTACGATGTATCCGTCAACGGTGAACCGGACCGGCTGCCCCGGCGTGAAACCCGGGCCGGCCAGGGCCGGCAGGGGCAGCGGCCCCGGCGGGATCACGATGCCCCGGGGCGAGCGTCCCAGGGGTTCCTCCCAGATGATGGACAATCCGTTGTCTCCGGTGCGCGCCGCCCCCGGGTTACGTTCAAGACGGTCGGGTACGTTGCCGCCTTGGGGAAGCGCCTCCCACGGGCCAACCTCCTCAAATCCCTCCACGACCTCCCCGGACGCCGGCAGGCCCGAACCATAGGCGGTTACGTCGTCGAAGGATAATCCCCCCGGCGGCGTGCGGGCGAAGGAATCTCCCGACAGGAACACCGCCACCACCCGCCACCGGTCGTCGGCCAAAGCGGTAATGCTCTCCTCCGGGAACGACGCGATCAGTTCCTGCCAACCGTCGGCCCCGGAGCCGCCGCCGGCGAAGGGCGCCAGGGTGCCCAACTCCAGGTTGCGATAAAACCCTCGGTCGTTGCCGATGCGCATCCAAAGTCGGTAAGTGGGCAACGGAACGGCTGAACCAAGGTTTTCGCCGTCATCGCGCCGGACCCAAATGCCGACCCGGTCCGTGCCTTCGGGCAAGGCTATGCCGGCCTCCAGGGGCGCCAGAGTGCGACGAAGGGGCGCCATCAACGTATCCAGCGGCGCCGGCTCATCGTCGGCGAAATCATCCCGCCACCAGGAGGTTTGATGGATGGTGAGGGGATCGACGCCCAGCACGGCGCCGCGCTGCGTCGGGCCGTCAACGAATCCTACCGATTCCCGTATGACCGGGCTTACCGCTTCCACGCCGCCAATGGCGTTCAATTTTGCGATGCGCTCCTCGGCGGTGCGCCCGATGAAGCTGGTTCCGCCGAGGGTGATGTCGCCGCCGATGCGGTGCTTGGCCTGGTCCGCCTCGCTGCGGGCCAAAGTGGTCTGGAAGGACCCGGCGAACACGCCCAGCGCCGCCGCCAGCGTGACCACCACCGTCAGCGAGGCATAGGGCAGCGGGTGTCGCGCCATCCGCCGCAACGACAGCGCGACCCAGGCCGGAGCAGTCCGCTGCGCCGCCCAGGCCGTACCGGTCATGATCCACGGCAAAGCCCGCAACAAGAGGAAGGCCAACGTGAGCAATGCCGCCGATGGCGCCAGCAACAGCGACGGGTCCAACGACGGCCCCCGGCCGGTCAGTTCGCCTTCCACGAATCCGCCGCGCTGCCGGATCTGCCAGATGAGGACAGCCAGGGCGATCACGGCCAGCACGTCAATGTAGTAGCGTTGTATCCAGGGAGCCGACGGCGGGCGGGCGCGGGCGCGCAGGAAATCCAGGATTCCCAGACGGGCCAGGCTGCCGCCGGCCACCGTCAACACGGCCAGGCTGAGCAGGCCGCCTACCGCCCCCATGGCGTACATCTGCCAGGACAGCGATACAGCCAGCGGTGTTTCCCCAGCGCCGGCCCGCGCCGCGGGGTTGATAGTTTCCACCAGCAGCAGGCTGCCGATGGCCCAGGCGATCAGCGGCCCTATGATAGTTGCCGCCAATACGATGAGGCCCTCGCCCACGGCCAGCAGGCCGCCCACCTGTCCCACGCTGGCCCCCCGGCTGCGCAGCATGGACGACTCGGCGGAACGCGCGCCGGCCAGCAGGCCCACCGCCAATGCGAGGAAGTACAGGATGACCACCACCACCAGGGAAATGAACAGGAACAGCGGCGCTCTGGCCAGCGTCAGCTCCCGCTGATAGGTTGCCAGCAGGCCGGTGTTGCGGCTGTTCTCCAGTCCGGTGATGATGTAGGAGCGGGGGAAGCGGCTGTTGATGTCCGTCTCCAGGGTGGTCAGGTTGTCGCGAGTATCCTGCACCGTGCCGGCGGTGATGACGTCAGGGTTGACGTACACGAACCAGCCGTAATCGCCCACCAACGTGGGGTAGTCGTTGCCGATGGCGTCGAAGTAAGCGTTTTCCGTCACGTAGATAGGAGCCACCGGGCGGCCTTCCCAATCGCCCATGCGGAAATAATCCGCGGAACCCATCCAGTATTCGGCCCGTGGGTCGATGGCTTCCGCGATACCAACTATGGCAACTGCGATGTACTGGGCCGGATCCGTATCGTCCGCCGGGAACACCACCAACCAGGCTTCCTTGCCGACGCCCCAGCCCATCAGCCGGGCCGTGTCGATGCCCAGCACGCCCTCCACCCGAGGGCAGCCATCGGCCAAGTTGGAGCAGCCGGCAGGGTCTCGTGTTATCGCGTCAGACGGCCAGCGCCCTTCGATCAGGCGCGAGTGCTCGGTGAACTCGGTCACAAAAAAGGGCCGACCCAGCGGAACGTCGTTTATGCCATAGGGCGCGCCCACCTGCGTGAAGGGCAGCGTGGGGAGCATCTTGGCATAGCGGTTCTGGTCGCGCCGCAAATAGCCCACCGTATCGTCAATGATGGCCTCGATGTCGGTGCGCAGGACGGTGTAATCCTCCGGCCCCAGGGGACGGTTGCGGACGACGATCTGCGTGTTGATTACGGTAGCCGACGTCACTGCCAAAGAATGACGCAGCCCGGCCTCAGCCAACGCCTGGGAGTACATCGCGCCCAGTGCCATGATCGTGACTGCCGCCAGCACACCGAAGGCGGTCACGGCCAGCAGTCCCCACGCCGAGCGTATCCGGCGCGGCAACAGCCACATTAGCAGGCCTAGACTGCGGATCATACCGGACTCGTCGGCGATTGTAGGGGCGAATAATTATTCGCCCCTACGTACTTACGCAACTGCCCAAACCAAACGGTCATCAGGCCCGCTCCACGGCAATGCGCTCTCGTACCCGGGGCAACAGCTCCTCAGCGGCGCGGTGGCATTCTTCCACATGGGGGAACCCGCTGAGGATGAACTCGTCAATCCCCAGACGCCAGTAGGCCAACAACTCGTCGGCCACCTGGTCCGGCGTGCCCACCAGGGCGCTGCCGCAATTGACTCGCACCTCCGACAGCCCGTTCCACAGATGCCGGCCGAGGCGATGGTCTTCCGCCTCCCGCGCCTGCGCCTGCTGTCCCACCATGGGAGTGCCGGCGATGGCGGACTGGCGCTGCGCCTTGACCTCGGGCGCGGCGTCGGCGATGAGGTTGCGCGCGGCGTCCCAAGCCTCGTCTTCGTTATCCCGGATGACCAGGTGAGTGCGGAGGCCCAACTGCACCGGACGCCCGGTGGCGTCGCTTTGCTCCCGCAGGTCAGTGATGCGTTGAGCGGTGTCTTCCAGCGGCTCGATCCAGCCCAGATGCACGTCGGCCTGGCGGGCCGAAAGGCCCAGGGCGCGAGGCGACGCGCCGCCCAGGTAGAAACGGGGCGCGTCATCCCCCGGCGCCGGGGCGCAATATGCCCCCTCCAGACGGTAGAAGTCGCCGGCGTAGCTGACCGGCTGGGGCTGCTGCCACAGGGCGCGGCAGGCTTGGATGAACTCCTCGGCTCGCTCGTAGCGGGTGGCGTGGTCGCTGACCTCGCCGACGCGCTCAAAGTCGTTCTGGATGCCGCCGGGGACGATATTGATGTCCAGCCGGCCGCCGGAAATCTGGTGGAATGCCGCCGCCATCTGGGCGAACAGGCCCAGGGTAATGAAGCCGGGCCGGACGGCCACCAGAAAGCGGATGCGCGAGGTAACCGCCGCCAGCGCCGTGGCCGTGGTCCAGGTTTCGGCCAGGGGCGCGTCCTCGGCGAACAGGCCGTTGGCAAACCGCGTAGGGATGAGCATGGAATAGAACCCGCAATCCTCGGCGGTTTCGGCCACCTTGCGGAGGTAGTCAAACGTCGGCGGCCGCTGGGCCCGCAGGGTGCCGGCCCGGTCGCCGTCGCCGTCGATAGGGATAAACCAGTCAAAGCGTGGTTCAGGGCGATGCCCATTGCTGATGGTCATAAGTCACCGGTAGCCTGTTTCTTCGGAATGGAAACGGGGAACATCCTACAATCAGTTAGCGAAAGCGGTCAATTTCCGGTAATCGCCGCAAATCCAACCGAACGAATTAACGCAAAGGCACAAAGACGCAGAGTTATTAATTTTCTCGAAGTGCGCTTTTACACCCTCGCGTTAAATGTCAAATTTCACAAGCCATTCACCACTCGATGGACACCTTTGCTGACCATTCGCTCCCCAAAATTAATCACCAAACCCAGCTTCAACCCTGTCAAGCGCAGATAGGTCAGCGTTTGGGCGGTGAAGAAATCATTGTACCGGGCCGTTGCCTTGCACTCTACGACGACTTTCTGGTCAACGATCAAGTCAATTCGCAGGGGAGCAGACAGTTTGTTGCCCTTGTACGCAATGGGAACCGTCACTTGCCGACCTACGTGCAGGCCGGACTCGCCAAGTTCCCATACCAGAGCCTCCTCATAAACCTGCTCCAGCAACCCAGGTCCACCCAAGGTACGATGCACTTCAATAGCGCACCGAATAATTTCGTGACTGATTTCGTTTTCCGTACTCATTGTCAGTCATTCAGGATAAATTTCAATGCGGAAAAGCAAATAAAATAAGAAAATTCATTACTTTGCGTCTTCGCGTCTCCGCGCCTTTGCGTTAAATCAGGTCCCAAAATCACGCTTCGTCATCTTCGCCAACCGGTTCCGGCGTCGGCAGCGGCGGGTTGGGGTTTTCCGCCATTTCGCGCTGGTACCACATGAACATCACGATGCCGGCCGCGATTATGCTCATCATGTCCCCCGGTACCCAGAGCATAAGCCCGCCTAAAGTTTGGTCGTCTTTAGGGTCAAAACTTTCCCAGGGACGAGGGAGTTCTTGGTAGGCGGAATAGATCAATTCTTCCTGGAAGACGATGGCGGCCCCCAGCAGGGTGTTGGGCAGCACGATGAGGCCCAGATACAGCACCCGCAGACCGTAGTGAAGGCGGGAACGATGGGGTTTGGGGTCAATCACGATCCACCAGAAGAGGAACCCGCTGATCAGCATCGTCCCGTGCATCAGTTCGTGCACCCAATCGTTGTGCACCGCCAGGTCGTGGGGACCCGGCGCTTGCCAGAAGTACAGGAGCGCGAGAAACGTTACCACCGTGAATACGGGATTGGTGATTTTGCCGTACACCCACCGAGCGGCCGGCTGGCGCACGATCCGGCGTATCACATTTTGACGCAACCAGGGCGGCATCCCCCGCAGCATGGGAGTCAGCGGCGCCCCCAGCAGGATCAGCATCGGCCCCACCATCCGCACCAGCAGGTGCTGCACCTGGTGGATTGAGAAATAGTGTTCGGCCAGCGGCTCCATCG
Source organism: Dehalococcoidia bacterium (assembly GCA_963665395.2). GTDB lineage: Bacteria > Chloroflexota > Dehalococcoidia > Lucifugimonadales > UBA3495 > Bin87. Next base: position 897,453 of record OY762251.1, read on the forward strand.
GGGATTGCAGGGCAAAGAACAATACCAGGATACCGGCGAAGAAACTGGATTTCTGCCAGATGTTGATGGGGTGCGTCTGGTTGGGCCAGTTGTTCAGCCCGTTGATGTAAAAGTACACCGCCGCCAGCAGGAACAGGCTGGGAACGGGATTGGTGACGAATCCCCAAGCCGTCGCCGGCGTCTGGCCCGGCGGTATGCCCTGGTGGGCCGACGCCACGCCGACGCCCAGGGCCAGGGCGGCCAGCCCGCCTAACGAGGCGCCAACCGTCCAACGGCGCAGACGGATTGATGCTGCGACGTTCATATCGCCGTTTCCCCAGATCGGGCGTTTCGTGACCTTTGCGCCTGGCGGACGCGCCACACCAGGTATCCCGCGCCGGCGATCAGGACCACCGACACGCCGAGAAAAACGAAACCGGCTTCCAGATTGCGGGAAGGCTCCGGGATTTCGAAAACGAAACCGTCTGCGCCGTATGAGCCGCCACCGGGCGGTTCGATCAGCACGATCGTCTCCCAGCGGCCCGGCTCAAAGGTAAGGGTTGCCGTGTAGAGGCCCGGAACGTTGGGGCTGAGGGCGATGTTTTCGCCGGTCTCGTCGCCTCCGCTCCAGGTGGTCAGGATAGTGACCGTGACGTCACCCGCCGGCGTTCCGGTGGCGGTTTCGCTCACACGGATGAAAAACTGCGCCGATTGCAGCGACGGCAGCATCTGGGCGTCGGCCACCACGGTGTACGGGCCGGTTATGGACTCGGCGCGGCGCGTGCCTTGGTCAACTATGTCCTGAGCCGAGACCGATTGCGGCAAGAACAACGAAGCGGTCAGCAGCGGCAGCAGCGCCAACGCAAGCAGCTTTTTTGTGGCGTAACCGGACACTTGTGGCCGACCCGGGTGAAAGTAGGGGCGAATAATTATTCGCCCCTACATTGTACGCTATCAGTCCTCCCAGCGGACGTTACGGCTGGAAGGTCTTGCGCCAGATGCCCGGCGAGCCGGGGGCGTGGGTCATGACGTCCCGCATCCGTCCGTTGTCGGGATGGGCTTCCCGTTGCTCCAGCCAGGCCGGGGTGGACGACACCTGCGGATCCGCCAACTCGTACACCGTGGCGTAGGCCGGCTCGCCCCGCACGGCCTTCCAGCGCCGACCACGGATGCACCCGGGGACCTTCTCGTAGTTCGGAACGTACACGGTGGAGTACCAGTTGTTCCACTCGTCGTCATTGGCCGCCGGCACGTCCATGCGCCCGATCTGCAAAGCTGGCGACATATCGGCGTTGGCCAGGGAGTCGTCCAGCGAAGCGGGGTGGATCATGGTGTACACGTTGTTGATGAGGGTGGTTGCCACCGCTCGCGGGCCGACCTTCTGGCCCCATGGGGTAGGTGGGCGATTCTTGAAAGCATCGGTGTTGATCACGTCGGCGGATTCCAGCTCGTACATCGCCAAGTGCTTGGGGCCGCTGCTGGTGGCCTCGTAGCGGGCGGCGTTCAGCACGCCGGGCACGGACAGCAGCTCCTGAAGGTGCTCGGTGTTGTACCACTGATTGAATTCTTCCTCGACGTCGGCGGGGACTTCGCACCAGACCATCATCAAGCCGGTGCCGCGCTTCTTGCTGGGCATAACGGGGCCTCCCTGGTGGGATTTTCGGAGTCGGGTTGATCGGCTTCAGTGTAACATAATCTGGCGAGGCGCAGACGCGATAGGGCGACTTTGTACAAGCCCTGGCGATACGCAAAGGTCGTCAGGCGTATCGCATCACCCGGCAGATTTCGTCAACGCTAGCCGAAACGAACCGGTTGGAATTGCCTCTAATGAGTTTCTGCCAAACGGCGCGGATTTCCGGCGGCGATAGTGCGCTGTCCAGCAGCCAGCCCAGCGTTGCGCCGCACTGCCGGCAGAACGTTTCGCTGTCCCCGGTATCAATGTCCGTCGGCGGCTGCCAGTCGGTCCGCGAGCCGTTGCCGACCGGGGCTAGAACCAGAACGCTGTCGTGCCTGATTGAGTTGAGGTTGCGGATATGCACCGATATGGGATGCTCGGAATACACGACGTAAGCATTCTGCAATCGGAAGCCGGCGGTTTTGAGCGCGATGGTCAGCTCGGCCCACGCGCCGGCGTCCCAATGGTGGAACGTGAACACCATCCGCCCGGTGCGCGGCTTCAGCGCACGCCGGCACTCCGAGAATATACCGGCGAGTGTGGTGGCGTATTCGCCGGCGCCATCGGACGCGCTGACGACGACGGCGCTGCCCGTCTCGTCGTACCGCCATTCCGCCGCGTCGGGGAGCAGGCGCGCCAGCCACACCCGGAAAAAGGCCGCCAGATTGCCGTACTGCACGTTGTCGTAATAGGGCGGGTCGGTAACGACCATATCGATGGATTGGCTGGCAACGGGCAGGTTTTGCGAATCGCCTTGAATCAGCCAGAACCGGCGTGGTCCGTCGGATAGGCCGTCCTGATTGAAAACTTCAACACCTTCATCCGTTTCGCCCGGTATCTTGACCAACTCCCTTTTGCCGTTTTGGTCAATCCTTCTTTCAACCGGTATGGCGGCCCAGGCGCGCCCGCGCTCGATCCGGTCGTGAAACAGCCGTTGCAGATTGCCGGACGACTTTCGCGGATTGACCGGGTTGTTCTCCAATGCCGTGTATTGGAACGAATAGGCGTGCAAGGCGAAAACGTGCCGGATTGCGCCGGGACGACGCTTGTACCAGCCTTTGTAGCCGCAAAGCATTGAGTTGAATTCCAGGGAAGTGGACACCAGCGTTCCCAGCGTAAGTTGGTCAATGCCGGCGTAGTCGCGCAACTGCTGTATCGCGCAATGCAGATACAGCAACTGGCGAGACGAAAAGACGTCCAGGTAGGAGCGGACGTTATGCCGCAGCAGGTCGCCGGATTTTGGGCCGTCTTTTACGGCAAAGTCCGACAACGGCCCGAAGTCCAGCCGGCTCCGCCGCTCGTCGCCCTGTTGGATACGGGCCAGGTCGGTTGCTCCGGGAGAACGAAAGAAATTGCCGTGCTGCTCGCAGACGCCGAAAATCGCTACCGGCGCATAACGGGCGTAAAAGGGCAGCTCAAGCAGTTCGCCGTACTGCTCGCCGCAGGCCGGGCAACGCTTGTCGCCCTTGGTAATCAGGCTTGGTGCGCCATCGACGCAGCCCTCGTCATTGTGGCAGTCGGAAATCTCCCAACTGTGCGGGTCAACGCTGATTATCCGCTCGTCCTCGTGGCGCAAATCGTACTGGTCGATTTGAACGACGTTGCGGCAGGCGCACTCTTTACGTACTCCATACAGGGAATACTGGATGTCCGTGGCCGCGGCGCAGGTTGGACATTCGGTCTGAAAGTAATGCCCCAAGCGGCTGTACAGGTTGGCGTAGAACCCCTTGAAGGCATCGCGTAAATCCGTCAACTCGGCCTGGGTGAGGGAGGCCCGGGCCTGGATAATCGGGATAGGGTCTATGTCGGCGCCGATGACGTTGGCGCCCAGGCGGATGGCTTCGTGCAGAGTGGTGCCGCCGCCCATCATCGGGTCAAGGACGGTTTTGCCATCCAACCCACCGGGCGCGTAGTAGTCGCTGGGGCCGTTGTCGGGCGCAAACTGCTTCAGTATGGTGCGAAAGGTGGAGCCGCACCGCCGCGCCCACCATTTATGCAGGTAGGTGTTCGGGCGAAAGAGATGCTTGTTGAACACCTCTTGCCGCGAAAGGGCGTCAACAAATTCTTCCGGGAAGTCATAGTCGATTCTGTTGCTATGATCCTCTCGCAGCGAACGGACCAGTTCATCCAAAGCCGGTTGACGCGCATCTGAAATGGCGTGTGCGGGCGAAGGATTGAGCGGGAAATGCGGCGGATATTCAGACATCGCTTGACTCCGCAATGCTACAACCCGGAGACGGTACGGCCAAGCGCCCAGCGCAGTCCATCACGCCGATGTTGCCGGCGGTTGGGTAGTCTAGTGCTCCGCTGTTTTCCTGTCAAAGTTCGTTGACCCGCCAACCCGCCGCTGATTACAATCCCCCAACCCCCGGGATTTCGTTACCATGACCTACTCCCTTCTCTCCGGCCTCCGCGTCCTCGAAATCGGCAGTATGCTCTCCGCACCGTATTGCGGAAAGTTGCTCGCCGATGCTGGCGCGTCCGTCATCAAACTTGAACCCCCGGAGGCGGGCGAACCCGCCCGCCGCTATGGACCCTGGCCCGATGACATTCCCCATCCCGAGCGGGGCGGCCTTTTCCTCTACCTCAATGCCAATAAGCAGGGCATTACCGCCAACCTGGAGACGCCCACAGGGCGCAGCATCCTGCGCCGCCTCGCCGCCGCGAGCGACGTGGTGGTGCACAACGTCCCGCCGGCCGATATGGAAAGAGTGGGGTTGGATTACGATGCGCTGTCCGCTGACCATCCCGACCTGGTAATGGCAAGCATCAGCCCGTGGGGATTGTCCGGCCCCTGGCGCGATTACAAGGCTTACGACATCAACCTGGCGGCGGCCGGCGGCATCTCCGAGGGATTGGGCGAGGCCCACCGGGAACCGCTGACCTTCGGCACGCCAGAAGTGGGTTACTTCGCCGGCATGGCCGCGGCGTCGTCCATCGTCATGGCCCTGTTGGGTCTGGAACGGCACGGCGGGCAGCACATCGACATCGCCGAGGCGGAGACCATGGCCGGCCTCTACAACGGCCCGGAGGCGTTGATGGCGGTGTACGAGTGGCGGGTAACTCGCCGCACCGGGCACCACGCGCTGGATTTCCCGTATCCAAATTGCATCTTGCGCTGCAAGGACGGGCACATCTTCGTGGGGTCGCCGGAGGGCCGCCAGTGGGGTCGCCTGTTGCAGATAATGGGCAACCCGGAGTGGTCCCAGGAGCAGCGTTTCCGCAACCGCACGGCGATGAACAACCTTTACGCTGATGAGGTGGACGGCTACGTGGAGGCGTGGCTGGCCGACTACACCAAGGCCGAGTTGCTGGAAATCGCCCTGGAGCATCGCATCCCGCTGGCGCCGGTGCGCACCTACAACGAAGTGCGCGCCGACCCGTCGCTGGCCGACCTGTTCGTGGTTATCGAGCGCGATGACACCGGCCCGGTGGCCTATCCGGGGCCGCCTTACCGCCTGGCGGATGCCGACGTTGCGTCTCCCACGCCGGCCCCCACCCTCGGCCAGCACAACCGGGAGATCCTATGCAGTGAGCTGGGCTACTCGCCGGCGGAACTGGTCAAGCTCTATCAGACGGGCATAATCTGATGGGGACGTTAGCGGTATGCTGATCCGCGTCGCAATCATATGCGTTGTGGTGTTCCTGGGCAGCTGCCTCATTGCCCGGCAGATCGCCCTGCGCAAGAACCACCGGCCCGACGTTATCATCATCGCCGGGATTATCGTCGGCGCAATTGCCTTCGGATTGCTATGGACGCTGAGCCTGGCGTACGGCGGCAACTACACCAAGATCGCGGCGGCTGGAGCGCTCGCTGTGATGCCGGCAGTGGCGGCGTGGATCGTGCCGCCGCGACAGACGTAGGGGAACATGATTATGACCACAACGGAAAACTCTCCCGCAAACCCGGCATCGGAAACCGATGGCGCCCTGGCCGGCTACCGCGTGCTGGATTTCGGTTGGGTGCTGGCCGGCGCGTTGCCCGGCATGATTCTGGCCGACATGGGGGCTGAGGTCATCAAGGTGGAAACCCGCCAGCGTCTGGATTATATGCGCCTGGGCCGGCCCATCGTCGGCGACCAGCCCGACCCGGAGCAGAACCCCATGTTCCACAACGTGAACCGGGGCAAGCTCAGCGTTACGCTGAACATCAGCGAACCGGATGCGGTGGAACTGGCCAAGCGCCTGGCCGCCCGCTGCGACGTCGTGATCGAGAATTACTCCCCCGGCGTGATGGACCGGCTGGGGTTGGGGTACGAGACCCTGCGCGGCGTCAAACCAGACATCATCATGGCGTCCATTTCCTCCACTGGACAGGAGGGGCCGCTGCGGGATCTACGCGCCTACGCGCCGTCTATCGGGTCGCTGTCAGGACTGGACAGCGCTATGGGCTACGAGGGCGGCGGGCCACTGGGGCTCAAGCACGCCTTTGGCGACATCTGCGGCGCGCTGCACGCCGTGTTCGCCATCGTCTCCGCCCTGTACAACCGCAAGCGAACCGGGCAGGGGCAATACATCGACGTGTCCATGTTGCGGGCCACGGTGGTTACGCAAGGGGTTGGGCTGATGGAACACGCTCTCACCGGGCGCTCCTTGCAGCCTCGCGGGAACTATGACCCAACCATGGCGCCCTACGGAAACTACCCCTGCGCCGGCGACGATGAGTGGGTATCCATCGCCGTCGCGTCGGAGAACGAATGGCAGGGCCTGGTGACTGCGATGGGCGACCCGGCATGGGCCAACGACGACCGGTTCCGCAGCCAGTATCGCCGGCAGCGACACCGGCGGGAGCTGGATGCGCTGCTTTCCCTATGGACGGCGCAGCACGACGCCGACGCCTTGACCGACCTGTTGCAACGGCATGGGGTAGCCGCCGCGCCGGTGCTGAGCGCCGAGGAACGCCTCTTCCACCCGCACTTTATGGCGCGGGGCTTGTACAACGACATTGACCACCCATCGCTGGGCGCGGAGCCGATTTTCAACCTGATGTGGGGCTTGAGCAAAACCCCGTCGGCAGTGCGCCGTCACGCCCCGCTGATGGGCGAGCACAACCGGCAAGTGCTGTGCGGCACGTTGGGGTTGAGCGAAGGGGAGCTTGCGGAGCTGGAAGCGCGGCAGGTGGTATATTAGGCATTGGCGGGCCCCGAAATCTCGCAGCACCCTAACTTGGGAGATGATGACGATGATGAGAATACGCAAAGACAGCCATCTCGCCACGGTCGGGCGTTTCGGTGTTGCGCCGTTAATCTGCGGCGGGGCGGTTACGGCGTGGGCGGCTTATATGGCCAGGGCGGGAAAGGTCGTTACAAACGGCGATTTCGTGCTGGGTATAACCATGAGCCTTACGATAACGCTGATAGGCGCCGGAGTCCTGGGATATGGCTGGTGGCTTGATTGGCGCGAAGGTCAGCAGATGAAAAATTCGCCCCCGGCAGCAGGACCCGACGGTGACAACTAATACGAACCAGTCCGATCAAAGCGACGACCGATCCGAAAGGTGGTTGTCCCCGGATCGTCACCAGCTGGCGTTGGCAATCCTTGCAATTGCTACGGCAGCCATAGGTTTCGGGCTTTTCGGGTCCGGACTCCGCATGAGCGGAGACTTTGGCGAGAACGCGATGTCCACGTTCCTGCCGGTATTCGTGATACTTGCTCTCGTTAGTTACGCATTGGTTGTGATTTCGACCGGCAGGATCCTGATGAGAGACGACAACCCGAGTGGCTGGGACCTGGTGGTGAAAGGCCCGTTTTACTGGATGTCGGTTGAAATTATGCTGATAGCGCTGACTTTTCTCATCCGGCTTTTTCAGAGCACGATGCCCGGCTGAAAATGAGGTAAAACCGAAATGACACAGCGGCAATCCCAACGGCAGAAGGGAAGCTGGCGGAGTTCGCAGAGCGTCAGGTGGTATATTAGCCAGCGAGGAAACTTGCCCGCCGGTCGTGCTGCCCGGAGAGATGATGATGAGAGTTCGCAAAGACAGCTACCTTCGGGCGTTAGGGTTCCAAGCGGGGCTGGCCATATTGCTGCCCATCGCGCCCATCGTTCTGCTGGTACTGATACTGGCTGAGCTTCCCTACGCCGGAAACCTTTGGCTGGGTCTGGCCCTTATGGTCTCACTTCTGTTTTTCGGGGTGGGATTGCTCACCTATTGCATAAGGCATGACCTGCGAGGAGACCGCTGGCAATGGTGAGGCCGATCTATGAGCAGTCGCGGCATTTTCAGTCTCTGTCGGTCACAATTCTAGCTATAGCAACGGCCGCAATCGGCTTTGGGCTGTTCGGAGCCGATTTTCGCATCATAGCTAGCCTCCCGGAATTGCGCGGGCCGATCCTGTTTTGGGCAGCCCTGAATACTGTCTGCGGGGCCGGCGCCGTGATCGGCTATGCGTCGGTTGTGGTTGCCGTGACGAAGATTTTGACCCAGGAGTCTCTGATTACGGGCCGTCAGGTTGCGCTCAGCGCTTTGCTGCTGACGGGCGTGGTAATGGTATTCGTTGCGTTTATATTCATCATCGGCGTATTTGAAGAACGGCCCGGCATTATCCAAGAGGCGGAAAGAAAATGACGCGACAACAACCCCAACAGCAAGTCGTCGAAACCCTCCCCGAAGTCGAAGGCGGCATCTCCGACGAAGCCTTGGCCGCGGCCCGCGCCATGATTGGCGTGCGGATGCGGACGGAGCAGTACGTGCGGCAGGCCAATCTGGACACCATGCTCAACTTCGTCAACGGCATCGGGGACGCCAACCCGCTGTTCCGCGACCAGGAATACGCCGCCTACTCCAAGTACGGCAGCGTCATCGGTCATCCCTGCTCCCCATACATGCGGCACTGGTCGGGCCGCACCCGCTGGGGCTTGCCCGGCGTGCATGGGTTCTTCGCCGGCAACGACTGGGAGTTCTTCCGTGTCTTGCGGCCCGGCGATGCCGTCAACTGCGTGGAGCGGGTCCTCGACGTGCAGGAGAAGCAGAGCCAATACTCCGGCCGCCTGGTCATTCAGTACGTCGAAACCACCTACTCCAACCAGCGCGACGAGGTGGTCGCCCGCGTGGTGGGCTGGTGTACCCGCCACCAGCGGCGCGCCTCCCGCGAACGCGGCAAGTACGCCGACGTGCCCAAGCGCCACGAGTACACCGATGACGAACTCGCCGCCATCGACGAGCAGGTGCTCAACGAAACCGCCCGCGGCGGTCAGCCCCGCTATTGGGAGGACACGGAGGTCGGCGAGGAACTGCCCACCGTGGTGCGCGGTCCCCTGTCGTTGCAGGATGTGAGCGCGTTCCTGGTGGGCACCGGCCGCTCCAGCGCCCACGGTGTCTTGCTGCGCGAGGCCATGCGACACCCCAACCATTTCTTCCGCAACCCCGAATCCGGCGGCGGCCTGGAGTACACCGGCATCGGGCACCTGCGTGATTCCGTGGCCGAGGCCGTCGGAGTACCGGGAGCCTACGACTACGGCCCCCAACGGGTATCGTGGCTCGGCACGCTGATGACCAACTGGATGGGCGATGACGCTTTCCTCAAGCGGCTGCGCGTGGAAACCCGTCGCTTCAACGTGTACGGCGACACCCAGTTCTGCAAGGGCCGCGTCGCCCGCAAGTACCTCCACAACGGCAATGCCCTGGTGGACGTGGACATCTGGGCCGAAAACCAGCGCGGGGAGGTTACGGCTCCCGGCATGGCGACGGTGCTGCTGCCCTCCCGCAACCCGCGCAACCCGTGGTTCACCGACGGCAGCCACCTCTCGCTGCGCGACGTAACGCTGCCGGAGGAAGCGCCGCCGATATTGCCGGCGTGATACGATGGACCGGTTCCGGAGGGTACAATGTGAACTACTTCCAATGTCCCTATTTGGGTGGCTTGGTAGAGCTTAATAAAGAACGAGAACAGCATATTCTGGTCGGACATTCCGAATTGCTCCCAAGCCACCTCCACCTCATCGCGTCCACCTTGGCCGACCCGGATCTCATACTACATAGAGAAAATGCCTCCGGCATCTCCTTCCCATTTTGCCGTTGGTATGATGACTTGGGTAACTACGTGATTGTTGCGGTGGTACGCGATCCTGATCCGCGTGACTGGATTGTTACCGCTTACATTGCCGGCAGGTTGCCAAAAGGAGAGACGATATGGAAACGAAATTAGCCTTCCAATACGACCGAATCGGCGACATCCTCTCCGTTGAAATATGCCGGCCTTATCCGGGCCAGGAGACTGACGACATAGAGGATATGGTTGTGGCCAGGCTCAATCCCCACACCGAGACAGTGGAAAGTATTGCTGTGCTGTTCACCTCTGCTCGCGTTGTCAGCCACAACCCGTTCCGGCTGAACATCCCCGTTGCCCCCGGCGCTATCAACGGCTGGCCGGCCGCGCCGGAATTCAACTGCCTGGTAGAACCCGGCTCGGAGTGGCTGACCGTACCCCGGGCCGCCGTCCTTGGCATGGAGTTGGATACCAGGCCGCCCAAGTTCCCCACCTACCCCGGCAACCGTCCCGCCGACGTCAGCCGGTTTGAGTTGACGATAGACAGCGCAATGCCGCTGGCAACATAGCGTTCCCGAATTTAGCGCCAGCAGTCATTTCGGCGCCTGGTTATCAGGCCACTCCGCTTCGTTGGAGGCGCCATTATGGCCAGCGACATCCTGGTGATTGAAGACGACCCCGGCATCACCCGCATCGTCAGCCTGTACCTGGAGCGGGACGGCCATCGCGTTACCGCCGTCGGCGACGGCGTCAGCGGCCTGCGCGCCGCTCGACAGTTGGGTCCCGATTTGATTGTGCTGGACCTGATGTTGCCTCAGTTGGACGGCATGGCGGTGTGCCGTACCCTGCGCGAGGAATCCGACGTTCCAATCATCATGGCCACCGCACGGGTGGACGAAGCGGACCGGCTGGCCGGTCTGGATTTGGGCGCCGACGATTACATCCTCAAACCCTTCAGCCCCCGCGAGTTGGCAGCGCGCGTCCGGGCCGTCCTGCGTCGCACCGCCCGGCAAACCACAGCCGCCGGGTCTTCCCTTATCGAGTACGACGACTTGACCATAGACCTCAAGGCCAGGACGGTGCGGCGAGCGAACACTGAACCTTCCCTTACGCCAACCGAGTTCCGTCTTCTGGTCTTATTGGCGAGCGAACCGGGCCGGGTTTTCACACGCGACCAGATCATAGACGGGGTTTTCGGTTACGACTTCGACGGCTTCGACCGCACCGTGGACGTACACATCGCCAACCTGCGCCGCAAGATTGAACCCAGCGCCAGGAAACCTCGCTACGTTCACACCGTCCATGGCGTAGGCTACCGTTTCGGCCATGCGTAACTGGCGATTCGGCCTCCAGTTCAGGCTGGCCCTGGGTTTCGCCGTCATCCTGGCCTTATCCACCGGCGCGGTGGCGCTATTCACCGGCTATGCGGCCGAACGGGAAGTATCGCAGGTCCAGTCCGAGCAGGACCGGGTGCGGGCCAACCGGATCTTCGTCGCGTTGGCCGAGTTCTACGATTCCAATGCGGGTTGGGCCGGAGTCCAGGGCTTTGTCGATCGCGCCAGCTTCCAGTCGGAACGTGAAATCGTGGTGCGCGACGCAAACGGTGACGTCGTTGCCGATAGCCGGAATCGGCATTTCAGGCACGATGGCCGAAGATGGCGAACTTTCAGTGACCATGGATCGGATGATCGTCACCGGCCACTGCCGCCGCCGTCTCTTTTCACCCCAATAGATTCGGGAGGCGTGCCAGTGGGATCGGCCGTTGTGCTGACTCGGGAGCACGGCCGGCCGATCCCCGTTATCCCCCTGGGCCAGGTCACCGCAGGGTTGGAACAGGTTGAACCCCCGCTGTCGAGGCTGGCCGATGCCGTCAGGAAATCGCTCATCCTGGCCGGCATCGGCGGCGGCGCCATCGGCATCCTGCTGGTGCTGCTGCTGTCCCGCCGTGCGCTCCGGTCAGTCGGCAACCTGACCTCGGCGGCGCGGTCCCTCGGCGCCGGCGACCTGTCGAGCCGGGCGGAAGTGACGGGTAGCGATGAGATAGCCGAACTGGGGCAGGCGTTCAACTCCATGGCGGATGCCCTGGAAGATTCGGAGCGCCAGCGTCGCGCCATGGTATCGGACGTGGCCCACGAGCTGCGCACTCCCCTGGCCAACATCCAGGGCTACATTGAGGCAATGCAGGACGGGCTGCTGGAACCCGACGCCACGGCTCTGGGCACAATACACCAACAGGCCCGGTACCTGAACCGCCTGGTCGAAGACCTCCGATTGCTGTCTGCAACGGAAGCGCGCGAGCTGCGCCTGGAACTCGAACCCACGTCGGTCACGGATATCATCGAAGGAGTCACGGATTCTTTCCAGCCGAGGGCGGGAGCGGTGTCGGTGCTCTTGGACACCGACACCGAGGAAGGGCTGCCGCTGCTGCGCCTGGACCGGCTGCGTATTGAGCAGGTCGTGGGCAATCTGGTGGACAACGCCATCCGCCACACGCCTCCCGGCGGCACAGTAACCGTTGCGGCTTTTCGCCATTCGGACCGGGTTCGCGTCCAGGTTTCCGACACTGGCGCGGGCGTGCCGGCCGACGCGCTCCCTCATGTGTTTGACCGCCTCTACCGCGTCGATCCATCCCGGGACCGGGCCACCGGAGGAACCGGCCTCGGATTGACCATCGCCCGCCAACTGGTGGAAGTCCACGGCGGGACCATCTGGGTCGAGAGCGCGGAGGGATCCGGCAGCAGATTCGGTTTCGACCTTCCGGTTTCCCAAAATTGATAATTTCTTAATATCGTCTCCGTATTCTGCATACACCAGAGCCGCCGCACACCCAACAAACCAAACCCGCTCCGGCGGCGCAGGAGGCAAAAATGTTCAACAGGATTCGCAACATCAAAAAGCGCTGGTTCGTCGTAATCGCCGCCGTCGCGTTGCTGTCGGTGGGTCTGGTATCGGGAGCGGTTTTCGCCGCCAACGGCTCACCGCATCCGGGCAAGGGTTTCCATCTCGGTGATGACGACGGCTACCGCGCTGGCAAGGGGGGCGGCGCCCAGGTGATGGCCCGTGTCGCTGAAATCCTCGGCGTTGAACAGGAAACTCTGGAATCCGCTTTCAAAACCGCCCTGGATGAGCAAGCCGAAGCCAAGTTTGACGCGCGTATGGATGCTCTAGTGGCCGACGAAACCCTGACTCAGGAACAGGCGGACGCCGCCAAATCCTGGTTCGAGGAACGCCCCGAACTCTCCGGTCCGTTGGCGCTCCGGCTGGCGCGCACCTCGGACACCGAGCGCGTGAACAATTGGCTGGAAAGGTTGGTAGATGCCGAAAAACTGACGCAGGAACAAGCCGACGCCCTGTCCGCCTGGCACGCGGAACGCCCCGACTCCCTGCCCGAGTCGGAACATCGCCACCATGGCCACCGTAAGGGGCATCACGATGATGGTGACGGTGACGGAGATGCCGGCTAAAGCCCGCGGTTCTAACGGCTCCGTTGCTAACGCGGGAGCGACCATCATGGTCGCTCCCGTCATTGCAGTTGGTCGCCGGGAATGGATGTCGCCAGCAGGGCACGGATCCGGTTGAGGAACGCTTCGGCTTTGTCCGTCGCCATTCGGGCATCTGCCTCGCTGAACTCTGTATTCACATCATAATCCGCCAAGATGCGAAGGCTGAGCAGCCGGCCTATCTCACTGCCCCAGGACCGTTCTACCAATCCGGGCAAGCCGATGTGCAAACCGAACCTGTTGCTAACTCCATCGTGCGTGTCAGGAGCGTGGACGTCGGCGAATTCAAGCGCAGCTTTGGCCCCATGCAAAACGGCGTAGTATGCTCGCGAAACGGCGTCCGCGTAGTATCCGTCCCTATGACATGACCCGGCCGCGCCCAGGCTTGCCCGCGCGCGTTTCCACTCTGCCGAAGCGGTGGTTGCGCTCATAACACGCTGATTCCCGTGTCAATAGCTGTCAAATAGAAAGAAGGGCGAGTTCGCTTCTTTTCAGCCCACCCCGACCTGTCCAAGACCCGAATGGTAGGAACGGCATCCGTCCCCAGCCAGATGTCATAGGATAAATCACAGATTTTTTCCCCGGCCGACTTTTTCTCTTCTCCATCGCTAACCACCACCAGCACGTCCATACGTAAATCCAGGTCCGCCAGCCCACGCGCGCGGAAGCCGTACACGATGATGTCCTCCACCGTCTCGGAAAACTCCTCAAGCAACCGCGCCCGAAACTGGTCCAGCCAGGCCAGTTCGTCAACGGCCAGCGTCAGGCAGTCCTCTTTGGGACGCCAGCCGTTGGGAACTACCCGCACCGGAACCCCCGATGCGGTGGCGGACATCGTAACAACTTCCGCTTCAAATGGAGTGGCGGTCATCATCCCCTCCCGGTAGGGTAAGTGTCTGGCATGGCTTTGTTCCAATTCTAGCAAACCCCAGGGCAATCGCGTCTTAATTGGATTTTTGGAAATGTGCTAACGTGCCGTGATTCGGTGTACCAAGTGGAGGCAGCAGGACATGGCGGAACCCCCCAAGACAACTATTCTCGATCATTTCGCCGAGTTGGACGATCCCCGAGTGGAGCGCACCAAACGTCATAAACTGGTGGACATCATCGCCATTGCCATTTGCGCCACCATCTGCGGCGCCGATACCTGGGTTCACATTGAACTCTTCGGCAAAAGCAAGCTGGCCTGGTTTCAGAGCTTCCTGGAACTGCCCCATGGCATCCCCTCCCACGACACTTTCGGCGATGTTTTCGCCCGGCTGGACCCGGCACAGTTGCAGAACTGCTTCGTATCCTGGACCCAAGCCATCGCCGAACTATTACCCGGCGAAGTGGTCCGCCGCAGGCGGATTGACGGTAAGACGGCCCGCCGGTCCTATGATCGTGCTGCGAAGAAGGGAGCCCTCCACATGGTCAGCGCCTGGGCCACCCAACAGAGCCTGACCCTGGGCCAGAGCCTGCCCCGTGCTACGACACGGGGTCAACCGACGAGAAGTCCAACGAGGTCACTGCCATTCCCCAACTGCTGGAGCTGCTGGACCTGCATGGCTGCATCGTCACCATGCGATCCTTGACCAATCGGGCCATGGGCTGCCAGCGGGAGATTGCCCAGCAGATCACCGATGGCGGGGCTGATCCGCCGAAGGCGGACTGGCGGTGAAGGAGAACCAGTGTCAACTGTACGAAGGCATTCAAGACCTGTTCGTGGGCGCCGAGGCATGGGGGTTTGACGGCGTGCCCTAATACATACCGGGCGTCGTCCATCGTCAAGAGTTGCAGCCCCGGGTAACGCTCAAATAATGGGCCCAGTTGACCCCGCAACACCGCCGGCCGGATTGGTCAAAAATCTGTAGCGGCGTTCCGCCCGCGGCCACTGCGCCAGGCGCAATTTCAGGTCGTGAGCCAACACGTTCACCAACGCCAACGGGTTCCCCGACACGTCGGTGGAGTGTTTCGCCCACTTCCCATCCACTGCCGCGCTCCGCGCCTGATCCGACGCCAACCTCGCCACCCAATCCGACACCGCCTGTGGCAATTGCGTCAAGGGCGCTCCCGCCAAGGTCCGGTACCGGGTGGTGGGGCGCGGCGCGGCGCCTGGTCGCGCGCGAAACCCAGGGGTTCCCTTAGCGTCTCCCCATGCAGCCGCCCGTACCAGGCAATATGGGCCATGGCAGTTTGGCCGGACACCAGGCCCAGCAAGGTCAGGCGTAAGATGGCTTGGAAAGGATGCCGGACGCCCCGGGCCTGGCGCGGATCCGGTATCTGTTCCAAACAGTGAAACAGGGATTGGGCCGCTGCTTCCATAACATCAACATCCTCTCCAAGCGTCTTTTCCTCCTCCTTTCACCCATGACCAGACGACTTTGCAATCGTCCTGGGGGTTGGGCCAGGGCTATCGCATATGAAAAATGAAGCACTCGGTAAAATGTAGGCTAATGCAGCGGGGAAGGGAGAGACGCCATGCCCGAATTAGCCGACGTATTTGCCGACCTGGAAGACCCGCGGGCAGTCAACGCCCGCCTGCATTCTCTACACGACATCCTGGTCAGCGCCCTGGGCACCATGGTCTGCGGCGGCCAGACTTGCGCCGACATGGAACTTTTCGGCCACGCCAAGCGGGAGTTTCTGGAGACCTTGCTGCCGTTGCCCAACGGCATTCCCAGCCACGACACCTTTTCCCGGGCGCTGGGAATGCTGGACCCGGCGGCTTTCCAGTCCGCCGCAGGCGGATTTCTGGGGTTCATGGGGCAGTTTGCTCAGCATGGTCCCGGTGTGGTGGCGGTGGACGGGAAGACCCCGTATCAAGTACGGGGCCGGCTTTGCGGCGTTCTTACGACCGCGCCGAAGGTCAATCGGCGCTGCATCCGGTGAGCGCCTGGGCGGAAGAGCAGCGCCTGGTTTTGGGACAGTTGGCCGTTGCGGACAAATCCAACGAGATTACGGCGCTGCCCAGGCTGCTGGAAATGCTGACCCTGCGGGACAAGGTGGTTACCGCCGACGCCATGCACTGCCAGCGCCAGATCGCCGAACAAAGCCTGCCCCGTGCCCCGACACGGGGTGATTGACCAGGGCGGTGATTACGCCCTGCGATTGAAAGGCAACCAGGGCAGTTTGCACGATGACGTGAGGCTGTTTCTGGACGACCCCGCCATGCCGGCGGCCCAGGCTGCCCAGGTCAACAAAGGTCACGGGCGCATCGAAACCCGCGTTGCCGCCGTCAGCGACGATGTGGCCTGGTTGCAGGAATGGCATGACTGGCCCGGTTTGCAGGCGGTGGGCAAGGTAACGGCGATCCGGCGGATGGTCGGGCAGAACCCGGCCAACGCCAGCACAGAAACCCGGTACTACCCCGTATCAAGTACGGGGCCGGCGCTGGCCCGGTTGGAACCCAGCAAAGGCTCCAGGCGGGGCAAACTGAAAAAGGCCGGCTGGGACAATGGCTTCCTCATCACCATCCTAACTCAATTCGCCAAAATCCATATGCGATAGCCCTGGGGGTTGGGCCGTGGCCTTTGGCTTGTTGCCCGACTGGTAGAGTATAGTGTAGAGAACGGATGTGCGGGTACGCAAGGGGCAGGTGTCACAGGAGCCTGGCGGATGAGGCTTCTAGCTCCCCGGCGTTGCCCGCTCCGCATACGCCTGGCCGTACATTTCCATCGCCCGCGCCAATGCGTAGTCCAAGTTGATGAGGTCGTTCACCGAGTTCACCATCATCTCCCCGGCGTCGGCGATTTCCTGCCGGTACTGCGACAGGGCAATCTGCCGGTTGTTCTTGCGGATGTTGTGATAGGGACACATGGGCGCGCGGTTCTGGATTTCGTTGCTGGTGCCCTCCCGGGACTTGGGAGCGATGTGGTCCAGGTGGAAGTTGCGGGTCGTCCTGATGATGCTGCCGTCGGGCATCCGGTTGGCGTACCCGCAGCACCAAGCCATGTAGTCCGACAGCTCCAGCAGCAGCTCCATCATCTCCGAGTCCGGTATCAGGCTGGACGGCACCTTGAACTTGAGCTCGGGCAGGTGGAACGTCTTGAGCTGGTACTCGCTGGCCGGAGATTCGCGTTCCGGCAGCTGCGCCGGGCCGTGAACGGTGGCCACGGGTTCGCTGCCCAACACCTGCTGGCCGGTGGTTTCCTCGTGGCAGCGCAGCAGGGCCAGGTTGGGCTTGTTGAACTGTCGCTTGAACACCGTCCAGGCGCGAGGGTTGATGTCGCAAGCCACCCACTGCCGGCCCAGCCGCTCGGCGGCTACGCCCACGTAGGCGCAGCCGGCGAAACAATCCAGCACTATGTCGCCGGGGTTAGTGCTGGCGGCGATGATGCGCTCGGCCAGGGCCACCGGCTTTTGCGTCGGATAGCCGGTGCGCTCCCGGGCCTGCGAGTTGAGCGGCGGAATGTCGCTCCAGTTGCTATCGACAATGCGACCCGGCATTTCGCTCAAGTATCGCTTGAGCCGGGGCCGCCGGTCTTTGGAATCGGGATACCAGATGCGCCCCTCACCGTCCAATTGAGCCATGGTTTCCCGCGAATACCGCCACCCTTTCGGCGGCGAGGCGTGGCCCTTCCACTCGTACATCATGTTGGGACGCGGGTTCGGGCTGGCTATATCACCCAGACTATAGGGGCCTCTGCCATCCCCATCGTCGTGGCGATACTTGGCGGCAACGTATTCGCGGTCGTGTTCGCCGTGTTGCGGGTTCCAGACGTATTCGCCGCTCTTGGTGTAGTAGAAGATGGTATCCAGTACGTTGGCGTAGTTTTTGGCGTCGCTGTGGGTGCTGGTGCGTTTCCAGGCAATCGCGCTGCGGAAGTTGTCAACGCCGAATATGGCGGTGAGCAGTTCGCCCAGGCAGGTGTTGACGTTGTTGTCGCAGTGCAGGTACAGGCTGCCGGTGGGCTTGAGGACGCGGTGGATTTCCAGCAGGCGGATGGACATATAGCAGAGGTAGGCGGCGATGTCGTCGCCGTGAGTGTAGCGGGCGACGTTGATGATGCCGGCGATGGCCTCGTGGGATTCGGTCAGTTCCAGCAGCCAGTCCTCATGGATGTCCGCTTCCCACGACCAGATGTCACGGTAGCGGGTTTCGGGCCAAACGATGCCGGCGGCGTCGGCGTCCCGCTGGTTGTGGATGCCCCAGCTGCGGAGCAGGCGCAGTTCGATTTCCCGTTCCGCGTCGGTCAGGGGCGGACGCAGCGGGTCCTTGTCGGTATCCCGCCGCTTGCCGAAGGTTTCGTTCTTGGCAAAGGGCGGGTCGATACAAACCAGGTCAACGCACTCGTCGTTGAGGTTGCTCAGGAAGGGCAGGTTGTCGCTGATATACACCCCCCGGTTGACGGCATTAAAGCCGTGCTCGTGGGCGGTTTCAACCGGCGACGCCGGCTCCACTGATGTCCCCGTCATGTTCGGTCCCTCGCTGACTGCCAGCCTATCACCGGGCCGCAAAAACCGACAACAGCCCGACGTCACCAAATTATTCCTATCACGATATCCCGTCCATCCGGTCCGTTGATGTCAAACAGTAGCGTTGCAATTTAGGTGGTTCAGTTTTCCGGCAACGCATCCGAGTGGCTAAAACTGCTGCTACGCCAACGAGATTGCCACGCTGCGCTCGCAATGACAAAAACCAAACCACCTAAATTGCAACGCTACCATGTCAAACCAAACCGTTGGCGGGGTTGCCCGCCGAGTAGTACAATAGCGACGCTATGGTTGGATACTCCAGGCGAAACATAGCGATGCTCACCTCCATCGGCGCGATGGTGGCGTGTCTGCTGTTGATTATCTTCTTTGGCGCATGGGCGGTATCGGCCAGTGGAGACGCCGACCTGGAGGGTCTGCTTTCCGGGGCTGCTTCGGGATTCAGCGGGGGCGTGTCGCCGCAATCCGTCGCATCGGAAACGGGCGCGCTTGCGGCCGAAGGCGATACCGTGCCCAGGCTGGCGTCAGCGTCGTCGGGCGGCGCGGCTGACACCTGGTGGGGCAAAGCGCTCCTAGGAGCCTGTCCGCTGCATTAGTTCGTCTTCACGTCATCAATGCGGGGCGCGATGCGTCCCGTTCCACATTGGGAGGAATCCCCACTAATGGCAATCAAGTTTCCCACCAGGCAAGCCGGCGGCGGTTTCCACTACGCCTGGGTGATTATCGGCATCCTGTCGATAGTGCAGATTTTCGGCCAGTCGATTTCCATGTCGGCCGGCATCATGGTGCCTGAGCTGCGAATGCCGCTGGACGAGGGCGGCCGGTTCGGCTGGTCGCCGGCGGTGATCGGGTTTGCGCTGGCCGGCTATTACCTGGTGGGGTCGCTGACCTCGCCGTTCAGCGGGCGGTTTGGCGATATTCTCGGAGCGCGCAAGCTGCTGATGGCCGGCGGCGTGCTGTTCGGCGTCAGCATGGTCCTGATTGGGTTCATCACCCACGTCTGGCAGTTCTTCCTGGTGTACAGCGTGATGCTGGCCCTCACTTCGTCCATCGCCATGGTGCCGTTGATGGCGGCGGTGAACCCCTGGTTCAAGCGCCGGCTGGGCTTGGGCATTGGCCTGATGTGGGCCGCCGGCGGTGTCGGCGCGGCGGCGTTGGCGCCGGTCTATTCGCTGCTGCTGGTCAACTTCGGCTGGACGGCCACCTTTGTGGTAATCGGACTGGTGGGCGGCGGCGCGACGCTGGGGCTGATGCCCTTCTTCCGCAATCAGCCTTCCGAAAAAGGGCTGCTGGCCTACGGCGCGTCGGCCAACGACCCGCCGCCGGTGACTTTCACACCCGACGCCGCCAAGCTGCGGCTCAAGGTGTTCCAGCGGCAGATGAAACACACCCGGGCCTTCTGGAACCTGCCGGTGATTCACGGCATGGGGTGCGCCGGACACGGCATCGTGCTGATTTTCGTGGTGGACTTTGCCGTGACCCGGGGCATTGAGTTCACCACCGCGGCGGTGATTTTGACGCTGATAAACGTGTTCAGCATCGGGGGCCGTTTCCTGGTGCCTATAATCACGGAGCGGGTTGGCGGCAAGCTGATTATGGCGACGGCGCTGGGGATACAGGCCGGGTCGGTAATCATTCTGCTGATTGCCGGCGAATATCTGGCCGGGCATACCTGGGCGTTCTACCTGTTCGCTTGCGTGTTCGGATTGGGGTTCGGCGGCGAGATGTCGGCCTACCCGGTGGTCAACCGGCAGTACTTCGGCACCGGGCCGGTGGCGACGGTGTACGGTTTCCAGATCTCCGGGGCGATGATGGGGCACTTCATCTCCACGCTGGTGGCCGGCGTCATCATCCAGTTCTGGGGATACATACCCGCTTTTGTCCTGTCCATGATTTTCAGCGGCCTGGGAGTGTTCATCATCCTGACCCTGGAGACCACCAAGCGGCAGCTGATCCCCGATTGGGAGGACCAGTTGCCGCCGGAAGCCCGGACGCCCGGCGCCGCCAGCATCCCGGCGGTGGCTCCGCCGGCCGCGGCGGCCACGGGCGTCGCCTTCGGCAACGTGGGCGGTGACGGGAATTAGGGCTATTCGTACCCAGTTTGTCATTGCGAGGAGCGAAGCGACGTGGCAATCTCGATGGGTAAGCGATGTTTGCTCCGGCGACGAGATTGCCACGCTGCGCTCGCAATGACAGGTTGCGCAAAGTGCGTACACGTGAGCAACTAGGGCAGTTGACATATACCGTCATTCCGGCGAAAGCCGGAATCCACAGCCACCAATGAACACCGAGCTGGCTTTTCTCTGCGACTCTGCCCTGGACGACCGGGGCAAACTGCACGCCATGGGCATCGGCATTGACGGGGTGCAGGGCAATGCGCTGCCGATGACACATCCCCGGTTCGTGGTGGTTTGCGTGATGCGTTACTCAGTGTTCGAGGCCGGGGATAAGCGGATGCAGATTCGTCTGCTGAACCCGGATGCCCAGGACGTGTTGCCGCCGGTTGAGCAAGTCATTGCCCTGCCGGCGCGTGATGGAGTCGTGGACGCCAACGCGCGCATCATAGCCGAGGTCAATGGCGTAACGTTCCAGCAGGCCGGCCCCCATGCTTTTCACGTCGTCATCGACGGCAACGAGGTGGCCCGGCTGCCCATCAACGTCAGCGTCCTTCCCTCCTGATGGCGGTTCGCCGGTGTCTCGCGTCAAAATCCTGCTGGCCACGGGCAACGCCGACAAGCAGCGGATGCTGGGGTGGTTGCTGGACGGGCTGCCCGTTGTTGGCGTGACGCCCGCGGAAGCCGGTGTGTCAGCCGACCCCGACGAATCGGCAGATAGCCACGAGGCCATCGCCCGGGCCAAGGCCGAGGAGTGGTCACGAGCGGCCGGGATGCCGGCAATCGCCAGCGACGGGGGGTTGTTGGTTCCGTCCCTGGGCGCAAATTGGGAGAGCCGCTACACGCATCGCTTCGCCGGGCCGGCGGCGGATGATGACGAGCGGCAACGGCGGCTGCTGGAACTGTTGCAGCCGTTTCAAGGAGACGACCGCAAGGCCGCTTTTGTCGAGGGTCTCGCCATTGCCGACGGCGGGCGCACGCTGGCGTCGTGGGAAGTGCAGGGGGCGACGGGGCGCATTGTGGATACGCTGGCCGACCGGGGGGGCGCGACCGATGGCGATGGATTCTGGGTATTTCCGCTGTGGCACTTCGCCGAGTTCGGGCGGACCTACGACCGGCTGACCGAGGCGGAACGGGCCAGCCTGGGCGACCATTGGGACGGGCTGCGGGCATTGGTGCGGGAATTCGCGCCGAGTTGGCTGGAAGCCGGGCCATCGTCAGAAGCAGGATGATCGGGATTATTTGGATGTCCAGGATTGGGAATATCCTGAAAATCCTCAAATCCGGCAAATCCTGCTTCTGACAATTGGGTTACAATGGCCTGGCACCAGTTTTCCGCCGGAGTTTTCCCTTGACTGCCGTTCACACTGATGATGATTTTCCGGCCCCCGCGTCCGTGGAGGATGTGCAGGGGCTGTTGCGCGACCAGGCGTATATCACCGACCGGGGCTTGGCCATCGCCATATTCCTGGCGTTGAAACTGCGCCGGCCGCTGTTTCTGGAGGGCGAGGCCGGCGTGGGCAAGACGGAAATCGCCCGGGCGCTGGCCGCCGGGTTGAATACCGACCTGATTCGCCTGCAATGCTACGAAGGGCTGGACGTCAACCACGCCGTGTACGAGTGGAACCACACGCGGCAACTGCTGGAAATCCGGCTGATGGAAGCCAACCGGGGCAACGAAGCGGCCGGCAACGGCGGGGTTGACTTGTTCGGTGACCAGTTTCTAATCAAGCGTCCGTTGCTGGAAGCCATTGACGAAAGTCGGGAGCGGGCGCCGGTGCTGCTGATTGACGAGCTGGACCGGGCCGATGAGGAGTTCGAGGGTTTCCTGCTGGAGTTGCTGGCCGATTATCAGATCACGATACCGGAACTGGGCACGTTCCACGCTGCGCATCCGCCGGTGGTGGTGATCACGTCCAACCGGACGCGGGAGGTACACGACGCCCTGAAGCGTCGCTGTCTGTACTACTGGGTTGACTACCCCGACTACCAGAAGGAAATGCAGATTGTCACGGCGCGGCTGCCCGAGGCGCCCCGTCTGCTGGCACAACAGGTAACCTCGTTCATCCAGGAGCTGAGAGAGACGGAACTGTACAAGATTCCCGGCGTGTCGGAAACGCTGGACTGGACCTCGGCATTGATGGCGCTGAATATGAGGGAACTGGAGCCGGAGGTTATCGACGACACCCTGGGGATCATGCTGAAGTACCAGGACGACATCGAGGCCGTGCGTGGAGAACCGGTCCGGGCGCTGCTGGAACGTTCCCGGAACCGGGGGCCGCGACGCGGCGGTCGCAGAGGCTAACTTCCGCCCGTACACGAAACACGAATTCGCCGGGAGAATGTATGCCCCGGCGGTGGATGGTATGACATGACTGGAAATTTCGATGCCATGGACTTGGACGGCATTCCGCCGCTGTCGGCCGAGGTGGTTGATGCCGCCCTGGCGCGGCCGGACAAGACGGCGGCGGAATTGTTGATGCTGTACTTCGCCTGCGCCGCTATCGAACCCACGGAACGGGATGAGTTTGGCGGACTGGCCGACCAAGTGGCCGACGCCATGTTTGAAATGGCGGAGGCAGGCGACGAAGACGCGATGATGGCGATGACGGCCCTGACCACCCTGATGGACGAAGAAGTCTCCGCAGAGGCAACGGTAGTGGGTGTGTCGATGTTCAAGTCGGTTGCCACCCGCCCCATTTTGCAGAACGTCATCACCGGCAAGATGGATTTTGAAAACGCCGCCGCCGCCCTGACCGTCATCGAAACCCTGGCCGGTGGATTTTTGGGAGATCAATTCGATCTGGATGATATGGACGATGCCGATCTGGATGATTTGTTTTCCATGCTGGGCGTTGAGGATACGGATTTAGACTGGGACGGTGACTTCGATGACCGTTAGCGATACTCCCCGCCGCGTGGCCGTCATCGGCGCCGGCATCGTCGGCGCGTCCATAGCGTGGCGTATCGCCAGGCGCGGGGCGCGGGTTACCGTTATTGACAAAGGGGAACCCGGCAGCGGGGCTTCCAGCCACAGCTTCGCGTGGGTCAACGCCGGCGCGAAAGAGCCCATCGGATACCATAACCTCAACCGGCGTTCCCTGGAAATGTGGCCCCGGTTCGCCGAAGCGCTGGGTGAAGACGTGGGCCTGCGCTGGGGCGGCAAGGTGGCGTGGGAGACGGAAGCGGAAGCCGCGGCGGCGTTGACGGCGCGGGTGCGGCAGTTGCAGTCGTGGGGCTATCCCAGCCGTCTGGTGTCCAGAGCCGAACTGGAGGAACTGGAGCCGGCCCTGAACGTGGGGCCGGTGGCAGCGGCGGAGTATAACGAGGACGAGGGACAGGTGGAGCCGCAGTTGGTGGTGGATGCCTGCATCCGGAGGTTGGCGGAGTTGGAGGCCGGTATTCTCACGGGCGTTACGGTGGTGGGACTGTCGCAGGCCGGCGAGGGGGCCATCCGCGCCGTGCAGACCACGTCCGGCGATATTGAGGTTGACGCGGTGGTACTGGCCGCCGGCGCCGATACCACCGGGCTGGCCGCGCTGGCCGGCGTCAACGTGCCGCAGGCGGAAAGTCCCGGCGTGGTGATGCGAACCACGCCCATGCCGCCGCTGCTGCGAAACGTGCCGGTGGTGTACGCGCCGCCCCTGGAGGAGGGCCGTCGGGAGATACACCTGCGGCAATGCTCCGACGGGCGGCTGATGATCGGCGAGGGTGACCAGGAAAGCCTGGCCGAGGACGACAGCCAGGCCCATGCCGAGGAACTGCTGGCCCGAGCTTGCCACTATCTGCCGGGTCTGGCCGGAGCGCGGGCGATACCAGTGCCGGTGGGCTGGCGACCCATGCCGCTGGACGGTTACCCGGTAATGGGTTTTGCGCCGGAAGCGCCGAACCTGTACGTGGCGCTGACGCACAGCGGGGTCACGCTGGCGCCGGCCCTGAGCCAGCTGGCGGCGCAGGAAATCTGCGACGGAGTACGGGCCGACGCAGCGCTGGGGCCATACCGGCCGGAACGCTTCGCCGGACTGACGGCGGAAGCGGTTGCGGGGATGGCCCACCCACGGGCGAGACATCGCTAGCCAACCCGAAATTGTGGCGACGCCGGCCCGGGGCTGGGCCGTCCTGCTGCTCAATCGGCTGCACTACAGCACGGTGGTGCTGTCGTCCTTCGGGTTCGGGCTGTTTCTGCCCTTCATCCAGGAAGAGCTCGGGCTGAGCTACCTGCAAATCGGTACGCTCCAGGCGGTGACCTGGGGCACGTCGGCGGCGTTGCTGGTGCCGTTCAGCGTACTGTTTGCCAGGTTCAACCCGAACCGGCGGGTGCTGGTTGCGCTGGCGTTGATGACGCCGTTCCTGGCTGGGCAGGGTCTCGCTTGGGGTTTCTGGACTTTGCTGGCGTCCCGGTTTCTGACGATACTGTGCCACGCGGCGATGGGGCCGGCGCGGCCATTGCTGCTGCGCTGGTGGGCTGCGCCCCGGCATTATGCCACGGTCACGTCCGCGGGGTTGTCGCTGCATTCGACCTTCATGGCGGCGGCGTTGACCTTCAGCCCGATGATTATCGTCCTGCTGGGCAGTTGGCGATTGGCATACTATTTGCAGGGTGGTTTGATGGGTTTTCACTTCCTGGTGTGGGCGAGCCTGACCTGGGGAGCGCGAGCATCTTATCAACGCTCTTATGAGGCGGACACCTCGGGAGCGTCCGGCGACGCCACGCCGGAACGAGCGGGGAACCAGGGGCAGGATAGCGGCGCATCGCTCATCAGCGCTTTGATCAAATACCCGCACGCCTGGTTGCTGGGGGTGGTGATGCTGTGCCTGTCGGCGTCGTGGACGACGGTGCTGACGTTCCTGCCCACGATACTGGAGGAGCAACGGGGCGTGGTCATCACTTCAGGGAGCATCCTGTTCGGCTTCCTGTATTACGTGCTGATTCCCGGCGGTCTCCTGGGCAGCCGGATTTTCAAGTACGTCACCAACCGGCGCCTGATGGTATTGCTGCCGGCGGCAATGAACACCCTTTTCACCGTCGTCGCGCTGCTGGCCGGAAACCAGGTTATCGCCGCGGTGGCGCTTACCGGCCTGGGGGTCGTGTGGATATTCGTGCCGGCTATGGAAATACTGCCCTTCGAGTTCAGGGGAATCAAGACGCGGGAAGTGTCGGTGCTGGCCGGGCTGGTGCAGACCTGCGGCGCAATCGGGTTTGGCGGCGGGCCGTTGCTGGCGGGGGCTCTGGCGGAAACCTCCGGGTCGGCGGTTACCGGGGCGCTGGTGGTGGGCGGGCTGACCGGGCTGGCGATACTGGCGGCGGCAATGCTGCCGCGCAGTTTGGGGGGAAGCAGGTACGAGGTGGTTGGGTGACTCACGCTCACCCGCTTTGGCGTAGGACGGACGCGGTGTAGCCCAGACCAGGGATTTAACGCAAAGACGCAGAGGCGCGAAGACGCAAAGGACATCATGCGTCGCCGGTTTGCGGGGGGGAATGTCAGAAGCAGGATTTTCGGAATTTTAAGGATTGACCGGATTGCCCGGAGTACGCTGCCCTTGGTGTGAAGGCAGGACAATTGTGGCAATTGAAGACCCGCTTCATCATAGTCATCCGGCAAATCAGTACAATCCGCTAAATCCTGCTTCTGAAGTTGGTCCAAAGTGGGTACGCGTGAGTGCAATCATCACCTTTGGCAGATGGTTTCTGAGCAGGCCGCCGGGTATGACATCACCATCAAATACGGCGGCGGCCACCCGGAAGTTATTCGGGCGTTGCTGGAGCTGTCGGAACTGGCATACCGGTGCGACCCGGAGAATGTTGAGCTGCCCGAATCCAGCATTGCACAAGTCCGCAGTGTGATAACATCGGCCTACTCCGGGTAACCGGGCCGGGCCAAGAGAAGGAGAAACCGGATGAGTCTGAACTTTCTGATTGAACACGACCGGCACGGCAAAATCCCCACAAGGGTCACGGTCTATGACGACATTGAGGACGCCGAAGAACGCCTTTGCCGGCTGGAGGACGAGCAGATGGACGAGCTCAACGCCTGCCTAAAAGCTGGCAAGCCCGTCCGCATGGAGTACGTCATCCTCGGCGCGGATTCGGTGGAAACTATCAAGCGTACTCACGGCCGCTATTTTGGCGGTGAGTACGAAGTGGTGGTTCCGACGGAAATCTACTACATCGCCAGTTGGCAGGATAAACTGCACTGGACGCCAGAGGAAAAGATTTCAGCCGAATCCTGGGCCTTTGCCCGCGCAATAACCAAGCCATAATCCCGTTTCCCACATGACCACCACCCTGAACGTCAACCTCCACACCGCGCCGGCCGATGCCGGCGACGGCGCCATACTCCCCAACCTGCTGATGTTCGGGGAGGTTTTGCGGCGGTTGGGGTTGGACGTTGGTTCCGGGAATATGCTGGATTTGGTGCGGGCGACGGAGTTTGTGCCCATCGGCGGGAACCGGAACGATTTCCGGCTGGCGGCGCGGGCGCTGCTGGTGCATCGTCGCAGCGATTTGGAGCTTTTCGACGAGGCGTTCCAGGTGTTCTGGCGCCGGCCGGCTCACGGGCAAAGTATGCGCGACCTGCGCTCCATGGGGGAGGAACGTCGTTACCGCACGCCTCGGGTCATGCCCCACCGGGAGGATACTTCCGACGGGCCACCCGGGGATGACGACGTGGAGGACGCCGGCGACCGGCAGCCGGTGGTGGACCTGCAACGCTCCTTCAGCGCGCGGGAGGTGTTGCGGCAGCGGGACTTTGCCGAATATACGCCGGCGGAGGTGGCCGCGGCCCGTTCGCTGATGGCCGAACTGGCGTGGGACCTGGGACGCCGACGCACCCGGCGGTTGACCTGGGGCGACGGGTCGGAAATTGACCTGCGCCGCAGTATGCGCCGGAGCCTGTCCCACGGCGGGGAGATGGTTGACCTGGCCCACCGGCAGCGCAAGACCAAGCCCCGACCCCTGGCGCTGATCTGCGACGTCAGCGGCTCCATGGAACGCTACACCCGGATGCTGCTGCACTTTGTACACACGATGGTCGCGAGCGGTCAGCAGCTGGAAGCGTTTCTGTTCGCCACTCGGCTCACTCGCATCACGAGGCATCTGGAGCACCGGGGCGTTGACCGGGCAGTGTCCGAGGTGGCGCGGGCGGTGCCCGACTGGGCCGGCGGCACCCGCATCGGCGAGGCCATCAAGGCGTTCAACTATCGCTGGGCGCGGCGGGTGCTGCGCGGCGGCGCGGTGGCGCTGGTCATATCGGACGGCTGGGACCGGGGCGACCCCGAACTGCTGTCGCAAGAGATGGCGCGATTGCAACGCAGCTGCCACCGCCTGATCTGGCTGAACCCACTGTTGGGGTCGCCGGACTACCAACCGCTGACCCGGGGAATGCAGGCGGCGCTGCCGTACATCGACGACTTCCTGCCGGCCCACAACCTGCACAGCCTTCAGGAATTGGCGCGGCATCTGAACGACCTCACGCCGCGCCGCGCGCCGCCCTCAATCCGGCGTCACTCCACGCTGGATGACGGAGGCGACGCCGCAATGGTGGCCAGCGCGACTCACGATGGCAGCGCGGCGGGCCGGTCGCGGCGGGAGCTGAACCCGGCGCTGGCTCCGACGTTCCGGCATCCGCTGTGGGGGCACCCGAATATACCGGGCGGCGGTTAGCCTAGCCGGCCTGCCCCGGCGCGATTTCGTGGTACAGGCTGGCCAGCGTCGTCGCCAGCGCGTGGGGACGTTCCTCGTACTCCGGGGTGGGATACCATTCGTAGTCGAAGCTGCGCACCACGGTTCCCTCGATGCTGGTGCGCAGGCTGGACACGATGACGCGGAAGCCCAGGGAGTGGGACGCCTGCTCGGCCAACTGCTCCATGATGACGTTGGGGCAGTCGAAGATGACCATGAAGCCGCCCTGACGCTCGCCGTCGGTGACCCGGGCGCGAAAGACCTTGCCGAACAAGTCAAGGTCAACGATGGTGTAGCGACGTTCCTCGGCCCCATGGTCGGGCCAGCCGATGTAGATGTCGCCGCCGACGGTCCAATGGTGCATGGGTGGCTCCCGCGAATTGGTGGCGCGTATCGTAGTGGCGGTTGATGGTTCGACAAGCTCACCACGAGCGGACGAAAAAGGACTTGGCAATCGTCCTGGCCCTTACCCGTGGTAAAACCCCGGCGCCGTTCGGTCCATTGGGTCCTCGCCCGTTGCCAGGTATTTCTCCCGCAGCCGATCCCATAGGTAGAGGCGATCCCAGTCGGGGTTTTCCATATAATTCTGGCGTTCGTCCAGGTGGGGGTTGGGCAGCAACACCGTGATCTGCTGCTGGCCGCCGCCGTTGAAGAGGCGGAAGCCCCAGGAGGTGGGCTGATGGTCGGGGTTGAGGCGGCGGTATAGCTCGGCGCGGGCGGCGCGGCGCAAGCGGGCGGTATCTGGCGGCGACGACTTGGAAGCGCCGATGCACAGGTGCAGGTGCCATTCCTGGAAGTCCACGGTGAGGTAGCCGTCCAGGTAGCCGATGCGTGGTTCGCGGGGAGGCTTGATCTCCCAAACCGCGCCGGGGATCAGCAGGCCGATGCGTATGTTTGCCCACTCGGCGAGGCAGTCGCGGAGGATGCCGGACAGCGTCGCCTCGTCGGTGGGCAGGGGGAACAGCTCGTAGATGCCGTCCAGTTGCTGGATGATTTCGCCCCTGGGAAGGGGATTTGCCGTGGTCATGGTGTCGCTCCCGCAGGGCTGGCGCGTCAACTGACGGCCGTATGGGTTCACGGTCACTGTACTACAAACACCCGCGCCGGCGGCGGTTGCATGGCGATTGGGGTATAATCCGGCCAGATCCTGCGTGGTCTTGTGGGGGTTGCCATGCCACGTCCGCGTAAATCCAATGCCGCTACTACTGCCCAGGCCCAGGGGCATGATGGTCCGGACCGCCTGTCGCCGGTTACCGAGAACTACCTGCTGTCGCTGTACAAGATGTGGGAGGACTCGGAGATCCCGACGCTGACCCAGCTGACCGAAGCTCTGCGCCAACTGCCGCCCACCGAAGGATTGGGCACATCGGTGCCGTCGGTGGCCGGGATGCTGCGGCGGATGCAGAAGCAGGGGCTGGTGGACATCGGGAACGACAAGCGCATCCGCATGACGGCGCGGGGCAAGAAGGAAGGGGAGAACATAGCGCGTCGGCACCGGCTGGCCGAATGGCTGGTGGTCAGCCTGCTGGGCATGGAACTGCACGAGGCCCACATCGAGGCCCACCAGCTGGAGCACGGGATGTCCGAGGCGCTGGAGTCGAAGTTGATGGAGCGGCTGGGCAACCCGACCCATTCCCCCTTCGGCTGGCCCATACCGGGCAGCGGGCCCACCACGCCGACACGCGGAGCGGTTACGCTGGACAACGTGGCCAGTGGCGCGCCGTACATCGTGGACCGAGTGCCGGAAGAGGACGCCGAGCTGCTGAAGTTCCTGGGGGCTGCGCAGTTGGTGCCGGAGCGCCGGATAACGTTGCTGGAGGGGTTGCCCTACCTGGGGGTGATGCAGGTGGAGACGGAAGTTGATCGCATCTCCATCGGCTACAACGTGGCGCGGCAGATCGTGGTGCGGCCGGCAGATATGGACGTCGGGGAAGTTTCACCCTCACCCTAAGCCTCTCCCGTCAAGGGAGAGGGGATTCGAGGGTACGACGGACTTCGGCCCAACCCTGGGCCATAGTGCGCTCCGGGAAGGGAGGCGGCTCTGCATCGGGCATTACCCTGACGGCGACGAGGACCGGGCCGGGCCGGCGCATGATGTCTTCCATCCCGATGAGGAATTCTTCAAGGTTGTCGTAACGACAGGCGTGGGCGTAGCCGGCGCTGCGGGCCATACCCTCAAAGTCGATGCGGTCCAGGCCGCGAATGGGCGTGCCGTCGGTGGAAGTATGGTCGGCGTCTTCGAGGACGAAGTGGACGAGGTTAGCGGGGGCCGCTTCGCCGATGGTGGCCAGGCTGGCCAGATCAGTGCGCAGTGTGGCGTCGCAGTCCAGTACCAGGATGCGGCGGTTGGGCTGGGCGATGGACAGGCCCAGGCCGACGGCGGGGGCGCGGTCCATGCAGTCGGTGAGGTCGATGTCCAGATCGCGGCGGTCGGATACCTGGTGCCAGTCGCGCAAGGCCGCCGAGGTGGACACCACCAATGCGTCCTGACGGTGGTAGTTGATGGCGCGGGCGACTTCGCGGGAGGGTATCATTCGGAATCGGAATCGGTATTGTCGCGGCGGATTTCAGCGCGGCGGGAGGACACCATGGCATAGAGGCCGGCGGGGATGAGCACGGCGCCGGGCACGGCCTTCAGCGCGTTGCCCTCCACGAAGCCCAGCCACAGCAGGTAGAAGCCGGCCACGACCACGGCGGAGGCCAGCAGGCGGCCGAAAATGCTGAAGGGACGGAACTTGGGCATGAGCGAACTAGCGGGGTGTCAGGCGCCGATGGTCTCCGGTTGCGAGTGGGCGGCGATAACTGGCGCCAGATATTTGGACGCCTGCCGCAAGTCCACCGCCACGATGTCCCAGCCGCTCCCGTCGTCGAACCATTGCCGGTAACTCACGAAGTCGCCGTTGTCCACCACGCGGTAGTCAGCGTCGGCGTCCGGCTTGTCGCCCAGGGTCAGGGTGTCGGTGTCGGCGTCGTAGCCGCGCTCTGCGCTCAAAGGGAGGAACCAACTGACGTTCAATACGTCGACCCGCGTAACATCCTCGCTGCCTACGTCCGCAAGGTCGAGTATGACCCCGAAGTCATCCCGCAGCGCGGCGCCGCTGCGTCCCCCATGGGCGGCGATCATGATCAACGCATCGTCTTCGGGGTAGTACTTAACCTGCATCTCGCACCTCCAAGTCTCTGCAACGCCGTTGGAACCAGGGGCTACCTTCATCTTCGACCCGTTCGGCTGCGAACTCGTCGAAGTGGGCCGTTACAATTTCCTGGTCATCCAGCGACACCACAACCCGCAACATCTCCTCTCGTCCGGGAACGAATCCCCAATAGGTTATCGCTTCGCGGCGACCTAACCCATCTCTGCAAATGCCCCGGACCACCCAATAGTCCAGGACGTGCTGGATCCTGACGGCTGTAACGTCTCGTTTGGGGAATTCTCGCAGATGCCTGGTCAGCCATCTGGTGACGCCGCCCGCCGTGATGGTCTCCGGCAGCCCGGGCTGGCGGCCCGCATCGCGGTTAGGCTCCATCGGCGGGCGGGCGGTAAAGCGCTAGTTGTCGCCGGCCAGGGCGGTGGTGACTTCGTCGTAAGCCTGCTTTGCAGTGCGGGAGGCGCGGACGCGGAACTGCACCGGCGTGTTCTCGATCTCCGGCTCCACGGCGAGGTGGATGAAGACCGGTCCTTCCGCAGCGAGGACTTCGCTGATGCCGGTGGTGAAGTCTTCCAGGTTGTCGAAGGAGAAGACGGCGGCGTAGCCGGCTCCTTTGGCGACTTCCTGCCAGTCAGTGACGCCGTCGGAGCCCGGGATGGGCTGTCCGCCGGTGACGGCATAGACGCCGTTGTTGAAAAGGAAGTGGTAGAAGTTCCTGGGGGCTTTGGTGGCGGTAGTGACCAGGGCGCCCAGGTTCATCAGCAGGCTGCCGTCGCCGTCCAGCACCATGACCTTGCGTCCCGGCTGGGCCAGGGCGACGCCGAGGCCGACGTTGCTGGCCTTGCCCATGGCGCCGGAGATGGGTAGGTCAAGGTTCTGGTTGCTGGTGACGGAAGGCAGGCCAAAGCGGACGTTGCCGGCGTTCATGGTGGGGATGACCACGGCGTCTTCGCGGTTGTTGTCGATGACGCGGACGGCGTCGGTGTTGTTGATCATGGGAGTTTCTCCTGGGAATCGGGGCAACCACGAGGGTTGCCCCTACGGGATTGTGCGGGTTACGGGATTGCCGCGCTACGCTCGCTACGAGATTGCCGCGCTACGCTCGCTACGAGATTGCCGCGCTGCGCTCGCAATGACAGGGATGGCTAGGCGCCGAACTCGGTGCCGATGAGGACGGCCACCGGGCGGCTGAGGCGCTGGGACTCTTCGAAAGCGATGCTGATGCGGTCCGCGTCGTCGTCGGTTTCGACCAGGTAGTAGTTGATGCCCCAGGCGTGGAGGATGTGCTCGATGAAACGGCCGGCTGAGTCGGGAGTGGGGCCGCGCCGGGTCCAGCCGCGATAGCCGACCAGCATGACCAGGGGCTGGTTAAGGTCGAGGCACAGGCCGCGAATGGAGTCGCCGGCCTCGAAAACGCCGGTGTTCTGGATGAGAACCACGGGGTTGGCCCCACCGACCCAGAGACCGGCGGCAACGGCCATGGTTTCGCCCTCGCGACACACCGGAATGAGGTCCAGGGTGGGTTCCTCCAGCATCATGTTGTAGAGGAAGTTGGTTTCGCTGTCCGGGAGCCAGACGACGTGGGAAACGTTGTTCTTTTTCAGCTCGGCTACCAGGGAACCCGGATGCAAAACAGATTCGTACACTTCAGTGGTCATTCTGGAGACTCCTTGGGGCGATGGGCGGGAAGGGTGTATGAACAGTGCGTAATTTTCCAGCCGGCATTATATGGGGCGGGATTTGGGGCGTCAACGGGCGGGGTTTCCTCACCAGGGCAATCGCATCTTATCCGAGGAGGACTTTGAGCAGGTAATCCTCATCCCATCCGGCGTTGAGCCGTTTCCCCTGGATGCCTACTTTCAAGGTTCTTTCGTTTTTCAGCAGGTTGTGTCCGATCTGCCGCAAGATGTTCATGTTTTGCGGCCCGTGCTCCTTGCGCACTCGGCACTGATCCTCCCGAAAGGTCACGTCCAAGGTCCAGTGCAACGAGTTTTCGATGCTCCAGTGGCTTCTGACGACGGTCAGCAGTTGCTCCGCTGCGCCAGCCAGGCTACTGATGTAGTAGCGGGGTTGACTGGTGCTACCTTCCGGAGTTTGGCGATGGCCCACCACTTTGACCACCGCTTTTAGTTGCGGCCATCGCCCCTGGGGGTCCAGATAGTCCAGACAGTCTTGATCGGCGATGACCCGGCATTCCCGCCGTTCCACCCGCCCGTGTCCCTTATCCAGGGTTTGAGCGTGATCATGGGGCGCCCCGTCAAACCCCCAAGCTTCGGCGCCTTCAAACAGATCTTGAATGCCTTCGTACAGTTGACCCTGGTTCTCCTTCACCGCCAGCACGTAATCGGCCCCGCCGTCGGTAATCTGCTGGGCAATCTCCCGCTGGCCGCCCATGGCGTCGATAGTTATGATGCAGCCATGCAAGTCCAGCATCTCCAGCAGTTGCGGGATGGCGGTGATCTCATTGGATTTCTCGTCGGTCTTGACCCCGTGTCGTAGCACGGGGCAGGCTCTGGCCCAGGGTCAGGCTCTGTTGCGTGGCCCAGGCGCTGACCATGTGAATGGCCCCTTTCTTACTCGCCCGGTCATAGGACCGTCGGGCCGTCTTGCCGTCAATCCGCCTGCGGCGGACCACTTCTCCCGGCAGCAGTTCAGCGATGGCCTGGGTCCAGGATACGAAGCAATTCTGCAACTGCATCGGGTCTAGCCGAGCGAAAACGGCGCCGAAAGTGTCGTGCGAGGGGATGCCGTGGGGCAGTTCCAGGAAGGTTTGAAACCATTCCTGCTTGCTTTTGCCGAAGAGTTCGACGTGAACCCAGGAATCGGCGCCGCAGATGGTGGCGCAAATGGAGATGGCGATGATGTCCACCAGCTTATGATGCTTGGTGCGCTCCACGCGGGGGTCGTCCAGCTCGGCGAAATGATCGAGAATGGTTGCCTTGGGCGCTTGCGCCATGTCCTGCCGCCTCCATGACGTTCAACGGATCGTGGCACGTTAGCACATTTCTAAAAATCCCATTCATATGCGATAGCCCTGATCAGGGCTATCGCATATGAATGTTTCCGGGCAGATAGTATTACGAAACCTTAATCGGCACGGCAAATTTTTGACCTGTCTGCTGTGTCGCAAGGGACTTCAGAAAGTTCTCCAGCCCAAAATCGTCCGAAAATCAAGCGTTGCGGCCTCGAAAATTTCATATGCGATAGCCCTGTTGCCCTGATCGGCCGCTATTGACACCGGGATCACTTATGCTATCATTGGTTCCCGCAAATTACTGCAATAAGGGTGGGGCGCCTATGTCTGGACACGAATCGGCAGTTACCCGTTTGCGTTCGCAGGGTTATCGAATCACCCCGCAGCGCCTTTCGGTGCTGGACATCGTAGCCGGCCGCACCGGGCATATTGGAGCGGACGAGGTCTGGAACCTGGCCAAGGAACAGCATCCCTACGTTGACCTGGCGACCATCTACCGTACCCTGCAACTCCTGAAACGCCTGGGCGTGGTGACCGAGGTGGTCATTGGGAACAAGCTCCATTTCGAACTGGCCGACCAGCACAACCGGCACAACCACATGGTCTGCTCGGAGTGCGATGGGGTGCAAACCCTCAGCCCGGACTACCTGGCTGAGTTCAGTAATCGTCTGGAGCAGGAGTTTGGATTCACGCCCGACTTGGACAACCTCACCATCGGCGGGAAATGCTCCAAGTGCCTGGAGGCCGCCGCTTGATCGGCGATCCGTCCTTTCCTTGCCCAACCTCTCCCAAGAGTCCTGATTGATTTTGCTTAAGGTAATCACTGTCATGGCGGCGCTTGTCGCCATCATCGCGTCCCTCGCCTGCGCTAACGAACCGGCTCCCCCGGCGTCGGATGCCCCGGCGCCAACGCCGCAACCTTCTGCTTCAGGCTCCCGCCTCAATGTTGCGGCTACCGTGTCGCCCATCACCAGCATCGTGGAAAACATCGGCGGCGACCGCATCACTTTGCGCGGGATAGTGCCCGAAGGGGTCAACTCCCATACCTTCGAACCCGCCCCCTCGGTGGCCGCAACTCTTGCCGAATCGGATCTGGTATTCCTCAACGGCCTGTTCCTGGAGGAACCTACCCTGGAAATGGCGGAGGCCAACCTGAAGCCCGGCGCCGCCATCGTCAGCCTGGGCGAACAGACCATCACGCGAGAGGAATGGCGGTTCGATTTCTCCTTCCCGGAGGAAGGCGGCCACCCCAACCCGCACCTCTGGCCTGACCCGATACTGGCCTTGCGCTACGCCGAGATAACGCGCGACACCCTGGTTGAGCGCGACCCGGAAAACGGGGATTACTACGCGGCCAACTACGACGCTTTCGCCCAGCGCATTGCCGTCCTGGACGCCGCCATCAAAGCCGCCGTACCCACCATCCCGCCGGAAAAACGCAAGCTTTTGACTTATCACGACTCCTGGGCCTACTTCGCCGACCGCTACGGTCTGACCGTCATCGGGGCCGTGCAACCTTCCGACTTTTCCGAACCCTCGGCCCGCGAGGTCGCAGACTTGATCACTCAAATCAAGTCTGAAGGCATCCCCGCCGTGTTCGGCTCCGAAGTGTTCCCCAGCGACGTCATGCAGACCATCGCCGCCGAGTCCGGCGCCGCATACATCGACGAACTCAGCGACGACGACCTGCCCGGCGCGCCCGGAGACCCGCTCCACAGCTACTTGGGCCTGGCGGTGTCCAATATGCGGGTTATGATACCGGCATTGGGCGGCGACGCTTCCGCCTTCGACCACGTTGACGTTTCCCCCGTTTTCGACGGCGCATCCAACGCCATCTACCCCCAATAAAAATCCCGTCCATCCCCTTCATCCATGTAAATACCCGCAATCACCATGCTGCACCCACCGGAATTAGAGCACCTGCACCGTCCCGACCCGGACGCGCCGCCCATTGTGGAACTGTCGGGCGTTACCGCCGGGTATAATGGCTCGCAAGTCCTTCGGAATGTTGACCTGCGAATATTGCCCGGGGATTTCGTCGGGCTGCTTGGCCCCAGCGGTTCGGGCAAAACCACGCTGCTGCGGACCATATTGGGCGCTGTTCGTGTCCAGAGCGGCCGGGTTCGCGTGAACGGCAAAGCCGTGGGCGGGCGCGGTGGCCGGGCCGGATACGTTCCCCAACTGGAAACCATCGACTGGAACTTCCCCGTGACCGTCGAGGAAACCGTCATGATGGGCCGCACCGCGTCCAATCCCCTGTTCCCCTGGTTCCGCAAACCGGAGCGTGAGTTGGCCCATGACATGATGGAGCGGCTGGGCATCGCCGGCTTGGCCAAACGTCACATCCGGCAGCTCTCCGGCGGACAACAGCAGCGGGTGTTCTTGGCTCGCGCCCTCATCAGCAACCCGGAACTCCTGTTGCTGGACGAGCCAACCTCCGGCGTGGACGTGAAAACCCGCGACGACGTGATGCACCTGCTCCACGATCTCAACCACGCCGGCGTCACCATCATCCTGACCACTCACGAGATTAACGCCGTCGCCGTGCACCTCCCGCGCATTGTTTGCCTCAACGGTTCCATCGTAGCCGATGGCCCGCCCCATCGGGTGATTGCGCCCCACATCCTGCTGGAAGTGTACGGCGCGGAGATGCCAGTCATTCAGTATCATGGCATGACCCTGGTGGCGGAAAGCGCCCACTTCTGGATCGACCGCGGCGGTGAGGAACCCTTGGCCACAGTGCCCGATGACAGCCATCGCGAGCCGGTCATTCCGCACGTCCATACCACGTCGGATAATGTGCCCGTCCACCATCACCACGGCAGCGAAGCTCCTGCTCCGGGGGATTGCTGATTGTTGCTGGAACCCTTTGAGTTTGGCTTCTTCGTGCGCGCCATCATTGCCGCCTGCCTGATCGGCGGTCTGTGCGGCCTGATGGGCGTGTACATCGTGCTGCGTGGAATGTCCTACATCGGGCACGGGCTGTCCCACGCTATTTTCGGCGGCGCGGTGGTCAGCTGGATAATGTCAATTAACTTCTACGTCGGCGCCACCGCGTGGGGATTTCTGTCGGCGCTGCTGATCGCGTGGACGACGCGCAAGAACCCCATCGGGTCCGATGCCGCAATCGGCATCATCACCACCGCCAGCTTCGCCTTGGGGATCGCCATCATCAGCCGGTTCGGCAGCTTTACCCGCGACTTCGAGGCATCATTGTGGGGGAGCGTGCTGGCGGTTGACACCGGCGATCTCATCGCAATCGCAGTCGTAACCGTCGTGGTGGCAATCGTCTTTTTCTTATCCTACAAACTGTTCCTATTCGCCACGTTCGACGCCGAGGTAGCCCAATTCTACGGCGTGCCCACGGCTTGGGTTGACGCCCTTTTTTCACTGCTGCTGGCGGGAACCATTGTAGTCTCGATGCAGGTGCTGGGCGTAACCATGATCGCCGCCGCGGTAGTAATACCCCCGATTGTCGCCAGATTGCTCACCAACAGTTTCGGAAAAATGACGTTGCTGTCGGTGGGGATAGGTATAATGTGCGCCGTGCTGGGCATTTACATCAGCTACTTCATTGACGTGTCGTCCGGAGCCAGCGTTGTGCTGCTTTCGGCGGCGTTGTTCGTGGCGGCGCTGGCGTGGTCAAAAGTCCGCACCCGCATAAATCGAGCGCCGGTCGAAGCCGGAGGCCTGTCACAGTTGCCTCGCGGTTCGCTGGAATAACCTCCATTTTCTCACCGGCCACAGGAGGAAACTATGGCGCATGCACATCACCACCACGCCGCGCCCTCGGTGGTCGAGGGCCGAACCGGATTCCGCAGGGGGGCCGCCTTTATCATCGGCGGCCTGTCCAGCGGGCATGGCGTCTTCCACTCCATTGCCCAAAGCTTCATCGTGGTGCTGCCGGAAGTCCGAGACCTGCTCCTCGGCGGCAGCGTGATTGCCGTCAACAGCATTCAATCGGCCCGTGAAATCGCCTCGGGCGTGGTGGCCTTGCCGGGAGGAGTGCTGACCGACGCCCTCCGTCGGTATTGGGGTTGGGTGATGGCAGTGTGTATGGCCCTCTTCGGCGTGGGCTGGCTGCTGATGGCGGCGGCCGGATGGCAGGTGCCGGGCAGCGGTTGGGTGGCCCCTCCGCCGTCGGCTGTCGCCGCGGGAGCGGCCGCTCCCTTCAACCCTTTGGGTTACGCCCTGCTGATAATAGGGATGTCGGTAGTCGCCATTGCGGCGTCCGTATGGCACCTGCCGGCCATGGCGGCCTTATCGTCCCACTTCACCCACCGGCGTGGCGCCGTGCTGTCCTTCCACGGCGTGGGCGGCAACATCGGGGACGTGCTGGGGCCGGTGATCACGGGGGCGCTGCTGGCAGTGCTCGCCTGGCAAGCGATTATCACCATCTACGCGGCCGTGCCCATCTTTCTGGCGTTCCTGGTGTTCTGGGCCTTCCGCGACATTGGACAGCGGGCGCAGGCGGCCGTGGAAGAACAGGCCATCAGCACCATGCGGATGCAGATTGACGAGACCAAATTGCTGGTGCGCAATCCCCGGGTCTGGGGCATTACGGTGGTGGCGGGATTGCGCGGTATGGCGTACCTCGGGTTCCTCGTGCTGTTGCCTCAGTACCTGGTGGACGAACTGGGCTTTACCATCACCGAACACCGCAGTTTTGAAAACCTGTTCATCCGCGGCTCTCTCATCGGCTTGCTGGTGCTGGTGGGTATCCTGGCCAGCCCAATAATGGGCTATCTGTCCGACCGGTTCGGACGCAAAATAGTCCTGATTCCGGGGATGCTGTTCCTCGCCATCGTAACCGTACTGATGGCGCCTTTGGTCAACGGCCCTGAAGACCGCCTGGTGATGACCGTGCTTCTCGCGGCTCTCGGGCTTTTCCTCTTCAGTGATCAGCCCATCCTCACCGCCGCTGCCATGGACATCGTGCGCGAGGGGACGGCAGCAACCACGCTGGGCCTGCTGTCGACCTCCCGGTTCATACTGGCCGCGGCGTCCCCTCTCATCGCCGGCTGGCTGTACGGCGTCAACTTTGATTACCTGTTCTACTACACGGCCGTGCTGTACCTGGTGGCGGCGCTCATCCTGGCAGCGGTTCGGCTACCGCAACTGGCTCCGGTTGACGACCATCACGGCGGGCACGACGACCACGGCCACGGCGGACACGGGCGCCATGACGACCACGGCGGCGGGCACGGACACCACGACGATCACGGGCACGGACACCATGATGACCATGGGCATGGAGGCCACGGCCATCGGCATCATTAGACGCAAGGCCGTGTGAGAGGCAAAAATGTAGGGGCGAATAATTATTCGCCCCATAGGCATCAAGTTAGGGGGTACAAATGGGAAGCTACCGGTAAGATGGTGATTGCATTCCAATCAATCGCCACCGGAGCTTCCCATGAGCAGTGTACCAGAAGTTGCCCAGGCTATGAGCGAGGTTCTCGCCGCCGGCGCCGAGCAAGCCGCCGCGGCGACAGG
The DNA here is from genome assembly GCA_963665395.2 of Dehalococcoidia bacterium. GTDB lineage: Bacteria > Chloroflexota > Dehalococcoidia > Lucifugimonadales > UBA3495 > Bin87. The sequence goes on from OY762251.1 coordinate 937,425, forward strand.
ACTGGTCCAGCGACGTTCCAAACTCAGCGGCAGTATCTTCACGCAGACCCTGGTTTTCGGGTGGTTGGCGGACCCGGACGCCAGCCTGTGCTCCCTGACCCAGATGGCGGCCACCTTGGGGGTGGAAATCAGCTCGCAGGCCCTGTTCCAGCGGTTCACCCCTCGGGCGGCCGAGTGTTTGCGGCAAGTCCTGGCGGCAGCGGTAGTGGAGGTGATTGCCGCGGAGCCGGTGGCCATTCCGGTATTGCAGCGGTTCAGCGCCGTGCTGGTGCAAGATAGTTCAGTGGTCATGCTGCCCGATGCACTGCGGGAAATCTGGGCGGGCTGCGGCGGCAGCGGTTCCTACGGACAGTCGGCGTTGAAGTTGCAAGTGCGGCTGGACTTGACCACGGGCCGGATGCTGGGTCCCTTCCTGGATCATGGCCGGACCCCGGACAGCCATTCCCCAGTGCAGAGCGCGCCGCTACCGCCGGGGGCTTTGCGCCTGGCCGATTTGGGGTATTACCGCCTGGACACCTTCCGGGAAATAGCCCAGCAAAGCGGCTATTTCCTGTCCCGGTACAAGACCGGCACCAAACTCTACCAGTGCGACGGCGCCGAACTGGACTTGGCGCGGTTGCTGTCCACTCCCGCCGCCACCAGCATCGACCAGCCGGTATTGCTGGGCAGTGCCCACCGCTTGCCCGTCCGTCTGCTGGGCGCCAGAGTACCCCCGGAAGTAGGCGCCCAGCGGCGCCGTCAACTGAAAGACCAAGCCCGCAAGAAACAGCAGCAACCCAGCAAAGCCCGTCTGGCTCTCTGCGATTGGACCATTTACGTAACCAACGCGCCCGTGGCCCTGCTGAACCGGGAGGAAGCCTTGATCTTGGCCCGCGCCCGCTGGCAGATTGAACTGCTTTTCAAGCTGTGGAAACAGCGCGGCGGCATTGACCGCTGGCGCTCGGCAAACCCCTGGCGGATACTCTGCGAGGTCTATGCCAAACTGGTAGCCATGGTCATCCTGCACTGGACCTTGCTGACTGCGGTCTGGATGTACCCGAACCGCAGTCTGGTCAAGGCTGCGCATACGGTCCGCCGCTACGCCGTAATGCTGGCCAGCGCCATGACCGGAATAATGGCCCTGGCCACCGTCATCGAACAGATTGGCTTATGCCTGCGCGCCGGGTGTAGAATTGAAGGGCGTCGGCAACGCCCCAGCGCCTATCAATTATTGCTCGCCCTGGACGATAACGCTTAACTTGATGCCTATGGGGCGAATAATTATTCGCCCCTACGCGGTTCCGGTTGCGGCGCAAACCGGAACTAGTCTTCGTTCTGCTGCGTCTGGCTGCCCTTGACCGTGATGGTGATGTGGGACATCGCCGTCTCGCGGGAACCGTGCCAGTGGTCTTCGCCAGCGGGAATGATGGCGACGTCGCCTTCCGTAACCGTCACTTCCTCATCGCGGGTGGCGACGATGCCGGTGCCCTCGGTGACGATGAGAATCTGGTCGCCGCTGTGGGTGTGGAACTTGTTGCGGACGCCGGCGCCGAAGTGAACGATGCCGAAGTTGAAGTTGTTGCTGTCGTCGGGATCCAGGATGGCCTGCCGGCCCACGGGCCCGGTGAACAGGGGCGCGGTTCCTTCGGTCCTCTCCACTGCCGACATTTTCACGACTTTCATGGGTATCACTTACCTCCGGGATTGTTTGCGCGTAGGAATGCCACCGCAATCATACCCCCTGCCGCTTATGTCGTCTAGCCGGGTTGCGTGACCGGGATTACGAGATGGTCGGCGCATCCCGCAGCCGCATCCTTCGTTGACACTACCACCGCCGGACCGTACACTGCGGAACCAGCCAGCCCCTTTGCGCCCGGCCCATCGGCGCTCCACCGGAGGAGGTAACCGCAATGAGTTTTGACCTGTACGAAAAGGGTATGAAAGTGGAAGCCATCGCCGATTTTGAGGTTCGTGAGGTCATGGCATCCCCCGTCGGCTCGTCCGTCCGCAGCATTGCCACCGGCGACGTGGGCGAAGTCCGTGAAAAGCGCACCATCGGCCCGGCCACCTGGCTGATTGTCTATTTTGACAGCGTGAAACGGCAGATCAACGTGGACGACACCAACATCGGCAACATCAAACCCGTTGAGTAGCAGAGTACACACCGGATGACCACCAATCCCATCGCCCAGGTCAACACCCTGGCCTTCGACCTATTCGGAACGGTGCTGGACCTGGGCGGCAGCCTGTCCGGGCCGGCGGGTCAATTTCTGGCGGAACACGGCTCGTCCGTATCCGCCGCCGCATTCTGGGACGACTGGCGCAACCGTCAGCGCCTGGAGCAGTATCAGGATAACCTGTATATGCTGGGCCACAGCGGTTATCGGGAGACCTGCCGGCGTTCGTTCGTCTATTGCCTTCGGTTGCACGGCGTTGAGTTCGACTACGCGGACGTGGATCGCTTTATGGCCGTGTACGAGGACTTGCGGCCTTTCGACGACGCCCTTCAAGGTCTGCAACGGCTGGCCGAAAGCGGGGATTTCACCCTGGTGGTACTGTCCAACGGCGAACAAACCTACCTGGAGCGGATGGCCGGCAACAACGTCGGCATTCCCTTCGATCACGTCATTTCCGTGGCAAAGGCCGGCGTGTTCAAACCGCACCCGGCGGTGTACCGGACGGCGGCCCGCCTGTTGGGAAAGGCTTCCGGGGAAATCATGATGGTCTCCTCGCACTCCTTTGACGTGACCGGCGCCCGCGCTTCAGGGTTCCGAGCCGCTTACGTCAACCGTTACAACCTGCCCAACGAGGAGTCTCCCTACCTGCCCGATTTTGAGGTTGACGACTTCCACCGGTTGGCGGACCGGCTGCTGTCGTCTCCGGACCAAAAGGTTCAGGACGCCAACTGACCCATGGCCGCCGCAGCCACCGCCGGTCGGCTTCGCGCTTTTTCCGCTCTGCGACACCGGGACTTCCGTCTGTTCTTCCTGAACATCGGCGTTCAGTCCTTCGGGCAGGGCATTCAGTTTCTGGGCATCGGGTTCCTGGTCCTGGACCTCACCGGCGAAAAGACGGCGCTGGGACTGGCGGTCAGCATCTTCGGCGTTTCCAACCTGTTCTTCACCTTCGCCGGCGGGGTCATCGCCGACCGGGTGGACCGCAAGCTGTTCCTGATCTGCTGCGTTTTCGGAAACGCGGTTATCACCATCGGTCTAGCCGTGTTGGCGTTGACCGGGTTGGCCCAGATGTGGCACGTGTACACCGTCGTGTTCATCCTGGGAGGATTGATGGCGGTGCAGATGCCGGCCCGGTTCGCGCTGGCCGCCGACCTGGTGCCCCGGGAAGAGATGATGAACGCCGTTGCCCTGCATACGTCAATCGGCCAGATTGGCAATATGACGGGCCCCCTGGTCGGCGGCTGGGCCGTCCAATATATCGACACGTGGGCCGCGATAATGATCAACGGCGTGAGTTATCTGCTGGGCATCGTATTCCTGTTCATGATGTCCCGTCCGACGGTAACCACCCAACGCGGCTCGTCGCCCATTACCGATTTCATCGGCGGGTTCTCCCACGCCATCCGCACGCCCATGGCCGCCGTGCTGATCTTCTTGTCTGCCACCTTCGGCTTTTTCGGCATGGCCTATATGCAGGTGGTTCCCGCCTTCACCACCGAACACCTCCGCGTCGGCGAGCTCCAGACCGGCATCTTCATGGTGTTCCGGGGGGCCGGGGCCTTCATGGGGTCAATGGTTGTGGCCAGCTGGGGCCACACCAAGAACAAGGGGCTGCTGATGTACCTCCAGCTCATCATTTGCAGCCTCGCGCTCATCGCCATGGGCTGGTCCCAGTGGTTCTGGGCAGCGTGCGCCCTGGTGGCCCTGGTCGGCTCCACCAGCATCGGCGGCTTCTGGCCGGTATCCAGCTCGCTGATGCAGCTAACCACCGCTCCCGATATGCGCGGGCGAATGATGGCGATGATGCAGTTGGCGCCGGTTTTCCATTTCCTGGGCGCGTGGCCGCTCACCTGGCTCGCCCAGATCTACGGCTGGTCGGTAGCCATCACCAGCGGCGCGGCGGTGCTGCTGGTCATCTCGGTGGCCGGCTGGATGTACCGGCCCATGGTGCGTAGGATGAACGAGATTTGATCTGCCGAGTGAGAAGTGGTAGCGTTCCGTTTTAGGTGGTTTGGTCTTTGTCATTGCGAGCGCAGCGTGGCAATCTCGTTGGCGCAGCAGCAGTTTTGGCCGCTCGAATGCATTGCCGTAAAACTGAACCACCTAAATTGCAACGCTACCGTGAGAAGTAGCCAGGTTGCCGAAGCCGCCGGCGTGTGCCATACTGCGGCGACGCCATTCATAGCTGGAGCGCTGATATGGAGACGATCACAACCGCCGATTACATCATGCTCGGCTTTCTGGCCTTCATCGCATTGCAGCAGGTCGCCATAGTTGTTGCGCTGTGGCGGCAGTCGCGTGACATTGGCGAAATCAAGGGCTGGATTACCGCTCTGGAACGTCAAGTTAGCGATCTTACCGGGCGCGTCGCCAATCTGGAACAGACTGTTATGACCCTGGTCGGCGAAGTTGGCGAGATCAAGGGTCGGCTTGACCTGATGCTACGCCACCGCCACGAGCCGGAAACCGGGCGAGTAATCCTCACCCCCGAGGAAGTCTCCGCCGATTAGATTCACGCGCGCCGGCGCGTCTTGCCCGCCGGCAGCGATTATCGTATATTACCCGCCAACAGGCGCCCATCTCTATCAAATAAGGAGCACTGAAATGGTCAAACCCAAGCAAGTCGGACACCTCGTCATCAACGTCTCCGACGTTGCGGCTTCCACCAAGTTCTACACTGAGATCCTCGGTTTCGAGATCGCCGTCTCGCGCCCCACCGCAACCTTCCTGACCTGCGGCGAGATCCACCACGACCTGGCCCTGTTCCAGGCGTCCGAGGACTCCCCGGCGGCGGGCAAGGGACACATCGGCCTCAACCACTTCGCCGTGCAGGTGGAGGACTTCGATTCCCTGCGGGACCTCTATCACACCCTGCTGGAACACGACGTCAAGGTGGACCGCACCACCGACCACGGCATGACCGGCAGCGTCTATTTCGAGGACCCCGACGGCAACGGCATCGAGTTCTATTACGACAAGTTCGATACCGCTGAGGAAGGGCTTGCCGAAATGCGTCGCGAGGGGCGGGAGAACACCGTGCTGGTCATCGACTGACGACGATCACTTCGGTAGAGTTCTGTAGGGGCGAATAATCATTCGCCCCTACGTCGTTTTGGCCATCCATCGAATTCAGGCGTCAGCGCGCCCCGGCCAGGTTGTCACTATCGTCGTCCGGCAGGTTAAACTGTCCCAGGATGTCGGCCAGGGCGCCTTCGATGGTCGGGTCGAGTTCAACCGGTTCCTCGAAGGGCTGGAACTGGTAGTCGTTACGCACCCGGTCGATGTAACGCCGCGCCTCCTCATTGCGTTGCGCCACCCGGTCCAGGGATTCCAGGAGCCGGTTGGCTTCCTCTTCGTAGCGGGGCCGCAGATCGGAGAGGTCGATATCCAACGAGTACAACGCCCGTAGCCGGCGCATGATGTCATAAAACGCCCGGTGGTCGGTGGTGATCCCCAACTGTCCGCCGCTCCGGCCGCTAAAGGGGAACATCGGCGCCATCGCGCCGACCCGCACCATCTCCACGTCGGGATGCCGGTAGTGAGCAATGCTCACCAACGCCATGCCCACCGTCGGCCCCTGGCGCTGCTGCGAACCGTAGCTGGAGAAGAGCATTCCGTGCTGCCTCAGTACCTCGGCCATTGATGCCTTGCTGTACACGCACGACACTCGCCGCTCCAGCTCCGGCGGCGCCGGGCCGTTGTAACCCTCAACCGCCACGATCTGCGGGTTGCCCAAGGCCGCCGCCGCCTCAAAGAAGGCGTCGCCGTACAGGTCAATGCGATACCAGGGTTCCACACCCAGGAAAATCACTACGCCATCGCCAGCGTCCCAGAATCCGTTATCCCACTGCAACGGTCGGCTGGGCAGACCGTCATCAAAGGCAGCCCGGGGGCGGTACATATCATGGGTGCCCGCCACCTGGAAGGGGAAACACATCCGCGAGATTTCGTCGGTCATGCGGCCGATGCGCCGCGCCGACAGTTTATCGATGAGCCAGCGCGGCATTCCACTGGATATGTTGCCGCCGTCCGACCACTGCCGCCGCCAGCCGGCGATAAGCACCCTGGCCTGCGGAGTTTCGTCCAGCGTAATCAGCGGCTCGGCCATGATTCCCTCCTCACGGCGTCCCTAAATCAACTGGGCTGGCGTGAAGATGCCTTCCATGTCGTCTTCCGTAGCCGGACTCTTCGCCGGCTGACCCAGTTGGTCGTCCATGAACCAGTACACTTGCTTGAGGTGATGCGTGCTGTGGCTGAGGATGATGTTGAGCAACTCCAGAACGGTGACTTCACCGCCGTAGTGCGCCGGCACCACCCGGTCAAAACCCTCGGTATCACCACTTTCCAGGAAGGTCGCAATGCCTTCCACCACCTGGGCAGTGTAGGCGGCAATGTCGTCGGGCTTTTGCAGATGCTCCAGGCTTTCTTTGCACGCTCGCATATCCTCGCTGCTCATGGAGCCGCGAGTGCGGCTGGTGTAGGCCAGTTCCGGGAACGACACGATATGCACCAGCGTATCCCGCAGCTTCTCCGGCCGCCACTGCACTGGCTGGGCCAGCTGTTCCTCGCTCAGCTCGCAGGTGGCCCGGGCCGCGGCGCCCAGGATGCGGCGGTACTTCTCCGCCAACCACGCGGTGCGGCCCGACAGATCAATAGGAGCATCGGCCAATCCCAGCGCCGGGATGAGCTTCTTGGGATAGTACCCGATGATGACCTCGGTTCCATCAATGATGGTTACCGGCGCCGACAGGACGCCGCGCGCCTTGAGATCTTCCCGGGCCGCTTCGTCGGTCAGCAAGTCGTGGTGCTCATACTGAACACCGTTGGACGCCAGAAACTCCTCCAGCGTCCGGCAGCTGAATCAACCAGGGTTGGTATAGACGTGTACTTCTCTCGCGGTGGTGGTCATTTTCGCTCTCCTGTTTCAAGGCAATCGCATTTGAGGTTGAACCTTGGCCGTCATTCCCGCGAAAGCGGGAATCCAGGGTGTTATTGCATCAGCGGGGCCTCTGGATTCCGGCTTTCGCCGGAATGACGAATAAATACGATTGTCATGCTCCCTATTCGCCGGCGCGGAACCAGTCGGATTTGCGCTCGGCAATCATAATGGTCGTGCAGTTGGTGTTGGCCCGGATGCAGTCGGGCATCACCGAGGCGTCGGCCACGTGCAGGTTTTCCAGCCCGTGGACCCGGCAGTGCTGGTCAACCACGGCCATGGGGTCGTCCGCGTTGCCAATCTTGCAGGTGCCGGAGATGTGCTGCGAAGTGCTCACCGTGCGCTTCAGCCAGTCATTCAACGCCTCGTCGCTCTCCAGATCCGCCGGCAGCGGGTCCAGCAGTTCGTCGGCAACGTCCCGGTAGTGATCGCTGTCCAGCAGATTCACGCACAGGCGTACCGCTTCCCGCATCCGCGAAAGGTCGAACTCCTCCTGGAAATAATTGTAGTTCAGCGCCACCTGTTCGTGGGGATCCGTGCTGGCCAGTTGCAGACGGCCGGACCCAACCGCCAGCTCCAGGATGCAGGTGAAGCGGATGCCTTCCGCCTCCAGCGGGTCGCCGGCGATGGGCGACGAGAAGGAAGACTGCATGATCTGGATGTCGTTGCGCAGGTGGCTGCCCGATGCCGTATAGCGCAGGCAGACCTGGGTGCGCGGGGCCGATGGATCCAGCGGGAAGTCGTCCTTCACCTTCACGGGAACGCGGATGTTGGGATGGTCGCGCAGGTTCTGGCCCACGCCGGGCAACTCGTGAACCACCGGAATGCCCATTTCCCGCAGGTGGTCGGCCGGGCCGACGCCGGACAACAGGAGCAACTGCGGCGACGCAATCGCGCCGGAGCTGAGGATGATGTCCTCTCCCTCCACGGTGAACACTTCACCGCCGCTCTCCACCTCGACGCCCACCGCCTGCTTCCCCTCAAACAGGATCCGACGGCAGGTGACGTTGGGGCGGATGGTGAGGTTGAGCCGGTGGCGGGCCTCCCGCAGATAGGTTATGGAGGTGCTCATCCGGACGCCGTTGGGGTTGTTCATGGGAACCGGGCCCACGCCACCGGACTCCGGATGGTTCATATCCGGGTCGTGGGGATGGCCGGCGTCGCGGCAGGCGTTCCAGAAGGCCACCTGGGCCGGCAGCCAGTCATCCTGCCGGTGGCGACGCACCGGTATGGGGCCGGTGTTGCCGTGGAAGTCGTCGGAGATGTCCATGTCCGTTTCCATCTTGCGGAAATAGGGCAGGCAATCGGTGAACTTCCATTCGTCGTTGCCCAGGGCGGCCCAGGCGTCGTAGTCTTCCGGCACTCCGCGCAGCAGCACCTGGCCGTTGATGGCCGACGAGCCGCCCACCACCTTGCCGCGCGGCACCGGCATGGGATTGGCCTGGCCGGGGTTTTGCGCCCAGAAGGTCCAGTTGTGGGGCGCGTTGACCGCCGAGGCCGTCTGGTCATACCCGTACTTCAGGTCATCCGGGTACAGATCAAAGTCGGGATAGTCCGGCCCGGCTTCCAACAACAGCACCGAGCGGTCGGGGTCTTCGGTAAGCCGCGCCGCCATCGTGCAGCCGGCCGAACCGGCGCCGATTATGATAACGTCGTACTTCATTCCGCTGCTCCTCCTGGTGGACGCTCACGGGTTTTCGCTTTGAGGCGGATTATCGCCGCTGGCGGCGTCGCCGGCAAGGGGCAGAGCCGCGTTTTTTGCAACGCCGCGCTTTGACCATGGCTAAGGCAGGTCGTAATCAACCGGGCCATAGTTACCCTTTGCGCGAGCGGCGCGAAATAATTCCCGGTGGCGCTTCAACTCCGCTTCGTCATTGGCAACGACGCGCCCTTCGCCTTTTTCGAAGGACTGCAACATTTCCCATTCTTCTTCGTCGTACAGGTCAGGATCCGGATTGGGCATCGTCATAGTCGCCTCCCAACAGTGGCAAGTAATCTCCGACTGCCGGGGGCAGCCCGCGCTGGCGTCGCCGACCATTATCGCCCGTTCTAATCAGTCTCGCCGTCGCCGGCAAGGGGCAGGGGCGATTTCCAGGCGCCGTTTTCTCTGGCGGCCGCTCGCTGCTGGACTTCGGCAAGCTGTTCCTCGCTCCAGGTGGCCATGGTGTTGCGGGCTATCTCGCGGGCGCGCTCGCGTTCCGCTTCCTGGTCGGGCGCCAGACGCCATTCGCCACGCTCAAAGGAGCGCAGCATATCCAGTTCTTCTTCATCTTCAACCCCGTCATCGTCGTTGAAAGGCCAGGGTTCCTCGAAAGGCCACAGCTCGGCCAGTTCCGCATCGGAAAATGGCGGCTCCCGGTTTTCATTGCCCGCGCAGGTCATCGTCTTGCCTCCGATTATCGCAAGTAATCTCTGGTTGCCTTGCGGCTGGGGTACACGGTTCTCAGCAGGAACGAGTCTCCATCCACGTCAAACGGCACTTCATAGGCGTAGTTCCCGATGCGAACGATAAAAACGCGCTGGCCGGGATGCCGTACCTAATTGGGATGCAGCACCGTGGCCAGCAAGTCGCCGTGTTCCATATGGCGCACTACGTCGGCAAACGAAACCCTCCGTATCCGACGCAACAACTCGTCCTTCTCATCATCCCAATAGTAGGTCGGCATACTCGCACTGTACCACAAACGGGCGCGGCTCTACCGCGCCCGCGGTGCCCCCCGACGCGAGCCGCCCGTTCTAATCAGTCTCGCCGTCGCCGGCAAGGGGCGGGGGCGATTTCCAGGCGCCGTTCTCTCTGGCGGCCGCTCGCCGCTGGACTTCGGCAAGCTGTTCCTCGCTCCAGGTGGCCATGGTGTTGCGGGCAATCTGGCGGGCGCGTTCGCGTTCCCCTTCCTGGTCGGGCGCCAGACGCCACTCGCCGCGCTTGATGGACTCCTCCAACTCGCGCTCGTATTCATCCAGCACGAGGTTGCCATAGGGCCACCAGCCGATGCCATCAACGTACTCCCACTTTTCCCAGCCTTCTTGTTCATCCCAGGGCGTCATCGCGGCCTCCTGTCACCTCATGGCAAATAATCTCGGGTATCGACGTTGCTTGGAAACGCGGTCCAATAGTGGGGGGTTGGCATACCCGCACTGTACCACAAACGGGCGCGGCTCTACCGCGCCCGCCGGGGGGCGATGCCGGCGGGCAGCGCGCGCCACGCCGCCCGCCGCGCGAACTACGCTATTGGGAAGTGCAGTTGAGCGTCACAATAGCCGTTCCCCAACCGGAAGTGCTGTACTGGTACACCTCGCAGCCCGAGGTTTTCAGGTACAGGTCTCCGATGATGGGGTCGGCCCCGTGAGGCATAAGGTTGGTGCTAGGCGGCGCGCCGGAGCCGGTGAACCAGTAGTTGCCGCGTGAACCTGTTGGGCCTGTTGGGCCTGTGGGCCCTGTGGGCCCTGGGGGCCCCGGGTTTCCCTTACGGCCAGATGGGCCTTGGGCACCTTTCTCACCCTTCTCGCCCTGCGCGCCGGGGTCACCCTTCTCACCCCGCGGCCCCTGCGGCCCTGGCGGCCCACCGGAATCGCCCTTGTCACCCTTGTCGCCTTTATCCCCTTTGGGCCCTTGCGCTCCCGTGGATCCGGTGTGCCCCGTATATCCGCGCGGCCCTTGTGGCCCGGTCGATCCGGCCGGACCCTGGGTCCCCTGTGGGCCGGCATCGCCTTTTTCACCCTTCTCGCCTTGCGGCCCTTGCGGGCCGGCCGGCCCCTGGGGTCCTTGTGGTCCCGGCGGGCCGTTGGCCGGGCCTTGAGGGCCTTGTGGCCCGGCCGGCCCTTGCGGACCTTGGGCCCCGGCTGGCCCCGCCGGCCCGGCCGGTCCCTGCGGACCTTGATCCCCGGCTGGTCCCGCTGGCCCCGCCGGGCCGGCGGGACCGTTAGGCGGTCCTTGGATCCCTTGCGGTCCTTGGGGCCCTTCTGGCCCCCGAGGTCCCACCGGCCCGGCCGGCCCCGCGGGCCCTTGCGGACCGGTGTCGCCTTGGGGCCCTTGCGCCCCCTGTGGCCCCGGCGGGCCATCGGACGGGCCTTGCGGCCCCTGCGGGCCGGCCGGCCCCGCCGCACCGGTGGGTCCTTGCGGCCCGGCCGGGCCAGTGGCTCCCGTCGGCCCCGCTGGTCCTTGCGGCCCCTCGGGTCCCTGCGGGCCGGCCGGGCCTTGCGCGCCCTCGGACGCCGTCGCAGATCCTTGCTGACCGGGTGGCCCTTGCGGGCCGGCGGGGCCCTGAGGACCCGCCGGCCCGGTCGCGCCGGTCGGACCAGCCGGCCCTTGTGGCCCTTGCGGGCCGGCGGCGCCGTCGCTGCCGTCGGAGCCATCTCTGCCGTCGCTGCCGGCCGGTCCGGTGTCGCCGGCCGGCCCTTGTGGGCCTTCCGGCCCCGCCGGTCCCTGTGGCCCGGCCGGTCCCTCCGGGCCGGGAGGTCCCTCCGGACCTTGGGCGCCGGTCGCTCCCTGGCCGCCCTGCTCTCCTGATCCCCCGGTTGAACCGTCTGCGGTTTGCCCCGTAGCAGCTTCGCCGGGAGACTGCTGCCCCGGCGCAGCTCCCGGCGCTCCGGGCATTCCCTCAGCTCCCTGCGGCCCGCGCAGGGAGGTCACCGGGTTCGCGCTCCATTGTCCGTTTTCGTAGCGATACAGGTCGCCGTTGTCGCCGTTCAGGTACAGGTCGCCGTCTTGCAGCGACCGGTCCGCCGGCAGGGCCAGCGCGATGGACGGCAGGCCGGGGCCCACGTACCAGGCAATTCCCACCGACCCGGCCGACCCGGGCGGCCCGACTGGGCCAGCCGGCCCGGACGGCCCTACTGGCCCGGTTGGCCCGGCTATGGACGCAACCGGCTCCGCGCCCCATTGTCCATTTTCGAACTGGTACACGTCGCCGGTGCCGATGTCCAGATACAGAGTACCCTCCTGGAAGGAACCGCTGGCCGGCGTGGGCGGATTTTCCGCCGGGCTGCCCTGCCCGATGTACCACCCGCTGCCCGCGTCAACGGCGGCTCCCGACGCCCCGCCAAACCGGCCGCCCGAAGCGACCCCGGCCACCGCGGTAGCCGTTGGCGACGGCGAGGGGGAGGGCGCTACCGATGAAGATAACCCGGATTCCGGCCCCGCCGAACCCGGGAACAACGTGGCGGCGCCTTCTCTGACGTTGGCCGCCGGCCCCGAGCCGCAGCGCAACAGCAGCAGAATGATGATGATTATGATAATCAGGAGGATGATGAGGCTGGTGGCAACAATCCGCCTCCGTCGGTTGGGCCTGTTGCCGTTCCTGTCGCCTGACCTGTTGAACATACCAGTTCCTCCGGTATCGGCTGATTGGGTGAGACCTGACCGAGATTGTATAGACAGTTGACAATATTTTGCAAATAGTTCAGACATTATGTTATTATTACATCAAATGATTATTGCAACTATTGAAATAAAATCATTTGCAAATTCAACGTAACAGACTGCCGCCGTAACGACGGGGATGATGAGATTGCCCTGGGTGACCAACAGGACGATTGCAAAGTCGCCTCGTAACCATTTTTCCCGCTCATCCTGAGCTTGTCGAAGGATGCTCGTTCCGACGGTTGATGGTTCGACAGGCTCACCATGAGCGGATGAAAAGGACTTTGCAATCGTCCTGGGGTGACCAATCCGCTGGTTCGCCAAGCGGGTGCATTTACGCTATACTGCCGCCAACAATCGCTTCCGGCGCCGGGCGTTGCTTTTCGTTGCGTACCCGCCCACACCTGAACAGGAACCCCTGACGCTGTAATCCCGCCGCACAGGAGATTTGCCATGCAGTTCGGTCTGCTTTACGAATGTCAGCGTCCCTTCCAGGGCACTGAAATTGACTGGAACGCCCTCTACAAGGAAACCCTGGAACAGTGCGAACTGGCCGATCAGATGGGCTTCGATAACCTCTGGTTTGTCGAGCACCACTTCCTGACCGGCTTCTCCGGTTCGCCAGCGCAGGACGCCATCTTCGGCGCCCTCAGCCGCATCACCAAGCAGATCCGCATCGGCTACGGCGTCTGCATCCTGCCCTACCACCATCCCGTCCGCGTGGCGGAGCGGGTGGCCCTGCTGGACCAGTTGACCGACGGCCGCATCGAGGTCGGCACCGGCCGCTCCAACGCCTACGAGCAGACCGGCCTGGGCATCGACCCCCGCGAGACTCGCAACCTGTGGAACGAGTCCATCAGTATGCTGCCCAAGATCTGGACCTCGGACGAGTACGAGTACGAAGGCGAGAACTGGAGCGTGCCCAAGCGCCGCGTCCTGCCCAAGCCCTACCAGCAGCCCCACCCGCGCCTGTACCTGGCCTGCACCTCCGAGGACAGCTTCCGCCTCGCCGCCCAGAAGGGCATCGGCGTGCTGTCTTCCGCGTCCTACGCCGTGGAAGTGCTGAAGGAAAAGGTGCAGATTTACCGCGACGCCCTGAAGGACTGCGAACCCGTCGGTGAGTTCATCACCGAGTTCTGGGGCAACAACGTCCACGGCTTCTGCGACGACGACGATGATTACGCCAAGGAACTGGCCGCCGAGTCGATGAAGACCTTCTTCGGCCCGGACAAGCCCTACATCGCTGGCCGCATCGGCGCTTACGAAGAGCTGCTGGAAGCCTGGGGCGGCGTTCCCGACCACCTGTCGGCGGACTTCAGCCGCTGGCTCCGCCAGTCCGACGAAGAACACCAGCAGTTGGCCCAGGACGTGGGATTGTCCCTGGACGCCGGCCCCGGCGCCGCCCGCGCCGCCATCGCCCAGCTGGACGGCAAAACCCTGTCCGACCGGGGCGTCATCATCGCCGGCAACCCCGAATCCTGCATCAAGACCTGCCAGATGTACGAAGACATCGGCGTGGACCAGGTCATGCTGATCATGCAGACGGAAACCATCCCCCACGAGAAGGTCATGGGTTCCATCGAGAAGTTCGGCAAGGAAGTCATCCCGCATTTCCGTAACGGCAACGGATCCAAGTAGCCGCGACGCTAACCGTCCGAACCGCGTAGGGGCGAATAATTATTCGCCCCTACTTTGGGTTAACGAACCATGTCATCCCAATCACCGGTCAAATTCAACGTCCGCGTCAACCAGTACCGCTACGCATACGACGACCTGTTGCGCATCTGGCAGGAGGCCGACCGCCTCGGCTATTACTCGGCCAGCCTGTTCGACCTGCTGACCACCGACGCGCTGGAATGCTGGACGACGCTTACGGCGCTGTTGGCGCAAACCGAGCGTATCCGCGCCGTCCCCATGGTCCTGGCGAACCCCTACCGGCATCCCGTGCTGACCGCCAAGATGGCGGCCACGCTGGACGCGATCAGCGGCGGGCGCATCACCCTGGGCATCGGCGCCGGCGGCAGTCGCAGCGACACCATTGCCAGCGGCCGGCCCTTTCCGTCCACGCGGGTACGCTGCGAAATGCTGGAAGAGTCCGTCGCGCTGATGCGCCGCCTTTGGACGGAGGACTCGGTCGATTTTCGCGGGCAGTATTACCAGGCAACCGGCGCGTCCATCCAACCCAAACCAACCCAGAATCCCCTTCCCATCCTGGTGGGCGGCCACGGCCCGCGTTACGTGCTGCCGATGATCGGGCGCACTGCCGACATCAGCAACGTCGGCTCCAACGATACGGTGGGGCAACACCGGGAATACCGGAACATAATCTTTCGCGCCGCCGAGGCCGCCGGCCGCGACCCAGCGGAGATTGAATTGACCCACAACGCTGATTGCGTCATCGCCCCCACCCAGCGCGAGTATGACCTGCTGGTAGCCCGGCTGGCGGAGCAGGCCGGCATGACCACCGAGACCTACCGCGCCGACCGCCTCCGCAACACCCTATCGGGAACGCCTGAACAGGTTTGCGACCGGATAGCGGAATACGTGGAATACGGCATTCGGTACTTCTTCGTCGTGTTCCCCGACCCGGCGCCGTCCGAGATGCTGCAATTGTTTGCCGGTGAAGTGATGAGCCGGTTCGATGACCGGATCGTTCCCGCGTGAGGCGTCTCTATTCCTGTGCCACAGGTTTGGCGGGCGCTTGCGATGGCGCCAGGCGCGGGTCTCTGATCCATAAGTATGCGGCTACTCCGATTGCCGCCAAAACCGCCGCCATCATCGCCGGCAGGATGGCGATATGGCTTATGTTGAGGTAACTGAGCCAAGGAACAACTACGAAGCCCACCCCCGAAAACGTCTGCGTGATGATGATGTAAATGCCCAGAATGGTTGCAAACCTGTACCGGCCGAAATACGCTCCCAGCGCCGCTATGGATAGGGGCTGTAGCCCGCCCGTTCCCATTCCCAACAGGGCAACGGACAGAAAGAAAACCCAGACGCCGTTGGCCGCCAGCAAGGTCACTGCCGCCGCCAGGTGACACGCTGCGAACCAGAACAGGGCGCGGCGTAAAGGTATCCGACATCCTACATACCCCCCGACGAGGATGGAAAGTACCTGGACCACCGAACGTATGCCGCCCATGGAGTCCAGTTGGGGCGAATAGACATCACTACTATGGGCCAACTGTAGCGCGTTTAAGTTAACAATCGAACCGGCCGCGCTCAGGGAGACCGCGGCCAGCGTCAACATCCAGAATTCACGTGCGCGGACGGCTTCCCTCACGGTGTAATCGGGAGCCGCCTCATCGTCTGGCGTTTCCATACCGTCCGGACATTCACCGTATGGTTCGGGCCGGTTGCGCACCAGAAAAGCGAGAGGAACGGCGACGACAAGAACCAACAGGCCGGTTACGAGGATCGCCGGTTGCGCAACCGCCTCGGAGAGTTGTTTGGCCCAGGCTCCGGCCGCCGCCGGGCCGAACATCATCACCGCCATGGCAATCGGCCGCCCCCGCCGGAACCAATGGTTGACGGCCGCCGCCGCAGGGAGATACGCGCACAACTCCGACCCCAGGTACACCAGATGGGAAACCAGGCTGATAACCGCCACACGGGGCCACCACCCAGCGAGAAGCAACCCGACGCCTACAACAGGCAAACCCGCCAGCATCGGCTTCCGTGAACCCCAGCGGTCGATTGCCATTCCGACGAACGGAGGCGACAAGCCGCCGACCGCACCCAACGCGGTATAAAAAACCATCCAGTCAGAAAACGAAAAATCGGGAGCAGTCCGGTACACCTCAAGCGTATATTGCTGAACGAACGGCGGGACGATCCCGTCGCCCGCAACCGCCATGACGAACGCGCCGATGGCCACCAGCCACCAGCCGTAGAACACGCCGCGGAGCGATTGGAAGCCGACGGGACGCCCTATATCCCTCTCCACGCCGTCCCGTCCGTCATCCCCAGGAATTGCTCCACCAGCGTCGGGTTGGAGACGATTAGCCCCGACGAGAAGAGCGTCGCCTCCTCCAGCGTCGCCCGGTCCAGAACCTGCCCGCCGGCCTCCCGGGCCAGCAGGATGCCCGAAGCAATATCCCACGCCGACAGGCTGTGGTGAAAATACAGGTCGATACGCCCGCAGGCCGCGTAGGCCAGGCTCATGGCGCTGGAACCCATCAGCCGGTATGCCTGCACTTGGGGCCACATCCCGCTGGCCATCTCCAGTAGCAGTTTGGCCTGATCGAAGTTGTAGCCCAGGTCGAACCCCAGCACCGCTTCGTCAATCTGTTGGCGATCCGATACCCGCATTGGTTCACCGTTCAGGGTGGCGCCGTGCCCACGCTGGGCGGCGAACATCTCGTCACGCACCGGATCGTAGGTGACGCCGGCCACCACATCGCTTCCCTCGGCGATGGCGACCACCACGCAGAAATGGGGGATGCCCTCGGCGAAGTTCCGGGTTCCATCGATGGGGTCCACCACCCACGTATAGGGCGAGGAACCGGCCACCGGCGCCGACTCTTCGGATAGTATTCCGAACTCCGGATACTCCGCGCCCACGTAGTCCAGGATCAACCGTTCCGAAGCCAGGTCAGCGTCCGTGACCACGTTGGCCCGACCTTTCAAACTCACCTCAACGTCGCTGCGAAACCGCTCCATCACCAGCTCTCCGGCCCGGCGGGCCGCAGTCTCGCAGACTGACAACGCGGTTTCTCCCGAGTTGGACCGGGGCAACTCGTCAGCAGAGGGCAAATTGGGCATTGGCGCGCCTCCCGGGCGGCTGAGGATTACGGGACGGTGCAGTCTAGCACCGGGCGCCGGTCGGCTACAAGGGTGAGGACGCTCATGCGTACCCACTTTGTCATTGCGAGGACGCTCATGCGTACCCACTTTGTCATTGCGGGGATGCTCATGCGTACCCACTTTGTCATTGCGAGGAGCGTAGTCCGCCTCTGGCGGATGGCAATCTCGACGAGTGAGCGATGTTTGCTCCGGCGACGAGATTGCCACGCTGCGCTCGCAATGACAGTTTGCGGAAAGTGGGTACGCATGAGGGTGAGGACGCCATCGTCCGAAGTCCCCCGGTTCTGCTATACTGGAGGCGTGACTGAGCAGCGGAATCGGCCATTGGTGGGTGTGGGTGTGGTGTTCATCCGCGACGGTCGCGTTTTTCTGGCGCAGCGTCGCGGTTCCCACGGAGAAGCAACCTGGGCGTCGGCCGGGGGGCACCTGGAGTACGGCGAATCGTTGGAGGATTGCGCGCGCCGGGAAGCCCGGGAGGAGCTCGGAGTGGACGTGGGCGAGCTGCGGGTATTGTGCTTCAGCAACATCATCGCCTACGACCGGCACTACGTCGATGTGGAGTTCCTCGGCGATATCGGTGACCAGGAGCCCGTTCCCAATCAGGCTGACGGCGCCCTGGAAGAGTGCGGCTGGTTTCCCCTGCGAGAGCCGCCGGAACCGCTATTTGAACCCATGCGCCTGGCCATCGCCAGTTTGCTTTCCGGGAATTGGTACTATTCTGCAAAATCGCCGAATCAGTGACGCGAGCGACATGGCAGGACAGTAAAAAATTTGGTATAATTCGGAAGTGGCAACAAGCGTTATATTTTTTGCCAAGACTTTTATCTATTGTTCGTTACGCGGAAGCTAAACTCCTAACGCGAGGGGTATTACATCAGAATGACGCAACAAATAGTATTAAATGAGACCGAGCAATCCTCCGAATACACTTCTGACAACATTCAGGTGCTAAAGGGATTGGAGGCAGTCAGGGTTCGGCCGGGCATGTATATCGGCAGCACCGGGGTTGACGGCCTGCATCATCTCATCAAGGAATTGCTGGACAATGCCGTTGACGAGGCGTTGGCCGGGCACTGCGACCGCATCGACGTGCACATCGGCGCCGACGGAGCGGTAAGCGTCGCGGATAATGGCCGCGGCATTCCGGTGGACCTCCACCCGGATACCGGCGTGTCCGGCTTGGAAACGGTGATGACCACCCTCCACGCCGGGGGCAAGTTTGACGGCGCGGCTTACAAAGTATCCGGTGGTCTGCACGGCGTCGGGGCGTCTGTCGTCAACGCCCTGGCATCCAACCTCCACGCCGAGATCTGTCGTGACGGCGCGCGCTATACCCAGGACTACGCCAAGGGGATCCCGACCACCGAACTGGTACGCCACCAGCGGGTGAAAAAGCAGGGCACCAAGGTCACCTACTACGCCGACCCGGAAATCTTTCCTGAGATCACCTATGACTTCGGTCGTCTGGTGGGGCAGCTGCGACAGACCGCTTACCTGAACAAGGGGCTGGAAATTCGCCTCATCAGCGAGTTCCACGAGGAGGCGCGGAACGGCGACATCGAGCGGTGCTTCTTCTTCGATACCGGCGTGGCCAGTATGGTGCGCAACATCAACCGCAAGCGCAACGTGGTCATGCCGGACCCTTACTACTACCAGCGTATCGCCGAGGACGCGGATGTGGAGGTGTCCTTCCAGTACCACCACACTGACGGCCACGACAACCTGGCCGCCGACGAACGCACTTTCGCCAACTGCATCCTCACGCCGGAAGGCGGAACGCATTTGGCCGGCTTCCGGTCGGCGCTGACCCGCGTTCTGAATGACTACGCGCGAAAGCAGAACTTCCTGAAAGACCCCAAGGATTCATTCAGCGGTGAGGATACCCGTGGCGGTCTGGTGGCCGTGGTCAGCGTGAAACTTGGCGACCCGCAATTTGAAGGTCAGACCAAGAACAAGCTCAGCAACCCCGAAATCCGCAGCCGGGTTGAAGCCGCGACGTCGGAGGGGCTGACCCGTTTCCTGGAAGAAAATCCCACGTCGGCGAAGGGGATCATCGAAAAAGTCCAGACCAACCACGCCGCCCGGGAGGCCGCCCGCCGGGCCCGCGACCTGGTGCTGCGCAAGAATGCCCTGGACGGAACCTCTTTGCCCGGCAAACTGGCGGACTGTTCCGAGCGGGACCCGGCCAGGTCCGAGTTGTATATCGTGGAGGGCGAATCGGCCGGTGGTTCCGCCAAGATGGGGCGAGACCGCCAGTTCCAGGCCATTTTGCCCCTCAAGGGGAAGATCCTCAATGTGGAGCGATTCCTGGACAAAGTGGAGCGCATCCTGAGCCACGAGGAAATCCGCGCCATCATCTCCGCCGTGGGCGCCGGCGAGGGCGAAGCCTTCGACATCTCCAAGCTGCGCTACCATCGCATCATCATAATGACCGACGCCGACGTGGACGGCTCCCACATCCGCACCCTGATCCTGACCTACTTCTACCGGCGGATGCGGCAGTTGATTGAAGACGGCTACCTCTACATCGCCCAGCCGCCCCTTTATCGCGTGCAGCGCGGGCGCAGCATCGCCTACGCCTATTCCGAGGAGGAGAAAGAAGCGCTGATCAAGCGGATGTCAACGGCGCGCTCCGAACCCTCCATACAACGGTACAAGGGCTTGGGCGAGATGAACGCCGACCAGCTTTGGGAAACCACCATGGACCCGGCGGCCCGCAAGATGCTGCGGGTCACCATCGACGAACTGGATGACGTGGACACCATCGCGGATACCGACGGCGTGTTTGCCATGCTCATGGGCGAGCAGGTCGGGCCGCGCAAGAATTTCATCCAGACTTACGCCACCCAAGTTCAGAACCTGGACGTGTAATGCCCCGCGACGGGCTGGCGCTGCTGATCTCCGAGGCGGAGCTACGTGCGGGGGTTGCCAGATTGGCCCGGCAGATCGACCGGGATTACGCTGCTACCGGATTGGTGGTGGTCTGCGTGTTGAAGGGAGCGGTCATTTTTGTAGCCGACTTGTTGCGCGCGCTGCAAGCCAACGTACACCGGATTGAATTCGTGCGGGCCAGCAGCTACGGCAGCAGCGCCGAGTCATCGGGCGAAGTCCGCATCTCCGGCGCCCTGGACGCGCAGCATATCGCTGGCCAACCCGTGCTGCTGGTGGACGACATCGCCGACACCGGTCACACCTGCGTCGCCATGACCGAACACATCCTCGGCATGGGCGCGGCGTCCGTCCGCTACTGCGCGCTGCTGGACAAGCCGGAACGCCGGCAGGTGGCGGCGCAATGCGACTACGTGGGCTACACCATACCCGACTGTTTTGTGGTGGGATACGGGATGGATTTTGACGAGCGGTATCGGGAGCTGCCGGCGATTTACTGTCTCCCTGAAACGTAAAGGGCACCACGCCCTATACCTTAATCCGGTCACCGACTGGCGATTCCCAAACTTCAACACCGAACTCTGAGCTGATGATGCCGCGCATCTCCATGATATGGCCCACCCCCATCTTGCGCTGCGAGCCATGGGCCGTTTCCGACTCGAGGCCCAGTATGTAGGCTAATTCCGAGGACGAAAAATCACCCCGGCGATAGGCCAAATACCGATAGGCCAAATACACGTTGGCAATCGCGACCATATCAGCGGCCAAGGGCACCCAGTACTCACCAGGTAGCACCTGGCTGGGGTACGGGATAGGCTCGCCATCGTCAATGCGTCCCGCGATAGCTTCCTCCAAGGCGTCCCGGGCTTCAAGGAGAGCCTCTTCTTTGTCGTCCCCGGAAGTGAGGCACTCGGGCAAATCGCGGAAAGAGACCACGATTTCATCTTGGGCGGCGCGCTTCAACTGCGCCGGATAAACGAACCGCATATCCATCTCCTCTCGTGGTCGCTACCTGAAATCCTTACTGTTGAGTCCGAGTTGGCGGATCATGTTTGACAGCAAACCGGGTTTGATTTCCTTGCGTCGGTCTTTTAATACGGTCTTGTTACTTCCATAGTACAAAGTGCCGTGGCTACCTTTGCCACGCTTTGGGTCAAAACGTACACCAACCCCGCGCTCTTTTCCAATGGCAATCACTCTTTCCATGAAATCTGCGCCTGTCATTGAGCAATTCTAACGCGATGCTACTCCAATAGTCAAACATTCCTGCGGCGATGATTTTGCAGATATGCCCAGATGGGCGCAGAGTCAGTACCCCACCGCCTCCCCGTCGCCGCGGGGGTCGGAAGCTCCGGCCAGGACGCCGCGCTGACGGTCCCTGACGATGAGTTGCACCACGCCGTTGTAAGAGCCCAGCGGATTCTGGACGACGTTGTGGCCCATTCGGCCCAGATCACGGATGGTATCGTCGGGCATTCCAACTTCCACCCGCAGTTCGCCGGCCCGGTTCAGAGTGGCCGGGTCAGTGCCGGGGAAGCTGAACCACCGGGGGGACTCCACCGCATCCTGGGGTTGCAGGCCGCCGTCAATCAGCTTGGTGAGCATCTGGATGCCGCACTGAGGCTGGAAGTCTCCGCCCGGGGTGCCGCCAATGATGGCCGCTTCGCCGTCCACCGTGGTCAGGTAGCAGTTCAGCGTGTGCATCGTCCGCTTGCCCGGCTCAATCACATTGGGGTGTCCGGGTTCCAGGGTGAAACCGCGTCCTGCCCGGTTATTGAACAGGACGCCGGTGCCGGGCGCCACGACACCGGAACCAAACCCGTTGGACAGGCTGTGGATCCAGCTCACCGCATTGCCGGCACCGTCCGCGACGCAGAAGTAGGTGGTGTCGCCACGCCCATCCACCGGCATCAGCGGGCGGACTTCGCTGCCGGCCTGGAAGGGATGAATCTGGTCCCGGCGCATATCGGCGTACTCCATGGACAAGAGGCCGTCCAGGGGCCAATCGACAAAGTTGGGATCGCCAGCCATTCTATTCCGGTCCGAGTAGGCGATCTTCTTGGCTTCCACCAGGAGATGTATGGAGTCCGCCGAGTTGGGGGTCATTGACGACAGATCGTGGCCGCTGACGATATTCAGCATCTCCAGCAGGATGAAGCCCTGGGACGGCGGGCGGGTCTGATATACCGTATGGCCCCGATACGATGCGCAGATGGGCTCGCCAACATCGGCGTGGTGGCCGGCGAAGTCAGCCTCGGTGAAAAGA
Organism: Dehalococcoidia bacterium; assembly: GCA_963665395.2. Lineage (GTDB taxonomy): Bacteria > Chloroflexota > Dehalococcoidia > Lucifugimonadales > UBA3495 > Bin87. The sequence continues at coordinate 959,837 of OY762251.1, forward strand.
CCGCCGGCGTTATTGAGGCCGTCCACCAACTTCTTCGTAAGGTCGCTGCGGTAGAAGGCATCCGCGCCCCCTTCGGCCACGGCGCGGATGGTATTCGCCAAGTCGCGGTTGACCAGTACCTCGCCAACTCGGGGCGGGCGGCCGCCGTTGGCCAGGTAGATGTCAGCGGTAGCGGAAAAACGGGCCAGCAGTTCCGCGTTGCCGGCAAAGGCGCGGGCGATGCGCGGCGGCACCGGGAAGCCCTCCTCGGCGTAGCGAATGGCCGGAGCCAGCAGGTCGGCGAAGGGCATCGTGCAGAAGTTCCGGTGCATCGTCTCCCAGGCCGCCGCCTCGCCGGGCACGGAAACCGAGTGCGGTCCCTGGATGGGCATGAGGGCCAGACCCTGGCTGCGGTAGTACTCGGCCTCGGCTCCGGCGGCGGCAACGCCGCTGCTGTTGATGTTGATGACTTTTCCGGTGGCGGCCTCGTAGGCCAGGATGAACGAGTCCCCGCCCAGTCCGTTGGACGGCACGATGGTTACTGCTTCCACCGCGGCCACGGCCAAAGCCGCGTCAAAGGCGGTGCCGCCGTCCTGCAACACCCGCAACCCGGCGGACGCCGCCAGCGGGGAATTAGAACAAATCATACCGTTGTAACCGTACACGGCGCTGCGGGTGAGGGGCGTGATGGACATGATGCGGCCTCCTGGGTAGCTGGTTGACCACCTGATTATAATGGTTGGCCGGTATTTATGTTCATGCGCTCATAAGGGGAGACCCTGGCGAAGTCGATGCGGATCAGCGTTGTCATAGCCGCGTGTCTGATTGGGGCTGCGGTCGGGGCATTGTCGCTGCCGGTCAACGACGCGGCGGCGGCGGCGGCCGACCCGCCATGTCCCAGCTCCTGGCCAGGGCCGGGTTACGACGGGCCACCGCAGAAAGCGGACTACGGGCATATCGCCTACGAGGATTTCTTTACCGCCTCGGACGGCGAGCAATGGTTCGTCATCCGCAGCTCCGACAGCAACGGTTACGCGACGGTTCGGGCCTACCCGGCCACGGACCACGGCGTCGGGTACGTCGCCAACTCGCCCGACGCGGTCTGCTACCTGCTGGTGCTCCGGCCGGGCGACGCCGAGGACACCGTCACGCCGTTGCGGGTGACATTCGCCACGGAGCAAGAGGAACCCACGCCGGTGCCCCAAGTCTGCGCCCAGCCCGCAAACGTCAATCAGTCCTACGACGCTGCGCAGACTTTGGACATCGAGATCGGCCGGCCGGGGGGCAGCATGACGGTTGCCAGCATCTATGAGCCGTTGACTTTCAACCCGGCAATAGCCGACGACGTTGTGTCCGTGAGCATCCTGTCCTACCTGTTTGAGGGCTTGACCACGAGTTCGTTATGCACCGGCGAGGCGGGGCCGTACCTGGCGCAGCGCTGGGAACGGTCTGAGGACGGGTTGACCTGGACGTTCCACTTGCGGCGGGATGTGAAGTGGCACGACGGAACCCCCTTCACCGCCCACGACGTCAAGTTCACCTTCGACCGCATCGTCGTTGGGCGCGGCCTGCCGGAAGTTACGGCCCTGGACGACCACACCGTCCGGTTCGTCCTGACCTTGCCTTCCGCCGCGTTCCTGCGGAACCTGGACATGGCGATATACCCCAAACACATCCTGGAGCCGCACGTGGACGCCGGCGTCTTCAGCGACGTTTGGGACATTGACACCGACCCATCGGAGGTGATCGGCACCGGGCCCTTTGTCATCAAGAGCTACGTTCCCGGCAAAAGCCTGACGCTGGCGCGCAATCCGAACTACTGGCTGCGTGACGCCCGGGGCAACCAACTGCCCTACCTGGACGAAATCAGATTCCTCGCCGTGCCCGACTTTGCGGCCAAGTTGGCCAAGTTCCAGGCCGGCGAAACCGACGTTCACGAGTTGCAGCCGCAGGAGTACGCCACGTTGAAACCCCTTGAAGCTGAGGGTAAATTCACCATTTACGAGCGCGGCCCCGGCTTCGCAACGCGGTTCCTGGCGTTCAACATGAACCCCGGACAGAACGACGCCGGGGCTAATTACGTCGCCCCCGAGCGGCTGGAATGGTTCCGCACCAAGGAGTTCCGCCAGGCCGTGGCGCACACCATTGACAAGGCCCGGATTATCGCGGAAATACAGCATGGACGCGGCGAACCGCAATGGTCATCGGTCAGCCCGGCCGCCGGAGACTTCCACAACCCCAACGTGCGCCGGTACGAATACGACATCGCCCGCGCCAACGCCATTCTGGACGACCTGGGCTGGACCGACATCGACGAGGACGGCATAAGAGAGGACGGGGCCGGCAATGACATAGAGTTCACCCTTGCCACCGGCAACCGTTGCGACGCCTGCGCACGGTTTGCAACGATAATACGCGAGGGCCTGGCGGCAATCGGCCTCACGGTGACCCACCAACCGATCGAGGCCGGCCTGCTGGTCAGACAACTCACCGCCACCTACGACTGGGAGGCCGTGATTATCGGACTCACCGGCGGGCCGGACCCCGGCAGCGGCATGAATGTGTGGCACAGCGGCGGGCGCCTGCACCTGTGGCATCCCAACCAGGTCCGCCCGGCAACGGCTTGGGAAGCCGAAATCGACGACCTGTACGTCAGAGCCAGCCAGGAACCGGACCGGGCGAAGCGCATCGCCTACTACCACCGGGCTCAGGAAGTCATCGCCGAAAACGTCCCCTTCATCTACACGACCCAAGGCATCTGCACCACCGCGGTGAGCAACCTCCTGGGCAACGTGACGCCGACCCTCTTCGATCTGATGGACATCCGGTACGTGTACCGAACGGACCAATAGCCGGCCGGACCGCGCCGGCCGGATTCTTCACGGAAGGAGTGCCCGTTAACAGCGTTAAAACTATCAGTAGCGAGGTGTCTGTATGTTTGTCGGAACAATCGCAGGAAAATTGTTGCGGATTGGCGTCGTTGTCCTGGTGGTGGCAGCGCTTTGGGCGACGGGAACGTTGCTCCCGGAGCGGACGGAGGCGCAGAGCGCGCCGGCGTGTCCCGCTTCCTGGCCGGAGCAGGGTTACGATGGAACCCTGCGGGCCGCGGACCTGGGCCGCGTCGCCTATCAGGATTTCTATACCGATTCCGACGGCGCGCGCTGGTACGCCATCCGCAGTTCGGACAGCAACGGCTACACGACGGTACGGGCTTACCCGGCGGCGGACGATGAATACACTGCCAACTCGCCGGATGAAGTCTGCTACCTGGTGGTCCGCCGGCCGGGCGACACCGAGGATGCTGCCGAGCCGCAGCAAGTGATATTCTCCAGGGAGCGGGAAGAGCCGCCGCCGGCCGCCCAACCAATCGATCCGCAGACCGCTACCGTCCAACGGTTGCGGAGAAACGCCGCGGCGTTTGAGTACGCCACCGGCCAGCGGGGCGGCAGCCTGACCTACACCACCATCGGCGACCCGCTCACTTTCAACCTGGCGCTGTCGAACGACTCATCGTCGTCGGAAGTGCTTGGATACCTGTTCGAGGGTTTGACTGAAAGCTCATGGCTGACCGGGCAGGTTGAGCCGGGACTGGCCGAAAGTTGGGAACATTCCGCCGACGGCTTGACCTGGACCTTTTACCTGCGACGGGGAGTGCAGTGGCACGACGGCCAACCGTTCACCGCCGACGACGTGGTGTTCACCTTTAACCGCATCATCTACAACCGGAGCATCAACACCACCGCCCGGGCGCAGTTCAACTTCCGCATTTTTGACCGCGCAACCGGCTCGTGGCGCACGGAACCGATGACGGTGCGGAAGGTGAACGACTACGCCGTGGAGTTTCGCTTGCCGGTGTCCTTTGCGCCTTTCCTGCGCTCCATGGGCACGGCGATTTATCCGCAGCACATCCTGGAGCCTCACGTGGCCGCCGGGACTTTTGACACCCTTTGGAGCATCGATACGAACCCCAGCGAGGTCATCGGAACCGGGCCGTTCACCATCGCCGGCTACCAGCCGAAACAGCGCGTAACGCTGCGCCGCAACCCGAACTACTGGCTCCGCGACGCCCAGGGCAACGCTCTGCCGTACCTGGACGAGATTGTTCAGGTCATCGTGCCGGACTTTGCGGCGGAACTGGCCGCGTTCCGGGCCGGCAATTCCGACACTCACGGGGTGCGAGGAGCGGAATACGCAACCCTGGAACCCCTCCAGCCGGCGGAAAACTTCACTATGCACCAGCGCGGCCCCGGCTTTAGCGCCGTTTTCCTGTCGTTCAACCAGAACCCGGACGCCGTGGCCCCTGAAAAGCTGCGGTGGTTCAGCAACACCCAATTCCGTCGGGCCGTGGCCCACGTCATTGATAAAGACAGCATCGTTGCCGACGTGTATCACGGCCACGGCTCCCCGCAGTGGTCGTCCATCAGCCCGGCGGCGGGCGACTTCCACAACCCCAACGTGCGCCGGTACGGGTATGACCTGGCGGAGGCCCGTAGGATTCTCGACGGCCTGGGCTGGATCGACACTGACGGCGACGGGATACGGGAGGACGACGCGGGCAATCCCATCCGGTTCACCATGGTGACCAACCAGGGCAACACGGTGCGCCAGGCGGTCGGCGGCTCGATTCACCAGGGCTTGCGGGCGGTCGGCATCGGAGCCGACTACCAGGTCATTCCCTTCGGCGCCATCGTAGGCCAGCTCAGTGCCACTTATGACTGGGAGGCGGTAATTATCGGATTCAGCGGCGGCATTGACCCCCACGGCGGCATCACGCTGTGGCACAGCAGCGAGAACCTGCACCTGTGGCATCCCAGGCAGGCGCGGCCGGCGACGGACTGGGAAGCCGAAATCGACGATTTGTACGTCAGGGCCAGCCAGGAACTGGACCACCGGCAGCGGGTGGCCCTCTACCACCGCGCCCAGGAAATCGTCGCCGAGAATCTGCCGGTCATCTACACCATAGCGGGCGACCGCATCAGCGCGGTGCGCAACGTGTTCGGCAACACCACCGCCACGCTGTACGCCCTTTGGGACATCCGCTACCTGTACCGTACGGATCGGTAGCGACGGACAAGGCTTCACGGTGGGGGCGAGTGCCCCCACCACTTCACTCCGTCCTTATCGTCAACGTCACTCAGCAACCGCCGAACCGTCACGCCATCCGTCGCCGGCACAACCTGCTCCGGCGCAATCTCGCCCAGCGGAACCAGCGTGAAAGCCCGCTGATGCAAGCGTGGGTGGGGAATCTGCAAGTCCGGCGTTGCCAGGTTCACTACCTGGTCGCCGTAGAGCAGGATGTCAACGTCAATCAAACGTGGCCCCCAACGGTACGATTCGGTACGCCCGACTCGTTGCTCTACCGATTGGCATACTGACAGCAAATCGGCAGGTCTCAGCCTCGTCTCGAACCCGGCGGCCAGGTTGAGAAAAGCCGGCTGGTCGGTTACGCCCCACGGCTCGGTTTCGTACACCGACGAGCAGGACACCCGCGTCATCCCCGGCGTGGCCTCCAGCAGTGCCAGGGCATCCGTCAACGCCGCCATGCGGTCGCCCAGGTTGCCGCCCAGGCCCAGGTAGGCGATTACCGGCCCGGCCATCCTTCCGGCCTCCAGTCGCGCACGATGGCGTCGGTCATGCGGGCCACCCGTACCATCTCCTTCACGTCGTGCACCCGCACGATGTCGGCGCCGCCGGCGATGCTCATGGCTACGGCGGCGGCGGTGCCCTCCAGCCGATCATGCTCCGGCAAGCCCAGGACTCGCCCGATGGTGGACTTGCGCGACGTCCCCAGCAGCAGCGGATACCCCAACGACTGGAGTTCGGGCAGGCGGCGCAGCAATTCCAGGTTGTGATCGGCGGTCTTGCCGAAACCGATGCCGGGGTCAAGGATGATGTTGCGCTCGGACACGCCGGCGGCCTGAGCGTGGTCGGCGATACGACGCAGGCCGGCGATAACCTCGGGCACCAGGTCGTCATACTCCGCTCTGCGCTGGTTGTGCATCAGGATGGCGGGAACGTCGGCGTCTGCAATCAACCACGCCATATCGGGGTCGGCCAGCGCGCCCCATACGTCGTTGACGATGGTCGCGCCGGCGGCGATGGCTTGCCGGGCCACCTCCGCTTTGTAGGTGTCCACGCTGACCGGAATGCTGACGGCCTCGCAAATGGCTTCCAGCGCCGGCAGCAAGCGCCGCGCCTCCTCTTCCGCCGTGACGGGCGCGCCGCCCGGGCGGGTTGATTCCGCGCCTACGTCGATGAAATCAGCGCCCTCGGCCTCCATGCGCCGGGCGAGAGCAACGGCGGCGGCAACATCGCCGTTCAGCCCGTCGCCGGAAAACGAGTCAGGGGTCAGGTTGACAATGCCCATGACATAAGTTCGCCGTCCCCACACCAGTGCGTCGCCGCCGGCGACGGTCAAAGCGGGGCCGTCATGTGCTACGGCTTGCTTGGATGTCGTCAACGGAATGACCCTCTCATGCTACGCTTGGGTGTTCAGAGCATTATACTTGCCGTTGTTCATCCTGATTTGCTCCAAAACGGGCCGTTTTGATAGCATTGCCGCCGGAGGCTAACCTTGTCCACACAGCGCGAATCGATCACCGATCCGAACCTTGAAATCCTGTTTCGGCTGGCGGAACAGGCCGAGTTGGGCGGCGGCCAACGCCGCATCGACCAGCAGCACCAGCGGGGCAAGATGACCGCCCTGGAACGGCTCAATACCTTGATGGACGAGGGCACCTTCCAGGAAATCGACCGCTTCGTGACCCATCGCACCACCGATTTCGGTTTGGCCGACCGCACCTTCCTGGGCGACGCCGTGGTGACCGGCTACGGCAACATCGACGGCCGGCAGGTGTTCGCCTATGCCCAGGACTTCACCGTGTTCGGCGGCTCGCTGTCCGAGGTGGTAGGGCAGAAAATCTGCAAGGTGATGGACCTGGCCGCCAAGACGGGCTGCCCGATGATCGGCATCTGCGATTCCGGCGGGGCGCGCATCCAGGAAGGGGCGCTCAGTTTGGCCGCCTACGGCGACATTTTCCTGCGCAACACCATGTATTCCGGCGTGGTGCCGCAAATATCGGTGATTATGGGGCCGTCCGCCGGCGGGGCGGTTTATTCACCGGCCATCACCGATTTCATCTTCATGGTGCGCGGAACCGGGCAAATGTACATCACCGGCCCGGACGTGGTGCGGGCGGTAACCGGCGAGGACGTGACCCACGAGCAGCTGGGGGGAGCGGACGCCCACGCCTCCCGCAGCGGCGTGGCCCACTTCGTGTATGACTCCGAGGAAGAGTGCCTGGAAGAACTGCGGCGGCTCATCGGTTTCCTGCCGTTGAACAACCTGGACGACCCGCCCGGCTATCGTACCGCCGACCCGGTTGAACGTACCGACGAGGCGCTCCGCACAATCGTTCCGCCGGAACCGAACCGGCCCTACGACATCCGGGAAATCATCTACCACATCATCGACGACGAGGACTTCATGGAAGTCCAGGCCGGCTACGCGCCCAATGTGGTGGTGGGCTTCGGGCGCATGGCGGGCCGGACGGTAGGGTTGGTGGGCAATCAGCCGGCCTACCTGGCCGGCGTGCTGGACATCAACGCATCGGCCAAGGCCGCCCGTTTCGTGCGTTTCTGCGACTGCTTCAACGTGCCCTTGGTAACGCTGGTGGACGTGCCGGGGTTCATGCCGGGCACGGAGCAGGAATACGGCGGCATCATCCGGCACGGGGCCAAGCTCATCTACGCCTACGCCGAGGCCACGGTGCCCAAGGTGGCGCTTATCACCCGCAAAGCCTACGGCGGCGCTTACATCGTGATGAGCAGCAAGCACCTGCGCTCCGACGTCAACCTGGCCTGGCCGTCCGCCGAAATCGCCGTGATGGGGCCGGACGGGGCGGTGAACATCATCTACCGGGAGGAAATCGGCAACGCCGACGACCCCGACGCCCGGCGCGCCGAACTCATCGCCGACTACCAGGAGCGGTTCACCAACCCCTACGTCGCCGCCAACCGGGGCTACCTGGACGACGTGATTGACCCGGCGGCCACGCGGCCCACCGTCATCCGCGCCCTGGAGATGCTGCAAAACAAGCGGGATACCATGCCGGCCAAAAAGCACGGCAACATCCCGCTATAATGATGGCATAATGGCACGGGAGCGAGACAATGGGCAAGGGTGGATTGGAATACCCCAGGACGATTGCAAAGTCGATGAATACCCTGATTCCGCTCATCCTGAGCTTGTCGAAGGATGGCTTGACCGGAGCGTAGCATGGTTCGACAGGCTCACCATGAGCGGATGAAAAGGACTTTGCAATCGTCCTGGGAATACCCAGCGTGCCGCCCCGGCGGGCGGGACAGGCGTTTGCCTCGTTTTACAGTGCGATAGTGTTGGCAATCACAATTGACGTGCTGCTGATTAGGCATAATCACAGCCCGGAGACGTGGCAACTGACCGCAGAAATGGTCTTTGACGACGGCGGCCAAATCGTGGCCTGGGCGCTGGCGGCGACCTGGCCGATTATGGAGGCGATGAGAATGGTACTGGCATCACTCTGGCAAGAACGGACACGGCGCCAAGCTCGCGAGGAAGGCATCGCAATTGGCGAAGAGCGCAGCAACCGGCGCTGGCGGGAATGGGTTCGGCGTCGGGAGCAAGCCGAGGCCAGGGGCGAGCCATTCGCCGAACCGATGCCGGATGACGCCGGGGACGGCGTCTCGGCTTAACTGCCATCGCGGGAATCCTGTATTGACGTAATACTGATTGTCCACAATCACGGGCCAGCGACGTGGCAACTGACTGCGGAGATGGTCTTTGACGACGGCGGCCAAATCGTGGCCTGGGCGCTGGCGGCGACCTGGCCGATTATGGAGGCGATGAGAATGGTACTGGCATCACTCTGGCAAGAACGAAAACTTTCGTCAAGCTCGCGCGGAAGTCAACCGACGCTGGCGGGAATGGATCCAGCGCCGGGACCAAGCCGCGGCGCGGGGCGAACCCTTCAACGAGCCGGCGCCTGACGAGGATAACAACGGTACGGCATAAACGGCGCCGGAAGGGGCGAACATGATTCTGGAAGGATTAGTAGAGAAATGGTCAGTCCGTCGAGCGCGCAAGCGTGGATATAAAGCAGGGTGGCGGTTTCTGGACGGGCAAGGCAACCCACCCCCGTATATCACCGCTTCGATGGAGGAAATTCTCGATGACTTGGCCCCTCGCAAACTACACATCGGCCTCGGCGTGGCTGATGGCTACTTGTCCTTGGTAACGATTTGTCAGCGCGAAGCCGGGCAAGAGCGTTGGGTCCGGGCCTGGGTGAACAATTTTCGCAAAGGCTTTCACGACGCCATCGCGGAAGCGGTACAGCCAGCCCTACCTGCTTAGGAGTAACAATATGCAGTTCGGCGTCTTCTACCAAATCCCCTGCGGCGAGCATCAGACTCCCGCTGACCGCTATGCCGATGTGATGGTGCAGGTGCAACTGGCTGACCAGTTGGGCTACGACATGGCCTGGCTGGCGGAACTGCATTTCGCCCGTCGCTTTTCCGTGATGCCGGCGCCGTTGCTGATGGCGTCGGCGCTGTCGCAGACCACCAAGCGCATCATGCTGGGCACGGCGGTCAACCTGCTGCCGCTGCATCACCCGCTGCGCATCGCGGAAGAAGTGGCGACGCTGGACGTGCTCTCCGGCGGGCGAGCGGTTTTCGGCATCGGGCGCGGCTCCAATCCCAACCACTACCGTGGTTACGGCATACCCATTGAGGAACGCAACGGCCGGTTCGTGGAGGGTCTCGACTTGGCCTTGCGGGCCTGGACGGAAGAGGAATTGGACTATCACGGCCAGTTCTACCAGGCCGAGGGCATCCGCCTGGAGCCCAAGCCTATTCAACAGCCCTATCCGCCGGTGTACGTCGCATCCAACGGCGCCGATACCTTTCCTCTAGTCGGCAGCCTGGGACACAGCATCCTGGTTACGCCCCTGATTATCACCGTGCAAGGCGTCAGCGACGGGTTGACCAATTATCGGGAAACGCTGGTCAAGCACGGACACGACCCGGCCGGCGTCAAGGTGGTGGTCAATGTTCCGGTGTATGTGGGCGAAACCGCCGAGGCCGCCAAAGCCGATTTCGCGCCCACCGTCAACAACTACCTTGACACTCTCCGCAGTATGCAGAACAACTCGCGGGGTTCCGGCCGCGCCTTCCAGATTGGCTACGACGACCTGTACAACGAGTTGGGCGCCATCGGCACGCCGGACCAGGTAGCCGAGCGGTTGTCCCGGTTCCGGGAGTTGTACCAGCCCCAGGAGATTATGTGCTGGTTCAACATTGGCGGGATGCTGACCAACGAGGAAGTGAGCCGCTCCATGCGGTTGTTTGCCGAAGAGGTGATGCCGCGGTTTCGGGATTGGTGATGTCCACTCGGAGCGAAACCGGCGGTCTGTTCGAGCACAGTCGGGCGGAGTACGTCCGGGAAACCGCCCCGCTGGCCGAGCGGATGCGCCCGTCCACCTTTGACGAGTTCGTGGGGCAGCGTCACATCCTCGCCGAGGACCGGGTGCTGCGCCGGGCGATTGAGGCCGACCGGGTTCCATCTATCCTGTTCTGGGGACCGCCCGGCTCCGGCAAAACGACGCTGGCGCGGCTCATCGCCAACGTCACCAGCGCCCACTTTGAGCCGGTCAGCGCGGTGTCGGCCGGCGTCGCCGACCTGCGCAAAGCGGTGGCCGAGGCGCGGGAGCGACAGTCGTTGCACCGGCAGCCCACCATATTGTTTGTGGACGAGATCCATCGTTTCAACAAGGCCCAGCAGGACGTCATCCTTCCCCACGTGGAGGACGGCACCATCACCTTTATCGGAGCCACCACGGAAAACCCGTCCTTTGAGGTCAACGCGCCGTTGTTGTCCCGCTGCCGCGTGTTCGCGCTTCTTGCGCTGGACGAGGACGCGATAAAGGACATCGTGGCGCGCGCCCTCACCGACGAACTTCGCGGTTTGGGGCCGCTGGCGCTGGAGTTGGCGGACGATGGACTTGCCCATCTGGTCAACATCGCCAACGGCGACGCCCGGGTCGCCCTGAACGCTCTGGAAATGGCCGCTGTGACCGTAGAACCCGAACCTGACGGGACGCGGCGCATCACCATCGCGGCAATTTCCGACGCCCTGCAACGGCGTGCGCCGCAGTACGACAAAGCCGGCGACAGCCACTACGACACCATATCGGCGTTCATCAAGTCGGTGCGTGGATCATCCCCCGACGGGGCGCTGTACTGGCTCGCCCGGATGCTGGAAGCCGGCGAGGATCCTCTGTTCATCGCCCGCCGGCTGGTTATCCTGGCTGCCGAGGACATCGGGCTGGCCAATCCCGGCGCTCTGCCGGTAGCGGTGGCGGCCCAGCAGGCCGTCCACTTCATCGGCCTGCCCGAAGGACGAATCCCGCTGGCCGAAGCGACGGTGTATCTGGCGACGTCGCCCAAGAGCAACGCGGCATATCTGGCCCTGGAGCGCGCCCTGGATGATGTGCGCAACCATCCCCAGGACCCGGTGCCGCTGCATCTCCGCAACGCCGTCACCGGGCTGATGCGCGGCATGGGTTACGGCGCCGGCTACAAGTACAGCCACGATTACGAAGGGCATTTCCAGCCGCAGGAATATCTGCCGCCCAACCTGTCTGGCCGTCGCTACTACGAGCCATCGGACCAGGGTTCCGAAGCGGCTATAGCGGAGCGGCTCCGCCGCTGGTGGGGCAACGGCGCCCGGTCAGATGCCTGAAGCCGCCGCCGTCGGCGAAGTATAGACTTGCACGGGCTGCGAAACTGTAAGGTTGGGCAGGAAGGCCCGGACTATTACTGCCCTCACCTGCCAACCGACAAAGGTATGCTGTCCCAGGACGGAAGGCATGAGCCGATCCGGCACCGGCAGTTGAAAAGGCCAGTTGGTTTCCTCGCCGGCGGTCAGCACGGTGGGGCGTTGCAACACCTGGAAACTTTCCACCACTCGCGCCTGTTTGCTGCCAGAGCGTTCCCACCGCATTAACTCGACGCGCAACTCCCGGGCCGAGAACGAGCGTTGCGGCCTTACCGACAAGCTTCCATCCAGCGCGCCGCCGTTGGCAACCCGGCCTGACGACAGCATCAGATCCAGACTGACCCGGCGATGCTCCCGGGTCGCCTGGGGTTCGTCCGGTAAGCGCTCGCCGCCGAAGCTAGTCCCGTCCGGCCGTGCGAACACGACGATTTCCTGGGTGCATTCTCCGGCTCGTCCGCGGGCCAGATTAGTCAGCACGCTGTTGCCGGAGGGCATCCAGTCGGCTTCGGTCAATACGGACGCGGAGATTTCCCACGTGATGCGAGCGTGCTTTCCTTTTACGGTGGGCATCGCCTGCAAGGGAAGGCGCACTTGAACCGGATACCGCTGGACGACGCCGTTCTCCATGGGGACGTTTTCGGCGAACACGTGATCCACGAAAACCGGCCCCATGCCACGCCGGCCGCCGCGGCGGCCGGAGACCATCATCTGGGGCACCGCATCCCGGGCCGAATCGATCCGCAGGATTTCGGTCTGGGTCAACCTTACCAGGCCCAAAGCGGCGACGAAGGAATCTCGCGGGGTCACCACTACTTCGCCGTCCACCGCATCGCCCGGATACAGTGGCTGATTGGCGACCGACAACGCTACGTCGGCGGCAGGGGTTCCAACACGGCGCAACATCTGGTCAAAAATCCGGTGGAAACTACCTGGGGCGGCTCCAAATCAACTTGGCCGTTCGTTCTGTGCGGCGCGTCAAACCGCTCGGATGGCCGCTATGGCTTCCTCCGCGGAGACTATCTCCGCCTGGCGGTTCAGGATGCGGCCAATGAGGAAGTCATGGACGTCAGCCTCGCTGTCGGCGCAACAGTCTTCCACGATATACAGGCGGTAATCCCGGTCGGCGGCATAGCGGGTGGTGGACAAAACGACCCCGCTGGTGGCATACCCCAACAGGATGATGGTGTCGATGTTGTTGCCGGTCAACGCCACGTCCAGCCCGGTGCCGTACAGCGCGTTGACCCGGTGCTTGCCCACTACAACCTCGCCTTCTCTGGGCCGGACGTCGGGATGGATCAGCGAAACCGGGTCGAATACCGCCGGCTGACCCGAAGCCTTGCGGGCGCTGAAGGTCTTGTTGCGCTCGCTGATTTCAGGATACCCAGGCCGGAACACCGTGGCGCAGTAGCAGACCATCATGCCGGCCTGTCGCGCCGCCGCCTGGAGGCCGACGGTTCTGGCGACTACTCCCCGCTCCACGGCGTGGGGCAGGTTGCCCATGGCCTCGGCGTAGAAATCGGCGATGAGCAGCGCGGTAGTGTCGCGGTTGATGGTGAAGTCTGCCATGGTACGCCTCGGTTGCCGGCATTAATTTCGCTTGACAGCGCCCCGTCCGGTCGGTAATATAACATTGTCCAGCGACCCCCGGATAGTATTAGGGTTGGGGCGTGGACTACCCTGGGGCCTGTTGAGGCCCCTTACTATTTTCCAACGAGGTTGCGTGATGAGGTTCGCGCTTTTTGTGGACGCTGGATATCTGTACGCTGACGGATCCAAAGTTCTCTCACCATCGGGGTCAACTCCATTGCCCCGTCGTGCTGTAACACTGGACCAAGATGAGACTATCGCCAAACTGCTGGAAACGGCGGCTGAAAAAACCGGCGGGGCCGCTTTATTGCGCACCTACTGGTACGACGGTGTGCTACCCAGCGGCTTGTCTGATTCCCAACAAGCATTAGCCAATACTGATAACGTCAAATTCAGGGCGGGAGTGGTTAATTCGGCAGGACAGCAAAAGGGCGTCGATTCCCTGATTGTGACGGACCTCATTGAACTCTCTCGCAATCATGCCATATCGGATGCCGTGTTGTTTTCCGGCGACGGTGACCTCAGGATCGCTGTTCAAATAGCCCAGAGCTTTGGAGTTCGCGTTCACTTGGTGGGCATTGAACCGGCAAGTTTTGATGATCGAACCCGCGCCCAACTGCTTTCACAAGAAGCAGACACCACCACCGAATGGCTCAGGTCAGACATTGCCGATCTGATAACCGTGAACCCTGGTTTTGACGTCGCTATGGAGGCGTCCAGACGCGCTGGGCCATCCGAAATTTCGGTCGAGGTCAAAGTCATTTTGGATCAAGCGGCCGATGAAGTCGTCGCCTCAATCCTCGCCAACCAGCAAAGGAATCGCATCCAACTGGGACCTGGTGGCAGGATACCCGTTGAATATGACAGAGAGCTGTTATCCAATGGAAGCGATAAGCTGGACGGGCGTCGGCTGGAGCGTGGCGAAGTTACGTATATTCGCAACAGCTTCAGGGAAAAGATCACCGCCGGGAGCGAAGTCCATTAGATAAAGCCTATTCCAATTGAGGATAGGACCTTTGTAGGTGGGGCAACCGATCTAGATTGCCGCCGCCAACCGTCGCACCGTCCCGTTCACCCGCGCCAACGCCTCGTCCACGTCCGCCGAAGTGATGTGTCTGTGCGTCACCATACGCAACGCTTGTTCCCGGCTGTGGCTCACCAGCACGCCGTCTTTGCGCAAAGCAGCGATGACTTCCCGCGCCTCGCCTACCTTGTCCCGGTCCACCTCGAATATGACGATGTTGGTGTGGATGCTGTCGGGGTCCACGGTGAGGCCGTCAATGTTGGCCAGCCCGGCGGCCAGGCGTCGCGCGTTGGCGTGGTCGGCGGCCAGGCGTTCAATCATCGAGTCGAGAGCCACCAGCCCGGCCGCCGCCAGCACGCCGGCCTGTCGCATCCCGCCGCCCACCATCTTCCGCCACTTCCGAGCGCGGGTGATGAACTCCTCGGAGCCACAGAGGACGGAACCCACCGGGCAGGACAAAGCCTTGGACAGGCAGAAGCTCACGTCGTCAACCTCCCTGGTCAGTTCGGCGGCCGGCACTTCCAGAGCCACCGCGGCGTTGAAGATGCGCGCTCCGTCCAGATGCACCGCGGCGCCGGCGGCGTGAGCCACCTCGACCACCTCCTGGGTGTCATGGGGCGTCATCACCCCGCCGCTGCAACGGTTGTGGGTGTTCTCCAGGCAGACCAGCTTGGTGGCCGGCACGTGGATGTTGGAACTGTCGCGGATGGCGGCGGCCACGTTGTCCGCCGTAATGCGCCCGTTGGCGTCGTTGGGCACCAGGCGAACCTGGGCGCCGGACAGCGCAGTTGGGCCGCCCGATTCGTTCCAGAACATATGGGCCTCCTGGCCCATGATCATCTCGTCGCCGCGACTGCACCATGTAAGGGCCGCAATGAGGTTGCTCATGGTGCCGCTGGCCGTCAGCAGACCCGCTTCCTGCCCCATCAATTCCGCCGCCCGTTCCTGCAAGGCGTTGATGGTTGGGTCTTCGCCGAACACGTCATCACCCACCTCGGCTGCCGCCATAGCCTGGCGCATCTCGTCAGTGGGGTGGGTAATGGTATCGCTGCGCAGGTCAATCGAAGCCATGGCGCCTCCTGGGTGGGCAGTAGTGTCCGCCGTCGCCCGTTGGCGACGACCGGCGCCATTCTAGCATAACCACCAACGCGCGCCGCACTGCCAACCCGCAGACGGTAGCGTTCCGTTTTAGGTGGTTTGGTTTTTGTCATTGCGAGCGTAGCGTGGCAATCCCGTTGGCGTAGCAGCAGTTTTAGCCGCTCGGATACCCCGCTGGGAAACTGAACCACCTAAATTGCAACGCTACCCCCGCAGACGCGGGGCCTTTTCAAAGTCCACCCGTCGTTCCCGCGAAAGTGGGAACCCAGGCGTCCTTTCCGGCTCCGCCCTTGTGCGACTATCGTCCGTCCAATCCTGCAAATCCCCAAATCCGGCGAATCCTGATTCTGACAAATCCCCCTTGACCACCGCTCATAGAACCTATATCCTAAATCTGTCTAGGCAAAACAGCTGTTTCCATCACTCACGTTCTCCAAAGGCAGGATTTCACTTCGACGGCCAACCCCGTCAGTTTCCCAAATCGCAATCGGTTGCGGTGGCAAGGCGCTGTTCGACGTTTTCGACCATTCACCACGATTGACCACTGAACCACCGGGATTGCCCGAGCCCGCGCGCAGGTGCGCCTTTGGCGCGCTGAGTACACGAAAAAGTAGGGGTCAAATGGTTGCGTACCCAAACCGGCCGTATGCTGACAACGAAGTGTTGCTAAATCCGCCTCTGGCGGGCTGCAAAGTCCGCCTCTGGCGGAAAATCCTGCCTCCCAAAACCCAACAACCAACCAGCCAACCAAAAAGGAGCAAAGCCACCGCAACACCATCCCCACTGGACGAACCCAATCCTGAAAATCCCCAAATCCGGCAAATAACGTCACCTCGTACTTGATACGGGGCCTGATTCTGACCATCCACTCTCCCCAGGCCGGAATGACGACTTGACTTTGAAAAGGCCCTGCGCAGACGCTGAAACCTGTTATCATAACCGCGCATATCGAACCACGACACGGCTGCGGGGAGACGGAATCATGCGGCAGAGCGCGGTAAGTTTTCTGACCAAAGGAATGACTTTTGAGGGCATCATCGCCTTGCCCGATGGCGAGGGTCCCTTCCCCGGTGTGGTGATGTGCCACCCCCATCCGCTGCACGGCGGCAGCATGGATAACAACGTGGTGGTGGCGGTGACCTTCGGCTTGGCCGACGCCGGCATCGCATCCCTGCGTTTCAACTACCGGGGCGTCGGCAACAGTACCGGCGAGCACTCCCATGGCGAAAAGGAACACGAAGAGACGCTGATGGGGATGGAGTTCCTGGGCGCGCTGCCCGATGTTGACGATAACCGCATCGGCCTGGGCGGCTACTCCTTCAGCACCCGGGTCATCTGCTCGCACAAACAACTTTACAAGAAGCCGCTGGCCATCGCCCTGGTGGCCCCGTCCCTGGAGGCCATCACCGACAGCCCCTTGCAGTCGGATAAAACGCCCCGCCTGATCATCACCGGCGACCGGGACCGGCTGGTCAACTCCGACGGCGTGGACGAGCAGCTGTCCAAGTTCAACCCACCGGCCGAGTACCACGTGATCCCGGGCGCTGACCATTTCTGGGTGGGTCAGGAGCGCCAGATGGCCGAAAAGGTGGTCGCATTCTTCCGTCACCACCTCACCGGCCTCTGATCCATGCTCAATGAACCCAAAGGGCGCACGCCGCTGTACCGCGATTGGACCCTGCTGCAAATGGCGGCGTTGGTGCTGGCTCTGGACCAACTGACCAAGTTCGTCGTCCGCCAAACCCTGGAGTGGCACTACTCCTGGCCGTACCAGGGCTTTTTTCGCTTCACCCACGTGCAGAACACCGGCAGCGCCTTCGGTCTCTTCCAGGGCAATAACCTGCCGCTGCTGTTCGTTTCGCTGGTGGGTGTGGTTGTGCTGGCGTACATCTACCGCAGCCAGGAACGACCCAGCCTCCTGATGCGGATCAGCATTGCCCTCATGCTGGGCGGAGCCGTGGGCAACCTGCTGGACCGCATCCTCCAGGGCCATGTGACGGACTTTATCGACATCGGCCCCTGGCCGGTGTTCAACCTGGCCGATTCCGCAATTGTGGTCGGCCTGATCCTGATGGCTTGGCTGCTGGTGATGCGCCGGAACGACGACGGCGAAACCGGCGCCATCGACGTTGCCGATAATTTGCGCTATGCCGCCTGTCCCCTGTGCGAAGGCCCGATGATCGGCTTGCCCAACGGAGCCCGCTGCGCCGATTGTGGAGCGCGGGAGCGGATTGTAATTCGTCAGAATCACGATTCACCGGATTAGGGCCTGTCGTCAAATTGAGTTGCCAAGCGTCAAACCGCTCTATTTCCGTCATTCCCGCGAAAGCGGGAATCCAGAGAGTACGAAATAAAGCCAACGTTCCTGTTGCAGAGGCTTTTCTGGGTTCCCGCTTTCGCGGGAACGACGGTGGTTTTCAAAATGTCAACACGGTCTAGAGGATTTTCTGGATTGGGAGCCGGTGACAGGTACGAATTCGTCGTAGGCCGCAACCCCAACCCGGCCCGCCTGGACGCCTGGTTGGCCGCTCAACCCGAGCTGTCGGCAAGTGGCCTGTCCCGCAGCCGGCTCCGCGATCTGGCCGTGGCGGGCTTCATCACAGTCAACGGCGCCCCGGCTCGTCCCGCCCAACGCATCCGTACTGACGACGCCGTCACCGTTGCGGTTCCTCCCGTTGCGGCTGCGGCCGACCTGGTTCCGCAGGACATTCCGCTGCCGGTGGTCTATGAAGATTGCCACGTCGTGGTGGTTGACAAGCCCGCCGGCCTGCCGGTGCATCCTGGGCCCGGCCATCCCGACGGCACGCTGGTCAACGCCCTGCTGTATCGCTGCCCGGACATTCGCGGCATCGGCGGCGAGTTCCGGCCCGGCATCGTTCACCGCCTGGATAAGGACACTTCCGGCCTGATGGTGGTCGCCAAGACGCAGTTGGCTCACCAAAATTTGACCCAGCAGTTGAAAGACCGGGCGATGCGCAAGGAGTACCTGGGCGTCGCAGTGGGATTGGTTACTCCGGCGTCCGGCGTCATCGATGCCCCCATCGCGCGGGATCCGCGACACCGCCAGCGCATGGCCGTGGACGCCGGCGGACGGGCCGCCCGAACCCATTACGAAACCGAGGCGGAACTGCCGGACCACACGCTGCTGCGGCTGCGGCTGGAAACGGGCCGCACCCACCAGATCAGGGTTCACCTGTCCTATCTGGGCTACCCGCTGTTGGGCGACCCGGTGTACGGCAAGGCCAGCGGATTGCTGGGCCGGCAGTTCCTGCACGCCGCTCATTTGGGGTTCCGCCATCCTGCCACCGGCGAATGGTCAGAGCACGAGTCGGCCCTGCCCCACGATCTGGCCGGCGTCCTGGCCGCAATCCAAACAACCGCCGCGGCGATGACGGAGTTCGTCGAAAACGACGCCGGCGCCCGCCTGCCGCAGTACACCCCGCCGGGACGCCGGGGCTGATTAGCGGTTGAAAAACCTCGGGGGAATGATGAGTGCGCTGGCCCACTTGGGAGCATTGTTAATCCGCATTTTCGGAGTCGCTTTGGCGACGGGAGCAGTGACCGGCGGGTATTTTCTTGGAAGGCGATACCTCGACAAAACCCTGGCACTGTTCAGCGAAGGCCGGTACGAAGCTGTTATCGGGGTCACGGTGGCAACCGGTCTGCCTATTTTGCTTGCGCTAACCTTCTCAGTCGTATTCTTGAAGCGGTCCAACTGGGATGACGAGCAGGGTGCAGATGGAACGCCATCCGAGACTGTTTCCTCGTCTCAGGGCGAGGAGTACCGCAATTGGCGAGGTTCGGTCGGCGCATTGCTCTTCGTGGCGGGGAGCGGATTCCTTCTGTGGGTTGCCTACGAAGCCGTTGCATTGGTAGAAGGAGTTTTGGTGTATGGTGAAAACCTGTCATCAGGACGACGTTGCAATTGGTTCTGTTGGTTGTCAAAATCCGCGTGGGGAAAGTGGGGCGCGGTACCAATTATGGGATTTATTTGGTGAGTTGGAGTATGCATGGCGGTCGGTTTTGGAGCGGCTGGCTGCGCATGGCTGATCGCTTCTACTCAACGCGAGTTGGCAGGTGTTTATTCATATATCAATCGAATAATACACGAATAATACTTATAATATAGCTTTTAGGCACCCTGAAGTGCTAATATCCGGTAATTAATGAAACGGAGGGCAGCTACAGCCCCACATACACAAAGCACTTGAATACCCATGTCTGCCCATCACTCTACAACCTCTATATGCAAGGCCGCAATCCCATAAAAAGCGCTCTGGCTTTTGTCGAAAGGGCAAATAAGCGCGTCGCCATGATACTGCCGCCAGCGGTGGCCGGTACTGTCACTGCACTCATTGCCTACTACGCGATGGAGGTGGGAGGGACCTGGAAATCGCCGGGCGTTGGTTGGGGCGTCTCGATCCCCGGCTGGTTATTCGCGACATTCTTTACAGCATTCGCAACAGGGTGCTTCGCGTACCTCAGCCATCGCAAAGCACGCCAGTACCCCAGCCACAGCCAACATCGCTGCTATTGCCGGTAGCGCAACCATACTGGCACTAACGTGGTGGCCGACACGACAGTGCGACATGGTAGGCGGCGTGGTAGCTGGACTTACAGCTGCCGGCATGGTGGTTGCTCTGGCAACGGTCGTCGGTTCTCAAGCAGGAAGGGTACGCCGGGGTATCGTCATTGACAGCGGCGGCCTTTCCGCTCAGACGAACGCCAAACCTGAAGAGGGGCGCACAGGAATAGTGGCATTCCTGCAAATATCTCTGGCAGCTTTTATGGCTATCGTCGTTTTGATAGCGTTCACAAACGACGATTTGACTGAATCACGTACCAAAATACTGATGTTCGCCGGCATTGGCATTACGGCGGCATCCGTCATATCTGCGGAGCGCAGCCTGAAGAGCGCTTTGGCAATAGCTGGCGCCGTTGTATCGGTGATAGGAGCGTACCTTGAAATGGACCGGGCTTTCACATCGAGCAACAGCGAGATCGGGGCCTTGACGATATTGATCGCCGCCGGCTTGGTTGCCGGAATAATAGTCATGTTCATATCGTTTGATGCTCACGTCGTAGTGCGACTTCTGGTTACTCCGATCTTGGCGGCCGTGGCGGTGGCAGGTGTCACTCACCTCATCATCATGGTGCCTGTCGTTTTCATATCGAGCGGGTGCAATGTGCCGGCAGTGGGAATAGCCATATCAGTATTATCGTCCGGCTTGCTCGCCATAATTGCAGGATCGGCAACGTTCGCTGTCCTTATTGGGATAGCGGCAAGTGACTTGTGGAAATCAAGAAGGGCCGCGCAGCAAGACAAAAACAAAGCACCAAGGGCGTAACGCTCGCAAAGCGTCACTGCCTGGTGCTTAAGGCATTGTGGTATCAGGGGTTCGGCTATGTCAATACCTTATTCGCCCTCACGCGTACCCACTTTCCCCAAACTGTCATTGCGAGCGCAGCGCGGCAATCTCGTCGCGGTAACGAACGTCGCTCTTGGAACGAGATCGCCATCCGCCAGCGGCGGACTTCGCTCCTCGCGATGACAAACTGGGTACGCGTGAGCCATTTTGGTAGTTTGTCAGAAGCAGGATTTACCGGATTTATAGGATGTGCCGGATTGGGTGCGACGCTGCCGTCGGATGATCTCAATCCTGATAATCCGTCAAATCCGGGAAATCCTGCTTCTGACATTCCGCCCCCGGAAAGTGGGTACGCGTGAGCTTATTCGCCATGGATGGCATACGTAAACCTAATCCCGTCCACCGTCACCCGTGAAACCGCCCCAGCAGCCGGTACAACGCCTCCGCCCCGAACTCCAGCGCCGACACCGGCGCCCGCTCGTTGGCCGCGTGTATCGTTTTCAGAAAGTCAAAATCCGCCGGCAGGTTCATCGGCATCCAGCCGTAGGTTTGGATGCCCAGCGTGGCGAAGTGCCGGCCGTCGGTGGCGGCGGGCATCAGCATGGGAACCGATACGCCGGCTGCATCCTGCTCGCCGATGATGCCGGCCAGGGTATCAAACAGGCCCATGTTGAGCGCCCACGGCTTGGGGTCAAAAAGCAAAGCCTCAAGCTCTATGTTCGGCCCGGCGATGTCCTGCAATTCGCCCAGCAGGTCCGCGGCGTCGTAGCCGGGCAGCATCCGGCAATCCAGGTTGACGACCACCTCGCTGGGGATGACGTTGGCCTTTTCGCCGCCGTTGATGATGGTAGCGTTGGCGGTGTGGCGGAACAGCGGCTCCAGCTCCTGCCCGGCGGCGCCCATACGGCGCAGTATCTTGCCGGCAAAGGCCGGGTTGAGCAGCAGCTTCAGAAAAGCGCAGTCCGGCATCGGCAGGCTGCTGCTCATGGCCTCAATCATCATCCGCGTCACCGGATGGATGTGAAACGGCAGCGGCGTCTTGTCCAGCTTGACCAGGAACTCGGCCATGCGGGTCGGCGCGGTGTCGTGATGCACCAGGGAGCCGTGTCCGCCGGGGCCGCGGGCGGTAGCCTGTACGCGGCAACCCTGCTTTTCCGCCACCTGCACCATGTAGAACTTGCGTCCCCGGTAGGTCTTGCTGAACCCGCCGAACTCGCCCACGGCGTAGCGCGCGCCGTCGAATAAATCGGGTCGTTCCCGCACCAGCCAGGCCGCGCCGGTGTTGCCGCCGGCCTCTTCGTCGCTGACCAATGCGAGTATCACGTCACCCGGTAGGTCAGCGCCTTCGAGATGGGCGCGCAGGAAGGCGTCCATCATCATGGCGACGCCGCCCTTCATGTCCAGCGCGCCCCGGCCCCAAATGTAACCATCCTGGAGACGGCCCTCAAAAGGCGGCACGTCCCAAGGCTGCGCCGCCGTCGGCACCACGTCCAGATGGCCGTAGAGCAGCAGGGGCGGAGCGTCGCCCCGGCCGCACAGGCGGCTCACCACGTTGACCCGGTTGGGGTCATCGCCCATCAACTCGGCGGCGATGCCGGCGTCAGTCAGTACCTCGCGGCAGTAGGCGGCGCACTCGCGCTCGTTGCCGGGCGGGTTGGTGGTGTCGTATCGGATGAGCCGCTGCAATAAGTCGGCGACCTGAGGCCGCGGGACGGCGGTCATCGGGCCGTACCCGTCAAACTGCGGTCAATCCCCGGTCGGGGTCATCATCATTATCGTTACCATCGCCGTCATCCCCGTCGTCGCCGCCGAAGTCCAGGCCCTGCAAGAACTCTTCAATGCTGGACGGCAGGGGCGTCGTGGGTTCGGGCCGGTCGTCGCCTCCGTACTCGCTGTCGTACATCTCTTCGATGCGGACCAGCACGTCGCCGTCGGGCAACTGTCCATCCTTGGAAGTCAGCTCGTCGTACTGTTTCTGGCCCCGTTCCGCCTGGGCGATGTAATCCGGCAGATCGTAAAGCCGGCAGAGCAGGCCCATCATGCGGGCCGCGCCCTGGTAATCGTCGTCCAGGTTGAGGTATTGGGGCAGGTGCACCACGAAGGCGCGAGTCTCCAGCCCCATCTTCGTTGCCGTCTCGGTGACGGTGTAGGTGATGGTGGTCGGCCCTTCGTAGCTGCTGGCGCGGGCGTTGGCGATGCGGTAATCCCGCTCCACGTTCTCCCCGGTGCCCAATCCCGATACCACCAGCGGGCGGGTATGGGGCACCATGTCGTACATCCCGCCAATCAGGGCGTACTGCTTGACGCCAAAGTGCCGGATGATCTCCAGCAACGCATCCGAGTAATCCTCGCCGTAGAGATGAGGTTCCAGCAGGTGGGCGGTCAGGATGTGCTGGCCGTCCTCCGGGTTGGCGTACCGGATGATGGTGTTGGGTATGGTTACTTCACGCTGTCCGTTGACCAGGTACGACCGGGGCCGGTAGCGCGTGAAGTCGTAGAACCGTCCGGGACGATACAGGCGGCCCAACTCCCGGCTGCGCAGGTGCCGTTCAATGCGTCCCAGCGCGAGACTGCCCACGTTGCCCACGTCAATCCAGGGCCGCAACACCGCCAACAGATGCGGCTCGTGCAACTCGGGAACGGGTTCGGCGATGTCAAATTCTCCGATTCTCATAACAGGACTCACGGTAGCATTCAGGTCTCACAGCGTCAAGGCAACCGATTGGTGTTACCAGGGCTATCGCATATGGACGGTTTAACGCCCGTCATTCCGGCGAAAGCCGGAATCCAGTGACCGAATTCGTTAGTCATATTTCAGATTCGTTCAGTTTTTGACCGATGGACTCCGGCTTCCGTCGGAGTGACGGGGTTGAAATTTCATATGCGATAGCCCTGTTGGTGTTACGGGTTAGGGTAGGGGCGAATAATTATTCGCCCCTACACAACGGGGATTACGCTATTCCCAACTCGGCCTGCATATCGGCCACCGCCTGGTTGCGGGTCTTGCGCTGCCATTGGGGCCGGGCGTTGATGGGTTCGTTGATGATTTCGGGGTCGATCTTCAGCGCGACGAACACCGGGCCGGGCTGGCCGAGGATCTCCTCAATCTGGCCGGCGAAGTCCTCCAGGTTGTCGATGGCGTAGGTGGCCGGATAGCCGCAGCCCTGGGCCACCACGTCGTATTCCATCTGCTCGGCGTTGGGCACGGGCTGGCCGCCGGTGGTGGCATAGACCCCGTTGTCCAGCATGAAGTGGTACAGGTTGGCCGGCGCCTTCTCGGCGATGGTGGGCAGCGCGCCCATGCCCATCAGCACGTCGCCCTCGGAGTCGAACAGCACCACCCGCTGCTCGGGAATCGCCAGGGCCAGGCCCAGGGCAAAGGAGGCGTGGCCGCCCATGGCCGGGTCGCCCAGGGGCAGGTCCCGGTCGGGCTGGTCGCTCAGCTCTACCCAGTGCCGCCCGCCGCGCCCCGGTATCACCACCGCGTCGCCGCGATGCCTGTTGAAAATCTCCAGCATTTCCGCCGTTTTCATCATATTGGTCACTTCCTATTGTTACGGGCCACGTCTGTAGGGGCGAATAATTATTCGCCCCTACGGATTGACGCTGGCGTTCACCGGCTTACGTTGAAGCCGTGGTACTCGTCGCCCACCAGCACGGCCACCGGCCGCTTGTTCCGCTCCGCCTCGGCGAAGGCGATGGAGATGCGGTCGGCGTCCTCGTCCGATTCCACCAGGTAGTAGTTGATGTTGAAGGCGTGGAGGAACCGCTCGGTGTAGAAGGCGGCGGTGTCGTTGATGACGCCGTGGCGGGTCCAGCCCCGGTAGCCTACCATCATCACCACCGGCACGTTCATCCCGATGCCCCAGCCGCGCAGGGAGTCGCCCGACTCCATCATGCCGGTGTTCTGGATGAGGATGACCGGCTTCTTGCCGCCGGCGGCCAGGCCGGCCGCGGTGGAAAAGGCGTGGCCCTCCCGGCTCACGGGCACCAGGTCGATGCTGGGCTCCTCGCTCATCAACACGTAGAGAAAGTTCGTCTCGCTGTCGGGCAGCCAGACCACGTGGGTAGCGCCGTTCTTCTTCAACTCCGCCAGCACGGTGGCGGGACTCAACTCGGCCATGAAGGACACCTGCCTGCTAATCAATGTTGGGGGCAACCGGCGCCGGCGCCGAGTTGCCGCCCACAGATATACCCGGCAGGCGGGGCGGCGTCAACCGGGAAACGCCCGGAACGTTTGTTATAATTGTGAACGCAAGAAGACAGCTCTCAACAGCCTGCGGATAAGTGGAGCATCTTATGAGTACCGAGAATCGTTCCAACCTAATCCCGCCCGGGACCGGACAGTCTTATGACTTGGCAAAGCGTATCGCTGAATTGGAGGAGATGGGAATTGTGTCGGGGAGCGGCGGCGGCCGCCGCCGGGCTTCGTTGCAGGATGTGACTACGCTTCCGCCCGAAGCTTTGCAATGGTTCCTTGACCAGCAGTATAAGGGTCACCCGGAGCAGGGTGAAAAATGACGATGTATCGCCAGTCGGCAGCCTATGGATTATGCCCAACCGCCCGCTGGCGGCCGAAATGGCGGCAATTGCCGAAGTTGCCCGACTGCCGGCTGCTCGTATGTGGCGCTTGGCGACTGCCCTGTTTTTCGCCGGGCTGATCCCCGGCCTGATCTTCATCACGCTCGACGAGCAGCAGGAAACCGCGGCGCGGGACTTGGGGTTAGCGGTGGAATGACCTCCTCCGGCGCCCGGTGCCCGTGGTCCAGCCACGTAGGGCGGGTTGTACACGGGTTCGGCCCGCGCCGGCCTGCGCAAACCTTCCAGAAACGGTTAGCTGCCCGGCCAATCCCGCTCGTCACTGGCCGATGCCGCCCCTGACCAGCGAAATCGTCACAAAGGCGACCGCCAGGAGTATGATGCCGGCAATCGGAACAAGAGCCCATACCCATTCTGTGAAATCGTCGTCCGAGATGATTTCACGTATCTTGCTCACCATTTGGTTCGCTCCTTGGTGAAACCCCGGCGGCGGCAATGGTGTCGATCCGCTGTTGATAACCAACTGCGGGAAATGCCATACTGGTTACGACAAGGGTGAGCTGTGGAGATTCGCCAGCGTCCGCCGAGGCTGACCGCGCTAACCCTCTCCGGATTTAGCCGCCCCGGAGCAGGCTGATTGCAGTAAGTGCAATGATTCCCAATATAATGGCGACGACAGGCACTGCCGCCCAGAAGTACTCGCCAAAAATCTCGCCTGCAACGACGGAAACGATTTTGCTAACCATCGAGCTCTCTCCTTTCCAGTTCCCCGTTGCCCGCTGCGACAGCGTCAATTTCTTGCTGGAAGCCCACCAACAGAAACCCTAGACTGCTTCCCACCAATGAATAGCGTAATTGCCAAGTCAAAAAATAGAAATGACGGCAGCGTACACACCAGCAGTACAGTGCCGACGCTTGTCATCCCACAGGGCCGCTCTGTGCTTCACCTGCTGGTAATACGTCATCGGCCTGAAACGCCGGCGATGTATCTTCATGGCACATTCTCCTGACAGCAGGATCGCAACGCGATCACGTACCGGTCGACTTCAAGATAGCGCGCCCCAACACAATTGGCAACTGTGCGTGAGACGTCACCCCTACCCTGCCCGCTCCAAATTCAGCGCCAGCAGCCGCTCCAGTATCTCCCCCTCCGCCAGGTCCCCCGGCCAGCCGTAGGCGTCCGCTACCGCCTCATCCAGCGCCCGGTGCGCGTTGTCCAGCCACGTGGGCCGAGCGTTGTACAGGTTGGTCAGCGTGCGCCGCCGCAACTCAGTCGCGCTGGCGTCCGGTTGTGATTTCATGCGCGATTGCCCTGGCCGCGCCTTGAAAAACCTTGACATCCCCGGCGCATATAGGGCATTATTTACCCAAGCGCGGAGTGGTCGGAGCACGCCGTCCCGCCTAAGGGACAGGCGCCGGACATAGCCGCGCTTCTGCTTTCTGAGTTGTCGGGCTAACTCACCAATTGCCCCGGCGCACCGTGAACTTGGACGGCGATTCCCAACTTTGGGATGAGGCATCCTTTTCCAATAACCGCGTTCCTGAGGGCAGGTCCAACCGGCTTTTTACGAATTCGACCAGCTCCCGCTTTTCTCCGGCGCGCTGCGATGTCGTGCCGTAATAGCCGTTGGCGTCTTTCCAATCGAACTGCACACAGCCCAGCAGAACATCCACAATCTGCAAATAAACAGACATATCGGAAGTGGCCCGCAGGCAACCCTTCACAGATGGAACGGAGCAGAGCATATCCTCAATATACACCGATGAGCGGTCCGGTTTATCCTGCAAGTCCACTATGGCGAACACATCCCGGTCGAGCCGATGCTCCATCAACTCCCTCGCCAAGTCAGCGTATGCCCACCAGGTATCGCCGTTCCAGCGCGACAGGTCATAGCTGGGTTCAAGTCGGTCCATTATCAGCGAGTGGAACTGCGGCTCAGGGAGGGAGAAGTAGAGGTTCAGCAAGTCGATGTACTGCTGGAGGTTGAAGCGGGTCACTTCGCTGAACTTGTATTCGTGGTGGCGGGTGGAATGCATCAAACGGTCAATTTCCCGTAGGGTTGGCAACTCGCCGCGAGACTGAACTTCCTTACGGATGCGGCCACGCTCGGCCATCCGCTCTGAAGAGAAATTGAAATGCAAGCGGTACAGGCTATTGGTGATAGCCTTGGTATCGGGTATGACCAGAACCCCAATGCCGTACACGGGTTGCTGTTGACGTTGGCCGGAGAGTATTCCGGTTTCGTCGATGAAAGCAGGGCAGATTTCCATTCCACAATCACAAACATCGTACACCCTCGGCGTCAATGTAATTGAGAACATACAATCAACAGGAACCAAAATGGGAAGAGCGTTGGCCAATACCGTCCCTCTTACCCTTACCCCTACCCCGCCCGCTCCAAATTCAGCGCCAGCAGCCGCTCCAGTATCTCCCCTTCCGCCAGGTCCCCCGGCCACCCGTAGGCGTCGGCTACCGCCTCATCCAGCGCCCGGTGCGCGTTGTCCAGCCACGTCGGCCGTTGGTTGTACAGGTTGGTCAGCGTCCGCCGCCGCAACTCCGCTGCGCTGACGCCGCCCTCCGGATTCAGCCAGCCCTCCCGCAGCCGGTTCAACTCGGCGGCGGCCGCGGCGATGGCATCCCGCTGGACGTCGGTGGGACGCGGGAACGGGAAGGTTTCAAAGCAGGTGGTAGGCGTGTAGCGTGGGCGTGTTTCCAACTGCGTACCCATCGCTGATGCCCAAGTCAAATGTATGTAGCTTTGCAGCACGCCAAAGAA
This sequence comes from Dehalococcoidia bacterium, assembly GCA_963665395.2. Lineage (GTDB taxonomy): Bacteria > Chloroflexota > Dehalococcoidia > Lucifugimonadales > UBA3495 > Bin87. The sequence continues at coordinate 988,025 of OY762251.1, forward strand.
ATAATCATCATCCCGAGCGAACACGATGATTGTGGCATCCGGCAGTACGTCGCCATCAATCCACGCAAACATCCGATGCCTGGAGACCATGCTGGTGCCAATGTACCGCTGTAAGCCCGCCAATGCTTGCCGCATACCGGGACGGGCCTCGGCATGTATCCACCACAATTCGGCATAACGCCGCCTATTATTCTTCACCCTTTGCGGCTTTACGTTCGTTGCTAAATACTCGAATGGAGCCTCATATAAAGCGGCCTCATGTTCCGGCATATCTGTGCCAAAGTCTATTATCCACATATTGCGAGAATGTTGATTAATGTCGCGGCCTATCACCCACCGTCTGATGACGTCGCTGTTAGGCTTGCCGTGGGGGTTCGGCTGAACCAGCATATCCTTCGCAACTTCCTCTGAAATCTCAAACGGGCCAACTTTCGTAGCTCCCATAAAACTAATGCTGGAGTTCTCTGCCAGGGATCTTGCCAACGACAAATCAGACCCCACTGTCAAGTCAACGTTGATGTTTGTCACCGCGAGACCGTCCAGATAGCGGTCGGTTTCGCTCCCATCGTCAAAACAGATGATGGACACGTGAACAGCAGCGGAACCAGGTTCTTCCGGTTTCCATTCCAAATCGGCGTAGGCCGCGAAAATGTCGCCGGTTTCCTTTATGCGAGCGAGCACGGGACGGTTGGATTGGAACCGTATCGCCTGCGTCGCCAGCAGGCCGGCCCGTTTCGCTGCGCCGGCCTCAATCTGCGCCCGCGCTTTCTCGAACCAGTAGCAGCACAGGTCGCTGTAGTTGGGAATCCGATTGCCGTACAGTCCATACACTGCGCCAACGTAATCATCGCCCAATGATTCACGGAATGGGAAATGCCCCAGAAACGGCGGATTGCCCACGATGAACTCCGCCGCCGGCCATTCCGGTTCCGCCGGCTGCTCCGGATCCGTCAGGTCCAGTATGGCGTCCGTCTGCCGGATGGTGTCCAAAGGCGTCAGTATCGGACTCTGCGTGTACGGAAAGCCGTTGCTCTGGTGCCACTGGATGTAGCCAATCCACAACGCCGTCCGCGCCAGTTCCGCCGCGTAGTGGTTGATCTCCAGCCCCAGCATTTGATTGGGTTGCACCGTGGGCGTCAACCCTCCCCAGCCCTGGGCCGCCGCGAAGTCAATCACCTCCTTCTCGAAGTCCAGCAGCGAGCGCAGGGCGATGTACAGGAAGTTGCCGCTGCCGCAGGCCGGGTCGAGAACGGTTACGGACGCGAGGCGCCGGCGGAAGGCTTCCAGCCGGGCGCGGGCCGCATCGCCATCGTCCTCGCGTAGGGGCGAATAATTATTCGCCCCTACACCCCGCTCGTCCAACAATCCCTCGATCTCCCCGCGCGCCGCCGCCCACTCCCTCCGCAGCGGCGTCATCACCACCGGCTCCACCACCAGCGCGATGTCGTCCGCGCCGGTGTAGTGCGCTCCCGTCTGGGCCCGCTTGGATGCGTCCAACGCCCGCTCGAACAGGGTGCCGAAGATGGACGGCTCGATGTCCCGCCAGTTCTTTTCGCAGGCTTCACCCAGCCGCTGCAATGCCACCGTGCTCAATTCCACCGTATCAATAGCGTTGAACAGGTCGCCGTTGAAGTGGGCGATTTCGTCCGCGCCGGAAAACCCGCCCGTGGCCATCTGGGCGAACAGGCTGCGGATGGCCCGGTCAAAGGTCGCCGGATCCCGGTAATGCTGCTGCGCGATGCGGGTGAACAAGCCATCGGGCAACAGGCCGGCGTCCTCGGAGTACAGGCAGAACACCAGTTGATTGAGGTAGCGGGCTAATCTTTCGGGGTCCTCGTTACGCTCTTCCATATCCTCAACGATGGACTGGAACAGCGCCGCCGTTTCGCGGGTGACGGCATCCACCGAGCGCAAGCGTTCCCGGAAACGGTGCGGCGCGAAGAAGGCGTCCCGCACCAGTCCCAACCGTTCCGGCTGTTCCAGCTCGGATACCCCGATGTCGTAGCGGGCCGTCTCCATGCCCGGGAAGTTGGTCTGTACCCGTATCGTCTGGAAGGACGACACGATGAGCAGGGGCGGCGTTTTCAGATGCACCTGGTAGCGCAGCAGCTGGTCGAAGGCCCCGTCCAGCTGGGCGTCCCGCCCCTTGAACTCCCAGCCGAAATGCTCCTCAAAGTAGGCGTCGGCGAACCCGCCCGGCACCGCTTTCTCAAAGGTGAACGCCTCGGGATCCCCATACGCCGCCGGCGTGGGGTGCCCCACCAGGCCGCACAGGTCGTTGAAGAACGACTGCGCCCCCTGCCGCTCGCCAAAGCCGGCATTGCTCCAGCGGTCAATGAACTCCGCCGGCGTCATAGGGTGAGTTCTGCCACCGGCGTCAGCCTCTGGTTCACCGGGTCAACCGCCAGGTCAAAGTTTTCCAGCGTAGCCGCTCCCAGAAGATAACGCCCTTCCCTGCCGAAAATAACCGGGCAGGGCATAACTTCTTCGCCAACCGAAATCATGGCCGCGCCGATGTCATAAGTTTCCTTCCTGCCGTCGGCCATCGTGAAGGTCCGCTGCCGGGTCGGCGTCACGCCCAGTCGCCTCAGCAATGATGCGGGCATCATAGTATGAGTGGCCCCGGTATCCACCAGCGCGGTAACTGCCGTCGGATTGACGCCATCGAGCCCGGCTACTCCGATTTCCATACGGAACGTACCCATAGTTTCAATTCCTCCCGTCCGCATCATATCACCCCGCCGTTGGCCTCACGCTCAGCCGCTATACGCTATAGGAGTGGTCAGCGCCGCGGCGGAGTTGGGTGATGGCGAGTTCGCGGGCGAATTTGTGCTTGAGGGCGTCAATACGACGGAGTTGGGAGAGGGTCAGGGGAAACGTCAGTGGATGCCCCGTGTATAATGCTCGCAGCCAACCCGTTGCATACACCAGAATACCTGCGAGGTGAGATCATGGCCGACTACGCGCATCCCGAATCTTTGGTATCCACCGATTGGGTGGCCGAGCACGGCGGCGACGCCAACGTGCGCCTGGTGGAGGTTGACGTGGATACCTCCGCCTACGAGCAGGGGCACATCGCCGGCGCCGTCAGTTTCAACTGGCAGTCCCAGTTGCAGCAGAACGTCGTCCGCGACATCGTTTCCCGCGACGAGATGGAAGCCCTGCTCAGCGGCAACGGCGTCTCCCCCGACACCACCATCGTCCTCTACGGCGACAACAACAACTGGTTCGCCGCCTGGGCCTTCTGGCAGCTGAAGTACTACGGCCACGCCGACGTGCGGCTGATGAACGGCGGGCGGGTGCTGTGGCTGGCCGAGAACCGGCCCACCACCACCGACGTGCCTTCGTATCCGGCCACCAATTACAGCATCACCACCGAAAACAGCGACCTGCGCGCCCTGCGCGACTACGTGTTGCAGGCCGTCAACAGCAGCAGCCACGCCTTGGTGGACGTGCGCTCGCCCGACGAGTTCTCCGGCGCGCTGAACGCTCCGCCCAACCTGCCCCAGGAAGGTTCCCAGCGCAACGGCCACATCCCCGGCGCCGCCAACATCCCCTGGGGCCAGGCCGTCAACGAGGACGGCACCTTCAAGTCCGCCGACGAGCTCAGCGCGCTGTACGGCGGCCGGGGCGTGGACGGCTCCCGCGAGACCATCGCCTACTGCCGCATCGGAGAGCGTTCCTCCCACACCTGGTTCGTCCTCAGCCAGCTGCTGGGCTACGACAACGTCCGCAACTACGATGGCTCCTGGACCGAGTGGGGCAGCATCGTCGGCGCGCCCATCCAGCGTGACGTGTAAGGTTCCCAGTCGTCTCCCAACAGCAACGGCAGGGAAGGGGAAACAGTATGCTGAAGCGTATTCATATCAAGGGCTACAAGTCTTTGTTCGATGCTGAAGTGAAGCTGGAGTCCCTTACCCTGCTTTTCGGGCCAAACGCGGCGGGCAAGAGCAACTTCCTGGACGCTCTCCAACTCCTGTCTGGCCTGGCCACCAGCCGAACGCTGCGGGAAGCCTTTGACCCCCCCTACCGCGGGAAGCCCTTGGAATCTTTCACGGTCGGCGAAGGCGGCCTAGCCGGACTGATGGAACAGGAATGTCTGACCTTTTCCATCGAAGCAGATTTGCAACTGTCTGACGCGGTAGTTAACGCGGTGAACCGGCAGGTGCGGGAAATGCGCCGGCCGGGAAATTCCGACCGTTCCGATGAAACCGGGAGCCGGTCGGCCGTCCGTGAGCGAAACCTGCGTTACCGGGTTGAGATTGAAATGCTGCCGCGTTCCGGCATCCTTCGGGTAACTGATGAATACCTCGCGGCCTTGAACGCCAAAGGCGAAGTTTCCCGTAACCGCAGCCCGTTCATCGACCGGCAGGGCGAAAAAATACGCTTGCGCCTGGAAGGGCAGGCGCATCCTACTGATTACGACCTCTACCTTGACCATACCATCCTTTCAATGCCCCATTACCCCCCGCATTATCCGCACCTTACAGCGGCGCGGTGGGAGTTGGGAAGTTGGATGTTTTTCTACTTTGAGCCGCGTGAGCGTATGCGAGCCGCTAATCCGGTCAAGGAGGTGCACAGCATCGGGCTGATGGGGGAAGATTTGGCCGCGTTTCTCAACACCTTGCGGGCCTTGCGGCCCAAACAGTTTGAGGCAGTGGAAAAAGCGTTGCATATGCTGGTGCCTAACGTGACCGGAATTGAAATAGACATCAGTGACCTTGGCGAAGTAGAGCTACTCCTTAAAGAAGATGGAGTAGCGATACCCGCCCGCGTTCTATCGGAAGGTACTTTGAGATTGCTGGGACTGCTGGCGCTCACCAGTTCTGACCAGCCGCCATCACTGGTGGGATTCGAAGAACCGGAAAATGGCGTCCACCCGGGCCGAATAAGCCTGATCGCGGAACTGCTCAAGACACGTTCGATCATCGGTCAAAGTCAATACATCGTCACCACGCACTCGCCTATCTTGCCGGATTTGCTGCCTAACGATTCATTGTTCGTAACCCGGCGCATCGACCGGCAATCACGCATTGATTCTTATTTAACTTGGGGCCCCCTGTGGCGACGGGACGATATCGACACTGCGTTGGATGACCGCCAATCTACTTTGCCAGTCTCGAAGCGCATTTTGAGGGGCGACTTCGATGCGTAGAGTATCCCTTTTCGTTGAGGACGACGCTCATCAAAGATAATGGGCACGCTGGTGCAGCGGTTGGCCGGCGAGTTAGAGGTTCCTGTCCGGCTGGAATGGTTGAATTCGTCGGACGGCTACGGGGCGGTCGTTCGAGAGTTCGACGCCTACTTGCAAGACTTGGCCCAGCAGGGAGGGTATCCCGACTTAATAGTCGTCGCTACCGACGCCAATTGCAAAGGCTTCAACGAGCGGCCCAGAGAATTGGCGCGCCCCAATGTTCCGATTACAGTGATTCAAGCCATTCCCGACCCGCATATCGAACGTTGGCTGTTGCTTGACGGCGAGGCGTTCCGCGACGTGGTTGGGCGCGGCTGTGACGCTCCGGACCAAAAATGCGAACGCCAACGTTATAAAACGCTGTTGATTAATGCCATTCGTGATGCCGGCATAATGCCAATCCTCGGTGGCATTGAGTTTGCCGAAGACATCGTGCGGCGCATGAACATCGAACGCGCGATGCGTTCGGACAACTCACTTCGTCGTTTCATCTCGGAAATCCGCCAAACCTTTCAACAATGGCAGTCGTGATTTTGCACATAGACATCCCGCCGCTACGGTTTATTTCAGGGTGATGAACTCCTGGCACACCCGGGCCGCGTCGTAGATTTCGCCGAGGTTGGCCGTCTCGCGGGTGGTGTGGAAGTCGCGGACGCCGATGCCCACGGGCAGGGCGGCGATGCCGTGCTCGAAGAACACGTTGGCGTCGGAGCCGCCGCCGGTGGTTTCCAGGGCCGGGGCGAGGCCGATGCTGCTCACGGCGCGGGAAATGTCGGCCAGAGCTGGATGATCGTCGGCCACGCTGTAGGCCCGGTACTGGCTCCAGATGTTCAGATCCAGCTGCGCCTTGGGATACATGGCGGCGGCCTGGTCAAAGGCGCGGCGGAACTCGGCGGTGTAGTTGTCCAGCTTGGCCTGGTTCCGGGAGCGCAGCTCGCCGTCCAGGTAGGCCCGCTCGGGGATGATGTTGCGCTTCAGGCCGCCCTCCAGCACGCCGATGTTGCTGGTGGTCTCGTGGTCGATGCGGCCCAGAGGCAGGCGGGTCAGGACGTTGGCGGCCACCAGCAGGGCCGAGACGCCGTTTTCCGGCTCCAGCCCGGCGTGGGCGGCGACGCCGGTGATGTGGCACTGGACGATGTTCTGGGCCGGCGCGCCGACACAGATGCGGCTGACCGCCCCCTCGCCGTCGAATACCATGCCGCTTTTCGCCTCCACCAGCGAGAAGTCCAGGTTGCGCGCCCCGTTGAGTCCGCCCTCCTCGGCGCGGGAGAACACCACCTGCACCGGGCGCAGCCGGCCGCCGTCTTCCATGGCCGACGTGAGTCCTTCCAGCACGATGGCGATGCCGGCCTTGCAGTCGCCGCCGAGGATGGTGCTGCCGTCGGAACGCAATGTCTCGCCGTCGGCGTCCAGCATCGGCTTGATGCCCCGCCCCGGCTCCACGGTGTCCATGTGGGCGGACAGCATCACCGGCGCCTGGCTGGCGCTGCCGTCGGAACCGGCGAAAGTGGCAACCAGGTTGCCGTAGGCATCGTGCCGCACGACAGCGCCTAGGTCGGCGAGGACGCCGGAAAGATGGGCGTCAATAGCATCCTCCTCCCCGGTGGGGCTGTCGATCTTGATGAGGTCGATGAGAGTTTGGGTGAGGCGCTGTCGGTCGGGCATGGGAACGGCTCCTGGATGCGGTGCGGTGTGGTAGGATTATATCGCTGATTGGTTCAAAGCCAACCGCAGACAAAGGCGATTCCTCATGCCTATCCGATCTTTACAGCTAACCAACGTAGGCCCATTCCGGCGCCGCCCGGACGGCAGCGGCTCCGACGGCATCAATCTGGAGTTTGATGCCAACGTGAACCTGTTCATCGGGCCGAACAACGTTGGGAAGTCCACGATACTGGAGATGATACACAGCCTGACAGGGCCTGATTTGAAAGTCGCCCTCGAGGACAAGACGCGGTACGGGATTTCGCGTCAACCTACTTCGCTAGCCATAGAGTGGGAAGACAGTCAGGGTAGGCGTCGGTATTTCCGGTTTCCTAAATTGTTCTCGCCGAGTTGGGGAGGATGGCTCTGCGCCGGAGGGGAGGATGATGTTCTCTTTGCCGTCGTGGACGGCAAAGAAGAATCGGGGCGCGAGGTCATGAGCCGATGGAATGACTTCATCAGAGAGCATGGTTACGTCGGTTACTACAACCCATTGCGACACGACAGGAAAAGTCAGTACCGGCCCATCGCGGTTGATGGCGAAGACGTGCACTTTACTGAGTTCAACTCTGACATCAGAATTCACGACAACTTCGTTCCAGAAATCGTTGAAGCTGATGGTGAAGCCTACTATGGCGAGGAAGGTATAGTTGGCGCGGACCATATCAAACTCGCGGAACTGGCTGCCTTGCGCCATAGTGCGTCAAACATCGGCCGCGAGGTATTTGAAGATATTTCGTATATTATTGGGACTATCGTTGACGGATTTGTGGTCAATCTTGCTAAAGGAGTGTATAGGGCTGACGACGAGGAGTTTGGCTACGTTTCGCAGACAATTGACGGTGAAGTTGAGATGGGCGAATTAAGCCATGGAACAATTTCAGTCATTGAATGGTTGTCTTATTTCATGATAGGCATGGCGCGCTACTACCGCGGCGCGCCTGATTGGAAAGATCAGCCCGGCGTCTTCATCATAGATGAAATCGACGCTCATCTGCATCCTTCCTGGCAGCGGCGCGTCATCCCCACGTTGCAGCGGCATTTCCCCAACGTGCAGATTTTCGCCAGCACCCACTCGCCGATGATGGTGGCCGGCTTGAAGAAAGGCCAGGTTCACCTGCTCAAACGAAATGAAACAACCGGAGCGGTGGAATGGTCGCGCAACGAGCGGGACATCATTGGGTGGACGGCGGATGAGATTTACCGGACGTTCATGGGGATTGGCGATCCGACGGACGAGCGCACGGCGCGGCACGCCGAGGAACTGCGGAAGTTGCGGGAAAAGGACAGGCTGACACCGGAGGATGAGGTGCGGATGCAGGAGTTGCGGCGGCTGGTGAACGAGGACCTGCTGGCTGGTGGATGGCTCAAGGCGCAGGACGAACGCTTTGACGAGATGATGCGTCAGTTCATGGCCAACCGTATGTCCGATCTGTCTCAAGACGGGGCGTAGCCGTCATGCGTTGGGTAGATCGCGGACCGGCTCCGTCCGGGGTAGCCCATTACGCCAGCACATATACCTACCTATGGGTGCGACACGCCGAGCAAGGGATCGGAGCCCGTCCCAACCAACACAACTATTGGACCGTGTTTGCAGCTGACTTGCGAGAGCGGTTTCACGGCAAGTGCGGCTATTGCGAGCGTCGATGCAACAGCGAAGATGGCCTATTGGGTAGTCGGTCGCCGACTGTGGACCACTTCAGGCCGCTGAACCAATTCCCCAAACTGGCTTACGAATGGACGAACTGGATTTTCAGCTGCCGTCGCTGCAACGCGGACCACAAAGGTGAGTTATGGCCGACATCGGGATATGTTGACCCTTGCGCTGAGGAAATCTCGGAACGCCCGGAACGATACTTCGACTACGATCACGATACGGGCGAGATAATTCCCAGAGCCGGTTTGCCGCAAGTCGCCCAGGACAAAGCCCGGCTCACGGCGGAAGACCTGGGATTGAACGAACGAGATCTGCGTTTCAGCCGGATCCAGTGGATCGAACGGCTGCGAGATGAACTGTCGCAAAGCGATGTATCCGAGTGGCTGACGATTGTTGACGGTTATACGGACGACGCCGGGGAATACTGCGGCATTAGCAGGATGTTCCTGGCGCAGTACCAACAACCGGGCCGTTGACACCACCCCCATCCCCCGCCCATAATCCCAACTACCATGCAGTTTGACGTGCGATTATTTGCCCTGTACCGGGAGCGCGCCGGCGCCTCGCTGGTATCCGTCAATGTTCCCGACGGGGCCACGGTCGGCGACCTTACCGCCGCCGTGCGGGCCGACTACCCCCGTCTGGCGCCGCCGGAGGTGCGCATCGTCGTCGCGGTGAACGCCGAGTATGCCGATGACGACCAACTCCTGTACCCCGGCGACGAGGTCTGCCTGATCCCCCCGGTTAGCGGAGGTTCCTGAACCATGATTATTCTTACCGACGAACCCCTGGACCCGGTGGCGGTGACCGACGCGGTGCGGGCGGACGGCAACGGTGCGGTGGTGACGTTCCTGGGCACCACCCGCGACAACTTCGGCGGCAAGACCGTCACCCGGCTGGAATACGAAGCCTACGACGTCATGGCCCTCAAGAAGCTGCACGAAGTCCGCGACAGCCTGCGCGCCGACTACGGCATCGAGGACATCGCCATCGCCCACCGCACGGGTCGGGTTGACGTCGGACACATCAGCCTGGTGGTGGCCGTGGCGTCGCCGCACCGGGTGGCGGCTTTCGAGGCGTGCCACGAGGCGGTCAACCGGATTAAAACCATCGTGCCCATCTGGAAGAAGGAATGGTTCGCCGACGGCTCCCGCTGGGTAGCCTGTGAGGACCACGAATTCGCCGACGAGGCGGAACACACCCACGCTCACGCGGAACGGCACGCGATGGCGGCGGGGAATTAGGTTCTGTTGACGTTTTGAATTTGATCCGTCATTCCCGCGAAAGCGGGAATCCAGGACCTGAATCGGTGGATTATGGCCGAGAAGTCAAACGTCCAGCAGCCTCTGGATCCCGGCTTTCGCCGGAATGGCGGTTGATAGTGGACGGGGGTTCAGCGCAGGCCGTCGATGAGATGCACCAGCACCGTGCCTGACGCCAGATCGATTTCCTGCACCACCTGCTCAATCGCCGGCAGCAGTATCTCCCCGCCGGTATCCGACGCCACCACGTACACGTCGTTGCTGCCGGTTTCCAACACCTCCCGCACCGCTCCCAGGTTCTCGCCCTGGTCGGTGATGACGGTCAGCCCCACCAACTGGTAGTGGTAATACTCTCCCGGCGGCAGTTCGGGCGCCGAGTCGATGGGCGCGAGGATCCACTCGTCGGCCAGCCGTCGCGCCGCATAGGGATCATTCAACCCTTCCAGCCGGAGCAGGGCGTCCCCGTCGGGCAGATGGCGGCAAGAAATGACGGTATGAACTTTGCCGGCGACGGTCAACTCGCTGCCGGCAACAAACCGGGCCGGGTTGTCAGAATAGGAACGGATTCTGAGAGCGCCATCCAAGCCGTGGCTGCGAATGACGCGGCCCACTACGACGGCGTCGTCCGGCACCTCCGGGGCAACAATGGAGGCGTTCCGGCTGCGCGACGGAGCCGGCCTGAAGTAGCGCCTGGAGCGACGACGGCTAGACAATCTCCAGCACAGCCCGGGTGCCATCCTTGACCGCGGCTACCCGGAGCAGGACGCGCATGGCCTGAGCCACTCGTCCCTGCCGCCCGATCACCTTGCCTTTGTCTTCAGGGGCGACTTCAAGGCGTATTACTATCTGGTCGCCTTCGTCGGTCTCCGTGACCCGGACCGCTTCCGGGTTGGAGGTCAGCGACTGAGCGATGAACTCAATCAGCTCTTTCATCCGCGTGGACCTTGCTGAAAATGTCGTTGCGGTCGAAAATCCGGCGCACCGGGTCCGAGGGTTGAGCGCCTTTGCGCAGCCAGTCCACGGCCCGCGCCTCGTCGAGGGTTACGGCCGGCGGGTCCGCCATGGGGTCGTAGTGGCCGATGCCGTCAATGTAAGCGCCATCCCGGGGGTTGCGCTTTTCGGTGACGACGATTCGATAGTAGGGGCGGCCTTTTTTACCTACGCGCCGCAGGCGAATCCTTAGCATTTGATCTCCGTGTCGCTGTTGAAGGGAATAAAGGAACCGGATTTAGGTTAGGGTTTTCTGCCAAGTTTGTCAAACGATTGACGGAACCTGAAAAGCCCAAATTCACCGCACCGCATCGGTGCGCGCCGGCAGCGTGCGGGGAGAGGGGGGTTAAAAGGGTATCGGGCCCAGACTGGACCTTTGGCTTGTCGCCCGATAACTCCCAGAACCTCTGGGGCGACGGTAGACACTGGTCTGGGCCCGACTGACGGGCTAAATGCCGTTTTTTGAAAAGCGATGACGCTAAGAGGCGTTCACCCCGTCGTATCCAGACTGGTGCCTACCATCGCCCCAGCATGTTAAACTAGATTCCATTCGCAATCACCTCCTTTCTCAAAATTTCGCGCAAGCGCTTATGCACAATTTACAACCAGGATAGAGCCTTGTCAACCCATCCAACAAGCGATTCTGGCGATTTGCGGACAGCGGATCAACCGCTGCGCCTGGTGTTCATGGGTACGCCGCACTCCGCCGTACCAACGCTGGACGCCCTGGCGGCAAACCCGATGGTTGTCGTAGTCGCGGCCTACACTCCGCCGGACCGCCGGCAGGGCCGCGGCCGGACGTTTGCTCCTTCACCCGTCAAGCAGCGGGCGGAAGAACTGGGCCTCCCGGTAGAACAACCGGCAACGTTCCGCAACAGCGACGCAGTAGGGCGACTGGCCGACTATGCCCCGGACATCATCGTTGTTGCCGCCTACGGTCGGCTTCTGCCAACCGAAGTCCTGAATCTGCCCCGTTTCGGCTGCCTGAACCTGCATCCGTCGCTGCTGCCCCGGCACCGGGGGCCGTCGCCCGTGGCCGGCGCTATCCTGGCCGGCGACGACGCCACCGGGGTCACGGTAATGCTGCTGGACGAGGGAATGGACACCGGGCCGATCATCGCTCAACGCGCCCGTCCCGTCGGGCTGGAGGACGACGCCGAAACGCTGACTGCCGAACTGTTCCGGGACGGCGCGGCCCTGCTGGACGAGGTAATGCCGGATTGGATTGCGGGTGCGGTTGCGGCGGTTCCGCAAGACGACGAGCAGGCAACCTACACCTCGAAGCTGGAACGCGCGGACGGGATCGCCGATTGGACGCGGCCGGCGGAGTTTCTCTGCCGCCAGCAACGGGCCTACACGCCCTGGCCGGGGCTGCATACAAAGTGGGACGGCAAGGAAGTCAAACTGCTGGACGTTGCGCCGCTACCGGATGGATACGCCCGGCCTGCAATGGTAACTGCCACCGCTGGGGAACCAATCGCCGTCGGCTCCGGCGGCGGCCTGCTGGCCGTCCGTCGTTTGCAACTGGAAGGCCGTCGTCCCGCCGACGCGGCCGACTTCGTGCGTGGCTATCCGCAGTTTATAGGAGCGCGGCTGGGGTAAGCCTGAGCGTTCAGTTTTGTCATTGCGAGCGTAGCGCGGCAATCTCGTTGATGCAAGGGCCGCTGCTGCTGGAACGAGATTGCCGCGTCGCTGCGCTTCTCGCCAATGACAAGGGATTGGGGGCGGCGTTCTCGCGGTAGTGTAGAATGCCGGGCAAAATCGCCGACTGAGAACGGCGTATTGCAACGGAGGGAACATGGCTTTTGCAGGAGTGCCCACCGAGACCGAAGTGCTGGCGTGGTACCGAGATGAAAACAACTGGGGACGCTGGGGCCAGCAGGACCAACTGGGCGCGCTGAACCTGATTACCACCGCCAAACGAACCCAGGCGGCGGCTTTGGTGCAGACCGGGGAAACGGTGAGCTGCGCCCGCCCCATCACCACCGACATGGCCCCCGACATCACCAACCAGGTGCAGCGGTTCATGGTGGACAGCGGCGAAGGCCGTGATACCGACCCGCTGGAACGGCGCAATTCCCGTCGGGGCGCCGCCGAGTTCATCGGCATGGTCTTCCATGGGCAGACTATTACCCACATCGACGCCCTGTCCCACTATTCCTACGACGGCCTGATGTACAACGGCGTGCCGGCCGCCGTGGTCACTTCGCGGGAGGGCGCGCAGAGCCACGCCATCGACCTGACCGCCCAGGGAGTGGTGAGCCGGGGCGTCCTGCTGGATATAGCCCGGGTCCGCGGCGTGGACTGGCTCGCGCCCGACGCGCCGGTGATGCCGGAAGACCTGGACGCCGCCGAACGGGAACACGGCGTAACCGTACAGGAAGGCGACATCCTGCTGGTGCGGACGGGCAACTACCGCCGCCGTATGGTGGAAGGCCCGGTGCCGGGGACCGAGCCCAGCGTGGCCTGCCACGTGGCCTGCGCGCCCTGGTTCAAGGAACGGGGCATCGCCATGCTGGGCACCGACACCTCCAACGACATCCGCCCCAACCAGTACGAAAACATCGTCTCGCCCCTGCACATCGCCTGCCTGGTGTACCTGGGCGTGTGGCTGATTGACAACGCCAACCTGGAGGATGTGGCCGAGGTCGCCGCCCGGCACGGACGCTGGGAGTTCATGCTGTCCATCGGCGCATTGAGACTTCGCAATGTGACCGGCAGCCCGGTGAATCCTATCGCGATTTTCTGACCCGGCTGGCAGCAATTGTCAGAAGCAGGATTGTCGGGATGATTGGGATTTTCAGGATTAGAGTCCAATCCTGAAAATCCTTCCAAATCCAGCAAATCCTGCTTCTGACTAAACTACATCCCCTGAAACCAAGCCGGCCGCTTTTGCGAGAACGCCCGTACCCCTTCTTGGAAGTCCCGGGTCAGGCCGATGTTGGCGATGGCGTCGGTTTCGGCGTCCAGTTGTGTCGCCAGATCGGCGTCCCAACTGCCGTCGAAAAGGGCTTTGACCCTTCCGTAGGCGCGAGTCGGCCCCTGGGCCAGGCGGTCGGCCTCTTCCATGGCGTGGCGTTCAAAGTGCGCCGGGTCGAAGACCTGGCTCACCAAGCCCAATTCCAGGGCATATTGCGCTCCGATGGGCTGGCGGGCCAGGTAGATCTCCATGGCCCGGCCCTGTCCCACGATGCGCGGCAGCATATAGGTTGAGCCGCCGTCGGCAGTGCAGCCGATGTTGGCGTAGGCCAGCAGGAACCGGGCATCTGATGAAGCCACCCGCAGGTCGCAGGCCAGGGCCAGGCTGAAACCCGCGCCGGCCGCCACGCCGTTTATCGCGGCCACCACCGGCTTGTCCAAGCGGCGGATGCCCATCACCACCTGCCGGTGGAGATCGTCGGCCAGTTCCCGCAGGTGGTCGGAAAGACCCTCCGGCCCGCCGGCTTCGAGCTGCGACGCAAAATCCCGCACGTCGGCGCCGGAACAAAATGCTCCCTCCGTGCCGGTCAGCAGGACGGCGCGGATGTCTCCGCCCCGGCAGGACGCGATGGCCTGACCCAACTCGGCCACCATTCCCGGCGACAGCGCGTTGCGCGCCTCCGGGCGGTTCAGCCGGATGACGGCCAGGGTTCCCTTGCGCTCCAGTTGGATGCGGTTTTCAGTGGTTGCCATCGTAAGCCTCCTACGTACCCTGCTGGTGCGGCGTGTTGCAAACCGGGCACCTGATTCGGTTCAGACGTTGACAAAGCTCGCAAGTCCAACCTTGGTTCCTTGCGTCCTGCAACGTAGTGATAATCCACCATATGGCAATGCCGGTTGACAGGTTGAGCAGGAGATTCCTGCCCTGCTCTGGGACGCCTGCCAACTCAGCCAGCCAAACCACCAGCGTCAAAACGAGCAAGGCAATCAGAGCCGTGGCGACTCGGACGCATATACGCAGAGTATTTCGCATCTCAGCATCGACCCTTTGGCCGCACGTCACCCGTTGCGTCCGACCAACGCCCAAATGCCGACGGCTGCCCCCAAAACGAAAGCCAAAAGGGTATCCTGCCCGCCGGCTTGCATCCCGCCAGGCAACTGCGGCAACAACAACATATAGAGGATTGCCGTGGCGAATCCGACGAGCAACCCAATCATGATTTTCATGTTCAGTCTTGGCATCGGATTCACCTCCTCCATCGGCAATTCATTGGTCGTCCTCAACGACCATATCACCGCGTAACCGCCCCCTCCGACGCGGAGGACACCAGTTTGGCGTACTTGGCCAGCACGCCGGTGGTGTACTTCGGCGCCATGGGCGTCCAGGCGGCGCGCCGGTCGGTGAACTCCTCCTCAGTGATGCGGGCGTCCAGCCGGCGGTTGGGGATGTCCAGGGTGATGATGTCGCCCTCGCGCAGCATACCTATCGGGCCGCCGTCCATGGCTTCCGGCGCCACGTGGCCCACCATGGGGCCGTGGGACGCGCCGGAGAACCGGCCATCGGTGATTAAGGCCACCGTGTCGCCGAGCCCCTGTCCGATGAGTGCGCTGGTGACGGCCAGCATCTCGCGCATGCCCGGCCCGCCCTTCGGGCCTTCGTAGCGGATCACCACTATATCGCCATCCTTGATCTCGCCCCGCTGGATGGCCTGGAAGGCTGGCTCCTCTTGGTCGAACACCCGAGCCGGGCCTTCGTACACCTTCTCTTGGTGACCGGCCACCTTGATGACCGCGCCGTCGGGAGCCAGATTGCCGCGGAGGATGGCCAGTCCACCCGTGGGACTGCGCGGCGCGTCCATGGTATAGACCACGGGCTGGTCGTCCACGGTGTCAGTTTCGTTGAGGTTTTCCGCCAGCGTCTTGCCGTTCACCGACCTGGCGTCGCCGTGGAGCAGGCCGGCGTCCAGCAGGCGCTTGCCGATGAGGGCGACGCCCCCGTAGCGGCTCAGGTCAGCCATGACGTAGCGTCCGCCCGGCTTCATGTCGGTGATGTAGGGCGTGCGGCGGCTGATGCGGTCGAAGTCCTCCAGCGTCAGGTCAACCTCGGCCTCGCGGGCAATGGCCATCAGGTGCAGCACGGCGTTGGTGGAACCGCCCATGGCCGCCACCAGCGTGATGGCGTTCTCAAACGCCTGCCGGGTCAGGATGTCCCGGGGCCGGATGCCCTCGTCCAGCATCCGCATCACGGCCTCGCCGGCCTGACGCGCTTCGTCGCCCTTGCGTGGGTCCACCGCCGTCAGCGAAGAGTCGCCGGGCAGGGACAGGCCCATGATTTCGATGGCCGTGGACATGGTGTTGGCGGTGAACAGGCCACCGCATGAACCCTCGCCGGGGCAGGCGGCGCACTCCAGTTCGGTCAGCTCTTCGCCGGTGATGCGTCCGGCGGCCCAGGCCCCGACCGCCTCAAACACGTCCTGAATGTTCACGTCGTTGCCGCGGTACTGACCCGGCAGGATGCTGCCGCCATAGACGAAGACGCTGGGGATGTTCAGCCGAACCATCGCCATCACGCAGCCCGGCATATTCTTGTCGCAGCCCCCTACGGTGACCAGGCCGTCCATCCGCTGCCCGAAGACCACCGTTTCAATGGAATCGGCGATGACTTCCCGGCTCACCAGCGACGCTTTCATGCCCTCAGTGCCCATGGAGATGCCGTCGCTGACGGTGATGGTGCCGAACTGAAAAGGCGTGCCGTTGCCCTGGCGGATACCCTCCTTTACGGCGGCGGCCCAGCGGTCCAGATGCACGTTGCAGGGCGTAACGTCGCTGGCCAGGTTGGCCACGGCGACGAAGGGCTTGGCCAGGTCGTCGTCGGTCAGGCCCATGGCCCGAAGGTAAGAACGGGCCGGCGCCCGTTCCGGCCCGTCGGTAATGTCGCTGCTGCGGTGCTTCAACAGGGCTTTCGGGCTGCGTGTCGTAGTAGTCAAAACGGCCTCCTCTGGTCAAAAATCGCGTCAATGGGCATTGCTGCCAGCGCAAGCGGATGTATTCGCGCGAATTCGTCATTTGATTATAGATTGGGCCTAAGGGAGCGGCAAGCAAGGGCGCCCGGGCCGGTCGCCGCGCCGTCCTATGCTAGAATTGCGGCATGGAACCGCCGGCTTCCCGTTGCCGAAGGGATGACGCGACCATAACTCAGGAGGCCCCCATGACCCAACTGTACAGCGAACGATGCACCGCCTGTCGCCGCGATTCGCCCCACGTTACCGCTGACGAAATCGCCGAGCTGCACCCCGCAGTCAACGACTGGGCCTTGATTGACGAATCCGGCATACCCAAGCTGGACCGGCAGTTCAGGTTCAGGAACTTCGTGCAAGCCCTGGAGTTCACCAACGCCCTGGGCGAACTGGCCGAATCAGAAGGCCATCATCCCCGCCTGACCACCGAGTGGGGCCGGGTCAGCGTAACCTGGTGGACCCACAAAATCCGCAACCTGCACCGCAACGACTTCATCATGGCCGCCAAGACCGACCAGCTCTACGCGGAGCGCGCGCCGGCGGAAGGGTAGGTAGATAGATAGACGGCGCGGAGCAACGACAATGAACGCCGCAGAAATTCGCTGGCATTATCGATTCCGCAATTTCTCACGCGCTTACCTATTGCTCAGCGAGGCAATGGAGCGGGAAGTTGCGGAACTGAACGAGTTGGAGCGCGAGGGCGCCATCCAGCGGTTTGAGTACACTTTCCAACTGGCCTGGCTGACCCTCAAGGACCGGCTGGAATACGGCGGCATCGTCCTCACCGAAGTAACGCCGCGCAACGTCATCCAGCAGGCGTTTGCCGCCAAGCTGATTCACGACGCGGAAGTCTGGATCGATATGCTGGTTGACCGCAACCTGATGTCACACACTTACGACTTCGCCCGGTTTCGGGCGACGCTGGAAAGCGTCCGGCGGCGTTACCTGCCGGTTCTCAGCGACTTTTATCAGCGGTTCGGACTGGAGGCGCTGGAATGAAGCGCGTTCCCGACATACCTACCGGAACCTGGGAGAAAATGAACCGCGTTTTCGCCGCCTACCCGGAGCTGACGGCAGTAACCTTGTTCGGTTCCAGAGCTACCGACAAGTCAACGCCGCGCTCGGATTTCGATCTGGCAGCTCACGGTATCATCGACCACTATCGCCTTGGCCGCCTGGCGCTGGATTTGGAAGAGCTGGATATGCCACAGAAGTGCGACCTGCAAGCCTACGAAAGCATCAAGTACCCGCCGCTCAAAAGGCATATTGACGAGTTCGGAATTACGATTTACACCAAAGCGAGCGAGTAGAGCACCGGATGGACTTGAACACGCGGAAGGAGCGGTTTTCGCTGGCGTACATCAACGCGGTGGCGACCTATGCCGATTGCGAAGTGCTCGAGCCGAAGGTGGACCGGGGCAGCGTGGACGGGATTTTGAAACGGGCTACAATGGAGGAAATCATCGGTTTCCAGGCCAAAGCTACGTCCCGGGACGTTATCGGGCGCGACGGCCGGCAACTGCGCTTTCCGCTGCCGATACGCGATTATGATAACCTGCGTAACGTCACGCGCCCGTTCATCCTGATACTGGTCCTGCTTCCGGATGACGAAACGCAGTGGTTGACGCAGACGGATGCTGAACTTTGCCTGCGACACTGCGCTTACTGGCTGTCCCTTGAAGGAAGACCGGAAGCAGAAAACACCAGCAGCGTAACGGTTCGCATCCCGACAACAAACGTTTTCAGCAGTTCCCAACTGGCTGACCTGATGGACCAGGCAGTAAGCGGTGAAACATTATGAAAGTGCAAATCAGGGATAAGGAAGCATTGGAGTCCTTGACCACCGCGAACTTGCGGGCGTATCTGGAATCACAGGGCTGGACCGATGTCCGCCGTTGGGGTCAGCGCGCTGACATCCACAGCAAGGAGGCCAGTGGCCGATTGTGGGAGATTGCCATTCCACTTCGGGAGGACACTAGCGACTACGCCGAAATTATGGCCGAAGCGGTAACCACGCTGGCAGAGGCCGAGGATAGGTCGCAGCTGGATGTGTTCTATGATTTGTCGGGCGCGGATAGCGAGGCAACGGCGCAAGCTGATCACAAAGAGGATGGCAGTATGACTACCGCCGAACTGGGCCGCCTGGAACGGGTTGCTCTCCGTAATATCTGGACTACCGAGGCGCAGGATTTCACGCCGTGGTTGGCGCAGGAAGTTAACCTGGCAATACTGTCCGAAACCTTGAATATGGATTTGGAAACGGCGGGGCAAGAGGAAAGCGTTGGCCCGTTCCGCGCCGATATTCTCTGTAGGAACACGCTGGACGATTCCTGGGTGCTGATTGAGAACCAGCTGGAACGCACCGACCATACTCACTTAGGTCAATTGTTGACCTACGCCGCCGGATTGCAGACCGTGACTATCGTCTGGGTTGCGGCAACTTTTACCGATGAACACCGTGCCGCCCTGGACTGGCTGAACGAAATTACCGATGAAAGATTTCGGTTTTTCGGTTTGGAAGTGGAGCTGTGGAGGATTGGCAATTCGCCGGCCGCTCCCAAGTTCAACATCGTTGCCAAACCCAACGAATGGACCCGATCTATCGGTAAAGCCACCCGGCGTCTCCGTTTCACTGACTTGACCGAACGCAACCAGGGTATCGTCCAAATGCGGCTGGAGGGTAAGGCCGTAAGCGAAGTGGCAGAACGCTTCGGGCTCGGCAATCAGCGTGTGTCGGATATATTTGGCGCGGTCAGGCGGATGGCGCTCGGCGAAACCTACGGGCAGTTTGCCAAGACGGCTGGCGTCTCGCCAGAAATGGCCGAACATATCATCGCCGCCGTTGGTGGAGCTGATATGTTCGCCAGTTAGCCCAGGTCAGCATATGACGTAAGTTTTGTCCACCGAACCTACCTCGATACGATGGTGATCAAATCAGAGGAGCCACCCCCATGCGTGTTGTCTATTCCCTCCGATCCCGCGACCTGAACGCCGTGGCCGCCGAAGCGGCCTGGGCCGAGTCCATGGGTTACGACGGCGTTTCCACCAACGAAACCGCCCACGACCCCTTCCTGCCCCTGGCCGTGGCGGCCACTTCCACCAGCCGGGTTACGCTGGAAACCCACGTCGCCATCGCCTTCCCCCGCTCGCCCATGGTGGTGGCCTACACCGCCCGCGACTTGCAGGACAACAGCGGCGGCCGCTTCCGCCTGGGCCTGGGCACGCAAGTGAAGGGGCATATTGAGCGACGGTTTTCCACGCGATGGACCGGCTCGGCCGGCCCCCGCCTGCGCGAATACGTCCAGTCCCTCCATGCCATCTGGAACTGCTGGGACACCGGAAGCAACCTGGAATACGCCGGCGACTTCTACCAGTTCTCCCTGATGACGCCGTTCTTCAGCCCCGGCCCCAGCGAGTATCCGCACCCCGAAGTGTTCACCGCCGCCGTCAACGGATACAACTGCCTGGTGGCCGGCGAGGTCAGCGACGGCCTGATGCTGCACAGCCTGGTGTCGCCGGAGTACGTGCGGCAGGTGGTTATGCCCAACGTCGCCGAGGGCGCGCGCCGCGGCGGGCGCAGCGTTGATGACGTCACCATAGTCGGCAACGGCTTCATCGTAACCGGCCCCAACCAGGCCGCCATCCGCGAGGCCGCCGAGGAAACCAGAAAACGCATCGCCTTCTACTCGTCCACCCGCACCTACTTCCCGGTGCTGGAGTGCCATGGCTTCGAGGACATCGGGCGGCAGTTGCACGCCCTTTCCCGGGAAGGACGCTGGGACGACATGACCGCCCTCGTCCCCGATGAGATGCTCAACGCCCTCTCCATCATCGGGGAATATGACGAGATTCCCGGAATGTTCAAGGAACGCTACGGCGATATGGTGGACGAGATGCACTTCACCATCCAGACCGCCGGCGATGCCGAGGAAGCCCAGCTGCGCCGCATCGTGCGGGAATTGCAGGAGCAGTAGCGTTGCGGCACTTTCTTGGTCGGGCCGGGAAAGGTATTTAACGCAAAGACGCAAAGGCGCAGAGCAGCAAAGGTTTCTGGAGTCCCGCGAAAGCGGGAATGACGGGTAAGGGTTGGGAATGACGGTTATGCTGGATGCTCGGCGCTTCAAGTTGGGCAGCGAGTCGGAGCGCGCCTACCGGCTGAAGTGGGAAGCGTGGGAATGGTTGTACTGCGCGGCGCGGTGCCGGTGCATCGGCCTTGAGGTACGGTTGCAGGGGCCGTGGGGTTCCATAGTTGACGTGGTGGGCGTTGGCCCTAACAACGTGATCTACGCGGTGGAGGTCAAAGCGTCCCGCGCCGATTTCGCCCGCGACAACCACACCGAGGCGGACATCGCCCGCCTGCGCCAGCGTCAAGCCCCCTTACGCCGCCGTATGGAACTAGCGCAGTCGCCGGGTTATCACTCGGCCAACGGCGACCTGACCCGGCTGGAACGGGAAGCGGAACGACTCCGGGAACGGCTGTCCACCATTTCCACCAAGTTCCACGACCCGCGCTTTCTGGCCATCGCCGACTACCACTACGTCATGGCCCCCGCCGGCGTAGCGCTGGCCGAAAATTTACCGCCCGGCTGGGGCCTGCTGGAGCCGGGGCCGCGCGAGGTGGTAGCGGCTCCTGAAAAGGCGATACGCAAGAACGCCGGCATCGTGTCCAACGCGCTGCGCGCCATCGCCCGCGCTAACGCTACCACGATGATGCGAGCCTACGGGGTGCGCTGGGGCGAGGACGGAGCGACATTTCCGCATCGTAAGCACCGCTTTACCTGAATTATTGCCCTCTTCTTATTTCTTGAAGCGTATTCCCGTCTTCATCTTTCCATACAGATGGCCCGCTGCTCCAATTGCCCAAGCACACCGCTGAGGCCCTTGAAGGGGAATTGAACGTGTGCGGCTGTTTGAATTCGTAGCAATCTTCCTTTTCGACTAAAACTCCGTTTTTGATGAGCTCGTTGCGGTAGTTGGCAGATGCTCCGTCCTTCGTCGGGAAATCGGGGTCGGCAGATTTTGCGGCCCTCGAACCAGCCAAAACGACGAACCTGCGGCCATCAGCATAGCCCTGAGCATCCACGAAGTCGCCATTCTGTTTTCGCAGGTTCAAAAACAACGGAAGGACATCCTCTGCTGGATGGGTTTGCACGTGGTCTGGCCTTCGTTCTTGGAACTGGGTCTGCTGTGCAGAACTCCTGTTGTTTTCGAGCATCTGTGGGGGTACGCGGGGAGTGTCGAAGAAATTTACCCCAAGCAGCGGCAAACAAAGCAAAATGTTTTCCAGAAACCCATCGGCTTCCGCACTGATAAAGCGGTCTCGCCCAGGGGCGGGATGTTGGGTGTTGATTAGCTGGCACTGCTTGAGATCCAATGCCAGGTTAATCAAACGGGCTTCCAGATATTCCGTGTGGGCCGTGTTCAATTTTTCGCTGGTGAACACCACAGCCTGAGACCAAAATTGCTGGTCTGTTGTGTGATCGTATATCCGACCAGCGGGGCCGCGATAACCGTCTGGCCGATTGAACGACGCGCTTTCTCCAATGTAAGCCTGCGGCAAGCCGCCAAACTCGTCGTCTTCCCATAGAACGTACACGCCAGCCCTTTGCATCTCGTCCCATTGCTGTATATGCCCGAAATCGTCTCTGGAAAAAACGACTCCTATGCCGTCCCATCCCGATTTCGAGATGATGCGCGGTCCGTTCGGGTTGCCCGAGGCAACCAATAAATTGATAGTATAAGGGTTGGCAGTAGTCATCATGTCCTCTGTGCCTTGATCTAGATTGCCCTTTGCTGACGTTTTGGAATGATTATGTAAGGCCACGCAGGAGCTGTCAACATCCCGAGGAATCTGCGATAGGTCGCCGGCGGTGCCTCGTGGTCAGAGAGTCGGCTCAATAGCCGTGCAGCCTCCGCTCATAGCGTCTGTCAGCCATCGCTCTTTCTATGTTGCGCTCGTTCAACTGGTACAGATAAACCGGTTCGTTGCCCGGGCTATCCAACAAGATGGGATACTCGCCGTTCAGGACGTCTTGCGGCAAGCCGCGGTAGTCTCTGCCCACGGCAATTGCTGCGTAAGCGGGGCGTCCGGTGAACCGCTCCAACAACCGGGCGCTAGCGATGGCGCGGTCTATCCCCTTCTGCTCGGCGTAGAATGCGATTTCAACAGCGACATAGCGAGTATCACCGTTTTCGTCGGCAACCTCAAGCGCCAAATCCATGCGTCGGAACCTCCGCAACTCCTCACGGGATAAGTCGCTCGCGCCAGCGCTCTGGGCCATTTCCAGCAATTCACCGGAAGAGAGGGATCGACCCATTTCGTAGCCGGTGTCAAAAGCGACGCCGCCGGCGTCAGCGCGCAACTCATCTTGAGCGTGGCAATAGCGCAAATAAGTTATCGGGTGCCGTCCTCCTTCGAGGATGTCATCGTCAGGAATCATTGCCGCCCTCTCCATGCGTCCATTATACGCCAGCCAAGCAGCCTACCGATTCAGCAGCCACCACTCATCGCTGCCCAGGTTGAACTCAATCCGCCGGAAACCCTCGGCGTAGGGGACGCCGCAGCGTTCCCCCTGCCGGCGGCAGCCTTCGGTCATCCGGTCCAGGCGTTGCGACCTGGTGCGCGCGCTGATCTGGGATGCGTGCTTGCTCAGAGCCTCGGCTTTTTGGAGAATGTGCTGTTCGGTGATGGAGACGAAGGTGTCGGGGCGCTCGGATCCCCAGAGCAGGGCCTCCCTGACTTTATGAGGTTCCAGACCCTCCTCTTTGATTTGCTCCGGGAAGTCCAGCCAGCTCCAGGCGTAGGAAAACGCGGCATCCAGCGCGGCCTGTCCGCTGTGGCGATGGTCCCGGTGGGTGTGTGAGGTTACGCGGTAGGGGTCGATGCCAAAGATAACCTCCGGCTTGTGGCGGCGGATTTCACGCACCACCTGGCCGCGATACTCGTAGGTGTCCTCCAGCTCGCCGTCGCCGTAGCCCAGAAAGACCACCTCGGCCACGCCGAGCGCGTCGGCGGCGTTCTGTTGCTCAATCTCGCGAGTGGCTGCCAGGGATTCCGGAGTGAAGGAAAGGTCACCGGTGCCCTTATTGCCGTTGGTGCACATCAGAATGACCACCTTGGTGCCCGAGTCGGCGATCCACTTGGCCATGGTGGCCCCACACCCGCCCTCGGCGTCGTCGGGATGCGGCGTGACCACCAGGGCGCTGCGGGGAGCCTCGGTTATCACGCGCGGTACCGGCGCGTACTCCTGGTTGGGATAACCCCATCCGTCGATGCCGTGCGGTCTGCTGGTCATGTTGTTGCTCCGTTATTTGCGAATGGGTAGGGGCGAATAATCATTCGCCCCTACGTTGCCCTGGATTCCCGCGAAAGCGGGAATGACGGATGCCTTGAGCTACCTACCCGCCCATGTGGAACACGACGGTCTTGAGCTCGGTCATTTCCTCGATGGCGTAGGCCGGGCCTTCCTTGCCCATGCCGCTGTCCTTGAGACCGCCGTAGGGCATCACGTCAGCGCGCCATTGGGGCGACGAGTTGATGTGCAGGTTGCCCGAATGCACCTCCAGCGCGAACCGCATGGCCCAGTCCACGTTCTGCGTGAATATGCCGGCGGACAGGCCAAAGCGGGTGTCGTTGGCCTTGGCGATGGCGTCGTCGATGTCGTCGAAGGCGCTGACGGCTACGGCCGGCCCGAACAGCTCCTCACGGGAAATCAGCATTTCCGGCCGGGCGTCAGCCACCACCGTGGCGGTGTGCAGGGTGCCCTGCCGGTCGCCGCCGGCGATTACCCGCGCGCCCTGACCCACGGCCTCGGCGATCCAGCTTTCCACGCGCTCGGCGTCAGTCTGGCGGATCATCGGCCCCATCTTCACGTCCTCGTCAAAGGGGTTGCCCACGCTGAACTCCTGGGTCGGCTTGACCAGCGCGTCCAGCAGGTCGGCGTAAATCGTCCGGGCGGCAAAAACGCGCTGGGTGGAAATGCACACCTGCCCAGCGTTGGAGAAACTGCTGGACACGGTGGCCGCGGCCACCTTCTCGATGTCGGCGTCGGACATGATGATGAGCGGGCTGTTGGAACCCAGCTCCATGGTCACCTTCTTGATGCCGGCGTTGCGGCAGATGCGGTCGCCCACTTCCATGCTGCCGGTGAAGGTGATCTTGCGCACGTGAGGCGACCCGGTGATGACGTCGCCAATCTCGCCGCCGGAGCCGGTGATGGTCTGGATGGCTTCTTCCGGCAGGCCGGCTTCCAGCAGTATCTCGGTGAGTTTCAGGGCGGACAGCGGCGTGTCGCCGGCCGGCTTGAGGATTACGGCGTTGCCGCCGGCCAGGGCCGGCCCCACCTTGTGGCACACCAGGTTGAGGGGGAAGTTAAACGGCGCGATGGCGGCCACCACGCCCACCGGCACGCGCACGGTGAATCCGAACTGGCTCACCACGCCCGGCGCGGCGTCCAGGGGCACGGTTTCGCCGTGCAGCCGCTTGGCCTCCTCCGCCGACAGGGTGATGGTCTGGATGGCCCGCTGCACTTCGGCGCGGCCTTCTGCGATGACCTTGCCCTCTTCCCGGGTGATGGTCTCGGCCAGGTCGTCGGCCCGCTCGTCCATCAGGTCGGCGGCGCGCTTGAGGATGGTGTAACGTCGATGCGCCGGCAGCTTGCCCATCACGGCGGCGCCCCGTACCGCGCTGGCGATGGCCGCCTCAACATCGGCTGCCGAGCCTCGGGGCACGGTGTCAAAAGCAGTCTGGTCAAAGGGGTTGATGACGGGCATCTTGTCATCGCGGTCAACCCACTCACCGCAGATGTACATTCGCATGGTCATACTCCTGGAATCGGAACGGGATAAGCCGCCGTCAATTCACGGCGGCGACGGCTCGCATTGTACTACATTGTCAGAAGCAGCAACTGTCTTGCTGGTCAAGTGGTTAGGCGGCGATGGGGGCCTGCCAGGGGGTGTTGGATTTGATGATGGCGTTGCAGAAGGTGAGCAGCTTGCGCATACACGCGGTCAAGGCCACCTTGGGAGCTTTGCCCGCCGCCAGCAGTCGCTGGTAGCAGGCCCGGATGACCGGATTATGCCTGGTGGCGGCCAAAGTAGCCATGTACAGCGCCGCTCGCAACTGTCGGCGTCCGCCCCAGACGGAGCGTTTGCCCCGCCACCGACCGCTGTCGCGGTTGTAGGGGGCTACGCCGGCCAAAGCGGCGATTTCCTGGTGGCTGGCGTGGCCCAATTCGGGCGCCTCGGCGAGCAAGGTGGCGACCAGGACCGGCCCCACGCCGGGGATGGAGCGCAGCAATTCGGCCTTGGCTTTCCAGACCGGGTTGTGCTGCAACAAAGCGGCGATGTCCCGGTCCAGTTGGGCCACTTGTTCCCCCAGCAGCGCCAGGTGGTCGTCAATCTGGGCGCGCACCAGTTCCGACGACACGGGCCGCCGCCGGTTGCGTTCCTGGGTCTGCATGGCAATGAGTTGCCGGCGCCGGAGCGTCAGGGACTGCAACTCCCGCTGTTCAGCGTCGGGCAGTGGACGCACCGGCGGGCGCAGCGCATCCCCGAAGCCGGCCAGGATCTGGGCGTCTAGCCGGTCGGTCTTGGCCAGCCGTCCGGTGGCCCGGGCGAACTCCCGCACCTGGCGGGGATTGACCACCACTACGGGCAGTCCGGCCCCGCTCAACTCCGCCACCACAGTCCTTTCCAGTCCGCCGGTAGCCTCCACGATGATCCGGGCCGGTTGCAGCGGGACCAGTTCCGCCACCAACTGGGCCAGGGCTTCGTCAGTGTACTCCACGTGCCAGGCCTGGTTGGCGGGGAAGGCCCAACCATCCAGGTAAGCTTGGGACACGTCAATGCCGATGATTGTTTCTCCGGTGGTCATGTTTTACACTCCCCGTACCTTTGGTGCGCCAAGGCCCGGACTACCCTGCCTTGCAATACGGGGTCGTACCCCCCACAACGGTTCGGGTTAGCCAAGGGTGAACGGCGCGGCGACCTTGCTGCTTCACGGCTTCGCATAGCGAGCCCCAGGATTAACGGTCTGCCGCGTCGTGGCTTCTCCAAGATACAAGGATTTACCGGATTATTCGGATTGGCAGGATTGCCTGACCATCCTGAAAATCCTCAAAATCCCGTTCATCCTGCTTCTGACGAAACGTCGCTCTCGCCCAGGACTATGCTCCGGCCGGTGTTGGTAACCTTATAGTGGCCGGGCCGGCCCGCGATGCGTTCCAGCCACCGGAACTTGGTGCGGGCCGCGTTGCGCAGGGTCTGGACGAAGCTGTGGGGTATCGGCCAACCGATCAAGGTGAACAGCCGCTCGAGCTCGTCGGGGTCAACGCTGACGATGTTGAGGTAACGGTGCGCGGCCTCCGCAGCCACGACTACTTTCCGCATATCGCCCAGTGGGTTGACCCGTTGGCAGAAGGCCATGAACTCCAGCTCATCCGGCGTCGTTCTTACCATCGGGTTGACGCCGTTGGCCTCGCCGTTCAGCGCATCTGACCGGGGGGCCGGCATGGGTGGGGCGGCGGTAACCTGCTGAACAACGACGGCGGGTCTGGTATCGGCTTGAGGAACCGCGGCCACGGGTTCCGGCGCCGTTTCTACAGATACAGACTTCTCGTGAGCAACGCCGTTTTCGTGGCTGTGCCCGTTGGTGGAGGCCGGCAGCCCGGATGTGGCTGGCAGCCCCGGCGTGAGCGTCTCGCCGTTGGACCCGACCAGCTGGGGCATGAAGGAATACAGCACCTCACGCACCAACTCCCGGTCATCGGATTCGATGGAAACCTGGGCGCCCAGTGGCAATGTGATGCTGAGCTTGTTCATCCTGCGTCTTCCAATATTATGGTGTGCGCCCTGTCGCAATAGTAATGGAACGGCGCGTTTGCTGACAAGACGAAACGGCGCCGCGTTTGCCCAATTACCAGCCAGCACGTCATCAGGGAAGGCGAATTACCTTCAACCCGGGAGGATTTCCAAAGTCACGGTCATGGGACAGGAGCGGGCAGTTCAGCAAAATCGCGGTGGCCGCAATCCAAGCATCGGCAGTGTCCAACCGGCGACCACGATGTCGGCAATCCGCCCGAAGGTCGGCACAGGTTTTTGCCAAGCTCAGGTCGGACTCCACTATATCGTAAGTCGCGTCCACGTACTCAAAGAGCTCATCTATCCGCCTCTGCCCCCATCTTCCGCGCAAAACGCCATACAGCAGTTCCTCGTAGGTTTGAAACGATATAAGAGCATGATGCCCAATCATTCGCTCCAGATACGGCCGCGCAATCGGGTTGTTGTGGTAAATATAGGACACCACGTTGGTATCTACGACTATGGCTCATGCGTACCCACTTTCCTCAAACTGTCATTGCGAGCGCAGCGTGGCAATCTCGTCGCCGGAGCAAACATCGCTCACTCGTCGAGATTGCCACGTCGCTACGCTCCTCGCAATGACAAAGTGGGTACGCATGAGACGACTATGGGAGGTTGATCAGGGGGTATCATGAGTCGCGGGCCTCGTAAATGACCCGTATAAACTCCTCAATGTCAACAGGGTCATCATCGTCGTGCCGGTAAAAGCTGGTTGCCTTTTCCGGGTCAAAGATTTTCGGCTCTCGACTGTAAAAATTGTCCAGTACCGACCGTTCGGCTTCAATATCCTGTACAGTAATTGTTTCCCATTCATCTCTGGTATTGAAGCGTCCAATACCCCTGACGGCAACATACCGGGTTGCTAACTGCCTCATGGCTTCGTTAAGGCTGGCCTCAAATCTCAAGGAAACCGGCGATTCACCGTAACTGTGCAGTTCCGCAGTACCGTTTTTCCAGTTGACTTCCATCAGACGGCCGTACAGCAGCGCCTCCTCCGACTTTGAGTCCGCCGCGCCGGGCCGGGCGAGTGCCGCGTCATCGCGGTCAGCGCGGCCAACCGAAATGCTCATCCCACTGGCAGCATCGCGCAGCCAGACCCGGCTCACGTCCGGCGACAGGCCGCGGCCAATCGCGCTGAGTTGCTGAACCACCGACCGGGGCAAAGCCTGGTCCCCACTGCCCTTCCACCCTGAAATGGCTTCCAGGGCCGCTGCCCCGTAGTTCTGGCCGTCAGCCGCCGCCTCCGCCGGGGGCAGGCCCAGCGCAATCGTATGCGTATCGGCAGGCGCTTCCAGCGCCCGCAGGGTACTCTGCCGGCGCAACCACTCCGGGGGATGCCCCGGCGTGGCGACGCCGGCTAGATGCGCTGCCATCAGCAGTACCGCGTTCTGAACGCATTTCACGGTCTCGTTCAGGTCGGGAACCGGGATGCCGGCGCTGTCGTCCGGCAGATCAAAGGTGATGTTCATTCGGGCGGCAGTCATCGCATGGCTCCTGTCGCCATGGTAGCACAATCCCAATCCGCCGCGACCCAACCCTCGCCCAGCGTCCGTCGCCAGAGACCTAGTTGTGACGACCGGCCTAAATCGTTTGCTTCAATCTCACCGCCAGCGAGCGGGTCAAGCCGGGCACAGCGGCGATGTCCTCAACGCTGGCTTCCTTGATACCCTGGAGCGACCCGAACCGGCGCATCAGCATCCGTTTCCGCTTCGGCCCTATGCCCGTCACCATGTCAATGGGCGACTTCAGGCTGCTCTTGGAGCGCAGGTTGCGGTGGAAACTGATGGCAAAGCGGTGCGCCTCGTCCCGTATCCGTTGCATCAGGTAGAGGGCTTGGGAATCCCGGGGCAGCATGATGGGTTCCGGCGTGTGGGGAACGAAAATCTCCTCGTTCTCCTTGGCCAGAGAGCATAACGGTATCTGCTCCAGGCCCAGGTGCAGCATCACCTCCCGCGCCGCCGACAGGTGGCCCTTGCCGCCGTCGATAATCACCAGGTCGGGCATAACGCCCCAGGTATCCACCTTGCCGTCCGGGTCGGGGTTGGCAATGGCCTCGCTGAGCCTCTTGAACCGGCGGGTGAGCATCTCCTTCATGCTGGCGTAGTCGTCCACGCCGTCCACCGCCTTGATCTTGAAACGGCGATAGTCCCGGGTGCGGGGCTTGCCGTCGTCAAAGACCACCATGCTCCCCACCAGGTTGCTGCCCTGGATGTGGGATATGTCATAACACTCCATGCGGCGGGGCGCGGCCGGCAGGCTCAGCTCCTCTTCCAGCTCGGACAGCGCTCCCTGGATGGCGTCGGAGCGATTCAGCCACTTCACCCGGTGCTGGGCCAGGCCCTCGGCGGCATTGTCGGCCACCACCTGCATGAGCTTGCGGTTCTCGCCGCGCTGGGGCTGGTAGATACGTACTGCGCCGCCGCGTTTGTTCCTCAGAAATTGTTGCAGGACGTCAAAGTCCTCCGGCCGGTCCGCCGGAGGCGGATGCTGCACGAGAATTGTGGGCGGCACTTCCAGGGCGTTGGCGTAGAACTGCTGCACGAACTGGGCGATGATCTGCCCCGGCTCGTCGTCCTGCGGCCCTTCCATGAAGAAGTGGTCGCGCCCGATTAGCTTGCCCCGCCGCACGAAGAAAACCTCCACCCAAGTCTCGTTGGCGGCCACCGACACCGCGATGGCGTCCAGGTCGGTCTGCCGGCCCGAGTCCACCTTGACCGTGCGCTCCTCCTCGAACTTATGAATCGCCGCCATCTGGTCGCGCAGGGCGGCGGCGCGCTCGAACTCCAGCGCCTCCGACGCCTCTTCCATCTTGTCCCGCAGCTGCCCGGTGACGGTTTCGGTGTTGCCCTCCAGGAACAGGATGACCTGCTTGATCACCTCTTCATATTCATCTCGATCCGCCAGGCCGGCGCAGGGGCCGACGCAGCGGTGAATGTAATACTCCAGGCAGGGCCGGGGATCCGTTCCGGTGATCCGCTTGGTACACGAGCGGTAGGGAAACAGTTTCTTCACCAGGTCCATGGACTGCCGCACGCTGCCCGCGCTGGCGAAAGGCCCGAAATAACGCGCGCCGTCGTCATGCACCCCCCGCGTGATGTACACCCGCGGAAACTCTTCGGCCAGGTCAACCT
The DNA here is from genome assembly GCA_963665395.2 of Dehalococcoidia bacterium. Classification (GTDB taxonomy): domain Bacteria; phylum Chloroflexota; class Dehalococcoidia; order Lucifugimonadales; family UBA3495; genus Bin87. Next base: position 1,018,759 of record OY762251.1, read on the forward strand.
TCAGGTACGGGTAGGTCTTGTCATCCTTGAGGCGGACGTTGAAGTAAGGGCGATGGCGCTTGATCAGCGTGTTTTCCAGGATCAGCGCCTCGGCCTCGGTGTCGGTGACGATGTACTCAAAGTCGGCCAACTCGCTGACCATGCGCCGGGTCTTGCGATCCAGCCCGGCCGGCGAGCCGAAGTAAGAGCGCAGCCGGTTGCGCAGCGCCGCCGCCTTGCCGACGTAGATCACCGCGCCGCCGGCGTTCTTCATCAAATACACGCCGGGACGCTCCGGAGTCACCAGCAGGCGATGGTCAAACTCGTGCCGCGCCATTGCCGCACCTTCCCCTACAGGACAGTCTTTAGGACAAAGGAGACGGCGATCAGGGCAACCAGCAGGACGCCGGAAAAGATGCCGATACGCCTCAGCTCGGAACCGACGTAGTTATACGCCGCCGGTCGCTCGAACCGCCGTCCCCGGGGCTGTCCGGTGGGCCGGGCCCGGGCGATGGGAGTCGGCGCCGGTGTCTGGGCTGCTGCCACCGCTTCCGGCCCGCCGGGTGCGGTAGCGACCGCCGGAGCATCGGCTACCGCGGTGGCCGACGGGACGGTTGGCGCGTTGGCTCGGGCTGCGGCAGGGCGATTCGCGTTGCCGCGCCGGCGACGCAGGTTGCTCTGGCGGGAAGCCACTCGTTTGCCTTTGCTAGGCATAACCCACCTCCAAACGCCGCGACGCCTTTGTTCGCGTCAGCGGCGTGCTCATTAATCTGCAATCGTCGGGAACGTCCCGGATTTCGCGGTTCGCTCCCGTATTTCCATCATACCAGCAAAGCGGACGGGGATGACGCTGTATAACGTGCCGGTTTATGTAAATAACCGCGCCTACTCCGCCAGCAGGTCATCAAGCCAGGACTCGATCAGGTCCACGCCGCGCGCGCCGGCGCTGCGGTGGGCAATGCGGCCCGCTTTGTCCAGAAATACGTAGCTGGGCACCCCCTGTATGCCATATGCTGACGCCAGTTGCGCGTGCTCGTCGTAAATGTTGGGAAAGGTCAGCTGGTTGCGTTCCACGAAAGCGATGGTGTCGGCCTCCGTGGTCCTGAACTGGGACACGCCGATGACGTTGACGCCGGCCGCCTCGTACTTCTCGCGGTACCGCTCTGCTACAACGGGCAACTCCCGTTGACAGTGTGGTCACCAGGGCGCCCAGAATGCCAGCAAGGTCGGGGTGCCGATGGTGTCCGCCAGAAGCAGGTCGGCGCCATCCAGCAGGCGGGCCTGGAATGGTATCGCCCGCTCCCGTTCCCCTGATCCATCCGATCCGGCCGGCGCCGGCAGCGGACGCGGGGTATAGGTAGGCCGGAGAGTGGCGGTCGGCTCAGGACTGTCGGTCGGTTGAGACGTGGCAGTGGGCGCCTCGGGCGTGGGCATCGCCGTCGGGGTGGGCGGTTCCGTGGGTTCCACCGTGGGCAGCAAAATCTGTACGGTCGCTGCGTAGTCCGGCTCCGCCGGCTCGCCAGTGGGCGCGGCGCAGCCCACCATGACGACGCTAATCGCCAAAATCAGGGCCAGCAAAGCCCATGACGCGAATTTGAAAGTCCCCGGTTGGGACGGACGGACGCGGAACGGATTGAGCGGTAAAATCATTGCGGAATTATCCTGGAGCGTGTTGACGAGTGGCGCCACCACATCCACAACTATGGATGCGGCAGTCCGGCATATGGCAGCGGACCAAACTGGAGCGGCGATCAATCCGGTCCTATCCTCACCAGCAAGACCCGGCATTCCTCTTCATTCAGCAGGTAGTAAAAGGCAGGGCGCGGTGTTGTCCGCGCCGGCAAAGCGCGCAGCCTGGTCCCCGATATGAGCCGACCTCTTTTCGGAACCCGAGCCAGTGCAAACATCGCGGCGTCGTAAGCAGCCTGCCGCCCCCGAACTAACCCGGCATAACTCTGGCGCTGCGCAACGAAAGCATCCGCCTCCCTAACCTCATACGTCATGGCGAAGGCCCAACTCCTCCGCGACCGCCACGCCGAACGCCATCTCCTCGCCGCTCAAAGGTTCGCTGGAGACATACGCCAGCTCAACCGGCATGAGCTCGCCGTCTTCAGTGGCCAACCAGGCGATCTCGCCTTGTGCTTGCCTCTCGATCCGGTGAGCGTTGAACGACCAAAATCGTTCCATCTGAGTATGCAAGATCTTGCAATCCCCAGGACTCAGGAGTTCAAGGTTCGGCCCCCGATTAGCCTGAATTGAGTATCTGGAGAAATCTTCCCCAGGCCGTTCATAAACTACCGTAACATCCCCGCTTTCCACCATCCGGCGACGGACCTCAGGCCAGTCCTGCGGATAAGGTCCATGCGGGAAATGCGCGTAAGCCATGCCCGTGATGGTTTCGCCGGTCTCTACAAACGCTGCGCAGTCAGCGTAGTAGAGCAACTTCGCCAGTTTCGTCATCCCAAAATTCGGATCTCCCTCCGAATGGTGGCTGATAAAAACCACAGCTTCAACCAACTTCTCAATCTGACCCTGCAAAACAGCCATAGCACACTCCCAGCAAAAACGAACTCAAAGTCACCCTCGGATAAGCCTGGGGCTCCGCCGCCTACTTTCCCCAATCTACCACTTGGTATGCGAGTACGTAAATCCCAGGGCTTCAAAGGGTCAGGGCTTGTGCAAAGTCACCACGTAACCCTTTCCCGCTCATCCTGAGCTTGTCGAAGGATGCTCATTGCAATCGACAAATGGTTCGACAGGCTCACCATGAGCGTATGACAAGGGACTTTGCACAAGCCCTGTTCAAAGGGTAGCGTTCCGTTTTAGGTGGTTTGGTTTTTGTCATTGCGAGCGTAGCGTGGCAATCCCGTTGGCGTAGCAGCAGTTTTAGTCGCTCGGATACCCCGCTGGGAAACTGAACCACCTAAATTGCAACGCTACCGCTTCAAAGTAGCCTTACGAAACCCGCGACCGCAATTCAGACGGCCCGTCGCCAATGGTAAAATGACTTCAAGAACTGCCATTTGCCACAGCCCTCCGGGAGTGACGGCTATGAACACGATCAAGACTTTCTTCCTGCTGATGGTGCTTACGGGGCTGCTGCTTCTCATCGGTGGCGCGGTCGGCGGCCAAGCGGGCATCGTTATCGCCCTGGTGTTTGCGCTGGCGCTTAACTTCGGAGCCTACTGGTTCAGCGACAAGATCGCCCTCAGCATGGCCCACGCCCGCCAGATTACGGAAGAAGAGGACCCCGAACTCTTCCGGTTGGTGGCGGAGCAGGCCCAACTCGCCAATATGCCCATGCCCAAGGTGTACGAGATCGACACCGACTCCCCCAACGCCTTCGCCACCGGACGCAACCCGCAGAACGCCACCGTTGCCGTTACCACCGGCATCCGCCGCATCCTCACGCAGGAAGAACTGGCCGGCGTGATGGCCCACGAAATGGCCCACGTGGGCAACCGCGACACGCTGATCATGGCCATCGTCGCCACCATCGCCGGCGCCATTTCCATGCTGGCCTTCATGGCCCAGATCGCCGCCATCTTCGGCAGCTTCGGCGGCCACCACGACGATGACGAGGGCGGCGGCGGCGGCAACATATTCAGCCTGCTTATCATCGCCATCATCATGCCCATCGCGGCGACTATCATTCGCATGGCCATCTCCCGCGCCCGCGAGTTCCAGGCCGACCAGACCGGCGCCCACAACTGCGGCAACCCGGAGGCCCTGGCCCGCGCCCTGGAAAAGCTGGAAATGGGCTCCGAGATCCGGCCCATGAAGGTGAACGAAGCGGCCTCCCACCTGTTCATCGTCAACCCGCTCAGCGGCCGGTCCATGGCCCGCCTGTTCTCCACCCACCCGCCCATTGAGGAGCGGGTCCGCCGCCTCCGCGAAATGAACGTCCGCCCCAACTACGGCAGCATCGACAGCCCCAACTACGACCTACCGGACCGCAACGACCGGCCCAACTTCTAGTGTCCTGTAACCGAAGTAAGTAGCGGAAGCGTGAGCGATGAGGTATTCTCCGGGTGAGCCGCCCAGATGGAGGATGACCATGGCCATGGGACGCCCGATGCCACCATTGATCTTGGACGACACGGAACGGGAAACCCTGGAGCGATGGGAGCGTCGCCCGAAGACCGCCCAAGCTTTGGCGCTGCGGGCCCGGATGATTTTGGCTTGCGCGGAAGGTCGCAGCAACACCGCGGTGGCGGCCGACTTGGGGGTGTCGGGAGCCACCGTAGGCAAGTGGCGGTCGCGGTTTGTGGAGCGGAGACTGGAGGGGCTGTCGGACGAGTCCCGCAGCGGTCGCCCGCGCTCGGTTACCGATGCCGACGTGGAGCGAGTGATTACGTTGACGCTGGAGACCACGCCCCGGGACGCTACCCACTGGAGCACCCGGGCCATGGCCCAACGCTGCGGCCTGAGCCACAATACCGTCAGCCGCATCTGGCGCGCCTTCGGATTGCAGCCTCACCGCACTGAAGTCTTCAAGTTGTCGTCGGACCCCTTTTTCATTGAGAAGGTGCGCGATATCGTGGGTCTGTACCTGGACCCGCCGGACCGGGCCTTGGTCCTGTGCGTGGACGAGAAGTCCCAGATCCAGGCGTTGGACCGCACCCGTCCGTTGCTGCCCCTGCGCCCCGGACAAGTGGAACGACGCACCCACGACTACCTGCGTCACGGCACGGTGTCGCTGTTTGCCGCTTTGGACGCCCAGAGCGGCAAGGTGATTGGCCGCTGCCACCAACGCCACCGGTCGGTGGAGTTCCGCAAGTTCCTCGATACCATCGAGGCGGAAGTGCCCCCTGACTTGGACGTCCACCTGATCGTGGACAACTACGCCACCCACAAGACGGCGTTGATCCGGAACTGGTTGGCCAAGCGTCCCCGCTTTCACCTGCACTTCACCCCGACCAGCGCGTCCTGGCTGAACCTGGTGGAGCGATGGTTTGCGCTACTCACGGAGAAGCAGCTGCGGCGCGGAGTGCATCAGAGCAGCGGAGAACTGGAAGCGGCGATCTACCGCTACCTGGACCTCACCAACGAAGCCCCCAAGCCATTTGTCTGGACGAAAACCGCGGATCAGATCCTGGCCAGCGTCGCGCACTTTTGCCAACGAACTTTGAATACAGGACACTAGGGCCTGTTGACATTTCCCGTCATTCCCGCGAAAGCGGGAATCCAGTGGTCGAAATCGTAAGGAACCCTTTCCGTTTCTTCATATCGCAATCTCTGTATTCCGGCTTTCGCCGGAATAACGAATAAAATGCAAAATGTCAACAGAACCTAACGCTTTTTGCCGCCGCGTTGCCGACCATCTGCCATGGTACACAAAAAAGCCGACCCCAAAGCCGTCATCGTGGCGCAGGCGGTGCAGGAGCAGGTACCGGGCGACGCCGTCATCGTCCTGTTCGGCTCCCGCGCCCGCGGTGATTACCGCCAGCGTTCCGACATCGACCTGGCGATGCTGGTGCCCGACCGCGAGGCCAGCGGCCACGACGCCTGGGCCGCCGCTTTAAGCGCCGCTCGCGCCGCCGCCGAGCGGGAGTACGGCTACCGGATGGAAGTGGACGTTTTGCAGATTGACCACCCGCGCTTTCGCCGGTGCCGCCGCGCCGTCAATCACGTCGCCTACGACATCATCAGAGACGGTATCCCAATGACCCAAATCCCTTTCTCGGCCATCGATCCCGACGCTGACGACGATGACGGCTACCCGGATAACTGGCCCGACATCAGCGAACGCCTCCGGGATGCTCTTGACTCGTTCCGGTCAATGCGCCACGACTTCGCCGATGGAGCCGAAAAGTACATGGGACGACACGCCCAGGAAACCCTGGAGCACTGCTACAAAGCCCTCATTTCGGCCTTGGGTGTAGCCTATCCCCGCACCCACAACCTGCGGGAACTGGAAGCGCAACTCGACCAACTCAGCGAAAGGCACGGTATCCACATCCCGCCGTGCCTGGACTGGCTGGAAGGTTTCTACGGCGGCAAGCGTTACGACCCACCCGGCCCCATCCCCATAGAACCCCAAGCCTTCTTTGAGCAAGTGGAACAGGTCAAAGACGCCATCATAGCCCGCGTCCACGAAATCACGGGCACGTCCGAGGCTGACCTTTTCCCGGAGCGCTAAGCGGCGCTGGCCGCTCGGAGCGATTGACGTTCAGCCTGTGAATGGATTGAGCAAATCTACTCCCAACCCTTGAACGTCAGCGACATTGCGCGTCACCAAGATAAAGTCGTTAACTTTGGCGGTGGCGGCTATGAGACCGTCAACAACCGGCACGTTGCGGATGGCGAACATTTGCCCCCAGGCGTCGGCGACGATGGCGTCAACTGGCAGGATACGCTCGGCGAAAAAATCCTGTGATATTTCCAGCCATACTTCCAGAATCTCGGCTTGCCTATAGTCTCGACGCCGGCGCAATCTCGCAATTCCCTTGCGAATTTCGCCAATGACAAGCGCGCTGGTGAACAGGTCTGCGTCTTGAACGCTGCCGTACCAGTCGGATACACCGGCGTTGCCGCGCTCCCTCAAGCGCAACTCGGAGACTACATTGGTGTCGAGTAAGAACATTAGAGTTCCAACTCGCGCGGATATTCGCGTTCCCGCGTCAACTCAATGCCATCGATTGGGCAGACCGCCAGAAATTCCTTGAAATTGAGGGAGCGGTAGTAATCGCGTATGTGTTCCCGTTCCTCGTCGGTGAGCGGCTTATCCTGGTTGTGATGGACTGGCTCGGAACGCGAGTCAACAGCATAGGCAGCTGGAATGGGTTTTCGGGCGCTCATTGTTTATACCTCCCGCTGTCCAAGGGGATATGCTAACCGAACTTCTTACGGTCACCAGTGGGTACATGGCGTCAAGTAGGATCCAGTACGTAATCGAGTGGCCCAATGGGATTATACAGCAACGCCCTCATTTGCAACCGCCCCCACCCGCCCCTATACTGCGGCCATCAACTACCGACCCGGATACCCCGGCTCCCAGCGCCGGCCGCCACACCGAGGAGGCCCCTGATGCCCAAAGACAAGGTGGAAGTTTTCTGGTTTTCCGAACAACCCTACGGCCATGTTACCGACGACGACGTTGCGCAGTACGACTCGGGGCGGTTGGATTTCTCCAACTCCCACTTCGACCCGGAGAAAGCCCACGTTCTGTACACCAACTATCACGACCAGTACGCCTGGGCCGACGAAAACGGCTTCGACGGCATCATGTCCAACGAGCACCACGCTTCGTATTGGTGCATGAAGCCGGCGGTCAACATCGACGCCGCCGTCATCTCCAAGGTCACGCGCAACACCAAGATCGCCATCCTGGGCAACGTCATCGCCATCAACGACCCCATCCGCATGGCCGAGGAAATCGCCATGCTGGACTGCATCTCCGGCGGGCGCATCATCTCCGGCTTCGTGCGGGGCACCGCGGTGGAGACCCTGCAAGGCGGCGTCGCTCCTCCGCAGAACCGCGACCGCTTCGAGGAGGCCCACGACCTTATCATCAAGTGCTGGACCGAGCCGGGGCCGTTCCGCTACGAGGGCGAGTATTACCACTATCGGAAGGTCAACCCCTGGGTGCTGCCCATGCAGAAGCCCCATCCGCCCATCTGGTTCCCCGGCTTCAGCAGCCCGGAGTCGGTGGTATGGGCGGCGCGACACGAGCATCCCTACATGAACCTGGGTTCCCTGCTGGACCACACCCACCGGCTGCGCGACGTGTACATCGACACCGCGCGGGAGACGGGTTTCGAGCCGGGGCCGGAGCACTTCGGCTACCTGCTGCGAATTTTCTGCGCCGACACCGACGAAAAGGCCCAGGAGATTGGCCGCGAATTCCTGTGGACGCAGGAGCACCGCAACCGCGGCCCCCGCGAACACAACGACCCGCCGGGCTACCAGTCCCGCGAGGCGGTCAACATCCAGCGGACGCTGCCCGGCGCCGGCGGGTTCGGCCGGATGATGACCTACGAGGAACTGCAAGAAGCCAACAACATCATCGTCGGCAGCCCCGACACGGTGCGGGAAAAGCTGTCCATGATCGTAGAGCGGCTCAACCCCGGCTACCTGCACATCTACGGCAACGAGGGCGCCATGGCCCACGAGGACGTGATGCGTTCCATTGAGCTGATTGGCCGGGAGGTTATCCCCGCCCTCCACGAGATCCCCTTGGTTGACCACTACTAACCACGATGCGGATGCCGGCCGTAGCAATCGCCGCCGCGGCGCTTTTCCTGCTGCTCGCGGCGGGTTGCGTGGCCGGCGGCGGCTACCAATGCCCCGACGGGATGGACGCATTCACGGAACTCAACGTTTATTTCGGGCAGGAAAAAGGGGATGGAAGCGCAGTCAGCGAAAAAGAGTGGCAATCTTTTCTTGCCGATACCGTCACTCCCCGCTTTCCCGATGGCCTGACGGTCAGCGACGCCCGCGGTCAGTGGTTTGACACCGCCAATGGCCGGCTGTATCAGGAATCCACCAAGTTGCTGAACGTCCTGGTTGTCGCCGAAACCACCGAGACCAGCCTTGACGCTGCCCGCGCGATTTCCGAAATCTACAAGGAACGCTTTGACCAGCAGGCGGTCTTTCGCACTGCGTTGCCCGCCTGCGCGGAGATTTCGTAACGGAGCCGTCCGATGCTGAAAGTAATCGCGGGGTTGCCGGTATTGGCCGCGCTTCTGCTGGCGTTGGCCGGGTGCGCGCCGGCGGCGGAGGAAACCTGCCCGGAGGGATTTGACCGCTACGTTGAGTTCCAGCTCTTCTTCGGGCTGCACGACAGCGCCGGCAACCGGGTGAGCGAAGCGGAATGGCAGGAGTTCCTGGCCGACACCGTTACGCCGCGCTTCCCCGCCGGCATGACCATCATCGACGTCAAAGGCCAGTGGCAGGAACCCGGCGGCAACATCCAGCGCGAAGACACCAAGCTGCTGATGGGATTGCTGGACTCCCCGGACGGCGACGGTCTGCGTCGCATCAACGAGATTTCCGACGAGTTCGTAACTCGTTTCAACCAGGATCCGGTATTCCGAATTCTCAACGAAATATGCGCGGGGATGCGGTGATGACGCAACAATTGCCGGAACGACACGCCTTTATCGGCGTCGGAACCATGGGCAGCCTGATGGCCGGCTGCCTGCTGGACGCCGGCGTTGACCTGACCGTTTATGACATCAGGCAGGAAGCGGCGGAACCGCTGTTGGAGCGCGGAGTGCGCTGGGCCGACAGCGCCGAGTCGGCGGTTGCCGGCTGCCAGATGGTATGGACATCGTTGCCAGGGCCGGCCCAGGTGGAAGCGGTCCTGCTGGGCAACGAGGCTGCCGTCCTGGCGGCTATGGACGACGGCGCGGTTCTGGTGGACACCACCACCAACGACCCCGACGTGGCCCGGCGGGTGGCGTCGGCTTGCAGCGACCGGGGCTTGGCCATGCTGGACGCTCCGGTAAGCGGCCGGCCGCCCACGATGACCATGATGGTCGGCGGAGACTCATCGATGTTTGAGCAGGTTCGGCCGGCGTTGGACGCGGTGGCGGCGCAGGTGTTCTACGTCGGGCCGGCCGGAGCCGGCTGCACCGCCAAGCTGGCGACGCAGTACATGGGATACACCAACCTGATTGCGGCGATTGAGGGGATGCTTATTGCTCGGCTCGGCGGGGTTGACCCGGCCGTTCTGGCCGAGATCGTGCCGGTCAGCGCCGGCGCCAGCCGGGCCTTTAACGCCATACCCAACAGCATACTGAACCGCTCCTTTGCCGCCGGCGGGACGCTGGACATCGTGGCGAAAGACGTTGCGCTGGCGTGCGAACTGGCGCAACGAGTGGGCGCTCCGGCGGGAATCGGCTCGGTGGCAGATGCACTGTACAAGCAGGCCCAGGCCGCGGGTTGGGGAGACGAGGGCTATCCCATCGTCGCGCGAGTGCTGGAGGCGTTGGCCGGAGTGGAGTTGAGCAAGGGGTAGCGACTGCTACAGAGCCCGCCGGTCGGCGTCGGATTCGGGTTCGTCGAAAATCAGGCTGTGTATATCTGGAGGAAGTTCCACCCCGCGCTTGGCTAGGGTCTGCCTGATACGCTCGCGTTCTTCCCGGCTGATCTTTTGGAGGGCCCGGCGGACATCCTCCCGGCCCTGTCGGATCCCCTCTCGATAGCTTTCTCGAATCCCTCCTCTATACCCCTCTGACAACCCTTCCCGACGCCTTCTTTCGGCAACCCTTCTCTCGTGGGCTTCTTTGGCGGCAAACCACATTGTTCAGAGTCTCCCCAGGTGCGGATTCAGAGGGCGTGCGAACCGCTACCGCTGTGGACGGTCCGCGTCAGATTCGTCGGCAAGGACGCTGGCGATTTCAGGGGGAGGTACTATCCCACGTTCCGCCAGCACCCGCTTGATACGCTCGCGTTCCTCCTGGATCCCTTCCTGACGGCCTCGCTCGGAGGCCCGTTTTTGAACGGCTTCTTTGGCGGCGAACCACATATGCAAAACTCCGTAAAGGGCGAGAGTGGAGGGGAACAGCAGCAGCGTCCCCAATATTATCACGCCGTCGTCCTGCTCGGTCAGTTCTTTGAGGAATCCGATTCCCCAGAGCCCGGCGCAGGATTGACAGCGGCTGATTGCCACCGCAAGCGCCATGCTGACGGTTATGGACAGTGAACCGTCAATGAATCTCCACAGTGAACGATTGCTTTCGCTGGGTTCCATTTTATCATCCGTATCATCGGGCTGGTTTCGTTACCATATCGGGATGCCGGGCCGGGCGTCCGCTTGCCGTTGCGCCGGTTCCGGCCGGTTTGACGTTGCTGTGTCGCGGCAACGTCTCTACGCCATCCGACGATGTGATACTATGGCGAAGCACAGTCGGATTGTGGCATCGGAGTTGCGCCGGCGCCCGGAGGGAGAACATGGCGATTACGTTCCAGCCCAGCGCTTACAGTGGCCTGGTTGACCAGGACAACGGCATGGTCAGCCGCGAGATTTTCGTTAATCCCGACATTTATGCCGAGGAGCAGGATCGGATTTTCACCCGCGCTTGGCTGTTCGTCGGCCACGAGAGTCAGGTCGCCAAGCCGGGCGACTTCTTCGTGTCCTCCATGGGCGAGGAGTCGGTGATCCTCTGCCGCGACCGGCAGGGCGAGATCCACGTCTTCCTCAATTCCTGTATGCACCGGGGGATGAAGGTCTGCCGGTACGACGAAGGGAACACGCCCATTTTCACCTGCCCCTACCACGGCTGGAGCTTCGCCACCGACGGCGCGCTGGTCGGCGTTCCCTTCTACAAGGACGCCTACCACGAGGAACTGGACAAGTCCCAATGGGGCCTCATCCGCGTGCCCCGGATGGTCAACTACAAGGGCGGCATCTGGGCGACCTGGGACCCCAACGCGCCCGACTTTCTGGAGTACGTCGGCGGCTTCCGCACCTACTTGGACATTCTCTTTGATGGGTGGGACGGTTCCGAGGGCGGCACCGAGATCATCGGCGGCATCGAGAAGTGGATGGTGCCCAGCAACTGGAAGTTCCCCGCCGAAAACTTCATCGGCGACCGCTACCACAACATCAGCCATCGCTCCGTTGACCTGGTGGGCATCGGCCCCTCCGGCCAGGGCCGCCGCGACAACAGCGAGCGCGAGGGCGCAAAATCCCTGGATGTATCCTTCCCGGAACGGGGCCACGGCACCGTCATGTTCCTGCGCCCCGAAGACGCCCAGCCGGTGCCGTCCTACCAGAACGACCCCATCGTCTCCGAGTATTTCTACCAGTGCGAGATCGCCCGCAAGGAACGGCAGGGCCAGCTGTGGCGCATCCTGGCCGGGCCGGGCACCATCTTCCCCAATATGTCCTACCTGCCCCGTCAACCGCGCAGCATCGCCGTGTGGCATCCCCGCGGCCCCGACCGCACCGAGGTCTGGCGCTGGTTCCTGGTGGACGCCGCCGCGCCGCCGGAAGTCAAAGAGTTCCTGCGCCAGTACTACATCCGCTACTCCGGCCCCGCCGGCCTGACCGAGCAGGACGACATGGAGAACTGGAACTACGCCCACGCCGCCAGCCGCGGCGCCATGGCCCGCCGCCATCACTACAACTACCAGATGGGCATGGGCTACGCGGTAACCGACTTTGAGGATGGCGGCCTGAAGCTCGATGGCACCGTCCTGGACACCACCAAAGCGCGGGCCGGCGAGCAGAACCAGCGCGGCTTCTACAGCCGCTGGCGGGAGTTCATGGCGGCCCGGGATTGGGATGAACTGGCGACCTGGCGCAACAACGGCTCGGCTTGTTAGGTGGTGCTACCAAAAAACGTCATTCCCGCGAAAGCGGGAATCCATCGGGCGTCAAATGTGGCTAACGTTCATTCCGCAAACAGTTTCCTGGGTTCCTGCTTCCGCAGGAACGACGGTATAAATTTCGGAGACATGATGGTAGTTGCCAACGACCCCCTGGCCATGCTCCTGCTCAAGCAGGACGTCGAGGCGTTTCTGTACCACGAGGCCAACCTGCTGGACGACCGGCGGTACGAGGATTGGCTGGCCCTGCTCACCGACGACGTGCGCTACTGGGTTCCCATGCGCCGCAACGTCAAGTTCGGCGAGCTGGAGCGGGAGTTCACCCGCGAAGGCCAGGACATCAACTGGTTTGACGAAGGCAAACAGACGCTGACCCAACGGGTCAACCAGATCCTCACCGGCGTCCATTGGGCCGAGGAACCGCTGTCGCGCATCTCCCACCTGGTCACCAACGTGGAGATCCTGGAAGCCACGCCCGCGGCGGCAGAAGCCGAGGAAGTATCGCTGCGCTGCCGATTCATCATCTACCGTAACCGGGTGGAGACGGAAACGGACATCCTAGTGGGCCGGCGCGAGGACACCCTGCGCCGAGTCGACGGCGAATGGCGCATCGCCCAGCGAAAGGTTTTGCTGGATCAGAACGTGCTGCTGGCGAAAAACCTGACCTTCTTCTTCTGATCTGGGCGTACCTTACCGTCCAGTCAATCTCATCCCATGACACTGACGACGCAAACGGACGGCGCGGCGCGGACGCCGGTCGTGGCTCCGGACCCGGATGCCATGGCTGTGGTTTGGGATGTGTTTGACCAGGTAAGGCCGGTTGAGGCAATCCTCTTTGGCTCTCGGGCGCGCGGCGATTACCTGACCGACTCCGACATCGACATCGCCATCATCACCGCTGATCCGGTGCCGGAGGAGCGACGCCTGGACATCGACGGGATCGCCGAACGCGCCGCCGCGGCCCGGCACCCCGATGCGCCCTCCACGGATGTGTCCTTCCTGACCGTCGCGGAACTCCTGGGTGGACGGGTCAAAAAGAACACGCTGGCCAACTCCATAGCGAAGGAAGGAAAGCCGATTATGGGCGGCAGTACATCCGGCCGTGACACCAGGTTTGATGAAGAAGTCGTCAATCGGGATGACGTTGACGCCAGGGTGAAAAGCGCGCAGGAAGCGGCAAAAGGTCTGGAGATCCTGGTGCGGGATGACGAAGCCCCGCGGTCGCTCGTGGGTTACGCCGCACAGCAGGCGTTGGAACACGCCTACAAGGCCCTTATCGCCGCTCACGGCGAAACCTATCCGACTGGCGGGCGAGACGGGCATAACCTTCGAATCTTGACAAACAGAGTCCAGGAAGTCATGGGGGAGGCTTTCATCGTTCCCGGCCTGAATTGGTGGACCCTGACCGCTTACGCCGGGTCCGGACGGTACGTAGATGACCAGCCTCCTTTGGGCGACCGGCAACGACTGTTCAACGAAATATCCGCCGCCGTAACCGAAATCATCGATCACATTCCCCAACGCGACCAGGCGTAACGCGCCAGGAAACGAGCAATGGCAGACATAGTGAACCTGTTTGAAGTCGAGCCGGGCCAGAAGATACGGCTCTACGGCGAAGCCACCGCCGAAGTGGTGTCCAACCCCAAAGACGGCGTGTGGCTGTTCGTGCGCTACCTGACCAGCCCGGAAGACCCGGCCCAGGTGGGCGAGGAGGACATGGTCTTCGCCCAGGACGTGCTGGAACTGGTGTCCGATTAGCCCATGGCGAATGCGTTGACCGGCGATGCCGGAACCACCATACCGCCGGCGGTTCCCGACCCCGACGAAATCCTGGCCGCCCTGCGGGCCGGCTACCGTTCCATTGATGACGGCTACGGGTTCTACCCCGGCTTCGACGGCTGGCTGGAGTCGCTGGGCTACCGCCGGCGGGACGACATCGCCTGCACCTGCCCCGACCGCGGTTATCGCGGCCATCTGCCGGAATGCCGCTGGGTGCGGCCTTAAACTTATCGTTTTTCGTCAGAAACAGGATGCTCAGGATGAGCATTTATCCTGGGAATCTTAAAATCTGGTAAATCCTGCTTCTGACAATTATCACGGAAGTCGAAATTCTTGTGGAGTATCGAAATATGTCCCAGCAAATGGTTGACCTGATGGAAACCGTGTGGCAATCCATCGCCACCCTCTGCGCCGACCTCTCCCCCGAACAATGGGCGCTGCCCACCGAATGCCCCGGCTGGTCGGTGCAGGACCAGGTATCCCACCTGGTGGGCAGCGAGTGCCGGCTGCTGGGCCGTCCCGCCCCGGCCCACGAGCCGGCGGACACCTCCCACGTGCAGAATGAAGTCGGCCAGAGCAACGAGGTGCTGGTGGACTACCGCCGCCAATTCAGCGGCGCGGACGTGCTAACCGAGTTCCGCGAAATCACCGCCGAGCGGTTGAACGTGCTGCGCGCCATGACCGAGGCCGACTTCGCCGCCGAAACCCCCAACCCCTTGGGCAGCGGCCCCTACACCGACCTGCTGGCCATCCGCATCTACGACGCCTGGGTACACGAGCAGGATATGCGCCGCGCCCTGGGCATCCCCGGCCACCTCAGCGGCCCCGTGGCCCAGCACGCCTACGGGCGCACCGAGATGGCCATGCCCTTCGTGGTGGGCCGCAAGGTCCGGCCCGACGACGGCGCCACCGTGGTGTTCGAGATCACCGGCGACGTAGGCGGAACCATCGCCCTGAACATGGACGCCGGCCGCGCCCACCGCATGGACGCCGCGCCATCCTCTCCGACGGTACGCTTGACCATGGGCCTGGAGCCGTTCAACGCCCTGGGCACCGGCCGGTGGACCGCGGAACAGGCGCTGGCCGCCGAGTCGGTGGCAATCTCCGGCGACCGGGCGTTGGGGGAGCGCATCGTGGGGGAAATGAACTTTATGATTTGACGACGGCGGATGCTACTATCATCCAACAAAAGAGAGGTGAGATTATGGCGATGGCTCTGCTGACTCGTGCGGACGAATCCTTAGTGGCAGAGTGGGCTGGCAATGCGCCGGTGGAATATGGATACGAAGTCCTGCTGGTTTGCGACACCAGCGGCGACAGCCCAGGCACTCCGTGGGCGGTTTTCTGCCCGTCCATGGACGTGGTCAGCGCGGGGCGCGACCCGCAAGACGCGCTGGACATGATTGCCGATGCCATTTACGAGGCGTTGGTGGACGGCGTCACGCCGGTCAATCGGAGTGCTGAAGAATGGCTGGGCGGCTTGTATGCGGAAATAGTGGCTACCGGATGCCCCACCGCAACGGCGGTGGTTCGGCCGGCGCCGTATTATGGGGGGTGACTATGCCCGGAGTGCCTGGCAAGAACCACCGGCGAGTGGTGGCGGCGTTTGGAAAAATCGGCTACCGAGTTGTGCGAGAAAGCGGCCATATCATAATGTCTGACGGGACAACCCAGCTGAAAATTCCTCGCCATAACCCCATCAACGCCTACACCATGGCTGGACTGATTCGTCAGGCCGGGCTGTCCCGCGAGCAGTTTGAAGAGCTTTACTGAGGTGAAACTATGCCGACTGCTGATAATAGCAACGACCTTTACGAAGTCATCCTCATCTACTCCGGCGTCGGCTACGCGGCAATCTGCCCCGGCATCCCCGGCGCCGTCTCACAAGGCGTTGACCAGCCGGACGCGCTGGCGATGATTGCCGACGCCATGGCCATGTGCCGGATGTATCCATTGCCCGGCGAGGATGACCCGGCGCGCCAGGCAGAGCTGCGCGAGATCGGCAAGGCCAAGTTAGCGGAGCTGGCGGCCGAATGCGAGCGCGACGGCTGGAAATACGAGATTCACGAGGTGACGCCGCAGTTGATAAGCCCGCCGGTATCAGCGGGGTAACCGGATGCGTCATATACTCCGGGAGTGAACGGCCACAACAGGCATAGCATAGAGAAAGGCGTAGGCATGAACACGCAAGCCCTGCCGTCACTGCTATTGGCAATAGCCGTCGCCATAATCAGCCTGTCCTGCACCATGGCTCATCCGTTGCCGACTTACACGCCATTCCCTACCTGGACTCCAATGCCCACTACTCCTGCTGCGCCGCGCTGCTGAATCCTCACCATCAGAGAAATTAGCGTACGCTACGTTGTGGCAGGGAGAGGAGCTAATCCTGGGTTCGGACTTTAACCCCGATGGGATTGAAGACGCTTTGCAATACTTGGGCTGCTTTGATTAGTCCTCATTTGCCGCATTCACGATACGCTCCAATCCTGCTAATCCCATAATCCTGGAAATCCTGCTTCTGACAATCACGCTGGGAATGAAAAGCCTCTGGTAAGTAGCAGCCCCCGCCTACCCGCCCCCTCTCCACCCGCTATAATGGCCCCGACCATCGCTCCGATGGCGGGGCTTTTGCATATCATATCCAGGGAGGTTCACCATGGAAATAGGCGTTTCAGTCCCCATCGTAGAAATCGGCGACGACTTTGGCGCGTTGCGCGATTACATCCAGGCCGCCGAGGATCTGGGCTATTCCCACGTCCGCATCCTCGACCACGTCCTCGGCGCGGTGCCGGAGCAGCATCCGGAGGTGCCCCATTTTCCCTACACCCACGAGTCCTACATTCACGAGCCTTTTACCCTGATGGCCTACCTGGCCGCCGTCACCAAGACCATCGGCCTGACCACCGGCATCCTGATCCTGCCCCAACGCCAGACCGCCCTGGTGGCCAAGCAGGCCGCCGAGGTGGACCTGCTCTCCGGCGGACGGCTGCGCCTGGGCATCGGCGTGGGCTGGAACTCGGTGGAGTACGAGGCGCTGGGCGTCGATTTCGCCACCCGGGGCAGCCGTTGCGACGAGCAGATTGAGGTGCTGCGCCAGCTGTGGACGGAGGAAGTCATCGACTACCACGGCAAGTACCACGACATCACCCACGCCGGCATCAACCCGCTGCCGGTGCAGCGCCCCATCCCCATCTGGATTGGCGCCGGCCGCAGCACGTCGCCCACGCCGCCCAACGCCGCCATCCGGCGCATCGGACGCCTGGCCGACGGCTACTTCCCCATGTTCGCCCCCGACTCCGGCGGCCAGGCCATCCTGGGCCGCATCCGGACCCAGGCCGAGGCCGCCGGCCGCGCCCCGTCGGATGTCGGCTTCGAGGGCCGCATCACCATCACCGCCGACAACAACCCGGAGGACTGGCTCACCGAGCTGAAATCGTGGGAAGAAATCGGCGCGACCCACATGGCCGCCGGCCTGCGCGGTGCCACCTCGCCCGACGCCCACATCGACGCCATCCGCCGCCTGAAGGACGCTATGGGGTGATACCCATCACCTCACCCCCGGCACCTTGTCGGGGCAACCACAAGGGTTGCCCCGGCGCCCCCAATCCTGAAAGTCTCAAAAATCCGGTAAATCCTGATTCTGACCATAGTTTTGCGCAAACCCTGGCCCGATGACAACCGCCTCACGCGTACCCACTTTCCCCAAACTGTCATTGCGAGCGCAGCGCGGCAATCTCGTCGAGGTAACGAACGTCGCTCTTGGAACGAGATCGCCATCCGCCAGCGGCGGACTTCGCTCCTCGCGATGACAAACTGGGTACGCGTGCGCCATTTTGGTAGCTTGTCAGAAGCAAGATTTACCGGATTTATGGGATGTGCCGGATTGGGTGCGACGCTGCCGTCGGATGATCTCAATCCTGATAATCCGTCAAATCCTGGAAATCCTGCTTCTGACCATAGTTTTGCGCAAACCCTGGCCCGATGACAACCGCCTCACGCGTACCCACTTTCCCCAAACTGTCATTGCGAGCGCAGCGCGGCAATCTCGTCGCGGTAACGAACGTCGCTCTTGGAACGAGATCGCCATCCGCCAGCGGCGGACTTCGCTCCTCGCGATGACAAACTGGGTACGCGTGAGCCATTTTGGTAGCTTGTCAGAAGCAGGATTTACCGGATTTATAGGATGTACCGGATTGGGTGCGACGCTGCCGTCGGATGATCTCAATCCTGATAATCCGTCAAATCCGGGAAATCCTGCTTCTGACATTCCGCCCCCGGAAAGTGGGTACGCGTGAGTGACAACCGCCCCTTGCGCAACCGCACATCAGTTCTCTACACTGTACCTACGTGTAAGGCAGCCGGCCAAAGGCCACGGCCTACCTGCCTGCACCACATCTGAATATCGGGTTCACAGGGTTCAGGTATCACGGCCAACCGCTGCTACCGTACACGGTCGCAGATGCGCCTGTGGCGGACAGCACGTCGGATCTTTCTGCACCGCTGGCTATCGCAAAGGCCGGTAATATCCCCGGTACCGCATAGACCAGTACGGCGGGTGTTACCACCGCTGCGCGAGGGTGGTTCATACATGAAGAACTGTCAGCACGCGCAATCCTAGGACATCAATTCGCAAAAAACGCTCTCTGGCCGTAGCGCCGACAACCTGAACCCCCGAACCCGAAGCAAACCAAACCAATCACCAACCAAAGGAGAAAAGCCCGAACCAGGGAGTTGTTTTATGGGAATGAATGTCAACTGCCGATCACCAGACCCTCGCCCCGCAGTTCGTCGATCAGCTCGTCGGCCATGGACTTGCGGACTTTGAAACGGCGTTCCAGCATGGCGGAAGTCAGCCGCGGGTTGCGCAGGGCCAGGTCCCGGGCCTGCTCCAGTATGTCGCCCGGATAGAGGTCGTCCGGCCGCTCCGGCTCGTCCGGGTCGAAGGGAGCGTCGTCCTCGTCGTCGTCAAGGTTGATGGGCGGCAGCGGCGGCCCGGTCTGGTCGCGCCAGTAGTTAACCAGGCGGTCCATCTCGTCGTCGTACACCAGGGTGCCCTGGCCTCGCCGGGCCTTGGGGAAGTCGTTGTTCAGCAGCAGCAGGTCGCCCTTGCCCATGAGGGTCTCGGCGCCGGCTCCGTCCAGTATCACCCGGGAATCGACCTGGGAGGCCACCGCGAAGGCGACGCGGGCCGGCACGTTGGCCTTGAGCAGCCCGGTTACCACCTTGACCGACGGGCGCTGCGTCGCCAGCACCATGTGGATGCCGGCGGCGCGGCCCAGCTGGGCCAGACGTACCAACTGCTGCTCGACCTCCAGGCCGCCGGTCATCATCAGGTCGGCCAACTCGTCCACGATAAGCACCAGGAAGGGCATCGGTTCCACGGCTTTGGCCCCGGCGCCGCCAGCTTTGGAATTATAGCCGGCGATGTTGCGCACGCCAGCCTCTTCCATCAACTTGTACCGGCGGGTCATCTCGTTGATCAGACCGCGCAGGGCCGGCTGCACCTCGTCGGGTTCCACGATGACGGGCATGACCAGGTGAGGGATGCCGTTGAACGGCGTCAGCTCCACCCGCTTGGGGTCAACCATGATCATCCGCAGTTCGTCGGGCGGGCGCGTCATCAGCAGGGACGCCACCAGCGAGTTGATGCAGACGCTCTTGCCGGAGCCGGTGGCGCCGGCGATAAGCAGGTGTGGCATGGCGGCCAGGTCCAACGCCAGGGACTGCCCGCCGGCGTCCTGGCCCAGGGCAAAGGCCAGGCCGCCCTTCTGGACGATTTTGCTGAACTCCGTTTCCTCCACGATGGATCGCATCAGCACCTTGCCGGGCGAGGGGTTGGGCACTTCCAGCCCCACCAGGCCCTCGCCGGGTTCCGGGGTCTCGATGATGCGGATGTATGGGCTTTTCAGGGCCAGCGCCAGGTCCTTCTGCCGCTTGGCGATGTCGCCCACCCGGACGCGGCTGGGCCGCTGCTTGGCCGGTTCGCCATTCTTGTCCAACCGGGGCGGCACGTAGCCGGGCACCAGGCCGAACCGGATGACCCGGGGGCCGGCCTTGACGTCCTCAACATCGACATAGACGCCGTGCTCGGCCAGGGCGTCCTTGATGTCGTCGGACATGGCGGCGACGGCGTTGCCGTCAATTTGGTGCGGTTCCGGTGGGGCCAGGGTTTCCAAAGGCGGCAACTGCCAGCCGCTGGAGCGGGAGATATTGGGCATCGTCACTGGATCCGGCCGGGGCTCCGGGGGCGCTTCCGGAACGTCCGGAACCAGATCGGGGTACGCGGGCGGCCTCTCCGGGACCTCATCGTCCCGGCGGCGAGCGCCGATGCGTGACCCAATGGGGCGTGCCACGACCGCCATCGCCGCCGTGGACCAGGCCCCCAGCTTGTACACTCCCAGACCCAGGAAGATCAGCGCGTTGCAAACGCTGATAGCGGCGTACCGCAGTCCCAGCCCGTACCCGCGGGCCGCTCTTGGGATCGCCAGCAGGCTGATCAATACCAGAGCCGCCAGCAATTCCACGATGGCCAGGCCCGGACTGCCGGCGGTGACCAGGTAGCCCCACTCTCCGGCCAATCCATAAGTGTAGAAAGCGCCGCTCTGGCCCTGCACCAGGGACAGGGCGACGACGGCCATCGCGGCGGCGATTGCTCCCACCGGCCACAACCGCCATCGGCGAATCAACAGGGAAGGCCGGTTGACCAAAAGCAGAAACGTGGCCGCGGCAAACGCGCCCACAGGCGCCCAACCGATGCCGAGGGTGTACATCGCCCAATCCTGGGCCGACGGCATCACCAGGAATACGATGCCGCCCACCACGCAAGCCAGCATCAGGATGCTGACCGAGATGCCGGCCCGCAGCCAATTGATCCCGTCGAAGGCGAGCAGGGATTCGGAGGATGAGCCGGGGTCGCCGGTAAAGGTAGCCGCAGACATGGCAAGTCTCCTCTGCCGAGGCGCGCCACTTGGCAGATAGCGAAACCGCCGCTGCAAAGCGGCGGAAATGCGCAATCAGCGCTTCTGCAACCGGTCGGCGTGCCGTCACGTATCCAGAATTACCGGGATAATCATAGGCCGTTTGTTCAAATCATTGCGTAGGAATTGCCGCGCGACTTTTCGGATATTTGCCTGGGCCAGTTCCCGGTTGTCGGGGGGCAGGTCGCCGGCTACGCCCATCTCCACGGCCTCGGCCAGCCGCCGGAAGGTGTCCACGGTATCGCCGGGATCCATGAACCCGCTGGCGGCCACCTGCACCGAGCCGACCAGCTCGCCGTAAGCGTCCACGGCGGCGCAGACGATGACCACGCCGTCCCGGGCCAGGGAGCGGCGTTCGCGCAGCACCACGGTGTCGGTGTCCATGACGGTCGGGCCATCCAGATAGATGGGGCCGGCGGGAATGGAACCTGCAATTCGGGCGCCGTCGTGGTCAAACTGTAGGATGTCGCCGTCCTCCAGCACGAAGATGCCGTCCGGGGCCGCCCCCAGCTCCCAGGCCAGCTGGGCGTGAGCGCGCAGGTGACGGTACTCGCCGTGGACGGGCACGAAGTACCGGGGCCGGGTGATGTTGAGCATCAGCTTCAACTCTTCCTGGCTGGCGTGGCCATGGACGTGAACCGGCGCGATGCGGTCATAGAGCACGTGCGCGCCCTGGCGGAGCAGGTTGTCGATGGTCTGGCTGACGGCCCGCTCGTTTCCGGGTATCGGCGTGGCCGAGATGATTACCGTGTCTCCCTCAATGAGCGTCACGTCCCGGCTCTCTTCCTTGGCGATGCGCACCAGCGCCGAGGTTGGTTCACCCTGGCTGCCCGTGGTCATCAGGACGACGCGATCCAGCGGCAGTTCGCCGGCGTCCCGCACCGGGATGATGGTTCCGGGCAGGGCGTCCAGGTAGCCCATCTCCGTAGCCATTTGCACGTTGGCAACCATGCTCCGGCCCACGAAGGCGACGTGTCGCCCGTGCTTCTCGGCGGCGGTGACTACCTGCTGGATGCGGCTGATGAGAGAAGCGAAGGTAGCGATGATGACACGCCCGGGAGCGTCGCCAATGGCATGGTCCAGGGCGGCGCTCATGGTCTGCTCGGAGGGGGTATAGCCGGGCAATTCGGCGTAGGTGGAGTCTGACAGAAGCAGCAGTACGCCGTTGGCGCCCCGCTCGGCCAGGGCGGGCAGGTCGATGGTGTGCCCGTCCACCGGCGTGTGGTCGATCTTGAAATCGCCGGTGTGAATCACGGCGCCCCAGGGGGTGTCGATGCAGATGCCCATGGCGTCGGGAATGCTGTGGCAGACCCGGAACCAGGTGGCGCGGAAGTTCTCGCCGAAGCTGACCGGCTGTTCCGGCTCAATGGCGTGGACCACGGTGTCCCGGGTGCGACGGCGCTCGTTGAGTTTGACGGTGATCAGGCCGTGGGCCAATCGCGGCGCGTACACGGGCACGTCCAGATCCGGCAGCACGTGGGGCAGTGCGCCGATGTGGTCCTCGTGGCCGTGGGTAATCAGAATGCCGCGGACGCGATTGGATTGGGCGACCAGGTAGGACACGTCGGGAATGATGAGGTCAACGCCCGGCATATCCTCGGTGGGAAACTGTATCCCGCAATCGACGACGATGATGTCGTCGCCGCATTCCAGCGCCATCATGTTTTTGCCGATTTCGCCCAACCCGCCCAGGGGCAGGATGCGCAAGGGAGGCGTAGAAGTATTCGGGGATGCAGTCAAAGCTGTCACTCAGGTTATACGTACTTACTCAGTGGCAAGGAACGGTCAGAAGCAGGATTTACCGGATTGGTAGGATAATCAGGATGGAAAGGTTACTCGCTACCGGCGTCTCCCAATCCTGTTCATCCTCATAATCCCGAAAATCCTGCTTCTGACGATTTCCAATCAGAAGAGGCGCTGCTGGCCGGGAGGCGGCGGCGGCGAAGACGGAGGAGAGTCCCCGGGCTCGGCTTCCGGAGCATCCGGGGAGGGAAGGTCCCAGAACGAGGGAGATTCCGCCGGCGGTTGGGTTTCATACGTCGCTGGCTCTTCGGCCATACCGCCAGCATGGGAAGGCGGATCGGCCTCCATCCGCAGCACGTCCAGCAGGCCGGGGATTTTGGCGAAATCCTCCTCGATGGCGGCGCGCATCTCCTGGCGGCGCAGGCCGGCGGCGGGGTGCATGATGGGCAGAACGTGGCGACCGTTCACGGAGCGCAGCCGCCCCCGAACCCGGCTGATGCCCTGCCCCGGCAGGAACTTGGCCATGGAAAATCGGCCCAGGGTTACGATGAGCAAGGGGTTTAGAAGCTCGATCTGGCGGTCCAGATATTTGGCGCAAGCGGATATTTCTCCCGGAGTGGGATCCCGGTTGTCCGGAGGACGGCACTTGACCATATTGGCTATAAATACCTGCTCGCGGGTCATGCCGATGGACTGGAGCAAATCTTCTAGGAAATTGCCGGCGGGACCCACGAAAGGCCGGCCCTGCCGGTCCTCGTGGAACCCGGGACCCTCACCAATGAAGAGTATCTCGGCGTCGGGTGGCCCCTCGCCCGGAACGGCGTTGGTGCGCCCGGTATGCAGCGGGCAGTCGGTGCAGACGCTCACCCGGCGGGCCAGGTCGGCAAGAGTATCCATGGCCGGGCAACATTCGTACAGGAGGGTGCGGCGTGAGGTCGTCGCCGGATCTTATTCGTCGGTCACGCCCTTGTCCTTGAGATAGCTGACGGCATCGGCGATGGTGTGTATTTCGCCGGCGTCCTCGTCCGGTATTTCGATGGTGTTGTCGTCGGTGCTGAACTCCTCCTCGAACGCCATGATGAGTTCCACCAGGTCCAGGGAATCAGCGCCCAGGTCGTCCTGGAAGGAAGAGTTTTCGTTGACTTCGTCGGCTTCCACGCCGAGTTTGTCAACTACAATATCGGTAATGCGTTCAAGGACGGTGCTCACAGGTTCATCTCCGTGAAAAGGTGGCTTGAAACAAGCCGGGTTTTTGCAGTGTAAGCGGTGGCGACGGCTTTATCCAACGTCGTTGTCCGACAATTGGGGCAGATCATTCAACACCGAACCGAGGACACCGTTGACGAAACGGGCGCTGCTTTCGCTGCCGAACATTGAGGCCAGCTCGACGGCTTCGTTGACCACCACGTTGCGCGGTAGTTGCTCCCGATAGGTCAACTCATAGATTGCCACACGCAATATGTTGCGGTCAACGACGGCCAGCAGATTCACCGGCCGGGCCGGAGCATACCGTTGTATGAAATTGTCCAGGTTGACGGCATCGGCGGCGATGGCGGCGATCATGACGGCAGCGCTGCGTCGGGCCGACTGCTCCATCGGGAATTCTTCGCAGAGCCAGTCAAGAAAATCGTCGGTTTCGCCGGAACCGTGTATGTCATGGGCGTAGAGGTATTGGAGCGTCAGAATGCGGGCCTGCCTGCCCACCGGGCCTTTGCGCCGGCGGCGATTGCGAGGTCGGGCAGCCATATCGCAGTGTCGCCGGACGAGGATACAACGTGAGCCGACCTTGGCGCCGTAGCGTTAATCAATACGCCGGAACCGCCGGGGATTACGATGCGTCGGCGGCCCCTTTGCGGATGGTTTGCGGGTCGGACAGGGTCATGGCCTCCACGCCGGGGTCGATGCGACGGACCAGGCTGGACAGGACGCGGGCCGGGCCGAATTCGACAAAACGGTTCACGCCGGCGTCAACCATGAAACGCACGGAATGTTTCCACATTACGCAGTTGCAGAGGCCGGTGAGGAGTTCCTGCCGAGCCTGTTCGGAGTTGACGATGGCAGTACCCGTCGAGTTGGCGATCACCGGGAACGTCGGGTCCTGCAGCGCGATGTTGTCAATGGCATCGGTCAGTCCCTCCTGGGCCAGTTCCATCAGGCGAGAATGGAACGCGCCGCTGACGGCCAGGGGGACGACCTTCTTCGCGCCCCGGGCCGAGGCCAGATCCATGGCGCGGGCGAGAGCCATTTTGTCCCCGCTAACGACGATCTGGTCATCGGAGTTGATGTTGGCCATTTCAACGCCGGCGTCCTGGGCTACCTGGGCCACGGTGTACTCATCCAGGCCGATGATGGCGGCCATGGAGCCGGGGCGGGCTTCGGATGCTTCGTGCATCAGCCGGCCCCGCTCGCGGACGAGACGAATACCATCCCTGAACTCCATGACGCCGCCGACCACCATGGAGGTGTACTCGCCGAGGCTGTGGCCGGCCACGGCGGCGGGTCGGGGGGCCTGGTTGCCCAGAAATTCCTGCCAGGCGCGCCAGATGGCGATGCTGACGGCCATGATGGCCGGCTGGGCGTGGGCCGTGTCCATCAGTTCGTCGGCCGGGCCTTCGAACATGATCCGGGAAAGGTTGATGCCCAGGCTGTCGTCCGCTTCCGCGAACACGTCGCGGGCGGCGGCAGAGGCTTCGCAGAGGTCGCGGCCCATGCCCACTTTCTGGGCGCCCTGGCCCGGAAAGATGTACGAATACACGGGAGCTCGCGCGATGTCAGACATACTCACCACATCTCCTGGCAAGATAGCCATAACTGAGTGTCGGGGTTAAAGGTAGGGTAGGGAGGGGTTCCCCGAAAAGTTTTCCGCCGTCATACGGCGACGGCGCGTCCACGGTAGTATCCACATTCCGGGCAGGCGGCATGGGGTCGCTTGGCGGCCCGGCAGCGCGGACAGCGCGCCGGGTGCATTGTCCGCAGCCGGTAGGCCGGAGACGACAGGCGGCGCCCCTTGCGGGCTCGGGTCAATTTCTTGTTCGGCAGTGCGCCCATTTTCAATACCATCGTCGGCGCGTCGGGCATCCCGGACCATGCGCCGGGAAAGGGGCCGTCGGGCCGGCGTCCTTTGTTTCAGGTTTGCGGTTCTGTGATCAATGCGCGTAGGGCAGCCCATCTGGGATCAATGTCCCGGGCATAACAATCGCACTCGGCTACATTGCGGTCGACGCCGCAACGGTCGCAGATTCCCACGCAGTTGGGTTTGCAGAGCGGTTTCATCGGCAGTGTGGCCAAGGCGGACTGGCGGGTGGCCTCGGCCAGATCCAGGACGTGATCGACGCTAATGTAAAGACCCTCCCAATCGTCGGGAGGGAGCAAACGGCGACCCGTTCTGACGTCAACTTCGGGGAAATACTCTTCGTCCAGCTCCAGCTCCAAACTCCGGTGGAAATCGGCAAGGCAACGGCTACAGTCCTGGGAAATCCGTACCGTCAAGTCAGCCTGTACCCAGATGCCTTGATGCGTGCGAACAAATTTGACGTCGCCGGTAACGTGATTCATGAATTGCTCAGCATCGTTCACGGCCTCCGCAATGCTGAACTGGCGTTGGGAGCCGATGGGTTCTTTCAGCAACTGCGACACATTATAATTCATGGCTGAACTGGCCCTCGGCGGCGGAAGGTGGCCGATTTGCGCCGTAAATTATAGTCCTGGGTCAAAATAACCGCAAGGCAACCCGGAAACGCCATTGCGCGGTTTTAGGCAATTTTTGCGACTGCCACCCCAAGACTCGGCGTTCCGACGACGTTGGAGGCGCTGGCCGGGGGCCGGCGATTTTTAACCGTCGGATACGCTCGTATTGATGTATTCGATAATATCGTTGGTGGAAGTTCCGGGGCCGAAAACCGCCGATACGCCCATGTTAGCCAGCGGTTCCCGGTCTTCCTCCGGAACGATGCCGCCGAGCACCACCAGCACGTCGTCCATGCCCTGCTCCCCCAGCAACCGCATTACTTCGGGCATCAGTTCCATATGCGCCCCGGAAAGAATGCTCAAGCCCAGGACGGATACGTCTTCCTGGGCGGCGGCCTGCACCACCATCTGCGGCGTCTGCCGTATGCCGGTGTAGATGACCTCCATGCCGGCGTCGCGCAGGGCGCGGGCGATAACCTTGGCACCCCGGTCATGCCCATCCAATCCCGGCTTGGCGACGAGGACGCGAATGGGGTTGGTCCGTTGGGTAGTCACTGGCATTGGCCCGGAAGCAGAGGCCGGCGTAGCGGCCCGCAATGGCGTTGAATCATTTTCGCAGATGGTCGTCGTGGGCGCAACGCCGGCACGAAGTTTTCGCGCGCAGCCTGATATACTGAGCTCAGCAGATTGATACCTGTTCAGAGCATTCGGTGTGATTATGCCAGACGACGAAGAACGACCTGCGGGCAACCCGACGCCGGAAAGGGTTGACATCGACAGCAGGATAGATGCGGTTGTTACAGCGGTCGCGCAACTTGCCGAGCGGCAAGCGCAGACTGATGCCGCGATCTCGCAACTTGCCGAGCGGCAAGCGGAGACTAACGCTACGGTCGCGCAACTTGCCGAGCAGCAAGCGGAGACTAACGCTACGGTCGCGCAACTTGCCGAGCGGCAAGTGCAGACTGATGCCGCGATCTCGCAACTTGCCGAGCGGCAAGCGGAGACTAGTGCAACAGTCGCGCAACTTGCCGAGCAGCAAGCGGAGACTAGTGCAACAGTCGCGCAACTTGCCGAGCAGCAAGCGGAGACTGATGCCGCGACGGCTGAACGTTTCGCCAGAATAGACCGGGATTTGGGTTACCTGAAAGGCGCGCACGCCGCGAATGCCGCCCAACGCAGCGCCAGCCTGATCGCGGACGATTTGAGCTACGAAATGATCATCCAATTGCCGCGAGAGGAACTCATCGGGTTCTCCAAAATCGCACGGGACAGCGGCAAGCCGGCCAACGACGTACGCAGTTTTCGTGATGCCGACCTCATCATGCTGGTGAAGGACGCCAAAGGTTATCCGGCGTACATCGCCGTAGAGGCTTCGTTCACCGTTAACAACAGAGACATCGAACGGGCCAAGCGCAACGCCGACTATCTATATGAGTTCACCGGATTGCCCGCGGTGGGTGTGGTAGCCGGAGTGGATATTGCCGATGGCCGGCTCCGAAACGCGGCGGCCGTCGGCGTCCATTGCTACCTGATCCCAGTCAAACACTTGCAAGCAGAGTAACGGTGCTGCTTTTGAGCCTCAAAACTGCAAGATCGGCCCACCCTGGTGGGCCGATCAAGTCTAATAGCGTGGAGGGTTTATCACTCACTCTGCGCCTCGCCCTCGTACCGGCTCTCGAAATAGGGAATGACGCTGTCGCCCATCTGCTCCACCACCCGCATGGCCATGCGCGCGTCCATGCCGGGATACCAGATGCGGAACATGAAGTGGTTGGCGCCGACCCGCTGGTGGTGGTCCTCAATCTGCTGGATGACCTCCTCGCTGCTGCCCAGGATGAAGCGGTCCCGCGCCAGCTCCTCGAAGGGTATGCGGAAGTCCTCCTCGCCCGGCAGCGCCTTGTCCTGGCCCCAATCGGCATAAGCCTGGTACTTGGCCTCCATGTAAGGCTGGGCGTTGCGCACCGCCTCCTCGTGGGTGGGGGCAATGTGCATCTCCTTGATAATGGGCATTTCCGGCGGCATCTCCTTGCCGCCGGCCGCCAGACCTTCCTTGTATATGGCGGTCTGCCGTTCCAGCGTCTCCAGCGTGGCGTGAGGGTTCACGAACCAGGGCAGCCCCAGCTCCCCGGCGCGACGAACCACGGTATCAAAGTTGGCCGCCACCCAGACGGGCGGGTGCGGCTCCTGCACCGGCCGGATGGCGCAGGTGGCGTTGTCCAGGTTGAAGTGTCTCCCGTGGAAAGTTACCTCGTCTTCCGTCCACAGCCGCTGCACCAGCTCCAGGCATTCCAGGAACCGGCCCACCCGGTGCCGGCGTTCCACGTTGAACGCCTGGTACTCAATGTCCCGGTAGCCCAGGCCCACGCCCAGCACCACGCGCCCCTCGCTGATGACGTCCAGCGTTGCCACCGTTTCGGCCACGTCTGCCGGCGAGTACAGGGGCAACAGCAGGATGGACAGCACCAACTGCATATCGCCGGAATCGGCGGCCAGCCGGGCCAGCAGCGGTATGCTCTGCAGGTTCTGGTACGGCGGCGAGAGAAAGTGCTGCCCGCAGGCAATGGAACTGAACCCGGCGTCCCGGGCCAGCTTGGTCAATTCCACCGTCTCGTGGAACCGTTGGGTAGCCGAATCGGTGGCCGGGTGCTGGGGCATCGCCATAATGCCGAATTTCATCGCTGACACTCCAATATGAAAACGCGGCCTGGCTCTGGCCGACCGACGCTAGTTCGGACAACAAGGCTACGGGTCAGCGGCCACCCTGTCAACGCACTGACTAGAGCTATCGCACGGCCGGTTGGAAGCCCGTCATCCCAGCCCCTACCGCTCAGTTCCCTCTACCGTCATTTGTATGTTGCGTATGCCCCATAGATTGGCCAATCTATGGGGGAGGCTGAGGGGCGCGTCGTCCGTCATTGGGCGGGCTGGGCTAACGCCCGGCGGCGCCGCGCCGGAGTAGGACACCCCTCAGGCCAATGCGCAACCGCCAGCTCCGAACGGATACCTGGGACCCGAGGCCCGCATCGCAAGTGTGGAGGGAGGACGGTTGCCGCGCCCATTATCGCCCCAGTGACCGGAGGCTGCAATGACCCACATAGTCGGCATCGACGTGAGCAAAGCCCATCTGGACGTGTCGGTGGCGGCCGGCGCGCCGCGACGCTTCCCCAACACCGCGCCGGGCATCGGCGCTCTGCTGGCCTGGCTGGCAGACCGGGACATCGCGCGGGTGGTGTACGAACCCACCGGCGGCTACGAACGGCCCCTGGCTCAAGCCCTGACCGCGGCCGGGTTGCCCGCCTGCCGGGCCCACCCCAACCGAGTACGGGCCTACGCCCAGGCCTGTGGACTGTTGGCCAAGACCGACCGGCTGGACGCCCAAGTCCTGGCCCGCTACGGCGCCGCCTTTGACGGCCCCGAACTTCCCCAAGGGGAAGACGAACCGGTCCGGGCCGAGTTGCGGGACCTGCTGCGGCGCCGGGAACAACTGGTCCGACAGCGGGTGCAGGAACGCAACCGCCTGGACAAGGGGCTGTCCTCCAAAACGGCGGCCTCCACCCGACGCCACATCGCCTGGCTGGACGCTGAGATCTCCCAGCTGGACACCGATTACCAGGCCCTGCGGTCGGCCAGCCCAACACTGTCCCAGCAGGCCGAGCTGTACCGGAGCGTGCCCGGCATCGGCCTCTTGACCGCGGCCACCCTGGTGGCGGAACTCCCCGAACTGGGCCAACTGGACGGCGGCGCCCTGACCGCGTTGAGCGGGCTGGCCCCCTGGGCCAAAGACAGCGGACGGCAACGGGGTCAGCGGCGCATCCGCGGCGGCCGGGGAACGGTGCGTCGGGTACTCTACATGGCGTCCCAGTCGGCGGCGCGATACCATCCGGACCTGAGCCCCTTTTATCAAGGCTTGTGTCAGCGCGGCAAGGCCAAGAAAGCGGCCCTGGTGGCGGTGATGCGGAAGCTGCTGCTGCAACTGAACGCCGTGGCCCGTCGGGGCACGCCCTGGGTCGCCCAATACGCCCCCGCCACCTGAAAACCCTTGACACCCAACACGGATACTCCGGCGAAAGCCGGAATCCAGTGTGCGAATTCGTTAGCCATGTTTCAGATTCGTTCACTGTTTAGCCGATGGCCTCCGGCCCCGTATCAAGCACGGGGACGGCTGTTCTTGCGCCGGAGTGACGAGGTTGCAATTTCATATGCGGCGCCCCTGACCGACTGACACCACCCCCTTGACCCACCGCCGACCGAACATATATCCTGAACCCGTCTAGGCAAAACAGCTGTTTCCATCACGTTCTCAAAAGGCAGGATTTCACTTCGACGGCCAACCCCGTCAGTTTCCAAATCGCAACGGTCGCACTCGGCAAGGCTCTGTTAGACCCGACCCACCTCACCATGATTGCCGGCTGGACCACCGGGACTGTCCGTGCCCGCGCGCCGGTGCGCCTCTGGCGTACTGAGTACACGAAAAAGTAGGGAAAAATAGTTGCGTACCCAACCGGCCGTATGCTGACAACGAAGTGTTGCCAAATCCGCCCCTGGCGGGCTGGCAAGTCCGCCAGGGGCGGAAAATCCTGCCTCCCAATCCCAACAACCAGCCAACCAACCAAAAGGAGCCAAGCCACCGCAACACTCTCCCCAACCAACGAACCAACCCTGAAAATCCTCAAATCCGGTAAATCCTCATTCCGACCATACCGCCCATACCGCGCCCCAAACCCGGGCGCGCGGTGAGTGGACCGAGACTGTGGCCCGATTGACAATGCCTGCCCCCGCCGCTAATATGCGCCGGCTAATCTGGGAGCGGCCTACGCCCGCTCCTTTAACTCAACACTGTCCGTTAAGGAGGGACACGACGCCATGAGACCTTTTCACTTACCGCGGTTGCGGTTCTATCAGCTGCTGATACCCGCGGCTGTTATCGCAATGATCGTCGGCGTGGCCTGCGGCGGCGCTGAAGCCCCGGCTCCGGCCAGCAGCAGCCCCAGCACGGCCGCCGATACATCCGCCGCGCCCACTTCGCCGCCGGCCGCTCCGGCCCAGGTTGGCGCAACCGCCACGCCATTGCCCACCCAGGCGCCGCCCGCCGCTGATGTGACCGGCGAAGGTCGCAAACTCGTTGTGCTCACCGAGTCCTTCGGCAACGAGGTGTGGGACCCCAAGTACGAGAGCGGCGACAAGCACGTCTGGCACTTCCCGCTCCACTCCCACCTGATCACCACCGACGACGAGCTGAACTACACCAAGGACGGCCTGGCTACCGACTGGTCGGTGTCCGAGGATGGCAACAGCATTTCCTGGACGATCCGGGAAGACGCCGTCTTTCATAACGGCGACCCGGTAACGGCGGAAGACGCCGCCTGGTATCTCCGCTACATCCAGGACGACGGCGCCCGCTCCGTGGTGCGCATCCGCATCTGGCGGCTGGTCGCTGCCGACGGTCCCAACGAGGACTATGAGGGCGACAACACCGACCGCGAGAAAGAGGGACACGCCCGCGTCACCGGCCCTAATGAAGTCACCATGACCTTTGTGCGGCCCACCCTCAACTTCATGGCCGACGTCAGCGAAGTTGGCGGCGGCACCGCCGGCGCCATCATGTCGCAGTCCTACTTCGAGAGCCTGGGCAGCGATGACCAGTCCCGCTCCGACGGCCTCATCGCCAACCCGAACCCCGGCGCTTCCGGCCCCTTCGACCTGGTGAACTTCGTCTCCGGCACCCAGATTGTCTATGAGAAGCGGGACGAGCACTTCATCCTGGACAAGCGCCCTTACCCCTTCGACACGCTGGAAATCAACCTGGTCGCCGAGGCTGCTACCCGCAAGGCGGCGCTGCTCAGCGGCGAAGCCGACATTTCCCCCATTGACGTGGACTCCCGCGAGGAACTGGAAGCGTCCGGATTGCAGTACCGTTTCGGTCCTGAATCCACCGTCATCTGGATCAACGCTTGGAACTGCAGCAAGGACGCTCCGCAGAACCTGGGCTATGACCAGTCCCGCGCCCAGGACGACCAGGGCAACTACATCGGCGACCCGGTGGGAACTGAGTTGATGTGCCAGGATAAGCGCATCCGCCACGCCCTGGACTACGCCATTGACAAGGAAGCCATCCAGGAACTGGTCGGCGGCCCCGAAATCTTCCACATCGCCGGCACCGCCGCCTCCGCGCCCTCCGGCATCGGATACCGCGCCGACGGCACCCTGGACCCCTTCCCCTTCGATCCCGTCAAGGCCCGCGAACTCTTTGTTGAGGCCGGCTACAACGTTCCCGAGGTCAACACCGACGCCCTTACCGCGCCGGCGGTGACCAACCTGAAGGATCCGGTCATGCCCGGCGGCGGCGACGAGTGGAACGTCTGGACCTGGGAAGCCGGCGCCACCGTGCCCAAGATGCTGCAAATTGTTGAGTTCGTCTGCGACGACTGGAGCGTGTACCTGGGCCTCAACTGCAAGGTCAACGTTGGTGAGGAAGCCGCCATCAAGGACCGGCAGTACGGTGGAGAAATCCCCGGCCAGTACCTGGTGCGCTCCAACGAGCACTCCTACGACACCGGCTCCAAGCTGATTGGGCGTTTCGGCGACCCGGCCGGTTCCTACATCAGCTACGACCCGCTGGCCGAACCGCTGATCGCGACTGCCGTGGCGTCAACCAGCCCCGAAGCCCAGGAGGAGAACTACTACCAGGCCCTCCGCCAGGCCCATGAAGGCCACTGGGACTTCGCCCCCGGCTACTTGGACGCTCCCTATGCCATCAGCGCCCGCATCGACGACTGGCGGCCGCGCCCCTTGCGCCCGTCCCCCAGCGCCCTGTGGACCGTCCGTTGGTCCGAGTAATCCTTTCCTGACGGATACCCGCGACCCTGTAGGGGCGACCGGCCGGTCGCCCCTATGTTTCTTTGAAATGCAGTACAATTGTTGCCCGACCGGTAGCGTTGCAATTTAGGTGGTTTCACCTTGTAGGGGCGACCGGCCGGTCGCCCCTACCGGTGCCAGAAACGGTGCTTGCCGGATCAAACCACCTAAAACGGAACGCTACCTGCCCGACCAATCCAATTGACCGCAAAAGGACGGACCAATATGTTCAAAAGTTTTAGCGCATCCTACGCCGGCCACGTGGTGGACGATGATCTGGGCCTGGAAGGCACTCCGGCCAACGACCGCTGGTATTCCAACGAGCGGCTGGCTGAGGCTTTCGATTGGGCGCTGGACATATCCCAACACCTGGAAGCCAACGGCTATGACGAGTTCTGGATGGCCGAGCACCACTTCCAGCCCGAAGGCTACGAATGCATCCCCAACCTCATCATGCTGGGGCTGTACCTGGCCTGCAACACCCAGCGGCTCAAGTATGGCTGCGGCTTCAACATCACGCCCATGTGGCACCCCCTGCGCCTGGCCGAAGACTTCGCCATGGCCGACATCCTCTCCGGCGGGCGCATCATCTTCGGGGTGGGACGCGGCTATCACTCCCGCGAGGTGGAGACCTTCGGCTCCCCCATGTTCGACGGCGACGCCAACCGCGAACTGTTCGAGGAGCAGGTGGAGGTAATGGTCAAGGCTTTCAACGAGGAAGCCTTCTCCCACGAGGGCAAGCACTACCAGATTCCCGCCCGCGTCCCCTACCGGGGCTACACGCTGGAAAAGTTGAGCCTGGTGCCCCGGCCGCTTCAGAATCCCGTGGAGATCTGGCAGCCCCTGGTTTCCGGCAACCCCAAGGGCGTTGACTTCATGGCCCGCATGGGCATCAAGGCCATGGTGGCCAACACGCCCGAACCCGCCCGCCACGAGCGGCTGACCATGTACCAGCAGGCTGCCGCCAGCCATGGCCGGGAACTGGCCCTGGGCGAAGACATCGCTTTCGGCTACCGCTTCTTCATCGGGAAAAACAAGGAGGAGGCGATCAAAGAGGCCAAGCCCTACTTCGAGGAAGCCATGAAGTTCGCCGCCCCCCTGGGCCTCATGCGCCTGGAGCCGGAGCAGATTGACGCTGTGGCCAACCCGTCCCTGCGTCGCGGCGTGGAACTGCCCACCCTGGAGGGCGCGGTGGAAACCGGCGCCTGGCTGGCCGGCTCCCCCGACGACATCATCAACGCCCTGAAGGAGGACGAAGCCCGCTATCCCGGCGTGGAGCGAATCAATCTGGGCTCGGTGATGGGAATGCCCCGCGAAGTGTTCAAAGAACAGCTTTCCCGCTTCGCCGAGGACGTGATGCCGGCGTTCAACGGCGGCTGACTGAGATCGTCAGAAGCAGGATTCACTGGATTTAGTGGATTTTCAGGATTGCGTTCCTCGTATCTTGTCAATCCTCTAAATCTTGAAAATCCTGCTTCTGACGATTCCCCGAATGCGGCTACCTGGATGAGATGTCAACCGCTTCTGTCGCCTGATATTGGTTTCTGCTATACTTCCTGCGCAACCGCACGTCGCCAACCATACGAATGGACGAGTGCCCGCCACAGGGTAAAGTCTGTGGGGGCGATTTTCTGGTTAGTTTCTGAGCATCTGGGAGCAAAGCGCAATGCCGGCTTATGCCGTAATCGGGGGTCAATGGGGTGACGAGGGCAAGGGCAAGGTAATCGATTATCTTGCCGGTCAATCCGATTGCGTAGTGCGTTACGCCGGCGGCAACAACGCCGGACATACGGTGGTCAACGAGCGCGGCGAGTTCCAGCTCCACCTGGTCCCATCGGGCATCTGCTGGCCGGGCATCACGGGCATCATCGGCAACGGCGTCGTGGTGAACCCCGAAGTGCTGCTGGCGGAGATTTCGGGCCTGGAGGAACGGAGCATCGACACCAGCCGGTTGTTCGTCAGCGACCGCGCCCACGTCATCATGCCCTACCATATCCTGCTGGATGAGTTGCAGGAGCAGGCCCGGGGCGACGGCGCCATCGGCACCACCGGACAGGGCATCGGCCCCGCCTACGTTGACAAAGTCTCCCGCGACGGCATCCGCGTGGGCGACCTGCTGGACACCACGGAGCAGCTGCCCGACCGGGTGCAAGCCGCCGTAGAGATGAAAAACCGGGTCATCACCGGAGTGTACGGTGGCGAGCCGGTGGACACCGACGAGATGCTGGAACTTTGCCGTCAGTGGGGAGAGCGGCTGCGGCTGATGGTTCGTCCCACCGAACAGCTGGTGCAAGACCTGCTGGAACAGGGCAAGCGGGTGCTGCTGGAAGGCGCCCAGGGTACGCTGCTGGACGTTGACCACGGCTCGTATCCCTACGTTACGTCATCGTCTCCGTCCATCGGCGGCGCCATCACCGGTCTTGGTATAGACCCGCAGTCGATAAAAGGCGTGCTGGGCGTGTTCAAGGCGTATTCCACCCGCGTCGGCGGCGGCCCGATGCCCACGGAAATGCTGGATCAGGCCGGCGAAGACCTGCGGGAGAAAGCCCACGAGTACGGCACCACCACCGGGCGCGCGCGCCGCGTCGGCTGGTTCGACGCCGTGGCTGCCCGTTACAGCAACCGGATCAACGGTTTCACCGGCATGGTGTTGACCCGTCTGGACATCCTGGATGGCATGGACAACGTGAAAATCTGCGTGGGCTACCGGGTGGATGGCAAGGAGCTGGATCGCTTCCCGGCCAACACCGGCTTGCTGGAACGCTGCGAACCCATCTACGAAAAGATGCCCGGCTGGCAGGAACCGACCGCCAGCGCCACCCGACCCGAGCAGCTGCCGGCCAACGCGCTGGCCTACGTGCGCCGCATCGAGGCGCTGGTGGGCTGCGAGGCCCAGATCATTTCCACCGGCCCCAGCCGGGGCGAAACCATCGCAATTGACCAGATCATAAATTAGCCGGGATAGTTTTCCTGTAATCCACAACTCCAAACTCACACCATCGCTCGGCGTCGCGGCACGGCGTCGAGCCAAGAGCGACTATCATGCAACAGCAAGCGGCCCGATTCGGAATCTATTACAACTCCGCTCAAAACCAGGTTGTTCGCATCAACTCCCCCTACTGGTTCCCGCCCGAACCGGAGTGGCAGAAGGTGACGGATGAGGTCAACGCCACCCTGCTTGATCTGCGCCGGATGGTGGGGGAGCAAGGTCTGTCCTCCGATCCTGACGGGGTGACCTGGACCACGCTGCCCTTGCTGGACGAAGACGCCTAGATTTTCATGACGCCGGAAGAGCCGGGCCAGCAAACACCGGAACCGGCGGCAGCAGCAGAACGGGATTACGCTCGCCCGCCCGGTTGGAGCGGGCGGATGATGGCGACCAACCCGGAGCAGGCCCGTCGCTGGATGCGCTGGGCCTGGCTGGGCGGGTTGGCATGGTGGGTCTGGACCATGGTGGTGCTGATGGTCTGGATCTCCGCGCCGGTGCTGGCCGAATCGGAAGCGGAAGGCGCCGCCCCAGCGATACCCCCCGCCAAACTTCTGATCTACTACGGCATCGAGGGCTTCGCCATCGCGCTGCTGGCGTTGGGAGTGATGCGCCGCTGGCGGCCAATGGCGATCCTGCTGGTTGCCGGCTTCGTCGTGTCCCGCCTCGCTCTCATCATGCTGGGTCTCATCACTCTGGACGGCTTCCGCGACGTGATCTGGCTGGCCATATACGGGCTGCTGCTGTTTGCCTTCGTGCGGGGAGTGCAGGGCGCGTTCAGCTACCACTGGTTCACCCACCCGCCCGAGCCCGGGCGTCGTCAAACTACCGACTGAGTCATCATGCTGCTCACCATCACCACCACGCATAACCCTGCTACGGACCTCGGTTATCTGCTGCACAAAAACCCCGCTCGGTTGCAGTCTTTCCCCCTTCCCTTTGGTCGGGCCGACGTTTTCTACCCCGAGGCCGACGCCGAGCGTTGCACCGCCGCGCTGCTCCTGGATATTGACCCAACGGCCAGGGCGCGTTTCCGGGGCGGTTCCAGCGGCGCGCCCTGGCTCGATCACTTCATCAACGACCGCCCTTACGTGGCGTCGTCCCACCTGAGCGTCGCCATCGCATCCGTGTTCGGCAGCGCATTGGCCGGAAACAGCCGGGAACGCCCGGAGTTGGCGGAGCAGGCCATTCCGCTGGAAGCCCGGTTACCCACCCTGCCGTCGCGGGAAGGAGCCGCTCTCATCCGCCGGTTGTTCGAGCCGTTGGGCTACTGCGTCGAAATTGAAGGCCATCCGCTGGACGCCGGCTTCCCCGAATGGGGCGACAGCCCGTATTTCAGCGTAACCCTCAAAGCCGTCGTCCGACTCCGGGATCTCCTCTCTCACCTGTACGTGCTGCTGCCGGTTTTGGACGATAACAAGCACTATTGGGTGGGCGATGATGAGGTTGACAAGCTGCTGCGCTTCGGCGCGGGATGGCTGAGCGACCATCCCCACCAGGAACTGATCTCCGGCCGCTACCTGAAGCACCAGCGCGGCCTGGTGCGACAGGCGTTGGCGCAACTGCTGGACGCCGGCCAATCCGATCCTGACGATGCCGCCGTGCGGCACGAGCAGGGAGAAGCGCGCCTCGAAGCCCCCCTCCGGTTGGGCGAGCAGCGGATACGGGCCGTCCTTGATACGCTCCGTGAACTCGGCGCGACACGAGTGCTGGACCTGGGTTGCGGCGAGGGCCGGCTGATCGGCGAGCTGCTGAAGGAACCTGCCATTCGCTCCATAACCGGCTTCGACGTTTCCCATCGCGCTTTGGAATTGGCAAGCCAACGCCTGCGCCTGGAAACGCTGCCCGCCGCGCAGCGGGAGCGAGTTACCCTGCTCCACGGATCGCTGACCTACCGGGATCAACGACTGTCCGGCCATGACGCCGCCGTTGCCATGGAGGTGATCGAGCACATCGACCCGCCGCGTTTGGGAGCGTTTGAGGAAGCTATATTCAGCTCGGCCCGGCCCGGCGCGGTCCTCATCACCACACCCAACGCCGAGTACAACGCGCTCTTTCCCGGCCTGCCCACCGGTGCTTTCCGGCATCAGGACCACCGCTTTGAGTGGACGCAGGGAGAGTTCCAAAACTGGGCTCATGGGGTGGCCCAGCGCCGGGGGTACGACGTGCATTTTCAAAACATCGGCCCTGAGGACGCCGCCTTGGGCCCGCCGACGCAGCTGGGAGTTTTCACCGGATGAATGTGACCATCCCGGAGCTGTGCCTCGTGGCGCTGGTCGGCCCGTCAGGGTCGGGCAAGTCAACCTTTGCCGCCCGGCACTTCAAACCCACCGAAGTGGTGTCCTCCGATGCCTGCCGGGCCATGGTGGCCGACGACCCCAACGACCAAGCGGCCACTCCCGACGCTTTCGCCCTGCTGAACTTCATCGCCGCCACCCGCTTGCGAGCCGGCCGCCTCACGGTGGTTGACGCCACCAGCGTCCAGCCCCAGGCCCGCAAAGACCTGGTGCAACTGGCCCGTGATCACGACTGCTTCCCCGTCGCCATTGTGCTGAACCTGCCCACAGCGGTCTGTCTGGCCCGCAACCGGGAGCGCCCCGACCGCCAGTTTGGTTCCGGAGTCGTGCGCCGGCAGACGGAGCAACTGCGCCGCTCCATACGCGGCCTGAGACGCGAAGGCTTTCGCTACGTGTACGTGCTCAACTCTCCTGAAGAGGTGGAAGCGGTCACCATCGAGCGGACACCCTCGTGGACCGACCGCCGCAGCGAGACCGGGCCTTTCGACGTAATCGGCGACGTGCACGGATGCTATGACGAATTGGTTGCGCTTCTGGAACGCCTGGGATACCGCTGGTCGCCGGCTGAAGGGAACGATAATGGAGGGTACGGTTTTTCCGTCAGCCACCCGGAGGGACGCAAAGCCGTCTTCGTGGGCGACCTGGTGGACCGCGGCCCCGGCGTCGTCAACGTACTGAAGCTGGTGATGTCCATGGTGGCGGACGGTTCCGCCCTCTGCGTCGCCGGCAACCACGAGTCCAAGCTGGTCCGCAAGCTCAAGGGCCGCAACGTACAGGTGTCCCACGGGCTGGCTGAATCGCTGGCGCAACTGGAGGTGGAATCGCCGGAGTTCCGGCAGCAGGCCACCGAATTCATGGACGGCCTCATCAGCCACTACGTCCTGGACGACGGCAACCTGGTGGTAGCCCACGCCGGCATGAAAGAGGAATACCAGGGGCGGGCCTCTGCGCGAGTGCGGGACTTCTGCCTGTACGGAGAGACGACCGGCGAAACGGACGAGTGGGGCCTGCCCATCCGCGCCGACTGGGCTTCCAACTATCGCGGCAAAGCTAGGGTGGTCTATGGCCACACCCCCGTGACCGAACCCACCTGGCTCAACCGCACCATCAACGTGGACACCGGTTGCGTCTTCGGCGGCCGGCTCACCGCGCTGCGTTATCCCGAAAACGAACTGGTGTCGGCGCCGGCGGCGCGGGTTTATTACGACCCGGTCCGGCCCTTGGGAACTGCCGTTCCGACAGCGGAGCCGGGCGCAGTGGCAGAGGCACGGGCCGCCAACGTGCTGGACATTGACGACGTGCTGGGCAAACGAGTGGTGGAGACACGGCTACGGGGCAACGTAACGGTGCGGGAGGAACACGCAACGGCGGCCCTGGAGGTGATGAGCCGCTTCGCCCTCGACCCCCGCTGGCTGGCGTACCTGCCGCCCACGATTTCACCATGCGAAACCTCCAAAATCCCCGGCCTGCTGGAGCATCCCGCCGAGGTGTTCAGCTACTATCGCAACAACGGCGTCTCCTCCGTAATCTGCGAAGAGAAACACATGGGTTCGCGGGCCGTCGTTGTGGCCGGCCGGGACGCGGCGGCCATCGAGCGGCGATTCGGCATCGCCAGCGAGAACGCCGGCGTCTGCTACACCCGGACCGGGCGCCGGTTTTTTGAAGACCCCATTCTGGAAGGGCAGCTTCTGGAGCGTGTCCGCAATGCTTTCGCCGCATCCGGCCTCTGGGACGAATTGGATACCGACTGGACGCTGCTGGACTGCGAGCTCATGCCGTGGTCTTTGAAGGCCCAGGAACTGCTGCAAGAGCAGTACGCAGCGGTGGGCGCGGCGTCGCGGACGGGTCTGGCGGCGGCGCAAGAGTTGTTGCGGCAGGCCGAGGCTCGCGGCATCGACGCCGGCGAAACCCTGGGCCGAGTGGATGAGCGGTTGCACCTGTCGGGCCTCTACCGCGATGCCTACGCCCGGTACTGTTGGCCGGCAATGTCCTTGGCCGACATCCAACTCGCGCCCTTTCACTTATTGGCCAGCGAGGGAGCGGCGCATACCGACAAAGGCCACCTCTGGCACCTGGACATGGCCGACCGCCTGCGCCGGGCCGATGAAGAACTCTTTCGCGAAACCGCGCGTAAGGCGGTGAACCTCAATTCCGCGGACGAGGATGACGCCATCCGCTGGTGGGAAGATATGACCGCGTCCGGCGGCGAGGGCATGGTCGTCAAGCCGTTGGAGTTCGTCGCCACCGGCCGGCGCGGTCTGGTGCAGCCGGCCATGAAGTGCCGGGGCAGTGAGTACCTGCGCATCATCTACGGCCCGGAATATACCCTGCCCGACAACTTGGAACGGCTGCGTAATCGGAACCTCGCCACCAAGCGGTCATTGGCCCTCCGCGAGTTCGCCCTGGGGCTGGAGGGCCTGCAACGGTTCGTTGACCGGGAGCCGCTCTACCGCGTGCATGAGTGCGCCTTCGCAGTGCTCGCCCTGGAAAGCGAGCCGGTTGACCCGCGCCTGTGAGATTCCGGCGCAACCCCGACCGTCAAACGCTGACTTCCCGACACGCCGGCCACGCCCCGGGCGCGGCCGGCCTTTGTTGACGCTCCCCGGCCCCGATGTTAGCCTGCCGCCACGCCATCGGGTACGCCCGAGCAACCGCCACCGGAGGGAACGGAATATGAAGGCAGCAGTTTTGCGTGAAGTCAATCAGCCGGTAGTCGTCGAAGATGTCCAGGTGGATGCGCCGGCGCCCCGGGAGGTGCTGGTGCGCACCGGCGCGTCGGGTGTATGCCACAGCGACCTCCACTTTGTCGAGGGCCTGTACACCACGCCCATGCCCTGCATCCTGGGCCACGAGGCCGCCGGCACCGTGGAAGCCGTCGGCGAGCAGGTTAGCTACGTCCGGCCCGGCGATTCGGTGATCATGTGCCTGTCCGTGTTCTGCGGAACCTGCGAATTCTGCACCCGGGGCCAGCCCTACCTCTGCGACCGGACGGCGGTGACGCGCCGGCGTGACGATCCGCCCCGCTTGCGCAAGGACGGCGAGGCCATCACCCAGTTCGCCCAGCTGGGTTCCTACGCCGCCGAGATGCTGGTGCATGAGAACGCGCTGGTGAAGGTGGACGACGACATCCCCTTCCCGCAACTGGCCCTCATTGGCTGCGGCGCAACCACCGGCCTGGGCGCAGTGCTCAACACCGCCCGCGTTGAGCCGGGCAGCACGGTGGCGGTGGTTGGCTGCGGCGGCATCGGCATCCACTGCGTCCAGGCGGCGGCACTGGCCGGCGCGCTCCGCATCATCGCCGTGGACACCACCGAGGACAAGTTCGCCCTGGCCCAGCAGTTCGGCGCCACCGACGTCATCGACGCCACGTCCGGCAACGTCGCCGAGCGCATCATGGAACTCACCGGCGGCGGCGTGGACTACTCCTTTGAAGCCATCGGCCTCAAGCAGACCGCCGAGGATTGCTACAATATGCTGCGCCCGGGCGGCGTCGCCACCATCATCGGCATGGTGCCGGAAGGCGTGAAAATCGAGCTGGACGCCGGCAACTTCCTGCGCCGGGGCCGCGCCATCCAGGGCTGCACCATGGGCTCCAACCGCTTCCGCACCGATATGCCCCGCTACATCGAGTTCTACAAGCAGGGCCGCCTCAAGCTGGACGAACTGGTGACCCAGGAACTGCCGCTGTCGGAAATCAACCGGGCTTTCGCCGACATGAAAGCGCAATCGGTGCGCCGCAGCGTGATCACGGACTTTGAGGGGTAGGGTTCACAGCAGCCCGGTGTGGCAATGCTACAGCCCTGGTGTCTGTCGGCATCGGGGCCTTCGCACACTGTACCGCGCCCGCTGTATAACATTTACCATCAGATTGGGGCTTGTTGTGATACGCGCCCATACGCCAAACCGGCAGGACGCCATCCTCCAAACGTTGCGGGAGAACCGCGCCGAATTGCTGGCCCGCGAGGGGTACAGCGAAGACGATACGATAAGGCTGCTGATCACTCCGTTCCTGGAATACCTGGGGCACCGGGCGGCGCATCGGCGCTCCGAGCACGAAGTCAACCGCAACCGCCCGGACGAGATAATCTACGACCGCCCG
This sequence comes from Dehalococcoidia bacterium, assembly GCA_963665395.2. Taxonomy (GTDB): domain Bacteria; phylum Chloroflexota; class Dehalococcoidia; order Lucifugimonadales; family UBA3495; genus Bin87. The sequence continues at coordinate 1,061,440 of OY762251.1, forward strand.
GCCAGCCGGGCCGGCGAACTGCCCTGCCGGATTATCCTGGAGGCCAAGCCGCTGGGAACCGCTTTTGACCGCGGCCCCAGCCGAACCGAAACCCCGGCGCGTCAAGCCAGACGCTACTTGCGCGACCATCCGGCCAGCGGCCCCAACACCTACGGCGTCCTCACCGACGGCAACAGGTATCGCATCAGCCGCCGCACCGGGCACGGGGAAGACATCCGCCACGTCGGCGAGTGGAACATCCTGGACGGCCCTACGCTGGACGGGCAGGACCCCATCGCCGAGGTGATGCGCCTGATCCATCTCGATGCAGTCAACGCCGCCCTGGAGCCGGATCAATCTACCGGGCATCGGCGGCTGTCAAACGCTCGCACTTTGGCTGCGTCCATCGCAGGAGGATTCAACCCCACTCAAATTCTGGCCGCTCTGACTCCCAGCGCCGAGCAGAAGCCCACTATCGGAGCCGAGTTGACGCTAACCGGCCGCGCTCTCGACGCCGCGCAAAACGATTGGGAAAACCATGCCTGGCGTTGGGGGCCAAGCATCAGGAGCGATAATCCCGACTTTGACGGCAATCCGGCGGTAGTTGCCGTCATTAAATTCACTGCGCCGGACTCCGGAGAAATGCCGGAATTGCGGCGCGGCGACGTGGCCCTGGCTGCCCGCACCTTTGCTCGCGCCAGCGTATCCCGCATCGCCGCGCTGGTGGCTTATCAGGCCAACCGGGACGGCGTGATTGACCGGGCGCGTCTGGCCGTGCATCACCAGGGACACACCGGAATGACGCCGGAGTTTGACCCCCACAATCCGCCGGCGTCGGCGCTGCGGGCTTTGGAACAAATCCGCGCGGCGTTGCGCAGCAGGGACGCCATCTCATCGGATCGGCTGACCAACGCCGTCAACGCCAAGGTCATCCGCAAGGAATTTTACGAGTCCGTCGCCGCCTGGACCAGAGCGCGGCAAGTCGGCAAAACGGAGCTGCAACGGCAAGCCATCCTGCGCCACCTTATCCGCACGGTATTTGCCTGGATTCTCAAAGAGGACGGCATCATCCCCGCCGAACCATTTGAGGAACAATTTGCCGCCCGTTGCGGCGACGGCGATTATCACAACACGATACTCGCTTTCCTGTTTCACAACCGGCTCAACACTCCCACCGAACAGCGTATCGCCCATTCAGAACCGCAGGTAGAGGCCGCGATGGCGGCGACTCCGTTCCTGAACGGTTCGCTGTTTGCCGAACATCCCGGCGATGACCGGCTGAACATCAGCGATGATGACTACTTTGGCGCCGACCCCGACCGGCCGGGGCTGTTCACCATTATGGCGCGCTACGACTGGACCACCGCCGAACATACGCCGAATGAGAGCGAACAGACCATTGACCCCGAGATGTTGAGCAACCTGTTTGAGAACCTGGTTGCCGCCACGGAGTTTTGGACGCACAGCCCGGAACGAATGCCCCGGGGCACCTACTACACTCCCGCCGACGTGGCTACCGAAATGGCCAAGGACGCCCTGGCCGCCGCCGTGCGCCGCCAAGCCCCGGCCGGTTTTACCGACGCTAACCTGCGCGAGCTTTTCGGCAACTCGGAGCCGGAATTGCCAAGCCTCAACGACCGGGAAACCAAGAAACTGCGCGAAGCCATCGCCGGCCTGTCCATATTCGACCCGGCGGTTGGCTCCGGCGAGTTTCCGTTCATCGTCGCCAACACGCTGAAAACGGCCCTAGCCACGTTGGGCGACCGGGATGAAAGCCTGACCCGCCGGATAATTCAGGAGCAACTATACGCGCTGGACATCAACCCCATGGCGGCGCAAATCACCCGCCTGCGGCTGTTCATCGCCATCATGGCGGCGGAGCGCAACCGGGTCGAAACCTTGCCGCTGCCCAACCTGGAAGGACGCATCGTCTGCGCCGATACCCTGGCTACCATTGCCAACCCCGACTGGCGGCCGGCGATGACCGGCGGGTTGGAGGACACCGACGCCCAAATCCGTGACGCGCTGACGGAACTGGCCCAAGTGCGCCGCCGCTGGCGCGACGCCCATACCGAAACCGAAAAGACGGCCATCCGCACCGCTGACGCCGACGCCCGCGCACGGCTGTCGGACGCGCTGGAAGAGACCGGCAACAGCGACCATCCCGAACTGTCGGCCTTTGCCAATCACAAGCTGCTGGAACCCGGCCCTGCCGTCGCTACGGATGCCAGGCTGCTGTTTTACAACCCGTCCTGGAAGGGCTTTGACGTGGTTATCGGCAACCCGCCCTACGAAGGCATTGCCAAAGGCCAAACGGTGCGGGAACGCAACGCGGTCCGGCGGCAGCTCAGTGGACGCAAGCAGTACACGACGGTGGACGGCGGCGACCTGTACAACCTGTTTTGCGAAGTTGCATTGACGCTGGTCAAGCAGCGCGATGGCGTGGTGACGCTGATTGTGCCTCTGTCGCTGGCTTTCAGGCAGGATAAGCACACGACCCGCCTGCTATTCCAACAGCGCGCCAAAAGCATCATGCTGCGCCACCAGGATAACCGACCTGGCACAACATTCCACGAAAGCCCGGTAGCCCATCCCGAAAACCGACAGAGAACTACCATCGTCACCGCAGTCACCGGCAGGGGCAAGTCGATAATTCGAACTACAGGAACCGGGAAATGGCGTCGGTCGGAACGGGAACAGTATTTGCTCAGCCGAGAGTCCGCCATAATTCCCGCTATCGCAAACCGACCAATGCGACGGTTACACCCTAACCTGGCCGGGCAATGGCCACGAGTGCCAACGGAAGCCGTAGCCGAGTTGGTTGCGGAGATGCAGGCGCAACATCGTACTATCCAAAGTCTGGCCGCCTCTGGGGAAAACACGAAAACAATAGGATTTCCGCAATCCGCCTACGAGTTCGTTACGGCGTTGCCGGCAGGTAGATTACAACGACACGAAATCGTTTGCCGTGTAGAAAGCACAGAATTGTTGGAGCTGGCGATGGCGGCCCTCAACGGGCACGTAGCCTATGCCTGGTGGCGGGTTTGGGGCGATGCCTTTCACGTCAACGACTACGAAATGTCCAGCGTCACCATTCCCGACCTTTGGCTGGATGACACTGACATGAACCAGCGGGCGCGGCGTCTGGGACGTCAGTTAATCGCGTCCATTACGCCGGACAACGTCAAAACGCAGCGGTCGGGCACCGGCGGCAACGAGTTTGAGAACATCAACTTTTACGAAGTGAGCCCGGACACGATACGTCGACTGGACGAGTTGCACCTGGCGGCGCTGGGCTTGCCGACAGAGCCGTTGCTGGGGCAGTTATGGAAGCTGCGTTCCAACAGCAATTGGCGGTTGTAAAGCGCGAATTTTTTTGCCGAGCGCAAAAAAAGCGAGCCGGCTATCCGATTTTTTGCGAGAGCGGCCAACTCTCATCGGAAGAGGCCCCGGGCCTCTTGTCGCCGCCTCAATTACCATTTTCACCGTACTACTGACGGCCGGCGGCGTCAAGTATAATAGCCGCCACCGCCCGCTCCGGCGGGCTCTGTACGACGCGCTTCTGGACTGACTGCCATGTACGTTATCGGCACCGCCGGCCATGTTGACCACGGCAAATCCACCCTGGTCAAGGCCCTGACTGATATTGACCCTGACCGGCTCCCTGAGGAGAAGGAACGGGAGATGACCGTTGACCTGGGCTTTGCCTGGATGACCCTGCCCAGCGGGAGGGAGGTGAGCATCGTTGACGTGCCGGGGCACGAGCGTTTCATCAAGAATATGCTGGCCGGCGTGGGCGCGATTGACTTGGCCATGCTCATCGTGGCCGCCGACGAGAGCGTGATGCAGCAGACCCGGGAGCATCTGGCAATACTGGACTTGCTGCGCATCCGCCGGGGGCTGGTGGTAATCACCAAGACCGACCTGGTTGACGAGGAACTGGTGGAACTGGTCAAGGCGGAGGTCGAGGACGCGCTGGAGGGAACGGCTTTCGAGGGCTGCACCATGGTCGCGGTCTCCGCTTACACCGGCGCCGGTCTGGACGAACTCAAGGCCACCATCGACGGCATCCTGGACGACACCGAGACGCGGCGCGACCTGGGCCGTCCCCGCCTGCCCGTTGACCGCTGTTTCACCGTCAGCGGGTTCGGCACGGTGGTCACCGGGACACTGATTGACGGCTCGGTGGCCGTGGGCCAGCAGGTGGAACTGGCCCCCTCGGGCCGGCAGGCGCGCATTCGTGGGTTGCAGAGCCACAAATCGCGGCTGGACTCCACCGGGCCGGGGGTGCGCCTGGCCCTGAACCTGTCGGGCATCTCCCGCGACGACGTGCCCCGGGGCGAGGTGCTGACCAACCCGGGCTGGCTGCAACCCACCCGCCGTTTCGACGCCAACCTGCGGATGGTCAAGGGCGCGCCCCACGCTTTGAAACACAACGAGGGCATCACCTTCCACCTGTTCACCAGCGAGACCACCGGACGGGTGCGCCTGCTGGATGCCGACCGTTTGCAACCCGGCAGCGAAGGCTGGGTGCAGGTGCTTTTGGACGAGCCGGTGCCTATGGTCAAGGGAGACTTCTTCGTGCTGCGGTCATCCGAGGACACGCTGGGCGGCGGGCAGGTGGCCGACCCCAACCCGCGCCGCCGCCATCGCCGCTTTGCTCCCGACGTGCTGGAACGGCTGACCATGCTGGACGCCGGCGCCAGCGAGGACGTCATTTTGACCATCGCCGACCAGATGGGGCCTTGCGACCTGCGCACGCTGTCGCAACGCTCCAACCTGTCCGAGGCGGAAGTGCTGGAACGGCTGGCCGTCCTGGTCGGAGAAGGCGACGTCGTGATTCTGGGCGAAATGGGCGCCCAGGCCGACGCGGTGGCCTACTCCCGCCGCGGGTGGGACATTGTGCGGAACCAGGCCCAGGTGGCGTTGCAGGCGTATCACAACCAGTATCCGTTGCGCCGGGGCGCGCCGCCCCAGGAACTGCGCAGCCGCCTGGGGGTGTCGCAGCCCGTCTATCTGCGAGCGGCGGCCCGGCTAATTGACGAAGGCGTTGTTGCCGACGACGGCGGCCTGGTGCGCGCGCCCGACCACGCGGTTGAGTTAAGCGACCGCCAGCAGAGCGAAATCGCCGATTACCTGGGCGCGCTGGCCGCCGAACCCTGGTCGCCGCCCACCGACCGGCCGCCGGATCCCGAGCTGTTGGCTCACCTCCAGGAACGGGGCGACGTGGTGAAGGTCAATGAGACGGTGGTGTTCACCACGGCAGCCTACGAGGACATGGCCGGGCGCATCGTGGCGCACCTCCGGGAGAACGGCAGCGTAACCGTCGCCGACGCCCGCTCCATTTTCGACACCAGCCGGAAGTACGTGCTGCCCCTGCTGGAATACATGGACCAGCAGCGCATCACCCGCCGTGTCGGCGACGAGCGAGTGCTGCGGTAACGTCGGCAGCCTTGACCACCACAACGGAGCTGAAAACAATGACTGAACGGAGCAAAATGCCCTACGAGGAGCAAAAACGTCTCGGGCAAGCCATTTACGACGCCCAAATCCGCCATCTGATCGCCCCTGAGGACGAAGGCAAGTACGTGCTGGTCGATGTCCTCACCGGCGACTACGAAATCGACGAGAGATCCGTCGAAGCCAGGGTCAGGCTGCGCAAGCGCCGCCCGGAAGCCGTCATCCACACCATGCGCCGGCACAAAACCTACGTTGGACGAGCTATCAGCCCGCGTCGTGTCGTCCGCAATGTAAAGGGAACCCGGTAATGCACTACGGCAGAGTCAACTACTACTACGACGGAGACGTACTGGAAGCCAGCATTACGCTCTCGTTGCTGGACGATAACGGCATAACCGAGAGTATCGACTTTGCCGTAGATACCGGATTAACCGAGGAAGTCGCCCTTCCTCAGGACATCATCAACCGGCTTAACCTTCCGCTAGCGGACGATGCAGATGATATCGAACTTACCTTGGCCGATGGCACCATTGCCGTTGCCAGGGTATATGTCGCAAATCTTCTGTGGCATGACCGAATACGAAGAGTAGCGGTTGCTAACCTAGAGGGCATACCTCTCATCGGTATGGGACTGCTTATGGGCAGCAACTTGAACGTTGACGCCGTTCCCGGCGGCCTGGTAACAATCACCGAGTTGCCCCCCGTATCCCAACTCGAAATGCCGTGCGGATGAAATTATGGCTCTGGACTTCGGCCAAACCGCCCGCCAACTGATGGCGGCCATGGGTGACGTGGCGGCCACCACCCGCAGCCGGCGGCAGCGCTTCGCCGATACTCTGGATCGGGCGTTAGCAATATCACCGTCTGAGGCAGCTGACCGTACCGCATCGGCCGGCCGGCGGCCCTTCATCGCGGCGCGGACCGGTGGCGAGGGATTGCTGGCCAGCATTCCGCCGCCGGAGGCACCGTCCGACTGGTCGGCTCTCTCCGTGGACGGCTCGCACATTGACGTTGACCGGCATCTGCCCCTGCGCTGCTACCTGATCAACCTGGGCGGCTGCACCCTCACCTACGGCGCAAACCCCGACTGCCAACTGTTCAGCGAGCCAACGCTGGCGGTGGGCGACGCCGAGCTTTACCTGCGCCCGTCCGACGAATCGTCGGACGAAACTCCCATATCCGGCCAACTGCTGGGCGCGTTGCGCACCGTGCGTGAGGTGGAGCGGCTGGCCGACGCCGTGGACGCCTTACCCGCCGTACTGCCAGCGCTGGCCCTGCTGGACGGCACGCTGGCCTTCTGGGACTTGCAGCGGGGGAGTTATCCCCGGTACGTGAGCGAAACTCTGATTGGCGAGCGGCTGCACGCGGCGTTGGCCCGGCTGCGGGAGGTGTCCCATGTCGGCCGGCTGCTGGCGGTGGCCGCCTACACCTCGCGCCCGCAGACCACCGAGGTTGCCGGAGCCGTCCGCGTCTGCCTGTGCGGCAGCGACGCCACGGAATGCACCCGGCGATGCAGCGCGCGCCGCTCGGACCTGGCCCAGTGCGACGGCGCGGCGGGATTTGACGACCGGGAGTTGTTTGACGCCCTGCTGGAATCCGGCCATCGCTCGCCGCTATATCAATCGGGCCGCGTGGAATCCCGCTTTGCTCTGGGCTTGACGGTAGGCACGGAGTGGAGCCACTTTTACTACGTCAACAGCGGAACGGAGATAGCGCGGGTAGAAGTGCCGGACTGGGTCGCTGAAGACGCCAAACTGCTGGCCTTGGGCCACGCCCTGCTGGTGCGACAGTGCGAGTTGGGATTGGGTTATCCCGTGGCAATCTCCGAAGCCCACGAGCAGGCGGTGGTCAGCGGGCACGACCGGGCCGAGTTTCGCCGGCTGGCTATAATGCTGATGGAGCAACAGGGCTTGCCGACGCCGGAGTCGGCCAAGACCGTATCCAAGCGGCTGCCCTGGGTATAATCCCCTACCGTCATTCCGGCGCAAGCCGGAATCCAGAAAGTCAGACCTCGAATCATCGTAGAGTATCTGGAGGTTTCCAATGGGTGAATTGAACGATCTGGCCGCATCGGTAGCGGCTTTGCTGAAAGAGCGCGGCGATACCTTGGCCGTGTCGGAATCTTCCTGCGGCGGCCTGATTTCCGCCGCGCTGGTGTCGATACCCGGAGCGTCGGCTTACTACGTGGGCGGCTCGGTGGTCTATACGCGGACCGCGCAGGTCGGGCTGCTTCAAGTGCCGGATTCGGCGATGGAGGGGCACCGGGCCAGCACGGAATACTACGCCCTGCTCAACGCCCGAACCTCCCGGGAGTTGATGGGTACCACCTGGGCGCTGGCCGAAACCGGCGCCAGCGGGCCGACGGGCAACCGCTACGGAGACAATTACGGTCACGCCTGCTTCGGCGTCGCCGGCCCGGTGGAACGCTCGCAGACGCTGGAAACGGGCAGTCCGGACCGCGAGGCCAATATGTGGGAGTTTGCCCGCACGGCACTGGCCCTGCTGGAAGAGGCGTTGCAAGCGGCGTAATGCACGCGCTCCGTGCTAAAATGGCTGGAAACCTCCATTGGAGGAATCTATGATTGCACGGAACGCGCAAACCATTATTGCCATAGCAGCAGTCCTGACGTTTCTGGTCATCGCGCTGGTGCCCGCGGTCAGCGGCCTTTACTGGCTGGTGCAGCTCAACAGCAAGGTGGATTACCTTCAGGCTGAACTGGAGGATACTCAGCGGCAAGTCCAGGACACCCAACGGGAAGTCCAGGATACCCGGCAGGAAATCCAGGACACCCGCCGGGAGTTGCTGGCTGCAATCGAGCAGTCGGAACATCGCATTCTGGACGCTCTGGCCAACCACACCCACGATGAACACGGCAACGCGATTTTCACCCGGCCGGTCAGTGTGGATGCCGCTCAAGGTCAATATCAGCGGGACTATGTTGGCATTGCCGCACCGGACCTTATGGCGCAGCGCTGTCCAACATATTTGACAGATCGGCCGGGTTACTAATCTCGGCGGCGGCGCGGATGAAATGCCCCAGTGTGGGGCTGCGCCGCCGCAGTTCCTCCACCTGCTGGCCTACGATGCTGACTCCGGCCGCGCCGGTGGTGGCATAGGTGCCGTGGAAGGCAAAGTAGGCCTGGTTCAACCGGCGGATTAGGTAGCCGTTGGCTACGAAGATCCTACGGCGTTCTTCCATGTACGCCTCTGCGCCGTCAACGTCGCCGGCCCCCAGCAGTTCGTCAACCCGGATTCTGGTAGTCCTCATCTCCTCCTGATAATCGAAAGGCTTAGGGTTGACGGCGGCCTGGTGTTCTTGTCCGGTTGGCCCGTGGGCGGGGTGCGTGGCTTGCGGCGGCGGGGTTCCTTCCAGCCGGCTGAGGGCCAGTTCTCCGATTTCCCGGCCGGCGATGTCGGCAACGGTTTCGTTGATGACGGTCATCTCGCCGCCCTCAAAGTAATGCTTGCCCAGAGGTCGGAACCACAGCCACTGATGCACCCATTCGTGGGCGATGACTTCCAGGGTGAAATCCAGACCGAAGTCGGGCCGGGTGATGGACGGATAGAACGCTATTCCGCCCGTGTTCACCACCAGAGCCGACAAGTCCGTCTGCGCCTCAACCTGCGATTCGATGCGCTCCCGTTCATCATTGGTCAGTCCCGTCCGCAGCACCACGTCGTCCGCCATCCGGCGGATGCGGTCGCGCGGCGACGTAATCAAGACCGTCGGGGAGCCGGTCAGCACCGTATCCACCGGCGGGAACACGCCGGTTACAGCCCGGAACCCCTGGGATTTCAGGATGTCCGCCACCGCCGACTCCAGGGTTTCCTCAACGGCCGGCCGCATCCGGGCTTGCCTTCCGCGCAGTCGGGCCTGGCCTTGCCGCATTTCCGCGGCGCCGGCGGCAAGGTCGGGCGGTACGGACGGCAGAGCCGCCAGCTCAATCAGATGCAGGTCAATCTCACGAATCAGCTGGGCACGGTCAAAGTATGCGTTGACCTCAGCAAAGCTGACGTTGTGCCGGTCGCCGCCGCCGCTGAACAGCGCCCGGGGCGCCTGCATCGCCCGGCGCAGCCATTTGTCAGGCAGGTTGCTCAGCTCCCAGCTGATCGCGCTGAAACGATATGGGGCGGTGGCCGCCTGAATCGCGTCGGGTCGGTAATCTTCGATGTAGAGCAGCAGTCCGACAATCCAGCCCAACACGATGATGCGCCAGTGTATTATCAGCCGGAATTGGGGCCGGTCGTCGCTTGGGGTTTCAGGCTTGCTGGTCATCGGGTTTCAGTTGGCTGGCGCGGGCAATGGGTCTCATGCGTACCCACTTTCATGGACTGTCATTGCGAGCGCAGCGTGGCAATCTCGCTCCCGTAGCGCCCATCGTTGCCCTAACGAGATTGCCACGTCGCTACGCTCCTCGCAATGACAAAGTGGGTACGCATGAGGGCAATGGGTTTCTTGACACTCGCCCCGGCCCGTAACATAATTTCGGCGCGCATTTTCGCACAGGCTTGGAGCCGGCGGGTCCGACACAGTATATCGGGGGCAGGAGGTTTTCGTTGTCCACCAATTCTTTCACTCTTACCGATGAGATGCGTGAGCAGTCCATCGGCGTCGAGAGCCCGCCGACCACCCTGGAGGTTGAGAAGGGCCACATCGCCCGCTTTGCTGAGGCCATCGGCGACGACAACCCGGCGTACACCGAAGGCACTCCCGAAACCGGCGGTATCGTCGCGCCACCGACCTTCCTGCGGGCCATCCGGGACATCCGCCCGGAGATTCCCTTTGACATACCGTTCACGCGCCTCCTGGACGGCGGTAGCGATTGGGAGTATTTCGACCACGTGCGGCCCGGCGATACCATCACGGCCGTGGGCCGGGTGGAGGATATCCGCGAACGCTCCGGCAGCATCGGCCAGATGTTGATCACTACCATCAAGATCACCTACCGCAACCAGACCGGGGCGATTGTCGCCACGCAGACGAGCACCTCAATACGGCACTGACGATTTCGCGCTTACTGGATTCCCGCTTTCGCGGGAATGACGGTGGAATGCAAAGAAAGAGGGATATGATGGGTCAACAGATTTATTTTGAAGACGTCAGCGAGGGCATGGAACTGCCGGCCGAGGTGCGGGAACCCAGCACCCGCCAGCTGGTCCAGTATGCCGGCGCATCCGGCGATTTCTACGAAATCCACTACGATAAGGATTATGCCGAGGGCATTGGCCTCCCCGGCATCATCATTCATGGCGCGTTGAAGAACGCGATGCTGGGTACTTACGTGACCAACTGGGCCGGCCCGGCCGGAATCCTGCGCCGGCTGACCTGTCAGTATCGCGGCATGGACTTTCCCAGGGAACCCATTACCGCCAAAGGCCACGTTGCCCGGGTGTACCGGGAAGGCAGCCTGAACCTGGTGGATTGCACCATCTGGCTGGAGAACCCCCAGGGTCAGCAGACCACCCCCGGCACCGCCACGGTGGCGCTGCCCAGCCGCGCCTGACATTTCAGACCGTCATTCCCGCTTTCGCGGGAATCCAGAACGTCTTTGCTGTGAGGAGATCCTGGATTCCGGCTTTCGCCGGAATGACGAGAGCTGCGCTAATCAAACAGAAGGACTCGATTATTATGCCCAACAATCTGGAAGGAAAGGTAGCCATCGTCACCGGCTCGGGTCGTGGCGTGGGTCGTGGCATCGCCATGCTGATGGCCGAGGAAGGCGCCAAGGTCGTCGTGGTTGACCCCGGCGTGAACGTGGACGGCACCGGCTTTGACCAGTCCATCGCCGAGCTGGTGGTGGGCGAAATCCGCGACGCCGGCGGCACCGCCGTGGCCTGCACCGAATCGGTGGCCACCATGGACGGCGGCGAGCGCATCGTGCAGACGGCCATCGACAACTTCGGCCGGCTGGACATCGTGGTGTGCTGCGCCGGCATCCTGCGCGACCGCATGGTGTTCAACATGACCGAGCAGGAGTGGGACGACGTCATCGCCGTTCACCTGAAGGGCACCTTCACCGTAGTGAAACACGCCTGCATCCTGTTCCGGCAGCAGCGGTCGGGGCGGGTGATCACCTTCAGCAGCCAGTCCGGTTTGGTGGGCAACAGCGGCCAGGCCAACTACGGCGCGGCCAAGAGCGGCATCGCCGGCTTCACCAAGGTGGTGGCCAAGGACATGGGCCGCTACGGCGTAACCGCTAACTCCATCGCGCCCCGCGCCACCACGCGCATGATCGGCGCGATTCCCGAATCGGCGGCGGAAATCCGCGCCCGGGGCGGCGTGGCGTCGCTGTCCGGCGACGGCGGGGACGACGTGCAGAACCTGGATCCCGAAGGCATCGCCCCCTTCGTCTGCTATCTGGCGTCGGATCACGCGGCCAATATCAACGGACAGACCTTCCTGGTGTACGGCAACACCGTGTCCCTGATGTCGCAGCCCCGTCCCGAAAAGGCTATCTGGACGGAAGAGGGGCATTGGGACATGGACGACCTTTCCGCCCAGGCTCGGAACTACCTGACCGCCGGCATTGTCAACCCGGCACCGGCCCAGCAACGATAAAGGCGACCACAAACGTAGGGGCGAATAATTATTCGCCCCTACACCACGAAAAGGAACCAACGATAATGCCTCTACTGCAAGACAAAGTAGCTATCGTAACCGGCGGCGGGCGCGGCATCGGGCGCGGCGTATCCAAGCTGATGGCCGAGGAAGGCGCCAAGGTCGTGGTTTGCGACCTGGGCGTCAACGTGGACGGCACCGGCGCCGACGTCTCCGTGGCCCAGCAGGTGGTGAACGAAATCGGCGAGGCCGGCGGAACCGCCGTGGCCTGCACCGAATCCGTCGCCACCATGGCCGGCGGCGAGCAGATTGTCCAGACCGCCATCGACAACTTCGGCAAGCTGGACATCGTAGTCACCGTGGCCGGCATCCTGCGGGATCGCATGGTGTTCAACATGACCGAAGAGGAATGGGACGACGTCATTGACGTTCACCTGAAGGGGACCTTCACGGTGGTCAAGCACGCCAGCATCCTGTTCCGGCAGCAGCGCTCGGGCCGCATCATCACCTTCAGCAGCACTTCGGGGCTGTACGGCAACAGTGGGCAGGCCAACTACGGCGCGGCCAAGGACGGCATTGCCGGCTTCACCCGCGTCTGCGCCCGGGACATGGGCCGCTACGGCGTGACGGCCAACGCCATCTCGCCGTCGGCCAGCACCCGCATGACCACCAGCGTGCCGGACGAGGCCCGCGCCTTGCGCTCAGCCCGCGGGATTGCCGCCGGCGGCGGGCTGCGCGGCGAGCCGGAGGACGTGGCTCCCATGGTGGCCTGGCTGGCGTCCGACGAAGCGGCCCACGTCAACGGCCACGTGTTCCACGTGACCGGCGGCCTGGTGACGCTGCTCAACGAACCCGAGCCGGTGAAGACCATCCGCAAGGACAGCCGCTGGACGGTGGACGAACTGGCCGGCGTATTTCCGGCCACCATCGGCGTCGAGCTGTACAATCCGGCGCCGGCGCCGCCGCCAACCGCGTAACCGGAGGAGGCGGCGAGACGAACCTGACCGGGGCGGGCCTGCAACCTGCCCCTGTTTTGTGTCCGTTCCGAACGGTAGCGTTCCGTTTCAGGTGGTTCAGTTCCTCGGCGAGGTATCCAAGCGGCTAAAACCGCTGCTACGCCGACGAGATTGCCACGCTGCGCTCGCAATGACAAAGACCAAACCACCTGAAACGGAACGCTACCGCTTCATCCTGCCGGCCCTTGTCAGTACGGCATTTCTGCTATAATGCGGCCCGCCAATTTGCGCCGGCGCATTGACCGGCGCATCCAGGCACGGAGGGTTTCGGCTTGGCACGCTTTATCCTGTTCCGAATCATTCAGGCCATCGCCACGTTGGTGGTGTTGAGCGCGGCCGTTTTCTTCGGCACCGATCTCACCGGCGACGCCGCCCTGGCCATGGCTCCGGGCGACGCTAAGCCGTCGGAGATCGAAGCCATCCGCAAGAACCTGGGGCTGGACCGCCCGGTGGTGGTGCGGTACTTCGACTACCTGGGCGGGTTGTTCGTGGGGGACTTCGGCCGTTCCTACAACAAGCGGCAGCCGGCCTTTGACATCGTGATGGAGCGGATACCGAACACGGTGCAGCTGGCGATAACCGCTCTGGCGATTGCCATCATCATCGGCATACCGTTAGGCATCTTATCGGCGGTGAAACGGGACAGCATTCTGGACCGGGTCGGCAAGTCCTTCGCCATCCTGGGTATGTCCATGCCCCAATTCTGGCTGGCGATCATCCTGATGTGGATCTTCGCCGTGGAGTTCCAGCTGTTGCCGACTTTCGGCAAGCAGGGCCTGGACCCGCGCTACTTCATCATTCCCGCCTTCTCCATCGCCGTGTTCACCATGGCCGGCTTCATGCGGTTGACCCGCTCGGCGATGCTGGAGGTGCTGGACAGCGAGTACGTCAAGTTCGCCCGCATCAAGGGGCTGGCGGAGCAGCTGGTCATCTTCAAGCACGCCTTGAAAAATGCGGTGATTCCGGTGCTGACCTTCGGCGGCATCAGCTTCGCCGGACTGCTCAACGGCTCCATCGTGGTGGAGGTCATCTTCTCCTGGCCTGGGTTGGGCCTGCTGATGCTGGAAGGCATCCGTACCCGCGACGTGCCCATTATCGAAGCGACCATTCTGACGTCGGGTTTCCTCTACATCCTCATGTCCACCATCGTTGACATTGCCTACGCCTACGTGGACCCGCGCATCCGGTACGGATAGATCTCCGCCGGATCAGGCTTTCAAGGAGCGCTGAACTTGGCAACGCAAGAACTGGCAACTCCGGCGTCGGTGGCCAATCCGGCGACTCGCGCCATGCGCAAAGCGCGGGAACTGCGCCTGCCGTGGATACCCATTTTCATCCTCACTTTGCTGATCGTCTGCGCGGTATTCGCGCCGCTGCTGGCGCCGCATAATCCGGAGCAGCTGAACAAACGGGACCGGGAAGTCCCGCCCTTTGAGAACACCAAATTCCTGCTGGGAACCGACAAGGCGGGCAAGGACATCCTGAGCCGTCTCATTTACGGGGCGCGTACCTCGGTATTCATCAGTTTGGTGGCATTGGGCACCGGCGCGGTCATTGGCAGTTCGCTGGGCGTGATTTCCGGCTACTACGGCGGGCGCGTTGACATCGTGCTGATGCGGCTGGTGGACGCCGTGCTGGGTTTTCCCACGGTGCTGTTAGCGCTGATTATCGTTGCCATCGCTGGCGGCGCCGGCATTGGCAACGTGATCGTGGCGGTGGCGGCGACGGTGTGGGCCAGGTTCGCCCGGCAGGCCCGGGGCGAGGTGTTGAGCATCAAGGAACGCGACTTCGTGACGCTGGCCGTGGTGGCCGGCGTCTCCCCTCCGGTGATCATGTGGCGACATATCTTCCCCAATGTCATCAACACGGTGCTCATCGTCATCAGCCTGCTGGTGGGGCAGACCATCCTGCTGGAAGCTTCGCTGAGCTTCCTGGGGGTGGGCGTGCCGCCCGGCGATCCGGCCTGGGGCATCATGGTGTCCGAAGGACGTGACCAGATTTTCGACATCTGGTGGCTGGCCCTCTTCCCCGGCCTGGCCATCACCATCGTCGTGATGGCGATGAACTTCTTCGGCGACTGGCTGCGCGACACCCTGGACCCCCGGCTGCGGCGGACACGGTAGCAGGCCGACGAGGGTGGTTAGCGAAATGCCGGGGCGAGCGGCCGCTCGCCCCTTTTCGGTTAGTGTCAGGGCAAAGACGCAACGGGCGACGGGCCCTCACGCGTACCCACTTTCCGGGGGCGGAATGTCAGAAGCAGGATTTCCAGGATTTGACGGATTATCAGGATTGAGATCATCCGACGGCAGCGTCGCACCCAATCCGGTACATCCTATAAATCCGGTAAATCTTGCTTCTGACAAGCTACCAAAATGGCTCACGCGTACCCAGTTTGTCATCGCGAGGAGCGAAGTGCGCCGCTGGCGGATGGCGATCTCGTTCCAAGAGCGACGTTCGTTACCTCGACGAGATTGCCGCGCTGCGCTCGCCATGACAGTTTGGGGAAGATTGCCGCGCTGCGCTCGCAATGACAGTTTGGGGAAAGTGGGTACGCGTGAGGCGACGGGCCATGTCGCGGGGGGCGGTGGTTATTGCGGTGTCGTGTTCCTCCTTTGCTGGTTTGGTTTGCTTCGGGTTCGGGGGTTCGGGTTGTCGGCGCTACGGCCAGAGAGCGTTTTTTGCGAATTGAACTCCTAGGTTTGCGCGTGCTGACCGCCCCATGTCTATCCCCGCCTGGATTCCGGTACGCCAGAGGCGCATCTTCGACACGCCAGAGGCGCGTCTTCGACACGCCAGAGGCGCGTCTTCGACTTTCGCCGGAATGACCCCGTGTCAAGCACGGGGCAGGCTGGGGGGCATAGGACGACCCTCGCGCAGCGGTGGTGAGACCCGCCGTACTGGTCTATGCGGTACCGGGGATATTACCGGCCTTTGCGATAGCCAGCGGTGCAGAGAGATCCGACGTGCTGTCCGCCACAGGCGCATCTGCGACCAGGTACGGTGGCAGCGGTTGGCCGTGATTACCCGAACCCTGTGAACCCGATATTCAGATGTTGGTTGGTGCCTACCGTCGGGCGTTGGGCCGTGGCCACAGGCTTGCCGCTCGACTGGTAAGGTATAGTGTAGGGAACGGGTGTGCTGGTGCGCAAGGGGCGGGTGTCACCTGGTAGCGTTGCAATTTAGGTGGTTCAGTTTTACGGCAATGCATTCGAGCGGCCAAAACTGCTGCTGCGCCAACGAGATTGCCACGCTGCGCTCGCAATGACAAAGACCAAACCACCTAAAACGGAACGCTACCGTGTCACCTTATGGGCGCCGGATTTTGGGAATGGGAATCGTCAGAAGCAGGATGGTCAGGATTTAAAGGATTATCAGGATTGGAGCCGGGTCACAGCTGAGATAGTCACAATCCGGTCAATCCCGCCGAATCCGGCGCATCCTGCTTCTGACGTTCCGCCACGGGAAAGTGGAGCCGCATGAGGCTGACGGGCAGCGTTGCAATTTAGGAGGTTTCGCAATTCCGTAGGGGCAGGTTTGAAACCTGCCCCATAGGCATCAAGTTAGGGGGTACAAATGGGAAGCTACCGGTAAGATGGTGATTGCATTCCAATCAATCGCCACCGGAGCTTCCCATGAGCAGTGTACCAGAAGTTGCCCAGGCTATGAGCGAGGTTCTCGCCGCCGGCGCCGAGCAAGCCGCCGCGGCGACAGGACTGGTCCAGCGACGTTCCAAACTCAGCGGCAGTATCTTCACGCAGACCCTGGTTTTCGGGTGGTTGGCGGACCCGGACGCCAGCCTGTGCTCCCTGACCCAGATGGCGGCCACCTTGGGGGTGGAAATCAGCTCGCAGGCCCTGTTCCAGCGGTTCACCCCTCGGGCGGCCGAGTGTTTGCGGCAAGTCCTGGCGGCAGCGGTAGTGGAGGTGATTGCCGCGGAGCCGGTGGCCATTCCGGTATTGCAGCGGTTCAGCGCCGTGCTGGTGCAAGATAGTTCAGTGGTCATGCTGCCCGATGCACTGCGGGAAATCTGGGCGGGCTGCGGCGGCAGCGGTTCCTACGGACAGTCGGCGTTGAAGTTGCAAGTGCGGCTGGACTTGACCACGGGCCGGATGCTGGGTCCCTTCCTGGATCATGGCCGGACCCCGGACAGCCATTCCCCAGTGCAGAGCGCGCCGCTACCGCCGGGGGCTTTGCGCCTGGCCGATTTGGGGTATTACCGCCTGGACACCTTCCGGGAAATAGCCCAGCAAAGCGGCTATTTCCTGTCCCGGTACAAGACCGGCACCAAACTCTACCAGTGCGACGGCGCCGAACTGGACTTGGCGCGGTTGCTGTCCACTCCCGCCGCCACCAGCATCGACCAGCCGGTATTGCTGGGCAGTGCCCACCGCTTGCCCGTCCGTCTGCTGGGCGCCAGAGTACCCCCGGAAGTAGGCGCCCAGCGGCGCCGTCAACTGAAAGACCAAGCCCGCAAGAAACAGCAGCAACCCAGCAAAGCCCGTCTGGCTCTCTGCGATTGGACCATTTACGTAACCAACGCGCCCGTGGCCCTGCTGAACCGGGAGGAAGCCTTGATCTTGGCCCGCGCCCGCTGGCAGATTGAACTGCTTTTCAAGCTGTGGAAACAGCGCGGCGGCATTGACCGCTGGCGCTCGGCAAACCCCTGGCGGATACTCTGCGAGGTCTATGCCAAACTGGTAGCCATGGTCATCCTGCACTGGACCTTGCTGACTGCGGTCTGGATGTACCCGAACCGCAGTCTGGTCAAGGCTGCGCATACGGTCCGCCGCTACGCCGTAATGCTTGCCAGCGCCATGACCGGAATAATGGCCCTGGCCACCGTCATCGAACAGATTGGCTTATGCCTGCGCGCCGGGTGTAGAATTGAAGGGCGTCGGCAACGCCCCAGCGCCTATCAATTATTGCTCGCCCTGGACGATAACGCTTAACTTGATGCCTATGGGGCAGGTTTGAAACCTGCCCCTACCCGTCCCGAAACAACCTAGGGTCTTTCGGTTGTCGTTGCGAGGAGCACAGTCCGCCTCTGGCGGATGGCAATCTTGTCGTTGGAACAGACCCGTTTGTGGTTAGCCACCGGAGCCTTGACGGGATTGCTTCGCTGCGCTCGCAATGACAAACATGAAAACCGAAAGACCCTGCGAAACAACCGGCAAACCTTGACCACCTAAAACGGAACGCTACCGGCGCCGACGCAGACCGTCCGCAGGTGCTAAAATCCCTGCGGAGACTGGCAAGCAGAAATTGAAGAGCGGCGGCCGGCACGCGGGCGTCGGCAAGGGGAGGCATCTTGGCAATTACGGAATTGGAAATCACCAAGCGCAGCAGTTTCGCGTCCGGAGCCCACTTCGGCGACGTGGGCGCGTATGAGCTACTGGAAGGCACGGCCCATTACGCGGTGGATCCGCTGCATACCCGGAACCAGGGGATTACGGACCTGGAGCTGGCGCCCCGCAATTCGGCCGGCATGGTTGAGTTTTCGGCGGACTTCGCCATGCTTCAGCCGGCGAACATCGACCGGGGCAACCGCCGCATCCTGTTTGACGTGGTGAACCGGGGACGCAAGACTGCCCTGAGCCTGAACAGTGTCCCCGCCCCCAATGACCCCACCGCTCCCCTGGAGGCCGGCAACGGCTACCTGATGCGCCGGGGCTACACGGTGGTCTGGGGCGGCTGGCAGGCCGACGTGCCGCCCACTCCTGGCCTCATCGGGCTGCAAGGGCCGGAAGCCATCGGACCCCAGGGGCCGCTGACCGGCAAGATCATGTGCCAGTTCCAGTGCAACGAACCCACCCAGGTGTTCCTGCTGGCCGACCGGCAGCACCTGCCCAACCCCGCCGCTGATCCTGAAGAAGCCGAGGCCACGCTGACGGTGCGGGATTTGCCCAACAGTCCGGCGACGCCGGTTGACCGGGGCCAGTGGTCTTTCGTCCGGGTCGAGGATGCGGACCTGGAGCCCCAGCACAGCCATATCTATATGCCTTCCGGTTTTGAGCCGGGGAAGATTTACCAGTTGGTCTATACCACCACCGGCAGCCGGATCGTGGGATTGGGGTTCGCCGCCATGCGGGATGTGGTTTCCTACCTGAAACACGCGCCGGCCCCATTTGACGGGAGACGGGGCAATCCCTGCGCCGGGGCCATTGACTACGCCTACGCTATGGGTCGCTCCCAGAGCGGCCGCTTCCTGCGTCAGTACATCCACGTGGGCATCAACGAGGATGAGGCAGGCCGGCCGGCCCTGGACGGGATCATACCCCACGTGGCCGGCGGGATGCGCGGCGAGTTCAACCTGCGCTTCGGGCAACCCTCCAAGGACGTCTGCTACATCATCCCGGAGATGTTCCCTTTTACCGACACTCCGCAGACGGACCCGGTTACCGGCGCCCAGGGTTCCTTGCTGGACGCCCTGGAACGACGCGGCGCGATGCCCAAGATCATGTTCACCAACACCTCCGCCGAGTACTGGCGCGGGGACGCCGCCCTGATCCACACCGACCTGGAAACCCTCACTGACGCGCCGGAATCGCCTTCGGTGCGCCGCTACCACTTCGCCGGTTGTCAGCATGGCTCAGGCGAGTTTCCCCCGCTGGAAATCCGCGCCAATGACGGGATCAAGGGGCAGCTTCCCTTCAACAGCGTGGACTACGCCCCGCTGCTGCGGGCCGCGCTGGACAACCTGGACCGCTGGGTGACGACGGGGGAAGAACCCCCGGCCAGCCGTCATCCCAGCCGGAACGGCGGCACGGCGGTGGAGTCCCATACGCTGCTGGAACGGTTCGCCCAACTGCCAGACGTCAGAGTGCCGACCCACACCATCCGGGCGATACGGCTGGACTACGGGCCGGAGTCGCACTTGGGGCGCACCACCAAATTGCCCGCCGACGAGGGCGAGGAGTTCCCGGCATTGGTGGCAGATCTGGATGAGTCGTTCAACGAGCGGGGCGGCATCCGCCTGCCCGACCTGACCGTTCCGGTAGCCACCTACACCGGCTGGAACCTGCGTGACGAAAGCATCGGCAATCCCGGCCTATTCATCGGCATCACCGGCGGCCTGGCCGGTTGGACGCTCCCCCTGCCCGCCACGCCGGCCGAGCGCGAGGCAACCGGCGACCCACGAGCGTCCATAGAGGAACGCTACGCCAGCCGCGAGGATTACCTGGAGCAGGTAACCAGCGCGGCGATGGACCTAGTGGCCGAGCGTTACCTTCTGGAGGAAGATGTAGCAGAGGTGGTGGACCTGGCGGGGCGGAAGTACGACTACTGGACGGGGAACGGCGATAAGCGCTGAATTTGCCCGGGAAGTCAGGCAGCGGGTAGGGTTGTAATTCAGGTGGCTCAGCTTTCCGGCAAGGTATCCGAGCGGCTAAAACTACTGCTACGCCAACGAGATTGCCACGCTGCGCTCGCAATGACAAGAGCCAAAGCACCTAAAACGGAACGCTACCGGAGGCCCACCATGCCCTTGCAGTTAGACCATACCATCGTACCGGCCTACGACAAGGTGAAATCTGCGGAGTTCATCGCCCGCATCTTCGGACTGAAGTATGAAGGGCCATGGGGGCACTTCGCTCCGGTCAAGGTCAACGACATACTGACGCTGGACTTCGACGACTCGGACAGCCCGCGATCCAATCACTACGCCTTTTTGGCTTCAGACGAGGAGTTCGACGCGATCCTGCAACGCATCAAGGACGAGGGTGTCATATTCGGGAGCGGCCCGCGCTCGCGCACGGATGGGGCCGGGGGTTCTACTTCGAGTGCGAAAACGGGCACGTCTGGGAGGTCATCACCCACACGTACATAACCGATTAGAGCGTGTCGCCGTACGTTGATTTGGAGACCCCTCGGACAATCTTCCGTCGCGGCAACGTATTGCCGGCGACGATAGCAGTATGGCGTCGGTATCCCTTGACAAAATATCGGGAGAAACCGCAGAATACGCGCTATTAACGGGCGCTTTACGGGCCAGGCCGGTTTCTGCACCGACGGACAAATGACCGCGATTGCGCCCGTGGCCGAGGTAATCTGATGGCATTCGTGATTACACAACCCTGTGAGGGAGTGAAGGACGCCTCGTGCGTTGAAGTTTGCCCCGTGGATTGCATCCATTCGGACGACGACGCGCCGATGTACTACATCAATCCCGACGATTGCATCGACTGCGCCTATTGCGTCGCCGTCTGCCCCGTTGAGGCGATATTCGACGAGTTCACCGTGCCGCCCAACCAGCGCGAGTACGTGCGCATCAATCGGCTCTACTTCTCCCGCTGAATTCCGCGTTCCGCTCCGGCGCCGCAATGGCCCGCTTTCTCACCGACGCCGACGTTGACCGGTGTGTCAGTCTGCCCGATATGCTGCCGGCAATTGAGGAGATGCTGGCGAACTACGGGCGCGGGCAGGCCGTCAACCTGACCCGGCGCAAAATCGCGGCGCCCGGCGGATACCTGGCCGTGATGGGCGGCGCGTTGCTGTATCACGATGTCTTCGGCGTCAAGACGTTCACTCATACCGAAAACGGCTATTCCTTCCAGGTGAGCCTGTACGAGGCAGCGTCGGGACGGTTGCTGCTTTACACCCAGGCCAACCGCCTGGGGCAACTGCGCACCGGCGCGACTACCGCCGCCGCCATCAAGTATCTGGCCAATCCCGACGTTCCTCGCTTGGGCATAATCGGCACGGGGAATCAGGCCGGCGACCAGTTGCGCGCCGCCGGCGCCGTGCGCGAGGTCGGCGAGATCTACGCGTACAGCAGGAACGCCGCTAACCGCCGCGCTTTTGCCGAGCGCATGACCGCCGAGTTGGGTCGTCCAGTGATTGCGGCAGGAAGCAACCGGGAGGCCGTGGCCGGCTGCGCCGTGGTCATCGGCATCGCGTCAGCCCAAACCCCGGTTGTGCTGGGCGGATGGCTGGATGACGGCGCAACGGTGATTGGAGCGGGGCCGACCAGCCCACGGCACCAGGAAGTGGACGCCGGAGTGTTGACGCGGGCCAACCGGCGTTTCGTCGACTCGCTGGAACAGGCGCCGCTGGAATGTGGCGACATCGCCGCCGCCGTGGACCAAGGGCTGGTGCAATGGGGCCAGTTTCACGAACTGCGTCGCGCGGTGGCAGGGATCGTGCCGGGTAGAGTCAGCGCCGACGAGGTGGTCTATTGCAAGCTGATGGGAACCGGCGTTGCCGACGTGGCGGCGGCGCGGCTGGTGTGGGAGCGTGCCGAGGAGCTGGGGGTCGGCGTGGAAATGGATTTTTAGGGGCGAATGATTATTCGCCCCTACTGGGGCGCGGCGAGGTATTCGTCGGTAGTCAGCACGCTGTAGTTGTCCAGGCCCGTGAGCATACTTTCCATGGCGGCGCGGGCGGTGTCCAGGGAGGTGAAGCAGGGGATGCGGCGTTCCACGGCGGCGCGGCGGATGTAGAAGCCGTCTCGCATCACTGATGAATCGCCGGACAGGGTGTTGACCACCGCCCCCACGGTGCCGTCGTTGATGACGTCCAACACGTCCGGAGATCCCTCGCCGATGCGCTTGGTGATGGTGGTTACGGGCAGGTCCATGGCGGTAATCATGGCGGCGGTGCCCTCGGTGGCGTAGAGTTCGCAGCCGGCGTCCGCCAGACCGCGGATGAGCGGCAGCGAGTCGGCTTTGTTCTGGTCCGAGATGCTCAACAGGACGCCCATGCCGGGGGACAGGTTGATGCTGGCGGCCTGGAGCGCCTTGGTCAACGCTCCCGTGAAATCGCGGTCGATGCCCATAACCTCGCCGGTGGACTTCATCTCCGGCCCCATGTACCAGTCCACGCCCACCAGCTTGGACATGGAGAACACGGGGGCCTTGATGCCGACGAGCTTTTGCCGCGGCCACAGGCCGCCCTCGTAGCCCATATCCTTCAACTTGGCGTCCAGCATGACCCGCGTGGCCAGGTTGGCTACCGGGACGCCGGTAACCTTGGAGATGAAGGGTATGGTGCGGCTGCCCCGGGGGTTCACCTCAAGCACGTACACGGTGGTCTCTTCAGCATCGCCAGACGGACGGACGCCCGGATCTCTGACCAGGGCGCTGCGGTAGGCGCTGCCGCCCTGGAGCACGAACTGAATGTTCATCAGTCCGCGCACGCCCAGAGCCAGGCCGATGCGGGTGGTGTAGTCCACCAGGGTGTCAACCTCGGCTTCGGTGAGGTTCAGGCCGGGGTAGATGGCCATGGAGTCGCCGCTGTGGACGCCGGCGCGCTCCACGTGCTCCATAATGCCGGGGATCAGTACCCGTTCGCCGTCGCAGATGGCGTCCACCTCACACTCGCGTCCTTCCATGTAGTGGTCCACCAGCACCTCGCGCTCCGGCGTTACCTCGGTGGCGATGGTCAGGTAGCGGATCAACTCCGTGGCGTTGCGCACGATTTCCATGGCCCGCCCGCCCAGCACGTAGCTGGGGCGAACCACTACCGGGTAGCCGATGCGTTGGGCTATGGTCAGGGCCTGGTCCACCGATTGCACGGTGCCGCCGGGAGGCTGGGGAATGTCCAAATCCACCAGGAACCGCTCGAACTTCTGCCGGTCGCTGGCAATGTCGATGGCCTCGGCGCTGGAGCCAAGAATGGGCAGGCCGGCGGCGGCCAGGGCCTGGGACAGGTTGATGGCGGTTTGGCCGCCGAACTGCACCAGGCTGGGCGGCGGGTCGTCGTCTATCGTCTCGTTGTCGATGATGTCGCGGACGGCCTCTTCGTCCAGGGCCTCGAAGTAGAGCCGGTCGCTGGTGTCAAAGTCGGTGGATACGGTTTCGGGATTGGAGTTGATCATGATGCTGGCCACGCCGGCCTGGGAGAGGGCCCAGGCGGCGTGGACGCTGCAATAATCGAACTCGATGCCCTGACCGATGCGGATGGGGCCGCTGCCGATGACGATGGCCTTGGGGCCGGGCAGCGGCGGCGCTTCGTTCTCGGCGTCGTAGGCGCTGTAGTAGTAGGGCGTTGCGGCCTCAAACTCGGCGGCGCAAGTGTCCACCATCTTGAACACGGGCTTGATGTCATGGCGCAACCGCAACTGGCGTACCTGCTCGGGCAGAAGGCCGGACAGGGTGGCGATTTCCACGTCGGAAAATCCCAGCCGCTTGGACGTCAGCAGAATGGCCGGCGTCAAGGGATTGCCGAGCAAGCGGCGTTCCTGGTCAACGACGCGCTCCAGGGCGGCAATGAACCAGGGATCGATGCTGGTGTGCGCCACCAGTTGGTCGCGGGTTACTCCCCGGCGCAGGGCGGCCGTCAACGCCCAGAGCCGGAGGTCGTTGGGATGCAGGGGCAGCGCGTCCAGCAGAGCCTGATGGTCTCTCCCGAAGTTGAACCCGCGCCACTCCTGGTCTTCCCAGAGCAGTGAGGAGTTGGGCTGTTCCAGGGCGCGGGTGGCTTTTTGCAGGGCCGCCTCAAAGCTGCGGTCGATGGCCATGACCTCGCCGGTGGCCTTCATCTGCGTCGTAACCTGGCGGTCGCCGTCGGGGAACTTGTCGAAGGGCCAGCGGGGTATCTTGACGACGCAATAGTCCAGGGCCGGCTCGAAGGCGGCGCCGGTGGTGCCGGTGACGGCGTTGGGGATTTCGTCGAGGCGCCGGCCCACGGCGATTTTGGCGGAGACGCGGGCGATGGGATAGCCGGTGGCCTTGCTGGCCAGGGCCGATGAGCGACTGACCCGGGGATTGACTTCGATAACGTAGTATTCCGAATCGGCCGGCCAGTCGCCGGGCCGATTGACCATGGCGTCGGGGTGAGGCCGCAGGGCCAGCTGGATGTTGCAGCCGCCCTCGATGCCCAGGCCGCGAATGATGTTGAGGCTGGCGGTGCGGAGCAACTGGTACTCTTTGTCCGTCAGCGTCTGGCTGGGGGCGACCACGATGCTGTCTCCCGTGTGCGCCCCCATGGGATCGAAGTTCTCCATGTTGCAGACGGTGATGCAGTTGTCGGCACCGTCGCGGATGACTTCGTACTCGACTTCCTTCCAGCCGACCAGGGAGCGTTCCAGCAGTACCTGGCTGATGGGGCTGGCGGCCAGCCCGCCCTCCACAATGGCTTGGAACTCCTCCTCCGTGTTGGCGATGCCGCCGCCGGTTCCGCCCAGGGTGTAGGCCGGCCGGACCACCAGGGGGAGGCCGGTTTCGGCCTTGTACGCCTGCGCTTCCGCCATGGTGGACACGGTGCGATTGGGCGGCATCGGCTCGCCGATGTCGGTGAGAAACTGCCGGAAAAAGTCCCGGTCTTCCGCTTTGCGGATGGTTTCCAACGGGGTGCCCAGCAACCGAACTTGATAACGATCCAGCACGCCGGCGTCGGCCAGGTCAACGGCCAGGTTCAGGCCGGTCTGCCCGCCCAAGGTGGGCAGGATTCCGTCGGGCCGCTCGCTGGCTATGATGCGCTCCAGCACCGGAACGGTGAGCGGTTCGATGTACACCCGGTCGGCGACATCCCGGTCGGTCATAATGGTGGCCGGATTGGAGTTGACCAGCACCACTGATACGCCCTCCTCGCGGAGAGCTTTGCACGCCTGGGTGCCGGCGTAGTCGAACTCGGCGGCCTGGCCGATGACGATAGGGCCGGAGCCGATGACCAGGACTTTGCGGGGTTGTTGAGAGGAAGCGCTCAAAGGTTATCGTCCTCACGGAGCCGTTTCGGCGTAGAAGTGCACTGGAATTAATCTCCCGGGTTGGGAACCTGACTAGATGCCAGACGGAGCGTTACGCTGTAGGGCGAATCTTGGCGTCAGCTTGTTGCAATAGTCGGGAAACCATAGTTCAGTTTCCCAGCGGGGTATCCGAGCGGCTAAAACTGCTGCTACGCCAACGGGATTGCCACGCTACGCTCGCAATGACAAAAACCAAACCACCTAAAACGGAACGCTACCAAACCATATCAACTTCGTGAGACGGTATTCCGCCCAGGTCAATGCCCTCCGACGCATACAGGAACGAAATCCCGATCACGTCGCCGTTGACGTCCAGGAGCAAGTGCCGGCTGTCGTCCAACTCCCTACCGCATTGGTATTGCGTGTCGCGCAATTTCAGGTACAGCGCATCCGTATCAGGATATTTCCGAACCTCCATCATGTTCCTCCTTGAAAGACCTCCGTTACGATGATGATGAGCGCAGAAGCAGTGAAACGCAGCCTGGTATTGGGATCTGGCACCACTACCTCCGTTGGGTTAGGCCAACCAAGTATCCGATATTGACCAATCTACCGGATCGTCACACAATCCGCCAATGGTCGGCGAATTGTACGGCAAATCATAGCGCTATCAGCCATGCGGAAACTCATGCTGCTTCGATTGCAACGGTCAGGAAAACCGTGGCATCGTGCCCGGCAGCTCCATCAGCTGCCGTTCAACGAGGGCGTTCATCATCTGGAAGATGAACGCGCCGAAGTAGGCGCCTTCGGCATCGAAGTGGTCCAGGTCGATGCCGCCGTCGGGCGTGCGCGGTGGGATGATGAAGTCGGTAGCATCGAAGCCGGCGTTGACGGCGTGGACGTAGCCCACCGGCTGGTCGCTGATGGGCTGGCCGGTGGCCGGGTCGGTAACTTTCACGGCCAACTCCCAGCGGGCACCCAGTTGGCCCCGGCTGACGGCGGCGAGCAGATAGCCGTGGCCGTCGTGGGAGAACGCAGGCACGGTTTCCTGCAACAGGCCGATGGTATCGTTGAGGCTGATGGGAAGCTGGGTCTCTACACCCTGTTCCAGCAGAAAGGCGGTGAATCCGGTCATCGGTGGGCTACCTCCGCAGGGTTGGCGTCGTCAATCATCGCCAGGAAGCGATCAAACAGATACTCGTTGTCCTGCGGGCCGGGGGATGCCTCGGAGTGGTACTGGATGGTGAACAGGGGCAACTCCCGGTGTCGCAGGCCCTCCACCGTATTGTCGTTCAGGTTGATGTGGGATACTTCTAAACCGGAAGGCAAATTGTCGGAAGATACGGAGTAGCCGTGGTTCTGGGCGGTGATGTGGACCTGTTGGGTGAGCAAGTCCTTCACGGGATGGTTGCCGCCGCGGTGTCCGAATTTGAGCTTGTAGGTGGTGGCCCCCAGGGCGCGGGCGGCCAGCTGGTGACCCAGGCAAATACCCATGATGGGAACCCGGCCGATGAGCTGGCGCAGGTTGCTTACGATATTGCCCAGCAGCTCGGGGTCGCCGGGGCCGGGGGACAGCAGAATGCCGTTGGGCCGCATCGCCAGCAGATCCGCTGCGGGAGTGTAGGCGGGCACGGTGATTACCTCGCAGCCCCGGCTTTGGAGCAGGCGCAGGATGTTGTACTTGACGCCGGCGTCGGTCACCAGGATGCGGCGTACCCCGGCCGGCGGTGGGGTAGTCGGATAGCCGGCCTGCTCGCCGTTGTCCCAGGCGTAGGCGTCGGGCGTGGTGACCGTGCTCACCAGATCCAGGTGGTCGTAGCGCGGGATCTCGGCCAGCCTTTGCAGCGCTTGATCCGGATTGTCGGCGGTAATCAAGCCGGTCATTACGCCGCGAGTGCGTATCCTACGGGTCAGGGCGCGGGTGTCGATGCCGCTGATGCCGGGGATGTTGTACTCCCGAAGGAAGGCGTCGAGGGTCATGTGGCTGGAGGCATGGCTGGGCAGGTCGCAATGCTGCCGCACGATGAGCGCAGCAACCTGGATGCGCCGCGACTCGAAATCCTGACGGTTGATGCCGTAGTTGCCCACCAGGGGGTAGGTCAACGCGACCATTTGACCAGCATAGGAAGGGTCGGTGAGAACCTCCTGGTAGCCGGTCATGGTGGTGTTGAAAACCACCTCGCCCCAGCCGTCTCGCTCGGCGCCGAAGGATTCGCCGGTGAAAACGGAACCGTCTTCCAAAGCCAGGTGTACCGGACGGGCCACTAATTACCTCCATCAGGGTGCAGGGGCGAATAATTATTCGCCCCTAGGTTTGAGATACGGAACAGAGTCGGATCTTCAAATACTATGCTGCCGCCGACCAGGGTGGCGGCGACGCGGCCCGGCAACTCCACCCCGTCCAGCGGCGTGTTGCGGCCCAGGGACGCAAACTCGTTCACGTCAACCGTCCAGCGGGCTTCCGGGTCAAACAGGACCACGTCCGCCGGCGTCCCCGGCGACAGCGACGCATAGGGCGCAAAGGCGTCTCCAAGCACGCGAGCCGGGCCGACGGTAAGGCGTTCAATCATCGTGGGCAGGTCAATGTCCCCCTGTCGCACCGTTGCCAGCAGCGTGCCCAGGGCCGTCTCCAGCACGCTGATGCCGAAAGCGGCGTCGTGGTAGGTGCATTCCTTGCTGGCGCGTTCGTGGGGCGCGTGGTCGGTGGCGACGCAATCTATGGCGCCGTCGGCCAGGCCGGCGACACAGGCGGCTACGTCGGCGGGAGTCCGCAGCGGCGGGTACATCTTGGTGTTGGTTTCGTAGGCCGCCGGGCCGGCGAACCCGATGTAATCGCCCCGGTCGCCCATGGTCCACTCGTCGGTCAGCAACAGATGATGCGGGCATACCTCGGCGGTTACGGGCAGGCCGCGGTCTTTGGCCTGTCGCACCATGGCCACGCTGCCGGAGGAGCTCAAATGCGCCAGATGCAGGTGGCCCCCGGTAAGTTCCGCAAGGGCGATGTCACGGGCCACCATGGCCTCCTCCGCCACCGCCGGGATGCCGGCCAGGCCCAGGCGGCTGCTCACCCAACCCTCGGCCATCACGCCGCCGGGGCAGAGCGCATGATCCTGGCAGTGGTTGGTTATCGGGGCGTGGAAGTCGCGGCTATAGGTCAGCGCCAAACGCATCAGGGCGGCGTCATGCACCGGGTCACCGTCGTCGCTGAATGCCACCACTCCCGCCGAGAGCAGCTCCTCCATGTCGGCCAGCTCGCGGCCGGCGCGGTTGCGGGT
Source organism: Dehalococcoidia bacterium (assembly GCA_963665395.2). GTDB lineage: Bacteria > Chloroflexota > Dehalococcoidia > Lucifugimonadales > UBA3495 > Bin87. The sequence goes on from OY762251.1 coordinate 1,090,352, forward strand.
TACGCATCCGATGACCCGGACGCGCACGGGGGCGACGGCGGCGCGGTTCCGCACGTAATCCACCACGGCGGCGTTGTCGATGGCCGGGTCGGTGTTGGGCATGGCGCAGATGGTGGTGAAACCGCCCCGGGCCGCCGCCTGCGCGCCGGTGGCGATGGTTTCCTTGTACTCAAAACCGGGTTCCCGCAGGTGAGTGTGGATGTCGATGAAACCCGGAGCAACCACCAGGCCATGGGCATGGATGACCCGCGTTTGCGAGTCGAGGGAATCCGCCGGAATGGAGCTGGCGACAGCCTTCACGACGCCACCATCGATGAGCACGTCGGCAACGCCGTCCATTCCGTTGGCCGGATCAATAACCCGACCGCCAACCAGCAACGTGGGCAGGATGTGAGGCAGCGTCGCCATGGTTCAATTCGCCGCCGTTCCGTAGCCCACCAACTGGTAAAGCAGGGCCATGCGGATGGCTACGCCATTGGTGACCTGTTCTTCAATCAGCGAGCGTTCTCCGTGGGCCAACGCCGTGCTGACCTCAATGCCTTCGTTCATCGGGCCGGGGTGCATGAGCAGCGCGTCGGGGTTGGCGCGGGCCATACGCGCGTCATTCACCTGCCAGCGGCGGATGTACTCGCGGATGCTGGGGAAGAAGCCGCGCTGCTGCCGCTCCGTTTGCAGACGCAAGGCCATCACCAGGTCCGCGCCCGCGATGGCGGCATCCAGGTCGGGCTGCAAACTTACGTTAGCCAGGGGATTGTGGAGACCGTTGTTGCCGGCCGCGCCCCATCCCGCCGGGGTGAAGGGGTCGGGCAACAGCGTCGGCGGGCCGGAGAGGACGACGCTGGCGCCCAGGTGGGCAAACCCCCAGATGGCGGAGCGGGCCACCCGGCTATGCAGCACGTCGCCCACGATGACCACCTTGCGGCCGGCGATTTCGCCCAGATGATCGCGAGCCGTGTAGAGATCCAGCAGGCCCTGGGTGGGATGGGCGTGGGCGCCGTCGCCGGCGTTGATGATGGCTACGTTGTCCAAGCTGCGGGCCAGGAAGTTGGGGGCGCCGGAATGAGGGTGGCGGACCACGATGGCATCCACGCCCATGGCCTGCAAGGTAAGGCCGGTGTTCAGCAGCGACTCGCCCTTCTCCACGCTGCTGGCGGTGGCGGTCATGTTGATTACGTCGGCGCTGAGGATTTTGCCGGCTTCCTCAAAAGAGATGCGGGTGCGGGTGCTGGCTTCGTAGAAAAGGGTTACGATGACCCGGCCCCGCAGGGTGGGCACCTTTTTGACGTCCCGGCTGAGCACTTCGCGCATGGCCGCCGCGTCGTCCAGGACGGCGGTAATCTCGTCGGCGGTGAAGTCGTCCAGGTCAAGGACGTGGCGACGCCGGCCTGGCCCCGCGAGCGTGCGCTCGGCCGGCCCGGCGGTGGTGGTGGTTGCCGTATCGGTTGCCATCAGACCGCTCCGCGTTCCAGGATGGAAACGTCGTCCAGGCCGTCGGTTTCGGTGAGGCGCACTCGCACCAGTTCGGATTGCCGGGTAGGGATGTTCTTGCCGACAAAATCGGCGCGAACCGGCAGTTCCCGGTGCCCCCGGTCCACTAGCGCGGCCAGTTGGATGCGCACGGGGCGGCCCAAATCACTGATGGCGTCCATGCCGGCCCTGACCGTCCGGCCGGTGTAGAGCACGTCGTCAACCAGCACGACGGTACGGCCGGCCACAGGCACGGGCATGGTGGTGGGGCGCACGCGCACGCGGGGACGCTCGGACAGGTCATCCCGGTAGAGGTTGATGTCCAAGCGGCCCACCGGCACGTCCATGCTTTCCGAACGCGCGATGTGGGCGGCCAGCCGCTCGGCGATGGGAACGCCCCGGGTGCGGATGCCGGCCAGCAGGAGTCCGTTGGCGCCGTGGTTGCGTTCGAGAATCTCGTGGTGCATCCGGGTGAGTGCGCGGCGGATTTCGTCGGCGTCCATAACCTGGCGTCCGGCAGCCGCCGCGGCGCTACAGTCCGAACCGGTGATTTTGCTGTGGGTGGTTATGGAAAAACCCCTGCTTCGCGCCGGCAGTCCGTCGCAAGCGGGGTTGCATTCGCTTTCGCAGCAACATGGCCCGTTGCTCCGATGCGGTTTGCGCTCACGCTTTGCCAGCCTCGCCGGACTGCCTTAAAAGCGGCGTCAATATTTCACGCGCAGGATTGTAGCACGAGGGCGGCAGGTTTGGGAATACGCGATAAAGCGATTTCGTCAAGTAGTTGCGGATTACGTAAATCGTTCACTTGATTAACCCGTTTCCACCGCCCGGCCGATCAGCCCCCGGGTTGAACCGGCCAGATGAAGATGATATTGCCGTCCTGGTCGTGACGATGGTTGGCAAGAGCAACCACGGTATCGTTGGTTTGACGTATTGCGGCGGTTAGCTGCTGGATGGCCTCGCGCGGTTACCGAATGTTCTCATTCTGCGCGTTTATCCGTCGAGATATTTGCCCAATTCGTGAAGTCCCATGAGCAGGATTATCACTATGGCAATGCCTATTCCAATCAGCACTCCCCCGATACCCACGATGGCAATGACTGTGGTGATGTCGCTGGTGTCCATAGGAGAAATCTCCAGTGGTAAGCAAACTGCGGCGGTGTCAGCCGGCAATGCGCTTGCGGCGGTTGGTGATGTAGTCCACCAAGACGTACTCGCCGAGGTTTTCGCTGCTGCTGTAGAAGGCGCGGCCCCGGTTGATGCGGGTCATGCGATCCACGAAGTTGACCAACTGGTAGCTGTTTTCCAGCATGAAGGTGTTGATGACGATGCCTTCCTGGGTGCAGCGGCGCACCTCTTTGAGGGTTTCCAGCTCGGTGCGGTAGCTGGGCGGGTAAGAGAAATAAGCCTGCTCGCCTTCCAGGTGGGCGGTGGGTTCGCCGTCGGTGATGACCAGGATCTGGCGGGTGCCGCCCTTTTCCTTGTTGAGCAGCTTGCGGGATAGCATCAATGCGTGGTGCAGGTTGGTGCCGGATACCCAGTTGTTCCAAGTCAGGCCGGCCAGATCCTCCTCCTCGATCTCCCGGGCGTAGTCAGAGAATCCGACGACGTGCAGGGTATCCCGGGGGTACTGCTGTCTGATAAGAGCGAACAGGGCCAGGGTGACCTTCTTGGCCGCCGCCCAGTTGTTGAACAGGCCCATGGAACGGCTCTGGTCCAGCAGGACGATGGTGGCGGCGCGGGTCATGTGCTCGGTGCGGTAGATTTCAAAGTCGTCGGGGCGCAGCTTCACCGGCACCTGGGGGCCGCCGCGGACGATGGCGTTCTTGACGGTGGTTTGCAGATCCAGTTGCAGCGGGTCGCCGAACTCATAGGTCTTGGTGTCGCCCAGCAGGTCGCCGCCGGCGCCCCGGGTGTCCAGGTCGTGGTTGCCGAGGCGGTCTTTCTTCAGGTGCTGGAACACCTCGCGCATGGCTTTCTGGCCGATGCGGCGGATGCCCCGCGCCGTCAGGTTCATGTTGTCGTCGTCGGTGATGTAGCCGGCGTCTTTGAGCAGTTGGCGCAGGCGGTCCAGCTCCTCCCAGGCGCGGCGGGCTTCCTCGCCCAGCAGTTCGGCCAGCTTTTCCGGGTCAACGTCGTCCAGGTTGCCGGTGCGCATGGCCTGTTGTAACGACTGTTCCAGCCGGTCCAGGTCCTGCATCTGGCGCATGGCCTCCATGGCCTGCTCCAGGGTCATGCTGTCATCGCCGAGGAAGGGATACTGCCGGGCCAGTTCATCGGGGGGCATGAGGGATTGCATCAGGCTGGCGAATTCGGCCATTTCGTCCATCAGGCGCGGGTCCATGGCCGATTGCATGGCGTCTTCCAGCTCGCGGCGCATTTCGGGGGAGAGGCTGTCCATGAGGGATTGCATCTGCGCCATCTGCTGCTGGATGCGCTCCATGAGTTCGTCCAGGCTCTGGGGCGGGTCGTCGCCGAACATCGGCCCCCACTTCTGCATGAACCCTTCAAAGTTGGGGTCGCGGCCCTCCATGCGATCACGGAGCATCTGGTTGAGGTCCTGCATCATCTGACGCATGGCCTCCATCTGCTCCGGGGTCATGTTCTGCATCTGTTCCTGCATCTGCTGGGATACGTTCTGGGCCATCTGGCTTTTCAGCATATCCAGCAATTCCTGGAACATCTGCTGGGCGTCGGGATCCATGAAGTCGTAATCCATCAGCTCCTGGATCTGCCCGCCGAGGCCGTCGGGGAGGTTGTCCAGCTTGTCCAGGTTGCGCTGGGCGCGCTCGCGGAGCAGGCGGTTCAGGGCGCGCTGCTGCTCCTTGCCCTCCATGTCGGACGGTTCCGGCTGGTCGGCGGCCTCGTCGAGGCGACGCTGGATGCCCTCCCGCTCGGTGCGGAGGATTTCTTCCATCCGTTCCTTGAGGTCGTCCACCACCGAGTCCAGGTTGCTCTGCTGGAGTTGCTGGCGGCGCTGCTGCCGGAGCTGGTCCATGAGATCGCGCAGGTTGGGCATCTGCGCGCCGTCGCGGTTCTGCATTCCGTTGCGGAAGAGGTCGCGCAAGGCCCTTGCCAGGTCGCCATGCTGTAGGAGATCATCCGACAGCGCGTCCATGATGTCGCTGGCATCGACGTCAAAAATCTCCTGGGTGCCATCCCATTGGGAGTAGCGATAGCGTTGGTACAGCATGGGCGACCTCCGGCCGGTGGCCCGCCTTTGGCGGATGCGTAGCGGCGACAATGGCCGGATGATAACACACGCGCGGCAATGACCCGTCGGCTAGATCACCAGATTCCATGATTATGCGCTTTGACAAAGGGCGGCGTTTTGGCTACAGTGGAGATGGCCGGAAGGACCATTGCTAGCAAGTCCGCCGGGCTTTTAGCCCCCGGCCCATTTTCTATGTATATAATTTACCTGGACGAATCCGGTACGCATAGGGAGGCCCGCCATTTTGTTCTGGCGGGCCTCGCCGTTTTTGAGCGCGAAACGTACTTCCTGGCTCAAGAAATGGAACGACTGGTGCGGGAGAATTTCCCCGACGGCAGCCGCCAAATCAGTCTCCATGCCACCGATTTGGGAGCGCCCGATGCGCGCGTCACTGCGCCCTTTGACGGACTGCCCGCCGATAAGCGCCTTGCCCTGTTGCACGAGGTTTATCGGATAATCGCCCAATCGCGGAGCCGACTTTTCGGTGTTGCCATTGAGAAGGCGGTTATCCCAGAAAACCAGTACGAGCGGGCGTTCGAGGAGATTGTCAGCCGATTTGACCAGATGATGACACGGTTCAACGACGCGGGCAGCCCGGACAATAGGCAACGTGGCCTGATAGTAGTCGCACAGTCGAGTTACCGGGCCAATCTGGAATTGCTAGCCAGCCGAATTGCGGAGCAAGGCCATCGCTGGGGTGAAACTCATAACTTGGCAGACATACCTTATTTCGCGCCTGCCAGCAGTACGCGCTTGCTACAACTGGCGGACTTTGTGTCCAACTCAGTATATCGCCGCTATGAACATCGGGACGCCAGAACCTTTGAAACGATCATGCCCCGCTTTGACCAAGAAGGCGCCAGGATTCATGGGCTGGTTCATATCGCCGCCGAGCCATGGAACTGCTATTGCCCCGCGTGTCTTTCCCGACGCGCTCAGGCATAATTTTGGTGACGGCAACGGCCCGCGGCCCGGCGAAGCGGGGTGATATATTGATGTCTGCAATACAGACTACTCACGCGTACCCACTTTCCGGGGGCGGAATGTCAGAAGCAGGATTTCCAGGATTTGACGGATTATCAGGATTGAGATCATCCGACGGCAGCGTCGCACCCAATCCGGTACATCCTACAAATCCGGTAAATCCTGCTTCTGACAAGCTACCAAAATGGCTCACGCGTACCCAGTTGTCATCGCGAGGAGCGCAGTCCGCCTCGGGCGGATGGCGATCTCGTTCCAAGAGCGCCGTTCGTTACCTCGACGAGATTGCCGCACTGCGCTCGCAATGACAGTTTGGGGAAGATTGCCGCGCTGCGCTCGCAATGACAGTTTGGGGAAAGTGGGTACGCGTGAGATACAGACTAGGATTGCCGACATGACCAGCGCCCCCAATCACCGGACTTTTCTCGCTCGCGCCCTGGCCGACGGCCACGCCGCAATTGCCGGCGAGGGACGCAACGAGCGTATCCACTACCTCGCCGCCGGCCACTCGGAACGCTGGGCCGACCCGGAGGAGAAAGTCCGCGCCGAGCTGTGGGCGGAGCTCATCTACAAGTACGAATACGCGCCGGAGCGCATCGGTTTTGAGGTCAACGTGCCCCGGCGGACGCCCAACGACTACGCCGACCTGGTGATTTACTCCGACGACGAAAAGAAGATGCCCTACTTCGTCATCGAGTGCAAACGGGCGGATTTGTCCGATGCGGCGTTCACCCAGGCCATTGAGCAGGCTTGCGGCAACCGGGCCAGCCTGGGCGCGTTGTACTGCGGAACGGTGGCCGGCTTGACCCGCCGCCTGCTCCGCTTTGACAAGTATCCGGCCGGCGAGCGGGAACGGAACCACATGACCGACTTTCCGGTGCGGTACGGCAACCCACCGGAATGGCGATTCTACAAGAACGAACGCGGCAAAGACCTGGCCGCCGTGCCCCGGGAGGAGCTGCGCGCCGCCATCCGCAAGTGTCATCAAACCCTGTGGGAGGGCGGCCGGCGCAGCCCCATCGCGGCCTTCGGCGAGTTTTCCAAGCTGGTGTTCATCAAGCACCGCGACGAGAAGAACCTGGACCGGCCTGACGGCGACCCCTACGCCTTCCAGCGGCGGGACGGCGAAACCGCCGACCAACTGGCCGGCCGCGTCAACGCGCTCTACGATGCCGAACAGCGGATTGAGCCGGACGTGTTCACCGACCGCATCGCCGTTGACTCGTCCATCATGGCCCAGTGCGTGGAACACCTGGAGGGCATTTCGCTGGATCGGACGGAGCTGGACACCAAGGGCGTGGCCTTCGAGGAGTTCATGGGCAGCTTCTTCAAGGGCGACTTCGGCCAGTATTTCACGCCGCGCGAACTGATTGCCTTCTGCGTCGCGGTGCTGGACCCCAAGCGCGCCGACTTCGTGCTGGACCCGGCCTGCGGCTCCGGCGGGTTCCTGCTGTACGCCCTGGACCACGTGCGCCGCGAGGCCGACCGGCGCTTTAACCCCGACAGCATCCAGCATTTTCAATACTGGCACGACTTCGCCCAACACAACCTTTACGGCCTGGAAATCAACGAAGAGTTGGCCCGCGTCGCCAAGATGAACATGATTATCCACGACGACGGCCATACCAACATCGTCGGCCACGACGCCATGGATTTCCCCGACCACATCCGCGAAAAGAACGCCGGCCTCACCGCCGGCAAGTTCGACCTGGTGCTCACCAACCCGCCCTTCGGCGCAACCATCCGCCGCACTGAAAAGGACGACGGCTACCTGGAACAGTTTGAGTTGATGCGCTACCTGGGCAAGAATTACCCCTTGCACTCGCAGATGACCGGCGCCGGCGACGAAACCGACACCGGGCGCCGGCCCCGGGAGGCCAAGCCCCGGGCCAGCATCAAGACGGAAATCGCCTTCCTGGAGCGGATTCACACTTTCCTCAAGCCGGGCACAGGCCGGGCCGCCGTGGTGCTGCCGGATGGAATCCTGACCAACTCGTCGTTGCAGGGCGTCCGCCACTGGCTGCTCCACCACTTTCAGCTGCTGGGCGTGGTCAGCCTGCCGCAGTTCGCGTTCAGCCACTACGACGCCGGCGTCAAGGCCAGCATCGTCTTTCTGCGCCGGCTGGCCGCCGGCGAAACCGTACCCGACGACGCGCCCATCTTCATGGCGCTGACCGAAAACATCGGCTACGACGCCACCGGGCGTAAGACTTTTGAGGTTGAAGTCGAAGCGGAAACCCCCGAAGTCAGCAAAGTGGAACGCCACCGCTGCGACCTGTTCGACTACCGCGTAACCTACGAATGGAGCCGCGCCGGCGGGGAAACAGGCTGGAGCGAGCGGCGGCGGGAGGTTATCCCCGGCACCGGCCTGGTGGGGCAGTGGGAAGAGTTTAATAAAGACCCCACGCCTTTTTTCGTGTAGGCCCCGCTGCCACCGCATTTGCGCTGAAGTGGGGCGACGCCAAAGGCAGGCTGGATACCTGGTTCAACCATCCGCGCTACACGCTGCTCAATGCCCGGCTAGACGCCGCGCCGCTTCCGACGCCGCAGTTGGGCGGGTTGCTGGAGTCCATCTCCGGCGGCGCGACTCCCAGCCGCAGCGACGATTCGCTGTATGCCGATGACGGAGTGCGGTTCTTCCGCATCCTCAACGTTGACGACGGCGAAATCATCGAGCGGGATTTGAAATACGTCACTGGCGACGTTCACAATGGGCTGTTGGAACGCTCGCAGTTGGCCGCCGGCGACGTGCTGATGACCATTACCGGACGGGTCGGCTCGGCGGCGGTGGTTAGCGAAGAGCAGCTGCCGGCCAACATCAACCAGCACATCGCGCGGCTCCGCGTTGTCCGCGAACGCTGCCGGCCGGAGTTTCTCAGCGAATGGCTGAATTGCCCGGCCGGGCTGGAACTTTCCAACCGCTACGTGTCCGGCGGAACGCGGGCGGCGTTGGACTACGGCGCAATCCGCAACCTGCGGATGCCGTTGCCGTCGTTGGAAGTGCAGGATGCTCTGGTTGCTGCGATGGCGGTAGCACGGGCGGAGCGTAAGGCAAAACTGGCGGAGGCCGACGCGCTGCTGGCGGGGATTGACGACTTTCTGTTGGACGCGCTGGGGATTGCGCCTCCGGTTGAGGATAGGCGGCGGGTGTTTGCGGTTCGAGGTCAATTTGCGGCTAATCGTATTGACCCGCATTTTCATTCGCCCGATTTTGCGCGAATCGGTCAGATGCTGTCGCAAGTACACTGCGAACCGCTTGGACAGTTAGCCACGTTGTCAAAGGAAACTTGGAACCCTCGAGACCACGAACTGCCAACGTTTCGCTACATTGAAATCAGCACGGTCAGTCCACAGACAGGAGAAGCCTATTGGAACGAGGTTCCAACATCGGAAGCGCCCAGCCGGGCGCGGATGCAGGTCAAAGCGGACGACATCATTGTTAGCCTGACGCGCCCGCATCACGGTTCAATCGCTCATCTTGGCCCGGAGTTTGACGGCTGCATCGCCTCCACGGGCTTTGCAGTGATTCGCGGAGTGTCGGAACACGTCAGCCGCGAGTACCTATGGTGCATCCTGCGAGCAAAGTTCTGCCTGCAACAGATGCTCCAGCGTGCCAGCGGCGGCAACTACCCGGCCATCACGGAGTCAGAGCTAGAGAACGTTCTGATACCCGTCCCAGATGCCGAAACGCAATATTACATCGCCGCCGAAATCATGCGACGGCGGGAAATGGCGCGGCGGCTGCGCGGCGAGGCGGAAGCGGGATGGGCGGCGGCGAAGGGGTGGTTTGAGGGGGAACTACTGGACAATCGTATCAACAGCTAATCAATCTGTTGTAAATCTAGTATTCCCCTTACCCGCTACAGAGCAATTTGTGGAGGGGCCAGCCTACCAAAACTTGCGAGCGTATCACTCCGTCTTCCCTGCACGCTTTTGAATCAGGTTCCAAACATGCCGCTGCAACAGTCATGAGGGCCACAATCAAGATTGCCAAACCGATTTTCTTGATGGTCATTGTACAGTTCCTTTCGCAGGCTACCCCAGCATCGCAAAAAACCCGGCTGGCTTGAAGTAGTGGTTACCGGATGAGCTAATCTGCCCAAACCATGGTGAATGATTTGAGTTCGCTTATGCGCAGTAGCCGGCCGTCGGGCGAGTATTCGCCGATGCCGGTTACGATGGCGTGGCGGACGTCGTTGGCCTGGAACGCTCCCGCTACCTCAATATGCCATTTGGCCGGATACGGGCTGACGATAAGGTCGCCGTTGTCCAACAGCAATTGGAAGACGCCGTCCTCGGGTTCGTCGTCGGGAGTTGGCGGGTCCATTTGAACGGCGCGCACTTGGCCTGCCACTTCCACCGGGCGCAGGTTTTCGGGGTTATGATCCCGCACTTTATCCAAGCCTGATGACAATGACATTGGGAGCCTCCTTGTCTATTGCAGCAGAATGACGAACCCGTATTGCTCAAAGTGATGGTCGCTGGTGAGAGCCTCTCGAATGCCGAATCGCTCCATCGCCAGGAAACTGGCGCAGTCGGTGATGCTCCATGCCTTATCATCAGCCGCAGTCCTGAACAGGTTAAAGGCTTCGTCAAATTGCTCTTGGGATTGCGGGATGATGGACACTTGCGGATCTTGGGTAATCCGGTCAATCAAGTCGATAGCCGCGTGCCTCAATCGGGCTGAGGAGCCGCTTCTGGGAGCAAGCACTTCGTTAAGCACTAACTGTGTGGTGAATATGCGCCCGTTTTCCAGTTCAATCACGGCAGTGTAATCGGCAGCCTTCTGGTGCAACTCGTCGTCCGGGTCAATTCTTCCAATCCAGTATGAGGCATCGCCAAAGTAGTGTTTCATGCGCCTGCTCGCAATTTCATGCGGCGACGGAAAACGGATTGCCAATCGGGTACGTTGGTTTCGTCGAAGGATTTGAGCTCGCGGATGCGCTGTAGCTTGCCATCGGATGAAAATTCGCCGATGCCGGAAACGATGGCGCGGCGCATATCGTTGGATTGGTAGGCGGCGCCAACATCAACGTGCCACTCCGCCGGGTACGGGCAGAAGATGGTATTTCCATCTTCCAGCAGCAGTTGGAAAGTTCCGCCGCCGCCCTTGCCCGGCGGGTTCATCTGGACGCCGCGCACCTGGCCCCTGACTTCGACCGGGCGGCAGTTTTCTGGCTGGGTCATGCTCCGCCTCCTGGCGAATTGACGTTGAAGGTTATAGATTCTATTGTAGCATCCCCGTTGCCAGTTCGCCGAACGGCGACTTGCGTCAAGGTAGCCCAAGGAGGTTCAGCCATGACAATCCCCAAATCCAAGCAAGCGTGGACAATCGCCGACGCGCAGGCGAACCTGGCCGAGGTGTTGCGCCGCGCCGAGACCGAGGGGCCGCAGTACATCGAAGCGGCGGGAACTTTTGTGGTGACGCCGGTCGAGCCGGCGCAAGACCGGGAAGAGCCGGAGCTGACGCTGGGCCAGTGGCTGGTGAAGTACGCGCCCCGGGGCGCTAATCTCGTGGTCCCGGACGACGAACCCCTGGAAGACGAAAACCCATTCGACGAAAGCCCATTCACTGGTGAAGACAACGGATGACAGAGTACGCTCTGGACACCAACGTAGTATCCGAACCGACTAAGCAGGTTCGAGACCCGCGCGTCATGGCGTTTCTGAATGAGGAGACTGCCCAGCTCTGGCTTCCCTCAATCGTGGTGCATGAAATGGAGTACGGCGTACAGCGGTTGCCGCAAGGACAACGCCGCAACCGGCTGCGCGGGATGATCGATGGCATAGTTGCCTCGTATGGCAACCGAATACTGCCCTTGGAGCAGGACGGGGCGGAATGGGCCGCCTCATTCCGAGTACAAGCGGAACGCGACGGGCGGTTACTTCGCGTCAGCGATGCGCTAATCGCCGGCATCGCCAAAGCCAACGATTTGACGCTTGCAACGCGGAACGTCAGGGATTTTCAAGGGTTGGATGTTGAGGTGTTCAATCCCTGGGAACAGTTTTAGATTTATCAGCCACACGCCGGCCTGCTACGCGCCGAAGCGTAGCAGGTTGGGCGGCGGCGAAGCGGTGGTTTGAGTTAGAATTGTTGGGAGAGCTCGGGGAACGTTAGGAGGCATAAAATGCCAATTATCAAACTGCCGGATCACTTGCGTGATGCCGTCCCCAGCGCCTTGGCCAACCATCTCACTCGCCGGATCGAAAAGGGCAGCGCGGTGGCTGTATTGACGTACCAGCGCGCCGAAAACGGCGAGCGCCAGTATCTCGTCGAGTTCAAAAACACGGAAAACGCCAATGTTTTGGCGTCATACTGCGGACAAAGCGGCCGAGTTGACGGCAAGCAGCGGGTGCCTCTGTTCCCTTACCGGCCGGACTGGCCCCAGGAATTGGAGCGGGACACCGACGCCGATGACCAGGTTTTTGCGCTGGAGCACAGCCCGCCGGAAGGGGGAGCGGAGCACGGCTTCCGAGTGGAGTTCACCCTGCCCGGGTCGCCGGTCGCGGATCTGGCGCTGGAAGCCAGAGCGCAGGAGGGTGAAACCGTCCCCTTGCAGCGAACCGAGTCTTATCGCGCTCGGGGCGAGCGCTGGCAGGATAATGCGCTCTCGGCAATGCGGAGGCTTGTCGGGGGATCCCGATGACAATACGCGTACCGGAGCCCACCAGAAGCCGCGACGACCGCAAGGAGATCTCATGCGTACCCACTTTGTCATTGCGAGGAGCGTAGCGACGTGGCAATCTCGTTAGGGCAACGATGGGCGCTACGGGAGCGAGATTGCCACGCTGCGCTCGCAATGACAGTCCATGAAAGTGGGTACGCATGAGCAAGGAGATAGATCGACAATATAAAGAAACTCAACTATACCTGCCCAGGCAATGCGTTCCCGGAGAAACACACGGCCCGGCGCCGGATGATGCAAGGACGGTCGATATGTTTCACGTGATGAGCGCGGAAGGATACTTTGTAGAAGTTGCGCCACGACGCTACGCGATAACTGCGAAAGGCATCCAATGCCGAGACCGGTTGCAACGCCCGGCATGGCGGCAGTGGCTGTTGGACAACGCGCAATGGGTATTCCCAACGGTCGTAGCGGTCGCTTCCGTTATCGTCGCCATCTGCGCAGTAATCGTCGGCGCGAACTGACGATTTCAAAGTTTGCCGAAGGGGCAATGAATATGGCAATTTTCAAGTCCAAGCGTGTGTGGACGGTGGCCGACGTCCAGGCCAACCTGTCCGAAGCGCTGTGGGATGGCAGGCAGTAATATGCTTGACAACGGGATTGCTTCCGCGCACAATTGAGTTGCCCCCCTGTTGCCTAGGCGGCAGGGTAGCGAAGCCGCCGTGAGGCGGTTTTCGCATTTATCAGGATGCAACCCTCGCGGATAACTGATGCCAACGGTCAACATATACATTGATGGCTTCAACTTGTATTACGGAGCGCTGCGGAATCGTTGGCCGCAGTACAAGTGGCTGGACTTGCAGGGGTTCTGTGAACGCCTGCTGCCTGGACGCGAGGTTAAGCGCATCCGCTATTTCACGGCGCAGGTTAGAAGCACGCCCCAAAATCCGGGAGCGGCCAACCGGCAACGGATTTACCTGCGGGCGCTGGCAACGTTGCCCAAGGCAGAAATCCGCTATGGATACTTCTCGACCCACGATGTCCGGCTCCCTCACGCGTACCCACTTTCCGGGGGCGGAATGTCAGAAGCAGGATTTCCCGGATTTGACGGATTATCGGGATTGAGATCATCCGACGGCAGCGTCGCACCCAATCCGGTACATCCTATAAATCTGGTAAATCTTGCTTCTGACAAGCTACCAAAATGGCTCACGCGTACCCAGTTTGGCATCGCGAGGAGCGAAGTCCGCCGCTGGCGGATGGCGATCTCGTTCCAAGAGCGACGTTCGTTACCGCGACGAGATTGCCGCGCTGCGCTCGCAATGACAGTTTGGGGAAGATTGCCGCGCTGCGCTCGCAATGACAGTTTGGGGAAAGTGGGTACGCGTGAGGTCCGGCTACCCCTGGCAAATCCGCCGCAAAATGGGCCGGCGACGGCTCTGGTCCGGCGGACGGAAGAGAAAGGCTCGGACGCAAACCTGGCCGCTTACTTATTGCTGGACTGTTGCCAGAAAGATTGCGACGAGGTGGTGGTAATCTCCAATGGCTCGGATTTTGCTGAACCGATCCGACTGGCGCGGGACGTCTTGCAAATGAGTATCGGCATTATCAACCCGTCGCAGCGCAACCGCAGCGTACAACTGTGGCAGGCAGCGTTATGGTCATACCCAACCATCAACGAGCGCGTCTTCCGGAACAGTCAGTTGCCGCGCCGGCTGACGGATGCAAACGGTACATTCTCCAAGCCGCCAACATGGTAGTCGAAAGTTCGGCGCCCCTGGTCTGGCTTTACCCTCACGCTCCGGCGGCGGGCTGACGGGCGGGCCGGCTACACCACCCGCGCGCCCAGGATTTTGCCGATGTGGTCCAGCGCCCAGCGGTGGGCGTCGGCATCGAAGGAGGCTACGCAGTCGGTGGGCACCTCCACCGCGTAGTCCCGGTTGCGGGCGTCGGAGGCGGTGTGCATCACGCAGATGTCGGTGCAGACGCCGCAGACGATTACCTTGTTGGGATTGAGGGCCGCCAGACGCTCCGCCAGGTCGGTGTTGAAGAAGCCGCTGTAGCGGTTCTTGGGGATCACGTTGGCGTCGGTCACCCACTCCGAAAGTTCCGGTATGACCTCCGGCTCCGCGGTGCCGATGACGCAATGCACCGGGAACATCTGAAACTCCAGGTCGTCGGGCAGGTGGTGGTCGGATACGAAAAGGACCGCGGAACCGGCGCCGGCTTCCCGTTGCAGCAACTCCCGCACCGGCTCGATGATGCGCCGGGCGTCGTCGCCGCAATAGAGGTTGTGGCCGGGCTCCAGGAACCCGCGCACCATATCGACTACGAGGACTACGTTGGGCATTTCGGTTCACCTCTGACGACGACGGATAGGCGCAGTTTAGCGTATGGGCGAGGGGAGGCGGTAGGGTGGCAACAGCGGCTGCCGGGGCTGTCGCACATGAAATTCCAACCTCGTCGCTCCGGCGAAAGCCGGAGTCCATCGGTCAAACAGTGAACGAAGCTGAAACATGGCTAACGAGCGGGGCGATAATAGCGCACGGGCCGCAGAACCCAGTGATATATTGTGTCTGCCACACAAGGACAGGGTTTCCGCCATGACCGACGCCCACTATCACCGGACGTATCTCGCCCGCGCCCTGGCCGACGGCTACGCGGCAATTGCCGGCGAAGGCCGCAACGAGTGGAATCAGTACTTGACGGCCGCGCCCCGGGATGAACTACGCGCCGCCATCCGCAAGCGCCATCAAACCCTACGGGCAGACGGGCGCCGCAGCCCCATCGCCGCCTTCGGCGAGTTTTCCAAGCTGGCTGGTAAGCGGATTATGACGAGGAGCAATATGAACCAGACACATTCGCCGACGCCACTGCTACGAGTCAAAGCTGTCGCGGTCGCTTTGCTCGTGGTCGTAGCGACCACAGCCTGTATTTTTGGCGGCGAACCGGAGACCGCAGCGCCGACACCTGACCTGCAAGCAACTATTGACGCTGCGATAGCCAAGGTAGCAGCTGAGCGGCCGGCAAGTGCAGTCAACGATCCCACGAGCGCTTCACCTGATACCGCAATGCCTGGGCCAACATCGACTATTGCTATAGTCAAGGCAGCAACTGACCGGGTTGTCGGCGCAGTTGACAGTCCCACGCGCACTTTACCCCCCGCGGCAACGCTTGAGCCAATGCCTACTGCTATATCGACTCCCACACCAGAAAGGCCGGTGGTATTTGACACGTTACCGAACGCTCGCTACCTAGAATCGAAAAACCCGCACTACGCAAAAACCATTTTGGAATTGCCATGGATCACAGATGGCATCGATGTAAGCGAAAGAGAAGCCGTCACCCAGTTAATCCAGTTGGCTGCGTTCAATGAGCGAATATTTCGATTGATAATGTATAGAAGCGAAACACAAGAGCCGCATACTTTGGATTGGATACACGACTCAATTACAGGTGCCGAAACGGAAGCGTTACAACAGTTGGGCAATATCGCCCACAACGATGCAGCCATTGCTGAGAAGATCATCGTCTTGCCCTGGGTCGGTGATGGCGTTACCGAGTCGGAGATGGTAGCACTACAACAGTTTGGCGGCATGGTGCATGATAATGCGGCTACTGCTGGGCAGGGCATCGCCTTGTCCTGGGTTGCTGACGACGTTACAGAAACCGAAATCTCCGCAATCGGCTATATCCCATACCATAGTCCCGCTGCAACGCAACAAACCATCGGGTTGCCCTGGATCGCCGATGGCATTTCTGAATCTGAGATACCAGCAATACGAAGCATCACTTACCATGACGCGACTACCGTTCAACAAATCATTGCCCTGCCCTGGGTCGCTGACGGCGTTAGCGAAGTAGAGCGGCTCACCATCATGGGCATCCCTTACCACCTTGAAGATGTTGTCAATGGTGAGAACCATCCTAATCAACGCTACATCAGCGAAAAGCAGTATATGCTGACGTTAATCAACCAAGAGCGTACCAAAGCAGGCGTGCCAACGATTACAATGGGGGACAACATATCTGCCCAACTCCACGCCGAAGATATGCTACACAATTGCTACCGGGCACATAAGGGATTAGACGGCAGGCAGCCGCTCGAACGATTTCAAGATCACGGTGGCGAGACGCCAAACTTCGGGGGTGAAAACATTATCGGGTTTGACGAATGTACCCCCAACACCGGCCCACCTAATGATTTACCAAGAAGTGACGTCGCAGATGCCATGGATGCGTGGATGAACAGCCCTGGACACCGTGCTAACTTGCTTACGTTATCGCATTGCAAAGTCAACATAGGCATTGCTTGGAGCGGATATACCTACTCAATGGTCCAGCTTTTTGAAAGCGACGGAACATACAGCAACGGTCCTTGTAGCACTAGAGACTAACCCTCGTTGCGCCGCGAGGCGGAAGCCGGCTGGGCTTCGGCAAAGCGGCGGTTTGAGGGGGAGTTGTTCGAGTGAAAAATCGGCTGAGCCATCGACACCCCCGCCTCCGGCGAGTTGGCTTGATGGCAAACGGTGGTGTATCCGTTTGAAATTTGCAGGGTGTCAACCCTACGAAATCGTGAGATGATGCCGTTTAGCGACGCCGTGTGGCGCTAGGATTGAAGCTATCGTCAATCCACCTGACGAACCGGTCCGCGTAGCCAATATACGTTTCTCGCGATTTGGGAGTTCCAAGGTTTTCGTTGCACTCCTGAATATACGCATCAAGGAGACGGCGAATTTCCTGCATTGTTTGCCGGTCGGTTTTCATACTCTGTCCTTGCGCATTGAGGTTACTGCCCATTTGATGCTGATGCCCAGCATCGTATCTGATGGGATCGTCTGGGGCAACGAAACGGCGGGTTTGGCACAGGGCTATCGCATATGAAATTACTCACCCGTCACTCCGGCGAAAACCGGAGGCCATTGGTCAAACAGTAAATGAATCTGAAACGTGGCTAACGAATTCGGCCACTGGATTCCGGCGCGCCACAGGCGCATCTACGACTTTCGCCGGAATGACGGGCGTTAAACCGGCCATATGCGATAGCCCTGGGGTTTGGCAGACGCCCAAGCAAACCTGTCCGAAATGCTGCGCTACGCTGACACCTAGGGTCTGCCGGATGAGCTAATCTGCCCAAACCATGGTGAAAGATTTGAGTTTGCGGATGCGCAGCAACCGACCGTTGGGGGAGTATTCGCCGATGCCGGTTACGACGGCGAGGCGGATGTCGTTGGCCTGGAACGCGCCGGCCACCTCCAGGTGCCACTTCGCCGGATACGGGCTGGCGATAAGGTCGCCGTTGTCCAGCAGCAACTCAAATGTGCCGTTCTCGGGTTCGTCATCGGGAGTTGGCGGGTCCATTTGAACGGCGCGCACCTGGCCCTGCACTTCCACCGGGCGGAGGTTTTCGGGGTTATGGTCCAGTGCTTCAGCTGAGCCTGATGACAATGACATTGCACGTTTCCTCCCTTATCGCAGCAGAATGACGAAGCCGTATTGTTCAAAGTGATGGTCGCTGGTGAGAGCCTCCCGAATGCCGAATCGCTCCATCACCAAAAAGCTGGCACAGTCGGTGATGCTCCATTCCTTATCATCCGCTATGGCCCGGAACACGCTAAAGGCATCGCTAAATTGTTCTGGGGACTGCGGGATGACAGACACTCGGGGGTCTTGCGCAATCCGGTCAATCAAGTCGATGGCGGCGCGGCGCCACCGGGCAGAGCTGCCGCTTCTGGGAGCGAGCACTTCGTTAAGCACTAACTGGGTGGTGAATATACGCCCGCTTTCCAACTCAATCAAGGCAGCGTAATCGGCAGCCTGCTGGTGCAGCTCGTCGTCCGGGTCAATTCGAGCAATCCAGTATGAGGCATCGCCAAAGTAGTGTTTCATGCGCTTGCTCGCAAATTCATGCGGCGACGGAAAACGGATTGCCAATCGGGCACGTTGGTTACGTTGAAGGATTTGAGCTCGCGGAAGCGCTGTAGCTTGCCGTCTGATGAAAATTCGCCGATGCCGGAAACGATGGCGCGGCGCATATCGTTGGATTGGTAGGCGGCCCCAACCTCAACGTGCCACTCCGCCGGGTAGGGGCTGACAATGGTAGCGCCGTCTTCCAGCAGCAGTTGGAAGGTTCCGCCGCCGCCCTCGCCCGGCGGGTTCATCCGGACGCCGCGCACTTGACCCCTGACTTCGACCGGGCGGCAGTTTTCCGACTGGTTCATGTTGCTGCTCCTGGCAAATTGGCGCCGGCGATTATGGGTTCTATTGTAACATCAACCGCCGCAAGTTCGCCGGCAACAGCAACTACCAGGACTGCATTGGGCATTGCAAATCCGCCCGCTCATGGCGAGCTTGTCGAACCAGCTCGCTGCTCGGGGTCAAAGGGTCGGCCGTCCACCAGGACACGCTTGATTACGGCCCGGCCTTCCGCGCTGAGCGATACCACCACCTTTACGTCCTGCGCGTCTTCGACAATATGCCCCGTGCCCTCTGGCACGAAGAACGTGCCGATGCCGAAGTCCAGACGGCGCCGGTCATTCACATTACCATGGATGAAGACCGTACCGGGTTCCGGGGGCTGCATGGTATGTCGGTCGGCGCACCAAACGTCGCCACACTCCCGCAGCACGACATATACGGCGCTGCCCACGGGTTCATCACGCAACCATTCCGGTAATTCGGCTATTTCGTAGTCGAGAATGGCGTAGTCGCCCTGCATCAGGGAGCGGGGGTCAACGGGGACGGTTTGCAGCGTAACCTCCCGGCCCTGGGTCAACGCGATTTGGCGCGCGCCGGCGAAGACCACCAGGCCAATGACCTGGGCGGCAACCACCGCAAACAGCAGAATGGTCAGGCGCCGGCTCATGACGCGGCCCCGGCTTCCCGCATACGGCGCACCAGACGCCGGCGCAACAACTCCAGCCCGAACCCGCCGGCCAGCAGGATAACGCCGGCGACGATGAATGCCACCGACTGCCCCAGCAAATCGAACCCGAACTCAAAGTAGCGGGTGAACAGGGTGATGGCGAAGATGATGACCGCGAGGTTGATGAGATAAGCGCGGTTCCAGCGATAGCCGGCGGCAATCATCGCCAGCACGCCGGCCAGCATCACCAGGTTGAACACCCACCACAGCCACTCCCCGCCAAACCGCAGGCCGACCCACATTGCCGCCGCGACTGCGACCAGTGCCGCCAATGCCGACGCCTCCCAAATGAACAGCGGCGAGCGTCGCTTGCGATCCCGCCATCGGGTAAAGCCCAGCGCGGCCGCCGCCAATACAACGGCGATGCCCACCACCGCCCAATATTCCACCGACAATACGTCCAATCTCAAATAATCGTCCCAGGACAATTCTTCCCAAATGGTGTGGTATCCCAGCAGATATACCGGCGCCGCTGCCACCAGCAGGCCAACGATGTCAAAAATCCGAGCAAAGGACCGGGTGTAATCAAAGCGGGATTGCAATCTTCCGGCGGCAAACAACAACGCCCCCAATACCAGGTATGCCGGCGCCAGCCATGCCATTTCGTCGTTGAAAACGTCCGGCACCCATTCCTGCGCCCGAAAAGCCGTCGCCACCAGCAAGATAATCAGGGACAGCCCGAGGACGGATTGAGAACGAATGATATAGGCCAGCGGAATTACCCCCAGGAACCACGCCGGCATCAGGTTGGGATGGTTGACCGGCACGTGGTAAGTCTGAGCGACGAGGTGTATCGACGCGCCGAAGGCGATGGCGCCGAGCAGGATGATGGCAATGCCGATGCGTGGGTAGTCGAATCGGTAGCCGACGAACCACCCGATGACGTAGATGGCCGGGGTGCCCACCACCATCATGGCGAGTTTTGCCAGCTTGGGGATGTCCGACCAGTTGGCGGCGATGAACGCGATGATGCCCAGGCCAATCAACGCCGCGCCCATGATGGCGATGACGCTGACGGTGCGGTTGCCGATGGCGCTGCCGCCGGCGGCGCCCGGCGCGGGCAGTTCGTAGCGCGCCAGGATGGCGGCGGCCTGCTCCTCCGAAATCAGGCCCTCAGCCTGCCATTGGGCGACTTCGCGCCGCAATCGGCGAGCGAAATCGCGCTCGTCTCCCTCCGGCGAGGGCGGACGGCTGGCATCGGCGGCGGTCATCAGCGGGCGGCGGCTACGGTTCGGACGGTGCGGTTATGGACACGGGGCCGTTTTCCCGGACGGCCATGGCGATGTCGCTGTTCCAGAGGAGGGATATGCCGATGAGGGGTTCCCGGTCAAGGCCGATTACGATGGCGGGCTTCCTGTTTCCGCACCAGATGACCGTGGCGTCATAAGCCAGCGTTGAGAAAACACGACCGTCCGCTAACGCCATTCTTCTATCTTCCACTCGCCTCCTTAATCCGAGGCTGCGGATGACGTCTGGAGGCAACGTCATGGATCCGGTGAAGCCAGTGTCGATGACGACTTCTATAGGAACGGAGATTCCTCGATTGTTCAGGATGTGTACGGTCAGGCGGGGCTCCAGTGCTTCCGCGCTGACGTATCCGGTCATGGTCATTATGGCGTTCCTTCCGGCGGAATGCGTCATATCCGTATGGGTTCCGGTTCTCCGATGGACATGAAATACACCGGGTCTTGATGCCCGTATTCCTGCAAGCGCTGCAACCCTTCGAATTCAGTTGGCAGAATCTCGTAATCTTCGCTTTCCGTGTTGATAATCAGCCACTTGCCCTGATCGGCGGCGGTGAGCGTCCTCTCGATGTGGTCGTGATAGACGGCCAGCGCCTTTCGCTCCAGTATCCGGAAGCGCAGATCTTCTTCTTTCCGGCGAGCAAGAGCTCCAGCGTCTTCGCTGTCGTTCCCAACGGCATACCCGGCGTCACGCTCCAGCATTTCCGACAAACCCATCAGCTCGAAGGCGTCGGTGAGCGGCGTCATCTCGCCTACCAGATGCTCCGTGGTGCCGGTGGCTTTCAGCTCGGCCATCACTTGACCGACCCGATAGGCCACCGACATGAACGCGCTGCCGGGGAAAATGACCATCTTGAACCCCAGCCGTTCCAGCTCGGACACGTTGAGCAGGGGCGATTTGCCCGTCTCCACGAAGTTGTACAGCAGCGGCACGCTGGTGCGAGCCACTATTTCCGCCGCCTCTGCCACGGAGCCGAGAGCTTCCACAAACAATGCGTCGGCACCGGCTTCGGTGAAGGCGTCGCAGCGGCGCAAGGTGTCGCCCCACCCGGTGACGGCCAGGGCGTCGGTGCGGACGATGATGGTGAAGTCGTCATCGGTGCGGGCGTCCACGGCGGCCCGGATCTTCTGCGTCATCTCGTCGATGGACACAACTTGTTTGTCTTCCAGGTGGCCGCAACGCTTGGGGGACTGCTGGTCCTCAATATGCACGGCGGCGACGCCGGTGCGCTCGTATTCGCGGATGGTGCGGCGCACGTTCATGGTGCCGCCGTAGCCGGTGTCGGCGTCGGCGATTACGGGTACGCTGACGGTGGCCGCGATGGCCGCGGCGTTGTCCATCATCTCCGTGGCCGTGGCCAGGGCGAGATCGGGATAGCCGATGCGGGCCACCGAGGTGCCGGCGCCGGTCATGTACACGGCGGGAAAGCCGGTCTTTTCAATGATGGCGGCGGTGAGGCAGTCATAGGCGCCGGGCGCGGTGATAATGCCGGGCTCGGCCAGCAGTTGGCGGAAACGGGTGGTCGCTTTCATAACGTCATCCCCATTGCGTTGTCTATGCGGTGAGGCCGCCGTCGATGGTCAAAACCTGTCCGTTGACATAACCGGCATCAGGGCTGACCAGAAACAGGACGGCCGCGGCGACGTCGTCCGCAGACCCAAAGCGTCCCGCCGGAATGTTGGAAAGCACCTGGGCCCGCTGGTCGGTAGTCATGCTGGCCGTCATGCCGCCATCGCCTCCCACCTCGATGAAGCCGGGGGCGACTGCATTGACCGTGATATTGCGGCTGCCCACCTCGCGGGCGACGGCCTTGGCCATCCCGATCTGACCGGCTTTGGACGCCGCATAGTTGGCCTGGCCCGGGTTGCCCGACAAGCCCACTACCGACGACACGTTGACGATGCGCCCGTAACGCTGGCGCAGCATCAACGGGATGGCAAAGCGAGTGGGCAGGAAGGTGCCCCGCAGGTTCACGGCGAGCACGTCGTCCCAATCGGCGGCGTTCATCCGCATCACCAATCGGTCGCGGTTGATGCCGGCGTTGTTCACCAGGATGTCCAACCGGCCCAGCCGGTCCGCGGTGGTCTTGACCACGGCCTCGGCAGCGTTCTCGTCCGACACGTCGCCGGGGACCCGCAGCGCTTCGCCGCCGGCGGCTCGGATTTCGTCAATTACCGTGTCGGCATCGGCGGCGCTGCTCCGGTAATTTATGCCCACCGAGGCCCCGGCTGCGGCCAGCCGTTTCGCGATCATCGCCCCGATACCTCGGGACGAACCGGTGATCAACGCTACCTGGCCGCTCAAGTCAATTGTGTACATTCCAACACCCCACCTCTTGGTAAAGAGCTCGCGTTCACGCCTTCGGCGCCGCCGTGTGATGCAGTTCGGCGAGTTCCTGGCGGAACCCTTCCACCAGTTCCAGGTGGTGGCAACGCAGGCCCGTATCGATTGCGCCGGCGACGCCGCGAGCGGTGGAGGAACCGTGGCCAATCATCACCAAGCCGTCCACTCCGAACAGCGGCCCGCCCATGGTGCGCGGCAGGTTGGTGGTGGTCCACAACGCTTCCGCCGCTTGCTTGACCTGCTCGACGGGCAGAACTTCCGCCAGATGCCGATGCAGCAAAGGCGCCAGGGCCGACCCCAGCCCCTCGGCGAACTTGATCAATATATTTCCGATGAATCCGTCGCAAACGATCACGTCGGCCTTGTCGGTGAAAAAGTCCATCCCTTCGACGTTGCCGACGAAATTCAGATGGCTGTCGCGGAACAGGTTATGGCTTTCCTGGACCTGGCGGCTACCCTTGGACGCCTCTTCGCCCACGCTGAGCAGGGCTACGCGCGGGTTTTCGATCCTCAAGATCCGGCGGGAGAAAGCGACGCCCAGGGCGGCAAAGCTCAACAGCAACGCCGGCCGGCAGTCCACGTTGCTGCCCAGGTCAACGACGGTCGTATTGGGCGCGACGCCCAGGAAATTTCCGCCGATGCAGGGGCGTTCCAGCCCTTCCAGCAGCCCCAGCGCCATCACCGCGGTGGCCATGGTAGCGCCGGTGGAACCCATGGAAACCACCATGTCGGCGTCGCCGGCGCGGAGCAATCCCATGGCGGTGGCGATTGAGGATCGGGGCTTGCGACGCAGGGCGGCGATAGGATGCTCGTCATCCTCTACCTTTCCCTCCGACGGCGCTACGGCAATTGAACGCGCCACCGTGTCGTGTTTCGACAACTCTCCCCACACGGCATCGCTATCGCCCACCAGCGTCACGTGCAATTCCGGATGGGCGTCCAGAGCGGCCAAAACCCCGGGCACCGTCTCGCGCGGGCCGAAGTCCCCACCCATGGCGTCCACTGCGACGCGAACCCTTGCTTTGCTTCCGTTGGTACTCATTCCCCGGCTTCCCCTTGCGCCGGCGGGCTTAATATAACGCTCGCCGACCCGGTGATGATGCGGTTGTCATTATGTGCATTACGGACTTCTACATTGCAAGTCACGATGAGACCGTTATCGGTCAATTCCCGCTTCGCCACGCTGCCCGTTGCTTCCAGCACGTCGCCGGGATACGCCGCGCCGCGGAACCGCGCCCGCAGGCTGCCGGAGGACAGCCAGTCCGCCCCATAGGCCCGCGTCATCATCTCCGAAACCAGCGCCAGGGTCAGCATACCGTGGGCGATAACGCCGCCGAACTGCGTGGCCGCCGCGAATTCGTCGTCATGGTGCAGGGGATTGTTGTCGCCGGAAGCCGCGCGGTAAGCGTCGATGGCCTGGCGCGTGATGGCGCGTCGCGTCGTCGGGAGCGCGTCGCCAACTTCGCGTGGGGATACCGAGCTCGTTGCCAGTTCCGCAGCCATGGGATCAGTCACCGTCCAGACGATCATTGACGGGTAGAAGGACTGTGGTGCGCCCCCGCATCAGTATCAAGCCGCTCCTGTCTTCGGTGACGGTGTAGTTCACGGTGAGAAATCGCATTCCGCCCCTCTCGCGAGCCGGCTCGATCTGCGCCTCGGCGGAAACCAGCGCGCCGATCCGGGGCGCATTTATCGTTTCGACATCCTGAAGGCTGTGTATCGCGCCGTCAGGCAAGGACAATCTTTCCAGCAGTCGGCCCACCACCCGGGCCGCCAGCATCAGCGGGGGCGCGGCGGCGGACGCCAGGTAGATAGGCAGTTTGTCGCCAACTGCAGAAAGATATTGCTCAACTGCGTCAACGGTAATTTCCCAAGCGCCCAGACTGATTTTGGTATGCGGCACGGAACAACCTATCGAACCCGGCGCGAATTATCCCCGGTACGGCACTTAACAATAATACACGGGGAGCGCCATACCGACAATCCGACGGCTCACTCATGCAGGGCTATCGCATATGAAATTCCAACCTCGTCGCTCCGGCGAAAGCCGGAGTCCATCGGTCAAACAGTGAACGAATCTGAAACTTGGCTAACGAATTCGCACACTGGATTCCGGCTTTCGCCGGAATGACGGTAGAGGGGGCCGGAATGACGGGCGTTAAACCGTCCATATGCGATAGCCCTGCTCACTCATGCGTACCCACTTGGTAGATTGTCAGAAGCAGGATTTTTCGGATGGAAAGGATTTCCAGGATTGGATGAGAATCTGACGCCGGACGATCTCAATCCCGATAATCGGTCAAATCCTGACCATCCTGCTTCTGACATTCCTCAGCCGGAAAGTGGTTACGCCTGAGCGGCGGCGTTCCGATTTAGGCGGTTTGATCCAGCAAACGCTGTTGCCGGCGCGAGTAGGGGCGACCGGCCGGTCGCCCCTACAAATGGAAACCACCTAAATTGCAACGCTACCCGCCTGAGCTACGCCGGAGGTTTGACGCCAGGCGTTGGGCGGCGTAGCATAAAATCAACCTATGACGATTGACCATCGTTGCACGACCCGGACGGGAGGCGCTGATGACGACGATTCCGAACCATACCGAAGCATCTTCTACACAAGATATACGCCAGGCCGTGCAGGAACACTACGGCCAGCGGGCGCTGCGGGTCATCGAGTTGACCGACGTTACGCCGGCCCAGGGGGCTGGCTGCGGCGCCGAAAACTGCGGCCATGGAACCTGTGGCGGCGACGATTGCGGCCACGACGCCACGGCCTGCGGATGCGGAGACTCGACCGCCGCCGCGGCCTGTTGCGGGCCGGCGGATACCGAGCACGCCATGCGGCTCTACAACGACGCTCAATTGCGGGGCCTGCCCGTGGAGGCGATGGCCGCCTCGGCCGGCTGCGGCAATCCCACGGCCCTGGCCGACCTTCGCCCCGGCGAAACGGTGCTGGACCTGGGTTCGGGCGGCGGCATCGACTGTTTCATCGCCGCCGACCAGGTGGGCGAATCGGGCAAGGTGTTCGGGCTGGACATGACGCCGGAGATGCTGGCCCTGGCCAACGCCAACCGCGACCGCATGGGCCTCTCCAACGTCGAGTTCGTCGCGGGCCATCTGGAGGACATCCCCCTGCCCGACGCCAGCGTGGACGTGGTAATCAGCAACTGCGTCATCTGCCTGTCGCCCGACAAGGACGCCGTGTTTCGGGAAGCCTACCGGGTGCTGACGCCGGGCGGCCGGTTCCACGTGTCGGATATGCTGGCGTTGACCGAGGACGGCCCGCGCCTGACCGATGCCGAGGCGTGGGCGTCGTGCATCGGCGGTGCCGAGTACCGGGGAACCTACCTGGGCCGTATGGCGTCCGCCGGCTTCGTGGACATCGCCACCACCGATGAAGCGCTGCGGTTTGACGAGAACGAAGCGCCGCTGAACGTGGCCAGCGTGAAGGTGTCGGCCCGCAAGCCCGCCTGACGCGCTTGGTCGGCGTGCTATAATCAGCCGCCCATTGGACTATAATCCCTCCCCCAACCCGAGGCTCGTCATGGCATCTTCAACCGACTCCGGCGTTCAGCGCCCCGCCATCGCCATCACCATGGGCGACCCCTGCGGCATCGGCCCGGAGGTGGTGGTGAAGGCCCTGTCCGATCCCAGGATCTATCAATCTTGCCGACCGGTGGTGGTCGGCAACGTGTTTGCCATGGAGCAGGCGGTCCAACTGACCGGATCCGCCTTGGGCATCAACCATACCGATGATCCCACCTCGGCCGGCGAGAACCCCTCGGTGGTGGACGTGGTGGACATCGGCAATCTCAACGCCGAGGACATCACCGTGGGGCAGCTGAGCGTACCCTGCGGCAAGGCGTCCATGGAGTGGGTGAGCAAGGCGGGACAGCTGGCCATGGCCGGCGTGGTGGACGGCCTGGCCACCGCGCCGCTGAACAAGGAAGCGGCGTCCCTGGCCGGCTATGAGGCCATCGGGCACATGGAGTTGTTGCAGGAACTCTCCGGCGCGAAAACCGTCGCCACCATGCTCATGGCCAAGAACCTGCGGGTGGTGCATCTGACCACCCACCGCTCCCTGCGGGTGGCCTGCGATTACGTGAAGAAGGACCGCATCCTCGATTACCTGCGGCTTACCGATGACAACTTCAAGAAGTGGGGTTTCGCCAATCCCCGCATCGGCGTGGCCGCGCTGAACCCTCACGGCAGCGACGGGGGGCTGCTGGGCAACGAGGAAGCCGAGGAAATCGCCCCGGCGGTGCAGCAGGCCCAGAGCGAAGGCATCAACGCCATCGGCCCGGTGCCGGCGGACATCATCTTCCACCAGGCCATCCAGGACCGCTACGACGTTACCCTGTGCATGTACCACGACCAGGGCCACATTCCCGTCAAGGTCTATGGGTTCGAGGAGAGCATCACGGCCAACCTGGGGCTGCCCTTCATCCGCACCTCGGTTGACCACGGCACGGCCTTCGACATCGCCGGCAAGAACCGGGCCGACCATACTTCCATGGTGGAATCGATACGGATGGCGGTAGCCTTTGCCCGAGGCGACGGGCTGACCGATCCGCCTACGGCGGAGAGCGAGGAGTAGGGCGATGAGTACCGCCCCGGATTTGCCGGCCCACGGCGTTCAAAGTACCGAAGACCGTCTCCGGATCAGTTTGCGTATGATCATCCAAGCTCGCGAAGAACTGAAGATGGGTAGCCGCTTGCAGGCGGGTGAAAAAGCCTGGGGCACCGTGGCGCACCCGGTGAAAGCCATCGCCGAACAACGCGGCTGGCGGCATAAGTCCCATCAGGACGTGCTTGCGGTTATGAGCCAAGTCGTGCTGGAGTACGGTTTTGATAGTGACCAGGTGCAGGCTCTTTCAGAAGCGTACCGCGTGGGCCACGAGAATTTTTACGAAAATTTCCGCAGCCCGGAAGAGTTGGCCGAGATGATTGACGGAGTTGAGCGGGTAATGGAGGCATTGATCGACCTGACGACAAGTCCGCCGCGCTTGTTCACCATCACCAGCAATACGCAGTTGCGACGGTTGCGCCGCCTCACCGGCAATGAAGACCTGGAGATCGGCGATACGTCCGATGTGGGATTCTCTCTGGAGCGCGGCTTAACCGAAGAGCGGAACGAGGGTTAGCGCGATGAGTACGGCACCGGATTTGCCGTCCCACGGCGTTCAAAGCGCCGCAGACCGTCGCCAGATTTGCCGACTGATGATTATTCACGCCCGCGAGGAATTAGAATCAGGCAACCGTTTGCAAGCGGGTGAAAAGGCTTGGGGCGCTGTGGTTCAACCGCTGAAGGCCGTCGCAGAACAACGGGGCTGGCCGCATCAGTCGCATCGGGATGTTCGTGAGGTAGGCTTTCAGATTGCGCTCGAATACGGCCTTGACCCGGCTCAGGTTGACGCCATGACGGATGCGTACCGGGTCGGCCATGAGAATTTTTACGAAAACCATCGCAGCGTTGAGCAACTGGCCGATATGATTGGCCGGGTTGAGGGCATAGCGCCGTTCCTCAACAGTTTGACAACTATACCGCCGCGCCCGTTCACGATAACCAGCAACGTTCAGTTGCGGCGGCTGCGTCGCCTCACCGGCAACGACAACTTGGCTATGGGCGACACTTCCGACATCGGATTTTCACTGAAGCACGGCTTGTCGGACGACGAGGGAGAGGACTGACGGAATGAACATCGGGTTTATCGGCGGCGGCACCATGGCGGAGGCTATCCTCGGCGGGATGCTGGACGGCGGCGTCGCCCAGGCCGGCGACGTGATGATTGGCGAGCCGGTGACGGCCCGGCGCGATTACCTGGCCGAGCGGTACAACGTGGCGGTATCCGGCCACAACGGCGAAGTGGTACGGGGTTCCGACCTGGTGGTGCTGGCGGTCAAGCCCCAGGACTTGTACAAGGTTTATGCCGACATTGGCGGCCAGTTCACCGACGATAAATCGCTCCTGTCCATCGTGGCCGGAACCCGTATGAAGGCGCTGGCCGACGGTATGCGGCACGACGGCATCATCCGGGTGATGCCCAACACGCCGGCCCAGATTGGGGCCGGCATGACCATGTGGACCTGCGCGTCCTCGGTGAGCCAGACGCACCGCGACACCACCGCCGCCATCCTGTCCACCATCGGCGACGAGATTTACGTTGACGATGAGAAGTACCTTGACATGGCGACGGCCCTCAGCGCCAGCGGGCCGGCCTACGTTTTCCTGATTCTGGAAGCGCTAATCGACGCCGGGGTGTACGTGGGACTGCCCCGTGACGTGGCCCGACGCCTGGCCCTGCAAACGGTGAAAGGCAGCGTGCAACTGGTTCTGGAAACCGGCAAGCATCCCGCCGAGCTCAAGGACATGGTTACGTCTCCGGGCGGCACCACCGCCGAGGGGTTGCAGGCGTTGGAACGCGCCGGCGTGCCGGCGGCGCTGGTGGACGCGGTGAACGCGGCGTATCTGAAATCGATCCGGCTGGGACAGGGCTAGACGACGCTGAGGTTCTGGATTCCGGCTTTCGCCGGAATGACGAATGAAGCGCCGGAAGATGAATAAAACGCCGGAAGACGAATGAAGTTTGAAGCTCGGTTATGCTGCAACTCATCAGCTTCTTCATCACCCTGTGCTACCTGCTGTTGCTGGCGCGCATCATCCTGGGTTTCGTCGTCCAGTACATGACGATGCAGGGCAACGGCGCGCCCGACGTGCTGGTGCGGCTTTACGACGTGGTGTTTTCGCTTACGGAGCCGGTCCTGGGCCCGATTCGGCGGATGCTGCCGCAGACGGGGATGATTGATTTCAGTCCCCTGGTGGTGATGGTGGTGTTGGTGGTGATCCAGTACGCAGTGCGCGCGCTGTTATCGTGACCCGCAATTAGTCAGCGCGCCCGATAAGGTGGACGGCATTGTCCGGTTCAGCGCCACGGCCCCGTCGCAAGTTCTGGACCGCCGGCGGCCTGCGCCCGAAGGACCTGCCCCTGCTCCGGGCCGCCTTGGCCGACGCTCTGCCGCCGCCGCAGGACGGCCCGGCCAGCCTGGTGATACTGTGCGGGCTGCCCGGCACCGGCAAGTCCTACTTCGCCCGCGAACTGGCGGCCCGCGCCCCCTTCGTGTGGCTGAACAGCGACCGGACGCGCAAGCTGCTGGTCGCCAAACCGCGCTACAGCCGGCGGGAGCATCGGCGGGTGTTCGCCGCGATGCACGTTCTGACCCGAGGCTACCTGCGCGACGGTCATTCAGTGGTATTCGACGCCACCAACCTGAACGAGGGTGTACGGGATCCGCTGTACGCCTCCGCCGAGGCGGTGGGCGTCGAGCCGCTGATTATCCGCTTCACCGCCAGCGCGGGCGTGGTATGGAAACGGATGGCCGACCGCGCCTCCGGTATCGGCGAAGCTACCCAGAGCGACGCCGGATGGGAGGTGTACACCCGCATGGCGATAGCCGACCAGCCGGTGCCGCGCCCGCATCTGCTGGTGCGGGGGCCGGAGGACGCGGAGCGGGCGCTGGAGGAAACGCTGCGGTGGGTTGGGGTAGTGGCGTGAATTGTCAGATACAGGATTTTAGGATTTTCAGGATTATTCCAGCCCCAGCGCCCGCATGATGGCACGGTTGCCGCCGTGAACCGCCGGCTCCCGGCACCACTGGTTGCGCAGGGCGTTGACGGCTGCCGTCGCCTGCTGATTTTCGCCCAAACCGAGCATACACAGCGCAGCCAAGTCAATGCGGCAGCGGTTGGTATCCTGGAAAGCGTAAGACACTGGCCGCAATTCCAGCGCCGCCAGCTCACCGATATGCTGTCGCGCGATTGCTCGCGCCCGTTCCCCGGTTTGGCTGTCGGCGGAGAAATCGGGAACCGGCAGACCGTGCAAGCCTCTGATCTGAAACCTGGCGCGCCCCGGCTGGGTGGTTTGCGCGTAAGAGGTTCGCACTAGCAGGCTCAACGTAGAATTAAACCAGATAGCCAACGCAGCCTTTACGTCAGCATCGTCTGCCAGCAACGCAGTCCACGTACTGCTCCCCAGCATCGGCTGCGATGTTTGGGCCGCCGCCAACGCCTGCGAGGTCAGACGCAGGTTGCGTGAGATAAACAGGTCGCTACGCTGAGACAGCATTTGCCGCAGTTCGTCTTCGTCGTCGGTGGCGGGTTCGCCGTCGTGGGTTGGGGATACCAGCATCCGCGTTTGGGTTTCGGCGTCAGCGGCCCACAGTGCCGGATATGTTGGCAGCACATCCGGCGCGATTGCATCGAAAGTGAACGCGCCGATAGCCTCCCGCGCGCCGCGAACGTGTCCAATCAAGTGGTGCGTTGGCCCGATGGTAACTACCCGGTCAAGAGTGGTCATGGGGAGGGCGATGTCCCACCTTTGCCGATGTTCGGGGGAATACAGCCGGCCGGCAATGAGCTCGCCCGCCACGGTGGCCAGATTGTGATTCCGCATTCCCACCGCGAACCACGGAAACCCGGCCGATGGCGGCGCGATGGCCGTCCAGCTGCCGATGCGCTTGCCAGCCTCGTGGATAACGCCGCTCCCGCCGTCGGATTGTCGGATGTCGTTTATCCACCTGGCGTACCAGTACGATTCGGTTACCGATTGGGGAACCTCGCTGATGTTCACGCAGGTAATCAGGCCGCCTTCCTCCGGGTCATCTTTCGCGCGCCTGGTTGCTATCAGAAGCATCTCGTTCATGTAGGTGTCGGCGGACATCATGGCGCCCTGGTGAGCGGTGAAGGCGATGGCGGTTATCTCCCGGTATTCGTTTTCAATGGCGCGGCGGAAACCCTCCCACGATTCGGAGTGGGCGGCAGTCAGGGGCAGGACGGTGGCGAAAACGCCGCCGGGTTTGAGCTTTTTGCCGGCAAGGGCGGAGAAGTCGGCACCCAGCCCGGCCGGCCCGTCGATCATCTCGTTGCCGGCGCTGCGCAGGTTGTTGCGAATGCTCGTCAAGCGTTTCACGCTGCGCCGGCGTTGCTTCTCGGTGATGCCGGTTACGTCGAACATCCGGCGGTCGCCCCGGGCCCGGGAGTAGGGCGGGTTCTGGATGACCAGGTCCTGGCTGTGATGCGGAACGGGGATGATAACGGGCCGCTCCAGGTTAGTGGTGGTGGTGCGGGCCAACTGCCCGGTTACGTCGGTAATCTGCTCGGATTCCAGCAACTCCAGGGAGCCGGCGCTGCCGCCCAGCACGGCAACGGCGGCGATGCCGGCGGTGTGGTACTCGGTGGCAATCTCGGTAGTGGAGATGCCGGCGGCGGTCATGTGCGACGCCAGCGCGTTGATGTCCAGGCCGGTGATTGATTGCTCGAGCATGGCGCGATGCAGGTCGTCGGCAGTTCCGCCGGCGTCCTCGTGCCGGCGGCGGATGTGGCGGTACGCGGCCCGCAACAAAGTTCCGGTGCCGCAGGCCAGGTCGGCGATCCGCAGGTTGCCCACTGCGGCGGCGTCCGACCAATCCGGCAAAGCCAGCCGCGACACGGCTAACTGCGCCAGCAGTTCCGCCGTTTCCGGGAGCGTGTAATGCGCTGCCGTTTCTTCCCGGTCGTCCAGCAGAAGAGGGAACAGTTCGCCGGCAAAGTCCACGCGGTTACCCAGCCGCAGAGAGGTGATGCGCTCGGCAATGCCGACCAGTCGTGAAATTGCGTCGGAACCAACGGCATCCGGTATCCGGTTGTCCAGCGCGTTGCGAGCCGTGTTGAATATGGAACCGTAGTTGACCGATAGTATCTTGTCCCATTCGGTTCGCAGATCGTTCAGGGTGATGACGCCCCACCCTTCCGCCTGCAACTGCGTTGTGGAGCGCAGCCCGGCGTTGCGCAGCGAAGTGGAGCCGGCGGCCAGCATATTGTGCAGTCGCAGCGAGGTGAGCCAGATGCAGCAGGCCATACGCAGCCCTTGCATTTCCTGGCGTTGGCCCAGGGAACCGGCTATCGCCCCGGCCACGCCCGGCGGCATACTGCGATAAAGATAATCGGCCAGACTGCGAATGGCGGCGGCAACCTGGCTGGCGGTTTGAGCGACCAGCGCCGCCGGCGCCGCCGCATATTCACACATGACGGCCAAGTCGTCCACAGTTCCGGTTACGTAGCCTTCAGCCGGCCAGATACTGACGTCGGCGTCGGTCAACGCAACTTCGGGTTCATTACCCGGTACGTTGGCGGACAGGATGGCGCACCGCAACGTCAGACCGTTGGGCCGGGATAGTTGTTCACACAGGTATTCGTTGGACCAGCCGCGGACCTTGGTGGGAACCCCCACTGCGATGGCCGACCGCACTGGAAGCGGAGTGCCCGTAACCTGCTTGCCCAGCCGGTCCCTGGCGTCGCCAAAAGCGGGCTCGCCCCATTCGACTTCAATGACTATGGGGTAGATGTCTGGAGGCGTAACCAGAATGTCAGGACGCAACCTCGGGTCGTCGTCAAACACCTGCTGACGTTCCGCGATAACGTAGCGCTCATCATCGCGCCAAACCTTGCGCCGGGCGCGCAGCGCGGCGGCCAACGCCTCGTTGAAGGTTTGTTCGTGCATCAGGCGGTTTTAACGCGAAGACGCAGAGGCGCGGAGGGCTTTGACCCGTTTTGCCAGTTGGCTGACACGGGTGAGGACGTCGTCCAGCGTGCCGGCGAGGTCCAACGCGGCGACTTCCAGCCGCTTAGCGGCGTGCCGCACGTGGTATTTTCGGCTTTCCGCAGCGTCATCGTCTTCGGCGTAGATCAGCAGGCCGCCGGGCAAATTCAACGCCGTGGCGTAGGCCAGCAACTGGTACAAGTCGGCGTTGGGGATGCGTTCGTGGTCAATCCTCTTGTACTTGGCGTCGCCCACGAATACGTACCGGGAACCATACCGCCAGGTCAGGTCCGGCTTCAGACGAATGCGCTCCCCATAATCCAGGCTGTCGATGTAGCTTTCTCCGAACGCTTGGGACGAAACTCCCAGCGTTTCCCGCAATGCCTGGGTTACGAATTCCTGGAAGACGACGTTCATATCCATCAGGAACCCGCTGGCCCGAACATCGCCCCGGCCGGACTCAAACGCGCCGTGGCGCAGGATGAGCCGCGACAGCTCCACGACGCCCCGGTAGTGTTCGTTCAGCCGGTCATAGCGCACCGTCGGCACGTCGTGGGGCGAAAACTCCACCAGGGATACTTCCTCCAGCATCGCCGCCACCCGGCCCAGGTTGCGACAGGCTTCGGGCGCGCGCAAGCGCATACGGCCCAAGCGGTACGCCGCTGCCTTCACCAGCCGGTTGGCCAGCACGTCGTCGGTGAACTCGTCGTAGCGAACTTCCACCGGCAGCGGAATGCCGAACCGGCGGCGCAACTGGTCGTCGAACCGGATGCGTCCGCGCACGGTGTACAGCGCCTCTTCCTCGGCGCGGTAGCCGTGCAGCAGGCCGCGAGCGAAGGCCCGGCGGGCGTGGGAAGTGAGCGCCAGGGCCAGCGCGTCGGGCAGGGCGTATTCCTCGCGGAAGTCGAAATCCTCCGGCTGGAAACGCACCTTGCCGATGGCGTAGCAGGCCAGAGACAGGACTTGCGGGATGCTGATTTTGGGCTCGATGACGACGGACAGGCCGCCGACCGCAACGGCGCCGATGGTTGAGTCGGGCCGCAGAAAGTAAGCATTGTCCGATCCCGGGGCCGGTTCAATGGCGACCGGAACTGCCTGCCGTAGCGCGTCGCGCTCGTCCGGGGAAAGCGTATAGGGTTGGTCGCTCCATTGATGTTCTTGCAGGTTTATCTCACGCATCGTTTTCTTGACCGAAATCGGCAGAAACGTCGTCCCGCAACTTTGCCAAGTCAAACTCGGCCAGCCGCTCGTCGCCCTGCCCGAAAAGGCGTTCCTCAATATAAGGCAGGATGCCGTAATTCCAGACGCGATTGACGGCAGCCTCGTCAAGGCCGGGTTTCATAAAGTAGCTGGGGCCGATGGCGGCTTGCGGGTCGTCTTGCAGCAGTTCGTTGGCCCGGTCAACGATGTCGGCGGCCCATTCCATGCCGGGAGCTTGGTCACTGAGATACCGGCGGAGCAGCCCCTGTACGGGTGGCCTGTCGGGATGGAACTCGACGAAGTAGAAACGGCGGCGCAGGGCCAGGTCCACCAGGGCGATGGAGCGGTCAGCGGTGTTCATGGTGCCGATGATGTAGAGGTTCGGCGGCAGATGGAACGGTTCATCCGTGTACTGGAGGTTTATCTCCCGGTCACGGTACTCCAACAGGAAGTACAACTCGCCGAAGACTTTGGCGAGGTTGCCGCGGTTGATTTCGTCAATGATGAGGAAATGCTTGGCACCAGGTTCGGCTTTCGCCCGCTTGGCAGCCCGCAGCAATGGCCCGTCCTTTAGCTCAAAACCCGGCTGCCCGTTGATCAGCGCGGGACGGTAGCCCTGCACGAAGTCCTCGTAGGCGTAGGACGGGTGGAACTGCACCAGCGTAACCCGGTCTTTCGAGCCAGCGATGTGCTCCGCGAGGTCTTGGGCGACGTAGGTTTTGCCGGTGCCGGGCGGCCCCTGAAAGATGACCTGATTCTTTTCCGCCAGGAGGGTGTTGACCTCCTGTAGAAAGTCAATGGGCAGGTATAGCTCGTCGGCCAGGGTAGCGAAGTAGGATGGTGCTAGATCGGGAAGATAGCCGTCAACAGGTTCAGTGCTGAAGGCGAGGGCGATAAAGGCTCGCGTCGCATCGTCGTCAGGCTCCATTCGCCAGACACATTGATCCGCTGGAAACCGGTTGGCGATGCCGTCAGCGCGGTAATTATCCAAGGGCCTACCTTCGCCCATGCGCCAGTCGACATCGACAAGATGATCTCTGGTTCGCGTAATCCTGCCAACTGCCCAGATGCCCATGCTGATGACGGGATCTCCTTGATTGTCCGTCGCCCGGTATGCGAAGTGGTCGGTTTTCATGGCAATCCTGTCTCCCGGCCGCATCCCTCTAATGTCAGCCCGATGGTTGTGTCGGTGAGGTGGGTAGTAGTGCTGCCAGAAATATTTATAGTCCTGCCAATTGATTCCCCCGGTGACGAACCATACGGGGCGTGTGCCGCTGTTGTCTTTCGGAATAACCATTTTGTTACCTTTTCTCGACTCTGGTCCAGTCGAAATCTCATCAGATGAGCGGGCGTTGCTGACTATGCGCCTTGACTCTCCGGTATCTCAAGGAACGGAGACGAGGGCTTCGACGAACAACGCGCCGTCGGAATCGTCCATTTGGATCCCCGGCGGCAGGGGACGCTTCCTGTCCTCGTAGATTTCCAAGACTATTGCAAACGCATCCTCCGCGTTGGCCAGGCACTCCGCGATGGTGTCGCCCTCGGTAATCAGCTCCGGCAGCAGCGGAGATGTAAGGGTGTACCCGCCTTCCGGCTGCGGCTCCAGCGTCAGCGGTATCCTTGCAATCATGGTCAGCTCCCAGTGTCTCAACATTGCGAAAAGCGTAAAGCGATATGCTCCGTCAGCATAGCATTAAGCGGCAGCGCGGCCGGTTCCGTTCAGCCAGACGGGGGGTTGAAGGGTGGCATGGGCGGGGGCAAGTCGATGCTTGGGTCGGCAAGGGCCGCTTCTTCCGAGAGGAGCAGGCGGTCAATAGTCCTTTGCTGCGAGGGAGTGGGTATGAAATCCCGGTTCGCGCCCTGTTCCCGCGCTTCCCACAAGAGGGGTATCAGCGAATTAACGTCGGCAACCAGATTCGTTACCAGGTTTTCGCCCAACCAGTCCTCGTAGTAGTTGTCGCGCAGCTGGTCGGCGATGGCTTGCAAATGCCGCATTTGCGGTTGCTGGAACTCATCGGCCAGAAGGCCGACAATGTCCCGGCGCAAATTGTGCGAGCGGTGCCACCAGTTCCGGTCCTCGGCGATTGCTTTCACGGCCTGGGCCACGGCGCCGGAAGCCTTGTTCGAAGCCTGCACCCGGTCGCCCATGGTATGCAGCTCGTAATTGGCCTGCTCCATAAGGCGACGGCTGAGGTCGGTGTGGCGGTTGGCATTTGCCATGGATATCCTCAACCTCTCGGCGCTTCTGTTCAAGCCGGCGTTCTGAGGTTCCCAATTGTAACAGGGCATCCCAATCCCAAAATCTTGAAAATCCTGATTTTGACGACTATGGTAACGCGAGTAGATACCTCACAGGAGGGAAACCATGCCAACCACGGTGAAAGTAGCCGCCGGCGAAATCAAGGGCGAGCTGGGCGAAATCACCATGCTCCACACCACGGGACGCATACCCGCGAAACGGGCGGTGGTGGCCGGCCTGGGCAAGTCCGGCGATTGGGTGCATCTGGACATCGCCGGCACCTCCGCAGCGTCCGGCAACAAGGGGCATCTGGTGAAGGGAGCGACGGGGGCGCCGACGCGAACGCTGGCGCAGCTGGCGGTGGATCTTGCGAGTCAAATGGTGGGTTGACACGCCGTCGGGCGCATTAGTAGGATTCAAACGTCAGCCTCAAAAGTATGCGCTGCTGACAAGGTGCCAATATGGGCGCGGGCAGATTTAGATGGCTGAGATGGGAACTAGGGCTGGTTGCCGTCTCGATCATCGTGGCATTAACCTTCGCCAGCATCATGGTCGGGATAGCAGCAAGCCGACCCTTATCGCCTCTTGAGGCTGTGCTATTTCAGATAATCGCTCTTGGAGTGGGTTTGGGCGGCGGCTTGTTTGGGTCGTACAAATTTGGCCAGAGCGTCGCCGCCAACAGGCAATATGCTAGATCAGCACTGCGCAGCGTACTCGTACTTTTCCACAGCCTACAGCGGTTGCACGAAGCCATTGAGCGACTGAAGCCGGGCAGCTCATCAAATGAACAGTTTGAACAGTTGCAATTGCACATCGAAAACCAAATGGACATTGCATATTCCGTCATCAACGATTGGCGCGATTTGATTCCGGAGGAATTCGAGGATGTCGGGGAAAATCTTGAACGACCAAGGGATTAGCAACGGCGAGCTGGGCATGACCGCTCAGGTCGAACCAATAAGGGGGAAGGTTGCGAAAGTCATTTCCGTTCGGCAAGTCGCATTGAATATCGGGAAGGCCAGCGGCGTTGAGGCTGGTATGCTCTTCGATATAGTAGCCCCCGCAAGCTTGGAAATCCAAGACCCGGAAACCGGCGAGATGCTTGGCGCTATTCAACCGGGAGCGAAAGCGCGGGTTAGGGTATTCAGCGTTAGCGAAAAATTTTCGCTGGCAAGTACTTATCGAACCGAGGCTGTCGGAGGACTTCGGCTCCGCGGCGATCTAAGGCTGGGACCATTAAGAAAAGTTGAGACCTTTCGAACCCGTGATCCGCTTGACGAAGCATTTTCAGAGGAAGGCGCTTACGTAGCGCAAGGCGATGCCGTCATGCAGGTCATTGATGGCGCGTAATCGTCGGAAGCGATCCCCCCAATTGTATGGCTATTTGCGCGTTCAGTGCTTCTCTGGTGGAGCGAAGTATTCAAATCGGGCTACTATCGGCTACTGATGATGCAAGTAGAAGACGTAAGGAGGCGCAAAATGGCAACGATAAGCAGCGGCGATTTCACCTACGAGGTGGTGGACGATTGGGCCAAGTTGCCCGACGGGTGGTCCATTGGACAGGCGGAACCGGCCTGCGACTCCCAGGACCGGGTGTACGTCTTCAACCGCAGCGACCACCCATTGATGGTTTTCGACCGGGAGGGCAACTTCCTGCGCGAGTGGGGCAAGGAGTACCTGACCGACGCCCACGGCATTTACATCAGCGGCGAGGACCTCATCTATCTGCCGGTGCGGGAGTCCCACGCCATCGTCAAATGCACGCTGGACGGGAAGCCGCTGCTGACCATGGGCGTTTGGGACACCCCTTCTGATACCGGCGGAGCCCGGCCCGACGGCACCATGTGGAAGGCGGCCGGCCCCTTCAACCGCTGCACCGACATCGCGCTGGCTCCCAACGGCGACCTGTTCGTGTCCGACGGCTACGCCAACAGCCGGGTGCACAAGTTCTCGCCGGACGGGAAGCTGCTCCATTCCTGGGGCCGGCCCGGCAAGCGTGGTCCTGGCGAGTTTCACATCCCCCATGGGATCTGGGTGCATTGGGATGGCCGGGTGATGGTGTGCGACCGGGAGAACAACCGCATCCAGCTTTTCACCGGCGACGGCGAGTACCTGGGAATGTGGACCGACCTGGCCCGTCCCTGCGATATCTACGTGGATTCGGAAGGCATCGTGTACGTGGTGGAACTGGACGCCTTCATGACCATCCTGAACATGGACGGCGAAGTGCTGGCCAAAATGGACATCGGCGGCGCCGGCGGCCATGCGGTCTGGGCCGACTCCCATGGCGACCTGTACATCGGCCACAACCAGGAGGGTCGGCGGCTGGTAAAGCTGGTGCGGCAGTAGTGCGGAACGCGCCGAACTGAGCAAAACGCCTTACGCTGCCTCGGAACCCTGTTGCCCCGCCATGCTCTGGTGCTATCATACCGTGTCGCCGTGATTTGACGGACGAGACCAGGCATCTCTAACACAAGATACAACGGAGCAAAACATGGCAGTTGGTAGCACTTACAAGGTCGTCGAACTGGTTGGGTCCTCCGACGAAAGCGTACAGCAGGCAATCGACGGGGCTATCGCCCGGGCCGCGCAGACCATCCGCAACCTTGACTGGTTCGAGGTTCGGGAGATCCGCGGGCAAATCGAGGATGGGCGCGCCAGTTGGTATCAGGTCAAAATGGGCGTCGGTTTCCGGGTGGATACCGGGGAGGACATCACCGAAGACTAGCTTCTTCAGTCCGGCGCGCCGAACAAGGCGAATCGGCGCTCATGGCCTGGGATCTCTTACCAACCGACCCTCCCCCTGGCGGGGGAGGGTCGGTTTTTGGATCTCCTCGGCGCCTTCATAAGCGGGCGCGCCTACCGTCGCGCCTCACGCGTACCCACTTTCCGGGGGCGGAATGTCAGAAGCAGGATTTCCCGGATTTGACGGATTACCAGGATTGAGATCACCCGACGGCAGAGTCGCACCCAATCCGGTACATCCTATAAATCCGGTAAATCCTGCTTCTGACAAGCTACCCAAATGGCTTACGCGTACCCAGTTTGTCATCGCGAGGAGCGAAGTCCGCCGCTGGCGGATGGCGATCTCGTTCCAAGAGCGACGTTCGTTACCGCGACGAGATTGCCGCGCTGCGCTCGCAATGACAGTTTGGGGAAAGTGGGTACGCGTGAGACCGTCGCGCCGCTTGCGCCAGGGCCGTCCGGTCGCTATGCTTACGGCTGGCATCATGGCCAATCACTGTATCCCCTGCTGGAGATTAGCGCGAAATGACCCAGGCCGCTCCTCAAATACCGTTGCCGCCGCCCCAACCGGAATCGGATTTTTATTGGGAGAAATGCAAGGAAGGCGAACTATGGCTCCGCCACTGCACCGCCTGCGACCGGGCCTACTTTTACCCCCGGGACATCTGCCCCTTCCCCGAATGCTTCTGCCGTGATACCGACTGGATCCAGAGTAGCGGGCGTGGCACCCTCCACACCTTCGCCATCGTCCATCGCGGCCCTACCCCAGCGTTCCGTGATAAGGTGCCATACATCGCCGCCGTGGTGGAGTTGGAAGAAGGGCCTCGCATCCCCACCTGGCTAATTGGCATTGAATTCGCCGAAGGCGAGATCCGACCGGCTTCCGTGCAGTGCGGTATGTCCGTTGAGGTGGTCTTCGAGGAAATCGACGAAAACATCAGCCTGCCCATGTTCCGCCCGGCGTAAAACTCAACCCTCAACCGCAACCCGCCGTTTCCGACGTCGAGAACCTACCCCACACCGCACAGGAGGCATCATGACGCAGCCCGCAGCCCGCACCGTAATGCAGGAAGTCATCCCTCGGTTGGCCGAAATGTCCGCCGACGTTCTATTCGGCGACGTTTGGGAACGTCCCGGCCTTTCCAAGCGCGACCGCAGCCTCATCACGGTGGCCACGCTCACCGCCCTCTACCGCACCGGCCAACTGCGCGGACACATTGGCCGCGCCCTGGACAACGGCGTTACCCGCGACGAGATCGCCGAAGTGATTATGCACATGGCCTTCTACGCCGGCTGGCCCGTGGCGGCCAACGCAGTCCAGGTTGCCAAGGAAGTGTTCGACGAGCGCGGCGTCTGACCCGCCCACTCCGCCATTACCCTATCTACCCCGTCATTCCCCTACCTTACCCCGTCATTCCGGCGAAAGCCGGAATCCAGCGGCACTTGTGATATGGCGCCCTGGATTCCGGCAGGCGTGGGAATGACGGGGGAATATTAAACAGGAGGCCCTCCGATGCCCACCATGACCGGCGCCCGGTTCCTCGCCGAAACCCTTCGCGAATACGGCGTAACCCATGTGTTCTTCGTCCCCGCCATCATCCGCCGCGCGTTGGTTGAGATGGAGGACGTGGGCATCAAGCGCATCATCAGCCACGGCGAGAAATCGGCGGCATACATGGCTGACGCTTACGCCCGGGTCACGGGCAAGCCGGGCCTCTGCTTCGCCCAATCAGTGGGCGCCGCTAACCTGGCCGCCGGTTTGCAGGACGCCTACCTGGGCGTTTCGCCGGTAATTGCAATTACCGGCCACCGCCCGCCCATGCACCGTCACCGCAATTCCTACCAGGAGATCGAGCACTCCCGGCCCTTCGCATCGGTCACCAAGTACAGCGTCGAAGTGGAGACGGCGGAGCAGTTGCCGCACCTGTTGCGCCAAGCCTTCCGCGAGGTAACTACGGGCCAGACCCTGCCGGCGCACCTGGACTTTTCCGGCATTTCCGGCGACGTCATTACCGACGGCATTCTGGATACGGACGTCATCGTCGAGGAGCCCTTCACGCAACGGCCGGCTTTCCGTCCTGAGCCGGAACCGGAAAGGGTACGGGAGGCGGCGCGCATTCTGTCGCAGGCGGAACGACCGGTCATCGTAGCCGGCGGCGGCGTGACGGCGTCGGGAGCGCAGTCCGAGGTGGTGCGTTTGGCCGAGATGCTCAACATTCCCGTCGCCACCGCCCTCAACGCCAAGGGCTGCATCCCCGAAAACCATCCACTATCCGTCGGCGTCGTGGGCAGCTATTCCCGTTGGTCTGCCAACAGGGTGGTCTCAGAAGCGGACCTGGCGCTGTTCATTGGCAGCCACACCGGAAGCCAGGTTACGCTGGATTGGCGTCTGCCGGAGGTGGGCACTCCCACCATACAGATCGACATCGACGCCAGCGAGTTGGGCCGCTCGTACCCGGCTGCCTACGGTTTGCTGGGCGACGCCAAGCGCACGTTGGAACGTCTCATCGACGTTCTGGAACCCACCGGCGGCAACGCATCGTGGGTGGAACGGGCGCAGGAGCACGTGCAGAACTGGCGTGATGAGCACGAACCCGTCCTAACGTCCAACGACGTGCCCATCCGCCCGGAGCGGCTGTGCCAGGAGTTGACCGACTTCCTGCCGTCCGACGCCGTCCTGATCGCTGACACGGGCCACGCCGGCATCTGGACCGGCAGCATGGTTGAGTTGCGCCATCCGGAGCAATCTTACCTCCGCGCCGCCGGTTCCCTGGGTTGGGGCCTGCCCGCCGCTTTGGGAGCCAAGTGCGGCGTTCCCGACCGCCCGGTGGTCTGCTGGACCGGCGACGGCGGGATGTGGTACCACATCGGCGAGCTGGAAACCGCGGTGCGCTACGGCATCAACGCGGTCATCGTGGTCCACAACAACGGCGGCCTGAACCAGGACCGGCGCGGCGACGAGGCCGCCTACGAGGGCCGCGAGGGCGGCAATTCCGGCGAGCTTTGGCGCTTCAACGACACCAACTTCGCTCAGATTGCGGAGTCCATGGGCGCCCTCGGCATTCGCGTCACCGACCCCAACCAGATCAACTCAGCCTTGGACCAGGCCGTCAGCGCCAACCGTCCGGCGGTGGTGGACATCGTCAGCGACGGCGACGTGGCCGCCGCGCCGCCCTGGGGGCCGTAGCAGGATCGGACGTGATGACCGCGCATGATCAATCGTGATGAGCGGCGGCCAAATTGGCGGTTTTTTGACGGGGCGGTATCGGTTAGCGTCAGTACGTGGTTCGCAATCACGCTTCACCAGTGCGCGGTATGTTCCGCATGGCCGATAATGGGTTTCCTCGTCCAACTGGCCGCCAGCGAAACCGGCGTTATAATAGTCGCAACTGATCTGTTGCTGCCGACTGTTGCGCTGCTGTACGGAGGTCTTATGTCTATA
This sequence comes from Dehalococcoidia bacterium, assembly GCA_963665395.2. GTDB lineage: Bacteria > Chloroflexota > Dehalococcoidia > Lucifugimonadales > UBA3495 > Bin87. The sequence continues at coordinate 1,133,350 of OY762251.1, forward strand.
CTCGCAGCCATAGACACCTACGAGTGGATAAAGAGAAGACGGGAGGCCAAGGCCAAGGCCAGAGAAGAAATGGCTATTGCTAAAAGCCGTGAGGAGGGACGGGAGCAAGGCCGGGAGGAAATTGTCGCGCTGCTGAAGGAGCATGACATAGAACTCCCGCCGGAAGTCCTCCGCAGGCTGAACGGCGACGCTGAATAATCCAAAGGACAGATCACTGCGCCGGCTGGGACAATCCGTCTATGAACTCCAGGCCGGGCAATTTTGCCAATTCCTGCGGCGGCATCTTGACCTTGCCCGACCGGCTGCCCGCGCCCAGGATGATGTAGTCCATTTCCAGCAGCCGCTCGCAGGCGTATACCGGCAGGTCTTCCGGCAGGGCCAGGGCGGTTACGCCGCCAATCATCATGCCGGTGAGCGCCATGGTTTCGTCCGCGGAGGCGAAGGACGCCCGCGACACTCCCATCAGACGGCGCACCCGGCGATTCACGTCCAACCGGTCGCTGGCGCGGACGATGCAGGCGGCATATGCCGTCGTTCCCCGTTTGCTGGCCACGATGATGGTGTTGGCCGAGTGGGGCAAGTCGTATCCGTACTGGGCGCAGAAATCGGCGGTGTCGCCGTACTGCGGGTCAATGGCGATCCACTCCCAGTCCTGGATCTCCAGGTCGGTCAGCACGGCGCGCACGCGAGCCTCGATCTCTATAAAATCCGGGGCGTCGTTATCGGCGATCATGTTCATTTTGGCTATCCCATGGTGACGGTGGCGTCGGAGAGGCAGACCAGCTCGTCGCGCTGGTTGGTTCCTCGAATTCGGCATTGCACTTTGCGCTGGCCGTAGAGATTGCCGCCGGATCCGGTGACTTCCCCGGAGAACGTCACCACGTCGCCGGCGCGGAAGGGCGTGATGGCTCGCATCACCAGGTTACCGCCGTTGTAAAGCGCTTCCGGCGGAAAATTCAGGCCCAGGAAACGATCAACGTAGGACATGGTGGCCGGCCCGGCGTTCACGGCGCCGCCGAATATGTTCTGCCGCGCAAACTCCTCGTCGGTATGAATGTTGCTCTCGCTGGGCCGGCCGGCCAGGCGCTGGGCGTTCTTGCGCAGGATGTTCTCGGTGGTTTCGCCGACGGCCAGCGTGCGGGGCAGCGGCGCGCCGGCGTGGGCCTGCTCCCAGGTGAGGAACTGCCCGGGGTCGGGAACCGCCGCCGCATCGCCGGCGGCCGGAGCGCCAGCGAAAGGTTCGGGAACCGCGCGCTGTCCGGCGGAGTACTCGAAAATGCAGGTGTAGTCATAGCTGGCGACCACGGCCCCGGCTTCATCAAACGCGGAAACGCGGAAAGTGACGAACTTGCTGCCGCGACGCTCGTATTTCTGGTACACGCGACGGTTGCCGGTCAGGGTTTCTCCGGCGTACACCGGGCGATACCAGCGGATCTCGCACTTGGCGAAGGGCGTCTGCCTTCGGGCGGTGGTGGAACGCTCCTGGGCAACCAACCCGTTGGCCTCGGCGATTTCGTCCCGCAGCAGGGGCGAGTAGGTCAACGCCATGGTGGGCATCGCCATCATCCGTCCCCCGGCCGGTTCCGGCGACGGCGTCAGGTAGCGCGGATCGGGGTTCTGGGCGCAGGCGGCGTACTCGGCGATATGCTCCGCCGACAGCGTGACCTGGGTGGGCGGGCCGGCCTGGCCGACCCGGACGGCGTCGTAAGTCCAAAGGCGTTCTTCAGTTGTGGTGGCATGAGATTGGGTCATCGTTGAGCATGGCCTCCTGGAGACTGACGCCATTATACCCGGCATCCGCCGTGGCGATGGCACGGAGGGTTCGCGCCGAGCGCTATCGCGCACTGATGCGAGGGCTTGGAGGCGCGGCGGTATAATAAGCGGTGGGCAGGCGGACGTATCCCTGGTCCGCCACTCGCATCAGGAGACGGCAACATGGGCATTTTCAGCATAACCATCCAAATCGCCAACCGCAACGGCGAGCACTTTGAGGACGTTGAGGTGATGGTGGACACCGGCGCGGTGACGACGGTGATACCGCGTTCAACGCTGGAAGGGCTGGGCATCCAGCCGACCAAACGCGAAACTTTCGAGTACGCCGGCGGTGAGCGGGTCCAACTGGATATGGCCGAAGCGCGGGCGCGCGTGGAGGGACGGGATACCACCACCTGGGTCATCTTCGGCGAGGACGGAATGTCGCCGCTACTGGGCGCGTACACGCTGGAGGGCGTGTTACTGGCCGTGGATCCTTACAACGAGCGGCTGATTCCGGTGGTGGGCTCGCTGAAGTAGCGGCGCTCCTATTTCACTATCATTTGGTATCATCATCCTCATCATGACTACCCCGGAACATATACCGGCAAACCTTGAGCCTGTTGACGTTTATGCCGAGTTGGCGGAGGCGGCGCTGTATCGCCACAACGCCGGCCACTCGGAGACGGACATCCGCAGCGCGGCGTGGAATTTCTTCACCCAGAGCGGGCTGGTGTCTCCCGGCGAAATCACTCAAGAGGAATCGCCCACGCAAGCGGCGGCGGGGCGGGTTGACCTGGTGGCGCGCGACGCTTTCTTTGAGTTCAAGCGCAACCTTTACAGCGGTTCCGTTATTGACCCGCAGCACATCAAACAGTTGGACAACTATCTGCTTGATGCCCTGAACGCCGGTCGGGGCATCCGCGTCGGCGTTCTGACCGACGGCAAGCGGTGGCTGCTCCGGCGGGTTGGCGATGCCGACGTGGAAGCGTTCAGTCCTGCTCCGTTTATCCTGGAAACAGCCGAGGGCGGCCTGCGGCTGTACGAGTGGCTGCGGGATCGGGTGTTTGAGGAGGGTGATACGAACATCGCGCCGACGCCGGACAACCTGGTGCGCGAGTTCGGCGACGCCAGCCGCCACACCAACCAGGACTTTGCCACCCTGCGCGTGCTGTACGAAAGGGAAGGCCAGCGGGAGACGGTGCAGGTGAAACGCCGCCTGTGGGAGGACCTGCTCCGCGCCGCCCTGGGCGAAATCGCCAGCGCGCCCGCCGAGCTGGACGACCTGTTTATCCGCCATACCTACTTGAGCGCGGTGATCGGCATGGCGGTGCAGGCGGCTTTCGGAATCGACATCCGCGACGTTGCGGCGCAGGAACCGGCGGATCTGCTGCTGGGCCGGCGGCTGCGCAACGCCACCGGGCTCAGCGGCATCCTGGAGTCGGACTTCTTCGCGTGGCCCACGGAAGTCGCCGGCGGCGCGCAGTTCATCCGGCAACTGGCCGACCGGGTAGCGCGGTTCGACTGGCGCGACCCGCCGGCGGACATCGCGCCGACGCTGTACGAAATCGTCATCCCGGCCGACGAGCGGCGGCAGCTGGGCGAATACTACACTCCCAAGTGGCTGGCCGACGCCATGGTGAGCGAACTGGTCGCCGACCCGCTGCACCAAAGCGTCCTGGACCCCGCCTGCGGTTCGGGGACTTTCATCGTGGCGGCGGTGGAGCGGTTCATGGCGGCGGCGCAGGGTTCGGGGTTGGAACCGCAGGAAATCCTCACCCGGCTGCGGGCGGCGGTTACCGGCATCGACGTGCATCCGGCGGCGGTGCACCTGGCCCGGGCGTCCTGGGCATTGGCGGCGCGGGAGGCGATCAGCGCAGCGGCGGATTACAACACCGAAATATCCGCGCCCATCTACCTGGGCGACGCCCTGCAACTGCGCTACCGCACCGGGGACCTGTTCGCCGAGCATAACGTGACCATTGAGACCCGCATCGCCGAACTGGGCAACCCGACGCTGACTTTTCCCATGTCTCTGGTGGAACGCGCCGCCACCTTCGACGCCCTGATGTCCGACATCGCCGATGCTATCGAACGGGGCAACGACCCGCTGCTGGCGCTGGACGACAACCAGGTCACGGATCCCGCGGAGCGGGCGATGACGGTAGATGCCATCGCCACCTTGCAACTGCTGCACCGGGAGGGGATGAACCACATCTGGGCCTATTACACGCGCAACATGGTGCGCCCGGTGGTCTTGAGCCGCAACAAGGTTGACCTGATTATCAGCAACCCGCCGTGGCTGAGCTATCGTAACACTGCAAACATTTTGCGAACGGAATTGGAGGAGCAAAGCCGTAACCGTTACGGCATTTGGACAGGCGGACGGTACGCGAATCGGCAGGATGTGGCCGGCTTCTTTTACGCGCGCACTGTTGACCTATATCTCAAGGACAGTGGGGTTATCGGCATGGTGTTGCCGCACAGCGCTTTGCAGTCGGGGCAATACGCCAAGTGGCGCAGCGGGAAGTGGGAGCAGCACGGCCTGACACCCAGAGGGAATCTGAGTAAAAAGGTAGAGCGCACGCTGGCGGTGGACTTCGAGTACAAAAAAGCGTGGGACCTGGAGCAACTGGAACCCAACACTTTCTTTCCAATAGCGTCCTGCGTAGTGTTCGCGGAACGCACGGGGGAGAACGCTGCGGCAACGGCGTTGCAGGGCACGGTGGAACGCTGGGTCGGGAAAACGAACAGCGAGGATGTGCAACGCGCATTGGCTGGGATCACTGACACGTCCGTAGCGGGCGACTCACTTTACGCGGACTACGCACGGCAAGGGGCCACTATAGTTCCACGATGCCTGTTCTTCGTTCAGGAAACAGAGTCTGCAACCGCTATCCAGGCGGGCCAGACAATCACAGTGAATCCCCGGCGCGGTTCACAAGACAAAGCGCCGTGGAAAGATCTGCCGCTGCCAGACATCACAGGGCAGACCATAGAACGGTCCCACGTGTATGACGTGCATTTGGGCGAAACGGTGGTTCCCTACGCTACGTTGACACCGCTCAAAGCCGTGTTGCCGTTGAAGCGCGGCGAGTGCGAGATACCGACGGATGATAATGGGCCGGGCGGCATCCGCCTGGGAGGTCTGGAACGTCGGATGCGGGACCGATGGCAGACGATCAGCAACCTGTGGGACGATCAGCAACGGCGGGCCAACAATCTGAACCTGTTAGGACGGTTGGATTTTCACCGCGAATTGTCATCGCAGCTGGAATGGCAGAAGCAACCGGGAGACAGGCCGGTAAAGATTGTGTACACACAAAATGGCGTTCCTACCGCTGCCTTGGTTGATGATGGCACGATAGTTGATACGAAGTTGTATTGGGTCACGTGCAAGGACGTTCAAGAAGCGTACTATCTGCTGGCCATCATCAACAGCGATACGCTGGCGACGGCTGTCAACCAGTTCACCACGCCCAATTGGGCCGGCAACACGCGGGATTTACACAAGCACCTGTGGAAGTTGCCGATACCGGAGTTTGACCGGGACAACCTGTTGCACGCAACTCTGGCCAAAGCGGGGGCGCGGTTGGCGACCGGAGTGGCGGAACGGCTGGCGGAGTTGCGGGCGGAGCGGGGCGACCGGCTGACGGTAACGGTGGCGCGGCGGGAGCTGCGGAAGTGGCTGCGCGATTCGCTGGAATGGGCGGCGATTGAAATGATAATGCCGAAGTTTATCGGTCAGCCGCTGGTGGGCGAGTCGCAATGGAAGGAGCGCTGGGAAGGCCGGCCCGGCGGCCGGCTGGTGCTGAGCGCGGCAGCATCGTTGGAGGTGGCCCGACTGGAGCGGGAGGCGCAGATGGACGAATGGGGTCGGCCGAGGCGGTCGCAAAGCTGATGGCGCGCGCCGATGCTGAGGACCCGCCCCAACCGCAATCTGAGGCGGCGGAAACTTACGTGCTGGACGCATCGGCGGCAGTGGAGTACCTGCTGGAGAGTCCGGCCGGCGCACGGGTGGCCGCCGTCATCGCCGGGGCCAGGCTAATCGCGCCGGATACTCTGGACGCGGAAGTGATGTCGGCGCTGCGCGGCCGGGTTCTGCCAAGTATGATCGACGAAGCGCGCGCCATCAAGGCGCTGGCCGACCTGGAAGCAATGCCCGTCGAGCGAATATCATCCCGAACCCTTATCCCGCTGGCATGGGGGTACTATCACAACATCACCGCTTATGACGCGCTGTACGTTGCCGCGGCCAAGGTCCATGGGGCCACATTGCTGACTTCCGACGGCCACTTGACCCGCGCGCCAGCATCGGTGCTGGATGTACCAGTGCGAAACGTCAGGAATACCTGACCGCCGGCGCGGCGTTGTAACCATCCGGCGCTATCTTCCGTCGGCCAGGAACCGTGCCAAGGCTCCCGGAGCTCGCGCTGTTGGCTTCAGAGAATCGCGCGGCCCTTCGCCGCCGGATATAATCCCCTTGGCGCGCAGTTCCGCCAATCGCTCACGCGTACCCAGTTTCCCAACCTGTCATTGCGAGCGTAGCGTGGCAATCTCGTTGCTGGAGCAGTCGTCGCTCAATTCAGCGAGATTGCCACGTCGCTGCGCTCCTCGCGATGACAAAGTGGGTACGCATGAGCCGCCAATCGTTCTTGCAAACGGCGGAGTTCTTCAGGGTCAGGCGCGGGCCATTCTTCCCGGTCGCCGTCAAACTGCTGTCCGACGGGCGTATTCTGATCGCTCATAGTAGTTGTTCTCCCTATGGGATGAAGAAACCTAACTCCCGCGCCGCCGTTTCCTGCTGTTCGTCAAGGGTTATGAAGGCCAAACTGGCGCGCCGGCTGGTGAGATACAGCCTCTGCCGAAGATACATTGCGCTTGCCAGATGCCACAAAAGAACCGGAGACAGACTGGCAAACGCCTGTATTCTTGCCATTTCAGAGCCAAGGCCGCCTCTCGGCTGAACCCACTCGATACCGGATAACGAGCCAGGGTCGAAGATTTGCCCCTGGAGCTCGAACTCAACGCGCAACTCCGCCTCAAGGAGGTTCGAGGACACCAAAATCGGGAAACGATTGAGGCGCTCCTGCGTAACGGCTCCAACCGGCTCCTCGTCAAATACGACGGGGATCAGGGCGGTTGGATCGAGGTACGCTATGGCCAGGCTTGATGGCGTCATCGTCCCCTAGCCTCTCCTATCTTGAAATCTTTTCAGCGCGCCGGGGATGTGCGCGACCGGCGGCATTGGCTTGCGCGGCCCGGCGGCTCCGGACAGAACCCCTTCGGCGCGCAATTCTTCAATCCGCTCCGCCAGGCGACGCATTTCGTCCGGGTCGGGCTCGGCCCGCTCAATTGCGCCTTCGTCAAATTCTTCCCGATGCTCATTGCTCATAATACTGCCTCCTATTACTGCGCCCGGTGGGCGCGAATATGCCGCTTGCCTTTGAAAGACCGGGTGGGCATAGTCATTCCCGCTACGGGATGAAGAACCCCAACTCTCGCGCCGCCGTTTCCTGCTGTTCGTCCAGTGTGATGAAGGCCAGCCGATACTGCCGGCTGGTCAGCGATTGCCTCTCCCGGGTATGTAGGCTACGGTTGCAAAATGTCGCGTCTGCCTTCCCCCCTCATCAGAACGCCTTCCTTTTCGAGCTGATCGAGATGCTCTTCCAAAAGGCGGAGTTCTTTGGGGTCGGGCGCGGGCCATGCTTCTTGACTGCCGTCGCCATGCCGTTGGGCCGGCGGTTCCTGTGCGCTCATAGTGGTCACCTCCGCTGGCACGGGTTAATGTGGATTCCCGCTTTCGCGGGAATGACGGGGTAGGGATGTGTATCTGCTACGCCAGGAACCCCTCCACCAGCTCGACGAAGCGGTCGGTGGCCTCCAGCTCCGGGTGATGGCCGCAGTTGTCGATGACCTCCAGGCGGCTGCCGGGGATGCGGCGGTGGTATTCCCGGCCGGCGCTGACCGGCACGATGGCGTCCTGCTCGCCCCAGACCAGCAGGGGGATGGGGCTGACCGGGGTAGGCGCTTCATTTGAGACTTCCGGTTTAGTTGGGACGGACGAACACCGGATCGCCGTCGGGGTCGGGGTGCCGGTGGCTGGTCAGGGCGGTGATGATGCGGTCCTCGCTGGCCCGGATCTCCCGCAGCAGCCGCTCTTCCACGGCCCGCATCTCACGACGCAGTTGCGCGTTGCCTTCCTGCATTTCCTGACGCAGCTGCGCGTTGCCTTCCTGCATTTCCTGACGCAGTTGCGCGTCGCCTTCCTGAATTTCCTGGCGCAGCCGCGTGTTGCCTTCCTGAATTTCCTGGCGCAGCTGCGCGTTGTTTTCCTGCATCTCCTGGCGCAGCTGCGTGTTGTTTTCCTGCATCTCCTGGCGCAACTGCGTGTTGTTTTCCTGCATCTCCTGGCGCAGCTGGGCGTTGCCTTCCTGCATTTCCTGGCGCAGCGTCTGCATCTCGCTGCGCAACTCCTCCCGCGTCGGCTGCTGGCCGCTCCGGCGCACCTGGGCAACGTGGCCGCTGATTATGGCAATCAGGATTATCACCCCGATGCCAATCAGGGCAATCATTTCATTGCTCAGCGTGATCCCGTTCATAACGTAACGTCGCCCTGAACCCGGTTCGTTTGAGAGCTGCGGCGGCTAACGACGACCTACGCCAAAAAGTCCTCCACCAACCGGACAAAGCGGTCCGTCGCTTCCAGCTCCGGGTGATGGCCGCAATTCTCGATGATTTCCAGGCGGCTGCCGGGGATGCGGCGGTGGTACTCCCGGCCGGCGCTGACCGGCACGATGGCGTCCTGCTCGCCCCAGACCAGCAGCGTCGGGATCCGTTCCAGGCGATATACCTGGTGGAGCAGGCCGGGATCGTGCATGTAGGGACGCCAAGCCACGCGGCAGGTGGCTTCCATACCGCTTTCCCATCGCTCCAGCACGTCCTCCTCCGGCTCAGCTGGGCAGATGGTGCGGTATTCCGGCGTCCCGTCGGGGTCCAGCAGGGAATCGCGGATGTACATGGGCGGCGTGACTTCGAAGATGTCGTAGATCTGTCCTTCCGGCGGTCGTATGCCGCCGGCGCCGACCAGGATCAGACGGCGGAACTGCTGCGGGCACATGGTCGCCAGCTCGGCGGCCAGCCACCCGCCCAGCGAGAACCCCATCAGGTCCGCGCCCTCCAGGCCCAGCTTGTCCAGCGCGCCCAGGTACCAGATCGCCACGTCGTGGATGCTCATGGACCAGTCCAACTGGTCCGAACCGCCGCAGCCGGGATGGGACGGGACGTGCAGCGTGTGGTTCTGGGAGAGGGCCTGGTGATAGCCGAGCCAGCCGGGATGGCCTAGTTCATCGTGCAGGATGACCAGCGGACTCCCGGAGCCGCCGGAGACGACCTCCATGCTGGAGCCGGAGACCTCGGTGATGCTGGAAGTCCAGGGTTGGGTTGCAGTAGTCATATCGTAAAAAGTCCTTCGCAGCATCCCAAATGGGGAAGCAATGCGCAACGGGAATTCGGCAACATCATAGCCGGCGGCCTAAGGTAGCGCAACTGTTCAGAGCGGATGGTGGCTCCAGGCCCCGATCCGCCGTGCCCGCGGAAAGCGTCAGGCCCAAATCCGATCATGCCGGGCGTGTATAATCGGCGGATGCTTGGTCTCAACCCCGTGTCCGGGCGTCCTGCGAGCCGCCCATGCTGATCGCCGCCCGTTCCCGGCTGCATTATGGCTGGGTCATCTTTGTGCTGTCCCTGGGCAACCTCACCGTGGAGGGCGGCACCAAGAACAGCGAGGCCGTCTATTTCAACGCGCTGCGGGACGCCTTTGGCAAAAGCGCGACTTACACCTCGGCGGTTTTCTCCCTGGCCGGCCTCATCGGAGCAATTTCCGCCCCGCTGCTGGGTATCCTGTTGGACCGCTGGGGAGCGCGGGTCCTGTTCCCGTTGGCCGGGCTGTTCATCCTCTTTGGCTGGTGGGCGTCCAGTTTCGCCACCGACCTGTGGCAAATGTTCATCTTCTACGGGATATTCGCCGGCATCGGCCACACCGCCATATCTTCCTTCTCAATGACGGCGACGCTGGCGCCCTGGTTCCCCCGAACTCGGGGCCGGATGCTGGGGTTGGCCGACAGCGGGAACCCCCTGGGGCAAGCCATCTTTGCCCCTATGGCCGGCGTGCTGACCACCGCCTGGGGCTGGCAATGGGCCTACCGCGTCTTCGGCGTCATCTTCGCCGCGCTGATTGCCATACCCAACGGCCTGCTGCAACGGCGCGCGCCGGACGCCTTAGCCGCGCCCGCATCGTCGGTCGAAAACCCGGCGGCAGCCGATGCTGCGCCGCCGCCGGCGCCTGCAACTCCAGCGACGCTGGGCAACGTCGTCAGCGACCCGGCGATGTGGCTGCTGGTGCTGACCCGCGCCACCGGCTCCGCATGCACCCAGATGGTAAGGGTGCATCAGGTGGCGTTCTTCGTGCTGGCCGGCTACAGCTTGCAGACGGCAGCCAACACCCTGGGTTTGTTGGGCGCGGTGAGCCTGTTCGCGCGCCCCCTGATGGGTCTGGCGACCGACCGCTGGGGACGGGAGTCGGTGTACACCATCGGGATGAGCGTATATGCCGCAGCGGTGCTGCTGGTCCTGTGGCTCGGCGATGGCGAAAGCTGGTGGCCCCTCGCCCTCTACATAGCCTTGGCCGGCGTAACCGACGGCATCAGTGGCCTGATAGTGGGAGCGAAAGCCGCCGACCTGTTCCCCGCCGAATCGCTGGGCACCGTGATGGGCTTCGTGGAAATGGGTCGGGGCGCGGCCATATTCCTCGGCCCTGTCGTCGCCGGATTGTTGTTTGATGTGCAAGGCGACTATGTGACGGCGTTTATCGTGTCCGCCGCACTGTCCTTTACGTCCATATGCACGATGTGGATAGCGGATTTCACCGGCCGGAGGAGAAGCTCGACCGAGCCGCGACCGATTTCATAGGCAGTGACAACGTTTCTTCAACGCGACACCAGCATCAAGGGCCAACACAAGGGCTGATGAACGACGGCCAACGACGCCGGCGGGCGGGACGTGGTCGCCCCTGGCAACGTCGGAAACAACCACGAACCGGGGCAACCACAAGGGTTGCCCCTACTTGAGCGCTTGACCACCTGAAATGGAACGCTGCCATCGCTGCAGGGCTTGTGCAAAGTCCTTTTCATCCGCTCTTGGTGAGCCTGTCGAACCATCCGTTGATTGCGAGGGGCATCCTTCGACAAGCTCAGGATGAGCGGGAAAAGGGCTACGCGGTGACTTTGCACAAGCCCTGGCCATCGCTAACGGTTCGGTTGACTGTGAATAGCCGTGTCGGTAAAATGGGGCAACACTGAGGAGCCGTCCGATTGCGGAAACCCGCGTCAACGGCTCAGAAAACCGTAAGGAGGTGGCGCTATCGCCAGGCAATACAGGGTCAACGAACAGATACGCGTTCCACGAGTGAGAGTAATTGGAGAAGATGGCGAGCAGCTTGGCGTTATGATGGTGTCCGACGCTCTCTCCCGGGCGCGGATGAATGACCTTGACCTGGTGGAGGTGGCGCCCAACGCCGATCCGCCGGTTGCCCGGCTGCTGGACTACGGCAAGCTCCGTTACCTGTCGTCCAAGAAGGAACGCGAGACCCGCAAATCCCAGAAGAGCAACGAACTGAAGGAAGTGCGGTTCCGTCCCAACATCGGCGCCCACGACTTCGACGCCAAGCTCCGCAAGGTGCGCCAGTTCATCGGCAACGGCGACAAGGTAAAATTGACGGTGCGATTCCGGGGACGGGAGGCCGTCCACCAGAACAACGGCCTGTCCCTGCTGAAGCGCGTCGCCGAAGAGCTGAAGGACGACATCCGGCTGGAACAGCAGCCCTCCATGGAAGGCCGCGCCATGTCCATGGTGCTCATCCCCAGCGCCACGTCTGCCGCGCGCAAGGAAGCCGCAACAACAACGGAATAACGGTAATATGCCCAAACTCAAAACTCACAAGGGCGCCAAGGCGCGTATCCACGTAACCGGCTCGGGCAAGCTGCTGCGCCGCAAGCGGATGAGCAGCCACCTGCGCCGCAAGAAGCCCAAGAAGGTAACCCGCAAGTACGCGCAGAAAATCAGCTTCGACCAAGCCGACGTCAAGCGCTTGAGTCGGCTGGTGCCCTACGACGTCTAAACCAATGGAGAACCCCCAACCGTGCCCAGAGTCAAGAGAGGCGTCACCAAACGCGCCCGCCACAAGAAAATCCTGAAAGCGGCCAAGGGCTACCAAGCGTCCTCGGGGCGCAACTACAAGTGGGCCAAAGAGGCGGTGATGCACGCCTGGAGCCACGCCTACCGTCACCGGCGCCAACGCAAGGGCGACTTCCGCCGCCTGTGGATCATCCGCATCGGCGCCGCCAGCCGTCAGCATGGCATGACCTACAGCCAGTTCATGCACGGCCTGAACGTCGCCGGCATCGAGATCGACCGCAAGATGCTGGCTGATATGGCCGTCCGGGACCCGGGCGCCTTCGAGCGGCTGGTTGGTATCGCCAACGGGGCCGTGGCCTGACGCTGGCGCTTACAACCAGTTCACCGTCGCGCCGGCCGTTTGGCCGGCGCAAGGATTTGAGCTAGGTTAGCATTCCAACACCCCATCACGTCGGTCAACGACCGGCTGGACGAAATCGTCGTCATGGCGCGCGATTGGAAGCCGATGGAACACGAATGGCCGGCGCTGGACTACATATCCTGGTTGCGTTCCGCCTTCGCTCAATTCTGGAGCCCGGACTACCCTCAGCCGTACATTGGAACCGGCCCGGAAGACGCAATGATTTCCTTATACTGGCTGACGGTTGAGTGGACCTATACGCTGGAAGTCGAGACGGCCAGCAAAATGGGCTACCTGTGCCGGTCGCCTAACCAGGCTATCGGGGAAGTGGAGATCGCAGAGGATATTGACTTGACCAGCGAGGACGCTGGGCGACAAATCGCGTCGGAGTTGGGGGTAAAAGTTGACCGAACCGGGAATATATTGGCTACAAGTCTGGGCCGACCAGTACCGGTACGGTGAAATTCTCGAAGCGCCGTTCCAGCCCAAAACAAACCGACAACCGCCCGACTTATCCGTTGATGGACCGGGGCCGGAAGGCGCTCCAAATCCCGCCGACTTGCACGCCATGCCCGCGGCGCAACGCTCAGACCGAGAACTAGTTCCGCCCGTGGGGTCTATCTGCTATACCGCGGCAGAGTTAGCAGCGGCCGGCGGCACGTTGGTGTACGCGCTGGAACCCCATAACCCATATCATTACAACGTGGAGTTCCGAGGGTTGGCGCGATTATCCGGCGGCGCCTTGCGACGGGCCAGGCGCGCCATCAAAGAACAGCTCAAGCGGAGCGATTTCGACTGGACGCCGCCGTAGCGGGAACCGCGACGGCATAGGGTTAAATTTCCGCGCGCCGGCGCAGGTTAGCAACAAGCGCCGGCACGTTTCATTCCAACAAAGGTTTTGGGACGGCGCTTACGCCTCCAGTTTCACCGGGTTGCGCAGCACGCCGATGCCGCTGATGTCGATCTCGCAGATGGCGCCGTCGCCCATGTCCTGCGTCGTCCCCGGCGTGCCGGTGAAGATGCAGTCGCCGGCCTCCAGCGTCACGTAGCGAGTGATGAACTCGATCATCGTAGGCACGTCGAAGAGCAGGTGGTCGGTGGTCTCGTTCTGCTCCTCGTTGCCGTTGACCCGGGTGCGCAGGTGCTGTGCCGCGGGGTCGGCGTCGGTCTCGATCCACGGCCCCATGGGGGAGAAGGTGTCGGCGGACTTGGCCCGCCACCAGTCGGAGTTGTTCTCGTTGCGGTCCCGGCGCTGCCAGTCGCGGGCCGATACGTCGTTGCCGCAGGTATAGCCCAGCACGTGGTTCAGGGCGTCCTCTTTGGACACGTTGCGGCACTGGTCCTTGATGACCACCACCATCTCGCCCTCGGCGTCAAAGCGCTGGATTTCCTTGGGCCGGACGATGGCATCGTCGGGACCGATGACGCTGGTGGGCGTCTTGTGGAAAATCATCGGATATTCCGGCGCCGGCCGGTCTCCCACGTGGCTGGTGTAGTTCAGGCCCATGGCCAGGATTTTCCCCGGCATCACCGGAGCCAGCAGCTTCACGTCCGACAGCGCGTGAACATGGTCGGTCAGCTTGATTTCAGCGTCAAAAATGCTGCCGTCAATGGCGGTTACGTTGTCGCCGTCAACGACGCCGTAGTGCTCGGCGCCGTGGGCGATGTAGCGAGCGATTCTCATAGCGGGATTGCCTCCGTTTTGGGTAATCAGCGGGGGCCAGTATAGCACTTTCGCTCCCCCTTGAATCGCCATTCCTCGCTCACTCACTCCAGGGCTCACGCGCCCCCTACTTTCCGCAAACTGTCATTGCGCGCCCAGCGCGGTAATCTCGCTGCCGGCGACGCCGTCGTCAGTATTCAGTCACTATAATATGATTATAGTTATATTATTTATAATCATTGTCTGCGCCTATGGCTAGCGTAATGCCTTGACGCAATCATTATACGATCTCGGAGCGGCGTCAGCGCCGGAGCGTATTGTATTTCGGAGGGCAAGCACGATGACCGGTCAAAGCGTTTTCGGATGGACCCGCATCACCGCGGCGACGGCGACGGCCCTGCTGCTGGGCTTGATTGCTGTCGCGCTGATTTTCGCCCCCCACCCTCGCCTTTTAGAGGCTAGTTCCCCGCCGGCCGCGCCGACCAAGCTGGCCGCTGCCCCGGCGACGGGCAAATCACCCTGTCCTGGGACGCCGCCAACTCCGCCGACAACGTCACTCACTACGAGTACAACGTCAACCACAACGACACCAGCACCGGCAACTTCACCGGCTGGACGCCCTGGGCCGCCATCCCCGCCAGCGGCGCGTCCACCACGTCCCACACCTTCACCGGCCTGGCCGGCGGGCGGGAGTACCGCTACCACCTGCGGGCGGTGAACGCCAGCGGCGTCAGCGTGGGCGCGCCCGACGCGCCGCCCTGGTACGCCGCGGCGACCCCCATCCCCCGGCCGCCGCCCCCGGCCGCGCCCACCAACCTGCGGATCGAGCGCGTCTGCGACCATAGGATGAAAGTGCGCTGGCATCGCTCCGCCGGGGCCACCGGCTACGACCTGGAAATCGGCAGCGCCAATGGCAAGCACTGGAAACGGCTGTTGACCAACTGGCCCGGCAACCCCTGGTACGCTACCCACTGGGACAAGAACCGCACCTACCGTTTCGCCGTCCGCGCCGTGAACGACGGCGGCGCCAGCGCGTGGGTCAACTCCGCGGCGTCAGTCGCGCCGCCCTGCGCGGTGAATAACCTGAGCGTCGTAACCAGCACTCCGGGCGAGGGCGACACCGGCGCGGCCGGAGGCGAAATCAGCGCGAGCTGGAGCGTGGCCAGCCGCGGCGCAAGCGACACGGTATCGGCGCAGTCGCCCAACGGCGGCATGACCAGCCAGTGGAGCAACGCCAACGTCGCCTGGCTGACGGCGAGCAATATCAAGGGAACGGCCGCCACCCTGAACCTGGCCGACCACAGCGGGCAGTGGTGGTACAACGCCGACACCGGGCCGGACAGCGCCTGCCAGGGTCCCGTCGCCGCCGGAACCTCGTCCGACAACCTCACCGGCCTCACCGAGCACCAGCAGTACACCTACACCGCCTACGACGCGGCCGGCTGCAACAGCGGCGACGCGCTGGACTCCATTACCTTTACCTTCGAGCCGTCCGGGGACGTGCTGAAAGCTGAAAGCATAACCGCAACCACAGCAACCCTGAAGCTCGAAAACCACACGGGAGACTGGTGGTACAAGCGCACCGCGCCGGATGCGGGCAACTGCACGAAAGGCGAGGCCGACTTCACCAACGACTTGGACAGCCTCGCTCCCGGCACCGCAGGGCTTGTGCAAAGTCCTTTTCATCCGCTCTTGGTGAGCCTGTCGAACCATCCGTTGATTGCGAGGGGCATCCTTCGACAAGCTCAGGATGAGCGGGAAAAGGGCTACGCGGTGACTTTGCACAAGCCCTGCCGGCACCGAGTACACCTACAAGTCCTATGACGTGGACGGCTGCGGGAACATCCACGAGGGCGCCAGCGTAACCTTCACCACCGCCGGCTTGTCGGTGAGCAACCGGGACGTATCTGGTAGCTTTGGGACGCGCATCGTTGGCGTAGAAGATGGGGCTGTGACTAAATGTGCGGCATCGTTTGAGACTGGGAGCGCGACAAACGGTTACACCCTACACAGGGTAGCCGCCTCCTTCGGGATTTCGGGGGTAGCCCCTCAGGATTCACCATAGCTCTGCACGCGGCATCAGGCAATGCTCCTGCTACAAACGCCATCTCGAACGCGACATTGAGTGGAAGCTTGCCTGCTACTAACGTTACCCGGGAATACACTTGCTCGGGTAGCGGATGTAGCCTGTCAGCGGACACCACTTACTGGTACTGGATCGTGATGAGTACGCCCGACACATCGGGGACCCGCGCTTACCAATGGCGAGTAAAAAATGCCGACGTTGAGACCCAGATTCCATCAAGCAACGGATGGTCCTTCGGGAGCAATACATTGTGGGGGAGCAATCTACAATACACGCTGAATAACGCTGGCGCGATGAAAGTCGCGGCGACGGCGAACGCCGTCCCCTCGCTGACGGCCAGCGGTATCAGCGGAACGGGGGCGACGCTGACCATCGCCGGGCACAGCGGGGCCTGGCACTACCAGGGCATCAGCGGCACGGAGGCGCCGTCCACCTGCGTAACGGTGTCCGCCGGCGACACGTCGGACACGCTGAGCAACCTGGACGCCGACAAGCTGTACGGCTACACCGCCTACAGCGGCGCCAACTGCGCCTCGGGCGCGGCCATTGACACCGAGTATTTCTCGACGAAGGACTTTGACGTGGGGAACTTGGGGGAGACGGCGGCCACTGGAAACTGCGCGATAGGCTGTGCGCTCACTGTTGCGACTCAGTGCGCCGTAGCGTTCAGTACGGGCGACCGGAGCGGCGGCTACACGCTGAAGAGCGTAACCGTCAGATTCCTAGTATTACAACGACGGTTGGGATGATAGGATGATGCCCAAATCAGGAAAGGCTTCAGGAGGTGGGGCAGGGCGATGGATGCGGCGGCGTTGGAGCGAGTGTACGAAGCCTTTCGGGATTTTCACGACTATTTTGCGCCAGCCTAGGGGCGCAAACAGCCGCGGGAAAAGTGGTAACCACGGCCCGTCAACGTACAAATTCTACTCAAAGCAGGGATAAATTGGCGTCCCAGGCAGGATTCGAACCCGCGGCCAGCTGCTTAGAAGGCAGCCGCTCTATCCACTGAGCTACTGGGACGCGCTACACTGCAAGGATATGCAGCCGGGCATCGGCCTGTCAACGGTGGCGCCGCCTGCCCAAGTGTCCTAACGACAATGCCGAGGTGAACACATGGTTATCAAAGGCGAAGACTGGCTGGCCCAGACCATTGAGGAAACGCTGGAGCCGGACCTGCCCATCTGTGATACGCACCACCACTTCTGGGTTTCCCGCCCGGAGCCTCCTGCCTACCAGCGCTACCTGCTGCCCGAACTGGCGGCGGACGTGAACAGCGGGCACAACGTCCGCTCCACGGTCTTCATCGAAGTGCGCTGCGAATACCGCCAGAGCGGCCCGGAGGAGCTGCGGCCGGTGGGCGAGGTGGAGTACATCGAGACCATCGCCGCCGAGAGCGCCGCCGGCCGCCACGGCCCCACCAAGGCGGCGTCCGCCATCATCGGCCACGCCGACCTGAAACTCGGCGACGGCGTGCGTCCGGCGCTGGAAGCCATGCGCGCCGCCAGTCCCGGACGCTTCCGGGGCATCCGCCACTCCACGGGCTGGGACGCCGCTCCCGAGTTGGCGCAGCGCGACATCCAGGGCGCCCTGTCCACCGACGGCTACCGGGCCGGCGCCAGGGTCATGGCCGACATGGGCCTGGTGCTGGAAAACTCCCTCTATCACCCCCAGCTGTCCGAGCTGGCGGACTTCGCCCGGGCCGTTCCCGACCTGACCATCGTGCTGAACCACATCGGCGGCCTGGTGCGCGTCGGCCCCTACGCCAACCGGGACGATGAGGTGCTGCCGGCCTGGCGGCAGGGCGTGGCGGAAGTCGCCCAGTGTCCCAACGTGGTCATCAAGCTGGGCGGCGTCGGTCAGGTGCGCTATGGGTACAACTGGCACGACCGGGAGACGCCCATCGGCTCCGCGGAACTGGCCGCCACTCTCGGCCCGCTGATGAACTACTGCATCGAACAGTTCGGCCCCGACCGTTGCATGTTCGAGAGCAACTTCCCCGTGGACAAGCCGTCCTACTCCTACAACGTCCTGTTCAACGCCTTCAAACGCCTGTCGGCGGGCTACACCGCCACCGAGCGCGCCGCCCTGTTCCACGACACGGCCCTGCGGATGTACGGCATCAGCGACTGACCGCGACAAAGTTGACTGAATCCACCGACAAGTGTATTGTCCTTCGATAGCAAACCCATAGCGCAATATTCGCGTTTGCGATTATGGTTCGGAGGTATCGAATGTCGGTTAAGGCAGTCTGGCTCGCATCCTTAACGCTGTCCCTGGCCCTCGTCCTGGCCTGTGGCGGCGCCGCCGCTCCCACCCAGGTCGAGGTCACTCGCGTCGTTACCGAGCAGGTGGAAACGCCTGTTGAGGTCACCCGCGTCGTTACCGAACAGGTGGAAACGTCTGTTGAGGTCACCCGCGTCGTTACCGAACAGGTCGAAAAAGAGGTCATCAAGGAAGTCCTGGTGGTAGCCACCCCGGTGCCGCCGGTTCAGGGCGTGGTGCGCCAGCAAGCCGAGCCCGCGGGCACGTTGACCGTGAGCCTGCAAAATCTCGGTTCACAGGTCACCGACCCCATCCTACAGGGTCGCGCCGGGCACGCTCAGTATCAGGCCCCCATCTACGACGCCCTCCTCGGGTTCGACTACGAGAACCAGTACGGCGGCGTCGGCCCCGGAGTGGCCGAGGAATGGTCAATCGACCCCGACGGCGCCAGCTGGACTTTCAACATCGCGCCGAACCTGGTGTTCCACGACGGCGAAGTCCTGGACGCGCACGACGTGAAGTTCAGCCTCGAACGCACCATGTACCACGAGGAGAGCGTGGTGGGCGACGGCACCCGCCTGGTACGGCAACTCAGGCAGCCGTCCGAGGAAGCCATCGAGGTCATCGACGATCTCACCCTGCGGATGCACACCGACGGCTCCAAGCCGCACTTCTGGAGCCTGCTCACCCGGGCGGTCTTCCAGGGCGGCCAGATTATGCCCAAGGACTACATCGAAGCCGTGGGCGACGAGGGTTTCCGCGCCGAGCCCATCGGCAGCGGCCCCTGGATGTACGCCGAGCACTCCGTGGGCGATTACTTCCGGTATGAAGCCTTCGACAAGTCCCACCGCGGCATCCCCCACTTCGCCAACATGAGCCTGTTGCTGGTGCCCGAAGAGAGCACCAAGCTGGCCATGGTTCGCACCGGCCAGGCCGACCTCATCGACCTGGTGCCGGAGTCCGCCCCCGAGGTGGAAGCTGCCGGCGCCCAGCTCACGGTCATCGAGGGCGTGGGCATGTTCATCTACCAGTTCTGGGGCCTCTACTGGCCCGAGGCCCAGGCGTTGCCCATCGGTGATGTTCGCGTGCGGCAGGCCATGTCCCTGGCCATCAACCGCCAGGACATCATCGACTTCACCCTGAACGGCTATGGGCGACCCTCCATGCCCTTCGCCACCTTCCCCACCAGCGTTGACGTGGACGTTCCACGGTGGCAGGCCTGGGGCGAAGAGGCTCTCGTGTACGACCCGGATCGCGCCAAAGCCTTGCTGGCCGAGGCCGGCTATCCCGATGGGTTCGAAATCACCTTCTGGAGCACCAACTTCTCCGGTACTCCCTACATGAACGACCTCAGCCAGGCCGTCACCGGCTTCTGGGAAGAGATCGGCATCAAGTCCGACCTGAGGATCATTGAAATCGGCGTGTTCAGTCCCATGACCCGGCGGCCGGGCCACGACGAATGGGGCGAAGGCTTCAACGGCGCCGTCAGCATCTTCCGCAACGCGGGCCGGCCCCTGCCGGTGCCCCGGTATCAGTCCACCTTCCACCCGGACAGCAACCACGTGGCGTTCGGCGACCGGGATACTCTCACGCCGGTGGGCGAGGAGTATCTCAGGCTCCACGAGATAGCCATCTCGGAGCGGGACGATGCGAAGCGCGCCGAGGCGACCAACGACATCCTCCAACTGGTGGCTGACCAGTGGATCGGCGTCCCGATTGTCCAGGGCGTCAGCCTGTACGCCTCCAACCCGGAAACCGTGGGCCGCTGGCAGGGCATCTACGGGCGCGGGGAACTTGGCGATGTCTTCCATCGGATCCCCCACGCCGAAGGCAACCCCTGGCAGTAATCGCCGGCGAACCCTTTGACGATCCATGCTCATCGCGCCGGGAACTGCCTGAGCGGCCCGGCGCGAATCATTCCTTGAGGTCGGGGATTTGCAAAAATACATCCTCAACCGGCTTTTGCAGGGCATTGTCCTGCTTTTCATCGTCGCGCTGATTGTGTTCGCCCTGGCCCGGGCGACCGGAAATCCGGCGGACCTCATGGTCCCGGAGGACGCCAGCGAGGAAGAGCGCGCGCTCATCGAGCGGAACCTCGGCCTCGACCGCCCCTACCATATCCAGCTCTTCGTGTTTCTCACCGGCATCGTCCGCGGCGACTTCGGCGACTCCCTCGTCTATAAGAAGCCGGCGGCCGAGCTCTTCTTCGAGCGTCTGCCCAACACCTTGAAGCTGCTGCCGCTGTCCATGGTTATTGCGGTGGGCGTCGCCATTCCCTTGGGGGTTGTCGCGGCCGTCAAGCGCGGCACCTGGATCGACCAGGTGGCCGGCGCCATTGCCGTGTTCGGCGTGGCCACCCCCAATTTCTGGATCGCCATCGTCTGCATCTACATCTTCAGCGTGTGGCTGGACGTTCTCCCCCCCGGGCGAATGGGCGGGCCGGCTCACTACATCCTGCCCGCGTTCACCCTGGGCACGTTCTCCATCGCCGGGATCATGCGGCTGATCCGGTCCAGTATGCTCGAGGTGCTGGATACCGAGTACGTCAAGCTGGCCCGGATCAAGGGCTTGCAGGAGTGGAAGGTCTTCTGGAAGCATTGCCTGCGCAACGCCCTGATCCCGGTGCTGACGCTCTTCGGCGTCTTCGTCGGCGGGTTCGTCACCGGAGCCATCGTTACCGAGACCGTGTTTGCCTGGCCCGGCATCGGCCGCCTCACCATCGACGCCGTGGCGCAACGCGACTTTCCGCTGTTGCAGGCGGTGATCCTGCTGGACGCCGTCATCATCCTCGGCGTCAATCTGGTCGTGGATATACTCTACGCCTACATCAATCCCAGGATCCGGTACGACTAGGAGCGACATGGCCAGTAACCGCGTAGATAGCAGCGTTCAGGTACTGGAGGTATCGGGCGAGCGGCAGGAGCGGCTACGGTATGAGCTCAAGCGGCTGCCCTGGATCCCCGTGATCATCATCGCACTGATGATCTTCGCGGCCATCTTCGCGCCGCTCATCGCCCCCCATTCGCCAAC
Organism: Dehalococcoidia bacterium; assembly: GCA_963665395.2. Classification (GTDB taxonomy): domain Bacteria; phylum Chloroflexota; class Dehalococcoidia; order Lucifugimonadales; family UBA3495; genus Bin87. The sequence goes on from OY762251.1 coordinate 1,154,737, forward strand.
CAAGCAGTCCCTGCGCGACAAGCTCAAGCCGCCGGCCTGGCAGGCCGAGGGCGAGGCCAGGTATCTGCTGGGCACCGACATCCTGGGTCGGGACATTCTCAGCCGCCTGATTTACGGCGCCAGGGTCAGCCTGATCGTCGCCTTCACCGCCCTGCTGGCCGGCGGCGCCATCGGCGGCGTCCTGGGGCTGATCTCGGGCTATGCCGGTGGCAAGGTGGACACCCTGATCATGCGGGCGGTGGACGCCACCCTGGCCTTCCCGACCATCCTGTTCGCTTTATTATTAGCGGTCACCATGGGGCAGGGGCTGCAAACCGTGGTCCTTGCCGTAACCCTGATTCTGTGGGCGAGGTTTGCCCGCGTCACCCGCGGCGAGGTGCTGTCGCTCAAGAACAACGACTACATCGAGTTGGCCCGGGTCCATGGCAGCTCCGGCTCCCGCATTATATTCATCCACATCATGCCCAACGTGTTCAACTCGTTCATGGTCATGTTGACCCTCCACGTCGGGCTGGTGATCCTCACCGAAGCGTCCCTGAGCTTCCTGGGCGCCGGGATTCCCCCACCCACGCCGTCCTGGGGTCAAATGGTCGCCGACGGACGGGCCAAAGTCGCCACGGCCTGGTGGATCTCCATAATCCCCGGCGTCGCCATCACCATGGTCGTGATCGCCTTCAACCTCTTCGGCGACTGGCTGCGGGACCGCCTGGATCCCAAGCTGCGCCAGCTTTAGCGTCCGCTTGCAGTCACGTGGTTTCCCTTCGTAGGGGCGAATAATTATTCGCCCCTACACGCACGGGCAACTGGATTTTGCCAAATTAAACCACCTAAAACGGAACGCTACCCCCAGAAAAACTTTGCAACAGTAGCGTCGGCCTTATTTGGCGCTCTCTGGATTCCCGCTTTCGCGGGAATGACGGGAAATGTCAGCACAGCCTGGCTACTTCCCGGGGGCCACCAGGCCGGCCAGTTTATCCACCAGCAGCCGCGCCAACTCTTTCGACCAGAGCAGCATCGCCGCCCCGGCGATGATCATAACCAGGCCGCCGCCCAGCATGAAGCCGTTCACGTCGGCGCAGAGGCACGGCGTGCCCACAGCGACCACATAGCCGCCGGCGAGCATCACCACCAGGGACGCCGCCCAGAATACTGCGGAAGTCAGGGCGACGCCGACGCCCCTGCGATGAATCTGCAATCTAAACACCCTTCGCCCACGGTTGGCTGAACAAATCTCCGGTGGGAGCGCGCCGATTGTAACACGCGCATGATTCCGACGGCTTGGAGAGGACAATCACACCATCACCGTCATTCCGGCGAAAGCCGGAATCCAGAGGCCGCCTTCGTTAACTCTGTTTCCGATTCGTTCATCCGTACCATCATGGACTCCGGCTTTCGCCGGAGTGACGGGCGTTTAACCATATGACGCGATTGCCTTGGCAATTTGTCTAACCCGTATCGTAGTTCCAACTGCTGCTGGAGCGCATAATGCGCAGGTGCGTCAGCAACGGCTCCTCCGGCAGCCCCAACGCCGCGATGTGCAGGTGGTCCAGCTCCGCTATCAAGTCCGGCTTGAGATGGAAGTTCACGTTGCGCCAGACTTTCCTGTGTATGGTTATCTCCACTTGGCACTCTGACATAGCATCAATAAGACGTTGGCCTATGTCTATTGCAGGTTGAGGATTTTCAACCCAAGCGTCTGGAACGGTTAGCGCGGCGAAGTCGCTGGACTTTACATGGAAGCCGTCACCATACATCCACCACCACGCATAAGCGACGTGACCGTTGAGTGCCGCCATTAGCAGGCGTAAGTCGTCCATATTGGGCACTGCCACCAATTGCTCCGTTCTTGGCGACACGCTCCCAGCGGGAATTGTACTGATGAAATACTCTGCGGCTACTTGAATAGCTGCATTCAGGCCACCAGCGCCGTTGTAACTTCCTACGGCTTTCTTCTGCGTAACGATCCTCTCAACCATATCTGCCAATTCTTGCGTTGGGATACGAGGCCATTGCCTGGCGACGTGCTGATGGATACTAGCTCCGAATTGAGGCAATCGGGCGGTTTCGCGCTGCTGTAGGCACAAATCGCGTTCGTCAGATGGCCACCTTTGTAGCCCCGTTGACCTGATTACACGCTCAAAATTACCTGTAATCGCAGCAACGATGGTTACTCGTTGTCGGTTCCTCGGGTCTAGCGTTGTAGGCGTAGTGTGAAACATCATACTAGGATTGTTATTGTATTGCCTTAAATTGATTTCTCGGCATTGGCTTTCAAACACAGCCCTCAACGACCGTTGCCGGACTCCAAATGATACGGAGAGCGGGACAATCACTGTAACAACACCGCCGGCGGGCTTTGCCAGTGCCAACGCCGTTTCGCAGAATAGCGAGTACAAATCGCCCACGTTGGTGGTCTGATACCCCTTGTCCGTTTTCAGCGCGTTGATTCTGTCCCGGTCCATGGACTTGGTCAGCGCTTCGTAGGGCGGGTTGCCGATAACGATGTCAAAGCCGCGCCACGGGTTTTCGTAGAACAGCAGCCGGGCGTCGGTGCGCGCCGGCATCGGGTTGATGTTATAGAGCGGAGCCTCGGCGAACCGCACCAGTTCCGGGTTGGCCAGTTCGCCCTTCTGCTGCAACAGTTGCGAGAGGTTGGCGCGTAAGCCTTTATCCTGTTTCAGCACCTCCTGTTTGTCCTCTTCGGTGTGAGCAGCGAACCAGTCAGCCCGATTCTCGCCCACTGCGGTGAGCGCGGCGATAAGTTCCGGGTCGGCAGTGTCAAACTGCCCCGGACGGTCGGGGCGCCAGTCGGGATCGGCCACGGTTTCCAGCGTGTCGGCGCACACGATGCGCGCTTCCAGATTCGGCAGGGGTTCGTCAGTGGGCGCGTTCCGGCGGGCGGCGGTGATGGCGATAAACAAGCGCAGCCGGGCGATTTGCACCGCCAGCGGGTGAATGTCCTGGCCGGCCAGTTGTCGCTTGATGATGTCCTCGGCCCGATTTTGACCAGAGTCGGCGGCGTCGGGTTCCAGCTTCCCCAACGCTCGCTGCAACGCCAGCAAGGTACTGAACAAAAACTCGCCGGAGCCGACGGCGGGATCGAAAATCCGCAGTTCTTTGATGCGCCGGGTCAATCGCACTCGCTCTCCCGGCGTCATCGCCGGCAATGGAGCGTCCGTGCTGCCGAACAGGTCAAGCAGTTCCCCATCGCTGACGTTGTCCGGCGCGTAATCCCGCGCGGCGGCGGCCAGGGCGTCTTTCACCATCTCGTCGGCCACGTCGGCCGGCGTGTAGTAGGTGCCTTGCGGCTGGCGCAGCGGCGGCTCGGTTCCTTCCTCAGTCGGCGTAATCAGCCGCTCAAAGAGGTTGCTCAACAGCTCCGGGTCAAGGGTTTGCTCGCTTTCGCCGGGCCGGTGCTCGTCCATCGTCCAGTGATAGCGGGAAAGGATGGTGAACAGGCCGGGTTCGTTTTCGTCGGCGCTCCAGTAATCCGCCGGCGCAACGTCCAGTTCATCGTCGTCGCTGTGCTCGGCGAACAGCGACCCGTTGAGGAATGGCGTTTGCGCCATGGCCTCCTGTATGGCATCCACTATGTGGGCGGAACGCACCGCATGGGGCACGTTGAGACGCTGGTGAAAGAGGAACCGCAGAACGTCGGTATGGTAACGTCCGGCGTCGTCCAGGTGGGCGTTGACGAAGGCCCGTTCAAAGAGTTCCGGCGGGATGACGCTTTCCTCTTTGAGAATCCAGGCGAACATCACGCGCACCAGGTGGCGCAGAATGGCCTGCCGCTGCTGCCGGTCTTTGTCTTTTTGCATCCGGCCCGTCCATTGTGCGACTTCGCGGTAGAACTGCTGGCGCAGCGGCGCGGCTTCCAGCGGGGACAGCAGTTTGTCGGCGGCCAGCCCGTCGTCGCCCGGATTTTGGAGCAGCGGCAGCAGTTGGCCGATGGCGGTCCGGGCCGACGGCGCCGGCAGCGTGGGATCAAAGGCCGCGGTCATATTGACCTGGCCGCCGGCGGCTACGACCAGGCGGGCTTCAATACTGTCGTCGGGCGCGGCGGAGTAGGCCAGAACCACGGCGGCGCCGGCGTCGCTGGCGCTGGCGAAGGTTCGGGCGCAAAGGGCCGCGTCGGGACGACTCAATCCTCTGGCAGGGTCATACCCATACTGGACGGCGGCGACGACGGCGTCCGCCACAGGCGGACCGGTCAACGCCGGGTTGCTGGACTGCAAGGGAATCGCGGCGGTGTAGGCGTAGGTTTCCCAGTCTTTATCGTGTACGTCCTTGCGAACGCCTTGCAGGGCAACTGCATCGGCCAGGTTGGTTAGCGCCATGGCCTGCGGTTCGTCCAGCAGCTGGCGCAGGATGTAGTCGGGCTGCAAATTTTCGGCTATGGCGGCAAAAAGGCGGTCGGCCGGATTGACTTGCGCCGGCCCACGGCTGGGGATGGTGCGGAACGTGATGCTGGCGCGGGCTAACCGTTCAACCAGATCCTGTAAGCGCTGGAGCAGGTCATCATCGAAATCGGCGAGAGCCGCTTGGTCCGGTTGCGCCGGCGATTGCTCCACAATCCGGCGAAAGTTATGCTCTACCAGGAACTCAACGTCAGGGTTGGATACGTTGCCGGTGCGCCGGTAGATGCGCCACTTGGCGCCGTCGGTGAGCACTCCGAGGGTGTTGGGGCCGCTGGCGACGTGCTGTTTGAGGTAACGCTGTATCTGCCGGTCGGGGGAACCGTAGCGTCCCACGGACTTGTCAAAGTCCGTCCCGTATTCTTTGGCCTCGACGATGACGGCGGCGTGGCCGGGGCTGGAGTTGACCACGTTCAGGAAGCACGCTTCGTCAAGGCGGTTCCGCTGTTCGCCGTACTCCGGTATCCGATGCGTCGCCGGGTAGCCCAGGGCATTGAGAGTTGGCTGTATCAACAGCGACAGGGTGGACGCCTCGTTGACCAGTTGCCCCCGGCCGGCAATGTGCCGCATCCCCTCACGCAGCGAGGCGGCAACGCGATCTGCGGTATCGTTGCGGGTGGCAGTAGTCATCGGCGGATTGGTCCGGAGCTCAGCTCCGCCAGTGTAGCATAGCCACCGCAGCGTTAGCGCCGACGCCGTAAGGGGTCGCGGCAGCATCGGGATTTTTGGGCTCCGTATCAAGTACGGGGTGCCGGGATTGGCAGGATTGGGTTGGCTGTTGCGTAAGCGGGCTAGTCCTGATAATCCTGATTCTGACCACTCATCCCAGGCGGAGCTTGCCCCATTGTGCTAACCTGTGCGCGCAGCCGGCGAAGCGAACCGGCGCGGCGAAGCAGGGAGAGGCAATCATGGCGCGGAGGGAAATCACCCCGGAGGACGCGGAAGCCTTCGGCAAGCGAATCTACGAAGAAAAGGTGCGCCCCACGCTGAACGGCGCCGAGGAGCCGGTGGGTTACTTCCTGTCCGTTGACCTGGACAGCGAGGACTGGGAGCTGGACGAACACCACCACAAAGCGGCGCGGCGGCTGCTGAACCGGCTGCCCGACGCCGACGTGTTCACGTTCCGGGTCGGGTTCCCGGCGGCGTATATGTCCTACGGCCTCTAGCGGAAGGATGGCGATGATTAGCGGCAGCGTCAATCCAATGCGCCATCCGTCCATCACCGTGGTGCTAATCGACGAAGCAGGGCGAGACAGATGGACGGAAGCGAATCTGGACACAGGATTTACCGGAGAACTGACGCTGCCGAGAGCAGTGATTGATCAGTTGGGGCTCGTCCCCTCCGGGCGTTCCAACCGTTACCGGGTAGGCACTGGCGCTACGGAGACGTTCAACTCCTACGAAGGCGCCATTCGATGGCGCAACGGGCTCAGGATGATTGAAATACTAGAAGCGGAAGTAACGCCGCTCGTCGGCATCGGCTTGCTTTGGGGCAACAACCTGTCCATAGACTTCCAGCCCGGCGGCAGCGTTGCCATCACCGAACTGCCGGACTGCTGACGATTAGGGGGCGGTGATCCCATCAAAGACCTGTGCCATCGCGCCCCCTTTTCATTCCGCCGGTCTATCGCCCCGCCGGGGCCGTCCAGTTGGTGTTTCCTTCCTGCATCGCAAAGGGTGGAGAGGTGGCGGAGACGTAGATCAACCTTTCCTCTCCGATGTTGCGGATGGAGTGGTCGGTTCCCGGCGGCACCAGTATCATCGTGCCCGCGCTGACCTCCTCCACTTCGTCCCCGACCCGCATCGCGCCGCGCCCCTGCACCACCACGTACACCTGTTCCCGCCCGTCGTGGGAGCGTACGGCCTGCTCGCTGCCCGGTTCTCCTTCCACCCACGTCACGGCCAGGTTCTCCGACCCGAATTGTCCCAAGGCCAGGAGCAGGTGCGACACCTGTCCGCCCCGGTGGTTCTGTGGACTCTGGTCCAAAGTCTGAATGTTCATCGGCAAATTCTCCCTTTTTGTGTAAAGTAATCGTCTGAAGCAGGATTTTCGGGATTTGGCGGATTACCAGGATTGGGATGGTTGGACAGCGGTGCGCCACCCAATTCTGTACATTCTATCAATCCTGTAAATCCCGCTTCTGACCATAGTCCCCGGAGGCAAACCAACATGGCCGAAGTTGAAGCGAAGCTGAACGAAATGAATATCCAACTGCCGCCCCCGCCCGATCCCGTCGGCAACTACCTCCCCCTCGCCCGCAGCGGCAACGTCATGTGGCTGGCCGGCGTCGGCTCCCGCATGGCGACGGGCGAGCGCATATCCGGCAAGCTCGGCACCGACCTGACGGTGGAGCAGGGCTACGAGGCGGCAAAGTGGGCCGCCCTCAACCTGCTGGCCCGCATGAAGGCGGAATTGGGCGACCTGGACCGGGTTACCCGCATCCTCAAGGTGGTGGGCATGGTCAACAGCGATCCGTCCTTCAACCAGCAGGCGGCGGTGGTGGACGGCGCGTCCGACCTGTTCGTTGCCCTCTACGGCGACCGGGGCCGTCATGCCCGTTCCGCGCCCGGCATGGCCGCCCTGCCCGGCGACACCGCCGTCATCTGCGACTGCGTCATCGAAGTAGACGGCGGCTAGGATGTGCGACACCTACCGTCATTCCGGCGTCCACCTACCGTCATTCCGGCGAAAGCCGGAATCCAGTGGGTGCAAAATCAGGCCAACTTTCTATTGGCAGCGATTTTCCTGTCCGCCATAGGCGGATGCTTTCGCAGGAACGACGATGTGATTTCCCTGCTGTTGGTGACACTGTCCCGAGGCGGCGTGCTGCATCGACAGCAGGATATTGGCGAAGGCCACCGTATCTTCATAGCAGTCGGCGGCGCATGGAACATCCAGGGACCAGTTCACGCCCTCAATCCGCACCAGGCTCCCGCCGGAATGGGTCAAGCTCCGCCACAGCAGCCACACCGCCAGCGCGATCAGGATCACCAGGATGGCCGCCACCGCGTGCAGGTTGATGACCGGTATGATTACGCTGGGCAGCCGGTCCACCAGCCAGTACGCCAGGATCAGGTAGGCTGCCACCGCGCCGATCACCAGCACGGCCCATTGCAGCCAGGAGAGGCCGCGCCGCACGTCGTTGCGCGCGCCGACGCCGCAAACCGACGCCACGGCGTACATCCGCGCCACCCGCGTCGAACCGTCCTCCACAACGCTGATAACCCGGCGGTTCGTGGCGGCCAGCAGCCGGCCGGAACCGGCCGGCTCGGCAATCAGCCCCCGCTCCGGGTGCAAAATAGCTGCAACCCGCTCCTCGGGCAGCAGCTCCACGCCGCGGATGCGTGACAGATATGACGTTGCAGTTGGCATCAGTGCTGGATCATGGTGGTGTCGGCAATTTCCACAGGAATCCTATCACAATCGCGCCGCTGCGCCGCAGTAGCCCGACGTCAATCCTCAGTGTGCATCCAGATTGAGACGATAATGGGTCATAATCAGGATTTGCGGGATTGCTGACGCTTGCGTCCTTGTCCGCCGTCTTCGGCGACTGCTAGACTCGCCGCCAGAGGTGGCATCATGCCCAGCGCGTGCAACGTGCCCGGCCGCACCATTTTCACCGGCGACAACCTGGACATCCTGCGGGGCATCAACTCGGAGTGCGTTGACCTCATCTATCTCGACCCGCCGTTCAACTCCAATCGGACCTACGCCGCCCCGCTGGACAGCGAGGCTCGTGGCGCGGAGTTCCGACGTCCACACGGACGTCGGATCATCCGTCATGGGTTGCCCCGTATGCGGGCGAGAGTTCCCGATCCACAGGGCACCGCCCTAGGCTCGATTTACTCTGTCCCCGCATCGGCGGGGCACCGAACCGAGGTGAATCATGTCAACTCTGAATAACCTGGTTTTCGGGTTGGTTGTGGCGTCTCTGGTGGTGAGCGCCTGCAATCCCGCTACCCCACTTCCGGCCACTGCCGCTCCTACGAATACCCCAACCCCCATGCCTACGCCGCGTCCTACCTCCGCCGTTCCCACGAATACCCCAACGCCTCTGCCTACGCCGCCATCGATATTCAGCGAGAGTATCCAGGCATTTATGCCATGGGCGCAATGCCAATACGACCTCATGGAAGGCGTATTCCAACGTCCGCCAACCGGTCCCTATGCGGGGGTGCCATACCTGTCGGAATTTGGCGAACCGGGGCAACTAATCGCGGGAAAAATGCTCCTTGACTGGCAAGAAAAATACATGACCCCGGTGCTTCGTGAGGAGATCGGCAGGCAATGCGCGGACCTTGCCATGCTAGATGATTATGACGCCGAGGAAGCTGACCTTTTCGTCACCGAGTTCGGCAAGGCTTCGGCGATCCTCCTTACGACGGGCCTGATGTCACCTTGGATGGATGAAAACTGCCATGAATGGCAGCGCACCAAAGGGGCGAACTACATATCTTTGCGTGCGGGATCGGAAAGACGGCGGGGCGAGCAAAGCGCACTGCTTTTCGATTGGCATTACGCTGAGGTTCACGTGCGGCTTTTGGCGGCGTGCCGGTAGCGCCAGTTGGGCCAGATCATAGCGCCGCTTCGGCCAACTGGGTTGCCTCGTGCATAGGGGGCGATTCACTGATGTGCCACACCTGCAACGCCATCAAGGGCAACCGCGATATGGGCTACTTGAAACAGCAGTTGCAGGTACGGGGGATACTATCGATCTGACGGCGGCTCCCACCATCGTGGCTTCCGGCGGCCGAATCTACGCAGGCGAGACCAAGCCAGCTTTACTACTCCTGCGAGCAGCAAAGACAGGAACGCGCCAGTTCCTGCCACAATAATCCAATGGGGTTCTTCTGGAAGGGAACTGTACACTCCAGTTGCCCACCCTGCGGTCCAAGTCGCTAGCACCGTAGCCCAAACCGCCAATTGACGAAATCCCTCAAAGTCATTCCTGGCGTGAACATAGACGAACAACGCCGCAGAGAGAACAAAGGTGATGCGCCGGAAGAAAAGTGAGTCTAGGCCAATACGGCGTCGCCAAGCAGGGCCCGCTAGCTTTTTGTGGTCAATCCCAAATTCGGCATCCTGGAAAAATCCATACATAGCTTCGATTTTGGCAATCGGGTCTAGTCCCTTATACGCGGTATAGACGTACTCCTGCCTTGCATAGACGGGCGGAGCCTCGGAATCCACCCACTGATAGGCAGAGATGGGCCGGATGTAAGGTAAGACGATGTCGTGCTTCCGACTTATGATGACACCATGCCTAACGAGCGGATGCTTGTCGTACAGCATCCGTCCGTCGGCCAAGAGCACCCTCAGCGGAATGTCGTCTGAATGGAACAGACTTCGGAACCACGACGCAAAACGGTTGAAAAGTTTCATCTTGTCACCTAACTCTATCCAGGTTCGCCGTAAATCATCTCGCGCAGGTCTTCCCAAGCGTGCCGTTCAAAAGGGGCACCCCCACGCACGTCGCCCACGCTGCAATCCGGCAAGCGATAGCTAACGTCCCCGCCCTCCAGCGCGGCTGACAGGATTTGCCGGAGTCCGTCTTCCACCAACTCCGCTAACGGCCGTCTCGTTAGCCTGGCATGACGTTTCGCCTGGGCCAGCAGTTCGTCGGGATGGCCACGGTAGTCTTCACATCATCCATGCTAGCGGTCCAGCTCCGCCCGCAGCCGTTCTATTTCGGCGCGCAGCCGCTCGTTTTCGGAAAGCGCGTCGTCCCGCTGCGCCTCAGCGTCGGCCGCGCGGTTTAGCGTTTCGTCGTAGTCCGGCAGAAACTCCCCGGTGGCCGGGATGCGGAACCGCAGCTTGCCGGCGTCCCAGCACAGGTCCAGTCCCAGTGCCGGACTATGCGCCCACACCAGGCCGTCCGGGTCCTCGTGGATTTCAAACGGCTCGTACCGGCCATCGCGCAGCTGGCCGCCGTACAGTTTCAGGCCGTAGTGCCGGCTGTCGGGCGTGGCGTCGTATAGCCAGTATTCGCCGATGCCGATGCTGGCGTACAGCGCCGGCTTGCCCCGCACGTCGTGGGCGGCGGTACTTTCGGAGGCAATCTCCAACGCAAAGTCCGGCGGCTTCCCCATCTCCCACACCCGGTAGGTGTTCCGGTAGAAAATGTGGCTCACGTCCACGCCAAAAACGGCGTAGCAGTCCGGAGACACGAAGCGCCGGGGGTTGCCCGGCTCGTAATAGACGAAAGTGTTGCCCGCCACGTGGGCGTCGGGCCGGATGCCGGTTATGTAGTGATGCAGGGGCGTTGCTACGGCGCGAAAAATGACGCCCTGGTACTCGGCGTCGGGCATGGGCATACCGTCCTCTGCGGGATAGAAAACTCCGTTTTCGTCGTAGAGGTGGGCCAGCCTGGGGTCAATGGCCGGCGGCGATTTGGTGGTCATCACTAGCCTCCGGGCGCGTGCCGAATATCTGAAGCCAGTATAGCAAAGCCCTCATGCGTACCCACTTTCATGGGCTGTCATTGCGAGCGCAGCGTGGCAATCTCGCTCCCGTAGCGCCCATCGTTGCCCTAACGAGATTGCCACGTCGCTACGCTCCTCGCAATGACAAAGTGGGTACGCATGAGTAGCAAAGCCGGGTTGCGGCCCGTTTGCTATACTGCCGGCAGACCCCTACTCTGACGAAAGGATGTGCCCCATGGCCACCAACGCTAACGCTTTGCCCGCCACCATCGGCGAACTGCGTGAGAGCGGTTACCAGTCGGTTTCCGTGCGCGAGGAAATCCGCCGCAACCTGATTGCCAAGATCCGGGCCGAGGAGCCGGTCTTCCCCGGCATCATCGGCTTTGACCAGACCGTCATCCCCCAGCTGGAAAACGCCATCCTGGCCGGGCAGGACATCATCCTGCTGGGCGAGCGCGGGCAGGCCAAGACCCGCCTGATCCGCGAAATGGTCAACCTGCTGGACGAACAACTCCCGGTCATCGCCGGCAGCGAGCTGAACGACGACCCCTACAACCCCCTCAGCCCGGACGCCCGGCAGATGGCCGCCGACCTGGGGGACGACACCCCCGTGGCCTGGATCGGGCGGGATCTGCGCTACTCCGAAAAGCTGGCGACGCCCGACATTTCCATCGCCGACCTCATCGGCGAGATCGACCCCATCAAGGTCGCCGAGGGCCGGCACCTGTCCGACGAGTCCGCTATCCACTACGGCCTGGTTCCCCGCACCAACCGGGGCATCTTCTGCATCAACGAGCTGCCCGACCTGGCCGAGCGCATCCAGGTGGGCCTGTTCAACCTCATGGAAGAGCGCGACGTGCAGATCAAGGGCTACCGCATCCGAATGCCCCTGGACGTCTTCGTGGTCGCCACCGCCAACCCCGAGGACTACACCAACCGGGGACGCATCGTAACGCCGCTGAAGGACCGCTACGGCGCGCAGATCCACACCCACTACCCGCGCGTGCTGGAAGAAGAAATCGCCATCATGGAGCAGGAACGCAACCGCTTCCCCGACGAGGACAGCGTGTATGTGCCCAGCTTCATGACCGAGATCATCGCCGAGGTGACGTCGCGGGCGCGGGCCAGCAACGAAATCAACCAGCGTTCCGGCGTCAGCGTCCGGGTGTCCATCTCCAACTACGAGACGCTCATCAGCAACGCCCTGCGCCGCAGCATCCGGCAGGGCGAGAGCATCATATGCCCACGCATCAGCGATCTGCCCTACCTCGTCGCTTCCCTGGGCGGCAAAATCGAGATGGAGACCTTCGGCGAGGGCCGGGAGGACCGCCTGGTGGAAGACCTCACCAAGCGAGCGACCCTGGCCATCTTCAGCCGCTACTGCAACGTGGACGACCTGGATGACATCGTAACGGCCTTCGACCTGGGCAACGCGGTGGAAACGGGCAGCGACGTGCCGTCCAGCGCCTACGCCTCGGCGCTGGACAACATCGAGGGCCTGCGCACCACGGTGTCCATCCTGACCGGCGACGACCAACGGCCCGAAGTGCAGGCGTCAGCGGTGGAGTTCGTGCTGGAAGGGCTGCACCTGAACCGCCGGCTCAACTGCGCCCGCACGCCGGCCGGCGGCTATCGCTACGCCCGGTAATTACGGAGGTTTCCAATGACGACGCAAAGCCCCGCCATCGCGCCGCCGGTTACGCTGGAGGAGTACGCCGCGTTGCCGGAATATCCGCGCTACGAGTTGGTGCGAGGAGTGCTGGTGGAGAAAGACGTGGCATCAAGAGAGCATGAAATTACGGTCGTGAAAGTATCGCGTTATGTCGATATTCACGTCGAATCCCACGACCTTGGGGAAGTGTACGGCAGCAGCCGAGGGTTCGTCACCGGGCCGGATTCACCCGCTACCTCGCGTTTGCCCGACGTGTCGTTCGTATCCAACGAGCGACTGCGGCCCGACCTCTTTGGGGTATTGGTTGACGGCGCGCCAGACCTGGCGGTTGAAGTGCTATCCCCCAGCAATACGGAGCGGGAGATGGCGCAGAAGGTTGCCGAGTACCTGAACGCCGGCGGCAAAGCCGTCTGGGTGTTTGACCCCATCAGGCGCACGCTCACTGTACACAGACCCGGCGTATCGCCACTGGTTCTAGCCGATGGAGACTCTGTGGATGGAGAAGACTATCTGCCGGGTTTCGTCTGCCCGGTTGCCGATATGCTGCCCCGGCTTCGCGCCTGATGCCGCTGGACAACAACCAGGAGGCTCACGTATGACGACGCAAAACATCACCGCCGCGCCGCCAGTTACGCTGGAAGAATACGCCGCGCTGCCCAAGCATCCCCGCTATGAACTGGTCAAAGGAGTTCTGGTTGAGCTGATGACAGCATCCAGAGAACATGAACGAACCGCAGCAAGGACAACCCGTTATATGGATGCTCATGCCGACCAGAATGACTTGGGCGAAGTGTACACTGGCAACCGCGGATACGTGACGGGAACGGACTCGCCGGCCACGTTGAGAATGCCCGACGTATCCTTCATCTCCACAGCACGGCTGAAGCCCGATATTCTGGGCAAGCTTTACGACGGCGCGCCCGATCTGGCCGTGGAGATACTTTCGGACAGCAACACGCCGGCGGAAATCGCGCAGAAGATTGCAGAATACCTGAACGCCAGCGGCAAGGCCGTCTGGGTCATCGACATCGACGCCCGCACGCTGACGGTGCATACCGCCGACGCGCCGCCCCTGGTTCTGAGGGACGCCGACACCGTGGAGGGTGGGGACTACCTGCCCGGCTTCGCCTGCGCCGTGGCCGACTTGCTACCGGCTCCATAGCCTTGGAGGCTCACGTATGACGACGCAAAACATCACCGCCGCGCCGCCAGTTACGCTGGAAGAATACGCCGCGCTGCCCAAGCATCCCCGCTACGAATTGGTGAAAGGAGTCTTGGTTAAGCAAATGGCAGCATCGGAAGAGCACGAATTTACCGGTTCGCTGGTTGTCATAAGGGTCGGCAATCACGTGCTGTTGAACCGGCTGGGCCGGGTGTACCTCAGCAATCGGGCCTACGTCACCGGCCCGGATTCGCCGGCTACCTCCCGGATGCCCGACGTTTCGTTTGTGTCCAACGCGCGGCTGGCGCAGCCCGACTTGGTCGGTATGCTCTACGATGGCGCGCCCGACCTGGCCGTGGAGATACTCTCCGACAGCAACACCCCCGCCGAAATCGCGCAGAAGATCGCCGAGTACCTGAACGCCGGCGGCAAGGTCGTCTGGGTCATCGACATCGACGCCCGCACGCTGACGGTGCATACCGACGACGCTCCACCGCTGGTTCTAACCGACGCCGACACCGTGGACGGCGGCGACTACCTGCCCGGCTTCGCCTGCGCCGTGGCCGACCTGCTGCCGGCCGCCGCCGGCTAGACCCAGCGAACCTAGACCAACGACGCGCGCCGGCCCAGGGTGATGCCGTCGGGCAGGGCGATGGTGGCCTTCAGGTTGCGGAACAGCAGGAACCGGCTCATCGACACCGACACCTGCTCGGCGTACTCGGCGATGCCGGGCGCCATGAACAGCTCAATGTCTCCGTGCGCGGCCGGCTCGTAGGACTCCAGGCTCCGGCGACGGCGAACGTTGGTATCGACCGATACCTCGACGGACTCGCCGCTTCAACCCTTCCAGCAGATGAGGTCGATTACGGCCTGGCCACCCTTGCTGCGGATGAACTGGGCGGCTTCGGAGGTTATTTGCAGGTCAGCAGGCATAGTGTGGTTCAATCCAGGGGTTGCCCGTCCCAGGGGGCGTTGGGGTCGAGTAGCGACGGGGGATGTTGCCGCGCAGGGCGGCGCGGAATTCGTCGGCGCTGTTCATCTTCAACTGTACGATAGCGATTTCTCCCATCAAATCGGCATCAACCTCTTTATCCCCGTGCGAGACTTTTGTGCGCAGGTTCAGCCAAGCATGAATGAAGAAAGCGTGATCCCGGTTTGTCTGGACAAAACCCATCCTGCGGAGCAATCGCAGCAATTGCCTGGTTTTGACGTTGGCTATTCTAACCATCGGCTAAACAGGCACTCGACTGCGTGCGGGCGTGGCCGACTTCACCCAACAAGTGGTTCCATTCTCTGAGAGCTCCGAAATCAGCTCCGACACTTCGTCTAGGGCTGCTTGGCCTGTCTTGAATCTGTCAGGCTGATGTTCCAAAAACAACGTCATGGTGTCGGCAACGTCGATCAGGGCTTCTTCTTCAGTGTCGCCTTGACCATGCGCGTGGTCAATTGCGGGGCAAATGGCAACGTAGCAGGTGGATCCGTCTGACAACATTCCGCGCCACACGACGACATCGTATTCCATGATTGGCCTCCCGGTTTGCGTGGCGGCAATTATACCGCCGGGGCCGACGGCGATGCCAGCGGGAGAACGCTGCGATCTTCGTTAGAAGTCGGCAGGCATAGCGTTGCGTCAGTCCAGCGGTTGCCCATCCCAGGGCGCGTTGGGGTCAAGATAGCGGTTGGGGATGTCGCCGCGCAGTGCGGCGCGAAATTCGTCGGCGCTGTTCATTTTGAGGTCGTCAATTGCGATTTTGCCCATCAGGTAAGGGTTTATTTCCTTGTCGCCGTGCGAGACCCGAGTCGTTACGCGCAGCCATTCGTGGTAGAAATAAGCGTGGTCGCGGTTATCCTGGACAAATCGCATTCTCCGCAGCAAACGTAGCAGTTCCCGAGTTCTGACGTTGGCTATCCTGGGCATCGTTATGCCGGCGTCGGAATAGATGGGGAATTGACCCGGCAAACCCAGGGGGTGATGCCTTCCGCGTTCAAGTCTGCAAGCAAATCGTTCAATGTGTCCTGCGCTGCCTGGCCCAACTTGACCCTATCGGGTTCCCGCTCATGGAAGCACCCTATGGCATCAGTGACTTCCGCCAGCGCTTCCGCTTCGGTGTCGCCCTGGCCGTGCGCCCGGCGAACAGCCGGACAAATTGCGGCGTAACAAGTGGAACCATCAGACAGCGTATCTCGCCAGACAACTACATCGTATTCCATGATTGATCTCCTGTCCGCGTAGCAGCAATTATACCGCCGGAGCTTACGTCGCCGCCAACAGCAGCGCGTTCCGCGCCTCTATGGCCGCCGGGTGTACCGGCGATCCCTTGTCCAGCAAACGGGTCACGTTCCTGGTCAGGAACATGGTCACGGCGGCGGGAAGGTCGTTTTCAGCCAGTTCTCGCAGTCCTCCCTGCCAGGGGTAACGCTCGACCTTGACCGGGTCCAGCTTGTCGGCGAGGAAGACGATGTGGGCGATGGTGTCGCCGCCGGCGGGATTGCCGGTGGTATGCCAGTAGATGGCGTCGTAAAGCTGGGGATGCCCCAGACCGTCCTCCCGCTTGAGCAGTTCCGCGCCTACCATGCCGTGCAGGATGGCCGGATTGCGCCGCTCGAACTCGGTCACCGGCGGCAGGTCGTACTCCTCCATGCGGAGCAGGTTCTCCACCCCGGAGAAGTGATTGGTGGCGTCGTGGGCCAGGGCGGTCAGCCCGATGGCCTCCACGTCCTGCCCGTGTCGCTCGGCCAGCTCGCGGGCAATCTGCTCCACCCGCTGGCAGTGCTCCAGCAGGCCGGGCGGCAGGCGGCGCATCCGACGCTGGATGCGGTCGAACACGCGGCCGGAGATTTCAATGGTGGTCATGGGATAGTCATCCTCGCTTGATGCAGAGCGCGGTCATCGCTGCACCGGAATATCTCCGGCCCAGCCCCGTCTGAGCGCCGAAACGGGCGCCAATTCTTCGTGGACAGGATCAACCGCCAGCGTCAGTATCCGTAGCGTGGTTGCGCCGATGCACTGGCCACTCTCATCCGGCCAGAAAGCGACCGGGCAAATGCCGCTGAAAGTCTCGCCGGATCGAACCGTTATTGCGATGCGAGCGTACCCGCGCGGACACCGCAGGGTAGTCCCATCGGCCAGGACGTAGTCCATGGGCCGTTCCGTCGCCGGGATGTGGAGATACTCCAGCAGGTCGGCGGGGAAAGCGGACTCGGTGGCGCCGGTATCCACGAGGGCGGTAACCGGATGCATATCGCCTCCGGTAATGTTCCCGATGTGGATTTCGGTCGTGAAATCGCCCATGGCGGTCACCCCATGTCGCCCAGTGCGCGGCCCCCCAGCAGGTGCATATGGGGCCAGGCGATGGTCTGGCCGGCGGCGTCGCCGTTGTTGACGACCAGGCGGTAGCCGCTGATGGTCACCCCCTCGCGCCGGGCCATCTCGGCGGCCACCACGAACAGGTGGCCCATGGTGGCCTCCATGGCCGGACTGATGTAATCCAGGCCGTTGATGGGCATATTGGGAATGATGAGCAGATGCACCGGCGCCTTGGGATTGATGTCGCGCACCACGAAGCACCGCTCGTCCCGATAAATCACGTCGGGATGCAGCGGGTCGCGGGCCATGGCGGCAAAAGGCGAACTGCGGGCGGGGGTCATGGTCATGGGTGGTTACTCCTTGAAGTGCAATCCGTCTGTAATTGCGACCCCGCACTTGATGCGGGGGCAGCAATCTCATCGGGGTTCTGGCGCTACCGGCTGTCCCAGACGTCGGACTCGCCGGTTCCGGTCAGTTCATAAGCGCGATTGATGAACGTGCGGGCCGCCAACGTAATTTCGCGCTGGAAACGGCTTTGTTCCAAGTCGTCCATGCGGAAGGAAGCGCCAGCGTAACGGTAATGGACGGCGTAGAGGCTCAGCCAGTTTTCGTATTCTCCGGGTCGGTCCGTTCTCTCATAGCCGGTGTATTCTATCAGCAAACGCAGTTGCGCGGCGGCCAGCGTGCCGCTTTCGACAGGGTCGTTCAGCAAGGTTTCGACAGGTTCAGCCAAGTTGTGTACCCGTCGGTAATCCAGGTCGGCGGCGGAGATCCAGGCTTTGATTGCGTTCTCAATGGCTTGCTGGGCGTGGAACCCGTAAATTTCCTGTTCACCATCGGGATGTTCAATTTCCCGGGTGAAGGCGCCTAGATGACGGTAGGCGGCTTGCAGTCGTTCCTTAACGTCCGGCCAACTGTCGGGATAGCCGTCGTCGCAAGAGTGGTCATAGTCGAGCCTTTCGCCGCTCATTATGATTCCGTCGCGCATTGCCTGGGCGGCCACGTGGTTTTTGGCCCGCCGGCAGTAGTCGAATTTGGCTTTCCGTATTGGGATAACGTCGGCGTCCAACCGGGGCGGGTTGAGTTCAAAGTAAGTTCTGACGGCTTTTCCGGCGCGCGAAGTCGGGCCAACTACGTCGTCAGCGCACACAATGAGCAAGTCCAGATCCGAGTTGGGCCGGTGGTCGCCCCGGGCGCGGGAGCCGAAAAGGATAACGGTGTCCGGCGACACAGCCTGCTGGGCCGCCTCGGCGGCGGCCCAGGCAATCGGGTCAGGCGCAGGGCCAAACCGGGGCGGCTTGGTGATCCTGCGGTAGTTGTAGTCATCCCCGACGGCCGTCATCAGCGACCTCCTCGGGCATCTGTCAGGTTATACCTGACTTTATCATCTTTCCCGGATTGCAATCTGGTCATTCTTCAAGCTTTCAGTGGACGACTTGGTACTCCGCTTCGGCGATTTTCTGGCCTTGTTCATTGTAAATATACACCCAATGGTGTCCTGGAGCGCGGTGCCGCGGAGCGCCAATGTACACGTCCATGGTGCCGCTTCCGTCCTTTACGGACACGTGGGCATTCAGCCAATAGGTAACCCAGGGTTCGCTCTCCTCGTGGTACTGCTCTACCCACACCAATTGTCGCTCGTTTCTGTCCCCGCCGATGGCGTTCGGGAACCGGATAACAACCCAACGGCGCTGGTCGTGAGATGCCGTCGGCAGGGTTGCAAAGCCATACTGTCGGTTGCTGCGGTATTTGTTTTGGATGCTGGGATTGGTCGACGGTTTCCCCAATCCGGCAATCGTCCCTTTGACCGCCGATTGGTCGGTGAACATCTGGGCTCCGTAGTACTTGGCCAGCACGTGGGCCGCATTGCTGGCGTTACGCAGCGTTTGCCGTCCAATGCAGTCGGGGCAGAGCCTGCATCAAGAGCCGGCCCTGGTCAACCGCCTGGTTAGCCTCATTGGTAGTACTCCGGTATAGTTGCCGAAATCGGTTCTCAAAGTCCGCGGCGTCCATGCTGCGGTCCAAGTGGACGAACAGGCGCTGGCCTAACGAGTAATTGCATCTGGTGCCGCCAGTAGCGCCATATTCGGGCAAATCGGCTTTCATGTGTTCGATGGTCCGGTAGTATGGACACGGTTCTTGACTGGTGGTGACGTCGGCGTCGTCGGTATTGCGCCACAGGGAGTAAGAGCCAACGTATTCGGCCGCGCCTTCGGCTAACCAATCTTCCTGTTCATACCACCAGAAGTGCCCGATTTCGTGAGCGATGGTGCGTTGTAATTCCCGTATGTTGCCATCTTCTTCCAGCCAGGCGTCGATCCACACGGCCACGCCGTTGTTGTAGCCTTGCGCCCCTTCCGCCTCTGCTACCAGGACGGGAACATAACCCCAGGTCAAAGTGTCCTGCATCAGTTCTTCGACGTGGCCGATGGCGTCCACCGCGGCCGGTGTCGCCGGCCCGGTAGTGCGATAGCGTGGCCGGACCACCGCAATGGCACCTGGCAATCCACCGCGCCGGGTTATCTGCCGGATTTCAACCTCCCCGCTGGTCATAAGCGCTCCAACGGTGTCATGCTGCCCCTGGACGTAGGGCAATTCCAGTACGCTGACCACGTGGGCCGCCGCATCGGTAATGCCACCCCGCTGGTTCGTGTAATAATCGACTATCCATTGGGCGTAAAACGGGTTGTCCATGGCAATGCCGGTGATGCTGTACAGCGCGTACCAGTCGTGCGTTTCGTGGGATTGCATGAACGGTTGGGCGGTGATGCTGCGAGCTACGTCAGGGTCAATATCGTCAAGCAGGCTGAGCATACCCAACGTGAGCCGTTCGTAGGTGGTGACGCCGTCCAGCGCCCACGGCAATTTCTGTGCGTCATCGGTAATCCGAGCCATCGGCGCGTTGTCCATCGCTGAACCCTGTGGAACCCGAGCCGTTATGTCCCGCGCCTGCCGCAGTCGCAGGTCAAGGCTACGACTCATTTGGCGAACATCCCACGCAGAAGCGTCGTGCCTGGAGTTAGTTCCTCCGAAGCAGTTGTCGGGGTCGGTTTCGCAAGTGCCCGGCGGGTTGTTCCCGTACTGCGCGCCGTCGCGGTCCGGCTGGTAGGCTTCGGCCCCCCCGATCGAGGTCAGCAAAAACACGCTGACGACGGCGACAACGGTAGCCAAGGATGCCAGCGCGGTTCTTCTGATGGCAGTTCCAGCAAACATTTGTATTTGGCTCTTTGTGGAAAAATCGTCAGAAGCGGGATTTCCAGGATTTGACGGATTCTCAGAATTGGAGCCGTCCCACAGCCGCGATCTCCCAATCCTGACCATCTTCCCAATCCGGTAAATCCTGCTTCTGACAACTCTTCAAGGGGAAGACGCTACGCCGCCTCAATCTCCTGCAACGCCACTTCCTTATGCTCGTGGACGCTGCCGTAGGATAGCTCCTGCACCTTGGCCCGGCGGGTGTAGAGTTGGAGGTTGTGCTCCATGGTGAAGCCGATGGCCCCATGGCACTGGTGGCCCAGGGAGCAGACCCGCTGGTAGGCCCCGCTGCACCAGGCTTTGGCCATGGCGACCTCCCGGCGCGCCGCTTCGCCCTCGGATATAGCCCAGGCCGCCTGGTAGGCAATGTGCCGCGCCCCCTCCACATCGGTGGCCATGTTGGAGCAGTGGTGTTGTACCGCCTGGAAGCTGCCCACCGGCCGGCCGAACTGCGTCCGCTGCTTGACGTACTCCACGGTCATGTCCAGCACCGCCTCGGCGCCGCCCACCATCTGCACGCAGTGGGCCGCCGTGGCCCGGGCCAGCGTCCGCTCGATGACCGGCCAAGCCTGTCCAACCTCGCCCAGCGCGGCGCCGGCGCCCACGGACACGTTGTCCAGGCGCACCTCACAGAGCCGCTCGTTGCCAATGGTGCTGATTTGTTCCACCTCCACGCCGGCAGTGTTGGACGGGACGAGGAACAGGGTAATGCCTTGTTCAGCATCGTCGCCGGCGGGCATAGTCCTGGCCGCTACGATGATGGTGTCGGCGGCATGTGCGTCGGGCACGAAGAGCTTGGTTCCGCTGATACTGTAGCCGTCGCCGGATGCGCTGGCCTGGGTCTCCACGCCCCAAGCCTCAGTGGTAGCCGACGGCTCAGTGAGGGCCAGGGTCAGGCGCACGGTGCCGGCGCAAACGCCGGTTAGCAGGTCGCGTTTCTGCTCGTCGCTGCCGGCGTCCAGCACGGTAAGACCGCCCAGCACGACGGTGGCGAAGAACGGAGCCGGCAACAGGGCGCGGCCCATCTCCTCAACCAGCACCGCCAGGTCCAGGAAGGAACCCCCGGTGCCGCCGTACTGTTCGGGGAAGGGTATGCCGGTCCAGCCCAGGTTGACCACCTGACGCCAGACGTCTTCGCTGAAACCCTGGGAGTCGTTTTCCAGTTCGCGCACCAGCGTCAGCGGGCATTCCTGCGCCAGAAACTCCCGCGCCGAGTTCTTCAGCATCTGCTGAATCTCGCTCAGTCCCATGTCCATAAGTAGGCCCTCCCGGGCGATGGTTCGTTCATTAATTGGCGGTCGGCGAAACCGCAGGGAGTATAGCGCACCGAGTCGGGAGCGGCAAACCGGATGGAGTTCATTAGGGTTGTGCACAACCCACCAGCCCTTAACCTGTCATTCCGGCGAAAGCCGGCATCCGCACCTGGGCTGCGCTCCATAGAATTAGCCAAAAGCCGGCATCACCTCCTCCGCAAACAGCCGTATCGACTGCCGAGCGTGCTCCGGGTCAATGTAGCCGAACAGATGCCGGGCGCAGAAGATGTCGTGCCCAATGAGACCGTGCTGTTCCTTCAGCCGTTTCGCCACCGTCTCCGGGCTGCCCACCAGAGCGATGCCGTTGTCGATCCAGAAGTCGTAGGACTGCGCTCGCTCGCGGAAGGTGCGTCGCAACTCCGCCCGCTCCGGCGTCCCCGGGTCTTCGCCCCGCATCCCGAAAGGCCCGTAGCCGACGCGGGTGGAACCGATGTAGTCCTGCCCCTTGCCGGCCGGCACGGCCGACGGAAACGCAGCGGTGGCCAGGAAGGGTTCCGCCTGCTCCCGGGCCTTTTCGTCCGTCTCGGCGACGTGGACGTGGCGGGTCAGGAAGGTCTTGGGCATGGGCGTGTCGTGGCCGGCCTCACGCCACAGCTCGCGCCACGTCTCGAACTTGTCGGCGATGACCTGGTCGGTGTCGATGTTCTGCGAGACATTGAAGTTCTTTTTGGCCGCGTACTCGAAACTGGCCGCGCTGTGCGCGCCGAACCACACCGGCGGGTGCGGCTTCTGGTACGGCGCCGGCGTGCTCAACGCCTCATCGAACCGGAAATACTCCCCTTCGTAGGTCACGCTGCCCTCTTTCCACGCCATCAGGATGATGTCCAGCGCTTCCTCGCTTATGTCTCGCCGGCGGCCGAAGTCCACGTTCCACCGCAGGAATTCGTGGTAGGTGACGCCGGTGCCGGCGCCGAACTCCACCCGCCCCCGGGACAGGTGGTCCAGCATCGCCACTTCCTCGGCCAGCCGCACCGGATGGTGAAAGGGCAGCTGGTAAATCATCACACCAAACCGCATCGCGCTGGTGGCCCGGGCCAACGCCGTCAGATAGACGCTGGGCGAACTGAGAAAGCTCAGGTCCGAGCTCTGGTGCTCGATGGAGAAGTAGTATTTATACCCCATCTGCTCCGCTTCCTGCGCCCCGCGAATATGCTCGTCGTACACGTCCGCGGCCAACGAATGCGACTCCATCTGCGCCTGGTCCAGCACGTCATAAAGCCCGATTTCCATTTTCGCCATGCCGATTTACCTCCCTGGTGCGCTCCAACCTTCCCGACCTGTCATTGCGAGAATGCCGCCAGGTCCGCCTATGGCGGATGGCAATCTCGTCGCGGGATTGCCGGTTGCGCCTGAACATCCCTGCTACGCCGGCGAGATTGCCATCCGCCGGAGGCGGACGCTCGCAATGACAAGTTGGGTCGGAGCAAGGGCTTGTCACTATCCCGTAGTATAATCCCAATTATTCGCCATGGAGGGCCTGTTATGACCGCCGTTGACTATTCCGTGCTGGAGAATTCCGTGGGTTCGGGCCGTTCCTTCTACCCCCAGCGCCACTGGACCAAGACGCCGGAGAGCGCAGTGGACTACGCGGTCAACGTGGCCGACGGCGTGCAGCTGTCGTGCCGGTTCCACGCCGTGGACCGGGCCTATCCCACCGTGCTGTTCTTCTACGGCAACGGCGAGACCGCCGCCGGCTACGACCACATCGCGCCCCACTACAACGAGATTGGCGCCAACTTCTTCGTCGCCGACTACCGGGGCTACGGCGCGTCCGGCGGCGCTCCCACCTTCAACACCATGCTGGCCGACGCCCACGTCGTCCTGGACGGGGTGCGGGAGGCCATAGCTGAGTTGCAAATCACCGGCCCGCTGTACGTCATGGGCCGCTCCATGGGCCGCCACGCCGCCGGCGAACTGGCCGTCACCGAGTCCGACAAACTCAACGGCGTCATCATCGAGAGCGGCCGCCCCAACCTGGGCCGTTTCGCCGACGGCCTCGCGCCCGACGTGATAAAGGCGCTGGAGGACGACTACCACGCCAAGTTCTACTCCATCGACATCCCCGCCCTGGTCATCCACGGCCAATGGGACGAGTTGGCCCCGCTGCAAGATGCAGTGGATATGCACGACAAGTTCAAAACTGAGAATAAACGCCTGGAAATCATCCCCAACGCCGGCCACAACGACCTGATGTACGTCGGCTATCAGCAATACTTCACCGCAATCCGAGACTTCCTGGCCCGTTACGCCAGCCCCGGCCGGTCGTGTTGACGTTTCCCGTCATTCCGGCGAAAGCCGGAATCTAGGGCTCTCGAGGAGGCCAGCTATGGGCATCTTTTACGCAAAAGTAAGCGTCGCTAACCTGCATGGCGGCGACGCTCACGAAACCGAAGCATTGGTTGACACCGGGGCTACCGATTCGGCCTTCCCCGCCGCGTTGCTGGAGGAGCTCGGTATCCGGCCTAGACGGCGGTTCACCTATGTTACGGCTGACGGCTCAACGGTGGAGTGTGGGTACGGCTCTGCCCTGCTGACCATCACGCTGGACGACGGCCAAACCGTGAGCGATTTTTGCCCGGTGGCATTCTGGCCGGATGAGAGCGGGCAGTGCATCGGGGCGACGACGCTCCAAACGTTAAAACTGGCGGTAGATACGCCTGACGAAAGGCTGGTCGAAGTGCAGTTTGGCCGGCGCGGCTGGGCGGGAAGGCTGACCCGGAACGGCGACGCGATAGGCTAGTTGGGCTGCAATTACGACCTCAGGGAGGCCAGCTATGGGCATCTTTTACGCGAAAGTCAGCGTCGCAAACCTGGCGGGCGGCGACGCTCACGAAACCGAAGCATTGGTTGACACCGGGGCTACCGATTCGGCATTTCCCGCCGCGTTGCTGGAGTCTCTGCGCATCCGTCCGGAGCGGTTTGAAACCTACGTCACGGCTGACGGCTCCGAGGTGGAATGCGGCTACGGATACGCCCGGCTCACCATCGCCCTGGACGACGACCAAAGCGTCAGAGGTATCGCCCCCGTGGCCTTCTGGCCGGACGAGAGCGGGCAGTGTATCGGAGCGTCGGCCCTCCAATACCTGAAACTTGCGGTAGATATGCCTGAGGAAAGATTGGTTAGAGTGCGGATGGCGCGGCGCGGTTGGGCGGGAAGGCTGGACCGGAACGGCGGCCCGAAAGGCTAGTATTTCCGGTTGTCATTGCGAGGAGCGCAGCGACGTGGCAATCCCGATGGCTGTGCGACGACGCCCCTGGTGACGAGATTGCCACGCTACGCTCGCAATGACAGATTGGACGAAAGTTGATATGCATGAGATCCCGATGCAGACCAGGAGGGCGGTATCATGGCAACGCAGATTGCGGAACAGATTAGGGTCGGGAGCATCGACGAGCTGAAGGCCGGCGGTTGCCGCGTGGTCACCGGCGGCGGCCACGCCATCGCCGTTTTCCACCACGACGGACGGGTGTACGCCGTGGACAACCGCTGCCCCCACATGGGCTTTCCCTTGGACCGGGGCAGCGTCAAGGATGGCATCCTCACCTGCCACTGGCACAACGCCCGCTTCGACCTGGCCAGCGGCGGCACCTTCAACCCCTTCGCCGACGACGTGCGCAGCTTCCCGGTAACCGTCGTTGACGGGCAGGTGTGGGTGGACCCGCAACCCGCCCAGCGCGACGAGACCCAGCATTGGGCCGGCCGCCTGCGTGACGGCATGGAGCACAACATCCGCCTGGTCACCGCCAAGTCGGTGCTGGGACTCCACGCCGCCGGCGCTGACTATCGAGCGCCCCTGCGCATCGGCACCGACTTTGGAACCACCTACACCGCCGCCGGCTGGGGCGCGGCCATGACCATCCTCACCTCAACGGCCAACATCCTGCCCCACCTGGACGCCGACGACCGCCCGGTGGCCCTGTACCAGGGACTGCTCCACGTCGCCCGCGAGTGCGCCGGCCGCCCGCCCCGTTTCGTAGTCGAACCTTTGCCCACCGGGGAAACCCGCCCGGAAGTCTTCAAGCAGTGGTTCCGCGATTTCATCGACGTGCGCGCCGAGGACGCCGCCGAGCGTTGCCTCCGTACCGCCATCGAGCTGGGCCTGCCGCCCGGCCACGTCGCCGACATGATCTTCGCCGCATCCACCGACCACATCTACCTGGACGCCGGCCACACCCTGGACTTCGCCAACAAGGCTTTCGAGCTGCTGGACCACATCGGCTGGGAGCAGGCCAGCCAAACGTTGACCAGCCTGGTTCACGGCATGGCCCGCGCCCGCCGCAGCCACGAACTCGGCGCGTGGCGACACCCCATCGACCTGGCATCCCTGGTGTGGCAGGCCCGCGAGGAACTACCCGCGCTGCTGGAGCAGGGCCGTAACGCCGCCGGCTGGGACGACGAGGACGCCCTGGCCCGCCAAATGCTCGGCGAATCGCCCTCCGACATCCTGGACGCCATCAAGACGGCGATAAAAGCCGGCGCTACCGCCGAGCAGCTGGGTTCCGCCGTGGCCTACGCCGCCTTCCTCCGCATGGCCCACTTCCACATCTCCAACGAGTTCGGCGATTGGGACACGGTGCATAACACACTGACCGCCGCCAACGCCCTGCACCGCGCCTTGCAGCGCGCGCCGTCGCCTGAGCTGCTGCGCGGCGTCTTCGACGTCGCAATGAGCATATACCTGGACCGTTTCCTCAATATGCCGGCCCAGCGCATCCCGGAGACCGGCGGCGAGCCGGCCGACGGCGCCCAACTGCTGGCTGAAATCCGCGAGCGCATGGACGTGCGCCAGCAGGTGGAGGAGGTGTCCCACCTGGTCTCCCGCTACCTCACCGCCGGATGCGAACCCGACGCCCTGGTGGCCGCCCTGGGCCGCGCCATGCTGAACGAAGACGCCGGCTTCCACTCCTTCCAGATCGTCGATGCCGGCTTCAGCCAGTACCGCCAACGGCGCGGAACCGAGTCGGGCCGCCACGTCCTCATCGGCATGGCCCGCTACCTCGCCGCTCACGCCCCCACCTCCCGCGCCGTCGGCCAGACCTACCAGATCGCCCTGCGCCTGCACCGGGGCGAAGAGATCTTCCGGGAATAGCCACCGGAATGACCGGATGATGTCTTATAATCCAATTATCCAGAGTGCGTGAAGGGCAATATGGCGATGCAAACCTATCGACTGGCCAGCCGCCAGTTGTTGACGCAAGCGCGGGACGAATTGGCGGAGGGTGATACTCGCCAGGCATCCGAAAAAGGCTGGGGAGCGGCGGCGCAGATGGTGAAAGCCATCGCGGAACAGCGGGGATGGGAGCATAAAAGCCACCGCCAAATCTGGCAGGCGGTGCGCCGTCTAACCGATGAAAACCGGGATATGTCCTTGAACCGGCTGTTCAGGTCTGCCAATCATTTGCACTCCAACTTCTACGAAGATCTCGACGCTTTGGATGATGTCACCGATGCCTTGAACGACGTGGAGCGGTTCATAGACTTGCTGGAACCTTTGACCGACTGATCTCCATGCAATACGCCAACCGAGGCTGGCGGGCGAGGCACGTTG
This sequence comes from Dehalococcoidia bacterium, assembly GCA_963665395.2. Taxonomy (GTDB): domain Bacteria; phylum Chloroflexota; class Dehalococcoidia; order Lucifugimonadales; family UBA3495; genus Bin87. Next base: position 1,181,833 of record OY762251.1, read on the forward strand.
CCAACGCCCGCCGCCAGAGGTATGAAACATCATGACCGTGCCCGCCACCATAGTTCAGGCCGCCAAAGACAACATCAGCCGGCTCTTGGAAGAGGCTTTCCAGGGGACAATAACCTTTGACCCAATCACTGTCGAACCCATCCTCGATTTCTACGGCGAGGACGCCCTCGAAATTATCGTCGTCTATGACGGCGATGACTCGCTGCTCGACCCCCACAAGCTCATCGGAATATCGTCTGAACTGTACGACATCCTGTACGACTTGGGGTTCGTAACTGTTCAGGGTTGTGGTGTTGAATTGGTGGAACTTGGTTTGGGGATGGCTGGCGGAGGAGGCGATGGTTATGTCATGTAAGGGGGATGAAGACGGGAATCGATCTCAGGACCGCCGACCGGGATACCCTGATCGCCATCATCATCCGGCAGCAGGCGATCATTGAGAGGCTGGAGAAACGGATTGCGCAGTTGGAAGGGCGGGCCATCCGCCGGAGGCGGACGGGCCGGATGCCCGGTCTGAAGCCCAAGGCTGACCAGAAGCCAACCCAGCCCAGGAAGCCGCGTAAGCGCCGTCCCCACGGCTTCGCTCGCACGCGCATGACGCCCACCCAGCGGGCGGAGCACGTAGTGGAAGAGTGTCCCGACTGTGGGACGCAACGGTCCGGCGGCTGGACCCACCACACTCGGGAAGTCATCGAGTTGCCTCAGGTTCCGGTGGAAGTCACCGAACACGCCTACATCGCCCGCACCTGCCCCGGCCGCCGCCGCCGCTGCGCGCCGCCAGTGCAACTGGACGGCGTGGCGTGGCGCTGGGACAACAGCGCCTGGGGATCAACCGGCTCAGCCTGATCGCCGCGCTCCGGGAAGAAGCCCGGCTACCTTTCCGCGCCATCCAGTGGTACCTGGACACGGTGCATGGGCGGCGTCTCAGCGTAGGGGCCATCGTGGCCGCCACTCAAAGGGTGGCCCAAAAGGCTCAATCGGCGCTGACTGACATTGTGGAACGGATCCGGGGCAGTCCGGTGGTCTGTGCTGACGAGACGGGTTGGCGGGAGGGCGGACACAACGGCTACGTGTGGACCTTCAGCACTCCCGACCTGCGCTACTTCCTGCGCCGCGGCCGCAGCAAGGCGGTGGTGGCTGAAGCGCTGGGCAACGAGTTTGCGGGGGCGCTGGTCAGCGACTGCTACGCCGCCTACCACCATTACGATGGACCCAAGCAACGCTGCTGGGCCCATCTGCTGCGGGACATCCACGACCAGCGGGCACTTTACCCAGACGATCACCGACTGGGCCGGTGGGCCGACGCCGTAAATCTGATCTACCGCCAGGCCAAAGCCTTCACCCACCCGTCAGAACCGCAACGCCGCTCCGCGGAGCTGGCTTTGGAACGCCGTCTGCTGGCCCGGCGCCGTCCTTACTTGACTTGGCCGACCCAACGGCAGCCCAAGCCAGGCTGTGCCGGCGCATAGAGAAGCACATCAAGAGCCTGCCCCGTACTGGATACGGGGAACGCTTCGTCTTCGTGGCCCAGCCCGACGTGCCCCCGGACAACAACGCCGCCGAGCGCAGCCTGCGCCCGCTGGTGACCAGCCGGAAGATCAGCGGGGGAACCCGCTCGCACCAGGGCACTGACACCAAGATGACCCTGGCGTCAATCTTCGGCACCTGGCGAGTGCAAGCCTTGAACCCCCTCACTACCTGCCGCCAACTGCTCGCTTCCCCCCAAGCCTGAACAGTTACTCCTTTCCTCGGATAGCGTTGCAATTTAGGTGGTTCAGTTTCCCAGCGGGGTATCCGAGCGGCTAAAACTGCTGCTACGCCAACGGGATTGCCACGCTACGCTCGCAATGACAAAAACCAAACCACCTAAAACGGAACGCTACCCTTTCCTCGCAACCTCGTCGCTTTCACAACGCCCTGCTATACTTGGAAATCGCCTGCGGGCGCTGCGCCGGTTTCCTGTGCCGCAGTGTTCAAACAGAACGGAAAGGAGTGAGCAGTGCCTTACGCCAACATCGACGGAGTTAACCTGTATTACGAGGAGTATGGCGCCGGCCCCACGGTCATGCTGACGCCGGGCGGGCGGGTGGACCACAACGGCCTGCGTCCCATGGCGGCCCTGCTATCGACCCACTGCCGCGTCATCATCCACGACCGCCGCAACTGCGGCAAGTCCGACGTGTCAATCGGTGGCGAGCTTTCCGAGCAGCACCTTTGGGCTGAGGAGATGGCGGCTCTGCTGAAATATCTGGGCGCGGCCCCGGCTTACCTGGCCGGAGGATCCGCCGGCTCGCGCACTTCCCTGACGGTGGCGGTTCGGCATCCGGAGGTGGTCAAGGGCGTATTCGTCTGGGAAGTTTCCGGCGGGCCGAGGAGCGCCGAACTGATGTCCCCCGGCTACTACGGACAGTACATCGAGGCCGCCGAGCGAGGTGGGATGGCCGCCGTGGCCGCTACCGAGTTTTTCGAGCAGCGCATCCGGGACAACCCGGACAACCGGGAACGAATCCTGGCCATGGATCCCGCGGAGTTCTGTTCCGTCATGCGCCGCTGGCGGGACCAGTTCTCCCAACCCAACCCGGTGGGAGACCTGACTGAGGAGCAGCTGAAGTCCATCACCTGCCCGGCGCTGGCCTTCGCGGGCAACACGCCGGACGACGTTCACCACAAGTCTGCGGCGGAGAACGTGAAGCGGCTGGTACCCAACGCCGAACTGCTCCCGTCGGCGTGGACCCACGAAGAGTGGGCGGTCATCGGTCAGCACGACAACACTTTCCCGGGCATCGCCGCCACCAACCGCTACCACATGAAGTCCACTTTCTACGCCGCGCACCTGCTGGAGTTCATCGCCAGGGTCGAGGCCCAGCAGACTTCAGCCGCGGCCTGACCGTATCCCCTACACACCAAAACGGAGGAACAGGATGGGAACCTTCAGACTTTACTCTGGCGATGACGGCCAGTCCCACATTGAGACCATCGACCTGGACCAGACGCCCGATTGGAAGAGCGCCCAGGACGTGACCACCATCAGCTTCAGCGAAGCCCCGGCCGGTCGCTTCTCCGACTGGCACACGGCGCCACGCCGCCAGTTTGTCATAGTCCTGTCCGGGCAACTGGAGATCGGCCTGGGCGACGGGTCCAAGCACGTCTTCGGCCCCGGCGACGCCCGCCTGGTGGAGGATACCACCGGCCAGGGCCACACCACCGCTACACACGGCGACCAGCCCTGCGTCACTTGCACCATCCCCCTGGCCAACCAGTAACCAACGCGGCTCGGGCAGCAGCCCTCCAGTCATTCTAATGCTATTGATTGGCATCAGTTATCATCATCACAGGGGCGCATGTCTGGTATAATGCCCGGACGCAATCGTCATACGATCCCGGCGCGGTGTCTGCGGCGGGGCGTAGGGCATTTCGGAGGGCAAACAGCATGAACGGTCAAAGCGTTTTCGGATGGACACGCATCATCGCGGCGGCGACGGCCCTGCTGGGCTTGCTGGCCGTGGCGCTGGTGTTCGCCCCCCGACTCTCGAGGCTAATTCTCCGCCGGCCGCCCCTACCGGGCTGGCCGCTGCCCCCGGCGACGGGAAAATTACCCTGACCTGGAACAACCCCGGCGATTCCTCCATCACCCGCTACGAGTACAACGTCAACCACAACGACACGTCCACCGGCAACCTCTCGGGCTGGAGCCAGTGGGCCACCGTCCCCGGCAGCGGCGCGTCCACCACGTCCTACACCTTCACCGGCCTCACCAACGGTCGGGAGTACCGCTACCACCTGCGGGCGGTGAACGACAACGGCGAAAGCGTGGGCGCGCCCGACTTCGGCCCGCCTTGGTACGTTTTCGCCACTCCCTACCGCCTGCCCGATGCGCCCACCGGCCTGGCCGCCGCCGCCGGCGTCCGCAGCGTCACCCTGTCCTGGAACAACCCCGGCGACTCCTCCATCACCGGCTACGAGTACAACGTCAACCACAACGCCACCGGCACCGGCAACCTGACCGGCTGGAGCCCCTGGACGGCCATTGAGGGCAGCGGCGCCAGCACCACGTCGGTCACCTTCAACAACCTGGCCGGCGGGAAAGAGTACCGCTACCACCTGCGGGCGGTGAACGCCAACGGCCCCAGCATCGGCGCGCCCGCCTCCGGGCCGCCCTGGTTCGTCTCCGCCATCGTCATCGCGCCGCCCCCGCCCCCGGCCGCGCCCACCAACCTGCGCGTGGAGCGCGTCTGCGACCATAAGCTCAAAGTCCGCTGGCACCGCTCCGCCGGCGCCGCCGGCTACGACCTGGAAATCGGCAGCGCCAATCGCAAGCACTGGAAACGCCTGCTGACCAACTGGCCCGGCAACTCCTGGTACGCCACCAACTGGCAGAAAGACCGCAGCTACCGCTTTGCCGTCCGCGCCGTCAACGACGGCGGCGCCAGCGAATGGGTGGACTCCGCCCTCTCCGTCGCCCCGCCTTGCGCCGTCAACAACCTGCGCGTGGTCACCAGCACCCCGGGCGCGGGCGACCTGGGCGCAGTCGGCGGCAGCATCGCCGCATCCTGGAACGCCGGCCATCGCGCCAACGCCTACCACCTGGACTACAACGGAACCCGCGAAGCCGACAACATCTCCGCCACCGCCTACACCTGGACGGTGGACAGCCGGGGCAGCAGCGACACCCTATCCGTGCAGTCGGTCAACGGCGGCCTGTCCAGCCCGTCCCGCAGCGCCAGCGTCGCCTGGCTGACGGCCGGCAGCATCGTTGGAACCGACGTCACCCTGAACCTGGCCGGACACTCCGGCGACTGGCACGTGAAAAAGACCGCGCCCACCCCGGCCGGCGACTGCTCAACCGCCATCAGCGGAACGAGCCACAACCTGACGGACCTCACGCCGGCCACGACGCAGACTTTCACGGCCTACACCGATTCCGCTTGCGCGAACGCGATGGCGACGACGACATTCACCGCCGGGGCGGGCCTAACAGTGAGCGGCGTAAAAGCGACCAGCGCGACGCTGAACATTGTGGGGCATAGTGGGCAATGGTGGTACGATGCCGACACTGGACCCGACAACGCCTGCCAGGGTCCGGTTAGCGCGGCGTCGGATGCGCTAACCGGCTTGACGGAGCACCAGCAGTACACCTACACCGCTTACGACGCGGCCGGCTGCAACGCCGCCGACGCGCTGGACTCCATTACCTTCGAGCCGTCGGGGGACGTGCTGGAAGTCGAAAACGTAACCGCAACCACGGCGACGCTGAAGCTGTCCAACCACACCGGGAACTGGTGGTTCAGAGAGGCCTCGCCCGCAACCGGAACCTGCACCGCCGGAGAGAGCGATTTCACCAACAGTCTGACGGGCCTGATTCCCGGCACGGAATACACCTACAAGGCATATGACGTTGACGGCTGCGGGGCCACCCACGAGAGCGCCAGCGTAACCTTCACCACCGGCGGCGTGTCGGTGAGCAACCTGGGGGAAACTGCCTTGGTGTCGAGCTGTTTCACTGGTACCTTGGCAGGAGGCTACCAAAGATGCGGTGCTGGTTTCACGACTGGAGATGCTACGAACGGTTATACGCTGGACAGTGTAACCGCGAAGCTCAAAGCTACAGTGGGAAATCCTGGGGCTTTGACAGTTGCCCTGCACGCTGCATCGGGCAATACGCCGGCCAGCAACGCGATACCAAGTGCGTCTTTCAGCGGGAATCCCTCTCCCAGTGCTACGGGCGACTATACTTACGGCTGTGCCGGTGCTGGCTGTCGGCTGTCGGCGAACGAGACTTATTACGTAGTCATACAGACGACCAACGCAGGGGACGGCAACTACTACCTGTGGAGATTCACGGACTCGAACGACGAAACCAAATCTCCGTCAAACAACGGGTGGTCTATCGCAGATAGTACTCATACCGGGGGCGAAGGTACTTTCGGTGGAGTGACCGATGCCGCCGCCATGTTCAAGGTAGCGGCGACGGTGTACGTGCCGCCGCCCGCCACGCTGACGGCCAGCGGCATCAGCGGCACGGGGGCGACGCTGACGGTGGGCGACCACAGCGGGGCCTGGTCCTACCAGGGCATCAGCGGCACCGAGGCATCGTCCACCTGCGCCGACGTGTCCGCCGGCACGACGACGGCGACGTTGAGCCTGACCGCCGGCAAGCTGTACGGCTACACGGCCTACAGCGGCGCCGGCTGCACGGGCACGGAGATTGACACCGAGTATTTCTCGGCGAACGCCTTTGACGTGGGGAATTTGGGGGAGGGGGCCGTAAGTGGGAGCAGCTGCCTGATAGGTTACCAGTCGGCAGTAGGGGGCAGTGTGCAGTGCGCCATGGCGTTCGACACCGGCACCCGGTCGGGCGGCTACACGCTGAAGAGCGTGACGGGCAGATTCCGCAACGATGCCGGCAATCCCGGCAACATCATCGTGAAACTGCACGCGGCGGACACGGGCAACAGCAGCAACCCGGCGGCGACGGCAATCGCCAACGCCAACTTCACCGGCGACAACCCGGACACGGCAGGGCTGTACGGCTACGCCTGCGCGGGGACCGGCTGCGCGCTGTCAAAGGACACCAAGTACTTCATCGTGATGTCCACGGGCGACAACAGCGGAGTGAATTATTACAACCTGTCAGTCACGAATTCGGGCGATGAGGCGGTGCATCCCACCGGAACGACGGGTTGGTCGATTGCCCATGCGGTCAGAAGCAAGTGGGGCAGCAACGCCTGGTTGAACATGACCGGCGCCCCCACCGGCCTGGTGCACATAGCGGCGGATGAGTAGTCGTCATCGTCAGCATCAGGATTTTCGGGATTAGGGGATTCTCCCGCCAGAGGCGGACCTTACGGCAGGATTGGGTGGTTCGACAGGCTCACCATGAGCGGCTGCAAAACCACCCCAATCCCGCCAATCCTTGAATCCGGTAAATCCTGATTCTGACGGTTTATCGTTGGGGGCGGGCCGGCGGCGATCGGTTCCGGGGCGCTGATTTGACCCTCCGTCGGCAACCGTGCTAGATTCGGTTCAGGGCAACGGCTATGACGCCATTAAAACAGGCTTTCGGGAAATACTGGCTTGCTTATTATCTGGTGTACGTGGTTGCCGTTGCGGTGTTCTTGTGGCAGTACCGGGTTCCGCTGTTGAGCGGAGCTACGGCGGATGAGACCAGGTTATATTTACTGGCCGCGGTCTTTGGCGTGTCGGCTGGGATTGCGCTGACGGCAACAATCTTGATGGAGGTGCTGATTACGATGGTATTGCTGGCGCCAAGGGTGTGGCAACACGCCGTCAACCAGGGAAAACAAGAGGGCCTACGCGAGGGCCTACGCGAGGGCCGCCAAGAAGGCCGCCGGGAAACGCAGCAACGCTGGGAGGAATGGAACCGGCGTCGGATGCAGGCCGAGGCCCGGGGCGAACGGTTCGAGGAACCGCCGCCCGGGGAGTAGCAGCGTCGGAATGCCCCGGCGCATCTGTACGTGGCGGCGGGCGATTAGGGGTGGGGCGGCAGCGGCAGCAGCAGGATTTTTGGGCCCCGTATCAAGTACGGGGTGACGGAATTTTCAGGATTGGGTTGGCGGTTGCGAGGGCGGCCCAATCCTGCCAATCCTGATTTTGACGTGGCGCGCCAATCAGCCTTATACTGAGCCTGAACACCTTGGGCGCGTTCGTAATGCACACTACCAGGGAGGGATTCGCGTTATGTCCATGACGAAACCCGCCACCATCACAGTTCACGATCAGGCAATCGCCTACAACGCTCTTGCGCCATCTTTCCCGCCCGAGAGCATAGGCCAATGGGTGGCCATTGCCGGGATGGAGCCTCTGGGATTTTTCGACACGGAGGAGGAAGCCGAACGCGTCGCTGACGAACAGGGCTTCGACTTGTTCAACCGCTACGTTCGCCGCGTTGGTTCCCCGCCGCCGTTCGCCATTTTCATGGCCGGACGCTGATGCCCAAGTTGATTGCCAGTATCACACTGGCCGCGGCCCGCCTCGAATTAGGCCCGCAGTTGCCGGTTAACCTTCCCGGCTTTGACTACCACCCGCCGGCTCTGATTGACACCGGAGCCGCCATGTCGCTCATTGACGTTGACTTGGCGCAGGCCTGGTACACACCGACGACCGACCTGCTGGCCATAGGCGGCGTAGGCCAAGGCGATGAACAGCCGACCTTCGATATTGACGTTCACATCCCGAACCTGAGCCGTTACGTCCCAAAGCCCGTTGCCAGCGCTCCGCTGCTCAGGTCTAAAATACCGTTCGTTTTCATCATTGGACGGGACGTCCTCCTCGACTATATCCTTACGATTGACGGACCGGGCCGCACCATCACATTTCACCGGCGCTGACAGCAGGATAGCCTGACGCCCCCCGGTAGCCATCGCCGTGAAAATCTACAGCGACAGCAACGGCAAGCCGGGCGACGGCAATCGCCAACGCCAACTTCACCGGCGACAACCCGGACACGCCGGGGCTGTACGGCTACGCCTGCGCGGGGACCGGCCGCGCGCTGTCAAAGGACACCAAGTACTTCATCGTGATGTCCACGGGCGACACCAGCGGCGATAAGTATTACAACTTGTCAGTCACGAATTCGGACGCGGAGGCGGTGCATCCCACCGGAACGCCGGGCTGGTCGATTGCCCATGCGGTCAGAAGCAAGTGGGGCAGCAACGCCTGGTTGAACATGACCGGCGCCCCCACCGGCCTGGTGCACATAGCGGCGGACGAGTAGGGGGCGGTTGTCAGAATCAGGATTTTGGGGATTAGGGGATTTGCCGGATTGGGTTAGGCCGTGTTGGCATTTCCCGTCATTCCCGCTTTCTTCCGTCATTCCCGCGAAAGCGGGAATCCAGTGGTCGAAATCGTAAGCGATCCTTCTCGTTGCTTCATATCGCAATCTCTGGGTTCCTGCTTTCGCAGGAACGACGGTGTGATTCTCAAGTTGAGCGCTTTCACCGGCGTTGCCCTGAGTTCCTACCCGCGCGTAACTGTTCAGAATTGAGGGGAAATGAGCAGTTGTCGGCAAGCGGAGAGAGGGTTGAGTCCTTGCGCCCGCCAGGCGCCGAAGACTGACGACAGGGTCATCTTGGTCTCGGTGCCCTGGGTTGACCGGGTTCCGCCGCTGACCTTGCGGCTGACCACCAGGTGGCGCCGGCTGCGCTCGGCGGCGTTGTTGTCTGGTGGGACTGCCGGTTCGGCCACGAAGACGAAGAGTTCCCCGTATCCAGTACGGGGCAGGCTCTTGATGTGCTTCTCCACGCGGCGGCACAGCTTGGCCTGGACTGCTGACGGGTCGTCCCGGTGGGGACGGCAGAGGGCCAGCAGACGTTGTTCCAGGGCCAGTTGGCCGCGGCGACGCGGCCATTCCGACGGGTGGGTGAAGGCTTTGGCTTTGGCATAGACCTCGTGGACGGCGTCCGCCCACCGACCCAGCGGTTCATCGTCTGGGTAAAGCGCGCGCAGATCGTGGATGTCCCGCAACAGGTGGGCCCAGCAGCGCTGCTTGGGGCCATCGTAAGACTGATCAGATTGATCCCCAACCGCTGCTTGCCCATCACTACCCCGTCCAGTTGCGCGGGCGGTATGCAACGCCGTCGGCAGCCCGGGCAGACGCGGATACACGATTTTTGACCAATCACGGCGTGTTCGGCAACTTCCACCGGAACCGGCGGCAGGTCAATCACTTCCCGCGTGGTGGGCGCCATGCGGGTCCGGGCAAAGCCCTGGAGACGCGGTTTGCGCGGCTTCCGGGACTGCGCCGGCTTGCGGTCGCCTTTGGGCTTCAGTCCGGGCATCCGGCCCGTCCGCCTCCGGCGGATGGCCCGCCCTGCCAACTGGACAATCCGTTGCTCCAGGCTCTCGATGATCGCCTGCTGCCGGATGCTGATTTCGATCAGGACCTCCCGATCGGCAGTCCTGAGGTCAGTTTGAGCGTCCAGGCCACGCATATTGACATAACCGACACCGCCGGCGCCAGCCTCTGATAACCCCTTGGTAGCGTTGCGATTTAGGTGGTTCAGTTTTACGGCAATGCATTCGAGCGGCCAAAACTGCTGCTGCGCCAACGAGATTGCCACGCTGCGCTCGCAATGACAAAGACCAAACCACCTAAAACGGAACGCTACCTAACCCCTTGGTAGCGTTGCGATTTAGGTGGTTCAGTTTTACGGCAATGCATTCGAGCGGCCAAAACTGCTGCTGCGCCAACGAGATTGCCACGCTGCGCTCGCAATGACAAAGACCAAACCACCTAAAACGGAACGCTACCATAACCCCTTTCGCTCAATTCACACCCCAAGTCTGAACAGTTACTAATTCACCACTGGCCCAAACTCGTCGGGCTACACCCTGCACAGCGCCACCACGCGGGTCTACCGGAACAACGTGACGACCGGCACCCTGACTTGGACTATCCAAGAGAGCACGACGTCCGGCGGTAACGTCGTACCGACTGATACGGTGGTGGCGACGCTTACCGCTGGCACGGTGGGCACCTTCACCTTCAGCAACGTCATCAACGCCTGCTCCGGCAGCGGCTGCACGCTGAACGGCGACACCACCTACTTCCTGGTCGGTACCCTGACCGGCAGCGGCAGCCCACAGGTCATGTGGAACTTCACGCTCTCCGACAACGAAAGCCTCGTCCCGTCCGGCAACGGCTGGGAGATAGGCAAGGGTTGGTACAGCGATTACAGCAACGGCGCGTGGGGCGCATGGGGGACCTACGACGACGTGACGAAGTTCAAGGTGACCGCCACGGCGAACCCCTAGTGCTCAGTCAAAGCTGGAAAGGCAGGGGGTAGAAGCGATGGAGTTTGGTTCTGGCGTCGTCGGAGCTGAAGCGCCAATTTATAGGAACGCGCGCGGCGTTGCGCTGGGTTTCGTAGGCTGTGATGGCGCGTTGCAGGGCATCGGCGTCGGGGTTTCGCCCCTTGAGGCAGGCCCGGCTCAAGGCGCTGAATTCAATCTCCGCCATATTCAGCCAACTGGCGTGTTTGGGGGTGTGGTGAAACTCCAGGCGTTTGGCGATGCGGCGGGCCTCGGCCGGCGGGAAGGTCTCGTACCGGGACGCCAGGCGGTGGGTCGGGGTCGTAGGGTTCGGCATACAGGTCCAGCACGTCCTCCATCGCCGCTACAAACTCCCCGTTCATCTGGGCCAGGCGCCACTGACGCTTTTGCCAAGGCTTGAGGGTGTTTTTTGAGCCGGAGCCGCACCGTCTCATACGACAGGCTCTCCACCACGCCCAACTCCACTACCTGGTCGGCCAGTCCGCCTGTGGCGGACAAGGTCCAGTGGTCATGTCCTTCGGGAGCGTCGCTGCACGCCAGGGCGATCAGAACCTGCCCCGTACTTGATACGGGGTGGGCTTCACCACGGTCATCCAGCTTGCGATACCGGTTGGCCTGGGGGTGGTCATGCAGTACGCCGTCCAACCCCTCCTCGGCGTACCGCCGCTTGGTGCGAAACACCGTGCGCTCCGACGTGTCCAGCGCCGCCGCCACCTGGGAAGCGCTCCAGCCCGCGTCGGTCTTGAGCAGAATGCGCGCCCGATTGATGATCCGAGCGGAATGCTGGCCGCGACGGATCAATCCCTCCAGTTGGCTGCGATCTTCCGCTGACAACCGTACCGCAAATTTCTCTTGAGCCATGGCTGCTGCACCTCCCGTACCACTGCTTGACCGTCAGAGTAGCGACTGTGGCCCATTTTATCCTTTATCTGACGATACAACGTTGACCAAGTACTAGTTGGGGATGGTGTATAGTAGGCCCCCGTAATCCATCAATACCAGCGTTGCGCAAACAGACCTGAGCGTGTCATGGCCACCGTCGGCATCATCGCCAACCCAGCAGCCAGCAAAGACATCCGCCGCCTGGTAGCCCAGGGCCGGGTGGTGCCCGATTGGGAAAAGGTGAACACCGTTCGGCGCGCTCTCATTGGCCTGCAATCCACCGATGTCGAAAAGGTGGTGGCAATGCCCGACAGCGGCAACCTGTGCCGGCGCGCCGCCGACGATTCCAGCATCTCCCTGCCCCTGGAAATGCTGCCCATGTCGCCCCTCTACACCGAGGGCGACACGATGCGGGCCGCCGCCATGATGGCCGAAATGGGTGTGGGCTGCCTCATCACCCTGGGCGGCGACGGCACCAACCGCGCCGTGGCGGCCGCCACCAGCCAGCTTCCGCTGGTGGCGATCTCTACGGGAACCAACAACATCTTCCCGGTGATGGTCGAAGGGACGTTGGCCGGCATAGCCGCCGGACTGGTGGCTTCCGGGTTGCTGGAACTAGCGGATACCTCGGTGATCAGCAAAGCACTTCAGTTACGGGTGAACGGCGAGTTTCGGGACCTGGCCCTGGTTGACGTGGCGATCTCCAGGGAACGCTATGTTGCGACCCGCGCCATCTGGGACCTGGACACGGTGCATGAGGTTTTTCTCACTCGCGCTGAGCCGGCCGGTATCGGGTTATCGTCGGTGGGCGGTAGGCTGCATCCGCTGTCCCTTGCCGACGTGGGCGGTTTGCGCTACAAGCTGGCCCGGGACGCTGATGAGGACTCGCCGCCGGCGGCCACCGTGATTGCGCCGGTGGCTCCCGGCATCGTTGGACCGGCGGCTATCGCCGAGTGGGAACTACTGCAAGAAGGGATACCTGTGGCGCTGGAACCTCGTTACTGTACGGTGGCGCTGGACGGTGAGCGTTCGCTAACCCTGACGCCCGATGACGAGGTGGAAATCGTGCTGGCCAGAGATGGCCCGCCGGTGGTGCAGATCCAGCGCACCCTGCTCCGCGCCGCCCAGCAGGGTCTGTTCAACCTGTCCTGATGCTGGCCGGCTGGGAGCTGGTCATCGGCCTGGCCGCGCTGCTGCTGGGCTCTTTCGTATTCAGCGCCGTCGGCTTCGGCATGGCGTTGGCGGCGGCGCCCATTCTCCTGTTGATTATGGCGCCCCAACAGGCGGTGGTGCTGGTCAACGCGATGATAGCGATTACCACGCTGCTGGTGCTGGCACAGACCTGGCGGCGCCTGCGCTGGCGGGAGTCCTGGCTGTTCCTGGTCGCCGGGCTGCCGCCGGTTCCGTTGGGAGTGATACTCCTGAGCGTGGCAGCGCCGGCTCCGTTACGGGTCGCAATCACCACGCTGATACTGGCCATAGCGGTGATGAGCTTGTTCAACGTGCGAGTCCCGGTGGCGCGGACCCGTTGGGGCGCCGTGGGTTTCGGTTTTACCACCACGTTGCTCACCACGACGTTGAGCATTGGCGGTCCGCTGGCCGGCATCTACGCTATTGAGCAGGGATGGCCCCGGGAAACGATGCGGGCGACGCTGGCGATGTATTTCCTGCTGGCCGGCGTGTTGGGAATGGCCCTGTATTTCGTCGCCGGCTTGTTCCCGGTGGAGACGGCTTACAACATCGGCGTTGGCATACCGGCCGTGCTGGTGGGCGCCACCGCCGGCGGCTGGTTGGCGCGGCGGATGAGCCTGCGCATCTTTCGCTACGCCGTGCTGTTTGTGATTATCGGGGGTTGTACCACTCTATTGGCGCGGGAACTGGCTGCTCGCCTCTAGTTTTGACCTGTGCCGGTTGAATTTTTTCGTCATTCCGGCTTTCGCGGGAATGACGGTGAAATGTCAACATGGCCTAGCAGTTACCCATCTCGGTGAGCCGTCCTTCCCGCCACATTACGATGCCGCCCTTTATGGTGGCGAAGGTGTCCAGGCGCAGCTTGCCATCCACGTTGTGGCCGGCCATGTCGTGCCAGACGAAGCGGCCCTGTCGTTGCTCCCACACGGCGGCGTCGCCCTCCATCCCAACCCCCAGGGAGCCGATGCTGTTCTGGAGGCCCAGGATCTCAGCGGGGCGGCTGGTGCTGGCGGTTATGGCGTCGGCCAGGGGCATACCCAGGGCGTGGAACTTGCTCACCAGGTCGTTCATCAGATAAACGATGCGGCCCGGCGGAGGGATGTGGATGTCGGTGCTGATGGTATCGGGAACGATGCCTTGATCCATGGCGGCCTTGACCACCTCGACGTCGCAGTGGACTCCGGCGTGGGCCACGTCCATGATGACGCCCCGCTCGGCGGCGGCGCGAACTTCCGGGCGCACCGTTCCAGCGTTGTCGAGCATATTCTCCGGCAGGCCATTGAAGGCATGGGTGGATATGTCTCCGGGGCCGAGGTGTTCCAGCACGTCGGGCAGGGGTATGGGCGTGCCGCTGACGTGTACCATCAGGCTGACGCCGGCTTCGGTAGCGGCCTCCTTGGCCCGGGCCATAGCTTCGTGGGCGTTCCACCGAGCCACGGCGTCGTAGTGCATCCGCACCTTCACGCCGAACAGAAAACCGGGGTTGGCCTTGATGGCCTCAACCGTCTGACCCACGTCGATGATGCGCATATCGTGCAGGCCGCCGCCCAGGACGCGGTTGGCGGCCAGGCCGACCGCGCCGATGTGCAGGAAGGCGATGAGCCTGGTGCGATGGGCCGGAAACACGTAATCGCGCATGGCCCCGTAGTTGAGAAACCCGGCGCTGCCGGCGTCCACGCCGGTGGTCACGCCGCTGCCGAGGCAGGTTTGATCGGCGTGGACGGCGCTGCCGCTGGCGCCGTGATAGAAGTGGCCGTGCAGGTCGATGAGGCCGGGGGTAATGAGCTTGCCGGCGACGTCGATGCTTTGGGCGCCACTGGCCGGGTCAATGCTATCAGCGACGGCGGCTACTTTGCCATCCTTGAAGGCGACGTCGCGGGGTTCGTTGTTGATGCACTGGGCCGGGTCGAGCAGGTTGCCGCCGTTCAGCACCAAATCGTAGGTTGCGGTGGTCATTGAAACCAATTCCTCCGGTCAGTCCTCGTCCCAATAGTAGTCCTCGGCGGTCAGGTTTTCCTGCCACCAGCGGCGCAGGCGGGGCAGGACCAGTTCCTTGGGTTTGCGGAAATCGGCTTCAACGAAGTCGAGGGAGTCGGGTAAGGGCTTGGCCTCCCACTTCTGGATGGCCTCGAGGATGAAGCGGCGCACCATTTCCGGGGAGCGGGCTTCCAGCCGGCCCAACTGGTACGCCAGGGTAACCGCCATTTGCATCTGGCAGATCAGGGCATGGGCGTCTTCCTCGCGGATGTTTTCCGGCATGGCTCCGGACTGGTCGATAAAGTCGTCCAACACCTGCCCGATGATCAGCGGCGGGTCATTATCGTCCTGCTCCGGGAGGAACTCGGTGAGCCGGTCGGTGAGGTCGGCCACCCCCTCTTCAGGCAGAGCGTAATCGACCCATTGGTTTTCGGACGGCTCCGAGTTGGGGGTGAATTGGTCTTCGCTCATGGCATCGTCCTGTGGGCCAGAATGCGAATTCATTGTATCACGCGACTGAAGCGGCTTTATAATGTGACGATGCGCGTCCTTCTGCCCAACATCGCCGTTGCTGTGCGAATCGAACTACAGGACCAGTACGACGCCCTTCCATTGGATTGGTTGGAGACGGTAATGCGTCACGGCTTGGCCCAGGTCCTCCCTCCCGACGCGCCCGGGCAGGTAAGCCTGTTGCTCACTGACGACGCCACGGTGCGGGAGCTGAATCGGCAGTATCGCGGACTGGACGAAACTACGGACGTTCTGTCCTTCTCCGCCGAGCACGGTGGACATTGGGCCGGCGATGATGTTCCCCCGGAGGCACAAAACGACTGGCCGGCAGACTTCCTGCTGCCCGACGGAGAACCGCCGCCCCTGGGCGATATTGTCATCTCCGCGCTCCAGGCCATCCGGCAGGCGGAAGCCCAAGGCGTTCCCCTGCGCCGGGAACTGGCGCTGCTCATCGTCCACGGCGCGCTGCACTTGCTCGGGCACGACCACTACGACGACGCGGAACGCGACGAGATGCAGCGGTTGGAGCGGGCCGCGCTGGCCGGCCTTTTCGCTGACTAACTGGCAAGTAGTGAAGCGGCCCACACTCCCAGCGTCATCAGCGACAGGGCGATGGTGAGCAGGGCCGCCCACACTCCCGCCGCCACGTCGTCCAGCATTATTCCCCAACCCCCGGGCAGTCGTTCCAGCTGGCGGCAGGGCCAGGGTTTCAGAATGTCCATGGCCCGGAACAACACAAAGGCCATGGCCAGTACGGGCAGGAACAGCAGCGCCGCCTTGTCGCTCCGTTCCAGCAGCCAGGGAAAGGCAATCAACGACCGGACGCCCAGCGCCACCACCGGCAAAAGGGTTATCCACATCCCTATGAATTCGTCCCATACTGCCGTGCCCGGGTCCGGGTTTGCCGCGGTGGCCATGCGCCCCGTCGCCCACACGCCGGAGAAAAACCCGCCCGCCGCCAGCAGCGCCAACAGCAGCGTCCCCTGACCCTCAGGTAGAGTAAGCAGCAGCAGGTAGGGCAGCCCAACCGCGGCCAGAGATCCCACCGTACCCGGCGCGATGGGGGAGAAGCCGGCGCCGAACCCCGTACCAATCACCCACGCCAGCCGGTCGCCCCACGAAAGTCGCCGCCAGTCAGCCATAGCCCAGCCGGTCCAGATCTTGCTCACTCAGGCCCAGGTAGTGGCCTATCTCGTGCAGCAGCGTGGTGCGGACTTCGCGGACGACCGCATCGTGGGTGTCGCACATACTCAAAATAGGCAGACGATAGATGTAGATGCAGTCGGGCATCAGTGGGTCGGCGGCATAGCGTTCCACCAGCGGCACGCCGACGTACAGACCGAGCAGCGTATCCCCGTGCTCGTGGCCATGGGGATCAAAAGCGCCTTCGGCTTCCGGACCGGGGACGTCCTCAACCACGATGTCCAAGTTGTTCAGGGAAGCCCGGATTGATTCGGGCAGGTCCCAATAGGCATCCTGTACGAGAGCTTCAAATTGCGCTGCGGGCATTTGCATTTGGGAGGGCTATCCTCTTGCGGCCGTTTGTTTTCGTCAGAAGCAGGATTTACCGGATTGCACCGGATACATCAGGATGGAATTGCCGGCGCCGGCGGCGCAAAAATCCTGTAAATCCGAATAATCCGGTAAATCCTTGTATCTTGGAGAAGCCACGACGCGGCAGACCGTTAATCCTGGGGCTCGCTATGCGAAGCCGTGAAGCAGCAAGGTCGCCGCGCCGTTCACCCTTGGCTAACCCGAACCGTTGTGGGGGGTACGACCCCGTATTGCAAGGCAGGGTAGTCCGGGCCTTGGCGCACCAAAGGTACGGGGAGTGTAAAACATGACCACCGGAGAAACAATCATCGGCATTGACGTGTCCCAAGCTTACCTGGATGGTTGGGCCTTCCCCGCCAACCAGGCCTGGCACGTGGAGTACACTGACGAAGCCCTGGCCCAGTTGGTGGCGGAACTGGTCCCGCTGCAACCGGCCCGGATCATCGTGGAGGCTACCGGCGGACTGGAAAGGACTGTGGTGGCGGAGTTGAGCGGGGCCGGACTGCCCGTAGTGGTGGTCAATCCCCGCCAGGTGCGGGAGTTCGCCCGGGCCACCGGACGGCTGGCCAAGACCGACCGGCTAGACGCCCAGATCCTGGCCTGCTTCGGGGATGCGCTGCGCCCGCCGGTGCGTCCACTGCCCGACGCTGAACAGCGGGAGTTGCAGTCCCTGACGCTCCGGCGCCGGCAACTCATTGCCATGCAGACCCAGGAACGCAACCGGCGGCGGCCCGTGTCGTCGGAACTGGTGCGCGCCCAGATTGACGACCACCTGGCGCTGCTGGGGGAACAAGTGGCCCAACTGGACCGGGACATCGCCGCTTTGTTGCAGCACAACCCGGTCTGGAAAGCCAAGGCCGAATTGCTGCGCTCCATCCCCGGCGTGGGGCCGGTCCTGGTCGCCACCTTGCTCGCCGAGGCGCCCGAATTGGGCCACGCCAGCCACCAGGAAATCGCCGCTTTGGCCGGCGTAGCCCCCTACAACCGCGACAGCGGTCGGTGGCGGGGCAAACGCTCCGTCTGGGGCGGACGCCGACAGTTGCGAGCGGCGCTGTACATGGCTACTTTGGCCGCCACCAGGCATAATCCGGTCATCCGGGCCTGCTACCAGCGACTGCTGGCGGCGGGCAAAGCTCCCAAGGTGGCCTTGACCGCGTGTATGCGCAAGCTGCTCACCTTCTGCAACGCCATCATCAAATCCAACACCCCCTGGCAGGCCCCCATCGCCGCCTAACCACTTGACCAGCAAGACAGTTGCTGCTTCTGACGATATCCCTCTCACTCACTCCAGGTTGGGCCACACGCCCCGGCTGGGCGAAACTCCCTCGTAGGCGTGCGCGATGCGGAACAGATTGCCCTCTTCCCACGGGCGGGCGATGAACTGGAGGCCGATGGGCAGGCCCAATTCGCTGAACCCGCAGGGCACCGTGATGGCGGGGAAGCCGGTGGCGTTCATCGGGCTGGTGTTGCGGGAGACGTGGCCGGAGCCGGGGCCGCGCACCTTCTGGCGACGGCCTTCCGCCTCCAGGGTATCGGCGTCGATGCGCGGAGCGGGCAGCGGCGTGGTCGGCGTCACCAGGAAGTCCACTTCCTGCAACACGCGGGCGTGCTCCTCCTTGATGAGACGCTGTACCTTCATGGCCTTGGAGTAATCCCGGCCCAGCACGAACTGGCCGGCGAGCGTGCGGTACAGGGTGTCCGGGCCGTAGTCCTCGCGGCTGGACGTGATGTACGGCTCGTGGGTAACCACACTGTCGGCCATGCTGGAAAAGCGCAGCGCCCCGGCGTACTGCATGGTGGGCACGCTGACCTCGCGGGTGGCGACGCCCAGCTCTTCCAGGGCCGCGATGGCCCGGCGCACGGCTTGCTCCACCTCGGGGTCCAGGTGGTCGTAGTAGTAGTTGGAAGGGATGCCCATGGTCAGGCCGCTGATGCCCCGCTCCAGGATCAGGACGTAGTCGTCCACGGGAACCGGCGCCGTGCTGGGATCCAGCGGGTCGTATCCGGCGATGGCCTGGAGCACCAACGCGCTGTCCCGCACCGAGCGGGTCATGGGGGCGATGTGGTCGCCGTTGAAGCTGGTCACCAGCAGCCCGCGCTGGCTGACGCGCCCGAAAGTCTGCTTCAGGCCCACCACGCCGCAGAACGCGCCGGGGAGTCGCACCGAGCCGCCCAGGTCGGTGCCCAGGGAAGCGAAAGTCACGCCGGCCGCAACGTTGGCCCCGCCGCCGCCGCTGGAACCGCCGGGAATGTGGTCCAAGTTCCAGGGGTTATGCACCGCGCCGTAGTGAGGGTTGTTGGAGGTTGCGCCGGCGGCGAACTCCTCCAGGTTTTCCTTGCCGATGATGATGGCGCCGGCCTCTTTGCAGCGGCGTACCACATCGGCGTCCTCGTCGGGTACGTGGTCGCTCAGCACCTTGGTGCCCAGGGTGGTCCTGATGCCGCCGGTGGCGATGTTGTCCTTGATGCCGATGGGTATGCCGTGGAGCGGCCCCCGGTACTCGCCGCGGGACAGGGCTTCCTCGGCCGCCTCGGCCTGGGCCAACGCCTGCTCCCGCATGATGGTGATGAAGGAGTTGAGCGTCGGTTGCTGCCGTTCGGCCTCGGCCAGCGCCGCCTCGGCGAGGTCAACGGGAGACACCTCCCGCGCCTGGATCAGGGGAGCGACTTCGGAAATGGTCAGCTTGAGCAGTTCGGAGCTAGGCATCGGCTTCTCCTCCTCCATCCGCCGGCCGGAGCAGGCGCGCGGACATCACGTCGGACAGGTCGAGATCGCGCAGGTTCTGCAACTCGGTCAGGTAGTTTTCCAACTCCGGCTTGACCAGCTCCAGCTCGGCGTCGGACAACTCGAACCCGCCGTATTCGGCAATAATGCGCTTCATGGTTTCGTCGGAAATCGGCATTCGCCACACCTCCCGGTACGGTAGAGGTTACGTTAGGCGGGAGTGTACACGGCGAGGGCGGGGTATGCCAGACCCAGAGACTCAGCCGGTCAGCGCTTTCATCAGCGGCGAACCGCAGCGAACCACTCGCGCCAACTCGGACTGGTTCCTGAAGGTTATCTTGTTGGCTGGAATCAGCAGGTTGTCTCGTTCCGCCCGCCGCATCTGGCCGTCGTAAGCGGCGATTGGTCGAAACCGCAAAGGGATGTTGCGCGGCAGCAATCGGTCGGCGACGGCAGCACCGGCGGTCAACTGGCGCAGGAACTTGCGCGAGTCGGCGCGTCCGGTAGTCAACTCAATCGGAGCGACCCATTCGGGATTGCCATCGCCACCGTCAGATACGAAGAGATAATCGCAGTGGGGTTCCTGCCGCGATACCGGCGCCTGGTCGTGCTCCAGATTGATCAGGACGCGGGTGCGCGGCGCCCCGGCCAGCGGAAGGGTACAACCGCTATTACTGCATCGTCGCGCATGGCAGGACCGGTTGGTTCGCCGCGTGACGGCATCAACTGCCGGGGTCGCCATTATCCGTTTTCGACCCGCGAAGTTATTTCAACCCAGCGGTTGTAGAGGTCTGCCGTCACCAGTCCAAACCCCGATGGGAAGGTTCCCGAATCGACATCCAGTGGGATTTCCCGGACCACCGAACCGCCATTCTCGCCGTTGGAGTCAAAGAACCATGCGCCTATCTCGTCCTGAGTCAAGGCAAAGTCGGCAGCCTCCAATCCCTCGCGCCGTTCTGGTGAAAGTTCAGACATCCGAACCAGGTTCGCTAACTCTTCAAGTACCCATTCACTGTGGGTGGTGATGATGATGCGGATGCCGGCCTTCACCGCGGCGGCCAGAACGCGGGTAAAGTCCACCTGCGCTTGCGGGTGGAGATTAGTCTCCGGCTCTTCAATGATGAGGGTATCTCCAGGGTGGACAATATGACGTAGGTAAAGGACGACTGGAGCAAGCTCCGAGACCATTGCTGAGGCGTTCATCAGGGGCAGGTCGCGCTGCCAGCCCTTGGGGCGGTAGAAAAATGAAGGGTAGCCGACCGGATTGCTTTCGATACGAATAGCTCCACGCAGTATGTCTTGTTCCATGCGCAGGGGAAGTGGCCTTTCCGGAATTTCACTCCGGGCGGCGGTAACGCTGCCCAAACCAACAAGCCCTTCCAAAAAGTCGCCATGGACACCGGACAATGTAGGTTGTGATACTGCGCCGCTCATTGGCGTACTGGACGCGCTCGCTATCAATGACCTCACTAACGATTGGTGAGTCTGGATCACACCGGCGCGGTCGGCAGGGAGATAGTGAGCGGAGTGGTCAAAGGGATTGATGGTTTCGGAAATTACTGCCCTTGCGATATTGCCGAGCAACACGTTCGCCACCAGGTTCCTTGGATCATCGTCCGGGTCGCCATGACTGGCCACATATCCCAACACGTGCCAAGGCACCTTCATAATATTTACACTTGCCATATTATTATCCCAATCGATCAGCATGGGCATTGTCTCGGCAATTTCCGCCGACAGACTAGAACCTGTATTGGTTACCTTGACGTCATAACTGAACGGGACGTTCGTCTCTGACTTATTCGGGAAACTGCCGAGCAATACAATTTCAGCCTCGTTTGCGTGATGGCTGATTAAATGCTTTGACTGATTCACGCCAAAGCAACTGGCGATGTCATTATCCAAAAATTTGCTGTACTGCGTCAAAGTGCCGAAACCTGGTTTAAGCAGAGTTGCGATAGATCCAGGTATGCTTGACTTGGGAACCCAGCGGAACCTTTCCCCATCGAACTTGGGAACATTTTCCTCAGCCCAAACGTAGAGATCCTTCATTTCCCCGTCCGAAAGATCGATCCTTGCGGGGAGTATCGTAGGATACGGCCCCATGGAAAACGGCAGATTAGCAGGACTGCGGCTGTCCGAGGTTCCCGCGTACGCACAGAAAAATTGGTGCAGGGCGTAAATCAGCGTCGCCAAATACGACTTGCCTGTATTGCTGGGCCCCACGAAGACGGTCATCGGGCGCAACTCGACCGTACCCTCGGCGATGGGGCCGAAGTTAGAGACCTCCAGCTTGAGGCGCTTGGTTTCGGATGGCGTGACCATGGTGGTATTCTGACGCTCTAGGGTAGAGCCATTCTAGCAGACTGGCTCGCCTTCGATGCGACATTGCCACGCTACGTGCATATTGCAAAACTGAAAACCCGGGCAGGGAGCGGGAACGTTATGGACAAGAAGCTTAAACCCATCCCCTATTTCGAAACCGAAGACGAAGAACGCGCTTGGTGGGGAAGCCACGACTCGACTGACTACGTGGACTGGAGCAAAGCCCGCCGTGTACAATCCCCCAACCTCAAGCTGACGCCGCCGGAGGAGTTAGCTAAAGCCGGCGAGTCGAAGGCTGACGCCGCCGATTAGGCCAACCGGGCAGCCGTCCGGCGCTCCAAACCCGGCCCAATTGTCAACGTCCCCGCTATGGCATCGGCGGGGCCGTTGGCGTTATAGTTAGCCGGCGTTAGGCAGCAGCGGATTCGGCCCAATTATGACCTCCTCCTCCCAAGTTTATTACCGCAAGTGGCGGCCCGGCACGTTCAGCGACCTGGCCGGGCAGGAGCACGTGGGCAATACGCTGCGGCAGGCGATGATGCAGGGGCGCG
The DNA here is from genome assembly GCA_963665395.2 of Dehalococcoidia bacterium. Lineage (GTDB taxonomy): Bacteria > Chloroflexota > Dehalococcoidia > Lucifugimonadales > UBA3495 > Bin87. Next base: position 1,204,339 of record OY762251.1, read on the forward strand.
TCAGCCATGGCTACCTGTTCTGCGGGACGCGGTGCAGCGGCAAAACCATAGCGGCTGGGATTGGGATGACCATCAATGATTGACTTTAGCCGGGTGACCGGTTTCCAGTGGGACCGAGGAAACGACAGGAAAAATCTTCTTTCACATGACGTTAGTCAGTTTGAAGCAGAGCAAGTTTTCGCTGATCCGCGATTACTGATTTTGGAAGACATTGACCACGACCAAGACGAGATAAGGTACAACGCTCTCGGCTTCATCCGAACCGGGCGGTTTTTGCACGTAACTTTTACGACGCGCAACTTCGATACTGTGATTCGTATCATATCGGCCCGTGACATGGACGAACAGGAGGAAATCATTTATGTCCAAGGAACTTAAACCCATCCCTCATTTCGAAACCGAAGCTGAAGAGCGCTATTTTTGGGAAACCCACAGTTCGGTTGACTACGTGGACTGGAGCAAAGCCCGCCGCGTCCAATTTCCCAACCTTAAGTTCTCGTCGCCGGAAGATCTGGCCAGAGACGCCGAGACGGAGGACGAAGCTGCCGCTGACTAGACCCGTTGTGGTCAGCTAGCTGCCCGCCCGGCACTCCAAAGCCGGCGCAATTGCCAACGGCCCCGCTATGGCATCGGCGGGGCCGTTGGCGTTATAGTTAGGCAGGAATCGGCGGCGCGGATTCAGCCCAATTATGACCACCTCCTCCCAAGTCTATTACCGCAAGTGGCGGCCCGGCACGTTCAGCGACCTGGCCGGGCAGGAGCACGTGGGCAACACCCTGCGCCAGGCCGTGATGCAGGGGCGGGTCAGCCATAGCTACCTGTTCTGCGGGACGCGGGGCAGCGGCAAGACCACCACCGCCCGCGTGCTGGCCAAGGCCGTCAACTGCCTGCATCCACAGGACGGCGACCCCTGCGAGGAATGCGCCATCTGCGTGTCCATCAACGAGGGGCGCAACCTGGACGTCATCGAGCTGGACGCCGCCAGCAACCGGGGCGTGGAGGAAATCCGCGAAATCCGCGACAAGGTGCATTTCCAGCCGGCCCAGAACCGGCGCAAGGTCTATATCATCGACGAAGCCCATATGCTGACGCGGGAAGCGTCCAACGCTTTCCTGAAAACGCTGGAGGAACCGCCGGCCCACGTCATCTTCATCCTCTGCACCACCGAAGCCGACCGCATCCTGCCCACCATACTCTCCCGCTGCCAGCGTTACGACTTCCGCCGCCTGCCGGGGCAGACCATCTACGACCGACTGGCCTACATCACCGACCGGGAGGGAGTGGCGATCCAGCCCGACGCCCTGCGCATGGTATCCCGCAACGCCGGCGGCTCCATGCGCGACGCCCTGAATATGCTGGAGCAATTGGCGGTATCCGCCGACCGGGAGATCTCCCTGCGCGACGTTGAGGACGCCCTGGGCATCGTGCGCAGCGACGCCTACCTGTCCCTGGCTCAACAGATGCTGGCCGGCGATACCTCTGGCGCGCTGGAGACCATCAACCAGGTGATCTGGGAAGGCGGCGAACCCCGCCAATTGCACAAGCAAACCCTGGACATCCTGCGGGCCATGCTGCTGCTGTCCTGGGACGCCGGCGACACTCTGGACCTGCCCGACGACACCATGTCCGGCCTGCGGGCAGCGGTGCAAAAGACCGACGCCGCCAACATACTGCGGGCGGTCCGCGTCTGGGGCGAGGCCAACCTGCGCTATGACGCCCCTTCGTCCCTGCCCCTGGAAATCGCCGCCGCCGAGATCTGCCGGCCCGCGCCCATGACCAATAACGCTGCGCCGGCGATGGAGCCGTCGGCACAGCCTCAATCCGCCGGAGGCGGACGCGCGCCACAGCCGCAACGCGGCCGGGAACCGGCCCGTCCGCCTCCGGCGGACCGCCCTCGCCAGCAACGCCCCGCCGCCGGCCCACCCCCGTCCCGGCAGCCGCCGCCCGGCAACGGGAACCCGCCGCCGGCCCGTTCGCCCATGCCGGCGGCCGCTCCCGACAGCTTGCAGGGACGCTGGGGCGAGGTGGTCCGCCGACTGGGCAGAGAGAAAGGCAGCAAGTACAACCTGGGCGCGCTGCTGCGGGATTGCCGCCTCGACAGCGTCCATCTGTCCGACGACAACGCCACGCTGGTCCTGCCTTTCAGCAACGCCGCCAACCTGGACCGGATGCAGGAAGAACTGAACGACCCCCGGGTTCGTGATACTATTGAACAAGCCATCGAACAGTGTTTCGGCCAGCGTCATTCCTTCACGGTGACCCTGGCCGGCGCCAACGGCGACACCGCCCGCCCAACCCGCAGTTCCGTCCAGGACAGCCCGCTATACCGCACCGCCATCGGCTTGGGCGCGCGTCCCATCGAGGAAAATTAGGGTATGTTGACCTTTCTCGTCATTCCCGCTTTCGCGGGAATCCAGAAAGTCTTCACATAGGCAAACGTGAAGCAGGGCAGAGATTCCTGGATTCCGGCTTTCGCCGGAATGACGGGGTTTGACGACACGACCTATCAGGAGGCCGAGTTATAGCCATGATGAACCGCAAGATGATGCGCCAGGCCCAGCAGTTGCAGAACCGCCTGGCCAAGGCCCAGCAGGAACTGGAAGAGATGAGTGTGGAGGGCTCCGCCGGCGGCGGCGTGGTCCGCGTCACCATGACCGGCAAGCAGGAAGTCACCGAGGTCGTCATCGAGCCGGAGGCCGCAGAGGACATCGACCTGCTCCAGGACCTGGTGGCCGCCGCCGTCAACGACGCCTTCGCCCGCACTCAGGAACTGGCCGCGCAGAAAATGGGCGCCGTCACCGGCGGCTTGAACATACCGGGGCTGTTTTAGACCTGCTCCTCCGTCCGTGGTGTCGGCGGGTAGGGGCGAATAATTATTCGCCCCTACGTATGCGACGCTCTCCGGTCAGACCATCATGCCCAGCGAGGGGAGCGAATATCCGCCCGGCGACAGACGCACGCTGCCGGAGACCATCACCGCCGGCGGCGTCACCAGATGGCTGACCAGGCATTTGCGCGACCATCCACGCTCCGGGGTTACTGCTGGCAGAATTCAGCACGTTCTGGAGAATTGGGTGGCGCGCGGCATATGCACAGACGATAACGGCAGTGTAACCATGACCTATTGGGGGTTTATCCCCGGCCGCGACATGATGCTGCGCGTCCCCGTTTCTCTGGATGACGCCGAGATTGTAGCGGCCCATTTCGACCAGTGGGCGACCAGGCGGATTGCCGAAACGGGCCGCCCCTGGTTTCAGGGACGTTGCCGAGACTTGGAGGTGCGAGGTGAAGGTTAAATACTACGCCGAAGAGGACGCCTTGCTCATAATCGCGAACGAGCACGGACGCAGCGGCGGGACTTTGCGGGATGACTTCAGGGTTATATTCGACCTTGTGGACGAAGGCAGCGAGGACGTTACGCGAATCGACATCCTCGACGTTAGTCGGTTCCTCCCACTGCGCGCAAAGCGGGGCTACGACGCCGACACCGACACGCTGACGCTGGGCGACAAACCGGATGCGGACTATCGCGTGGTGGACAACGGCGACTTCGTCAGTTACCGGCAGTGGTTTGACGACGGCAGCGAATGGGATGTCGTGGCCCTGGACTTGCGCCGAGCGTCGGCCCATCTGGCGCCGGCCATCGCCGCCCGGTCGCGGCCGGCGTAAGCATCATGCCCAGCGAGGGGAGCGAATATCCGCTCGGCGACCGACGCGCGCTGCCGGAGACCATCACCGCCGGCGGCGTCACCCGATGGCTGACCAGGCATTTGCGTGAAGAGCCTGATGATGGAGTTGCCGCTGACAGGATTCAATACGCTCTTGAAAATTGGGTTGTGCGCGGCCGCGATGAGTTGTTGCGTGTCCCTGTTTCTCTGGATGATGCCGAGATTATAACGGCCCACTTCGACGAACACGCAGCAGGGCGGATTGTCGCGGGCGACCGCCCATGGTTCCAGCAGCGTTGCAGAGATCTGGAGGTGCGCGATGGAAGTTAAATACTACCCCGAGGACGATGTTCTGCTCATCATAAAGTCCCGTAGAGGACGCAGCGGGGGAACCCTGCGGGATGATTTTGGCGTTATCTTCACATTGGAAGATGTGGGTAACGAGAACGTCACAAGGGTCGCCGTTCATGACGCAACCCGTTTTCTCCCGCTCGACGCAGAGCCGGGCTACGACGCCGACACCGACACGCTGACGCTGGGCGACAAACCAGAACCTGACGCCGATTACCGCGTGGTGGACAACGGCGACTTCGTCAGTTACCGCCAGTGGTTTGACGACGGCAGCGAATGGGACGTAGTGGCGCTGGATTTGCGCCGGGCGTCGGTGCATCTGGCGCCGGCCATCGCCGCCCGGTACCAGCCGGCGCCGGTCAGCGGAGGATAAGCGCCGGCCCGTCGGCGTAATCATCATGGTCGGCGAGGGGAGCGAACATCCGCCCGGCGACCGGCGCACGCTGCCGGAGACCATCACCGCCGGCGGCGTCACCAGATGGCTGACCAGGCATTTGCGCCGGGAACCGGACGATGGAGTTACCGCCGCCAGGATACGATACGCTCTTGAAAATTGGAGCGTGCGCGGCATCTGTACCGATAGTAACGGCAGCGTAACCGTGACGTACTGGGGATTTGTCCCGGGCCGAAACGCGATGTTGCGAGTTCCCGTTGCTTTGGACAACGACGAGATCATATCGGCTCACTTTGACGGTTCCGCCGCACGACGAGTCAGGCAGCAAGGACTTCCCTGGTTTCAACGCCATTGTTCAGACGTGGAGGTGAGAAGTGCAAGTTAATTACTACTCCGAAGACGATGCTTTGGTAATAACCGCCACCCCCGGGGGGCGTAGCGGCGGTACTTTACGGGAGGACTTTCGCGTCATACTCACGTTTGAGGACGAGGAAGTCGAGAACGTCACCCGCCTGCGGGTGTTGGATGCTACCAGATTTCTCCCGCTCGACGCAGAGCGGGGCTACGACGCCGACACCGACACCCTGACGCTGGGCGACAAACCCGACGCGGACTATCTCGTGGTGGACAATGGCGATTTCGTCAGTTACCGCCAGTGGTTTGACGACGGCAGCGAATGGGACGTCGTGGCGGTGGATCTGCGGCGAGCGTCGGTACATCTGGCGCCCGCGCTGGACGCCTTGTCCACCGCCGCAACAGGTCAGCGGAGGATAAGCGCCGGCCAGTCGGCGTGAGCATCATGGTCAGCGAGTACAACCCGGGCACCGCCCGTTCCCTCAATCGGCTCATCGAGGAGCTGCACCGGCTGCCCGGCATCGGCCCCAAGAGCGCCCAGCGCATCGCCGACCACATCGTCCAGATCCCGGCGGAAGAGGCGCGGTCGTTGGCCGACGCCATCGTTGCGGCCAAGGATGGCCTCCTGTTCTGCGACGAGTGCCGCAATCTGACCGACGCCTCGCCCTGCGAAATCTGCTCCAACCCCCAGCGCAACCGGGAGCAGATTTGCGTCGTTGAGGAACGGCGCGACCTGGTGGCCCTGGAACGCACCCACGCCTATCGGGGGCTGTATCACGTCCTCCACGGCGTGCTGTCGCCATTGAACGGCGTCGGGCCGGAGGACATCCACCTGCCGCAACTCTTTGACCGCCTCCAAGGCTCCGACAACCCATTCCAGGAGCTGATCGTAGCCACCAACCCCACGCTGGAAGGCGACGCCACCGCCGATTTCATCAACCGCCGCCTAGCCGGCGCTGCCATCCGCATCACCCGCCTGGCCCGCGGCCTGCCCGTGGGCGGCTCGCTGGAGTTCGCCGACGAAACCACCCTGAGCCGGGCGTTGGCCGGACGCAGCGCGCTGGAGTGACGGCTACGAGATTGCCACGCTTCGCTCGCAATGACAATGACGCAACCCCGAACCTACCGCGCCGCCGGCCTCACGCTGCGTAAAACGCCCGTGGGCGAGGCCGACTTGGTATCAGCCCTGTTCACCAGGGAGCACGGCAAGCTGGAATTGCTGGCTCGGGGCGCGCGGCGTCTGACCAGCAAGCTGATGGGCCACTTCGAGCCGCTGACCCTGCTGCGCCTGTCCGTTGCCCGGGGCCGCACGCTGGACATCGTGGCCGAGGCCGAGGTAGTCACCGCCTTTCCCAACGTCAAAACCGACTACGCCACTACCGCCCGGGGCCTGTACGTAGCCGAGTTGGTGGACGCCTTCAGCGCGCTCAATGCTCCCAACCCTGAACTGTTCGACCTGGCGGCGCAGACCCTGGAAGTCATTGGCGACAACCCGACTGCCGAGTTGACCCTGCGCTACTTCGACCTGCAACTGCTCGCGCTGTCCGGCTTCCTGCCGGAACTGTATCAATGCGTGGAATGCGGCGAGGAACTGGAACCAGAGCGGCACCGCTTTGCCGTCGGCGCCGGGGGCGCCCTCTGCCTGGACTGCGGGCCGCCGGATGTAGTCGTGCGTTCCCTGTCGTTGCCGGCCCTGAAGGTGCTGCGCCTGCTGCATCGCACCGAGGCGGCCGGCCGGCTGCCGAAGTTGCACATCCCGGCAGACATCCAGCGAGAAGTCCACGGCGTATTGACCGCTACGGTGCAATACTGGATGGATCGGCAGGTGCGTTCCCAGGCCTTCCTGGATGCCGCCAAATTGCCGTGAACTCGCCGCCGCGTTTATTGACCCGACTCCGGGCAAGGGCGTAAAAATCTGGCATCGTTGCGATAACGCCGGCCAGAAGCGTTTTTGTGGGGCGAAGTATGTTCGATAAGATACTGGTTGCCAACCGGGGCGAAATTGCCGCCCGCATCATCCGAACCTGCCAACGCTTGGGCGTGGCTACCGTCGCCGTCTATTCCGAGGCCGACGCCGGCGCGGTGCATACCCAAATGGCCGATGAATCCGTGTGCATCGGCGGCGCGGCGGCGGCGGAGTCCTACCTGAACATTGACGCCGTGCTTGACGCCTGCCGGGACACCGGCGCCCAGGCCATCCATCCCGGCTATGGGTTCCTGTCCGAGAACAGCGAACTGGCGCGACGCTGCAAGAACGACGGCATCGTGTTCATCGGCCCCGGCGAAGAAGTGCTGAACCAGATGGGCGACAAGCTCTCCGCCCGCCGGGTGGCCCGCAAGTCGGGCCTGCCCGTCATGCCGGGCACCGAGGAGCCGGTCAGCGACGACGAGGCCATCACCCGCGCCTGGGAGCTGGGCTTCCCCATGATGGTCAAGGCCACCGCCGGCGGCGGCGGCATCGGCATCCACGTGGTTCATTCCATGGCGGAGCTGGAACCCATCATCGAGCGCACGCGCAAGACGGCCCAGGCCGCTTTTGCCGATTCCAGCCTCTTTTACGAGCGTTACTTGAAGGACGCCTCCCACATTGAAGTACAGATCGTCGCCGACCAGTACGGCAACGTGCTGCACCTGTACGAGCGCGACTGCTCCATCCAGCGCCGCAACCAGAAGCTCATTGAAGAAACCCCGGCGTCGGCCAAGCTGCCCACCGAGGTGCGGGAGCAAATCGGCCGCCTGGCCCGTCAGCTGGGCCGCGAAGTCGGCTATACCAACGCCGGCACCGTGGAGTTCCTGGTGACCGACGACGGCCATTTCTATTTCCTGGAGATGAACCCCCGTTTGCAGGTGGAGCATGGCGTATCGGAACTGATCACCGGCCAGGACATCGTGGAGTTGCAGTTGCAATCCGCCGCCGGCGTCCCTTTCCACATCAACCAGCGCGACATCCGCGCCAACGGCCACGCCATCGAGGCCCGGGTCTATCCCGAAGCCCCGGACACCTTCATGCCCAACGTGGGCGTCGTCTCCAACCTCCATCTGCCCCAGGGCGACAACGTGCGCGTGGACACCGCGCTTTGCGTCGGCTACGAGGTTTCGCTACACTACGAGCCGTTGCTCGCCAAGGTAATGGCCTGGGGAACCGACCGCGATGACGCCATCGCCACGCTGGACGAAGCGTTGGCGGACTTCCGGCTGGAAGGCGTGAAAACCAACGTCCCCCTGCTGCGTGACGTGCTGGTCAGCCCCGAATTCGCCTCGGGCGGCTACCACACCGGCAGCCTGGCCGGCATCGCAGAGCGACGACTACAAGCCAAAGGCGTGAAGAGCAGTATGAATGGAACTAGCGTGAACGGACACGGGCCGGCCGCCGGCGGTAGTTCCGCCCTCGATCCCCGGGCCCTGGCTGCCGCCATCGGCGCCGCCGTCGCGGCCAGCCAGGCCGCCCAGTCGGGAAAGGCGGCCGCCTCTGACGCCGGTTCCCGCTGGCGCACCCAGGGACGCCGGGAACTCTTCCGCTCGCGGCTGGGGAGCGCGTCCTGGTAGCTTGACCACAATTAGAGTACGCATCGGCGACCACTGGTACACCGTTGAAGTCGGCGACCTGAACCAATCACCCGTCCCGGTCACCGTTGACGGTGAAACCTTTGAGGTGGATGTTGAGGCCCAGGCCGGCCCTGCGCCGCCGCGCCGGGGCCGGCCCGCCGGCGGCCTCTCCGTTCCCGATGCCCCATCGGCCACGCCGGCCGGTTCCGCCGCTCCGGTTGACGACGACATCCTCCGCTCACCCATGCCGGGGCGGGTGATGTCGGTCATGGTGCGCCCCGGCGATACCGTGTCCGCCGGCGACGAGGTCTGCGTGGTGGAGGCCATGAAGATGGAGCAAAGCATCCTGGCCCACCGCGACGGCGTGGTGAAAACCGTCTTCGTGCAGCCCCTGGACTCCGTGAACGCCAACGACCCTTTGGTAGAATTGGAATAGCCAACCCCACGCGAAGGACGGCCCGCCATGACCGGAAAAACCGGGCGCCATCCCGTTGACATCATTGCCAAAGTCCAGTCCATGGCAATGGACCTGAACCATGACGGCTCATACGCGCTGCTCCTGGAAGACGGCGCCACGGTGCGGGCCGACTTCACCGGCTCGCAGTGGAGCATCTTGGAGAGCTTGCATCGCCGGGGTGAATTCCCCCTCAAAATTGTCGGTGAAGGAGATTTCGCCGACGACCGGCTGAAGCGCATCGTCAGCATTGATCTGAAAAAAACGGAACGGGTATGGCCACCGGAAGATCCTGAAATGCCTACGCTGCTGCACATCATCAAAGAGATCCACAAAAAATACCCCGCGGAAATTTGGGACAACGTGCCCACTGATGGCGCCAAAAATATGCACCACTACCTCTACGGCCGGCCCAAGGCTGACGATTGATGCGTACGATATTTGCCGATGCCTGCTTCTGGATTGCCTTGCTGAATCCCAGAGATGCTTGGCACGAAACGGCGCAACTCCTGTATGAAGAACATTTGATCCGGGGAATATTAACCAGCGAAATGGTCCTCGCAGAGGTGTTGAACTTCATGGCGAAGTATGGAGCGCAGAACCGTTTGGCCGCGGTCAATCTCATCAGGGGTTTTGGTAGCAACCGCTATGTGGACGTAGAACCGCAAACCTCGTTGCAACTCTGGACCGCCGTCGATTTGTACAACGCCCGACCCGACCAGGATTGGGACCTCGTGGACTGCGACAGTTTCCAACTCATGACGGCTCACAACATCCAGGAAGCCTTGACCAACGACCACCATTTTACCCAGGCCGGTTTCACCACCCTGATGCGATAGGCCCCCAGGAGCATTCCGGCTCGTTGCCTCAGCGTGGTAAAAACCGTCTTCGTGCAGCCCCTGGACTCCGTGAACGCCAACGACCCTTTGGTAGAATTGGAATAGCCAACCCCACACTAAGGACGGCCCGCCATGACCGGAAAAACCGGGCGCCATCCCGTTGACATCATTGCCAAAGTCCAGTCCATGGCAATGGACCTGAACCATGACGGCTCATACGCGCTGCTCCTGGAAGACGGCACCACGGTGCGGGCCGACTTCACCGGCTCGCAGTGGAGCATCTTGGAGAGCTTGCATCGCCGAGGTGAATTCCCCCTCAAGATCGTCGGCGACGGGGATTTTGACAATGGCAGCCTACGGCGCATTGTCACTATCGACCTGAAAAGGACAGACCGGGTGCCGCCGCCCGGAGACTCGGAAGATTACTCTATTTGGGAACGGCTGGAGGCAATTGCTAACAGCATCCCGGAAGAAGAACTCGCCAAAATCCCCACTGATTTCTCAGCAAACTACAAGCATTACCTGTACGGCTGGCCCAAGCGGGAGGACGAAGAGGCAGAATGAGGGAAGTGTTCGCAGATACCTCCTTTTGGTTCGCCCTGCTGATTCGGAGCGACCAGTGGCACGCGGCTGCCCAGCGCGCCCGTCGCGCCGTAGGCAGCCGGAAGGTAGTAACCACCGAATTGGTTCTGATTGAGCTGCTTGACGGAATAAGTCGCTACGGCGCCTACTACCGGGACAGCGCCGCGAACTTCGCAAAAGAACTCCGCGCCAGTCGCCAAGTCGAAGTAATCAAGTACGAATCCGACCAGGTGTGGGCCGCCGTGGACTACTATCAATCCCGCCCTGACCAACGCTGGGGCCTCACCGACTGCGCCAGTTTCATCGTTATGCAGGAAAGGGGCATTACCGAAGCCTTGACCTCCGACCGCGATTTTGCTCAAGCCGGTTTCACCATCCTCATGCGGTAAGCCTTTCCGGCGCCGGCTCAGGCACGGCTACGACGTGGCAAAAAACCGTCTTCGTGCAGCCCTTAGACTCCGTGAACGCCAACGACCCTTTGGTAGAATTGGAATAGCCAACCCCACGCGAAGGACGGCCCGCCATGACCGGAAAAACCGGGCGCCACCCCGTCGAAGTTATCGCCGAAGTTCAGTCCATGGAACTGAACCTTGACCACAGCGGCGCTTATAAGCTACTGCTGAAAGACAGCTCCACGATTATGGCCGACTTTACCGGCTCACAGTGGAGCATCTTGGAGAGCTTGCATCGCCGGGGTGAATTCCCTCTCAAAATCGTCGGCGACGGGGATTTTAACAATGGCAGCCTACAGCGCATCGTCACTATCGACCTGAAAAAAACTGAGCGGGTATGGCCGCCGGAAGACCCGGAAGAGCCCACGCTGTGGCATAGGCTCGCCGAGATCCACAAGAAATACCCGCAGGACGATTGGGATGATATCCCTGCCGACCTTGCCGCGAATGTACACTACTACCTTTACGGCCGGCCGAAAGTGAGAGAATGATGCGCACGGTATTCGCTGACGCCTGCTACTGGATTGCCCTGCTGCTTGAGCGAGACGCCTTGCACGAGGCTGCGATGATGCTACGCAGCGAAATGCGCCATTGCCATATCGTAACAAGCCAAATGGTTCTCGTGGAAACGCTGAACGCCGTCTCGAGATTTGGCGCGGCCAGACGAGAGGCTGCGGTGCAGTTAGTACGAGACATCCATGTTGACCGCCGCATGGACGTAATCGAACAGTCTCCCGACCAGTTTTGGGCCGCCGTCGATTTGTACAATGCCCGGCCCGACCAATAATGGGGCCTCGTTGATTGCGCCAGCTTCCAGATAATGGCTGAATGGAACATCAGGGAAGCCTTAACCAACGACCACCACTTTGAGCAAGCCGGTTTCACCATCCTCATGCAGTAGGGCCGTTTTATGCCGCAGGAAGTCATCTACATCAAGGGCGCGCGCGAGCACAACCTGAAGAACATCGACGTTACCATCCCCCGGGACCGGCTGGTGGTGATCACCGGCGTCTCCGGCTCCGGCAAGAGCAGCCTGGCCTTCGATACCATCTATGCCGAGGGCCAGCGCCGCTATGTCGAATCCCTGTCGGCCTACGCCCGGCAGTTCCTCGGGCGCATGGACAAGCCCGACGTGGACTACATTGAAGGGCTGTCGCCGGCCATCTCCATCGACCAGAAGGGCGTCTCCCACAACCCACGCTCCACCGTGGGCACCGTCACCGAGATTTACGACTACCTGCGCCTGCTCTTCGCCCGCGTCGGCAAGCCCCACTGTCCCAAGTGCGGCAACCCGGTGGCCCGCCAGACGGTGCAGCAGATTGTGGACGCCATCCTGGCCCTGCCGGAGTCATCGCGCATCACCTTGCTGGCTCCCAAAATCCGCCGCAAGAAGGGCGAGCACCGGGAGGTGTTCGAGGCGGCCAAGCGCGGCGGATTCGTCCGCGTCCGCGTCAACGGCGAGGCGATGCTGGTCGAGGACACCGACACCCTGAACCTGGACAAACAGAAGTGGCACTACATCGACATCGTGATTGACCGTCTCATCATCCGCGCCGATACCGAACCCAGCCGGGTCACCGAGTCGGTGGAAACGGCGTTGCGCGAGGGCGAAGGCGTGCTGAACGTGGGCCGGGAAGGCGAGGATGACCTGGTGTTCAGCGAGCAGTTCGCCTGCGTCGCCTGCGGCGTCAGCCTGCCCGAAATCGAGCCGCGCACCTTCAGCTTCAACAGCCCCCACGGCGCCTGCTCCACCTGCACCGGCCTGGGTTACCAGCTGGAGGTTGACCCGTCGCTGGTCATCCAGAACCGTTCGCTGTCCCTGCTGGAGGGGGCCATCGTCCCCTGGGCGCGCTCCGGGGCCTCCAACGCCTGGTACGCCAGCATGATGGAGGCCGTGGCCCGCGAGTTCGACTTCTCGCCCAACGCCCCGGTGCGCGAGCTTGCCGACGAGCAGGTGAACATCATCCTGTATGGCGCCGGCAAAAAGCAGGTGCAGGTGCGCCATCGCACCGGCCGGGGCCGCACCTATTCGTGGAACACCACCTACGAAGGCGTCATCCCCAACCTGCAACGCCGCTACCGGGATACCGAATCCGACCACACCCGCAGCGAGATTGAGCGTTACATGGCGCAGCGGGCCTGTCGCTCCTGTAGCGGCGCGCGCCTGCGCCCGGAGGCTCTGGGCGTGCTGGTCTGCGGCCGGAACATCATGGAAGTCACCGGCCTTACCATCGGCCGGGGCCTGGAGTGGATCCGCAGCATCAAGCCGGTAGCCGACTCTCCGGATCAAACTCCCACCAACGGCAGCGGCAACGGGCATCATCCGACGGAAACGCTGGCCGCAAACGAGGCCCAACCTTCCGCCAACGGCGCGAAAAGCAATGGCCGGCGCGCCCGCCGCAACGGAGGCCGTTCCCCAGCCGCCGACGCGCCCACCACCCTGACCGTCCGGGAAATGGTCATCGCCGACCAGATCCTCAAGGAGATCGAGGGCCGCCTGCACTTCCTGGACAGCATCGGCCTGGACTACGTGACCATGAACCGCACCGCCCGCACCCTGTCCGGCGGCGAGGCCCAGCGCGTCCGCCTCGCCACCCAGATCGGCAGCGGGCTTACCGGCGTGCTCTACGTCTGCGACGAACCCACCGTCGGCCTGCATCCCCACGACGACCACCGGCTCATCGGCACGCTGACCCGCCTGCGCGACATGGGCAACACCGTCATCGTGGTGGAGCATGACGACGCCATGATGCGCGCCGCCGACCACATCGTTGACCTCGGCCCCGGCGCCGGCGAGCACGGCGGCCACATCGTCGCCACCGGCAACGTGTCCGAGGTGATGGCCAACGAAGCGTCGCTCACCGGCGCGTACCTCAGCGGCCGCAAGCGCATCCCCACGCCGGAAGTGCGACGGCCCGGCAATGGCAAGTCCATCGCCGTCGTGGGGGCAAGGGAGAACAACCTCAAGGGCATCGACGTGGAGTTTCCCCTGGGATTGCTGGGCTGCGTTACCGGCGTGTCCGGCAGCGGCAAGAGCACGCTGGTGTACGACATCCTGTACAAGCGGCTGGCCCAGGCCGTCGCCCAGGGCCGTGACCGCCCCGGCGAACACGACGAGGTTACCGGCATTGAGCACATCGACAAGGTGGTGAACATCGACCAGTCTCCCATCGGGCGGACGCCGCGCAGCAATCCGGCCACCTACACCGGCGCGTTCACTCCCATCCGCGAACTGTTTGCCACCCTGCCCGAGGCCCGCATCCGGGGCTACAAGCCGGGCCGGTTCTCCTTCAACGTCAAGGGCGGACGCTGCGAGTCGTGCCAGGGCGAGGGCTACATCCAGATTGAAATGCAGTTCCTCCCCGACGTGACCGTGCCCTGCGAAGTCTGCCAGGGCCGCCGCTACAACCGGGAGGCGCTGGAAGTCACCCTGCGCGACCAGTCCATCGCCGACGTGCTGGCCATGACCGTCGAGACGGCGCTGGATTTCTTCTGGAACTACTCCCGCATCCGCAGCAAGCTGGAGACGCTACGGGACGTGGGCCTGGGCTACATCCGCCTGGGCCAGCCGGCGACTACACTATCCGGCGGCGAGGCCCAGCGGGTCAAGCTGGCGACGGAGCTATCCCGCCGCGCCACCGGGCGCACGCTGTACCTGCTGGACGAACCCACCACCGGCCTGTCCTTCGAGGACTGCGCCGCCCTGCTCCGCGTCCTGCACCGCTTGGTTGACCAGGGCAATTCCGTCCTCCTCATCGAGCACAACCTGGACCTCATCAAAAACTCCGACTGGATCATCGACCTCGGCCCCGGCGCCGGCGACCAGGGCGGCAACCTGCTGGCCTGCGGAACGCCGGAGGTGCTGGCCCAAATCGAAGCGTCCCACACCGGACGCTACCTCCGCCAAACCCTGCAACAAACCGAACTAGCCGCCACCGCCGACTGATTTCGTCAGGTGAACGACATGACCGACGCAACACCCATGCCCGACCAGAGCCTGCACCTGCCCAGCCTGATCATCAAAAACTTCCGCGGCATCGACGAGCTGACCATACCTCGGTTGGGCCGAGTGACGCTGCTGGCCGGCAAAAACGGCGTGGGGAAGACGACGGTGCTGGACGCGGTGCGGGTGTGGGCTGATCGTGGGTTGACTAACGTATTTGATGAGGTGTTGCGAGAACGAGGTGACGCTTTCACCGCCATCGCGGGGGATGATGAGAGAGTGGTAGTTGACCGGATAGCATTATTTGCGAACCGCCCGGATTCGCCGACGGCAACATTTGCTATCGGTCCGAGCGACGATGACCAAACGGTCACGATACGGCAAATGGCATCAAGTGAGCAGTTGAACGGACATTATCCGTCTCGGATGGATGTACTGGACAATATCCGTCTTGAGATGCGGTTCGGTGACGAGGCGGGTTGGACCAGCAGCGGCGGGTCTTATCGGGGAACTCTACCGACAGCGATCGCTTGTAGTGCTTTAGGCCCCAACGGTCCCAGTGATGAAGCAGTTGAAAGAAATTGGAACGATGTAGCTTTGACTCCGCACGAAGACCGGGCGCTTGCAGCGCTAAACCTAATCACGGAAGTTACAGTTGAGCGGGTCGCCGCGTTGGACCCGACAGCGAGTAGCCGCATATCCCAACCAAGAAGGTTGGCGGCAAAGGTAAAAGGCATTGAATATCAAGTACCCTTGCGTACCCTCGGCGATGGGGCAATGCGTACCTATGCCATCGCCCTAGCCCTAGCCAAAAGCAGCGGCGGTTTCCTCCTCATCGACGAAGTCGAAAACGGCATCCACCACTCGGTTCAACCCAAGTTCTGGGAGATGGTCCTGAAAACCGCCCAGCGCAATAACGTTCAGGTTCTCGCCACCACCCACAGTTCGGACTGTGCATACAGATTCGGGCAAGTTGCCAGCCAATTGCCAGACATCGAAGGCATCCTTTACCGCATCCAGCGCAACGTCAACCGATTGCGAGCGGTTCCATACCCTGCAGACCAACTCGTCATTGCCGCCGAACACCGAATTGAAGTGCGCTGATCCATGACGACGCCCGGCATGGGGCCTTTTAGCCACTTACTGGTCGTGGAAGGCGCCAGTGATCTGCACGCCGTTTTTCATCTTTGCCGGACGGCCAGTCCGGGATTGGAAGCTATCTTTGAACGACTTGCCGCCAGCGGGTTTCAAGGCGTGTTAGGCACCGTGCCAATTAACGTCAACCAGGAAGGTATGCTCGCGGTGGGGTTCATCGTGGATGCCGACAATGCTCCTGAAGAACATTGGCGCCAAGTCGTAAATGAAATCGCAGAGGCCAACAGCGACATTCGGTTGCCACAGGCCCCTGATCCCAACGGCACCATCATCCCCGAAAACCCCGCCATCGGCAGCCCGCGCATCGGCATTTGGGTCATGCCCGACAATTCGGCTCCCGGCGAACTGGAAGACTTCGTGGAGCAGATGATCTCCACCGATGATCCGGTGTGGCCTCTATCCCAATGGTACATAGACGGCATACCACTACCGCGTAAATTCGCCGACGACAAAGTCACCAAAGCTGAAGTTCATGCTTGGCTGGCCGCAAGAAGGGTTCCCGGTCTCGTGGGTTTAGCGATCCAAGCGGGCGACCTCACGGTTGATAACCCCCTCTCCCGGCGTTTCCTCAACTGGCTCACCCGCCTCTTTCGCTAATGCTCCTCCGGGTCGGGCATCGCGCTATCAATCCGTTCCCCACCCCCGGCCGCCTCCCGCCCCGGCCGCGTCGCCGTCAGCATCAGCAGCGATACCACCGCCAGGTTGATGCCGAAGGCCAGGAACGTCCCCTCGTAGCTGCCCACCCGGTCCACCGCCATTCCCGCCACCACCGGCCCCAGCGCCTGTCCGCCCACCTGCGCCGCCAGGCCCCACGATCTTATGGCTCCCATGTGCAGCCGCCCGAAGTAGTCGGCCCAGATGAGCCGGGCGATGATGTGCAGGCCGCCCACGCCGAACCCCAGGATGAACGCCCCCAGCGCTCCCATCGCGATTTCGCTGGCGAAGGCCGTGGTAATCGCGCCGGCGGCCACCACCAGCCCCGACGCCGGCATCACCAGCCGCGCCGCGAAACGCTGCGACAATGCCGACCAGAAGATGCTGGCCGGAACTTGGGATATGGCGAAGGTGCTGGCCGTCCACACCGCCACCGACGGCGCCACTCCCTGGTCAACAAAGTGCGGCACCTGGTGCAGCGACACCCCCGCCTGCACGATGAAGCCGGAGAAGGCGAACAATATCAACAACCAGAAGGCCCGTGTTCGCATCGCCTGGCGCGGCGTGAAGTTGATTTCGTCGGCTGCGTTCTGGGGCCGCTGCCCGGACGCCGCCGACCGTCCGCTGGCCGCGTCTCTGGCGCCGCCGTCGGGTTCCAAGCCCAGGTCTTCGGGCCGCCGCGCCATCAGCAGCATCGCCGGCAGGACGCCCACGGCCACGGTCCAGATGCCCAGCGCGTACCACGCCGTTTCCCAGTTCCAGGCGCCGATGATGACCTGGGACACCAACGGCATCACCGCCAACCCTGAACCCTGGGAGACGTGGTTCAGGGCCAGCGCGAAGGGCCGCCGGCGGATGAACCAGTTGCTCACCGCCACCGACGTGCCCAGTTCCAGCGGGCTGGCGAAGGTCGCCCGGCCCGGCACGTACACCAGGTAGAACATCCAGATCTGGCTGACCGCGCCCAACGCCACCGCGCACAGCCCGGCAATGCCCGACGATATGCCCACCACCATGCCGGCGCCGTAGCGATCCAGCACCGGCCCCACCAGCGGCGCGGCCACCACCGCCAAGACTCCCCCCAAACTCACCGCTCCGGCCACCTGCGCCCGCGTCCACCCGAACTGCTCCGACATCGGCACCACAAACACCGTCAACACCGCCACCGACATCAGCGGCCGCGACGAGTAGGACACAATCCCGGACAGCCCCAGGATGACCCACCCGTAGTAGAAGGGAGCGGCCCGCGCCGCGCGGATTTGCAGCGCGCGCATCAGACGGCGCGGCGCCGGTGAGGCATGACGGCCGGTTTAAACCGGCGGCGGGATGGGGTGGATAGGGGGTTCACAAAATCGCGTCGGCCCGCTGGCCGGCGTCTCCAAACGCCGACCGGAATGCCAAGCGATTATAGCAGGCGCCGCGAGCTGACATTTGACGGGTGGCAATCCCCAGGGTCTTTCAGTTTTCGAAAATCTCACCCCGTCGTTCCCGCGAAAGCGGGAACCCAGAACCTCCTTGCAGCATGAAACGCTGGATTCCGGCTTTCGCCGGAATGACGAAATCCCGGCGATTTGGGAAAACCGAAAGACCCTGTGGCAATCCCGCTCTGGTATGGAGCGGCTACGCCTAAAGGCGACTTGGCGGAACCTCCCGCAACCTGCTACCGGGAAAAGAACCCTCATCCGGCGCCCGCCCCGCCCCGCGCCGGGCAAGGCGCTCGCTCCAGTGCGCTACGCATTCCGGCGCAGCAATCGCCACGCGACGAAGGCGACGGCGGCCAGGGCCAGCAGCAACGCCACCAGTCCCCAAGGCCAGAACAGACCCGCCAGCGGCTGCGAACCGACGGGGGTGGATTGCGCCGGGGCGGGCGGCGCCGTCGGCGCCGGGGGAGCCGGCGTTTCACTCCTCGCCAGGGATACCGGCGCTGGCGTCGGGGTCGGTGTCGGCACGGGCGCCGGCGTGGCGGCCGGCATCGCCGTGGGGACTGGCTCCGACGTCGCGGTGGGTGGCGGCATTGGAGCGGCGGTCGCAATAGGCGCTGGCGTTGGGGTTGGCACAGGGGCCGGCGGCGCCGTCGCCGTGGGCATAGGGGATGGCGGCACCGTGGGCATAGGGGATGGCGGCACCGTGGGCGTGGATGGCGGCGGCGTTGGAGCTGCGGTCGCAGTGGGCGGGAGGGTTGACTTAGGCCGAGGCGTGGGATTAACGGCGGGCGCCGCGGCAATTACAAACCTGCCGCCGCCACCACCGGACGCAGAGACGCGGCGAGTGGGCATCGGGGTTGGCGTGGCCGTGGGTGTCGGCGTGGGCGTGGGCGTCGCCGTGGGCCGGGGTGTGGGTGTCGGCGTGGGCGTGGCCGTGGGCGTAGGCATCGGCGTGGCCGTAGGTATCGGCGTCGCGGTGGGTGTCGGCGTGGGCGTGGGCGTCGCCGTGGGCCTGGGTGTGGGTGTCGGCGTGGGCGTGGCCGTGGCCGTAGGTATCGGCGTGGCCGTGGCCGTAGGTATCGGCGTCGCGGTGGGTGTCGGTGTAAGTGTCGGCGTCGGCATCGGTGTCGGCGTAGCGGTGGGCATGAGCGTTGGCGTCGGTGTCGCCGTGGGGTTGACGAGCGCCGGGGCAAGCGTCGGTATGGGCGTCGGCCTCGGTGTCGCGGTTGGCGTGGGTGTATGCGTCGGGGTCGGCGTAGGCGTGGGATTAGTGAGCGGCCCGGAGGGTGTCGGCGTAGGTGTCGGCGTTAGCGTTGGCGTCGGTGTAGGTGTAGGTGTGTGCGTCGGCGTAGGTGTCGGCGTTAGCGTTGGCGTCGGTGTAGGTGTGTGAGTCGGTGTCGGCGTAGGCGTAGACGTCGCCGGGGGATCAGTGAGCGGCGCGGAGGTTATAGGTGTGGGAGTCGGAGTAGGTGTAGGTGTGGCTGTCGGCGTGGGCGTCGGTGTGGCTGTCGGCGTGGGTGTAGGGGTTGGGGTTGGCGTGGGCGTGGGCGTCGCCGTGGGCCGGGGCTTGGGTGTCGGAGTGGGCGTCGGTGTCGGCGTCGGCGTGGGTTCAGTGACCGGCGCGGACTTGGCATCGGTGGTCGCCTCGACCGGAGTCGCCCAGCGCGTCCCATCGCTGTTCTTTGACGCCACCTTCACCTGGTAGGTGACGCCGGGGTTCAAGCCGGTGATGGTGGTTGATGTTCCGACGCCTTGGAAGGGGAGGACATGCCACGTGCCGGTGCCCACCTCGCCGGGCTTTCTCCGATACTCCACGCTGTAACCCGTGATGGACGGGTTGCCCGTGTTCGCGGGCGCGCTCCATGACACCTCCAGCGCCGAAGTGGGGCTGGAGGAGAGCGGCTGTACGGTGACATTGGCCGGCGGGTCAGGACCTTCTTTCACGTTGGTTACGTTGATGGTCACGGCGATGGTGTCGTCAACCGTGTTGTCGCTGCCGCCCGAGGAGTTCTTCCCGTCGGCAACGTTCACGGTGACGCTGTACGAAGTCTTGGCTTCGTAGTTGGGGATGTTCCCCGTTTTCACCCGAATCTGACCGGAAGTGATGACGATGTCGAACTTGCTTCCATCCGTGCCGGCCAAAGAGTAGGTCAGCGTGTCGCCGTCGCTGTCCGTTGCTTTGACGACCGCGCCCACGTTGCTCCCCGCCGCGGAGTTTTCGGCGACGGAGCGCGTGGTGGACGCGCCGTCGTCGAAGGCCGGCGCAGCGTTGGTGGGGGCGGCCGACGTGGTCCCTTCGCCCGAAGCCGACCAGTTGCAATCCGGCACGTCCGTGGTGTTCGCGTCGTGGTCGCATTCATCGTTTATCGCCACCACCTGCACCTGGTAGGTCGTGCTTGAGTTCAGGCTGCCAATGGTGGTACTGAGTGGGGGGTCCTTGCCGGTAAAAGCGTGCGACGTCCAGGTGTTCGGGTTCGTCGTGTTTTTGACGCGATATTGCACGTCGTAGTCGGTGATGGCCGACCCCGGGTTGGCGGGGGCGGTCCAGGAGACGCTCAATTGCGTGGTGGAGCTGGCGGTGACTGTGGGCGCGGCGGGGGCGCCGGGCGGCTCGTTCAGGTCGCTCACGCTTACGGTGACGGCTATGGAGTCGTCAATCGTCGCGTCCGGTTGGTTGTATTTGTCCACCCCGTCCGTAGCGTTCACGGTAATGGAGTAAGTCGAGGGGTTCGTCTCGTAGCTGGGGACATTGCTGCTGTGTGCCCAGATCAGTTTCCCCCTGGTGGAAGCGGCGTCGGAAATGCTGAACTTGCTGGCGTCGGTGCCGGTCAGGGAGTAGGTTGGTGTGTCGTTGTCGTCGTCCGTGGCCGTTACCGCAAGGCCGAAAGTAGCGCCGCTCTTCGAGTTCTCGGGTACGCTGCGGGTGGCGGTGTCGGCGCTGAAAGCGGGCGACGTGCGCGCCACCGGGCACTTGGAACCAGTGCAGTGCGAGCCATCTGATGCGGCAACGCTCATGGTGAACGCCTGCCCTCCAGGATCGACCCAATTACCAGTGCCGCCGTTATCTCTCACCTGGACGCAGAAATAGTAGGTGCCTATATCGGCCAGGTAGTAGGGGTTGCCGTAATCTCCGCTGTTGCTTACCGCATTGTTTTCACTGTTATCCCGTATTGCGATTTGCGTTGCTGCCGTTGTGCAGAAAGTGATGCCCGGGCCCGGTTTTTGGGCCAGCAACCGCACGGGCTGAGCACTCGATGCCGTTCCCGTGCAGACCAGCCCCCGCCACTGAAATATATTGGCCCCATCGGTAACGTCGGTGTTATTTTCGTCGACGCAACTAATGACCGCCTCGTCGCCGTCGGCGGAAACCTCGGAGGCGGCACCGGGCGAGAACAGCAGCAGCGCGCCCACGACGAGGGCCAGGGTCAGCGCCAGCACCAGGGTCGCGCGGGGGGGGGGGGCGAAATGCCTGCTTTGGAAAGCGCCGCGGTGCGGAAGAACGTTGCGGAACAGCATCGGTGAACAGCCCTGTCAATTCAATTGCGCCGGGAAAGTCTGCGGTAGCAATCAACGCGCCTTGCAATGATAAACCAGGGAGCGTGTTGGCACAACGATAATGCCAACCTCACTAAACCTTTTGCAAGGTGGCTACCGCTCGTTTTTATCATCTAATCATCATTTCTATAACTACAAGAATACAGAATGCCTCTGTTCAAATGCGCCCCTGGATTCCGGCCCCGTATCAAGTACGGAGTGACCCCGTATCGGGGTGCGGGGCCGGCTGTTCTTTCGCCGGAACGACGGGGGGTGTAATTTCATATGCGATAGCCCGGCGGGTTGTAACTGTTCACGTTTGACGTTCCGGTTGCGAGGCCGCTTCGCGGACCGGCGCCGGCCGCCGGCCGCCGGCCGGCCCACTGCGACAGTGGTATGATTGACTGGCGCCACACCACCCGGCGCTCACCGTCCGACGAGGTTCACCATGACTACCGCCAAACCTGCTCAACCGCCGGCGGCTGCGCCCTTCCGTCTCCCCGACATCCCGGAGAAGCATCCCGACGACATGACCAGCTACGACAGCCTGCACCAATACGGCGCCGCCGCCAACCTCATTCAGTACCTGGGCAACCCGGACGCCACCATCGTCAGCGCCGAGCATTACATCGTGCCGGGGCCAGCCTACGTGGCCGGTGAAAGCCGCTACCCCGACCTGCTGGTGGCCTTCGACGTTGACCCCGATGCCTACGCCGCCCGCAACGGCTACGTGGTGTCGGAGCAGGGCAAGCCGCCGGACTTTGTGCTGGAGGTGGCGTCGCGGCGCAGCGCCGCGGAGGATCCGGGGCCGAAGAAGGACTACTACGAGAGGATCGGAGTGGGCGAGCTCTGGCTGTATGACAGCGCGGGGGAGTTTTACGGGTTCATCCTGCGAGGCTACCGGCTGGTGGAGGGCCGGTACGAACCCATAGCGGTGGACGAAATCGCGCCCGGGGCGCTTCAGGGCTACAGCGCGGCGCTGAACCTGAACCTGCGCGCTGGGGACGAGTATCTGGGGTGGCATGACCCGGCCACGGGGGAGCACGTGCCGACCCTGTGGTCAGAGATGGCCCGGGCCAACACCGCCGAGGCCCAGGTCGAAACCGCCGAGGCCCGTGCTGAAACTGCCGAGGCCCGTGCTGAAACTGCCGAGGCCCGGGCGCGGGAGCTGGAAGCCGAAATTCGCCGGCTGCGCCCGGGCGGCTAGCAGCGGAGGAACCGCCACCCCGCGACGCAGCGCGCTTGGCCCGCGCCAGGCTGGTCCTGGCCGGGCGGCATCAGAACCAGCCGGCCCTGCGATTTCTGAACAGTTGGGTAGCGTTGCAATTTAGGTGGTTCAGTTTCCCAGCGGGGTATCCGAGCGGCTAAAACTGCTGCTACGCCAACGGGATTGCCACGCTACGCTCGCAATGACAAAAACCAAACCACCTAAAACGGAACGCTACCGAACAGTTGCGACGGGTTGATTTTGAAAAGGCCCGGCGGCTGCAATTGTGGCGCGGCGTTTAAATTGGGTACAATCCGCCCATACATTCACCGCGCCATGGGCCATGACTACCCAACAACCACGCCAGAGCGAACCAAACGCCAACTACGCGCTCGGCGACTTGCTGCGCGGTATGCTGTTCGGCTGCCGGGTACGCTCGGAAAATACGCAGCTCATTGTCGGGCGGCCGGGATTAAAGCTGGATAACCTGGTTACCGCCCCGGACCGGGCGCCGGTGGTCGTTGAAGCCGAGTATCTTCCGGCGCGCGACGTGGAACGGGAGGCGGCGGAACGCCTCGCGCTCCCCGTGGCGGATGAGGCCAATCCCGTCGAGGTTTCCGTCGCCCTGCGCTACCCCATGGAACTGGCTAACGCCGGCGACTTGCCCGCCGCCCTTCAGGACGCGCGATTGTCCTACTGCGTTCTATACGATGACGGCGAGCGTTTCCCGGAAACCGGCTGGCTGGAGGGTTCCGTTGCCGACCTTGCCGACATAATCAGCCTGGTGTCCGTCCCCCAGCGCGCCGTTGACCGGGCGGCTGCCGCTCTGGAGCAAGGCGTCGAGCGGGCGGTGGCCGTCCTGAACAATATGCGCCGGCTCCGCCCCGACGTGATGCCGGCCATTGCCCGGCTCCTCGGTATGCCCGACGTTCCCCAGACCCGTCGCATGGCCTGCGCCATCGTCGCCAACGCCATGGTTTTTCACGAGCGGCTGTCCGGTACGCACGACGTTAAATCCCTGCGCCTGGTTTCCGGCCCGGGCGTCGCCAATCCCTTCGGCGACACCCTGGATACCTGGGGCGAAATATTGTCCGTCAACTACTGGGCGATTTTCTCCATCGCCAAAGACGTCATGGAGCGCATCCCATCCGGCGACGGCGCGTTGCTGCTGCGCATTCTGTACGATACCGCCCTGCAAGTTACCAGCACCGGCGCCAGCATCTCCCACGACTTGACCGGACGCATTTTCCAGCGACTCATTGCCGACCGCAAGTACCTGGCGACTTTCTACACCCTGCCACCCTCAGCGTTGCTGCTGGCCCGGCTGGCGGTGGGCAAGTTGGCCGGCGTTGACTGGTCCGACGCCGACGCCATCGGCCGGCTGCGGGTCGGCGATTTCGCCTGCGGCACCGGCGCATTGCTGTCGGCGGTGTATCAGCAAATGGCCGGCCGGCACGAGCGCGCCGGCGGCGACCCTACGGCCTTGCATCCCGTGATGCTGGAAGAAATCCTGTACGGTTGTGACGTTATGCCGTCGGCCATTCACATCACCGGCTCCACGTTGTCCGGCATCGCCCCCTCGGTCCGGTTTGACAACTCCCGCCTCTATACTCTGGCCTACGGCCGCCAGCAGGACGGCAGCGTAGCCATCGGTTCCCTGGAACTGCTCCAATCCTCGGCGGCCCTGACCCTGTTCAACACCAGCGACCCGGCCCAGCGCACCGGCAGCGTCGGCGAGGAAACCGCCGCCCAGATTACCGCCGACATTCCCGATGGCGGCTTTGACCTGGTGATAATGAACCCGCCCTTCACCAGCAACACCAAACACCGGGACGCCGAGGGCAACGTCCAGAACGCCGCTTTCGCCGCCTTCGGCGCGTCGGTGGACGACCAGGACGACATGGCGGCCCGCCTGATCCGACTGGCCCGCAACTCCCAATACCACGGCCACGCCGGCCTGGGTTCCGCCTTCGCTTCAATCGCCGACCAGAAACTCCGTCCGGGTGGGGTGCTGGCGCTGGCGCTGCCGTTCACCGCCGTCAACGGCTCATCCTGGGCCAAGTTCCGCCAGCTGATTGCTGCCCAATATACCGACGTCACTGTCGTCAGCAGTACCGCCGACGACAGCGATATGTCGTTTTCGTCGGATACGGGTATCGCCGAGTGCCTGGTTATAGCGCGGCGCAGGTCAAAAAACGAAGAGCCGGCCGGACGCGCGCAGTTCGTCTCGCTGCGCCGCCGGCCCCGGAGTTTCGTTGAAGCGCAGGAAGTCGCCGACGCCATCCAGGCCAGCGGCGAGTTGCGCCGGCTGGAGGACGGACCTTACGGCGGCATTCCAATTTTCTGCGGGGACACCCTCGCCGGCGAGATCCTGAACGCGCCGGTGGATGATTACCAGGCCGGCTGGGGCACAGCCCGCATCGCGGATGCGGCGGTTGCCCAGACCGCGTATGCGTTGACTACCGGCAATTTGTGGCTGCCGGCCGAGCCGCAACCTCTGCAACTGCCGATGACCAGACTCGGAGAAATCAGTCAATTGGGCGTGCACGACTCGATGCTCACGATGGCAACCCACAACGGGCCATTCGTAAAAGAGCCGCCAAGTCCCACCGCTACCTATCCGTCTCTGTACAACCACAACGCCGCCCGCGAGACCAGGCTGACTTGCGAACCCGATTCCCAACTGCGGGTGCGGCCAGGAATGGAAGCCAGAGCCGCTGAACTCTGGGCTACTGCCAGCCGCGCCCACTTCAACCGGGATTTTCGTCTGAACTCCCAGCCTCTTGCCGTTGCTTTCACCAGCCGGGCATCTATTGGCGGAACCGTATGGCCCAATATCATCTTTGACGATCAGCGGTTCGATTACGCCTTTACGGTCTGGGCAAACAGTACGTTGGGGTTATTGAGTTATTGGTGGAACTCCAGCCGCCAGCAAAGCGGACGCGGACGTACCACCCGACTGCTGATCCCATTCCTCCCCGTCCTCGACCTCCGCATCCTCACCGACGCCCAGCTGTCCACCGCCGAAACCGTCTTCAACGACTTCCGCGATCTGGAGTTCCAGCCGGCCTACCTGGCCGACGCCGACCCCAACCGCGCCCTCCTCGACCGCCGCGTCGCCTGCGACCTGCTGGGGTTTGACGATGGCGCCTACCGCGCCGTACGCCGGCTCGCCGCCAAGTGGTGCGCCGAGCCGTCAGTCCACGGCGGCAAGCCGCGTCCTGGCAACGCACAGTATGCTGAATAGCGATTCCGGTGTCAGGCAGTAGCCCCGCCCTGCGCTATAATACCCCAATGCAGCGCACCCTCCGCCTGGCCCTGGCCCAGTTCAACCCCACCGTCGGCGATATTGCCGACAACACCGTTAGCATCATCGAGGAAGCGTTATCGCTGGTGCTGGAATTGACCTCTATGATCGCGTAGTGGAGGAAGGCTGACCTGTTCCAAGATCAACTGAGCGATTTTCATCCCGCACGAGAGTTCAATGCGGAATGGCCCCGAGTTGTACATTTCAAGGACCAGCCTACCCTTGAATCCTGCCATGACCGTCGGCGCTGTGATGTGGACTGAAAGGCCGAAGCGCGCTAACGAGCTTTTGCCTTCGATGCGAGCGGCGAGATGGCTCGGCAGGGTTACGTATTCCAGTGTCTTGCCCAGAACCAGGTGACGCGGTTCCAGTCGATAAGGGCCTTCGGTGCCGAGGGATCTCGGGGTTCCGTGGATTTCTAGGAGGTTCATTACCTCGACTTCCTCGTCACTGGGCACGATGGTAACTCCCTGTACCGGCTGTTGAGGGAGCAGTATGAGTTCCTCGTGGAGCAGCAGGTCAACGGCGGAGCTGTCGATGCGCTCGTCGGGGTCTTCGAATGGGGGGTCAAAAATGAGCCGACGGGCATCGATCTCCGCCCGAATGTCGATGTCGGACAGTACCATACTATGCTCCGTGAGATCTGGTTTCTATCGCTATTCGCTCCAGGTCTTCCTCGGGTGCCGAGAAGCGAGTTTGTCCGAAATTCGTCGGCGGAAACGACACGACTATCTTCCCTTTGTACTCCCCAAGGAGCGTCGCGGTGACCGCTTCACGATCTTCATCGACGATGTCCAGAGGAACGAAGGCGGTTCTGCGAACTCCGTTCAATTGGAACCAAACCTGAGCTTCCTGGGGGGTCGGAAACGGATCCTTCTGAATTTTGACGTAGCGGAGAGTGGCTGCCACTGGTTCAGTGTACAGGCGTATCTGCTCCGGTTGTAGGATTCCTTTCTGCATGGGCGGGGCCTCCTCTGTCATTTGGGGACTTTGAGTGTAGGGTGCTGGCGTCCGTGTGTTGCTCCCATAGGGATGCTTAAAAGCCGGGCAGGGTAGCACAGCACCACGTTGCGATTCAACGGTTAAGAAGCCAATCTGTTGATATATTTTATCACCGCCATTGATGGGCTTCGCGGTCGATTTGTCATCAAATGGTGGGTTTGGACGGTTGACCAGACGGAGCTTTCAGGCGCCGGCCCGCACCCAACTCCAGCTGCGTTATAATACCCCAATGCAGCGCACCCTCCGCCTAGCCCTGGCCCAGTTTAACCCCACCGTCGGCGACATTGCCGGCAACACTACTCGCATCATCGAGCAGATTGACGAGGCGCGGGCGTCCCATGCCGACCTGGTGGCCTTCCCCGAGCTGGCCGTCACCGGCTATCCCCCCGAAGACCTGCTCTTCAAGCCGTCCTTCCTGACCGACAGCGTTGACGCCGTGCAGCGCATCGCCGCCTCCACCCGGGGCATCGCCGCCATCGTGGGCAGTCCCGGCGTGCTGGCCGGCCAGACCGGAGCTTTGACCACCGGATCCTTGATACAAGACGTCGCCAACGCCGCCGCCATCATCAACGACGGCCGCATCCTGGGCTGGTATCACAAGATGTACCTGCCCAACTACGGCGTGTTCGACGAGGATCGCTACTTCCGCCGCGGCGAGGAGTGCCCGGTGTATATCATCAACGGCGCTCCCGTGGGCGTGGGCATCTGCGAGGACATCTGGTATCCCATCGGCCCCATCGCCGTGCAGCGGGACGCCGGCGCGGAGGTCATCGTCAACATCAACGCCTCGCCTTTCCACGCCGGCAAGGCCGGCCAGCGCGAGCGCATGATTTCCACCCGCGCCGCCGATCACGGCGTGTTCGTGGCCTATCTCAACACCGTGGGCGGCCAGGACGAGCTGGTGTTCGACGGCGCCAGCATCATCTGTTCCCCCGACGGAGCGATTATCGCCCGGGGGCCGGCCTTTGAAGACCGCCTCATCGTGGCCGACCTGGACGTGGACGCGGTATTTCGGCAGCGGCTCCGCGCCCCCCTCGCCCGCAAGGAGAACCCGCAGATTTTAAGCGAAGTCGGCCCGGCCCGCGTAACCAGGGTGTCGGATCATCACCTGACCGACCGCAAGCCGTCGCCACCGCCCGCTCTCTGCCGGACGCTGGACGAAACCGAAGAAGTGTACCAGGCCCTGGTGGTGGGTACCCGCGATTACGTCCGCAAATCGGGTTTCGCCCGGACGCTGGTGGGCCTCTCCGGCGGCATCGACTCCGCCCTTACCGCCACCGTGGCCGTGGACGCCCTGGGCGCGGAGAACGTAGTCGGCGTCACCATGCCCTCCCGCTATTCCTCCGAGGGCAGCGTCGGCGACTCGCAGGAGTTAGCCGACAACCTGGGCATCAGCCTCTGGCGCATCCCCATTGAGCCGGCGCACCTGGCCTTCACCGAAATGCTGGCCGACCACTTCGCCGGAGCCGAGGCCAACGTCGCCGAGGAGAACGTGCAGGCCCGCATCCGGGGCAACGTGCTGATGACCATTTCCAACAAGTTCGGCTGGCTGGTGCTCACCACCGGCAACAAGAGCGAGATGGCCATGGGCTACGCCACGCTGTACGGCGACATGGCCGGCGGGTTCGCCGTGCTTAAAGACGTGCCCAAGACGCTGGTGTACGAGCTGTGCCGCTGGCGCAACGCTCGCACCCATCCCGATGCGTCGGGCAACCGGCGGCCGCTCATCCCCCAAGCCGTGCTGGACAAGCCGCCCAGCGCCGAACTGCGCCCCAACCAGACTGACCAGGACACCCTGCCGCCCTACGACCTGCTGGATCCCATCATCAAAGCCTACGTGGAAGACGACTACGGCTACGCCGAGATGGTCGCCATGGGCCATCAGCCCGATTGGGTGCGGCAGGTGATGGCCTTCGTTGACCGCAACGAATACAAACGCCGCCAGGCCCCCCCCGGCGTCAAAATCACCCCCCGCGCCTTCGGCAAAGACCGCCGCCTGCCCATCGTTAACCGCTACCGCCAGACGCCTTCTTGAACGCGGCAGAACCTTGCGCCGCCGTCATACAGCGGGCCGGTTTGACAGATCCAGTTCCGTCTCGTCCCGCGCCGGCGCTGGTTCCTGCCCGATGCGGGGCGTGGTCGTGTAAGTGATGGCGTCATAATAATTGTCCAAGGGAACGAAAACGCCGTTGTCTTCCACCCACTCCAGCATCCGCTGGTTCGTAGAGTGTTCCCACGACAACAACTCAACTCGCCAGTTCAGCCGGTTCATACGTTCCAGCGTCCGGTGAAAACCGCGTCCCTCGTTGTAGCCGGCGCCGTCTCCGGTCAGCAGCGCCACAGTGCCGGGATTGTCTATGTAATCCACCATGTCTTCCAACATACGCAACTGTAGCCATTGGTCGGGAGTTTCCTGCTCCCCACGTGTGGGTTCTCCCCGGTCGTACAGGTGGACTTCCACGCCCGTCCGACGCAACCGGTTCCACAGCATACTCAGAGCCGGCGGAATCGAACCCGCAGCCAGAGCCTTGGTCAGCGGACGGTCAGCGTGTGCCAGTCGCAGCAAGTTTTCAAAGTGGATGCGCACGCGATAGCGAGCATTCATGTCGCCGTTACGTTCTTCCGCCAAGTCTTGCGCTGCGTGGAAAATGTTCGAGTTGTCCAAATAGACGAAAACGCCGCTCATCGCGATACCTCTGTAAATCTCCATTCCAGTGTATCACTGCCCCGCGTTTCCCTCGCCCTCGCCGCCGGTTTCCTTGTAGGCGTACACCGCAAACAGCGGGTCCCCCGGCGGCGCCATGTCCGGGTTGGCCAGACCGCCGCGCACGCCGTTGAACCCCCCGGCGTGGAGCATATACTGCCCCACCAGCTCGATGTGGTCCTCGTCGTTGGTGGAACGCCACACCTGCACCGCCTTGGTGGGGAAGCAGCGGTTGGAAAAGGTCACAATGAACACCCCGCCGGGACGCAGGATCCGCGACACCTCGGCGAACACCACCACCGGCTGCGTCAGGTATTGCACCGACACCGTGATCACCACCGCGTCGAATGACTCGTCCGCAAAGGGCAGCGACGGGTCCACGTTGATGTCCTTCAGCAGGTACTCGTTCAGCTGTGGGTTGTCCGCCATCTCCGTGGCGTTCATCCCTAGGCCAACTATGCGCTGCCGGGGATGCTCCTCCGGCCAGTGGGTGCGCCAGCTGCTCATCAGGTCCAGCACCTCGGCGTGCTCCGGTATCAACTGCCGGAACAGCCGGCCCACCGCCACGATGGCCCCGTCGTCTATATGTACCACCAAGCGGGGCATGGTGTAAAACTCGGCGTCGTTGCTTTCGTCCATCCGCTGGAAGAACTCCGGCGGAAAGCGCTGCGGGTCCATAGCCAAACCCAACCTCCTGATAAGCGCCACCTGCCCGGTTACAGTCGGGAAGCGCATTGTGGTCAATGCAGGGGCGGATGGTCATCCGTCCCTGTTCCATGCTTCGTATCGCGAACCTCATCGGCTGATACGCGCATGAGTCTCACACTTGAAATGGCTCGTTGACCTTGGTTACAGTCCAGACATTGCCTTCGCTCCGGTCCGCAGAGAATCGATATCTGGTCGTGCCCCCGACTACCAAGCCGATGCTGTAAGAAACAGTATCTCGGCCAGCAGATGTCACCAAAATATCCCCTTCAACCTGAACCCAGATCGGCTGCCCGTGATAGTCGCCGCCGTTGGAGATCGACCACGTCCCGTTGGAGACGTTCACGTCCTTATGATGTGGCCAATTGCAACTATCACCCGGTCTCATCTGCAACCCTACGTAACAGTCGCTATCCGGTGGTGACGGTATTATCAGCGTTGTCTCGCCGGTAGTCGGAGTAGGCTGGCTGACATCAGGAGCCGCTGTATCGGCTTTTAGCGTCAACGTAGCCCACTCTGACCACTGCGGTGCGCCATAACGCTGGTCATTGCTGGCGACTATGAAAGCATAGAAGGCACCCGGGGTCAGCCGGGTCACCGTGTGCGCAGTCTGGCCTCGGTTAGCCACATCCACAAATGCGAATGCTTCCAGCCAGTCCCGACCGGCTGCCGTTGCCGCCTGGTAGTCCGCGTAGGCAACCCAGCCGATGCGGTAGTAATTTGCGCCGGCGACAGCATCCCAAGTCAGGTTGACTTCACCAGGATTGACCCCATTGGCCGCCGCCACGTTAGTCGGCGCCGGCAGTGCAGTCTGAGCTGAGGCAGTTGTTGCTCCCCCCAACATAAGCGCAACCATAAGCAGCGCAATAATCGTTGCTTTGACCAGTTTCACGATAGTGCTCCTTGTGCTCGATTACCACTTGTTTCAGCAACCGTCTTTACTCACCGTCCAAAAGCGCCAGTAACTGATTTACAAAATGGCGCACTGCGGGGCGCTCGCTTTCAATCTCGTAATCTTCCAGGTGGTCGTGGAAAAAGTTCTCGTGGAACCGATTGGCGGCGGAGTATCCGCCGATAAGGAGCGGCTCATTGTATTCCCGAGAAAGGGCGGTAACGGCCTGCTGCATCGCCCGGTGGCTCTTGTAGCGCCAGCCGCGTTGTTGGCAAATGGCGATTATCGCCTGCGTAGCCGCGCCGTAGAGCTTCTCCGAGCCTTGCCGGTGGTCGCCGGCGGCAAACTCCCGGTCGGAGGCTGCCAGAAAACCCCGGGCGGTTTCCGCGTGTTCCGCAGCATTCATTTCTTTACTGGCCATGGTGTCTGCCCCCGTCTAGCTCTCGGCCAGTCGATACGCCCGCGCCGCGCACCCGTGGAACATTTCCGCCCGCTCCGATGGCGAAAAGTCCGCCGACATCCGCTTGAAGGCGTTCCACATCACCCCATACGAGAACGACTCCTTGTCCACCGGGAAGTTGCTCTCGAACATACAGCGGCTCGGCCCGAACCGCTCGATGCAGTAGCGCATCACCGGATCTATGGCCGCCGCTAACTCCTCCGAGCCGATGGGAACCTGTCGGGTGTGGAAGTCGTAGCCCAGGCGGGGCATACCGACGCCGCCCAGCTTCATCACCACGTTGGGCGCGGCGGCCGCGGCGTCGATGCCGCTGCGCCAGTTGGCCATCACCTCGTCGGGATTGTTGGCATAGGGGCCGACGCGGATCAGTCCGCCCACGTGGTTGAGCACGATGGTCAGGCCGGGCACGGCCTGGGCGAAGTCGGCCAACTCCGGCAACTGCGGATGCAGCAGGGACACGTCCAGGGACATTCCCAGCTCCGCCAGTATCCGCGCCCCGGCCCGGTAGTCCGCGCTGGCCAGCTGGTTGGGCTGGGGATACGCGCCGGGATTGGGCACTTCGGGATGCGGGTCCCAGCTCACGCCGTGGCGAATGCCGCTGAAGCGGTTAGGACTGGCCGCCTGCAAGGCTTCCAGCACGGGCCGCACGTCGGCCCCCAGGTGCAGGTTGGCGTGGCCGACGATGCCGCGGGCGGCCCGGGTGTCGCCGTACATCCCGCTGGCCGACTGCGCCGCGATGCCCTGCACGAACTCCACCTCGCCCACGGTGCGCATGGGGTTGTCCGGTTCGGGCCGGTACATCGACCGGGCCTCCACGAACACGGTGGACACGATGTTGTGCCCGCTGCCGGTGTCGGCCAGCAGCTCGTCCAGCATATAGCGCGGCTCCACCCGGTCGGCGCGCCCGTCCCACAGATGATGATGCGGGTCGCAGATGGGTAGTTCCGGCTCCAGGGCCGGCTCCACGGTCTGGGCCAGCCAGTCATTAATCGGCGCCGCCATGATTCACGCTCCTTTTCACTGTGCCGTCACCCGTTTCACCGCGCCATTGTAAAGGGTCGGGGTGGCGCGGGATAGACCCGGAGGCTCACGCTTACCCACTTACACATCTGTCATTGCGAGAATGCCGCCAAGCATTCGTGGCAATCTCGTTGAGGTATTGACGGCTGTTCAAAACAAGCCCTTGCCGCGCTGACGAGATTGCCACGCTGCGCTCGCAATGACAAATTGGGTACGCGTGAAGACCGGGGGTGTTGACGGCATTTGACAGGCTGATTCGATTTTTATACCCTCACAGACAGATCCGGCCCTTGCCCAGGAGTATTGCCCATGGTCACCCGAGGATTTTTCGGACGCCGCCGCGAAACGCCGCCCCGCCCCATACCGCCCGGCCAGTACCTGGAGCGGGGGTTTCCGGTATTGACCGCCGGGCCCACCCAGCGGGTTCCCCTGGAACAATGGACCTTCACCCTGGTCGGCGTGGATGGCGAACCCCTGTCCCAATGGAATTGGGAGCAGTTCCGCGCCCTGCCCGAAACCGAAATCCACACCGACATCCACTGCGTCACCAAGTGGAGCAAGCTGGATACCACCTGGAAGGGGGTCACCATCGACGACCTGCTGGCCGCCGCCGGCGTCGCCGACCCGGCGCCCTACGTCATGGCCTTTTCCTACGGCGGCTACACCACCAACCTGCCCACGTGGGACGTGGTGGACGGCCGTGGCATGGTAGCCTTTGAGTTTGACGGGAAGCCCATCGCTCCCGAACACGGCGGCCCGGCCCGGTTGGTAGTGCCGCATCTCTACTTCTGGAAGTCTGCCAAGTGGCTGCGCGGCATCCAGTTCATGCCCCAGGACCAGCCCGGCTTCTGGGAGCAGTACGGCTACCACATGTACGGCGATCCGTGGAAGGAACAGCGTTATTGGGGCGATTAGGGCTTCACGCATACCCACTTTCCACATCTGTCATTGCGAGAATGCCGCCAGGCATTCGCGGCAATCCCGTTGTGGTATTGACGGCTGTTCACAACAAGCCCTTGCTCCGCTGACGAGATTGCCACGCTGCGCTCGCAATGACAAAGCGGGTATGCGTGAGGATTAGGGCGTGTTGACATTTGGAAAATTATCCCGTCGTTCCTGCGAAAGCAGGAACCCAGAGAAGCCTCTGCAAGAGGAACGTTGACTCTATCTTATACTCTCTGGATTCCCGCTTTCGCGGGAATGACGGTGAAATGTCAACGTTGACCTCCCCAACTCCCTGGCAGACCGCCACCGTCCGGCGGGTAGTAGTCGAGACCTACCGCGCCCGAACCTTCACCCTGCGCCTTGCGGAGCCGCGTCCCTTCCGCGCCGGACAGCACTACGACGTCCGGCTGACCGCTCCCGACGGCTATCAGGCCCAGCGTTCCTACTCGGTGGCGTCTCCGCCATCCGATGGGAACTGCATTGACCTCACGGTGGAGCTGATCCCCGACGGCGAGGTGTCGCCGTACTTCCACGAGGTGGTCCAGCCCGGCGACCAACTGGAGGTGCGCGGCCCCATCGGCGGGCCGTTCACCTGGGGGCCGGAGCTGGGCGGCCCCCTGCTGCTGCTGGCCGGCGGCTCGGGCATTGTTCCCCTCCGGTCCATACTGGCCCACCGGGAAACGGTAGCCTCGAACCTGCCGGCGTTGCTGCTGTACTCGGCGCGGTCTCCTGAGGACATCATCTACAAAAAGTGGCTGGACGACGCGGCGGAACGCTGCCCCGCGATTTCGGTTCAGTATGCCCTGACCCGCCGGCCGCCGCCGGGTTGGACGGGCTATGCGCGCCGTGCAGACGCGGCTATGCTCCGCGAATGTATTGATGCGCTGGCCATGCTCAACGGCGCCAGCGCCGCGCCCCTGTGCTATGCCTGCGGCCCTACCGGGTTCGTGGAAGCCGCCGCCGACGCCTTGTTGAGAGTCGGAGTGCCCGAAGCCGCCATACGCACCGAGCGGTTCGGACCAACCACGTAGGGGCGAATAATCATTCGCCCCTGCAACTCTGCTCCTGCTGAAACTTCAGTACCCGGTGGCAATCCTCGCCAGCCAGTTGGCCAGCGGCAGGATGGTGGCCCACAGGATGCCCGGCCGCAACACGTAATCCGACGCCACCAGCACGATCAGCAGCACCGGGGCGAACCGCTGGAACCGCTGGTGCGTCTCCGCCGCCCCCGGCGGCAGCAGCGCCGCCAGTACCCGGTACCCGGCCAGCGGAGCCAGGGGCAGCAGGTGGAACGCCGCCTGCAACAGGTTATAAATGACCAGCAAGCCCACGACGTCAGAGAGGCCGGAACGCAGACCGCCGGTCATCACCAGGTTCAACCCGTCGGGCGATGGGTAGGTCCAGGTCAACAGGCCAGCCTTGACGGGGGCGGCCAGGAGAAAGGCCACGGTGATATTCCCCAACGGGCCGGCGGCGGAGATCGCCACCGACGGCCAGCGTCCCTGCCGTCCGGGCGGGCCGGGCGGTGGTCGCCCCCAACCCAGGCCGGACACCACGGCCAGGATTGTTCCCACCGGGTCCAGATGGCGCAGGGGGTTGCCCAACAGCCGGCCTTGGGCCCGGGGCGCCGGGTCGCCGAAAACCGTCGCCAGCAGCGCCTGGAACCATCCGTTGACGCTGATGGCGACCGCCGCGGATATGGCGCACAGCACCGCCAGACGAACGAAAGCCGCCGCGTCGTCGGGGAGCAGGTTGGCTGAAGAGATGAGCATGAGCGGCCATAGCGTAGGGGCGGGTTTTGAAACCCGCCCCTACCGTTTCGCGGCTGCCCGGGTACTCGCTAACGGCGGTAGTCGCCGCTGGCGCCGTTGCCGTACCCGTTGCCGAGTTGCTGATCCCTGACGGCCGCGCGGCTGCGCTCCCGTTCAATCCTGATTTGCTGGCCGCGGGAGACGTACCCGTACTGCGATTCACTGTCGTGCCCGTTCGTCCCGGGCATGAAGTACCGGGAACCGAAGCCGGCGTAGGTCAGATCTCCCGGCATCTGCATGGCCATGCTCTCTTCGCCCATGATGTCGGTAATGCTGGGGATGTTGACCGTCTGTAGTGGGTAGAACAGGGCAACGTGCATATGGCGGTCGTCCGGCGACTGCTGGAAATTGGCGGAAGCGAAGGACCACATCAGGTTGGGATAGGCCATGTTGAACTCTTCACGGGCCATCTGATCCTGCACGTCTGATTCAATGTCCTTCAGGCCGGCGGGTTCCACCGGCAGGGTGATGACCATGCGCATCACCGAATCGCCTTCCACAAAGCCGTGCTTGGCCAATTGCAGGTCAGTCCGCTTTGGATCCAGGATGTCCCACATCGCGGACTTGATGGCGAAGGGCAACTGCTTGGCGCTATCGTTGACCACCACAATCTCCCGGCCGCGGAAAGGCCCGAACAACCGGGAACCCTGGCGG
The DNA here is from genome assembly GCA_963665395.2 of Dehalococcoidia bacterium. GTDB lineage: Bacteria > Chloroflexota > Dehalococcoidia > Lucifugimonadales > UBA3495 > Bin87. The sequence continues at coordinate 1,240,396 of OY762251.1, forward strand.
GTGTCGGCGATGTCCACGCGGCGGTTCAGCACACGAACTCCGAACCAGCCGTTGGAGTAGTCCCCGAAACTGTTGACGGTTTCGGCCATGGACCCGGCGTCAACCTGGTAACGCATACCGGCTTCCATGGAAGCGAGGGCGATGGCAAGTTTGTCGTCAAGCCTCTCGAAATTGAGGGACAGGCTGTTGTCGGTGATCAGGGCCGGATGCCGTTGAATTTCTTCCCGACCCTGGCTATCGTACACCACTCGGGTGCCGATGGTTTCTTCGTAAGCGCCCCAGGTTTCCCGGCGCATATTTTCCTTCAACACCGCTTCGCTGGGAGTCAGCACGATGGGCAGGTAGGTGGCCTCCGGGAAGCGGTCCATGAGCATCCTGTGCAAGACGCCGCCCAGTTTGGCATGACCGCCGAATCCCAGCCATTCCAGGATGAGCTGCGGCGGCGAACCCACTTCTTCCGCTCGCCGGGCGATGGTATCCACCATACGCTCCATGTCTCTATGGATGAGACCAAAGAAGTCCTTATAGGCGTTGGGGTCACGGAGGAAGCCGTCAACTTTAGGCAGGAAGCCAGGCACTACTACCGGCAGCTGACCGCCCCGCACTCGACGCATCGCCCGGGTTTCCGCATCGATGGAATCGATGGTGCCCTGATTGCAGTCATACATCGTCAGGCTCTGCACCCGATCCAACACTCCCGCTTCACCCATCCGCTTTGCCCACCGCCAGCTGCGCTTGTAGCCGGCAGTTCCCACCGCTACCGAAACGATAGGCGGTGGAGTGCCGTCTCGAGACAGGTCATCATGGGTACCCAACCGGTGTGGGTTGTTGCGCCGTATGTGAAAGGTGCGATTTTGATTTCTTGGTGGCATGGCTGTATCCGACCCCCTTATGCAGTCTGGGCGGAACTATTCCTGCGGTGGTAGTCCGTTTTAGTCAGGGCGACCCAGTTTCCAGATTAGACAAGGTTTGTTTCGTGAATGATCTATTTTTGGTATATTATGTTAAACATGCCGCACGTCGTTCTTGCATGGCTGTATCACATAAAATATACCAGATGCGATCAACAGGCGTCAAATGAGTTCCCACGTTGCTGATTCTCGGAATCAGCACACCCGGATCAGAAATATCGCACGTTTTGGCGCCAGTCGTCTTCCTCTCCATCCTGATCCTCGTTGCCATCGTCCGCCGGCGCCGGCCGCAGCGCTGTCGCCGCGCCGGGCAGATGGTAGTACGAGCCGAACCCGGTCTCCACAGATGCCGGCCTCGTCCTTTCCCCCTGAGTAACGTCGGCGCGCAAGATATCGATGACCGGGCTCAACTCACCCCGAATGGGATAAATGCGCGTTGCGTGCATATAGGGTTCCTGGGTCAGCCCTTCATTGAACCGGGCGGTGGTGAACGCAATATCCATGTTGGGAAATCGCTCGAAGATGTTGCTGCGCTGGAGGACTTCGGCGGCATTGGACGCCACCGGCTCCAACTCATCCGCATGAACCGGCAGGGCAACCACCATCTCCTGGGGAACTTCGCCATGAGTATGCACGCCCTCGGCCAGCTGCGCCGCCGGGTCCAGGGTGGACCAGATAGCGTTCCCCAGGGACATGGACAGCTCGTCGTCCGGTCCCAGGGCGGCGTATTCCCGCCACCAGGGAGGGAACCCCAACCACTTGAACTTCCGCGTCACCGGCATCCTGCGCTTCACCGTGGCCATCCCCAACCAGCCACCGGAAGCCGGCACCAGCCGGCGGAAGGTGACGCACAGCTGGCTATTGGCGGCGCCGTCGTCTTCTCCGAATTCAGCGACCTCGAAACCCGCCAGGCCCGTGGCCAGCCGGACGTCGGCATCTGCGGAACTCCCGGGTGATTGGGTGGTCACCAGGCAATTGGCGCCGCCCAGCAGGTCTTCGTATTGCTCCCACAGATAGCGCCGCGTCCACTCTTCGGAAGCGTGGTCTTTGGGCAGCATAATGACGGGCAGCATGACGGCGGCGGGGAAGGCGGTTTGCATCTTCTGGTAGAAGCGCGCGCCCAGAACGGCGTGGCCCGAGAAGCTCATGAACTCGATTATCGCTTCCGGAGCCCGTCCGCAGCGTTCCGAGTGCAGCATCACCTGGTTGACGATGGTGTCCATGTCGCGTTCCAAGGGACCCTCATATTCCAGAAACTTCTTGGGGTCGCGCATGAACCCATTGGCCAGCGGTACATAATTGGGAAACAGCAACTGGATGCCCCCGCTGTTCCTGGTGGCGCCGAATACCTTCCGCATCCGTTTCTGGACGTGGGCTACGGTCACCTCATTGCAATCGTAGAACACGGCGGTCTGGATCCGGTCCGCCGCTGACAGCTCGGTCATGCGCTGGCAAAACAGGAGAGCTCGCCTGACGCCAGCCGTGCCAACCCCTACTACGACCAAAGAAGGCGGAACGCCATCCACCGGCCGTTCGGCGGTGTGGAGCAGCCGGTGGCCGCGGTTGCGCGCTCTGACGAAAATGGAAGACATGGGCTGTTGTTTGTTGACGTGAGATATTTCAGCCGACGGCAATCGGGATTGTGAATGCCGTCGGCTACCACCCTAGCCTTGACCGCCCGGAACCGCCAAGAGGCGTCGCGACGGGTTTGGGCGATTTTAGCGTCAGGACTCCGGCTTCAGGAAGGCCAACACCGCGTCCACAAACCCTTCCGGGTCCTCAATCTGAGGAATGTGCCCCACGCCGGGCATGATGTGCTTGCGGGCGCGGACGATGTTGTTGTGCAGCAGTTCCTCGCCGTCGCGCAGGCGGTCAACCTCTCCGTAGAGCACCAGGGTCTCCCGGGCGTTCACCCGGGGCAGGCGCGTCATAATATCGTACCACGCCAGCGATTCGTGCAGTTTCTTGACCCAGGCGCCGGCCTGGGCTCGGGTCCCGTTGTTGGCGTCGATCCATTCCTGCCGGGGTTCGGCGAAGGTGGTCGATTCTTTCGCCTGTTCCATGGTGCGCGGAACGGGCAGGCCATCGTCGTCATAGCCGGCGGCCGCCTCGGCGATGCGCTCCGTAGCGGTGCGCGCGTCCCACACCGGCGCGCCCACCAGCACCAGCTTGTCCAGCCGGTCGGGGAAGGAAGAGGCCATCTCGGTGGCCAGCACCGCGCCCACGGAGTTGCCCACGTAGTGCCCGCGGTGGATGTTCAAAATCTGGCAGGCGTCGTCCAGGGCCTGGGCATAGTCGGGGATATTGAAGTGACGGGTGGGCTTGTCGGACTCGCCGTGTCCCAGCATATCGAAGGCGTAGCAGGTGTAATGCTGGCTGAAGGCGTCGATCACGCTGCTCCAGGCCCAGGTGGACGTGCCCAGGGGATGGAGCATGACCAGCGGGTAGCCGGCGCCCTGCTTGACGAAGTGCATATTGCCTTCGCGGGTGGTAACGGTGTCGGTAAGGTCGCGCCGCACGAACATAACGGTGGCCTCCTTGTTGGTTGCCGGTAGCTCAACGGAAAGGCAGCGCCGACCGACCGGGAATGGCCGGCGCCGTTGCAGCAATGCTACCCATGGGGCCGGGCAATGTCAATGCAGTTCCCCAGCGCACGGGCAATCCGCTCTGTCACTGCCCGCGCAGCCGCCGGAGCTCCGCCTCCAGTTGACCAATGCGGGCTGCTGCGGCCAGGCGCTCGGCTTCGGCAGCGCCGGCCCTGACCTCGGCAGCGCCGGCCCTGGCCTCAGCAGCGTCGGCCCGCGCCCTTTCGCTGGCGAAGGTGGCGATGTGCAGCCCCGTGGCCGGGTTGTACAACCCCAGCGTTCCGCGCTCCCAGCGCAAATACAGGTTCAACGCATCACTGTATCCCTGTAGCGCCTCCGCCGACAACTCGTCTATGGGGATGGCTTCGTACTGGTCGCCCACCAACCTATCCCCGGCCAACCGCGCCCGGTGGTACTGCCCCGTCTCGTCAAACCGCCAGTATTCTCCAATCCTTATCGCAGCGTAAGCCGCCCGCTTCTCGCCAATGTCAATATGCCCGGTATGGCGGGATGCTATTTCCAGCACGAAGTCCGGCGGTTTGCCCTGCTCCGAGATGATGTAGCCGTTGTTGGCTTCGTACAGCGCGGGGTTCACGTCAAAGGCCACCAGCAGGTCGGGGTAGTGGCTGCCGGCCATGTTGCGGGTGGGCCGGACTACTACGTAGCGGTCGGCGGTGACCAAAGTGGTATCGGGGTTGCCCAGGTGTTGGGCGAGGTGGTGGTGCTGGCCGGTTTCGGAGAGGTGCTTGGAGCTGGTCATCTTGTCGTCAGGATGCTTCTCCGGCGGGTCGGGCAGGCGGAAGGGCGTGCGGGTTTTGGGCTTGGCGGTGGTCATGGCTGCTGCACCTCAACGATAGCGGCGATTGCGCGGCATGGGCCGCATTATACCCGCTTACGACGCCGGCGTCGTGAACGCCGCCGTCGCCGGCCCGTCCGCGCTGTTGCTGCCGCTCTTGCCGTAAGCCTCGCCGGTGTACGAAGCGCTGTCCGTCGTTGCCGTTAGCGGTCGCGCAGCAGCGTGATGGTGGCAATGGCGACTCGCTCCGGCTGGGGCAGATTCATGAGCTTTTCGATGGCTTCTTCCGCCTGGGTTAGGCGATGCTCGGCGGCCTGCCGGTCAAAGACGGTCATAGGGCTGTAGTCCGCCTTAATCCTGGCTCGGTACAGGGAGTTCAAGGCTCCTGCGAAACCTTGGCCGTCCGACGACAGCGATACGCGGTGGCGTAACAAGTTGCCGACAGCGTGCCCGTGGGAGGAACCCCGATACACTCGCACCCAGGCGTCAACGCCGGCCTGGTCGGTCACGTTTGGAACCAGGACCGAAGCGTTGCTCTGGCACAGCGCGTCGTAAGCGGCGTAGTAGGCCGTGCTGACTGCCCGGTGGTTGGCGGCCCGGGACTCCGGCTGTTGGCTGGCTATGCTGCGGCGCGCGCTGGCGATGAGGTCCCGCCAATCCAATGGCACCGGCGCGCTCACGTTGGGAGTTAGGCGCGCGCTGGTCATCCGACCGTCGTACCTTCCCGCAGGAAGTCGAAGGAGGGCACAGGGTCGAAACCTCGCTCCTCCAGCATATCGCGGATGTCGAATTCGATTTGGGTGAGCCGCCGGCTGTCTTCACAGGGGTGGAGTCCTTTGAAGATCACGGTCACGTAGCGAATTTCCTCCCCCTCGTAGAAAAATGAACCGGGTTCAGCATCAATGATTTTACATTCGCTGGGGAGCCTTTTCTCTAGTTCCGTCCGAATCAAGTCCGGCGCTTCCGCTCGCCAGTCGCTTCCGATAGCCATGACCATTGCCCCCCTTCCGTTCGCTCATGTTTGCCTTCGATGTTATGCGTCCGGCTCTCAACCCGTCAATGAAGCCGATGTTGCGCTGCGTCGGAACGGTGTTCACCGGCGCAACCGCACCAATCACCATTCCATAATGATGGCGGATGGCGCCGGAACGTGCCAAATCTATCACTCGGTTGTTTTCAGGAGCAGCGGGATTTACGGCGGGGCGTTGGTTCAGGGATTCGCAAATCGCCGCTATGCTATTGTGATATGGTTAGGACTTACGCAGTTGGGCGTCGGCTCGCGCTACGAGATTGCCGCGCTGCGCTCGCAATGACAGGTTCAAGTGCGTAAGTCCTATCAAGGATTGGGTGGTTCGACAGGTTCGCCATGGGTGGGAGAATGGCCCAATCTTGAAAATCCTCAAATCCCGTACATCCTGATGCTGACGACACCCCCGCTTACGACGACGGCGTGCTGAACGTTGCCGTCGCCAGCTCGTCCGCGCTGTTGCAGTTGGCCTTGTCGTAGGCTTTGTAGGTGTAGGTTGTGCTGGCGGTGAGGCTGCTCAGGCTGGCCGACTTCGTGCCCGCCGCTACGCTTTGGCAGGTGGCGTCGCCGCTGGGCGCGGTGCGCTGGTACCACCACGTATCGAGGTGGCCGCCCACGTACAGCATGGCGGTGGTTGCCTTGACGTAGTGCGCGCTCAGCTTCGCGCCGGAGTCCATGGAGTAGTAGGCGTAGATTTTGCTGTCATCTCGGTCCGCAACGTACATCGTAACACCGTCGGACCAGAGGCCGACAGGCTCCTCGTTGACTGTAGCCAATTCATAGTCTTTGGCGGCGTCGTGGGACTTGTCCGACCTCTTGTAGGCGTACACCTTGCCGTCACTGAAGTCCGGCACCCACATCGTCACGCCGTCCGACCACATACCATAGGGAGCATGGTTGCCGGCGTCAGACAGGGTGTTGAAGTCCTCGGATGGAACGCGAGAGGCGTCCGAAAGGTTGTAGGCGTAAAGTTTGCGGTCGGTAAAGTCCGCCACCCATAGCGTCGTGCCGTCCGACCAGAGGCCGGACGCGTCGTCATTGTCGGCGTGCAGGCTGAAGTCTTTGCTCGCGTCGCGCCCCTTCATGGCAACGTTGTAGGCGTAGAGCTTATCGCCGCCCAGGTATTTCCCCACCCACATCGTCGTGCCGTCCGACCAGAGGCCAGTTGCTGGATGATTGTCTGCGTGCAGGGGGAAGTCCTTGCTGTCATCTCTGCTCTTCGTGGCCAAGTCGAATGCCCCGATGCCGGCTTCGTTGATTGGGAACCCCACATACGTCTGTACATACATCGTCGCGCCGTCCGACCAGATGCCGAACTGTGAGCTATAGGTATGAAAGTCCTTGCTGCTGTCGTGGGTGCCACGGGTGGTGAACGACACCGAGGCGATTTCGTCCGCGCTGTCGCAGCCGGGAACGTCGTATGCCTTGTAGGTGTACACCCCCGCCAGGCCGGTCAGGGCGTCGTTATCCGTGCCGGCGGCTACGCTGTGGCAGGTGTCGTCGCCGGTGGGGCTGGTGCGTTGGTACCACCACGCGTGGTCATAATTGGACAGCGTGAGCGTGGTCGTGGTTGCGGTTACGCCGGACGCGGCAAGGCCGGCGGCCACCGTGGCCGACACGTTGAACTGTATCGCCGCCGCCGCGCGGCCGACCTGGTGGCTGCTCCAGCCGCCGTTGTTGGTCTTGCGCTGCATCCCGTCCGCGATGCTCCAGCCGGCGCCGTTGCCGGCGACGGTCTGGTCGGCGGAACCCGTAACGTCCAGATCATAGTAGTTGGCGCCGGCCGAGGCGCCGGTGGCCGATACCACCAGGAAGTACGTCGTGTCGGCGGACAGCCGGCAAACGTTGGCGCAGGTGAAGGTGTGCCGGCCGGCGGCGGCCGGAGCGTCGCCGGACAGGGTGTAGGTTGCGGACGCCGCCGGGTTGCCGTCGCCGTCGGCCGCGTGGATGGCCGCCGTAAAGCCCGTGGGCGCGCCGGCCAGGGCGTAGATGTCCAGGGCCACGCTGTGAAGGTTGTAGCCGCTGGCCACGCCGCCGGTGGTGAAAGCGGTAGCGGACGCGTGGTTATTGGCAAAGTATTGGCCGGTTTCCGCCCCGCGCTCCGGAGCCAGGTCAAGGTTGCTTGCCGTGAGCGGGCGCGGTCGGAAAGGCTCGGCCCGCGCCGAGTAGGTGCGGGGGCCGAAGCTGTAGTAATTGTCCGATTTGCCGGCCCGCACCGCCACGGTGTAGGGTTTCGAATTGTCGGCGTCAAAGCTGATCCGGGTGGAAGTGTGCTTGTCGGAGACGAGGTAATAGTTGAACCCCCGCAGGTCGTCGGAGTACTCGATCTGGTACTTGAGGGCGCCGTCAACGGCGGGCCAGGTGGCGATGACGGTTCCGTCGCGGCGGGTCACCGTGACCGATTCGGGCCCGGGCAGAATGTGGGGCGGCAGCGGCGCCGGGATGGGGGCAGACTCGGCGGAACTGGTCCAGCCGCTCCAGCCGTTGGCGTTGCCGGCGCTCACACGGACGTAGTAGGTATAACCATTCCAGATGTCGAAGGTGATGCTGTTGGTGGTATGTTCGGCGGCGACCGGCGTCCAGGTGCGCCCTTTGTCGGCGGTGTAGTTGATATGGTACTTGGTCGCCCCGGTAACGGCCGGCCAATCGGCGGTAAGCGTGCCCTTGCCCCGGAACCCTTCGCCGGTTCGGGTCAGGGTAACGCTGCCGGGCGCGGCCGGCGGCGAGCCTTGGGCGGTGGTGAATTGTCCTTGCGCCGCGGCCCCGCCGTCGCAGCCGTCAGCCTTGGCGTAGGCGCTGACGGTGTACTGCGAGTTGGGTTCCAGGCCGGTGATGGTGGTCTGCGAACCCGACACCGGGCCGACGCAGATTCCGCCGTCGCCGTCTCCGTTGTACGCCGTCGCGCCGTCGCTGCCGTTCTGTACGGCGACCCGGTAGCGCCAAGCGCCGCTGTGGTTGGCGATGGCTACGGTGGCCGTGGTCGCCGTAATAGCGGTTACCGTGATGGTGGCGGCAGCCCTGGGCGTGGCGGCGGCGAACCAGGGCGGGCCGGATGCGGGCGCGCCGACGCTGGGGCCGTTGGCGTTGACCGCGCGCAGGTGGTAGCGGTACTCCCGGCCGTTGGCGAGGCCGGCGAAGGTGTGCGACGTGGTGGACGGGCCGCTGTCGGGGATGGCCGTCCAGTCGCTCCAGCCGCTGAGGTTGCCCGTGGAGGTGGCGTTGTGGTTGACGTTGTACTCGTAGCGGGTGATGGAGGAATCGCCGGGGTCGTTCCAGGACAGGGTAATTTCCCCGTCGCCGGCGGTGGCGGCCAGCCCGGTGGGGGCGTCCGGCGCGCTGCCCTGTCCCAGGGCGAGCGACGGCGCGAAAATCAGCGCGACCACGGCCAGCAGGCCCAGCCCGGTCAGCGCGCTCGTCAACAGCGCACCGTGTCGCATCAAATTCCGTTTCATCACTCTCCTTCCCGGCCTTTCCGTTTTTGCGCGGGATATGGTACATAACCGCACGGGCCTATTCAATCTGCTATTCATCGTAGGTAGCGTTGTAATTTAGGCGGTTTCCCTTCGTAGGGGCGAATAATTATTCGCCCCTACACGCACGGGCAACTGATTTTGCCAAATTAAACCACCTAAAACGGAACGCTACCTTGGGGAGATTTTCATGAGCGCAATCGAAACCTGGGGCGAAATGGTCCGGGTGGAACATGAGCAATCGGACCGGATGCGTGGCGTCCGGCCCGCCGATACCTGGAGCGGGTTTGCCTCGCAGTTCAAGGCCGACCCACACCGCGCGGACGATGCGGTGGTCGAAGAACTGCGTTCCCGGATGCGGCCGGGCGAAACCCTGCTGGACGTGGGCGCCGGCGGCGGCCGGCTGGCCCTGCCCCTGGCGCTGACCTGCGAAACGGTCACGGCGGTGGAGCCGTCCCCCAGCATGGGCGCCGTGCTGCGGGAAACCGCCCAGGAATACGGCATCGAAAACGTGTCCATTGTCGAGTCCGGCTGGCTGGAGGCGTCGGTCGAACCCGCCGACGTGGCGCTGTGCAGCCACGTGGTCTATGTCATAGCGGACATCGGAGCCTTCGTCCGCAAGCTGGACCGCCACGCCCGGCGCCTGGTCCTGGCCGTCGTGTTCCGGTCGTCGCCGCTCTCCTACGTCTATGGGTTGTGGGAGCAGGTCCACGGCGAAAAACGCCACCCGTTGCCCGCCCTGCCGCAGTTTCTCCCGGTCCTCGACGAGTTGGGCATCAGCCCCGAGGTAACCGAGCTGGCCGAGCAACCGCGCCGGGAGTTCGACAGCTACGAACAGGCCCGCGAGACCATCGCCCGCCAGCTCTACGTTGCCCCCGGAACCGCGGCCATGGCCCGCCTGGAGCCGGCGCTGGAAAGCGCGTTGCAGGATGCCGGCGGCGTCTGGCGCGTCCAGGGAACGCAGCCCCCGCGTCCCTGCCTCGTGGCCTGGGAAACCGGCGGACGTTACTAATCCGGTACATCCTATCCATCCGGTGAATCCTGCTTCTGACCTTCCATCACCGTGTTATCATTGCCCCGGAGCGAGAGCCCGGGCTCCGCTGTTTTCACTAACCAAGGAGGATACGGCAGATGGCGACGGCCACCCAGGCATGGACTGAAGAAATCGTAGAGGTCGCGGGAACCACTTTGCGGCTGGTCAAGGGCGGCAGCGGCGCCCCACTGCTGCTGCTCCATGATGAGTTCGGGCACCAGGTCCAACTCCGCTACCACGACGCCCTGGCTGCGGATTACACCGTTCACATCCCCACCCATCCCGGCTTCAGCGAAACCGGGCGGCTGGACTGGATTATGAACATGAGAGACCTGGCCGGCTGGTATCTGGAGGCCCTGGACGACCTCGCGTTGGGGCCGGTCAACGTCATGGGATTCTCCCTGGGCGGCTGGCTCGCCGCCGAGATGGCCGCCATGTCCCCCGACCAGTTCAACAAGGTAGTGCTGGTCGCCCCGGCCGGCATCCGGCCTCCCACCGGCGAGATTTTCGATTTGTTCCTGGTGGTGGCCCAGGACTACCTCGCCACCAGCGTGCTCGATCCCGACAACACCCCCGAGTTCCGCGACATCTGCCCCGAGGAACCTTCCGCCGAACTGGCCGAAGCCTGGGCCGTGGCCCGGGAGGAAGCCTGCCGCCTCAGCTGGCGCCCCTATATGCACTACCTGGGCCTGCCCAACCTGGTCCACCGGCTCAAGCGCGTGCCCACCCAGATCATCTGGGGCCGGGAGGACAACATCGTTCCCGTCTCGGCCGGGCAGGCGTACCACGACGCCATCCCCGGCTCCCAACTGCATGTCCTGGACGGCTGCGGCCACCGCCCGGAGATCGAAAAGACCGACGAATTCGTCAGCCTGGTCAAAGGTTTCCTGGCTTCGTAAGAGGGTATCTAAAAACCCCCTCTCCCCTGGTGGGAGAGGGCTGGGGTGAGGGGGAACGTTCCTCCACGCTTCTATTTGCCGCTCGCAATGCACGTTGGCTTTTTAGACACCCTCTTATTAAGCCGAACTCTCAAAGGGCAACCGGCCATGACGACCCCAAAAACCACCGCCGACGCCCGCGCCCTGGCCGTAGCCCGCGCCGTACACCGGATGGCCGCGCCCGAGCAGACCATCCTGTTCGGCTCCCGGGCCCGCGGCGACCACCGCCCCGATTCCGACATCGACGTTCTGATTATCAAGGACCCTCCACCACCGGAGGAGTGGCTGGAAGCCCTGCGCGACCGGGCCACGACGCTGCAAAAAGCGGAGCTGCCGGAAGCGTCGGGCATCGACGTAATCTGCATGACGGCGCAGGAGTACGCCAGCCGTCGCCATCTCCGCAACAACCTCGCCAACTCCATCGCCAGGCAAGGAGCTCCAATCTTGCCCCAGGAACACACCGAATTACCCGAAGAGGCGATAGACTGGGACGACGTTGACGGGAAAATCAACGACGCCGTGAATGCGGCTAACGATCTGACCGCTGTGGCCCAGTCCGGAATCATCAGCGCTTTTTCGGACAAGCAACTCGGTCGCATCGCTCAGAATGCCCTGGAAAACGCCTACAAGGCGGTTCTCGGCGCCCACGGATTTGAATACCCAACCGGCGGACGCAGCGGCCACAACCTGCGCATCCTCACCGAACTCATCCGACAACACCGGATCATACCTCCCGAATCCCCTATGCCGGGCGAGGAACACCGCTACCTCACCGAGTTCGGCGGCGCGGCGGTGTATAGCCACGAGCATCTACCCCTGGACAAGGCCAGCATCGCCCGTGACGTACCCGAGGCCGTCGCCAGGCTGCGGGATATAGTCGCCGGCGCTTCCGACCATCGGCACGCGGATTAACGGAAAGGCAATGACTGCCGGTATCAACAACTCCGGGGAAGTCTCCCGGCCCGCGCGCCCGGACCCGCTGGCGTTGACCGTGGCCGACGCCGTGCAGCAGTCGGTCGCGCCGGCGCAGGTTATCCTCTTTGGCTCGCGCGCCAGAGGCGACAACCGGCCGAATTCCGACATTGACCTTATCGTCATTACCGACGACTCCAACACCGCCGGCCCGGAGATCAGAGCGAAGCTCGCCGCCCGCGAGTGTCTCCGGACGCTCCAACAGGATCTGGGCGTGGACGTAGTCGCCATGACCGCCGGCGCCTTCAGCCGGGCCCGCCAAGCCAGCCAACACGTCGCCGGCCAGGCGAGCAACCAGGGAGTATGGATGAGCCGGCAAAATCCTGATTACCCCGCGCCGGAACCGGATAACTTCCCCGCCCACTGGCCCGAAACGGTACGCCGTCTGCAAACCCTTGACGAATGGCTTTACCAGGTGAACGATATGCTGGAGCGGCAATCCGGCCCCCAAAGGATTTTGGGATTCGGCGCCCAGCAGGCCGTCGAAAACGCATTGAAAGCCTGGCTCTCCACCCACAACCTGCCCCGAAACTATGGACATGATTTGACGACGCTGTGGGATGAAATTAAAAGCCTGCCGGAAACCTCCGCCTCGGAAGCCCAAGGGGCCGTGGCCGCGGTGGATAGTCTCTTTGACCATATCAGATACGAAGACCCCGACCACCCCGGCCGGCAACTGGACTGGCTGAGCAAGTACGCTGTCGAATACCGTTACGCCGGAGTGTCGCACTACATGGATGCCACGGAACGCGCCGAGTTCAGAGCGCTGCTGAACCAGGCCGCATCAGCGATAGCAGCGCTGATTCACCAACGGAGTGGAACTACCCCCGGAGACGTGTGGCCGGGAGGAGCAAAACCCTGGTAACCGGGAACGGCAAGCAACAAAAGCGGAATCAGTTGATGCCGCCAGACTACGCGCCGGAGGAACCTGTAAATGACCACCATTTCAATTCAGGACCGCGTGGACGAGCTTTTTGCCGACGCCCACGAGGTCCACGCCCAAGCCATCGAAATGCTTGACCGGGGCGACATCCACGATGCAGCGGAGAAAGCCTGGTGCGCCACCAAGCGGGCCACCGACGCCCTCATCCTGGTTCGCACCGGCGAAGAGCCGGTGACCACCGCCCGCACCACCGACGAACTGGATGCCCTGGTGGACCGGGAGCCAGCCGCGCAAAGTCTGCTAGGCCGCTATTTCAGCCGCCAGGGACAACTTCACGGCGCCTGCTTCTACGACAAACGCTGCAACCCGCAGACCGGACGGCGCATCAGAGAAACCGCCCAGTACATCAGCGACGCCGAAGCTCTGGCGCGCCGATGACACATCTTCCGTTATGGTAAAATCCGCGCATAGCCGGAGCTGCCCGTACCCGTCTTCCAAGGAGATTCAATCATGTTCATCGGATATTTCACGGAAAGGCCCTACCAGGACCCCAAGTCCGGGTACTTTGGCGCCACCGGCAAGTCCATCATGGACCTCAACGTCAGCAACGACATCTACGATGCCGAGCTGGGCGCCAGCCTTTACAACCGCTACCTGGACGAAAAACTCTACGCCGAGGAGATGGGCTTCGACGGCCTGATGCTCAACGAGCACCACAGCACCCCCTTCTGCATGGGCGGCGCGATGAACGTTGAGGCGTCAATCCTCGCCCGCATCACCAACCGCGCCAAGATCGTCCTGCTGGGCAACATCCTCCCGCTCTGGGACGACCCCCTGTGGCTGGTGGAGCAGCTGTCCATGATCGACATGATCTCCCACGGTCGGCTGGTATCCGGCTGGGTGCGCGGCACCGGCCGCGAGAGCGTGGCCCACAACATTGAACCCCACTACAACTGGGAGCGTTTCAAGGAAGCCCACGAGCTCATCGTCAAGGCGTGGACCACCCCCGGCCCCTTCCGCTGGGAGGGCAAGCACTTCCACTTCCGCCACGTCAACCCCTGGGTTCGCCCTTACCAGAAACCCCATCCGCCCATCTGGCTGCCCGGCGTGGTCTCCCGCGACTCCCTGATGTGGGCCGCCGAGCAGCGCATCCCCTACATCATGCTCGCCACCGAGATGGAACCCACCAAGCAGGCGTTCCAGATTTACCACGACACCGCCGCCGAGCTGGGCTACGAGTCCGGCCCCCAGAACATCGGCTACCTGTGGAAAGTCCACGTTGACGAAACCGAGGAACTGGCCGAGGAGACGGGCCGCAAGTACGTGCAGGGCCCCAGCAACCCCTTCCTGGCCGGCAACGAAGGCACCACCAACCAGGCCCTGCTCCACCTGCCCGGCCTGACCTCCCGCCGGCGCGTTCTGCCCACCACGTCGGTTGCCACCGCCGCCCGCGGCGGCAGCGCCGGCCCCGGCGGCGTCCTGTCTCGACCCTACGAGCAGCAGGTCGAGGACTACACCATCATCTCCGGCACGCCGGACTCCGTCATCCCCAAGATCCGCCACGTCCTGGAGACCATCCGCCCCGGCAGCATCTTCTTCTGGGACGGCGACGGCGCCATGACCCACGACGACGCCATGCGCAGCCTGCGCCTCATGGGCCAGGAAGTCCTGCCCGCCGTCCGGGAAATGGCCAAGGAACTGGATCTGCCCGGCCCCTTCGAGGTCGATCCCGCCACCGGCAATCCCTACGTGGCCCAGACCAACGGCGCCGCCGCAGAGCCGGCGGAAGTTACGGCGGACGACTAGGCCGGTCTCGACCATCTCGCGTATCCACTTTTGGGAAATCGTCAGAAGCAGGATTCCCAAGATTTGTGGGATTATCAGGATTGGGAGGATCGCTACGGTCGAACGACCTCGATCCAGATAATCCTATCAATCCGGTAAATCCTGCTTCTGACCTTACTCGGATGGTGCGCAGATGCCCATACTGGACCTCAACGGCGACCGTTTCCACTACCACATCGACGACTTTTCCGACCCCTGGCGCTCATCGACGCCGGTATTGCTGCACCACGCCGCCGGGGGCAACCTGAACCGCTGGCGCGGTTGGGTGCCCACGCTGGCGCGCCACGCCCCGGTGGTGCGCTTCGATATGCGCGGACACGCCGGTACGCCACCGCCGGCGGATCTGCGGTTCGCGCTGCCGGAACTGGCCGCCGACATCGCCCGCGTAATGGACAGGCTGGACATCGACAAAGTCCACCTGGCAGGCGCGTCGGCCGGCGGCATCGTCAGCCTCCGTTTCGCCCACGACTTCCCCGACCGGCTGCGCAGCCTGACCCTGGTGGCGTCCACGCCCCGGCTGGCCCGCATGGGCGCCAGCATGGACACCGCCGCGTGGGGGCACATCCTTGCCGAAGAAGGAACGCGGGCCTGGCTGCTGGCCGATTCCGACAAGCGCTTCGGCCCCAACGCCAGCCGCGAGGTGATCGAATGGTACGCCGACGAAGGGGCCAAAACGCCGGCCCCGGTGGTGATGGCCCTGCAAGCCTGCCTGCTGGCGGAAGACCTGTCCCCCCTGCTGCCGGACATCGCCGTCCCAACCCTGATACTGGCCTCAGCCCAGGACGACATCACCCCGATGGAATCCCAAGAACTGATGGCCCAGCAAATGCCCAACGCCACGCTGGAAGTCATCGAAGGGGTGGGCCACAACATGAAAGTCGAGATTCCCGAAACCCTGGCGGGTAAAACGCTGGACTTCATTGCCGGCATCGATGAGCGGCAGTAGCAACGTTATGAACGACCTGCAAACCATCGCCGAATTGGTCCGTGGTTACGTACACCGGGGCGAATTTGAATTGACCGAAGGCCAGACCACCCACTGGTACATCGACGGCCGCGCCTTCCTGTTGTCGCCCCACGGCGCCGTCCTGGCCGGGCGGGGGCTTGCGAACCTGCTGGACAACGACGTGCGCTGCGTCGGCGGGCCGGTTACCGCCGCCATCTCGGTGGTGGCCGCCATCGTTCACCAGTCCCCCATACCGCGTTGCGGTTTCTACGTCCGCCCGGAACCCAAGGGCCACGGCCTGCTGAACCGGGTTGAGGGCAACCTGGAACGGGAGGTTGCCATCGTGGACGACACCTGCGCCACGGGCGGCTCCCTCATCAGGTGCATCGAGGCTGTAGAACAAGCCGGCAGCGTGGTCAAGCAGGTCGTCGCCGTGTTCGACCGCGACTACGGCGGCGAGCGCATCCGGCAAATGGGCTACGATTACCGATACCTGCTCCGGGTCGTGGACGGAGAACCGCAGCTGCCGGATCTCGGCGTCGTATGATTGTCAGAAGCAGGATTTACAGGATTTTGGGGATTTTCAGGATTGGAACCATCCTACAGCGGAGAACACCAAATCCTGTAAATCATTAAAATCCGGCAAATCCTGCTTCTGACAATTTACGTAAGATGGTTTGATACTGGATTAGGCGTTTCGCCAGAGGTGGAAGTGATGTCACGTATAACCGGATGGATTGTTGTCTGTGGACTCATCGCGCTCCTGATTGCCCTGCTGGGATGCACCAGGGAGGTGGTACGCGAGGTGGAAGTGGTGCGGGACGTGGAGGTGACGCGGGATGTTGAGGTAGTGGTTACGGCTACGCCGGGACCGGACTCCGCCCAATCGGCGTTGCCGGCTCAACCACCCACCGCCGCCGCCCAGCCGTCCACGCCGGCCCAGCCCACCGCAGCGCCGCCAGCGCCGGCTCCCCAGCCCACGCCGGCAAGCCCCGCCGCCGGGCAGGATGTGGAGTATGTGTACCAGCTGGGCATTTCGGCGGACCTGACCACCACCAATTTCTGGGCCTACCTGGGACCCGACGGAACCATCTGGAACCAGTATGTCCTGGGCGGCGGCGCGGCCTCCCTTTACAGCTACTCCGCCCAGCGGTTTGACTGGATCCCGTCTCTGGCCGCCGATTTCCCGACCGCCCTGCAAGAGGAAACCATCGGCGGCGAAACCTTCTGGACCACCGAGGTCCCGTTGAAGCCGGGCGTCAAGTGGAGCGACGGCAACGAAATCACCGCCGACGATTTTGTGTTCACCGCCCACACCGTTATCGACCTGGAGCTCTCCGGCAACTGGCCTTCAATCGTGGACCAGGAGTTTTTTGACCACGCCGAAGCCCTGGACTCCCACCGGCTCAAGCTCTACTTCAAGCAGAAGCCCGGCCTGGCCCGCTGGCAGTTCGGCATTGCCTTCATGCCCATCCTGTCCCAAGCCTATTGGGCGCCGGTGGTTGCTGAGGCCAAGCAGGCCGGCGAAATCGCGGACCAGCAGAAGGCCCTCTACGCCCACGTTCCCGAAAACGAACCCACCGCCGGCGGCTACGGCTTCGACCGGTGGGAACGGGGCGCCTTCGCGGAAAAGGCCCGCAACCCCGATTACTTCTTCCGCGACAGCATGGTTACCCAGTAC
Source organism: Dehalococcoidia bacterium (assembly GCA_963665395.2). Lineage (GTDB taxonomy): Bacteria > Chloroflexota > Dehalococcoidia > Lucifugimonadales > UBA3495 > Bin87. The sequence continues at coordinate 1,257,483 of OY762251.1, forward strand.
GCCAACGGTGCCTACGCCGAGTCCAAAGCCGGCGCCTATGAGTTCACCGCCTACGGCGAACCGGACGGCGACAAGTCGCTGGAATACACCGTTGGCCCCTTCGCCGACAGCGCCATCTACTCCATCTACGGCAGCCAGGACGCCACCGTGCTGGCCCTGAAGAAAGGCGATATCGACTTCATGCTCAACCCCCTGGGCCTGTCCCGGGGCTTGCAGGAGCAGTTGCAGGGCGAGGACGGGCTGACCGTCATCGAAAACCCGTCCGACGGTATGCGCTACCTCGGCTTCAACTTCCGCAAGGAGCCCATGGGCAATAAAGCCTTCCGGCAGGCGGTGGCAACCCTCATCGATAAGGAGTTCATCACCAGCACCGTGCTGCAAGGCGTGGCCTTCCCCATGTACGCCACGGTGCCCCAGGGCAACCAGGCGTGGTACAACCCCGACGTCCCGTTGATTGGCAAAGACTTGAGCCGGGGCGAGCGCATCGCCCAGGCCGTGAAATTGCTCAAGGACGCCGGCTTCACCTGGGAAACCGAGCCCCAGGTCAGCGAGGATGGCCGGTTCGTCGAGCAGCAGGGCGAGGGCCTCCGGATGCCCAACGGCGAACCCATGCCGGAAATAACCGTGCTGGCCCCCAGCCCCGGCTACGACCCCCTGCGTTCCACCTTCGCCATCTGGATTGAGCGGTGGCTCAACGAGGTGGGCATCCCTCTGCGGGCCGACCTCACCGGCTTCAACCTCATCGTGGACAAGGTGTTCAACCGCCAGGAATTCGATATGTGGATCCTCGGCTGGGGCCTGAGCCTCTACCCCGACTACCTGGAAGCCTTCTTCCACAGCCGCCACTCCGATCTGGAGGGACACAACGCCGGCGGCTACAACAACCCCGAATTCGATAAACTGGCCGACGACCTGCTGGCCGAAACCGAGGTAGAGGCGGCCCGCCAACTGGTCTTCCAGATGCAAGCCTTCCTCGCCGACGACCTCCCCTACGTGCCCCTCTTCGACACCCCCCTGGTGGAAGCCTACCGCAGCGACCGCATCGAATACCCCTACACCTACTCCCTGGGTGGTCTCCAGGACGCCGCCGGCCTGACCACGCTGGTGCAGTTCAAATAGCGGCTTTCTGGCGGCAACGTTCCGTTTCGGGGTGGTGCGGTTGCGTGGATGTCCGTAATGGCAAACGTAGGGGCGAATAATTATTCGCCCCATAGGCATCAAGTTAGGGGGTACAAATGGGAAGCTACCGGTAAGATGGTGATTGCATTCCAATCAATCGCCACCGGAGCTTCCCATGAGCAGTGTACCAGAAGTTGCCCAGGCTATGAGCGAGGTTCTCGCCGCCGGCGCCGAGCAAGCCGCCGCGGCGACAGGACTGGTCCAGCGACGTTCCAAACTCAGCGGCAGTATCTTCACGCAGACCCTGGTTTTCGGGTGGTTGGCGGACCCGGACGCCAGCCTGTGCTCCCTGACCCAGATGGCGGCCACCTTGGGGGTGGAAATCAGCTCGCAGGCCCTGTTCCAGCGGTTCACCCCTCGGGCGGCCGAGTGTTTGCGGCAAGTCCTGGCGGCAGCGGTAGTGGAGGTGATTGCCGCGGAGCCGGTGGCCATTCCGGTATTGCAGCGGTTCAGCGCCGTGCTGGTGCAAGATAGTTCAGTGGTCATGCTGCCCGATGCACTGCGGGAAATCTGGGCGGGCTGCGGCGGCAGCGGTTCCTACGGACAGTCGGCGTTGAAGTTGCAAGTGCGGCTGGACTTGACCACGGGCCGGATGCTGGGTCCCTTCCTGGATCATGGCCGGACCCCGGACAGCCATTCCCCAGTGCAGAGCGCGCCGCTACCGCCGGGGGCTTTGCGCCTGGCCGATTTGGGGTATTACCGCCTGGACACCTTCCGGGAAATAGCCCAGCAAAGCGGCTATTTCCTGTCCCGGTACAAGACCGGCACCAAACTCTACCAGTGCGACGGCGCCGAACTGGACTTGGCGCGGTTGCTGTCCACTCCCGCCGCCACCAGCATCGACCAGCCGGTATTGCTGGGCAGTGCCCACCGCTTGCCCGTCCGTCTGCTGGGCGCCAGAGTACCCCCGGAAGTAGGCGCCCAGCGGCGCCGTCAACTGAAAGACCAAGCCCGCAAGAAACAGCAGCAACCCAGCAAAGCCCGTCTGGCTCTCTGCGATTGGACCATTTACGTAACCAACGCGCCCGTGGCCCTGCTGAACCGGGAGGAAGCCTTGATCTTGGCCCGCGCCCGCTGGCAGATTGAACTGCTTTTCAAGCTGTGGAAACAGCGCGGCGGCATTGACCGCTGGCGCTCGGCAAACCCCTGGCGGATACTCTGCGAGGTCTATGCCAAACTGGTAGCCATGGTCATCCTGCACTGGACCTTGCTGACTGCGGTCTGGATGTACCCGAACCGCAGTCTGGTCAAGGCTGCGCATACGGTCCGCCGCTACGCCGTAATGCTGGCCAGCGCCATGACCGGAATAATGGCCCTGGCCACCGTCATCGAACAGATTGGCTTATGCCTGCGCGCCGGGTGTAGAATTGAAGGGCGTCGGCAACGCCCCAGCGCCTATCAATTATTGCTCGCCCTGGACGATAACGCTTAACTTGATGCCTATGGGGCGAATAATTATTCGCCCCTACACAGAGAAACTACCTGGATTGGAATACTGCCCTTCCTGGCATAGGACTGCCGGCACGCACCAGCATCAAACCGACCAATATGCCTCAACCTCGGCGCTCGTAGAACCTTGTTGCTCTGCTGATGATTGCGAGCGACGCATCGAGCGGTAGCCGTTGATCGCGAGTCCGGCCAGCCCGCCAAAGAACAAGACCATCCCCGCGGTCACCATGACCACTAACAGGATAATAACCAGAATGTCCCCCATGATGCGCCCTCCGCACGGCTGGGTTGTATATTAGCAACTTGCGCTCAATTCACTCAATCGTATCGTAAGGAAAAGCGAACCCCACGATGACCGGATACCTCGTCAAACGCGCCGGCCAGATGGCGCTGACCCTGTTCCTGATCGTCTCGTTGACGTTCTTCCTGGTGCAGGCGCAGCCGGGCGACTATGCCACCTTCTACGCGCTGAACCCCGACCTGCCGGCCGAAGTGCGCGCGCAGATCAAGGCGTCCTTCGGGCTGGACAAGCCCCTGTGGGAACAGTACCTCATCCACATGAAGAACACCTTCACCGGCAACTTCGGCGTTTCCTTCGGACACTTCCCCCGTCCGGTCATCGAGGTGCTGGCCGAGCGGATACCACGGACGGCGGTGCTGTTCCTCACCGCCACGGCGTCGTCCTTCTACATCGGGTTCTTCCTGGGCAAGGCTATCGCGTGGCGACGCGGCGGCGTGCTGGAGTACGCCGCCACCATCTCCGGCGCGACCCTGTTCACCGCGTTCACGCCGGCCTTCGCCCTGATGATGATCTGGATCTTCGCCTTCAAGCTGGGCTGGCTGCCCGTGGGCAAGTTCCTGGATCCGCTGATCTGGCGAGGCGCGGACGTCTCGGCCAATCACGTCTTCAGCTATATGCTGCTCACCGCCGCCGCCTTCATCGTCTTCGCGTTCCTGGTCCTGTTCTTATTCAGGAAGGCCGGCCGCATCGGGCCGGCGCGGTTTGCGCTTCCGGTTATCGCTTTGTCGGCGGTGGCTATCCCACTGGCCTGGGCCTTCTCCGACATCGGCTATCTCGCGCTGGACATCCTGCGGCACATGATCCTGCCCATCGTCACGCTGACGCTCATATCCTTCGCCGGCACCATGCTGCTGACGCGAAACAGTATGCTGGAAACCATGCGGGAGGACTACGTGATGGCCGCCCGGGCCAAGGGCCTGCCCGAAAAGCTGGTGCGCGACCGCCACGCCGCCCGCAACGCCCTGCTGCCCGTGGTAACCAGCCTGGTGTACAGCCTCATTTTCGCCATCGACGGCAGCGTAATCATCGAAGGCGTGTTCTCCTGGCCCGGCACCGGAATGACCCTGCTGGAGGCCGTGCGCTCCGAAGACCTGCCCCTGGTCATGGGTTCCATGGTGTTCATCGGCCTGTTCTCGTTAGTCGCCCACGTCATCGTAGATGTGCTCTACGTGTACCTCGACCCCCGGATCCGCTACCAGTGATTGCGCCCCAACTAAACCGCTGCCAAGTTTGTCATCGCGAGGAGCGTAGCGACGTGGCGATCCCGATGCCGGAACGCCGCTCCCCCGTTGACGAGATTGCCGCGCTTCGCTCGCAATGACAGTTCCAGAGAGAATCGGCATCCGCGATGACCCGCCGCAGTTTGAACTCGGCCGGAGCCGGTCGCAACTCGCCCTGGCGCGGACGCGGCTGGCCCTGCGCTCCTTCCGCAACGGCTGGGCCATATTCCTGGAAAGCCGCATCGGTGTGCTGTCCCTGTCCATCATCGTCCTGTTCGCCCTCATGGCGATTTCCCACCCCATCCTGATGGCCACCGTGTGGGACGCCGACACCTACGACCCGGTCACCGGCTACGCCTTCGACCGCCTGGATCATCCGGCCCCGCCCAACTGGCGGCATCCGCTGGGCACCGACCCGCTGGGCCGCGACGTGCTGAGCCAACTGCTTTCCAGCACCCGCTCCGAGTTCGTCCTGGGCATCACCGCCGCCCTGGTCACCGTGGGCATCGCCACCACCGTCGGCGCGGTGGCCGCCTACTACGGCGGCTTGGTGGATGTGCTGTTCATGCGGCTGGCCGACCTGATTATCGCCCTGCCCGGCATCTCCCTGCTCATCGTGTTGAGCGCGCTGTTCCACCTCAACCTCTTCTACCTGGCCCTGATCATCGGCGTGCTGGGCGGTTTCGGCGGCACGGCCATCATCCTGAAGTCTCAGGCGTTGAGCATCCGGGTCAAGCCTTACATTGAGGCGGCGCGGGCGGCCGGCGGCGGTCACTTTCACATCATCTTCGTCCACATCATCCCCAACCTGCTGCCCCTGTCCCTGCTCTACATGATGTTCACCGTCACCGGAGCCATCTTCGCCGAGGCGGTGCTGTCCTTCCTCGGCCTCCTCGACCTCCGCATGAGCTGGGGCATCATGATCCACACCGCCAACACCGGCGGCTACCTATTGGGCGGCACCAAATACTGGTGGCTGGTCATCCCCGCCGGCGCGTCCATCACCTTCCTGTGCAGCGCCTTCTACCTGGTGGGCCGCGCCCTGGACGAAGTGGTCAACCCCCGGCTGCGCCGGCAGGATGGGTGATGCCCGCGGCGTACCCGTGCTAAGCGGTTTGTCTGGCGTTGGATTCGTTGGGACGTTGTCGCGATTCCCAATCTTGGATCTCATCTCGAAGTTCCTGTAGGATGCTTCGCGCCGCGTTCACCTTGGCTTGGCGTATAGCCGGATCCTCGTCAGGGATGCTTCGCGCCTCGCCGCTTTCCATACGGTCCACTAATCGCGAGAATGTCCGCACCCGATCTTGAGTTACCCAGTATTGTTTTTCGTTTTCAATCATGGCAGTGTCCCTAAGTCTATGGCGATTATACCTTTGGGAACGGCCTGCTGGTCGGTTTGGAAAAATTCGAGGAAAGTTCTACCGTGCTCGTCAGCTTCCCAATCGGCGGGGAAAAGTTCGCCGCCGAAGGCTTGCTTCTGCGCTTGACGGCGATTGCTGAAGTCCAGCAGTGTTGCATCTAACAGTCGAGGATCCACATTCACCGTTTCCCATGCAACGTCGAAGTCGCCGGGGTCTTCCTTATCGGTAGCGAAGCTCCCGTCAAGGTAGATTTTTCGGCATCCGGATTGTTGCAGGCTGTGCAGGGATCGAAGCAAGCCTCGTAGTAGCTCGCACCGACGTGCGTTGGTTCCTAGGCGTTCGGCAGCTTGTTGCCAGGTGGCTTCGTGAATTCCCGGAGGCAGATAACCGTTGGGCTGGAATGGCGGGATCATCGGCTTCGGCTCAGCGTTAACGCCTTGACGAGATTCTATGTCGTTTGTCGGTACGACGCAATGGTCTGGAGTTCACGTTCGCGCAAGTCAAGATACCGGCGCTTTTTCTGTGTGGGACGTACCCTTTAACCGGGCGTTAGTGGTAATTTGTCCGGGCGCCTTAAAATTCCGGTGAACCTGATCCTGACGACTCCCGGGCGGATAACAACGTTGCATACCCCTCCTGTTCTCAAAGTGGTTGACCTCTCCCTCCGCTACCAGACCCGCCAGGGCCCCGTCCAGGCCGTGCGCGGCGTCAGCTTCGACCTGGCGCAGGGGCAATCCCTCGGTCTGGTGGGCGAGTCCGGCTGCGGCAAGACCTCCGTCGCCAACTGCCTGATGCGCCTGCTGCCCGACAACGCCCGGCTCACCGCGGGCCAGGTCCTGCTGGAAGGCGTGGACTTGCTGCTGCTGTCGGAAGAGGATATGCGCCAGTGTCGCTGGAGCCGCATCGCCATGGTGTTCCAGGCCGCGATGAACTCCTTGGATCCGGTGTACAAGGTCGGGCAGCAGGTTATCGAGGCCATCGAAGCCCACGAGGTCGAAACCACCGTTGCCGCCGCCCGGGAGCGGGTAGCCCGGCTGTTCCGCATGGTCGGCCTGGACCCGCAGCTGATGGAGCGCTACCCCCACGAGTTCAGCGGCGGTATGCGCCAGCGGGCCGTCATCGCCATGGCCCTGTCCTGCGACCCCGCCGTCATCATCGCCGACGAGCCGACCACCGCCCTGGACGTCATCGTCCAGGATCGCATCCTCCGGGAGCTGAAAGCCGTCCAGCAGGAGTTGCGGATGGCCATGATCTACATCAGCCACGACATCGGTGTGGTGGCCGAGGTCACCGACCGCATGGGGGTGATGTACGCCGGCAACCTGGTGGAGCTGGGCGACACCGACGACGTATTTCGCGCGCCCCTGCATCCCTACACGGCGGCGCTCATGTCGTCCTTCCCCAGCGTCAGCGGCGAGAAGACGGCCCTGACCACCCTGCCGGGCGAACCGCCCAACCTCATCGACCCGCCCCCGGGCTGCCCTTTCCACCCCCGCTGCGCCCACGCCACCGACCAGTGCCGCCACGAATACCCGCCCCAGGTCAGCCGGGGAACGCAATGGGCCGCCTGCTGGCATCCATTGAATGAGCAAGATGCAGCAGGATAGCCACATTGCCACATACTCCAACCCAAACGAGCAACCTGTCATTGCGAGCGAAGCGTGGCAATCTCGTCGGGGTAGAAATGATGGTTACGGGTGGTCGTCATTACCTCAACGAGATTGCCACGAATGCCTGACAGCATTCTCGCAATGACAGGAAGCGACGGTAACTATGCGTGAGCCTCTAAACCAGGCCGTTTCGGGCACGGCGTCCCTCCTCGCCGTGGCCGGCTTGACCAAGCGGTTCCCGGTGGGCGGCGGCCTGTTCCGCAAGGCGTCCCGCTTCATCCACGCCGTGGACGACGTATCCTTCCGCCTGGAGCCGGGCGGCAGCCTGGGCCTGGTCGGCGAGTCGGGCTGCGGCAAGACCACCGTGGGCAAGCTCCTGGTCAAGCTGCTGGATCCCACCGACGGCGAGATCTGGTTCCGCTTTCCCGAGTCTCCGACCGGCGACGGCTCCGCTGCGCCCGTAGATGCCTCCACCATCCGGGGCCGGCAGTTGCGCGCCTTCCGCCGGCAGGCGCAGATGATCTTCCAGGACCCCTACGAGTCCATGAACCCCCGGCGCACCATCTACGACACCATCGCCGAACCGCTGGCGGTGCAGGGCATCGGGCATTTGCTGGATCGGGTGGATCGCGTTTCGGAGATTCTGACCCTGGTGGGCCTCACGCCGGCCTCGTCATTCCTGTTCCGGCATCCCCACGAGCTGTCGGGCGGGCAGCGCCAGCGTGTCGCCATCGCCCGCGCCCTGGTCATCGGCCCGTCCTTCGTGGTCGCCGACGAGCCCACCTCTATGCTCGACGTGTCCAGCCGCACCGGCATCATGGCGCTGATGCAGGACCTGGCCCAGCGCCTGGGCATCGCCTACCTGTACATCACCCACGACCTGGCAGTGGCCCGCTATATGTGCGACCGCATCGCCGTGATGTACCTGGGCAAGATCGTCGAACTGGCGGAAACCGAAGAACTCCTCCGCAACCCGCTGCATCCCTACACCCGCGCCCTGCTGTCGGCGGTGCCCGTCCCCGACCCGACCCACTATCGGGAACGCCCCGACATCCAGGGCGACCTCACCCTGCCCATCGACCCGCCGCCCCGCTGCCGCTTCTACGACCGCTGCCCCCTGGCCACCGACTTCTGCCGCGACAACCCGCATCCACCGGCCGAGGCGAAGACGACGGACCATTGGGTGGCCTGCTACGAGGTGTGAAGCGGCTGGAAGCATTGTCAGAATCAGGATTTATGGATTACCAGGATTGGAGCCGTTTGCCAATGAAGACCTCCCAATCCTGATAATCCTGATTCTGACGATCCCGGTGAATCGGACACACGTGATATAAGGCCCGTCCTTGCCGGCGCTCTGCCCCGCCGTTACAATCTGCCCACCCACCGCCATTCTCCGGCCGCCAGTCCGCGGCCCGCAGGAGGCCCATTGCAAGCAGCCACCCCGGCCGTCCGCCCAAGGCGGATGAAGCAGAACCGGGTATTCATCCTCAGCAGCCTCTCCGTGGGACACGGCCTGTCCCATATGTTCGACCAGGGCTTCCCCCTGCTGGTCACCGAAATCGCCAAGGCCATGGGCCTGGGCACCTTCCACACCGCGACGCTGTTCGCCGTGCGCCAGGGCGGTTCCAGCGCCACCAGCCTGGGCGGCGGCCCCCTGATCGACTACCTGAAATCCTATTGGGGCCTCATCCTCACGGCCTGTATGCTGGGGCACGCCGTCACCTTCGCGCTCATCGGCGGCGCGCCCACCTTTCCCCTGCTGCTGCTGGTGGTGCTGTTCCTGTCCATTCCCGGCTCCCTGTGGCACCTGCCCTCGGCAGCGGCCATCTCCCAGCGTTTCCCCGACCGGCGCGGCTTCGCCATATCCATGCACGGGTTCGGCTCCAACCTGGGCAACGTCAGCGGCCCGGTGGTAGCCGGGGCCTTGCTGGGCGCGGGGTTCCTCATCTGGCGGCACATTTTCTTCATCTACGCCGGCCTGGCCCTGATTATGACGGTGTTCGTGTGGTGGTCCCTGCGCGGCGTGGGCCAGGACGACTCCCCCGCCGGCGTGCGCAACCTGGCCGGCCAGTTCCAGAGCGCCCTGCGGATGCTGAAGAACCCCATCGTCATGGCTCTGATCTTCGCCGCCCTGCTCCGCGGCATCGGCCTCAGCGCCCTGTTCAACTGGACGCCCTTCTACCTGCGCGAGACCCTGGAGATGAGCACCCTGCAAGCTGGCGTCTATTACGCCCTGCTCACCGGCATGGGCATCATCTCCGCGCCGGTGCTGGGCTGGCTGTCCGACGCCTGGGGACGCAAGGCTGTGCTGGTGCCCGGGTTCATCATCGCCGCGCTGCTGTCTCTGGCGGTGGTCAGCGTGGGATCCAGCCTGCTGCTCATTCCCATCATGGCCGGATTGGGCCTGTTCAGCTTCGCCCTGCACCAGATCATCCAGGCGTCGGTGCTGGACTACGTGGGCCAGGGCACCGAGGCCACCGCCATCGGGCTGCTCTTCGGCATCAACGGCGTCATCGGCATCGGCTCCCCCTTCCTGGCCTCGGCCATCATCGAGCATTGGGGCGGCTACGGCTCCGTGTTCTACTACGCCGGCATCCTGACGGCGATCACCGCCGTCATCGTGGTGGTCATACCCCTGCGGAATCCCGACGCCACGGGGGCGATCCAGGCCCGGCGATGAGGACATCCCGCCAACCCGACGCCGCGCCGGCAGCCAGCCTCCAGGAACTGCCCCGCGGCTACCACATCGCGCTGAGCCGCATCATCATCCTGTCCATCCTGAGCTACGGCCTCTACTGGCTCTACTGGATGTACCGCACCTGGCGGCAGTACCGCGACCACACCGGCGCGGAAGCCTACCCGGTGTGGCACGCCCTGACCCAGCTGGTCCCCATCTACGGCCTCTTTCGCCTCCATCGCCACGCCGCCGCCTACCGGACGCTGATGCAAGACCGGGGGATGACCACCAGCATCAAGCTGGCGCCCATCATCATCCTCGCCGCGCTGGGCGGCATCGTGGCGGTCGTCAACGTGAGTCCCGGCATAGCCATCACCGGCCTGAGCCACCCCGGTCTGGCGCTGACCCTGGACGTGTCGGCCTGGGTTGGCGTCGCCTTTGCCGTCGGCATAATGTGCTGGATCCAGTCCAACGTCAACCGCTATTGGGCGGAATTTGAAAGCGGCCCCCCGCCGCCGGCCCATTTCGGCCGGGGCGAAAAAATCGTAACCACCCTGGGCGTCCTCCTCTGGATATTGAACATCGCCGGCTACGCCATCCCCCCGCCGGCCGGCTGATTAGCCGACGCGCGCCTCACGCTCGCCCACTTTGCTCAACTTCACAGGAAATCCCCGCTCCCTTGATGGGAGAGGGTTAGGGTTAGGGTGAGGGTGAGAGCTCAGGGGCTACTGCGGGTACTCCAGGAACGGAACATCCGGCGCGTCTGCTCCGGGTTCCTCCTCTTCTTGCCCGACCACGAAAGGCAGGGTGCGCAAGCCCGTGGCGGCGCTGAAGATCTCCGCCCGTTCCACGGCCCGGCTCCGGTCGTGGTCCTGCACCGTCACGGATATTTCCACAACGCCGCAGACCACGTTCCCCTGCTCGTCCTCGCAACGGATGATGCAGTCCGCATCTTCCAGTTCGTCGGCCTGTTGCCGGCTGATCCGGCCCGCCCGTATTGCCGGGACCAGAATCTCACGCTCAAATTCGGGAGCACTGCTCTGTTCGCTGGCGTGGAGGACGATGGCTCGCTCCATGCCCAGGTATCTCCGGACCATCCGGCGAGACCTCTCGATGGCCCGGGCCTCGTAATCATGGCCCATGAGATTGGAGATCTGGCCGGACATACGGGTCTGACCCCCTTCTAGGTTGGAGATCTGGCCGGACATACGGGTCTGACCCCCTTCTAGGTTGGAGATCTGGCCGGCCATACGCCTAACGACCCCCTTGATCTCGGCCACGTCCTCTTCCAGCCGCGTGAACCGGGCCGGGAGCTGCAGCAACTCCTGGGTGAGGATCTCCTTTCTCAGCTCCTCCCGCAGGTCATCATCCTTCCGAATGACCTCCACCAGGTGCTTGTGAAACTCCCGTTGCAGGTCGGGGTTCCCGTCCAGGGCATCCAAAATGTCCTGCATCGTGGTGATGTTGTTTTGCGGCGTCACGGCGTTCACCTGCTTCTCATTATACCCTTTCCCCACCCCCTTTGCAGACCCGCAAAGTCGGGATGAGCCGCTGCCGTCAGACGCGCTCAATCCTGATAATCCGTCCCATCCTGGAAATCCTGCTTCTGACAATCCTCAAGCGGGTGCTCGTGAGGTCTCCCCGACGGAGCGGTGGCAAAACGACTATAATGGCCCACGACGCGCACCCGGAGGTCGCCCGCCCATGACTATCGCACCGGACTTGCCGCCGCCCGGCGTTCAAAGCACGACGGATCGTCTCCAAATCAGCAACCGACTCCTCGTCCACGCCCGCGAAGAGCTGGCCAAAGGCCACCGCTTGCAAGCCGGCGAGAAGGCGTGGGGAGCGGTGGTGCAGCCCATCAAGGCCATCGCCGAACAGCGCGGCTGGCCGCATCAATCCCATCGGGACGTGATGGAAGTCGCCCGACAGGTTGCCCTTGAGTACGGCATTGACCACGAACGGGGTGAGGCCCTGACGGACGCCTACCGGGTCGGCCACGAGAACTTTTACGAAAACCAGTACAATATTGAAGAACTGGCCTGGCTGGTCGAGCGGGTTGAGGGCCTGGTCCCTTACCTGCATCGGCTCACCGCCGCGCCGCCGCGCCCGTTCACCATCACCAGCAACACGCAATTGCGACGCCTGCGCCGTTTCACCGGCAACGACGCCCTGGAAATCGGCGACCGCTCCCCAGACGGCTTCTCCCGAAAATCCCGCTTCTGACCAATCCCCCTTGACCTCATCATATCAGAACTTATATCCTAAATACGTCTAGGCAAAACAGCTGTTTCCATCACGTTCTCAAAAGGCAGGATTTCACTTCGACGGCCAACCCCGTCAGTTTCCAAATCGCAACGGTCGCACTCGGCAAGGCTCTGTTAGACCCGACCCACCTCACCATGATTGCCGGCTGGACCACCGGGACTGTCCGTGCCCGCGCGCCGGTACGCCTTTGGCGTACTGAGTACACGAAAAAGTAGGGAAAAATAGTTGCGTACCCAACCGGCCGTATGCTGACAACGAAGTGCTGAAAGTCCGCCCCTGGCGGGTTGCCAAATCCGCCCCTGGCAGGCTGGCAAGTCCGCCCCTGGCGGAAAATCCTGCCTTCCAATCCGAAAAACCCCGCTCATGGCGAGCCTGTCGAACCACAAAACCCAAAGGAGGCCAACCCACCGAAACACCCAACCCGCACCCACCCTCCGGCGGAAGAATGTCAGCAGCCGGATTTCCAGGATTTGACGGATTAGCCGGATTGGGGCCGTTGGACGGTAGTGATACTCCCAATCCTGTCCATCCTTTCAATCCGGCAAATAACGTCACCCCGTACTTGATACGGGGCCGGCTTCTGACCATCCGCTAAACCGGGTCCGCGCCAGGGGCCATGCGCATTGACATCCTCGCGGCAAGCGTGCATCGTCTATCCCATGCGCGCCCTCTTGGCCGGCATCTCCGGCGCCAACGCGGTACAATGGAAAAGTCCAAACCAGCCAATCCCAGAGAGACCCAACGATGGCCACCGAGAACGAACCCACCATCCAAAGCCTGGCCGAAGGACAGCAGAAGCTCGCCGATGGGCAGCAGGAGCTCGCCGAAGCGCATCAGAAGCTCGCCGAGGGGCAGGAGAAGCTCTCCGAGGGGCAGCAACAGCTCGCCGAGGGGCAGCAACAGCTTACGTCCCTGCTCACTGATTTCATCGAGGAGCAGCGCAGGGTCAACGCGAGCGTTGAACGTCGCCTCCAAACGATGCAGGACGATATCGACGAGCAACGCAAATTTATGGACGAACAGCGCGAGTTCAACGAGCAACAGCGTATGTTCAACCGGACCCAGCGCAGCATCAGCGATGAGATTGAGCGAAGGGTTAGACAGATTGAAGATGACTTGATTGAGCAGCGCCAGTTCAATACAGAGCAGCGCGAGTTCAACCAGGAACAGCGCATCTTCAACCGGGCGCAGCTCGAGTTCAACGAGCGCGTGGAACGCCGTCTTGCCGCTATGCACAACGACATCGCCGAGGTGAAAGGCGGCCACGCCCGCACGGAAACCCTCCGCCGGGCCGAGGCCATCGCATCGGCGCTGCGGTTCAGCTACGAGCGGATGCTGTCCGCCGGCGAACTGCAAGACATGGTTCGTGAGAACCCCGACAGAGGCATCCCCGCAAACGAGTTGGACAGTTTCAGCAAAGCCGACCTGGTGATAAAAGCCAAAGACGGCGACCTGCTCACTAATTACATCGCCGTGGAAATATCATATACTGCCGACCAACGCGACATCGACCGGGCGAAGAGAAACGCCGAATTCCTGACCAAGTTCACCGGACGACCGGCCCACGCCGTCGTCGCCAGCGTCAGAAACGACAGCGTAGTGAGCAACCTGGTCAGCGTCGGCTACGTCAACTGGTACAGTATTCCCCTGCGGGTTTTGCAGACGGCGTAGCCCCCCGCAATTGACGCTCCCGACCGATTTTGCGTACAATCTAGCTACCAACGCATCAAACTTCCACCCGGAGGTTACGAAACCATGCCCATTACCCAGAACGGCGTCGAACTCACCGTCGAGATTTCGGAAAAGGCCGCCGAGAAAATCAAGTATTTCGCCCACAAAGAGGGCATCACCGACAACGTGGGCCTGCGCGTCGCCGTCAAGGGCGGCGGCTGCTCCGGCCTCACCTACGACCTCACCATCACCGACCAGGAACGCGAGTCGGACAAAATCGTCGAGCAGTACGGCGTCAAGGTGATGGTGGACAAGAAGTCCTACATCTACCTGGTCGGCACCCAGCTGGACTTCTCCGACGGCCTCAACGGCAAGGGCTTCGTCTTCGAGAACCCCAACGCCAAGAAAGCCTGCGGCTGCGGCACCTCCTTCGCCGTCTGACGCCCAAACCGGCAACATATCCAACGCGGCGTAGGGGCGGGTTTGAAACCCGCCCCTACCTCGTTCCAGCACCCGCCCGCGCCTGTTACCGTAGGGGCGAATAATTATTCGTCCCTACCCGTCGGGAGATTTCAGGAGGCAAACCATGACCACCACCGCTACCGATCTCCACACCGTCGCCGAGTTCCAGGCCGCCATGGCGCGCGCCGCCGTCTATCCCAGCGACGCCGGCCGCCTCCGCCTCACCGGCGACGACGCCCGCGACCTACTCAACCGCCTGTCCACCAACCTGGTTGACCCGGCCGGCGAACCGGGCGAAGTGGCCGTAACCGTCCTCACCAGCGACCGGGGCCGCATCGTGGACCTGGTGTACGTCATCCACTGCGGCGACCATCAGCTGATGCTCACCAGCCCCGGCCAGCAGCAGGCGGTCATCGACTTCCTGGACAAGTACACCATCATGGAAGATCTGGAGGTGGAGGACGTCACCGACAGCACCGCAATGCTGACCCTGACCGGGCCGGACGCCGCCAGCATTTTGAGCGGCGCCAGCCCTGATGACGCCCTGGTGGTGGCGCCACCAACTGATCCCGATGACCCGGAACGTCCGCCCTCCTACCATCTGCTGCTCGACGATGCGGACGCCGCAAGCCGTATCACCACAGACCTGGAAACCGCCGGCGCGGTGAGCGTCAGCGCAGCCACCGCCGAATCCCTGCGCATCGCCCAGGGCCGGCCGGCCCACGGCAGCGAGATGAGCGACACCTACAACCCCCTGGAAGCCGGCCTCATCGGCGCCATCGACTTCCACAAGGGCTGCTACATCGGCCAGGAGGTAATCGCCCGCCTGGACACCTACCACAAGGTGCAAAAGTACCTGGTGTCCCTGAACTTCGACGCCGACCCGGCCCAAGCCGGCGCACTGAAAGGCGCGCGTCTGGTCAACGCGGATGGCGCGGCCATGGGCCTGGTAACTTCGGCAACCGTTGCGCCGGGGGCGGACGACGCCGGCGCCGGCGTCATCGGCCTGGGCTACGTGCGCACTGCCGCCGTGCAGGTCGGCAACACGCTGAAAGTGGCATCCGGCGACGATGGCAACGACACCGGCGTCACCGCCCGCATCACCGCCCAGCCGCTGCTCTTCGGCGGCGAGAAGCCGGGGCCGGAGCGATAGGTGTGGTCACCTGGATAAGGAGATAGAAATGCTCAGGACCGTCAAAGCCAGATTTATCAACGGTGCTCTGGTTCCCATCGAGGCGCTGGGCCTCAAGGAAGGAGACGAAATTCTAATCACCGTGGACACCAGAACCGCCGTGTCCGCCATGTCTGCCGAGGAAATGACCGAACGGTCAAAGGCGGCCGCCGGCGCTTGGGCGGATTCCATAGACGCGGAAAAATTGCTCCGGGACATCTACACGTCCCGTCACCGGGGACTTGATTGCGACTGCATCTATTGTGGGCCAAAGACATGACGGTATGAGCAACTTGCTGGACACCGACTGGGCCATTCACTACCTGAACGGCAACCCACAGGTGATGCGCCGCCTGGACTCCCTCCGTCCGGACGGGGTCAGCATCAGCATAGTATCCGTGGCCGAGCTATACGAAGGGATCGTGAACAGCCCCAACCCAGAAGATGACGAAAGGGAATTGGCTGATTTCTTACAGCCATTTCCATTGATCAACCTGAATTTAGCCATCTGCCGGATATTCGGTGTGGAGCGCGCCAGGCTACGCGCCGCCGGAACCCCCATTCAGGACATGGACTTGCTAATCGGCGCCACCGCCCTTCGCCACGACCTTACCTTGCTTAGCAACAACCGGCGGCACTTCGAGCGGCTGCCGGGCTTGCGCATCATATCGGCATAGCCGTAACGCTACGCCGGCCGGATCCGCCCATCCGCTCCCGCCGTTAGCAGGGCGGCAAACCGATAGCCCCGCTCGCGGATGGCGTCGCTGCCGCCCTCGTTGCGATCCAGCACCGCCAGCACCAGCCCAACGGTGCAGCCGGCCTCTTCCGCCGCGTCGATAGCGTGAAACAGCGAGCCGCCGGTGGTGCAGGCATCATCCACGATGGCGACTCTCGCTCCTGCCGGCAGCGGCCCCTCGATCAGCTGCGCCGTACCATATCCCTTGGCTTCCTTGCGCACGATGAAGGCCGGCAGCGGGCGTCCGCCTTCGGCGGACTGCCATGAAGCCATGGCCACCGCGGCCACGATAGGGTCGGCGCCCAGTGTCGGCCCGCCTATGGCGGCAATGCCGGCGTCGTCCAGTCCGCCTATGACGGACAGCAGCGCGTTGCCAATAAGATGCGCTCCCTCCGGGTCCAGGCTGAGCAGCCGGCCGTCGAAGTAATAGGTACTCTTGCGGCCCGACGACAGGGTGAAGTCGCCGTACCGAATCGCCCCTCGTTCCAAGGCCAACTCCAGTAACCGTTCCGCAATGTTCACGTAAGAAGCGGTCATGTCCCCATCCTGTCGATCAGCGAAATCCGGCAAATCCTGCTTCTGACAATTCCCGATACAACCCACGCTCGGCTATGTACTCCGCCACCGCGTCGGGAATCTGGTAACGGGTTGACTGGCCGGCCGCCAGGATGCGCCGCAGTTCCGATGCGCTGAAGTCCACCCTCGGCCCGGCTACCGATACCACCGCGCCGGCGGCCACTTCATCCGGGAACCGCTCCGATAGTGCCCCTATCCCGTCGACTGGCCCGCCGGGCCGCTCAATCACGGCCAGACGGCACAGGTCGAGGATAGCATCCGGCTCCTTCCAGCGGTGAAACTGGTCCAGCACGTCTGAGCCGACGATGAAGTACAGCTCCGTTCCATCGGTATAGCCGGCGCACAGTTCGCGCAGCGTATCCACCGTGTAAGAAGCCCCGCTGCGCCGCACCTCGCAGTCGGAGACCCAGAAGTCGGGATTGTCGGCGGTGGCCAGCTGCACCATGCGCAGCCGGTGCGCCGCCGGCGTGATGCGCTGTCCAGATTTGAGCCACGGCTCGCCGGCCGGGACGAACAGGACCGACTCCAGACCGAGGGCAACCCGCGCCGTTTCCGCAATCAGCAGGTGACCCAGGTGCGGCGGGTCAAAGGTGCCGCCCAGGATGCCGATGCGCCGGCCTCGCGCCGGTTGGTCGTCCACTAGAACCACTCCAGCTCGGCGTTGCCGATGCGGATGGTGTCGCCGGCCTCGATGCCGGCCTCCTCCAAGCGTTGCGCGATGCCCAGACGGGTCATCTCCCGCCACAACTGCAACAGCACTCGGTAGTCCCGCATATCAGCCCGGCCCGTCAGCCGCTCCAGCCGCTCCGATTCCACCACGTACACGTCGCCGTCCAGATAGAACCCCAGCGGACGCCGCGGCGGTGGCGCCGCGGTGGCGCCAGACAAGTCATCGTCATCCCACTCCGATTCGTCCAATCCCGTCCGGGGAGCGTCCGACAGGATGCGCGCCAGTTCGCCAAGCAAGCCGTCCACGCCGGCGCCCGAAACCGCCGAAATGAAGTGGATGGGCGTTTCGTCATCCGAAGGGTCAAACCCCTCTTCACTGCCCATCGCCCGGCGCAGTTCTTCTTCGATGACGTCCCGCAGCTCATAGGTTTCCGTGGTGTCCAGCTTGCTCACCGCCAACACCTGGGGCTTGGCGGCCAGCATGGGACTGAATTCGCGCAGCTCTCGGTTCAGCATCAGGTAGTCGCCGGCCGGGTCGTCGGACATACCGTCAATCAGATGCACGTACACCCGGGCCCGCTCGGCATGCCGCAGGAACTGGTGGCCCAGACCGATGCCGCGGTGCGCCCCTTCCAGCAGGCCGGGAATCTCCATCATCACGAAGTCCTGCCCACCATGCGTTACTACCCCCAGCACCGGCTCCACGGTGGTGAACGGGTAGTCGGCCACCTTGGGCCGCGCCGCCGAGCAACGGGAGATGAGGGTAGATTTCCCGGCGTTGGGCTTGGCCAGCAGGCCCACGTCGGCCAGCAGTTTCATCTCCAGCCACAACACCGAATACTCACCCTTGCTGCCGGATTGAGCCAGCATCGGCTCCTGGTTGGTGGATGACACGAACCGGGCGTTGCCCCAACCGCCTTCGCCGCCCCTGGCCACCAGCACCGGCTCTTCCGTGGTGACGTCAGCCAGAAAATCCCTGCTACCGTCCGGGTGCATCCGCCAAACTACCGTGCCCATGGGGACGCGGATCTGCGTGTCCTTGCCGTTGGCGCCGCGCTGGTTTTTACCCTTGCCGTGGCTGCCCCGCTGCAGGTAGAAGGTGCTGTTGTACTTCAGGTGCAGCAGCGTGTTGATTGAGGCGTCCCCAACAATGTAGGCGCTCCCGCCGTCGCCGCCGTCGCCACCATCCGGCCCGCCCCTGGGCTGGTACTTGAGCCGCAGAAAGCTGATGCAACCATCCCCGCCGTTTCCGGCTTTTACGTTAATTCTGACTGTGTCAATCATAAGGTTCCGTTCGTTTAATCATTTTAACAGTCATAATAGGGGCGTGGATAGCGTTCATAACATGGTGTCTGCAACTGCCGGCTGGCGTTGATAACCCACGGATTTTGCGCAAATCATTCTGTTGCCGGCGTTGAAAACGGCCACCGCACGCCTTGGGCTGACGAATGCGTGAGCAGTAGCGGCGTCATGGTCAACGGTCTGTGGAGAATTGTAGGCGAGTTATTGTGCGTCGATGGAGTCTTGGTCAACGGATTGTCAACGAGTTATCAACGCTCGTGCGTACCGACTTTCGTAAATCGTCAGAATCAGGATTTACGGGATTAGAGGATTTTCAGCATTGTTGCCGTCCTCGGCGCAGCCAACTCAATCCTGCTAATCCTAAAATCCGGCAAATCCTGATTCTGACAACCTCTACCCCGCATACCCGGTCTGCCCATTGTACCAGTCCAGAATGCCGCTCCCCGTCCAGAAGGTGACCCCCTCCAGCTGCGTGACGTACTCCAGCAGACGTTGGAAGTGGCCGATACGGTGCGCCGCGCCGGTGATGTAGGGGTGCATGGATATGGCCATCACCCGGGCGTTGTCGTCACCTTCGGCCAGCATTGTCTCCAAGGAGTCCTTGGCCCGGCGGAACAGTTCCGGCGCCGAGTGGAACTGTACCAGGTAGATGGGGATATCGTTCAGCTCCACGGTGTAGGGCAACGCCACCAAGCGGCCCGATTTCACCTTCAGCTCATAGGGCTGGTCGTCGTTGACCCAGTCGGCCACGTACTCGATGCCCTCCTCGGCCAGGATGTCCGGCGTGTCGTAGGTCTCGGCCAGGCCCGGCCCCATCCAGCCCCGGGGCGCGCTGTCGCTGAACTCGCGGATTACCTCGATGGTTTTGCGGATGGTGGCCCGCTCGTCGGGTTCCTTGTGCAGCACCTGTTGGATGTAGCCATGTCCCAACAACTCCCAGTCCAGGTCCAGGCATGACTGCACCAGCTGCGGATACGCCTCGCACACCGCCGCGTTCAGGCTGATGGTGCAGGGGAGACCGTAATCGCTCAGCGCCTTCTGCATCCGCCAGAAACCCACCCGCAGGCCGTAGTCGAACCACGAGTAGTTGGGAATGTCCGGCGACACCGCCGCGCCCTGGGGCGAGGGCAGCACCGTCCGCGCCATGGGCTGGGTGATGTCCCACTCCTCCACGTTGATGATGAACCACACGGCCACCTTGGCCCCGTCGGGCAGCGTCAGCTTGGGCCGGTCGAAGATGGGAGAGAACTCGGCGCGGGGGTTGGGCATCGGTGGGCCTCCGGGGTGAGTTTTCCAACGTAGGGGCGAATAATTATTCGCCCCCTACACCATGGGATCATCACAGATTATAACCCCAACGCCTGCAACCCCAGCCGCGCCAGGTCCTCGTCCTCCTGGGCACTGAGTCCGCTGACGCCGATGGCCCCCAGGACCAGGTCGGTCTCCGGGTCGCGCACTACCACGGCGCCCTGGACGGCAACCAGCTGGGGGTCGCCGAAGTCGGCGATGTTGCGTCCCTCGTTCTGTAGCCGTTGGGCGTAGGCGTTGGAGTCAGAGCCGGACATGGCCGAGGTGTAAGCCTTGCTCACGGCCATGCGCTGAGGCAGGGCGCGGCAGTTGTCCATGCGGGCGTAGCTGAGCAGCTTGGCGTCGGCGTCAACGATGGCGATGGCCAGCGGCCGGTCGGGTTCCTGCTGGGCCTGGTCCAGCATGGCGTTCATGGCATTGCGAACCTGGCTCAGGCTCAAAGTGGGCCTCTGGTACATGGCGGAACCTCCGTGCGTAGCGATAGCGGGAATGAATCACGCCGGCATTTTACACGGGGGCCGCACTTGCCAGCAACGAAGCCCAAGCTGCTGGCCGGGCTATCTCACTTGGGGTTGGCGTGTTTTTGCCGCGAGTTGTTGGAAACCGTTGCTGTGGGCGACTACGGCCGGAAGCTGTTGAGCATCGCGTCCCGCTCGGCGCCGTACCGGCTCAGACTGTCTTCGCACACGGCGCCCAGTACGGAAAACCCGAAGGGATTTGTCGAGAACGACGACGATAACGCGATGATTTCAACATTGTTAGCAATGCAATCGTCATCGTAATGTTGACGGCGGTACTCCAGTCGGTAATGCTGATTGTCGCCTTGCCCTATTGACCTGATGGAAATAGGCTGGAATGTGGCCCAATACCTTTCTGCGGCTACTTCCGGCAAATCAACGTTCCACCGCCATTGGGCCAGGTCTCTTAACTCGTCGCTGCTGCCAACGAAGGCATCCGAAAGGTCCCACATCCTGACCCTCGCCCAGTGGTTGAGGTGATACGGACTGAAAATCGTGCGATCCGCATCCTCTTCATCCAGATACCATCCCCGGGGAATATCCACGCTGTAACCGTACCCGTGCTTGACGTTCTGGTACCTCTCGCTGGCCGGTCCGCCATTGCTCAGCGTATCCAGACGGCTGCTGACCTCGTTGCTGGCGATGGCGAACCCCTGATTATCCACGGTGTCGTCAACCGTTTTCATGGTATTGACGCCGACGACGCGACCGTACTGGTCAATCAGCGGGCCGCCGCTGTTGCCCGGATTTATCGCCGCGTCGGTTTGCAGAAAGTCCACGTCGCCATAGACGCCTTTGGACGAGATAACGCCCCTGGTTACGGTGGGATAGGTTCCTGAGATGCTACCGCCCGGATAGCCCCAGGCCGACACTTCATCAAGACCGGAAACGGCGTCGGAATTGCCCAGGGGCAAGGTGGCGTAGGTTCGGCCGGCCGGAAGTTGGACCACGGCCAAGTCGGCCAGAGTGCCCCGGCCCAGCACCCGGCCGGTGTACGTGAAGAGCCGGCCCTCCAGGTTCTGCATATACACGGTTACGGTGTCGGCGTCTTCCACCACGTGGCGGCTGGTCACCAGCAGCCCGTTGGAGCGGACGACAAAGCCGGTGCCGCCCCGGACTTCCCCTTCGGAGTTGATGGTCCGAATCTGCGCCAGGGCCGGCTTGACGCGCCGCGTCAGCTGCTCGTTGGTCAGCGGCGTGGTTGACGGCGCCGGCGACGCACTGACGTTAGACGTCGCCGGGACGCTCGCCAGGTCGATGCGGTACAGGCCGATGGCGTCATCGTACTCTCCGGCGAGCGATTCCCGTGAGCTGTATCCGCCGATGCTGACGGTGTAAACCGCCGTGGTCGCCGTAGCCGGCACGTTCCATATCTGGCACCCGTGCCCGGCTACGCCGGGGGCGATGCGCTCGTGGGTATCAACCACCGGAAAACCGGAGCCGGCGTCAGAATCCATGATGGTTTTCCACCCGGCATCCAGGCTGCTGTCGCTGTTGAAATCATGCCTATAGTTTCCACACACCTCGACGAAGCGGCGCCCGGAGCGCGGGCCGTACAGCTGGTTGGGGTCATCGGCGTAGGGCAACCGGATGCGGGTCGGCGCGGTGGCGGTGGTCAGCGTGAAGGAACCAGGGGGACTCTGCGTCGTGCCGCCCACGCTCAGGTAGCCGCCGGGAGGTATGATAAGGCCGGTGATGGGGCAGAAGCCTGTGCCGTGCCGGCCGGCCGTTGTTACCGGGCTTGACCACTCCGACCAGCTGGGCGCCTCGCCCCCCGTGCGGGTTGTCCGCGCCCCGACGATGGTCCAGTAGGCTTCGCCGGCCTTCAAGCCGCTCACGGTATAGCTGGTGTGGGAAGCGGGAACGGTGGCGTAGTGGAACGCGCTGCGCCAGTCTCCCGATACCCTGGCCCGGTCATAGTCGTTGCGGTTAATCCAGCCCACCGTGTAAAACTGCGCGCCCGCCACGGACTGCCAACTGACTCTGATTTCTCCGGCGTTGCCGGTGGCGGCAGCGGTTGGCGTTCCCGGTTGGGGCAGCGCGCCCGGCGTGGCGGCGACGCCTGCTGCAAACACCAACACAAGCAGCAACGCCAGAGAAGCGGCGAACCTGGCCGACCCGTTCACGGACATATCTCCTTAGCGACGCATTGGCGGCGGCGCTGGTTGTGGTCATACTGAATCTCAGTGGAGTTGGCGCGGGCCGGCCGGCCCGCGCTCCGCAACGGCCATTTCCCTGGCGTTCACAGTGTTCCCCGCTCAGCTCTCGTCCACCCGGTACACCCGCACCGCCGTGTCGTGGAACATGGCCGCCCGCTCGGTGGGCGAGTATTCCCGGGAGACGCGCTTGAAGGCGTTGTACATCACGTTGTACGAGTAGGACACCTTGTCCACCGGGAAGTTGCTCTCGAACATGCAGCGGTCGGGGCCGAACTGCTCGATGCAGTAGTTCACTAGCGGGGCCATGTCGTTGGCCAGTTCTTCGGAGCTGGCCGGAACGTCCCGCTCGTGCCAGTCGAAGCCGGTGCGGGGCATTCCAATGCCGCCCAGCTTGATGACCACGTTGGGACACTCCGCCGCCGCCGCGATGCCCTGCCGCCAGGTCGCCAGCGTCTCGTCGCTGTTGGAGTAGGGGCCGACGCGGAGCAGACCGCCGATGTGGTTCAGGATGATGGTGAGGTCGGGCACCGCCTTGGCGAACTCGGCCAGCTCGAACATCTGCGGGAAGTACATCCAGCCTTCCAGGGTCAGGCCCATGCTCGCGAGAACGCGGGCGCCGGCGCGGAAGTTGTCGCTGGACATCTGATTTGGCATATTGTGCGCGGCAGTGTTCTCCACCTCGGGGTGCGGGTCCCAGGTAACCGAGTGGCGGATGCCGCGGAAGCGGTTGGGGCTGGCCGCCTGTAGTGCTTCCAGCACCGGCTTTACACCGTCGCCCAGGTTCAGGTTGGCGTGGCCGACGATGGACGCCGCGGCGCGTCCTGGGCCATACAGGCCGCTGGCCGAGGCGGCCGCCAGGCCCTGCACGAATTCAACCTCGCCGACGGGCCGCATTTCCTCCGAGCCGGTGGCGCGGTACATGGAGCGGGCTTCGACGAAGACGGTGGACGTTACGTTGTGGCCGCTGTTCATGTCGGCGGCCAGCTCGTGGAGCAGGTATCGCTGATAGGGGATCCGCTCGGTGCGGAAGTCCCAGAAGTGGTGATGGGGGTCGCAGATGGGGATCTCGGGTTCCAGCGTCTCCTCTTGTCGGAGCGCGTGCCAGTCATTGCCTCCGAACGGCATAATCAAGCCTCCATAGTCCTGGTTGGATGGGCGCCGACCGCGCATTGGGATAACCCCAGCGGCCGGCCGGCGCAATCATAACATACGCTACGGAGGCGGCTTTCAGGCGGGGATGATCCGCTCCACCGGCAAGGCAATGTCGGGGAAATGCTGGGGAGAAACAGTATCGCCAACTTCAAAGTAGCGGACGTTGGCGTACTCGCCGTCAAGGGGTTCCGTGTAGGCTTCCACCCGCCGGTCGCGCAGGTTGACGATCCAGACCTCCGGGATGCCGGCCTGGGCATACAACCGGAGCTTCGTGGTCCGGTCGAATGCAAGGGTGGAATCGGCCACCTCAATCAGCAGCAGCACGTCGGCGGGGCCAGGGTGAGCGGTCTCGTAGAAATCATCGCGCCACCGCAGGAGCGTTAAGTCTGGTTGCGGGGCGCTGCTTTCGTCCAGATGCACCGGCCCCTGGTTTCGGACGATTGCTCGCCCTTGCAAGTCGATGCCCATCGTATAGTTAATGCGGTCGGTGCCCGATTGATGCCGGTTTCCGATTGGAGGCATAACGATTATATCCCCGTCCAGAAGCTGAACCCGTTCCGTGTGCGCCAGTATGCCGGCGTCACCCAGGGCGTAGTATTCGGCCACGGTGAAGCGGCGGCGGGGTGTTTGCGTTGCCGCTGCGGGCGGGGCAATGGTTTGCGTAGTCATGGTCGGGAAAACCTCACAATGGCTCCGGGGGGAAGTTCGCCAGCAGAACGACACGGCCGGCGTGCTCGGTTGTGGCTACAATATCGAAGAAGCGTGTATCCGCGGTCACCAGAATGCCGCCAACCTGGTAAGCCAGCGCCAGATACACGCAGTCATACACCGGATGGTTGAGAGAGATGGCGATGTGGAGGGCTGCAACAGCTAGAGTTCCATCGTCTGCCCACTCCAGATTCAATGCCAGCACCCGCTCCAGCAGCCCTGGCGCCTCACTTGGCGTAAGCTCGGCGGAGCGGACCTTGCTCCACAATGCGTTAGCCAGTTCCGCGGCCAGCACACGCGGGACGTGCAGTTCGTGTTCGCCATTCAGCAGTTGAGCGGCTTTTTCGTAATCCTCTTCCTGCTGCACCGCCCACTTGACCGCCACGCTGGCGTCACTTGCCAGGATCATCCAGCCCCCACGGATCATACAGCCGCCCATGGTCGCTGTCGCGGTCTTCCCGGATGATTAACCAGCCCGGCTTGTCCGCTACGTTGACGCCACGCTCTTGCTGCCGTTGCCACACCTGTTCCCGCAGGCGCGCGAGTTTTTCGGCGGCTTCCTTCATCTGGGCGGCCCGCTCCGCTTGGTCAGGCCCTATCGCCTGCTTCAGAATGTAGAGAACTTCGTCCTCCACCGAGCGGTTGTTGGCGGCGGCCTTCCGCCCCAGACGCTCCACAAATTCATCAGTCAAACCCGTCACCGTTATGCTGGCCATAATGCGCCTCCCTCGGTGTCCTTGCCGGATTATGATAGCATGGCAGGCAGTTTCGCTACGCTCGGCGATGGCCACCAGACCATGGAGGCAACTGCTGTCATGACCACTCCTGCCCCCCGTACCGCGCATCCCTATCGTATGTACGACGCCATCGCCGCCCAGCCGGACGCCATCGCGTCGGTTATCGCGTCCCAGCGCGAACCCTGCGCCGAGGTTGCGGAGACCCTGGCCGGCAAGCGCCGCATCTACGTTGTCGGTATCGGCACCTCGTGGCACGCCGCCCTGGCGGGCGCGGCCATTATGACCGACGGGCCGGAGGCTTTCCCGTGCAACTCCTTCGAGTTCTGCACGGCGACGCCGGCGGTTACGCCTGACGACGCCGTTATCGTCATCAGCCACCGGGGCACCAAGCGGTCGTCTTACGACGCGCTGGACGTAGCGATTGACCGTGGCGCTTACACAGTGGCCATCACGTCCACCGACCCGGGGCCGCGCATACTGGTGGCCGACGCCGGCATCCGCACCGTGGCGCAGGAGGTTTCGTCGGCATTCACCATCAGCTACACCACTGCCCTAACCGCGCTGGCCATGCTGAACCTGGGCATGGCGGGACGGCTCAACGACGGCGACAACGGGCTGGCGGAACTTCCCCAGCAGGTGGCGCAGATTATGGCCGTCGAGGACGACGTGAAAGCCGTGGTCGCTGACCACCATGAAAAACGGCGTTTCATCTCCGCCGGCTGGGGCGCCAATCAGGCCAACGCTTACGAAGTCGCGCTCAAGATCAAAGAGACCAGCCGGGCCGACTGCGAGGGGTTCCAGATTGAGCAGCTGCTCCACGGCCCCTTCTGTTCGCTGGATTCCGACTGCCTCTTGACGCTCATCGCTCCCGATGGCGACGACCGGGGCCGCTCGCTTGACTTGGCCCAGGCCGCCCGCGAGCTGGGTACGCCGGTATGGGCGCTGACCAACCGTCCCGACGGCGCGTTGGCCGACGCCGGCGCGCGCATCTTCCCGCTGCCCGACTGTCCGGCGAGTTTCATGCCCATTGCCAGCGTGGTGCCTCTGCAACTGTTCACCTACCACCTTGCCCTGGCGCGGGGCACGCATCCCGACCTGTTCCAGCAGGACGTTCCCGCGCAGGCCGCCGCCCGCGCCTACTATGACCTGTAATGACACTGCGTAGGGGCGAATAATTATTCGCCCCTACATTACAACTTCTCGAGGAGATTCAAACCATGTCCACCAACGAACAAGCGCAACGCCTGATTGACGAAGCCGCCCAGACCCGCGGCTACACCCTGGAGATGCACCGCATCAACGCCCTGGCCGACCCGGAATGGACGCAGAAGTACGGCGAGTTCATCGAGGCCACCTACACCGGTCAGCGGCTGCTGGATCGCAAGACCAAGGAACTGCTGCAAATCGTCGTGGAGGTTGCCCTGCGCGCCGACCAGGAGCAGATCCAGGCCCATATGCGCGTTGCCCTGAACGAGGGCGCAACGCCCCGGGAGATACTGGAAGCCATGCAGGCCGTCATCGCTCCCATGGGCGCGCTGGCTTTCCGGCGCGGCGTGCAGGCGTGGGCCGCGGAGACCGGGTTTGAGTATTAGCAGCCCGGCGGCAGTTTAACGCGAAGGCGCGAAGGCGCAGAGACGCAAAGAGGGCGCTATTTTATACCGACGTGGAGTTGGGCGGGGCCGGCCCGCGTTCCAGCAGTTCCAGCCAGTTGCCGTCGGGGTCCTGCATATAGCAGCCCTTGCTGGCCGCCGGGTACACCGGGTTGGGACGGGTGGCCGGCGGGTTGACGAAGGTGACGCCCTTCGCCGATAGCTCGCGGTAGAAGGCGTCCACGTCGTCCACGATTACGCCCAGATGGGACGCGCCGACCTGGTGACGTTGGGGAAGCGCGACAACATCGCCGGGCGGGTTGAGGTACTGGATCAACTCCACCGAGTGGCGCAGATCGCCCATGCCCAGGTACACGATGTGCAGCCGGGCGTCAGGATAGCCCACCACTTCGGAGATAAACTCTCCTTCCAGGATCTGGTCTCGCTCGACGCTCAGGCCCAGCAGGTCCCGGTAGAAGGCCAGCGAGCGTTCCATATCGCTGACCACAAACCCGGTGTGGTTCATCCATTGGACTTCCATTCTCACTGACCTCCCAGACTATTGGCGGGTCTTTGCTTCCCGATTGTCATTGCGAGCGTAGCGCGGCAATCTCGTTGCCGTAGGGAAGGCCGTCGCCGCAACGAGATTGCCACGTCGCTACGCTCCTCGCAATGACAGGGGCTACCGGCCTTCCTTGATGAAGTCGGAGACCTTTTCGCCGATCATTATGGTGGTGGCGTTGGTGTTGGCGCGGATGCAGTCGGGCATTACCGAAGCGTCGGCGACGCGCAAGCCTTCGACGCCCTTGACCTTCAGGTACTGATCCACCACCGCCATGGGATCCGTGTCTGGCCCCATCTTGCAGGTGCCCGAGATGTGGTGAGACGTGCCGGAGTTGTGCCGCAGCCATTCGTCCAGCAGCTCGTCGGAGGCCAGTTCCTCGTCGGTGGGCATAATCCGTTCTTCCACCAGGTTGGAGAACGGGGGCCGCTCGGCCATGCGGGCGCCCAGGCGGATTGCCTCACGCATCCGTCGCAGGTCTTCCGGTTCCTGGTAGTAGTTGTAGTCCAGGAAAGGCTGCACGTGGGGGTCGGTGGACTGGAGCTTCAGCTCGCCCTTGCCCAGGGCCAGTTGCAGGCTGGCGCCCATGCCGATGTAGTTCAGGTCTTCGTCGATGGCGACGTGGGCCGGGCGGTGTTCGCTGGTCATCAGGTTGGGGCTGAGCTGCATATCGTTGCGCAGGTCGGAACCTTCCACAGTGTACCGCAGGCCCACCTGGATTACCGGGGCCTGCACGTCGGGCTTTTCACCCCTGGCCAGGTAGAGCACGGAGGCGGCGGGATGGTCGCGCAGGTTCTGGCCGACGCCGGGGGAGTCGTGAACCACGGGAATGCCCATCTCGCGCAGGTGTTCCGCCGGGCCGACGCCGGAGAGCATCAGCAGTTGCGGGGACGCCACCGCGCCGCTGCTGACGATGACCTGGTCGCCTTCCACCGTGAAGACTTCGCCGCCGCTTTCGGCCTCCACGCCCACGGCGCGGTTGCCCTCAAAGAGAACGCGCCGGGCGGTCACGCCGCCCCGGATGGTCAGGTTCAGGCGGTGGCGGGCGATGTCCAGGTAGTTGATGGCCATGCTCATGCGCACGCCGTCAATGGTGTTGCGGGCGCGGGGCGAGACGCCGGTGGACTCGGGGTGGTTCTGGTCCTCGTCCTGGGGGAAGCCTTCATCGAGGCAGGCCCGCTCGAAGGCGACGGCGTGGGGCAGCCACTCGGTGCGGGGGGCGCGGCGCACCGGCACCGGGCCTTCCGAGCCGTGGAAGTCGTCGCCGCCGAAGTCCAGGTCGGTCTCCAGCTTGTTGAAATGGGGCAGGCACTTGGTGAAGCTCCACTCGTCGTTGCCCCACTCGGCCCAGCGGTCGTAGTCCTCGGGAATGCCGCGATAAAGCACCTGCCCGTTGACCGCGCTGGAGCCGCCGGTGGCCTTGCCGCGAGGGATGACCAGTTCGTTCTGCTCGTCGGTGATCTTGGCGGTGTAGCCCCAGTTGTGCGGGCCGTAGGCGGACAGCCAGACGTTGTTGCCCAGCTTCAGGTCGTCGGGCAGATGCTCGAACTCCGGGTAGTCCGGCCCGGCCTCAAGCAGCAGCACCGACCGCTCCGGGTCTTCGGACAAGCGGCTGGCGATGGTGCAGCCGGCGGAACCGCCGCCGACTACGATTACGTCGTATTTCATTTTCTACCTCCGTCCAATTCGCAACATTTAGTCTTTCTTAACGCAAAGGCGCAGAGACGCAAAGTCGCAAAGGGGGATTTTTTAATTGGTGTTACACACTTGAATTTAGAGATCTGGCGCTGCCACATATCAAGTCAGCTGGCTGACAGATTCTCGGCGTCGTCGATATAGGCGGTGGTTTCCCTGATGCGTCGTTCCACGTCGGGGCCGCAGATGCCGGAGTAAAAGCAGGTGCCGTGAAGGTAGCTGATCCTCGTGAAGTAGCGGCCGACCAGCGTCTCGTAGTTGTTTGACTGCCGGGCCATGGCCAGCAGGGCCTCCATGGTGTCGTGAGCGCCGGGTGGTTCTTCTCCGGTTTGGGAGAGGACGAGGGCGTCGGTGGCCCGCTTGGTGGCGCACCACGCCTTTTCGGACGCATCGCGGATGTCGCCCCGTTGGAGCTGTTCGATGGCTTGTCCCTGAATGATGCGGGCATCGGCGAAGATGTCCGTAATGCGGTCATGGGTCGAAGTAGTAATCAATCCGGTCTCCTTCGCGGCCATGCTCGTATGCTACTTCCTCATCATCGCCCCAGAATATGACAATCAGCCCCGTTTCCTCATCGGATTCGATGTATCGCCAATTGAGGAAGTTTGCGGCAATATCAGGCAAGTCCGGCACGTGTTCGGCAAGAACCCGGGCCATGATGCTTTGCCTTTCGGGATGATTGGAAACGGCCTGTGGGTCAATGTTGACTCCGAAGTGCCTGATTTGGAACGAGCCGGGGACGACGCAGGAGTCGCCATCCACGTATGGACTTTCCGGTTCTTCAAAAACGGGTTCAAGGCCGGACTCGCCGACGCGCTAGAGCGCGTCGGCGAGTCTTTGCGGAACGCTGATGGTAACGCGGTAGCTGGGATCGCCGGCGTGTTTCTGTATGAAGCAGGTAACGTCATCCAGGCTGGCGCCGGTGAGTTCAATGGCGTAGTCCCTGGCGAACTGCACCTTGTCGTCGTCCGCTTCCGGCAACTGGTGGTCAAGGAAGTGGACGTGATAGACGTTGCTGTTCATGCTTCGTGCTCCGGCGCGTTGCCTACCCCGCCGGCTTGAAGTAGGGAATGCTGATTTGCGGCGTCGCCGTCTGGAAGGTTACTTCCACGGGCATACCGATGTGGACGTCGCGGGGGTTGCAGTCCACTATGTTGGTGAACATCCGCACGCCTTCGTCCAGCTCCACCAGGGCCAGGACGTAGGGCACCATTTCGGCGAAGCCGGGAGTGCGGTTCTGGTAGGTCACGGTGTAGGTCCAGACGGTTCCGCGCCCGCTGGCTTGGACCCAACGGATGTTTTCGCTCCAGCAGTTGGCGCAGATGCCGCGGGGATACCACTGGTATTCGCCGCAGTCGTCGCAAATCTGGATGACCAGCTGGCCGCGGCGGCAGGAGTCCCAGAAGGCTTTGGTTTCGCCGGCGACGGTGGGCAGGGGTTTGTTCCAGGGTGTGGTCATGGCTAATCCCTCGCTAGGATGACGGTGCCGCCGCTGTGGCGGGAACCCAGGGCGCCGCCGGTGCCGTGGGCCAGGGCGATCTGGCAGTTGGGAACCTGGCGGCCGGTGCCGTCGAATTGGTGGCGGAGCTGGCGGGTGGCTTCCAGGAGGAGGAAGAGGCCGCGCATTCCCGGATGGTTGGAGGAGAGGCCGCCGCCGTCGGTGTTGATGGGCAACGCGCCGCCGACCTTGAGCCGGCCGTTGCTGACGAACTCGCCGCCCTCGCCCTTCTGGCAGAAGCCCAGGTCTTCCAGCGTCTCCACCACGGTGATGGTGAAGGAGTCGTACACCATGGCCATGTCGATGTCGTCGTGGGTCACGCCGGCCATCTCAAAAGCGCGGGGCGCGCTCTGGTGGGCGGCGATGTAGATGAGGTCGCGCTTGCCGGCGCCCTGGTGGGCGATGGCCTCGCCGGTTCCGAGAACCCACACCGGCGTGTGGCGGCAGTTGCGGGCGACTTCGGGAGACGCCACCACCACCGCGCCGCCGCCGTCGGTGATGACGCAGCAGTCCATCAGGTGCAGCGGGTCGGAAATCACGCGGGAGCCGACCACGTCCTCAACGGTGATTTCGTCGCGGAACAGGGCCTCGGGGTTCATGGAGGCATGGTGTCGCATGGCGACGGACACCTCGGCCAGCTGCTCGGAGGTGGTGCCGTAGAGGTGCATATGCCGGCGGGCGATCATGGCGTAGAGGCCCACGGTGGTCATCCCGTAGAGTTCCTCGAAACTATCCGGCGACGGCTCCAGGATGGGATGGCCGAAGCGGCCCACGCCGCCGGTGCCCACGGACACGCCGCCGGAACGGGCCAGGCTGCTGTAGGTGATGACGGCGCAGTTGATGCGGCCGGCCGCGATGGCGGTCAGCGCGTGGGACAAGTGAAACTCGAAGGAACCGCCGCCGACGGTGGTGTTGTCCACGTAGCGGGGGTACATATTGAGGTAGTCGGCCAGGTTCATCCCGCTGTTGCGGGCGCTGCTGGAGGCGGTGAACAGGCCGTCCACGTCGTCCTTGGTGAGGCCGGCGTCGGCCAGGGCCTTGATGACGCTTTCGCCCTGGATTTGCAGTTCGCTCTTGTCGGGAGCGTAGCGGGTGACGTGCTCGTGGATGCCCACGATGGCGGCGGCGCGCCTGAGGTCAACCATGGGGGAAGCACCTCCGTTGGGATTGGTTCCGGTATTATGCCATAAGGAACAAGGGGTGGGTGCATCAGGCTGCCGGTCCACCGTCTATGTTCTTGGGGGCATCGGGCAGGCGGCGGAAAAGGGCTATCCGCAAGATATTGTTGAGATTGTTCTGCCAATCCGGGCCAATTTGCTTGAAAAACGACAGCACGTCGCTATCCAGGACGACTTCTACCGCCTCTTGGGTAACCGGAGGGTTCGGCGGAAGTTTCACCTTGCCGGCGTGGTGGGGCGCCACGAACTCGGGAAAGACTTCCGCCATCGGGCGCATCTGGACGAAATCTTCGGCAGTGAGTTCCCACGTATCGGGATCGTTGGCGATGCCGGCGCTGATGGCGACCTCTTCGCCATACAGGGCCTCAATTTCAATGAAGGTCAAGTGGCCCAGTTCGGTCAGGTCGTCGGGTGGCGGCCCGTCTGCCTGTGGTGGCTGAAAGTACACCGGTGGTTTAACGTATCCGGCGGGTTGACGGCCCATGGACAAACTGGCCGGTATGGTGGAATCAGCCATATTCGTTCACCTCTTTTTGACTGGCTCTGCGAAAGCTGATGATGCGTTTAATGTCGCCTCGCCACGTGAATACCACGACGTACATCCGATTCCCCAAATAGCCATAGGCCGTAAAGCGGGCTTCGCCATGTCTGTCGCTCGGTTCAATCGTGGCACTATCCCAATCGAAATGCCGCACGTCAGCAAAGTCCAAACGGTGCTTGCCGTAATTAATGCTGCGTTTGGTCTCGTCCCATTCGTAATCTGAGTTCATTGTACTGCCGTCTGATTGCCAACAGAAGAAGTCCGACCATTGTGCCACAAACGAAGGGCGGTAGAGTTTGCCGACGCAAACCGGAGCGTCTTCAACTTCAATTGGCTCACGCCCGCCCGTGGGTCGTGGCAAGGATACGGACGCTGATTTACTGTAGCAGAAGATAACGACGTAATTCGTCTATATTATAGTAAGATGCTACGATAATTATGAATATCTACGTGTACAGGCCCTTGACATCGTGATATGGTAAGCAGACAAATCCGAAATCCGCTTCAGGAGGAGGTGCGGGTTATGTTTCGCTATGACGTTTTCAAGGGAAGCCGCTGGGCGATGGTCCTGGCGACATTGGCTCTGGCGGTTATCGTAGCCTGTGGGGGCGCCGCCCCTGCGCCGGAGGAAGCGGCGCAACAAGCCGCGCCGGCGGCCCCACAGGCAGCGACCACCCAGGAGGAAGCTCCCACCGAAGCCCCCGCGCAGTCCGCGGGGTCCGCGGCAGCGGCGACACAGCCGCCCCAACAAGATCAGGTTGCGCCTACCGCCGCGCCGGCCGCGACCGAGGCCGCGCCGGCGGTGATGGAACCCAAACCGGCGGGTAAAATCACCATGGGCCAGGAGGAGATCAACATCTTCAGCGGCCACCCGGCGCTGTCGGTCAACCCCCAGCTGTTCGTCATATCCACGGCCCCGGTGGTGGAGGGACTGATGAAGTGGAACAGCAATCTGGTGGCGGAACCTCTGCTGCTCGAGTCCTGGAGCATCTCCGACGATTTTGCGACCTGGACCTTCAACGTCCGCGAGGGAGTGCAGTTCCACAAGGGATACGGCGAGATGACCGCGGAAGACGTGGCCTGGTCCTATTCCCATTGGATCACCAACACCAAACACGCCCGGGCCAGCGCCCTCCAGCGGTTCTGGGACCACCCCGAGGGCAGCGTGGAGGTTGTGGACAGCCACACCCTGATGGTGAACACCGGGGAACCCATGCCCGACGTGATCATGTCGGAGTTCCACCGGGTTCCCTCGGGGATCGCCACCTGGATCACCAGCAAGAAGCAGCATGACGAGCTGGGGATGGAAGCGGCGGACAAGGACATCGCCGCCACCGGCCCCTGGGAGATTGTCGAGCATCGTCCGGCGCAATACTGGAGGATGCGGGCGGTGGAGAACCACTGGCGCCAGACGCCCTACTTCGCCGAGCTGGAGTTTCAGGAAATCCCCGAACAGTCCACCCGGCTGGCCGGTTTCCAGACCGGGAATCTGGATACTTTCGTGATGGCCTTTGACTCCATACCCCTGGTGGAAGCGATGGAGGAAGCCAGGCTGATGAAGGTGCCCGACCAGGCGGCCGGGGAGATGCTGCTGCACTTCCACGGCGGGCTGTACTTCAACGCGGGAACCGACGATCAGGAAGGGGCCTACGACCCGGATCTGCCCTGGGTGTCCGCCAATGCCGAAATCGGCTCGCCGGAATGGGAACAGGCCAAGAAAGTGCGGCAGGCGATGGTGAGGGCTATTGACGTCCAGACCATCGCGGACACCCTGTTGCAGGGCTACGCGATGCCGTCGCCGGTGGGCGTGGGCGGTTACAGCTACTCGGCGCACCGGTTCCCGGACATCCCGCCGCTGGTGTATGACCTGGAGGAGGCCAGGCGGCTCATGGCCGAAACCGGCTACGGGGAGGGGGGATTCAGCATCACCCTGGTGCCGGCCCTGCGGGGCGCGCCGGCGGAGGTGGAGGTAGCCGAGGCCATCGCCGTGATGTGGGAGGACATCGGGATCGACGTGAAGTTGCAAAAGCTGCCCTACGGCACCTACCGGCCCACAGTCATCGGAAGGACTTTCAACGGGGCCACCAACCACGCCACTTCCCCATCCAACACGCCGGCCCGGCTCTACAACGCCCTGCAGAACCGGGGCAGTTTCGTCAGGCACACCCATCCCTACCTGGACGACATCACCATCCGCGCCCAGAGCGCGGTCACCCTGGAAGACCGCACCAGGCTGGAGACCGAGGTGGGCAAGTTCATGTACGACGAGTCCATTTACGCCTCCCTGTATATGTGGAACGCGGTATGGGCGGTGGGCCCCCGGATTGATGACAAGTCGTGGAGCGAAAACCTGTTCTACGGCGATATTCGCAACATCAACGGGTACGAGTGGATCCAGCCGCGACAGTAGGGGGATCAAGGTTTTTCAATTGTCATTGCGAGGAGCGCAGTCCGCCTCTGGCGGATGGCAATCCCGCTCCGGGAGAAACGGTTCTTCTGACAACGAGATTGCCGCGCTGCGCTCGCAATGACAGGGCGCGCATGAGGCGTAGCTTTTGGTTGACAGTATTTTGTGGGCTGTGCTGTACTTTGGCCAGCCCACAAACGAGGTGTCACCGTGACAACCAGGAGGGAATTGACGCCGGCCCAGGAATCCACGTGGGTCGCGTTGGAACGGATGGGACTGAACCCGGAAGACTACTATGACTTTGACGCGGATGAAATCATAGCGTTTCCGCCCATGCCGATGGATTTGCACAAGAAATTGGCAGAAATCCGGCGCCAAACCCGACAGGCTTTGGACGGACTGGAACGGCGACTGGATGATTAGACGGATTCGCCGGCGTCCAACCTCATCATCTCCGCCAGCATGGCCAGGTTGGGGACGGTGAGGTCGGGAAGGGCGTCGGTGTGGCGGGTGCCGCCGCCCCGGTCGGCGCGGCTGACCCATACCGACGCGATGCCCAGCCGGTTGGCTGGGCCGATGTCGTGGTGCAGGCTCTCCGCGATATGCAGCCACTGGTCCTTTGCGACGGCCATGCGCTCCCTGGCGAGGTTGAAGTTGCGGAGATTGGGCTTGTAGCTCTGCGCCTGCTGCGAGGTGATCACCGCGTCAAAGTTGATGCCCATCACATCGGCAGTCCTGGCGAACAGGTCGTCGTCCACGTTGGAGATGACCGCCAGCCGGTAGCGTCGCTGCATCGCATTCAGCGCGTCGGCGGCGTCGGGGAACACGGGCCAGTGGGGCAGGGTGTCCGCCAGACAGCCCAGCTCGGAGTCGGTGAGTTGCAGACCTAACCCGGCCCCGATCAACGACATCACTTCGCGCAGGACGCGGCGGTATTCCAGGTAGGACGGCGAACTTTGCACCCTGGGTTCCGCGGCGGCGAAAAGCCGGAGGATTTCGGCCCGGGAGCGGCGAATGCCGTGGGAAGCCAGCGCCTCGGCTACGGCGGTGGAGATGCCGGTTTCCCAGTCAACCAGAGTGCCGTAGCAGTCGAAGCTGAGCCATTGGAAACGATTGAAGTCAAGCATGGGAATGGTGGGCCTGGATGGACTCGAACCAACGACCTCAGTCTTATCAGGACTGCGCTCTAACCGCCTGAGCTACAGGCCCACAGGGGTCTTCCATTATACCAACGTCGGGGCGTAGCGCAATACGGCGGATGGCCTCATGCAGGGCTATCGCATATGAATGTTTCCGGGCAGATAGTATTACGAAACCTTAATCGGCACGGCAAATTTTTGACCTGTCTGCTGTGTCGCAAGGGACTTCAGAAAGTTCTCCAGCCCAAAATCGTCCGAAAATCAAGCGTTGCGGCCTCGAAAATTTCATATGCGATAGCCCTGTGGCCTCACGCGTACCCACTTTGTCATCGCGAGGAGCGAAGCGACGTGGCGATCTCGTTCCGGGAGCGACGTCCGTTACCTCGACGAGATTGCCGCGCTGCGCTCGCAATGACAGTTTGGGGAAAGTGGGTACGCGTGAGGGCGGGATCGCCTCGCGCTTACCCGGTTTGGTAGATGGTCAGAAGCCGGCCCCGTATCAAGTACGGGGTGACGTTATTTGCCGGATTGAAAGGATGGACAGGATATTGGGAGTGTCACTACCGTCCAACGGCCCCATCCGGCTAATCCGGCTAATCCGTCAAATCCTGGAAATCCGGCTGCTGACATTCTTCCGCTGGAAGGTGGGTGGGGGTTGGGTGTTTCGGGGTTTTGGCTCCTTTTGGGTTGTGGTTTGGAAGGCAGGATTTTCCGCCAGGGGCGGACTTGCCAGCCCGCCAGGGGCGGATTTGGCAACCCGCCAGGGGCGGATTTGGCAACCCGCCAGGGGCGGACTTTCAGCACTTCGTTGTCAGCATACGGCCGGTTGGGGTACGCAACTATTTTTCCCTACTTTTTCGTGTACTCAGTACGCCAAAGGCGCACCTGCGCGCGGGCTCGGGCAGTCCCGGCGGTCCAGCTGGTCAATCATGGTGAGGGCGTCGAGTCTAATCAAAGCCTTGCCACTGCGACCGTTGCGATTTGGAAACTGACGGGGTTGGCCGTCGAAGTGAAATCCTGCCTTTTGAGAACGTGATGGAAACAGCTGTTTTGCCTAGACGGATTCAGGATATACGTTCTAGCGGCGAATGGTCAAGGGGGCAATCGTCTCATGCGTACCCACTTTCCGCAAACTGTCATTGCGAGCGCAGCGTGGCAATCTCGTCGCCGGAGCAAACATCGCTCACCCGTCGAGATTGCCATCCGCCAGAGGCGGACTACGCTCCTCGCAATGACAAAGTGGGTACGCGTGAGGGGCACTCGTCTCTGGTAGCGTTCCGTTTTAGGTGGTCAAGGTGTAGGGGCAACCCTTGTGGTTGCCCCGGTTCGCGGTTGTTCCGGCACAGCCGGGGCGACCATCCGCCGTAGGCGGATCGCCCCTACGTTCAAACCACCTAAAACGGAACGCTACCGATAATTAATCGCTCGCCCCGAAATCCCGGCATTTGTCATATAATGATTGGCCGAAGAAGGGCAGCGAGGGCGGCCGCAGCCGTCGTTGCATTAACCGCGGCAGTTACCGGGCGAAGCAATTCAATTAAGGAGCATCCCAATGGCCGACGAATTTGTCAAAGTAGCCTCTGTCAGCGACATTCCGCCGGGCGACATGATGTCCGTGCGGGTGGGGACGGAGGAAGTCCTGCTGGTCAACCTGGACGGGGACCTGCACGCGTGCGACGACATTTGCACCCACGCCTACGCCAATCTGTCCGAGGGAGACCTGGAGGAAGGCGAATTGGTCTGTCCGCTCCACGGGGCGGTTTTCGACGTGGTCACCGGCCGCCCGGTCACCCCGCCGGCCACCGAGGCGCTGCGCAAGTTCGCCATCCGGGTTGAGGGCGACGACGTGCTAGTTGGGCCGGTTATCGAGGCGGGATAGCGTTTGCCGCCGGTCATGGCGGGGCGCGCCCGATCTTTGACGAATCCGGCAATCTCGTTAGGGCAACAGTCGTCGCTCTGGGAACGAGATTGCCGCGCTGCGCTCGCAATGACATCCCGGAGAAGGGACCGGCGGCCCAACGCTCCTACTTGGGAAAGCCCCAGGCCGACCGGGGCCAGTAGATGGCCCACACCCGGCCGATGATGTGATCCTCCGGCAGGGGTCCCCAATGGCGGGAATCCCGGCTGCCGGTGCGGTTGTCGCCCAGGACGAAATACTCGTTGCCGGCCAGCTGCACGGCGTGCATATGGGTATGTCCGGGGAGGTCCAGGTACGGCTCGTCCAGAGTCCGGTGGTTGACGGTGACCTGTCCATCGGCGATTGCCACCAGGTCGCCGGGTTCGCCGATGATGCGTTTCACGAACTGGCGGTCCGGTTCCAGGGGGTAGTCAAAAACAATTACGTCGCCTCTTTGCGGCGGTCGGATGGCGTGGACCAGCTGCGGCTCTTCGGGATTCCAAAAGGGGATAATCTTCCCCAGCCGCTCGGTATCCACTTGGTAGTACACCAACTTGTTGACCATCAGGTAGTGGCCCGGCAACAGGGTGGGCCTCATGCTGGAGCCTTCCACGCGAAAGTTCGCCACCGCCACCTGGATGGCGATGAAAACGAAGACGCCGATCAGGGCGGCCTCAAAGAGTTCCCTGGTCCAGTTGGTTTGGTTCATGGTGGTTCTTCCTGAATCCGGGAACCATTTTAGCAAAGGCCGGGCCAGCGCGCCGGCCCGTTGACTACTATCGGCTGCCCAATTACCATTACGTAGCCGACCGCTCCGCTGCATATGCCGTCCTCCAAGCCGGCCATCCGGTCATGCTGGCTGCAATGCTGCCATCCCAAAGGTGTTGTTATGCCCACCACGCTTGACGAACTGAAGGTATTTTCCGGCAACGCCCACCCCCGACTGGCCCAGGACGTGTGCAATTACCTGGGCATTCCTCTGGGCGAGAGCGAGGCGTTCAAGTTCGCCAACGACAACACCTTCGTGCGCATCGGGGAGAACATCCGCGAGCGCGACGTTTTCATCGTTCAGCCCACGGTTGCGCCCACCAACGACAACCTGATGGAACTGCTGATCATGATTGACGCCTGCAAGCGGGCGTCGGCGGGCCGGATCACCGCCGTGGTGTCCTACTACGGATACGGGCGAACCGACAAGAAGGACCAGCCCCGGGTGCCCATCACGGCGCGGTTGGTGGCCGACCTGCTGACCACCGCCGGGGCCGACCGGCTGCTGACCCTGGACCTCCACGCCGGGCAGATCCAGGGATTCTTCAACATTCCGGTGGATGAGCTCACGGCCGAGCCCATTCTGTCCAACTACTTCGTCGAGAAGGGCCTGGAGGACCTGGTGCTGGTGGCCGTTGACTTCGGCATCAGCAAGCGGGCCCGGGACATGGCGGAGCGCCTGGGCGTGCCGGTGGCCGTCATCGAAAAGCGACGGACCGCCAATGACGACCGCTCGGAGACCCTGAACGTCATCGGCGAGGTGCGCGGCAAACGCGCGCTCACTTTCGACGATGAGATTCTCACCGGGGGCACCATCGTCAACGCCGCCAACGCGCTGCTGGACGCCGGCGTAACCGAGGTATTCTGCTGCGCCACCCACCCGGTGTTCGCTCCCGCCGCGCCCCGGCTGCTCAAGGAAAGCCCGTTCAAGGAGGTGGTGGTAACCGATTCGGTGCCGCTGGTGTCCGAGCAGCGCGTGGGGAACCTGACCGTGCTGTCCGTCGCGCCACTGCTGGGGGAGGCCATCCGCCGCATCCACGAAGGCCGCTCCGTGGGCGAGATGTTTCAGTAGGCGTAAGATACCTACCCGTTCCTATGGGATCCAGAAGCCTAACTCCCCAGCCACCGTTTCTTGCTCTTCGTCCAGGGTGATAAACGCCAGTTCGTCCTCCAGAACTCCTCGGAAGAACATGGCCGCAGCCAGGTGCCACACGCGAGCAGGCGAGAGATAGGCATATTCCAATACTGTTGCCATCTCGACATCCAGCCGGCGGTTGGGGAAAACCCAGTTGACGCCCGCTATGGAATTGATGTCAAAGCCTATCCCCTCGTGCCTGAAAACTACGCGCAACTCCGCCTCAAGCAGGTTTGACGACAGGAGATAGGGGAAGTCATTGAGACGCCGCTGCACGGCGCCTCCGGCCGGCTCTCCTCCGAATGCTATAGGCGGCAGAGCAGTCGTATCAACATACGCTGCCGGGGGAAACCGCAGGGGCGTCATCAGCTAACCTCGCCGTTGGATAAACCGGGCCGTGGCGCCGGGGACATGAGCAATCGTCTGTGGTCTGCCCTTGGGTTCGTGGCCGTCAGCAAATATGCCCTGTTCGCGCAGTTCCTCCAGCCGCTGTTCCACTTTTTCGAGTTCTGCGTCAGACGGAGCGGACGGGGGACTTTCGGTAGGGCGGCTTTCATTGCGGTCAGCATCATTCTGGGCGCTCATAAACTGCTCTCCCGTCAACGGCAGGCGCCGGTATTGTTGACCGATTATACCACCCGGCTTTGCGCCGCTGCGCCGCCGCGATAAACCGGTAATTCTGAACTGTTGCTGGCGTCGTCAACGCTAGACATACCCGGCGCCGGTCGGTATCATCTTGGAACCAGGCTGTAGCGCGGTGTCGCGCTGGGGTGTGGGCCGGCCGCGCCCGCACTCCGTCAGATCAGGAGGGCGCCTATGGTCGCGGTTGCCAGCGAGTCCACCGATCTCATCGCTCGCGTGTCCGAATACGTGGACGACGCGGGCCAACTTGACCGCATCAGTTCCGCTTATGATTTCGCGGAGCGGTGCCACGACGGGCAGATGCGGCTCTCCGGCGACCCGTACATCGTCCATCCCCTGGCCGCCGCAGCCATACTGGCCGACCTGTACCTCGACCCGGACACCATAATAGCGGCGCTCCTCCACGACGTGATGGAGGATTGTGGCGTGGACATGGTGGACCTGGAGTCCAGATTTGGCAGGGACGTGGCCCGACTGGTGGACGGCGTTACCAAGCTAACCCGTGTCGATTACCGGCCTCCCGATGCCGACGTCAACGGCGCGTCCGCCTCCGGCGGACTGGAAAACCTTTACGCGGAAAGTCTGCGCAAGATGCTGGTCGCCATGGCCGAGGACATCCGCGTGGTCCTCATCAAGCTGGCCGACCGTCTCCACAATATGCGGACGCTGGACCCGCTGCCGGAACACAAGCGGCAACGCATCGCCCAGGAAACTCTGGACGTGTATTCCCCGCTGGCGCACCGGCTGGGTATCTGGGAGTTGAAGTGGCAGCTGGACGACCTGGCTTTCCGCCATCTCAACGAGGCCAGATACCGGGAAATCTCCCGGATGCTGGCCGCCCGCCGCTCCCAGCGTGAAGCCTACGTGGCCGACGTGGCCGAGAGCCTGCGGCACGAGTTGGCTGAAAGCGGCTTTGGCGCCGAGGTGAACGGCCGGCCCAAGGGCATTTACTCCATACACCGCAAGATGGAGAAATACGCCGCCGAGGGCAAGGAACTCAGCGATATTTATGACCTGTACGCCCTGCGGGTCATCGTTGACGAGATCCCGGACTGCTACGCGACTTTGGGCATCACCCATCGGTTGTGGAGTCCAATCCCCGGCCAATTCGACGATTACATCGCCACGCCGAAGCAGAATATGTACCAGGCCCTGCACACCACGGTGGTGTGCGACGGCGGGCATCCCCTGGAAGTGCAGATCAAAACCCGTGATATGCACCAGGTCGCCGAGTACGGAGTGGCTGCCCACTGGCGCTACAAAGAGCGCGGGAAATCCGCGGGGGGCAGCGGCAGTTTCGAGGAGCGGATGACCGGCTTGCGGCAACTGCTGGAATTGCAGCGGGAAACGCCGGACACCGACGAGTTCCTGGACCGGGTGCGGGAAGACCTATTCCACGACCAGGTATTTGTCTATACCCCTAAGGGCGACATTATGGAACTGGCCGCCGGCTCCACGCCCATCGACTTCGCCTACAAGATTCACACCGACCTGGGGCACCGCATCTCCGGCGCCAAGGTGAATGGCCGGCTGGTGTCGTTGGATACCCCGCTGGAGAACGGGGTCACCGTGGAAGTCGTCGCCGGCAAGACCGGCCGGGGGCCGTCGCCGGACTGGCTCAACCCGGCGCGGGGGTACGTCGCTACCAATAGCGCGCGGCAGAAGATCCGCTCCTGGTTCAACCGCCAGGCCCGCAGCGCCAACATCGCCCGGGGCCGCGACCTGCTGCGTCGCGAGATGCACCGGATGGGCGTCAAGATGCCCGACCGGGAGGTGCTGGAAGCCTGCCGCTACGACACCATGGAGGACCTGCTGGCCGCTATTGGTTCCGGCGAGTTGAGCGACTCGGCGCTGGCCGCCCGGCTGACGCAGCACCGCCGGGAGGACATGGCGGAAGCCGAGTGGATGCCCAAGCTCAAGGGCAACCTGCCGTTGTCCAGTCCGTCGTCGGGCATTTCCGTGCTGGGCGTGGGCGACCTGCTGACCAGCATCGCCCGGTGCTGCAACCCCATCCAGGGCGATGCCATCATCGGCTTCGTCACCCGCTCCCGGGGCGTCAGCGTCCACAAGAATGGCTGCATCAACGTGCTGAACGAGGATGAGAAGGAGCGGTTGGTGCCGGTGTCCTGGGGGCAGAAGCAGGAGTTGTATCCGGTGCGCGTCCGCATCGAGGCCATGGACCGGGTGGGCCTGCTGCGCGACGTGAGCACCAGGGTATCGGACGACAAGATCAACATCGCCTGGGTGGTGACGCGGGAGAACGACGACGCCACGGTGAGCATGGAACTCACCATCCACGTGAAGGACCTGGAAGAGCTGAACCGGGTGTTCTCCCGCATCGAGGGGATACGCGGCGTCACGTCCGTCAACCGGGTTACGAGCAGCCCGCTGCGCCAAACCGAACGGTAGGGGGAACTGTTCGCACGCTACTCACACCTTCCGCATT
This sequence comes from Dehalococcoidia bacterium, assembly GCA_963665395.2. Classification (GTDB taxonomy): domain Bacteria; phylum Chloroflexota; class Dehalococcoidia; order Lucifugimonadales; family UBA3495; genus Bin87. Next base: position 1,300,214 of record OY762251.1, read on the forward strand.
CGGGCAGGCCATCGCCATCCCGGCGGCTATAAAACTGCTGGTGTCCGGCGGGTTGTTCCTGGGCATCCTGCTGATGCCCACGCCCGAAGGGCTGACCGAGACGGGGCAGCGCGCCCTGGCGGTGATGGTCTTCGCGGTGGCGTTATGGGCCACCGAGGTGATACCCGTCGCCGTGGCCGGCGTGGGCGGTGTGGTGCTGCTGGTCCTGGTGGGAGCCGTGCCCGACGCCGGCGTCGCGGTGTATGGGTTCTCGCAGCCCGTCGTCTATTTCCTCATCGGTATCCTGACGCTGGGGCTGGCGGTGCATCGTTCGGGGCTGGCCGAGCGCCTGGCCATCATTCTGATGCGTGGGGCGGCCGGCAGTCCGCGCCTGCTCTACGTGCAGATGCTCTTTTCCTTTGCCGCCCTTACCTTCGCCCTGCCCTCCGCCAGCACACGGGGCGCCATCATGGTCCACGTGTACGAGCAGGTGCTGTCGCACTGGAACGTTCCCCAGGCGCATCCCTTCTACAAGGCGACGATGATGGCCATGGGCAGTCTCAATCGCCTGGGTTCCACCGCGCTGCTGGCCGGGGGCATAACTCCGGTGGTGGCCTCGGGCCTGCTGGGAGACTTCTCGTGGGGCCAGTGGTTCATCCTGATGAGCGTGCCCTTCTACGCCAACCTGGTGGTGGGAGGGATTGCCCTGTTCCTGTTCTACCGGGCCGGCTTCCGCATCGAGGACGCGGGCGCGGCCCCGGTATCTTTGGAGCGCATGAGCGCCGTGGAGTGGCGGGCCGGGGCCATCGTGATGCTGACCGCAATGCTGTGGTTCACCGACTTCGCCCACGGGCTGCATCCGGCGGCGCCGGCGCTGCTGGCGATGTGTCTGATCCTGCTGCCCCGGGTGGGCATACTGACCTGGCGGGATTTCGAGCGCGATCTGGGCTGGTCCAACTTCTTCGTCATCGCCACGTCGCTGTCGCTATCCCATGCCATGGTCGTCACCGGCGGGGCGGCGTGGTTCTCGGAGACGCTGGTGGGCGGGGTATCCGGGTTCGCCGCCTCCCCGCTGCTCATGCTGCTGGCCCTGTGCGTCTGCTTCGCCGTGCTGCGGATGCTGCTGCCCAACATCGCCGGCTACCTGGCGCTGGTGATCCCGGTCACCATGGCGGCCGCCGGGTCATTGGGCCTGGACCCGCTGGTATGCGGCCTGGCCGCCGTGGTGGTGGGCGATTCGGCGGTGTATTACGGAGCCGGCGGGACCTCGGCAGTGTTCGTGTACCAGCGGGCCAACATCGGCAACCCGGAGATCTTCCGCTTCGGCATCACCATGACAGTTCTGGTCATCGCCGTGCTGCTGCTGGCGATCATTCCCTATTGGGGATTGATCGGGCACCCGCTGGTTCCGTAGGCAGCGTTGGGTTTTGCGTCGTTTGCCGCTGGTGGGCGAATAATTATTCGCCCCTACACGGGCAGGGCGTCGATCAGAAACAGCAGCGCTACCAGGATGGCCAACGCGATGGCGGCTGCGCTCCAAACCGACATTCTCCGCACCCTTCGACGCCGTCGTCTCGCCCGGCGCAGATCGGCGCGGTAGTCCCAGGGCCGCTGGGAGCGGGGGCCGTCTCTCCAGACGCCGCGCCGCCGGGTTCTGGCCTCGGCCTCCGCCTCGGGAAAACCAAGCTCCCGGCCGCCGTAGCGGCGATACCACCAGGCCATGCCGGAGCGCACCATGGCCAGGTTGACGCATTCCCGGCGGCGGGAGCCGGGATATACCAGCCCGACGGTGCGGCCGTAGCGGTCCTTGGCGACCTCCTGGAGCCGTATGCCGCGCCCGCGCACCAGCGAGGTCAACTGATCCCGCGCTTCCGGGCCGAGGGGTTGCGCCAGCTCCGGCGCATCGATGGCGTAGAGCCGCACCGGGAAGGGCCGCCGCAAGAAGCTGAACAGCCCGGCGTATTTGACCTCCAGCGAATCGCCGTCGATTACCCGCCGTATTCTCACCTTGCGGAATTTTCGAGAGGCCATGGTTCGCGTGTAGCGTGTAGGGGCGTCCGCCGCGGCGGACGCCCCTACGATTACACCGTGAGCGGGGTGTCGTCCCGGTTGGCCCACTCTCCCATGGAGGCGTCGTAGTTTTTGGCGTTGTCGAAACCGACGAGGCGGAGGACGAAGTTTCCGTGCGCCGCACGGATGCCGGCCTGTCAATAGGAGTAGGCGGTCTTGTCGGGGGTGATGCCGTGCTCCGTCAGTATCCGGCGGATTTCGGCGGCCGGCTTGAATTCGTGGGTGTGCCGGTCCATGAGGTGGAACCATTCCAGGTGTACCGCGCCGGGAACGTGTCCGACCCGCTGGTTGGTATAGTTCGTGGCGGAGCCGTCCCATTCGGCGTCGCTGCGCACGTCCCACACCACCACGTTGTCTAACGTACAAGCCTCTTTCAGCTCGTCGCCGGTGGCGATGAAGGACTCATCCGCCCGCGGGGTGAAAGTAACCGCCCCCGGCGTCTTGGGCCGGCCGAAGTCGATGGGCTGGCCGGCATTGACCCAGGCCCGCCAGCCGCCGTTGAGCGCCATGACGTTGCGATGGCCGTAGTAGTTGAACACCCACCAGATCCGAGCGGCGGTGAGGCTCTGGGCGTGGTCGTAGGTGACCACGGTGGTATCGTCGCCGATGCCCAGCCCTTCGGCCATGGCCTTGAATTGCTTGGGCGTCATGACGCGCTGCCCGCGAGCGCCGGGACCGAGGGCGGAGTCCGGGTCTTTGGCCCAGTTGTCGGCAACGTGGGCCGCGCCGGGAATATGGCCGCGCTGCCAGGCGTCGGCGGTGTTGGCGCAGTCCAAGATGACCACGTTGGGGTCGTCAAGATGCGCGGCCACCCACGCCGGATCGGTGAGGTATTCGGGATGGGCGTAGTCGTTAGCGGGGGTGGGCATGGGAAACTCCAGAGGATAGCGAGTTGGCCGGATTGTAGGTTGCTCCGCCCTGGTGGGTCAACGACTCTGTGCCCACCATTCTGTCATTGCGAGGAGCGCAGTCCGCCGCAGGCGGACGGCAGTCTCGCCGAGTGAGCGACGGCGCGCCTTCGGCAACGAGATTGCCACGCTTCGCTCGCAATGACAAAGTTGCAAACCCTCAAACATTGCCAGACCGGGGAATAAAATCCGCCGGAAACTGGTAAAGTAAAATAGTCCGTCCAGAACCGTCATGTCTCCCGTAACCGTAACCCAAATCGGCCAACCCGCCCTGATGTCCCTCGCCGCTGCCGTTGCCGCCGCGCAGCAGGACGATGCCGCCGACCCCTTTGCCCGCGTGGTGGTGGTCACCAGCCACCGCGACGTGGCCAGCTCGGTGCGGCACCTGCTGGGCGCGCGCAACGCGCTCAACGTGACGGCGCAGACCGGGGAGCGTCTGGCGGCAGAGCTGGCCCGGCCCATCCTGCGCCCGGCAGGGGATGATGCGCCGCCGCGCCAGGCCCTGAGCCGGCTGCATGAATCCCAGGCGGTGCGCCGGGTGGCTGACCGCTGGCTGAACACTGCCGGTCTCAACCTGTCGCCGGCCGGCCGGCGCCGGCTGTACTCCGAGCTGGCCGGCGCGTTCCGCCAGTGGGAGCAGCGGCCCGCCCTTGACGACGCCGAAGCTCTGCCCGTCGCAGCGGTGGCCGGACTGAATTTGCCGGCGCTGTACGGCGATTTCCGCACGCTGCTGGACCGGGACGGCTACTACACCCGATACGAACTGCCGAGGCGGGCGGCGCAAGCCCTGTCCGACCACTGGCCGCCGGGCCGGGAGCCGGCGGTCATCTATTATCTGCCCCGGCATCCCACCGAGGGCGAGCTGGAGCTGATGCAGGTTCTGCTGGGACGGGGCAAGTGCCGGGTTATCGTTGGACTAACTGGCGATGGCGAGGCCGACGGGCCGGCGCTGGCCCTGTATGACCGGCTCACTGGCGGGGCCGTCACGATGGATGGCGCTATGCCGTTGCAGCGGGCGGTTGCCGGCAACGCCCTGACCGTCACCATCGCGCCTGACCCGGTGGAGGAGGTCCGGGCCGTGGTGCGGCGCATAATTGCGGTGGCCGACGAAGCGCCTTTTCATCGCATCGCCGTGGCGCACCGGCAGGAATCGCCCTACGCCAGCCTGCTGCGTCAGGAGCTGGATTTCGCCGGCATACCCTTCGCCGGCATCCCGCGGCGCACCTTGGCCGACACCGGCGCCGGGCGGTTCCTGCGGGGCGTGCTGGCGTTGGTGGCGTCGATGGGCGGTAACGCAAATGCCGATCCCGCTATCGACCGGGAGCAGTTCATTGACCTGATCATGTCGTGTCCAGTGCGTTTCCCGCCATCCTCAAATGCCGGGCGGCGCCGGCGTCCGGTAGAAGTACCGGCGACACAGTGGGCCGACCTGGCGCGGGCGGCGCGGGCTAACGGAACCGTTAGCGAATGGCGCGCTCGGCTCACGGCGCACGTCGAGCAGCAGGCGCGACGGGAGCGGGAACGTTACGGCGACGCTCCGGCGGATGGCGAGACGGCAGGAACCGGCCGGCCCGACGCGGATGCACTTATCGCCTTTATCGAGCGACTGGCCCCTCGCCTGGGGCAACTGCGCCATCTCGACCAGCCGGATGGGACGTGGCAGTTGGCGGCAGAGCGGCTCAAGGCGCTGCTGGCCGATTACCACCGGCGCGCCGCGGACGACACGGAGGACTACCGACGCATTGAGGAAATCCTGGACGGCCTCAGCGGGCTGGCGGATTGGGACGCCGAATACGACGTGGACGTTCTACGTGAGACCGTCGGCGATGAGTTGCAGAGTCCGGTGTCCGACCGGGGCCGGCCGGTGGGTTCCGGCGTGTACGTCGGCCCGCCGGCGGGCATCGTGGGCGCGCAGTACGGCATGGTTTTCGCCGTCGGCATGGCGGAAGGCCAGTTTCCGCCGTCCCATCGTCCGACCATCGTGGACGAATGGCGGGACAGCGGCGCGGCGGCCCGGACCCGGCGCGCGCTGGAACGCTACGAGTTCCTCGGCGCAATGGCCTCTGCTGAACGGGCCGGGCTCAGCTACGCCGTGGCCGGCGCCGACCGCCGCATGGCCTGGCCTTCGCCCTGGCTGCTGGAAGCCGCCAACCTGCTCCATTCTGCCGCCGGCGGCGACGGACGCATTACCGCCGAGAACCTGGCCGCCGATGCCGGCAGCAAGCCGTGGCTCACCGTCATACCGTCCCGGGAGATGGGCCTGCGTCAGTTGTCCGACTCCGGCAACGTCGCGCCGGCCGATTTAGCCGACTACAACCTGATGCACCTGCTGGCCCACTCCGGCATTGCGCTGGAGTCTCATCCTGCCTGGGCGACTGACGCCCGTGTACTCAAGGCGTTGGAGGCGCGGAGCGCCCGGCTGGGCGCAATCCTCACCGAGTGGGACGGGCGCGTGGGCGCCGGCTCGCGGAGAATAACCGACCTTGGCGTTCCGGATCGCCCGGTGTCGCCCAGCGCCCTGGAAACGTGGGCCGTCTGCCCGTATCGTTACTTCCTGAGCCGAGCGCTGGGCATCGCGCCGCCGCCGGTTGACGATGACGAAGGGGAAATATCCGCGCTGGACCGCGGCGTGCTGGTGCATCGGATTCTTGAGGAGTTCGTCAATCGGGGAATGCAATCGGAGGAGCAATTGCTGGCGCTGGCCGACGCGGAATTCGCTGCCGCCGAAGGCAGGGGCATCACCGGCTATCCCCTGCTCTGGGAAATGGAAAAGGACGCCATCCGGGCCGGCTTGCAACGCTTCTTCGCCGCCGATGCCGGTTGGCTGGGCGGGCCGCCGCTGGAATCCCGCTCGGAGCAATCCTTCGACGACGTGCGCATGAATGTTGACGGCTTGGGCGTCGTCCATTTTCGCGGCAAGATTGACCGGCTGGACGCGCTGGCCGGCGGCGAGGTGCGGGTGCGGGATTTCAAGACCGGCGCGGCGCGGCGGTATCTGACCGGATCGCGGGGCGGGCAGCCGGAATACACCATCGCCAACGGGCGGGCCTTGCAACTGCCGGTGTACGTGGCCGGCGCGCGCCGATTGTATCCTGGCGCCAGCATCAGCGCGTCCTACTGTTTTCCCCTGAGCGACGGCGCGATTTTCGACCCCAGCCCGTATAACGACGCGGGCGGATTGGCAGGTTTCCACGACACCTTGCGCAATATCCTGGGCGCCGCCCGCGCCGGTGTATTTCCGGCTACGCCGGAGGAGGGGGATCGCGGCAACTGCCGTTACTGCGACTTCAACCGCCTCTGCCCGGCCCGGCGGCGGCAGATCTGGGAGCGCAAGGGGCGCAACGATCCCGACGTACAACCCTTTAACGCCCTGGGCGGCCCGGCCGCCATAGAAAACTGAGACAATTCGAGGAGAAACACTATGGGAACGGTAACAGTGACTATAGGAATTGGCGACCCGCAGGGCCGGCGGTTCGAGGAACTGGAGGTTACAGTCGATACCGGCTCAACCTACACCGCAGTGCCCAGAGCAATGCTTCAGAGGCTGGGCGTGCCGGTCGAAAGGTCACTCCCCTCCAAGACGGCCGACGGCAGAATCGTTCCGGTCGACGTCGCACACACCACCATAAGACTGGAGGGGCTTGAGTTTCCCACGCCGGTCATATTTGCAGAGGACAACGAGCCGAGCCTGCTGGGCGTGGTCTCCCTGGAGCAAGCGGCGCTCGCTGTTGATCCCGTTGAGGGTCAACTGATACCGACAAACCTGCTCCGCTACTAAACAAGACAGTGGGCCAGCCGAGCCGCCATCAGAACCGATGAATAACCCCACCAACGACGCCAGCGCCGGCCGGCGCATCGTCCGCGACCGGGACGCCAACCTGATCGTCGAGGCCGGGGCCGGCACGGGGAAGACCTACGCCCTGGTCAGCCGCGTGGTCGCGCTGGTGAAGGCCGGCGTCAGGATGGAAAACATCGTTGCCATCACGTTCACCGAGATGGCGGCGGCGGAACTGTCGGAACGCATCCGCGCCCGCATGGATGACCTGCTGGACGACGAATACCGCAAATCCTCGGACGATCCGCTGGCACTGGATGGAACGGAGCGCGTAGTCTGGTCGGATGAGGAACTACAGCGGATCAGGGACGCTATCGCGGAGCTGGATCGGGCGTCGATCCAGACCATTCACAGCTTCGCCGCCCAGCTGCTCCGCCAACGGCCCATGGCCGTGGGGCTGCCCTACGGTTGGGCACAGTGGGACGAACTGGACGCTGCCCAGGACTTCGCCGAGAGGTGGGATGCTTGGCTGGAGTGGGCACTGAGTGAAGGCTCCACGGTGAACCGGGAGTTGCAGCGTGTTTTGCGTCATCTGCATGGTTCCGGTATCGGTTTGGGCCATTGGCGGGACATAGCCAGCGCATTTAGCGGGAACTACTACCGGCTGTCCAGTGAGAATATCTTGCCGTCCGTTAACCTTCCCACCGTCTGCCAGAACACATTGGAAGCATTGCAGACACTGGCAGCGGATTGCACCGACCAATCCGACGTGCTGTTTCAGCAGTTGGCGGGAGCTATCGCAACCGTACAAGCAGTAGCGGACGCCGCCGATGACCCGGTGGACGCCGCCGAAACCCTGGCCGGTGGCACAAGGGTGGACTATTCGGGCAACGTTGGCGGCCGGAATGCCTGGGGCCGGCGTACCGCCGACATCCGCGCCGATTTCCGCGGGGCCGGCGTAGCCTTTCAACAGGCCGTCAGGTCGTCCGTCCTGTATCCGTTGTTGCGAAATCTCCACCGGCGTTTTGCGGTGGGTTACGCGAACGACCGCAAGGCCGACGGCGCGGCCACCTTTGACGACCTGCTGGTGTGGGCGCGGGATTTGCTGCTGGACGATGACGCTCGCCACTACTTTCAGAGCCGCTACACCCATATCCTCATTGATGAGTTCCAGGACACCGACCCGTTGCAGGCCGAAATCGGCTTCTACCTGGCCGCTGCCGACGACGCTCCGGTGGGACGGCAGCCCTGGCATACGCTGCCCCTGGCTCCGGGGCGGCTGTTCATTGTCGGCGACGCCAAGCAGTCGATATACCGCTTTCGCGGCGCCGACCTGGGTGTCGTCCAGCAGGTGAAACGGGGCGGCCAACTGGTCGAGCTGACACTGTCTGAAAACCGCCGCTCGCAGCAGCCTGTTTTGAATTGGGTCAACGCGGTGTTCGGCAAGGTGATGGGCGAGGACGCTTCCGGGCAGCAGGCGGGGTACGTCTCCCTGCTGCCCAACGCCGGCGTCCAGCAGGCCGGCCTGGATGCGAGCGTCCGGGTGTTCGGCGAACCTTCCGACGACCGAGCTGACGATATACGCCGCCGGGAGGCTGCGGACATAGCCCGCCTCATTGCGGCCTACACTACCGACGGCGCCGACTGCCGGAACGTGTACGACAAGGATGACGGATGCGTCCGCCCGGCCCGGCTGGGTGACGTGTGCATCCTGATACGCTCTCGCACCGGCCTGGGCATACTGGAGCGGGCCCTGGAGGACGCCGGCATCCCCTATCGCATCGAGGGCGGCTCGCTGCTGTTCGACACCCAGGAGGTGCAGGACCTGCTCAACTGCCTGCGGGCTATTGACAATCCCGCCGACGCGGTGGCGGTGGTGGCCGCCCTGCGCTCGCCGGCCTTCGCCTGCTCCGACGTTGACCTGCTGAACTGGCGCGATGCCGGCGCATCGTGGAACTATTTGGACAGGGGCGATGACATGGAATCGTCCCCGGTGGGCGAGGGCATGGCCCGGCTCCGCGAGTATCACCGGCGTCGCCATGCCGTGCCCGTTTCCCGCCTCATCAGCGAGTTTGTCCGGGAGCACCGGCTGGAGGAGCTGGACCTGGTCGAGTACCGCCCCCGGGAGATGTGGCGTCGCCGGCAGTTCCTGGTGGAGCAGGCCCGCGCATTGGAGACCGACGGCCCGGCCGCCGGCGGCGCGGCGTCGTGGAACCTGCACCAGTTTATCCTTTGGGCCGAGAGGCAGCGGGATGAATCCAGCCGGATCAACGAGCTGCCGGCGCCGGAGAGCGACGACGATGCGGTGCGCGTAATGACCATGCACTCGGCCAAGGGCCTGGAGTTTCCCATCGTCATTCTGCGCGACCTCGATTATTCGCCGCGCACCGATGCGCCCGTCGTGCTGGTGGACCCAGACACCGGCGGCGCGGAAATCTCCATCGGCGCGGCGAACGTTCGCATCCGCACTCCCGGCTACGCGGCCCTGGCCGATGCCGAGAACGCCCACAGCGTTGCGGAGGAGGTTCGTCTGGCCTACGTTGCCGCCACGCGGGCCCGCGATCATCTGCTGGTGAGCCGGCATTGCCGCCAAGCCAGGGACGGAACGCTCTCCAACGCCGTCATCAAAACCATCACCGAGGAGTCGGAAACTCTGCCCCATTCGGTGATTGAGACCATCCCCGATGCGCCGGCCCGCTCTGCAATGGCGGGACGGGACGACAGCCTGACACCGCTGGCCTACGATGCCGAAAGGTGGCGGCAGGAGCGGACGGGATCCATCGGCGAGCGTTCTATTCCCCAGGCGGTCACCGCTACGTGGCTGGCCCGTCAAGCCGGCGCGCCTACCGCCGCCGCGCCGGAGGAAGTAGCAGAGGTCGGCATTGAGGACAAGGACGCCGAGCCGGACGAGGAACAGCCCTGGCGGGGCGGGCGCGGCGGCACGGCTTTCGGCAGCGCCCTCCACGCGGTGTTGCAGTACGCGGTGGGCGAGGTTCTGACGCAATTGCCGGTGGCCGACGACGGGGCATTGGATGAGTTGCTGACGCAACTGGAAGCCGCCATTGACCGGCTGGCCGGGTGGCAGGCCCGCGAAGGCGGGGTACATGGCAGCGCCGGGGACATCGCCCAGCTGGCCAAACGGGCCGCGCGCCACGAATCGGTCGTTGCCGCGCTGCGGGCGCCGAAACTGTGGCCGGAAATCCCGGTGGCCGCCCGACTGGACACACCCGCCGGCCCGGTGGTCATTGAAGGCATCATCGACCTGCTCTACCTGGACCACGACGACAGGCTGGTCATCGTCGATTACAAGTCAGACGACGTTGCCAGTGACGCCGATGTGCAAGCCAAGATGGAACGCTACCAATGGCAGGGCGCATCCTACGCCGCCGCCGTGGAACGGGCCGCCGGCAAAAAGGTCAAGGACGTGCAGTTCCTCTTCGTGCGTAGAGAGCAAGCCGTGTCAATTCCCAACTTACCGGAATTGTTGGAGCGGCTGCCGCACCTAGTTTCAGAGCGTGCGTAGAGCGCACGAACAAATAACGTGATTCCCGCTTTTGCGGGAATCCGGCACCCGCATTCGCTGGCGGCGTTTCTTATCCTCTCTCCGCATGGACTCCAGCTCCGAGCGGACAGCCTGAGCAGTACGAAAAGTCAATCCCTCAGTGCCGGGTCACAGGTTTGCTCCCGGAACTTGCGGATGTCGAACGGCGGGTGTCCGGGCGGTATCTTGTCCTGCAAGGTTCCCAGGCGAGAGTAGTCAATGCGCCGGGGCCGCTCGCTAGTACCAGGTTTGGATCGGTACAACATTAGCATCTCCTCACGTGTACCCGGTTTATCATTGCGAAGAGCGGAGCGACGTGGCGGTCCCGCTGCGTGAATAACCATTCCTTCGGCGACGAGATTGCCACGCATCGCTCGCAATGACATAGGAGTTACGCACTTGAAACACCTCAAGCGTCACTCCGGCGAAAGCCGGAGTCCACACGCCATACAGTGAACGAATCGGCCACATATCTAACGAATTCGGGCACTGGATTCCGGCTTTCGCCGGAATGACGGGAGTAAAGGCGTCCAACTGCGTAAGTCCTGTGACAGTGGCGGCGTACCTAAACCCGGCGCAGCAGTTCCGCCTCCAGGCGGTCGGCGTCGAAGGCGCCGCTGGCCTCGGCGACCTTGACGTCGCCCTCGCGCACCATGCGCTCGGCTTCGCTTTCCTCCATCACTTCGGGCAGGGCTTCTTCCCGTTCGCGCTGGCGGATTACGTCGCGGTTGTGGTCCACGAAGAGGCGGCGCATGGCCACCACCACCGAGTCGGTGGAGGACAGGTATTCGGGCATATTGTATTGGGTGTACTTTTCCGCGTCGTAGTCCTGGTTGCGGAAGTTGAAGTTCAGCTCCCAGTTGCGGTAGGGCCAGGTTGTGGCCTTGACCATCCGCTTCAGGAAGCCTGGCCTGGTCTCGTACCGCTCCACGTTGAGATAGACCATGCGGGTCAGGTTTTCCTCCACGGGGACGGGCCAGCGGGTGCTGCGGAAGTAGCGGGCGTTGCCGCCGGTGCGGGACATTCCGGGCAGGCGGGTGCCGTTCCACTCGTTCACGTCCGGCGTGCTGGCAGACGAGCCCCGGCGGTAGTAGGGATCCTGGCCGCGGCGGCGGGCCTTCCAGTCGAAGAACCAGGTCCAGGCGAGACGCCACTTGTGCAAGGGCCAGACGCCATCCACGCCGGGATAGTACATCTGGTAGGGGATCTTGCCGTCCTCGTCGTAGTAGTATTGCTCCACGGACGACTTGCCGCTGCCGGGGCGGTAGTGGACGTTCTTGTTGTTGACCAGGTTGACCCGGTAGCCCAGGGGCGTGCGGGGGCGTCCGCCGACCCGGCTGCCCAGGATGCGCAGGGCGTTGCGATGCACCATGAAAGCGTTGTGCGCGTCCATGGTGTTCTCCAGCACCAGCACCCAATTGCAATCGAACATACAGAAGGACGGGCGGCAGATGTTGTGCTCCTCGAACATTTCCGGCGGGATGTCCTCCCGGGGATCCACCGGCTCGCCCTCGCCCATCCAGACGAAGACCATGCCCTTGAGGGTGACGGTGGGGAACTTGCGGGCCTTCATGCCGGGCGCGCCGACCATCATGGAGTCGGGGCCTTCGGTGAGGAAGGCCACGCAATTGCCGTCGCCGTCAAAGGTGGCGCCGTGGTAGGGGCAGGTCAGGAACCCCTCGAAGTAGCAACGGCCCATGGAGAGATAGACGGCGCGGTGGGGGCACCAGTCCAGGAGGGCCTGCACCTCGCCCTCCTTGTCCTTGAAGAAGACCACGTCGGTACCCAGGATCCGCAGCATGGCCGGCTTGTTCTTCTTGACGTCCTTGGCCGGCAGGGCGGGATACCAGTATTCGCGGAAGCCCAGGGGCGGGATGCGGCTGCGGCGGTCGCGGGGATTGTCCTCCGGCACCTTGAAGGGGGGCGTGGAGTCGAATCCCTGGAAGCCCCGGCGCATTTTCTTGTAGCCGCCGGGATAGCCGGAAAGGGGTTTGAGCAAGAGGCGTTTCAGTCCCATTTTCGCTGCTCTCCTCTCATAACGTGGTCGTTTCCCGTCATATTAGCAGAACGGTCAAGATTGCCGGAGACCCTGACGGCGCTCGCCGGTGGGGAATTGTCTGAAGCAGGATTTCCAGGATTTGGAGGATTTTCAGGATTGAGACGTGCCACCGCAGAGGTTCGCCCAATCCAGTAATCCCAATAATCCTGCTTCAGATAAGTTATCCGATCACCTTTGCGTCTCTGCGTCTTTGCGCCTTTGCGTTAAAAATCCGCCACGGGCCTACCCCAGGCGCTGCTGGATAAACGCCGTCATCCGCTCGATGGCCTCCTGCGCCACCGGCGTGGCAACATCCTCCAGGATCCGCTCGCCCGCTCCCTCAAAGATGTGTACGTCGATGGGGCCGCCGGCCTTGCGGTACTGCGCGATGAACTCGTCCAGGTCGGGGCGGGGGTGCGCTTCCTCGTAGGAGCGGGCCAGGCACAGGGTGGGCGGCAGTTCCATGGACTCGCCGGCGGCCAGTTGGCGGGCCGGCGCGGCCTCGGCCATGGCTTCCTCAGTCTGCCAATACAGGTCGTGCATCGGCCCGACCCGCTCGGCCATCCCGGCCGGCGGAGTGCAGTCGTCTCGCAGACCTTTGGCATAGAGATAGCGGCCCAGCGGGTCGATCACCGGCGAGACCATGATGACGCAGCCCAGGGTACCATCCACATTCGACGCGCCGTTGGAGCCGGGCAGCGCGGCATAGCGCGGATCGTTGGGCCGCATCCCCAGCAGCATGGCCTGGTGCGCCCCGCTGGAGGTGCCCATGGCGCCGATGCTGCCCCCGATGCCGTTCCAGGATGCGGCCTGCGTCTTGCACCAGCGGATGCCGTAGTGGATGTCGGCAAAGGACGCCGGATAGGACGCCACCGGCGGCACCCGAAAATCCAGCGCCGCCACGATGACGCCGTTCCGGGCCAGCAACTCATTGGCGGCGTTGCCAATCAGACGGTCGCCCCGCACCCACGCGCCGCCGTGCAGCTCGACCATGATAGGAAACGGCCCGTCGCCCACTGGCCGGAACAGCCGCGCCAGCAGGGGCGCGTCGCCGTGGCGGAGATACTCCACGTCCTGGATCTCTACTTCATAGGTTGTGGTCTGTTTGCTGATAACCATGTCAAACCTCGCTTTCAGTCAATGCGTAGCCGGTTTCGTGAGGTCGTCAGAAGCAGGATTTGCTGGATTGATAGGATTTCGAGGATTAGACGGATCGCCGCTGTCAGACGGCTCCAATCCTGATAATCCGTCAAATCTTGGGAATCCTGCTTCTGACAATCCGCTTCCTGTCTAGAAAAACACGCTCAAATTTTTCGCCATGATGACGTTGGAATCCAGCACGATGGTGCGCCGCGCAATCTTCCAGCTCCCATCCACGGGGCGGAGTATATCCTCCCGGTAGCCGGCGAAGATGTTTTCCTCCGTCTCGTGGTGGGAGCGGTACAGGATGAAGGCCGTTTTGGTCTTTACCTCGCCGTCGGGCTGGGGTTCCGCCACCAGGTTGCCTACGATGTGCCGGGTGCGCGACGGCGGGTCCTCGCCCCAGGCCATGCCCGTTTCCAGCCGTTCCACGCGCATGGTGAGGTAGGTCTTGTCGTCCTCGAAAATCGCCAGGTCGCCGATGGGCGTGAGTTCCAGATCCGTCTCGTGGCGATGCACGTTGAGCCGGCGGGGCATGAAGTAGAACACGTCGTCGGTGAACAGGGCCAGCCACTCCCGGAAGCGCCTTTCGTCCAGCAGCCACGCTTCGCGGATGTAGAACTCCATCAGCTCATGCCAGAGCTCCATACGGGCGGCAGTTGTGATTTGCGATTCAGTAGCCATATTGAGAATCACACCGTCGTTCCTGCGAAAGCAGGAACCCAGGAAATCGCTACGAGTGGAAAGTTGGCCTCATCTTGTGCCCGCTGGATTCCGGCTTTCGCCGGAATGACGGTAGAGGGGCTGGAATGCCGTCATTTGACATCATGTGCTACCCGCGCAACGTCGCCGTCCCTTCGTAGTCCATCGTCTTCGGTTCCAGGGGGATGTCCTCCCAATTGTCAGCGTTCATAAACTGCTGCCAACGCTGGTAGAAGAGGCGCTGGTTGCTTTCCGAGGTGTACCGTTCCGCCACCACGCCGGGGTAGTCGGGATGCCGGCGGTCGTGGCCGACGCCCATGGAGAGGTCTTGCGTGTACTGGCGGCCCATGCGGGTGAGGGCCGATTCGGTGACGCCACGCCAGTTGTCCATGTCGTCCTGCTCGAAGATGCCGTTGACGCCGTTGTAGTTGGCGCTGCCCCGCCGCAACGCCGTCTTCAGCTCGTCGGGCATATCCTTCTCCAGCACCACGAAGTGCCAGAACTCCGTTTGCAGCGGCCCCCGGGGGTGGGCCAGCCGCAACCCCAGCACGCCGTTGGGAAACAGGCTGTGATTGCCCAGGTGCAGCCGCCGGGCGCGGAGGGCGCCCAGCCGTCGCTCCGACTCGGCCAGCGTGGCGCGGTAGTATTCCTCGAAAGCCTCCCGGTTCTCGGCGGTTACGCCGTGAGACTGGCGGGCCTGGTCGGCCCGCTCCAGGAACCGCATGGTCAGGGAGTGGCCGTTGACGAACAGGTGCTTGTTTTCCGACTCGAACTGCTGCTCGTGGGTCAGGCGGGGGACGCCGCGATGCCGGCCCTGGACGATGATGGTGGACAGGTGGGTGGTGGGGACGTGGTAGTTGTCGGAGCAGTTGTCCACCGCGGTTTTCCAGTTGAGCGGCTCAATCCACTTGATGGGGCCGATGGCTTCGGTGCCGTTGTCCAGCCGGTTGAACGAGACGTCCAGCAGCCAGCGGGCATCGCCCAGGTAGTCGTCCAGGCTGGGCGCGCTGCGATCCCAGGTGGCGAACACGATGCCGGCGTAGGTGTCCACCCGGGCTTCCACCAGGCCCAGGCAGTCCCGATCCAGCGCGCCGTAGTAGGCTTCTTCCTCGCCGGGCAGGTATTCCAACTTGCCCTCGTTGGAGAAGGTCCAGCCGTGATAGGCGCAGGCGAAGTTGCGGGCGTTGCCCATATCGGTGCGGACGATGCGGTTGCCCCGGTGGCGGCACATATTGAGGTAGGCGCGCAGGTTGCCCCGACCGTCGCGGCAGAGGATTACCGGTTCCTCGCCCATGTAGGTGTGGAAGAAGTCGTTGGTATGGGGAACCAGGGACTCGTGGCCGATCATCAGCCAGGCCCGGCCGAACACCTTTTCCTGTTCCTCGGCGTAGATGTCCGGGTCAACGAATATGCGCCGGTCGAGTTGTCCGGTTTCCATGTCGATTATCTGGCGCTTGCGGCCAACGGCAACCATCAGGCACCCCCGTACCAATCGGATTCAGGCTTGGCGCCACAGTATCAGTCATCCCGTGTATTCTGTCTATCCATGCGGTAAAGTTAGGAAAGTGCCCAGACTTGTCATCGCGAGGAGCGCAGCGACGTGGCGATCTCGTGTCGCAGCGACGACGCCCGTTACGCTGACGAGATTGCCACGCTGCGCTCGCAATGACAGACTGCGCCAAGTTGGGTACGTGCAAGCTGCCAGCCAGGAGCAAACCAAAATGTCCACCGCCCCTTTCACCGAAGCATCCACCAGCAGAACCGTCATGGTGGGCGATATGCCCGTGCATTATCACGACGTGGGCGCGGGCGAGCCGGTGGTGATGCTGCATTCCTACGGCATAGGCACGACCGGGTGGATAACCTTTCACAAGGTACTGCCGGCCTTTGCGGAGCATTACCGCTGCATCGTGATGGACTTGCCCAACTTCGGGCGCACCGGGCCGGTGGTGTATCACGAGCCGCTGCACAACCTACAGGCCCGCACCGCGCTAGGGTTGATGGACACGCTGGGCATTGAGAAGGCGCATCTGGTGGGCAACTCCCAGGGCGGCCAGTCGGCGATGGTGCTGGCGATGAAGGAGCCGGAGCGGGTGAACAAGCTGGTATTCGGCGCGTGCCACATCCGCACTGGCGGCGACCTGTACCTGATGGGCAACCGCCCGTCGGAGGGCAGCCTGGTGACCCGCGAGGCGCGCGACAACCCCACCCGGGACAACGTGCGCCGCTACTTGATGACGCACATTGACGACAACGCGCTGGTGACCGACGAACTGGTGGATTATATCCACGACAACTACACCGGCAACCCGGACCACATCGAAGCCGACGCCAAATCAGTCAGCGTGCCCTACGACCACGGCGTTGACCTGCCCAACATCACCGCGCCCAGCCTGATCATCTGGGGCCGGTACGACCGGATGTGCGTCTTTGAGATTGGCATCGCCGCCCTGAACAACCTGGCCGACTCCCGCCTGGTGGTGCTGAACAACTGCGGCCACTGGGTTCCCTTTGAGAAGCCGGAGGAATACACGGCGCACGTGCTGAACTTTCTGCGGGGTTGGTAGTTCCGTCCCGTAGGGGCGAATAATTATTCGCCCCTACACGTGTGGCCTAATGATGGCCTGGCGCGCCATTCATCAGAACGGATACGGCTGGCCGCCGCCCACCGCCAGCGCCTGGCCGGTGATGTACGAGGCGTCGTGGGAGGCCAGGAAGGCGATGGCCGCGGCTTGCTCGTCGGCTTCACCGCGCCGGCCCATGGGGATTTCCGAGTTGCGCGTCGCCGAGCGGTATTCCTCCTGGTCGGCCCGCTCGCTGGGGGGCAGCTCCGGCGGGGCGACGGTTACGCCGTGGTCGCGGGGCGTCACCCGGTCGTCGGCTGCGGTGCCGCTGGGGGCGATGCAGTTGACCCGGATGCCCAAGTGGGCGACCTCGCGGGCCAGCGAGGTGGTCAGGCCAATCTGTCCGGCCTTGGCGGCGGCGTAGGGTACGCGGAACCGGCCGGTGACGGCGTGGGTGGCGATGTTGACGATTGATCCTGAACCCTGCTCGATCATGTAGGGCAGGGCGGCACGGCAGCACCACATGGCAGTCCAGAAGCTGCGGTCGATCTCCGCCTGGATCTGGTCGGGGGTGTAGTACTGGAAGGACTGGAACCAGATGGTGCCGCCGGCGATGTTGGCGAGCACGTCGATCCGGCCGTAAGCGTCGTGGGCCATCGCCATGAGCGCCTCGGCGTTTTCCCACTTGGAGAGGTCTCCCAGGGAGATTTCGCACTGCCCGCCGAATTCTTGTATCGCCGCCCGGACTCGTTCCGAGGTTTCGGCCACCATGTCGCCGATTACGATGGAGGCGCCTTCCTGGGCCAGCCGGCGGGCCGTCGCCGCGCCGATGCCCTGGCCGCCGCCGGTGACCACGGCCACCTGGCCCTCAAAACGCCGGGCGCCGGCGGCTTTTGGGTCCAACATTCCTGCCATTAATCCTGGGTTTCCTTGTGGACACGCTCGGCTTTGGTACACTTTTCTAACCGGGCGCATCGGCGGTCTCTTCGGCTGCGGTAGCGGGCCAGCAAATGCCGTACTCCCCGCGCTGCATAAATGATAGCGTAGCCGGCCAGGCCCGGACTATACCGCCTGCAATAAAGCATTATCCCTCGCCGTCCGCCGAGTCGCCATTCCGCAGGCTCGCGTTCTGGTTTTCAAGTTCCGCGACGCGCTGTTGCAATTCCTCAATGACTGCTGACTGATCGGTTGGTGCGCTATGGCCGTTCCGCTCCAGTATAGCGGCAATGGTGCCGGTCAGAGCCGTCATCATTTCCTGGTGCCGCCGTTCTGCTGCGTCCCGTTCTTCCCGGCGGGCTTGCTCCGCCGCTTCCCGTTCTTCACGACGGATCCGTTCCGCTGTTGCCAAGTCTTCCCGGCGGGCTTGCTCCGCCGCTTCCCGTTCTTCGCGGCGGACTTGCTCCGCGGCGTCCCGCTCTTCGCGGCGGACTTGCTCCGCGGCGTCCCGTTCTTCACGACGGATCCGCTCTGCCGTTGCCAAGTCTTCCCGGCGGGTCCGTTCGGATTCCGCCCGGTCTTCCCGTCGTTCACGGCGACGGTCTCTGCGGTCAAGGTAGTAAGTCAGCAACTGCGGTACTCCAAAGACGGCCAGCACTACAGCGATGTATGCTGCGCCCTCAAGGTATTGTAGCGTAGTGCAACAGGTTGGCGTCAAACTGGCGGCCAGCTCAATTGGGGGTTGCATCGGAGCTGGAGAAGAACTCCTTTTCCAAATCGGGGTCGGCTACGCCCAGCAGGCCGTTGGTGTAGAGGCGGCAGGCGCGCAGCCACAGCACCAGGATGGCGTTGTTGACGTACATTTGCGGTAGCTCGCGTCCGTGCTCCTTGCGGGCGTGGGCGCGAATGCCCGCTTCAAAAAACTGTTCCAGGAAGGGCGTCGGCTCGTTGTCCAGCGCGCACGCCTCCAGGATTTCCGGCGGGGCTTCCCGGCACAGCAGGGCCGGGGAGGATTCGGCCAGCCGGATGTACTCGGGTTCTTGGGCCTGTGTAATCATCTGCATTCGCCAGGGGCCGGACATCATGGTAGGGGCGAATCCGCCTCAGGCGGATTTGCCCCTACGCAAGACAGACGAGCGTTAACTCGCTTACAGGTTCATCTGGGGAACCAGGTAATCTTCCATCTTGTTGTAGATTTGCAGCCGGCTGCGCTGGGCGTCCAGCACCACCAGGCGGCCGCTGCCTTCGTCGAAATGCACGTCGGTGGGCAGGGCGAACCGCCATTCCGACTCGGTGGTGGGAACTTCCCGACGGCGCTTGAGGTAGTCGGCGTTGGCGACCACGGTCATGTCCGCCCACTTGCTCAGCCACTGGGCATCGCCGATGAGGGAGATGATGAAGTTGCCTTCCTTGTCGAAGACGTGGACGCGGCCCGGGTGCATCCCGTTGTCGCTCCAGTCGGCCACGTACACGTCGCCCTGGGGGTCGATGGTCACCTGGACGGGGAGGTGCATCTGGCCGCGCTTGGCGCCCGGCTCGCCGAACTGCATCAGCCATTGGCCGTCGGCGGTGAACTTCTGCACCCGATGGTTGCGGTGGTCGGCCACGTACACTGAGCCGTCGTTCTGATCAACGGTGATGCCCCAGGGGGAGTTGAACTGGCCGTTGCCGTCGCCCAGGGAGCCCCAGCTGATGACGTGCTGGCCGTCGGCGGTGAACTTGCGGACTTCGTGGCTGCGCCCGTCGGTGAGGTAAAGGTTGCCGTCGGCGTCAACGGCCAGGCTGGAGGTGCCGTGTTCCTTGCCGTCGTCGGTGGGAACGGCGCTCCATCGCTTGATGAAGGTTCCGTCCTTTTCGAACTCGGAAACCGTGTTCATCCACTCGTCGGCGACGTAGATGTGTCCGTTGGGGGCGAGCACCATGCCGGAGGGCCAGATGAACTCGCCTTCCCGGTCGCCGTACTTGCCGAACTCGCCGGTGAATTCCTCGTCGCCCTCTTTGTCGCCCAGGTCAATGATGCTGACCCGCGCGCCGTAGGCCAAACGGTTCCAGGGCACGTTGGAAATGCCCTCAATGCCCCGGTTCAGCACGTACACCGTGTTGCCTTCAAAGGCCATGGCTGTGGGCTGGCTGAAGCCCATGCCCGAGGCGGCGCCCCGGCCTACCGAGTGGCTGTAGTCGTACACCCGGCCTTTTGCGATCTGCGTAAGCATAGTTTCTACCTGCTTGCTGCCTGTGTGTCTTGCTCAAAACTGCGGGTTCATGGTGTGTACCCGCTTTTCTCAAACTGTCATTGCGAGCGCAGCGCGGCAATCTCGTCGCTGGAGGAGACTCCGCCCAGCCGACGGGATTGCCACGTCGCTTCGCTCCTCGCAATGACAAACTGGATACCTATGAATATGGGGCCAGCAGATTTGCACCCACTGGCCCCGGCCTTTTCTGCCAATCAGCGCATCCCGCGCGTCCTTGAACCAAGGAACGGGGACCAGGGAACGGAACCCGTCGCCGGTTAGACGAACGCGACCTTCTCGAACTGCCCGCCCACGATGGGGTTGGCGTCCAGGCCCATCCAGTTTTCCAGGATGGTGGAATAGACGCCGCGGAAGTCGGTGTTGGGAACCAGGTCGCCCTGTTCCAGGTCCTCGGGCTTGGAGGACGGGTATTCGCCGTACTCGCCACCCTGGATCGGGTCGCCCATCATCAGCACGAGGCCGGCGGCACCGTGGTCGGTGCCGCTGCCGTTGTCGTGGACGCGGCGGCCGAACTCGGAGAACATAATCATGATGACGTTGTCGGCGGCGTCGTTCTCGCGCAGGTCGTCGAAGAAGCTGGAGACGGCGGCGGAAACGTCGCGCCACAGGCCGTCGTGCATCCCGACCTGGTTGGAGTGGCTGTCAAAGCTGCCATGGTCGCAGTAGAGCACGCGGGTGCCCAGGTTGGCCTGGTGCACCTGGGAGATGCCCTTGAGCTTGCGGGCGATGGGGGTGTCGGGATACTCAACGGAGCTGTTGTACATCTCCGGCGCGACCTTCAGGATGTCGGCGGCCTTCAGGCCGTCCAGGCCGGTCTGGCCCAGATAGTCCATGACGAAGCCGCTGCCGATGGTGGGGGAGTACAGGCGGGTGAAGCGGTCAATGATCTTGTCCCGCTGCATCTCTTCCTGGATGCTGGTGAGCATACCGAAGTTTTCCAGGTCGTCCACGCAGGCCACGGGGACGCCGGGGAGCGCCAGGGCGCGGGGCAGGCTCGGCCCGAAGCTGACGGCGGAGACCACGTTTTCCTTGTTGGGGTCAATGTCGCGGGTGGCGCGGCCCAGCCAGCCCTCGGTGCCCAGGGAGTCCGGCTCGCAGGTGTGCCAGATGTCCATGCTGCGGAAGTGGCTGCGGGGGCTGTTGGCATAGCCGACGCCGTGGATGATGGCCATGTCGCCGCTGTCCCAGAACCGGCGCAGGGGGGCCAATTCGGGATGGAAGCCGATGCTGTCGTTCAGCTTGATGATGCGTTCATCGGGCACGCCCACCACGGGCCGCTTTTCGCGGTACAGCGGTTCGGCGTGGGGGATCACGGTGTTCATGTAGTCGTTGCCGCCGGTGAGCTGCAACACCACCAGAACCGGATCTTTCTTGGTAGAGGTCATTTTGCTTGCTCCTGTGGTTATTGTCGTTCCGCTACAGGATGTTGGTTGCGGCGATGCCTTCTAATCCGTCATTCCGGCGAAAGCCGGAATCCAAGCATCGCCGCGACTGTCACATCAGGCGTACTGGTAGTCGCGCAGCGAAACGATGAGCTGCAGCATTTCGGAAATGCGCTCTTCGGATGCGCTCACGTCGGCGTCGGTAGCCCAGGAAACGTTGCCGGTAGCCTCGGCGTGGGTCACCAGCTCCTGCCGGGTATCCGCGTCCACTTCCAGCGGCCCCATGAGGTCCAGGCAGTTGTCCACCATCTGGGCGGCGGACAGATCGCCCTGGGACTGCATCCGGTTGATCATGGAGCGGATGCCGGGACGGTTCACGTCGCTTACCATGTCGGCGGTGAAGTTAATGCGGCGCATCAGGGAGCCGCTGTTGATCCACTCCACGCCGGTGTGCCAGCCTTCCACGCTGGGGGGGTTGAGCAGGTCCTGGCCCATGTAGGTGGGCTGGCGGGCCATTTCGCCCAGGCCGGGGCCGGGGAACTCGAAGCCGCCGACCAGCCGCAGGGTGCCTACCACCACTTCGGCGGGGCTCTTGAGGCGGGCGTAGCGGGCGTTCTTGAAGAAGTCGCTGTTGAACAGGACGCGGAGCGTGGCCGTCATGTCGCAGCCGGAGTCGACGAAGGCGTCGGCCAGCAGGTCGATGGCGTCCTCGTCATTGGGCGGGGTCACCTGCCAGGCCGGGACCTGGGCCTCGTCGGCGACGAAGAAGTTGTACAGGTGGCGGGCGATGAAGGTGGCCGTGGCCGGATGCTCGCAGACGATGTTGATGATGTCTTCGCCGTTGAAGTTGCCGGTCTCGCCGAGGAAGGTCTTGTCCCCGTCGTCGTGGTCTTCAGGGAGGTACTGGAACTGCCAGTCGTGGCGTCCGATGGGGCCGCGGGGCAGCTTGGGCTCGAAGGTCCAGCCGGTGAAGGCCCGGGAGGCTTCGCGCACGTCAACCTCGGTGTAGGTGCCGACGCCCATGCTGAACAGTTCCAGCAGTTCGCGGCCCCAGTTCTCGTTGACGGCGTCGGCATGGTTCTCGAAGTTGTCCAGCCAGTAGATCATCGCCGGGTTCCTGGCGATCTCTAGCAGGAGCTCCTTGTAGTTGCCCATACCCTTCTCGCGGAAGAGGGCGACCATACGGGTGATTTCGTCGTAGTGGTCAACTTTGGACACGCCGGTGGCAAAAATCTGGTGCCAGAACAAC
This sequence comes from Dehalococcoidia bacterium, assembly GCA_963665395.2. GTDB lineage: Bacteria > Chloroflexota > Dehalococcoidia > Lucifugimonadales > UBA3495 > Bin87. The sequence continues at coordinate 1,322,750 of OY762251.1, forward strand.
GCCATTTTCTCTTCCAGCGGCCGCTTGGTGTTGATCATGAAGTGCAGCCATTCGGCGGAGCCCATGCCCTGGATGGTGCCCGGGCGCCAGCACCAGGGCTGGTAGCGGATTAGTTCGTAGCGGTCAATGGCCGGCTGGCGCTCGGGGTTCAGCAGCTCCTCAACGGTGGCTTCGTACCCCTGGGCGGCGCGGGCTTCCAGCTCTTCGCGGGACGCCCCGAAACCGGCGCGACGCATCAGATGGGCCATCAAGGCGATGTCCTGAGATGCCATCTTTTCGCCTCCTGTCAATGTGTTCGCAGAATTGGCGGGTATTATCTGCTATGCTTTATCCACCTGTCAACGACGCTTCCCGCTCACGCGTACCCACTTTGTCATTGCGAGGAGCGTAGCGACGTGGCAATCTCGACGGGAGAGCGATGTTTGCTCCGGCGACGGGATTGCCACGCTGCGCTCGCAATGACAGTTTGCGGAAAGTGGGTACGCATGAGCGCTTCCCGCTTTCGACCGGCGCGCAATCTGTCCCCGGGAGGCCCACGAAATGACCACTGTAAAGGCAGAGGTCGCCGAGAAAGTCAAAGCCGCCGTCGCCAAAGTCCTGGCCGACCAGTACGGCGCCGAAGCGGTATTTGACCCTATTGTCGTCGTACCCAGAGACGACGGCGACGGCGAGATTTACCTCCACGTTTACATCGTATTCGACGAGGGTAAAATCAAAACCGACTCCCGCAGGCGCATCCAATTCCTCCTCCTATTGGATGAAGAACTAGGCGAAGACATGTCGCCGGCAGTGCTTACCAAATCCTTCATACCCAAATCCGAATGGCCGGAACTTTCCCGGAACCCATATGTTGTCCCCCGCTAACCTCATGGCCACGGCGCGGGTACTTTTCAACGCAGCCTCACAGGAAAGTGATCGGGAACAGGCCCAAAGCCATCTGAAACGGGCCGTCAGCACAGCCTATTACGCAATGTTTCACGCCATTTGCGCCAGCGCCGCGGAGTTGTTGCCAGATGCCAGCGCCGATCCAGCCACCTCTGCCGCCTGGCTGCAAGCCTACCGAGGGCCGGAGCACACCCACGCCAGGAACCAGTGCCGCAACTCTGGTTTGATGGCTCCGTTCCCAGCGGAGATCAGGGAGTTCGCACGCATTTTCGTTGACAACCAGGGTCACCGCAATCAAGCCGACTACAATCCTCTATCCGACTTCGCTTCGTCGGATGTTTCTCAAATCATTGAGGACGCCGAAAATGCGATCAATGACTTGTTAACCGCACCGGGATCCACACGCCGCGCTTTCGCCGTCACGGTGCTGCTGAGAAACCGGACCAGTTGATATTCCCATGCGGTCCCTCTCGCTAACGACGGCATCATCGTCTCCACCAACCCGCGCATCGAACCCGCCCTCCCTGGGTTGGATGCTGCTGCTGGCGGCGGCGTTGTTCGCCCTGGTATTGCCCATCGTCGGCCCGCTGGACGACCACCACTTCGCCGAGCGGACGCATACCCACGCGCACATCTATCTGAACGGTCGGCCCGCCGCCCACGGCCACGCCTTCGAGAACGGCCGGCGCCACTTGCACCAGCCGGGAGTGAGGACATCCGACGACTCCGCCGCCAACCGCGCCGACGGCGTCCTGTATCTTACACCGGCCACCGCAAGCCTGATGCTGGCCGTTATGTCCGCTCCATATCACACGGCGCCGGAGGCGCTGCGTCCCCCCACGCCCAAGGCCAAAAACGCAAACCCGCTGACCCGCTTCACGGAGCAATCCGGCCGACCCGACGGGGCCGTAGCGCCACCGCCGCTGCCGCCTCCCGTCGTCTGAATCCTCCCGCGACTGCTTTCCTTCCCACTCGCTCACGGGCCGCATTGCGCCGGCTAACGGAGCGTTCCAAATCAACCGGAGGATTCTTGCGATGCAGATGTTGCAGCAAATCACACGCCGGCCGGCGTACCTGCTGGCCGCCGCCATTGCCCTGGCCACGTTGCTCATAACCATGGCGTGCGGCGACAGCAGCGACGGACACGAAAACGAGCGAGCCATCAGCGATGCTTCCCAATCCCAAGACTACCACGCCCCCGCTTCCGGCCAGAATGTTAAGACCACGGCCACGCCGGCGGACCCCGACCCCGTAGTCATCAACATGGCCATCGCCGCCCGGGCGAGCAACTTGTCCCGCGACGACTTGCAGGTCAAGAAGGGGGATACCGTCAACATCAACTTCACCGCCGACGAGCCCGGCGAAATCCACCTGCACGGCTACGACCTCACCGCCCCGGTGTCTCCCGACAGCCCCGGGACGTTGACCTTCGTAGCCGAAACCGCCGGCGCCTTTGGCATCAACTTCCACGTGTTCGGCGACGCCGGCGGGGAGAGCGGCGGTTCGCACGGCGGCCATCATCACGGGGCGGGAGTCCTGGATACGGTGGTATCGGAAACGCCGCTGAGCCTGGCAATCACCGCGGCAGCGGACGCCGAGGGCGGTGTTGACGTCCATATCGTCACGGAGGGGTTCCGGTTCGCGCCGGATCTGGTGGACCAGGCCCATACGCCGGGAGCCGGACACGCTCACATCTACATGGACGACGTGAAACTCGGCCGGGTTTTTGAAGCGGATTACCATATCGAGAGCGCGCCGCCGGGCGAGCGCGAAATCCGCGTTTCGCTCAATACCAACGACCACAGCGAGTTGGTGTATGACGGCAGGAAGCTGGAGGCGACGGTTATCGTGAACGTGCCGGACGTGGGACAGAGCCAGGGCGACTCGGATTCCGACGGCCAGGGCCATGACCACGGCGGCCAGGACGGCGACGGCGCTAACCACCACCACGGCCAGGATAGCGACGGCGGCCCGAAGATAATCGCCGAAGTCCACCTGGGCAACCTGGAAGTGTATCCGTGAAAACCCGTAGGGGCGAATAATTATTCGCCCCTACACGTTCAACCGAAAGAAAAGCCGTCCTGCTCTACCGCTGTTCAAGCGGCACGTACTCCCGGTCCATGGGGCCGACGTAGTGCAGGCGGGGGCGGAGCAGGATGTTGTTTTCGTACTGCTCGATGCACTGGGCCGACCAGCCGGGGACGCGGCCCAGGGCGAAGATGGGGATGAACAGGTCGGAGGGGATGCCCAGCAGGTGGTAGATGGAGCCGGCGTAGAAGTCCACGTTGACGTAGATGCCCCGGTCGCGGTAGGGGGCCATAACGTCCTCGGACAGGTGGGTGAGGATCTGGAACCAGCGGGGGTCGCCGCGCTTTTCGCCCAGGGCCTGGGAGCGGTCGCGCAGGTGGCGGGCGCGAGGGTCTTCGGCTTTGTACACGCGATGGCCGAAGCCCATGATGCGCTCGCGGTTGTTGAGCTTGTTGCGGGCGTATTCCTCGGCGTTTTCGGGGTTGCCGATTTCCAGGGACATCTTCATCACTTCTTCGGCGGCGCCGCCGTGGGCCGGCCCCTTCAGCGTGCCCACCGCGCCGGAGACGGCGGCGTGCAGCGTGGAGTTGGTGGACGCAGACACGCGGGCCGCGAAGGACGAGGCGTTGACGCCGTGCTCGGCGTGGAGAATGAAGTCCACATCCATCAGGGAGACGGTCTCGTCGTCGGGAACCTCGTCGAACAGCATATAGAGGAAGTTGCCGGCATGATTGAGGTCGGGGTTGGGCGCCACCGGCTCCAGGCCGGTGCGAATGCGGTGATGGGCCGTGACGATGGTGGGAGCCTGGGCGGTGAGGCGCAGGGCCTTGCGGACGTTGGCCTCCCGGGAGTTGTCCTCGGACTCCTCGTCAAAGGCGGCCAGGCCGATCATGGCGGTCTGCAAGACGTCCATGGGGTGGGCGCCTTTCACGGCGTCGATGACGGTGATGATTTCGTTGGGGATGCGCCGGTTGGCCCGCAGGTAGCCGTCCATCTCGGCCAGTTGCTCCCGGTTGGGCAGCTCGCCGTAGAGCACGAGGTGGATAATCTCCTCGAAGGTGGACCTTTCGGCCAGGTCGTGGATGTCGTAGCCACGATAAAGGAGCTTACCGATGTCGCCGTCGATGAAACTGGACTCGGTGGTGTCCATGTACACGTTCATCAAACCGCGGTGAATTTCGGGCTGGTCGGCCATCAGTTTCCTCCTTGATTAGGGGCTTTCACCCCGCTAACGCCGGCAGGATTCGACCCTGTTCCGGCGGAAGATTATGCTAGCATCGGGTTCGGCGGAGTGTCAACCGAAAACAGCCTGCGCGCAGCTCCCACCAAACCGGCGGTTACCATGCAATACGGCGTCATCCTGCCCAACGTTGGCCCCCTGGCTCACATCGAATCCTTGGCGACAATCGCCCGGCGGGCCGAGGAGTTGGGCTACGACGGTATCTTTCTCAGCGACCACGTCGTCGTACCGGACGGGCTGCGTTCCGCTTATCCCTACCGCAGCGACGGCCGCTTTCCGCTGACCGCCGCCGACCGCATCCTGGAACCCATCGTTACGCTGTCCTACCTGGCGGCCGCGACCCGGCGCATCCGCCTGGGTTTCAGCGTCCTGGTTCTGCCCTACCGCCATCCCGCGCTCAACGCCAAAATGCTGGGGACGCTGGACGTGGTTTCCAACGGACGCCTCATCGCCGGCGTCGGCGTGGGCTGGATGGCCGAGGAGTTCGCCGCGCTGGGCGCCGATTTTCCCGACCGGGGCGCCGTCACTGACGAGCACATCGCTATCCTCCGCGCCTTCTGGACGGGCGGAACCTCCGAGTTGCGCGACACCCGCTACGGTGTCGCCGGCCGGCGGATGGAACCCGCGCCCATCCAGCAGCCCCATCCGCCCATCTGGACGGGCGGAACCAGCCCGCCGGCCTTGCGCCGCGCCGCAAGGCTCGCCGACGGCTGGCACGGCGTCCGCCAGTCGCCGGATGACGTGGCCGGCGTGGTGGCCCGCATCGCCGAGCTGCGTTCCGCCGCCGGCAACGACAGGGATGGGTTCACCATCTCCCTCCGCGCCGGCCTGGACATCACCGACGCGCCGCTGACCGGAGCAGAACGCACGCCCTTGCGTGGTTCGCCGGAGCAAATCGCCGCCGACCGGGACGCCTATGCTCACGCCGGGCTGGACTACCTGGTGGTGGAACCCCGCGCCGCCGCGCCGGAGCAGTTGATCGCCCAACTGGAACGCTTCGCCGATATGCCCCGATCTTGACCGGGTTCACCTGTCATTGCGAGCGCAGCGCGGCAATCTCGCTCCGACGGGAGTGGTCGTTGAGGCAACGAGATTGCCATCCGCCAAAGGCGGACTGCGCTCCTCGCAATGACAGTAGCAGCGCTTACTGCGCCGTCCAACCGCCGTCCACCACCACCTCGCTGCCGGTTACGAAGGACGACTCGTCGGAGGCCAGGTAGAGCACGGCGTTGGCGACCTCCTCGGGCTCGCCGTAGCGGCCCATGGGGATGCGGGCCAGCATGATCTCCAGGCGGTCGGGGTCGTTGCGGCCGGCGCGGGTCATCTCGGTCACGATGGGGCCGGGATGCACCGAGTTGACGCGGATGCCCCGGTTGGCGTATTGCAGGGCAGCAGCCTTGGTGAAGATGCGCACGCCGCCCTTGGCCGTCTGGTAGGCGGCCCCGTTGTAGGGCACTCCCACAATGCCCAGCTGTGAGGATATGTTGATGATGGAGCCGCCGCCGGCGTCCAGCATGGCGGGTATGGCCGCGCGGGTTCCCAGGAAAACGCCTTTCAGGTTCACGTCCATGGTGCGGTCCCAGAGGTCCACCGGCTCCTCGTGGATCTGGAACGAGTTGCTGCCGATGCCGGCGTTGTTCACCAGCGCGTCCAGCGAGCCGAACCGGGAGACCGCCTCGGCCACGGCGGCCTGCCACTCGGCCTCCTCCCGCACGTCCAGATGCACGTAGCGGCAGCGCCCGCCGGTGTCGTTTATGGACGCGGCAACCGCCGCGCCCTCGGTATCCAGGATGTCGCCAATGACCACGGCCGCGCCTTCCTGGGCGAACAGGCGGGCTTCCGACTCGCCCATGCCCCTTGCGCCGCCACTGATCAGAGCAACCTTGCCGTCCAAACGTGCCATATCAGTTCACCTCTCGCATCAAGCGTGGGTCCTCCCATCTGTCATTGCGAGCGCAGCGTGGCAATCTCGTCGCCGGTAACCTTCCCTCGGGTAACGAGATTGCCGCGTCGCTACGCTCCTCGCAATGACAACGGCGCTTCTAGAAGTTATAAGGCGTCCATGGCTTATACGGCACTGCAAAGGCCCGGTCGGCCCGCTGCACCGCTCCCGCCGTAGCCTCGTCCACCAGCCCCGCTTGCAGCAGCGTGGCGAAGCTGGCCGAACCCAGGTAGGCCGACGCCAGTGCGGAGATGGTGATGGAGACGTCCGGCGACCCGCTCGCTGGGCGGCAGCTCGCTCCCTCCGGGGACATCTCCAGCTCAAAGCAGCCCTGGTTCCAGTCGCAGAAGTCATCCCGGATTTCCAGCGTCAGGCGGTCGCTGGCGGCGTAGCCACGCTGCTCCAGGGCGGCGCGCGCATCCACCACGCGCACCCACAGGCCGTCGCGGGTGGAGCGTTGCAGGCGGCGCGGGTCGGCCAGCATCCAGGGCATGGGGTCGTCCACCGGACGTTTGATGGCCTCAGTGCGCTCGTAGAGATCCAAGTCGAAGCAGAACCGCCACAGGGCGGCAGACGCCTCGCTGGTGGCCGCCATCAGCTCGTTGACCAGCACCGTGGGCCGCTGGGTGCGGTAGTTCACGTAGCCGTCGATGCGGCCGTCCGCCACGTAGGCGGCGTAGAACACCCCGCCGGCGCCGCCCTGGGAGTGGATGGGATCCCGGGCGTCCCGCTGCCAGTGGTGGCGCGCGCGCTGGAACACGGCCGGCCGGCCCGCGGTGCTGCGGCGCATCACGTCGGGCAGTTTCTCGCCGATGTCTGCCGGGTCGATGAACACGATGCGACCGGGACTATCGTAGCGGCGGGCGTAGGCGCTGTGGGCCTTCTCGATGCTCCATTGCTCATGCACCGACCCGACGCCGTAGCCGAACCGCCCGTAGATGGCGCTCTCGGTGGCGAACAGGGCGGCCAGGGGTTCGCCCCGCTGGTGGAAGTCGTCCATTTGGCGCCGCATCATACGGGTCATAATGCCCCGCCGGGTGTGGGTGGGCTGCACTTCCACGTTGGACACGCCGGCGACGACGGAGGTGCCGCCCGGTATGGACATCTCCAGCAGGTGCGAGTGGGACCCGCCGACGATCTGCCCATCCTCGAACACGGCGATGGAGCGGGCCAGGTCAAAATGGGGCCGCAGCGTCTCCGGGTCGTGGTTGAAACGGTTGCCGTGGGCGCGCGACTCGGTGCGCATCCACCGCTCAAACTCGTCGGGGGTGATGTTTCTCAGTTGCAGCATTCAGTCGGTACTCCGCGACGAGGGATTTGAGGAGGGGGTCAGTCGGGGGGCTCATCTGTGACTTCCGCTCTCGGATCGTAGTTTCGTACGGGGATTCCGTGCTCCTTATAGGCTGCAAGCGATTCTCTGAGAAAGTCCCGCCAATGAGCATCGTTCGTTAGCCGCTCAATGTAGACAGATCCCATACCGGCGAGCAGCATATCCTCGAATCGTGTAATAGACCCCTGCCGACTGCCCCAGCGGGTTCGGCTCAATAGGTCATCGTCGTAATCTTTGATACAGGCATCGACTTGATCGATCGATGTGAAACCCAGTCTACGAAGCGACCGAGCCGTATACTCGTAGGAAAAGTCCGTGCTGCGTGCATCTGGCCCGACCCTCTTGTCAAGATACGATCGCAATGCATCTGCGGTTATCTCAACTTGGTCAAGCACTCCTTCTTCGACCGAAGTCCTCGCCTGTCGCTTCAGTTGTTCATCTTCGTCTTGAATCGCCTGGAACTCCCTGTCTGCGATCTCGAGCACACCAGCGAGAGCCATAAACCGCCGTCGAATCGTGTTGGGTATTGTTATAGAAGATTTGTACTGAATATCGTGCTCGATTTCTGCCCAAGCATGCTGAAGTATTGTGCGAACCTGAACTTCAGCAACCAAGTCCAAATGTGGTTTATATTCTGGTAGTGACGTCCGATGGCTGCTCAGCCTTACGAGATAGTGTTCGCTCTGATACCCGAACCGCTCCTCTTCAAGACGTGTCCGGCTATGGTTCATGTGCTCAAGAACCTCGAACTCTTCACGTACACAAGTTCCAACGCTCTCCACAGTCCGAGGAAAGAAAGTGATGATCCGCACACCGGCGAGGTCGGTGATTTCTTTCACTGGATTCCGGTACTTGGGGGATCCCGGATCATTTTCAGATGGGGCCTCGGCTTTTGTGCCGAAACTCTCGGCCCCTTTCGCACGGGCCTCTATGGAATTTACTGCGATACCCCTCTCAGCCAAGGCTTGGACTAGGATTGCCCTTACTGCCTTGGCAAAGGCGTCGTATTGAGTTTGAACTCGAAGGTACTCCTCGACAGCAGTGCGCCGGTGCTCTGCAAAGTCGAACGACTCCTCTTGTTCTTCTTCGCATTGCAATTCATCGACCTGTTGAGTAAGGTCAGTTGCGTCATCGGTCATCATATCTCACCTCGCCTAGGAATCTCATGGGAGCCTTGCCTGCTCATATTGCGAGTGGCTGCCCAGTATTTTACGAAGCCGGAACTGTGAGACGGCCTCAACGGACACCGGGATTTAGGCGTCGTCAACGCGGATATCGAGCGGCAAGGGACGCCCCTTGTTAGGGAATCCTCGCTATCATCGACCAACCCTCAATGCCTGTATCAGGCACACAACGTGCCCGACGAAGCATTCTTCCGCAAGGAGTTTCCACATATTAGAATACTATCGGTTTGGTGGGCCCGACAGGGTTCGAACCTGTGACCACCCGATTATGAGTCGGACGCTCTACCGCTGAGCTACGGGCCCATGGCGCACGGCCAAACGCATCCGCGCCATCATTCAGGTTAGACCCGGACGGCCCAATCGTCAAATCCCCAGCCGTTCCCGGTAATCCGGGTCCCATTCCGCCAACTGCCGCCGTTCCACCAACTCCTGCGGGTCCAGCGTCGGCGACGGTTCGCCGGTGGTGGGTATGGTGGTAATCACCGTTTCCTCGGCCCATTGTGATACTTGCTCGGCCGGCTTGCCCAGCAGGGCCGCCAGCAGGTCCACGTTGTCCTGGCCGAACTTCGGCGCCGGGCCGCGGACCGCCAGCGGCGTTTTCGACAGCTGGTAGGGGCGGCCCATGATGATGCGCGTGTCGCCCATGCCCCGTTCCGGCGGATATTCCACCCGCTCCAGGAAGTTGCGGCTGCGGTAGTGCGGATCGAAATGCACTTCCTTGCCGTTCAGCACGGGGCCGGAGGCGATGCCCTGGCCCTGCAAAGCGTGCATCAGGTCGTACTTGTCATGCTGGCAAGTCCATGCGGCGATGGCCTCGTCAATCTCATCATGCCCCTGCTGCCGTCCGGCCAGAGCGCCGAACCGCTTATCCGACGCCAGGTCGTCCTGCTCCATCAGCCGGCACAGCGATTGCCACTGCTCGTTGTCCGCCACCGACAGCGTAATCCACTCATCATCGCCGGACGCGGGATAGGCGCCCTGGGGGGCGCGGTTGGGATGGCGGTTGCCGATGCGCTCGCCCTCCCGTCCGTTGGCGATGGCGTCCATCAGGTACTCGGACAGGAACATCACGCCGGCCTGATACATCCCGATGTCCACCCACTGCCCCTGGCCGGTGCGGTTGCGGTAGCGCAGCGCCGCGCCGATGGCGAACACCGCGCTCCAGGTGGACAGGAAATCGACGAAGGAGCGGCCGGCCTTGGACGGCTCGTCGCCGGGATAGCCGGTAATCCAGCAATGGCCGTGGGTGCCCTCCTGGGTGGTGGCCTGGGCCGGATAGGACGAATATGGCCCATCGCCGTGGCCGTAGCCGGTGTTGGACACCATGATGATGTCAGGCCGCAGCTTACGCAGGTTCGGATAGTCCAGACCCCAGCGGCGCATGACGCGGGGGGTGAAGTTCTCCATGACGACGTCGCTGACCTTGACCAGCTCCCGGAAGATTTCCCGTCCGTCCTCCTGGGCCATGTCCAGCACCAGCGACCGCTTGCCCCGGTTGAGCAACTGGTAGGTGGAGGGACGGTTCCACCAGTCTTCGCCGGGATCGTTGTCGGGAAAGGTGCCGTACAGCCCGCCGCCCCGGGTGATGTCCGGCCGGCCCGGCCCTTCAATCTTGATGACCTCCGCGCCCAGGTCGGCCAACTGCCCGCCGGTGTAGGGCAAGGCGAAAACGTAGGTGGAATCGAGAACCCGTATCCCGTCCAGGGGCAATGCAGCCATGGTTCAGCATCTCCGCGGTTTAGCCGGCCATTCCCGTTATTGATCCTCAGGACGCAGGCGGCGCAATCGTTCTACCAATTGCCGGTTGCGTTCTTCAGACGCCGCCAGAGCCGCCTCGGCTGAGATTCGCGCCGCCTCCGATGCAGCCAGCGCCTCTTCAACCAGCACGTGGTCGCACAGGTAGCGGCCCGTCTTGCGGTCGTAAAGCCGCAGATGGCTTTCGTCGTCAACGTCCCAATCCCACGCCGGATGCCAGCACAGGTACAGGTCCAGCGCCGGGCTGTATCCCCAGATCATGCCGTCGGCTTCCGTGGTCAGTGGGATCTCTTCGTACTCCCCGTTCACCAGCCGGTCGCCGGCCAGCGCGTAGCCGTAGAAGTCGCCGCCGGTGGGGTCAACCCGCCAGTACTCGACGATGCCATGGCGCGCGTACAGCTCGCGCTTGTACCCGGTATCGCGGTGGTGAGTGGATTCCGACGCCACCTCCATCACGAAGTCCGGCGGCTTGCCCACCTCCCAGATGATGTAGCCGTTGCGCGGCAGGACGGACGCGGGTTCCACGCCGAAGGCCACCAGCAGGTCCGGCTCAACCCGGTTGTTCATGTTGGCAGGGTCGAAGTTCAGCACGCAGGGGGCGCGCACCAGCGTGGCCGGGCGCCGGGAAAAATGGTTGCCGACGAAGTAGCCGGCCTTGTTGATGGTGGGGCTTTGTATCATGTCGCGTGGCTCCGGGTCGGGGCAAACGTAGTCATCCGTGAACGGCACCGGCGGCAACGCCACGGTGATGCCCGGGATTTGCGGTTTCGTAACCATCTCAAACCTCCACTGCCAGCGTAGCCTAAATCACATCCAACTGCCGCAGCACCGACAGCGTGGGGCGGTCGTAGCCCAACCCGTCAACGTAGATCTCTTCGTTGTGCTGACCCAGCAATGGCGCGGCCATGCGCATCTGGTAGGGCGACGCCGACATCCGGAACAGCTCTGCCGGCACCTTGATGCGCCCGATGACCGGGTGCTCCGTTTCCCGGTAGAACTCCCGCGATTCCAGCTGCGGGCAGTCGGCCAACTCCGTCGGCGTCTGCACCAGCCCGAAGAGCATCCGTTTCTCCGCCGCCTTGGGGAACAGTTCCCACTTCTCGCGGTCCTTGATGGCGTCCAGCACCACCTGGTCCATGGCCGGGCCGTTGCGGACCCGCTGGGCCCGGTCGGCGAAACGCTCTTCCAGCAGCTCGGGAGCCTGGAAGAAATCGGCGATGTCCTCCCAGGTCGCGCCGCCGCCGGCCTGGACGATAATCCAGCCGTCCTTGCAGGGCATGGGGTTCTCCCACATCGTCCCCGGCGCCCGCCGGATCTGCACGCCGCCGATGAAGGGGTAGATGGTTTGGGTCGCCATCATGGTGGACGCCACGCACTCGGTGATGGACACGTCAACGTGCTGCCCCAGGCCATGCCGGTCCTGGGCGAACAGCGCCATGGCCGTCGCGCCGGCGCCGAACAGGCCGCCCTGGTACTGGGCCTGGAACCCGCCGTGCTTCAGCGGCGGCCGGCCCTGTACGCCGGATATGCCCATGACCATGCCCATGGCGTAGGACACGATTTCCTCGCCGGCGTACCGGCGGTAAGGCCCGGTTTGCCCGAAGGGAGTGATGGAGGTCATAACCAGGCCGGGATTCAGCGCCGATAGCGCCTCGTACCCGATGCCCAGGTCGTCAAGATGGCCGGGCCGGTAGCTCTCAATCACCAGGTCCACGTGGGGGACCAACTCCCGGAGCAAGTTGCGGCCCGATGCCGATTCCAGGTTGAGGGTTATCCCCTTCTTGTTCAGGTTCAGGATGAGGAAGAACAGGCTCTTCTCCGGGTGTGGATCATCGTGGTAGTACGGCCCCACCCGGCGCATGGCCGAACCGGCCGGCGGTTCCACCTTCAGCACGTCGGCCCCGTAGTCGGCCAGCAGCCGAGCGCAGAAAGACCCGGCGATGTCCTCGCTCAGGTCCAAAACCTTCAGTCCGTCAAAAACTCCGTTAGACATGGCGGCGATTTTATCCCAACTACGCGGCGTCGGCAATTTGACCACGGCCCTCACGCGTACCCACTTTGTCATTGCGAGGAGCGTAGTCCGCCTCTGGCGGATGGCAATCTCGACGGGTGAGCGATGTTTGCTCCGGCGACGAGATTGCCACGCTGCGCTCGCAATGACAGTTTGCGGAAAGTGGGTACGCATGAGGACCACGGCCACGTAATTGAGAACCCCTTCTCTGCTATCATTATCCGCACCCTCCCCAAGGAGCCACTCTCCCATGCAGGAAAATAATGTCCGGCGCGCCCTGCGCGAAAACCGCCTCGCCCTGGGCACCTACGTTACCTTCGCCGATCCCCAAGTGGTTGAGATCATCGGGTTGGCCGGTTTCGACGCCGCCTTCATCGACATGGAGCACACCACCTTCGACCTGGGCCTGGTGAGCCAGATGATCGTCGCCGCCGACCTGGCCGGCGTCACCTCCATGATCCGCATTCCCGGCAACGACGAAAACCTCATCCTGCGCCTTCTTGACGCCGGCGCCCAGGGCATCATCATCCCCCACATCGACGGCCTGGAGGGCGCCAAGCGGGCCGTGGACGCCGTGCGCTACGCTCCCATGGGCCACCGGGGCGGCGCCGGCGGCACCCGGGCGGCCCGCTTCGGCGCCGTCAGCTGGGAGGAACACACTCGCACCTCCAATGAGAACATCATCCTGTCGGTGATGACCGAGGACGAGCGGGGCATCAGCGAAATCGGGCAGATCGCCGCCCTGCCCGGCATTGACCTGGTGTCCATTGGCCCCACCGACTTCTCCGAGTACATGGGCATCCGGGACCCGCAAAGCCCGGTCATCCGCGCCCGGCTGGAGGAGCTGGCCGCCGAGGTCAAGGCCGCCGGCGGCGCCAAGCTGTCCATGCCCATGAACCATCCCGCCTATCCCCTGTCGGCCTCGGAGCTACAGGCCATGGGCGTCGGCTACACCCACGTCGCGCCGCCCCCCACGGCCCTGCTGCTGCGCTCCCTCCAGCAGCGCGTCGCCGACATTCGCAGCGAGCTGGGCTAGTCCGGTCATAAACCCGCTATCGTTGCGAAAAGCGCCGCTCATGGTGAGCCTGTCGAACCACGTGGCTATCTCACGACTGTGGATAGCCACGTGCCTGTTCCTCTTCGCCCTCGCTTGCGCTACCGACCCGGCCCCAATGGCGGAGTCGACTGCCACAGTTGCCGCCATCCCAACGACCGCTGCGCCGCCGCCAACCGTTACGGCAACCCCGGAGCCGACCCCGTTGCCCACAGCCGCGCCAACTCCGATGCCCACCCTGGCTCCGACGGCTACTCCCGCTCCGACGTCAACGCCGGAGCCAACCCCGACGCCCAACGTCCCCCTGGTTCGCATCGGCAACACCGTCTATGTCGTTGACCTGGCCTTAACCCCCGAGGAGCGGGCGCAGGGGTTGTCGGGCCGTCCGTCCCTGGACGCCGACCGGGCCATGCTCTTCGTCTATGAGCGGGAGGGCCCCCTCTGGTTCTGGATGCCGGATATGCACTTCCCCCTGGACATGGTGTGGATCAGGGCGGACTGCACCGTGGCCGGCGTCACCGCCGACGTGCCCAACCCGCCCCCGGACACGCCCCGCGACCGGCTGCCGCACTATGATTCCAGCGGTCCCGTCCGTTTCGTCCTCGAAATCAACGCCGGTCAGGCGAAAACCCACGGCATTACCCCCGGCAGTCCGGTGGAGTTCGCCGGAACAATCGCCGGACAATGGGGCTGCTGACTCGCACGCCATTCCACCTGTCATTGCGAGGAGCGCAGTGACGTGGCAATCTCGCCAGCATAGGAAACATCGCCCAAGCGACGAGATTGCCACGCTACGCTCGCAATGACATAGTGGGCACGCGCCAATACATACACTCCCATCCAAAGGAATACCACCAATGCAAATCCTGGTATCCGGCTCTCTGGCCATCGACCGCATCATGACCTTCAACGGGCGTTTCGGCGATCACATCGTCCCGGAGCGCATCCACCAGATCAATCTCAGTTTCACGGTGGACGGTTTCAACGCCTACTTCGGCGGCACCGCCGGCAACATCGCTTACTCCCTGGCCATGCTGGGCCAGCAGCCCCGTCTCATCGCCGCCATCGGTTCCGACTATCGAGACTACTTCACCTGGCTGGGCGAGAACGGCATCGCCACCGACGACATCCGCATCGTCAACGAGGAAGCCACCGCGTCGGCCTTCATCGTCACCGACCTGTCCGACAACCAGATTACCGGCTTCAATCCCGGCGCGATGAAGCACGCCGCCGGCTTCGACTTCAGCCAGCTCGATCCCGCCGCCGCCATCAACATCGTCGGCCCCGGCAACCTGACCGACATGGCGAACTTCACCGCCGACGCCGTTGACGCCGGCATCTACACCATTTTCGACCCAGGCCAGTCCCTGCCCGTCTGGGACGGCGACGGCCTGGCCGATTGCATCGGCAAAGCCCACCTGCTGGTCGCCAACGACTATGAGATGGCCCTGATTGGCGAGAAGGTCGGCCGGGACGAGGCGGGCCTGCTGGAACTGGCCGGCGCGTTGGTGATCACCCTGGGCGAGCGGGGCGTCCGCGTCGTCACCGCCGAGGGTGAAAGGCTGGCGCCGCCGGTGCGCACCGACAACGTGGTGGATCCCACCGGCGCCGGGGACGCCTTCCGCGGCGGCCTCATCCTGGGCCTGGTCAACCCGGTATCCGCCGCCCACGCCAACCCGGGCGGTTCTTTCAGCAACATCACCCTGCGCCAGCTGGAGCGCGCCGCCCAAATCGGCTCCGCCTGCGCCCACTTCGCCATCCAGCAGCCGGGGACGCAGGAATACCGCTACACCCGGGAGGAACTGGACGCGGCGCTGGAACGGGCTTATGGAGGGTGACCTGCACGAGCTGTATCTACTCTAAATATTCGTTTAGAGTAGATACAGCTTCCAAATTCCGTTTCCCGTCAGTATTGGTCCAGCCTCTAAAGGCTGCGGTCATTGCAGCTACTCTAAACTACTCTAAAGGTTCGTTTAGAGTAGATACAGTTGGGTTCCTCTGCTTGTCCGGGTTCAGCCGGACTGCCCAGTGGTCCAGTAAGCCCGTGGGTCTGTGGGACTGTTGCCAACGCGCCGCACCAGTCCCCGTGATTCCAACAGTCGTAAGTTGCGCAGAACTACCGGGCGTGAGTGGTCGCTCAGACGGACTAATTCGCCAGTGCCGGAACGGCCGATCAGCGAAATTTGCTGGAACAGATCGCGAGCCACCCTCGGCAGACCCGCCAGTTCCCTGGGGCCAACCACCTCTCCCAGCAAAGTAACCAGCGTTACGCCGACCGACTGCTGTACCACTGGACGTTGTCTTCCGCTGGACTCCATTATTGTGACCATCCGGCGCAGCCCTTCGCCCAACTCCTGTCCATAGGATAGTTCGGTCATCACCCGCGCGATGCGTGGGTTGCGAGCAAATCGCCTTACATCCAGCAAGTCTCCAAGAGTAATTATGCCCGGAAATTGACCGGGGCTGGATACTTCCACTCGGTCGTCAAACACCGTTACCCGGGTGTGGTCGCCAAAGACGCTGTAAGAGCGGTGTAGCACCGCGTTGACCACTGCCTCCAGCCACACTTCCTCGGGCACAATACCGAACCATCCGAAGCGGCCATCCGGGCCTAGGGAGCGGCGCTTCGGAATGGCTTCATCTATAGCGGCTCGGGCCGCGTCAATTTGCTCCGGCAGCGTGCCTTCGCAGCGCACGTCGCTAACCAGGTTCTGCTCCGTGCCGTACCGCCGCTCCGTGCCGGCGTATTTCAGGACCCGGACGTAGCCCGACGGGTTCGCCCACTGCGGAAACGTACCGAACAGCAGTTGCCCGGCAATGCACAACCTTCCATCAGCATCAACCAGTTCCCGAGCCTGCAACAGCCGTTGCGGGTCGGAATGCCCCACCTGCCGGGCGTATTGGGCGATGGCCTCTTGGTCAACATCCGCTTCGCCGGACACCTTCGCCGGCGTAGCCTCGAAAGTGGAATCGCTCCGGTCATAATGCAACTCAATGCGCTTTTCAAAGCTCAGGCGGCGATTTTCGTCTCCAATCCGCAGGAAAACCTCATCCCGCACGGTGGTATGCACCTGACGGCCCGGCGGCAGCTGGATGATGAACAGGTGGTCGGTGTCGCCCCGGCAGTTGACCGCCGGCAGCAGTTCCACGGTGTAACGAACCGGCGGCGTCGTGAAATCAACCCCGGCCTGCCGCCAGTCGTTTTGCGCCGCCGGCCGGTCGTCAACTCCCTCGCAGATGCCGCCGGACAGGCCGAGGACAATCAATCCTCCCTCGGCGTTGGCCATGGCCACGAGGGTTTCGGCCAGTTCGCGCGGCGCGATGCGGGCGCTTTTGCGGTCAAACCACTGGCCTTCCGGCTCTGCCAGCAACCGCTCGGTCGCTTCAGCCTGCGACATGGCCCGCAGGTTTTCAATGGGCGGCAGCATAATGTCAATATAGCACACGCCAATTCCCGGTCATCCGGCGCGCCCACAGCCACCCAATCCGGCAAATCCTGCTTCTGACGTTCCGCCGTCCGCTATAATAATGCCCTACTGACCTTTACCACCACGGAGCGCCCGCCATGCCCATTTCCCAATACGTCAGCCGTTCCATGGAAGAGGGCGGCTGGATCCGCCGGATGTTCGAGGTGGGCATCGCCCTCAAGGCCCAGTTTGGCGAGGACAACGTCTTCGACCTCTCACTGGGCAACCCCATCATGGAGCCGCCGGAGGAGTTCCACGCCGAGCTGCGGCGCATTGCCGAAGCGCCGATGCCGGGCATGCACCGCTATATGCCCAACGCCGGCTATCCCGAAACCCGCCAGGCCGTGGCCGATACCCTGTCCGCCGAAACCGGCCTGTCCTTCGGAGTGGGCGACATCCTGATGACCTGCGGGGCGGCTGGCGCGGCCAACGTGACCCTGCGCACCATCCTCAACGCCGGCGACGAAGTGATCATTCTCTCGCCCTTCTTCGGCGAATACGTCTATTACATCCAGAACCACCAGGGCGCGCCGGTCATCGTGCCCACCAACGCCGAGTTCGGCCTGGACCTGGACGCCATCGACGCCGCCATCACGCCGCGCACCCGGGCCGTCATGATCAACGCGCCCAACAACCCGTCGGGCGTGGTCTATCCCGCCGCGGACATTGCCGCCCTGGCCGACCTGCTCACCCGGGCCGAGGCGAGGCACGGGTCCGAAATCTTCATCATCAGCGACGAACCCTACCGCCGCATCATCTACGACGGGCTGGTCTATCCCCAGGTATTCCCTCACTATGAGCGCACCATCGTGGTCAACTCCCACGCCAAGGACCTGGGACTGCCCGGCGAGCGCATCGGGCACATCGCCATCCATCCCGATTACGCCGGCAAGGCCGAGCTGTTCGACGGCATGGTGTTCTGCAACCGGGTGCTGGGCTTCGTCAACGCGCCGGCCCTGATGCAGCACGTGGTTCGCGCCGTGCAGGATGCCTCCGTGGACGTGGGCGAGTACCAGCGCAAGCGGGATTTCCTCTACGACAACCTCACCGAAATGGGCTACTCGGTGGTCAAGCCCCAGGGCGCGTTCTACCTGTTCCCGCGCTCCCCGTTGGCAGACGACGAGGCGTTTGTGGCGGCGTTGCAGGAGTACAACGTGCTGGTGGTGCCGGGCAAGGGGTTCGGAACCCCCGGATACTTCCGCATCTCCTACTGCCTGGAGGATAGCGTGCTGGAGGGGGCGATGGACGGGTTTTCCCGCGCCGCTGAACAGTACCTGCGCTAGTCGTCGGGCAAAGCAGCACCCCGAATGAGGGCGAAAATCGGGCCCAAGTCGATGGAGACGCCTGGCATCGCGTCCGAAGTCAGAACATCGTCGGGGCCGTACACCCTCTCCAAAATCATCGTCGTGCCGTCGCCGACGTACTTGGATACTGTTTTGGCGGGGAGGTCAGCCATCCAGGCTTCACGGACGCCGTTGCGGCCGTACACCGGCAGCTTGACGTTGAAGTCGCGCCGGCGCGTGGATTCGGACAGCACTTCCACCACCACGTCGGGCGCGCCTGTTACCCCTCGGTTGCCAATGATATTCCGTCGGCCGCTTGACACGAACAGCAAATCGGGCTGAAAGGTGTTGTGCTCGTCAATATAAACGTCGAACGCCGGAATGCGGGTTTCCCCGAGACCGAGCGCCCTGGTTTGTGTCCGCACTTCGATGTAGAGTTCTCCAATAAACACTTGGTGCGCGTCGTTGGCCCCGGCCATTTTGACGAGTTCTCCCTCGATGAGTTGATAACGCACGCCGCGATGCGACGGCGGGGTCAGCCTCATGTAGTCCGCCCCGGTCAACTTGGTCCTTGGTTTCGCTTTGGGCTGCGTCATGATGTTTGCCCTCCTGGATATGGGTTCGTGGACGGCTAATCGGCGTGGCGGACGCGGGCGAATATGGGAGCCAGGTCGATGGCGACGCCGGGCATCGCGTCGGAAGTCAGCACGTCACCGGGGCCGTACACCCTCTCCAAAATCATCGTTTGCCCGTCGCCGACGTACTTGGATACTGTTTCGGCGGGGAGGTCAGCCATCCAGGCTTCACGGACGCCGTTGCGGCCGTACACCGGCAGCTTGACGTTGAAGTCGCGCTGCCTTGTGGATTCGGACAGCACTTCTACGACCACGTCGGGCGCGCCGGTTATGCCGTGGCCATCAAAGATATGCCGCCGCTCGTTGGATACGAACAGCAAATCGGGCTGAAAAGTATTGTGCTCATCGATAGCCACGTCGTAGGGCGAGATCCTGATTTCGAAGGCGCCATCCGAACCGATTTGCGACCGCGCAACGAAGTACAGTTCGCCGATAAACACCTGGTGCGGGTCGTTGGGGCCGGCCATCTCAATCAGTTCTCCCTCGATGAGCTGGAAGCGCCGGCCGCGGTGGCTGGGCGGTGTCAGCGCCATGTAGTCCGCCCCGGTCAGTTTGGTTCGGGGTTTTTGCGTCGGTTGCGTCATAGATAGCCTCACTTACGGCCAGCCCGCGTTGGCTTCCCGCGAGGGCAGGCGGACCGTGGCGTCGCCCCGTGTCGTCACCTGCTGGCGCTGGTTTTCGCCCCAGATGTCCATGTCAACGAGGCGCTCGCCGTCTTCGACGCGCTTGCCGGTTATCTTGCCCTTGCACCAGGTGGTATCGCCCACCACGTTGAAGCGGCGCAGTTCGACATGCATCCGCTTCAGAAAGCCGTCGTCGCCCATCCAGTTGGTGAGCAGGTTGCCCATCCAGCAGCACCGTTGGCAGCCGTAGTCATACGCCCCCGGCAGGCCGGCCGACTCCGCCGCTTCCTGGATGTCGTGGACGCGGATGATGGCTTCCTGCGCCCCGGTGTTGGGGTCGGTGAACCCCCAGGACGGATGCCGCAGCATTTCCCGCAGCTGGATGCCGTGGCTGATGCCGCCGATGCAGCCGGCCACGAAGGCGGTGATGTCGCCATGGCTCAGGGGGCCTTTGACCACGGGCGTCAGCTCGTCGCCCACCTGCACGTCCTCGAACCAGCGGGGGTTGTTGCCGCGGATTTCCTCGTTGAGCACCGCATCCTGGATGACGGCCAGCTCGTCCCGGGAGTATTGGTACGGCTCAAAGGTATATTTCTGCCGCTCCCGGGCCGCGCTGCGCTCGGCGCGGATCTGCCAGCCCTTGGTCTTGGCGATGGTATCCCCGCGCTGGTTGTAGTAGTGGGTGACGCTGGACTGGATGATGATGCGGCCGGCGAACTCGCTTTCCTTCTCCTCAAGGCCGGTGAACTGCTCCTGCACGCTGATCTCGTCGCCCAGGTAAATGGGGCGATACCATTCCCAATCGTTGCCGGCGTGGAACCCGTGGACGCCGGGCAGCCCGCCGGTGCGCCCGGAGCACCAATAGACGCTGTACAGGAAGCACGGCGGCGCGATGATGGTTCCGTACTTGCTGGTCTGGGCGTAGGAGCGATCCCAATAAAGCGGGTTGGGATCGCCGATGCCCTGGCAGAAGTGCCGGATGGCGCTGCGGGAAGCATCCTCGTTGAACAGCCCCACGCCGTACTGCCGGGGCCGGTTGAACGATCCCACCCGGCGGCGCAGCCGCTCCAGTCCTTCCTCCGTAATCCGGCCCGATTCCAGCACCATAATGCGGTTCCCTCCGGTGGTAGTGTGATGAAGCTGCCAGTACGACCTACGCCGTGGGCGGATTGCGCCGGTACCAGTCCACGATCTCCGCGCCGGTGGCGGCCCACACGCCGCCCCGGCGCATGATGCGGCCCAGGGCTCGGTCCAGGTAGCCGATGCGGAAGGGTTGGCCGATGAGCCAGGGATGCAGGTTCAGCGCCATCAGACGCCCGTTCTGCTGGCCGTCCTCGTACAGGGTTTCAAAGCTCTCTTCGACGAGCTGTTGGTACCGCCCGATGACCACCCTGCGGTCCCAGAGGGCGGAAATATCATCCAGTTCCCACATCACGGGCAGGGTGAACAGCTCCCCGTGAGGGCTGTGCAGGGGGTAGGGCTGCTCGTCGTTGACCCAATCGCAGACGTAGCTGATGCCGGCCTCGGACAACAGTTGCGGAGTGCGGGCCGACTCGCCGTATTCCGGCCCCAGCCAGCCGGCCGGCGCGCTGCCGGTGACGCGGGTGAGGGCGGCCACCGATTGGCTGATGTACTCGCGCTCGGCGTCCTCGGACATATTGCTGCTTATCATGCGCGACAGGGATACGCCGTGGCCGATGATTTCGGCGCCGGCGTCCTGGCAATGGCGCACCAGGTAGGGATAGTTTTCGGCGGTCATGGCGTCCATTGCGACCGTCGCCTTGATCCCATGCCGCGTCAGCGTATCCAGGACGCGGAAGATGCCCACGCGATGCCCGTATTCCCGGTGGGACAGGCGGGCGTAGTCCGGGAAGCCCCGGGCGCTGAGGCCGCCGGCGAAGGGCGTGGTGAAACTGTCGGCCGGCGGGTCCCATTCCGGGTGTTCGAGGTTGACGATGACGCACAGGGCAACCCGCGCGTTGTCGGGCCAGCGCAGGATTCCCCTCTTGTTGAAGGGCGACCAGTCGTAATGCTCGTGGTCCATGCCGAAGCGCCGTTCTGCGGGCATATTTTCATCTCCTCATCGGATACGGATGTCATTGCGAGCGTAGCGTAGCAATCTCGTCGCCGCCGCTGCCGCAACGAGATTGCCACGTCGCTACGCTCCTCGCAATGACAGAGGTTGTATCGCCGTACTGCCGTACTATTGAACTCCGTTGTTCAACCGCGCCGCGTGCTCCACCGCCTCGTCGTAGTAATTGGCGATGTAGTATTCCGCGATGTCGTCCGCCGTGGTTTGCCAGACGCCATCGTGGGACATGATGTAGCCCAGCACGTCGTCCAGATACCGGGCCCGGTGGGGCTGGCCGATGAGGTAGGGATGCAGGGCGATGCACATGACCCGTCCGCTGTGGGCGCCTTCCTGGTAGAGCTGGTCGAACTGGGCCTTGCAGATCTCGGCGAAGTAGTCGCCTTCGTAGTGCTGGCGGAACAGGGGCGCGTCGTTCAGCTCGATGGAGTAGGGCACGGAGACGAGCTTGCCGCTGTTGACCCGGATGGGCACGGGCTGGTCGTCGTGCATCCAGTCGGTATGGTAGATGAGGCCGGCCTCGGCCATGAGGTCGGGGGTACGCTCGGTGCCCGAGATGGCCGGCCCCAGCATTCCCTTGAGCTGCTTGCCGGTGTGCCGTTTCAGGGTGTCGATGGTATCCCGGTAGAACTCCCGCTCCTGTTCTTCGGTGTAGTTGTTCAGGTAGCGGGTGTTGTAGATGCCGTGGCTCATGAAGTCCCAATTGCGCTGCACCATGGCCTCGCCGATTTCGGGAAAATGCTCCAGCACGGCCATGTTCAGGGACACGCAGCAGCGGATGCCGTGCTTGTCCAGCACGTCGGCCATGCGCCAGAAACCCACCCGGTTGCCGTAATCCCGGTAGGAATACTGCTGCACGTCGGGATAGGGCATCCGGGGCCACGGGTCGCGGTTGCCGTCAAATTCCGGCTCGTACTCGTAGTGCTCGACGTTGGGCGCGATCCACAACGCCACCCGGGCGTCGTTGGGCCACTTGATGACGGGGCGGTCGATGATGGGACTGTAATCAACGCGGTTTGGGGGCAATGGCATGGCGAACACCTCCCGGTATTGTGGTCATCTACTATCGTCATCGGCCGGCGACGGCGGCGGCGGTCAATTCGCGAATGGCTTCCACCGTTTCCGGGCTGGCCGGCTGGCCCATTGCCACGTCCTGGACCGCTGCATAGGACCGGAGCACGTCCGCCATGACGGCCTCGTCCGACTGGTCAATGTCGATGGGAATGCCCACCTGGGCCCAGGACGTATGGCCGGTCAACCAGAATACTTCGGTGGGGTTGTTCTCCGGGTCCCGGAAGTAGCAGCCGATGGCGCTGGCGTGGGAGACGATGCGGTCCAGCTGGTAGCCCTGCTCGAGAATGCGCCGCTTGAAATCGCGGAGGTCGTCGAGGGATTCCACGCGCATTGAAATCTGCTGGATCCACCGCGGATCTTCCAGAGAATCCCGGCCGTTGATCAGCGCGATCTCATGATCGCAAGCCTCCGGGTCGGCGCTGAAAAAAGCGCCCAGGGGGCCGACTTTGGTCAGCTTCATGCCCATGAAGTTCCCGTAGAAGTCCATCATGAGCTCGAGGTCACGAACGTAAAACCCAATATGGCCGAGGCCGGTTACTCTTGCTGGCATCTTGACCTCCTGTGGTTGCTTCCTGAGACTGCGCAACCTGTCATTGCGAGCGAAGCGCGGCAATCCCGTTAGTGGAACAGTCGCCGCTCCGGGAACGAGATTGCCATCCGCCTGCGGCGGACTTCGCTCCTCGCAATGACAAAGTGGGTACGCATGAGCGTCCCGCCCCGGTTGTTGCGGTCTAATCGTCCAGGTGGATGGTGGCGGTCACGCGAGGGACATCGCTCACCACGCGGGTGGTGTGGCCGTGTCCGGTGAGGTCTTCGGCGAGGTTGACATCGCCCGGCCCCAGGCGGTGGACGGTGCCGTCGGCCAGCCCGATTTCCGCTTCCCCGGCCAGGGTGATGATGTACTGGCGGCGGGGCGCGACGTGCCAGTCGCTGAAATACCCCGGAGGCGAGGCGCGGAATATGATCCCCTTGGCGTTTTGCAGCTGGCTCCACTCGGGATGGGAGGGTGGATCGATCTGTTCAATGTGGGAATGGCCGTCATCTCCAGTGTACAAGCGTATGGAACCCATGGGCGCCTCCCGTTTGGTTGAAGTGTCGCGGCGAATGCTAACACAAACGCGGCGTGGTGACTCGTATGACAACTCCATGACCGGCGCCGTTTTCCCAAACGGGATGGTCGGGTAGAATTGCCGCAGTAGAGCGCGGCTTTTGCAGGAGAGATCATCCATGACCACGCCCGATGAGTTGTCCCAGATAGCGCACGAGAAGATGGGGGCATACCTGCCCGTCAACAGCGACATTGGGTCCATTGCCCCGGACTACTGGCGTATCCAGGAGCCGCTGATGTGGGGCGGGATCTGGCAGGCGCCGGGGCTGGATTTGAGGTTGCGCAGTTTTGCCACCATCTCCGCCCAGTGCGTCAACGGCTGGGATTTCGGGTTGCAGCACCAGCTA
Organism: Dehalococcoidia bacterium; assembly: GCA_963665395.2. Classification (GTDB taxonomy): domain Bacteria; phylum Chloroflexota; class Dehalococcoidia; order Lucifugimonadales; family UBA3495; genus Bin87. The sequence goes on from OY762251.1 coordinate 1,346,805, forward strand.
CGGGTCGGGCTGACCATGGGGATGACGCCGCGGCAGGTCAAGGGGATTTTCATTCAACTGCTGTTCTACGCGGGCATTCCGGCCACGGTCCACGGTTTGCTGCAAGCCCAAACCGTGATCAACGAACGGGACGAATGGAAGGCCGCCGATGTTCCGCTGGAAGCCGACTGGTTGGATACGCTGGAGGCCAAGCTGGAGCGAGGTAGCGCAATTCGCCGCGAACTCTGGGGCGAGGACGCCAACCGGGAGGTTGAGGAATCCCTGGCGCAGCGGCTGACGCCGGAAGCGTCGGACATCGTCGATGGCTACAACTACGGCGAAGTGTGGGCGCGGGATGACCTGTCGCCCAGGGAGCGGATGGTGTGCGTGCTGGCCGCGCTCATGGCCCGTGGGCATTGGCAGCATTTGCGGCGGCAGATCCGGTACGCCCTGAACATGGGGTTCAACCGGCGGGAGATCTGCGAGGTGTTCGCGCAGGCCGGCTGGTACCGGGGCTGGCCTCATGTGGAGGACGCTTTGGAGCAGGCTCAGGCCGTATTCGCGGAAGCGGACGACTGACCTCAATACGCACCAAGTTTTACGCAACTGTCATTGCGAGCAAAGCGTGGCAATCTCGTCGGGTCAGGAGCCGTTGCTACTGTGTCGAGATTGCCATCCGCCAGAGGCGGACTACGCTCCTCGCAATGACAAGCTATCTACACAGATTAGGAAGGGATTGGCATGACGACGGTAGCAGAGTTGCAGGAAAAATCGGCGGAGCTGCGGCAATTTTTCGACCAGCATCTGCCCTACGCCCGGCCCACGCCGGTGTTGGCGGATTTCGTGCGGGTGCAGCACGAGCTGATGTGGGGCGGCGTCTGGCTGGCCGACGGGCTGGATCTGAAACTGCGGAGTTTCGCCACCATCACCGCCCAGTGCGTCAACGGCTACGATTTCGGCGTGGAGCACCAGGTACGCACCGGCCTCACCGTGGGCATCACGCCGCAGCAGATCAAGGGCATCTTCATCGAGTTGATGTTCTACGCCGGAGTTCCGGCCACCGTCTTCGGCCTGCGCATCGCCCAGGAGGTCATCAACGAGCGGGAGGAGTGGAAAGCGGGCGACGCGCCGCTGGACGCCGAATGGCTGGACTCCATGGCCGAGATGCTGGCGCAAGGGAAGATATTGCGCGTCAAGCATTGGGGCGAGTCCGCCGACGCGGAAATCGAGAACTCCCTGGCGCGGCAGTTCGTTCCCGAATCGGCGCAGTTGGTGGACGGCTATCACTTCGGCGAGGTGTGGCGGCGGGCCGACCTGAATATCCAGGAACGCATGGTGTGTATCCTGGCCGCGTTGATGTGCCGGGGGCACCTGAGGCAATTGAAACGCCACGTCGGCTACGCGCTGGACGCCGGGCTGATGCCCCGGCAGATTTGCGAGGTGTTCGCGCAGGCCGGCTGGTATCGGGGCTGGCCGTGCGTGGAGGATGCGCTGGAACAGGCCAAAGAGGTTTTTGAATCGCGCGGGTAGGGGCGAATAATTATTCGCCCCTACGGGGAAACACCACCCACGACGAGATTGCCACGCTTCGCTCGCAATGACAATTGTATGGATAGAAAGTTGGAGAAGTTCAATGGACACAGCCGCCGACCTGGCGCGGAAAGCCGCCAACCTGCACGCCTTCATCGACCAGTACCTGCCCCAGGGCCGGCTCACCGGAGCGTTGCCGGACATCAGCGCGGACTACGTGAAGTTGCAGGAAGAGGTGATGTGGGGCGGCGTTTGGCAGGTTCCAGGGCTGGAGGTGACGCTGCGCAGCATGGCGACCATCGCGGCCCAATGCTGCAACGGCTGGGAGTTCGGCCTCCAGCACCAGATCCGGGTCGGGCTGTCCCTGGGAATGTCGCCGCAGAAGGTCAAGGAGATTTTCCTGCAACTCATCTTCTACGCGGGCATACCGGCCACCGTATCCTCGCTGGCCCAGGCCCAGCGGGTAATCAACGAGCAGCCGATGTGGCAGGCGGAGGACAGCCAACCGTTGCAAGCGGCTTGGCTGGCGTCGGTGGAGGAAAAGCTGGAACGGGGCCGCCAAATCCGCCGGCAGAATTGGGGTGAGCAGGCCGGCGTGGATTTGGAGAATACGCTCTCGCACGAGCTGGCATCCGAAACCGCCGCGCTGGTGGAAGCCTACAACTTCGGCGAGGCGTGGGCGCGGGGCGACCTGACGCCCAAGGAGCGGACAGTGTGCATCCTGGTGGCGTTGATGTGCCGGGGACACATGAAGCAACTGCGGGAGCACGTCGGCTATGCCCTGGAGCTGGGCATGAGCAAGCGGGAAATCTGCGAGGTGTTCTCGCAGGCCGGATGGTATCGCGGCTGGCCCTACGTGGAGGACGCCCTGGAACAGGCGGACGCGGTGTTCGTGGAGCGGGGGATTTAGGGGCGGTATCCAACGCGCGCGCAGTCTGTCATTGCGAGGAGCGTAGCGACGTGGCAATCCCGTAGTGGTGAGAGCCGTCTCCACCGGAACGAGATTGCCACGCTTCGCTCGCAATGACAGGCCGGTTGCGGATGCGTAGCGGCTGTTTCTTGTCGCGGTAGCGGGTGTCTGATATAAGGGGCCGGACTTATGGCGTCCTCTTTCGCGGCTCTCCTCGATTGGAGGCCCAACACACCCTTTTACTATGGCTGGCTGGTGCTCGGGCTTTCGGGCGCCGGGGCTTTCGTGGCCACGGCGGTGGCCGGCGTGGTGCTGGGCGGCGTGCAGAGTTACATCCTGGCAGACACCGAATGGTCGCGGACCAGCATCGGGCTGGCGTCCAGCTGCGGCGTGTGGATGTCGGGGTTCTTCGCGCCCTTCGCCGGACGGCTGGCGGACCGTTACGGGCCGCGCTGGCTGATGCCCGTGGGCGTGCTGGTGCTGGGGGTGTCGCTGGTTCTTCTCGGCGAGGTGCATACCGCCTGGCAGTTCTTCATCGCGGCGGTCATCGGGCGGGCGGTGAGCCAGCCGTTTCTCATCGGCGTGGTGCCCCGGACGATGGCGGTCAACTTCTTCAACCGCCGGCGCAACATCGCGCTGGCCTTCACCGGCATCTACCGTCCCATCAGCGGGGCGCTGATTATCCAGCTGTTTTCGGTCATCGCGCTGCTGGCCGACTGGCGCATGGCATTCCGGCTGATCGGGTTCTTCAGCCTGTTCCTGGCCATCCCCATGGTGATCATCATGCGTCGCCGGCCGGAGGACATCGGCCTGCTGCCGGACGGGGCGCGGGCGCCGGCGGCATCCGCGGCGGCGGGACGGGGCGGGCCGGCGGCGTCACAGGCGACGGCGACACAAGCGAGTTGGACATCCCGGGAGGCGATGCGCACCAAAGCCTTCTGGATGGTGTCCATGGTCGCCTTTCTCAACGTGACGGGCAGTTCGGGCCTGGGGTTCAGCCTGGTGCCCTACCTGCACGAGTTCGCCGGGCTGACCACGCCGCAGGCGGCGGGAGTGTTGAGCATCAGCACGTTCCTGGCATTGAGCAGCCTGGTGTGGGGACAGGTGGCGGGCCGGTTCACGCCGCGCTGGTGCATCGTGGCAGCCATGGCGGTATCCGCGTTGGCGACGCTGGGGCTGCTGTACGTCAACTCGCTGGCGACAGCCTACGCCTACGGAATCTTCTGGGGTCTGTTCCACAGCTCCATGGAGGTGCTGGTGTACATGGTCCTGGCCGACTACTTCGGGCGGGATTCCTACGGAGCCATCGCCGGCGCCATGCGCCCCTTCGAGGCCGGCGGCCTGGGCCTGGGCCAGATCATAGGCCCGGTGGTGTACGACCTGACGGGCAGCTATACGATACTGATACTGTTTTCGGCGGCGGCGCAGGCGGCGGGGATGATCCTGATGGCGCTGGCGCGGCGGCCAGAGCGGCGGGCTGGGGAAGCGATGGCGGCGGAAGGGGTGTAGGTGCTCCGACCGGGTCGAATTACCCCGGCGGGCAACTTGTTTCATCGAGGTTCGCCGTGACTGGAGAAAGGCGTTGACACCACCGGTCAAACCGCCGTAACCTGCCACACATTATGAAGGACCTGTTGTTTTACGTGTCGACCTTCCTCCTCGCCGCGGGCCTGCCCAGTTGGATGGCGTTCATGGTGAGCAGGAAATACGAAGACCCGGCGGTCTTTTTCTATTCCAGTGTTGTTGTTTCCCTCTTTGTCGGGACCGTCTTGGTCGTCAGCTACCTCCGTTCCCGGAGACTGGGTAAGAAGCATGGGCAATCCCAGCGACCAGGGGCCTAGGAGATGGGATGCCGTCTGCGTCAGTGTCATCACCCTGGCTACCGTGGTGCTGGTGGCTCTGTTCACGCTGGTCGGTTTCGCCGATGAAGTTCTCAAGTCCGACCGGTTCCGAGATCCGGCAATGATCATTGGGGCGACGGCGATTGGGGCGTATTTCTCATGCTTGGTATTGGCCTTCAACGCAATATTCAATAACGATGCCGAACAGCAGAAATCCAGAACGCAGGACGCTGCGGTCGTGTTCATATCCGAGGTCGTCGCTGTCGTGGTCGTAGCTGCCTTCGTGGTCTGGGCTAAACTCTAACCAACTTGGCGACAATCGCTGTCGGCGCAGGATGCAGCGCCCAGGAGTTGCAGGTCATCCCATCCGTAGGCTACTTCCGGCAGACTGATGCCCGCAATGTGGGTATGTCGTGCGCCGCAACAGCGGCCGCCCATTGCCTTGTAGAAGTGGCGCGCCGGATGATTTTGCTCCAGCACCCAGAGAATCATGGAGTCCAGGCTCTGGTCCATTAGCCACCGGGCTACTGCTGCCGCTAATTTGCGCCCAATGCCTCTGCGCTGGTACTCGGGCAGCAGGTATATCGCATAAAGCTCGCCCGCGTAGTGGCATACCTCTTCTCGGTTGGGTCCGCCTACCGCCCATCCGGCGACCACCCCCTGCGTCTCTGCGACGAACGCAACCAAGTCATCCGACTGTTGCTCCATGTTGCGACGTTGCCGCTCGGCCCACTCGTCCACGTCAATGGCGTCAAGATATTCGTCCGGCACTATCCCACGGTAGGCACCGAGCCAACTTTCGGCTCGTACCAGCGCGATGCCGGATGCGTCGTCAACCGTCGCATACCTGATTATCACCGGCCAACCTTCAAATCCGGCAAATCTTGATTCTGACATTCTCTTGCCGTCCGTGTGCTGCTCAGTTGAGCTACACCACCCGAAGCTATCAAAAAGCGATGCGCGCGGGATCTGTTTCGCTATCGTACATTACCTTGCATGACCGGGCGTTAATCAACTGAAGGCTTCGCGCAGGTCAAGATTGGTCATGAGTTTCATCTCCCGACGGCGTTGGGAACAAATACCTTACTACCAGGTACGCCAAACCCGAAACTTGGGTGAACGTACCGCCGATGAAGGTTGTGGCTACCCATCTGTCAAGTTCGACCACACCAAAGCCGATCAGAAAAGCCATCACAAGCACCGCAATGATCTCAATAGAGAGCAGCGCCAGCAAAGCCCACGCGTAGATCCGCCGCAATAGGCGTTCCGTCCGTTGCGCTTCGGTCCTGGACTTGACCTGCTCCAACCGGTCGTAAGTATCGATGTCTTCTGACGTTACTCTCGAGCCAATGCCTACAATGTACCGGCTGATGGGATCTTCCGGGTCAAACGACATTTGGGGCTACCTCGAGGTCCAAGGCGTCGACTCGGTACCCCATCGCTTCTTCGGAGACGTTGAAGATTCTGGCCAGTACGGTAACGCTCGGATTTTCCGCCCAATGCAACCGGACCAGGTCTTCCGGCATCAGCAAAGCCGCAGCAAACCAGTTCGCCTCCACCTCCCGGTTGCGATGCGACGATTGCGCGGCGTCGGTCGGTTGCTTTTCACGGAACATATCGACACGCCGGTCAACGATATGCCCGTCTTTCAGCAGGTGAAGGAAATGATGACCGAGTTCGTGAGCGATTGAAAACCGTTTCCGGTAGGGCGGGTCGGACTGCTCGACCAAAATCTGGGTACTGTCTCCCCGCTTGGCGATAAGGCCGGCCAGAGAGTCGTCCGCGAACTTTGCATTGTGAACAGTGACTCCGAGTTTGTTGGCCAAATCCACCGGGTCCACCGGAACCGAGTACAAGCCGTGTTGGATCAAAACGTCTTTAGCGCACCGCTCCACTTGAGATCGTGCACTCGATCCCATATCACCCTCCTTTGCAATCGGCGGATGGTTCGACAGGCTCACCATGAGCGGATGAAAAAGGACTTTGCACCAGCCTTGGGAGTTCAGAAGGCGACCAGGCGGCGCTCATATATTCAGTTCCAAAATGTACAGCCCGCCTTGCAGCCGGTCCACCACGTACATAATCCCATTCTCGTCCACGTGGACGTCGTTGATGCCGTTGGCCTGGGCGCCTTCGGGGATTTGGGGGATGTAGTAGGCTACCTCCTGGGGCTGGAAGGGGTTGGCGGTGTCGAAGACGCGGATGCCGCCGTTGAAGAAAGTGGCGTACACCAGGGTATCGGATTGCAGAGACAGAGCGCCGGGCCGGTTTTCGTGGATGTTGTGCGCTCCGTAGCGGCCCGGGCGGTTGAAGAAGTCATCGGTGTCCTGCATGGGCAGGGTGCTGATGATCACCGGGTTGGTCTCCAGCCGGTTGTCCATCAGCCACACCAGCTTGGGATAGTCCGCGCCGCCCAGGGCGGTGGCCTCCTGGGTCACCACCAGCAGGTCGCGGCTGAACAGCGGCAGGACGGTATGGGTGAACCCCGGGAAGGGCGGCGCGTAGTTCAGCTGGGCCACCAGCTGCGGACGGGACACGTCGGAGATGTCCAGGGTGATGACGCCGGAGTCCTTCCAGCCGCAGTAGGCCCGGTCGGGCCGGTTGGGATAGACGTTGGTGTTGTGGACGCTGTGGCCCACGTCGAGATAGGGATGGCGGTCCGGCGGCGGCGCGTCGTCGCCCTCCTGGGTGCCGGGCAGCCACCAGCGGCCGGCCTCCGTGGGATTGGCGGGATTTGACACATCCATGATGACGTAGAACTGGTCATCCTTGGGGTCGGTGGGCCGGGAGTCGGGCGTGCCGGTGGCCAAGTGGGCGTAGTCGCCATCGACCCACCACAGGCAGTGACAGCCCCGGGAGCCCGGGCCCTGGGCGTCGTAGAAGGCGATGCGCTTAGGGGCGTCGGGATCGCTGATGTCGAACACGCCCATGCCGGTTCCCGGCTGGCCGTGCTGTAGGGACTGGTAGGCCACCAGCATGGTGTCGCCGAAGATGGACAGGGAGTTGGAACGCAGGTGGTCGTAATCAAGATCGGTCTGGGCCACCACGCGGGGGTTGGCGAGGTCGGTTACGTCAACGCTGGTGAAGTCCTTGGGCGCGCTCTCGTGGGCCATGTAGAGGATGCGCCGCCCGCCGGCGGTCTGGTGCAGGTCCACCCCCTCGCCGATGTTGTTGTGCCCCTTCAGATCGACGTGGGCGATGAGCCTCATGTTCTTGCTTTCAGCGGTTTGCGTGGTCATGGGGCCTCCTCCGGCGTTGCAGCAACGCGACCGGCATGATTGGGTTCAGACTGTTGTTGGCGGCAGTTTATCACCCACGGTCTTTCAGTTGTCATTGCGAGGAGCGAAGCGACGTGGCAATCTCGCTGTGGCAACGGTTGTCGCTCCCCCAGCGAGATTGCCACGCTTCGCTCGCAATGACAGAAGGTGCGCGTGAGGATGCGAGTAGGCTCACCCCATAACCCGCCGGAATAACGCCAGCGCGTTGCCGCCGGCGATTTTCCGCACATCCTCGTCGGAGTAGCCGCGGGCGATGAGGCCGCGGATGATGTTCTTGCCGTCAGCCGGGGATTCCAGGCCGTCGAGGTAGCGGGCCGGTGTGGGGCCGGGGCGGCCCATGACCGCCTCGCCGATGCCCACGTTGTCGCCGATGCTGGTGTCGGTGCCGATGGCGACGTGGTCCACGCCCACCAGGTTGACCATGTAATCGTAGTGGTCAAGGACGCACTCGATGCTCTGCTCCGGGTCGTTGCTGAGGCGGTTGGGCACGGCGGTGATGCCGATGACGCCGCCCTTGCGGGCGCAGGCCAGCAGCTCGTCGTCGTATCTCAGCCGGCGGGCCTGGAAGCTGTGGCTGGCCAGGGTGTAGGAACCGTCGTGGCTGAAGGTCACCGGCGTCTCCGATGCCGCGATGGCGTCCATGGCGGTGCGGTGGGAGGCGTGGGACACGTCCACGACCATGCCCAGCCGGTTCATGCGCTGCACGACCTCCAGGCCGAAGTCGCTGAGGCCGCCGTCGTTGCGCTCAAATATGCCGTCGCCGATGTAGGCTTTCCGGCTGTAGGTCAGGCCGGCCAGGCGGATGCCCGCATTGTAGAGCACGTCCACCAGGTTCAGCTCGTTGCCGATGGCCAGGTGTTCCACCGTGGGCATAAACCCGACTTTGTCCTGCCCCTTGGCCGACTCGATGTCGGCGGCGCTGCCGACCTGCACCACGTCGTCATGCTGCGAGATGTCCGAAATCATCATGCTGACCTCTTCCAGCAGGTCGGAGAAGCGGATGAAGGACATCTCGTTGGTGTGGAGCATCCCCCGAAAGACGTTGGCGGTGCCCACGGCGGTGAAGCCGCCATGCCGCACCGCGTCATAACCCCACACGTAGCGGTCGTTGCGCAGGTAGTCCCAATACTGGCTGAAGTCCTCGGGCAGCACCATGGGGTGCTGGTGGAGGTCGATCATTATCGACTCTTCCATCAGCCGCTGGAACCGCACTTCCTGCTGGGCGTCCAGCGGCACGGTCATGGAAGGGACGCGGCCCACTTGAGCCACGAGGTGGAAACGGGTGGGGGGCATGGTGAAACTCCTCAATAGTCAAAACCGGGAATGATGGTGGCGTCACGCCTGCCGCAGCTTGGGCGTGACCGCAGCCAGCGCCAGGACCAGCGCGATGCCCGTGAAGCCTACCACCTGGGCGGCTCCCGGCGCGCCCCACGCGCCGGCGATGGCGCCGGCGGCCACGCTGCCGAAGCTGTAGGCCAGGATGGCGAAGGAACGCAGGCCCATCACCCGGCCCCGGAACTCCCGTTGGGTGGCGCGCAGCAGCAACGTAAGTATGAGGACCTGGGTGGAGGCGAAGGCCATGCCCACCAGGGCGAAGATGCCCATGGACAGGTAGAAGGAGCGGGACAGGGAAAAGAGCAGTATCGTCGCGTGCCACATGAAGACGGCGGCGATGAGCAGCAGGCCGGCGCGGCGCAGGTTGGGCAGCATCGCCAGGCCCAGCGACCCGCTCAACGCACCGACGCCGAAGGCGAAAAGCAGCAGCCCCAGGCCGGCCGAGTCGGCGCCAAGCACGTCACGGGCGAAGATGGGCGCCAGCCCGGTGTGTACCGTCCAGCCGGCCAGGTTGATGATGATTGCCACCGTCAGCACGGCCCAGATGACCTGGTTGCCCACGGCGTAGCGCAAGCCGTCGGTGATGGTGCGCAGCACCGATTCGGGGCGGCGGCTGCGCTCGGAGCGGTCGAGCCGGATGCCGGAGGCAACCAGGCCGCTGGCCAGGTACAGGCCGGCGATGGCGAGATAGGCTCCCTGGGGGCCGAAACCCTTGAAGAGCACGCCGCCGATGACCGGGCCGCACAGCATGGCGATGTTCATGGCGATGGTGTTGAAAGCCGCGCCGTTGTTCAGTCGCTCCGGCGGCAGGGTGTCGCCCACCAGGGATTGGGCGACGGGCATCTGAAACAGGCGGATGACGCCCATGAACAGGGTGATGGCGAAGATGTGCCAGACTTCCAGCAGGCCGGTCAGGATCAGGGCCAGCATCAGGATGCCCATGGAACCCATGATGAACTCCACAGACATGAGCAGCAGGTTGCGGGGCAGCCGGTCGGAGATTGCGCCGGCGAAAAGGGCCATGAAGTTCAGCGCCATGCGCGCCGCCGCGATGGATCCGACCAGGAAGGGCGAATCGGTCAGCGTCAGGACGAACCAGCCCAGCACCGCCGACTCCATCTGGGTGCCCATGCCCACCAGGGCGGTGGAACACCAGACGAAGGCAAAGTTGCGATGGCGGAAGATGCCTAGGGGCGTGGAAGCCCGGGACAGGGTGGCGGCGAGTCTCAAGTTATCGCCCCGAACTTCGCTCGCCACCCGCGAGTGACCGATTTGTCATTGCGAGGAGCGATGCGACGTGGCAATCTCGCCGCCAGAGCAACCGCCGTTCCCGCAACGAGATTGCCACGCTGCGCTCGCAATGACAGAGTGGGGACGGAACAAAGGCCATCTACCACAGCTCCCGCGACGCCAGGCGCGCGCCTTCCGCCATGGCGGCCAGCTTGGCCCAGGCGATGTTGGCCTCCACCTTGCGGCCCCAGGCGGAGGTGCCGAAGCCGCAGTCGCTGCCGGCGATGACGTTCTCCCGGCCCACCGCGTTGGCGTAGTTGCGGATGCGCTGGGCGATCAGTTCCGGGTGCTCGATGAAGTTGGTGGTGGTGTCCAGGACGCCGGGTATCAGCGCCTTGCCATCGGGCAGTTGGACCTCTTCCCACACTTTCCACTCGTGGCCGTGCCGGGGGTTGGCGCCCTCGATGGACAGCCCCAGGGGGCGGGCCTGTAGTATGGTGCGGACAATCTCGCGCAGAGGCACGTCGTGGTGATGGGGGCCTTCGGTGTTGCCCCAGCAGACGTGCAGCCGCATCCGCTCCGGGTCGATGCCCTGCACGGCGTAGTTGATGACCTCGACGTGCATCTCCACGATCTTCTTGAACTCGTCCACCGACCGGTGAGAGAACTGGGAAACGCGGGTCATGGCCAGGTCGGGGCAGTCCAGTTGCAGGATGAGGCCGGCGTCGGCGATGGCGTTGTACTCGTCCTTCATCACCTCGGCCAGGGCGTAGAGATATTCCTCCTCGGTGGCGTAGTACTCGTTGGGCAGGAAGTTGGCGATGACGCCGGGCGAGGCGGCGGTCATAAATACCTCTTCCACCGGCCGGCCGGCGGAGACTTCCCGCAGGTTGGCGATGTCGCGCGCCACGGCCGGCCAGTCCTTCCAGGCAATCGGGCCGGTGCAGGCCGGCTGGGGCATATTGCGGGAGGACAGCGTGGTCTGAGTGGCGGCGTACTCCGGGAAATCAGCATCATCCAGCCTGGGCCGGGAACGCACCATCCGCTCGCCCTCAAAGCCGGTGAGCCGTTCCTTGACGTAGGTGGCGTATTGGGAGCGACCTTGCTCGCCGTCGTTCACCACGTCGATGCCGGCGCGCTGCTGCCGGTCCAGTATGTCGCCCACGGCGTCGCGGACGCTGGCGTGGAACGCCTCTTCGTCGAAAGCCTGCCGGTCCTCGCGCCGGCGCAGCAGCTCCTGTAGCTCGGGAGACCGGGGCAGGCTGCCGGTGTGGGTAGTGAGAATCCGGGACGTGCTGCGTTTCATGGCTCCTCCCCTGGCGTGCTGATGATAGGTGCGCCGGCGGCAATTGTACTCCACCGGGAGGGCGGCGGGTTTCACGCCCCGAGTTATTTCGGGGAAGCGCCGATGATGTTCGGCTCAGTCAATCAGGGTGATGACCGTAACGCGGCTGCTGCGGGCGCGCTCCCGGTTGGCGTCTGAGATGGATGTACCAATCACCGCGGCGTGGGCAACGGCTCTGCTGGCGTTGCGCAGGATGCGCGCCCGTTGGTGGGCCCGGTCAACGTCCGTTTCGTCTATGGTGATGGAGACCTCGGCGACTACGTAAACGCCATCGCCCTCCAGCGAATTGCCCTGGAGGATGATGTCGGCCCGGTCGAGGTCATCGGCATCGTCCTCGGTGATGGCTCTGGTCTGAGCGGCTTCGTTAATCAGGTCGGTAATCGTGCGCCCGTTTTGGCGGTTGATGGCCATCATGACCTCTGCGTTTTGCACTCCCAAATGCCTCCTGACGAGGCGAGGCGCTCTCCTGACTGCCAGGCGCTCGTAGTCGGTTCCGGTGAGGTTGTTGAGCTGGCCCTGCATGGCCTCCTGCTTGGCTTCCAGTGCGGCGAGCCGCTGTTCAAAGACCTGGGCCATGTTGGCTATGGTGGCGGCGAGTTGCGCAACTTGCTCCGGCAGAGCCAACAACTCCTGGGTGAGGATGCGCTGCCGCAACGCTTCTTTCAGCTCCGGGTTGTTGTCCAGCGCTTCGAGGATTTCTGTGATTAGGTTGGGAGTGGTCATGGTCGCCTGCGCTCGTGGATGATGGGATCATTTTACAACGAGATTGCCACGCTGCGCTCGCGATGACTTTTTTGAGCGGGCACAGATTAGCCCAGCGAGGTTACGCAACGGGCCGGGTCACACTCGGACAATGGCTGCGGCCGGTGGCCGGTGTGGACGTAGTCGGCGATGAGCTTGCCGGCCATGGGGCCGCGGCCGAAGCCGGAGGAGGCGAGGCCGCTGACGACGTACAGGTTATCCAGCTGGGGTATCCTGCCGATGATTGGCCGGCCGTCCAGGGAGAAGGGCATCAGGCCCGACCAGCTGCGGCTGATGGACAGCTGATCCAGGAAGGGGAGGATTTCGGCGGCGTGAGAGAAGTTGACCTCGACCCCGCTGGCGTCCACCATCCGGTCATAGCCCACTGCCTGACGGTCGCCGCCGAAGATTATCTCGCCGTCACGGGTTTGCCGTCCGTAGAGATGGCGGGTGCCTCGGCGGCCGGCGATATGGGTCAGCTCGGGCGGATTATCGGCGTCGCCGCCGGGGTTTTTACTCCAGTGGGCGTAGGATTCCACCGCTGACATTCCGTGAAACACCCGGGGCGGCATGGGTTGCGTCGCCCACATCTGCCCACGCACCGGAACGATGGGTATGCCGATGCCCAGTAGCTCGCCCAACGGCCGGCACCACGCCCCCGCCGCCAGGATCAGCGTAGCGGCGCGGTACTCTTCTGGTGGGCACACCACCCGATAATCCCCGTCAGCGGTGTGGGTTATACCCGTGACCTCCTGGCCGGTGAAAATCTGCGCTCCCCGGACTTCGGCGGCGGACGCGAAGGCGCGGGTGGCCTTCCGTGGGTCGGCCTGGCCGCGCAGTGGGAAGTACAACGCCCCGGCCAGATCCGGGTTCAACTCCGGTTCGATGCTCCGGGCTTCGTTGATGTCGAGCAATTCTGCCGAAAAGCCGCGGGATTTCAGCGAAAGCACGCGGTTACGGGCATATTCGTACTGCTCTCCCGCCAGTATGGCCTGGAGGCCGCCGGAGGCCCGAAACTCGATGTCGTAGCCCAGTTCCAGTTGCAGGCTGCGGAAAATCTGGAGGCTGCCCATGGTGAGGTGCGCTTCCAGGTCGGGTAGGTGTCCCCAACCCAGGGCGCCGATGCCGCCGGCGTTCACTCCCGACGCTTCGGATGCGATGTCGCCGCGCTCCAGGAGGGTGACGCTGCGGCCATGCCCGGCCAGATGGTAGGCGGCGGAGGTTCCGGCGATGCCGCCGCCGATTATGATGACTTCCGAATGGGTCATGCACAGCTCGTTGCGAGCCCGCGTCGTCAGAAGGTGGAGATGGTAAGCAAGGGAGGCGCGAGGAGGTCAAGCGCGCAGTGAATTGCCGTTGCCCATGGGAACGTAATACACCCGTACCGGGCCGTTGATAGCGGCGGCGGCATCGGGTCTCAGGTAAGTGCCCGCCACCACCGGGATAGCGTCATCCCCGGTGATCCTATTGAGGATCGCAGATTGGTCGATGGCCCTTGCAACGTCATTGCTATTGACGGTATAGGAAATCTGGACGACGAGATAGGCGTTGTTTTGCAGTATCGAACTGTGTCCGTAAAAGTAGCCGTCGGCATTGGAAACTTGCCGCATCTCGTCGGTGGTGATGTGGTTTCGACGAGCCGCATCTTCGGCGACGCTCCGGATCTCGCTTTGAGGCACTTCCCGGAGGCCGGTCATGTTGAGCGTGTCGGCGTAGCGACTGATGCGCCGGGAACTCAACAACTCCAACCCCCAGCCTTTAATTTCGGCAACGGAATTGTCCAGGTTGCCGATGGTCGCTTGCGCACTCCGCAGGGTGTCACGGATGGCATCGATCTCAGCCTGTATAGTCTGCTGAAATATCAGAATGTTTTCGAGTTGTGGCACGATAGCCTGCTGAGACGCTTGCAGGCTTTCCAGTCGGGGCAGGATGACCTGCTGGGTGGCTTGCAGGCTTTCCAGTTGGGACAGGATGGTCTGCTGTGAGGCTTGCAGGCTTTCCAGTTGGGGCAGGATGGCCTGCTGTGAGGCTTGCAGATTATCGACTGCGGCCTCCAACGGCTCTAACGCATTGACCATCGCTGTGGGGAGTGAGTTCAGTACCTCCTTCAGGAGGTCGAGCAACTGCGGAACGGCGCTTTCGAGAACATCCAAGCGTTCCCGGTCTCGCAGCACTTCCTCGCTGGTGAAAATTTCAGCGAGGAGTGCGCGAGATTCGAGATCGTCACTCAGTTCCCCAATCAGCTGCCGCGCGATGGAATGCGGGTTAATGGGCTGGCCGGTTGCGGTCGTAGTAGTCATAGCTTTGTCGCGTCCTGGCAGGTTCCACAGAACGATTGGCTGTTGGCGTTGGAAAGTTGGTCAGTCGGCCGGCAGGCCCATGGCCCGGTTGGCGCGGCGCTCGGCGCGTTCCAGATACCAGTCGTCCATGGTCATGGGGCTGCCCTTGCCGCCGCGACGGGCCATGATGACTTCCGACATGATGCTGACGGCCAGCTCCTCGGGTTCCAACGCGCCGATGTCCAGGCCGATGGGCGCGCGAACCTGGGCCAGCCGCTCGCGGGGCACGCCTTCCTGCAACAGACGCTGGTAGATCATCAGCGTCTTGCGCCGGCTGCCCAGCAGCCCGATGTAGCGGGCGCGGGTGGTCAGCGCGGATTCCAGGGCCACGTCGTCGAACCAGTGGCCGCGAGACGCCACGACGATGAAGCTGTTGACGTTGATGTCCAGATGCTTGGCCCAGTCGGTGTAGGGGGTGACGATGGTTTCCTCAGCATAGGGGAAGCGTTCCGCGTTGGCGAAGTCCTCCCGGTCGTCCACGATATAGACCCGGTAGCCCAGGCGGTGGGCCAGGTCGGCGGTGGCTTTGCCGACGTGTCCGCCGCCCACCATCACCAGCGTGGGCGGTGTGGTGAAACCTTCGATGAAGAGTTCGGTATCGGCGTCCAAGTCCACGGATTCGCTGGCTCCGATGGAGGCGACGCGACCGCAGGCTTCCAGCGCCACCTCGTCCAGCTCCGCCGTGCCGATGCCGCCGGCGATGGAGCCGTCGGAGCGCAGCAGCAGCTTGGCGCCCAGGGCGGCGGTGTCGCCGTCGGAGCGGACGACGGTGGCCAGGGCGGCCGGTTCCGCGCCATCATAAGCGCCCAGCAGCTCCTGGCCGATGTCGGAGAAGTCGTTGGTATCCCAGAAGGGTTCCAGGTAGAAGTACATGGTGCCGCCGCAGACCAGGCCGTCGCGGGCGGCGATGTCCTCGTTGAGGTAGTAGTCCTTGAACTCCGGCCCGCCCTGGTTGCGGAGGATTTCGCGGGCGGCAAACCAGATGTCGCCCTCCACGCAGCCGCCGCCCAAGGTGCCCACGGCGGAGCCGTTCTCGCGGACGAGGAGCATGGCGCCGGCCTTCTGGGGCGTGGATCCCTTGGTGCGGACCACCGTAGCCAGCACGCAGGGGTTCCCGGATTCCAACTGATTGACCGCTTCCTGAATTACTTCGCGCACGACATCACCTGCCTGGGGACTGATTCCGGCGTATTTTTGCCAATTCTGCCGGCCGGGAGCAGATGGCCGGCGGGTTGCTGAACGCATTATAACTTAACGGGGGTAGGTTGCATGAGTCGCCGCATCCGCCCCGTTCATGCCGCGATCGTAGCAACGTCGTACCGTCGCAGGGCAGGATCCGCTGTAACCAACACCAGACTCTCGGCCTGAGCTTGCGCCACGAGCATACGGTCAAAAGGGTCCCGGTGGATAAGCGGGAGTTGAGCCATCAGTTCCCCGTGGCTGAACGTGACGGGCAGTTCCTTCAGGCCCGCCAGCGCAATCTCCGCTATCAGGTTGTCGGGAACCTGTAGCCTTCCCAACGCGCGTTTGATGGCAATTTCCCAAAAGGTGGCTGCGCTGACGAACACCTCGTTGCCGGTATCCGCCATGACTGCTCGGGTGGCGGCGCTCAATCTGGCGTTGCCGGTGAGCGGCCACAGCAGCACGCGGGTATCCAGCAGCAGCCGGAGCATCAAGCCTCGTCCGGGAAAACCGGGCCGTTCTCGAACAGGTCGATCAGATCTTGCGGCGTTTCGTCAAAATCCGGCGCAATCCAAATCTGGCCTTTAAGCCGCCCAAATTGGCGCTCTTTCTTCGCCGGCGGCGGTTCTTCCCGGCACGGCGTCAGCGCCAGGTAGGGTTTGCCGGCTTTGCTGATGATCTCCTCGCCTTGCCAGGCCAGTTCGCCCAGTTCCGCAAGGCGGGTTTCCGCTTCATTGATGTTGATTTGCATTGCAGGTACTCCTGGCCGGCGCGATAGCAGGCGCGTCAGTCGATGCGGTCGGTTCGTCTAGCGGCGGCGGCGGAACAGTTGCCAGACGGCTACGCTGAAACCGGGCAGCAGATCGCCGCCGTCGAGTACGTCATCCTCGCCCAATACCACCGGCGGCGCGTCGGGAAAGTATCGCGTAACAGTGACCGTTGCCGGGTTGGGAACCCAGACTTCCCGCGCCCCATAGTCAAGCCACATCCGAGCTTTGTCGGACAGCAGGCGGTCGGAGCGGGAATTGCTGGGGGATTCGACTTCAATGCAGAGGTCGGGAGTAAGGTTGGGAAAGCCCATGGTTCCGGGCGGGATCCGTCCCGGCGCGAACCAGGCCACATCGGGGCAACGCACCGTGTCAGGGTTGGATTCCAGCCGGTATCCGGGTTCGCCGGTATAAATTTCGCCGAAGTCAGTGGCCTCGGTGTATTGAAACAGCAGGCCGCTAGAGCGGGCCACGGTCATAGCGTGCGGTTTGCCGGTACCCACTTCTTTCTCCGTCAGTACGCCTCGGATCAGTTCGTAGCGCTTGCCGGGAATCCGCTCCATCTCCAGGAATTCGTCGGCAGTCATCAGGCGCGGTTTGATGGTGGTCATCGTTCGCCTCAGCATGGTGGGCAACGCCGGCCCAAGTTGGCCGTATTATACGCCATCGCTTTGTCGCCGTTCCCGCGGCCCAGGGCCTTTCGGTTTTCATATTTGTCATTGCGAGCGTAGCGAAGCAATCTCGTCGAGACACTGGCGGCTAACCACAAACAGGTCCGTTCCAACGACGAGATTGCCATCCGCCAGAGGCGGACTACGCTCCTCGCAATGACAACCGAAAGACCCTGTCCCGCGGCCGGGCGGCAGTGGTAGCGCCAGCCGGCTATCGTGTATCATTGCCCCGTATGTAACAATCTGCCGACACTCTCCGTTATTCCGCGTTATTCCGTATTTTCCTCAACCCAAACGGCGGTGTGATGATGACTATGACCAGGCGACGAGTTACCAAGCCGGTGTACGTGGGCGGCGTCAAGGTGGGCGGCGACGCCGATATTACCGTCCAGTCCATGACCAAGACGGACACCCGCGACGTGAAGGCCACCGTGCGGCAGATTCACGAACTGGAGGAGGCCGGCTGCGAAATCATCCGCTCCGCCGTGCCGGACATGGAAGCCGCCAAAGCCATGGCGGAAATCAAGAAGCAGATCCACATACCGCTGGTCGCCGACATCCACTTTCATTACCAACTGGCGCTGGAGTGCGCTGCCGGCGGTATTGACTGCCTGCGGCTGAACCCCGGCAACCTGCGCAATGAGGACCAGGTGCGCCAGGTGGTGCAGGCCGCCAAGGAGCGCAACATCCCCATCCGCATCGGCGTGAACTTCGGCAGCCTGCCTCCCGTGGGCGGCATCGGGCGCACTCGCGGCTTCTCCCGCCACATGGACCTGGTGAACCGGCTGCCCAAGGCCGGCGAGGCCCAGGCCGGCGACTACAGCGTGGTGGACCACATGGTCGCCACCGCCCTCTGGGAAATCAGCCTGCTGGAAGAGCAGGACTTCGACCAGATCAAGATTTCCATGAAGGCATTTGACGTTCCCACCACGGTGGAAGCCTACCGCCGCCTGGGCGAGATGGTGCCCTACCCGCTGCACCTGGGCATCACCGAGGCGGGAACGGCGAAGTCGGGTTCCATCCGCACCGCCGTGGGGCTGGGCGTGCTGCTGTACGAGGGTATCGGCGACACCATCCGCGTCTCCCTGAGCGACGACAGCGTTGAGGAAGTCATCGCCGGCTTCGAGATCCTGAAGTCGCTGAACCTGCGCGACAAGGGCACCACCATGGTGGCCTGCCCCAGCTGCGGCCGGGCCGACGTGGACATCCGCAAGCTCGCCAACGACGTGGACGCGCTGCTGAAAAAGACGGACAAGAACATCAAGGTCGCCGTGATGGGCTGTGAGGTCAACGGCCCCGGCGAGGCCAAGGACGCCGACGTGGGCATCGCCGCCGGCGCCGGCCGGGCCATCATCTTCCGCAAGGGCGAAAAGATCCGGGTGGTGCCGGAAGACGAAATGCTGACCGCGCTGATGGAGGAGATCGAGAAGACGCCGGTCAAGGCCGGATAGCGTATGTACGAAATCCGGCAAGCGCCAGAGTTCAGCGAGTGGCTGGACAGGTTGGACTCCAAGACTAGAGACCAGATTCTCATCGTGCTTGACCGCATGGCGGGAGGCAATTGGGGAGACTATAGACCTATCGCCGGTGCGCCGGGGGTATTTGAGCGTCGTTTGACGGGCAGAGGTCCGGGCATCAGACTATACTTTTGCCGTCAGGGATCCAATCTGTTGATGTTCCTGATTGGCGGAAACAAAGCTTCACAACGCTCGGATATAGCCCGAGCCCGCCGCCTTCGCGAACGCTACGCATAAAGGAGCGAAAATAATGGCCCTCATCAGACACGATGACTATGTTAGGGATAGAGCAGCCCGGGACCCCGAGTTTGCCCGCCTGCACCGCCAAACCGCAAGCGAACTCTTGGACGGCAACGATGAAGACCGCAGCATCGCCATGCATATATTGCAGGTCCAACTTGGCCTCACCGAGGCTGAAATCCAGGCCCTCCGCTCTGCCCATGCCGCCGCCCCGCGCGACGCCGCTTACTTCATTAGATTCGGAACCTACAAACTGGATGCTTGTGATTACGCCGCCGCGGCTGCCAACTACGAGCGCGCCATCGCGCTGGAACCGGATAACGCGGAGGCATATCACTGGCGGGGCATCGTCAAAGATGCCCAGGGCGATTACGTCGGCGCTATTGCCGACTTCGACCGCGCCATCGCGCTGAACCCGGACGACGCGGACATCTACTACAACCGGGGCGTAACCAAAGCTGAGCAGGGCGATTACGTCGGCGCCATTGCCGATTACAACCGTGTTGTCGCGCTGGACCCGGACAACATGGCGGTGTTCGATGACCGGGCCGTTGCCAAAGCTGCCCTGGGGGATCATGCCGGCGCCCTTGCCGACTACGAGTACGGTTACAGCGCTGACGATGAATCCGGCGCTACCGAACCGAAAGAGGCCGCCGTATGACCACAACCACCGTTCCCGACGCCGAAGCCATCGCCCCCTTCGACGTATCCGCCCTGGAAGACCTGGGCATCTCCGATCTGCCCACCGAGCGGGAGGCGTTGCGCCGCCACCTGCTGGACGCCATCGCCCGCATCCGGCCCATCCTGGAGGCCGACGCTGAGGCCAACGACGCCGGCGAGACGCTGGCCTGGCCGTCGGTGGTCGCGCTGTACCGGGAGGGGCTGCTGTCGCTGAAGGTGCCCCGGGAGCTGGGTGGGCCGGAGTGCGACCCGCTGCTGTACCTGGAACTGTGCGATGAGCTTTGCTACATCAATCCGTCGGCCGGCTGGTGCGCTTTCATCAACAGCACCAGCGCGTCGTGGCTGGGCGCGTTCCTGCCCGACGCCGGTGTGGAGCGCATCTTCGGTGAGCGATCTTTGACCAATCAGCCTTTGACCAATCAGCCTTTGAACAGTCAACGGATGCCCATTGCGTCGGGCGCGATAATCCCGCGCGGGCTGGCGACGCCGGTTGACGGCGGTTGGCGGGTCAGCGGACGCTGGCCTTTCGCCAGCGGGTCGGCTCATTCCTCGTGGCTGCTGGCCGGCTTTCGCATCGTGCGGGATGACGAGCCGGGGCCGGAGCACATGATCTTCGCCGCTCCCATCGAGGACGTGCAGTTCCTGGACAACTGGCAGGTGATGGGTTTGCAGGGCACGGGCAGCCGGGATTTCGTGTTCACCGACTACTTCGTGTCCGAGGATCTGGCCTTCGACCTGATGTCCACCGACCCGCGTCAGGGCGGGCCGCTGTTCTGGCTGGGCCGTCCCGGTTTCGTCACTCCCGACCATGCCTCCTTCGCGCTGGGGGTGGCCCGCCGCGCCCTGGACGAAATCGCGTTGCAGGCCGGTTCCTTCCATCGCGGGTACCTGACCACGCCCATTGCCCAGCGGGGCGCGTTGCAGCACGACCTGGGCAAGTGCGACCAGCAGCTCCGCGCCGCCCGCGCCCTGTGCCGCGAGGCCATAGCAGACGCCTGGGAGTTCTGCCGGCGTCACGAGCGTCCCGACCTGGAACGCCAGCTGCGCCTGCGCGGCGCGTGCGTCTATGCCACCGACGTAGCCTGCCAGGTGGTCACCACCGCCTTCCGCTACGGCGGCGGCAACGCCATCTACAACGACCGCGTCCTGCAACGCTGCATGCGCGACATCAACGCCGCCGCCCAGCACTTCATGGTCAACACCAGCGCCTACGACAACTTGGGCCAGTTCCGGCTGGGGATGCCGAATGTGAACCCGATGGGGTAGGGGGTATTGTCAGAAGCAGGATTTTCAAGATTTGAAGGATTATCAGAATTCGAGCCATGCTGTGGCAAAGCCTGCCCTAATCCTGTAAATCCTATCAATCCCGTGAATCCTGCTTCTGACAATTTACAAAAGCGGGGGCGCGTGGGGTGAAATGCGCTCGGTTACATCTTTTGTCATGGCTACAATTTGGCATGGGAACGGAATATGCAACGCAAAATCATAATCCCAAGCCCGGAAGAAGATGCCGTTATCAACGCCGGCATCGCTGATGACCCGGATACTTTCGAGCTGGACGACGAATGGTTCGCCGGCGCCAAACCGTCCCACGAGGACGCCCACATCCTGGAGCGATACCGCCGGAGCCGGGGCAAGCAGAAGGAAGCCACCAAAACGGCAATCCACATCAGGCTGGATGCGGATATAGTCGTCTGGTTCAAGAACGGCGCCGAAGGCTAAGGCGGCTACCAGACTCGCATCAACCAGGCCCTCCGGGAGTACATCGCTCGCCAGGATACTGGTACGAATCAATAGCGCGACAGCAACGCCGCCGCCCAGTGCTTATGGTCAACACCAGCGCCTACGACAACTTGGGCTAGTTCCGGTTGGGGATACCGGGCGTGAACCCGATGGGGTAAGTGTCCACATGGCTCGTCGAAAAGGCTCTATTCCCATCCGGGGCATAAAATCTGACAACGGCGGTGCGTTCTTCGACGAACCGGACTACGCATCAATGTCGTTTTCAGGAAGGAGAATTTACGGTGGCGTCGAGACGCAGGATTACGGCTGGTCAAGTTAGGGACATCGAGGAGGTAAGGAAAACCCCCGCACTTTTGAAGGATTGGATTTTCGTCGATATCGGGTTTGCGCCCGGTGACGCATCCTGCGGTGTCGCGATTGGGAGCGATAAGGCCGAAGAAATTACATTCGGCAAACTGGTGGAAATTGTGGTCACGGAGGCGAGGAAACCGGGCAAGCCGCTCAACCTACTGCTGGAAGCCCCCCTCTCGATGGCGTTCACTAAAGACGGTAATCCCTGGCCCAGGAGCTTTGAAGCTAAACCGAAAAAGTGGAACCGCGTACCCAGATGGTTTGAAGATTTGAAGGACGGTGAACACAGAGGTTGGTACCGCCAAGCCGGGCCATTGACCATGGCCGGCGCAGTGAGGCTGATTTGGGAGTTGCGTAGGCGCAAGCGTCAACGTAAGATTCAGTTGTTCGAGGGGTTTGCACCGCGCGAAAAGGGGACTGAATCCCAAACAGGTGACCACGCCAAAGTCGCGGAGAAACTTAGGGGTGTTGTCAAAGGGGAAACCGGTTGTCCCATTTTACCCCCATACGAAATCAAGGCCGCGTACACATCACGGCCGGCCTACAAATACACACAACTTTGGCCTATCACCGGGATCGAGGGTTGGGATTCCCATAAACCACCCAAAGACCACACGATCCCGCCAGTGGTTTGGGTGCCCCCGAACTGCCAGGGCGCGAATCCCGAGAGCACTGACCGGCAGTGCTCTTGTGCTGTCCTCCGAAATCAGGTCCCGTAATGTAGTCCGCGCCACCCCAAATGACCGCCACCCTAGCCGTGCTAAAATAGGTCAATACCTCGGTCGGAGGTGGCGCGGTGGTCAGCATAAATTTGGAAGACCTTGACCATATAACGGCGGTGCGCCTGCGTGCCCGGGCCGCCGGCAACGAATGTTCGTCGGAGGAAGAGGCGCTGAATCTCCTGCGGTTTGCGCTGGTGGAGCATGGCATCCGGCTGCCGCCGCCTAAAGACTGGGTCCTGGCTATCCGTGAGCGGTTCAAGCCTCTCGGTATCGTTGATGTCATAGTCCCACCGCGGAGCACGGGCGAGCCGATGCAGTGGATTTTTGAGGAGGACGAGGAGGAATGGGAAAAGAATCACCCGATACCTACTCCTGACGAGGAACTGGCCGAGGAGTTGCGTATCCGCGCTCTTGCCAACGATTGCTCGGTAGAAGAAGAGGCGTTGAACGTCCTGCGTTGTGCCCTGGAAAAGCCGGCCCGTCTGCCGCAGCCGAAGCGCTTGGGCGTGGCTATCAACGAACTGTTCAAGGACCTCGACTTTGGGATAGAAGTCCGGCCCCGCAGCGAGAACCCTGATCCGGTTGCCCGATACTATTGGCTTGACGATGGCGATAATGGATAATGCTGTGAACGGAGGTGGCGCGATGGTTCGTATAACGATAGATGATCTCGATGCGGAAGCCGCTGACGAGTTGCGCATCCGTGCGCTCGCCAACGACTGTTCTCTGGAAGAGGAAGCGCGCAACATCCTGAACTTCGTACTGAACAACCGCAAGGTGCTGCCACAGCCCAAAAACTGGGCTTTGGCTATCCACGAACGGTTTCGGCCTCTGGGCATCAAGGAAGTAGTCCTGCCGCCCCGGGATTCCGGCGAGCCTATCCAGTTTGTCTTCAGGGACGACGAAGACGATGGCAATAATCCTGGACACTAACGTGGCGTCGGAACTGGTCGATGACCGGCCGCAATTGGAAGTCATCGACTGGTGGCGTCGTCAAGCCATAGAGGAGGCCTACGTTACGGCCATCACCGAGATGGAATTGCGCTACGGGGTTGCCATTATGCCGGAGGGCAGGAATCGCGCTCGACTGTCGCGCCAGATAGACGACCTGCTGGAGATTGATTTCGCCGGTCGCATTCTGCCCTTCGACAGCGCCGCGGCTTATACTTACGCCGTCATCGCCTCCCGACGACGCGCCATAGGCCATGTCGTTGGACAGTCTGACACCCAAATCGCCGCAATCGCTTTGTCCCTGGGAATGACGGTGGCTACCCGCAACGTGCGCCACTTTAACGACTGCGGCCTAGAACTCATCAACCCCTGGTCAACCGAAGGAGCTACCGAATAATGCGTATCTCCCGTCTCGTTACCCGTACCCTCCGCGACGACCCGCCTGAGGCGGAAACCGCCAGCCACCGGCTGATGCTCCGGGCCGGCCTCATCCAGCAGGTGGCCGCCGGCGTTTATGCCTATCTGCCGCTGGCGTGGCGGTCGTTGCGGAAAATCGAGCAGATTGTCCGCGAGGAAATGGACGCCGCCGGCAGCCAGGAGCTGCGGATGCCGGCCTTGCAGCCCATGGAACTCTGGCAGCAGACCGGGCGGGCCGCCGCCTTCGGCGACAATATGTTTTCGCTGGAAGATCGGCGGGGGCGGCCGCTGGCGCTGGCGCCCACCCACGAGGAAGTGGTCACCAACATCGTCAAGGGCAACGTGCAGAGCTACCGGGATTTGCCCGTCATCCTCTACCAGATGCAGACCAAGTTCCGCGACGAGCCCCGTCCCCGCGCCGGCCTGGTGCGCGTCCGCGAGTTCACCATGAAGGACGCCTATTCCTTTGACGCCGGCGAGGATGGGCTGGACGACTCCTACGACGCCATGGCCCAGGCGTATCGCAACATCTTTCGGCGGTGCAGCATCCCGGTGGTGATGGCCGAGGCGGACAGCGGAGCCATCGGCGGCAAGGATTCCCATGAGTTTCTGCTGCCCACCGACACCGGGGAGGATACGGTCATCACCTGTCCCTCCTGTGGCTACGCCGCCAACGCCGAAAAGGCCGCCGGCGTCTATCCCGACCGGCCCGTGCCCGACCCGCTGCCCCTGGAGGCCGTGGATACGCCGGGCATGAAGACCATCGCCGCCGTATCCGAGTTCCTGGGCGTGGATGAAGCGCAGACGCTCAAGGCGGTCTTCTACGCCGCCGATGGGGAGGTGGTGTTCGTAACCATCCGGGGCGACCTGGAAGTGAACGAGGTCAAGCTGAAGAACGCGCTGCACTGCAACGAGCTGCGCCTGGCGGACGACGATGAGATAGCGGAGCAAGGACTGGTGGCCGGCTCGGCGTCGGCCATCGGCATCACCAACGTGCGTCGCGTCGCCGACGAGTCAATATCCAACGGCGGCAACTTCGTGGTGGGCGCGAACCGGCCCGACACCCACTACAGCAACGCCAACTACCCCCGCGACTTCGACGCCGACCTGATTGCCGACATCGCCCTCACCGAACCGGGGCACAAGTGCGCCAACTGCGGCGCGGAGCTGGAGTTCACCCGGGGCGTGGAGGTGGGCCACATCTTCAAGCTGGGCACCTTCTTCAGCGAGGCCCTGGGCGCCTATTACCTGGACCAGGAGGGCCAGCAGCAGCCCATCACCATGGGTTGCTACGGCATCGGCGTCGGGCGGCTGCTGGCCGCGGCCATCGAGCAGAACCACGACGCCCAAGGCATCGTCTTCCCGCCGCCCATCGCGCCCTACGACGTTCACCTGGTGGCGCTGAATATGTCCAATGAGGCCGTAGCCCAGGCCGCCGGCCAGCTGTACGACCGGCTGTGGGCCGCCGGCATCGAGGTCTTGTTCGACGACCGCGCCGACGCGGCCGCCGGCGTCAAGTTCAACGACGCCGACCTCATCGGCCTCCCGGCGCGCCTGGTGGTCAGCCCGCGCAACCTGTCCGCCGCCGGCGGACCCGCCGTGGAGATGCGGGGGCGGACGGCTGAGGAGGCGGAGATGGTGGCGCTGGATGACACGGTAGATGCAGTAAAGGGATTGCTGAGAGCGGCGTAGCCGTGCCTTCCGAATCACCGGGACTGCGCCCGCTCGACGTTTGGGAGCGGGGATTCACCACCGTATTCGGTGGCCTGCCCTCGGGTTTGGTGATGTACCTGCTCCGGGGGGCCTTCCTGCTGCTCACCGGGCCGGACGTGAGCCTGTGGCATTTCATACGCTATGCCGTGGGATTGGACGCCGGGCTGGGCATCCATGTGGAAGCGGTTGACGATCACCACGTGGCCAGCATCATGGCCAACGGTATGTACGCGGTGTTCTATTTCACCTGGAGCCGTTCCTTCGGGCATATGGCCGTGAGAGCCTACATTGTGGATGCCAGAACGGGGCGGCGGATGCGTACCTGGCAAAAAGCGGTACGCAGCGCGCTCCAGATTGCCAACGGATATTATGGGTTCCTGCGCATACTGGACATAGTGTCCATTTTCATCGTCCTTATTGACCGGGAGCGTCGCCGTTCCATTTACGATATGGCGGCGCGCACCGTGGTGGTGGTCGGCGAGCCGGCGGAAGAGGAGCCGGAAACCGCGCGACAGCGCAGTTGGGTGGATGCTTTGTTCGGACGGCTGACCGGGCGGGAACCGGGTTAACCGGAAGGCGAACATGACCGGTCATCACTACCGCTTTGGTTTATCTAGCGGCTTTGTTGACCCAGTTGTTCTTCGAGCTCGCGGATCCGGGCTTCAGCGGCGTCGGCGCGGGCTTCGGCGTCCCTTCGGGCCTCCCGCTCGCTATCCAGGGACGCAATGGGCAAGCCCGTGGCCGGATCGTAGAACACCAACTCGCCGCGCTCCCACCGCAGATAAAGGCCCAGCACGGCGCTGTATCCCTGCAAACCCCCGTCGTCCAGCTCGTCAATGTCAATGGCGACGTACTCCCCGTTCACCAGCCGATCCCCGGCCAGCCGCGCCCCGTGATACTCCCCCGTTTCGTCAAACCGCCAGTACTCCGATATCAGCAGGGCCGCGTAGTCCCGACGCTTTGGCCCGGTGTCAATACGCCCGCTGCTGCGCGAGGCTATCTCCAGTACGAAGTCCGGCGGCTTCCCCTGCTCCGATATAACGTAGGCGTTGCTGGCATGGTAGGCGGCCGGGTTCACGTCAAAGGCCACGAACAGGTCCGGGTAGCGCACGCCGGTCATGTCGGTGGTCGGCGCGAGGCTGACGTAAAGATCCCCGCCCACCAGGGTGGTTTCCGGGTTGCCCAAGTGGTCGATAAGCAGGTAAGCGTTGCCGGTGGCGGCCAGGCGTTTGAAACTGGTCATTTTGTCTTCCTGGTCTTTCGGAGGGTCCGGAAAGACGAAGGGTGGCCGGGCCGGCCCGGATTTTTCAAAAATCGTACCGGCGAAAGTGTCGGCGGTGGTCATGGCGTGTCGCCCCCTTACTCGGTTGGGCCTTGTCCTGCGGCGGACATTTTACACTACCGGCCGGTATCACGGCTCCAGCAGCAGCTTGCCGAAGAAGTTGGTGGCCTCCATGTCGCGGTGGGCGTCGGCGGCGTTGGCCAGGGGGTAGGTCTGGTGGATGGCCGGCTTGATGACGCCCCGGTTGAGGCTGGCGACAATCTGGCGCATATCCTCCCGGGAACCCATGTAGCCGCCGTAGATTTCGATCTGGCGACTGAACAGCAGGCCCAGGTGCAGCTCCGCCCGCAGGCCGCTGGTGGCTCCGCAGATGCAGTAGCGTCCGCCGGGCCGCAGGGCGCGGAACCCGTGGGCCCACACGTCCGCGCCCACATGGTCCACCAGCAGGTCAACGCCGGCCCCGCCGGTGATCTCACGCACTCGCTGGGTGATGTCCTCTTCGTTGTAGTTGATGACGTGATCCGCCCCCAGGCGGCGGGCCAGCTCGGCCTTTTCCGGCGTGCTGGTGGTGGTGATGACCGTCGCGCCCACCACGTTCTTGAAGACCTGGATCGCCGCCGCGCCCACGCCGGCCGATGCCGAGAACACCAACGCCGTCTCCCAGGGCTGCAAGGCGGCCCGGCGCACCGCCATGTTCCACACCGGCAGGTAGGTGGTCGGAATGGCGGCTGCGTCGGCAAAGGACACGTCGCCATCCAGCTTGTAGGCGTTGACTTCCGGCACGACGACCAACTCGGCGTAGCTGCCGTCCCGGGCGGTGCCCAGGAAACGGCTGCGCCGGCACAGTTCGTCCCGTCCCGACCCGCACCACTGGCATACCCCGCAGGCCAGGCGGGGGTTGACCACCACCCGGTCGCCGACGCTCAAAGCGCTTACGGCGTCGCCGGCTGCCACCACCTCGCCGGCGGTGTCGCCGCCCAGGATGAGAGGCGGGGGAAACTCCCGCTCCAGGCCGCGCTGCCCCTCGCGGGTGAAGATGTCCAGGCGGTTCAGCGCGCTGGCGCCCACTCTGACCACCACGTCGTTGGGGCCGGGCGACGGGTCGGGCCGGTCGCCATACTGGAGAACATCGACCGTGCCGTGGGCTTCGATATAAACGGCTTTCATTGCTGGTTCTGCTCCTAATTAATCTGTCATTGCGAGGACGCCGTAGGCGTCTGCGGCAATCTCGTCAGGCTCTCACGCGTACCCAGTTTGTCATTGCGAGCGTCCGCCTCCGGCGGATGGCAATCTCGTCAGCGTAGCAGGATATTGTTGTGAACAGCCGTCAATACCTCAACGAGATTGCTACGAATGCCTGGCGGCATTCTCGCAATGACAGATGTGGAAAGTGGGTTCGCATGAGCGTCGGATTGACTTGCCATGTTCACGAGATTGCCACGCTACGCTCGCAATGACAATTCAAGATTGCTATGGCGAGCGCCGGTTGTCATAACAGTCCTGGCACAGGAATACCACGGCGAGGGTTTCGTCGTGGCTGGCGACGCGACCGCAGCGGGGGACGTCGCTGTCCGGAGACCAGGGTTGATGGAACGGCCCGCCGCACATCTGGCAGGTGGAACGATGGGGGCCTTCCAGCTCATCGTTGCAGACCACGCAGAATACCGGACCGGATACTTGAAACAGGGTTGCCACTGCACTACCTCACAGCCGTCCGCCTCTGGCGGACGTCAACATAGGATTGGAGTTGTTTCTTGCGCCCATTGCCGGGCGATGCTTTCTTCATCCTCCCGGCTGCCGGTTTCGCCGTCCAGCCGGGCTTTGCGCAAGGCCCGCAGCGCCTCGCCTACCGCCGGGCCGGCCGGTACGCCCAACTCCAGCAGGTCAGAGCCGCGCAGCCGGGGGGCCACCGACCACCATTCGGCCAGGTAACGGCGGGCGTGCTCCGCCACCACCAGGGACGGCATCAGCGCGGCGGCGGCGATGGTGTCCGGGGACAGGCCGTCCAGCAGGGCGCAAACTTCCGACGGTTTCAGTCCGGGCCGGGTCAGTTGCCGTTGCCGCGCCACCAGCCCCGTGGTGTCTTCAATCACTCTGACCCAATTGGCCGGCGCGTTGATGCGGGCGGCCAATGCAGTTGCGGCGCGGGGCGACATGGGCCAGACCAGCGCGGCCAGCCAGGTCAGGGGTGAAGACGGCGCGGCGGACAGATAGCGCAAGTGGGTGGCGGTGAGCGACGGGTTAATGGCGTCCAGTACACCGAGGCAATCGGCGTACTGCAAGGCGGGCAACGGGTTGGCTTCCGCCAGGATGCGCTCCAGCTCGTGGCGAATCCGGTCGGCGGACAGGGTTGCTATTGCCGTGTCGTCCAGGGCAGCGAGTAGTTCCGCCAGGGTTGCGTCGTCAATGCGGAAATCAAACCGGGCGGCGTAGCGGACGGCGCGGAGGATGCGGGTTGGGTCGTCGCGGAAGCTCCGGGGATGCAGTATGCGGATGACGCCGGCGGACAGGTCGGTATATCCGCCGTGAGGGTCAACCAACTCCGCGGCCTCGCCGGTGATGGGGATTGCCATGGCGTTGATGGTGAAATCCCGCCGCGCCAGGTCGTCGGCGAGAGTGCCGGCGGATACGTCGGGCAACGCGCCGGGACGGCTATAGATTTCGCGGCGGGCCGTCACCAGGTCAACCGTCAGTTCCGGCGTGACGACGCTGGCGGTGCCAAAGCGTTGGTGAACTGTCAATCTGCCGGCGATGGCGTCGGCCAGTTTGGCAGCCAACGCCGGCGCGTCGCCGACCACGCAGATGTCCAGGTCTTGCAATGAGACGCCCAGCAGATGGTCGCGGACCGGGCCGCCTACCAGGTATGCCGAAGCGCCGGCAGCAGCGGCCAACCGGCGGACGGTGTCCAGGACGCCTTGGAATTCTCCAACGTCAACAAAGTCGGCAAAAAGCCCGGATTTCATATCGTCGGAGATCGTCAACATCAGGCGTTGCGGGCAGCGCATGGGGTTCAAAAAGTGTAGCGCAAGCCTCCCGGCTGGGCAATGTCAGAATCAGGCTCACGCGTACCCACTTTCCACATCTGTCATTGCGAGAATGCCGTCAGGCATTCGTGGCAATCCCGTTGTGGTACTGACGCCTGTTCACAACAAGCCCCGGCTCCGCTGACGAGATTGCCGCGCTACGCTCGCAATGACAAAGCGGGTACGCGTGAGCAGAATCAGGATTGGTAGCGTTATAATTCCGCTGCCAAACTGATTTTGGAGCAAGTGAGCGATATGGAAACCGTAGGATTCATCGGCCTGGGCAACATGGGCGGCGGCATGTCCGCCAACATCCAACGCGCCGGCTACCCCATGATCGTCTATGACCTGCGCGAGGAAGCGGCCCTGCCCCTGTTGGAAGGCGGCGCGCGGTTGGCTAATTCGCCCTCCGAAGTAGCCGCGGCCAGCGACATCACCTTCACCTCGCTGCCCGGCCCTTACGAAGTGGAGTCAGTATCTACGGGCGCTGACGGCGTTCTGGAGGGCATCCGTCCCGGCAGCGTGTACATCGACCTGTCCTCCAGCCGGCCCACGCTGATCCGGGAGATTGAGCCCAGGTTCCGCGCCAAAGGCTGCTACGTGCTGGACGCGCCGGTGAGCGGCGGGAAGACGGGGGCGGCGTCGGGCAACCTGGCGGTGATGGTGGGCGGCGACCGGGAGGTGTTCGACCGGGTAAAGCCGGTTTTGGACGCCTTCGGGGACAAGGTGTTTTACGCCGGGGAAATTGGCGCGGGCAGCGTGGCGAAATTGGTGCACAACATGATCGGCCACAGCGTGCGGCAGGCGATTGCCGAGGGTCTGACCCTGGGCGTCAAGGCCGGCGTGGAGCCGGAAGCGCTGTGGGAGTGCATCCGCCGCGGCTCCCTGGGCCGGATGCGGGTCCTGCACGAAGGACTGGTGCGGACGATGTTCCGTGGGGAGTTTGAGCCGGCCAGCTTTGCGCTGAACCTGGCCTTCAAGGACATCTCGCTGGCCACGGAGCTGGCCCGGGAGTACGACGTGCCCATGCCCATGTCCACCCTGGCGGAGCAGATTGCCATGCAGGCCATGAACCGGGGCTGGGGCGAGGCGGACAGCAGCATCACGGTGCTTTTGCAGGAAGAGCAGTCCGGCGTGGAGGTTCGCGCCCCGCACATCGACCCGGCCCGCGCCGGGCGGTTTATCACGACGCACCCGGATGATGAGTAAGCCCCTCAAGAAGGTACGCGAGCGCGCCGGGGGATACTCCACCGGGAGGGTATTGTGGGAACAACGTTGCAATCACGCGCTGCTGCGCTAACCGTGGTCGCCGTTATGGCGGCTGTAGCCATAACCATGGCCGCCGGGAGCGCGAAAACGGCGCAGGCTCAAGCCTTTATTGAGCCGCCGCTTCCGCCAACCAACTTGACCGCGGTGAACGGCGACAACCCCGGTGAAGCGCATCTGAGCTGGAAACCGAGCGCCAACGCTGATGTTCACTGGATTGCCGGCATTGCGGTGTCAGACTGGAGTGCCGGCGACTATTCAAACTTGATTTGGGAACCGGCAGACGGAAATACGTCGCACTCCCTGGCTGGACTGAAACCCGGCTTTGAGTACGTTTTCACCGTGTCGGCCGGTCAATACATGACAGCGAAGGCAATAACCTGGGCAGCATACTTCCGCCGCTGCCGGGCGGCCGCTACTGGAATCTGGACGATCCGGGAGACGTAGTAGCGGACGTGTATTCATTGAGCGGAAACGAGTTCACAATTCGATTCACCTGGCCGCCGGGAATCGGACAATGTGGCGACAAGCACATCACGGTTTGGGGCTTCAACAACGCCGACCGGACGCCGCTGATGGGCAGCGGAGTTGATGTACTCGGTCAGTCAACCGTCCGGTGAACGGGGATAGCGTTCCGTTTTAGGTGGTTTGGTTTTTGTCATTGCGAGCGTAGCGTGGCAATCCCGTTGGCGTAGCAGCAGTTTTGGCCGCTCGAATGCATTGCCGTAAAACTGAACCACCTAAATTGCAACGCTACCGTGAACGGGGATAGCGTCCGTTTTAGGTGGTTTGGTTTTTGTCATTGCGAGCGTAGCGTGGCAATCCCGTTGGCGTAGCAGCAGTTTTAGTCGCTCGGATACCCCGCTGGGAAACTGAACCACCTAAATTGCAACGCTACCGTGAACGGGAACTGCTGGGTGACGCTGCCGCAAAAGCGGATTTACGGGAGCGGATGTCCGCTCTCGCGTACCCACTTGCGAAGGGAGCAATGTCAGAAGCAGGATGCGCCAGATTTGGCGGGATTGATGGGATTAGGGAAATCTCTGCCGTTGCAAGGCCCCAATCCTGATAATCCTTCAAATCCTGACCATCCTGCTTCTGACGATCCCCAAAAGCCGGCGCCCATACAATGACACCCGCCTCATGCGTACCCACTTTCCTCAAACTGTCATTGCGAGCGCAGCGCGGCAATCTCGTCGCGGTAACGGACGTCGCTCCCGGAACGAGATTGCCACCCGCCTGTGGCGGACTACGCTCCTCGCAATGACAAAGTGGGTACGCATAAGATGACACCCGCCCCTTGCGCAACCGTACATCCGTTCCCTACACTATACCTACCAGTCGGGCGGCAAGCCCAAGGCCACGGCCCAACACCCGACGCCAACATCTGAATATCGGGTTCACAGGGTTCGGGTAATCACGGCCAACCGCTGGCACCGTACATGGTCGCAGATGCGCCTGTGGCGGACAGCACGTCGGATCCCATTGCACCGCTGGCTATCGCAAAGGCCGGTAATATCCCCGGTACCGCATAGACCAGTACGGCGGGTCTCACCACCGCTGCGCGAGGGTCGCCCTCTGCCCCCAGCCTGCCCCGTGCTTGACACGGGGTCATTCCGGCGAAAGTCGCAGATGCGCCTTTGGCGTGTCGCAGATGCGCCTTTGGCGTGTCGCAGATGCGCCTTTGGCGTGTCGCAGATGCGCCTGTGGCGCACCGGAATCCAGGCGGGGCCGGGCATGGGGCGGTCAGCACGCGCAAACCTAGGAGTTCAATTCGCAAAAACGCTCTCTGGCCGTAGCGCCGACAACCCGAACCCCCGAACCCGAAATCAGCCAACCAACCAAACCACCGACCAACCAAAGGAGGAAAACCCCAACAACTACCGCGCCGCCGCTCCTGGTGAGCCGGTCGAACCACGCGGCAATCCCGCTGACTGAGCGACGCGATGCCTCACGCGTACCCACTTTCCCCAAACTGTCATTGCGAGCGCAGCGCGGCAATCTCGTCGAGGTAACGAACGTCGCTCTTGGAACGAGATCGCCATCCGCCAGAGGCGGACTTCGCTCCTCGCGATGACAAACTGGGTACGCGTGAGCGGATGTCCGTCGTTGCCCGGCTGGAAGCCCGGTGCTAGAATGCGCTCCGATTTGGGAGTGCCCGAATTTACTTGACAATAACACGGGATGCAATCATGCCTTCTTTCGACGATTATGTCCTGGTCAGCCAGTTCCCGGAGCGGCCGGCGGAGCTCATGGTGGTCGCCTTTCGCGGCTGGCCGGACGCCGGCGACGCCGCCACCGCCACGCTGAATTACCTGATGAACGCGCTGGGCGCGGTGAAATTCGCCGAGATCGACCCGGAAGAGTTTTTCAACTTCGCCCAGGAACGGCCCCGTTCTACCCGCAGCAAGGACGGCGCCCGGCATCTGCAATGGCCGGCCAACGAGTTCTACCTGTGGCCCGGATCCGCAACGTCGCCGCCCGCCGTTTTCTACCTGGGCACCGAGCCGCACCTGCGCTGGCGCACCTTCTCTTCCCTGGTGGGCGATCTGGCCAAGCGCTGCGGCGTGAAGTCGGCGGTGCATATCGGCGCGCTGCTGGATGCGGTGCCGCACACCCGGGCGGTCAAGTACAGCGGGTCTTCCACCAACAAACAGATACAGGCGGCCTTTGACGGCAGCAACGTGCGCACGTCCAATTACCAGGGGCCTTCCGGCATCACCGTGCCCGTCTCCGAATCCCTGGCGGCCCGGGGCATCGGCTACACCTCCCTGTGGGGCCACGTGGCCCACTACCTGCGGGCCACGCCCAACTTCCGGGTTGGCCTGGGACTGGCCCGCAACCTGAAGGATATGCTGCAACTGCCCGTTGACCTGGCCCAACTCACGGTGATGGCCGACGCCTTCGACCGCGAGGTGGAAAAGGTCATCGCCGAGGACGAACAGCTGGGCAAGTACATCGCCACGCTGGAGGAACGTTACGACGCGGCCCCGGATTTTTCAAAAATCGATGCCGCCGAAATGCCCGACCCCGACGACCTGGTGCGCGAGCTGGAGCGATTCCTGCGGGCGGAACGGATGGGCGGTGACGGGGATTAACCGGTCCAACGGAGAAGTTCCATTTGCCCTTGCGCGCAGACGGCCTGTCATTGCGAGCGTAGCGTGGCAATCTCGTCGCGGGAGAAACGGCGTTCAGTCAGCGAGATTGCCGCGTCGCTACGCTCCTCGCAATGACAGTTGGTTGCGAAGCCCGTCCCGCCGGCTTGCCGCCCAACCCGATGGGCGGTATAGTCAAGCCCGCCACCCACTCTGAATTTGCGAGGGCATCCCTGATGATATTCGATTGGCCGGCCCGTATGCAGCAGATGGCCGACTTCGTAGGTTTTACGGAGGATGACCTGGCGTTGGTGCGCTCCAGCGGCCCGATCCTGCTGGCCCACGCCGAAGAGCTCACCACCGCCGTGTACGACCACTTCCTGCAATTCCCGCCGGCGGCCCGCTTCTTCCTGACGCCCGAGGGCGAGATCGACCGGACCCGTCTCGACCGGCGCAAGCACAGCCTGGCCCGCTGGCTGCGGCACAGTATCGACTTCCAGCTGGACGAGCAGTTCCCCGTCTTTCTGCTGGCCATGGGCGTGGTCCACAGCAACCCGTCGCTGGAACGGGGCTACCTGGGGTCGGTGCCGGCCCGCTTTATGATTGGCACCATGTCCTTCGCGCAGACGGCCATTGCGGACACGCTGGCGGCGGACATGGCCGACCCGGCGCAGGCGCTGCGAACCGCCATGGCCTGGAACAAGCTGCTGATGCTGCAACTGGACGTGCTGCTGGCCGGCTACGTTACCGAAACGCCCACGCCGGCCACGCCGCCGCCGCCGCCGGCCGACGATGAGGACGACGGCCCCGAACCTGAGGGTATGCGCCGGGTGCTCACCAATATCCTGGACGGCAACCGCGCCAACGGCGCGCCGGGCGAATCGTAAAGAGATCGCATCGCAAGGAGAATGACCATGACCAAGGTGCTGGTAATCCAGGGCGCCGGAATGAATATGCGCGGCAAGGTGCAGGTTGAAATCTTCGGCCCCAATACTCTGGACCAGATCAACGAGCAGATCCACGGCTACGGCGAGAGCCTGGGCATCGACGTGAAAATCGTCCACTCCAACGTGGAGGGCGAGGTGACCAACGCCCTGTACGACGCCTGGGAGGAGGGCTACGACGCCTGCCTCATCAATCCGGCCGGGTTCACCACCGTCAACGGCCCCCTGCGGGGGGCCATCGCCCAGGTGCCCATGCCGGTGATCGAGGTACACGCCAGCAACCCCACGGCCCGGGGCACCGTCTCGGCAGTGCTGCCGGTCAGCAAGGGCTGCGTCTATGGCTTTGGCGTGTACGGCTACTACCTGGCGCTGGAGGCGGTGAAGCACACGGCGGGGTAGATAGAGTTTGAGCGGTTGACTGTCGCGTAGGGGCGAATAATTATTCGCCCCTACGTATCGGGGCGCCGCCTACTCGCAGCGCAGGCAGCGCACGTCCTTGAACACGGTGTCGTGGATGCCGGGGTTGACGATCAGGTAGTCCATGATGATGCGGACGACCTTGCCCTCGTCGGCGATGTTGTACTTTTCCTTGGACGAGTTGATGAGGCCGATGTGCTCGGCGTTGACGTCAACGGACAGTGCGGTCTTGGTGCCGGCCATGTTGGTTCGCTCCTGAAAAGGTGTGGGTGGGTGGCGCTCCCGGCATCGTTCCGGGGCGCCGGAGTAGGATAGCGGCCCGGCGCCGGATTGTTCAACTGCCTTGCGGAAGTTGATAGCGTTCCGTTTTAGGTGGTTTGGTTTTTGTCATTGCGACCCCGTACTTGATACGGGGGTGGCAATCCCGTTGGCGTAGCAGCAGTTTTAGTCGCTCGGATACCCCGCTGGGAAACTGAACCACCTAAATTGCAACGCTACCGCGGAAGTTTGTAGGGGTAGATGGCGCGCGGTAGCGTTGCGTTTTAGGTGGTTTGGTCTTTGTCATTGCGAGCGTAGCGTGGCAATCCCGTTGGCGTAGCAGCAGTTTTAGTCGCTCGGATACCCCGCTGGGAAACTGAACCACCTAAATTGCAACGCTACCGCGGAAGTTTGTAGGGGTAGATGGCGCGCGGTAGCGTTGCGTTTTAGGTGGTTTGGTCTTTGTCATTGCGAGCGTAGCGTGGCAATCCCGTTGGCGTAGCAGCAGTTTTAGTCGCTCGGATACCCCGCTGGGAAACTGAACCACCTAAATTGCAACGCTACCGCGGAAGTTGTAGGGGTAGATGGCGCGCTGTCGGCGCTGCGCATCGCCCACCTGGATACGCTATACTGGAACGGAGGATATTGCCGGGAAGGAGGAAAACCATGGTGCATTTGGGGAAGCTGGAACACCCTTTGCTGGACCAGATGGAAGTCTATGACGAAATGCGGGAGGAGTTGGAGCGCAAGTACTTCGGACGGTGGGTTATCATTGACGGCGGGCAGTTGGTGGGAGACTACGAGACATTCCACGACGCCGAAGCGGACGCGCAAGAGCGCGGCCTGAACGTGGCCGATTACCTGGTCACGCGGGTAGGAGTAGAGCCGCCAATCATCCTGATCTAACGAGAAGCAGAAATTGGCCCGAACAGCGGAATACACCATCCACCCGTCGTACATTCTGGAGAAAGGCCCGCCGATTGTCGTGCAAATCAGTGGACGGCCGTTCCTGGCGCTTCTGGACACTGGATCCTCTCGGTCCGTCATTGATATTGCGGCGGCGCGAAATATGCAGTTGGTTGAAGACGACAAACCGTTTGATGTGATTGGGGCCACAGGTCGGGGCAGGTACCCGCAATTCCGGGCCAGCTTGTATATCCCCATGCTGGAACTCACTATACCCTCTCCGATCCCAAGCTTACCGCTCAGGGAAAGCGGCCTTGCGTGGGCCGTCATCATCGGCCGGGACGTGCTTTGCCGGTACGAATTTACCGTTAACGGGCAAACAGGACTGATTCGGTTCGCAAGGGCGTGAATGGCTTCGGCTTTCGCGTTTCAAGACAGGCAAAAGGAGAACGACAACGGCCGCCACCGGACTTACCCATGCCTGCGCCAAGCGCCAGCACACCGAATACGAAACGGACGAGTTCCGCGCCACCGGCGGCTAGATGTTGCCGGTTGCGACGTTGTAGGGGCGAATAATTATTCGCCCCTACGGTTGGGCCGATAGAATCGAAAAGCCCTCCGCACTCTCGCGGAGGGCCAATTTATTGGCTGGTACCCCGGATGGGCTTCGATCCCATGATCTCCACCTTGAAAGGGTGGCGTCCTTGACCAGGCTAGACGACCGGGGCGCTGGGCGTGGCATTTGCAACGCCCAGATAGTGTATCACAGGAACCCCGATTACGGGTACACGGCCAGGGCTTCCAGGGACATCTCCTCTGGGTAACCGCACATCAGGTTCATGTTCTGCACGGCCTGGCCGGCGGCGCCTTTCACCAGGTTGTCCAGGCAACTGATGACGATGAGCCGGTTGGTCCGCGGGTCCACCACCGGATACAGCAGGCACTGGTTGTTGCCCAGGGTCTGCTTGGTCTGCGGCGGCCCGCTGGTGACCCGGACGAAAGCGTCGTCGGCGTAGAAGTCGCGGTACAGCTGGCGGATGCGCTCGTTGGCATCGGGGTCTTGCGCGATGTCTCCCAGCAGCGGCGCGTAGCACGAGCTCAGGATGCCCCGGGTCATGGGGATGAGATGGGTCAGGAAGGTCAGGTTGACCGGCGCATCGCCGTAATTATCCAGTTCCTGGCTGATTTCGGGCAGGTGGCGGTGGCCGTTGACCGAGTAGGCCATCACGTTCTCGTTGACCTCGGAGAAGTGAGTGGTCATGCTCAGCGAGCGGCCGGCGCCGGAAACGCCGGATTTGCTGTCCACGATGATGTCGCTGCCGATCAGCCCGTGCTGGATGGCCGGGGCCAGGGCCAGGATGGCGCTGCTGGGATAGCAGCCGGGGTTGGCGACCAGGCGAGCGTCGGCCACGGCTTCCCGGTTCAGCTCGGTGAGGCCGTACACCGCCTCTTCCAGGTAGGTGGGATCGGGGTGCTCCACGCCGTACCACTGGCTGTACACGTCGGCCTGCTTGAGGCGGAAGTCCGCCGATATGTCCACTACCTTGACGCCTTGCTCCAGCAGGGGAATGCAGGCTTCGGCGCTGGCCTTGTGGGGCAGGGCCGAGAACACCAGGTCCAGCTCGTCGCAAAGCTCGGCGGTGATGTCCAGTTCCATGTTGTCCAGGTGGGGAAAGACCTGGCCGAGCGGCTGCCCGGCGGCGCTCCGCCCGGTGACGGAGGCGATTTCCACCTCGGGGTGGTGGCGCAGGATGCGAACCAGCTCGCACCCGGCGTATCCGGTTACATTGATGATTCCGACTTTCACGGTTGCAGCTCCTTGACGACTTGAGTATGCGGGACTGGAGTGGCGGCTTTGCCGCTGCGTCGCCTGCGTCCGGGAGCCTGGCCATCGGGCCGGTCGGCGTCGGCGGAGTCGTTGCCGGTTGCGGCGGCTACGGCCTCTGCTGCCGCCTGTATTGCTGTTTCGTCGCGGGAAGGGCAGCCGTAATTCACTACGCACGCGCCGCACAAGGGACGCTGGGCTTTGCAAACCTGGCGCCCATGGGTAATCAGGGCCGCGTGGAACGGATACACGTCTTCGGGAGGCATGGCGGCCTCCAGTATTTCGTGGGCCTTGTCGGCGCTGACCTTGGGGCCGATGAACCCGAGGCGTTGGCTGACCCGGTAGATGTGCGTGTCCACGGCCATGGCCGGCATACCCAGGGAAAAGCTGAGGATGATGCCGGCGGACTTGGGGCCGATGCCGGGCAGTTGGCGCAGCCAGGCCCGCGCTTCGTCCATGGGCATTTCAGCCAGAAAGTGCAGGTCAAGGGAGCCGTCGTTCAACTCCAGTATCTGGTTAAGGACGGTCTTAATGCGGGGCGCTTTGACCTTGGCCAGCCCGCCGCCGGCGATAGCCTGCTCGATTTCGTCAACATCGGCGGCGGCGACAGCGTAGAGGTCGCTAAAGCGGTTCATCAGACTGCGGAAGGCCCGCTCCGAATTGCGGTCGGAAGTGTGCTGGGACAGGATGGTGAAGGTCAGCTCGTGGGCCGGGTCCAGACGCGGCTCGTTCTCAAACGGGCCGTGCGCTTCGGTGAGCAGCCGGATGGCGTCGGATATGGTTACGCCAGGCTTTTTGGCGCGCCGGGAGCGGCGGGTTGTGGCGGCTTTGCGGGGAGGCATTTGGCTACCGCTATTGGAAGTAGGGTAAATCGCAGGGGGATTTTAGCACATTCCCGCAACCCGTCCGCTGGTGGGTAGTTGGCGGTCAGTCGCCGCGCAGCCGCCGGAGTTGCTCTTCCATTTCACGCATCCGCGCTTCGGCACGGTCGGCGCGCAGCCGCTCGCTCTGGAAGGTGGCGATGTGCAACCCGGTAGCCGGGTCATGCCAGCCCAGCGTCCCACGATCCCAGCGCAGATGCAGGTTCAGCGCCGCGCTGTATCCCTGCAACACCCCTTCCGCTACCTCGTCAATGTCAATGGGCACGTACACCCCATCCACCAGCCGGTCACCAGCCAGCCGCGTCCGGTGGTACTGCCCCGTCTCGTCAAACCGCCAGTATTCTCCGATCCTGATCGCCGCGTAGGCGTCCCGCTTCTCCCCGATGTCAATATGCCCGGTATGCCGGGATGCGATCTCCAGCACGAAGTCCGGCGGTTTGCCCTGCTCCGATATGATGTAGCCGTTGTTGGCTTCGTACAGCGCGGGGTTCACGTCGAAGGCTACCAGCAGGTCGGGGTAGTGGCTGCCGGCCATGTTGCGGGTGGGCCGGACTACCACGTAGCGGTCGGCGGTAACCAAAGTGGTATCGGGGTTGCCCAGGTGTTGGGCGAGGTGGTGGTGCTGGCCGGTTTCGGAGAGGTGTTTGGAGCTGGTCATCTTGTCGTCGGGATGCTTCTCCGGCGGGTCGGGCAGGCGGAATGGCGTGTGGGTTTTGGGCTTGGCGGTGGTCATGGCGAAGCTCCGGGGATTGGCGCGATGTCCGGTTGGCGCGGGCGGTCAGCCGTTGCGGAGGCGGTGAAGTTGCTCTTCCAGTTCACGCATCCGCGCCTCGGCCTGGAGACGCGCGGCCCGCTCCTGCATCCGCGCGGCCTGCTCCCGGTCGGCCCGGGCCTGCTCTTGGTCGGCGCGTAGCCGCTCGCTGGTGAAGGTAGCGATGTGCAGCCCCGTGGCCGGGTTGTACAACCCCAGCGTTCCGCGCTCCCAGCGCAAATACAGGTTCAACGCCGCGCTGTACCCTTGCTCCACCTCCGCCGACAATTCGTCGACCGGGATGGGCTCGTACACCCCATCCACCAACCTATCCCCCGCCAGCCGCGCCCGGTGGTACTGCCCCGTCTCGTCAAACCGCCAGTATTCTCCAATCCTTATCGCCGCGTAGGCGTCCCGCTTCTCCCCGATGTCAATATGCCCGGTATGCCGGGATGCTATTTCCAGCACGAAGTCCGGCGGCTTGCCCTGCTCCGAGATGATGTAGCCATTGTTGGCTTCATACAGCGCCGGGTTCACGTCAAAGGCCACCAGCAGGTCGGGGTAGTGGCTGCCGGCCATGTTGCGGGTGGGCCGGACGACTACGTAGCGGTCGGCGGTGACCAAAGTGGTATCGGGGTTGCCCAGGTGTTGGGCGAGGTGGTGGTGCTGGCCGGTTTCGGAGAGGTGTTTGGAGCTGGTCATCTTGTCGTCAGGGTGCTTCTCCGGCGGGTCGGGCAGGCGGAAGGGCGTGCGGGTTTTGGGCTTGGCGGTGGTCATGGCGAAGCTCCGGGGATTTGTTGCAATATCCGGTTGGCGCGGGCGGTCAGCCGTTGCGGAGGCGGTGAAGTTGCTCTTGCAAGGCGCGCACCTGCGCTTCAGCTTGGAGGCGCGCGGCCCGCTCCCGGTCGGCCCGGGCCTGCTCTTGGTCGGCGCGTAGCCGCTCGCTGGTGAAGGTAGCGATGTGCAGCCCCGTGGCCGGGTTGTACAACCCCAGCGTTCCGCGCTCCCAGCGCAGATGCAGGTTCAACGCATCACTGTATCCCTGTAGCGCCTCCGCCGACAACTCGTCTATGGGGATGGCTTCGTACTGGTCGCCCACCAGCCGGTCACCAGCCAGACGAGCCCCGTGGTACTGCCCCGTCTCGTCAAACCGCCAGTATTCTCCGATCCTGATCGCCGCGTAGGCGTCCCGCTTCTCCCCGATGTCAATATGCCCGGTATGCCGGGATGCGATCTCCAGCACGAAGTCCGGTGGCTTGCCCTGCTCCGAGATGATGTAGCCGTTGTTGGCTTCGTACAGGGCGGGGTCCACATCGAAGGCTACCAGCAGGTCGGGGTAGTGGCTGCCGGCCATGTTGCGGGTGGGCCGGACTACCACGTAGCGGTCGGCGGTGACCAAAGTGGTATCGGGGTTGCCCAGGTGTTGGGCGAGGTGGTGGTGCTGGCCGGTTTCGGAGAGGTGTTTGGAGCTGGTCATCTTGTCGTCAGGGTGCTTCTCCGGCGGGTCGGGCAGGCGGAAGGGCGTCCTGGTTTTAGGTTTGGCGGTGGTCATAGCTAACCTGCGCGTTGAGATGCTGTGGGCAAGGCGGGATGTTGGCCCGATTATATCGCATCTTTGCCCCGTCTCTGCTTTGCGTCAGCCGGCCGGTTATCCGGCCCGCTTACGGCGCCGGCGCAGGGCCAGCCGGCAAGCCCGGTAGCCGCACCGGGACAAGGCCGAAAAGCTCCA
Source organism: Dehalococcoidia bacterium (assembly GCA_963665395.2). Lineage (GTDB taxonomy): Bacteria > Chloroflexota > Dehalococcoidia > Lucifugimonadales > UBA3495 > Bin87. The sequence goes on from OY762251.1 coordinate 1,388,665, forward strand.
CCCGCTGGGGTGATCAGGAGGAGGGGGCCCGGGCAACGGTCTGCGGCGGGGGATCCGACGGGCGGCTGATCAGCGGCGTCAGGAACAATACCGGCAGGGAGATGGCGATACAGGCCAGCGCGTTCAGCGTAACCGACAACTGGATGCCGATGGCGTCGCCCAGCCAGCCCATGAATACCCCGCCCGGCGGGGTTCCGATGCCGATGCACAGGCTCTGCAAGCCCACCATGCGACCCCGCATCTCCGGCGGCGACGACCGCATGGTGATGGCGCCCTGCATCGTCCCAAAACATGACATACCAATCCCGCTGAGCACCAGAATGGCGAACGTAACCGCGTACCAGGGCGACCAGACAAAGACCGTTGACAGAACCATCGCGGTGAAGGCGCCGGCGGCGAAAATGCGCCCGTGATAGCGCACCGTTCCCACCGACGCCAGGATAAACGCCGTCATCAGCTGGCCTACGGCCTCCGCCGCCGCCAGCAGGCCAATCAGGGTTTCGCCGACCTCCAGATGGTCTCGCCCAATGGCCGGCACGAACTGGCGGGCCGGGAAGGTCAGGCCGTTGATCATTATGGTGATGAAGAGCATTCCCATCAGCTGCTTGTGGCTGAACGCGGCGCGAACCACGTCGCCCAGGCTGCTCCAGATGGGTTCCACCCGCCCCTCCCGCTCCCCCCGGGGGATGCGCACGCGGATGGCCAGCGCCATGGACGTCACATGCATCGCCATGATCAGCGCGTAGGCCCAGGTGTAGCCGGGATAGTGGGGCCACAGATAGGCGACGTGCTCGACGAAGAACCCGCCAACGAAGGGGCCGACCATGCGCCCCACCGTACCGCTCATGGAGTCGATGGACAGGGCGTTGACCACCCGGCGCTCGCCCACGATGTCGAAGATGGCGGTGCGCCGGGCCGGATCCTCCAGGGCGCGGCTGATCCCTTGCAGCAGCATAGCGGCGAAGACGTGCCACGGCGCGATCTGGCCGGTGAGCAAAAGGACGAAAAGCGCAGCGCCGGCGCCGGCCTTGATGGCCAACGAGCTGAACCAGATTTTCTTCCGGTCGAAGCGGTCGGCGATGATGCCGGTGAACGGCGAAAAGATGGGACGCGGCAGGTTTTCAAAGGCCAGCACCAGCACCAGCATGAGGGCGGAATCGGTGAGCTCATAGACCAGTATGCTGGTGACCAGGAGTTCCAACCAGCGCGTCAGCTCGGCTACGTTGACGACGTACCAGATCGCCCGAAAACGTGGGTTCCCCAGAACCTCCAGCATTGGGGATGTCGAGCGGACGCCGAGTCTTGCCATGAAAGTCACATTCCGCGCCGGCGGTGAACGCAAACGCAAGGCGGATTGTACACTCCAAACCCCGATGATGCGTGCGTGGGTCGGGACGGCGGAACGCAGGATTGGCGCCAAGGCGGTTGGGGGCAACGGCTCCCGCTGGGTATAATATGCTGGCAGCAGGCCCATCGGACGGGCGCAGTTTCACCAGGAGCGAGCCGTGATGCCGTTAGCCTTGACCAACGCGAACCTGATTGATTGCGTCAACCTCAGCGTGACGCCTGATGCGACCGTGATTGTGGAGGATGGAAGAATCCTTGAGGCCGGCGCCGGCCGAGTCGGCGAAACGGGAGATATGCGGGTCATAGACCTGGCCGGCGCCTACCTGCTGCCGGGCCTGTGGGACGTGCATATTCACCCCGACTATCCGGTGCCGCCGGGAACGACGCCGGCCCAGGAAACGGCCAACTTCGGCCGGCAGCTGTCCCTGGCGTTGACCGAGGCCGGCGTAACCGGCGTGCGCTGCGGCGGCGCGGCCCACTTCATGGACGTGGCGTGGAAACGGGCTTTCGACGCCGGTGGGGTGGTCGGCCCGCGAGTTTTCGCCTCGGGTTACTTCCTGACCACCACCGGCGGACACTTCCTCACTTCCGGCCAGGCGCGGGAGTGCGACGGCCCCTACGGGTTCGTGCAGGCCATCCGGGAGCAGATGAAGAACGGCATTGACCACATCAAGCTGAACCTCACCGGCGGCATCATGGGGCCGGACTGGGATCGGCACTGGCATTCGTTTTTGCTGGAGGACGAGTTGGCGGCGGCTTTTGCCATCTGTAGGCAGCGGGAGTTTCCGGTGATGGCCCACGCCGCCAACCCGGACGCCGTGAAATCCGCGCTGCGCCTGGGCGCGCACACCGTGGAGCACGGTTACATCATGGACGAGGAGTGCATCGCGACGCTTTCCGGGTCGCCCACCTGGTACGTGCCCACCCTGGCAATTTCGCATCTCACCGAGGGGCAGGCGCAGAACGAGTACGAAAGGCGGTGGCTGGCCGAGCGCAATATCGCCGCCGAGTTGCAGTGCCGGGCCGACGCCGCATCGGACGAGCACGCCTATTGGTTCCGGCGGGCGCTGGACGCCGGGGTGAAGATGGCATTGGGTTCCGACATCCGCCCGCTGCGGGAGGCCGCCCTGCTGGAAATGGGGCTGTGGGTGCGGGATGGAGCGACCACCTGGCAAACGCTGGTGGCCGCCACCCGCAACGCGGCCGAGCTGTGCGGCGTGGGCGATCAGCTGGGCACGGTGGAGGAGGGCAAGATTGCCGACTTGATAGTGGTCGGGGCGAATCCGCTGGATGACATAAACAACCTGCGGCAGTTGCGGCTGGTGATCAAGGACGGTCGGGTGGTTTCGGACAAGCGAGACGTGGTGATTTTGTGAAAGTAAGGCCGCCCGGCCCCCATCGCTAAACAGATTGAGCCATGCGACTAAAATCCTCTATGTCGCTCCGCGCTTGCTCCAGTGCCATGTCGTATTCGTTCTCAGAACCGGGCCGATGTCCGACGACATCAACGTATTTTTCCCAACCTGCTCTGAACGCTTCCGTCAAAGCCTGCCACTCCATCAAAACCAGACTTCTGTGGCCGGTCACGGAACGAACCGCCCGGACATCATAGACATTGACGCTCGACAACTTCCACTCACTCGGGGAAAGATCGCGGGTTGCCCTTTCCCAAACATCGTCAAGTCTCCACCAGGGGACAATGAACATCAGCACACCAGGCCGACCCTGCGGAAGGCGGTCCAAATACCCTAGGGGCTGATTAGCCGTGAGGCCGGCGCCGACCTTGGCCTCAACAATGAACCACAGGGTACCGGAGCCGTCGTATAAACCCAAATCCAAGCGCACGCTTCCACCTGCATCCTCCTGCTTCACAACGTCTTTCAAAGGTATCGAGATACCCAAGTCCTCGGCAACAGCATGAAGCGGTTCCCAGAAGCACTCATGCGATTTCAAGCAATAGGCCAACGCCGACACCAAGCAGTGCTCGCTGACCTTTCCACCCTCGGGAACAAACGTAGAATACAAAGACATCTTGCCTCCTAACTGTTGGTGCAAGTTGCGGCGGGATGCGTAAGTCATCCTGTAGACTCCGGCGCCGCCCGTCGCTCGGATCCTTTTCGGGAAGGCTGCCAGGGTTCCACCACCGGCGTAACATCCACCGGCTCCAGGCGATAAACCTTGCCGTACTGCGCGGCGGTTTCCAGATCCTCCGCCGCCAGGGCCTTGCGGACTTCTCTCATGCGCGCGCTGTCCTGGAGACTTACTCCGGCGGCCCATGGCGAGCCAATGCCGTTGAGCTCGGTCTGCATCTCTACGGCGTAGCCGTTTGCCTCCCGCATCCGGGTGCGGTATCGGTCATAGCGGGGGGCCGTTTCGCCGCCTTTGGGCGTGATGTCCAGGGGGATTACCCGGTACAAGTCGCCCTGGGATGCGGCCACGTCCAGATAGCCGTGGTCGATGGCATCCCGAAAGTCCTCAACCCGGTCCAGGTCGAATATCAGAACATATGGAAAAGGACATTCGTTAGGGTCAGGGATGCACATCTCCATATCCAGGGCATATCCCTTGTAGTAGATCACACGGGAAAAATACTCAAACTCGGTGAAGTTCATCGCTGCCTCCGGGTCGTCAAATCAGGTTCCCAGCGGTCCAGGCCGGGGTAGTACGCGGTAATCACCAGCGCGTCTCCGGTGACGGAGTGAAAGCCCCATAGCACGTGAATGGGCGTACCGCTGCGGTCATGTTGCAATAATAGCACGGCGGGCCGCGGGCCGGGTTCATCGTACAATTCCACCGTCGTAGCTGCGGCGAGGTCGTGAATCAGGTCGGCATCGTCAAGGCCCCGCTGGTCACGCCGCAAACCGCCGTGCCCGCTGGGAATCCATCGCCCGGCGGCGACCAGCGCTTGTACCCGTTGCAGCAGGGACGGCGAATTCAACCGGCCGGCTCGCCTTTGGACAACTGCTCCGACGGACGCCAGGGCTTGACCACCGGCGCCACGTCCACCGGCTCCAGGCGATAGACTTTGCCGTACTGCGCGGCGGTTTCCAAGTCGCCGGCTTCGAGGGCGGCGCGGGCGGCGTCGAGGCGGTCGCAGTCAGGAAGAGATACGCTGGCGGCCCAGCGTGAACCGATGCCCGAGAGCTCGGTCTGCATCTCGACGACATAGCCGTTGGCGTCTTCCATTCGAGTGCGGTACCGCTGGTAGCACGGCGTGGGTTCTCCAGCGCCGTTGGGTGGAATGTCCAGTGGGATCAGGCGGTACAGGTCGCCGTGAGAAGCGGCTACATCCAGATAGCCATGGTCGATGGCGTCCTGAAAGTCCTCAATCCGGTCCAAGTCGAATATCTGGATGTAAGGGAAAGGGCACTCGTTGGGATCAGGGATGCGCATTTCCATACGGACGGCGTAGCCGCGGTAGTAGATCATGCGGGAAAAATACTCGAAGGTCGTAAAGTTCATCTTTTCCTCCTGGTCATCAAGTCAGGCTCCCAGATATCGAGGCCGGGGCGGTATGTGGTGATAACCAGCGCGTCGCCGGTGTCAGCATCAAATCCCCAAATACGTGAAGCGGTATTCCGCTACGGTCATACTGCAATAATAACACTGCGGGCCGTTCGCCGGGGTCATTGTACAATTCCACTACTATCGCCTCGGCAAGTCCGTGAACCAGGTCGGGGTTTTGGATGCCGCGCTGGTCGCGGCGTATTCGCCCGTGCTCGCTGGGATCCCACCGCCCGGCGGCTACCAACGCCTGGATTTGTTCCAAAATGGTAGGCATCAGTCACCGCCGGGCCGTAGCGTTACAGTATCGCTACCGGGTTCACCGGGGAGCCGGTGCCGCCTACTACGCGCAGCGGGTTGATGGTGAGCATGAACTCCCAGCGGCCTTCCTCGGCGCAGGCTTCGGCCAGGGGTTGGAGCAGGGCGTTGTCCAGCAGGCCGATGCCGTAGGCGAAGATGCTGCCATGGACCGACCAGGGCAGGTCGTAGCCGTTGGGCGTGTGATCCATCATGTCCCACACCAGCACGCAGCAGTCGCTCTGGCGGATGAACTTCAGGCACGAGGCGTGGAGACCCGGCCGCTGCGTGGCATCGCTGCCCCAGATGGGGTTGCCGTCGGCGTTCCACTTCTCCCGGCCGCCGTACACCACCAGGGCGTCGCCCGGCTCCATCTGCACCCCCTGGGCGTCGCAGATGTCTTGCAGTTCCCAGGCGTGGATGGGGGTTTCCTGGGTTACATAATCCGTCCCGCGATGGCGGGGCACGTCCAGCAGCACGCCCCGGGTGATGATGCCCTCTTTCCAGTGCTCCACGGAGCCGTACTTGGCGCCGTCGAACTGGATCTCCTCGTTGGGGTCTTTCCCGTTCCACATCCCGTTGTGGTCCCAGACGTGACAAAGGGCGTCCAGGTGGGTGGTGGCGGTGCCATGATACGAGACGCCGTAGTAGTCGGTGGACATACCGCCGCCCGGCTCGCGGGGGCCTTTTCGCATATAGTGGATGGCCGGCGTGGGGTTGTTGGGGGCCGGCGTGACGGGAAACTCGCGGCTCAGCGACACGGCGCGGCCGCTCTTGACCAGGCCGGCGGCGCGGAGACGCTTGGCGTCGTCAACCAGGTTGACCGCGCCCTTCTGGTCGTCGGGGCCCCAGCGGCCCCAGTTCACGTCGTCCTTCAGGTAGCCGAGAACTTCCTCTTTGCTGGGCGCTTGTCGGCCGAGCTCTGATTGATTGGTGGTCATGGTCATTCCCTCCGTAGCGGCGCTTATTGAGACGCGCCGGTTGCGTTGGCGGCAAGGTTGCCACTACGGGGCGGGAATGGCAAGGGGAAGGGCGCTCCGGCGCCCGCCGGCTCAGACTCCTTCCACAATCATCACGTTGGAGATGGTGGACGCGATGCGCAGCTCCTTGGGGCCGGCGTAGTCGTCGGAGTAGTACCAGCCGTTGGCCTTTTCCAGGCTGTCGAATTCGAGGACCACGGTGCGGCGGGCCGGCTGGTCGCCTTCGACAACGGTTACGTCGCCGCCGCGGACGAGGTAGCGGCCGCCGTGCTTTTCGATGGTGGCGGGAACCTGCCCGCGATAGACTTCAAACTGCTCGGGGTCGGTAACTTCAAGGGTTGCGATGACGTAAGCAGCCATGGGGCTTCTCCTTTCGTGGGATTGGCCGGACGTCAGGCAGCGCCGGCCGATGCCATTCTAACCTTACAGCGTCGCGCCATGCCACGCTACGATGATGATGGCTGGAGGTTTCCGCTAATGTCGGTAGGGGCGAATAATTATTCGCCCCTACAAAAAATGGCAAACACCGCTGGGTACGTTACCCGTCCCGAGCCGCCGCTTGCCGTCGGTTGCGCCGGGTAGTATTCTGCATTGCACTCGCGAGCCGCCAGGATGGGCGGACACAGGAGCCTCTGCCACGATGCCAACTACCGAAGTTCGCACGCACCACAACTTTATCAACGGCCAGTGGACGCCCTCCGACTCCGGCCGCACCTACTCCACCTACAACCCGGCCCACAAGGACGAGTTGCTGGGGCATTTCCAGCTGTCCAATCCCGAGGACACGTTGCGGGCGGTGGCCGCCGCCGCGGAGGCCGCGCCCGGCTGGGCCGACACGCCGGCGCCGGTGCGCGCCCAGGCGCTCTTTCGCGCCCTGGAGATCATGGAGCGGCGGGCCGAGGAAATCGCCCGCACCATCACCGAGGAAGAGGGCAAGCCCCTGCCCGATGCCCGCGGCGAGGTGAAGCGGGCGATGAACATAATCGAGTACGCCGCCGGCGAAGGGCGGCGGATGTTCGGCTACACCACGCCGTCGGAACTGCCCAACACCGTGGCCTATACGGTGCGCCGTCCCCTGGGCGTGGTTGGCATCATCACGCCGTGGAACTTCCCCATCGCCATTCCCGCGTGGAAGATGGCGCCGGCGCTGATTTGCGGCAACGCCATCATCTTCAAGCCGGCGTCGGGAACGCCGCTGTGCGCGGTGAAGTTGACCGAGGTTTTTGAAGAGGCCGGCGTGCCGCCGGGCGTGCTGAACCTGATTACCGGACCGGGCGGCAGCGTGGGCAACGCGCTGGTGGAATCGCCCGACGTGGCCGGCATATCCTTCACCGGCAGCACCGAGATCGGGACCGACCTGTACACCCGCGGCGCGTCCCTGCTCAAGAAGGTGCAGGCGGAGATGGGCGGCAAGAACGCCGTCATCCTGCTGGCCGACGCCGACCTGGACAAGGCGTTGGGCGGCATCGTGCAGGGCGCTTTCGGCTCCACCGGCCAGCGCTGCACCGCCACCAGCCGGGTTATCGTCGAGGATGGGGTGTATGACGAGTTCATGGAGCAGCTGATCGAGCGTACCTCAAAACTTACCATCGGCGACGGTATTGAGGACGGCATCGACGTCAGCCCCCTGTCCAGCGAGTCCCAGCAGCGCACGGTGTCCGACTACATTTCCGTAGGACGGGACGAAGGGGCGACGCTGGCTTTCGGCGGGCGGACGCTGGCCGGCGGCATCTACGATGAAGGCTGGTACGTGGAACCGACTATCTTCACCGACGTGTTTCCGGATATGCGGATTGCCCGGGAGGAGATTTTCGGGCCGGTGCTGACAGTGTTCCGCGCCCGGGACCTGGAGCACGCGGTGGAGATTTCCAACAACGTGAAGTTCGGCCTGTCGTCATCGGTGTACACCCGCGACATCCCCCGGGCCTTCCGCTACATCAACACGGTGGACGCCGGCATGGTACACGTCAACGCGCCCACGCTGGGCGGCGAGGTGCACCTGCCCTTCGGCGGCCTGAAAGCGTCCGGCGTGGGCCAGCGGGAGCAGGGCGTGGAGGCGGTGGACTTCTTCAGCGAGGTCATCACCGTCTATATCGACTACGCCGACGAGGCGCGGGCGCAGGCTCGGTTTATCTAATGCGTCTGTCATTGCGAGGAGCGTAGCAACGTGGCAATCTCGTTGCGGCAGAGACTTTGCTACGGCAACGAGATTGCTACGCTACGCTCGCAATGACAAAGGGTGTACGCATCGGGCTGCTGGTCGCCGCGTTCCTCCTGTTTTCCGCCGGCTGCGGCCCCACCGACGCCGAGCTGGAGGCGCGGATTGAGCAGGCGGTGGGCGCCGCGCTAGCCGACAAGGCGGCGCCGGATCTCGGCCAGGTGTATCAACAGGTCTGGCCGTCGGTGTTCTACATAGAGCCGGAGGATGGGCAGCACGGCGCCGGCTGGCTGCTGGAACCGGGTCTCATCGTGACGGCGGCGCACGTGGTGGACGATTCGGAGACGGTTACGGTCCGGCAGGCGGCCGCGCCTTTATTTGTCGCCTCGGTGTCGGGCCTCGATGCGCGGCGGGACGTGGCGCTGCTTCGCTACGACGTGGCCACGGCGCGGCTGGGCGAAGGAGCAATCCCGCTGCCGTTGGGCGACGCCGACATTAACGACATCGCCAGGGACCTGCTGGCGCTGGGCTACTCCGGCAGCGGCGTCAAGCCGGATGGCGCGGTGGGTTCGCCCAAAGCCAACGCGGGCATACTGTCGCAGATTACCAACTTCGGCGCCCATAGCTACGGGCGGAACCTGGAAATGGACGCGCCCATTGATCCGGGAGACAGCGGCGGCCCGGTGTTGAATGCGGCCAGCGAAGTGGTGGGCATGGTGCGGGCCGCGGCGCGCCGGACGCCCGGGGGCGGGCAGGTGGTGGGCACCTTCTACGCGGTCCACGCGGATGAGATCCGGGCGGCGCTGGAGGAGATCAGAAATCGCGGAAGTCCGGTTCCTCAGCGATAGCGTTGAGGATGCCCTGGGCCACATACACGTGTGTGGATGCCGTCCGCTCTACCTCAGTCAGAATTCCTACATCTACCAACCGAGCGATGTGGCTACGAGCGGATTGGTGGGAGCTGCCCAGCAATCTTTGGGCGCGCCGCCCGGTAACGTAAGGCAGTTCAAACAGAGCGTCAATTAACTGAAACGCGGCGCCGGCTGTTCTGTACCCGCTTACTTTCTGTTGAAAGTCTGATCGGATTGCCAGCAACTTCTCCACGCGGTTGAGAGCGTCGGCGGCAACGGTGGCGACGGCGAGCAGAAAAAATTGCAGCCACTGGTCCCACTCGCCGCGCAGACTGACGCCCAGCAGCAAGTCCAGATACTCCTGGCGGTAGGCAAAGAAGTAGTCGCTGAGGTACAACCAGGGATGCCTGAGATAGCCCCGGTCGCATAGCAGCAAAGTTATCAACAACCGTCCGGTGCGTCCGTTCCCGTCTTCAAACGGGTGGATAGCCTCAAACTGGTAGTGAATCAAGGCCAGTTGCGCCAGCAAGGGGATATTGCAGTTGGAGTGTAAAAACCGCTCCAATTCGTATAGCGCCGGCAGCATCTCGGCGGGCGGCGGCGGAACGTAACGCGCGTATTGAATACCACGCCGGCCGCCGCCGATGATGACTTGACTGGTACGGAATTCTCCCGGCCGGCGTTCACTGCCGCGCACGCCGGACATCAGTACCTGATGCACTTCGCGGAGCAGCCGCAAGCTCATTGGCAGCCGCTCCGCCCGCTCCAAACCGAACTGCAAAGCCCGGACATGATTGTCGATTTCCTCGGCGTCGTCGCGGTCTCTGGCTACGCCGTTGAGTTGGTACTGGTAAAGCTCGGCGATGGTAGAGGTTGTGCCTTCGATGCTGCTGGACGCCACCGCCTCGCGGGTGGACAGCGGGCGAATTAGCAGGTACGGATTGGGCAAGGCGGCGGCGCGTCCGTTCAGCTCGCTCAATGCCCGGTCGGCTCCGGAAAGCAAGGCTACAGTGTCGCCATTCCACGCAATGAAAGGCGGCAACGGGTTGGGCACGAAAGCCGGCCAATAACTGCCGTCCAGAGTATCGGCGGCAACCAGCCGTCCGGGACTGGGTTCGGTAAAATCCGTTTCACGTATTGCAAAGCACCTCACAAAACCTCGGACGCTATGCCCGATAGTGCAAGGAATGTTACATCAAAGTGGATGCAATGTAAATAAATGCCTAATTCGTTACATAGAATGGGATCTGGTGTAAAGGAACTTACATCGCAACGCCCAATGTGTAAGGTTTAGCGACGATCTGCACATTGGATTGGGCGAGGATGTGACTTTCCGTGTCACAGCCAGGGATTCGGCTTATCCCCTAAAACCCGACCATCCACTTCACGAACCGGCCCAGCAGGGCGTCCGATCCCGTTGTCGGCAACCGCCCGGCTGCCACCGCCGCGTACAAATCCAGCCGGCCGTAGGCTAGCAGCAGGTAGGTGTTGGCGTCGCAGTCTATGGTCAGATCGATGGGGCCGTTATGCAGGGCGGCGCCGGCCTGCGCGCCGGAGTGGGACACCAGGACGTCCATGGGGTCGGCGTCAGACAGGGCGAAGCGGTAGCGGACCTCGCCGGACGGCGGGTCGTCGCCGGGGTTGTAGACGGAGCGGAGCCAGCGGGCGGACATCCCCAGCAGGACGGGCACCGCGTCGGGATGCAGGGCGGCGTTGGCGTCGAAGGCGCTGCGAATGTCCCAATCGTGGACGGCCAGTTCCTGGATGCGCTGGCTGACGTATTCGCGGGCGGTCATGGTTCCCCGGCGGGGATGCCAGCAGGCGCAGTTCCAGTCGTTGCCGCTGAAACCATCGAGCAGCTGGTGCAGCTCCCGGTAGTTCCGGCCGAAGGTCAGCAGCAGGTCGGCGCCCAGGGATTGAGCGTAGGCAATATCAGCGTCGGCGTTGGCTGCCGACATGGCCATGTTGTCCGTGGGCGCGATGAAGCCGGCCGGCGGGGCGGAGTTGCCGGCGCGTCCCCGCGTCATGCTGGCGATCTGCCGCTCGGCGCGGTTGGTCAGATGGCCGGCCACGTCGCGCACCGTCCAAGCGTCGCAAGCGGACTGGCGGGCCATGTCATCATCGGACAAGTTGCTCAAGAACTCGTAGAGCCCTCGGGCCAGCGCGCCGATGACGGCGATTTCGTTGCGGATGACGGTTTCGTCTATGGTGGTCATGGTGTGTGCCTTTGCCGGGTTGTCATTGCGAGCGCTATCCCCCTTGTCATTGCGAGCGCAGCGTGGCAATCTCGTTGCTGAAGAATCGCTCTCCCAGATAGCGAGATTGCCACGTCGCTTCGCTCCTCGCAATGACAAACTGAGTGCGCGTGAGAGGAGGATTACTATAGTCCGCCGAACCAGCGGCCCAGGTTGCGGAGGCTGACGTGGGCGATGGTATCGGGAGTTTGAGAGACGCGGATGCGTCCGGCGCGCTTGGCGGCGTTCCAGTCCACGCGGTTGTACAGGCAGAGCAGGTAGGCGTTGGCGTCGGCGTGGACGGTGAGCTCGGGCTGGCGCTCCGGGGAGCATTCGGACACGGTGAAGGCGTCGCCGGTTACTACCACGTCGTGTTGCAGCGTCGCTCCCTCAGTGCCGCCGCCGATGTCAAAGCGGTACACCGCCGGCGTGGTCAGTGGCGCGGTGGGCCGGAAGCAGAGCTGATACCACATCTCCGACGCCGGCAGCAGGGCGACGATCCCCTCCGGGTCCAGATCGCCCTGACCCGTATCGCCGGCGCGCATATCCCAATCGTGGATGACCAGTTCCTGGATGCGGAGGTCAACGTAGCTGCTGGCCGAAATAGTCCCCCGGCGCCGGTGCCAGCAGCCGATGGACCAGTCGGTCCACCCCTGCAAAGTCCCGTCCAGTTCCTCGTACCAGTCCTTGAAGTTGTCCAGCAGGTCGTCGCCCCACTCGTTGCGGGACTGCACGTTGCTGGTGGCGTTGGCCTGCTGCACCTGGTCGGGGGATGCGACCAGGGTTTCGCCCTCGGGCGGGCCGCCTTCGCCGGCCAGGCCGCGCAGCATGGCCTCCCGCTGGCGCACTGCGCCGCCGGCCAGGTGGGCGGCCACGGTGCCCACGTCCCACTCGGAGCAGGCGGATTGGGCGTTCAAGGCTTCGGCCGGGCTTTCGGACAGGCGGCGGTGAATATCTCCGGCCAGCCGTTTGATGAGGGCGACTCGGGCAGCTACTTCCATGGGGTTTTGCCTCCGCAGGATAGTATCGAACAATGCGCGGCGGTAGTGTACCACTTCCGCGAATCGTCAGAAGCAGGATTTACCGGATTGATTGGATTTTCAGGATTGGGGAGCTCTGCCGACGAAAGGCGTCAATCCTGGCAATCCCCCAAATCCGGTAAATCCTGCTTCTGACGAAATGAAAAACAGCGCGGCGATTAGGCCACGCTGTACACCCGTCAGGGTCAGGAGACGTTCACCGGGTCATGCTCCGGCGGCGCATCAGCATCGACCCGCCGATGACCGCCAGCAGGATGCCGGCCACGATGGTCAGGCCGGGCAGGACCGGCATACCGCCGTAGGCCCAGGAGTTGACGTACCCCCGCGGGGAATGCGCCGGCGTCAGCCCCAACTGGTCAGCGTCGGGAACGGTAAGGTCGGTGGTAACCGTGTCGTGGTTGGTGGCGGCGACGCCGCGGGTAGGGACGGGGAGCTGGGCGAAACTGAGGTGCAACTGGCGCGTCTGGCCGTCGCCGCTGAAAAGCGCCCACTGCACGGCCGGCACGTTGCCGTCGTGTCCCAGAAGCCAGAATGTGATGACGTCGGCGTCGGGAAGATCGCTGATATTCCCGTGTCGGGGAGCTACTTTGAGGTCGCTGTAACGGCCGTCCGCCCCTATCGACACCGGGTCGCTGACGTAGCCCTGCTCACAGCCGGCCAGGCAGGCCACCAGGGACACGCCCTCCGGAACGATGCGGCTGTTGGCGAAAGCGTGCCCCTCGAAGGTTTGCCAATTGCCGCCCACGTTGGATGCGGCGGGCTCGTCGGGGCCGGCGCCCATGGTCGCCAGCATGGCGGCGAGCAACAGGATAACGGCGGCCAGTGTCAGGGCCGCCCGTTGGGTGGGGCGACGCGAGGGGGTGCGATTCATTGCCATTGCTCCCAAATCGATAATGCTTCCAGTACGGAGAATCCTATCCCACCCCGGTGTGCGTCGGCATTACGAACAGAGTGCGGGTTTGGGCGATTTCTGGGCTGTGTCGCCGCATTGGTATATCCGGGTGATATACAATAACCCCACGCCGTTCACGCGCTGCGCCGCGGCGGCATGGAGAATGATATGACCACGCAAGCGTATCGGTCGGCCAGTCGGCGACTGTTGGATCAGGCCCGGGCGGAACTGGCGATGGGCGACCTCGTTCAGGCGTCGGAAAAGGGCTGGGGCGCCGCGGCCCAGATGGTCAAGGCGGTCGCGCAGCAACGCGGCTGGGACCATGACGGCCACGGACTGCTGTACCACGCCGCGCGACGGCTGCACAACGAGACCGGCGATCAGGACATCATCCGTTTCTTCGCCGTGGCCGGCAGCCTGCACACCAATTTTTACGAGGACTGGCTGGAGGCGGAAAGCGTCGCCGAGATGCTGGACAGCGTGGAGCGGTTCGTGGAATTGCTGGAACCGCTGGTCGCCTGACGACAACGCAAAAGCCCCCGCCGGCAATCCCGGCGGGGGCTTTTCGCAGGGGCGAATAATTATTCGCCCCTACCCTTGCGGTTGACCCGCGTTTACGCGGTGCGGCGGCCCATGATGATGGCTACCACCCCGATGACCGCGGCCACGATGGCCACGATGAGGGCGATGATGCCCATGGAACTGCCGGGGGCCGGGGGGCCTACTGCGCCAGCCGGGCCGGGAGGTCCTTGCGGACCCTGCGGGCCTTCGGGACCCTGCGCGCCCTGGGCGCCGGCGGAACCGGCGGGGCCGGCAGGACCGGTGGGACCGGTGGGGCCAGCGGGGCCGGCAGCGCCGTCAGAGCCGGCGGGACCGGGAACGCCCGGAGGACCGGCCGCGCCGTCCCTGCCGTCCTTGCCCGGAGGACCCTGGAGACCTTCGGCCCCTTCGGGGGCCAGGTCGGCGTTGAGGTCCATGATGATGCGGTCTCCGCTATTCCACGTGTAATCCGATTCCATCATGACCATGCGGCTGCCCACCATGAAGGTGACCATGCGGTCATTTCCCGAAGGCTGCATCAGCTGCAGCTCGTAGTGGCCGCGCTCCATGACCATGGCGGAACCGATCTTCTCGTCGCCAGCCATGGCGGTGACCGAGGTTCCCTCGGGAACGGGCAGGCCGTCGGCCATGGCGTAGCCGACTATAAAGGCCGGCGGTATGTTGACGCTGGTTTCGCCGCCCTGCGCGGCGACCAAGCCCAGGGGCAAGGCCAGCAGCAGGGCAAGCAAAGCCACCGCCGCCATTGCTCCAAATCTCTTCATCACTTTTGCTCCTGCTTGTTGGGGGTAGGATGTCTGGTCTGGTAGGGGCGACCGGCCGGTCGCCCCTACGGGTTGGCGTTTGCGCTCCGACTACCAGACTTCCAGGTTCCAGCAGTTGTCGCCGGAGCAGGTGAGACTGCGTAGCCGGCCGTTCAGCACCACGTCGTCCTGGGTTTCCTTGACCAGGATCCAGTACGCTTGGCCGCTGACCAGCGCTTCCAGGCTGTTCAACTCGGCCCACTCGGGGCGCGGGTCAAACACCTGCCACGACTTGGTGGCGTCGTTGAAGTAGAACACCGCCTCCAGGTTGTCGCCGACGTCAGTCAGCGCGTCGGGGAGCATCATGGGGACGCCCGCGGCGGTGTCGTCCATCACCGTCAGCTCGCCGATGGTTACGGTGTCGCCGACGTTCATCTGCACGGTGTACAGGGCCGGGTCCAGGGACGGAACCAGGACTTCCAGTCCGTCGATGGCGCCGTCGCCGTCGGTGTGCGCGCTGGCGGGCACGTTGACCGTCAGGCTGCCGATCTTGACCGTGATGTCCGACTCGAACAGGGAGAAGCCGGTGGCGGACAGGGAGATGGAGTCTCCGGGAACGGCGCGCACCGGGTCAACCGTCAGGTTGGCGGCCGGGACGCTGAAGGAGCCGACCTTGACGATCTCGCTGCCGGAGCCATAGGAGGCCTTGACCGGAACGGTGGAGGGAATGACCACGTCGCCGGCCACGCGGTAGGTTACGGACCAGCGGCCGCTGGCGTCGGGGTCGGCGTCTTCGTCGTCCCGGCCGCCGTCAATGTCGATCTTCACCTCGTCGATGTCCCCGCCGTCTTCGTTTTCCACGGGCCAGTTCTCACCGGAGATGGTGACATAGTCCCGGGGGCCGGCCACGTCGGGGGTGACCATCAGGGTGGGTTCCTTGATGATGATGGTGGCGCTGCCGGTGAAGCCTTCGTCGTCCTTGACCTCGATGGTGTGGGTGCCGGAGGTCAGGGCCGGGTTGTTGCCGCTTTCGGACCAGATGGCCACGGTGGCGGCGAACTGGCCGGCGGAGGAAACCTCAACGTCGATGCCCTGGCAGTTGCCGATGTCGTCGTCGCTGACCAGCAGCAGCGGGGCGCCGCTGATGGTGGCGGAGGTCAGACAGCCGGCGCCGGCGCCGAAGCCGCTGCCCCGGATGGTGACGCTCTCGTTGGCCGAGACTTCCGCCTTGCTCAGGGTCAGCTGGGAGCCGGTGATGGTGATCTTGCTGTCCTCGCCGGTTTCGCCCCACTTGGCGTCGATGCGCACGGTGCCTTCCAACGCGCTGTTGGATATGCTGCCCGGCAGCTCGAAGGACAGCGTGGCCGAACCGTCGGCGCCGATGGCGTCAATGCTGCTCATGGGAACATAGTTGGCGCCGGCCGCGCTCTGGGGCCACACCACCTGACCGGCGATCTTCAGCTCGGTGAGAGCCGCGCCGGCGACGGGGAAGTCCTGGGCGAAGACGTTGATGGTGTCGCCGGCGTTGGCCGAGGCGGGAACGACCCGGAGGGAGTCCTGCAACTCGAACTGTTCAACGTCGGTGTGGGAGGAGCGGCCTTCGCCGTCCACCATGCAGATGTAGTTGTTGTCGCCGGCCCGGAAGGTGGGCACGGTAACCTCGAAGGTTACGGCGACCTTGTCGTCGCTGCCCACGGTGGCGATGCCGGCGCGCTGGCCTTGCTGGATGATCCGCGAGCACAGGGCCGCTTCAGCCATGGCGTCGTCGGGCACGCCATCCAGGTTGGGGTCGTGCAGGACGTGGACGGCGGCGGAAGTGCCGTTGTTGAAGCCGGAACCGGTGACGGTCAGCTCGTAGCCGCGGTCGTTGTCCTCGTCGGACAGGGAGATCTTGGCTACGGTGGCGACGGTGCCCAGCTCGACCTCGGGGCCGTCGTTGGCGTCGTCATCGGGACCCAGGACGGCGTAGCCCACGCTGTGGGTGCCCGCTTCGCTGGGGTTCTTGATGCCGGCGGCCTCGGTGAAGACCAGGGTCAGGGTCTGACCCATGGCCGGGCCGTTGAAGCCGTCGTAGTCGTCGCCGGTGTTCATGTCGGGGATGAAGACGCGGATGGACCAGTCGTCATCGCCGCCATAGTGGTCGTCGTCGTCGATTTCGATGGGGTCGGTGGCATAGACGCGGCCGCCGTCGTTGGTGGCGTTGGTCCGGGGGTTGGTGGCCCGGAAGTACACCGTGTCACGGGCGATGGAGTCGGGAACCTGGAAGTCGTCCTCCAGGTACAGCTCCACGGAGGCGCCGGCCAC
Source organism: Dehalococcoidia bacterium (assembly GCA_963665395.2). Taxonomy (GTDB): domain Bacteria; phylum Chloroflexota; class Dehalococcoidia; order Lucifugimonadales; family UBA3495; genus Bin87. Next base: position 1,405,573 of record OY762251.1, read on the forward strand.
CGCGCCCTCGGGCAGGCTGCCGATGGTCAACTTCAGCTCAACGCCGGCGCTGGCCGAGGTGCTGCTGTTGTCGATGCCGTCATCCACCGGCGGGATGGGCGTCGGGGTCGGCGTCGGCAGCGCCGGGGCCGGCGGCGGGCCGTCGCCCGACGGGGCGGGAGTGGAGCCCGGCATGGGCGGGGTCTCCGGAGGGCCACCCTGCGCTGAGGTCATGCCCGGGAAAGCCGACAACGCCACAAAAGCCGCCAGCATACCGACGACGACAAACATCGTCGCCAGGGCCACTGGCCACCTGTGCTTTCTGGTTGTGCTTTTCATTTGTTGTAATCTCCTTGTGAGATTGTTTTGGGTGACTGTCCGGCGGCGCCTGGGGCGGTTGGACCGTTTCCGAAGCGGCATCCGGACAGTCGCGCACGGGTATGGCTATCGGCTACTGGGCGGTGGCGCTTTGCCAGCCGCTCCACTGAGACCAGGTGGTGGTATCGGAGCCGGCGCTCTGTTGACCGGCGATGACGATGACCCAGTAACTGGCTCCGCTTTGCAGGCCGGAGATGGTGGCCATACCGGCGTTGCCAGCGGCCTCGGTGTACTTGCCGCCGGTGCCGTCGGCGTTGACGGACCAGACCCAATGCACGGTGGCGTTGGTGGCCGGGCTCCAGGTAGCCTGGATGACACCGGCAGAACTGGACATCAGCGACAGGCCGGTGGGGTTGCCCAACGGCTCTACCCTACCCGTCATTGCCATGGCAGCATCCGAGGGGGCGCTTTCCCCATTGGCATTCACAGCATAGACACGGTAGTGATACGTGGTCGCGCTCTTCAACCCAGTGTGGGAGTAAGTGGTTGCATCATCCCTGGTTTTTGCGAGGTCTTTCCAGGTCCCGCTGCCCTCCGCGTACTCAACCCTGTATTCGGTGATGGGGCCACGGCCAGTAAGCGCCGGCGCTGTCCAAGACAAGTTGATCGTCGAAGAGCCGGACGCCATAGCAGATAGTCCGGTCGGCTTGCCCGGAACCACAACCACCGTCACCTCTTCCGCAGTAACGACCCACGCAGACCGAGCGCACATTGCAGCCCGGGCGGAAACCCGGTATTTGTACGTGCCGCCTGCCGGGGGTGCGTCTTCATAGCGTTGTGTTTGAACGTTGGCAAGGGCATCCTGTGGAGTCGTCGCGCTTTCCAGGTACTGGTGCCGGCCTCCATCAAGTTGCGTGTCTCCGTCTCCAGGCACCAGACGGTTACCCCAGTTGTCGCTCAACGTAATCCATTCTCCTCCCGGAGACGACTGCCGTTGGACAATGTAAACCATCGAGTCGCTCAAGTTCCAGCGGTTGAGATTGCCGTCCTCATCGGTAACGTCTTCTATGTTTCGCCAATAGGCCGTGCCGGCGGCCGTGCCGGGCGGGTCCCAGGTGAACAAGACATTACCCTGGTCGTCCGGGTCGGCGTCGGGAGAAGTCGGAACCTGCGCCATCATCGGCATCTGTCCCAAAGTCTCACTGACCATCATCCAGGGACCGTAGAGTTTGGCCTCGTTCATGGCCCGCACCCGGTACTTGTAGGTATTGGGAGCGGCTCCGGCCTCGGCATAATCCACCTTTTTGTCGATGTACATCATCCCGTCGTGTTCAACCGACATCCACGGGCCGTTGTTGACCATCCGCTGCACCTGGTAGGTGACGCTGGTGGCTTTTTCGCCCTGCTCCACCTTGCCGGCGCCTTCGCCGCCGATAAAGTCGGGGCCAACGTACACGCCGTTCTTGTCCCGCCGCGCCGCCACGATGCCCATGTCTGCGGGCGCGGCCCAGGTGACGGTGATCGTGTCAGCGCAGGCCGGGTCGGCCTTGAGGTTACGCACGGCGTCGGGCGCTTCTTCCAGCGGGGTGAGGCGGCCGCCGGAGTCGGCGACGATTACCGTTTCCGGATCGCTCCACAGGCTGTAGCCCATCATCCGGCTGCCCGCGGCGTCGGTGATCTGCACTTCGGCCCGCACCCGGTAGGTGTAGGTGACGCCGTAGGAGAGGCCCAGGTCCCAGTGCTGATTCACCGGTTCGCCCAGGTCAATGGTAGCCATCCGGTTGTTCACCAGGATGGGGTTGTTGCTGTCTTGCAGGTAGGTGACCCGCTCGATCTGGAAGCCCATGACTTCGATGATGTGGATGGGGTCCACGGGGTCTTTCCAGCTCAGGCGGGCGGCGTTGTCCAGGGCCTCGACTTTGAGACCGGTGGGCGCTGCGGCCGGGCAGACCATGCCGGGAGGGGATTGCGACAGGACCGTATCGTCCGCGCCGCTGGCGGTCACGACGATCTGGTGCGACTGCTTGATGTCCAGGTCGGTGGCGGCGATGGTGTGCATCGTCCCGACAACGGTCTGGCTGCTGAAGTCTCCCGCGCAGTCGTCCGCCGTGCACTGGCGATACTGCACCAGGTACTCGGTGGCCCCGGTGACCGCCATCCAGGAGACGGTGACCGCTCCCATGCTGTAGGTCAGGTCAATTTCCAGCGCGCTGGCCGAAGCGGGCGCGGTCGGCACCGTCGCCGTCGGGGGCGCCGTCGGCTCGCCGCAGGTTCCGCCACCCAGGAGGAAATCGGCGCGCTCGTCGTCGGTCAAACCGGCGCAGGGGTCGCCGCCCTGGGCCATGGCGACGCCAGGGTTGTTCGCCAGCACAAGAAACGCGGCCAGCATACCGATGATGGCGATTGACGCCACCAGCGGCACCGACCAAATGTGCTTTCTCGCTGTGTTAGTCATTTGTGAGAATCTCCTTATGAGATTGTCGTTGCACTTTGACCGTTTCTGGAGCGGTCAGAGAACCTTGCGGTTGCGCCGGTTGGTTCTCCGACCGTTCCTTGCCGGTGGCCGGGCGCTACTGCACCGTCTGCACGCCCGACACGATGGTCTTATGTTCCCCATTGGCGTAGTTTGCCACGCCCACCTTGTAGCTGCCGGACGGCACGTTGGTGAACGTGTGCGCGCCGGGGTCGTTTGCCGGGCTGATCGTGTGGACGTTGCCGGCGTAGCCCGTGGCGAGGCTGATCACGTCGCCCTTGGCGTCCAGTTCAAACAGCGCGACCTTGATCGCTTCAGCGTTCTGGATCGAAGCCGTATTCCAAACCACGCTGATGCTGTTTTGCAGGACGGACACGCTGTCGATGGTCGGCCGGATGGCACGACCCGCCACCGTCACCGCAATGTCATGCGTGGCGCTAGCGGTCCCGTCGCTGGCGGTCACCGTTACGGTGGCCGCGCCGTCGGCTTTGGGCGCGATGGTCAGCATGGTCATGTCGTCGCTGACGGTAGCAGTGGCGGCAGCCTCGCTGCTGGACGTCGCCGAGTAGGTCAGCGCGTCGCCGTCGGCGTCGGTGAACGAGCCGGTGAGAGTGATGACCCTGCTGTCTCCGCCCACGACCAAGTCCACCGTGGTGGGGAGGGCGTTGGCGCCGGTAGCGGGCATGGGGGCGTTATTGGAGTCCGACGTCGTGGCGCTGGCGTTTTCCGACCAATCGCTCGTGCCAACGGCGTTGGTGGCGCTCACGCGGTAGTAGTACATGGTCATCTCGGTCAGGCCGGTGTCCGTGTACGTCATGGCCGTGCCCGTGTGGGCCGGGTCAACGGCGGTCCACGTCATGGTGGTTCCGTCGGCGCCCATGGTTCCGCGTTCCACCATGTAACCGGTGATGGCGCTGCCGTTGTCGGCGGCGGTCCAAGTCACGGTAATCGAGGTGGCGTCGTCGGCCATAGCTGTCGCGACCGGCGCGTCGGGCTTGTCCATGGTCGTAGCCTTGATTTCAGCCCAATCGCTCGGCATGGTGTTCACGATGGTGCGCACCCGATAGGTGTACTCGGCGCCTGCCGTCAGGCCGGTCATGTCCTTGTACGTGGCGGCCTTGCCAACGTGGGGCGGCTTCACCGCCGCGAAGGCGTCGGTTCCGCTCTTGCGCTCCACCTGGTACTCGGTTACGCCGGTTCCGCCGGCGGTCCAGGTCAGCGTGATGGAGTGCGCCTTGGTCGCGCTGTCGTAGCTCGCGGCTGCGGCCAGGTCGGCCGGCGGAGCGTGCAGCGTCGTCGCCGTGGCTTCCGCGGCCTGCGTGCCAACACCGCCCAGGGTGATGCTGTACACCTTGTAGGTCCGCTTCGTGCCCGGCGCCAGCATGGTGGGGTCAGTGAACTGGGTCTTGGTTGAGTGGGTGTTCTCCACCAGCACCATTTCATCCATCGCCGCGCCCTTGGCGTCGTAATCGACGTAGGCAATCTTGTAACCCAGCACCGGCAGGGCGTCGGTAAGAATCGCGTCGCCGGTCAGCGGGTCCACGTCGTTCTGCTCGTACCAGCAGAGCTTCAACTGCTTCTGCGGGTCCGACGCCAACGGCTGGGCCACCAGGCCGCCCGGGGGCGTCGGGACGTCGGCAGGGTCGGTTATCGTGGAATCGTATTCCGAGGGCTCGACGCTCAGGCCGGTCGCGTTCCGGGTGAAGACGCGGAAGTAGTACCGCTTGGCCGGGGTCAGCCCGTCCACGGTCGCCGTCACGCCTTCGGCTCGCACCGGCGTGACTACCTTCCAACTCGACGCGGCCAGGTTGGGGTCTTCCGACATCTCAATCTGGTAGCCGGTGATGGCGTTCGCGCCACACTCGCTGCCGTCGTCTTCCGTTCCCGCAACTATCGTTGCGCCCAGGCGCACGTCGTTATCAGTAGCTTCATTAGCCCCCGCGGAGCAGTCGGCGGTTGTTGCCGGTTGGGTCCAGGACAGGTCAATCTCGGTGTGTCCGCCCGCCGCTACCACCAAGGCCGTGGGCTTGCCCGGCAGCAGAGCGTCCGCGGTATCCGCCGATGACGCGTTGGCAGCGTAACTCCTGATCACGTGATCTTGACCATCAGTAGTACCGTCAACTGAGAAATCAGCATCCCCATCAGTGATACCAAGGTCTGTATGCGCCCGAACGGCGTACACCCGGTAGGTCCTAGTGGTATCGGCGGCCAGGCCGTCGTCGTTGGTGGCTTGATCAACAGTGTTGGCGCCTACGTGGTTCCGGTCACCAGAAGCCGGATCTGCGCCATTGCCGGTCGCAGGCGCGTCGTCTCGCCAGGATTGAGCCGCGGCTTCTTCTTCACCGTTGATTACCAGAACGTAATCGACGTCAGCTGCGTGAGTGCTAGGCGTAGCTTCGTCAGCGGGCGCTTGGCCGGTGACGAACGTTGCGGCCGGCCAGGTTACGTTCAGCCCCGAACGCCCGCTATTCTCGGCCTTGTCCTGAACCCCGGTGGGCGCGGGCTGCTTATTCGGCATATTGGGGTGCCCGATGGGAACGTTGGACAACACCCACCAGTCATCAGCGGTGTTGTCCGCAGTGCCGGAACCCGCGTACCCTTTCCGGTTGCCGGGCCGGATGCGGATGTCCACCAGGTCGCCGGCCGCGAAGGTGATGCCGGCCCTCGTGAGGTCGAGCCTGGCGAAGTCGTAACCGTCGTCAACGTCGTCCGCGTCGATGTACGCGCCGCTGTGAAGGTTCATGTAATCGTCATCATCTTCGCCATCTTGGTTGGCAAGCCTGGCTTGGATGATGTATCGGTCCACCGGGTCGCCGGCCGGATCGAACGGTGGAGTCCACCTCAGGTCCGTCTGCGGCGAGTTGGGGCTGAGCAGGATGTACTCGAGGCCCCGTGGCTTCAGAGGCACCAGCGAATCGTCGGTCGTCGCCGAGTCGGAGTTGGCCGATACCGCGCTGAGTCCCACCGAGTTGCGCGCGAAGACGCGATAGTGGCGCGTGGTCATCGACGACAAACCGGCGTCAAAGTGCGGGCCCGTCGCCGGGCCGTCGTCCGTCAGCAGGTACCAGGGGTCCTTCCCTTCCGGCGACCACTCGATGCGCGTACTCGTCACCGGAGCGCCCGGGGGGTTTTTGGGCGCTGTCCAATTCAATTGAATGACGGTTCGAGACGAACGGGTAATTCCGGTCTCGTTGAGGCCGTCGACATCGGTTTCGAGTCTGCCGTTATTGTTGAGGTCGATACCGAATGCGGTTTCGTCAACATTCTGGACGTTATCATCCGTAGTGTCGCCATCGCCGTTCAAGTCGATATTTAAGAGAATGGTCGGCGCCACTGCAGACACGTTCTTCACGACGTCCGGCTTCTCCGCAGGGAGCGTCGTGCCCGATGCCTCCGCGCCCGGGCCGGTGCCTTGCCGGTTGGTGGCGAAGACCCGGAAGTACCGCTTCGATTCGGCCGGCAGCACGATCTCGTTGTTGTTGGGATCGTCTTCGTCGCCGTAAATCATGCGCATCTGGCGCGTGTTGGCGGTGATCATGTAAGGCAGCCACAGCTCGCCGTCCAGGGAGAGGTCGATGCGGTAGCCCGCCGGCGCGCCGCCCACGATGGGCGGGTCCCAAGTGATGGCCAGCTGTTCCTGCGGAATGCCGCCGTCCTTCTCCATGTAGGGAGCGACGGTGAGGTTCTGCACCATGCCGGGAATTTCATTGCCCGTGGCGGTGGTGTCCTGCGCGGCCGCGTCGTCGGGCGGCTGGGCTGCGAAGAGGGCGAGCGCGGCGGCGACGGCGAAGACCGCCAGCAGGGGCGCTGCCCAAATCAGCTTCTTCGTTTTACTTCTCATTTGACAAAATCTCCTTGTGAGATCGTCATTTGCATTTTGATCGTTCTGTTGCGCCCTCGGCCCGTTGGTTTCCGGGGCCTGTTCTCCACCGTCATTCCGGCGCAAGAGCGTCATCCCGTACTCGATACGGGACCGGAATCCAGGCGTTTGATTGAGTTGCCCGCGGGCGGGCGTGGGGCGGCTTTTGACAGCTGTCGGCGGTTGCACCTCCTTGCGGTGGGGCCGTTGTTGGGGCCGGGCCGGTGTTGGTGACCAGTGGCTTCCGGCTTGCGCCGGAATGACGGGTACATGGGCCGGCCGGCCGCGCTCAACGGCTGGATAGAATTGCAGACTTGGCTGGCAATTGTAGCGGGGTCAATATTACGGGAGTATTACAAAAAAGGGCCGGATTTGGGCGATTTCTTGGAATCGGCGGCGGTTTCACATGGATGGACCGGATGGAGGGGATGGGGGATGGGGTGGGGATGGGGCGGCAGCGTTGCAATTGAGGCGGTTTCGCAATTCCGTAGGGGCGAATAATTATTCGCCCCTACCCGCGCGGGCAACTGGATTTTGCCAAACCAAACCGCCTGAAAGGGAACGCTGCCCACTACGAGATGGCGGGGCATTTTGCCCTTTGGTAAAATGCCGGCCGCAGCCGGCCCGCACGCCCGGCCGGGACAACCCGGCGGGCCACAAAGGAGGAAGCCATGGACCTGTTAACCGCCACGCTGATACCGTCGCTGCTGGCTTTGGGGGTGTCTTCCTACGGAGCGTTGCACATCCTCGGCCTGAAGTGGCTGCCCATGCCGCTGGGGGTGGCGCCGCTGGCGCTCTTGTTCTGGGGGCTCATGGCGTTCATCGTTGTGGGCCTGTTCCTGCTGGGCGCGATTTTGCGGACGCCGGACGAAGACCTGTGATAACGCGCCGTTCCCGTCGGCTGGCCTTGTTGGCAACGGCGACGCTGTCCGTTGTCGTCTCGGCTGTCGCCATCATATTTTTGCTGACGACGCCGGGCGTCCCCGGCGAACCCGGGCAGGCGCTTGGGACGGGCCGTTTCGACATCTCGTTGATTGCGGTTCTCATCATTGCCCTGGGAGCAATCCTGATCGGGGCGTCGGTCGCCACCTTTTTGCAGGGAGCGTTCACCACATACGGCGGCGGTCGGTCGGGGGACTTGGGCGTCGGCTTCCAGCGACACGTCGTAGTGTTCGCCTGGATCGTCGGCTCGGTGACCGCCAGTTACACCGTAGCCCGGATAGCGGAGCTGCTGATTAACGCGCTGCTGGGCCCGGGCTGACGCGATGGCGCGCGGACGATGCTTACGCTTGACCCGGCGACGGCGGCCGCCTTCGTAACCGTGCTACGGGGGTGGTAAAATGGCGACGGCATGGCAACGGAGCGCGCTAAAGATGATGCAATTGCAGGTTTTGAAGTACCGGACCGCCGCGTCGGAGTTGCTGGAGCAGGGCTTCACGGAACTGGCGGCGGGAGATTTGCGGCAGGCGTCGGAAAAGGGCTGGGGGGCGGCGGCCATAGCGGTCAAGGCCGTTGCCGAACAACGGGGTTGGGAGCACGGCAGCCACGAGGACCTGTTCGCCGCGGTGGACCGGCTGGCCCGGGAGCTGCCGGAGGCCGATCTGCGCACCGATTTTCAGGTGGCGGCGTCGCTGCATCAGAATTTTTACGAGGGCTGGCAAACGGCGGATATGGTGGAGCACGGGCTGGCGCAGGCGCGGCGGTTCGTCGAGACGGTGACGAGCCTGGCGGGGTGAGGATGCCGGCGGGCCGGCCTGTCCCGGCGGAACGGGCGGTGAACGCGCGCCGCGGCGCGACTGGCCTCCGGGCAGCCGGCTGGCCGGCTAGTTGGCCACGGGTTCAGGTTCGGGGCTGGGTTCGGTGGGAGTCAGGACGACGCTGCCGGTGTCGGCGTCGTGGCGGTGTCGCAGCACCAGGTCGATGCGTCCGTGCAGGAAGCGCAGCTCGCCCTGGATGTTGGAGACCTGTTCTTGCAGGTGGTCAATCCGGGCGTTGACGGCGGCGATCAGGCTCTGCATTTCGGCCCGCAAGCCGAGGATCTGCTCTTGCAGGTTGTCAATGCGGGCGTGAATGTCGGCGATACGGGCGTGAATGTCGGCGATACGGGCGTGAATGCCCCCGATTTCACCGTGAATGCCCCTGATTTCGCCCTCCAGCCGGCCCACCAGGAACATGAGCCGGAGCACGGCGCCCAGCAGAGCAACCGTAATCAGGGCGTTGAAGCCCAGTATGGAATACACGACGTAGGGGTTCAGGCTGGTTGCGGACTCGCCCATGACGCTCCTCGGTTCGGAAGGCTGGGGGCAGTATAGCACGGTATGGGACGGAATCCGCCGCTTGCCCCCGGCGGCGAATGGGGGTAATATACCGTCTGCTGCCATACACGCCGGACGGCGCCGGGCCGGAGGCGGCCGGGCGTCGTTGCAGTCGGCGACTGACGTGGCGCCGGGAGACCGAACCGCATCGCAACTGCATCGCAATCGCAAGCGAGGTCGCCGACCAACAGGAGGAGGTAACAAAGGGATATGTTCGACAAGGATTCGCTGGACCGGCTGTTTGAAGAGCTGCGCGACGAGTTCGAGCTGGAAACCGACTGGGAGGACATCCAGCACGACGCCCACCTGGCCGTCGCCTACGCGGACGCCGGCGTTCTGGATGACCAGGTGGGGAGCCTGGACTCCCGCATCGTAGATATCGTGCAGCGGCACAACCCCGGCTGATCGACCGGTCAGCCAGACAGCCGCCATCCACCAGGATAAAGCAAACCCCCGCCGGTCTAAACCGGCGGGGGTTTCTTTGTTGCATCCCCCCTGTCATAGCGAGGCGCACGGCCTTCTTGTCATTGCGAGGCGCACGGCCTTCTTGTCATTGCGAGGCGCACGGCCTTCTTGTCATTGCGAGGCGTGCAGCGCCGTGGCAATCTCGTTCCCGGAGCGATGGCTGCTACCCCAACGGGATTGCCACGCGCACGGCCTTCTTGTCATTGCGAGGCGCGCAGCGCCGTGGCAATCTCGTTCCCGGAGCGATGGCTGTTACCCCAACGGGATTGCCGCGCTGCGCTCGCAATGACAGGGGCGCGCTCGCAATACATGGCTGCGATAGCGCTGACACCGGCCCATTGACTTGTGAACATATGTTCTTATAGCGTATTAATACGGGCGGATGCGATAGACCGACTGGCCCCGCAAACCTGAACCCGCCCGCATATGAGGTAAGAACGTGTTGAACTGTCGTCGCTGCAACTCCGACCGACTGCTGGAACTGGCCCGCCTGGACGGGGCGGACCACTGGGTGTACCGCTGCCGGGACTGCGGGTTCCTGTTCAGCCCGCCGGCGGGCTACGTGGCCGGCGAAAACGTGATACCCGCCCCCACGCCCGACGGCCCGGAAGAGGCCCGGCGTCGCCTGGACGAACTGTCCGCCGTGCGGCCCCGGTAGGTGGGGCGGAATGGGACGGACGACCCGGTGCGCTTCGCCGCGGATACCCTGGGCGTGACGCTGTGGTCGAAGCAGCGGGAGGTGCTGGAGGCGGTGCGCGACGAGCGTCGCGTGGCGGTGAAGTCGGGCAACGGCCTGGGCAAGGACTTCACCGCCGCCGTGGCCGTGCTGTGGTATCTGCAATGCCACGACCCGGCCATCGTGCTCAGCACCGCGCCCACCTTCCGCCAGGTGCGCCACGTCCTCTGGCGGCAGATCCACAGCCTCTATCGCCGGGCCGCCGGCCGGCTGGGCGGCACGATGCTGGACACCCGCTGGGATCTGGCCGAAGACCGATACGCCCTGGGCCTGTCGGCCACCGACGCCGACCAGTTCCAGGGCTTCCACAGTGAAAATATGTTCGTGGTGGTGGACGAGGCGGAGGGCGTGGACGAAGCAATCTACGAAGCGGTGGAAGCGGTGATGACCTCGGCCAACCCCCGCCTGCTGCTCATCGGCAATCCCACCACCACCTCCGGCGGGTTCCACCGGGCCTTTCACCGGGAAATCGGCATCTACAAAACCATCACCATATCGGCCCTGGACTCGCCCAACGTGCAGAAAGGGGGCATCGACATCCCCGGCCTGACCACGGCGGCGTGGGTGGAGGAACGCCGTGCCATGTGGGGCGAGGACAGCCCGCTCTTCCGCGCCCGGGTGCTGGGCGAGTTCCCCGAGCGCGGCGACGACAACCTGATTGCCGTGCCCGACATCGAGGCGGCGGTGTACGGGTGGAACGGCGCCGGGGCGAATGATTGTTCGCCCCCACCGGCCGCCGCCGACGCTCCGCTGGACATCGGGGTGGACGTGGCGCGGTTCGGCCCCGACCGCAGCGTGGCGCTGATCCGCCGGGGCAACGTGGTGGAGGACATCCGGACGTACTACGGCATCGACACCGCCGACCTGACCGGCCGGGTGGCCAACCTCTACCACGAGCTGCGCCCCGACCGGCTCAACGTGGACGAGGTGGGCATGGGCGTGAGCGTGGTGGACCACCTGAATGCCCAGGGCATACCGGCCCGGGGCGTCAACGGCGCCGCCGAACCCATCCGCGAACGGGCCTGCGCCAACCTGCGGGCCGAAGGCTTCTGGACCCTGTCCCGGCGCTTCGAGACCCGCAACATCCGCATCCCCCACGACCCGGAGCTGATGTCCGAGCTGGCCTCCCTGCGCTACCGCTTCAACAGCCGGGGCAAGGTGCTCATGGAGCGCAAAGAGGAAATGCGAGGCCGGGGCCGGTCCTCCCCCGACAAGGCCGACGCCCTCATGCTGGCCTTCCTGGACGACGACCCCTTCAGCGGCGACCAGCGGTGGATGCGGGATTTGTTCATCTAACGAGGAACCGTCAGCAGCAGAATTCGCCGGATTGCTAGTGTCCTGTATTCAAAGTTCGCTGGCAAAAGTGCGCGACGTTGGCCAGGATCTGGTCAGCAGTCTTCGTCCAGACAAAGGGCTTGGGGTCTTCGTTGGTGATGTCCAGGTAGCGGTAGATGGCGGCTTCGAGCTCGCCGCTGCTCTGGTGCACTCCGCGACGCAACTGCTTCTCCGTCAGCAACGCAAACCATCGTTCCACCAGGTTCAGCCAGGACGCGCTGGTCGGGGTGAAGTGCAAGTGGAAACGGGGCCGTTTGGCCAGCCAATTGCGGATCAACGCCGTCTTGTGGGTGGCGTAGTTGTCCATGATCAGGTGGACGTCCAAGTCAGGGGGCACTTCCGCCTCGATGGTATCGAGGAACTTGCGAAACTCCACCGACCGGTGGCGTTGGTGGCAGCGGCCAATGACCTTGCCGCTCTGGGTATCCAAAGCGGCAAAGAGGGACACCGTGCCGTGGCGCAGGTAATCATGGGTGCGTCGTTCCACCTGTCCCGGACGCAGGGGCAACAGCGGACGGGTGCGATCCAGCGCCTGGATTTGAGACTTCTCGTCCACGCACAGTACCAGGGCCCGGTCCGGCGGGTCCTGGTACAGACCCACGATATCGCGCACCTTCTCAATGAAAAAGGGGTCCGACGACAACTTGAAGACTTCAGTGCGGTGAGGCTGCAATCCGAAGGCGCGCCAGATGCGGCTGACGGTATTGTGGCTCAGGCCGCAGCGTTGGGCCATGGCCCGGGTGCTCCAGTGGGTAGCGTCCCGGGGCGTGGTCTCCAGCGTCAACGTAATCACCCGCTCCACGTCGTCATCGGTGATCGACCGGGGGCGACCGATGCGAGCTTCGTCCGACAGCCCGTCCAGTCTCCGCTCCACAAACCGTGACCGCCACTTGCCTACGGTGGCCCCCGATACTCCCAAGTCGGCCGCCACCGCGGTGTTGCTCCGGCCCGCCGCGCAGGCCAAAATCATCCGGGCCCGCAGCGCCAAAGCTTGCGCCGTCTTCGGACGACGGACCCACCGCTCCAGGGTTTCCCGTTCCGTGTCGTCCAAAATCAATGGTGGCATCGGGCGTCCTATGGCCATGGTCGTCCTCCATCTGGGCTGCTCACCCGGAGGATACCCCATCGCTCATGCTTTTTCTACTTACTTCGGTTACAGGACACTAGGATTTTCAGGATTGGGATGTCTTTGCCCACCGACGGCTCCAATCCTGAAAATCCGTCCAATCCCGAAAATCCTGCTTCTGACGAATATTAAGGAGAGCATTCGGACATGGTGAAACTGGGCAAGATGTTTCGGGAAACCTTCTTGCAACGCAGGGTAGGGGCGAATAATCATTCGCCCCTACGGGCCGGACGGGACACGGTGCAGCGCGCCAATCGCGCCGCCGCCGCGAATAGACCGCCGGCGGAGGACAACCTGTCCGCGCTGACCGGGCTGCCCGGCCAGGGCTGGGCGCGGTCGGAATACGGGCGGTACATGGCGACCTCGCCGTCGGTGTACGCCGCCGTCAAGCTGCGGGCCGACGCGCTGACCCGGCCGCCGCTGCGGGTGTATCGGATGGATGGGGCCTCGCCCTCACCCCGGCCCTCTCCCGCCAAGGGAGAGGGGGCCGGCCGCCGCGCCCCGGTGTCGCCGTCGCATCCGGTGGCGCGGCTGCTGGAACGGGTGAACCCGTGGCACACCCGGGCCGACCTGTGGCGGGCGACGGAGACGCACCTGTGCCTGTGGGGCGCGGCCTTCTGGGCCATCGAGCAGGGCGACGACGGCCAGCCGGAGCTGTGGCCCCTGCGCCCCGACCGCATGGTGGTGATACCGGATCGGCGACAGTATGTGCGGGGGTTCGTGTATCGCGGCGTCGCCGAGCCGGTGGCCTACACGCCGGACGAAATCGTGTGGCTGCGCTACTTCAACCCGCTGGAAGAGCTGGCCGGACTGTCGCCCCTGGCGCCGGCCCGCCTCTCCGCCGACATGGGCCACGAGGGGCTGCGCTTCAACCGCCACCTGCTGCGCAACTCGGCCCGGCCCGACTTCCTGCTGCTGACCAACCACGAGCTGAACGAAACCGAGCTGGAGGAGTTCTACGCCCGTTGGGAGATGCGCTACCAGGGGCCCGGCAACGCCCACCGTCCGGCGGTGGCGTCGGCGGTGCGCGACGTGAAGACGCTGGGCCTGTCCCACCGGGACATCGACTTCATCCAGGGCCTCCGCTGGAGCCTGGAGGAAGTGAGCCGCGCCTACGGCGTGCCTAAGCTGCTGCTGGGCGATTTCGAGCGGGCCACCTACGCCAACGTCCAGGCGTCGGAGCGAATGTTCTGGCGCAACACCATCGTGCCGGAAGTAAAGTTCCTGGAAGAGCAGCTGAACCGGATGCTGCTGCCCCGCCTGGGCTACCCCAATCTGTCCGTGGAGTTCGACCTGTCGGTCATCGAGGCGTTGCAGGAAGACGAGAACAACCGGGTCCAGCGGGAGACGGCGCTATTGGATCGAGGCGTCCTCACCATCAACGAGGTGCGGCGGGAACGCAACCTGCCGGAGGTGCCCTGGGGCGACGGGCCGGGCCGCGAGACGATGCGGGCCGGGGCCGGCGGATGAGCCGGGTTGCGGAAAGTCGGGACGGCAACGTCACGGAAAGGACGGCGCAGCGCTCCACAACGGGCGGCTGCGCCAGTCACCGGGAAAGCCCATTTGGCCCTTGGGAACGGAACCGTATTCGTCCAGCAAAGCGAGCAGACGACCGCGCCAGTCGAGGAAAGGGTGCATGACGTCCAGCATATAGGCGAGCATTGCCAGGGTGTTGTAGATCTTGTGCCGATTGTGTCGGTTGAAATTAGGCGCGAGGGATTGGGGCTTGTTCCGGGGCAATTCAAGATGAACGGTCAAGTTGAGGTTCCACAGGCGTCCGTGGTGGGCGCAGATATTGCGTATGTAGGTTAGATGATGCAGCAGCGTAGTCAGCGCTTTTTCGTCAACACCGTAATGATTGGCAACTGCCTGACGAATGCCGGGGCTTTTGATATTTGCGTACCAACGCGAAATATGCCCCATGGACATAGAATCTGCCAATTCGTAAATGGAAAGCGTGTCCAGCCCTTTAGCCTTTTTCTTGAATTTCCTCAAATATGCTTCAATAGTCGTCGTCAAGGCCCCGGCGTATTCGTCATTAAACAACTCCGGGTTCATATAGGCTTGAGCGCCACCGCCAGCAGCTTGGGCTAGATACGAGGCCCAGTGCGAACGTATTGAAACCTCAACGTGAGCGATTGCGTCAAAAACCAGCAAGCGGAGCTTATGGTCAAAGATGTATAGCTCAACAACGTCGCTGAAGGCAGTTCCGACTGGAAACCGGCCGTTGCCGTCAGCGTCGGTTTCGGTGGCGAGCGGCTGCCAGTACTCGCTCAGGCGGATAGGGCCGGTATGACGCAATAGGAGGGCGGCGTTTTCCCGGGCGTCCTCCGGAATGTTCATTCCAAACTGAGTGAGCCGGTTGATTTGCTCGCCGGCCGACCGGTCAGGCACGGCCGGCCCAGCACAGTCCATCGGCGGATCCATGGTACAGCCTTGCGGGGAAAAATACGGCCCCCCCTGGTGCGCCGTTCCAATGAGAGGCGTGGGGGGGAACTATTGATACAAGCATACGCCATTGAGCGCGCCACGTCAACCGTTGCATCCGCTCATGCGTACCCACTTTCCGCAAACTGTCATTGCGAGCGCAGCGTGGCAATCTCGTCGCCGGAGCAAACATCGCTCACTCGTCGAGATTGCCATCCGCCGGAGGCGGACTACGCTCCTCGCAATGACAAAGTGGGTACGCATGAGTTGCATCCGAGGCGCCGCCGGAAGCTGCGGACGACTGCGGTCAAGGTCAATAGACAGCGTGCCGGCCCTGCGCTATCCTACGGCAACTCCGCGAGGCTCTCATGGTTGTCCAGCCGGAACTGCAAAACTTCACCACTGCGGCCGGCGACGCCGACCTCATCCTGGCCGATGCCTTCGACTGGCTGGCGGCGGCAGAACCGTCATCCATTCATGCCGTCGTAACCGACCCGCCGTATGGTCTGGTCGAATACCAGCCGGACCAGTTGGACAAGCGCAAGAACGGATCCGGCGGCGTCTGGCGCATCCCGCCGAGTTTCGACGGCGCGCAGCGCAATCCGGTGCCCCGCTTCACGGTGCTGACGCCGGCGGACGAGACAGGGTTGCAACGGTTCTTCAGCCAATTGGCGCCGTTGCTCATGCGCGTTCTGGTTCCCGGCGCCCACGTCTTCATCGCCACCAACCCGCTGCTGTCGCACCACGTGTACGGGCCGATGCTGGCGGCGGGATTTGAAAAGCGCGGTGAGATAGTACGCATCGTCAAAACCCTGCGCGGCGGCGACCGGCCCAAGGGAGCGCATGAAGAGTTTTCCGACGTATCGGTGATGCCGCGCTCAGGGTGGGAACCTTGGGGTTTGTTCCGCAAGCCGGTCGAGGGCCGCGTCCAGGACAACCTCCGGCGCTGGGGCGCGGGCGGCTTGCGCCGCATCTCCGACGAACAACCCTTCTGGGACGTCATCACCTGCCCGCCGGCGTCCAAAGCGGAACGCCGGATTGCGCCGCACCCGTCCCTGAAACCGCAGCGACTGATGCGTCAACTGACGCGGGCAGCATTGCCGCTGGGCGTGGGCACAATCCTGGACCCATTTATGGGATCGGGTTCCACCATAGCGGCGGCGCGGGCGAACGGGCTGCGCGCCATAGGCATCGAGGCGTCGCCAGAGTATTACGACATGGCGCGGCGGGCCGTGCCGTTGCTGGCACAGATTAAAGATGACTGATCCAACCCCCGAGACAGTTGGTTAGGCCGTACGGAGGCCAGGGAGCGGGGGATGGTCAAGTGGTATGACGAGAAGGTAGCGTTCCGTCTTAGGTGGTTTGGCTTTTTGTCATTGCGAGCGCAGCGTGGCAATCTCGTTGGCGTAGCAGCAGTTTTAGCCACTCGGATGCGTTGCCGGAAAACTGAACCACCTAAATTGCAACGCTACCGACGAGAAGGTCATCCATTGCAGTTTATGCCTACTTAGGGCATGATTCGACTAGCCGAGAACGGAGAGAACTATCAAATGCAAGAGACATCCGTTCGCACCCCTCAAATTGTTACTACACCCACATTCGACTGGTTGTCTGAACGCGCAGCAACGTGCAAATCTCGGATGTTAATTGCCAGCCCATACGTCAACAATGCTGTCGTAAATCTAACCGACTTAACGTCCTCTGGGGTAGCCAAAATAATCGTCACCAAGATTGACTTGCGTGATTTTCGAGTAGGCGCGTCAAATTTAGACAGCCTTCGCACTTTGGCACAGAAAGGCGCAAAGGTGCGCAGCCTCCAAAATCTGCACGCTAAGGTGTACGTTTTCGACGAGACGACTGCCTTGGTAACGTCCGCCAATGCGACGTTCGGCGGTATGCGTCGTAACTGGGAGTGCGGTCTAGCTATGGAGGACCGGCAAAGTGTAAGTGCCCTCGCTGATCTGGTGTTGAGTGGATTTGGCTCTGATACACCACCACGTGCCATAAGCGTTGCTGAACTCAATAGGTTACGCTCGGCACTGCCACTCATCGATGTCTCCCTACCAAAACTTCCGGCTGATGACTTGCTTCCTGATGAACCGCCCGCTTTGGAAGCAGTATTCTCCGTCCCAGACAGAGAGCAACTGTTGGGCCAATTCTCCGGTTGGCTTCGGTTGACCTTGCGCGGTGTGTTGGAAATGCCGGAAAGTGGGTTTGGCATACAACAATTGTTCGCCGTCTGCCAGCCTGTAGCGTCTGTGGAATACCCAAACAACCACAATGTGGAAGCCAAACTGCGCCAGCAGCTCCAATTTCTACGTGATCGTGGCCTCGTAGAGTTCATAAGTCCGGGGCAAGGAAGATGTCGTTTCACGATGCCTGCCTATTAGCCACCCGATGTTGCCTCTGGGCCAAGCAGAGATACTTACTGCTTGGCATCACTCCAAGCCTTGCCGCCGCGATATTGACTGCCGACCAATTCCTACGCCAAGGAGAAAAGCGAACTATGTGCGACGAAATCATAACCAACGACGGTAAGGTCTTGTTCAAAATAGATGATGAAGACCAAGCACTGTCCGTCTTTATCCGCTCCGATGGCTCCGCAGAATGGGGTGTACCTGTCCTTTTCGGTGCGGATGATCTCTGGGCGATGGTAATGCCTGACACGATGATGCTACGTAATACGACGGAATCCCCTCCAGGCTGCTGACATCCCTTATCCACGTCCCTGCACCGGAACGGCGGACAAGGGAGAGACACATGATTGAAGTCCTGGGCGGCATTCTCGGCGGCGTTGGGCTGCTTTTCTTCGGGATGTGGCTGCTTTCCGAGAACCTGAAGACGGTGGTGGGGCCGCGCTTGCGGATGCTGGCCAGCCGGCTGGCCGATAACCGTTTTGCCGCCTTCGGCTGGGGCACCCTGGCCGGGGCCATCACCCAGAGTTCGCCGGCGGTGACCTTCATCACCATCAGTATGCTGCGGTCGGGCCTGATTTCGCCCCGGCAGGGCTATCCCATCGCCCTGGGCGCCCAACTGGGAGTGGGATTAATCCTCTTTATCGTAACCGTTGACATCCGGGTGGCCGCGCTCTTTGGCATCGGCGTGGGCGGCATCATCGTGACCCGGATGCAGCGGGGCAACTACCGCGAGGCCGGGGCGATGCTCTTCGGCGTCGCGGCGCTGCTCTTCGGGCTGGTGCTGATTAAGGAGTCGGCGCAACCCTTATCCGAACAGAACTGGTTCCAGGCCGGCCTGGAGCTTTCCGCCGGCTCCATCCTGTTGTCCTTCGTATTGGGGGCGCTGCTGACCTTCATCGTGCAGGCGCTGGTGCCGGTGGTGGCCTTCGGCATCGGGCTGGCCGCCGCCGAGCTGGTGGGCGTGGAGCAGGTGCTGATGTACATCTACGGCTCTTACGTGGGCCTGGCCGTCAGCGTGATGGTGGTGTCCTATGGCCTCACCGGAACCGCCCGCCAGTTGGGTATGTTCTGGGCGGTGCAGGTATTCTTCTCGGCGGCCATACTGGTAATACTCCTTTGTATTGAAGTGTACGCGCAAATCCCGCTGGTCAAGGCGCTGGTGACCTGGCCGGACATCGGCCTGGGGCCGCAGATGGCGCTGGCGGTCATCGTGTTCGGTATGCCCTCCCGCTTCGTGGTGCTGTCCGCGCCGGATTGGACCATGCGACTGTTCGCCCGCGTCTGGCCGGCCAGCGTGGGGGAGCTGCTGTCCCGGCCCTGGTACATCCACGACCAGGCCATGGACGACGTGGAAACGGCGCTGGACCTGACCCACCTGGAACAACGGCGGGTGCTGGAGATGTTCTCGGGCTACCTGGAACAGGCGCGGCAGGGCGAGCCGGCGGGGTCGATACGAGACTGGGCGCGGGAGGTGAACTTCCGGATTGACGAGTTTCTGAACGAATTGGGGCGTCAGCGTCCCGGCCGGAGCAACGAGCGCCGCAACGCCGTGCTCAGCCGGCAGAAGCTGATTACCTGGCTGGAAGAGCAGTTTTCCGTCCTGCCCGAACTGCTCCGCCAGTTGCCTGAGGATGATGTCGCGCTGGAGGCTTTCAAGATCAGCGTGGTGGAAGGCACCGACGCCGCCCTGCTGATCTTCCTGGACGCCCTGGAGGAGAACGACGCCGACTCCTGGGCTTTCGTCCAGCAGGTGATGGGCGACCGCCGCAGCATGATGCAGGACGTCCGCGCCCGCTACCTCGCCATGGCCCCCGAGGAAGAGGAAGACGACGGCCGCCAGCGCATCATAGTGGACGCCACCAACGCCGTCGAAAACATCTTCTTCCTGCTGGCCCAGCTGACGCGGGACTTCCAGGCGGAAAGCGGACGGGCGGCGGCGGTTGCCGCGTAGGGGCGAAAGTTTTCAACGGCAGCGCTAACGCCGGCCAGACGTTCTCTGCCGTGGCGCGGTCAGATAGGGTAAAATGGCGATGTACTCCTCCGGACGGTGGAACGGTCATGGCGCAGCAGATGTTGACCAGAATCAGGGCGCATAATCTTCTGTCCTTCGGACCCGAGGGCATAGACTTGGAGCTGCCAGCCCTGACCGTGCTGATCGGGCCGAATGGGTCGGGGAAATCCAACCTGCTGGAGACGGTGGGACTGCTGGGCGGAGCGCCTCGAGATATAGCGGCGCCGATCCGAGAAAGCGGAGGTATTAGCAATTGGATCTGGCATGGTTGCAGGGACAGGTTCCCCACGGCTTCAATCGAGGTTGACCTAAGCAGCGATACAGTTGATGCGCATCTGCAACATAAGATTGCGATTGCCGCGTACAACCAGATTTTCCGGGTTTGGCACGAATACATACGCTTCCCTATGGTCCGCGAGGACGAGCAAACTCAAGACTTTGTCTGGGAACGTAACATAGTGGCCGCCACACGCAAAACTTTGTTCAGCGGAGAAGAACAAAATACTACTGAAGAACGGTTTATAGATATTGACAAGTCTGTACTGTCAGAAGTGAAGGATCAAGTCCGATTCCCGGAGTTATCGATAATCAGCAGATTTTACGAGCGGATCAGCCTGTACCGTCAATGGGAATTTGGTCCGAAATCGGCTATCCGGCAGCCGCAACGTATCGATGTTCGCCCCAGCCCTTTGCTGGAGGACTTCTCCAACCTGGGTATGTTCCTGAACCGCATCAGGCAACATCCCAAACCCAAAATGGCGCTGTTTGAAAAGCTGGGCGACCTCTATTCCAGTCTCAGGGACTTTGAACTCAACATCGAAGGCGGCACCGTCCAGATCTTCTTTACCGAGGGCGAGTATTCGATACCGGCCACGCGCCTGTCTGACGGCAGCCTGCGTTACCTCTGCTTGCTGGCGATACTCCTTGACCCCGAACCGCCCAGCCTGGTCTGTATTGAGGAACCGGAACTCGGATTTCATCCCGACTTGGTGCCCAAGCTGGCCGACCTGCTGGTGGACGCTTCCAGTCGGTGCCAGGTGATGGTCACCACCCATTCCGACATCTTGGTTGACGCGCTCAGCGACCGGCCGGAGAGTGTTGTGGTGTGCGAAAAGCACGACGGCCAGACTGCCATGCGTCGCCTCGACCGGTCCGATCTGGCCGTCTGGCTGGAGAAGTACCGGCTGGGTGAGTTGTGGACTCGCGGGGAGATTGGAGGAGTTCGCTGGTGAGCGCCATCATCTACGTGGAAGGCGGCGGGAACCGGAACTCAGACCGGGTTCGATGTCGTGAGGGGTTCCGCAAGCTTTTTGAAAAATCCGGTTTTGAGGGCAGGATGCCGCGGTTGGTGGCCTGCGGAGCCAGGAGCGACGCTTACGACGATTTCAAAACCGCCCATGCGAAAGCCGCTCATAGCGATTTCATCGGTCTGCTCGTAGATAGTGAGGATGCTGTCGCCGACCCAGAGAAAACGTGGCAGCACGTCGGCCAACGTCCGGGCGACAATTGGCCTAGACCCAACGGAGCAAACGACGAACAGTTGCTATTTATGACCACATCTATGGAGACTTGGATCATTACGGACCGAGCGGCGTTGACCGGATATTTCGGCCCCAACTTCAAAGTTGCAGCGTTGCCGCCAGTCCGTGATATGGAACGGCGGCACCGCCGGGCGATACTTGGAGCTCTTGAGAACGCCAGCAGCGATTGTCCTGCTCCATACCGGAAAGGGCCAAGGTCATTTGAGTTATTCAGCAAACTCAATCCCGACGCGCTTGAGCAGCATCTGCCCAGTTTCAGACGGGCACGTCGGATCCTCAACCAAAAGCTCTGAACCCAATGCGAAGGTCAGCATATCTGGATGTTCCTTTGTCAAAACTCGGCGACCTTTCAGCCGGGCGCAGGCTGGCGAGGCGAGTACGCCAGCGCCGGAGCCTTCCCCAAAATCAGGGGGGCGGGTCAAAAACCCGCCCCAAAACATTCTGGCATGTGAGCCGGCGCCGCTACCCCTCAAAGTCCACGCCCACGCCCACGATTTCCACCTGCATGGCGCGCAGGTCGGGCGCCCCCTCGTCGAAGGTCACGCAGACCACCACGTTGATGCCCCGTTCCACCTCGGGCGCGCCGGGGATTTCAAACGTGGCGTCCAGGTTATCGCCCTTCATCGCCATGCCCAAGTGCTCGGCGATGATCTTCTCGCCGTCGTACACCAGCACCTCGGCCACGTTGGCGTGAGAGCGGGCGCGAAAGGCCACCGACACCGACTCCGCCTTGGTGCGGTTGCCATTCTGCACCGTGGGGGTGGGAATGGCGAAGTGCATCCAGGCGTTCTGCCCTTCATTGCCCTCGATGCGAGCGAACGGCCCGCAGTGGCGCACCGCGGTGATGCGGTTGAGATACTCTCCGGTCATTGCGGAGCCGTGTACCCAGGATGTGAATTTCTGCCCTGCCATCGTTGGAACCTCCTGCCGGCGGCGTGGTCGGATCGGTTATCGAGTATCGAGTAGAGTTGACGTGAGCAAGGAGCGTGAAACGCTTGGGCCAAGCATACCCAACGCGGCGGCTGTCGGCAAGAACGCATACCCGCCCGCCCAGGACGATTGCAAAGTCCTTTTCATCCGCTCATGGTGAGCCTGTCGAACCATGCTACGCTCCGGTCAAGCCATCCTTCGACAAGCTCAGGATGAGCGGAATCAGGGTATTCATCGACTTTGCAATCGTCCTGCCCGCCCGCCGGCGGCGATGAACCGTCAAAATCGGGATGATCAACATTCAAGGATTGGCAGGATTCCCCCATTGCCCCCGCTCATGGCGCGGAACTTCCGCCTGCGGAGGCAGCCCGTCGAACCACCCAATCCTGCCAATCCGCTAATCCCAAAAATCCCGATTCTGACGACCACCGCTCCCTAATCATCCGCCGCGATGTGCAGCAGGCCAGTAGGGGTGCCGCTTAGGTTCGCCCAGGCATTGCTGCCCCACTTGCTTCTGAGCGCGTTGGCAATCGACCAGCCGTTGCCCGACGGATGCGCCGTCTCCGCGCCCGAATTCGTGACTGCCAACCTGTAAAAATTATCTCCGCCGGTGTCGCCCGTGGACATCACCACGAAGTACTTGGTGTCCTTCGACAGCGCGCAGCCGGTCCCCGCGCCGGCGTAGCTGTACAGCCCCGCCGTGTTCGGGTTGGCGCCGGTGAAGTCGGCGTTGGCGATTGCCGTCGCCGCCGGATTGCTGCTATTCGTAGTGTCCGCCGCGTGCAGTTTTACGATGATGTTGCCGGGATTGCCGTTGTCGTTGGCGAATCTGCCCGTTACGCTCTTCAGGGTATAACCCCCGCTCCTGCTCCCGGTGTCGAACGCTACCGCGCACTGCTGTGTACCTATTAGCGAGTGGAAACCTATTGGGCAGTAGGTGGTGCTGTTCACCGCCTCCCCCAAGTTCCCCACGTCATAGTCCGTGGTCGAGAAGTACACCGTCTCGCCCAAGGCCGTGGCGCATCCGCTGTCGCTGTAGGCGCCGTAGGCGTAAGTCTTGTCGGTGGTGAGCGTCAGCGCCTTGGTCAGGCTGCCGGTGACGGCGGTACACGTTCCGCCGGTGGGATGGGATTCCTGATACCACCAGTTGCCCGTGTGCCCGCCTACCGTCAGCGTCGCCCCCGTTCCGCTGATGCCGGAGACGGACAGCGAGGGCGGAGTGTACTCATCCGCCGCGATGTGCAGCATCCCGGTTCGGCCTGCGGCTAGGTCCACCCAGGCGTTGCTGCCGCTCTTGTATCTCCCCGCGTTGGCTATCGTCCAGCCGTGGGTGGACGGATGGCCCGCCTCCGCGTCCGAATCCGTGCTCTGCCACTTGTAATACTTGGCGGAGATGCCGCTGGTATCGCCCGTGGACATCACCACGAAGTAGGTGGCGCTGGCCGACAGCGCGCAATCGGAACCGGAGCAGGCGTAGGTGTACAGCCCCGCCGCGTCCGGGTCGGAGCCGCTCAGCGTGACCTTCGCCGTGGCCGCCGGGTTGGCGCTGTTGGCGGTGTCCGCCGCGTGGATGGCGACGATGATATTGCCGGGATTCCCGTCCTTCACGCCGAACCGGCCGGTCACGCTCTTCAGCGTGTAGCCGCCGCTCCGGCTGCCGGTGCTGAACGCCACGGCGCACTGTTTCGCGTCGTTGAGGAAACCTATAGTGCAGCGGAATCCACCGGCCGCCGCCTCTGCCAGGTTGCCCACGTCAAAGTCGGTGGTGGAGAAGTACTCCGTGGCCAGCTCCGTGCCCGCGGCGCAGTTGGCGCCGCGGTAGGCGGTGTAGCCGTACAGGTTGTTGGCGGTGAGGCTGCTCAGCGTCTTCGTGTTGCCGTTAGCGGTCCCGCAGGAGGGTGATGGTGGCTATGGCGACTCGTTCCGGCTCAGGCAGATTTACGAGCTTTGCGATGGCCGCTTCCGCCTGGTTCAAGCGACGCTCGGCGGCCTGCCGGTCGAAGACGCTCCTGGGGTGGTAGTCCGCCCTGATCCTGGCCCGGTACAGGGAGTCCAAGACTTCCGCAAAATCCTGCCCGTCCGACGACAATGATATGCGGTGGCGTTGCAAGTTGCCGACGGCGTGCCCGTGGGAGGAACCACGATACACTCGTACCCAGGCGTCAACGCCGGCCTGGTCCGTTACCTGTGGCACCAGGACCGAGGCGTTGCTCTCGCAGAGCGCATCGTAAGCGGCGTAGTAGGCCGTGCTGACCGCCCGGTGGTTGGCGGCCCGGGACGCCGGCTGTTGGCTGGCGATGCTGCGGCGCGCGCTGGCGATGAGGTCCCGCCAATCCAACGGCGTCGGCGCGCTGGTCATGCGAGGCTTCCCCCTTCTCTCAGGAATTCAATACCGGGCACCGGGTCGAAACCCCGTTCCCGCAGCAGATGGCGGATGTCGAGTTCGATTTTGTTGATCCGCCGGCTGTCTTCGCAGGGGTGGAGCCCTTTGAAGAGCACGGTCACGTAGCGAACTTCCTCCCCCTCGTAGAAGAACGAATCGGGTTCAACATCAATGATTTTGCATTCGCTGGGGAGCCTTTTCTCCAGTTCCGCCCGGATCAAGTCCGGCGCTTCCGCTCGCCAGTTGCTGCTGGTAGTCATATTCCTCGCCTCCCCGCGCTGCGGACTTGCTCGCGTTGCGTAGCGTACACAATTGTACCCAATCCCGATTCTGACAACAACGCAAAGGGGGCAGCCGCAACTGCCCCCTTTCCCATTCCCCGGCTTGCCCACGTCGGCTAGGGGTTCACCGTCGCCGCCACCTTGAACATACCACTGATGTCGAACCCTATATTATCCGTCCACGAACTGCCAGGTGACTTGCTCAGCATCCTGTCGCCGATTTGCCAACTGGCACTGCTGGGTGTGTTGGTTTGATTGACGGACTGCGTAGCCCGCCATTTGTACTGCGCACCCGGCGGCGTGGTCGGATCGGTCATCGAGTATCGAGTAGAGTTGACGTGAGCAAGGAGCGTGAAACGCTTGGGCCAAGCATACCCAACGCGGCGGCTGTCGGCAAGAACGCTCGCTCCTCACGATGGCAAAGTTGATGCCCATGGACTGCTGGCCAACGCCGAGTGGGATGCGGCGTACAAAAAGCGGTGGGAAGAGGAACGCGCCAACAGCCAACTGAAAGCGAACCGGACGTTGGAAGACCACTATTTTCGAGAGCTCGCCAGCGTGACCGTGCCCGCTCTGCTGCCGGTATGCTTGGAGTAAAACAGCGGTCGTGATGCAGAGGGCGAGTGGGTTAACTTCGGTGCCAAGTCTGTAGTGCGGTGCGCGATACGTTGCTATGGAGTAGTGCTCGTGCTAGAGTTGGAGCCGCCACAGAGCCTCTAACGGCTTGCCTTACGCCGCATAGGGCGTACCACGCTGAATTTTGACGAAAGGTGGGCACCTCGTGCCTTCCTTGTGGAATTCGGCGTGGCTTAGGGGCTCTGTGGCAAGTGACCCGTCTGCGTCTTCGCAAGGGAGGTATCACATGGCCCGTGTCAATTTCGCACTAGGTTGCTTAATCCGAAAGACCGCCGTTACCGCAACCCTGTTGGGCGCAATTCTGTTTGCCGCCGTCGGATGTACCGGCCAATCCGAAATCCTCGAAGTGGAAGTAACCCGCGAGGTGCCGGTAACGCAGGAAGTCCCGGTCACAGTGGAAACGGAAAAGACCGTTGAGGTAACCCGTGAGGTACGGGTGGCGCAGGAAGTCCCCGTTACCGTAACGGTCCCGCAGACCGTGGAAGTCACCCGCGAAGTAGAAACTCTGCAAATGGTCGAGGTCACCCGCGAGGTTCCCGTTACCCGCATTGTGGCGGCTACGCCGGCCCCCACGCCCGAGGGAGTGCCCACCGTCGCACCCGACCCGCCTACCCCGATTCCCACTGCGATCCCGGAGCCCGCTATTCCCGCTGCGTCCGCAACCCCCACGCCAACGCCTACCCAAGCATCGCAGTTCCTCAGCTGGGAGATGGAGTACGCGCACTATGGCGAACGGGAGATATTCCTGTTCCAGAACACGGCCCTGGAGCACACCGCCGGAGGACCGGAGCCGACGATCATCTACTGGTGCGACACCCGCTCCGGCCGCGCCATGTACATCAACTGGCATCAACCCATCACGGCCACGGCATCAAATATTCCCAGCAGTTCCAACGACCCGTTTAGCCAGTACCGCGACATTCCCCTCTACGCCCTGCTGGAATATGCCGACGACATCCTTGAGTTCGTCGATGACTTGCAACTATCCGACCGAGAGCAGAGGGAAGCGGATGAAATCTGGGACCGGGTGACCGACCGCTGGTTTATCGGCAGCGCGACGCCGCCGGCGCTGGCTAATGATCCGACACCTAGTGATCTGGTGGACCTGCTCGACAACCGGACGCATCGTAGCGTGGACATCAACCTGGATTTCTTCGATGAAATAATCGACCCCGAAAAACGCTCCCCACACGACCTGCCGCCCCTGGACACCATCAGCGGGACTTGGTTGGTGTTATCCGACCGCACCCAGATCAACCAGGGTTCGCTGGGACAACTGCGGGGCACGATACGCCGAGTTTACTCCCCTCAGTTTGCTACAGCAGGCACGCGCCCAGTGATGACGGCGACGATTAAGGGGCCGGACCAGCCGGCCGTTACCGTCGCTAAATGGGATATTGCCGGCATCCGCCAGGTCTTGTCCCACTGCCAGGCTATCAGACAGTGATGATCGCGAGCACTGGGGCCAGGTCGCCTTGTCTCGAAATGCGGCAAACTGTCCCAAAATGAGTTCCAAAACTGCTATTTGGGGACGAAAGCCGGCAAAGCCAAAAACCCGGTTTTCCATATCTCTCGTAATAGCGGGAATCCAAAAGCGAATTTCGTCGCGTGCCGGCCCCGCGCTTATGCGGCCAGGGGTTTAGCACGGCCCTGATAGCCTGCCGCGCCGTTTGCCGCTGTTTGCGGCCCTGTGCTATACTTGCGCCGATTCAGCGCCAACCGGAAAACGAGGCAGGATAGCTTATGGTACAGGCCCCCGAACGCCCGGCGGAAATGGCCGCGCCCACCCCGGCGCCCGCCCTTGAACCGATTACGATGAAATCCCTGCTGGAGGCCGGCGTCCATTTCGGCCACCAGACCCGCCGGTGGAACCCCCGGATGCGACGCTACATCTTCACCCAGCGCAACGGCATCCACATCATCGACCTGCAACAGACCATGGGGCTGATCGGCGACGCCTACCGGGCCATGGTGGAATTGGCGGCCAGCGGCGGCAAAGTCCTGTTCGTGGGCACCAAGAAGCAGGCCCAGGACGTCATCGCGTCGGAAGCGGAACGCACCGGCCAATGGTACGTCAACCAGCGGTGGCTGGGGGGAACTCTGACCAATTTCCAGACCATCAAGGGGCGCATTGACCACATGAAGCGCCTCCAGGAACAGCGGGAATCGGGTTACCTGGCTCGACTGCCCAAGAAGGAAACCGTCCGGTTGACCCACACGCTGGACAAGCTGGAGAAGTATTTCACCGGCCTGCGCAACATGGATCGCCTGCCGGCCGCGCTGTTCGTCATCGACATCGGCAAAGAGGACATCTGCATCGCCGAGGCGCGACGCCTCAACATCCCCATCTTTGCCATCGTGGACACCGATTGCGACCCGGGGCTGGTCACTCACGCGGTGCCCGGCAACGACGACGCCGTCCGCTCCATCCGCCTGATCACCGGCCGCATGGCTTCCGCCATCGAAGAAGGCCAGGCCCAGCGGGAAGCCCTGCTGGTGGCCCAGGCCGAGTCCGACGCGTCCGAAGACGGGGAAATGGACGAGGACCGGCGCCCCTTCAGCAATACCGTCACCCTGGAAGAACTGGGCCATATGATGTCGTCCCGGCCCCTGGAACCCTGATCAGCCACGCAATACGCGCATGGCGGCGAGATTCCTTCGCTGCGCTCGGAATGACCGACTAAAGAAATCACCAGGAGGCTCCCAAGTTGCCAGCAGTTACCGTTGAACTAATCAAAAACCTGCGCGAGCAGACCGGAGCCGGCATCAGCGATTGCAAAAAAGCGCTGGAGGACAACGACGGGGATTTGGACAAGGCCATGGCGGCCTTGCGGCAGAAGGGCTTTGAGCAGGCCGCCCGCCGGGCCGACCGGGAAACCTCCCAGGGGCTGGTTGAAGCCTACATCCACACCGGCGGCCGGGTCGGCGCCCTGGTGCAGTTGGGTTGTGAAACCGACTTCGTGGCCCGCACCGACCAGTTCCGCGCCCTGGCCCACGACATCGCCATGCAGGTGGCGGCAATGTCTCCCGTCTATCTCAGCGAAGAGGACAAGGAGGATGGGGACGACCGGCCGGCGGCGCAGGTGTGTCTGCTCCAGCAGCCCTTTATCAAGGACGGCTCCCGCACCCTGGCCGACCTGGTGCGCGAAACCGCGGCGCAAACCGGCGAGAACGTCCGCATTGTACATTTCAGCCGTCTCGCCTTGGGCGAATAACCCGGCCGGTTGGGACTGGGTCCGGCTACGGCCCGGCGAGGCCGCTCCCATCTGGGATAAACAAGATGGACAACGGCAGCTGCAAGGGCGACCCCATCTACCGCCGCGTCCTGCTCAAGGTCAGCGGCGAATCTTTACAGGGCGCCGGGCCGGACGCCATCGACCCGGAAGCCGTGTCCTACGTCGCCGACCAGATAATTGACACGCACTCCCGCGGCGTCGAGGTGGCCGTTGTCGTCGGCGGCGGCAACATCTGGCGCGGCTCCGCTGCCGAGCGGCGGGGGATGGAACGCTCCACCGCCGATCACGCCGGCATGGTGGCCACCCTGATCAACGGGCTGGCCCTGCAGGACGCGCTGGAACGCCGGGGCGCCATCACCCGAACCCAGTCGGCCCTGCCGATACAGGCCGTGGCCGAGCCGTACATTCGCCGCCGGGCCATCCGGCATCTGGAAAAGGGCCGCGTGGTGCTGTTCTGCGCCGGGGCCGGCAACCCCTATATGTCCACCGACACGGCATCGGCGCTGCGGGCGCTGGAGATCGGGGCCGAAGTGCTGCTCATGGCCAAGAACGGAGTGGACGGCGTGTACGATTCGGACCCGCGCACCAACCCCGAAGCGGTACGGTTCGGCAACCTGGAATATCTCGACGCGGTCAACCGTCGCCTGGAGGTTATGGACTCCACGGCCATGACCCTGTGTATGGATAACCAGATGCCCATCATCGTGTTTGATATATTTGAGCATGGCGCCATGGGCCGTATCCTTCGCGGTGACGCGGTGGGCACTACCATCAGCGACGGGAAGCAACCGTACGTCACGCAAAACGGTAACGGTAAAGGAGGGGACTAAAATGACAACGCGCCGAGGCAGGGACAACAGCGACCAGGACGAGCGCACCATCGAGGACGTGCTGGCCGACGCCGAACACAGAATGGGCCAGTCCATCGAGGCCATGCGCCGCGACATCAGCACCCTCCGCACCGGACGGGCCACGCCGGCGTTGATCGAGGACCTGGCGGTCGATTACTACGGAACGCCCACGCCCCTGAAACAGATTGCGTCCATCTCCGCCCCCGACGCCCGGGCCATCATGGTGCAGCCGTGGGACCGGCAGTCCCTCCGGGACATTGAGCGCAGCCTGACCCAATCGGACCTGGGGTTCAACCCGTCCAACGACGGCAACGTCATCACCGTGCCCATCCCGCCGCTGACCCAGGAACGCCGCCGCGAAATGGTGCGCCTGCTCAAGCGCAAGGCGGAGGACAGTAAGGTGGCCGTGCGCAACGTGCGCCGCGACGGCGTGGATTCCCTGCGCAAAATGGAGCGGGACAAATCGATCTCC
Source organism: Dehalococcoidia bacterium (assembly GCA_963665395.2). Lineage (GTDB taxonomy): Bacteria > Chloroflexota > Dehalococcoidia > Lucifugimonadales > UBA3495 > Bin87. Next base: position 1,435,364 of record OY762251.1, read on the forward strand.
CAGGACGAGAATCGCCGCAGCCAGGACACTCTGCAAAAGACCACCGACGCGCACATCAAGTCCATCGACGAGGTGGCCGCCGCCAAGGAGGCGGAGATTATGGAGGTTTAGGGCAGGAACGCCCTTCGCAACATGACGGACGAAGACCGTTTGCTACGCAGGGAATAGGTAGCGTTCCGTTTTAGGTGGTTTGGTTTTTGTCATTGCGAGCGTAGCGTGGCAATCCCGTTGGCGTAGCAGCAGTTTTAGTCGCTCGGATACCCCGCTGGGAAACTGAACCACCTAAATTGCAACGCTACCCAGGGAATACCAGGAATTGCCCAAAACTCCTCACGGTGAACAATCCGGGAGACGGCACTCGGATATTCAGCCCGAATGGATTATGCGGATTGTCAGAGATCCCTATGACCAATGGGACGAAGTTCATCCGCGCACTGGAGAACCTGTGACAATTCTGGTCGGGCGCGTACCCCAGTTCAATCAGTGGATTAAGGTCGTTTTCGAGGGCAGTTCGGTTGAAAGCGGCCGGTTTGTTACCGCCTACGCCGACAGACACTTGGCAGAACGGTACGGAGGTCGTCCATGGGCAAATCAATCATAGATGAGACGCTCCCGGAGCCGCGTGCGGAATATTATCCCGAGGAAGGGATTCTGTACGTGGACAACGGCAAACCGTTCGGCGACGGTGAGACGATAGCTAAAGGACTGGTAGTTTTCTACGACCGGGAGAACGAGAGCGAGGTGGTTGGACTGTGCATAGAGTTTGACGCCGAAACCGTTCTCAAACCCTTCGTGAACGCAATACTGGCAAAGTATGGCGTGCGCCCGGAGCAACCATCTGCTGCCGTTCCGACAAAGAGCTGACTGTGTAAGCGCGTGACCGCCTGCCGCCGATAACGCGATACTTTCTGCATAACTCCCCTTGCCCACCGCCGATAGCGTCCCCCATAACGCCGGGTCATATCACGATGCCGGCCCCCTGCCTCACCACGTTGCCATCATCATGGACGGCAACGGCCGTTGGGCCGCCCGCCGGGATCTGCCGCGACGGGCCGGGCACCAGCAGGGCGTGGCCAACATCCGCCGCGTGGTGCGCGCGCTGGCCGAGCGGGGGGTATCTGTGGTGACCCTCTACGCTTTCTCCACGGAGAACTGGCGCCGCCCCACCGAGGAGGTGGACGGGCTGCTGACGATCCTGGCCGAAGAGATCGAACCGCAAACCCGGGAACTGCACGAGGCCGGCGTGCGGCTGGTGCATCTGGGCGACCCCGAGCCATTGGACGCGGCTTTGCAGGACGCCATCAACCAGGCCCAGCAGGTTACCAGGCACAACGCCGGCGTTGTGTTGAACATCGCGTTCAACTACGGCGGGCGGGGCGAGATCCTCCAGGCGGTCCGGCGCATCCTGGTCGATGGCGTGGCTCCGGACCTGGTGGACGAGGCCCTGTTCAGCCGCTACCTGTACACCGATGGCTGTCCTGACCCCGATCTGATCATCCGCACCGGCGGCGAGCAGCGCCTCAGCAACTTCCTCCTCTGGCAGGCCGCCTACAGCGAGTATTACCATACGCCGGTTCTCTGGCCCGATTTGGATGCGGACGAACTGGACCGGGCGCTGGAGGACTACCGGCGCCGGCGGCGGCGTTTCGGCGCTCTGGACGGGCCGGATAAGCCCAGCGGGGAATAGCGTCCGTGCTGCTCTACCGGGTCCTCACCGCCCTGGTGGGCGTTCCCGTTGTCCTGGCCGCTATCTGGTTCGGACCGCCGTGGCTGACCATGATAGCGGCGATAGCGGCGGTTATCGGGGTTTGGGAGGCTTACCAGCTGTATCCTCCCGTCAGTTCAGCGGATGCCGACGCCCCGCCGACGCCATTGCCTGTCCTCTTGGGCGGCGCCTGGGCCGTGGCGCTGGTGCTGGCGGGAGAGCTGGCCGTCAAGCCGCGGGATTTCGCAGTGGCGGCGGCCACGATATGCGTGGTGGGCTGCATCATCGGCGGTTTGTGGATGATTGCGGCGTGGCGTGGCCGGCGACCGGCCGTGGCCATCATATACCTGGTGATTCCCCCGGCGTACATCGGTGGCGCGTTGGCCGGCGCCGTCGCGCTGCGTGGCATCATCGGAGAGCGCATCGTGCTGCCGCCGGAGGGGGGCGCCAGCGTGGATGTTTCCGCGCTTTCGCCGTCGCCGGACCTTGAGGAAAACGGGTTGGGCGAACCGCTGGAGATACCTTTGGAGATACCTTCGGAGGCGGCAACGGAATCTATCGGCTCGTGGCTTCTTCCCGACATCGCTGGCGCCGAGTTCGCGCAAAGCGTCGCCAACCTCACCGACCTGGGTTGCTGGCTGCTGCTGTTGACCATTCTCACCGTGTATGCCGCCGACACCGGGGCCTACGCCGTGGGCCGGCTCATCGGACGGCGCCGGATGGCTCCCGGCATCAGCCCGGGCAAGACCTGGGAGGGAACGGCCGGCGGAATGGCGGCGGCGATCATCGCGGCGGTGGCGCTGGGCGTCCTGTTTCCGTTGCAGATCCAGATTTGGCAAGCGGCGTTGATTGGTGTTATTTTAGGCGCGGTTTCCCCGGCCGGCGATCTGTTGGAGTCAAAGGTCAAGCGTTTGGCCGACGCCAAGGATTCCGGCAACCTTTTCCCCGGACACGGCGGGATGCTGGACCGTCTCGACAGTCTGCTCCCGGCCGTGGCAATCGTGTACATCCTGGCGGTAACGATTACCGTCGCCACCTGACCCTGACACCATTCCCATGCGACGCATCGTAATACTCGGTTCCACTGGCTCCATCGGGCGGCAGACCCTGGACATCGTGCGGGCTTTCCGTAACGAGTTTGATGTGGTGGGCCTGGCGGCCGGCAACAACACCGCCCTGCTCCTGGAACAGGTTGCGGAGTTCAACCCCCGCTACATCTGGTGTACCACGCCGCCCGCGCCGTTGCCGGAGGGTACAACGTTGCTCCCCATGGCCGAGATGGCGGCGCTGCCCGAGGTGGACCAGGTCATGGTCGCGCTGATGGGCGCAGTCGGGCTGTCGCCCACCATGAACGCCCTGCGCGCCGGCAAGCAGGTGGCCTTGTCCAACAAGGAACCCATCGTAATGGCCGGGCAGACGCTGAAGGAGACTGAGGCCAAGCATGGCGGCGTCATCCTGCCCGTGGACAGCGAACCCAGCGCCATCTGGCAGTGTCTCCAGGGCGAAGACAACCACATCTGCCGGCTGATGATAACCGCCAGCGGCGGTCCCTTCCGCCGCACTCCCCTGGAAGAGCTGGAGAAGGTTACGCCGGAACAGGCCCTGCAACACCCCACCTGGCGCATGGGCGACAAGATCACCATTGATTCGGCCACGCTGATGAACAAGGCTTTTGAGGTGATTGAATCCCACTGGCTGTTCTCCGTGCCGTGGGAGGACATCGCCGTGGTGGTGCATCCCCAGAGCACCATCCACTCCATGGTGGAGTTCGACGACGGCTCGGTGAAAGCTCAGCTGGGACCGCCGAGTATGCGCCTGCCCATCCAGTACGCGCTGTTCTACCCGCAGCGGTTCGCCAACGACGAGATCCCTCGCCTGGACATCACCGCTCCGTGGACGCTGGACTTCGAGCCGCTGCAGCTGGAGCGTTATCCCTGCTTTGGACTGGCCGTAGCCGCTGGAAAGGCCGGCGGCACGATGCCCACCGTCCTCAGCGCGGCCGACGAGGTGGCGGTGCAGGCTTTCTTGCGGGGCAGCATCGGGTTCACTGACATCTACCGGGTGGTAGAGCAAGTGCTGGGCGAGCATCATTCACAGCCTTCCCCGGACTTGGGCGCTATAGTGGAAGCAGACCGTTGGGCCAACGCGCGGGCTGCCGAAATAGCCGGCAGCTATCCCGATCCGACGCGCCGCGCTTCCTCTGATACAATAAATTGACGGCGCGACGCAGCAGGCGCAGTCGCTGGCGACGCAGATGGTTGCATTGGCGGTGGCGGCTGCGACGCCGGGCGAGAAGATTTTCCTACAATTGGCAACTGCTCCACTTTGCGGCTACGCCCTTCGGCATTGCCTTGACCACAATAGTAGCGACGCACTTGCGCCATCCGACGGTACGACCGGCGATAGCCAACTTTGACGGCATGGCATCGCTGGTCAGTATCAGCGCAGTCTATTACGGTATGATAGCCGTTGTAGCGGAATTAGGAGGCCGGATCGTGTTCTGGGCATTGGCACAATGGCAAAAAGACAGAGAGGCGGCAAGAAGGGAACGCCGGCGCCTCAGCTCACGGGCCAGAGCGGCAGGAATGGCAGAAGGCCGTATGGAAGGCCGTATGGAAGGCCGTGTGGAAGGCCGTGTGGAAGGCCGTGTGGAAGGCCGTGCAGAAGGCCAACACGGGATCATTGTAGCTATGTGGAACGGGGCGCAGTCCGACCAGGAACGGGCTTACGTTCGACGCATTGCAGAAGAGCACGGTATCGCTTTGCCGGCTCAGGGCGAATAGGTCCGGTAGAGTATCCGTTCAATCGAACACACTGCTTTTGCTTATGGATACGTTGCTGATCGCGCTGGCGTCGTTCATACCGATGCTGCTGCTCCTGGTGGTGGTGCATGAGCTGGGGCACTTCTGGTCGGCCAAAGCCTTTGGCGTCAAGGTGCTGGAGTTCGGCGTAGGCTACCCGCCCCGCGCCTTCGGCATCTATACCGGGCGCACCGAGACGTTGCTGGCCCCGACCACGGTCTGCCTCAACGGAACGCTGGCTCACGTCCAGCCGGGGCAGGTGGTGCGCGTCCTGTCCGGCGAAACCAACGATGGAGAATTGGTGGCCCGCTACGTCGAGTTGCGGAACGCCGGACGGCGGGAGGGCCTGTTGGGAACGCTGGCCCGCCTGGCCGGGTTTGGTGGCGGCCCCCGTCAGGATGACGTCGCGGAACGGCCCAACCGCCGTCGGCTTGAAGACGTGGAAAGCGACGAGTTCCTGCGGCACGAGGGCCGGGTCCGCGAGGTTCACCCCGACCGCATCGTTCTGGCCGACATGATCTACTCAGTCAACTGGCTGCCCCTGGGCGGCTTCGTGCGGCTGTCCGGCGAGAACAATCCCGCCGCGCCGCGCAGCCTGGCCCGCCGCGGATTGGGGCAGCGTGCCATCGTGCTGGCCGCCGGTTCCGCGATGAACGCCCTATTCCCCATCGTGGCCTTCGCCATCATGTTCATGATCCCCCACACGGAACTGGTGGGCGGCACCGTGGAAATCACCCAGGTCGCGCCGGGTTCGCCGGCGGAAACGGCGGGCTTGCAAGCCGGCGACCGGGTGGTCCAGGTTGGCGACGCGCCGCTGGCATCGCCCCAGGACCTGCCCCAGGAGGTGCGGCTGTCCGCCGGCTCCGAGATGGTATGGGTCATCGAGCGCGACGGGCAGCAGCGGGCCGCCCAAGTTACGCCCCGGGTCAATCCGCCGGCCGGCCAGGGAGCAGTTGGCATCGGCTTTACGATAGTGGACCAGCAGGAAGAGCGGCGGGTGGAACCACCGTGGACCGCGGCCAGAATGGGAGTGACCAGAACCTGGGACACCCTTGAACTGATGGGCCGGGAGATACGCGGCTGGTTCGGCGGCGGCCGAAGTCCGGAATTGAGCGGGCCCATCGGCATCGCCCACATCACCGGCGAAATCACCCGTCAGGGCGGGTTGCAGGGCTGGGTGCTGGTGGCCATCCTGTTGAGCATCAACCTGGCCATCCTGAACATACTGCCCATTCCGATGCTGGATGGCGGCCGGCTGCTGTTCGTGTTCATCGAGTGGATCCGGGGCGGCAAGCGGGTTCCATCGGAGAAAGAGGGCCTGGTGCACCTGATCGGTTTCGTGGCCCTGCTGCTGCTGGTTATCGCCATCTCCGCCAACGACATCCTGCGCCTGATACGGGGCATCAGCCCGCTGGGTGGGTGAACCGGCCGATCTGCAACTCAAAGGCGGGAGCCTGTTGGATGTAGTCGCTAGTCGTTGCTGAGAGAAACTGCGCCGGTGCGCCCGTCGTAAGACAGGCGGAAGTGGCGCAGAAAATCCCGGCCCAAGATGGCGGTGTATGGCTGGCCGCCGGCTTCCAAGCCGGCGCCGGCAAAAGCGCCGGTGAATACGGCGCTCAACCCCGGTATGTAGATCCGGGCAAGGTGAAGATTGACCAGGCCCCGCCCGTGCACGCCGGACACTCCTGGCCAGCCACCGGCAGATTCAGCGCGTATGCGAGGTCAGAATCTATGCAGGTGGTGTCCGATCCCGTATCCAACAAAGCCGGCAGAGCGCCGTGTACCGCATCGGTGCGGGCGGCGGCGGCCATCATGAGCTCGTGGTCGATACCAACCAATACCGGGATAGTAGGGCCGCGGGCCACCAGCAAATCGGGTTGGCCGGCAATTCCGCATTCAATCGTTGGCATGGAGCGTCCTGTAAGGCACGTAGGGCGCCAGCTTCAGGGGAGGCGCGCCAACTCTCCTGACCAGGCAAGGGCCTTGACTGATGAGGGCTATCGCCTCTTCGGCGGCCTCTTGGGATGTTTCATAGCTTCCCACCATCTTCTCGTTATGGAAAACCACCCACTTGCCGAAGTAATCCAGTTCCAGGTCGTTCTGCATCGCTTCGTAAGCCGCGATGTTCTCTTTCAGTGTAGCCATGGGGACACCTCTGCGGTACTGCCGTGAGAAAGTCGTTCCTGATTAATATCCTAACGGCCCCCCTGCCCTACGGCAAGGGGGCCGCTCAGTCCTCAAAGAGGCAGTGGGGATTTACTGTAGGTGCTCGTTGAAGAAGGCCAGGGTGCGGCTCTGGGCGTCTTCGGCGGCGGCCTGGTTGTAGCTGTCCCGGTCGTCGCAGTTGAAGCCGTGGCCGGCGTCGGGATAGGACTTGAAGTCGTGGGCCTTGCCGGCGGCCTCCAGCGCGGCGGCAATCTGGGCCACGTCGTCCGGCGTCGGGTTGCCGTCCGTGTCTCCGAAGTTGCCCATCAGCGGGATGCTGATGTTGGCGGTGCCGTCGATGGGGGTCACGCCGTCGCTGTAGGGAGCCAGGATGGCCCCGCCGTAGTAGCAAACGCCGGCGGAGAGGCCGCCGCACGCGCTGGCGGCCAGATAGACCACGCGGCCGCCCATGCAGTAACCGACGATGCCGATCTTCTGCCCACGGGTGCGCGGATAGGTGCGTTGCAGGTAGTCCACGGTGGCGTTGATGTCGGCGATGATGCCCTGGCCGGTGAGTTCGGGCATATAGGTGTTGATGGCGGCGTCGAAATCCTCGGGGGTATAGCCCAGTGAGGGGTTGGGGTTGCGGTCGTTGCGGTGGAACAGGGCCGGGGCCACGGCCACGTAGCCGGCGGCGGCGAACTGGTCAGCCACTCGCTGGATGTGCCGGTTGACTCCGAAAGCTTCCTGGACCACGATGACGGCCGGCAGGCTGGTGCCCGCGCTGGGCGCTGGGAAGCTGACGTAGGCAGCCATATCTCCGGCCTCAGCGATGTTGGCGCCGGACTCGCGATCTTCCATTGGGTCTGGCATTCGGATGTTTTCCCAGAACGACGGCATGGTATTTCCTCCTCCATTGGTTGCGCGAATGACAGTGATACAAGGGCGTGGCGGTGACAACGCCCGGCTGTCCGCCGTTAGTACCTTTCGTGCGCGGGAATTGTAACAAAGGATTGCCGGCCAAACAAGCGGGATATGACGGACCCTCCCGGCAAGGGTGGCGGCCCATCGCGCAATTTGAGGCGGTTTTCACTGGTCAGGTTTAACCGGTTGGGCCGGCGGTTCGCATTGGATGGCAGCCTGGGGCCTCCGGTTTTCGGAGTAATCCTTGGTCGTCGCAGGAGGCTGATGTTGATGACGGTAGCGGCCGCACTGCATGCACATCCAATCGTCCTCTCGACGGTATTGGTCGTGAAGAAAAAGATCGCCCCCGCAGCGGCGGCAGCCGCGCAGAATGTACCGGGTCACTGCAAACTCCTGGGTCGGCCGCAGGGTTGTCCGATCCCGCAACCGTAGGTAGGAATGTTCAGCCCTCCTATCGGTTTGGAAGCAGCGAAATCATAATAAAACTAATGTACTATTTTGGCAAGCGGCATGGTAGCGTTCCGTTTTAGGTGGTTTGGTTTTTGTCATTGCGACCCCGTACTTGATACGGGGGTGGCAATCTCGTTGGCCTAGCAGCAGCTTTAGCCACTCGAATGCGTTGCCGGAAAACTGAACCACTAAATTGCAACGTTACCAAGCGACATGGACCCCCGGTAGCGTTCCACCAAAAACGGAACGCTACCTTCTGACAACCGCCCCCTTCCTCTGCATTTTTAAACTGAAAGACCCTACCGGCATCCCAGCGTCTTTCGACTCGCTCATGCGTACCCACTTTCCGCAAGCTGTCATTGCGAGCGCAGCGTGGCAATCTCGTCGCCGGAGCAAACATCGCTCACCCGTTGAGATTGCCATCCGCCTGTGGCGGACTGCGCTCCTCGCAATGACAAAGTGGGTACGCGTGAGCTTTCGAGATAGCGTTCCGTTTTAGGTGGTTTGGTTTTTGTCATTGCGAGCGTAGCGTGGCAATCTCGTTAGCGCATCAGCAGTTTTAGCCACTCGAATGCGTTGCCGGAAAACTGAACCACCTCAATTGCAACGCTACCGCTTTCGACGGTAGCGTTCCGTTTTAGGTGGTTTGGTTTTTGTCATTGCGAGCGTAGCGTGGCAATCCCGTTGGCGTAGCAGCAGTTTTAGCCGCTCGGATACCCCGCTGGGAAACTGAACCACCTAAATTGCAACGCTACCGCTTTCGACTCGCTATTGCGACAAAAAATCTCGACTGATATAATCGCTCACGGTTATTTGGAAAACCAAGATCAGGTTGAGCCATTTCAGATGAGCGCTGACGCTCTGGCCACACAGCCGCAGGAATTCAACAGCCGTCGCCGTCGGCTGTTGCAGTCGCTCTCCAACGGCGCTATCGTCCTGGCCGCCGGCCACGACGCTTCCCGCAACAACGACGTTGACCACGAGTATCGTCAACCCTCGTCATTCTGGTATCTGACCGGCTTCGACGAGCCCGACTCCGTCGCCGTTCTGCGCCCCGGTTCGCATACCCCCTACACCCTTTTTGTCCGGCCTTACGATCCCACCTTTGAGATCTGGGTCGGCTATCGCGCCGGAGTGCGCGGCGCCGTCGGCCCCCTGGGCGCAAACGCCGCCTATCCCCTGGAGCAGCTCGACGCCCAACTGCCCAAGCTGCTGGCCGACTGCGATACGGTCTATTACGCCCTGGGCAGCGACGACCGGCTGGACGGCATCATCTCCAACCTGGTCAAGCGTCGCCGCAGCATGACCCAGCGCGGCGCGAAAAGCCTGCGCCGCATCGAGGACCCGACGCCCCAGGTCGATCTGATGCGTCAGATCAAGACCGACGAGGAGATCGCCCTCCTCCAGCGCGCCATCGACATCACCGCCCACGGGTTCGACGCCGCCATGCGCACCGCCGCCCCCGGCGTTCACGAGTATGAAGTCCAGGCCGCCCTGGAACGCCCCTTCCGGCAACTGGGTTCGCCCCGCAACGGCTACCCGTCCATCGTGGCCGGCGGCGCCAACGCCTGTGTGTTGCACTACATCCGCAACCGGGACGTTCTTGGCCCCGAAGACCTGCTGCTGATTGACGCCGGCGCCGAGTACGGTTACTACACCGCCGACGTCACCCGCACCTGGCCGGTGTCCGGCAAGTTCACCGGGCCCCAGCGGGACATCTACGAACTGACGTTGGAATCCCAGCGCCAGGCCATCGCCGCGGTCAAGCCCGGCGCGGGCTTTGACGACGTACACCGGGTCGCCGCCCGCGCGCTGGTGCAGGGCCTCATCGACCTGTCCATCATGAGCGGCAGCGTTGACGAGATCATGGAGCAGCAAACCTACCGCGACTACTATATGCACGCCACCTCCCACTGGCTGGGACTGGACGTGCACGACAGCGGCCCCTACCGGGATGACAAAGGCCAGGTTCGCCTGCGCCCGGGCATGGTGCTCACCATCGAGCCGGGCCTCTACTTCGGCCCCCAGGCCAAGAAAGCCCCGGACATCTACAAGGGCATCGGCATCCGCATTGAGGACGACGTGCTGGTTACCGAAGACGGCTGCCGGGTGCTGTCCGAGGCCATACCCAAAGACCCGGATGAACTGGAAGCCATCGTTTCGGATGGACGGTAAGCCATGCTTGAACCGACCGCAGCGTCGCCATTCCGTACTACGGGGGATTCGTCCCCCGTTATTTTTGGCCCCGCCGCCGGCCGGGCCGTCGCCGTCTATAAACCCCGCCAAGGCGGCTCTATTCCAACCGTGCCTGCCGCGCTTGCAGCGGCGGGATTCACATCCGGTTTTCGTAAGCGAATTCTTTTGAGTTCGCTTTATTTTTGCCACCGTAACCTACCGAGGTTCGCGCGTACCAACTTTCCGCAAACTGTCATTGCGAGAATGCCTGAAGGCATTCGTGGCAATCCCGTCGAAGCATGGAATGCCGTGGCTGAGAGCCGCCGCCAAGCCGACGAGATTGCTACGCTGCGCTCGCAATGACCAACCGAGTGCCAGGCCCCCAGAGGAGGGATGATTATCGGAACACTGTGCGAGCTGGGAACGCTCAACCGCGTTATCCAACAGGAAGATTGCAGATTGTCATTGCCCAACCCAAACGTACCAGCCAGCGATTCTCAGGAGGATCGATGAGTTCCGCCAAACTGGATACTCTGAAAAACCTGCCTTTCCGGTTGTTGCTGACCGCCGTCGCCGCGGCTTGCGCAACCATCCTCATGGCCGCCGCTTGCAGCCCTTCCGCCGAGACGCCCGCCGCGCCGTCGGCTTCCGGTTCAGATCCTGCCAGGACCGCTGCATCCACCAGCCAATCCGAAACTTCCTCTACGTCGCCAGAGCCGGCCAAGCCGGCCGACCCCGGCATGTATGCCAGCCTGTCCGGCGACATCCCCATTGATGGCTCATCCACCGTGTTCCCCATCACCGAGGCCGTGGCCGAGAGGTTCGGCGACCTGACCGACGGCAACGTCCGCGTGGTGGTCGGCATCTCCGGCACCGGCGGCGGCTTCAAGAAGTTCTGCGAAAATGAGATCGTCATCTCCGACGCCTCCCGGCCCATCAAGCAGAAGGAAGTTGACCTGTGCGCCGCCGCCGGCGTCGAGTACATCGAGCTGCCCGTGGCCATCGACGGCCTCTCCGTCGTGGTCAACCCCGACAACGACTTCGTAACCTGCCTGACGGTGGACCAGCTCAACATGATCTGGAAGCCGGAATCCGAGGGCGTCGTTACCCACTGGAACCAGGTTGACCCGTCCTGGCCCAACGAGGAAATCAAGATGTACGCGCCGGGCGTGGACTCCGGCACCTTTGACTACTTCACCGAAGCCATCAACGGCGACGGCGGCGTCTCCCGGGGCGACTTTGTAGCCTCCGAGGATGACAACGTGCTGGTGCAGGGGGTGTCTGGCGACAAGTACAGCCTCGGCTACTTCGGCTACGCCTACTATGTGGAGAACCAGGACAAGGTAAAGGTGGTGGCGATAGACGGCGGCAACGGCTGCGTTGCTCCGACGGATATGGCCATCAACAACGGGTCGTATGCGCCGTTGAGCCGGCCGCTGTTCATCTACGTGCGCTCCGACGCGGCGCAGCAGGCCCACGTGTCCGAGTTCGTGCGCTACTACCTGGGAGACCACGGGCAGGAACTGGCCGCCTCCGTGGGATACATCCCTTTCCCGCAGCAGGTGTACGACTTGGTACTGTCGAAGTTCAACAACGGAACCACCGGCGCCGTCTTCGGCGGCGACAACGCCTACAAAGGCCCCGTCGCCGACGGCCTGATGCGCTAACCCGCAGGGACATAGGGCAAAACACAGGGGCGACTGGTTGGTCGCCCCTGATCCGCATTACGGCTTCCGCCGAATGACGGACTTGCCGCTTTGCGCAACCCTGCGTTTATCCCCCAAGTGCGCCCATGCTAAAATGGCGCGGACGGACCAATCCACCGCGCCAAAGGGACCAGCGAAATGACGCCAGGAACTATTGCCATCATCGGGATTGGCATAGCCGTTCTCGCCGTCGTCGCGCCGTTGCTCCTGATCTGGCTGTATAACCTGTTATTCACCAGCGCCGCCGACTGGACCAGCGTTCACGCCAGACTGTTGCCCTTTGGATCCGCTATAGCAACGTATCTGGCCGCCAAACTCTTCGGCAAAGGACACTGGCTATTCTGGCGCGATTGGGATGCTATAATGGCGGCGGCTGGGCTTGGTGTCATCATTCATGGCATCTTCGCTGTTTTAGTCCTTGAAGGAGGTGTCAAATTGGCGCTGTACGTAATCCAAAAGTGGCGAGAGGAACGGGAAAGAATACGCCAGGAAGGCCGCCAGGAAGGTCGCCAGGAAGGCCGCCAGGAAGGCCGCCAGGAAGGCCGCCAGGAAGGCCGCCAGGAAGGCCGCCAGGCTGAAAGCAACCGCATCCATGGTATCATCGCCCAATATGGAACTACCGACCCCGACACCGGCGCCGTTACTGTCGGCGCGGAAGGAATGCGGCTGCTGAATCAGCCGGATGGAGCGACAACTCCCACGCAGCCCGTCGTCTGATTCTACGCACACCGGAACGTGGCAAAACCGTAGGGGCGAATAATCATTCGCCCCTACAACGTTAACATTTCGCGTCTCGTTCCCGTCACTCCCGTTCCAGAAACTCCCGTACCTGCTGCATCAGCGGCTCCCGGTCGTAGCTGCTCAGCAGCAGGGCCGCGTTGCGCATCCAGTCCCCCTGGAAGTACCGCTCGTAGAGGACCTGCCGGCCGCCGAAGGCGCTGCACGCCGCGTCCCACGCCAGCCGGAACAGCCGCACCCGCTCCCGGGCCGACGCCGTGTCGGTGTCCAGGTAGGCGTCCAGAACCTCGACCAGCGGGCCGTTGAAGTCCTTTTCCGACGGCAGGGCCATCAGGCTGCTGGAGCCGAGGAGCTGGATGATTTCGGCCATGCGGGGGTACATCTTGATGAACAGGTTGCGCGCCACGTTCAGCGGCGCCCGGTCGGGCAGCATCACGCCCCACTCGTCGATGGCTGCGTTGACCTCCGATTGGGTCAGCAGGGCTTTGGTTATCTCCAGGTTTTCCACCAGCTCGGCGATGAGTCCCTGCACCTGGGGAATGTCGCCGCTGCCCAGGGTCTTGACCATCAGGCTGGCGATGCCGGCGATGAACTCGCACTTGGCTACGTTCTTGGTCACCACCTGGTGCCCGGTGTGAACGTACTGGCCGGTGGCGTTGGACATATTGTTGCACTTGTGCCGGTCGCCGTACATGAACACCCGCTCCCACGGCACCAGCACGTCGTCGAAGAAGACGATGGCGTCCATCTCCTCGAAGCGGGAACCCAGCGGGTGGTCGAAATGGGACTTGCCCAGGTCGAAGCTCTCCCGGCAGATGAACTTCAACCCCTCGATGCCGCAGGGCACGGCGAAGGCGAAGGCGTACTTGTGGGCATCCTCATCCCGCGCCAGCAGAGACGACCGGGTGGGATAGACCATAATCTCGTCGGACAGCGGCCCCAGCGTCGCCAGCACCCGCGGGCCGCGAATCACCAACCCGGCGTCGGTTTCCCGGACTACGTGCAACGCCACGTCGGTGGCGTAGTCCATTGAGGTGGCCGACGGCGCCCGATTGCGTTGCAGGTTGACCAGCGTATGGGTCATGCAGACGTCGTTTTCGCGGGTGTATTCGTAGTATTTGACGACATTCTGCTTGAACTCGGGGCGGTTGTCGCCGAAGAAATCGCCAGCGGCGGCCATGGCCATGATGGTGACGTTGAGGAAGTCGGGCGTCCGGCCCATCATCCCGTAGCTGGCGTGGGCCCAGCGGGACATCATCTCCCGCCGGCCGGCCAGATCCTCCGACGACCTGGGGATGATGAAGGACAGCCCCACCGGGTCGCCGGTGCTGGGCGACGGGTAGGTCATGGCCGCCCCGTCGCCGTCATGCTGCATATCGTACAGGGAGGCTATGGAGCTGGCCCCGTTGGCCAGACCGGGAAACTCGGTAACGTCGTCAATGCGCCGGCCGTCCAGCCAGATCTCCCGGGGCTGTTCTTTCAGACCGGCCAGGTATTGAGCGCCGGTTCGCGCGGGCATGGGCAAGCCTCCTTAAAAGTTCCCTCTCCCTTGATGGGAGAGGGTAAGGGTGAGGGTGAGAACGTAGCATTGGAACTTTCTTCAAGGGTTGGGCCGATGCGTTTCCCAGGGGCGCAGCCCATCGGGGTACACGTCGGTGGCGTCGGTTCCACTCAGGCGGTGTACGTGTTCCAGCAGGGCGGTTACGAACGGATTGACGAGGCGGTGGAGTTCCAGCTTTTCTTCCCGCGTCATGCGGTGGGCCGTCCCGGCGTAGCGGTACAGAGCGGCGTAGTCGGTCAGCCAGTCCACCGGCTCACCGGGAGTTTGCGGTTTCCGGTACTCAGTATGGTTGAAAAGACGCCATCCGGTTTCCGTTATTTCTGCGGTTTCCTCCCGGCAGAGTTGTCTCAGGTATTCCAGCTCATACCAAAGGTCTCTGAGTATGTGGGTGTATGTGGCAGTTTGGTTCAGACAGGACAGCCACCCCTTCAGGGCGTTCTCCACCGCCTGCTGGGCGGCGAACCCGGTTGCCTCCTGGTCCCAATAATCAGTTGCGATGCAGTCATTGAAGTTTTGCAACCATCGTTCCGCCGCCTGAATGCGGCGCACGGTCTCCGGCCAGTGGTCGGGATAGCTATCTTCTTTCACGCCACCGTGTTCCAGCGGGTCGTCGTTCATCACCACTCCGTAGGTGTCGGCCTGTCCGGCGACGTGCTGCTTGGCCAGCCGGTTGCGGTTGAACTCCTTACGGGTCATCGGGATGATGTCGTAGTGGAGGTTGAACCCCGTGCGCTTACGGTAGGCCCGGACGCCGGAGGACGCGGCAAAATATCCGGTCCGCGCATCCTCCCCGTCGGAAATCACCAGCAGGTCAACGTCCGAGTTCTCCCGGTGGTCGCCGCGGGCCCGGGAGCCGAACAAAATTACTACGGCCGGCCGGGCCGCTTCTTGCGCCGCTTGCGCTACGGCCAAACCCAGCGGGTCGGGTTTGCCTGATTTCGCGGGCATGATCTGATCCTAACGGGGTTGACCCGTAGGGGCGAATAATCATTCGCCCCGACACGATGCGCGCGTACCGCTACGTTCCCAGATACCGTTTCAGCCAGTTCATCGCGTGGACGTTGAAGTCGGTGCAGGGGCTGTGGGGCAGGTCGGGATAGACCAGCAGGGACTTGTGCGCCCGGATGCGGTCGAACACCGGCATGATGGTGTCGTAAGGGCAGGTGGTGTCGGCCATGCCGATGTTGACCAGGATGGGGCACCGGATGGCGTCGGCCAGGGTGAGGGTGTCGAAGTAGCGCAGGGTGTCCAGTATGGCATCCCGCTGCTCCGGGTGTTCCTGCGCATAGTTGCGCAACTCGTGGTAGGGCCGCGTGTCGATGTCGATGGCCACCGGGTAGTTGCACATGAACGGCTCTTCCGCCACCGCCGCCGCGAGGCGATGGTCCAGGGCCGCCGTGGCCAGGGTGAACCCGCCGCCCTGGCTGCGGCTCCACATCCCGATGCGTGACTCATCCACCTCGTCCCTTTCAGCCAGGAAGTCAACCCCGCGCACGCAGTCCATGTAGCCGGCCCGGTAGTAGTAATTCTCCCGGTCGGTGACGTTGTAGGTCAGCTTGTTGGCGCCTTCGGGCAGGTCCCACTCCGGGATGCTCTCGCCTTGGGCCCGGGGGAACAGCGTCAGCACGGCGAACCCGTGCATCACCACGTGGTAGGGAATGTCTTTGCCGCCGCCGTAGCCGGGAACCGCCAGCAGGGCCGGAAACCGGCCCGATGGCGGCGCGTGGCGCGGCGCGGTGTAGAAAGCCCGCAACCGCTGGCCGCCGTAGCTGCGCAGGACGACGTTCCAGGTTTCGTACTCCCGGCCGCTGCGCTCCGGGCATTCGGTGAGCGCGGCGTCCACCGGCGTTTCATTCAGGATCGCGCGGGTGGCATCCCAAAAATCAGTTACAGCCTGGTCCATTTTACGGCCTCCCCCTTTATTGTCATTGCGAGCGCAGCGTGGCAATCCCGTCCTTTATTGTCATTGCGAGCGTAGCGTGGCAATCCCGTCCTTTATTGTCATTGCGAGCGTAGCGTGGCAATCCCGTCCTTTATTGTCATTGCGAGCGCAGCGTGGCAATCCCGTCCTTTATTGTCATTGCGAGCGTAGCGTGGCAATCCCGTCCTTTATTGTCATTGCGAGCGCAGCGTGGCAATCCCGTCCTTTATTGTCATTGCGAGCGTAGCGTGGCAATCCCGTCCTTTATTGTCATTGCGAGCGTAGCGTGGCAATCCCGTCCTTTATTGTCATTGCGAGCGTAGCGTGGCAATCCCGTCCTTTATTGTCATTGCGAGCGTAGCGTGGCAATCCCGTCGCCCGACTCAAACCGACGATACCTGAATGTTATCACGCTCGCCGGCGTCGGGCAGCGTTGCCGGCGCCATGAACTCGTAGCCGTAATGAGAAACCAGAAATGGAACGTAGTCATTCACCAGCTGAATTACCTGGTCGCTGACGTGCGAAGGGTTTTTCTGGAAATCGTCCACCGACCTGGCGTATTCCGCCAGCCTCGGCTCGAAGGCATCGTACCCCGGCAGTCCCAACGCGCCGTAGATCTCCCGGATCTGCCCCACCTTGTCCACTTCCAGCCTTTCGTAGCTGATCTCCACCAACCGCCCCTCCGGTATGAGTTCCTTTTGTTCCAGATAAGTCTCCGCCATTTGCCGGTAGATTTTGACCTGACGCAACAGCAACTCGTCAAAGTCAATGCTCTGTAGCGCGTGCCATTCGTTCATCAGCCGCAGCAGGTGGATGTAAGAGCGCAGCGTGTCGTAGGGATTGCGCTGGATATAGACGAACCGCGCCTCGGGAAACATCTCCAGCAGCGCCGCGATCCGGCTGGTGTTGGAGGGCGATTTCAGCAGCAGCGGCTTGCCGTCCATATAAAAGCTGGCGGCTTTCAGCAGCCGGGTGTATTCCTCGCGCCAGCGTTGCTTATCCCGCGCGCTGAGCCGCCGGTCCGGAAACAGGTAGTCCAGCGTGGCGTCGGCGGTCCGGGGGAAATGGAGCGAAACGTAGGGGCTGAGGCCGCAGGTGCCCATCATCGCGATTTCCTCTTCCTGGGGCATCGCGAAATCCACCGGGATGTTGTCCACCCCCCGGTTGGCTGGGAGTTTGGCCTCGATCATCCGCCGCACCCGCCGCTGGCCGGCCAGGAACAAGTCCGGCATGGCGGCCTGATAAGTGTTGACGAAGCCCCACTGCGGATCCATGGACAGCAGGTTGTGCAGCAGCGTGGTGCCGGAGCGCCAGAACCCCAGCAGAAACAGCGGCTCGGGGTGCAGCTCCGCCCGCCGGATGCGCCCGCCGTAAGCCACGCTCTGCCAGAACCGTAGCGGCGCAAAGATGACATCCGTAGCCAGTATCCCCAGGTAGCGGGGCAGGAACTTCCTGTCCACGCCGTACCGCAAGCCAAGCTCCAACGCCAGCGACAAACGCCCCGTCGCCAGGAAGCTGTTGGCCCCGGAGCTGAAAGAACCGACCCGCGCCGACGCCCCCGGCGTGTACCCGCTGCGGGAAACGCCGTCGCTCCGGAGCGCCCGGTTGTCGGTCAGTCGCGGGCTGGCCATGTCAATAACTCCCGCCGGCGCAGATACGCCATCAACTCTGCCCCGCATTCTTTCACGGCGCGGTTGACGGTTGCAATGCTTATCTCCGGGTTGGACGGCCTTTCGTAAGGGGAGTCAATGCCGGTGAAGTCGCTGATTTCGCCCAATCTGGCCCGTCGGTACAGCCCTTTGGTGTCGCGTTCCTCGCACAGCGCCAGCGGCGTGTCAACGAATACCTCCACAAATCTGCCTCTGGGCACCAACGAGCGGGCAAAATCCCGCTCCGCCTGGAACGGCGAGATGCAGGCCACCAGCGTAATCAGCCCGGCCTGGTACATCAGGCTGGCGACGTGAGCCAGCCGGCGCACGTTTTCCCGCCGGTCCGCGATGCTGAACCCCAGATCGTCGTTCAGGCCATGGCGCAGATTGTCGCCTTCCAGCACGTAGGTCAGCAACCCGTCATCGTGCAGTCGCCGTGACAGCCAGCCGGACAGCGCGCTCTTGCCCGCCCCGGAAAACCCGGTGAACCACAGCACCAGGGGCTGCTGGCCCAGCAGGGCGGCCCGCTCCGGCGGCGTTACGGCTGCATCCTGCCATAATGCTCCCGAAGGCATATGTTCCGCGGCCTTTGCCATCATGTCTCCCCGCAGTCCGGCCCGGAATGAAAACCGCCGGGCATTATAACCCAGGCCGCAATGCCCTTGCCGGCTCACGCGTACCCGCGGTAGCGTTCCGTTTTAGGTGGTTTGGTTTTTGTCATTGCGACCCCGTACTTGATACGGGGGTGGCAATCTCGTTGGCCTGGCAGCAGCTTTAGCCACTCGAATGCGTTGCCGGAAAACTGAACCACCTAAATTGCAACGTTACCCGTACCCGCGGTAGCGTTCCGTTTTAGGTGGTTTGGTTTTTGTCATTGCGACCCCGTACTTGATACGGGGGTGGCAATCTCGTTGGCCTGGCAGCAGCTTTAGCCACTCGAATGCGTTGCCGGAAAACTGAACCACCTAAATTGCAACGTTACCCGTACCCGCGGTAGCGTTCCGTTTTAGGTGGTTTGGTTTTTGTCATTGCGACCCCGTACTTGATACGGGGGTGGCAATCTCGTTGGCCTGGCAGCAGCTTTAGCCACTCGAATGCGTTGCCGGAAAACTGAACCACCTAAATTGCAACGTTACCCGTACCCGCGGTAGCGTTCCGTTTTAGGTGGTTTAATTTGGCAAAATCCAGTTGCCCGTGCGTGTAGGGGCGAATAATTATTCGCCCCTACGCTACGAAGGGAAACCGTCTAAATTGCAACGCTACCGACCCGCACCCACATTCCGGCCGGGGTGTAGCCAGAAGCAGGATTCGCCGGATTTGGCCGGATTGACCGGATCGTGGAGCTCTCTGCCGTTGCGCGGCTCCAATCCTGGTAAATCCTTCAAATCCCGCCCCTCCTGCTTCTGACGTTCCTCCCTTGGTTGGTTGGTGGGTAGGCGGTAGGCCAGGATCAGCCGACCGGCGCCGCCTGGGCCAGCCCTCGACCTTCCCGGAACTCCCCTGCCGTTACCGCCGCCGCAATCGGCATCGGACCGCGAACCAGCAGCGTCGGCGACCCGGAGCGGCGCACCACCCGGTCGGCCACGCTGCCGAACAAGGCGCGACCCATCGCCCGCCGGCCGTGGGTCGCCATCACCACCAGGCTGTTGTCCATCCGATCCACCATGCTCAGTATGGCGCTGGACGGGTCTCTCAGGGAATGCTGCACGGTCACGTCGAATATGGGGAACCCGGCCTTGAGCGCGTCCGCCTTCCGCCACAGGTACTCGTTGGAAGCCTCCGCCAGATTGGCTGACAGCTTGACCGGGTCGTCGTTGCCGAACCCGGGTCCACCGTGGGTGGGAGACCATTCGGTATGATTGCGGAAATGCTCCGCCCCCGGCGTGGCGCGGAACAGCGTAACCCGCGCGCCGAAAGCCGTCGCCAGCTCCCCGGCGTAGGGCAACGCGTTCTCGGAGAAGCTGGAGCCGTCCAGCGGGACGATGATGTTGTCGAAGCGCTGGGGCGTCACCGGGCAGTCATTCTTGTTGCAGCGCACGATGAGCGTGGGGTTGCTGACCGCCCGCACTACCCGGGCGGTCACGCTGCCCGTCAGCATACGGGAGATCCCGCCGCGCCCGTGAGTTGACATCACAATCATGGCGTCGGGGTCGCGGTTGGCGAAGTTGACGATGACCTCGTGGGCCGGCCCCTCGTGCGCTTCAACGAATATCGGTGGCTCGACGCCCCAATGCTCCATGCGTTGCTTGACGCGGGTCAGGTCGGCCCGGGCGCGGTCGCGCTCGCCGGCGGCCATGGCGGCGCTGAAGCGACCGTGTTTAACGTCGCTCTGCCAGTGGGGGAGCGGCCCGAAAGACCGCAGCAGGGTGACCGGCGCGCGGGTGGCGTTGGCCATCAGCCGGGCCGCCGGCAGCGCCTGGGCCGACAGTTTCGACCCGTCCAGGGGAACGATTATGTTGTGGCACAGCGCCATGATCCTTACCTCCTTGCCTCCTGTCCGCCGCATGACCGCGGCCGGTTTCCTGTATTTGTGGCATCCGCCACATCCTGATAAGAAATATTGTTTATCGTATATTCCAATAATATCATCTCAACGCGCCGCTTGCAATAGGGAGACGCCCTCACACCAGGACGATTGCAAAGTCGGCGGAACCTCCTGATCCGCTCATCCTGAGCTTGTCGAAGGATGGCTTGACCAGAGTAGTGCATGGTTCGACAGGCTCACCATGAGCAGAGGTACAAGGACTTTGCAATCGTCCTGGCCCTCACGCGTACCCACTTTCCCCAAACTGTCATTGCGAGCGCAGCGCGGCAATCTCGTCGAGGTAACGAACGTCGCTCCTGGAACGAGATCGCCATCCGCCAGCGGCGCACTTCGCTCCTCTTGGTAGCTTGTCAGAAGCAGGATTTACCGGATTTACAGGATGTGCCGGATTGGGTGCGACGCTGCCGTCGGATGATCTCAATCCTGATAGGACTTACGCAGTTGGACACCTTCACTTCCGTCATTCCGGCGAAAGCCGGAATCCAGTGCGCGAATTCGTTAGCTACGTCGCCGATGCGTTCATGGTACGGCCTATGGACTCCGGCTTTCGCCGGAATGACGGTGTTGAGGCATTTCAAGTGCGTAACTCCTATCCTGATAATCCGTCAAATCCGGGATCCTGCTTCTGACATTCCGCCCCCGGAAAGTGGGTACGCGTGAGGGAGACGCCACGCCTGCTCGTGCCCACCTTTGTAAGGAGGGATCGTCAGAAGCAGGATTGCCCGGATGCGCCGGATTTGACGGGGTTAGGACAATCTCAGCTGTAGCGCGGCCCCAATCCTGCCAATCCTTCAAATCCGGACCATCCTGCTTCTGACTTCTGACGATCCCCAAAAGCCGGCGCCCACGAAGTGACACCCGCCTCATGCGTACCCACTTTCCGCAAACTGTCATTGCGAGCGCAGCGCGGCAATCTTCCCCAAACTGTCATTGCGAGCGCAGCGCGGCAATCTCGTCGCGGTAACGGACGTCGCTCCCGGAACGAGATCGCCATCCGCCTGTGGCGGACTGCGCTCCTCGTGATGACAAAGTGGGTACGCATAAGATGACACGGTAGCGTTCCGTTTTAGGTGGTTTGGTCTTTGTCATTGCGAGCGCAGCGTGGCAATCTCGTTGGCGCAGCAGCAGTTTTGGCCGCTCGAATGCATTGCCGTAAAACTGAACCACCTAAATTGCAACGCTACCAGATGACACCCGCCCCTTGCGCAACCGCACATCCGTTCCCTACACTATACCTATCAGTCGGGCGGCAAGCTCAAGGCCACGGCCCAACGCCCGACGCCAGGCGCCAACCAACATCTGAATATCGGGTTCACAGGGTTCGGGTAATCACGGCCAACCGCTGTCACCGTACATGGTCGCAGATGCGCCTGTGGCGGACAGCACGTCGGATCCCATTGCACCGCTGGCTATCGCAAAGGCCGGTAATATCCCCGGTACCGCATAGACCAGTACGGCGGGTCTCACCACCGCTGCGCGAGGGTCGCCCTCTGCCCCCAGCCTGCCCCGTGCTTGACACGGGGTCATTCCGGCGCAAGTCGCAGACGCGCCTGTGCGTGTCGAAGATACGCCTGTGGCGTGTCGAAGATGCGCCTTTGGCGTGTCGAAGATGCGCCTTTGGCGTACCGGAATCCAGGCGGGGCCGGGCATGGGGCGGTCAGCACGCGCAAACCTAGGAGTTCAATTCGCAACCACGCTCTCTGGCCGTAGCGCCGACAACCCGAACCCCCGAACCCGAAATCAGCCAACCAACCAAACCACCGATCAACCAAAGGAGGAAAACCCCAACAACTACCGCGCCGCCGCTCCTGGCGAGCCGGTCGAACCGAACCACGCGGCAATCCCGCTGACTGAGCGACGCAGGGCCTTTCGGTTTTCATATTTGTCATTGCGAGCGTAGCGAAGCAATCTCGTCGAGGCGCTGGCGGCTAACCACAAACGGGTCGTTGCAACGACGAGGTTGCCATCCGCCAGGGGCGGACTACGCTCCTCGCAATGACAACCGAAAGACCCTGCTGAGCGACGCCATGCCCGTTGCGTTCTGGCGCAAAGGATGCTAGGCTGTATCGACAATCGAATATCAACCATATGCGCTTGAGACAGCGGGTACCCACCGGGAATAATGGCGGCCAGCCGCCGCCCGCCGAGGCGAAACCCGCCGGATACGTCCGGTGGCCCGAAGGTTAGTTGACGCCGGCGACGATTCCGTCCGCCGTGCCACGTAACCCGCGCCCTTTGTCTCGAGGCGCGGGCAGTTTTTTGCCTCACGGCGATTCATCAGGAGTGAAACCTTGCCAACTCAGGAAAAAGTGGACCGGGTGGCCGAGCTGAAGGACAAGCTGGAACGCAGTTCCATCGTCGTCTCCACCGGCTACAGCGGCATGAACGCCAACCAGATGGTGGACTTGCGCCGGCGGATGCGGGAAGGCGGCGTTGAGTTCGTCGTCATCAAGAACAACCTGCTCAACCTGGCCGCCGACGCCGCCGCGGTGCCCCAGCTCAAGGACATCATCACCGGCCAGACGGCTATTGCAGTGGGTTACGACGACGCGGCCCTCATCGCCAAGGCGGTGAACGCCGCCGCCAACGCCAGCGCCGGCGGGTTGTCCATCCACGGCGCCGTGATCGGCCAGGGCGACGCGATGCAAGCCGACGCGGTATCCCGTCTCGCCGCCCTGCCGCCGCGTCCAGTCCTGGTAGCCCAGCTGCTGGGCAATATGCAGTCGCCCCTGTACGGCCTGATGAGCGTGCTCAACGGCACCATCCGCAGCCTCGCCTACGTGCTGCAAGCCCGCATGGACCAGTTGCAGCCGGCAGAAGCGGCAGAGTAGGAAAGAAACACCCTCACCCCAGCCCTCTCCTGTCTAGGGAGAGGGAGAATCACAGAAACGCGAGCGACAATCAGGAGGCTTAACCATGGCAGTGAATCAGGAAGTATTGGACGCAATCAAGGACATGAGCGTGATGGACCTGGCCGACCTGGTCAAGGCTATCGAGGAAGAGTTCGGCATCTCCGCCGCCGCTCCCATGGCGGTCGCCGCCGCTCCGGCCGCCGGCGTGGTCACCGACGACGCTCCGTCCGCCGCCGCCGAGGAGCAGACCGAGTTCACCATCACCTTGGCCGACTTCGGCGCCAACAAGATCAACGTCATCAAGGCCGTGCGCGAGGTCACCGACCTGGGCCTGCGCGAAGCCAAAGAACTGGTGGAATCGGCCCCGGCCCGCGTCCGCGAGGGCGTGAACAAGGAAGAGGCCGACAACATCAAGGGCAAGCTGGAAGACGCCGGCGCCACGGTGCAGGTTGCATAGTAGCGGTTTGACATCGGCCAGGTCACCGTAGGGGCGAATAATCATTCGCCCCTACAAACATTCCAGCGTGTGGGTCGTGGGTGTTGTACAATGCCGTCAATTTGAGCGGGAGGCTTTCCGCGTATGGATTTGCAACTTGACGGTAAGACCGCAATCGTAACCGGCGGCAGCCGGGGCATCGGCAAAGCGGTGGCCCGCGTGCTGGCCGCGGACGGGTGCCGCGTGGTCATCACCGGCCGGTACGCCGACACGCTGGCCGAGTCGGCGGAAGACGTCGCCGGCGCCACCGGCGGGTCGGTCACGCCCATCGTCTGCGACATGACCAGCACGGAGCAGGTCAACGCCATGGTGGCCCAGGCCGCCGCGGCCCTGGGCGGACGCATTGACATCCTGGTGAACAACGCCGCCGCGCCGGGCGGCCTGGCCCGCGGCGCGCTGGACGAAATCCGCGACGAAGACGTGATGCTGGACCTGGACACCAAGGTGATGGGCTACCTGCGCTGCGCCCGGGCCGTCGCGCCCTATATGCAGCGGCAGGGCTGGGGCCGCATCGTGAACGTGGGCGGCCTGTCGGCGCGGCGGGCGGCCGGCAACCTCAGCGCCGGCGTGCGCAACTCCGGCCTGTCCAACCTCACCAAGTACCTGGCCGAAGAACTGGGCGGTCACGGCGTCTGCGTCAACCTGGTGCATCCGGGAACCACGCGCACCGAGCGCAGCGGCCCGATGTACGCCGAGCAGGCGGCGCGGGAAGGCGTAACGGTGGAGGAAATCGAGCGTCGCGCCGCCGCCGGCAACTCCACGAAACGCATCGTCGATGCCGAAGAACTGGCCTGGGTAGTGGCCTTTTTCGCCTCGCCGCGCAGCATCGCCATCAGCGGCGAAACCATCGCCGCCGGCGGCGGAGCCGGCGCCAACGTATATCACTGACCATCACCCGTAGGGGCGAATAATTATTCGCCCCTACACCCAAGGAGCGACAACAATGATCAAGGTAACCGTTTTCTACGACAACGAGGAAGGAAAGTCCTTCGACTTCGACTACTACGTGAACACGCATATGCCGCTGGTGCAGGAACGGCTGACCACCTTCGGGATGCGCTACTACAACGTCGAGCGGGGCATCTCCGACACCGACCCCAACGCGCCGCCGATATACACCGCCGTCGGCTACCTCTTCTTCAACGACGTGGACGGCGTTCACGAGGGCTTCAAAACCCACGGCCGCGAGCTGGTCGGCGACGTGAAGAACTTCACCGACATCAACCCCAAGTTCCTCATCAGCGAGCTGATTGCGTAAAGGCAGGAACCCGGAGGGTTGCCTCAGGGTGTTTGAACGCCCTAATTTGGTGCTGGGTTCATGCGATGCGTCGTCCCAAGCAAACATCGGTCAGGCGACGCTCCGATGCCGAATTGGCAACATTGGCCGCAACTGCAACCTACGCGGGCAGTCCGGAGCACAAAGAGCGCCGTTGGTGGGGCGGCATTGGGATGGCCCGTCAATTGCCGGGAGGTCGGCTTGGCCGCCCTGGCAAGCAAACGACGACCGTATGTCCGCTCGTAGGTGAGGAAGACCGTGACCGCGCAATAACGTGGGTGCAGGCAGCTATACAGGCTGGGCAGTGCATTTTTCAGCAGTCCGACCAGCGGTTTCCCAAGAAGATTTGGTATGAGGCGGACGGTCAAGTTTGGATGGGACTGCGTGTAACCGACCAGTTGGGAGAGTACAAAGGCTGGCCTATATCAAGGGAGGAACGGGATGCGATTTTCGGTTGAACCGGTAAGCAAGTCGCTGAACGCGTCCATTGAGGAACGCGCCACGATGTGCGATCTGCGCATTGAGGTAGCCGGCTCCAATGCCTGTTCGTTCTGGGATGATCGAGACGGTTCTCACTACGAGTGGGTCCGCGTCGCTGCGGTGTATCTCGCCGAAGGTATCGCCAGCGACTGGTGGGCAATATTTGGAGGGCGCGATCGCCGACATTCGATTCTGCCGTACCGGACCGGGTATATCTTGCCTTGCCTGAGCTTCAGCTGTGACGGTTCGCATTTTGAGGTTTTTGGTGATGCCCTGCATTGTGAAAATCCCGGTTTGCGCTTTTGGCCGGTCGGTAGCGAGCTGTTGTCACGCGCCGATGCTGAAACGGAACTCGCCGGCTTTGTGCAACAGGTGATAAACCTGCTGCATATGGGTGGCGTCAGAGAGGCCGAGGTCGAGTTGCAGTGGTCACTGGTTTCCGCCTCTCGGAATCACCCTGAGGAACGGGCTTTCTGTGAAGCTGCCGGCGCTTTAGGAGTTGACCCCTATCGTATTGACGATGCGGACGCCGCTTTCATCGAGTCCGCCGGCCAGTTGCTTGAGGATGCCGCGCTGATCGATTACCTTGCCGGAGCGCGGAATCTGAGCAGAGAGCGCCGCGCCTTTCAGACCACCGCACTGTCCGGCGTGTTAGCCAGCAAATCCAATACATATTTTCTGCCGGGATTGAGTGAAGTATGTGATGAGGTTGATGTCTCCCGTCGCATCAGGAGGCCTGCGGAACGGCCTTGGGCCGTCGGCTATCGATGCGCCGGCGCTTTCAGAGAGGCTTTGGGATTGACTGGCGAAGATGATATAGGTGGAGTGTCCGGGCTGGTCACGCGGCTGGGCAACTCGGGCTTTGAACGTGCACCGGGCCTTGCCGGTCTTTCTGCTGTCGTCAACCGTTCGGGTGGGTTCTACGTTTATCTCCGTGACGGGAAATATCCGGACGGTCCTTCTGACAACTTCTCTTTTTACCGTGCCGTCGGCGATGCCGTTTGTTTTCCGAAAGGCAAGGCATCGGTGGTTAATGGCTTACAAGTTGCAGAGCGTCAAGCAATGACCCGCGCCTTCGCTGCTGAGGCGTTAGCGCCGGTGGAGCGTGTGTTGGATATGCGTGAAGGCGGTTGGACAACGGAGCAAATCGGCGATGCTCTGGCCGTTTCTACCGAACTTGTAGAACGGCAAGTCGAGAACAGACATCGCATAAGGGAAGTTATCGGTCATTCGGGCTGGTGAGATTTGTTGCCAACGGAGACGAGCCCAAGAGAAAGCGCCATGAACCAAGCAGTTGACGCCCTGGCGGAACGGACCATCCGCGAGCATTGGGAGTTTCTGCCCACCGCCGGCAGCCGCATCGGTCGGCACGGCACATTGCAGAAAAGCATCCCCATCTGCTTCTGAACCGGCCTGACTACATCGCCGCTACGCTGGCAGACCCGGACCTGATCTTGCGCAGAGCGGCCGGCGATGACACTATCTTGTTCCACCGCTGGTTCTGCGACCTGGACAAGTACGCCATGGTAGCGGTAGTTAATCATCCGGGCCGTAATTGGATAATCACCGCGTTCGTGACCCGGAGGTTGCAGAGAGGAGAAACTATATGGCAACGACGTTGATATTCGAGTACGACGTGGCCGGCAACATCATGTACATTGAGAAATGCCCGCCTTATCCGGGGCAGGATGAAGATGACATTGCGGACGGTGTAATCGCCCGACTCCATCCTGACACCGACGAAGTGGAAAGCGTGATGATACTGTTCTACTCGTCCCGTATCCTGAGCCACGAGCCGCTCCGGTTGAACATCCTCGTCGCGGAAGGCGCAATCAACGGCCACCCGGCAGCGGGGGAATTCGACTGTCTGGTTCAACCGAGCTCGAATTGGCTGACTTTCCCAACGGACGCCGAAATCGTCGAGCGGTACATTCCCGGCTGGAATGAGGCGACGGAACCATCGCTAACCTGAACCCCGTCAAGAAGAGGTTAGATGCGAAAATGAACCAAGCAGTTGACGCCCTGGCGGAACGGGCGATACGCGAGCATTGGGAGTTTCTGCCCACCTCGGGCAGCCGCATCGGCCGGCACGAGTATGACGGGCGGTTGCCCGACTTCTCTGCCGGCCGCGTCCGCCGTCGCATCGAGGAGCTGCACCAATCGTTAGCGCAGCTGTCGTCGTTGCCGGCGGATGATGACGGCGCGGTGGGGGCGAATGATGACGACGCTCGCATGGACCGCCTTTCCCGCAGCCTGCTGGAAATGTTTTTGCGGCGGGAGCTGTTCAACCTGGAGGAGATGCGGACGCTGCGCAACAACCCGCAGCGACAGGTGGGCTACCTGGGCGTGGGCAGCTACGTGCAGCGGGATTACGCGCCATTGCCGGAGCGGTTGCGGGCCGCCACGGCGGTACTGCGGCAGGCTCCCGACTTCCTGGCGACCCTGGACGGGCTGACCGAGCCGGAGCTGGGCGAGCCGATACGCGACATGGCCGTGGAAGCCTACCGGGGGATGGCGTCCTTCTATCGCACCGGGCTGGCGGTGGCGTCCGCCGAGTGCGCCGGCATCGCGCCCGACGTGGCCGCCGAGTTTGACGCGGCGCGGGAGACCGCCGCCGTCGCCGTCGTGGAGTTCGCGGAACGATTGCAGGCCAGGCAGACCCGCCCCGACTTCGCCATCGGGTCGGAGCTGTACCGGCGGATGCTGGAAGTCGGCGAGGGGGTGAACACGCCCTTGGCTGACGTGCTGTCCATCGGGCAGGCCAACCTGGAGCAGAACCTGCGGCGGCTGGATGAGGCGGCGGCCCGATTTTTGTCCCAGATAGGCGCTCCGGGCAAGTCGGTGCGGGAGGCCGTGGCGATGGTCAGCGCCAACCATCCCACCGCCGAGGGGCTGATACCGGACACGCGGGCTCTGCTGGAGGACATCCGGCAGGCGTTGATCGACCACGACATCATCGGATTGCCCTCGGAGGAACGCTGCCAGGTCACCGAAACGCCGTCCTATATGCGCTACGCCTTCGCCGCCATGGACTCGCCCGGCGGGTTGGAGGAAGTCGCTACCGAGGCGTTCTACTACGTAACGCCGGTGGAGCCGGACTGGACGCCCCGCCAGCAGGAGGAATGGCTGTCCAACTTCAACTACCACACCCTGAAAATCATCAGCATCCACGAGGTATATCCCGGCCACTACGTCCACAACCTGCACAACCGCTACGGACGGGCCGGCCAGCGACGGGGCTTGCCGCTCATCAGCCGGGTGGCCACGTCCTACGCCTTCACCGAGGGCTGGGCGCACTACGCCGAAGAGATGATGCTGGAAACGGAGTACGGGCGCGACGAGCCGGCCCTGTGGCTGACCCAATTGCTGGAGGCATTGGTCCGCAACTGCCGCTACCTGTGCTCCCTGGGGGTGCACACCCAGGGGATGACGGCGGACGAGGCGACGCAGTTCTTCCAGGCCCACGCCTACATGGAAGAACATCCGGCCCGACGCGAAGCCCTGCGCGGCACCTTCGATCCCGGCTACCTCAACTACACCCTGGGCAAGCTCATGCTCCTCAAACTGCGCCAGGACTGGCGACGGCAGGAAGGCCCGGCCTACAGCCTCCGCCGGTTCCACGACGCCGCCCTATCCTGGGGCGCGCCGCCGGCGCCGCTGCTGCGGGGGGCGATGCTGGCGGACGGCGGCGGGGAGATCCTATAATTGTTCCTGGTGAGGTATGGTTATGACTACTGCGAGAAAACTGCTGACAGCTGACGAGTTGCTGGATATGCCGCCGGACGATGGCTACCGTTATGAACTCGTCCGGGGAGAGCTGATCAAGATGCCGCCGCCGGGTTTAATGCACACCATTGTCACCGACCGCATTGGCCGCCGGATGGGGAACTTTGTTGATGAGCGCGGCTTGGGCTTCATCGGCGGGCCGGAGGCGTCGGCATATCTGGAACAAAATCCCGATACCGTGCGCGCCGCCGACTATGCGCTCATCTCCCTCGATCTCATTCCGGATCCGCCACCGGCACGGGGCTACGTGCCAGGAATGGTTCCGGCCTTGGTGGTGGAGGTCATTTCACCGGACGGTGGAGAAGCCGCAGCGTCCCGGAGGGCCCAGATGTGGCTGGATGCCGGCGTCCGTCTGGTGCTGGTAGCATATATTGCCACGCAGGAAATTGTCGCTCATCATGCCGATGGCACGGTGCAGCGTTTCGGGATGGAAGATACCCTGACTTGCGAACCGCTGTTGCCGGGCTTTGCCTGCCCGGTGGCAGATATATTTGCGTGGTGAGATCGAACGCCGTCAAGGTTCGGTATCGTACACAACCTTGCCGTCGCGCCAGGTGACGACGGAACCAAGAAGGGCGATGTTGCGGCGACGGGCTTTTATGGCGGCGCGTTTTAAGGCTTCGAGGGCGCCGTCGGTGTAGGGGTCGTAGGGCCGCTGCTCTTCTTGCTCGCGCTGTTGCGAAATTTCATACAGCGTGGTCATGGTCACTGCTCCTTGCTATCTCCACCGGGGTAGGGCTTGTGCTGTCGTAAAGTCTCCATTCATCTACCATACCCTGATAGATGGTCTCGAAATTCTTCAAGCCGCCAGCGAACCGGCGGCGAATTACCTCTTCCGGTATGTTGTGTCCCCCTGTCGAGACCCGTTGCCTGACCCGAGCGATGGCAATCTCCGGCGACGGCAGGCGCAGGAAGTACAGCCTGACCCGGTAGCCCTGCTCTTGCCAGCGTGGGATCATACTAGCATAGGTTCGCCCGCTCAGGGTGGTCTCAAAGGCGAAACTGCGGCCTTCGCTGACGTACCGGCGGATCATTTCCAGCATCATCCTGCCGGCGGCGACGGCTTCGCGCTCCGGCTGCAATGGGTTCAACCCTTCCGCAATCAGGTCAGCGTTGACGAAGGTGGGACAACCCGCCTCGTTGGGCAGGAACTCCCTGGCGAAGGTAGTCTTGCCGGCGCCGTTGGGGCCGGCGATGATGATGATTGTTTTTTGAGGCTCCATCGTCAATCAATCCGTGGTCGTGGAGCCACGCAGGCTCAACGGCGCGATGGGGTTCGCCACTTCCGGCGTTACGGCCAGCTCTGCGCTGCGACCCTGCCAGCCATCCAAGTGGGGCCAGAATTGCCAGTTGGCCCGGGGCGACTCGGCGTAGTCGGCTAGTACGCCGCTGGTGGTGTCGTCCTGGTCGTCGGCGGGGTTATCGGCGTCGGGACGCCAGGGCCAGGGCAGATGACGACGCCAGGGGTCGGTTTCGGCGTAGCCGTTGGCCTCGGCCACCACCGCCATGACCTGGTGGGGACGATGCAGGCGATATTCCGGCCGCTGCGCCAGCAGGGCGTCGCGGTCGATAGTGGCCCACATGGCGGCGGCGGACACGACCCCGACGCGGTGGGCGCAGATGACGTCCTGGGGGCCGTCGCCCACGTACATGACATCCTCCGGCGCCAGGTCCATGGCGTTCAGGACGCGCAGTAGGCCGTCGGGGGCCGGCTTGTAGGGCCGGTCGTCGGTCTTGAAATCGGCGTACTCCACCAGCGGGGCCAGGCCGGACTGCGCCAGTTCCCCATCGCCGAAGTAGGGTATCTTGTCGGAGAAAATGCCGATGCGGATGCCGCGGCGATGCAGACCGCGGAGCAGGCTGGCCGCGCCGGGGAACAGATAATTGCGGAGGCCGACGTTGCCGTGATAGTGGCCGAGGTACGTGTCCAGGATCGCGTCCAGCTCGCCCTCGGCGTCGGGATGGCTGCCCAGGAACCAGAGGAGATGCTGGCGGAAGGGACGGTGAAACTCGGTGGCGACCTGCTCGGCGGTGGGTGGCGTCCGGCCCAGGTCGCCGGCGGCGCGCTCCATCAGCATGAGGTGGATACCCCAGCTGTTCCAGAGGGTGAGGTCCCAATCGAAGATTACGGCGCGCACAGTGGTTGCCCGATAGTGGCTGTCCATCTCCTGGGAATTGTCAGAAGCAGGATTTTCGGGATTTATTGGATTACCAGGATTGGAAACGTTGGTGAAGTGGCCACCCCAATCCTGTCAATCCCTCCAAATCCGGCAAATCCTGCTTCTGACGATTAGCCGGGCAGGAAGTCGCTGACGGCCAGCGTTATGTCTGGAAAGGCTTGCGGGCTGACGGTAGCGCCGGCGTAGATAATCCGCACGCTCCGGTACACACCGTCCACCGGGTCGGCATGGACTTCAACCCTCCGGTTCACCAGGTTGGCAACCCATACTTCGGGAATGCCGGCGGCGGCGTACCTGGGCAGCTTGGTTTCGCGGTCGAAAGCGAGAGAACTGTCGGCGACTTCAACCAGGAAATAGATTTCCTCCGGAGTTACCGTGACGAGGTCGTTAATTGTGCGGAATCGGATAACGGCGATGTCCGGTTCCGGGGCCGTGTTGTCATTCAACCGGATGGTCGCTTGCACCTGCACCATCGCGCGGCGCGCAAAGGCTTCGATGAGCAACAGACTGACCCAGTTGACGGATTGCCGGTGTGGGTCGTTTATAGGCGACATGACAATTATCTCTCCGTCGATCAACTCAATGCGCTCATCTTTGTGCAGGATGCCGGCTTCTGCCAAGGCGAAGTACTCGTCCACCGTGAACCGGCGGCGCATGGGAACGGTCTGAGGCGGGGCGGCAACGGCGGTGGCAGTGGTCATTACGTAACCTCCCGGTGGGATTCCGGCCCGGCGGCGTCAGCAGTGTCCCGGGTGGTTGTGGCCGCCGCCCTGGTAGTCGATGGCGCTGGGCATGACGGTGGTGCCGGGATGGTCGGCGCGGCCCAGCGTGACAGTTACCGCGCCGCTGGCGTAGTGGAGGACGCCGCTGATTTCCAGGGTGGGCGATTCGGCCAGGTAGGTGATGTCGCCGTTGGCCTCGATACGGAAGGGGCGGTCGTGTCCCGGGTAGATGGTGTTGGCGGCGGCGACAATCTTTTGGATGCTGGCCCGGGCGTCGGCCTCGCTCCAGAAGATGATGGCCGGAGCGCCGCGACCGATGGCGCCGGCGTCGGACATGGCGTCGCCGCCGATACATACCGTGCCACCCTCGGTTTCCACCACGACGCTGATGTGGCCCTTGGTGTGGCCGGGGGTTTCGATGAGGCGGACGCCGGGTTCCAGCTCGGTCTCGCCGCTGACGGCGTTGACCTTCTGCTGCATGAAGGTGTCGGCGAAGTAGCGGGCGGTGGCCAGGTCGCCCTCGCGGGGGTTGCGGCTGTATTCCAGCTCGTCGGCGTGGATGACGATCTCAGCGTTGGGGAACAGGTCGGTATTCTGGGAGTGGTCCCAGTGAGCGTGGGTCAGGATGACGCGCCCGATGTCGTCGGTGGAGATGCCCTGCGCGGCCAGTTCGTCAACCAGCATATTGCGCCGGCCGAAGTGGGCCACATCCACAATGGACAGCGCCTCGCCGCGAATGAGGGTGACGGTACACAGGCCCAGGCGGGTCTGGTCGGTGTTGATGGAGTAGCCGCCCATGATGATTTCCAGTTCCGGCATGACGTTCCCTCCGCAAGCCGATGGCAATAATGGTTTGTTCAGATCTCCACGGGCTGGTCGCTGTCCATCCACTCGGCGTAGGATCCCTCGTAGAGACGGACGTCGTAGCCGGCCTGTCGCAAGGCCAGCCAGGCGACGGAGGCGCGCACCCCGCTGCGACAGTAGGCGATGACCGAATCATTGTTGGCGATTCCGGCGAAGCCCAGCCGGTCGCGCAACTCAAACTCGTCGATCAGCAGCTTGCCGTCGCTGCCGGCCGTTTCCAGGTGAGGTACGTGGATGGCGCCTGGGATATGGCCGGGGCGGCGGTCCATTTCCGCCTCGCCGTTGAACTCCTCGGCGGTGCGGGTATCCAGCAGGACGGCGTTGCCCGGGTTGACGGCGTCTTGCAACGTGGCCCGCAGCGACGGGTTGAGCCTGACGGTGAAGGCGTTGGCCGCGGTGGGGACGGGACGATAGAGTACCTCGCGGCCCTGGTCCTTCCAGGCGTCGTAGAGCAGGTCCATGATGTGAACGTCGTCCCGGCCCAGGTACTCCAGCACGAAGGCGGCCATGGCGGCGTTGCGCCCGTCCTGGTGGTCGTAGAGTACCGGGATCACGTCGTCGCCCAGGCCGACGTCTCCGAAGGCGGCGGCCAGTTGCTCGGGCGGCCCCAGGCGTCCGTCGGGCCCTTGCAGTTTCTTGAAAGGTATGCTGACCGCGCCGCGCAGGTGGCCCATCAAGTAGCGCATGGCCGACCGGGGATCTATCAGCAGATACCCCGGCCGGCCGATGTGGTCGGCAACCCAGTCGGCGGAAACTATGGTCGCCATCAGCCCACCATCTCGAAATCGGTTTCCACCGACGTGGAGTTGACCACCGACTGGGTGACGGGGGAGCCTTCCACGGCGAGCCGCCAGATTTCCTTCAGGGTGTCCTCGTCGGCGTCGGCGCGGACGAAGCACTTGGCGGAGATGCGGCCGTAGCCGGGGTTGCCCTCGTCCTCCACACCGGCCCACTTGCGGATGTTGTCGAAGTAGCCTTCTACGGCGATTTCCAGGTCGTGGATGCGGACGCCCTGCTTAGTGGCATTGACCACGAAGCCGACGGTCATGCAGCTGCCGACGGCGGACAGCAGTTGCTCGTGGGCGCTGGCGGCCACGTCGGTGGCGGTCAGGTCGCCCGGCTCGTCCATGTCCACCTGGTGGTTCCGCATATACGCGCGGGCGCGCATCCCGTCCTGCCAGACGATGCGGGACTTCCAGGGGCCGGTAACTGCGTTGAAAACGTCCGGGTCCCGGAAGGAGTCCAGCACCTCGGCGAGTTTCTCCCGGGGCAGGCCGTTGAGGTTTTCTTCTTGCTGCGCCATGATCTACTCCTCTTTGTTTTGGGCATTGCGTGCGATTATAGCCAAAGCCGCAGTCTCGTTACCCGCAGTCCGCAAACTCCGGGTGGACACGGTATATGTCGCTCACTAGGGTGTACCAACTTCGCGGGCAATCCTCATCATCCAGCGGGCATACACCGCAACGATTTCGCTCCGCGCAGGCGAACAGATGCCGGGTAGCGTTCCGCCGTTTCAAGTTGTTGCCGCAGGTAGGGCATCTCACACGCATCAGGGCGCCCCCTGCATTAGTGGCTCCAACTTGTCCAGCAAGAGTCGGACGTCCTCCAGGCCGGCTTCCACATCGTTGGGCGTGTCGATGTCCTCGTAGAAATTTGTATGCAAATCGCTGGCTACCCGGTACAGGCGACGGATTTCAGGATCCCCGATTTCGTCGGACAGACGGCTTGCCACGCGGCGAATCTGCCGGTGACCCCGGTGCTCCCAGCCGCGCCGTTCGGCGATGGCTTTGAACATCTGCGCGGCGGCGCCCCAACCCTTTTCCGATGCCTGCTGGGCATCGCCCCGCGCCAGCTCCTCCACGCTCTGGGCCAGCAGTCTCCGACTCGCGGCCTGGTAATTTGGTGCGACCATGATGCAACCTCGCGCGGTGCGGCAGGCTATTTATACTCCGCCCGCAGGATTTTCGCGGCGTCGGTGATGACCTGCATCTTTTTGGCGGCCATGTCGTGGGTGTTGACGTTGCGCTCGGCGAAGGTGCCGAAGCCGCAATCGGGATTGAGGTAGATTTTGTCGGGGTCGAAGTACTGGAGCAGTTCCTTGACGCGCGCCACGATCTGCTCGGCCGGCTCGACATCGTCGGTGCGCGGGTTGACCACGCCGAGGCCGATTTCCTTCTCGTTGCCGTATTCCTGGAACACTGCCATCTCGCCGGCGCGAGGGGTGGCGCACTCCAGCACCAGTCGGTCGATGTTCATCTGGGTCAGGTAGGGCAGCATGGGGCCGTAGTTGCCGGAGAGAAGCACCTCTTCCTTCTTGCTCCAGTTGCCCCGGCAGACATGGACGCCGGTTTTGATGCCGTCGATGCCGTCCAGGGTTTCGTTCATCAGGCGGACGGCCATCTCCAGCTCGTCGGTGGGGTCGCGGCGGTTGGGTAGGGCGGCGCACATGAAGGTTTCGGTGGTCTCTTCTCCGAACACCACCTGGGAGAGGGTGGGTTCGTCCAGCTGCACGAAGTCGCAGCCGTGGTCGCGCAGAGCAATAATCTCCTCGCGCAGGATTTCAACCACGTCTTTGGCCAGGTCGTCGGGAGTGGGATAAGCTTTGTCCGACAAGCCTTCGAACCAGCCCGAGCGGGTGAGCATATAGGGGCCGGGAATAGGAACCATGATGGCCCGGTCGGTGTGTTCCTTCACAAAGGCCAACTCGTCCAGGGCCAGCCCGTGCCGCTTGCTGATGGTATCAATCACGATGGGGCTTTTGATGGCGAAGGACGGCACGTCCAGGGCGCGGAGCACTTCTTCCATACGGGCGCGGTCGGAGGAATAATCCAGCAGTTCCGACACCTTCATCAGCTGCATACCGTTGAGCTTGTCCACGGCGAAGGAGTAGAAGTTGTCGCGGCGCTGCTCGCCGTCGCTGATGATATCTACTCCGGCCGCTTCCTGGGCGCGGATGCAGTCCAGCACCTCCCCGTCGGCCAGGGAGCTGAACTCGTCGTAGGAGATCTCGCCCGCTTCCTTGCGGCGCAAGGCGCGGATCAGCTCAGCAGAGCGCGGCCAGCTGCCGACTACGGTAACGGGAAACAGGGGAGCGTCCGGCATTTAAGTTCCCTCCGGGACTGAGATGTTTCAGGGTCAGGTTGCAAGAGAGTTGGTGTGACGGACGGTGGTTGCCGCGCCAGCAAGTAAGAATCTACACCAGAAACGAGGTACGGACAAATTAATTTCACGCCTGGCCCGGTTTGGCGGATAGTCAGAAGCAGGATTCACCAGATTGATAGGATGCACCGGATTGGGTGAATCGCCGCTATCGGACGATTCCAAATCCTGATAATCGGTCAAATCCCGAAAATCCTGCTTCTGACATCCCTCTGCCCGAAAATCGGAACGCCCCTCAGCCGGGAGGGGCGCTCTCGCAAGAACTCGATTGCCGGCGGCAACCGTTGGCAACGAGCCTAGCGGTCCATCACCGCCACGGTGCCCTTTTCGGGGTCGTACTGGTAGCGGGTGATGCGGTCCAGCTTCTGTGATTCGAGACGCACCACCACAGCGCGGTTGCCGGTTACGTTCAGGGTGTTGTGGATTTCGCCAGGCAGGAAGAAGGCCACCTTGCCGTCCTTCTGGACGAAGTCGCCGGTCTCCTGGATCTGCACCGAGTCCACGCCTTCGCCGGGGTAGAACCAGCGCCACTTGGTCTGCTTGATGGCGCCGTCATAGACGCCGTACACCACCCACGCCGCGCCGTGGTCGTGGGGCAGGTTGTCCTGGTCGGGCCGCTGCACCGACGCCATCAGCCAGAAACCGCCGCCGGGGTGACCATAGTCTTCGTCCAGGTGGAGGTCATAGCGTCCGAACCCGCCCTCGTCGGGGAGTTCCAGCCGCTCTTCAAGCCAGCCGGGGGTGGCCAGCAGGCGCTCCATGTGCTGGGCGACGCCCGAGGCCTGGGCCAAAGGATCCTGGGTGCTGTCAAAAATCTCGCGCACGTCGTCGATGAATGCGTCCACGGAATAGGCTGTGGTTTGAGTCATATCAATCCTCCTCTCAATCTCGCGTACTGTTGCTGCCATTCTGGATAGAATGCGGCAGCGTGTCAACTTGCCGAAGGTCTCATGCGTACCCACTTTCCGCAAACTGTCATTGCGAGCGCAGCGTGGCAATCTCGTCGCCGGAGCAAACATCGCTCACCCGTCGATATTGCCATCCGCCAGAGGCGGACTACGCTCCTCGCAATGACAAAGTGGGTACGCGTGAGGCCGAAGGTCCCTTGCGGATGCCGTGCCCTAATGCTGCCCGATGAACTCCAGCACCATCCCGTTCCAGACCTGCGGGCGTTCCCAGTGGCCGGCGTGGCCGGCGTCGGGCAGGGATGCGAAACGGGAGGTTGGGATGTGCGCCGCCTGCATCCGCATCAGGGCCGGCGGGGATAGGAGATCGGCGTTGCCAGAGAGGACCAGCGTGGGTACCTGCATGGTTGCCAGGCGGGTGTAGGTGATGGGTTCGCTTACGGGTTGGGTTGGGACGGGCCCGTAGGGGCGGCTGGCCAGTTCGATCTCCAGCCAGCGCGCCGCGCCCGCCGGGTCGGCGCCCCGGTAGGATGGGCCAAGCTCGCGCAGTTCCACCGGCAGGTTCTGGATTTCCGGCGGACGCAGGCGGTGTTGCACCTCCAGGTATTCCGCGTCCTGGATGCCGGCGATGGTGTTGGCGATCACCAGGCTGCGCACCCGCTCCGGATGGGACAGCGAGTAGCTGATGCCGGTGATGCCGCCGGCGGCGGTGCCAATCAGGTGGAACCGTTCCAAGGCCAGGAGCTCCACCAGTCCGTGCAGATCTTCGTCCTGATAGCCCGGCTGCCGAGCCTCGTCGGTGTTGCGGGAGCGGCCCCAGGTGCGCCGGTCGTAAGTAACACAGCGGTAGCCGGCGGCGGTGAAAGCCGGAAGTTGGGGTTCCCAGGCGTCGCAAGTTCCGGATGCGGCGTGGCAGAAAATCACCGGAATGCCGTCGCCGCCGGTGTCCTCGTACCACAGGTCAACGCCGGGGAGGGTTACGTAGGGCATGGGTTCACCTTTACAATCTCACTCCGTCATTCCCGCGAAAGCGGGAATCCAGGGGAATGGCGTAACTAATTCCCGGATTATTGCCAGTGGGGCGGCAGACTCGGCTCGGCCATTCCGAACTGTCGGGACAGCCATTCCTCGGCGAACACACCGTCCCGGTAGCCGGAATGCTCGGCTTTGTGGATGGTGGTATCGCCGCGGAGGGCCTGGGTCAGCGGTTCCAGGGCGGCGGCTTGCAGGGCGGAGCCGTCGGCGCCGGCCATCATCAATGTCGCCGCGCTGACCCGCGAGCCGAACCAGCGCAAGTCGAAGTAGGACAGCGTGCGATGCGCGGCCTCACGGCGGGTGGGATGCAATCGCAGGTAGTCGTTGATCTCCTCCAGCGGGTAGGCGCTGGTGCGCTGGGCCAGGTCGGCGGTGGCGTAGAGCAACGTGGGCGTGCCTACCAGGTGGGTAACCTGGGGGCAGAGGGCCGCCGTGGTCACGGCCAGGTCGTTGCCGATGGCCGCTATGCGTGTTTCGTCCACCTCTGGAAGACTGGCCAGATATTGCAGTCCCCGAACGCAGTCGGCCACGATGCCGCGGTACACATAGGTCGCCGGGTCGTCAATGCCGTCGGTAAGTTGGCCGGGAAAAGCGGCGGCGTAGGGTTGGTCGGCGAGGCGCTGCCCGCGCACGCAGATAGCGAAGGTCACGTGTTCCCGGCGCTGGCCGTTGGCCTGCCCCTGGGGTACCAGGTCCTGCACGCTGCCGTAGCGGGGCAGGTGATAGCGCGCCGGAAAGGGGCCGTCGTAATTCGGCACGCTCAAGTAACCGTAAATCCGGTAGGGGCCGATGGAGGTCAGCCGCACGCCGTAAGCCGTGGCGAAATCGGTGGAGCGCAAGGGGATTTCCTGCGCCTCCGGCGCGGCGGGAAACCGGGCCAGTTCCGCCAGCACGTCGTGCCAGTAGGTATCGAAATCGTTGGGTTTGGCGCCGGTTAGTGTGGTCATGCAGGTCAGTCCGTTGGGTTGGTGATTGATGGCAAGTATATCGCACATTGCCTGCGCTGAGTTTGTATTGGGAAAGGTCAGCAGAAGACTTGGGTCAGGTACACCGCTCGGTAGCCCTGCCATCTCCCGAAGGAAGCTCCGATCCCCGTCCGGTCGTATTGTCGGCCCAGCAGATTGGTCCGGTGACCGGAGCTGTTCATCCAACTGCCGACTGCATCGTTGGCAATGCTTTCCAAGCTTCCAGAGACCAACTCGACGGTAATGTTTTCCGCTACCCCATAATGGGTGCCCTTCCAGCAACTGTAACCCGACCGGGTGATGCGTTCCGATGGTCCCAGACCTTCCGGCGTGTCGTGGCTGAAGTAGCCGCGGCTGGTCATGTCGTCGCTGTGGGCACGGGCTACTGTAGCCAGTCGGTCATCCCAATCCAGGAGCGCGCTTCCGTTTTTGGCGCGTTCTGCGTTGATGCCGGCGTGGACCTTGAATTCAAGTTCCGACACCTTGTTGGACGCTTCCATCTCGGCTCTGGCGCGACGCTCCTCCTGGGAACCGCTGTTGACTTGCGGTGCCAGTTGGCGGAGTTGGCGAGGCAGCCCAGATGCTGGTGGAGGGTCGGTTGGCTTGGTCAACACATCAGGGGGCGGAGCGCTTGTTGCCTCGATTGCCGCGAAGGATTCAGGAACCCGTTGCTCCGCCCCCCGTTGTATAAGCCGGTCTGCAACGACTTCGGGAAGTTTCCATTCAACGCCGGGGTTGAGATACCAGTAGGCTACGACGGCAACAGCGAGGCCGGTCAGGACGGCAGCCATCACCGGAACGAACCGCCCGTCTCTCCTCCGACGCCTCCTGCGTGACATGGGCTCTGCTTCACCCCTCGCCGGTCAGTGTCAGTTTCATATCAATGCCCCATGTCACCTTTCAGTCCAGCGGTAGTGACCCATGCCGGTCACTACTGCCAGCGTCCGGTAAACCTTGGGCATTTTCATCTTCCGTCGCAGAGCGACTTGAACGCGTATCGCAAATTGATGCAGCGTCAGCAGGATTGAAACCGCCATCACCACCATTAAGCCTCGTCCTACGTCATTCACCAGATCTGTGGCGCCGTATGCGATGGCTGCGGTTACCGCCAGCATCGCCGGCGGAGCCCAGTAAATTGACCTACGCCGCTGGTAGTTGTATCCGGTGACTATCGCCAGCAGTCCCACCAGCGCCGGCCCTGTGGTAAGGATCGCAGCCTGGATAGGAGACACGGTGTACAGATACTCCCGCATGGGAGACGCTAGCAGCGCGATGGCCTCTATGCCGCTGACCTCCACCCCGGCGCCGTCCAGCGTTGCCCACGGCAGGACCAGCGCGCACAAGGTTATCAACGTAGCCACGAAAGCTACCACCCGCATAAACAACGTGACCAGTTCCCGGTTTAGGGTCTGGTCACGATTACCGGGCTGTCTGGTTCGGCTCGATTCTCTCATCCCTACTTGACCTCAAAGGGAGATCCGGTGGTGGCCCTGATCGTTTCGCTGGCAGCCCGAAAATCGTTCAACTCCTGGTTCAACTCAAGTATGGCCGCGGGTACTTCCTGGAAGGATGTGGCGTCAAAAACGAAATCCGCCCGCAACTGCAACTTCTGCAGGAGCGCATCCATGTCATCCAGCCGCGTTCCAATGGCTCGGGCATTGTTCAGGGCAGAGTCTGCCAGAGCCTCCCATTGACGGTACAAAGCCAAGTCTCTCTCATCATATTGGCGGGCCTGGGCAAGAGCGGGCGGATCGGTGATCTGCTCGGTCAGGGCCCGCTGGGTTGCGAAATAGGCGGCGGCGCTGGCTTTGGCATTATTGATAGCCGCTTCGAACTTTACGTAGGCAAGTTTAGCGCCGTCGTAACGAGGTTCCCACTGCTCCATGAGCGCATCGATATCGGTAATCTTAGCGATGTCAGGTGTCTCATTGTGGGGTTGAGTCTCCAAGGCATTTCCCGCAGGTTTACCAGCGGCAACCGTACCCACATCCAGTAAGGCACGGTTCATGTTATCAGCCTGGTTCTGGGCCAACTGCACTGAACCGGACAGCCTGGCGGCCTCGGTCTGGGTTACTTCGCCATACACCGCCAGCCCCGCGTAAGCGATAACGGCGGCTGCCACGGTAATCAGGCTGTACTTCAAAATCCTGCCGATCATGGCGCTTTCCCTCTACATACGTCTACATACGTCACAGCCGCACGCCGTAGGCCGTGGCGAAATCGGTGGAGCGCAAGGGGATTTCCTGCGCCTCCGGCGCGGCGGGAAACCGGGCCAGTTCCGCCAGCACGTCGTGCCAGTAGGTATCGAAATCGTTGGGTTTGGCGCCGGTTAGTGTGGTCATGTGGTTCAGTCCGTGGAGGTCGGTGATGTTGACGTGGCTCTATGCCCGCGAGCGGACTATCCTGGCGCGTTCGATGATGAGTTGAGCGTCGGCCACGGTGCGAACCAGGTAGTCCGGTTGGTTGGTGAGCATCATCGGCGTTGGAGGCCTGACGTAAGCGCGGCGGCCGGCGTAGCGGCTGTAGATGTCCGGATCGATGGACAAGCTGAATTCCGCCATCGCCGGGTCAACGTGGCGGACGTTGCCCAGGAGTTCGCCGATTTCGTGGCTAAATCGGTATTGGGCGCGGTGGGCTTCCAGCAACGCTTTCATCCCGTGTTCCAGCGCCCCTTGCGCGTGGAGGCCGATTAGCTGGTCGCTGCGCCCTCGTTCCACCAGGCTCCGAAACTCTTCGAGATGCTCCATGGCGTCTTCTAGGCGGTTCTCATAGGTTGACCAGTCGTATTCGTACTCGGTTTCCGCGTCTTCGCAGTGAGACGAACCGTACCGTTCGGGGTCTTTGGGCATGATTATCCCATCTCGCACCGCGTTGGTTTCCAGGCTGTTGGTGTAGCGGCGGTTGTGGCGGAAGGTGTCAAGGGTGCACCACACCAGTTGCACGGGTACATGATGCCCATAGTTGGCTGATACGGCGGCCCTGGCGGCTTCTTTCGCCTCTGCCATCTCGGTGGCGTCGGATTCGCGGGCCGTGACCAGCATGATGTCGATGTCGGACCAGTCCTCATCGTGGTCGCCGCGGGATCGGGAGCCGAAAAGGATGGTCAGCTCGGGCTGCTCGCGCTGCTGCACTGCCCGGGCTACCTGCAAGGCTTTAGCGTCGTACTTTGGCATGGGTTGTTTCACTACCATGTAGCGGACGCTCGTTAG
Organism: Dehalococcoidia bacterium; assembly: GCA_963665395.2. Lineage (GTDB taxonomy): Bacteria > Chloroflexota > Dehalococcoidia > Lucifugimonadales > UBA3495 > Bin87. The sequence goes on from OY762251.1 coordinate 1,477,613, forward strand.
GATTGCAGATGCTTCGCCAGAAAGGCGTCCACTATGGCAGCGTGTTCGTGGTTATTGGCGTCGTGGCCGTGGCCGTCGTAGGCGTACATTTGCTTATCGTCGCTGGCGATGTTGTCGAACATGGCAAAGCCCGTTTCCGGCGGGCAGGTGCTGTCCTGCAAGCCCACGCTGACGATGATGGGGCAAGTGATGCGGTGGGCCAGGTTGATGCCGTCAAAGTAGGCCAGCGTGTTCTCCACCTGCTCCCGACTGTCGGGATACAGCCGCAGGTAGTCGGCGATTTCCTGGTAGGGGTAGGCGTCGGTCAGCTCGATGGCGTCCAGGTAGCCGCACAGGTAGGGCGCGCCGGCCGCCGCCGCCTTGATTTCGGGGCGCAGGGCCGCCGTGGAGACAGTGAGGCCGCCGCCCTGGCTGTGTCCGGTTACACCGATGCGGTTGCCGTCCACCTCGCTCCGGCCCAGCAGGAAGTCCACGGCACGACAGGCGTCCATGTAGAAGCCCCGGTAGGAGTAGGTGTTCTTGTCCACCATGCCGTAGGTGAGCAGGCCGGGATAGCCGGGGTTGAACTGGCGGTTGCTGCGCAGCTTGCCCCGGGGCGCGACGCTGAACGCGGCATACCCCTTGGCGGCCCATGGTTTGGGCACCGGCGGCTCCATGTTGTAGCCCGGCACCTGGAGCAGGCCGGGCAATTTGCCCTCCCGCTGGCGAGGCACGGCGTACCAGCCGGCGATGCGGACGAGGTCCAGGCTGGTGAAGAAGACCTCGTACACGTCGATGCGCGACGTGGAACGGAGGGGGTCATAAACCACCGACGGCTCCAGGGGGATTTTGGCGGTTTCTGCCAGCACGTCGTCCCAGAACTGGTCGATGTCGGCCGGCTGGCGGACTTTGGTCGCGTACTGGTCGGCGGGTACTCTGGGCATATTGCTCTCCGGTATTGTTGCGACGATGTGCCACGGCTACAAGCCGACGTGGCTTTGATGGGTCATTGGTACATCAGTCGGAAGATATTCTCCAGTACTTCTTCCAGTTCGTCCGGTGACATCATTCCGATCAGTTCGCCCATGCGCTGCGCGGATAACGTTCGGATTTGCTCAGTCAACACCCAAGACGGAGTTATCGGCATCGGTACTGATCGTATCTGAACGGAGGTTGCACGAGTTCGGTTAGCTGCGGAAGAACCCACCAATGCCACAATAACCAACTGCGACGCAGCATTGAAACGATCATTGCTCAGTATCAGGGCGGGACGACGATTGCCCTGTTCATGCCCCACTACCCGGCTGACCGTTTCAATGTTCACCCATCGTATCTCGCCTCTCCGTAGTTGGGCCATGTCTTGGCGTCCTCATCAAGTCCCGTTTCCGCTATGACAATCCCTTCTTCGATTTGCTCCGGAGTCAACGACCAATCCGGTGTTGGCGCATTGGCGAATTTGCGCGCCAATGCTCCGAAAGGGTTCCGCTGCCGGCTTTTCTCCTTGTAGGTCTCCCAGCCCTCTTTGCCAAAGAACGATTTGCTGGGAACGTGCTTGACCCCCAAGTTAACCAGTTCCGGGAGCAGGCGCGCTATCAGGCCGCTGGTCCATTTCGCATCGAGTTTTCTTTGGTCGCCGTCGAACACGATGCGAATGTGTAGATGGGGATCTCCGTACTGGTCGATTTCCTCCACGATGTCGATGGGGCCGAACTCCAGTTCCCCTTTGAATCTGCCGGACAGGTCTTCATACACCATCTTGACGATGGCGTCATACACGTCCTGGGTGATCATCATTGCGGCGTCCTCTTACACGTCCCCCACCGGCACGGTGGCGATGCCGTAGGTGCCGTAGAAGAAGTTGGCGTAGTGGGTGGAGCCGCCGGTTACGAACAACAGGTACTGTTCGGGGTCTTCCAGCGCGGGTATGGTGGCGTCGGGGTCGTCGGCGAGATGCTGGAGTTCGGGGTGATGCAGCCACTTGCCGTTTTCGCCCGTGGGCACGCCGGCGCCGATGGCGTCTTTCAACGACGCGCGGCAATGCTCGTGGAGCCATTCCTGGGCGTCGCGCTTGCTGAAGCCGGCTTCCGCCAGGATGACGGCGCGGGAGGGGCTGAGCATGATGGGATGGTACGGCCCCTGGTACTCGACGCGCTGGTTGGTGTGCCCCACCTGGGCCGACTGGCGGCCTTTGATCCAGCTGCCTCCGCCGGCGTGGCGGTAGAACATCATGGAGGCGATGTTGTTCAGCGTGTCCAGGTGGTTGCGGGAGGCGTTGTCCAGGATGTCCGTGGGGCCGGTGACGGTGATAACGGTCACCGCGCTCTCGTCGGCGCGGAAGCCCTTGTCCACGTGGTAGGGCTGCCAGGGGCTGACCTCTTCGTTCTCGGCGATGCACATCCCGAACTTGGTGGGCAGGCCGATGAAGTTGGGGTCGCCGGCGCCGGCCTTGCAGTAGCCGATGTTGATGAGGCACAGGCGCAGGGCGCGCCCGATGGCGGTGTTGGCCTTGTTGATGACGCCCGGCCCCATGGCCGACGTGCCGTAGTTGATGCCGGCCTTGGCCGCCGCCGGGCCGTTGACCAGGATCAGCGGCGCCTCGGTGTGGCCGGATACCTGCATATCCCGGTGGTTCATCTCCGGCTGGGCGATGCACTCCAGGGCGGCCAGCAGGATGGGGAACTGCGCCGGCTGGCCGCCGGCCATCACCGCGTTGATGGCGATTTTCTCCACCGTGGCCAGGCCGAAGCCGGGCTCCATGACCATCACCACGTCCTGCGGGTCGCGCCGGGTGCCTTTGAGCATGGCTTCCACCGCCGCCGGCGTGGGCGGTACGATGGGCATACCGTCGCTCCAGTCCCGTTCCTCCATGAAGCGGTTCACGGTGTCCAGGCCCCAGGGGGTGTCGTCCAGGCTGACGGTGAACACGTCCGTCTCGCTGTGGCCGTTGGCGGCTCCCGAAAGGTCGGCGGACGCCGACATCCGGGTGAGACCCAGGATGATGTTGTCGATTTCCTCGTCCACCATCTTGTGGATGTAATCGGGCTGCTGTCCGGTGCAGGCGTGGGGGATGGTGACGAAGGCGGTGGCGGGCTGTCCCCAGCCGTCCACGCAGGACTGCCAGGCCCGGGCGAAGCTGCGGGCCGCGATGCCCACGGACGGAATGCCGGCCTTCTCCATGGCTACCATGTCGTGGGCAAGCCACGACGTGCAGCCCCCTCAATGGGCCGCCGCGCCCACCATGGCGTCAACTTCGGCGGCGATGACGGCGGCCTCGTTTTCGTCGATGTGGACGCCGCGGCTCAGGGCCGGCCGGCCGGAGCGCAGGTTGCCGCCGTAGCTCTCGAATTTCACGTTGGAGAAGCGACGGCCCAGATGCTCGGCGACCCGGTTCACGGCCACGTCGGCGCCGCCGGTCATGTTGCTGTACAGGCCGATGGTCTTGCCCTCCAGGGTGTCCAGGCGGGGGGCCGGCGGCACCTTGAAATCGACGCGCGCGGCGGCGGGGGACATGATCTGCAACTTCATTGCCGTACTCCTGTTGCCCGAGGCTCGGGGGTATTACTTTGGAGCGAGTCTATGTTGCGCCGGCCGCGCCGTCAACGGTGGCCCGCCCGGGGTACAGGACGATTGCAAAGTCGATGAATGCCCTGATTCCGCTCATCCTGAGCTTGTCGAAGGATGGCTTGACCGGAGCGTAGCATGGTTCGACAGGCTCACCATGAGCGGATGAAAAGGACTTTGCAATCGTCCTGGCCCGGGGTATCAGTCCGCCCGTCCGGCGGCCTCGGCGGTGCCTCCGGTCTCGGGCCCGAGCCCTTCAATAGCGGCGGCTTCCCGGGCTGTCTCGCGCTCCCGCTGGGCCTGGAGGCGCTGGGGCAGACGCGGGAAGGGCAGGAACCAGTAGCCAATGGCGGCGCACACGTAGAGAGCCATCAGGGGGAACAGCGCCCAGTAGAAGCTGCCGGTGTGGTCGTAGATGGCGCCCATCCACATGGCGGTCCACATGGAAGCGAACTGGTCGGGGAGATGCTGCCATCCCCGCAGGGTGGCGTAAGAGCGCCGTCCGAAGAAGTCGCCCATGATGGCCCAGTTCAGCGGGTTGGCGCTTTCGGCGAAAGCCCCCAGGATCACAAACACCACCAGCTGCCAGATGTGTCCGCTTTGGGTCAACAGCGAAGCCAGGGCCACCGCGCCGGAAACCATGCAGACGGCGCTGAGCTTGCGGCGGTCAATCTTGTCGCCAAGCCAGCCCATGCAGGGGTTGAACACCATATTGGTCAGGGAAAACGCGCCCACAAAACCGGCGGCGATGATGGTGAAGTGTTTGTGAGTTTCCTCATCAACCACTGGCGCCCCGCCTTCCAGGAACCATACTATCAGCGGCCCCATGAGGAACGAAGCGCCGGCGTGGACGATGTTGCGGAAGCCGGTGGACATCACCAACAGCCAGTAAGAGGGGGTACGCATGGCCTCCCGGGCCGTGAAGTCGGTTTCGCCGACCTGCATCCGCCGGCGCTGCTGGGGAGTAACGTTGCCGCGTCGTTCCGCTATGAAGGCGGCCGCGGTTTCCGGCGTGTCGCCATCGGGCAGTTGGCCCATTTCTTCCGGGGAGCGGCGCAGGAACCAGGAGAGGGGAATGACCACGGCCAGGATGGCGACGCCGAGAACGGTGCAGGCGTCTCGCCAGCCCACCGCGAAGATGAGCAAGCCGACCAGGTACGCGGAGGCCCCGCCCAAACCGTTGCCCATGCTGACAATGGACATGGCCAGTCCGCGCCGTCGCCAGAACCAGTTGTTGACGGCGGCGATGGAGGCGTTGTTGTAGCCGGAGCGGAAGCCCACCGACATGAAGCCGACGAACACCACCAGAAAATACCAGTAGCTCCCCGTGAAACCCAGCAGGATGAAACCCAGGCCGGACATCAGCCCGCCGAAGGCCAGCATTACCCGAGGCCCGAAGCGGTCGGTGCAATAACCCATTACCGGCCCCTGGATACCGCCCATCATGCGGCCCAGGCCCTCTGCCAGTCCCAGCATCGTCCGGCTGAAACCCAGGCTGTCCTCAATGGGGATGTACATCACGGTGAAGCCCCGGTTGAAACTGCCGTGCTTCATGCCGTCGGCAACGAGGCTGACAAGGACGATCCACCAGCCGTAGAAGATTTTGGGCCGGCGCATTATGGGCTGTCCCGTCGCGGAGTGGGTCGTCGGGCGTCCGGCAGACGGTTGTTGATGTTGCTCAGCATCAGCAGCGGCGCAGAGGCAATGTTACGGGGGCGCAGGTATTTCCCGCGCCCACCGTATCTCGCCGGATTGTACCACAGGCGGACGGCGGTGTTGCGCCCGCCTGGTTTCGGCCGGAAATCATCAGAAGCAGGATTCACTGGATTGATTGGATTTGCAGGATTGAGCGAATACCCGCTGTCGGACGGCTCCAATCCTGCTAATCCTTCAAATCCGGCAAATCCTGCTTCTGACGATTCGACCAATTTGTACAATCCGCCCCATTTGGTTAGAATCCTTCGTGACTTCCCCGCGACCCGCAGAAGGAGCCGTTTGATGCCCGACAGCCTGATTACCGACGAGATTAGGGCCCTGATTGGGCTGGAAACGGAGCCGGAGCGCAACCGGTTCCCCATCAGCGCGGAGATGGCCTACGACGTGGCCGACGCCATCGAGGACTACAACCCGCTGTACGTTGATGCCGATTATGCCGAAGCCAGCCGCTACGGCAGCCTGCTCTGTCCGCCGCTGGCCGCGTGGAAGGACATCGCGCCACCCATCGGCTACTTCGGCGCGGGGCAGGAATGGCACTTTGAGGTGCCGCTGCCCTTCAACAGCTACGGCCTCAACGGCGGCAGCGACTGGCAGTTTCTCGCGCCGGTTCGGGTGGGAACCTGGATCACGCGCCGGTTTCGCATCCTGGACATCTTCGAGAAGCAGGGACGCTCCGGCCCGCTGGTGTTCATCGTGCGCCAGGAGATCCAGACCGACCAGGAAGGGCAGGAGCTCAGCCGCGCCCGCCGGGTCAGCATCCACCGGGCCCTGCCCGCCGGCGAGGAACCCACGGACGTAGCCCAGGTGGCCGACGACCTGTCCACCGTAGCCGTCGCGCCGCCCAACCCGGAGGTCATCCTGCCCAAGCCGGAACCGGAACCCAACAGACAGCGGTACTTTGAAGACGTGTCGGTGGGCGACGACCTGCCGGCGGTGGTGAAGGGGCCAATGACGACGACGCACCTGATCCGCTGGGCCGCCGCCAACGGCAACTACGCGCGCATCCACTGGGACCTGCCCTTTGCCCAGCTGACCCAGGGCCTGCCCAACGTGGTGGTCAACGGCTCGCTGAAAAACCAGTACCTGGGACAACTGCTGCTGGACTTCGCCGGCGACGGCGGCTGGTTCCGGCGGTTCTACGTGGAACACCGGGGCATGGATTTCCCCGGCGACACCCTCACGGCCTCGGGCATAATCACCGACAAGCGAGAGGAAGGCGATTTCGGGCTAATCGACTGCGCCGTGAACCTCCAGAACGACCGGGGCGGGCAGACGGCCTCCGGCGCTGCCACCGTCGTCCTGCCCAAGCGAGGGCAGTCGCTGCCGCTGGTGTGGGACGGGGAACCCTGGTAGTTAAGACCTTTTACCTGCTGGCGACAAGGAATTAACGCAAAGGCGCGAAGGCCCAGAGACGCAAAGATTTATGGATTCCGGCTCCGTATCAAGTACGGGGTGACGTTCTTTCGCCGGAATGACGGTATAAACCGAAATGACGAGATAAAGCGGTAATGACGGGCAAAAATCAACGGAACACAGGCATTTTGGGTGGTGTGCGAGCGCTGGAGCTGGGCGGGCACGTCTCCGCCCCCTTCTGCGCCCGGCTGCTGGCCGACTACGGCGCGGACGTTATCAAGATCGAGCCGCCGGGCGTGGGCGACGCGGCGCGACGCATGGGGCCTTTCGCCGGGGACGACCCGCATCCTGACAAGAGCATTCCCTTCCTGTATCTGAACACCAACAAGCGGGGCATCACGCTGGATCCGGCCACCACCGCCGGGGCGGGCCTGCTGGACGAACTGCTGCAAACTGCCGACGTGCTGGTGGAAAACTACCCGCCCGACGACCGGCCGGCCCCATGCCTTGAAATCGATCAACTGACCGGGAAATACCCTCACCTGATTGTCACGTCAATCACTCCCTTCGGCCAGACCGGGCCGTACCGCGATTTCGCTGCCACCGACATCGTAACCACCGCCATCAGCGGGCTGATGTACCACTCCGGCGACTCCGACCAGGCGCCGCTGCGCAACGCGCTGAACCAGTCCTTCTACGTCGCCGGCATCAACGGCGCGGTGGCGACCACAGCGGCCCTGTTCCAGCGTATGTTCACGGGAATGGGGCAAACCATCGACGTTTCGACAGTGGAATGCCTGGCGTCCCACCTGGTGCAGGCCGTGCCGTACTATAGCTACATGGGGGCTATCAAAGGCCGCCGGCCGGTGCGTGGTTCCGGTTTCGAGGAGCTGATGCCGGCGCGGGACGGCTACGTGATACCGTCGGTGCAGGGTTCCCAGCCCTGGAGCACAGTGGCAGAGCTGATCGGAGCGCCGGAGTTGCAGGACGAGCGGTTTGCCTCCGGCGCCGGGCGCATCGAATTCGGGGAGGAGATCCACGACTTGTTACTGAAGGGACTGGCGCAATGGGATCGCAAAGCCCTGCACCAGGCGTCGGGCGAGCGCCGGCTGGTGTTCGGCATGGCCCAGGACGCCGGGGATCTATACGAGTGTCCGCACTTGCGGGAACGGGATTTCTTCCGCATGGTGGAGCATCCCGTGGCCGGGGCGGCGGACTATCCGGGGATGGGGCCGCGGCTGTCAGGCATGGATTACCAAGTTAGGCGTCCCGCTCCGCTGCTGGGGCAGCACAACGCAGAGATTTACGGCGACGAGTTGGGGCGTACTCCCGGCGAGTTGGCGCAACTGCGGTCGTTGGGGGTGATATGACCAGGCCCGCGCATACTCATCCTGTCATTGCGAGCGAAGCGTGGCAATCCCGTTCTTGCAGGTAAGACTGCCTTCCCTGCGTAAATATCCGGCATTCGCTGCCTTCCGATCCCCATATCACGGCCGCCTGAAACGCCTGGATTTATTCAATCTCATTTTGTATCTGGCGAGTCGCCGCAATGAATCCACGAAAAGCAACGTATAGGTCTGGAAATTATTGTATCGCCGGTTGAACTCCCGGACATTGACTAGGACTCTATGGTACCTTCGTTCCTCATGCCTTCTTGCGCGCATTGATCCGCTTGACCAACTGGTCAACTCGCCTGTTGCCGTCCTTCATCCGCTTCACGATGGGCCTCACTTTCGACAAAAAGTCCTCGGAAGGCGGCGGGAAATCGATTATTTCGTTGCGCTCTGCATCATAGTAGTCCTCAATGCGGAGCTTTTTATCCGTTTGCACCATAATAGCCCTCCCTTTCGCAATTCACATATTGACCGTATCGTAAAGCTTGCACATAGTCAAGTGTGCTGCAATAACTGTTAACAATATATTTACGACGCTCGTAACACTGGTGCAAACATGAATACATCGTTGCCATTGGAAGGCATCCGCGTGGTGGACCTGAGCCGCGTTTTCGCCATGCCCTACTGCGGGGCCTATCTGGCCGACCTGGGCGCCGAGGTCATCAAGGTGGATACCCACCACAACCAGTTTGTGGATACCACCCGCACCCTCAACGGCCCGTATCCCGACAACGAGGCCGGCGAACTCTACTGGGAACAGGGCGGCACCTTCCACACGCTCAACCGCAGCAAGCTGAGCGTCACGCTGGACCTGCGGTCGGCGGAGGCGCTGGAGGTTTTGCGCCAACTGGTGTCGGTGTCGGACGTGGTGCTGGAGAACTTCACGCCCCGCGTCATGCGGCGGTTCAACCTGGACTACCCCAACCTGAAGGCGGTCCGGCCCGACCTGATTATGGTATCCAACACCGGCTACGGACACTCCGGCCCGTGGACGGACTTCGGGGCCATGGCCACGGCGCTGGAGCCGACCCACGGCACCGGCGCGTTCACGGGCTACCGGGACGTTGACGCCGACGGGCGCACCTCGCCGGGCGCCGTGCCTAACAAGATCGCCAACTCGTACACCGATTTTCTGGCCTCCTGGACGGCGCAACTGGCCGTGCTGGCCAGCCTGTTCCACCGGGCGCAAACCGGGCGCGGGATGTGGATCGACCTGGCGATGTACCAGGTGGGCACATCCTTCATGGGCGAGGGCCTGCTGGATTTCGCCTTCAACGGCCGGCGCACTCGCCGCATGGGCAACCGCCACGAGACCATGTCGCCCCACGGCTGCTATCCCTGCCAGGGCAACGACCAGTGGGCGGTAATCGCCGTGCGCGACGATGCCGACTGGCGAGCCTTCTGCGCCGCCCTGGATAGACCCGATATGGCCGAGGATCCGCGGTTCGCCGACCCGGTGACGCGGCACGGCAACCAGGACGAGTTGGACGCTATCATCGCGGAATGGACGGCTGGCCGCAGCAAGTACCAGGTTATGAACATCCTGCAAGAGGCCGGCGTCCCCGCCGGCCCGGTGCTGGACGGCCGGGATCTGCTCAACGATCCCCACTTCCGCAACCGGGGTTACTTTGAGACCGTGGAGCATCCGGCGCAAACCGGATTGGGACGCCGCGAATACGTCAGCCGGGGCTGGCGGATGTCCGCCAACGACGTGCGGATGCGGAAGGCGGCGCCGCTGCTGGGGGAGGACAACGAATGGGGGTTGTCGCGGCTGCTGGGATTGACTGAAGCGCAGATTGCGGGGCTGGAAGCGGCGGACGCCGTAGGCCAGACCTTGACCGGCGCCAGGGTTCCGTCATCGGTGCCGCTGGATAGACAGGTGGAATTGGGGTGGACGGTGGACTACGACGAGGGGTACAAGGGGCTGGTAACGTGAGCCGGCCGGCGGCCTCGGGGCAGAGCGTAGCAAACCACCGGCGAGGGAATTAGCCAATCCTGCCCCTTTCGCTCCGCGCCCGCGATGAGGCCGGATATACAGAGCTGCCGAACGCGGGCCTCCGAAACGTCTAACTCTGCCGCCGCCGCTTTGACCGGAACCAACTGCTTGTCGGAGAGTTCTACGTAAGCAACCATCTCGCCGGGCTGCAACTCCAAATCCGTAACCGCGCTCGGGGCCGGCAACTCCCCACCCTGAACTTTGATTTCGTGGGCGAAATCGGCCAAGGCTGCGGCGGCGTCAGCCAGAGCTGAGTCCACCGTCTCCCCCATGGCGCAACACGCGCCAGGCATATCGGGTATGACCACCCCGTAGGCGCCCAATTCACCGTCGATTATGGCGGGGTACTTGCTCATCTCTCTTCCCAATCTGGCGGTGCAGTGGATTCCAGCGAAAGCCGGAATGACGGGAGTGGAGGAGTCCAACTGCGTAAGTCGTATCCCGATTCTGACAATCCCCGCTGGGCCAGTTAATCGTCGGCGGCTACGGCCACCGCTTCCGGTTCAACCAGGCGGTTGTCCACCAGATCCGTACTGCACGCCGCGCCGTCCAGCAGGCCCCAGCGCACCATCCAGTGGTAAGTGTCCTCGACGATCTCGTCCGTGTAGGGGGTGTTGTAGGAGTAGCGGAGGCGGGGCAGGTGGAAGTCTTCGGGAGTGAGGCCGCCGTATTGGGCCGCCGCGGCGGCGAAGCGGGGTTCCTCGATGAGATAGCGGACGTACTTCCGCTTGTCGTCGTTGATGCGGTTCACCGCCTTGACGATGGCCCGGTTGATGGCGGCGAAGGTCGCCTCATCCATGTTGTCGCTGGCGTTCTCGGCGCCCAGGTAGTGGCCCTCACAGACGGCGCGGCAGCCCTGCTTTTCGGCCAGGGTGATCCAGGGTTCCATCAGGGCGGCGGCGTCAACTTCGCCGTTCATCATGGCCTCGAACCGGAACTGCGGCGAGCCGTAATGCACCAGCTTCAGCTTTTCCTCGGGCAGGTAGCCCGACAGCAGCCGCAGGGCGACGTAGTGGGAACCGGCGTGGAACTGCACCGCCACCGGCTTGTTGCCCAGGGTACCGGGGTAGTAATGGGGAGAGTCGGGACGCACCATGATGGCCTGGGTGGCGACGGCGGAACGGAGGGCGATGATGCGCGCGCCCTGCTTGCTTTCATAGGCCCGACGGACCTGCCCTTCCTCTCAAGCGCGGTAGATGGCGACCTGCGCCTCCTCAAAGGCCACGTGGCCCAGGATGGGATTGACGTCCTCCGGGTTCGCGGTGGGCGTAACCTTGCCGCTGTTGCGGGCCTGGACAAACTCCATGTCGATGCCCTCGGCCTCAAACAGCCCTTCGTCCTTGGCAACCAGCCAGGGCAGGCTGAACACGACGCCGCTGATTTCGCTGACCACTTTCTTCATTGCTACCGCCTCCACGGGTGAGACTTTATCGTGCGAGGCAGTTTAGCAAGGCCGGGCGGCAGCGTCCAACGAGGCAGGATAATTCGCCGAGATTCAGCCGACCGTTGCGTCGGTAGCGTTCCGTTTTAGGTGGTTTGGTTTTTGTCATTGCGAGCGTAGCGTGGCAATCCCGTTGGCGTAGCAGCAGTTTTAGTCGCTCGGATACCCCGCTGGGAAACTGAACCACCTAAATTGCAACGCTACCCCGTTGCGTCGTGCCAGTTGACGCCGCGATAACAGGCTTCCCAGAAGAGGTACTCGTAGCGCAGGGTGGTGCGGAAGATACGCTCCAGGTTGGCGGCCTTGGTGGCATTGGCCCGCTCGCCGGCGTCGTTCAGCCGCTCCGTGAACCAGGCCACCACGTCGCCCAGCGCTTCGGGGCTGTGGATGTCGATCCAGCCCTGATAGACGGCGTTGTTGGGCTGGGCGCCGGCGTTGATGAGGCGGGCCGCCCAGTCCAGGTAGGTGCCCTCGGTGACGTAGAACAGGGCCAGCAGGTCGTCGAAGTCGCCCTCCAGGGCCGTCCGCACCATGAAGTCGCCGAAGCCCTGAGTGACGGGGTTGGCTTCGGTTTCCAGGTACTGCTCCGCCGTGACGCCCAGGTCGTGAAAGCCGTTGAGGAACAGGTCGTTCTCAGCGGACAGGAAGTTGCCCAGGAAGCCGGCCAGTATCTTGCCGGCGTCGTAGTCGGGCGCGGCCTTGGCGATGGCGATGGAGGTCAGCTTGACCAGATCCTTGCAGAACACGTAGTCCTGCCGGAAGTAGTCGCGGAACCTGGCGATGTCCAGGCTGCCGTCGCCCATCTCCAGCACGAAGGGATGGGTGACCATGGCTTCCCACTGGTTGTGATACTTGGCGCGGAGGTCGTCGGTAAAGGCCATGATACTTGCTCCTGCAAACTGTCATTGCGAGCGCAGCGTGGCAATCTCGTTAGGGCAAGGGTCGTCGCTTCGGCATCGAGATTGCCACGTCGCTGCGCTCTTCGCAATGACAGTTAGGGCGTTTCAGACGGACTCCGCCAGGCAGCCGAAGAAGCGGTCCATCATCCCCTTGGCCACCGAACCCATCATGCGCTGGCCGACGCGGGCGACGGATCCGCCCACCTGGCTGTCGGCGTCAACGTGGACGTTGGTGCCGCCGTCACCTGCTGGAGTCAGCGTCACGGTGGACACGCCGCTGGCGAAGCCCAGGTTGCCGGAACCCTCGACGGTCATCTTGTAGGAATGGGGCGGGTCCAGGTCGGACAGGGCCACCGTGGCGGTGAAGTTGCCGCTGATGGGGCCGACGCGCACGGTGGCAGCGGCGCGGTAGCGGTCCGGGCCGTCCGGCTCGATGCTGCGGCAGCCGGGAATGCAGCCGGCCAGCGCTTCGGGGTTCATCAGCGTGTCCCAAACCGCTTGGGGCGGCTTGTTGAAATGGTAATCGGCGGAAAGTTCCATGATTGAAGGATTATAGCAGGGGTGGGCGCGGGTCAATCGTCCGATGTCGTCGCCGGCGCGTTGCCGGCGGCCCGGGCTGGCTCTTCGCGTTTCTTGCTCGGAAAGATGCCCTTGAATATCCCGAAGACGAGCCGGAGGGCAAATTCCAGAGCGACCAGGAACAGCCAGTAGTAGATGATGGTTCCCCACTGGCTGTTGACCTCTCGCAAAACGGCCAGCGAAGCGCCCACGTCCACGGGCGATGCGTTGACCAGCAGGAAGGACAGCACCGCGAAGGGCAGTATCTTCGCCAGATCCCGGGACAGGTCTTCGTCGTAGTACGCGCACACCCGGACGGCGCTTACCGTCGCCAGAGCGATGATGAGTATCTGGGACAACGCGCGGCCTTCCGACAGGAACGCCAGCATCACCGTAAGGATGGCGACCCAGAAGAAGGCAAAAGCCGGGAACAGCACGATGAATCTGATCACGTACCAGATCAGGGAGAAGAAGTCCCGCAGCGCCGGAACGCTGGAGGCATCGTTCCGGGACAGATCGATGTTGAATATGTCCCGCCCCGCGATGAAGCGGTAGAACTTGAAAATGAAAACGGCGTAAATCGCCATGCCCAGCACGTAGATCGCCACCGGCAGCAGCGCCCGGAGGGCGTCGTACGGGTTCAACCCGTTGAGAAAAGCGCCGTCCATATCGCACTACCTCTTTTCACTACCGCCCGTCCGCCAGCAGCAGCGCGTTGAGCAGCACCTGGGCGCCGTTGGCGCAGTCTTCGGGGGCGCTGTATTCCGCCGGGGCATGGCTGATGCCGTTGACGCTGGGGACGAATACCATCGCCGCCGGCGTGATCGCCGCGATGGCCTGGGCATCGTGGCCGGCGCCGCTGGGCAGGCTGACGTGCTCCAGGCCGGCCATGCCGGCGGCGTCGGCAATGAGCTGCTGCATATTGTTGGAGATGGGAACCGACGGCGTGTTGCGCTGCGCCGTGACCGTGATGTTGACGTTCTCGGCGTGGGCCACTTCCTCGGCGGTGCGCCGCAACTCGACCTCGGCGGCGTTCAGCGATTCCATCCGCTCGTCGCGGAACTCGACGCCCACCTGCACCCGGCCGGGTATCACGTTGCCGGCATTGGGATGCACGTCCATGCTGCCCACCGTGCCGACCCGGCAGACTTCCATCTCGCCGGCGATGTGGCGGACGGCCAGGGCGATCTGGGCTGCTGCCGACATGGCGTCCCGGCGCAGGGACATGGGCGTGGTGCCGGCGTGGTTGGCCTCACCCACGATGTCAACGTGATAAACCGAGCGCCCGGTGATGCCGGTGACTACGCCGATGGGGAACCCGCCCCGGTGCAGAGTCGGCCCCTGCTCAATGTGCAGTTCCAGGTAGCAGGCCAGCTCCTCGGGACGGCGGCGGGCTGCTGCGATGCGGGAGATGTTGCCGCCGATGTGGGGCAGGGTGTCGGTCAGGGTCACGCCGTCGTCGGCCACGGCGGCGAAGTCCTCGGCTTCCCAGAGGCCGGCCACGGCGCGGCTCCCCAGCAGCCAGCGGTGAAAGCTGGTGCCCTCCTCGTTGGTGAACACCATCACCTCCACGGGATGGCGCGGGGTCTGGCCGCCGTCCCGCAAAGCCTCCACGACCTCGATGGCGGCGATGACGCCCAGGGCGCCGTCGTACTGGCCGCCGCTGGGTACGGTGTCGGTGTGGGAACCGAGGACGATGGCGGGCAGCGACGGGTCGGCGCCCTCGGAACGGCCGATGATGTTCCCGGCGGGGTCGATGCGGACGGACATCCCGGCGGCCCGCATCAGGCCGCTGACGTACTCACGCCCGGCCACGTCGTGATGCGAGAAGGCGACGCGCTGCATACCGAACTCGTCTCGGCCAATCTGGCCCAGCGTGGTCAGATGGCTGTTGAGGCGGGCGGAGTTGATGGCGGCGGGGTCGGATGATGTGGTCATGTTCCTTTCCAGTCTCTTTGCTACCTGTCATTGCGAGCGAAGCGTGGCAATCTCGTCGCATAGGGAACGTCTTCACGGGAGCGAGATTGCCACGTCGCTACGCTCCTCGCAATGACAGGCGGAGGGTGACAACTAGCGGTCCGGCCCATAGAAGGGGCTTTCGTAGAACTCGCCCATCTTCAGGGTGCCGATAACTTCGTTCCACACCGGGCGGGCGCGGTCGGCGTCGTCGTCCCAATAGTCCATGGCGATGAGGCCCATCAATGCCGCCGAGGATTTGAGAGCGTAGCAGAGCCGAGTATGGGCCGGCCGCTTGGTCGGCGCGTCGATGAAGTCCATTTCGGCCCAGGCGACGGTGATGCCGTCCAGGTTGATGGTGATGGGAGAGCCGACCCGGGTGGGTTTGCGCTCGTCGTTGGCCAGGTTCTTCTTGAGCCAGTCGGTGATGGGCGGCTGGTTCCATGGGGTAAGGTTAGCCCAATCCACGTCGGGGTGCGTGGCGGCCAGGTACATCACCCGGACGTCCAGGCGGATGTCGTCGTTGGGTGGCTTGCCGTCCGTGAACACGAATGACCGGGACCCTTTGGGCATATCCAGGATCCAGGTGTTGGGTATCTCAAAGCGCAACGCGCCCTGGTTGGCCACGAAGATGCGATTGCCCGGCTTGGCCGTCCAACCGTGGTTTTCGGGCAGGCGAAAATCCTGCATTTCCCAATTGCTGCTCATGGCACTTCACCTGTCTTCCTTGCGTCAAACTGTCATTGCGAGCGCAGCGCGGCAATCTCGTGGAGGTAACGGACGTCGCTCCGGGAACGAGATCGCCAGATTTGTCAAAGATCGGGCTGCGCTCCTCGCGATGACAAAGTGGATACGCATGAGGCCGTAGATCAATCTGATTATTTTCGCCGCCCGCCCCCGGCTCCGGGGCCGCGGAAGGGGCTGTCGTAATGCTCTCCCATTTTGAGGGTGCCCATGACGTCGTTCCAGACGGCCTTGGCGCGCTCGGCGTCCTCGGGCCAGTAGCTGAAGGTGAGCAGGGCGTGGATGGACGCTTCGGGGTCTCGGGTGATGGCGGTGCGGGTGAAAGCCGGCCGCTTCTCTCCAGGGTCAATGAACTCGGATTCGACCCACGCCATTTCCAGGTTGCCCATCTTTATGGTAAGCGGAGGCCCCGCTTTGTATTGGTCCAGACGGTCGCTTCTGCGTTTGCGCCGGCGGGAAGCCCGGTTTGGCCGGCCGCCGTTGAAATCATCCGCCGTTACGTCCTTGATGAGCTGGGACAGGGGCAGGCTGCTCCAGTCAATGTTCATACCGTAGCCGGCGTAGAACACCGTAACCTCCAGCCCCATGGTGTCGTCGGGCGGTTCGGCGTCGCGGAACTTCACCGACTTGCGGCCGGGTTCCACCAGCCAGTCCTGGGGAATCTCAAAGCGCAGCGCGCCCCGGTCGGCGACGAAGACCTTGTTGCCCGGCTTGGCGGTCCAGCCGTGGTTGTCCGGCAGATTGAATACCTGCTTGCGCCAATTTTCCTGTTCATCCACCATGATTGTTCACCTGAAATCCTCGCGGGCCGCCGTTGGTTGAAGGGTTGCCAGCGCCATTATAGCGGATGCTGGCCGGATCATCCCGGCCCTGGATCATTCTTGCCGTCCTTCCTCGCGCATAGTGATTATGGCCAGCGGGATCGAGGAAACCGCCACCAGCAGCAGCGCCGGGGCGGCCGCCCGGGCGAAGAAGGCTTCCTCCGCAGCGGCCCAGATGGATGAGGCCAGGGTGGTGAATCCGATGGGGCTGAGGATGAGGGTGGCCGGCAGTTCCTTCATGGTCAGCAGGAACACCAGCGCCGCGCCGGTCAGGATGCCGGGACGAATCAGGGGCAGCGTCACCTTCAGGAACACGGTCACCGGGCGTTTGCCCAGGCTGCGGGCGGCGTCCTCATACTCCGGCCGAACCTGAACCAGCGAGGCCCGCAATGACCCCACCGCCGCCGGCAGGAACAGGGTGACGTAGGCCACGGCCAGCATGGCCAGCGACTGGTAAAGCCAGGTGGCGTAGTTGGCTCCGAAATAGACCAGACCCAGGGCGATGACGATGCCGGGGAGGGCGAAACCGACGAAGCCCAGCCGTTCCAGCCAGCGGCTGAAGGGGCCGGGATGGCGCACCGCCAGCATCGCGATTGGCACGGCGCAGAGCACGGTCAGCACGGCGGCCAGCGCCGCCACGCCTACCGAGTTGGCCGCCGCTGTCCACAGCAGCAGGAGCGGCTCGCCAGCGGCGACGCCCCGCACCGTCCAATAGGACAGCACGGCCATTGGCAAGCCCAAGGAGATCAGGACGATGGCCCCGCAATAGGCCAGAGCTGGCCAGCGCCAGCCCCCTAACGGGACCGGCTCCGGCCGGCGCGACGTTCCACCTCCGCTGCGATAATAGCGTCCGCTGCCGGCGTTGCGGGCTGCATTTTCACCCCACACCACCATCAGGGCCAGGATAATGAGAGCCAGGGACCAGGCGGCGGCCAGCGTGCGGTTCAGCGCGGCTCCGTACTGGATGAAAATGCTCCAGGTGAACGTCTCGTAGCGCATCATGGCGACGGCGCCGAAGTCGCTGAGGGCATACAGAGCGGCGAGTAGCCCGCCGGCGAGGATGGCCGGCCGCAGCATGGGCAGGGTGACGCTGTGAAAGGTCTGCCAGCGGCTGCGGCCCAGGGCGCGGGCCGATTCCTCCAGGGATACGTCCATGTTCCAGAGAGCGGCGCGGATTGGCAGCAGCACGTAGGGGAAGCTGAGGATGATCAGCGTAAAAGCCGCGCCGGGGAAGCCGTAGATGCTGGGGATCCGTTCCACGCCAAAAGCCCCTTCCAGCCAGCCCTGCAGGATGCCGCGAGGCCCCAGACCCACCGCGATGGCGAACCCTACGATGTACGACGGCAGCGCCAGCGGCAGCATGGTCGCTACCCGCCAGAAACCCCGGAAGGGCAGATCCGCGCGCACGGTGAGCCAGGCCAGCGGCGCGGCGATGATTACGCAGCCCACCATTACCGCGCCCATAAGCGCCACGGTACGGAGCGCCACCGAGAGCGTGCGGACCCGGAAGATGAGGTCGGCCGCCTCCGGGCCGGCGCCCAGGGTGCGCAGGACGAGATAAACGGGCGCGACGAGCAGCAACGCCGCGATCAGCAGGGCCGGCGCCCACGCTACGGCCGGCGGACGGGCCATGCCCTCAAACAGCCAGCCGCCACCGAGCCCCAGGTCAATCACCCGCCGGGTTGGCCCGGTTATCTTGGCGGCGAATGACATCGGCAGGGCCGCCCCCCAGGCTCAGTCGGTTTCGGCCGGACGCACCGCAATCTGGCCGGCCACGTCGTAGCCGATGGAGACCAGGGTAACTTCGGTTTGCACTCGCAGCACTCCCAGGTATGGCAGCGCTTCCAGGAGCGTCAGGTTGCGGCCCGGCACCAGCTGGGATTCGCCCAGGAACTTCAAAAGCTCGGCATTCTCTTCCGGCACCCGGTCCACGACATACGGTACGTCGCAAGCGGCGTTGTTCAGCGTCATCGCGCCCGGTGTCATTGCCGGCGCGCCGCTGCCGGGTATCGGCCATCCGAAGGGGGAATGGGTCGGATAACCCAGGCGTTCCATCAGCCTGGCCTCCAGGGCCGACGACATTCCATGCTCAAGCTGATGGGCCTCGATGTGGGCCTCGTGCAACTCCATACCCAGCAGGCTCACCACCAGCCACTCCGCAAGCCGGTGCCGCCGGGCGATGCTCTCGCCCTCCGTCTTACCCCGGTCGGTCAGCCGGATGCGCTTGTCCTTGCCAATATCCACCAGGCCCAACTTTTCCATGCGTCGCAGCATCCCGGCGACGGACGGCACCGAGGTGCCCAATCCTTCGGTGGGCGGCAACTGGCGCAGCGCCTCCGTCAATCGGGTCAAGGTGGGGATCTCCGAATCCTCCCACATTTTGTACAGCGAGAGGAGATAGTTCTCGGTGACGGGAGACAGGCGCTCCGCGCCATTGGGCGCGTGCGTCTGCGGGTTCGCGGCGGCGGTGGTTGATTTGCGAGGACGTGGCACGGGTTATTCCGATAAGATTGCAGGATTACACACCAGATTATACCCCAATGCGGGCTCCCGGTTTTCCGGAATCCCTCATTGTACGCAAATCTGTTCCCGCGGCAGGGAGAAGGATTTCACGGGATGTGCCTTATGCCGACTGCTGACGGCTACCGTTGCTCACGCGTACCCACTTTCCCCAAACTGTCATTGCGAGCGCAGCGCGGCAATTTTCCCCAAACTGTCATTGCGAGCGCAGCGCGGCAATTTTCCCCAAACTGTCATTGCGAGCGCAGCGCGGCAATTTTCCCCAAACTGTCATTGCGAGCGCAGCGCGGCAATCTCGTCGCGGTAACGAACGTCGCTCCTGGAACGAGATCGCCATCCGCCAGCGGCGGACTTCGCTCCTCGCGATGACAAACTGGGTACGCGGGAGCCATTTTGGTAGCTTGTCAGAAGCAAGATTTACCGGATTTACAGGATGTGCCGGATTGGGTGCGACGCTGCCGTCGGATGATCTCAATCCTGATAGGACTTACGCAGTTGGACACCTTCACTTCCGTCATTCCGGCGAAAGCCGGAATCCAGTGCGCGAATTCGTTAGCTACGTCGCCGATGCGTTCATGGTACGGCCTATGGACTCCGGCTTTCGCCGGAATGACGGTGTTGAGGCATTTCAAGTGCGTAACTCCTATCCTGATAATCCGTCAAATCCTGGAAATCCTGCTTCTGACATTCCGCCCCCGGAAAGTGGGTACGCGTGAGGGAGACGCCACGCCTGCTCGTGCCCACCTTTGTAAGGAGGGATCGTCAAAAGCAGGATTGCCCGGATGCGCCGGATTTGACGGGGTTAGGACAATCTCAGCTGTAGCGCGGCCCCAATCCTGCCAATCCTTCAAATCCTGACCATCCTGCTTCTGACGATCCCCAAAAGCCGGCGCCCATACAATGACACCCGCCTCATGCGTACCCACTTTCCCCAAACTGTCATTGCGAGCGCAGCGCGGCAATTTTCCCCAAACTGTCATTGCGAGCGCAGCGCGGCAATCTCGTCGAGGTAACGGACGTCGCTCCCGGAACGAGATCGCCATCCGCCTGTGGCGGACTGCGCTCCTCGCGATGACAAAGTAGGTACGCGTGAGTGACACGGTAGCGTTCCGTTTTAGGTGGTTTCGTTTTTGTCATTGCGAGCGCAGCGCGGCAATCTCGTCGAGGTAACGAACGTCGCTCCCGGAACGAGATCGCCATCCGCCTGTGGCGGACTGCGCTCCTCGCGATGACAAAGTGGGTACGCGTGAGTGACACCCGCCCCTTGCGCAACCGCACATCCGTTCCCTACACTATACCTATCAGTCGGGCGGCAAGCTCAAGGCCACGGCCCAACACCCGACGCCAACATCTGAATATCGGGTTCACAGGGTTCGGGTATCACGGCCAACCGCTGCCACCGTACATGGTCGCAGATGCGCCTGTGGCGGACAGCACGTCGGATCTTCTGCACCGCTGGCTATCGCAAAGGCCGGTAATATCCCCGGTACCGCATAGACCAGTACGGCGGGTCTCACCACCGCTGCGCGAGGGTCGCCCTCTGCCCCCAGCCTGCCCCGTGCTTGACACGGGGTCATTCCGGCGAAAGTCGCAGACGCGCCTGTGGCGTGTCGAAGATGCGCCTGTGGCGTGTCGAAGATGCGCCTGTGGCGTGTCGAAGATGCGCCTTTGGCGTGTCGAAGATGCGCCTTTGGCGTGTCGCAGATGCGCCTGTGGCGTACGGAATCCAGGCGGGGCCGGGCATGGGGCGGTCAGCACGCGCAAACCTAGGAGTTCAATTCGCAAAAACGCTCTCTGGCCGTAGCGCCGACAACCCGAACCCCCGAACCCGAAATCAGCGAACCAACCAAACCACCGACCAACCAAAGGAGGAAAACCCCAACAACTACCGCGCCGCCGCTCCTGGCGAGCCGGTCGAACCGAACCACGCGGCAATCCCGCTGACTGAGCGACGCGATGCCTCACGCGTACCCACTTTCCCCAAACTGTCATTGCGAGCGCAGCGCGGCAATCTCGTCGAGGTAACGAACGTCGCTCTTGGAACGAGATCGCCATCCGCCAGCGGCGGACTTCGCTCCTCGCGATGCCAAACTGGGTACGCGTGAGCCATTTTGGTAGCTTGTCAGAAGCAGGATGTACCGGATTTATAGGATGTACCGGATTGGGTGCGACGCTGCCGTCGGATGATCTCAATCCTGATAATCCGTCAAATCCTGGAAATCCTGCTTCTGACATTCCGCCCCCGGAAAGTGGGTACGCGTGAGGCCGTGACCGGGTTGACGGGGCGCCTGTTTGGCTATAACATGGACATACTCCCCTATCGGTTCGACGGTAGGTAGGGTCGAGGCCGCGCCGAACAGCGGCCTCTGTCTTTTTAATGCGCATCAATGCTCGCCAATTTCTACATAGACGGGTTCAATCTGTATTACCGCGCGTTGAAGGATACCCCGTTCCGTTGGTTGGATCTGCGCAGGCTGGCGGAAGCTCTGTTTCCTGACGATGAAATGCGGCTCATTTGCTACTGTACTGCACTGTTGAACCAGCGCCAGGACAATCCAGACCAACCTGCTCGTCAATTAACATATTTGCGAGCGTTGGGAACGCTGCCCGGGTTGGAGATCCATTATGGGACGTTCCGCCCACGTACCAAGGTCCGGCGGTTGGCCGAACCGATACCGGGACTGCCCGAATTCGTCCGCATCATCGACTCGGAAGAGAAAGGAACGGACGTGAACCTGGCCACCCGTTTGCTGGTTGATGGGTTCAGCGGAGCTTACGAACAGGCGGTCGTGGTGTCTAACGATTCCGACCTGGCCAGCCCGATGCGGTATGTGCGGGACGAGATGCGGTATGTGCGGGACGAATTGGGCCTCAGGGTCACGGTGGTCAATCCCGATAACAATAATCACACCCACCGGGATTTGGTGGACGCGGCAACTTATGTGCGGCGACTGCGCAGAAGCCACTTACGGCGCAGCCAGTTCCCGCCGGTGGTTGCCGACGCGCCGGGGCGGATCACCAAGCCGGCAATCTGGTGACGCGGAGGACGGCGGACATTCTCACAATGCCGGGGGTTTTGGTGTTAGACTGGCGCATCTCACCGATGCCGGGAGGCAATCATGGCCCGAACCCCCACCGTGACCCGAGAATCCGTTCCCGAAAATGAACGCGCCGCCTTTGACGCCTTCGTGGCCGACCGGGGCGAGGTGCCTACCACCGGCCCCGGCTCGGTGATGCTCAACGCTCCCGAGGTGGCCCAGCGCGCCCTGGGTCTGGCGCTGTACTTGCGCACCGATACGTCGCTGTCGCCCCGCATACGAGAGCTGGCCATGCTGCTGGCGGCCCGGGAAAACAACTGCCAGTTCATCTGGAACGCCCACGCTCCGCCGGCTCGCAGCGCCGGACTGCGCGACGAGATCGTTGACGCCCTGCGCGACCGGCAGGAACTGCCCAACCCGGCCGCAGATGAGCAAGCCGTCGTGAATTACGGGCGGGAGTTTTTCCGCACCAGGCGGGTCAGCCAGGAGGCTTTTGACGCGGTGGTGGCGCAATTCGGCGTGAACGGAGCCACCGAGCTGACCACGCTGATGGGCTGCTATGCCATGCTGGCCTTCAACGTGAACGCTTTTGGCGTGGAGCTGCCGGACAACATTACCGAGCAGCCGTTGCCGGTTTAAGGCGTGTTGACATTTTGAAATACCGTCCCGTCATTCCGGTCCTCGTATCGAGTGCGGGGCAGGCGATTCTTTCGCGGGAATGACGGGAGATGTCAACACACCTCGGAGCCAATGGTTTGCATTGCGGTTTGAGGATGACGGAATGAAACGCTACGTCTATGGCGATGAGTCCGGCGACTTTAACTTCAGCGCACAGAAAGAGGCCAGCAAGTACTTCATTCTGACGACGGTAACGGTGAATGACCATATCCTTGAAAGCATATTAATGCAGTTGCGGCGAGAAATCGCATGGGAGGGTTGGGGTGATGTTCGGATGTCCAACTCCTTCATGAAGTCTGATATGTGGTCCGCTGCAACATCTCCACTGTTGCAGGTGGCTGATTACTGCGCTTGGGCGGTACAGCGCAAATGGGAGCGCAACCCCTCTGATACCGAAGCGTATGATCTGATTCAGGTCAAGATAGCGTCAGAGTTTGGCGTTTTCCGAAGGAGCGCCGCTACTTATTACTAGGCAAGCGCGGGCACAAAAAGCGAGCCGACTATCCGATTTTGGTGAGAACGGCCAGCTCTCATCGGAAGATTCCCTTGGCCTCTTGTCGCCGGCTCATTACCTGGTCCAATATACTATTACCGGCGGATTTTATCAATCCAGATTCAACCCTCACACATACCCCTTATAATCCCACGACCCCGAAGATACTGATTCTGACAAATTCCCGTTAAGGAGGCGCTGATATGTCCACCCAACGCGCGGAATGGCTGGCCCAGAACATCGAGGAAGCCCTTGAGCCGGACCTGCCCATCTGTGACCCGCACCATCACTTCTGGGATCGGGCGGGCGACCGCTATCTGCTGGATCAGCTGACCCAGGATGTTGGCGGCGGCCACAACATCGCCCAGACGGTGTTCATCGAGTGCCATTCCATGTATCGGGCGCGGGGGCCGGAGGAGATGCGGGCGGTGGGCGAAACGGAGTTCGTCCAGGGCATCGCCGCCCAGAGCGCCAGCGGCCAGTACGGCCCCACGGCGGTGGCCGCCGGCATCGTGTCCAACGCCAACCTGATGTTGGGCGATGCGGTGGCCCCGGTGCTGGAAGCGCACCAGGCCGCCAGCCGCAACCGTTTTCGCGGCATCCGCTTCTCCTGCGCCTGGGACGCCAGCCCCGAAATCGCCCCCGGCAGTGCCAACACGCCGGGGATGCTGGCCGACGCCGACTTCCGCGCCGGGTTCGACCGTCTGCAACGCATGGGGTTGAGCTTCGACGCCCTGGTGTACCACACCCAGCTGGACGAGCTGGCCGACCTTGCCGGGGCTTTCCCCAACGCCGTCATCATCCTGAACCACGTCGGCCGGCCGCTGGGCATCGGCCCCTACGCCGGGCGGCGGGATGAGGTATTCGCCGACTGGCAGCGGGGCATCGCCGCCGTGGCGCAGCATGAGAACGTGGTCTGCAAGCTGGGCGGGTTCGGCAACCTGATCAGCGGCCATGACTGGCATACGTGGGACGTTCCGCCCAACTCGGAGCAACTGGCGGAAACCATCCGGCCCTGGCTGACGCACTGTATCGAGCATTTTGGGCCGGAGCGGTGTATGTTCGAGAGCAACTTCCCGGTGGACAAGGCGTCCTACGCCTACACCACTTGTTGGAACGCCTTCAAGCGGGTTGCCGCCGGCTTTTCGGACACGGAGAAGGCGGCTATGTTCCAGGGAACGGCGGCGCGGGCGTACCGGCTGTGAAACAGTGTTGCAATCGGCAACCGAGGAGGCAAAAAATCATGGCAGTCAACAAGAGCGGAGGCGACGCCGCTACTGTGGGGCGGGCAATCTACCAAGAGAAGATACTGCCCACGTTGGGGCCGGAACACAAGGGCAAAGTGGTGGTCATCGACGTGAACAGTGGCGATTACGAGATCGCGGACAAAGACCTGACCGCTACCCTGCGCCTACTGGAGCGACAGCCCGAGGCATACACTTGGGCGGAACGGGTGGGCTTTCCGGCAGTGCATCGAATGCCATTTCGTTACACCTATGGGAGTCTCCCGATAAGCGAAATAAAAAGGAGACGGCGGGAAAAGGGAGATGATTAGGGGCAAAATGGAGCGGAATGCCGGCGGCGGCTTGGAGCCATGGATACCATATCCGTGCGAGCGGAGCGCGATGATCGAAAGCCAGGAGGTAAAACATCATGGCAGTCAACAAGAGCGGCGGTGATGTGGCTACCGTTGGGAGTGCAATCTACCAAGAGAAGATACTGCCCACATTAGGGCCGGAACACAAGGGCAAGGTGGTGGTCATCGACGTGAACAGCGGAGATTACGAGATCGCCGACAAAAGCCTGACGGCGACCCTGCGCCTACTGGAGCGGCAGCCCGAGGCATACACTTGGGCGGAACGGGTGGGCTTTCCGGGGGTACACCGTCTGGGATTCCGGGCCACTTACGGGACCCTTCCGATAAACGAAATGAAGAAACAATTGGAAAAACGGCATGATTAGGGGCAGAGTAGAGCGAAATGTAGACGGTGGGCTGGAACCCTGGTTGACGATTTCGGTTCAGGACTCTGGTGGTGCGATGCATTACATTGACGTCGTTCTGGACACAGGATTTACCGGGTGGTTGATGTTGCCCGTGCCTCTCATTAACGAGCTTGGGCTGACCAGACAGGGCGACCGCCGGTCAATTTTGGCGACTGGTGAGGCAAACCGCCTTGATTTCTACGTCACGACAGTACTGTGGCATGGACAGCCTCGGCGGGTGGAGGTGTTGCAGTCGCTAGACCAGTTCCTGCTTGGCACGGAACTGCTGGAAGGCAGCCGAGTCACCGTCGATGCCTGGGAGGGCGGCGACGTAATCATTGAGGAAGTTCAATCGGCGGCGCCGACATAGTATCCGGCATTGACGCTTACGCACCGACTTTACAGGGAGGAAACAACATGGCATTGCAATGGGATAACGTGGCCGGGCCGTTCAGCCGTCTGACCGAAGGGCCGGCGTGGGACGGCCGGCGGGTGCTGTTCACCCACATTCCCGCCAGCCGCATCATGGCCTACGACCCGGAGACCGGCGATTGCAGCGTGTACCGGGAGAACACCAACCATACCAACGGCCTGGCCTTCGACGCCGAGGGCCGACTCTACGGATGCAGCTCCGGCGGTCGGGCCATCGTGCGCTTCGAGACCAACGGCACGACCACCACCATCGTTGACCACTTGGGCGACCAGCGGCTGAATACCCCCAACGATCTGGCCATCGACCGCCAGGGCCGGGTCTGGTTCAGCAACCCCTGGAACGCCGGCAACGTTGACCCCAACGAGGTGCAGGAAATCGAGAACCGGGACATCCTGCGCGCCGACCCCCAGCCCGACGGCAGCTATACCTGCCAGCGCATGACCTTCGACACCACCGGCACCAACGGCCTGCTGGTGTCCCCCGACGACCGCAGCCTGTACATCATCCAGACCGACCCGGAACCCGACGGCGTGCGGGAACTGCGGTCGTATCCCATCAACGACGACGGCTCCCTGGGCCAGTACATCGTGCTGCACCAGTTCGGCGCCGACCATCGCGGCCCCCAGCGGGGCATCGACGGGATGTGCCTGGACTCCGAGGGGAACATCGTGGGCACCGCCGGCAACTGGGCCGCCGGCCCCGGCCCGATGCTCTACGTGTGGACGCCCGAAGGCCGCGTCCTGGAAACCTACCCGATGCCGGTGGGGGTGGATATGCCCACCAACTGCTGCTTCGGCGACGCCGACCTGAGCAGCATCTACGTCACCACGCTGGGCGGCCACCTGCTGCGGCTGCGCGGCGCCGGACGCCGCGGGTGGATAATGTGGCCGCCGGCGCGGTAGCAGAGGTTTCCACCCTCACCCCCGCATCAGGTACGGGGCAGGCTCTAGCCCTCTCCCGTCAAGGGAGAGGGGATAAGGAGGTATCACCATGGACGTTTTCAACTGCATCAGGACGCGGCGCACGGTGCGGGATTTCAAGCCCGACCCGGTGCCCGACGCTATCATCCACAAGATTTTGCAGGCGGCCCGCTGGGCGCCCAGCTCCAGCAACACCCAGCCCTGGCACTTCATCGTCGTCAGAGAGCCGGACACCATCAAGCAGCTCGGTGAAATCTGCACCCAGGGAACCTTCATCGGCCAGTCTCAGTTTGCCATCGCCGTCGTGATGGACGGCGCCCGCCGCGCCCAGCTGGACGCCGGCCGCGCCTTGCAGCAGATGGAGTTGGTGGCGTGGTCGGAGGGCCTGGGTACCTGCTTCGTGGGCATCCGGGGCGAGGCGCAGGACCAGGTGAAGAACCTGCTGGGCATCCCGGAGGAACTGGAGCTAATCACCGTGCTGCCCTTCGGCTACCGCATCCCCCGGGAGCCGGGAGCAGGGACGCCACGCAAGCCGATGGCGGAAATCACCCACGGTGAGCGGTTCGGGCAGGCGTTGACGTTCTCCGAGTAAAGCGGCGCTTTCATGTTACACTTGCGGGTATAAACCGCGCGGGACACGTATATGGCAGTCTGGACGATAAAGGGGGGCCGCTACGGCGAACACGAAGACGCTTTCCTGGAAAAGGCCGTCGTGTCCGTCGGTTTTGGCCTGGGCCAAAGCGTCACCGATTTCGCAGATCGGGAAGCTTTGCGCGCTCGCCTGGACAGCCGCACCCAAGCTGACCAGTTGTGGCGCTTCTACCAAGACGTCGGTATTGACGACGTGGTGGTGCTGCCTCGTAAGGCGACCCGAGAGGTGGCCGTGGGCCGAATTACAGGCCCCTATGCTTATCAACCCGCGTTGGTCGGCGCCGGCGTCCCGCACGTCCGAGCGGTTGACTGGCAGGTCACGAACATCCCACGCTCACACTTTGACCGTGACCTGCTCAATTCTTTTGGTTCGCAGTTGACCATATCGCAACCGGGAGCGCCCAATGCCGAGGCGCGTATTTCGCGTGTTGCCAATGCCTTCTTGGGCAATGAGCCTATTGAGGAAGCCTCAGCAACACCAAGCATCGGCCCGGAATCTTCAGAGGATCACCCCCAGGACGGAGCCGTTTTCGACGAAATTGACATCGACCTGGAAATCAGGGATCGCATCGTAGCGCGCCTCCGGCAGAAATTTGCGGGTACGCGATTGGAGCATCTGGTAGCGAGCATATTGCACGCTTCCGGCTACTTCGTTCTGCAAACTCGGAAAGGAGCTGACGGGGGCGTCGATGTCCTGGCGGGCAAAGGCGATATGGGCTTCGGAGAACCGCGCCTCTGCGTACAGGTCAAAGGGCGCACGAGTCCGGTGGACTTGGCGGAATACGACCGTTTGCAGGGCAATATATCCTCATTCCGCGCCCAGCACGGCTTGCTGGTAAGCCTGGGAGGATTTACCAAACCCGTCCATGACCGCAACGAGCAGTCGTTCTTTGTGATACGGCTATGGGGTCCGGATGAGTTGGCGCAGCAACTGCTGGACAACTACGACTCGTTGCCGCAAGACATCCGCGCCGATATACCGTTGGAAACCGTGCGGATATTGCGTCAAACGGAATAACCTCGCCGCCCTTGGCGGTTCCGCTCAATTCCCTGCCAACTACCGACCCTTGAACTCCGGCGCCCGCTTCTCCAAAAACGCCTGCCGCGCCTCCCGCGCATCCTCGGAACCGCTGAGGATCCCCCCGGCGTTGGAGGTCAGCGTCATCGTCGTTTCCAGCGTGCTGTCCAGGGCGGCGCGCATGATGCGCTTGCTGATCCATTGCACCATGGGCGGGGTGCGAATGATGCGGTCACAAAGATCGCGGGTGGTTTGCTCCAGGTCTTCGGAGGGCACCAGGTAGTTGAGCATCCCCCACTCGTAAGCGCGCTGGGCGTCCAGGTGGCCGGTGTAGGCGAACTCCAGGGCCCGGCCCAGGCCGACCATCTTGGGCAGGTAGTAGCTGCCGCCGTTTTCGATAATCTGGCCCAGCTGCTGATAGCCGATGAAGCGGGTGTTTTCGCAGCCCAGGCGGATGTCGCAGTGCAGGGCCATGTCCATGCCGGAACCGACGGCGGGGCCGTTGATCATGGCGATGGTGGGCTTGCGCACCTGGGAAATGTCGCGGTGCAACTTGGTGAAGCCGTGGTAGAAGTGCTCCCGGGCGGCGTCCGGTCCCTCGTGGGTTCCCCGGTTGCCGATGAAGTTCTCGCCGGTTACGGATGGGTCGTTATCACGGCGCATATCGGCGCCGGAGCAGAAGCCGCGGCCCACGCCGGTGAGTACCATCACGCGCACGTTGGGGTCGTCGTCGCCGGCCCTCATGTACTCGCCCACCTTGGCGACGGTGCCGTTTTCTTCCGAGGAGCCGATGAGGGCGTTCATCCGCTCCGGGCGGTTGAACTTGATCCACAGGATGCCCGATTCCTCGGGTTCGTAAAGCAGGTAGGGGACCAGGTTGGGCGCCATGGGTTTGCTCCTTGGGGCGAATTATTCCGCGTCGGCGAAAAGGTCGAAGATGCGTTCCCGTACAGCGAAGCGAAAGCCGGGCAGAACGTCGTCATCGCCGTCGATGTACTCCGGGGCATGCAGCGTCTCGGGTTCCTGTCCGGGACGGAACTTGATGACCACGCGGGCTGCGGCGTCGATGAACCAGCCCAACTTGGTACCGTGTTCCAGGAACAGGTCAATCTTGTTGATGAGTTCGGCGTTGCTGTTGGACGGCGATTTTATTTCAGCGACGAAATCCGGCACGATGCGGGGAAATGGCCGGTTTTCGGGGAGCATAATCTCGTGACGCCGTTCCTCACGCAGCCAGGCGGCATCGGGGCCGAAACGGGAGCCGTCGGGCAGGATGAACCGGCTGGTGGGGCCGAAGGACATACCTCCGTATTTGCCAGTCCAGTTGCCCAGCACGATAGCCAGTTGATTTTCGTACAGAGCGTCGGGGTTGCCGGTAGGCTCCCGAATCAGCAGGTGGCCCGTTTTGTAGATTTCGTACTCTGCCATATCCGAGTTCCGCTCCGCGAAAGCTTCAAACCACAGGTCAAGGTCGTCGTCGTCCAGCGACTTGCCGAACTCGGTCAGCGGGATTGCTATTGTGCCGGGCCATTGGGGTGGCGGCGTGACTCGGATTTGCTGCGGCTGCGGGGCGATGGAGGTTGTCACCATTAGAACTCCACAGGGTCTTTCTATTCTTTGTCAGAAGCAGGATTTGCTGGATTTGAAAGATTATCAGGATTGGATACGTCCGACAGCGGGCATCACTCAATCCTGTCAATCCTTGAAATCCCGAAAATCCTGCTTCTGACGTTTCCCAGCCACAAAATGGGCACACCTGAGTTACTGCGCCGTCCGCCCCCCGTCAATCACCAACTCCGAGCCGGTTACGAAGGACGATTCGTCGCTGGCCAGGTAGAGGACGCCGTAGGCAATCTCAATGGGCTGGCCGACCCGGCCCAGCGGAACGCGGCCCACCTGCGCGGCGACTCGCTCCGCGTCAGCCGGGGTATCGCCGAGCATGGGCGTCTGTATGGGGCCGGGATGCACGGAGTTGCAGCGGATGCCTTCGCCGGCGTACTGGACGGCGGTGGACTTGGTGAACAGGCGGACGGCGCCCTTGCTGGCGGCGTAGGCTCCCGAGGTGCCGGGAGCCGGTGCGATGCCGGCTCCGGAGGAGATGTTGATAATGGACCCACCGCCGGCTTCCCGCATGGCCGGTATGGCCTCCCGCGTTCCCAGGAACACGCCCTTGACGTTGATGGCCATGGTGCGTTCCCACTGCGCTTCGGTTATATCTTCGATGCCGCCCCTGGTGGAGATGCCGGCGTTGTTGACCAGGATGTCCACCCTGCCGAACCGGGACACCGCGGCGGCCACGGCGTTGCGCCAGTCGTCTTCGCTGGTGACGTCCAGGTGGACGAACAGGCACTCCGCGCCGGTCTCGTTGATTTCGGCCTCCGTGCGGCGTCCCTCCTCGTCCAGCACGTCGCCGATGACGACCTTGGCCCCTTCGCCGGCGAACAGCCTGGCTTCCTGAGCGCCCATACCCCGTGCGCCGCCGCTGATGATGGCGACCTTGTTTGCCAGCCGCATGGCTCAACCTCCTGATGCTGATAGGTGGGATGATTGTAGCCGGCACGAGCGGGGGGTCAAGTTAGGCGCTCTTGATGACGCTCCTTCATTGCGCGCCATCAATCCACTGTGCCATACTTGCGCTGTCCCGCCGGGCATCCCACTCGCCCCTGTCCCGCCGGAGGAAACAACCGAAATGACTACTCCCAACCCGTCCCTGGAGGACCGCGTTACCATATTGGAAACTCGCTTAGACACCGCCCTGCCCACACTGGCTACCAAAGAAGACATCGCCCGGCTGGATGGCAAGATCGATGCCGTGGAAGAACGCCTTAATGGCAAGATTGACGCCGTGGAAGAACGTCTTAATAGCAAGATTGTTCAGCTGGACGCCAAAATCGACGCCATGGGCAACCGTTTGCTCATCAGGTTCAGCGTGGTGGCGTTTGCCATGCTCTCAATCGCCGTCGCCGCGGCTAAATATCTCTAGCGGGCACGCCGGGTCTTTCCGAGGTCAATGCGAGGAGCGTAGCCACTTACCCTGGTCCTGTCGAAAGACATGGAAATTTCATTCCGAATCGATGATTTCATTGACAAAGTAATTGCCGGCATATAAAGTTCGGGAACATTCACTGCACTGATAGTTGCCAACAAAGACTATTATGGCAGCGCGTACCGCGAGGTTCGGGTTATGATTTTCCGACATTCCACCCCCCCGACTTTTGGTGACGATTAGCGCGTTGTTCTTGCTGGCGGGCGCGCTGGCTTGGACTCAGCCGGGCAGCCAGCCCCATGAATCGCCCCAACAGACCAGCGGCGCTTTGGGCAACCCGGCCAAACTGGTCGGCGTCGCCGGCGCCAACGGGCAGATTACGCTGACCTGGACGCCGGCGGCCAACGCGGCTACGCACTGGGTCTATCAGGTCAGGGCCGATGGGATTGGCAGCGGCCGGTGGCACCAGAGCGCCAGCCCACTCGTCATTAAGGACCTGCAAAACAACGTTTCATACAGCTTCATCGTAATAGCTTTCCGCATGGTGGGCACCAGCTCGGAGTGGTCGTCATGGAGCAATTGGGTTACGGTCAAGGCGGTGTTGACCCTGCCCAACCCGCCGGGGCGTTATGACGCCATCAGCGCGGGCAAACATCACACCTGCGCCATCCGCCACGACCAGACGCTGGATTGCTGGGGTGACGATATGCGGGGACAAGCCTCGCCCCCGGCCGGTCAGTTTCGCATGGTCAGCGCCGGCGGCAACCACAGTTGCGGCATAACGGTGGAGCAGGAGCTGGTTTGTTGGGGCGACCAGCAAGTGACCAACCGAGTTCCCACGGGAACGTTTCTCGAGGTCAGTTCCGGCGAGGAGCACGCTTGCGCTATTACCACGCTGGACGACGAAAACCAGAACAGATTAATATGTTGGGGGGTGCCTAACGCCCAGGGTCGCACCGACAATCTGGGATTGGAAGTAAATTATGGTTGGAAGCAAGTTAGCGCTGGTTACAACCACAATTGCGTAACCAGCAACAGCAACCACTTCCGTTGCTGGGGCAGCAATGAGCATGGGCAACATCACCTCGGTGTCGGGAGAGGAAGCGTTGCTCCCAGCGGAGCCCTTCGTGTTAGCGCCGGGGGGCTCCATAGTTGCCGTTTGCATCATGACAACAATGTATTCTGTGCGGGGAATAACCTATACGGTCAAATTACTCCACCGTCAGCGGCGGACGAGGGAGCGAGCGAGCCGTTCTACACCTACACCGCGGTTAGCGCCGGCGGGGTTCACACCTGCGGGTTGCGCGCGGGTGGCAACATCCGCTGTTGGGGCAGCAACGAATACGGGCAGTCCACGCCGCCCGGCAACAACGACGAACTGCTGGCCAACGACCCCGGCGTGGGCGACTTCATCGACGTCAGCGCCGGCGGGCAGCACACCTGCGGCCTGCGGCAGGGCGGGACGGTGGTGTGCTGGGGCGACAACAGCTACGGGCAGGCGCCGAACTGGCCGCGCTGACGGGAACCGAATGCCCGGCCGGCGGCACCCGGCGGTCTTCCCGGCAACGGGGCGGGCCGCCGGGTTTTTGCCGGATAATCGTTAGATCAGTCTTTCGTTGCGCGGCATCAATCCACTATGTCATACTTGCGCTGTCCAGCCTGGCGTCCCGCTCGCCTCGGTCCCGTCGGAGGAACGACCGCAATGACTACTCCCAATCCATCATTGGAAGACCGCGTTACCATACTGGAAACCCGACTGGATACCGTTTTGCCCACGCTGGCGACCAAAGAAGACATCGCCCGGCTGGATGGCAAGATTGACGCCGTGGAAGGTCGTCTTAACGGCAAGATTGACGCCGCGGAAGAACGTCTTAACGGCAAGATTGACGCCGCGGAAGAACGTCTTAACGGCAAGATTGACAAGCTGGACGCCAAAATCGACGCCACGAGCAACCGTTTGCTCATCAGGTTCAGTGCCGTAGGGTTTGCCATGCTCTCAATCGCCGTCGCCGTGGTAAAGTATCTCTAGCGGGCGCGGGGCGCGGCTAGGGAAATCTCCGGAGGAGCGCTCATCGTAACGGGTTGGGCCACTTGAGGGTGGTCATTCATCCATCATCCGGGCAATATCGCGTTGCGTGGCTCTAATCCGCTGTGCCATACTTGCGCTGTCCAGCCTGGCGTCCCGCTCGCCTCTGTCCTGTTGGAGGAACGACCGCAATGACTACTCCCAGCCCATCATTGGAAGACCGCGTTACCGTACTGGAAACCCGGCTGGATACCATTTTGCCCACGCTGGCAACCAAAGAGGATATTGCCCGGCTGGATGGCAAGATTGACGCCGTGGAAGAACGTCTTAATGGCAAGATTGACAAGCTGGATGCCAAAATCGACGCCGTGGGCAATCGTTTGCTTGTCAGGTTCAGTGTAGTGGCGTTTGCTATGCTCTCAATCGCCGTCGCCGCGGCGAAGTATCTCTAGCGGGCGCGAGGTGCGGCTATGGAAATCGCCGGAGGAGTGTTTGTCGTAACGGGTTCGGCCACCGGGCTGGGGGCGGCGGTGGCGCAGCGGCTGGCCGGCAAGGGCGGCAACGTGGTCATCAACTACACCAAGAGCGAGGCTGAGGCGCAGGCGACGGCGGAGGCTTGCCGACAAGCGGGCGGCGAGGCCATCCTGTGCCAGGCGGATGTGTCGGTGGACGAGGACTGCCGGCGGATGGCGGCGGAGGCTCTGGAGCGGTGGGGCCGGATCGACGGGCTGGTGAACAACGCGGCCACGTCGGTGATCGTTCCCCACCATGACCTGGAAGGTCTGTCCTCCGAGGACTTTCAGCGCATCCTCTCGGTGAACGTGGTCGGAGCGTTCCAGATGGCGCGGGCGGTGACGCCGGCCATGCAGGCGCAGGGCAAGGGCGCCATCGTCAACATCTCATCCGGTTCGGCCTTCAGCGGGTCAGGCAGTTCCATCGCCTACGCGGCCTCCAAGGCGGCGCTGAACGTGATGACCTACTCGCTGGCCCGCGCTCTGGCGCCGGCGATAAGGGTCAACGCCGTCTGCCCCGGCGTGATGCAGACCCGCTGGTGGCGCGAGGGCCTGGGCGAGGAGGGCTACCAGGCGTTCATCGACCGCTACGCGGCGTCGGCCCCGTTGGGCACGGCCGGCACTACCGAAGCCGTGGCCGATCCGGTGGTCTGGCTGCTGGAAGGAGCGGAGCACGTCACCGGCGAGACCATCGTGGTTGACGCCGGGAGCCACTTGCGCTGAGCGGTGGATCGTCAGAAGCGGGATTTTCAAGATTGGAAGGATGTTCAGGATTGGCGCCGTCCGACGGCAGCCGCTCGCGAAATTTCATACATCCGGTCAATGAAGGCAGGTTCTGACAACGCCCGCCGACATAATTATGCGCGACGCCGCGCTTCATGGATCGGTTGGGGCAGCCGACGCGGTGGCGATAGCCGGCGGCATCATTGCGGTGGTGGGTGACGGCGCGGAGTTGATGCGGCTGGCGGATGATGATACGGAGGTTATCGACTGCGGAGGGCGGGCCATCGTGCCGGGTATCGTTGATGCCCACTGCCACGTGTTCGCGGCGGCAGCGGCCCGCAACGGCGTGGACTGCCGCCCGGCGGCGACGCCTAACGCGCCGGCGGTAATCGCGGCGTTGCGCGCGGCGGCAGGGCACGGCGACGGTTGGGTGCGGGGCTACGGCTACGACGACTCTCCCGTCGGACTGGGCCGGCACCTGAACCGGCATGACCTGGACGCCGTAACGACACAAAGACCGGTGCGGGTGGAGCACCGCTCCGGTCACGCCGGCGTACTTAACACCTTCGGCTTGGAAATGGTCGGTATCAGGCGAGACACGCCTAATCCGCCGGGCGGCGTCATTGTGCGAGATGAGACGGGCGAAGCGACGGGTCTGCTGCTGGAAATGGATGGGTGGCTGCGGGAGAGAATTGCCCGCCATTCCGGTGTAGATGGTGCAACGTTGCGCCGGTTCGCTCAACGATTATCGGAGTACGGCATCACCGCTGTCACTGATGCCGGGCCGGATAACGGTTGGGAACGGTGGCAGTCGTTTGCCGACGCCGTCGCCGACGGAACGCTGCCGCTGCGGGTGACGATGATGGCGGGCTGGAACCGTTTGGACGAAATGCAGCGGGCGGGACTGCGGTTTGGGGATGCCGAGTGCGGCGGCCTGCTGACCGTCGGTCACGCCAAAATCATGCTCACCGCGTCAACGGGCCGGTTGCGTCCCCACCCCGGCGAGCTGACCGATATGGTGGCATACGCTCATGCCATGGGGTTCCCCGTTGCCATCCATGCCGTCGAGCGGGATGCCATCGTCGCTGCGGCCTTGGTGCTGTCCGACAACCGCGCGCTGGTTGGTCAAGACCGGATTGAGCACTGTGCCGAGTGCCCGCCGGACGTGCTGGAGTTGGTGGCGGCGTCGGGAGCGGCGGTTACGGTCAACACCGGGTTTCTGCACTATGACGGGGAACGCTACCGGCGCACGGTTGACCGGGGGATGCTGCCGCACCTGTATCCGGCCGGCGTGCTGGCAAGTCGAGGGGTATCGGTAGCGTTGGCGTCGGACGCGCCGGTGGTGGAGCCGAACCCGTGGGCGGCCATGGCGGCGGCGGTTACGCGGCGGACGGCCGGCGGCGCGGCGTTGGGCGGCGTGGGCGTGCCATCGATAGCGGATGCGCTGCGGATGCACGCCGGCGGCGGGCGGATTGCGGCCGGCCATCCGGCGGATTTGGCGGTGGTGGAGCCGGACCCGCTGACGGTGGCGGTGGAGGCGCTGGCGGCGGTTAGGGCAGTAGTTACGGTGGTGGGCGGGAAGGTGGTTTGGCGTAGTCAATAATCACGTCGCCGCCTTCCCACATCTGCACGGTCAGCACGCCTTCGTGGATCAGGTTGGTGCCCAAGAGGGATTGATTATCCGACTCCATGACGTCAACGGTCAGCAGTTCCCCTTCCCAAATCATGGCCGGTTTCCGTAGCGCGCGCCCACCATTTTGACAGCTGCCGGATAGCCGATGCGGAAGACAAAAAACTTTACCGGCAGCGGATGACGCTCGCGCAGCTTTTCGTTGGCGCCACCGAAACTGTCCGCAATCGCATAGTCGCCAGTCTCCACCTCCAGCGCCAGATAGCGGCCGTGCTCGTGCGGCTCCAGCTTGTGCCGCAGCTCGGCGTCGTAGATGGCGTGGGCGCGGGTAGATAGTTCGCTGGGTTGGTTTTTTGCGGATGCCATGTTCGACTCCTTTCCCGCAACGCAACGGCGAATCCAAAGGGCGTTTCAACAGAGCGCTATGGCTGGCGTGATGGACTGGCCAGCGCTTCCAGGCGCGTCACCCATTCGTTAAACCGCGGGCATTCGGCGCGGATTTTATCGAGACCGATTTCTTCGGCCACCAGGTAGCCAAAACCACGCTTATCGTATCCGGGTATCACCTGTTTGATACGCTTGCTGGGGGCCGTATTGGGGTTGTCATTGATGTCTTCCGGCGTTTGGAACTGAGAACGAATTGCAGCCAGCACCGGCACAGGACTATGGCTATTCGCCGGCCTGGGTAAAACGTCAAAAGCATTGACGTCGGAGAATAGCAGACCTTCGAATTCGTACTGCTGGACGTATGAGAACACGCACCGCGGGTCCCAGCTATTGGTTGTACGTTGTTTAACCGCCTGATCTATCATATTTTTCAATTGATCCGGCTTTGCGTTATTCTTATGTCGAAATCCGTAAAAATCGACCAGCGAAGTCACGCAGTCAGTAGAATAGAGAAATCCGACCATGCGCTGCGCCAGCCGTTCTACGGACACATTGCCGTCCAATGAGTTTGAAAACGGATAAACACCCCGTGACCACAGATACGGCGCAAGTACCTTATCGACG
Source organism: Dehalococcoidia bacterium (assembly GCA_963665395.2). Lineage (GTDB taxonomy): Bacteria > Chloroflexota > Dehalococcoidia > Lucifugimonadales > UBA3495 > Bin87. The sequence continues at coordinate 1,514,653 of OY762251.1, forward strand.
AACTCGGTTTCCGTCGGTCCTTCCACCACGATAGCTAGCCTGATCATGGTCGTCCTCCCAAGAAATTTTGCCGCCACAAGTCTCCCGGAGAGAGGCCCTCCTCCAGCCAAATCTGATAGCCTTCGGGGTCGAGCCGGCGAAACTCGGTTTTGCCTTCGCGCAAGTCCAGAGCGATAATTTCGTCCAGTTCAAACCCGTCAACCAGTAACGGCGACTGAGTTGCCACGATAACCTGCCTTTCCGTGGAGAGGGAACTTATCATGCCGCCAACCAGATCAACTGCCGCGGGATGCAACCCCAATTCCGGCTCGTCCAGCAGAATAACGTCAGGCAGCATCTCCGGTGGGAGATTGAGCAGCGTCACCAGTGCGAAGAACCGCAGCGAGCCATCGGAGGTAAGGTGTGCGCCGAAGGTTTTATCCGTCCATTTGGCTTTCCAGCGCAGTTCTACTTTCCCGTAACTTTCCTCGATGGCGAAGCGGTCGAAACCGGGTAGTATCCGACCAATTTGCCGACAGATAAACTCGTAGCGCCGAATGTCTTCCTGTTCCAATCGGTACAGTACCGCTGCTAGATTGCCGCCGTCGCTGCGTAGCCAGTTGCTCTCTCCGACATCCCATCGTTTCTTGATGTTGGAACTGTTGGAGGTGTTGTGAAATTGATGCACCGAGCAGTTGCGAAGCAGTCTGACAATTATCGAGGCGGTTTGCGTATTGACGCCAGGGAATCCCATCGATTGCGCGGCCTCTACAATCCGTGCCTCGCGATGTCCGCTATCGAGATGTTGCCATGGTGCTTCGGTTGCGTAACCATACGCGCTGTACCGAAAAGCCTCCTCATTAAAGAAGAAGCGATCAGGATGAGCATGGGACAGCGCAAACCGGTAGTCGTTCCGGCCGCTTTCAGCGCGCAATCTGATCTCGGCTTCCATGCGTGGCGTAACGCCGTTGCCGCCGAACAGCTGATCGTCGGCCCCGCCGTACTGCTCAACAAATTCGCCAAGCCGTCGGGAGCGTAGCATCCAGCTCAGCATCTCAAAGAAGCGAATGAAGTTGGACTTGCCGGAGCCGTTAGCACCAATCAAGACAGTTGCTCTAGGCAGGTTTGAAAGCTCGACATCAGCCAAGGACCGAAAACCGCGGATACGGACCGCTTCAATCGTCACCGGGTTTGTGCGGGGATACCCGCTAGCTGGTGAAGTGGTTTCAGTTTGGGTCGTCATGGTTATCCTCACATTGCAGCGTAACGGTTCTGTGCTAACGGGAGCGCTCCCGTATGTAGTCCACCATCTCCAATAATGAGCGGCGCGGCGGGCAGTCGGGCAGTTCATCCAGGGCGGCGGCGGCGGCGGCGCAGTAGTCGCGGATGACGGCGAAGCAGTCGGGGATGATGCCGGAGCCGGTGACCATGTCCAGCGACTTGTTGAGCAGTATGTCAACGTCGTCGCCACCGTTCTTAATATCGGCAAACAGGGCATCTATGGGATGGTCGTCGGGGTAGCGTTCCATCAGCATGATGGACGGCAGGGTGAGGACGCCCTGGAGCAGGTCGTTGCCCACGGGCTTGCCGACTTCGGCGGCGTCGCCCTGCACGTCCAGCAGGTCGTCCACAATCTGAAAGGCCATGCCCACGTTGTAGCCATAGCTGCGCAGTGCCTGTACCTCGCGCTCGGGCGCGCCGCTGAGGATGGCGCCGGACTCGGCGGAGGTGCAGAACAGTGACGCCGTCTTGCGGTAGATGCGCTCGTCGTAGAGGCGACGGGCCTTGCTGGGGTCAAAGGTGGTGAAGAACTCGATGAGTTGCCCGCTGGCCAGCTCCATGATGGTCTCGGAGAAACGGCGGATGACCCGGATGACGCCGGTATCGCAGACGAAAGTGGCCGAGGTGGCGAATAGATAATCGCCCAGCAGCACGGCGACGTGGTTGCCGTAGAGCTTGTTGATGGTGGGCTTGCCCCGGCGCAGGCCGGCGTTGTCCACGGTGTCGTCGTGGATGAGGGTAGCGAGATGCAACAACTCCACCGCCGCCGCCATGATGAGGGAACGCTGCCGCTCGTGCTCGCGGAACTCCGCGGCCAGCAGGGTCAGGGCCGGGCGCACGCGCTTGCCGCCGGAGCGGAGGGCGTAGTCCAGCAGGGGATCCAGGTCGGCGATGTCGGTTTGACAGAGCTCGCGCAACTGCTCCTCTACCTGGGCCAGTTGCGTGACCACCGGGGCGTAGATGGAAACGGTTTGCAGGTCCGGCCCGGGCTGCACGGGGATGCGCTCCCTATTGCTCATCTAGGATGTCATTGCGAGCGCAGCGTGGCAATCTCGTGTCGGCACGGGGCGCTGTTGCGGGAGCGGGATTGCCACGTCGCTACGCTCCTCGCAATGACAGGAAAAGAACGCGAGGGATCGCTCGGTGGGGGAGAGGTCAGGCGGTGACGCCAAGCTGATCGACTTCCTGCTCGGCGACCGTGTCGTCCAGCTTTTGATACAGCGGCGCGGGGTTGCGCAGAGGATTGCCCGGCTTGATGGCATTCCAAGCAGTGTCAAAGTCCCACGGCTCGGCGGACACGTCGCCGTCGAAACCGAGGAACTCGTGGAGCTTCTGGCTGGTGAAGGGCAGATAGGGTGCCAGCATAACCTTCAGGCAATTTATTGCCCTGATGGCGGTATTTAAAGATCCGGCGGCTCTGGCTTTGTCCGTCTTGATGGTCTGCCATGGCGCTTGCTCGTCTAGATAACGATTTACCCGTTGCGCCATGGTGAAAGCTTGGCTGATTCCGCCTCTAAACCGGGGCCGTTCCAACTCTCTGCCTACCAATCCGAAACTGACGTCAGTAGGAAAGCGCAATTCGGGATCGCCGTGACCAGGAGGTATGCGCCCTTCAAAGTTACGGTAGGTGAAGCGCAGGACACGGTTGACCAGGTTGCCCCAAGTGGCGACCAGCTCGTCGTTGTTGCGGCGGACGAACTCGCTCCAGGTAAAGTCGGTGTCGCCGGTTTCGGGCATATTGATGGACAGCAGGTAGCGCAGCGGATCCGGGTCGTAGCGGTCGAGATAATCGGGCACCCAGACGGCCCAATTCTGGCTGGTGGAGAACTTGCGGCTTTCCAGGCTGAGGAACTCGTTGGCCGGCACGTCGTAGGGCAGGTTGAGCTCGCCGTAGCCCATGAGCATGGCCGGCCAGATGATGCTGTGGAAGGGGATGTTGTCCTTGCCGATGAAGTAGTAGGAACGGGTGTCGCCGTCCTGCCAGAAATCCTGCCAGGCGTCGGCGTTGCCGCTGCTCGCGGCCCACTCCACGGCGGCGGAGAGGTAGCCGATGACGGCCTCGAACCAGACGTAGATGCGCTTTTCGTCGTAACCTTCCAGCGGAATGGGAACGCCCCAGGTGAGGTCCCGGGTGATGGCGCGGTCTTTCAGGCCGCCTTGCAAGAAGCTGCGGGTGGAGTTGGCGACGTTGGGGCGCCAGTGCGCTTTGTCGCCAATCCAGTCCAGCAGAGGATCCTGGAAGGCGGACAGGCGCAGGAAGAAGTGCTCGGAGTCGCGGAACTCGGGAGTCTGGCCGCAAATGCTGCAATAGGGGTTGACCAGATCGATGGGGTCAAGGGTGTGGCCGCAGTCGTCGCACTGGTCGCCGCGGGCGCGCTGGTTGCCGCAGTGGGGGCGGGGGCAGGCACCCTCCACGTAGCGGTCGGGCAGGAAACGGTCGCAGCCGGCGCAGTGGGCCAGCAGCATGGTGTCGGAATAGATGTAATCCCGTTCCTGGAGGCGCAGGAAGATGTCCTGCACCACCCGCTGGTGGTTTTCGGTGTGGGTGGTGGTGAAGAGGTCAAAGGAGATGCCCAGGCGTTGCCAGGTATCGAGAAACTGGGCGTGGTAACGGTCGAGGACGACCTGGGGATCGACGCCCTCCTGGTCGGCGCGGATGGTGATGGGGGTGCCGTGGGCGTCGGAGCCGGACACCATGAGGACGTCGTTGCCTTTCATGCGGTGGTAGCGGGCGAAAATGTCGGCGGCCAGATAGCAGCCGGCGATGTGGCCCATGTGCAACGGGCCGTTGGCGTAGGGCCAGGCAACACCGATGAAAATACGCTCGGGCAAGATGGGACCTCCTCGGTACGCCGCAACCGGAATCGGTACAGTAATTCTAGCATAAGCCGATTGGGGCGGGTATGATGGTGGCGCCCCCGGTGCGGCCAAGTTTGCTAATCAGACCGCCCGCCCAACTGTCATTGCGAGCGCAGCGTGGCAATCTCGCCGAGGCAGCAACCACGGTTGGGCAGACCGTCAGTACCGGAACGGGATTGCCACGAATGCCTGACGGCATTCTCGCAATGACAGGTTAGAAAGTCGAATGAACCATCCCAGCAACGAAGCAAGCGATTTTCCCGCCAACGGCGCGGCCTACGCTTTTCCCGAGTCCGAGCGAGAGGCGGTGTACCGGGCCATCTATCAGCGCCGGGATATTCGGAACTTCCGGCCCGACCCTATCCCGGACGAGACGCTGGCGCGCATTCTCCGAGCGGCGCATCACGGCCCTTCGGTGGGGTTCATGCAGCCCTGGGACTTCATCCTGGTGCGGGATCTGGAACGGCGGCAGCGGGTGAAGGAACTGTTTGACCGCGAGCGGGAGTCGGCGGCCTGCTTTTTCGACGAGCCGCGACGCTCCGCATACCTCTCCCTGAAGCTGGAGGGCATCCTGGAGTCGCCGGTGAACGTGTGCATCACCTGCGATCCTACCCGCGCCGACGTGGTGCTGGGGCGCAACTCCATGCCGGAAACCGACGTTTATTCCACCTGCTGCGCCGTGCAGAACCTGTGGCTGGCGGCGCGCAGCGAGGGCGTCGGCGCGGGCTGGGTGAGCATCCTCAAACTGCCCCAATTGCGCGGCATCCTGGGCATCCCGCACCATATCATCCCGGTGGCCTACCTCTGCCTGGGCTACCCGGTTGAGTTTCCGCCTGAGCCGGGCTTGCAGACGGCCGGCTGGCGGAACCGCCTGCCCCTGGACCAACTGATTCACGTTGACGGTTGGGGCAACTCCGGTACGGAAGAAGGCTGGCAGGGATTCTGGGACGCGCTGGATACCGAGGTCGGCCACGCCCGTTAGCCTGTCCCAAGGCGCAAGCAGCGGAGGTTTTGCGGTGATGCAGCGTCGTGCGGCAGTTCTATTGGTAGCGGTCCTGGCTTTGACATTGGCGTGGGGACCGTTGGCGTGCGGTCACGGGGATGGCGAGTCGGGACTGGTGGAGATAACCGTAGGACCGCCCACGGCTACGCCGGCAACCGCCGAGGAAGCCACGGCAGCGCCGGATCCCACTGCCATGCGAATTCAACCCACGGCAGTCGCGCCGGCGCCGGCCGTTGCGACGCCAGCCCCGGCGGCGGCCGCGTCGCCCACCGCGCCATCGCCGACCCCTGACCGGCCACAACCGCCGGCGACGCCGCCCCCGGCCCCTACGCCGGAACCCACCGCCACCGCGCCGGCTCCCGATCCCACCGCTACCCGGCCCGACCCGGCGCTGCTGCGGTATGCCGAGCGACACGCCGGCGGGCCGGGAGCGATCTTCGCCGGCGACGCCGCGCAGCTGCTGGGTCTGCCGCCCCACGCGGCGTTGATGTTTGACGTTCCGCAATCTTTCTATACCCAGGCATCGGCGGCAGCGTTGTTCGGTCTGCCCGGTGGTATTCCCGGCCATCTGTTCATCTTCACCAGCGATTACTACCAAGGGCTGCTGGATAAGGCCAAACTGACCGACCCCACCGCTTTAACGTCGTCCGGCCAGAGCTTTGAGATCCAGCACGTCTGCATCGACCGCCGGCTGCCGACGTGCGTGCTGGTGCAGAGCTACTGGGCGCCCAACCTGGAGCGGCGCGCCAACGGGCAGGTGCGGCTGTCGGTAACGTCCTTTGCCGAGCTGGGACTGGCCGGGCCGGGCACGTTGAACCAGGTGGCCGACGGGTCGCTGGACATGGTGAACATCTACACGGGGTACGTGGCCGGGGCTTATCCGGCGCTGGAGGCGCAGTCGCTGTGGGGGACGCTCAGCGACTGGGAGACGTCGTACCTGGCGCTGACCGACCTGGCGCCGGACGTTGACCGGCTGGTGACGGACCTCTCCAGGGGCAGCCGGGTACTGAACCGCAACTGGTTCGCCGGTTCCGACCAGTGGTTCTACAGCAAAGAGCCGCTGGAAACCGTGGCCGATTTCCAGGGCAAGAAGATACGCAGCCACTCCGCCGCCATGTCGGACTTCATCCGGGGCATGGGCGGCGAGCCGGTTGAGCTGGACGTGACTGAAATCTACAGCGCAATGCAGATCGGCGCGGTGGACGCCACTGTGACCACGGCCCTGCTGGGCGTGACCGGCCGGCTGTTCGAGGTGTCCGACCACATCGCCGGGCCGGTGATCGGGTTCGGCTATACCAACAACGTTATCAACAAGGACGTTTGGAATGCAATGCCCCAGGACTTGCAGCAGATCATGATCGAAGAAGGGGCGAAAATGGAGCTGGAGGCGCTGCGGCTGGCTCCCTTCCAGAACTTCGTCGCCCTGGAAGCCAACCAGATGGCCGGCCTGAAACCCATACCGTTCTCGGAGGACACGCTGAAACATATCGACGAAACGGTGGCGCCGGAATACGTCCTGCCCGGCTGGCTGCGCCGGCTGGGTTACCCGGAACGGGGGCAGGAGATCGTGGATATTTACAACAGCAAATCCGCGCCCTACACCGGGCTGCGGGTCAACGCCGACGGCAGCGTGGAGAAGGTGGCGATTACCAAGGGGCCGCGGGCGGAGTGAGTACCCGGGAGTTTCCCACCAATGACTTGGCAAGGGTTTGAAACGCGCCTCCCGGCTGTGCGTTGGATAAGGCTGGTTGCATCTTCAACCTATCGAATGTTTGTCGGATTTCAGAAGATTGTACACACCTATATTGTGCCGTAGCCACCCCGCTGGCGATGCGCTTAAATCCAGGGGCGGATAATCATCCGCCCCTGCCTTCGGAAACGACGGTCAAGTCGCCTACCGCCGCTCAAAAACCGCCGCCACGCCCTGGCCGCCGCCCACGCACATGGTTTCCAGGCCCCATTGGGCGTCCTGGCGTTCCATCTCGTGGAGCATGGTGGTCAGGATGCGGGCGCCGGTGGCCGCTATCGGATGGCCCAGCGAGATGCCGGAGCCGTTGACGTTCAGGTGGTCCTCGTGGGGCAGCTGCCACTCGCGCAGCACCGCCAGCACCTGGGCGGCAAACGCCTCGTTCAGCTCGATGATGTCCATGTCGCCCAGCGTCATGCCGATCTTGTCCATCACCTTGTTCACCGCCGGCACCGGGCCGATGCCCATGGTGGCGGGATGGCAGCCCGTGACCGCCCAGCCGCGCAGGAACGCCATCGGTTCAAGCCCCAGCTCCTCCAGCTTGTCCTCGGCCACTACCAGGCACACCGAGGCCGCGTCGTTCTGGCTGCTGGCGTTGCCGGCGGTAACCACGCCGTCGCGCATCACCGGGCGCAGCCGGCCCAGGACTTCCATGGTGGTGTCGGCCCGCGGCCCCTCGTCGGCGTCGAAAATCTTGGGGTCGCCGCGACGCTGGGGGATGCTGACGGGGACGATTTCGGCATCGAACTTGCCGGAATCACGAGCGGCCACGGCCCGCTGGTGGCTGCGCAGGGCGTACTCGTCCTGTTCCTCCCGGGGGATTTCGTACTCCCGCGCCAGGTTCTCCGCCGTCTCCACCATGCCGCCGGGGATGGGGCCGAACCGCTCATCCGGCGCGATGGTCACGCGGGCGCGGGCCAGGCGGTCGTGGAAAGTAACCGAGCCGAAACGCGCCCCCCAGCGGGATTCGTTGCTGTAGAACTCGGCGCTGCTCATGCTCTCTGCGCCGCCGGCGATGACCACGTCGGCGTTTTCGGTCTGGATCAGCATGGAGGCGTTGAGGATGGCCTGCAAGCCGGAGGAACAGCGGCGGTCCAGCTGGTAGCCCGGCACCTCGATGGGCAGCCCGGCTTTCAAGCTCGCCAGCCGGCCGATGGCGGGGTTCTCGCCCGACGGATACCCGTGCCCCAGGATCACGTCGTCCACCTTGGCCGGGTCCACGCCGCTGCGTTCCAGCGCGGCCTGAATGACGGTGGAGGCCAGCTCGGCGGCCGGCACGTCCCGCAAAGCCCCGCCGAAATTGCCGACGGCGGTGCGAACCGGGGAAACAATGGCTACTCCTCTCATTATGCTGCTCCTTGTGTCGTGCGCCGTCGCTTCAGGACGGCCGGCTTGTCTGCGAAATGGTGGGCGTATGATACTCGCTGCCCCCAACCCTGTAAAACCGGGGAGCGACCTCGCCTGGGCCTTTCCAAAGTCCCGTATGGCGGCTTTTCACCCCAAACCGTCATTCCGGCGAAAGCCGGAATCCAGAACATTCCGAACACGGCGACCTCTTGGATTCCCGATTCCGCTTTAGGTGGTTTCTCTTCGTAGGGGCGAATAATTATTCGCCCCTACCCGCGCCGGCAACAACGTTGGCCGGATCAAACCACCTAAATTGCAACGCTACCTACCGGATTTTAAGGATTGACAGGATTGGAAATGCTGGGTTGGTTGCCAACGTCAATCCTGATAATCCGCCAAATCCTGAACTGGACTTTGTACAAAAACTAGAAAAATGAAAGCGGCAGGGTAAGCTGGTTTGACCCCACAACTCACCGTAGGTCAATTCGTGCTCACCCTGCCCGATGCCATTGTAACTGTTCTCTTTCCCTTCGCCATGCTGTTCCAAAACCGAACCTGGCAAAAGGCTCAGGTCCTATTGGTCGGCGCGATCCTGACGCCGGGCCAGCGCACAGTGGCCGCGGCGTTGCGGGTCATGGGCCTCAGCGGCGACCGCAACTATGCCCGCTACCATCACGTGCTGAACCGGGCGGCGTGGTCGCCCCTTGGGGCGTCCCAGGTCTTGCTCAGGTTGCTGCTTCAACATCTCGACCACGGCGACGGTCCGCTGGTGTTCGGTATCGACGAAACCCTGGAGCGTCGGCAGGGTCCAAAGATCAACGCTCTGGGTGTCTACCGAGACGCCGTGCGTTCCAGCCGCAGCTATACGGTCAAGGCCAGCGGGTTGCGCTGGATCAGTTTGATGTGGCTGGGACGCATCCCCTGGGCGGGACGGTTCTGGGCCCTGCCCTTGCTCACCGCGCTGGCGCCATCGGAACGCTATCACCAAAGGCAGGGACGCCGGCACAAGAAACTCACCGACTGGGCTCGCCAGATGATCCTGCTGCTGCGCCGCTGGCTGCCCCATCGCCCCCTGGTGGTGGTGGGCGACAATGGCTATGCCGTCCTGGACTTGCTCTACTTCTGCCAGTCCCTCCATGAACCCGTAACCCTCATCACCAGGCTGCGCCTGGATGCCGGTCTCTACGATCCCGCGCCACCCCGTCAACCGGGCCAAACCGGTCGCCCTCGGGTCAAGGGGGCACGTCAACCCACCCTCAAGCAACGCCTTGACGATCCCGAGCTGCTCTGGGACACCGCGTCGGTGTCCTGGTACGACGGCACCATGCGCACGCTGGAACTGGCTTCGCAGACCGCCCTCTGGTACCACCCCGGCAAACCGCCCGTACCCATCCGCTGGGCGCTGGTCCGAGACCCCAAAGGTGAACTGGACACTCAGGCCCTGCTCTGCACTGATGAGTCGGTCGCCCCAGTCCAGATCCTGGAGTGGTTTGTGCTGCGTTGGCAGCTGGAGGTCACTTACCAGGAAGTACGGGCTCACTTGGGCGTGGAAACTCAGCGCCAATGGTCGGATCGCGCCATTGCCCGCACCACGCCCGTCCTGATGGGTCTGTTTTCCTGGATCGCCCTGGCGGCACACTCGCTGCAACAAGAGAGCCCCATCACCCAGCGCACGGCGGCCTGGTACGCCAAACCCGCCCCCACTTTCGTGGATGCCATCGCCCTGGTGCGACGCCACCTGTGGCTGGCTTCGGACAGTTTTTCAATGTCGTTATCCGACTGTGACCGGGGAAAACCCGTTCCCGAATTGTACGCTCGGCTTATCGATTCCCTCGCCTACGCCGCTTGAACGTACAAAGTCCAGCTGAAAATCCTGCTTCTGACAATTACTCCACAGCGTGAACGGCGCCGTCCGCCGTTCGCACGTACAACCATCCCCCAGAGTAGGCCGGCGGCAACTCGATGGATGCTCCCAGGTCTAGTGTCCAGACGATCCCCCCGTCCGTCCGGTTCAGCGCGTAGAGCATCCCGTCCCTTGCGCCGAAATAGACCCGCTCGCCCAGGATGACCGGGGAACTCACGATGCCATCGCCGGCCTCAAACCGCCATAGCTCATCATCCGTAGCCGCCTCCCGGGCGTAGAACAGCCCGTCGCCGTCACCCAGGTAATAGACGCCATCGGCCAGGGCCGGCGACGCAACGACACCCTGGGACTCCCGTTCTTCGGGCGCGAACCGCCAGCGTTCGCCCCGTTGCGCCGGCGGCGCCGGCACCAGGGGAACCTGCCAGATCCACAGCTGGAACCACGTGCGTTTTATCCAGTACAGCCCCGGCATTCCCTTGACGCCGTTGTTGATGGCGTAGAGTGACCCTCCCGAGGGGAAGTACGCGGTATCGCCGGATACCACCGGCGGCCCCGACGCCGAGCCCGCCGTGAGAAACCGGAATCGACGCCGGCCGTCGTCGGCATCGATGAAATACAGATTGCCCTCGTCATCGGCAGCGTACAGACGGCCATCCCGAAGCGCCGGTGTGGTCTTGACGTTGCCCCGTATCCGGTGTTTCCAGAGCTGGTCGCCGGTCTGGGCATCCAGGGCGTAGATGATGTTGCCCGACGACGTTACGTAGGCGATGCCGTCATGCACCAGGGCCGACGCCGATATGGGCAGGTGGGCCTTGAATTCCCAGACCTGCTGCCCGGTGTCCTTGTTGAGGGCCAGCATCCGGTGATTGGTCAAGCCCACGTACACCAGGTTGTTGTTGGCTACCGTCAGGGCGTGGTCCATCGGCCCCGGCGTTTCGATTTCCCAGATCGGATTGCCGGACGCGGCGTCCAGCGCCATCGCCTTGAAATGACCGCCCACGAATAGCGTCCCATCCACCGCCAGCGGAGCGGAGCGGGTGGGCGGCCCCAGGTCCCGCGACCAGACCAGCCGACCGGCCGGCTGCCCTTCCGGTCCGGCGACGTATCCGTTCAGGCTTGTCCCATAGCCCAGCATTGACCACTGCCCGGTACGCGAAGCTGACGAGGCCACCGCCGAAGGGCTGCCCACGAACCACCGCGCCGGGTTGGGCAGGCTGAACCAGAAAATCCAGCCCAGGAGCGCGATTAACGCCAGCGCGCCGAATGTCGCCGCCGGTTTCACGATGCCCATGCGATAACGTCGCCGGGCCGTGCGTTGGCTGCGTTCTATCCAGTCAGGGAACTGCGTTGCCGGTTCTTGATTCGCCATAAAGGGTTAACAACTTGGTAGGGGCGAATAATCATTCGCCCCTACTGTAACACGCCGTTGGAATTGGCGGGCGGACGGTGCCGAATCGCTAAACGTTGCGCTGCTTGGGGTCCAGCCGGTCCCGCAGCCAGTCGCCCAGCAGGTTCACCGACAGCACGGTGAACAGGATGGCCAGGCCGGGGAAGAAGGACACCCACCAAGAGTCGATGATGAGCTCCCGCCCGTCGGCGACCATCACGCCCCAGGCCGGGTTGGGCCGCGGAATGCCGGCGCCCAGGAAGCTCAGGCCCGCTTCCAGCAGGATGACGAAGCCCAACTGCAACGTCGCCAGCACGATGATGGTGTTCACCAGGTTGGGGAAGATGTGACGGATCATTATCCTGATTTGTGACGACCCGGCGACGCGGGATCTGGCAATGAAATCCTGGGTTTTGAGCGCCAGCGTCTCGCCGCGAATCAGCCGGGCGTAACGAGACCAGAGGAACAGGCACACCACAATCAGCACGTTTTCGATGCGCGGCCCCAGGGTGGCGGCCAGCACCAGCGCCACCAGGATCAGCGAAATCGACAGGGACATATCCACCAACCGCATCACCACGGTGTCCACCCAGCCGCCGAAATAGCCGGCCAGGATACCCAGCACGGTGCCAATCAGCCCCGACACGAAAATCGCCATCATCGACACCACCAGGGCCAGGCGCGCGCCAAAGACGATGCGGCTGAAAATGTCCATCCCGTTCTTGTCGGTGCCCAGCATGTACTTGGCTTGGCCTCCGGGTTTGACCACGATTTGGATCTGGTCGCCCAGCACGGGAGCCTCGCCCGCGGCTTTGCCCAGCACGGTGGCGTCGCCAATGCGCACGGTGCGCTCGGCGTCGCTGAGCTTGATCTCGTTCTGCCGATTCTCCCGGTTCACCCGCTCCACCACCGTGCGCGTGGACGTCACGTCGCTGGACCAGGCCGGTGGCACCAGCCGGTCGTCAAGGTCGCCGCGTCGCGGATTGTGCGGCGCGATCAGCTCGGCGAAGATCGCCGGCAGGATCAAAAAAATCAACAGCATCGTCACGGGAAACAGCGGCAGTCGCCGGATTTCCTGTATCCAATGCCTGATCTTGGCCAGGGTCCCCATCCGGGCGGCGGCTTCTTCCGAAGCGGGCGCCGCGGGAACCGGAGCCGTGGTTATCGCCATGATCTATATCCTCCGCCGTTTTCTTTATGCAATGCTCTTGCCGGCATCATGGTCAGTTGTAGCGGATGCGGGGGTCCAGGTAGGCGTAGAGAATGTCCACAATCAGGTTCGCGAAGATGTAGATGGACGACCCGATGATGACCACCGCCTGGAGCACCTGGAAGTCACGACCGCGCACCGCCCCCACCGCCAACTGCCCCACGCCCGGCCAGGAAAACACCGTTTCCACAATCACGGTGCCCGTGAACAGGCCGCCGATGATGATGGCGAAGTAGGTCAGGGGCGCGATGAAAGCGTTGCGCAGGCAATGCTTCCAGATGACCTTCCACTCCGGCACGCCCTTGATGCGCGCCAGTTTTACGAACTCGGTGTCCAGCACGTCCAGCATCGAGGAGCGGATCAGCCGCAGCAGGGCTGCCACCTGGAAGAAACCCAGGGTGAACGCCGGCATTATCATGTGAGCGATGCCCCCCTTGCCCGACGACGGCAGCCAGCCCAGCTTCACCGCAAAGAGCCAGAGGAGCATGATGCCCAGCCAGAAGCTCGGCACCGACTGGCCCAGGAAGGCCACCGCCTTGCCCTGGTAGTCCAGCCACCCGTCCTTGCGGGCCGCCGTGATTACGCCCAGCGGCACCCCCAGGACCACGGCGATCACCATGGCCAGGCCCCCCAGCTGGAGCGTCGCCGGGAAACGGTCCATCACCATTCCCATGGCAGTCTGCCCCCCGAAGGCGTAGGACTCGCCGAAATCGCCCCGCACGGCGTTGCCCAGGAACACCAGGTAACGCATATGGAGCGGCTTGTCCAGGCCCCACTTCTCTTTAAGAGCGGCGATGTCCTCCGGGGTAGCCTCTCCCATGGGCAGCATCACCGACGTGGGATCGCCGGTGATGTTGGAGAGCATAAATACGATGATGCTCACCAGCAGCACGGCTATGATCGCCTGCCCAACGCGGAAGATTATGAACCGCTGCATTGTCGCCTCCCTAAACCAAACCTTACCTTGCTACTTACCGGCGTTCCTGCAACATCCCGTCATTCCGGCGCAAGCCGGAATGACGGGATGTGTGAGTGTCAACCTCGGCCATCCACTCACGCGTACCCACTTTCCCCAAACTGTCATTGCGAGCGCAGCGCGGCAATCTTCCCCAAACTGTCATTGCGAGCGCAGCGCGGCAATCTCGTCGAGGTAACGAACGTCGCTCTTGGAACGAGATCGCCATCCGCCAGCGGCGGACTTCGCTCCTCGCGATGCCAAACTGGGTACGCGGGAGCCATTTGGGTAGCTTGTCAGAAGCAGGATTTACCGGATTTACAGGATGTACCGGATTGGGTGCGACGCTGCCGTCGGATGATCTCAATCCTGATAATCCGTCAAATCCTGGAAATCCTGCTTCTGACATTCCGCCCCCGGAAAGTGGGTACGCGTGAGCGGCCATCCATTCCGGTGGTTCGGCCAAAGTTTGCTCGAGACGCTGGCGCGCCTCGTGGGTATCGCGGAAATGCGCCTCCACTTCGGCCAGACGTTCCGGTTTCACCAATGGCCGCAGATGTTCCGGCGTGTACTTGAATTCCATGCTGTAGCCCCTCGCTATCTCGCCGCCTTGGCGTACTCCAGGTGGCCGAAGACGCCGGTCAGGCTGCCGAAGCTGTACTCGGCCACTTCCTCCGGGTTCACCACCAGCGTGGAGCGAATGTTCACCACGGGGATGGTGCGGTAGGTGTCGTAGATGTCGTCGCCCATCCGCCGCGCTTCGAATTCACGCTGCTCCGGGTCGGTTTCTTCCAGCAGCCGGTGATAAACCTCGTCGTAGAGCGGAGCTTCGATGTAGGCCACCCCGCCGGACGGCAACCCGCTGGTTTCGCTGACCTGGCCGCCGCCGGCGTAGTAGTAGATGCGCGCGTTGGCGGTGATTGGACGCAACGTCTGGCGCACCGGGAGGATGAAGTGGGCGTCGTGCTGGTCGCGGAAGGCGTCCAGGGCGCGGGCGAACTCCACTTCCACCAGGTTCACGCTGATGCCGATGTCCTCGAAGGACTGCGCCACCGTCTGCGCCACCTCGATGGTTTCCGGCAGACCCGGCAGGCTGGACTGCCACACCTCCAGGCTGAAGCGGTTCTGGCCGTTGTCGCCGGGGAAGCCAGCCTCGTCCAGGAGCTGCCTGGCCCGCTCCAGGTCGTAGCCGTACTTTTCGTCAAACTCCTCTTCCCAGCGCGGGTTCCAGCCTTCCAACGACGGATGGAAGGTGGTGTTGTACATGGGTTCGCCGCGGCCCTTGAATAGCTCGTTGATAATCTGTTCCCGGTTGATGGCGCGGTTCATCGCCTCCCGGACCATGTTGCCGGTTTCACCCGGCGCGTTCCACGGCTCGGTGTCCGGGTTCCAGTTCACTTCCGTAACGTAGTACTGGCCAAAGGGGATGATGGTCAGCCCCACGGTGGGCAGGGGGCTTTCAAATATCTCCATGCCCTCGTCAATGGCCTGCTGGTGCAGCACCTTGGGCACGTCCACCATGTTGGCCTCGCCGGTGAGCAGCATGGCCAGCCGCGTCAGGTCCTCGGGCGCGGTGGTGATGCGCAGCCGCTTGAACTCCGGGTTCACCCGCCAGTGGTCGTAGGGCACGGCTTCGTACTCGGCGAACTCCTTGAGTTCCCGTTGCGCGAACTGGTACGCGCCGGTGGCGGCGGGGCCGTTCTCGAACATGGCGTCGCCCTCGGCCTCGTAGTGGGCGGAGCTGCGGATGCCGGCGCAGGGAACCACCAGGATGTTAAACCACCAGGAGATGACGTCCACCTGGGGCTGAACCAGGTTCATCTTGAAGGTGTAATCGTCAATCACTTCCATGTCGCCGTTCGCGATCATCTCAGTCATGGAGTCGGCGCCCATGAACCGCTTCAGCGGCGCCTTGCAGCCGGCCAGGGGATCGGACATCTGTTGGTCGATGGTCAGGATGACGTCCTTGACGGTGAACTCGCCGTGTCCAAAGTGGAACTGGACGCCTTCCTGCAAATAGAAGGTGTACTCGCTGGCGTCGGCGCTGATGTCCCAATCGCGGGCGAGTTGGGGATAGACCTCCGACACGCCGGTCTTGGGGTCGATGGTGCTCAGGTTTTCCCACATGGGGCGGAACACCAGGTGGCCGCTGCTGGTGGCCAGCCACGGATAGAAGGTGTCCTGAGGCAGCGGAGTCACGGCCAGATGCAAATAGGTCTCCGCATCCGCCGTGGCCGGCGCGGCGGTGGGTTCCGGCGCGGCAGTGGCGGCGGGGGATGCCCCGGACGCCGCCGGCGGCGAGGTTGCGGCCGGAGCCGCCGGCGCTTGCGGTTCGGCTGTCGTTCCGCCGCAGGCAACCACAACGGCCAGGGATACTACTAGAAGCGACGACAGGGCGAGGCGCCCAACACCACGAATTACCATACAGATACCTCCGCGTGGATCATCGGATAGCCATGTGCCGCCAAACATTAGCATCGGCAATCTGCGATGTCAATTATCAATTTAACAGATATTATGCGGGCGATAAAATGCTTTGGCAGCGCTACCGCCGCCGAGAGATCGTAGGGGCGAATAATCATTCGCCCCTACTGATGCGTGATGGCGACGGTATGCGTCAGCGCGCGGCCTTGGCATACTCCAGGTGGCCGAAGACGCCGGTCAGGCTGCCGAAGCTGTACTCGGCCACTTCCTCCGGGTTCGCCACCAGGGTGGCCCGAACGTTGACGATGGGGATGGTGCGGTAGGTGTCGTAGATGTCATCGCCCATGGTCTGCACCAGACGATGTCGTTCCTCAGGGTCGGTTTCCTTCAGGAGCTTGTGATAGGTATCGTCGTACAACTGGTTTTCGATGTACGCGACGCCTCCGGTGGGCAACCCGGCCGCGTTGGTCTTGCCGCCCCCGGCGTAGTAGTAGATACGGGTGTTGGCGTTGATCTGGCGTAGGGTTTGGCGCACCGGCAGGATGAAATGGGCGTCGTGCTGGTCCCGGAAAGCGTCCAAAGCCCGGGCGAACTCGACCTCCACCAGCTTGGCGTCAATGCCTATATCCTGAAAGGATTGGGCGACGGTCTGGGCGACCTCAATGGTCTCCGGCAGGCCGGGCAGACTGGATTGCCAGACCTCCAGGGAGAAACGGTTCTCTCCGTTGTCGCCGGGGTAGCCGGCTTCGTCCAGCAACTGCTTCGCCCGTTCCGGGTCGTAGCCATATTTTTCCTCGAACTCCTCCTCCCAGCGGGGATTCCAGCCTTCCAGGGACTGGTGGAAGGTGGTGTTGTACATCGGCTCGCCCCGGCCTTTGAACAGCTCGTTGATGATCTGCTCCCGGTCAATGGCGCGGTTCAGGGCCTCCCGTACCTTGTTGCCCGTTTCGCCGGGCGCAGTCCAGGGTTCGGTGTCGGGGTTCCAGTTCACCTGGGTGACGTAGTATTGACCGAAGGGCAGGATGGTCAGCCCCACGGACGGCAGGGGACTTTCGAAAACTTCCATGCCTTCGTCAATGGCCTGTTCGTGCAGCACCTTGGGAACGTCCACCATGTTGGCCTCGCCGGTCAGCAGCATGGCCAGGCGGGTCAGGTCTTCGGGCGAGGTGGTGATTTTCAGGTTCTTGAATTCCGGGTTGACCCGCCAATGATCGTAAGGCACGGCCTCGAATTCCGCGGTTTCCTTCAGGGTGCGGGAAAGGAACTGGTACGCGCCGGTCCCGGCCGGCCCAGTTTCGAACATGGCGTTGCCTTCGGCGGCGTGCTGCGCCGAGCTGCGGACGGCGGCGCAGGGTATGACCAGGATATTGAACCACCAGGAGGCCACGTCAACCTGCGGCTCCGCCAGGCGCATGGTGAAGGTGTAATCGTCAATCACATCCATGTCGCCGTTGGCGATCATCTCGGTCATGGAGTCGGCGCCCATGAAGCGGGTGATGGCCGCCTTGCAGCCGGCCAGCGGGTCCGAAGTCTGCTGGTCAATGGTCAGGATAACGTCCTGCACGGTGAATTCGCCCCAGCCGAAATGGAAGGGTATGCCCTCTTGCAAGTAGAAGGTGTACTCCTTGGCGTCCGCGCTGATTTCCCAATCGCGGGCCAGCTGAGGATATATCTCGGTAACGCCGGTTTTGGGATCGATGGTGGTCAGGTTCTCCCACATGGGACGCATGGGCAACTGGCCCCCGCTGGTGGCCAGCCAGGGCAGGTAGGTGTCCTGCGGGAACGGCGTAACCGCCAGGTGCAGGACGGTTTCAGACTCGGCAGCGCTGGGCTCCGGCGTGGCAGCCGGCGTGGCGGTGGCCGATGCGGGCGCGCTGACCGGGGCCGCTGTCGGAGCGGCGGCGGGCGCAGCGGTATCGCTTGCCGGCGCCTCGGAGCCGCCGCAGGCCACGATGGCCGCCAACGCCAGCAGCAATGCCAAAGCCACGCTGAACTTCTGCCAATTGGTTTTGTGCGGATATTTCATACTCCTGCCTCCAGATACGACAGTAAATCGGCGATTTGGTATCACATCGGCAACCCTGTCGTCAAACATTCAGGGGCAGGTAGATAGCGTTCCGTTTTAGGTGGTTTGGTTTTTGTCATTGCGAGCGCAGCGTGGCAATCCCGTTGGCGTAGCAGCAGTTTTAGTCGCTCGGATACCCCGCTGGGAAACTGAACCACCTAAATTGCAACGCTACCGGGGCAGGTACCAGGGCTATCGCATATGGACGGTTTAACGCCCGTCATTCCGGCCCCCTCTACCGTCATTCCGGCCCCCTCTACCGTCATTCCGGCCCCCTCTACCGTCATTCCGGCGAAAGCCGGAATCCAGTGTGCGAATTCGTTAGCCAAGTTTCAGATTCGTTCACTGTTTGACCGATGGACTCCGGCTTTCGCCGGAGCGACGAGGTTGGAATTTCATATGCGATAGCCCTGGGGCAGGTACCAGGGCTTGTGCAAAGTCACCGCGTAGCCCTTTTCCCGCTCATCCTGAGCTTGTCGAAGGATGCCCCTCGCAATCAACGGATGGTTCGACAGGCTCACCAAGAGCGGATGAAAAGGACTTTGCACAAGCCCAGGGGCAGGTACGAAACCTGCCCCTGAGTACGGCTCGTGCGATAAATCCGGGCGCCTACCTCGCCGCTTTGGCGTACTCCAGGTGCCCGAAGACGCCCGTGAGACTGCCGAACTTGTATTCGGACACTTCCTCCGGGTTGGCCACCAGAGTGGAGCGGATGTTGACGACGGGGATGGTGCGGTAGGTGTCGTAAATGTCGTCGCCCATTTTCATGATAAGTTCGTGGCGTACCTGGGGGTCGGTTTCCACCAGCAAGCGCTCGTAGGTATCGTCGTACAGCTGGCCTTCCATGTACAGGACGCCTCCGGTGGGCCGACCCAGCTCAGAATCAATGGGCCCGGTGTAGTAGTAGATCCGCGTGTTGGCGTTGATCTGCCGGATGGTCTGGCGCGCGGGCAGGATGAAGTGGGCGTCGTGCTGGTCGCGGAAGGCGTCCAGAGCCCGGGCGAACTCCACCTCCACCAGCTTGGCGTCGATGCCAATGTCCTGGAAGGACTGGGCCACGGTCTGGGCCACCTCGATGGTCTCCGGCAAGCCGGGCAGGCTGGTCTGGTACACCTCCAGTGAGAAGCGGTTCTGACCGTTGTCCCCGGGGTAGCCGGCCTCATCCAGCAACTCCTTGGCCCGTTCCAGGTCGTAGCCGTACCTTTCCTCAAACTCCTCCTCCCACCGGGGGTTCCAGCCCTCCAGGGACTGGTGGAAGATGGTGTTGTACATGGGCTCGCCACGGCCCTTGAACAACTCATTGATAATCTGCTCGCGGTTGATGGCACGGTTCATGGCCTCCCGCACCAGGTTGCCCGTTTCGCCGGGAGCGTTCCAAGGTTCAGTGTCCGGGTTCCAGTTGACCTGGCTGACGTAGTATTGACCCAGCGGGAAGAGAGAAAGGCCAACGGAGGGAAGCGGGCTTTCGAAGACCTCCATGCCCTCGTCGATAGCCTGCTGGTGCAGCACTTTGGGCACGTCCACCATGTTGGCCTCGCCGGTGAGCAGCATGGCCAGCCGGGTCAGGTCTTCCGGTGTGGTGCTGATCCGCAGACGCTTGAACTCCGGGTTCACCCGCCAGTGGTCATAGGGTACCGCCTCGTACTCGGTGTACTCCTTCAGCTCGCGGTTGACGAACTGGAAGGCGCCGGTGCCGGCCGGGCCGCTCTCGAACATGGCGTCGCCCTCGGCCTCGTACTGCGCCGCGCTGCGCACGGCGGCGCAGGGGATTACCAGGATGTTGAACCACCAGTCGGCCACGTCCACCTGGGGCTGGGCCAGGTCCATCTTGAAGGTGTAGTCGTCAATGACCTCCATCTTGCCGGCATCCACCATCTCGGTCATGGAGTCGAAGCCCATGAACCGCGAGAGGGGGCCCTTGCAGCCGGCCAGCGGGTCGGACATCTGCTGGTCGATGGTGAGGATAACGTCCTTGACGGTGAACTCGCCCCAGCCGTGGTGCATCTCCACGCCTTCCTGCAAGTAGAAGGTGTACTGGCTGGCGTCGGGACTCATCTCCCAATCCCGCGCCAGCTGGGGCAGAATAGTGGAAACGCCGGTTTCGGGGGAGATGGTGGTGATGTTTTCCCACATGGGCCGGAAGACCAACTGGCCGCTGCTGGTGGCCAACCAGGGGAAGAAAGTGTCCTGCGGCAGCGGCGTCACGGCCAAATGGAGATAAGTGCCCTCGTCGGCCATGGCCGGCATGGCGGTGGGTTCCGGCGCGGCCGTGGCGGCGGGAGCGGCCGCGGCCGGAGCCTGGGTGGCCGCCGGGGCCGGTGCGGCGGGCGCGGCCTCGGGCTCAGCAGGACTGCCGCAGGCTAGGATTGCGGACAAGGTCAACAACAGCGCGAGGGCGACAACGATACGTGGCAAACGGGTCAAGCGAGCAACTGCCATTTGGGTCATCTCCTGCCGGTTGGGTTGGATTGTGATTGCGCCAGGAAGCGCTGCGAAAGAGCCCTCACGCGTACCCACTTTCCCCAAACTGTCATTGCGAGCGCAGCGCGGCAATCTCGTCGCGGTAACGGACGTCGCTCCCGGAACGAGATCGCCATCCGCCTGTGGCGGACTGCGCTCCTCGCGATGACAAAGTGGGTACGCGTGAGCGAAAGAGCCCCCTTGAAATTCCCGGCAGAAAGTACCATTGGCGAATTGCAATGTCAATTATCAATTTTAATGATGTTGTACGCTTCCCAAAATCCGCCTGCCGCGCCGCGCCACCTTTGGCCCGGCAATAGTCCCTTCGTAGGGGCGAATAATTATTCGCCCCTACCCGCGCGGGCAAACGGAACGCTGCCGCCGGATTTGGCGGGATTGACCGGATTGAGGCAATCTCTGCTGTAGCGCGGCCCCAATCCTGATAATCCTTCAAATCCTGACCATCCTGCTTCTGACGATCCCCAAAAGCCGGCGCCCATACCATGACACCCGCCTCACGCGTACCCACTTTCCCCAAACTGTCATTGCGAGCGCAGCGCGGCAATTTTCCCCAAACTGTCATTGCGAGCGCAGCGCGGCAATCTCGTCGCGGTAACGGACGTCGCTCCCGGAACGAGATCGCCATCCGCCTGTGGCGGACTACGCTCCTCGCGATGACAAAGTAGGTACGCGTGAGTGACACGGTAGCGTTCCGTTTTAGGTGGTTTCGTTTTTGTCATTGCGAGCGCAGCGTGGCAATCTCGTTGGCGTAGCAGCAGTTTTTAGTCGCTTGGATACCCTGCTGGGAAACTGAACCACCTAAATTGCAACGCTATCGAGTGACACCCGCCCCTTGCGCAACCGTACATCCGTTCCCTACACTATATCTATCAGTCGGGCGGCAAGCTCAAGGCCACGGCCCAACACCCGACGCCAGGCGCCAACCAACATCTGAATATCGGGTTCACAGGGTTCGGGTAATCACGGTCAACCGCTGCCACCGTACATGGTCGCAGATGCGCCTGTGGCGGACAGCACGTCGGATCCCATTGCACCGCTGGCTATCGCAAAGGCCGGTAATATCCCCGGTACCGCATAGACCAGTACGGCGGGTCTCACCACCGCTGCGCGAGGGTCGCCCCTTTTATTTTCGTCATTCCCGCGAACGCGGGAATCCAGGCGGGGAGTAGGGCGGTCAGCACGCGCAAACCTAGGAGTTCAATTCGCAAAAACGCTCTCTGGCCGTAGCGCCGACAACCCGAACCCCGAACCCGAAATCAGCAAACCAAAACCAGCCAACCGACCGACCCGGCAAAGGAGCAAAACCGGAACAACTACGCAACGCGAAGCGAAGTGGCAATCCCGCTGACTTGGCGACGACGCCAGCGGCAGCGAGATTGCCACGCTGCCATCGCCATGACGGCTCCCCCAATTGACGAACCCGGCCCCCTGCGCTACGCTTGCGCTGCCCAATCACTCCAACCACCTGGAGCATCTCCCTATGACTCAACAAGCCCCTCCCACTGCCCTGACCCCGGAAGTCCAGGCCATGGTGGGCGTCAGCGGCGATGTGGTCGAATCTTGGGGCGTGGTGGACGGCGAGTATATGCGCCGCTTTACGCAGGCGCTGATGGACCCCGACCCCCGCTACTGGGATGACGAGTTCGCTAAGTCCACCCGCTACGGCGAGCTGATCGCCCCGCCGATCATGGTCAGCTACCTGGCCAGCCGCATCCGGCCCGACCAGGACGACCCCATCACCGCCGCCTTCGAGGAAAACCCCGAATCCGACGGCATCGGATCAGTGGAACGGCCCGGCGAACTGCCCCCGGTTCCCACCAATTTGGTGCGCGTCCTCAACGCCGGCAACGAGCTGGAGGTGTACGCCTACCCCAGCATCGGCGACACCATCTTTTTCCAGAACCGCTACTCCGACATCCGGGAGCGCCTGGGCCGCGACGGCACGCCCTTCCTCATCATCACCCGCGAAACCCGCTACTGGAACCAGGACGACGTGACCCTCTGCATCACCCGCGCGTCCACCATCCGCCGCTAAAGCCGGCAGCTGACGCGAACCCACCTTGTCATTGCGAGGAGCGCAGCGACGCGGCAATCCCGCTGCCATAGCGACCGCATTTGCCACAACGAGATTGCCACGCTTTGCTCGCAATGACAGTTGCGCAACACTGGAGATAGGCCATGACTACCCTGCTGGACGACCTCCTCAACATGGAAGCCGAGGAAATCTGGCGGCGCAACGAGCGCCCCGACGCCGACGGCCTCCGCGACAAGGAGCAGATTTACTACGAGGATGTGAACGAGGGCGACGAACTGCCCAAGTACATCTACAAGCCCACGCCGACCCACCTGTTCCGGTGGAGCGCGGCCATCGAGAACTTTCACCGGATCCACTATGATCTGGACTTTGGCCTGAACCACGACCGCAACCCCAGCATCCTGGTGCATGGCTCGTGGAAGCAGAGCGTGGTGCCCCAGTACCTGAAGGATTGGACGCTGCCCAACGGTTGGCCCTGGAAAGCGCGGTTTGAGCACCGGGCCATGCTGGTTCCCGGCGACGTGCTGATCATGTGGGGCCGGGTGACCAGCAAGTACGAGAAGGACCGGATTGGCTTCATCGAGCTGGAAATCGGGATGAAGACCCAGGACGGCATCGAAAGTATGCCGGGGACGGCGACGGTGGCGCTGCCCCTGCGCGACGGCCCGCCGATACCCTATCCTTTCGTGCCGCCCGCCGACTGAATCCTGAACCCGTAGGGGCGAATAATTATTCGCCCCTGCCCCTGTATCGACGTAAAACGCCTGATCTGGAGTTTGACACGATGGCGCGATTTATTGCCATTCACAAGGTTCCCGGCATCACCGAGGCCGATTTCCGCGACAAGCTGGACGCCGTCCGCAAGTGGCGGCCCGACCGCCGCACCACTGTCCTCAAGGTGTACGGCGACCTGGAGAACGGGCTGCTGGTTTCGGAATGTGAAGCCGTGGAACAGTCCCACTTTGAGGACTGGCTCAACCTGGTGGGCTGGCCGGCGGAGTCGATCAACAAAGTGGACATCGTCTGCCAGGTGGGGACTTTCTGGAAGCTGTAGGGTCCGGCCTGCCGAGCGCAGGCAGCTCTCAAGGTAATCAGTTAGGGCCGGAATCAACTCCCGGCCCTCTTTTGCTGCGGCGCCCCAGTCACGCGGGCTATCTGCGAAATCGCCGGCGGCCCCTACGCCCGTACCGCCTGAAGTATGGGCGGCCTTCAGCGTCCCGTAGATTTTCGACATCAACACTGTGGTCTTCTGCCCAGCGCAACGCGAAACGTCGTTCCGCCGCGTTCTGCGCGGAGTCCAGCAACGACCGGACGACTTTCTCATTCGACCGCTTCTCCCGGTTCTTGAGGTATTCGGCTGCCATTAAGCCCACCACGATAATCGCCCCCAATGATGCCATGCTGAATGAGTATCCCAGGACACCCAAACTCACCGCCTGTATCACTGCATCCCAATCGCGCCAGAACAGCCATTCGCCATCGCGGACGAGTTTGGCGACCAGGTAGGTTCCGGCGGCCGAACCAATCTATCATACCGGCAGATGCCGTCGGACGAGGATAGACGCTAATCCCGCGGCAGGGCCTTTCGGTTTTCGTATTTGTCATTGCGAGCGTAGCGAAGCAATCTCGGCGAGGTGCTGGCGGCTAACCACAAACAGGTCTGTTCCAACGACGAGATTGCCATCCGCCAGAGGCGGACTACGCTCCTCGCAATGACAACCGAAAGACCCTGAATCCCGCGGTAGCGTTCCGTTTTAGGTGGTTTAATTTGGCAAAATCCAGTTGCCCGTGCGTGTAGGGGCGAATAATTATTCGCCCCTACGAAGGGAAACCACCTAGATTGCAACGCTACCTAATCCCGCAGGAACCATCCCGGCCCGGGTGTCGGCCCGTCGCCGTCGTACACGCTCTGCGCATAGGCCGTCAGCGCCGCCCCCGAGGCCAGGATCAAGCCGGATACGAAGAGCCAGATCAGGAAGATAAACATCGAAGCCAAAGGCCCGTACAGCAGGTGCGAGGGCGCCGCATAGTTGAGAAAAAGGGAGAAGACGTAGTTCACCGCCTCGAAGCCGACGCTTGCCCCCAGCGCGCCCAGGGCGGCCCACCGCCAGCGGACCCGGTGTTCCGGCACGTAGCGGTACACCAGCAGGAACGCCGTCACCGACAGCAGCCAGGCCAATACTCCCGGCCACCAGCGCTGTACTGCGATTACGTCGGCCAATCCCGTCAACTGCACCGTCCGCAGCACGTTGGATGCCAGGTCGGGAACGGTTACCGAAGTCAGGATGCTGGACACCAGCAGCACCAGCGCGGTGGCGCTGAGGAAGATGTACTCGCGAGTTTTCCCCAGGATGCCCACCTGGATCGGTTGTATGCCCCACATCCGGTTCACCACCACGCCCACGGCTCCAAAGAGCTTGATGGAACCCCACACCAGACCCAGCAGGGCCAACGCGCCGGTGATGCCGGCCACCGCCATATCCTCGGTTGGCCGCAGCGTGGTCCAGTCAACGTTGGGCGGCAGCAGGCCGTCCGAGATCGCCGCGAACCAGGTCCGGGCGCCGGCCTCGCTCAGCACCAGGTCCAGGATCTGTAGCACCACCACCGAGATCGGGATCAGCGATATTATGCCGTAATAGGCGATGCCGGCGGTGAGCTGCTGGACGTCGTTGCGGGTCACCGCGGCCAGTATCGCCAGCAGCACCCGCAGGGGACGCCGGCGTTGGGCGAGGCGCGTGATGGCCCGCCGCAATTGGAACGCTTTGAACACCGGCCGCATCCGCAACAGCCGGCGATTGCGGCCGGCCCAGCTGGCGGCCCGGTATAGCTTGGAATCAAATGCCATGGTGATCAGTGGGTTTGGCGGGTATGGCCCGGCGCTCTCCGACCCAGCAGCCAGCGGGTCGGCAGCTTCAGCCACACTTTGCCGATAATTTTCGAGGCGGGCGCCGGGCCAATCTGCCGGCCGTCCCAACTGTTGGCCCGGTTGTCTCCCATCAAAATATACTCGTCCTCAGCGCATGGCCAGGACAGTTCCGGACCCGGCGCGGCCCGCGCCGCCGGCGTCAGGTAGGGTTCGTGCAACAACTCGTCCTCGATCCATACGGAGCCGTCCTTGCCGGCGCGAACGTATTCTCCGGGCAACCCCACCACCCGCTTGACGCTGATCGCATCATCCGCGCCGGGAGCGCTGGAAGTCGGTATCGAGGCTACCACTATTGCGCCCCGGTTGTAATTGTCGCGCCGGCGCCGCGTTGGCGCGACTAATATCAAATCGCCGTCCCGCAGCGCCGGGCTCATGCTGTCGCCCCGCGCCAGGAACAGCGCCCGCAGCGGGAACGGCATATCCGCCGCCGCGTCACCCTTCCCGGGGTTCCCAGGCGGGATAGGAGCCGAGCACCTTCAGCATATCGACGCGCTGGCGCAGCCCTTCCAGCGCCGCCGCCACCTCCGTCTCGGCGCGGTGGCCCTCGCAATCGATCAGGAAGATGTACCGGCCCAGCTCCTGCTTGGTGGGCCGGCTTTCAATCTTCACCAGGTTGATGTTGCGACGGGCAAACTCGCCGATGGAGTTGTAGAGGTTCCCCGGCCGGTCCACGGTGAAGGAGAAGCAGATGGCGGTGTGATCGCGCCCCGTGGGCGGATGGTCGTCGTGGGCCAGGACCACAAAACGGGTCTGGTTGACGTCGTTGTCCTGGATGCCCTGGGCCAGTATCTGCACGTCGTAGATTTCGGTGGCCCGTTGCGGGCAGATCGCCGCCGCGGGAACCCGGCTCGCCTGCATATCGCTCACGGCGGCGGCCGTGCTCAGGGAAGCCTCCCGCGGCGCCTCCAGGAAATGGGCGTCCAGGTAGGTCCGGCATTGGGCCAGCGCCTGGGGGTGGGAATAAATAACCTGCACCGCTTCCGCCGGAACATCCGGCGGCGCCACCAGGTAGTGATAAATGGGGATGACGATTTCGTTTCTGATCGACAACCCCGATTGGGCAATCAGCAGGTCCAGCGTGACGGTCACGGAACCCTCCAGGCTGTTTTCGATGGGCACTACGCCGACGTCCAGTTCGTCGTCGGCCACGGCGGTTCCCACGGCCCGGATGGTGGGATAGGGCGTAAGATTGGCGCCGGGCGCGTAGAGCAGCGCCGCCTGCTCGGTGAACGTCCCCGCCGGGCCCAGGTAGCCGATTCGGTCAGTCATAACTTTCCCCGCGATTTTTGAAATATCCGGCCGGAGGCGCGTTGCTTCACCGGGCGAAAGCGCGTTCCACGTCCCCGTGGCTTCCGACGACCACCAGGACGTCGCCATCGTCGATGATCTCATCGTCCGCGGGGTTCAGAATATACTCGCGCCCTCGTCGCAGCACCATTACGGATAGTCGGCGGCGCTGGGCATCGGAGGCTAGGCCGGCGTCGCGCAACGTCAGGCCGCGCATACGCTCCGGCGGGCGGAGCTTGTGAACGCCCGTATCCTCGGTGATGTTCATAAACTCGACGTAGTTGGGGCTCAGGTCGAGGCTGGCGGCCCGCTCGGCGGCTTCTTCCTCCGGGAAGACCACCTTGTCGGCGCCCACCCGGTGCAGGATTTCCGCGTGCTGGGTGTCGATGGCGCGGGCGATGACGTAGGGCAAGCCCATGGACTTGAGCAGCATGGTGGTGATGATGCTGGACTGGATCTGGCTGCCCAGGGCCACCACGGCCACGTCCATGTCGGCAATCCCCAAGTCGCGCAGGGCGGTCTCGTTGGTGGCGTTGGCCTCCACGGCGTAGGTAACCCGGCCCAGCATCTCCTGGACCCTGTGCTCATCCAGGTCAATGGCCAATACTTCGTGCTCACGCTGGAACAGCGTGCTGGCCAACTTGGCCCCGAAACGACCCAAACCGATTACGCAAACTTGTTTTGGCATGATGACTATCCAATTCTAACGGGTTCTTCGGGGTAACGGTAGGTGGCGTCTTCCCGGGGCGCCAGCAGCATTATCAGCGTCAGCGGCCCCACTCGTCCCACCAGCATGGTGAACATGAAAATGATGGATCCGGCCAGGCTGAGTTGGGGCGAAGCTCCGGCCGACATACCGTTGGTTCCGAAGGCGGAAACGGTCTCGAACATCAGCGGAAGGAACTCGATGTGCGGGTCGGTGTAGGTGAGAATGGGCACCACTATTGCGAGAAAGGTTACGCCCAGCATGGCCACCAGCAAGGCGCGGGCCACCAGGGCCTGGCCAATTTCCCGACGGAATATTTCGGTTCTAGGATGGCGCAGCGCCGACGAACGGGCCGCCGCCATGAGCACTGCCAGGGTGTTGACCTTGATGCCGCCGGCCACCGAAGCCGTGGAACCGCCGATGAACATGAGGCCGCCGTACACCAGGTGCGTGAAATACGAAGTCGCTCCCCAGTCCAGCGCGGCGAAGCCGGCGGTGCGCCCGCTCACCCCGTGAAAGATCGCAGAACCGAGCTTCCCGAGGCCGTCATACTTATCCAGGACGCCGTTCCATTCGGCGAAGAGGAATGCCGCCGTGGCGAATCCATAGAGCACGATGGTCAAAATCAGCACCAATTTGGTATCCAGAGAGAACCGCGTGAAATTGAACAGGAACAGGCCCCGCCATCGCCTCGGATCCAATCGCGGGTTCCAGTTCCGACGCATATCGATGATGATCGGCCAGCCCAGCGCCCCGGCGAAAATCAGGGGCGTGATTACTGCCACCAGGAAAGGATGAGCCTCCAGCGTGGCGGCGTTGCCGCCGCCGGGCGCGTTGGGCAGTATGGAAAACCCGGCGTTGTTCAGCGCGGAAACGGACAGAAACAGCGATTGCCAGATGGTTTCGCCGAGAGAGAAATCGGCGACGTCGCGCATCTTGAAGAACAGCAGCGCCGCGCCGACGATGTATCCGATGAAGAAGGCGATGACGATGTTCCGAGCGATATAGGTCAGGTTCCTGGTGTATCCGGCGCCTACCGTATCCTGGTACACGTCCTCTTCCAGTGCGGTAGCCCGCCGCCCCATGACCCCAATCAGCACGGTGGCCGCGGTAATGAACTCCAGACCGCCCAGGAGCATGAGCAGGAAAATTACGATCTGTCCAAACAGCGACCAGAACACCGGGGTGTCCACCATCACCAATCCGGTAACGGTGGACGCCGATATGGCGGTGAAGAAGGCGGCTTGAATGGGGGCCCGGTCCCCGTCGGCGGCGGCAAAGGGAGTAGCCAGCAGCGCTCCGCCGACCACGTTGAGCAGCAGGAATATGAGGAGCAGCAGCAGGGGCGTGGAGGACCAGCGGCGCGGCGGGGTGCGTTGCCGACGGATAGGTACGCGAACCGGCGCCGGCCGGTATCCCAGCCGGAATATACCCGGCTCATCGGAAGGCGTCTCCGGAGCTGTTGCCGGCGGCTGATCGGCCGCCTCGATACTGCCGTCGGATGGATTATTCACGGGGGTAACGGAACCGGGCGGCCACAGTGCAGGTTGATAGTGGAGGTGGCAGCCGGAGGCGCGCTCGCGCCTGTCACCATAATTATGAGAAGGCGCGAGGATATGTCAATCGCTGCTCGGCCTCACGCGTACCCACTTTGTCATTGCGAGGAGCGTAGTCCGCCTCTGGCGGATGGCAATCTCGACGGGTGAGCGATGTTTGCTCCGGCGACGAGATTGCCACGCTGCGCTCGCAATGACAGTTTGCGGAAAGTGGGTACGCATGAGCTGCTCGCCATTTCCAGGTTCGCGCCGGATGATATACTGTCTCCCACTAATGAATTTTTGAGGGTTGCTTTCCTATGACCACAGCCCATCGACAGGTTGAACTCCGCTTTGACGCCGTCGATATCGACCGTAAGTGGCAGGAGCGTTGGGAACGCGACGGGATCTACCGGGTTAGCGATGATGACCCGCGTCCCAAGTGGTTCGAGATGACGATGTACCCCTATCCGTCGGGGGATCTGCACATCGGGCACTGGTACGCCATGGCGCCATCCGACGCCCACGCCCGTTTCCGGCGGATGCAGGGATACAACGTGCTCCATCCCATCGGGTTCGACGCCTTCGGCTTGCCCGCTGAGAACGCCGCCATCTCCCGGGGCATCCATCCCTACGAGTGGACCATGTCCAACGTGGAGAATATGCGCCGGCAGCTGCGGTCGATTGGGGCAATCTACGACTGGGATCGGGAGGTGGTCTGCTGCCTGCCGGAGTATTACCGCTGGAATCAGTGGTTCTTCATCAAGCTCTACGAGCAGGGGTTGGCCTACCGGGCCAAGGCCCCGGTGGTGTGGTGCCCGTCGTGCCAGACCGTGCTGGCCAACGAGCAGGTGCTCAACGGCGTCTGCGAGCGTTGCGATACGCCCATCACCCGCCGCGATTTCGAGCAGTGGTTCTTCAAGATCACCGACTACGCCGACGAGTTGCTGGACTTCGACACGCTGGAAGAATGGCCGGACAAAATCCTGACCATGCAGCGCAACTGGATCGGCCGCAGCGAGGGCGTCGAAATCGGCTTCGACATCTCGGACTACAACATTGAGGAGCGGGAAATCCGCACCTTCACCACCCGCATCGACACCATCTTCGGCGTAACCTTCCTGGTATTGGCGCCGGAGCATCCGCTGGTGGAGAAGCTGACCGCCGAGCATCGCCGGGAAGAGGTACGGGCCTACATCGACCAGGCGCGGGCCGCCTCGGAGATTGACCGCCTTTCCGCCGAGCGTGAAAAGACCGGCGTATTCATCGGAGCCTACGCCCGCAACCGTCTGAACAATGACAGCATACCGATTTACGTCGCCGACTACGTGCTGACTACCTACGGCACCGGCGCCGTCATGGGCGTGCCGGCCCACGACCAGCGCGATTACGACTTCGCCCGCAAGTACCGCCTGCCCATCCGCACCGTCATCGCGCCCATCGATTGGGATGGCAGCGAGCCGGCGGAAGCCTACCTCGGCCCCGGATTTATGACCAACTCCGGCGCCTACGAAGGCATGACCGATGAAGAGGGCATGGCGGCTATCGCCAACGACGTGGAGCGTCGGGGCTGGGGACACCGGGCCGTTACCTACCGCCTCCGCGACTGGCTGATTTCCCGCCAGCGCTACTGGGGCACCCCGATACCGATGGTCTATTGCGACGAGTGCGGGGTACAGCCGGTGCCTGAAGCAGACTTGCCGGTGCTGCTGCCCGAGGATGCCGAGTTCCGGCCCACCGGCGAATCGCCTTTGGCTATCAACGAGGCTTTCGTCAACACTGTCTGCCCCAAGTGCGGCGGGCCGGGCCGGCGGGAAACCGACACCATGGACACCTTCATGGATTCGTCGTGGTATATGCTCCGCTACTGCACCCCGAGCTACGGCGACGGCCCCTATGAGCCGGAGATCGCCTCACAGTGGATGCCGGTCCAGCAATACACCGGCGGCGCCGAGCACGCCGTGATGCACCTGCTTTACAGCCGGTTCTTCATCAAGTCGCTGCGGGACATGGGGATGCTGCAAATTGACGAACCCTTCCTGCGCCTCTTCAACCAGGGCGTCATCCTGGGCAGCGACCACGAGAAGATGAGCAAGAGCCGGGGCAACGTGGTCAACCCCGACGACGTGATTGATCAGGTCGGCGCCGACGCCGTGCGCTGTTTCCTCATGTTCATCGGCCCCTGGGACCAGGGCGGCCCGTGGAGCGACGAGGGCATCAACGGCGTGGTTCGCTGGCTGAACCGTGTTTGGGTTCTCGTCGAGCGCGACGCGGCGCAGTTAGATGAGCAGCCCACGGATGCGGCGGCGGTGCGCGATACCCAACGCATCCTCCACCAGACCATCCGCAAGTGCTACGAAGACCTGGACAAGTTCAAGTTCAACACGACCATCGCCGCGCTGATGGAGTTGGTGAACCACCTGAGCAAAGTCTGGAACGACCAATCCGTGGACTCTGCGACGTGGCGGGAATGCGTCGAAAAGTTCCTGCTGATGCTGGCCCCCATCGCGCCCCACGTGGCGGAAGAGCTGTGGGAGCGTACCGGCCATGCCTACAGCATCCACCGGCAACCCTTCCCGGCCTGGGACGAAGAACTGGCCGCCGAGGACGAGCTGACGCTGGTGGTGCAGGTCAATGGCCGGTTGCGGGACCGCATCAACGTTCCGGCCGGCATCGCCGAGGAAGACGCCAAGAGCCTTGCCCTGGACAGCCCGCGGGTGCAGGCGCACATCGACGGCAAAACGGTGCGCAACGTGGTGTACGTGCCCGGCCGGCTGGTGAACGTGGTGGTTGGGTGAGGGGGAAAGGTCGTGGGCGAAGTATATGATACCTTCGGCATCTGGACCAGCGACGGCTCTTATCTGCGTAACCTCCGCATGCAGGCCGACACGGGGGCGGTTTATTGCCAGTTGCCGGAAGGGCTATTACGTGACATGGGCTGGGCGCCAACTCATCCACCCCTTACCTTCGTACTCGCCGACGGCTCCCGTGTAAGCGCAGATTTGGGGATGGTTAGAGTGCGTTACAATGGCGTCGATTTTGAAGAGCTGTTCGTTTTCGGCGAAGACAATTGCACTCCGCTAATCGGCGTTGAGCTGCTGCAAAATCTAGGATTGGGCGTTGACCCGGTTAATCACCGACTGATTCCCATTGAACCGCAGCCGTGAAACTGGTCCAGCCATGGGGCTTTGGCCGAGGGGAATATAATGCGCGATTACAGACACGGTTCTTACGTCAACGTCACCCTGTTGTCGTCAGATCTCCAATGCCGTCGCAAGGTACGTATGCGGGTTGACCGCAACGATTCCTATACCCGGTTTCCAGCCAAGCTACTGGAAGAAATGGGATGGTCCATCAGGGGGTGGATTAGCAAGAGCCATGAACCACCGGCTCCGCTCCCCTACACTTCACCAGCGAGCATGGCATTGGGAGCGGTCTCCATCGAGATCGACCATGTAATCAGGCGCGTATTGGCATCATTTGAAGACGACCATTGCGCCCCGGTACTAGGAGCGCACCTTCTGCACGGTCTTGGTGTAAAGGTTGCCCCTGAACACCGTACAATGTTTGCGGATGAACTCCTTTACCCTCGTCCCAGGAAAGTTTTCCTCAATGACCCTAGTTGAAAAATACGCCCTCCTCCCGGAGGAAATTGACCGGCAGAGCCTCGTCATGGTCGCCGACAGCCTGCGCGACGATGCCAACGTCGCCCGTCTTTCCGACGCCGAGCGGTACGTGTTGCATCGCATCGTGAGAGCCGAGGGTGATCCCGCCATCGCCGCCGACGTGCGTTTCAGCGACGGGGCGGTTGACGCCGCCCTGGCTTCCTTGCGGCAAACCCGCCGCGTGGTTACCGACGTGCGCATGGTCCAGGTGGGCATCTCCCGGGCCGCCTTGAGCCGGCGTGGAGTGGAAACTGCCTGCCTCATCGACGCGCCCGAGGTTGCCGAGCGCGCCCGCCGGGAGGGGACGACCCGCAGCGTAGCCGCCGTGCGGGAACTGGCCCCGCAGATGGACGGCGCGGCGCTCGCCATCGGCAACGCGCCTACTGCGCTGTTGGCGTTGCTGGATTTGATCGACGCCGGGCAGGTTGCTCCCGCAATGGTAATCGGTATGCCGGTAGGTTTCGTGGCCTGCCCGGAATCCAAAGCCGAACTGGCGGCGCGAGACGTGCCGCACATCACCATCCTGGGACGGCGCGGGGGAAGTTCAGCCGCTGCCGCTACCGTGAACGCCCTGCTTGACCTGTTGGAGGATTGACCGCCAATGCCCGCTGAAAACAACGTCAATGGCAACAACGACGGCTGGGGTGTGGTGCTGCTGTGCCACGGCAGCCAGCGTGGCGCCAGCCGGGATGAGTGCTCCTGTGCCTGGGCCGCCGACGGCGCCCGGTTCCCGGCCTGGTGCCTGGGCTGCCCCAATACGCCGGTGGGACTGCGAGAAGCAGCGCGGCGTCTGTCGGAATCGTTAAGCGACGATGCCGAACGGGTTATCGTGTCCTGCCTGGAGTTTCTGCCGCCCCATCCGCCGGAAGCGGTGTCGATACTGGCCGAGGCCGGATTGAACCGGGTCATAATCGCTCCTTACCTGCTGGGCAACGGCAAGCACGCCACCCTGGAAATGGAGGAAGTGCTGGAAGACATCGCGGCGCAAGCTCCCGGCGTGGAGGTGCGTCTGGCCGATGGGTTGGGCGCGGACATTCGCATCGCCGGCCTGATCCGCGACCGCATATCGGCGTTGCCGGACTCCGTACTGGAGCCTGAAGGCGGTAGGCCAGTGGGCATACTGGTGGTGAAGGCCGGCACACAAACCCGGTACGACGATTGTCTATGGCTCAAAGAGTTGGGCAGTTGGGTTGAGCGGGACCTGGGCGAAGGCTACGCGGTGGCGGTGGCCCAATCGCACTATGGAGACCCCACCATGGAACACGCCGCCGCCGAACTGGTGAACGAGCGTGGCGTGGGCAGCATTATCTGCGCCCCATACATCTTCTTCCCCGGCCTGATCCTGCGCCGCAACGTTCTGGGCACCATGCGCCAGTTGCAGGAAGAGTACCCACACGTGCCGATGTCGGTTGCGCCGCCCTTGGGCGTGGACGACCGGCTGGTGGCGGTGGCCAGCGACCGGGTGCGGGCCGCGCAAAGCGCCCCTTGATGCCCCCGCGCTACCCCAGAATCGGAGTAGCGTAATCGCCTCGGCTCCGAGCATTGGCGTCAAAATTGGTCGGGATACAATCCATGATGCTTTTCCTCCTGCGTAACTCCGGGAGTGGTGGCGGACGGTTAATCCGGCGTCGCTTCCACCTTCATCACGCCGGTATCGAAGTCTTGATTCCAGTTCCCATTATTATGGCGTTGCCATGCTCGGTCGTGGATGGTCCATCCGTTGTTGGACGGAACTGCGGTTTCATTTGGCGAGTAGGTTTGTTGCCAGCTGCGGAAATTTCTTTCGGCAGTATCGGTACTCGTTATCAAGATGAAGTAATCCGTGTTGGGTGACAGATTGCAGCCGCTGCCCGAGCAGGTGTAGGTATGCGCGCCGCCGGTTATCGGTGGCGCGTTGCCGCTCAGAACCGCCGCGGCGTTGGCCGCGGGCCGGCCGCCGGATGCCGCGTGCAAGGCGACCCGGAATCCGCCGACGGTTCCCGCTGAAATGCGGCGGAACTCCGCGGTTATGGCGCGCAGCGTGTAGCCGTTCCCGTTGCTTCCGGTCCTGAACCCGGTGGCGCAGTCGTGCAATGCGCCGCCGTAGTATCTGCCGACTATGCACGAGCTTTGTTTGGAATTTGCCAGGTTGCTGACCGACAACGTGTTGGGCCAGGGCGTGGGAGTCGGTGTCGGGGTCGGGGTCGGTTGCTGGCTGTACGGCCCGATGGTCGGGGACCAGGTCCAATCGCTTCTGCTGTGAGCGTTGAGGGAGCGGACGCGGAAGGTGTATGACTTGGCGTTGTCCGCGCCGATGATCGTGATGCTGGTTCTGGGGTGGTACATCGACGCCGTGATCCAGTCGCTCCCGGAGTTGTAGATGATGCGATAGCTGG
Source organism: Dehalococcoidia bacterium (assembly GCA_963665395.2). GTDB lineage: Bacteria > Chloroflexota > Dehalococcoidia > Lucifugimonadales > UBA3495 > Bin87. The sequence continues at coordinate 1,549,784 of OY762251.1, forward strand.
TCGCGCCGCTGACGGCGGGCCAGGTGGCCGTTACCGTTCTATTGGCGCGGGTGAGTTTGACCCACTCCGGCGCGGCGGGCCGGGGTCGGGGCGTGGGCCTTGGGGTGGCCGTCGCCCCGGGCGGCGGCGTTGCCGTGGGCAGGGCCGTGGGCCTCGGCGTAGGAGTCGGAGCAACGTAGGGCCCGATGTCTGCGGACCATCGCCACGCGCTGCGGCCGAGAGAGTTGCCGGCCTGGACGGCTACGTTGTAAGTCCTGGCGTTGTCCACGCCGGTGAGGGTGATACTGGTGGCGCGGTGGTCATTTGCGGACGGGCCCAGGACGCCGTTGGAGTAAGCCCGGACGTCGTATTTGGTCGCGCCGCTGACGGCGGGCCATGAGACCTGCAACGTCCCGCTGCCGCGGGTGACGGTGACCGACGTCGGCATCCCGGGAGCCGACGTCGTCGGCGTCCACGGCAAAAATCCTTCCAGTTTCCAGCCGCTGACACCGTACTGGTTGCGAGCGCGGACGCCGACGTAGTAGCCCTTGGCGTTGACCAGGCCGCTGATGGTGATGCTGGTAGCGGTGTGGTTGGCCGTGGCCGTATGCCAGTCCCCGTTGCTGGGCTGGTATCTGACCTCGTAGCCGGTGGCGCCGCTGACCGCGGGCCAGGTAACCGTCAGCGCCCCGTCGCTCCGCACGCCGCTGAGCGACGACGGCGTTGCCGGCGGCGATTGGGACGCCGTGGTGTAGGGGCCAACGAGTGGTGACTCGCGGAACGCGCTTTCGCCGAAAAAGTTGCGAGCGCGGACGCGGACGGTGTAAGACTTGGCGTTGTCCACGCCGTTGATGGTGATGCTGAGGTAGGGATGGTTGAGCGCGGCAGCGATCAAGCTGTCGCCGGATCGGTAGTACACGTCGTAGCGGTCGGCTCGGGGCGCCGCGGGCCAGGTGGCGGTCAGAGCGCCGTTGGAACGGGTGACGCTGACCGACGCCGGTGTCGCCGGCGGGCTGTAGTCCAGAATGGCCGGCGCGTTTCGCCACGCGCTGTAGCCGTGGGAGTTGCCGGCGCGGACGCGGACTACGTTAATCCCGTCAATTTTGCTGTCGGTGATGGTGAACGTGGTGGAGAGGTTGTTTCGCGTCGCCGTGACCAAGCCGGTCTTGGAACCGTATTGGATCTGGTACTCGCTCGCGCCGCTGACGGCGGGCCAGGCAACTGTAATCTGCATACCGCTGCGGATGGCGGTGACCGACGACGGCGGCCGGGGCGCGGATTGGGGCGCCGGCGTGGGCGTCGGCCCTGGGTTGAAGGCCGGGATGGGATTGGAGAAAAGCCATGGGCCGTAGCCGCTGGAGTTGCGGCCGCGAACTCCGACGATGTAGGGCTTGGAGTTGTCCGCGCCGCTGATGGTGATGCTGGTGGCGGGGTGGTAGTACGAGGCGTGGAGCCAGGTGTCGCCGTCGTCGGAACTGTACGCGACGTTGTACACGTCCGCGCCGCTGACGGCCGGCCAGGTTGCCGTCAGCGCCCCGTCGGTGCGGGTCAGGGTGATTGACGCCGGCCGGGCGGGCGCGGATTGGTACGGCGGCTGCGTCGGCGCAGGAGTGGGTGTGGGCGTAGGTGTGGGCCGGGCCGGGTCGTAGAGCCCGGACGGCGCCGAGTTGCGCCATCCGCTGTCGCCCAGCGAGTTGCGGGCGCGAACTCCTACGACGTAGGACTTGCCGCCGTCCAGTCCCTTGATGGAGATGCTGTTGGTCGGATGGTTCAGGGCAGCGAGGTACCAATAGTGGACGTCAGTGGAGCGGTAGGTGACGTGGTAGGAAGTCGCGCCGGCGGGGGCAGGCCAGGAGGCGGTCAGCGTCGAGGAGGAAGTCCGGAAAGCGGTGACTGACGCGGGAGCATCAGGCGCGGATTGCGGCGCCGGGGTTGGCGTGGGCGTAGGCGTTGGCCCCGGCATGGCTCCCGGCGTTGACGTGAACGTCGGAGCGTGTGGGCCGGTGACCGGTGACTCGCGCCATCCGCTGTCACTGCCGGAATTGCGGGCGCGGACGGCGACGACGTAGGAGTTGGTACTGACAGTGTCGGTGATGGTGATGCCGGTTCCGGTATGGTTCAGGGCGGCGTTGGACCAGCCGGCGCTGCCGTCGGCCCGGTAAATGACCTGGTAGGAGGTCGCGCCGCTCACGGCGGGCCAGGCAGCGGCCAGCGTCGTGTGGGTGTGGGTGTCGGCGCGGGTTACGGTGACGGACGACGGCGTTGCGGGCGGAGGTTGGGGCGACGCGACGGGCGTCGGCCGGGGAGTCGGTTTGGGCGGGGGGTTGTAGGGGCCGGCGGACGGCGAGTAACTCCATCCACTGTCGCCTCCGACGTTGCGAGCGGAGACGCGGACGATGTAAGACGTAGCGTTGGCAACGCCGGTGATGACGATGCTGTTGGCAGTGTGGCCCCACGTGACGCGAGTGTGATCGGAGTGCTCGTCATCGGTGAAATGCTCGACTCGGTAAGAGTGCGCGCCGCTCACGGCGGGCCAGCTGGCCGTGAGCGTCCCGTCGGCACGGTTGACGGCGACCGACATCGGCGCCGGGGGCGCCGACGTCGTACCGGCGGCCGGTACGGTTGTGGGTACCGTTCCCGGTGCGGTGGTTGGCGCGTTGCTCGGCTGGTAGGGCATGATCTGCAAGACCACGTTCCATGAGCTGTGTCCGCCGGAGTTGGAAGCGTGCACGGCCACCGAATAGCCCTTGGCGTTGTCCACGCCCTTGATGGTGTAGCTGGTGGCGGCGATGTTCGACGCGGCCGTGGACCAGCTGGAGCTGTCGTCGGCTTGGTACAGGACGCTGTAGCCGGTCGCGCGCTTGCTGGCGGTCCAAGTGACGGTCATGGTGCCGTCGCCCCGCGTTACTCTGACGCTGGCGGGCATATCCGGCGGGGTTGCCGGCGTCGCCGTTGGCAAGGTGATGGGCCAGATGATGGGGGAAACGCGCGAGTCGCTTTCGCCATACTGGTTGACCGAGTGGACTGCGACGAAGTAGTAGTTGGAATTGTCAACGCCGGTGATGGTGACGCTGGTGCCGGAGTAGTTGGTGGCGAAGGTGGTCAACGAGTTTCCCAGGGGCCAATAGACTACCCGGTAGCCGGTTGCGCTGGCTACCGCGGGCCAGGTGGCGGTGATTGTGCCGTCGCCGCGGGTTGCCGAGACGCTGTCCGGTGGGGGTGGCCTGAACCAGGGGGCGTAGGGACCGCTGGGCGGGGACTGGGTCCAGCCGCTGTCGCTGTGGGCGTTGCGGGAGGCTACCTGGACGATGTATGACAAGGTGTTGTCAACGTTGGGGATGGTAATGCTGGTGGTGGGATGGTTGATCGCGGCGTTTTGCCATCCGGCGTTGACTGGTTTGTAGGCGACCCAGTAGGTGGTTGCGCCGGCGCCGGCGGGCCAGGTGGCGGTGAGAACGCCATCGCCATGGGTCACGGAGACGCTGGCCGGCGGCGACGGGGCGGATTGCGCTTCCGTGGACTGGATGGCCAACAGGGCCAGCGCGCCGCCGGCCATCAGGAGGGTTAGCAGCAACAACCCAAAGGGCGCGGCCCGGCGGGTGATGGATGCGATTGAAGCGAAGGCCCGTTGCGGTCTCACTATGATGCTCCGCGCGGTTCTCTGACGAGGGCGCATGATGATCTTACCATCGGAATTAATTTCACCATAGCCAATGAGGCTAGGCGCTAGTGTCCTGTATTCAAAGTTCGCTGGCAAAAGTGCGCGACGTTGGCCAGGATCTGGTCAGCAGTCTTCGTCCAGACAAAGGGCTTGGGGTCTTCGTTGGTGATGTCCAGGTAGCGGTAGATGGCGGCTTCGAGCTCGCCGCTGCTCTGGTGCACTCCGCGACGCAACTGCTTCTCCGTCAGCAACGCAAACCATCGTTCCACCAGGTTCAGCCAGGACGCGCTGGTCGGGGTGAAGTGCAAGTGGAAACGGGGCCGTTTGGCCAGCCAATTGCGGATCAACGCCGTCTTGTGGGTGGCGTAGTTGTCCATGATCAGGTGGACGTCCAAGTCAGGGGGCACTTCCGCCTCGATGGTATCGAGGAACTTGCGAAACTCCACCGACCGGTGGCGTTGGTGGCAGCGGCCAATGACCTTGCCGCTCTGGGTATCCAAAGCGGCAAAGAGGGACACCGTGCCGTGGCGCAGGTAATCATGGGTGCGTCGTTCCACCTGTCCCGGACGCAGGGGCAACAGCGGACGGGTGCGATCCAGCGCCTGGATTTGAGACTTCTCGTCCACGCACAGTACCAGGGCCCGGTCCGGCGGGTCCTGGTACAGACCCACGATATCGCGCACCTTCTCAATGAAAAAGGGGTCCGACGACAACTTGAAGACTTCAGTGCGGTGAGGCTGCAATCCGAAGGCGCGCCAGATGCGGCTGACGGTATTGTGGCTCAGGCCGCAGCGTTGGGCCATGGCCCGGGTGCTCCAGTGGGTAGCGTCCCGGGGCGTGGTCTCCAGCGTCAACGTAATCACCCGCTCCACGTCGTCATCGGTGATCGACCGGGGGCGACCGATGCGAGCTTCGTCCGACAGCCCGTCCAGTCTCCGCTCCACAAACCGTGACCGCCACTTGCCTACGGTGGCCCCCGATACTCCCAAGTCGGCCGCCACCGCGGTGTTGCTCCGGCCCGCCGCGCAGGCCAAAATCATCCGGGCCCGCAGCGCCAAAGCTTGCGCCGTCTTCGGACGACGGACCCACCGCTCCAGGGTTTCCCGTTCCGTGTCGTCCAAAATCAATGGTGGCATCGGGCGTCCTATGGCCATGGTCGTCCTCCATCTGGGCTGCTCACCCGGAGGATACCCCATCGCTCATGCTTTTTCTACTTACTTCGGTTACAGGACACTAGATCCGTGCAAGAATAAACGCGTCTCGACCGCGTAGATGAGATCGTCAACGACGCAAAATCGTAGAACAACAACCTGAATGCGCGAAATCGCTCAAGTGCGCAGGGCTATCGCATATGAAAATTGAGGTGTTGGGTAAGATGTAGGCTAATGCAGCGGGGAGGGGAAAGACACCATGCCCGAATTAGCCGACGTATTCGCCGATCTGGAAGACCCGCGGGCAGTCAACGCCCGCCTGCATTCCCTGCACGACATTCTGGTCATCGCCCTGTGCACCATCGTCTGTGGCGGCCAGACCTGCACCGATATGGAACTTTTCGGCCAGTCCAAGCGGGAGTTTCTGGAGACCTTTCTGCCGCTGCCCAACGGCATTCCCAGCCACGACACCTTCTCTAGAGTGCTGGGCAAACTGGACCCAGAGGCTTTTGGACAGTGGTTTCTGGGGTTCATGGCGCAGTTTGCCCAAGGCGTTCAGGGTGTAGTGGCGGTGGACGGCAAGACGCTGCGGCGGTCTTACGACCGCGCCGAAGGCCAATCAGCCCTGCACTTGGTGAGCGCCTGGGCCGAAGAGCGGCGCTTGGTTTTGGGACAACTGGCCGTTGACGACAAGTCCAACGAGATTACGGCGCTGCCCAAGCTGCTGGAAATGCTGACTTTGCGGGATAAGGTGGTCACTGCCGACGCCATGCACTGCCAGCGTCAGATCGCCGAACAGGTGGTTGATCAGGGCGGAGACTACGCGCTGCGACTGAAAAGGAACCAGGGCAGTTTGCACGATGACGTGCAACTGTTTCTGGACGACCCGGCCACGCCGGTGGCTCAAGCTGCCCAGGTCAACAAAGGTCACGGGCGCATCGAAACCCGCGTTGCCAGCATCAGCGACGACATCGCCTGGTTGCAGAAATGGCATGACTGGCCCGGTTTGCAGGCCGTGGGCAAGGTAACGGCCAGCCGACGGTCGGTCGGCCCAGACCCGGCTGACGCCAGCGAGGAAACCCGGTACTACCTGTTGAGCCAGGCTTTCCCGCCGGAACGGTGCAACGACATTGTGCGGAGCCATTGGGGAATTGAGAACCGGCTGCATTGGGTATTGGACGTAACCTGCAACGAAGACCAGGCGCGGAACCGGAAAGGACACGGCGCGGAGAACCTGGCCTTGCTGCGGAAACTGGCGCTGAACCTGGCGCGGTTAGAACCCAGCAAAGGCTCCATGCGGGGCAAACTGAAAAAGGCCGGCTGGGACAATGGCTTCCTCATCACCATCCTAATGTCCTGTATTCAAAGTTCGTTGGCAAAAGTGCGCGACGCTGGCCAGGATCTGATCCGCGGTTTTCGTCCAGACAAATGGCTTGGGGGCTTCGTTGGTGAGGTCCAGGTAGCGGTAGATCGCCGCTTCCAGTTCTCCGCTGCTCTGATGCACTCCGCGCCGCAGCTGCTTCTCCGTGAGTAGCGCAAACCATCGCTCCACCAGGTTCAGCCAGGACGCGCTGGTCGGGGTGAAGTGCAGGTGAAAGCGGGGACGCTTGGCCAACCAGTTCCGGATCAACGCCGTCTTGTGGGTGGCGTAGTTGTCCACGATCAGGTGGACGTCCAAGTCAGGGGGCACTTCCGCCTCGATGGTATCGAGGAACTTGCGGAACTCCACCGACCGGTGGCGTTGGTGGCAGCGGCCAATCACCTTGCCGCTCTGGGCGTCCAAAGCGGCAAACAGCGACACCGTGCCGTGACGCAGGTAGTCGTGGGTGCGTCGTTCCACTTGTCCGGGGCGCAGGGGCAGCAACGGACGGGTGCGGTCCAACGCCTGGATCTGGGACTTCTCGTCCACGCACAGGACCAAGGCCCGGTCCGGCGGGTCCAGGTACAGACCCACGATATCGCGCACCTTCTCAATGAAAAAGGGGTCCGACGACAACTTGAAGACTTCAGTGCGGTGAGGCTGCAATCCGAAGGCGCGCCAGATGCGGCTGACGGTATTGTGGCTCAGGCCGCAGCGTTGGGCCATGGCCCGGGTGCTCCAGTGGGTAGCGTCCCGGGGCGTGGTCTCCAGCGTCAACGTAATCACTCGCTCCACGTCGGCATCGGTAACCGAGCGCGGGCGACCGCTGCGGGACTCGTCCGACAGCCCCTCCAGTCTCCGCTCCACAAACCGCGACCGCCACTTGCCTACGGTGGCTCCCGACACCCCCAAGTCGGCCGCCACCGCGGTGTTGCTGCGACCTTCCGCGCAAGCCAAAATCATCCGGGCCCGCAGCGCCAAAGCTTGGGCGGTCTTCGGGCGACGCTCCCATCGCTCCAGGGTTTCCCGTTCCGTGTCGTCCAAGATCAATGGTGGCATCGGGCGTCCCATGGCCATGGTCATCCTCCATCTGGGCGGCTCACCCGGAGAATACCTCATCGCTCACGCTTCCGCTACTTACTTCGGTTACAGGACACTAACCCAATTCGCCAAAATCCATATGCGATAGCCCTGCTCAAGTGCGTCTTTGCTATTGACAAACGTGCTACTATCTATTATAATTCGTAATACATAGCCAGCAGTGAGCGCTCAAAATCGCTCCAAATATCCAACAACCCATCGAAACCCATACTTGGAGGCATCACTATGAACAACAACTTCAAACGCAACACCGCTTTCATCCTCGGTGGCTTGGCCGTCGGCGTCGCTGCAGGAATGCTGCTGGCGCCCAAGAGCGGCAAGGAGACCCGCTCCGACATCAGGCGCGGCGTGAAGGCCAGTTACCACCGGGGCGCCGGCTTCTGGCGCCGGATGCGGGGGCGTCACGAACATCCCGCCGAGTTCGTGCTGGATGACGAAGGCATCCTCGCCGGCCAGCGGTAAGGAGAAACCGCCGGCCAGCAATTGACGCCATACTCGCCGACAGCGGGGACGTTATGAACCGTAAGCTCAAACACAGCCTTGCCATCCTGGCCGCCAGCGCGGCCCTGGGCGTCGCCGCCGGGCTCCTCATCGCCCCCCGGCGGGCCCGGGCTTCGCAGCAAAGCCTCAAGCACGGCCTCGAGCCATTGTATCGTCGAACCTCCCAGGAGCAGCCCGACACGGCTATCGCTGGACCGGCCCCCGCGCCGGTCCGACCTCTGGTGGAGAGCTGGCCCTATCCCCACAGTTAGAGCCGGGCCGGACAAGCCCCGGTCTCTACTGGCGCCGGCAACGCAACCGGCCCCATTGCGGGCCGGTTCATTTTGGCCGTCCACGGTTTCGCATACCTTACCGGATGGGGTAGAATTGTAGAGTGAACCATCCAGCCGGCAATGCCCGGCGTCATCGAGACTGGCCATGACCACCGCCGCAAAAACTCCTGCGATGCTCCCCTACGTCAAGTGGGGAGAGATTGACTATGCCAGCCTGGAGTACAACCCCGACGAGCCGGAGCCGATGCCAGACGCCATGGAGCAAGAATCTGTCGTTCAGGAAATCCTCGGCATAATGCACAGCCGGTTCACTGACTTCGGGAATCGCCCAGATGTCTTCCTCAGCAGCAATACCATCCTGTGCTACGACCCAACCAACCTGAACGTCCGTCGCCAGCCGGACATCTACCTGGCCTTCGGCGTGGACCAGGCCGCAATCCGCCGGCGCAAGCTCTACCTGCCTTGGGAAGCGGGCAAGCCGCCGGACCTGGCCCTGGAAGTGGGTTCGGAAAGCACCGGCTCTGAAGATACCATCGTTAAGCACCGGGTATATGCCACCGTCGGTATCCTTGAATACTGGCGGTTCGACCCCAGCGGCGGGGAGCATCACGGGGAACCGATGTCCGGGTGGGTTCTGCGGGACGGCGCGTATCATCCGGTGGAACTGACCACTGAACCCGACGGCGTTCTGAAGGGCTACAGCGAGTTGATGGGGCTGTACCTGTGCTGGGACGAGGGTTGGCCGCGCTTCTATGACCCGGCCACCGGAACGTACCTGGAGAACTGGCGTCAGGAGCGCGCCACGCGCGAAGCGGAACGCGTCGCGCACGAGGCCGAACGCGCCGCGCACGAAGCGGAGCTGGCCGCGCACGAAGCGGAACGCGCCCTGTTGCTGGCGGAAAACGAACGACTGCTGGCACGAGTGCGCCGGCTGGAATCGGAGAGCTAACCGGCAAAATCGTCCTTCCCGGCGAAGGCGGTAGGATACTACAGTGAACACTATGCCCGACGCTGAGCGAAATAACGACGGCGAACGCCCGGAAAGCGATTACTCCCGGCCCACCAAGCGTGATCCGCGGGGTATGCGCACCGGGTACACCACCGGCACCACTGCCGCCGCCGCTGCCAAAGCCGCCGTGATGCTGATGTTGTCGGGCAAGGCTCCCGACGAGGTATCGGTGCCGCTGCCCGGCGGACGGGGCCCGGCGACCCTCAAAGTTCATCGCAGTTGGCCCATGGAACCGGCGGAAGGCGTCCGGTGTTCCGCCATCAAGGACGGCGGCGACGACCCCGACGTCACCCACGGCGCCGAAATCGTCGTCGGTGTATGGAGACTGCCCGACGGCAACAAAGGGCTGCAAATCACCGGCGGCCCCGGCGTGGGCACTGTAACCCGACCCGGCACCGGGATTGAAGTGGGAGAACCGGCGGTTACCCGGGTGCCTCGGCGGATGATGGCCGAGGCCGTGGCCGAAGGGCTGGTGGAATGCGGCTGGCCGCCGGATACCGGCGTGCGGGCCCGCATCTCCGTGCCCGATGGCGAGGAAATCGCCAAGCAGACTACCAACGCGCGGCTGGGCGTGCTGGGCGGCATCAGCATCCTGGGCAGCACGGGCGTGGTGCAGCCCTTCAGCACGGCGGCCTGGCGGGCCAGCGTCCACCTGGCCATCGACGTGGCGGCCACCAACGGGCTGGACCACCTGGTGCTTTCCACGGGCACCCGCAGCGAGCAGTACACGCGAGAGTTGCTCGATCTGCCCGACATGGCCTACGTCGAAGCCGGGATATTCTCCGGCCCGTCGATGAAACGGTGCGTGAACAAGGGTATCAAGCGCGTGGCCCACGTGGGCATGGTGGGCAAGTTCTCCAAGATGGCCATGGGCTATTTCGTCACCCACGTCGCCGCCAACCAGGTTGACACCGCTTTTCTGGCCGGGCTGGCCGGCCAGTGCGGAGCGTCGCCGGAGTTGCAGGCGGAAATGGCCGAGGCCGCCAGCGGGCGACACTTCCAGGAGCTCGCTCAGGAACACGGCGTGATGGGCGTCTTTCCCTTGATGTGCCAGATGGTTTGCGAGCAGGCGCAGACGTATCTGGGTGACGACGGGGACGCGATCATCGTTGACGCCCTCTGTTTCGACTTCGAGGGAAACCTGCTGGGATCGGCCAGCACCTCTCCCGACGGCATACCAATGCGCGACCCGGCGACAGTGGCGGCCGATGGTCAGGGCTAACCCCGCTGTCGAAGCAGCGCCGCCCACGTCGCGAGCGTTGGGCCTGCCGGACGATGCTTTCGAGCAGCGCCGGCCGCTGCGGGGTCAGATCACCAAGTCCGAGGTGCGGGCGGTGAGCCTGTACCTCCTGGTGCTACGCCCCGATAGCGTCGTATGGGACATCGGCGCCGGCACCGGTTCGGTGGCGGTGGAGGCGGCGCGTATCGCTCATCATGGTTGCGTGTACGCAGTGGACAAGGATGCCGACAGCGCCGACCTGCTGCGAACCAACGTGGCCCGGTACGGAGACGGGCGCGTGTCCGTCATCATCGGGGCCGCCCCCGATGCGTTGGCCGGCCTGCCTGACCCGGACGCCGTATTTATCGGCGGCGGCGGCTCGGCCATGCCCGACATTATCGCAACGGCAATCGGCCGGTTGCGGCCAACGGGCCGGCTGGTAGCGAACTTCGCGGCTATGGAGCGGGCCAACGAAACCTATCGAGCGCTGCAAAAGGCCGGCGTATCGCCGGGGTTGACCATGGTCTCGGCGTCTCGGGGACGGGAGCTGCCTGACGGTGCGCTACGCTTGGAAGCCCTGAATCCCGTGTTTGTAGTTTGGGGGCAGAAATAAATGACCACACCCTCACCAGCGGGAAGGCTCTATGGCGTCGGGGTCGGACCCGGCGACCCTGAACTGCTGACGGTGAAGGCGCAGCGAGTGCTGCAATCGGTGCCCGTGGTATGGGTGCCCCAGGCCGGCATCAGCGTGGAGAGTTACGCCTATTCAATCGTGAAGGGAATCATCGACGAGGAGCGGCAGGAAGTGGTGCGAGCCAGGTTCCCCACCAACGATGAGGAGGCGGCCCTCGATGTCTGGCGCGGCGCGGCCCGGGATCTGGCCGTCCACCTGGAAGCCGGTAGGGACGTTGCCTTCATCACCGAAGGCGATCCGATGCTCTACAGCACCTTCGCCTACGTGCTGGAAACCATCCAGGAAGAATATCCCCACCTGGCGGTGGAGGTGATCCCCGGCGTGTCATCGGTGATGGCGGCGGCGGCATCGGCGGCGGCTCCGTTGGTCCATCACGGCCAACGCCTCGCCATCCTGCCGGCGGTGTACGGCATCGACGACCTGCGAGAGGCCATCGCGCTCTACGACACCATTGTCTTGATGAAGGTCAACCGGACCCTGCTGGACGCGCTGGCGAACCTGGAACGGCTGGGCCTGGCCGGCCGCACCATCTACGTGCGCCGGGCGACCACGGAGCGGGAGCGGGTGGTGCGCAATATCCAAGAACTGTCCGCGGAAGACCTGGACTACTTCTCGCTGCTTATCATCCGGCGGTGAGCAGCGTTCCCAACACGGAGGCAACCCCACATGGCGAACCAAGGCAAGGTCTATATCATCGGCGCCGGCCCGGGCGACCCGGAGCTTTTGACGCTGAAAGCCAAGCGCATCATCGACGATGCCGACGTGATAATCTACGCCGACTCGCTGGTCCCGGTTGAAATTGCCGAGTTCGCCAAGCCCGGCGCTCAGGTGTACGGCAGCAAGGAGATGTCCCTGCCCGAGATCATGGACGTCACCCTGCGCGCCGTGGCCGAGGGCAAGACGGTGGCCCGCATCCAGAGCGGTGATCCGGCCCTGTACGGCGCGACGCTGGAACAGATGCGAATCATGGAAGCCGAGGACGTGAACTACGAAATCATCCCCGGCGTCAGCGCTGCCTTCGCCGCCGCCGCTGTCCTCAAGGCCGAGTTGACCGTGCCGGAAGTCTCCCAGACGGTGATCATGACCCGCGCCGAGGGGCGGGTTGCCATGCCCGAAGGAGAGGACTTGGTCAGTCTGGCGCGTCATGGCAGCACCCTGGTTATATTCCTCAGCGTGACGCGGATGTTCCGTATCGCCAACCAGTTGCAGGAGGCGGGCTATCCTGCTGATACCCCCGTGGCCGTGGCCTACCGGGTGGGCTGGCCCGACCAGCAGATCATCCGAGGCACCCTCACCGACATCGCCCAAAAAGTGCGCGACGCCAAGATCACGTTGCAGGCCCTCATCATCGTCGGCAAGGCCGTGGACCCCGACCTGCTGGACCCCAATGCCGGCGAGCAAGTGGCCGTGTCGCACCTGTACTCCAACGAATACACCCATCTCTACCGCCGCGCCGGGCAGGGTTCGCACGTGGATGCCGACCGCGCCGATCTCTACGAGGCCGGCGGTTACGAGGTGCAACCGGAACCGGCCTCGGCCGGCGATAACTGACGCGCCGGAATGTCCCCGCCGGATGTGGACCGAATCGCCGTTGTCGCGGTGTCCCGGCCGGGCGCTGCGCTGGCCCGCCGGCTGGCGACGTCCTTGAGTGATGTTGCGCTCTACCTGGAACGGCGAACCGCCGGCGGCGCGTCGGACGATGACGAGGATACGCAACTTTACGACCTGCCCCTGCGTCCGGTGATCCAGGATCTGTTCGCCCGGCATCGCGCGTTGGTAGTAATTCTGCCGGTGGGGGCAACGGTGCGTCTGTTGGCCCCGGTGCTGGGTAGCAAGGGGCAGGATCCCGCCGTGGTGTGTGTGGACGACGCCGGTCGCTACGCGGTCAGCCTGTTGTCTGGCCACGTCGGGGGCGCCGATGCGCTGGCGCAACAGGTGGCGCGGGCAATCGACGCTCAGGCCATCGTTACGTCGGCGTCCGACGCGCTGGACGTTACGGCCATCGACCTTGTGGGTCGCGGCCTGGGCTGGAAAATAGAAGCGACGGCAACCGACCTAACCCGCACGGCAGCGGCGGTGGTTAACGGCGAGCCGGTGGCATTATGGCTGGACCCGGAAACCGGTGTCCGCTGGCCCGACGACATTCCCATTTCAGGCAGCATCAGCGCCGTCTCGGACCTTTCCGACGCAGAGGCCACCGGGTACGCCGCCGCGCTGGTCGTTTCCGACCGGGTGCTGTCGCTGGATACCGGGCGCCCCGTGGTCATCTACCGCCCGCCGACGCTGGTGGCCGGGATGGGCTGCCGGCGAGGCGTGTCCGAAGACCACTTGCGCGAACTGTTGGATGACACTCTCCGGCAACACGGCTTCGCGGCGCAGAGTTTGGCGAAAATCGCCACCGCCGACATCAAAGCGGACGAGGCCGGCCTCGTTGCGCTGGCGGAGGCTTTGGCCGTACCGTTGGAGACCTACGGGGGTGACCAACTGAATGCCGTCGCCAAACGCCGAGCTGAGCGAAACGATAGCGGCGGGGAACTGCGCGCGCCCACCGCGTCGGCAGCACAGGATTTGCTGGGAGTATTCGGCGTATCCGAGCCGGCGGCGATGCTGGCCGCCGGAACGGACGGAGTGATTGTCCCTCGCGCCAAATCGGACCGTGCTACCATAGCTGTAGCGCGTATCCTGCCATCAGAAGAAATTGCGCTTGGAGAAGCGGCTATGGACGGACAGGAAGCTAAGACGCCGGGCGAAGCGTTGCTGGCCGCCGCCGAGCGGGAAATCGGCAAGGGCAACCTGCGCCGGGGCGCCGGGCTAGTATGGCAGGCTGCGATGGAGGCACTGGCCGCCGCTGCTGAACGGCATGGGCTGCCTTGCAGCAATCGGGAGCAAGCCCGGCTGGTTGCCAAGCATCTGGATGCAATTGCCGATCCAGCATCGCTAACAGACGAGCTCAGCCGTTACCGCAATCTATTGTCTTTCGGGATAGCCGATTCGTACCGGGAACATTACGAGGGATTAGGTGGTCGGGAGGGCACTGAATACGAATGGGAACCTGATGAGTACGAAGATCACATTGATACGGTACGTGATTTCATAGAGGCTTTGAATGGCGAGCATTTCGGGGAATTGGCGTAATGCGTGGAGATCGCCATGCCGCAGTATCAGAAACGTTGCTGGAGACCGCAGGACCCGAAGAAACCTTATCGATACACTAGACCATGCCGTGCGGAGATTGCACGACAACTTTTTATTCCGGGCAACTGAACCATGCCGACCTGACCGACGACGTACGGGTTGGAACTTCCTTCGCCAGGGAGCTTTTACAAATCACCCAGCGAACCTAGACCCAGCACCCATTCACTGCTCTGGCACTGGCTCCATAGGGAAAAACTATGAACACCGGCAAACTCTATCTAGTTGGCATTGGCCCCGGCGACTCTGGACACCTCACGCCGGCCGCCGCCGCCGCCATCGCCGATAGCGCCGAACTGGTCGGCTACCGCTACTACATTGAGCAGGTGGCGGGGTCGGCCTCTGACAAGACGCTGCACAGCATGGAGCTGGGGCAGGAACTGGAGCGGGCCGCCTTGGCGGTGGACATCGCCTACTCCGGCAAGACGGTGGCGGTGGTTTCCTCCGGGGACGCCGGCATCTACGGCATGGCCGGGCCGGTGTACCGCGTGCTCACCGACCGGGATTGGGATGGAGCAGAGCCGATTGTTGAAAGCATCCCCGGCGTGTCGGCGCTGCAATCAGCGGCGGCGCTGCTGGGTTCGCCCCTGATGCAGGACTTCTGCGCCATCAGCCTGAGCAACCTACTGACTCCCTGGGAGCAGATCCGCCGTCGCCTGGAGGCCGCCGCCGCCGGCGATTTCGTCGCCGTTCTCTACAACCCACGCAGCCGCCGGCGCACCGGACAGTTGGACGAAGCGCGTGCGATATTCCTGGAACATCGCGCCGGCGCAACGCCCGTGGGCATAGTCCGGCATGCCTATCGGCCCGAGCAGGCGGTTGCGCTGGCTGATCTGAGCGGTTTGGACGGGGAAGCCTTGGGCGTGGATATGTTCACCACGGTTGTCATCGGCAACTCCAATACCTACGTTCACAACGGCCGGATGGTCACGCCCCGGGGCTACGAAGCCAAGCAATAGCCAACTTGGCCACACGAGACAAGCACGAATGCGCGCCAGCGCAGAAGGAGTACCTAATGACCGTTCCAGTTATTGCCATCGCTATTGCCGGAGCCGGCCTCGTCATCACCGTGATTGTGCTGCTGGTGCGTGGTGCCTTCCTCCTGGGCCGGCTAGTCAAGCAAGTTGACAGTCACGAAGCCAAAATTGACGCCCTGGACGCGAAGGTTGACGCCCTGGACGCCAAGATTGACGCGAAGGTTGACGCCCTGGACGCCAAGATTGACGCGAAGGTTGACGCCCTGGACGCCAAGATTGACGCGAAGTTTCACACCCTGGACACCAAGATTGACGCCTTAACTGCCGCCGTGCAGCAGACCAACGCAATACTGGTGGGATTGGCGAACCACACCCACGACGCCGACGGACGCACCGTCTTTACCGTCCCCACCGGAGAGCGCCGATGACGACCTTCCTGATGCTGTTATAATGCGGTCATAAGGGGTTAAAAGGAGGTTGAATCGTGCCAGCGATACGCGCCAATCCAGTGAAGGACAAGTTGCGGCAGGGCCAGCCGGCTACGTGCATCTCCGGTCTGATGACCAGCGAGATCATCGACTTTCTGGGGCCGCTGGGGTTCGACTCGGTGTGGATGGAGTGTGAGCACGGGCCGGTGGACTGGGAAACCCTGGGCGACATGACCCGGGCCTGTGACCTATGGGGCATGGCCTCCATAACCCGCTGCAACGCCAACGACGCCGCGTTGATTACCCGTACCCTGGACCGGGGTTCCATGGGCGTCGTCCTGCCCCACGTCAACACGCGGGAAGAAGCGGAGGCTGCGGTGGGCGCGTCCAAGTTCGCTCCCCTCGGCTATCGCGGCATGTTCGGCGGTCGCCAGTCCTTCGGCGTACCCGACTACGTTCACCAGGCCAACGACCAGACCATGGTCGTGGTGCTGATCGAAGAAGTCACGGCCCTGGACAACCTGGACGAAATCCTGAAGGTGGACGGCATCGACGTGTTCTTCGTGGCGCCAACGGACCTTTCCCAGACCATGGGCCACATTGGCAACGTGGGGCACCCCGAAGTTCAGTCTGCCATCGACGACGCCCTGGCCCGGATCGTGAGCGCGGGCCGCACCGCCGGCACGCTGGTCAACGACGACAACGTGGCGTCTTACGTGGAGAAAGGCGCCCGGTTCCTGATGACATCGTGGAACGCCTGGGTCGCCAGAGGCGGCAGCGAGTTCCTGGGGCGGATACCCTGACCGGATGCCATGTTGTAGGGGCGGGTTTCAAACCCGCCCCTACGCTTCGGTTCCGGCGACGCCTCCGCTCACTGTGTAGCGTTAGCGATGGCCCGCGTGGCGGGTTCTCCGCCGTGGTCAACGTCCCAGTCCCACAGGTCGGCGTGGAAACCGGACAGGCTTTCTTCCAGGGTGTTGATGAAGTTGCGGACGCCGCGCCCGTGGAACTTGCCGCGCAGGGTGCAGACACCGATGTTGGCCGACGGGAACAGGTGGTCCAGGCGCACCACCGCCAGGCGGTCGTGGTCCTCGGGGTGCAGGGTGAAGTCGCTGACGATGGCGATGCCCATGCCGATGGCCACGTAGCGCTTGATCATCTCGGTGTTGTCCATCTCCAGAACGACGTCGTAACTCACGCTGCGCTCTCGCAGCTTTTGCTCCACGCGCCGGCGGCTCAGGCTCTCGGGACTGTTCAGGATCAGGGGGAACCTTGCCATGTCTTCGATGGAAACGGGATCTCGCTGGAGCAACTCGTGGCTGGGTTCGGAAATCAGCACCACGTTGTAGTCAAACAGCTGGGAGAATTCCAGCGAAGGGTCGTCGGTGGGCGGGGCTGAACACAGGGCCAGGTCCACCTCGCCCGATTTCACCAGCTGGATCAGGTTGGCATACGAACGCGCCACCAGCCGCATCCGCACATCCGGATACCGAGAGCGAAACTGGCGGATGGGCCGCGGCAGGTGGTAGGAAACAATGTCGGGATAAGCGCCCACCACGAAGGAACCGCGCCCCTCGGAGTAGTCCATCTGGGTTTTCAGCGTGTCGATGGACTCCACGATGGGGGTCACCAGCTCGTAGAACAGTGACCCTTCGGAGGTCAACTGGATCGGGCGTTTGATGCGGTCAAAGAGGGTTATGCCAAACTCGCCCTCCAGTTTTCGCAGGTGGGTGGTAACGGTGGGCTGCCCCAATTCCAGCTTGCGCGCCGCTTTGGATACGCTCCGTAATCGGGCGACATGGTAGAAGCTGATAATTTCTCGCAGTTCCATTGAGACTTCACCTTCACATGGGAGCTGATCGGACTATAAACCTCGCAATTAGGGCGATATATTATATCGAAAATGCGGATAATGCAAACGTTATGCTGACAGCGGATATTCCTAACACAAGCGGATAATGAATTTATGCTGGACCCCCGCCTGACTTGGGGAGGTGAGCGCAGTAGGTGCTGACCATGGAACGGAGCAACTGGGGGCCTGAGAAGAGGCCCCGACCTAACCGGCGGCTCCTTACGACGGGATCAGCCCCAGGCGCATGGCGACCATGACGGCCTCCAGCCGGCTGGAGGCGCCCAACTTCGTCCGCAGGTTCTCGATGTGGTTGCGCGCGGTGTACGGACTCACGCCCAGTTCCTCGGCTATGTACTTCGTCTCCCAACCCAACGCCAGGTAGGATAGAACTTCTCGCTCCCGCTCGGTCAAATGTATGCCGGTTGGCCTTTGGGGCGCAGGACTTTGTGATGCCGGGGCGGCGCCGTCGGATCCGGCAACTTCCTCACGCAACTCAGTTTCAGTGGTTTGGCGTGGCTCGGCATAGTTCGCGCGCAGATACCCTTGGTCATCCAATCTGACGGGTGAGGACTCGAGCGGTTCAGTGAGGAAATTACTCGGGCGCGTGTAATAAATCTCACTCTGCCCCGGCTCTATCCCACTGCCCAACTCGACGAGCCGCTTGACGTCTGCGGACAGCGCCGCTTCCCCCGGGTCGTCGAACAGGTACACCAGCAACGGGTCGCCATCTCCCACGCCCGACACCACCATCGGCGTCACTTCCAACCATTTCCACTCTCCCCAGGCGCTCCGCATCCGCATTTTGGCGCGGCTTGGCACCAGGCCGGCGCGCAGGCTGCGCACCATCCGGCAGCCTTCTGCGCAGTCGCCCGTCAGGGTGACCTCGCCCAACCCGCAAGCGATGTCGAAACAATGCTGGCCCACCACCCGGGCCGGGGTATAGCCGAGGATCTCCCGAGCGCGGCGGTTCCAGAAAACCACCGTCTGGTCCGTCGCCAGCGCGAACGCTCCGCACGATGCAGACGACAAAAGCCCAAAAAGCCCACTCGGTGTCACTTTGGTTACCCCCGCGCAAGGGTGTCCAGGCGGGCGAAGAGATCTGGCGCTACAGCCCGTCACTGGTGGATTTGCCCGATTAACCAGCAGCTATTGCTGCTGGTTCATTCACACCAGTGTAATCTCCGTAGTTACCGCATCCTATCGGAAATGCTAACCAGGCTCACTGCGAGCGATCTGAGGCTCTATTTACGGATTGCCCGGACGCCGGGCACCGAGCCCCGCTTCCACAACCGGCTGCCGCGATATTGACCGCTTGACAATAGGGGTAAATCACACTAGATTTTGTTTGCCTCAAAATTGGCAATGAGGTAGGCCAGAAGTACCAGAAACGCGCTGACGCATCCGGCGAGTCCTATCATTGGTAGGTTCGCCTCCGCCGCAAAGTTTTGGATGTCATTTCAGCTATCAGAGTGAGGTTGATATGGACGCTCTCAATTGGGTCAATCGGTTTTTGGCACGAACCATAGCTGCGCTGAACGCAGCGTTGGCGGTCCTAATCGTGGTACTCGCCGCACTTGGCATGGGATTTGGGCTAGCGTCCCTAGAAGACGGCGCAGCAAGCGTAGGCCTCTTCTTTCTGGGTTTCATAGCGGGAATCGGTTTGGGGGCCGTGTTGGCCTTAATTGTCTGCGGCCTCATCGCATTGATGGTTGACATCAGGCAAGTTCTCATCGAAATCCGCGACAAACCCTAGCCGAACCGCTTCCGACGGCAGCCGCAGCCTTAACCGGCTCATCTCTAAACCCAACTCAATGACAGAGGACACACCAACATGGCAGCCAACGGAGACCAGGAACGGAACGAACAGCCCCAGCCGCAGCCCCAGAGCGGTCCCGCCGGCGGCGGAGGATTTGCTCTGTCGGGCAAGACGCTGGGCATTGCCGGCGGTGGCGCCGCCGCGTTGGTGGTGGTCATCGTGGTGGTCGCGCTGCTGGCGACCGGCGTATTTGGCGGCGGGGGCGGCCGTGGCGCGTCCGGGGGCGGCGACGTGCTGGCTTATGTTCCAGCCGACGCCGGGGTTGTTGCGATAGTGGACAATAAGGCAGTGTTGAACGGCGACGTTCCGGAAGACCTGATTGAGTCCTGGGAGGATGATGAATCGGGCGGAGGGTTCGATGATTTTCCAGAATCCTACGATGCCCTTGACATCGACGATGACGACATTGCGACTTTCGCCTTTGTGGCCGACGAAGACGGAAACGACAGCTTGGTAATTGTGCGGGGCGATTTTGAATTCGACGTCATCCGCGAAGACCTGGAAGACGGGGCGGATTGCGAGGACGACGATTACCGGGGGGTTGAGTTGTGGGAGTGTCCCGACGGCGGGGCGGTGGCGCTTTTCGAAAAGGACGGGTATATGGTGTTCGCCGCCGAACAACGGCAGGACGATCTGGAGCAGCTGTTGACGTATAAGAGCCGCACCCCGGAGAAACTAGCTGCCGATGAAGACAGCGCCCCGAAGCGCATCCTGGACCAGGCCGGCAATGGCTGGTTGCGTGTCGCCATCATCACGGATGATTGCGTCATCAATCGTTGTGAGGGAATTGCCATCGCAGTACAGGAAAGCGACGATAGCGAATCGATACCCGCATCCTACGCCGTGATGTTCAGCTCGGAACGCGCGGCCATAGCCGCGGAAGGGGACATCGAGATTGACGACCTGCTTGAAGAGTGGTTTGCCGGGTTCGATCTCGACCTGGACATCGGCGAGGTGAAAGCCCACGGCGAGTTTGTGGTCGGCGACGGCGTTGCCGAATTCGTTGAGCCGGACGAAGCCCGCTCCCCCAACTTGAACGGCGGCAGCCGCGGCAGCGAAACCGAGCGTGTGCCGGCCGCCACTGCGGCTCCCCCGGCAGCGCCGCGTCTGGCGCAGCCGCAGCCAGCTGCGCCTGCTATGCAGGCGCCAGCAGCACCACAACCCACAGAAGTACCGGCACCTCCCCATCAGCGTAGCGATTGGTTGGAAGACTGTGCCAACGTCACGCTGGAACAGACCAATCAGTACCTTGCCAGACACGAACAGATTGAATGGGGCGATGCGCACGAACATTGCAAATGCTTATACGATTACATCGAGGAGTGGGAAGGGCCGCCGACGGTAACTGTCAGTGATATTCTTGCCGGCAGATTGGGTGTCGATGCCCTGAGCTTTGCCGATCTTTACTCGGATGCCAGTTCGTATTGCGCGGGGTGGTAGAGAACGTGTGAGGAGCAAACCGCCGGCTTGTCGGCACCGGATGCGGCCGGTTGTTTCGGGTTCAGCATCGGTCGATTCCTTGGCGTTGAAGAATCCTGGCTGGCAATCCGGTTAGAGCGGCCAATGGGTGGGGCTACTGCCGGCCAATTCAGCTTGGGTTCTGCGGCTCTGACCTGGCGGTTGACACATTCCGGCGTGAAACGCAAAATGACGCCATTAAATTCGCCTGCCCCCAGATTATTACGGACGGTGACGAAATGGCAGAAGTCCTGGGCCTTGGCCTCACCCACTACCCACCATTGATTTCCCCCGATGAGGATAAGGCAATCCCCCTCAAGAGGACCCTCCAGGGAAATAAACGCATACCGGAAGAGCTGAAAAACCCCACCAGTTGGCCGGAGCCGATGCGGGTGGAGTATGGCGAAGACGAGGGTTATGCCTCGTCGCTGGAGCATCGCGCCCGTCTGGTGGCCGGCTTCCGCCGCATTCGGGAGGAACTGGACGCCTTCAACCCCGATTTCGTGGTCATCTGGGGTGACGATCAGTACGAGAATTTCCGCGAGGACATCATCCCGCCCTTCTGCGTGCTGGCCTACGACGACTTCGAGTGCCAGCCCTTTGGCGTGGAGGGCCATGCCGGCCGCCGCAACGTCTGGAACGAGCCGGCGGGAACCACCTTCAAGTACAAGGGACACAAGCAGGCCGCGCGAGACTTGGTGTCCGGGTTAATCGACCGCGGCGTTGACATGGCCTACGCCTACCAACCCCTCCACCAGCCGGGCCTGGGTCACGCCATCCTGAACACCCTGCTCTATCTGGACTATGACCGCAAGGGCTTCGATTACCCCGTCGTTCCCATGCTGGTCAACTGCTACGGCAGCCGCGTCATCCGCAACCGAGGCGGCGCCGTTGAGTACCTGCCGGATCCCGACCCGCCCGGTCCGTCGCCCAAGCGCTGCATGGAAGTCGGCGCGGCCACCGCAAAGATGCTGAAAGACTCGCCGTACCGCGTGGCGCTGATCGCGTCGTCGTCCTGGTCCCACGCCTTCCTGGTCGAGAAGAACAACTGGCTGTGGCCTGATATAGAATCCGACCGGGCGCGCTTCGAGGAACTCAAGGCCGGCGACTACCAGGCCTGGAGCCGCATCTCCACCGGGCAGGTGGAGGACGCCGGCCAGCAGGAGATGCTCAACTGGATGTGCCTCGCCGGGGCCATGGACACGTTGGATTGCAAACCGGAAATCCTCGACTACGTCGAAACCTACGTGTTCAACTCCAACAAGTGCCTGGCCGTGTTCAAGTAGCCCGACATTGACCGACATCGTATGCAGGGGCGAATAATTATTCGCCCCTACGCTTCACCAGGAGGATTCATACCATGGCTGAAATCCTAGGATTGGGTCTCACCCATTCACCGTCCCTCATCCGTCCTGACGAGGATGGCGAATCATCGCTGAAGCGCACCCTGCGGACCAACGACCTGGTGCCGGCGGAGATGAAAAACCCCTCCAACTGGCCGGAACCAATGCGGGTTGAATACGGCGAGGACGAGGGGTACGCCTCCGCCGTCCGCCTGCGGGAGCGGATGGTGGCCGGGTTCCGCGAACTGCGGAAGGAGCTGGACGCCTTCAACCCCGACTTCGTGGTCATCTGGGGCGACGACCAGTACGAGAACTTCCGAGAGGACATCATCCCGCCCTTCTGCGTGCTGGCCTACGACGAATTCGAGTGCAAACCCTTCGGAGAAGAGGGCCATGCCGGCCGGCGCAACGTTTGGAACGAACCGCCCGGCACCACTTTCCGGTACAAGGGGCATAAGGAGGCGGCCCGCGCCCTGGTGTCCGGAATGATCGACCGGGGCGTTGACATGGCCTACGCCTACCAGCCGCTGCACGAGCCGGGCCTGGGTCACGCCATCCTCAACACCATCTTGTACCTGGACTACGACCGCAAGGGGTTTGACTATCCCGTGGTGCCCATGCTGGTGAACTGCTACGGCAGCCGGGTCATTCGCAACCGGGGCGGCAGCGTCGAGCACTCGCCGGATCCCGACCCGCCCGGGCCTTCGCCCAAGCGGTGCATGCAGGTGGGGGCTGCCGCCGCGCAGGCCCTCAAGGACTCTCCCTGGCGGGTAGCTCTGATCGCCTCGTCGTCCTGGTCCCACGCCTTCCTGACGGAAAAGCATTGGTGGCTGTACCCCGACATTGAGTCCGACCGGGCGCGGTTCGAGGAGATGAAGTCGGGAGACTACCAGGCTTGGGCGCGGATCTCCACCGAGCAAATCGAAGACGCCGGCCAGCAGGAACTGCTGAACTGGGCTTGTCTGGTTGGGGCGGTGGACGAACTGGACTACAAGGCTGACATCGTGGACTGGTACGAGACGTACATCTTCAACTCCACCAAGTGCCTGGCCGTGTTCAAGTAACCGACGAGATCTGCTAAACACAAACGCGGGCGGGCGCCTCGAAAGCGCCCGCCCTTTAGTATGTCAAAAGGTCCGGTGTGATTTACACGGGGAGGAACGGCTCGTCCGACGGTGGCGGCAGCTGCTCGAAAGCGTTGATGTTGAAGGCCAGCACGGAGTAGTAGCCCATCAGGTTGGTCAACTCGATCAGGCCACGGTCGCCGAACTCGGCGCGGGCGGCGTCGAAGGCGGCCTGGGACACCCGGCGCGTGCGGAAGAATTCGCGCCCGTAGTTGATGACGGCGGCCTCGGCGGAGGACAGTTCGGGCAGGTCGTTTTTGTCGCGCAGGCTGTCCACCAAGGCGTCGCTGAGGCCGGCGCGGCGGCCGGCAGCGGCGTGGGCGTGCCAGATGAACTGGCAATCCAGCTCGCGGGCGGTGGTGAGCATAGCCAGTTCCGCCACGTTGTCGGGCAGGGTCGAACCGTCGGCGCGGAGGTAGGCCCGCAGCACCTCGCCGCGCTGGGCGATTTCGGGCACGTGCAATTGGACGGCGATGGGACCTTGCTCCGGCACCACGTTGTTGCGGGCGGACACAATGGCGTCAAAAGCGGCCACCTGTTCCTGGGGGACGGTATCGCGGTTGGCGGCGGGGAAACGAGGCATGGCGGGTTCTCCTCAATGTTGTGGTTTAGTTGTCAGCGGCGACCAGTTCAGTGTCGGGCGGTTCGGTGAAAATCGGCTCGCCGTCGGGTTCCAGGTGACGGTGGTTGATTAGGGCTCGCAGCAGCTGTTGGTGGCTGCGCCGGATTTCGGTCAGCAGGTTTGCGTGAGATTGTTCTATTTTGTCGGAAAGCTCCTTGTGGGAGGCGTCAATTTTGTCGGAAAGCTCCTTGTGAGATTGCTCAATTTTGTCATTCGTTTCTTTGCGTAGGTTGGCCACATCCTTCCGCAGTTCATTGAACTCACTGCGTCGAGGTAGGCCACCCAACGCATAGGCGGCTGCAACAACACTTATGAGTGTCGTGGCCGCCAGAGCGGCTATCGCAATCAGTTCGGCAGTTCCAATCATTTCACGTTCTCCTTGCTGTACTTCGGGCGGTTGGTTCTGGCTACGCTGTTAGCAGTGCGGAATGACTTCTTCGCCAAACAGTTGGATGGCTTCCATGATGCGCTCGTGGGGCGGCCCGCCGGAATGGGCGTGGCGCAGGCGGAGCAGGAAGTAGTCGGCGCCGGTGGCTTCGCTCCAGCGGTGGAATTCGTCCACTACTTCTTGCGGTTCGCCGAGGATGAGGCGGTCAGGGCCGAGGTTGTCGATATTGATCTGGGATTCTTCGGTGTAGCGGCGGAACTCATTGAGGCCGTTGCGCCAGTAATACTTGTAGGCGTCGATAACCTCCGGCCCGTACACGCGCTCGGCTTCGGCGCGGGTGGGAGCGACCCAGGCGTCGCGCATCAGGCAGGTTACCGGCGCTTTGCCGGCGGCTTCCGCCGCCTGCTGGTAGGCCGTGGTGAGCGCGATGGTGCTTTCCAAGTCGGTGCTGGGGCCGGCCACAAACCCGTCGGCGATGCGTCCGGCCCGGCGCGCTCCAGGAGCTCGGCTGGCACCAATCCACAGCGGCGGGGAGGGATCGGAGTAGGGCCTGGGGCGGATGGTGATGTCTTCCAGGTTGAAGTGTTCGCCGGAGAATGAGAACGGCTCGCCGCTCCAACACTGGCGGATGATCTCGATCTCCTCCTCGAACCGGCTAACCCTTTGTTCGACAGGAATGTCAAAGGTGCGGAAGTCCACCGGCTGGTAGCCCAACCCAACACCCAGGATGAAGCGGCCCCGGGATACGATGTCCAACGTGATGACGGCCTCGGCCAGATGGACCGGATGGTGCAGCGGCAGCAGGATAACCGAGGTGCCCAGGTTCAGGGTGGTAGTCTGCGCAGCCACCGCGGCAGAGACAATGAGCGGCGAGGGTAGAAAGCCGTCCTTGTCCTGGTGATGCTCCCCAAAGAAGCACGAATCGAAGCCCACGGACTCGGCCAACCTAGCCTCTGCGACAACTTCCTCAACCCGCAAAGCCAGGTTCTCCCCGGCAGGGGGGTCGGCGATGGAACTGTAGATGCCGAATTTCATTCTACCCCCGGTTATGACCATTTTGGGCTATAGCGTCAGCCAGCCTGTTCAGAGCGTCCAAGAACGCTTGCCTCTCTACGGCAGCCTGCTGGCGTTCTTCAGCGGCTCGCTGGCGTTCTTCAGCGGCTCGCTCTTCAGCTTGTCGGCGTTCTTCAGCAGATTGCTCCAGCGCATTTTTCATCAGTTCTATCATCTGGTCGTTGCGTCGGCGTTCCTCGTTGTTGCGTTGTCGCTCGCGTAAAAACAGCATCAGGTCGGAACCTCCAGTGATGGTGATCGCAATGCTGGCGTGGATGATGCAGTGGTGCAGGACGGTAGTGGAAACATAGCGGGCGAGTGGCCCCGGTTGACACTTCAACTCAATCGCGTTTTCCGGCGTGCAAGGTAGGGCAGTGTAGAACCACACCAGCCAGGTTGCGGCCGTTGCCAGCGCCCCGGCCAGCGCCGGCGCCCACAGAGCCAACGCCAACGTTCTTATGCCTGACCGCATTATAGCCGCAACCGGCGATGGGCGTTACTTGAACTGGGTCAGCACCCGGTCGGAGAACAACTCCATCTGGCGGAAATAGTCGTCGGGTTCTCCGGCCAGGAAGCCGAACACGAAATCGCGCACGCCGGCGTCGATGCGCTCCTGTATCGCGCCGACGCAGTCCTCGGCATTGCCGGTGATGCACAGGGCGCGGGCGATGTCCTCGGCGCTACGTTCGGGAGTAACGTAACGCTGGCCGATGTGGGCGATGGCGGTTTCCAGAGCTTTGTCCGGATCGTCGTCGATGGCGGTGGGCTGGTTGAGGCCCCAATGGAAACGGCTCAGATCACGGCCCGAATGTTCGGCCATATCGCGCACGCTGGCGTTGGAGCGCCGGATGCGGTTGACGGTGAACAGGTAGGGATACCAGCCGTCGCCGGCGATGGCAGCCCGACGTACCGCCGCATCGCTGCGGCCGGCGACCCAGATGGGTGGGTACGGCTGTTGGTAGGTCTTGGGCAGGAGCGTGACGTCTTCAAAGTTGAAAAACCGTCCGCTATGGGTTACGTGGTCCTCGGTCCAGAGCTGTTTCATCACCCGCAGCATCTCGTCGGTGCGCCGACCCCGGGTGTTGACCGGGATCTCCAGGGCGTCGAACTCGGCGCGGGTGTCGCGCTGGCCGCTGATGCCGATGCCGAAATCCAGCCGTCCCCCGGAGATTTGATCCACAGTGGACACCAGCTTGGCGAGCAGCACCGGGTGGTACAAGGGCGCGATGACGATGCCGGTGAGGACGCGCAAGCGGGTAGTCGCGCCGGCCGCCGCCGCCATGGCCGGTAGGCCCATCACCGTGGGCCGGGGCGGGTTGCCGTCCATGACGTGCTCGCCCACGGCCACCCGGTCGAAACCGAGGTCTTCGGCGCGGCGGGCGAACTCCCCGATATTCCAATAGTTGTCAACGCTCAGGTTGCAGCCGAAGGTTATGGTTTGGTCAGCCATAGTAAGTTCCTTTGCAGTGGTTATTGCGCCAGCATCTCGTCGGTGATTTCGGCCAGCTTTTCGCCGTTGAGAACACCCTGCCACTTGCGGTGCAGGCTGCCGTCGGCAGCGATGAAAAAGGTGGCGGGCAGGCCGAGCACTCCGAGTTCCCGCACCACGTTTCCGTCGTCGGTATAGCCGGCCGGGTAGGTTACGGCCAGTTCGTTGAGCAATTTGATGGCGTCTTCCGGGCTGCCCAGGCTGAAAAACTGTCCCAGATCCACGCCAATGACTAAAGCTCGGTCCGCGTACTCGTCGGCAAAGCGCTGGAATTCCGGCATCTCGGCGCGGCAGGGGGGGCACAGGCCGGCCCAGAAATTCAACACCACGGGCCGGCCGCGCAAGTCGGAAAGGGCCACGTGGTCGCCGCCTAAATCGTCAGCGCCCTGATACACCGATATGTTGAAATCGTAGATGCCGTCCGGGGCTGCGACGGGCGGGACCGCGTCGGATGACGCGCCCGTTGCGCAAGCTCCAACCAACAAGACCACTGACGAGGCCAGCGCAGCGAACCTGGAACGGGTTCCAAACCGAAAGAAGCCCCATAACATTATCAACGCCGTTCTCATGGCGTTGAGGGTAGCACACCGATTTTGCCTTGTTAAGCGACACCGGCTACGGTATCATCGGGCAGCCGTCTTTGGCCGTAGGTAGAGCAGGACGATTGCAAAGTCCTTTTCATCCGCTCATGGTGATCCTGTCGAACCATCAACCGCCGGAACGAGCATCCTTCGACAAGCTCAGGATGAGCGGGGAAAATGGTTGCGAGATGACTTTGCAATCGTCCTGGTAGGTAGAGGGAGAAACCCTTTTTGCCTTGTTAAGCGACACCGGCTACGGTATCATCGGGCAGCCGTCTTTGGCCGTAGGTAGAGCAGGACGATTGCAAAGTCCTTTTCATCCGCTCATGGTGATCCTGTCGAACCATCAACCGCCGGAACGAGCATCCTTCGACAAGCTCAGGATGAGCGGGGAAAATGGTTGCGAGATGACTCTGCAATCGTCCTGGTAGGTAGAGGGAGAAACCCTTGGCATTTTCGATTCCGCCTTTGTCCGCCCCGTCAAGCCGAAGGCTGAGGCTGCTGGCCGCGCTGGCCCTGGCGGTCCTGACTGCCGTGGTCATCTGGAAGCTGCTGGCAGCGCTCTTGCCTTTCCTGCTGAGCGGGATCGTGGCTTACCTGCTGGTTCCGGTGGTGAACCTGGCCGAGCGAAAGACCCCGTGGGGCCGGCGCTGGCCTCAAGTCACCAGGATGGCCACTGCCGGCTTGCTGCTGCTGTTGCTGCTGCTGGCAATCCTGATTGTCGTGGGATTGGGCCTGCTGCGGGTAATCGACGAGTCCACGGCTCTGGTTGAGCGCGCGCCCAACCTGGTGGCGGAGGCGCAAACAATCTACCAAAGGGCAATCGCCGAATACGAGAGCCGGGTTCCGCCCAACATACGCGAGATGATAGATCCCCGCCTGGGTGAACTGCGGCAGGCGTTGGTAAATGGGCTGGAAGAAGCGCTCTTACGAGTGTTGCGGTTCCTGCAAACCGGCGTGGGTCTGGTCGTTTCCCTAGCCACGGTGCCCATCATCCTGTTTTACTTGCTGTACGACCCGGCAGGCTTGGGCCAGGGCGCGCGTCGGTTGCTGCCGCGGCCGGTGCGGGACGACTTCACTGAAATCGCCCGGTTGGCCGGCGAATCCATTGGCCTTTACCTGCGCGTGCAGCTGCTCCTGGCCGCCATGACCGGCGTGGCAATCGGCGTGGGTCTCTGGGCAATGGGCGTGTCGGCGGCCCCGATCCTGGCCATAATCGCCGCCTTTGCCGAGTTGGTGCCCATCGTGGGGGCGACCATTTCGCTGGTCATTGCCGTGGTTGTGATGCTGGTGACGGACCTGGGGAAAACGCCGCTGGTGGTGGCCCTGTACCTGGTTTGGCAGGTACTACAGAACTCGATAATCGCGCCCCGGTTTCAGGGTCAGGCGCTGGGTCTGCACCCACTGGCGATAGTCCTGGCTCTGGCCATATTCGGGCTGTTCCTGGGCTTCTGGGGCATTCTGGTCGCCGCGCCCTTCACCGCCGCCGGCTACCGGGTGATTCGCTACGTCGTGGAGGAATGGCACGCCGCCGATGTCCTCGTCCAGGCTTCGCCGGATACGGATGCGGACGCCGCATTGGAAAGTCGCCAGCCGGACGAGCAACCACCGCCGTATTGATTTGGTGGTTCGTCCTTCGGCAGGCTCACGATGAGCGGATGGTCGGGTGGGCTGGTGTTTCGGTGGGTTGACCCATTTTTGATTGACTGTCCTTCGACCGGCTCACCATGAGCGGGTGGGTTGGGTGTTTCGAGGTTTCTGCTCCTTTTGGGTTGTGGTTTGGAAGGCAGGATTTTTCCGCCAGAGGCGGACTTTGGATCACTTCGTTGTCAGCATACGGCCGGTTGGGTACGCAACATTTGACCCCTACTTTTTCGTGTACTCAGTGCGCCGAAGGCGCACCTGCGCGCGGGCTCGGGCAATCCCGGTGGTCCAGCGGTCAATCATGGTGAGGTGGTCAGGTCTAATCAAAGCCTTGCCGACTGCGACCGGTTGCGATTTTGGAACTGACGGGGTTGGCCGTCGAAGTGAAATCCTGCCTTTTTGGAGATTGGATAGAAACAGCTGTTTGCCTAGACAGGTTTAGGGTATACGTTCTGGCGGGATGTCGTCAACGGGGGGTTGTCAGTGGTAACGTTGCAATTTAGGTGGTTCAGTTTTCCGGCAACGCATTCGAGTGGCTAAAGCTGCTGCCAGGCCAACGAGATTGCCACCCCCGTATCAAGTACGGGGTCGCAATGACAAAAACCAAACCACCTAAAACGGAACGCTACCTTGTCAGTCAGAATCAGGATTTACGGGATTTAGGGATTTGCAGGATTTGGAGGTTGCTTGAGGGCAGGGTATTCCCAATTCAGCCAATCCATGAATCCGGCAAATCCTGATGGACTTACGCGGTTGAGATGATATGCTCGGCGCCTCCAGCGAAAGCCGGGGTCGGTCCATTGGTCGAATAGTGAACGAATCTGAAACATGGCTAACGAATTCGGTCACTGGATTCCGGCACGCCAAAGGCGCATCTGCGACTTTCGCCGGAATGACGGTAGCGGGGCCGGAATGACGGGCTTTAAACCGTACATATGCGACAGCCCTGCCGAGATAGAGGTAGCGTTGCAATTAAGGTGATTCAGTTTCCCAGCGGGGTATCCGGGTGGCTAAAACTGCTGCTACGCCAACGGGATTGCCACCCCCGTATCAAGTACGGGGTCGCAATGACAAAAACCAAACCACCTAAAACGGAACGCTACGCGAGATAGATCTCCGATTAGCGCGGTGGGGCGGGCTGGTGTACAATCGGGGCAAATTACCGCCGCCGGCCGCGCTCCCGAGGGGGAATTGCAGATGCGTATCCTACTGATTGCTACCAACCGACACAACCGGGTGATGAGCCGGATGCGGGCCCAGCCAATACCCATTGGCCTGGCCTACGTGGCTGGCCACGTGGACCGCTCCCGGCACGAGGTCAAGCTGGTGGACCTCATGTTCGCCAGCGAGAACTATCTGGATGAAGTTGAGCAGACGGTGCGCGACTTCAATCCTGAGCTGGTGGGCATCTCCATACGAAACCTGAGCAATCACAGCTACGTTGATCCGCAGTGGCAGTTGCCCATCACCAAGAGCGTTATTGAGCGCATCCGGTCGATTTCCGACGCGACGATAGTGTGCGGCGGGCCGGCGTTCAGCATCATGCCGCAGCAGGTGTTTGACTTCGTCCGGCCGGACCTGGGCATCGCCGGCGACGCCGGCGAGACCTTCGCCGAACTGGCGAACCGGGTGGAGATCGGCGAGCCGGACTACCGGGGCATGACCGGCGTTTTGTACCGGGACGACAGCGGAGCGATTGTCTATAACGGGATGCGCTGCTCGTCGGATTTCGTAAGCCGTCCGAGCCTGGACGACCTGGACATGCCCAAGTATGCCCAGGCCGGCTTTGGCGTCAGCGTGCTGACCAAGCTGGGCGGGTTCTACTATCCCACTTCCGCCGACGACATTCGCACGTCGGAAGGGGCCTGGCGGGTCATACGCCCCATTGACGAAGTGGTTGAGGAAGTCTCCGAGGTTACTTCCCGTTACGGGCTGAAGAAGATTTTCTTCGTGGACAACTGCTTCAACGTGCCGCTGGAACACGCCAAAGAGCTGTGCAACGCGCTGATGGAGGCGGAGGTTAAGGTGCGGTGGAACACCTGCCTGGCCCCCTATGCCTGTGACGCCGAACTGATCGGGTTAATGAAGCAGGCCGGCTGCGGTCTGGTGATGATGGGCGGCACCCGCGGCGGCGATCCTCACGAGGGCGACAACGATACCTCGCGTTACGCCTCCCTGAAAGAGACTACCGACCTGTGCGAGGCCGGCGACCTGCACTACACCATCTCCCAGCAGTTCGGCGAGCCGGGCGAAACGCGGGAGTCGGTGGAGAACAAGCTGGAGTTCCTACGGGGATTGAAACCGTCGCTGGCCAACCTGCGGGTCGGCGTCAGCGTGATGCCGGGCACCGACGTGGCGGCCCGGTGCCTGGAAGAGGGCATAATCAAGGACGAGTCCGAACTCATCGCGCCGACCTTCTACATGGCCGAGGAAGTGCGGCCCTGGCTGGTGGACTACCTGCGGGAGTTGGTGGACGCCAACCCACGGTGGAACCTGATGTAGCGTTTCAAGCTGCCAGGCACCGGCCAGGTTATTCACAAGGAGGCCGATATGACCGCAATCATCGTCGGTGTGTTGGTGATGGTCACTGCCGGCATTCTTTATCCATTCTGGCCGGATACAGCCCCCCTGGGACCGTTTTGGTCAAGCGTAGTGATGTGCGGGATGGGCTTCTTTGCCATCCTGCTGGGCGCTTGGTGGAAGTTGAGCGAGGGCTAGATTGGTGATATCTCGAGACGCCCGCCGGGCCGCTATTGGCGCGGCCTTGGCCTACTTCATCGTCGTTCTGCCGGCATACCTCGTAATCGCCGGTTATGCGGATATTGCGTCCGGCATACTGGCGTTGCTGATGGTTGCAACGGGCGTCTGGCTGTCCGCCAAAGGCATGGCGCGGCTGAAACGCCACGACACCCTCTCCGACAGCGCGCTGGAAACGGCTTACCGCTATCGCAACGCCGGCCTGGCTTTAGGGCTCACCGGCTCCGGTATGCTGGTGTTCTCTTGGCAAAAGTTCTTGGGCCGGTTCATTACCGCCGCAACCTCCAGTATGTAATAGTAAGGATGAAGCACGATGACTACTGCAACTGCCACGCAGGCTGCTCTCCCTTCGGAATGGACGTCCCTCGCCGACGGCAACAGCATCCGCGCCGCCCACCTGCTCCGCCGGGCCGGGTTCACGCCCACCCGCGCCGAGATTGACCGGGCGGTAGAGCGGGGATACGAGGCTATGGTCGAGGAGCTATTGCACCCCGAAGGCCGGCCCGACCTGGAAATTGAAGACCTGATCCGGCGGTATCACGTGGATCAGAACAGCCTGATGCTGCTGGAAAGCAGCCAGAGTTACTGGCTGTATCGCATCATCAACAGCCAGCGGCCGTTGGAAGAGAAGATGGCGCTGTTCTGGCATGGCCTGTTCGCCACGGCCTACGGCAAGCTGAACCATGCCAAGGCGGTGGTCAACCAGACGCACATCTTCCGGCGGCACGGGTTGGGCAAGTTTGCCGACATCCTGCTGGAGCTGTCGCGGGATCCGGCGATGATTTTCTGGCTGGACAACAAGGACAACCATAAGGACGCGCCCAACGAAAACTACGGGCGGGAGCTGCTGGAACTGTTCTCCATGGGCATCGGCAACTACACCGAGGACGACGTGAAGGCCGCCGCCCGGGCCTTCACCGGCTGGACCATTGACAACGCCCAGTATATGAGCATCCGCGCCAGCCGGGACTCCTTCTGGCCTTACGGGCGCATCGATTGGCAGTTCCGCTACCGGGACGACGACCACGACGACAGCGAGAAGAACTTCCTGGGACACACGGGGGCCTTCGGGGGACAGGATGTCATCGACATCATCGTGCGGCAACCGGCCACGGCCCATTACATCGCCGGCAAACTGTACGGATTCTTCGTGTCCGACCAGCCGGACGAAGCGGCCATCGGCATCCTGGCCGACGAGTTCACGCGCACCGGCGGGGACATTCGCGCCGTGATGCGCTGCCTGTTCCGGTCCGATTTCTTCTCGGATGCGGCGGTGCGCCTCGCCCGCGTCAAAAGCCCGGCCGAGTTGGTGGGCGGCACCGCGCGGTTAGCCGGCAGCCACCGCACTCCGGAGTGGACCATCTCCAACCTGGCCATGGACGTCAATTTCATGGGCCAGGAAATCCTCAACCCGCCCACGGTGGAGGGATGGCACACCGGCCGGGAGTGGATCGACACCGGCAACCTGGTGGAACGCATCAACGCCGCCGGCGCCGAGATGCGCGACACCGGCCGGCCCGGCGTCCGCGCCATCATCGACCGGGTGAAGTCCGCCGGCCCCGTCCTCCAGCCCCATGCGCTGGCCCAAGCTTGCCTTGACGCCGTGGGGATTTTCGAGGTGACGGAGGGCACAATGCAGAGCCTGGTGGCGTTGGCGACTCCGTGGGGCGAAGTGCGCTTTGACCGCACCGACGCCATCGCCTGCGCCGAGGAGCGGGTTGTCGAAATGCTACAGCTAATCGTGGCTTCGCGGGAGTACCAACTGGCATGACCACCACCACAACTGCGACGTTTGTCTATAGCCATACCGTCGGCTTCCTGGCCTACCGGGGTCGGGGGTTCATTCATCCGGTGGACCTGGCGCTGGCGGACGGCGGCGTGATGTACGTGCTCAACCGGGGCGGGCCGGAATCCGTGGGCCGGCTGGAGCTCAAGCGCGTCTGCGTCTGCACGGTGGACGAGGGATACATTGGCGAATGGGGAACGGGCGGCACGGAGGACGGTCAGTTCTGGTGGCCCAGCGGCATCGCTCGCGGCCACGATGGACGGCTATACATCACCGACGAGGCGTTGCAGCGCGTTAACGCGTTCGACGCCGACGGGCAGTACATCAGGCATTGGGGGGAGGCTGGCGACGGTCCGGGTCAGCTGAACCGACCCGCCGCCATCGCTGCCGCTCCCGACGGGACTTTACTCATCAGCGACGGGATGAATCATCGCATCCAGCGTTTCACCGGGGACGGTGAATACCGGGACGGTTGGGGCGAGTATGGGACCCAGGCCGGCCAGTTTAACACCCCTTGGGGAGTATGCTGCGACGCCAGCGGCAACGTGTTCGTCGCCGACTGGCGCAACGACCGGGTGCAGGCGTTCACGCCGGACGGTCGTTTTGTGGGCCAGTGGGGGGTATCCGGCGAAGGCAGGGGCCAGTTGAGCCGCCCGTCTTCCGTAGCGGTGGACGACGATGGTTACATCTACGTGGCCGATTGGGGCAACGAGCGGGTGCAGATATTCGGTCCCGACGGCGAGGTGGCTGCCATCCTGCGCGGCGATGCCACGACGTCAACGTGGGCGGAGGATTACCTGGCCGCCAACCCCGACGAGGCGGCGGCCCGGCGGGAGGCGGATCTGGCCCCGGCGGTCAATCCCTGGCGCGACCGGCATCGGGAGACGTCGGCCGGCGTGGAGGCGCTGTTCTGGGGGCCTACTTCTATCGGCCTGGATGACGAGGGCCGTATTTACGTGGTGGACTCCTGTCGTCACCGGGTGCAGGTGTATCGCAAAGTCACCTTGTGAGCATTCCGCTACCCAGCGCCGCGCTGATAACGGTGCTGAAGGAGCACTTATGGCCGTTCCAGTTATCGCTGCCGCCATCGCCGGTTCCGGCCTGGCCATTACCGTGATTGTGCTGCTGGTGCGTGGCGGCTTCCTGCTGGGCCGTCTGGTCAAGCAGGTGGACACTCAGGATGCCAAGATCGAAGTCCTGGATGCCAAGATTGACGCCTTGACCGCCGCCGTCCAGCAGACCAACGCAATACTGGTGGGATTGGCTAACCACACCCACGATGCGGACGGGCACACCGTCTTTACCATCCCCACCGCAGACCGTAGATGACGCCCTGATTTACGTGGTGGATTCCTGCCGGCGCCGGGTGCAGGTGTATCGCAAAGTCGCCTTGTGACCGTTCTGCTGCCCTTTGCCGCGCTGATAACGGCGCTGAAGGAGTACCTATGGACGTTCCAATTATCGCCGCGGCCATCGCCGGAACCGGCCTGGCCACCACCGTAATTGTGCTGCTGGTGCGTGGCGGCTTCCAGTTGGGCCGGCTGGTCAAGCAGGTGGACACTCACGAGGCCAAGATTGACGCCCTGGACGCCAAGTTTGACGCCCTAGATGCCAAGATTGACGCCTTGACCGCCGCCGTCCAGCAGACCAACGCAATACTGGTGGGATTGGCTAACCACACCCACGATGCGGACGGGCGGGTAGCGTTGCAATTTAGGTGGTTCAGTTTCCCAGCGGGGTATCCGAGCGACTAAAACTGCTGCTACGCCAACGGGATTGCCACGCTACGCTCGCAATGACAAAAACCAAACCACCTAAAACGGAACGCTATCGGACGGGCGCACCGTCTTTACCATCCCCACCGGAGACCGCCGATGACGAAGGGCGCGGACCCGGCCGCGCGCGGGCCGGGTTGCGCGGAACCCACTATGCGCAGTGTCGTCAAGTTATCCCGTCATTCCCGCGAAAGCGGGAATCCAGGAAACGTTAGCAGCAACGACGATCTGGATTCCGGCACGCCAAAGGCGCATCTGCGACTTTCGCCGGAATGACGGAGAGGGGGGATGGGATTAGCAGGTTGCTACCCCGGTATCCGTTGCAGCAGCGGCTCCGAGCGCTCGGGCAGGAGGTCGGTTTCAAAGGTGTTGATGAGCATGGCCAGCATGGTGTAGTTGCCCAGGATGAGGGTTAGTTCGATGACACCCTGCTGTCCGAAGACTTCCAGCGCGCTCTGGTAACCGCCCCGGCTGACCTGGTGGTTGCGCAGAATCTCGCGGCCCAGGTGGATTACGGCCGACTCGTCGGCGGACAATGCCGGCAGCGGCTTGTTGTCGCGGATGGCGTCCACCACGGCGTCGGGGACGCCGGCGGCGCGGGCGGAGCCGGCGTGGGCGTTCCAGATGTGCTGGCAGTCCATCTCGCGGGCGGCTACCAGCATGGCCAGCTCAGCGGATTTCAGGGGCACGCTGGAGGCATTGCGCAGGTACTGGTTCAGGCCGGTGGCGTGTTTGCTGGCCTCCGGCACATGTACCATCACGGAGCCTGGACCATACGGAGGGACGGCGGTCCCGTTCTGGGTGATTTCGTCGAAGGTGGCTTCCTGTCCAGCCGGAACGGCGTCGCGGGACGCTGCGGGTAGTCGGGCCATGGTAATACCTCCTGGGTGCTTGGGTTAGCGATACGGCTTCTTCCCCGTTTTCTCTTCAAAGAGTTTCCAGGTGTTTTCGTTGAAGGGGTAATACTTGCCGGGAGAGCACTGCTCGATCTCCAGTTGCGCCTTGATAACGGCTTCAACTTCCTCGCGCTGGTGGGCGATCTGGATCACCTCATCAGCCGCGCTTGCCGGCACCACCACCACGCCGTCGTCATCGCCGACGATGGCGTCGCCGGGGCGCACCAGGACGCCGCCGCACTGGATGCAATCGTTCACCTGCCAGGGCCAGAACTCGGCCGGGCCCTGCTTGGCGGTGGCGTTGGCGGCATAGACGGGGAAGCCGTACTCTCTCAACGTGTTGGTATCGCGGACCGCGCCGTCGGTGACCAGGCCGCCCACGCCACGCTGGTAAAGACGGTAAAACTTGATGTCGCCGCCGATGCTGCTGTAGGGCCAGCCCAGGGCGTCAATCACCAGCACCTCGCCGGGGCCGCAGAGCTCGAAGGCTACGTACTCGGCGGAGTCGGCGCCTTTGGGCTTGTCGGCAGCCAGGTCAGGCCGGTGGGGCACGAAACGCAGGGTCACGGCACGGCCGGCCATATGCTGACCGGGTTGCAGAGGCTTGGCCCCTTCAATCATGCTCATGGGCCAGCCCATCACCCAGAGCCCGTCGATGAGGGTCTGGGTGGGTATGTCCTTGAGGATGGCCAGAGTTTCGTCGGATACGGGGGTAGTAGTGGTCATTGGAGTATCAGATCCCGTTGACGGTGTGGGTTGGGCGGCTGCATTGTAGCAGAAAAGAGGCGGCCCCGATTGAGGCCGCCTCCCCTTTAAGCGGTGTGGGTTTGATGACGGTTACTCGTCGGGCCAGCCTTCGGCATCTTCGCCGGCGGACAACGCAGCCTGGATGGCGGCGGCCGCGTCGTCGGTGACCCAATCGCCCCAGATGTCGGCGTTGTTGTTCAGCCACCAGATGGCGGTTGACTTGACGTTAGCATCGGGATTTTGATCCTGCCACTGGACGACCGCCTTGTAGATGTTGATGTTGAAATCCCACTTGCGCAGCATTTCAAGGACGTCCGGGGCGCGACCCGGCAGGTCGGGATAAACCGCGATCAGGATGGTGGCATCCTCGTAGGCGCAAGCCTTGGTAGTGAACCAGCACTGATCGCTATAAGCGGGTTCTTCCAGGCGAACCAGGTCCAGTTTCAGGGCCGGGTCGTTGGTGCCCCACTGGTAGCCCAACCAGGGCTCCTGCCGTTCGTAGGCGCCGTAGAGGTCGGCGTTGAGGGCGGCGCCGTCGCCGGGGTTGATGACTTCCACGTGGTCCAACAGGCCATACCCTTCAACCTGGGCGGCGTTCACGGTTTCGCAAGCCCAGCCGATAACGCAGGACACCAAGCGGGCCTTGTCGCCGGTTTCGGCGGTCTTGAACAGGTCTTTGAACTGCTGGTCTTTCAGGTCATCCACGTGGTCCAAGTCCGGGTATTGCTCCTGGAGATAGGCCGGGATAACGAAAGCGGACTGCCAGTCCTTGCCCAGGCTCTGGCCTACGGACAGGACGGCGCCGTCTTCACGGGCTTTGTTCCAGGCTTCGTCCTGGTTGGGGAGCCAGATTTCCATGGTGACGTGGGTGTCGCCGTTCTGCAAGCCCTGGAACAGGGGGAGGGTAGCACCGAACTTCACGTCGGTCGGGTAGCCGTAGCCCTTTTCCACGATGTATTGAGCGATGCGGTTCTGGAGCAACGCGCTGGACCAGTTGAGGTCGCCGAAGATGATGGTCTCTTTCGGCCCTTCCGGCGCCATCACCTCGACTATTTTCTCGACCTCTTTGACCACTTCTTCGGTAACGACGCGGGTGACTTCGACCTGGACCTCAACCTCCTTTTCGACTTCAACCTGTTCCGTGACGACCTTCTCGACTTCGACTTCCTTGACTACCTCAACAGGCTTTTCGACGACCTTTTCCACCTCGACCTGTTCAGTAACCACGCGGGTTACTTCGACGGTCTGGGGCGCGGCGGGCGAGCAGGCCACGATGGCGATGGCTGCAACCAGCGCCATTACCATGGGCAGGGCCAGTAATCTGTACTTGGTGAACAAAGCAATTTCCTCCATCCGGGGTGATTCACCGGGACATCCCGGCGCGAAATTTAAGTGTTGCCGATTATTGCAGTGTTGATTATCGTTGTCAATCTGACGATTGCCGCAATAATCAGATTACATAATGGAAGTTTTCGTATTCATGGAGCTGAACTAGCGCCTCGGCTGCCCCGGCGCTATGCAGTGTCTTCGTCTTGCAGTTCGTCAAGTAATCGCTGGACATCCGGGTTGTTTTTCGCAAGAGACTGGAAATGCTTCCGTATCCGCTCGCGTTCCTCAGCCCGGCCTTCCGCCCGGCCTTCCGCCCGGCCTTTGGCCCTCTCCTTGCGTTGCCGCTCCCGCGCCCATTGCTTGGCGGCGGCTGTCGCTCCAAACATCAAATCAACTCCTGCTGGCGGCCCAAATGAAATCAGCCCGGCCAGCGCCACCATATCCGTTATCCGGCCCGGTGATTCCCGCAACGCCGTCCGTACCATCCCTATGGTAACAGGCTTCGGCAACAGGTCAACGATGTCCCAGATTACGTAGCTGACTCCGGCGACGCTCAGTAACAGAAACAGTGCGCCGCCGATGTACTTCCAGCGATTCCAACTGTACCAAGGCTCGCCGCCCTCGAGTGGGTCAGGCGGATCTACACCGTCCGGCGTGCTCGAGTTTTCACCATTGCCTTCCTGATTTGGCGCCGTCATCCGACATTAGTCCTAATGCCCGGCGCTCAACGCTTCCTGGCGGCCCCGAGCGACGGACTGGGTGAGGCGGTCGATGACGATAGCCATGAACACGATGGCCAACCCCGCGATTACCCCGTTGCCGACTTCGTTCTTCTGGATGGCGCGCAGTACGTTATCGCCCAGGCCGCCAGCGGCTACCATGCTGGCGATGGTAACCATGGCCAGCGCCATCATGGTGGTCTGGTTGATGCCGGCCATGATGGTCGGCAGCGCCATGGGGATCTGGACTTTGGTGAGTATTTGCAGCGGGGAGGCGCCAAAGGAGCGGGCCGCCTCTACGGTTTCCGGCGACACCTGCCGGATCCCCAGGTTGGTCAGGCGGATAACCGGCGGCACGGCGTAGATGATGGTGGCAAAAATTCCCGCCGGCTTGCCCAGTCCGAAGAACAGGATGCCGGGGAGCAGGTACACGAAGCTGGGCATGGTCTGCATCCCGTCCAGAATGGGACGCATGATGTTGTCCAGGCGCTGACTGCGCGCGCCCAGGACGCCCACGGGCAAACCTACGCCGACCGAAAGGGCCACGGCTACGGCCATCAGGGCGATGGTATCGATGGCGTTTTCCCAAAGGTCCATGAACCCGATGAAAAGCATGGCGAAGGTGGTGAATAACACCAGAGCCCAGCGTCCTACCGCGAAGGAAGCCAGGGCCAGCCCCAGCACCAAAGCCGGCCAGGGCACCCACTTCAGCACGTCCTCGATAAAGGTAAGGGCGTAGATGATGGCGTTCTTGATGCCGTCGAACAGCCAACTGGCTTCGCGAGTCACCCATCGGGCCGCGCTGTCAATGGCGCCTCCGGTGATGTCGCGCAAGGTCTTCGGGAATTTGGTGGTGCCGTCGCTGGAGGCTACGTAGGCTACCGTGGTGGGATATTCCATAGCTGGCCCCCAGACCAGCACGGACACGACCAGCACCACCAGCAACGTCGCAATTGCCGCGGCCCAGCGGTACGTCGTCGGTATGGAGCGAGCCGGCGAAACCGTCGGTCTCGAATCCGGCTGGTCGGCGCTCATGGCCGTAGTCGGTTGGGTTTCGTCTCCGGTAATCGCTGCCATATCGGTCTCCGTGGTAACGTCGGATGAAACGAGTTCAGCATTCCAACGCCACCGTAGGGCCGCGATTGTGGTTTGTCAACCCTGCGCGGTTTGGAACGCAGGACGATTGCAAAGTCCTTGTACCTCCGCTCATGGTGAGCCTGTCGAACCATGCGCTACTCTGGTCAAGCCATCCTTCGACAAGCTCAGGATGAGCGGATCAGGAGGTTCCGCCGACTTTGCAATCGTCCTGGTTTGGAACGCGCGGCGCTCGGAACGGAAGCCGGCCCAGCGTATCGTGTTATTATCGACCCGCAAAACGCAAACCAAACCAATTGCCTGGAGGCATGAATATGGCAACGAAACCGGCGCTCGGCAACGAACAGGTTATGGCGGCAATGCGGGCGATGATCGAAAAGGCCCACGAACTCCCCGACGAACCGGTGGCCATGGCCATCGTGGACGCCGGCGGCGAACTGGTGGCCTACTACACCATGGAGAATCTGCGGATTTTCAGCCGACGCCACGCCATCCGCAAGGCGTACACCTCGGCCGTGATGGGACGGGACTCCGGCGAGCACGCCGCCGGCCTGGCCGCCCAGGGCCGCAACATCGCCGACCTGGGCGATCCGCGGTTCACCCACGGCCAGGGCGGGCTGGTCATCATGCAGGACGGCGTAATCCTGGGCGGCATCGGCGTGGGCGGCTACCCCAGCGGGCAGCGCGACGAGGACTTGTCCCGGGTTGGCCTGGAGGCGATGGGCTTGTAGCAACGGTGTCCGCAAAGCTGGGTAGGGGCGAATGATTATTCGCCCCTACGGGATATGGTCAACGCATGGCCAATGAGAGGTGAGAGGCATGGCTGATTGGGATTTCACCCACCGCACGGCGCGGGTGAACGGGGTCAATATCCATTTTGTTATTGAGGGCGACGGTTATCCGGTGGTCCTGCTGCACGGATGGCCGGAAATGTGGTTCTCGTGGCGCAAGCAGATTCCGGTACTGTCGCAGCAGTACCAGGTAATAGCGCCCGATATGCGGGGGTTCGGCGCGTCGGAGAAACCCTTGCAGGACTACCGCACGCGGACGGCGGCCACGGACATCTACGAACTGGTGCGCCACCTGGGACACGACAAGGTTGCCATCGTGGGCCACGACATTGGAGTAAGAGTATCGTTCCGCTACTGCCTGGATCACGAAGTGGAGGTGGACCGGCTGGCGGTTTTGGACGGCGGGCACCCATTGGAGCAGTTGGGGCCGCAGACGCCCGAAGGCGTCCGGGAACGGTGGCACTCCTTTTTCCACCAGATACCCGACCTGGCCGAGCATCTGGTGCGGGGCAACGAGGAAGCCTACCTGCGCCATTTCTACCGCAACTGGTCGGTGAACCAGGCGATGATGTCGGATGAGGAGGTGGCCGTGTACGCGCGGGCTTATTCCCAGCCGGGAGCGCTGCGCGGCGGCTTCTCCTACTACCGGGCCGCCGCCTATGAGGACCCGTCCGACTGGCGGGCCGACGCCGACCGGCAGCTCAGCATCCCCATGCTCTACCTGTGGGGCGAGCGGCGCAAGCGCACCGCCGAGGCCGGCGGGTTGGACCCGGAGGCGTCCTGGCAGCGCACGGCTACCGACCTCCGGTCCCAGTTTATCGCCGGCGGCGGCCATTTCCTCCACGAGGAGAAGCCCGACGAGGTGAACGCGGCGCTGCTGGCGTTTCTGGGAGAGATTGGCGCCTAACGGGAGCGTCGCCGGGCAATCCGCCGCTGCTATTCGCTCGTATCAAAGCCAGCGGCGCAGCGCGCCATAACCACGATGCCAAGGAGTTTCGCCATGATGAACGCAGCTCGGAAAATCGCCCTGGTTATCGCGTTGGGGCTGCTGCTGACCCTGACGGCCGTGGCTTGCGGCGGGCAGCCGACGGCCGGCGTAGTCCAGGCCGCGGGTTCGACCGCCGCGCTGACGCCGCCAACCAACGTAACCGTGGAGAACACCGCGGAGGGTCACGTCATCGTCAAGTGGAAGGCCGACGGGGCGCCGGTGCACCGGGTGGGTTGGGCCAACGTCGCCGATACGGAGGCCGCCAGGGACGCCGGCGACTGGCAGGA
Organism: Dehalococcoidia bacterium; assembly: GCA_963665395.2. Lineage (GTDB taxonomy): Bacteria > Chloroflexota > Dehalococcoidia > Lucifugimonadales > UBA3495 > Bin87. Next base: position 1,591,868 of record OY762251.1, read on the forward strand.
AGCATTCCACTTTGCCGAGACCAAGCGGAGCGGGGACTACACCATCAAGCGCCTGCCGGCCGGGCAAAGGTACTGGTTCATCGTCGGAGCCGCCAACCGTCGCTCCGACGGCATGGTCGCCTGGACTCACGAAGGATGGAAGTCGCTGACCACGACGGCCGTTGCCGCCGCCGGAGGGCCAACGCCCCAACCGACTCGCCCGATCCCGGCGGGTATGGTCAAAGTTCTCGCTCCTATCGAGAGCGTTGCGATAAACGTCGCCGAGTCGTACCCGCCCCAATACTTCGTTCACGTGGTTTCCGGTTTGCCCAGCGGCTGCGTGGAGTTCTATGGCTACGAAGAGACCCGCTCCGGGAATACCATCACGATTACCGTATTCAACCTGGAGCCGGCTCCGTCCGAGATGATTGCCTGCGCCGCAATCTACCTCACCCACGAGTTCGGCGTCCCACTGGGAACGGACTTTGAACCGGGCGAAACGTACACCGTGACGGTCAACGACGTGGTGAAAACCTTTGTCGCCGAGGGCGGGCCGGCTGATGGCGATGCCCACGGTGAAGTGGTTCCCGCTCCTATTGAGAGCGTGGCAATCCACGTGGACACCCGGCCGGATGGAGCAGACTATCTGGTGGTGGAGTACGCCCTGCCCGACGGCTGCCACGAGCTTCACACGTCCGAGCTTGTCTATGAGGGCGGCAAGTTGGCAGTCAACATTATGAACTACCGGACGGAGTACGATAAAGACGGCAACCCCGTAGCCTGCGCGGAGATCTACCGCACCGAAAGGGAGACGTTGCTCATCGGCACGGACGTGGGGATTGGACAGGTCTTTGAGGCAACGGTCAACGGGGTACAGCGCGCCGTTACGGCCACAGCGGCGCCGTAACGCAGCCCACGGAACGGAGAGCGTCCATGACTACCGAAAAAAACCCCAGGCCCCTGCTCACGCGCGATGACCTGCCGCTGGGGGCCATCGCCGAAATCTGCCGGCGGTGGGGCGTGCGGGAAATGGCGGTTGATCCCAGCGAGTCGCGTCCGCTGCCAGACCCCGATTACGCGCTGGAAAAGAACCCGTTCGCAGAGGTTGATCTGTACTTGATTGCAGATTTTGGTCCGGGCAAACGAAGCTGGGGATTCAAGAAACACCACTTTGACGTGGTGGAAGACTTATACACCCTGCTGGGATGCCACGTTTGGATCATGGACAAGGGCGTGCTGGAGATGAACGTTGAGGGCGGGGCGGACGGGGCGCGGCAACGGCTGGACGGACGCGATGTTATCTACACCGCAGGATGAGCGTGGCCCGAAACCGGATGACAGAATTCGGCTGGTGGAGTTCTGGTGCGAGACTATCGGTTGGCTATGCCAGCAGTATCCTAGCGAATACGCCGATGGCGATCTGAGAACGCGCTGGGCTTTTTACCACGTCATGGGCTTAATCGCCGACACCAGTAAGGGCCTTGGCAGCGAAACCCGCGCCGCGATGACGAACGTCGATTGGAAGGGTTTGGACGACATGAGGATTTTCCTGGTCCACCGTCCGTGGGACGTGAGTCCCGAGATTGTTTGGGAATCCGCTACCGAGGACATCCCACTGCTGTTGTCGGAACTGCGCCGCGTTATCGCAGACAGAGCGTAGCGACCGAGTGGTCCCGGCTTACGCCGGACGGGGGTAGGCGTTATGCTGTAACCGATGCCAGAGCTTAGAACTTGTCCCACGCTATTATTCGAGGCCGGTTATGACTGCATCAAAAACCTCCAAACCCCTGCTGACCCGCAATGACCTGCCGCTAGATGCCATCGCCGAAATCTGCCGGCGGTGGGGCGTGCTGGAGATGGCGGTTGACCCGAGCCGGGTTCGCCCACCGCCGAATCCGTTCCCGTACTTGCCGGATGACAACCCGTTCCGGTTCGTTGACCTGTACCTGATTGTAGATTTCGGCCCCGGCGAACGTTCCTGGTACTTCAAAAAGCATCACATGGACGTGGTTAAGGATCTCTACAATCTGCTGGGCAGCCACGTGTGGATTGAGGACAAAGAGCTTCTTGAAAGGCACGTCACAAGGGGCGTCGAATGGGCCAAACGCGAGCTGGAGGGTCGGGATGTTATCTACACCGCCGGATGAACGCGGCCCTGACGAATCCGACCGTCTTCGTCAACTCGAGCATTGGCGTGAGGTCATTGCCTGGCTACGACGCCATCACGCGCAGGAGTATTTGTCCGGCGATCTCAGATCGCGGCTGGCCGTATATCAAGCGATATGCTTACTGGCTGAAATGGCCAAGCAAACTGCGCCGAGCATTTTGAGGGTGATATCTAACGCTGGTTGGGACGAGTTGATACGGACGCGAGTTGTTCTCGCTCACATCCCCTGGCGCACGGATTCCGAAGAGGTTTGGAGAATAGTCACCGAGACCGTGCCAGTGTTGCGAGAGGAGTTGCGCCGCGCCATCGCAGAACGGCCGGAATAGTGGCGTATCCCTGCGGCCAATGCAAGCGGCCCTGCCAATTGGCGGGGCCGCTGTTCATCCCGATGCGCCGGCCGCTTTATCCCCGCAGCGCCGGCCCCACCTCTTCGGCGTACAGCCGTATCGAGTTCTGCACTCGCTCGGCGGGGACGGCGCCGCCTACGTTGGGTTCCATGATGAAGCCGGTTAGGCCGAGTTCGTCGCGGATGGCGATGAGGCGGTCGGCAACCTGTTCCGGAGTGCCGTAGGCGACTCGGTCCACCAGCAGGTCGTCGTAGGTGGTGTTGAGCAATTGCTCGGCGCGCTGGCGGCGTTCCGCGGTGGCGTTGGCGCCTTCGGCTTCTACGGTGCGGATGTAGGTGTCGGCGGTGCGGCGGAAGGCGCGCATGGTGCTCTCTTCGGTGTCGGCGCGTACCTGTGCCATGGTCTCGCCCACGTAGATGGGCATTCGCACGTAGGCGTCGTCCACGTCATGGCCGTTTTCGGCAGCGGTGGAGCGGTAGAGGGCCAGGTTGTCGGCAACCTGCTTGAGACCTTGTCCCCGCACTCCGGTCACCAGCGGGAAGCCCAGTTCCCCGATGATGCGGAAGGTGTCCACCGAGTTGGCGGCGATGCGCATGGGAGGATGAGGTTGCTGGTAGGGGCGCGGCGTCACCACCACGTCATCCATATCATAATAGCGGCCGTGATGGGAAAAGCGGTAGTTGTTCCACGCCTTGAGGATGATTTCCAGCGCCTCGGCGAACCGCACCCGGCTTTCCTCGAAGGGCACGCCGTAGCCCTGGTACGAACGGGGGAAGCTGCTGCGCCCGATGCCGAAGTCCAGTCGGCCCTTGGAGATGTTGTCCACCGTGGCGGCTTCTTCAGCCAGGCGTATGGGATGGGCCAGGGGCAGAACACTGACGCCGGTGCCTACGCGCACGCGCTCGGTGCGGGCGGCGACGATGCCGGCCATCATCAGGGGCACCGAAGACACCGACGGGATGCCGGCGCCGCCCGGGTCGGTGGGCGTGCGCGGCGCGGCAAAGTGACGCTCCGCCAGCCAGACGCCGTCAATGCCGGCTTCGTCGGCCAGTTGGGCGACGGCAAAGGCTTCGTCGAAGGCTTCGTCCTGGGTGCGGCCTTCGCGGTAATCGCACTCCATTACCAGACCTACGTGCATGATGATCCTCCGTGGGATTGTTCGGGGCGAGACGATGGATAAGGCAACGAGATTGCCACCCCCGTATCAAGTACGGGGTCGCAATGACAAGAATCGCTAGCTTTCGATAAAGGTGTTGGGCGCGGTGAGGAACCTGGTGCGGCATTGGAGGGTGCAGAAATAGTACCACTCGCCGTTGAAGAAGCTGCGGGTGCCGGCGGTGGGGTCAACCTCGTTGGCGCCGTGCATGGTCTGGCCGGTGGTGGCGCGGGCGCTGTCTTCGTTGATAACGGTCTTGCAGACGGGACAGACGGGATCGGCGGGCATTGTCAGGCTCCTATGTAGTTCAGATGGTGGCGAGATTGCCACCCCCCGTATCAAGCACGGGGTCGCAATGGCAGGCGGTTCGGATCAGGCGACGGCTTCCAGGTTCATGCCGAGGCGGACCTGGCCGGGTTGGTCCAGCAGGGCGCGGGCGACGCGGGCGCGGTGCTCAAAGCTGGTGCCCAGGCGCATGGTCCACGCGGTGACGCGGCGATACCAGAGATGCAGGTCGAACTCCATCATAAAGCCGATGCCGCCGTGGATTTGCTGGGAGGAGCGCACCGTGGCCTGGCACTTGTCGTTGGTGAAAGCTTTGGCCTGGGATACCTCGACGCTGTAGGGCAGGCCGGCGTCCAGCTTCCACAGGGCTTCGTAGGTGAGCAGTTGGGCGCCGTCCACCCACACAATCATGTCGGCGCAGAGATGCTGGATGGACTGGAAGCCGGCGAGGGGACGGCCAAAGGCGACGCGGTTCTTGGCGTATTCGATGGCCATCTCGGCGTCTTTGCGCGCCGCGCCGATGATCTGGGCGCACAGCAGGGCGGTGCCGGTGTCCAGCAGATCAGACGCGGCCGGCCAACCCTGGTTGACCTTGCCGATGACGTTGCGCAACGGAACGCGCACGCCGTCCAGGGCCAGCTTGCTCTGGGAATCCTTGGCCAGGGTGGTGAGGCGGGTCTCGGTGATGCCGGGGGCGTTGGTCGGCACGATGCCCAGGGTAATGCCGGCGCTGTCGCTCGAACCCTCGTCAGATAGCGGCGCGGCGGTGCGGACGGCCATGACCATCAACTCGGCGGCGGCGAAGTTATCGACGAAGTGCTTGACGCCGCTGATGACCAAGCTGTCGCCGTCAACCTCGCCCCGGCACTGGATGGCGTCGGCGCGGAGGCGCGGGTCCTGCTCTTGGGCCGCCCAGGTCATAATCAGGTCGCCGCGGGCGACCCGGGGCAGGATGGTCTGCTTCTGCTCATCGGAGCCGTACCGGGCCACGGCCAGGGCAGCGGTGGCGGTGCTGTGGAACGGGACCGGAGCGATGGCGCGTCCGCACTCTTCCAGGATGAGGCCAAGATAGGACACGGGCAGGCCGCCGCCGCCGTAGGCTTCGGGCAGCGAGATGCCGAACCAGCCCAGGGTAGCCATCTGCTCCCACAGCTCCACGGAGTAGCCGCGCTCGTCCTGTTCAATGGCCCGGGCCAGGCTGGGGGGGCATTCGGCCTCCAGGAATTCCCGGGCGGCGTTTTTGACCATTAGCTCTTCTTCGGAGGGTAGTACGTTCATCGTGCCTCGGTTGGGGTGAGGTTTGGGTGCGTGGTAAGTCTGTAAAGACGCGAGCAGAATACACTAATCGTCAACAGGTGGAAGGCCAGTCAACCGTCTAATAAAATTGACCAAGTTTGCCACGTCGTTCAGGTGAGCGGCGATTTGACCGGCATTTTTATCATCACGGTAAAAATTGATGTGCAATTCGTTAGCGCTTCTACCCCAAAGGTGTACGTCGTTATCGCCAGTCTCCCTTGATAATCCTGCTACCACTATGGCGTTGAATTCCCAATGCTCCTGGTAGCTCCACTGGCGAATACCGGCGATGAACATGGCTGCATGGGCGGCGGCACCCCAACCCTTTTCGGAAGCTTGCAACAACTGACCGTCAGCCAGATACTGCCGGCTGTCACGCAAAAATGCAGCGCTGATCTCTGCATGGTCAGCCTCGAATTCAGACATTGCAGCGCTCAATCAATTTTTCACAGCAGCCAGCTTTCGTACTATCGTCGCCAGCTTTGATACCGCTTCTATATCCTCGATTACGATTGCAGGATGCAACCAGTGCGGATAGACAGTGCAATAGGCGGCGGCCTCGCGTAATGCCAAAGCGGCATAGGTACATTTGGAGACCTGCAAATCCCCGTTATCTTCTTTCCCCAGCATCCTGGTGATCACGTCAAAGTGCTCGTCGCCGCGGTATTCGCAGCCTATGGCATCGGCATAAGTTTTGGTGGCCCACAGCGCCGCTTCCCAGCCTTTCTCCGAGGCCGGCGCTAGGTAACCGTTCTCAAGGCATTCCCGGCTGCGGGTCAGAATGTCCTCGGCAGTCTGTGGAGGGTTGGCTATGTCCTTGATTATGATCACCAATCGCTGCACATCGTCCAGCCGCCGCCCTATGCCGTCCACGTCAAGCCAGTCGTATTCGGCGTTATCCCGCAATGCCATGGCGCTGAACAACCATTTCCCAGCGTCGGTATTCCCACGCCGGTCTTTCACCAGTTCACGGGCAGCGTCCTCAAAATTGCTGCTCACCCGGTCGTAGTCGGCCACAGCCCGCGCCGCGGCTTGCCAGCCGGTAGCCGACGCCGGGGCCAGTTCGCCCTTATCCAGAAGTTCCCGCGCCTGCCGCAGCAGCGTGTCGATGTTCGCGGCCGGCGCGGATTGTATTTGCGTCATCCTGACGACTCCAGCCGGCTATACCCTGGGCATTCCCAGCCCGCGGCGGGCCACCTGGTCGCGCATCACCTGGACGCTGCCGTGGTTGATGCCGCTCTGGAACGCGCCCATGAGGTTGTGGGCGAAGACGCCGCTCTCGATAGCATCTTCGGAGCCGTTGAGCAATTGGCCATAAGGGCCGAGCATCTGGGCGATGGTTTCGGTGGTGCGGACGCCGTGCTCCGGGGCGAAGACTTTCTCGGCGGAGCCTTCGTAGGTGAAGGCGCCGTCGTTCTCCACGATGGACATACTGCGCATGGTCATCAGGCGGCAGACCTGGCCCTCGATCCACATATCGGCCAGGCGGTCACGGACGGTGGGGTCTTCGCGCATGGCGTAGCCTTCGATGTCGTTCTCCTTGACCCAGTTCACGATGTCCTCGTCGCGCTGGATGGAAATGAGGTAGCGGGACGCGCCCACCCGGTCCAGGTTGAGGCCCATGGCGCCTACGTACCACCCCTGGTTTTCCTCGCCCAGCATACAGGAGGCCGGCACGCGCACGTTCTCGAAGAAAGTCTCATTGGTGCGGTTGTCGCCGTAGGTGGTGCCCAGGGGAGCCGGCGGGTCGTTCTGGATGGTCCACAGGGGGCGCACCGTGATGCCGGGGGTATCCATGGGGATCAGGAAGATGCTGATGCCACGATGCCGGGGTGCGTCGGGGTCGGTGCGGGCCATCAGATAGATGTGCGTCGCGTAGTGGGCAGCGGTGGTGTACATCTTCTGCCCGTTGATGACGTACTCGTCACCGTCACGGACGGCGCGGCACTGCAAGCCGGCCAGGTCGGCGCCGGCCTGGGGTTCGGTGAAGCCCAGGGCGAAGGAGATTTCGCCGCGGATGATGCCGGGCAGGAACTCCTGCTTCTGTTCCTCGGTGCCGGCGGCCAGGATGGCGGGCGCGCCGGAGCCGGCGCCGCCTACGGTGATGCCCACGCGGGCGAACTCTTCCTCAACGATGTACTGGTCGATGCGGCTGCCGGCCTGTCCGCCGTATTCCTTGGGCCAGGAAATGCCGATCCAGCCCCGCTCGGCAATCTGCTGGTACATCTCGCGGGTCTTGGGGCCGCGGCGGCGGATGCCGGTACTCTCCAGCTCCGCGACGATTTCGGGGGTGACGTTTTCGGCGATGAACTGCTGGACTTCAGCGCGGAGGGCTTCCTGTTCCGGGGTGAATGCGAATTCCATAATTACGCTGCCTCACGCAAGGGTGTATTGTCCTGATACGTTGTGCAATTATAGCGGGTCGGGCCTATGGTGTCATTCCGCAAATCCCCCAACGCGGGGTGATACAATTCCCAAACGGAGGCTTGCGATGACTACCGCCAAATCCGAGTTCAAGATGCTGCCCTACCGACGGGGCGGCGAAATTGACTACGCCAGCCTGGAGTTCGTCCCCGACATCAGGGAGAAGCCGCCGGACCACATGGAACAAAATCGAGAAATACGGGAAATGACCGGCCTGCTGGCCGCACGCTTCACCGAATTTGACACCCGTCCCGACGTGTTCCTCGATGACGACTCGTTCATCTGCTACGACCCCGACGACCTCAACGTCCGTATTGCTCCCGACGTGTACCTGGCTTTCGGCGTGGACGCCGCGGCCATCCGCCCGCGTCGCTTGTACCTGCCTTGGGAAGTGGGCAAACCGCCGGACTTTGCTATGGAGGTTGCGTCCGAAAGCACTTCACGGGTGGACGTGAACCGCAAGCCGGCCATCTACGCTGCCATCGGCGTCCCCGAACTCTGGCTCTTTGACCCCAGCGGCGGGCGATACTACGGGCAAGAGTTGTGGGGCGGTGAACTGGTGGACGGCGCTTATCGCCCGCTGCCGCCGACAAGAGAGCCCGACGGCATCCTGAAAATATACAGCCCGCTGTTGCAGGTAAGCGTCTGCTGGGATAATGGCTGGCCCCGGCTTTACGGCCCGGCCGCCGGCGCCTACCTGGAAGGCTGGCGTGAGGTATGGTATGCGCGTCGGGACGCCGAGGAACGCGCTGCGGCATCCGAGCGGCAACGGGAGGCCGCCGAGGTAGCCCGGCTGGCCGTCGAACTGGAAAACCAACGGCTCCGAGCGGAACTGCGCCGATTGCGTGGAGAAGGCTAGGCGGCTTCCCGGCTTCCTGCAATTGAGTTCCGCCGTCCGGCGTTACGGAGGCTCCATATGACCACCGCCAAACCCGGTTTCAAGATGCTGCCCTACCGACGGGGCGGCGAAATTGACTACGCCAGCCTGGAGTTCAACCCCGACCGAAGGGACGGGCCGCCCGACCACATGGACCAGCTCAACGAGATTGACGAGATAATGGGGCTCTTTCGCGCCCGCTTCACCGACTTCGGGGAACGGCCCGACGTTTTTCTGAACCGGGAAACGTTCATCTGCTATGACCCGGGCAACCTCAACGTGCGGGTGTCGCCGGACATCTACCTGGCTTTCGGCGTTGATGCCCGGGCGATTACGCCGCGACGGCTGTACCTGCCCTGGGAAGTGGGCAAGCCGCCGGATTTCGCGCTGGAAGTGGCATCGCAAAGCACGGGAAGGGAGGATGTTGACCGGAAGCCGGCCATCTACGCCGCCATCGGCGTGCCCGAGTACTGGCAGTTTGACCCGTCAGGCGGCCGGTATCACGACGCGCCGCTGTCCGGGTGGCTACTGGTTGACGGCGCGTATCGGCCCGCTGACCTGACTACCGAACCCGACGGCATATTGAAAGGGTACAGCCCCATGCTGGAAGTCAGCCTGGCCTGGGATGAGGGCTGGCCGCGCTTGTTTGATCCGGCGACCGGAACCTATCTGGAGGGCTGGCGGGAAGTCTGGCACGCCCGGCTAGCCGCTGAAACCCGTGCTCTCACCGCGGAGGCGGAAGTACAGTTGCTCCGGGAGCAGTTGCAGCGGCTGCAATCCGAAGGCTGACGGACGGTAGGGAGCGACGGTTACGCAAAGGTATCAGGGCAGTTGCGTTCCAGACTCCTCAGCGAGCGGAAGTCCGTTGCGGCTGTGATAAACTAGCCGCCGATTTTCAGATGGGCTTCCCGCTGCTGACAAAGGGTTGCCCAAGGTAAAGGCAGGCTATGGTTCCCCCCGATTCGCTTTTTGGCGTCATTCCCGTCTGGGTTGGCGTGTACGTCCTGACGGCATTGACCTTCGGCCTGGCGGGGTATGTGGCATATCGCCGCGTGTTTCGGCTGGTGTTGCAGGGATTGCCAGTGGCTCGATTTGACCGCCCGCTGACCCGGATGGCCGGCGCGGCCGGCATTGTCCTGGGACAACGCAAGGTGCTGCAACGGGTGGGCCGTACCGACCCACGTTCCCGGGGTATTGACCTGGCCGGACTAGGCCACGCGGCGATATTCTGGGGTTTCCTGTCCTTTAGCCTTTCTTACCTGATTTTCATCTTCGGCGGTTCGATCTGGCATCCGCTAGGGGAGACGATTCTCACCAGGACCGGCGTGCTGGTGTACAGCGCCTATCTGGATATTCTGGCCGTGGTCATTCTGGCCGCGCTGGTGTGGGCACTGTTCCGCCGCTGGGTGGCGCAGCCGCATCGGTTGAGCTTTGACCTGACCCGCAAAGGCGAGTCGGTGGTAATCGTGGGGCTGACTGCCGGGTTGATGATTGCCACGCTGTTGGTGCATTCCTTCTACGTCGCTACCGGACACGGCGGGCCGGAGGCCGGGGTGTTCGTCGGCGGGGCCATCGGCAACTGGTTCAGTTCGGCGGGAATGTCGCCGGCCACCGCCGGCGTACTGCAAGCGATTTTCTGGTGGATCCACCTGCTGATCGTCCTGGGGTTCGCCCTGTACATACCCTTTTCCAAGCACATCCACATGGTGGCTGCGCCCATCAACGCCTTCTTCCGCAACCTGGAACCTAGAGGGGGCCTGGAAGTTGCTACCATCGACCTGGACACGATGGACGAAAACGTGCGATTCGGCGCGTCGCGGGTGCAGGATTTCACTTGGAAACAGTTGCTGGACGGCTACGCCTGCGCGGTGTGCGGACGCTGTACTGACGCCTGCCCCGCCCATACTACCGGCAAGGTTCTCTCCCCCATGCACATTGTGGAGAACCTGAAAGAGCACATGATAGCCATCGGCCACCAGGGGGCGCGGGACGGCACCCACGTGGAGCCAATGCCACTGATTGACGGCGCGATACCAGAGCAGGCGGTGTGGGATTGCGTGTCCTGCGGGGCCTGCATGGAGGAATGCCCGGTGGTGGTGGAGCACGTGCCGACCATTATGGACATGCGCCGCAGCCTGGTGCTGGAGGAATCCCGCATTCCAGAAACGGGCATGAACGCCCTGCTCAGCATGGAACAGCGGGGGCACCCCTGGCGCGGCACCACCTTCGGACGCACCGACTGGGCCGAGGGCTTGGGCGTGCCCACTATCGCCGAAAAACCCGACGCCGAGATACTGTTCTGGGTGGGCTGCACCGCCGCTTTGGAGCAGCGCAGTCAGGGCGTCGCCCGTTCCATGGTGAAGGTCCTCAAGTCGGCCGGCGTGGACTTCGCCATCCTGGGAGACGAGGAATCCTGCACCGGCGACCCGGCCCGGCGCATGGGCAACGAGTACCTGTATCAGATGATGGCGCAGCAGAACGTCGAGGTCCTGAACGCCTACAACATCAAGACCATCGTCACCATCTGCCCCCACTGCTTCAACACCATCCGCAACGAGTACCCGCAGTTCGGCGGCAACTACGAGGTGCTGCACTATAGCCAGTTCGTGGACGGCCTGATCCGGGAGGGCCGCATCAAGCCGGTGAAAATGATGGACGTGTCCGTCGCCTACCACGACTCCTGCTTCCTGGGTCGGCACAACGGCGTGTATGACGAACCCCGCAACGTGGCGAAAGCCATCCCCGGTTTGCAGTTGGTGGAGATGGCGCCGCGATGCCGGGAACGCGGCTTCTGCTGCGGCGCCGGCGGTGGCCATATGTGGATTGAGGAAAGTCAAGGCGAACGCATCAACCACGCCCGCACCGACCACTTCCTGGAAACCAACGCGGACACGGTGGGCGTCTCTTGCCCGTTCTGCTTGCAGATGATGACCGAAGGCATCCAGTCCAAAGGGCAGGCGGATAGCAAAGACGCCCGGGACGTTTTGGAGATTCTGGCCGACAGCCTAGGCGACGACTGATCTCGGCCTCGCGCGTCCCCGGATCAATCACGCGCCATGGCGGAAGCGGCGCCAGGGTTTGTCCCTGACTTTCTCCGCCCGGTCGGCTTTATGGCAGCGGTGGGCGTCATCGCGGTGGCGGCCCGGCTGGTGGTAGCGCGTTGGGCCCGACGGCGCGGGTCGGACGGGCTGGCTGGCTTTGTAGCATCCGCGCCGGGAACGTTCCTGATGGTGATACTGTCGTTCGTGGTCTGCCTGCTGGCGTTTCCGGCCGTGCGGTAACAGCTATTCGAGAGAACGGAGGAACCGGTGTCCGCCAATCGCCCGGAACAGAGCGAGTCCCTGTTCAACGTAACGCCGACCCGCCGGCGCACCTATGCTATCGCGTTCACGCTGTTCAGCCTGATCGGATACGGCGTGGTAATATGGCTTCACGTCGCTGGCGGCATGGCAGCGGTCAACGTCGCATCCCCATCCGACGAGGTTGGCGCGGCGGCGATGGCCTGGTCCATTATGTTCGGGTTCGCCATCGCTCATGCTGCCGCATTTGGCTTGGCGTTGGTAAGCGCTGAAATTGCAGGAGGTACTATGGTAATTGCTGACTATCTGAGGATAAAACTGGTAGTTCCGGTTCAGGAAAGGTTGCGCAATGAAGGCCGGGCTGAAGGTCGTGAGGAAGGCCGTGCTCAAGCCAACCGCAGTTGGCGGGAATGGAACCTCCGCCGCCGGGAAGCTGAAGCTCGCGGTGAGAGCTTCGATGAGCCGGAACCCTATGGCGAAGACGAGTAGCCGACTGAAGCGGCTATGCTGCTGGAAATCCTGGAACGATGGCTACTGTTTCAGCCCCGGCCGGTGTGCGATGCGCTGCCCACCGACCTGGGCATGGATTATGAAGAAACATGGGCAGATACTGAGGATGGGCGGCGGCTGCAATGCTGGCATATTCCCGGGGACACACGCCCAGAGTTGACTTGGCTTTGGTTCGGAGGAACCGGTGGTAACTTGAGCCTCCGGGTAGGGGAGTTCGCGGCGGCGCGTCGGCACACCGGGGCGAACATATTCGGGTTCGATTACGGAGGGTTCGGCAACAGCCCTGGAAAGGCGTCGGTCAAAAGCACCGCAGTTGACGCTCGGGCTGCTCTGGCTCACCTGCAAAGACGCCATGGCGTCGCGCCGCAACGGACGCTGTACATGGGTATCTCGATGGGGGCGGCAGTGGCGATACAGTTGGCCGCGGAAACCGCTCCTCCGGCAGGGATGGCGCTGGTCGCGCCTTTCGCTTCGCTGCGCGAAATGGCTCAGCTGCTATACCCCCGGTTGACCTGGGGCGGCCGGCTGGTGGGGAAGCGGTACGACTCGATACGGTGGGTGGCACGTATTGGCTGTCCATTGCTCGTGCTGCACGGTTCCGACGATAGGCTGGTGCCGGTGGACCAGGGATGCAAGCTGTGCGACGCGGCCCGGGAACCCAAGACTTTCGCAGAAGTCCCCGGGGCCGGCCACGATGACATTGGAGACTATCCTGATTTTTGGAGGGCGCTCTGTTCCTGGGTGGATGCTGTTTCTGAGCCTTCCGTTTGAACATAGCGCCGCTCTGCGCCGTGTCCACTTCTCACGTTGCATTGCCCATTCGATTGCCCTATCATCCGACCAACCAAGCGCCTCACAGTTGGCGCTCAACGGGAGGGAACAAATGGCAACTCGACCTGACGTCAAGCGAATGGAGATTGAGATCGTCTATTGCTGGGATTGAGGGCATGCCGGACGCGCGGCCTGGATGGCCAGCGAAGCACTGACTCGCACCGGCGACCACATTTCAACCTTCAAGCTCACTCCGGGCGAGCACGGCAAGTTCGACATTACCATCGATGGCGACTTGGTGGGCGAGCACAAGCACACGCCGGACGCCCATCTGTTCCCCGACCTGCAGGACTTGATGGCCGCTATACACGAGCGGATCTAGCGCCACGCTCCGGTTCGCGTGTAGAGGGGCTACCCTTGTGGTAGCCCTTCTTCGTTAACCCGAACCCGGCGCCCTCAAACACCCCTGATGATTTCGGAGCCGTAGTCCAGTAGTTCCAGGTCCGGGCGGGCGCTCGCCACGTATTCAACCAGATCGTCCAGCATGCCGTCTATGTACGCGGTGTCATTGCTCACGCAGGAAACCAGCAGGGTCAGGCTCTGCCACGCATTGCCGTCGGCCTCGGCGTCCTGGGCCACCGAGACGTTGAACCTGGCGCGAATCCGCTGGGTCAGGCTGCGAGCGGCCTGCCTACGGGTTTTGAGACTGCGGCTGTCGGGTATCCGCAGGGCGATGCGCGCTATTCCCACGTGCATGGGTCAGTAGTCTCCAAAGCGGAACGAATCACCGTCGAATTGCTGCCGGCGGCCCAACCGCAGTTGTCAAACGGGCGTCGGCGCCAGCCCCGCTTGCTATTGACGGCAGATAGGCTGCGGGATAGATTATAATTCGTTATGTTCCTTGGCATACATTGGCGAAATTCGGCGGCATAGCTGCCATACGCCTGCTTTAGATACGCTGTTTCACCGTCAATAGTATTGGCGTAATAGTTCTCACTATGGCGACTTATCCTGGCGACCCTGGGCGCAGTCCCGGGACCTCGGGTCCTAACGCTGAGGTACCCGAGGTCGTCATTTCCCGCTTGCCACAATACGTGCGCACGCTGACCCAGTTGTTGGAGGCGGGAGTTGAGGTCACGAACTCGCAGCAGTTGGGCGCGCAGTTGCAGGTTACGCCGGCGCAGATTCGCAAGGACCTATCCTACTTCGGCAGGTTCGGCAAGCAGGGCCGCGGCTACCGAGTCCGGCATCTTCTGACCGAGCTCAAGCAAATCCTCGGGCTGGATGGGGAGTGGAACGTCGCCGTAATCGGCGTTGGCCGGCTGGGTAACGCCATCCTGAATTATCCCGGTTTCGACCCCGACGGGTTTCACCTGGTGGCCGCCTTCGATAACAACCCGGGCAACGTGGGCAAGGACGTGGGCGGTGTCGTCGTGCAGCCCATGAGCGCATTGGCCGAAACCGTGGCCACGAGAAATATCAATATCGCCATCGTAGCTGTTCCCAGCGCGCACACTCAGACGGTGATCGACCAGTTGGTCGAGTGCGGCGTCAGGGCTATACTGAACTACGCGCCCATCAACGCGCAGGTGCCCCCGGGGGTGCGGGTTCGAAGCATCGATCCGGTCCTGGCCCTGCAATCGATGACTTACTACTTGACCGAGTCGTATCAATCGGTCAACGGGGCACGTCCTTTAGATCAGGGCGCTGGTTGAGGCCGCTGGGCCATGGAGCGGTGCGGAGCCGACCGGCGGCGGCGGGCCACGGTCACGCGCACCTGAGCCCGACGCAACGACGCTATCGCCTGCTCCAACTCGACGTCGGACGTGCGGTTGGCAATACGTTGCTGCGCCCGTTCCATGGCTTCCTGGGCGCGCGCTTCGTCGATCTCATCGACATCTTCGGCGGCGTCAGCCAGTATGATCACCTGGTTCCCCAGCACTTCAATGTAACCGCCGGAGAGAGCGAGATAGGACTCTTCCCCTCCGACGCGCACCATCAACTCACCGGGTTGTAGAATCGTCATCAACGGAGCATGGTTGGGGAGGATTCCCAACTGTCCCGCAATGCCCGGCGCAACCATGGCATCGACTTCACCCGAGAAAACCTCGCGCTCCGCAGTGATGATTTGCAACTGCATGGGCATCGGGAAACGCTCCTACTGGTTCGATTCGCTGGGCGCTGGTTATGCAGTGGCCTGCATCTGTTCCGCCTTCTCCACGGCCTCTTCGATGGTGCCGACCATGTAGAAAGCCTGCTCCGGCAAGTCGTCGTGCTGGCCGTCCAGGATCTCGGCGAAACCGCGCACGGTATCGCGCACGGCGACGTATTTGCCCGGCTGGTTGGTGAAGGTTTCGGCGACGAAGAAGGGCTGGGTGAGGAAGCGCTGGATTTTGCGGGCGCGGAACACGGTCTGCCGGTCTTCGTCCGACAACTCTTCGATGCCCAGAATGGCGATGATGTCCTGCAGGTCCCGGTAGCGTTGCAGCACCTGTTGCACGCCCCGGGCGACCCGGTAGTGCTCATCCCCGACGATGCGAGGTTCCAGAATGCGGGCGAAGGACGCCAATGGGTCCACGGCGGGATAGAGGCCCTGGGCTGCCAGCGCACGCTCCAGGGACACCACGGCGTCCAGGTGTCCGAAGGTGGTGACGATGCCGGGGTCGGTGTAGTCGTCGGCGGGCACGTAGATGGCCTGGAAAGAGGTGATGCTCCCGCTCTTGGTGGACGTGATCCGCTCCTGGAGCGCGCCCATCTCGGTGCTGAGGGTGGGCTGGTAACCGACCGCGGAGGGCATACGACCAAGGAGCGCGGACACTTCCATGCCGGCGAGGATGTAGCGGTAGATGTTGTCGATAAACAGCAGAACGTCCTGGTTCTGCTCTTCGCGGAAGTACTCGGCCATGGTGAGGCCGGTGAGACCGATGCGGGCGCGGACGCCGGGCGTTTCGTTCATCTGGCCGAACACCAGCACGGTGCTGCCCAACACGCCCGAGTCCTGCATTTCATGCCAGAGGTCGTTGCCCTCGCGGGACCGCTCGCCCACGCCGGCGAATACGGACACGCCGCTGTGCACGGCGCCGATGTTGCGGATCAGTTCTTGAATGATGACGGTTTTGCCCACGCCGGCGCCGCCGTAGGCGCCCACCTTGCCGCCCTTGGGGAAGGGAGTGATCAGGTCGAACACCTTGATGCCGGTTTCCAGGATTTCGACGTTGGGGTTCTGGTCGTCGAAGGCCGGCGGATCGCGGTGGATGGGCCAGAACTGGCCGGCTTCCACAGCGCCCAGGTTGTCCAGAGGCGTGCCGGTAACGTCGAAGAGGCGTCCCAGGGTTTCGGGGCCGACGGGGACGGCAACCTTGTTGCCCGTATCGCTGACCGCGGCGCCGCGGGCCAGGCCGTCGGTGGAACCGAGGGCGAGACAGCGGGCCCAGTGGTTGCCAATGTGCTGCTGCACTTCCAGCACAAGACGCTCCCCGGAGTTGTCCACTTCAAGGGCGTCAAACAGGTTGGGGAGTTGGTCCGGTGGGAACTCCACGTCCACCACCGTACCGATAACTTGGGCAATCTGTCCGGGCATTTTGGTTTGTCCTCCGGATGGGCTTATCGAGGATAGCCTGCGGGCGTGTCAGTTGTTGGAGTCCGGTGGCGGTTCGTTGAACGGTTGGGAGTTGGCTTCAGCTTCCTCTTTGCGTCGCAGCCATTCCCGCCAAGCCTTGTTAGCTTCAGCTCGTCCTTCGGCGCGCCCTTCAGCGAGCCCTTCAGTACGGGCCTTTCTTTTCATGAGAGCTCCGAGAACCATATTCAATCCCTCCGCGGCGGCCAGAGAGAGCAACGCATGCTGGATAAAGCCATGTTCCAGTACGTTGAGCGCGGCCGTAGGAACATCATACCAAGCGGTTCCCAGAACGGCTATCTGCTTATAGGCTTCCACGGCGACTCTACCGGCGGCAGTCGTCCCGTAAGTAAGCAGAAACCATCGGTACAACTCGGCAGGAATATCGCTGAAAGTAAGCATCGCTTGCTCTGATTATCCGCGCTATCCCTCCAGCGCAATCTGGCCGCCCACCAGGTCCAGCAGCTCGTTGGTGATGCTGTCCTGGCGGAGCTTGTTCATTACCAACGTGAGGTCTGAGGCAAGTTGGTTCGCGTTGTCGGTGGCGTTGCGCATGGCAACCATGCGGGCCGACTGTTCGCTGGCGATGCTTTCGAGGATGGCGTGGTACACCTGCATTTCCACGAACTGCGGGAGCAGGGCGCTCAGCACCGTCGCCGGGTCAGGTTCGTATATGTAGCCGACCCGCTGGGCCGACTCCAACTCGGCTGGCTCCACCGGCAGGACGCGGCGGACCACGGGCTCCTGTTGAACAGTGGACACGAACCGCATATACGCCAAATGCACCTCGTCAAATTGGCCATCGGTGTATCCATCAATCACCAGGCGGGAGATTGCCGTCGTGTCCGCCAGGGCCAGACGGTCGCTGAGGTCCGTAAAGACAGCCTGCACGGTGTCGGTGTAGCGCACCATGAAGTCGCGACCCTTGCGCCCCACTACAATACTCCGCACGGTTGCATCGCTGTCGAGGATAAACCGAGCCACCTGCCGGTTGATGTTGGCGTGCATCCCGCCGGCCAAACCCCGGTCGGGGGTGATAACCACCATGCCCACGTTGTTCACCGGCCGCACCTGCAGCAAAGGATGGACGGTGTCATACTCCCCGGTGGGTTGAGCCGCCAGTTCCGCGATGACATCAAGGATCTTTTCCGCGTAGGGCCGGCCGTCCGTCACGGCCAATTGGGCCCGGCGCATCTTGGAGGCCGCGATGAGGGACATCGCGTTGGTTACCTTGCCGGTGTTCTCGACGCTGCGGATACGCCGACGTATGTCTCTAACGCTGGGCATGTTCAGACCCTGTATTGCCGGTGGTGTAGGGGCGAATAATTATTCGCCCCTACTGGAACGTCGGTTTGAAGTCGTTGATGGCCGCGGTCAACTGTCCTTCCAGCTCGTCGCCGAGGCTGCCCGTTTCCCGTATGGACTGGCTGAGTTCGGGATGGGACGCGTTGACGTGACGGAGCATCTGCTCTTCAAAGGCGCCCAACCGCTCCAGGGGTACGTCTTCCATCAACCCGGCGTTGACCGCGTAGAGAATGATTACCTCGTCGCCCAGATTGAGCGGTTGGTATTGGCCCTGTTTGAGAACCTCGGTGGCCAACTGCCCACGGGCCAGTTGCGCCCGCGTGGCGGCGTCCAGGTCGGCGGTTCCAAACTGGGCGAAGGTTGCCAACTCGCGATATTGGGCCAGGTCCAGGCGCAAGCGTCCCGCCACCTGTCGCACGGCGCGGGTTTGGGCGGCGCCGCCCACGCGGGATACGGATAGCCCTACGTTCACGGCGGGCCGGATGCCGACGTTGAACAGCTCCGGCTCCAGGTAGATCTGACCGTCGGTGATGGAGATGACGTTGGTGGGAATGTAGGCGGAAACGTCGCCGGCCTGGGTCTCGATGATGGGCAGCGCCGTCAGCGAGCCGCCGCCGAATTCGTCATCCATGCGGGCCGCTCGTTCCAGCAACCGGCTGTGCAGGTAGAACACGTCGCCGGGATAAGCTTCGCGGCCGGCGGGCCGGCGCAGCAGCAGCGACATCTGGCGATAGGCCCAGGCGTGCTTGGTCAGGTCGTCATAGACGATAAGCACGTCCTTGCCCTCTTCCATGAAGGCTTCGCCCATGGCGCAGCCCGCATAGGGCGCGATGAACTGCAACGGGGCGGAGTCGGCGGAGCCGGCGTTGACCACGATGGTGTGGTCCATGGCGCCGTACTCTTCCAGGATGCCCACCACCTGGGCCACCTTGCCCTGCTTCTGTCCAATGGCGACGTAGATGCAGATCAGGTCGGTGTCCCGCTGGTTGATGATGGTGTCGATGGCGATGGCGGTTTTGCCGGTGGAACGGTCGCCGATGATCAGCTCGCGTTGGCCGCGCCCGATGGGAATCATGGCGTCGATGGCCTTGATGCCGGTCTGAACCGGGGTGTCCACCGACTTGCGGACCACGACGTTGGGGGCGGTGCGCTCCACGGGCATGGTGCGCTCGGTAGTGACCGGGCCCTTGCCGTCCAACGGGCGACCGAGAGGATCGACCACCCGACCGACCAGAGCGTCGCCCACCGGCACTTCGATGATCTGTCCCGTGGCGCGGACGCGGTCCCCTTCCTTCACGGAGTTGGGGTCGCCGAGGATGGCCGCGCCGACGATGTCGGATTCCAGGTTCAGGGCCAGGCCCAGGATATCGTTGCCGAAGTCCAGCAGCTCATTGGAGCGAACACTCTGCAGGCCCTGGATGCTGGCGATACCGTCGCCAACCTGTACGACGGTGCCCACGTCCACGAGGGTCAAGTCGCCGCCGAACTCCTCGATCTGCCGCTTGATGAGAGATACTATCTCCTGTCCTCTGACTGCCATCGGCCAGTCTCCTTATGTCGTTTGGTCAGGCGGCCTGCGCCCGTACCGTCTGGCGCATCCGTTCCAGCGCGGAGCTGGTGCTGCCGTCGAGCAGCCGGTCGCCAATCTGGATAATGAGGCCGCCCAGAATGGAGTCGTCAACCCGGGCGCTAAGCACCACCTCACGGCCCACGAGTTGCGCCACGAAATTGGTGATCCGTTCCAGTTCGGCGTCTTCCAGGGGAACCGCCGTCGTGACCTCAACCCGTTGACGCCCCAGGCGCTCGTCCAGGAGGTGCGAATAGCCCTCTTGCACGTCGCGCATTGCGTCCACGCCGCCTCGGTTGACGAGCAAGGAAACCAGGTTGCGCACCAACGGATGTACCTCGGAGAG
Source organism: Dehalococcoidia bacterium (assembly GCA_963665395.2). GTDB lineage: Bacteria > Chloroflexota > Dehalococcoidia > Lucifugimonadales > UBA3495 > Bin87. Next base: position 1,611,813 of record OY762251.1, read on the forward strand.
CACATCTTCGATGGCGGACGTCTTGCGCTCTACGGGGACTTCAGCGTGCTTCAGAAACAGCGCGAATTCCGCATCGCCCAACACATCTGCGGCCAGGCGCAAGTCCTGGTCCCATTGCTCCAGTTGTTCATGTTCCTCGGCCAACTCGAAGATGGCCTGGGCGTAGCGTTGCCCCGACAAACGGTTTGCCACGGCTTGCTGCCTCCCTGTTTGATGTTGTCAATCCGGTGGCCGCCGTTACCGGCAGCTACCTGCGATGACTGGATTCCGGCCCCGTATCAAGTACGGGGTGACGTTCTTTCGCCAGGATGACGGTTGAGGATGGATCAGTTGCGGCGCAACGCTTGCTCCCCTTCCGCCAGTACCTGATCGATGAGTTCCTGATGAGCCTGACGATCAACGCTGCGGCGGATGATCCGCTCCGCGGCCGAAATGGCGAGATCGCCAAAGGCGGCGCGCACCTCGTTGATGGCGGCGTCGCGTTCCCGGGCGATGTCCGCCCTGGCGCGCTCCGAGAACTCCTCCGCGGACTGCCGGGCGCGGGCCATTTCCTCTTCCCGGAAACGGTCCGCGGCTTCGCGGGCCTGGTCCAGCAAACGCTGTCCCTCGCGGCGGGCCTCGTTCAGCTCGTCCTCAATGGCCGCGCGTGACGTGGCCGCTTCCTCGCGGGCGCGGTCGGCGGCGGACAGGCTTTCACGGATGCTCTCGACCCGGCTGTCCAGGGCGTTCAGCAGCGGCCGGTAAGCCAGCGTTCCCAGCAGGATCAGCAGAATGACGTAGTTGATCAGGTAGCTGATCAACGAGGGAACGTTCAATCCCAGTTCAACCATGTTGTTACACCACGAAGAGCAGGATCACTGCGACGATGAGCGAGTAGATACCCAGCGCCTCGGCGAATGCGATGGCCAGGATCATGTTGGTGGTGATGGCGCCGGCGGCGTCGGGGTTGCGCCCGATGGCGTTCATCGCGCCGGAGCCCAGGATGCCGATGCCGATGCCGGGGCCGACCACGCCGAGGCCGATGGCCAAGCCGGCCGCCAATAGCTTGGCGCCTTCTTCGGTGATGCCCTGGGCGCCCACCGACAGCAACATCGCAAACATTGAGAGGTCAAGTGCCATTGTTGAAAATCCTCCGGTTCAAGGTTGGCCTTGTGTTTCAGCTAGCCCCGGCTCCAATCCGGCCGGAGGCGTGTGCCCATGTGTTAATTCCCGACACCAATCCCTTTGATGCTAGTGCTCCTCGTGGCTCACTGCCACTGACAGGAACACCAACGTCAGGCCGGCGAAGATGACCGCCTGTACCAGGCCCACCAGCAACTCCAGTCCGAAGACGAACTGCGTCGCCACGAAAGGCACCAGGAAGGTGAACATCACCACCAGGATTTCGCCGGCGGTCATGTTCCCAAAGAGACGGAAGGTGAAGGAGACGACGCGCACCAATTCGGAAAGCAGCTCAAGGATACCGACGAAGACGCCGATGAGTCCGGCCGGGCCTTTGCGCAGCTCGCCGAAGGCGAAGAACTTCTTGAGGTATCCGATGCTATGCGCGCGAAAGCCCCAATATTCCACGAACACGAAGGAGATCAGGGCTAATGCCAGGGGCATATTCACGTCGGTGCCGGCGGGCCGGATCAGGTGCGTTGCCAGTTTGAACCCGCCATCGACGTGGGCGCCGTAACCGACAGCCTGGTAGATGGGAATGAGGAAAATCGCAATCCAGGCGTTGAACAGGACGAAGAAGAAGATGGTCGCCACCACCGGGAAAACCCGGCGTCCCATTTCGGGGCCGAGGACTGACGATGAAAAGTTGAGAACCGCTTCAAACATTATCTCAACCAAGGCTTGCAGCCGGGTTGGGATCGCCTTGGGTTTGCGCCCGGCGCTGATGAAGAGGACCAGCATCACGACGCTGGTGAGCCACGCGGACAGCAGGGTGTTGGTTACGGCGAACTGCATCAGGCCCAGGCCGTGATGCTCTTCTTCCTTGCCGTGGTCTCCTTCCGCCGAATCCGACGTTTTGGCTTCGCCGTGATCATCGGTTTTCTTATCGGCGACGCGATAGCCGATCACGCTTTCGCGGACGGAAGCCGGAAATATCGGATCAGGAGCCAGGTGGATGCCCGGTTCGGGGAGGAAGGAGCTTCCCAGCCCGAACATTTTGGAGCCGATGGCTCCGACCACAAAACCGACGATGAGGAGCACCGCCATGCCGATGCCGAACAGGAGGAATGCCCGTTTACGCGTCACGACTACCAGTTGCCTCCGTGGTCACTTTGCTCGCGGTCCGGCGTCGTGGCAGACCGTGGGCCCGATTTGGAGCCGTAAATGGCGGGCAGCACCATGCGGTACACCCCGTAAAAGGCGATCCCGCTGCCCAGCACCGTGCCGATGAGCACCATCAGGGCCATCTGTCCGGTGAGTTTCCCCAACCACACGCCCCCCACTATGCCCAGCACGATGCACAGCGCGACGTACCAACCCAAACCCGTCAGCCGCAGGGCTACTATCAGCCATTGCGGCATTTCCGATTCCAAACGGCAGGCATATTAGCATTCGTTATACGGCGTGTCAATTGGAGGAGCGGCGAAAATCGTAACCCGTGTTACGAAAAAGCCCCGCCGTGACGAGGGCAGGGCTGGGTACGTCAGGGCTTCGATAACCGGCGTTGGCCGGACCTATCTTCGCTCGAAATCCTCCATGTCCAGTTCGTTGATGAGATCCGTGAACGCCGACAAACCCTGCAACTCCTCTTCGGTAACCTCAGCGGGCGCTTCCTCACCCTCCCCACTCTGGGGAGAAACGGGTTGGCCGGTTTCCTGATCCATTGAAATGGCGGCTTTTTCCATCACCTGGTCGGCGACGTAAATGGGAACATCAGCGCGCACTGCCACCGCCATCGCGTCGCTGGGGCGAGAGTCGATTTCGTGGGTCCGGTCACCGACCTTGATTACGATCTTGGCGTAGAAGGTTTCGTTTTGCAGGTCATTGACCAGGATGTGCTCGAAGGAACCGCCCACCGATTTGACGAGATCAACGAGCAGGTCGTGGGTCAGCGGACGGGGGACCGTCATCCCCTGCATTCTGACGGCGATGGCTTCAGCTTCGGTGGGGCCGATCCAGATGAGCAAGAACAAGTTAGTCTCAAGTTCTTTGAGCACCACCACCCGCTGGTAGTTCATCTGGCTGATCCGGATGCTGTCGATTACCAGTTCACGCATCTCGCTGCATCGCTCCGCTGATTGCATCCGGAAAGGGCTGCCAATCAATCCAGCCGCCCCCGCCCCGTTTGCGCGCCTGATTTTACACCCGATTGAAGCGGTAATGTCAAGGGAAGCCGGCGTCGTCGCAGGGTCTTTCGGTTGTCGTTGCGAGGAGCACAGTCCGCCTCTGGCGGATGGCAATCTTGTCGTTGGAACAGACCCGTTTGTGGTTAGCCACCGGAGCTTTGACGGGATTGCTTCGCTGCGCTCGCAATGACAAACATGAAAACCGAAAGGCCCTGGGCGTCGTCGCGCACGCTGGGGCAGGGGACGACGCCACTGAACGGGTTTGACGGTCAGCCCTTTCGGCGTGGTCTGCGCTGCCCCGCGGCCAACTATCGGTACTCGATCCGTTCGCGCAGGTCTTCGGGCGCAAAGTCCTGGGGAGAGGGCACTGTCGGGTTCGCGCTGGCGGCCAGAGTGGCGCCCGCGAGCACGTCGATGCCTTTGCGAATGGAGCCGGTGGCGGCGTTTAGTTCCCGTTCCAGGTCTCTCAGGGTGCGCAGGGCGTAGGCGTCGGCCTGGTTGCGCCGGTTTTCGGCTTCCTGCTCGGCCTGGTGGACGATCCGCTGGGATTTTATTTCTGCGTCGCGCAGGATTTCTTCGGCCTTGCGCCCCAGCTCGTGGTCGCTGAGCCGGGTGCGAAAATCCTGCTCCAGTTGCTGGCGGGTCTGGTGCGCTTCCGACACGGCAGAGGACATTATGTCATCCTTGCGGGACAGCATCTCCTCAGCCCGGTGTATTTCCTGCGGAATGGACATGCGCAACTGCGCCACCAATTCGCTCAGCTTGGTCCGGTCAACCATCACGTTGTTGCTGAGCGGAACTGATTTGCTGGAGTCAACCAGCAGCTCGATCCGGTCGATAATGTTGTTGATGTCGATGAGATCCCCCTCGCGCCGGCGGCATGACTTGCCGGAAACGGCTACCGCTGCGGCGACTGGTATTTATCGGCCAGGGCCTGCGCCACGTGGAGGGGCACCATGCCGGCGATGTCGCCCCCCAACTGCGCGACCTCCTTCAGCAGGCTGGAGCTGATGAACATATGCTCCTGGTCGCTCATGAGGGACACCATGTCCACGTCCGGTTCCAGCCGGCGATTCATAAAGAACATTTGGGATTCGTACTCAAAGTCGGGTCCGCTGCGCAGCCCCCGAATGATAGTGGCGGCGCCGAACTCACGGGCGGTCTTCACCACCAGTCCGTTGAACGGTCGGACCGTCACGTTGTCCAGGTCGGCCACCGCTTCCCGCATCAGCCCCACGCGTTCCTCAGTGTTGAACAACAGGCTCTTGGACGGCGTGTCATATACGGCGATAATCAGGGAATCGAAGAGCCGCGCGGCCCGTTGCGCCACGTTGAGATGTCCCATGGTTACCGGGTCGAAAGTTCCCGGATATAGAGCGGTTACCATTCGGCAATTCTCCAAACTTGTTTTGACTCCAGTCAGGTCGCGTCACCACATTCCGCACGATAGAACGCCACCGCGTTATCGCCGTATCGGCGGGCGTCGTACCGACGCAGACCATGCACCCGGTCCGGCAGTTCCTGCCGACTGCTATGTCCCAACACTACGGTCGCGTTGGAGACGAGCCGGCCGGACTCCCAGAGCGCGACCAGCGTCGGGGTTGGGTCACCCATCCGGTATGGAGGGTCCAGCAGCGCCAGACCATAACGCTCACCTCCGAATTCTCCGGCTGCGGCGCGTCCCAGCCATCCCGGGACGTCGGCGCAGTGAACTCGGCCCGCCTCGGCATAGCCGGCGCGCTCCAGGTTGTCCTGCAGGACCAGGCACTGTCGACGGTTGCGCTCGACGAAGTCGGCCGAGGCTGCGCCGCGGCTCAACGCCTCAATGCCCAGGCTGCCGGTGCCGGCGAACAGGTCAACGGCGCGGTGGTCGATAACCTGACTGGTTTCCAATATGTTAAAGATGGCGGCGCGCACCCGTTCCGTGGTTGGCCGAATGCCGGCTACCGCAGCGCCTTTCAGGCGGATGCCGCGTGCCTCGCCACTGGCAACACGCATCGAATTGGAATTGCGTGGAGGCATTTTAGAACTGACCAGGATTGGGTTGACGTTTGCAGCGTCTGCGGGTTTTGGCCGATTTTGCGCCGCGACGGCCCGGTTCGCTGCGCTGCGAAGCCCGCTGTCCGCCGGTCGGCTAGTCACGCATCAGGGGAATCGTCGGTAGGCGTCCGGCGGTAGGGCAAGGTGAAAACGGCTACACCCTGCTCCTCGGCAAAGGCGCGCTGGGGTTCGGCGGCGTAGGCCGTTGCGACGGCGGGCAGAACGGTCGAGTTGACGGCGATGGACAGAATGGCGGCGCGGCGGACTGCCCGCTCGATGTCATCGTTGCCCAACGTGATGGAGGCTTCAACCAGGACGTGCTGGCCGTCCTGGTCGGCGATGATAATGTCGGTTTCATGACAATCCGTCGCCTGTTCCCGGGTAATCAGGCCGGCGCGAAAGGCTCGGTGAAGGCTGCTGTTCAACGCGGGGGTGTCATGCGCGTCTTGCGTCATGACGATGGCCGGTTCATTGAGGCCAAAATCGATGTTGGCTTCAAAGAGTATCCGCTGTCGCGCCTTGCGTTCAAAATCGCTGCCCTCAAAGTTGCTGAAACGTCCTTCCATACTGTTGAAACGTCCTTCCAGCCGGTCCAGCCGGCGGTTAGTTTCGGCTTGCCCCGTCTTGAGTTCGGCCACGTCGCCTTTGAGTTCGGCTTGCCCTCCCTTGAGTTCAGCCACGTCGGCCTTGACCTCGGCCATGTCGGATTCCAGCCGGTCCAAGCGTTCATGGACCAAGCGGAAGTTTTCGTTGGTGGCCTGGACGAACTTGGCGACTTCCTGGGGCAGGTTCAACAGTTCCTCGCCGACGATTATGCCGCGAATAGTGGCTAACCAGTCGGGATGCTCGCGCAGGATGCGAGCCAGGTCATTGATGTCGTTGATGGTGGTGGTCATGGTTCGTCATTATAGCATCGTCTTACAACGCACAGATTCCGCCGCTTGCCCGGTAGTCGGGGGTGTGCTACCATCGTTGCCGCTATACTGCGCCGCAGGTGGATATTAGCCCGTACTCTTGACCAATCACGCGCTGGGCGCGCCGCGCCAACTGCGGCTCCCGTGACGTTTGCCCATTCGGTTCGCCGGTCAGCCACGCAGCAATGTCCACTCCGCAAAACGCCCAATCACGGACGCCCGGCGGCGAAGTATTTCGCCGGGCATTGGCCGAAGCCGCGCCGCCGCTGGGCGCCGGCACGGTCATCACCATCGGCGTGTTCGACGGCGTGCATCGCGGGCACCGGCACCTGCTCCAGAGAATGCTTGAGTTGGCCGAGCCGCCGCTCGTCCCCACGGTCATCACCTTCAGCAACCACCCCGCCGAGGTGGTGAACCCGGAGCGCACTGTCAGCAAGATCATCACGCCTGAAGAAAAGGTGGACCTCCTCTATGACGCCGGCGTGGGCTGCGTCATCTGCGTGGAGTTCACCAACGAACTCGCAAATCTTGACGCCAACGAATTTACGAACCTGCTGGTGGATTGCCTGCACATGCGGGGCATCGTGACCGGGCCGGACTTCGCGTTGGGTCGCAACCGTAGCGGGAACCTGGAATATCTGCGACGGCGTGGTCAAGGCATGGGTTTCTGGGTAGAAACCGTCGCTCCGCTGGAATTGGAAGGCTCCGCCATTCGCAGCCGCCGGGTGCGCAACGCCCTGGCCGACGGCAACGTGGACGGCGCCGAGTATCTGCTGGGCCGGCCCTACGCTACCGATGGCGTGGTGGTTCACGGCGCCAAGATGGGCCGGCAGCTCGGCTTCCCGACCGCCAACATCATTCCCACGCAGAACTTCGTCATTCCCGCCGATGGAGTGTACGCCACCTACGCCACGGTGAACGGCGTGCGCCACATGGCGGCTACCAGCATCGGCGTGCGGCCTACCTTCGGACTGAGCCAGCGCCTCATCGAGGCCCACCTGCTGGACTTCTCCGACGACATATATGATGAAAACCTGCGCTTGGAGTTTGTCTCCCGGCTGCGCGGACAGGAAACCTTTGACGGCATCGATGCGCTCATCACGCAGATGAACCGGGATGTTGATAACGCCCGCAACATTCTTATCGAACACGACCGGCTGGCCTGAAAATTCACCCTCCCCCCCGCATCAAGTGCGGGGCAGGCTCCAGCCCTCTCCCGTCAAGGGAGAGGGAGTTTTTGTCCCGCCGGAGGAGGATGTATGACCAGCCAAGTAAGGACCCCCGAAAACCTGTCCACCATCACCCGGCGGGGGGTGAGCCGCATCATCTCCGAAGAGGAGTTCACGGCCATGCTGCGGCGCGGCCGTCCCCTGCGTCTTAAGATGGGCTTCGACCCCAGCCGGCCCGACATCCACCTGGGCCACGTGGTGGGTCTGCGCAAGCTGCGCCAGTTGCAGGATCTAGGCCACCAGGTCATTCTCATTGTGGGCGACTGGACGGCGCAAATCGGCGATCCCTCGGGCCGCTCGGCGACCCGCACCATGCTGACCCACGCCGAGGTGCTGGAAAACGCCGAGTCCTATATGCGCCAGTTCTTCAAGGTGGTGGACCGGGAGCGGACGCAGGTGGAATGGCAGAGCCAATGGTTCGGCGAGTTCACCCTGGCCAACGTCATCGAGCTGACCAGCCGCTTCACCATCAACCAGTTCCTGCACCGGGAGGACTTCGCCAACCGCTACTCCCAGAACCAGCCCATCGCCATCACCGAGATGCTGTATCCGCTGATGCAGGCGTATGACTCCGTGGTCATCGAGTCGGACGTGGAGTTCGGCGGCACCGACCAGATGTTCAACCTGCTGGTGGGCCGGGAGTTGCAGGGGATGATGGGCCAGACGCCGCAGCAGTGCTTTATGATGCCCATTCTCGTAGGCACCGACGGCGTGCAGAAGATGAGCAAGAGCCTGGACAACTACGTTGCTCTGGAAGAGCCGCCCCAGGATATGTACGGCAAGCTGATGTCCCTGCCCGACCGCCTGATCGCGTCCTACTACGAATACCTGACCGACGTGCCTGACGCCGACATCGCCGAAATGACCCACGCGATGGAGTCGGAGACGGCCAACCCCATGGACTTCAAGAAGGGCTTGGCCCGGCGCATCACCGCCACCTTCCATCCGCCTACGGCGGACCGCGACCCGGCAGCCGAGGCCGAGGCGCATTTTGAGCAGGTGGTGCAGCGGCGCGATTTGCCCGATGAGATGCCGGAGGTTAGCCTGGCCGACGTTGCCGGGCTATCTATCAGCCGACTTTTGGTGCAAATCGGCTTGGCGTCAAGCAACAGCGAGGCGCGGCGGTTAATAAACCAAGGCTCGGTCAGAATCCACCGCTCCAGCGGTACTTACACGACACTTGTTACTCAATTCGCCCCGGAGCATTTGTCGTTGCACACAGGCGACATAGTTAGTTCCGGCGATGTAATCCAAGCTGGCCGGCGCCGCTTCGTGCGGCTGGTCCCCTGAACGGGCCGGCGGGTTGGCTATACTGTACCCGTCAGTAACCAATTGCCTTGCTGCTCGCACTGGAGACGTCAGCCATGACTACCTCTAAAACACTGCTAACCGCCGAAGACCTGCTGTGGCTCCCCGATGACGGCAAACGGTACGAACTCATCCGAGGAGAGCTGAAAACAATGCCGCCAGCAAGTGACCGTCATGGAGAAGTGACTGACCGGATTGGCCGGCGAATTGGCAACTTTGCCGAGTCCAACGACCTCGGTCGCACCCGCGCCGCCGAAACCGGCGTTTATATTGAGCGTGGCCCTGACACCGTGCGCGCTCCCGATTACGCTTTCACGTCGCACGAGCGCATCGCCGGCGCGCCAGCGGCTGGTGGCTTCTCCGAAATAATACCGGATTTGGTCGTGGAAGTAGTTGCCGGCGAGTATCGGGCATCGGTAGTGGACGCCAAGACGCAGATGTGGTTGGACGCCGGCGTACGTCTGGTTCTAGTCGCGTATATCGAGAGCCAGGAGGTAGTTGCCCACCACGATGACGGTACGGCACGGCGGTTCGGCCCCGGCGATACGCTGACCTGTGAGCCGGTATTGCCCGGCTTCACCTGCGCCGTGGCCGACATCTTCGCTTACTGAAATCCCTTTACTGCGCTCGTTATGACGCCCCAAGACTTCATCGCCAAGTGGAGCGGCAGCCGCGGCCAGGAATCGGCCGGCGCGCCGGAGTGGTTTCTTGACCTCTGCCGCGTGGTGAAGCACCCCACGCCGGCCGAGATGAACCGCAGCCAGCGGTGGTACACCTTCAAGTAGTAGAGTAGCCGCCCGACGGCCGCGCTTCGAGCAGCCAGGCGTAGGCGTCAGCCGGCAAGCGCAGGCCGGACGGGAGCAAGCCGTTCAGCTCGTCAAACAACCGACCGCTCTCGTGACAAGCCGCCACGAACCGCGATGCCGGCAAATCAAGGTTGTGCTGGAAATTATGCAGCCGGGACAGGTGACGCCAGCCGACCCGCAATTCCTTCTCCGGGTATAGTTGGTGCAGGTAAGCGCGCAAGTAACCATACCAGCATTCCCACGTCGCCCAGTTCCAGGCGTCGTCGTCGTACCGCTGCTTGCTGGCTCGGGTCTGCCGATACCAAAGGGCGGCGTTGTCCAGACGGCCTTGCGCCGACCGCAGATAGTCCTCACGGTCGCGCGGTATGCGTTCAGGCATTGTCCTCTGCCAGCATCATCACGATACCTTCCGCAATTTCCAGATAATTCTCCCAATCCGGCTCCCCATACACCGAGAATGCTCCCGGATCGGCGCTATCCTCGTGATACCATTCCAAAGCTTCGTATCCCGCGATCAGGCTCCAGCCGTCTCCGGCTTTGGTCAGGCAATGCACGGCTTCTTTCGGCTCGGCGTCCGGCGCTACTGCTTTCACCGCTTTGTTCACCGCCGCGATCAGCAGGGCGGGAGCGGCGGCCGGGTCTTTACGGTGCGCGTGGCGAGCCCGCCGCAGCAGGTCAATAATTGCCGCGGTTTCGGAGTTCAGTCCTGATGACTCCATGACGCAACCTCGGTCAGTGGGCGGGTTTCCTCGGTAAATGGTAGCATACAGCCGAGCTTTTTTCCCACCGTCTAAATCAGTGCGGAGACATCGCCTTGAGTCCTCAAGACTTCATCGCCAAGTGGCGGGGCAGCCGCGGCCAGGAATCGGCCGGGGCGCAGGAATGGTTCCTCGACCTGTGCCGGGTGGTGGAGCATCCGACGCCGGCGGAGATGGACCGCAGCCAGCAGTGGTACACCTTCGAGCGGTCGGTGCGGGAGGCGTCCGGCCGCCTGGGCCGCGCCGACGTGTACAAGCAGGGCTATTTCGCCTGGGAGTTCAAGGGCCTGCACCGGGATCTGGACGACGCCTATCGCCAGTTGCTGCGCTACCGGGAAGCCCTCAATAACCCGCCCCTGCTGGTGGTTTCCGACTTCCAGACCATCCGCGTGCATACCAACTTCACCAACAAAGTGCCGGACGTCCATACCATCCTGCTGGACGACCTGGGTGAACCGGACGCGCTGGAAATAATTCGTTCCGTCTTCCACAACCCGGACGCGCTGGAACCGGAAATCAGCCCCGACGATGTTACCAAAGCCACCGCTAACATTTTCGCCGCCATCGCGCAGTCCATGCGCCAGCGGGGCGTTGACTCTCTTGAGGCGGCGCGTTTCCTGAATCGCCTGGTGTTCTGCTTTTTCGCCCAGGACGTGGGACTGCTGCCGGAAAGGGCGTTGTCGCGCCTGGTGACGGAGTTCTATCGGGAGCCGGACCGGTTCGACCTGGGCCTGCGGGAATTGTTCCGCAACATGAGTGTGGGCGGACAGTTCGGGTTCCTGCGGATTCGTTACTTCAACGGCGATTTGTTCAAAGAGCCGGATACCGTCCCCATGGTGGCGGACGAACTGGAAAAGCTGGTGGAAGTGTCCCATGAAAATTGGGCCCATATTGACCCGTCCATCCTGGGCACTCTTTTCGAGCGCGCGATTGACCCCGAAAAGCAGGGACTGATTGGCGCTCAATACACCTCCGAGGACGACATCCGGGCGGTGATTGACCCGGTCATCATGCGTCCGCTGTACCTGGAGTTGGCCGACGCCGAGAACCGGGCCCGGCGGGTAATGCTGTCCGGCTCCGACCGCAGCGAAGAAACCGCCGCCGGGATTCTGCGCGACTTCCAAAGCAAGGTCGCGTCCTTGCGCATCCTGGACCCGGCCTGCGGCAGCGGCAACTTCCTCTACGTCGCCCTGCGCCGGCTCCACGACCTGGAAAAGGAAATCCTGACCACCGCCGCCTATCTGGGCGTCCGCGGCCTGAGCATGGAAGTTTCGCCGGAACAGTGCTACGGCATCGAGATTGACGACTACGCCAGCAGCCTGGCCTATACCGCCCTCTGGATTGGACATCTGCAATGGTCAATTGAAAACGGCTATCGCTACGACCAGGAGCCGGTGCTGGGCCGGTCCAACACCATCGTCTGCCGCGACGCCATCGTTGACCTTGCCAATCCGGAGCAGCCCAGCGAACCCGAATGGCCCGCCGTTGATTACATCGTGGGCAACCCGCCGTTCCTGGGCCATTTTCCCTTCCGCGAGCAGCTGGGGGATAGATATGTGAATGCCGTTTATGACCTATACGGCGACCGCATCCCCAACTCCAGCGACCTGTGCTGCTACTGGTTGGAAAAGGCCCGAGCCCACATTGCGGACGGCAAAGCGAAGCGGGCCGGTCTGCTGGCGACGCAGGCAATACGGTTCCAGTCCAACCGCCCCGTGCTGGTTAATATCAAAGAGAGCGGCGACATATTCGCCGCGGTTTCCGATCAGGACTGGGTGCTGGATGGCGCGAACGTGCATATCTCCATCGTCTGCTTTGACGACGGCAGCGAAACCGCCCGCACTCTGGACGGCGAACGGGTGAACAACATCAACGCCGATTTGACCGCAGGCGCCGACTTGACCCAGGCCAAAACGCTGGCGGAGAACGACGGCATCAGCTTCATGGGTGACATCAAGGTTGGCCCCTTTGAGATCTCCGCTGAAGTTGCCGAGGATATGCTGCGCCAGCCTAACCCCCACGGCAAGCCCAATAGCGATGTCATCAAACGGTGGATGATAGGCCGAGACATTAATCAGATTCCGCGCGATATGTGGATTATCGACTTCGGTACAGATATGTCCGATGATGACGCCGCGCTATATGAAGCTCCGTTCGAGTATGTTGTGGCTAATGTTAAACCGCAACGAGATAACAACCGGGACGCCAACTTTAGAAATTACTGGTGGCGGCATGGTCGGCCTCGTATCGAAATGCGTCAAGCATTGGACGGCTTGGAACGTTATATCGGCACCAGCATGGTGTCTCGCCACCGGATGTTTGCCTGGATTGAGGGCGACGTCCTGCCCGACGCTACCATAATCGTGTTCGCCCGCGATGACGATTACTTCTTCGGCATCCTGCAAAGTCGCGCCCATATCCTTTGGGCGGAGACGGCTGGAACGCAACTGCGCGAGGCGCAAAGCGGCCTGCGTTACACGCCTACCACGTGCTTTGAGATGTTCCCCTTTCCGGAGCCGACGGACGAGCAGCGGGAAGCCATCGCCACCGCCGCCGCCGAGCTGAACCAACTGCGGGAGAACTGGCGCAACCCGACGGATCTGTTCGGCAACCCGGCCCTCAACGCCGACCAACTGCGCCGGCGCACGCTGACCAACCTCTACAACGAATACCCCACCTGGCTGGCCAACGCCCACGCCAGGCTGGACGCGGCGGTGGCCGACGCCTACGGCTGGCCGGCGGATTTGGCGGACGGGGAGATACTGGAGCGGCTGCTGGCGCTGAATTTGGCGCGGGCGGGAGCGGGGAACTGATCCGGCGGGAGTTGGCTACTCAATCTTGCCGAACAGGAGCACTATTATCGTCGCTACCAGGACTACGGCGAGGGCCAGAGCGCAGGTGTACATGAGCCAATAGGGAACGTCCCACTGTCCTCCGGTATCCAGCCCGGCCACAATGCCGACAGGTATGCCGACGAAAAATACGGCATTGGTAACCCAGCGCGTCGTGCGCGCGCTCTTTACGACGTGCTGAGCCAACTCATCACGCTTGCGCTCCTTATCAGGCTCTCAAGCAGGTACGACATTGCGCAATCCTGCTGTACTATAGTAGCAAAACGGGAGGACAATCGTCATGGAACAATTTGCGCCGTACGTTGGCATGGCCCTGGTGGGTCTTGGCACCTTTGGTTTCGCGGTGTGCGTATGGCGGATTGCTTCGCTGTATCTCAGCAATCGCGGCAAAGCCAGACGGACGTATCCGAACACTGATGGTCACAGAGGATCCGCGCCATGAACAACCTGCGTCAGGTGGCTGCTTTTGTGCAGATCATCGCACCGTTAGTGTTGCTTGCCGTTGGCTTCGGTATTTGGATCTGACTTTCGCCGATTCCTGACGACGAGTTGACAACGGCCCAGTCCGATATGCTGGATACTGCCGACTGGATTATCAAGGTTTCGGCGGGGGTACTTTTGGGCATTGGCAGCAACGCCGGCATCAGGGCCAGAAACGGCAAGGGCAAGGCAACGTAATATGCACGCTTACTCTTGGGTTGTAACCGACGTTCAGACCGAACGCGCCATTCCCACCGCTGTCGAAATGACGGCGGCTTGCTTGTCTATGGAGTCAATTCTGGATGACCCCAGGCAGGAACGGGTGGGCTGGTACGTCATCGGCGGTCGTTGGAGTCAGCGGTTGGCCCCGGAACTTGCTGACAGCACTCCGCTGCCCCATGATATGCAGAACGAATGGTGGAAGGATGTTCCGGGCAATGTCACGGTAGTTCGGCAACTCGACCCCGACGAACGGGGTTGGCCGGCCGAGATCTTTACCCCGACCGAACGGTTGAATTTGATGCGCCATAGCTACGATATTTTCCATCCGCCGGACCTCGCCAAAATACCCCTCGCCCGCGAGTTATTGACCAAATATCCCAACCATATCATCATGGCTATTGATATCCACGACTGACAGGAGCCGCCCCATGGTTCTCTCCAACGACAGCGACAACGACGCCATCCGCCAACGCGCCGACGCCTGGCAGAAAAAGGCCGACGCCGCTCCCCGGCGCAAGGCAGCCTACAAGACGTTAAGCCAGCTTCCCGTCCAAACGGCCTACGGCCCACCCGACGTTGCTGAAACGGACTACCTGCGCGACGTGGGCCGGCCCGGCGAGTATCCCTACCTGCGGGGGGTGCATCCGGCCGGCTATCGCTCGCGGCTGTGGACGATGCGGATGTTCGCCGGCTTCGGCGAGCCGGCGGAGACCAACGAGCGGTTCCGCTTCCTGCTGGACCAGGGGGAGACGGGCCTCAGCGTCGCCTTCGATATGCCGACGCTGTACGGCTACGACCACGACGACGAGCGGGCGCGGGGCGAGTTCGGTAAGTGCGGCGTGGCCGTGTCCTGCCTGGAGGATATGCAGACGGTCTTTGACGGCATCCCCCTGGACCAGGTCACCACGTCCATGACCATCAACAGCCCGGCGGCCATCATCTGGGCCATGTACATCGCCGCGGCTGAAAAGCAGGGGGCATCTATAGGGTCGCTGGGCGGCACCATCCAGAACGACATCCTGAAAGAGTACATCGCCCAGAACGAGTACATCTTCCCGCCGCATCCATCCATGCGTCTGGTGGTGGATACCGTGGAATTCGCCACCAACCATATGCCCCGTTTCAACCCCATCAGTATCAGCGGCTACCACATCCGGGAGGCGGGCAGCAACGCGGTGCAGGAGCTGGCCTTCACCCTGGCCGACGGGTTTGAGTACGTGCGGCACTGCGTGGAGCGCGGCATGGCGGTGGACGACTTCGCGCCCCGGCTCAGCTTCTTCTTCAACGTCCACAACGACTTTTTCGAGGAAATCGCCAAGTTCCGCTCGGCGCGACGCATCTGGGCCCGGGAGATGCGCGAGACCTTCGGCGCGGAGAGCGACCGCTCCGCGTGGATGCGTTTCCACGCGCAGACCTCCGGCGCGTCGCTGACGGCGCAGCAGCCGGAGAACAACGTGGTGCGCGTGTCATTGCAGGCCCTGGCCGCGGTGCTGGGCGGCTGCCAGTCGCTGCACACCAACAGCAAGGATGAGGCGTGGGCGCTACCGTCGGCGGAAGCGGCCCTGCAAGCCCTGCGCACCCAGCAGATTATCGCCCACGAAACGGGCGTGACCGACACCGTGGACCCGTTGGGTGGCAGTTACTTCCTGGAGGCGTTGACCAACCAGGTAGAGGCCGGCGCTTACGATTATTTCCAGCAGATTGACCGCCACGGCGGGGTGATACCGTCGCTGGAGTCGGGCTTCTTCCAGCGGGAGATTGCCGACGCCGCCTATATCTACCAGCAGGAAGAGGACAGGAAGGAACGCATCACGGTCGGCGTCAACGAGTATGTCAAGGAGGACGAGGGGTTGTCCATCCCCATCCTGCGGGTGGACGAGGCCGGCGAGCAGCGGCACATCGCCCACCTGAACGAGGTGCGCCGGCGGCGGGATGGCCGTGAGGTGGCGGTGCGACTGCGCGCGCTGGAGTCAGCGGCGCGGCAGGACGGCAGCGCCGCCAACCTGATGTACCCGCTGGTGGAGGCAGTGAAAGCGGAGGCGACGCTGGGGGAGATGATGGGGGTGTTCCGCGAGGTGTTCGGGGAATACCAGCCGACTTGGGGGTTTTAGCCGTTATGATTGGAGCACGAAACCCGGCCCAAACTGGAGGCCATCATGGTTATCGCAAAACCGAAAGGCAAGTACACCTACGCAGACTACTTCGCTACGCCGGAGGGCGAGCGGTGGGAGCTGATTGACGGAGTTTTGTATCAGATGGCCGCTGCGCCCAATACCAAGCACCAAGACGCCAGCCGGAACTTGATAGTCCGCATGGAGCCTCACGTAAGTGAGCGCCTCCTGGGGGTAGTGTATTACGCGCCTTACGCGGTACTGCTGCCGGGAGAGTCCGCCGTTGAGCCTGATTTGCTATTTGTCAGTACCGAGCGGTTGGACATCATGACTGACCGCGCTTGTGAAGGACCTCCGGACTTGGTGGTGGAAATCCTGTCTCCGTCCAATCGCTTGCACGATCTGGAACGCAAGCGGGAACTGTACGCGCGCCACGGCATACCCGAATACTGGATGCTGGACACAGAGCGCGAAACGGTGCGAGCGTTGACCGAACCCGTCACCATCGACGGCGTGGGTACGTACACATCGGAGCGAATTTACGGCTCCAGCGACACGCTCACCACAGACATCATACCGGGGCTGGCAATCCCCGTAGCGGATATATTCGCCCCGCCGCGGGCGATGCGGGCCGCCGGCTTTTCTATCAACGTTTAGAGGCAGCGTATAGACTACGACGCGATTGCCCTGATGGTATCCCTTGCCAAAGCCGGGGCCGCTGTTTCGCGGGTGGGTGGCGGCATATTGTCATGCTTGCTGCCGTTGCAATGCCGACAGGCCAGTACCGCATTGTCTTTGCAATGCGATCCACCGCGGGATACCGGAATGTAGTGGTCACGGCAAGCGTCGGTATTCTTGCCGAGCCCTCTTGTGACCGATACACCACAGTAATAACAGCGTCCGCCGCCCTGGTCGATCACGGTGTTCAGTGATGGCCAGCAACCCAGTCCGTGCTCGCAAGCCCCGTCTTCCTCATTGATACGGCGCAAGAGATTGTGCATTGCTTGCGTTTCACGCCGGCACGGTATGCACTGCGACTCACTGCGATGAGCTGGCGAAGGTCCAACACGGGGATTAGGACAATTCACAATGGCGCTAATTTTAGCCCTTTTTGCGCCGGGAAAGTCTTCGTCATAAGGCTTCATCTCTCTGCAAAGCAGATTCGACTTGACGAACTGACGTGCGTTCAGTCCCCAAGTGGAGATCGAACCCGTCAAGCGGCCGAGTTCGGATTGTCGCGCTCTTTGAGATTCTAGCCCATTAATGTGCATCCAACCCGTTGGCAATTCCCGCCTCTGATCCCGGTAAGGAGTAAATCTGCGGTCAGCGGAATCGAACCTGTCGGGGAAAATGGAATCCCATCCGATTTTGTTGACGTCCTCAGCCGAGACGAAAACCTGGCGACTTCTATACATTCCTCCCGATGAGGGAATTGCAAGCACCTCAGCTGTGAGCAATCTGGTATGCGCTTCCTGAGCCAGGATTTCGTTGAACTGTCTCTCCCTTTCGGCATTCTGTCGCTCTATTTCGGTGATTTTCGCCCGCACTTCTGCGCTGGTTCGGAGATGCTGATGTTGGCCGCAAAGGTAGCCATGCACGGCGTAGGCTCGGCAAGGGTTGCCGTTCTTATAGGTGGCGACACAGCGGGCCTTTTTGGTCGTGGCGGTGGTCATTGCAGGCTCCTCCAGCAGAGAAATTACATACCTAGTGGTATTTGTGTAATCTGGTGTGTATCCCAAAAGTAAGGGCAAGCATCAAACCCGCCCCTACTGCGTTCCGGAGGTACACCCTCCACGCCGTAGCCGCCTCCTTGGCCGTGTAGATGACGCGCTGCTTGATGTTTGGGGCACCTGCTCAAGGCAAGAGCCTCGTCAGCCAAGCACCCTGAGGATGATGCTGCCAACAATGATGGTTCCCATCAGCCCGATGATAGTGAGGTAAATCCGGGTGAGATTGGTTTCTACTCTGCCTAGCCGGGCGTTGTTTTCCTGCCGGAACTCGCGCTGTTCGGCGCGCTGTTCCTCCCGGTACTGTTGCAATTCGGCGCGCAGTTCCTCCCGGTATTGGCGCAGTTCTTCGCGGAGTTGGCGCAGTCCCTCGCGCTGTTCCTCGCGGTATTGGCGCAGTTCGGCGCGCTGTTCCTCGCGGTACTCCCGCAGCTCCTCCCGGATCTGCCGCAGTTCCTCGCGCAGTTCTTCACGGTACTGCCGCTGTTCCCCCCGGAGCTGTTGCAGTTCGGCACGTTCTTCCTCGCGGTACTGCCGCAGTTCCTCTCGGTGCTGTTGCAGTTCAGCGCGTTGTTCCTCACGATACTGGCGCAGTTCCTCGCGGTGCTGCCGCAGTTCTTCGCGCTGTTCCTCGCGGTACTGTCGCTGTTCCTCAAGGAACAACGCCATCGTGGCCTCCAGAGCGGCCAGACGGGATTCGATGCCCGCCAGGCGTTGTTCCACACCTGGCAGTGGATCTGCTGCTTGGGTTGTCATGCTATGCCTTGAATATCTCGTAGGGGGCGGGTTTCCGGTTCCGCCCTATTTACGGTTGGGAACGGTAGGCCGCCGAGCGCTTACGCCGTTGCCCCCTCCTTGGCCTGCTTGGCGGTGTCGATGACCCGCTGCTCGATGTTCTGCGGAACCTGTTCGTAGTGGTCGAACTCGTAGCGGTAGGAGCCGCGGCCGCCGGTCATGGAGCGCAGGTCCTGGGAGTAGCGCTGCACTTCTGCCTGCGGTACTTCCGCCTCGATTACGGTGTAGCGGTTTTCGGGGTTCATGCCCAGGATGCGGCCCCGCTTGCCGTTGAGGTCGCTGATGATGTCGCCGGTGTAGTTCTCCGGAACGGTGACGTACAGCCGGACGATGGGCTCCAGCAGGACGGGCGACGCCTTCTGCATACCCTGACGCAGGGCCTGGCTGCCGGCAATCTCAAAGGCGATGGGCTTGCCGTCCACCGGGTGGGTGCTGCCGTCGTAGATGACGGCTTTCAGGTCCACCACCGGGAAGCCGGCCAGCACGCCCTCTTTCAGCGTGTTGACAACGCCCTTCTCCACTGCCGGGATCAGCTCGCGCGGCACGCGCCCGCCGACCACCTCGTTGCCGAACTGGAAACCCTCATCGCGGGTCATCGGCTCGATGCGGAGCAAGACGTGTCCGTACTGGCCGCTGCCGCCGGTCTGCTTCTTGTGCCGGTACTCGGAGTTGGTGACCTGGGTGATGGTCTCCCGGTAGGGAACCACGGGCAGCTTGACGTTGAGGCTGGCGCCGAACTTGCGCTTGATGCGGTCCAGGGCCACCTCAATCTGCACTTCGCCCAGGCCGGTGAGCAGGCTCTCGCTGGTCTCCGGGTTGCGGGTGAACTGGAGGCTGGGGTCGTCTTCCACGATGCGGGCCAGGGAGGTGCTCATCTTGTCCAGGTCGGCCTGGGTCGCCGGAACCACGGCCAGCGAGTAGAAGCCCTTGGGGAAGTTGATGCCGGGCAGCGTGACGCGGTTGTCGCTGGCCGCCAGCGTGTCCCCGGTAAGGGTGGCGTTCAGCTTGCCCACCGCGCCGATGTCGCCGGCGACGACTTCGGACACGTTGTCCTGGTTCTTGCCCTGGGGGAGATACAACTGGCCCAAACGCTCGGACTCGCCCTTGTTGACGTTATAGACCTCGCCGTTGGAATGAGCCGTGCCGCGATAGACCTTGAACATGGACAGTTTGCCCACGAAGGGGTCGGAGGTCGTCTTGAACACCAGGGCGGCGACGGGGCCGGCGTCGTCGGGCGCCACGTCATCATCGCCGGAGGTGGCCGGCAGGTCGGCCGGCGACGGCAGGAAGTCGCGTATCACCTGGGCCAGTTCTTCCACGCCGATGTTCTGGGTAGCCGAGGACACCAGGATGGGAACCAGATCGCCGTTGCGAATGGCTTCCCGAGCGCCGGCGGTTACCTCGGCGGCGGTGATTTCCTCGCCTTCCAGGTACTTGTCGGCCAGGTCGTCGTCGGACTCGGCCACGGCCTCGATGAGACGCTCACGGGCGGCGTCAAAGTCGCCCACCACGCCGGCGGGGATGTCGGCCGGCGGGTCAATTACGCTCACCAGGCCGGTGAAGTCCTGGGCTTCGCCGATGGGCAACTGGAAGGGCACGCAGCGGTTGCCGAAGACGCTGACCAGTTCCTGCACGTTGCGCTCGAAACTGGCGTTTTCCCGGTCCATCTTGTTGAGGACGATGGCAATGGGCAGCCCGCGCTCTTGCGCCATGTCCCAGGCGCGCTCGGTGCCAACGTCAACGCCGGTGGGAGCGGCCACCAGGATCATAGCCGATTCCACCACGCGCAGGGCGGCGACGGCCTCGCCCAGGAATTCGTCGTAGCCCGGGGTGTCCAGCAGGTTGACCTTGTTGTCTCCCTCCGAGAACCGCAGCAGGCTGGTTTGCACGCTGGCGGAGCGCTTGGTTTCTTCCGGCTCATAGTCGGAAGTGGTGTTGCCGTCCTCAACCCGGCCGATCCGGTTAATCACCTTGGCGTTGAACAGCATGGTCTCGGCAAGGGTGGTCTTGCCGGCGCCGCTATGGGACAGCAGCGCGACGTTGCGAATAGTACTGGCGGATACGGCCATCGTGTTACCCCTCTGCGATTCGTTGATGTGATACCAATAGCTGATTGTAGCGAAACCGCGCGGCCTGTTGCAACCAGCGGGCGGCGAAGGTACAATCGTAGGCCAGCGACCGGCAGCGAGCCGCTCCTCCAGCGACTCCCCCTCGGGACCGGCCGCTCCTCCTTTTAACCTGAACTACGCGCCCGTCATTCCGGCGAAAGCCGGAATCCGGAGGCCCTTTGGCCTCACACCGACGTCTGCGTGATCACCCGCGGCGCTACCTTGCGGGATAGCCAACGGCCATCGTCCGAGCTGCCCAGCAGTTGCCCGTCGCGCACGATGACCTTGCCCCGCAGCAGGGTCATAATCGGGTAGCCTTCGCACTGGAAGCCGTCCCAAATGGAATAGTCGGAATCGGCGTGCAATTCGTCCACCGTTATGGTCTTCTTCAGGTTGGGGTCGAAGATTACGATGTCGGCGTCGCTGCCCACGGCGATGGCGCCCTTCTGCGGGTACATCCCCAGGATTTTCGCGGCGTTGGTTGAGGTGATGGCGGCAAACCGCTCCAGGTCGATGCGTCCGTTGGCCGCCAGCTTGGTGTAGGTAACCGGCATTCGAGTCTCAATGCCGTTATGGCCGCCGCACAGGGTGCGGATGGTGTCGCCGGCCAGTTTGACGTTCTTGTACGTCGTCCACTCGTCCGTCGCCGTGGTGCAGATGGGGCCGTCCACCAAACCCTGTTGCAGAGCATCACGGTCGTCGGAGAACTTGATGGCCGGGTAGGTGTGGATGGCCAGGCCGTCGGGCTTCAGGTAATCGTCGCAGGTGAACTCAAGGTAGTTGTGCAGGGCCTCGCCGTACACCGGCAGCTGGGCGGCCCGGGCTTCGGCGATGGCGGCCACGCCCTCTTTGGCGGTGGTGTGGACGAAATAGATGCCCGTTTCGGTCTTCTGGGCCAGCCGCACCACCTTGCGAAAGGAGATATCCTCGGAGATGTTGTTGTGGGCCAGGTGCAGGTTGGAGGCGTGGTCGCGGCCTTCCCGCTCCAGCTTCTCCTCCATGTAGGTAACGATGTCGTCTTCCTCGGCGTGGACGGCCATGATCCCGCCGTGCTTGCCCACTTCCTGGAAAATCTCCCACAGGTGGCCCATGGGGACGCGGGCATGGAAGGTGGTGAAAATCTTGAAGCTGGCGACGCCCGACTGGATAGCCTCGCCAATTTCACCCATTGTGCTGGGAGGGATGGCCCCGGCCAGGATGTAGTGGAAGGTGTGGTCAATGTAGGAATGGCCGCGGAAAATGTCCCGACGGGTTTCAATCTGGGCCATGATGGGGTCGGAGGGCGGTACTGCTCCCGGCGTCAGCGGCAACGCGCCGGCAAAGTCCACGAAGGTGGTGACGCCGCCGAAAGCGGCGGCCCGGCTGGCGGCTTCGGGCGGTTGGGTGAAGACAGCATCATCGCCGCCGGCCCAATAGTCAGGCACCGGAACGTTGATATGAGCGTGGGGTTCGATGCCGCCGGGCAGTACGATCATATTGGTGGCGTCAATCGTCTCGCCCGCCCCGATTTCATCCAAAACGCCTGGCGCCACCACCGCGACAATCTGCTCCCCCTGGATGCCGACGTCCTTGAGGCCAACCCCTCCCGGCGTGACGACGGTACCGCCCTTGATAATCAAATCCAGCATAATTGCCTCCCCTGCTTACGCTTTGGAAACGTCGGTATCAAAACTGTGCCCAACCATACACTCATATGTACCCACTTGTCATTGCGAGCGCAGCGCGGCAATCCCGTCCCGGGAACCGGCGGTCGTTGCGGGAACGAGATTGCCACGTCGCTACGCTCCTCGCAATGACAAGTGGGTACGGGCATTGTCTATGCGCCGCCGTTGCCAATCCAGCCGGCGGCGCGCTCGGCAATCATTATCGCCGTGGCGTTGGTGTTGGCCCGCACCACGTTGGGGCAGATGGAAATATCCACCACCCGCAGGTTGCCGACGCCGTGAACCCGGCAATACTGGTCCACCACGGCCATAGGGTCGCCGGCCGGCCCCATGCGGCACGACCCCGACGTGTGAAAGGTGGTGAACACGTTGCGGAGCAGCCAGTCGTCCAGCGCGTCATCCGACGCCAGTTCCGCAGCGGTGGGCGAAAGCGGCCCTCCAGCGATGGTCGCGAAGGAAGGCTGATCCAGGATGCGGCGGCACAGGCGCACGCTTTCCCGCAGACGCTGCCGGTCCCACTCGCTGCGAAGATAGCGGTAGTCAATCAGTGGTTTATCGTGGGGGTCGGCGGACGCCAGGCGCAATTCGCCGGCGCTGTCGGCGTTTTGCAGTATGCAGGTCATGCGGAGCATGGGCCGTTCTGCGCCGGGGCCGCTGCCCAGGGGACTCGGCCCGGATGCAACATTGTTCACGTACACGTGCATATCGTTCCGGGTCGTCGAGCCGGCGGTGGTGTAGCGCAATAGCGTCTGGATGCGGGAGCCGGCGAAATCGGTGTCCAGATAATCGTGATGCAACGCGCTGTCCACGTACACCAATGGGTGGTCACGGAGGTTCTGGCCCACGCCCGGCAGGTGGCGCACCACCGGGATGCCCAGCTCGGTCAGATGATCGTCGGGTCCGACGCCGGAGAGCAGCAGCAGTTGGGGAGAGGCGATGCCGCTGGCGCACAGGACTATCTCGTTGCCCGTTACGGTGAAAACCTCGCCGCCGCTTTCGACCGCCACGCCCACCGCTCGTGGTGAGCCTGTCGAACCATCGTCAAACAGTATCCGCCGCGCCACGACGTTGCCGCGTATCGTCAGGTTGAGCCGATGGCGGGCCGACGACAGGTAGGCCAGCGCGGTACTCATGCGTATGCCGGCCGGATTGTTCATCGGCGCCGGCCCGAAACCCTCTGATGATGGGTGATTCAGGTCCGGGTCTTCGGGGTAGCCGAGATCGGCGCAAGCCCGCGCGAAAGAGCGCTGGAAGGGATGCCAGGCATCTCGCGGGGCGCGCACCACCGGGATGGGGCCATCGCTGCCGTGAAAGTCGTCGTGAGCGTCGGCGTCGATTTCCAGTTTGCGGAAGAAGGGCAGAACGTGCTGGTAGGCCCACTGGTCGTTGCCCTGTTCCGCCCAGGAGTCGTAGTCTTCCGGGAGGCCGCGCAGGAAGACCTGTCCGTTGACTGCGCCGGAGCCGCCCATAACCCGGCCCCGGGCGATCTGCATCGGTTCGGGCTGGCGGTCGGTGCCGATGGCTTGGTAGGACCAGTTGAACGGGCCGCCGGGGGTGGAAGCGTCCTGGCTGGTTCCATCGCGCAGTTCCGCCGGCCACCGCTCGAACCCGGCATAGTCGGGGCCGGCCTCCAGCAGAAGCACCGAGCGGTTGGGGCTCTCCGAAAGGCGGGTTGCCAGGGCGCAGCCGGCGGAGCCGCCGCCGATGATGATTACGTCGTACTGCATCGTTGACAACTCCCTTTGTGGCTGGCCGAGCTCTATCAGTGTTAATGGGCAGGCGCGTTAGACGCCTCCGGTATAGGCGTCAGTGCGGTAGCGTTGCAATTTAGGTGGTTCAGTTTCCCAGCGGGGTATCCGAGCGACTAAAACTGCTGCTACGCCAACGGGATTGCCACGCTGCGCTCGCAATGACAAAAACCAAACCACCTAAAACGGAACGCTATCCGTCAGTGCAAAAGCCTTGCAGAAAACCGACGCCACTACGTCAGCCACCGAATTTAACGAAGGGCAGATTCCCAACTCGGCGGCCATGCTGGTTACAGTTCTGTCGCGGATGCCGCACGGCACGATGCCGTCGAACATCCGCAGATCAGGGTTCACGTTGATGGCGAAACCGTGGTACGCGATGCCGCCGGCTATCTTGACGCCGATGGCCGCTAGCTTGCGCTGCCCGTCGGCAGTCCAGACGCCGGTTAGGCCGTCAACGGTGGTAGCGGGCAAATCGAACTCTGCCAAGGTACGGGTGATGACCTGTTCCAGGGTGCGGACGTACCAATGCGGCCCGCCGCGTGGTTGGGTCAAAGATCCGTGTCGCAGCTTGATAATGGGGTAGGCAACCAGTTGGCCCGGGCCGTGGTAGGTAATCAGGCCGCCCCGGTCGGTTTCTACCACTCTGACTCCACGCGCCGCCAGGGTTTTTACGTCCAGCAACAGGTCGGATTCGGGGGCCAGCCGGCCCCGAGTATAGGTGTGGGGATGCTCCAGCAGCAGTAGGGTCTCCGGGGCGTGGCCCGCGCGAACCTCATCGGCGATTCGGACCTGCCAGTCCCAAGCCGCACGGTAGGGCACCGTGCCGGCATGGATGATGCGGCAGATCCCTTCTGCCGCCGCGGCCGCCGGCAGTTCAGTAGATGGGAGTGTCGTCATCCATCGCCTCAAGGCGATCCTTAACGGCCTGCAAAAACGCTCCCGCTTCCGCGCCGTCGTTGATGCGATGGTCGAAGGACAGGCAGAGGTTCATCATCCAGCGGATGGCGATGGCGTCGTTTATCACCACGGGCCGCTGCTGCACCGCCTCGGTGGTCAGGATGCCGGCCTGGGGATGGTTGATGATTGGCCCGCCGAGGATGCTGCCCAGAGCTCCGGTGTTGTTCACGGTGAAGGTTCCGCCCAGCACGTCTTCCAGCCGCAGGTTGCCGGCGCGGGCGCGGTTCGACAAGTCGGCGACGGCGTGGGCCAGCCCGGCGATGCTCAGGCGGTCGGCATCGTGGATCACCGGAACCACCAAGCCGGTGGGAGCGGCAACAGCAATGCCGAGGTTGATGCGCCTTTTCAGCACGATGTGGTCTTCGCCCCAACTTGAGTTCAGCGTCGGGTTGTCTTTCAGCGCGGACGCTACGGCTTTAAGGGCGAACGGAAGATAGGTCAGGTTCACGCCTTCGCGCTGTTGGAACTTTTCGCGCTCCCGGTTACGAAGACCGACCAGGTTGGTGATGTCCGCTTCCACCATGCTCCAGGCGTGGGGTATCTGGGTAACGGAGCGCACCATTGCCTCGGCGATCATCCGTCGCACCGGCGTCAGCGGTATGCGTTCTTCGTCGTCGCCGGCTGGCGTTGGCTGGGGCGCTGGCGTTAGCGCTGGGGCCGACACGCTGGGCGTTGGGATGGCGGAGGGCGGTACGCTGGCCGGCTGCGTTTCCAGGTGGCGCAAAACGTCGTTGCGGGTGACGCGGCCGCCGAGGCCGGTGCCGGCGATGCGGCTGACGTCCAGATTGTGTTCTCGGGCCAGGCGGCGCACGGCCGGGGACAGCCGGTTAGGCGCGCGCTGGCCGGCAGGTTCTCTACCGGCAGCGATGGTCACTTGAGGAGCGGGTTGGGTTGACGCCGACGGGACGGGTTCGGCTGGAGCGGCGTCCTCTTCCTGGCTCTGCGCCTCAACCGCTGACCCTCCCGTTGGCCCCACAGGACGACCGTCCATGATGAGATAGGAGGTGGGTGTGGAAGAGGCCGGCTGTGCCGACGTGGTGGCTACCGGCGCCGCCGGCGCGGCGGCATGGGTCGGGCCGCTGCCGTCTTCAACCTCGGCGATAGGCGCGCCCATGGGAACGGTCTCGCCCTCCTGGGCTATGATGCGAACCAACTCCCCGGATACCGGCGACGGCACCTCCATGGTCACCTTGTCGGTGACCACCTCCACCAGCGGGTCGTACCGCTCGACGCGGTCACCCGGCTGCTTGAGCCATTTGCCGATGGTACCCTCGACGACGCTTTCGCCGACATGGGGCAGTTCAATCAGTTGAGCCACGGTTAGTTCCTTACAGAAATGATCCCTGATGGTAGTCCGGTAGGGGCGAATAATTATTCGCCCCTACAACACGCTCACTTAGCCGCATATTCCCGGGTTTGCCAAAGGCTCAGAAAGCCGCCAGCCGGCGCAGTTCGGCGGCGATGGCCTCCGGGCTGGGCATATAGGCGTCTTCCAACGACTGGGCAAAGGGCATGGTGGGCACGTCGGGGCCGCACAAGCGAGCGATGGGCGCGTCCAGGTATTCGAATGCTTCGTCCGCCGCCAGCGCGGCGATTTCGGCGCCGATGCCGCCGCTGATGTTGTCCTCGTGAACCACCAGGAGTTTGCCGGTTTTCTGCACTGACTCCAGGATGGTTTCCGTGTCCAGCGGCTTCAGCGTGCGCAGATCCACCACCTCGGCGCTGATGCCGTCGGCGGCCACGGCTTCCGCCGCCGCGAGGCAGTAGTGCATCGCCAGGCCGTAGCTGACCACCGTTACGTCGGAGCCGGCCCGCTTGACGTCGGCCGGGCCGATGGGCAGGGTGTATTCCTCGTCCGGCACCTCGCCGCGCACCAGGCGGTAGGTCTTCTTGTGCTCCAGGAAGATGACCGGATTGTCGTCGCGGATGGCGGACTTGAGCAAGCCCTTGGCTTCATAGGGCGTGGACGGCGTGACTACCACCAGGCCCGGGGTGTGGAAAAACAGGGCTTCCACGTTCTGCGAGTGAAACAGGCCGCCACGGATGCCCCCGCCGTAGGGAATGCGAACAGTCATCGGGACTTTCAATGCGCCGTTGGTGCCATAGTGGACGCGGGCCGCTTCGCCAATCAGCTGGTTGACGCTGGGCCAGACGAAGTCTGAGAACTGCACTTCGGGAATGGGCCTCATGCCGCGGAAGGCCGCGCCCAGGGCGATACCCATGATGGACGCTTCGGCCAATGGAGTATCGATCACCCGTTGGGGTCCGAAATCCTCGATGAACCCCTGGGTCGCCAGGAAAACGCCGCCGCGCTGTCCCACGTCCTCGCCCATGACGAACACGCGCTCGTCCCGCTCCATCTCTTCGTGGAGGGCGGAGCGTACTGCTTCAATCACGGTCATCTCTGCCATAGTATTGCCGCCTGTTGTGCCGATTTCACTCCGAACGCCTTGCCAGGTTGCGGTCAGGAGCCATCAGTATCGTCATCATCGTCATCGTCCGCCTCTTCAGGCGGGATAATGCGGTCAGGGTCGATGCCCTCGTCCAGCAAACGGGAGCGTATGTCGGCGATTATTTCGGCGCGGCCCTTGGCGCGGCCCTCGGCAAGGCCCTCCGCGTGGCCCACGGCGTGACCCTCGGCGCGAAGCCTCCGCCTTTGTGGTTCCACTAATTTTTCGTTGAGAAATGCTGCGAATACCACGATGTCTCCTTTGGCTGCATTAGCTGCGGCAATCAGGATTTTGTATGTGCTGCCGGCGATGCCCAGGGCAATCAGAGCGACGGCAATCCAAATCATAGTGGGCGGCGCATCCAGTTCCGCCGCGGTCTCCGCTCCGTACCATAATACCAAAGCGTAGAGGGCTGCCATCAAACAGAGGCGGATAAACTTGCCCAAGTAGCGCAGGATACGCTCCGATAAGGTTGTGCTTGGCCCGGCGCCGCCGTTAGACATACAGGTGGTCGTAGATGGTCGCTGCGTCGGGCGGCGCGGCGGCGTCGGCAAAGTCGGTGGCGTCGTTGACCTGCCGCGTGGCGTCGGCGCGGAATTCGTCCAACTGCGCTTGCGACACGATACCCCGCTCCAGCATCTGGGCCGGGAACACCGACACCGGATCGTACTGGCGGGCCGCGTCCAGCGCGTCGCGGTCCCGGTAGCGGCGGTCGTCGTCGTCGGTGGTGTGGGGCATGAAGCGTTCCAGCTTCATTTCCACCAAGACCGGCCCGACTTTGCGGGCGTGTTCGATGCCCTGCCGTGTCGCCTCGTAGCAGGCGATGAGGTCCAGCCCGTCGATGACGAAGCCGGGGAACCCGTAGCCTTCGGCGCGGGCGGCCACGTCGCTGACGACCATCTGCGATTCCTGCGGCGTGGAAATGGCGTACTTGTTGTTTTCGCAGATGAAGAGGACGGGCAGCCGATGGATGGCGGCGAAGTTCATGGCCTCGTGGGTTTCGCCCTGGCTGGTGGCGCCGTCGCCGAAATAGCAGATGGTGACGGTCGGCTCGCCCATCATCTTGCTGCCCAGGGCGTAGCCGACGCTCTGGGTGAGGCCGGCGGCGACGACGTTGGAGATCTGGATGATGTTCCGGGGCAGGTCGGCGCCTTGTAGCGGAAATTGGCGCGCGCCGGAGTAGGGTTCGCCCTCCTTGCCCATGAAGGACAGCATGACCTGGCGCGGCGTGAGCCCGGCGGCCATCTTGAGGGCCAGATCCCGGTAGTAGGGGAACAGGAAACAATCGCCGTCTTTTTGCGCGGCCAGCAGCGAACCCAACTCGGCGGCTTCGTGACCCTGGCATGAGGCGGCGATGGGCACCTTGCCCTGCCGGTTCATCATCCAGATGCGCTCGTCCATGGTGCGGACGAGGATCAGCTGGCGGCAGACTTCCACCAGGTCGGCGGCGGTGAGGCCGTCGGGCAGGGGCGGCGAGTCTGCGCCGGGTTGGGCGATGGCGACAGCAATATCGCTATCGGCGTCAATATCGATTGGTAAAGAGCTCGGGGCCTGGGTCATCGGACGGGTCATCTCCTGATAGATAGCCATAAGCGTAAGTGGGCGGCTCCGGCCGCCTGTGGCAATGATAGACCAACCGGGCGAGTGGTGGCAAACGGGAAGTTGACGACTATACCGCCGCGCTGTAGCATTAGGTCAAGATTGGGGATGGTTACGGCCGGCGGAAGGCGCCTTGCAACAGGCCCCTTTCGTTGAACGCTGGCAGCGCCGGCGGGCGGCGGGTCTTGGAGTAGTACAACCCGCCGCTGAGGGCCGTGTGTAATTCCCAATCGCTGTAAAAGGCTCCCGGACTACTCCGGGGCCTTTCCCTATCGCGGCCAAACCGTCAAGCCAACCCGGTTGCCGCTGTCGGTGGTTCGCGGAAAAATTTGGGCACGAGCAAAGCCCAAGCCCGGTTAGGTTGTTGCGGATTGATAAAGTGTCGCTCAATTGGGCGTGCAGTCAGGTCAGCGATCTGTAGTCCGGCGGAATTAGTTTTCTTGTCGGCAAAGACAATTTCCAATTCCGGCAACGATTTGGGCGTCCGGTTTGCGTCTCCTTGAGCGCGCCGAAATTCTCTTTCCAGCCTGCTGTCCTCTCGGATACCCCGCCCTTCCATTACAATGTGAGTGACTTTTTCGTTCTGACCGCGGCTTTCCAGAAAGTCCCAAGCCTGCTCCAGACACGAACCAAAAGCCAACTCGTAAAGGTCGGTAGGGGCTGACTGTTGTCCCACTACCCGGCGTTTATCGACAACCGTCCCGATGATGGTGAAATCCGTAGCCGTGATTATCCGGTTCAGACCCTCCATAAATTCGGAGCGTTTGCGTTCATCATGCAAGAGCGTGAACGGCGGGTTGCGGCGGCGTATGTCATGCTCGTGCAGCACCACCATGTCGTGCCCGAAATGCGTGAACTTGAACGCTGCCACCGCCGGCAGTACCGATGCGGCGTAGTCGTCCTTCCGAAACACGCAGAAGTTGAGGACGAAAACGGGGTAGTTAGCATCAACCGACGCTGGGTTGGGGTCGCCGCTTTCGTCAGCGTAGATGATGTAGTCGCTGTACCTCCCCGCCCTCACCGCCACTGAATTGGACAATGCGCCCCCTCACCCGACGTAAGTATTCCGAAATCGATACAGCGTGAACTCTGGCTCCACCGGCGCGACGGGCATATAATGCGCCGCTTCCTCGATCTTGGCGACGATGAACCACGGGCCGGGTTCGGCCATGGCCCGCCTGAACGCCTCTTCCAGGGTTTCCAGGTCGTCCACCGTCGTGGTTTTGCTGATGCCGCAGGATTTGGCCACGGCCTCCAGGTTGGTGTTGGTGGAGGTGTGGCTGGGCTGGCCGCCGGTTTGCGCCCAGGCTTCGTTGTCCCAGACGACCACCACCAGGTTCTCGGGCATCTCGCGCCCGATGGTGGCTATAGCGCCCAGGTTCATCAGCAGGGAACCGTCGCCGTCCAGGGAGATCACCTTGTCGTCCGTGGACAGGGCCATGCCCAGGGCGATGGACGAGCAGAGGCCCATGTTGCCATAGGTGTAGAAGTTACGGTCACGGTGGCCGGCGTGGTACAGCTCGTCGCTGGTGGGACCGAGGTTGCCCACGATGGGGGAATCCCCGGCGTGGCGGAGGACCATTTGGGTGGCGTCGAACCTAAGCAATTTTGCCTCCGTGGAGCATGGGGGTCATGCAGATGGCGACCGGGTTGCGGTGGGCGTGGCACAGCTTCATCACGCCATCCAGCAGGGTGTCCATGCGGTCCTCGCTTTCGATGGTGTAGTGGGCGATGCCGAAAAGGTCCAGGATGGGCTTGGTGTTGCGGCCCATGGCCACCTGGGCGATGTTGAACTCGCCCACCTGTCCGCGCAGGTTCATGAAAATCGGTATCGGCGTGCGGGACGGCAGGCACAGGCTGGCGATGCCGTTGAGGCTGTTGCCGAACCCGCTGGACTGCATGAAGACGGCGGCGTTGCGCCCCACCGCGTAGCTGCCCACCGCCACGCCAACGGCCTCTTCCTCGCGGGTGCAGGACACCAGGTGGAAGAACGGGTCGGCTCCGATGAGGCTGGTTACGCGGTCGATGGAGATGTCGGGCACGTACGCGATCAGCGACGTGTCCCACTTCTTGAGGGTTTCAACGATGATGTCGTTCCAGGCCATAAAAAGGCTCCTTGCTAGACAAATCGCGGGGTAGTATAGCCTATCTTGTCAGAAGCAGGATGTGCCGGATTTTGGGGATTATCAGGATGCCTACAATCCGGGAAATCGCTCCAATCCCGGTAATCCTGCTTCTGACAATCAATCGTCCCTACAACCACGCCGTAACCTCGTCGGCCGGCGCCCGCACCGAGGCGGAGGGCCGGGACGGGTAGCCGATGAACAGCGCGCCGACCATGGTCCAGTCGGATGCGCCGCCCAGGGTTTCGGCCAGATTGGGATGCCGTGTCGTGTTGCCGGTGCTCCAGTCGCCGGCCAGCCCTTCGGCGACGGCGGCCAGGAGCAGGTTCTGGACGGCGCAACAGGCGGCGGCGTAGTTCTCCTGGGTCATATCTTCCCGGTCGCCAGGGATGCTGTACACGTAAATCAGGGCCGGCGCATCCAGCACCCGCTGGCGGCTGCCGTCGGCGTTTTCGTGGTTGCCGCTGCGGGCGTACAGGTTGTCGTAGGCCAACTGGGCGACCTCGGCTCGCTTTTCGCCGCCCTTTTCCAGCACGAAAAAACGCCAGGGGTTGGTGAGGCGGTGGTTGGGCGCCCACACCGCCGCATCCAGCATACGCCGCAGCGCGTCGTGGGGTGGAACCACATCGGTGAAGTCGTTGTTCATGCGCCGGCGGTGGATCGCGTCGTACACGCTGGTTCCGGTGGTGGGCGCGGTTACGTTGCCGCTGCGCAATCGACTGGCTTGGGTCATTTTGTCTGCTCCCTGACAAAGGTTGACTGGAAAATCAAGGTTCTGGGTGCGCTCCGCTTTTGCCAGAGGGCACGCACTGCACTGTCCGGGTACGGGTGATTATCACAGGCTGGGCGGAACAATCAGCACGTGGACGCGGGCCGCATCGGCGCGTTCATAGTCCATATCGCTGATGCGATGCCCGACCACCGCCGCCTCAGCCGGCTCCTCAAACATTAGGGCCAGGATGTCGGCGCTCTCCCGGGTCTGCTCAATGTCACGCTGGTGGATACTGCTAGATGCTTCTATAGCGACCCAGAGCCACTCCCGGCCATCATTGCGTTCGGCTCGCAGTATGACGTCAGTGGCTTCCACCCGGCTGTCCTGATCGGCGGTGGTCAAACCGGCGGCCAGGGCCGCATCCATCCGTTCCACCAGCTCGGGCAACGGTTCCAGCAGTTCGCTCTGCATGATCCGGGCGCGCCGCAGCCTCAGCGCTTGGCTGACCCGCGACCGCACGCTGCGGTGCAGCTTGGCTTCCACATCCATACTCTTGAGGCAAGCAATATCAGCAGCCGAATGTTGGACCGCTTCCACTATATTAGCAACGGCTTCTTCCAGGCGCGTCAGCCTATCTTCACTCCCGGCCCGTCGTTCCTCCATTCCCAGGGCTTCCATGCGCGCCGGCAGGCCGAGGAACTCCTGCGTCAGCGCCGAGCGCAACAGCAACTCCCGGGCCGCCGGGTTCGCTTGTAACTCGGCCATCATCCGAGCGACCAGTGATTCGGGGTCAATCTGCGATTCAGTAGCCATGGTTCAATACCGTCGGGGGCATTTTTATCATTATAGCGTTCCCATGGCGCGCCCGCCGGAAATTATGCCAGTCCATGCTCCGCCAGCACCGGCCCGATGGCCTCCACCAGCGGCGGCAGGTATTCGTTCCAGTCCCCGACGATGCCGTAGTCGGCGGCGCGGAAGATGGCGGCCCGGTGGTTGCGGTTGATGGCCAGGATGACGCCGGCTTTCTGGATGCCCACGGTGTGGTTGAACGCGCCCCGGATGCCTACGGCCAGATAGACTTGCGGGGCGATGGTGCGCCCGCTGATGCCCACCTGGATGTGGTGGGGCAGCCAGCCGGAATGCACCACGTTGCGCGTGGTGGCGATGGACGCGCCGATGCTGGCCGCCAGTTGCTGCGCGGTGGACACCCCCTCTTCCGTCACGCCCATACCCAGGCCGACCACCACTTCGGCGGAAGTCAGTTCCAGCGCGCCGTGTTCCTCGGAAAGATGCTCGCTGAGCAATGTTGCGTCGGAGGCAGCGGCGGGCGATGGCGCGATGGCGTCCACGGGCGCGGCTGCCCCCGCCTCGGGCGGCGCCGGCGTCAGTACGCCTGGCCTGAGGGTGACCAGGTTGGGCAGGGTTTTCGACAGAATCGGCGCAACTACGTTGCCGCCCAGGGCCGGCTTGAGCTGAACCAGTTGGCCGGCGTCGTTGATTTCCAGGTCGATGGCGTCGCCGGTGAGGCCGAGGCGTTGGCGGGCCGCGATGCGGGCGGCCAGGTCCCGCCCGTCGGCGGTGGCGGCGAACAGCACCGCGTAGGGCGGCTGTTGCGCGATGGCGTCCGACAGCGTGTCGGCCACGCCGCGCCCGCAGATCAGGCCCAGCCCGGTGGTGTCCAGCGTCAGGATGCGATCCGCGCCGTACTCCGCCAACGGTCCGGTGATTGCCTGATCCGGCGAGCCATCACCGATGACTACCGCCACCACCTCGCTCTGAGTGATTGGAGCGAGGGCGCGGGCCTTGCCCAGCATCTCCAGCGTAACTTGCCGCACGCCGCCGCCGGCCAGCTCGGCAACTACCCAGATGCTGCGGTCGCCGCCGGTGTAGCGGGGCGCCGCCGCGTCGTCGGGAATCTGACCATCATCTACCGAGATTGTGGCCAGCCGTTCCCGGAGCATATCGGCAACCTGCCGCGCCGCGTCCGCCGGCGTTTCATCCCGAATCACCACGCCCAGCCGGTCGGGTTCCACCAGGCGGATGTCCTCAACCCAGGTGGGCGAGCCTTCCAGTCCGAAGAGGGAAAGGTCGTCGGTCAGGTCGGCGCAGGTCAGTTGCTCGATGGCTTTGCCTTCCGCCTCGGCCATCTCCTCCCGGCCGGGGTAGCGTTCCTGGCCGGCGCCTTCGGTGACGCACACCACGGCGGGCAGGGCGCATTCCAATACCTGGTAACCCTCGTCGGTGACCCGCTCCACGGTGATGCGGTTGCCGGCGCGGTCAACTTCCAGCTTGCGGACGTTGCTGACGTGGGGCAGGCCCATCAGCTCGGCGACTTCCGGGCCTACCTGGCCAGTTTCGGCGTCGCTGCTGTTGCGTCCGCAGACGATGAGGTCGGGGGCTTCCCGTTGCAGGGCCAGGGCCAAAGCCTGCGCCGTGGCCAGGGTATCGCTGCCGGCCAAGGCCCGGTCGGACAGCAGCACGGCCCGGTCGGCGCCCAGGGCATAGCATTGGGTAAGCCCCTCGGCGGCGTTGGGTGGGCCCATGGACAGCGCGACTACCGAATCGTCATCGTCGTCCCCCTGCTTCAAATCCGCCGCCATGTTGATGCCCAGCAGGTCGAAGGGGTTGATCTCCGACGGCACTCCCTCCCGCTGGATCACCTTGTTTTCGTAGTCAAACTGGATGCGGGAAACTACGGGGACAAATTTGACGCAGACGGCGATCTTCATTTTGACGGGGCTCCTGCTGGGGTTTTGTCGAGCGGTTAAGCGAGCCGGCGGGGATCCAGACTGGCGCGAATTTGACGCTCCAATAGTTCCAGGCCGGCGCTGACGGATACGGGATAACGGGCCGGGCTGCGCAGCCTTTTGTGCTCCACCGGCAAGGCATTCAGGCCAGCGGTGACCCGCTGGCGGGCGTCGGGGATGCTCTCCGGCGGGCCGATGCGCTTGCCGTCAACCATGACGGTTTTCAGCAACGGCTCGCAGTCGTTAATTTCGTCTTCGGCGAGGCCGATAACGTCTCCCGCCATCATCCCGTCGCCGTCATACCGGCGGAACACCTGCTTGGCGCCGGGGAGGGAGGACTTGCCCACGCTGAGCTTCATCACCGGCCGGCCGTTGTAGCCGACCATCTTGTACACCATGTCGCACGACGGGGCGTCCGCGGACACGCCGACGCGGGTGCCCACGCCGAACATATCAATGGGCGCGCCGCCCTGGACGAGCCGCTCCAGCGCGTATTCGTCCAGGCCGCCGCTGGCGACGATGCGGACGTAGTCCAGGCCGGCGTCGTCCAGGATGCGGCGCACCTGCCGGCTCAGCGCGTCGAAATCGCCGGAGTCCAGGCGCACGCCGGTCAGACGATTGCCCTCGGCTGCCATCTCCCGAGCCACGGTGGCCGCCGTGTGCGCCGCGTTGATGGTGTCGTAGGTATCCAGCAGGAGGATGCTGCGGTCGGGGAACATACGGGAGTAGGCGCGGAAAGCGTCGGCTTCGTCGTCGAAGCCGGTGATGTAGGAATGGGCCATGGTGCCGGTGGGCGGGATGCCGTACCGACGGGCGGCCAGGACGTTACTGGTGGCCCCGAAGCCGGCGATGTAAGAGACGCGGGCCATGCGCAAGGCTGCTTCGCCGCCGTGGGTGCGGCGGGCGGCGAAATCGGCGATGGGCCGTCCCTGGGCCGCCTGGACGCAACGGGCGGACTTGGTGGCCAGCAGCGTCTGGTACTGGATC
This sequence comes from Dehalococcoidia bacterium, assembly GCA_963665395.2. Taxonomy (GTDB): domain Bacteria; phylum Chloroflexota; class Dehalococcoidia; order Lucifugimonadales; family UBA3495; genus Bin87. Next base: position 1,647,440 of record OY762251.1, read on the forward strand.
TGGTTGATGACGATGGTCTCCGCCAACTGGGCCGCGATGACCGGGCCGGTAACCTCCAGCGCCGGCGCGTCGGCGAAGAAGAGACTGCCTTCCGGCATAGCCCGCACGCAGCCGGTGAAGCGGAAAGAGCCCAGATATTCGAGGAAATCCTCGGTGAAAATGCCGGTGTCGCGCAGGTAGTTCACGCTCTCCGGGTCAAAGGACAACGCCGCCAGGCAATCGAGGGCGTCGTCAATGCCAGCGGCTACCAAGTATCCCCGATCCGGCGGGTACTCGCGGATGTACAGGCTGAAGGTGGCTTCCCCGTCCATGCCCTCGGCAAAGTACGACTGCGCCATGGTCAGTTCATAAAGGTCCGTGAGCAGACCCATCTCGCCGGCCGGCGCCGGGAGGTAGGCAGGTATGCTTGGGGCGCTCATTGACGGAGCCTGACGGGACAACAGGGGACGGTGGCGAAAGACCGGAGGATGCCAGCATTATCCGGCGGGCCGGCGGCAGTGTCAAACCAGCCGGGCTATGAAACGCTACGATCCCAAAGCCGCGCTCACGCGTACCCACTTTCCGGGGGCGGAATGTCAGAAGCAGGATTTCCAGGATTTGACGGATTATCAGGATTGAGATCATCCGACGGCAGCGTCGCACCCCATCCGGTACATCCTGTAAATCCGGTAAATCCTGCTTCTGACAAGCTACCAAAATGGCTCACGCATACCCAGTTTGTCATCGCGAGGAGCGAAGTCCGCCGCTGGCGGATGGCGATCTCGTTCCAAGAGCGACGTTCGTTACCGCGACGAGATTGCCGCGCTGCGCTCGCAATGACAGTTTGGGGAAAATTGCCGCGCTGCGCTCGCAATGACAGTTTGGGGAAGATTGCCGCGCTGCGCTCGCAATGACAGTTTGGGGAAGATTGCCGCGCTGCGCTCGCAATGACAGTTTGGGGAAGATTGCCGCGCTGCGCTCGCAATGACAGTTTGGGGAAAATTGCCGCGCTGCGCTCGCAATGACAGTTTGGGGAAAATTGCCGCGCTGCGCTCGCAATGACAGTTTGGGGAAAGTGGGTACGCGTGAGCAAAGCTGCGGCGATTGCAAAGTCCTTGTACCTCCGCTCATGGTGAGCCTGTCGAACCATGAGCTACTCTGGTCAAGCCATCCTTCGACAAGCTCAGGATGAGCGGATCAGGAGGTTCCGCCGACTTTGCAATCGTCCTGTGAGCAAAGCCCAGGGTCTTTCGGTTGTCGTTGCGAGGAGCACAGTCCGGCTCTGGCGGATGGCAATCTTGTCGTTGGAACAGACCCGTTTGTGGTTAGCCACCGGAGCCTTGACGGGATTGCTTCGCTGCGCTCGCAATGACAAACATGAAAACCGAAAGACCCTGGAGCAAAGCCGCGGCGATTGAAGCGCGCGCGTCGCCTGTGCTATGATGCCGGTGTGTAGTGGGGGCGGTTAGCTCAGTTGGTTAGAGTACTTGCTCGACACGCAAGAGGTCAGTGGTTCGAGTCCACTACCGCCCACCAGTTTCTATCCCGTTCGTGTTGTCGCGGCCCACGCCGGTATATTCAAAGCCCAATCGCGGCATATCCACCGCCCGACCACATTCGGCGTCAAGGGAACGGGATTGCCACATGGTTCGACAGGCTCACCATGAGCGGGGGGCGGTAGTTGTTGGGATGTTCCTCCTTTGGTTGGTTGGTCGGTGGGTTTTGGTTTGCTGATTTCGGGTTCGGGGGTTCGGGTTGTCGGCGCTACGGCCAGAGAGCGTTTTTGCGAATTGATGTCCTAGGATTGCGCGTGCTGACGGTCCGTTTTGGTATGAACCACCCTCGCGCAGCGGTGGTGACACCCGCCGTACTGGTCTATGCGGTACCGGAGAAATTACCGACCTTTGCGATAGCCAGCGGTGCAGAAGATCCGACGTGTCGCAATGTACGGTTGCGACGGTTGACCGTGTTACCTGAACCCCTGTGAACCCGATATTCAGATGTTGGTTGGCGCCGGGCGTTGGGCCGTAGCCTCAGGCTTGCCGCTCGACTGGTAGATATAGTGTAGGGAACGGATGTGCGGTTGCGCAAGGGGTTGGTGTCACTTCATGCGCACTCAATTTGACTGATCGTCAGAAGCAGGATGGTCGGGATTTGAAGGATTATCAGGATTGGAGCCGTGCCACAGCGGAGATTGCCTCAATCCGGTCAATCCCGCCAAATCCCTCATGCGTACCGATTTTGTCATTGTGAGGAGCGAAGTCCGCCGCAGGCGGATGGCAATCTCGATGGGTGAGCGATGTTTGCTCCGGCGACGAGATTGCCGCGCTTCGCTCTCCGAGATTGCCGCGCTTCGCTCTCCGAGATTGCCACGCTTCGCTCTCCGAGATTGCCACGCTTCGCTCGCAATGACAGGTTGCGCAAAGTGGGTACGCATGAGGCTGGCGCGCTCACGCGTACCCACTTTGTCATCGCGAGGAGCGAAGTCCGCCTCTGGCGGATGGCGATCTCGGTCCGGGAGCGACGTCCGTTACCGCGACGAGATTGCCGCGCTTCGCTCGCAATGACAGGTTGCGCAAAGTGGGTACGCATGGGGCTGGCGCGGCGTTGCAGAGTTGGGCGGATCCCATTATCATTGAGCGGCGTTTTCGGCCGCTCATCCGAAGGGTTTGAAACGCTATAGCCGCACACAGCAAGGAGAATTGAATTGGCTGACCAGCCCAGCGAAAAAGCCATCCAGCGGATGCGCCTGTTTGTCGAACGCTATTGCGAGAAGTCGGGCACATTCACGCACCCGGAAGAGGGGATCGCCGAATCCGTAATCCTGGGCCTGGCCCAGAACGTCGATGAAATCGGACGGCCCCTCTGCCCCTGCCGCTTCTATCCCAGCAAGGAAGAGGAGGTCAAGCATCGCACCTGGATCTGCGCCTGCGACGATATGCAGATCTACAAGTACTGTCATTGACTGCTCTTCGTGAATGAGGCAGGTCTGCCCATCACCGAGCATCTTCCCGAGGACCACGAGGGCCGCGCCATCTACGGCCTGGTGAAAGACCCGACCCCGGACAAGGGGCGCCCCCTGCGCGACAAGGCGGAGGAACGGGAGCGGGAGCGCCGGGAGCGGCCTTCCTGAGCCGCTCTAATTTGGGATCGCCAGAAGCAGGATTTTCAAGATTTGGGGATTTGCCGGATTGGACGCTGTCCTCTGCGGGACGGCTCCAGTCGGGCAAATCCTGCTTTTGTTGACGTAACCGTAGTTGAGCCGGCCCTGTACTACCCCTCACCCCGGCCCTCTCCCACAAGGGGAGAGGGAGTGATGGCGTTTAGCGGCGGCGGTACGGTGATACCCCGCACCCCGGCCCTCTCCCACAAGGGGAGAGGGAGTGATGGCGTTCAGCGGTGGCGGTACGGTGATACCCCGCACCCCAGCCCTCTCCCACAAGGGGAGAGGGAGTGATGGCGTTCAGCGGCGGCGGTACGGTGATACCCCGCACCCCGGCCCTCTCCCACAAGGGGAGAGGGAGTGATGGCGTTCAGCGGCGGCGGTACGGTGATACCCCGCACCCCGGCCCTCTCCCACAAGGGGAGAGGGAGTGATGGCGTTCAGCGGCGGCGGTACGGTGATACCCCGCACCCCGGCCCTCTCCCACAAGGGGAGAGGGAGTGATGGCGTTCAGCGGCGGCGGTACGGTGATACCCCGCACCCCGGCCCTCTCCCACAAGGGGAGAGGGAGTGATGGCGTTCAGCGGTGCCAGCCCATGCCCTTGTACATTCCGCGCAGGTAGGCGATCTGGCCGCCGTGGGAGACGCAGTCCCAGGTCATCTGGCCCAGGGCCGCGGCCACGGTGCGGGGTTCCGACACGGGTGGAATGACCTTGGCCTGCTGCATCTGGGCTTCGGTCAGGGCCGGCAGGTACTCCCGCAGGGCGGAACGCACCTGCTCGAAGTAGTCCATCTGGAGGCTGCGGGCCGGGGGCTGCCAGTCGCAGACCATTTGGTGTGTCCAGCCCAGGCCGCGATTTTCGCCGTCGGCCGGCATGGTGAAATGCCGCTCCCAGTTGTCGGCGTCCCACAGCTGGGGCAAATCGCGGAGCCGGGTGTGAATGAAGGAGTCGATCACCCGGGACAGGTGCCAGAGGATCCAGGCGACGGAGTTGCAGTCGTCCGCCGGGATGCGGTGAAACTCCTCGTCGGTCAGGTCTTTCAAAGCCAGGTCAATGGTGGTGAAGTTGTTTTCCAGGGCAGAGATGAGGCCGTCGGCTGCTGCTGGCATGAGGGAAGTCTCCTTATTGGCTCGGTGAACGGCGCTAACGTTGATTCTATTATAAATACCAGTCTAGCGGATGTGATGCACCGGGTTTCACGCCGGGAATATACTATTGGCAGACGTCAGATTCGACATGAGGAAATTGCAGATGACTACGCCGTCTTCCGCCAACCCGCCGGAACGCGCCAGGCAGCTCCGCGATGAGCTTTGGTTCCACAACGAGCGGTACTACAACGACGACGCGCCGGTGATCAGCGATGGGCAGTATGACGCGCTGATGCAGGAACTGCGCGAATTGGAAGCCGCGTACCCGGAGCTCCGCTCGGCGAGCTCGCCGACCCAGCGCATCGGCGGCAGCGCGTCGGACCGCTTTCCCCAAGTGCAGCATCCCATACCCATGTTGAGCCTGGCCAACGCCTTCGGCCGGGAGGACCTGGAGGCGTGGCACCGCCGGGTTACGGACCTGCTGGACGGGCAGTCCTTCCGCATGGTTGCCGAGCTGAAAATCGACGGGCTGGCGGTTCGGCTGGTCTATCGGGGCGGCAAGTTGGCGCTGGGCGCGACCCGGGGCAACGGTCAGACCGGCGAGGACGTGACGCACAACCTGCGTGAAGTGCGGAGCATTCCGCGCCAGCTGGTGGGTGATTTCCCGGCTGAATTGGAAGTGCGCGGCGAGGTGTATCTGCCGCTGGACAGTTTCAAGCGGATGAACGAGGAGCGGGAACGGGCCGGCGAGCAGCTGTACGCCAACCCGCGCAATACCGGGGCCGGCACCATCCGCCAGCTGGATCCGCTGGTGGTCCGTGAGCGGAACATGGAGATCTGGGTGTACAGTCTGAACGACACCGGCGACGCGCCCATGCCGGCCGGGCATTGGGAGGCTCTGCAAAGGCTTGAATCCTACGGGCTGCGCGTCAACGAGCATAACCGGGTTTTCAACACGGTGGATGAGGTGTGCGACTACTACGACGTGATGCTGGCCCAGCGGCATGATTGGGGTTATGAGGCGGACGGCTTGGTCATCAAGGTGGACAGCCTCACCCAGCAGAACGCTCTGGGCGTGGCCGGCCGGGAACCGCGCTGGGCCATCGCCTACAAGTTCCCCGCCGAGCGGGCCAACACCCGGTTGCTGGACATCGTTATCAACGTGGGGCGCACGGGCAGCCTGAACCCCCAGGCCATCCTGGAGCCGGTGGTGGTCAGCGGAGCGACGGTGCAGCACGCTTCGCTGCATAACGAGGAGGACATCCGCCGCAAGGACGTCCGCATCGGCGATATGGTGGAGATTGAGCGCGCCGGCGACGTGATTCCCCACGTCATTGGGCCGGTGGAGATGCCGGGTGAAGAGCGGGGGCCGGCTTTCCGGATGCCGGAGCATTGCCCGGAATGCGACGCCCCGGTGGTCAAGGATGAGGACGACGCCATACACCGCTGCCCCAACCCGGACTGCCCGGCGCAGTTCTTTGAGCTGCTGAAGCATTTCGTCAGCCGGGGAGCCATGGACATCGACGGGTTGGGCGAGCGTTGGTGCCGCATCTTCATTGACCGGGGCCTGATTTCCGACGTTTCCCACGTCTATCATTTGAAGCCGGAGCAGTTGACCGAACTGGACCGAATGGGCGACAAGTTGGCCTCGCGGATCTTGACCAACGTTGAAGCCAGCAAGCAACGACCGCTGGCGCGCATCCTGTTCGCCCTGGGCATCCTGCACGTGGGCGCGGAGGTGGCGGAGTTGCTGGCCGGGCGTTACGCCAGTATTGACGACATCGCGGCGGCCGGCATTGACGAACTCACCGAGATTGAGGGCATCGGGCCGCGCATCGCGGAGAGCATCGTCAACTACTTCGCCGACGAACGGAACCGGGAAACCGTCGCCGGGTTGAAAGCGGCCGGCGTCCAGACGTGGCACGAACTGACGCCAATCGACGAATCCGCCCAGCCGTGGAAGGGGCAGACCTTCGTCATCACCGGCACCCTTGCATCCATGACGCGGCGGGAGGCCGAGGGCAAGGTGAAAGCCCTGGGGGGAACCACCACGTCGTCGGTGAGTCGCAAGACCAACTGGCTGGTGGCCGGGGCAGCGGCGGGCAGCAAGCTGGCGACGGCGGAACGGCTGGGGGTGCGGGTGCTGGATGAAGAGGGGTTGCTGGTTCTTATGGAGCATCCGGAGCGCATCAGCGACGCGGCGGCGGTGGAGAACCAAACACCCGACGGGCAGGCTCAGTTAGCGATGGGGGAATGAGTCCCTTACAGGTTATTGCCTAGTGCGACGCATGGCTCCGGTTATGAGGTAAAGAACGCCTACTCCGCCAAGTGCGCCGCCCAGAACTTTGGCGCCGTCACCGAGGATTTTCATAGCGATGCCGGCTTGAGCCGGACTTCCGAAAAATGCCATGTAAAACAGGAAGAATACCAGGATAACAAAGCTACCCCCGAACACCAACAATACCAGCCGGGCCAGTTGGTGGGACCGGAGATTTTGCGCGTCGCTCGTTTCCAGTTGCCTGACGGCATAATCGTGCTGAAGTTTATCCCGATTTTCTTCTACCTCCAACGTGCGGAACGCCACCTGCTGCATTTCCCGTTGCGCCGCAACCATGGCGGCCGCGACTGATGGCAACTGAGCCTCCAGTTCTTCCGAGGCGTGGTGATCCAAGCGTTCGTCGCCGTCGTCGGGCGCGGGGCATGGCGAAACCATCAGGGCTCCAACCCATCGTAAATGGATTCTTTGATACCCCGGAGGGCAGGCATTCGGCCAGAAAGCATATCAACGTACAGGCTGGGCGGCAGTGACACGATCCGGTAGCCTCCAAAGGGAGACTTGACGATCCTATGGACTAACCCGGCCCCATCGCCGTTCTTGCTGAGCCGTTGTAATTCGCGATGCGCTTCCAAGTAGCTATCATAGACGAACATCGCGCTCCTCCTTTCCCATTGTGCGTTAATCATAGGGCCGCCCCGCAACGGTGGCAATCAGATCGTGCTGGGCAGCCCCGCATTGCCCAGCCTACCGTATCAGGCCGTACACCCGCTGGGGCGTCAGCCTGACGATTACGGCGTCCTGCTGCACCATGGCGCGGTCGTATTCTTCCCAATCGGGATGCTCGTGGTCGCCGCAGGCCATGAAGGCGGTGCGCAACATCTGGCGCATCTCTTCGGCGTCGGTGTTCTGGTAGTCGTTCAGGGTTACCGTGCCCTCTACGACGGCGAATTGCCGCCAGTCCTCGGCCACGGCCATGACGTTGCAACGGTTGTCCCGGCGCAGGTTGCGGACCTTGTAGGACGTGCCCCGGACGGTGACGAAGATCGGCCCGTCGTCGCCCTCGAAGGGGGATACGCCGCAGACTACGATGCTGGTCTGCGCCGAACCGTCCCGGCGGAAGGTGTTGATCACGCCCCGGTGATTGCTGGCAAAGAACTGCCTTACGTCGTTGAATTCCATGTTCGCCTCCTGGTTGCCGGCGTGTGCCGGGTATCATTGACTTCTGACTTCGTAGATGACCATATCGCCGGATGCGAATTCCGGGGTGAGCCATCCCTCCGTAGCCCATTGCTCCATTCGTTGCGCGACATCGGCGCCGTAGGCTTCCCGTTCCCGGGGGCCGACCACCAGCCAACGCACGTCGTAGAGCCTGAGCAATCGTAACACCTCGAGGCCGTCCTCATCCTGATAGATGGCTGCTACATCGTGCCGCCGGCCGGCCAGCAGGTTACGCTGGTCTTCGCCGCGCCATTGCTGCTGGTGGCCTTCCCACCCGAGCACCGTGGCCCGGCCGGTGGCGGCGGAGATGCGGCCGTAATCGCTGTAACCGCCGCCAACCGCTTCGACGATACGGCCGGGTTCGGCCTGGGTGTTCAGCCACATGATGGCGTCGTATTCGTCAGGTTCGGCGCGTCGCAGGTATTCCAGGCCCGAGAGGGTATTGTCCGCCCAACTTTCTCCCTCCTGAAACCACCCCGTCCGTTCCAGCGTGGCCGCGACGGGATAGTAGGCGGATGCCAGCACCAGCCCGGCAATCACGATGGCCCACGCGATGCCAATAGCCCGCAGCAGACCCGCCCGGTAATCCGCCCACCGCCGCCGGATGGGAGCGGCCACGATGTAATAAAATCCCACGGCGCCGGCGATGCCCAACAGCAGCCACGCCTGGTAATAGACTTTGAACACGGTGTTCATGCGGTTTCCGAACAGGTCGGAAATGCGAAACAGCTCGGCTCCAGCGAGCAGATAGAATCCGGCCGCCGCCAGGATCAGGGCGAAAACGAGCCATTGCATTGGCCGGCGTCCGGCGGCTAACACCATAGCGCAGTATGCCGCCAGCCCGCCGGCCAGCAGCAGAGGCACTGCCAGCGTGAGACGCCGCCACACCAACCCTTCCGCCAAGTTCACGTCGCCGGTCGAAACCGATACCAACACGGCAACCCCCATGAGCCAGACGAAAAAGGGCGCGAGGCTCACGGCCAATACCGGCCAGCCCAGTTTCCGCAACTCCGGCGTCGGCCAACCCATTTCCAGCACGGAGCGGGCCACCAGGCCGGCCGCCAACACCGCCGGGACTCCCATCACCACCAGAAACAGGAAATGGCGAGTTCCCGGCCCGGTTACCGGCAGGATACCCCCGGCCTGGCTGTCGAAGGAAACGTAAAACGGCAGGTAAAGCACTATCCCGGCGGCGGCCAATGCGATGGCCAATAACGCTGCGCGTCCCAGCCCTTGCGTTAAGAAGCTGGCGATTGACAAGCCTTCGTCGGATGGGAGATCAGCGGCAGCCTGATCTCGTGGTCTCCGGCCAAAGGACAACCAATGCGCGGTGGCGGCCATGGCCACAATGGCTACGGAGAGCGGGAAGTCCCAGGCGTTGATGAATGCCAGCGCTCCGAGGGTCAGCGCCAAGGCGGCCGCCTCGCCCGGACGCCGGCGCAGCCAATCCAAACCGGGCGGTTCCGCCGCCACCAACAGGGCCAACGCCAGGGACAGGGCCAGCGCCGTGAAAGGCAAAGACGTAACGTGGGCGTGCAGATCTCCCAGCAGGAAGCTGAAGAAAGGAACTTCGGTGATGGTGTAATCCAGCGACGCGCCCCCTTCGGCCAGCGTATCGATGACCCGGGTGCCGCGCCACCACCACCAGTAGCCATCAGGCAGCCAACCGTGCCCGCCGGCCGGCGGTTCCAAGCCCTTGATGCCCACCCACTGCCAGAACCAATCGCCGCCCACGCCGCGCACGTAGGCCAACTCGAGGACGCCGGACAGGTTGCCCAGCATCGCCACGCCCAGGGCCGCCAGTGAGCCGACCGCCAACGAGGGAGCCACCCGCGCGCCGGAAAAGCGCAGCAGGTTGTACACCAGCCCCAGCAGCCCGGCGGCCAGCATCGCCGGCACCGTCGCCATGGCCAGGTTGTACGCCTTGTCGGTGGCCACTCCAGTCAGCGTGGCCAGGGTCGCGGCCATGTGGTGGCCGCCGTAGTAGTAGGCGATGCCGTGGCCGGAAAGCCACTGGTCTTCCGGCGGGAACCCGTCCGCGTTGGCGACGGCGTTCATTATGCCGAAGTCCATGGGCTTCTCAGTGTGGTTGATGGCCGGGACTTCGCTGATCACCAGCGCCCAGAAAGCGAACACCGCCAGGAACAGTAGCTCGGTGGTAGCCACCACCGTCCAGCGGCGGCGGAAGAAATCGGCCAGTTCCACCCGCTGCCGGTAGGCCAGCCACGCCGCCGCGATGCCCAGCAGAAGCAACATGGCGGCGACGCCGCCGGCCGAATTGGGTACGACGCCGATGGCGCCGCCGATCCAGGTCAGCCAACCCAGCAGGAGCAGGCCCAGGACCCGGGATACGGCCCACCCGCGATCAGCCAACCGCCCCAAGCCGCATACGCCGGACGCCAAAGGGAACGCCACCAGGGACAGCGCCCACAGAACGGCGAGCCAGGCGATGATGTCCGGCACGGTCAGGGGACGGGAATAGGGTCAGGACGCCGGCGCGAGCATGGCATCGACGAACTCGCGGGCGTCGAAAGGCGCGATGTCGTCCAAACCCTCGCCGGTGCCAATGAACAGGATGGGTACGCCCAACTCGCGACGGATGGACAGCACGATGCCGCCGCGGGCGGTGCCGTCCAGCTTGGCCAGGAAGATGCCGGTGCAGCCCACCGCGTCGGTGAACGCCTGGGCCTGGGTCAATCCGTTGTGGCCGGTGGTGGCGTCCAGCGTCAACAGCACCTGGTGGGGCGCGGCGGCGTCCAGGCCGTTGATGACCCGCCGCACCTTGCGCAGCTCGTCCATCAGGTTGTTGCGGGTATGCAGCCGGCCGGCGGTGTCCACGATGAGGATGTCGGCGCCGCGGGCGCGGGCGGCCTGCCAGGAGTCGTAGGCCACGGCGCCGGGGTCGGCGCCGTGCTGGTGGCTGATCACGTCCACGCCGGCACGTTCGCCCAGGATTTCCAGCTGCTCCTCGGCGGCGGCGCGGAAAGTATCCGCCGCGCCCAGCATCACCTTCTTGCCCGATGCGGTGAAGTGGTGGGCCAGCTTGGCGATGCTGGTGGTTTTGCCCACGCCGTTCACGCCGCACACCAGTATCACGTAGGGCGCGGCGATGCTGTCGTCGTCCAGCCACACGTCGGGGTCGTCCGTAGCGGCCAGTTGCGCCGCCAGCAATTCCTTGAGCCGGGAGAACGCGGCCTCCCCGTCGGCAACCCGCCCCGCGCGTACCTCGGCGCGCAGGTCGTCAAGCACCGACATCGTGGTATCGACGCTGACGTCGGCGGAGATGAGGATTTCCTCGATCTCATCCCAGACCGAATCGTCCAGCTGGCGGGAGGCGAAGAGGTTGCGGATCCGACCAAACCAGCTGTCGCGGCTGCGCTTCACGCCGGCGTCGGTCTGCTGGCGGTTGGTTTGCTCACGGTTGCGCTTGAAGATGGAAAACATGGCGCGGAAAGGTTATCAGCGCGGTGGGCGAGGCGCAAGTTGACGTTGGGTCTCACGCGTACCCACTTTCCGGGGGCGGAATGTCAGAAGCAGGATTTCCCGGATTTGACGGATTATCAGGATTGAGATCATCCGACGGCAGCGTCGCACCCAATCCGGTAAATCTTGCTTCTGACAAGCTACCAAAATGGCTCACGCGTACCCAGTTTGTCATCGCGAGGAGCGAAGTCCGCCGCTGGCGGATGGCGATCTCGTTCCAAGAGCGACGTTCGTTACCGCGACGAGATTGCCGCGCTGCGCTCGCAATGACAGTTTGGGGAAGATTGCCGCGCTGCGCTCGCAATGACAGTTTGGGGAAGATTGCCGCGCTGCGCTCGCAATGACAGTTTGGGGAAGATTGCCGCGCTGCGCTCGCAATGACAGTTTGGGGAAAGTGGGTACGCGTGAGGGCGTCGGGTCGGGTCAAGCGGTCCGAGTGCGGAACAGGACGTGGATGGCAAAGGCGCGGCGGCGGTCCGCGGGCGCGTTCTCAAATGCCCGGATGATTTCCTCGGTTTCGTCGATAAGTTGTAAAACTTCCTCGCGATCTAACCTGGTGTCGGGGTCATAGTCAGCTCGTCGTCCAAGTCAAGCGCCGGTTTTGCTTTGACGCTCTGGAAGGCAACCTTGTGCTTGTGATGGATTTGAAGGTAGTCCTTGATATGGGCTTCGACTTGTCGGATTTGGTCTTCGGAGACGGTCATGGTCAGCTCCTTTGGGGCTGTGCCCAAATTCAATGCTATCGGTTCAGTTCAGCAGATTCACCGCCGCCTCCAGATAAGACTGCGCCGCCGCAACGTCTAGCCGGTCCTCTTCATCGCGCAGCCGGCCCTCGGCGTCGATGCTGACGCCGGCCCATCGGGGCAGCAGGGGAGACAGCAGCTCGGCGATGTTGGCGGCGGAGAGGCCGCCGGCTACTACCAGGCCCAGGTCGGGGGCGGCGGCGGCGATGGCGTCCAGGTAGCGCACCGAGCGGGCGGCGTCCAGGGGGATGCCCAAGCCTTCGGAGGCGTCCACCAGCACGTCGGTGACGATGCCGGCGTATTCGGCGCAGCGTTGGGCGATTTGCGGCGGGTCGTGGCTTACGGATGCCATGGCTTCCCGTCCTACCTGAAGGACGATGCGGCTCGGTCGGCTGCGTTGGCGGTATTCGGTCAGAGCCGTCGGGTCGGGCCACGGCGCGCCGCGGGTGGCGTTGATCTGGACGCCGTGGCAATGGGGGCCGCCTATCTCGTGGGCCTGGGCCAGGGCGTCGGCCAGGTTGGCGTCGGGCCGGGGGCGGTAGTGGACCAGGTTCAGGCAGCGCGGATCGTCGGAGAAGATGCCGGCGATGCTGTCCGGCAGCGGGCAGCGGTTGGGCGCGTCGCTGGGTTCGCCGGACAGGAGGGCGTTGCTGATCAGGACGCCGCACATCAATAGGCGTGGCGATGATGGTGGCAGCGTGGAGACCACGGCGGCGACTTCGTGCGGGGCAGTAAAGCCCGTAATGCCGATATAAGGTGTCATCAGGCGACGACCATCCTGTTATTTTGCGGCCTCTGGATTCCTGCTGGTAGCGTTGCAATTTAGGTGGTTCAGTTTCCCAGCGGGGTATCCGAGCGGCTAAAACTGCTGCTACGCCAACGGGATTGCCACGCTACGCTCGCAATGACAAAAACCAAACCACCTAAAACGGAACGCTACCATTCCTGCTTTCGCAGGAATGACGGGGGCGCATGGGATTACTATGCCGTCAGTCCCAACTGCTCGGCGGCCATTTGGCGGAGCAGGTATTTCTGGACTTTGCCGCTGGAGGTCATGGGGTAGTCGTCCATGACGACCAGGTGGCGGGGGATTTTGAAGCTGGCCATCTTGCCGCGGCAGAAGGCATCCAGGTCGGCGTCGGTGATGGCCTGACCGGGTTCCACGACGACGCAGGCGCAGGCGACTTCGGCCAGGCGCGGGTCGGGGACGCCGATGACCTGCACCTTGTTGACGGCGGGGTGTTCCAGGAGGAAGGCTTCGACCTCAGTGGGATCAACGTTTTCGCCGCCCACTTTCAGCAGATCCTTGTAACGGCCCATGAAGCGGATGCTGCCGTCGTCGCGCATGGTTGCCACGTCGCCGGTGTGGAACCAGCCCTCGGCGTCGATGGCTTCGGCGGTGGCGTCCGGACGCTTGTAGTAGCCCTGCATCATGGCGTAGCCGCGCACGCACAACTCGCCCATGGTGGACGGGGGCAGCGTTTCAGCAGTCTCCGGGTCAATGACCTTGAACTCGTAACCGGGCAGCGGGTGGCCGCTCTCGATGCAGCGGTCGTCTTCGGGAGCGTCCAGGAAGGTTCGGGTCGCGCCGACGCCAACCTCGGTCATGCCCCATGCCGACAGGGACGGGCACAGCTTTTCCTGGGTCAAACGGGCGGTCGGCTCGCTGGAGGCCATGCCCACGGCCAGCAGGATAGTGCGGAGGCTGCTCTTGTCGATGCGGTTGATGTCGGGATGGTGGGTCAGGTCGAAGAAATGGGTATCGAAACCGTCCATCACGGTGGCCCGCTCCGATTCCAGCAGGCTCAGCACCTCGCCGGCGTCGAACATGGTGGTCAGCACGACGCGGGCGCCGGTGACCCACGACATCAGCGGCCCTTCGTAGAGGCCGAAGCAGTGGAACAGGGGCAGGTACATCAGGATGACGTCGCGGGAGGACATCCCCATCCGGTTGGCGGCGTCGGTGATGGTGCGGATGGGGTTGTGGCAGTGCATCACGCCCTTGGGAAAGCCGGTGGTGCCGGAGGTGTACATGAGCAGGAAGGTATCATCGGGGCTGACGGCGGCCTCCCGCTGGGCCAGCTCGGCGGCGGGAACCTCGTCGGCGCCGGCCAGCATGGCGTCCCAGCCGATTGCGCCGGTCGGTCGGCTCTCGCCCAGCCGTCCATCGTCCAGCAGCACGACATTGCGCAGGGCGGGGAAAGTCGCCGGGCGCAGGTTGGCGGCGTCGCCGGCGTCCACCTCCGGGGCGACTTCGCGGAGCATATCCAGGTAGTCAACGGGGCCGGAGCGATCCATGAGGATGAGGGCGGTGGAGTCGGAGTGCTGCACCAGGTACTCCATGTCGCCGGTGCGAAAGCGGGTGTTGATGGGCACGATGACAGCGCCGATCTTGGCGATGGCGCCGAAGAGGAACAGCCACTCGGCGCGGTTGGGCATCCACAGGGACACCTTGTCGCCGGGCTGCACGCCCAGGTTGATGAGGGCGCGGGCCACGCGGTCAACCTCGGCGCGGAACTCGGCAAAGGTCCAGCGCCGGCCCTCGTACATCAGGGCCTCGCGGGGGCCGAAGCGGTCGGCGGCCCGGTTGAGCAGGTCGCCAATGGTCTGCTTGTCAAACCAGTCGGGCATGGCGTTATTCCTCCTGCTGTAGGCGACGCAGTTGTTCGCGGAGGCTTTCGATTTCGGCCTGCGCATCCTCGGCGCGAGTCTGGGCGGCTTCTTTGGCGGCCCGCGCTCGGTCGGCGCGAGCTTCGGCGGATTGCTGGGCGGCTCGGGCAGATTCGGCGCGGGCTTCGGCGGATTGCTGGGCGGCTTGAGCAGCTTCGGCGCGGGCCTGGGCGGATTGCTGGGCGGCTTGGGCAGATTCGGCGCGGGCCTGGGCGGATTCCTGGGCGGCTTGGGCAGCTTCGGCGCGGGCCTGGGCGGCTTCCCGCGCCTCCCGTTCCTCGTCGTAGGTTTTCAGCCACTCGCCCGTCGCGGGATCGTAGAAGCGGAGGACGCCGTTTTCCCACACCAAATCCAGCCCCAGGGTTGGGCTGTAACCCCGGGGCCGGCCTTCGGCGTCCGGGACTACCGGCAGGCGCTGGTATTCACCGTCAACCAGACGCTCCCCCACCAGGGGCTCGCCGTAATGCCGGCTGTTCGCGCTGGGGTCGTAGCGCCAGTATTCGCCGATGCCGATGATGGCGTAGAGTTCGCGCTTGGGGCCCAGGTCGATGTGGGAGGTGTGGGTAGAGGCAATTTCCAGGGCGAAGTCCGGCGGTTTGCCCACGGCCCAGATGCGGTACCGGTTGATCTCAAGGAGGGCGTCCACGTCCACGTCAAACACCACGTAGCAGTCCGGAGCTATGTTACGCCGGGAATTGCTGGGGTCATAATAGACGAAGGTGTTGCCGCTGACGAAGGTATTGGGCTGGTTGGCGTAGTGTCCCTTCAAGGTGACGTTCACGTTCAGGTATTCGCGTTCTTGTTCAGGCGCGTCAGGCAAGGGCATACCGTCCGTTTCGGGGAAATAAACGCCGTTCTCGTAGAGATGAGGGGCTTCTTCGATGGTGGGATGGTACAGCGGCGGGTCGGGCGTCATGCCGGGGAGGCCCGCCGACGGGAAGAATACGCCGTCCTCGTAGAGGTGGGGCGCCTCTTCGATGGTGGGCTGCCGGAGCTGGGGCGGGTCGGGCATGGGTTTCTGCTGGGGTTTGTTGGGCCTGGTGGTCATGGCGGGCCTCGCGGGGTTGGCGGCGGCAATTTGCTTTACAGGGATGAACCGGATGGACGGGATAGGTTTGATTGAGACAGGATTGCGGACGGCGGCGAGCGAAACGGGTTTATTCACACCGTCATTGTAGGCGGGATTGGGCCGGCGCGCTAGAATCGCCAATTGTCAGAAGCAGGATTTGCCGGATTTGAGGATTTTCAGGATTGCTGCCGTCCTCGGCCCAGCCAACTCAATCCTGTTTATCCTAAAATCCGGCAAATCCTGATTCTGACGATCTACGAAAGCGAGTAAGCATGAGAATAGCTGACCCCGCCGGGGAACGGCTGCTGCCTGCCGAATGGCTTTCCCTGGGTTGGGGCGAGGAAGCATAGGGTGGCGGGACGCAATCAGGGTGAGGTAGGGTTGCGGGCCTTTTCGCGCCGCACGTGTTCACGCAACACCAGGTTGATGTGCGTCTGGCAGTCAATATCGGTTGGGGCGTTGGACTTGAACCAGGCGATTACGTCGGCGTCCAGGTCCAGCGTAATCCGCTGCTTGGTGAGTCGGTAAATCACGCCGCGTTTGGCGTTAGACCAGTCCGTGACTTCCGGTATGTCGCTGGTGTCAATCTCGTCGTCGGACATGGCGGCCAGGGCGGCGAGTTCGGCTTTCTGTTGGTCGGTCATGGTGGATGCTTTCCTTATCTTGATAGGAGTTACGCAGTTGGGTTATCGCCAGGCAATTTAACGCAAAGGCGCGAAGACGCAGAGACGCAAAGGGAAATTTTTTACTGACGTCAGTATTGCTATCGATAAAATTCCGCGCTCAACTGCGTGAGTCCTATCTTGACTGGTTAGTCCGCCGGAGGGATACGCGAACCTAGCCGGCGAGCCTCGTAAAGCATCCGTTGCGTTTCTTCCCAATACTCGTCGTGTTTCCGCCACGCGCCGGCAGTGGAACGCAACAACCGCCGCCTTTCCTCGTCGGACAGCGGAGGTCGAGCGTCAAAGGTTATCAGGTATTCGTCGCCCTCGCGGAGCTCAACCGGTTCCAACGGTACCAGCGCGCCGTTCACGCAACGGGCTTTTATGGTTTTGAGCATGGTGGGCCTCCTCCTACTCAGGCACTATGGACTGCGAACGTTCTGATTGTAACGCATACGGCGTATCGGCCCCTACGGGAAGTGCTGCCCAAAAGTAATGCCTCCGGCATCCTTCAGAAGATGCAATCCCTGTCCAGCACCACTATTCCCCAATACAATAGCCGCAACAAGGTTAGCAGCACTGCGAGGAGCTTTGAATTCGCTATCTTTTGTAAATTTGTACAGTTGGTCGTCATCTTTCAATGTGCCATCCGCAATTAGCTCGTTCTTCCTCTTTATGAATGCTTTGCGGGTCTCGTGGAGTTCACGTTTGGTAGCGGTTGAACCAGCCAGAACGATAATCCGATCCTTGCTGTAAACGTCGCATTCCGCGAATATGCCGTTTGCCTTGGCTGGACTTTGTACGTTCAAGCGGCGTAGGCGAGGGAATCGATAAGCCGAGCGTACAATTCGGGAACGGGTTTTCCCCGGTCACAGTCGGATAACGACATTGAAAAACTGTCCGAAGCCAGCCACAGGTGGCGTCGCACCAGGGCGATGGCATCCACGAAAGTGGGGGCGGGTTTGGCGTACCAGGCCGCCGTGCGCTGGGTGATGGGGCTCTCTTGTTGCAGCGAGTGTGCCGCCAGGGCGATCCAGGAAAACAGACCCATCAGGACGGGCGTGGTGCGGGCAATGGCGCGATCCGACCATTGGCGCTGAGTTTCCACGCCCA
The DNA here is from genome assembly GCA_963665395.2 of Dehalococcoidia bacterium. GTDB lineage: Bacteria > Chloroflexota > Dehalococcoidia > Lucifugimonadales > UBA3495 > Bin87. Next base: position 1,664,908 of record OY762251.1, read on the forward strand.
AGTGAGCCCGTACTTCCTGGTAAGTGACCTCCAGCTGCCAACGCAGCACAAACCACTCCAGGATCTGGACTGGGGCGACCGACTCATCAGTGCAGAGCAGGGCCTGAGTGTCCAGTTCACCTTTGGGGTCTCGGACCAGCGCCCAGCGGATGGGTACGGGCGGTTTGCCGGGGTGGTACCAGAGGGCGGTCTGCGAAGCCAGTTCCAGCGTGCGCATGGTGCCGTCGTACCAGGACACCGACGCGGTGTCCCAGAGCAGCTCGGGATCGTCAAGGCGTTGCTTGAGGGTGGGTTGACGTGCCCCCTTGACCCGAGGGCGACCGGTTTGGCCCGGTTGACGGGGTGGCGCGGGATCGTAGAGACCGGCATCCAGGCGCAGCCTGGTGATGAGGGTTACGGGTTCATGGAGGGACTGGCAGAAGTAGAGCAAGTCCAGGACGGCATAGCCATTGTCGCCCACCACCACCAGGGGGCGATGGGGCAGCCAGCGGCGCAGCAGCAGGATCATCTGGCGAGCCCAGTCGGTGAGTTTCTTGTGCCGGCGTCCCTGCCTTTGGTGATAGCGTTCCGATGGCGCCAGCGCGGTGAGCAAGGGCAGGGCCCAGAACCGTCCCGCCCAGGGGATGCGTCCCAGCCACATCAAACTGATCCAGCGCAACCCGCTGGCCTTGACCGTATAGCTGCGGCTGGAACGCACGGCGTCTCGGTAGACACCCAGAGCGTTGATCTTTGGACCCTGCCGACGCTCCAGGGTTTCGTCGATACCGAACACCAGCGGACCGTCGCCGTGGTCGAGATGTTGAAGCAGCAACCTGAGCAAGACCTGGGACGCCCCAAGGGGCGACCACGCCGCCCGGTTCAGCACGTGATGGTAGCGGGCATAGTTGCGGTCGCCGCTGAGGCCCATGACCCGCAACGCCGCGGCCACTGTGCGCTGGCCCGGCGTCAGGATCGCGCCGACCAATAGGACCTGAGCCTTTTGCCAGGTTCGGTTTTGGAACAGCATGGCGAAGGGAAAGAGAACAGTTACAATGGCATCGGGCAGGGTGAGCACGAATTGACCTACGGTGAGTTGTGGGGTCAAACCAGCTTACCCTGCCGCTTTCATTTTTCTAGTTTTTGTACAAAGTCCAGCTTGGAGACGATGTAAAAACGCTTGGGTTCCGACCTGCCCTGCGGCGTCGCAGGTGACGCATTAGGGTGATCGATGCACACTCTCACACTCGCAATGCCATTTTCTTGCCACGCTCCTTGCCTGAATCTTGGTCGGCTCCTCAGGTTGGGGATAATGCTGGATGATGCTGAAATCTTGTCAGCCTTCCAAAGACTCACGTCTTCACGCCCGTCTTGGTAAGTCGTTATGATCCACGCTCGTTTTGTGCGCATCAGAGCATCTTTGAAATCCGCTTCCGGTGAGGGGGCCAGAGTAATTGGAAGCGTTGCGCCGTTGGTTGGTGTGCGTAAAGTTGCTGGCGAGGAAATGCCAGTTGACTGTAGCTGTCCAAAGCGGGCCGCTGATAGCACTCGATCACCGCCGGCGTAGTCAGGCAACAGTTCCGCACTTTCCGCTGCACGGCGCAGTAAGTACGCCACTTTGCTACTGGCACTGTTGAAAATCACTCGCTTGTCAACCGCACGGGCTTCCAATTCGGTCAGTTCGTTTTGCCAGTCGTCCAACTCTGACCGAAGATTATCCTCCCATTCGCCGAACATACGACTTTCTTGCGCCCGGTTATATGGACGTTCCGTTTCCGGCAAGCCGGCTATGTGTTTGCCGAACAGCGTATCCAGTTCGTCGTCATCTCCCAATTCCGCCTCACGCATTTCAATGAACAGACGGAGTTCGTTCCGTCGCGCATCGTCCGCCCCGGCGATGCTCTCCCGCTCCGTTTCCAGCAGTTCCCGGAACAGCGCAGACAGTCGGTTGGCTAGGTCGTCGTCGATTTCAATGTCGGTGGGGAACGTCATTTCGTACTCCGGTACAGACAGGTTGACCAGTTGGTCCAGCGGCGGCATTACGGGCAGGTGGGCCTGGATGTGGGCGTCGATGTGGCAGAGGTCGCAGACGTGTTGGTGGGCGTCGCCGCAATGTTTTTCGTATTGCCAGCGTTGATGCGAACGCCACCGCCCGCAACGGTTGCAGTCTTTGCCGAATGAGTGGTTGCAGACTCGGCAGTTGTGGCTGGCGGCCGGCGATGCCGCGCCACACTTCGGGCACACTACCACCGGAGCCTCGCCGCCGTCTTTCTGCGTTCCGCGCGGTTTCAGTGACCACTCCCGGTAGGCTTCGGGTAATCCGTGGGTAACCGAGTTTGCGGCCAAATCCAGTATCAGGCAGTCGCCGCCGTGGGGTTTGGGGCGGAGGCCACGGCCTACCATCTGCAAGTATAGCGCGAGGCTCATGGTGGGGCGGGCTATGATAACGCAAGATGCGTCGGGCAGGTCGAACCCCTCATTGGCGACTTCGACATTAGACAACACCTTTATGCTGCCGTCTCTGAAACCAGAAATAGCCTTATCGCGCTCTCTGGCTGTCTGGTTATTTTGGCCGAGAATGACGTCCGCCGGGATTCCAGCGTCGTTGAACACAGCGGCCAGGTTTTTAGCATGGTCAACGGACACGGCGTAGGCGATGGTAGGGCGGTCGGCGGCGTGCTTTTGCCAGAAGGCCAGCGCGCCGGCGGTCATAATGTCGGGCCTATCCCGGTTGGCCTGTTCTATTCCCCGTTCAGTGTAGTCGCCGGTGCGGTCAACGGCGCCGCCGGCGATGCGCTGTTCCGGCGGCGGTATGAACACTCGCGCCTGGCATAGGGCCGGCTCTTCCAGAGCTTGCAAGTCGGCGGTCTGCGGGCCGCAGAGCAGGCCGCCAAAGAGGTGGTTAAACCCTTCCTTTTCCGACAGCCGCCAGGGTGTAGCGGTCATGCCGACGATGGGGCCGGGCCATTGCTGCATGGCGCGTTCCCAGCCCGGTGCGGCGGCGTGGTGCGCTTCGTCGATTACCAGCAGGTCGTTGGCGTCGTAGCGGTTCCAGACTTTTGGGTTAATTGCGCGGCGGTCATCGGTGCGACGAGCTACGGTTTGCGCCATCAGGATAACCACGCCGCCGGCCATGTACGGCGCGTCCTCGCCGGGCGTCCAGTTCACGTTGGTGATGGCGGACACGCCGGCGTTGGTGAGCATTCCCCGCGTCTGCTCGGCCAGTTCCTTGCGGTGGGTGAGCCAGACGGCCTTGCGCCGCCCATCTTGCAGCCGGTCGGCCAGCAGGGTGCCGGCGATGACGGTCTTGCCGCCGCCGGTGGGCAGTTGGAGCATCAGGCGGCCTTTGGGGTTGGTGGCCAGCGCGTTCTGAACCTGGTGGAGGAGAGAGCGCTGGTAGGGGCGGAGTTGGAACGTCATCGGCCGAATATCTCGCTCAGATTAATCACGAGCCCCGGCAATAACGGTGTGGTTAGGGTGTCCGTGGGGCCATAGACGCCCACGGACACGAAGCGGCCGTTTTCCAGACGCAGCGGCTCGACGGTTTGGTATATGGGATGGACGCGCCAATATTCCAGCACGCCGGAGCGCTCGTAAATCCGCTGCTTGCGAATTCGGTCGTCGTCTTTGGTGTTTGGCGAGGCAATCTCAATGACCAAGTCGGGCGCGCCCTGGATGTTGTCGTCGGTGATGATGTGGGCCCGAGCGGCCGACACGAACAGCAGGTCGGGTTGAAACACGTTGGTATCGGAAAAATACACGTCCGTGGGCGCATAGAAGATTTCGCCCAGGTTGTTATCCCTGACAAAGGGCCAGAGCACAGCGCCGAAATCGCGCGCAACCCGCTGGTGTGCAATGGATGGGGCTGCCGCCATAATCAGCTCTCCCTCAATAAGTTCGTAGCGGACGTCATCGGGAGTTTGCAGGTAGTCGGCGTAGGTGAACGGGCCTTGATGGGTTCGCGTGACCATAGTCCAGTCTCCTTGCGGCGTGGCGTGGCGGCATTGTAGCAAACCGGCGGGGAATCCCGTTCATCGATGTAAATTAAGCCGCTCCCAGCGGCAGAGCCTTCAGCTCCGGCATCACCTCCGCTGCAAACAGGCGCATACTGGCTTCGGCGTCAGAGTAGGGCATGGCGGCGTAGCTGAAGACGCCGACGTAGGTGTCGTGGCCGGTGCGCTGGCGAATTTGCATGATTTTGTCGTAGCACTGTTCGGGAGTGCCCCAGACCTGGAGGTTGACGAAGAAGTCCACCACCTCGTCGTCGCCGTAGTCGAACATCTTCTCGGCCACCTTGCCGTAGTATTCGTAGCCCTGGATGTCCTTGTGCAGGTCGGCCTTGAACTCGTAGTGGTCCATGACCGTGTGCCAGTAGCCCCCGATGTAACGGCGGGCCATGTCGCGGGCGTAGTCGGCGTCCTCGTGGCAGAAGGTCCAGCAAGCCACCACGGGAGCCGGCGGTTGGCTGGCGGCGTCCGCCGTAGGCGGATGGCTCTCCTGCCAGGCAGCGCGGTAGTTGGACAGGTCGCGCTCCACTTCGTCCCAGGGCTTTTGGGGGATGACCAGCATCCCCATGCCCAGCTGGGCCATGATGCGGCTGCTCTCCGGCGAGATGGCGGCGGCGTAGGCGCGATCCCTGAAGCTGCGGAAGGGGTTGGGGCGGATTTCCCGACGGGGCTGCTTGATGTACTCGCCGTCAAACTCGCAGAAGCCGCTTTCCAGGCCGGCCAGCAGGCACTCGGCGGACTCGATAAAACGGGTGCGGGACTCGTTCATATCGACGCGAAAACCGTCGTACTCCACCTTGGCCAGGCCGCGGCCCACGCCCAGGATAAACCGCCCGTCGCTGAGGTTGTCCAGCATGGACACCTGCTCGGCGACGCGCACCGGGTCATGCCAGGGCAGGACGCAGACCATGCTGCCCAATTGCAAGTCGGTGGTGCGCCCAGCCATGTAGGTGAGGAACTGGAGCACGTCGGGGCACATGGTGTAGTCGGTGAAGTGGTGCTCCACGCCCCAGATGGATTGAAAGCCCAGCGGCTCGGCCAGGTCGGCGAGACGGAGTTCGTCCCGGTACACCCGGTAGTCGGAGGTGAACTTGCCGGGGTTCTGGAAGATGGTAGCGGTTCCGACGTGCATTGGGGGCCTCCCGTGGGGGTGCAAGGTTGGTTGGTTGTCTATTTTAGTACGCTTTGGGACACGGGAAAGTCATTAGACATCATCGAGTTGACGTTTGGACTTTCGGGGTGTACGTTGGGCCACCATAAAGCCTGATACAGTGGAGGGTCATCATGGTTACCTCTCAACGTGCCCGTAGATTCACGATTGATAGAGTTTGGGCCAAGAATTTTCGCAGCATCGCCGACGCTTCTCTGGAACTAGACCCGATAACCCTGCTCGTCGGGCCCAACGCTTCGGGGAAAAGCAACGTGCTGGACATCCTGAGGTTCGTAAAAGACGCACTTCGGTTTGATTTGGAAGCCGCAGTTTCCTTGCGCCAGGGGTTTGACGCTATCCTCCGACGTACTTCCGGCACCCGGCCCAGCGTGATGGAAATCGGGATCACGGCAACTATAGGTCCCGTTCTGCGCCTCCCGTACAGGTTCCAAATCGACTACAGTTTCACGCTTGCTAGCGAACCCTACGGCGGCTACACAGTAAAACGAGAGCAGGCCACTGTGGAGTCAGATAACGCAGACCACAAAGAACCTGTTGTGTTCAGCATGGAAAACGGACGAATGACATCTCCCGAATTGCGACAACAATATATTTGCTCGGGCACTCGCTTCCGGCAAGACGGGGACGACGGGATGGAATTGGACGTTACCGACTTGTCTCTGCGGCGGATAGCACGGGCTTGGAGATTTGAGAGGTCACCAAATGCAGGGGAAAGTGCTGAGCCTATCGCTACCATGGCCCGCGTCCTCGATATCATGTTGGCACGCATCGCGCTAACTAGGTACTATCACATATTTCCCAATACTATCCGAGAACCGCAAGCATTAAGCAATCCGCACCCGTTGGATGAAGATGCCGGAAATATGGCATCCGTCCTCCGCAGTTTGGAAAGGGAGCACTACGGTGCGTTTGCCCGACTCAAAAGGTCATTAGCCCTCTTAGTTCCCGGAGTATCCGACCTTGAAGTAACCTCGGTTGGCGGATATCTGGTGGTGAGGCTCAAGCATGAGGATATGCAAGATGGAGGTTGGCTGGACCTTGCACATCAGTCCGATGGGACGATCCGCTTGCTGGGACTACTCACCAGTATGCACCAACCCCGACCTCTTCCGCTGATCGGTATAGAAGAACCCGAACTAACCGTCCATCCGGGAGCGTTGACCGCTCTGGCCGACGTGCTGAAAGAAGCGTCACAGCGTTGCCAGTTAATCATCACCACGCATAGTCCCGAACTGGTTGACAGAATCACGGATTTCCGCGACGTTGAGCCGGTACGTATCGTCGAACTGGCCGGCGGTGCAACGCGAATCAACTTGGTGTCGGAATCTCAGAAGGCATCCGTCGCACAGCACCTTTTTTCTCCTGGTGAGTTGCATCGAATGGGGGAACTTGAACAGTTCGGGGCCACAAGGTGAACGGTATGCCGAGCATAGCCTCAATCGTGGAAGGGGATGGGGATGTCGCCGCAGTACCGGGCCTGCTGCGGCGTATTCTTGGGGAACGCTTTGGTCGGTATGACATCCAGGCGTCCAAGGCCAAACCGGCTAACGGAAAGCCGAATCTCCTGAAGAAATTTGAACAGTTCCTGAGGTACGCAATCATCGACAGTTGCGACGCGATCATAGTGATTGTGGATGCTGACGAACAGTGCCCCGTTGAGCAGGCGGGCAAACTAGCTGCCAGAGCAGCCGCACTGAACCTCGACGTGCCGGTTGCGATCGTATACGCCAAAAGCGAATATGAAACGTGGTTCATATCCAACCTTACCGATTGTACCGGTGAAACCATCAGGGATAGGCTGGGCATATCGAATGCGGAACACGCTCCCGATAACGTTGAAGGCATCCGAGGAGCTAAAGGATGGCTCAATGAAAGAATGCCTGGTGACCGAGCATATAAAGAAACGGAGGACCAAGGGCCGCTCACGTACCATATCGATCTTGATCTGACGCACGGCAAGTCGCGTTCGTTTCGCAGGCTTTGCGATGCCGTAAGCGAATTGGTGCATGCAATAGACCAGCGCACGGCTGTAGTTACCCCATAATCGCTTCCCTTCCATTCCCATGAGTGCTTTCGTACTTCATGGGCTAGAGCCAGACAGGTGTGACGCTGCGATGGCGGTCATTGCAGAGACGGCAACCGAAACGACCGCCAACAGCACTTTTCTTTACGGCTAATACGCCGTCGCCGCCCGCACCCGCTCCGGGGCGCAGGCGTGCATCACGGCCTGGGTGGAGGCGATTTCGGGGCGGGCGGCGATGACGCGCACCAGGGCCACGTCCAGGCCCTCGGCCAGCTTGGCGAAGGCGGCGGCCGCGCCGTCGGGCTGGCCGTAGTAGCCGACGGCGAGGAGGGATTCGGACGGGTAGGCGTCGGCTACCTCGTCCATGTCGCCGCCCCGGGCGCGGATGGCGTCGGCGCCGGCCAGGTCTTCGGTGTAGCCCATGCGCTCGAAGTGGGCGCGGTAGCCGAACTGTCGCTCCCGCTCGGTGGGCACGGCCGCGCCCAGGGGGTAGCCCAGGCAGTTTTTGGCGAAGGCGCGGCGGGCTATGTCCTCGTCTTCGTCAACGCAGATGCGGATGTACTCGACGACCTTGACCTCGGCGGGGTCACGGCCCACGCGCTCGGCGCCCTCGGCGATGCGCTCGCGGCTCCAGGCGATTTGCTCCGGGGTGCACCAGTTGAGGCACACGCCGTCGGCCAGTTCGCCGGCCAGCCGCAGCATCTCCGGCCCCAGGGTTCCCAGATAGACGGGAGTGTTGGGAGCGGGTCGGATGGCCATGCGGATGTTGTTGTAGTTGATGTACTCGCCCTGGTAGCTGACGCGCTCGCCGCGCACCAGGCCGCGCAGGGTAGTCAGATAGTCGCGCATAAGATTCAGGGCGGACACGCGGGGGAAGCCCAGATCCCGGCGGTTGGCGGGACGGTAGGCGCTGCCGGCGCCAATGCCCATGATGAACTTGCCGCCCGATTGCTGGCTCAGGGTGCCGCCGGACATGGCGAACCCGATGGGAGTGCGGTACATCACCGGCGACACGCCGATGCCCGTGGTCAGGCCGCCCTCCACCACGTCGCAACTGGCCTGCCAGCGACGGGCGCAGACCTGGAAAGAATCGGTACCGATGTTCTCGGGCGTCCAGATGCTTTCGTAGCCCAGCTCCGCCGCCTCGCGGGCCAGGTTGGCCTGGTCGTCCCAATTCATGCCCAAAGTGTGGTCCAGTCCGACGCCGATTTCCATTGCAAAGCCTCCCAAAACGAGCGCGCATATTCAGCGGGATTGTAACACGCGGGGTTGGCGGGTCGGTGGCGCGGCGGTCATTCCACCAATGGATCGATGGCGTTGACGTCGGTGGCGGCGCGAGCCACGTCGAGATCGTACATCCTTTGCAGGTTCAACCAGTATTCGGGCGACATACCCAGCGCTTTGCCAATGCGCAGGGCGGCATCGGCGGTGATGGCGCGGTTGCCGTGTATGATTTCGTTGATGCGCCTTGGTGATGTGCCGATGGTTTTAGCCAGACGGTATTGGGTAATGCCGAGTTCCTCGAGGATTTCGGCCAGGTGTTCACCGGGATGGATTGGGGTAATCTTGAACATGGTTTCCTCCCTACCTATATTCATTGCGAGCGCAGCGCGGCAATCTCGCCGCCGTAGGCAAGCACCCGATGCCAATAGCTCGCAACACGAGATTGCCACGTCGCTGCGCTCCTCGCAATGACACAAGCCAGATCAATCTCCGATGCTATAATCACCGCCGGTTTGCGAGTGAGGGTTTAGAGAGTTGGCCATACTGCTAGGCGCGCGGGCGAGCGAGACTTTCGGATCGTTCCGGCGGCGGGATTTTTCGCTGGTCTGGGTGTCCGCCAACATCGCCATGGCGGGCCGGCAGATGGAGATCATCGCCGTGCTCTGGATTGTGCTGGAGCTGACCGGCGACCCGCTGCTGGTCGGGTTGGCCGGTGGGTCAGCCCTGGGCTTGGCCTTCCTGTCGGTGTTCGCCGGCGCGGTGGTGGACCGGCTGCCGCGGCGCCTCATCATGGCGGCGGTGCAGTTCATCGCGGCGGCGCTGGCCTTCCTGCTGATGTTGCTCCTGCTGACCGACGGCTTGAAAGTCTGGATGATTTTCGTCGTCATCATCGGCGGGGGCGCGTTCCGCACCATCGAGCTGCCGGTGACCAACGCGCTGCTCATCGATACCGTGCCCCGGGAGCGGCTCACCAACGCCGTGGCGATGCTGGGTTTCGGTCAAAATCTCACGCAGTTCGTGGGGCCTATCGTGGGCGGTTTTCTGTTCACGCCGCTGACTCCGGCCGGACTGTTCGGTTTCATCGGAGCGTTGTACGTGGTGGGCGGCGTGATGGCCCTGATGGTGCGAACCCGCAACACCACCGTGGGCAACACCACGCCGCGACAAATCATCATCGGCGTCGCCGCCGGATTGCGCCACGTCTGGCAGCGCAAGGAGTTGTTCATGGCGCTGCTCATCGCCACCATGTACAACGTAACCGGCTTTCCCTTTTCCACGGCTTTGATGCCCATCTTCGCCAAAGAGACCCTGCAAGGCGGGGTGGAGGCTTTGGGGCTGCTCAACGGGGCGATGGGAGCCGGCGCGGTGCTGGGATCGCTGGCGGTGGCCGGCCTGGGGAACCTGCGGCGGCAAGGGTGGTGGCTGGTGTGGGCGGTCAACGGCGGCTGGCACGGCTCGATGATCCTGTTCGCCGCGGCGATGCTGACCCTGCCGGGGCTGCTCCCCTACGGCGCGGCGCTGGCGGTGGCCATGGCCATCAAGGTTATGACCGGTATCGGGCGCTCCGTCTCGCTGGTGCTGGTGATGACGGTGCTGATGGGGAACTCGGATCCCGAGTTTCGCGGGCGCATGGGCGGGATGCGGGTGCTGGCGATACAGGCGCACTTTCCGGCCAGCGCGCTGAACGGCTGGATGGTTACGCAAATCGGCGCGCCGCTGACGGCGCTGTACCTGGGGATCGCCGGCTCGGCGGCGGTGTTCCTGTGCCTGCTGTCGCGGCGGCTGCGGGAGGCGTGAGGCTATATTTGCATGGATTCACAGGATGGACGGGATGATTTTGGTTTGGGATTGGCGTTGCGGCGAGTTGGAGATTGTCTAAACTGTGATTCACGGGATTAGGTGATTTTCTTGATTGGGGAGTTGGTGGTCAAGGGTAAGCGTGCCAGTGCTGGCACGCCATATAATTACGATGGGCAATTGGGCGGCAAAAGGAGCGCCAGGATCGAGGTTACGGCAATAGCGGTGCCGGTCACAATCGTTGCACCGGCTACGATGGCCGGGAACCAGTTGGCGTCCCACCAACTCCTTATGCGATGGTACTTCCTGTAACGATGCTGGAGACCGTCCCAGGTAATCTGGCTGTAATCGTTGAGGAACCCTGATGCTTTAGCCATTGACGGCGTTAGGCATGATTATCTCCTTACGTGGCGATGTTCATTTCACGGAGGCAGGCGGCTAGATATTCCTGGGAGCGGCTGCCGTTGACGCGATTGCAGTGAGCGCAGAGCAGTTGGAGGTTTTCGATGTGTCGGCGGCGCTGTGGGATTGAGGAATGATGTGGACAACCTCCAGGATGCCTAATGGAAACTCACTGCGACAGCCGTTGCAACGGTCCTCTTGCTGGCCGATTAGCACGGCAAGCCGGTTGAGACCTGTAGTACGAATTCGAGGCTGGTCGGTATGCACCCGGTCAACTGGTTGTTTTCAAGGTGCAGGCTTAGCAAGTTGCTCATCTTTCCCAACTCTGGCGGTACTTCCCCGGTCAACTGGTTGTTGGCGAGGTCTAGCAGTTCCACGTTCTCACGCGTACCCACTTTGTCATTGCGAGGAGCGTAGTCCGCCTCTGGCGGATGGCAATCTCGACGGGTGAGCGATGTTTGCTCCGGCGACGAGATTGCCACGCTGCGCTCGCAATGACAGTTTGCGGAAAGTGGGTACGCATGAGGTTCCACGTTATCCAAATTGCCCAACTCCGGCGGTATCTCCCCTGTCGCCCGGTGAAACCCGGTGTCGGTCAGGACAATCATCGCGCCGTCGTAGTTGGCCAGCAGGGGCAGGAACCGCTGATCGTGCGGACTGGTCAAAAATCGGGGCGGTGGCGCAATCCCAATCGACGACCAGCCCCAACTGGTTGAGCGTGATGCCGAGTTTGCCGCCCCGGATCCAGCGATGATTGGACTTGCCCTTTTTGCCCACCTGGTGGAGGTTCCGTCCCGAGCGCACCGGGTGGCCCAGTGATTGGTCAAAGATCCGACGCCGTAGCTGTCGGCCACGCCCAGGACGGTGGGCGGGGCCAGGAAGCGGCCGGTCCGGCAGGCTTGCCGCTCCAGCCGGCGGAAGAGGCGGCTGCGTTCGGGTCCGCCGCAGGCGGAGGGAACAGGTCGCCCCCTGTTCAAGCCAGGGGCAGGCTATAGTCGTCTTTGAGCCAAGCATGGAAGCGGCGGCGGCTGACCCCGTGTCAAGCACGGGGCAGGCTCATGCGTACCCACTTTCCGCAAACTGTCATTGCGAGCGCAGCGTGGCAATCTCGTCGCCGGAGCAAACATCGCTCACCCGTCGAGATTGCCATCCGCCAGAGGCGGACTACGCTCCTCGCAATGACAAAGTGGGTACGCGTGAGCGGGGCAGGCTGTTCTTGATGGCGTAGAGGACGCCGATGGTGACCAACTCGCTGATTGAGAGGACAGCCTGGGGATGCTGGGGAGCGTCGCTCAGGGCGTCGTCTATCTGGGAGTACAGTAACGTCACCCCGTACTGGATACGGGGTCGGTGATAAAATCGACGATGTTCGCGGGGTTCCTCCGCTGTGGAGAGTGTCAACTCACAGCATAGTGGAACCTCGTGGCATTTTCAAAATCCACTCAAACCAGCACCAAAGGTTGGTATGGTGCATTTCATTTTCGCTGCCGACACCTCTCGAAGCTGGTGGGGATGCCCGCCCCTTTGCCATGCCGCCATCCCTGATCCTGCGTATTACGGATAGCGTTTCCGGACGAACTGCGGCGCTGCGGCTGGACTGCCCCGCCGACCGCGAGGCCCCGTTGGGTCGTTTGCTGGAACGCTACTTGAGAGACGCGCCCAACGACGACCACCTGATTCGGACCGGGGCGGTTACGATTGACGGTCTGCTGTCCTTGCGGAACTTGCAGGATCTGGTGTACCGCTCCGACGACTCCGGCCGGCTCACCAACATCTTCGCGGGCCTGAAGTTTCTCCAGGAGGGCCGGCCGGCCGGCCTCGCCCAGCCGGCGTTGATCCAGTCGGCGGTGGCCGGCGATGTTCCACTGGAATTGATCGATGTGGCGGTCGAACGCACTGACGCCGGTTATGATCGCAACTGGACCGGCTTTCACCGGCGCCGTTGGAACCACGATCCGCATTTTTATGAAGACTTCGTCCGCAACGCCGTGGCTGCGGCCTACGGTCCGAAAGAAAGCGAACCGGTGTTGCGGGCGGATACCCCCGGCCGCCAACGCAAGTTGATCCGAGCCTTGGCGTTGCGCATCTGGAACAGTGATTTCGAGAACTACTCGCGTTTCTGTGATGGCGGGTTGCGGTTCAAAACTGGCGATGAAACGGTGCGCAACATTGCCGCCGGCGCCGGCGGGATCTGCGCCGAGAAGGTGCCGGCTTTGAAGTTCCTCACCGACCACTACCAATTGGAGTCGGAATACCTGCTGGGCGGTCCCAATGCGCCCGGGCCGTTTCCCACTGACCGCCTGCGCGAAATGCTTAACACCTTCGATTTCCGCTTCGCGCAGCGCCATATGCGTTACTGGCAACACGCCGCCCTGCTGTACTGGGTGGATGGCGAGCCTCTTTTGGTGGACGCTACCAACGGCAACATTCCTTTCCTTTTTCTCCGGGGGGAAGCGGCCCACCGGCTGTTGCGCCCGGATTTCCTGACCAACCACGCGGCCGGAAACCGCCCCGGCGTGCCGGTGCGGATGGTGGCGGAAACGGAAGACTATTACTATCACCGGGTCGAACCGGACATTCCACAAAACCTGTTTTTCGCCTTGGAAGGTTGGTTGGACGACGCTGACCTAGTGCAGGTTTTCGAGAACGAACTTGGTCTCTACCTGTCGGAACGGCGCTACGTGATGCCGCTGCCCTACCGCAGCGAAGGAGAATTCCGGCGTTCCAAACAACGGTATGAGGAACTATGCCGAATCGCCGGTTTTCGGGTTGACGTGAGCGCGGACTGGGATCTGGACGGGCCGGTAGGCCGGGAACTCGGCGCCGACAACCCGGCGGCAGCGGCGCGCCTGCTGGCAGCGCGGGACAACCTGATCACTCGCTACGACTGGTGGGATGGTCCGGGCCACCGGTCCGGCCTGGCCGTAATCGCCCTGAAACCGCCCGCCGCGTCCTCAGGTGAAGGGCAATCGCCATGAGCGCAAGGCCAGCCACTACCCCCATGTCTGCTGATGCGAGAGGCGCTGATCGTGGTATCGTACCGCCGTCGTGATGGAAATCACTTTTGCGGACATCTACCAATTGTTGTTGCGAGTGCCGCCCGGCCCTCACGCGTACCCACTTTCCGGGGGCGGAATGTCAGAAGCAGGATTTCCAGGATTTGACGGATTATCAGGATTGAGATCATCCGACGGCAGCGTCGCACCCAATCCGGTACATCCTATAAATCCGGTAAATCCTGCTTCTGGCAAGCTACTAAAATGGCTCACGCGTGCCCAGTTTGTCATCGCGAGGAGCGAAGTCCGCCGCTGGCGGATGGCGATCTCGTTCCAAGAGCGCCGTTCGTTACCTCGACGAGATTGCCGCGCTGCGCTCGCAATGACAGTTTGGGGAAAGTGGGTACGCGTGAGCCGCCCGGCCAGTTCGCCGCCGGGGCGGCGATATTGATTGGCTTGGGATTGTGGACTACGGCAGCCCCCAGCGCTTGGTGGGCAACTCGTCAGCCGTGGCCCCCGGACAACCCGCCGAGGTGGGTCTATTTTATAATTCTCATGGCGCCGACTATACTGTTCTTTATTCGGGTGTGCGTATCGACGCCATACGTCGTTTCAGCCGTCAAGTCTGACTTTGTCTTTGTTCCTCAAGAGGGCCAGAACGGCCGGAACCAGCAGCTTGAGCGCTTGATATGTGAGGACAGTGGCAGTCGCTCCCCAGACGAGGATCACAAGGAAAAATAGTATGATTCCCGCCGCTACTACCCCTTGGCTTCTTTCCGCGAGACCCCACCAAATGACGAATACCGCTGCTGCGCCGATAATCCCGGACGCAGCGACCCCCAAGAACAGCCAATGTGTCCCATCGAAGCGAGGCTGGAGTTGGTTCGATGGGTCGGACGCTTTTGGCGCCATTGTCTCCACATTCCGGGTCTCCCCATCGGTGTAATCGTTAAATTCGTTAGAAAAAGCCATGGTGGGACGCTTCTGTGGCAATAGTATATGCCCGATACCCGCGGACGCGCGACACCAGCATATCAGCATAGGCCCCTTGGTATCATGTTGCTTGACGGCTCGTTTCAAAAGCAGCCGCTACCCACGCCCCGGCTCCGCCGGCCCGTAATGCGACGCCCTCGCTCGCAGGAAGACCGGATCCTGCGACGCATCCGGTCGGCTCGGCGTGAGTGGAACGTCGCCAACTGGTCAGACCGAGAACTGCGCGAGGCCGTCGGCGATCTGGACGAAGGGTCTTACTCCTCCCATCCCATACCCGAGGATACGCTGGTCCGCGTGTTCGCGGTGGTTGACGAGACCATCCGGCGCCGCCTGGGGTTGTGGAAAGTCTTCGACCTGCCCAATGCCGACTACGAGCCAAGCATCGCCGACGCCCGCCGCAAGCTGGCATCCACCGGGAGAGGTCGTTACCCAGGAAGTGATTTGCTCCTTCCGGCCGAGTTTTACCAAGCCGCCCGCCGCCGGCAAACCGGCGACGCTGGGGGATTGCGCTTTCGCCCCACTGATCAGCAACTGCTGGCCGGCTTACACCTGTGCTGCGGCCGGGTCGTGGAAATGGCCGCCGGCGAGGGCAAAACCGTCGCTGCCGCCTTCCCGGCGGCGCTCTACGGTCTGTTGGGCCGCGCCGTCCACGTTGTCACCGCCAACGACTATCTGGCGGCCCGGGACTGTGAACTGCTGGCGCCGGTGTACCGGGCATTGGGGCTTACCGTCGGATCAGCGCTGGAACACATGGCCGGACCCGAGCGCCGCGAGTCCTACACCCATCGGATCATCTACGGTACGTTGCGCGAGTTCGCCTTCGACTACCTGCGGGACCGGATGGTTATGTCCCCGGACGAGCAAATCCAGGGGCCGCTGGACGTCGCCATCATCGACGAAGCGGACCAGACGCTGCTGGATGAGGCGGTTACTCCCATGGTCATTGCCGGCGCGCCTGTTCTCAGCCGGCGTATGATAATTCGCGCCGACCGGGCGGTGCGGGAACTCGCGGCGGAGCAAGCCAGGCTGGCGGAGGAATGCCGGCGCGAGCTGAAACAACGCATCGCAAGCGGTCAGGCCGACGACGCGTCGGCGATACTGTTGGCCCGGGCGATGCTGGCCCAACCCGACGCTGAAGAGATACTTCGCCTAGCGGCGGCCCATTCACGCCTCCGGCGCCGGGCGCGGTCCTTCATTGATACTGACGGATCCGGCAAACCCCGACCGGAGGTTGAAGCAGGTTTGTATTGCGCGGTGGATGCCGAGAGAGGCAGCTTGAGCCTGTTGCCCGAGGGCGTAGCGTTCCTGGAGGCTCGTCTGGGTGATTTGTACTCGACGAACACCGACGACCTGAATCCAGGTTCGCGCCGAGCCGCGCAACGAGTCAATCTGGTTAACCAGGTGAATCAGCTGCTGCGGGCCCACCTGCTGCTGCGCCGCGGCGTCGAGTACGTGGTGGACGACGACCGGGTGGCGCTGGTGGACCGGGATACCGGCCGTCCCCGGCCCGACACCCACTACCAGGATGGGCTGCATCCGGCGGTGGAAGCCAAAGAAGGGGTGACAATTCACCCCGACCATCGAAATCTTGGGGAGATCAGTGTCCCGGGCTTCCTCCGCCGCTATCTTAGCCTGGCGGGCCTGACCGGCACCGCTGCGGCAGCGACCGACGAATTCCGCCGTCTGTACGGCTTGCAAGTGGCCGTGGTTGCCGAAACCCGCCACACGCTGCGCCGGGATCTGCCCACTCGCGTGTACGCTGAATCCGCAGACCAACTGGACGCGGTCGTGGACGAGGCGCGCCACTGCCACCGCTCGGGGCGCCCGGTCCTGGTGGCGGCCAGGACGGTGGCCCAGTCGGAGGTCATCAGTGAACGGCTGATTGACGCCGGGATCGGGCACCGTCTGCTCAATGCCGTCACCAATCCGGAGGAAACGGACATCGTGCGTCAGGCGGGACAGCCGGGCGCGGTCACCGTGGCGACCAACATGGCCGGTCGCGGCACCGATGTTGTTCTGCCCGACGGCCTGGACCAGAGCCTGCTTAAACGTTTCGTCTCCATGCTGGAACGGATCATCGCCGCCGACCCGGACCGCGCGGCGGTGGACGTTCGGGCCAATACCTCCGCCGAAGCCGACCTGCTGGCGCGGTCAGTTGCGGCGAACCCATTGCTGTCCATCCGGCGCGCCGGCGGCGACCGATTGACGATCCATTCCAGCCAGCCAAATCGGGCGCCGCCACCGGCCGTCGCGCTCGAATTCGGACTGGGCTTCCACCTGGTCAGCGCCGAGTTCAACGACTCGCCTCGGGTTGCGCTGCAACTACAGGGACGCAGCGGCCGGCAAGGCGCATTCGGCTCCACCCGGAGCTTGCTCGTGAGGTCGGACCGATGGCTGGCCGGCCTGGAGTACGGGAAGGCCACGGTGGATCCGGCCGGCCGCGTTTGCTGGGAAGGGCCGGAGCTGGAACGGCAGTTGCGGCGGCGGCGTGAGGAAACTCAGCAAGAGGAAGCCAACGCCCGGGCCTATTTGCTGGAATACGCCGCCGTGTTGGACAACCACGCCGATGCTTACTATAAAATCCGGGAGGAGACCCTCGTCGCCCGGCCTGACCGTTTGGTACGGTGGGCCGACGACGCGGCGGGGGCCGCCGCCGATGATCTCGCCCGCAAGCATTTTCCCGGTCTCGTCGGGGACGACTATGCCCGACGCTTCGATTCCCTGGCGGCAGAATTGCGAGCCAGGTACGACGTAGCTGCTGATCCGGCTCGGGGCCATCCTCTGGATGACCTGGGAAGCGCGTTGGCCGAATTATTGCAGCGACGGCTTGCGGAACGTCGGGAACAATTGGGCGCGGCCCGGTTCAGCGAGTTGGCCCGATTGCTCCTTTTGCAAGTCGGCGATGAACTGTGGGAAAATCACCGGGACAACTTGAGGAACGCGGCGGCCGCGTCCCGGTTGGAAGCGCGGTCGCCGAAAACAGCCATCGCCGAGTACATAATCGCCGCCGCCGATGCCTGGCAACGCTTTCGTGACGAAGTTTCCCATCGTTTCGTGTACCGAATGTTGACATTTCCCATCACCGGATTGACCGGCACATCGGATAACGGCCACACTCCGCCGTCACCGTTGGCGGTGGATCCGCGGCTAGCGGAGCTCGTGTCCTGATCCCCGCCTGCCGACCCTTTCCCGCCCCAAGGAGTTGACCGATATGTCGCCACGAATCAGCCGATTGGCCCTGGCGATGTCCGCCGGCAGCGTGTTGGCCGGCGCGCCCCTGCTGGCAGCCTGTGGAGATTCCTCCAGCGGCCCCACCTACGACCAGTGGGCGGCTACCGACGGCGCGGCCGGCCGCATCAACCTGGACGACGTGCAGCTGGCGTTCCAGCAGTCCAGCAGCGCCACCGAGTTCGAGCGTCGGGTCAACGAGATCTATGAAGGCGACGGCATCATCCTGATCCGCGCCCGCCAGGATGGCGACCGTCTGACCCTGGAAGGCTGGGAAGACCTGGACGCCAACAACCGGATCGACGATGCGGCGGACGACCGGCTCTTTGCCATCATCAAAGAGGACGAACAGCACCAATTGCAGGGCTATCACGCCAATTCCTATTATCACAGTCACTTCGGCGCTGGCGACTTTCTCTTCACCTACCTGCTGATCAGCAGCCTGAACCGGGGTCCCTACTTCTACCAGACGATTCCCGACCGGGCGACTGACATCCGGCGGGACCGGACTTCGTATCGCGGCTCCAGTCGCTACGACACCCAGTTGAACCGCAACCGGACGTACACCTCCCGGCAGCAGACCTTCGCCGGCTCCCGATACCAGGAAGCCGGGCGGGGCGTCAGTTCCAGCCGTCAGACTTACCAGCAGACCCAGAGATCCTCCGGCGCCTTCCGCAACAGCGCGACACTTACCCGCAGCTCGTCTATTTCGCGCAGTTCCTCCATCGGGGGCGGAAGCGGATCGACCATATCCCGGAGCAGCAGCAGCCTGGGCGGTTTCAGCGGCGGCGGCGGCCGGGTTCATTTCCGCAGCCCTTCCGATGGAGACGGCGGAACACGCCCCGCCTGGCTGGCCTGAGCCAATGGGAGCCCCCGACGCCGGCGGTCTCACCGTATCGGCATGGACGGACCAACTGCCGGCGGACACGACCCTGTACGTCGAGTTGCCGGGCGAAACCCGTCGTCTGACCCTGCGCCGGTTGTTGGGGCGGTTGTTTCCCGAGGACGCCGGCGGGCAAGCCGAGGTCCAGGCCCGGTTGGACCGAAAGGCCAATCCCGACCTGCCGGCCGGCTACGCCGCGCTGCTGGCGCTGGTGGAACAATGGCGGTCGGGGCTCTGCCGGCTGTCCCTCGCCACGGGGCGCGGCTGGGGTCGGCCGGCCCATCCTGACGACCCGGTGTCCGCCCACCTGCAACTGCCACCCTTGTGTCGCCGGGCTGGCGGCGGCGACGCCGACTTGACGCTGACGATGCTGCCCGCCTATCGACCACTGGAATGGGCGGTAACCCAGGGTTACGCCGCGGATCGGCAGCAACTGCTGGATTGGATGCAGTCGTGCGCGCTGCTCTACTTTGTGGACAAGCATGGCTGCGCGGCGCCGCCGCCCGCCGACCCGTCCCTGTCCGAACCATGCCGGCCGGTGGTGTCCGGTCTGTACCGCCGCCGCTGCCTGCGCCTTGCGGCCGACGGGAACCATTCCGAGGTGGCAGAGACGGGCCGCCGGCTGATCGGCGCATTGCTGGAGGAAACCGAAGCGTTGATCGACGGTTTCGATCTGTTCAAGGACGCCCGCTGGAACGAGGACGAACGGGCGGCGGAGTTTGACAGCGGACACGGCGCCGACTTGCGGGTCGAGGCCATCATCGCCGAGGGTCTGGACCCGGTTCGCGCCGTGTTCCTGCTGCGACTCTACGACGGCAGCCTTGACCCTTTCGCCGACCAATGGCAGCAGCTGGTGGGCGACCCGGCGTTTTTTGACCGTCTCCTGGAGCCGGTGGTCAACCGCGACCTGCCCCCGCCGCCCCAGGAAATTCTCACGGCCATTATGGAGGATGGCTACGCCCTGCTGGATGCCCGGGCCGAGGCGGCGGCCGACCGCCAGGCGCGGGCTGAAATTCAGCGTCGCCTGTTGGAGCAGAGCTAGATTGCCAGGAGCAATATCAGCGCCGAGCTGACCACCACCGCAGTCTCCACGAAGGCCACGCCTACGTTGCGTCCCGCCGCCACCTGCTCCGAAACCCGCGTGTGGGGCAACAACACCAGGTCCACCGCCAGCCGCAATACGTACAGCAATACGAAGCCCACCACGGAGTAAATGACGAACTCCAGGATGCCTTCCCGCCAACCCACGAAATCGCCGAATGTCGCCTTGAAAGTGACCAGGCCAATTGCCACCAGGTTGCCGCCCAGGGCGATGCCCACCGCCGGGTTGTCTCGCTCAATCTCGTCGTGGATGTTGAAAGGGGTGGTCCATTCGTAGAACAGGGCGAACAGGACGAGGACGACGAGACCGAGTCCAAAGAACGCCAGCGCGTTCAACGGGCCGCCCTGGCCGGCGATTGCTCCCGCGATAACGAGGCCGGATGCGACGTTCACGCCGAATTCCGCCGCTGCCGCCCCCACGTTCTGGTCCTGGATTATCTCGCGTTCCAGCTCAAACCGGTACAGCACCAGGCGGTCGGTAACCAAGCGCATCAGGTTCAATGCGACGATTCCCGCCAGCGAGTACAGGAAAACCCACAGTACTTCCAGTCCGAAAGCGCGGTCAATTCCCAGGCCCCCGTAAGCGCCAACGCCCAAAGGCTGGTACAGGGCTCCGAGGAAAACCAGGATGACGCCGGCCAGGTATCCCGAAAGGCGCAGCGCCACCGCGAGGTTGCTTTTGGCTACGATCTCCTCCTCAATATGGTGGCGAGTCACCGCGTCCCGCGCCAATTTAGCGATGGTCAATACCACCAGCCCCAGCGCCACATAAATCAGCCCCCGGGGGAGGTAGGTCAGTATGTCAATCAGCAAGTCCACTTGGCGCTCTCCCCGTTCAGTCGAATCGTCGCTGGGTCTCTGATCGCTCTCCCGGATACAGCAGCACGCTGTCCGGATCTATGATCTCGCTGAAGTGGGCTTCAAAGGGGAGACCTTCGAACTTGGTGATGGCCAGCAGATCCTGCCCATCGTCCGCCAGGAACTCCCACATATAGAAACCCTCTCCCTCGCCGGCACGGTCGCCCGGGTAATAAAACGCCTCGAAACTGTTGCGGTAGGAATAACGCCGCTCTTCAATCACCACGCCGTTGTCGATGGAGTGCGCCTCGTCCAGCGCGATGAGGTCGTCTTCGGTCAAACCGATGGCGTCCAGCCCCACCGGGCGGCGTTCCGTGGCCGCGGTGACGAAAAGGTTGTTGCCGTCCCCGGACCACTCCAGCCAAACCCGCCGTTGGGCGTCGGCAGCCACCAACTCGCGCCATTCGATGCCGCTGCCGGCGTACCGATGGAGTTGCTCCACCAGCAGGTACGCATCGTCATAGTCTAGATGGAGACCCTGCACCACCACCACGTCTCCAACCTGCGCGGCGCGGATGCTGTTGTCGGCAACCGCGCGGTCGGCTATCCCGGCCGGCCGGTTATTGCCACGGCCCATGAGCCGACCGAACAGCCGGCCCAACGATGATTGCTTGCGCATTGTGGACTCCCCAACCGGAGGAAAAATGAGAACGCCCGGATCCCGCCAACGGCGCGACGCCGGCTGGCACATTATAGCCCAGGATCGCCCGTCGCAGAGAATGGTCCCTCACGAGTACTGACTTTCCGTAACCTGTCATTGCGAGCGAAGCGTGGCAATCTCGTTGTCGGAGGAATCGTCGCTCTAGCAGCCCGTCCGAGGATTTATGGCGACTACTGATGAGGCCATGTGGTAGTCGCGGTTCACACGGTTAAGGGGTGGCGGTGTGGGATTGGCCAACGGGCAGCAATGCCGGAACAGCTTCAGCAGGTTGTGGCCGGCGCAGATCAGCGACCACTCGCCGTTGACCTGTGGCAATCCCCGCAGCAGGAACTGCCGGAAGCCCCGGGCCTGCTTGATCTGACCGAACACCGGTTCCACGGTCTGCATGCGCAGCGCGTATCGTTTCCGACCCCGCTTGGTCTGTAGTTTGCGGCGCATCCGGTCCCTGGGCGGGAGAGCTTTGGGGATGCGTCCTCGGGGCGCCGGCGGCGGTCTGTGCCCATGGCGGGTCTTTTCCGGTGCGATGACCTGATAATCCGTCAAATCCGGGCAACCCTGCTTCTGACGCTCCTCCGTTGGCGGATTTATCCCCAATCAATTGGAAAAGCCCGCCGCCGCCGGGCAAATTCGCCTGCGTCAACGCCAGCCGCCGCGACGGCAAACACGTCTCAAGAATAAAATTATTATGCTATGATTATTATGAGTTTATTATCATATAGGCAAGCATAAGTGGTTGGGCTGGTATAATTTCCCCTGGCAATCACAATGCAGCCTCCGGACGGCGGCGGAGCGCGTTTTGGGATCAACTCGGGGATGACCGGTCAAGACGTATTCGGATGGACACGCGCCACCGCGCTCGCCGCGGCCCTGCTGGGGCTGCTGGCCTTGGCTACCCTGCTTTCGCCCTCCCCCGCGCTAGGTCAGTCTAATGCGCCCGCCACGCCGACCTCGGTGTCCATAACCCGCGCCAACGGTACATTGACCGCAACCTGGCCCGCCGTTGACGGCGCGACCAGGTATCACGTCACCTACACTTCCGACAACACGCAGAGCTGGACCGCCGCCGCCAGCCCGGCCGACAACCACTCCGACAGCGCCATCACCATCGACGACGTTGACAACGCCAAGACCTACATCGTCGGCGTGCGGGCCGGCAACGCCAACGACCAGTGGAGCGGCTGGCGCAATTCCGAGCCGGCCGGGCCCTTTCAGTCGACGTCGGTCTCGATCCAGGGGCCCATGGGGGAGAAGGTGTCGGCGGACTTGGCCCGCCACCAGTCGGAGTTGTTCTCGTTGCGGTCCCGGCGCTGCCAGTCGCGAGCGCTGACGTCGTTGCCGCAGGTGTAGCCGAGGACGTGGTTCAGGGCGTCCTCTTTGGAGACGTTGCGGCACTGGTCCTTGATGACCACCACCATCTCGCCCTCGGCGTCAAAACGCTGGATTTCCTTGGGGCGGACGATGGCATCCTCCGGGCCGATGACGCTGGTGGGAGTCTTGTGGAAAATCATCGGGTACTCGGGGGCCGGCCGGTCGCCGACGTGGCTGGTGTAGTTCAGGCCCATGGCCAGGATTTTCCCCGGCATGACCGGAGCCAGCAGCTTCACGTCGGAAAGCGCGTGGACGTGGTCGGTCAGCTTGATTTCGTCGTCAAAAATGCTGCCGTCGATGGCGGTTACGTTGTCGCCGTCAACGACGCCGTAGTGCTCGGAGCCGTGGGCGATGTAGCGAGCGATTCTCATAGCGGGATTGCCTCCGTTTTGAGTAATCAGCGGGGTCAGCATAGCACTTTCCGCGAGGTTGTCTGATGAGGTATAGTTGCGCCCCGCCATCACAATCGGCGCCCACCACGATGTTGGCGCCGCAGCATATCGTAGAGAGGAAACAGGGTGACCAATCAGAGCATTTTTGGATGGACGCGCGCCGCGCCGCTGGCAGCGTCCATGGCCTTGCTGGGGCTGCTGGTCGCTGCCGCTCTGATGTTCGCCCCACCTCCCGCGCTGGGTCAGTCCAATACGGTTCCGGCCGCGCCCGCCAACCTGTCCGCAACCCATAACGGCAATACCGTTGACGCATCCTGGGACCCCGATTCCAACGCCACCAGGTATCACGTAACCTACAGCTTCGACAACAAGAACAGTTGGATTGGCGCCGCTTGCGGCGATAACTGCACCGCCAACAGCTACACTGTTACCGCCGCCGACCCCGGCAAAACCTATATCGTCGCCGTCCGCGCCGGCAACAGTCACGGCTGGAGCGGCTGGGTCAACTCCGCCCCGGCACCGCCGTCCACCCTGCCGCCGGCCGCCCCGTCCACCGTTACCGTTACACGCGGCGACGGCACGCTCATCGTCTCCGGGTATGCGGTCAGCAACGCGACCAAATATCACGTCACCTACAGTTCCGACAACGAGAAGAGCTGGAACGGCCCTCCTTGCGGTGATAACTGCGTCGGAACCGGCATCACCATCAGCGGCGTTGTCAACGCCAAGACTTACATTGTGAGCGTGCGGGCCGGCAACGCCGGCGGCTGGAGTGGCTGGGTCAACTCCGCGCCGGCCGGCCCGCTCCCGTTGCCGCCGGCCCCGCCTGCCAAAATC
Source organism: Dehalococcoidia bacterium (assembly GCA_963665395.2). Classification (GTDB taxonomy): domain Bacteria; phylum Chloroflexota; class Dehalococcoidia; order Lucifugimonadales; family UBA3495; genus Bin87. The sequence goes on from OY762251.1 coordinate 1,688,825, forward strand.
TGGGTGAACCGAGTCTGCGACCATACGATGATAGTGTGGTGGGATTGGTCGGACGGCGCAACTGGCTACGACCTGGTCGCCAGCATAGACCACCGCCAGAACTGGAAGCGCTTGATGACCGACAAGTACAAGAACGGCTGGCAGTTCTCGGCATGGCAGAAGGAAAAGACCTTCTGGTTCGCCGTGCGCGCCCGCAACGCCCACGGCGAAAGCGCCTGGGTCAACTCCGCCGCAGCCCCAGCCCCGCCCTGCGCCGTGGGCAACCTGCGCGCCGTCACCCAAACCACCTTTGGCCAAACCGGCGGCAGCATCGCCGCCGCCTGGGATGCCGGCAAGCGCGCCGCCGGCTATCACGTCAACCACCGCTTCAACGGCGGCCAGTGGCAACGCATCGCGTCCAACGGCACCGGAACTAGCCATACCTGGGAAGTGAACGATACGGGAAATTATGAAGTCGCCGTCCAGTCGGTCAATGGCGACCTGATGAGCGAGTGGCGGAACACCGACTCCGCCTGGCTGAGCGCCGGCAGCATTGTCGGAACCGCCACAACCCTGACCCTCAGCGGACACGGCGGCGACTGGTGGTTGCAACAAACCGCGCCAACGACGGGCACGTGCACGGCGGGCGATTCCAGTTTCGCGCACCCCGTCACCGGCCTCGCCGTCGGCAATTCGTACACCTACACGGCCTACCGCGACAGCGCCTGCGCCACGGCCCTGGCCTCGGCAAATATCCATCGTCGCACCCTGGCCGTCAGTAACGTCACTACCACCGCGGCCACACTGACCATGGCCGGAGACCCCGGCGCGTGGCACGTGAAAAAGACCGCGCCGGCGCCGGACGGAAACTGCTCCGCAGCCATCAACGGCGCAACCTATGACCTAACCAGTCTCAACCCCGGCCAGTCCTACACTTACACCGCCTACGACGACAGCGCCTGCACCGTCGCGCTGCTCACGGTCACCTTCCGTACCCTGCTGACGGTAAGCAACCTGGGCGAAACAACCCATCCGTCCTTCAGCAACGAAATCGGCTACAAAAACGGCAACGCCAACCGACGGTGGGCCAACGCCTTCACCACCGGCAGCTCGGTCGGCGGTTACACGCTGGACAGCGTCGTTTTCGAGTTCGGACCGACCACGGGTTCGCCCACCCGGGTCCACGCGAAAATCTACGCGGATTCCAGCGGTATGCCGGGTTCGCTGGTGAAAGACCTCGGCAGCGAAAACCCCACCGCCGCCGGCAACCACACCTGGACCTGCTCCGGAAACGGCTGCGCCCTGGCTTCGGACACCACCTACCACGTCGCGCTGGAAGCCGACGCCCCCACCGCGGCCTCGGGCCATTACTATGACTGGAAGGTTACCGCTTCCGACAACGAGACCAACACGCCCGGCAGCGCCGGCTGGACGATTGCCGCACACGGCAACTACAAGATAAACGCCGGGGCCTGGACGGCCTACGGCAACGAGGCCGGCAAGTTCCAGGTGGTCGCCATCACCAACCCCGGCCTGGCCGTGTCGAACATCACGGCCGCCACCGCCACGCTCACGCTGTCCAACTACAGCGGCCCGTGGTGGCTGCAGCGAACCAACCCCGCCGACGCCGCCTGCAAGTCCATGGGGATGACGACCACGGAGAACCTGGCCGATCTCACCGTCGGCCAGTCCTACACCTACAAGGCTTACGACAAGAGCGGTTGCGACAGCGCAGACGAGATTGGGTCGGTGACCTTTACCACCGTCGGCCTGACCGCGAGCGCCGTCTCCGGCGCCGACGCGGCAACGCTGACCATCGCCGGTTACACGGGCAGCTGGTACGTGAAACAGACCGCGCCGGCGCCCGCTGGCAGTTGCTCCCGCGCTATTCACGGCTCTTCCCACAATCTCACCGGCCTGACGACCGGCCAGACTTACGCCTACACGGCGTACCGCGGCAGCGGCTGCGACAGCGCGGACGAAATCGCATCAGTCATCTTCCGCGTTCCCTACCTCAGCGTCAGCAACCTGGGCGAGACGTCATATCCAAGCCATCTTGCGGTCGGGGAGGAACTTGTTGCCACCGCCTTCACCACGGGCAGCGCCACGGGCGGCTATGCCTTGAAGAGCGTGACTCTGAGCATGGGGGACCCGAAGGTGGACGTGAATAACCCGAGCGCCAGAGCCAGTCTCATAGTGGAGGTTCGCGCCGCCTCCGGAAGTAATCCGTCGGCCACCGCGTTAACTGCCTTGAGCGGCGCCAATCCGACCTCGGCGGGCCAGCACACCTACGTCTGCTCCGCCAACTGCGCCCTGGCTGCGGACACTACCTACTTCCTGGTCCTGTCGGCGATCTCCGAAAGTATTCAAAATTACCCTAATTGGCAAAGCACCACGTCCGACGCGGAAACCGCCGACCCAGTCGGCAACGGCTGGGCCATCGCCAACGTTGGCAAGAAGGAGGCTTCCGTAGGGAGCGGCAACTGGAACGACATAAACGCGGGCAGGTCGGGCAAGTTCAAGGTGTCGGCCAATGCCGGCGCGGGCCTGGGCGTCACCAACGTAAGTCCCACCGCCGCCACGCTGAACGTATCCAACCACAGCGGCGGCTGGTGGTACCAGGGCAGCCAGAGCAACGCCAGCTGTACGTCCGTAACTTCCGGCGCGACCACGGCCCGGGTCACCGGCCTCTCGCCCACCACGTCATACGCCTACACGGCCTACGGCAAGGCCGGCTGCAACGCCGCGGACGAACTGGACGCGCCGGTAACGTTCCGCACCATCCCGCCCACGCTGACGCCGGGAACGCCCACGGTAACCACCGTTACCCTCACCATCGACGGACATTCCGGCAACTGGCACTACCAATACACCTCGCCCAGCGGCGGAACCTGCTCGCCAAGCGCCGTCGTCGGCGCCATCGCCAACGTTGCCAACCTCAGCAAAAACCAGTCCTACACCTTCAGCGCCTATAGCGACAGCGGCTGCGCCACCTTGATTGCTACGGCCCCGGCCTTCACCACCGCCAACCCGGCCCTGACCGCGTCCAACGTCATCAGCGACGCGGCGACGCTGACGCTGACCGTATGGGTCGCCGGCACGGGCGCCGGCAAGGACGGCAACTGGCATTACCAGGCCGACGCCGCGCCGCACACCGCCTGCTCGTCCGCCCAAACCACCGGCGCGGCCACCCTGTCCGGCCTGACGGTGGGCGGAACCTACATCTACACCGCCTACAGCGACAGCGGCTGCACGGACGCCCTGGCTACGGCGACGGCGTTCACCACCACCAACCCCCTGCTGAGCGTGGGCAGCGTCGCCAGGACCTCCGCCGCGCTGGCCATGGCCCACTACGCCGGCAACTGGCACTACCAAGCGGACAGCGGCCCGGACAATACTTGCCAGGGGCCGGTGAGCGGCGGGACCGTCGAGAACCTTACCGGGCTGACGGCCGACACGGAGTACACCTACCGGGCCTACGACAAGAGCGGCTGCGCCAGCGCCGACGAGCTGGAGACGCTCACCTTCACCACGTCCAGCCTGACCGCCGGCAATATGTCCCAAACGGACGCTACCAACGGCTGCGCCGTCTCCGGCGACGCCAAGTGCGCCACGGGCTTCACCACCGGCAGCGCGACCGGCGGCTACCTGCTGACCGGCGTCACTGCCAGGTTCAACGCCGCCAGCGACGCCGACGCCGCCCTGGGCGACCTGGTGGCGACGCTCCACGCCTCGGCCAGCAACACCGTGGGCGACCAGAAACGCCCGGCGGACGCCGCGCTGGCCACGATGACCGGCAGCAACCCGACCTCGGCCGGCAACCACACCTTCACCTGTTCCGGCGCCGGCTGCGTCCTGGCCGCCGACACCACCTACTTCGTGCAGCTGTCCGCCACCGCCGGCGCCGTCAGCGACGAATACTATGACTGGGTGACCACCGCGGCGACCGGCCAGACACTTGATCCCGCCAACAATGGCTGGACGCTGTTGGACGAAACGGACACCTACACCGGCAGCAGTTGGACCCGGCAGGCCGAAATCGGCAAGCTGCTGCTGTCGGTATCCACCCAGCCGCGGTTGGAGGCGACGGACGTGACGGCCAGCGGGGCCACGGTGTCGCTGTCGCTGCACACCGCCGCGTGGTGGTACCAGCAGACCGGCAGCAGCAACTGCACGTCGGTGAACGCCGGCGTCAAGACGGCAACCCTGTCCACCCTGACGGCCGGCACGTTGTACACCTACAAAGCCTACGACAAGAGCGGCTGCAACAGCGCCGACGAAATCGCCTCGGTAACCTTCACCACCTTCGTCACCGTCACCGTCAGCAACCTCGCTGAGACGGCAGACGGTACGCTCCTCGGGGTCACTCCTGATAGTTTCGAGGCGGTCGCCTTCACCACGGGAGTCCACCCCGGCCTCTACGAGCTGAACAGCGTAACCGTCAAGTTCGGCGCGCCGTCGTATGAACCCGGCGCCGGTCCGGCCACGGTCAAGATTCACGCGGTGGGCTCCGACGGCAACCCGGCCGCGTCCCACACCTACCACCTGGGCAGCCAGGACCCTACCGCCGCCGGCGACTTCACCTTCAACTGCGTCAAGTCCCAAACCCAGACTTGCCGCCTGGCCCGGCAGACCACCTACTTCGTGGTGATTGAGGGAAGCACGACTTATAGCGTAGGCGCCCAACGGGTGACCATGACAGCCTCCGGCAACCAGACCAACACGCCCGGCAACGCCGGCTGGAGCATCGCCGACATGGCCAAGTACACCTACAACAACAAATGGAATGACGAAAGCGGGGTCACCGTGATGCTCAAGGTGACGGCGGAGACGCGGTAAGCTCGGCGAGGCATAATCCGCCCACGCTACGCAATCGCGGCAACCCTTGCAGCGCGGCAGCCATCCACCTCGCGCCCCCGGAAGCTGAAGGTTCCGAGGCCGGGGTCGTAGAAGGCGATTTGCGTCGGGTCGCGTGCGACGGCTTGGTACAGCTTGACCACGTTGCTCACGCGTACCCACTTTGTCATTGCGAGGAGCGTAGTCCGCCTCTGGCGGATGGCAATCTCGACGGGTGAGCGATGTTTGCTCCGGCGACGAGATTGCCACGCTGCGCTCGCAATGACAGCTTGCGGAAAGTGGGTACGCATGAGGACCACGTTGGTATTGTAATCGCTGTACTCCGCGCCGGCGCCGTCGCAGCGGATGACGGGGTTCTTCATGGGGCAGACTCCGGGAGCGATTCACGAGTTTCGGGTCTGCGCCCATATGGTTCCGGATGATTGGTTGGAGTTTAGCGCCGGCCCGCTACCCGGATTGGTGGGCGTCCGAGAGCGCCCGCCCGTTGGGGTACACATGGCGGCCGGCGCCGGATTCGACGGTTTTGATGTGCTCGATCAAGCGCTTTTCGGCGGCGTCAATCTTCTTTTCGAGGCCGTCAATCTGCCGGTCCAGGCGCATTGCGGCGTCATCATTGTGCTTGCCCAGGCGCGCCTCAGCGGCGTCAATCCTTACGTCGCGGTAGTCAATGCGCTGGCTCAGACGCTTTTCGTCGGCGCTGATGCGTTGCTCCAGGCGCGTTGACAGGGCATTGACGCGCACCTCGAGTTTATTCTCGGCGGCTTCGATGCCCTGTTCTAGCCTGTCGTCGGCGGCTTTGGATTTGGCGTCCGCAGCCTTGAGGCCGTCTTGAAGCTTGTCGTCAACCGCTTTGATGCTCTGTTCGAGTTTGCTTTCCACGGCTTCGATGCGTTCGCCAAGTTTGTCCTCAACGGATTTGATCCGCTGTTCCAGTTTGGCTTCGGTAGCTCTGTTGGCCTCCGAAATGTCGCCTTTCCATTCCTGCCGGTTGGCGCTTTTCTGGGCATGGACGTAAGACAGGATGGCAATCAAAGCGGTGACCAGTCCGAGCAATAGTTCCCAATTTTCAAGCATGACCGTTCCTCCTTTCCAAACGTTGGCGCATTTGAGGTGAAGCTGAAGGCGTTGCTGGATTCCGCGTTCTGTAAGTTAGGGCGCTATTTAACCTTTGGTGCTAGTGTCCTGTATTCAAAGTTCGCTGGCAAAAGTGCGCGACGTTGGCCAGGATCTGGTCAGCAGTCTTCGTCCAGACAAAGGGCTTGGGGTCTTCGTTGGTGATGTCCAGGTAGCGGTAGATGGCGGCTTCGAGCTCGCCGCTGCTCTGGTGCACTCCGCGACGCAACTGCTTCTCCGTCAGCAACGCAAACCATCGTTCCACCAGGTTCAGCCAGGACGCGCTGGTCGGGGTGAAGTGCAAGTGGAAACGGGGCCGTTTGGCCAGCCAATTGCGGATCAACGCCGTCTTGTGGGTGGCGTAGTTGTCCATGATCAGGTGGACGTCCAAGTCAGGGGGCACTTCCGCCTCGATGGTATCGAGGAACTTGCGAAACTCCACCGACCGGTGGCGTTGGTGGCAGCGGCCAATGACCTTGCCGCTCTGGGTATCCAAAGCGGCAAAGAGGGACACCGTGCCGTGGCGCAGGTAATCATGGGTGCGTCGTTCCACCTGTCCCGGACGCAGGGGCAACAGCGGACGGGTGCGATCCAGCGCCTGGATTTGAGACTTCTCGTCCACGCACAGTACCAGGGCCCGGTCCGGCGGGTCCTGGTACAGACCCACGATATCGCGCACCTTCTCAATGAAAAAGGGGTCCGACGACAACTTGAAGACTTCAGTGCGGTGAGGCTGCAATCCGAAGGCGCGCCAGATGCGGCTGACGGTATTGTGGCTCAGGCCGCAGCGTTGGGCCATGGCCCGGGTGCTCCAGTGGGTAGCGTCCCGGGGCGTGGTCTCCAGCGTCAACGTAATCACCCGCTCCACGTCGTCATCGGTGATCGACCGGGGGCGACCGATGCGAGCTTCGTCCGACAGCCCGTCCAGTCTCCGCTCCACAAACCGTGACCGCCACTTGCCTACGGTGGCCCCCGATACTCCCAAGTCGGCCGCCACCGCGGTGTTGCTCCGGCCCGCCGCGCAGGCCAAAATCATCCGGGCCCGCAGCGCCAAAGCTTGCGCCGTCTTCGGACGACGGACCCACCGCTCCAGGGTTTCCCGTTCCGTGTCGTCCAAAATCAATGGTGGCATCGGGCGTCCTATGGCCATGGTCGTCCTCCATCTGGGCTGCTCACCCGGAGGATACCCCATCGCTCATGCTTTTTCTACTTACTTCGGTTACAGGACACTAGTTTGAATGGATTTTGAAAGTGTCACGAGGTTTCATCATGCTGTGAGTTGACTGTAACCACAGCGGAGGAACCCCGTGAACATCGTCGCTATCAACGACGGCTTGGAGCTGGATGAGGTGTTGCAACGGGTCCTGGACGGCGCCCGGGCGCTGACCGGCGCCCGCTACGGCGTGCTGACCACTCTGGACGGCGCCGGCGGGATCGAGGACTTTCTGTCCTCGGGCCTCTCACCGGAGCAAGCCCAACAGCTGTGGGAAATGCCGGGCGGCCCGGAGCTCTTCGAGTACATCAACTCCATCACCGACCCCTGGCGAGTGGCGGACTTCGCCGGTCACGTCCGGGCCTTGGGCCGGCCCGAGTTCCGCCCGCCCACGCCCACGACCGCCTTCCTCACCGCGCCCATCCGATACCGCAGCCAGCAGGTGGGCAACATCCACATGGGGATGGGAACTCCGGGCCGGGAATTCAGCCGGGAGGACGCGGAAACCCTGGCGATGTTCGCCGCGCCGGCGGCGCTGGCCATAGCCAACGCCCGGCAGTACCGGGACGAGCGACAGGCCCGGGCCGCCCTGGAGACCCTGGTGGAAACCTCCCCCGTGGGGGTGGTGGTCTTCGACGTCCGCACCGGCGCGCCGGCGTCCTTCAACCGGGAGGCGCTGCGCATCGTGGCGGGCCTGGTGGAAGCGGACCAGTCGCCGGCGGACCTTCTGGGATTGCTGACCGTCCGGCGGGCCGACGGGCGGGAATTCTCGCTGACAGAGTTTCCCCTGGCCGAAGTCCTGAGCGCCAGCGAGACGGTGCGGACTGAGGAGGTCACCCTCAGCTTTGCCGACGGACGCAGCGTGGCCGCCCTGGTGGACCAGGCCCGCAACAACTTCCTCAGCGGCGGGAGCCGGAACAACCTGGAAATTGACCGGGCGCCCAACCTGCCTCCGGTGTCGGCGGACCGGCAGCGCATCGTCCAGGGCATCGGCAACCTGCTGTCCAACGCGGCCCGCCACTCGCCCGAGGAATCGCCGATCCGGTTGGCCGCGGCGCGGGAAGAGGACCAGGTCGCCATCTCGGTGGCCGACGCCGGGCGGGGCATACCGGCGGGTCAACTGCCGGGCCTGGGCGCCCGGTTCACCTTCACCCTGCCTACCGCGGTTGAGGCCGCCGCCCCCGGCGGGGGAGGCCGGGGGCGGCCCGGGCCGGAGACGGGCCAGCCCGTCCTGGTGGTGGACGACGGCCCGCAGACGCTGCGGCAGGTGCGGAACATCCTCTCCGAAGCGGGCTACCGGCCCATCGTAACCGCCGAACCGCAGGAGGCCCTCCGTCTCGCGGCCCAGGCCCGGCCCAGCCCGATCCTCCTGGACATGATGCTGCCCGGAGCGGACGGCATCGAGTTGATACGAGACCTGTCCGCCGTTTCCCGGGCGCCGGTGGTGTTCCTTTCCGCCTACGGCGGCGACCAGGTGATTGCCCAAGCCTTCGAGACGGGCGCCGACGACTACATCGTCAAGCCCTTTTCCTCCACGGAGTTGGTGGCCCGCGTCGGAGTGGCCCTGCGCAGGTTGGCCGGCCCCCACTGGATCGAGCCCGCCGAACCCTACGCCCGGGATGGCTTCACCGTGAACTACGCCCAGCGCCGGGCAACCCTGTCCGGCCAGCCGGTGCAGCTCACCACCAAAGAGCACGACCTGCTCCGCGTCCTGTCCATCAACGCGGGCCGGACGCTGACCCACGAGCAGGTCTTGCAGCAGGTCTGGGAATCCGGCAAGGGCGATATGCGGGGGCTGCGCAGTCTGCTACTCCGGCTGCGCCACAAGCTAGGCTAGGACGGCGGCAACCCCACCTGGATCTTCGCCGTGCCCCGGGTCGGCTACCGCATGGCGGATCCCGAGGCGGCCAAATAGCAGGAGTAGGGCAACCCGCGCCTGGTGATAGTCTCCGGGAGAGGGCCGGGGCCGGGTCGCTCTCTTCGACGTCCAGCGGCTCCAACGGGATGATAGCTCCATTGGAGTACCGGGCTTTCACCTCGTGAATCATTGCATCCGCCTCCAGTTTGGTCAGGGCTGATAGTTGCCGGCACAGTCTCATTATCGCAGACAAAAATTGGGCCGCCCCCAGCGGGAACGGCCCAATCCTACAAATCCCAAAATCCTGATGCTGACTATGCTATCCGCCAGCAGGCGCGCCGTTGGCGGGCAGCAGCGCCAGCATCCCGGCTATGAAATCCAGCGTTCTGCGCCAATCCTGTTCCAATGTTGCGAATTCGGGCATCTGGTCAGCATAAGTGTGCCGGCGCCATGCCGCATCCCATAGCGTCAGCAGTTGCGCTCCATTCGGCTCGGTTCGCGTTATGCGTTTCAACTGCCGGTACTTGGCTCGCGTGCTGATTGGATTGCGCGAGCGGCTGTTGGCCACGGCGTTGACCGCTCATTTTGCCGCCATATAAAACAACTCGGCAGCCGCTTCCAACTCCCTCTCCCCGTAAAGCTGTTCCGCCCGAGCCCACAGCCTCAACGCGGCCCGATAGCGCTTGCGAGCTGTCCCGTTCCATGCCGCAGGTGACGTTGCGTCGCCGACGGCGGCAGGATTTGTCGGTGAGGAATTGCTCAATTGATATTGATGCTCCGGCAGAATAAAACCCCCGGCTGGGTATTCCCAAGCGGGGGCATTGGTTCCGCTCTTTCGTTGCCCGGCGCGGGCCGGGCCGCATCGCCCCGTCTCGAGGCGGGGCCTAGCCACCTTGGGGAGCGTGGTGAACCCAGGTTGGCGGTCACAACCGTCAGGCCGTACTCGCTTAATGCAACCGTAGTATAACACAGCCTCCAAACACCAACGGTTAGTCGTCAGAATCAGGATGCCCAAGATTCAAGGATTGATGGGATCAGGCCGCCCCCAGCGGGAACGGCCCAATCCCGCCAATCCTCAAATCTCCAAAAATCCCGATTCAGACGCTGCTAATTTATCTTCTCGTTGGCCGCAATGTGCAGCAGCGGGGTATTGCCATTGGCCATAGCCGCCCAAGCGTTACTGCCTGCCCCGTATCCGCTCACATCAGCCATGGACCAGCCGCCGCTGGACGGATGTACCGCCTCCGCGTCCGACGTCGTGAACTTCGCCCGAAAGTATTTGCCGCCGTGCCCAAGATGGACCAGGCAGCGACGGCGCGGGGTATTTGCCGGCGCAGAATCAGGGCTGCGCAACCAAATCTACTTCATTACGAAGTCTATCCTGGCTATGTGGTGGTTGCTCGAACTTTCCCAGTTTTCGCTTCCGGAGTCCTTATAGTGGCCGCATTTACTGATGCGTGAACGGTTTGCTAAACATAATCCACTTCTCTGATACAAGCGCGCAGCGCCTCGGGCTTGGTCAACAACCGCTCCACAGCGGAGGCGAACTCCCGGCGCAAATGCTCCAGGTCGGCGCAGACCACGTTCTTCAATTCCACCCGTTTCAGGTAACGCCAAACCCCTTCGTCCGGGTTCAGTTCGGGCGCGTATCCGGGCAACTGCTCCAACCGGAGCCGTCGCGCGGCGCCCGGCGCCAGTCCGCCGGAGGCGGATTGACCGCCCGGCAGCGGTGGATTGGCGCGCCGTCCCAAATCACCAGTCCGCCGGAGGCGGATTGCAGAAACTCCACCACGTCAGGCCCCCGGTAAGCGTGGTCTGGCACTGCCAGGTAGAGCTCTCCGGTCAGGCTGATCGCGCTAATCGCGCTGCGGTGATCGTAGCTCAACTGGCGTCGGATTACCGGGGTTTGACCCACCGGGGCCCAGGTGCGCAGCAAGGCTGGCAACAGGTAAAACCCCGATGCATCGGCCCACAGAGCCGGCCCCGCACTTGATGCGGGGATGGCGCGGCCTTCGGCCAGGGCGTTTTTTTGAGTTCGGCAAAGCGGCGCTTCCGCCAGTTCTCGATGGCAGCTTCATCCCGCTGGGCGGAACGCAGCGCCGGCTGCTGCTGGCTCCAGCCGCAGCCCTTCCGTATCCGTCCCACCCCTGTTCAGGCCAGGAGCAGGCTCTGGGAAGGATCATAGGACACGCCAAACTCTTGCTCAATGACCCGGACTACCCGGCTCCGGGTCCACACTTCCCCGCTGAACCCGTAGGCCGCCGGCCCTTGGAACAACAACTCCGGCAGTCGCTTCCGTTGCCGGTGATTGGTCATGGGATCCGGCAGCTTGGATTGCCCGCCGGGGTGTTGGCGTGGTTGGTCAAAGATCGGGCCGGGCCGCGACGCCACCTTGACGAGCTTGGCTGACCCACTGGCTTACCGCTCCCCGGGTGACGCCCAATGCCGCCGCGTGTTTGGTCAAAGATCGGCGTCTGTTTCCAGCCCTGCTGCACCAATTCCCAAGCGCGGAGCCGGCGGGCTTCCTTCCAATCGGCCGGCGTTGTATCAGTCGCACTTTTCATGGCGCAATTATCTCACAATCCCCCTCCAATGTTTAGACAACCATTCACGCAGGTAGCGTTGCAATTTAGGTGGTTCAGTTTCCCAGCGGGGTATCCGAGCGACTAAAACTGCTGCTACGCCAACGGGATTGCCACGCTACGCTCGCAATGACAAAAACCAAACCACCTAAAACGGAACGCTATCTTGACGGGTAGCGTTGCAATTTAGGTGGTCAGTTTCCCAGCGGGGTATCCGAGCGGCTAAAACTGCTGCTACGCCAACGGGATTGCCACGCTACGCTCGCAATGACAAAAACCAAACCACCTAAAACGGAACGCTACCGCTTGACGTCTCAATTTGAAGACCGCCCCCGCGATCATCGACGACCTGCCCGACAAACGCGAGACCACGCAGTACTGCAACCTCACCCGCGAGCAGTTCCGCATCGGCGCCCGGCTGAGCCGGGGCCGTTCCTACGCCTGCCGGGGACAGGTCCTTTCGGCTGACATTCGGAACGGCGTCGTGGCAGCCCCGGTTCAGGGCAGCCGCAAACGGCCCTACAGCGGCCGGCGCATAAAGCAATACACGTCGCGGTAAATCCCGCCGGACAGCGACTCCGGGCGGCGGTGTTCAATGACCGGCCCTCGCCCCATTTTGCTGCGCCACGCTCCGTTGGGCATTTGAACGCTCGCATGCTCCCAAGCGCCTTGATCCTCGTAAAGGGCAATCTTTTGGTAGCCTGGCTCGACGCTGCCGTCTCCGCATTCCGCAAATCCCAATTCAGAAAATGCTTCTTGGAGGCTTTCGATTCGCTCTGACCCAGGACTTGTGCAAAGTCCTTTTCATCCGCTCTTGGTGAGCCTGTCGAACCATCCGTTGATTGCGAGGGGCATCCTTCGACAAGCTCAGGATGAGCGGGAAAAGGGCTACGCGGTGACTTTGCACAAGCCCTGGCTCTGACCTTGTCGCATAGGGCGGCCAGTAGCGACCGGGTGTATAGTCCCACCACTGGCTCGTATCCCCGCCGGCATACGCGATGCAGTTGTATCGTTCTGATGGCGGCCCCACTACGGTAAATCCTCCGTTGCGAAGGTTGGAGAATGACACGTTGAGCCATGTCATCCACCTAGGCGTAGCCATTGCGCTCGCCCCACTCCAGCCAGGAATTCTGCATCGCTGCAATTTTGCCGTAGTCGGCTGGCGATACCGGATCCGCTCCTATTATCTGTTGCAGCGCTTCAAACCAATGCCCACCCTGAGCGCGCATCCGCTCAAGAATAAGCGGCGTCACCGGCTGACCCATGCTGATGATTTCTTGGAGAGCGGGGTGCGCATTTATACGCTCCGAGTTCGACAGGAAGAAAGTCTCTTCTTCCCACCGCTCGGCCAGCGCCTCAAACCGCTTCCGGTCGGCCGGCGCGATTTCCTCCGCGCCGCCATGCTTGGCATAAGTCTGCTCGCCGCGCTGCGACGATGCTGATGCTGACGATGTGCTCATGGCTACCAGCCCCCAAGTCAAATTGCGCTCTACCCCATTCTAGCATCCCTGCCTCCGCCGCCATGCCCTATAATCTCCCCCGAACCCCGAGCGCGCCATGCCCCCCACCAACGCAACATCGGCCGTCGCGGCCTACTTCACCCACCTGCGCCGTCTGCAACAATCCGGCGGCGCTACCGGCGAGCGTTCCGCCTACGGCGCGTTGACCGACCTGCTCAACGCCGTGGGCGACACGTTGCGCCCCAAGGTGTTCTGTGTGCCCGAACTGGCCGACCAGGGCGCCGGCCATCCCGACTTCGGACTCTACACCACGCGCCAGACTCAACGCGGCGGCAGTCAATCGCAACGCCAGCGCAAACGCCGGGGCCAACTGCCCGAGCGCGGCGTGGTGGAGGTCAAGTCCGTAGCCGACGACGCCTGGCTTACCGCCGCCGGCGCGCAGGTCAGCCGCTACTGGCAGCGTTATCGGCAGGTGCTGGTCACCAACGCCCGCGATTTTGTGATGGTGGGCGAGGACGCAAGGGGCCAGCCCGTTCGTCTGGAAACCTTCCGCCTGGCAGATTCGGCGGCGGACTTTGTGGAACGGCTGGAGCATCCCCGCGCCTTCGCCAACGACGTCGGCGTGGGCCTGGGCGAGTACCTGTGCCGCGCCCTGTCCAACGCGGCGTCGCTGGCGGAACCGAAAGACCTGGCCTGGCTGCTGGCATCATACGCCCGGGACGGCCTGGCCCGCGTGGAACGGGCCGGCGACCCCGCGTCGCTGGCCGCCGTGCGCGCCGCATTGGAGGAGTCGCTGGGCGTGCGCTTTGAGGGCGAGCGGGGCGCGGCCTTCTTCCGCTCCACCCTGGTGCAAACCCTGTTCTACGGCGTCTTCTCCGCGTGGGCCCTGTGGGCGAGGCAGACGCCGGCGCCGGCCGCGCCGTTCGATTGGCGCACCGCCGTCTGGCACCTGCGCGCCCCGGTGCTCCGCGCGCTGTTCCAGCAGCTTTCAGATCCCGGACGCCTGCAACCCCTGGGCCTGGTGGAAGTGCTGGACTGGGCCGCCGCCGCGCTCAACCGGGTCAACCGCGCCGACTTCTTCGCCCGGTTCCGCGAGGGCGAGGCCGTGCCCTACTTCTACGAGCCCTTCTTGCAGGCTTTCGACCCCGACCTCCGCAAGCAGCTGGGCGTCTGGTACACCCCCGCCGAGGTCGTCCGCTACATGGTCGCCCGCGTTGACCGCGCCCTGAAAGACGACCTCGGAATTGCCGACGGCCTCGCCGCCGATAACGTCTATGTGCTGGATCCCTGCTGCGGCACCGGCGCCTACCTGGCCGAAACGCTGCGCCGCGTCGCCGCGAACCTGGACGGCAAGGGCCTGGGCGCGCTGGCCGGCGCCCGCGTCAAGCAGGCCGCCACGCAGCGGGTGTTCGGCTTTGAGATAATGCCCGCCCCCTACGTGGTCGCCCACTTGCAGGTGGGCCTGGCCATGCAGGAGTTGGGCGCGCCGCTGTCGGATGATGACGATAGCGAGCGAGCCGGGGTGTTCCTGACTAACGCATTGACCGGATGGGAGCCGACGGTGCAAAAGCCGCTGCCCTTCCCGGAGCTGGAGGAGGAACGGGACCGCGCCGAACGGGTTAAGCAGGATACCCCGGTGCTGGTCATCATCGGCAACCCGCCCTACAACGCCTATGCAGGCGTAGCGATTGATGAGGAACGGGAACTCTTTGAAGCCTATCGCCAAACCCGCGAGGTTCAGTTGCATGAAAGCAAGGGGTTGATTGACCTCTACATACGCTTTTTCCGCATGGCGGAGCGACGCATTGCGGAAAAGACCGGGCGGGGGGTGGTGTGCTTCATATCCAACTACTCGTGGCTGGACGGGTTATCATTCGCGGGAATGCGGGAGCGCTACTTGGACGCTTTTGACGACATCCGCATCGACTGTCTCAATGGTGACAGGTACAAGACGGGCAAGACCACGCCGGACGGCGCGCCCGATCCCAGCATTTTCTCGACACCGGAGGACCCGGTGGGTATCCAGGTTGGCACCGCCATTGCCACGCTGGTCAGGAAGGCCGATCACGCGCCGGCGCAATCCGTCGGCTTCCGCCACCTGTGGGGTCAGGCCAAGCACGCTGAACTGACATCCACCGCCGAGGCCGCGCCGGCGGCGTTGTACGACGAAATCGTCCCGCCGCTGTCCCTGGGCCTGCCCTTTGCTGACCTTGCGGTGAGCGACGGCTGGCAGCATTGGCCGTCGCTGCCAGACTTGTTCCCCACTTCATTCGCAGGGGCCAAAACAAACCGGGATAGCTTTTTGGTAGATATTGATCTTGAGCGTCTGAAGACCAGGGTTCTTGATTATTTCGATACTGGACTGAGCCACGATGAAATTGCCCGCTTATACCCAGTGATAATGAAAACTCAACGGCATTTTGATGCACGCTCGACTCGCGATGTTCTACTGGAGCGTGGCGGACCGACTGAGGCCGGATTCATAAATTTTGCCTTTCGTCCGTTTGACATTCGTTCGCTCTACTGGGAGGCAGACACCAAACTCTTGAACGATAAGCGGGCCGACTACAAATACCAGGTTTTTGATGGAAACAAGAGTTTAGTGGCGCAACAGAAACCACGCAGGGAATGGTCGCCACCGCAGGTTATTGCCAGTCTTGGGTGCCATGATCTTATTGACCGTGGCGCAACTTGCTTTCCCATGTGGCTGCGTGACGAAGGGTTGGCGCTGGACAGCGGCGGCGCCCAGCGCAGCCCCAACCTGTCGCCGGCGGCGCAAAACTACCTTGACCGGTTGGGCTTGGGCGTGGACGACCTGTTTCACCACGTCATCGCCGTACTGCACGATCCCGAATACCGCGCCGCCAACGCCGGGGCCCTCCGCATGGAGTGGCCGCGCATCCCCCTGCCCGGCTGGCCGGACGGCGCGGCTGACGAACTGATGGCGTCGGCGGCGCGGGGCCGTCAGCTGGCCGCGCTACTGGACTGCGATACTCCCGTCGCCGGCGTAACGGACGGCGCGCTGACGCCGGCCATGACCGCCATCGCCGTCCCGTCCACTACTGATGGTGACAACATGGCTGGCGACGACTTCGCGGTGACGGCCGGCTGGGGCCACTACGGTTCCGGCGACGCCGTGATGCCCGGCCAGGGGCGGGTGGTCGAGCGCGGCTACACCGGCGACGAACGGGCGGCGCTGGGGGATGCTATCGCCGGGTTGGGCGATGCTACCTATGACGTGTATCTGAACGAGCGGGCGTACTGGCGCAACGTGCCGGCCGGCGTCTGGCACTACCACCTGGGCGGCTATCAGGTTCTGAAAAAGTGGCTATCCTACCGCGAGCAGCGGGTGCTGGGGCGGGCGCTGACGGTGGCGGAGGTGCAGCACTTTACCGACACCGCCCGCCGGATTGGTGCGATTTTGATGCTGGCATAAGGTTCGTGTGAGGCGGTGTATAATGGAGTTGGTAACCCGTTGACGCCCCCGCGGTGGCGGAGCGCGGGGATCACATACTGCAAGACAAAAGCGTTACCTGCTGGGATCCGACAAATGGATAAACCCATACAATTGAATAGTGGCCTGTATGTCCCCAACCTGGGTACAGAAGCGGATGATCAAATAAGAGAAATGGTTGAATCTCCCATGATGCAGTACATCATGCTGAACGTCTTCAACGCTTGGGCCGTGAATGATGGAAACTATCGGATAGCCTGGAATTCACCCGTTTACGCCCAATTGCTGCTGGTTCAACAGATGACGATGCAGGGAATAGACTTAATCCGACAGGCCGACGATGTGCCTCAAAGCAAAGGATGGGCGGTGACCTCCATGCTTGCTCGTGGTATCACCTTGGCACGCCTCTCTTGCCTGTCACTTGATTTGGGCAGTTTTTCGGATGCCTGTTCGAATCTCCGTATGCTCTTGGAGAGAGACATGACCATCAGGTACCTAGAGGCATACCAGCAGTATGAGGATTTTGCCAAAGCCTTCTATGCGGAGATGTACCATCGTGCAGGGGAAAGCCTCAACGACAAGCGATTGCGAGAAGATTACACGCCCAGAGCCCAAAAAGAAAACAAACAGACGATGGCACTCATCCGAAGGAAGTATTTCGATAACAAGGCACCGAGGAAGCCGGGGCATTATTGGAAACGGCCTAATACTCAACTGCTGGCGGATGAATTCACCAAGAGCAAGGGTTGGGGCCCGGACGACGGCACACGCAATAACACGATGCGGGTGTATGACTTGGGGAATGGGAGCGTCCATCCTCGGCTCAGGGACATGATACAACCTGAGGAATCTGATTTGGCGCCGGAAACCGTGCGGGGCCTCATTCTGGTAACGCTGGCAAGTTTGACAATGTTCGGCTTGTCCCTGTTTGACGAGTCTGCCTCCCTTGTCGGTCAGATTGAGCAGGTCATTTTGCATCCGCCATCTGCCACCTCGTTGCTGGATCTGCTCGGGGCTGGTGCAACCGTAGGCTGATCATCCGAGGGAATTTCGGAGGAGTGTAGCGACGTGGCAATATCTATGGGTGAGCGATGTTTGCTCCAGCGACGAGATTGCCGCGCTGCGCTCGCAATGACAGGTTCAAGTGCGTAAGTCCCACCTGATTCTGACGTTTCCCCGAAATGGGAGGAATGCTATGCCAGCCAATCAAGCGCTACTCGCCCGCATTACGGCCCGCCCCGACGTATTTGGCGGCAAGCCCATCATCCGCGATATGCGCGTATCGGTGGAGCTGATCCTGAGCCTGCTGGCCCAGGGCGTCGCCCAAGAGGACATCCTGGACGACTACCCTGACCTGGAGCCGGACGACGTCCGCGCTTGCATGGCCTACGCTCACGCCGTAATTTCCGGCGACACGCTGGCCGCCGTCTCGGTGGAATAGTTGCGCGCCGCCGCGGCCCGTTGACCGGCGCCCAGGCGGTCTATATGCTGATCGTACCAAAGGCGCGTCCGGCCGCCGGCAACGGAGCGTTATCATGCCCAGAACAAACCGCGCCCTCCAAGTAACGGAAGAGATAATCCGTAAGGACTTGCCCGGACACCTCGGGAAAGGATTCCGCATCAGTCACATCGAAAGCACTTCCATGCGACGAAAGAAGCGGGACGTGAACTACATGACGGTGTACTTTGAACCGGGCCATCCGCCCCTCGACGAGGACGCCATCATGGAGTTCGAACTCGGACTGTTCGAAACCCTCATGGGCCTACGCATCTTCGACGTACCCGCGGTCGCCTATATCGACCGGGGGGACGACGTTACGTGACGGCGCCCCAACCGGGTATGCCTTTTCAGCCACCGGCGCCCCTGGATCCTTGGGCGCTGATCGACTCGGTACGCGATACACTCAATCGGGCGGCCCATGGTACACTCGTGTCGCGCGAGACTTTCCACCGCGCCGTGAGCACAGCCTACTACGCGGTATTCCACGCGCTGGCGCGAAATAACGCCGACAACATCATCGGCCCTCCGACGAACCCATCAATGGCATTGGACTGGATCGACGCCTATCGCAGGATGCGTCACGGTTACGCGGCGTACCAACTCCGGCAGCATATGCCCACGCTGGACAGAAACGGCCGCGAGTTCAGCCTCCGCTTCATAAACCTGAAAACCGCGCGAGAAACGGCCGACTACAACCCGGACGCCGTTTTCAACCTGGCATCAGTCAGTCTTTGGCTGAACCGCGCAATAGCAGCCCTGAAGAACCTGGGCGCCATGAGCCCAACCGACAAACGAACGATCACTAATATCGTCCTCTACGGCCACCTGTGAACGCCGGGAGCGGCAGCATCAAAGGAGAAAATATGCCCGCCGCCCACGAATTGCTCGCCCGCATCACGGCCCGCCCCGACGTATTTGGCGGCAAACCCATCATCCGCGATATGCGCGTGTCGGTGGAACTGATCCTGAGCCGGCTGGCCCAGGGCGTCGCCCAGGCGGACATCCTGGACGACTACCCCGACCTGGAGCCAGACGACGTCCGCGCCGGCATCGCCTACGCACACGCCGTAATTTCCGGCGACACGCTGTTGAGCGGACACGTTAAGGCGGGAGCGGCGGTGATATAATTCGCATACTGTACGAGAATCGCGCGGCGGGCCGCCGGCCCGTATCCGGCAGGGTATCACCTTTCCTGCTCTTGCCTATGGGGTCGCCGGTATGCCGGACCACCTGACCTTTATAATTCACTCGGTCGATGAGCGTTCCTCGCTTGACCTGCTGGTCAAGTCGCTGGAGGACATCCAGCGGCTGTTGCGTCACGTTGACTACGCAATCCATCGGCAGGGCAGCCCGACGGGTTGGGCAGTCCATAGCCTCAAGTCCAGCTCGCCAACCCTGACGCTGGCGCCGCGCCGCGCCGACCGGCAGGCCGTGGCGATTGTCGGCGATGGGCTGCGTCTGGTGACGGAGGGAACGGACCAGCCGCCGCAGTACTTCACCGAGCCGGCATTGGAGAACTTGAAGAGAATGAGCCGACTGTTTCGGGGCGAGAGCCGAGCCCGGGCGCTGTCGGTGCTGGTGGACGACAAAAAAGCGGCGACGATAGAGGATGACATCGCCGACAAAGCGGATCGTGTACTCTCTGCCGGCTACCACAACCTCGGATCGTTGCAAGGCCGGCTGGACGCAATCAACGTTCACCGGACTCCAACCGCTACCATCTGGGACCGGGTAAGCGGCGCGCCGGTGCGTTGTCGTTTCCCTCGTGAAGAAACCGACCGGGTGAAAGAACTTCTCCGGCAACTGGTTACCGTCACCGGCGACGTTCACTATTTTTCCAACGGCCGGCCGCGCTCCGTAACCGACGTCGTTGCAATCGAACAGTTGGCGACGCCGGATCAATACTTGGAGAAAGCGGGATTCGGCACTATTCCCGACCGGCGCGTGCGTGCAATCGGAGCCGCAGAATGGCTCGCTGAGGTACGCGGCGCGAGGGAATAAGAGCTGTGCCGGCGCAGCGACGGTTGTGGGATTCAAGCGTGATAATCGGTTATCTTGCCGGGCAGGAGGACCTGAAGGACGCCTGCGAGAATATCATTGCCAGCGCGGAGCGCGGCGATGTCGAGATATTCATTGCTACGATGGCGATGACCGAAGTCGCTTACCTGGAAGGCTTGAGCGACGAAGAGTCCGAAACGAAGATCAGCGAGTTTTTTAGCCGTAGTTACATCATCCCAGTGGCGATTGATCCGCGTGTGGCGGCCATTGCCAGGCGGCTGATTAGAAAGTACCGAACCGGGCCAAAACTTAAGCCTCCTGACGCCGAGCACCTTGCCACTGCCATGCAATGGCAGATACCCATACTGGAAACGACCGACCCTGACCTGCTGCGGCTTGACGGCTTGGAGCGGTTTGAAGGCCACCAGGAAAATCCGGCTATAACTATCCGCCGCCCTTTTTACGAAGGGACACGCCCCATGTTCTGACGATTCCCCGAAAGCAGAGGAATGCTATGCCAGTCAATCAAGCGCTACTCGCCCGCATCACCGCCCGCCCCGACGTATTCGGCGGCAAGCCCATCATCTGTGATCTGCGCGTATCGGTGGAGCTGATCCCGAGCCTGCTGGCCCAGGGCGTCGCCCAATTTGAGTTTGCAATCGCCGCTTATTGAGAACATTGGTGCCGAAGGTCAGACTCGAACTGACACGGGATATTATCCCACCGGTTTTTGAGACCGGCGCGTCTACCATTCCGCCACTTCGGCCCGGGCATCCAGTATAGCACGGTTGCGCTGAAGGGGGCTGCGTTGTAGCATTGTCCCAGTACTAAACGGCGACCCGCCATAGGTATCCATACCAGCGAACGCGACGCGACGCGAGAGGCAGCAGGGCGATGGCCAACATCAAGGACCGGCTGGAGGAAGACATCCGCAATACCATGCGCGCCCGAAACCGGGAACGCCTGGATACTTTGCGTTTCCTGAAAAGCCAAATCCAGCTGACGGAAAAGAACAATCTCAAGGAACTGGACGACGGCGGCGTCACCGACGTCATCGCCAAGCAGGTCAAGGATCGCCGCGAGAGCATCGAAATGTTCGGCCAGGGCGGACGGGCCGACCTGGTGGCCAAGGAAGAAGCTTCCCTCACCATCCTGCTGGAATATATGCCCGAGCAGCTCAGCGATGCGGAAATCGAGGCCCTGGCCCGGCAGGCCGTCGCCGATACCGGCGCCTCCGGGCCCGGCGACCGGGGCAAGGTCATGGGACGCATCATGCCCCAGGTGCGGGGCAAGGCCGACGGCAGCCAGGTGAACGCCATCGTCTCCCGTATCCTCGAAACGGGCGGCTGATCCCACCCATGCGTTTCGGCATCCTGGTCTTCCCCGGCACCTGGAGCGACACCGACTGCCACCATGCCGTCAACGGTGTCCTCGGACAGGACGCCGATTATGTCTGGCACAAGGAGCGCAGCGTAGCCGGCTACGACGCCATCATCGTCCCGGGCGGGTTCTCCTACGGCGATTACCTCCGGGCCGGCGCCATCGCCCGTTTCTCCCCGGTGATGTCGGCGGTGCGCGACTTCGCCGCCGGCGGCGGCTTGGTCATCGGCATCTGCAACGGGTTTCAGATACTGTGCGAGGCCGGCCTCCTGCCGGGCGCGTTGCGTCGCAATGGTCACCTGGAATACCGCTGCCAGTGGACGCGCCTGCGCACCGAGCGCGTCGATACGCCGTTCAGCAGCCGCTGCCGCGAGGGTCAGGCCCTGGCCGTTCCAGTGTCCCATGGCGAGGGCAACTACTACGCCGACGCCGCCACCATCGCGCAACTGGAGGAACAGGGCCGCGTCCTGTTCCGCTATTGCGAGCCGGACGGTTTGGTCACCGACGCCGCCAATCCCAACGGCTCCGTGGGCAACATCGCCGGCATCCTCAACGAAGGACGCAACGTGCTGGGCATGATGCCTCACCCGGAGCGCAGTTGCGAGTTGCTGCTCGGCTCCGATGACGGCAACCTGATTTTCGGGTCAATGATCGACGCCGGAGCCGGTCATTAGGGATGCTGCTGTCGCTGGGGCTGGCGTGCATCGCCGTGCTGGGGTTCGGCAGTTCCGCGGTGCTGGCCCGCCTGGGCATGAGCGCGATGCGGCCCATGCCGGCGTCGGTGATTTCCCTGGTGGCGTCAACCTTGCTGGCGGGAACGCTGGCCCTCGTCTTTGAGTTCGACGCCATCATTGCGCTCCCGGTTATCTCCCTGGTGTGGCTCCTGGGCAACGGTATCCTCACCTATATGGGCGGGCGTTCCCAGCAGTACATCGCCATCAGTTTGATCGGGGCGTCGCGGGTCACGCCCATCGTGGGCAGCGCCGCCCTGTTCTCCGCGCTGTACGCCATCACGCTGACCCGCCTCGGTGTCCCCGGCTTCAACGAGCATCTGACCGCGCTCCTTGGTCTGGGGACGGTGGTGGTCGTCATCGGCCTGGCCCTGACCGGCGGAAATTTCCTGCGCCAGAGCTGGGGCCGCGACTGGAAATCGGTGGCGGGTTACGGCCTGGCGATCCTGGCGGCGGCGTGTTACGGCGCATCAACCCTCAGCGGCCGGGTGTTGAGTATCCAGTTCGGATCGCCATTGATCATGGCCGCCGGCAGTATGTTCTTCGCCACCCTGGTACTGTCGCCGGTGTTCGGTCGGGAGGCGGCGCAAAGGGTTACCGGCGCCGGGTGGGCGCCCTTATGGGTCTTCTTGGGCGGATTGGCCGCCGCCTGCGCCGTGATATCCATTTATTTCGCGGTAACCCGGGAAGGCTCCAACATACTGGTAATCGCGCCCATCGTGTCGTGCAACCCCCTGGTTACGCTGCTCATGGCGCGGCTGTTCCTGCGTCAGAGCGAAACGATTACCAAAGAGCTGGTCATCGGCACGCTGATGGCGGTGGGCGGCGTGGGAATGGTGGTGGTGGGCGGGCTTATCGGGTAGCGTGTCGTATAATCGGATACACGAACTGCGAGGTGAACCATGACCGAAACCGGAATTGTGAGCGTTCAAATCTCCCCGGAATTGAAGCGGGATGCGGAAAGAGTACTGGCTAAACTGGAGCTCACTCCAGATGATGCGATTGCCGATTTTTACCAGCACATCGTGGAGGAATACGAAGCCGGGGGCGATGCCTGGCTCAAGATACCTCACGTCACCTGCTGCTTGGCCTTCGGCGGGCGGCCAAACGCCGAGAGCCTCTCCGCGATGAAAGAGATCGATGAAGGCGGCGGTATTCGGCATAGCAGCGTGGCTGAACTGAGGGCGTATTTCGAGAACGATACCGAAGAAGACGTCGCAAGTGCGTAAGGAAGTCATCAGCAGCGCGTCCTTCCGTCGGGATGTCAGGCGGGGCACGCGTCGTGGTCTAGACACGGATCGTATGTGGGATCTTGTCGATATGCTTGCTAACGGCGTGCCGCTTCCCCGCAATGCCCGGCGCCACCGGCTTACCGGCAACTGGACCGGCCGTTGGGAATGCCATATCGCCGGCAACTGGATTTTGGTGTGGACGGAAGACGCCGATACCATCTACCTTGAGCGTACCGGCACTCATGACGACGTTTTTGGAAGGTAGCTCGTAATGCCGGTCAGCAAGGAAATCCTGGACGAAATCGCCCTCTCCCCTGCCGAGTACGACATGATCGTGGACCGGCTCGACCGGGAACCCAATCCGGTGGAGCTGGGGATGTTCGGCGCGCTGTGGAGCGAGCACTGCGGGTACAAACACTCCCGCCCGCTGCTGGGGATGCTGCCCACCCGTTCATCTCGCACCCTGTCCCAGGCCGGCGCCGAAAACGCCGGCGCCATCGACATCGGCAACGGCCTGGCCGTGGTGTTCAAGGTGGAGTCGCACAACCATCCGTCGGCGGTGGAGCCGTTGCAGGGGGCAGCCACCGGAGTGGGCGGCATCGTGCGCGACATCCTGGCCATGGGCGCGCGGCCCATCGCCCTGCTCAACTCATTGCGCTTCGGCCCCCCGGACTCCGCCGCCAACCGTCGCCTGCTGCGGGGCGTGGTGGACGGTATCGGCTGGTACGGCAACTGCATCGGCGTGCCCGACGTGGCCGGCGAAATCTACTTCGACGAGTGTTACTCGCAGAACCCGCTGGTCAACGCCATGTGCGTGGGCATCGCCCGCATTGAGGACTTGGCCAGCGCGGCGGCGGACACGCCCGGCGACGTGCTCCTGCTGGCCGGGGCCGGCACCGGGCGGGACGGCATACACGGCGCGTCGGGGTTGGCGTCGCGCACATTTGAAGAAGAGCAGGAACTTCGCCCCACCGTTCAGGTGGGTAACCCCTTCCTGGAAAAGTCTTTGATTGAGGCGTGTCTGGAAGCCCTGGCGACCGGGAAAGTACGGGCGTTACAGGACCTGGGAGCGGCCGGCCTGACCAGCGCGGCGGTGGAATCGGCGGCGCGGGGCCGGCGCGGGATCATCCTGGACATCAACCGCGTCCACCGCCGGGAGTCGGGCATGACGGGCTACGAGGTGATGCTGTCCGAGTCGCAAGAGCGGATGCTGCTGGCGGCGGCCCCGGAGCACGCGCCGGCCATCAGCGATGTGTTTAATAAGTGGGACGTTACCTGCGCCACCGTGGGAACTGTAACCGAAGAGCCGATTGCGCGGGTTGCGGACGGCGGGGAAACCATCGCCGCCTTGCCGGTGGAACATCTGACTGACGCGCCGCGCTATCGTCTGTCCGGCCAGCCGTCCGCCGAGGCGCAGGCCCGGCAACGCCTTGCTTTGCGAGAGGTTCCACTACCCACCGACGCGGGGCAAACCCTGTTGCAATTGTTGGCCTCGCCCAACATCGCCAGCCGACAGGGAGTCTATCGTCAATACGACCACCAGGTACAGACCAACACGGTAGTCGGGCCGGGCGCGGGCGATGCGGCGGTTCTCCGCGTCAAGGGAACGGACACCGCCATCGCCGTCGCCATCGACGGGAACGGCCGGCAGTGCTACCTGGACCCCTTCCGCGGCGGCCAGTTGGCGGTGGCCGAAGTCACGCGCAACCTGTCCTGCGTGGGCGCGGAACCGCTGGCGCTGACCGACTGCCTCAACTTCGGCAACCCGGAGCGTCCCGAAATCTATTACCAGTTGGAACAGTGCATCCGGGGCATGGCCCGGGCCTGTCGCGCCCTGGGCGTCCCGGTGGTCAGCGGCAACGTCAGCCTGTACAACGAGAGCCAGGGCACGGCCATATACCCCACGCCCATCGTCGGCGGGTTGGGACTGCTGGAGAATGCCATCCGGCACTGCGGGGCGGGTTTCCCGGCTGAAGGACTGGCGGTAGTCCTGCTGGGCGCAGAGCAACTATCCGTCCGCGCCTCCGACTTGGCTGGCAGCGAATACCTGTACGCGGCGCATGGCAAGGTGAACGGAAGACCTCGCATCAACCTGGAATTGGAACGGCGCGTTCAGCAACTCACCCGGCAGTTGATTGCCGACGGCGCGGCGCGCTCGGCCCACGACTGTTCCGACGGCGGGCTGGCCGTGGCCCTGGCCGAGTGCTGCATCCTGGGCGACGGGCGGATTGGCGGCGGCGGGCCGGTGGGTTTCGTAGCGTCGGATGATTTCGCGGCCGGCATTCCCCGGCGATGGGACGCCGCGCTGTTTGGCGAAGCCGCTTCTCGCATCGTGGTAACGGTAGCGACTGACCGGCTGGCCGGCCTGCTCAAGGCCGCCGCCGAGTACGACGTACCGGCCTTGACGCTGGGGCAAACCGGAGGGCAACGGCTGCGGATTGACGGGCTGATTGACCTGGCGGTGACCGAACTCACTGACGCGTGGTATGCGGGCTTGGACGGGGTTTTGAGATAGACGGATGAACCAAGCGCGCAAAACCATCTACCTGGCCAACCCCTATGGCTTTTCCGCCCAGCAGAAGGCGCTGCTGCTGCCGGAGATCGCCGCCGCCCTGGCCGCGCTGGGCTTGGAGGTTTGGGAACCCTTCGCGCGCAACAACCAGGTTGACTTTTCCCAACCCGGTTGGGCCTACCGTGTCGCCCAGGCCGACGCGCGGGATGTGCGCGAGGCCGACGCCATTTTCGCCGTAGTCAACGGCGCGCCCCCCGACGAGGGCGTGATGGTGGAACTGGGCATCGCCATCGCCCTGGGCAAGCCCACGTTCCTGTTCCGCGACGACTTCCGCCGCGTCACCGACAGCGAAGAATACCCGTTGAACCTGATGCTGTTCGCCGGTATGCCTCGAGAAGGTTGGGAGGACTACTACTACACGTCCGTCGCCGAAATCGCGTCGCCGGACAAGGCGTTGGCCCGTTGGGCGCGCATCAGCTGATGGCGACCACTTCGGCCTCTTCCACCACGCCAGGGTTGTCCGCTTCGGCGGAGCCGTGGTCGGTCAGCGGCGGCGTTGCGATGGCATCGTTGCTGGACGTAATCTCTTCGGGCGCCGGCGGATAAGGCAAACCCAGGCGCAACGCCAGCGCTATGCCGGTCAGGGGATGCTGGCGGTTGAGCCCGAATACCCGTCGCCGGCGCAGCCGGTTGGTTTCAGGGTCTCGAGAATTCACGTTCCGGTACTGGAAAACTCCGTTGGACATCAGGCCGCGCACTTGCCGCGTGATCAGATTCCGTGTCACCGCGTCGGGAGAGTCGCCCCAATGTTCCAGAATGGTCGGGTCTTTAGCCTCCATTCCCTGAGCCAGGGCAGTGCTGATTTCGTTGCACAATGCCTGGAACATCACCGAGTCGGCGCCGTCCCGTTCTTCGACGAAATGGCTCATCGCGACCAGGTCGGCAATACGGGCCACCTCGTCCGCCGCCGGCGGATCCTCCGATTCGGGCAGGTCCAATTCGGCTGCGGCGTCCCTCAGCGCGCGCTCCAGCTCTTCGAGGTCCGGTCGAGCCAGTTCGGGAGCGATTGGCTCCTCTACCGGCTCGGACCTTGCCGGCGCGATTTCCGCTTCAGGCTCTTGCGCTGGATCGTCCGGCATTTCGCGCGTCGCTGCTGCGGGTTCGTCAGATTCCGGTTCTGCGGCTACGTCGTCAACGTCGTCATCGACCTCAGCGTAGGTGTCGGCGGCTTCCAGTTCCGCGTCATCGTCGTCCTGCGCCACCGGAACCGGGTCGGGTTCGTCGGCCATCAGGATCCAGTCCACCAGGTCAACGCTGCGAATCTTGATGTTGCCTTCCTCGGCGACGCGCAGCATGAGCTTCTTGAAGCCCGAGAAGCCTAGTCTGCGCTCGTCGAAGCCGGAGATGCGCCGCACCAGCCGCTGCTTCAACGAAGTCAGCAGCAGAGTGTGTCCGGCGGCCCGCTCCGTGCGTATCACGTCTTCGATGGCTCGGATCACCTCGGGCAGTTGATGGCGGCCGGGATTGGCCAAAGCGGCCGGCGCCGGCGGACGGTTCCGCTGGAACGGCCCCCGCTGCGGGGTGGGTTCCACGTCGATGGGATCAACGTCGGCGTCGTAGAAAATCAGTCCGTCAACGTGGTCGGCCATCCGTCGGGAAGTGGCCCAGGATACGCCCACCACCAGCACCCGCTTGCCCACCGCGCGCAGCGAATTGATGACGTGAATGAAATCCGAATCACCGGACACCAGGACGAAGGTGTTGATGTTGGGGAAGTTGTGGGCCGTGTCGATGCAGTCGGCGGTCATCTTCACGTCAACGCTGTTCTTTACGCTCACGGTGCGCCCCGGCTGGTATGACCCCCGCAAGGGCAGACGGGTCGGCACGTACACCGGCTCGATGCCGGCGGCGTAGAGGGACGGCGGGTCGTGGATGAATTGGCTGGCGCCCTTGAGTTCGGGGGCGCGGGTTACCCAGTCGGCGTATGCCTTGCCGACCACGACGCGGCCATGATTGGAGACTTCTTCTTTCAGCGCGGATACGTTCGGAGTCCGGCCACGTACCGCGAGGCTGATTTTGAAGTTCTCCCAGTCTATGAATAAAGCTACGTCTTCACTGAATGCGGTGTTGCCATTGACCTGTTGGATAGCGATGATGATACCTCAACTTGCTCAGCCGGCGAGCGGGTGTGTCTCAAAGTTTAATGGCGCAAGCGGAAAAGCGTCAAGTTTGTTTATCTGCGCGGCCCTATCTGCCGTCCGCCAGACGAACGGCCAGCGAATCGGGCAATCCCGCTTGCCGGATACGGGTTTGGGCGGTGGCGATGTCATATTCCACGCGGCAATGCTGGAGAGTCCCTTCTCCGCCCCCTTCGTCGCTGTCGTAGAGCAGGTACGAGGCCCGCCGGTCGCCGTCCCGGGGCTGGCCCACGCTGCCGGGATTGACTATCACGCGCCGCCATCGATCCAAACGCACCGGAACCGACGGATTCAGCAACTCCACACCCGCACGGCCATCCTCCTCCGTCCACACCAGCGGGTAGTGCGAGTGCCCCACCAGGCAGAAGGGCGTATCCAGAAGGGCGAAGGTCGCCAGCGCCGCCGGCTCGCTGATCAGGTATTCCATCACCGGATCCCGCAGGCTCCCGTGGACCTGGGTGAAAGGCCCCTCCCGCCGCACTTCCGGCAATGCCATTAGGTAATCCCGTTCCTCATCGGTGAGCCGTTGCGCGGTCCACAAGGCAGCGGCCCGAGCCGCCCCGTTGAAAAGGTCGGGGTTCAGCTTCCCAATCACGGCATGATCGTGGTTCCCGGCAATGCCCAAGTGCGGCAACCCGCGCAGCCGCGCGATGCAAGGGCCAGGATCCGCCCCATATCCCACCAGATCCCCCAGGAACCACACCACATCATACCCGCCGCGCCCCGCAGCATCGGCCAGCACAGCGTCGAATGCCTGGAGGTTGGAGTGGATGTCGGAGAGGATGAGGGCGCGCATAACGGACGGTATGGTAGCATAGCCGGGGTTGGTATAATGCGGTCATAGCCGCGGGTGATTGCATCCGCCGCGGAGACTCCACCATGACAACGAACCACAGCGTCGAATACCTTTCCGGTTTGGTGCATGAGCTGCGCCGACTGCCCCACGAAACCGAGTGGGTGGAATTCAAGGAAAACAACGCTGATTCGCGGACGATTGGCGAGGATATCGCCGCGTTGGCCAACGGAGCGGCACTCCACGGTCGGGAAAAGGCCTATATGCTATGGGGCATTGCGGACGGAATGCACACCGTCGTGGGCACTAATTTCGTGCCGGGCACGGCGAAGGGAAGAGGTAACGAGCCGCTGGAGAACTGGCTATTGGTGAAGTTGCGTCCGCAGGTGAACTTTTGCTTTCACCAAGCCGATGTCGAAGGTCAGAGGGTCGTCATTCTGGAAATTACACCAGCGGAACGGCTTCCTGTGGCTTTCGATGGTGAGCGGTTTATTCGCGTAGCCAGCGTTACCAAGAATCTCAAGGATTTCCCGGAGAAGGAACGGGCTCTCTGGAGCATTCTGGAACGAGTTAAATTCGAGAGCGGAATAGCTGGCGAAATGGAAAGCGGCGAGAATGTCCTGAGCAAGCTGAACTACCAGTCATATTTTGGTCTTCTTGAAAGGCCGATTCCGGAGAGCGATAGCGCGATTCTGGATATGCTGGAGCGCGATGAATTGATCGCCCATTGCGATGCCGGAGGCTGGAACGTCACCAACTTAGGAGCAATCTTATTCGCCAACAGCCTTGATGATTTTCGCCATCTCAGGCGCAAGGCAGTTCGGGTTGTTCAATACAAAGGTTCCGGCCCTACCGAAATTTTGAGCCAACGGGACGGCACAAGAGGATACGCATATGGCTTCGAAAATTTGCTCCATTACATCAACAACAGGATAGCCAGCCAAGTCATCGGTCAAGCTTTGCGTAGGACTACGCCGATGGTTCCTGAACCGGCAGTGCGAGAACTGGTAGCAAACGCCCTGATTCACCAGGATTTCTTTGCAACCGGAACCGGGACACTGGTTGAGATATTCGATACACGCATCGAGATAACCAACCCTGGAGAACCGCTGGTGGCTCCTCAATTATTCTTGGGCAGCAGGCCGACTTCGCGCAACGAGGATTTGGCTTCGATGATGCGACGACTTGGCATTTGCGAGGAACTCGGCAGCGGGATCCCAAGGGTTGTATCAGCAGTAGAAGAGGCGCAACTTCCGGCTCCGCTATTTGCAGCGCAGGACAGATTCACGCAGGCGGTCCTGTTCGCTCACAAGGACCTATCAGACATGGACCGAGATGAACGGGTCAGAGCTTGCTACTTACACGCTTGCCTCCGGTTCAGGCAGAACTAGCCAATGAATAACGGCTCGCTCCGTAGGCGCTTTGACATTCCCGATGACCGGCCTGACGTAGCATCGCGTTTGCTCAGGGAAGCGGTGGATGATGGAATGATAACCGTGCGAGACCCCAACGCGGGGCCCCGGACCCGTACCTACCTGC
This sequence comes from Dehalococcoidia bacterium, assembly GCA_963665395.2. GTDB lineage: Bacteria > Chloroflexota > Dehalococcoidia > Lucifugimonadales > UBA3495 > Bin87. The sequence continues at coordinate 1,719,225 of OY762251.1, forward strand.
CCTTTTGGGCCGCTTGAGTTTTCTTGCAGGTTGCTTGCAAAACCGGCCCAAATCGGGCCATTTCGCGGGTCAAACCAGCCAAATCCTACGGGAATTGCCGCCCGGAGTTTTCTTGCAGGTTGCTTGCAAAACCGGCCCAAATCGGGCCATTTCGCGGGTCAAACCAGCCAAATCCTACGGGAATTGCCGCCCGAGCTTTATTTGACAGTTGTTTGATTATCGCGCCGTATCCTGCCGCGGAGGCTTACTACCATGCCCAACCCCACCGTCCACATCATCGCCACCGGCGGCAGCATCGCCGGCGTCGGACCCGACCGGATGGACTACATCCGCTATCCCGAAATCGGCGACCACCTGACCATTGAGCAGAACCTGGCGCGGGTTCCTGAGATTGGCGACCACTTCAACGTCATCGCCGAGGATATGGTCAGCGTAGGCAGCACCGCCATCGGCCCGGCCAACTGGATTGCCCTGGCCGAGCGCATCCACGCCATTGACCGCGACGAACCGGACACCGCCGGCGTCGTCATCACCCACGGCACCGCTACCCTGGAGGAAACTGCCTATTTCCTCCACCTGACGGTAAAGACGGAGCGGCCCGTGGTCATCACCGGCGCCATGCGCCCGCCCACGTCCATCAGCACCGACGCCGACCTGAACCTGCTGGACGCCGTGCGCATCGCCGCCACGCCGGAGTCCGCCGGCATGGGCGTCCTTACCGTGCTCAACAACGAAATCCACTGCGCCCGCGAGGTCTATAAGGCCAACACCCTGCGGGTGGAGACCTTCAAGCCCAACGAACTCGGTTTCCTGGGCTACGCCGACTCCGACCACCGGGTAGTTTTCTATCGCCGCCCGGTGCGCAAGCACACCACGGAAACGCCCTTCCAGGTGGACGGCATGACCGACCTGCCGCGGGTGGACATCGTCCATTCCTACGCCGGCGCCGACGGGATGCTGATTGACGCGGTGCGGGCTCATGGCTCGGCTGGCCTGGCGCTGGCCGGTTTCGGAGCGGGAACCTTCCCGCCGGCGGTAATCGCCGCCGCCGAGTCTGCGGTGAACGGCGGTATGCCCGTCGTCCTCGCCAGCCGTTCCAGCGCCGGCCGCGTGGTAATGACGCCGCGCAAAGAGGAACAGGGTTTCATCGTATCCGACAACCTGATGCCGCAGAAAGCGCGCATCCTGCTGATGCTGGGGCTGACGGTTACGGAGGAGCGGGACGAGTTGCAGCAGATGTTTTACGAATACTAAACTGCCCGGTGGTGTAGAATGTCCGCCGCAAGACTGCGCCTCCCCGGGGAAGGATGCCACACGCCATGACCACCGCCAAACCGGTCGCTGCGGCGACCAGCCCAAAGCCCTCTCGCTTCGTCTTCCCGGATCCGCCGGAAGACCGGGAAGACAAGATGACCAACTTCAACAGGATGTCCTATACCGGCAACGTCCATTTTCTGGCCAACCATCTGGGCAACCCGGAAACCACCGTAGTGGGCGGGGAGCTTTATGTCAGCGCAGCGCCGACCACAGACATGACCGGCGTGCGCTACCCGGATCTGTTCGTGGCCTTTGACGCGGACCCGGCGGCCTACTACGCCAGCAACGCCTACGTCATATCGGAGCAGGGGAAGCCGCCCGATTTCGTATTGGAGATAGCCTCGCGCAGCAGCGGGCGGACGGACACCGGGCCGAAACGACAAGACTACGCGGCGCTGCTGATATCCGAGTACTGGCGGTTCGACGAGACGGAGACGGGGCGGTATCACGGGGCGCGGCTGGCGGGAGACCGGCTGGTGAACGGGGAATATGAGGCCATCGACATCGAGGAGTTGCCGGACGGCAGTTTGCAGGGATACAGCGCAGTTCTGAACCTGTATCTGCGGTGGGAGCGCGGCGAGTTGGTGTTTTACGACCCGGCCACGGGCCTGCCGATTGCGTCCCTGGAAAGCGAGCGAGAAGCCCGCCGGGCCGCCGAAGCCCGGATCCGCGAGCTCGAAGAACAACTGCATCAACTGGGCAGCTAGACGAACCCGAAAGGCGCGAGTACGTAAAGATGCCCACCGCCGCCGATTTCGCAATTTACCGCCGGACGCTCCGGGCCAGTCAGGACCGGGGCAATGCTACCGAGCATACTCACCGCCCGGCCCTACAGGCGTTGCTGGAATCGGACGGCGGCGTCACCGCGGTCAACGAACCTAAACATATCGAGTGCGGCGCGCCCGATTTCGTCGTCACCCTCGCCGGGGACAACCCGCTAACCATCGGCTACGTGGAAGCCAAAGACATCGACGTCTCCCTGTCGGATATTGAGCGCGACGGCAGCCGCGCCCGCCCCAGCGCCGTCAACGGACAGCAGTTCAAGCGCTATCTTACCGCGCTGCCTAACTTCATCCTGACCAACTACACCGAATTTCGCTGGTACGTGGACGGTCAACGCCACAGCATGGCCAGCCTTGACAATCCCAATGGCGTTGCCGACGTGGGGTTGCTGCTGAACGGCTTTCTCAGCCGACAGCCGCAGCCCGTCGCCAATTCCGAGGATCTGGCGCGGCGTTTAGCTCGGTTGACGCACTTGATACGCGACGTGGTAGCGGCGGCCTTTGAGAACGAAGCGGCGTCTGCCAACGTCAGCGACCTGTACGACGCTTCCCGGCAGGCGTTGGTTCCCGACCTTGCGACCGACGCCTTCGCCGATATGTTCGCGCAAACGCTGGCCTACGGACTTTTCGCCGCCCGGGTCAGCCACGCCGCCCAACCCGACGCCGGCGACTTCCGCCGCCGGGATGCAGCCTACCTGATCCCGGCCGCCAATCCCTTTATCCGGCGGATTTTTGGCATGATGGCCGGCCCCGATCTTGACACCGAACCCTTTGTCGCTTTCGTGGACGATCTGACGCAACTGCTGGCGGCCGCCGATATGGCCGCGGTCTTCGCCAACTTCGGCCAGCGCGCCGCCCGCCAGGACCCGATAATGCACTTCTACGAGACCTTCCTGGCGGCCTACGACCCGTCCCTGCGCGAACAGCGCGGCGTTTATTACACCCCGGAGCCGGTGATTTCCTACATTGTGCGCTCCGTTGATTTGTTGCTCAAAGAACGCTTTGGTTGCGCCGACGGGCTGGCCGACAATGGGATGACTGATTACGAATACCGTGATGATGCGGGGGCCTCCGTCGCCGGCAAGTCCCACCGCGTCCTGGTGCTGGATCCGGCCTGCGGTACCGGGTCGTTTCTGTACGCCGTGATTGACCACATCCGGGAGCATTTTCAAGATGGCGGCAACGCCGGAATGTGGGCCGGCTACATCAAAGAACACTTGCTGCCCCGGCTGTTCGGCTTTGAGCTGTTAATGGCCCCCTACGCCATGGCGCACCTGAAGCTGGGGATGCAGTTGGCGGCGCAGGACTTGCCGCCGGAAGAGCAGGCCACTTGGGCCTACCAGTTTGACGGCGATGAACGCCTGGGCGTGTACCTGACCAACTCACTGGAGCAGGCAGAACAGCAAGTGCAGACGATGTTCGGCCCCCTGCGCGCCATCACCGACGAGGCCAACGCCGCCGCCGAAATCAAGCGCGACTTGCCCATTATGGTGGTCATCGGCAACCCGCCCTACTCCGGCCATTCCGCCAACAAGGGCGAATGGATTACCGATCTTATCGAAAGTTACAAAGAGGGATTTCCCGAATTGAGGAGGCCGGCGCAGGCTAAATGGCTCAGCGACGACTATGTGAAATTCATCCGTTTCTCCCAATGGCGGATTGACCAGAGCGGTTCCGGCGTGTTGGGATTTGTAACCAATCATAGCTATCTGGACAACCCGACTTTTCGCGGGATGCGTCGAAGTCTGATGGAAACATTTGACGAGATTTATTTGCTGGATCTTCATGGTAATGCCAATAAAAAGGAACGTACACCTGATGGTAGCGTTGACCGGAACGTTTTTGACATCAGACAGGGGGTTGCCATAGGGGTATTCGTTAAACACCCTAATAGCGATAAAGTCCCAGCGCGCGTATTCCACGCAGACCTATGGGGTGAGCGGGCGAACGAATCAGGCAGTGGCAAATACGATTGGCTTGAGTCAAACAGCATTGGGACTACCAGTTGGTCAGAACTTTCTCCGGGAGATCCGATTTACCTGTTCGTGCCGCGCGATGATGGGTTGCTTGACGAATACTCGGCAGGTTGGTCTATTCTCGAGATATTTTCCCCCAATGGAACGCCGGCGCCGGGTATCGTAACTACGCATGACCAGTTTGCCATCTCATGGGATGAGCAAGAGGCTGCGTCAAAAATAGAACGGTTACTCGCTACGGCATCGGAAAGTGAAGCACGTGCGCAATGGCGTCTTTGCTCCCAAAACCAGTGGCAATATGACCGTGCCAAGCGGGAGCTAGCCAGCGGTTCGTGGCGAGACCAAATCAAGCCAATTCTGTATCGACCCTTTGACAGCAGAACCACCGTGTTCAATTCAAATGTTGCTGTGCATCGGCGCGAGCGCGTCATGCGTCATATGCTTTCAGGGGATAATCTCGGCTTGATTTTCATGCGCCAAGTCGCCGTGGATGACGAATATTCTCATTTTGGCGTGTCTGACGGAATTGTTGATAACCGCGCTTTTTACAGTAGCAAAGGGATCACTCAATTCGCCTCGCTCTACATCTGCCCCACCGAGCAGCAAATTGCCGCTGGCCTTTACGCCGCCGGCGACCGTGAGCCGAACCTTGCGCCCGCGTTCACTGACGACCTGGCCCAGCGCACCGGCCTGCGGTTTGTATCCGGCGGCCCCGGGGACTTGCGAGACACCTTCGGCCCGGAGGACGTGTTCCATTACATCTACGCCGTCTTTCACTCGCCAACCTACCGGGAACGATACGACCAATTCCTCCGCGCCGACTTCCCGCGGGTGCCGTTGCCCGGCAACGTTGCGCTGTTCCGGGAACTGGCCGGCTTGGGCCGCCGGCTGGTTGACGCTCACCTGCTGCGTCCCGACGCAGTGGGCGATTCGCCGGCGGGTTTCCCGGTTCCGGGCGACAACGTAGTCGCCCCCGGCTATCCCAAGTACGCACCGGTCGCTGCTGACGGCGACGCCGGACGGGTCTATATCAACCGCAGCCAATACTTCGCCGGCATCGCGCCGGAAGTTTGGGTGTTTCGCATTGGCGGCTACCAGCCTATGGACAAGTGGCTGAAAGACCGCCGCCGGCGCAACTTGTCGCCTTACGACGATTTGGAGCATTACCGTCGGATGGCGGCGGCGATTGCAGAGACCATCGCACTGATGACGCAGGTTGACGATGTAATTGAAAGCTGCGGTGGCCTTTTCGCGTAGCCGTCGGCGTGTATAATGCGCCCTATTCCGCCCCCAGGCGGCGCATTGCATCGCATTGCATTTGCATAAGGAGCGCACCCGATGGCACAGGCAGCCGGCGTCAGTCCTTCCCAACCCGCCACGCAGGACGCGGAGCCGCGCACCAAGGGCTCCGTCATGGCGACCACCCTGGTGGGCGCCCACGCCTTCGAGCACCTGTACGCTCACAGCATCCCAGTCATCATCCTCGCCATCATCACCGAGTTCGAGCTGGGCGCGTTGAGCGTCGGCGCGGTGGTGGCCATCCGCTCCATCTTCGGCGGCATCACCAGCACCGCCGGCGGCTTCCTGGTTGACCTCTTCCACCACCGGGTTGCCTTCGTGCTGTCCATCAGCACCTTTATGATTGGCCTGGGCTACCTGCTCATGTCCATCGCGCCATCGTATGCGTTGATACTGTGCGCCCTGGCCCTGGGTTCCATGGGCAGCGCGTTGTGGCATCCACCGGCCCTGGGGCTGCTGGCCCGCCGGTTCCCGGAGCGGCGCGGTCTGTTCATCTCCATGCACCGCTCCACGGGCAGCATCGGCGACGTTATCGGCCCGCTGGCCGCCGGCGCGCTGATTGCCGGCGCCCTGACCTGGACCGGCGGCGCCGGCGATGCCGAGGTTGGGGTGTCCTTCCCGCTGCCCTGGGGCACCGTTGACTGGCGTTACATCCTGGGGTTCAGCACGCCGATTATGTTCATCGCCACCGTGGCCATCTTCTTCCTGCTGCGCCACGCCGGCAGCGAGCGGCCGGTCAACGTGGACATCGGCGCGCGCGTCCGCACCAACTGGGCCGGCATGAAGGACGCCTTCCGCGGCACCGGGATGTGGGCCATCTTCACCGTCTCGGCGGTGCGCGGCATGGCTGACCGCTCATTGGTCTTCCTGGTTCCGCTGTACCTGATCCACCTGGGAGTGAGCGAGTTCCAGGCCGCGGTCCACGTCATGTTGATGGTGCTGCCCGGCATCCTCTTCGGCCCCATCATCGGCTCGCTTTCCGACCGGGTGGGCCGTCGTCCGCTGATTATCTTCATCATGGGCATCACCACGATGCTCACCATCGCCATCATCATGGTCAGCGGCGAGGGCTACACTGCCTGGATCACCGCATTCGTCGCCATCTACGGGATGCTGAACTTCTCGGTGAACAACCTGACCCAGGCAGCGGCGGCCGACATCGCCGCCGGCCGCCGGCTGGAGTCCAGCTTCCTCGGCCTGATGTGGGGCAACAACACCCTGTTCGGAGCCATTGCAGCGTTCATGATCTTCGGCCCGGTGGAATGGTTCGACTGGCAGTACGGCTTCTTCATCGCTGCCGCCATCTACTTCGCCGGCTTCCTGGTCTCCCTGCTGATACCGGGCAAGCCCCGGGAGCCGGAAGCCGTGGCCATGCCCGCTTAGTGGAAGAGCCTCAAAGGAGGCCAGGAAATGACAACCGAAAAAGACATTGCCGGCAATATGCCGCCCGATCTGCCCCAAGCCGACGATCCCTTACTGGAATTGTTGTTGTCGGCCCCCGAAGACGACGAGGAGCTGGACGAAGCAACCCTGGCGGCCCTGCGGGAAGCGGAAGCAGACCTCGCGGCAGGGAGGATACTAACGAGCCGTGAATTGGCGGACAGCTTACACCAGGCGCGCCGAACGGGATTTGAGGACAATTGACCCTCCGGTGGCTGAGCGTGTGCAACAGGCCATAGAGCGTCTCGCCACGACCGGGCAAGGCGACGTAGCGCGTTTGCGCGGCTACCCGGATCGATGGCGACTGCGTGTTGGCTCATGGCGGGTATTGTTTGCTTACGATTTTGATAGCCGGACCATATCGGTTCTGACTGTTGGACACCGGCGCGAGGCTTACCGCAGATAACGCGCGTCGGAAGCGTCGCCTGAGCCGGCTTGAGCTGAGGAGAAAGTCTCGATGACCGCCGCCCGCGCCGCCGGCTTGTTCCTCCTCCTAACCGCATTGGCGACCGCCATCTCGGTGATGACCCGCCTGCTGGCCGACGCCGACCAGCCCACTCTTGCCGAGTCGCTGCTGGCAATCATCGCCAACCGTGGGTACTACGCCACGGGCGGCGTGGCTCGGCTGGTGTCGGGACTGGCTTTGCTGGCGGCGGCGTGGTTCCTTTGGCGCGCCATGGCCGATTACCACCGGCCGGCGGTGAGTTTGGCCGCCGCGTTGCTGGCGGCGTCGGGGCTGATTACGGCGGTGTCCGGCGTGTGCGCCTTAGCGATTGCCGCATCGCTGCCGACCGCGGCGGCGACCGGCGAGGGCCTGCCCAACCTGAAACCGCTGGCCGACGCCCGGTGGTTCACCGGGGCGCTGGGGTTCACCCTGGCCGGATTAGGGCTGATTGCCCTGGGGCCGGCGCAATGGCGCATCGGCGGGCTTCTGAAAATCACTGCCGTTGCCGACGTGATAATCGGCGTCGCCATGCTGTTCATCTGGGTGGACGCCGCCACCGTGATGCACCGCATATCCGGCGTAGCGTTCCTGCTATGGCTCATTGTCAGCGGTGTCTGGCTGGTGGCCGGCCTGTTGAAAACACCGGAACCCGTTGCCGCGTCCCGGTAGGGGCGAATAATTATTCGCCCCTACGCAACAATCGCATCAAGGAGAAATCGGATATGGCCACCCGCGAAGAAAACCTGGCCACCGTGCGCCGCGTCCGCGATGAGCTGACCACCCTGCTGGACGGCATGGACTACTGCCTGGACTGGAAGGACGGGGACAACTGGTGCGCCCGCGAGGTGCTGTACCACCTGGTGGACACCCCGGAAGGCGGCATCGGCAGCGTCATCGCCGGCGTCCTGGACGGCAACCTGGCGGAGGTAACCATCCTGCCCGACATCAGCAACATGACCCCCGAGCGCATGACCGCCGACATCGACGAGGCGCTGGCCGGGCCGCTATCCATCCTCCAAACCGCCGAGGACGCCATCGCCAACGCCGCCGACACTGATTTCGAGCAGCGCACCGCCATGGCCCACCTGCCGCACCGGGGGATTCACGAGGTACGCCCAGCCCAATCGTTCATCGACGGCCTGGAACGGCATTGGGGCGAACACCTGGCGCAGCTGCGGGCGATACGGGAGGCGCTGGGGATGTGATGATGGCCTACAACCTGGGCTGGTAGCGGTCGGATTCCAGGCAAGTATCGTAAAGGGCTTTGTCGATGGGGATGAACGTCGTACCTCTAATTCCCGATGACTGCCTTTCGGGAATTTCAGGAAAAGACGATTGAATGGTCACAAACCGCCTTTGCTTTCGCGCCACTTCTTTCGCCCGCCGCACTGCCGGAGCAAAATCCGCATCTTGGCTGACGATGATGGCAATGTCGTATTCCTGCTCGTAAGTGTCCGTTACCAAGTCTATGGCCAGGCTGATGTCAGTGCCTTTCTCCCGCCCGTTACGGCTCACCGCGCCGCGGGTAACGACAATCCCCTGATTGCGCAAACGTCGGAGCTTGTCGTTCCAGAATTGATGCCATTGCCCTGAACTTGGAACGCCCGTGTAGAAGCAAACCTTCGTCAGAATACCGCCCGGGATCAGAGCCACCAGCGCGGCTGCCAGTTTGGCGACATCATAGCTGGGCCAGTTATACGGCGACGCTTGAACGCTACCGCCGGTTCCCCAAGCCACGCGGGCGAGGTGATAAAGGTTTTGACCGTCAATGAGGACTATGGTGCGCATGATAAAAAAACCCGCCCGGGGAATGGAGTAATCCATTCGCTGCGGACGGGGTGTAAATCCCGTACAAGGTAGCGCATCGGCATTTCGGTGTCAACCGGGCGATTCGCCCCGATTGACACCCCCGGAACGGCGTGGTTATATTTCAGCAACCACTACACAGCAGAATGGAGGAAACCCAATATGACTACACAGAGAGGACGAGTCAGGTTTGAAGCGGGCAACGTCGGTTTCGTGGTCCAGCATGAGCTGTGGGACGGCAACATCCAGGACCACTCCGACCAGGGCGTGGTTATCCTGGTCGAAGTCGGCGACGCCACCGCGCTGCGCTTCAATTGCTTCGACATCGAGAAGAGCTACGTGTACGCCCCCGAGGGCAAGAACGTGATGTATCGCATGGACCACACCACCGATGGCAACCCCATCGGCTGGTCCGTCAAGACCATCCGCAACAACCTCGCCACCATGCTCACCGAGGCCGGCTTCGCCGACGCCGCCGGCGCCCTGGACCAGGCTGCCATCAACGCCGCGTTGGAAGAAGTGGATAGCACGGCCCGGGTCAAGTTCGCCGGCGAGCGCAACACCGTCAAGCACAACCGGGGCACCGACATCATCGAGGCCGGCAACATCCGCTTCGGGCTGGAAATGCGCCGCCAGGCCTCCGGCGACGGCGGCTTGGCCATCCACGTCCTCAGCGACCTGGCCGGCAACACGGGCCGCGTCTTCACCGAGGAGACCGAGCTGCTGGCCTTCGACTGCTTCCGCGACGAGCCCCACTACCACTACGGCCCCCGCAACAAGAACCACCGCATCTTCTGGGACAAGACCCTGGTTCCCGACCCCCTGGGCTGGTGCCTGGACCAGTTCAAGACCGGCAAGCTCAAGGCGATGCTGGAACGCGCCGGCTACCCCGGCGTAGCCGCCGACCTCGACGAGGACCTGCTCGCCACGGTCATTCCCCAGGTGGAAGCCCGGGGACGGGAAATGGAAGCCGGCGGCATACCCGCCGAGGTAACTCCCAACCTGGTGCAGTAGAACGACCGCCCCACAGCGGGCAAACGCGGCATCCCCAACCGCCGCCGGCGCGCCCGGCGGCGGTTTCTTTCGTTGGCGGCGTTGACGAACTCCCCGGCAGTCTGTAACTATAAAACACCGACATTCGGCACAGGCGGAAACTACGATGGTCAAAATACAACTGGAAATATCAGATGCGGAACGGGAGCGCTTTGTCACCCAGGCAAAGCGGCAGGGCATGACCCTGGACGCCTGGCTGGTGAAAATCGCCCGCCAACACGTAGTGGAAGCTGAGGCCGCGGACGACGCAGCGCCGCCCGCTAAAACCCCGTCCGGCAATGCGGGGCAATCCATTCTGGCGATGTTTGACGAAATCCACCGGTCAATGCCGGAGGGCGCGTTTGACGAGCTCCCGACCGATGGGGCGCGAAACTACAAGCACTATCTGTACGGCTGGCCCAAAGAGGCGGACGAGCAGTGACCGATGCCGCAAGTGAGGTGTTCGCGGATACCGGCTACTGGATAGCCATGCACAACACCGAGGATGAGTGGCACCAGAGAGCGCGGGAGGCAGTTGCATCGTTGGTGAACAAGAGAATAGTCACCAGTGAAATGGTTTTGGTTGAATTCTTGAACTTTTGCAGCAGGCGTGGAGCGGCCAGCCGACGGCTGGCTGCCATTACGGTGCAGCAGCTTTGGGACAACCCCAGCATAAAGGTCATACCTCAAGACAGCTCGCAACTGAAAGCGGCAGTGCAACGCTACGCCAACCGTCTGGATCAACGCCGGAGCGTCACCGACTGTGCCAGCTTTCTGATAATGGAAGAAAGGGGCATTGCAGAAGCGTTGGCCTATGACATTGACTTTGTGCAGGCCGGTTTTCGGGCGCTTCTGCGGGAAGTCTGATTAACATCCGTGCATTTTATGCCTACGTATCGTCAGCGATTTTCCCCTGTCTTGCAAAGGCGGTGGGGGCTGCGCACGCGCCCCCACCGCCTTTGATGACGGTAAATGCTGTGCATAACCGCGTCGGGGCGACGCTCCCGCAGCCGGCGCGACAGCGTCGCCTCATTTTCGCCAATTTCGTAGTCGCCCGTGATGACGTCAATAATCACGTACTTGTCCGCGTCGGCCGGCGTCATCTTGGGGCGGATCTTGGCCTCGTAGATGACGTGAGCGCGGCGCTCCTGCTCGGCGTAGGGGATTTTGCTGTCGGTGGGCATGGCGGCCTCCAGGGCGCGGCTTTCAGTGGTTTGGCGGTTATAGTGTACTATGTTATCGTCCGCTGATTCTTCAACCATCACGGTCACGCCGCCATGCCCTCCTACCTGCACATCGAGCGTTACCAGCGGCAACTAACGCGATAGACTTTCCAAGGAGAACCCAAACCAATGATCATTGACTCACAAATGCTCGTTGTTACACCGAGGCAACTAGAACTTGATCGGTGCCCTCATTGCAAGGTTGCAACCCCTAATTTGGAGAGGTTCCAAGGGATTGCAACCGCAGACTCAACAGGAGGGAATCACCGCAAATGGGATTTTTACCACTGCTCCAGGTGCGGCGGCGTTGTTGTTGCCGCATGGACGGAGGACCCTGATGGAAAATCGGTACGCCTTGAAATGTACCCTGGCAGCGAAGATATCGACGCATCCATAGACGATATGGCCAGGTACTACCTGCAGCATTGCAAGGACAACCTCCCCTCACCACCAGCCGCAGTGATACTTGCGGCCAGCGCGGTCGACGCGATGCTCAAAGCCAAAGGGTACAAAGTCGGCAAACTTTACCCGCGCATCAAAAAAGCCGAGGCTGACCACATCATCACGGCAGATATGGCTACTTGGGCGCACCAGGTAAGACTGGATGCAAACGACCAGAGGCACGCCGATGAAAGCGCATCGCTCCCAACCAGAGAGGATGCACAAAGGTCGCTGGATTTCGCTATGGCTTTGGCTGAAATCCTGTTCGTGCTGCCGGCAAGGGTTACACGAGGACTAAACGAGAGCGTGAATTAACGCATCTTTTGACCGTCTCATCATGCCCACCTACCCGCACATTGAACGCTACCGCGCCGAGCTGGACCGCCTCGTCCAGTTCGGCGGCTCCGATAGCGAGCTGAACATCCGCCCGGCCTTCCAGAACTGCCTGGCCGCCTACTGCGCCGACCACCGGGAGCGCTTGGCCCTGGTGCCCGAGCTGCGCGTGGGCAACGGCAGCGTGATCCCCGACGGCACGGTGAAGGACTCCCTCCGCATGGCCCGCGGCTATTGGGAAGCCAAGGATACCCACGACGACCTGGACGCCGAGATACAGGCCAAGTTCAACCGGGGCTACCCCAGGGACAACATCGTATTCGAGGACTCCCAAACCGCCGTCCTCTTCCAGAACGGCCAGGAGGCCATGCGGGTTGATATGGCAAACGCCGCCGGCCTGCATCGTCTCATCCGCCGCTTCCTGGACTACGAGCTGCCGGAAATCGGAGAGTTCCGCCAGGCGCGGCAGCAGTTCAAGACCGACCTGCCCGCCGTGCTGGAAAACCTCCGCGCCACCGTCGCCGACGCCGAGGCTGCCAATCCCGACTACCAGGACGCCGCCGGCGTCTTCCTCGCCCTGTGCCGGCGCAGCATCAGCCCCGAAGTCTCCGACGCCGACGTGCGCGAGATGCTGTTGCAGCACATCCTCACCGAGGACATATTCCTCCGCGTCTTCTCCAACGTCCAGTTCCACCGGGAGAACAACGTGGCGCGGCAGCTGGACGCCCTGGCGCAAACCTTCTTCACCGGCCCGGTCCGCCGCGAGGCCATCGACCGCCTCCGCGCCTACTACGCCGCCATCGGTCGCACCGCCGACGAGATTGCCGACTACGCCGAAAAACAGCAGTTCCTCAAGGCCATCTACGAGGACTTCTACCAGGCTTACAACCCCGCCGCCGCCGACCGTCTCGGCGTCGTCTATACCCCCAACGAGGTGGTGGACTTCATCATCCGGGGGACGGATTACCTGCTGCAACGACACTTCGGCCGGACCCTGGCCGACGACAACGTGCGCATTTTGGACCCGGCCACGGGGACGGGAACCTTCATCACCAACCTGATCAACTACCTGCCCATTGACCGCTTGGAGCGCAAGTACCGGAACGAAATCTACGCCAACGAGGTGGCGATACTGCCCTACTACATCGCCAACCTCAACATCGAGTACACCTACCAGGAACGCACCGGCCGCTACCTGGAGTTCCCCAACCTCTGCTTCGTCGATACCCTGGACAACATGGACTGGCAGGGCGCAGGGGCCAGCGGCGGCGCGGTGCAGCGGCAGGCGGCGTTCAACCTGGGCGGCCTGTCGGAAGAGAACTGGATCCGGGTGCAGGAACAGAACGAGCAGCCCATCAGCGTCATCATCGGCAACCCGCCTTACAACGCCAACCAGCAGAACGAGAACGACAATAACAAGAACCGGAAGTACCCCGACATTGACCGCCGCATCAGCGAGACTTACATCGCGGCCAGCACGGCGCAGAAGACCAAGCAGTACGATATGTACAAGCGGTTCATCCGCTGGGCATCCGATAGGTTGGCGGACGATGGGATTATCGCATTCATAACCAACCGCTCCTACATTGACAGCCACCAAGATGACGGTTTTCGCAAGATGGTGAGGGACGAGTTCAATGATCTGTACATAATCGATTTGGGCGGCGATATACGCAAAAGCGGGCGAGTCGGCAATGTCTTTGGCATCATGACCGGCGTGGCAGTGGGCTTCCTAGTGCGAGATGGAAATAAGCGCCGGCCCGGAGAAATACATTACCACGCCCTGGCTGACCAACAATCAGGGGTCGACAAACTGGCAGAACTCCAGTCGTTGAATCCGGAAAACATTTCCTTTGCGGACATAGAACCCGACTCCAAATTCAACTGGCTAGACCAATCGCACAGCGGCTTTGAGAAACTTCTGCCGCTGGCTAATCGGGAGACCAAGCTCGCCAAAACCGTTGCCGACGAGCAAGCGGTGTTCGGGCTGTTCTCACTCGGCATTGCTACTAACCGTGACGAATGGACTTACGATTTCGATTTCGACACGCTAGCGAACAAAGTGTTGTTCTTTTCAAATGTTTATCGGGAAGAAATGCAACGGTACGAAAAAGAAAGGCCGGATACCGCTGATTTGGGCAATTGGGTCAACAGGTCAATAAAATGGACCTCCGAACTGGAAAGCCATCTTGAGAAGGGCGATCCGGTGCATTTTTCAACCGCAGATATGACCCGTGCCATGTACCGCCCGTTCGTTGTCAAACATTGCTACTACGCGCCCATCGTCACCCATCGCCGGTATCAAATGCCTCAAATTTTCCCGCACCAGCAAATCGCTGATAACCCTACAATCAATTTCGCTGCTCGGCATCGATCTTTCTACGTCTTGGCATCAAACAAACTGGTTGACCTGCATTTCGTTGGTGACAACCAATGCCTCCCTCTCTACCGCTACACGGCGGACGGCGAGCGGGTCAGCAACATCACCGAGTGGGGCCTGCGCCAGTTCCGCGAGCATTACGGCGACGACGCCATCACCGCCGAGGACGTGTTCGCCTACACCTACGCCATGCTCCACGACCCGGCCTACCGCCAGCGCTACGAGATCGACCTGCGCCGGGAGTTCCCCCGCGTCTATTTCCAGGAGGATTTCCACTGGTGGGCCAGCAAGGGCCGGGAGTTGCTGGACTTGCACCTGGGGTTTGAGACGGCGGAGCCGTGGCCGTTGGAACGCAACGACGCAGGGGCGAATAATTATTCGCCCCTACGCGGGGACACCGCGCCCAAACCTGTCCTGCGGGCGGACCAGGAACGGGGCATCATCCGGCTGGACGAGCAGACCACGCTGGCCGGCGTCCCCAACGAGGCGTGGTGGTACGAGCTGGGCAGCCGCTCCGCGCTGGAGTGGGTCCTGGACCAGTACAAAGAACGCCGGCCCCGGGATCCGACGATACGGGAGCGGTTCAACACCTACCGCTTCGCCGACCACAAGGAGCGGGTGATAGAGCTGCTGGCGCGGGTGTGCGCGGTGAGCGTGGCCACCGTGGACATCGTGGGCGATTTGGATCTGTGGACGGGGATTGACCCGGACGAGGGGCTGGAGTTCACTGAGGAATTTCTGGCCTCGATTCTGGAGGCATCGGCGTCAGCAGCGGCCGGCAATACTATACCTGCGGAGGAAGTGTACCGCCGGTTGGGATTAGACTAGTGCCATACTCCCTGGAGTTTGAGCCTCGCGCCAGCAGAGACTTATCCAGGCTGGACGCAAGGGTAGCCCAGCAAATGCGCCGCGCACTGGCTCGCATGGCGGAGAATGCCGAAGTGGTGCGCCATCACGCGTTGACCGGCCCCCGCCATCGCGGCCAATTCCGCCTTCGCATGGGCGACTACCGGGCCATCTACGAAATCGACCGGGCCAACCGCCGCATAACTGTACTCCGCGTCGAGCACCGGAGCGATGCGTACTGCTAAAGGTAAATCCGGTTAGGCGTGTGATAGACTTTCCCCGAAGAGAGCCGGATTTACGGAGGACGCAATGACGACGCAGACGCAAACAGCCCAAACGGTTGCCGATTTGACCATCGCGGAGTTCCGCGCGATGGTGCGGGAAATCGTCGCCGAGGTGGTTGAGGAGATGATAGATCCGGACGCGGGTTTGGAGCCGCGCCCGGAGTTCATTGAGGAGATGAGAGAGTTGATGGCGTCGGATGAGCCTACCATCCCTGCCGAGGAAGTTTATCGCCAATTGGGTTTGGACTGATGCCTTACGTGATTGAACTCCACCCCCGCGCCAGGACTAACCTCTCTCGATTGGACGCCGCAATCGGCAGGCAGGTGCGGGACAAATTGGACGAACTGGCGAACCATGCTGAACAGGTACGACACCAGGCATTGACCGGACAACTGCGCGGCCTGTTCAGGTTGCGGGTTGGCGATTACCGGGTGTTATACACCCTGGACCGAGCAAACCGCAGGATAATCGTCCGTGCCGTGCGGCATCGCAGCGAAGTGTACTGAGGCAATCGGAGGTCAACGTGACGACGTTAGACGAGAAAATCGCCAGCCTCAGCCCGGAGCGACGGCGAAGGGTGAAAGAACTTGCTGAGGAATTGATCGCCGAAGAGCGGGCCGCCCAGGCCGCGCGCGAGGGCGACCGGCCAAACCCGCCTCTACAACAACGCGGTACCGAGTAGAAGCCTGTACAACGTCCCTTTGTGGGTATCGGCTATGATAGGCATTAGAGAAAAACTGCTCACCGCCGCCGACCTGCTCCGTCTGCACAGCGAAGGCGTGCGGGGCGAGCTGATAATGGGGGCGTTGCACGAAACCGTGTCAAGCGGACTGGAACATGGCGAAATAGTGGCAAACCTTGCGACGGAGTTTCGCAATTTTGTCCGTCCCAGACGCTTGGGCCGTATCGCCGTTTCCGATGTTGGAATCTGGCTGGAGCGCGACCCGGACACGGTGCGGGAGCCTGATATAGCCTTCATCTCCGCCGAGCGGCTGCCCCTGGACGTGCGGGTGCGGGGCTACTCCCAGGTGGTTCCCGACCTGGTGGTTGAAGTAGTATCGCCCAACGACCGCCCGGCGCCGGTGTACGACAAGGCCCAGATGTGGCTGCGCTTTGGCGCGCGGTTGGTTCTGATAGTTGACCCGGAGGCGCGCAGCATCATGGCCCTGCCCTCGGAAGGCGCGACGCGGACGTTCACCGAGGACGATACGCTGGATTGCGGCGACGTCCTGCCCGGCTTCTCCTGCGCCGTGCGGGATATTTTCGATACGTAAGCGGGCGGCGGCGTATGGCATCGGAGCACAACATCACCGTCAAACGGGTCGAAACCCCCGCCGAACTGGAGGGCGCGTTCGCCCTGCGCATCCGCGTCTTCGTCGGCGAGCAGGGCGTCCCCGCTGACATCGAGCTGGACGAAGCCGACACCGCCGGCGACACCGTCCACGCCGTCGCCGTGCAGGACGGCATGGTCATCGGAACCGGCCGCCTTCTCGCCGACGTGGACGGCAAAGGCCCCCACATCGGCCGCATGGCCGTGGCGCAGGAACGTCGCCGCGACGGCATCGGCGGCCGGATCCTCCGGTTCCTGGAAGACCAGGGCCGTGGGCTGGGCTACCAACAAATCACCCTCCACGCCCAGGAATACGTAAAATCCTTCTACGCCCGGCACGGCTACCGCGAGGTTGGCGAAACCTTCATGGAAGCCGGCATCCCCCACCGCGAAATGGTCAAGGACTTGTAGAAATGGGCATCCTCACCGACGACATGAAACGCGCCCTCACCCAACAGCGCCTCATCTTCGCCGCCACCGTCTGTCCCGACGGTACTCCCAACCTCTCGCCCAAGGGCACCGTCATGGTCTGGGACGACGACCATGTCCTCTTCACCGATCTCGCTTCTCCGGGCACCATGCGCAACCTGGAGCGCAACCCGTCCATAGAGATCAACACCATCGACGTCTTCGCCCGCAAGGGCTACCGCTTCAAGGGCAGCGTGGTCGTCCACCAAAACGACGACCTCATGGCCGCCGTCCAGGAGCGGATGCGCAACGGCCCGTCCAACGTCACCGGCCTGGCCGACCGCGTCCGCGCCGTCGTCCTCATCCGCGTCGAGCAGGCCCAGCCTCTGATCTCCCCCGGCTACTGGGGCGGCGCAACCGAGGCCGAAACCCGCGCCAACTGGGAAGACTATTGGGCCAACGTCAACGCCGACTGGCGGGAGCGAAATGGCTGAATTGTCATTGCGAGGAGCGTAGCGACGTGGCAATCTCGTACCCGGGGCGACGGCTGTTCCCTTGACGAGATTGCCACGCTGCGCTCGCAATGACCGGATGGTTCACGCCACCCCCGCCGCCGCCTCTACCCCGTCCATCACCCGCACCTCCATCTTGGCGATGTGGCTGGTGGGCCGGTCGCCCAGGGCCGTCCGCTCCGGCGACGCGAAGTAGGCGGCTTCCTTCTCGGCAATCTCGTCCGCGCTGTCGAACCGCCGCACCCAGATGAACTCCGTGCGGTCCGCGTTCACGTAGCTGGACACCACCGGGATCCCCAGCCGGTCGTGCAAAGGCCGGATGTGCTCGTTGAACACGCCGAGCCACGAGTCCATCATCCCCCGGTTGATGGTGTAAATGCGCAGTTGGTAGGTAGCCATGATTTGTTCCTCCGTTATTGTCTGCAATTTGTGGGATGTGTGTAGCCTTGCGATTCAGGTAGTTGTCATTTGTAGGGGCGAATAATTATTCGCCCCTACCCGCTGCGGAGAAGACCGCGACTCAATGCACCCTTCTTACAATCTCACGCCACCTCGTACTGCGCAATGGCGTCCTGGCTGAAGGACAGCCCCAGGCCCGGCCGGTCGGGCACCACCAGATCCCCGTCCACGATGTCCGGGGTCTCATCAAACAGCCGCAGCGACCAGGGCATATATTCCACCGTCAGCCCGTTGGGAATGGCCGAGATCGTATGCACCTGCACCTCCGGGATCAGGTGGGACACCACCGGCAGGTTGAACGCCTCGGCCATGCCGGCGATCTTGCGGAAGGGCGTAATCCCCCCGGCCCGCAGCAGGTCAACCATCACGATGTCGATGCTGCGCTGCTCCACCATGTGCCGGAAGGGCCGGATGCCATAGACATACTCCCCGGCGGCGATGGGCGTAACCAGCGCGTCGGCGACCCGAGCCAGGCCCTGGTAGTCGTCCCGGGCCACCACGTCCTCCAGCCAGAACAGGTGATACTCCTCCACCATGCTACCGATCTGGATGGCCTGGTTCACGTTCCACAGCTGGTTGATGTCACACATCAGGTCGATGTCCGGCCCGATGGCGTCCCGCAGGGTGCGGATGCGCGCCACCTCGCGGGCGGCGGTTGGTTCGGCGCCCATCTGGGTCTTCATCTGCCGGAATCCCTGCTCCACCAGTCGGGGGCCGGCTTCGGACAGGTATTCCAGGCCCATGGGCCGCATCAGGGCGCCGCTGGCGTAGGTGGGAGCGCGATCCCGGTAGCCGCCCATCAGGGAGCATACCGTCTGGTCCAGCGCCTTGCCCTTGATGTCCCACACCGCCATGTCCACCGCGGCCAGGGCCAGCGACAGTATCCCTTCCGGCCCGGCGGAGGCGCTGGCGTCCATCAGCTTGCCCCAAACCGCCTCCGGGTTCATCGGGTCCTCGCCCGAAGCCAACGCAGCCAGGTCGTCCACCGCCCGCCGCAACGCATGGACCAACGGCCCGCCGAAGAAGGTCAGGCCCACCCCGGTGATGCCCTCGTCGGTGTTCAGTTCCAGGGTGACGAACTCCCGGGTGCCCGGCTGGTCGATGCCGAGCACCAGCGGATTGTCGGCCGGGGTTTGCAGGACGCGGGTCGTGGCGGTGGTAATCTGCATGGGATGCGCTCCAACTTTGGTATAGCGTAGGGCAGGTTAGCACGGGCGGCCGGCGCGGGCAACACGAATTTGCGGCCGCGCCCTTTTGCGTGTTGACAAGGGGCGGCAAAGGGGGTATAGTTGCGGAACTTACCCGCCGTTGCAGGCGTTTCGCTTCCGGCGGGGAGGCTCCTTAACAGCTGAATAGTGGAAGGAAGTAAGGTTCTCATTAAGAGAGTTTGATCCTGGCTCAGGGTGAACGCTGGCGGCGCGCTTAATGCATGCAAGTCGAGCGTGATCGTGGCTTCGGCCACAATGATAAAGCGGCAGACGGCTGAGTAACGCGTGAGTAACCTGCCCTCCGGTGGGGTATAACCTCGGGAAACTGAGGATAATCCCGCATACGACCTGCATCCCATGGGGTGCAGATGAAAGGCTTCGGTCGCCGGAGGAGGGGCTCGCGTCCTATCAGGTTGTTGGTGGGGTAATGGCCCACCAAGCCGATGACGGGTAGCTGGTCTGAGAGGATGACCAGCCAGAGGGGGACTGAGAACGGCCCCCACTCCTACGGGAGGCAGCAGCAGGGAATCTTGGGCAATGGGCGAAAGCCTGACCCAGCGACGTCGCGTGGGGGACGAAGGCCTTAGGGTTGTAAACCCCTTTTCCGAGGGAAGAGAAAGGACGGTACCTCGGGAATAAGCCCCGGCTAACTACGTGCCAGCAGCCGCGGTAATACGTAGGGGGCAAGCGTTACCCGGAATCACTGGGCGTAAAGTGCGCGTAGGCGGTTGGATAAGTCTCTTGTGAAAGCTCCCGGCTCAACTGGGAGAGGTCAAGGGATACTATTCGACTAGAGGACAGCAGAGGTAAGCAGAATTCCCGGTGTAGCGGTGGAATGCGTAGATATCGGGAGGAACACCAGTGGCGAAAGCGGCTTACTGGGCTGTAGCTGACGCTGAGGCGCGAGAGCGTGGGGAGCAAACTGGATTAGATACCCAGGTAGTCCACGCCCTAAACGATGGATACTAGGTATGGGGGGTATTGACCCCCTCCGTGCCGTAGCTAACGCGTTAAGTATCCCGCCTGGGGACTACGGCCGCAAGGCTAAAACTCAAAGGAATTGACGGGGGCCCGCACAAGCGGTGGAGCGTGTGGTTTAATTCGATGCTAAGCGAAGAACCTTACCTGGGCTTGACATGTTGGTAGTAGAAACCCGAAAGGGTGACGACCTCGGGGTAACTCGGGGAGCCATCACAGGTGCTGCATGGCTGTCGTCAGCTCGTGCCGTGAGGTGTTGGGTTAAGTCCCGCAACGAGCGCAACCCTCGTCGCTAGTTACACTCTCTAGCGAGACAGCCTCCCGCAAGGAGGAGGAAGGTGGGGACGACGTCAAGTCATCATGGCCCTTATGCCCAGGGCTACACACACGCTACAATGGCCGGTACAATGGGTTGCCAAATCGTGAGATGGAGCCAATCCCACCAAAGCCGGCCCCAGTTGGAATTGCAGGCTGAAACCCGCCTGCATGAACGCGGAATCGCTAGTAACCGCAGGTCAGCATACTGCGGTGAATACGTTCCCGGGCCTTGTACACACCGCCCGTCACGTCATGGAAGCCGAGAACGATTGAAGTCGCTGAGCTAACCCGCAAGGGAGGCAGGCGCCGAGGTCGGGTTCGGTAACTGGGACGAAGTCGTAACAAGGTAGCTGTACCGGAAGGTGCGGCTGGATCACCTCCTTTATAGGGAGACCTTAATCGGTGGACGCCGCGTCTCGCGCGAAAACCGATCCACTCCCAGGTCAATCAGCGGACGTTCCCGCCACTCGGGTCGCCGGTCGAGTCCTTAGACTCCCGCGCTCAAGAAAACGGGTTCCCTGAGAAAATCCGCTGCCCCGGCACAATCGCCGGAAAAATCGCAAACTTCTTGCTCCCTTCCACTACTCAGCCGGTAAAGAGCCGAAATCGACCGGGCCTTTGGCAAGAGGCCCGGTTTTCTTGTATATTGACTGCCGTTTCCATGCGGATCGGCAATGCGCCCACCGCTCCAAATCCTTATACCACCCGGCGGAGTTGCCTTGATGCCTGTGTCAACCCGTATGTTCCTGCCCGTCCTGCTGCTTTTCAGCGCGGCCGTCGCCGTCGCCCTGGCCTGCACTTCCCCGGAACCGGCCGCCCCCGCTGCGGTCCAAGCGCCCCCCACGGCCACGGTCGCACCTACCGCCACTCCGACGCCGGCCCCGGCGCCCACTGACACCCCGCCACCGCCGACGGACACCCCGGTTCCGACGCCGACGCCCGCGCCAACCGCAACGCCGGTTCCCACGGCAACGCCGCCCCCAACGGTTACGCCGGTTCCCACGCCAACCCCCACTCCACTGCCCACCCTGGCGCCGGGCGAGCCGACCCGTACCCCGACGCCCACCCCGGCCCCGACACCGACGCCGGCTCCCATCGACTCGCTGACGACGGCGGATTTGCCGGGATTGCTGCCCTCGGTAGATGACATTGCCGCTCTGGCCACCGAAACTGCCGAGGACAGCCCGGTCATCAGGACGGTAGCGCTGGCCGGCGTGTGTACCGGCGGCAGCGACAGCGAGTGCGTTTATGAGGGCGTAGCGGGCGAAGGCGAGCACACTGTCCCGCACGACGGCTTTATCGCCGGATACAAGCGTCTTACCTGGGGCGGCGGCTTGCTCAACGTGTACAGCGTCTCCGGCAGCCGCGCCTATTTCACCTTCACCTGGGTGAACCTGTACGACACCCCGGAACAGGCCCGAACCTGGGTTGATGCGCTCAAAGCCTATGACCGCCAGGCGCTGCAAGATGAGACCGACGAGTTGATCCGCGAGCTGCAACTGCCCGTCCGCGGGGTCAACATCATCACCGTCGCCGATGCCGACGCGCCCCCGCTGGGGGAGTACGCCGTGGCCAAAGACTATGCCTTTTCGGGTTCCACCGCCATCGTTGACGGACGCGAGATCAGGTTCCTGCGCGGGCGTGTGGCGGTGCGCGCCATCGTCGCGGGCGTGTTCCGCAAAATCGACCAGGAGTCGGTGCGGGAGCTCTCTCAAATAATTGCCGACCGGATCGAACCGTTCATGCTGCAAAGATAGGTCAAACGGACGTATGCGCATCTCCGAACTGGGCGAATTCGGCCTTATCGCGCTGGTGCAGCGTTGGACGCAGACCGACGGCGCACCAGCCGACGGGCCGTATCGGCTGACGGTGGACAACGGCGACGACGCGGCGGCGGTTACCTTCCCCCATGGCCCGGTCACCGAGCTCTATACCACCGATACCATGGTGGCCGGCATCCATTTCACCGGCGCCACCACTCCCTGGCGGGACCTGGGTTGGAAAGCCATCGCCTCCAACATCAGCGACGTGGCGGCCATGGGCGGCCAGCCCGGTGTTGCTCTTATCACCCTGGGGTTGCCGCCGGATACGGAGGTCTCCGACCTCGAAGAGCTGTACGCTGGTATGACCGAAATTTGCCGGCATTTCGGGGCGCGCATCGTCGGTGGAGACATGGTGCGCTCCCCGGTGGCCTTTATCACCGTGGCCTTGACCGGCATCGCCGCCGGAGAGCCGATGCTCCGCGCCACCGCCAAGCCGGGGCACCAGGTGGGCCTGACCGGGCCGGTGGGCGGCTCCGCCGCCGGTCTGCGCGCCATGCTGGACCCGCTGTCCCAATATGAAATTACACACCCGTCACTCCGGCGCAAGCCGGAGTCCAGGGGTAGGGGAAAGGCGGTGGAAACCCTGATTGACCGGCACCGACGGCCGCGCCCGCACATCGCCGAGGGCAAGATACTGACCGCCGCCGGCGTCCGCTCCGCCATGGACGTCAGCGACGGCCTGGCCGACGACCTGGGCAAACTGTGCGCCGCCAGCGGAGTGAGCGCCACGCTGTGGGCCGAGCGGATCCCGGTTGAGCCGGCTCTGCAAGAAGTTTTCCCGTCCGATTGGCTTGACCTCGCGCTGTATGGCGGCGAAGATTACGTCCTGCTGTTCACCGCGCCCGCTGCCACAATGGACGCTGCGATCAGTCAACTCCCGTCCGGAGCGGCGGTCGTCGGCGAAATAACCGCCGGCCCACCGGGTACAATATCAGTGCTCAATCCCGACGGCTCGCTCCGCCCCAAGGGCGGCGCGGGTTGGGACCATTTCAATGCCTAACGTCATAGGAATTACGCAGTTGAGCGCGGAACTTTATCGATAGCAATGCTGGCGCCAGTAAAAATTCCCCTTTGCGTCTCTGTGACTTCGCGCCTTTGCGTTAAAAAATTAATGGACAACAGCATCAACATCTACACCGACACGGCCGAAGCAACGCGCCTGGTCGGGGAAATAATCGGCCAGGAATCTGCTCCCGGCGACATCTACCTGCTCACCGGGCCCTTGGGCGCGGGCAAGACCTGCCTGACCCAGGGCATTGCCCGGGGCCTCGGTGTTCCCGGCTATGCCCGCAGCCCCACCTTCGTCCTGGTCACCCGTTACCAGGGCCGCCTCACCATACACCACGCCGACCTGTATCGCATCGACCATCCGGCGGAGGCTTGGGACTTGGGACTGGAGGACATCATGTCCGCCGGCGAGGAAGTGCTCATCGTGGAATGGGCCGACCGAGCCGCCGACATATTCCCGGAGCGCTCCCTCTGGATTGACCTGGATTACGCCGCCGACGGCAGCCCGGCCGCGTGCGAGGTTGTGTCCGACGAGGATGGTTCCGTTCCCAGCCGCCATCGCATCGCCATCAGCAACGCGCCGGAACGCTACGCGGGATTGATGACCCGGTTGGCCGCCTTTTCATCGACCACTGCCGGAGGGCAGGCGTAATGCTGCTGGCAATTGACACGTCATCGCGCTACGGCGGCGCGGCGTTGGCCGACGAGAACGGCCCGGTCGTCGAAGCCCGGCTGTGGCGTTCCACCGCCAACCACACGGCGCAACTGATGCCGGCGGTGGCCGAATTGCTGGCGTCCCGGAGCTTGGCAGCCGCCGAGCTTGGCGGCGTTGCCGTAGCCCTGGGGCCGGGGCCTTTCAGCGCGTTGCGGGTCGGAGTCAGCGCGGCCAAAGGGCTGGCCATGGCCGGCGGGCTGCCCATCGTCGGCGTTGACACCCTGGCCCTGGAAGCGGGGCCGCACTTGACCGCCGATGGGGTCGTAGCGGCTTGGCTGGACGCCGGCCGCAACGAGGTGGCCTCTGGCTGGTTCGACGGCGAAGGCCACCGCGTCACCGAGGATGTCATCGCGCCACCCGAGGAACTGCTGCAACAGGACGCCGCGGACTTCCCGTCGGTCGTCTATTGCGGTGAAGCGGTCCATGCTCGAACCGCCGTCATCCGGGACGGTCCGTCCGGCAAAGCGACCATTGCGCCGTGGACGCCGGCGACTCGCCTGTGGCAGTTGGCCGCCGCCGGCGCCGGGCGCATCAACCGGAGCGAAGCCGACGATCTATCCACCCTGCAACCCTACTACCTGCGGATGCCCACCATCGGCGCGCCACGCCAGCGTGACCGAGTGCGGCAGGGCCGTTAATCCCCTCTCCCTTGATGGGAGAGGGTTAGGGTTAGGGTGAGGGTGAAACGCAAAGCAAAACCAACAGGAGCTATCTACCCCATGGAACGAACTTTCGTCGCCATCAAGCCCGACGGCGTGCAGCGCGGCCTCATCGGCGAGGTTATCTCCCGGCTCGAAAGGCGCGGCCTGAAGCTGGTCGCCGTCCGCCTGATGCAGGTTGACGAAGACCTGGCCGGCCGGCACTACGCCGAACACGTCAACCGGCCCTTTTTCCCGTCACTGGTGTCGTTCATTACCTCCGGCCCCATCGTGGCGATGATCTGGGAGGCCAACAACGCGGTGGCGCTGGCCCGCCAGACCATGGGGAGCACCAACCCGGCCGAGGCGGCGCCCGGCACCATCCGGGGCGACCTGGGGATAGACATCGGACGCAACATCGTCCACGGCTCCGACGGCCTGGAGTCGGCGGAACGGGAAATCGGCCTGTTCTTCGGGGAAGGGGACGCGCTGGATTATTCCCGCAGCGCCGACCCGTGGATTACAGAATCCTGACCACCTGGGGAGCCCGGCTCCACAAGCGTTCCAGCCCAAAGAACTCCCGCTCCTCCGGCCCGAAGATGTGCACGATCACATCCGCAAAGTCCAGCAGCACCCAACCGGAGGCGGGGGTCCCCTCCCGGTGGTGGCGAGCCACGCCGGCTTCCTCCATAGCGTCGGACAGGTCCTCTTCCAACGCCTCGATCTGGCGCACTGAGTCGGCAGTCATCACGACAAAATAGTCGGCGAACACCGTCAACTGCCGCAGGTCCAGCATCACGATGTCCGAGGCCAGCTTGTCGGCGGCCAAGTCCACGGCCAAGCGGGCCACGTCGGCGGGTGTCAGGGTGTCAGCGGTGGTGGTCATGGTGTCGGGTTGGCCTAGTTGTCGGCGGCGGTTGGCGCCGGCTCGATATCGGGTTGGACGTTGACAACCACGCGCCCATTGATGTGTTCGTGGCTCGCCAGAGCGGCCAACACGCGATTGATGTCCTGGCGGATGCCGGCAATCTGTTGATTGGTATCGTCAATCCGGTGGTTCACTTCGTCAATCCGGTGGTTCACTTCGTCAATCCGGTGGTCCACGTAAGCCGTTATTTCGATGACGGCCGTTCTGACTGCCTCCCGGATTTCGCCCCGAAGCTCTTCCCGTAGTTGTCGGTGCAGGTCGTGCATCTCCTTCCGGGTGGGCGATTGGCCCTGGCGGTACGCGATGCCAAGGAGCGCCATCAACGCGATTCCCAGGACGGAACCGAAGAAAATCTGCCAGGCGGTAATTTCCATTATGGGGATCTCCTCACGGTGCGTCGGTGGCATCTCTGCGGGACAGTGATGCGAGTATAGGCCGGCCGGGGTTTGCCTTGCAATCCCCGCCGTTTGTGATATATTACACAAATGAATTTTGCCAGCGGCGGCGACCCACGTATCCCAACGGCAAACGGTATGGGAGTGGCCCCGACGTTACTGGCGGTTTTTGCATTGTTGGAGCGCAGGGTGTCATCATGAATTCGCTCAAGGAATTGGCCCAATCCGGCTTATACGCTCCCGAGCAGGAGCACGACGCCTGCGGCGTCGGCATGGTAGCCAATATCAAGGGCGAAAAGACCCACGCCATCATCACGGAATCCCTGGAGGTGCTCAATAACTTGGGGCACCGGGGCGCCTCCGGTTCCGACCCCGACACTGGCGACGGAGCGGGAATCCTCGTACAGATGCCCGATGCCTTCTTCCGCAAGGCAACTGCCGGTTTGGGCATCAACCTGCCCCGCGAAGGCGAGTACGGCGTCGGCATGGTGTTCCTCCCCCAGGACGCGGATGCGCTGGCCAAGTGCGTGGCGCATATCGAAACCGTCGTTGCCGGTGAGGGTCTCATCCTGCTGGGCTGGCGCGACGTGCCCCTGAACCACGCGGCCATTGGACGCGACGCCCGCGCGGTCTGCCCCACCATCCGCCAGTTCTTCGTGGGCAAAGGTTCCGCCCACACCCCCGACCGGGCCGCGCTGGAACGCAAGCTCTACGTAACCCGCAAGGCTATCACCAACACCCTGCCGTCAACCGGCATCGGCGACGATGACGCCGACTTTTTCTACATTTGCAGCC
Organism: Dehalococcoidia bacterium; assembly: GCA_963665395.2. Taxonomy (GTDB): domain Bacteria; phylum Chloroflexota; class Dehalococcoidia; order Lucifugimonadales; family UBA3495; genus Bin87. Next base: position 1,746,345 of record OY762251.1, read on the forward strand.
TCAGCGCCAACACGGTGGTGTACAAGGGCCTGCTGGTGTCCTACCAGATTTCAGGCTTCTACCTGGACCTGAACGACGAAACGCTGGTTTCAGCCTTCGCCCTGGTCCACTCCCGCTTCAGCACCAACACCCTCGGCCACTGGAAGCTGGCCCACCCCTACCGTTACCTGGCCCATAACGGCGAGATCAACACCCTGCGCGGCAACATCAACTGGATGCACGCCCGCGAGTACCAGTTCAGTTCGCCCCTGTACGGTGACGACATCCACAAGCTGGCCCCCATCTGCGACCCCCTGGCCAGCGATACCGCCAGTTTCGATAACGCCCTGGAGCTCCTGGTGATGACGGGCCGCGAGTTGGCCCACGCCATGCTCATGATGATCCCGGAAGCCTGGGACCAGCATGAGACCATGTCCCAGGAGAAAAAGGACTTCTACGAGTTCCACTCCTGCATGATGGAGCCGTGGGACGGCCCCGCCATGATGCTGGCTACTGACGGCAAGGACGTGTGCGCCGTGCTGGATCGCAACGGCCTGCGCCCCTTCCGCTACACCGTAACCCACGACGACAAGCTGGTCATGGCCTCGGAAACCGGCGTTCTTGACTTTGCTCCCGAGCGGGTCAAAGAGAAGGGCCGCCTCCAGCCGGGCCGGATGTTCCTGGTCAGTTTCGACGAGGGCCGCATCATTGGCGACGAGGAGTTGAAACACACCCTGGCAACCCGTCAACCCTACGGTCAGTGGCTTCAAGAGAACAAAGTCAACCTTGATGATATGCCGCCGACCGAAGCCTTTCCCCCGGCCGGCGGCAATAATTTGCGTCAGCAGCAACGCGCCTTCGGCTACTCTATCGAAGAGCTGCGGATGCTGACCACGCCGATGGCCGCCGCCGGCTACGAAGCCATCGGCTCCATGGGCAACGACGCCTCGCTGGCCGTCCTGTCGGATCAGAACCGCCCGCTGTTCGACTACTTCAAGCAGCTTTTCGCCCAGGTCTCCAATCCCCCCCTGGACGCCATCCGTGAGGAACTGGTGACATCGCTGGAAGCCTTCATCGGCGGCGAGCAGAATCTCTTCGACGAAAGCCCGCTGCACTGCCGCCAGCTCCGTCTCAAGTCTCCGATGCTCACCGACGAACAGTTGGCGAAAATCCGCGCCCTGGACCAGCCTGGGCTGTCGTCCACCACGTTGTCCACCTTGTTTGACGCCAAAAACGGCTCGCTGGAGCAGGCCGTGGCCGCCCTCTGCGAAGCCGCCTCCCAGGCCGTCGCCGACGGCAAGAGCATCATCATCCTGTCCGACCGCGGCGTGGATGCCAACCGCGCCCCCATACCCAGCCTGCTGGCCACCGGCGCGGTCCATCACCACCTGACCCGCACCGGCGCCCGCACCCAGGTCGGCCTGGTGGTTGAGTCTGGTGAACCTCGGGAAGTGCAGCACTTCTGCCTGCTCATCGGCTACGGCGCCGGCGGCATCAACCCCTATCTGGCCCTGGAGTCGGTGCGCGACCTGGCCGAGCGCGGTGAGCTGAACGGAACCAAGCCTGACTACGCCGTCTATAACTTCATCAAGGCCAACGAGAAGGGCATCCTCAAGGTGATGTCCAAGATGGGCATTTCCACCGTCCAGTCCTACCGGGGCGCCCAGATCTTCGAGGCCATCGGCCTCAAGGATAAGGTAGTAGAACGCTACTTCACCCGCACCCCGTCCCGCATCCAGGGCATCGGCCTGGACGTGATTGAAGAAGAGACCCTGCAACGTCACCGCTCCGCCTTCGACGACCCCTTCGTTCCGGGGATGCAGGAGCTGGATATGGGCGGGCAGTACCAGTGGCGTCGCCACGGCGAGTTTCACCAGTGGAACCCGGAGGCCATCGCCAAGCTGCAATATGCCACCCGCGCCAACGATCCCCGCGCCTACCGCGAGTTTGCCGACCAGGTGAACGACCAGAGCCGCCGGATGGCGACCCTGCGTGGCCTGCTGGAGTTCAAGCTCAGCCAGCCCATCCACGTTGACGACGTAGAGCCGGCGGTGGAAATCGTCAAGCGGTTTGCCACCGGCGCCATCTCCCTGGGTTCCATCAGCCGCGAAGCCCACGAGACCATGGCCATCGCCATGAACCGCCTCGGCGCCCGCAGCAACACTGGCGAGGGCGGCGAGGACTTCCACCGCTACACGCGGGACGACAACGGCGACGACCGCAACAGCGCCATCAAGCAGGTGGCCTCGGGCCGTTTCGGTGTAACCCCCAACTACTTGGTCAACGCCAGCGACCTGCAAATCAAGATGGCCCAGGGTTCCAAGCCCGGCGAAGGGGGGCAGTTGCCCGGCCACAAGGTTGACGAGTACATCGGCTGGGTGCGGCATACCACCCCCGGCGTCGAGCTGATCTCGCCGCCGCCCCACCACGATATCTACTCCATCGAAGACTTGGCCCAGCTCATCCACGACCTGAAGAACATCAACCCGGAGGCCCGCATCCACGTCAAGCTGGTGTCCGAGGTCGGCGTTGGCACCATCGCCGCCGGCGTCTCCAAGGGCCATGGCGACGTCGTGCTCATCAGCGGCCACGACGGCGGCACCGGCGCATCGCCGGAATCCTCCATCAAGCACGCCGGCCTGCCCTGGGAGCTGGGCGTCGCCGAGACCCAGCAGGTATTGGTCGCCAACGACCTGCGCAGCCGCATCGTGGTGCAGACCGACGGCCAGTTGAAAACGGGCCGCGACGTGGCGGTGGCCGCCCTGCTGGGGGCCGAAGAGTTTGGCATGGCAACGGCGGCCCTCATCGTCAACGGCTGCATCATGCTCCGCAAGTGTCACCTGAACACCTGCTCCGTGGGCATCGCCACCCAGGATCCCGAACTCCGCAAGCGCTTCGCCGGGCAGCCGGGGCATCTGGTGAATTACTTCTACTTCGTGGCGGAAGAACTGCGCGAAATCATGGCGGAACTCGGTTTCCGCACCGTGGCTGAAATGGTCGGTCGCGTGGACAAGCTGGAAACCCGGAAGGCCGTGGACCACTGGAAGGCGTCCGGAATCGACCTCGCTCGCCTGCTTACCATCCCGCCCCGGGCCCAGCGGGTGCAGACTTACTGTTGCATCGACCAGGACCACGGCCTGGAGCGGGCGCTGGACCACCAGCTCATCGCCCAGGCGCAGCCGGCTATTGACCACGGAACTCCGGTCAACATCAACCTGCCCGTTCGCAACTCCAACCGCACCGTGGGCGCCATGCTCAGCGGGAAAGTGGCCGCCAGGTACGGCGAGGACGGCCTGCCCGACGGCGCGATCAACATCAACCTGGCGGGTTCCGGCGGACAGAGCTTCGGCGCCTTCCTCGCTCCCGGCGTTGCCATCCGGCTGGCCGGCGACACCAACGACTACATGGGCAAGGGCATCGGCGGCGGACGCCTCGTCATCGTGCCGCCCGAGGGTTCCGGTTTCGTGCCCGAAGACAACATCATCATCGGCAACGTCGCGCTCTACGGAGCCACCGGCGGCGACGTGTTCATCCGCGGGCGGGCCGGCGAACGGTTCGCCGTCCGCAACAGCGGCGCCCGCGCCGTGGTGGAAGGAATCGGCGACCACGGCTGCGAGTACATGACCGGCGGCATCGTCGCCGTAATCGGCAGCGCCGGCCGCAACTTCGCCGCCGGAATGAGCGGCGGCATTGCCTTCGTGTACGACCCGGATGGCGATTTCCACATCCGCTTCAACGACGGCATGGCCGACCTGGAAGATCTGGTCGAACCGGAAGACATCGATGTCCTGCGCGGCCTGTTGACCGAACATCTGGAACACACCGGCAGCGGCCCGGCCCAGCGCATCCTCAACGACTGGCAAACCAGCATCGGCAAGTTCCGCAAGGTAATGCCCCGCGACTATCGCCGGGTGCTGCGGGAACGGGCCGAGCGAGCGGCGGCGCAGGAACTGGTGGCGGTGTCATAATGGGCAAAGTAACCGGCTTCATGGAGTTCGGGCGCACGTCGCCGGAACGCCGGCCCCCGGCGGAGCGCGTCGGCGACTGGCGAGAGTATTACCACCGCTGGTCCGATGAGCAGGCCACGGAGCAGGGCGGCCGGTGCATGGACTGCGCGGTGCCCTTCTGCCACATGGGTTGTCCCCTGGGCAACGTCATACCGGAGTTCAACCACCAGGTTTATCTGGGCAACTGGGAGCGCGCCCTGGAAGTGCTGTTGAGCACCAACAACTTCCCCGAATTCACCGGGCGCATCTGTCCCGCCCCCTGCGAGGCGTCCTGCGTGCTCAGCATCAACGCCGACCCGGTCACCATCGAATACATCGAGAAGGAAATCAGCGACCGTGGGTTCGAGCAGGGTTGGATCAAGCCCATGCCGCCGGAGACCCGCAGCGGCAAAACGGTGGCGGTGGTGGGCAGCGGCCCGGCCGGATTGGCCGCCGCGCAGCAGATCAACCGGGCCGGCCATACCGTTACGGTGCTGGAAAGGGCCGATTACATCGGCGGCCTGCTCATGCTGGGCATACCCGATTTCAAACTGGAGAAATCGGTGGTCCAGCGCCGCGTCGCTCTGATGGAAGCCGAAGGGATCGAATTCCGCACCGGTGTCAACGTGGGCGTCAACTATCCGGCGGAACGTCTGCTCCAGGAGTATGACGCGGTATGTCTGACCGGCGGATCCACCCAGGCGCGGGACCTGAACGTGCCCGGTCGGGAGCTGGACGGCGTTCACTTCGCCATGGAATACCTGCCCCAGCAGAACCGGACGCTGGCTGGAGAGACTGTCTCTAACCAAATCACTGCCGAAGGTAAGCGGGTCATCATCCTGGGCGGCGGCGACACCGGCGCGGACTGCCTGGGCACCGCCCACCGACAGGGCGCCGAAATCGTCCACCAGTTTGAGTTGCTTCCCGAACCCCCGGAAGAACGGCCCGACGACAACCCCTGGCCCCGCTGGCCGATGATATTGCGCACATCAGGAGCCCATGAAGAGGGCGGCGTAAGGGATTACAACATCCTCACCAAGTCCCTCACCGGCGAGAACGGACAGGTCAACCAACTCCATGCCGTCCGCGTCGATTGGACCCGGGGCGAGGGCGGCCGTTTCCAAATGTCCGAAGTCCCCGGCAGCGAGTTCAGCGTGGATGCCGACCTGGTGCTGCTGGCCATGGGCTTCCTGCACCCGGAGCACGGCGGGATGCTGGAACAGCTGGGCGTAGAGCTGGACGGACGCGGCAACGTCAAGACTGACGAGAACAAAATGACGTCGGTGCCGGGCGTCTTCGCCGGCGGCGACATGGTGCGCGGCCAGTCCCTGGTGGTGTGGGCCATCGCTGAAGGCCGAGACGTGGCCCGGGGCGTTGACCAGTACCTGGCCTCGGGAGCGAGCCACCTGCCCCGGTCCATCGCCGTTGAATAATCGGCAACTTTCGTTGTGGAAATAGGCGCAAGGGCGGGAAGTGAACCCGCCCTTGCGCTTTATTGTTCAATCAGCGCCAGCAAGCGGTTGATGTACAGATGCACGTCGACGCGGTCGGCCGTGATTTCGTAGTCCTCCATCTCGTCATGAAAGAAGTTCTTATGGAACTTTTCGGCGATACCGAAGCCTGCTGACAGAAACGGGTCGTCAAACTCCGCTGCCAGTTTTTGCGCGGCGTTTTTCATATCCCGGTGCGTCCGGCGCTTCCACTTCCGCTGCACGGCGATGGCGGTCAGCGCCTCGTTGGCCGCGCCGTACAGTTTTTCCGATGCCTGCTACCGCTCGCCGGCGGCAAACTCCCGGTCGGAGTTGGCCAGAAACTTGCGGGCGCATTGGGCGTATTCCTGCTCCGTCATGTCACTTTCTTATTACCCCCCTGTCATTGGGCAGTATCGTGCCCCATTTCCTCAATGGTCACTTCACCACCAACTACAGTTTCCACAGTAAGCCGGCATCCGGTAAGTAAGGCCAACCCCAATAGGGGATTGCCTGCGGATTGGTGAATCAACCGAGGAATGACTATCCCGTGCCAATCGATGAATGCGAGGTAGAGGTCAGTTTCTGGTTCGCTACCATCTGCCAACGTCACTTTCCGTGTTGCCCGGTATTGCAAGCCGAGTTCTCGGATGCTGTCCAGCGGCAAAGTCAACCAAGCCGTGAACCCGGTGTCAACGGTGGCTTTTACCGTCCTGGATACCCCGCCGGGGCTGGAAGCGACACCCACGTCAACGCGAGGTTCCAGAATGGGATGATCGCCCGTTCTTGCCAGTTCAACTCGGCCTCTAATCATCGTTCTGCGCTGCCCTCTTGTGGATCCAGTACGCGGCGTTTCCCAAATAGGCTGTCACTGGGTGGCCTACCAACTCACCCCACGTTATGGCATTGGGCCGTCGCTCGATCAGCCTCAGCGTGGCGGTCGTGTCATCGTCGGCAATTTCGTAATCACCAGTGTTGACGTCGATGACCACCATCTTGCCCCAATGGTTGGCTTCCATTTCGGCGCGCATTTTCTCATACATCTTTCGCCCAACTTCCGGTACGTACTTCTTTTTGACTGACATATCTATCCTCCCAGATTTCCGAGCCGCATGGGCAAGTCAGCGTCCGCTGTTCAGAATATCACACCGGCTCCGGGGCGGCGTGGGAAACCGCGTTGCGCCCAATGTGGTTCAGGTATTCCTGAACGTTCAGCACCTGGATGGTGTTGGTGGTGCCCGTTACGCCGGTCATGAAACCGTGCACCAGCGTCACCACGTCCCGCTCCGACACCATGCCGGTGGCCATGGCGGCGTCCACCAGCATCGTTACCAGCTTGGCCACGTCCGGCTCGGCGGGTATGACGCCTTTAGGCGTGAGGCCCCAAGCCATGCAGACGCGGCGCTGCACCGCGGCGTCGTGGGAGAAGACGATGATATCGTTCTCCGGGCGAAAGCGTGACATCTCATAGGCCGCCCGGCCCGTGCTGGTGATGACGATGGGCTTGGCGTTGAGCGACTTGGTCAACTGCGTGGCTCCCCACGTAACCGATTGGGTCTGGTCTCGCTGGGGGAACTCGGTGTAGTAGTGGTACATCCTTTCCGCCTGCACGATGGCGGCGTCAGCAATGCGCACCGCGTCCACCGGATAGGCTCCCACGGCGATCTCGTCGGACAGCAGGATGGAATCGCAGCCGTCCAGCACGGCGTTGGCGATGTCGGACACCTCCGCTCGCGTCGGCGTGGGCGAGTTGACCATGGAGCGCAGCATCTGGGTGGCAACGGACGAAATCTTGCCGGCCCGGTTGGCCCGGGTCACCATGTCTTTCTGGATTACCGGCACTTCCTCCATGGGCATCTCCACGCCCAGGTCGCCCCGGGCCACCATGATGCCGTCCACCTCCTGAAGGATGTCGTCCAGGTTGGTGATGCACTCCCGGCGCTCCAGCTTGGCCATCACCGGAGCGCGGCTGTCCAGCTGGTTCAGATAGGCCCGGGCGTAGCGCACGTCCTCCCCGGTACGGACGAAGGAGAGGGCAACCCAGTCCACTTCCTGCTCCACGCCGAACTGCAAGGCTACCTTGTCGCTCTCGGTGATCACCGGCATATCGATGGGAACGTCGGGAAGGTTGACGCCCTTGAAGGACGAGAGGTTGCCGCCGTTGCGCACCTGGGTTTTCACCTCCAGGTCCGGCGTCACGTCCAGCACTTCCAGGCACACGGTGCCGTCGGAAATATAGACCAGGTTGCCGGGACGCATACTCCGCAGGATGTCCGGTTCGGGAAAGGGCAGCAGCGCGGTGGATGCGGAACGCGACTCGTTGACGATGGAAACCTGGTCGCCGAAATTGAGTTGCACTGCCTCATCCATGTGCCCCAGCCGGAACTTGTTGCCGCCCAGGTCTTGTAGCACCGCCACCGGACGGTTGTGCCGTTCCGACGCCGCCCGCACGTTGGCGATCACCTCCGCGTGTTCCTCCAGCGTCCCATGAGAAAAGTTGAGCCGCGCCACGTCCATGCCGGCAGACACCAGCCGATCCAGTGTCTCGGGCGAGCGCGATGCGGGGCCTATGGTGGCGATAATCTTGGTCTTACGCATAATTCCGTACCCCTATGGCTGGTCCATTTGCTTTGGGCCATTATAACCCGCATCGTCAGAAGCAGGATTCACTGGATTGATAGGATTTACCGGATAGGACAGTACCCGTTGCCGGATGTATCCAAATCCTGAAAATCCTTCAAATCTGGTAAATCCTGCTTCTGACAATTGCGAAGGGGGCAACCGGATGATTGCCCCCGTGCGCGTTTGCGGTGCCGCTGCGAATCTATCGGTTCTGTCGGCTTTCCTGGTAATTCTGCTCGGCCCGCTCCAAGCCGGCGCGGCGGTTGACTTGCAGCGTATCGCGCAGTTCGGATGCCCACTGCTGGGAAGTCTGAATGCCCGTGAGCGTTCCCTGGAACTGTGGCATGACGTAGCGGGCCATCAACTCGTAGGAACGATGCAGCTTGTCTCGCGGCGCCCAGTCCTCCACGCGAACCAGCAGCCCGCCGAACCCGCCGGACAGCTCCTGCAACTCGTTGATCCGCTGGATGCAGTCGTCGGGCGTGCCCACAATCCACTGCTTGTTGTCGGTCATAAAGTCCACAATCTGGTCCCGAGGCACGTCGGGAACCTCGTGGCCCAGGGTGTTGCCGAAGTACTCCGTGACGACGCGGGCGGAACCCTCCCGGATGTCCTCCTGCGCCTGCTTCTTGGACTCGGCCAAGTGGACGCCCACGGAGAGACGCCATTCCTCGCGCTTCACGGTCTGCCCATGCTCGGCGGCGGTCTCCTCGGCAATCGCCCACTGGTCCTTGAGGCTGGTGGAGCGCACCATGTCCCGCGGCACGCTCAACGATATAACGCCGGCGCCATACTTGCCGGCCGTGGTTACGCCGGCCGGCGACTGGACCGACGCTACCACCAACGGAAAGGGCTGCTGGTAGGGCCGCAACTGGAGGTGGGCGTCGTGCAGCTCGAACCAGTCCGAGGTGTAGGTGTACGGCTCCGGGCTGTCCATCAGCCGCTTGATGGCGCCCAGCGACTCGTCCATCATCTCGCGCTGGCGGGCCGGGTCGATGCCGAACATATAGGCGTCGGAAGCCAGGGCGCCGGGGCCGACGCCCAGCATCACGCGCCCGCGGGTCAGGTGATCCAGCAGCACCATGCGGTTGGCGACCATGTAGGGATGGTGGTAGGGCAGGCTGACCACGCCGGTGCCCAGGCGCAGGTTGCGGGTGCGCTCGGCGGCGGTGGCCATGAACACCTCCGGCGAGGCGATGGTCTCCCAGCCGGCGCTGTGATGCTCGCCGATCCAGGCTTCATCGAAACCCAGTTGGTCCAGCCATTGCAGCAGTTCCAGGTCGCGCTCCAGGGCCAGGGTCGGGTTCTCGCCGACTCGGTGGAACGGAGCCATAAACACGCCAAACTTCATACGCGCAGGAGCGGCCATCAGTGCCTCCTCAGTGGTTTGGTTTATAAGGTCGTTGAGCTTGCTTGGTGCGTCATTCTAACACGCAGGGCCGGCGGCGCAACCGACCATTACCGCCCTCTGCCCGTCATTCCCGCGAAAGCGGGAATCCAGTAGCATTTTCTGGACTCTGGCCCCGTATCAAGTACCGGGTGCCGTTCTTTCGCCGGACTGACGGTTGGGGTTTTGCCTTGACGCGCTTGCGGCGTCATCGCAGAATGGAAACAGTACAATCATGGGAGAACATCGGAATGGTTACTACGAAGGAGCAATTTTCCGGACGGGCCGCGCCGGAACTGCTGGCGGCAATGCGCAGCATCGCTCAAGCGGAAGGCAGCGATTTTGAGGCGGCATTGGAAGACGCCATGCGGGAGTACGTCGCCAACCGGAAGGAACCGAAAGTCCGCCCCGAAGTGATGGCGCATTACCGGGCCAGCGTCGAAAAGAACCGCTTGCTCGGCGAATTGCTGGCCCAATGACCCGCCGCTTTCCAAATATCGACGAAGTCGTCGACATCCACGACGACCTGCTAGTCCGGTTCGGCGGCGAACCGGGCCTGCGGGATTTGGGCGCGCTAGAGTCGGCCCTGATGCGGCCCCAGATTGGGTACTACGATGGCATCATAGAGGAAGCGGCCGCGCTCATGGAAAGCCTTGCCATGAACCACCCCTTCGTGGACGGCAACAAGCGCGTCGCTTTCTTTGTCACCGACACTTTCCTGCGGATGAACGGTCAGTACATCGACTGCGACAGCCGGGAAGCCTACGACTTCTTCATGGGCCTGTTCGATACCAACACGTTCCGGTTCGCGGAGTTGGCGGCCTGGCTGGGGGAAAAGGTCAAACCGCTCTGACGACAATGCGAGGTGAAAAGGGCTATAATCGGTACGCTACGATGGAGTTTTTAACAGAGCATTGGGGCAATGCAGCCAGCGTAGCCGGAGTCGTTGTTTCAACGGTCGGTCTTATATGGGCTATTGTCGTAGCCCGCGGTGCTCGCTCCGCCTCGCGGGCCGCGCAGAAAGCGGCGCAAGAAACCGGCTTTCGCATCGCTCAACATTTACAGGCCACTACCCTGGAACGCTCCATTGCGTTGATCCAGCGTCTAAAACTTCTGCATCGGCTTGGAAGTTGGGAAGCCGCCCTGGAACAATATCAGGCTCTGAGAATGATGCTCAACGAGATTGTGGCCCGCTTGCCCCAAGGAGAAGCCGAGTCCCGCCGGATGCTGGTCACTGCCATCAGAGCGATCAGGGATATGGAAAACCTGGTTGAACGCCAACCAGACCTGAGGCCGGGTCCTGAAAATATAAGCCGTCTGAATCGGCGGCTGAACCGCATCCAAAGCGAGCTGGAGTCTCTGGTCGGCGCGCCGGGCTTTGGCGACCCGCAGGAGGAGCCGACATGACCGACATGGGGAAAATCATCGACGGATTAATCCGGCGGACTGAAGACGGGACGTTGAAATGGGATACCGGCGAAACCGGAGAAGAGTTCGCGGTGCGCGTAGATGCCATTGTTGTCCGGCTGCGACGGTTCGAACCGGACGATTTTGCTACGGAAGAGCGCTACCGACTGGATATCCTTGACCACAAAGACACAACCGTCGCCGCCCTGGAAACCAACGACCCATTCGGATTTGTCCCCAACGAAAGACGCGCTACTGATGACCAGGCGCGTCAATTGGGCCGCTTGTTTGTACTGGTGCGCCGTTCTGTACTCAACACTCAAGCAGTTCTGGAGCAACTGGCCGACGCCTTGGGGGCGGATTAGCAGACCGTCAACCGGTAACCCCAGCTTCATGCCCTCCCTCAACTTCGCCGACCGCACTATCTGGACCCGGAAACACCCTGGATATCCTGCGGGGCCAATGGGCGCAACCGTGCTAAAATCGGGGCCCAAACCGCTCAGGTGCATCAACCACATGACCTACCCACCCCACATCTTCGCCAACAACCCCATCAATCGCGGGGAAACGGAACGCCGGGATGAGGAATGGATTGCCCGCCAGGCCGCCGCCGACACCAGCCGGTTCCTTCCCTTCCACAACCTGAACGTCCTGCTCACCGACCAGGACCCGCCGGAACCCGGCTGGCTCAATCCGGCCTTGTTGCAGCCGTTGCCGCCCGATGCCGAATGGATTTTCCTCGGTATCCTGGACGACGTCACCCACTTCGCCGTTGACCTCTCCCGGGCCCAGGGCGTCGCCGAGCGCGTGCAGCAGGATACCGGCTGGCGTTTCGAGGACTGCCGCACCGCCGGCGAGACCATGTCCGGCCCCAACACCGGCCTGCTTTCCCACGCCCGCGCCCAGTTGGACTGGAACCTGCGCCACGGCTTCTGCTCCGTATGCGGCCATCCCACCGACAAGAAACGGGGCGGCCAGATGCGGCGCTGCCCGTCCTGCAACGCCCAGCACTTTCCCCGCACCGACCCGGTGGTCATCACCGTCGTCGCCGACGTTGAGCGCGACCGCTGCCTGCTGGGCCAATCCCGGGGTCGTTTGCAGCGGATGCGCGCCTACTCCGCCCTGGCCGGCTTCATGGACCAGGGCGAGGCCATCGAGGAAGCGGTGGCCCGCGAGGTCATGGAAGAGGCCGGCATCCGGGTGAAGAACGTCCGCTACCACTCCTCCCAGCCCTGGCCCTTCCCGTCGTCCCTGATGATTGGCTGCCTGGCCGAAGCCGATACCACCGACATCAACATGGACGACGAGGAGATGACCGACGTGCGTTGGTTCGACCGGGCCGAGGTCCTGCTGGCCCTGGAAGGCCGCAGCGAGGAACTCACCGTCCCCGGCCCCATCGCCATCGCCCACCACCTCATCAAGGCGTGGGCCACCGCAGAATCCTGAAAAGGCGCCCAATAAATACTCCCTCTCCCCTGGTGGGAGAGGGTTGGGGTGAGGGGAAGTCCCGTCAGGCCGCCACCTTGGCCGCCGCCCATTCAACCCCATTCAGCACGATGCGCTGGAACTCCGGCGTCTCAAAACTCCGTCCGTCGTGTCCCAGCAGCAGGACGAAGACGTTGCCCTCGCCGTACTGGCGCGTCCAGCCCAGGGGGTAGGTTCCGCCTGGCATATGCGTGGGGTTGCGGTCCGGACCCCAGGGCCAGGTGCCATCCTCGGCGGTGCCGGTGATGAACACGTTGTTCCCGTCCTTGATTGCCAGGTTCATGTACAGCTCATCGTTGGTGGAGAAGTCCGCTACGCCCTGGACTCCCGCGTGGCCGCCGTCGCTCACGTTCACCGTGAACTGGCCGTAGGGCGGGTGGTAGCTGGTGCCGGAGATCCAGCCGCCGCCGGTGATTTCGTGATACTCCGGCCACGCGGCGGCCACGCAAGTGGCGATGTGGATGCACACGAACCCCTTGCCGCCACTGATGTAATCCCGCAGGCCGTCCATTTCCGACGCCGACAGCGTCCAGTCGCCAAAGTCCGGCACGTTCTCTCGCCGCGTGTTGAACACCAGAACGTCGTACCCGCTCATGGCGGAAGGGTCAGCCAGCGCTGCGGCATCCTCAGTCACCGTGACCTCATGGCCCGCGCCTTTGAGAAAGGACTCCAAAATCGGCGTCGACTCCTCGTAGGGATGCCGTCCGCCTGATAGTACCAATAGCTTCATGTTTCGATACCTCCAAGTGTGTGTTGCAGATTGTAATTTCAATAACCGCCGGTGGCAAATGCTCTCCCACGCGCGCGCCGTTGAGAAGTCGTCAGAAGCAGGATTTTCGTGATTTGGAGGATCGTCAGGATTGCAGTCTCCCGGCAGCCAGATCTGGTCAATCCCGTTCATCCCATCAATCCGGCGCATCCTGCTTCTGACCATCCGCGGGGAGCCGGCGGGTTAAACTGACCAGGACGATTGCAAAGTCGTTTTTCATCCGCTCATGGTGAGCCTGTCGAACCATCAACCGCCGGAACTGGCATCCTTCGACAAGCTCAGGATGAGCGGAAAAGAGTCGCGAAGTGACTTTGCAATCGTCATGTTAATCTGACACTTGCCCCTTGCGGCCACCGCTGACTGGCCCCTATCCTGATCGTAGAACCAGCGCAAGGAGGTCTGCAAAACCTTGACCGGCCCGGCAACACCCATCGACAGCGTCCTGCTATTTCCCGAACCGGAAACGGCGTCGTCCCATTGGCCCGCCGCGCATTTCCCGCCCTTTACCGACCAACGTTTGCGGGAATTCCTGGAACGTTTTGCGGCGCTGGCCGGCGACAACCCGGCCAACGGCCTGTCCAGCCTCAGCGAACCCGGCCTCTACGCCCTGGCCGCCGCCATAGCCCGCGCCGCCGCGCTGGAACTGGAGCTACCCATCTCCGACCAATTCAAGGCCGTGGTCCCGTCCCTGTTGGCCGAACTGCGTCGGCGCAATTGTCGCGGCATGGGAACCGACCCCGCCGGCCCGGTGCGCCGGGGCCGCCTGCTCCAGATCATCGGCGCGTTCACCACGTTGACCTCCCCCGGCACCTCACCCCGGGATCAGACCAGATTGACGGGCGCCTGTCCCCTCTGCAACGCCGCATCGTCCTTGCAGGTATCCCTGTCGGCAGTGACCTGGCAGTGCTTCTCTTGCGCCCGCAGTGGCACGCTCCTGGAATTCGCCGAATACCTGCTTGAAGCAATCTCCTCTCCCTCTGGGAGAGGGTCAGGGTGAGGGTGAGAGTGAGGGTTACCTCTGCGCCGCCCAGACTCGGTAGCGGCCCGCTTCCATCGTGGCCGGCGCCGCCGGCGTCACTGCCACGACCAGCCGCCCGTCGTCGCCAGTCGCCGGCGCAGTCATCGCTCCGGCGTAGCGTTGTTCCTGGGCATCCCACGTCAACGGCATCCGAACTGCTGACGGCTGGGAGCCGTCGTTGATGAGCCACACAATCCAATCCTGTTGTACCCGGTTGTTGATCAGCACGAACCCGTCCGGCTGCCAATCCCCGGCGCCGGCATCGTCCCACGAAACGCGCAGATCGCTCACGCACGCCCCCGGGCCGTGAATGGCGTCGTCGGTGACATAGTGGAACCGCACCAGCGCATCCCGACCGGCGTAGTCGGTTAGCGGCGCCGTCACCTCCTGCCAGTCGCTGGACCCGGTGTAGCCGTGCCCGTAGCTGTTGCCCACCGGGTTGGCGTCCGTGGTGCCCTCCGCTTCCAGCGCTTCCCACGTCGCGCCTCCGTCCGTTGACACCTCCAGGTACAGGTAATCCCAATCTTCTTCAATGCTGTACCAGCGGTTGAAGGTCAACGCCGGCCCAGCGCCGTCGGCAGCAGTCTCCGGGATCGCGAAACTTCCCGTCAGAGTTGACGATATATCGTCCCCCCGGTTCGTCCACCAGCATCCGTCCTCTGGCGCGTCCACGGGCAGGAGCGGCGTTACGCCCGCGCCCTCAAAGTGAACCACGATTTCGCCTTCCGCACCTTTCAATTCCACGTAGTCGATGCCGTACTGGGGCAGCGATACCATCGTCCCGTCATCGCCAACCCGCGCCGTCCGCGTGATCCGGGCTTCCAGATCCAGGCTGGCGTACCCGTAGCCGACTTCCTCCCGATCCAGCAGGTTGGCTACCATCCAGTCGGCGAAGAGGGTGTGAAAGTCAGCCGGCGCTCCGTCGTGGGTAACCGCTCCCCGCTGATTCAGAAAATCATCCACGGCGGCGATGCCGTTGCGTTGCCCCGCCAGCAGATCCATCAGATCGCCCGCCGGCGCGTATCGCTCCCGCAGGTAGTGGGCGAACAATGCTGCCGCGCCGTAGTTTCGGCCCACGTCGCCGCCCAGCTCGTCGGGCCAGTTGACCAGCGAAACATTGGGACGGCGCAAGTAGTAGGCCATACTGCCCGGCGTGAAACCCGCTTCGGTAACGGCCAGTTCCGACAGCCCTTCGTTCAGCCACGTCGCCTCGGACGGGTCGGCGTACCAGTGAATGGCGTGCTGCAATTCGTGGGCCAGCACGTCCAGATATTCGTCGCTGCCCAGCGGTATCACGTCGGCATTGATGTATATGGCGGGAACTTCGTTGCTGTAGGGCTGCACCGTTGCCGGATAGGGATCTGCGCCCGAAACGTAGCCCCCGACGCCGGGAATTCGTCCGTTGATGACGTGGCCGCGCCTATCCCCTCCGACCAGTACGGTCGGCTCGCCAAACACGGCGGTGACCCGGGGATATACCCGCGCCTCCGTGTCGTCCACCGAGCGCCGCAGGTCAGCATCGTCCACCCGCAGCCCCTCCTCAATCCACCAGTAGGCGTGCTCGGACACGGCGGCCAGGCGGAACTCCTTGCTCACCATCGTCCGCCTGGGGTAGTCCAGCGTCCAGAACTCCGCGGTGTGGCCCACCGCCAGGGTCCGACCGGCAAACCGTTCCGGCTCCGGCGTCGGCTCCACGCCGTCCCAGCGGAGTTGACGCGCCAGTTGCAGCAGGTCCCGGTCCGGCGGCGTCGGAAAGTCGGCGGCAGTCATTGCGTGCGCCGGCGGCGTCATTGGCTCGGCCTGCTCTTGCGCCGACGTCTCCTGAGGATTTTCCGGGGCGATGGCGGCGATTTTGCCTGCCGCTGACGGCAATGCCGTCGTTGCGGTGGGCCTTGCCGTTGGCGTCGGTGCAGACGAAGGAGTGCCCGTAGCGGATTCGATAACCGCAGTTGGAATTGCCGGCGCCGCATCGGGTTGGTCTGACGCACACGCCGCGCCGGCCAGCGCTAATGCGGCCAGGGACACACAAATCGTCAGGAACTTTTTCCGCACTGTCATCGCGAGAACAGCCCGGGCAATCTCTTTCGGAAATCATCAGAAGCAGGATTTATCGGATGGACCAGATGTGCCGGATTGGGAGATCTTGGCCGTTGGGCCAGTCCAATCCGGTCAATTCCATATCATCCTGAAAATCCTGCTTCTGACCATCTCTACGCCGGATCATCCGCCGGCGGTTCCGTTTCCTGCCCTTGCGGATCCGTGTTGTACCGGTTCATGGCGACGTTGATACCCTCGGCGACCAGGCACTCCACCGCGTCGGCGGCCCGGGCGATGGCGGCGTCAACGGCCGGCTTTTCTTCATCCGAAAACCGCCCCAGCACGTGCTCAACGCTGCCCGACGTGCCCGGCCCGCCGATACCGATGCGCAGCCGGGGAAAGTCGATGGTACGCACGTTGCGGATGATGTCCTTCATCCCGTTGTGCCCGGCGTCGGAACCCCGCGCCCGCAGGCGGATGCGGCCCAAAGGCAAGGCCATCTCGTCGTACACGATCACCAAATCCGCCGGCCGACCCCCAAACCGGGCCAGCAGATACCTCACCGACTCGCCGGACAAATTCATAAACGTCCGCGGCTTGGCCAAAACCACCGGCGCCCCCTCCCGATACCCCTGCCCCAGCACCGTGGTTCGCCGGCGGTCGTTGACGGCAATCCCCCACCGCTCCGCCAGCAAATCAACGCACCCAAACCCCACGTTGTGCCGAGTATCCCGATACCGAGGCCCGGGGTTGCCCAGGCCGACGATAAGGCGGGTGGGGGGGCGTTGTTGGGCGTCGTCCATAGCGGATACCGACTGACAAGGTTGCCACGTAGGAGCGGAGATGGCAAGGGGAAGTCTCGGCAAAACCGTTGTTCCGCGTTGTTACAGAAATGCTTGACTCGCTGGCCGGAAGGATGGTAATGTAGCCGTGTGGTACAACAAAGAACAACACCACACCGCGGGAGGAAAAGATGACAACGAGGATTTACAAGGCGACCAAAACCCGCTCGAACAGGCCCGGCTGGAGCGTAACGTTCAACCATCCACGTCGCAGCGACGCCCGAGGCAAGTTTGGGCTGAAAGTCCGACGTGGGCTTGGTACGACGGACGATGCAGAAGCCGACCGGCTGGTTGAGCAGCTAAACGCGCTGCTAGCCGACGAGTCTTGGTGGAGCCTAGACCGGCGTGCTGATGCCGCTCTACAGTTCGACAGCATTGTTGTTGCGGCGTTTTTCGATGGCATTGAGGTAGGCAAAATCAAGCCCAAGGACCGACGGGAGTCTGTCATACAGCTGCCTACACAGAAGGATGGTTACGCGGGGGTCATGCTGGCCGGTGCCACGGGAGCAGGGAAAACTACGCTGTTGCGCCAACTCATCGGCTCCGACCACGTACAAGACCGCTTTCCTTCGACGTCGACGGCAAAGACGACGACGGCAGAAATCGAGATCATCCTCGCTTCCGGGCCATTCCGAGCCGCGGTAACATTTATGACAGAGCACGAGGTGCGCTGCGCGGTTGACGAGTGCTTGGAGGATGCGTGCTTTGGCGTAATTCGGGGCGACGATGATGCAGCAGTCGCTGGAAAGTTACTGGAACACCGTGAGCAGCGTTTCCGGCTCTCGTATGTCCTCGGCGACTGGCAACAGAGTCAGCCGGGGCAGAATGCCGTACCAGATATGGATTTCATGTTCGAAGGCGAAGTCCCCGAAACGGAGACTTTAGCGGATGACGAAATCGTTGGTGGCACCGAACTCGAAAGTAACAACGAAAGTTTGGGCGACTACGTTGGTCGTATCAAAGGTCTAGCGGCCGCAGTGCGCGAAGAAATCGCAACTTACCGCGGCGACTATCCGGCAATTGGGGATGCGAGCAAGGCCAATCAGCGGCAAGATTGGCAGGAAGATTTCACCAACGCGCTTTACGAGAACGAGGATTTCGCCAGCCTTTCCCTTGATATTATGGATGCCATTGAGAAACGCTTCACTCTGTTCGAAGAGGACGGCATCGGCACCTTTGATGGGATCTCGCTGGGTTGGCCTACGCTCTGGAGCTGCGAAGAAAAAGACCGCGACGCTTTTTTGAAGCAAATGCGGTGGTTCAGCGGCAACCACAAACAGCAATTTGGTCGACTTCTGACTCCATTGGTTGATGGCGTCCGGGTCAGCGGTCCGTTTCAACCGACAGCACTTGAATTGCAAGACGATGACCGTAAGCTCGTACTGATGGATGGCGAAGGGTTGGGCCATTCGGCAAAAGAAGCCGAGAGCGTGTCCACCAAGATAACGGAACGTTTTCCCGAAGCGGATATGATCCTACTGGTGGATGATGCCCAATCCCCGATGCAAGCGGCTTCGTTGGGATTTCTTCGCGAGGTCGGCAACGGCGGTCATGGTCCCAAAGTTGCCGTTGCTTTTACGCATTTTGACCAAGTACGGGGAGACAACCTCAGCACTGCATCCCAAAAGATCAGCTACGTTCAAGCCTCAACCAGAAACGCCATTGCCAGTCTGCGGGAATCATTAGCTCCATCCGTAGCCGAGATACTAGAAACGCGGCTGAATGACAACGCGTTTTACCTAGGTGGATTGAACCAGGCGACGGAGTCGATTCCGCCCGGTTTCATTAGGCAAATGCGGGATTTGCTGGAACGGATGCAGCAATCAGCAGTCGAATTGGAGGAGATTGCCGCCGTGCCACACTACAACTTCTCCGCGTTAGCCTTGCCGTTGCGGGATGCTGCGGACGGTTTCAAAACTCCTTGGCGCGGACGGATTGGTCTCAGCTATTACGAAGGGGTCCGCAAGGAACATTGGGGGCGCGTTAAAGCCCTGTGCCGGCGCATTGCTAATCGGTGGGACAACGACGAATATGATGGCTTGAGGCCAAAGTCCGACTTGATTCGTCAGCTACAAACAAGCATTTCCTTGTGGCTGGATAGTCCAGACGGATGGGCTAGGCAACCGGAGGACGAGCAAGAGAGGCAAACTGTCATCAACGGGATACGCCGGCAGGTATATGTGGATATACACAGACTGGCGGAGCGACGCTTGGTCGTCACGCACCTGAACGACTGGCAAACCGCATTATTTGCGTTCCGGGGCACGGGGTCGAGTTACCTGCGAGCAGAACTCATATCTCAAATTTACGATTCTGCCGCACCGTCTATATCTTCGGTAATGGACGCATCAGGACAAGACTTCTTGGACCAAGTTATCCAAATTGTCCGTGACGCGGTTGAGAAAGCAAGCGGCTCGGTAGACAGGGATTCGCACGAATCCGTAATCGTCGCCTAAACAGCAGAAACGTGATGCAAGGGGGCTTCATGTACACCCGCAAAGATTGGGAAAAGCGCATTCGTATGGAAGCCGCCAGCCAGGCAATCGAAAATACCATCCAGGCGGTAGAGGCAGGGTTAGGCGTCACGTTCCCCCGCGGCAGCACGCCCACCGAGAGCAGGAACATCATGCGGAGCATTCTGCAATCTAAACGGCGCTGACTGCCGTTGCGCCTGAGGGCAATGTGGCCGCTGTGGTTACACGGCGGCCTCGTTTCGTTCATTCCGGTGGCGTTGGCCGGCTGTGCTACACTGAGCCGTCAGTTTTCTCCGCAAGCGTGATGCCACCCAGGAGATAAATCCATGGCAGCGATAACCTCTTGCGTCGCCGGAGTGATTGGCGGCGCCATACTCCTCTTCCTCATGCACCTGACGGCGCGCTTCACTGGATTTGACGCCGCTCCCTACGACTGGCCGGTCTTTCTGGTAGGCTGGTTCGGCTCTGCGTACTTGATTTACAAGGCTTAGCCGATGTTCAGCGGATTTGGGAACGCCTTTGGCAAAATACGCGATGTCCGGCTGATTGCCCTCTTGATCATCACGGTTGCTATCGCCATGTACGTGGCGCCATATCTGTTTGGGGTGATGGGGTGTGTTGACCAGCCGGAGCGGCAGGCCGACACACCGGAACAGCCGGTCACGGTCAAGGAATGTATGGCGAAGATTTACCACGACGCCCGCTCCGACACCAATCTGGCTGCCGGCATCATCGCTCTGGCGATAATCATGGCTGCCTGGCGTCCTGTCCAAGATAGACCGGAGTAGCAGGCAACCTTAACGATACCGTCATCAATCGACAGCGGGGATGAAATCCGCCAGTTCCAGCGCCACGTCCGGGAACGCCTGCGGACTCACCCGCCCGCCCAGCGGAATAACGCGGACATCGGTATAAACCGCTCCCTGCGGCTCCGTGTTGACCACCAACTCCCCGCCGCGCAGGTTAGCAACCCAAACTTCCGGTATCCCGGCGGCAGCGTATCGGGCCAGCTTCTCCCCCAGGTCAAACTCCAGCGAACTGTCGGCGACCTCAACCAGCAAATATACGTCCGACGGCAACGTTGGCCCGACGTCGTTGATGGAACGCCGCCGGATGACGGCGATGTCCGGCTCGGGAGCGCTGGCGTCGTCCAGTTGTATGGAGCCCTGCACCCGGACCATGGCCCGTCGCCCGATGAGCTCCCGCAGCAAGTCGCTGAGCCAGTCAACGCTCATCAGATGCCGGTTGCCAATGGGCGCCATCTGGATTATTACCCCGTCCAGCAGTTCCACCCGTTCCTCTTTCGCCAGTATGCCGGCTGCGCCCAGGGCCAGATATTCGGCTACGGTGAAAGGCCGGACCACGCCCATTTCCCTGCGCTCGCCGGCCGGCACGATGCCGGCGACAGCCATGGCGTCCCATTCGGCGTCGGAGAAAAGGCGGAGCGCGACGTGGCGCGTCGGTGTTGTCATCATCATCCTCACGAGTCCAGGCGATCAGCGTCCCGGTGCGGCATTATAGCACCGGCGTCGCCGCCCGCCCGGTATGCTAAACTACGGCCATCACACACTTTGCCTTACCCCATCCTCCCACCCACGGAGCCGTGCCACCATGCCCACCACCTCCAAAGACCCCATCCTCGTCGTCATCCAGCTCACCGGCGGCAACGACTACCTGAACACCGTCATACCCTACGGCGACGGGCGTTACCACGACAACCGGCCCACCGTGGGCATCCCCGCCGATCAAGCGCTGCCCATTGACGACCACTTCGGCTTCAACCCGGCCCTACCTGAAATCAAGGCGTTGTACGACGCCGGCAAGGTGGCCGTCATCAACGGCATCGGCTATCCCACGCCCAACCGTTCCCACTTCCGCAGCATGGACATCTGGCACACCTGCGAGCCGGAAAAGGTCGGCACCGAGGGCTGGCTGGGCCGCGTCATCCGCGACATCGACCCCAACGCCGAGAACGTGCTCACCGGCGTCAACTTCGGACGCGGCCTCCCCCGGGCTATGGCCCTGACCGGCGTGCCCGTGGCCTCCGTGGCCGTGCTGGAGACCTACGGCGTGCTGACGGGCATTCAGGGAGAGCCGGAACGCGGGGAGGTGCTGGACATCTTCGCCCGGATGTACTCCCCCACCGTCGGCCTGGGCGCCACCATGGACTATCTGGGGCAGACTGGCCTGGACGCCCTGAAAGGCGCAGACATCCTCAAGGCCGCTCCCGATATGTACACGTCCAGCGTGGAGTACGCCGACACCGGCATCGCCCGCAACCTCCAGGGCATCGCCAAGGTGCTCACCGCCAACCTGGGCACTCGGGTTTTCTACACCCAGCAGGGCGGCTACGACACCCACGCCAGCGAGGCCGACGTCCATCCCAAGCTGCTGGGCGACCTCAGCCGCGCCGTCAGCGACTTCTACGCCGACCTGCGGGAGCATGACGCCGCGGACAACGTGGTGATGTTCGCCTTCACCGAGTTCGGCCGGCGGGTCAAGGACAACGGCAGCGGCACGGACCACGGCAGCGGCGGCGTGGCCTTCGCCATCGGCGACCCGGTGGCCGGCGGTATGTACGGCGCCTACCCGTCCCTGGCCGAAGGCGATCTCGTGGAGGGCGACCTGGCCTTCAACACCGACTTCCGCGGCGTCTATGGGACGCTGGTGGAGAAGTGGCTGGGCCTGGACGCGCCGCCGGTGGTGGGCGGCCGCTTCGAGCAGCCGGAGTTCGTGTAAGGAGAACGATGATGACGAAGCCAAGGACCTACAGAACCGTTCCGGACCCCCCGGCCGGTTCTGTCATCGGCGACGACCCCACAGCGGTCTTCGAATCCACTCTGACCGTGTACAGTCCCGACGGCGCCCGCTGCCGGGAGATTGTCGCTCCGGTGGATACCCGGTCGCTGCATTCGATAATCCCCGCCGAAATCCTGCGCGAGTTGGGCATTGAGCCGGTGATTGAGAGCCGCTTCAACTACCGGGACGGCTCAATCCTGAAACTCCCCATTGGGTTGGCGCGCGTGGCCCTGCCCGGCAAAGCCGGCCATTCCCGCGTGGCCTTCGGCAACGACCCACAGCAAACCGTCATCGGCGGTCTCACGCTGGTGGAACTGGCCCTGGCCGCCGACCCCAAGAACAAACGGTTCGTTCCGGGGGAACTGACCATATAGCCGGCAGTGCACCATGAGGCTGACCACCTACTCTGTCCGATTTACTTTGTACTGCCCGGACCGCTCCGGTTCTCGCCCTCTCATCGGCGTGGTCGATACCGGAGCCAGTTTCACGGTCATCCCGGCTCATATACTGGACGAGTTGGGTATATCCCGTGTTGAGCAAGAGAGGTTCATCCTTGCCGACGGTTCCGAGCATGACCTGGACATCGGCGATGCTGTAATCCAATTGCAGGGCTATACTGAGACCGTCAGAGTTGTTTTCGGTTCCGATCCACACAAAACCTTGATTGGATTTACCACCCTGCTGGCCCTTCGATTAGCCGTTGACCCGGTAAATCGACGCCTGCTTCCGGTTGATCGGATTGTCCTGCTGGACGGCGAGGATGCGCCATGACCAACCCACCGTACATCACCGAAGCCGTCATCCGCGCCAAAGTCACGGTGTCGTCCTACGACCGTGGCGTTGACTACTACCATTCGGGCACGGTGGAGAGCGCAACCCTGCGCGGCAACCAGCTGTTCGCCGCCGTGCAAGGCAGCGAGTGGGACCCCTACCAGGTTGGCGTAACTTTCCTGGGCAGTGACTTCACCGCATCCGGCACCTGCCCCTACGATTGGGGCGGCTACTGCAAGCACGTGGTGGCTACCCTTCTGACCGTCAGCGACGATAACAGTCCTGTTCGCATCGACACCAAACCCCCGATAGCCGACCTGATCGCTGAAATGGACACTGCGTCGCTTCGCGCCCTGGTCTGCCAGTTGGTAGATGC
Source organism: Dehalococcoidia bacterium (assembly GCA_963665395.2). GTDB lineage: Bacteria > Chloroflexota > Dehalococcoidia > Lucifugimonadales > UBA3495 > Bin87. Next base: position 1,769,766 of record OY762251.1, read on the forward strand.
GTACCCTGGACTGGCAGAGGTAGTGGACGCTTTTTCGGAAGGCGGTCTTCCATGACCACCCACCCCAACAGCAGTCATCCCGCTCCGGCGTCTCCCGGTTCCGCTCTCTACGTGGACACCGAGAACCTCCGCGACAACGACCGCGCCCAGGACGTCATCGCGCAGGTTTTCGCCCATTGGCCGGCTGACCGGCCCCCGGTCGGCAGCGTCTCTCTCTACGTCCGCGCCGACAAGGTTGCGCTGTGGCAACTCTGGGCCGAATCCACCTATCCGCAGTTCGGCGTCCGGGTCCGGGGCGTCCAGCATTTCAGCAACAGCAAGGCCAAGAACTCCGCCGACCTGGCCATCACCGCCGACGCCGTGGCCGACCTGGTTACCGGCCAGGCCAACGCTGTAGCCGTGGTGAGCAACGACAGCGACTTTGGCGCGTTGTTCGTCAAGGTTCGGGAACTGGCCCGCGCCGCAGGGCTGGAGCAGACGCCGTTCCTGTGGATTACGTCTCCCGACGCCGGCGGGCTGTCGCCCGAGCTGGAGCGTTTCATTCCCGCCGCCTTCCGTTGGGACTTGTCCGCCGCCCTGGCCGCGCCGGCGCCGGCCGTAGAGCCGCCGGCGCGTCAGACCCAATCGCTGCCCGAAGCTCCAAAGCCGGCCGCGCTGCCGCCCTCGACGGCCAGCGTCAAAGGCAATGCCGACCCCAGCAGCGAAGCTATCGCCGAGGAACTGATACGGCGGCTGCCGGTTGGCAAATTCAAAGTTACCGATGCTCACGACGTTTTCCAGGACCGATGGCCCAATCATCCCGACGCCGCTGGACCGGAAAAGTTTGGTACATTCCTTCTCAAACATATCTGGCCTATCCTCCAAGAACGCGGCGTATTGATGACTCGTAAGAGATCTCCCAGAACCTACGAAATTACCCAAGTCGCCAAAGACGCTATCGCCGGGTCGCCGACCAAGTCAGTCCGCCGGTCGCAACTTCCTCCTGAACCTACTTCTGCGCAACTGGCCGCTACTATCGCCGCCGGCATCACCGATGACATATTCTCCGCCACCCACGCGCTGGCTGTGCTGAAAGACTGTCAATCCCAGCACCCGGCGGCATCCTACACGGCGCAGCGGTTCGGTACTTGGTTCGCCGAACAGCTCTGGCCCGTAATGGAACAACACGGCGTCACGCTCGCCAACGAAAAGCCCCGCCGCTACGAGATGACGCCGGACGCCCGCCACCGGCTCACCAGCCTGGTCTAGCTGTCCCGACGTTCCCTCTCCCATCAGGGAGAGGGTCAGGGTGAGGGTGGATCCCCTTTTGCTGACACCGACCTGTTGACAGTGCCGTTCCATCTGTAAGAACATAAGTTCGTCGATGCCGGCGCGCCATCCTCATCATCTTGCGCCGGCTAGGAGCGACCAACCCATGCTCATCAAACGCGCCCCCGACCGCTACGACAAACTGCAAATCCTCGGCGGCATGGCCGCGGCCGACGACATCCTCACCGCCGGCAAAGCCGACCGCGGCGGCCATTCGCTCAGCGGCAAGTTCGCCGCCGGCGCCATTGGCAGCGGTAGAAACCGCGTCGCCTACTCCGACCCGCGCAAGAACCCGGCCCCCGGCATCTACAAGGCCAGCCTGCCCAACGGCAAGAAAATCAACCTGATGCGCGTCATGTTCACCGACTTCTGCAAGATGGACTGCGCCTACTGCCCCAACAGCATCTACGTGCCCCGCAAACGCTATGCCTTCAAGCGCGAGGAACTGGCCGACACCTTCGCGGAGCTGCACCAGCGTCTCGCCGTGGATGGCCTGTTCCTGAGCTCCGGCATCGCCGGCGACGGAACCAAAACCACCCAGCGCATGGTGGAAACCGTAGAAATCATCCGCAAAAAGCACGGCTTCAAAGGCTACGTCCATCTCAAGGTCATGCCCGGAGCCAGCCGCGAACTGGTGGAGCGCGCCCACCGCCTGGGCAGCCGCCTGTCGGTCAACATCGAAACCCCCGAGCCGGACATGATGCGCCGCATCAGCCCCCACAAGGACTTGCAGAAAGACATCCTCGACCCCATGGCGTGGATTAACGACCTGACCCGTGAAACCAGCGGCGGCGCGGTGGGTCAGGCGACGCAGTTTGTAGTGGGAGCCGCCGACGAGTCCGACCGCCAGATTTATCAGCGCGTTGACCAGATGTACACCGACTGGAACCTGAAGCGCGTCTATTACCCGCCCTTCCGTCCCGCCCGCCACACCCCAATGGAGGAAAAGCCGCCGGTGCACGCCGGCCGGGAGCATCGCCTGTACCAGATGGACTGGCTGCGCCGCGTCTATAACTTTTCGTCCAACGAGATTGACCTGGCCTTCGACCACGGCGGCTTTCTCTCCCTGGAGCAGGACCCCAAGACGGTCATCGCCATGGAAAACCTCGACGCCTTTCCCATCGACCTCAACGCGGCCAGTAAAGACCAGCTCCTCCGCATCCCCGGCATCGGCCCGGTATCGGCCGGCCGCATCCTGGAAAACCGCCGCCAGCACAGCATCGACAACTGGCGCGATTTGCAAAGTATGGGGGTAGTCCGCAAACGCGCCTGGCCCTACGTCGTCTTCCCCGGCCAGCGTCCGCCGTCGGGCAAACAGCTCCGCCTGGACTTGTTCAACGAGGCAACCGACCGCCGCGCCGCCGAGGCCGCCGGCGTCAGCCTGCCGCCGCCCAAGTCGGAAACCCTGTCCGGCATCATGGAGCGGCCGGCGGCGTACAACATCGGGCATGAGTGCGTCCCCGGCAGCCGGGGAGCGTTGTGCGCGGGGTGTCCGGTGAACCCGGTAAGTTTTTCAAAAAACTCCAATAATTGAACGAATGTTGCAATTCGTGATTTGCCATGCTACCGTAGCGTCAATCTCGGTAAGTGCCAGAACGATGACAGAGCGCGAAAACCTGTTGGCCTCCATCGCCACCACCATCAAAGACTACCGGGCCGGCGAAATCGCCGAGCCTACGGCTGTGCACGTCGATCGCTGGATTAGGCAGTTCGGCGAAGATATACAAGTCCCGATGCTACGCGAGTTGGATCATGTGTTCAAAACAACTTATGTGTCGCGTAGCAAGGCGCAACAACTACTTGCGAAAATTGTTAATTCTTTCCCACGCGATTTTTGGCGGTCAGCATATATCCTCGATGTACAGCAAAACGGCAGCAGCCAAGCGGAAATGCGTGGATTGCTCATGCCAATCCTACATCAGTATCATGGCACTGACATCAACTATGACGGCGCAGTTGGCGGTGAATATATCTATTTGGACGATGCCATCTTCACCGGCGAGCGTGTCATTGCCGACCTTTCCAATTGGATGCGGCGTAATGCTCCAGATCATGGAACATTGCACCTAATGGTCATGGCACTCCACGAGGGTGGTAGATACTGGATTGAGCGGAATGAAGAGCGGTTCAAATCCGGTAAGCAATTCAGTATGCGTTTCTGGACGTTCGAAGGATTTGCGTTTGAAAACAGGCGTGCTTATCGTAATCGCTCCGATGTGCTTTGGCCGACTTTCAGCATTGATCTGGGGGGCGATTTTCAACCGCGCCAGCCCGGATTTGGGACAAGTCGCCTTTTCACTGGTGAACCCGGTCGCCAGCTGCTCGAACGCGAACTTTACAACGCCGGCCTCAAGATACAGGGATTAGCCGCCAACCCCAGCCCAAGGCTCAAACCCCTCGGCTTTTCCCCTTTCTACCCCGGTTTCGGATCGTTGTTTGTAACCTACCGGAACTGTCCGAACAATTGCCCGCTTGCCCTCTGGTACGGCGACCCGCAGTACGGTCCCAACCATCCATTAGGCCGATGGTATCCCTTGCTCCAGCGCAAACCCTATTCGTAACGGGAATTCCCACGATGACCACTGCAACCACGAATACCGTTAGCTGCCAGACGCGGATGTACCGACGTTCGGAATCCGCCGTCTTCCTCAAAACCAAAGAAAAGCACGGCGGCCTTTCCAACATGGCTGGCGGTTTCCCGCTGGTCATCAACGGCGTGGCAATCCGCACGTCGGAAGCGCTGTACCAAGCCTGCCGCTTTCCGCATCTGCCTGAACTCCAGCGCGATATCGTCGCGCAGAAGAGCCCGATGACCGCGAAAATGAAGGGCAAGCCATATCGCCATATTTCACGGCCCGATTGGGATGCGGTTCGAGTCAAGATTATGCGCTGGTGCTTGCAGGTGAAGCTGGCCCAGAATTGGGACAATTTCAGCGAGTTGCTGCTGGAAACCGGGGATATTCCTATCGTTGAACACTCGCGCCGTGATGACTTTTGGGGCGCCAAACCGATTAACGGTGAAACGCTGGTCGGTACCAATGCTTTGGGCCGCTTGCTTATGGAACTCAGAGAGCGGGTGAAAGATGAGCCGAGGGAAGACTTACAGTACGTGACTCCCCTGCCCATTCCCGAGTTCTTGCTTTATGAGCGCCCCATTGAACCCATCGGTTGCCGGACCAGCTATGCAATTTGGAATCAGGTCGCTCTGGAGATAGAAGATCAAGAAGAAATCTTCAGCGAACCTACCCAAGTACCAGCAGATACGTCACCATCAAGTAGGGTCGCAGATACGCTCGGAAATTACGTACTTTTTGATGCCGACTGTCCGAGTACCAACATCAACACCGCCACCGTTTCCGAGTTGGCACGTGTCAAGTTACCGGGCATTGGAGAAAAAATTGCTCAAAGGATAGTTGATTATCGTGACGAAAATGGACCCTTTCAAAGCGAAGAGGATTTGATCGCTGTTCCCGGCATTGGTCCAAAAACGATTGAGAAAATCACCACCAAGATCACTGTTTAACAACATTTTCGTGTGATCTGACAGCTCAGGCGCAGGGTTCGATGATAGTAGGCCGTGTAGGACGCGAGATATTCCATGCTGACTAATTCAGCCGGTACATATCGCCCTACCGCTCCGCGTTTCATGATAAATCCCTAGCTTATTCAAGAAATTTGAATAAGCCCAACCGCTATTTCAATTTGAGGGCTGGTTTTAAATAACGCAGTACCCTACCCGTATGCTCCGGCTCGGTGCAGTTCCGGGCAACCTTGTATGCTATCATAACCACCCACCCTACCAAACCCCGCCCGGAGGCCGTCATCCCGTGAAGAGCTACTACTTCTCCGAGTTTCCCTACCACGAATATCCCGATGAAGAAGGCGACAAGTACCCGTCCCTTCGCCTCACCTTCCCCAACACCTGGTTCAACCCCGGCACGGCCAACGGCCTCTTCAAGCGCTACTTCGACGAGTGCGTCTATGCCGACGAACTGGGCTTTGACGGCATCATGCTCAACGAGCACCACAACACGCCGTCGTGCATGAACGCCGCTACCAACCTCTCGGCCGCCGTCCTCGCCCGCATCACCCACCAGGCCAAAATCCTGCTCCTGGGCAACATCCTGCCCATCCACGACAACCCCATCCGCCTGGCCGAAGAGCTGGCGATGATCGACGTCATCTCCGGCGGCCGGCTCATTTCGGGTTTCGTGCGCGGCACTGGCGTGGAGACCGTATCCACCAACAACAACCCGGTAGCCAACCGGGAACGCTTCGAAGAGTGCCACGACCTGGTCATCAAAACGTGGACGACTCCCGGCCCCTTCCGCTGGGAGGGCAAGCACTACAACTTCCGCGTGGTCAACCCCTGGATGGTGCCCATCCAGCAGCCCCATCCGCCCATCTGGGTGCCCGGCACTTCGTCCCCCGAAACCGCCGAGTGGTCGGGGCAGCACGGCTACACTTACGTCGCCTTCCTCACCGACCTGGACGTCACCGAGGAACTGTTCAGTATGTATCGGGTCGCGGCCGAGGAGGCCGGCCGCAAGGTCGTGCCCGACAACTTTGGCTACCTCCTCTGCTGCTACGTCGGCGACACCCAGGAGGAGGCCGACGAGCAGGCCAAACACTTCATCTGGCGCATGGGTCCCACGCTGCGCGGCCCCCGCGAGTACATGGCTCCCGTCGGCTATCGCTCCGCCGCCGCGTCCGCCATCGCTGCCCGGCGCACCGGCCTCAAGCCTCTGAACGTGCAGACCTTTGAGGAACTCAAGGAAAACTACCACATCGTCTGCGGCACGCCCGACACCGTGCTGGAAAAGCTGGAACACATCCACCAGCGTCTGGGCATGGAGCACCTGGTGTTCTACGGCCAGGAATCCCGCATGGGCCACGAGGCTACCATGAAGAACATCGGCCTGTTTGGGAAGGAAGTGCTGCCGGTCATTCAGAAGTGGTAAGAGGGGGCAAAAGGAAACCGTCATGACCACCAGGGAAATGACCGCCGCCGAACACGCCCAGACCGCCCGCGATTTCCTGGCCGCCTCAGACCGGGAATTTGCCGCCGGCGACCACTTGCAAGCCTCCGAAAAACTCTACGGCGCGGCCACCCAGGCCGTCATCGCCATCTGCCAGCAGCGCGGCTGGCGCCATCGCTGCCATCGCGACATGAAAAACGCGGTGCAGCGTTTGAACGACGAACGCGATGATGACAGCATACTTGGCGGGTTCATCGCCGCGGAAAACTTCCATAAGAATTTCTTCCACGATGAAATGGAAGATTATGATATTGAGGCAGAGCGTCCGGCGGTGCACCGTTTCGTCGCGCGTATGCTCGAGTTGCTGGCTGGCATCCACAGCGACGCCGGGTAAAGCGTCGTACCGTTTTGAAATCTGCCACGTTGACTTTAGCGAGCCGGGAGCATCCCATGAACCTCAACGCCTACCTCCACTTCAACGACAACTGCCGCGAAGCCTTCGAGTTCTACCGCTCGGTATTCGGCGGCGACTTCGCCATCATCACCACTTTTGCCGACGGGCCGGCCGATCTGCCGGTTCCGGAAGGTGAGAAAGACCGCATCATGCACGTCTCCCTGCCCGTCGGCCCGGGAGTGTTGATGGGCAGCGACACCACCTCGGCCTTCGGCCCGCCCCCCGTCGCCGGCAACAATTTCTCCATCAGCGTCAGCGCCGACAGCCGCGACGAAACCGACCGCCTGTTCGGCCTGTTGTCAAAGGGCGGAAACGTCGCCATGGCCCCGCAGGATATGTTCTGGGGCGCCTATTTCGGTATGTGTACCGACCAGTTCGGCGTCAACTGGATGCTGAGCTGCGAAACCCATGCCGGATAAAGGCGGCTTGTGGAGTCTGCTAAATCGTAGGGGCGAATAATTATTCGCCCCTCAATCGTTGACTATGGCCGTTGGCCATTATCCGGCCGCTTCGTCGTAACCTTCGCCGGCGTTTTCCGCGGCCGCTTCAGGCCGGCGCCGGAAGATGACCACGCGCAGGAAATCGTTGAGTCGGGATTTTTGCCAGTGGGGATCCAAATGCTGGAAATAGTCGATGATGTCGCTGTCCAGCAGCACCTCCTCCCGCTTTCTGATTACGGGCGGCCTGGGCGGCATCTTTATCCGGCCGGCGCGGTGGGCTTCCACAAACTCCGGGAAAACTTCTGCCATGGGACGAGCTTGGCCCCATTCTTCGTCGGTGGGTATTGCAGCGTCCGGGTCCTTGGCGATGCCGACGTCGATGGCGGTTTCTTCACCGTACAGAGCCTCGACTTCGACATAAGTCAAGTTGGCGACCTTTTCGTAAGGAGGCAGCGCCGCGAATTCTTCGGGCGTAAGCCCGTTGGGTTGGTAACGTTCATCCACTTGTTCAGCCATATTCGCTCACCTCTTTGTCACTGGCTTTTCGAAAGCTGATGATACGGGCAACGCCGTTGCGCATCGTGAAAACCACTGCGTACAACCGGTCTCCCAGATAACTGTAGGCTACGAAGCGCTCCTCGCCGCCCCGGTTGCTTGGGCGCACGGTAGCATTGTCCCAATCGAAGTTTGCTACTTCGGCAAAGTCCAAGCGGCGCTCTTCACGCTCTTGGACGTATGACAAGGCCGCTCACCCTATCCCTATTACCGGGCAGTTCTCCCGTATGACTTTGGCGTATTCGCTGTCATCGTTTGGGTTGGTGGAGTACATTGCGTTCGGACACGAGTGAATTCCAAAGTTGTGGTCAGGATGGTCAATGATTTCCAATCCTGCTACCTGCTGGACGAGGCCCTGGCTTAGGTCGGCTTCAACAACCCAACATTGCCCATGCACTATGAGGCAGCGGTACTCCGGGTAAAATTCCGGATTGGACAATTTGCTCTCCCAATATTCCCATCTGGCATGCTGCGGTTTGGGATCGCATAAAAGGGCGCGCGCAGCATCGGGGTCAATCGAACCCGTCGCATAATTCCCCTCAACTGGATTCAGGATTGGACCATAATATGCGGTGTAAGTCCCATCGGCGTTCAGGTTCACTACCATTTTGCGATAGGGAATTTTCTCAATGTATCGGAGTGAGACTGCGCCGTTAAACGGTTCTATCTGCTCACCATCCGCAGGTGCGATGGACTCTGTCGCTCTGCTGAGGTAGATGGCCAAAACAGGCACACCGTCGGGGTTGACCTGATTGACCGGTTGGGCTATCAACCGTGCGGGTTCTGCATGGACGTTACCACAGAATGGGTGCGGCGACCGACATTCCGAATGCCTGTTCATGAACATTCCGCAGAGTGCCCGGACGGTATGATGTTTCAGGACAGCCATATCGGTGATGTCGTCCGTGAACGGAACGGGATACCTGTCCTGTGGGAACAAAACATCAGACCTGGCTGATCGACGAGGCTGCTTCGGCGTAGATTTGCGTTTGAACGGCCACATGACGATACCGATTTATGGATGGCTACCCAAAACAGGGCGCGACAAGCACTCAGCAACCGCGTTCTTTACAGCACTTGCACATCCCACAGCAGGCGGGCATACTGCCTATTCCCCAAGACCACTTATGCCAGTTGTGCGCTTCACAGCAGGCGCAATCCCCGAGGCATCCGTCATCCACTTCTTGGGGTCTGCCAACTCCGGGGGATTTCCCTCCTCAAACGCTCATGCATCTACGGCACCGGACAGGATTATCCCTGGTGTACCAGTCCCTACGTATCCTCGCGTCCTGCGAGCCGCAAAATGGGCAAGCCGATTGGCGTAACTGACCGAATACCGTGTTGCACGACCGGCACCGGAAGGCGCGCCGCCGCTTTGCCCAATCCCTTCTGAGCCTCGCGTTTGTTCCATTACAACGCGGGCAGGCGCGTAGGGAATGAGACCTCTTCAACCAATTCAAGATCATGACAAACCTGCTGTAGGGTGAGACCATGCGCCAGAAGCGGCTGCCACACGGATGGGCATGTCTGGTTGCGACTCGCAACCATGCCCGGTTTGACCCCACGATAACCGCTGAATGAAATACCCGGGGGCCTCTACTGGCCGGGGTGTCGCAGTCCTAGCAGCTGCTGCCCAAACACGCTACCCCCGCTCTAGCACAAGCGGGGGTAGATCCTACATCGTTGGCTATGCCAATTGGCGGTTAGCCGGGCACCTCATCGTAGTGGTGGAACGTCCCGATCACGTTGGCCTCGTACATCGCCTGGACTTCTTCCTCGGTGTAGTCGAGGATCCCGGTCAGCACGTCTTCGTTGTGCTCGCCCACTCGCGGCGTGGTGCCGACCACCGCCGGCGTCCTGCTGAAGTGCCAGAAGTCGCCGGACACGGCAATGGTGCCGGCCAGGAAGTCATCCACCTCCACCATGGCCCGACGCTCCCAGGGGTGCGGGTCGGCGGCGGCCTGGGCGATGGTGTTCACCGGCGCGGCCACCACGTCGTGATGCGTGAAGTGGGCGATGGCTTCCTGCATGGTCATGTCGGCCATCAGGTCGCGCATGGCCTCGTTCACCGCCGCGCCGTTGGCGGCTCGCTCGTGGCGGGTGGTGAACCGCGGATCTTCCAGCCACTCGGGCTTGCCCAGCGCGTTGCAGACCCGATGCCAGTGGTGCTGGTCGCCGGCCGAGATCAGTACCCACCCGTCCTTGCAGGGGTACGTCCCCGACGGCGGCGCCGCCGACTCGCCCCGCCGCGGCTCGATGCCCGCGCCGTGATAGGCGGTGATGGGGATTTCGGTGTAGCTGTAGCCGGTGTCGGCCAGGCAGGCGTCAATGGTCTGCCCCACGCCGGAGGTCTCCCGCTCGTGCAGCGCGGCCAGGGTGCCGATGGCCGCGTGCAGCGCGGTGGTGCGGTCGATGATGGGCACGCCGGCGCGGATGGGTGGCATTCCCTCTTCGCCGGTCACCATGGCGATGCCGGACATGGTCTGCCCGATGGGGTCGTATCCGATCTGCTCCCGGTAGGGGCCGAACTGCCCGTAGGCCGACACGTTGACCATGATGATGCGCGGGTTCAGCTCGTACAGCACGTCATAGCCGAAGCCCATGACGTCGATGGTGCCGGGCCGGAAGTTCTGCAACAGCACGTCCGAGACCTTGACCAGCCGGCGCAGGACTTCCTTGCCCTCCTCTTTGCGCAGGTCGATGCTCAGGCTCTTCTTGCCGCTGTTGTACTGCACCCAGTAGGCGGACTGCTTGCGCACCCAGGGCGCGTGGTAGCGGGTTTCCTCGCCGCCCAGCCGCTCCACCTTGATGACCTCGGCGCCCAGACGGGCCAGCACTTGGGCGCAGCGGGGGCCGGCCTGGTGCCGCCCCAGGTCAATTACGCGTATCCCGTCCAGGGGGCCTTTCGCTTCTGCCATGACCGTTTCTCCTAAATGCAATGGGTTGCGTCGTGAAAGTCCTGCGAATCCAGTTCCGCCATTCTACGCCGGCCCGCTGCAATGGGCAAGCGGCGACGTGCTGCTGCTGGTGGGTGGCACCATACCCGACGGCGACGTGGGACGGCTGCGGGAGATGGGGGTGGACGGCGTGGTTCCGGCCCAAGTCGCTGCGTGTGGTAAAAAGTCTTTCAAAGCCCGAATTGGAGTTCTTATCTACCTCTTACTTGAAGCAGAGTTCCACGTTGCCCAAATCGGTGGCAGCGTAATGCGAATGGAATAGCTTTACATGCAAACCACCAACGAAGTCGATGGCTTTACCCAGAGCTTCCAGTACTGGAGCGCCAATTTTCGCCGGTCCGAGGACAGTCAAGAAGAATGAGTCTTTCAATATGTCGATCCACGATTCCTTGCTATTGAATTCGTCAGCATTCGCGACCTTGAGCTCAACGTACCCCTTTCCGAATTCCAGGAGTTTATTGGCGGCGTCGGCTTGCTTGCCACCAATAAACTCGGCGCGCTCCAAAGAGTCCCCTTTACCCAAACGCATTTCCGTGAAAGCCTTCACCAGCAACTGCTGGCTCACCCCTGCCTCACCACCCAGAACGGTCTCAACCCGATCTGCAACGGTCTCACCCAAGACCGGTGCATTTCCAAATGTTTTCGAGACGCGCTTACTCTTGGTGGCCAACCTGGCCAAACTGCCACCGGTCAAGTCCAAAAGATCAAAGAGAGCCATATTGCGAGGCATGAAATTGGGCAATAATGGAGCGGGTAAACACCCGTGCAACTCTGTGCCTCCGAAATTCACTTCTTCAAGGTTATGCAGGTTGCCAAATTCCAAAGGCAACGTAGATTTACGCAACTTTGTCGAATGGAGATGTAGCTTCACCAGGGATTCCAGATTGCCCAAATGCGCTGGCAACTTCCCAGTCAACAGGTTATCGTTGAGAGAAAGCACTTCAAGGTGCCGCAAGTTGCCCAGTTCCGGCGGAATACTACCACGTAGTTGGTTCCTGCTCAGGTTCAGTTTGCGCAGTTCGCCAAGGTTTCCAATCTGATACGGTATCGTGCCGCCCAGCTTGGTCCCGCCGAAAAACTCCCTCGGCATCTCATCTATCCTACCGTCGGCCAGGTGCAGTTCACGGACACGCCCGCTACCTTTGGTGTTGACGCCAGGGTAGTGTTCAAGATTGTCGCCCTGACTATTCCGCAACCAGTCCAAGAAACGCTGCCACTGTTCAGAGTCACTATCAAGTCCGGACAAGGCCAGGTACACTGCCCGCAGCGCCTCTTTGTCCGTTTCCGTTGTCTGTTCATCGAACGACAATATCCGGTCGTGAGGGTCAGGGTCCGGAGCGCACAGGGGTACACCCAGGCCATATTTTTGACGGCTTTCTTTCGTTTCGTGGTACTTAAGCATGATTAGCCGTTCGTCTCCCAAAAACACTGAACCCAGCGTTTCCAGGATCTCATTTGCGTATCCGGTCTCAGTCTCCCAAGACAGGTCCAAACGATCCGCCAAGCCCCTCGGAATACATCCGGTCAGATGGTTGCCATGAAGCGTCAACGCTTCCAAATCGGTAAGACCAATCAGATCCTCAGGAATATGCCCTCTCAGGTTGTTGCCGGCAAGATACAACTCAGTAACCCGTCCATAACTGTTAGTCCTGACCCCATACCATTCGTCAAGCGGCTTCTGGGTCAACCAATTATCAGCATGGAACCATCCAAAGTTTTCCAAAAATGGTTCCTTAAATGCAGAGTAATGCTTCCACTGTGTCCCTTCTGATTTTTGAATCCACCATTCTCTGATAGGACCGTTCGCACTCCAATCGTATTCTTCTTCATATTGGGCCAGTTTCTTGCCGTCTTTGTCAAAAAAATTGTCGGCGTATGTGTAGTATAGCTGTAGCAATCCTCCGGGATTAACGGAACCGCGGGCGGCATTGTACAGTGCAACCAGGGCGGCGCGGTCGCGTTCGGCACCGGCGGTACTTTGCCGGTCGTAGATGGCGATCCCTTCCGGCGCACTCAGTCCCGTAACTACCGTTTGTTCATTCCTCCCGTCCAGGTCGGCACGCTTGATTGCGCCGGCTACTTCATCCGTCCAGTACATCTTGCCGGCCACTACGTCCAGGGCAATCCCGCTCAGCGAGTGCCCCGCCGATGTAACCAGATCCTCGGCGCCGGAACCGTCCAGGTTGGCTCGCCAAATCTTGTCCGCAGGTTGGTGGCGTTCCGTCCAGTACATCTGGCCCCGGCTCAAGTCCAGAGCCAGGCCCATGGGGTCGGCTATTGCTGACGTTCCCACCGACGGTTGCAGGAAAGCGAAATCGGAAAAGTCGGCCGGGTTGTCCAGGTTCAGGCGGAGGATACCATGGGCTTTCCGGATGGTAACGTACATTTTGCGCCCCGACCGGTCCAGGGCGATTTGATACGGCTCAAATCCACCCAGCCACGACACCACGGCTTCGCTCCCGTTGCCCTCCAGGTCGGCCCGCCGGATTTCGCCCCGGGTCCGTTCTATCCAGTACATTTTGCGGGTGCCCAAGCCCAAATCCAGGGCCAGACCCACCGGGTCATCCAAGCCCACAACCAAGTCCTGGACATCCGAGCCGTCCAGGTTGGCGCGCCGGACTTTGCCGGCGCCGTCGTCGGTCCAATACACTTTGCCGGCGTCCAGGTCCAGGGCAATGCTGCCCGGCATATTCAGGCCCTGGGCGGCGGTCAATTGGTCTTCGACTACTCGGTAGTCGTCCGTGCCAGTGCGCTGGATTTTCTGCGCTTCCTCGTCAACCCAATAAAGCTGAGGCACGGAGGAGAGCGCAATAGGCGCCGGGGCGACCGACTGGGACGTATCCGGCCCGGCCACAGCGATGCCGCCGTCGTCGGTGCGAACGATGCCGCGCGCCTGGCTGCCCCAGCATGCCACCGCGCCGCCAGTCGTCACCCCACAGGTGTGGCTTTGGCCCGCGCTGACCTGCTGAAAAGTTCCTCCTGGTGGCGTGGCTTGACCAAAATAATTGGAGCCCCAGCAGGCCACCTCCCCGCCAGTTAGCACGCCGCAGGTGTGGTGATCACCAGCGCTGACTTGCTGAAAGGTCCCCCCGGCGGCGCGGTTCGACGCGAATCATTCGCGCCCCAGCAGGCCACCTCCCCGCCAGTTTTTATGCCGCAGGTGTGGAGATCACCAGCGCTGACTTGCTGAAAGGTTCCCCCCGGAGGCGTGGCTTGACCAAAATAATTGTAGCCCCAGCAGGCCACCTCCCTGTCGGTCTTTATGCCGCAGGTATGGTTATTACCCGCGCCGACCTGCTGGAAGGTTCCCCCCGGCGGCGTGGCTTGGCCGATCCCATCACCGCCCCAGCAGACCAGCTCCCCACCGGTCTTTATGCCGCAGGTGTGGACACCGCCGGCGCTGACCTGCATGAAGGTTCCCCTCGGCGGCCTGAATAGACCGGACCAACCATGTGCGAGCCAGCAAGCGACCCTCCCGCCGGTTAGCAAGCCGCAGGTGTGGGAACCGCCGGCGCTGACCTGCACGAAGGTTCCCCTCGGCGGCGTGGCTTGACTCCGAGTATAGCGCGGGTACGGGTAACTAGAGCCCGAGAATTTGCCGCCCCAGCAGGCCAGCTCCCCGTCGGTCTTTATGCCACAGGTGTAGTAATCACCAGTGCTGACCTGCTGAAAGGTTTCCCCCGGCAGCGTGGCTTGACCCAAAAAATTGCCGCCCCAGCAGGCCAGCTCCCCGTTGGTCTTTATGCCGCAGGTGTGGTCACCGTCGGCGCTGACCTGCTGAAAGGTTCCGCCCGGCGGCGTGGCTTGTCTCGTATGATAATAGTCGGAGATCCGGTATGAGTAACTGTAATTGTAGCCCCAGCAGGCCAGCTCCCCGCCGGTCTTTATGCCGCAGGTGTGCCCATCGCCCGCGCTGACCTGCACGAAGGTTCCCCTCGGCGGCGTGGCTTGACCCGAACCATTTGCGCCCCAGCAAGCGACCTCCCCGTCGGTCTTTATGCCGCAAGTGTGTCCACCACCAGCGCCGACCTGCCCGAAGGTTCCTTCCGGCGGCGTGGCTTTACCAAAATAATTGGAGCCCCAGCAGGCCAGCTCCCCGTCGGTCTTCACCCCACAGGTGTGCTTATAGCCCGCGCTGACCTGCTGGAAGGTTCCCCCCGGCGGCGTGGATTGACCGTAATCATCATAGCCCCAGCAGGCCACCGCACCGTCGCTCTTCACCCCGCAGGTGTGGGCCCAACCGGCGGCGACCTGGACGAAGGTTCCCCCCGGCGGCGTGGATTGGCTCGAACCATTTGCACCCCAGCAGGCTACCTCACCGCCGGGGCGCAAGGCACAGGTGTGGCCCCAGCCGGCGCTGACCTGCTGGTAGCGCGGTCCGTCGCTGGCTGACCCGTGCATTCCCGGCGTTGCCGGGGGCTGGGTCAATTCCGCTGTTACCGAGGGCTTTGACCATGGCTCCGTTCCGTCCGCCGTTGCAATCCCCGCAGTCGTCAGCACAACTGCCACCAGCGCCAGCATCGTCCCCACGGCCAGCAGGAGCGGCAGCGCCGGACGGTAGCGCAAAACTTGGCGTATGGCGGCGGTTACCCCATTGTAGATAGCATTCCGATGCAAGAGCAGGCGGTCACATTACGCCGCGATGATACCACACGCTCAACACACCGACCACAGACGATAGTCTATGTTCCCAATTGCGCCCGCGGCGGGGCGACGGTTAGAATGTCGCCATCCCCCGGCCTACATTGCCACTGGAAGCGTCGCGCCGCAGCTAGCTGCACAGCCCGAGGCAGAATTGTTTGCTCTTTACAATCGCCCCGATGCCGTATAATTAATGGTCAATACTGATACCAGGATCTGTCCCCATAGCATTTGCAGCGAGAAGGCCCGGATCGGGCGGCACACGTTACGGACGGGAGGCAAGCTATGAAATTTCGCTCTCCAGGCAACCCAATCCGGGAAGATTATGACCACATCTTTTTGGCGTACATGGCAATGAATCTGCGCACCACCGTGATCGAGGGATTGCGCCAGCGCCTGGCTCCCCTTGGGATTACCCCGATGCAAATGGCCATCATTATCCGTTGCCATGAGGGCGACGCCTCCAACGTCACCGAGCTGGCGCGGATCATCCCGATGACCACCGGCTCCATCAGCCGCCAAGTGGAACAATTGGTCAACGCGGGCCTGCTCTGGCGGGAGTACGAAAGTCAGGACCGCCGCGTCGCCCGGCTGGGCCTGACCGAGCCGGCGGAACGGATGATGCCGGAGATTTTGCGGCACTGGCAGGGGAACGAGACTGCGCTGCTGGCCGGTTTCAGCATGGAGGACAAGAAGGCGCTGGTGGCCATGATCGAAAAAATCCTGGCTAATGCCGCGGGACAGGACGACCCTTTAGATTCTGAGCAAGGTCTTGCGGGGGGGGGGGGCGTAGCCGGTTTGCGTCGCCATGCCGCGCTGGTTAGAATGACCACGCCCGTTCACCCATGATCCGGTCGTACCGGCCGGCGCATAACGCAGATTACAGGAGGCCGGAACAATGGCCCTTTGGCGACCCGATCCCACCTTTTACCCCTCGGCCCGACTGGCTATGGAGGCTCCGCAGGAGCGCCTGGCCTACGTCGCCGTGCTCAACCCCGATTCCGGCGAACCCGACGCCATGACCGTCGTGGACTGCGACCCCAATTCGGCGTCCTACTCCCAGGTGGTCCACTCGGTGCCCATGCCCTACCTCGATGACGAGCTGCATCACTTCAACTGGAACGCTTGCAGCGCGGCCTTGTGTCCCTCATCCGCCCATCCCCATTTGGAACGGCGGTATCTGGTGGTGCCGTCCCTGGCCAACAGCCGCATCTACATCCTGGACACCCAGCCCGACCCGGCGCGCCCCCGCATCGTCAAGACCATCGAGGCGGAGGAAGTCCAGCGGGCCGGCTATTCCCGCCCCCACACCGTCCACTGTGGCCCCGACGCCATCTACATCAGCGCGCTGGGTTCCGCCGATGGCGACCGGCCCGGCGGCATCATGCTGCTGGACCACTACACCTTTGAACCCATCGGCCCCTGGGAACTGGATCGCGGGCCGCAGGAGCTCGCCTACGATTTCTGGTGGCACATCGGCCTGGACACCATGATGACCAGCGAATGGGGCACTCCCGAAATGTTTGAGCATGGCGTCCGCCTCGAGGACGTGGTCGGGCAGAAGTTCGGCCATATGCTCCATTTCTGGGATATGCGCCGGCGCTCCCACCGCCAGGCCGTTGACCTGGGCGCCGAGCACCAGATGGCCCTGGAGCTGCGTCCCGCCCACAATCCCACCCGGCACTACGGTTTCTGCGGCGTGGTGGTCAGCACCGAAGACCTGTCCGGCTCCATCTTCCTCTGGTATCGCGACGGCGAGGAATGGGCCGCCCGCAAAATCATCTCCATACCCGCCGAACCGGCCGACGCCTCGGTGCTGCCTCCGGCCCTGCAACCCCTCGGCGCGGTGCCGCCCCTGGTCACCGACATCGACCTCTCCGTGGATGATAAGTTCCTGTATGTCTCCTGCTGGGGAACCGGCAAACTGCTCCAGTACGACGTATCCGACCCCTTCAACCCGGTGCAGACCGGCGAGCTGGAAATGGGCGGCGTGGTGCGCAAGGCCGGCCACCCCAACGGCGCAACCCTCACCGGCGGCCCGCAGATGGTGGAAATCAGCCGCGACGGACGCCGCGTCTATCTCACCAACTCGCTGTACTCGTCCTGGGACGACCAGTTCTATCCCGACGGCCTCAACGGGTGGCTCTCCCGCATCGACGCCGACCCCTCCGGCGGCATGACCGTCAACCCCGATTTCTTCGTCGATTACGGCAAGACCCGCAGCCACCAGGTGCGGCTCCAGGGCGGCGACGCCTCCTCCGACACCTTCTGCTTCCCGTAACAACCGTATCGGTGGGACGACTGCAACGTAGGGGCGAATAATCATTCGCCCCGTTTTGCTCTGTCATTGCGAGGAGCGTAGCGACGTGGCAATCTCGTTCCCGGAGCGACGACTGTTCCCTAACGGGATTGCCGCGCTGCGCTCGCAATGACAGGTTATGCTAGCTAAGTGGGTACGCATGAGCCCCGTTTTGTCGTTATAAGCCCGCCGTATCTGTGATCCATCCAACCCTGCTCCACGCCCTCATTCCCGACCCGGCGGCTCTGACGTCCCTGGGGCCGTGGCTGGGACTGGCCGCGCTGGGGATATTCCACGGGCTGAATCCGGCCATGGGCTGGCTGTTCGCCGTCGCCCTGGCCTTGCAGCGCCAACGCCCGGCGCAGCTGTACGCCGCCACGGGATACATCGCCGTCGGCCACCTGCTTTCCGTGGCTGTGGTCATGGTCGCGTTGGTGCTGGTGGGCGCGTTCCTCCCCCTGCGCTGGGTGCGCATCGCCGCCGGCGCCATACTGCTGGGCTTCGGCCTGTTCCGGCTGGTCCTCTACTACCGTCATCCTCGCTGGGTGGGCATGAACGTGGGCGGTCGGGATCTGATCGCCTGGTCTTTCCTCATGGCCACGGCCCACGGCGCGGGCCTGATGCTGGCCCCCGTCGCCCTCGCCCTGACCGGCCCGACGGCAACCGCTGGCATCGCCGGCGACCTGGGCGACCACGGCGGCTTTCTGTCCCTCACCGACGCCCCGATCTGGTGGCTGGCGGGCCTGGCGATGCACACCGTAGTGATGCTGACCGCCATGCTGGCCGCGGCGGTGGTCGTCTATTACCGTGTCGGCCTCGCCTTCCTGCGCCGGGGCTGGATCAACCTGGACCTGCTCTGGGCCGCCTCCCTGGTCATAGCCGGCGTGGTCACCCTGGCCTGGTCAGTAGTGTAGGGGCGAATAATCATTCGCCCCTACGTATGCTTCGACTATGTGGTTGGTGTTACCGCGTCCGCCGCAACCGCGGATCCAGCGTATCCCGCAGCCAGTCGCCAAACAGGTTCAGCGCCATCACCACAATGGTGATCGCCAATCCGGGCATCAGCGACAGCCACCACAGATCCAGCAGGTTGTTGCGCCCTTCCGACACCATGATGCCCCAGGCCGGTTCACCCGGCGGCACGCCCACCCCCAGGAAGCTCAGCGACGCCTCCAGCAGTATCGTCTGTCCCACCAGCAGGCTGATAATGACCAGCACCGTGTTCACCACGTTGGGGAAGATGTGCCGCCACATGATGACGTGGGGCGGCACGCCCGCCACCACCGCCAGCGTTACAAAGTCCCGTTCCTTGATGCTCAACACCTCGCCCCGCACCTGCCGCGCGAACCGTGCCCACACGGTGGCCATGATGGCGATGACCACGTTCTGAATGCCGGCGCCGCCCTGTATCGCCACAATAATCAGTGCCAGCAGGATGGTGGGGAAGCCCATCACGCCGTCGCAAACCCGCATTAGCAGGGCGTCGGCCTTGCCGCCCAGGTAGCCGGAAGCCACGCCCAACGCCGTGCCCACCAGCGCCCCGAACCCCAGCGAGATCAGGCTGATGAACGCCGAAATGCGCGCCCCGTGAATGAGGCGGCTGAGGATGTCCCGTCCTAGCAGGTCCACGCCCAGCGGATTTTCCGATGTGGTGAACGGGGCAACCCGTTGCACCCCCTTCAGCACGTCCGGTTCCTGCGGGTCGTAGGGCGCGAGCCACGGCGCGAACAGGGCGCAGATCAACAGCGCCGTCAGCACTATCGTCGGGATCCACGGTATCCGCATGGCCCGCAGTTGGCCCAGCGTGCGCCGGGCGTTGCCCAGCCCCGTTGCCAGTGTCGCAGTTTGTGCCGCCATTGCCAGGCTCCCTTGCCTGTTGTCTAAAAACTCCCTCTCCCCTGGTGGGAGAGGCTCCCTTGCCTGTTGTCTAAAAACTCCCTCTCCCCTGGTGGGAGAGGCTCCCTTGCCTGTTGTCTAAAAGCTCCCTCTCCCCTGGTGGGAGAGGCTCCCTTGCCTGTTGTCTAAAAGCTCCCTCTCCCCTGGTGGGAGAGGCTCCCTTGCCTGTTGTCTAAAAGCTCCCTCTCCCCTGGTGGGAGAGGCTCCCTTGCCTGTTGTCTAAAAGCTCCCTCTCCCCTGGTGGGAGAGGCTCCCTTGCCTGGTGTCTAAAAGCTCCCTCTCCCCTGGTGGGAGAGGGTTGGGGTGAGGGGGTGTTTCATCTTGTTATCCGTAGCGAATCCGGGGATCCACGTATGCGTAGAGAATATCCACCACCGTGGACAGCAGTATGTAGATGAAACCGGAAGTGAGTATGGTCGCCATGATGACCACCGTATCCCGCTCCCGGATGCTGTCCAGCATCAACCTTCCCAATCCCGGCCAGGCGAACACCACCTCCACCACGATAGCCCCGTTCAGCAGTCCGGCGAAGCTCACTCCGCCGAAGGTCAGCACGGGTATGATCGCGTTCTTCAGCGCGTGCTTGAAGATTACCAGCCGCTCCTGCAACCCCTTGATGCGGGCGAACTTCACGAACTCGCTGTCCAGCACTTCCAGCATACTGGAGCGGGTCAGCCGCATGAATCCCGCCATCACAAACAGGGAGATGGCGATGCCCGGCAGGATGTAGTGGTCAATCCCGCCCCGCCCGTAGGTCGGCAGCCATTTCAGCTGCGCCCCGAAGAACATGATCAGCATGATGGCGACCCAGAACTGCGGCGCGGACATCCCGACGATGGCGAACAGCTTGCTCGCCTGGTCGAAGACGGTGTTTCGTTTCACCGCCGCCAGCACCCCTAACGGTATGCCGATAACCATTGCGATTACTAAGCCCACCGCCGCCAGTTGCAGCGTCGGCGGAATGCGCTCCGCCATCATCTCGCTCACCTGCCGCCGGCTGGTGCCCGAGACGCCCAAATCCCCTTGCGCCAGGTTCAGCAGATAGCGCCCGTACCGCTCGTAGGCCGGCCGGTCCAGGCCGAACTTGCGCCGGATTTCCTCCAGCTCCGCCTCCGTGGTGTCCGGCGTGGCCATGGCCAGCGCAATGTCCCCGGTCAGCTCGGAACCGAAGAACACCACCACGCTGAGCACAACCAGCGTGATGATGGACTGGGCGATGCGGATTAAGGTGAAGCGGAACATGAAATTCTAGCGACCGGCGTTCTGTAGGGGCGAATAATTATTCGCCCCTACGCCGCATTTCCGGTGTGTTGCTACTGTACCTCAACCGTCCACAGCGCGCTCATGTACGGCGCCAGGGGCCACGGCACCCAGTTGGCCACCCGGTCGCTCACCCCGTAGGGCTGGTTCAGGAAGCCTGGTGTGAAGTCGTAGTGCTTGTCGTGGATAATCTTCAGCGCCTGGTAGTACGCCTCGTGCCGTTCTTCCTGGCTGCCGATGGTGGCGCCGGCGGCCAGCACCTTCTCGGCGATATCGGTGTCGTAGGCGATGTACGCGCCCTCGCGGGCGTATCGCCCCAGCATCCGGCGTCCGCCGTCGTAGGTGTTCTCGTTGGTGCGCACCAGGTACTGGCCGGCGATTTCACCGGCGTACTGCACTTCCTTCAGGCTCACCTCTTCGCCGACGTTGACCTCGCACTCGATGTTCAGCTCGGTCTTCCAGCCCTGGCAGATCAGGGTGGACAGTTCAACCGTAAGCGGCGCGCCCGCGCCCGTCCAGGTGTGGATGGGGAACGTCCGGCCCTCGTTGAAGCCCGCCCCGTCCGGGTAGCCGGCGTCCGCCAGCAGTTGCCGCGCCTTGTCCGGATCGTAGGGGAGCGGCCCCAGGTCGGGTTTGAAGCCCAGGCCGGAGGGACTGCCGATGCCGTGCATCCCGTCAATCTGGAAAGCGTCGGTGCCACCGTAAAGGGCCTGGATCTTGGTCTTGTCGATGGCGTAGTCCAGGGCTTGCCGCACCCGCAGGTCGTGGCACATGATGGGCAGGCCGTCGTTGTCGGTCTCCCGGTCGCAGCCGTTGGCGTTGATCCAGATGTGTACCGATTCGGGAGCATAGACGATGCGCCCGCCGGCGTCCTGGATCTGCCCGACTACCGTGTTGTCGGCTTCGATGATGTCAACCTCGCCGGCCTGCAACGCGGCGACGCGGGTGGACAGCTCCGGCACCACGCGCAGCGAGAGGTGGCGGAAGGGATACGGCCGCTCCTGCCGCAGGAAGTAGTCCTCAAACCGTTCGTACAGGATCTCTTCTTCGTAGCGGTGCTCAATCACGCGGTAGGGGCCGGGCAGGCCGGGATCAGGGTTCTCCTCGAAGGCTTCCGCCTGCTGGCAAACTTCAACCGGCGTGCAGTTTTCGATGGTCTGGCCCAGCGGCAGGCTATTCCAGTAGTCCACCGAAATGACGGTGCCGATGGCCGTGTTGTCCACTTCCGATACCGCGGCGCCGAAGAAAGCCATGGGCTCCTTGAAGGTGAACTTGTAGGTGTCGGGGCCGGTGACCTCCCGGTTGGTTATCTCCCGGGCGATACGCACCGTTGACACCCCTGACGCTTCCTCGGAGATCGCCCAGGTGGCTTTGAAGTGGATGTCGTCCACGTCCAGCTCCTCGCCGTTGTGGAACTGGATGCCGGGTCGGATGGTGAACTCCCAGGCCAGCCCGTCGTCAACGATCTCCCACTTGTTGGCGATGCCCGTGGTGGGGTCCAAAGCCAGGCTGCCGTCCTTCAGGCTCCCGCCCACCAGCCAGACCTGGGACATCCGGTGCCACAGGTTGTTCTCGCCGGCGGCATACTTCGAGTTGAACAGCTCGTTGCCCTGGGTGGTCACCATGACGGTGAACTTTTCAATATCCGACGCTTCCATCGCCGGCGCTTCGGTCGGCGATGGCGCCGCGGTGGCAGCGGCCGCCTGTGGTACGGCGGTCGGCTCGGCGGCCGCCGGCGCGCTACCGCCGCTGCTGGCCGGCGTTTCGGCAGCCCCGCCGCAGGCCACGCCGGCCAGCAGCAACCCGACGGCTACTGTCATAGCCAGCAAAGACAATGGCAATGATCGTGTGGCGGAAAACGTTTTCACTCTGCGCCTCCTTAGACGAAATCAGTCACATTCGTTCCACACACCGAAATTGTCGGCCCTCCGAACTGATTTGCCGCGTGCGGCAATTTACGGGATAAAGCCTGTACCTGTCAACACAAAAGTCGCCTCGCGCGTACCCATTTTGGCAGATTGTCAGAAGCAGGATTTTTCGGATTGAAAGGATTTCCAGGATTGGATGCTGCTGCCGTCGGACGATCTTATCCTGATAACCATTGGTGCTAGTTAGTGTCAGAGGGTGAAGCGTGCAATAGAGCGATGGATACGACCGTTTTCATCGGGTTCCAACCCATCCCATTGCACCAGGATGTTGAAAGCGGCCATCAAGTAGGCCAGATGAGCCTCAAACCCTTCCCAGGTGCGATGCCGCATCTCTTTGCTGCCCCACACCTGGGTCATCATTGAGAAGGTGGTCTCTACGATCATCCGCACGTTCCATTCCCCCCGACGGCACAACATTACATGGTCGAGGTCGCCTTTGGCTTGGTGAAAGCCGGTGTCGGTCAGGATAATCATTTGACCATCGTAGCAATCGAGCAAAGGCAGGAAGGTCTGGTCATGGCGGTTGGCCGTGGCGCAGTCCCGATCGGTAATCAGGGCCAACTTGTTGAGCGCGATGCAGAGCTTGCCGCCCACGATCCAACGGTGATTGGACTTGCCCTTCTTGCCGATTTGATGGTCCCGCCGGCCTTCCTGATGGGGTGGCGCAGTTCTACTCCGTAGCTGTCGGCCACGCCCAGCACGGTAAAGTTCGCCAGGGAGTAGCCGGTCCAGTCCCCTTTGGCGCGTATCCGGCGGAAAAGGCGTGTACGGTCGGGCAGTCTGGGGAACAGATGGCCATAGTTGTCTTTGAGCCAATCGTAGAATGCCCGTTGGTTGACGTTCTTCATGGCGTGGAGGATGCCGATGGTGACCACCTCGCTGAGGGAGAGGATGGCTTGGGAGTGCCGGGGAACGTCGGGCAACAGGACGATTGCAAAGTCAGGACGGTTTGCCACAAAGGCGGGCGATAGTCTGGTTGGGACGGAAAGCGCCGGTCCTGGCCCGCAGCGGCAGGGACATTGGCTCTGGAAACCATCCCTCCTGGCCCAGGACATTCAGGCTGACATTCACCAGTATGGCGAAGACTTCACCCAGTCCGGGACGCCGCCGGGTATGGCGGTCTTCGCCCCAACTGTGGTCTTTGACGTGATGCCGGCTGTTTTCAATGCTCCAATGACCGCGAAACAAGCCGAGCCGGTCAGCCGGGCCGCCACACCGTCCGGGCGGGAGGCTGCTCAGCAGATACCAACGCTCTTGCGCCAACTCGCCGGTGGCCAGGGTCAGGTCGGTTTTCGCCATCCGCCGAAGGCGGACCGCCTGGCGCGCTCCATGCGGATTTTTGACCAATCACGCCCAATTCATCCCGGAGGTAGTCGGCCAGTTCGTGATTGGTCCAAAATCGCATTGGCCCAGAGCCGCCGCGGCACAACGTGGCCGGCTTTTTTCGCGGGTTGTCCGCCAAAGGCGGATGGGCCGGCCCCAAGTCGGCGGTGGGAAACCCGGTGGTCCGGGCGTCCTGAACCGCGGGCCGGTTCCCTTTGATCCGCACCAGATAATCCTGTAATCCTTCCCCAGGGCCACGATAGCCCCACAGCGGTCTCGTTCCGCATACATACCGGGCGTCGTCCATCGTCAAGAGTTGCAGCCCCGGGTAACGCTCAAATAATGGGCCCAGTTGACCCCGCGACACCGCCGGCCTGATTGGTCAAAAATCTGTAGCGGCGTTCCGCCCGCGGCCACTGTGTCAGGCGCAATTTCAGGTCGTGCGCCAACACGTTCACCAACGCCAACGGGTTCCCCGACACGTCGGTGGACTGTTTCGCCCACTTGCCGTCCACCGCCGCGCTCCGCGCCTGATCCGACACCAACCTCGCCACCCAATCCGACACCGCCTGTTGTTGCAATTGCGTCAAGGGCGCTCCCGCCAAGGTCCGGGACCGGGTGGTGCGGCGCGGTGCCTGGTCGCGCACGAAACCCAGGGGTTCCTTTAGCGTCTCCCCGTAACATCCTCCCCAAGCGTCTTTTCCTCCTCCTTTTACCCATGACCAGACGACTTTGCAATCGTCCTGCCTGGACCCCCAGGGGCAATGGCCCCAACTGAAGGCGGCTGTCAGAGTGGCGGGCCATCGCCAAACTCCGGAAGGCAGTACCAGTCAACCCCGCTACTACATCAGCAGCCTGGCGGCTTCGGCGGAACAACTGCTGGCCGCCGTCAGAAGCCACTGGAGCATCGAAAACTCGTTGCACTGGACCCTGGACTTTACCTTCCGGGAAGACCAGTGCCGAGTGCGCAAGGATCATGGACCGCAGAACATGAACATCCTGCGGCAGATTGGACACAACCTGCTGAAAAACGAAAGAACCTTGAAAGTGGGCAGTGGGCATCCAGGGCAAGCGGCTCAACACCGGATGGGATGAAGACTACCTGCTCAAAGTCCTTCTCGGATAAGACGCGATTGCCCTGTAGCAAACCACCCCAGTCCTGCCGCCGGCATCCGTTTGTGGTAAATTACGCCCGTCGCACTGCCTTTTACGTCCACAGGGAGATTGCCGCTTATGCTTGACTACAAACCGAATATCGTCCTCTCCAACCCCGATGAAAACTATAAGGTCGTGGGCACTCGTCCGGTGCGCCATGATGGGCCGGACAAGGTGATGGGGCGCGCTCGCTACGCCGCCGACATCCACCTGCCGGGGATGCTCCACGGCAAGATTCTGCGGAGCCCACATGCCCACGCTCGCATCCGCGGCATCGATGCCAGCCGGGCGTTGGCTCTGCCCGGCGTCCACGCCGTGGTCACCTCCGCAGACTTTCCGGAGGTCTCCGCCGAAATCAAGGACCAGGAAGAAGGCGCCGCCGTCAACTACGGTTTCTACAGCCGCAACGTGATGGCCCGCGAGAAAGCTCTTTACAAAGGCCACGCCGTTGCCGCCATCGCCGCCGACTCGCCCCACCTGGCCGAGGAAGCGCTGGCTCTGATTGATGTGGACTGGGAGGTACTGCCGGCGGTGCTGACCGCCGACGAGGCCATGGCCGCCGGCGCGCCCCTGGTTCACGAGCGGCTGGTAACGCTGGCCAACCCGGCGCAACGCTCCGGCGGCTGGGCCGAAGCAGACGCCGGCGACGGTTCCAACGTATCCAACCACTTCCAGGCCACCCTGGGCGACCTGGACGCCGGCTTTGCCGAAGCCGACGCCATCGTGGAGCGCGAGTACCACACCCGCCAGGTACACCAGGGCTACATCGAACCCCACTCGGCCACCGCCCGCTGGAATACTGATGACACCGTGACCATCTGGGCCAGCAGCCAGGGCCACTTCGCACTGAGGGACCACACCAGTCGCATCCTGGGGATCTCCGTGGGCCAGGTCAACGTCGTTCCCATGGAGATCGGCGGCGGCTTCGGCGGGAAGGGCCAGGGCGGTTGCTACCTGGAACCCGTGGTCGGGGCGCTGGCCCGCAAGACCGGCCGCCCGGTGAAAATCGCCATGACCCGCACCGAGGTCTTCACCGGCACCGGCCCCACCTCCGGTTGCCACATCAAGGTCAAAGTCGGCGGCACCCGCGATGGCCGCTTCACGGCGGCTCAGGCCAGCCTGATTTACGAGGCCGGCGCCTTCCCCGGCTCGCCGGTGCCCAGCGGCTGCCGCACCATGTTCGCCCCCTACGAAATCCCCAACGGTTTCGTTGAGGGCTACGACGTGGTGACCAATGTGCCCAAGGCGGCCGCGTACCGCGCTCCCGGCTCGCCGGCCGCGTCCTTTGCCGCCGAGCAGGCCATTGACGAGCTCTGCGAGAAGCTGAATATTGACCCCATCGAGTTCCGTGCCAAGAACGCGTCGAAAGAAGGCTCGCGTCAGATTGGCGGCCCCGTCTTCCGGCGCATCGGCATGGAAGAAATTCTACAGGCCACCCAGGAGCACCCGCACTTTGCGTCGCCCGTGCCGGAGCCGTCGGCTCCCGGGCGCGTGACCGGACGCGGCATCGCCGCCGGGGCCTGGTTCAACGGCACCGGGCCGGCCACCGCCGTGGCCAGCGTCATGCCCGACGGCACGGTTAGCCTGATTGAAGGCTCGCCGGACATCGGAGGTTCCCGGGCCGCCATGGCGATGCACCTGGCCGAAGTCCTCGGCTTGCCTGCCGAGCGCATCAAGCCGTCCATCGTGGATACCGACAGCATCGGTTACAGCAGCGGCGCCGGCGGCAGCGGCGTCACCTTCAAGATGGGCACCGCCGTCTATCAGGCCGGCGAGGACGTGCGCCGCCAGATGATCGAGCGCGCCGCCCGCATCTGGGACGTTCCGGCGGAGGACGTGGAGTATGGGGAGGACGGAACCCTGGCCCACAAGTCGGACGACGCTCTGCGCATGACCTTCGATCAGCTGTCCCGTCGTCTCAATGGAACCGGCGGCCCCATCGTCGGGCACGGCGCGGCGAACCCGGCCGGCGTGGGCAACGCCTTCGCCATCAACATCGCCGACGTGGAGGTTGACCCCGACACCGGCAAGGTTGACCTGCTCCGCTTCACCGCCATCCAGGACTGCGGCAAGGCCATCCACCCCAGCTACGTGGAGGGTCAGATCCAGGGCGGCGCGGTGCAGGGCATCGGCTGGGCGCTGAACGAGGAATACTTCTTCGACGCCAACGGCCAGATGATGAACTCGTCCTTCCTGGACTACCGGATGCCCACCGCATTGGACCTGCCCATGATCGACACCGTTATCGTGGAAGTGCCCAACCCTGGCCACCCCCTGGGCGTGCGCGGCGTCGGCGAGGTATCCCTGGTTCCCCCGATGGCCGCCATTGGCAACGCCATCGCCCGGGCCACGGGGGCGCGGCTGGAGAGCCTGCCCATGAACCCCGGCGCCGTGCTGGAAGCGCTGTGGGGGCGGAACGGCGGCTAGGGTTGCCGTTACCCAATACCGTTATTCCGGCGAAAGCCGGAATCCACGTAGGGGCGAATGATTATTCGCCCCTACGTCATTACCGTGCTGCGTAACCTTCCATCCCGCTAACAATTCGGCAGGGCGAGTTCGTCCAGGTCATTCTCGTCCACGTCGTGCAATGCCACTGGTATGCACCCGGTCAACTCGTTCCTGATGATGTACAGGAGCTCCAGATTGGCCAGATTGGTCAACTCGGGCGGTATCGCGCCGGTCAACTGGTTGGTGTCCAGGTGCAGTTGCTCCAGGTTGGACAGGTTGCCCAGCTCCGGCGGTATCGTGCCCATCAAGCCGTTGTTGTCCAGGTGCAGTTGCTCCAGGTTGTCCATATTGCCCAGTTCGGGCGGTATGGCGCCGGTCAACCGGTTCCGGTTGAAGTCCAATATCTTCAACTCGGCCAGGTTGCCCAGCTCCGGCGGTATCGCTCCTTCCAGTTCATTCTCACGGAGGTACAGCGTTTCCAGGTTGGCCAGATTGCCCAACTCCGCCGGCACCTGACCGGACAGCCGGTTGCTGTTCAAGCGCAGACGTTTCAACTCGGCGAGATTGCCCAGTTCCGGCGGGATGGTTCCGTCCAGCCGGTTGTTGGAAAGATACAGCGTTTCCAGGTTTTCGAGACTGCCCAACTCCGACGGAATCTCGCCGGACAGCCGGTTGTTCTCCAGGCGTAGCGCGGAAAGGTTTTCGAGACTGCCCAGCTCCGACGGAATCTCGCCGGTCAACTCGTTGTCGAAGAGGTAGAGCCACTTCAGGCTTTTTTGGGGTTTGCTCAATTGCCACGGTATCTCGCCGGACAATCGGTTGCCATGAAGCCACAACCCTCTGAGGTTCTCCAAATTGCCCAACTCGGCCGGTATTTCCCCGGTCAGGTCATTGCGATACGTGCCCAGCAAGGCCAGGTTCTCCAGATTGCCCAGTTCGGCCGGTATCTCGCCGGTGAATTGGTTATCGCCGACCCATAGAGCCGTGAGGTTTTTGAGGCCGCCCATCTCAGGCGGTATCTGCCCTTCCAGCTGGTTGCCGTCGAGGTCAAGAGTCCTGAGTTCGTCCAGGTTGTTGAATGCGGCCGGTATCTCGCCTTCCAGGTCGTTGTTCCACAGCTCAAGATCGGTGAGGTTGACCAGGTTGCCCAATTCGGACGGTATCGGCCCGCTCAAATCGTTGTGGTCCAGGGACAGCACGGTCAGGCTGGTCAGGTTGCCCACTTCAGCGGGTATCTCGCCGCTGAGGTAGTTGCCGTCCAGGTCCAGGGTTTCCAGGTGGGCCAGGTTGCCCAATTCGGGGGGCATCTCGCCGAACAGGAAGTTGTTGTCCAGGTAAAGCACCAGCACGCAGCCGTTGCCGTCGGTGGATACGCCGAACCAGGTGCCGATGGGGTCATCGCTGAGCCAGTTGAGGTTGTTCCGCCAACCGTCGCCGTCGGTGGCGTTGTACAAGGCTTCCAACGCGGCCCGGTCGCCGGCGCACTCCGCGGAGCCGCCGGGAAGTTCCACTAGGTCGGACCAGGGCGACCATTGGGGATCGCCGTAGAGCTCGTTGCTGGTTCCCACGATAAACCAGTAGGAAGCCCCCGGAGTTAGCCGCTTGGCGACGTAGGAGGATTGCCCCCGATTGGGCACTCCCACGGAAGTGAACGTTTCTCGCCAATCGCGTCCGGCTGCGATGGCGGCATCGTAGTCTTCTTTGTGAACCCACCCAACGCGGTAGTACGCCGCGCCGGCCACGGCATTCCACGTAACCATCACCTCGCCGGGGTTGGAGCCGAGCTGTACCTGCGGCTTCGTCGGACTAGCCGGGGTATCGTCGGCCGCCGCCGGCCTGACGTTGCCGCCGACGGAGACGACAACCAGCAGGACGACCAGAGAGAGGGTTGCGATTGCTATGGGTAGTTTCATATTCGCTCTTGATCCTCATCTAGTTTTATCCCGGGGCCTGGCGGCTGACTTTCCAGATGTAGGCGATTCCAAGCCGCCCTGGCCGCCGGCGATAGGCGCGCTTATCGTAGTTTTGGCGCTGGGGCGTGTCAAGGGTAGCCGGGGCTTGCGGTTCACGGCGATTAGCTTGATCGACCGACAGAGGCCAAGTGGTAGTAAGACGGAGGTGAGGGTTGATATCAGTAACGATTATTGGGTAGCGACCGATGCAGGACGAGGACTATAGTAGGTTTCGTGCCCATCGGTACGTACCCAATACACACAGTTGGGGACTACCGGACGAATTACGGCCGGAGAGCCGCGCCGTTGCCGATTGCGAGGGGTACCGCCGCCGGTTTTGCGACTAGTTTGGCCAGTTAGGCTGTCCTTGCGGCCAATCGTTCAGCAACCCTATTAGTGCCAAACAATAGTTTCCTTTATTTGTGCCGCCTTTGATAACTTCTTGCGATGAACATTCTTTCTGGAAGTGCGACAGCAACCTGCAAACCTTTGTGCCTGCTCCAATATGACAATTGTGATTAAGTTCCACGAGGCCATCATAAGCCAAGAGCTTAGCCTGGGCGATGGCGTTGGCTTGAACCAGCGTGAGCAATCCGGTGTGTTCTGTGATCACGTACCCGACGCTTTCGATGATATCGGCTGCCTTGTCATGCTCAAGGACGACGAGGGTAGCCCAACCATACCAGCCGCTGAATTTTGACAGCAATTGATAAGCGCTCTTCGTCCGGTTTAGAAGGTTTGCTATGGACATGGTGGGTTTTGCCCCCAACTGACCAGAGTACCTGTGAAGGGTTCTGATTGACAGCTTGAACATCTCGTCTTCTGCCTTTCCTTGTACGAAGGCCTTCGCTTTGCCGAGGGCTTTTTGACGAGCAAGGAGGAAAAGGACTGTAAGGTGGTCTTTTTGATCAATGGAAATTGTAGAGTCATCATCCAATGGGATTGCTGCTTGTACTGTACCCACAAACGAGCTCCAGAAATTGCTTCCCGGCCCGCTCCAATTGCCGGAGACGTTAGTGACGTTCACGAACATCTCCTGTGGGAATATAGCCAGCACCGCCCCTATATCTCCCTTCAGCGAATGGTTGGCGCCGAGTTCAAGAGACGCCAAATGGTAAAGCGCCGAGTCCTCAAGATTGTCGTCGGTCAAATCCAGCAACTTTTCGGCCCAAGGAGTTATGTCTCCCTCCAAGCCGTTGTCGTGCAAAGCAAGTCCAATCACACGGCAAGTCTCCGGGTGGACATAAACGCCGTACCAACCTGTGTAATCGTCCCCTACCCACTGTTTTTCGCCCCGTTCATCGTTGGACCACGACGAATCGCCACCGAATAGCGGTAACTTCCCTCCCTTACCCTGTATCCAGTCCAAGCCGTCAGTGAGGGCCCTGAGGTGTTTCAGCGCTGCCAAGTCGTTCTGGTAGCCAGGATCATCTGTTGGGCACACTAGTGGCTCCGGAGCTGGCGTAGTTGGCGGCGCTGTATCCGTCAGGTTCAACGACTCGTTGCCGGCGAGATTCAACACCGATAGATTTAGATCTAGCAAGGCTTGAGGCACGTCGCCGGCCAACAGATTGTTGCTTAGGTCCAAGGTCTGCAAGTTGGTCAGGCCGCCCAATTCCTCCGGTATCGAGCCGCTCAACTGGTTGTTGTAAAGGAACAATCCTCGCAGGTTAGTGAGGTTGCCAAGCCCGATCGGTATCGCGCCGCTCAGTTTGTTGCTCCTAAGATTCAGCACTTCCAGGTTGCTGAGGCTGCCCAATCGCTGGGGTATGGGTCCTTCCAACTCGTTGCTGTAAAGGTACAACTGCGTAAGGTCAGTAAGGCGCCCCAACTCCGCCGGAATCTCGCCGGTCAGCCGGTTCTTGCTGAGGTTCAGGACTTTTAGTTTAGACCGAATGGTGAGGAGACCTCCTAGGGCCGGCGGAATTGCCCCGCTCAAACGATTGTTGCTGAGGTCCAGCACTTCCAAGTTTCGGAGGTTGCCCAACTCCGCCGGTATCGTTCCGCGAAGCCAGTTGTTGGGGTCGTTGTACTGTCCTTGATACTCGAATGCGCTAGGCGGCGAGTTGTTGCGGAAATGGTCTTGGCCATCGATGTACAATTCCCGCAGCTTGGCAAGGTTGCCCAACTCAGCCGGTATCGTTCCCCGTAGGCGATTATGGCCTAGCGCTAAGCGGGTCAGATTGGAGAGGTTGCCCAGTTCTTCCGGTATCTCTCCGGTCAGAAAGTTGTTCTCCAGGCCCAGAGTGGTCAGGTTCCCGAAGTCGCCATCCAGCCAGGAAGGTATCGGTCCGCTCAGGCTGTTGTTGCCTAATCGCAGCGCGTACAGGTTGTTCAGGTCGCCCAGCGTGGACGGTATCGGGCCGACCAAATTATTTTCGGACAAGTCCAACCAGAGCAGGTTGTTCAGGTCGCCCAGCGTGGACGGTATCGGGCCGACCAAATTATTTTCGGACAAGTCCAACCAGAGCAGGTTGTTCAGGTCGCCCAGCGTGGACGGTATCGGGCCGACCAAATTATTTTCGGACAAGTCCAGCCAGCGCAGGTTGTTCAGACTGCCCAACTGCGCCGGTATCGGGCCGCTCAGTCGATTGTCGCTGAGCCTCAGAATCTGGAGATTGTCCAGATTGCCCAAGGCCCGCGGTATGGGGCCGGCCAGTCTATTGGCAGACAGATTCAGTCTGGTAACACGCCCTTCGTCGTTGGTGGTGACGCCGTGCCAATCGCCGATGGGTTTGGAGGATTTCCAGCCGGATTGACGGGGCCAGTTCAGCCCGCCGGTAGCGTTGTAGAAGGCGACCAGGGCGGCTCGGTCGTCGGAAGGGCAGTCGGGCAAGGGTTGTCCGCTGGAGTCAACAACCTGAGCGAGGTCGTGCTCCGGCACGTCGCGCAGTTTTTCCGGTATGCAGCCGGACAGGTAATGCCCTTCCGTTTGGCTCAGCTTCAATTCGTCCAGGCTGCCAAGATTAGTCAATTCCGGCGGTATTGAGCCGCTGAGGTGATTGCTGGACAGGTTCAACTTGGCAAGGTTGGCAAGATCTCCCAGCTCCGGCGGTATGGAGCCGCTCAGCCGATTGCCGTGCAGGCTCAACTCGGCAAGGTTGGCAAGATCTCCCAGCTCCGGCGGTATGGAGCCGCTCAACCGATTGCCATGCAGGCTCAACTCGGTGAGGGAGGCAATGTCGCCGAGCTCGGTCGGTATCGGCCCGGAGAGGCCGTTGTCTCCCAGGCCGTTGTTTTCCAGACCAAGGACCGACAGGTTGGCAAGTTTGCCGAGCTCGGACGGTATCCGCCCCCGCAGTTGATTGGAACCCATCCGCAGCGTGGTCAAGTTAGTGAGGTTGCCCAATCCTGACGGGACGGCCCCGGTTATGCTGTTGCCGGCCAGGTCCAGGTGGGTCAGCCGTTCCAGGCCGTTCAGGGAGCTCCCCAGCCTACCGGTCAACCCGTTATTGGGCAGGCGCAGTTCGACGACCCGCCCGTCGCCGTCAACGGTGACGCCGCGCCATTTGCCGATGGGTTGGCTGGTATCCCAGTTAGCGCTATTCTTCCACCCGGATCCACCGGTAGCCCTGTAGAAGGAGAGCAGGGCAGCCCGGTCCTCGGAGCCGCACCAGGGGAGGGCCAGCGGTTGGTCGTTGGAGTCAACCAGCCGTTCCAGGTCGTGGTACGACACCAACCGCAGCCCTTCCGGTATGCAGCCGGTCCAATCATTGCCTGACAGGCCCAACTCTGCCAAGTTGGGCAAGTCGGCCAGTTCCGGCGGTATGGGGCCGCTGAGCTGATTTCTCCCCAGGTTCAACTTGGCAAGGCTTTTGAGTTGGCCCAGTTCCGGGGGTATCTGGCCGTCCAGTTGGTTGCTCCACAGGCTCAGCCGGGTGAGGGAACGCAGGTTACCCAGTTGGGGCGGTATCGGGCCGTCGAGGCGGTTATTACCCAAGCCCAGGATGGACAGGTTGGGAAGTTTGCCGAGCTCGGGCGGTATCCGCCCCCGCAGTTGATTGGAACCCATCCGGAGCACGGTCAGGTTTTCGAGTTCGCCCATCCGGGACGGGATGGTTCCGAAGATGCTGTTGTAGTCCAGATCCAGCCGGGACAACCGTTCCAGGTCGGCCAGGGAGTCGGGCAACGACCCGTATAGTCCGTTCTGAGAGAGGCTGAGTTCGGTGACCCACCCGTCGCTGTCGGTGGTCACGCCGTGCCACTCGCCAATGGGGCTGATGGTGCCCCATTGGTGCTTATTGTTCCATTCGGTCGGTCCGCTGGTGGCGTGGTAGAACGCTATCAGCGCTTCTCGTTGCAGGTCCGAAGTGCTGGTGCAGGATGGCAGACCTAACCGGTCAAGGTCGTTATATGATACGCTCCATAGCAAACTAGGAATGCAGCCGCTCAGGTTGTTCTCAGCGATGATAAGGATATCCAGGTTGGTGAGGTTGCCCAACTCGGTCGGTATTGAACCGCTCAGGTCGTTATTGCTGAGGTATAGGTCCCACAGGTTGGTTAGATTGCCTAGCTCGTTCGGTATGGTCCCCGTAAGATTGTTGCTTTGTAGGTACAAGAACACAAGGCTGGTGAGGTTGCCTAACTCGGCGGGTATCGAACCGCTCAGGTTGTTGGCGCCGAGATCTAGCCAAACCAAGTTGGTGAGGTTGCCCAACTCGGCCGGTATTGAACCGCTCAGGTTGTTGCCGTCGAGCCATAGATTAGTCAAGTCGGTGAGGTTGCCCAACTCGGCCGGTATTGAACCGCTCAGGTTGTTGGAGTGGAAGTTCAAGACGGAAAGGTTAGTGAGGTCACCCAACTCGGTCGGTATGGTCCCCGTCAGACTGTGTTTTTGGATGGATAGAATTTCCAAGTTGTCGAGATCGCCTAGTTCCTTCGGAATTCCCCCGGTAATACCCGTCGACCCATAGTACCCTTCGAGGGATATTGAAGTCATGTAGGTGAGGTTACCCAACTCCGACGGCAAACTTCCCGTCAGGTTGTTGTGCGACAGGCTGATTGCGGTAACCCGGCCGTTGCTGTCGGTAGTGACGCCGTGCCACTGGCCCAAGTCGCCGCTGGTTTTCCAGTTAGTTTTGTTTGACCAGTTTGCGCCGCCAGTAGCGTCATAGAAGGCCTCCAGGGCCGCCCTGTCCATGTTCTGCTGGGCGGCGGCCGGCGGAACGTTGCCGCCGATGGCAGCCAGGGCGGCGATGATGAGGAGAGCGACGATTGCGGTAACGGCTTTCATCAGGCAGTCCCTCCGTATCAACGTTGAGTGACTGTGATTTAACTTTCCGTGATTAATACCGCCATATCAAACCCCTGTCCATAGCCGATAGTCTATGTCCCTTCCCGTTCCCGCTACTTCGGTATCGCCCAGGCCGGCGGGGGCGCGTGTACCACCGACGGGTCGTTGTCGGCGGGGATTTCGGCGATGAGCCGGCCGTTTTGCGCCTTCACCACGTGGTAGAACAGCTGGGCGCGGGGGCCGTTGACGCAGATGCCCTGACCCTCCTCGAAGCGCCAGCCGTGGTCGGGGCAGAGGAAGCTCTTGTCCCACTTGACCACACGGCCCCAGGCGTGGGGGCAGACCATGGACAGCAGACGGTATTGCCCGTCCCGCGCCTTGGCCAGCCAGTGCTCTTCCCCGTTTTCCAGCCGCACCCGGGCCGGCAACTCCTTGAAGTCGGCCACCGCGCCGATGTCAACCTGACGCGCCGGAGCCATCTTGTTGTTACCAATATCGGCGGGGTCGGTGTACATCCGTCGCCGGCGGTGGTAGATATTCTCGCTCATGGCTTCTCTCCCTGTTGCGCGTCGGTACGGCTTCGGATCAGCCGATTTCATATCAATCAGTAGGCAGCCCGCCGAAGGCGTCTTCCATGGTGATGATGGGGAAGATCGCGGTGCGGTTCCAGGTGGCCAGGCCCATATCAATGACTGCGTCGTCGATGGCGTGGGCGTCGGGGCCGTCCAGGATCAGCCAGGTTTGATGCGACGACTTGCCGACCCAGCCGCCCCGGTACTCGCAGCCGCGACGGGACAACGTTTCGGTCAACTCCGCCGACATCCGCAACACCCGGTCGCGGACGCCAAGGTCCACGCCGGGGCAGCGCTCCGGCGCGTGTTCCAGCGATACCATGTACAACGCCATCGGCGCGTCCCTCCGTGACGGTATTGATGTCTGGCCGGTTATCCGGCCAAGGCCGGCGCCGGCAGCGCGGCCGGCCGGAAAATGCCCGGCGGTGTAAGCCCGGCGAAACGCTCAGGCCGCATCGCCTCTGCCAAGCCTTCCAGCACGTCTATGACGCGGGGGCCGTGCCGGCTGGGGATCTGGCCGTCGAACAGATAGACCCGCCCCTCCCTCACGGCGTCCAGGGCGTTCCATTGGGGCAGTTCCCCCAGGCGGGCCGTTTCCGCGATGGTGCGGTCCATGTTGAAGGCGCAGGGCATCACCATCACGTAGTCGGGCTGATAATCTATCACTTCATCCCAGCCGACTTCCCGCGACTTGCCCCACTTTTCGGCCAGGCCCTCTTCCCCGCCAGCCAGTTCCACCAACTCCGGCGTCCACTGGCCGGTGTTGCGAAGCGGCTCCAGCCAGTCGATGCAGAATACCCTGGGGCGACCCATACCGGCGGCGTGCTGGGCGACATAGTAGGTACGCTCGCGCAGGCGGGACAGCAGCCGCGCCGCGTTCTCGGGCGCTCCGGCGGCCTCACCAATGCGCCGGATGTTGTCGAATATATCGTCCAAACCGGCGGGCCGGATGCTCAATATCTCCGGGGAATAGTCCAGCGCTTTGGCGGCGGTCTCAAAGACCGAGCCGGCGCCAACGGCGCAGACTTCGCACAACTCCTGCGTCAGTATCAGGTCAGGTCGCAGGCGGCGCAGCAGGTCGCCGTCGATGATGTACAGCGGGTTGCCGGTGGCTCTAGCCTGTTGGATGATGGCGTCGATTTCCGCGCTGGACAGGTGCGACTTGCTACGGATGCTGCGGCTGACGATGGGCAATCCCCGGGCCGCCGGCGGATGGTCGCACATATGGGAAACGCCGACCAGGGAATCACCAAGACCGAGGGCGAAGACGATTTCGGTTGCGCTGGGCAGCAATGAGACAATACGCATGGGCAGCATTGTAGGGGCAATCGCAGCCATTGGCAAACGCCGGCAAGACGATCCCGGTGGTATGATAGACGGGAAGAATACCGAGGCTGTTGAGAGCAATGACCACCAAACCGAAACCGAGCGCTGTCCCCCCTGCGGCGCCAGTAAGTACCGTCGTCGCAGAACCGGAAGGGACCATCCGCCTGAAGCTGGCCCCTTTGGGCATTGACCACCGAGCGGACGACTTCCCGGCTCGGTTCATTGAGTTTTGCCAACAGAACGACTTGTACGAGATAGAAGCCAACGCTGCGGGAGAATTGCTGATACTGCCCATGACCGGATACCGAGGAAACAAACAGGAATCGTATATGACCCACTTTCTGGTCGGGTGGGAACTGGCTAACGGGGGCAGCGCCTCCTCTCAGACGGTTCGTTTCCGCCTGCCCTCCGGCGAAATCCGAGGCCCCGATGCGGCGTGGATTACGCAAGAACGGTTTGAAGCCTTGACCACGGATGAGTGGAATCGGATCGTCGAAGGCGCGCCCGACTTTGTGGTGGAGATACGCTCCCGCACCGATGACCTGCGCCCACTGCAAAACAAGATGGAACTGTGGATGGCCGGCGGAGTGCGACTTGGCTGGCTGATCGACGCCCGTGATCGGCAGGTGTACGTCTATCGGGCTGGCCAGGCGGAACCGGAAACTCTGGAGGACCCGGAGACTTTGGACGGCGAGGACGTGCTGCCGGGTTTTGTCTTCCCGGTGCGACAATACATCTTCGACCTGGCCGGCCCGGAGGATTAGCAACATGGCGGCCCGCGTGCTCAACGGCAATGAGATAGCTGCCGACCTGCGGGCGGAGGTCGCGGTCAACGCCGGCCAATTGGCCAGCACGTCCGGCGTTATACCGGGACTGGCCGCCGTGCTGGTCGGTGACGATCCCGCGTCCGCAGTGTACGTGCGCAACAAGGGCCGGGCCTGCGCCGAGGCCGGCATATTCTCCGAGATCTTCTACTGGCCCGGCCATGCCAGGCAGGACGACCTCCTGGCTTTCATCGACCGACTGAATGCCGACCCTCGCTTCCACGGCATATTGGTCCAACTGCCCCTGCCGGAGCAGTTGGACGAAAACACCGTCATCCAGCGGGTTGACCCGCGCAAGGACGTGGACGGCCTGCATCCCGTGAACCAGGGCCGAGTGTTGCAAGGCGAGCCCGCATTCCTTCCGTGCACTCCGGCGGGGGTCCAGCAATTATTGTTGCGTTCGGGATATGACCCGGCCGGAAAGCACGTGGTCATCGTGGGCCGCAGCAACATCGTGGGCAAGCCACTGGCGGCGTTGTTGATGCAGCGCGTTCCCGGCGGCAACGCCACGGTGACGGTCTGCCATACCCGAACCAGGGACTTGCCCGAAATCACCCGAAGGGCCGATATTCTGGTGGCGGCCATGGGGGTACCGGGCGCTATCGGCGCGGACATGGTGCGTAAAGGAGCCGTAGTTGTCGATGTGGGCATCAACCGGGTGGAAGACCCTTCCCGCCGCCGCGGCTATCGCCTGGTGGGCGACGTGGATTACCAAGGGGTGGCGGCCAAGGCTGAAGCCATCACTCCCGTTCCCGGCGGCATTGGACCAATGACTATCGCCATGCTGCTGGGCAACACGGTGGAGGCGGCCCGCCGCACCGCCGCGGCCCTCAGCGACGCGCTGGCGTCCGCCCTGCACAATACCGATGCGAACCAGTGATTTCGACTACTTTCTGCCGGAGGAACGCATCGCCCAAACTCCGGCGGAACCCAGGGATACCTCGCGCCTGCTGGCGTTGGATCGCCATAAACCGGGCGTCCACATTGAACACCGGAAGTTTAGAGAGCTCACTGCATACCTGCGTCCCGGCGACGTGATGGTATTCAACCGCAGCCGCGTGATACCGGCTCGGCTGTACGGCACGGAAACCAGCTCCGGCGCCCGGGTGGAAATCCTGCTGGTAAGACGGCAGTCGCCCGGCGTGTGGCAGGCTTTGGGCCGACCGGGCCGGCGGCTGCGCGTCGGCGCGACGGTTTCCTTTGGAAGTGAAGGTGAACCCGGCCCCACGGCGCGGGCCGAGGTTTTGGAAACTCAAGACAACGGATTGAGGGTGGTCAGACTTTCCGATGAGTCGGCGCTGGATGGTTTGGGCGAACTCCCACTGCCTCCTTATATCAAGGAGACGCCGGACGATCCGGAGCGCTACCAGACGGTGTACGCCGACGCGCCCGGCAGCGTCGCCGCGCCCACGGCGGGTCTGCATTTCACCGACGCGCTGTTGGACGCGATACGCAGTCTCGGCGTGACCACCGCCTGGGTCACTCTGCACGTGGGACTGGACACCTTCCGTCCCGTGCGGGGCGAGGACATCGCCGAACACAAGATCCACACCGAGTGGTACGAACTGCCCGAGGAAACCGCCAACCTGATCAACGCCGCCCGCCGCGACGGCCGGCGCATCATCGCCGTGGGAACCACCACCGTCCGCACCCTGGAGCAGGTGGGCCGCGACGCCCATCAAAAAGGCGTAAGGGAAATCACGGCGACCACCGGCGACGCCGACCTGTTTATCGTCCCCGGCCATCAATTCCGCCTGGTGGACGCCATGCTCACCAACTTCCACCTGCCCCGCTCCACCCTGCTGATGCTGGTGTCCGCCTTCGCTAGCCGGGAGCGCATCCTGGCCGCCTACGATGAGGCGGTGCAGCGGGAGTACCGCTTCTATTCCTTTGGAGACGCTATGTTGATTCTGTAACTATTCCTGGCGTGGGCCGAAATGGAAAATGTCGGCGACGGGGCAGGCAAAGCCGGGCAGCACCGGGTCGCCGGCTACCGTATCGCCCATGCCGTAGCGCACCGTCGATCCGTCGTCGTGATGAGCGTACACTTCCTGGGTTCCGGGATATGCCACCAGGACCAGGCGGACGCCGGCGCCCAGCCACATTTGGGTTTTGGCGTCTATATCGGGCTGACGGTCGTTAGGCGAGACTACCTCCAGCACCAGGTCGGGCACGACTTCGGCATAGCCTCGCCTTGGCGGCGGCTCCGCCAAGCGCTCATAAGAGATAAACCCGTAGTCGGGCGCGAGCATGGTGTCGGGGTCACGCTCAACATTCACGCCAGTCTCGGCGGCAATGCCGTGCCCCAAGTCGCGCTCTTCCACAAAGTTGCCAATTCGTCGCCCAAAACGCTCGGTTACTCTGCCGTGCTCATGGCTGGTCGGCGGCATTTCAATCAACTCTCCGCGAATTAGTTCGTAGCGTTGTCCGTCGTCAGCCATCGTCAGCAGGTCGTCGGCGGTGAGCAGCTTTTTGGCAGTGGTCATGGTCTGGCCTCCATGCAGTCATTCAACGTCTATGCTGAAATCGGCATCCCGAACCGCGAATGCCAGCCGGCCGTAAGTCGGGTCGTAATCCATCTGCCAGCGACGGATAACATCCCGCCCCAGCAGCGACGGGATCCGCTCGCTGACGTCGCCCGGCTTGGCGACGTTAATGTTTATCCGGTATCCGTAACCTTGCCCTTCGTCGTCATCAGTGAAAATCAGCGCTGCGGGTTCTGGGAAATACGACGCCGTGCCGCCAATTCCCCGTGTTGTGGAACGAACTTGCAGCAGGTCAAACGGTACGCTGAGCTCCGCACCATCGCCTGGATGCAGATACGTTGAGTCAGCCCCGGTGTCCACCAGAAAGATTATCCTGCCACCTACGCCCAATCGGGGCATAGACAGACGGCAACGGACGTAAGGGCGGCCAAAGCGCCCCAACTCGCCAATAATCATACGACTAACGGCTCAGAACCCGTGTCCAGGAACTCAATGAATGCTTCGCCGGGGGTAACCCCTTTTTCCCGGAGGCCCCGAATAACTTCATCCAAGGAATCGCCCACCACCAGCACGTCGCCCGGCGCCATGGCAACGAACTTGTCCGGGTACTGCTGGCGAAGCGTTTCGGCCTCTCGCATCATGCGCCTGAACAACTCCCGATCCTCCGCCATTTTCTTGGCATAGGCTTTGCGACCGCCGGCCTGCTCAATCATCGCCTCAACGTAAGCGCGGGCTTCCTCGTTGGTGGTAATCGTGATTTCAGACATAGCGCCGCTCCTCCGTGGGTTTAGGCTTGCGTAAGTACGGTAGGGTTCCGCACCCGGCGCAACTGCATTGTAGCACTGGCGATATCCTGATAATTTAATCACCGCTGTGGGAAACCAGCAAATTTACCGGTCAATCGCACCATTGACGAGGATCTCAGATGGACAGATTTCTTGTTCAAGTCAACAAAAACGGTGGATACGCCAATATCATTAATAACAAGGCGCTATCAAAATCACCTTTGGCATCAGAAACCACGGGATGCTCCTCACGGAGAGGTGAAACCTGGGGACGAATTGATCATCTACTGCACCGCTGACGTGCCTACTCACGGGAAATCACTTGCGTTCAGCGTGCCGGTAATTGCTGTGAGCCAAGATGGGGCTACGTTCAATCTTGGTGAGCCCCGATGGTTCCCATCACCGCTCGTACTCCATGCCATCGGGGACTTAGTAAGCCGACAAACGCTCGCCGACGTGTTTCTCAAGTGCGGTCATCAAGGCTTCAACATTTCCAGAATCGATGACGTTTCTAGCGAGATACTCATGAGTCTCGTGGGATTGGGTCAGAAGGAGCCCAAGCAAGATTACACCATCGACTCCATCCTCATCGACGGCTGCTTCCTCCCCAGCACCAAGCTGGAGACCATGCTCCACCGCCTCCGCACCAAGCAGAACATCATCCTTCAAGGCCCGCCCGGCGCCGGCAAAACCTGGCTTGCGAAACGGCTGGCCTACGCGCTAATCGGGCATAAAGACGACGCCAAAGTCCATCCCTTCCAGTTTCACCCCAACCTGTCCCACGAGGACTTCGTGCGTGGCTGGCGGCCCCAGGGCGACGGCCGGCTGGAACTGGTGGACGGCCCCTTCCTGCAACTGGCGAATGACGCGCGAGAGGACGATGACCCCGATAGCAAATATGTCATCGTCATCGAGGAAATCAACCGGGGCAATCCAGCGTCCATATTTGGCGAGATGCTGACCCTGCTGGAAGCGGACAAGCGCAAGCCTGAAGAGGCGTTAGCGCTGGCCTATCCCCGCGCGCCC
This sequence comes from Dehalococcoidia bacterium, assembly GCA_963665395.2. Taxonomy (GTDB): domain Bacteria; phylum Chloroflexota; class Dehalococcoidia; order Lucifugimonadales; family UBA3495; genus Bin87. Next base: position 1,811,613 of record OY762251.1, read on the forward strand.
GGCGAGCGGTCACATCCCGCCCAACGTGTACGTCATCGGCACCATGAACACCGCCGACCGCTCCATAGCGATGATTGACCTGGCCCTGCGCCGGCGGTTCGCCTTCTTCGACCTGGAACCCGTTTTCGGCGACGTGTGGCGCGATTGGGTTAGCGAGCAGTGCGGCATCCCCGCCGACTTTCTGGCCGATATTGAGCGACGGCTGACCAGTTGAATGACGATATCGCCGCCGACCGCAACCTGGGCCGCCAATTCCGCATCGGCCACAGCCACGTCACCCCCGCTCCCGGCGACGTGGATGACGACCCGGCGGAATGGTTCACCCAAGTAGTTGAAACCGAGATTGCCCCGCTGCTGCGCGAATACTGGTTTGATGACGTTCAAAAAGCGGACGATGCTGTGTCGGAACTGATGAGTGGTTTGCTGTGATTCATCTGCGGTCACCGTCACATCCGCGTTCATTTTGACAGAAACGCCGCTTCTCGCTTACCATTCACTAGCGGCAGATGCGGGTAAGGAGGGCAACGCTATGTGGTATCGGGTTTTCATCGCGTCGAACGTGGCCTTTTTCCTGGGCATCTTTACCTTCTTTTTCGGCGAGTTCCTGATCCCTGAAATCGCTTCCATTACCCTACCGGCGGGGGCGTTGCTGTCTGGCGCTGCCGGCTTGGTGGGAGGGGTGTCGGGCATCGCTCTAATTTTGGCGCCAGGTGACCACGCTTAAGGCGATTCTGGTGACCTTGGGAGCCGCTTTTACTGGCGTGGGTATGGCAGCGATTGTGCTGGCCGTGGCGTGGCTGATAGGCAACTACGGCGTTGACCGCCTGCTCCAAATCGTGAGCGTCCTGGTAGGCATCGCCGGGGTCCTGTTTCCGCTGGTCTTGCATTTTCGCCGCCAACGCTAGCGCCGGATGCCATGGTCACCGCAAGACAAACCGATTTAGCTCCCGCGCCCGCCGGGGGCGTCATCGACGGGGTCCCAGTCCGCAACATCTGGCTGCTGCTCCTCTACGCTTCCCAGCTGTACCGCGAGTTGCCCGAAGCGCGCCGCGTTGAATTGGAAGACGCCCCGGACGACATCCCGGATCTGGTGGCCGAAATCCTTGCGAACGCCGTGGAGCGGCGGCTCCGGCGCAATCTCAATTCCGATTACCGGCGCCGGGCGGATGACCTCAACCGGGTACGCGGACGCATCGACCTGCTCCGCACCGAACGCCGGCAACTGCTGCAACGGGCGAGGGTGGCCTGCGTCTATGACGAACTGACGGTTGACACTCCCCGCAACCGCTACGTCAAGGCGGCTTTGCTTCGGCTGGGGCCGGTCATCAGAAAGCCAGATTTAGCCCGGCGGTGCCGCATTTTGGCTGCCAGACTGGAGCGGGCCGGCGTGACCGACGACACGGACGCCAGGCGGCGGAGCCGCATCCTGCTGGAAGGGCCGGGATGGGTGGACGCCGACGAGCGGCGGATGCTGGCGGCGGCGCGATTGGCCTACGACCTCGCTATTCCCACCGAAGAATCCGGTTGGTCTCTGTTGTCCACACCTTACCGGGAGTCTGATCGAGGATGGAGATTGTATGAAGCCGCGGTAGCCGGTTTCTACGACGCGACGCTATCGCACCGGGGCTGGCGGGTAAGGGCGCAGAGCGCAGTCGCCTGGCCGTTGGATAATCCCACGCCCGGCTTAATGCAGATAATGCCGAAGATGTTTCGCGACATCGTACTGGAGCGCCGCAACCGTCGCATTGTCGTCGATACCAAATTCACGTCGATAGTTGCCGGCGGGCCATACCGCGAACGGTCACTCCGGCCGGCCAATATCTACCAGATTTACGCTTATTTGCGGTCACAGGAAAAGCCCGGCGACCCGCTGTCTCTCACCGCGGCCGGCGTCCTGCTGTACCCGTCTCTGGGCCTTGACTACGTCGAATCGGCCAACATTCAGGGTCACGAAATCCGGTTCGCCACCGTGAATCTGGCCGCCGATGCCCAGACCATAAGGTGTCAATTGCTGCGAGCGGTTGCCGTAGCTCCCACCCCCGCCGGCGTAGGACGCCAGGGCCCGTGAGGGTTGTTGGTAGCGTTCCGTTTTAGGTGGTTTGGTTTTTGTCATTGCGAGCGTAGCGTGGCAATCCCGTTGGCGTAGCAGCAGTTTTAGTCGCTCGGATACCCCGCTGGGAAACTGAACCACCTAAATTGCAACGCTACCGAGGGTTGTTCCCGCCCTTGCCCCCTTTCGGCAGCGATGCTATAATGCGCCCACATCACGCCCTGGTGTAGGATTCGGTTGCGTTTGGTCGCCGGGCCTGCAACAAGTGGTTACGAGGTTTTGCAGAGCGGGGCGGACACCCGCTTTATTTTTGCGATTCTCGCAAGGACAGAAATTGATCGATAGCATAGCCGGCGGAGGACGACGACGATGAAAAGCGACTTCATGATGGCGTTGAATCAGCTATCCGCCGAGCGTGGCTTGCGCAAGGAACTGGTGCTCGACAAGGTGGAGGTGGCCCTGGCCACCGCTTTCCGCCGGGACCGAGTGGCCGGTTCCCAGAATCTGTCGGTGAAGCTCAACCCGAACACCGGCGACATCAGCATCTTTCCCCTCCGCAGCGTTGTTGAAGAGATCGAAGACCCGGAGACTGAGATCGTCCTGGCCGATGCTTTGAAAATCGCGCCCAACGCGGAGATCGGCAGCGAGATTTCCGAGGCCCATGAGGTCGCCTATGACACCAGCCGTATCTCGGCCCAGACGGCGCGGCAGGTGCTGATGCAGGGCCTCCGGGAGGCCGAGCGCGAAAAGATCTTCGAGGAGTATTCCTCCTACGAGGGCGAAATAATCAGTGGCAACATCGAGAGCATCGAAAAAGGCCCCACGGTGTTCGTCAACCTGAACCCCCACCAGGCCCAGAACCAGAACCGGGCCCGGGGCATAATGCGCCCGGATCACCAGGTGCACAACGAACGATACCGCAAGGGACAGAACCTCAAGGTCCTGCTGGTGGAAGTCCAGCAGACCACTCGCGGGCCGGAAGTCATCGTAAGCCGTTCCCACCGGGACCTGCTGCGTCGGCTGATGGAGTCGGAAGTGCCCGAAATCAGCAACGGAACGGTGGAGATCCGAGCCATTGCCCGGGACCCGGGCGTACGCAGCAAGGTAGCGGTGGCGTCCCACCAGGAGGGGGTTGACCCCGTCGGTTCCTGCATCGGCCTCCGGGGCAACCGGATCCAGAGCATCGTCAACGAACTACAGGGCGAGAAGATCGACGTCATCGAATGGAACGGGGACGCCGGCGAACTGATCAGAAGAGCGCTCAGTCCGGCGGAAGTGCAGGCGGTGGAAACCGATCAGGCCGAGAAGACCGCCTATGTAGTGGTGCCCGAGAGTCAAATGTCCCTGGCCATCGGGCGGGACGGCCAGAATGCCCGGCTGGCGGCGCGGCTTTCCGGTTGGAGGCTCGATATCAAGAACGTGGAGCAATGGGAAGCTCTGCGTGCCGCCAGAGCCGCCGAGGCGGCCCGCCTTGCGGCTGAAGAGGCGGCGCTCATCGCTGAGCGGGAGGCGGCAGAACGTGCGGCGGCCGAGGAAGCGGCCGCGGCTGCCGATGCGGAGGCCGAAGACATCCAAGCAGTGGCCGAATCCGACGGTGCCGCTGTCGCGGAGGTCGAGCCGGCAACGCTGCCGGAACTCGAAGCTGTGGCAGATGTTGTCGAAATGGAAGTCGCAACGCCGGTTGAGGATGAAGTTCCTGCCGCCGCGGCTGAGTTGGAGCCGGTTGCCGAAGCCTTGCTCGAAATCGCTATCGTCCCGCCGGCTCCGGCTGAACCGGAAATCGACGAGGACGCGTTGCTGGAAGCCCTCATGGCCGAAGAAGAGGCGGCGGCCGCTGCCGCCGCCGCCGCACCGGCTCAGGAACCGGCGGTCCCGGCCGAACCCATTGGCCTGAGCGTCGATGACCTGGACAGCCTGACTATTGGCGACGTAATCGAAGATGAAGACGACGAACTCGATTACGATTACGAAGACGATTACGACGAGGAAGCACCGGAAGAAGAGATGGCCGACCTGCTGGCGGGACTGCCCAGCCTGGCGCCGGACGCTGGCAAGATCAGGTTTGCGGAAGACATCGTGGGCGAATTCAGAGGCGGAGACCGACGCCGCCGGCGCGGTGGCGGCTCGAACCGTCGCGGCGGCAACGTTCCGGGCGCCCGCGGCCCCGGCCCGCGTCGCCGGTAAACTGTCATTGACCGGCCTCGCCCCTGCTGTGGAAACTACCAAACGGATCGGATATCCCCCATTCCAAGAGAACGACATATCCCGGAACGCAGTTGCATCGCCTGTGGCCGTAAAACGGCCAAGGGCGATCTGACTCGTTTGGTCCGCTCGCCGGACGGCTCAGTCCGCCCTGACTCCACCGGGCGGAGCAATGGCCGCGGCGCTTACCTTTGTCGCCGGGCGTCGTGTTGGGAAAAGGGCCTGGCGCGTCGGGCTCTGGAACGGAGCCTCCGCGGCCCCGTGGCCAATGACGACCTCGAGGCTCTCAAACTCTATTTCATCGAAACCGTCGCTTCCGGCGGCGTATCCGCCGGAGCCGGGGCCGCGTCGCCGTCGGCCCAGGGAGCGGAACGGTAACAGCGCTCCGCCGTCCGGCTTGGCGCGCTCCGGTTCCCAGGAGGAGGTGACACCCATGACTACCACTACCGAACAACGTACTGCGCCCCGGCGTTCCCGGCGGGGCGAACCCCGCCGCGCTACGCCGCGCATTCTCACGCTGCCCGAAACGCTGACCGTCAAAGAGCTGGCCGAACTGCTGGATCAGTCCCCTATTGACGTCATCAAGCAGTTGATGCGCCATGGCATCATGGTGGCTGTGAACCAGGTGATCGATCACCAGGTAGCCACCGTGGCCGCCGCCGCCTATGGCGTGCGGACCCGCCTGGCCGAACACACCGAGGATACATCGGCCATCCAGGCCGGCGGGAACGACGAAAACGCCGCCCTGCTGGAACCACGGCCCCCGGTCATCACCATCCTGGGGCACGTTGACCACGGCAAGACCAGCCTGCTGGATTACATTCGCAATACCGCCGTGGTGGAGAAGGAAGCCGGCGGCATCACCCAGCATATCGGCGCCTACCAGGTGACGGAGAACGGCCATCCCATAACCTTCCTGGACACGCCGGGTCATGCCGCTTTTACGGCGATCCGTTCCCGCGGCGCTCGGGTAACCGACATCGCGGTGCTGGTGGTCGCCGCCGACGACGGCATCATGCCGCAAACGGATGAAGCCATCTCCCACGCCCGCGCCGCCGAAGTGCCCATCGTCGTCGCCATCAACAAGATGGACCTGCCCACCGCCCAGCCGGACGTCGTCAAGCGCCAGCTCAGCGAACGCAACCTGCTGGTAGAAGAATGGGGTGGTGACGTCATCGCGGTTCCCGTCTCCGCTCAGACCGGCGACGGCGTGGACGACCTGCTGGAGAACCTGTCGGTGCTGGCCGAGATCATGGAACTCAAGGCCAACCCCGACCGGCCGGCCGCTGGCGTAGTGGTGGAGGCGACGCTGGACCGCCGCCGCGGCCCGACCGCCACAGTGCTGGTGCAGGCCGGCACCCTGCGGGTGGGCAATTACATCGTGGCCGGCTCCGCGTGGGGCCGGGTGCGCGCCATCACCAATGAGCGCGGCGAGACGATGGAATCCATCGCGCCCGGCTCCCCCGGAGTGATTATCGGTCTCAACGCCACGCCCGAGGCCGGAGACATTCTCAACGTCGTGGGCAGCGAACGGGCCGCGCGGCAGAGGGCCACCCGCCGGGCCCACCGGCCCACCGGCGTGAGCAACTTGGACACTGTTTTGACCCTCGACAACGTGGTCAAGCAGATCGACGCCGGCGACGTGAAGGAACTGGTGCTGGTGCTCAAGGCCGATGTGCAGGGCAGCGTTGAGGCCGCCGTCCAGTCCATTGAAAAGCTGTCGGAAGGCGGCGAGGTCAAGGCCCGGGTGATCCACGCCGGCTCCGGCGCGGTCAGCGATTCCGACGTGCAACTGGCCTCAGCCTCGGAAGGAATCGTTCTGGCCTTCAATGTCGGCTTTGAGGTCGGGGCGGAACGAACCTCCGAAAGGCTGGGCGTGGAGGTCCGCCAATACCAGATCATCTATCGGCTGCTGGAAGACGTGGAGCAGGCTCTGCAGGGAATGCTGGAACCGGAGTACGAGGAAGTCGTCGTCGGGCGGGCGGAAATCCGCGAAATCTTCCCCGGAAGACGCGGCGTGCGCATCGCGGGCTGCCGGGTGCTGGACGGACGTATCATGCGCCAGGGCTCGGTTCGCGTGCTGCGCGAGGACGATATCATGGTTGAGACCGAGATCAGCAGCCTTCGCCACTTCCGCGACGAGGTTAACCAGGCTACCGCCGGCACCGAGTGCGGTATCGTTCTGTCAGGCTACAACGAATTTGAGGAAGGCGACCTGATCCTGGCCTACCGCATGGAACGCGCGAACTAAACCGACGCCCTGTCGAGGGAATCATGGCCGACCGCCGGCGCATCGAGCGAGTGAATGGGTTGCTCCGTGAGGAGATCTCTACGTTGATCTCATCCCACGTCAACGATCCACGGCTCAAGGGGATTATCACCATCACCCAGGTGCAAACGGCTTCAGACCTGCGCAATGCCCGGGTGTACGTCAGCGTGATGGGCAATGAGACCGTCCGTCAAGAGGCCCTGGCCGGCATCCAATCGTCAGCGTCCTACTTGCGACGCGAACTGCGGGATCGGGTAGCGTTGCGCTACGTGCCGTTCCTGAAATTCGCGCTGGACGATGCGATGCTGGAGGCGGACCGCTTGATGGGCATTATCGATAACTTGGAAGCGCCCGCGGCGTCCGAAGGCGACGGAACCCCACGGGCCGGGGGAAGCGCCTGACCTTATGTCCAGTGGCGGAAGGAACGCGCCGGCGGTCAACGGGTTCTTGAACTTCTACAAGCCCGTCGGCATTACGTCTATGGAGGCGTTGCGCCGGGTCAAGCGCATCACCGGCCAACGCAAGAAGGTCGGCCACGCCGGCACCCTGGATCCGCTGGCCGATGGCGTGCTGCCTATTTGCTTTGGGCAAGCCACCAGGCTGATGGAACGGGTGGTATCCGGTCGGAAACGCTATCGCATGACAATGCGCCTGGGCGCCGTGAGCAATACCTATGACGCCGAAGGCGAAATCACCGAAATCGCTGATCCCGGCCACCTGGGCCGCGCGGAAATCGCCGCGGCTCTGCAAGGGTTCGTCGGCGAGATCCAGCAGGTGCCGCCCATGTACAGCGCCATCAAGATCGACGGGCAACGGCTCTATGACCTGGCCCGCGCCGGCAAGGAAGTGGAGCGTGCGCCCCGCCAGGTGAACGTGCGGGCTATCGGAATTGACGAAATCGCGATGCCGTACTTGCGGTTGACCGTGGACTGCGGACGCGGCGCGTATCTGCGCTCCATCGCCCACGACCTGGGCCAGGCGCTGGGCTGTGGTGGATACGTGACCGAGCTCACCCGGCTGTCCTGCGGCGGCTTTCGAGCGGACGACGGCGTCACCCTGGAAGCGCTGCACGACGCTGAGCAAAATGGTGAGTGGCGGCAATATTTGCGCCCAGTGGACTGGGCGATGCGGGATTTGCCGGCAATGACGCTGGAGGCCTCCGACGCCTGGTCGGTACGACACGGCCAGGCGATATGGGCCGGCGACTTGGGCCGGGGCAACGCCGAACAGTCGCGAGCCTACGACCCTGACGGAGTGTTCCTGGCCCTGCTGGACCGCCAGACGGACGGGCTATGGCAACCGACCCGGGTGTTCCACGGCAATGAGCCGTCGCCCTACGCCCCGGCGACCGCGCGATGACGTAGCGATAATGGACGAATCAGAAGTCGGGTGCCAGAGTTGCGGCCGGCGTGTGGGACGGCGCGGCAGCTACACGTTCCGGCCTCCGGGCGGAAACGTCGGCGTAACCAAATGCTTCCGCTGCGCCCTGCGGCATTGGCCAATGCTGCGCCGTTCCCTCGTCGCCAGCGCGGTGGTGGGCACTGCGCTGACGGCGCTAAATCAGGGCGACGCAATATTGTCCGGCCAACTGGCCGGCGCGCTGGCCTGGAAAATCCCCTTGACCTACTGCGTGCCCTTCCTGGTAGCAACCTATGGCGCGCTGTCCAACAGCCGCAACTGACCCGCCCCAGGGGGACGTCGTCTAGAACTGGCGCAGAACCTCAACTACCTGGCCCCTGATTTCCACGTTGTCGGCGGCAACGTAGATGGGGTCCATGGTGCTGTTGGCCGGTTGGAGACGGATCTGGTCACCCTCTCGGTAAAACTTTTTCAGTGTGGCCTCTTCTTCGTCCTTCAACCAGGCCACGACCATATCCCCGTTGCGGGCGGTTCCGGTAGGTTTGATCACCACCACGTCACCGTCGTCGATCAGGGCGTCGATCATCGATGTGCCTTTGACGGACAGGGCAAAAAGGGTCCCGTGCCGTTTCTTCAGTTCGGGCCGGACTTCCACGATGTCAAACTCGGCGGCGGAGCCGACGCCTTCCGACGAAAATGCCGGCAGCGGTTCTCCGGCGGCGATGTTTCCTACGATCTGGACGCGGGCCGCTCCGGTGGTGACCGGTTGACCCGTTTCGTCCAGAAGCTCAATGCCCCGGGCGACTTCGGAGCGGCGCTTCAGGTAGCCATCACGCTCCATGAGACGCAGATTGTAATCCACCACTGATGTGCTGCTGATCTCGCAGCCGCGCTGGATGTCCCGCACGGTGGGGGGAATCCCATTCTCATCCAGGAATTGCTCGATGAAGTCGAGGATACGCTGTTGTCGTGGGCGAAGGGCTTTCTTTGGTGGCATGGCGGCAACCTCCGTGCGCGGGTCGGGATCGTCGGCAACAAACTAATGTTCGGCACTGATATGCTACGATCATCGCCGCCATTTGTCAACGCGAAAAAACGAAATCGGCGACGGGATTAACCGTTGCGGGAACGATGCAGGGCTGCCGCCAAGCGCGACTTGCGCCGGGAGACGTTATTCTTGTGGAAGACACCCTTCCGCGCCGCGATGTCCAGCAGGCTCATCGCCTTGCGCACGGCCGCTTCGGAATCGGTCGCGCCGTCAGCCATGGCGCGGCGGGCCTGGCTGATTGCAGTGCGGGTGGCGCGGCGCACGCTCATATTGCGGGAATTGCGCTTTATGGATTGTCGGTGGGCCTTTTGAGCAGGCAAAAGGAGAACTCCTGTTTCTTGAAATCGTACCTAGATGGTATCAGACGCCGCCGGAATTGTCATCACTGTAACACGATAGGTCAGGACGATTGCAAAGTCCTTTTCATCCGCTCATGGTGAGCCTGTCGAACCATGCTACGCTCCGGTCAAGCCATCCTTCGACAAGCTCAGGATGAGCGGAATCAGGGTATTCATCGACTTTGCAATCGTCCTGACGATAGGTAGCGTTCCGTTTTAGGTGGTTTGGTCTTTGTCATTGCGAGCGCAGCGTGGCAATCTCGTTGGCGCAGCAGCAGTTTTGGCCGCTCGAATGCATTGCCGTAAAACTGAACCACCTAAATTGCAACGCTACCACACGATACGCTTCCTGTATCGCGCCTCGGCATTCGGGACAGGGCTATCGCATATGGAGGGTTTAAAACCCGTCATTCCGGCCCCCTCTACCGTCATTCCGGCCCCCTACCGTCATTCCGGCGAAAGTCGCAGATGCGCCTGCGGCGCGCCGGAATCCAGTGGCCGCATTCGTAAGCTGTATTTCAGATTCGTTCGCTGTTTTACCGATGGACTCCGGCGAAAGCCGGAGTGACGCGGTTGGAATTCCATATGCGATAGCCCTGGCATTCGGGACTCATCCTCATGCGTACCCACTTTGCGCAACCTGTCATTGCGAGCGAAGCGTGGCAATCTCGGAGAGCGAAGCGTGGCAATCTCGAAGAGCGAAGCGTGGCAATCTCGGAGAGCGAAGCGTGGCAATCTCGTCGCCGGAGCAAACATCGCTCACCCATCGAGATTGCCATCCGCCTGCGGCGGACTTCGCTCCTCGCAATGACAAAGTGGGTACGCATGAGGGGACTCATCCGGTTGACAATTCCGGCCCGGTTGCCCGAAAATCAATATGCTAAAAACCGTGCCCCCCCGCTGTTATGGGAACGGGCCTTTCGGTTTAGTTATTGCGAATTGCGTTTAACAACGCCATGTTGTCGGAGGATTCCAGCGATGCCTGAAAAGCAGTTAATTTTCGATGCCGAGGCTCGGCAGAGCCTGATGAGCGGCGTTAACCAATTGGGCCGCGTCGTCGCCCTCACTCTGGGACCAAGTGGCCGCAACGTCATCCTGGGTCGGGTCTGGACCCTGCCCGTGGTGTGCAGCGACGGCGTCACCATCGCCAAGGAAGTGCAACTGCCCGACCCCTACGAAAACATGGGGGCCCAGGTGGTCAAGGAAGCCGCCGCCAAGACCAACGACGTGGTTGGCGACGGCACCACCACCTCGGTCGTCCTGGCCCGCTCCATGATCCGGGGCGGATTCATGAACGTGGCCGCCGGCGCCAACCCCATGGCTCTGAAATCCGGCATCGACCAGGCCGTTTCCGCCGTCAACAACGAGATCAGCGCCCAGGCCGTGGCCGTGGAGAGCCGGGAGCAGGTGGCCCGCGTCGCCGCCCTGTCCGCCCACGAAGAGGCCATCGCCGAACTCATCGCCGACGCCATGGACAAGGTGGGACGCGAGGGCATCATCACCGTGGAAGAGAGCCGCGGCCTCACCGACGAGTTGGAAGTGGTGGAAGGTATGCGCCTGGATCGCGGCTACCTGTCGCCCCACTTCGTGACCGACGTTGACCGCATGGAGGCCTCCCTGGACGAACCCCTCTTCCTGCTCACCGACCAGAAACTCTCTTCGGCAGCCGATGTGGTTCCCGCCCTGGAAGCCGTGGCCCAGGGCGGCCGGCGTCCCCTGGTCATCATCGCCGAGGACGTGGAAGGCGAGGCCCTGGCCACCCTCGTGGTCAACAAGTTGCGCGGCACCATCAGTAGCCTGGCCGTCAAAGCCCCCGGCTTCGGCGAGCGCCGCAAGGCCCTGCTCGAGGACTTGGCGATCATGACCGGCGGCACGGTGATCACCACCGACGCCGGAATGCGCCTGGAAGACATCTCCATCGAAAACCTGGGCTCGGCGCGCCGCCTGGTCGCCTCCAAGGACGAAACCACCATCGTAGAGGGCCGCGGCCACGAGGACGACATCACCGGTCGCGTTGCTGAACTCCGCGTCCAGATCGAGGACACCACCTCCGATTACGACCGCGAGAAGTTGCAGGAGCGTCTGGCCAACCTGGCCGGCGGCGTCGCCGTCATCAAGGTCGGCGCGGCCACCGAACCGGAACTCAACGAGCGCAAGAGCCGCACCGAAGACGCTCTGGCGTCCACCCGCGCCGCCGTTGAAGAAGGCGTGATACCCGGCGGTGGCGTATCCCTGCTCCGCGCCCAGGCCACCCTGGACAATCTGCTGCACAGCGCGTCCGGCGACGAGGCTGTGGGCATCCGCCTGGTGCGGGAGGCCCTGGAAGCGCCGCTCTACACCATCGCCGACAACGCCGGGCACAAGGGCGACGTCATCGTGGAGCACGTGCGCAACGGCGAGGGCGACTACGGCTTCGACGCCGACCGGGGTGAGTACACCGGCCTGGTGGCGCGGGGCATCATTGACCCGGCCAAGGTAACCCGCTCCGCCCTGCAAAACGCCGGCTCCGTGGCCGGTATGCTGCTCACTACCCAGGCCATTATCACCGAGATTCCCAGGTACGAACCGCTGCCCGCCGACATCCAGGACTTCATGCACGACTAACCCCAAAGGGACCACACGCCGGCCCGCCGCACCTTGGCAAATCCATGGCGGCGGGCCGTTTGCTGAATTGCCATGTCCTCTGATGAAAAGGCTTACACCGGCGCCCTCAACCGCGACGCCATCGCCGCGCTCATCAGCGGCGCGGCCGCTTTGCCGCTGGTCTCCGAATGCGTTGACCTCACTAGTCAGCTCCAGCCCAATGGGTTTGACCTGACGGTTCGAGGCGTGGCCAGCATCCGCGCCGCATCCGGCGACGCGGCTCTCGGCGTACTGGACGAAGACCGGCGGCTGCCCCAACCCGATGAAACCGACTTTTACCGGGATGATTGGTGGCGTCTCACGCCCGGCCCTTACCGGATAACCTTCAACGAAGTGGTCAACCTGCCTCGCTGGCTGATGGCGCTGGGCCGGCCCCGCTCCAGCCTGCTCCGCATGGGCGTGGCTCTGCACACCGCCGTCTGGGACGCCGGCTACAGCGGACGCTCCCAGGCCCTCCTTGTCGTTCACCATCCGGTCGGTCTGCATCTCCAGCGCAACGCGAGGGTTGCGCAACTGGTATTCTTGCCGCTGAACGGGGCGGATTCCCATGGCTATCGCGGTCAGTATCAGGGTGAAAATTTGTGACCCTGGCCACAGACAACAGCGTTGACCCGGCACACCTGCGCCGTTTGGTTGACGAGACGGCGGGCGAAGTCGGTTTCGACCTGGTTGCCGTAACCACCGCCGACGAGTTCGTCCCCGACCGGGAAATCGCGCTGCGCCGCATTGCCGACGGCCTCATGGACGGCCTGCCCTGGTTCACCGAGGAGAGGGTGCGCCGCGGTTCCAGCCCCCATGAACTGTTGCCCGGCGCCCGCTCCGTCATCTCCCTGGGCTGGAGCTACCGGCCGGCTGAAGCGGCGGAACCCTCGCCCGGCCATGGTCAAATCGCCCGCTACGCCCGGGGCCGCGATTACCACCGGGTGATGAAACGCCGGATGCGCCGGATGGTTCTGGATATGCAGGAGCAGCTGGGCGACAAGTTCGCGGCCCGCTGGTACGTGGACGACGGCCCCATGCTGGACCGCGCCGCCGCCGCCCGCGCCGGCCTGGGCTGGTTCGGCAAGAACGGCAACATCCTCAATCCCACCTACGGCTCCTGGATACTCCTCGGTCAGTTGATCACCGACCTGCCGTTGACTCCCGACGCCCCCCTGGGCAAAACCTGCGGCCAGTGTACCCGCTGCATTCCGGCCTGCCCCACCGACGCCATCGTTGCGCCCTACGTGGTGGACAACCGCCGCTGCATCAGCTACCTGACCATCGAGCACAAGGGCGACATACCGCTGGAATTGCGCGAGGAGATGGGCAACTGGGTATTCGGCTGCGACATCTGCCAGGAAGTTTGCCCGGTTAACCGCAAGGCCAAGGCAACCAGCGATCCGAATTTCGGGCGGCGAGACCTGTCCGCCGTTGACCTGGTTGAGTTGCTGGAAATGAACGAGGAGGAGTTCCGCCGGCGTTTTGCCGGCACGCCGATCATGCGAGCCAAACGAGAAGGTATGCAGCGCAACGCTTGCGTGGCTCTGGGGAACCTGGGCAACGCCGACGCCGTTCCCGCGCTGTCCCAAGCGTTGCAGACTGGCGCGCCGGTGGTGCGTAGCCATGCGGCATGGGCGCTGGGCCGGATTGGAAGCGGCGACGCGCGGGAGATCCTGGGCATCGCCGCTGACACCGAGTCGGACGCCGGGGTACTCGCCGAAATCCGGGGAACGTTGGCCGAGGCGGAGCGTTCCTACCCGCTGTCGTAGAACGGTTGCGGGTCAGCAGCAGGACGGCGGCTACCGGAACGCGGGCGGGAGTTGCGCCGTTGCCTCCCGTTGGGCCGGGCGCTCTCAGCGGAAGATTGTCCCTCTTCGCCCAGCGCGACCGGAGTTTCCTCTTTTGATTGAGTCCGCTCTTCGTCTTGCTCGCCGCCCCTGGATCGCGGCGTCCGGCCGGCGTTTCGGTTGGGCGCTCGCCGGCGTCGCTCACGCTGGGAATTTGATCGCTCTTCTTCTGCGGCGAGCTCGGCGTCGATCTGTAGCAGGGCTTGATCCCGGCCGTCGCGCAGCTTGAGCATCTCCGTTTCCAGCAGGAAGAAGTCGTTCTTGGACAGCAGATGAAGGTTGCCCTGGAAGGCCATGTACCAGTCTTCCGGCGGCCATTTGCGCACGTATTCGAGGCGATAGGCCAGCAGTCCGGCGTTGATGTACTGCTCCGCGTCAAGGACCACGTCGGGTTTGATGCGAATGTGGTAAGGCCAGGCGGTCTTGCCCTCCTTGATCCACGGGCCGGAGCTGACCTCCTCGTAGCCACGCGTCACAGTCGCGGTGGCCGTGAATACCCGGGCGCCGGTCACGTAGTAGATGATTCGGTCGCCCGGCTCGACGCGCTGTACTTTCCGGCGGTATTCAGCCTTCAGCCCCTGCTTGGTGAACCCCAGATCGCGGGTGATGTTGTAGTTCTGCTCGTTGCAGTTGATCATCCAGAAATTGTGTGGCATTTCCCCACCCGGCGGGCATTCGCAACAAGCGAAATCTGGCCTCATTTTAGCACAGTCTGTTGCCGCTATCCGCGCCGGCAGACCCGCTGTCGTGATCAAACGTTTGAACGGGGCGCTACCTCGGGATATACGGCTCACGCATACCCACTTGCGAAGGGAGCAATGTCAGAAGCAGGATGCGCCAGATTTGGCGGGATTGATGGGATTAGGGAAATCTCTGCCGTTGCAAGGCCCCAATCCTGCCAATCCTTCAAATCCTGACCATCCTGCTTCTGACGATCCCCAAAAGCCGGCGCCTATACAATGACACCCGCCTCACGCGTACCCACTTTCCCTAAACTGTCATTGCGAGCGCAGCGCGGCAATCTCGTCGAGGTAACGAACGTCGCTCCCGGAACGAGATCGCCATCCGCCTGTGGCGGACTGCGCTCCTCGCAATGACAAAGTAGGTACGCGTGAGTGACACGGTAGCGTTCCGTTTTAGGTGGTTTCGTTTTTGTCATTGCGAGCGCAGCGTGGCAATCTCGTTGGCGTAGCAGCAGTTTTTAGTCGCTTGGATACCCTGCTGGGAAACTGAACCACCTAAATTGCAACGCTATCGAGTGACACCCGCCCCTTGCGCAACCGCACATCCGTTCCCTACACTATACCTATCAGTCGGGCGGCAAGCCCAAGGCCACGGCCCAACACCCGACGCCAACATCTGAATATCGGGTTCACAGGGTTCGGGTAATCACGGTCAACCGCTGCCACCGTACATGGTCGCAGATGCGCCTGTGGCGGACAGCACGTCGGATCTTCTGCACCGCTGGCTATCGCAAAGGCCGGTAATATCCCCGGTACCGCATAGACCAGTACGGCGGGTCTCACCACCGCTGCGCGAGGGTCGCCCTCTGCCCCCAGCCTGCCCCGTGCTTGACACGGGGTCATTCCGGCGAAAGTCGCAGATGCGCCTGTGGCGTGTCGAAGACGCGCCTGTGGCGTGTCGCAGATGCGCCTGTGGCGCGTCGCAGATGCGCCTGTGGCGTGTCGCAGATGCGCCTGTGGCGCACCGGAATCCAGGCGGGGCCGGGCATGGAGCGGTCAGCACGCGCAAACCTAGGAGTTCAATTCGCAAAAACGCTCTCTGGCCGTAGCGCCGACAACCCGAACCCCCGAACCCGAAATCAGCAAACCAATCAAACCACCGACCAACCAAAGGAGGAAAACCCCAACAACTACCGCGCCGCCGCTCCTGGTGAGCCGGTCGAACCACGCGGCAATCCCGCTGACTGAGCGACGCGATGCCTCACGCGTACCCACTTTCCCCAAACTGTCATTGCGAGCGCAGCGCGGCAATCTTCCCCAAACTGTCATTGCGAGCGCAGCGCGGCAATCTTCCCCAAACTGTCATTGCGAGCGCAGCGCGGCAATCTCGTCGAGGTAACGAACGTCGCTCCCGGAACGAGATCGCCATCCGCCCGCGGCGGACTGCGCTCCTCGCGATGCCAAACTGGGTACGCGTGAGCCATTTGGGTAGCTTGTCAGAAGCAGGATTTACCGGATTTATAGGATGTGCCGGATTGGGTGCGACGCTGCCGTCGGATGATCTCAATCCTGATAATCCGTCAAATCCGGGAAATCCTGCTTCTGACATTCCGCCCCCGGATAGCAGGTACGCGCGAGGGATATGGTAGCGTTCCGTTTTAGGTGGTTTGGTTTTTGTCATTGCGAGCGTAGCGTGGCAATCCCGTTGGCGTAGCAGCAGTTTTAGCCGCTCGGATACCCCGCTGGGAAACTGAACCACCTAAATTGCAACGCTACCGAGGGATATTCGGCGATTGTAGGGCCGCAACGAATGTTGTACCATCGGTAGGCTTGAAATCGCCAAAGACGAATACCGGAGGGCAGTTCCATGGCCAGCACCGCACAACGTGAACGCGACATCGCCATCGTCGGCGTCGCTGAATCAGACGAGATGGGCAATGTGCCCAACAAATCGTCCCTCCAGCACCATGCCGAGGCCGCCCATAACGCGCTGGCCGACGCCGGCTTGTCGATGTCGGACGTCAACGGCCTCATGACCGCCGGATTCAGCACCCTGGCCACTGCCGAATACTTTGGCGTGCAGCCGTCCTTTACGGACAATACCTCGGTGGGCGGCTCCTCTTTCGTCATCCACGTGGCCCACGCCGCCGCCGCCATCCGCGCCGGTTACTGCGACACCGTGCTGATCACCCACGGCCAGGCCGGACGCTCCACCCGCGTCCCGGTGCCGCCGGATCGGAACCTGCCCGTCGCACAATACGAAACTCCCTACGGCATGATTGGCCAACCCATCAACTACGCCATGGCCTGCACCCGCTATATGCACGAGTACGGCGAGGACCGCACCCGCCAGGCCCTGGCCGAAATCGCCGTATCCACGCGCAAGTGGGCCAACCTCAACCCGGTGGCCTATATGCACGACACGCCCATGTCCTTCGACGACTACCACAACTCCCGGTGGGTGGCTTGGCCTTTCCATCTGTTCGATTGTTGTCTGGTCACCGACTCCGGCGCGGCAATCATCGTTACCACCGCCGAAAAAGCCCGCAACTGCGCCAGGGAGCCGGTGTGGGTGCTGGGCGCCGCCGAGGGCCACGACCACAACCTCATCAGTTTCATGCAGGATCACACCTCCACCTGGTCCCGGGAAACCGGCCCCCGGTCGCTGGAACGGGCCGGCCTCACCCACGACGACATCGACCTGACGATGATTTACGATTCCTTCACCTACACCACCCTGGTGACCATCGAGGGCCTGGGCTTCTGTGGGCCGGGAGAAGGCCCCGACTTCGTGGCAAACCAGCGCACCGCGCCCGGCGGCGACTTCGCTCTCAACACCAACGGCGGCGGCCTGTCCTACTCCCACCCCGGGATGTATGGCAGCTTCCTGCTGGTGGAGGCGGTCCGGCAGCTGCGCGGCGAGTGCGGCGAGCGGCAAGTCTATCGCAAGGGTTCCTCCGACCAGTCGGCTGCCACCAGCATGGTCAACGGGACGGGCGGCTCCCTCTCGTCAACCGGAACGGTGGTGCTGGCAACCGGCTAACCGTCCACCGTCCCCGTGCTACAATGGAGTTCGTCAAGCAGGTAGCCAGAAACTACTGGCTGGTCTATTACGCCGTCTATGTCGGCGGCGTGGCGGCTGGGTTGGGACGTTACTGGCAACGCTTGGCTGCCGAAGACGGCATATTTTGGCTGGCCGCCATTTTCGGCGCATCAGCAGGTTCCGCCCTGCTGGTCGCAATCCTTCTGGAGGTGCTTGGTCGCATGGTGCTACTGATTCCAGCAGCAATCAAGAAGTACAAGGAAGCCGGCCGACGAAGCGTAATCACGACTTTGGCCCGACGTGGCGGTCGCGCCGATGGCTCCATTCAAGTGAATCTGACCCGTGAGGAAGTCAACGCCTTGCTCAAAGAATCCGAAGAGGAACCAGGATAGCGCTCACTCGATAGATCTCATGGACATCGTAATCATCGGCCTCCCCCAATCCGGCAAAACCACCCTTTTCAACGCCCTTACCCTGGGCAAATCCGACACCAGCGGCGCTTCCGGCAGCCCCACCGAAATGCGCCTCGGCGTGGTCAAAGTCCCCGACCCGCGCCTGGAGCGCCTGGGGATCATCTACCATCCCCGCAAAATCGTGCCGGCGGAGATCCGCTACACCGATCTGCCGGGTCCGGAGGGGATGGCCCGTTCCCAGGGCATCAGCGGACGCTACCGCAACATCCTCCAGGCCGCCACCGCCTTCGTCATCGTCGTGCGAGCTTTTCATAACGACACGGCGCCCCACCCGACCGGCGAGGTCGATCCGGCCCGGGACCTGGAGTCCATGCTGGGTGAGTTATCCTTCGCCGACCTGGAGGTACTGGACCGGGCATCCACCCGCCTGGCGGAGCAGTTCAACAAGACCAAACCCGCCGACCGTCCTGCCATGGCCCGCCACAAGGAAACAGTGGACAAGGCCCGCGCCGGCCTGGAAAACGGCATCCCCGTTCGCCGGCAGACCTTCACCGATTCGGAGCGGGCGATACTGGTCAACTATCAACTGTTGACCGACAAAAACGTGATCGCCGTTTTCAACACCGACGAAGGCGCGGACGACATCGGCATCGCCGACCTGGACCTCGATGCCGACCTGACCGCCGGCATGGGCGAGGTCAGTATCAGCGCGCGCATCGAGGCGGAGTTGGCGATGATGGAAGCCGACGAAGCCGACGAGTTCCGCGCCGACTTCGACCTGGGCGAGCCGGCCACGTCCCAGGTGATACGGGCCAGCTACGATACGCTGGGCCTGGTGTCCTTCCTCACCGTCGGCGACGACGAGGTGCGGGCGTGGAGCGTCCCCGGCGGTATGCCCGCCGTCAACGCCGCCGGCGTCATCCATACCGACTTCACGCGAGGCTTCATCCGCGCCGAGGTCATCGCCTACGATGATTTCTACGCCTGCGGCAGCATGGCCCAGGGCCGCAAGGAAGGGCTACTGCGCTCCGAGGGCAAAACCTACCCGGTCCAGGACGGCGACATCATCAACTTCCTGGTCAACACGTAGCGCCGCTATGATCGTCATCCGTCAGTTTCAACCCGACGATGCCGAAGCCGTCCGCGAGCTGTTCGCCCACGCCCAGGACGACTCCGCCGAAAGCTATCAGCGCAACGATGCCGACCGGGAGGGGTTCCACGAATATATCGAAGGGGCGCTCAACCACGACCTGGCCCACGTGGAGCGGAGCTACCTGCAACGGCGGGGCAGCAACTTCTGGATCGCCGAACTGGACGGCCGGCCCGTGGGCTGCATCGGCGCCTACCGGCGGGACGACGAGGAAGCGGAAATCCGCCGCCTGGCCGTGGATCGCAGCGCCCGCCGGCAGGGTGTGGCTTCGCAACTGCTGGACTGCGCCGAAGCCTTCTGCCGGGACGCCGGCTACGCCCGCGCCATCGTCTGGACCGCCAACCACATGACCGCCGCCATCGCCTTCCTCCGGCATCGCGGCTACCACGAGCTGGAAGACCACGCCTTCCCCCACACCAGCCTGACGCTGTACCTGTACGGGCTGGAGCTGTAGGCGGTGCGCTGCGCTCGCCAGCGGCAGTTTTGGTAATATTGGATGGCAAGGAGGTGGCGACGATGTATATTACGGGGATGACGATTGAGGGAATTTCGCCGTTCACTGATCAGGTGGAGTTCAAGTTTGATGAGCAGGTGAACGTGTTCATCGGACCGAATGCGGTAGGAAAAACCGCCTTACTACTTGGTCTGTCAAAAATTCCGTCAGGCCCGCCGTATAGGTGCGTATATTATGTCGGTGATTTCGGTCGACAGGAGCTTTCAGCAAGCCCGGATTGGCCAGCGGAACACGGTGAACGGGCGGATCTTGATGATGGCGAACCACCCGCACCAAAATGGGATGAAACCCCTTTTGTCTATGTTGGGGCAACTCGGCTGAACTTGCCGGAACAAGCGGATGTATACGGCGATGTGGATGAATCTCAACCCGTAGATCCGCAAATTGTACAACAATCTATTTTTGAGCCTTTAGTGGCCACCGGCAGTTACAGGATCCCCAACGCATTCGACGCAATGGTAGTTCGAGCAGCCGTTGCCGGCCAGATTCCGGAAGGTCAGTTGTTTGACATGGCGGTCGAAGAGGGATTGGGCAATATCCAGCAGCAGTTTGCCACTGCGAACGAACTGGGATTGCAATGTGCGCGCAATATCTGTAGCGAGATAATCACAAGCAGCAATCCACGTGATTTTGTAGAACCAGGGAAGGGCGTCATGCTTAGGGGTTTCAGGGACCATACCCCTGTGACTCATTACGGGATGGGCGTTACGACGGTCGACTCTGGTGCATGGCTCAACGATGAACTGTACGCCGGCAATCTGAGCGCGGGTTCACAAGGAACGCTCATGTGGGTGTGGCTCCTGGCACTAAAGATGGTTCACCATTACCGATACCGAGTTGGTTGGGAGAAGCAGCCGGCCATCCTGCTCATCGACGAAATCGAGAACCACCTGCATCCCACCTGGCAGCGGCGCGTCATACCAGCCCTGCTGGACCATTTCCCCGGCTTGCAGATTTTCGCCACCACGCACTCGCCCTTTGTCGTGGCCGGCTTAAAGGCGGGGCAGGTCCATTTGCTCGACCGGGATGAGAACGGCGTCATCACCGCCAGCGCCAACACCGAGGACATTGAAGGGTGGACGGCGGATGAGATCCTGCGCGTATTCATGGGAGTTGATGAGCCCACCGATGAACCAACGGCCCAAGCTGCGCAGGCGTTGCGCCGGCTGCGGGGTGAGGGACCGAGGGCGGACGAGCGAGAGGAGGAAGAGCGGCAAGCGGAAATCCGGCGGCTGCGGCAAATCGTTGACCGGGTAGAGCTATCCGGCCCGCGGGCCGCGGAGGACGCGCGTTTTCTGGCAAATCTCGAGGCAATCCTGGAACGCTACAAAGAATCCTAGGATTTGAACCAAGAGAACGGGTAGGATGCACTCGGTTAGCCGGCCGGCTTCGGAACCGGCGCAACTTGTCGCCCTTCGAGAGGCGGGTGGTGAGGATTTTGGCTCCCTGGATGGACCGCTGGACGGCGCGTTCTACGGGGTATGTGGGTACTGCGAACGTCAACCGTTGTGGCGGGCCCAAGGGGTCGGACTCGGCGCATTGGACACGGATTTATCCGACCGGCACGGAGCTTTATTCACGTGCGATCATTTCCGACCGCGACGCCTGCTATGCAATCAAGGCGCCGAAGCAGGGCAATGTACCGACAACCCTCCTCAGCCTGACGCTGTACCTGTACGGGCTGGAGTTGTGAAAGCGGTAAGCCGCAAAAATGGAGGAGAAGCCATGAAGATAGAAATCGGCGAATCGCTCTGCTATTCCTACTTGCGGCACGTCAAGCGATGCTGGCTGGTGCAAACCAATTGGAAATCGTCAGAGCATTGGACGAAGCGCAAAACCGACGCAGAACTGGAAGATCTGTTCCAGCAAATGCGCCAGCGGTTCGATAGGGACGGCAAAGTTTTCAAGCAAAACGATAGCGTAGGGCAATTCATACAGCAAGGCGAAATCGACGTCTTGGGGATTGACCAGGATGGCGGCATTCATGCCATGGACGTCGCTTTCCACGAAAACGGGTTGAGCTATGGGGGCGGCGCTGCTAATCGGGTGCTGAAGAAAATGCTGCGCGCTTACATCCTGTTGGCCGCATATCATCCTCAGGAAACCAAGTTTCACATCTACTTTGTTTCACCAAAGGTGCGTCCAGGGACACAGGCACCATTAGAGGACAACTTCGTTGCCCTGCGAGAACAGTACAATGATGTACTCTGGCACTTGGTCACCAACGAAGATTGTGACGAGCAAATCATCCGGCAAACGTTGGAAAAGGCGGATACGGTCGCAGATACTTCCGAACTGTTCGTGCGCTCAGCCAAACTCCTCAACCTCTACGACGCACCCAAAGTGCAACCCCGAAGTAGCCAACTCCCTCAAGAAAGGCCCGCTCCACAAACTGAGGCGACCGGAACACAATTGCAGGACTTGGTGCGCGGCATGATGCGAACCTTATTTGATGACTGTTCATCACTTCTTGACGACGACCATCTGCACAACTTGCTGGATCATCAGTATTGCCGCGATCAACTATCCCTCAAAATAGGCAACCATGCTCTCCTGAGGGAACGTGAGCAAGGAAGGAAGGTCAATGGTCATAGCAGGTATTGGGCAGACCTGTATGGGGGCAGATTCTACGTGTGCTCACAATGGTGGAAAGACCATCATCTCCACAATGCTCGGAGCCTGCTGATGTTCTTAGACAAACTCTCTCACGGGAAGACGAATCACCCGGACCTCTCGAATCTCGACAGTCACAAAGCACTACTCCGCGAATTCGTGGCAGCGGGTTAGACAGAGACCACTTCCCTATCCTGTTCGTCCTGTCATCGATGTAAATGCCAAAACCTGCTACCCCAGTGGTTTGGCAAAGCTAATCTCGTGCCCGTCCGGGTCGGTGATATGGTAGTAGCGTTCCCGCCAGGGCGCGTCTGCCGGCGTGGTGTCCGGCGAATATCCGGCGTCGATCATCCGGCGGTGGTGGGCGTCCACGTCGTCCACGTACAGGATGCAGCGGCCCCACCAGCGCACTTCGGCGTCGGCGGACAGGATCAGGTTAAGATAGCCGTTGCCCACGCTCAACGACGTGAAAGAGGCGTCCGGCCCGCCGTACAGGATGGGTATGCCGGCCCCATCGTGGTAGAACGCCACCGCGCGGGCCATATCCCGCACTGCCAGCGTAATCGCGCTGATGCTCTGCACCGTCATCGTAAATCCTCGAATCCTTGCGGAACCCGGTAATCCTGTCTATTCTATCCTGTACATCCATGCAAAATAGGAACCCGGCAAACATTATGACACAACCCGATTGCCTGCCACGCTTGGAGTCCATCCTGCGCGACATGGAATCCGTTATCGTCGCCTGCTCCGGCGGCGTGGACAGCACCCTCCTGGCGGTGGCCGCCCAACGCGCGCTGGGTAGCCGCGCTTTGGCCGTCACCGCCGTCTCTCCCGCTCTGGCCGCCCGCGATTTGGCCGACGCCGAGGCCATCGCCGGCCAATTCAGCCTCAACCACCGCGTCATCCGTACCGACGAACTGCAACGCGAGGGCTACGTCGCCAACTCGCCCCAGCGCTGCTACTTCTGCAAGACGGAGCTGTACGACCAGTTGTCTGCCCTGGCCGCCGCCGAAGGCTACGCCTGGATTGCCAACGGCGCCAACACCGACGACCTGGGCGACTACCGCCCCGGCATGACCGCCGCCGCCGAGCACAACATCCGCAGTCCCATGGTGGAGGCGGAGATGGACAAGGCCCAGGTGCGCGCCGCCGCCCGCTGGCTGGGCGTCCCCCTGTGGGACAAGCCGGCGCAGCCCTGCCTGTCCTCCCGCATCCCCTACGGCACGCCGGTAACAATAGAGTCGCTCAACCGCATCGAGGCCGCCGAGGACATCCTGCGCGACCTGGGCCTCCGCGAAGTCCGCGCCCGTCACCACGACAAGCTGTGCCGGATTGAGGTGGGAGCCGATGAAATGGAGCTGGCCTTCGCCCACCGAGATGAAATAACGCGGCAACTGAAAGCGTTAGGCTACCTGTGGGTGTCGCTGGATTTGAGCGGGCTGCGCTCCGGCAGCTTGAACGACGTGCTGCGGACCGACAGCTCAAAGCAGCGGCGATGACAACCGCCTACATCCAGTCCGTCGGCGGCGCCAGCGGCGATATGCTCCTGGGCGCGTTGCTTGATGCCGGTCTGCCCGTCGATGCGGTCCGCGATGCTGTAACCGCCCTGGACATTCCCGGCGTTCAGATTGACACTGCCGACGAAACCCGCTGCGAGGTTCGCGGCGCCCGCGCCCTGGTGGACGTGTCCGCCGCGCCGCGCTATTCGCCGCAGCAGATGCTGGACGCGGTGGCCAATGCGTCCGCCCTGTCGGAACAAACCCGCGCCCGCGCCACCGCCGTCCTCAAGACGCTGTTCGCCGCCGAGGCACGGGTCCACGGCGGCGACCCCGACCAGATCCACCTGCACGAGTTGGGCACCGCCGACACGCTGGTTGACGTGGTGGGCGTCGTTCACGGCCTGGAACGGCTCGGCATCCAGCGTATCTACGCTGCGCCGTTGGTGCTGGGCGAGGCCACCGGCCCGCGCCGGCCCGGCGGCTACAGCAACCCAGCGCCGGCCACGCTGGAAATCATCGCCGCCGCCGGCGCGCCCGTTGCCCCGGAGCGTCCCTTTCACGCCAATGCCGGCGAGTTGACGACACCCACCGGCGCGGCCCTGATAACCACCCTGGCCAGCGAGTACCGCCAGCCGGCCATGACGCTGGAACGCATCGGCGTGGGCATTGGCGGCAAGAACCCGCCAGCCTTCCCCAACGTGCTCCGCCTCTGGCTGGGGGAGACCGCCCCGGTCATTGCGAGCGAAGCGCGGCAATCACCGCCCGTCGCCCGTTGGCAGGACAACGTAATCCTGCTGGAGACCAACTTGGACAACGCCACCGGCGAGCAGCTGGGGTTCGCCATGGAACGCCTCTTCGAGGCCGGCGCGTTGGACGTATGGCACACGCCGATTCAGATGAAGAAGAACCGCCCCGGGGTGCTGCTGTCGGCATTGGGGCCGGCACCGTTGGAAAGCCGACTTGCTGAAGTCTTCCTGCGCGACACCCCAACCCTGGGCGTCCGGGTCCGCCCGGTGGGCCGCTACGTGGCGGAGCGGGACGTCGTGACGGTGGATACGGAGCACGGCCCGATGCGGGTGAAGCGCAAGTGGCTGGGCGGCGAGGTGGTCAGCGCGACGCCGGAGTACGAGGACGTGGCGGCGGCAGCCCGGGCGTCTCGGAGCGGATTGGAGGGGGTTGCCAGAAACATCGACCAAACGGGTAAAGGTAGGGACGAATGATTATTCGCCCCTACGCTTGAACATTCATTGAGCGCTAGTTGATGTCCTCCGCCTGGCCGTCGGCGCCGACGCGGACGCCGATGATGGGGGCGGCCTTCTCGTTGTAGATTTGCACGGCCTGGCTGTTGGGGCCGCCGGTGCGCTCCACCCAGCGGGGCAGCACGTTGTTGCGGCCGGCCTCGAAGAGGGCGTCCTGGATCTCCGGGGAGAACTCGATGTACTCCATGCCGCCCTCGGTGTTTTCGTCGATGCCCTCCTGAGCCCAGACGGTTTCCACCCACTCGCGGGAAGTGCGCTGGTGACGCTCGCCCTCTTCCTTGATGATGGCCTGGAGGTCGGCGGGTATGGAGTCCCATACTTCCTTGTTCATGGTAATCCAGGTTACGCCGATGGCGACGATGGGGCCGACCATGTAGTCCGTAACCTCGTACCAGCGCACGCCGGAGCCACAGGTGCCGCAGGACACGGCGGCGTCCAGCACGCCGCGCTCCAGGGCGGTGTACACGTCGGCGAAGGCCATGAACTGCGGTTCGGCGCCCATCCCGTCCAGCAGGTCGCTGAGCACGGTGCTGTGACTGCGGGTTTTCAGGTCTTCAAAGTCGGCCAGCGTCCGCAGCTCTTTGGACGAGAAGTAGTAGTTGCTTTCGTAGTAGTTTTCCATGATGACGATGCCGTTGGACTGCGTCTCAATGATGCGGTGAACGTCATCGCGGGTGGCGTCAATGACGGCGAAGTTAGTTTCCGAGTCGGGGTACAGGCCCCACAGGTTCGCCATGTCGATGATGGGCAGGTCGCCGCCGATGTAGCCGGAGTAGATTTCGGCCAGCTCCATGGTGCGGTCTTCGATGAGGCGCAGGGAGTCCGGGCCGGCCAAGCCAAGCTCGGGGAAGGAACTGATCTGGAAATCGACCTGTCCCTCGGTGCGGTCGCGAACGCGCTCGATGAAGCCGTCAATGCCCTGCTCCTCCTCGGTGGAGTAGATGAGGGTGCAGGGGTTGCCGGTGCGGTTGATGCAAACGAGTTGGATCTCAATCTCTTCGCCCTGGGAAACCAGCTCGGTCTCCTGGGCCGTCATCATGCCGTCCAGTTCTTTGGCGGTGCCGTCGGGGTTGATGGCCACGCCGATGATGGGAGCGACCTTCTCGTTATAGAGCTGGGCCGCCGCGCTGTCGGGGCCTCCGGTGCGCTGCACCCAGTTGGGCAGGATGACTTCCAGTGCCACCTCGCGCATCTTGGTCTGGACCTCGTCGCTGAAGGGCCGGTGGATCATGCCCGATTCCACGTTGGCGGACACGCTGAAGGGGTTCCATTCTTCAATGAGCGTCTTGCGGGCGAGTTCCTCATAATCCCGGCCGACCTCCAGCGTAATCTGCTGAATATCGGGGGGCAGCCGGTTCCAGGAGTCTCCGCTCATGGTGTAGTAGGCCACCGCCACGGAACCAACGATAGGGCCGTACAGGTATTCGGTAACCTCGTACCAGCGCTGGCTGTGGCCCGGTTCGCCGCCGGTTACGCCGCCGTCGAGGACGCCGCGCTCCAGGGCGGTGTACACGTCGGCAAAGGCGACGAACTGCCCTTCGGCGCCGAGACCGGCCAGCAAGTCGCCCAGGATGGTGCTGTGCTGGCGGATATTTTTGTTCTCGAACTGGTCCAGACTGTCCAGCTCTTCCCGGCTGAAGATGAACTGGTTGGGGTAATACTGGCGCATGATGGGCTGGCCGCCGGTGGTCTCCTTGAGAACCGCCACCAGGTCATCGTGGATGGCGTCGGTCAACTCCAGGTGGGCCGCTTCGCTGGGCGACAGGCCCCAGAGGTTGCCGATGTCCAGCAACGGGAGGTCGCCGCCGACGTAACCGCTATAGACTTCGCCGACTTCCAGGGTATTGTCCTCGATAAGGCGCAGGGTGTCGGGGCCGGCGATGCCGAGCTCGGGGAACGATGACAGGGTAAAAGTGAGCTGGCCGTTGGTGCGCTTGGCGATTTCCGGTATGAAGTAGCTGTTGACCAGTTCGCAGCCGGCGACGTTGCGGTTGATGCACACCAGCTGGAACTCGAAACTCTCGCCCTGGGTCTGCAATTGCGTATCGCTGGCGGAGGCCGCGGTGGGTTGGGCCGGCGCCGGAGCGGACTGCCCGCCGGCGGCCGGGGCACTCCCGCTGGTGGCGGCGGCGCCGGACGGCGCTGCGGGCTCGGGCGGCGCGCCACCGCCGCAGGCCAGCAGGCCAACGACCATGGCGGCCAGCACGGCCGGCAGCAGGAACCTCAATCCGGTTTTACGGAATCGATCAATACTGGTCTTGCTCATATTCCCTCCGGTTGGTGTTTGGGTGCTACTTTTAGCGTTGCGGCGGACTGGATTTATGCCGGGCGCAAGTTTATTTGAGGGAATTACGGTTGTCAAAACGTCTTTATTGCGCAGGGCTCTGGATTCCCGCTTTCGCGGGAATGACGAGGTAGGCCGGAATGACGAAATGTCAATAAAAGGGGTGGGGCGGATTCGGAAATCCGCCCCACCCTATGAGCAATGAATCCCCGGCCGGATTATTCGGTGGCCGAAGCGGTGCCGTCCGGGTTGATTTGCACCTTGACGATGGGCGCGACCAGGTCGTTGAAGATGACCGCGGCTTCCGACGTGGGGCCACCCACCCGGTCAACCCAGCCCGGAACCACGTTTTGGATGGCGGACTGGCGCTGGGCGTCCTTCATCTCGTCGGTGAACTCGACCAGCGTCATGCCCCGTTCGATGTTGGAGTTGATGGCGTTGGGGGCGAAATGCTCAAAGAGCAGTTGCCGGTTGAGGTAGGCGTGGCGCGCGCCCTCCTCCAGGATGATGTTCTGGAGGTCTTTGGGCATCGCGTTCCAGCGGTTTTCGCTGATGGAGAACCAGCTGTGACCCACGGAGACGATAGGGCCGACCAGGTAATCGGCCACTTCGTACCAGCGCAGGCCGTGTCCGCAGGAACCGCAGGAGATGGCGCCGTCGATGACGCCGCGCTCCAGGGCGGTGTACACGTCGGCGAAGGCGATGAACTGCGGCTCGGCGCCCATGCCGGAGAGCAGGTCGCTGAGCACGGTGCTGTGGCTGCGGACTTTCAGGCCCTGCAACTTCTCCAGGTTGTCCACCTGGGGCTTGGCGAAGATGTAGTTGTGAGCCGTCATCATGTAGGCCACTTGGATGCCGCCGTTCTGCTCGGTGACTTCGGCCATCTTGGGCTGGATGGCGTCAATGACGGCCAGCTGCGCGGCCTGGGTCGGGTAGAGGCCCCACAGGTTGCTCATGTCCATGATGGGGAAGTCACCGCCCACGTAGCCGGAGTAAATCTGCGCTGAGTCCAGCGTGCCGTCCTCGATGAGGCGCAGCGAGTCAGGGCCGGCGATGCCCAATTCGGGGAATGACGAGACTTCAAAGATAACCTGCCCGTTGGTCCGGCGCTTGACCCGTTCCACGAAGCCGATGTCCTCGGTCTCCGCGTAGTTGCCGATGGCCAAGCCGCAGTCAACCAGGGTGCGGTTGATGCAGGCCATTTGCATCTCAAACTTCTCGCCTTGGGAAACCAGCGGGGTCAAATTGAAGTTGATGCCGCTTTCCTGGCCGCAGGACTTCCCGGAGGGGCTGCCGCCGCCGTGGACATCGGGCACCGTAGCGGCGGTTTCGCCGTCGCACGCGGTGGCGGCAATGGCTTCATTGCCGCCGTTGGGGGAGTCGACGATGCTGATGCTTACGTTGCCGACCTTGCGGTCACCGTCGCCGGAGGGCGCGGCCTGGGCGGTGGTTTCGCTGGCGGTGCCGTCGGAGTTGATGACCACGCCGACGATGGGGCCAACCTTCTCGTTGAAGATGTTGACGCCCTCGGAAGTCGGGCCGCCGGCGCGCTGGACCCAGTTGGGAATGATGAGTTTAAGCGCGGTCTCGCGCATCTTGGCCTTCACGTCGTCGGGGAAGTCGGAATACTCCATGCCTTCTTCGACGTTGAGGGTGATGCCGGCCGGGTCCCAATCCTCTTTAAGCAGGCGGAGGTTTTCGGTCTCGTACTCCTGGCCGACTTCCTTGAGGATACGGCGGTTCTCTTCGGTCAGTTGGGCCCATTTCTCGCCGTTGACGGTGACGTAGGTTACGCCGACGGAGCCGACGATGGGGCCGTAGAGGTAGTCGGTAACCTCATACCAGCGTTGGCCGTAGCCAGGGGTGCCGCCGGTTACGCCGCCGTCGAGCACGCCGCGCTCCAGGGCGGTGTACACGTCGGCGAAGGCGATGAACTGACCCTCGGCGCCCAGGCCGGCCAGCAGGTCGCCCAGGATGGTGCTGTGCTGGCGGATCTTCTTGGCGTCGTAGGAGCCCAAGTCGGGCAGGGGTTCGCGGCTGAAGACGTACTGGTTGGGGTAGTAGTTGCGGAAGACGGGTTCGCCGCCGGTGGCGTCGCGGAGGATACGGATCATATCCTCTTCGATGGCGTCAGTCAGGGCCAGGTGGGCGTCGTTGCTGGGGGAGAGTCCCCACAGGTTGCCGACGTCGATCACCGGGAGGTCGCCGCCCACGTAACCGGAGTAGATTTCGGCGAACTCCAGGGTGTGGTCTTCCACCAGGCGAATGGTGTCGGGGCCGCCCAATCCCAGCTCGGGGTACGAAGAGATCTCGATGGTTACTTCGCCGTTGGTGCGTTCCGCGACGTGGGGGGCGTAGAAATCGCGGATGAGTTCGCAGGGGCGCAAGGAGCGGTTGATGCACACCACTTGCAGGGTGATGGCCTCCTGGACCTCTGGCGCCGGGATAGGCGTCTGAGTTGGGGGCACCGGGGTGGGAGTGTTTTCCGGGCCAGTGGCGGCCGGCGCGGTTTGGCCGCCGCCGGCGGCGGGAGCGGATCCGCCGGTGGCGGCGCCGGTTTGCGTTTGCGGGGCCGGCTGCTCAGCGGGGCTGCCGCCACAGGCGGCCACAACGGTCATCAAAAGGGCAATGGCAACCATGGCGACCGTTGCCCTCCAGGGCAGAGACGCCAGCGGGCGCGGGCCGGTTCGGTACGAATTCAGCATTAGCAATCCTCACGTAAGCGAAATAAGAGCTGCCGGCAGCGGCCGGCAACCCTCTACGGTGGAGTCTCGGCGAATCACCCTACCAGTGGCTTGGCGCGGTGTCAACGATTGTGGGCGTCCGGGCAGCGACAGCCGTTGCCCCAACGAGATTGCAATCCGCCAAAGGCGGGCTGCGCTCCTCGCAATGACATGGGAGTTGCAGGATTTCAGGATTTGACGGGCGGCAGGCAAGCAGGCAGGCGATGGGGGCTGCCGCCCGGTTGGGGCGCTGGATGATGGATGGGTCAGTCAGTATCGGCGCTGGTTCAGGGTGGCCTCCTGGTCGGTTGAAGGTGTGCAGGCGATGGATGATTTGGGTTGACCGGGTTCCTGTCGTTTTCAGCCCTACGGCCGGAGGAAATGCGCTTGCTTTTTTACTCTTATTCTCCATGCCTGCCAGCATGGCGCGTTGTGGCGGACGCGGTGGCCGAGGGGACTGCTCCGATTAGAGCGGTCGGGGACAGGCGTCCTCTTGTGCCCGGGTAAGCGACTTTGGTTGCTGAAAGGTGTTGGCCGTGATTGACGGGAACCCGGTCGGGGTGGGTGATGCGGCGTCGGTCCGGTTATCGCCTGTGAGGATATGATAGCACGGACGTTCTATGACAGGGAAGAGGGATGTTGTCAGCGGGTAGCGTTGCAATTTAGGTGGTTCAGTTCCCCAGCAGGGTATCCGAGCGACTAAAACCGCTGCTACGCCAATGGGATTACCACGCTACGCTCGCAATGACAAAACCAAACCACCTAAAACGGAACGCTACCCGCTGACAACGGTAGCGTTCCGTTTTAGGTGGTTTGACAGGATAGACGAGATTTTTATACGCAAAGGATTCCTGGATTCCGGCTTCCGCCGGAATGACGGGCTTGTAATTTCAGGTGCGTAACTCCTATCTTGATTGAGGCAACTGCTGCCGGAATAGTTTTTGGATTTGAGGAGAAAGACCATGCCGTATCCGGGATTGGATTTGACGGGACGCAAGGCGCTGGTAACAGGGGCGGCGCGGGGCATCGGCGCGGCGTTGGCCGTGGGACTGGCCCAGGCCGGCGCCGACGTGGCGGTGAGCGATCTGGCGACGGACGAATCCTGGGAAGGACTGTCCGACACGGTAATCCGCATCCGTAACGAGGGGCGGGTGGGCCTGGCCTGCGATCTGGACGTACAGGACGTGCCGGAGATTGGACGCACGGTCCGGCGCATGGCGGACGACCTAGGCGGGCTGGACATTCTGGTGAACAACGCCGGCATCCGGCGGCGCGCGCCGGCTCTTGAGGTCACGGAAGACGACTGGGACGCGGTGTTGGACACCAACCTGAAAGGGGCATTCTTTTGCGCCCAGGCGGCGGCACGCCTGATGATTCCCAACGGGTTCGGGCGCATCATCAACATCGCGTCGCAGATGGCGGTGGTAGGCGCGGTGAACCGGGCCGCCTACTGCGCCAGCAAGGGCGGGTTGGCGAACTTGACCCGCGTCCTCGCGTTGGAATGGGCGCAGCACGGCATCACCGTGAACGCTATCGGGCCGGGGCCAACACTCACGCCGGGAGTGCTGGAGGCGGAAACGCGGGATGCCGATGAGGTGGAAGCTGAGCTGCTGGTGAAGATGCCCCTGGGTCGGCGGATGGATCCGGCGGAACTGGTGGGGGCGGCGATATACCTGGCCAGCGAGTCGGCGGGGGCGACGACGGGGCATTTGCTGGTGGTGGATGGTGGGTGGACGGCGTTGTAGAATTGTTCCAGATGTATCGTCGAGAACGTAGGGGCGAATGATTATTCGCCCCTACCACATGGGGACGCAATGTTATGAAGTTCGGGATGTTTTACGAGCTGCAGATGCCCCGCCCGTGGACGGACACGGCGGAGTACGACACGCTGTGGAACGCGGTGCGGCAGGTGCAGTACGCTGAGGAGATGGGGTTTGAGCGGACGTGGCTGGTGGAGCACCACTTCCTCACCGAGTTCGCCCACTCGTCGGCGCCGGAGGTGATGCTGGCGGTGATGGCGCAACACACGAAGAAGATGCGGCTGGGGTTCGGCGTGGTACTGGCGCCGGTGCATCATCCGCTGCACGTGGCGGCGCGGGCGTCCACCCTGGACATCCTGAGCGACGGCCGGGTGGACGTGGGCGTGGGGCGCACCAAGGGGCCGTACCAGCTGACGCCCTTCGGAACCGACGTGGCGCAAACTCAAAGCATGATGGTGGAAACGCTGGAATGCCTGCCCCGGATGTGGTGCGACGAGGTGTTCAGCCACGACGGGGAGAACTGGACGATACCGCCCCGGGAGGTTATCCCCAAGCCGTTGCAGCAGCCCCATCCGCCGCTGTGGATGGCCTGCACCCAGGAGGACACCTTCCGGTTGGCCGGACAGCTGGGCGTCGGCTGCCTGGTGAACACGCTGGGCGGGACGGACAAGACGCGGGGGCTGGTCAACGCCTACTACGAGGCGATTGAGAACCCGACGCCGGTGGGCAGGTTTGTGAACCGGCAGGTGGTGGCATCGACGATTGGATTTTGCGACGAGGACGACGCCCGGGCGCGGCAGAAGGGAGCGGAAGTCGCTGCGTGGTATCTGGAGCAGAGCCGGCAGCGGTTCGTGCTGGAATGGGCCGGCGTGGATCCCGACGCGGTGCCGGATGAGTACAAGTTCTACGTGCAGGGCGGCGCGGTGCGTGGTGGGGATTCCGGCTTGCGCCGGAATGACGGGATTAGGTCGGAAGACCCGCAGCAGCAAAGGCCGCCCACGCCGGAGGAATTGCTGGCCGGCGGCGGGTATTGCGTGGGGGATCCCGACGCCTGCATCCGCGTTATAGAGGAGTTCGAGGCCATGGGCGTGGACGAGATCATGCCCATATTCCAGGCCGGCTATGCGACGCACGAAGAGGTGATGAACTCCATTCGCCTGTTCGGGGAATACGTGATACCGCACTTTCGAGCCAAAGAAAAGTAATTTACATGGATGTACAGGATAAACAGGATAAAGATTTGCTTATCCCTTGTATCCTGTACACCCGTGTAAAATAATTTACGGGAGAGTTTTGATGACTACCGTTGAACAGTTGGGGACGATGCCGCGAGCGACCGGCGGGCGGCGGACGGGTACGCCGGTGGTGTCGGTGGTGGCGACGACGCCGGAGACGGCGCTGGCCGACGTGGAGCGGGCGATGCGATTGGCCGGGGCAGAGCAGGTACTGTCGCCGGAGCATGAGACGCTGCTGAAAATCAACATCTCGTGGCAGCACTGGTATCCAGGATGCTCTACGACGCCGTGGCAGCTGGAGGGGGCGATTTGCGGGTTGCGGAACATGGGTCATTCCGGGCTGATTGCGGCGCACAATGGGACGGTGGTGGTGGATTCCTTTGAGGGCGAGGTGAACAACAAGCACAAGCCGGTGCAGGACAAGTACGGCCTGCGGACGGTGCATCTGGACACGCCGCCGGAGCCGTGGGTGCGCTACGAGCCGAAGGCGGAGATGCTGGTGCTGGACGACATCTATCCCGAGGGCATTGAGATACCGCAGCTGTTCGCTGGCAAGAACATTGTTCATCTGCCGACGATGAAGACGCACGTTTTCACGACGATGACGGGGGCGATGAAAAACGCCTTTGGCGGCCTGCTGCACCGCAAGCGGCACTGGACGCACTCGGTGATTCACGAGACGCTGGTGGACCTGCTGGCGATACAGCAGGAGATACATCCGGGGATTTTTGCGGTTACGGACGGGACGTTTGCCGGCGACGGGCCGGGGCCGCGGGCGATGCGCTGGCACATCAAGAACCGCATCGTGGCCGGCGCCGACCAGGTGGCGGTGGACGCCGTGGTGGCATCGATGATGGGGTTTGATCCGCTGTCGCTGCGGTTCATCCGCCTGGCCCACGAGCGTGGGCTGGGCGTGGGAGATCTGCGGGACATCGAGGTGGTGGGCGACGAGCCGGACATCAGCCGGGTCAACTGGAACTTCGCCGATAACGAAAACACCTTTGCCAGCCGCGGGCAGAAGATGATTTACTGGGGGCCGCTGAAGCCGCTGGAGAACGCGCTGCTGCGCTCACCGCTGGCGGGGTGGGCTTACGCGGCGAGCAATTTATACCACAATGGGTACTGGCTGAATACGATTGGGAAGGGGCGGGTGCGGAAGGCGCTGCGGACGGAGTGGGGACGACTGTGGGAGTCGTACTGAGCGGGGGAATTTTGCATGGATGGACGGGATGGACGGGATTGTCAGAAGCAGGATTTTCGGGATTTTTAGGATTGTCAGGATTGGGGGCCGTTTGGGGTAGAATGGATGAACGGAGGTGCGATGATGCACGTTACGGGGATGTCGATTGGCGGGGTGCCGCCGATTTCAGAGAGGATTATCGTCGAGTTTGACGATCAAGTGAATATGTTTGCGGGGCCGAACGCGAGTGGTAAGAGCACCATTCTGCGATGGATAAGGTTGGAAATGGCAAGAGCAGTTCCCGATGCTTGGCTAAAGGAGGGTCTGGAGGAAGGCACCGACGTTGATCAGCTAGGTGTCAGTGAAGATTGGCGCGATGCTGAAATGGGACGAACCATGCCGGACGCGCCGCCTCCGGTGATCGTTGTGGGCTCGATCAGACCATTGCTTCCAGCGTTGTTGGACACAGAAATCGGCGACACAGAGCTCCAAACTGCTGACGAGATTCTAGATGACGATTTCAGCGGGATAAGAGTAAAGCAGGCGATAGAAATTCTGAGGGATGAAGTCTGGGATATGGAACCTGACCGCTCGTCTCCATACGTGTCGCTCAAGGGCAATAAGTGGATGAATTATTATGAGTATCCTGAGCGCCACAACCTTTTGAAAGTTAACGATGTTGTCGATACGTGCATAAAATCGATTTGCAGTGAAGTAATTAGGGGTTCGAGTTCGCACAATTACGTGCCTGGCCCTGATGTACGAGGATATCTCCTCGGCCCTCGGGGCGCGGAACCGATTAACGTTCATTTGGACATGGCTGTTGACACTAACGATATTCGCAATTTCAGACATATGTCGCCATACGAGTCTCCATCGGCATCAGCGTATGTCCAAGACGCTGATGCCTTGCCAATCTACACAGGTGCCATGAGCGACGGCATACAGGGTACGTTGCTGTGGATACGGTGGCTGGCGCTTAAAATGGTAAGCCATTATGAGTTTCGCACTGATTGGGAAGAGATGCCGGCGATTTTGTTGATTGACGAAATCGAGAACCACCTGCACCCCACTTGGCAGCGCCGCGTCATCCCCGCGTTGCTGGAGCACTTTCCGGGGTTGCAGATTTTTGCTACTACGCACTCGCCGTTTGTGGTGGCTGGGTTGAAGGCGGGGCAGGTGCATCTGTTGAACCGGGATGAAAACGGTGTCGTTACCGCCAGCACTAACACCGAGGACATCGTGGGGTGGACGGCGGACGAGATTTTGCGGACGATGATGGGGGTCCAGGACCCGACGGACGACGAGACGGCCCGAAATGCCGCGGAGTTGCGCCGGCTACGGGATGAAGGCCCGCGGTCCACTGACGAAGAAGAGGAGCACCG
Organism: Dehalococcoidia bacterium; assembly: GCA_963665395.2. Classification (GTDB taxonomy): domain Bacteria; phylum Chloroflexota; class Dehalococcoidia; order Lucifugimonadales; family UBA3495; genus Bin87. The sequence continues at coordinate 1,847,092 of OY762251.1, forward strand.
ACAGGCGGAAATGCAACGCCTGCGCCGGCTGGTGAATCGGGATTTGCTGGCCGGTGGGCCGGCGGCGGCGCAACGGGAGCTGTTTGAGCAGCAGTTTGCCGAGGCGTTGGAGAAATACCAGCAGTCGCGGGATTTGGGGCAGGATAGCGGCTGACGATGCACTCGGTGGAACGGTCGCCGGAACCCAACTTCCTGGCGCAACTGCGGGCAGCGCATACTCAATGGGATGACCTGCAAGGCGACGCGCGCCGGCGCATTCGGGATGCGCTGGTTCGGGATTTTGGGACGATTTGCGCGTATTGCGAGCGTCCGTGTCATGGCGCTACGGCGACGCATGAGGAATCCGGCGCGGAGACCATCGACCACTTCCGGCCGCGTCATCACTTTCCCGACTGGTGGCTGGACTGGCTGAACCTGGTGTACGCCTGCCGGCGATGCAATCGGTCGAAGGGTGGCAGTTGGCCGGGCTTTGAGGATGAGCTGGTCAATCAAATGCTGGCAGGCGAAGAGGCGAGGTATGTGCCGGTATCGGAGTACGTGAGCCCGAGCGCGGTTGTCGGGCGGCGGCCGGCGGGGGAGTTCTTTGACTTTGACGCTGAGACGGGCGAAATGCTCCCGGCATCGGAACTTGACAGGGTGGAATGGTCGATGGCGCGGCGGACGATACGGGACGTTGACCTGAACGACAGCGGGTTAGGAGAGAACGACGAGTCGCACCTATGGAACCGACGCCTGGAGCAACGGGCTTTGCTGATAGAGCGGATTAACCGGATGGACGATTTTGACGCGAAATTGAACATCATGCTGGAGTTCATGCTGCCGGACAAGCCGTTTTCATCGTTTATCCGCGCTTACGTCATGGGTCGGTTTCCGCTGTTGGGGCAGATATTGGGATAATGGCGGCGACGGTTTGCAAAGGGGGGCGTGGTAAAATCGCGGGGCGGAGGGTTTTGAGATGCACCTGACCAGGATGCGGCTGGGCGGCGTGCCGCCGTTCACGGAGCCGGTGGAGTTTGCGTTTAACGAGCGCGTGAACGTGTTCGTGGGGGCGAACGCGAGCGGGAAGAGCACGGCACTGCTGATGCTGGCTGACCACCTCATCGGCGCGGAAGAGAACGCGAAGAGGCCGATTTCGCAAGGTCGTAGGCTGTTTGAGTGTCCTGACGATGAATTTGACGAGTTCGTCGAAGAGGAACAGCAACGAGGCGTGTGGCACAACGCAATCGCGCTCAGCGAAGACTGGATTGGCGCGAAGGATGAATACCACCGCGCCGACGTTGAGCCGGCTGTGGTTGACATCGCCGCGGTTCGGGAGGACCTGCCCGGCGTGTCAGAAATGAAAGACAGCCTGGTTTGCGATGAGACTGCATCCGAAATCCTGGCAGGACGGTTCAGTGGCATCAGCGTTGCATCCGTTATCGAAGCTTTCAGCAGAGAGCTTTGGGTGAACAACGATGAGACTGCAACGAATGCCCGGGGCAATGCCATGCGGGCGGTGGAGTTTGCGGACGCTTGCAGCAAAACCGTTTGTGGCGCATTGATCAGGGACTCAAAATCGCATAATTACATACCTGGCCCAGATATACGAGGTTATTTAAACCATCCGGACGCCAATCCGAATAGAATAGCCATTCTGCGCCAAAATGCGATTAATACAAACGACATTCGCAATTTTGAAAACCTCTCAATTTGGGAGCGCCCATCTGATTCAGCATACTCAGAGAGTCCTGACGAAATTCCACTATACCTTGGGCACTTGAGCTCCGGCACCGAGGGAACGCTGCTGTGGATACGGTGGTTGGCGTTTAAGATGCTGCACCACTACGAATTTGCGGATGACTGGCACGAACAGCCGGCCATCCTCCTCATCGACGAAATCGAAAACCACTTGCATCCCACCTGGCAGCGGCGCGTCATCCCCGCCCTGCTGGAGCACTTTCCGGGGTTGCAGATTTTTGCGACCACGCACTCGCCCTTTGTGGTGGCCGGGTTGAGGGCAGGACAGGTGCATATGCTGAAGCGAGATGGCAATGGGGTGGTTACGGCCAGCACCAACGACCGGGACCTCATCGGCTGGACTACCGATGAGATCCTGCGCACATTTATGGGCGTTGACGAACCGACCGACCAGTTGACTATTGACCGGGCCAGTCGTCTGCGGGAATTGCGCGGGAGGGAAACGCTGAGCGACGCCGAAAGGGATGAAATGGACGAACTGCGCCGGCAGGTTAACGAGGACTTGATGTCCAGCAGCACGCCGCTGGAGGCGCAACGGGAGCGGTACGGGGACATGATGCTGGAGTTTCTGCGTTCCCGGCAGTCGGAATTGTCGCAGGACGGCGCCTAGATTCCGATGCGATGGATTGACCGGGGGCCGGAGCCTGACGGTGTGGCCGGGTATGCCGACCAGTTCACGCCGGGTTGGGTTGATTATTTCCGGCATGGAGCCGGCGGCCGGCCTACTGATTCTTCCTGGCGGGAGTTCCGGCCAGCATTGGGAAACCGCTCCGGCAACATCTGCTGGTACTGCGAGCGTCAGTGTCAACCAGCGTCTGAAGCGGGCGGACGGGCGGCGACGGTTGACCATTTCAAGCCGCTGTCTCGCTTCCCGGAATTGGCTTACGAATGGACCAACTGGATTTTCAGTTGCAGCCGGTGCAATGGCGAAAACAAGCAAGACAAATGGCCGGATTGTGGTTACGTTGACCCCGGCGAACCCGAGCCGTCGGAACGCCCCGAGCGGTACTTTGACTACGATACAGCCACCGGCGAGCTGATCCCGAAATGGGGGCTGCCGGCGGAAGCCCGCTACAAAGCTCTGCAAACGATAGACGACCTGGGGCTGAACAAGCTGGACGTCCGCTTTTATCGCCTGAACTGGACGCGCCAGTTTCTCCTGGACTTCAACACGCTCCCCGCAACGGAGCGACAGGCGTTCGTAGATTTTTCCACCCGGATCGGAATGGAGTTTGCTGGCGCATCCCTTATGGCAGTTCGACGGTGGCCTCGGCGATGACGTATTCTTGACATCCGTTTTTGGGGCGCATAGACTTGCCCACGCGCATTGAGACGGGCGATTTTGCGAATGTTTCGGTTGAAATCGGGTAGCTTTCGTCTGGCAATGCGACTTGGCAAGGCTCCTCTTGAACCGACCTGAATGAAACCCGGAGGCCCCAGTTGCGTACCCAAGCCGTTCAACCTGCGGTTGAAAGCCAACCCGCAACGATTACTATTACCCGCCTCGTCAACAAAATAGACAGCGGCCTGGATTACGTCTATCGCATCTTCGGCTACATCTGCGGCGCGTTCCTGCTGCTGTTGGGCATCTACATCACCTATCAGGTGATTGTGCGCAAGCTGGGCGGCCCGCCGCTGGGCAATTCGGAACTGGTGGGAGGCTATATTCTGGCCTTCGCCGGGACCTGGGCCTTTTCCTATTCACTGCGCACCGGTTCCCACGTGCGCATCGATGTGCTGCTGCCGCTGTTCTCCCGCATTCATCCTTACATGCGTTCCGCCGCCGACTGGCTGGCGCTGGGGTCGGTCGGTTTCTTCGCCGGGGTTACCGCATGGTACGCCTGGCGGGAAGTGCTGAAATCCTATTGCATCCGCAACACGGCTGATATTCCTTCCAGCGGCGCGGACCGCTTTGTAATGGGTTTGCTGGGAGAAGACGACCCAGAAAAACTCACTCAGGCTTGCGAGCAGGCGTTGGAAAATACCTACCTCTTTGGCAACTTTCTGCCCGAGATCTGGATCTTTCAGATTACAGTTGCCGTAGGATTTACGATGTTGGCGTTCACGTCTTTACAGTGGATGCTGAGCATGGTGGTGCGTGGCATTCTGGAGATCATCCATAAATCCCGCGGCGGCGACGTTGCCGACCTGAAGACCGCCGGCACCGTCCAGGAAGCCGCGTCGGGCGTCTAGCGTCTAGCCTCCCGGGTACGCCGCTGACAACGATCCCTCCAGCCTTTGACGGGCCTCAACTGACCGGAGGACTGCAAGAAAATGGCAATCATCACCGCTTTCAGCATGATGGGGGTGTTCTTCCTCATTGGACTCTACGTCGCCGGCGCGCTGGGGCTGCTCTCGCTGGTGATGATGCAGGCGTTCTCCGAAGCGCCGCTGTGGAACATCATGGGCAACAAGGCCTGGGAGACCAATAAGAACTTCATCCTGGTGGCGGTGCCGCTGTTCCTGCTGATGGGAGAGCTGATGCTGCGTTCCGGCATGGGCGAGCGGATGTACGGCGCCCTGTCCCGCTGGCTGGTGTTCCTGCCCGGCGGCCTGCTGCACACCAACATCGCCTCGTGCGCCGTGTTCGCGGCCTGCTCCGGTTCCAGCGTAGCCACTTCCGCCACCATCAGCCGGGTTTCCCTGCCGTCGTTCCGGCAGCGCGGCTACAGCGAACGCCTGGTCATTGGCTCCCTGGCCGCTGGCGGTACGCTGGGCATTTTGATTCCCCCCAGCATCGGACTGATTATATTCGGCGTGCTGGTGGAGGAATCTATCGGACGGCTGTACATGGGCGGATTTCTGCCTGGCTTCCTGCTGGCTTTCACCATGATTGTCATGATGGTCGTCACGTCGGTACTGTTCCCGCGCACCGCGCCCATGGAGGAGGAAGTGCGCCGGCTGTACCGGGCTTGGTTCCACGGCCTCGGCATCCGTCGCTACAACGCCGAACAGTTGGATGTTCTGCGCCAGGAGCAGACTACAGAGGTCGGCCTCGCTGATCTAGAAGAGAGGAACGCTTATCGCCGTGGCCGCTCCATCCTGTCCTATGCTGAGGCGACTTCCGAGTGGATTCGGATGATCGGCCAAGCCGCCGTCGGCCTGGTGGCCATCATCCCGGTGCTCATCATCATCATGGTGGTGCTGGGCTCCATCTATACCGGCTGGGCTACTCCCACCGAAGCTGCGGCCTTGGGCGTGGTGGGCGCGTTAATAGTGGCGATAGCCAACGAGCTCTACAAAAAAGAGCGCGGGATATATTCTAACTGGATGGGATCTCTGAACGGCATCAAAATAATGCTGCTGGACGCCATCATTTCCACCGTGCGCACGTCGTCCATGATCATGCTCATCGTCATGGCGGCTTTCACCCTGAGCTTCGCCTTTGCCCGCCTTGGTATATCCGCGGACATCTCGGAGTGGATCACGGGTCTGAACCTCAACGCGCTCCAGTTCGTGATAATTCTGGTGTTCTTCTACCTGTTGCTGGGCACCTTCATGGAAAGCTTCGCCATGCTGGTGACCACCATACCAATTCTCGCTCCGTCACTGGAAGCGGTGGGCGTGGACCTGGTGTGGTTCGGAATCATCATGGTGATCCTGGTGGAGGCGGCGCTGATCAGTCCGCCGGAGGGCATCAACCTGTACATCCTCCACGGTGTGAGGCTGGATGTTGACTCCCAAATGGCGGAGCAAACGGAGGCCGCCCAAGCGGCCTTGCAAGAGAGCACCATCACTGACGTGTACATTGGCGTGTTGCCATTCATGGGGTGCATGGCGGCCGTGATAGCACTTTTGTTCGCCTTCCCCGATATTGCCTTATGGGCGCCGTGTGTCATCTACGACGATCCAAGTCGGGACTTCCTCCAGCACATCAATGTGGAACGAGATGCGGCCGGCTTCTGGGAGCAGGTGAAGTATTGCTCCTCCGAGTTCCGCCCGCGCGCCTACGAGTAGCGTAGCGGTCCGGTCGGGCCAGAGCCGGCAGCGCATCCGCGCCCCCAGGGGCGCGGATGCGCTATTATTGCGAACACTTCCGCCGCTCCGGCCCGGCCGGAATCGGGCGACAGCGAGGCGATGCCATGAAGTACCGGGTTTTGCTGCACAAATCGGAGGAGGGCTACTTCGCGGTTTGCCCCGGCTTGCCGGATAGCGAAGCGCAGGGCGCCACTGCGGCCGAAGCGTTGGAAAACATCGGGTACGAAATCTCCGGGTCAATCAGCGAGCGCGAGGGACTGTTCTGGGAGAACGTCGTTGCCGATGAGGAATTGCATGAGGTGGATGTGGACGTGGCCTGGCAACTTGACACCGGCCGAGGCGGGTCCGCGAGGCGGTATGAAATTGAAATGATTAAAAGTTCCGAGGGATATTCCGTTTCCTGCCCGATGCTCCCCGGTTGCCTCTCCGGGGGCCGCACAATGGAAGAGGCGATGGAGAACATCCAAATCGCCATTCGCGAGTGGCTGATTTATGCACAGGAATTGCTGTTGCTGGGAACGCCATCCGTCAGAATCATTGAGGTTGACGATGAAGAAGAGGCGGCCATTTAGCTATGCCACGGGTTCCCGGCGTCAACCACTTGGCGGCGATAAAGGCTTTGCAGAAAGCCGGCTTCCGCATCGCCAATCAAGGCAAACACGTCAAGATGGAAAGGGGAACCGTTACGGTATCCATCCCCCGCCATAACCCGATCCCTCCTTTTACAATGGGCGGCATCATTGTGCAGGCCGGGCTGACCGTCGAGGAATTTCGCAATCTGCTGTAAGCTGTGGCCGGGCTGCCGCCATTGACCCAATCGCCCGCTGGGGTTAGCATATCGCCCGCAATGTACGCTTTAATACTGGCCGGGGGAAAAGGCGAGCGCTTGCGTCCCCTCACCGATACCATGCCCAAGCCGATGATCCCGGTGGACGGCCGGCCCATCTTGTGGCACCAGGTTCGCTGGCTGCGGGAGGCCGGCGTGACCGACGTGGTGTTTTTGGTGGGCCATCTGGCCGACGTGGTGGCGGATTATTTCGGCAATGGGGCCAACACCGGGATACGCGCCCATTACAGCCACGAGGATGCGCCTCTGGGACGAGGCGGCGCTCTCAGGCAGGGACTGGCCATGCTGCCGCCGGATGCGGGTAACGACACGGTCATCGCCACCAACGGCGATGTGATAACCGACGCGAGCCTTGATGAGTTGCTGGCCGACTACCAGGCGCGGCGGCGCAAGAATCGTGCTCACGTCGCCACCATCCTGACCGTTCCGATGACCAGTCCCTACGGCATAGTTGACGCCGACGGCAACGGCCTGGTGACAGAGTTCCGGGAGAAGGCCGCGCTGCCCTATGTCATCAACGGCGGCGTGTACGTGCTGCATCCCGACATTCTGGATCTGCTCCCTGAGACCGGCGACCACGAGACGACAACCTTCCCCACCCTGGCCGCGTCCGGTCGTATGTCCGCCGTGACGACCGGCGCTTTCTGGCGCAGCGTGGACTCACCCAAAGACCTGCGCGAGGCGGAAGAGCATTTCACTCGCGCGGCCGGCGGCGCAGTCGGAGCGACGCGGTGATCACATCGGCGCAGGCGCAGCAAATTGCGGATACCGCCGCCGCAATCCGGGACAACATCCAGCTGGCAATAGTCGGCAAGGACGACGTAATCGAATACACCCTGGCGGCCCTGTTCAGCGCCGGTCATATCCTGGTAGAGGACGTACCAGGCATCGGCAAGACCACCCTGGCCCGGTGCCTGGCCTATTCGCTGGATTGCGAGTTCCGCCGCATCCAGTTCACCCCCGATCTGATGCCGTCGGACATCACCGGAATCCACTATTACAACCAACACAACGGGCAGTTCGAGTTCCGCCCCGGGCCGGTGATTTCCCAGGTGGTACTGGCGGACGAGATAAACCGGGCCACTCCGCGGACACAGTCGGCGCTGCTGGAAGCCATGGCGGAGCGACAGGTGACCATCGACCAGGATACGGTGCCGTTGCCCGCGCCGTTCCTGGTGTTGGCGACGCAGAACCCCATCGAGCTGGAGGGGACGTTTCCTCTGCCCGAAGCGCAGATCGACCGCTTCCTGTTGAGATTGCGGCTGGGTTACCCGTCGGAAAGCGACGAGGAGGCCATGCTGGAGCGTTTTGAAGACGCCGATCCCCTGGGGTCGCTGCGCCCGGTGGCGTCGGCGGACGACGTGCTGCGTATCCAGGGCATGGTGCGCCAGATCTACATTGACCCGGTGCTCCGGTCATATCTGGTCAGCGTGATCCGGGCGACGCGGGAGCATCCCGACGTTGAGCTGGGGGCCAGTCCCCGCGCTACGCTGGGCCTGTACCGGTGCGCCCAGGCCCTGGCCGGCATACGCGGTCAGGAATATGTAACGCCGGACGACATCAAGACGCTGGCTTCCCCGGCCCTGGCCCACCGGATCATACTGAAAAGCATGGCCCGGCTCAGGGAACGGAATCAGGAATCAATAGTGGCCGAGGTGCTGGAAGCGCAGTCGGTGCCCATATAAGCGGGGCGGGTTGAGCAACCCGCCCCGTATCGTATCGCGGCGCAGATTGGGGGTTCGCCTAGAGGCGTCCGCCTCCGCCGGAGACGCGCTCGTTGACGCCGTAGAAGACGGAGTCCAGCTTGGTGAAGACCTGGATGCGGGAGCGGGCGGTTTCCACCACGAAGATGCGGCCTTCCTCATCGCACTCCACGGCGATGGGGCCCCAGAACAGTTTTTCCCGGTCCAGGCCCTGGGCGATCTTGCGCTCTTCCCACATCTCGGGGTTGGCGTCCAGCTTGCCCATGCCCCAGGTGGAGATGGTGCCTTCGCCGTAAGTCATGCCGGCAAAGGAGCCGTCGGGATGGAACAGCTGCATCCGGTCGTTGTTCCAGTCGGCGACGTAGATGGTGCCCTCATGGTCCACCGCCACGTCGGTAGGGCGGTTGAACTGGCCGGGGGCGTCGCCGGTCTCGCCGAACTGCATCACGAATTTGCCATCGGCGGTGAACTTCTGGATGCGGTCGTTGCGCCAGTCGGCGACGTACACGTTGCCGTCCTGGTCAGTTTCGATGCCGAAGGGCATATTGAACTGGCCGGGGCCATCGCCGAACCCGCCGAACTGGCCAATGTACTCACCATCGGCGGTGAGCATCTGCACCCGGTGGTTATTGCAGTCAACCAGATACAGGGCGCCGTTGGCGCCGAAGGCCAGGCCGCTGGGCTTGTTCCACTGCCCGTCACCGTCGCCGGGGCGCTCCCACTTGGCGAGGTACTCGCCGTCCGAGGAGTAGATGCTGATGCGGTCCAGGTACTCATCGGCGAGATAGACGTTCCCGTTGGGGCCGATGGCGATGGCGGTGGGCCAGATGATGGCGCCGTCGGTGGACACGGCCTCGCCGTCGCCCTGCTCGAAAACACCCTTGGCGAACTCGCCAATGAATTCCTCGCCCACGGTGCACATGGTGATGCGCTTGCCGTCGGGCCGGTAGTCATAGGAACGGTTGGCGACGTACATGACGTCGTCTTCGCCGCGAGCCATGGCGGTGGGGTTGCGGAACCCGGGGCCGGAGAACTCGGCCCGGCCGATGGTGTGGCTGTACTTCAGATCAATGCCGACGGCGGGCAACGCCGCGCGGTCAATGGTAGTGGTCATAAGACATTCCTCCGCTGGTACGGATGACGGGTTGCACGGTGTAGTAGGGGCGAATAATTATTCGCCCCTACGTGACGGTTAGATGAAGTTGAACTTCTCGAACGTCCCGTTGACCAACGGCTGGGCGTCCAGACCCATCCAGTTTTCCAGCAGGTCGGTGTAGATGCTGCGGAAGTCGTTGTTGAAGTGCAGGTCGCCCTCCAGCAACTTGTCGGCCTCCAGCGACGGATATTCGCCGTACATGCCGCCCTTCACGTTGTCGCCCACGACGAAGGCTACGCCGCCGCTGCCGTGGTCGGTGCCGGACCCGTTGTCATGGACACGGCGTCCGAACTCGGTGAAGACCAGCAGCGTAACGTTGTCGCTGGCGTCGTGCTCCCGCAGGTCGTCCATGAAGTCGGCGATGGCGTTGGAGGTGTTGGTCCACAGGCTGGCGTGGGCGGCCAACTCGCCGGCGTGGGTGTCGAAGCTGTTGTAGGGAGCGGTGGTGTAGAGGATGCGCGTTCCGAACCCGGCCAGGTGTACCTGGGCGATGTTCTTCATGTACTGCGCCACTACGTCGCCACCGTACTCCACGCTGGAGCTGTACATCTCCGGCGCGGTGCTGAGGATGTCGGCGCCTTTGAGCGCGTCGGTGCCGGTCTGGGACAGGTACTCGACGACGGCGCTGCGCCCGATGGTGGGCGAGTACATCTTGGAGAAGATGTCCAGGGCGTCCATGCGCTGTTCCTCGGCCTCGATGCCGGTGAGCACGCCGTAGGTAGCCAGGTTGCCGACTGAGGCGACGGGCACGCCGGGAGCGGCCAGGGCCCGGGGAAGACCGCGACCGAAGTTCACGCCGGTCAGCACGTTTTCCTTGTTGGGGTCAATCTCGCGGATGGCGCGGCCCAGCCAACCTTCGGTGCCCTGCTTGTCGGGCTCGCAGGTGTGCCAGATGTCCATGCTGCGGAAGTGGCTGCGGTTGGGATTGGGATAGCCCACGCCCTGGATGACGGCAACCTTGCCCTCATCGTAAAGCCGCTTCAGGGGTCCCATGTTGGGGTTGAGGCCGGCGTAGCCGTCCAGGTCCAGGGCCTGGCCCTCGGGCACGCGGACGGAGGGGCGGTTGTCGTAGTACAGCGGGTCGCCGTGGGGCACCAAGGTGTTCAGGGCGTCGTTGCCGCCGGAAAGCTGGAGCACCACCAGCACCGGGTCTTTCTTGGTAGCGGTCATTTTGTTTCTCCTTGTGGTTCGGCTCGGCGATAGGAGCGGCGTCGTTTGCGCGCAATGGCGCGGCGGCAGCAACTTACAGCCAGCGCCGGCGCCGGTTTTCCAAGTGGGGTGGCGGTTCGGTGAAAGGTTCGCCTTTGGCCTCGGCTTCTCCACGACGCCGGTTCCATTCTTCCCAGCTCTGCTGGACTCGCTCCTCGGCTCGGCGGATACGGCGTTCCGTCCAGATTTCGGCAAGAACCATTCTTCCTACCTCCACGATGGTGGGAGATGCGATTAGAGCGACCCCACCCGCTTTCAGTATTTCGCCAGTGGCGATGTACTGTATCGCTTGCCAACTGGTAATCTTCTCCGTTGCCACCACAAAGAGCGTGTTGGTCACGGTCAAGTAGATGGTGATGACTGTGAAAACGAGGAGATACCAAGGCAGGGCTATGACGGGAATATTGGGGATGCTGATGCGGCGGTTTCGTTCCGGTTCGTGGTGTCCGGCCATCGCTGTCCTGGTGTTTGATCAGGTCGCGGGTGCGGGTGTAGGGGCGAATGATTATTCGCCCCTAAGGGTGGCTTTACGCGAACTGGTACTCCTGGGTGCTGACGATGAGCTGGAGGGTCTGGGCGATGGTGTCGGAGTATTCGGGCGTGCCGATGGCCGGGTTGCCGTTGCTGCTGGCGTAGGCGATCAGCTGGGCGCGGGTCTCCGGGGCCAGCTCGTAGGCGCCGACCATTTCCAGGCAGCGGTCCACGATGTTCTCAGCGCCGGCCACTTCCTCGCTGCCCAGGCGGGATACGATGTCCCGGATGCCGGGCAGGCTGGTGTTGCCCACCTGGTCCGCGGCGAAGTTGATGCGCTCCACCAGGGTGCCGGAGTCGATCCACTCGGCGCCGGTGTGCCAGCCCTCAACCGTCGGCGGGTTCATCAGGTCCTGGCCCATGTAGCGGATGGTGTTGGCCAGGGGGTTCAGGCCCAGCTTGGGCGACGTGAAGTCCTGGACCAGACGCATGGTGCCGATGACGACTTCCGTCGGACTCTTCACCTTCTCGAAGCGGGAGTTCTTGAAGAAGTCGGAGTTGAAGAGAACGCGCAGCATGGCCGTCAGGTCATAGCCGGAGTCGAAGTAGGTCTGCTCCAGCAGGGCGATGGCATCAGGGTCCCGCGGCGGCGTGTTCTGCCAAGCCGGCACCTGCACCTCGTCGGCGACGAAGAAGTTGTAGAGGTGGCGGGAGACGAAGCGGGCGGCGGACTGTTGACGGGCGATGATGTCAACGATGTCGTCGCCGTTGAAGTTGCCGGTCTCGCCCAGGAAGGTCTTGTTTTCGTTGTCGTGGTCGTAGGGGTTGTAGATGAAGTTGGACTCGTAGCGGCCGTAGGGATAGCGCGGCACGGCGTTGGTGATGGTCCAGCCGGTGAAGGCGCGGGCGGCTTCCTTGACGTCGTCCTCGGAGTAGTTGGCTTCGCCGTCCATGCCGACGCCCAGGGAGAACAGCTCCAGCAGTTCGCGGCCCCAGTTCTCGTTGATGGCGCCCTTGTGGCTCATGCAGTTGTCCAGGTAGAACACCATGGCCGGGTCGCGGGAGAGGCCCTTGAGCAGGATGTCGAACTTGCCCATGCCCAGGTCGCGGAACATATCCAGCTGGAGCTGGATCTGGCGGCCATGCTCGCACTTGGAGTTGCCGGTGCAGAGGATGCCGTGCCAGAACAGGGCGACCTTTTCCTGCAAGGGGCGCTGGGTGTTGATCATGCGGTAGGTGAGATAAGCCTGGTTGACTTCCAGGGCGTTCATCTCTTTCCAATCGACGAAGTGGCGCTCGAGGATGTCCATTTCCAGATCGGGCTGGGCGATGGGATTGAGCAGCTCTTCAACGGTGGCTTCGTAGCCGTTGGCGGCGCGCTGTTCCAGCTCGGCGTAGGTGGCGCCGAAGCCGGCCCGACGCATCAGGTGCGCCATCTGGGCAATTTCCTGGTTGGTGGGCATTGCGGTTACCTCCTGGGGTGAAGTTGATGATGACGGTTTCGATAACGAAACGGTACGATTAGCGACGAATACCGCAGAGCGCAATACATAGTAACGCAACTGTGCGGCGACGCCGAACAGATGGCTGCATACTACCCGCCGGGCGATTGGGGTGTCAAGGAAAGGACGCCGGCCGGTCAGGGGTCAGAAGGGGGGCGCGAACCCGTCCTTGCCTTCACCCAATTCCGGCAATATGTCCCGCAGCGCCTCTAACACCATCTGGTAGTGCTCCAGGTACTCGTCTTTAAATGTCTCTCGTTCACAGCCCAATTTTTCGGACATCAGGTCGAAGGCTTTATCTCTCGTGCCGGCTAGGAACTTGCCCCGCTGGAAGTGGAAGGGCTGGACGATGAACTTCTGGACGCCGGTATCACGGAGACTGTCCGCGAAAGCGTAAGGACTACTGACCAGCAGCAGCGGCGTCATGGTGATGCAGGTATCCACCCCGGCGGCCTGGACCTCGCCGATGGCCCGCAGCCGTACCGAGTTGGAAGGGCAGAACGGCTCAAAGGTGCGGCGGATGTCCTCGTCGTCGGTGGTGACTGTCATGTTGACCTGAACGCGCCCGCCGTTGGCCTCAATAGCCTTGAACAGAATGCAATCTCGACTTACCAATGGACTGCGGGTCTGGACGACCAGCTTGGGCTTTTCCTGCCGTTCCACCATCACCTGCAATATGCCGCGAGTGAGTTCAATCTTGCCCTCGATAGGCTGGTAAGGGTCGGTAACGCTGCTCATGTAGATGCGCTTGTCATCCAGAGACCGGCGGCGGGGCCGGCGCATCAGCTGAACGGCGTTTTCTTTCACGTTGACCCAATAACCCCACGAATCCCGCTTTTCAACGTCCCTGCTGAAGAAGGCGGCGTAGCAGTAGGTGCAGCCAAAGGAACAACCGGAGTAGGGGTTCAGGGTGAAGTCATAGGCGTCCATGAACCCGGTGGGCTTGGTCAGCAGTTGGGCCGTAGGAGCGTAAGTGACGGCGGCTTGGCCGATGTGGTCAGGACCGGCAATGGGCGTCGGGTGTTCTGCCCCTGATTGGAGTTCCAGAGGCGTAATGCTCTTACCGACCATGCTGCCCCATTGCTCCCGGCGTAGAGCGTCCACAAGTCAAGGATAGTTATAAGCGCGGCGAATTCGGTTAACGGTTAGGTTTGCTATCCGCTGAGCCAATCCAGGAACCGCCGCCAGAGACTTCGTTTTTGCGGCTCGCCAGCCGGCTGCAATTGTCCAGTGTCCCTCCTCGTCCAGGTCAAAATCGCCGTATCAGAAGGCCGCCAGAATAAATCCCTGGGCCGTGATGACACGCCTCTTTCGTATGCGATTCTGCTCATGTTGTGAGCGGACGGTTCGGTAGTATCGAAGGGAAATGAAATAGGATACTGTCCACCTACCGGCAAATATATCTCACGCGATTGAAACTCGCTGGCGCGATTCGGCCATGCACTGCGTACGATTTCGACGTTAGCGGTGTTATGTTCCGTCCCCCAGCAAGTTGCGAATATCGCCGTAGGAGTAGCGTTTTTGCGAAAGTGCCCGAAAGCGCGTTGGATTTCATTCTTATTGTTTTGATAAACAGCGTGCATCGCACTCAGCCAGACCTCCGCGTCCGGGATTTGCCGTACACTGCGATAATTGTCATGGCACTTGTATTCAATCAGCCGGCACGCGCGACTCAAGGCTTCAAGCCGTAGGCCACTGTCAACCGCTTTACTGAACTCTTGCCATACAGACATTCCCATCTCCTGCATCTGCTTGCTGGTGTCTATTCCGTCTATTATCACCGTGTCGATTTGCTCGCCATTTTCGATGGCCTCGGCAACTGCCAGGGCAACGCCGAACTGCATCGCCAGAGCGCCACAGCCGAAATCAATGACGTGCAGTTTTCCGGAATCCGTCAGCAGTAGATTGGAGTTCAGCCGATTTTGCGCCATGTCCCCAATCATAGCCCAGGCCAAGCCGATGTGCGACGCCTGGTAGGTGAACAGATATGCAGCAGCAGTTACGTCGTCAGCATAATCCGGCGGAACCAAATTGCCCAGACTCTCGCGCAGGGCATCGCTTTTCGCCAGAACCGCCTGCTTGCGAGCATCCGGTTCCATCGCGCTGTAAGGCGGCTTTGCCATGGCCGCGGCCAAAGCATTCAAGCCTGCCCTTGCAATGGCCTTGTCCAAGGCTTCAATCACTGCTGCCCGGTCCATATTTGGTACTCCGTCCGCGCCGCATTTTTGCAGGCATAGTAGTCTATTGCTCTGGCGGCTTTCACGGCTGTCGCCAGGCGGCAATTTGCTCACGGAGTTGCGTTAGGAAAACCGAAACTTCGCCCTTGGGTTGCCGCGCTTCCTGTTGGCCGACCCGGCGGGCAATATCCGGCACGGTCAAGTTGATTTCGTAAGCGAACGCTTCCACCGCCGTTTTAGCCGGGTCCTGTTGACGGACGGCGCCATCAACCATTTGCTGGATCGACCTCATACGCTGTTCCAGATCCGGGGCGGCAATGCCCAACAGCTCGCTGTAATGCGCGCGCCGTTCTGACAGCGCGCGCCAAATCCAGGCCTCCGGCGGGCGTGTTCCCGGCAGGAACAGTGGTGTGACAGCTTGACCGTATTCTGCGGCGACGCTTTTGAGACGATCTTCCCGGTCTCGGGAGTCTCCGTCCAGAACCAGTATAACGTCACTCAGCTTGCCAATCTGTCCCAAAGTGCGGATGTGGGCCGGGAACTCGTCTCTTCCGGTGTCCCGGCCGATGATGAGGTCATCGTGGCGGAAATCGAGTTCTACGTTGAGAACGTCAAGAAAGCCGCGGATTACGCCTTCCGCTACTTCGTCCTCGCAGAGGATGGAGAGCCGGTCGCGGGATTGTCCGTAAAGGGCCTTCTGCAAAATGTCGCGGTAAGGGGCAACGAGACGAACTTCGGCAGTGGCTTCGTCGCGCTCGAGGAAAAGCCGGGCTTTGGCCGGCACGCTCTCCAATACCACCGGGCTGTGGGTAGTAACGATAATCTGTAGCCGGTTGCGCAGGGCGATGCGCTGGAACTCCAGCATCGCCTGCTGTTGGGTGTAAGGATGGAGACCAGCCTCTACTTCGTCAATTAGAATTAGCGCGTCGTGGAGATTGGATATGTCCTTGGATATGCGGAGAATCGCGCGTTCGCCGGCAGACATATGGAATTCGGAATAACGGGCTTCGCTGCCGCCTTCCAGTTCGGCGAACAACAAATCTTTGGACTGGGCAGTAATCTGGGATAGCCGGCGGTATCGGCGCGGCAGTACGCGATGGGCGAGGAGGAGTAAATCTTCAGTAATACGTTCAGTTGCAAGTTCTTTCCGCGCCATCTGAAGCAGGCTGCGCACTTCGGAGGGGCTGGCAAGGTTGGCCAGCGTCCGCAGGTAAAGTTGACGTTCCGGCTGCCGTCCATTCCTACGCCCCATAAAGCTGCTATTCCACCGGCCGCCGCGCTGCAATCTCATTGAATTGCGTTCACCTTTGTCCAGATAGTAAAAGTCGATCTGCGTCTTTTCCGGGGCGTCCTGCAATCCGTTTGCGGCGCCTGTAAAATCGGGAAACAGGGTTGACGGGACAAAATCCCGTCGTCCGGCGCCCGGAACACGATAAGCGCAAGCACAGGCGAGCAGAACCGTTGACTTGCCGCATCCGTTGGGGCCGGCCAGTACGCAGACCGGATAATTGAACGGTACTGGCAAGTCGCTAATGCCACGCAGGTTGCGGATTCGCACCTCAGTCAAGGCGGTGCGATGATGCACGCTCTGGGCATCCAAAGCGTTCCAGACTTCGGATAGCTGTCGGTCGAGCAGCGTCATAGCGACTTCTCCTCCCCCGTCGTTTATTGCCCTGTTGCCAATACCGACCGGGTTTGCATCATCGGGAAATGATGGCCATTAGCGGTTAGCGGAGGAGGCTATGCCGCCGGCGCAAACCCCGCCACCCGCTCCCCGACCCACGCCTGTACCTTCTCCTCAAACGCCGGTTCCGGCGGTGGCCCGTGGTAGCGAGTTTCCTGGTTGTACCGCGCCGTGTGATGCAATCGGTCGATGATTGGGCCGAGGTCAACCTCGGGGCCGACTTCGTCCTCCGGCAGCAGGGGCAGGGGGAATTTGGGGAGGGCTTGCTTCACGCTAAAGGGATAGAGCAAGGCGTCGGGGCGCTGCCAGCCCCGGCAGACCAGGATGCGGTAGTCGCTGGTGGGGAGCGCAGCTTCCAGCGGCATCGGTTCCCAGCGGCGCAGCAGGTCGATTTCTACCAAGTTGACTCCGTTGCCGATTATCACCTCACGCTTGCGGACGTAGCGTAGCCGCTCCCGTCCCGGCGCCTTGTTGGTGGGGGACAGAACCTCGATGATGGTTACCAGTTCATGGCCGGGCACGGTTTCCACTCGCAGCCAGTTCACCTTGACTTCGCGGGGCATCCGGACTCTTACCGCCCCTTCGGGAATCTCCTCGCCGTCATCCGCCGGCGGAGCCGTCACGGCGGCCGCTGCTTGAGGAGCAACCGGCTCACCCGTTATCAAGGCATCGGGCACGATGGCGCGCAAGCCGAGAGACTGACCGAAAGGCTCTTCGATTTCCACACGCCGTTGCAAGGCGATGCGGTAGTTGTCCGGCAGTTGAGGAACCAGCCGGTCCCTGAGGTTAGAAATCAGCCCGTCGTGAAAGTCCGGCCAGATGTGCCGGTGTTCCAGGTACGGGTTCATGCCGGGAAACGGGTTGTCGTATTTCATTACCATCGCTCCGGCGCCGGAGGATGCCGACGTACATCACTACACTACGCGATTGTAGCACGGCGGTCGCCAGGGCCGGCGCTTCCCCTCATGCGTACCCACTTTCCACATCTGTCATTGCGAGAATGCCGCCAGGCATTCGTGGCAATCCCGTTGTGGTACTGACGGCTGTTCACAACAAGCCCCGGCTCCGCTGACGAGATTGCCGCGCTACGCTCGCAATGACAAAGCGGGTACGCGTGAGGGCGTTTCTCGCGTTGTGCCCACCCCGCAATGGGGCTAGAATGGGCAACCGAATTTCATCCGGGGGCTGAATGTTGAGCAGCGGAGCACTGGCCGGCGTCAAGATTATTGACCTGACCCACCACATCGCCGGCCCCTACGCCACCAAGCTGTTGGCCGATTTCGGGGCCGACGTGCTGAAGATCGAGCGGCCCGGCGGCGATCCGGGCCGCCGGCTGCCGCCCTTCTATCACGATGAGCCGGACGCCGAGAAAAGCCTGCCCTTCCTGTATCTCAACACCAACAAGCGCAGCGTCACCCTGAACCTGAAATCGGAAACCGGGCGGGTCATCCTGCTGGATTTGCTGGCCGACGCCGATGCCCTGGTGGAGAACTTCGCCCCCGGCGTGATGGCGTCCCTGGGGTTGGATGAAGAGACTCTGCGGGGGCGCAACCCCCGGCTGGTGGTGGCATCGGTGTCCAACTTCGGGCAGACCGGGCCGTGGCGAGACTACCGGGCCACGGACATGGTGGAGTACGCGCTGGGCGGGCTGATGTACATTTTCGGGGCCTACGACCGGGAGCCGCTGAAACACGCGCTGCACCAGGCCCAGTTCAAGGCCGGCACCAACCTGGCGTCGGCAACGCTGATGGCGCTGTACCACCAGCGGCTTACCGGCGAGGGGCAGCGGGTAGACGTTTCCATACAGGAAAGTATCGCCTCGGCCCTGCGCGACGTCACCAACAACTACACCTACACCGGCGCGGTGCGGCGACGGCAGCCCAACCACACCGGCGACTTGACCCGGCTGCGGGCGGTTTCCGACGGCTACGTGCTGCCCAACCCCGGCATTGGGGCTTCGTTGAACTGGCAGGTTCTGGTGGACTTTCTGGAAGCGCCGGAGCTGGACGACCCGCGCTTTGACAACGCCTCGGTGCGACTGGAAAACGCGGAGGCGTTGGGGGAAATCCTCGATAACATATTCGCCACCAAGCAAAAGCAGGAAATTTTCTATGCGGCCCACCGGCAGCGCTTCATCTATGGAGTAATCGATTCGCCGGAGGAAACAGTGGACAACCCGCAGATACAGGCGCGAGGTTACTACGTGCCGCTGGAGCATCCTGACTTGGGAGAAATCACCTTCCCCGGCGCGCCGTTCCTGATGTCGGATTCGCCGTGGCAGGTCAACGCCGCCGCACCCCGGCTGGGCGAACACAACGCGGCGGCGCTGGGCGAACGGGGGTACTCAGCGCAGGACCTGGCGTACCTGCGGGCATCGGAGGTTATCTGACATGGCAGGGCCGTTGCAGGGAGTTCGCATCGTTGAGATGGGCCAGCTCATCGCCATACCATCGGCGATGAAGTGGATGGCCGATATGGGCGCGCAGGTCATCCGGCTGGAGTCGGTGCAGCGACTGGAAAGCTACCGAACCGACTCGCTGTACCACAACGACGTGGATGGCGAATTCTGGAACCGGGGCGCCAACTTCTACGAGCAGAACCGGAACAAGCTGGGCCTCACGCTGGATTTGAGCCGCGACGAAGGACGCGAGGTTTTGCGCGACCTCATCGCCATTAGCGACGTGTTCGCCGAGAACTTCACGCCCCGGGTGATACGCAACTTCGGGCTGGAGTACGACGACCTGCGGAAGATCCGGCCGGACATCATCATGGTGTCGTCCACCGGCTACGGCTTCGACGGCCCCTGGGCCAACTTCGGCGCCACCGGCCCGGCCACTGAAGGAGCGGCCGGCCTGGCCTATATGACCGGCTATCGGGACAGCGGCCCCGTTATGTCAGAGATACCCTTCACCGACTACACCGCCGGCGAACACACCGTAGCGGCGGTGATGCTGGCCCTGATGCACCGCCTCAACACCGGACGCGGCCAGTTCATCGACATTTCCCAGACTCAGACGTGCAGCGCGACCATCCCCGAAGCCCTGCTGGACTGGACGGTGAACGGCCGCGTGCAGGATCGCATCGGCAACGAGGATCCCGCAATGTCTCCCCACGGCTGCTACCCCTGCGCCGGCGACGACCGCTGGATCGCCATCGCGGTGGACAGCGATGATGCGTGGCTGGCGTTGTGCCGAGTGATGGGCCGGGCCGACTGGGCGGCGGACGGCCGGTACGCCACCGCGCTGGGTCGCATCCGCCACCGCGCCGAGTTGGACAAGATGCTGGCCTTCGAGACCCGCAACCACGACAACCACGAGCTGATGGCACGGTTACAGGCCGAGGGCGTGGCTGCCGGCGCGGTAATGGACAGCGAAGACCTGCTGTTCAACGAACACCTGAAGGAGCGATGCTTCTACGAAGTGGTGGAGCATCACCCGGATACCGGAATGCCGCCGCTGCCCTACGCCGGCCGCCCCTGGAAGCTGTCCGGCACGCCGGCGGTTCCGCCCCAGCCGGCGCCCATCATGGGCCAGCACAACCGCGAGTTGCTGGCGGAACTACTGGGCAAGACCGATGATGAGATCGCTGGGCTGGAAGAGGCGCAAATCATCGGCTACGCGCCGCTGTCGCCCCGGGGCGTGCGCCGGCCGTCGCTGGACGAGCAGGTGCGGCAGGGGCGGATGCAGCGGTACGATACGGACTATGCCGAGCGGGTGCGGCAGTGGTTTGGGATTGGGGAGTAGGCAGAACGCAGAGCCTGGAATGCGGTAAAGCCTCGACGTGTTGGCAGACTGCGCCATCTGCTATACTAGTTTCATCGCTGGATGGCGTAACTTGCAAAAGGAGGCGGCATCATGGCTTGGGACTGGTTTCTTCGTGCGTGCCGGGTTACTTTCTTCTTGTCGGTTGGCGCGCTCAGCGCCGGCTCCGTGCTGGTTCTTGTGGTCATGTTCGGCGATGCTGCTTGGCTGGGTTCACCTGGAATTGCCGAAGCTGCGGGCAAAGGCTTATTCGGTGGCGGAGCCATCGGAGGCGGAATCTCCGTGATTTTCCTACGACTCGGTTGAAACGGAAAACCTGGCTGAGTAAGGCGCGCAATGAAAAGAACTCTTATTCTGTTAGCGTTAGCTGTTGCGTTCGCACTTGTTATCACCATCGCTGTTGTATCGGTCCTATTCGCCGTTGGATTGATAACTTACGACGATGATACTGCGTGGCTAGCTTTCCTCAAGAATGTTGGCTACAGCGTATTTGCAGGCATCGTCGTAGTGCTCATAATTGAACTGTACAAATACATTGAAAAAGTTAAAGACGACACCGAATAGCCAGAGAACAACAGGGCCCCGGAAAATCCTGGGGCCCTGCCACGTTGAACAGCGGGGCGGTTTTATCCCTGCCGCGCCTCGTAGGCCGAGATGGCTTCCTCGTGCTGCAAGGTCAGCCCGATGTCGTCCAGGCCGTTGAGCAGGCAGTAGCGGCGGAACTCGTCCACCTCAAAGTCAACGACGATCTCCTCGTCGGCGTCGCGCACCTGCTGGGCTTCCAGGTCAACGGTGAGCTGAAAGCCGGGATTGCCCTTGGACTTGTCCATGATGCGGCGGACGTCGTCCTCGGGCAGGGTCAGCGGCAGCAGGCCGTTCTTGAAGCAGTTGTTGAAGAAAATGTCGGCGAAGCTGGGCGCGATTATGCAGCGGATGCCGAAGTCCTCCAACGCCCAGGGCGCGTGCTCCCGGGAAGAGCCGCAGCCGAAGTTGGGGCCGGACACCAGGATCCGGGAACTGCGGTAGGCGTCCTGGTTGAGGATGAAGTCGGGGTTTTCCGAGCCGTCCTCGTTGTAGCGGTAGCGGTCGAACAGGTGTGGGCCGAAACCGACGCGCTCAATGCTCTTCAGGTACACGGCAGGGATGATCATGTCCGTGTCCACGTTCACGGCGTCCAGGGGGGCGACGACGCCTTCCAGTTTGACGAAGGGTTCCATTTTAGTTTTACCTCTGGGTTGCTGGGAAAGCCACCCTCACCCTAACCCTCTCCCGTCAAGGGAGAGGGGATGAGTTGACAGTGATTAGAAATCGCGCACGTCCACGAAGTGGCCGGCGATGGCGGCGGCGGCGGCCATTTCGGGGCTGACGAGATGGGTGCGGCCCCCCTTGCCCTGGCGTCCCTCGAAGTTGCGGTTGGAGGTGGAGGCGCAGCGCTGCCCGGGATCCAGGATGTCGGGGTTCATGCCCAGGCACATGGAGCAGCCGGCGACGCGCCAGTCAAACCCGGCGTCCTTGAACACCTGGTCCAGACCCTCCGCTTCCGCCTCTGCCTTCACACGGGCCGAGCCGGGGACGACCATGGCGTACACGTCGGAGCTGACCTGGCGGCCCCGGATCACGTTGGCGGCGGCGCGCAGGTCGTCGATGCGGGCGTTGGTGCAGGCGCCGAGGAACACCCGATCAATCCTGATGTCCTCAATGCGCTGGTTGGGTTCCAGTCCCATGTACTCCAGGGCCCGCTCGGCGGCTTCTTGCTCGGCGGTCGATGCAAAAGACGCCGGGTCGGGCACGCGGTCGGTGATGGGAACGACCATGTCGGGCTTGGTTCCCCAAGTTACGAAGGGGGCCAGGTCGCTGGCCTGGATGACGATGGTGCGGTCGTAAGTCGCGCCGGCGTCGGTGGCCAGGCCGCGCCACTCTTCGATTTTGGCTTCCAGCTCCGCGCCCTTGGGGGCGTAGGGGCGGGTGCGGACGTACTCAAAGGTGGTATCGTCAGGGGCGATCATGCCGGCGCGGGCGCCGCCTTCGATGCTCATGTTGCAAACGGTCATGCGGCCGTCCATGGACAGGCCGCGAATGGCCTCGCCGGTGTACTCGATGACGTGGCCGGTGCCGCCGTTGACGCCCATGTGGCCGATGATGCCGAGGATCACGTCCTTGGCCGACACGCCGTTGGGCAACTCGCCGTCCACGCGGACCTCCATGGTCCTGGGCTTGAACTGGCGCAGGGTCTGGGTGGCGAGAACGTGCTCCACTTCCGAGGTTCCGATGCCCACGGCGAAGCAGCCCAGCGCGCCGTGGGTGGAGGTGTGACTGTCGCCGCAGACGACGGTCTTGCCGGGCAGAGTGTAGCCGAGGTCGGGGCCGATGACGTGGACGATGCCCTGGTTCTCGCTGAAGCGGTCATAGTAGAAGGGGAGGCCGAACTCGGCGGCGTTGCGATCCAGGGCGTCCAGCTGGGCCTTCGAGATTTGGTCTTCAATGGGGCGGGTCAGCTCCCAGGTGGGGGTGTTGTGGTCGGCGGTGGCAACGGTCAGGTCGGGGCGGCGGACCTTGCGGCCGGCCAGGCGCAGGCCGTCGAAAGCTTGCGGCGACGTTACCTCGTGCACCAGGTGCAGGTCGATGTAGATGAGCGAGGGCTGGCCCGGTTCTTCGTGAACCACGTGGGCGTCCCAGATTTTTTCAAACATGGTGCGGGCGGCCAATTCAGTTCCTCCTCGGGCCGGGGCTGCGATAAGCAACGCCGGCAGTAATCGCGGTACGGCGCATGATTATAGCATTGCGAGCGAAGCCGTCGGGTCAGCGCTCGCCTCGAGACTCGTCAACCATGAGTTCCAGTATGTCGTTGCTGGATACGGCTCCGAGGAACTTTTTCGACTCCCGTTCCACCACGGGGAGAACGGTGAGGGAGTTATCGGCCATGCGTTGCAGCACATCTTCAATGTGTTCGTCGGGCCACGCCACCGGCGGCTGGTCACTCACTACCCGACTGAGCGGCGTCTTTGACCAGGAGCCTTTGGGAACGTAGCGTAGCGTTCTGAGGGAGACGATGCCGGACAGGGAGCCATTCTCGGCCACCACGTAGTCGTGCTGATGAGGCACGGTCCAGCGTTCCGTGAAATCGCGCACCGAAACCGTGGGGCTGGGCAGCGGGTGGCTCCGGTCCAGGATGTCGTCAACGGTAATGTCGTCCAACGCGAAGCGGGCAATGCTCTGAGGAATGTCGTCCAGGCGCAGATCCGGGTCCTGGCGGCGGCTGGCCCGGTTGACCGCGAAGCTGATTACCGGCGGCATCAGCAGGATGTAGCCGAACATCACCAGCACCAGGAAGGAGAAAACCACCTCGTCGATGACCCCCATATCCCAAAGCACCAGCAGCAGGGCGATTTCCGCTACCCCTTTACCCATCAGTCCCGTAGCCACGGCGACGGGAACGGTGAGGCGGGATACGTAGGCGCCGATGAACGCGCCGATGAAGTTCCCGAACAGCGGTATCAACGCCAGCCCGGCCATGGTCCACAGCGGCAAGGTGACGAACGTGAAGCTGAAACTCAATCCTGCGGAAGCAAAGAAAAGCGGCACGAACAGCCCTTCCGCGACGCTGCGGAGGCCGGGGATGATTTCCCGTCGCACCTGGTGCGACAGCTCGGTCAGCGACGCTCCGAAGAGCAACGCTCCCAGCGAGCCGTGCAAACCGATCACTTCCGCGCCATACACCATCAGGAACAGCACGCCAAGCAAGAGTCCCAGTGAGAGTTGCGGCACCTGGATCACTCGCTGCAACAGCGCCACCAACGGCGGCAGCACCCGCGACGACAAAACCCAGGACACCACCGCAAAGCCGGCCACTTTGCCCATCAAAATCAGTATCCCCACCGGCGAGACCTCGTGAGCGTGTTCGCCGATGCTGAAGCCGATGAGCAGCAGGACAATCAACTCAGCAATAATGACCACCGTGAAAATTTGCAGCCCGACCGGCTGCTTCAGGTGTCCGCCGTCGGCCAGCACTTTGGCCACGATGCCCAGGCTGGTCATCGACAGCACGCCGGCCAGAGCCAGGGACTCGGTGAAGTTCAGCTTCAGTCCGAAGTCGAGAACCCAATCGGTGGTGACCAGCAGCGAAACGCCCAGCGACAGGACCACTGACAGCACGGCGGCAAGAAAGTAATGGCCTTTGAGGGACGACATGAAACTGGAAATATCCACTTCGTCCAGGCCAATCAGGAAGAAGAAAATGAACACTCCCAGCGTCAGCAGCAAGTCGGTGTGCAGCGAAGACTCGATCCACCAGACGCCGGTGAGTTCCAGGACCGGCCCCAGCAGCATTCCCGACGCCGCATAAGCGACGATGGCATTCAGCCGCAGACGGCGAAAAACGCCCTCGGCCAGTTTGGCGGCTATAATCAGCGCACCAATGGTCAACAGCGCTTGTCGGAGTTCGAGCGTGCTGCCAGTGAAGCTGAACAGCTCCACTATCCAATGGAGCGAAAGCCCTTCCGCGAGCATCTTGAAATTCTCCTTAGCTGGACTTTGTACGTTCAAGCGGCGTAGGCGAGGGAATCGATAAGCCGAGCGTACAATTCGGGAACGGGTTTTCCCCGGTCACAGTCGGATAACGACATTGAAAAACTGTCCGAAGCCAGCCACAGGTGGCGTCGCACCAGGGCGATGGCATCCACGAAAGTGGGGGCGGGTTTGGCGTACCAGGCCGCCGTGCGCTGGGTGATGGGGCTCTCTTGTTGCAGCGAGTGTGCCGCCAGGGCGATCCAGGAAAACAGACCCATCAGGACGGGCGTGGTGCGGGCAATGGCGCGATCCGACCATTGGCGCTGAGTTTCCACGCCCAAGTGAGCCCGTACTTCCTGGTAAGTGACCTCCAGCTGCCAACGCAGCACAAACCACTCCAGGATCTGGACTGGGGCGACCGACTCATCAGTGCAGAGCAGGGCCTGAGTGTCCAGTTCACCTTTGGGGTCTCGGACCAGCGCCCAGCGGATGGGTACGGGCGGTTTGCCGGGGTGGTACCAGAGGGCGGTCTGCGAAGCCAGTTCCAGCGTGCGCATGGTGCCGTCGTACCAGGACACCGACGCGGTGTCCCAGAGCAGCTCGGGATCGTCAAGGCGTTGCTTGAGGGTGGGTTGACGTGCCCCCTTGACCCGAGGGCGACCGGTTTGGCCCGGTTGACGGGGTGGCGCGGGATCGTAGAGACCGGCATCCAGGCGCAGCCTGGTGATGAGGGTTACGGGTTCATGGAGGGACTGGCAGAAGTAGAGCAAGTCCAGGACGGCATAGCCATTGTCGCCCACCACCACCAGGGGGCGATGGGGCAGCCAGCGGCGCAGCAGCAGGATCATCTGGCGAGCCCAGTCGGTGAGTTTCTTGTGCCGGCGTCCCTGCCTTTGGTGATAGCGTTCCGATGGCGCCAGCGCGGTGAGCAAGGGCAGGGCCCAGAACCGTCCCGCCCAGGGGATGCGTCCCAGCCACATCAAACTGATCCAGCGCAACCCGCTGGCCTTGACCGTATAGCTGCGGCTGGAACGCACGGCGTCTCGGTAGACACCCAGAGCGTTGATCTTTGGACCCTGCCGACGCTCCAGGGTTTCGTCGATACCGAACACCAGCGGACCGTCGCCGTGGTCGAGATGTTGAAGCAGCAACCTGAGCAAGACCTGGGACGCCCCAAGGGGCGACCACGCCGCCCGGTTCAGCACGTGATGGTAGCGGGCATAGTTGCGGTCGCCGCTGAGGCCCATGACCCGCAACGCCGCGGCCACTGTGCGCTGGCCCGGCGTCAGGATCGCGCCGACCAATAGGACCTGAGCCTTTTGCCAGGTTCGGTTTTGGAACAGCATGGCGAAGGGAAAGAGAACAGTTACAATGGCATCGGGCAGGGTGAGCACGAATTGACCTACGGTGAGTTGTGGGGTCAAACCAGCTTACCCTGCCGCTTTCATTTTTCTAGTTTTTGTACAAAGTCCAGCTTAGGTGCGAAAACGTAAGTGGCGTTACGGGCTAGGCAATGTTGACATCTCGCGTCATTCCGGCGAAAGCCGGAATCCAGGGCCCGAATGCGTTAGAAACGTTGCCGATGCGTTCACGGTACGGCCTATGGACGCCGGCTTTCGCCGGAGGGACGGGGTTGTAGTTTCATATGCGATAGCCCTGGTCAGTGCCCGCCGCCGAGTTTTTCGACCTGGTGGTACTTGCCGTCGTTGCCGATCACGGTCAGGAACACGGCGTCGGAGCCCTGGTTGTCGTCCGGCCCGTATTTGAGTTGAATGCCGTCGATTTCGATGGCGTCGGCATCCCGCATCGCCTGGAGGAAACACGCTCGGCTCAGGTTGGGGCCGCAGGCTTCCAGACCGGCGACGGCCAGGCGTCCGGCCAGATAGCCCTCCAGCGAAACGAACCCCGGTTGTGCCTGGGGGTCGTACTCGGAGAGGGCGCGGTGGTAGCGAGCCACCACGGGGATGCTTGCGTCATCGGGCAGGGGAACCACTTGCGTAACGTACACGCCGGCGCCGTCCGGCCCCAACTCGTTCGCCAACGCGTTGCTGCCCACGAAGGAGACCGTCAGGAATATCGGGGCCAGCTCCCGCCGCACCAGCTCGATGGTTTTGACCACCGGCTCATAGGCGCCGATCATGATTACCGCTTCCGGATTGGCCGCCGTGATTTCGAGCGCCGCTCCCTTGACGGCGCTGGTATTGCGCGGGTAGAGCCCGGCCGCTACGGGTTCCAGGCCCCGGCGCGCCAAAGCCAATTGGACGCCCTCCAGCCCGTTCCGCCCGAAGGCATCATCCTGGTAGAGGACAGCAACGCGGGCAATTCTCAAATCCTCAGTGAGCCGCGCCACCATTTCCTCCGTTTCCTGATAGTAGGACGCCCGCACGTTCAGCACGTTGTCCAGCTCTCGGTCGCGCAGGAACTCGGCGCCGGTGAACGGAGCCAGGAAGGGAACCCCGGCCGCCTGGGCCAGCGGCGACGCGGCGCGAGACGTGGGCGTGCCCACCGCTCCGATCAGCGCGAATACCTTTTCATTCTCAATCAACTGCATCGTGTTGGACGCGGCAAAGTCGTTTTCATAGGCGTCATCCATCGTCATGAGCCGCAGTTCGCGGCCATGGACGCCGCCCCCTTGATTGGCCTCGTGGAACGCCGCCTCAATTCCCAGGCGCATCGCCTTGCCTAATTCCTGGGCCGGCCCGGTGAACGCGGCGGACTGACCGAACAGAACGTGGCCGTCGGAAAACCCGGGATCTTTTTCGGGCGCCATTGCCGTGTGCCGCGGATTCGTTTCCGTTTCGCCGTAATTTGGCTCAGGGGTGTTCTGCCCACCCGCGCAGGCCGCGCCCAAGGTTACCAGCAACAGCCCGGCAATCACCGGGAGGAGCATCGGGCGAAGAACTGAATGCCGCCGCAACTTCATTATTGTATCGACCTCGTTACTGTACTGACCGCGCTGGCAAACTGCGGCGGCAACCCGCAGCCGGTACACCGACCCCGAAGGAGAAACGGGCGGCCCGGCCATCGTCGGATTATGGCCGCCGGCGACCGCGGGGGCATCCGGATGACCCGAAGCAAAGAAGAACGGGGCCGGTTGGCGGCGGACACCTCGGCAAGCCGGGCAACCGTAGCATTGCCGGCAAAGCCGTCGCGTCAATGCCCTCCCGTGGCCTCCATAATCATAAGTTCTACGATGTCGTTGCTGGTCACCGACCCCAAAAACTTATCCGAATCGCGTTCCACCACTGGTATCACGGATAGGGAGTTTTCGGACATACGGTGCAGCACTTCTTCCACGTGCTCGTCGGGCCGGGCCAGCGGGGTTTCGCTGCGTACCACGTCGTCGAGAGTGGCCCTCGCCCAGGCGTCTTTGGGCAGGTATCGGAACAACTCCACGGATACGATGCCCGCCAGTTCGCCCTGGTTGACCACGACGTAATCATGCTGGCGCGGCACAATCCACCGCTCGGTGAAGTCGCGCACCGTCACAGAAGTGTCCGGATGGTGGCGAGTCCGGTTGACGATATCGCCAACCGTGATGTCGTCCAGGGCGAAGCGGATGACGCCCGGCGGAATATCGGTGGGGACCGGGGCGGGGGCAGCGGTCCGGCTGGCCCGGCGGACGGCAAAGCTGATCAGCGGCGGCATGAACAGTATGTAGCCGAACATGACCAGCACCAGGAAGGAGAAGACGTTTTCGTTGATAATCCCCAACTCCCGGAGCACCAGCAGCAACGCGATTTCGGCCACGCCTTTGCCCATGAGCCCGGAGGCCACGGCGTAAGGCACCGTGAGCCGGGACAGGTAAGCGCCAACCAACGCCCCGATAAAGTTGCCCAAAAGGGGAATGAAGGCCAGCGCGACCATGGCCCACGGCGACATATTGATGAAGGAAAAGCTGAAGTGCAATCCGGCAGAGGCAAAAAACAGGGGCACGAATAATCCTTCGGCAACGCCCCGCAGCCCGGGTATGATTTCCTGCCGCACCTGGTAGGGCAGCCCGGACAGGGCCGCGCCGAAGAGCAAGGCGCCCAGGGAACCATGCAACCCCATGACCTCGGCGCCGTCCACAATCAGAAACAAAAATCCCAGGAGCAAGCCCAGGGAAAGCTGCGGCGCCTGTAGCGCCCGTTGCAGCAAGGCGACTACCGGCGGCAGCACTTTCGAGGACAGAACCCAGCACACTATCGCAAAGCCGGCAACCTTGCCCAGCAATATCAATATCCCGGTTATCGACAGGTCGTGGGCGTTCTCTCCGATGCTGAATCCAATCAGCAGCAGCATAATCAGCTCGGTAATGACTACTATGGTAAAAATTTGCAGGCCAATGGCTTCTCTGAGACGCCCGTCGTCGGCCAGCACCTTGGCGACAATGCCCAGGCTGGTCATGGACAGCACGCCGGCCAGCGCCATCTCGTGAGCGAACTCCAGCCGGAAGCCGAAGTCGTACACCAGGCCCGTGGTGACCGCCAGCGAAACGCCCAGCGATATGACCACCGACAGCAGGGCGGCCAGGAAATAACGGCCCTTGATGGTTGCCACGAAGCTGGAAATGTCGATCTCGTCCAAGCCAATCAGGAAGAAGAAGATGAAGACGCCCAAGGTCAGCAGGAGGTCAATGTGCCCGGTGGGATGCACCGCCCAGACGCCGAAGACTTCCAGCGTCGGCCCCAGCAGAATGCCGGCGGCGGCGTAGGCGACGATGGAGTTCAGGTGCAGGCGGCGGAAGACGCCCTCGGCCAGCTTGGCGACGATAATGAGCAGCCCCAGAGACAGCAGCGATTCCCGGATCTGCTCCGACTCCCCGGCGAAACTGAACAGCTCGCCAATCTGTTTGAACAGCAGTTCTTCCGCAAACATCCCGTGTCACTCTGGCCGGTGGGGCCGGCCTATTATTTCGCAACTGCGCCCAACGCACAAGCGGCCCGGCCCCGTGTGATAAACTGCCTGCAAACCCATTTTGAACCGCAAACCCGGAGGAATCCCGATGCCTTCCGCCGACGCCGTTGTCCTCCCCGATAACGTTCGCCCCATTCATTATGACCTGACGCTGACTCCCAATTTTGACGATTTCACCTTCGCCGGTGAGGTGGACATCACCGTCAACATGGAACCCGGCACTAAAGAAATCGTACTCAACAGTTCTGAAATCGACATCCATACCGCCAGCGTGAGTTGGACCGACACCCATGGCGAGCAGGAGCAGGCGGCCAGTGGCATCGCCTATGACACCGACGCCGAGCGGGCGATTATCAGCATCCCCGGTACGCCGGCCGACGGGCTGGTGGGCAATCAGCATCTCCGGATGACGTTCACCGGCGAGTTGAACGACAAGCTGCGGGGGTTCTATCGCAGCCAATACACCAACCCAGAGGGAGAAACGGCCTATCTCGCCACCACGCAGTTCGAAGCCACCGACGCCCGGCGTTCCTTGCCCTGCTGGGACGAGCCGGCAGTGAAGGCGTCCTTTCAGGTGACCCTCAACATTCCAGAGGAGATGCAGGCCGTTTCCAATACACCCATCATCGAGGAACGGCCGGGCGGCGACGGCGTGAAGACGCTGGTGTTCGACAAGACTCCGGTTATGTCCACCTATCTTCTGGCCTACGTCATCGGCGACCTGACGCACATCGAGAAGGAAGCCGCCGACGGCACCACCGTGGGCGTCTGGATGACCCGTGGCAAGGAGGAACAGGGGCAGTTCGCGCTGGATACCTCGGTCAAGCTGCTGTCGTTCTTCAACGACTACTTTGGCATCCCCTACCCGCTGCCCAAAATGGACCACCTGGCGATACCGGACTTTGCCGCCGGCGCCATGGAGAACTGGGGCTGCATCACTTACCGGGAGACCGCCCTGCTGGTGGATCCGGCCAACTCTTCGGCCGGCACCCGCCAGCGCGTTGCTGAGGTGGTGGCTCACGAAATGGCCCATATGTGGTTCGGCGACCTGGTCACCATGGAGTGGTGGGATGACCTGTGGCTCAACGAGAGTTTCGCCACCTGGGTCGGCACCAAGGCCGTGGACTGGCTGTTCCCCGAGTGGTCCATGTGGACGCAGTTCGTCAACATGGACACCAACCGGGCCTTCAGCCTAGACAGCCTCAAGAATTCACACCCCATTGAGCAGGAAGTCGCCAATCCCGCCGAGGTCAGCCAGCTCTTCGACGCCATCAGCTACAGCAAGGGCGGCTCGGTGCTGCGGATGCTGGAGCATTTCCTGACGCCCAGCGTGTTCCGCACCGGCCTGAACGTCTATCTCAACCGCCATTCCTATCAAAACGCCCGGACCACGGACCTGTGGACGGCTCTGGAAGAAGCGTCGGGCCAGCCGGTGAACACCATAATGAGTAGCTGGACAGGGCAGACGGGATACCCGGTGTTGGACGTGGCGGCCAGTCCCAGCGACGGCGGCCTCGCGCTGGAGGTACGCCAGGAACGCTTTGTGTACGACTCGATCCTGGGAGAAGACGCAGGGGACGATGAGGAACAGGTGTGGCCGGTGCCGCTGACCGTAACGGCGGCCGGCGCGCCGGTAACGGCCCGGCTGGTCAACGCGGCCAGCGACACGGTGCCGGTGGCTACCCCGTCCGAACCGGACTGGTTCAAGGTCAACCCCGACCAGACCGGCTTCTACCGCGTGAACTACACCGACAGCGACCGGGAAAGGTTGGCGACAGTCGTCGCTGACCGGACTCTGCCGGCCACCGACCGGCTGGGTATTCAGAACGACGCCTACGCTCTCACCAAGGCCGGCCTGCTGCCGGTCACCCGGTTCCTGTCCCTGGCGGAGTCGTACCAGGACGAAACCGACGCCTCGGTGTGGAGCGACCTGGCTACCAACCTGCGGGAGATTGAAGGCATGATCTCCGAGGAACCCTACCTTGATGCGTTCCATGCCTTCGGGCGGCGTCTGTTCGCGCCGGCGGCGCAACGCTCCGGCTGGGAGCCGCAGCCCGGCGAGGGACACCTGGACTCGCTGTTGCGCTCCACCGTGATCAGCCAGGCTGGCGTGTACGGCGATCCGGCGGTAATCGGGCAGGCTCAAGCTCTGTTTGAAGGCTACCAAGCCGACCCTTCCAACGTGCGGCCTGATCTGCGCGGCGTGGTGTTCAGCCTGGTGGCCCAGGAAGGCGACCGGGCAATGTACGACCGCATCTGGGAACTGGAACGCGCGGCGGAGTTGCACGAGGAAAAAATCCGCCTGCTCATGTCCCTGGCCCGCTTCCAGCAGGAGGACCTGCTCCGGGAGACGCTGGATAGGTCATTGAGCGACGACGTGCGATTGCAGGACACCATCTTCGTGGTGGCGGCGGTGGCCGCCAACAACCGGGGCCGCAACATCGCCTGGGACTTCCTCAAAGAGCAGTGGGGCGAATTCGACCGGCGCTACGGCAGCGGCGGCTTCGGCCTGATGCGCCTGGTAGCCATCACCAACTCCTTCACCAGCAACGAAAAGCGCGACGACGTGGCCGCTTTCTTCGAGGAACACCCCACACCGGCGGCGGAGCGGACGATACGGCAGGCGCTGGAGCGGATCGCCCTCAACGTGGCGTGGCTGGAGCGGAACCGGGAGGAACTGGGGCGGTACTTCGGGTAGGCAAGACCAATGGCAATTGCATTACCGTTGTACGCGCCTGTCGCTTTGACGATATTGAATCGGCAGGCGAATTCCCATGCGCGGCCTGTGAGATCAAATGCGTCGGTTTGAGATAGTCGGCCAAATTACGGAGATCGAAACCATAGCAACAGGCAGTTCCATCCGTATGATTGAATACCTGCGCGACCGCTATGGGCCGGGCAATTGGCGGAAACGCGAGGGAAGAGCCACTGTGCGCTACAGTGATGGTACAATGCTGGACGCCGAAGTACACTGGTACGAAGCGCACGGAGGCGGCAGAAGAGGCATGAAAAGTCAAACGCGCTTTGGAGTGCTGAGTGGGTATGAACACAAAATTCGTCGTCTGTATTGACAGTGCGGACTGGCCCGAGTCTTTGGAGGTTCGCAAAATCTACCGTGTGCTACCGGACGAAGTTGGAGCCAAATACGGCTTGATCCGCGTCATTGACGATTCGGACGAAGATTACCTTTACCCCTCCGACTGCTTTGTCGCGGTTGAGTTGCCAGAAGAATCGGAGCGAGTTTTTCTGGGTCTTTGCGTGATGGAGGAAACTTCCGTTTCCGCACGCTGAATGCCTATAGTCTGTAGGCCATCAGCCAAACGCTTAACCTGCTCCCGCTGTGGGATGCGGCCAGCCACCTCCGCGGTATGGCGGACGCACCGTAGCCGGCGCCCGGCGCTGCACCGATCAACGCCACGTTGGTGTCGCCGCCGGCTACGGCGTCCAGCGCATCGCTAGGAATGCCGTCGGCGTGGGCCGCAACGAACAGGACCGACAGGTCCGGCGTCGCTCCTTCCAGTAATAGCGCAAAGACCGCGTTAATGACGATGCACGACCACTGGCAACTTGAGTGATCACGGAGCCGTCCGGCATAAGTGAACACCGTTAGCCGAAGCTGCCCCGTAGGTCAGGGATATGGGATGATGAAAAGGCTGACGCCATGGAAATCGGCCAAGGCGCGCTGTGATTCGGGCACGTTTGACGAAACCAGGGCCGGTATCACCGTGGCGTTAGCGGCGACAGCCAGTAATTTGGCCCGCCGGACCGCGCGTACCAAGTCGGTCTCGTCGGCGGTGATTGAGACTTCGGCCAGCAGGTAGCGGTTGTCCTCATCCCTGATGATAATATCCGCCTCATGGAGGTCGTCGGAATCATCCTCTGTAATAACGCCGGACTGAATGGCGCGGTGAATTGCGCTGTTCAATTCGGGAGCGCTCTGACGGTCCTGGACCATGGCGAGAATGGGTTGGTTCAGATCGAAGCGCCTGGTGGCCCGGTGGAGCAGACGGTTGCGTACCCGGCGTTCATATTCAGTTCCTTCAAAGTTGCTGAACCGCCCCTCCAACCGCGCAAAGGCCGCGCGCAGGTCGGACTGGCCGTCTTCCAGCCTGTCCAGCCGTTCGTTAACCAAACGGAAGTTATCGTTGGTGACCTGGACGAACTCGTCGAGGCGCTGAGTAAGCTGGTCAACCCGCTGGGTAAGGTCGTCAACCCGCTGGGTAAGCTGGTCAACCCGCTGGGTAAGCTGGTCAACCCGCTGGGTAAGCTGGTCAACCCGCTGGGTCAACTCGGCTAACTGCTGTGGCACGCTGAGCAGTTCATCACCCACGACAATGCCGCGAATGATTTCCAGCCAATCCGGCCGCTCGCGCAGGATGCGCACGATGTCACTGATGTCGTTGACGTTAGTAGGGGTATTCATAAAGCCTATTATACTCCATTCCCGGCAGGATGCGTTTGACATCCCCTCTCATTGCGGGTAGCCTTGATTGTGAAAATCGGTACAAATGGCATTGAATTATGGACGTTTCTGAACGCATCAACGAGCTGAAATCGTTGCTTGGCAAGCGTATTCTGGTCACCGACGGGGCCATGGGTACGGAGATTCAGGCGCGAGGGCTGGGACCGGACGACTTTGGCGGAGCCGAGTATGAGGGGTGCAATGAGTACCTCAACATCACCCGCCCGGACGTTATCAACGACATTCACCGCTCCTACCTGGCCGCTGGCGCCGACATCATCCAGACCAACACCTTTGGCGCGACTGCCCTGGTGCTGGGTGAGTACAATCTGGCCTCCCAGGCGCGGCGCGTCAACCGGGAAGCCGCTGGCATCGCCCGTCGGGCGGCGGATGATTTCACCGACGCCGAACCCGCCAAACCCCGCTTCGTTTATGGCGCAATGGGGCCAACCACGCGCACCATCTCCGTGACCGGCGGGCTGACCTTCGACGAACTCGCGGCGGACTATCACCAGCAGGCTGCCGGGTTGATCGAGGGGGGAGCCGACGTCCTCGTGCTGGAAACCGGCCAGGACACCATCAACATCAAAGCCGGCCTGGAAGGCATCGACCGCGCCCTGGTCGAACTGAACGCGGACATACCCGTGGCGGTGCAGGGCACCATCGAACCCATGGGCACGCTGCTGGCCGGCCAGGACGCCGAGGCGCTTTACACTTCGCTGGCGCACCGGGAACTGCTCTGGGTCGGGTTCAACTGCGCCACCGGGCCGGAGTTCATGACCGACCATATCCGAGCGCTGCATGACCTGTCGCAGTTCGGCATCGCGTGCGTCCCCAACGCTGGGCTGCCCGACGAGGACGGCAACTACAACGAGTCGCCGGAAATGCTGGCCGGCACGCTGGAACGCTTTGCCGACAACGGCTGGATCAACGTGGCCGGCGGCTGCTGCGGCACCGGACCGGACCACATCCGCCGCATCAGCGAGGCCATGGCCGGCAAGACGCCGCGAGTGATCCAACCGCCCATGGAAACCCGCGTATCGGGCATCGAGGCGGTGGTGGTCAACGAGGACACCCGGCCCACCATCGTGGGCGAACGCACCAACGTGCTGGGCAGCCGTCGTTTCAAGCGGCTCATCGGCGGCGAGCGTTTCGAAGAGGCCGCCGAGATAGGACGCCGCCAGGTTCGCAACGGCGCGCACGTCCTCGACGTGTGCCTGCAGGATCCCGACCGGGACGAAACGGCGGACGTGGTCAAGTTCCTTGACCAGCTCAATCGGCGGGTGAAGGCTCCCATCATGATCGACTCCACCGACGCCGCCGTCATCGAGGAATCGCTGAAACGGCTGCAGGGCAAGTCGATCATCAACTCCATCAACCTGGAGGACGGGGAGGAGCGATTCCAGCGAGTGGTGCCGCTGGCTCGACGATATGGGGCCGCGCTGGTGGTGGGCTGCATCGACGATGACCCCAACCAGGCCCAGGCCATCACCCGCGCGCGCAAGCTGGAAATCGCCCTCCGTTCACACCAACTGCTCACCGAAAAATACGGAGTCCCAGAACAGGACATTATCTTTGACCCCCTGGTATTCCC
Organism: Dehalococcoidia bacterium; assembly: GCA_963665395.2. Taxonomy (GTDB): domain Bacteria; phylum Chloroflexota; class Dehalococcoidia; order Lucifugimonadales; family UBA3495; genus Bin87. The sequence continues at coordinate 1,882,778 of OY762251.1, forward strand.
GGCTGGCACCGGCGATGAGAACTACGTCGGCTCCGCCGCCGAGACCATTGAAGGCGTGCGGGTTATCAAGGAAGCGTTGCCCAACACCAAAACCGTGCTGGGCATCTCCAACGTATCCTTTGGCCTGCCGGCGGCCGGGCGCGAGGTGTTCAACTCGGTTTTCCTCTACCACTGTACCCAGGCCGGTCTGGACATGGCCATCGTAAATTCGGAGATGATGCAGCGTTACGCCACCATACCCGAGGAAGAACGGCAGTTGTCGGAAGACCTGATCTGGAACCGGGGCGAGGATCCCGTGGCCGCCTTCGCGGCCCACTTCCGGGACCGCGCGCCGCGAGCCACCGCCGAGGAACGTTCTGCGCTCCCACTGGACGAGCGCCTAGCTCAGTGCATCATCGAGGGCAGCAAAGAGGGATTGACCGAGGACCTGGACCTGGCGTTGCAGGAGAGGGAACCGCTGGCAATTATCAACGGCCCGCTGATGGCCGGTATGGATGAGGTGGGCCGGCAGTTCAATGCCAACCAACTCATCGTCGCCGAGGTGTTACAGAGCGCGGAAGCCATGAAGGCCGCCGTGGCTCACCTGGAACCGCACATGGAGCGCACCGACGCGGCCACCCGGGGCTGCGTTCTGCTGGCCACCGTCCGGGGCGACGTGCATGACATCGGCAAGAACCTGGTCGAGATCATCATGTCCAACAACGGCTACCGGGTGGTCAACCTGGGCATCAAGGTGCCGGCCCAGGAGCTCATCGCCGGCTACCGCGAGCATAGCCCGGACATCATCGGCCTGTCGGGCCTGCTGGTGAAGTCGGCGCAGATGATGGTGGAAACGGTGCAGGACTTCCGCACCGCCGGCATCCATGTCCCGGTGCTGGTGGGCGGCGCGGCGCTGTCCAACCGCTTCACCCGCCTGCGCATCGCGCCGGAGTACGACGGCATGGTCGCCTATTCCCCCGACGCCATGAGCGGCCTGGCCCTGGCTAACGTGATCCAGGACGCCGACGAGCGGGAACGGCTGGCGGCGCGGCTGGAAGCGGAAAGCGCGGAGTTGGAGAGGGAAGTCGCGGCGCGGGGTTAGACCATGCCTGACGACGCCCGGCTGCGTCGGGCCTGGGAGGAATTGCCCAAAACCGATCATAGTCGCCAAGTCGAGAGCCGGCATCCAGATGTGCGTCCAGAATGGATAATGCAGGTCATCGAGTCCCCCAACTCCTACCAATGGATAGATTATTCCACCGTTTCGGAAGAAGCGTTACGGGTCTGGACAATTCGCGTGGGATGGGTGGCAGAGATCGCAAGATGGCTTGAAGTCGTGTTTGAAGAGTTTTCATATGGCAGCCAGTTCGACACCGCATATCGGCTACGCCACAACCAGGCGGCGCAAAGACTGCGAGGCCGGACTAGGAGAAATTGAAAATGACCGGTACGAAACCTGAGTCGAAATCGAAGGCGGTCCGACTCGGCAGGCAGTGCCTCTGCGGTTGCGGCAACATCCCCAAGCAACCCGAGTCCGCGTTCTGGCCGGGCCACGATATGCGTGTGAAGGAAATGCTATCTCGTCTCGAGAGCGGGAAACCGGAGGAGAAATTCCGTCTCCCGGATGCACTGGTGGCGCGGGCGACCATAGATCCTACGCTCAAGGTGCATGGCTACAACACAGAGACCATCCTCAGGCTGGCGGCGCTGGCGCATTCGGAGTTGAAGCCGACGGTTCGGTGCTACTCTGACACGCAAACGCTGGTCATTGAGAACGGCGCGCGGCGAGCAGAGGGCGAACACGTCGCAAAAGGGGTGGTGGTGTTCTATGCGGAGGAAGAAGGCGGAGAGCTTGACCATGATGTTACGGCAATAACGATTGAAAACGCCGAAGCCACGCTTAAGCCTTTTGTGGACGCAATCCTGTCTAAATATGACGTAAAGCCCAACCAGCAGGTAAATGCCGACTGAAGAAAATATGACCGCCTCTAACGTCACTCCTCCCGTCGAACGGCTGGGGTCATCCCCCCAGCCGCCTGACCTCCGCCTCCATGTCCTGTCGGACTACGACCTGGACGAGATTTTCGGGTATATCAACCCGCAAATGCTCTACGTGCGGCACCTGGGCTACCGAGGGCGGTTCTGGGAGGCGCTGCGCAACGATGAACCCAAAGCGGTGGAACTGCGCCGGCAGGTCCAGCGAGTCGAGGACATCGTGCTGTCTCGTTCCGACATCTCCGCCAACGCCGTTTTCAAGTTCTTTCCCTGCCGCTCCGATGGGCAGTGGCTCGTCATCTACGAGTCCGACGGCGCGACGGAGTTGGAGCGGTTTTACTTCGGACGGCAGCAGGAGCGGGAGGGCTTGTGCCTCACTGACTACGCGCGCCCGGTTGGCGATGGCCCCAACGATTACCTCGCCATGTTTGCCACCACCGTCGGCCCGGGCGTGCGGGATCTCTCCGAGCGGTGGAAGAACGAGGGGCGCTACCTGGACTCCCACACGCTGCAAGCCCTAGCGATAGAATCCGCCGAAGGCTTTGCCGAGTTGCTGCACAAGCGCATCCGCGCCATGTGGAACATCGGGGAGACGTCGCGCCGGCAGGGGCCGGATGAGGCCGAACTGCGGGAACTATTCCGCGCCAACTACCAGGGCAAGCGTTACTCCTTCGGTTACCCGGCCTGCCCCCGGCTGGAAGACCAGGAAAAGCTGTTTTCACTGCTGGACGTTACCGCCAATATTGGCGTGGAACTCACCGATGGGTATATGATGGACCCGGAGGGTTCGGTATCAGCCGTGGTTTTTCACCATCCCCAGGCCAAGTATTTCAACCTGGACGAGGCCGACATCGAGCGGCTGGAGTCCGAAATCGCCAATTTGCCGGCGGCGAACCGATAGGCAATGAGCCGTCAATCGTGGCAACAGCCCGTAGCCTTTTGGCATACGGGTTTTATTTTCGCAACCACGCTCTCATCATTCCCGCGAAAGCGGGAATCCAGCAAGTCGTTGCAGCCAGGGTTCCTGGATTCCGGCTTTCGCCGGAATGACGTAGTGGGGCGCCAGAATGACGTAACGGGATACGGTAATAACGACTGCGGGGGCAGTAGCAATACGCTACTGGGCCGTAAAGCCGCCGTCCACCACCAGTTCCGCGCCGGTGATGTAGGATGCCTCGTCGCTGGCCAGGAACAGGACGGCATAGGCCACTTCCTCGCGGCGGCCGGCCCGTTTCATGGGGATGTTGGCCATCATGGAGTTGCGGGTTTCGGAGTTCGCCGATCCGCCAGCCATGGGCGGCATCAGGCCGGGGTGGACGGAGTTGACCCGGATGCCGGCCTCAGCCCAACGAATTGCGGCGGATTTGGTCATCAGCCGCACCGCGCCCTTGGATGCGTTGTAGCCCATGTGCAGGAAGTCCTGGCCCACGATGCCGGAGATGGACGAGATGTTGACGATGCTGCCGCCGTCGCCCTGCTCCATCGCGCCGATGGCGTGCTTCATGCCCAGAAAGACGCCCTTGGCGTTGATGTCCAGCAGTCTATCCCAGGTGGTGGTGCCCAGGTTGTCCTCCTCGTCGTAGCCGGAAATGCCAGCGTTGTTCACGAGGATGTCCAGCCGCCCGTATTTGGCCACGGCAGCGGCGATGACCTGACGCCAATTGTCCTCGTCGGTCACGTTGAGGTGGGCGTACTCGGCGGTTCCGCCACTGGAAACGATGTCGTCGGCGACTCGTTGGCCGGCGTCGTCGGACACGTCGCACAGCACCACCGTCGCTCCTTCCTCGGCGAACAACCGGGCCTCCACTTCACCCATGCCTCGGGCGGCGCCCGTCACTATAGCGATTTTGCTTTCCAGCCTGGGCATCGCAAACCTCCTGCCGGATCACGTGTTTCGTTGTCGGTTGGCGGATTATAGCACCGCACTTCCCGCCGGCTCCGCGGCCACTACCTGAGGATGCAAATGACGACAACCCGGACCATCGACCCCGCCTTCGTCGCCGATCCGATTTCCCCTGATCGCCAAGGCCAGGAGCGATGTCAGTACACCGGCGTCATCGACGTTGGTTCCGGCTCGGCGCGGGCGGTGGTGATGCAGGTGAACTCCGGCGGCGGCATTGAGATCGTGGCCCAGCAGCGGGTGAACCTGAACCTGATGAGCCACGTGGACGCCAACGGCGTGCTGGATGCGGTTGGCGTCCGCAGCACGCTAGATGCCCTGGAGGATTTTGCCCTGGTAGCCCGGGGGTATGGCATTGAAACCGTCCACGCTGTCGGCACCGCTGCCCTGCGGGAGTCCGGCAACGCTGAGGCAATCATCGCCGCCGCCGAGCAACGCTTCGGTCTCTCCCTGCGCATCATCGACGGAACGGACGAGGCGGCATACTGCTTCATCGGGGCGATACACGGGCTGCGGGTGACCGACGGGGTGCTGGCCGACATTGGCGGCGGCAGCGCCGAGTTGGTGCGGTTCACGGACCGGACGCTGGGCGAGAAAGTCTCCTTGCCCCTGGGCAGCCTCCGCATCGCCAACCAGTTCGGCCTCACCGACCGCCCGAGACCTGAAGACGTGCAGGCAGCCTACGAGCACGTATGCGGCGTGCTCTCCCGCGGCGATGTCCCCAAGTTGCCGGCCGGCGGCGCATTGGTGGGCTCCGGCGGGTCGGTGCGGCTGTTGTCCCGGCTGCGCCGGCATCGGGAGATGTACCCGATTATCAAGATGCACGGGTTCCAGATCGACGCCGACGCCCTGGCCGAACAGGTCTATATTCTCGCCTCGCTGTCCCGGCGGGAACGCGACGTTATACCGGAAATGAACCTGGATCGCAGCCATTCCATAGTAGGCGGGGCCGTGGTCGCTCATGCCCTGGTGAATCACCTGGGGGCCGACGGCATACTGGTATCGGGGCAGGGGTTGCGCGAGGGACTGGCGCGTCATCCCGCGCCGATTGTGGAACTCGAGGAGATCCGCTTGCCAGATCTGGAGACGGTAAGGAAGGAGTCTCTGGCGGACTTGGAGGCCCGTTTCGCGCCGCAATTTTCCCGTCGCGGCCGCCGCCGGGCTGCATTGGCGGCCCGCATCGCCCGGGTGGCGTGGCAAGGGCAGCACCGGCAAATCACCGGATCCCTGGAGTGCGCGGCTTTGCTGGTGGACCTGGGCAATGCGGTGGACTTTTATAACCGTTTGAATCGAGCGGCCAGTATAATAGTACGCACCGACCTGCCGGGGTTCACCCACCGGGAGTCGGCGCAGGTGGCGGCAATATTGCTGGAGGCCGAAACCGGACTGTTGCCGCGCCGGTTCAGCGAGTCGCGGTTGTTGCCAGGAGACGACGCCATGCTGGTCAAGCAGGCGGCGGCGGCGCTGCGGGTTGCGGACGAACTGGAACGGCGACTGCCGCCCGATTGCAACGAGAGCGTTGTACAAATCGGACGGCAATCGGGTAAATTGACGGTAACGACACCCTGGTGGTCCGCAGTGGCCGGGCCGGGGATACAGGATAAATGGTTACAATCCTTCGGGGGCGAAATACACATCAGGAGAAGTGAGCCATGACCGTACTGCTGGAACAACCGGCCTACAAGATGGGTGAACGCTACGGCCAGCACCCGGACGACGGCAAGTACCCGGGCAAGCTGATTATCGTGGAGGGCATCGACGGCTCCGGCAAGAGCACTCAGATCGACCTGCTGGGCAAGTGGCTCACCAGCCGGAACCTGGTGACTGTATTCACCGAGTGGAATTCGTCGCCCATCGTGCGGCGCACCACCAAGAAGGGCAAGGTTGAAGAACTGCTGACTCCCATGTCCTTCAGCCTGATCCACGCCGCCGACTTCGCCAACCGGGTCCACGCACAGATTATTCCGGCATTGCGCGCCGGCGCCATTGTGCTGGCCGACCGCTACGTTTTCACGGCCTTCGCCCGCGACGCCGCCCGAGGAGTGAACCGCGAGTGGCTGCGGCGGGTTTATTCCTTCGCGGTGCAGCCCTCGCTGGCTCTGTATTTCAAGGTTCCCCTGGACGTATCAATCCACCGCATCAACGTTGGTCGGGAAGGACTGGGATACTACGAGTCCGGCCAGGATATGGGCTTCTCCACCGACCGCGAGGAATCCTTCCGTATATTCCAGGGGCGGTTGCTGGAAGAATACGACGCCTTGACCGAGGAATTCGGCTTGATGACCATCGACGCCACCCAGCCGATTGCAGTGCAGCAGCAGCAGGTACGCCGTTACGTGGAGCCACTGATTAGCGACGCCATGCAACTCCAGGGACAGAGCGTGCCGGAAGCCCTGGGCAAATCCGGCCTGACCGGGCGTTACATCGTGCCTCCCACCCGCCGACGCCTGACGGAACAGGAAGCGCTGGCGGCCGCTTCCAGCGGATGATGGCAGCGGCCCTTGTGCTGCCGTCGCGGAATCGAGGTTATCCGGTTGCGAGAATCGCCAGGGAGCGTTGAGGATGAGCACCGTTAGGTTCTACGGACACACTCCGCCCGGAGCCGGCGACGAGCCTATCCTGGGTCGTCTCATTGTGGTGGAAGGCACTGATGGCGTAGGTCGTTCCACGCAAATCGCCATGTTGCAGGAGTGGTTGGAGGCCGAGGGGTACGCGGTGCTGGTGACCGGACTCCGCCGCTCCGAACTGGCCGCTTCGGGCATCGACCGAGCCATGCGAGGGAACACCCTGGACGCCCTCACGCTGAACCTGTTTTACGCCACTGACTTCTGGGACCGGCTGGAGAAAAGCATCATACCGGCCATGCGTTCCGGCATGGTTGCCTTGATCGACCGCTACATCTACTCCATCATCGCCCGGGCGCGAGTCCGCGGCGTGCCGGCCCGCTGGCTCAACGACGTGTTCGAGTTTGCCGCGGTGCCCGACCGCGTGCTCTATCTGGATGTGGACGTCGAACATCTGCTCCCGAGGGTGCTGGCGGTGCGGCAGCTGGACCATTGGGAGTCGGGCGACGACTTCCTGGGCGGCACCGACCTTTACGAAAACTTCATCCGTTACCAGAGCGCGCTGATTGACGAGTTCCGCGAGCTGGCCAAGGAGCACAACTTCGTCACCGTGGACGCCCGGGGCAGCGTCAGCGACGTCTTCCAGGCCTTGCAAACCGAGGTGCGGGAAGCGCTGAAGGGGATGGGGGAGTAGCGACGGCCATCGGTAGCAATACCGAACGAGTTGGCGCAGCCGGTTGTGCTTGGTGTAGTATGGGAATTGCCAAAAGGTTGCAGCGGCAGACCTAAAGGACATCTCAAATGGCAATCTCCAACACGTCAAACGACGATACCGGAGCCGGCACGTCACTGCTTGGCGACACTGGGCCGGAGTCGTCCAGTGGGGTGCCCCGGAGCGCCACCGCAAGCGCATCCCCGCATGACTGGATGAACTCAGCCAGTTTCATCTGCGCCGGCATCTCCGGTGCGGGGATGCTGGTGGCCCTGATCGGGCTGTTTTTTACTCCCACTACCAACGAATGGGCAATTCTGGCCGGCGCTATATTGATGTCGGCAGGAGGCTTGGGTTGGGCAGTTCTGGGGATACTGATGATATTCATCATTATCAGAAGCTGGCTCATCGATTCCGGCAAATCGAGTAAATCGTCACCGCCAGCCACAACAAAATGATTGTCATTATAGCCACGGCCAGGAACCACAACTTGATGTCCAAAGCCATGATCAATGACTTGGTAAGTACGGAATGAGGCGCGGCGCCGGTTAGACGCCGCTCTATTGCCATACACACTATGAGGGAGCCGGCCAGCAGGGAGCAGCCCAGTGACGGTTGGGTATCTCCATCGGTTGGACAAAGCATTTGTCACCGCCCGAATCAGAGCTCCCAAGTCCGGCCATAAATTCAGCATGGCGGTCAATCTTCGCGCCTATCGCGTCAATTAGCCAACGGGCCGGTTATGGGCCGGCCCGTGCAACTTGCGTAGCGTGGTTTGTCCGCTACAAATCCAGCGCGTCCGCCAGCCGCCTCCGGTGGAACTTGGGGTCGCCCAGGAACTGGTACAGCGTGCGCGACGCGGTGGTGTGCAGGGTAAGGCCGTACTCGGTGGTGCTGCCCACGCCGGCGTGGACTTCGTGGGCGTGATTGCAGGCGTTGTAGTAGGCGGCGCTGCTCACCGCCTTGGCCAGGTGGATGCTGTCCTCGGCAGGCCGCTCAGTGTCCAGTTTCCACAGGGCTTCGTAGGTGGTCCAGCGGGCGGCGTCCAGCTCGTTGACCAGGTTGATGATGTGGTCCTGCACCCGCTGAAAGCGTCCGATGGGCGTGCCGAACTGGATCCGGGTCCGGCTGTAATCGACGGACATCTCGTACACCTGCTGCGAACCGCCCACCTGGTAGGCGCACAGGAGCGGAATGGCGGAGGCCACGGCGCGCTCCAGCGCAATCCAGCCGCGAGAGAAGTCGCCGCCCAGCACGGCTGACGGCCCGACCTGCACCCCATCCAGCCGTACCTCGGCCAGGTTCCAGGCGAACCCGTCCAACTTCCTGATGGATACGCCGGGAGCGTCAGCGGGGATCATCACCAACCCCACGTGCTGGCGGTTCTCCGTCCGGACAGCGCAGATCAGATCGGTGGCAGCCGCGGCGTCGTACACGTACACCTTGGTCCCTGAAATGCGATAGCCGGCTCCGTCGGGCGCGGCGATGGTCTGCACATCGGACTCGTCCCACTGGTAATCGGCCTCGGTGATTGCCAACGCCACGGTGCGCCGTCCGGCGGCGATGTCAGGCAGCAGCCCACGCTTCTGCTCGTCGGCGCCCGCCTCCAGGATGGTCAGCGCGCCCAGCGCGGCGGTGCTCAGGTGTGGCCCGGGAACCGGCCCCCGGCCCAATTCCTCGAACAGCACTCCGGCGTCGGTGTAGGAACCGCCCTCGCCGCCATACTCGGTGGGTATGATGATGCCCAACCAGCCGGTGGACGCCAGCTTCTGCCACGGCTCCGATGGCGCGGTCTGCCCGGTGGCTTGCAGTTCCAGCAGCACATCTTTGGGATATTCGGTATCCACAAACCGGCGCGCCGCCGCCTTGAGCATTTCCTGTTCTTCGGTGAGGGCCAAGTCCATTGGTAGTTACTCCAGGATTGGTTAGGGGCGACGTATGCGTCGCCCCCCTGTGTGGTGAATGAAGAGGAGGTCAGGCCAGCGCGCCGGCCCGCTCCCGCTGCTGCCGTCCGATGCCGATGCGGCGGGCCATGATGACCTTCTGGATGTCGGTGGTGCCGCCCGGATGCAGGGCGATGATGGCGGCCCGCTGGTGAGACTCAATATGGCCTTCGCCGGCGCCCCAGCGCTTGTCCTTGGTAAGGGCCGCCGGGCCGAGGATGTCCAGGATGCCGGTGGCGATGCGCAGGCCCGACATCTTGCGGAAGTAGGATGCCTGGGGGCCTTCGTAGGTGATGTGGGCGCCGCTGTGCCGCATCCAGTAGTTGCGCAGCTGGAACAGCCGCCCGATTTCGGCGTCAATGTAAATGTCGATCAGCCGATCCCGCACGTCGGGGTCTTTGCTCAAGGGCTGGCCACGGCGGTTGTTGGTCTTGCAGTAGTCAAAGATGCGGTCAACGATCCAGTTGCGTCCGATGCGTCCGCCGGTGCCGTGCTCCAGTTCCAGGTGCGTCGTGGCGACTTTCCAGCCCTCGTTTTCGCCACCGATGAGGTTGCGGGCCGGCACGCGCACGTTGTCGAAATAGACGATGTTCTTGACGCCCGAACCCGCGCCGGACTCGCCGGCTGAGGACAGCAGGTCCATGGGAAACACGCTGATGCCGGGAAGGTCGGAGGGCACCATGAACCAGCTCAGGTTGTGGTGGCGGTCGCCCTCCGGGTCGGTGCAGGTGATGGTCCACATGTAATCGGAGCCGTGGGCGCTGCCGACATAGACCTTCTGGCCGTTGATGACGTAATCGTCGCCGTCGCGCCGGGCGGAGGTCTTGGCGTTGGCCAGGTCGGAGCCGGCCTCCGGCTCGGTGAGCAGCTGCCAGGTGCGGATTTCACCCTTGAAAATCTTGGGCAGAAACTCCTGCTTCTGCTCTTCGGAACCCCACACCAGGATGGAGTTGCCACCCAACCGTCCGCCGGAGTCGTAGTAGGGCGGGAGCGACAGGTTGTAGCCGTCAATCTCCTCTTCCAGCACCACCGAGTGGTCAACGGTCAGCCCGCCTCCGCCGTATTCCTCCGGCGCTGTGGGCCACAGCCAGCCCTTCTCGCCCAGCCGACGACCCAGATCCCGGCGCAACTGGTACTGCTCATAGGTCAGGTCAATGGAGTCGGCGGGATGTTCGATGCCGGCGGGAATATTATCGCGCAGCCACTCCTGCACCTCGGTGCGAAAGGCTTCTTGCTCGGCGGTGTAACGGGGTTCAAAGTCCATGGCGTGCCTCGGGACCGGCGCACGGGCCGGCGAGATGGGGATGACAAAACGGGTTCGGGCGCAATTATGCCTTATGGGGCCGGGCGCGGCAACCTGCGCCGCTTGACTTAGGGATTACAATTGGACGGTTGACTTTGTATCATTGCTTAACTGTAATGGAATGTGGGACGGATCGGTCGCCATGCTTACTACTCAGATGCGTTTCCAGGGCTGTCTTACCGGATTGGCGGTAGGTGACGCGCTGGGGAACGCCACTAAGTTTGAAACGCCGGGGTCATTCACTCCGATAACCGACATGGTCGGCGGCGGGCCCGACCACCTGGAACCGGGCCAATGGACCGATACCACTGCGATGGCCCTCTGCGTGGCCGATAGCCTCACTAATTGCCGGGGGTTCAATGCCTATGATCAGATGGAGCGCTTGACGCGCTGGTGGAAGGAAGGCTACATGAGTTGTACTGGCAGCAGCTACGACGTCTGGCCTACCATTATTGAAGCCCTGGAAACTTACGAACGAACCGGAGAGCCCTTTGTCGGCTCCACGGACCGCTTCGCCGCCGGCTGCGGCAGCCTGTTGCGAATTGCCCCCGCCAACCTGTTCTTCGTCATGGACGCCCGGCGGTCCATCCTCATGGGCGCCGAGACCTCTCGTATCACCCACAATGCGGCGGCTTGCATTGACGCTTGTCGTTACTTCGGTGGGCTCATGGTGGGAGCGATGAACGGCGCCTCCAAGGAAGAACTCTGCGATAGTCGTTACGCCCCACTGGCGGGCCTCTGGGACTGGCTACAGCTGTCTCCTGAGATCGAAGAGGTTATCCGAGGTTCTTTCAAGGAGAAAAAGTCGTCGGATATTCAAGCCAGGGGCTACGTGGTGCGGACGTTGGAAGCGGTGCTCTGGGCTTTTTACCAGTCGGAGAGTTTTGAGGAAGGTTGCCTCATGGCCGCCAACCTGGGCGAACGCTCCGACACCATAGCGGGGATCTTCGGACAGCTCGCCGGCGCGTACTACGGCATAGAGGCCATTCCGCTCCGCTGGCGCAACACCGTCGCCAATGGCCCACTGATAACTACGATGGCGAACGAACTTTATGCCCTGAGGATATAAAAGCCGGTATGGCCGGCAACTTGACTGCCGTTTTACCCGGTCATATAGTTTTGCCATGACTACGCCAAACATCAAAGCCGCCTACTCCCTGGATGACGAAACGGCCCGCGCGCTGGCCAGGCTGGCGCGACGCTGGAACGTATCGGAGTCCGAAGCCCTGCGTCGGGCGATTTGCGCGGCGGCCGGCCCGGAGCCCAAATCCCCCAGCGAAAGAATGGCCGCGCTGAAGAAGTTGCAGGATTCGCTGAAAGAGCGAGGGGTTGATTTTGACCAGTGGCAGCGCGAGGCGTGGGCGATACGGCACGGTGTTGATCCCTAATGATACATCTGGACACCAGTTTTCTCATCGAGGCTGTAAGAGGAGACGCGGGAGCTGTCCGCAAGTTGCAAGATTGGGATAGCCGGGGTGAAACGCTTGCCATAAGTTCGGTGGCTTGGGCTGAGTTTCTTTGTGGCCCACTGGCCGATGGCGACCTGGAATTAGCCGTTCAGATAGTGGGAGAACCCCAGAACTTCACCCCGGAGCACGCGGTGATCGCGGCGCGACTTTTCAACGTATCGGGCGACGGCGTGGCACGGTAGTGGACTGTATGATCGCCGCCGCTGCCATAGCGAGCGACGCGCCGTTGGCAACTGATAACACTGACGATTTTGCTCGCTTCGTCGCACACGGCCTGCGTTTGGCGTGAGGCAGGTCATTACCGCCTCTCAGCCGGCGACACCATCACAGGAGCGCGATGCCATGTCGGTGGACTACAAGAAAATCATCACCATTGAGCCGGGAAAGCGCAGCGGACAACCGTGCATTCGGGGGATGCGCATCACTGTGTACGATGTGCTGGAATACCTGGCCGGCGACATGACCGAGGCGGAAGTCCTGGATGATTTCCCCTACCTGACCCATGAAGACATCCTGGCCTGTTTCGCCTTTGCCGCGGAGCCCAAGCGCCGCATCAGGCATCCGGAAACGCTATGAGGCTGTTGTTTGACCATAACCTGTCGCCAGCTCCACCACCCTTCAGCGGCTACCGGCTCCGCACCACCTGCCCCGGCAGCGCCCCGGTGTGCCGGCCGTTATCTATCACCAGCGTCCCGTTGACCGCCACGTAATCAATTCCCACCGGAAACTGCAACGGGTCGTCAAAAGTAGCCGGTGTATCCACGGTATTCGGATCAAAGAGGACCAGGTCGGCCTTCGCGCCGTTGCGGATTATGCCCCGGTCGGCGAGGCCGAAGCGCCGCGCCACCGCGCCGGTCATCTTGCGGATGGCCTCTTCCAGCGAGAACAGCCCTTCGTTGCGCACGAATTGGGACAGCACGTAGGGATAGGTGCCGTAGGTGCGCGGGTTGGGCCGGCCGCCGGTGAGGATAGCGTCGGTGCCAATCATCTGGGCCGGGTGGGACGCGATTTCGCGGATGTTATCCAGGTTGCCGGTGCGGGCGACGAAGGCTACTTGCAGGTCTTCCTCCAGCAGCAAGTCGCACACTGCATCCACCATGCGCCCGCCCCGGTGCTGCGCCAGTTCCTCCAGGGAGCGGCCCTCCCATTCCTTGTTTTTGTCCGATGCGATGTTGGCGAAGATGTAGTTGTCCAGCGTCTGCCCGCCCCACTGTGGTTCCACGGCCCGCACCATCAGGTTGCGCACTTCGGGGTCGGCGATGCGGGTCAGCAATGCCTGCGGCCCGCCGGCGTGAACCCAATAGGGCAGCAGGGAATGGAGGATGGTGCTGGCCGCCGGATACGGGTACTGGTCGTAGGTGACATCCTGCCCCCGGTTGCGGACCTCGTCCACCAGGGCCGTCATCTGCGCCCCCAAACCGGCCACCGGGCTGTGGTAGTGAGAGATATGCACCGGCGCGCCGGACCGCCGGCCGACTTCCAGCGCCTCGCGGAAGGGGTCCAGCAGCCGGTCGCCCAGGGTGTAGCGGGCGTGGGTGCAGTAGAAACCGCCCTCCTCGGCGGCGACGGCGGCGATGGCGGCCAGCTCGTCGGTGTCGCTGTACGCGCCGGGAGCATAGGTCAGGCCGGTGGTGAAACCAAACGCGCCGTCGCGCATCCCCTGCCGGGTCAGCTCCCGCATGGTATTCAGCTCGGCGTCGGTGGGCAGGCGCGACGACCAGCCCATGGCGGCGACCCTGATGGCGGCGTGGGGCACGAAGTGCAGCACGTTGCAGGCCGAGTTGCCCTCGAACAGGGCCAGGAAGTCCGCCACACTGCTCCAGCGGACGTCCGGCGCTTCACCGTTCACCGCCGCCAGATAGACCAGCAGCTGCTCCAGCCCGCGCGGCGTGGTGGGGGCGTAGGACAGGCCGTCCATACCCAGGGCCTCGGTGGTGACGCCCTGCCGGATCTTGGCTTCGTGGGCCGGCTCGGTGAGCAGCTTCAGGTCGGAATGGGAGTGCATATCGATGAAGCCGGGGCAGATCACGTAGCCGCTGGCATCGATGACGCGCCCGGCGTCCACCGCCGATACGTCGCCGGTCAGCACCTGAACCGTGTCCCCGGTAACGGCCACGCTGCCGCGATAGCCGGCCGCCCCCGTGCCGTCAACAATCGTTCCGTTGGCAAATAGCAGGTCAACCATCGTCTTTCTCTCCCAAGAAATCCTTCACCACATCGGCTATGATCGGCATGATACAACGGCTTGGGCGGAGAATTGTAGGGGCGAATAATTATTCGCCCCGACGCGGAACGGAACGCAGCTATCCCGGCTATCCTGCCCATCCCACCCGAATATCGGCTATAATGGCTCGCAATTACCCACGGCAAAGGAGGCTCACCATGCCGGCTACGGTGAATCCCGATGAAGTCTATGAGGCGCTGCGCACGGTCTATGACCCGGAGATCCCGGTCAACGTGGTGGATTTGGGCCTGATTTACGACGTGCAGGTCAGCGACGCCAACGATGTATTCGTCCAAATGACCCTGACTTTCCCCGGCTGCGGCATGGGTCCCCACATCGCCCAGCAGGCCGAATGGGCCGTTCAGGACGTCGAAGGCGTCGAGGAAGTCAACATCGAGCTGACCTTCGACCCGCCCTGGTCTCCCGACCTGATCAGCGAGGAAGCCCGCAATATGCTGGGCATCTAGGCGACGCTGACCTTCCCGCCCGTCCACACCGTCATTCCCGCCCCCTCTCCGTCATTCCGGCGCAAGCCGGAATCCAGTCGCATCGCGGATTCCCGCTTTCGCGGGAATGACGAATTAATATTGGAGACACCACGTTATGGCAACTCCACAGCAGCCCAACGCCCAGCAGAACGCCCGCTTGCAGCAGATTCGCCGCCAGTGGGAGCAGAAACGGCAGATTACCGACCGCCTGGCCGCGGTGCGCACCAAGATCGGCGTCTATAGCGGCAAGGGCGGCGTGGGCAAGACCACGGTAGCCTGCAACCTGGCGACGACGCTGGCCAAGCAAGGCGAGCGGGTGGGTCTGCTGGACGTTGATATCGACTGTCCCAACGTCACCCGCGTCATGGGCATGATGGACGCGCCGGACTACCGCGACGGCCAGATCACTCCGGCCCAGGAGCACGGCGTCAAAGTAGTATCCATGGCCTTCTTTCAGGAGAACGAGGACGAGGCCATCATCTGGCGCGGCCCGATGATCCACAACGCCATCAACCAGTTCCTCCAGGCCACCGACTGGGGCGAGTTGGACTATCTAATCGTTGACCTGCCGCCGGGCACTTCCGATTCGCCCCTTACCGTGATGCAGACGCTCCCCATGGACGGGTTCGTCGTGGTGAGCACGCCCCAGGACTTGGCCATCATCGACGCCAAGCGGTGCATCAACATGATTCGCAAACTGAACCTGAACGTGGTCGGCATCGTGGAAAACTACTCCGGCGACATCTTCGGAGCGGGAGCCGGCCGTCAGCTGGCCGAGGACATCGACGCGCCGTTCCTGGGCAGTATGTCCCTGCGCGGGTCATACCGAGATACCAGCCAACCCACCGTGTTGGTGGACGAAACAGTGGGCGAGGAGTACGCTGCTGTCGCCGACGAGCTGCGGAGCAGCCTGAAAGCCTTCGGACGGGAAGCCTGACCCGGCCACTGTCGGCGCCGCATACTGCCTTTTCCGTCATTCCGGTGAAAGCCGGGATGTGGGTCCAGATAAGAGTTACGCAGTTGGGCAGATTAATCGCCGTCGTTCCCGCGAAAGCGGGAACCCATTAATCGAAATCGTTAACGTTGTTTCGGATTGATTTACCACAAAGCCTTTGGATTCCGGCTTTCGCCGGAATGACGGGTTTGTGAATCCAAGTGCGTAACTCCTATCCAGAGGTTTCAAAGGGACAATACCGATGCCCAAGTACGCAATAGTCATCTTTTGGAGCGACGAAGACGATCTCTACCTTGCTTACGCGCCGGAATTGCCCGGTTGCATGGCCCATGGTGATACCTATGAAGACGCGCTCAAAAGCATCGGGGAAGCGATGGAGCTTTGGCTTGAAGTAGCCCGTGAATTCAAAGACCGTGTGCCGGAACCAAAAGTCAGGGATATAATCTTCGACATTCATGCCGAAACGCCGGGAACTGCCCGTTGAGACCGGTACATAGCAACCCTGGCTCTTTCCCCTACGACGCTCGTCGCTCCAGTCCCTCTTCCAACGCCAGCCGTTCCCCCGGCGCGCCCGGGGCCAACTCCGCCGGCTCGTCGTCAACCACGTGCATCCGCAACAGCGCGGACACTTCTTGCTGGATGGCTTCCTGAGCGAAGGGGTTCAGCTCACCCATCTGGCGGAACTTGCGGTAACGCTGCTTGACCAGCTTTCCGGTGGATACGCGGCTGGCTTCCGCCAAGTGCTTGTAGATGGCAAACTCCAAGTCCGTCGCGGCTTGGCGCGGGTCATTGTGGGAACCGCCGGCGGGTTCGGGCACCACCTGGTCGATGATGCCAAGCTCCTGGCAATCCCGGGCCGTGAGCATGAGAGCCTCCGCCGCTTCCCGGGTCAGATAACGCTCCCGGGAAGGTCCGCCCACGGTGTGGTGCAGTGAAATCGGGGAATAGATGGCGTACTGCTGCATCAGGATGCGGTCGGACAGGCTCAGCGCCAGGGCGGCCTCGTTGCCGGCCTCGCCGATAATTACTGAAACCAGCGGGGTCGGCGCATCCAGCATCACGGAGAGGCTGTTGGCGATGGCGTTGCCAACGCCCTGCTCTTCCGACTCCAGTTTCGGGTCGGCGCCCTGGGAGTCGATGAGAGTAATGAGCGGAAGGTTGAACCGGGCAGCCAGGCCGATGACCCGCTGGGCCTTGCGGAGACCGCTGGGATGCAGGAGGTACCGCCCGCGGTCGCTGTCGTGGGAATGGCTGCGCTGCTGGCCAATGGCGGCCACGGGATGCCCACGCAGCAGGCCGATGCCGCCGACCACGGTGCGGTCGTCGCTGCTCACCCGGTCGCCGCAGATCTCAAAGAAATCGTCCAGAATGTGCCTCATGTAGTACAGCGCGTCGGGCCGCTCGTCGTGGGTGGCCGCGTTCAGCGATTCCCACGTCTCCGTGTCCTCCGCCGCCACCGCCTGCAAACGGGAGACGGCCCGCCGGCTCAAGCGGATCCCTTCCGGTTCCACCAGCAAATTAAGCAGTTGGCTCAGGCGTTCCCGCAGTTCTTCCCGGTCCACGACGCTGTCCAGCAATCCCTGTCGCAGGTGGTGTTCGGCGGTATGCGCGTCCGGGGGCAGCTGCTGGCCGGTGGCTTCAATAATCGTGCGGATGGGCGACAAGCCCACCACCGAACCCGGTTCGGCGATGATGATGTCGGCCAGGTTGGCGAAGCTGCCGTAGGCCTGGCCGGTGGAAGGGTTGGACAGCACGGCGATGAACGGCGCCGCAACCTCGCGGAGCTTGTTGACCGCCGTGACGGTTTTGGCCATCTGCATCAGGGACAGCACGCCTTCCTGCGTCCTGGCTCCGCCGCCGGTGACCAGCGCCACCACCGGCAGCCCACGCCGGGCGGCCAGCTCGAAGGCCAGCGCCACCTTTTCCCCCACCACGCTGCTCATGCTGCCGCCCATGAAGCCGTAGTCCAGCACCACCAGCATGACGTTCCGACCGTCAATCTTGCAGATTCCGGTAACGGCGGCTTCCGTCAACCCGGTGCGGTCCTGGCTTTCCGTCAGCTGGTCGTCGTAGGGCGTGCGGTTGGAAAAGGACAGGGGCGCCACCGAGCGGACGTAGCGGTTATGCTCACGAAAGCTGCGCCGGTCAGCCAGCAGTTCGATACGCTCTCGGGCCGAGAGGGTGTAGTGGAACCGGCAAAAGGGACAAACCCGGAAGTCCAGGTAAGCCCGGGAGCCGCTGATGGGCTCGTGGCAAAACAGGCAGTGGTCATGCACCGCCGAAAGGTACATCTCTTCCAGCTCGTCCCCGTCGCTGAACAGATGCACCAGGAAATTCGTCAGATTGCGGACCGGCACCTAAACCCCTCCTTTAGCTGCCGATTAACCGACATCCGGCATGGTTGTTGCTTTTGCGGCTCTTCCTGTCCGATAGGCTGTCAGGATGGTATCTTTATCGTACACCAGCGATTGATTCGTCAATACCGGCGACCATCTTGCCGGCGCCCGGTTGGTCATGGCGAACCCGCGCGCTCAAACTTTATCAGCGTGGCCGGCCGCTCGTCACCGTCCGCCGGAGGCAAACCGGCCCAATCCGCGATGCGAACTCCTACCACCCAGGCGACGCCCCGGGGCGTAACCACCAGGGGGATGCGATCCCGCCAGCGCCGCGGGATCCTGGAGTCCGTGAAAACATCCTGCAACTTGCGCGTGCCCGACATTCCCAGGGGCTGGATGCGGTCGCCGGCCTGCCCGGTCCGAACGGTAGCGCCTTCCGCCAAGGCCGCCGGGGACAGGTACGCCGCCATAGGGTCGCCGGTAGCCAGCGCCGCATCCGGCGGCAGCCGGACCGCCCGAGCCGTAACCTCCCAGCCGTCCTGCTTGGTAACGGCGACAGCGATAGGCCCCATGGGCAGCGTAAGCCGGAACTCCCGACTCAGCGGCGGATACGGGCAGTCGTCAACAGCGTTGTCGGGCGCCAACTCCAGCCACCGGCCGCGGGTCCGGGCAACATATCCGCCGGGCAGCATCACCATTTTTCCCGATTTCTTGCCGGCCGCCATGGTCATCATCAACTGCAAATGGCTCTCCCGCAAACGCTTTTCGTCTCCGGTCACCCGGATCCAGGCGCGCCGCAGGAGCAGCAGTTGCAAGGCGGGGTGGACATCCGCCAGCGCGTTCCGGTCGAGCCGCAGAGCGCCATCCCCGGCTATGGGTTCCGGGGCGACGGCAGGCCAGTGCTGGGAAGCCTGTTCTTCCAGGTATTCCAGCTGCAATGCCGCGGTCCGGGACAGCCGTGTCAACGCAGGAACAACTTGCGAATTGAGTTGCTCCTGCAAAGCCGGCATCAGGTTGTGTCGGATCCGGTTTCGGGCAAACCTTGGGGAGTAATTGGCGGGGTCATCCCGGAAATCTATTCCAAACCCTCGGCAGTAAGCGATGGTTTCGGCGCGCCGGAAGTCAAGCAGCGGCCTCCAGAGGCGGAGCAAATTCCTGTCTTCCGGCAATGGCCAGGGACTTATCTCCCGCATACCACGCAAGCCGTGCAACCCGGCGCCGCGGGCAATATGAAACAGCGTCGTTTCAGCCTGGTCATCAGCGGTATGACCCACCGCGACGGTAGCTGCGCCCGCTTCACCGGCCACCCGAGCCAGGAATGTGTACCGCAGGTCACGGGCGGCTTGCTCAAAAGAGCTGATGCCGCGCTCCCGTTGGTACGCGGGAACGTCCACCTCTGCAATGGTGAAGGGTTTGTTACCGGCTTCAGCAATCCGGCGCACGTAGTCGGCGTCGCCGCGCGATTCCGTTCCGGGCGGGTCGTGCACCAGATGGGCGATATGCAGTTTGATACCGTGTCGCCCGGTTTGCGCACCCAACGCCGTCAACAATGCCATGGAATCCGGGCCTCCGGACACGCCCACCACAATGACATCTCCGGATTTCAGGCCGATGTGGCGGAGCGACCTGGTTATGGCCAAAGATACCCGATGCTCCAGCCGTGGCCAGCCCGTGTCGCGGCGGACGCCCATGGGTTATACGTCTAATACCCGGTGCGGTTGGCCGGCGTGAGGTGGTCCACGGCGTTGTACTGGTTGAGCCGCCGGCCGCGCCGCCCGGTAGTGATGGTGGTGCGACTGCCCAGTCCCAGATCCATGTAGTTGATGTTGGCCAGGGGCAGGTCGAGCACGGCGGCGACAATGCAGCGGATGGTGAAGTTATGGGTGACTGCTATCACCGTGTCCTTAACGTCGTGGGCGTCATCCAGGTCGGCGAAGGCGGCCATCGCTCGCTCCTGGACCATACCCAGGGACTCGCCGTCGGGCATGGTGACGCTGCTGGCGTCCCGGCGCCAGCCCTGGTAAAGATCGGGCCAGCCGTCGCGCATCTGCTGGATGGTCACGCCTTCCAGCGCGCCCATGTGCATCTCGGTCAGGCGGGGTTCTTCGGCAACGGTCAGGCCGTTCAGATCGGCAATCCGCGCCGCCACGTCGCGAGCGCGCTTGAGGGGACTGGAATAGATGGCCGCCGGGTTCCAGGTCAGGCTGGCTACGGCGACTTCTTGAGCTTGCCGGCGCCCCAGCTCGGTCAGCAGGGAGTTGGTGGATCCCTGCAATCGACCGGCGGCGTTTACGTCCGTTTCGCCGTGGCGCACCAGGTGGAGCTTCACCGAACCGCCTCCTGTCCGATGGCGGCCACGCGTTCCAACCGCACCTGGTCGATGCGCGCCCCCGCCATATTGGTAACTGTAACGACCAAATCTCCGGCGCGTACCCAGTCGGCTGCCCGGGGCAGTTCGCCCAGTTCGTGGAGCACCAGGCCGGCGATGGTTTGGTAATCGCCCTCCGGCACGGAGATGCCGGCCTCCTGCAGACGGTCGTTGATCTCGATGATGGTCAACCCTCCCTCCATCAGGTAAGCTCCGTCATCCAGTTCGACGATGCTGCTGTCGGCCTCAGCCGAGGGCGGGTCGTCGTCCACCACCGTACCCACTATAACGCCGACGATCTGCTTTAGCGTGACCAGGCCCGCGATGCCGCCATACTCGTTGGTGACCATCATCATGGACCGGCGTTGCGCCTGCATGGAGTCAAAAGCGTCGGATACCGGCACCGTTTCGGGTATGAAATCGACCGGCCGCAAGGTGTCGGTTATGGGATCGTCCATCCCGAGCTGGCCATGGCTCTGGGCGATGAGCACTTCCTTGTTGGAAATAACCCCCAGCACCGTTTCCTGGGAACCCTCGAACACCGGGAACCGGGTATGGCTGTTTTCAGCATACAGCGCCAGGAACTCCCGCAAGGTGGTGCCCTTCTCTATCCAGACGATTTCGGTGCGGGGCGTCATGATTTCGCTCAGCCGCCGGTTCCGGAAGTTGAACACCCGATGCAATCGCTGCGCTTCCTCCTGTTCCACCGCTCCCTGCTGGCTGGACAGGTCAATCATCATGCGGAGTTCGCCCTCGGTGAGGCCCGTTTGCCACGCGTCCGGAGACGTTCCCAGGAGCTTGTACATCAGATGCGGAACCACGGTGAACAGATAGATGAAGGGGGTGCAAACCAGCATCACCAGGGCCACCGGACGGCCGGCCAACAGGGACCAACGCTCGGAGTAGGTGGCGGCCAGGGTCTTGGGGGTGATTTCGCCGAATATGGAAATCGCCACCGTCATGATCGCTGAGGTCAGGAGGGCGGCGTAGCCGGCGTTTTGCAGCAGGTCCGCCGCCAGGGCCGTGCCGATGGCGGTGGCGAAAATGGTGAAAGCATTTTGACTGAGCAGGATGGTGGCGAAGAACTTTTCGTGCTGCGCCAGCACCCGGTTCACCACGCCGGCGGCGGCGTTGCCCTGTCCGTCCAGAAACTGGATGCGTATCTTGTTGACCGCAACCAGCGCCGCTTCAGCGCTGGTGAAGAACGCCACCCCGAGAAAACTTATGACAAGCAGCGAGAGCTGGAGGCCCAAGGGTATGGTCAACCCTCCGGTCAAATCTCCGGCCTGCAACAGAACGACCCAGCGGGATAAACCATCGGGCGCAATGTCCAACATCAGGACGCCATACCTCCTCATGAGAACGCGGGCAGTTCGCCATCGCTGGCAAGGAAAACCCCGATTTTGATTATTCACGAAAAGGATAACATTGGCGGCAGCCTACCGTAAAGTTGGCAGCCCTACCAGGCATAGCCATTTTCAGGTGGCAGCCTTTTCAGGGGTTCGTCAGAATCAGGCTCCGTATCAAGTACGGGGTAACGTTATTTACCGGATAGAGGATTTGCGGGATTGGGTTCGTTTGGTTGGGAAGGTGTTGCGGTGGCTTTGCTCCTTTTTGATTGGCTGTCCTTCGACAGGCTCAGGATGAGCGGGTTGTTCGGATTGGAAGGCAGGATTTTCCGCCAGAGGCGGACTTTACAGCCCGCCAGAGGCGGATTTAGCAACACTTCGTTGTCAGCATACGGCCGGTTGGGTACGCAACGCGTTGACCCCTACTTTTTCGTGTACTCAGTGCGCCGAAGGCGCACCTGCGCGCGGGCTCAGGCAATCCCGGTGGTCCAGCGGTCAATCATGGCGAGGTGGTCAGGTCTAATCAAAGCCTTGCCGACTGCGACCGGTTGCGATTTGGAAACTGACGGGGTTGGCCGTCGAAGTGAAATCCTGCCTTTTTGGAGATTGGATGAAACAGCTGTTTTGCCTAGACGGTATTAGGATATACGTTCTTGTAGCGGATGGTCAAGGGGGATTAGTCACTCACGCGTACCCACTTTCCCCAAACTGTCATTGCGAGCGCAGCGCGGCAATCTCGTCGCGGTAACGGACGTCGCTCCCGGAACGAGATCGCCATCCGCCTGTGGCGGACTTCGCTCCTCGCGATGACAAAGTGGGTACGCGTGAGGGATTGTCAGAATGGTAGCGTTGCAATTTAGGTGGTTCAGTTTCCCAGCAGGGTATCCGAGCGCCTAAAACTGCTGCTACGCCAACGGGATTGCTACGCTACGCTCGCAATGACAAAAACCAAACCACCCAAAACGGAACGCTACCGTCAGAAGCAGGATTTGCGGGATTTGACAGATTATCAGGATTGAGGTGGTTTGATGGCAGAGGCGCATCCAATCCGGTAAATCCTTTCAATCCAGTGAATACTGCTTCTGACGACTTCCCGCCAGAAAGCGGGCAGGCGTGCGGGACAGGGCTATCGCATATGAAATTGCAGTTCCGTCACTCTGGCGGGAAGCCGGCGTCCATGGGTCAAAGAGTGAACTAATCTGAAACATGGCTAACGAATTCGGCCCCTGGATTCCGGCACGCCAAAGGCGCATCTGCGACTTGCGCCGGAATGACGAGGCGCTGGGGGAATGGCAGATTAACTTTGAAAAGGCCCTGGCGCTTACTTTGGGCAGTCGCCTTGACTGACCCGCCCCCTGCTATAATTTTCACGCCATCAAATCGGGACAGGTCAATCTGTATGCTTATTCTGGGTATTGAGACTTCCTGCGACGAAACCGCGGTCGGCGTGGTTGAAGACGGCCGCCTCTTGCGTTCCAACGTGATCGCTTCCCAGGCGGCGTTGCACGCCACCCACGGCGGCGTGGTGCCGGAACTGGCTTCCCGCCAGCACATCCGCGATATGCAACCCACCTTGCATCGCGCCCTTTCCGACGCCGAAATTGCCCTGGAGGACGTGGACGCCGTCGCCGTTACCCATGGCCCCGGGCTGGCCGGCGCCCTCATCAGCGGCGTCAACACGGCCAAGGCCCTGGCCATGACGCTGAACGTGCCGCTGCTGGGCGTCAATCACCTGGAGGGGCACATCTACGCTGCCTGGCTGGCGGCCGCCGGTCCGGCGCCGGCCGAGGAGCCCGGCTTCCCCCTGGCCTGCCTGGTGGCGTCCGGCGGGCATACCGACCTGATCCTGATGGAAGGTCACGGCGACTACCGGCTGGTGGGCCGCACCCGCGACGACGCCGCCGGGGAAGCTTTCGACAAAGCGGCGCGGGTGCTGGGCCTGGGCTTCCCCGGCGGTCCCGAGATCCAAAAAGCCGCCGAGTCCCTGGCCACGTTTGATGAGGCTGACGAACACCCCGGCCCGCGAGAGGAGCAGGCGACATCGCCGCTGCCGCGCGCCTGGATGAGGGACACCCTGGATTTCAGCTTCAGCGGAGTGAAAACCGCTCTGCTGCATCGTGCCCAGGACGTGGGGCTGTATCCGCCGCCGGAAACGGATGACCCCGACGCCGACCGGTTGGTCGCTCAACTGGCCCACCAGTTCCAGGAGTCCCTGGTGGACGTGCTGACCGCCAAACTCCTGGCCATGGCCGAACGCTACCGGGCCCGGGGTCTGATCCTGGGCGGCGGCGTGACGGCCAACGCTCGGCTCAGGCAGCGGGTACTGGCCGATTCTCCCCTGCCGGCAGTCATACCGCCGCCCGTGCTGTGTACCGACAACGGCGCCATGATCGCCGCCGGAGCTTTCTACCAGTACCAGCGCGGCGACACCGCCGACCTGACCCTGGACGTTGACCCGTCGCTGCCCTTCGGCCAACCCGCCCAATGACGCAGCCGGTAGCGTTGCAATTTAGGTGGTTCAGTTTCCCAGCAGGGTATCCGAGCGGCTAAAACTGCTGCTACGCCAACGGGATTGCCACGCTACGCTCGCAATGACAAAGACCAAACCACCTAAAACGCAACGCTATCGACGCAGCCCATTGCCTTTACAATGCCAAGACCCGGAATTACTATTCAAACTGCTATCATGTCCGAGACCACCGAATCGCCGCCGCCCGAACGGGAGGACAACCTCGGCAGCCTGGAGGCCAATCTGGCCAGCCGGCGCGCCAAGTTATCCCGCATCCGCGAACGCGGCATAGACCCCTACCCACCCCGGGTCCGGCGTGATTGCAGCGCCGCTGAAGCGGTGGCCCGTTTTGAGGAAGCCGAAGCCGCCGGCCAAACTGAAAGCGCAGCCGGTCTCCATCTGGCCGGGCGCATCGTCTCCATGCGTGTCATGGGCCGGGCCGCCTTCCTGGACCTGCGCGACGCCTCGGGCGTGGTGCAGGCCATGCTCCGCCAGAACGTCCTCGGCGACGAATACGCCCTGCTGCAAGACCTGGACCTGGGCGACTTCCTGGGCGTATCCGGCGATATGATGCGCACCCGCACCGGCCAGGCAACCATCGAGGTCCACTCGTTGACCGTCCTCGCCAAGGGAATGCGTCCGCTGCCCGAAAAGTGGCACGGCCTCCGCGACGTGGAAACCCGCTATCGCCAGCGTTACCTTGATCTCATCGCCAACCCGGAGGTCGCGGAGACCTTCGCGCAGCGCAGCCGCATCATCAGCGGCATCCGGCGGTTTTTTGACGGTCGGGGTTTCATTGAAGTGGACACCCCTATCCTGGTGCCCATCCCAGCCGGCGCTCACGCCCGGCCCTTCGTCACCCACCACAATGCTCTGGACGAGCAGCTTTACCTCCGCATCGCCACCGAGTTGTACCTGAAGCGTCTCATCGTGGGCGGTCTGGACAAGGTGTACGAAATCGGCAGGGTCTTCCGCAACGAGGGCATTGACCAGGACCACAACCCTGAATTCAGCCTGCTGGAATCCTACGAAGCCTATGCTGACTACAACGCCGTGATGGAAATGGTGGAAGCGCTGGTGTCCTCCCTGGCGCAGGACATCCACGGCACGACGCAAATCGCCATGGGCGATCACATGATTGACTTCACGCCGCCCTGGCCGCGCCTGTCCCTGCGGGAGGAACTGCTGCGGCGCAGCGGCGTTGACATCGAGGACTACCCGGACGCCGAGTCGCTCACCCGCATAGCGTGGGATCTGGGCCTGGAACCCGGCCCCCGGGAGGCGCGGGGACGCCTCATCGACAAGATGCTCTCGGTGTACGTGGAGCCGCACCTCATCCAGCCCTCTTTTCTCATGGATTACCCCGAGGATATGTCGCCGCTGGCCAAGGGCCATCCCGACCAGCCCGGCTACGTAGAACGGTTCGAGGCCTTCGCCGCCGGCATGGAAATCGCCAACTCCTACACCGAGCTGAACGATCCTGAGGTTCAGCGCGCCCGCTTCGCCGCCCAGGAACACCAGCGCGACGCCTACGGCGACGAGGAGGCCGACCGCGCCGACGCCGACTTTCTCACTGCCCTGGAATACGGTATGCCCCCCACCGGCGGCCTGGGCATCGGCATCGACCGCCTGGTCATGCTCCTCACCGGCCAGTCCACCATCCGCGATGTGCTATTATTCCCGCAGATGCGCTCCCTCTCCAACGACGGCGGCAATGCGGCAACGCCGGATGATGCGACGGGATGATTGCCATGACTACGGCCGCCACTGAAACCAAGCCGGACCCCCAGCGGTTGTCATTGCCAGCCTTTGATGAGGCCGGCCTACTGGATCTGCTGCCCATCAAACTACGGTTGCCGTCAGCGGTAATCGCCGCCGGCCCCGATGCCTGCGCCAACTGGTTCTGGGACATCTGTTCCGCCAATGATAGCTTCTACCCTTGGCAGATGGAGCTCACCGCTGATGGAGCGCTTGAACTGATGCCGCCTACCAATGAACCGTCCGACGTCCATGAGAACAGGACTTCTAGCAAGGTGTACTTCTGGGACGAAGAACAGGATTTTCCCGGCGTGCCAACCGGCCCTACTTCCGGGTATCGCTTGCCCAACGGCGCCCTTCGCGTACCCGACGCGGCATGGACAGCGTTGGAAAATGTCCGCGCCAGACAGCCCGGCGACCCGGGTGGCCGGCCCTATTGCCCCGATTTCGTAGTGGAAATCCGCTCCGCCTCACAATCGCGTCCGTCGGGCTTGACCGAACTGCTCTCCAAAATGCGGGAATACATGGACAACGGCGCCAAGCTCGGCTGGTTCATCGACCCCCTGGAGCGCACCGTCCGCATTTACCGCGCCGGCGCCGCCGGACCGGAACTATTGGAAGACCCGGAGACGCTGGACGGCGAGGCTGTGCTGCCCGGTTTCGTCTTTGAGGTGCGGCGGCTGATTTTTGACCTGGCGTAACCCGGAGGCGACTGGCATGACTACAACAGCTATCGGAGCAAAACCCCAAGCACAACCAGCCCCGCCGCCGGCTGCTTACGGCCCGATTCACCTTGATGGAATGTGGCCCATCCGGTTGCGGTTGCCCGAAGCGGTGGTAGCCGCTGGCCCGGATGCCTGTGAGGATTGGTTCTGGGACATTGCCCTGGTCAACCAGGAATGCCTTTGGGCGATGGAACTGAATGCCTACGGGGAACTGGAGCTGATGCCAACCTTTTCATATTCCGAACAGCGTGAATTCCGAACGTCTTTTGAGGTGGAGGTGTGGAACCGCAGCGTTGACAGCCCCGGCATGACAACCGGGCCAAACGCCGCCTATAGGTTGCCCAACGAGGCGCTCCGCAGCCCGGACGCCGCCTGGACGGCCAATGAAAACATTCTCCCACCCCGGACGGAACCGCCGAAAACCTGGGGATTCTGCCCCGATTTCGTCATTGAAGTCCGTTCCGATTCGCAATCCAGCATATCCGCCCTCCTCGCCAAGATGCAGGAATACATGGACAACGGCGCCAAGCTCGGCTGGTTCATCGACCCCCTGGAGCGCACCGTCCGCATTTACCGCGCCGGCGTCGCCGAACCCGAACTGCTGACCGACCCGGAGACGCTGGACGGCGAGGCTGTGCTGCCCGGTTTCGTCTTTGAGGTGCGGCGGCTGATTTTTGACCTGGCGTAACCGGACATCGGAAAGCAGGCATCGGGTGATCCAATATGACTACGACAGCGGCAAGGTCAATAACCGAGATCACTGTTCCGGGCATTGAACCGGACAGTGCGGCAGTATCGTTGCCAATCACCCTGCGGCTGCCCGACGCGGTAATCAACGCCGGCCCTGACGCCTGCGAAAGGTGGTTCGTTGAGCTGACCCTGGCCAACGAAGACGCACCATGGGTCATGGAACTGAACGCCAAAGGCGAACTGGAGTTGACCATGCCACCTTACGACCCGGCGGACGAGCAGGAAGGGGAGTGCTTTGGAGAAGTGCGCCAGTGGAACATAAGAGAGGGTCGTCCCGGCGTTGCGACACATTCCGGCGGAGCGTACCGGCTGCCCAACGGAGCGATTCGCTACCCCGATGCGGCTTGGACCCACGCCGGCAACGTGCAGCCTCGCCCGGCCGACCCGCCGCGGGCCCGGCGCTACTGCCCCGATTTCGTCGTGGAAATCCGCTCCACTTCGCAATCGCGCCCTTCCGACTTGGCCGAACTGCTCAACAAGATGCAGGAGTACATGGACAACGGCGCCAAGCTCGGCTGGTTCATCGACCCCCTGGAGCGCACCGTTCGCATTTACCGCGCCGGCGTCGCCGAACCGGAACTATTGGAAGACCCGGAGACGCTGGACGGCGAAGA
Organism: Dehalococcoidia bacterium; assembly: GCA_963665395.2. GTDB lineage: Bacteria > Chloroflexota > Dehalococcoidia > Lucifugimonadales > UBA3495 > Bin87. Next base: position 1,910,719 of record OY762251.1, read on the forward strand.
CGTGCTGCCCGGCTTCGTCTTCGAGGTTAGGCGACTGGTTTTTGACCTCGTGTAGCCTGACATTGGAAAGCAGGCATCGGGTGATCCAATATGACTACGACAGCGGCAAGGTCAATAACCGAGCTCACTGTTCCGGGCATTGAACCGGACAGTGCGGCAGTATCGTTGCCAATCACCCTGCGGCTGCCCGACGCGGTAATCAACGCCGGCCCTGACGCCTGCGAAAGGTGGTTCGTTGAGCTGACCCTGGCCAATGAAGACGCACCATGGGTCATGGAACTGAACGCCAAAGGCGAACTGGAGCTGACCATGCCACCTTACGAACCGGCGGACGAGCAGGAAGGCGAGACTCATGGCGCGCTGTACGTCTGGAACGTTGCCAACGGACGCCCCGGCTACGTTACTACTGCCACCGGAGCGTACCGACTGCCCAACGGAGCGATTCGTTACCCCGATGCGGCTTGGACCCACGCCGACAACGTGCAGCCTCGTCCGGCCGACCCGCCGCGGGCCCGGCGCTACTGCCCCGATTTCGTCGTGGAAATCCGCTCCACTTCGCAATCGCGCCCTTCAGGCCTGGCCGCCCTCCTCGCCAAAATGCAGGAATACATGGACAACGGCGCCAAGCTCGGCTGGTTCATCGATCCCTTGGAGCGCACCGTTCGCATTTACCGCGCCGGCGTCGCCGAACCCGAACTGCTGACCGACCCGGAGACGCTGGACGGCGAGGATGTGCTGCCCGGTTTCCTCTTCGAGGTTCGTAATCTAATATTCGACCTGGCTTAGCTTCCTGAACTCATGCTATCTCTCGAACAAATTCGCAACGAAACCGACGCAGTGCGCGCCGCTCTCGTCCGCCGGGCCGAGGATGAGGACTGCCTGGACGAAATCCTGGCCCTGGACACCCGCCGGCGCGCCGCCATCACCGAGGGCGACGAACTGCGCGCCCGCCGCAACCAGGTGTCCCGCGAGATTGGCCGCGCCCGCTCCCAGGGCGGCCCGCCGCCGGATGACGTGGTCGCCGAAATGCGACAGGTCGGCCAGCGTATCAGCGAGCTGGAAGACACAGTCCGCGATTTGGACTCCCAAATCAACGACGCCATGCTGGCTCTGCCCAACCTGCCCGACGCCAGCGTGCCCGACGGACACGACGAAACCGCCAACGTCGTCCTGCGCCACTGGGGCGAGCCGGCGAGTATTGGTATGGAGCATGGGGACTTTGAGGCGCAGCCCCACTGGGATCTGGCCGAAAGCCTGGGGATCATCGACTTCCAGCGGGGCGTCAAGTTGTCCGGCAGCCGTTTCTACACGCTGAACGGCTATGGGGCGAGGCTGGAGCGGGCCATCATCTCCTGGATGCTGGACCTGCACGGCAGCGAGCACGGCTACACCGAAATGGCGTTGCCCATCCTGGTGCGCCGGGAGATCATGGAAGGTTCCGGCAACCTGCCCCTCTTCGCCGACAACCTGTATCACGACGAAGAGGATGACCTGTGGCTCATTCCCACGGCGGAAGTTCCGGTGACCAACCTGCACCGGGACGAGATACTTTCCGCCGACGAGTTGCCCCTGTACTACGTGGCCCACACTCCCTGCTTCCGCCGCGAGAAGGCCGCCGCCGGCCGAGATACCCGGGGCATCAAGCGGGTTCACCAGTTCAATAAGGTGGAGATGTACAAGTTCGTCGAACCGGAAACGTCTTTCGACGAGCTGGAATCCCTGCTGGGCAACGCCGAAACCGTTTGCCAGCGGCTCAACCTGCCCTACCGCATCCTGCAACTGTGCGCCGGCGACATATCCTTCCCGTCGGCCAAGTCCTACGACATTGAGGTGTGGGCCGCCGGCTCCCAGGAATGGCTGGAAGTCTCGTCGTGCTCCAACTGCACCGATTTCCAGGCCCGCCGGGCCAACATCCGCTATCGACCCGGCGTGGGAGAACGACCCCGTTTCGTCCACACCCTGAACGGCTCCGGCCTGGCCCTGCCCCGCGTCATCATCGCCATCCTGGAAAACAACCAGCAGCCCGACGGCTCGGTGGTGATACCGGAAGTGCTGCGGCCTTACACCGGGTTTGACGCGATACCGGCGCCGTAAAAACATCGAACTCCCCCGCCTGACCGCACAGCGAGGCAAACTTATGACACCAACCCACAGCGTCGACCAGGCCACGACCGGGAATAAATCAGGCGAGGTTTATGAAGTCCTGGTGTCCTGCTACGATGGTGCGGATTTCGACGGCGACTGGCGATATTCGGCGTTTTGTCCAGACATCGATACCGCGATGGATGGGCGAACTCCCGAGGAAGCTTTGTCGCGGGTCAGGGACGCCGTCCGCATCAAACTTGCCGATTACCCGACCGGTCAGTTTCCGTTACTGCCCCCCGAGGCTCGCGCCGAGGCAGTGGGGGACTTTCTCAACGATGGCCGGCTGATAGATAAAACCACTGTGTCAGTGGAACGCGAGTAAATGCCGGGGCTACCCAGGAATGTCAAAACGACGGACATAGTGAGAGCATTTAACACCGCCAAGGCGCACGGGCAGAACTGGGTCTCTTCCACCGAGGGCCGGGAGCCGCGAGTCATGCGATGGGACGGTAGAACCGTGCCGATTCCGGACCATCCCCGCGACATTCCTCCCGGCACCTTGCGGAGCATTATCAGGCAAGCCGGCTGGACAGTTGATGAGTTTCGCTATCTGGCCGGGTTTATGAACCGTAGAGAAAGGCAGAATTGGCTGAGTCAGCACCCGGAATGGCGCTAGCTGCCGGCGCCTCGCCAAAGAAAGGAATCCATCACTATGGCATCTCACGCAGCTGATACCGGCCGCCCGGATGTCCGAACCGGCAATGGCAAAGAGAAAGAGTACGAAGTTCTGCTGGTCAAGGACTCCGAATATCCCGGCTACGCGGTGTTGTGCCCCGCGGTGGGTTGCGCCAGCCAGGGCGACACCCGCGAGGAAGCGCTGGACATGATTGCCGACGCTATCGCAATATGCTTGGACGTTGGCGGCCTTGAACTCTCCCAAGACCATGACGCCATTGCCCGGATGGCGGCAGAATTTGAAGCTGACGGCTGCCAAACGGAAAAGGCTACGGTCAAGCCGGCCGATTGGGATCGCATTATTGCCGACTGCGCCGCTGCCATTGCTCGCAATCCCGATGATGCCAAAGCCTACATGGAACGCGGCGGCGCTTATCTCAGCAAAGGCGAGCACGACCGGGCAATCGTCGATTACACCACTGTCATATCCCTTATCCCCGACGACGCCGAAGCATATTGCCGGCGAGGCGACGCTCACTTCAACAGCGGGGAGTATGACTCGGCTATCGCCGATTATGACGCCGCGCTCCGACGCGACCCGTACTATGACATCGCCCTCGCCGGTATGGAAGCTGCCTATGTCGGGCTGTGGGAACAGCGTAAGAGCGTCTGATGCCGCCTCGCGTTCCCGGTTTTACCATCTTTGACGTCTTGCGGGCCTTTCGCAACGACGGGTGGACGATCAGTCGGGGCAGCAGACATACGAAGGCAATAAAGGGCGGCAGGACGGTGGCTATCCCATGACATCGTGGTAGAGATATTCCCCCGGGCACCATGGGGAGCATCATCGTCCAGGCCGGCTGGACGGTAGCAGAATTCCGCAACCTCGTCCGCGGCCGCAACCGCGATGGCAGCCGGCGCAATAGCAATCGGTAACGTTTCGGTTAGACCACCAACTTCGCCCCCTTGGGCCGCGCTTTGCCGCCATGGACGCTGGACTCGTAGCGCCAGCTTTCGGCCTGCCGGCGCACCAGGCAGTTGCGCCGCGTCGCCGCCGGCCTGTTCGTGGCGCCGCGCGATTTGCTCGTACACGGCGGAGAGCAGCGCGCCGGCGCCGCAGGCGAAGTCGGGCAATGCGCAATGCGTCGATGGCGTCCGGGTCGCTCCAATCCACGCCGTCCATGCCGGCTACGGCCAACCGCGCCAGCAGGGCGGCGGATGCCGGCAGCGTGTAGAACGTCGCCAGGTATTTGCGATCTGCAATCAGACGCTGAAAGACGCGCCCGGTCAGGTCGTGGGCGATGTGCGCGCCGGCGGCGTTGATGCTTTCGGCAGTGAGCATCAGCCGCCGGAGAATGCGCGAAGCAGCATCGGCGGGCAGCTGCTCGACAATATCCCGCGCCACCGCGAAAATCGGCCAGTAATTAATCTTGAGGATGTCGTCCCACGCCGCCAGCGTTTCCCGCTGCGGGTTGTCAATCTGCTCGCCGGCCGTCTGGCGCAGGGACTTTACGCCGTCGTGGATGCCGTGCAGGCGCCCCTGGAAAGTGACCGCGTTGGCAACGATGGCGCAGGCCATGCGCCGGGTTTGCCGAACGTCGGTCAAACCCAGCAGGCGAGCGATGGCCGGCGTGATGTTGGGCCGCAGTTCCGCCATTTCGTCCAGAACGGCGACGGCCCCGTCAATGGCACGTTCCAGCGCCAGGGCCGACTCGTCAACGTCCCGCTGGGGTACGGACACCAGCCGGATTGCGGAAAGCGGCCGGCCTCCTTGTAGAACACGCACCAGGACAGCCGGGCCTTAGCCAGGGCTTCCCCCAGGTGGTAGGCGGCTTGCGCCTCCCTGGGATAACGGAGCGCAATTACTGCCTCTACCGAGCGCGGTTCGCCAACCACCGCCAGCCCCAAGCGAGCGCGGGCATCCTTTTCCACCTCGCGCGCGCTCAGGTACTCGGCTTCCACCGCCACCGGGGTTCGGCCCGGCGCAGTGATGAGAACGTCGGCGTGTCGGCCGGGAAACTTCGTAAAGGCCTGCGTAGTTTCCGGCCTGACTATCCAGCCCGGCAGCATACCTCGCAGCAAATCGCCCAGCGCGTAGTTGGCGCTGGTTTCGCTGTGTCTCGGTTGCTGCGTCACCATGTTCGTTGTTTCCAAATCCCATTTAACCGGGCCGGTCAGAATGTTAATCGCCGGGCGCAATCAAGGTCAACAAGGCAATGTCACTAACCAAGCCCTATGCCCGGCAAGCGGCGACGCTTGCCAGATTCGGCGCAACATGGCAACCTTGCGGCAACCGCGAAACAAGAGGTTCAATATGTCCGGCATCTGGCCCGATGACATCCACTGCGTCGCCCTCATCACCTTTGACGTGGACGGCGTTACATCCTGGTTGAACCGCAACCCGGACTTTGCCAACTACCCCAGCCTGCTGTCCATGGCCGAGTATGGCCCCAGCGTCGCCACGCCCCGCATCCTGGATATGCTGGACGTTCAGGGGATACCGGGGAGTTTCTACATCCCCGGCATGGTCGCCGAAACCCACCCCGACCTGGTGCGAGAAATCGCCGGGCGGGGCCACGAGGTAGCCCACCACGGCTATATCCACGAACCGCCGGCCACCCTGACGCCGGAACGGGAAGAAGAGGTGCTCATCAAGGGCATCGGCATCCTGGGTGACCTCACGGGCGAGGCGCCGATGGGCTACCGCTCGCCCAGTTGGGAACTCAGCCCGGTGTCGCTGGACCTGCTGGCCAAGCACAACTTCCGCTACGACAGCAGCCTCATGGGCGACGACGCGCCCTACTTTGTCGAAGGCGGCGACCCGCCGCGCCGCATGGTGGAGCTGCCCATCCACTGGCTGCTGGACGATGCGCCTCACTTCGCCTACGCGCCGTCGGCCAACCGCCTCGGCCCCATGCGCAACCCCGACGAGGTGTTCGACAGCTGGGCCGCCGAGTTTCGCGGCATCTACCGCTATGGCCGCTGCTACAACCTGACCATGCACCCGCAGTACATCGGCCGGCCCGGCCGCCTGCTGATGCTGGAACGCCTGATTGAATACATCAAGACCTTCCCCAACGTTCGCTTCATGCGCGCCATCGACGTTGCCGAAATGTGGGAGAATATGGACCCCTCACCCTAGCCCTCTCCCACCAGGGGAGAGGGGAGCAGGAGCGTAATTATGCCCGCAGTACACGACCGCGGCGGCTGGCCCGACGACACGCCCATCGACCGCACCGAGCACGAATACAGCGACTGGGAACGCCGGGTTGACGCCGTGCATCAGGTCCTCGGCGCACAAGGCATCCGCACCACCGACGAGATGCGCCGGGCCATCGAAAGCCTGCCGCCCGAGCAGTACGAAACCCTGTCCTACTACGAAAAATGGACGGCGGCGCTGGAAATCCTCCTGATTGAAAAGGGGATACTGACGGCGGCGGAGATTGACGCCAAGGCGGCGGAGCTGCGGGAGCGGGGGCTATAGGCGTCCGTGGCTACAGAGCAATGGCCTGATAGATTCAGATGGTGAGCCGGGAGAAAAGATGACCACCTCGAACTCAACACAACCGAAAGTCGCAGCCGACCGTGCTGAGTTCGAGCAGCTTGCCGACCAGTGGGAACGCGACCGGCCGCGCGGCCTGGACCTGGCAGCGATGACCATGCACCCAGCCTACCAGCGCATCATAGGCATGGGCCTACCGGCAGTACCGTGGTTGCTGGCGAGACTGGAACGACGACCCGGCCACTGGTTCCTTGCCCTGAACCGGATGACGGGAGCGCAGCCCGTTGCGCCGGAGAGTGAGGGCAATCTCAAAGCTATGGCACAAGATTGGCTGCAATGGGGCAAACAAAACGGGTACGAGTGGTCAGACTATGTGGATTGAAGACCAGTTTCCCCAACTGGCAGCGGAAGGCTATGAAATCACCAGCGATCCGACCGACGATTACAACTGCATCGCCTATGCGGCGGGAGATACGACCGCCTGGTGGAGCCATGTTCCCGGCTACCGCTGGCCTAACCCAAGCCGTACCCCGTCAGTCAATAGCCTCATCCAACTGTTCAACGGGCTTGGCTTTGAGCTTTGTGACGATGCGCGTGAAGAACGTGGATTTGAGAAAATAGCGCTCTATGCAAAAGGCGACCATTGGACGCACGCCGCCGTGCAACTGCCGGGCGGAACCTGGAGCAGCAAGCTTGGCCCCGATGAAGACATCAGACATAGCGCTCCCGAATCACTGAGCGGCGAGTCCTATGGGCAGGTCCACTGCATCATGAGACGCCCCAGGCCGGAAATCGAACGACCGCGGTGAACCACCATGCCAACAGCCCAAAACAACAAATGGACCGCCGCTCTGGAAATCCTGCTGATAAAGAAGAGGATTTTGACAGCGGCTGAGCTGTGAGGGAGGTGCTTGTAGCGGCGGACAATTTTCTTATAATGCGTACCAAACCGAGCACTCGCCGCCTCCGTTTAAGGTGACAATATGACCACGCAACGCCGCCGCATCAGCATCACACCGGAACAGCGTGCGGAGCTGGAGCCGATTCTGTTGGATAAGCAGTCTGGTAGCTGCTATATCTGCGACGAGCCGATTGACCTTGAACTCCAGCACGGCAGTTTGGAGATTGACCATATTGACCCGTTCAGCCAGGAAGGGCCCGATGTGGCGAACAACTACGCGCTCACTCACCAGTCCTGCAATCGGAGCAAGGGGGCCTCTGACATCCGGGTGGCACGGCGGCTTGCTGAAATGGAGAAACTGCATCAGCAGGCCAAGGCTGAAGGTGAACGTGGCGCAAATTTGCGCCACGTGCTAACCAAGTACAGTGGTGGGAAAGCACGATTGCGGATTAGGCGGGAATCCGACCGGGTTGAATTCAGCTTCTCGGAAACAGCCGACCCTCGGATACAGTCCGTTCCGCTTTACCGGGACAAATTGAGCGGAGCGGAGTACTTTTTCACGGTGGCGCCGCTGGAATACCTTCATCATGACGACCGTATCAATCCGCGCGATATAGGTGCCAATGTCCGCAACCTCATTGAAGAGTTTTTGCAGGGCCGTCCACAGCTGCACATCGGCTTGGCTTGGTGGGCGCCGGACGAGGATGGTGCCGGCGCTCTGAAACTTTTTGACGGTCAGCACAAAGCTGCGTCGCAGATTATGCTGGGCGTCAGGGAACTTCCGGTGCGCGTTTTCATGGAACCTGATGTTGACGTTTTAGTGACGACCAACACAAACGCCGGCAGTAGCCTCAGGCAAATTGCTTTCGACAAAGCAACTATGCGGCATCTCGGCAGCACGCTGTACGCTGACCGTGCAGCACAATACAGGAAAATGCGCCAATTGCCGGATGATGACCTCTCCTTCAGCGAGCAAGACTTGGTGCGCCATTTCAGGGGAGAGCGCCGTCAAATGGAAAAGTACATCATTGACGCGCAAAGGGATTACATCACACATAACCCTGACAATCGCCTGACTGAGTTTGTCGAAATGGGCGGCAGGGGAACTTCTCGGCCTCTGGCTTATGCCACAGTCGAGAGAGCGTTCTTCCAGTTGCTTCACCAAAAGGCCCTGAACTCCGCCATTGACGATGGTCTTGAGTCTGGTTCCAATCCGCGTGATTTGGAACGCACTCAGATGATACGGCTGATGAACATATTTGCGGATGTGTTCTTTGTGGACAAATGGGACCCCGATGTTGGTGGGCGGCAAATAGAGAGCCGCATCTTCAAGGGCGATGAGATTCCCGAACAGCACTTGCGCGCCTGGAGGATCGCCCGGGATGAAGTGGCAGTAAATGTCATTCGCTGGGTAAAGCTGGTAATCACAAACTACTTTGCCTTCACCGGGCAGATGGTGGACGACGAACGCTTGCTCCACGCGAGATTGCCTGACGATTTGTGGGAGCGTATCGCGGCTTTCCTGGAAAACATCTCTGCGTTGCCGTGTTGGGCCGACAAGAACATGGCCCAATCGGTGTTTGGCCCCAAGCAGAACTTTGATTATTGGGAACAAGTTTTCAAGACAGGCAAATCGACCGACGGCACCAATGTCCTTGCTGAAGGGCTAAACATCCAAGAGATGATCGCTAGCCGTCCATAGTGATAACTGATGGCGAAGGCCAGCTATGACTACTCCCGCCGAATCCATCCACTACCCCGACGGTGCATCCGTCTGCGTTGGCGCGCCGGCCCACCCTTTCCGCACGCCGGCCTATGTTGACAAAGCCCATCTGGCTCAACAACAATCAAAATAAGCAACTCAACCCCGCAGAGCATTACGCGGGGGACCACCATGGCACGCATCAGCAACGACACCCCATCGATCAACGCCGAGTTTGCCGCCACGGTAATCAACCGGGCGGCTGAGATAGTTGCCGGCGATACGCCGGGGTGCGACGCTTTCAGCGCGTTGCAACAGGCGCGGGACGAGCTCCTCGCCGCCGAAACGCGCCAGCAGAAAAGCGGCCGAACCTATGGTTGGGGGCTGCTGCTCAGGGACGTAAGGGAGTACGTCAAAAGCCGCGAACCCGCGTATGCCGATTCGTTCAATCCCCTCGTAGAATGGAGCGAGGCGACGGACCCCGGCGCCGTGGCCCAAACTCTGAAGGAGGCTGCGCTCCCCATCAGCCGGATGGTGGCGGAGCGTGCCAAATGGGTAGTCAAGCTCGAGGCCATGACTGAGCAGGAAAGAACCGAGTACGACCTGATGCGGAAAGCGGCCATTTTCCTTACCCAACAGGGCCTAACTGTCAACGTCGCTTGGGAGCGGGAAAATCCGAACGATCCCATCGACTATCGGGCAACCATTGATGGCGTCGCATGGGCCTTCGAACTCACCGAACTGCGCCTTGAGCCCAAAGAAAACTACCACCGCAAGGTTGGGCATCCGAAAGATAAGCGGAGCATCGCGGAGCAACTCGATATGCTGGCAATGCCATTGCCGCAGATGCCCTACGGCCCCGACGCTCTCCAAACGGCCCTCAATGACGCCATAACGCACGGCAGCAAGCCGAGCAAACTGACAGCTCTGAACGGGGCCAGATACTGCCTTGTGTTGCACAACCAGCAGTTCCTGTACGCGCCCGATTGGGATGCAGTTACGATGCCGGACATCAGCGTATTTGATTCCATTTTGGTGTTGCACCAGGAAATTTACCCCCTGGTCCAAACATGGGATGTCATGCGAAACGGCTTAGGCAAACCCATGCGCAGCCACAACGTCAACGACTTGGGCGACATCATAGCCTTCAAAAACTCCAACCGGACGCACCGGAGTGACCCGGAACGGGTCAAAGCGGCTTTACGTCAGATACAATCTCTGAACTTGACTGAGGATGATATTCGCGCTGCGATAGCAGAGACCCGCGCCGAAAGAAGCGGCCAGTGATGCGACTGGTATTGGATACTAATTCTGTGCTGATGCCAATCACCAGGACAACCAGCAGTGATATATGGCTCCGTGAAGCATGGGAACAACAGCGCATCGCGCCGCTTATCAGTAACGACACTGAGGCCGAATTAATCCGAACACTGCACAACCACAGGTTCGGAATCCCAGAGGACCAGATTACTGACACTGCCGCTGCCTACCTTGATTACTGCGAAAGGATTGCGATACCTGACCCGCCGCCGGAAACGCCAGTCTGCCGCGACCCCAGCGACCAAAAATTCCTGATCCTGGCCTACCAGGCCGCAGCGGATTATCTGGTCACCAAGGACCCAGACCTGTTGGCCCTTAAGGACGAATCCGCAATCCCTATTATCACGCCGGCCGAGCTGGGCGTTATAATGCGACGATACCCGTCATAGCGCAATCCAAACCGATGGAAACGAAGATGACCACCTCCGCCGAACCCACCCGCTTCCCCAACGGCGCACCGTCCGCGTCCGAGTTGGCTCCCCGCCGCACCATTTCCGCACGCCGGCCTACGTCCAGGGGCACACCAGCGTCGTGGATGCCCTCTGCGGCGTTTATCCCAATCCCGAATCGCTGGCCCACGGTGGCGACGGGTTGCCCCGCCAACCCCTTTACCGCATACGTTTCCGGCAGACCGACCTGTGGCCCGACTGCTGATTGCCGCCACTTGAAACCTAAATCCTGTGGACAGAATAGCGAGCCAGTTGAACAGCACGAATGAGATCAATGCCCTGAACCAACCAAGAGGCATACAATGGCAATTCGCAACGAGATTAAAGACTTGATCCTCGCCGCCGCCCGACGGATTCTCCAGAATGAAAATGGGGATCTTTCCCCAACCGACGAAGATAGACTGCGCGCCTACTTGGATGCTCGTACTCCTCTGTACACCGGACGCTATCCCATCCTGGGCCTTCTGAACGAACTTGAAGCCATGGCCGATGCGGGACACGGCGCAGCGGTTGTCGCCAACGCGGCCATCAAGCGAAAGCGCGGGATGCAGAACTTGGGATGGGACGACGAACTGGGCCGATTCCGTACACCCATCACCGACCAGTGGCGTCAGGCGATCCAGGAAAGCGCAGCAGAAGCTACCCGGGAATACTTCCACCAGGCCACCGTCTATTTCAACGAAGACCAAAACGAGCAGGCAACAGAGAGCCTGTGCAGCGCCATCGTCTGCTCGATAGCCGCCACCGCCGCTTTGCTGGGTTGGCCGCACCGGGATAAGGACGATGACCTCAGAGTGGTAGTCGGCCTCGGAACCGGAGCGTTTCCGCCGGAGGGCGCAAGTATCTACAAGCTACTGCAATCAGCTTCCGAGCAGGGCCAAGACCTCAATAGCGCTTTCGCAGCCGCCATGGGTCAGCCGGAAGCCGTGCGCACCGGGGATTACGACGATGCCGGAAGGACGAGCGCAGAGGCTTTCCTCTTCGCCAGGACTGCCGTCGATCTGGCCGACCAGCTGGGCCGGAGGTTGCGATGACACCTGTCGAACGACGGGATGCCAGCCTGGAGTTTGCCCTGAGGTCCGACCAGGAATTCGACCGCGGCGGCGACACCATGATTGCCGCCGAATTGCTGTGGGGTGCGGTCGCTCAGGCCCTGATAGCGGTTGCCGAGATCAACGAGTGGCCGTGCCAGGGGCATAAAGGTTATTCTCTGGTGCCGGCATGGCTGGCAGAACTGCAACCGGGTATATCATGGCGGTCCGACATCGCCGCGGCTGACCAACTGCACGAACATTTCTACAATCGTAATCTCGGTTACGGCGAACTGGACAGCAGACGCTTGGCAGCCCGTCGGGCGTTGCATAGGGCTATCGCGCTATTGCCAACCCAATAGAGAGGATTTTCTCATACGAGCGTTATAATGCGACGATACCCGGCATAGCGCAATCTGAGTTTGATGGAAACTGCCATGACCACCCTCACCGAACCCACCCTCTACCCCGACGGCGCAGCCGTCCGCATCCGCACCGGCGCGCCGGCCCACCATTTCCGCACGCCGGCCTACGTCCAGGGGCACACCGGCGTCGTGGATGCCCTCTGCGGCGTTTATCCCAACCCCGAGTCCCTGGCCCACGGCGGCGACGGGTTGCCCCGCCAGCCCCTCTACCGCATCCGCCTGCGCCAGACCGACCTGTGGGCCGACTACGCCGGCAACCCGGCCGATACCCTGCTGGTGGATGTGTACCAGCACTGGCTGGAACCGGCCTGATTTGTGCTATCCTGCCGGACAGCATCGCCATCGCAATTGAGAGGGACTTGAGCAATGGAGCGACCTATATTGCAGCCCATTGGCGCCCCCGCCGAGGAGCTGGATACGCCGGCCCTGGTGGTTGACCTGGGGGTAATGGAGCAGAACATCGCGGCGCTGCACGGCGCCTTCGACGGCTCCGGCCAAGTCCGAGTGCGCCCGCACGTTTCCTGCCATGGCTGCCCTGACATCGCCCGTCTCCAGCTGGAGGCCGGCGGTAGCTCGGGCGGCGTGGCGGTCGGTTCGTTGGCAGAAGCCGAGGCGTTTGCCGGCGGTGAGGATGCTGGCATCGATGACATACTCATCGCCGGTCGGGTGGTAACCGCCGCCAAGATTCGCCGGTTGGTCGCCTTGGCCGGTCAAATTACGTTGAGCGTGGCCGTGGACAACCCCCGCAACGTCGCCGACCTTGCCGAGGCTGCCCTGGCCGCCGGCGTCACTCTGGGCGTATTGGTGGACATCGACGCCGGCTATGGGTTTGGCGGCGTTGCGCCCGGGCCGGATGCGGTTGCCCTGGCGCGAACCGTTGCGGACGTGCCCGGATTATCCTTCAACGGCATAATGACCTACGAAGGCCCGCTGCCCATAACCCACCGCACGCTGCTGGAGGCTGAAACCCGTCGCCGTTTGCAACCGATGCTGGACACGCGCAGCGCTCTGGAGCAGGCCGGCATTGAGGTTGCGACGGTCAGCGGGGGCAGCACTTATAACTATGATATAGTCGCACAACTGCCGGGGATTACTGAGGTGCCGGCCGGCGTGTATCCCCTGATGGATCTGGAGACCTTGCCAATTCGCCCGGAGTTGCAGCCGGCCGCCAAAATCATGGCTACGGTTATCAGCCATCCCGTAGCGGGCCGGGCGGTGCTGGACGCCGGCCATAAAACTACCGGGCCTGATTTCGGCGTGCCCGTCCTGGAGGGGTTCCCCGGCGCCGTAGCTACCCGGTTCAGCGCGGAGCACGGCATCCTGGATCTGGAGGGAGCGGCCACCAGGCAGTTGATGCCCAACGACAAGGTCCACCTGGTTCCGTACAACCTGGCCCTCTGCGTCAACCAGTACGACTACATCCGCGCCGTGCGGGACGGCAAGCTGGTCGGGTATTGGCCCGTTGCCGGACGGGGACAACTAGGGTAGTTCCTTACCGTTGGCCTTATTTTGTACTCACTGGATTCCCGCTTTCGCGGGAATGACGGGAAGTGTCCATACAATCTTGATACGCGGGAACCTTCGGAGGTACCTCCATGTCGCAAGCCTATGAACCCCAACCCGGCACTCCCATTGAGGAACTGGATACTCCATGCCTGATCCTGGACATGGATGCGCTGGATCACAACATGGATGTGATCGCCGATTACTATGGCGAACGCCACAGCAAGTTGCGCGGCCATAGCAAGAACCACAAGAGCCCGGCCCTGGCCCTACGGCAGATCCAGCGCGGCGGCACCGTCGGGGGGGTGTGCGCCGCCAAGGTTGCCGAGGCCGAGGTGATGGTGCAGGGTGGCGTCGCCAGCGTATTCGTCACCAGCGAGGTGGTCGCCCCGCCGAAGATTGCCCGGCTCTGCGTCCTGGCGGATCAGGCTGAGATCCTGGTGGCCTGCGAAAACGAAGCGAATGCCCACGACCTTTCCCAGGCTGCCGCCGCCCAAGGCGTGAACCTGGGCGTGGTCATCGAGCAGGAAACCGGACTGCTTCGCTGCGGGGTGCAGGAAGGAGCGCAGGGAGTGGAGTCCGGTGTGGCTCTGGCCCGCCTGATCGATTCACTGCCCGGCCTCTCCCTGAAAGGCGTGATGAGCCACCAGATGATGGCCGAACCTTCCTCCGACCGGGAGGACCGGGCCACGGAAGCCCACCGCCTCATCCAGCCGGTTCTGGACCTTCGGGAAGCCATGATTGCCGACGGCCTGCCGGTGGAAATCGTATCCACGGGCGAAACCTGGAGCTACGACATCGCCGGCGATATGCCGGAAGTTACCGAAATCCAGGGCGGCTCCTACCTGGTGATGGAAACCTCCTACGAATACATCCCGGATTTTCACCTGGCCGGCAAGGTGCTGAGCACCATCATCAGCGTCCCCCGGCCGGGGACGGCGATAGGCGACGCCGGCGCCCGGGCGGTGTGCGGCATCAAGGGGTTGCCGCGAGTGGAAGGTCGCCCCGGGGTTGAAGCCGTTGCCATGGACGCCGACCGCACCGTGTTCCAAGTGGCGGAGGGCGCGGAACTGGCGGTTGGCGACCAGGTCATGCTGCTGCCCGGGCAGCAGGACGCCATGGTCAGCCGCTGGGACCGTTTCATCGGCATCCGCGACGGAATGGTGGAGGCGGTTTGGGACATCGAGGCGCGGGGCTGTCACAACTAGAACATTGGGGGAGAGAAATATGACTGCTACCCACGTCGTTGACCACATCCATGACCAGCCCATGAGCGACGTTGCGCTGCGCTCCGTCGCCATCGAGGCCCTGCTGGCGGAGAAGGGCCTGCTTACCGCCGACCAGGTTCAGCAGCAGGTGAACCTGATGGACGGGCGCACCCCTGCCGACGGCGCGCGCGTCGTTGCCCGCGCCTGGACGGATGATGACTTCAAGGCCCGGCTGCTGGCCGATTCCCGCTCCGCTCTGGCCGAAATGGACATCAATATACCCGAGGAAACCCCGCATCTGACCGTGGTGGAGAACACCGACGACCTGCATCACCTAGTGGTATGCACGCTGTGTTCCTGCTATCCCCGGATGCTGCTGGGCCGCCCGCCCGACTGGTACAAGAGCCTGGCCTACCGGGCCCGCGCCGTCCGGGATCCGCGGGGCGTGATGGCGGAGTTCGGCGCCGCGCCGCCGGCCGATGCCGAGGTTCGCGTTCTGGACAGCACCGCCGATATGCGCTACCTGGCACTGCCGCGACGGCCGGCCGGAACGGAGGGGATGAGCGAGGACGAACTGGCTGCCTTGGTCACGCGGGACAGCATGATTGGGGTGACCGATGCGTTGGAGCCATAGCCTTCCGCTAGACGCGACCGGCAGCCGCCAGCGGAAGAAACCCAACCGCTAGTCTATCTGCAAGTCCTCGTCCGATAATTCTTGCCAATACACTTCGCCGGATTCGATGATCGGGCGGATTCGGTTGTCAATGCGCCTTGCGGCGACGACAGCATGGGCGGGCATTCCGGTGAACCGGGTTAGGTAGGCGGCGTTGCGTATCGCGCGGCGAGTGTCCCTCTCATCGGCGGTGAAAGACGCTTCTACTGCGATATAGTGGGTTCCACCGTCGGAGCCTTTAGCTTCGATAAACAGGTCGGCTCCCAGGAAACTGTCCATCTCATTGCGCGCAATGTCAGACGTGTCCGTGGAATACAGAATGTCTGCCAATTCCCTCTGACTCAACGCTCCGACCAGACGTAACCCAAGCGCGCTGCAAATGCGGATCTTGGAACCGCGCGCGCCGTTGCGAGCGTGCGCCGCTTTCAACGGCCCGATGTCATCGCGAATCGCCTGAATATTGCGCTCGATTCTAGCGACTGTAGTTCGCAGCTCATCCTGCCCGGCCCGCAGTTCCTCCTGCCCGGCCCGTAGCTCATCCTGTCCGGTTTCCAGTTTATCCAGCCGGCGGTTCGTTTCGGTCTGACCTTCTTCAAGCCGCTGCAACCGCCGGTTCGTTTCGTTGTTCGCGCCGTTGACCGTCATATCGTTTGTCCTCAACATCAAATTATACGACGAAGTTATGAGGTCAAACGCTGCGGCTCGTCGTCTATCTGGTTAATCCGCCGCAGGTGCCGGCCGCCCTCGAACTCCGTGGTCAGCCACACGTCCACTATTTCCCGCGCCGTCTCCCATGACACCAGCCGCTGTCCCATGGACAGCACGTTGGAGTCGTTGTGCTGCCGCCCGTAGCGAGCGGACTCGGCGTTCCAGCACAGGGTGCAGCGCACGCCCGGCACGCGATTGGCCACTATCGCCTCGCCGTTGCCGGAGCCGCCCAGCACGATGCCCCGGTCCACCTCGCCCCGCGCTACCGCTTCGGCTACCGGACGGATCCACTGCGGATAGTCGGTGGACGCCTCGGAATAGGCTCCGTAGTCAATGGCCTCGTGCCCCAGGTACGCCAGCAGCGCCAGCAATTTGCCCTTGTATTCAAACCCGGCGTGGTCGGAACCAATCGCAATCTTCATAACTATCCCGCTCCGGTGGTGCCTGATACGCCGCCATCCTAGCACAAACCCGATGCGGTTGTGCTAGGATACCCGCTATCGCCAATCACGCGAAACACGGAGGGAACAACCATGAAAGGACGCATTGTTGTCGTAAAAGAGTACGGTCAGCCCTTTGAAATCCATGAATACGACGTGCCGGAACCCGAACCGGGGGCGGTGTTGCTGCGCATGACCCAGGCCGGCATCTGCGGCTCCGACCTGCATACCTGGCGTGGCGACCAGACCCAGGAACACAACCCGCTGCCTCCCACCGGCCGCGTGATGGGACACGAAGGCACCGGCGTCATCGAATACCTCGGCGACGGCATCACCACCGATTATTGGGGCACCGACGTGAAAGAAGGCGACCGCGTGGTGTACGCCGCCGTCTTCCCCTGCTACCACTGCCATATGTGCTTGCGGGGCGCGACCAACTGGTGCGCCAACCGTCAGTATCCCGCCGCCGGCAACTGGCCCTACTTCACCGGCACCTATGGCGACTTCCTCTACCTGCCGCCACGACATCCCTTCTTCCGCGTCCCCGACGAACTGCCCGACAACCTGCTCGGCCCGGTCAACTGCGCCATGGGCACCGTGACCACCGGCCTGGAGCGGGCCAACATGAGCCACGGCCAATCCGTCGTCATCATCGGCGCCGGCGGTCTGGGCCTCCACGCCACCGCCATGGCCAAGGAGCGCGGCGCGGATCGCGTCATCGTCCTGGACCGTCTGGAGAACCGTCTCCAACTGGCTGAGGAATTCGGCGCCGACCATACCATCAACGTCGAGGAGTTCAACACCCCCGAAACCCGGGTCCGTCGGGTCCGCGAGCTGACCCGGGGCCGCGGCGCCGACGTGGTGATGGAGCTGGTGGGCCGGGCCGACCTGCTGCGGGAAGGCATCGATATGCTGTCCAACGGCGGCACCTTCGTCGAAATCGGCGACATCGTGCGCGGCCAGGAAGTGTCCATCGACCCGTCCAAGCTGCTCCAGGGCAAGAACATCGTCGGCAGCCTGATGTATCGCCCCGCCCTGCTGCCGGAGCTGCTGGACTTCCTGGTCCGCAACCAGGACCGGCTGCCCTTTAACAAGCTGGTATCCCACACCTTCCCCCTGGCCGAAGTCAACGAAGCCTTCGCCGCCGCCGAGTGGAGCCAGCGGCAGACGGAGATAACGCGGGCGATGCTGGTGCCGTAGCCAACGTGGCGACGCGACAGTTAGACTGGTCGGCACGGGCGATTATCCGCGCCGACCAGCCGGAGAATAAAATGACCACCCCAAACCAGTGCCAATTTTGGGACTGCAACGAATCCATCCGTAGCGATCACTACCTTTGTCTCAACCACTACAATAGGCACAAAGCGGGCAACATCAACCAGTGCCCATCGTGTGGGAAGTACAAGGATGCTGAGTTCGACATCTGTCGCAACTGTTATCGTCAGGCCGCAAGTGCCTGGGCTCCCAAACGCGCCAACGCTGGGCAGCAAGGCAACCGCGAATTCGTGGCAGACAAAGATGCTGACCGTTTTTTCGTGTATGTCCTGCTGATGAACAACGGACGATATTACATCGGTCAAACTCGTGAAATACACGAGCGATTGCACGAGCATCGCAACGGCATGAGTTACCAAACCAGAGGAAGTGAACCCAAATTGCAATGGTTCACGACAGTAGCGACGCGCAAAGAAGCAGCCGACTTGGAAGCAGAACTTCAGCGGCTGAACTCCAACCCTGCCGGCCGGCGGGAAATCAACCGGTGGGTCGTTGATTTCAAGAAACTAGCCGACGAACTGGATTACGAACCACACAATGCGACGAGTGCCAGAACTGTCCAGGAGCGGCGCAGGCCCTATGGTGGCATTACGCCGCCAACGCAACCACGGGATGGACAGAACAGCCGCATCGCAAATGTTCTAAATGCTCTCCGGCGTAAGTCAGGGTCCTAACATACGTCGTTAGCCATCGCAACCACAGGATAAGGATTGGTAGCGTTGCAATTTAGGTGGTTCAGTTTCCCAGCGGGGTATCCGAGCGACTAAAACTGCCGCTACGCCAACGGGATTGCCACGCTACGCTCGCAATGACAAAAACCAAACCACCTAAAACGGAACGCTATCATAAGGATTGTGGCATGATCAAAGAAAAAAATCCTCCCTTCAAAGACGGTATGCCTCCCATCCACCCCGGCGAGTATATTGCCGAGGACTTGGAGGAGTTGGGGATGTCCGCCTCCGAGTTCGACGCCGCCCTGGCCGTACCGGCCGGAACTACTGCCGCGCTGGTGGCGGAACGTTGTAGCGTGACCCCGGAACTGGCCCTGAGGCTGTCTCATTATATGTGCGGTGACGCTGACTTCTGGCTCAACATCCAGGCGCGCTACGACCTGAAAATCGCCGAGCGCAAGCATGGCGCAGCCATTGCCGCCCAAGTCTCGCCCCTTCCTGGCGCCAGCGAAGACCCTTATCGCAAATTTGACGATGGCGATGATGAGGTTGCGGCCCGGTGATACAAAATTTCCGAGACCGGAACGCCAGGCGGCTGTTTATGGGCGAACGGGTGCCGGCTTACCATGGGTTTGCCGAACGGGCGTACAATAAACTTGTTGAGTTGGATGACGCCAGATCATTACGACAACTGAACTCGCGGAGCGGCAATCGCCTGGAAGCCCTGTCCGGCGACCGCGCCGGCCAACATAGCCTCCGCATCAACCGCCAATGGCGCATCTGTTTCCGCTGGTACAATGGTGACGCCTACGATGTGGAAATAGTGGATTATCACTGACGGAGGCGGCATGACTACCAAAGACGATACTCCACCTGAGCATCCGGGCGCAATTCTGACCGCGGAACTCAAGGAACTCGGCCTGTCCCCTGACGAGTTTGACGCCGCATTGGCCTTGCCCACCGGTGCTACTGCGGAACTTCTGGCCCAACGCTGCGGCGTGACTCCAGAAATGGCCCTGCGTCTGGGGCGCTACTTCGGCACCACCCCTCGGTTCTGGATGGATCTACAGAACGCTTACGACCTGCACGCAGCAAAACGTGAGCATGGCGCCGCCATCGCCGCCCAAATCACCCCGCGCATCACCCTCGACGATATTCCCGTTTGGGCCGGCGGCAACAAGATTACCGACTAGCGACCAGCCGGCAACCCCATGGATTAGCCGAGTGTCGTCACGCCAGCAGCGTGCTCACTTTGCCAACGACTTCGTGCATGACACGATTGCCGCTCCGACATTCAAACCGCGCCCGCCTGGCTTTCCAGTCCAGACTTTTTATCTGGTCGGCCAGCGCTACGCCGGTAACTGACCCATCGGCGGGCAATTCGACCTCGAACGGATAACCCTTCACCTGCGAGGTTATGGGACATAATCAGCAATCACCATATCTCGTTCCCCTGCGGAGCGCCCGTGTCCTCCTCTCCGTGGAGATTGTCGGGCGTCACCTGTTCCAGCAGGCCGAGCAGGTCGTAGGTTTGCTTTCGCAGCAGCAGGGTATCGCCTTCGGGGACAAGCTCAACCGCTGATCCCTCCTGCACCCCCCATTGCTCGGCAATGGGCTTGGGAATGCGTATCGCCAGGCTGGAACCCCAGGTTGCGACCCTCGTCCTCGCCGCCATTGGTGGCACCTCCTCTTTCGTATCTATATTGTATATTCCCGAAGGCGCTTTTCAAGATCTGTCCTCCCATTCCCGCTCGAGCAAGCGGCGCCGACGCAGGACGCCTTGCCGCCTGTGATAATATTCGCGGCAGACGGCTGCCGAACCCCCATTATCAATCACCACGCGGGCTAGCAACCCGAGGAGCGCACAGTTATGAAATTCGGATTGATGTACGAAATCCAGGTTCCCGAACCCCACTACCCCGGCATCGAAGCCGAACGGTACAAGCAGGTGATGGCCCAGGTGGAACTGGCCGACGACGTGGGCTTTGACTACTTCTGGACGGTGGAGCACCACTTCCTGCGGGAGTTCTCCCACTGCTCCGCGCCGGAAGTGCTGTACGGCGCGATTTCCCAGCGCACCAAGCGCATTCGCATCGGCCACGCCGTGGCGTTGCTGCCGGGCGCGTACAACCACCCCGTCCGCGTCGCCGAGCGGGCTGCCGTGCTGGACATCGTCAGCGATGGCCGCATGGACTTGGGCACGGGCCGCTCCACCACCCTCATCGAGATGGACGGCTTCGAGGTGGACCCCGAAACCACCAAGTCCCAGTGGCGCGAGGCCATCGGCATGATCCCCCGGATGTGGACAGAAGACCCCTTCTCCCACGCCGGCGAGTTCTACAACATCCCGCCGCGGTCGGTGATTCCCAAGCCGGTGCAGGCCCCGCACCCGCCGTTGTGGATGGCGTGCAGCCAGCCTGCCTCTTTCGGCGAGGCCGGCGAGCTGGGCGTCGGCGTCCTCTGCTTCAACCTGGGCGGACACGAACAGCTGGTGGAACGAGTGGGGATTTACCGCGAGGCGGTGAAGAACGCCCATCCTATCGGCAGCATGGTCAACGACAACATCGCCGCCCTCTGCATGGTTCACGTCGCCGAGACTGACGAGGAAGCCTACGAGTCCGCCGCCCGCGAGGGCGAATGGTTCGTCGGCAAGGCCGAGGAACTGTACGCGCCCTGGTCCGGCCGCAACGTGCCGCAGAGCTATCAATTCGCCGTCAACGCCGTCCAGGAGGAGCGCGTGGACAAGACGGCCGACGACCACCTGGCCTCCGGCGCCTTCGCCATGGGCACGCCGGAAACGGTCATCAAGACCATCGAAAAGTACCAGGAAGCCGGCGTTGATCAGCTCCTCTGCTTCATGCAGATGGGCAACTTGCCCCACAGCAAGATAATGAACAGCATCCGCCTCTTCGGAAAGTACGTCATCCCGCACTTCCTGTAGGCAACCGGACGGTAGCGTTGCAATTTAGGTGGTTTGATCCGGCCAACGTTGTTGCCGGCGCGGGTAGGGGCGAATAATTATTCGCCCCTACGAAGAGAAACCACCTAAAACGGAACGCTACCCAACCGGAGCCCGCCGTTGCATTTTCCGCGACGGCGGGCTAGGATAACGTTGCTCTGACGTAGCGGAACGCCAATGTGGCAAAACATCGTAATCGGATTTCTCAGAGACAATCGGCTTGACCAAGAGCGCAAACGCGCGACATCTGCTGAGGCCAAAGCCGCCGCCGCCGAGGTCAAGGCCGCCACTGCCGAGGTTGTAATTCAGCAGGAACGGGAACGCGCTGACCGGGAACGGCAAAATGCCGACCGGGAACGGGAACGCGCCGATCATCTCCTGGTGGAGCTGGAACGCCTGCGTGAAGCCTACGTGAACGCCACCGAGGCCATCATCCAACGCCTACAGGAGCACGACGGCAATCACCCGCCCAACTAATGAAGAGTTTTGCGACCAAGCGTAAGAGCGGGTGTGCGACCCGCCCTTCTGCGTTGTTGAAGTTTGTTCTATGGTCAGTCCGACGACGGCAGTTGTTTCGCCTCCTGCAACTCCATCGGATCCCCGTTGAGGCGCAGGTCGCATTTGCCCGCCTTGGTGATGAGTACCGACACGCTGCCATCGGCTGAGGTGAGCCGCTTGCCCATGGTGACCTCCGGCGCGTCGTCCGCCGGAGTCATCCCGCCGAAATCCACGTTGGGGCCCTTGACTTGCAGCAGAATATCGCCGTCGGTCAGGTCCCCCTCGCCGCTGGCTTTGCTGACGATCATCTCCGCCCCGCCCGGTCCGACGTAACGCTGTCCAGTCTTCAAGTTCATCGCTGGAAATACCTCTCAATTTCGCATTTGTACAGAAAGAATCACCACCAGATCTTGCCCTGCGCCTCTTTCGCCAGCGTCTCGTAATCCTTCGTCCACAGCTGGCTGCTCAGGTACTTCCAGCCGCCATCGGCCAGGAGACAGACCACATTCCCGCCTTCCATGCGCTCGGCCCACTTCAACGCGCCGGCGATCACCGAACCCGATGAGATGCCGGCGAAGATGCCTTCCTTGTCCATCAGTTCCTTGGTCATGTAGAAGGAATCGAAACTGTTGACCAGCAGGCGGTTGTCCAACAGGTTGATGTCCAGGATCGGAGGGATGAAGCCGTCTTCCAGCCGGCGCAGTCCCGAGATGAAGTCATCCGGCTCGGGAGCGACGGCGATGATCTTGATGTCGCTGCGATGTTCCTTGAGCCGTCGGGCGTTGCCCATGAGCGTCCCGCCGGTGCCCAAACCGGCCACGAACACGTCAACGTCGGGCAAGGCTTCCACGATCTCCTGGCCGGTGCCCTCATAGTGGGCTTCGGGATTGCCTTCGTTGCCGTACTGGTAGAGCATCAGGTAGTCGTGGGGGTTCTTTTCCACCATTTCCTGGGCCACCACCACGCTGCCGTTGGTGCCCAGCGCGCCGTCGGAATAGACGATCTCCGCGCCGTAGGCTTCCAGCAACTGGGTGCGTTCCACCGACACGTTTTCCGGCATCACCACCTTGACCTGGTAGCCCTTCAGCCGCCCGATCATCGCCAGCGAGATTCCGGTGTTGCCCGAAGTCGGCTCCAGGATGGTGCGGTTGGGCGAAATCTCGCCGTCGGCTTCGGCCCGCTCGATCATCTTCAAGCCGATGCGGTCCTTGACGCTGCCGGTGGGGTTTTGCCCTTCCAGCTTGGCGTAGATGCGCACGTCAGGGTTGGGGCTGATGTTTTGCAACTCCACCAACGGGGTGTTGCCGATGGTGCCGAGAAGCCCCTTGTATGTAGATTTGGCAACCATCACTCTTCACTGTCATTCCGGCGAAAGTCGCGGAGTTGCTGCGCTACACGGCTCCGGCAGCAACCGCCAGCGGTTCCGGGGCCTCGGCCACGCCGCAGAACACCTCGTAGTCGATGAGTTCCGTCACGGTGGGATTGTCGCCGCACAGCGGGCAGGCCGGATTGCGCCGCAGCCGCACTTCCCGGAACTGCATACTCAGCGCGTCGATGACCAGCAGGCGCGAGGCCAGACCCTCGCCGATGCCCAGGATGTGCTTCAGCGCCTCGGTGGCCTGGATTGAACCCACCAGGCCGGTCAGCGCGCCCAGCACGCCGGCTTCAGCGCAGTTGGGCACCATGCCCGGAGGTGGCGGCGCCGGGAACAGGCAGCGGTAGCAGCCCTGCCCGGGTAGGAACACCGTGGCCTGGCCGTCGAAAATCAGAATGCTGCCGTCGATCAAAGGCTTGTTCAGCAGGTAGCAGGCGTCGTTGACCAGGTACCGGGTGGCGAAGTTATCAGCGCCGTTGATAACGATGTCGTACTGGCCGATGATGTCGAAGGCGTTCTCGGAAGTCAGCCAGGCTTCGTGCAGCACCACGTTCACTTCGGGGTTGTAGGACTTGATGTTGTCCAGCGCCGACTGGACCTTGGGACGGCCCACGTCGGGGGTGTGGTGCAGGATCTGGCGTTGCAGGTTGGACAACTCCACCACGTCGAAGTCAACGATACCCAGCTTGCCCACGCCGGCCAGGGCCAGGTACACGGCGGAAGGGGAACCCAAGCCGCCGGCCCCGATAATCAGCGCGCTGGCCTCCATCATCTTGCGCTGGCCGGCGCTGCCGACATCCTGCATGATGATGTGGCGACTGTAGCGTTTTACCTGGTCGGGGGTCAGGCGAAGGGGCTGGACCATTTCCGATTCCTCCCTTGATGTCGGTTCCTCGTTGCAACGAAAAACCTGCGCCCATTGCCGTTAGGCGACGGCTTTCGGCGGGCGCAGGCGGGGCTCATATCGCAAACCGCCGGCCCCTATGTGCTGGGACAGGCGCAGGGATTAAGTGGCGGTTTCGTGGACAGCATTGCGTGGCAAAGTTTATCGCCGGGCCGCAAAACTTGTCAAGATTTTGGCAATCTCGGTAGCGTTGCAATTTAGGTGGTTCAGTTTTACGGCAATGCATTCGAGCGGCCAAAACTGCTGCTGCGCCAACGAGATTGCCACGCTGCGCTCGCAATGACAAAGACCAAACCACCTAAAACGGAACGTTACCGCAATCTCCGCTAGGTCGAGCCGGCGGGCACCGGGTCCGGCAGCGCCTCCCGATGATCCCCTTCCGCGATCAGGGCGCTCTGACGCTCCGCCAGGTGGGCCAAGGTAGTCGCTTCGAGCACCTGTTGGATGGATTCCTCCACTGATTGCCAAATTTCCTTCTGGGCGCACGAATCGGCGAACATGCAATCCGTGGGCAGAGTGAGGCAGTCCAACGGGGAGGAATTTCCGTCCAGCTCCTGCATGATGTCGTACAGGTTGACGGTCTGTGGATGGCGAGCCAGCAGATGACCGCCCTGGGGACCGCGCCGGCTATGCACGAATCCGCTCTTGTTGAGGGTGGACATCAGCCGTTCCAGGTAGGGTTCGGGGATGCCCTGGCGGTACGCGATAGCCGCCGTCTGCACCGGGCCGTCGCCATAGCGCATGGCCAACTCAACCAATGCCCGCACACCGTAGTCAACTCGCATCGGAATGCGCACAATGACACCTCCGTTATGCTGGGATTATAACCAATCGGAAGCGCGTGTGCCAACCTTGTCAGGTTCCGTCCGTTTGCTGATTCGTCCGGCGGTCGTACACGGTCATGTACGTCCCGATGCCGGTAGCGATCAGTTGGCCGTCCTCGCCGTAGATCTCCATGTCGCCGACGATGATGCGCCCGCCCCGGTTCTTGATGCTGCTGCGCGCGGTCAACTCCCCATCCCGCGCCGGCGCGATGAAGTTCAGCTTGAGCTCGATGGTCACGGCGTGCTCGCCTTCTTTCAGCACCGACCGGCAAGCTCGGAAAAAGGCGTAGTCGGCCAACGCCACCAGGATCCCGCCCTGGACCACGCCGGCGCGCTGCCGGTGGCGGTCGGCCACGGTCATAAAGGCCGTACCCACGCCGTCAGCGGACTCACCCGGCCGGATGCCCAGGAGTTCGGCGAAGGGGCCGTCCTGTGTCTCTGCCGTTGCTTGTTGACTCATGGTTCGCTCGCTCCCTTTTCTTGCCACTGGCCGGTCCATTATCCGCCCGGCAGCCATTATACTGCCGCCCATCGGTGCAATGTCGCCCGCCGCCGGCTATACTTGCTATTCGATAATTGCCGACTCCGCGATTCATCATCCACCGAACAATGTCACCAATGACGAAAGGACTCCTCACCGCCCTGGGCGTGATGCTGATTTGCACCGTCGTGCCGGTCGCTCAACTGCTCCTCGCGCCCTTCGGCCCATTCCTGGGGGCCTACTTCGGCATACGCGATATTGACACGGCGGGAGAGCAGCCGTTGCTGGCGGCGGCCAAGTTCGGCGCGGTGGTCAGCATGGCATCGGCGGCCATCTTGGTTGTCATCGCCATCATATTGCTGTCCGTGCTGGATCTGCCGGTGAAATTCGTCATATTGACTTGGATTGCGGTGGCGGTTTTCGCGTCCTACGTGGCCGTGATGAGCACCCTGGGCGGATTGTATCGCCTGATGAAGCAGCGGACGGCTGCCCAAACCGCCTCCGCCGGAGCGGATTAGCCGGTGGCGCTGACCGACCAAGAGCGCGGGGAGCTGGTGACCCTGCTGGAGAGCGTCCGCGATGGCACTATGGAGGTGTCCACCGCCGTTGCCGCCCTTCGTGACCTCCCCTATCAGGACTTGGGATACGCCCGGCTGGATCACCACCGCCCCCTGCGCACCGGCTGGCCGGAGGTGGTGCTGGCCGATGGCAAGACGGCAGAGCAGACCGCCGGCATCGTGGCGGCGATGTCCGGCCGCGGCCATCCGGTACTGGCAACCCGCGCCGCGCCCGAAGTCTATGACGCCGTGGCAATCGCCGTTCCATCGGCCCAATATCACCAACTGGCCCGCTGCATCGTCGTTCCCGACGCCCGGCCGGTGGAGCAGCGGGAGGTCGGTCTGCTCATCCTCACCGGCGGCACCGCCGACCTGCCCGTAGCGGAGGAAGCCACTATCACCGCCCAACTCATGGGCTGCAAAGTCAAACGCATCAGCGACGTCGGAGTCGCCGGGCTGCATCGCCTGCTGGCGCAGCGGGAGAGACTGCAAGCGGCGCGGGTAATCGTCGTCGTCGCCGGGATGGAGGCGGCCCTGGCCAGCGTGGTCTCCGGGCTGGTGTCGGCGCCGGTCATCGCCGTGCCCACCAGCGTCGGTTACGGCGCCAGCTTCGGCGGATTGGCCGCGCTGCTGGGGATGCTGAACTCCTGCGCCCCAGGCATCGGCGTGGTCAATATCGACAATGGTTTCGGCGCGGGCTATCTGGCGGCGCAGATCTGCCTCATGCCGGCCTTGGCCGACGATACGCAGTGAAACTATGCGGGAGGCGGATTGAACGCGCGAGGGTGGCTGCTGCTGGGCTTCCTCACGGCGGCGGTATTCGGCGGGCTGGTGGCCTACGGCGATTTCCGGGAAGTTGGGCGATTGCTGGTCAGCTCGCCCTCGGCTTACGGCGCGTTCGCCCTGGCCGCCGGGTTGGCGCTGCTCAACTACGCCCTGCGCTTCCTGCGGTGGTCAATGTACCTGCGAGCCCTGCATATCGACGCGCCCTTGCGGGTGAGCCTGCCGGTATTCCTGGCCGGCCTGGCATTGGCCATCACGCCGGGCAAGGTGGGCGAGTTGCTGAAGAGCGTGTGGCTGAGCCAACGCTCCGGCGTTCCGGTGGCGGCGTCGGCGCCGGCGGTGGTGATGGAGCGTTTTACGGATGTCATATCGGTTGCCCTGCTGGGGTTGACCGGCGTATTGTTGCTCCCGCCGGCCATGGCCATCGTTATCGGGGCAATCCTGGTGGCGGGTATGGCTCTGGGGTTGCTGGCTGCCTCCCGGTACGGTGTGATGGCGTTACAGCTGCCGGTGCTGCGGCGGTGGCAGGAACCGTTGGCGCAGTCGCAGGAAGGTTTGCAACGCCTGATGTCGCCGCGCCTGCTGACGGCGGCGGTGGCATTGGGCGGCTTCGCCTGGGCCGCCGAGGGCGTCGCGCTCTGGGTAATCATCGTAGGATTGGGAGAATGGGTAGCACTGGGCGTGGCGTTGCCCATATCGGCGGCCGCGGCCCTGGTGGGCGCGGTCACCGCGCTGCCCGGCGGGTTGGTGGGTTTCGAGGGCAGCATGGTAGCCCTGCTGGGGCCGGCGGGCCTGTCCGCAACGGCAGCGGCCCTGGCGACGCTGTTGACCCGCTTGGCGACCCTCTGGCTCGCGGTGCTCATCGGCCTGGCGGCGTGGCTATGGTTGAGCCGGACGGGAGTGGGCCGGAGCGCCGGCCCCGAAATCGCCCATGAGCCGGATTAGCGGTCTGTTGCGCACGGCGCGCCCCCGCCAGTGGGTGAAGAACCTGCTGGTGTTCCTGCCCCTGCTGTTCGCGGTGGACCTGGTGTGGTCGCCGGACGACTTGACGACGCTGCTGCCCTATGCGCTGCCGCTGGCCGTATTGTTCGCCGCGTTCTGCGCCCTGTCCTCTGCCGTCTATATCATCAACGACGTAGCCGACCGCGAGGCCGACCGTCATCATCCCATCAAACGGCGACGGCCCATCGCGTCGGGCGTCCTGCAGGTGTGGCTGGCGGTGGCGGGCATTCTTGCGCTCGCGGCCGGCGGAATGTTCGGCTTGTACGCCATTTCGAGCCAGGCCGGATGGCTGCTGCTCATTGGCGCGGTTTATCTGCTGGTCAACGTAGGCTATTCTCTCGCGCTCAAACGGGTGGCGCTGGTTGACGTGATGCTGGTGGCCGGCGGCTACGTGCTGCGGGCCGTGGCTGGAGCCGTGGCCGTGGGCGCCGCGCCATCGCCCTGGCTGTACGCGGTGACCGCCGCCGGCGCGCTGTTCATCGTCGTGGGCCGACGCTACGCCGAGGCGCGATTGGCCGGCTCCGACCCGGACGCCGCCCAGCGGTCCACCCTGCAATACTACGGCCCCCCCTTGGGCGGGCAGTTGCTCATACTCTCCGCCACCGCCGCGCTGGTCAGCTACACCCTCTACGCCGTGGAAGCGGACAACCTGCCCGACAACAACACCATGCTCCTCACCGTCCCGCTGGTTATATTCGGCCTGTTCCGCTATCTCTACCTGCTCAACCACAGCCGCGACGCCGAATCCCCTGAGTTGCTGATGCTGCGAGACGCGCCGTTGCTCATCGCCATAGTGACGTGGATAGTGGTGGCCGGGGCGGTGCTGGTGCTCAACTGAACCCCGCCGGCCTCATGCTAAAATGGCTTGAAGTTAGCTTATCCCACTCGGAAGGTTACGGAGCATGGACTGGCAAGAGCGCATCGTCACCGACCCGAAAATGCTGGCCGGCCAGCCGACGGTGAAAGGAACCAACCTGGCGGTGGCTTTTGTCCTTGACCGTCTGGCCGATGGCGAAAGCGAGGCCGAGTTGCTGCGGGCGCATAAGGGCCTGTGTTCCGACGACATCCGCGCCTGTCTGCGCTACGCCAGCCAGCGCGTCGCCCCGCAAAAGGTATCCCCGATTAGCGACCTGATTGCCGGCCTGTCGATCCCCGACGCAGCCCAGTCACTGTTGACCAAAGCGGATGAACGCTTCAGGCACTACGACTACTGCGCCGGCTCGCTGCTGCTATGGCAGACGGCGGAATGGGCTGTCAAAGACTTTGCAATCCCTCGAGGCTGGCCGGTAAATAACGAGGAACAGCTGGAACAGGCTGTAGAGTGGTTGGACAAAAGAACTGACGAAAAGCACAATCTGCTGGGCGGGTTCATGAACGCCCTCGTGTTCCAGGACAATGCCAACCATGATGGCCACATCCTTTCGCCCGACTCAGTGGAAATGTACGCACCACTGGTGCCCCGCTTTATTGAAGACCTCGTCACAGCGGCGGCTTCGCTGGATTCGCGCTAATGGCGCCCGGTCGGCATCGCTCTTGGGCGCAGCTCTGTTCCGAAGCAGCGGAACGGGAGTTCGCCGCCCAGCGCACGGTAACCGGCGCGGAAATGGCTTGGGGCGCAGCGGTCCACGCCGTCAAGTACGTTGCTCACCAGCTCCCGAATCAGCCTACGGACAGCCATGCCTTGGTTCGTCAGGCCGTCCGGCAATTGGATAGCCGGTATCGAGAATTGCATCTAGTCAGCGACTTTGGCCAGGCGGAAGCTTTACACGAGCACTTTTACCAAGGCCACTTTCGAGACCACCAGGTACGCAACTCCTGGCGATTTACCCAACGCCTGGTCGCCAACCTGCTGTCGTTGCCCCTGCCACCATAGCGTAGGGGCGAATCATCATTCGCCCCTGTGGTGTTGCTCATCAGGCCGCGCTGACGAGTTCCGTCTCCGCTCCAAACTGCGCTTCCAGCGCCAGACCATCCCCCGCCTCGTTCACGTCCGCAACCACGTGGTCACCCTCCTTGAACTCGCCGGACAGCACGCCCCGGGACAGTTGGTTCTCCAGGTGACGCTGGATGGCCCGCCGCAGCGGACGCGCCCCGTAGGTCACGTCAAACCCCTCGTTGACCAGCCACTCACAGGCGGCCTCGGTCAGCTCGCAGGTGATGTCCCGTTCCGCCAGTCGTTCCTGCACCTGGGCTACCAGCAGGCCGACGATTTCGCCGATCTGCGCCCGGCTCAGCGGGTGGAACACGATGGTTTCGTCGATGCGGTTCAGCAGCTCCGGGCGGAAGGCCCGGCGCAATGCCTCATGCACGGCGCGGGACTGTTCGGGCGTAACCTTGCCGGCTTCCCGATCCCGGCCGGAGCTGGCGCCCAGGCCGAAGGGCCGTTGCGACAGGTCGCCGGTGCCCAGGTTGCTGGTCATGATGATTACGGTGTTGCGGAAATCCACCGTGCGCCCCGGCCCGTCGGTGAGCCGGCCGTCCTCCAGGATTTGCAGCAGCAGGTTGAACACGTCCGGGTGCGCTTTCTCAATCTCGTCGAACAGGATGACCCGGTGGGGCCGCCGGCGCACCGCTTCCGTCAACTGCCCGGCGTCGTCGTAACCCACGTAGCCCGGAGGCGCGCCGATGAGCCGCGACACCGTGTGCCGCTCGCCGTATTCCGACATATCCAGCCGCACCATGCTGTCCTCGTCGTTGAACAGGAACTCGGCCAGCGCCCGGCTCAGCTCCGTCTTGCCCACGCCGGTAGGCCCCAGGAAGATGAAACTGCCGAAGGGACGCTTGGGGTCGTTGAGACCCGCCCGGGCGCGCCGGATGGTGTCCGCCACGGCGTTCACCGCTTCGTCCTGCCCGATGACCCGCTGGTGCAGGTGTTCTTCCATGCGCAGCAGCCGTTCGGCTTCGCCTTCCATCAGCTGACCCACCGGGATGCCGGTCCAGTTGGACACCAGTTCGGCGATGTCCTTTTCGTTCACCACCAGGTCGGGGCAGGCGGCGCGTTCGATGTCTTCGCGCTCGGCGTTCAGCTCCGCTTCCAGACGCAGCCGCTCGGTGCGGCGCTGAGCGGAACGCTCGTAATCAGACAGCTGGTTGGCCCGTTCCTCCAAGTCCAACAGCTCCCGCCGGCGGTTTTCCAGATCCTGCAACTTCGGCGGCAGGATGCCGGCGTCAATGCGCACCTTGCTGGCCGCCTCGTCCATGAAGTCGATGGCCTTGTCGGGCAGCTTGCGGTCGGTGATGTAGCGGTCGCTGAGGCGAACCGCCGCGTCGATGGCCCCGTCGGTGATAGTCACCTTGTGGTGCGCTTCGTAGCGAGGCTGCAACGCCTGCAAGATGGACACCGATTCCTCCGGCGTGGGTTCCTCCACGTACACCGGCTGGAAGCGGCGGGCCAACGCCGGGTCTTTCTCGATGTGCTTGCGGTACTCGTCCAGCGTGGTCGATCCGATGGCCTGCAATTCGCCCCGGGCCAACGCCGGCTTCAGCATATTGCTGGCGTCCAGGCCGCCCTCACCGGCCCCGGCGCCCACCAGCGTGTGCATCTCGTCCAAGAAGACGATGACCTCGCCGTTGGAGGACGTCACCTCGTCAATCACGGACTTCAACCGCTCCTCGAACTCGCCCCGGAACTTGGCGCCGGCCACCAGCCGGCCCATGTCCAGCGCCATCACCCGCTTGTCGCGCAGGGAGTCGGGCACGTCGTCAGCCACAATCTTGCTGGCCAGTCCTTCGGCGATGGCTGTTTTCCCGACGCCGGCCTCGCCGATGAGCACCGGGTTGTTCTTGGCGCGACGGGTCAGGGTCTGCATCACCTGGCGGATTTCCTGCTCCCGGCTCACCACCGGGTCCAGCTTGCCCGCCCGGGCCAACTCGGTCAGGTCAACGCTGTACTTTTCCAGGGAACGGTAGCGCTGCTCGGCGTTCTGGTCGTCAACCCGGTGCGACCCGCGCAGCTTCTGCATCGCCTGATAAACCATTTCCTGGTTTATGCCCAGTTCCCGGAACAGCCGCGCCGAGTCCCCCGAATCCTCCCGGGCGGCGGCCACCAGCAGATGTTCCACGCTGATGAACTGGTCGCGCAGCCGCTGGGCTTCCTCGTCGGCGACCTGTAGCATACGCTGTAGCCGTGGGGTGATGAAAATCTGCGCCGAGCCGGAAACCACCTTGGGCGCGGCCTCCAGCGTCTGGTGCAGCCGGCTCTTGACTGTCTCCGGGTCAACGCCCAACTCCCGCAGGATGCGCTCCGGCAGGCCGTCTTCCAGCGCCACCAGGGCCAGCAGCACGTGCTCCACGTCCCACTGACTGTGCCGGTAGTGGCGCACCAGTTCCTGGGAGCGTTGCAGCGCTTCCTGGGCCTGGCGGGTGAATTTATCTGCTGTCATCACCATATCTATTACCTCCCATATCCTCCTCTCCCTTGACGGGAGAGGGTTGGGGTGAGGGTGAACTACCCGCGCCGAGAAGCGCGACTGTCGCCGCGCAGCCGTGCGATTTCTTCGGTCAGCGCTTCAACCTGGCTTTCCAATTCCCTTATGCGGTCGATCAGTTTCAAGGCGACTTCTGCGCCGGCCAGGTTCACGCCCATCTCGTCGGTGAAAGTCTTGATGCGTCGCAGCCGCTCCACGTCGGCCATGGAGTACAGCCGCTGCCGGCCCCCGGAGCGGGAAGGCATCACCAGGCCCACGCGCTCGTAATAGCGCAGGGTCTGGGCGTGGAGGCCCACCATGCGGGCGGCCACGCTGATGACGAAGCACGGTTCGGTGGCGAAGTTGCTGTCCGGTATCATCTTGATTGCTCCTTGAAGACACACTGTCATTGCGAGCGAAGCGTGGCAATCTCGATGCCGAAGGGGCCGTCGCTCAGCCAGCGAGATTGCCGCGTCGCTTCGCTCCTCGCAATGACAAACTGGGTACGGGTTAGGCCCCAACCTTACGCCTCGGTCTCGGCCTCGCGCAGTTGCTCAAACAGACTGCGCTGTTCTTCGGTAAGGTTGGTGGGCAGCGTAACGTTGACCACGGCATACAGGTTCCCGCGTCGCTCCGGGTCGTTCAGCCGGGTCATGCCCTGGCCGGCCAGGCGAAAGCGCCGGCCGTTCTGCGTTTCCGGCGGCAGCGTCAGTTCAACCTGACCGCGCAGAGTCGGGACTTTGACGACTCCGCCGAGCACCGCGTCGAACAATGGCGCGTCCACGGTGGTGTGCAGGTCGTCTCCCTGCCGTTCAAATCGGTCGTGTGGCAACACGGACACCAGCAGATTGAACTCCCCGCCGGCACTGTTGCCGGCAGCGATGTGCACCCGTCCGCCATCGCCAATGCCGGCCGGGATTTTCACTTCCAGCCGCCGCCCGTCGGGCAGGTTCACCAGCCGGGTCGTGCCCCGGTCCGCCTCTTCCAGCGTCACTTCCACCGGAACGTCGGCCGGTCGGGCCCGGATCCGCTCGCCAATATCGTTCCCCAGGCCGGAGGCAAAGCCGCCCAACCCACCCAACAGGTCGGAAAGCGAGCCGTCGCCGGTGGTAAAGGTAAAGCCGCCGCGTGGTTGGTCAAAGTTCCGGTCGCCGAAATCGCCGCCGCGAAAAAACTGGGTAAAGTCAGGGCCGGGGCCGCCCCGCTGCTCGAAATGCTCGGCCTGCTCCCAGCGGTCGCCGTAACGGTCGTACTTGGCCCGCTTGTCGGCGTCGGATAACACCTCATAGGCGGCGTTGATGGACTTGAACCGCTCGGCGGCGGCATCGTCGCCCGGGTTAACGTCCGGATGATGCTGCCGGGCCAGCCGGCGATACGCCTGCCGGATCTCCTTCTCATCGGCGTTGCGCGGAACCCCCAGGATGTCGTAGTAGTCAGCCATCGTAGCGTCGGCCTGCACCCAAATAGTTTCCTGTCCATCATATATCGCTATGCCGAAACGGTCAATATTCTGATGTATAACCAATCATAAATCTGATAAAGCAATATCAACTTTGTAAGCCGTCAGAAGCAGGGTTTGCCGGATTGCGTGGATTGGCAAGATAAAACCGCTTGCCGCGTTTAACCGGGAGTGCTAAAATTACCTTGTGCTGGGTTTGAGACCCAGCGTTATGCTCCCCTGTAGCTCAGCGGTAGAGCGGGCGGCTGTTAACCGCTAGGTCGCAGGTTCGAATCCTGCCGGGGGAGCCATTTGTTGCTTGCAGCGCAAGCTCGGGGGTAGAGCGGGTCCGCCGGAGGCGGATTAACCGCTAGGTCGCAGGTTCGAATCCTGCCGGGGGAGCCATTTGTTGCTTGCAGCGCAAGCTCGGGGGTAGAGCGGGTCCGCCGGAGGCGGATTAACCGCCAGGTCGCAGGTTCGAATCCTGCCGGGGGGAGCCATTTGCTGCTTGCAGCGCAGGGGTGGCGAGCGGTGGATAGGAGTGTAAAGGCCTCCAGGAAGACATCCCCTACCGGCTAACGGAAGTTGGGCATGTACACCGTAGTAGCGTTGCAATTTAGGTGGTTCAGTTTTCCGGCAACGCATCCGAGTGGCTAAAACTGCTGCTACGCCAACGAGATTGCCACGCTGCGCTCGCAATGACAAAAACCAAACCACCTAAATTGCAACGCTACCATGTACACCGTTTACGTGTTGCGAAGTGCCACTACCGGACGACGCTACGTAGGGCAGACGGAAAATCTGAACCGCCGCCTCCATGAACATCAGTCAGGGCTGGCTGGGTACACCAAAGGCCGGGGCCCATGGCTGTTATTGCATCGGGAAGAATACCCTACGAGACGAGAAGCGATGCAAAGGGAGCGTTTCCTGAAGTCAGGCGCCGGGAGGGAGTGGTTGAAGGGCAAGCTCGGGGGTAGAGCGGGTCCGCCGGAGGCGGATTAACCGCTAGGTCGCAGGTTCGAATCCTGCCGGGGGAGCCATTTGCTGCTTGCAGCGCCGGGGTGGCCAGCGGCGGATCAGGCCACCAACCCGTCAATGGCGCTATCACCCCGGAACCGTTCCCCGTTGCGGCGGTCGCGTTCCTTCACCCGGCAGTCCACGCCCTGGTCCCCTTCGCTGTCCGCGCGACGGTCGGCAATGCGTCCGGGGCCTAAAAACGCGCGAAATGGCCCAATCGGTCCTTCCAATCTCTTGAGACCCGCGCTATCCCATCGTCAGAATCCGCCCACGCGTTGGAACCCGGATGGAGCGCCGACGCTCAACGCCTCCCGCATCCGCCGGTGGCGGCCGGGGCGCACACCCAAAATGCCAAGGATTTCATCATGGCTTTCGGAAGTCGTCGCGAGGATACCACGTGGGTCATCCAGACCGAGGAGCGTCTGGATAGCGGCAACGCCCGGACTCTCTACGACCTGCTTGACGCCGCTACTGAATCCCCGGGACAGTCTGTGGTCATTGACATGGAAGACCTGGTGTACATCAGCAGCGCCGGGCTGAGGGCCATCTTGCAGGCAGTCCGCAAGACGGAGCGGCAGCATTCCAAATTAGCCCTGTGCTCGCTGTCGGAAGACGTGCGGGACGTGTTTGAGACCAGCGGCTTCGACCAGTTGATCGACATCCACCCGTCCTGCCCGGAAGCCGTGGCGGCCTTCGGACGTTGAGCCGCCGGTCAGGAGATAGGCCCAACGGTATTTTTCATCCCACCATCCCAATGCCATAAGCTCTGGCGCCCGATGGCCGGGATCGGCTCGGCCAGTGGTCTCACCTCAGTGAGAAACCACAACCAGCGTCCGGGGCTGAAATCGCCCCACGGGTCGATACGGCTTTTTCCCTTGCCAATGGCGCGGCCGGCCTCCGTGCCGGGTTCGTGCGTCGCGTAGTTCTCTGCGAGGTTGACCCGTTCCACCCTGGCCATGCCGGCGAGGGTTGCGGTTGCCACCACCATACC
Organism: Dehalococcoidia bacterium; assembly: GCA_963665395.2. Classification (GTDB taxonomy): domain Bacteria; phylum Chloroflexota; class Dehalococcoidia; order Lucifugimonadales; family UBA3495; genus Bin87. Next base: position 1,946,522 of record OY762251.1, read on the forward strand.
GGCGGGAATTACGCCGCGCCAATCCTCTCCCATGCGTGCGACCATCGCGGCGTCAATAGCCGGGCCGGGCTCTCGCGCCACCAATTTGGCGGCGTGGACGGCGATGGTCCGCTCAAGCAGGCGGACTGGCGCCGGCCAGGACCGCGTTTCCACCGTCTTGATCCCCAGGGCGATCAGCGACGCCCAGGGCTGGTGCAGCGTAATGGCGTACATCGCGTACCCGTTTAGATAGTTTGGTTGCTAATCCGTCATTCCGACGAAAGCCGGAGTCCAGAAAACACTGCCGGATTCCGGCTTTCGCCGGAATGACGAGATGGTATTTCAAAATGCTAACCCAGGCTAGTCAGCGGCTGACGGGGCCAAACCGGCCCGGTCGGCCAGCGCCAGGTCAATCGCGCGCCTTTCCGCCCGCTCCGTTTCCGGCGAGAAGCGCACCGCCAGTACCAGCGTCGAGGCCAGCATCACCGCGACGCCCACGATGAGGAGCGCGTCGGCGTAGCCCAGGTTCTCGGAGCGAAAGAGGAACCCAAAGGCCACCGCGCCGGCGTTGCCCCCCGCGCCGACAATGCCCGCCACCGAACCCAGCGCCTTGCGGTTGATGAACGGCACCACCGAGAAAGTCGCGCCTTCCGACATCTGCACGAACAGGCTGAATACGATCATCGCGCCCACGGCCAGGAACAGCGTCGCCATCTGGGAAAACAGGATCAGCGCCAGTCCTTCTACCAGCAGCACGCCGCCCAGGAACATCACCCGTCCCTTCAATCCGAAGCGGATGCCCATTTTGTCGCCAAACATCCCGCCCAGGGTGCGGGCGAAGATATTCATCAAGCCAAACGTTCCGGCGATGATGCCGGCCGTAGCCAGGTTCAGCTCAAAACGGTCGTAATAGTACAAGGCCGCGATGTTGTTGATGGTCAGCTCCACGCCGAAGCAGGCCCCGTAGATGACGAACAGCGCCCAGACCCGCGGGTCTTTGGCGGCTTCGAGAAACGAGCCTTTCGACGCCGCCCCGGAGGGCATCAACCCACGCGCCCGCAGTTCCCGGTAGTTCCCCTGCGGGCAGTCCTGCGTGAAGCAGTAGTAGGACACGCCCACCAGCAGCAGGGCCGCGCCCGGTATCACCATGGCGATGCGCCAACCAAAAACTTCGCCCACACCGAACATCAGCACGCCGGCAAAGACCAGCGGCATTGCCATCTGGGTGACGCCGCCGCCCATGTTGCCCCAGCCGGCGGTGGTGGCGTTGGCCGTACCCACCACGTTGGGCGCGAACATCACCGAGGTATGGTACTGGGTGATGACGAAGGACGCGCCGATTACGCCAATGGCCAGGCGGAACAGCAGGAACGCCTCGTAGCTCTGGGCCAGCCCGATGCACATCACCGGAATTGAGCCGAATACCAGCAACCCGCTGTAGGCCAGCCGGGGGCCGATGCGGTCGCACAGCCAGCCAAAAACCAGGCGGGCTACGATGGTAATCGCCACCGACGCGATGATGGTGTTGCCAATCTGCTCCTTGGACAGCAGCAGATCCTCGCGGACCACGGCCAGCAGCGGCGCGATGCCGAACCATCCGAAAAAGCACAGGAAAAAGGCGAACCAGGTCAGGTGGAACGTCCGCATCTGCGGCGCGGCCAGGCTGAACAGGCGTATCCGGGTGGCTTTCCCGCCGTCCACGGCGGCATTCAGCAGGCTCATTCTCTCATCTCCTCGCGGCCGGCCAATCAGGCCCCACGCAGCCCAACGACGATTTCTCCGGTTTCGCTCAACGAGACCGGGTAGATCAACAGCGCCGGGCAATCGTTGCCCAGCGGCTCGCCCGTCTCCAGATTGAACTTGAAGTTGTGCAGGGGGCATATCAAAGCGCCGCCGCCAATCAGCCCGTCGGCCAGCGGTCCCGCCCGGTGTGGACACTCCGCCTGCGTTGCGAACACTCGCCCCTGCCGGCTGCGGAACACCGCGATGGCCGTGCCCCCAATCTCGAACCGACGGCCCTCTCCCAGCGGTATCTGCGCCGCGCTGCCCAGGTTGTGCGTTGTTGCTCCGCTCATGTCGGTCACGGAAAATGCTTCCGGCGTCTTCGTGATGAGTACCATGGCCCTACCTCGCTGCGACCATCGGCGTCGCTGATGCCGCCGGCGCGGTGACAAACTGGTTGGGATGCACCGGCGCGCCGGCTTCCAGCCAGGGATCCCGGTAGGCGTCCACGGCGGCCTGCATATCCCGGTCCAGCCGGTCGCAGATGCCCTCGCTGTCCTCCACCAGAATCTGCCGCAGCCGCTCTATCCCCATTCGCTCCACGAAATCGTAGGTTCGTTCCAGGTAGCGGGCGTTCTCCCGGTAGTGCTGCATGAACCGGCCCATCATCAGCACGGTCGCGTCGTGGGTGTCGGTTACGCACAGCACGTCGCCTTTGCGCACGCGGGAGCCGGCCGCGCCGCCGATATAGACTTCCCACCTGCCGCCTTCTATCGCCGTCGCCCCCACGTCCTTGGTGGTGGACTCGGCGCAGTTGCGCGGGCAGCCCGAAACGGCCAGTTTCATCTTGTGCGGGCTTTCGATGCCCTGGAACCGCTTTTCGATCTTGACGCCCAGGCCCGTGCTGTCGCCCACGCCAAACCGGCAGAATTCCGTGCCCACGCAGGTCTTGCAGGTGCGGAACGCCTTGGTGTAGGCGTGGCCGGAGGGCATACCCACTTCTTGCCATACCTCCGGCAGATGTTCCTTGGGAATGCCCAGCAGGTCGATGCGCTGCCCGCCGGTTATCTTCACCATCTTGGCCTGATACTTCTCGGCGGCGTCGGCGATGCGGCGCAGTTGGTCGGGGGTGGTGACGCCACCGTAGATCCGAGGCACTACGCTGAAGGTGCCGTCGTTCTGGATGTTGGCGTGGACCCGGTCATTGATGAACCGGGCATCCCGCTCGTCCTCGTACTCGGCGCCCCAGATAGTCCGCAGCAGCGAGGCCAGGCCCAGCTTGCTGCCGGCATCCTCCTTGCCCCCGGCCAGGGCCTCGAAGACCTGGGAAACGCTCTTAAGCGCCATGGCCTTGATCGCGCCCACCAGTTCCGGCTTGGTCAGGGGAATGCCGGGCACGTAGTAGTGAGCCGAGGGATCATCGGCCACCAGCCCGTCGGCGGCCAGTTCCAGGATGGCCTGCACCTGCGTCTTGCAGGAACCGCACCCCGTGCCGGCCCGCGTCGCGTCGCAAACCGCTTTCAGGCTGCGGCATCCGCTATCGACGGCGGCGATAATCTTGCCTTTGGTCACGCCGTTGCAGTTGCAAATCTGCGCGTCGTCAGGCAGATCCGCCACGTTGAGAGTTGGGCCGGCGTCGGCGGCCAGGGGGAACAGCAGCTCCGAGCGGTTCTCGGGCAGGGCCTCGCCCCGGTCGAAGGCTTGCAGCACCCGGGGCATCGCCAGGCCGTCGCCCAGCAGGATGGCCCCGGTAACCTTGCCATCCCGGACGATGACCTTCTTGTACACGTTGCGGTTGGGCTCCACGTAGGTCACCACCTCGTCGTCTTCGTCGCGGGGGTCCTTATCGCCGGCCACCGCCAGCTCCACGCCCATGACCTTCAGCTTGGTGGAGACCCGGGAGCCGGCATACGCCGAGTCGGCGTTGCGTCCGGTCAGCCGCTCGGCCAGTACGCGGGCCTGTTCCCAGAGGGGCGCGACCAGGCCATACACCTGCCCCCGGTGTTCGGCGCACTCGCCGATGGCGTAGATGTCCTGGTCATTGCGGCAGGTCAGGCTGTCGTTGACCAGGATGCCGCGCCGCACGTGCAGCCCCGCCATCCGCGCCAGGTCAACGTTGGGCCGGATGCCCGCCGAGATGACCACCATGTCGCAGTCCAGCGTGTCGCCGTCCTTGAACTGGAGGCCGGTAACGTGGCCGTTGCCCAGCACGGCGGTGGTCAGCTTTTCCAGGTGGAACCGCACCCCCGGCTCCTCCAGGCTCTGCTGCAACAGCCGACCCGACAGCGAGTCCAGCTGCGTGTCCATGAGCCAACCCGTCAGATGCACCACGTCAACCTCCAGCCCCCGGTTCATCAGGCCCCGGGCCGCTTCCAACCCCAGCAGGCCGCCGCCGATGACGGCCGCCTGCCGCGCTCCCTGGGCGTGCTCGATGATGGCGTCGCAGTCGTCCAGGGTGCGAAACACGAATGCGCCCGGCTTGAAGCCGCCGTCCTCGTCGTGCAGGCCCTCCATAGGAGGCACGAAGGCGCTGCTTCCCGTGGCGATGACCAGCTTGTCGTAGGGCAGCAGCAGCCCGCCGGCCCCGTAGGCCATCTTGCCCTTGCGGTCAATGCCGATGGCCCGCACGCCGGCGTGCAGCGTAACCCCGTTTTCGGCGTACCAGTCCAGCGGGTTGATGAAGATGTCATCGGCGTCGTGGGATCCGGACAGCACGCCGGAGAGCAGGATGCGGTTGTAATTCCCGCAGGACTCCTCGCCGATGACGGTGATGTCGTATCCGCCGCCGGCGGACTGCCCGCCCAGGCTGACCATTTCCTCAACAAACCGGGCGCCGGCCATGCCGTTGCCGACCACCACCAGTTTCTGCTTTTCTGTCATCGCTACACTTCCTCTTTTCATGGTAGGGGCGAATAATTATTCGCCCCTACGCTTGGGAATCAACGTCGGTCATGCTCTCAATTCGCGCGGCGCAGACCTTGAACTCCGGCATCCGGCTGGTTGGGTCCAGCGCCGGGTTGGTCAGGCGGTTGGCGGCCTGCTTGCCGCCCCAGTGGAAGGGGACAAACACCGTGTCCTCCCGTATCCCGCGAGTAACCTTCAGCCGGAAGTCGGCGCGACCCCGGCGCGTGGTCAACCGCACGGCATCGCCGTGGTGCAGGCCGTAGCGACGGGCGGTGGCCGGATGCACCTCCGCCACCGGCGCCGGGCTGATGTCCACCAGTTCGGCAATGCGCCGCGTCTGGGCGCCCGATTGATACTGGGCCAGGTTCCGCCCCGTGGTGAGGTACAGGGGATATTCGTCGTCCGGCGTCTCGGCGGATTCCTCGTGGCGTACCGGGAACATCCGCGCCCGCCCGCTGGCCGTGGGGAAGCTGCCGGCGAACAGGCGGGGCGTGCCCGGATGCTCGTCGTCCGGGCAGGGCCAGAACACGCCATCATTGGCGTCGATCTTCGTGTAGCTGATGCCGGAGTAATCGGCGGGACCGCCGGCCGAGGCCCGTCCCAATTCCTCGAATATCTCTTCGACGCTGCCATACTTAAAATGGCGTCCCTTGCCCAGCCGGCGGGCCAGTTCGCAAATCACGGCAACATCGTCCCAAACGCCTTCAGGAGCCGCGCACGCTTTCCGCCGGCGTATCACCCGCCCCTCCAGGTTGGTCATGGTGCCATCTTCCTCTGCCCACTGGGCCGACGGCAGCACCACGTCGGCCAGCGCCGCCGTCTCCGACCGGAAGAAGTCGGATACCACCAGGAAATCCAGCGCGCTCAGCCGTTCCGCCACGTTGTTGAGATGGGGCGCGGACACCGCTACGTTGGAACCCATCACCAGCAGCGCCCGCACGCCCTTTGATGCGTCGGAGTCCGGCCGGCCCAGGCTGTCCAGCAGTTCGTAGGCCGATTTGCCCGGCCCGGGCAGCGCGGCTTCTTCTACTCCCCACACAGCGGCCACGTGCCGGCGGGCCGCCGGGTCGTCAATCCGCCGGTAGCCGGGCAGTTGGTCGGCCTTCTGCCCGTGTTCGCGCCCGCCCTGGCCATTGCCTTGCCCGGTGAGGCAGCCGTAACCACTGTTGGGTTTTCCCACCAGGCCCAGCGCCAGGGCCAGGTTGATGCACGCCGAGACGTTGTTCACGCCCTGCACCTGTTGCTCAGCGCCCCGTCCGGTCAGGATCATGGCCGATCCTGCTGTACCCAGCAGATGGGCCGCCCGCGTCAGCTCCGCTTCGGGCACTCCGGTAATGCGCTCCACCCGCTCCGGCCAGTATGTGGTCACCTCCGCCTTCACCCGGTCAAATCCTTCCGTCCGTTCCGCCAGGTAATCGGCGTCAGCCATCCCGTCCCTGATGACGATGTGCAGCAGCCCGTTGGCCAGGGCAGCGTCCGTGCCCGGTATCAGCCGCAGATGCAGGTCGGCGCGCTGCGCGGTGGGAGTCAGCCGGGGATCCGCCACCACCAATTTGCCGCCGCCGGCCCGCTGCTCCTCGAAATACTGCATCAGCGGCGGCATGGTTTCCGCCGAGTTGTCGCCCACCAGGAAGACCACCTTGGCGCGGGCGATGTCCGCAACGGGAAAAGGCAAACCCCGGTCAATGCCGAAAGACCGGATGCTAGCCGCCGCCGCTGATGACATACAGAAGCGGCCGTTGTAATCGATGTTGGCCGTCCGCAGCGCTACCCGCGCGAACTTGCCCAGCAGGTAGCTCTTCTCGTTGGTCAGTGACCCGCCGCCGAATATCCCCACCGCGTCGTTGCCGTACCGTTCCCGCGCGCTCTGGAACGCGCTCACCACCCGATCCAGAGCCTCATCCCACGATGCTTCGCGCAGGTTTCCGCCGTTATCCCGCACCAGCGGGGTCGTCAGGCGTTCCGGATGGCTCAAGGTCGCCGCCGCCGTCCAGCCCTTCACGCACAGCGCCCCCCGATTCACCGGAAACGCCGGATTGCCGGCAATTGCCACGTCTCCAGCGCCATCCCCGGACAGCGTCATAGTCATACCGCACTGGAACGCGCAGTAGGGACAGTGCGTAGCCGTCGCCTCGGACGACGGGATTGACCGGGTTGTGGGGATGCTGGTCAACATTCAGGGCCTCTACAACTATCTTGCCGATAATCGTAGAGGCCCTTTATTGCGCATCGTTTTCGGAGACGTAAAAGGAAGGTTTCACCAACATTAAATTTCAATGAACCGGGTGTTAATCAGCGGTAACATACCAACGCCGGTATCAAAAGCCTCCGGAAATTAGATCAGCAGCATCCGCCATCAGGTCTATCGCATACGAAATTACAAGCCTGTCATTCCTGCGCAAGCAGGAATCCAGGAATCGTCCGGTGCATTATTCCATAATGAAGTTAACGAATTCGGCCCTGGATTCCCGCTTTCGCGGGAATGACGGTTGTGATTCGATCCGTATGCGATAGCCCTGCATCAACCATGCGGTGCCCGGTACAGTGGCCGGGAGACACGATAACCTATGAACCTCGCTGCTCCGCATCGTATTCGCGCAGGCAGTTGACGATTACTTCGTTCATCGCCGGGAACTGGTTTTCGGCGAAGTCTTTTACCCACGCTTCGATCTTGGCACGGGTAGAGGGATCGTCCCATTTGTTCAGGTCTCCCCCATCCAAAATGTAATCTCCCCAATGAACTGTCATCCACCCGGTGGCTACCTGCCCAGCGGAATTAAAAACCCCAGGATACTGATTGATGGTGTCAACAATCCTATCCCTGACAAGTTTGTTGGATTCAGTTTCAGGAGCGATTTCAACACGAAACCGAGCATTGCCTTCTTGCGGGCATTGAAACTCACAGCCTACCAATGAGTACCTGGTGTGGGACTCACCAGGTTGCATGCTTGGATATTGTGTGAAGCCCAACGGCTGGAAGTACACGAAACTAGGATCATCACGATCCAGTTTCCAGTCTGTATGCCGCGAAATGGCTTCTTTCAATATCTGCTTCATCTCATCGCGATAGTTCGGCTTGTGCCGGTATATCAGCTCAATAGCTTCCCGGTGTTCCAGGTAGGTTTTCCGCGCAAGTTGCGCGACTTCGTTGGATTGGGGCACTATTCTCCTCCGTAGAGTGGCGGCGTACTGACGTAAAAATGATCGAACATCCTTACTCATAGCCGTGCGTTTGTCACCAATGGTCTGTTCCACCAATTGTAGGATGGTGGTGTAATTCATCGGCTTCCAATATCCGCGTTCGTCTTCCCATTGCGATTCCATACCACTCGGTGACAGGAATACGTAGCGTTTGGTGAAATTCGGATACTCGGCTTCCAACGCTTTGCGGTAGTGCGTCAACTGCCGGCCGCCTTCGGGAGAGAAAATCTTGTTTTCTACGGCGCATAGGAACTTGTTGACATGGTCCACAACTAGGATGTCCAGCCAACCCGCTCCGCCGTCCACCACGCAGTACCATTCCCGTTGCGATTCTGCCTTTGACCAATCGCCAGCGGTATCGTATCCCGATAGCGAACCGGATGCGAGCAGGAAGATTTTGAGGAAGTAGTCGCTGACGCCGTGGTTGCCGTTGGGGTCCAACAACCAAGTGAGCGTCCGGGAGTGGATGTCTTCCTGCCACCACAGGTTGAGCAGCTCAAAGAGGTCAAACTCTGCCGGCCGCGCTTTCGCCTCGGCCAGCAGTTCCTCCAACCGTTGCAAGTCCGGGTTGTCAGTGGCGAAGTCACGCAAGGCCCGGAGTTTGCTCACTCTTGCGTCCGCAAGCAATCGTTCCATATTCGCCAGCTCGGGAACCAGCCTTTCCAGGGCCACCGTTTGCCCGGCGTTTTCAGCATCGTTCGTTTGCATGATGGTTGCCAACCTGCAAAAATAATGGCAACAGCGTGACGATACAAACTGCCGTCACTGGCCCACGCCGCAACTGTACCATATCGTAACGGACCGTGATGAGGGAACAACTGCCATGGCTACCATCACCAGCGACACCACCGACCGGGTTGCCGCCATCATCGGCGACACCCTCAACGGCTGGTTCCAGCCTCATCTCAACTTCAGTCCCATCGTCGTCCGCCAACGCTACGACGACTGGTACGGGGAGGATTACCTCGAAGCGTGGATTGTGTGGGAGGGCGACTACGCCTACATGGACCATTCCCGCACCATTGGCCTGTACCGGTTCGTCGAACCCTTACTGGACGAACTGGGCATCGACCTGCGCCTCCACCCGCACTTCATCGCCAAATGGGAATGGGAACCCAACAAAGAGCGGATTCTCAAATGAACCCGCTGGAGCTTGTCACCCTGGCCCGCACTCTGGTCAACGGCGTTATCGCGGGCGGGACAACACTCGCTACCCAGACCGAACTCCGGCGCGCTGTCAGCTGCGCCTACTACGCCATGTTTCACACGCTGGCTGCCAGCAACGCCAATACCCTGATTGGAGCATCGCCAGCCGATCAACAGCGTTGGGCCTGGCAGCAAACCTACCGCGCCGCAGACCATCGCCCTACCAGAAACAAACTCAGTCGCGCCAGCCTGGGCAGCCGGTTTCCTATCGCTATCCGCAATTTTGGAGAAGTTTTTGCCATTGCCCAGAATGAGCGCCATTCTGCGGATTACGACCCGCACCGCCAATTCCACGCAACCGACGTCGCCGACCTAATCGACCGGGTCGAAGACGCCATTGCCGCTTTCAACCAAACCCCCGAAGACATCCGCCGTGACCTCGCCATCCATATCCTCACCAACATCCGCAGCGACTGACATCCCGACCATCACGCCTACCTACGGAGGTCCCGCCATGCCCGCCGACTACGCCTACCTCGTCCAGATGGACATTCCCGCCGAACACGAAGCCGACTTCAACCGCGTGTACGACACCGAACACGCCAAGTACATCTGCAACGCGCCCGGCGTCCATTCCTGCGACCGCTACATCCTGGAGTCCACCAACGCGGAGAAATTCGCCCGCTATGCCGCCCTGTACGGCGTGGATGATCCCGGCGTGCCCACCTCCCCGGGCTGGCAGACCGAGAGCGAAAAGGGCGATTGGGCCACCAAGATCCGGCCCCATGCCACCAACCGCACCCACACCATGCTCCGGCGCATCGGCGACGCCGGCGACGAGTCGGCCAATGCCCCCTACATTTTCGTCGTGCGTACCGACATCCCCGCCGACGCCGAGGACGAGTTCAACCACCTTTACAACACGGTGCACCTGCCCGGCCTCTGCCAGGTGGACGGCGTGCTCGGCGCCCGGCGTTACCGCGTGGAGACCACCAACGCCGACGGCTTCCCCAAGTACGTAGCCGTGTACCGGATTGCCAGCCCGTCGGTCATCGACTCCGAACCCTGGAAAGCCGCCGCGCAGGACGAATGGGCCGCCAAAATCGGCCCCAAGTGCGTGGGGTTGACTCGCGCCATGATGCGGCAGGTCGCCCACCATCCCAGCGCCTAGCCGTTACCGGAGGTCAAGAGATGACAACCACAACAACCGGCGCTGACCAGCAGTGGTTGATGGAAAAAAGGGTAGCCGACTTCATCCGGAGCGGCTTGGACCGGCCGCTCTCGGAGGACGACCCGGACATTTTCTACCCCAGCTCAGACGGTGAACCATTGGCTGAATCCGATTTGCAATTTACCCCGCTGACCGAAACCGTCCATGTCTTGCGCTACCGCTATCGTGACCGCGACGACGTTTACGTGGCCGGCAATCTGCTGCTGTACTACCATATGAACGACAACGACGTTCGAGTGGCCCCGGACGTACTCGTCGTCTTCGGCGTGGAAGACTACCCGCGCGATTCTTACATTGTCTGGCGTGAGGACGGCAAAACGCCCGACTTTGTCATGGAGATTGCCTCGCCGGGCACCTACTCACGGGACGTAACCGAGAAGCGCGCTATTTATGCGGCGCTGAACGTGACGGAATACTGGCGCTTTGACCCCACCGGCAATCTCTTTACGCCGGGACTGGAGGGCGAGCGGCTGGTGGATGGAGCGTACCAGCGCATCCCCTCCACCGTTGACGATGACGGCATACTGCGCGGCTACAGCGCGGTGCTGGAGCTGGACATCTGCGTCCGTCCGGAGCGGGAGTTGAAGCTGTACGATCCCGCAGCCGGCGTCTGGCTGCGCAACCTGGACGAGACCGAGGACACGCTGGCCGAGACGCAAGACGTACTCACCGAAACCCAAGACGTACTCGCCGAAACTCAAGACGCGCTGGCGGAGTCCAATCGGCAAAACGAGGCCCAGGCCGCCCGCATCCGCGAACTGGAAGCCCGCCTCCAGCGGGAGGGCGGGTCCGCCGGAGGCGGATCGGAACCACCCGCATGAGCGCCCAACCCACCGTAACCATCCACACCGACGGGGCCTGCATCGGCAACCCGGGCCCCGGCGGTTATGGAGTCATCCTCGACTACAACGGCCAGCGCAAGGAACTGTCCGGCGGCTACGCGCTGACCACCAACAACCGCATGGAACTGTTGGCGGTGATCCTCGGTCTGGAAGCCCTGAACCGCCCTTGCCGCGTTACCCTCTACTCCGACTCCCGCTACGTGGTGGACGCCGTCAGCAAAGGCTGGGCGGTCAAGTGGCGCCAGAACGGCTGGATGCGCAACAAGCGCGAGGCCGCCGTCAACCCTGACCTCTGGGAGCGCCTGCTGAATCTGCTGGCCCGCCATACCACCGAATTCCGCTGGGTACGCGGCCACAGCGGCAACCCCGACAACGAGCGTTGCGACAAATTGGCGACTACCGCCGCCAGGCAATCCAATCTGCCCGCCGATCCAGGTTACCCGCCGGTTGACCGCCGGCGTATGCCACTCTAACCTGGATTTCGCCTCGCGTCGGATTAGGAGCGACTCTCCATGGCCGAGAAAATCTACATACGCAACGCCAACGGCGAATTGGAACCCTTGGAGGAGAAGCCGTTTGAGACGGAGAAAATCCTCCAGGAGTTGATTGGCCAGCATCCCGAACTGCTGGCTGGTGAGCAAATGCGCCCGGACGATCCGTTGCGCTGGATTCTCATCAGGCGGGAAATGCCCGCTGAAGGCTGGGCCGTTGATCACTTGTTCCTTGACCAGGACGCGCGGCCCACACTAGTTGAGGTGAAACGTGGTGAAAGTCGCCGAATTCGGCGAAGCGTTGTGGGACAGATGCTTGATTATGCTGCCACTGCCGCCAACGTCTGGACGGGCGACGGGATGCGTCGCGCCTTTGAAGAGAATGCTAGCAAGCGAAAGTCTGACCCGCTTGACGAACTCAAAAACCTGCTACAGACTGACGATGAAACCGACGTCGAGGATTTGGCTGACGAGTTTTGGGAACGAGCAGCCATGAACCTCGAAGCCAATCGACTACGTCTGCTGTTCGTTGCGGACGAAATACCGGCCGAATTGGAGCGGGTGGTCAAGTTTCTGAACGAGCAGACTCGGGAAAATCTGGAAGTGCTAGCGGTTGAGGTGAAGCAGTATCCGGGGCAGTCCAGCCAAACGTTGGTGTCACGGGTAATCGGATTGGTTGACCCGGCGCGCAAGAACAACGCTAGCGGCGGCGGCCGGAGATTGAGTCGCAGTGAATTGTTGGGCTTATTCCGTCCAGACGTGCGTGATGCGATGGATTCGCTGTTTAACTCTATTCAGTTCTCAGGCGGAGAGTTACGTTTCAGGAGAACTTCCGTCACGATTAGAGGACGCTGCCGCCTTTGGCATTTGCCGGTCTATCTGGCCCGTTTCTGGGTAGAAAACAACGGCAGTTTTGTTTTCTCAATGGACAATAAGAACGATTACCCATCGGAGTTACGAATATTTCTTGAAAGATGGATTAATCAGTTCAGCGAAGACAATTTCGTCACGGAAACGAAAACGCGGGGAATTACAGGATGGGCAATCAAGCCAGAGGATTTCGTCAAACATGTTGACGAGCTAACCAGCCGTCTCCGTGACGCTCTGGATGAATTGGCAAAGTTGTGAACGGATGCCTGCGATTATGGACGTTATCATCGCCACCGCCCTCGCCACCGCCCGCCAACGCGGCGCGCAGTACGCCGACGTCCGCTTGGTGTCCAACCGCGAGCAGCGCATCACCGTCCGCAACGGCGTGGTGGAGACCATGACCGCCGACGAATCGGTCGGCCTGGGCATCCGCGCTCTTTACGATGGCGCGTGGGGGTTCGCCTCCACCCGCGAATTGACCACCATCGCTGCCGACCAGGCCGCCGGCCAGGCGGTGCAGATTGCCCGCGCCTCAGCCCGGCAGAACGGCCCCGGCCTGACGGCGGCCCAACTCCTCGGCCCATCCGTAACCAGCCGGGGCAGCTACGCCACTCCCATCAGCATCGACCCGTTCACCGTGTCCCTGGACGACAAGCTGGCCCTGCTGCTGGCCGCCGACGCGGAAATGGCCGCCGTGCCCCAGGTCAGCGCCCGCATGGGTAACCTGATTTTCATTCGAGAGGAGCGCGCTTTCGCCAACACCGAGGGGGCGCACGTCAACCAGACCATCCACGAAGCCGGCGGCGGCATCCAGGCCACCGCCGTAGGCAACGGCGAAATCCAGCGCCGTTCCTATCCGCAATCCTTCGGACGCCACCAGGGTTGCGCCGGTTGGGAATACATCACCGAGATGGACCTGCTCAACAACGCCCGCCGCACTGCCGAGGAGGCCGCCGAACTGCTCACCGCCGACCCCTGCCCGGCCAACGTCACCACCGACCTGATTATCGGCGGCAGCCAGCTTGCCTTGCAAATCCACGAATCCTGCGGCCACGCCGTGGAGCTGGACCGAGCGTTGGGCGACGAGGCCGCCTTCGCCGGCACGTCGTTCCTGACTCCCGACCTGCTGCACAACTTTCAATACGGCTCCGAACACGTGAACATCGTCGCCGACAGCACCAGCGCCACCGGCCTGGGCGCCTTCGGCTGGGACGACGAGGGCCTGCCGGCGCAGTCCAGCGACATCATCCGCAACGGTAGGTTCGTCGGCTATCTGATGTCCCGCGAGTCGGCGACGCGGCTGGGCTTGCCGTCCAACGGCTGTATGCGCGCCTCGTCCTGGAACCGCATCCCCCTCATCCGCATGACCAACGTCAGCATCCTGCCGGGGGAGTGGACCCTGGACAACCTCATCGCCGATACCGACGACGGCATTTACCTGGAAACCAACCGCTCCTGGTCCATCGACGACCGCCGCTACAACTTCCAGTTCGGCGCTGAAGTCGGGCGCGAAATCAAAAACGGACGGCTGGGCCGCTTGCTGCGCAATTGCACCTACACGGGCATCACGCCGGAGTTCTGGCGCAGTTGCGACGCAGTGTGCGGCCCGGACGACTGGCGAATGTGGGGCACGCCACGCTGCGGCAAGGGGCAGCCGGGGCAGATTGGCCACACCGGCCACGGCGCCAGCCCGGCCCGCTTTCGCAACGTCCGCGTCGGCGTGATGGGTTAGCGGCGATGCTCGGCCCGGACCACATACATCCGTTGCTCCGCGATGCCCTGCGCCATTGCCCGGCCGGCGCGGACGCCGACATCTACCTGACAGCATCCGACCAGGCGCTGACCCGCTTCGCCAACAACCGCATCCACCAGAACGTGGCCCACCAGGACGCCGTGGCCCACGTCCGCGTCGCCGTCGGCAAACGGCAGGGCCGCGCCGTTACCAACAACCTGTCCCCCGACGGCCTGGCCGACGCGGTGCGGCAAGCCGCCGAATTCGCCCGACTGATGCCCGAAGACCCCGACTTTCCCGGCTTGCCGGAACCGTCCGCTGTCCCGTCCGTGGCCGCCTACGACGTGGCAACCGCCTCGTGCGACGCGGAACAGCGGGCGGAAGTAGCTGGCATGGTGTGTCGCAAAGCCGCCGAGCTTGCCCTCGACGCCGCCGGTTTCTGCCGCACCGGGGCGACGGAGCTGGCCGTGGTCAGCGCTCGCGGCGCCGACGCCTACCACGTCGGTTCCTTCTCCGGCCTGCTCATCACCGCCCGCAGCGACGACTCGGCCGGCTGGTCCAAGGGCGGCGGCTGGCGCATGGGTGAGATAGACGCCGAAGCCCTGGCCGACGAGGCCATCGGCAAGGCGGTGCGCGGGCGCAACCCGCAAAATCTTGAACCCGGCGAGTACCCGGTGGTGCTGGAACACTACGCTGTTGACGATATGCTGGAAGCATTGAGTTTCTACGGCATGGGCGCCCAAATGGTGCAGGACGGGCGCAGTTGGATGAGCGACGTGCTGGGCCAGCCGGCGATGAGCCCCTTGGTGTCCATCTGGGATGACGGCCTGAATCCATCCGGCTGGCCGGCGCCCTTTGACGCCGAAGGCACCCCCCGGCAACGAGTGGACATCGTGACCGACGGCGTGGTGCAAGGCCCCGTCCACAACACCTACACCGCCGCCAAAGCCGGCGTCGCCTCCACCGGACACCAGCGCGGCGCAACGGGCGGCCCGACCGCAACCAACCTCTTCATGCGCCCCGGCGACCGGACCACGGAGCAGCTCATCGCAGCGGTGGACCGCGGCCTGTACGTCACCCGCTTCTACTACACCCGCCTGGCCCACAACCGAGGGTGCGTGATGACCGGCATGACGAGGGATGGCACCTTCCTCATTGAAAACGGCGAACTCACCACGCCCGTCAAAAACCTGCGTTTCACCCAGAGCTACGTTGATGCGTTGGCCGGCTGCCAGGCCCTTTCCAGCACGGCGCAGTTGAACTTGAACGAGGCCGGCGTTGCCATGCACGTGCCGGCGGCGTTGCTGGAAAGTTGGCGCTTTACCGGGCAGACGGTGTAATCTGGTATAAGTTGGGGATGAGGTTGGCGCTATGCAGACAACGTTGAACATCGACGAAACCATCGTGGAACGGTTGCACGCGGAAGCGAAGCGGCGCGGCACAACCGCGTCGGCGTTGGCGGAAGCCGGCATCCTCCGCATCTTGGACGAGGGGCCGGAAGCGGATCCGGAAAAGGCTTCTGCTGAACCTCTCCCAAAACTGCCTACTTGGAATTTTGGAGAGATGCTGGTTGACATATCCAATCGGGACGAGCTGTATCGTGTCATGGAGGAAGACGACGATGGTCTATGATACGAATGTGCTGATTTATGCGGTGGACGATAGGTCAGAATTCCATGATGCTTGCTTGCGCCGCGTTGAAAGTGCGCGTATGGGCCACACGTCCGGGTTTCTGACGTGGAATGTTTGCTATGAATTCCTCCGAGTGACCAGCCATCCGCGAGTATTGAGCAATCCTTGGAGATTGAGCGATGGAGTGCGGTTCCTGACTCAGTTGCTGGAATCCCCGGGCTTCCATCTGCTGCGTCATACGGAACACCACTTGTCGGTTTTGTTCCAAATTGCCCAGGAATTCCCGGAAATACGTGGCAACTTGGTACACGACTTGCACACCGTCGTGCTGATGCGGGAACACGGTATCAGCCAAATCTGCACCCTAGACGGCGACTTTCGGCGTTTCCCGTTCCTTGAAGTCGTCAATCCACTGTCATAATCAGACCGAGGTAAATGTATGACCGACCTGAACAACAATGAAATCCAAGCCTTAGCCAAAGCGGTCGGCCTCTCCCTCCAGGAACCGGAGCTGACCCAGGTCACCCACAGCCTCAACGCCATGCTGGAGGAAATGGCCGCCATCAACCCGCCCGGTTTCAACCTGGAAGAGTACGTAGCCGTAACCCTGCCGGCCGACATGGAGGAAGCAGCATGAACTCCGCAGACATCCCTTTCCTGTCCGCCTCCGAACTGGCCGCCGCCATCCGCGTCCGGGAGGTGTCGCCCGTTGAAGCGGTGAACGCCTACCTTGATCGCATCGACGCGGTGGGCGACCGGCTGAACGCCTACATCACCGTCTGCGCCGACGAGGCCCGCGCCGACGCGAAACGGCTGGAGGACGAAGCCGCCGCCGGCAACTTCCGCGGCCCGCTCCACGGCGTTCCCGTCGGCGTCAAGGACCAGATCCACACCGCCGGCATCCGCACCACCGACGCCTCCAAGCTCCGCGCCGACTTCGTGCCTGATGCCGACGCAACCGTCGTCGCCAAACTAAAGGACGCCGGCGCCGTCATCATCGGCAAGACCAACATGAGCGAGTTCGCCCTGGGCGACCCCATCAGCAGCCACTTCGGCCCGGCCCGCAACCCCTGGGACACCGCCCGCAATCCCGGCACCTCCAGCACCGGCAGCGGTTCCGCCACCGCCGGGTTCCTCTGCGCTACCTCCCTGGGCGAGGATACCGGCGGCTCCATCCGCGGCCCCGCCGCCAACTGCGGCCTGGTGGGTATCCGCCCCACCTGGGGCCGGGTCAGCCGGGCCGGCGTGGATGGCGCCAGTTGGTCCACGGACACCATCGGCCCCATCTCCCGCACCGTCACCGACTGCGCCCTCACGTTGCAGGCCATCGCCGGCCACGACCCCAAAGACCGCTACAGCCGCACCGAACCCGTTCCCGACTACCTGGACAGCCTGGACGCCGGCGTCCGGGGTATGCGCATCGGCGTAGTGCAGGAACTCATGGGCGGACACGGCCTGCGCCTGAACGATCAAAGCCGCGACGCCGTATCCGCCGCCGCCGAAGTGTTTCGCGAGCTCGGCGCCGAGGTCGTACCCGTCAGCATACCCATCACTCCACAGACCGGCCCCATCGTCCGCACCATCACCAGCACCGAGCGGGTCAGCCTCAACCCCGAATGGCTCCGCGAGCGGTTCGAGGACTACCATCCCAACACGCGGGTCGCCTTCGCCGTGGGCAATCTGATACCCGGGCAGGTTTATTACAAGGCGGTAAAACTGCGCGCCATGGTGCGCCGCCAGGTGATAGCGGCCTTTCGTGACGTTGATCTGCTGTTGCAACCTACCTCAACCGGCCCGGCCGGCCTGCTGTCCGACGAGCCGCCGGTGGTCAGCAGCAAGGAGATGGCCGCCGCCGCGTTGCGGGAGGGCAGCTTCCGCGGGCTGTACAGCCTGAGCGGTTGCCCGGCCTTGAGCATCCCCTGCGGCTTCACCGGCGACGGCGAGGGCGCGTTGCCGCTGGCCCTGCAAATCGGCGGGCCGCATCTGGGAGAGGCCGCCATATTCCGCGCCGCCTATGCCTACGAGCAGGCCACGCCCTGGCGCGAGCGGAAGCCGCCGGCGTTATGATCTGGGTCTCTGGCATCTCATCATTGCGGTGGGGCCGCGTCATGGTGGCGTTGGTCGCTGCCCTGACGGGTCTTGCCCTGGGCGTAGCGTGCGCCGGCGCTCAAGAGCCAAACGCGCCCGCCGGCGGGGGAGGGTCAACCGTAGAGCCGACCCAGGCGAGCGTCCCGGCTGATCCCGGCGTATATCAAGACCGCATCGTGTTCGGACAATCCGCCGCCTTCAGCGGCCCGGCGCAGGAGTTGGGCCAGGGTATGCGAGCCGGCATCTTGGCGGCCTTCCGCGAAGCCAACCAGGCCGGCGGCGTTCACGGTCGTCGGCTGGAGCTGGAATCCCTGGACGACGGTTACGAAAGCGAAGCCGCCTTTGCCAACACCCAGCGCCTGATCTACGAGAGCAACGTGTTCGCGCTGATCGGAGCCGTTGGAACCCCGACGTCGCGCTCCTCCTTCCTGTCGGCGGCTTCGGCCGGCACGCCCTTCGTGGCCCCGTTCACCGGCGCGGAGTTTCTGCGCAATCCTGAATTGGACCACCTGTTGAACCTCCGGGCGTCGTACTACCAGGAAACGGAGGTGATGGTAGCCCGCCTCACCGAAGACCTGGGCATCACGCGGGTTGCCGTCTTATACCAGAACGACACCTACGGGCAGGCCGGGCTGGAAGGAACCCGCCTGGCTCTGGAACGCCGGGGGCTGGCGCCGGTAGCCTCGGGGCATTACGAGCGCAACACCGTCGCCGTCCATGCCGCCGTTTTCCACATCGTTGCCGCCGAGCCCGAGGCCGTTATATTAATCGGATCCTACACTCCGGTGGCCAGGACGATTACCGCGCTACGCGAGGAGATAGCTCCCGTACTCATGGCAATCTCTTTCGTGGGCGGCAGCGCGCTGGCGCGGGAGCTCGGCCCCGACGGCGACGGGGTGTACGTCACGCAGGTTGTTCCCTCTCCGGAAGATACCAACATCCCCGTGGTTGCCGAATACCGGGCCGCGCTGGTGGAGTATGACCCCAACGCAGTTCCGGGCTTCGTCTCGCTGGAAGGCTACCTCGCCGGCCGTCTGGCTATCGCCGGCCTGGAAATGTGCGGCCGCGACGCCAGCCGGAAGTGCTTCCTTGACGCCATCCGCGATGCGGGCACGATAGATTTCGATGGAGTCGTGGTCCAATACGGCCCTGGGGATAATCAAGGATCCGACGCGGTGTTTCTCACCGTACTCGGCGCCGACGGAGCCTTCCGCCAGGTCGATAAGTTGGAAGAACCGCGCTGACGTGGCCTTAAACGGCGAGCTAAGGCCCGAAAACGTTTTCGGGCCTTAGCTCGCCCTCGTTGCACGGACAACCGGCCTGGCTGCTGGGGGCGGCGCCGTTAGCGCTCCCGGCCCTACTTCAAGGTCACCGTTCCGGTGCCCTGGCTGTTGGTAATCGTCCCTTCGTTGCTTCCCGTCAGGGCGCCGGTGACGGAGCCGAATATGTTGCCGGCGGAGCCGGTGACGTCGCCGGTGGCCGTGCTGTCGCTGATACTGGCCACCGGCCCGTTCCAGCCGACCAGGCCGCCGACGTACTCGTCGCCGGTCACCGTCCCGCTGCTGCTGGTGGTGGTGATGGCGCTCTCGTTGACTCCGACCAGGCCGCCGGCGTAATCGCCGCCGGTCACCGTGCTGCTACTGCTGCTGGCGGTGATAGATCCCTGGTTGCGCGCGACCAATCCGCCGGCGCGTCCGTCGCTGGTCACCGTGCCGCTACTGCTGCTGTTGGTGATGGCGCTCCCTTTTTGGTTGATCCCTGCCAGGCCGCCAATGTGGGTTTGGCCGGTCACCGCAGCGCTGCTGCTGCTATTGGTGACCGTACCATCATTGCTCCCGACCAGGCCGCCGGCGTAGTTCAGGCCGGTCACCGTGCCGCTGCTGTTGCTATCGGTAACCGTGCCATCATTGCGCCCGACCAGCGCGCCCGTATAGTTCCAGCCTCGCGTCGTCGCGTTGACGACGCTGCTGTTGCTAATCGTGCCGCCGTTGTTGTATCCGACCAGGGCGCCGACGTTATGATAGCCGGAGCTCACGTTAGGGGAGCTGAGGACAACGTTTCTGATGACGGCATCACTGGTGACGTAACTGAACAGCCCGACGTCGCTCTCTCTGAGTCGAAAGATGTAGAGGTCGGAGATGGTAAAACCGTTGCCCTCGAAGATTGCGCCATAGGCGATATAATCCGCGCTCACGTTGGGGTCGAAAGACAGGTCGGTGGTCAGCTCGTAGCCGATGCAACCGCTGTCGGGGCATCCCATATTGGCCGGCGCGTCGGGGTAGGCCGCCCGATATTTCGAGGCATCGGCAGCGTTGTCGTTGGGTACGCCGTCGCCGTCCATGTCGTACCGCAGCGCGTAAAGCTGGGTTATGCTGGACACTTCAATGAGGCCATCGTCGTCGGCGTCATAGTCCGTGCCGGTGGGCGCTGGTGTCGGCGTGGGCGTAGGTGTTGCCGTAGGGGTAGGGATAGGGGTTGCCGTAGGAGCGGGCGCAGGGTCGGGCTGAGACGCGCCGAATTGCACCGCATCGGTCTTGAACCGGACATACAGCCGCACCTCGTACCGCTTGCTGGCGTCTAGTGTCCTGTAACCGAAGTAAGTAGCGGAAGCGTGAGCGATGAGGTATTCTCCGGGTGAGCCGCCCAGATGGAGGATGACCATGGCCATGGGACGCCCGATGCCACCATTGATCTTGGACGACACGGAACGGGAAACCCTGGAGCGATGGGAGCGTCGCCCGAAGACCGCCCAAGCTTTGGCGCTGCGGGCCCGGATGATTTTGGCTTGCGCGGAAGGTCGCAGCAACACCGCGGTGGCGGCCGACTTGGGGGTGTCGGGAGCCACCGTAGGCAAGTGGCGGTCGCGGTTTGTGGAGCGGAGACTGGAGGGGCTGTCGGACGAGTCCCGCAGCGGTCGCCCGCGCTCGGTTACCGATGCCGACGTGGAGCGAGTGATTACGTTGACGCTGGAGACCACGCCCCGGGACGCTACCCACTGGAGCACCCGGGCCATGGCCCAACGCTGCGGCCTGAGCCACAATACCGTCAGCCGCATCTGGCGCGCCTTCGGATTGCAGCCTCACCGCACTGAAGTCTTCAAGTTGTCGTCGGACCCCTTTTTCATTGAGAAGGTGCGCGATATCGTGGGTCTGTACCTGGACCCGCCGGACCGGGCCTTGGTCCTGTGCGTGGACGAGAAGTCCCAGATCCAGGCGTTGGACCGCACCCGTCCGTTGCTGCCCCTGCGCCCCGGACAAGTGGAACGACGCACCCACGACTACCTGCGTCACGGCACGGTGTCGCTGTTTGCCGCTTTGGACGCCCAGAGCGGCAAGGTGATTGGCCGCTGCCACCAACGCCACCGGTCGGTGGAGTTCCGCAAGTTCCTCGATACCATCGAGGCGGAAGTGCCCCCTGACTTGGACGTCCACCTGATCGTGGACAACTACGCCACCCACAAGACGGCGTTGATCCGGAACTGGTTGGCCAAGCGTCCCCGCTTTCACCTGCACTTCACCCCGACCAGCGCGTCCTGGCTGAACCTGGTGGAGCGATGGTTTGCGCTACTCACGGAGAAGCAGCTGCGGCGCGGAGTGCATCAGAGCAGCGGAGAACTGGAAGCGGCGATCTACCGCTACCTGGACCTCACCAACGAAGCCCCCAAGCCATTTGTCTGGACGAAAACCGCGGATCAGATCCTGGCCAGCGTCGCGCACTTTTGCCAACGAACTTTGAATACAGGACACTAGGTTGGGCAGTTGGTAGGACGACACGCTGGCGTCGTAGATGAAGTGGCTGGTCGCGCTGTCCCAATCTACGGGCGAGGAATTGTCGAGACTTTCCGCCCAGCGCAGTTCGTAGTAGTCAAAGAGGGCCAGCATCCCCGAGCCAAACATCGGGTCATCATCCGGCCCCCAGGACACCAGCCCGGCATTGGTTACGTTGAGCGCGCCCGGCTGTGGTTGCGACGGGGCCGGCGTCGGCGTGGCGGTGGGCGCCGTTATGGGAGTAGCCGTAGGCGTCGGCGTTGGTGTCGGAGTAGCCGTCGGTGTGGGTGTAGGTTGAGGTGTGTACGGCCCGGCCGGCGCGGAGTTGACCCAGCCGCCCCAGCCGTGATCGTTGCCGGCCCGCACGCCCACAATGTAAGGCTTGGCGTTGTCGGCGCTGAACGTGAGGTTGTTGGTGGGGACATTCGTGTGGTTGTCAACGGGAGCGTGCCAACTGCTACCGCCGTCGGTGGTGTAGGTGACGTGGTACTTGGTTGCCCCGCCGACGGCGTTCCAATCTGCGGTAACCGAGCCGTCGCTGCGGGTGAGGGTTACGTTGTTGACCTTGCCCGGCGCGCCCTGTTGGGCTTCCGCGCCCGGCGTCGCCAGGGCCAACGCTACCCACACGCCAGCGACCAGCAATGCCGCCGCGGCCAGCGTAATCAGCGTCCATCCCGATATTCTTCTGCCGGTCATGGTTCGTTCCTCCCGGTTGAGCTGGCGATGGTAACGGCGCTGGATTCAGTACCTCGGCATTTGCTCCTTGATTGCGGATTGTAACATCAAATTCGATGATAATTACTATGAACATTACAATGATATTTCGGAACCGCTACTAGTATTACAACGACGGGTTCAGGGAGGCACGCCGGTAGCGGCATGGTGGGCGGCCCGGCGCTTGGCATGGGATAGTCTGGCCCGTTCGTTACGTTGCTGGACATTCAGCAAGCCATAGCAGCGACTCTTCCGGACCGAACCGTTCCTTTGGCATCAGCTCGCGGACCACTCGGTACACCTGGGGTCTGGTGATCCGGGGCATCTTTTCCCTCCAGTCCTGTTGCAGGGTTAGCGGAAAAGCCCCGGCCAGCAGGCGCATGGTGATGTGATGTGATGATGCCAGCCCGCCCCGGCGCGGACTTCGCACTCGTCCCGCCCAACGGCGCTTTTCGCGGTCTCGAACTCGGTTGCGATGCGCCAGCGGGAGCCGCCCACGTAGGCCAGGGTTTCCAACGGCGTGCCCTCGGGAGCGTTGGAGAGGTAATAGCGGGGCTCGCTGCTGCCATCCCGGTTCTGGCGATAGATCGCCCCGAGGACCTCGCCCCGAGGACCTCGCCCGGTTGGCGTCGGTGGGTTACCCGCACTCGCTGGGCGCTGTACCGGTAGGCGCGGGGGCCCTGGCTGCCCTGGGTGATCGTGATCTCCCGCCCGCCATCTTCAGGGATCGCAGCGGCCCGCTCCGCCATGGTCTGCCGTTGCCCGCCGCGCAACCTGGGCTTGCGGGGACGACCGTTGCCCTGGTACGGCGGATCGGTCCAAGTCGGTTCCAGCGGCCACACCGTCATGTCGGGCCGCGCGTCCCGAACGTAGCGCATCCCCATTGCCATTGCCATTGCCGCCAGGCCCTCCCGCAGCGGGGGCGACATCCCGCAGGCGCTATCTCCAGCCAGCCATTGGGCCGCCAGCTGTCCCCGAGCCTGAGCCCCCGCCAGCCTCTCCAACGCCAACTCCGTCTGGCTCCGGCGCTCCCGACAGTCCGCTGGCGCCCCCGCCGCCGCGCAACGCTCCGGACCCCCGATCCCCAGTCCATTCCCTGGGCAGGTACAGCCGCCGGTCCACCAGCGCCCGACCCTTGAGCCCCACATGGGCCACAAACATCCCCGCCGGGCAGTTGGCGATCTTCCCCAACGCCCCGCAGCACTGCCGAGACACCCCCACCGACTTCACGCCCGGCTTGGGAAAGTCGCTGCCGTCCAGGGCCCATACCCCCGCCGGGTCTCCCCACCGAGAACCCAGATACTCCTGCAAACGGCCCATCACCAGGTCATCATCCCATGGGGACTCCGTGAGAAATCGTTGCAGCGACCGTGGCGACGACGCCACCGCTTCGGACAGGTTTTCCGCGTTGCGCCGCTCCTCAGACTGCGCCAGCAGGCCCGGGAGACAGTCCCGGCTCAGCTCCCGCGGCTGTTTGCGCCCCAAGGCTGGCGCAAAATAGTCGTGAAAATCCCGAAAGGCTTCGTACACTCGCTCCAACGCCGCCGCATCCATCGCCCTGCCCCACCTCCTGAAGCCTTTCCTGATTTGAGCATCATCCTATCATCCCAACCGTCGTTGTAATACTAAACCGAAGCCAAGGTGAAATCTACATTTGCGGGGCGGAGAGGGTTGGCTTGGGTGCTGCCTATTAGTTCGTCGGCTTTGGCTTGCAGCACGGTGCGGCAGCGGCGTTTGACTTCTTCGCGTCGCTGGGTCAGATCGGCGAAAAAGTCGCCCACCTTTTCCCGCACGGCGGCACGGGCGCCCAGGCACAAGTTGGCGGTTGCTTCCTGACGTACCCAGCCCCAGATGGCCTCATCAGCATTGAAGTCTGGGCTGTAGCTGGGCAAGTTCACCAGGCGCAGGTTCAGGTTGGGCGTGGTGAGATAAGCCCGGATCGCGTCGCCCCGATGGGCTGGCGAATTGTCCCAGATCACGATGAGCGGTGCGGCGTGTTGCGCCCGTCCGCCAATGGCGGACCGCAGGAAGTCGGCAGAGGTGGTCCGCCTGTGGCGGATTGCCCTCCAGTTCCATCACTACCACCTCCCCCGTCTCCAGGCATCCGCCTGCGGCGGACCGAGTAGTAGCTGACCTTCTCCCCACGTCGCGGGCTGGTGGAGTCCACCAGGGCCTGCCCCGTACCCCGATACGGGGGCCGGTTCGCCTTTCAGCGCCCACTTGCCCCGCAGGTCCGCATCCGCCTGAAAGTGCGCCTCGTCAGCGAAGAATATCTTGGTTCCTGTCCGTGCCGCCGTCGCCGGCAACTCCGCATACTCTCCCACAAAGGCTTCCCGCCGCGCTGGGTCCGCTTTAAGCAACCGCTTCTTGGGGCGCTTCAGCACCAACCCCAGCCGGTGAAGATAGTTCAGATCCGCCTGCGGCGGACTCCGGCTCAGCGCCAACCCGAAGCGGTCTTCCACAAACCGACGCACCGCTTTCCAGTTCCAGTTGGACAGTCCGATCCCCGCCTGTGAAGGCATCTCCTGCACCGCCGACTTCAGCTCCCCGCGTTGCTCCACGTCCAACGCGGGGGGGAACCACCACTCTGCTCGAAAACCAGCGCCTTGGGTCCGCCCTCGGCAAAGGCTCGGGGCCATTGGCTAATGGTGTGAGCATCCCGATCCAGAGCTCGTCCCACCGCCGCCGCCGTCCATCCCTGCGCCAGCAGCCACACCGCGTGCCATCGCTCCCGTTCCCGGGGCGTCGGCGCTCGGTACATCCGTCGCCGCATCTCAGCCTCGTCTCCGCCTGCGGCGGACCACTGCTCCAGCAACCCGCCCATCTCCTGCATACCCTACAACCTCCTCAGATCTCCCAATCGACCGCCCGATTTGACCCCAATTCTACCCAACACCAACGCGGGTTTTACCTTGGACTTGGTTTAGGTCTCGCTATCCTTGATACCGCAAATTGCCGCCTTCCCGGCGCGGCCCCGCACCAATAGGCGCTCGCCGGCGTGCCGGTTGGACTGGGATCCGCCAACATACATTTCGTCCGCTTCGAATTGGACGGCTGACAAATCCTCCAATATGTCGCCCATCAGATCTTGCAACAATCTGCGCAGGTGCCGAGCCGATTTTTCGTCGATCCCCACGTAATCCGCCAGTTGGACAGTTGTCATGCTCGGATAGTGGGCCGCGACGTAGTAGAGCGCGGTGAGCAATTGCAAGGGCTTGAGTTTAGAGCGATGCAAAAGCTCCGTTCCTGACGTCACGGAATAGTGTTGCCGACATTGCCCGCACCGGAACGGCATGGGTTTGCGCGCGGCCACTGGCCGCACATCGTCCGACCCGCAGCCCGTGTGCGGGCAGAGAGGACCGTCGGGCCAGCGGACCTTTGCGAGAATGGCCTCCGCGGCCAGGTTCAACAGCTCTTCCAGAGCTTCTTCCAATAACGCCGCCAAAATGGCGCTCACGACCTGAGAGATGTCGTACCCGCACTCAGGGTTCGGGCAACGAACGTCGCCAGGCGTGCGTACAGTTGCCAGATTAGAGGGTGTCTAAAAAGGGTCTAATCGGGAATGGGGAGTAGAGGCGGGGCGAGCGACGTTGGGCGTACCCTTGACGGTATGGAACGCCCAGCTTACCCCAGCGACCTTAGCGACCGAGAACGGTCCGCCGGAGGCGGATTGCCACCTCCCAAACCGGGCGGCCGCCCGATAACCTATCCCCGTCGGGAGATTGTCAACGCCATCCGCTACGTGCTGCGTACCGGATGCTCCTGGTCCGCCACAGGCGGATTGCCCCACGACCTGCCACCCTGGCGCATCGTCTTCCATTACTTCTGCACCTGGCGCAAGGATGGAACCTGGCAACGGGCCAACTGCGCCCGGCACGCCGCGCTGCGACAGGCTCAAGGCCGTCAGGCCAGTCCCAGCGCGGCCATCATCGATAGCCAGTCGGTGAAGACCATGTAAAAAGGGGGCCCAGAGGTTACGACGCGGGCAAGAAGGTGAAGGGACGCAAGCGACACATTGTGGTGGACACCCTGGGCCTGCCCCTGGCGGTGGCGGTCCATCCCGCCGACATCCAGGACCGGGACGGCGCCAAGTTGGCGCTGGCCCAGCTGTTAGGCCGGTTCCCGCGACTGCAAGTGATCGGGGCGGACGGGGCCTACGGCGGTAAACTGGTGGCGTGGGCCAGGACGGTAGGCGGCTGGACCCTGGAGTTGGTGCGCCGTCCGGCACAGCAACACACCTTCCCGGCGCTGCCCCGGCGCTGGGTGGTGGAACGCACCTTCGGTTGGCTGAACCTGCAACGGCGGTTGAGCAAGGATTATGAAGCATTGTGTGAAGCCACCGAAACTTGGATCTACATCTCAATGACCGGCCTCATGCTACGCAGGTTGGCCCGACATTCCCCTTTTTAGACACCCTCTCAGCTGGACTTTGTACGTTCAAGCGGCGTAGGCGAGGGAATCAATAAGCCGGGAATTCAGATCGGGAACGGGTTTTCCCCGGTCGTCGTCGGACACCGACATTGAAAAATCCTCCGAAGCCAGCCACAGGTGGCGTCGCACCAGGGCGATGGCATCCACGAAAGTGGGGGCGGGTTTGGCGTACCAGGCCGCCGTGCGCTGGGTGATGGGGCTCTCTTGTTGCAGCGAGTGTGCCGCCAGGGCGATCCAGGAAAACAGACCCATCAGGACGGGCGTGGTGCGGGCAATGGCGCGATCCGACCATTGGCGCTGAGTTTCCACGCCCAAGTGAGCCCGTACTTCCTGGTAAGTGACCTCCAGCTGCCAACGCAGCACAAACCACTCCAGGATCTGGACTGGGGCGACCGACTCATCAGTGCAGAGCAGGGCCTGAGTGTCCAGTTCACCTTTGGGGTCTCGGACCAGCGCCCAGCGGATGGGTACGGGCGGTTTGCCGGGGTGGTACCAGAGGGCGGTCTGCGAAGCCAGTTCCAGCGTGCGCATGGTGCCGTCGTACCAGGACACCGACGCGGTGTCCCAGAGCAGCTCGGGATCGTCAAGGCGTTGCTTGAGGGTGGGTTGACGTGCCCCCTTGACCCGAGGGCGACCGGTTTGGCCCGGTTGACGGGGTGGCGCGGGATCGTAGAGACCGGCATCCAGGCGCAGCCTGGTGATGAGGGTTACGGGTTCATGGAGGGACTGGCAGAAGTAGAGCAAGTCCAGGACGGCATAGCCATTGTCGCCCACCACCACCAGGGGGCGATGGGGCAGCCAGCGGCGCAGCAGCAGGATCATCTGGCGAGCCCAGTCGGTGAGTTTCTTGTGCCGGCGTCCCTGCCTTTGGTGATAGCGTTCCGATGGCGCCAGCGCGGTGAGCAAGGGCAGGGCCCAGAACCGTCCCGCCCAGGGGATGCGTCCCAGCCACATCAAACTGATCCAGCGCAACCCGCTGGCCTTGACCGTATAGCTGCGGCTGGAACGCACGGCGTCTCGGTAGACACCCAGAGCGTTGATCTTTGGACCCTGCCGACGCTCCAGGGTTTCGTCGATACCGAACACCAGCGGACCGTCGCCGTGGTCGAGATGTTGAAGCAGCAACCTGAGCAAGACCTGGGACGCCCCAAGGGGCGACCACGCCGCCCGGTTCAGCACGTGATGGTAGCGGGCATAGTTGCGGTCGCCGCTGAGGCCCATGACCCGCAACGCCGCGGCCACTGTGCGCTGGCCCGGCGTCAGGATCGCGCCGACCAATAGGACCTGAGCCTTTTGCCAGGTTCGGTTTTGGAACAGCATGGCGAAGGGAAAGAGAACAGTTACAATGGCATCGGGCAGGGTGAGCACGAATTGACCTACGGTGAGTTGTGGGGTCAAACCAGCTTACCCTGCCGCTTTCATTTTTCTAGTTTTTGTACAAAGTCCAGCTTAGAGGGTGTGTGACAATGGTCGAAACCCGTATAGGTCGTTCTTGGGATGAGAATGGGATGCCGGTTACGCTGGTGGCATGAATAGAAAACCTTATCCCAGCGATTTGACCGATGCTCAGTGGAAGGAGTTGGAGCCGCTGCTGCCGCCCGACACCACCAGAGGCCATCCCAGGACCACAGACCTGCGCGAGGTGGTCAACGGCATCTTGTACGTGCTGCGTGGTGGCATCGCCTGGCGGATGCTGCCCCATCCGCCTGAGGCGGACCACCTTGGGGCACGGTCTGGTGGTACTTCAGGAAGTGGCGGGATGACGGCACTTGGGAAGGTGTTGAGGCAACCCTGCGGGTCCGGGTTCGGGAAGCGGCGGGACGGGAGGCTACGCCCAGCGCGGCCATCATTGACAGTCAGTCGGTGAAGACCACGGAAAAAGGGGGCCTCGGGGTTACGACGCCGGCAAGAAGGTAACGGGACGCAAACGGTCCGCCGGAGGCGGATGGTGGACACCCCCGTATCAAGTACGGGGCAGGCTATGGGCTTGCTGCTGGCGGTGGTGGTTCATGCCGCCAATATCCAAGACCGGGACGGCGCCAAGTTGGTGTTGACCAAACTGCTGGGTAGATTCCCTAGGTTGCAGCTGATCTGGGCCGACGGGGCCTATGGCGGTAAATTGGTGGAGTGGGCCAAGACAGTAGGCGGCTGGATCCTGGAGTTGGTACGCCGTCCG
This sequence comes from Dehalococcoidia bacterium, assembly GCA_963665395.2. Taxonomy (GTDB): domain Bacteria; phylum Chloroflexota; class Dehalococcoidia; order Lucifugimonadales; family UBA3495; genus Bin87. Next base: position 1,975,448 of record OY762251.1, read on the forward strand.
GTACAGCAACACACCTTCCAAGTGCTGCCCCGCCGCTGGGTGGTGGAGCGCACCCTGGCCTGGCTGAGCCGATGCCGACGACTGAGCAAAGATTACGAGGAACGTCCCGAAAGCAGTGAAGCGTGGGTGCATATCGCCATGGTCAACCTCATGCTCAAACGGCTCCATCCTGCTTGAAATCATTGTCACACACCCTCTCACAGAAGCATTCAGACAACGGATCCGTTTCTTGCGCCCCTAATCTTCAAATCTCTGGACTGGCACTGCCAGTTGGCAACCAAACCTCTGGTTCGCCATAGGCGACAAGCCATAGGTTGACACCAGCAAGGACTGGGAGAGGATTGCCACCGCAGTAGGGCAATGAGTAAAGTCCGTACTGTTGGTTGCTCGGAGCGGTAATCGAGGGTATGTTCGCCGAACCTGCCCAAAAACCTGTGATAGGCTGAATCGCCCACCCTTCGGCAATTCAGCCCCTAGTGTGAAGTGGTGGTCAAGGTTCAAGGCCATTCGCCATAACAGCATGGAGCGCATGACGGATCTGGATTTCTGGCTGCTGAACAGCGCAAAGCGTGGTAGGATTCCTGCACGCGCGATTAGCCGTACCCTCTGCGTCCAAGCAGCAAAGAGCATCCCTATGGTGAACACAGCAGACGCAGCCCCTGCGCAAATCAGCCGCACGTTCCGGCCGACGGCCAGGTTGCTACAGCTTCTGGGCGACGAGCTGATTGCCAGCCCTAGGCTGGCGGTCTTCGAGCTGGTCAAGAATGCCTATGACGCGGATGCCACCAGCGCCGTCATACGATTGGACCTGCGCAGCAGCGCGAAAGGCGCCAGCATCGCCGTTACCGATGACGGGGAGGGTATGACCCTCGACGTGCTGGAGTCAGTATGGCTGGTGCCGGGCAACAACCACCGTAAGCGACAACGGGAAAAATCGCAGAGGACAACGCGCCACAGCCGACTTCCGATTGGCGAAAAAGGTTTGGGGCGCTTCGCGGCACATAAGCTTGGGAATCGCATCAGCTTGGTTACCCGTGCGAAGGATAGCAACGAATGCGTGGTAAATATCGACTGGAACGAACTGGCCGCGCACGAGTACCTGGAAGAGGCTCCAGTCACAATAACCACCAGACGGCCGGAGGTCTTTGCCGGCGAAGCAACTGGAACCAGAATCGAGGTCACCAGCCTTCGGAACCGATGGCAACGTGGTGAGGTCCGTCGCCTCCACAATCAGATCACGTCCCTGTGTTCACCCTTTGACGAGCCCGGCAACTTCCGGGCGGTACTGGAGGTGCCTGGCAACGAAGAATGGACCAGAGAGTTGCCGGACGTGGACTCAATACTGGATAGAGCCTTCTGGAAGTTCTCGTTCCGCTTGGACGAAGGCGTATTCGATTCGGAGTACGAATTCCGCCAAATCCCGGGCTTCAAACTGGAAAGCAGGAAAGTACGCCAGTCTGGGGAAAGGCTGGCGTTACCCCGGGCGCGAGGTGGTGGGCGGAGTAGCCGGGATGAATTTGCCGACCCATCGTACACCTCCGGCATAGGCCCGGTGCGAGGAGTGTTCTACGCATACGACCGTGACCGTCAAATCCTTAGCCGTTTGCCTGACCAGCAGGCGATCACAGGTTACTTGGACGATTATGGCGGCGTCCGCATTTACCGGGATGGCATCCGGGTGTACAACTACGGGGAACAAGGGGACGACTGGCTTGGCCTTGACCTGAGGCGGGTGAATACCCCGACGCTCCGCATCAGCCGGAACATCGTCCTGGGTGCCGTTCACTTGTCACTGGAGGACTCACCAGAACTCATCGAAAAAACTAATCGTGAAGGATTCGTTGACAATGACGCCTGCGATCGTTTGCAGCAAATCATACTGGGGGCTATCGGCGCTTTCGAAAGCGAGCGCCAAGTGGACAAGGATAGGATAAGGCAGCTGACCACCAGGCCAAATGCCGAATTGTCCGGGGGTATGGAAGGACTTCTTGCAACGTTGAGAGTTGAACTCGCCAAAGCTGGCATAGACAGACAGCCCATCAACTCGTGCGTCAGACGTATTGAACGTCATTATAATGAAATGCAGGAAATTCTCCTGTCCGCTGGGATGTCTGGGCTGAACTTGGCCGTTATTTTTCACGAAGTAGAACGCGGGGTGAGGTCACTCCACCAAGCCCTCGTCGCCGGTAGAGACGTCAACGGGATTGAACGTCAAGCCAAGTCTCTCGCAGAGACGCTCGACGGGTTTTCGCTACTTCTCCGACGTAACAACCAAGAAACGCACAGTGCCCGGAGGCTGATAGAGGTTTCGTTGCAATTGAGCGACATCCGCCTTAAACATCATCGCGTTCATACGGTCTGTCCACTACTTGATAGGTACCAAGAGGGATTCAATTCCAGATTTGCTTTCAACTTGGTGCTTGGGGCACTGAGCAACTTGATTGACAATGCGATTTACTGGTTGCGCCGGCGATGGCCGGACGCGCAGCGCGACGAAGGAACTCCGGAGCGGAAACTGTACATCGGTGTGTCCCGCGATTTTGAAGCGGGCCCGGCCATTGTAGTCGCCGACAACGGTCCTGGCTTCGGAGGTGATGCACCGGAGCATCTCGCGCGGCCGTTCTTTACACGCCGTCCTGACGGAATGGGACTTGGACTTTACTACGCAAGTCTGGCGATGCGTTTACAGAGCGGACAGCTCGTGTTCCCTTCACCGGGAGAGGTAGAAGTGCCGCGCGAATTCGACGGAGCCATAGTTGCATTGGTTTTCAAGGAGGACAGGTGATGTTTGGCATCACACGGATAGTCGCTGTCGATAACGAGAGCGAACACCTTGATGCTCTGGTAACGGGGCTCAATCGCTCGGGCTTTGCGTGCTTGGGCGTGGATTATCCGATGGTTGCCGCCACGACCACTATCGTGCCATGCCCTTATATTCGGATAGCGTTCATGGACATCAACTTGTTGGGGTCCACTCAGTCGGACTCTCGCCAAAACTTCAGTGCCATCTTGGACCTGTTGCGACAATTAGCACCAAGGGGTCCATATCTGCTGGTGCTTTGGACCAAAACGCCCGAAGATTCTGATGAGGTCCGTGAATTCTTGGACGAGCGCCTCAACGATACCGCCAAACCCATCGATGTTGTGCCGTTTGACAAAGCTGACTACGGAATCGCCGAAGGCGCTGCCCCTGACTTCACCAGGTTGATTCAAGACATCAAGGGATTGACGGAACGCGCGCCGTCCTTGGCCGTGCTTACTGAATGGGAGGAAAAGGTGTGGTCCGCGGCGGCGGAGACGCTGTCTTCCATTACCATGCTGGGGAGTGCTGACAAAACCGGCGGTGCACAGCAAGATGACATCACCAAGCTTATATGCGCGATGGCAGTTGAGGCGGTCGGACAGCAAAACGTCGCAGCAAATCCTTTCCGCGCCGTCAACGAGGCGCTACTACCTGTACTTGCTGACCATGTTGCGGCGTCGGAGGTAGACAACGCCAGCGCGAACCTCTGGCATCAAGTGGTCAACAATGGCAACGTTGGTCAAAGCATCAATGACCAAGAAGCGGCTCTGCTCAACCGGGTATTTCACATTGCGTCTGACATCGGCGCAAACCAAGGTGCCGAAAGGGGTGCCGTCATACCGCTACCCCGCACAATGCTGGGCAACCTGTTCGAGGACACCTTCGGAATTTCAGAGATTCACGCCGCAGAAAGGTTGTTTCGCTGCCGGGAATTCCAAGTAGGAGGAGACCAGTACCATTGGGTATTGGTACAGGTACAAGCAGCGTGCGATTACGCGCAAAGGCAACCGGGCCCCCTGCCTTTCTTTCTTGGCATGGAAATTATTGAGAGCAGTATCAGCAACAACAGGGCTCCGCAGGCGCTTTGGCGCAGTCCTAAGTTCGATGTGGACAGTTCCATCCGCGAGTTGCAGGTTAACACCAGGGTTCAGGTTCCTATGTCCGAGGCATCGGCCAAAGCGTGTACACCTCTGTATCGCTTGCGTGAGCAGTTGTTGACCGATCTGCTCCACCGCGCCCAAACCAATAACGCGCGCCCTGGGATCATCTCATTTAGCGCCCGGCGACACTGAGGCATCGTCATGAACAATACGATCCCTGTCATTGATGTTTTCGCAGGATGCGGAGGATTCAGCGAAGGGTTCAACGCGCTGCGTGGGGAAAGTGGTTTCCCTTTTGACGTACGCCTCCATATCGAAAGGGAACGGGCGCCCGTCAGTACGCTACTATTGCGCTCATTCTACCATCAATTCCGAGAGAACCGGCTTCCAGATGCGTACTATGAGTACATCAGCGGTTCCATTGAGCGGGATGAGCTATTTCGGCGACACCCACGGGAAGCGAAAGCAGCCAAGCGCCGGTGCCTGCAAATCGAGATGGGCGCCAGCAGCGCAACGACGAGTCTCGTCGATGACCGTATCGGTCGCGCTGTGGCCGGCGCCGACAGGTGGGTTCTCATCGGAGGTCCACCATGCCAAGCGTACTCTGTGATCGGCAGGGTAAGGAATCAGTCTCTTGACGGCTACGACCCTGAGGAGGACATCAGATTCAGGCTTTACCGTGAGTACACCAGGATCATGGCTGCGTACTGGCCTGCCGTATTCGTCATGGAAAACGTACAAGGACTACTCAGCGCACGGTGCGCGGGACGATCCGTATTCGAGCAGATGCTTGGAGATTTGCGTGAACCTGCCCGAAGGCGAAACGTGGGTAACTCGGAGGACACCCGTTGCTATAAGTACCGCCTGTATTCAGTCGTTTCAGCGGCTTCTGACCCGGAGCCGGGCGATTTCATGGTGAAGTCCGAGAACTACGGCATACCCCAAGTACGCCGTAGGTTACTGATCCTGGGAGTGCGCGACGACATTCTGACCGAGCCGGAACCTCTGCCCCTGGTTTCGGAACCTGTTGCAGCAGGGGAGGTACTGAGTGGCATTCCCCCGGTTAGAAGCGGACTGTCACGCCAGGACAATCGTGAACGGTGGATTGCAGCCGTCCTTGGGATTCGGGAACAACCATGGTGGAATGAGATTCCGTCGGAAGTTCAGCATCGGATCAGCAAGGCTTTGGAAACCCTGCGCACAACGGCCAATGGTCGTGGCAACTACCGTTTCATGGACGAGCAGGCTACCTGCAGGTACAAGCCCGATTGGTTTGAGGATCCTCGACTGGACGGAACCTTGAATCACGAAGCCAGAACACACCGGGAGGACGACCTGTGGCGGTACCTGTTCGCGTCCTGTGTCATGGCAGATGGCGTGCATCCACCCTTCCGAATCAGTGACTTCCCGGAAGGACTGCGCCCAAACCATCGAAGCACGGCAGATGCTTTGAACAAAGGCAGCTTCGCCGACCGTTTCAGCGTTCTTACCGAGGCTGCGCCTTCCCGGACCGTAGTCAGCCACATCCGGAAAGACGGGCATTACTACATCCATTACGACCCAGCGCAGTGTCGTAGCATCACTGTGCGTGAGGCCGCGCGATTGCAGACCTTCCCGGACAATTTTTTCCTTGAGGGGAGCCGTACAGACCAGTACGGTCAGGTTGGCAACGCCGTCCCTCCTCTGCTGTCTCATCAAGTAGCTGATTGCATTGCCAAGCTCCTGTCCAGGCGATGAGGTTCGTTGCGATGGACCAGCTGACACCGAAACACCGAAGTTGGAATATGTCCCGGATCCGGAGCAGGAACACGGCTCCGGAACGGCTGGTTCGCTCGCTATTGCACCGGATGGGGTACCGTTTCCGCCTCCATCGTAGAGACCTGCCGGGACGGCCGGACATCGTATTGCCGGGCCGACGCACGGTAGTCATGGTGCATGGCTGTTACTGGCACCGTCACCCCGGTTGCGGATTGGCGTACACTCCCAAAAGCAACCGGGAATTCTGGGAAGCCAAGTTCCGGGAAAACGTCAAGCGAGACAAGCGTCAGTCCTGCCAATTGCTCACCTTGGGATGGCACGTGATCACGGTCTGGGAGTGCGAAACAAAACAGCCTGAGGCGTTGGCCAAACGGTTGAGCTCAGAGATTCCGCAACTCGTCAAATCTATGACGTTGTCAAGCGCACATGGGCACCAGAGCAGTGAGAATTCCTGCCAATAGCCCCACTTACTGGCCGACGCTTGCCAGCTCAGTGGATCACGACAATAGTCCAAATGCTGACCTGATTTCGGTAGCGTTGCGATGAAACCCGAGTGGCGCAATTTTCCGCCGCTACTGGATTCCATTGCGCACGTTTGCCTGATGGCGTAGGGTGTGGCTACTAATCTGAACGCCACGTGCCACCAAAATGCTGCAACGGTTCACAGGGCCTGACGGCCCGCGCTTCGTAATGCAAGCGCTGGAAATCCAGCCGATCATCGGGGCCAATCCCGAACTGGCGACGAAGTTGCGCGACTCCTGCTCCATAGAGAGATGGGAGCCGGGTGCGGTCATCATGCAGGAAGGCACGCCTCACAATGACATCTGTTTCATCCTGTCCGGCTCCGCGTCAATCTCGTTCCAAGGCCGCGAAGTCGCCGTCCGGCAGTCGGGGCAACACGTCGGCGACATGGCCCTCTTGAACCCGGGCCTGCCCCGTTCCGCAACGGTAATGGCCAGGGAGGAAGTGGTCATCGCTCGCGCCGCCGCAACGGAGTTCAGAGAGTTGGCTGACGTTCACCCCTCATTGTGGAGCAACTTGGCTCGAACCCTGGCAGACCGTCTACGGCAAAGGAACGAGTTCGTCAAAGCCGCCAACCCGACACCGACCATCTTCATCGGTTGCTCCGGGGAATCTCTGGCCATCGCGGAGACCATCAAAGCGAAACTCAGCCTTGCTGACACGAACGTTGAGGTGCGCCTCTGGTCCGACGGAGTATTCCAACCCTCCACATTCACGCTGGAGTCCCTCGAAAGGGAATTGCGTCAAGCCGACTTCGCCGCCTTGGTTCTCGCGCCCGATGACATCGTAACCAGCCGGGAGAAAACGGAGGCGGCGCCCAGAGATAACGTGATCTTCGAGTTGGGCCTGTTCATAGGCGCCCTGGGCCATTCCCGGACGTTCGTAATTCGCCCGCACGACGTGGACGTCAAGATGCCCACCGACCTGGCTGGATTCACTACGCTGCCCTACGCCTCCGGAGAAGAAACCACCCCTCGCGACGCGGTAGCGTCAACGTGTGCGGAACTGATAGAAGCCATGCGGGCTGCCGGCCCGCGCTGAACGCTTCGGAGGCAGACGAAAACCATGCCTCTGCGCAATGACCTGAACGCCGAAGTCAGGAAAATCCTGCAAGAACGATGGCGGGTCAGCCGCTCAAGGAAGGCCCCCAACCCGGAGGACCTGGACCTCGACAACCACGGTGTCACCATTGAGGCCGCCGTCCTGTACGCTGATCTCGACCAGTCGACGTCCTTGGTCGACGAGCACGATGCGGGGTTCGCCGCGCAGATGTACAAAACCTACCTGGTGTGCGCGGCGCGGGTGATCCTGTCCGAGCAAGGCAAAATCACGGCCTACGACGGCGACCGGATCATGGCCGTCTATACGGGCCGCAAGACCGCCGAACGCGCGGTGCGCACGGCCTTCAAAATCAATTACGTCGTGCAGGAGATCATCAATCCCGCAGTGCGAGAATTGAAACCCGATTCCGGTTACGTCATGAAGCAGTCAATCGGCGTGGACACCAGCAAACTCCTGGTGACGCGAACGGGTCCGCGCACGGCCAACGACCTGGTATGGGTTGGTCGGGCCGCCAATTACGCCGCCAAGTTGTCATCGCACGAAGCCCCGGCCACCCACGTCACCGAGGTAGTTCACGCCCAGTTGCCGCCAGAGTTGAAAGTCGTCAGCGATGGCCGGCAGATGTGGACCCGCACGACGGCGCGCGAAATCGGGAATCTCACTGCTTATAGCTCTACCTGGCATTGGACTTTGTAGCAGGCGCCTGTCTGCCGGTTGACGCGGATGAACGCACCAGCGCAATAGCGTATCATGGGTTCCTCAGGAGGACTCGCGATGGCTGCTGCTGCGGCACGACTAACGGACAATGACCTGATCAGAGAAGGCGGCAAGCGCACTTTCCGCGAAGTGCTCGCCGAACTGGACGCCAGCGCCCGAAGCGCTGCCGAAAAAGGCCGCCTTTTCGAGCGGCTGGTCAAGGCGTTCCTGGAGTGGGACAAAGCCCAGGCGCGGCGCTTCTCCCGCGTGTGGCTGTGGAGCGACTGGCCGGGCAACGGCGGCCGGCACGACATTGGAATCGTCGTCGTCGCCGAGGAGCGGGACGGCGGCAGCTTGGTCGCCATTCAGTGCAAATTCTACGGCCCCAGCAGCCGGATCGTCCGCGAGGAGGCCAACAAGTTCCTCACCGCCTACGGCACCACCGAGTTCGCCAGTGGCATCATCGTGTCCACCACCGACAGTTGGACCGGCAACGCCGCGGCCGCCCTGGAAAACCGGGACAAGCCGGTATCCCGTTGGGGGCCGGACGTTTTCGAGAATTCCTCCATCGACTGGTCAACCTTCGACCTGAACCACCCCGGCGACCTGACCCGGCGGCAGACCAAGAATCTGTACGACTACCAGGACGCCGCGTTGCAGGACACCTTGGCCGGCTTTGAGGAACACGACCGCGGCAAGCTCATTATGGCCTGTGGCTCCGGCAAAACCTTTACTGCTCTCCGCATCGCCGAGCGGGCGGTCGGAACCGGCGGAACCGTCCTGTTCCTCACCCCTTCCATCTCGCTGTTGTCGCAATCCCTGATTGACTGGGCAAACGACGCCGACCTGCCCCTCAAACCCTTTGCCGTCTGTTCCGACACCAGGGCCGGCCGGCGCAGCAGCGACGACGAGGATCTGTCGCCTTACGACCTCACGGAAACGCCGTCCACCAACCCGGAGCAACTGGCGGCGGGGTTCCGACGGGCCGACCTGCCGAACAACATGACGGTGGTGTTCTCTACCTACCAGTCGCTGGACGTGGTGGCCGCGGCCCAACAGCGTTCCAACGGCCTGCCCGAATTCGACCTCATCATTTGCGACGAAGCCCACCGCACCACCGGCGTGAGCGCCAGGCGGCTGACCGGACAGGACGAATCCAACTTCCAGCGGGTTCACGACAACGGGTTCATCGCCGGCAGGAAGCGGCTCTACATGACCGCCACGCCGCGCATCTACGGCGACCGGGCCCGGCGCAAGGCCAACGACAGCCAGTTGGTGCTGGCGTCAATGGACGACGCATCGCTGTACGGGCCGGAGTTTCACCGCCTGGGATTTGGCAAGGCCATCGAGCTGGGCATCCTGTCCGCCTACAAGGTGGTCATCTTCAACGTTGACCAGGAACAGGCCGGCATTGACCTGGACGCCCTGCTGTCCGATTCGGAAAGCGAAGTGAACATGGACAACGGCGCCCGCATGGTGGGCTGCTGGAACGGCCTGGGCAAGCGGACCGCCGCCGGCCTGGACTTCGGCGGCGACGCCCAGCCGGCCAAACGCGCCGTCGCCTTCAGCAACGCCATCCGCCAGTCCAAGCAGTTCACCGAGTACTTCCCGCAAGTCATTGAGGCTTGCATCAACGCGGCCGGTGACGACCCGGAGAACTCGTTGCGCTGCCAGGTTGACCATGTGGACGGCACCCAGAACGCGCTGCAACGCGCCGACCGGCTGGCCTGGCTACGGCAGGAACCGGAGGCCGGCGTCTGCAAAATCCTGTCCAACGCCCGCTGCCTTACTGGCAGCGTTGCAATTTAGGTGGTTTGATTGATGAGTCCGCGCTCTTGGAGCAGTATCAATAAGTTGTGCAGCGACCATACCGTTCCCTGCCGCTCTCGCCGTCGGTACTCCCGGTTCTGCCGTTCCAACCGTCCGCCTGGGGCGGATGGTCTTGAACCGAGTTTGCCCCGTCTGTAAATGGCGCCGGCCCTCGCGCAATGCTTCCCGGCGCCAATAGCGCGCCAGCCCGCCGGTCAAGGCCACCACCCGCTGCGCCCGCCCATCGTTGCCCCTCGGCCACGCTGACCGACGCCCGCCGGCCCCGCGCTTCGGACCAGCCCTCCCAACCCGGATTACGCCGGTACTCCCGCAGTAGATGGATGAAAGTGGCACAACTGATGGGGAACCTCCCGGCCATCGACCATTTGCAGGCCCGCCGCGATGGCCCGGTCGCCATCGCTCACCACGTGAACCGGCGCCGTGGCGCCGTGCTGCCCGGCTTGGTCAATGGCCGCCTCCCCACCGGCGAAAGTAGCTCGAGCTACGCCTTTTTCATCCCGGATCACCTTCATTTCCACCCGGCCCGCCGCCGTCCGCGTCCACGACCATCCAGCTCCAACACCCGGCCCGCCAACCGCGGCTGACCCAACGGCTCCCGCCGCAACCACCGACACCCGCCTACGGCGGACTCTTCACCGCGCCTACCCAACCGCTGGCCGCCGCGTAACCCAGCCCCAGGGCCGCCAGTTTCAGGGCCAATTCGCCGGTTTTTTTGAGTACCGACGATAGCGCTCTTCCTCACCTCACCTAACACGTCGGCCCCGCTGCTCATCCGTCGGCATTCTCCGCACCGGAGCGCCGATATCCGCAACTCCACCGCCCCGTAGCCGGTCATGATGGAACGACGATAAGCATGATGGCCGTGCATCGCCAACTGGCAATCCGGACATAGCGGCTGATAAACGTCCAGCGCCGCCGGCAACGACTGGCGCAGTAGCCCCGGGATTTCCTGCTCCAACTCGGTTTCCAATTGATACAAAAGCCCCATGGTGGACACCCCCAAAACCGGCCCGCTACCCCCTTCCTACAATCAAACCACCTAAATCGGAACGCTACCGTGGCTTCCATCAAGGTCTGGTGGGGGACACCGCAGGGCGGAGCGTATGACTACATCGTGGACTATAGCAATAACCACCGGCAGTCCTGGCATCGCCTGCTCAGCTGCCACCGGAAGCACCTGGTGAAAATCGGCAACCTGTTCCGGGCGGGACGTATTACTTCGTCGTGCGGGCTTGCAACAGCCAGGGCTGTTCCGACTGGACCGGGTCGCCGCCGGCAGGACCGCCGGCCAACGTGTCGTCGGTGTCGGTGACGCATAACGGCAGCAGCCTGTCGGCGTCGTGGCCGGGGGCGGCGGGGGCCAGCAAGTACCACGTAACCTACAGCTCGGACGGCGGAAATAGCTGGAGCCTGGTGGCCCTGAACCACCCCACGACCAGCATCACCATCGACAACGCCGACTCCACCAAGACCTACGTCGTCGGCGTGCGGGCCCGCAACTCTGCCGGCGACAGCGGGTGGGTCAACTTGGCCCCGGCGGCCCCGCCCTGGGACCTGTTGACGTTTCCCGTCATTCCCGCGAAAGCGGGAATCCAATTGTCAGCAGCAGGATTTCCCGGATGGAAAGGATTGCCAGGATTGGCTGAGCCGTTGCCGTTAGGCAATCTCAATCCTGATAATCCGTCAAATCCCGTAAATCCAGCTTCTGAAAGGCCCTCGGAACCCGGGTAGTCCTGAACTACCAACAGCTGCCCTGGACGCGATATAATCGTCATCAAGTGAACGCCATGACGCAGCAGAACATAGCCACCTTGCAAGATTTCCTGGACGCCCTTGACCAGAGTCCGGACCTGCAACGGGAGTTCCACAAGCACTTGGTCAACGTCATCCGCAACGACGACGACCTGCGCCAGGAAATAAGAAAGGAAATCCTCACCGAGGAACTCCTCCAACTCCCGGCCAGGTTCACGCGCTTGGAAGAGGACGTCGCGGAGATCAAGCAGGACGTCGTCCAATTATCCGGCCGGGTAACCAACCTGGAGGAAGTCCAAGCTGACATACTGCGCCGGGTCACCAACCTGGAGGAAGGCCAGGCACGTCTTGAGCAAGGGCAAACCCGCATGTCCGGGCAGCTCTCCCACTTGATGGGCAACGACTACGAAACGAAAGCAATCGAGCAGTCCAGGCGACGGGTAAGGAGACACTTGGGAAGCGAACGCGCCACCTTAGTGTACGCCAGTGGCCAGAACTCGGAGACATTCGAAAACGAGATTCTGCTTCCCGCCATACGTCAAGGGCGCATTGACCGGCGCCAGGCGGACCAACTGGAAGAAGCCGACTGCATCATCCGCTGCGAGGATGAGCAAGGCAACATCGTGTGCGGCGTGGTGGAAATATCCATGACAGTCCAGGACCACGACCGCAACAGAGCCGTCGAGCGAGCCGAGATCTTCAGCCGGGCTACCGGCTACCGCACTCTGCCGTTCGTAGTCGGACAGGAACAGGAACCACCCGCATCGGAAGCCCTGGACGTTCCGTTCCTGCAATTCCGGCAGTAGGCGCCATCCCTGCCACTCAACAGTAGACTGCTCGGCCAAACTCTGAACGCGCCCCGGAAATTGGCGCTTCGCCTGTTGCCTCGCCACTGTTGCACTCTCGCTGCAACGTGCGCAGGTTCGTCCGGCTGGGTCGGTCCGGGTGATCCGCCTGCCGCCGGTCCGGCAGTGCCATCGCACTGGCGTCTGGGTCCTCCTGTAGCCACTCCGACACGTTGCGCCACACGCCTTCAAAAGGGTCCTTCCGAGTTCGCCGGCGGCGAAATTGAGCTCAAGGCCGGCGGCGGCAGCATCATTCCAGACGTGGTGATGATTGCCTTTGGGGACGACGACAGGCTTGTCCGGTTTGAGCGAGCGCAATCGACTGGGATGCGGAACAACCCGACCGCGACGGAACCGAACCCTTCGGCTACCGCTTCGTGGACGCCACCAACGTCGCCATCCCGGAGGCCCTGCTCAATCACGGCCTCAGCGTTGCGGAGGGCCGCCACGTGATGGACATCCTGGAGTGCGATAGCTCGTTCATCAGCGCGATGATCGACGATAAGCACGGGGTAACCATGGGCGCCGACGCGCTGCCCAGCGTCAACGACCGGCTGCTGAATGACGGCACGAACCCGCTCCACGTGATGGCCGACGTATTCGAGCATCCGCTGGAAAAGCCCGGCGCCGGCAGCTGGCATCTTGAAGGATGAGCGCAACGCCACCGGGGTCGGTCAGCGCGCCACTTTGACCGGCGTCCAGATGAGCCTGGGTTACGGGTACGTGGTAGAGGTTTGGCATTCGGTTTGCTTGCTCCTTTCGCTCTTTGTGGTATGTGCCTGAGCACAATCAGGCCATTCAAATCAGTTGTTGGCAATCACCAACGGGTACCTGGTCTCCCAATTCTGCCGATTCAACAACAGTGGCGGGCCTTGCCGCGGGTCGGCGCGCGGGCTTGCTCATCCGATGAAGAACTCCTCCCACTGGTGGTGTGCATAGGGCAACTGAATCAGCCACGCCCATACCAACACCGAGATCACCAAGGTGCGCCATTCGAGAATGGCCGCAGTGAGCAAGGCCGGATTGACGCCCCTGGTGGCCCGCAATTGCGGCAGAGCGTCGTTCAGAAAGTACGAATACTACCTCGCCACTCCCGACCCCCTCAGACAACCTCTTCACCATTCACCAACATCAAACCGGGTACTCGTGAGATCGCGGTATTCTCAACACGCGCTGGTGTTAGATTAGATCATGCCGAACCCACACCAGCGTCAGGGCGTCCCGCAACGCTCCCGCTCGCTTGCGGTACCCCTTCGTCTGCCGTCCCAGCCGGCTCGGCTCAGCTCAGCTTCCCCCGCAACCGCGAGCGCAGTCCCTCGTTCCGGTTCACCGCTCCGCCTTTCCCCACTACCTGTCGGTCCGCAGGCCGCCGGTGGTACACCCGATACCCGTCGCTGCGGTACAACTCAGCCGCCGGCAACCGACCGTACAATCGCCGCAACGTCGCCTCCCCACGACTGCCCACCGCAAAGTCGGACCACCGCCCTCCGTCCGGCTCCTCCACCACTGCGGTCCAAATCCGCCGGAACGCCGTTTCCCCCGACGCCGACTGCCCACGTAAGTCCACAGCTCGTCTCGTCAAAGGAAAGCACCCGGGCCAGGAAAGCACCCGGGACAGGGGACGACCGACCGGCCGGCTGGCTATTTCCATCCCGGCGCCCACTCCCCGCCAGCTGCGGGGACGCTGGCGCCGACGCCGCGCGTCCCGCAACGCCGCTCGGAACTGCCGGGCTTTTTTAATCCCGGAATACACCGGGCCCGCTTTCACCCCCAAAGTCCGACTGATGACCGACACGTTCGCCCCTGCAACTCAACGTACAGCCCCACCGCCGGGGTCTTGACCGCTTCCGAGTAGCAACTGCGTTGCCCTCGGGAGTGAAACGGTAAAGACACTGGCCGCAACGGCAGGTCGGCTTGTTCCGAGAGCGTCCGTCCTTGCTTGGGGGTCCGGTTGGAACCACAGCGCGGACAGCGCCGGTCATCCCGATAAACGCGCTGGGACAGCAGCATCACCTCCCGGACATTGTCATATCACCCGCAGTCTTACTACACCAGCGCGTGTTGAGAATACCCAACCCGCTTTCATCCGTCACCTACCCCGGTCAGCCCCACGGCGGCGCGCTACGCGAAACTGCCATGGCATCGACCTCCTACGCGTACCCACTTGTATGTTGCAGTAGCCGGGCAGATGGGCCAATCTGCGCTGCTCACTGCTGCCATACTGGAGCGTCCTGTCCTGGGCCTCATGCTGGCGTTGGTTTGCTGCGCCGCTCTGGGTCGAGTTCGGGAGTTGGACTGACGGGAAGGCGAGCGTTTTACCGTCCCCATATAGAAAAATATAGAAAAGCCACACGCGTACCCGGTTTCGTGTGAACTGTCATTGCGAGCGCAGCGTGGCAATCTCGTTGGGGCGACGTCATATCTGCGGCGACGAGATTGACATCCGCCAAAGGCGGACTACGCTCCTCGCAATGACAAACTGGGTACGCGTGAGCAAAATTTGACGTAGCCGGCCGCCCTTGCTTATCTGGCCACGCTACAGCTTTCCTCATCCTGACGGAATGCCCCGTTAGTCCCAGGAATGGTTCTTCTCGGTCGAGGCTCCGTGCCTCCTTGCGGGACCATTCTGGGATGAGGGCTGTAGCAAGTAACCTTGACCAGCCGCAAGGGGGTTCCTAAATGCGCGTTCTCACCGTTCCCACTTCGATAATATCGCTAGCGCTGTTGGCCGTCGCCGTACTCCTGTTCGCCGTCGTCAATCCGGCAGTAGCGCAAACGTCCGCACCGGCTGCTCCCGTCGTTGTTGCGACCAGCAACGGCGGGGAACTCCAGGTATCGTGGAACCACGCGTTTGGTGCGCGTTTCTATACCGTGGGTTGGGTTAGTGAGGACGAATATCAAGACATGCAGTCCGCTGGACGCGATTGGTTGGACGCCTTCCACTACGCGACCGTCTCCGAGTCTTACACCAACCACACCATCAGCGGATTGAAGCCAGCTTCCGACTATTACGTCATCGTCGGTGCCCAGGCCGCACGTTTTGGTGGTGAGCCACCGGCATGGTCTGGATGGTCAGCACTCGTAACCACCTCAGATGACGTCTGTCCTGCGATGACGCCCGCGCCCACGGCAACGCCAATCCCCACACCAACACCAGCGGTTACGCTCACGCCGATGCCGACCGCCACTCCAATTCCGACGCCAACGCCAACGCCAGCCCCAACCAACACGCCTGCGCCAACATTGGTTCCAGGTAGCACCCCGCTGCATCCGGCCAACCAAAGCGTCACCGAAGCAGGCCGGAATTTCTTTATCAGTTGGGATGTGTCTCCCGGAACAACATATTATGAAATTTGGCGTTGTGATTCGTACATCGTTGGATATTGTGATGGTGAATTTTTGTATAGACCCGGGTGGGAGAAAATTGCGCCCCAGGTCACAACTACCACCTACATCGATACCTACGTGCCCGAAGCCACTCTGCCGAATTTGATTTTGACCGTCTATTACTCGGTGCAGGCGTGCAATCGTTATGGATGTTCGGGTGTACTCAGATAGAGCAATATTGCATAGGAGGTGATAACAAGCAAAAAGAAGCCTCCGGTGCAACCAACCACCGGAGGCTTCCCCAGAGAAATTACCGGCACCAAGACAACCAATCTGGTGCCGGCATCTCCAGTAAAAACTGGCGAAAATATCCCTGTCAATCCCCAGAGGAAATCTACCACCAGAGGAAACTTACCATGACAACCATCGTAGCAACAGCAGGCATTCCCAATGACGATGATTTCTGTCTATGTGGATGCGGCGAGCGAACCAGCGAAAACAATCATTTCGTGCAAACGCACGACAGCAAACTGTACCGAGCCATAATGGAAGGCACCGCTCACAGGTTGGTGTACGAGCATATCAGGCGCATCGACCCGTACCGGAGATAACCACACACGATCGTAGCGGGCGAGGTTGATTGACCCCGCCCGCCTTTGTTCTGCCGCCGTGGCAGCGCGGGATACGGTGATGGTTAGAGTACGCCAATAACTTGCTCATTTCGTGGGGGGCTAGCTATCCTAATAAGCCCCGACGGGAAGGCGAAGCGTTTTGCCGTACCCTTGATATAGAAAAGCCTCACGCGCACCCGGTTTTGTGTGAACTGTCATTGCGAGCGAAGCGCGGCAAGCTCGTTGCTCCCACGATTCCCGACGGCCAAACCGCGGACTGAAGCAAGCGTGAAAATCAGGGGACAGCCTCCAACGCGTAGAGGTTGCCATCATGGGAGACGACATACAGGGTTGTCGCCGCCACCACAGGACTGCCGGTTATCTTGCCTCCGGTCTCGAATCCCCACGACAACTGTCCGTTGCGGGCGTCCAAACCGGCAACCGTGCCAGATTCTGTACCCACCAGGACGGTAGGCCCGGCCACGGTGGGGGCAGTGGTCACCGGACTCCCCAGGTCCGTTTGCCACAGCGCCGCTCCCGAGGATGCCTCCAAAGCGGAGACCACGCCTGAAACGCTGGCAACGTACACTCTGCCGCCGGCGATAGCCGGCGATTGGGCCACGTCGCCTTCGACCTGGGCCCCCCAGACACTTCCCCGCTGCGACGGCGGATGGGGCAGCCAGCCCCAAACGTGAAAGGTGGTCTTCCAAAAGAGGATGAAGCGGTCCCAGGGCAGGGACCGTTCCCGCCAGTCTATGGCCCACACGCGGCCCTTCTGGGACCCGACGTACACCCGGTCCGCCTGGGTGGCCGGTCCGCCCAGGATTTGTCTGGCCCGGCCGGTGTCATACACCAGGCGCCGCCGCCCGGTGTTAGTGTCCACCACATGGAGCAAATTGTCCTTGGAGACCACTATGAGAGCGTTGTCGGCGAGGCAGACTGACGCTATCACCCAGTCATCGGTGGTGAAGCTCCACAGCACGGCTCCGCTGGCTATATCCAGGGCGTAAAGCTTGTAGTCTCCCACTCCAATGTACACGGCGCCATCGCGGACAACCGGGGAGGCCAGGATGGGGTTCCCCATGTTCCGCTCCCAATGTAGAGCTCCCGTCATCGCATCCAGGGCCAGTATCCGGCCCGGCCGAACGGCATAGACCACCAGCCCCCCCGCCACGGCGGGGGTAGAGCTTGAAGGAAAGCCGGTAATATGCTCCCAGACGGGCAAGCCCGTGGTCCGGTCCAGCGCGACGAGCTTGCCCGTCTCCGTAGTAAGGTACACCAGGTCGCCCGCCACGGCCGGCGGGTTGAGCAGGGGGCCGCCGGAACTGTAGGACCACTTGATCTCATGTGGGTATGGGACCGGGTTTGGGGTGAACCCGGCGCCGTCCCCCGTGCGCCTCGTCTGCGGCCAGTCCCCAGGGTCCAGGGTCGGCGCAACATCCGTGGAGGCGGCAGGAGGGTTGGGGGCCAGTCCCAGGTAGTTCCAGGATACCCAGAAGGCCACGAGCGCGGCAACTGCCAGGGCAATCCCCGGTAGGAGCAGGCGGCTACGGAGAAAGTCGAATCTACGGCTGCGGGAGAGCCGCTCCGCCTCGGCCCGGGGAACGGATATCATGCCGGAAAAGGCTTCACAGTTGGCGCACCTGTCCGCACCGGGCGCCGCCTCAATGTAACCACAGAAACGGCACACTCGGACTTGTTCCATGGCAACCCCTCGACCAAGAATGGTGAGCGTTCCGACCCATTGAACGCCAAGAAGCTGTCCCCGTCAACCATTCTTGCCGAATTGCCCAGGGCTTGTGCAAAGTCACCGCGTAGCCCTTTTCCCGCTCATCCTGAGCTTTGTCGAAGGATGCCTCTCGCAATCGACGGATGGTTCGACAGGTTCACCAGGAGCGGATGAAAAGGACTTTGCACAGGCCCTGCCGAATTGTCGCCGATCAGTTTTGCCGGCCCACCGCCTCTGGTAATCGGTGATTTTCTCAACGAGTTCTTGCTCCGCCCTTGACATCTGTCTCGATGTCTGCTTCTATTGGCAGCCACACAGGTCGGTTACCGTCCCAAGCGCCATTTTTCGGACGAATATCGTCAAGAGGAGGCCCCAAAGTGTCGTATATGAGGAACCGGGATCTTAGGGCGTTGGCAATGACATCTCTGACCCTGGCGATCCTGTTGATTGTCGCTTGCGGCACGGCCGGGCAACCCGCCCAACAGGCGGAACCGCAGGTCGTTGAGAAGGAAGTCGTGAAGGAGGTGGTGAAAGAGGTAGAAGTCACCAGGGAAATCCAAGTGGAAGTGGAGAAGGAAAAAATCGTTGAGGTTGAGAAAGTAGTAGAAAAAGAGGTCCCAATCGAGAAGGTGGTGTTCGCCACCCCGGTAGCCGGCGTTCACCAGACGGAGATAGCCGACTGGGTGAGCATTGGCGCCGAGCACCACTACAATGGAGACTTCGTCTTTGTGCACCGGGCCAACCCCGGGTTCTTGGACTTGCACTATGGGGCTAGTTCCACCACTACCCTTATGCCCTCTGGCCCTCGGTTCAACCAACTCCTGATGTACAACCCCAGGGAGCCGAAGGAAGTTATCGGCGACCTGGCCCAGAGTTGGGAGGTCAAGGATGGCGGCAAGAATCTCCTGTTTCGCCTGCACGAAGCCAACTGGCACGACGGCACTCCGGTCACTGCCGAAGACATCGTTTGGAGCCTCAACCGAATGGCGCAACCCGACGTCACGCGGGGCCGGGTCACCGCCATCCGTACCTTTTACGAGTACCAGACCGCAGTGGCAGTGGATGACCAAACGGTGCTGATGCCCCTGAAGTTTCCCTCATCGACGGCTCTGGGCTGGCTGGCGGTTGACTACTACAAGATGTATCCCAAGGCCCTGGAGAGCGTGAGCCAGGACGACTTCAACTGCTGTTTCAAGAACACCTTCGGCTCCGGACCCTGGAAGTTCCGGTCCTGGAAGAAAGGCGACTCCTACGAGTATGACCGCAACAACGATTACTTCAAGGACCCCATGCCCTATGCTGACGGCATGAAGGTGTTCATCATCACCGACTACGCCCGGCGTCTGGCCACCCTCAAGACCCAGCAGGTTATGGGACGGTACGCCCTGGGCGGCATCCTGCTGGCGGACGTGGAGCAGGTGCAGCGGGAGACCGGCGGCAAGATGCGGGTTCTGAAGGGCGGCGCCAGCGGAATCTACGGTTTCTGGTTGCACTGGAACCGGCCGCCGCTGGATGACCCCAGGGTGCGTAAGGCGATTTACCTGGCCGTGGACCGCCACGAGATCGCTGAGATTTCCCAGGGTGGCGCAGCCTTGCTTGGCAACTACTTCCCGCCCGGCTATGCCCTCAGTGAGGAAGAAGTCATGTCGTTGCCCGGCTTTCGCGTCAGCGCCGACGGCGGGAAGCATCCCGACGACTTGGCGGAGGCCCAACGGCTGCTGGCCGAAGCGGGCTACCCCGATGGGTTCAAGCTGACCTACAACGTGGATCAGAGCAAGTTTTCTCGTACCGACAGCGAGCTGGTGGCGGACCAGTTGCGAGAGAAGCTCAACATCGACGTGGAACTTCAGGTTTCCGACCGGGCTACGTTCTACGCCCAGCTGCGGGATGGCACCCACGACCTCAGCCACATCGGCACCGGCCTTTACTTCAAGGAGCCGGAAACGGTGCTGGCCCAATGGTTCTTCCAGGACACGCTCCGCAACCCGCATAACTGGTCCCACCCCCGCTTTACCGAGTTGATGGACTTGCAGGGGCGGGAACTGGACTCGGAGGTTCGACGGGAACATTTCCGGGAGATGGCGGCTATTCTCAACGAGGGAGAGAGCCACTACGTTCCCCTCTATTGGACTGCCAGCAGCGGCATCATCGACTACCGGTTGCAGAATTTCCGGCCGCCCTACCACCCGCATACCATCTGGACCTGGGAGCACGCTTGGTGGGACCCGGACGCGGAGTTGCTCGGACCGGATGCTCCCCCCATCGAGTAACGGATCTTCCCTTCTGTCCGATCTTGACGCCACACCCGGCTGTGCTGGGGTGCTAACACGGCGCCCCAGCACAACGGGAACATTGTCCAACCCAAGTAAGTGAGAACTGCCCAGCATAGACGGTGACCTTTGACTCCCGGTTCCAGGATGGAGAGGTCACCGAACCGTCGGGAGGAGTGATGAAAGGCTACGTGGTGAGGAGGATCGGCCTCTTCATTCCCACCATGCTTCTGACTACCGTAATCGTGTTTGGCCTCTTCTTCCTGGTCCCCGGTGATGCTGCCCTGTTCATCCTCACCGGCGAGGAAGGAGCGGGAGCGGTTACCGAGGAGGACCTGCAAAAGCTGCGCCAGGAACTGGGACTGGACCGTCCCATTCATATCCAGTACCTCGACTGGCTGTGGAATACCCTGCGCGGTGATTTGGGAATCTCCATCTGGTACCGGGAGCCGGTCACCGACGAAATCCGGGACAAGTTTGCCGTTACCCTGCAATTATCCATCATGGCCATCATCATGGCTTTTGTCGTGGCCGTGCCGATGGGCATGATTTCCGCGGTGCGGCAGGACACCTGGCCCGACTACCTCTGCCGGTCCATCACCCTCATTGGGATAGCCCTGCCGACTTTCTGGTTGGCGATCCTCATCATCTACTTCCTGGCCTACGTCTTCAACTGGTTGCCTCCCTTAGGTTACGCCACCCTGTGGGAGGACCCCATCCTCAACCTGAAGCAGCTTTTCTTCCCGGCTCTGGCCATCGCCCTTCACGATCTGGCTTTCACCGCCCGGGTAACCCGCTCCTCCATGCTGGAGGTGCTGCGGGAAGACTACGTGAGGACGGCCCGGTCCAAGGGGCTGCGCGAAACCATAGTGCTAGGCCGGCACGCGCTCAAGAACGCTATCCTGCCCGTCGTCACGGTGTCGGGTTACCAGTTCGCCCGTCTGCTGGGCGGCACCATCATCATCGAGACCATATTCGCCGTACCGGGCCTGGGGGCCTTCCTGATCGAGAGCATCATCCACCGGGACTTCGTCGTAATCCAAGCGGTGATTCTGCTCACTGCGGCGGTGGTGCTGACCTTGAACTTGGTCATCGACCTGGTCTACGGCATTCTGGACCCCAGGATACGGTACCAGTGAGGCCGTAGCCCGGAACCTCGGCCAAATTTCCCTCGGCGATTCGAGCCACGGAGCCATCTCGATCACTTGAAAGCAGGACGATGATGTTAGAGCAACAGAGATCTGAAGGGTCAGCATTGACCCGTGCGGGAGGCAGTGTCGCAGCTTGGGGTCAGGATGTTGGAACCGGACTTTCGCGCTTCTGCCGGAGCAAGCCCCTGGGGGCGGCGGGGGGCGCAATCACCGTTCTGCTCATCATAATGGCCATACTGGCCAACGTCATTGCCCCCTATCAGCCCAAGGAGAGCCTGGGCCGGGAGAATGTCCACCTGCCGCCGCAGCAAGGCCACATAATGGGTACCGACCACGCCGGCCGGGACGTGCTGAGCCGGGTAATCCACGGGGCGCGCATTTCATTGTACGTAGGCTTCGGCAGCGTGGCGGCGGGGATTGCCGTGGGGTTCATCCTGGCGGTGCTCACCACCTACGCGGGCGGCTTCATAGACCTGGCTTTCCAGAGGCTGGTGGACTCGCTGATGGCCTTGCCGGGCCTCATCATCGCCCTGGCCATTGTGGCGGTGCTGGGGTCATCCCTGCAAAACGTCATGATCGCCATCGTAATTGGGATGTTGGCGCCGGTGATACGAACCATACGCTCCCAGGTGCTGATCACCAAGGAGTTGGACTACATACTGGCGGCCCGGGCCATTGGGGCTTCCCCCTTGCGCCTGGTATTCCGGCACGTCACCCCCAATTGCATGGCGATAGCCCTGGTAATAGCCACCTACTACCTGGGGCTGGCGATAACCATCGAGGCTTCCCTCAGCTTCCTGGGGGTAGGCGTTCCTCCGGACGTTCCCAGTTGGGGTGGGATTTTGCGGCGGGCCGCCGAGGAGCACGTGAGGACGGCCCCCTGGGTCGCCATGTTCCCGGGACTCGCCATCTTCGTCGTGGTGTTCGGGTTCAACCTCTTGGGCGATGCCCTGCGGGACGCGTGGGACCCGAAGTTGCGGGGGAGATAAGACTTATACCCAAAAAGGTTTGGTACCCCTGGAGGGACTCGAACCCCCGACGCGCGACTTAGGACGCCGCCGCTCTGTCCAACTGAGCTACAGGGGCAGAAACGAGTTGGTGGAGATAGCGGGGCTCGAACCCGCAACCTCGGCATTGCGAACGCCGCGCTCTCCCAGTTGAGCTATATCCCCACGCTTGCGGCCGGCTGGCGCGTTTCTGCCGCACCGGACACGCTTCTATCGTAGCCAACGGGGGCGGTTGGTGTCAAGGAATCTTGTCGCGCCGGAATGCCGTCACTCATCCAAACTGATGACCACGACGCCGGATCGCTCCGCGCGCTCGACATCGGGAGGGTCGATACGCTCGCCGGCCACGACGGGCAGGGCCTCCTCGCCGAACAGGGCGCGCAGGATTGCGGCGGACGCCACGGCGCGGCTGATGTCGTTCTCATCAAGGCGACCGGATACCTCGACGGCGACCCAGACGCGCTCGGAACTTCCGGGGCGGCGGCATTGGGCGATAACATCGGTAGCGAGTATGCGCCGGTACTGTTCGTCGGTAATGGTGTCGCTTTCAGCCGCATCGTCAATGTTGTCGGCGAATTCCTCGGCGTGGCGCGAAGGGGAAACGACGTTGCCCTTTACTACGCGGACGCGCCGTAGTCCTAAATCGCGATTCAGCAACGACGCGGCCAACCGGCTGAAGTCCGTTTCGTGCGCCTTGCCTCGCAGCCAGCCTACGTTGTCTTTCAACGTGCCAACGTCCTCCTTCAGCACGCTGACGTCCTCTTTCAGCGTCTGGATGTCGCTTTCAATCCGGGGCAGTATTTCGTCTTCAATTCGAGCCACGCGAGCCGGCAGCTCGAGGAACTCCTCAGTGAGGATCGCCCGCAGCAGCGGTTCCCGTAGGTCTGGGTTGGCTTCGACCGCGGCGATGACGTATTGAACGAACTCCCGCGGGTCGGAAAGTTGCGGCGTAGTCATAGTCCTATTGTACCACCCGCACCCGGTGGTTGTTGCTGTCGGCGATGTAGATTGCGCCGTCGGCGGCGATGCCGCAGCCGTGGGGCCGGTCCAGGCCGGCGTCGGTGGCCGGGCCGCCGTCGCCGTGGCCGCCCAACTGCCCTCCGGCGATGGTGGTAACGATGCCGGTGTTGGCGTCGATGCGCCGGATGGCGTGATTTTCCGTGTCCACCACGATGATATGGCCGGCCGCGTCGCAGCGAATGGCCTTGGGCGCGCCCCAGGTGGCGGCCAGGGCGGAGCCGCCGTCGCCGGTGTAGCCCCGCTCGGCGGCGGCTCCGGCCACGGTGCCCATGATGCCGCCGGCCGTGACGATGCGCACGCCGTTGCCCTCACGCTCGGCGATGTAGGTGTTGCCGTGGTGGTCCATGCACACGGCGCGGGCACCCAGGATGCTGGCCTGCCGCGCTGGCATACCGTCGCCGCCGCGCGCCTTTTCCCCGTTGCCGGCGAAGGTGTCGATGATGCCAGAGATCAGGTCGAGACGGCGGATGCGCTGGTCCTGGATGTCGGCGATGAGCAGACCGCCCCGTCCGTCCAGGAAGCAGTCGTTGGGTTCGCGGAGCTGGGCCTGCTCCCCCGGCCCGCCGTCGCCGGAATATCCCGGATCTCCGGTGCCGGCCACGGTAGTAATGACGCCGGTGGTCCCGTCAACTTTACGGACGGCGGCGTTGAGGCGATCAACGACGTAGATGTTCGCCTGTGGCGAATCCGCGTCAACCTCCAGGGAGTAGGGTTCGTAGAGAGTGGCCTCGGTGGCTGGGCCACCGTCGCCGGAGTAGCCCGGTTCCCCCGTGCCGGCGACCGTGGTGATAACTCCAGTGCCGGCGTCCATACGGCGGATCACGTGGTTTCTGGCCTCGCAGAAGAACAGGTTGCCGGCGGGGTCGAAGCAGCACATGAATGGCTCGCGCAGGGTGGCATCGGCAGCCGGGCCGCCGTCCCCGGTATAGCCGGCCTCGCCGGTGCCGACGACGGTGCGGATAGTGGCAGTGTTGGACGAAGTCATGCTGGTCTCCGATAAAATGGCATTGGCATTAACCGTAGGGGCGAATAATTATTCGCCCTTACACCTATACCACAAGGGAAGCGTGCTAGGCGAACAGAGCTTCCTTGATGGCGTTGACGGCGTGGCGCAGGCGGTCGTCGATGGCAATGGCGTCGCGGATTTTGCTGACGCCGTGGATTACTGTGCTATGGTTCCGCCCGCCCAGGGCGCGGCCGGTGTCGGTGGGCGTCATGTTCAGCTCGGTAGCCAGCAGGTACATCGCGACCTGCCGAGCCTCGGCGACGGTGGCGGTGCGACCCCGGCCCAGGATCTGTTCCTCGGCGATGCGGTAGCGCTGAGCCACCGCTTTCAGCAGCTGCTCCGGCGTGATTTCGGCCCGGGCGTCGGGGCCGACGATGGCGTCCAGCTGTTGGGACACGGTTTCAGGCGTCAGAGGCGTATTCATAAGCTGCGCCATGGCGATGACGCGGTTGAACGCGCCTTGCAACTGCCGGACGTTGTGACTGACTCGCTGAGCGATCAGGTCCAGCACGGCGTCGGGTATGGGCGGTCCGCCGTAGGCGGACTGGTCGGCCCAGGCGCGGAGCATGGCCAGGCGGGTTTCCAGGGATGGCGGCTGGATGTCGGCGACCAGACCCCACTGGAACCGGGAGCGCAGCCGGTCTTCCAGCGGTGAAATGGTCCGGGGGGGTCGGTCGCTGGTGAGCACGATCTGTGATCCAGCCTGGTGGAGGTCGTTGAAGGTGTGGAACAGGCTCTCCTGGGTCTGCTCCTTGCCGGCAAGGAACTGCACGTCGTCCAGCAGCAGCAGGTCAACCCCCCGGTAGCGGTCCCGGAACTCGCGCATCGCCCGCCGGTTTATGGCGGAGACGAACTCGTTGGTGAACTGCTCCGAAGTTACGTAGAGGACACTCCGTCCTCCGCCTTCGGCGGACAAGGCCGCGTTGCCGATGGCGTGGAGCAGGTGGGTTTTGCCCAATCCAGAGCCGGCATAGAGCAGCAGAGGGTTGTATCCGGCGGGGGCGTCTCCCGAGTTATCCCGAATTTCTGACCGGACCACGGCGCGGGCGGCTTGGTGAGCCAGCTGGTTGCTATCGCCCACAATGAAGTTGTCGAAACTGTAGCGTGGATCGCAGGTGGTCGAGTTGACGGCGGCCCAATCGTAGCCGTCGTCGCCGCCCCGTCCCAGGTCATAGTCGTCGGGAACCGGCGCGCGCTGGCGGCGGCGACGCGACTCCAGACCGGTAGCCGGCGGCGCGCTGACGGCGTGAACCGTGGCGCGGCCGCGGTCTGTGGCATCGCTCTGTGCTACCGTGGGCATCGCCTCATAGCGGATGGCGGCTCCCTCTGGTAACGAGTCCGGCCCTAGGGCGCCGGCCAGTGCCTCCTGGGCCATGGTGAGATGCAGGGGAAGTTCCAGCCAGGAGACGGCGAAGGAACTGGCCGCGGCCACCACCAGGCAGTCGCCATCCCAGCTTTGCCCGACGCAAGGGCGCAGAAAGGTGTTGAAATGCTCTTTCGGCATTTCCAGCTGCAGCCGACCGAGAACGGCTTGCCAAAGGGAAGCGGGGTCGGAAAGGTCCGGCATTGTCGTCAGTGCCCCCTGTAGAACTGGCGACAATGTTAGGACGGGGTTGATGAGGGCTGCTAGGCGGGTTTGTAGAGATATTGTTCCGTCCCATTTTTGGAAACGGATCAATTAAATCCGCCGTTTGAGAAAAAGGATTTAACTCAATCTTGCGACTGCCGAACCGCGGCGGCGGCGAGAAAATTGGCGTCAACCGCCGGGGGCGGGCTACGGCGGGCGGGCGCGACGACCCAGCATGAGCAATAACAATATTTGGTAGATAACCCCGCCGGGCAAAGCCGGGCTGTCGTTTGGGGGTTGATTACCGGGTACGTATGGGAGCTGCGTCAGGGCTTGACGGCGCCGATGATGTATTCGGTGTGCATCCGGCGCTCGATGCCGGCGGCAGTATCCGCCCGGTTGCTGTTACGGGCCGGCATCATGCGACGGTCGCGGTCCAGGTTGCGGGGCGCCACATTCACCACGTCGAGTCCGGCCTGTAATGCCAAAACTGCGAGACAATCATGGGTGGGTATCGGCAGACCGCGCATGGTGGAGGGGCCGACCACGATGACGGCCGCCGCGCCGGGACGCAGCGCTCGGGCCATCTCGCCGATTGCAGCGGACATATCGGTGAAGTAACGTTGCAAGACCCGGGACTTGGGCAGGTCTTTAGCCGACAGTTGGTTAACCACGTCTTGAACGGATGCGGGCAACTCAGTGGCGGGTTGACCGCCTTTGTCGCCCATCGATTCGGAGCCGATGTACTGCGCTCTCAGGCTGGTTAGGTTGGGTATCGGATCGCCCAGCCAGGCCAGCGAAAACTTATGGGCCCGCATATAGTCCAGAGCGTTGGCGTAGGGCGGCGACGTTACGATGAGGTCCGCGCTGGCGTCGGGCAGGGGCAGTCTGCGGGCGTCGCCGGCGATGATGCGGCTGGTTCCAACGGCATCGGGATCGACGGCAGCGTAGGCATCCGCGGCACGCTCCAGCAGGGTTGCAAACAGTCGAATCGGTCGTCGGGGCTTTTTGTCGGCCACGCGGTGGGGGCGCGTGTGAGCCAGATCCCGGGCCCGGGAGACGCCGCCAGTCTTGGTGACGATGGTGGAGGAGAAGATCACCTCCAGTAGGTTGCGCAGGTCGGGATCCGGTTCGGCGCGGATGGCCAGGACAAGGGCGGCCAGTTCCCGCTGGGTTTCCTCGAAAAACCAGTAGTCCAGAAACTTCAGGGTCGCATCGTCCATATTGCCCCGCGCCAGGGCCAACGGGTCGGCGGGATGGCTGGCGCCGGAATGGAGATCTTCGGCCCGGCGCAGCGTAGCATCGCCGGCCTCGCGGACGGCCTGGGGATCCAGGGCAGTCGTGCGGGCCGCGCTCTGCCGGCGGGCGAGCGGGTCCAGGTCAACGCCGATGACGCAACGGCCGGCCCGCCAGCCCTCCAGCAG
This sequence comes from Dehalococcoidia bacterium, assembly GCA_963665395.2. GTDB lineage: Bacteria > Chloroflexota > Dehalococcoidia > Lucifugimonadales > UBA3495 > Bin87. The sequence continues at coordinate 2,002,928 of OY762251.1, forward strand.
GGTAATGCCGGAACCGCACATGGGATCTAGCACAGCACCGCCGGGTTTCGTCAGGGCGTGGATGAAATGGCCGGCCAAGCCGTGGGGGAACCGGGCGGCAAAGGGATGCAGGGCATGCAGTGGGTGCGCCTCCCGCGCCGGCGCCTGAAAGGCCAGGTCGGCGGCGAGGAGGTCGGCCAGTCGGGAGCGGGTGGATACGGCTAGCGTCACGATGGTGGTTGGCCGATGATGGCTTGGATGAAGTCGGGCAGACCGCGCGACACTGTCCGCGCAATTTTTTCCGCACTAATCTCGAGTTCATGAGCCAGTTCGTTCCGCAAATCAACCCAGAACACCCACGGATAGGCCGGATACACCAACTCTAACTGTCGGGAATGCTCGGCTACGGCATTGCCCACTCGAATCAGCGCATAGGCGGCAGTGTATAGAACACGCACGTCAGTGAAATCCAATTCGTCAGGATTGCCGAGGATTGCCCACTCCGTGATGGCCTGTCCCAAGATGTCCGCCAGTTGACCGGCGTGCGGTTCTGCGGCATTATTCAACATAGACGGGTACCTTGCGTTCCAGTATCAGTTCCTCCCGCCAGCCAAAGCCCCAGTTTTCGGGGGAGGGAACCTCGCGCACGTAAGTTTTTTTACCGATGACCGGGCTTAGTAAACGGCCCATCCCCCAACGCGCCATCGTGTACGGGGCATCATCCCGATACACGACGCGCATCGACACCTCCGTGCCGTCGAATGGGCCGCCGGGCTCGAAGAACTCCAGGTTCATCGGCACTGAATACATCTCCTTGATGCCCCACTCACGGCAGAAGTCGGCGATAACATCCAAAGGCAAATCCTCGACCGGAATCGTGGGCATATCGTGGGTTTTCAGGTACTCCAGATCTTGGTCAGTAGGTTGCCAACCGCGCTGGAATTTTGCGGTGTTGGTCATAATTCGTCCTCCGAAATGGCTGGTCACGCCGCAAATGCCACTCATCACCCGAAGCAGGCGGATGCCGATATTAGAGTATAACCGATGCTGAGATAGCGCCGCCTAATGGAGAATGTGGTGAACAACACGTTGACTTTCCGTCCGTTAACGCCCGACCTGATGGATGATTTCGGCGCGGCCCTGCGGGGCAACTTTGGCGCCGGCTGCTGGTGTATGTTCCCGCGTCTGACCCAAAAGCAGACCCAGGAACTGCCTGGGGAGGGTTCAATCAGCCGGCGGCGATGACGGAACTGGCCGGGCGGAAAGTCGCTCCCGGCCTGCTGGCCTTTGCAGGGGATGAGCCGGTGGGCTGGGTCGCCGTCGCACCGCGACACGAGCTGATACGGGTGGACCGTTCGCGGGCCACGCCGCCGGTGGACGGGGTGGACGTATGGGTGATTCCCTGTCATCCGGGAGCCACTGGAGAACGCGCCGCGCAACTGGACGCCACGGGTTACCATGCGGATGGATACTGCGTAGGTTGACCTGCGTCAGGTAATGACGCCCTGCTCCACCAGGCTCTCCATTTCCGGTTCGGAGAGGCCCAGCAAGTCGCCGTAAATCTCCCGGTTGTGCTCGCCGTACCTGGGAATGGGGCCGGCGGTGGTGGGAGTCTTCGAGAACTTGATGATGGTGGGGCCGGGAACCAGCACTTTCTGGCCCGGCGGTTCGTGGGCGTCGGCTTCCATCATCACCTCGCGCTCCCACATATGGCTATCAGCCAGGACTTCGGGGATGGACTTGACCGCGCCCACGGGGATGTCGGCGGCGACCATGGCCTCCTCCACCTCCTTGACGGTACGCTCCTCGCACCACATCCGCAGCAGTTCCATGCGGACCTGGGCCATGTCAGTGGCGAACATGGGCGCGGCGAACTCGGGATCCTTGGCCAGCTCGTCGTAGTCCATCAGCTTGAGCATCCGCTCCCACATACCGGCGCGGGCCGCTCCGGTGGTGACCCAGCCGTCGGTGCATTTCAGGAAGGTGCCCACCCGCACGAAGTCGTTGGTGTTGGTCTCGTAGCACATGGCCAGGGCGACTTCTTCCAGGGTGATGCCGCCGTCCAGCATGGCGACCTCCAGCCACTGCCCTTCGCCGGTGCGGTCGCGGTGGCGCAGCGCGCCCAGGATGCCGATGACGGCATGCAGCGCGGCGGTGCGGTCCATTACCGGGCCGTTGCCCATTATCGGCTCGCCGAAGCCCCGGCCGGTCTGGTCGCCGAAGCCGCTCATGGCCTGGATGATGGGGTCAAAGCACTGGCGGTCGCGGTAGGGGCCGTACTGCCCGAAACCGGACACCGATGCCAGGATGATGCCGGGGTTGACCTTGCGCATCTCCTCGTAGCCGAAGCCCATCCGCGCCATGGTGCCGGGCCGGAAGTTTTCCAGCACTACGTCGGAGAGTCCCAGCAGGCGGAAGAACAGCTCCTTGCCTTTTTCGTGGCGGGCATTCAGCGTGACGCTCTTCTTGCCCCGGTTGTAGGCGGCGAACTGGACGCTCATCCCGCCGACGAAGGGGCCGGAGTCCCGCAGGTCGGCGCCCTTGCGCCACTCCAGCTTGAGCACCTCCGCGCCCATGTCCTGCAAAATCAGGCCGCCCCGAGGGGCCGCCTGCCAGCGGGCCAACTCCAAAATACGCACGCCGTCCAGCGTCTTTGCCGCGCCGTTGCTTATCATACCCATGCTCCTGTTGCGTCAGGTTTCGCTTGCCATCGCCCGCCGCCGGCCCTCAGCGTCGGCAGCTCTGGCGATGCCCCGTATCATGCCACGAAACACGGCGGCGTGGACGGGCCAAACCCCGTACCAGTACAGCAATCCACCCAGGCCCACCGGCTCGAACACCGCCGTCTGACGAATCATGGAACCGTCTCCGCCGTCGCCCGGTTCGACCTCGAACTCCAGCCAGGCCCGGCCGGGCAGCCTCATCTCGGCTTGAAATCTTACCATCCGGCCAGGTTCGCAATGCTCCACTCGCCACCAGTCCACGGCATCGCCCACGGCCAGTAGGTCGGGATGAGAACGGCCCCGGCGCACGCCCACGCCGCCGGCCAGCAGGTCGATGAACCCGCGCAACCGCCAAAGCCAGTCGGCAAAGTACCAGCCTGTTGCCCCGCCGATGCGTCTGATGGGTTCAAAGGCCGTGGCCGGGAGCGCGTCCACTCGGACGGTTCGGGTATCCACCAGACGGCTGCGGAAGCGGACGCCGCCCCAACTGCGTATCTTGCCCGACGACGACAGGGCATCCGACCAGCGGGTTTCGGCAAAATCCCGGTCCTCGTTGCGCAATGCGGCGGCGATGGCGTCGCTGATGCCCATGGGCTGCACCGCAAAGGCATCCCGCGCCGACGGGTCGGCAACCACGCTGGCGTTGCGCAGGCTGTCGATGAGCTTGCGACCCACGCGGGCGTACAACGGCGTCACCAGCCCCAGCCACAGGCTGGACAGGCGCGGCGTCAGCAGCGGCGCCGGCAGCATCATGCGCCGCAGCCCACGCTGCCGTGCGTATTCCCGCATCAGGCCGCCATAGGACACCGCGTCCGTGCCGCCAATCTCAAACACGCGGCTTTGGGGTAAATGGATAGTCAGGCCGGCGTACAAATATTGCAGCAGGTCATCGATGGCGATGGGCTGGGCCGGCACTGACACCCAGCGGGGCGTGACCATCACCGGCAACCGCTCCACCAATGCCCGCACCATCTCAAAGGACACGCTGCCGGAGCCGATGACGATGGACGCGCGAAACTCCAGCGTCGGAATACCCGAACCGCGCAGCACGTCGCCCACCTGCCCCCGGCTACGCAGGTGTTCGGACAGATTCGGCGCGTCCACCCCCAGGCCGCCCAGGTAGATTATGCGAGACACACCGGCCTGTCTCGCGGCGTCGGCGAAATTCCGGGCGCACTGCCGTTCCTCGTCGGCGAAATCGCCGCCCGACCCCAGGGAATGCACCAGATAGTAGGCGGTGTGGATGCTGTCCATGGCGGCTAACAGGGAATCGCGGTCGAGCAAATCGCCCTTAACTACCTCCGTAGCATCCGATACCCGCTCCCGCAGGTATTCCGGCCGGCGGGCCAGGCAGCGGACATGATGGCCGCTGGACTCCAGGACCCGCAACAGCCGCCGGCCGATATAACCAGTGGCTCCCGTGAGCAGGATTTGCTGGGTCGAAACCATTTTCGGGCAGTACGCTTCCAATCCTGCAAATCCTTGTATCTTGGAACAACGGGGTAGTCCGGGACTTGGCATACCGAAGGTACATGGAGTGTAAGACATCATGACCGTAGCAACAATCATCGGCATCGACGTGTCCAATGAGGGCCCTGGACTGTTGGCGGTATCCGGCGGGCCAAGCCTGGCACGTGGAGTACACTGACGCCGGACTGGCGAAGCTGACTGCGGAACTGGCCGAAGCGCAGCCGGCCTGGATCATCGTGGCGGCCGCCGGCGGGCTGGAAACCGCACTGGTGGCGGAGTTGGCCGCCGTCCGCCTGGCGGATCAACCCCCATCAGGCACGGGACTTTGCCAAGGCCACCGGACGGCTGGCCAAGACCGACCGACTGGACGCCCAGATACTGGCACAGTCCGGGGCCGTGCCGCGCCCGCCGGTACGACCATTGCCCGACCCGGCCCGGCGAATGATGGGAAATGTCGGGAATTATAACCCAAAGTAGCAAACCTCTAAAAATCTAGGGAAACCTCTAGCACATCCGACCGGGACGCCTGACCTGAACACTTGACCCAGACCGTTCATAAAGAGAGGTATAAGCACATGACACAAGAAACGCCCGAAACCACTACCAAACCATATGCCACCGTAGAAGATAAAGTAGTCTTATTTGAAGAAAACGGCGTTGAGATATTTATGCATTACGATTGGCTGCCTGTTGATCTATACCATAAGATTTGCTTTGTAGGTGAGTACAATGTTGCCAGACGTGTAGAGAGAATCGCAGCTGAAAATGGTCTCAAGATCAATAGAATGCAACTTGTTTGGGATTACTATAGAGGCAAACCTCACAAGCCCTACTGGATCGTTGATTTTTTCTAAACTAAATATCGGAATGTATCTTCATCATTGAACGGGTCATGTGATTTATTGACTTGAAACGTGTCCCTGCAAATACCGCAGAGCGTAGCTGTTTCTGGTAAGTCCATGGGGTATCCGTCCTCGTCTACCTCTACCCACGTCGTAGATTCGTTCTCTGATTGGATGTTTTCGGCAGCACCACAATTGGGATAAATGTGGTACGTAATCAGCCTACGGGTTGAAAACCAGACCTTGCGCACTAGGCTCATGACCGCCTCCTGATTTTCGCTGGCAGAAGCGTAGATAGGATACCAGCCACCCCAGCGCCCGGTCAATTTCTGGCCGGGCTTTTTGTTGCGAACCGGTCAATCCCGCCTACCTTGACACCTCCTGAACCGTCGGCTATTGTCCTAATCGCCACAGTTCACGTCCGCCTTGAGGAAAGGGCGGAACCGAATATGCAAGCCGTGCCGAGGCTGGTACGGACTTACGCGCTTTGCCTCCTTGCGTGGCTTGCATAGGATTCGGTGAACTGTGGCAGGTAAGCCGTAACCAGAGAGCGCAAGGAGGTTCCACGATGGCGTCCAGAAATCGACCCCTGAACGTCCAAATTCGGGTCGCTAGCCAGGGTGGTTGGTTAGCGATATTCCGAGGCGAAAGCCAAGGCAGCGCTCTGGAACGGGTCCTGCCAGAACTGGAACGCGACGGCTACCGGGTGGCGTTCATCGTCCCGGACAGCTTCAGCCTCGGCAAGAAGTTGCTCAATTTTTTGCGTGCGTTAGTGACCCTCGGATTTTCTTACGAAGTCCAAGGCCTGCTCATCATCGGCGAGCGGATTGACGGTGAAAGGGGGTCTGACGATGCGTAGTGCCCTCCTCGTTCTCGCCCTCGCTCTAACGCTGACCCTGGCTTGTGGTGCGGCAGTTGAACCAGAGACGAACCAAACTCAGGAAACAAAACAGAGCCAAGAGGTAGCGCAGCAATACACAGATGCAGAAAATATCTCAAGAAAAGAAGTCAAACAGCAGACCAAGGAAGCCGAAAAACGATCCGAAGAAATTGAAAAGAAGAATGAGTGGGAAGATAATAACGCATGGTGCCTCAATATGGCTACAATAATCAGCCATGTTGACAGCGAACTTTACGAAGCGGTGAATTACGCCAATGCCGGCCTAGATAACCCAGGGAATTTGCGTCAGGTTCAATTCTACGCTGAATTTGCTGCGGCACCGTTCACGGAGCGTTGGTACAGCAATCCCCGTCTTACATCGAAATCCGAGAAATTACACCGTTCTATTGAAGATTTTGGTGTAGAACTTACCGAGTTCCACACTAACTTCGAGCAGTCCAGCAACCGCAAAATCCAAAGACAATTGAAAAATCTGGCCGGCGATTTCGTTGACCTCCACGGGGACTTTGAGGATTTTTGCGAACCCTACCTGTATTAGTAGACGCCAAACCCACTAAACCCGTGCGTTGTAGCGAGAAGTCGATCCAGAGGACGCGAGGAGGTTCCAATGACCAGCCGAAATACAACCTGGGAAGCCGCCGTCTTGGAAGTTTTGCGGGAAGCCCCAGATCCACTTCACTATACCGAAATTGCACAACGGATTCTAGAGCGAGGATTTGAAACAAGAACCGCAAATCCGCAGGCCATCGCTAACAAAACCCTGCGCGATCTTATGTCAGCGAGGGGCGGCAGGCGTGTTCAGGCAATCGACAATCAAAGGGGCTGGTACGCCTTGGCCGAGAAAGCCCAGAAATTCAACAGTGAGATCAGGGACGAAGAAGCGGCAGCGGACGACAGCGAAATCATCAAAATCGCAGCGTTCGGGCTGTTTTGGCAACGGGATTTGGTGAACTGGGATACCGGCAAAACCCTTTACGGCCAACAGAGCAAGGACGCCATTGCTGTTGATTTCGCAGACCAAGACGGCTTGTACTTTCTCCACGACGGCAGAAGAGAGGTAATGTACATCGGCAAGACCTTCACGCCAACGGCCAGATACGGACTTCTCACCCGGTTGAAGAGCCACCACGACGACCCCAGGAAGACCGTCTATTGGGACAGTTTCTCGTGGTTCGGTTTCAAGCCCGTGTCGGAAGACGGGCAACTACAGCAACCCCCCGAAAATGCGACGTTCAAAAGCGTGGTGAGCCTGATCGAAGCGATTTTCATCGAAACGCTGCTACCCCGCTTGAACCAACAGTCCGGCGAAGGAATGGCCCAGGCGCGAGAGGACGGGTTGTACTTTCAGTCGGCTGCACAACGGTAGGCTCAAAGGCAAATTTGAGTTAGTAGAGCGCAGGTTTAACGGTGGGATTGACTTTGCGGCCGGGTTGTGCATGGCGGATCTGGGATTGGCTGGGGACGGTGCGGACGGGGTGGGTTCTGGGTCAGGCGTCCAGGTCGGATGTTCTGATTAAGATTTGCTACTTTGGGTTATAATTGCCGAAATGTCTAACGGGACCTAGTCCTGGTAACGACGGAAGACCAGGCAGGCGTTCTGGCCGCCGAAGCCGAAAGCGTTGGACAGGACCACCGCCACGTCAGCATCCCGGGCCTGATTGGGCACGTAGTCCAGATCGCACTCGGGGTCGGGGGTTTCCTGGTTGACGGTCGGGTGGATGCGCTGATCAACGATGGTCTTGACACAGGCCACGGCTTCCAGCGCGCCCGACGCGCCCAGGGCGTGGCCGATCATGCCCTTGGTGCTGCTCACCGGGATCCGGTAGGCGGCGTCCTGGAACAGGCGCTTGATGGCGACGGTTTCCACCGCGTCGTTGAGGGGAGTGGAGGTGCCGTGAGCGTTGATGTAGTCCACGTCCCCGGTGGACAGCCCCGCGTCGGAAAGGGCGTCGGACATGGCCCGGGCCGCGCTGGCTCCGGTCTCCTGGGGTTGCACCAGGTGTCCAGCGTCGGCGGTGGCGCCGAACCCGGCCACTTCGCAGAGGATGTTCGCGCCCCGGGATTTGGCGCGTTCCAGCTCTTCCAGGATGAGGATGCCGGCCCCTTCGGCCGGCACGAACCCATCCCGTTCCGCGTCAAAGGGCCGGCTGGCGCGGTGTGGCTCGTCGTTGCGGGCGCTGAGGGCGCGCATTACGGCGAACCCGGCCAGGCCCAGCTGGCTGATGCCGGCCTCGGCTCCGCCGGTGAGCATCACGTCGGCGACGCCGTGCCGAATGGCCTGCAAAGCTTCGCCGATGGCGTTGTTGGACGCGGCGCAGGCGGTGGTTGACGTGGAGTTGTAGCCGTGGGCGCCGACGTACTGGCTCACGTTGGCCGCCGCCATGTTGGGCAAAATCATGGGGAAAAAGAAGGGAGACATCCGCATACCGCCCCGGTCGGCCAGGATGCGGCAGTTCTCTTCCAGCGTTGGAAAGCCGCCGTTGCCGTTGCCCAACAGCACGCCCACGCGATAGGGGTCTTCGCGGCCCAGGTCCAGCCCGGCGTCGGGCACTGCCTGCAACGCCGCGGCCACGGCCATTTGGGAAAACCGGGCCATCCGCCGGGCTTCGCGGCGGGGGATGTAGTCTTCCGGGTTGAAGTCGTCGGCCTGGCCGGCAATCTGGCAGGGGTAGTCGGTGGGGTCGCACAGAGTCATTGGGCCGATGCCGGATACGCCGGCGACCAGGTTGGCCCAGAAGTCATCGGGCGTCAGGCCCAGCGGGGTAATCGCGCCCAGCCCGGTGACCACTACGCGCCGGCGGGGGCGGCCGGTTTCAGCTCCGTTGTCCATCATCGTTACGATTCCAGCAGTGGATGGCCGTTCACCGCAGATCCGGCGGCAGCAAGTCGGGGTAAATCTCCGGGGCGATGCCCAGCATCGTTTCCCGCGCCTCCGCGACGACGAACAGGGAGCCGGTAACCAGGGTCAGATCGTCGGGGCCGGCCTTGTCCAGCGCCAGATCCAGGGCGTCGCCGACGTTGGAGACGGCGGTAACCCGGTCGGGAGCCATGCCGTGGGCCAGGAATACGTCCGCGATTTCCGTGGGACGCATGGAGCGGGGATGCCGGGAACGGGTGGCAATGACCCGGTGGCAGCGTTGGGCCAGCAGCTCGACCATGGCGTCCACCCGCTTGTCGCGGGAGAATCCCACTACCGCCAGCAGGCGGCGGTCCGGCGCATAGGCCGGCAGGGTGTTCAGAAGGGTTGCCATGGAATGGTCGTTGTGGGCGCCATCGGCAATCACGGTGGGGGAATGCCGCAGCGCCTCCAGCCGGCCGGGCCATTCAACCGTCGCCAGGCCATCCGTAACGGCTTGGCGGTTCACCGGATACCCGGCGTCGGCAAAAGCCTCAACCGCGCCAACCGCCACGGCGGCGTTGACGCCCTGGAAGCCGCCCAACAGCGGCAAATTCACCTGATAAGTATCCCGCTGGCCGTGGACCGTGAGTTCCTGACCGTCGATAGAAGCTGATGCGATTTCCCAGGTAACGGCGTTGCCAACCCAGACGACCGGAGCGGACTGCTCGCCGGCGGTGGCCTGGATAACGGATTCGGCCTCGGGAAACTGCGGGGCTACGACGACGGGAACCCCGGGCTTGATGATGCCGGCTTTGTCGGCGGCAATCTCACCGATGGTATCGCCCAGGATTGCCGTGTGGTCCAGGCTCACCGGGGTAATCACGCTCACCGCCGGGGTTACCACGTTGGTGGCGTCCAGGCGGCCGCCCAGTCCCACCTCGATCACGCTGGCGTCCGTGCTGTCCTCGGCGAAACATTGGAAGGCCATGGCGGTCAGGTATTCGAACAGCGTGGCCGGGCCGGCTTTCGGGTCATCCGCGTTGTCAAGATGGTGGGGCCACACGCTTTCGGTCAAGTCTGCGAAACGCTGCGGTGAAACCGGCTGCCCCTCTCTTCGGATGCGCTCGCAAAAAGAGTGCAAATGCGGCGACGAATAGAACCCGGTTGAGTAGCCCGCCGCGCGGAGTATTGACTCCACCATCGCCGCCGTGCTGCCCTTGCCCTTGGTGCCGGCGACGTGGACGATGCCGGGCCGGCGGTGCGGCGCGCCCATCCGTTCCAGCAGCCGCTCTACGTTGTGCAGGTCGTAAATGCGCTTCTGCCGGGGCAGGGACGGCGTTACGCGCTCGTGGTCAACGAGGGATAGGAGGCGCGCCACCGCATCTTGGTAGGACTGGAGCATGGCGGACGTCAACGGCGGGAAGCCATCCCCAGGTTGAGGCGGAGGGCATCGCCGAAAGTGATGTCGTTCACGTGGTCAAGATTGCCGGCCAGGGGCCGGGGCCGGAATCCGAAGACGCGCTCCACCGAGTCGGGTTCCGCGACATTGCGCAGCGTCACCAGTTGCAGCATGGCGCGGTTGATCGGCGCGTGTGGCGTGATGATGTCCATGGCCGCCACCATAGGACGGATTTTCCATAAGGGGATGTTCAGCCGCAGCCTTTTTTTGCCCATGGCGCGGGCCACGATGCCGACGATTTCATTGTACGACAGGCGTTGCGGTCCTCCAATTTCCAAAATCCGGCTGCCCCGGATATTCCCGCCGACGGATGACACGATGCACCGCGCCACGTCATCCACGTGTATGGGTTGGAGCCGATTGTTGCCGGAGCCGATGACTGGGGTGATTGGCATGGTCCGAACCAGCGCGGCCACCGCCGTGGTGAATTCGTCGCCGGGCCCGAAAATCAAGGAGGGTCGGATGATGACGTGGGGCAGTCCGCTGGCAATCACTTCCTGCTCGCCCTGCCACTTGGAGTATAGATAGCGTAGGCGCGGGTTGTCGGCCGCGCCCAACGCGCTGACGTGGATGAAACGGCGCACCGAACCGGCTTCTTTGGCGGCGGCGGCCACGTTGGCGGCGCCCTGCCGGTTGATGGCGTCGAACTGCCGCTCGCCGCCGCGGATCACCGCCACCAGGTGGATCACCTCGGAGATGTCGCGGCAGGCTTCGGTGAGCGCGTCGGGGTCGGTTACGTCGCCGTAGCAGACTTCCGTTGGGGGGTTGGCGAAAACGCTCTCGCTGCCGGGGCGGCGCACCATCGTCCTCACGGAATGTCCGGCGCCAAGGAGACGCGCAACGACGCGGCGGCCCAATAGCCCGGTGGCGCCGGTTACCAGAACAGTCATGATTAAGGTCAGCAAAATGCGGGAGGAACGGCCTGCATTCAGTATATCATCGTCGTAGCCTTCACCAACGGCATACGGTATCGTACAATACGGCGACTTCAGGAAACTGACGGCATCCGGCGCAGTAACTCGAACCGGAAACATGACTTCATCCGCATCCAATACACCGAGTTCCGGCAATGCCGGCGCATTGCATTTCGGCGCCAGCATGGCCTTGCCCGCCCACCGCACCGTGGAACAGGCCCGGCTGATGGAAGAGCTGGGTTTCGAGTTCATGGGAGCGGGAGAGCACTTCATGCGCGGGCGTCCGCCCGGACCTACCCACGCCGCGCTGCCCCTTCTGGCCGTGGCGGCCGGCGCCACCGAGCGGATGCGGATACTTACCTCAGTCACCCTGGCTCCCTTTTACCATCCGTTGATGCTGGCGCGCATGACGGCGACGTTGGACATCGCATCCGGCGGGCGGCTTACGCTGGGCGTCGGCGTCGGGGGCGAGTTTGCCATGGAGTACGAGAACGCCGGCATCAACATCCGGCATCGCGGACGCCGGACGGATGAATGCCTCGAAGGGCTCCGGCGCCTGTGGACCGACGACTCCGTGACGATGCGCGGCCGGCATTACACCTTGGATGAGGCCGCCATTAACCCGAAACCAACCCAGCAACCCCATCCTCCGGTGTGGGTGGCCGGCCGACGAGACGCGGCCATGCGCCGGGCCGTGCGTTTCGGGGACGGGTGGCTGCCTTATTTCTACAGTCCCGAAAGATACGCGGATAGCGTCGAGAAGATCAACGCCTTTGCCGGCGAAGAAGGGCGCGACCTATCCGGTTTTCAATGGGCGTTCTTTCCCTACATCACCATTGCGCCCACCGAGGAGCAGGCCGCCCGGACGGCCGCCGCATCCCTGGGCAACCAGTACGTCTACGGTGGCGAGTTCATCAATATCGTGAGGCGTTACTGCCTGCTGGGCACGCCCAAAATGTGCATTGAGAGGTTGCAGGAGTACATCGACGCCGGAGCTCGCTACATAATCTTCAGCATCGCCGCGCCTCCGGAGGACCGCCGCCGCCATCTGGAGGTAATTGCCAAAGACATTGTTCCCCATTTTCGGTCGCGTTAAGGTCGTCGGGCGGAGTATCCCGGCGTTGACATCCATGTTGTATAATGGCGTCCAGAAGCGTGTTGGAAGAAATCGTCAAGCCGCTCCCTGTCCCCAAGCATCGGAGTACGTGAGCCAAATGAGCGTTATTGGACTGCTCGACAATAAATTTGACGGCGCTCCCGCCGCCGTTTCCCCGGTTTCCATACAACCCAGGGGTGACCGCACACGTCGGGTGATGATGGTGCAGCCGGCATCGGCCGGCGGCAACTTTGAGTACATTGCCATACCCCGCCAGGGGATGCTGTTTCTGTCCGGTGCCCTGGCGCAATGGGACGGCCCTTACGTATATGAGCGGGACATCTGGTTTGAAGACCGATTGGGCCGCATGGATCCGGACCAAGACTTGGACGGGATCGACGTCCTGATGATCACTTCGCTCATCAACGAGACGCCCCGCGCCTACGAAATAGCCCGGGAAGCCCGGCAGTTTCATCCCGATCTGGTGGTCCTGGGCGGTGGGCCGCAGCTGAGTCCTCTGCCTGAGGAAGCGATTGAGCGCGGCGGGTTCGATGTCATCGTCAATCGGGAGGGCGAAGACATCATCGGGCAGCTGTGCGATATCCTGCTGACCTGGCGCGATGATCGCAAGTACGCCTATCTGGAGCGCGTGGCCGGCATCTCGTTCATGCGGGATGGTCATCTGGTTCAGACCCGTCGCAAGGGTCTGGTCGCTCCCGATTTCGTTCCCCTTCCCGATTTCCGCTCAATCCGCGGGCTGTCGCCGGCGAACCCCATGGCCGGAGCGGTGTTGGAAACGGTGCGAGGCTGTACCGAAAATTGCTCCTACTGCCAGGTCATTCAACAGTTCCTGGGTTATCGCCTCATCGACCGGGAAACCGAGTTCAGGCGATTGGAGCAGCTGGAAGACTTGGCCGCCGACGGCCTGATCCACACCGGCCGGAACGGCAAATTCAACGTCTTCATCTCTGACGACCTGCACACCCCGCCGCTGCGCGCGGTCAAGTTCCGCAATGAGCGGTTGGAAAGATTGAAGGGCTGGATGGGCAGGACCGACTCCATGAACATGATCTGCCAGGCACGGGCCGAAATCGGGCAGGACGAGGAACTGTCCGACGCGTTGCTGGAAGCAAACGTCAAGATGCTCTACTTGGGTGTAGAGTCCAACAACGCCGAAAGCCTGGCCGCCGTCCGCAAACGCCAGGAACCCGGCCAGATGGAAAGGGATCTGGTGCGGCTCAACGAGAAGGGATTCTCCGTTGTCGCCATGACCATCATCGGGTTGCCTTACGACACCGAGGAATCGATCATGACGCTGGCGGACTGGGTTACCCAGCACAGCCGCTACCAAACGGCTAACCTGCTGACTCCGTTGCCCGCCACGTCCAACTGGAGCCTGAAGCCGCTGAACGCCAACGGGGAACCGCTCCAGGAAGGCGAGATGCGGCCCTACGAGCTTTACACCGGTCGCCAGTTCGTTCACGAAGACGAGCGCTGGACCATGGCCGAAAGCCGCGAACTGTTCGACCGGTACAGCGCGAAACTCACGTCCATCGATGCGTTGTACGGCCGCATTTTCCGCATCCTGGGCAACTACCGACTGCGCCAGGCGCGCAGCGTGCAGGATTTGTCCGAAACCACCGAAACGATGCGGAATTGGTCGTATCAGGTGGAACAGGCGGGCAAGGAGTTCGGGGAACACCTCAATCAGCGCGTCACCGAATTGTCTGACACGCTGCGCTCGGTCAGCCAGCCCCTGTCCAATATGGGGTCGGATTTCATGGACAACCTTCGCACTCACATCAACGAAGCGTCGGAGGCGTTGCGTAACTACGCCGAGCGGGCGGACAGCGGCAGTAAAGACGTCGCCGCCAACATTTCTGTCCGCGTGAACGAGGTTACCGAAATGCTGAACGGCGTCCTCGAGTCCGCCGGCCAGCGCCGCAATCCGAATCGAGCGAGATAGCATGACCGACAACGGCGCCCCGGACCGGCGGGTGGTGGTAACGGGACTGGGTATGGTCAGCCCGCTGGGGTTAGACGTATCCGACACTTGGGACGCTATTGCCGCCGGCCAGTCGGGGATCGATTACATCACCGGCTTCGACGCGGAAGCCTTCGACACTCGGTTCGCCGCCGAAGTCAAAGGGTTCAACGCGGAAAATTATCTTGACCGCAAAGAAGCGCGCCGCATGGACCGCTTCGCTCAGTTCGCGGCTGTTGCGGCCCAGGAAGCCTGCCGCCAGGCCGACCTTAACCCACGGGGCATGGATCGCTACAGCGTCCACGCGGTCATTGGCAGCGGCATTGGCGGCATCAGCACGTTGACGGAACAGCACCAGGTGCTCCTGGAACGGGGCCCCCGGCGGGTTACGCCGTTCCTGATTCCGATGATGCTGGCCGACATGGGGTCGGCGCAAGTTTCCATGGTGACCGGCGCCATGGGCGCCAACTACTGCATAACTTCATCCTGTAGCAGTGGGGCCGATGCCATCGGAACCGGCTGGGACCTCATCCGTCACGGGAAGGCGGAGGTAGTGCTGGCCGGTGGGGCGGAAGCGCCCATCGCGCCGCTATCGGTGGCCGGTTTCAACGCCCTGCGGGCGCTGTCACGACAGAATGACAACCCGAAACAGGCCAGCCAACCGTTCAACCGTCACCGGGACGGTTTCGTGCTGGCCGAGGGCGCGGCCGTGATGGTGCTGGAGAGCGCGGAGCACGCCGCCACGCGGGGCGCGAAACCCCTGGCCGAACTGCGCGGTTACGCGGCTACCAGCGACTCCCACCATCTCACCGAGCCCAATCCAACGGGCCAGAGCGCGGCCGCCGCCGTTACCGCCGCGCTGGCGTCGGCCGGGTTGACCCCGGAGGACGTTGATTACCTCAACGCCCATGGCACTTCGACGCCGCTGAACGACTGGCACGAGACCAAGGCGCTGAAGCTGGCATTGGGGGAGCACGCCTACCGGATTCCCGTAAGCAGCACCAAGAGCATGACCGGGCACTTGCTGGGCGCCGGCGGCGCATTGGAAGCCGTCGTTTGCGTCATGGCGATGCGCCAGGGATTGATGCCGCCCACGATCAACCTGGACGAACCCGATGAAGAGTGCGACCTGGACTACGTTCCCAACACGGCCCGGGCGGCGGACATGAACGTGGCGCTCAGCAACTCCTTTGGATTCGGCGGACACAACTCGGTAATTGTTCTGGCGCGCGCCGATCTGTGACCAGTGTGGCCAGTGTAGCGCGCCGGCTCAATCCTCCACCCAAACGATGGCTGTTGCCGCCGCCGGTTGAGGGGCACCGGTTACCCCCGGATTTGCCGCCCGCTGCGGTGCAATTACTGCTCTCCCGCGGCATAGCCGATACGGCAACGCTGGAAAGTTTCTTGAACCCGCCCGGGGTTCCATACGATCCCGGGTTGCTGGCCGGCATCAGCGATGCGTTGCCACGGTTGGCCGCGGCGGCCAGAGATCGTGAAACGGTGGCCGTGTTCGGCGATTTTGACGTGGACGGGATCACGGGCACGGCTATTTTGTGCGAAACGCTGGACCGATTGGGGTGCCGCGTCATTCCCTACCTCCCCGATCCGGTGTCCGAAGGCCACGGCATGAACTCCGGCGCCGTGGCGAAGCTCGCGGCTCAGGGCGCTACGCTGGTGGTTACGGTGGACTGTGGCGTCAGCGACGCCGCCGAAGTGGCCCTGGCCGCCGAACAGGGGGCCGACGTCATCATCACCGACCACCACGTGCCGCCACCCCAACGGCCCCAAGCCATCGCCATCGTCAACCCCAGGATGCCGGGCAATCAATACCCTTTCCCGGAACTGTGCGGCGCCGGCATCGCCTACAAACTGGCCGCGGCTTTACTGGAATATCTGGGAGAACCGCCGGATCCGTCCCTGATGGAGTTGGCCGCCCTGGGTACGGTGGCCGACCTGGTGCCGTTGCTTGATGAGAACCGTTATCTGGTGCAGCGCGGCCTGGCGTTTTTGCCCGATACCCAGCGGCCCGGTCTCCGCGCCCTGTTACGGCGCGTCAACCTGGAGAAAAAACCGATACGGGCCGAGCACGTCTCGTTTCAACTCGCGCCGCGCCTCAACGCCTCGGGCCGCATGGCTCACCCGGAGACGTCGTTGAACCTGCTGCTGGCCCGGGATTCGCAAGAGGCCGAGCGGCTTACCGCGCGACTGGAGCAATTCAACACCCAGCGCCGGGAGTTGACGGCCCGCGCCACCGAGATCGCCATTGACCGGGTGCTGTCCGACGGTCATTTGCCGGCCATCATCATCACCCACGATGAAGCTTATACGCCCGGCATCAATGGGTTGGTGGCATCCCGCCTGGTGGAATTATTCAATCGCCCCACCGTCGCGCTAGCCAGTACCGATGACGAACACCTGGTAGCCAGCGCGCGCAGCGCCGGCGCGTTCAATCTGATTGAGGCCATTTCCCGATGCGAGGACTTGCTGGTGCGGTACGGAGGCCACAGCGCCGCCGCCGGGTTCACCGTCAATAAACGCGATTTCCCACTGGTGACCGAACGGCTCATACACATCGCCAACGCCGAACAAGGTCTGTTCGGCCCCGAACCGACGCTGGAAATCCACGCTGAAGGTTCTCTTGAGGAAATCATCGATCCAACGCTGACGAAACTGCGGCAGCAACTGGAGCCTTTCGGAAAGGACAATCCCACGCCCCGCTACCTGACCCGCCGCGCCCGCGTCCAACAATGGGGCTACGTCGGCGGGAACGGACAGCACCTCAAGCTGCAAGTCAGCAGCGGAGGCCGCGCCATTGACGCGCTGGCCTGGAACTACGCCGGCGATTGGGGTGGGTACGACGCGGTGGACTTGGTGTATCAGTTGGCTGAGGACAGTTATCGCGGAGAGCGGCGAACCTACCTGCGCATTGACGATTTGCGGCCGGCGGTATAATTGCGACAGCCGGCGGAAGGAGGAGCTTCCATGACCCAGCCCAAAGCGAAACCGCGGGTCAAGTTGACCAATGCGGACTACCTGGCGATGACGCCGCCGGCGAATACCGGCCCCCGTTACCAACTTATCAACGGAGAGCTGATTGAGATGGCCGGAGCCAGTGACCCCCATCAAGTCTTTTTAATGTGGCTCTGCTCGGGGCTGCTGCTACAGACGGAGGCCTTGAGCATTGGGGAAATTCGCATCCCGCCCTATGACGTGCATATCGATCAATTCAACACGTACCAACCGGACTCGCTGTTTGTGTCCAATGCGCGGCGGCATATCATCGGGAACAGCGGGATTACGGGAGCGCCCGACGTGGTAGTTGAAATACTCTCCGAATCCACCCGCCGGCACGATCTGAACCGGAAGCTCCCGGTCTATGTCAACGCCGGCGTGCGCGAAGTGTGGGTCGTAGATTTGGACGCCCGTACCTTGTCTATTTATGCTGGTGACGCCACAACGCTCTCAACCGTACTTACTGCCGCCGACACTCTGACCTCGGACGCAATGCCGGGCGTTGCCATTGAGTTGGGGGCGATATTCGCCCGCGCCTTGGCTACGCCGTAGCGTACCCGGCCCAATGGAGGCAACCTGATGACCCAGCCCAAAGCGAAACCTCGGGTCAAGTTGACCAACGCGGACTACATGGCGATGACGCCGCCGGTTCCCGACGGGCCGCGCTACCAGCTCATCAACGGAGAACTCGTCGAAATGTCTGGCGCTACCCTCTCGCATCAAGTTTTCCTGTATCAGCTGTTCCTGCCTCTGGGGACTCAGGTGAACGCGCTTGGCCTCGGCGAAATTTTCGGCCCGCCCTACGACGTGCATATTGACGAGTTCAACACCTACCAGCCCGACCTGCTGTTCGTGTCCAACGAGCGGCGGCACATCCTGGAGCGGCTTGGCGCCACCGGCGCGCCGGATGTAGTGGTCGAGATACTTTCCGATTCCACACGGCGCAGGGACCTCAACGAGAAGCTCCCGGTCTATGCCGCCAACGGCGTGCGGGAAGTGTGGATAGTTGACCTGGATGAAGCCACGGTGGTCATCCACGCCGGCGACGGAACCGCCCTGACGCCGGTGCGGACGTTCAACGCTGCGGATACTCTGACGTCGGACGCCATGCCCGGCGTCGCCGTTGAGCTGGGGCCGATATTCGCCCGCGCCCAAGGGACGCCGTGAACTCCGGGTAGCGATGCTTTTCTACGCTTCTTCCGCCTCGGCGGCGGCAACGGTTTCCCGGCGGCGGTCGGACCGCCGTACCAGGCGGGCGCGGTAAATCAGGAGCGGCACCGTCACCAGCATCACGGCCAGGGCCACCAGCTGGGCCTCGTTGAATCCGAATATGTAGGTGTTTTGCTCCTGGCGCACGAAGGAAATGAAGAAGCGGCCCGCCGAATAGCCAGCGAAGAACAGGGCAAACAGCATTCCCCGGGGACTGATACGGTCCTTCAACCACCACAAGACGCCTGCCCAGACCAGGCAGAAGATCAGCTCGTAGGCCACTGCCGGATGGGAGGCCGGCCTCCCGTAGCCCAGGCTGTCGGGGTCGGTGTACACCCAGGCCCAGGGAAGGTCGGAGAAGCTGGACCAATGCTCGCCGTTGATCACATCGCCGATGCGGCCGATGGCCAGGGCAATGAGCAACGCGGGAGCGGCTACGTCGGCGAGATGGGCCACCGACGGCATCTGCGGAAAAGGCCGGTGCATTCCCGTCCACCGCAGGGCAGCGTTGTCGCAGGCACGATGCAGCGCGGGAGCGTTGCGCATGGTGATGTACACGGCCCCTCCAGCGAACCCGCCCAGATACGCGCCGAAAATGGCGATTCCTCCGTTCCAGAAGTAGAGGATGCGCATCGGGTCGTACTGGTACACGTCGTCCCAGAAATCGACCACGTGCAATATGCGCGCTCCGATGATGCCGCCGATGATGCACCAGGTCGAAACCGACAGGATGGCGTCTCCGTCCAACCCCTCACGCCGGCCCCAACGCCAGGTGAGATACACGGCCACCGCCACGGCGACAAAGGTAAAGAAGCCATGCCAGGAGAGAATGAACCCGGCGGTACGTATGATGTCCGGGTCGAAAGGAATGCTCAATACGGCAAGAATGTCCATCGGAGTGTGGTGTCTCCCTAAACTTTTTGGTCCATGCCAGCGTCAGCCGGTGGTGAAATCGTTCGCACAAGGTACGCTGTCGCGCCCGTGCCCTGCAAGGCGGCAGCGACCCGCGTCCGCTCATTTTCCGAAGACGGGAGGCAAAACAGCGCCGGCCCGGCCCCGGACAGGCGAGGCGGATGCCTGGTCACTGCCGCTACTTTATCCCATACGCCGGCCAGGCCGGGAAAGATTGCTCTGGCCGGACGCTCGAAAGCGTTCCGGCAAAGGTTCGTGGTCAACGGATGGATGGTTAGTCCTTCAGCGAGTCGTTTCGTGTGACGGCCATCGGAAAAATCGTCGGGCGTCAGAGCGCGGTATAAAGACGGCGTCTTGGCGGGAATGGTTTCCGCTGGCGCAACCACCAGCACGTCAATGGCCGGCAAATCCGGGAGCATGGTTATTTCATCGCCCCGTCCGGCGCCAAGGGCGCCGCCGCCCGTGATCAGAAACGGTACATCCGACCCCAATTCAGCAGCGATTGACACCAAGTTGCCGGCCGCCAACCCTAATCTCCAGAGCCGATTCAGGCCCAATAGCGCGGATGCAGCGTCCGCCGACCCTCCGCCCAGTCCGGCCGCCACGGGTATGCGCTTCGACACATGGATGCGGGCCTGCGGCGGGATGCCGGCTCGTTCCGCTAACCTGGCCGCGGCGGCCCAGACGATATTGTCCTTGCCCTGCAATTCCGGGTCGTCGCACGTAACCACCAGTTCGTCGGCCATCGACAACGTGAGTGTATCCGCCAGATCCACCGTTTGGAGGATAGTGACGACGTCGTGGTAGCCGTCATCTCGCCGGCCGGTTACCTCAAGGGAAAGATTGATTTTGGCATAAGCCGGGATGTGCAGCGGGCGGGATTCCATGCCCCGATTCTAACAGAGAAACTAAAGGGAACGGCGCCGCGGAACCTGATCGGGCCATCCGGCGTCGAGCGCCGCCCATTCCGCAATCGAAAGAGTGGCCGGCCGTCGCATCGGATCGATTCCGACATCAGCCGACACCGCTTCAACCACTGCCGGGGAAGCTCCAGTACCCTGGGCGAGGGAGTTGCGCAACGTCTTGCGGGGCGCGCTGAAACCCGCTCGAACCAGCGCAAAGAAGCTTTCCCGATTTTTCACGGGGGCGGCCGGTTTCGGATGGAGCTCCAACCTGACCACCGTGGAAGAAACTTTGGGCGGCGGACGAAAGCAGCGCGGCGGAACCTGGGTCACCACCGACGCAGCGGCATAGAACTGGGTTGCCACCGACAGCAGGGTCATCTTGCCCGGAGCGGCCGTCATCGCCTCCCCCACCTCGCGCTGCACCATCACCACCAGGATAGTGGGCGGAGTGTCCGCTTCCAGGAACCGACGGATGATGGGAGCCGCCGCGTAGTAGGGCAGGTTGGCAACCAACTTGTAGGGCGTTTCCCGGCCCACCAAGTCGGCGATCTCAACGCTGCGGGCGTCTCCGTGACGGACGTTCAGGTTGAGAGGATCGCCCAGGCGGGCCGGCAATTCACTGGCCAAGGTGGCGTCCAACTCGACCGCGACGACCCGGCCGGCGCGTTCCAGGAGACGACGGGTCAGAAATCCGGTTCCCGGCCCGATTTCCAGGATCGTGTCAGCGTCCGTTGGCTGCGCGGCCGCGACGATGCGATTGGCGGTCCTGCCGTCGGTGAGGAAATGCTGCCCCAACGATTTGCGTGGGCGGCGCCTGGCCAAAGCTACGGTGGAGGTGTCGGACATTGGGGCGGTGTTTCTGGATTCCCGCCCCGTATCAAGTACGGGGTGACGTTCTTTCGCGGGAATGACGGGACGGAGGTGGGAATGGACGGAGGTTAGAAAAGTGGCCGAGCACCTCCCTTCGACTGCGGCCTGGGGGCATATCGTCGGGATTGGCTCGGGCCAGGCGCTCCCACGGCGCCCGCGGGACATCGCTTACCGTTGCTGCCGTCAAGCCCTGGCGGGGTTCACGAGCCTGCGCCGCGTGGGACCCGGCCGTCAGCGCCATTCCCTGGGAAATCGGCCCTTGCGCCTTGCCTGGGGGAGGGATTCCACCCCGCTATGGCGGGTTGCGGGTAACAGGGCACCGCCAGCTCCCCATGTAGCACGACCACTTGCCACCATGGTATTCCTCCGGTTTCTGACTGTCAATCAAGATGGCCGGAATGGTAGCGTTCCGTTTTAGGTGGTTTGGTTTTTGTCATTGCGAGCGCAGCGTGGCAATCTCGTTGGCCTAGCAGCAGCTTTAGCCACTCGAATGCGTTGCCGGAAAACTGAACCACCTAAATTGCAACGTTACCGGCCGGAATAGCGGTTTATGGTTAACTGGTCTTGCCGTGAACCGCATTCCCCGCCACGGCCGCCTCCGCAATTTGCAGTGCGTTCAGCGCAGCTCCCTTCACGAGGTTGTCGGTAACGATCCACATCGCCAATCCATTGGGGTGAGAGGCGTCCTTGCGAATGCGGCCGATGAAAACATCATCGCAACCGGCAGCGTCCACGGGCATGGGATAGGATAGAGTCGTCGGATCATCCTGGATCGTAACCCCGGCCATCTGGCTCAGCAATTCCCGCGCCTCGCCGACCGAGACGGGTTCGGCAAACTCCAGATGGGCGGCGACACAGTGAGACACCAGCACCGGAACTCGAACACAGGTCGCGGAAACCGCCAGGTCGGGCTCGTGGAGGATCTTGCGACTTTCATCGATCATTTTCTGCTCTTCACGGGTGTATCCCGATTCGTTGAAGCTGTCGATTTGAGGTATGACGTTGAAAGCGATTTGCTGGGGTTGCGCGTCCGGTTCCGCTGGTCCTCCGTGCATAATGGTGCGGGTCTGTTCCCGCAGTTCGTTCATCGCCGCGCCGCCGGCTCCGGAAACCGACTGGTAGGTGTCGGCGACAATCCGGCGGATTGGACTGGCCTGGCGCAAGGGATGCGCCGCCATCACCAGGGGCGTGGTGGAGCAGTTCGGAATGGACACGATGCCGTTGTGCCATTCCAGATCCGCGCCGTTGACTTCGGGCACCACCAGCGGCACTTCCGGATCCATCCGGAACGCGCTGGAGTCGTCAATCACCATTGCGCCGGCCGCCGCGGCGACCGGACCAAATCGGCGGGAATCTTCAGTACGGGCAGAGATAAACACCAGGTCCGCGTCGTCGAAACTGTCATCGGTGGTCTCTTCGACGGTGAAAGTCTTTCCGTTGACCTCCAGCTTGCGGCCGGCGGAACGCTTGGAGGCCAGCAGCTTCAGGTTGGTATGCTTCGGATACCGAGCCTCAATGAGACGCAGGGTCTCCTGACCGACGGCGCCGGTGGCGCCAACGAGGGCGAGTTTCAATCCTTGAAGCTCCATGCCTACAACCTCCGATTCCGTCGCTTGCAGCGCGACCTGCCTGTTGAGGTTACACTCCGCGCCGACGGGCGTCCAGAGGCTACTGGATTGCTTTCTTTCAGTTACAACCCAAGGACGGTCTCCAGGCCCACGGTCAATCCGGGACGGTTGATAACCTCTCGCACGCAGCGCAGCACGCCGGGCATATAGCAGTCACGTCCCAGGGTATCGTGGCGGATGCTGAGGGTTTGGCCGGCGGCGCCGAATATTACCTCGTGGTGAGCGCTGCGGCCCGGCAGGCGCAGGCTGTGGATGCCCACGCCGCCCACGTCGCCGCCACGAGTTTCGGGCAGATGGTGTACGGTGGTTTCATTGCGCTCGAAATCGCTCCCCCGCTCTTCCCGCATTCCGCGCGCGATGGCCAGGGAAAAGCCCGAAGGGGCGTCAATCTTCATCTCGTGGTGCGCTTCCACTACGTCAACGTAGTCGAAAAAGGCCGCGGCCTGTTCCGCCAGTTTCTTCAGCACCACCGCGCCCAGGGCAAAATTCGGCGCGACGATGATGCCGATGCCATGCTCCCGGCTCATGGTGTCCAGGGTTTGCAGCTGTTCCGCGTTCAGGCCGCTGGCCCCCAGCACCATGTGAATGCCCCGGTCCGCGGCCAGTGGAGCGGCGGCCATACAGGCGTCGGCATGGGTGAACTCAACCATAACCTGCGGACGCACGGAATCCAGCATCGCTGCCAGATCGGTGGACAGGGGCACTTCGCCGGCGGCGGTCGGCAACACGTCGCCGCGATGGGTGCGACAGGTAGCCCCCACCAACGTCATATCGTCAGCGGCAGCAACCGCCCGAACCGTTTCGGCGCCCATGCGCCCGGTGGCGCCGTGCACCACAACCGAAATTGTTCCGTTTTGTGTCGAGGCCGTCATTACACTACCTCCTGATTGGGCGGTTTCGCTGCGAAAATACCTAACTCGGCATTGAAAATACCCAACTCGTCATTCCCGCGCAAGCGGGAACCCGGCCAGATTGCCCACCGCCTTGACCCGAACCCGCGTGGCATTGCTGGGAACGTAAGTCAACGGCACTTCGTCGATTTCAACGATCTCCACCGACGAAGCCTCGGCGCCGGCGGCGACCGTCCGCTCAACAGCGGCCGCCGAACAGTCGGCGATAGCCGCCTCGCGCCCGATGCTCGCCAGGTCATAGACCCGCTCCACCTGACCGCCCACCTGTGCAATGGCCGCGCCGATGGCGTTGGCGACGCCCGCGTGCTGCGGGCGCAAAACCTCAGACGCGCCGCTCAAATTGTCGCCCACCAGGATGCTGCCGCCGCCTACCAGAACCACCGGAATATTCTCGTAACTGAGTTTCACCCGGTCAATGGCAGTCTCCACCCGGGCCCGTATTTCCGCCATGCCTCGCTCCACCTGCGAACCGTCCAGACTTTGCGCCAAACGACCGTCTCCCACGTCGGTTCTCCCGTCGGCAACCGCTAGATCCGTCGTAGTCAGCGTATTGCCGCCGAATACCAGCGCTTCCTCGGACAGCCGGTACCCCACGCTTTCCGGCCCGATACGCAACGGATCCAGTTCTACAATGGATCCCCCTCCCAGCGGTATTGACACCATATCCGGCATCCGAAAGTTGGTGCGAACCCCCGCCAGCTGTACCGCCACTGCCGCCTCCCGGGGAAATCCGTTGACCAGCGCCCCCACGTCGGTGGATGTTCCGCCCACGTCCACCACAATGCCGTCCCGGACGCCCGACAGCCAGGCCGCGCCGCGCATACTGTTCGTTGGCCCCGATGAAATGGTCAACACCGGAAATCGCGCCGCAAACTCGGCGTCCATCAGTGTCCCGTCGTTCTGGCTCATGTAAAGCGGCGCCCGGATGTTCAGGGATGCCAGCGCTTCCTCAATGCCTCTGATGGTCCGCGCCGCCAGATGTCCCAGGCTGGCGTTCAGCGCCGCCGCGTTTTCCCGTTCCAGCAAACCCATCCGCCCGTTTTCGTGGGAGATGCAGACGCGCATTTCGGGAGCTTCGTCCTGTATGATTGCCGCCGCCGCTGTTTCGTGGGCGGTGTTCACCGGAGAAAACACCCCGGATACGGCCACCGCGCCGACGCCTTTGCGTCGCATATCGGCGACTGCCGTCCGCAACTCATCCCGGTCCAGCGGCGCAATCTCCCGGCCGTCGAATTCGTGTCCACCCCCGACCATGTAGGTAAATCCGCCCATGGCCTCCCGCAATTCCTTCGGCCAGTCCACCAGCGGCGGCAGCAATTGCGTCGCCGGCAACGACAAGCGCACGACGGCGGTGGGCGCGAGGTTCCGCCGTTCCAGCAAGGCGTTGGTGAAGTGCGTGGTGCCGACCATCACCGCGTCCACCCGCCCGCCGGCCGGCAATTCAGCCAACAGCCCGGTCAGCGCGTTGATGATGCCGGCGGTTACGTCGGCAGTGGTGGGCAGTTTCACGGCGGCTGCCAGATTCGCGCCGTCCATCAGCACGGCGTCCGTGTTGGTGCCGCCAACGTCAACCCCGATGAACACTGCGCCCGTCCTCTACGCCTGTACGGCCAAACGCGCGTAGTCGGTGTCGTAGCCGAATGCTCGCGGCCCGGCCACGGCCAGCCCTTCCGGCGAAATCCACAGCTCCGGCGCGGGAAACCCCATGATGGTGACCCGCAGACCGTAGCGCATCAGCTCGGTGGTAACGGGTTCCCCCAGGTCGGTAGCGACGGCGCAAATCAGGTCCGGCACGGTACAGACGATTTCCCCGTCGCACCGGGCGATCAGGTTCTCGTTCTGAAACTCGATGACCATTCGACTGCCGGCGTAGGTTTCCAGCCCGTCAATGGTCAGCGTGCCCCGCGCGAACCCCGCCGTCGTGCGCCGGTCCACGTCAACCACCTTGCCGGTGAAAAGAACCCGGCCGGGGCAAACGCTGAGGATGGCGTCCAGGGGGTCATCGCCGTTATCCCGGGCCCGTTTCACGGCGTCGCCCAAATCACGGGCCAGCGACAGCGTGTTGGGAACGGCGGTGCGTCGCACCTGTTCCGTCGTCATCGGAGCCACCGCGTAGCAAGCCACGCATCCCATCTGGATGGTGAGCGACCGGGCCAACCGTTCCGCCCAGGCCGGATTGATCGTCTCCCGGACGATGGCGGAATTGCCCTTCTCGTCCGCTACCGCCATGGGGCAGCACGGCACGCCATACACGAAAAACGTCTTCATCTGAAATTCGGGAAAAGCCCGCCCCATGCCGTCGGCGTCCACCACGGGCAGCCCGGCCCGCGCCGCCGGAATCAGCGGCTCCACCGAGTTGCTGCCGCCGATCTCGTTGGATATGAGCGCGGTAGCCTGCTCTCCAACGTAGTCCTCAATGGCCCGCAAGGCATAGTAGGATTGCAAGTCGCGCACCTTTTCGATGCCCACCGTTGGCGCGCCGATACCGCCCACGCAGACCACCCTGGCGTCATCCGGCAATTCTTCCGGCGTCAATACGGTAACCGGGCCCCATTGCCGGATCGCCTGCCGCGCCCGCAGCTGCCCGATGTAGGGATTGCCGCCGCCCCCGGTGCCCAGGATGCCGGCCCCGATGGCGATGGACTCCAGTACGTCTTCAGTCGCTTGCCACAAACCGCTGCAACCCTTCAGGCAGTCTCAATCTTGTCGGCGGCTTGCAGGCCCAATTCAACCACTGCCATCTCCCGCATTCGGAACTTCTGGATCTTCCCGGTTACGGTCATGGGAAATTCGTCGGCCAGCCTGACGTAACGCGGCACCTTGTAGTGCGCGATGCGGCCCCGGCAGAACTCCCGGATTTCCTCTGGGTCAATGGACGTATCCGGCCTTGGCAGCACCCACGCCATGACCTCTTCCCCGTACCTTTCATCAGGAACGCCGATCACCTGCACGTCGGCGACTTTGGGGTGGGTGTAGAGAAACTCTTCAATCTCCCGAGGATAGATGTTCTCGCCGCCCCGGATGATCATATCCTTCAACCGGCCGGTAATCTTGTAGTAACCGGCTTCGTCCACCGTGGCCAGATCCCCGGTGTGCAGCCAGCCGTCGGCGTCAATAGCCTCGGCGGTGGCTTCCGGCATATTGTAGTAACCCCGCATCACCATCGAGCTGCGGGTTTGGAGTTCACCCTGCTCGCCCGGCCCGACCTCGCGTCCATCCTCCTCGGGATCAATCAGGCGCACCTCTACGTCGGGCAGGGCCTTGCCCACCGTGGACACCCGCCGTTCAATATCGTCGTCGGCCAGCGTCTGGGTGATCACCGGCGACGCTTCGGTCAAACCGTAGGCAATCGTGATGCTGTCGGCCCCCATCTGATCGATGACCTGCCGCATAATCTCAATCGGGCAGGGCGACCCGGCCATGATCCCCGTGCGCAACGAGCTAAGGTCGAAGGTATCGAATTCCGGGTGGCCCAACTGCGCGATGAACATGGTGGGCACGCCGTGCAGCGCGGTGCAACGTTCCCGTTCCACCGCCTGTAGCGTCTTGAGCGGGTCGAAGTACTCCGACGGAACAATCATGGCCGAACCGTGGGTGACGCAGGCCAGAGTCCCCAGAACACAACCGAAGCAGTGGTAGAAAGGCACCGGGATGCACAGGCGGTCCGTTTCGGTCAGTCCCATGGCGTCGCCCGTGTGCCGGGCGTTGGTCACGATATTGTCGTGGGTGAGCATGGCTCCCTTGGGGTTGCCGGTCGTGCCCGAGGTGTACTGGATGTTGATGGGATCGTTCGGGTCGCATTGTGACTGGCGGTCGCGCAACTCCTGCTCGCTGACCGTATCCGCCTTCCCCAGGACACCATCCCAACGCCACATCCCGGCCGGCGTGGGCGGCTCGGTGCCGTCGTGGGGCGGGATGAAAATGACGTTACGCAAATACGGGAAGCGCTGGCTGCGCAGCTCACCGGGCGCGCAATCCTTCAACTCCGGGATTTGTTCGTTCACCATAGCGACGTAATCGGAGGCGCGAAACTGGCCGATCAAGATCAGCGCGTTGGCCTCCGACTGTTCCAGCAGGTACGCCAACTCATGCGTGCGGTAGGCCGGGTTGACGTTCACCAGCACCGCTCCGATTTTGGCGGTGGCGAACTGCGTCAGGACCCACTCCGTGTAGTTGGTGGCCCAGATACCGACGTGGTCTCCTTTGCGGATCCCGATGGCCATCAGGCCACGGCCTAACTGTTCCACTGCCTCGCGAAACTCGCGATACGTGTACCGCTCTCCGGTGTCGGTGTTGACCAGGGCATCCTGGTCCGGGAACCGCTTAGCTTGCAGATCCAGAACGTCACCGATGGTGCGGCGCGCTATGACATTCTCGCTCATGGCTGCATGGCCTCCCCCGCCACGGATTCCACTCTAGTCGCGTGTCGCCGGGTTCCGACATCACGACGCCGTAATTATAACAAGCTGGCGCTTGAACAAACCACATCGGAATCGCCTGACGCGTTTGTTCGGAACGACTCCATACGACGACATAGTGAGACTACCTTTCCCGTTGACAGAAACCCGTCGCTGGTCTAGGATAATTGTTGACCTTAATGGTCGGGAATTAGCCTAACTGTCCGCCGCGAAGCCGCTACATCACCGTTGGCGGAAAAGGATGTGCGCCCGATGACCACCCAGGCCCAGCGCGTGATTTCCAGGGACACCACTTCCGAGGAACTCGATTCGGATTACCAGTGGGGTTTCACGATTGACATCGAGGAGGAGGCGTTTCCCAAGGGCCTCAACGAGGACGTGGTTCGCCTGATCTCGGCCAAGAAAAACGAGCCGGAGTGGATGCTCGACTGGCGACTCAAGGCGTTCCGGTTCTGGTCCCGCCAGACCTATACGGAACCCACCTGGGCTAACGTCAGTTATCCCGCCATCGACTACCAGGACATCCATTACTACGCCGCTCCCAAGTCCGCCGAAGACGGCCCCAAGAGCCTGGACGAGGTGGACCCGGAAGTCCTGGAAGCCTTCAGCAAGCTGGGCATCCCCCTGGAGGAGCAGGCCCGTCTGGCCGGCGTGGCCGTGGACGCCGTGCTGGACAGCGTTTCGGTAGCCACCACCTACCAGGAACAGCTGGAAAAGGCCGGCGTCATCTTCTGCTCCATGAGCGAGGCCATCCAGAACCATCCCGACCTGGTGCAGAAGTACCTCGGCTCGGTGGTGCCTTACGCCGACAATTTCTACGCCACGCTGAACTCCGCCGTGTTCTCCGACGGTTCCTTCGCCTACATCCCGCCGGGAGTGCGATGCCCCATCGAGTTGATGACCTACTTCCGCATCAACCAGGCCGACAGCGGCCAGTTCGAGCGCACGCTCATCGTCGCCGACGAGGGTGCCTACGTCAGCTATCTGGAGGGTTGCACCGCCCCCATGCGGAAGTCCACCCAGCTCCACGCCGCCGTGGTGGAACTGGTCGCCCTGGAAGGCGCCGAGATCAAGTACAGCACCCTGCAAAACTGGTATCCCGGCGACCGCAACGGCGAGGGCGGCGTCTATAACTTCGTCACCAAGCGCGGCAAGTGCGCCGGCGCCGACTCCAAGATTTCGTGGACCCAGGTGGAAACCGGCTCCGCCATCACCTGGAAGTACCCCAGCGTCATCCTGCAAGGCGACAACTCCGTAGGCGAGTTCTACTCGGTGGCCCTGGTGAACAACTGGCAGCAGGCCGACACCGGCACCAAGATGATCCACGTCGGCAAGAACACTCGCAGCACCATCGTCGCCAAGGGGATTTCCGCCGGCCAGGGTCAACAGACCTATCGTGGCCTGGTGAAGATCAACCCCTCCGCCAACGGAGCGCGCAACTTCACTCAGTGCGACTCCCTGCTGGTCGGCGACCAGTGCGGCGCCCACACCGTTCCCTACATTGAGGTCAAGAACCCAACTGCCCAAATGGAGCACGAGGCCACAACCTCTAAGGTGTCCGACGACCAGATGTTTTACCTGCAACAGCGGGGCATCGGCGTCGAGGATGCCCACTTCATGATCATCAACGGGTTCTGCCGGGGGATTTTCCAGGAACTCCCCTTCGAGTTCGCCATGGAAGCCTCCCAGCTCCTCAAGGTCAGCCTCGAAGGAACAGTGGGCTAACCCGCTCCCCACATCGTCATTCCCACCCCCACTGCCTGAAAACCCTTGGCAACCAACACGGATACTCCGGCGAAAGTCGCAGATGCGCCTTTGGCGTGCCGGAATCCAGACACCCCACCCACCACAAGGACGTTCCACACCACAATGACCACCGCCCACGAAACCGCCTCCCCCATCCTCGAAGTCCGCGACCTCCACGTCTCCATTGACGAGCAGGAAATCCTCCGCGGCGTGAACCTCACGGTTCACCCCGGCGAGGTACACGCCATCATGGGGCCAAACGGTTCCGGCAAAAGCACCTTGGCCAACACCCTGGCCGGCCGCCCCGAATACGCCGTGACCGGAGGAAAAGCCGTCTATAGGGGCATGGATTTGTTGGATATGGAACCGGAGGACCGGGCGCGCGAGGGCGTCTTCCTGGCCTTCCAATACCCGGTGGAACTCCCCGGCGTCCGCGCTTGGCAGTTTCTCAAAGCCGCCGTGGACGCCAAGCGCGTCCACCTGGGCGAGGAGGAAATGGGCGCCCGCGAGTTCGACCGCTTGCTCCGGTCCAAAGTAGCCGAGGTTGAGATTGACCCGGAACTGGTCCGCCGCTCGGTCAACGAAGGCTTCTCCGGCGGCGAAAAGAAGCGCAACGAAGTCTTGCAGATGGCCCTCCTCGAACCCACCCTTTCCCTGCTGGACGAAACCGACTCCGGCCTGGACATCGACGCCCTGCGCATCGTCGCCGACGGCGTGAACCGCCTGCGCCGGCCCGACAACGCCACCGTGGTTGTAACCCACTACCAGCGCATCCTCAACTACATCACCCCCGACCAGGTCCACGTCCTGGTGGACGGCCGCATCGTCCGCAGCGGCGGCCCCGAACTGGCCGAACAGCTGGAAGCCCAGGGCTACGACTGGGTGCGGGAAGAAGCGGAAGCGGCGGGCCGATGAATGATGACTACGCCGGCCAACCCCGCCTCTTCTATACTATCCGACGCCGACTGGCAGCGCCTATCGCGCCAAACCCAGTATTATGTGGTTTCGGGTTTCGAGTTGATGGACAAATCGGATGATTACTTGCGTGACGATGACCTACGGCAGGCATCAGAGAAAGGCTGGGGTGCGGCGGCGCAGATAATCAAGGCTGTGGCAGAGAACTGGAGAGCGCACGGCGCACGACACCGGAGTCACTGGCACTTGACCGCTTTGGTAAAAGGGCTGGCCGCACTTGACCCGGCATCGCAAGTTGAAAGTGCTTTCCGCGACGTTCAGGCATTGCACGAAAATTTCTATGAGAATAACTTGGCTAGGTCCGCGGTGAGTTCGCACTTGACGCAAGTTATTTCATTTGTCAATGCCATGCAGGTCTGGTTGAGTCAGCCCGTTCCTCCGCAAGATGTTCGCCAGTATTACCGCCGCCGTCGCACCATACCTCGACAATGAGGGAATACCATGGTCACAACTGATAGCGATGTTACCTCGGTTGCGTCCGTAAGTGCAGTCCCCGATTTCTCCCTGGCAGCGCTGACCGATGCCGACCGCGCTCGCCTGTCGGCGCAATGCTTGGAGTACGCTAACAGCAGCCTCGCCCTTATGCGCAAGGCGGAACGTTGCCGGAAAGACAATGAGCTCGCAGCGGCCTGCCTTTACGGCTGGGGCGCAGCCGAGGACATCACGAAAGCCGTGGGCGAAAACTGGAAGGATTGCGGCGTAACCTACGCAGACGAGCGCGACCTGCGCACTCTCGTGAACGCCCTTGCGCTTTGCGACTCTGCATTCATGCAAGCCGTTGCCGCCGTGTGGGATGGTGATGGTGATTTTTCCGAAAAGCAGAATGCTATCGGGGAACTGGTTCGCAATCAACCTCAAGAAGACCGCGACAATCGATTGGACTCATGCTTTCGAGCCGCCGTAAGCTTGTGGGAAAGTTTCTACGAAGGCTATGAGATTTACGAACTGTTGCTGGAACAAGACCTGAAGAGCGTTGCCCGCTTTATCGCCAGGATGTTGCCCTGGCTCCGCCAACCCCACCCGCCCGCAGGATTCCGTCAGTACCAATGCCAGGAACCCTTCACACTACCCACTGCTGAGCAAACCCAATGACCACCGCGACCACATCCGCCGCCGATACCTACCCCCACTACGCCGCCGCCTACGCCGCCCAGCCGGCCGACGGCCCGGACGCCCTGCTCGGCCTGCGCCGCCGCGGCTGGGACGCTTTCGCCCGCCTCGGCCTGCCCACCGCCCGCCGCGGCAACGAACCCTGGAAGTACACCAATGTAGCTCCTATCGCCCGCGAAGCTTTTGCCCACCCTCATTCATTGGGCGTTGCGGAAGCCGGGATCGACCTGGCAGCGGTCCAAATGTCCGCCCCGTGGCAAGAGGACTGGCGCACATTGGTGTTCGTGGACGGTGTCGTTGCAACCGGGCTGTGCAATGGGATTGTCGTTGGAGCGTCCGATGTTCTCGCGGTCGATAACCTGGCTGAAGCCATCGGCTCCGGGCCGGGTCTCGACGGGACGTTGTCCAAATTGGCGCAGCCCGAGGATGACGGCTTCGTAGCCCTCAATACCGCTTTCGTGCGGGACGGCGCGGCTATTGTGCTCCCTCCCGGCACTGACGCCGGCGTCATCAACCTGGTGTACCTCACCACTGGACGGGAACAGCCCCGGGTCACCCATCCCCGTACCGTCATATCCGCCGGCGCGAACTCTCGGGCCACTGTGATCGAAACCTTCGTCGGGCCGGAGGAAACCCGTTACTTCACTAACGCGGTCGCGGAAGTGTCCCTGGCCGAAGGGGCCAGCGTGGAACACTATCGCCTTCTACTGGAGGGCATGGATGCCTACCACGTCGGCACCAGTCGGGTGAACCAAAGCAAGGACTCCACTTTCTCCTCCGTGTCCATCGCCCGGGGCGCCGCCCTGGGACGCAACGACTTCGGCGTAACCCTGGCCGGAACCGGCGCCTACTGCGCGCTCAACGGCCTGTACCTCACCACCGGCAGCCAGCACATCGACAACTATATCAACATCGACCATGCCGAACCCTACGGAACCAGCCGGCTGTTCTACAAGGGCATCCTGGATGGCCGTTCCCGCGCTATTTTCGGCGGCAACGTCACCGTCCGCAAGGATGCCCAGAAAACCGACGCCCAGCAGACCGACAAGAACCTGCTTCTCTCCGAAGAGGCCGAAGTTGACAGCAAGCCCAGCCTGCTCATCTACGCCGACGACGTGAAGTGCGGACACGGCGCCACCGCCGGGCATGTCGACGCCGATACCGTCTTCTACATGAGGAGCCGGGGCCTCGACTTGCCCACCGCCAGCCGCATCCTCATCCACGCCTTTGCCAGCGAGATCATCGACACGGTCGCTCTGGAGCCCCTGCGCGATTATCTTGACGAACGGTTCCAGGATGCGATTCCCCGCGCCAACATTTCCCTGCCCGGCACGTACCCCGGACCAAGCGGAGGCCGCTCGTGACCACCAACCAGGGACATGACCAGAGTTCACGCCAGAACGGGTTGAACGCCATTGACGTGGACCGGATCCGAAACGACTTTCCGGTGTTGGACCAATTGGTCAACGGCAAACCGTTGGTGTACCTGGACAATGCGGCGACCACCCAGAAACCCCGGGCGGTCATTGACGCCATCAGCAACTACTACCTTCACAACAACTCCAACGTTCACCGCGGTGTGCATACCCTCAGCCAACGCGCCACCGACGATTACGAAGCCGGCCGGGAAGCCGTGCGCCGGTTTATCAACGCCCCCAGCGCCGACGAGGTCATCTACGTGCGGGGCACCACCGAGGGCCTGAACCTGGTGGCTCACAGTTTCGGGCGCAAGTTCTTCAAAGCGGGCGACGAAGTGATCATCACCGGAATGGAACACCATTCCAACATCGTCCCGTGGCAGATCCTGGGCAAAGAGCTCGGTATCCGGCTCCGCGTGATTCCCTTCAACGATGATGGGGAACTGCTGATGGACGAGTACGAAAGTTTGCTCAACGACCGTACCCGCCTGGTGTCGGTCGTCCATCAATCCAATGCCTTGGGAACCATAAATCCCGTGGCGGCTATGGCCGAACTGGCCCACGCCAGAGGCATCCCGGTGATGGTGGACGCCGCCCAGTCAATCCCCCATATGCCCGTTGACGTGCAGGCATTGGGCGCTGACTTCCTCACCTTCTCCGGCCACAAGATGTACGGCCCCACCGGCATCGGCGTCCTGTGGGGCCGCGCCGACCTGCTCAACGATATGCCGCCGTACCAGTCGGGCGGCGAGATGATCCGTTCCGTTACCTTCGAGGAGACCATCTACAACGTGCTGCCCCACAAGTTCGAAGCCGGCACCCCTGACATTGCCGGTGCCATCGGATTGGGCGCGGCGGTAGAGTACTTGGAAGCCATCGGCATGGAGCGCATCGCCGCCTACGAACAGGCCCTGATGCGCTACGGCGCGGAACGGCTCACCGGCATTGAAGGCGTCCGTCTCATTGGCGCCGCCCGGGAACGGGGCGGCATCCTGTCCTTCTACATGGAATCCGCCCACGCCCACGACATCGGCACCATCCTGGACGCCGAGGGCATCGCCGTGCGCACCGGCCACCACTGCGCCCAGCCAGTGATGGCCCGCTACGAAATACCGGCCACTGTGCGGGCCTCCCTCTCGTTTTACAACACCACCGAGGAAATCGACGCCCTGGTCAAGGGCATTGACCGAGTGATTGAGGTATTCGGCTGATGGCTTCCGATTTGAGCGACCTCTACCAGGAAATCCTGCTGGAACACAACCGGCGACCGCGGAACTTCCGCACGCTGGACGACCCCACTCACCAGGCCGACGGTTACAACCCCCTGTGCGGCGACGAGATTTCGCTTCAGCTTAGGATTGGCGGCGGCGAAACCCCGGATTTCGCTAACATTCTCGACGCGGCCTTCCAGGGCCACGGCTGCGCCATCAGCCGAGCCTCCGCCTCGTTGCTCACCCAGGCGGTGAAGGGTGGTTCTTCTGCCGAAGCCATGGCCAAGTTCGACGAGTTTCACCGGATGCTCACCGAACCGGACGCCGAGTTGGACTACGATCTGCTGGGCGACCTGGAAATGCTGGCCGGCGTCATCGCCTACCCCACGCGCATCAAGTGCGCCGTCCTGGCCTGGCACACCCTGAAAGCCGCCATGGCCGGCGAGTCCGTCGCCACCACCGAGTAGCGGCTCCTGTATATTTCGTCATTCCGGCGAAAGAACGTCACCCCGTACTTGATACGGGGCCGGAATCCAGGCCCCGGCAAACCATGTCCTCTTTGCCCGATAATCCTGACGCGCTCTATGGCGACGTCATCATGGACCACTACCGGAACCCGCGCCACCGTGACCGGCTCCCCTCTCCCGACGCGGAAGCCGAAGAGTTCAATCCCTTTTGCGGCGACCGGGCTACCTTGCAGTTCGTGCTTGCCGAGCCGGGCGGAAACGACGCCCCCATCGCCGCCGTGAGCGCCCTGGCCGAAGGATGCAGCATCATTCAGGCGTCGGCATCGCTGCTGGCGGAAGGGGTGCAGGGCCGGACCGTTGACGAGGCCGCCGACCTGTCCCAGCTGTTCCGCGACCTGATGCAGGGCAAGCCCTTGCCGCCGGTGGCGTTGGAAGAACTAGGGGATCTGGAAGCGCTGGAAGTGGTGCGCCAGTACCCGGTGCGCATCAAGTGCGCCCTCTTGCCCTGGGTGGCGTTGGAAGAAGGCTTGCGCCGCTTGCGCTGAGCGCCGTCAGAAAATCAGCCCCGCCCCATCAGACGCCGGAGCCGACTGCTTCGAGCCGGCGGTTCCGGGCGCACCGCCTCCACGAGTGCCACGACAGCGTCGACATCGGCATCAGGCTGTTGCCGCGCCAGGTACACCAGCTCATCCAGCACCAGGTTTTGCGCTTCGCTGGCCCGCCTCTCCTTGTCCCGTCGCCATTGCTCAATCGCCCAGAATACCACTCTGATCCCTCCTTCCGCCGACACCGCAAGAGCGGCATAGACTGCTGCTCCCAATTCTACCATGTCGGCAGCAGCGTCCAGGTGCCGCCAGATTAGCCAATGCCGAGAGTCGTCCAGGCCCGCCAACAGCCAAGTCGTTCCGAGAATGCCGAACGGAGCAATCCCCACGTGGTAAGCCAGCCACCACCGGCGATTGCGCGTCGCCCCTTCCCCTTGGCCGTTCGGTGGACGGTCAGAGGTCAGCATGGCGCGTCATACCATACGGAAAGCGGGGACTATCTGCCCTGCAAGCCGCGTAGATAGGCGATATGCCCCACGTGCTGGTACATTTCGCCGATGATCTGCCGGAACATCCCGCCCAGCGACATATCAGGGCGTCGTTCCCGCGGCACGGTTTCCATGTCGTCCGTCGTGAGCGTATTCAGGTAGGCCAGCGTGGCCTCACGCACCGCCGCCCGGTATTGCAGGAACTCCGCCAAGTCCAGCCGGGGAAAGTTGTTGACCTGGTCGGCGGTGTGCCCGAACCCGTTGTCCCGGGTCGGCAGGCCGAACTTGTCGTTCCAACCGTCGCTCTCCCACAACTCCGGCTGGAACTGGGCGAAGAACTGTATCCACATATCCTCGACCCGCACCATGTGCCAGAGGATCCAGCCGATGGAGTTGGCGTCCGGCGCCGGCTGCCAGGCCAGCTCGTCGGGCGTTAGTCCTTCCAAGGCTTCCAATAGGAACCCGGTTTCCTTTTCCAGCGCGTCGGTGATGAACTCGTTCAGGGTCATGCCAGGGCTCCTATGCTATGCGGCGGCGGAAGGCGCAGCGACGCGCGCGCCCATCTCCCGATCCAGCAGTAGTAATGCGTCGCTGCGGCCGGCCACTTTGTCCAGGGCCGCTATCACGTCTCGGGCCGTCTTCTCCTCTTCCACCTGTTCGTTGACGAACCATTGCAGCATCACCTGGCTGGCAAAATCGCCGGCTTCTGCCGCCGCCGCGTAAAGCTGATTGATCAGGACCGACACGTGTTGCTCGTGGCCCAGGGTTTGTCGCATCACATCATCCACCGAGTTGAACTCTATCGGCGGCTGTTCGATGGGCAGGAGGGTAACTCGACCGTCCCGGTCTTCCAGGTAGGTCAAGAGCCGCATGGCATGGTCATATTCTTCCTGGCTCTGGATCCGCATCCAATGGGCAAAGCCCGGCAGGTCGATGGAATCGCAATAGGTGGACATGGACAGGTAGAGGTACGACGAGTAGAACTCGGCGTTGATGTGGTGGTTGAACGCATCCTGTACGCTGGCGCTGACGGCCATGTTTGATTCTCCCTTTTGTCATTGCGAGCGCAGCGCGGCAATCTCGTCACACAGCAGTGGCGGTTGGGCGAAGTCGTTTAATCTCGGAACGAGATTGCCACGAACGGCTGACGAAGTTCTCTCAATGACAGATTATAAAATGCGGGCGAGCGCGAGAACCTAGTCGTGCAGGAATCCTAGCACGCTGTCGAAGAAAGCGTCCGGTCGTTCCAGCTGCGGAATGTGCCCACATTGCGAGATCACCGTTAGCGTGGCATTGGGCAACAAATCACGGAACGCTGCGCCGTATTCCGGCGGGATCACCCGGTCGGAATCGCCCCAGACCACCAGGGTGGGCATGGTGATGCGATGCGCCCGCTTGGTCAGCCCCCGCTCCGGGATGGGCCATGTGAACTTGGCTACCGATTGCAGCGTTTGGATGCGGTCCAAAGTGTGCTCCAACCGTTCCTCCGGATCGGTGGGCTGGGCGACGTAAGAGTGAGCCAGCTCCCCGTCGGAGTCGTGCCACAGCATCTCCCGCCGCTCGTCGGGCGTCAGGATGAAAAAGTCGGCCACCGGCTTGTCCTCCAGCCACAGCCCCAACGAGTTCACCAGCACCAGGCGCGAAATGCGGTCGGGGCGATGGGCCGCCAGTTCCGCCGCGCAGAACCCGCCGTAGGAATGGCCGATGAGATGGCACCGCTCCACGCCCAGGGCGTCCAAAAACTCCTCAAAGAACTGCACCAGGTCCCACAGGTCGTCCAGATGGCTCAGCCCCGTCGATTTGGCAACCCCCGGATGCGCCGGCGCATAGACGCGGTAATCCTGCGCCAGTCGGTCCAGATAATCCGGCCAACCGACGTACCCGCCCGCGCCGTGCAGATAGACCAGCGGGGCGCCCGTCCCGCCTTCCGCCACCTGGACGTTGAACATACCGCCGCGGACGGACACCATCCGCTCATTGTGAGCTACCATCGGGGATCCACCTCAAGTTACGACTCGCAGCGTTAGCGCAAACGGAACCATTGCCCCCGGCCCAACGCTGCCCAAAAAACCGCCCAATACCATACCATAAATCACCCCCAACCGGGATTGCCCTGCCCGCCCTCATGCGTACCCCCTTTCCGCAAACTGTCATTGCGAGCGCAGCGTGGCAATCTCGTCGCCGGAGCAAACATCGCTCACTCGTCGAGATTGCCATCCGCCAGAGGCGGACTACGCTCCTCGCAATGACAAAGTGGGTACGCATGAGCCTGCCCGCCCCATCACCTCCGAACCGCTGCGCATTATCAGCATTGGAACCGTGCAACAGCAAAGACGCCTCCAATCCTGCCAATCCTTAAAATCCCGTAAATCCTGCTTCTGACAACCATCCCCTTCCCCATAACAGAACGCCCGTGCTATCATAGTCCCACAGGCGATCACCGGACCGACGCCGCATCACGCACCCCGACCGGGTTCCTGTCATCAACGGCCAACACCTTTCAGCAACCAAAGTCGCTTACCGGGCACAAGAGGACGACTGTCCCCGACCGCTGTAATCGGAGCAGTCCCCTCGGCCACCGCGTCCGCCACAACGCGCCATGCTGGCAGGCATGGAGAATAAGAGTAAAAAAGCAAGCGCATTTCCTCCGGCCGTAGGGCTGAAAAACGACAGGAACCCGGTCAACCCAACCCAAAACATCCGTCGCCTGCACATCTTCAACTTCAACCAACAAGGAGCCAGCCTATCGCAGTATCCAGACCACAGGAAACTCAGTCCCTTCTCCCTTGATGGGAGAAGGTTAGGATGAGGGTGAAAAATCTCCCGCACACACTTTCTTTCCGTACTACACCCCGGACGGCATCCCCAATCGCCTGCCTACCTGCCGCCCACCCGTCAAACAAATCCTGTCCATCCTCGAAATCCCGAAAATCCCGCTTCTGACGAACCCCCCGAAGGAGTCACATCCCCATGGGCACCGTCCCCCATCACCAGGCCCAGGCCCGGCGTTTCTTCGTCCTGGCCCGCGCCGACTACCACGCCGGCGATTTCTCCCGCGCCGCCAATGCCCTGGCCCGGTCGGCCTCCCACGCCGCCACCGCCGCCTCCCGCCACACCAACCCCTTCCATACTCGCGGCGCTACCCGTCGCCGGCTTACCAACTGGCTCTTCTGTCTGGCCCGCGAGGGCAAGCTGCCCCACGGCGTCGTCAAAACCTTCCGCCATATCTACGACCTGCCGGCATTGCTGGCCGAAGCCCCCGACTTCGCCGCCGCCCGCGGCCTGATCCGTCGCGCCCGCGCCCGCGTATCCACCCTGATCCGCGCCGTGGAGCGCGCCGTCGCCGGCCGTCCCCAGCCCGCCGTCATCCGCCGCCGTGACAACTTCCGCCATGCCCCGCCGCCGCGCCCACTCCCTACATCCATGTCCGAGATCCTGGCCCTGCCCGACTACGCCGAAATCGTCGCCACCCACAAACTAACCGGCGTCCCCCTGCGCAAACTCTACGACCCGCACGGCGCCTACGAACGCGGCTTCTCCCCCAAGCCCTGCTGGTGCCACCCCGAACCCCTCGACCTCTCCATGGAGCGCGGCGACGTTCCCCTCTCACCCCTCTGGCAAAAGGCCCTCTCCAAAACCTTCAAGCGCAACTTCCCCGACCAACTCCCCTACTGAAAAGTGCCAACAGATACCGCCATCACCACAAAAAAAAGCCCTCTCCCCTTGCGGGAGAGGGTTGGGTGCGGGGTATCGCCCTATGTGCAATACCCGCTCAACGTCGCGCATTGGAAGAACGGCCGCGTTGATAGTATAGTACCGCTCAAATCGGCCATCTCACGCGAGAGTTTTCGCTAAAGCAAAGTTGGCATATCCCCGCTCTCGGAACGAGTCCAGCGAGTCCAACACGGAGGCGTCATGAAGTTCGGCATTTTTACCATCGTTCCCTATCACGAGGACTTTACCCCACCCCAGGCGTTGAACGACGCGCTGGAACAGATTGCCTTTGCCGACCAGGCTGGGCTGGACGAAGCCTGGCTGGGCGAGCACCGATTTTCCCGTCACGGGCTGCTGTCCGGCATCTGGTCCTTCCTGGGCGCCGTCGCCGGCCGCACCCAGAACATCCGCATCGGCACCGCGGTCATCGTCCTGCCCCTGCACAACCCGGTGCTGGTGGCCGAGGAAGTCGCCATGCTGGACGTCATCAGCAACGGGCGCATCAACTTCGGCATCGGCGCCGGCTACCAGCAGCAGGAGTTCGATGGCGTAGGCGTGGACATCGACACCAGCCGTGAGCGTTTCCAGGAAGCCGTCGATGTCATCATCAAAGCGTGGACGGAAGAGACCCTGACCTACCATGGCAAATACACCAACGTCGATGACGTGTGGGTGCTGCCCAAGCCGGTGCAGAAGCCCTATCCACCCCTGTTCCAGGCCGTCAGCACCAGCCCGGCCAGCATCGACTTCGCCGCCAGCCGCAACATCCAGGTCATCACCGGCGGCCCCACCGACATCCTTGGCCAGGCGCCCCAGGTCATCCGGCTGTGGCGCGAAAAGATGGAGGAATACGAACATCCCCACGCCCACCTGGACCCGCCCATGTCCAAGTCCATTTACGTTGCCCCGACCATGGAAGAGGCCGAGCGCGACCCCGTCGGGCTGGAAGACTTTTCATCCCGCGTGCTGCGCTCCATCGGCAGCAGCGGCGCGCCCATCGGAATGCCCATGGACAAGAACGGCAACATCGCCAAGGGCTACGAGCATTGGGCCAACCGCCAGGCCGACCGCGACCGCCGCGACGACGTGGGCCACGCCGGCCTGCCGCCGCTGCGGGGCACCCCCGAGGTCGTCGCCGAGCGGCTCAAGCAGGTCCAGGAAGCGGGCATCAACCACGTCTTCGGCAACTTCGGGTTCGCCGGCCTGCCCCACCACAAGGTGATGCGCTCCATCGAACTCTTCGCCACTGAAGTCATGCC
The DNA here is from genome assembly GCA_963665395.2 of Dehalococcoidia bacterium. Classification (GTDB taxonomy): domain Bacteria; phylum Chloroflexota; class Dehalococcoidia; order Lucifugimonadales; family UBA3495; genus Bin87. The sequence goes on from OY762251.1 coordinate 2,043,933, forward strand.
CCACTTCCAGGAGGCGGCAGTGGCGTAAGCGATGTGCGCCTATTTCGCGTTGACGCCCCGCGCCGACAGCAGCGCTTCCTGCCCGCCCTGGTCATACCCCCAGACCCGGAGCTCCAGCTCCGACGGGCTGCCCACGTCCATAAACAGCGGCGAGTACGCCCGGATGGTGAACTCGCCGCCGGCCAATTCAAACTCGGTGGGCGCAACGGTGGCGTCGGTTTCCCAGACGTGCATCGGCCCCAGGTCCGGCAGCAGTTCCACCATGGCCTCGTCGTGCCCGATGTAATATACGGAAAACGCGGAACCTTCCCCGTTCATCGGCTCAAACAGGCGGGCGTTTTGGGTCAGCGTACCGGCGGCTTCCAGCGCCCCATCCTTGATTACGGGTTCAACCGTCCACGTAACCGCATCGATTGAAGCCGCCTTTTGCAGGGCCGGGCTGCGCGCGTCCTGAAAATCGACGGGTTGCCCGTTGGGATTGGCGTAGCTGACGGCGACGTCGCTGCTGTCAGGGTCGTCAACCACTGTTGAATGGCCGCACGCTGCCACGCTGCCCATGATTAACCCGACGGCAAGAACCAAAATGGCCAGGTTCAGAATTGGGCCGCAACGCTGCATGGGATGACTGATGCCATGGCGTCGAGCAACGGATTTCCGCATATTGCACCTCGCTTCCGAAAGCGTACCCAATTGGCTTGCACATACGAAAGAATGGCGAGCGCGGTTTTTGAGGAAGTGCGGCAAGCCGATTGTGCTATCATCGTTTCCACCAATTCCCATTTGTCTTGCCGATGGAAGACGACCATGACCACCACAACCGCAACTACAATGACGCCCTACGCGCCGTCCTGCGCCGCGGCCATCCCCAACCTTGACCCCTTCTTCGGGCCGGACGCGCCGCACCTGCCTGACCCGGAGCCGATGCCTGACGCCATGCAGCAGAACCCGCACATCCTGTACGTGATGCAAATCCTGGCCGACTTGCTCACCGACCGCCTCAGTGCCTTCGCCGACACCAACACCATCGTCTATTACGACCCTACCGACCGCAACCGCCGCTTGCAGCCCGACGTGTACGTCGCATTTGGTGTGGACGCCGAAGCCATCCGGCAACGCAACGGCTACCTGATCTGGGAAGTGGGCAAGCCGCCCGATTTCGTGCTGGAGGTCGCGTCGGAGTCCACCGCGTCCAACGACACCGGCGGCAAGCGCGCCCTCTACGCCACCATGGGCGTCATCGAATACTGGCGATTCGATGCCAGCGGCGGCGCAATGTATGGCGCCGCCCTGGTGGGCGAGTACCTGGAGAACGGCGTCTATCGGGAGTTTCCCATTCACACCGCGCCGGACGGCGTAATCTGGGGCTACAGCCCCCTGTTGCGCCTCAACCTGCGCTGGAACAACGGCGATCTGGAACTCCAGGACCCGGACACCGGGGAAATCCTGCTGGACCGCCGGGGCGTCCGCTTGGCCATGGAAACCGAGCGACAGGCCCGGCTGGCCGCGGAAAGGGAAGCTGATGAATACCGCGAGCTGGTGCGGCGACTCCGCGAACAGTTGCGGGAACAATCCCAACCGCCGGAATAGGCGGCCCGGTCCCCGCCCAACCCTCAAACGTTCCCCGTCAAAACCTCCCGCAGACGGCGAATCACAATGTCCGTTTCGGCCTCGGTCAGGTTCAGGGGATCAACCATCAGCTCGTCGGGCGCGCGGAGTTGTTGCAGATAAATCGGCGGGTCGCCCTGCTGCAACGCGGCGGCAACCTGCGGCGCGGACGGGCCCGGCCAGTCGCCGCCCAACCGCAGCACGGCATTGGGAATCAAGTAGTCAATCCCGTCGTGCTCCAGGGTGATGTTCAAACCAGGCACCTCGATCAGGCTGTCCACCACCCGCTGGGCCATGCTCCGATACCACGCCATCTCCGCGGCTTCGTCTTCTTCTACGAACATTGACAGGGCGGTGACCAACCCGACAATTTCCTCCTTCGCTACTTTCGCGGAACGGCCGATGAACTGCGCCGGACTCGCGTTGGCCAGGGCAGCGTCGATCAGGTCAGCCCGACCGCACAGGATGCCCGTCCCTTGCGGCCCCCGCACGCCCTTGCCCCCGCTGAATATCACCATGTCCACGCCGTCGCGCAGGTATCGTTGCAGGTTGGCCCGGGGCGGCAGCATGGACGCGGCGTCCACTATCACCGGCACGTCGTGGGCGTGGGCGATCTCGCAGACTTGGGCCAGAGGCATCACCCGCTTGCTGGTGAAGGGAGCGCACAGATACGCGACGGCGGCAGTGCGCTCGTTGATGGCGCCCTCCAGTTCCCAGGGATGGTTGAACAGGTAGTTGCCGATCTCGACGATTTTCGCGCCGGCGGCCCGGTAGGCATGGTCGTAGGGGAATCGGTGCATGGTCTGCATGATGATCTCGTTCTTCATGCCCTCGGTGTCGGGCAACCGCTGCATTTTCACCGGGTCGTTGCCGGCGATGCAGGCCGCTGCCTGGAGCAACAGCCCGCCGGCGGCTCCGCTGCTAACCATCGCCGCTTCGCTGCCCACCAAGCGGGCGATTTCCTCGCCGGCCTTGCGGTTCAGTTCGTCGATGTTGACCATGACGCGAGCGGTTCCCTGCATTTGCTCCAACACTTCTGGGCGCGTGCGGGAGCCGCCCAGCCGAGTGACGGACCCGCTGGCGTTGATGATGGGAGTGACGCCCAGCCGTCGGTAGGCTTGTTCCGCGTCTGCGATGCTCTGCTGATTCAAAGCGTCCTCCTTGGTGCTACTTTCGGATTGGCGCATTATATCAAGCAGGTGATTGCCGTTGTGATAACATCCGGCCACCATTCACACTTGGAGGCAACAACGTGACCACCGCCGACCGACTGAACGTCATCCCCTTGGGCGAAGCCCTGTTCACCCAACGCGCCATTCGCCGGTTCAGGAAGGATCCCATCCCCGCCGACGTGATGCAGGATATCATGCAGGCCGCCATCCGCGCCCCCAACGGCGGCAACAACCAGCAGTGGCATTTCATCGTCGTCCAAGGCGAAGAGGTGCGCCGCCAGCTGGCCGAACTCTACCATGAAGCCTGGTGGGCCAAGCGCGCCGACGCCGGCATCATGGGACCGGAGGACATCCCGCCCGGACGTAACTCCATGCGCTCGGCCATGCGGCTCGCCAACGAAATCGGGGACGCGCCGGTGATGGTGCTGATTTGCGCCACCGCCAAAGGACCGCAGGCGGCTGGTTCGGTCATACCGGCGGCGCAGAATATGTTGCTGGCGGCCCGCGCCTTCGGCATCGGCGGCACCATCGCTACCCTGCATCCGGTGGTAGAGGAGCGGGTTCATGAGCTGTTCGGCATCCCCGACGACGCCCAGGTGGTGTACTGCATGCCCTTCGGCTATCCCCGAGGCAACTTCGGGCCGGTGACCCGCAAGCCGTTGAACGAGGTTTGCTCCTACGACCGTTGGGGCGCGCCGCCCGATTAATCGGCCGTCATGGACGTTGTAGGGGCGAATAATTATTCGCCCCTACAACTCTGTGTTATTGAGATTGCCTACCGCGTCCGCTCGTACCGATAATCCCGAGCCGACCCCCGCTCCGGCGTGGCGGTAGGACTGTTGGGCAGATAGGCGTAGTTGGGATCAACGCCCACCTTGGGCGCCAAGGTGTTGCGCAGCACCCCGATGTTCTCCACCTCCAGCTCCACGGTGTCGCCCGGCTCCAGCCAGCGGGACGCTTCGTAGCCCTTGCGGATGGACTCCCGCACGGAACCGCCGCCCACCGTGCCGCTGCCGATGACGTCGCCCGGCGCGATGCGGCTGTCCTTGGCGGCCCGCTCGATAATCTCGCCCCAGCTGTACCAGGCGTTGACCGTCTCGCCGTCGCGCAGCCAGTCGTCGCCGTTGACCCGCGCGTGGCACTTGAGATCCAGCCGGCCGTCCCTGATGTGGGGCATCATCTCGTCGGTGGTCACCACCCAGGGCCCGATGGACGATGCCGAGTCCTTCCCCTTGGCCGGGCCGAGGCCGAAGGTCATCTCGTCGAACTGCAAATCCCGCGCGCTCCAGTCGTTGAAGATGCAGAAGCCGGCTACGTACTGCAACGCCTCCGACGCCGGCACGTTGGTTCCGGCCCGCCCCACGATGCAGCCGATTTCCAGCTCGTAGTCCAGCTGCTCGGACGCCGCCGGATAAGGCACGTCCTCATCCGGCCCGTAGATGACCAGCGGGTTGGAGAAGTAGAACACCGGCATCCGATACCACACCGGATCAATCGTCCGCGTGCCTTGTGACGTGGCGTGCTCCTCATAGACGATGTAATCCCGCACCGTGGGCGGCTGCAACACCGGCGCGCGCAGCCACACGTCGGCCAGGGCCACGGCCGGCGCGGCCACATTGCCGGCCAGCGCGCCGCCCACCCGGTCGATGGCGGAATCGCTCGTATCCAGCAGGGCGCGCACGTCGGCCAGGGGGCGGTCGGATCCGATGAGGGCGGCGACATCTACCACCGCGTCATCCTGGAGGACGCCGCAGCGGGGGCCGTTGCCGTTGTCATAGGTCAGGAGTTTCATGGTTGGCGCTCCTTTTTGGTCAGGCGCAGTTGGAATAGCCGGCTAATCGCTCGGCGTCGTTGATGTAGTCGGCGGTTTGGCGGATGCGACGCTCTACTTCTTCTATCGGCTCGCAGGCTCCAAGGTAGAAACAGGCGCCGTGCAGTTCGCTCTGTCTGGAGAAATAGCGTCTGCGCAGTGGGCGGACGGCTTGATCTTCTGCGGCGAGCGTCCCCAACCCTCTCGTGGTTTCGGAGGATATTGCCGGCTCTGTTCCGGTGCGGGCCAGGATTAACGCGTCGGTGGCCCGCTTGGTGGCGCACCATGCCTTTTCCGCGGCGTCTCGGATGTCGCCCGCCTCCAGCTGCCGCAAGGCGTCGGCGTGGACGCTGCGGGCGTCGGCGAAGATGGCGGACACGCGGTCGATGGTGGTTGTCATCGAGTATAAGCTCCTATCGGCTTACGCGCCGTTGGAATAACCGGCCAGCCGCTCGGCGTCGTTGATGTAGTCGGCGGTCTGGATAATGCGGCGGTGAACCTCCTCCACCGGTTCACAGTCACCCAAATAGAAACAGGTTCCATGCAGATGTCCCTGTCGTGAATAATAACGGCCCACCAAAGAGTTGACGGCGTGGTCTGCGGCGGCCAACCTGACCAGGCCGCGCGTGGTGTCTGGCGAAAACTCCGGTTCCGTATCCGTTCGCGCCATGATCAACGCATCGGTGGCGCGCTTGGTGGCGCACCAAGCCTTTTCGGCGGCGTCGCGGATGTCGCCGGCCTCTAGCTGCCGCAGAGCGTCAGCGTGAACGGCGCGGGCGTCGGCAAAAATGGCGGGTACGCGGTCGGTGGTGGTTGTCATCGAGTGTCAGCTCCTGTCGGTTCATGGGCCGTTGGCATAGCCGGCCAATCGCTCGGCGTCGTTGATGTAGTCGGCGGTCTGGCGGATGCGCCGCTCTACTTCTTCTATCGGCTCGCAGGCTCCCAGGTAAAAGCAGGCGCCGTGCAATTCGCTTTGTCGTGAGAAGTAACGTCGACGTAGTGGGAGGACGGCCTGATCTGCTACCGCTAGCCCATTCAACCCCCTTGTGGTTTCGGAGGATATGGCCGACTCTATCTCGGTGCGGGCCAAGATAAGCGCATCGGTAGCGCGCTTGGTGGCGCACCAGGGTTTTTCTGCGGCGTCGCGGATGTCGCCGGCCTCCAGCTGCCGCAGCGCGTCAGCGCGAACGGCGCGGGCGTCAGCGAAGATGGCGGATATGCGGACGGTGGCTATCATTAATCAACCCATATGTCCGCAACCATCATCCACGAAACGACAGATAGGGAAATGCGATTCTCGCTGCATCCGCCGAGTGGCCTGAGTAACGGCCTGAGGGTCCTCGGATGCCCAGATGAATGTGACATTTGGAGAGTGTGCTATGTATGCCACCGCGTGGACATTTGCATCATGTAGCCTCTCTAGTTTGTAGCCGATTCTTGCCAGAAGATGGGGACGATCTATGACCGTCTGGTGGCCTTGGTCATAGACGAGCGTGAGACTGGCTCGGCGGTTTTGAGCCTGCACAATCCGGCGAATTTCGTTGTACGTGACGTGCTCATTGTCTGCGTCATCGCTAATACCTGTATCGGGATCCAACAGCAGATGGGTTCTACACCCCTGGGCAGCCTCACGAAATTGCGTTCTGTTCTGGGATTCGCCAGCCACAATGTGCACATTCAGCGCCGCAGCGTAACGTTCCAGGAACGTGAAGGGGCGGCCCCATTCCGGCTCTCGTCTCTGGTTGTACCACATCGGGTGCGCGCTCCATTGCTCATCGGGAGCCAACCATTGCATGATCTGCCGTTTTGTCATGTCGTAAGAATCACCAAATTTGCTGGGCTCCATGATGATATCGTTCCTCCACTTTTCTGAGATGTCCACTCCCTTCGGACAGATTTTCGCCCGTGAGGCCCCGATGGTTTGGTTCCATCGGGGCCAGGTGTCTTGGAGTACCTGCGTTCTGCGCTTCGAACGGACTTTGGACGTTGACAAGCCATTAGTGCATCGGCGAGAAGCTGGCCGGCACCATGATCTTGTTTTCCTGTTTCACGCGGCCCGGCGCGCCCGAGGGCCACTGCGGTATCTTGCTGGCGGCGGCGCGGACTTCGGCGCGGTGGTTCAGATCCTGGTAGGGCCAGACGTGCATCCACTTGTTCAGGTCGCCGAACTCGGTGAACATTCCGGCGGCCAGCGGGGAGAACTCCTCGCGGTAGGGTAGCGACTCCTCCCAGCGGCGCAGCAGTTCCGGTATGGAGCCGTTCTCGTAGGTATAGACGCGCATCTCGTAGATGTTGCCCAGGGCCTGGTCGCCGCCCATGGGCCGCATGAACGGCGCCGGGTTCCAGATTTCCGAATTCATGTTCAGGATGTTGCCGGGCGTGATTTTCGGCGGCCAGTTGGGATCCTGGGACGCCTCGGCGCGGATGCGATTGCGCTCTTCCACGCTTTCGTAGCCCCAGACGTGGATAATCTGGTTCAGCGGGCCGATTTCGGTGTGCCAGAAGGCGGCGATGGGCGAGTATTTCTCGCGGTGGGGCAGCGCATCGGCAAAGGCTTCTTCCGCCTGCGGCACGGCGCCAGGCTTCAGGTCGTAGGTGCGTACTTCGTAAATCATGTTGCTCTCCCGGGGCGTGGGCCCCTTCCCGTTGTGGGTTGCTCTGTGTGGCGTCGCCAGTGTAGCAACCGATCCGGGCAGCGGCAACCGGAACCGGGGCGCGACAGGTTCCTCCCCGCGGTCTGAGCGAGTCCTCAGTTGCGACGTTCCAGGTACATCGGCATACCGCCCTTGGGGCGCAGCGAGATCAAGGGCAGCATCTCGGCGTTATGACGCTCGTCGTGATACACGCGCCAGCGTTGTCCCAGGGTTGCCAGTATCAGCTTGGCCTCCATCATGGCAAAGGCTTCCCCGATGCACTGGCGCGGCCCGCCGCCGAAGGGATAGTAGGCGTAGCGGGGCAGGCTCTGGCGAAATTCCGGCGTCCAGCGGTCGGGCCGGAACTGCAACGGTTCGTCGAACCAGCGGGCGTCTCGCTGGACGACCAGTTGCGGCGCCGCCAGCAGCGCGCCCGGCGGAATGTCATAGCCGCCCAACTGGAAAGGCTGAAACGCCATTCGTGACCAGAACCAGATGGGCGGATACAGGCGCAGCGATTCGGCCAGGATCCGGTCCGTCAACTCCAGGTTAGGCAAGTCGGCAAGGGTCGGAGCGCGGTCGCCAATCACCTCGTCCAGCTCGGCGTGAAAACGGCGTTGCATCTCCGGGTTGAGGGCCAGCAGATACCAGGTCCAAGTGAGACAAACCGCCGTAGTCTCGTGGCCGGCGGCGAACATGGTGATGGTCTGGTCCCGAACCTGCTGGTCGGTCAGCGGCTGGCCGTTGCCGTCGTCATCCTCAAGATATGCTTCAAGCAAGAGGGATAGCAGGTCGTCATTGCGGGCCGACGTCCCGCGGCGTTGAGCAATGGAACTGAAGATGATGCTGTCCAGGCTGGCCCGGGCCCGCCGGAACCGCATAGTGTAGGGCATGGGCAGACGATGCAGCAGGCGACGCAGGCGCGGCGGTTGGTTCACGCGGGCGACCAGGTAGTTGTTGATAAACTCGAAAGCCTCGCCGATGCGCTGCACGTCATCAGGCAACTCAAGCCCGAACAGCGTTTTGACTACTATGCGTAGCGTCAGAGCCCCCATTTCCTGGGCCATATCCACCCGCTGCCCGTCAAACCACGACAGTTGGTGGTGGGTGGCGTATTCCTGCATCACCACGCCGTAGCCCGCGATGCGATTGCGGTGAAACTGGGGCTGCATCAGCCGCCGCTGCTGCAAGTGGTCGGCGGCGCCGGCCGTCACCAACCCGTCGCCCATGGCGTATTTGAGCACGTCCGCGTTAGGGCCGCGCCCCACCAACTGGTGGTAAGTGACGATGATGTCGCGGATCAGGTCGGGGTGGTTCACCAGCAACAGCAGAGCCGGTTTGACCGACATGGTAACCAGGTCACCGTAGGTTGCGGCCTCCTGCATGAATCGTATCGGGTCCCGCAGATACCGCAACGACTGGCCGATTATGGGCAATTCGCTGGGGCCGGGCGGCAGATCACGGCGATCAACCGCTGGCCGGGGCGGGTAGATTTTTGTGCCTGTTGCCATGATAGATGGGTAGAGAAAACGGGCGTCGCCGGAGCACACGGCGACGCCCGTCGTATCCCGTTTCGGATTAGCCGTCCAGAGGGACGGTGGCGGTCAGCCGGGGCCGGTCGCCTACGGCCCGCGTGGTGTGTCCCTGGCCGGTCAGGTCTTCGGCCAGCGTGGCGTGTCCGGGGCCGAAACGATGCACGGTGCCGTCGCCCAACCCGATTTCAACCTCTCCCTCCAGCGTGATCACAAACTGCCGTCGTGGGGCGCAGTGCCAGTCGCTGAAGTACCCTGGTTCGACACGGCGAAAAACGATGCCCGTGGTGGATTGCAAAGCCGCCAACTCGGGATGAGATTCCAGGTCCAACTCTTCAATGTGGGATTGTCCGTCGTCGCCGGTGTAAAGTCTGATGATTGGCATGGTGTTCCTCCTCAGGATATGCCGGGCGTGGCCCGTAATATGACGCTTAGCTGCGGAATTGTCGACTCCGGTCAAAAAGAAACCTGGTGGCTACCCGGCCTGGCTGGGCGCATGGATGACGGCGTAGCAGCGGAGGATTTCATCCCGCCAGTGCTGGGGGATGCGGCGCCAATCTTTCAGCTCGACTATATAGGGCAACCTGGATTCCGAAAAATCGTCTCTGGTGTCCCACATCGTAACGCTGTCCAACGGAGTTTCGCCGACTACGACCAAATCAAGGTCGGAATATTGCCACGAATGACCGGACACCCGGGAGCCGTAGGCCCATACCGCGCGATCCGGCAAGCGCCGCTGCAATATTTCGCTAATCATATCCAGATGCTGCGGCGCAATGTCAACGTCAGAAAGTGGGGTAATCATTTCAGCCTCTCTTGCAATGTGACGATCAGTTGTGCCACCGCACTGTGGAACTGCGGGACGACGCTGGCAATCTTTTCGGCAGATTCATCACCAAAGTATTCGTGAGCGGTTTCGTTGCGCCAGTCTCTGAAGTCAAACCACTCCTCCGGCGGCCCGATTAACCCGCTTTTTGCCGCCGTGCGTATGATGTCGGGAAGCAACATTTGCCCGACCTGTCCGGGAGATAGAACGTGGTCGGCTACGTACCGGCGTATGGCGCTGGTTGCCGGGCCGTAGGTGAACTCAAACCCCTTGATTACGGCGGAAAGGTAGACGTCGTACTCGGGGTGGTCATTGTCAACTGCGGCGTACAGCGCGATGAACCGGCCCAGTCGTGCATTGGCTCGTTCCAGGGCATCGACGTTGATTTGCCGCCGGGAGGTCATGATGGGCTGTGCTCCCGGTGGATTACATCGCCACCACGCGAGCGTTGTCAACCTGCGGCAGAGCCTTGATTTCGGCCAGGACGTCGTCGGGGATGGGATCGTCGGAGCCTACCACCATCATCGCCTGGCCCCGGGGAGCGATGCGCCCTACCTCCATAAAGCTGATGTTGATGTTGTGGCGGCCGGCCGTGGTGCCCACCGCGCCGATGATTCCCGGCTGGTCCTGGTTGTCCACGAACAGCAGGTAGGGCGCGGACGGCGCAACGTCCATCCAGTAATTGTTGACGCGCACCAGGTGGGGTTCGTCGCGCATTGACGTGCCGGCGATGGTGATGTCGTCGCCGGTGGTATGCAGCGTGGCGGTAATCAGGCTGGCGTACTCCCGGCTGTCGGCGGAGGTCTGCTCGGTGATCTGAAGGCCGCGCTGCTGGGCCAGCACCGGCGCGTTGATGATATTTACCGCTTCGCCGCTCACCGGCCCCAGCAGTCCCACCAGCGCCGCCGCTTTCAGAATGGCCGTGTTGTGTTCAGCAACGTCGCCCTGGTAGCGCAGGGTGACGCCGACGAACTGCCCTTGCGCCAGACTGGTCAATAGCCGCCCCACCATGGACGCCACCGGCACGTAGGGCGCCAGGATAGCGTGGACTTCAGGCGGCACGAAGGGCGCGTTGACCGTGTTGCGGGCCGGCTGGCCGTCAAGCACGGCGAGAACTTGCTCGGCAGCTTCGATAGCAACCTCCCGCTGGGCTTCTTCCGTGGACGCCCCCAGGTGCGGCGTGGCGACCAGTCGCGGATGCTTCAGCAGCGGCAGATCACCCGGCGGCTCGTTGGTGAACACGTCCAGGGCGGCGCCAGCCAGATGCTCGTTCTCCAGCGCCTCCAACAACGCCTCTTCGTCCACCAATTCACCCCGGGCCACGTTGATGAGGCGGGCTCCGGGTTTCATCTTCGCCAACTGCGGCTTGGAGATCAGGTTGGCAGTCCCCGGAGTCAGCGGCGTGTGCAGCGTGATGAAATCGCTCTGGGGCAATAGTTCGTCCAGCGACATCACCGCGACGCCCAATCGGGAAGCAAAATCGGGCGCAACGAATGGATCGTAGGCGACCAACCGCATCCCGAAACTGGCGGCTCGGCGCGCCACTTCGGAACCCACTCGGCCCAATCCGATGATGCCCAGCGTCTTGTTGCGGACTTCAATGCCCATGAACGCGGAACGCTGCCACTGCCCCTTTTTCATGGATGCGTAGGCTTGCGGCACGTTGCGGGCCAGGGCCAGCATCAGCGCCATGGTGTGCTCGGCAGCAGCCACGGTGTTGCCGATGGGCGCGTTGACCACGGCAACGCCGGCGCGCGTGGCGGCGTTCAGGTCGATATTATCCACGCCGATGCCGGCGCGGGCGACGACTTTCAGGTTTTCCCCGGCCGCGATGACCGGCTCGGTCACTTTGGTTTCGCTACGCACCACCAGGGCGTCGTAGTCGGGAATGGCGGCGATGAGTTCGTCGGGCGAAAGGCCCCGCTTCACGTCCACGGGAACGCGCTTTTTGAGCAGGTCAATGCCTTCGGCGGCAACGTTGTCGGTTATCAGTACTTTGGGCATAGGGGGAAAGAGCCTCCGGGCCGGGGCCGTTGGGCCGGCCTCCGGCAAAACGTAGCGTAAGCAGCCGCGGTCAGCGGCCAAGCCGGCGAAGCGATGACAGGAACGCAATGACAGTGTGTGCCGGCAGTGTTAGCATAACGATGCTAGCACAAAGGTCGGCGGCTGTCATTTTCAGCGAATGCTATCTCATCGCGCGCTTGGCGATTGCGCTCGTCTTTACCGGATTGAAAATCACGATGTCCACGCTTAGCAACGCCTCTCTTCGCTCTCCACTCGCCGCCGCCGATTACGATGATAATGACGGCACGCGCGAGCGGAAGGCTCTGCTGTCCCGACTTGGCGACCGCATTGCGGTTAACCGGGATTTATCGCGGCAACTGGTTTCTTGGCAGTCCAACCGTGACGCTCCCGGATTTCGCTGGTTCAAATTTAAAGAAGGATTCAGCGTCCAGCTGGTGCGCTACTTGATGGGGTTCCTGCCCAAAGGGGGACGGCTGCTTGACCCCTTTGCCGGCACCGGCGCCGCGCCCATCACGGCGTCGGCGGAAGGCTGGGATGGCATCGGCGTGGAGATTCTGCCTGTGGGCGTCAGAGTCGCCAACGGGTTGCTGGCCGCCGGGGAGGCCAGCCCGGAGCAATTCCGGCGTCGCGCCGAAGAACTGCTGCAATGCGCAACGTCAACCAACTCCGCAGAGATACCACCCGGCGACTGGTTTCCTCACCTGCGCATAACCGAAAAAGCGTTTCCGACTGATGCGGAAATCGCCATCGCCGACGTGCGCAGCCGGTTGCGTCAATCCGAGCCCGGGCCGGAAACGGACTTGCTGGCGCTGGCCGCAATCGCCGCGCTGGAGGATTCCAGCTGGACCAGCAAAGACGGCCAATACTTGCGCTGGGACCATCGTTCCGGGCGCAACCTGAAAGCGCGCATGGAGAAGCGGCGCGTACTGTCATACGCCGAATCGTTGGCCGGAAAACTGTCGGCTATCGCCGAAGACTTGCCCGTGCTGTCGGAAACCTGCCACCGGGAGCGGGTCAGCATGATTGAAGGCTCGTGCTATGACGCTCTGCCGCGCTTGCCGGACAACTCCATTGACGCCGTAATCACCTCGCCGCCCTACGCCAACCGCTACGATTACACCCGCACCTACGCTCTTGAACTGGCCTGGTTGGGCTACGACAACCGGAAAATCAGCGAACTGCGCCAGCGTCTGCTGTCGGCAACCGTGGAGAACCGTTCCAAGCGGGAAGAGTTGACCGCCGGGCATGGCGACGCGCTGGCCCTCTTTGACCGCCATCCCGCCATCGCCGAAATCACCGACGCGCTGGAAGCCGCCAACTCGCGCAAGGATCTGCCCAATCCCCACGTCATCCGTCTGGTTCACAACTATTTCTTGGAGATGACCGTGGTCATTGCGGAGTTGTCCCGGCTGTGCCGCCCGGGGGCGTCGGTGTTCATGGTCAACGACAACGTGCAGTATCACGGCGAAGAGGTACCCGTTGACCTGATACTATCCGACCTGGCCGAGCAATGCGGGTTCCGCACCGAAGCCATCTGGACGCTGGCCCGCGGCAAGGGCAACGCCAGCCAGCAGATGGGCCGCTTCGGACGCCGCGAACTGCGCAAGTGCGTGTACTGGTGGGTGCGAAAATGAGCCAGGACTACCGCCGATTTACTCGTGAGTTGCGCTCGCAGGATTTGACACGAGCGCTGCAACGCCGGCTTGACGTGCGGGCGCGGCAGGCTGTGGCCGATCTGGCTGACGGGTTTCAGTTCACTGAATCCATCGAAGGCTATCTGATTTCGCAATCGGCGTGGGAACACGTGGATAGCCTCGGTCTGCATCCGGCCCAAGTATTCTGCCATCCTGATGTGCTGGCGGAAGAACCTTTCATATCGCTGTACTACCGGGGCATCAGCGGACTGTCCCTGAAAGAAGTACAGGAACAGGCGCGGAGTGTTAGCGCCTGGGAACGCGATCCGGAGACTCGGACGCGCAAACCCCGTATTCCCGCAGAGGATGCGCGGCAAGTGGCCGGACTATACAACAGCTTCATATCGTCCATTGTTGAAAACACCGCCGATTGGACGCTGGAAAACGGCTACCGCAACATCATAGCGTCAATGGGAATATCGTTTGATGGTTCCATGCGCAACAAGATGGGGGAGCTGCCGGAGCGGCGGCTGCGCCGCTTGTTGCTACAGTATGTTGTTGAGGCCGAATTGCTGGTTAGCCCGAAATATCCCAACGCCCTCGACCTGCCAGATAATCCTGCCAGCGGTCGTTATGTCCTGGCCGATGGCGTTGCAATGGTGTTCAGCTCCGAACCCGACGTTGCTTTTCTGCGCAGCAGTTCCGATTCACTGGAGGCAACCATCGAAATCAAAGGGGGAATCGACCCGGCCGGCGCCTTGGAACGATTGGGAGCTGCCGAGAAATCTGCGCAGGCAGCGATAGAAGTCAACCCGCGCTGCAAGAACTTTCTTGTCGCCGGCGTAATCACTGCGGAAATGCGACGACGCCTTGACCAAAGCCGGCTTTTTGAAAAAGATTTCCAACTGGTCGAACTCCTGTCGGACGAAACACGCCAAGCGGAGTTTTTCGATGAAATTTTCAACTACACTTTGAGGATGTCGAGAGATAGCCCATAAGCAAGCCATACCGTTCCAATCCGCCAACAAAGCACGAGGTTTCCCGCCATGAATACGCAAACTACACCCTCGCCGGCCGTCAGCAAGGACAGCGATATTGCGCCGGCCGCGGACTCGAACAGCCCCGCCGAAGAGACCTTTGCCAAAGCCGTTGCCGCCCTGGACGCCGGCGACTGTCAGCATGGCGCCAGCCTGGTGTACCAGGCTGCGGTGCAGGCGGTCCGCGCGGCAGCCGGCCGGCTGGGTATGCCCAGCGACGCGCCGGAAGAACTGAAAGCGGTGGTCTATAAACTCGACGGGTTCGCCCCGGAAGAAGCCTGGCGGGCGTACCTGGCCGACCCCACGATTACCCTTGACTTGCCGTTGCATACCTCGTACTTCATGGTTGCGGAGTCCTTCAAGGAACACGCCGAAATACCCCTGGAGGTGCAAGCGCGGGATACGGAACGGTATTGGCAACCTGAGGAGTACGCATGGTTCCTCAGCCCGGTAGAAGAGCTAATCCGCATGCTACGGCACAATGAAACCGGGGCGGCATCCGAATGAACCGCGCCGGCCATCTGGCAGAAGCCGAAGCAATGCTGAATCTCGTCAGCCAATTGTTGCAGGATCCGGACCAAAGGGCCGCCGCCGCTGAAATGGTATGGGGCGCTACCGTGCACGCGCTCAGCGCCGCCGACCCGCAACACGAAACAACGCTAACCCAGCCGAACGTGAGCCACGACGCGCCGAACCAAAGGCGCACGTTCTTGCAGGCAGCGAATCGAGTCGCCAATTCCAACCTGCCGTATTCAACGCTGGTAGCATGTCTGGACCATAACCAGGGGAAGCTCCACACGTACTTTTATCACATCAACCTTTCCAACGCTGACTTGACCGCAAGCATAAGCGTCGGCATCAATCATGTAAATCGCATCATTGCCGTAGCGCAAGCGGCCGGCGTCTGAGTCTTGTCCCTCACTACGGAGGATTGACCAAATGATTAAAGACTTTTCCGTGCTCTATGCCGGCCACGTGCTGGAAGGCGATGGCATCGGCTTCGACGGCATCCCCGCCAACGACCGCTGGTACGACAACGACCGCCTGTCCCTGGCCATGGACATCGCCCGCCAGGCTGCCATTTTCCTGGATGATCTGGGTTTCGACATCCTGTGGATGGCGGAGCACCACTTCCAGCGCGAGGGCTACGAGTGCATCCCCAACCTGCTCATCATGAGCCAGTACCTGGCCCAGCACACCAACCGCATCAAGTTCGGCTGCGGGTTCAACATCCTGCCCATGTGGCACCCCATCCGGCTGGCTGAGGACTTCGCCATGGTGGACATCCTCACCGGCGGCCGGGTGGTGTTCGGCGTCGGGCGCGGCTACCACACCCGCGAGGTTGAATCCTTCGGCACTCCCATGATCAACGGCGACGCCAACCGCGAGTTGTTTGAAGAGCAGTTCGAGGTTGTGATGAAAGCCTTCAACAGCGATGCCTTCTCCCACCATGGCAAGCACTACACCATCCCGCCGGACATCCCCTATCGCGGCTACGACTTGAAAGAGGTGACGCTGGTGCCCCGTCCGAAAACGCAGCCGGTGGAGGTCTGGCAGCCCATCGTCAGCGCATCCGACCGCGCCCTGGATTTCATGGCCAAGTGGGGTATCAAGGGCGTCATCCTGGGCACGGGGCAGCAGTACGTGGACGAGTGGGTACACCGCTACCAGGCGGCGAATCAGCGCGCCGGCCGGGATTATGCCCTGGGCCAGGGCCTGTGCATCGGCCTCTGGGCCATGGTGGACGACACCACCGCCGGCGCCCGCCGCCAGCTGGAGCCGCTGTTCGAGGAACACGTCAAGTTCGCCGCGCCGCTGGGGATGCTGCGCTACAGCGACCAGCAGATTTCCGCCACCGGCCCCGGCGGAGTGGCCCGCCACATCGCCGCCGGCACCAACTTCCAGGACGTCATCGACAACCGCGCCTGGTTCGCCGGCAGCCCGGAGGACACCGTTGCGTACATCCAGGAATTGCAGGATAAATACCCCGGCCTGGAACAGATAATGATTGCCTTCCCCATGGGCGCCACCACGCCGCAGTTCAAGGACCAGATGGGGCGGTTCGCGGCGGAGGTGATGCCGCATTTCAAGAAGGGAGCCGCCGCAGCGGAGGCGTGAGAGGATGAGCGAGACGCCGCCATACAGAAACGAGATCCACCCTCGCCATCAACGCAGACTACAGGAACAACTGAGGGAGTATGACCGAGCGTCGGAATAGGCAACCTATGACATCACAGGGTTGCCACCAACAATTACCATTTGGTATGCTCTGACCAGGCTCATAATCGACCAATCTGCAATCGGGGGCAAGATGGCTACACCTGCGCTACAAGAATTTTACCGGGCGGTTCTGGAAATTGCTCGGGATTCTGGTCAGAGGATGAGCCGAAATCAAATCTACGAGGCGGTAGCTACCCGCTTCAATTTGACAGACGATGACAAAAATCAAAGGACTCCCTCAACCGGGAGGATAGTAGCAGATGACCGGGCGTATTGGGCAGCCGGTAGCTTGAAACGGGCTGGGTTACTGAGTCAGCCCGCAAGGGGCTATTTTCAAGTCACCCAGCAGGGGCGCGATTTTCTCTCCAGCAACTCGGGTGCCATCGGGGCCAAACTATTATCGTCACTGCGAGTTGATGGAGAGCACAGCGGCGGTGAAATTTTGCCATCCGTCCCTACGGACGAAGTTGAGGAAAGTCTGATAGAGGTTGCTCCACAAGAGCTGATGAACCAAGCACACCTGAGGCTATACCGTGATCTTGTCACTGATTTGCTGACAAGCATCAAAAATATGTCACCGGATCGATTTGAGGATTTGGTGGCTGACCTGCTGGTCAAAATGGGGTACGGTCAGAGCGAAGAGCGTGGCCCTCGTAGCAGGGATGGCGGAATAGATGGCATCATCAACCAAGACGCTTTGGGTCTTGAAAAGGTGTACCTCCAAGCCAAGCAGTGGGGTAGTCAGGTTTCGGCTCCGGAAATCACTAGATTTTCCGGAAGTCTGGACCAATTTGGAGCAAGCAGGGGTGTATTCATCACCTCATCGTCCTTCAGCGCACCCGCCCGTCAAGCCGCGGATGATATCTCCAAAGGCAACAAGTTCATTCGCTTGATTGACGGACCTGAACTTGCAAGGCTGATGATAGCGTACGGCGTAGGCGTCGTCACTGAGTTCACTTACGACGTCAAGAGACTAGATGAAAACTACTTTGCCGACATCTAACCCGAGGTAGAAATGGCGGGGTTGTCGTCACGCCAAGATGCGTAGCGACAACCCCGGTTCTTTTTGTTAATCTGGCCCAAAGCCGATTGCCATCACTGGCTGTACTCTACCGGAATCAACAGGAGGCCATCCAATGTTCCTGATGCGTTTTACCGAACGGGCTTACGTGAACTACACCGAGGAGGACGTCCGCAACTCCCCCAACGAGGCGGTGCGGCTGACCTTCTCCAACACCAACTTCGATCCCCAGGAAGGCCATTACCTCTACAATATGTACCTGGACGAGTACGAGTACTCGGAGGAAATGGGCTTCGACGGCCTGATGCTCAACGAGCATCACAACACGCCCACCTGCCTGGGCGCGACCATGAATCTGGAAGCCGCCATCCTGGCTCGCAACACCAAAAACACCAAGATTGTGCTGCTGGGCAATCCCCTTCCCATCTTCGACAATCCCATCCGCCTGGCCGAAGAACTGGCCGAGATCGACATGATTTCCGGCGGCCGGTTGGTGTCCGGCTTCGTGCGCGGCACCGGCGTGGAGAGCCTGGCCACCAACACCAACCCCCTGTACAACCGCGAGCGGTTCGAGGAAGCCCACGACCTGGTGGTTAAGACCTGGACCACCCCCGGCCCCTTCCGCTGGGAGGGCAATCACTACCACTTCCGCGTCGTCAACCCCTTCCAGGTGCCCATGCAGAAACCCCACCCGCCTATCTGGATTCCCGGCACCGGCAGCCCCGAAACCCTGGTATGGTGCGCCGAGCGCAACTACCCCTATATCTTCTTGGAGACCGACCCCCAGGGCACCCAGGACATGAAGGCTATTTACGCCGAGGCCGCCCGCGAGAACGGCTACGAACCCGGCCCGGAAAACTTCGGCTATCTCGTCCGCATCCACGTGCAGGACACCGACGAGAAAGCCTACGACGTGGGCAAGGGCTACATGGTGGGCAACATCGGAGTAGGCCGCATCCCGCTGCCCCGTGATTACGCCTCGCCGGTGGGTTACGGCAGTCGCAGCAACGACCCACGCTTCCTGCGCCTGCGCGAGCAGATTCGCAGCGACCCCTTCCGCGTCGGCGGCCTGGACTCCGCTCAGTACGACCAGATTCTCGACTCCCGCCGTTGGATCATCGGCAGCCCCGACACCGTCGTCAGCCAACTCCGCGAGGTGTTGAGCTTCATGCGTCCGGGCATCCTGGCGGTGTGGACCAACGACGGCTCCATCAGCCACGAGGACACCATGCGCTGCCTCCAGCTTATGGGCGAAGAAGTCTTGCCGGCCCTCCGCGAAATCGGCGAGGAACTGGAGCTGACCGATCCCTTCCAGAAGGAAGGCGTGATGCCCGGTTTGACCACCGTGTAACCGTCTCCTGACCAAGATCCATAAGGAGCATATCCCCAATGGCAAACTTCACCGAAGAAACCATTTCTGTCGCCGGCGGCAACCTGCAAGTGTACAAAGGTGGCTCCGGCGACCCCTTGCTGGTGTTGCACGGCGCCGGCGGCAACGCCGGGCCGCGCCGCTACGCCCACGCCCTGGCCGAAAAGTTCACCGTCTATCTGCCCTCTCATCCCGGCTACGGCAAGAGCGACCGACCGGGATGGGTGGAATCCATGCAGGACCTGGCCTGCTTTTACACTTGGTTCCAGGAGCAGGAAGGGTTGGAAAGCGTGCGTGCCATTGGCTTCTCCATGGGCGGTTGGCTGGCCGCTGAGATGCTTTCGATGACCGGCCACGCCTTCAGCAAGGTCATGTTGGTGGGCGCCGCCGGCATCAAGCCCAACGACGGCGAGATTACCGACATCTTCATCATCAGCCCCGCACAGATCCGCGATCTGGTTTATCACGACCCCGGCCAGGTTCCGGAGTGGGATGAACTGTTCGGTACTGATCCCACGCCGGAGCAGGCCGAACAGGCCGAAGGCGACCGGGAGATGTCCATCCGCCTCACCTGGCGGCCCTATATGCATAACCCGCGCCTGCCGGCCAAGCTGGGCCGCGTCAGCATCCCGGCGCACATTGTCTGGGGCGAGAACGACAACCTGGTGCCCGTGGAATGCGCCGACTTGTACCAGCAGGCCATCGCCGGCGCGCAGGTAACGGTCATTCCCAACTGCGGCCACTCCCCGCAGATTGAAAAGCCCGACGATTTCGTGCAGACGGCGCTGGCCTTTTTATAGGCCGGCGCCAGCCGCCAGCCTACACATGGGGGACGACCATGACCACTGTGCCCATCGGCGAAAAATTATTGACTGCTGACGAATTCCTCATCCTGTGCCAACGACGTATCATCAAGGGCGAATTGGTCAAAGGAGTAGTGCGCGAAACTGTGTCGGCAGGTGGAGAACACAGCGAGGTTGCGGCGGCGTTGGCGACTGCAATGGTGAACCATGTCCGCCCTCGTCGCTTGGGGCGGATAGCAACATCTGATGGCGGTGTCAGATTGGAGCGCAACCCGGATACGGTGCGAGAGCCGGACGTCGCCTATTTCTCCGCGGAAAAACTGCCGCTGGATGTGAAAGTTCGCGGCTTCTATGAAGTTATCCCTGACCTGGTGGTTGAGATAGTCTCGCCCGGCGACAGCCCGGCCTACGTGGCTCAGCGAGTTGCGATGTGGCACAGTTTCGGCGTTCCCCTGGTCTGGGCGGTCTATCCCGTCGCCCGCACCGTCGCGGCGCACCCACTGGAAGGGCCGGAGATTATCTACACGGAGGACGACATCTTGGATGGCGGTGCGGTGTTGCCTGAATTCCAGTGCCCGGTGCGGGACATTCTGGACTGGTAATCGAGAAAGTCGCTCCCTGCTGCTTTGGAGGCAACCCTATGGACGTTTTCTATTTCACCGAAATGCCCTACGCCGAGTTTCCGGAGTCGGAGGCCGAGAAGTTTCCGTCCATGCGGCTAACTTTCCCCAACACCTACTTCGACCCCAATACCGCCAGCGGCCTGATGAACCGCTACCTGGACGAATACCAGCACGCCGAGGAGATGGGCTTCGACGGGCTGATGATTAACGAGCATCACAATACCCCGTCGTGTATGGACGTGGAGGTGAACATAACCGGCGGCATCCTGGCCCGCATCACCAACCGCGCCAAGATCCTGATGCTCGGCAATATGCTGCCCACGTCCGACAACCCGGTGCGCCTGGCCGAGGAAATCGCCCTGCTGGACGTAATCTCCGGCGGACGCATCATATCCGGTTTCGTGCGGGGCATCGGTATTGAATCCTGGGCCAACAACACCAATCCGATCCACAACCGGGAGCGGTTCGAGGAATGCCATGACTTGGTGGTCAAGACCTGGACCACGCCCGGCCCCTTCCGCTGGGAAGGGAACCACTACCACTACCGGGCCGTGAACCCGTGGATGCTGCCCGTCCAGAAGCCGCACCCGCCGGTGTGGGTGCCCGGCACCGGCAGCCCGGAGACGGTCCAGTGGACGGCCCAACACCGCTACACCTACGCGGCCTTTCTGACGCCTTTGGAGGTGGCCAAAAACCTGTTTGCCCGCTACCGGGAATACGCCACGGCCGACGGTTGGGAGCCTGGACCGGAGAAATTTGCCTTCATGATTTGCGCCCACGTCAACGACACCGACGAAAAGGCGCAGGAATCCGGCAAAGCCTTCCTCTGGCGCATGAACTACCCGTTGCGTGGCCCCCGGGAATACTGGTCACCGCCGGGTTATACCTCCCGGGCCGGCGCGGCGGCGGTGGCGGCCCGGCGTCCCACGCCCTTGCACGAGATGTCCTATGAGGAGTTGCAGAACCGCTACCATCTGGTGGTAGGCAGTCCGGACACGGTTATCGAGAAGCTGCGCCACATTCGCGACGAGCTGGGCGTCGGTTCGCTGTTGCTGGAAGCCCAGGGCGGGCAGCTGTCTCACCAGGACACCATGCGCTCCATTGAGCTGTTCGGCAAAGAGGTGATACCCGCTTTGAAGGACTGATCCGGTCGGTATCGAGCTTTGCGTCCGGGCGCATCGGTCAGCCGGTGCGCCCGTAAACGTTGGTGGGCGTGACGATGACGGCATAACGTCGGTCATCGCGCATTGCCTGGTCGTACTCTGGCCAGTTGGGATGCTCTTGCCCGGCGGCGGTACGAAATACGTCTCGCAGAGTTTCCCGATATTCGTCCGCTGAAGAGTTATCCACGCCCACCAAACGCGCTTGACCTTCCAGCACCAGGAAGTCCCGCCAATTTTCTGTCCCAACCATGATGGTGCATCTGGGATCTCGACGCAGGTTCCGCAACTTGGCGCGATGGACGGTGGTAGTGAAAGCTACGCCGTCACCAAACAAACCGCAGGTCACTATGCTCATTTGGGCCGCGCCGTTCCTGCGGAAGGTGGTCACGGCAGCGTTGTGGTTTTCGGAAAGAAACTGGCGTTGGGCGTCGGTTAACATTGAGATCTCCTTTGCATCTACATTTCGTCATTCCGGAGAAAGAACGTCACCCCGTACTTGTTACGGGGCCAGAATCCAGGTCAGCTAAGCCAAAATTGAGAGCCGGCGGCAGTTTTCATTACCTCGATACGCACCGGGAAAAGGTCTTTGAGTTCCTCCAGATGCGTGATTACGATGATTTTCTCGAAATCGTCCTGTATGGAGGCGATGGCGTCCACGATGCGCTCCCGGCCGGCGGCGTCCTGGGTGCCGAACCCTTCGTCAATAAAGAGCGTGGGTAGCGGTAGTCCCATCCGTTGCGCCAGCACTTTGGACAACGCGATGCGAAGGGCAAGATTGATGCGAAAGGCTTCGCCGCCGCTGAACAGGTCGTAGCTGCGCGCGCCGAGTTCGTCGCTGATGAGGATGTCCAGCGTCTCCGCCACGCCGCCATCCCGGCGATCTCGCTGGGTCTCCAACTTCAAGGCCAGCCGGTTGTCCGTCATTCGGCCCAGCAGATCGTTGGCCTCGGCTTCAATGCGCGGAACGGCGGCGTCAATGAGCATAGCCGGAACCCCGCTGCGACCGAAGGCGGTGAAGAGGTCGGCGTAAATCAATTGCTCGGTTTGAGCGCCGGACAGCCGCTGCTCCAGACTGGAAACCTCTTCCTGGTAGGTCCGGCGACGTTCTGCGTCGCCTTGCAGCCGGCCCTGGCGGGCCAGCAGGTCGTCCCGCTCGGAGGCCAGTTCGGCCAGGGCGGCTTCGGCGGCTTGAGCCTCTTGCTCCATGGCGGGCAGGTCGGCAACCGCCGCCTGGTCGGCGGTCAACGTGGCTTCGGCGTTTTCCAGATCGTCCCGCCAGCGCGCCGCCTGCGTCTGGCTTTGCTGCAACTCGGTCTCGTCGTCCGGGAGCCGGGCGAGGGCCGCTTGCAAATCGCTCAGCTCGGCCTCCCAATGCTGTAAGGACACCGTCACCAGATAAGCTTCCTCGCGGGTGTCGTCATCATAGGCCAGGGCAGCGATGCGGCGGTCAATTTCGTCGGCCGCATCGCGTTGGGCGACGGCGAAATAGCTGGCCGCCAAGGTTTCCTGCAACCCGGCCAGCCGGGGCCACAGCGACTGCAATTGCTCCGCTGCCGCCTCACTCTGACGCTGTTCCTGCTCCAACCGGCCTCGTTCCCTCTGGGTCTGGCGCTGGCGACGGTCCAGGGATTTGCGCCGTTGCTCGGCGTCGTCGGTCAACCCGGTATAGCGATGATTGAGGTCCGTGAGGGTTTGCTTGATTTCTTCATGGAGTCTCAGCTTGTCCTCGATTTCCGATTCGTACCAGGTAGTAATGTTGTCGCAAGCATCCTCACTGAGCGGGGTGCGGCAGAGCGGACAAAGGGCGTCAACGGACTTCATCTCAAGCTGTTTGGCGCGAAGCTCCTTGCCTTCGCTGATGCAACGTTCCAGTTCGGACTGCCGCAGGGTGATTGCGCCCTGGAGTTCGGCGGCGTCGGTGGCCTGGGCATCGATCAGATTCCGGTCGTCAGTCAGGGCCTGCTCTGCGCCGGCCAGAGTGGCCAGTTGGGCGGCAATCTCCGGGGCCCGGCCGGCCTGGGGTTCGATTTCCTCCCTGATGCGTCGTTCCAGTTGGCTGGCCTCGGCATCCAGCACGGCGCGTTCCCGGTCAATGGCGGTCCGCAGCTCGCTGCGCCGGTTACGCAGTTGATCGTATTCGCTGCGGGCGGTTTCCAGACGGTTCAGTTCAGCGCGAGCGGACGCCAGTTGCCGGACGCCGGCGTTGATGGCTTCGGAATGTTCGGCCAGCGTGTGGGCATCGGCGATGCGCTGGCGAGTGGCGCCGATGGCTGCTTCGACCTGCCTGATGTCGTTGCGGAGGGCGTTGATGCGCCGAACTGCAACCTCCAGCTCGGATTGCTTGCGCCGCAGTTCCTCTACGGTGGCGCGGCGTTGCGCAGCCGACGCGGCTGCGGTGGCCAGTTTGGCATCAAGGGTGGTCAAGCGCTGGGCAATCAGGGCGAGGTCCTCAGTGGGGTCGGGAATGGCGGTCAGGGCGGCTTTGGTTCGTTCCAGCGCTCCCTCGGTGCGGGTTACGGTGTCCTCCCACTGAGCGCGCTGGCCCCGGGCTTCGGCCTGCAACAAGTCGTAGAGGCCGAGGCCGAGGATGGACGCAAGGACTTCCTTGCGGTCGGAAGGGGTTTTGCGGGTGAACTCGTCCGAGCGGCCCTGCAACAGGAACGCGGTGTTGACGAATGTGTTGTAATCCATCCCGACCAGGCGCTGTATGTTGGCGTTGGTTTCCCTAACGCTGTTGCCGGTGACGGGCCGGGCCACAGCGTCGTCGTCCAAAATGAACAGGTCCACCTCGGTGCGGCCCTGGCCAGAGGCGCGGCGACGACGGATGACCCGATAGGTTTGGCTCCGGGCCAGGAAATCCAGTTCGACGCGGCACTCGGTCTCGCCGTAAGCAATCAAGTCGTTGTAGTTCTGGCCACCGGTGCGCGCCTGCCCCCATAAACACCAGGTCATGGCGTCCAGCAGCGCCGATTTACCGTGCCCGTTCGCGCCGCAAAGGCAAGCGACGTGGACTCCCCGCAGATCCAGCGGCGGAACGTCATCGCGATAGCAAAGAAAGTTGCGTACGGTCAATTTCAGGGGAATCATTACAGGAACGATTGTATCATTCGGGGCGCCGCGTCACCTGGTCGCCGGAACTGGTCGCGGCTGGTGGTATAATTTTCCCGGGTCTTGCGATATGACAACGGCAGGGAATCGGACAGCGGAGGACGGAAACGCCCCCATCATAGTCGTAGAGAATCTGCGGAAACGTTATGGCGACATACAGGCGGTCGATGGCGTTTCGTTCAACGTGGAGCGCGGCGAGGTGTTCGCGCTGCTGGGCCCCAACGGTTCGGGGAAAACCACCACCGTCGAAATAATCGAGGGGATGCGAGCCGCCGATAGTGGGCGGGCCACCGTGGACGGGATCGACGTGGGCAAGAACCCCAGGGCGGTGAAACAACATATTGGTGTGCAGCTACAGAGCAGCGCGTTTTTCGAGCACCTGCGGCTGGCGGAACTGCTCAAGATGCTGGGCAGCATCTACGGGGTTTCAGTGGACCCGGAGCCCTTGCTCGAAGCCGTTGACCTGGCCCAGCGGCGGTCAGCGTCGTTCCGTACGCTTTCGGGCGGCCAGAAACAGCGTTTCGCCATCGCCGCCTCACTGGTCAATGACCCCGACGTTATATTCCTCGACGAGCCGACCACGGGACTTGACCCCCAGGCGCGAAGACGCATCTGGGACTTGACCCTGGATTGGAAGGCCGAAGGCCGCACCGTGGTGCTCACTACGCACTACATGGAAGAGGCCGAAGAACTGTGCGACCGCGTGGCGGTCATGGACGGGGGCCGCATCATTGCCATGGCGCCGCCCGGAGAGTTGATCGACGACCTCATTGCGAGGGGCTTCGAGCGGCAACACGAAGTTCGGCTGGCGACCCTGGAGGACGTGTTTCTGGATCTTACCGGCCGGTCGCTGCGCGAGTTTTAGGTTGCTGACCCGACCGACCATTTACCTGACCTGGACGACCATCAAGATGTGGTCGCGGGACCGTGCGGCCCTGTTCTGGACCTTTTTCCTCCCGCTGGTCATCATGGTCATTTTTGGCCTGCTGAACTTCGGCGAATTAGGCAAGGTGGACTTGGGCATTGTGGACTACGCGCAAAACGAGGCATCGGCCCGGTTCATCGCTGAAGCCGAGACCATCGACGCCCTCCGAGTCAGTAGCGGGAACGAATCCGATGAGCGGGCAGCCTTGTCCGAAGGGCAGCGCGACCTGGTCATCATCCTCCCGGAGAAATTCGGCCCGGCGATGGCCGAGCCGGGCGCAACCTGGGAGCCCGTCGCGGTTCAGGCCCTCTACCACGGCAGCCGGCCCGGTGAAGCTCAGGTCGGGCTGAGCATCGTCCAAGCGGGTATCGACGAGGTGAACTTCGCGATCAGTGGCGCCGAGCGGTTGGTCACTCTGCAAAGTGAGGCGGTAGAAGCTCGGAATTTGGGATACATCGATTTCCTGATGCCTGGCGTGATTGGCATGGCGATCATGCAGTTGGGCCTGTTCAGCGTGGCGTTCAGCTTCGTAACCATGAAACGTGAGGGGGTGCTGCGGCGACTGCTGGCGACGCCGCTGAACCCCAACACCCTTCTCATCGCCCAGGTGATCACCCGCCTCATCGTGGTGGTGCTGCAAACGGTGATACTGGCGGCCGTGGCGGTGCTGCTGTTCGGCGCCGAGTTCGCCGGAAATTTCTTCGCGGTGCTGTTGGCCGCCGGACTAGGCGGAGCGGTGTTCCTGGCCTTGGGGTTCGCCGTGTCGGGATGGGCGCGGACGGAGCAACAGGCAGCGCCGCTGGCCAACATCGTGTCTTTGCCCATGATGTTTCTGTCCGGCGTTTTCTTCTCACGCGAGGTCTTGCCCCAGATTTTGCAGCGGATTACCGATTTCCTACCCCTCACCTACCTGGTCGAGGCGATACGCGGCATAACCGTGCAGGGCGACACCATTTGGATGCAATGGCCCAACCTACTGGGTCTGGCGGTCTGGCTTGTGGTAGCCTTTGTCATCGCCAACCGCACTTTCCGTTGGGAATAGGCAAGGATTATTCCGTCATTCCCGCCTCCATACCCGTCATTCCTGCGAAAGCGGGAATCCAGGACGTCAAGGAACGAACCATGTTTGACAATCTTACGGAACGGCTGACCGGGATATTCAACCGCTTGCAGGGCCGGGGCCGGCTCACCGAGAAAGACATCGACGACGCACTGGGACAGGTCCGCCGTTCCCTGCTGGAAGCGGACGTCAACTTCCGTGTGGCTCGCGACTTCGTTGCCACGGTCAAGGAGCGTTCGCTGGGGGGCGAGGTGATGGAGAGCCTGTCGCCCGGTCAGCAGGTAGTGAAAATAGTACATGAAGAGCTGACCAACATTCTCAGCGCCGGCGATCACCGGCTCACCCCCGCCAGCCAGCTTCCTTCCGTCCTGATGCTGGTGGGGCTACAAGGTTCCGGCAAAACCACCACGGCCGCCAAACTCGCGCTGCAAATGAAGCGCCAGCAGCACAGCGCCATGTTGGTCGCGGCCGACTTGCGCCGGCCGGCGGCCATCTCACAGTTGCAAACCCTGGGCAAACAGCTGGACATCCCGGTGTACTCTGAGGATCCCAAGTCTTCCACCCCGGCCAAAGTCGCCGCCGCTGGCTTGCGCCGGGCCACGGAGCTGGCCCATACCTGGGCCATCGTTGACACGGGGGGACGCCTCCACATTGACGACGAGCTCATGGCGGAACTTGAAGAGGTCAAGCGAGCCGTGTCGCCCCACCAGACGTTGCTGGTGGTGGATGCCATGACCGGCCAGGACGCCGTGAACGCCGCCCAGGAGTTTCACCAGCGGGTGGGCCTGGATGGGTTGGTGCTTTCCAAGATGGACGGCGACGCCCGTGGCGGGGCCGCCCTTTCCATAACCAAAGTCACCGGCGTCCCCATCAAATTCGTGGGCACCGGGGAGCGCAGCGACGCCTTGGAACCCTTCCATCCCGACCGCATGGCGTCCCGGATCCTGGCCATGGGCGACGTGCTCACGCTGATCGAGCGCGCCCAGGACATGGTGGACGAACAGAAGGCCAAGGAACTGGAACGCAAAATGCGGACGGCCAGCTTCACCCTGGACGACTTTCTCGAACAGATCCAGGGCGTCAAGAAGATGGGCGGCCTCGCCTCTGTCCTGGAGATGATGCCCGGCATGGGCCGGCAGACCAAGAAAATGCAGGAGCAGTTGGACGAGTCGGAGCTGAAGAAAACCGAGGCGATCATCCGCTCCATGACGATGGAAGAGCGGGAGCGCCCGGAAATAATCAAGGGCAGCCGACGCCGGCGCATCGCTCTGGGCAGCGGCACCAACCCCTCGGACGTGAACCGGGTCCTGAACCAGTTCAAGCAGACGCAAAGGCTGATGCGCCAGTTTTCCAACAACCCCAAGGGTTTGATGCGAATGTTGCGGTGACCCGGGGCTATCGCACATGGACGGTTTAAAACCAGTCATTCCGGCGGAAGTCGGAATCCAGATAGGAGTTACGCGGTTGGGCGCCGGCTCGCGCTACGAGATTGCCGCGCTGCGCTCGCAATGACAGTTTCAACTGCGTAAGTCCTATCAAGATTTGCGGGATTTGAGGATTTTCAGGATTGGGTTCGTCCGGTGGGTGATGGTGTTGCAGTGGCTTGGCTCCTTTTGGATGGTTGTTTGATTTGGGAGGCAGGATTTTCCGCCGGAGGCGGACTTTACAGCCCGCCAGAGGCGGATTTAGCAACACTTCGTTGTCAGCATACGGCCGGTTGGGTACGCAACTATTTGACCCCTACTTTTCCGTGTACTCGGGATGCTTTCGCATCCCTGCGCGCGGGCTCGGGCAGTCCCGGTGGTCCAGCGGTCAATCATGGTGAGGGCGTCGGGTCTAATCAAAGCCTTGCCGACTGCGACCGGTTGCGATTTTGAAACTGACGGGGTTGGCCGTCGAAGTGAAATCCTGCCTTTTGAGAACGTGGGTGATGGAAACAGCTGTTTTGCCTAGACAGGTTTAGGATATACGTTCTGCGGGCAGGTGGTCAAGGGGGAAAGGGGATTTCCTGGAAAACCGAAAGACCCTGGTGGCACTCACGCGTACCCGTTTTGTCATTGCGAGGAGCGAAGGGACATGGCAATCTCGCAGGCTGAGCGACGGCTCCTGCCGCGACGAGATTGCTACGCTGCGCTCGCAATGACAGGTAGTGGAAAGTGGGTACGCGTGAGGGTGGTGTCAGTCGGGAAAGTCTCTTCAAAGTCCACTCGTCATTCCTGAGCTGGACTTTGTACAAAAACTAGAAAAATGAAAGCGGCAGGGTAAGCTGGTTTGACCCCACAACTCACCGTAGGTCAATTCGTGCTCACCCTGCCCGATGCCATTGTAACTGTTCTCTTTCCCTTCGCCATGCTGTTCCAAAACCGAACCTGGCAAAAGGCTCAGGTCCTATTGGTCGGCGCGATCCTGACGCCGGGCCAGCGCACAGTGGCCGCGGCGTTGCGGGTCATGGGCCTCAGCGGCGACCGCAACTATGCCCGCTACCATCACGTGCTGAACCGGGCGGCGTGGTCGCCCCTTGGGGCGTCCCAGGTCTTGCTCAGGTTGCTGCTTCAACATCTCGACCACGGCGACGGTCCGCTGGTGTTCGGTATCGACGAAACCCTGGAGCGTCGGCAGGGTCCAAAGATCAACGCTCTGGGTGTCTACCGAGACGCCGTGCGTTCCAGCCGCAGCTATACGGTCAAGGCCAGCGGGTTGCGCTGGATCAGTTTGATGTGGCTGGGACGCATCCCCTGGGCGGGACGGTTCTGGGCCCTGCCCTTGCTCACCGCGCTGGCGCCATCGGAACGCTATCACCAAAGGCAGGGACGCCGGCACAAGAAACTCACCGACTGGGCTCGCCAGATGATCCTGCTGCTGCGCCGCTGGCTGCCCCATCGCCCCCTGGTGGTGGTGGGCGACAATGGCTATGCCGTCCTGGACTTGCTCTACTTCTGCCAGTCCCTCCATGAACCCGTAACCCTCATCACCAGGCTGCGCCTGGATGCCGGTCTCTACGATCCCGCGCCACCCCGTCAACCGGGCCAAACCGGTCGCCCTCGGGTCAAGGGGGCACGTCAACCCACCCTCAAGCAACGCCTTGACGATCCCGAGCTGCTCTGGGACACCGCGTCGGTGTCCTGGTACGACGGCACCATGCGCACGCTGGAACTGGCTTCGCAGACCGCCCTCTGGTACCACCCCGGCAAACCGCCCGTACCCATCCGCTGGGCGCTGGTCCGAGACCCCAAAGGTGAACTGGACACTCAGGCCCTGCTCTGCACTGATGAGTCGGTCGCCCCAGTCCAGATCCTGGAGTGGTTTGTGCTGCGTTGGCAGCTGGAGGTCACTTACCAGGAAGTACGGGCTCACTTGGGCGTGGAAACTCAGCGCCAATGGTCGGATCGCGCCATTGCCCGCACCACGCCCGTCCTGATGGGTCTGTTTTCCTGGATCGCCCTGGCGGCACACTCGCTGCAACAAGAGAGCCCCATCACCCAGCGCACGGCGGCCTGGTACGCCAAACCCGCCCCCACTTTCGTGGATGCCATCGCCCTGGTGCGACGCCACCTGTGGCTGGCTTCGGACAGTTTTTCAATGTCGTTATCCGACTGTGACCGGGGAAAACCCGTTCCCGAATTGTACGCTCGGCTTATCGATTCCCTCGCCTACGCCGCTTGAACGTACAAAGTCCAGCTGAGAGGGTGTCTAAAAAGCCAACGTGCATTGCGAGCGGCAAATGGAAGCGTGGAGGAACGTTCCCCCTCACCCCTGCCCTCTCCCACCAGTGGAGAGGGGGTTTTTAGACAACCGCTGAGAGATAGGGCATGACGATTAAGAGCCGGCCACCCGCCCGGAACGCAGCGCCGCAAAGAGGTAGGAAGTGGCGTAGGAACGCCACGGCGACCAGCGAATCGAGAAATCCAGCAGCTGCTGGTCGGTAATCTCCGCCCCATCGAAATAGAGAGCGGCGACGGTCTTGCGCAGGGCCAGGTCGCCTACGGGAAATCCGTCCGGGCGGGCCAAGGCGCGAACCAGCACCCACTGCGCCGTCCAGTTGCCCACGCCACGCAGGGCAACCATTTGACGAACTACTTCCTCATCGGGCAGTTGGCGCAGCTCCTCGAAACCGTCGGGGGCGTCCAGCGCAGCCAGCGCGATACCCTGTATGTACTCCGATTTGCGGAAACTGAGCTTCAACTGACGGAGATCTTCCACCTTGGCCATAGCCAGGGAGTTGGCGCGAGGAAAGGCGTACCGCTCCCGTCCGGCGATGGTGGCACGCACCCCATAATGTTGGACCAGCAGGTTGCGTATGATCCGGGATACCGCGGTGGCAATCTGCTGACCCAAGACGGCCTGAACCAGGGCTTCATAAACTGACGCCGTCCGGGTGCTGTGGTAACCGTAAAAATCAGCCACCACGCCGGCCAATACCGGGTCGCCTGACACCGAATCGTAGAAAGGACGCAAATCCTGGTCGCAGCCCAGCAGCCAGGTCAGTTGCCGGGCGGCGCGTTGGCCGTCGTCATCCGTGAGATCGTCTCCGGTCAGCGTTACGGACAATTCCGGGTTGTCCACCGTGCCGGTGGACTTCACCGAGGCGAGGCCGACTTTATCGCCCAGATCGAGCAGACGTATGTAAGCGTCGTCCGTGTACTCCTCGGTTTTGTACTCCTGGTCTCGCGAGTAATTGGGTTGGCCGGCCGTCAATTCAAAATCATACGGCGGGACGGGAACGATTGTGGTCGTTACGGTGCTTTCCATCAGATTTTGATGTCTCCCAGGCTGGTGTAGATAGCTCCCCGAGGCGTCAACTCGCTCCGGTATAAACGAACCGTGTCGGGCCGCCAGACGGAGGCGCCAGGCAGCGCTGCCCGGCCAATAACATTGGCTATGGCCTGCCGTTGCCGCGCGGGTACCCGGTCCCGCACCCGCCCCAACGTTAGATGGGGACGGAACGGGCGCCTCTCTGCGGACCATCCCAGACTGACGGCCGCTTCCTCGGCCCGCTCCTGCAGGGACTGGATGGTTACCGGGTCACCAGACACGCCGGCCCATATGACACGGGGATTGCGACCGGCCGGGAATGTTCCCAGGCCGGCCAGCGCCAGTTGAGGCGCGACACATCCCTCCAGTTGCCTCGTCAGCGCTTCGACAATACGATCCGCAAGGTCGGGATCCGTCGGACCCAGAAACTTCAGCGTGAGATGGATACCAGTGGGATCAACCCAGCGCACCCCGGAGGGCAGGGCGCGACGCAACTCTGAAATAACGTGGCCCAGCGCCTGTGTCCAATCCAACGGCAGGGGCAACGCGACAAAGGTGCGAACGGTGTTCCCGCCAGCGGTCATGGGTTCAGCTCAGCCCTCCATCGATTGAGTTTCACGTACCATCCGGTCAGGTCCGCCAGCGAATACCGTGCGTTGGCCGGGCTGGGGTTAGGCAGGACGAAAACCCGGCTGTTGCCGATGGTGAAATCCTGTCGGCCAAGAGATATGGCCCCGGGTTTGGAGATCCCCTCAGCGTAACGAAGGTAGGCGCGATACGCTGTCAATCCGTGGAAACAGGCGATGGCGGGCTCATGGGAAAGCAACTTTTCCCGCAGTAGGGGAGCGTCCTGGCGATAGTCGGCAGCGGACAGCCCGGAAGCCTGTGGCGTGGGACGCTTCACCACGTCGGTAAGTCCAATCCCCACATCCAAGAGCGCGGCATCGTCCTCCGGCCCCACCGGCCGGCCGGCCAGATTCGCGGTGGAAACCGCCGGCCAGAAGCGGTTGCGTGGATTGGCAAAGTAATGGCCGGCCCGGACGGAATAGGCTGACGGGTTCAGTCCAATCAGGACTATGTCCAACCCCGGACGCAGGTAGTCCGGTAGGGTTTCCGGCGACGGCTTGCAAAACGGGAACAGGGTAGCGGCGTTGCCACCCATGAGGGCATCCAGTTGCTCGTCGTCCAGGCCGGCGTCACGAACATGGTCAGCGACCCGGCGGTGTGCCAGCAGCGGGTAATCGGTGCCGAACAGGATGCGGTCCGCTCCGGCA
Organism: Dehalococcoidia bacterium; assembly: GCA_963665395.2. Taxonomy (GTDB): domain Bacteria; phylum Chloroflexota; class Dehalococcoidia; order Lucifugimonadales; family UBA3495; genus Bin87. Next base: position 2,076,525 of record OY762251.1, read on the forward strand.
GTGGCAACTGCGGCGGCCATCGCCGCCGGCCGGTACAGAAAAGGCAGGGCCGCCGTGTCGTACCAGACGTTGCCCAGCGTTTCGGCGACTTCAGGCATCGCGGCATAGAAGGGCAGCCCCCCGCCGAGATGGGCGAAGACGATGCGGTTCTGTGGGAAATTGGCGGCCAATTGCGCCAGACGTTCCGGGGTTGACGTTCCTTTGCCGGGGTACTGGTGTCCAACGGGTTCCGAGGAATGAACGGTGACGATCAAGTTGCGGCTATGTAGCGCGGCCATCAACGGGGCCATGATTTGGGAGTCGCCGATGTCGAAACCCTGGCTGTCAGCGTGTAATTCCCCAATCCCGGCGGCTCCCGCGTCGGCGCAACGCACCGCCTCCGCGATGGCTGGTTCGCCCCAGGCGGGGTTCACGGATGCCACAGCGGCGAGCCGGTCAGGGTGTGCCCTTGCCGCTTGCAGCAAATAGTCGTTTGCTTCGGCAGCAACCGCCGGGTCGGTCCAACCGAAGCCCATGATCACCGCCCGGTCGATCTCAGCAGCGTCCAGGTCACGAAGCAGCGTTTCTGCGTCGGCGATGCGGGCGTCGGCATTGGGAAATAACGCTGCGTAGGTGGCGTCCCGGGAGGTCAGTTCGCCGTGGCGACGCGCGAAATCCGGCGGCAAAACATGGCAATGCGCGTCAATAATCATGAGGTCGAAATGCTGAAGGGGGCATAGTCTCGTGCCAAGTATAGACGATAGGCGCGCCGGGTAGCGTTGCAATTTAGGTGGTTCAGTTTTACGGCAATGCATTCGAGCGGCCAAAACTGCTGCTGCGCCAACGAGATTGCCACGCTGCGCTCGCAATGACAAAGACCAAACCACCTAAAACGGAACGCTACCGGCGCGCCGATTGCTTATGGACAGCCTTACCGGGCCGGAATATAATTTTGTGGGCTGTTATTATCATCCGAACCCATGTCGCAGGTGACGTTTTGGCCGCAGTTGTGCAACCTCTACAGACCGTCGAAGAAATGCGGGAAACTTCGCTGCAGCTACGCCGCGACAGTCTTGAGATGATCTACGGAGCCGGCAGTGGGCACCCCGGCGGCTCATTGTCCGAGATCGACATCCTGGTCGCGCTCTACTTCGGTGTGATGCAATACGACGCGGAACACCCGCGCTGGCCCGAACGGGACCGGTTCATATTGAGCAAGGGCCATGCGTCGCCGGGGTTCTACGCCACCCTTTCGCGAGCCGGATATTTCGGACGTGAGGAACTTCCATCTTATCGCCGGACCGACGGCCTGCTGCAGGGCCATGCCCACCCGATGACACCGGGCGTGGAGATGAACTCCGGTTCGCTGGGCATGGGTTTGTCCTTTGCCCTGGGTCACGCGCTGGCGGCAAGGTTGGACGGACGCGATTACCGGGTGTTCGCGTTGCTGGGCGACGGCGAATGCCAGGAGGGCGAAATCTGGGAGGCGGCCATGTCGGCGGCCCACCACAAAGCCGCCAACCTGACCGCCATTATCGACCGCAACCGCATCCAGAACGACCGCTTCACCGACGAAGTAATGACTCTGGAGCCCCTGGCCGACCGCTGGCGTGATTTCGGCTGGAACGTAATCACGTGCAATGGCCACGAGCACGCCGAAGTGCTGCGTGCTCTGGCGGACGCGGCGACCGGCGGCCCCACGGCGATAATCGCCGAAACGATAAAGGGCAAGGGCGTGAGCTTCATGGAAAACAACCCCGCTTTCCATGGCCGCGCGCCCAATGCCGAAGAATACGAAGCGGCCCTGAAGGAGCTGGCCTGATGACGACGCAACGGGCAACGGCGGCCACCCGCGAAACCTACGGCCGCACCCTCCTCACCATGGCCGACGAATTCCCGGACATCGTGGTCCTTGGGGGCGACCTGAACGTCTCTACTTTCGTCCACCTCTGGCGGGACCAGTATCCCGACCGCTTCTTCGACTTTGGCCCGGCGGAGCAGAACATCGTTGGTGTCGCTGCTGGTCTAGCCGCTGCGGGCAAGATCCCCTTCGTCAGCACCTTCAGCGTTTTCGGAACGGGCCGGCCATACGACCAGCTCCGCGTGCTGATTTCGCAACCTTCGCTGAACGTGAAACTGGTCTGCACCCACGCCGGCATCCTTACCGGCGAAGACGGTATGTCCGCCCACAGCATCGAAGATCTTTCGCTGATGTGCGCCCTGCCCTCTTTCACGGTCATAACGCCGGCCGATGCCCCTGAGGCCGAGCAGGCGGTCCGCGCCGTGGCCGCAAGCGAGGGCCCGGTGTACGTGCGCCTGTCCCGCGCCGCCACGCCCGTCGTGCATGACAACGGTTACGAGTTCAAGATCGGCGCGGGGGACGTGATGCGCTCCGGTGGCGACGTAAGCATCATCGCCGCCGGCTCCCTGGTGGCCCCGGCCCTGGACGCCGCCGATAGCCTAGCCGGGCAGGGCATCGACGCTCGCGTGATAAACCTGCACACTCTAGCCCCTGCCGACGAGGAATCTATCATCGCGGCGGCCCGGGAAACGGGAGCCATCGTCACCGCCGAGGAGCACTACATCCACGGTGGCTTGGGTAGCGTGGTGGCCGGCGTCCTGTCACGCCATTGCCCGGTTCCGGTGGAGATGGTAGCCCTGCACGGTTACACCAGTTCCGGACCGGCCAACGAGTTGATGCAGAAAAACGGTCTTACCGCGGACGGTGTGGAGCAGGCTGTACACCGAGCGCTGAAGCGCAAAGGCACCTAATGCAAACGCGCATAGATTTGGAAAGTAACGTTCTGATGTAGCGTCGATGGCTTCCGCGACTTCATCGCCACGCAACCGTCGTTTTCACGACGAAACCGGCAATCGCATCACTCCGGGCAGGAAGCTCGGCGAAGGCGGCGAGGGCGCCGTGTTTCTGGTCAGCGGCCAGCCCGGCTCCGTGATGAAAATCTGGCATCCCGGCAAAACCCCTCAGGATGCTGAAGCCAAGCTCAGCCACCTGGTCCGCAATCCCGTCCGGCCAGAATTGGGAGCGTCATGGCACATCACCTGGCCCCAGCATACGGTCCGGGAGAATGGTGTTACCGTCGGCTACACCATGCCCATCCTGGATCCCGGTCAGTCCTGGGAACCCATCGTCGAGTACTACAACCGCCGGGCCGCCCAGAATACCGAACAAGAACAGGGCCGCGATCTCCGAATTGACGACCGGGTTCGCATGGCCCGCAACCTTGCCCTGGGGTTTCGTGCCGTTCACGCTGCCGGCTACGTTATCGGCGACGTGAACGAAAAGAATATTGAGGTCAACCGGCAGAACGACATCGCAATGGTTGACTGCGATTCCTACGGGTTCACGGATCCCGGGTCCGGCCGCACTTTCTCCAACCACATGGGACGTGCTGAGTTTCAGGCCCCGGAAGCGCAGGGCGATTTCACAAACCGCACCCAGAACCACGACCGGTTCGGCCTGGCCGTGGTCATTTTTCACTTGCTCACCGGCTACCATCCCTACACGGTTACGAACCAGCCGGACTATCCCCAGCCGGGGGACCGTATCAAAGCCTGGCTGTTTCCGCCAGCCAGCAGGAACATCGCCGCGCCCCAATCATACGATGAAGCCTGGAACGCTCTAACCGACCGGCAGCGAGATTTGTTCCGGCGCTGCTTCGACCGGAGGTTTCAAGGGCAGCCGCGACCTACGCCGGAAGAATGGGTTGAAGCGCTGCGGGAGATGCCGGCCATCGTCACGCCGCCGACCGCTCCGTCCCGGCCACCGCCGCCGGCTCCACGGCCGGCTCGCCAACCGCAGGCGCCAGTGTTTCCTGACGTGGAGCGGTCGTGTCCGCAGTGCAAAAGCCGCAACGCTCGGATGCGGCGGGACTGGTACAAGCGGGTCAACGCGCTGCGGTGCCAGAGTTGCAACGGGGTGTTCGGCAAGTCAGTCATCAAACGATGCCCCAATTGCGGTAGCCAGGAGGCCCGGCTGCGCCGGGACTGGCGCTCGCGCGGACGACCTTTCCGGTGTCTCAAGTGCAACGGCGTCTTCGGCGGCGCCGACCAAGTGCTGCCCGCCACACCGCCAGTAGGGCGCGCGCCGAATCTGGAGCGCTATCTGGCCGGCGCTGCGACGGTTGGGGCTGGTTCTGCGCAGCTGATGGATCGCGCCAGGGGAATCATGTTGGGAGTAGCGGTCGGCAACCTGCTGGGTCTGCCCCTTGAGCGCCCCTCTAATCGAAGGATAAGAGAGCTTTACCCCCACGGCGTCACCGAGATCGACCCGTCGGAGATGACAAAACCCATGGACGATGATCTTGCTCAGTCGGTGGAGTTGGCGGAAGCATTGCTGGAGGGTGGAGACTTCCCGGAGCGATTTGCCGCTCGTCTGGTCGCCTGGCGCCGGCTCAACGGGCGCGGTATGGGGCACACCACCAGGCAGTCCATTGCACAGCTGGAGGACCGGGTTCCGCCTCCCTTGGCTGCCTATGCGGTCTTCCGGGCAAAGGGCGAGAACGCTCCCAATGGCGGCATTATGCGATGCGCTCCGGTTGCCATTGCCCGTCGACGCCATCCGGAGCTGCTGGTGTGGGATACGGCGGACACCTGCGCGGTGTCGCACTACGCGCCGGCCAGCCAATGGTCCTGTGTCATCGTCAACGCCGCAACGGCAATACTTTTGAACGGCGGCATTCCCGACCTGAAACAGCTGCTGGAAGCCGCCCGAGCCGATGGGTGTCCCGACCTGGTGGCGGAGGCCAAAGCGGCCGGCGTTCCGACTCGCTTCCTGGAGAATGCAGCTCGAGGACGTTCTTCGCCTCGCGACACGGACTGGATGCGCGGCAACCGAGGTCCCAAAGGTCACACCGTATTGACGATGCAGGCAGGACTGTGGGCGGCCACCACGCCCCTCAACTTCGAGGATGCTCTGGTGGCGCTGGTCAACTCCGGCGGCGACACCGACACCAACGGGGCGTTGGCCGGAGCCGTGCTGGGTGCCCGTTATAGCGCGTCGGCCATACCGACGCGCTGGACCGACCACGTGAGGGAGCGAGGACGGCTGATTGACCTTGCGGAAAGACTAGCCGTGTTGTGAATAGGGAGGGTGTTGTGGAGGTTTCCAAATGCCCAGAAGAGTAGCGTTCTGTCTCGTCGAAAACAGCCGCGGAGAGGTCTTGCTGATACAGCGGGGCTACGGCAAGGAGAAAGGCAAGTGGTCATTGCCCGGCGGCTTCGTGGATCAGGGAGAAAGGAGCAAGCACGCCGCATATCGGGAAACGAAAGAGGAAACCGGGCTGGTGGTGAAAATCGTCTCCACCGTGATGGCGAGCCGCTCCGGAACCGCCAAAGTCTTTGCCGGCCGCGTGCAGAGCGGAAAACTGCGATACCAACGCCGGGAGTGTTTGGACGCAAGATTTCGCGACCCGGAGCGGGTGAGAAACAGCGAACTGGCCTTCGATATCGACCGCCGTGCGTTGCAACGGTGGGCAGAGATGAAGGCCCGGCATAGGGAACTCAAAAAGCGACCACTGCCGGGAGCGTGTCCCCGCTGCCATAGTCCGTCGGTACAGTTGCGACACGACCCGCACCGTAAGCCGCATCGGTGCCGTTCGTGCGATAGGACTTTCTGACGAGCGTTGAGGCCGGCAGTCCACTTTTCGCAATATGAAATCGGGTCAGTAGATCGTGCCGGCGGATGTCTTGACCACCCACAGGGGCGCCGGGTGGCTATCCACCGGAGTTGGGCGGCGGCAGCGGTTCGTGCCCGCGCCCGTTGCCATTGCCGCCTCCGTAATCATCGTAGCCGGCGTTGCTGAAAACGCGGATTTCCGTGCCTTGGAAGACGTGGAAGTGATGAGTATCCCGCTCGGTGCCGACGGTGTTCAACATATCGGCGTCAATGTCGGAGATGATCTCTTCGATCTGCTCCTGGGTCACGCTCCGGTCAACGGCGATGGCCACGTGGGCCATGCCCGGCATGAAGTGAGTGTCAATGCGCCCAACCGGGTTCTCCCCGTCCAGGATGATGTAGGCCTCCGATTGGGGGGTTCGGACTTCGCGCTCGTAGTCGTAGGGCATACCGAAAAACGCTCACTGCCGGACCTGTCCGCTGCCGCGAACGACCCATTTGTATGACGTGAGTTCCCGCAACCCCAGCGGCCCGCGGGCGTGGAATTTCTGGGTGCTTATCCCCACTTCGGCGCCCAGGCCGAATTGCGCGCCGTCGGTGAAGCGGGTGCTGGTGTTGTGGTACACGGCAGCAGCGTCAACTTCGTTCAGGAACCGCTCGGCGGCCTCGTTATCTTGAGTGACAATAGCCTCGGAGTGTCCTGACCCATAGGTCTGGATATGGTCCAGGGCGTCGTCGAGGCTGTCCACCACTTTGACGGCGGCGATTAGCGCCAGGAACTCCTGACCCCAATCTTCCTCCTGCGCCGGCGCTGTGTTCAGGCCGTCGCCGGGGCCGAGGATGGACAGGGCGCGGTGGTCACAGCGCATCTCTACGCCGGCCTGGTTGAGCCGTGAAGCTATCTCCGGCAGGCAGCGAGCGGCGGCTTCCGAGTGGACCAGCACCGTATCCAGGGCGTTGCAGACGGTGGGCCGCTGCACTTTGGCGTTATAGATGATGTTGGCGGCCATGTCGCTTTCGGCGTCGCGGTCAACGTAAGTGTGGCAAACCCCCACGCCGCCGGTGAGGACGGGCATTGTCGCGTTCCTGGCGACGAAATTAATCAGACCTGCGCCGCCCCGGGGCACCAACAGGTTGATGTGATCCTTCATGCCCAGCATCACGTCAACCAGGGCGCGGTCAGTGTCGTCCACAAATTGCACCGCGTCGGTGGGCAGCCCGGCCTCGCCGATGGCGCGGTGGGTCAACGCGACCAGCGCGGAGTTGGAGCGCAGCGTTTCCTTGCCGCCGCGCAGGATGCAGGCGTTGCCCGATTTCAGGGCCAGGGAGACGATGTCGGTGGTGACGTTGGGTCGGCTTTCGTAGATGCTGGCGATAACTCCCAGGGGAACCCGACGTTTCTCAACGTCGAGGCCATTTTCCAGAACAAAGTCTTCGACCAGCTCGCCCACCGGGTCCGGCAGGCCGGCGACGCTCCTTACGTCCGCGGCCATGCCGTTCAGTCGTTCCGGCGTGAGCAGCAGCCGGTCCAGGAAGGCGTCGTTGATGCCGTCGGCTTTGGCGTCCCGATAGTCGGCGGCGTTGGCCTCCAGAATGGCGCCTTGTTCCGTTTCCAGAGCGTGGGCAATGTTCCCCAGGGAGTGGTTACGGGTTTCGGTGGGCAGGCGGGCCAACATGGCCGAGGCAGCCTGCGCTGCTGAACCCTGTTGCCGGAGTCGGTCGGCGGCGGTCATGGGTCAATCTCCAAGTGGGAGCGTGGGAGGATTTTTCACAATAGGACCAGGTTGTTGCGGTGGACCACTTCCTGGCCGTAATGATAGCCCAGGGTAGCCACGATGCGGTCGGAACGCATACCCTGGATGCGCCGCACGTCGGCGGCGGAATAGTTGGCGATGCCACAGGCGACGTGTCGTTCGGAGCGGTCGGAAATGTAGATGATGTCCCCCCGGCTGAACTCGCCCACCACGCTGCGGACGCCGGCGGGAAGCAGGCTGACGGTTTTGCCGCGCAGAGCCGACACGGCGCCGTCATCCACCAGAACCTGGCCCCAGCCGCTATCTCCCACACGGCTGAGCATCCAGCGCTTGCGGGCTTCCATCCTGCTCTGAGCCGGCCGGAAGAAGGTCCCAATGGGTTCGCCACGGGTGATGCGGAGCAACGCGTTGGAGTCCCGCCCCCGGCAGATCGCCATTCCGATCCCGGAAGCCGTCACCAATTGCGCCGCATGAAGTTTGGTGGGCATCCCGCCCCGGGCCCAGGCGTTGCGGTGCTCGCCGGCCATGGCGAATACGTCGTCATCCACAAAATCCACCGTTTCCAACCGCGTCGCCGTGGGGTCCGAACCGGGGTCAGCGGTGTAGAGTCCATCGACGTCGGATAGGATCACCAGCAGGTCGGCGTCGATGAGCGTGGCGATCAACGAGGATAGCCGGTCGTTGTCCCCGAATATTTCGCCGATCTCGTCGGCGGCCACCACGTCGTTCTCGTTCACCACCGGCACTGCCCCCAGGTCGAGCAGCGACAACAGAGTGTTGCGGATGTTGAGATAGGATTGGCGTTCCGCCAGGTCGTTCAGCGTGAGCAGCACCTGGGAGACGGCCAGGCCGTGCTCGGCAAACAATTCGGAATATGCGGTCATCAAGGGACCCTGGCCCAACGCGGCCAGAACCTGACGGGTCGGGATGTCCGGCACGTCGGGGATGCCGGCGCTTTCCGATAGAGCATGACGACCGGCGGCAATGGCTCCGGAAGTCACGAGCAGCATCTGCGCGTTGTGGGCGTTGATCAGATGCGCGATTTGCGAGACCAGGTCAGCCATCACGGCACGATCCAGGTTGACGCCGGATTTTCCGCCCGTCAAAACACTGGTGCCGGCCTTCACCACGATCCTGCGGTACGGTGACTGCCCGCGAGCGTAGCTAACATCCTTTGACATACAGGCGTTGCAGGGACATTCGTGAGGTGCGGAAATCAACAGTCTCATGACGATTGACGTTTAGTGAATTATATCACGCAGGTTTCGGATGCCCGGCGCCAGCACGATTGCCTTGATATTCTTATGACCATCTTGAACGAAACGCTGCCCGGAGCGTAAAATCGTCGCGCGGGGCTGGCTTCCGGTCAGCCCCGTATCGACGTGTGTAACCCGCAAAGCGGAGGCCCAAAATACGATATGGCTCTAACCGGACTGCTATCTCTCGTCGGCGCACAGCCCTGGATGCGTCAGCATTTGCGCAATATGGAACGGCCCGCTGCTCATGGGTCGCTGGCGGTGGACACCGAGCATCAACCCCTGTACGTGGGGGCCCTGTGGCACCTGCAACGCCGTCCGGTGATTGTTTTGACCCCTCGCCTCGAGGATGCCCGCCGGCTGTATGACCAGTTACTGACCTATCTGGGCGAGGATGCTCCCGTTTGGCTGCTGCCGGAACCTGAGGCGCTGCCTTTCGAGCGTTTGGCGGTTGACGACAGAACGGGCAATCAACGGCTTGCTGCGCTGGCGGCGTTGGCCGCCAGCGGGGAACCCGACGCGGACCCGCCCCTGGTAATTGCCTCCGTCGCATCAGCGTTGCGCCTTACTCTCCCGCCGGACCTTACGCTCGGTCGGCACCCGAAGATCGAGGCGGCGAGTCGCCTGCAAACGGGGACGCGCATCCTGTCGGTCGATGCGCTGCTGGAGGCTTGGGTTGAGCTGGGATACCGCCGGGAGCCACAGGTGGAAGCTCCCAGGGCCTTCAGCCTACGCGGCGGAATATTGGACGTGTTCCCGCCCAACGCCGAGTTGCCCTACCGCGTGGAGCTGTGGGATGACGAAATTGACACCATCCGCCGGTTTGACCCCGAATCGCAACGGTCGGTGGGAGATGCCGGCAACGTGTCCATCATCGCGGCCCGCGAGCAATTGCCAGAACTCCGTGACGGCAGCGCTTTCGACGAACGGCGGGGCCGCATCGACCTGTCTTCGTGCAACGCCGCCACCGTCATGCGTTTTCAGGAGGAGTTGGGAGAACTTGTCACCGCGCCAAACCCTGAAACTCTGTCTTTCTACAACGGCCTGCTCAACTTTCACACCCTGGCTGACTATCTGCCGCCCAGTTCCATCGTGGTCCTGGACCGTCCCAACCGCCTCGCCGGCGAAGCGGAGGAGCAGAGCGACAAGTACAACCAGCAGCGCGCCATTAGGCAGGAACGGGGCGAACTGCCCTTTGGTTTCCCGTCGCCTTCCACCGACTGGGAGAACCTCCGACGCAAGATGGGAAGCGCCGGGATCGCCACCGTCGATATGGAACGTTGGGGGGGTGAAGGCCAACCCCGGCTGGTGGAAACGTTGGCCGACCGCAGCGCCGGGTTGAGTTACTTCACCGACGATGTTGCGGAGCGCGTGGGAGACCGGGGCGCGACGGTGGCAGTGAGCCAACACGCAGCGCGTTTGTCCGAGGTTCTCCATGAAGCCGGCGTCTCGGCTCATTTGGTGGACGACCTGCCCGCTCGCCCACGCGCCGGACGCGTGTATGTATTGTCCGGGGCGCTGCGCCGGGGATGGCAAGTTCCCGGGGGAGAGGGCGCCCCCGCCGTTGCGGTGTACAGCGACGCTGAACTGTTCGGCACGGTAAAGCAGCGAAGCTTCCGACCGCCCAAAGCCCATCGCGATCTGGGCGATGCCGTATCTCTGGCGGACCTGACCCCGGGCAGCTACGTGGTGCATATCGATCATGGCGTGGCCCGGTTTGTCGGCACCACTCACCTCGAGTCCACCGGGGACGAACGCGAGTATCTGGTGCTGGAATATGCTGAGGACGACCGCCTGTACGTGCCCACCGAACAATTAGATCGGCTGGGCTCTTACGTCGCCGCCACCGATCAACCGCCGACGCTCACACGTCTGGGCGGCAGCGAGTGGCAGCGCATCAAGGATCGAGCCAAAGGCGCAGCCCGAGAGATCGCCGAAGAACTGCTGCGCCTTTACGCCGTTCGCGAAACCGTCAGCGGGCATCGTTTCGGTCCTGACGCCACGTGGCAGCGCGACCTGGAAGATTCTTTCCCCTTTCAGGAGACCCCCGATCAACTTCAGGCCATCGAGGAAGTGAAAAACGACATGGAAGTCGGCAAGCCCATGGACCGCCTGATCTGCGGCGACGTGGGTTACGGCAAGACCGAGGTGGCCCTGCGGGCGGCGTTCAAGACGGTGAACGAGGGAATGCAGGTAGCCGTGCTGGTTCCTACCACGGTGCTGGCCCAGCAACACTACGCCACCTTTGCCGAAAGGCTGGCTCCCTACCCGGTGAAGGTCGAAGTATTAAGCCGCTTTAGAACCCAAAAAGAGCAAGAAGAGGTGGTGGAGGCGGCCAAAGCCGGCATGGTGGATATCGTAATCGGAACGCACCGCATCCTGCAAAAGGACATGGGTTTCAAGAACCTCGGCCTGGTCATCATCGACGAGGAGCACCGTTTCGGGGTGGCGCACAAGGAACGCCTCAAGCAGATGCGCGCCGAGGTGGACGTGCTGACGCTCAGCGCCACGCCCATCCCGCGTACCCTGCACATGGCCTTGGCCGGCGTCCGCGACATGAGCGTAATCCATACTCCGCCGGAAGCGCGCCTCCCGGTCAAAACCTTCGTTTCGGAGGACAGCGGCGAGCCGGTCCGGGAAGCGATCCTGCGGGAACTGGAACGCGATGGGCAGGTATTCTTCCTCCACAACCGCGTGCGGACCATCCACAACGTCGCCGATGAGTTGGGCAAACTGGTTCCCGAAGCCCGCATCCTGGTCGGCCACGGCCAGATGCCGGAGTCGGAGTTGGAAGACGTCATGGTGGCCTTCGCCAACCGGGAGGCCGACGTACTGGTCTGCACCACCATCATCGAATCCGGCCTTGACATGCCCAACGTCAACACCATCATCATCGACCGGGCCGACCGCTTCGGACTGGCCCAGCTTTACCAACTACGCGGCCGCGTCGGACGTGGCGACCACCGGGCCTACGCTTACCTGCTGCTCCCCGACAACCATGAAATAACTGAAGCCGCCAGCCAGCGCATCCACGCCATCCTGGAGGCCAACGAGCTCGGCGCCGGGTTCCGCATCGCCATGCGCGACTTGGAAATACGCGGCGCCGGCAACCTGCTGGGGGCCGACCAGAGCGGGCAGATTCACGCCGTCGGTCTCAACCTCTACTCCGACTTGTTGAACCAGGCGGTGCAGGAACTCAGCAACCAGGACGCCCCGGCGACTGCCGCCGATACGTTTCCACCGCCTCGCATCGACCTGCCAATTCCGGCGGCGATTCCGCCAGAATACATCGCCCACCTGCCGGCCCGGCTGGCCTTCTATCAACGTCTGTCGAACATCACGGACCGGGCCCAGATATCGGCAGTACGCGCCGATATGCAGGACCGCTTTGGGCCGTTGCCCGAGGTCGCGGAAAACCTGCTCACCGTTACCGACCTGCGTTGCCTGGGCGCGGCGGCCGCCGCCGAGTCCATATCGGGCGCGGGTGACGGCATTGTTACGGTGGTATTCCGGCAACCGGTCGGAGACGCTCGACAGGCATTGCAGAACAAAATGGGGCCAGGCGTCAAGGTCGGTCGCCGCGATATGGAAATCCGCACGGCCGGCGATGCTGACTACGGCATGGCCCGCCTGGCCCGCGCGCTCCGTCGCGTGGTTGCTTTCGTTGAAGAGATGCAGGAGGCCATGCTGGCGGTGCAGGCAGGATCGCCCGCCCCGGAAGCCCCGGCCAGCGAGACGGGCAGCCGGAACCGGCGGCGGCGGCGTCCGGCCAAACTTCCTGTTGCCGCCGACTGACCGCTACCCGGCGGCGTCAGGTTCCAGACTCGCTACGGAGTGGGGAGCAGTCCGGCGATTGCGGCGACGGCGCAGCAGCAGCGCCACAACCAGGACTGCGACGGCCAGCCCAACCACGACGGCGGCTACCACAACGGCGATTATCCAATCCCCGATGTAACGTTCTTCAGTGGATACCGATACGGTCAACCGGGCGTTGGGCGCATCATCGCCGGGATCCGCTCCGGCGGCGTTGTATTCCCAATACTCAATCTCGCCCAGGCCGGCGCCGAAGTCCATGATGCCTCGCAGGTCTGACGATTTGACCACCAGCTCCATGCTAACGCTCTGGTCGTCTTCATGCCTGGATTCGCGCCACTGGTCAACGAAGCCGCCCAAGGATTCCGCGCGGGCGCGGATTTGCCCGGCGACTTCCAGAGGCTGCGACGCTGACAGGGACAGGGAACCGCCCAAGTCAATGTTGGAGTGGATGCTGAGCGTAAGCGGAGCGTTAGGCACCTCGCTGGCTGGCGCCGGCCCTACCGAGTCCAGCCGCCGTTCCGTCGCTTCGCCCAACGTGGCCGCGTAGTCCATCAGCTCCGACAGGTCGGCGGGCCGGACGAAGGCAACCATCCGCACGGTCTGACCGCCGCCTTCGTCGTACTCCCGCTTCTCCCCGATGTAACCGTCCAGCGACTCCACGATGGTGACGACGGCGTCGGCGGTGGCGGAAGGAGCGCTGACGGTCAGGGTCAACACGCCATGGGGCGGCTCGGCGGCAAAGCGCTCCGGCAGGCTCAGATGCACGCTGATGAGCGACGTGGCGACCCGGTTGGTCAGGTTGCGTTGGGTTGCCTCCACGTGCTCAATGTCGGAACGCACCTGGGCGATGCGCTGTTCAATCTGGATGATGTCCTCAACGGTAGGGGCGTTTTCCAGCAGGGTGACCAGCCGTTCCTCCTGGGCGTACCAGGCGGTAAGCCGGGCTTCGTTGTCAATCAATCGTTCGGTAACGTCCGTGGACGATATTCCCTCGTCGGTCACCCGCCCCAGCCCGCGCAGGGCGTCCATCGCGTTGTCGAGACGGTCGGCCGGAACTCGAACCCTTAGCGAGGCGGAGCGGTAGCCGGCCTCGCCGAAAATCTCCGCCGATTCCACCCATCCGCCGCGCTGGTCGGCCAGGGCTTCAACCTGCCGGACGGTAGCGTCGATTTCACCGACTTCCAGGCTGATCCGGGCTTCCACGATTAGTTGGCGGTCGGACTGCTGGCGCACGGAGACCGCTCCCGAGGCCGCCTCAGCCTCCTTTGCCACTGCCCCGGCGGCCATGGCCGCGGGAGCGGACGCCGGAACGGGCGCGCGAGTAGCCATGGCCGCCGCGGGCGCGGCCGCCTGCTGGGGTTGGGCCGGCGCGCGGGACCGGGATTCTTCCGACTCCTTGGCCGCCGCGCCGGCAGCCATACTGTCCATAGCCATTTGCGCGGGCGCCGGCGCTTCCGCGCCGCCGCCGCAGCTGAGGACCATGGTCATCAAGCACGCAATCAGCGCGATACCCGGCAGCCATCGCCGCCAATGCTGGATGCTCATCACAATTCTCCGATTCCCGATTACGCCATTTACGGAATTGCCGCCCAAGTGGATTGCCCGGCGCTGCCGATATTATGCTACACTCTAATCATAGTCGGGGTGTAGCGCAGTGGCTAGCGCGCCACGTTCGGGACGTGGAGGTCGGTGGTTCGAATCCACTCACCCCGACCATTATTTTTGCCCGAACCGGACAGGAGGGATGTTATGCCCCGCCGCAGTTTCTGGGCCTGGGGGATGGAGGATCGGGAACCGTCGCCGGCCGATTACACCGCGATGGCCGAGCGCATTCATCGTCGCTACGGAGTGACCCTGCCGCCGCCCACTCCACCCACCGACGCCGACCTGAACCTCCGCAAGCCCCGTTTCACGCCGCACCCCCTGGTAGCCGAGTTCTGTACCACCGACGACCACGACCGCGCCGCCCACACCTACGGACGCAGTTTCCGGGATCGCATCCGGGGCTTCGATTGCCATTTCCCCAACCCGCCCGACGTCATCGCCTACCCGCGAACTGAGGAAGAAGTCACCCGGGTTCTGGATTGGTGCGCCAATTCCAACATCGTTGCCATTCCCTACGGCGGCGGCAGCACGGTCGTCGCCGGCGTCGAACCGCCCGAAGTGGACAAAGTCTGCACCATCGACCTAACCAACCTGGGCCAAGTGTTAGAGATAGACGAAACCTCTCGCGCCGCCCGCATCCAGGCCGGCGCCCTCGGCCCCGCGCTGGAAGCGCAATTGCGGCCCCATGGTTTCACCCTGCGGCACTTTCCGCAAAGCTTCGAGTTTTCAACCCTGGGCGGCTGGATCGCCACTCGCAGCGGCGGCCACTACGCCACCAACCATACGCACATCGACGATTTCGTCGAGTCCGTGCGCATGGTCACTCCCGCGGGCATCTGGGAATCGCGGCGCCTGCCGGGGAGCGGGGCCGGCCCCTCGCCGGACCGCATAGTCATCGGCAGCGAGGGCATCCTGGGCATTATCACCGAAGCCTGGATGAGGATACAGGCCCGACCCCGCTTCCGAGCGTCGGCCGGCGTGGTGTTCGATGGAATGGCGGCGGCATCGGAAGGCGCGCGCCTCATCGCCCAGGCCAAGCAATGGCCGGCGAACCTCCGTATGCTTGACCCTTCCGAAGCTGAGGATTTCGCAGGTCTTGACGGAAAGCAGGCCCTGCTCATCATCGGGTTCGAGTCGGCGGAACTGCCCCAGGGCGAGAACATCCGCCAGGCGGTTGCCATCGCCCGGGACGCCGGCGGAACTATCGACGAAGCCGACATCCTGGTAGCAGACGCCGCAGAGCGTTCCGAATCCTCCGCCGGCCGGCAGGGAGCCGTAGGGAGTTGGCGCAATTCGTTCATCAACGCGCCCTACGAACGTAACGCCACCATCGGCTTCGGCATCGTCGCTGAGACGCTGGAAACGTCGATCACCTGGGAACGCTGGCCGGCCATGGACGAAATGGTGCGTTCCGCGTTGCAGGATGCCCTTCGGCGCACCTGCGGCGGCGGACGGGTTTCCTGCCGCTTCACCCACGTGTACCCCGACGGCCCGGCTCCCTACTACACTTTCGAGGGTCTGGGTAAAGTCGGTGGCGAGTTGGAGGCCCACGCTGAGATCAAGCAGGCCGCCTCCGATGCAGTGATGGCCGCCGGCGGCACCATCACCCATCACCACGCCGTTGGCAGGACGCATCGCCCCTGGTACGACCAGCAGCGGCCGGACCCCTTCGCGGCGGCGCTGCGGGCGGTGAAGAGCGCATTGGACCCCCGCGGTATCTTGAACCCGGGCGTTTTGATTGACCCTGCCCAGGACTGATGACCCTCAAGAGACCGCCTTCAGCATCAGTTTGTCGTTCTCATGGAGGCAACAGCCTATGGTAAGCAAACCTGTCAAAACCGGCTTGGCCCCGCCAACGGAAGATGAAGACCCCACCATCCACTACCCTGATACGGACGATGAGCCATTGGCCGAATCCGATTACCAGTTCAATCCGCTGACCGAAATGGTTCACTCTCTCCGGGTGCGTTACGAAGACCGCCCGGACGTGTACGTGGCCGGCGATATGTTCGTCTATTACCGGATGAACGACCCCAGGGCCAATGTTGCGCCCGACGTGTTCGTTGTGTTCGGGGTGGACAAGCACACCCGCCGTTCTTACATGGTATGGCGAGAAGGCAAGGCCCCTGATTTCGTAATGGAAATCACTTCTGCCAGCACCTACAGCCGAGACATCGGTGAGAAGCGAGACGTATATGCCGCCATCGGGGTAACGGAATACTGGCGGTTCGACCCGGAGCGGGAGTGTTTTGACCCTCCGCTGGTGGGAGAACGTCTGACGGCGGATGGGTCGTATGAGCCAATTCCCGTTGCCGAAGATGCCGACGGAATACTGCGCGGGTACAGCGCAGCGCTGGGTCTGGACATCTGCGTTCGGGATGACTTGCTGCGGCTGTACGACCCAATCAACCGGATCTGGCTGCGCAACCTGTCTGAGGCGGAAGCGGCCCGGACGGCAGCAGAAGCCGAGCGTGCGGAAGCGGAGACAGCCCGAACGGCGGCAGAAGCAGAGCGTGCGGAAGCGGAGACAGCCCGAACGGTGGCAGAAGCAGAGCGGGCGGAGGCGGAAGCGGCCCGGACGGCAGCAGAAGCAGAGCGGGCGGAGAAGATAGCCGCTCTCCGAGCCGCGCAAGAGCGCAACCGGGAACTGGAAGCTTTGTTGCGAGAGCACGGTATTTCGCCAGACCCCTGATAGCTTTGGCCGTTGTTTTTCATACGGAGGGACAAAGATGCGCGGCGTAGTTTTTACCGGAGACCGGGAAGTTGAAATTCGCACCTTACCCGACCCGCATCCGGGCCCGGGCGAGGTCGTTATTGCAATGAAGGCGTCCGGCCTGTGCGGCAGCGACTTGCGACACTACCGGGCGGCCAAAGCCGACCGCGGCGACCCGGCCAACCTCAAAGTCGCCGGCCACGAACCATGCGGCGTCATCGCCGAGGTCGGCGCCGGCGTCACTGAGGTGGCCGTGGGCGACCGGGTGATGATGCATCATTATACGGGCTGCCGAGCCTGCACCATGTGCCGCATCGGTTACACCCAGATGTGCCTCAACGGTTCGGTGGTGTACGGCACCGGCGCCAACGGCGGCCACGAGGACTACCTGATTTGCCCGGCATACACCTGCGTCAAGATGCCCGACGGCTTGGACTTCGACGAGGGGGCGGCCTGCGCCTGCGGCACGGGAACGGCGTTTCACGCCCTGAAGCGTCTGAACCTGTCCGGCGATGACACGCTGGCCATCTTCGGACAAGGGCCGGTAGGCGCCAGCGGCACCATGTTCGCCAAGGCCATGGGCGCGCGGGTCATCGCGGTGGACGTGGACGCCGAGCGCCTGCAACTGGCCCGACGCCTGGGCGCGGACGTTTGCATTGACGCTGCCATCCAGAACCCGGTGGAAGCAATCCGCGAACTGACCCACGGCGAAGGCTCGCCGGCCACGTTGGACTGCACCGGGCGGCCCGAAGCGCGCATCAACGCCGTGGACTCGGCGATGCTGTGGGGCCGGGTCTGTTTCGTCGGTGAGGGGAACACCACGACCTTCGACGTCAGCCCGCAGATCATCCACAAGCAGCTGACGATAGTAGGTTCGTGGACGTTCAGCCTGAATGGACTGGCCGAGGTCGCCCGTTTTGTCGTGGACCGGCAGGTTCCGCTGAAGGAACTCTTCACCCACCACTTCACGCTGGACGACGCTGATGCCGCCTACAAGCTGTTCGATGCCGGCGGAACCGGGAAGGTGTGCTTCACGTGGGATTAGCGAAAAGCTGCCGCCCATTGGCGGAAAGATGAGGAGAGCCAATGCGGAAGATGACGTGCTACGCTTGGGGCAAGCCGGGCGATTGGGAAGCTCTTTGCGTGGACTTGGACATCGCAACGCAGGGGGCAAGTTTGGAGGAAGTTCGCACGGACCTGCAATTGGTTGTGGAGGATTTTCTGGACTACGTTTCCGAGTTGCCAGAAATCGAACGGAAAGCCGTTCTGAGTGTCCGCACTCCATGGCGGTTGCGGGCGCAATTGTGGTTGCAGAACAAATGCTTTGCCATCCCGGCTGCCTTCCATTTGCTGCCCAAAGGAATTGCAACTCGGAGGGCTGCTTTTGAGGTCAGGCTCGCCTCGTGAATTACAGAGAGGTTGACCGCATCTTGCGTGAAAACGGTTTCGAGCTAATCAGGGGTCGCGGCAGAGGTTCCCATCGCATCTACCGGAAAGGCGACGGTGCCGAGACCCGCATTGTTCCAGTGTCATTCCATGGCTCAAATGCGGACATCAAGCCCGGCACCTTACGCGCCATAATCAAGCGCTCCGGGATCGACCCGAGCCAGTTCCGCTAGCCGGTCAATCTCGGCAGCACCTTCTTGTTGAACAGCCGCAGCGATTCGGTCTGCATTTCGTCGGGCATCAGGTTGCCATAGTTGATTTCGTAGATGAGCTGGTCCAACCCCAAGGTTTCTTCCAGCTCGGACAGGCGCTCCGTAACCGAATCCGGCGTGCCGTACACGACCTTGTCCCGCAGCCAGTCGTCGTAGTCCATGCCGAGGATCCGCCGGCTCTGCTCCCCCCAGTCGCCCAGGGTGCCGACGCGGCCGGCGTAGGAACCGACGCGCTCGCCCAGGCGGGTTATCGAGTTCATGGCTGAATCCCTGGGGTTGGTGTACGCCAGTTCGGCGTCTTCGTTGACATAAATGGGGACCCGCAGGCCAACCTTGCCTGCTCCGGGATGGCCGGCGGCTTTCCACGCCGCCCGGTACTCCGACATTGCCCCTTGCAGTTCGGCCAGCGTGAACACCCGGGAGGGGTTGACGATGAGCGGGTATCCCATGGCTCCAATAATTGGGAAGCTCTCGGCAGAGGTAACGCCCACTGTGATAGGCGGATGGGGCTGCTGATAAGGCCGGGGAGTCACCGTCAGCTCGTCGCACGAGTAGTGCTCGCCGTGGAAGGAAAACGTTTCCTGCGTCCACGCCGCTACGACCACCTCCAGGAACTCATCAAAACGACTGCGGCTTTCCTCAAAGGTCACGTTGAACCCCTCGTGAACGTTGGGGAAAGTGCCGCGCCCAACGCCCAACTCCACGCGCCCGTCGCTGATGTGGTCCAGCGTCGCCATCTCCTCGGCGACCCGGATGGGATGGCCCAAGGGCAAGCAATAGACGGCGGTGCCGATACGCATATGGCTGGTCTTGGCAGCGATAGCCGTGGCGATCATCACCGGAGACGCCAACACGCGCTCCATGTTGAAGTGGTACTCGGCCAGCCATACGGAGTCCACGCCCAAGTCCTCCGCTTCCTGAACCAGTCGGAAGGACTGCGTGAAGGCGTCGTGATGATCTCCGTCAATGGGCCGGGGAAATTCCAGAAACAGTCCGAATTCCATACCTGTTCTCCTCTGTCGAGCGGGGCGTCGGTGGGCGCAGTGTACTACACTTGGGAACCCTGGATCCGCCGCTCCTGCCCCTGCCATTCTTTATCCCTGAGGATATATTTCTGAATTTTGCCGGTGGCCGTCTTGGGCAGTTCACCGAATTCCACGCTCTTGGGGGCTTTGAAGTGGGCGATGCGGTCGCGGGTGAAGTTGATGATCTCCTCGGCAGTTAGTTTCCCTCCGCCGCGCGGCACCACGAAAGCCTTGGGCACCTCGCCCCAGCGCTGATCGGGCACGCCCACCACGCAGACCTCCAGCACGCCCGGATGCTCCATGATTACTTTCTCCACCTCCTGGCTGGAGATGTTCTCGCCGCCGGAGATGATGATGTCCTTGGAACGGTCCTGGAGTTCGATGTATCCGTCAGGATGCCACACGGCCAGGTCACCGGAGTGGAACCAACCGCCGCGAAACGCCTCGGCGGTAGCCTCCGGGTCGTTGTAGTATCCCTTCATCACGGCGTCGCCCTGCATGACGACTTCTCCCATGGTTTCAGCATCACGGGGCACGTCGGCCATTTCCTCGTCCACCACCCGCAGGCCGGAGCCGTACACGATGAAAGGAACGCCCTGGCGCGCCTTGACGCGAGCCAGGTCCTCTGCGTTCATCGCATCCCATTCCGGCTGCCCCGCCGCGACGGTGCAAGGGCCATAGGTCTCGGTCAGACCATACACGTGGATGATCTGCGCCCCCATGCCCTCAATGGTGCGGATCACCTGTGGAGCCGGCGGCGCGCCGGCCGTCATAATCGTCAATCCGGTCAGGTCGGCGGATTGGGCCTCGGGGGCAGCGTACAGGCCGGTCAGCACGGTGGGAGCGGCGCACAGATGCGTTACGGATTCTTCCCGGATGAGACGATACACTTCGGCCGGGTCCACCCGACGCAGGCAT
This sequence comes from Dehalococcoidia bacterium, assembly GCA_963665395.2. Classification (GTDB taxonomy): domain Bacteria; phylum Chloroflexota; class Dehalococcoidia; order Lucifugimonadales; family UBA3495; genus Bin87. Next base: position 2,096,884 of record OY762251.1, read on the forward strand.
ACGTGCGCGCCACCCACAGCCGTCACCGCCCAAGGGAAACACCAGCCGTTGGCGTGGAACATGGGCAGCGTCCAGAGGTACACGCTGCGCCAGTTCATGCCCATTTCCATGGCTTCGCCGAGGGCGTTGATGTAGGCCCCGCGCGGGGTGTATTCGACTCCTTTGGGCATCCCGGTGGTGCCGGACGTGTAGTTGATGGTCAGAGTATCGTTCTCGGTGGCTGGCCCGGGCAATGCGGCCAGCGGTTCAACACCCGCCAGCCATTGCTCATATTCGAGGCCGGGAATGTCGGTGGCCAGCGGAGCGGTATCGCGCACCTGCACGTAGGTCTCCACTCCGGGGCAGCCATCCCGCAGCTGCCGCACGGTGTCCGCCAACTCGGAGTCGAAAACCAGCACCTTGGCGCCGGAATGGTTCAGGATGTAGGCGATCTCCCGGGGCGAAAGGCGGATGTTCAAGGCTACCAGAACCGCGCCGATGCCCATGGGCCCAAAGTTGGCCTCCAGCATGGACGGCAGGTTGGGCAGCAGGAACGCCACCCGGTCGCCGGGACCCACACCAACGCTGCGCAGGGCGGCGGCCTGCCGCCGCACCCGCTCGTAGAACTGCCCGTAGGTAGTCACGGCGCCGTTGTAAATGCAGGCGGCGCGATGAGGATACACAGAAGCGCTGCGCTCCAGAAACAGCAGAGGACTTAGATTTTGCAGTGACGCGGTTGCGGTGGTCATGGCGCGACTCCAATGGACGTATGGTGGTTTCCGTCAAATGAGAAGGGCTCATTTCGTGGGAATGGCGATTATCATAGGCGTCTAGACACGCGAGGCCCACACCATTCTGAACGGCGCAGGTTCAATTGTCCAGACGGCGGCGCCTATGATGCAGGACGATTGCAAAGTCCTTGTACCTCCGCTCATGGTGAGCCTGTCGAACCATGCGCTACTCTGGTCAAGCCATCCTTCGACAAGCTCAGGATGAGCGGATCAGGAGGTTCCGCCGACTTTGCAATCGTCCTGGCCTATGATGCGGGGCCTTTCGATTATTCCCGTCATTCCGGACCGCGGATCCGGTACGGGGCAGGCTTTGATCCGGAATCCAGAAGCGTTTCCAAACTGCAACCTTCCATGAGGGCTCACGCGTACCCGCTTTGTCATTGCGAGCGTAGCGCGGCAATCTCGTCAGCGGAGCCGGGGCTTGTTGTGAACAGCCGTCAGTACCACAACGGGATTGCCACGAATGCCTGGCGGCATTCTCGCAATGACAGATGTGGAAAGTGGGTACGCGTGAGTCCATGAGGGCAGAAGTTTCTGGATTCCCGCACGCTAAAGGCGCATCTGCGACTTTCGCGGGAATGACGGGGGTTTGGAAAACCGAAAGCCCCTGGAGCTAGGGGCCGCGAACGGGGTTGAGATGATGCCAGCGGCGGTCGGTCCATAGGATGCGGTTGATGTCGATGGGGTTGTGGGGGTGTTCGGCGTTCCAGTGGATGAGGTACTCGGCGTAGCGGGCGAGGAAGTCGTCCATCTCATCGGGGTAGTGGATGAAAAACTGCATACCGGGGCTCTTACGGGCCGCTTTTTCGCGCTGCTCGCCGTCGAGGACGTTGCCTTTGCAGTCGTGGAGGCGGTCTTCACAGACGCAGGGGTAGGGATAGGTTTCGTAGTACACCGGGCTGTGGAGGCTGAATTCGATGTCTTCGGCGAGCCGGCGTTGGGCTTCGATTTCGGCGGGATCGGGTTCAGGTTCGGACTGGGCTTCGGGTATATCCTGCGCTGCGTCGTCAGGCAGGTAGTCGAAGCCGCGTTGGAGGAGTTCTCTGGCGGCGGAAAGGCGGTGGCAAGGTTTGAAGTCGGGGAGTTGGCCCTGCATTACGTTGACCAGGAACCGGACGGCGATATAGCCATCGCCGGTTTCTTCACGGACGATCCGGGCCAGTTCAGAGCGGACGTGGCAGGCGGCGCCATGGGCTTCGGATTGGGGCTGAGTTTGAGGCTGGACGGGGGACTCACGCGGTCGCGCGCGTTGGGCGGCGCGGGCGCGGTCGATAACCGGCTGGGCCTGGTCGAAGCCGAGTTTGACGAGGAGGCGGGCGGCATCGATGCGGTGGCAGGGCTGGAAGTCCGGGAGTTGGCCGTCCATGGCGGAGATGAGGAAGCGGACGATGAGGCGGCCGTCCTGGGTTTCCTGAGGGATGATGCCGGCGAGGTCGGACATACATTCTATTTTAGGGAGGACGGCGGGGGGCGTCAAAGGGGGAATGTCATCCAGGGTCTTTCGGTTCTCCCTCTCCCTTGATGGGAGAGGGCCGGGGTGAGGGGTATCTACTACCTCGGGATGGTTCTTCACTCCAAGATTTCACCCTCACCCTAACCCTCTCCCATCAAGGGAGAGGGGATTTCTTGGAAAACCGAAATACCCTGGAATGTCATCCGGTAGCGTTGCAATTTAGGTGGTTCAGTTTCCCAGCAGGGTATCCGAGCGGCTAAAACTGCTGCTACGCCAACGGGATTGCCACGCTACGCTCGCAATGACAAAGATCAAACCACCTACAACGCAACGCTACCTGTCATCCGGGCCTTTCGATTGTTCCCGTCGTATCGGACCCGGCATCCGGCACGGGCAGGTCGTTCTGGGGCGGGAATGACGGGGGTTTTGAAAACCGAAAGGCCCTGACCTATGATGCCAATGTGTTCCCGTTGCGGACGATCCACCAGCCGCCATCGGGTACTCTACGCAGGATTAGCGAGGAGGAATATGACTGCAACGCTGCTGACGACGATTCCCGCCCGACGGGGCAAAGCGGCTTTCGTATCCGGGGGCCAAATCGTCAAGGTAATCAATACCCATGGGCAACAAGTGGTTGACACCTGGGCGTTCAACCGCGCCGACCTGACGGAGTTCATGTCCATGGAGCATTCCCGGACCGCCCTCGGTCGGCTCATGCCTCTAGCGGGCCAAGCCATGGTGACCAACCGCCGACGCCCCATCCTGACGGTGGTCGAGGATACCTCCGGTGGTATCCATGATACGTTGCTGGCGGCGTGCGACCGTTACCGTTACGAACTGCTGGGTTGCGAGGAATACCACGACAACTGCACCGATAACCTGGCAGCAGCATTGGCGGAACTGAACCTGGTCCCTCCGGAGACGCCCAGCCCGTGGAACCTGTTTATGAACATCCCGGTGGAGAGTGACGGAACGGTTAGCTTCCAGCCTCCGGTTTCGCGGCCGGGCGACTACGTGATGCTACGGGCGGAGATGGATTGCATCATAGCTTTTTCGGCTTGTCCGCAGGATATGGTTCCCATCAATGGAGTGGATTGCGCTCCGACGGAAGCCCATTTCCAGGTCATCTGAACCGGCCTAATCGTCAGCAACGAACCAGGGCTGTGCGGCGGCCTCGTCGGGCCACAGAAACTCGAACCCGTTTCGGATCGCGTTCTGCCGGTCCAGGTCTTCCCGGTCGCCGATATGATAGTAGGCGTCGGCGGTGAAATCAGCTTTGACGTCAGCCAACAGGTGTTTGGCCACGACGAAGTCAACGTCAATGTCGTGTTCTTCCCACATTGAGCGCTGGCTGCTGGGCGGTCGGTCGGAGCAGCTTCCGATGAGAAAGCCCTTGTCCTGGACGATCCGGACCATGTCCATGGTCAACGGCCCGGGCGGGTCGCCGACTTCCAGCGTTCCGTCGATGTCGAAGCTGATAAGGATTGCCATGTGTCTCCTCTCTTGACGTGTCGGGTTGCCTAATCCCGAAAATTGGGCGACCCCGCGAGGCCGCCCAATGCGCCGGTCATTCTTGCGTGGTTAGCGATTCAGCAATTAGTCGGGCGTCGCGCTCCACACGGTGAAGTTGCCGCCCATGGGCATGGGGCCGCCGGAAACGGCGACTTCCGGCTTCACGCCCGTCAAGGCGCGGGCGCCGGCCCGGCCCTGGATCTGCTGAATGCAATCGGTGTGCATCCAGAACCGGCTGCGGCCGCTGCCGATGTTGCCGCCGCTGGCCAAAATGGGGTTCGGCCCCTCGATGCTGATATCAGTCTGGTAGAAATCCAACGCGTCGCCGGGCTGCATTCCGCGATAGCGGAGGCCCTCGATGTGGAACTGGTGGAATTGGGCGAAGCCGTCGTACATATTCTCGAAAGAGAGGTCGTCGGCGGTGATGCCGGCGCCTTCGTAGATCTTGCGCCCGGTGGTGGCGGTTTCGATTTCCACCTCTTCCAGCGTGGGGGTGATGCTGCGGGCGGCGCCGCGGCTGGAGGCGTGGTTGAGGATGTACACCGGCTTCTGGGCCATGTCCTGGGCGCGGTCCGCGGTGGTGAACAGATAGGCCGCGGCGACCATGATGGGGATGTCGTTATCGAACAGGTTGGCCGGCTTGGCAATCCAGCGGGAGGACAGGTAGTCCTCCGGGGTCAGTTGTTCGGGGCGGTGCTGGGCCCAGTAACCTTCAGGGAACAGCAACCCGTTGCGCCGGGAGTTCTGCATGAAGGGGGCCATCATATCGTGGTGCTTGCCGTACTTGGTGCAGTATTGGGCGAACTGCAAGGCGGTGCCGTAGCAGCCGGGCGCGCCCCACAGGGTGCGGCCCGGGCTGATAGCAAAAGTGCCGGGAACCTCGTCGGCCGCGCTGATGCCGCCGTGGTTGTAGCGGCCTTCCAGATTGTGCCAGCCTTTGAGCACCAGACAGGTGTTGCACAGACCGGAGCCCACGGCCTGGGCGGCGACGACGATGGCAGCGGACATACAGCCGGGGGCGTACATGGTGAACTTGACGTTGGTCAGCTCCGGCATATTCTTCAGGATCCACTCGGAACTGAGCTGGCCGACGCCGTCCAACGGGTCATCGGTGGGATTGAAGGCGTTGACCACGTCCATGGGCACGGGCTGGTCGGCGGGCCAGTGGGCGCCGGTGGTGGTGACGGGAACCAGGACCAGGCCATCGACCTGATCGGGAGCGACGCCGGCGTCGGCGACAGCCTTGCGCAGGGCCAGGATGCTCAACGCGCCGACGGAGGTTTCGGCCCGGCCATCCCAGCGACGGGCGGTGGGAGAATGTCCGATACCCACGGCGGCAACCTTGCCCCGATGCTCCCAGACTCCCAGGCCCTCGGTGGAGCGGTACATTGATTCTGGCGCCATTTGAGTGGTCATGTCTCACTCCTATTAAGTTGCAACTCTCGCGGTCATGGATTCCGGCTTTCGCCGGAATGACGGTGGTAATGTGGGAATGGTGATGATATTGGCGGGCGGGTCGGCGGCGCGGGCGCCTATTCGACCAGCACCCACTCGGGAACCTTCTGGCCGTTGGCGGTCTCCTCGAAGATGACGCGGACGGCGGCGCCAACGGGAACCTCGTCCGGTGGGACGCCCGGCAGGTGAGAGTACATCAGGATGCCGGGGTCTTCCTCCAGCATGATGACGGCCAGGTTGAAGGGGAGGTCTTCTTTCAGGGACGCCACCGGGCAGTCGTACACCACGCAGTAGTTGTAAATGGTGCCCCGTCCGCTGACTTCCTTCCAGACGACGCTCTCGCCCTCGCCGCAGATTTCACTGGCGGGGCGGGGCGGGAAATACAGGCGATCACTGTTAGTGCAAGACTGCACCACCAAGCGGCCTTCGTTGGCGGCTTCGAAGAATGGGCGAGTCAGGTCGTCAGGCACCACACCCTGCTTTACCATGTTGCTCCTTTAGCGCGACGGCTCCCGGCCAAGTTTGGCCCGGGCCGCATCTCAAAACAAAGAAATTGAGTGAGGCCAAGAATATGCGGGATTCCCGTTTGGTGTCAAGTTGAGCCCCTTGAAATGACCAAGGGATCCGAGGACGACTTTACCGTACTGCTTCCAAAACTTTTCAGGGATTAACGGTCGTTGTCACCAACCCTGGATTGGGCGGTATAACTACATCGAGCGGCACCGAGACGCTGAAAATCACTGGAAAACTGATCACGCCCCGCTCCGTGCGGGCGCCGCCACTTTTGTCTTCCACCCTGGCCGGCAGTTCAACTCCCGGCAGCGAACCCAGGGTAACGGAGGCCATGGTTCCGATTTCGATACGGTCGATGTGGTTGGTCTCCACCATCCCGACCACGCTGATGTCGGTAGGGTCAACCAGCTGGATGGCTCGGGCATCGACGGTGATTACGTCGCCGGGTTCGATGGTGATTAACCTGACCAGACCGTCAAAAGGAGCTCGCAATTCCGAGCGGGCCAGGTCGTCCAGGATTTCTTCATAATCCACCCGTGCGGCGTCCAGGTTGGCCTGATTCAACGCCACCAACGCAGCATCGGGACCTTCGGCCAATTCGTCACGGGTTTCCCGAGCCGCCGTGACACTGCGCATCAAGGCGTCAAGAACGGTCTCGTCGATGCCGTCTTCAAGTTTGGACAACGTGGATTCCGCAGCTTCCAGCACCAGGCGGGCGCTGTCGGAAGCTGCCTGTAGCCGGGCCAATTCCAGCTGGTCAACGCCGTCCTCCGCCTCGGCAAAATCGCGGTCGGCGCGGTCCAGTTCTTCCCGGGCAACCAGTATGTTGGCCTCCAGACGATCCAGCTCGACCTGATCCGGACCGGCCTGGTCATCCTGCAACTGCTGGCGCAAGCGTTCCAATTCCAATTCCAGTTGGACAATGGTGGAGACGATGGCAGATCGATCAATCTCTTTCGGCCCGGCGGCCAACTCGGTGATTTCCCGTTGCCAAAACTCCACATCCCGCTGCGCCGCTTCGACAGCAGCGCGGAGGGCGTTGAACTTCACGACGTCGAAGTTCTGACCGTCCTCCAAACTTGGGAATTGACCGTCAATAATTTTGATGTGAAACTCGGTGAAGGTGTCTTCCGCCAGCTCAAGACTGGTTTCGGCATCGGCCAGTTTAAGGCGGGCGGCGGCGAGCTGATTGGCGTGATTGGTATCGAAATCACGCAAGGTAGTTCGAGCGGTGTCGAGCCTTTGTTCGATGGCCGCGATGCTGGAATCCAGCGCGGCGACGGCTTCGTTGTGCAACGGGAAGAAATCTTCCAGGGCATCCTCGGCCCGTTCCAGTTTGAGACGGGCGGCGGACCGGGCGGACAGGGCCGCGGCGAAGGTCTCGCCGTAACTTTCGGCGAAATCCGTTACCGCTTCCTCAGCGGCGTCAAGGTTGTATTCCGCGTCCGCCACCGCCTTGCGGGCCGCGCCATATTCCACGTCATAGTTCAGCTGGAAATCCTCCAGCGCGTCCTCCGCTTTCTCCAACGCAACTTCAGCTTTGGCCAGATTGCTTTCCGCATTGGCGCGCACCAGCGGATCGGGTGATTCCAAACCCAATGCGGCGTCCAATTCGTCTTGCGCTTGGTCCACTTTGAACTTGCCCTGGGCTTCTGCGTAGCGCAGGTCATTCAGGGTTTCAGTGTCAATGGTGGCCAGAACGTCTCCCTCCGACACCAGGTCTCCGACCGCTACGCTAACGACGCCTACCTCTCCGGGCACCTCAAAGGCAAGATCAGCCTGCGTTGAAAAAACTAACTCGCTGCGGACCTGAAAATCCGCGCTTACTGTGGCGCCCCTCGGGGCGCTCCCGCGTCGATCCGGCGGCGCCTCGGGAGCGTCGGACGTATTGCCGCATCCCATGGACAGTATCGCGCACGCGGCGAAAAATGATAATGCCGCAAGGCTCCATTTGGGCCGGGCGGATCGCAGGCTTGGAAACAATAACTTCACGGGGCTCCCTCTCCCTCTTCAGGCGTTGTGGCTAGGTCTGGGGAACGTCCACTCCGGGAGAAGGACGTCGAGTTATCCAACGGGAGATGCTCGCTGCGAGGTTCGGTATGGACTCGTGCAACATAATGTAGGTCACCGGCACCGCTACCAGGGTCAGGAAGGTGGAACTGATCAACCCGCCGATAACAACCGTGGCCAACTCCGCGCCAACCAGTCCGCTGGTGTCGCTGAAAGCCAGGGGAAATAGCGCGAGGATGGTGGTAAAAGCCGTCATCAATATTGGCCGCAGGCGGGTACGTCCGGCGAGGATCATCGCCTCCAAGGCATTCAATCCCTGGGCTCGCAGCTGGCCCACAAAGGTTATCAGCACAATGGCGTTGGTGACCACAATGCCGATCAGGAACAGGAATCCCATGAGCGACGGCAGGCTCAGGGCCCGCCCGGTGAGGGTCAGGGCAATCAGCGCGCCCACCACCGCCAGGGGCATACTGAGCACGACGATGAACGGATCGCGCAAGGAACCGAGCGTCGCCACCATGACCAGGTACACCAAGGCCAGTCCGATGATCATGGCGAGATATACGTTATTGAACTGTTCCTGGATGTCGCTGGCGAACCCGCCCCGGCGAATTCCCACGCCGGGCGGCAGTTCCGTTTCATTGATAATACGGTCGATGCGAGAGCTGATGGCCTGGGGGTCTTTCCCCACAAACTCGCCGGTTATGGTTACGGAGCGGTCCCCGTCATAATGGGTAATCAGTGACGGTCCCACCGTCGTTTTGACTTCGCTCAACGCCCCCAGAGGGGCAACGCCCAGGGGGCCGGCAATTGAGAGGTTTTGGAGTTCTCCAATCTCATCTACGCTGTCTTCCCGACCCCGGACCACCAGGTCGTAAGTGTCGCCCATCAGGTTGATGTTGGCGGCGTCGGACCCGTACACCCAGGTGCGCACCTGACCGGCGACCGCCATCGCGGTAAGCCCATAGCGCCGGGCTTCCGACGCATCAACCTCAAAGGTCAATTCTTCTTTGCTGTCGCTGACGTTGGTCTTCAGGTTGACTACTCCCGCTACGGGTTCGATGCGTTCTACCAGGCGGCTGGACGCAGCCTGAACACGGTTGAAATTGCTGCCGGTAACGGCAATCTCAATGCCAGCCTGGGGAGGGCCGGCGGCGTCAACGAAAAGTTGCACTTCAACGTCTTCTTTCTGCGGCAACTCAGCCCGCAATTGATCCGGGAGATCCGGCGGCGCAGTATCGGAAATCGCAATAAAAAACCCGGCCACGTCAAACCCGCTCTCGCCCAAGCCGGGGCCAAAATCCTGGCTGGTTGACCCCAACGTCGCCTGGTATGACGTGAGGTGTCCGGCATCAACGTAACCATCCAGGAGGTTTTCTATCTCACGAACTTCGCGGTGCATGGCGGCGGCGCCCGTATTTTCGGCCATGGTCACGTCGATGCGCATGGACTCCGCCTCCCCGGACGAAAACAGAGTGATGGGCAGGACGAAAACCAGCGGTATCGCGGCTGCCACTGTCAGGATGCAGCCCAGTATCGTGATCAGGGGATGCCTCAGCGCCCAGTTCAAGATGGGCGTGTAGATGCGTTGCAGCCAGGTTTCTTCCGCGACGGCGCCTTCCTCGTCGGCCATGTCTCCCCGCCGGAGCAGCAGTGACGCCAGCACCGGAACGGCGGTCAGGGCGATGAAGGTGGAAGCCAGCAGGGAAACGCACACGGTCTGGGCAAAGGGCAGGAAGAACTCGCCAACTACGCCCGGAATGAAAGCCAATGGCAGAAACACCGCAACCGTGGTGAGAGTGGATGCCAGAATGGCCGGGCCCACCTCGCGGGTACCGCGGATGGCCGCGGTGAGACTGGGATCATCACCCATCGGCGCCAAGCGGTAGGCGGTGAACTCCGGGCCGCCCGTAGTGAAACGCCGCCCGCCGGCCTGGACGTGCCGGTAGATGTTTTCCAACACCACGATGCTGTCGTCCACGATGCGGCCAACGGCTATGGCCAAACCCGCCAGACTCATGAAATTGAGGGTCCAATCAAACGCCCCCATGACCAGCATCGTTATCATCACACTCATCGGGATTGAAATGGCGATGATGACGGTAGGCCGGAGGGTGTTGAGGATTCCCCGAATGGCCGAGGGCCGCAGCTGCAACAGGAAAATAAAGATGGCAAATACCGCGATGGCGAATCCCAAACCACCCTGGCCCACAACGTTGGTCAGCTGTTCTTCCAACTCCGGACCGTCGTTATAAAGAACGTCCACACGCACGTCCGGCGGAAGCTCAAGGCTGTTGATTACGCCCAGCAATTTCCGGGTCACCTCGATGGTGTTTCCCTCGGGTAGCTGCAATACCTGGAGGGAAATGCTTGGCTGACCGTTGGTGCGCGAAATGGTGTCCGACTCGGGGGTGTCGATGGCTACCGTCGCCACATCCGACACCAATATCGTTGTGCCACTGCCATCGGGGCTTTGAGCGCCTCGCGTTTCCGACGGGCCGCGGCGGTAATCAACGGGAAGGTCTGTAATGGAGTCGAGGTCGCCGTATCCGCGATAGGCGCGCAGTCCGATGGCGCGTTCTCCCTGGTCCAGCGTGCCGGCGCTAACGTCAACGGAATTGCCGGAAACCGCGGCGAAAACGTCCTGGATGGTCAGGCCGTACTCGTCCGCTCGCGCGGGATCTACGATGACGGATACCCTTTCTTCCACTCCGCCTTCCACCCTAACGTCGTACACGCCATCTACCGCCTCCAGCCGGGGCACGATCTCATCGTCAACGATGCGCTGGAGGGCCGGAATGTCCCGGTCGCCGCTGACGCTCAGCCACATGATGGGGAAAATATCGGAGGTCAACCGCAGAACATAAGGGGCGCCGGCTTCGTCCGGCAATTCCAAGCCGCTGACCTGGCTGCGGATCTCCTCCTCGGCCGCTTCTACGTCGGCCCCGGGCGCGAAGTTGGCGGTTACCAGAGAAAGGGCGCCGGTGGAAATGGACGTGGTTTTTTCCAGGTCCGGCATACCGATAATGACGTCCTCGACTTTAGTTGTGACGTCATTGGCAACCGTGTTGGGGTCTCCCTGCTGGTAGGAAGTGGCTACGTAGATGATGGAGAAGCTGATTTCCGGGAACAGCTCCTGCTGGAGTTGGTTGTACGAGTAAACACCGGCGGCCAGCGCCAGCACCATCACCATGATGGTGACCGGCTTCCGCCGGAGGGCTAGTCCTGTCAAAAAGGTCAATTTGACGTCCAGTAGCGCGCCAGCCCACGACCTTCCTCTTTGCGGCGGTCAGGCGGCGAATTTCGGTGCAAGCGGGTATATCAATGATACCAGACGGCAAACCATCTCCTTCAATCCGCCGCGCCATGGCGCAGTTGCCGGTGGCGGCGCCTCTGTGTACACTGCGCGCACTTTTACCACGAGTTGGAGCCCACGATGGATTTCGCCTTGTTCTCCCATATCCCCTGGCCCGAGGAACATACGCCGCGCCAATTGTTTTCGGATTTGTCGGAACAGGCCATCGTCGGAGAGGGATTGGGATTCAAGGCAATCTGGCTCGCCGAGCACCATTTCACCCGGTACGGTTTGGGGGCCTCTTCGTTGGTGGTCGCCAGCAACATCGCGGCCCGCGCCAGTCGCATCCGACTGGGAACCGCCGTGCTCATACCGCCGCTCCATCATCCCGTTCGCCTGGCCGAGGACACCGCCACTCTGGACGTGCTGAGCGACGGTCGCGTGGATGTCGGGTTCGGCCGTGGCGCCGCTGGCTCGGAGTACGTCAATTTTGGCATCGACCACGACGAAAGCCAGGCCCGCTATCGGGAAACCATCGAGATGGTGGAAACGTTGTGGACGACTCCCGACTGCACCTTTGACGGGAAATACTACTCTGCAAAGCATCTGAACCTGGTGCCGGTTCCATTGCAACAGCCGCACCCGCCAGTGTACGTAGCGGCCACGCGCAGCGCGGAATCACTCGATTTTGTGGCGTCAACAGGCCGCCGGCTGATCATCGGAGTGGTGCTGAACACTGACGATGCCATCGACTTGCTGCAACGGTACCTGGATCTTTCCAATGCCAGCGGTCATTCCAACGCCGCTGCCGATGTACCGTTCTTCCGTTACTTTTACGTGGCAGAGACCGAAGAACAGGCCCATCGGGACGCTCGGGACGCCCTCAATTGGACCCTTGACCTGAACACCTGGCGGCGGGAGTTCACGGTGGGGAGTGAGGTGTACCACAGTATCGACGACTACCGCCGGCGACGCGCTACGTTCCCGCCAACCTACGAATACCTGGCGGAGCGCCGGGCCTTTATCGGGACACCGGACCAGTGCGCCGCCAAGATACAGGCTTTGCACGATGCCGGCGTCCGTTACTTTGGCTGCAACTTCGCCTTCGGTGGGCTGGATCAGAAGAAGCAGCTACGGTCCATGGAGCTGTTCGCCCGGGAAGTGATGCCCCGCTTTATCGACTAGGGCGCCGGCGTACTAGTCGTTGCCGGCTGGCCGCGGCGCTGGCTCCGGCTGTGTCCCGACGCCCGCTTCAACCGCCGTTCTCCGGCTGGTGAGGGCGCGATAGACCGTAATGGCAACGCCGGTGGCCATCGCCACGCCCAGCGCCAGGAAGGCCCAGCGCAGTCCGGCGACGAAAGCCGTCGCGACTTCGGGGTTCACGGCATCCAGCTTCGGTTCCACTCCGTAAGCCGCCATGGTCGTAACGACGATCATGGTGGACACGGCCACGCTCACCACGTTTGCGGAGTTTCGCACCAGTTGAGTGAGCGCCGAAACCACGCCGTAGCGGCTGCGCTCCACGACGCTCAGGATGCTGCTGCTGTTCGGAGAATTGAATATTCCGTTGCCGGAGCTCTGCATCATCATCGTGCCGATGACCACCCAGACCGGAGTACGTTCCGCCAGGGCAAACGCCAGGATAAAGCACCCCGCCGCAGTTATCGCGATGCCGCATACCGTCGGAACGCGCCAACCGAAACGGTCAGCCACTCGGCCGCTGAAGGGGCCAATCACCACCATGCACACGGCTGGCGGAATCATCATCAGTCCCACCTGCTCCGGTGAGTACTCCAATACCCGTTGCAGGTAGAACGGCATCATGAACCGGGCCGCTGAGGAACCGAAAAAGGACAGCCACGCTGCAGCCACGCCCAGCCCGAAAATCCGGTTGGCGAACAGTCGCAGTTCCAGCATCGGCGAGTCGACGCGCAACTCCCACCAGATGAACGCCGCCATGAGGACGACAACCGCAACTGCGCCGAGGATGACCGGCGTTGACAACCAGCCCAGCCCGTTTCCGTTGCCCACCACCAGCAGCAGCACCAACAGGAACACCCCGGACACCGCGGCTCCGGTCCAGTCAAACGTGTTTCGCCCCCGGTGATACTGACCCGCATTGGGACCCCGTTCCAGGAGGAACCACGCCATTATGAGGACCAGGCTGCCGGCAGGAACGTTGATGAGGAAAACCCACTGCCAGCCCAACCACGCCACCAGGAAACCGCCCACCGCCGGCCCTGCGATAGCTCCCATTCCCACCACGCTCAGGTGCGTCCCCAGCGCTTTGCCACGCTCCGAGTCCGGGAAGGCCGCGATCATCATCCCCATCCCACAGCCCTGGACCATACCCGCGCCGACGCCCTTCAGAACGCGCATCGCCACCAGGAACTCGAGGCTGGTCGCCAGCGACGCGCCCAGAGAGGCCAGCACGAAGATCGCCGTACCCGCCACGTACACCCGGCGACGCCCGATAACGTCACCCAGCCGCCCCATGGGCAGGAGCAGCACGCTGATTACCAGGGCGTAGGCGACCACAACCCACTGCACCGACTCCAGTGAGGCATCGAAATGCGCCTCAATACCCGGCAGCGCGACCAGCACGCTGCCGTGGTCAACCACCGAAAAAAACGTTCCGGTGGCGATGGTCCAGAAGGCCCACCACTTGTAGGACGGGCTGGTCGTGATTCGCTGGATCAATTCAAATAGCTGCTAGGCGAACGAAGTGAACTGATTACCAATTATAATGCTATTTTCGCCGAATTATGCCGCAAAATGGGGTGGCGCTACGTATCATGCCAGCCGGCGCACCCGCCGCAGCGTCGCCACGCAGGTCAACGTCATAGCCAATCCCACGGAGCCGATGGCGAGGATCGCCAGCGACGCCGACGTGAAATCGGCGAACATTCCGATGAGAACGCTCACACCGATCAGGAACGAACGCTCGTAGGCCAAAAGGGCCATGGTGCGGGCGCGGAACCGGTCCGGCACTATGGTTAACACCAGCGTGCCCTGGGTGGTGCGGAAGTAGGCCTGGAAAAACGACTGCGCGGCGAGGACCGTGAACGCCACCCAGAGCCATGAAGAATACGCAAAGAGCATAGTGCTGATGGACGAGAGTATCGCCGCGATGAACAGGGTGCGGCCCCGACTAATGGGAAAACCCCACGTCGCGATGGTCAGCGTGGAAATCAGCCCGCCCACCCCGGTAATCGCCAGCAGGTATCCGCCCGTGTCAACGTGCGCCTGGAACGCCTCCACGGTGAACAGCGGCAGGAGGAACCACAGGGGATGCAAAATCGTGTTGGGGACCACCGACAACACGGCGATCTCCAGCACTTCGCGCTGCTGTCGCCAAAGGTGCATGATGCCGTCGCGGATGTCGGCAAATGGCGTTATACGGCCCGATGCTCCCTCGGGCGCGGCCGAAACGTAACGCGCTTGCATCGGAAGCAGCAAGAGGACTACCCCCAGGTACAACGCCGCTTCCAGGGCAAAGTTCCAAAAATAACCCAACTTGTCGATCAGTATTCCGCCCACGAAGGGGCCGAAAATGCGCGTGCCCGTGACGGTCAACGTATTGATCGCGTAGGCGTTAACCAGAGCCTCGCGCGGGACGGTGTTGGAAATCAGCACCTGCTGCATCGGCTGGGTAATGGCCAGGCAGGAACCTGAAATGAGCACGTAAGCGTAGGCATGCCACCAGCTGATGTAGTCGCTGGCGACCAAAAACGCAAAGCCCAGCGCCAGGGCGGCGCTGAAGGATTGCAGGGTTATGACCAGCTTGCGACGGTCCAGCCGGTCGCCCAGGACGCCGGCTATCGGGTTGACCAGCAGGCCGGGCAGGGTGTTGAGGGCGCTGACTGACACCACCAACAAACCGCCTCTGCCTGATCCTTCCGAAAGTCCCTGGACCAACCATCCGATGCTCAACAACTGAAGCCACTGGGCGGTGAAGCCGCAGAAATTGGCGAACCACAGCAGGCGAAAATCGCGGTATTCCAGCCAGGCGTCCAGGGTATGCAGACGCGGTAGTCTCAGGAAGCCAAAAATAAGCCTACTCTCGCGGTGGTGGTTGTGTCCGGCGTGGGCGCCGCGCCGATTGGGTACGCGGGCCGCCGGCCGCCACATAGTGCGCCCCGACCGAAAGGATGTCAATGACGCTGGTCGCTCTAAATCGTCGCGGCCCCCTGCTGTGGTATGATGGCGGCTACTGGAAATGGCAACGTTTGTCCGCTCCAATCTCCCGGTATCCGTCCGAGGTCACCCCATGACACTAACCAACTCCAAGCCTGTCGCTGCCCCCATCACCACATCCGACTCGCAACGCGCGCTGATCGCCCACCTACTCCGCCGGGCCGGTTTCGGCGCAACTATCGGGGAACTCGACACGTATTGCGCGTGGGGTTATGAGGCTACGGTGGATTGGCTGCTGCGCCCGGAGGCCCAACCCGGTCTGGCCGAGGACATTATCGAGCGGTACTACATTGACTGGAAAGAGAGCCGGAACATCGAAGGGGCGCTCACCGAAACGGTGTACCGGATGAACGGCAACGCCGGCGTGAAACCGCTCCAGGAGAAAATCGCCTTGTTCTGGCACGGTGTTTTCGCCACCGGCCTGGCGAAGGTTCTCCACGAAAAGACCATGCTCAACCAGATTGATTTGTTCCGGGAGTATGGTTTGGGCAGTTTGCAGGAGCTGCTCCGGCGGTTGGCCCGCGATCCGGCGATGATTTTCTGGCTGGACAACAACTTCAACCACAGGGACGCCATCAACGAGAACTGGGGCCGGGAACTGCTGGAGTTGTTCAGCATGGGCGTGGGCATGGACGGCCGAGAAAACTATACCGAGGACGACGTGCAGGAAGCGGCCCGCGCCTTCACCGGCTGGACCATAGACGACGACAACGTGGCCAGCATCCCCTACGGCAAGACCCCCTGGCTCTTCCGTTACGATCCGGACGACCATGACGATGGCATCAAGACCTTCCAGGGCGAAACGGGCAACTTCAACGGCGACGATATCATAGAAATCGTATGCCGCCAGCCGGCAACGGCCCGGTTCATCAGCCGCCACCTTTACAACTTCTTCGTCGCCGACGACGTCCAGGTTCCGGCCTGGCAGAACACGCCGCCGGCCGACCCGAAAGCCATCGCGCTGTTGGAGGAAGAATACTTCCGCTCCGGTTACGACATCCGGTCCATGCTGCGACTGATGTTCACTTCAGACTTCTTCAAGTCAGAAAACGCCCGATTCGCCCGGGTAAAGAGCCCGGCTGAGGTGGTGGTGGGAACCTTGCACTTGGTGGGAGATTTCAAATACCCCCGCGTCGGTTTCATGGCCACGGCCCTGGAATGCCGCTATATGAACCAGGATTTGCTCAATCCACCGTCGGTGGAAGGTTGGCATACCGGGCGGGAGTGGATCGACAGCGGCAGCATGGTGGAGCGGATCAACTTCGTGGCGGATAACCTGGGAGATCCGACGCATCCCGGCGTGCGCAATATCGTCGATGCGGCGCTGGCGCGAGAACCGGACGCCGCTGGCATCGTGGACGGTTGCCTGGAGCTGCTGGGCTACGTCGTCTTGCGGGAGGATAACCGGGCAGCGTTGATTGGGCAGGCGGAACAGGCCCTGAGCGACGGCGTCGATGCGGAGTCGGTCGCGCTGAACGCGCTGCGGATGATTGGGTCAACCCGGGAGTATCAATTCGCGTAGGCAGGAGGGAGTCGATGTCTGGTATATCCTTTACTCCCGAACAGGTTGAGGGCGCGATACGCTGCGGGATGCGGGGCGACCGTCAGCGTTATGAACTCGGCACGGACGACGCCGCACAAAAGAATGCTACCTACGTCGGCAATCTGGCGCACTACCGGAGCGTGGCGCAGAAGTGCCTGGACGAAGGCGATCATCTGCAAGCCGCCGAAAAGTCCTGGGGCGCCTATGCCCAGACCATCAAGGCGACTTGCGCCGGCTATGAGATTCGGGTTTCAACGCACGCGAACATACTGAGCGTGGCCCAGGCGCTTACGGCATTAGCAGCCGGCGCCGACGCTGACGTCGGTGGACGGTTGCGCCGGGGTTTCAACATGGCCAGAAGCCTGCACCAGCATTTCTATGAGGACGACCTTGAGGGCGACGAAGTAGCGCGGCAATCTGCTGAGGTGATGGACGCCATCGCCCTGCTGCAAACGCTGTTTGGCCAGAGGGTGTAAATGGAGAAACTTGGACCCGATGCTGTTTGCTCGCCTGAAGGAAATTATCGGCGATTGGCTATGCGGTGACGGTCAGCGCTCAGTTTTGCGAGTCGAAAACCGGCGCTTGCTACCGACTGGTACGGTATTCGCCAATAACCTCCTCCGCCCACCGCTTTCATTGTTAATCCAAACCTGCCCGTGCTTGACCGTGTGACCGAGTTTGCTGGGAGGTGGCAAGAGGCTGAGAAGAGGGCAGGCTTCAAATCGGCTGACTTCAGTAGTCTCGTTTGGGCGTAGAGTTGTTTTCGCTATGTCTATCAAATTGGAACCCATCCCCACCGCAGCTGCCCGCTGCATGAACGACGCGCAGTTGCGGTTGGCGCAAACCGCCGACCGGATGGCCCGGGAGCGGTTCGCCGGGCGCGCTGCCGGCTATGACGAGGCCGCCGAGTTTCCTGCGGAGAACTACGACGATCTGCGTGACGCCGGCCTGCTGACCTTGCGGGTGCCGACCCGGTTTGGCGGGCATGGGGTTGACCCGTTGACGTTTGCCATGTGCATCCTTGCGGTCGCCAGGGGCTGCGCGTCAACCGCCCTGACGTTGACGATGCACACCAACGTCGTCGGCTCCTTTGTCGGCGGATTGGGGACGCCGGAGCAGCGCCGGCGCTATTTCGCTGAAGTCGTAGAGGCCGGTCGGCTGTTCGCCTCCATTACCAGCGAACCCGGCGCCTCGGCCCGGGAGCGGTTCGTGCTATCCACTACTTTTACTCCGGTCGGCGATGGCGCCTACCGCGTTGCAGGAACCAAGCATTTCTGCTCGCTGGCTGACGCTGCCGACTATTTCTTCGTGTCGGGCATCGTCGCCGGCAGCGGCGGCGGGCCGGACAACCTTATTTCCGCGATGATCCGCAGCGACATGAGTGGTGTGGAAGTCACCGGCCAGTGGGACGCGGTTGGTATGAGAGCGACGGCCAGTCACACCGTGAGCTACGATACCGTGGCTCCGGCTGACACGATTTTCGGACCGCCGGGTCGGCTGCTCACCGCCGACTGGGGCAGTTTCTCGTTGGGTTACGCGGCGGTGTACCTGGGCATCGCGGAGGCCGCCTACGAATACATCACGGATCAGGCCGCCCGCCGTTCCTGGACGCCCGACGGCGACACGATGATCCATTATCCGACGACGCAGCAAACCATCGGGCAAATGAGCGTAGCCATCCAATCGGGCCGCCTCATGCTGGTTGACGCCGCGCTTACGGACCGGGAGGCGGACCCAACCGGCGCCGTGCTGGCGGTCAACCGCGCCAAGCAGTACTGCTCCGAGGTGGGCGTCTCCGTCACCGACGCCGCCATGCGGTTGGCCGGAGGAGGCGGGCTGCTGAAGTCGTCTCCGTTGGAACGGCTCCGGCGCGACGCGCTATCCGGCCCGGTGATGCCGCCGGCCAACGACCGCTGCCTGGAAACCATCGGCAAGCTGGAATGCGGGCTGCCGGCGGTTACGATTGAGTTGACGTAGCAGTCATCGGCGAGATTCCTCCGCTGCGCTCGGAATGACATAAGGGAAGTCGGAATGACAAGAGGGGAAGCATGACCACCGTTGTTGAATATCCGCCGTCGGTTGCAGGGATGTACCAGTACCACGACGTTATCGGCCTGCTGTCTGGCGGCGGCCCGGGTTTCAGCGGTCCGGTGTCGGTGGCGTTGGGTCCGGATGGTCTCCTTCACGTAGCCAGTCGCGCCAATCCCAACCAGCCGGAAGCGGTACGAGTAACCCGTTGCACCATTGACGGGGATTACGTAGGGGAGTTCCGCGGCTGGGGTGAAGCCCCTGGTCAATTCATCTGGATCACCGCCATCGCCTTCGGGCCGGACGGCAATCTGTATTTGTCCGATGAAAACACCCACCGCGTCAGCCGGTTCACCGCCCAGGGCGAGTTCATCGCCCGCTGGGGTGAGTTCGGCAGCGGTCCCGGGCAGCTGAACCGACCCTCAGGCTTGGCTTTCGCACCGGACGGGACCCTGCTGGTGACGGATTCATTGAATCACCGGATCCAGCGGTTCAATACTGATGGCGCGCTTCTCGCGTTTTGGGGAGAGATGGGCGCCGGCCCGGGACAGTTCGATATGCCGTGGGGCGTGGCCGTTGACGCAGGAGGGCGGGTGTACGTTTCCGATTGGCGTAACGACCGGATCCAGAAGTTCGACGCCGAGGGCGCCCACGTCGCCACCTTTGACGGCAAGGACAACGGCGACGGGTTCTCTCGTCCCAACGGATTGGCGGTGGACAGCGGCGGGCGGATCTACGTTTGCGATTGGTGGAATGACCGCGTGCAGGTTCTGGAACAGAGCGGGCGGGTGATTGACACGCTCATCGGGCATTCGGGGACCTCAAAATGGGCGCGCACGTTTCTGGACGCTAATCCTGACATTGAAGAGAAGCTGAACCTGGCGACGCAGAACATCGAGCTGAAACGGCGTTTCTACCGGCCCACAGCGGTGACCGTGAGCGACGACGGGCTGGTCTTCGTGGCCGACTGCTACCGGCACCGGGTGCAGATATACCGGCGATTGTGATTTGGGAGTAAGATTGATGATACGAAGAGGCCGCGGGTCGATGGAGGTTCATGGATGGCACGACGGGAAATCAGCGCGGAGGACGCGGAAGCCTTCGGCAAACGGGTCTATGAGGAAAGGGTGCGTCCCACCCTGAACGGGGCGGAGGAACCCATTGGCCTCTTCCTGTCATTCGATTTTGACAGCGAGGATTGGGAACTGGACGAGAAATTGATTTACGCGGCGTGTCGGCTACTGGAACGCCGGCCGGATGCTGACGTGTACACCGTCCGCATCGGCTATCCGGCCGCGCATATTTCCTATGGCCTCTAACAGAGGTTTCGCGGTGATTAGCGGCAACGTCAACTTGCTACGATGCCCGGCCATCTCCGTGGCGCTGATCGACAGCAGCGGACAGGATAGAACCATCGAAGCGCACCTTGACACCGGATTTACCGGGGAATTGACGTTGCCGAAAGCCGTGATTGAACGACTGGGGCTCGCTCTGGCCGGCCGTTCCGGCAGCTACCGGATGGGCAGTGGCTCCGCCGCCGCGTTCAATACCTACGGATGCAGAATCCGGTGGCATGATGAAAATCAGGCATATTGAAGTTCTGGAGTCGGAAATCACTCCCCTAGTAGGCGTCGGCCTACTTTGGGACAACAACCTGTCCATTGACTTCAAACACGGCGGCGACGTTACTATAACCGAGTTGCCAACCCCATGACGGCACAAGGAGGCAATTATGACCAGCAACAACGGTCACATAGTTGACAAGCAAGTGGGCGCCACCGTCCTCATCGTGATGATGGAGGTTGACGAGGCCGACGACGAAGTGTTCAACAAGTGGTACAACGAGGAGCATCTGCCCGAGCGCATGTCCATCCCCGGCTACATCAGCGCCCGGCGGTTCATGCTCGACCCGGAGGACGGGCAGAACAACAACGTGATGCGTTACCTCTGCATCTGGGAGATGGAGAACGACAGCCCGCTGCAATCGCAACTGTACAAGGACCAGAACGCCAAGCCTACGCCCACAAAAGAGGCGGCCAACGCCGTGGTCAAGCAGCGGGCGCGCGGCCTTTATCGCCAGATCTTCCCGGCGTCCGGCGTCTATAACGACCGGATTGGCTACACCTACCCGGACGGAGTCCGCATCGGCGCGTAGCCTCAGAATTCAGCGTTGCGCGGAGTGCGGGGGAAGGCGATGATGTCGCGGATGTTCTGCATCCCGGTGGCGAACTGCACCGTGCGCTCGAAGCCCAGGCCGAAGCCGGCGTGGGGCGCGGTGCCGTAACGCCGCAGGTCCAGATACCACCAATAGGGGGCGTCATCCAACCCGGCTTCCGCCATTCGCGCCTGGAGCACGTCCAGGCGCTCTTCGCGCTGGCTGCCGCCGATGATCTCGCCGATGCGCGGCACCAGCACGTCCATGGCGCGGACGGTTTCGCCACCATCGTTCAAGCGCATATAGAAAGCCTTGATGCTGCTGGGGTAGTCGGTAACGATCACCGGCCGGCCCACTTTACGCTCGGTCAGGTAGCGTTCATGCTCCGATTGCAGATCGGAGCCCCACTCTACCGGGTATTCAAAACTCTCTCCCGATTCCTGGAGGGCGGCGACGGCCTCGGTGTAGGTCATACGCTCAAAGTCGGAATTGGCTATATCTTCCAGCGTGGTGATCAGTTCCTGGTCGTAGAACCGGTTGAAGAACGCCATATCCTCGGGGCAGTTTTCCAGGACGTGGGCGAAGATGTAACGCAGAAAATCCTCCGCCAGCTGCGCCAAACCGTCGAGGTCACAGAAGGCGACTTCCGGCTCCACCATCCAGAACTCGGCGAGATGCCGGGATGTGTTGGAGTTTTCGGCCCGGAACGTGGGGCCGAAGGTGTACACGTCGGACATGGACTGGGCGAAAATTTCCGCTTCCAACTGACCGCTGACGGTGAGGAACGCCGGCCTTCCGAAGAAATCCACGTTGTTGTCCACCTGTCCCCCGGTCATGGGAAGATTGTTGAGATCCAGGGTGGTGGCGCGGAACATCGCCCCGGCGCCCTCGGCGTCGCTGGCCGTAATGATGGGCGTCTGGACGTAGAGGAACCCGCGCTGCTGGAAGAATTGGTGAATGCCGAAGGCCATGGCGTTGCGCACCCGAGCCACCGCGCCGAAGGTGTTGGTGCGGGGTCTCAAGTGGGCCAGCTCGCGAAGGAACTCCAACGTGTGCCGTTTCTTCTGCAACGGGTATTCCTCCGGGTCGGCCCCACCCAGCAACTCCAACGTATCGGCAACGATTTCGTACCGCTGACCTCGCCCAGGGGATTCCTGCAACGCCCCGTAGGCGCTCACGCTGCAACCGGTCGTCAGACCACTTACCAAGCCGTAATCCGGACAGCTGGCATCGACGACAATCTGAAGGTCGGCCAACGTGGAGCCATCGTTGATTTGAACGAAGGCGACGCCGCCGGAGGAGCGCACGGTCTTCACCCACCCCTTGACGTTGATGGGGTTGGGCGCGTCGCCGGCCGCTTCGGCGGAAAGGAGGTCTTTAATGCGGGTGCGTTGGGCGGGCATGGCGGGCCTCCGGGAACACGTGATGATAAGGCGATTTTAGCACAGGGGCGTTTTGGGGTCTCACGCGTACCCACTTTCCCCAAACTGTCATTGCGAGCGCAGCGCGGCCATCTCGTCGCGGTAACGGACGTCGCTCCCGGAACGAGATCGCCATCCGCCTGTGGCGGACTGCGCTCCTCGCGATGACAAAGTGGGTACGCGTGAGGTTTTGGGGTGTTTTGACGATGCCAGTGGTCTGTGCTACCGTAAGGGCCGCTGGGTACTGCCGACCGGCGAAAGCCCCGGACTACTCCGGGGCTTCGTTTTTTCAGGGCCGAGGGACATTGATTGAGCCCCATACGGGAGCGCCGAAAATGACTACGCAGAAGTACCGCAACGATAGCTGGTCCCTTTTCGCCCAGGCGCGAAAAGAGCTTGACGATGGCGACCTTCGGCAAGCGTCGGAAAAGGGCTGGGGCGCGGCCGCCCTGATGCTGAAGGCCATCGCCGAACAGCGCGGCGGCGATTGGGAACATTCCCGCCACCGGCACTTTTCCCGCGCCGCCAGCCGGTTACGCTCGGAACTAGGCAACCGCGACGTGATGCGCCTGTTCAACGTCGCCGAATCCCTGCACGGCAACTTTTATGATGACCAGTGGGAACCCTCAGACATCTCCGAAGCCCTGGACGACGTGGAGCGACTCCTGTACCTGCTGGATCCTCTGGTTCGCCGGTAGCCGAGAAACCCGGCGCGTCCGCCCCCGCCGCTGACCAGGGGCGGCGGCCACCGTCATAGTCGCTGTAATCCATTTTGGGCCGCTGAGCCGTTGCCGACCTTACCCTCTATGGTGCCACAACCATGCCCTCCTACCCCCACATCGAACGCTATCACGCCGACCTGCAAAGGTTCGTCGAGTTCGGCGGCTCCGATAACGAGCAGAGCATCCGCATAACTTGCGTTGTATCACGTCCCAAGCGCGGTTAGCCTGATTCAGAGAATATAATAGGGATCACCGACGCCATACCCTACGGGAGCGCCGAAAATGACTACGCAGAAGTACCGCAACGATAGCTGGGGCCTTTTCGCCCAGGCGCGAAAAGAGCTTGACGATGGCGACCTTCGGCAAGCGTCGGAAAAGGGCTGGGGCGCGGCCGCCCTGATGCTCAAGGCCATCGCCGAACAGCGCGGCGGCGATTGGGAACACTCTCGCCACCGGCATTTTGCCATCGCGGCGGCGCGCCTGCGGTCGGAAATGGGCAACCGCGACATAGTGCGCTTTTTCCAATCTGCCGAATCCCTTCACGTCAACTTTTATGAGGACCATTGGCCACCCTCGGTTATCTCCGAATCTCTGGACGACGTAGAGCGGCTGCTGGACCTGCTGGATCCCCTGGTTCGCCGGTAGCCGAGAAACCCGGCGCGTCCGCCCCTGGTGAGCCGGCGGGGGCGGCAGCCACCATCATAGTCGCTGTAATCCATTTTTGGCCGCTGAGCCGTTGCCGACCTTACCCTCTATGGTGCCACAACCATGCCCTCCTATCCCCACATCGAACGCTATCACGCCGACCTGCAACGGTTCGTCGAGTTCGGCGGCTCCGATAACGAGCAGAGCATCCGACGGGCGTTTGCCGTGTGCCTGGATTCCTACTGCCGCGACCACCGGGAAAAGCTGGCCCTGGTGGACGAGCTGGCCTCCGATACCCGCGCCGCCGGTTCCCGCAACCGGCCGGACGGCACCGTCAAGGACTCCCTGCGGATGACCCGGGGCTACTGGGAGGCCAAGGACAGCCACGACGACCTGGACGCGGAAATTCAAGCCAAGTTCAACCGGGGCTACCCCCGGGACAACATTGTATTTGAGGACTCGGAGACGGCGGTTCTGTTCCAGGACGGCGCCCAGGCCATGCGGGTTGAAATGTCAAATCCCGCCGGCCTGCACCGGCTAATCCGCCGCTTCCTGGACTACGAGCTGCCCGAAATCGAGGAGTTCCGCCAGGCGCGGCAGCAGTTCAAGACCGACCTGCCCGCCGTGCTGGAAAACCTGCGGGCCGTGGTCGCCGAGGCGGAAACCGACAACGCCGAATACCGCGCCGCCGCCGACACCTTCCTGGCACTGTGCCACCGTTCCATCAGCCCCGACGTGTCCGACGCCGACGTGCGCGAGATGCTGTTGCAGCACATCCTCACCGAAGACATCTTCCTGAACATCTTTTCCAACGTGCAATTCCACCGGGAGAACAACGTGGCGCGGCAGTTGGATGCCCTGGCGCAAACCTTCTTCACCGGCGGCGTCCGCCGGGAGGCCATCGACCGCCTGCGGGCCTACTATGGCGCCATCGGGCGGGCCGCCCACGACATTACCGACTATGCCGAAAAGCAGCAGTTCCTCAAAGCCATCTACGAGGATTTTTACAAAGAGTACAACCCGGCCGCCGCCGACCGCCTGGGCGTGGTCTATACCCCCAACGAGGTGGTGGACTTCATCATCCGGGGCGCGGACTGGCTGTTGCAAAAGCACTTCGGCAAGACCCTGGCCGACGACAACGTGCGTATCCTGGACCCGGCCACCGGGACGGGAACCTTCATCACCAACCTGATCAACTATCTGCCGGCGGAACGGCTGGAGGGCAAGTACCGCCATGAGATTTACGCCAACGAGGTGGCGATACTGCCCTACTACATCGCCAACCTGAACATTGAATACACCTACCAGGAGCGCACCGGCCGCTACCTGGAGTTCCCCAACCTGTGCTTTGTCGATACGCTGGACAACATGGACTGGCAGGGCGCGGGGGCCAGCGGTGGCGCGGTGCAGCGGCAGGCGGCGTTCAACCTGGGCGGGCTGTCGGAAGAGAACTGGATCCGGGTGCAGGAGCAGAACGAACAGCCCATCAGCGTGATTATCGGCAACCCGCCGTACAACGCCAAGCAATCTGATTGGAACGACTTTAATCCTAATCGCGTTTACGAAAGGGTGGATACCCGGATTCGGGAAACTTACGCCCGGGCGAGCTCTGCCCGCAATCGAAACCTTCAATACGATATGTACAAGCGGTTTATCCGCTGGGCGTCTGACCGGCTAGCCGATGATGGGATAATCGCTTTCGTCAGCAACAGCGCGTTCCTGGATGCAAGGCAGGATGACGGTTTTCGAAAAACAATTGAAAGTGAATTTAATGAACTTTGGGTAACTGACCTGAAAGGCAATGCACGCACCAGCGGAGAACGCAGGAGGCAGGAAGGGGGCAACATTTTTGACGACAAAATCCGTGTGGGGGTGGCTGTTTATTTTATGGTCCGCAAACGGGAGGAGAATGGCTTTCGAGTCTTTTATAGTGCCGTCGGAGACTACGCTAGGTCTCCGGATAAGGTGAGCTACCTAAAAGGGAATACGCTGACCACTATTGACTTCAAGGAAGTCAAGCCAGACGACCGTGGGCAATGGTTGAACCAATCAAATAGCGGATTCGAGGAGTTGATCGCCCTTGTAAATCCACAGACCAGACGGGCCGAAACCCCATCTGACGAGAATGCAGTTTTTCATCTGTACTCAAATGGTGTCGATACGACACGGGACGAGTGGGTGTTCGATTTTGACCCGGGACACCTAATCAGTAAAGCATCATTCTTTGCCAGCAAATACAATGGTTTTCTCGACAATGGTGATAATACGTTTGATCCTATTATCAAGTGGAGTCGTAATCTGAGGCGACATTTCCAAAGCGGTCGGCGGATCGAATTTGACAAGAGAAAAGTGGTGTTGTCTTTCTACCGTCCATTCACAACGAAATGGTATTTTGCCGATTCCGTGATGAGCAACACGCTCACCTCAAATCACCAAGAAATTTTTGGCCAAGGGTTCGACCAGCATAATAATGTGATCTGCTTTACCGGGCTTGGGGCCAATAAGTCGTTTGCAGCTTTGGCGGTTAGTTGTTTGGTCGAGCGTCAGTTGCTCGGTAACATGCAATGCCTGCCCCTCTACCGCTACACAGCGGACGGCGAGAGGGTGAGCAACATCACCGAGTGGGGGCTGCGGCAGTTTCGGGAGCGTTACGGCGACGAGGGCATCACCGCCGAGGACGTGTTCGCCTACGTGTACGCCATGCTGCACGACCCGGCCTACCGCCAGCGCTACGAGATCGACCTCCGCCGCGAGTTCCCCCGCGTCTATTTCCAGGAGGATTTTGCGTGGTGGGCCGGGAAGGGTCGGGAGTTGCTGGATTTGCACCTGGGGTTTGAGACGGCGGAGCCCTACCCCCTGCACCGTAACGATGTAGGGG
Organism: Dehalococcoidia bacterium; assembly: GCA_963665395.2. Classification (GTDB taxonomy): domain Bacteria; phylum Chloroflexota; class Dehalococcoidia; order Lucifugimonadales; family UBA3495; genus Bin87. Next base: position 2,123,481 of record OY762251.1, read on the forward strand.
CGAATAATTATTCGCCCCTACGCGGGGACACCGCGCCCAAACCCATCCTCCGCGCCGACAAAGAGCGCAACATCATCGTCCTGGACGAGCAAACCACCCTGTCCGGCATCCCCGATGAGGCGTGGTGGTACGAACTCGGCAGCCGCTCGGCGGTGGAGTGGGCGCTGGACCAGTACAAGGAACGCCGGCCCCGCGATCCGACGATACGGGAGCGGTTCAATACTTATCGTTTTGCCGACCACAAGGAGCGGGTGATTGACCTGCTGGGGCGGGTGTGCGCGGTGAGCGTCGCCACCGTGGACATCGTGGGCGATTTGGATCTGTGGACGGGGATTGACCCGGACGAGGGGCTGGAGTTCACTGAGGAATTTCTGGCCTCGATTCTGGAGGCATCGGCGTCAGCAGCGGCCGGCAATACTATACCTGCGGAGGAAGTGTACCGCCGGTTGGGATTAGACTAGTGCCATACTCCCTGGAGTTTGAGCCTCGCGCCAGCAGAGACTTATCCAGGCTGGACGCAAGGGTAGCCCAGCAAATGCGCCGCGCACTGGCTCGCATGGCGGAGAATGCCGAAGTGGTGCGCCATCACGCGTTGACCGGCCCCCGCCATCGCGGCCAATTCCGCCTTCGCATGGGCGACTACCGGGCCATCTACGAAATCGACCGGGCCAACCGCCGCATAACTGTACTCCGCGTCGAGCACCGGAGCGATGCGTACTGCTAAAGGTGGATAACGATGAGCTACTTTACTTTTGACGAGCTCACGCCCAATGCCGAAGGGCAGTGGCTGGAACAGTCGCTCAACAGCCTGAAGTTCAGCCGCTTGCTGCCGCTGGCGAGCCGGCCGGGCAAGCTGGCGAGCATGGGCGACGCGGAGCAAACCGCGTTCGGGCGGTTCGCCAACGCCGTGAAGTCGAACCGCGACGAGTGGGTGTATGACTTTGACATCGCCAATCTGCGCGCCAAGGCGCTGTTTTTTGCCGACGCCTACAACGCCGCCCTGGACGCCGGCGATGAGTCTTATGACCCGGTTATCAAGTGGAGTCGTGACCTGCGCAACGAATACCGGCGGGGCCGGCGCATCGTCTATAACGACGGCAACCGCATCAAGTCCCTGTATCGTCCATTCGTCGTCAAGCATCATTTTGCCGACTTCACGATGAATGACGTGCTTACCGGAAATCACTACGAAATGTTTGGGCCGGACTTGCGGCAGCCGAACCAGGTCATCAACGTCTGCGTCAACGGCAAAGATTTCTACGCGCTGGCTACGGACAAGCCCGTTGACTACCATTTTGTGGGGGATACGCAATGCCTCCCGCTGTACCGCTACACGGCGGACGGGGAGCGGGTCTGCAACATCAGCGATTGGGGCCTGCGGCGCATCAACGACCATTACCGCGAGGAGTGGGGCGACTACTTTGACGAAGCCTATCCCGACGGCATCACCGCCGAGGACATTTTCGCCTACACCTACGCCGTGCTGCACGACCCGGTGTATCGGCACGACTACCGGGTTGACCTGCTGCGGGAGTTTCCGCGGCTGCCGCTGTACCGCGACTTTGACCAATGGGCCGCCATGGGGCGGGAGTTGCTGGAGTTGCACCTGGGGTTTGAGACGGCGGAGCCCTATCCCCTGCACCGCAACGATGTCGGGGCGAATAATTATTCGCCCCGACGCGGGGACGCAACGCCCAAACCTATCCTGCGGGCGGACAAGGATCGAGGCATTATCCGGCTGGACGAGCAAACCACGCTGGCCGGAGCGCCGGCGGACGCTTGGCGGTATCAGCTGGGCAGCCGTTCCGCCCTGGAATGGGTGCTGGACCAGTACAAGGAGCGCAAGCCCCGGGATCCAACGATACGGGAGCGGTTCAACACCTATCGGTTCGCCGACCACAAGGAGCGGGTGATTGACCTGCTGCGCCGCGTCTGCGCGGTCAGCGTCAAGACCATGGACGTGGTGGACGACATGGCTTATTGGAAAGGCGACAAGCTGATCGTGTTCGGCGACCGGGATAAGCACGAGTGGGAGATGCTGGGGTTGTCGCAGTGGTTCAGTGAGCCTGAGGACCCTGAGTGGGAGGCGTCGTGGTCGGAGACGTAGTGGAGGTTCCCTTTCCGTACACTGACCTGAGCGACGCAAAGTCCCGCCCTGCCGTAGTTCTCGCTGACGTGGGGATGGGTGATTGGATATTGTGCGAAATTACCAGCCGCCGGCGTCAAAGGCCGGGGGACATCATGATTACGCAAGGTGATATGCAGAATGGCGCGCTGGATAGAGACAGTTGGGCGCGCCCCGGCCGCCTGCACGCTCTGAACGCAGGGTTGTTTGAGGGCACAGTGGGCCGCCTCACCGACGCCAAGCTGGCGGAGATTTTGGCGGCGGCGCGGGCCCTGTTCTGATGCTGCCGGGCCGCCGCCGCTAAATCTCCGGCCGCTCCCGATGCCACGTCGTTGCCTGCTGGTAGGCGTGAGCGGTGTTCAACAGTTTGTCTTCGGCCAGGTGTGGGCCGATCAGTTGCAATCCCACCGGCATCCCGTCGCTGAACCCGCACGGGACCGACATGGCCGGCAGCCCCGCCACGTTCACCGGAAGGGTGTAGATGTCCACCAGGTACATCCGCACCGGGTCATCCGTCAGCTCCCCGATGGGGAACGCGACCACCGGCGAGACCGGCGCCGCCAATACGTCCACTTCCCCAAAGACGCGGGCAAAATCCTGCCGGATCAGGGTTCTAACCTGCTGCGCCTTGTGGTAGTAGGCGTCGTAGTATCCCGAGGACAGGGCGAACGCGCCCAGCATGATGCGCCGCTTCACCTCAGCCCCGAAGCCGTCCTGCCGAGTGCGCTCCATCGCGGCCCACATATCGCCGTCTCCCCGGTGGGAATATCCGTACTTCACCCCGTCATAGCGAGCCAGGTTGGCGGAACATTCCGAGGGCGCGATGATGTAGTAACAGGCCAGCGCATACGCGGTCGTGGGCAGGGAAACTTCGCGGATTTCCGCCCCGAGGGCAGACAGCTGGTCGATGGCGGCAGAAACCGCTTCCCGGACTCCCGCATCCATTCCTTCCGCGAAGTATTCCCTGGGAACGCCAATACGCAAACCGGAAATATCACCCGTCAGGCCGGCGGAGTAATCGGGTACGGGGTCCGGCAGCGAAGTGGCGTCGCGGGGGTCGTGGCCGGCGATGGCCTGGAGCGCCAGGGCACAGTCGGCGGCGTCCCGGGCCAACGGCCCGACTTGGTCCAGCGACGAGGCGTAGGCCACCAACCCATAGCGGCTCACCCGCCCGTAGGTCGGTTTAAGGCCGGTGACGCCGCAGAACGACGCCGGCTGCCGGATGCTGCCCCCGGTGTCGGTGCCCAGGGCGAAGGAAGTCGCGCCGGCCGCCACCGCGGCCGCGGAACCGCCGCTGCTCCCTCCCGGTACGCGGTCTGTGTTCCAGGGGTTCCGGGTCGGGAAGAACGCGGAATTCTCCGTAGAAGACCCCATGCCGAACTCGTCCATGTTGCCCTTGCCCAGGAGCACCGCTCCCTGCTCCCGGAGGCGCGCCACGGCGGTGGCATCGTACACCGGAACGTATTCAGCCAGCATTCGGGAGGCGCAGGTGGTGGCAACGCCTTTGGTGCACAGCAGATCCTTAATCTGCATGGGTACGCCGGTGAGGGCAGCGCCCTCGCCGGCCGCGATGCGGCGGTCGGCCTCGGCGGCCTGCCGTCGGGCGACATCGGCAGTCACGGTCAGGTACGCGGACAATCGCCCGTCCACCGCCGCAATGCGTTCCAGAAAGGCTTCGGTGAGTTCCGCGCTGCTGATTTCTCCGTCTGCCAGCAGACGGGAAGCCTCGGATACGGTGAGTTGCCAGAGTTCGGACACCGTTTCACTCATCCAGTACGGCGCGAACCTGGAAAAAGTCGCCCCGGCGTTGCGGGGCGTTGAGCAGGGAAGCTTCCGATTCCAGGCTGCCGGCCGGTTCGTCCTCTCTCAATACCGTATCCAACCCGGCCACGTGGGAGGTCGGCGGCACGCCATCGGTATCGAGGGATTGCAGCGCCTCAAACTGGTCCAGGATGTCGGAGAGCTGACGGGCGAAAACCTCGGTTTCGGCTTCCGTCAGCGAAATTCGCGCCAGGGCGGCAATGTGTTCTACCTGGGAACGGTCAATGGGCATTGGCAGTCCAGCCTTTCTGGAAGGAGACACGGCTACTCGAGTAGATTTCCGTTGACGCCGATGACCGAAAGAATGACGTATCCGGCGACGGCCAAGCTCAACCATTCAAGAGTGCGAAAAAACATCCGGGCCAAGCTGAAACGCCTTTCCGTGCCCCAAGTATCCCGCAGTTCGCCGAAAAATCCCCCCGATAGCGCAGCAATTGAGAACAAGAAGATGATGGTTGGGTTAAGCGAAAGCCAAACGAGGGCGATGGGTACGATCACCAACAGGGCGGCGCTGATGATGGAAACCGCTAGCCATTCCCGGTTAGAGGCAAAACGCGCCATATCTCAAAGCTCATTTTGGCGAGTTCGGGACTCCGAACAGCACAGCGGCGAAGCACCCCAGACTGCAACCGAAAAGCGAGATTTCCAGCATGACCTTCAGATACCACTCCCAGTCACTAGGAAACGTGAAGATCCCCCAGATGCCGAGGAAGAAGAAGATCGTCCCCATTACGATCCCGGCGATTTTGTCGGCTTTGGTTTCCATATCGGAGCCTCCCGTTCACCATTATACAGGCCCGACCCCACGCCTAGCTCATTTCCGAGCCGCCGGATACGCTGATGCTCAGCCCCGTCATGTAGTCGGACTCCGCCGAGGACAGGAAAGCTGCCATGCGGGCGATGTCGTCTCCCTGGGCAATGCGGCCCAAGGGCACGCGTATCTCACGCTCTCGCACCATCAGGGCGCGGTGCTCCTCGCCGGAGGTTCCTTCGGGAGCCAGGGCGGCGGCGATAAAGTCAACGCGTTCGGTATCCACCAGGCCGGGGCAGATGGCGTTCACGTTGACCCGGTAGGGCGCCATCTCATGCGCCAAGGACTGAGTGAAACCGATGACGGCGAACTTGCTGGCGCAGTAGGCCCCGTAGCGGGCGATGCCGCGCTTGCCGGCCCCGGACGATATGTTGATGATCTTGCCGGGGCCGCCCCGTCCCACCATGTGGCGGCACACGGCCCGGCTGACCAGGTAGGTTCCCCGGACGTTGACGCGCATAACCTCGTCAAATGCGTCTTCTTCCAGCTCAACGATGAGCACCCGGTCCCGCCCCGGACGAGAGCCCGCGTTGTTGACCAGTATATCGATTTTGCCGAACTCATTGAGAGTGTCGGTCACCATCGCATCAACCTGCGCGCTGTCCGAAACGTCGTAGTACAGGCCCAGGCTGTGGCGCCCCATCCCCTGAATCTCCTCCACCACGCTGGGCAAGCCGCGCCAACCATCCAGACGGTCTTCGGTGCGGATAGCATCCAGGGACGCCTCGACATCGGTTACCACCACGTCCGCGCCTTCCGAGGCCAGGCGGGTTGCGATGGCGCGGCCGATGCCGTGGCGTCCGCCGGCGCCGGTAACGAGGGCAGTTTTTCCGTTCAGGTCGTACATACAGGTGCGCTCCTGTGGGGTAAGCGTCTAACGGCCACCGGGCCAATTCACTTGGTGGTCGTGGTGGTGCAAAGCGTAAGCGCCGCCGGCGGTGTGAACCACCAATTGATGTCCGAAAGCATCGGCCAAAACCGACTCCAGAAGCACTTCATCCGGCGGGCCGTAAGCGATCAAGCGCCCATTGATCACGGCCACGTCGCTGGCTCTGGTTGAAACGCAAGTCAGGTTGTGGGTACACATGATGACCGTGGTTCCCTGGTCTCGCAACCGGTCAACGATATCAAGGAAACGGTGCTGAGCGGTTGGGTCCAAGCCGGCCATCGGCTCGTCGAGCAACAGAATTGCCGGTTCGGAGGCAATGGCGCGAGCCAACAGGGCCCTGCGACGCTGGCCGCCGGATAACTCCCCAATACCGCGTCCTCTCAGGTCAGCCAAGTCCACGGTGGCCAGCGCTGCTGCGGCGGCTTCGCGGTTCGCCCGACTGTGGGCTTTGAACAAGCCGCGTTGCGGCGTCAAACCCATCATCGCCACGTCCCAGACCGAAACCGGAAAATTCCAGTCCACCTGCTCCGATTGCGGCACGAACCCGATGCGCTTCAGCATCTCTTGGCTGGGATGGCCGAGGACGGTGACCTTGCCGTGGGTCGGCTCCACAAGGCCCACCACCGACTTCAGCAATGAGGACTTGCCGCCCCCGTTGGGACCGATAATGCCTGACAAACTGCCCTTTGCGATTGAGAAGCAGACATTATCCAACGCCACTACCGGCCCGTAGCTCACGCTCAAGTTCTCGAAGGCCAACGCCTGTGGGGTAGAGCCGTCGTGGGTGTGGCTCTGGCCGTTGCGTAAATGGGTGTGACCGTGTCCAGCATGGTCGTGGGGGGGGTTATGATTGATCATGGTTTCTACCGGTACCAGTCGTCGCCGGCCGGAGGCCACGGGTTTTCGGCGTCCAGGACCTGCGAGAGTTGGGTGAACGCGCCTCGGAAAGTGGCGGGATGAAGCCAAATGCTATTGAAGCCGAGGTTGGTGTAGTTATCGGTGCGCCGCGACGTGGTGAAACGGACGTCCTGGGTTTGGAGATAGGCGTCGGTGGCCAACGAATCGGCGATCTCGTAGATGGTGAGATAAATCCCCTCCCCGTAACGGGCCAGGAAGCGCCCCGATGGGGAATCCGGGCTGGTCGGCTGCGCCAGTTCGATGAAAGTATCGCCCCCGGTCAGCGGAAGAACCGCGATCTCCAGGTCAGTGAAGCTGATTTCGAACCTGCGGGTGGGTTGCAACCCGAACATTCGGCTCCAGTGAGCAATGGCCGCGTCCAGATCGTTGACAATCACGGCCATCTGGCGCAGCTGAAGCGTGCCGGCCTGGTGATTGGAAGCCGGCCAGTCCGGACCGGCCGCCGGCCACGGATTGTCCGGGTCGGTCACCTCGATTATTTCCAGGAAGGCGCCGTTGCAGGAGGCCGGATGCAGGAACGCGGAACGGCTGCCGTCATGCTCGGTTTCGCCGGTGATACGGACGCCGAGGTCTCGCAAATGGGGGATGAGACGGTCGTACTCCGTGGTCTCAAAGATCATCAGGTACGGGGCCTCGCCGCGACGTTGGAGGAAACGAGCTCCGGCAGAAGTTTCCTGATTGGTCAAAGATCGGGTTGGAGCCAGCAGTTCCACGAACGTGCCGTTGCCGGCCGGCAACACCGCGTTGTCCAAACCAAACTGCGGGAGAGAGCCGGTCCGGGATGGGTTCATTCCCAGAATGCGACCGTAGAGGTCCACAGCTTCGGGGAGGTCGTTGACCATCATCGCGATTTGTCGAAGTTTGTGCAGCATAGTATGCGAAAGTGTCGGTTGGCCATCAGCCGACGAGCGTGTCCCCCGGCAACGGTGGATCGGCGAAAACCACCAACCGGATGATTAATGGCGCGATGGCAAATCCAACCGGGCGGTGCCGATTACGTAAGGTCGGTCAGGAACCGGGCCGGTCATCGTGATGTCGCACTGGACGTGGTTCCCAGCTTCGTCCTGGTCGGTGTCGCTGATCTGGATGCCCACGTGCAATGGCTGATTGTGAGGAACAGTGCCCCGGAACACCAGGTCCAGATCGGCTAAAGCGCCGACACCCGCCCAATCGGTGAGCACCCGGGATATCAGCGCCATGGTCATGATGCCGGGGACGATGGGGGCGTCCAGTCCAACCTTTTCCGCCTCAGCCTGGTCGGTGAATCGGTTGGGCGCCGGGTTGCCCCACAGCGAGCAGAAGTCCACGACTTGATCGTCGGCGACGGATAGGATAGCCGGACCTATTTCGTCGCCCAATTCCACGTCTTCAAAATACAATTTGGCCGATTGAGACATAATGGACGTCACTCCCTCACAACCTGGGAACGCTGCACGTCAGCCACCACTACGCCGTCCTGATTGCTGAAGGTGGTTTCCCAAACGACGTGAACCATCGTGCCGGAGCGTCCGGTCTTGGTGTACACGTCCTTGAGATGGGACGACGCCGTCAGGCGGTCGCCCACCACGATAGGAGCCCGGGGTTCCACGCGCTGACCGCCATGGAACTGGCGCCGGCCGAATTGGAGCTTAATGTCGGGCAATTCGCCACGCTCGAAGAGCGCGCAAAGGGTGGGCGGAGCGACCTGGTTTGCGTACCCGGCGGCGCGAGCGGAATCGGGATCGATAAAGACGGGGTTGTCATCGCCTACGCTGCGGACGTAGGTATCGACAATCTCTTTCGTCACCTCGAAAGGGCCGGACTCATGCTCGACGCCATAGAGGGAGTGGTCGTACTCGTAGTCAATTTCGGTGGGCATGGATCGCGCTCCTGAGTGGACGGTGGGGTGAGTCAGCCGACAGGTACGGCGGCGGTGTGATTGGTCAAAATTCGTTCCATGTACATGGGCCTGAAGTCCCTTGACATGAGGGCTTCGACCAGTTCCAGCTCGTTGTGGATATTGGCCTGAAACTCCGTTACGGCCCTTCCAATGTGACTGGCCAAGTGGGCGTCGCTGCCCCCGGTACCCAGATAACCCATGCGCTGGCACAGGTCTTCGGCCCGTTCGTTCTCCTCGGGCTTGCTGCCCGCGTTGACCCGTTCGACGATGGACACGTCAGCAAAGGCTTCGCCCTGCGCCATATACTCCACCAGGCCGATCCCGAAGCGTCCGGGGTGAGCCGGAACCACGTAGCCGCCATGGTGACGCGCCGCCTTGATCAGCTCACGCCCGTCCATTTTCACGTCGCCAAAATCAATATCGCGGGCCAGACCGGGGGTGATGTTGTACACCAGCATATGGCCGAAGCAGGTGTCCAGTTCTGCCCCTTTGAGCACCAGTACGCCGTAGTTACCGGCCAACTGGGAGTAATCGGCATCAAAGTCAAACTGGCGATGCTCGGTGAGGACGATGCCGTCGATAGTGTACCCGCGCTTGCGGAGTACTTGAATGAACTTGAGGTACTGTTCAACAGTAGCGCGCGAGTCGTCGGACGCCACCGAGTGGCAATGCAGGTCAAGGTACGTGGTCAAAACAAGGCCTCCGCGCCAGCTAAATGATCTGCGCATGGCAGACCGCCAACAGCCGATTATATGTTGCGCAGTTAGCGGATGCAACTGCGAAGCTTCGAGGGTAGCGTTGCAATTTAGGTGGTTCAGTTTCCCAGCGGGGTATCCGAGCGACTAAAACTGCTGCTACGCCAACGGGATTGCCACGCTGCGCTCGCAATGACAAAAACCAAACCACCTAAAACGGAACGCTATCGCTTCGAGCGAAAGTTCCAACCGAAGGCGCGCGTCAGGCGCGGATGTCAGCGAGGAACCGCCCGGCGCTCTGGCGAATAAAGTCCCCAATGTTGACCGACATCAGGCGCACGCCCCGCTCGGCGAACTGGCGGTAGCGGGCCACGTTGTCCACGGTCATGCCGGCGCCGGCCACGCCGATGACCTTGCCTTCCGCCAGCGTGCCGTCGATGACCTGGGTGATGGCGTCATCTACTTCCGCCGGCGGCGGCATACCCATGGCCTGGGTCAGATCACTGCTGCCCACCAGGATAGCGTCAACGCCGTCCACGCTGGCGATTTCGCGGACGTTGGCGACAGCCTCGGGTGTTTCCACCATGCAGATGACCAGCGTCTCGCGGTTGGCCGCCTCGTAGTATTCGGCCGACGGCAGGCCGCTGCCCAAGCGGTTGGTGCGCCCGCCCGTGGCGCTGCTCCGATCACCCATCGGGTAGTAGTGGGAGGCCTGGGAAACGGCCTCCGCCTCGGCCCGAGTATTGACGTGGGGCACAATCAGACCCTGGGCGCCACGATCCAGGAACCGCAGCAGAGTGGAAGGCTCGGCGTTGGGCACCCGCACCACCGGAGTGATGTCGTGCAACTCAGCGGCTCGGATCATGTTCTCCGATTCCGAATCGTTGGACGACCCATGTTCGCAGTCAATCCATACCCAGTCGAAACCCAATACGCCGAACATTTCCACGACGATGGGGGCGTAAAAGTTGACGCTGCCTCCGACGGCGATCTCGCCCTCGAGCAGCTTGGCCTTGGCGCGGTTGGTTCTAACCATAATGGGCGCTCCTGGTTCGCGTAGGGGCGAATAATTATTCGCCCCTACATCGTCGCAAATGATAGTTCTCACGGGAGAATGCCGGGCGGCCTGTAAGCCGGGTTCTGTATCCGCCGTAGGCGGATGGTGACCATCTATCTAGCCCCGCATACGGCGAGTTGCCGCAGCGCTCCGCCGATCCCCATAGGGTCGGATAAAGCAGCGTTACCGCTGGGGTCAAGCGGCCAACCCGGGGACGGGCCGGACTCCCATGGTCCCCCTATTTGGCCTTGCTCCAGGTGGGGTTTGGCCGCCGGCGCGTCGCCGCACGCGGCCGGGCGCTCTTACCGCCCGATTTCACCCTTGCCGCTGCCGTGAAGCATACGGCGGTATGTTTCTGTGCCACTTTCCGTCTCCGGTCTCCCGTAGGCGGACCGGAGCCTGGGCGTTACCCAGCACCCTGTCCGGAGGAGCCCGGACTTTCCTCCCCGATCCGCCTCTGGCGGATCGCGGCGGCCACCCGGCCAGCCCGGCTTTCTCCTGCTGTGAGGCTAGCATAGGGCAAAACAAGGGTCAAGGAAGTGTGTTCGCAACGGAGGAATACGCATATGTATAATGCCGGATGACGTACCAAGTCCCGCAAAGAGGTAATGGAAATGGCTACAGAACCGGTCAACATTTTTGAGTACGAAGAGATTGCCAGGGAACGGATCGAGAAAGGTCATTACGATTTCATCGCCGGCGGAGCGACCGATGAAATCACCATCCGCCGCACGCGGGCGGTTTTTGACTCCATAATGCTCCGACCAAGAATGATGGTGGACGTGGACCAACGGAGCATGGCTACCACAGTGCTGGGACAGGAGATCGCCCTGCCCGTGATGCTGGACCCCGCTGGCAATCACAGCGCCGCGCATCCCGAAGCGGAAATCGCTACCGTCAAGGCGGCGGGAGCGGCCGGCGCTCTGATGGTGCTGAGTTCCCATGCCTCGCGCACCCTGGAGGACGTGGCGGCGTCGGCATCCGGGCCGTTGTGGTTCCAACAGTACTTCTTCAAGGACCGGGGGTTGACGCTGGAGATGGCCGCCCGGGCCGAAGAGGCCGGCTATTCGGCCATCTGCATGACGTTGGACGCCAAGATCAAGCCCAAGCGGGAGCGCAACATCCGCAACGATTACGTGGGCGGGGACTCGCCAAACTACGCGCAGCTGGATCTGGGGACCCACACCTGGAAATTCGCGGCTGACGCTCCCGCCGGACCCAGCGACATCCGCGACGTAGCCGCGACGTGGGATGACCTGGATTGGTTTGCATCCAACATACGCCTGCCGGTGGTGGTCAAGGGGATCATGGCCGGCGAGGACGGCCGGCTGTCCGCGGAAAATGGGGCAAAAGGCGTCATTGTCTCTAACCACGGCGGGCGCTACCTGGACACTACTCCCGCCACCATCGAGGTTCTGCCCGAAGTGGCGCGGGCCGTGGACGGCAACGCGGAGGTGTACCTGGACGGCGGCATCCGGCGAGGCACGGACATATTCAAGGCTCTGGCGTTAGGCGCTCGTTCCGTGCTGATGGGCCGGCCCTTGTTCTGGGGCCTTGCGGTGGACGGCGAGGCCGGGGTTAAGGCAGTGCTGGATCTGCTGCGGGACGAACTGGATGCCACCATGGGGATGTGCGGCTGTCCCGACGTGGAAAGCATCAGCTCGGCCATGATCGACACGGTGTCGCCGCTGTTGGCGGCGTTCCCAACAACTGCTGAGTTTCGCTAACCCAGGCGCCGGCGGTTGACGGCGGCGCGCTGCGTTGACCACCGGCGCGCCGATTGGTATGATTCCATCCGCTAATGAGCAGCGCAGGCGCCGGCTTCACTTGACGACTTCGCCGACCACTCCGGGTTGAGTGGTGGGCGGGTGCGTTACGCGCCAACCGACAGCGACTTTAGCCGTCATCCGCGCTCGCGTTCTCCGTCTTTCCCCTGCTCCCCTTTTGACGTGTTCGCACGTCAAACCCGAATACGACGGAGATGCGATATGTTCCCCAACTTCTTGCGCCGCGCCGGCATCGCGGCTCTCCTGGCCCTGGCCCTGCTTGCGTTAGCCGCCTGTGGCGGCGAGGACGCTAAACCCACCCTGTACATCGGCGGCATTCCCGACCAGGACGTAGCCATTCTGGAAGCCCGTTTCAAGCTGCTGGCCGAGCACCTCGCCGCCGAGACGGGGGTTGATGTCGAATACTTGCCCTCGCAATCCTACTCGGCGCTGGTCACCGGGTGGAAGAACGACGACGTGCAGCTGGCGTGGTACGGTGGGCTTACCGGCGTCCAGGCGCGCCTGGCGGTTCCCGGCTCCAACGCGGTCGCGCAACGCACGTCGGATGAGAAGTTCACCTCGGTCTTCGTGGCGTCTCCCGATTCGGGCATTGAGACGCTGGCTGACCTGCAAGGGCGCACTTTCACCTTCGGCAGCGAGAGCTCGACATCCGGCAATTTGATGCCCCGCCACTTCCTGAGCGAAGCGGGGATTGTGCCCGAAGACGACTTCAAGAGCGTGGCCTACAGCGGGTCCCACGACGCTACCTGGAAGCAGGTGGAGGCTGGCGCGGTGGAGGCCGGGGCTTTGAACGCCAACGTATGGCAGACCCGGCTGGAAAAGGGCGAGGTTGACACCGCCCGAGTGGGCGCCTTCTTCACCACCCCCGGTTACGTCGATTACCATTGGGTTGTTCGACCCGGTTTGGATGAGGTGTACGGCGACGGTTTCACCCAGAAAACCGTGAACGCGCTGCTGAAACTGAACGCGGCCAACGGGGGCCGGGACAAAGAGATCATGGACGCTTTCCAGGCGGACCGTTTCATACCGACCAGCAATGAAAACTACCACGCAATCGAATCCATTGCCCGCAACCTCGGTCTTATCAAAGAACAGTAAGCCGCCCGCGGTCCTGGTTGACCGGATCAGCAAAGCCTACGGTGACCTCGTGGCGGTGCAACCTATTTCGTTGGGTATCGAGACCGGCGAGAGGGTCGCGCTGCTCGGCCCCAGCGGCAGCGGCAAGACCACGCTGTTGGCGATGATTGCCGGAGAGCTGGAACCGTCAGCAGGTTCCATAGAGCTTCGGGGCAAAGACTTGGCCCACCTGCGGCCCGGACGCGAACTTTGCGAAGAAGTCGGGATGATCCACCAGCAGTATGACCTGGTGCCGAACCTTTCCGCTTTGCAAAACGTCCTGGCGGGACGGCTGGGGCAATGGAGCCTGTTGAAGTCGATGGTCTCGCTGGTCTGGCCGCGGGACCGGCAAGTGGGTCTGGCTGCCCTGGAGCGGGTCGGTGTGTCGGAACGCGCCCGGGTGCGGGCGGCATTCCTGTCGGGCGGCGAGCAGCAGCGGGTCGCGGTGGCGCGCCTGCTGGTGCAAAACCCGGCCATCATCGTCGCCGATGAGCCGGTATCGTCGTTGGACCCGGCCCGCGCCGAAGAGGTGATGGGCATATTGGCGGAATCGGCGCGCGAGGCTGGGAAAACCCTGGTGGCGACGGTGCATTCCGTGTCCGTGGCGCGGGCTTTCTTCGACCGTCTCATCGGACTGCGGAACGGCGAGCGGCAGTTCGACTTGCCGGCTCGGGAGGTAACGGACGCTCAATTGGATGTCCTGTACGCGCTGGAAGGCTTGCGGGATGAATGAACGGGTGAGTGAGCGGTTTCTGGGAGGAAAAGGGGCGCTCACTGCGATACTGCTGATCGCGTTCGCCGTCAGCCTGGCCGGGATCGGTTGGGAAGACGGCGTTTTCAATACCGGCGGGCTGCGGGCCACCGGTCAGATCGTCGCCGCCGCCTTCCGGCCCGAATTGACCCCGGAGGTGCTGGCCATTGGCGCGCGCTCCACCTGGACGACGGTTGCCTACGCCTGGGCCGGCATGACCGTCGCCCTGGTCATCGGACTGCCCCTCGGCGCGCTCGGGTCGGGCACCGTGGTCCGGTCTGACTGGGCGCGGCGCGGCAACGTCCTTTGCTCCCGGTTTGTGTTGGCGGCGCTGCGAGCCATCCACGAATTGGTGTGGGCGTGGCTGTTCGTTGCCGCCCTCGGGTTGTCTCCCATCGCCGGAGTGCTTGCGCTGGGGTTGCCTTACGCTGGTATCCTGGGCCGCATCTACGCGGAGTTGTTGCAAGACGTGCCGGAGGCCCCGCTGCGAGCGTTGCGGGGAACGGGGGCGTCGGAATGGCGAGTATTCTGCTTCGGTCGATTGCCGATGGCGTTGCCCGATATGTTGAGCTACACGTTTTACCGATTGGAGTGCGGGATCAGGTCGGCGGCGGTGTTGAGCTTTGTGGGTCTGGGCGGTCTCGGCCACAACATCCAGATCTCGTTGCAGGACATTGACTACAGTCGTATGTGGACATTCGTGTACTTCCTCGTGGCCCTGGTGATTGTCGTGGACGTTTGGAGTTCCATGGTCCGCCGCCGCGTAGCGATTGAGCAGGGATAGCCCCGTGGCCTTGGGATACAGCAGAGGCGAGCCCGTAGCCCAGGGCGGCGCCACCGCGCCCAGCGACCCTCGGCGTCGTATGGGCTTCCTCACTGGTTCGGCGTTGGTGGCGGTCGTGATGGCGGTCGCGTCCTGGGCGACGATTTTCGCCAACGACCTGTTCTCGCCCGCTGACTTTTTTTCCGGTAATACGCTGGCGCGAGGGGCCGATTTCGCAGCGGCCCTGCTCGGGTTCCACTCATCGGTGGCCCCCGCGTTTGTCGATCCCGCCCAGTGGGCGCACAAGGGGTGGTTGGCAGCAGAAACGCTGGGGATGAGCGTGGCGGCGGCCGGACTGGCGGCCCTGGGCGCGTTGGCTACCTTCATGTTCGGCGCTCGCAACGTCATGGTGGGCAGCCTGGCTCCTCACGACTCGCTGTTGCGGAGGTCGCCCTTCTTCCTGATACGGGCGTTGTTCACCGTGAGCCGCGCCGTGCCCGAGTTGGTTTGGGCAATGATTCTGGTGTTCGTATTCACCCAGGGAACGTTGCCGGGGGTAATCGCGCTGGCGATCCACAACGGGGGGATCTTGGGCAAGCTGGGGTCGGAAATCGTGGAGGGCTTGGACACCCGTCCCATCCGGGCTTTGCGTTCCACCGGGGCCGGCTGGATGCAAGTGCTGCTTTATGGGGTGCTGCCGGAGGCTCTGCCCAAGTTCATCACGTTCCTGTTCTACCGGTGGGAGGTTATCATCCGAACCACCATCATCGTCGGTTTTGTGGCTGCCGGCGGCCTGGGCGCGGAGTTCCGCCTGGCGATGAGCCATTTCAAATTCACCGAGGTTACGCTGATACTGTTCTGGTACCTGGCGCTGGTGCTGTTTGTGGATGTGACAGCGGCGCGGCTGCGCCGGCTGGCGCAGTGAACTGGCTGCCTTCCGGCCGGAAAGACAGACGGTCTCCCCATGCTGCGCCGATCCAGATACGTGTGTATCGTCTATCCAGGATGTTGCGTCGGTGCCCCGTGCCGGCGATCCAGCCAGACACGAATCGCCTAGCCAAATCCCTTTGGCAGACCCATTGGTAGGTAACCCTATCCCCCACTGAATACTGCCGGTGTGTCCATAAAGCGGATAACGGCACTGCCGATAGCGGCAGCGGCCGCCAGGATGATGACCGGCATTCGCGCCATACGGTCAGCCGTTGCTCAGCTCGACGTGCGTGGTTACTCTCTTACGTCCGGGGGCGGCTCGTTGAAAGGCTTGCCTTCGGCTTCGGCCCGGTTCTTGCGGTCCAGCCAGTTTCGCCATTGCGCGTTGGATTCTGCATGGCCTTCAGCCCGGCCCTCAGTGCGGCCCTCGGTGCGCCCTTCGGTGTGGCCCAACTGACGCTGGGCGGTGAGCAAGGGTTGTATTACTTTTTCTATGATCGACATAAGCAGATAGCCTCCTTTGTGAAGCACCAGGATGATGGCCAAGGCTTCCGCCGGGTTCGGCAGCAGCTTGAACTTGTCCAAGTCTTCGGCAAGTTTGGCTACCGCCTGGGCGGTTTCCTGACTCAGCGCGCCGTTGCTCGCCAGCATATTGGTGATTATGGCGGCGGCGAGGACGATTTCCAGGGTGGTCAGGCCGGGCGATATGAGACGGTAAAACGTCCAGGGGAATCCCTGCCTGGGTTCCTTGGGCCAGCTTAGCAGTTCGCTGATTTTCTGAGAGAGGCTCATCACGACTCCAGTTCTTTCCGGTTACCGGGCCTGGATTCACGACGAGCCAACTCCATTATCCTACGTCAAATTGACCGGGCGAGGTCAGCGCAGCCGTTTATTCGGCGTCCGGGTGCGTCGTAATAAAGCGGGCGGCGCGCTCCGCGTCGATATGAGGAGCGCGGACTTCCACACCGGACTGCTCTTCTTGGAGGCGCACCGTGCTGCTGCTGTCGGCGTCGCCCCAGCCCCGGTTCATGGCCTGTAGCGAGATTTGCTGGGCCAGGGTGGACATGGGCATGGGCACGTCGTACTCCCGCGCCAACTCCGTCGCCAGCGAAATGTCCTTGTGCGCCAGGTTCAGCGCGAAGCTGGCCGGCTCAAACTCGCCGCGGAACATCGTCCGCACCAGCCCTTCGTGCAGGAACGACATCCGGCCCAACGCGCCGCGCCGCACGCATTCCCACAGGGGTTCGGGCTCCACGCCGGCTTTGACGCCCAGGGTCAACCCCTCCGCGATGGCCTGCCGCACGCTGTGACCGATCATGTTGTGCACCAGCTTGGCCACGCTGCCCGCGCCGATCTCCCCGGCGTAAAACACCTTGTCCCCGAAGGCGTCCAGCACCGGCTTCACCCGGTCGAACACCTCTCGGTCGCCGCCCACCATCACCGCCAGGTTCCCCGACGCCGCCCCCGTCTTGCCCCCGCTCACCGGCGCGTCCAGCACGTGGCACCCCTTGGCCCGGAACTTGGGCTCAATCTCCCGGATCAGCGTGGGCCGACTGGAGGACAGATCGATATAGACGCTGCCCGGCCGGATGCCCTCCAGCACGCCCTCGGCCCCGGTGGACACCGCCTCAACCTCGTAGGGACCCGGCAGGGAGGTGAAGGTGATGTCGGATGCGGCGGCCACTTCGGAAGGGGTGTTGGCAAGACGCGCGCCGCCCTCCAGCAGGGGCAGGGCCGCCTCCTCGCGCAGGTCATAGACGATCATGGGGTAGCCGGCGCGTTGGATGTTGGCGGACATGCCGCCGCCCATGTTGCCCAGGCCGATGAATCCTACGGTTTCCATAATGCTCACTCGCTCCGTCAGTTGGGATGGTTCGGCTCGCAGTATAACCCAGGCTAAAGGGTGGGCAATCAAAGTGCTATAATGGACGCAGATGCCCCGTGGTGTAGCGGTAGCACGTCAGCCTTTGGAGCTGTAAGCCCTGGTTCGAACCCAGGCGGGGCAGCCAACCGCAAACGCCGCGTTTGGCGGCATGCCCCCTCTACCTTTCCCCGGCGGCTTGAATGACTACGCTGTGCTGCGCCACCGCCTCGATAATATGCGGCCCCGCCAGAGTTAGCGGAACCACGTCAATGTTAATCGGCAAGTCGGATTCTTCCAAAGCCTCGCGCAGGTCGAACAGCGTCGCATCGTCCAGAGGTCCATCGCCGCAGATAGCAATGTCCAGGTCGGAAAACGGACGGTTGCCGCCGGTGACGCGGGAACCGAAAGCGCGCACTTCCCGCTTAGGCACATACTGTTGCAGTATCTCCCGCACCATGGCCAGCCAGTGCGGGCGGATTATTACGCCGTCGGATACCTGATCGCTTGCCTTGCTCATAAGTCCGTCCCCATTTCGGTCTGCAATCGGATCAGCAGTAGGCGACCGTCAACGGCAAATTGGGGAACATTGGCGACGATGCTGATGGCGACCGGCTCATTGTAATCGTGAGACGTACTCTGCCTGGCATTGGTGTAGCCAATCCACGCTTCCGGGTCATCAATTAATCCTGCATCCGCGCTGAACCTGATAGTAGTTCGATAACCGAACCGCCCTGCTTCGGGATACGCTCCTTCCCGCAACCGGCTGCGCAGGCAGCGTATCGCCATTTCGTAGGTGAACTCAAACCGCTTGATGACCCCATCGCGAACTACCGTCAGGGCGGGATGGGCGCGCATTGCCAACACAGCCTCGTCCAGCCGGTCAAGGGCATCCGCAAACAGGCGTATTTCGTTGGAATGATGCGGCGTCATGGTTCCGGTTGCTGTAGTCAGACACCCCGACCCGCCGCGCTGAACGGCTCGCGGGCGAACACTCGCCGCACCATCGGCTCGAAGAACTCCAGTGGAAGCGATGCGTAGGCTGGGTCGAAGGACGACTGATCCCATTTGTGGCAGAAGTCCACCGCGTCCTGGTAATAGGGGTGGCCAAGGTAGCGGTCGCGGGCGTTGCGGTCGCCGCCCATGTGGTGGGCGTAGTAGTAAGTCTGAAACAGCCCATGCTGTCTGACGACCCAATACGTCCGCTCTGACACGTAGGGACGTAGTACGGCCGCTGCCATCTCACTGTGGTTGTGCGGCGCCAGCAGGTCTCCGATGTCATGGAGCAGCGCGGCCACCACCATTTCTTCGTCGGCGTTGTCCCGGTAGGCGCGGGTGGCGGACTGCAACGAGTGTTCCAGCCGGTCAACCTGGTAACCGGCCAGCGAACCGGCCAGGCCCCGCAGTTGCTCCAGCACGCGGTCGGCCGTGCTGGCCGCGAATTCGGCTTCCAGCCTCCCCAGCAGTTCGTAATCCTCGCGGGCGCCGGCGGCCATGCTGGTGAAGGACACCGTTGGCACGGCGGATTGGGACGCATTGGTCATGGGTTCGCTCCCGTGGTGTAGTATGTGGCGGAATTGTACCACCGCAACCATCACCCTATGGCGCAAGCGGGAGGCGGTCTAATGGCTGGCGAGAAACGACTGGAAGGAAAGGCGGCGCTGATTACCGGCGGCGGCCGAGGAATCGGGCAGGCCATCGCACGGGCCTACGCGGCCGAAGGCGCGCGTTTGTCGTTGGTCGCCCGAACCGGCGCAGAGTTGCAGGAAACCGCCAACACCATCCTCGACGAGTTCGGCGTCGAGGTTGTCACCATTATTGCCGATGTTACCCAGCGTGACCAGGTGGAGAATGCCGTAGCGGGAACCGAGGACCACTTCGGCAGCATCGACATCCTAGTGAACAACGCGGGCAACCTCGGCCCCGTCGGCCGGCTGTGGGAGAACGACCCCGATGACTGGGAGCGCACCATCGCAATTCATCTGCTGGGCACGTTCTACGGGTGCCGGGCGGCGATTCCGGCCATGCTGGCCCGGGGGACGGGGCGCATCGTCAATATGTCCGGAGTGGGCGGGCCGAACAGCGCCGCCTACGACGCCGCCAAAACCGCCATCGTCAACCTTACCGAGAACCTGGCCCTTGAGCTGGCCGATACTCCCATCACCGTCAACGCCATCAGCCCCGGCTCCATTCACACCCGGATGTGGGAGGAACTGCGGGACTTGTCGCGGGAAATTGGCGACACCGCGATGTACGAGCGCGGCGTGCAGGTTACGTCGGGACAAGGCGCGTCGATTGAGCGAGCCGCCGAGGCGGCAGTGTTTCTGGGCAGCGACGACTGCGGCAGATTGTCCGGCCGGCTGATTCGCGCTTTCGCCGACAAGTTTGAGGAGTTCCCCCTACAGGTTGACGAGATTATGGCATCGGAAGCATACCAGTTGCGGCGGGTGGACCCGGAGCAGTCCTTTCCCACCTCCCCGTCCTACCCCGATTTGCCGATAGACTAATCAGCGGCGGCCAGCGTCGCGCTCGCTGCCGGATGGCGCGGCGGCCGGGCCAGGAGCAGGGCTGCCGCGGTCAGCGCCCCCAGAACTGCGTAAATAACGAAAGCCCACCCGTAACCGCCAGCGAACTCAAACACCAATCCCGACGCCACCGCTCCGATGGCCTGTCCCAACGACGTGAACGGCTCGGTGACGCCTCGTATCGTGCCCAGGGACTGCCGGCCGAAGAAGTTGGCGTAGGCCACCGGCGGCACCACCAGGATCCCGGCCACGGCCACACCGAACAGGCCGGCCGCAAGAAATGCCGTCGCCACCGTGTCCGCGACCACGAACAGTCCGCACGCCACCGCCATCACCAGAGCGACGATTGCGTAGGTATAGGAAACTCGCATCTTTTCCACCACTCGCCCCCACAGCAGGCTACCGATGGCCGTGCCGACGGCGTTGACCACGATGCTGAGCTGAGACAGCGACAGGTCGATGCCCCGGGAGCGCAGCAGGTCAGCCTGATACACGTTGGTGCCTGATTGCAACAGGAATAAAAATCCCGTGCCAATGGCCAGTACCCACAACGCCGGCGTCCGCAACGCCTGGCGCGTTGTCCACTCGATTTCAGTGGTGGTTGCGGCGGTTGCGGCAGCGGCATCGTCAGTGGCGGCCGGGTCGTCAGGCGCATCGCCGTCGGGCAGCAAACCCACATCCTCCGGCCTCTGCGCCACCAGCAAGGCAGACGGCGCCAACGCTATGGCATATACCATGAGGCCCAGAACGATCCACGCCGTCTGCCATCCATAAGCCACGCTGACCCAGGTGGCGACCAGGGGAAACGCCACCATCCCTCCGGAGTGGGATAGGAACAGCAACCCGGTGGCTCGACCCCGCTGTCGCACGAACCAGCGGCCTACCACAGTTGCAGCGCCCACGTTCAGCGGACTGCTGAACATAATGCGCCCAATGGCCAGAGCCGTGTAGAAAATGGCGATATGGACTGACAACCAAGCCATCGCGATGGTGCTGAGCCCGAGGATGATGATTGCTAACACCAGCACCACCCGGGCACCGTAGCGGTCGATGGCCCACCCCACCGGCGGGGACGCCCCGGTCGCCAACAACCCGCCCACCGCCGCGGCGCCTCCAATCAGCGCTCGGCTCCATCCCGTTTCGTCGGCGATCAGCGGCACGAAGACCGCGAAAGTGAGGCTGCCCGCCGCGTTGCGGACGAACATGCTGCTGCCGGCCGTGCCAAGTACTATCCACCCGTAGTAAAAGGGGATCCTCTGAGAAATGTAGGCGATGAGGATGTGCATGGGAAGATCGATGCCCTAACGGTTCAGTTGCTGTAACGCTGAGATGGTATCGTCAAAAGCGCTCGGGCTGGGCAATTTTAGCGTCGATTATCCCGGCGGCAGTTGTGCCATCTCGCCGGCGAACCAGAGGGCCAGGCTCCCGGTGCGGTCGTCGTGGCCGTTGACGGCGGTTCGATTCAAATAAGCGCGGGCATCCGGCATCACACCGGTGCTGATACACCCGTCCACCACGTTGGCGTCGTCGTCGATCCGCTCTGACAAAGCTCGCCAGCAGGCATCCAATCCGGCGCGATAGCCAGCGGTTTCGCCGTCGGGCAGCCAGCCCATCCGCAGCCCTCGCGCCAGTGCGTATCCCACCATGCCGGTTGACGTAAGTTCTCCCCACGCGCCGGGCGCGTCCACCAATTCGCCGAATGTGCCCCAGGGTTGCTGAACTCGCAACAACGCGTCAAGGTGCCGGCGGTGGCGGTTCAAAAGAATGTCTCGCGCCGGATGGTCAGACGGCAAATAGGTCAGGGCTTCGGCATATCCCAAGGCCGCGAAACCGTTGCCCCGGCTCCAATACCATGGCGCCGAGCGGGCGTGCTTGAACAGCCCGTTATCATCCTGGACGTCGCCACCATCCAACAAAAACCGGGCCAACAGGTTAGAGTACCTGGCGTCGTCGGAAATCCGGTAAGCGCGGCCCAGCATCGCGCCGCACATGAACATATCCTCCACACGGAAATCGGGATCACACGGCGCCGGAGCTTCCCCGGCGCCTCGCGCCGCAAAACGATCCGCCGCGTAAAAGAACAAACGACGATATTTTTCGTCGCCGGTGTAATCGGCCAGGCGGGCTGCCCAAATCACGCCGGTCAGCGCGGCTCCCCCGGCGTCGGACAAATACCGGGCCGGATCCGCCGCGATAGGATCGATCAATTCCACTACATCCGGGGTCGGATTCGGGTACGTATCATCCAAAGCGGCCAGACGCAGGCGTCCGCTGATGCCTACTCCTTGCGTATAGTTCACGGGATCCAGAGCGTGACCGTAGCGGGAGGCGAGAATCCGGGCAAGCTCTAACGGGGAACGTCTCCGTCGCGCCTGCAACGCCAGCCGGGCCGCAGATGGAAGGACATCACTGCCTTTTCCCGTCAGCGCCCACGCCGACGCCAGGGCATCGGTCAACCCGCTCCAATGGACGGTGAGGCGCAACGCGGGTATGGTACCGGGGGCATCCCCAGCCGGCCGACCCAACGCTGCCACCAACGAATCGTCATCGGCAGCGCGGGCGGCGCCCAGAGCATTGGCGACGGCCTTTCCGGCAGCAACCCCATTAGCCTCCCACAAAACGGACTGATCGGCGGCGTCGGACAGGGACACCTCGATCAGCAGATCAGGAGCCTGGTAGCAAATCCAACGCCACAAGTAACGACGTTCCGGGGCCGTTTCGTCGAAATAGAATCCGCCGTCCGGGGGATAACCTTCGCTGAGGTCCACGTGTTGCGGCGCCGCCGGCTCCCAGTCGCCCCCGGCGAGGGCATCTGGATTAGCGGCAACGATGGCAGATAATGCAACGCCTGTGGATCCGGCAGCGGACGAGCGGGCGAAAAGGTCCAGAGCTGCCAGAATTCGAGGCGTGTCGGTGGTCTGCCCACGCAGCCCCGCCACCAGCATCACGTGCGGGCGATGTTGTTCTACTGCGGTCGGCTGCGCGCGGGCATCCACCAACCCCAGGACGGGACGCAGGTTTGGCGTCAGGCCGATGGCGACGGTCTGCCACCATGGCGGGTTACGCTTTCGGACCAGGTTGATCAATGCGGCGTTGATGTCGGTGGGATGCATGGTGCTCATCGGGTGTCTCTCAACGGATGGTGGGATTGGCCGCCAATATTATAGCCGCCTGGTTTTCCGATAAAACCTTTTGACATGGTCGGAAGCCGGCGATACATTGGCTATCGTACGGCCATTGGCCGAAAGCATCGCAATGCGGAGTTGGCGCGAATGCCTCGGTTCGACGACTACACGGGCGAGCATCTGATACCTCCCTACCGGA
This sequence comes from Dehalococcoidia bacterium, assembly GCA_963665395.2. Classification (GTDB taxonomy): domain Bacteria; phylum Chloroflexota; class Dehalococcoidia; order Lucifugimonadales; family UBA3495; genus Bin87. The sequence goes on from OY762251.1 coordinate 2,146,733, forward strand.
TCCTGGACCTTACCGACCGGCGGGCTGCCTTCTGCGGCCGTTTGCTGGCCGACTACGGGGCGGACGTGGTGAAGGTCGAACCCCCAAGCGGCGACCCTTCCCGCCGCCTGGGTCCCTTCCCCGGCGACACGCCGGATGATGAGCGTAGCCTGGACTTCATGTTCTATAACACCAACAAGCGATCCATAACCCTTGAACTTGAAAGCGAAGCAGGGCGCGCCTTGTTTCGCCGGTTGGTTGCCGACGCTGACGTGGTCATCGAAAGCTATGACCGTGATTATCTCAATGCGTTGGGCATCGGCTATGACGCTCTACGGGCACAAAACCCGGGCCTGATCGTCGCCTCGGTCACGCCATTCGGCGGCTCAGGCGAATGGGCCAAATACCAGGGGGATGACTTGGTGGTGATGGCAGCCAGCGGTTACATGCAGATTACGGGCGAACCCGACGAACCTCCCGTCCGCCAGGGCAACGAGCACAGCCATTATCCGGCGGCCCAATACGCCGCCGTAGGGATACTGGCCGCCCTGTACTACCGGGATTTCGCCGGCGGCGGCGTGGGACAACATATCGATGTGTCGTCCCAGGAAGCTCTCATCACCTATTACACCGACGCGCATCCCGCGTTGCTGTGGCGCAAATTGGGTCAGAACGTAACCCGGGTGGGCACGAACTCCACCCTCGTCATTCCGTTGGGGGCGTATCCCTGCAAGGATGGCTGGATCGCCGCCGGCGTAATCACGCCCCGGGAATGGGATACCCTCGCGGAATGGATCCATGAGGTGACGGGCAATGACGAGGTGCTAAACGAAGCATATCGGGGCGGCAACCAGGACCGGGCGGAGCACATTGACATCATCACCGCGTTATTCCTGGAGTTCGCCGAGAACTTCACCGTCCAGGAACTGTTCCACGAGGGTCAACGGCGGAATTTGGTGTTCCTGCCCGTCAACGAGGTAGCGGACCTGCTCGCCGACCCCCAATTGGCTGAATCGGGATTCTGGTACGACGTTGAACACGACGATGCCGCAATCGGCGCCATCAAGTACCCGCTGGGCATATTTCACAGCGAGGAAGTGTCGGCCCGGCGCCGACCGGCTCCAGCATTGGGTGCGGACAACACAGCAGTGTACCAGGGAGAGCTGGGGTTGACGGCAGACGAGTTGGCGGCGCTACGGGCGAATGGCGTAATCTAGTCGCTATCCGGCGTTGGAGGATATAGAAATGGTTACAGCGAAACCGGAACCGATTGTTTCTAACCCGCCGCAGGACGCGTCCACAGGGCCATCCGAGATTACTCTGCTGGGCGAACTGCGTCTGAACCTGACGGCACTGGGCGTGGACCACCTCGCCCCCGACTTCGGCGAGCGGTTCTGTCAATTTACCTGCGACAACGAACTCTGGCAGTTTGAGTATTCCGCACATGGGGAGTTGATAATAATGCCCGCACCTGGCTCGGAAAGCAGCCTCGATGAAACGGAAGTTACCATTGTGCTGGGTAACTGGCGCATTGCCAACGCGGGCATGAGTTACGGCGCGACCATCGGCTTTCGCTTGCCCAGCGGGGCGCAGCGGATTCCCGATGCCGCCTGGATTACCCAGGGACGTTACGACAACCTGACGCCTTCCGAGCGGCGGGGAACCATCAACGGCGCGCCCGACTTCGTGGTGGAAGTACGCTCACAGACCGACCGTCTGCCGCCATTCCTGGCTAAGATGCAGGAATGGATGGACGGCGGGGCGCGGCTCGGTTGGGGCATTGATCCCCGCAATCGCCGAGTCTATATCTACCGCGCCGGCCAGGACGGGCCTGAGATACTGGAGAATCCCGAAACCCTGTCCGGCGAGGATGTGTTGCCGGACTTCGCTTTTGACGTGCGTCGCCTGATTTTTGACCGACATAGTGAGGAGTAGCCGCCATGACCAGCGCCATTACAGACACGCCGTCCGCCCTCTCCGGCATCCGCATCGTGGAGTTTGGCCCCTACGTGGCCCTACCGCTCACCGGGCGCATCCTGGGCTCCCTGGGCGCCGAGGTCATCAAGGTGGAGACCAACAAGGTGCTCGATGAGATGGCTTTCATACCCGCCTGGTCCCGGGGCGCGGGTCAGCCTGAGTACCAGCGCGCCAAGCGCCGCATTACTCTTGACGTACGTACCGAAGCCGGCCGTGACCTGATGTTGGAGCTAGTGGGGATCAGCGACGTTTTCATGACCAATTTCCGGCGCAACGTACTGGATCGTTGGGGCATCGACTTCCCGGAGATCCGCAAGCAACGCCCCGATGCCATCATCATGTGGCAAACCGGATTGGGCGGACACGGGCCTTACTACACCTATAAATCTTTCGGCATCCTGGTGCAGCACCTCTCCGGCGTGTCTCTTATGACCGGCCTGCCGGACGACCCGCCCGGCGTGGTGAACACATCGTATTCCGATTACCATACCGGCGTTTTCCAGCCAGCCGGAATTATCGCCGCTTTGATGCGCCGCCGGCTGACCGGCAAAACCGCCAACCTGGAATCGTCGATTTTCAAATCGGGTGTTGCCACGGGCGGCCCGGCTCTGCTGGACTACCAGGTGAATGGGCGCGGCCCGCAACGCCGGGGCAACCGTGACCCTTGGGCGATTCCCCATGGAGTTTATCCCTGCGCCGGCGACGACCGGTACATCGCCATCGCGGTCGCGGACGACGAGCAATGGCAGCGGTTGCGAAAAGCGATGGGCGACCCAGCCTGGGCAGCGGCGCCGGAGTACGAATCACGCATTGGCCGCCGGCGCAACGAGGACGCCCTTGACGCTGCCATCGCAGAGTGGACCAAGCAACAAGACTCGACCACCTTGATGAATGCGCTACAGGCCGCGGGCGTGCCCGCCGGTATAGTTGCCCAGGGCCAGGATCTGCACGACAACGAGCATCTACAATCACGCAGTTTCTACCAGGAAACTCGCTATTGGGAGGCGCAACGGGGCGTCAAGGCTACGGAGTGGGCGGAGGGCGAAAGCGTGTCCTGGTCGATACCGGCCCGGATGTCTGAGACGCCGATCTCCTTTGGCAAGTACAGCAATATCGGTGACGACAACGCCTACGTCTTTGGAAAATTGTTGGGAATGTCGGCTGAAGAGATCGCCGGGCTGGAAGATGCCGGCGTGATTTACTGACCACAATATCCGGTTTGGGAGAAGCATCATGGAAAAAGTACGCAACAACTATCCTGACATAGCCCCGGCCGGCGCGACGTTCAGCAGAGGCGTCAGGGTGGGCAACCTCCTGTTCATCGCCGGCTGCACGGCCCGGGGCGCCGAAGCCCAGGGCGGCGCGCTGATGGCGCAACTGGAGGTGACGCTGGATCGGATCACGAGGATCGTGGCCGCAGAGGGTGGCGTTCCTGGCGACATAGTGAAGATAACCACTTTCGTAACCAGCATTCCGGACTGGCAGGAACAACGGGACGAGCAGGAAGCCCTGTTCGCCCAATATTTCGGTGGCGAATATCCGGCCAACACCCTGGTGGAAATCACGGCTTTGGCCGAGCCCGGTCTGGACGTGGAGATAGAAGCCATCGCTGAATTGTCATAATCCATGACGCGAGGCAGGCGATCATGCGAGTTTTGGTAGTCGGGGCCAGCGGTTTCATTGGGCGGCATCTGATGCGTCACCTTGCCGGCGCGCAACACAGCGTCGTCGCCGGCACTTTTCGTTCGCGGGTTCCTGCCAATGATGGCAATTCCTGGTATCGGGTTGAGGTGACTGAGCTGGCAGCGCTGGAGGGCGTTTTTGACGCGGTGCGGCCTGAGGTTGTGGTGCATATGGCTGCCCTGGCTGACGTTGGAACGGCAGAGCGAGAACCCCAGCGTGCGACGGAGGTGAACGTCGGCGGAACGACTTTCGTAGCCGGTTTGACCGAACAGCATCGGGCTAAGTTGGTTTACGTCTCAACCGAGTACGTCTTTCCAGGTGCAACTGGTTACTACCCGGAGGACGCGACCCCGCATCCCACCACTCAATACGGCAGCACCAAATTGGCGGCCGAACGGGAGGTTGCCAGACATTGTTCCCATTGGAGCGTTTTGCGCACCAGCATCGTGTACGGCTGGCCCGAGCCGGGGCAACGAAACTTCGGGCCGTGGCTGTTGGAAACCTTGCAAAACGGGAATGCTTACCACGCCCGCACCGACGTTTATCGAACTCCGGTTTACGTGGAACACCTCGTCGAAGGCATCGCGGCTTTGGCGGCCGGAGACCACCACGGTACATTCCACCTCGCGGGCAAGGACTGGGTCAGCATGTACGAATTCGCCCGCGCAATCGCCCACCAGTTCGATCTGGACACCAATTTGATTGCGCCGACAAGAACTGAAGCACGGAGAACGCAAGCCGCACATTCGGAGCAGCGGGAGGGCCACGGCCAACCAGATCTGCTTGGGTTGAACTCTACCCACACGATGAATGTGTTGGGTCTGCCGCATTTCGGCCTGGTGGATGGCATCCGCGCTTTTCAAGCTGCCGCTTTCCCGAATTAAAACGACCTTTCTCATCTCAGGTAAGGAGTTACGAAATGCCCTCAACGAGAATCTACGTTGGAATGCACGACGGGGTCTGCGCGGTGTCCACCGCCGACGGCGGCAAAACTTGGACCCAAGGGCCGGTGACCCCTCTGGCGCACGCGGCCGCGCGGCTGACCGCCAGCACGCCAAACCCGGGCAGAGCGTACCTGGCGGCGTATGAAGCCGGTGTCTATCGGTCCGATGACGGCGGGCTGACCTGGGGACATCTGGGAGAGTATCCCACTCCCTACGCCCACAGCGTCCTTGCCCATCCCACCGAAGCGGACACCGTATATGTGGGCAGCGAACCGGCCGCGGTGTATCGCTCTAGAGACGGCGGCAAGACATGGGAAGAATGTCGAGGACTCCAGGACGTGCCTGAATCGAGCGAGTGGGGTTTCCATGCGCCGACCCGTGACTCCCACGTGCGAGATCTTCGGGCCGCTCCGGACGATCCCAATCGTTTGTACGCCGGTATCGAAGTCGGTGGAATGGTGCGGTCCGGCGATGGCGGCGCCAGCTGGAAACAGCTGCCCGGACTTAACGACGACATCCACTGCGTCAACCTCAGCCCCCATCGACCCCAAAGCATCTACGTCGCGACGGCCCGCGCTCCTTATCGCTCCGATAATGCCGGAGACGATTGGGAACTCATCAACGACGGGATACAGCGGAGGTACACTCTGCATATATCGGCGGCGCCCCACGACGCCAACCTGGTGCTGGTTACCGTGTCCGAAAACGCCCGCCGCAGCAATCCACAGTTCTATCGGTCCACCGACGCGGGTCAGAGTTGGCGACTGGTGGATGGACTAGGAGAAGGCGAGAACCCGCAGGACATGGTCGTCGTTTTCGAATGGGACCCAGAGGAAAGCAACAAGGTCTATGCCGGCACCGACGGCGGCGCTTTGTACGCTAGCGAAGACCGGGGAGTCAGTTGGAAACAGCTGCCGGTGCAATTGGGCACCGTGGCCGTCGGGGCCATGGCAATAGCCGCCACCTAATCCAGCGACGAGACTTTCTCCCGGAATAGGGCTACGGCTTTTTCTTCAGGAACTCCCATAAAGAACCGCATCCCTTGGACGTATTCCAGCACCTCACGGGAGAGCATCAGCAGGTCGTTGCGGGGGCCGGTGTCCTTGTAGAGGTTGTTCATCCAGTCCTCTTGCCCGACGAACAGCGCGTCCTGCACAATCAGGAAGTCCTGTCGGTCCATATCCCGCCGGGCCATCCAGCGGCTGAACACGAATGGCAGGCCGGTCCAGGTCTGCCATTCCTCTCCCAGATCGTAGCGGTGGGAGTAGCCGCGCTCGGCCCGGCGCCCCCGCAGCGCGCGGTTGCCGGTGAGCAACAGGGCATCGTGGTCGGACGAACGGTCAACGAAGGCGGGTTCGGTGATCCCGTGCTTCTGCGCCAGCAGGACCCGGAGCAACTGTAGCGACGTTGGGTCCGGCCCGTTGACGGCGACGTTCCCGCCGCCGAGTTCGTCAATTGGTTTGTTGGAGATCAGGACACAGGAAATCGCCCGGTTTACCGACGCTACGCAGAACCCGGTGATCAAATTGGCCTGTGGGGTCAGCCGGTCGATGTCCAACAGAGAAACCGGGCCAGCGTCTATTTCGCCTTGCTCCAGGGCGTCAGCGACGGCGTTGGGTTCCATGTCCAGCAGCACGATGCCGCGCCGCTCCATGTCGTAATAGAATGCTTCGCATTCCAGGTTGGGTATTCGGGCTACTCGGGCGGGCATGGCGAGGGCGGCTCCTGGAGTTAGGGTTGCTTCGCTTGAGAGTTATGCAGTTTAGTGCAGATTACCTGATTAGAGAGGTGGTTGCAGGTTCGGGGCTCCGCCAAACGCGTAAGCCCAATGGCTAGTTCACCTGACCAGGCGCCAAAGGCGATCACACACTTCTGTACGCCAAAAGGCCGGCCGCTTTGACAAAGCGCGTACAAAGTCCTTTTCATCCGCTCATGGTGAGCCGGTCGAACCATCCGTAGATTGCAAAGGGCACCCTTCGACAAGATCGGGATGCAGGGAAAGGGCTACCGCGTGCCTTTGCGCAATACCTGAAACGCTGCTGGAAGGGTTGCTCTCGCATCGTGCCGAGCTGAAGAGCCTGACCAGGTTGGGGCAAGCGGGTCAAAAAGGCGGCTTGTTGGCAATGGCTTCTCCGTATGCGAAAGCGAAAAATGCTCCGGGATCCTCCTTCCATCTATCATAGGCAGCCTTCAAATCGCTGGCCAACTTTTCCGACGACGCCCCGTATTTCAGGGCCACTGCCACGGTTTCGGACGACAGGAGCCACTGGCTGGCGACGCGGTGGATGGCAGCGATTTCCGCGGGGGAGTTGTACACGCTAAAGGAAGCGGTCATTTGGACATTGACAAATCCGGCCTCCAGGATGTGGCCCTTCATATCCTTGCCCATCTGGGGATGACCGTCATCCGCCGCCACCAGGTCTTCGAACATATCCCACGACCTTCTCATGATGCCGAAGTCGGGATGCGTGAAGGATGACTCGCAGATCATTTCACGGCAAGCTATGACGCCGCCGGGCTTCAAGACACGCTTGACCTCGGACAGCGCGGCCGCAGTGTCCGGTACGTGCATCAGTACGCTGCGGCAGTGAGCGACGTCAAAAAAGTTGTCCGCGAACTCAAGGTCGGTTACGTCGCCAACGTGAAATTTGGCGTTACCCTGACCTTGTGCCGCTGCCATCGACTTGGCTAGTTCAATCTGGGCTTCATCAATGTCCACGCCGTGCATTTCGCCGGGCGCTACGGCTTTGGCCAAGCCCACCGATATGGTCCCCGGTCCACAGCCGAAGTCCAGCAGACGAAGGCCGGGCCTGAGATAGGGGAGCAAATGCGCGGCGCTGTTTTCCGCCGTAGCTCGCAGCTGGGTCTCCAGAATTTCCCTGCCGTAGCCTAACGTGTAGGGGGGTGTTATTAGTGTCTGGCTTGCCATAGGGTGGTTGCTTTGACCTCCTTTTGGACCTCAGCCCCGGTTCCATCCCCTAAGGGCCGGATGCGAACCGGGCAAAGGCGCCAGTCTTTCACTCTACCGTGAGTATTATACGACGCGGAGAACGGTTCAGCCGGTGCAGGGGGACCTTCCTGCGTCGAGGGCCGGAACCTAAAAGCAGTGTCCTAAAATTGGCTGGCCGAGTCAATCCTGTTGGCGATGGAGATAGCGTTCCGCTTCAGGTGGTTTATTTGGGGAGTGTGTCCTGATTTTGCCAAACAAAACCCCCGTCCATTGCCGTTGTAATCCGGCTCCGGGCGGGGGCTCCGGTGTTTGGCGCGTCGGCGGGTATTACAGGCGCGGCCCCATGAAGGTGAGGGCCTGCTTCTGGAACACCTGGATGCGGTTGCGCGGGCCTTCGCAGACGAATACCCGGTTGGCGTCGTCCACTGCGACGCCGGTGGGCGCCCAGAAATCGCGTTCCCGCTCGAGGCCGGGGGCGCGGTCGCGCTCGCCCCACATCTCCGGGTTGGCGTCCAGCTTGTCCTTGCCCCACTTGGAGACGGTGGCTTCGCCGGTCTTCTCCCCGCAGTAGTTGCCGTCCGGGTCGAAGTACTGCAAGCGGTTGTTCAGCCAGTCGGCAACGTAGATGATGCCGTCCCGGTCCACGGCCACGTCGGCCGGGCGGTTGAACTCGCCTTCGCCGTCGCCGGAGGAGCCGAACTTGCTCAGAAACTCGCCGGAGGGGCTGAACTTCTGGATCCGGTCGTTGCGCCAGTCGGCGATGTAGATGTTGCCCTGGCTGTCGATGTCGATGCCCCAGGGGGTATCGAACTCGCCATCACCCTGGCCGTAGCTCCCGATCCTCATCAGGAACTTGCCGTCCGGCGTGAACTTCTGGACGCGGTGGTTGTTGCCATCCACGACCCAGACGTTGTCGTCGGCGTCGATAGCTAGCCCGGAAGGCCGGTCCAACTGGCCGTCGCCGCTGCCGACGTTCTCATCCCACTTCCCGATGTACTCCCCGTCGCGGGTGAACATGGAGATGCGGTGGAGCCATTCGTCGGAAACATAGACGTTGCCGTTGCTGGCGATGGCGACGTTGACGGGCCAGACCAGGGAGCCGTCCTCGAAGTTGTATTCGTGGGGCCCCTGCTGGGGAACGCCGCGGGCGAAGGCGTTGACGTATTCCTCGTCAACGGTGCAGACGGTGACGCGGGTGCCCTCGGGCCGGTACTCGGAAGACCGGCAGAGGACGTACATCAACTCATCCTCGCCCCGGGCCATGTGAATGGGGTAGGTGAACCCCGGCCCGAACTGCTCGCCACGCCCGATGGTGTGGCTGTACTGGAGTTGTACGTGGGAAATTCTGGTTGCGGTTACCATGATCGCCTCCTTGGGTCGGGCTAAATGAAGTCCATCTGCTCGAAGGAGCCGTTCACGATGGGCTGGGCATCCAGGCCCATCCACTTCTCCAGGAGGGTGGAGTACAGGCCGCGGAAGTCGTTGTTGAAGTGCAGGTCGCCCTCCAGCAGCTTGTTCTCTTCCAGCGAGGGATACTCACCGTAGAGGCCGCCCTTGACGTTCTCGCCCACCACGAAGGCCACGCCGCCGGAACCGTGGTCGGTGCCGGAGCCGTTGTCGTGGACGCGGCGCCCGAACTCAGTGAAGACCAGCAGGATGACGTTGTCGCCGGCGTCGTGCTCCTTGAGGTCGTCGTAGAAGTCGGCGACGGCGTGGGAGGTTTCCGTCCACAGGCGGGTGTGGTTGGCCAACTCGCCGGCGTGGGTGTCAAAGCTGTTGTAGGGAGCGGTGGTGTAGAGCACGCGGGTGCCGAACCCGGCCAGGTGGGTCTGCGCGATGTTGCGCATATACTGGGCCACGGTGTCGTTGCCGTACTCCACGCTGGAGGAGTACATCTGCGGAGCGGTGCTGAGGATGTCAGCGCCTTCCAGGGCGTCCAGGCCGGTCTGGGCGAAGTAGTCCAGCACCGGGCCCTGGCCCAGCATCGGCGAATAGACGCGGGAGAAGACGTCCAGCGCCTTGGTGCGCTGCTCTTCCACTTCAATGCCGGTAAGCACTCCGTAGGTCTCCAGGTTGCCCACGGAGGCAACGGGGACGCCGGGGGCGACCAGGGAACGCGGCAGGCCGCGGCCGAAGTTCACGCCGGTCAGCACGTTTTCTTTCTGCGGGTCCAGGTCGCGCACGGCCCGGCCCAGCCAGCCTTCATCGCCCACCTTGTCCGGCTCACAGGTGTGCCAGATGTCCATGGAGCGGAAGTGCGAGCGGCTGGGATTGGGGTAGCCCACGCCCTGGATGACGGCGACCTTGCCCTCGTCGTACAGCCGCTTCATCGGGGCCATGGCCGGGTTGAAGCCGATGCGGTCGTTGATGGGCAGCACCTGGTCAATGGGAATCCGCACGTTCGGGCGGTTATCCAGATACAGCGGATCGCCGTAAGGGATGATGGTGTTCAGTGCGTCGTTGCCGCCAGATAACTGGAGGACCACCAGCACCGGATCTTTCTTGGTGGCTGTCATTTCGTTCGCCCTCCTTGATTATTCGAACAGGTACTCGGTGGTGGCCACGATGGACTGCAACATCTGCCCAACCCGCTGGCCGAACTCGTCGGTGCCGGTGCGGAGCTCGCCTTCACTGTCGGCAAGGGCGACCAACTCGTTGCGCGTCACGTCGGCCAGTTCGTAATGGCCGAGCAACTGCAAGCAGCCATCCACCAACCGCTCGGACGAAATCGTCTCACCCTCGGAACCCAGGCGGCTGATGATGGCCTGGACGCCGCGATGGGAGGTGTTGCCCACAGCGTCGGCGGTGAAGTTGATGCGCTCCACCAGGGTGCCGCTGTCAATCCACTCGCGGCCGGTGTGCCAGCCTTCCACTGTCGGCGGGTTCAGCAGGTCCTGGCCCATGTAGCGGATGGTCAGCGTCATGGCGTTCATGCCCGGCTTGGGCATATCGAAGTCGCCAACGAGCCGCATGGTGCCGACCACGGTTTCGGTGGGGCTCTTCACCTTCTCGAAGCGGGCGTTCTTGAAGAAGTCGGAGTTGAACAGTACGCGCAGCATCGACCGGATGTCGTAGTTGGAGCGGAAGTACTCGTCCTCCAGCATCTTGATGGCTTCGGGGTCGCGCGGCGGCGTGTTCTGCCAGGCGGGTACCTGGGGCTCGTCGGCGACGAAGAAGTTGTACATGTGCCTGGCGACGAACCGGGCCGCGGCCGGCTGGCGGGCGATGATCTTCACGATGTCTTCGCCGTTCCAGTTGCCGGTTTCGCCCAGGAAGGTCTTTTCGCCGTAGTCGTGGTCCGACGGGTCATAGATGAACGCCGCCTCGTACTTCCCGTAAGGGTAGCGAGGGACCGAGTTGGTGACCGTCCATCCCGTGAAAGCGCGAGCCGCTTCCTTGACGTCGTCCTCCGAGTAGTTGGCCTCGCCGTCCATGCCGACACCGAGGGAGAACAGCTCCAGAAGCTCCCGGCCCCAGTTCTCGTTGATGGCGTCCTTGTGGCTCATGCAGTTGTCCAGGTAGAACATCATGGCCGGGTCGGTGGACAGGCCCATGAGCAGCTGTTCGAAGTTGCCGAACCCCATGGTGCGGAACATATCGAGCTCGATCTGCTGCTGCTTGGGATACTCGCACTTGGCGTGGCCGGTGCAGAAGATGTGGTGCCAGAACAGGCCCATCTTCTCTTCCAGCGGGCGCTTGGTGTTGATCATCCGGAAGGTCCATTCTTCCTGCTGACCTTCCAGTCCGGCCTTGGACACCCACTGCGGCTGGTAGCGCATCAGGATGTCTTCCTGGATCGCGGGCTGGGATTCCGGGTTCAAAAGTTCTTCGACGGTTTCCTCGTAGCCCTTGGCGGCGCGAGCCTCCAGCTCCTCATACGTCGCTCCGAAACCGGCGCGGCGCATCAAGTGGGCCATCAAGGCAATATCCTTTTCTGCCATTCTTTTACCTCCTGATTACCTGGCCTCGGCGTTGACCGACTACACCTCCTCGGTTGCGGGCTTGGTATGGCTATCGTCCGCTCCGAGGTGGTATATGCCGATTCCTCCGGTTCGCTGCTCAAAAAGCGGCAGCATTCCGCCGGGTTATTGTTACCGCCATCGTATTCCTAACGCGGGCGATAGTCAACCCGATGTATTCTCCAACTCCAGCAGGCGCATCCCCCTTTCCACTTGCTGCCCCGGCTGGACGGCGACCCTCCGCACGACGCCATCCCGGGGCGCCGTGATCACCAACTCCATTTTCATGGACTCCATGATTGCGACGGTCTGGTTCCGTGCCACGCGGTCACCCTCTGCGACCAATATCTCCAGCACGGCGCCGGGCATGGGCGCCAGCACGTCTCCCGTGGCTTCATTGACGGCCGCGCTGCCCCGGCGCCGTCCTGAGCTTGTCGAAGGGTCTGCCCGCTGGAAAACTACCAGGTCTCCATTCAGCCACAGGTGCAATTCCGGGCCGACCCACTCCCACGCGAAAGCGTACGAGCTCCCAGATTCGGTCCGGCACAAACCTTCTCCGTTTTGGCGGGACTCGACGCTGAAACTGGTCGAACCCCCCGACCCGAACGCTTCGCCCTCCAACTCAAACGTGAAAGAATCTGCTGACTCCGTTAGGCGATAGCGAAAAGGCTCGCCATCCCATGGGTGCATCTCCCGCAGCTCGCCCCGGCTCGTCGTCACGGCAGCCTCCGCTCGCCGACGGACTGCCAGAGATTGGCCTTCACTCGGTCCGTCGCCGCTACTGGCGGAGCCTGAGCCGCCATCGGCTGACCCGACGCCCACGCCGCCAGCGAACGCGCCACGGTTCGAGTCTCATTGTCGATCACTGCGCTGGCAACTGCCGAGTTCCGCTCGAGAAACCCGGTATCGTAATCACCCCTTTGAAACTGGGCGTGTCGCAACACTGACCGCAGCAAGGGGATGTTCGTTACCACCCCGAGGACCAGGAACTGTGACAGCGCGACCTCCATCCGGCGTAGGCTGACCCCGCGTTCCGGCCCCCATGCGATCAACTTCGCCAGCATGGGATCGTAATAGATGGAGACTTCCTGATCCTGCGCCACGCCACTGTCCAGCCTGAGCCCGGGACCGCTGGGAGGTCGCCAGCGCAGCAGATTCCCGGTGGACGGCACAAAATCCCGATACGGGTCCTCGGCGTAGATGCGACATTCTATGGCGTGCCCCCAGGGTTGGATTTCCTCCTGTTGCAGAGTCAGGGGTTCCCCAGCAGCGATACGGACTTGCCACTCCACCATGTCCAACCCCAGGACAGCCTCGGTAATCGGGTGCTCCACCTGGAGCCGCGCATTCATCTCAAGGAAGTAAAACTCGCCGCTTTCCGGGTTCAGCAAAAACTCCACTGTCCCAGCGTTGAAATACCCCGCGCCCTGAGCAACGGCGACGGCGGCCTCTCCCAGCTGCCTCCGCAAATCCGGCGTTAGGGCCGGCGACGGGGTCTCTTCAATTATCTTTTGGTGACGGCGTTGTATGCTGCATTCCCTCTCTCCGAGGTGGATGGTATGCCCAAAACCATCGGCCAGGATCTGTACCTCCACATGGCGGGGATTCGAAACGTAACTTTCCAGGAACACGCGGCCATCGCCAAAAGCAGCCTGGGCTTCCCGGCCGGCCGTATCCATTTCGGCGTCCAATTCCCTTCGCTCGTTGACCAGGCGCATGCCCCGGCCGCCCCCGCCGGCGGCAGCCTTAACCATTAGAGGGAAGCTCAACTGCTGCGCGAACCGCTCGACAGCGGCGTCCCCGGGAAGGCATTCCGGGGAGCTGGGAATCACCGGTACCCCGGCGGCAAGCGCGATGTCCTTGGAGCGAAGTTTGTCTCCCAGGGCCTCCATGCTCTCCGGGCTTGGGCCGATGAAGATTATGCCGGCTTCCCGGCAAGCCCTAGCGAACTCCGGGTTCTCCGACAAAAAACCGTAACCTGGGTGTATGGCGCGAGCCCCCGAGTCACGCGCGGCCTGCACGATCTTGGGGATGTTCAGGTAGGTATCTTCGGCGATATTGCCCGGCAGGGCTACAGACTGGTCCGCCGTAATCACATGAGGAGCGCCGGCGTCCGGGTCGGAATATACCGCGACGGGAGCAATCCCCATGGCGCGTAAGGTCTGGTTAATCCGGACCGCGATCTCTCCCCGGTTAGCTACCAGCGCTTTGGAGAACATCAGCGGTCCCGCCGGGGCGGTGGGGAGCGGGCGCAGTTAGTCGGCCACGGGTTCGCGCTCGCCGGGAGGTAGCGTGACGGTTCCCGTGTTCCGGTCGTGGCGATGACGCAGCAGCAGGTCAACACGCTCATTCAGGGTGGCGACTTGCTGGCGCAGGCTGGCTACCTGATCCCGCAGAGTGGCTACTTGCTCCCGTAGGGCGGCCATTTGCTCCCGCACGATGACTACTTGCTCCCGTAGGGCGGCCATTTGCTCCCGCAGGTCGGCAACCGCGTTTTCCAAGCCCATCAGCCGGCCCTCCATTCTACCCACCACCATTAGCAAGCGGAATAGAGCCGCCAGCATGGCCAGCATGACCAGGAAGAGAAAGCTGACGCCGGCGTAGATGAAGTAGGGATGCACGGAGACGGCATTTTCAGTCATAACAGAACCTCCCGGTGACAGCCCGATTGTACGCCGTACCGCCCGGGCCGTCAAAATCGGAATACGCCCCGCTTCTGCTCCGGGAAGGCAGCGTTGATGGAAGCTGCGATCCCCAGACCCACTACAGTCCGCGTGTCCACCGGATCGATGATGCCGTCGTCCCACAGGCGGGCCGTGCTGTAGTAGGGGTCGCCCTCCTGATCGTACTTTTCCAGGATAGGGCGTTGCAAGTCGTCTCGCTCCTCCTGCTCCATGGTCCGGCCCTGTCGCTCCAGTTGTTGCAGTCGTATGGTGAGCAGGACCTCCGCCGCCTGCTGACCGCCCATCACCGAAATGCGGGCGTTGGGCCACGTCCACAGGAAACGAGGCTGGTAGGCCCGCCCGCACATGCCGTAGTTGCCCGCCCCGAAGGAACTGCCAATGATCACCGTGAACTTGGGCACGGCGGCGTTGGACACTGCCATGACCATCTTGGCGCCGTCCTTGGCGATTCCTCCGGCTTCATACTGGGTGCCCACCATGAAACCGGTAATGTTTTGCAGGAACAGCAGGGGGATACCCCGCTGGCTGCACAACTCGATGAAGTGAGCGCCCTTCAGCGCGCTTTCTGAGAAAAGAACCCCGTTGTTGGCCACCACTCCCACCGGATACCCGAAAATACGGGCGAAGCCACAAACCAGGGTTTCCCCGTACTCAGACTTGAACTCGTGAAAACGGCTTCCATCAACCACGCGGGCGATCACCTCGCGCACATTGTACTGCCGTCGGTTGTCCGGAGACACGATGCCATATAGCTCGGCCGGATCGTAGGCCGGCGGTTCGGGGCTGGTGACCTCAAACGGCGGGTCGCGCCTTTGGACAAAATTCTCCACGATGTCCCGCGTGATGGCCAGCGCATCGGCGTCGTCGGCTGCCTGGTGGTCAGCCACGCCGGATATCCTGGTATGCACGTCCGCGCCCCCCAGGGTTTCCGGATCCACTTCTTCTCCGGTAGCCGCCCGCACCAGCGGCGGGCCGCCCAGAAAGATGGTGCCTTGCTGCCGCACCATCACTACCTCGTCGCTCATGGCCGGGATGTAAGCGCCCCCGGCCGTGCACGACCCCATGACCACCGCCACTTGGGGAATGCCAAGCGCCGACATTTGGGCCTGGTTGTAAAAGATTCGCCCGAAGTGGTCCCGATCCGGGAACACCTCCGCTTGCAGCGGCAAAAAGGCTCCGCCCGAGTCCACGAGGTAAATACACGGCAGGTGATTTTCCAGCGCGATTTCCTGGGCGCGCAGGTGCTTTTTGACCGTGATCGGGTAGTAGGCGCCGCCCTTAACCGTCGCGTCGTTGGCGACCACCACAACCTCTTTCCTATGGACCAATCCGACGCCGGTCACGATCCCGGCAGACGCTTCTTCCCCGTCATACATATCCCATGCCGCCAGGGGGCTGAGCTCAAGGAACGGGGTGCCGGCGTCCACCAGCCCGTCAATCCGCTCCCGGGCCAGCAGCTTGCCGCGACTGCGGTGCAACTCCACGGCCCGCTGCCCGCCTCCGGCGCGAGCTTGCTCCAGACGCTCTTTCAGGTCCTTCACGAGAGCTTCCATGCGCGCCCGGTTGTCCTGAAAATCCGGGGCGGCGGTACGCAGGTTGGAGCCGATTACTTCCATGTCATTCCTGGACCACGTTCGTCGGGTAAGTGGATGATAACACGGCCCAAGTGCAAGGAACGCTTCGCCCGCGTCCGGCGGCAGCCCTTTTCACGCTTGGAGTGATGTAACTGTTCAGAATTGAGGGGAAATGAGCAGTTGTCGGCAAACAGAGCGAGGGTTGAGTCCTTGCGCCCGCCAAGCGCCGAAGGCTGACGCCAGGGTCATCTTGGTCTCAGTTCCCCGCGGTGAGCGGGTTCCGCCGCTGACCTTGCGGCTGACCACCAGATGACGCCGGCTGCGCTCGGCGGCGTTGTTGTCCGGTGGGGTTTCCGGTTCGGCCACGAAGACGAAGAGCTCCTTGATGTGCTTCTCCACGCGGCGGCACAGCTTGGCCTGGACTGCTGACGGGTCGTCCCGGTACGGCTGGCAGAGGGCCAGCAGACGTTGTTCCAGGGCCAGTTGGGCCCGGCGGCGCGGCCGTTCCGACGGGAGGGTGAAGGCTTTGGCTTTTTCGTACACATCGTGGACGGCGTCCGCCCACCGACCCAGGGGGGCATCGTCGGGGTAAAGCGCCCGCAAGTCGTGGATGTCCCGCAGCAAGTGGGCCCAGCAGCGTTGCCTGGGGCCGTCGTAGTGATGATGGTAGGCGGCGTAGAAGTCGCTGACCAGCGCCCCGGCGAAAGCGCCCCGGCGAACTCTTCGCCCCGGGCTTCAGCCACCACCGCCTTGCTACGACCACGACGCAGAAAGTAGCGCTCGGCAGGGGTGCTGAAAGTCCACACGTAGCCGTTGTGTCCATCCTCCCGCCCGCCCGTCTCATCGGCATGGACCACCGGAGCGCCCCGGAGCCGCGCCACGATGTCCGACATCGCTCCCTGGGCCTTCTGGGCTACCCTTTGGGTAGCGGCCACAATGGCTCCCAGGCTGAGCCGCAGTCCAGGCGCGGCCTCCAGGTGCCACTGGATGATGCGGAAGGGCAGCCGGGCTTCCTCCGGCAACGCCACCATCAGGCTGATCAAGTTGATCCCCAACCGCTGCTTCCCCATCACTATACTATCCCGTCCAGTTGCGGCGACGGCGCGCAACGCCGTCGGCAGCGCGGGCCGACGCGGATACACGATTTTTGACCAATCACGGCGTGTTCGGTAACTTCCACCGGAACCGGCGGCAGGTCAATCACTCCATGCCAGCATTTGCCACCCCTTTCGCTCAATTCACCACCCAAGTCTGAACAGTTACTGGGGTTCCACAATTTGGCGTTAGATTCCTACATCGCCAAGGACGAATACCCCGAGTGGCTGTGGATGTCCAACCACCCCAGGCCCTGGGAACTGGAATAATCTTGGACTGGCAGCATCTTATCGACGCGGCGAGGGTTCTGGCCGGAGTGTCCAGCGGCGCAACTGCGCCCGGTCGGCCACGACAGGCCATGCTCAAACGGGCGGTAAGCACGGCGTACTACGCCATGTTCGATGCCCTCTGCGCCAGCAACGCCAACGCTCTGGTTGGAACATCAACGTCTGGGGCAGATGCCGAACTCTGGGTACAAACCCACCGCGCCCAGGACCATGGGCAAGCCAAAAATCGCTTGCTTGCGTACCGGCGGCAAAGTCCAGTGTCGGAAATCCGCGATTTCGCCAACGTATTAGGCGACTTTCAAACGTACCGTCTTGACGCCGACTACAACCCTCGCAGCGTGCTCACCCGCTCACAGGTCGTCAGATTGATCGACCGCGCCGAAGCGGTAACCCAGGCTTTCCGCAGTCTCCCGGCGCGCCCCCGCCGTATGCTGGCCATCTACTTGCTCGTAGCCCGAACCCGCAACTAACCCTTGCCAATGGCAGCGCCGGCGGGGAGTCCATCGCCCTTCCGCCATGTATAATCAGCCCATCTCAACCCTAATCACCGTCACCGCCCGGAGGTGCCAATATGCCTGACCCGGCCGATATGTCCCTCGACGAATTCCAGCAACTGGCTGACCGCGCCGGTCTCGGCATGAGCCGGCAGGAAGTGGAAGAACTCAAACCCATCTACGACCTCTACGCTGCCTACGCCCGAGATCTCCACGAAATCGACTTCGGCGCCACCGAAATGATCGTGGAATACCACCCCGACTGGCCCGAGGATTAGGCCGCCCACCATTCCCAACCGTTACCCGTCATCCCCACCACCATCCCGTCATTCCCGCGAAAGCGGGAATCCAGTGCCCCGCTTGTCGTGTGGAACGCCGGATGGTGGAAATATGCCAAGGAGTTATCCCCCCCATGGCTACCACCGACACCCAATTGCATTATCTGACCATCCACCAGGCCGGCGAGCTGATGCGAAAGGGCGAGCTCTCGCCCGTGGAACTCACCCGCGCCTGCCTCGACCGCATCGCCGACACCGACGACCGTCTCCATTCCTTCATCCTGCTGCTGGCCGACGATGCCCTGGAGCAGGCCCGCGTCGCCGAGGCGGAAATCCTCCGCGGCGATTATCGCGGCCATATGCACGGCATCCCCTTCGCCCTGAAAGACCTCTACGACACCGCCGGCGTCCGCACCACCTCCGGCTCCCGCGTGGACATCGACCGGGTCCCCGCCGCGGACGCCACCACCACGGCCCGCCTCAAGGCCGCCGGCGGCATCCTCCTGGGCAAACTGGCCATGCACGAGTTCGCCCTGGGTGGCCCCGACTGGACCACCCCCTTTGAGCCGGCCTGCAACCCCTGGAACCTGGCCCACATCACCGGCGGCTCCAGCAGCGGCTCCGGGTCGTCTGTCGCCGCCGGCCAAGCCCTGGGCGCCCTGGGTTCCTGCACCGGCGGCTCCATCCGCGGCCCGGCCTCCCTCTGCGGCATCGTGGGACTCAAACCCACTTACGGCCGCGTCAGCCGCGCCGGCGTGGTGACCCTCAGCTGGTCGCAAGACCACGCCGGCCCCATGACCTGGACGGTGGAGGACACCGCCTATATGCTCCAGGCCATCGCCGGCCATGACCCCAAGGATCCCACCTCCAGCCGCGCGCCCGTGCCCGACTACTCCCTGTCCCTCCGCGAGGGCATCCGCGGCGTCAAGCTGGGCCTGCCCCGACATTACTTCTTCGACCCTGACCCCAGCGTCAACCCCGAGGTCGTCGCCACCGTGGAGAAGGCCATCGGCGAACTGGAGAGCCTGGGCGCCATCGTCGAGGAAGTCTCCCTGCCCAGCCTCGACCACGTCCGCGCCGCCAACTCGGTCATCATGGTCAGCGAGGCGTACGCCTACCACGAACCCAACCTGAAGACCCGCCCCCAGGACTTCGGCGAAATCACTCGGGGCCGCTTCCGCATCGGCGCGCTGATGTCCGCTGCCGACTACCTCCAGGCCCAGCGCGTGCGCACCCTCGCCCGCCGCGAGTTCGCCGAGGTCATGCAGACCGTGGACTTCCTGGTCACGCCCACCATGACCCAGCCCGCCGCCGCTTTCGAGGACTACGATCCTACCAGCACCGTGCGGGGCCGCAGCTTCACCGCGCCCTTCAACGTAACCGGCCTGCCCGCCATCTCCGTCCCCTGCGGCTTCACCGCAACCGGCCTGCCCATCGGTATGCAGATTGCCGGCAAGCCCTTCGACGAACCGGGCGTCATCCAGGCCGCCTACACCTACCAGCAGCACGCTGGCTGGTACCAGACCCGCCCGCCAATGTAGTGCGCTCAGAGCTGCCCACATTCGTACCCGGCTTGTCATTGCGAGCGCAGCGTGGCAATCTCGTTGCGTTATGGGACGACTACGCCGAAACGGCTTGGTTACGCCGACGAGATTGCCATGAATGCTTGACGGCATTCTCGCAATGACAAGGGTAAAGCGAGTACGCATGAGCGTCGCCACATGAAGCGAGCGTTAGCCCTCCGCCGCTGGTGGATTGCCGGAGCGACCGCCGCCCTGGTGGCGCTCCGCATCGCCATCGCCGCCGCGTTCCGCCTGCTTGGCCACGAGCCGGGTGGCATGGCGGCAGCATTGACGGTCGTTGACGTCCTGTGCCTGGCGCTGGCGGTAACGGCCATCATCGCCTTCGTGCAGTACGGCCGGCTCTACCGGACCCGGGTTCCCACCGAGTGAACCCGGCCCCACACCTCCGGCAACCGCGCCATCGCCGCTGCGGGAAGCGGCCCCCTGGCGGCGTAGGCAACCGACTGTTCCAGCTGTTCCATGCTGGAATAACCCACCAGCGCGCTGCTCACGCCGGGGTTGCCCAGGGCGAACCGCAGCGCAGCCTCCACCAGGCTGTCAGCGTACCCCTCCTGCACCAGAAACCGGAACTCCTCGCCCCGTGAGCGGTCCTGGTCGTAGTCCCGCCCCGAACCGATGGGCGCCACGGTCGGAACGGCCACGGGATGCCGCGTTGCTTCCCCACTCAACGCCCCCGCCGCCAGGACGCGAATCACCAGCGTCCCCATGCCGTTGGCGGCGGCCCGCTCGATCTGGTTCCCGTAATCAGGCATATCGAAGCCGGCCGGCACAATCGTCCAGCGCTGGGGTTGACCAGGTTGTACACCGACTGGATGGTGTTCAACATTCCCGAGTCGATGACCCGGTGCAGCGCGGCCGTCTCTCCCACCGCGGTCATTCCCCAGAACCCGACCTTGCCCTGATCCCGCAACTCCCGCAGCGCGTCCACCACCTCGCCCAGCGTCTCCTCCGGAGAGACTGACCCGCCATCTGCCGCCGAAGCCACGTGGTTGTGCATCTGGATCAGGTCAACCCGCTCCCGCTGCATCCGGGCCAGGCTCTCCTCCACCGACGCTATGACGTTGCCCCTGATGCGCCCCGGTTCGTGGGTGGTGACCCGGAACTTGGTGCCGACGTACACTTCTGCTGATAGCTCCTTCAACACCCGCCCCAGGTTGGTCTCCGAAACGCCGTCGCCGTAGGACGAGGCGGTATCAAAGTAGTTGATCCCCAGCTCCATGGCCCGGGCCACCGCCTTAACTTGATCGCCGTGCTCGCCCCGGATCATCAAACCACCCACGTTGCCGCACCCAAACCCAATCTCCGACACGCTAATCCCCGTGCTGCCCAGGGGTCGATAGTCCATCACCTTTCTCCATCCAATCCCGTGTGTCCTCTGCTGATATGCCCCAATCCAGTTAGGGCCAATCGCCCGGCTACCCCCGTCAGGGCTATCGCATATGGACGGTTTAACCACCGTCATTACGAAGCCGCTCTTCCAGCTCCCGGACCCGGGCTTCGGCGGCGATGCGGGCCTGCCGCTCGGCTTCAATCTGGTCTTCGGCGGCAGCAGCCCGGGCCTCCGCCGCAACTCGTTTGTCAATCGTCAACCCGGTTGCCGGATCCAGCGCGTCAAACTCCTCCCTGCCGTCCCAGGCGAACACCACTCCCAGCAACTCGCTGCGCCCGCGCTCTTGACCATCTTCCCCATACTCCGGCGGATACTCCTCGTACTGCCCGTTCACCAGCCGCTCCCCGGTTATCGCCCGCCCGTACAACTCCCCGCCCGTGGGGTCAAGCCGCCAGTATTCCTGCACCCCTATCCTCTGATACAACTCCCGCTTCCACCCCAGGTCGTTCGCCGCCGTGCTCGGCGACGCCACTTCCAGCACGAAGTCCGGCGGCTTGCCCACCTCCCAGATCCAATAATTGGGCAGTCCCTCCCGGATCCCGGCCACGTTCACGTCAAAGGCGATGAACAGGTCCGGCCCCACCCGCCGGTTGCCGTCAGTGCTGTCATAGGAAACGAACACGTCGCCCGAAATGAACACGTCGGGGCGGTCTTCGTAGCGCTCGTTGAGCAGGTGGGCAATGCGGTAAATCGGACGATCCTGGAGCATACCGTCCTCCTCCCGTTCCTTCTCCTCGTAGAAAATATCGGGGAGGGTTCGGACCTGCCAGGCGTTGGTTATAATGCGGGTGGCGGCCATGGGAAGCGTCTCCAACGACAGTATTCTCCAACAATTTTACCCGATGTTACCGGAGCCGTCCGATGGAAGGAAACACCCAATCCTCTAAATCCTCTATCCCCAAAATCCTGCTTCTGACAAAATCCCTCACGCGTACCCACTTTCCCCAAACTGTCATTGCGAGCGCAGCGCGGCAATCTCGTCGCGGTAACGAACGTCGCTCGTGGAACGAGATCGCCATCCGCCAGCGGCGGACTTCGCTCCTCGCGATGACAAACTGGGTACGCGTGAGCCATTTTGGTAGCTTGTCAGAAGCAGGATTTACCGGATTTATAGGATGTACCGGATTGGGTGCGACGCTGCCGTCGGATGATCTCAATCCTGATAATCCGTCAAATCCTGGAAATCCTGCTTCTGACATTCCGCCCCCGGAAAGTGGATACGCGTGAGGACAAAATCCCCCTTGACCATACGCTACTAGAACGTATATCCTAATACCGTCTAGGCAAAACAGCTGTTTCCATCACGTTCTCAAAAGGCAGGATTTCACTTCGACGGCCAACCCCGTCAGTTTCCAAATCGCAACGGTCGCACTCGGCAAGGCTCTGTTAGACCCGACCCACCTCACCATGATTGACCGCTGGACCACCGGGACTGTCCGTGCCCGCGCGCCGGTGCGCCTCTGGCTGCGCCTTTGGCGTACTGAGTACACGAAAAAGTAGGGAAAAATAGTTGCGTACCCGAACCGGCCGTATGCTGACAACGAAGTGCTGAAAGTCCGCCCCTGGCGGAAAATCCTGCCTCCCAATCCCAAACAACCAACCAGCCCAAAAGGAGCCAAGCCACCGCAACAACCTCCCAATCAAACGAACCCAATCCTGAATATCCTCAAATCCGGCAAATAACGCCACCCCAAATCCGGCAAATAACGCCACCCCGTACTTGATACGGGGCCCGCTTCTGACGAACCTTGCTGCTGGACGCGCGCCAGCCACAAACCCCGCTGCCGGGTGTATAATCAGCCCACCGTTTCCATTTCTGGCCGACGTATGTCCCAGGTTGACAAGGAGGGTTTCATGGCTACGTCTCTACAGCAAACCGCTGCCAATGGGCAGTCCGCCGGCGGCGTTGACGAGGTCGACGTCGTCGTCATCGGCGCCGGCGTCACCGGTCTCTACTCGCTTTACCGGCTGCGGAACTTGGGCTTCTCGGTGCGGTCTTTCGAGGAAGGAACCGGCGTCGGCGGCACTTGGTACTGGAACCGCTACCCCGGCGCTCGCTTCGACTCCGAAAGCTACACCTACGGCTATTCCTTCTCCGAGGAACTGCTCCAGGAATGGGAGTGGCAGGAACACTACTCCAGCCAGCCCGAGAACGAGCGCTACCTCAACTACGTCGCCGACAAGTTCGACCTCCGCCGCGACATCCGCTTTGAATCCCGCGTCGCCTCCCTGATTTACGACGAAGCCGCCAACCGCTGGCAGGTCACCACCGACGACGGCTACCAGACCCGCGCCCAGTTCGTCATCACCGCCATCGGCATCCTCTCCGCCCGCTACATTCCCGAATTCGAGGGCTTGGAGAGCTACGAAGGCCGCTGGTGCCACACCAACCGCTGGCCCAAGGAGGGCATAGACCTGGCCGGCAAGCGCGTCGGCGTGATTGGCACCGGCGCAACTGCCGTCCAGCTCATCCCCGAAATCGCCGGCGAAGTCGCCCACCTCACCGTCTTCCAGCGCACCGCCAACTACTGCGTCCCCCTGCGCAACTCCCTCATCGACCGGGAGACCCAGGACTACATCAAGTCCCACTACCCCGAAATCTTTGAGCAGTGCCTCGCTACCCCCGGCTCCTTCATGCACGAGTTCGACACCCGTTCCGCCCTGGCCGTCTCCGAAGGGGAGAAGCTGGAACAGTACGAACGCCTCTGGGCCGAACCCGGCTTCAAGAAGTGGCTGTCCAACTTCTACGACATCATGATGCCCGGCGCGGCCAACGAGGACTACGCCGAGTTCGTCCGCAACAAGATCCGCGAGCGCGTCCACGACCCCGAAGTCGCCGAAATGCTGGTTCCCAAAAACCATATGTTCGGCTCCAAGCGTCTGCCCTGTGAAACCGGCTACTATGAGGTGTACAACCGGGACAACGTCCTGCTGGTGGACGTCCGCGCCGACCCCATCGCCCGCCTGAACCCCCGCGGCATCGAGCTTGAGAGCGGCCGCCAGTTCGACTTTGACGTCATCATCTTCGCCACCGGCTACGACGCCGTCACCGGCCCCCTCAACCTGATCCACATCGAGGGTATCGGCGGCGAGGTCCTCAAGGAGAAGTTCGCCAACGGCCCGCGCGCCTACATGGGAATGTCCAGCTACGGCTACCCCAACCTTTTCACCGTCAACGCCGCCTCGGTAGGCAACTTCCCCCGCTCCGCCGAGCCGCTGGTGGAATGGGTCACCGACGCTATCGCCCATGTCCGTGACAGCGGCAACCGCCGCATCATGGCCACGCCCGAGGCCGAGGAAGACTGGGTACAGCACATGAAGGAGGGCGGCGAGAATATCCTCCGCACCCAGGCCGATTCCTGGTTCGTCGGCGCCAACATCCCCGGCAAAGCCCGCGTCCTCCTCACCGCCCCTGACACCGCCCCGGCCATGCGCGCCAAGCGCGCCGAGGTCGTCGCCAACGGCTACGAGGGCTACACCCTGGATTAGGCCAGCGAAACCACCCCGCAGTTGCCGTAGGGGCAACCCTTGTGGTTGCCCCGATGCGGCAGGGCAAATTGGTTGAAGGCTGGCGTCATGCGACGATAGTCGCGCCGCTTGAGGCCCGGCGGATGTTTGATACGACGCTGAAAAAGAAGCGTGTCATCGGCATCGTGCTGCTGGCCGTGATTTTGGGCCTGTTCCTGGCCTTCAACCGTATCCCCAAGCTGGATACGGTTCAGGAAGACTTGGCCGCCGTCAACGCCCCCCAGACCGAGTGCTTCCAGGGCTTCTGCATCGACCGCGAACCCGAAACCGGGTTCTTCGAACGCTGGTGGGACTTTTCCCTCAGCTACCTCAGGCTGGTTGCCCTGGGAATGACCTTCGCCTTTCTTGCGGCCGGCATCACGGAAGTGTTCCTGTTTCCCCGGGATCAAGGCTCCCGTTTCACCGGCGGGGGTCTCAAGGGCGTACTGCGCGGGTTCGCCGTCGGCTCCTCCATGAACCTGTGCTCCGCCTGCATCGTGCCCATCGCCTCGGCCTTCCGACGCCGGGGCGCGCCCGTGGAAACCGCCATCGCCATCACCCAGGGGTCTTCCACCCTGAACATACCGGCCCTGGTGATGGCCGCGCTGGTGTTCACCCCCATGCTCGCCAGTACCCGTATCGCCGTCAGCGTCGTGGGCGTGTTGCTGCTGGGGCCGTTGGTGGCCCTGATCATCCGGCGTCGCGTTCCCATCGCCGACATCTTCCGGTACGGAACGGTTGCAGAGGAAAGCGGCCCGAACACCTGGCGGGACACCCTGACGACCGGGTTGAAGGACTGGCTCAAGGCCAGCCTCCGTTACCTGTGGCGTTTGGGCCCGGCCATGATATTGGCCGGGTTCGCCGGCGGCCTGGTTATCCAGTGGCTGACGCCGGACACCGTCGCCGCCTACCTGGGCAACAACGTCTCGGGCATCGTGGTGGCCGCCACCTTCGGCATCCTCATTAACGTGCCCCTGCTGTTCGAGATACCTCTGGTGGCCGTGCTGCTGCTGGTGGGCATGGGCAGCGCCCCCGCGGCGGCGCTGTTGTTCGGCGCGGCCGCCGGCGGCCCGTTCACCTTCTGGGGGCTGGCGCGAGTCATGCCCAAAAAGGCGGTGGCCGCCTTCGCCGCCGGCACTTGGTCCTTGAGCATGGTCGCCGGCGCCGGCCTGCTCTTCATCGGCCCCTTCTTCCTGAACGACTCCGATTCCCGCATCCTCTTCCGCTCCGACCGGGACGGCGACTTTGAGATTTACTCCATCAAGACTGACGGCTCCGACCTGCGAAAACTAACCAACAACGCCGCCTACGACGACTTTCCCGCCTGGTCCCCCGACGGCAAGAAAATCGCCTTCGTATCCGACCGGCACGGCCACCCGGAAATCAACGTGATGAACCCCGACGGCTCCCGCCTGCGCCGCCTGACCACCGGATCTGGGAACGGAGACCACGGCCCGGTCAACGCCTATCCCGCCTGGTCACCCGACGGCCGCAAAATTGCCTACGCCTCGGAGCGTGACGGCAACCGGGAGATCTACGTCATGGACGCCAACGGCTCCAACCCGGTTAACCTGACCAACCATCCGGGCTACGACGCCTCTCCCTCGTGGTCCCCCGACGGCCGGCGCATCCTTTTCAACACCCGGCGCGATGGCAACCTGGAAATCTACGTGATGGACGCCGACGGCTCCAACCAGACCCGCCTCACCAAAACCGCCACCAGCGACGAGTTTCCCGCCTGGTCCCCCGACGGTTCCCGCATCGCCTTCTCCTCCGACTGGGGCGGCCGGCGCTCCATTTATCTTATGAACGCCGACGGCTCCAACCGCGTGCGCCTGACTCCCGACGCCTTCAAGGACTACTGGCCGGCCTGGTCCCCCGACGGCGCGAAGATTGTCTTCACCAGCGACCGCTATGGCAACGAAGAGCTCATGGTGATGAACGCCGACGGATCTCACCAAACCAATTTCAGCGCCAGTCCCGCCAACGACGTCGGGCCGGCCTGGGGCCCCGGCCAGCTCCCGGCCGCCGCTTCGCCGGGGCTGGAAATCCTGACCTTGGACCCGCCCGCTGCCGCCACTCCGGGAAACAGCCTGGTAACCATCGCCGGCACGGGTTTTGTGGAAGACAGCCGCGTAACCATCGGCGGCGTCGCGGCCCAGGTGGTGGAGTTCCTCGACTCCCACACCATCACCATCGCCGCGCCGCCGCATCCGGCCGGCGTGGCGGACGTGGCGGTCACCAACCCCGACGGGAGTTCCAGCGCGTTGCCGGGCGGTTTCCGCTACCACCGACCCTATTTCACCGACGTGTCCGAAGCGGCCGGCGTTGACTTCCAGCACTACCGCGACCCCACGGACCGCATACCCCTGGGCGCCGGCGTGGTCGTGTTTGACTACAACGGCGACGGCCGGCCCGACATCTTTGTGGCCCGCACCGAGGACACCAGCGACGTGATCTCCGATGAAGACGTCACCAACGCCCTGTACCGCAACAACGGCGATGGAACTTTCACCGACGTGGCCGAGGCGGCCGGCGTCGCCACTCTGGAGGGCAAAACCCTCGGCGGGTGCGCCGCCGACTACGACAACGACGGCGACCGCGACCTCTTTGTGACGAATTGGGGCCACAGCAAACTCTTCCGCAACAACGGCGCGGGAGTTTTCACAGACGTCACCGGCCAAGCCGGCCTGGGCGACCCGGACGCCAGCTACCGTTCCATGGGCTGCGCCTGGGGCGACTATGACCGCGATGGATTCCTCGATTTCGTGGTGGTGCGCCACATGGCGGAGGATGACCCGGAAGCCTTCAACCTCCGCTTCTACGCCTACGCCGTCCGGCCCCTGGCCCTGTTCCACAACGATGGGGACGGAACCTTTACCGAGGTTACGCACCTCCTCGGCGACACCACCGCGCCCAGCGGATCCCCGGGCCAGTACGGCAACCTGTGGGGCGCCGGCTTTCAACCGGGTTGGGTGGATTTCGACAACGACGGCGATTCCGACCTCTACGTAGTCAACGACTTCGGCAAGGACATTCAGCCCAACGTCCTCTGGCGCAACGACGGGCCAACCAAAGACGGCGCTTGGCGCTTCGAGGACATCTCCCAACCCTCCGGGGCCGACGCGGCCATGTTCGGCATGGGCCTGGCCGTCGGCGACTACGACCGGGACGGCGACTTCGACTTCTACGTCACCAACATCGAGGACAACGTGCTGCTGCGCAACGACGGCGACGGCAACGCCTTCACCGAAACCGCCGCCACCGCCGGCGCGGGTAAGGGAGTGTTCCAAAGACAGCAGCGGGTGAGCTGGGGCACGGTGTTCTTCGACTACGACAACGACGGCTGGGAAGACCTCTACGTCGCCAGCGGCTACCTGGACAGCGACCCCTTCACCAACCACCGGGAACAGCCCAACCTGCTGCTCCGCAACACCGGCCAGGCGTCCTTTGACGACGTATCATCAGTGAGCGGCGCCGACGACCGGGGCGTGGGCCGGGGCGTCGCCTACGCTGATTTCGACGGCGACGGCTGCCTGGACCTGTACGTGGCCAACCTGGGACTGGCCGGAGAAGGTCCCCAATCGGCGAAACTCTTTCGCAACAGCTGCGCCTGGGGCGGCAACTGGCTCACCATCGCAACCCAGGGAACCGTGAGCAACCGCGACGGCATCGGCGCCAGGATCGCCGTATCCGCCGGCGGACGCGCCCAAATCCGGGAGATTGCGGCCGGCTCCAGCAGCCAGGGCCAGAATATGCTGCCGGCTCACTTCGGCCTGGGCAACGCCGACCGGGTGGACTCCGTGGTGGTGTGGTGGCCCAGCGGAATCGTCCAGACGCTGAGAGACGTTCCGGTCAATCAACGATTGACCGTGAACGAACCCCCCTGAGTTCTTGCATTGCGTAAGTTTTAGGCGTATTTCGTAATCGCATACTGATTGTGTTGCGGTATTCTGCGTTTTTATACTGTGCGTCCAACACTATTGACACAAGTTGCGCCGCTAGTATAAAGTCCGGCAAACCTTAAGGAATAATGGTTTGCGAGCCGCTGGCTTCGACGGCGCGCAACGTTCGACAGAGACATGACCGACTTGCCGCCAGCCGCTCCAAACGCCACGGTTGCCAGCCGCTAGCCAGCGTTTGGGTGCAGGTTATCCGGTGGGAAAAACCGAGTTTGGAGGTCTGGTAATGAACCGTTACGGAATCAGGATACCCCCGGCGTTGCTAGGTGTGCCGGCGCTTTTGCTGCTGGCCTTTGTCATCGCCTGCGGAGGCGCCGCTGAGACACCGGCCGCTCCCGCCCAGCCCGCCGCGCAACCGGCGCAGGATTCGCAGGCCGCCGCGCCGGCCGCGACTGAGGCTCCGGCAGCGGCGGCGCAACCCGCGGCCACGGAAGCCCCAGCGGCGGATACGATGGCCGACCAGCAGTTGCCCACGAACCAAATCATCCTGGGGTTGATTACTCCCATTGACGACACCGTGGTGCCCTGGTTGGGCGGCGTTGACTTCGTGTACCAGCACAGCCCCTTCATGGAGTACCTGGTGCAGTTGGACCCCTACGACAGCTCCTGGCAGCCCATGTTGGCCAGGTCTTGGGAGATGAACGCCACCGGCGACGAGTGGACCTTTGAGTTGCAGGAGGGCGTCCAGTTCCACCGCGGCTTCGGCGAGTTCACCGCCGAGGACGTTGCCCACAGCTTCAAACTCACTTGCCAGAAGGGCACCCGCGCCAGCTACAAGGGCGGCATCTGCAACGTGGACAACGTGGAGATCATCGATCCCTACAGCATCAAGGTCCACATGAAAAAGCCCTCGGCCGAGTACCTGTTCTACGCTGCCGAGGCCGCGGGCAACATGATTTACAGCAAGGCTCAGTGCGACCAGAACGGCGGGTTCGATGATGCTGAGAACATCGCCAGCGAGGGCTGCACCAACGCCTACTACGAGAACCTTGCCGGCACTGGCCCCTACCAGTACGAAGGCCGAACCCCTGAAGTCCACGTGGACTACTCCCTGGCCTTCCCCGATGGCCACTGGCGGCATGACCCGGTCTATCCCGAAATGCGCAACACCTGGGTGCTGGAAGAGTCCACCCGCCTGGCCCAGTTCCGCGCCGGTGAGACCCACATGACCGAGGTCAACCGCGACCTGGGCGACAAACTGACCGAGGAAGGCTTCTTGATTATCCCCAGCAGAGGCCCCGCCCAGCAGACGGCCTTCCGCTTCGGTGGTATGTTCTACGCCGACGCCGAGAACTATGACCCTAACTTCCCGGTGACCGCTCCCGGCGAAAGGGGAGTCATGGTTCGCAAGGCCCTGAACAAAGCCGTGGACCGGGAAACCTTCAAGGCGGAACTGTACAAAGGCCGCGTTTGGGACTCCAAAGTCCATGCCTTCCATCCCACGCTGACGGCCTGGAGTGACCAGTGGGATGCGGATTGGGAGGAGGAGTACGGCTACGACCTGGAAGCCTCCAAGCAGCTTCTGGCTGAAGCCGGCTACCCCGACGGGTTCAAGATTACCGTTCCCATGTACCCCTTCCCCGGCGCGCCGGAACTCCCCCAGATCGCCCAGTTCATGCAACTGGCCTGGGCCGAGATCGGAGTGGAACTGGAACTGCGCGACGAGGACCGCGCCGCCGTGGTGGCCCGCCGCCGCAACAAGGCCAACCACGAGACGGCTCTCGCCACCACCCCCTCCTTCAAGGCCGTAGAAGCCCAGATAATGCTGTTCAACACCCACCGGGATGACGGCGGCGTGGTCTTCATGTACGAGACCCAGGAGTTGCGGGACCTGTATCACAAGTTGCAGGTAACCGTGGATCCGGTGGAACGGGAAAAGGTGCTGATCGACATCGGGAACATCAAGTTCTACGAACACGAATGGATACCGCTCTTCTGGGTGCCCATCGAGACTATCGTTGACCCCAAGTTCATCTGCTCCTGGCCCTTCCCCGGCTGGGAGGGCGGCGACCTGGGCAGCAACGAGTTGATTGAGGCTCCCCCCTGCGATCCGGACAATTCACCAAGGGGGATCCCCCAATAGAAGCGGCAACGAGCTGGTCGAGGCTTGTCCCCTGCTGTTCATCGTCTCGGTCACATTGTGACGCGGTTTGAAAGCGCCGCGACTGCTGGGCAACCAACAGTCGCGGTGCCTGAATCGCCAACAGCAACGGTTTAGCCCCGGGTTAGGAGTCAAGGATGCAGCGCTACATCATTTTGCGTGTCCTCCAGGCCCTTCTGGTCCTGGTGGTGGTGAGCGTGGTGGCCTTCGCCCTGGGCCATGCCGGCGGCAACCCCCTGGACGCCATCCTGCCGGACGACGCCGACGCCACGGTCCGGGCCGACCTGGAAGAGTTCTGGGGCATCAACAAGCCGTTGCACGAACAGTACTTCACCTACGTCTGGAATGCCGTCCGGGGCGACTTTGGCAACTCCTTCAAGTACCCGCAGTTCTCGGTGGCCCACCTCATCAAGGACCGTTTCGTCGCCACCATCCAGTTGGCCGGCGCCGGCATCCTGGTCGCCGTGGTTATCGGTCTGCCCATTGGAGTGCTGACGGCGACCTACCGCGACAGCATCTTTGACTGGACGGGCAAAGTCGTAGCCCTGCTCGGACAGTCCCTCCCCGTTTTCTGGCTGGGCATCGTCCTCATGTGGATTTTCGCCGTGCAACTGGACTGGTTCCCCACCTCCGGCAAGGGCGGTATCAGGAACCTGATCCTGCCGGCCATCGCCATCGGGTGGTTCCAGGTGGCGGCCATGCTCCGCCTCGTCCGCTCCTCCATGCTGGACGTGCTGGACAGCGAGTACGTGAAACTCGCCCGCATCAAGGGCCTGCCGGAGCGCAAGATAATCTGGAAGCACTGCCTGCGCAACGCCTCCATCGCGCCGCTGACCTACTTCGCCATCACGCTGGGCTCGCTGATGGTCGGCTCCGTTTCCATCGAAACGGTTTTCCAGTGGCCCGGCCTGGGGTTCCTGCTGTTCAACGCGGCGCGTTCCAGCGACTACGCTTTGCTCCAGGGCATCATGCTGACCTTCACCAGCATCTACATCATCGCCAATCTGCTGGTGGACATCGCCTATGCCTACCTGGACCCGCGCATCCGGTACACCTAACGCCAAGAGGGCTTAAGCGAGGACAACCGCCATGGCCGTAGCGCTACCAGAAATCAGCAGCCCACGTCCGCCGGTCGCCAGAATCGGCCACATCGCCCGCGAGGCATTCCGCTACCCGATAATTCCGGTGGCGGTCCTGGTGATAGTCCTGCTTATCCCGGCCCTCGCCGCCAACTGGCTGGCTCCCTACGACCCGCTGAAAGGCGACATGACGAATCGCTTCGCGGAACCGTCGGCGCAGCACTGGTTCGGCACCGACGACATCGGGCGGGACGTGCTCAGTCGGGTTATGCACGGCGCCCGCGTTTCGATGTTGGTGGCCAGCGTGGCCATACTCATATCGGGATTGATTGGCACGTCTTTCGGCATTGTGTCCGCCTTTTACGGCGGCTGGGCCGACAACCTCATGATGCGTCTGGTGGACATCTCCCTATCCCTGCCCATCATCGTGGTGGCGATTGTGGTCGCCGCCATGGCGGGGCCCAGCATAGAGATACTGATTGCCGTGCTGGTGTTGAGCCAATGGTCCCGCTATGCTCGGCTGGTTCGCGGCGAAGCGTTGACCATCCGGGCGCAGGACTACATCTCCCGGGCCCGGGTGGCCGGAGCGTCCAACTTCCGGATCATGCTCCGCTACATCTTCCCCAACATCTTCAACACCGTAGTGGTTCTGGCCACCCTGCAAGTCGGTTTCGTCATCGTGCTGGAGGCGACCCTCAGCTTCCTGGGCGCCGGCATCTCCCGGCCCACGCCGGCCTGGGGCGTGATGGTAGCCGACGGGCGTTCGTTCGTGACCGATGCCTGGTGGCTGTCCTTCTTCCCCGGCCTGGCCATCCTGCTCACCGTGCTGTCCATGAACCTGCTGGGCGACTGGCTGCGCGACAAGCTGGACCCGAAGCAGCGGAACCTGTAATACCAGATTGGCAGCAGCACACGGTTTTCGGTTGTAGGGGCGAATAATTATTCGCCCCTACGCACACCTGCAAAAGGTTCTCATCGAACCAACCGCCTGAACTGCCACGCCGCTGCGGCGATCTTCCCATGATTGCCCCACCCGCCAAAACCGGGTAACCTGCCACCGATGAACGACACCACCCAATCCGAGACCAGGTCGAGCGACACCGCCGTTTGCGGCTGGTGCGGAGCCGAAGGTCAAACCCCCGGTGAGCCCTGCCGGGAATGCCAGCGAGTCACTGCCAACATCCCCAGGTGGGCCCAGCCACGACGCCGGGGCCGACTGGCCTGGTTCACCAGGCGACGCATAATCCGGCTCGCGGTGGCGGCGGTGGTGCTGTCTTTCCTGGCGTGGCTGTACTACCCCTTCTTCCCCAACCCGATCACCCTCCTGCTCCGGTCGCCCAGCACCGAGGCCAGTTCCGACTCGCCCGACGGCCAATGGTCCATGACGGGCCGTGACCTGCGGCTGACCCGGCACATACCCGTGCCCTCCGTCCAGCCCGAAGGCCGGGTCGTCTGGTCGCGCAGTCTGGGCGCTCCCACCCGTGGCGCTCCGGTGGTGCATGACGGCGTAGTGTACGTAGGCGGCTATTTCGAGGTTATCGCCCTGGACGCCGCCACGGGCAACGAACTCTGGCGCTACGAGATTGCCACCCCGCTGGATCATTCCGTGGCGGTTGCCGGCGACACCATCTACCTGGGCTTGACCAACCACCGGGTGCAGGCCGTGGACCGCAACTCCCGGTATCTACAGTGGGAGTTCAAAACCGAGGGGCCCATCTCATCATCTCCGGTGGTGGCCGGCGGCATCGTGTACGTGGGTTCGTCCGACAGCTTCGTGTACGCCTTGGACGCGGCCACTGGCAAACTCCTGTGGAAGGAAGATATCGTAGGCGAACTCCGCTCTGCGCCGGCGGTGAGCGACGGGCTGGTGTATGCCGCGGGCAACCTGGGCGACCTGTACGTTTTTGACGCCAGGACGGGCCAGGGCAAGCTGCGCTTCCGAGCGTCCGGAAACACCAAGGGCTCCCCGGCGGTCGCCAACGGGTTGGCCTATTTCCCCGCCGGCGGCCGGATCTATGCCGTTGACGCCGACGCCCGGGAGGTGGCCGGCGAGTACCAGTTCAACCGGGTCTGGGCGCAGTTCTACTACTGGCAGATCCCGGGAGTGCCCCAACCTCCGGTCCAAAAAGGCGGGCAATGGCTTTTTGATCCCGACTTCAATCCCCGGGAGCGGACCACCACCGGTCTGGTGGCTGGACCGGCGGTGACGCCCGAAACCCTTTACGTGGGAAGCTTCAACGGCGCTTTCTACGCGGCGGACGCTCACTCCGGCAAGGAAGCCTGGCGGTTCACCGCAGATGGGGCCGTCTTCGAGTCGGCGGTCGTGATGGGCGACCGGGTGTACTTTGGGGACAGTGCGGGATCCTTTTACGCCCTGCGCCGCTCCGACGGCGAGCAAATCTGGAAACTCCCGCTGGACGCGCCCATTGAGATTGCGCCGGTGTTCGCCGAAGGCCGCTTCTACGTCCGGACCACCGACGGCATCCTGCACGCCATTGAGTAAGACGGCTGCGGCCCGTCAGTTGTCCGCCGGCGTATTCGTTCCCTGAGTAACCAGGCGGCGCACGTCGGCCTGCCGTCGCTGGGACGGGGAAAGGCGCGGGTTGCCCAGGAACAGGAACATCAACGCTCCCACCGCGCTTACCGCGGCGATGGATGCCATGGGCGCCGTGTAGCTGCCGGTGACGTACTCCTCCATCCACGCGACGTATGGCACCACCACGATGAACATGATGTTCATCGGTATCATTGAAATTCCGGTAATGCGGGCGAAGCTGCTGCGCCCGAAATACACGCCGCGAATGGCCGTGGTCAACGGCGTCCGGCCGCCGAAGCCAATCCCCATCACGATGGTGAACAAGTAGAACATCGGCAGGGTATCAGCCATCAGCAAAATGACCATGGCGAAGGATTGCAGGATAGAGAAACCGAAAATCGCCAGCCGAATGGGTATGCGGTCTCCGATAATACCGCCCACCACAATGAAGGCCGTCGATACGGCGGTCTGCACGGAAATCACCCCTCCGATCTGCTCCAGGGGGAAGCCGCGGTCTGCCATTATGAGGCCCAGGTAGAACATCACGCTGATGATGATGATGGATGAGCTGGCGTGGCCCATGGTGATCAGCCAGAACGACCGCGTGCGTATGGCTTCCTGCCAGCTGTAGTCCGGCGCGATGGCGCCGCCGTTGGCGGAGCGCCGCGGGCCGGTGTCCGCGATAGTGTCCGGATCTATTCCATCGGGATGCTGCCCATAGTCCTCGGGTCGGTTTCGCACCAGCAGGGCCAGGGGCGCTGCTGACACCAGACCGATTGCGCCCACCAGCAGCGCGGTGTTCTGCCACCCCAGCCGGCCCGGTATCTCCACGCCGGCCTGGATGTCCCATCCCATCGCCCATGCCATCAACGGCACGATGACGACGCCGCCCAGTCCGAAGCCCAGCATCGGTATGGACATGGCGGTGGAACGTCGCCGGCGAAACCAGTTGTTCAACGCGGTGTTGGCCGGGAGCCAGGAACCCAGCCCGGCCCCCAGGCTCACCACTACGAAGGCCAGGTAGAACATCCACAGGTTGTCCGTCCGGCTGAACAGAATGAAACCGACGGCGAAAATCACCATCCCGATGACCACCATCTTGCGCGGCCCCAGCTTGTCCACTCCCCAGCCGGCAATCGGCCCCATTACCGTGCCTTCCACCCGGGTCAGCGTGAACGCCCAGGACATTTGAAACGGCGTCCAGCCAAAGTTCTGCGACAACACCGGCAGCCACAAAGACAGCGCCTGGAAAAGGGGCACCGTCCCGATCACCATGATGACCGCGCCGATAACCGCCAGCCACCAGCCGTAGAACATCCCGCGCACCAGACGCACCGGATGGGCAAGTTCCCGCGCTTGCAACAATTGACCGCTCCCCAGAGGATGCCGATAATCGCAAAAATTTGAGCAGATTCCGGCAGACAACGCCGGTCATTATACCCCAACGCCAGCCATTATCCGTATTACAGATATGTAAAACTTGCCCGTATCAAACTGCGGCGCCGGCTCCTCACATTGGGAACCGGCGCCGGTTGGCGCGGGAGTCCGGCCCGCGGTGGTCAGCAGGCGTTCGGACTGCCTTCATCGTACAGATGGCACGCGGTGGCGTGGCCCGGCTGGTATTCCACCAACAGGGGCACGTCCGCCGAGCAGCGCTCCATGACGAAGGGACAGCGGGGGTGGAAGGGGCAGCCCGCCGGCGGGTTCAATGGCGAAGGGACTTCCCCCGTCAGCACCAGCTCTTCCCGTTGCCGCCGCGGATGAGCCGGCAGCGATGCCGAGATGAGCGCGCGGGTGTACGGATGCTGGGGATCGGTGAACAGCGCGATGGGCGGCGCTTCTTCGACGATCTTGCCGAGGTACATGACGCCCACCGTGTGGCTCATGTACCGCACCGTCGCCAGGTTATGGGCGATGAGCAGATAGCTCAACTCGTAGGTCGATTGCAGTTCCTTCAGCAGATTGAGGATCTGGGCGCGAATCGAGACGTCCAATGCCGAAACCGGCTCGTCCAGCACGATCAGCTTGGGCCGGGTGGAAAGGGCGCGGGCGATGGCGATGCGTTGACGCTGGCCGCCGCTGAACTCATGGGGATACCGCTCCGCATGGAAAGGGTGCAATCCCACGACTTGCAGCAGTTCGTGGACCTGGGAACGCACCGCCGACCGGCTGAGCCGCTGGTGCGTAATCAGGGGCTCCGAAATAATCTGGTCAACGCGCATCCGGGGGTTGAGGGAACTCCATGGGTCCTGGAAAACGGCCTGCACGGAAGCGCGGAAGTTGCGCCGCTCGGCCCCGGAGAACTGGTTCATGGGCCGGTTGTCAAAATAGATGCTGCCGTCGGTGGGACGGTCGGCCATCAGCAGCATCCGGCTGGTGGTGGTCTTGCCGCAGCCCGATTCGCCGACCAGGCTGTAGGTCTGACCGGGCATGATGTTGATGGAGATACCGTCAACGGCTTTGACCGTGCCGGTGCGCCGCCGGAGCAGATTGCCGCGATATATCGGGAAATGGCGGCGGATGCCCTCCAAACGCACCAGGGCCCGGTCGTCGGCCCTCAAGATGGCTTCTCCGGACGCGGCTGTCGTGGTAACCATTATTCCGCCCTCCAGCATCGGGAAGTGTGCCCCGCAGCGACGGTGAATTCGTCCGGGTATTCATCGCAGCGCTCCCACCGGTAGGGACAGCGCGGGGCAAAGGAGCACCCGGCCGGCAGGGCATCCAGCGACGGCGGCTGGCCCTCGATGGAAGGCAGCAGATCAACATCGGTGTCCAGGTCGGGAACCGATTGCAGCAGAGCCTCGGTGTAGGGATGGGCCGGGTTGTCGAACATATCTTCCACGTCTGACTGTTCAACAATTCGCCCGGCATACATCACGGCCACCCGGTCGCACATCCGCGCCACGATGCCAAAGTCGTGGGTGATGAAGATGATGGCTGCCCCGGTCTGCTCCTGGATGTCTTTTAACAGGCGCAGGTACTGCAGCTGAATGGTAGCGTCCAACGACGTGGTTGGCTCGTCGGCGATGAGCAGGTTGGGCGCCCGGGAGATGGAGATCGCGCCCACTACCCGTTGCCTCATACCGCCGCTCATCTGGTGGGGGAAGTTGGTCAAGCGGTCTTCCGCCGCCGGTATCCTCACGTTCTCCAATAATTGTACCGCCCGCTGGCGGAGGGAGCGTCGCGGTTCCTGGTATTCCAGGCGCAGCGTTTCGACCAGCTGATCCCCCACTGTAAAAACCGGGTTCAGCGATGTGAGCGGGTCCTGCATCACCATGCAGATTCCGGAGCCGCGTATGTCCCGCATCTCGCCGCGGCTCTTCTCAAGCAGGTTTTCACCCAGATAGTTGATGCTCCCGCCCACGATGCGCCCCGGATGGGGCACCATGCCCAGAATCGACCAGGCGGTCATGCTCTTGCCGGAGCCGGATTCCCCAACGATGCCCAGCGTCTCGCCGCGGCGCAGTTCAAAGCTGATGCCGTCCACCGCCTTGACCACGCCGGTGCGCGTGAAAAAGTGAGTTTGGAGGTCCCGCACCCGCAGGATTACGTCTTCAGCCATCCCGTTTATTCACCTCGCAACCGCTGCAACTCGGCCTGGAGGCGGGCTACTTCGGCCTCGGCGGCCTGCTGGGCGGCCTCCGCGGCCAACCGGCCGGCCAGTTGTTCCATCACGTTGCCCAGCCATTCTCCTGCCGCCGGGTCGTAAAACCACAGCCGTCCTTCCGTGTAGCACACATCCAGCCCCAGCGTGGGGCTGTGCGCCCACACCATACCGTCCGGCCCCGGTTGCGTCTCGAACCGTCGGTATTTCCCATCCACCAGATACTCCCCCACCAGCGGCTCCCCGTAATGGTCCCCGCCGGTGGGGTCGTAGCGCCAGTATTCACCGATGCCGAGACGGGCGTACAAATCACGCTTGTACCCCAAGTCGTTCTGGTAGGTGCTTTTGGAACCGATTTCCAGCACAAAGGCCGGTGGACGGCCAAAGTCCCAGATGCGATAGGCGTAGGGGTCCCAGAGCCGGTCTGCGCCCTCACCGAAGACGACGTAGCAGTCAGGGCGGAACACCGCGTCGCGGTTGCCTTCTTCGTAATAGACGCCGGTGTTGCCGGATACAAAGACGCCGGGACGGCCACCCCACCAAACTCTGATGGCGTCCATAATGTCGTGGTAGTGCTTTTCCTGCATTCCGGTATCCGGCAGCGGTTCCCAGATTTCGGGATAGGCGTCCAGCAGCTCATCGTCCAGCGGAACGCCGCGGTAGTACGCTACCTTGGGGCCTTGTTTTGTAGTCATCACAACCTCTCGGCGAAAAACGCCAGGCCAAGCCCCGCCGCCATTGCCCGCCGGCGCATTCCCGGGAGACTAGCGCGCCCGCCGCAACTTGGGGTCAAGATAGTCGCGCAGCCAGTCGCCAAAGAAATTGAAGGCGAGCACCACCACCGTAATGGCAACTCCCGGGAACAGGGAGAGCCACCATACGTCGAGGATTACCTCCTGTCCTTCGGCGACCATTATACCCCACGCCGGCGCTCCGGGAGACAGGCCCAATCCCAGAAAGCTCAACGCTGCTTCCAGGAGAATGATCTGGCCGACCATCAGACTGGTAATCACCATCAGCGTGTTGGCGACGTTGGGAAAGATGTGCCGCCAGAGGATGACCGGCGCCTTCACCCCCGTGATGCGGGCGAGGGTCACGAAATCGTACCCCTTAACGGTCAGCACGTCGCCGCGGATCATGCGGGCGAAACGCGCCCACACCGTCAGCAGGACAGCCAGAATGATCGCCACCGGGCCAGGATTCATTATCACCACTACCACCAAAGCCAGCAGAATGGTGGGGAAGCCCAGGGCAGCGTCCGTGATCCGCATCAGCAGGGCGTCGGCCCAGCCGCCCCAATAGCCGGAGACCAGGCCGATAACCGTGCCTATCACGGCCCCTAGAGCCAGGGCGATAACGCTGATCTGGACGGTGGTGCGAGCGCCGTAGATAAGGCGACTCAACATATCTCGACCGAGTACGTCGGTCCCCAACGGGTGATCCATATTCTCGAAGGGCGCAAGCTTGCTGTTGATGACGTTGAGGCTGGTCGGATCATGGGGAGCGAGCCAGTGGGCGAAAGCGGCGCAGAACAGCAAGACCAGCAGGATTGCGATGGGCAGCCACGGCAGTCGCGCCTCGATAATGCGTTGCCGCCAGTTCAACTGGGGCTGCGCGGCCTCAAGAACCAGGTCGGTGGTAGCCATGGCGCGCTCCTACCCCGGGTCAGTGCCGGATCCTCGGATCGGCGTACACGTACAGAATGTCCACTATCAGCGCGGTCAGGATGTAGAAGAACGCCGAGGCCATCACCGCCGCCTGCACCACCGGGAAATTCCGTTGCAACACGCCGTCCAGCATCAGCCGGCCCAGGCCCGGCCAGGCGAATACTTGCTCCACCACGATGGCGCCGTTGAGCAAACCCGCCAGGCTGATGCCGCTGAAAGTCAAAATGGGGATCAGGGCGTTGCGCAGGGCATGCTTCCACACCACCATCCCGTCCTTTAAACCCTTGATGCGGGCGAACCGCACGTAATCACTGTCCAGGACCTCCAGCATACTGGACCGGCCCAACCGCATGATCCCGGCCATGATTGACCAAGCCAATACGAAAGCCGGCAGGATGAAGTTCTCCGGCCCCTCCCGACCGTAGGTGGGCAGCACCTTCAATATTGCCCCAAACAACAGGATCAGCATGATGGCGACCCAGAACTGAGGCGCCGCCATGCCCAGCACGGCGAACAGCTTGCCGACCTTATCGAATACCGTATCACGTTTCACCGCAGATAATATGCCGAGAGGCACGCCAATGACTATTGCCAGAGCCATGCCGGCAGCGGCCAGCTGCAACGTAGCCGGCAGACGCTCCAGGAGCAGATCGCGCGTCGGGCGGCGGTCGCGGATTGACACGCCGAAATCGCCCTGGACTGCCCCTTTCAGGAAGATGAAGTATTGCTCCGACATGGGCTTGTCCAGGCCCAAATCGCGGCGCAACCGTTCGTAGTCCTCCTTACCCGACGCCTCCGGAGGAAGCAGCACCAACGCGGGATCGCCAGTCAGACGGGTTGCCAGAAAAACCAGAACGCTGATGACCAACAGGGTGATCAGGCCCTGCAACACTCGAACTGCAACGAATTGCCACATGACTTTCGCTAATCAATCAGTTGAGTTTCATGGTCCAGATCGCGGTCTGGTAGGCGACAACAGGCCACGGCTCCCAGGCGGCGATCCTTGGGCCAACTCCCCAGGGCAGGTTCACATACCCGGTTCCAAACTCGTAGTGCTCGTCACGAAGCGCCTTGTATGCTTTGTTGAACGCTTCCTGACGAAGCGCCGGGTCCACCACTGAGAGAGCTTCCTTGGCGACGGCGACCAGATCGTCACGTTTGCCGCCCAGGTGGGCATTCCCTTCGGGGTCTCCATAGATGCCATTGGTGATGCTGCCACCGTCCCAACGGGTCTCATTGGCGCGTATGATCACCTTGCCATCCAGTTGCCGGCCGAACCAGCGTTCCCGCACGGTGGAGGCTTCGCCCACGATCACGTCCACGTCGATTCCCAGGTTCTTTTCCCACATATCCGCAATCAACTGCGCTTGCTCAGGCAGGAAGGGCACGTCGCCGGCCTTCCAGGTGTGAACTTCAAGCGTGCCGAAACCGTCGCCGTCAGGGTACCCGGCGTCCGCCATTAACTGCTTTGCCAGGTCGGGATCATAGGGGAACGGGTCCAAGTCTGCGCTGTAGCCCAGGGCATTGGGGGTGACCCAGTTCCAACCCTTGGAAGCCGCGGCTTCCGGCCCGTACAGAGAATTGATTATCAGGTCTTTGTCTATGGCGTAGTCCAAAGCCTGCCGCACTTCTTTCTTATTGCACGGGAATTGCACTTCCCAGCAACCGGGCATCAACACCCACATATAAGAGGACTCTTGTGCCCAGATGAAACGACCGCCACCATCCTCAACCTGGTCTTTGACGGCCAGGTTTGCTTCGATCACGTCGGCGTCTCCCGCTCGCAGCGCGGCGACGCGGGTAGCTACCTCAGGGACCAGCCGCAAATCCAGGGTCTGGAATGATGGACTTCGCTCCGGCATGAAGTAATCGTCATAGCGTTCCAGGAGGATCTGTTCAGCGATCACGTGTTTTTCGAGCCGGAAAGGACCGGCGCCGATCGGCGCGTCGTTGTAGGCGTCTTGGCCGATGCTCTCAAAATAATTCTTTGGAAGCACAATACCGGCGATCCCGAAACTCAACTCCGAAATAAAGAACGGGAAGAAAGCTTTCGGGGTGGTATGCGTCACCCGCAAAGAATTCGGACCGGTCGCCTCAATGCTCTCCGTTTCTCCAGCTTCGGCCTGGATGCTGGGGCTGATGGATTCAGTCACAGCTTCAGGACCGAAGGTGAAGTTCATGGTGAACACGGCATCATCGATGGTCAGCGGGTCGCCGTTGTGGAAAGTGATGCCATCGCGGATGGTCAGGTCCCAGGACAGGCCGTCCTCGGAAACCGCCCAATCGGTCAGCACGGCCGGAAGCATCTCCACATTTTCGTTGCCGTTAATCCAGAAAGCGTTCATTTGGCGGCCATAGGTGGCTGCTTCCCCGACGCCATCCCTGGGGGTGAAGAGTTCGGTGCCCCACACGGCGTTCATCAGCGTCACCTTGCCGCCGGTGTCCGTCGTCGTTGCCGGAGCCGGGGCCTCGGTCGCCCGGGGCAGCGCGGTGGCGGCTACCGTCGGTTGGGATGCGGCAGGCGCAGCGGGAGCCGCCGCGCTCGGTTCCTCCGTGGGAGAGCCGCAGGCTGCCAGCGCCATAACAATCAAGACGGAAGATCCGAACAATATCAGCTTGCCAATCTGTTGGCGTACCAGCATCACGCATTCCTCCAAACCGGCGCGATATGTTGGCTGATTAGGGTTAGCGAATCGCGCTTGTGCGGCGTATGCGCGACATTAGCACACGGTCTATGACCCGTCAACGTTTCCGACTGCCGGAGCAGGGCTATCGCATATGAATGTTTCCTGGCAGATAGTATTACGAAACCTTAATTGGCACGGCAAATTTTTGACCTGTCTGCTGTGTCGCAAGGGACTTCAGAAAGTTCTCCAGCCCAAAATCGTCCGAAAATCAAGCGTTGCGGCCTCGAAAATTTCATATGCGATAGCCCTGCTGCCGGAGGCAGGACGATTGCAAAGTCCTTTTCATCCGCTCATGGTGAGCCTGTCGAACCATGCTACGCTCCGGTAAAGCCATCCTTCGACAAGCTCAGGATGAGCGGAATCAGGGTATTCATCGACTTTGCAATCGTCCTGCTGCCGGAGGTGGGCCGGCGAAAAACATCCGCCCGAGAACCGGATGCTCCCGGATGCTCTCGGGCGGAACGGATACTCTGGCGAAAGTCGCAGATGCGCCTTTGGCGTGCCGGAATCCAGCAGCGTTTTCTGGATTCCGGCTTTCGCCGG
Organism: Dehalococcoidia bacterium; assembly: GCA_963665395.2. Classification (GTDB taxonomy): domain Bacteria; phylum Chloroflexota; class Dehalococcoidia; order Lucifugimonadales; family UBA3495; genus Bin87. Next base: position 2,189,296 of record OY762251.1, read on the forward strand.
AGTGACGGACTTGGGGACAAACGAGCTTTGCACAGCCTTACACATAAATTGTGGATTGCGGCGCCGGACGTGTTAGGATTGCGTAGAGACGCGACAACTCTTCCACAACTGATCGGAAATCCGGGTACCTCATGTTCACACCGACCCGACTTTTTTACATCATATGCGGAGCCGTTGGCGGAGCCGCCGCCGGCGGTTACGTCGCTTGGGCTATCGCTTCCCGATTCGCCCGCATTGCGGAACTGAACGACCGAGCAATCGTTGAGCCGCACGTGCTGGTGGCGCTCTGCGTGGCCGGAGGTTTGATAGCCTTCCCGCTGGGAGCGGCCGCCGGGAATAGGCGCGGTATAATAGCCGCCAATGGAAATCTGCCTGGATTCCGGCTTCCGCCGGAATGACGGGCAAAGTTGTGAGGAGCCTTCTCATGCCCCAATTCGTGCGCGTTTACACCGGCCCCGACGGTCAATCCCGTCTGGAGCATTACGATCCGCCCTTCGAGGATTTCCTGGACACCGAGGGCGCCTACGGGCGCGGCACGCCCATGCAGGCCACCAGCGGCCTGACCATCCGCATCTCGCCGCCCGACTACTTCCTGGACTTCCACTGCGCCCCGCGCCGGCAGTACACCGTGACGCTGGCCGGCCAGGCCGAAATCGGGCTGAGCGACGGCTCCACCCACCGCGTGGGGCCCGGCGACGTGCTGCTGGCGGAAGACCTCACCGGGCAGGGCCACACGACGCGAGTGGTGGGCGGCGAAGAGAGGGTGTACCTGGTAATCCCCCTGGCGGACTGAACGCACGATCCGCCGCCCTCTCGGCGGCGTGCGCGAAACTCGAGAGGCCGAGTGTTTTACGGCTGGTGGGTACTCGGCGCGGCGGTTTGCCTGGGCTTCGTAGCGTTCGGGGTCGTCATACCCGGGTTTCTGGCCTTTTCTGTACCCGTGCGAGCCGAGTTGGGTCTGTCGTCCGCTCAATCGGCGCTTATCGTCGGGGCAGCGTGGGGTATCGGAGACATCACCTCGGTAGTGGCGGGGTGGCTGGCGGACCGATACGGCGCGCGCCGGCTGGTGCTGGTCGGCGGACTGCTCTGCGGGGCCGGGTTTGCGGCTCTCGCGCTGGCAAATTCGTTTTTGGGGATCCTGCTGGCGTACACGGTAGTTGCGTCGGTGGGGCGGGGTATGGGTATCTTTCCCACGCTGATGACCCTGGTCAACCAGTGGTTCGCGCGCCGCAAGGCGCTGGCCTTGGCAGTGGTGAACACGTCCACCGCCGGGGGCGCAGCGGCGCTGCTTCCCGCGTTGAGCCTGGGAGCGGGACAGATTGGGTGGCGTCCCACCGCGTTGGTCGCCGGCCTTGTGGTATGCGTGTTGACGCTCCCGGCGGTAGCCATCATCCGCAGCCGGCCCGAGGATATGGGGCTGCAACCCGACGGAATCGGCCCGAGCGCCAGGACGCCGGCCAGCGCCAGCACGGGGGACGGGGCAACCCTTGTGGTTTCCCCTATGGAACAGGGGGCCAGCCGGCGGGAGTTCGCGCTGGGCCAGGCGTTGGCAACCGCAACCTTTTGGGCCTTATCGTTGGGGGCGGTGCTTCGTACCGTCACCTCGGACGTGCTGATAGTGAACCAGATACCAATATTGCTATGGAAGGGAGTCGCTGAGGCAAGAACGTCCTCCTATCTGTCCTTGACCTACTTCGCCACCATACCGGCGCGTTTTGGAATGGGACTGGCGGCGTTGTGGATCGCCCCCCGCTGGCTGTTGAGCGCCGCCATGGTGGTGGTGACCCTCTGCACCCTCGCGGCCCTGATGATGCAAGGAGACCGGGTGGCGTGGTTCCTGATCGTGGCGTCGGCGGCCGGGCAGGGAGTGAGTTCGATAGCGTGGATCACGGTGGGCGAATATTTCGGGCGGCGCAGCTACGGCACGCTGGTCGGAGTGATGACGGTGTTCTATGGCGCCAGCGGACTGATCATCCCGGCCGTCGCCGGCTCCGTTTTTGACCGGACGGGCAGTTTCGTGCCGGTGCTGGCTACGGCAGTCGTTTTGCAGGCCGTGGCCGCCACATCGTTCCTGCTGGTGAAACGGCCCTCTGACGACGCGCCATCCGACGCTCAATAGTCCAGCCGAGAGCAGAATGATCCACCGCACAACGGGCCGGCGTCTGGCCGGGCAAGGGGGCATCTACTACGGCTGGTGGGTGATCCTGGCCGGCGGGACCGTGGGTTTCCTGGGGTTCGGGGCCATAATTCCCGGCTTCCTGGTTTTCGCGCCATCGTTACAAAAGGATTTGGGCATTGCGTCGGCGCAGTTCGCCTTCGTCGTCGGAGCGGCGTGGGCCGTGGGCAACGTGGCGTCGCTGGGCGCCGGATGGCTGGCGGACCGTTACGGCGGCCGGCGGCTGGTACTGATCGGCGGGCTGCTCAGCTGCGCCGGGTTCGCCTCCGTCGCCGGCGCGAGTTCCTACTGGCAGCTGGCGTTGGCGTATTCGGGCATTTCCGCCATCGGCCGGGGTATCGGGATCGTTCCCAACCTGATGACCATTGCCAACCAGTGGTTCGTGCGGCGGAAGGCGCTGACGATGACGCTGCTGAATACGGCATTTGCCGGCGGGGCTGCCGTGATGGTCCCGTTGCTATCCTGGTGCCTGGGCGAGTTCGGCTGGAGAACGACCATCCTGGGAGCTGGGGCCATGGCCGCCGCCCTCACCGTGGGAGCCGCTATCGTCATACGGAGTCGCCCCGAAGACATCGGTTTGCTGCCCGATGGGGTGCGGCCCGAGGGCGGGTCGGAAGGAGCGCGCGGCCGGCGCATCGAACCGACCTATGCGGCGTCCGACCTCACGGTCCGGCAGGCGCTGGCCACGCCGGCCTTCTGGCTGTTGACGGTCGGCGTAACCCTGCGCATCGCAGCGGCGGACGCCCTGGTCATCAATCAGATACCCATGCTGGTGTGGAAGGGCATTCCGGAAGAACAGGCGGCCTTCTTCCTGTCGTCCACCTTTCTCGCGATCATTCCGCTGCGCATCGCCATGGGTGTGGCGGCGACGTGGCTACCCGCTCAGTGGCTCATATTCGCCGGGATGAGCGTGGGAGCCGCCGGGACGGCGGCGTTTCTAGCGGGTACGGGTTACGTGGCTGCCGGGTTGTTCGTGGTCTCCATCGCCGCCACCGAGGGCGTCGCCACGCTGGGTTGGCTGGCGGTGGGGGAATATTTCGGGCGACGCAGTTTCGGCACGTTGGTGGGAGCGATGACGGTGTCTTTCGGCGCAGCCTCGTTGCTCGCGGCGTGGTCAGCGGGTTTGATATTTGACCAGACGGGGACTTACGCCGCGGCGTTGGTGGTGGCGGCGGCTCTGCAATTGTTGTCAGGATTGTGTTACCTGCTGGCGCGGCGGCCAGAGGTAGAGGTTTCGTAAAACTGGACGCCCAGATACTGGCACAGTTCGGGGCCGCGCCGCGCCCGCCGGTACGACCACTGCCCGACCCGGCCCGGCGGGAGTTGCCGACCCTGGTATCCCGGCGCCGGCAACTCATCGCCATGCAGACCCAGGAGCGCAACCGGCAGCAGCAAATGCCGCAACGGGTGGCCGGGCAAATCCAGGTTCGCCTGACCTGCTGAAGGAGCAGGTGTCCGAATTGGGCCGGGACATCGCCGCCTAACCACTTGGCCATCCAGACAGTTGCTGATTCTGACGCAACTGTGAAATCACGGCGTCAGCAGTATCTTCCCGGTCGTCTCCCGTCCCTCCAGCCGGCGGTGGGCTTCGGCGGCTTCGGAGAGGGGCAGGTTGAGGCTGACGTTGAGCTTGATTTCGCCCGACTGCACCCAGGACAGGCACTCCTCGGCCCGTTGCAGCAGCTCTTCCCGTGTCGCCGTGTAATCGCCCAGCGTCGGGCGCGTCAGGAACAGGGAGCCGTTGCGCAGCATCCCGGAGTCCACCGCCCCCACCGGCCCGCCGGCCTGTCCGTAGAGGGCCATGCAGCCGCGCCGGCCCAACACCCGCAGCCCCTTCTCAAAAGTCGTCGCGCCCACCGCGTCGTAGATTATCTTGACGCCCTCGCCATCGGTCATCCGGCGGATCTCTTCCTCAAAATCCTGCTGGGTGTACAGGATCACGTCATCCGCTCCCGCCCCCCTGGCCATCTCCGCCTTCTCGCCGGTGGACACGGTGGTGTACACGTGGAGGCCCAGGCGCTTCAGCATCTGTATCAGCAGCAGGCCCATGCCGCCGGCGCCGGCGTGGACCAGCGCCCGCTGGCCGGCCCGCAAGGGCGCGATGTCGTTGACCAGGAAATGCGCCGTCATGGCTTGCAGCAGCGTCGCCGCCCCCGTTTCATAATCCATGTCGTCGGGGATGCGCACCAGCAGCCAGGCGGGAACGGCCTGCCGTTCCGCGTAGGAGCCGGTGTGCATGGCGTAGGCCACCCGGTCGCCCACCGCTACCTCGGTAACGCCGTCGCCCACGGCGATGACCTCGCCGGAGGCTTCCCGTCCCGGCGTCCACGGGAACGACGCCGGCGGGTTGGTTCCCTTCCGACTGGACACGTCGGTGTAGTTGACGCCGATGTTGCGGATGGCGACGACGGCCTCGCCCGGGCCGGCGGCGGGTTCGGGCATATCCTCATATTTGAGCACGTCGGGGCCGCCGATTTCGTAGGCTTGTATGCCTTTCATGGTCTTCAACCTCCAAGTACGGATGCCATTCCGGTTACATTTTCGATTTCGGCGATGCCGCGGAAGCTGCCGATGGCCTCTTCGATGTGGTCGGCCGGCAGGATGTAGCGGGTGCAGTAGAGGAACTTGGCCTCCAGCTCCTCGGCGTCCAGGGGCATGGCCGGCGAGCCGCGCGGGTGGTCGATACGATGCCGCAGGGTTCTGCCGTCGGCGAGGCTCACTGCCACTTCCGCCGGATGGAGCGACAGGGGCGACGCTGCCAGCGTAGCCTCCACCGACACCCGCTCCATCATCGCCCGCACACCCTCATCCTGCACCGCCACGTCGGAAAAGAAGTTGATGAGCGGCGGCCCGTGGCAAAGAGTGGCGGCGGCGATAAAAGCCAGACAACCCCGAGCCTGCCAGCCGTTCTCTGGCAACACGTAGGGCAGACTCCCCAGGGTGTCGGCGGTTACGCCCACGTGGACGCCGGCGATCTCCGACGGCTCGAAACGGTGCAGCTGGGTCAAACCCAGCGCGGCGTCAATGACGCAGTGACTGGCCGGATGGCATGGGTAGAGGCGAATAGTCATGCCTGGGTCGATCAGTCGCCAGCGCCGGCCCAGGTCGGCCAGGGTATCCGGGTCAACGGCGTTTTCGCCAAGAGGGGCTACGACCTCCTCCCGCGCCATCAGCGCCGCCATGACGCCTTGCATGGCCGCCCGGCCTCCGGCCAATGCTGACGCTCCGGGGGCCGCGTAGCCGACGCCGGTATTGCCCACGCCAGCCGCCAGGGCGACGGCGTTAGCCAACCCCCTTTCATCCAGGCCCATGAGCATAGCCGAGGCCGTGGCCGCTCCCACCGAACCGGCGAAGGAACGGGTCTCTGGCGCGGCGGACAGGCGAATAGCCACCTCGCAGCCGGCGGCAAAGGCGGACAAGGCCACCTGTCCGGAGTATCCGTGCATCTCGCCCAGCGCCATCACCGCCGGAAACACCGCCGCCGTGGGCCGGCCGCCGGTGTCAACGGCGCTGTCGTCGTAGTCCAGCATCCGCACCAGCGCGCCGTTGACCAGGGATGCGTACACCGGCGAAGTGCGCTGTCCCATGCCGATGATGGTGCTGCGCCCGTTGCCGCCCATCTCGCGCACCACGCGGGCGATGGCGACGCCGTCAGGATGGGCCGCGCCGGCCAGCGCGGCGGCGGCGGCATTGAGCATCATGTCGATGCCGATGTCGGTCACCGATGTCGGAATGGTTATTTCGCCCTGCGCGACGCCGGCGGCAAAACGGGCGATTTGTCTGGGAAAATCGGAAAGGCGGTTGCTCATAGTGAGGCAAGGATAGCGGCGGGCGGGGCCGGGCGCAACGCGGCCGACGATAACCCGCTGTGTATAATGCCAACTGGGACGCTGGGGTGGACACCATTATGCCGGTCGTTGCCAATCGGATGCCGGCGCCGCCCGGCAAACCCGCCCCATCCCCGCTGAGCCGCCTGCCGAGGAACCCGATATGCCAGCCGATACCAAAAACCCCATCCCCCAAAACATCCAGTCGCTCCTCGACCGGGCCGACCTGAGTCTGCTCCGCGGCAAGCACGGCGAGGCGTCAACGTATTTCTGGAAGGCCACCGAAGCCGCCATCCGGCAGGCCGCGCTGGCCCGCGGCCACCAGCTCCGCTCACTGGACTACGACGACGTGGAACCTTTTATTGACAGCCTTGACCAGCAGCTTGACCCCGGGGTTGGACTAATGGCAGCCTACCTGGTCACCCTCGAAATCCAGGCCAACGACGATGGGCAACGGATGGATCTAGATGACGTGGCATTCTACGAGCCGGTGGTGCGCTCGTTCATAATTGACCTGCTGGTGATGGCAGGATGAGCCCGACCGATCACTATGCGCTTTCGCTGCGCTGCCGGCGCAAAGCGGAACAGGAACTCGATCGGAATGACTTGTTAACAGCAGCAGAAATGATGTGGGGCGCTGTTGCACACGCCATTACACACATTGCGCCGCAATACACCCGAATAACGCTGAACTCGCACCGTGATATGCAAAGGGCAGTACCGGAAATCGACGCCCAGATTCCCAATATTAATCTGATGCAATACTTCGGCGCCGCCGAAGCATTGCACAGGTACTTCTACCGTTTGGACATCGCAGATCACCAAGTCAGGAACAACTTCCGGCAATGCCAGCGGATGCTGGATAGGCTGCTGGCCTAGCCAAAGGAGATTACAGGATGGCGACACCTGAATCAGGAAGCGGGGAGCGCGTTGACCTCCGCGAAATCTGCCTCTCGAAGCGTACGATTTCACTCCGTGGCTGGCGAATAACCTGAGCTTGCTGTGCAAAGCGACAGGGATGAAACTGTCGCTGATTCAGACGGAAGCGAGCGGCAGGGCTGGCTATTTGGACATTTTGGCAAAAGCCGAGGACGACAGCAAAGTCGCCATCGAGAACCAGTTGGAAGATTCGGACAGCGACCATTTCGCCCGGCTCATCGGCTACGCCGCCGAACACGACGCTCGCACCCTGATTTGGGTCGCGCCCAGATTCTGGGAGTATCATCTGAAACGGGTCGCCTGGCTGAACGAAATGATGGCAGGCAAAGGCAAAATCCATGCCGTTGCAGTGCGCCTTGTCCCCGGCGGTGATTTGCGTCCAGCCGGTAGCGATGAAAACACGCCTGGATACCATGCGGAATTTTCCCGGGTGGACAAGGACGAGCCGAAATGGGCGGTTCTGAAGGAAGGGGCTTTATCGGAAGCCAGACAACGATACTACGATTTCTTTTCGGAATTGCTTGGCGACTTGCGCCGCGCAAGATTCACCGACAAAGGCGACGTCCGGGTTAGCAACGATCAGGCATTCCCTTCCGGCTTCGCCGGCATCGACTATCACGTCGGTTTCTGGGGCGGCAGCCGCAACCCGGTGTTTTCGATTTACCTATGGGTTGCGGCTGAAAACCCGGAGAGTAACAAGGCGATTTTCGATGCGATGCACGGTCAGCATCAGCCGATAATTGAGAGCGAACTTGCTGGAGTACAGTGGGACCGGAAAGATAATCAACGTATGTCCTCAGTCTGGATCTCCGTACCCGGCTCGATTGAAGACTCGGAGGAGAGACTCAGCGAAATCAGAGCGTGGGCGAGCGAGAACACTCCCAAATTCAAGGCGGTCATTCAGCCTTGCCTGGAACAGGTCATAGGTGAATTGCAACTCGACGGCCAGGAGGCGACGCAATGAAACTCACCGACCTGATCGCCGCCGCACCCTGGCGCGAGGCCGTAACCTTCCGCGAGACGTGGCCCCACGAGTACGTCCTGCTGCAAAAGGACGGCGAGCGCCAGCTCATGCGCACCGTGTGGCAGCGGATGCGCGACGGCGAAGCCTTCAACGGCTATTTCTTCAGCCGGCCCACCATCTATCTATTCATCGGCGACTATAAATACTGGTTCATGTCGTCATTGGACACCATCAACGCTCTGCTGGCGGACGAAGAACACAATAACGAGGTGGTGCTCAACCGCGCTCGCTTGTATCGTGACCGCCGCGACTTTATCATTCAGCACGGCGACACCGGGATGCGTGAGGACTACCCGGCTAACCCGCCCCATCAACCCGAGGAGTGAAAACAATGACAACCACCCAACAGCAAACCGGCCTCAAGCCCTACGTGGTGCATACCGTGGGCGACGCTTCCGAAACCATCCAGACCCCCGGCATGGTGCGCCAGCCGGCCATCGTCCCCGGCAAGGGCGACACCACCAAGATCTGGATGGGCAAGGTCACCGCCGCGCCCCGCGAAAAGGGGCCGCCGCACACCCATCTCGAAGCCGAAACCGCCGCCTACGTCCTGCGGGGACACGTCCGGGTCTATTTCGGCGAGAACTTCGAGGAGTGGATCGAAGCCGGCCCCGGCGACTTCATCTTCGTCCCGGCCAACACCCCGCACATCGAGGAGAACCCCTACGATGAAGAGCAGGAAGGCATCCTCTGCCGCGCGCCGGACAACTTGGTGGTGAACCTGTAGCCGTCTCGCGCCGGGGCGACCGGCCGGTCGCCCCTACCGGCATTTGACCGCCGTTGCGATTTGTTGAATAATCGTCCCGCCGCCGGCCTGAGCCGCTAACCATGGCAGACGGCGGACGCATCAATTGGAACCACGAGGAGGAACCCCCTAATGGCAGACGTGAAAGTCGAAATCCGGACCAACGGCCCCCTGCGGGTCACCGGCGAGATTGAGATTGTTGACCAGAGCGGCAACAACTACACCATCCCCGAAGGACAGTGGGTTACATTCTGCCGCTGCGGCCAGTCCAGCAACAAGCCCTTCTGCGACGGCACCCATCGGGACGCCGGATTTGAGGCCGCCAGCGAAGCCCGTTAATCCGAAAGGGGAACGGCGGTCCCTGAACCGGCCGTTTGCAGGGAATATCGTCTGGGGGCGGGTTTGAAACCCGCCCCACAGTTATATTGGGTTCAAAACGGATATAATCTGCGTCAACTGGATTTACAAAGGAGCTGCACCATGGCAACCACCACACCGGCCCGCGCGGCCGCCGAATTCATATTCGAGAGCTACCGCAAGGTGCAGCCGTTCGAGCGCCTGCCGGCTGACCTGTTCCCCAAAACGCTGGACGAGGCCTATGCCATCCAGCTGGAACTCCACTGTATGCTGTCTTCCCTGTGGGGGCCTTTGTCCGGTTACAAGCTGGCCTACACCACGCCGGTCATGCAGGAACGGGCCGGCCTGGACCATCCGGTGCTGGGCGGCGTATTCCAGAAGACCATCCACCGCTCCCCGGTGGTGCTCAACTTCACTGAGTACGTGAACCTGGGCGTCGAGCTGGAAGTCGGGGTCACGCTAGGCAAGGACCTGCCGGCGTCCGGCGCGCCCTACACCCGGGAAACCGTCGCTGACGCCGTGGCCGAAGTGGCCACCGCCTTTGAAATCGTGGACATCCGCACGCCCGACGATCTCACCACCGAAGAGCGCACGCTGCTGAGCGTCGCCGTCAACATCCTCAACTCCGGCGTGGTGCTGGGCGACCCGGTCACCGACTGGCAGAGCCTGGACCTGGTCAACTGCCACGGCGTAATGCAGATCAACCACGAGCAGGTGGGCGAGGGCTACGGCCGGGACGTGATGGGTCATCCCTTCGAGCCGCTGGTGTGGCTGGCCAACGAGCTATCCGCCCGCAACCATCCGCTGAAGGCCGGCGATACGGTGATAACGGGCAGCCTGGTGCCGCCGACGCCCCTGGGCTTCGCCTCCGAAGCCCGCATCTCCATCGAGGGCCTGGGCGAGGCCATCGTGGTCTGCGCCTAATCCGGCGACGGTCGATCCGCGGTTTCAACCCACAGGCCATAGACCACACGGCGCGGCAGCCCGGTAGCGGCCATCACCTCCGCCACCGCGTCGCGCCCGCGCATTGCGGCGGCGCGGCGTTCTGCCAGGCTTTGGCGGGCCGCCAGCAGGGTGTCCTCGGAATTGGCGCTGCCGTCCGGTTGCGGCTCGGTAGGCCCGATGACGATGGTGAATTCGCCCCGCGGCTCCGTAAAATAGATCAACGCCTCTGAGGCTTTGCCCCGCCACACTTCTTCGTGCAGCTTGGTGAGTTCCCGGCATACTGTCAACGTCGGGTCGCCTAGGGCGTCGGCAACATCGCTCAGCATGGCCCGCAGCCGGTGCGGCGCCTCGAACAGCGCCAGCGTCTGCCCCAGCCGCGCCGCTTCGGTCAGCGTCGCTACGCGGTCGGCGCGGCGACGAGGCAGGAAGCCGAGAAAAACGAAACGGTCAGCGGGGAAGCCGGCCACCGCCAGCGCCGCCGTAACCGCCGAAACGCCGGGGATGCTGACCACCTCATAACCGGCATCCGCGATTGCGGCCACCAAACCGGCGCCGGGGTCGCTGACGGCGGGCGAACCGGCGTCGGTAACCAGCGCAACGTCGCCGTCATCCAGCGCATCCAGCAAACGGGGTAGCTGCCGCCGCCAGTTGTGTTCGTGGCAACTGAGCAACCGCGGCCTGGCGTCCAGATGCGCCAGCAACCGCCGCGTAACCCGCGTATCCTCGGCGGCCACCAGCGGCACCGACGCCAGAATCCGCGCCGCCCGCACGGTAATGTCCTCCAGGTTGCCTATCGGCGTACCGATTACGTATAAAACCCCCATGACAGCAGTATAATTAATGCCGTTTTGCCGGCAACTCCAGATACCCGGTCGCAAGGACGTGAAACCGTATGACCAAACACCGCCTCGCGCCCATTCTCGCCATCGTCATCCTTGCCGCCCTGGTGGCCTGGTTCCCGGCGACGGCCATGGCCCAGACGCCGGCGGCGGCCGGCCCGTCCAACCTGACCGCCGTCAGCGGCCCCGGCGTCGGCGAAGTGAGCCTGACCTGGACGCCGGCGGCCAACGCCGCGGCCCATTGGGTGTGGTCGGTGCGGCCCGACGGCCAGGATAGCCGGTGGCACCGGGCGGAAGCCGCGGGTTCCGCCGTCATTGACGGCTTGGAACCCGGCGGGGAGTATTGGTTTGTCGTCATCGCCAGCCGGGGCGCGCCGGCCGTAGGCCCGCCCCGTTGGAGCGGGTTCAGCAATTGGTTCAAGGCCGTCGCCCTGGCGCCACCCCCGCCGCCGCGACTGGACGCCGCCGGCGGGCTGACCGCCGCGCCCGGCCCCAACCCCGGCGAGGTGTCCCTACGCTGGACTCCGGCCGTCAATGCCACGGCGCATTGGGTGTGGTCGGTGCAGGCCGACGGTACGGATAACCAGTGGCATTACGTCGCCCCCGGTTCGGCCACCATCGGCGGCCTGGCGGTGGGAGTTGAATACAACTTCGCCGTCATCTCCGCTTACGCGCAGCCCGACGGCCGGCCCGTCCGCTGGTCCAACTTCAGCAACTGGGTAACGGTCATGCCGCAGCCCGCGTCGCCCCCTTCGGTCACCGTCACCGAAGCCACCAGCCGCATTGCCGCCGGCGGCAAGCACACCTGTATGCTGCAAGCCGACGGAACCGCCGCCTGCTGGGGCGCCAACGGCGACGCCGACCAGGGGCAGGCCGACCCGCCGGCCGGCGTGGTTTTCACCGCCATCACCGCCGGCTACGCGCACACCTGCGCCCTCGCCGCCGCCGGCAACGCGCAATGCTGGGGCGACAACTCGGCCGGCCAGTCCGCTGCGCCGGCCGGCATGACGTTCTCCCACATCGACGCCGGCCGCGCCCACACCTGCGCCATCCGCGCCGACAATGGCACGGCCCAATGCTGGGGCAGCAACGAGCACGGCCAGCGCAATGCCCCCGCCGGCGTGTCCTTCACCGCGATAACCGCCGGCGGCGACCACAGCTGCGGCCTCCGCGCCGACGGGCGGGTCCAGTGCTGGGGCGACAACTACTACCGCCAGTCCACGCCGCCCGACACGCGATTCTACGCCGTCAGCGCGGGCAAGTGGCACACCTGCGGCATCAAGCGGGACGGCAGCATCGCCTGCTGGGGCGCAAACCCGGACGGGCAGGCGCCGGCAGAGGTGGAGGGTTCTTACCAGGCCGTCAGTGCGGGCGATAAAGTTACGTGCGCGGTATGGGCAGATGGTGTGTTAGGAGAAAATCGCGTGGGGCAATGTTGGGGACGTGCCTATCGGGATGGCGAAAACATAACCGCGGTCAGTGCAGGCGATGAGCACGCTTGTTGGATAAAATCGGATGGCACAGTCGATTGCTTCGGTAGCAACCATTGGGGGCAGGCGACAAAGCCCTCCACTGATACGTACATCTCTGTTAGTGCCGGCGATTCTAGCACGTGCGGAGTCAAAATGGACGAGACCGTTGTTTGTTGGGGTGGTAGTTACAACGGTGCCTCTCCTCCCGCAGGTTCCTTCCAGTCAGTCAGCGTTGAAGCGGGTCACGCTTGCGGAGTACGGACAGATGGCACCGTGTCCTGTTGGGGAAACAACGATTATGGTAAGGCGTTCCCGCCGCGCGGTTCTTTCAAAACCGTTAGTTCCGGCAGGTCGCACACCTGCGGAGTGCGGACAGACGGAAATGTGGATTGCTGGGGTGGTAACTACAACGGGCAAGCCACTTCACCGGAAGGTTCGTTCCAATCGGTCAGCGCTGGCAGTGGTAATGGTAGTGGTGGACATACCTGTGGAGTGCGCACGGATGGAGCTATGGCTTGCTGGGGTGATAACTACAACGGGCAAGCCACTTCACCGGAAGGTTCGTTCCAAACGGTCAGCGCCGGCTTTTGGTACACCTGCGGAGTGCGGACGAACAGTGTTATCGATTGTTGGGGTTACAATTGGAGTGGTCAATCCACGTCGCCGGATGGAACATTCCTGTCGGTCAGCGCCGGCAGGGTTCATACTTGCGGGGTGCAGACGGACGGAACTGTGGTGTGTTGGGGTTACGACGACCAGGGAAGTGCTACGCCGCCGGAAAGCACATTCCTGTCGGTCAGCGTCGGTGATGACCACACTTGCGGGGTGCGGGCGGATAGGCGGGTGGTTTGCTGGGGCAACAATGAATACGGGCAGGCTGCGCCGCCGTGACACGAAAGGAGGATGATTGCGATGTCCATGGCCATGAAACCTATGAGAGAGTGCCCGATTTGGCCGGGTTACCCGGCGAATATAAAATTGCTGGGTTCGGAAGGGAACCTCCGAATTGAATCACCTCGATCTGGAGGCGAGTACGAAGTCAGCACCTCGGCCAGGGACTCGATTGATATCTTGGACGACGCAGCACGAGCGCGTCTAACCACATGGCTAGTTGACCAGCGCTCGCAGGGAGTTGGCTCACCGAAGGTGACGATGGGTGTTGTTGAATACGCCAAAACCAAACGTTCACTGCATCCTTGGGAACGTGCCGAACGATTGCTACGGTTCCTAGCTGAGCGCATGAATACAATCGGAGACAATGTACGTATTGGTCGAAACGACCTGGAACCATATGTATGGTCAGAGTCAACCGACCTGAACGAAATTTTTTACCTGTTCGGCTACCTAGCGGATAAGGGGTGGACCGACAGTATGTTCTATGCGGACGGGGGCTTTTCAGGGCGTGTCACGATTGACGGCTATGCCAAGCTCGCAGAACAAGAATCTAGTCCAGTTCCTTCGCAAGCTTTTGTCGCAATGTGGTTCGACGAAAGTATGAAGGAACTCTACGAGAACGGTATCGCCCCGGGGATTACAACAGCTGGGTATGAGCCGCTGGTAATAAGCCGGAAACCTGACGTCAGCAAAATCGACGACGAAATCATTGCGGAGATACGGCGTTCCAGATTCTTGGTGGCAGACGTCACTCACGGGAAAGATGGTGCGCGCGGCGGCGTATATTTTGAAGCCGGGTTTGCCATGGGGTTGGGCATACCTGTGATTTTCACGTGCCGCAATGATATGGTGGACAAGTTACACTTTGACACGCGACAGTACGCCCATATCGTTTGGGAGACTCCCGAAGGGCTACGCGACGACTTGAAAAACCGGATTTTGGCCCGCATCGGAGAAGGCCCCAGCGATAATCCTGCTGAATAATTTACGGCGCAACCGCTCGTGCGACGCTGTTCTCCAGCAGTCTCAAAATTGCAAGGTACCGCCCCACCTGCGCCGCATCCCGAAAGCGGAGGCGGTCGCCGTCGCAGGCCAGGCTGCAAACCGCGTCGTTGTCCGCCAGCGTTTGGAGGAAGGTGCGCACGGCGGCCAGGACGCGGGGGTGCGCCGTTCCAATAGCGTCGCAAGTATCATCCACGTCGGTCGATCCCGCCGCTTGCAGCAGCGCGAGAACCTGCCGGATGCCGCGCTCGGTTGGAGACGGATCAGGGCCGTCCGGGGGGTTGGCTTCCTCAAGGTGAAAGCCGAAGGAGCGGGCGTCCGCGGTGCTGACCAGCAGGCGGTAAGCGTCGCGGTTGGGGATGGGGCCTTGATCGGGCAGGCATCCCGCCAGGCTGGCGCCGGCGGCGGCCACGGCGTCGCCGAACTGTTCCAGGGCTTTGAGGGCCAAGGCGGGGTCAACGCTGCGGCGTCCTTGCGCCGGGTCAGCGTCAAAGGTAAGGAGAGCGGTGGCCGGCCAGCGAGCCGGCGGCGTGAAACCGGCGAGTTTGGCGACAAGCTTCTCCCGCTCGGATTCCAGGCTCATCCGGTCAATCACCGCTTCCTTCGGTGTCATGGCCAGGAACTGGTCCAGTTGGCCGATGCCGGAGCGGAGCCATTCGTATTCCTGTCGGTCCATCCTACCGCCTCCTATTCATCTGCCGGCTCCTGGTTCAGCGCAATGCGGGCAACCGCGTCCTCATGGTCAGACAGGTCGAGCTCCAGATAACCTTTCCACCGCCATTCATCCCTGTCCTCATCCTCTTGGCGCGTATGTGACCATAAGTTGTTGAAGAAAGCAAACCGAGTCGCCATATAGCGCATATCATTATTGTCCAGAACCATAAAGAGCGCGTCAGTGCGATACCGGTTTCTGTTGTTGTCGCGGTCCAAAAGCTCCGGAAAATCCCGAGCGAAACTTGCCGGTGTATGGCCACCCGGCAGGTGAAAGAACGTCACCACGTCGATGTCGCGCGGTTCCCGGTTGGCGATTCGCGTTATATCGGTAACGAAACTGCCGTTCACCCACTGGAACCCTCGCGTCAAGCCGGCCTGATGTAATGCGGCGCGGAAGTTCAACAGCCCAGCAAGCAATTCACGCCGGGCCGCCGTATCCCCGAAACGTTGCACCATGGCGGTCAGCGAAACCCGGTACGGAGATCGATTGCTCAGCATCCCCGCCGCGTCAAGATACGGTGGCAACAAGCCCCGGCTATCCCACTCGGGGATAGGGTTAAGATTGGCAACCAATTCTCGAAGGTTCTCCCACGGGTAGCGCAATTATACCGACTTTGGGAGGGGGCGCAATTCGACCGAACGCCCGTTTTCCAACTCGCGCAGCGCTTGACGCACGAAATCGTCGGGCCGGCCGGCGGTGGTAGCGTAGTGGGCGCGTCGCCTTTCGCCGTCAATGGTGACCAGGCATACGGCGTCGCCGGCGGAGCCGCAGGTCAGCAGCGCCGCCCGGCCATAGCCGCCGCGACCGTCCACCGCGATGTAACCGTCGGCCATAGGATAGACGTCAAAGCGTCGCGGCGACAGGTCGTACATCGCCTTCAGCAGCCGCCTGGCGTTATCAAAAGCCAGTTGGGACGGTTCGGCAATGCCTTCTTCCCGGGCGGCGTCAAACACTTCGTCCAGGTCCAGCAGGGCGTCGGCCAGGTCGGAAGGCACCGGCGGCGGCGCGTTTGACCCGTCATAGGTTTGCAGTGGGGCAGTCATCGCGGGTCAACCTCCGTGCTTCGTCCGTCCGCGCCGGCGTCCTGGCGGCAACGGCGCAATTGAGTTTAATCCGCGCCGTTTGGCAGCGTCGTTCTGCCTGCTGTTCTTTTTCACGCAAATACTTGGCGAATTCTTCCTGCTGGCGACGGTATTGTTCCATCAGGCCATCGGCAAACTCTTCGCCGTGTTTTGATGCCGATACCCGGTACTTGCCGTAGTTCGGGTCGTCTTTGCCGCTCACCACGCCGATGAATGTGTCCAGTTTCAAAAAATCAGCCAGCGTTTCCGGGCGCTTCTTTTCGACGGCAGCGTTGTCGTCAGGCTCGGTTGGTTCGTTATTTTCCGGAGTGGTCATTGCGGGCCCCGCTGTTGAGCGGTTGTAGTCCCTCACGCGTACCCACTTTCCCCAAACTGTCATTGCGAGCGCAGCGCGGCAATTTTCCCCAAACTGTCATTGCGAGCGCAGCGCGGCAATTTTCCCCAAACTGTCATTGCGAGCGCAGCGCGGCAATCTCGTCGCGGTAACGAACGTCGCTCTTGGAACGAGATCGCCATCCGCCCGCGGCGCACTTCGCTCCTCGCGATGACAAACTGGGTACGCGTGAGCCATTTTGGTAGCTTGTCAGAAGCAGGATTTACCGGATTTACAGGATGTACCGGATTGGGTGCGACGCTGCCGTCGGATGATCGCAATCCTGATAATCCGTCAAATCCTGGAAATCCTGCTTCTGACATTCCGCCCCAGGAAAGTGGGTACGCGTGCAGGGTCTTTCGGTTTTCATATTTGTCATTGCGAGCGTAGCGAAGCAATCTCGTCGAGGCGCTGCGGATAACCACAAATGGGTCTGTTCCAACGACGAGATTGCCATGCGCCAGAGGTGGACTACGCTCCTTGCAATGACAACCGAAAGACCCTGGGTACGCGTGAGGTTGTAGTCCGATTGTAGCAAGGGGCTGTGATAAGATGGCTTGGCCCTTTATTGCGGGCCATGCTTTTTGAGGAGTTGCGTTTATGCCGGAGTTGAATGGTGGGCATCTGTTCATTCGCTGCCTGAAGCAGGAAGGGGTGCAGAAGGTCTTTACGATAGTGGGCGACACCATCCTGCCCCTGGTGGACGCCGCCGCCGATGAGGGCATCGAGTTCATCGACACCCGCCACGAGGGCGCGGCGATGCACATGGCCGACGGCTACGCCCGCATCACCGGCCAGCCGGCGGTGGCCCTGTTCACCGGCGGCCCCGGCTTCGCCAACGCCATCTCCGGCCTGCCCGCCATCTACACCTCGGAAACCCCCGTTATCTTCGTCGCCGGCTGCGCCGAACTCCCCGAAAAGGGCCAGGCCACCTTCCAGGAAATCGACCAGGTGGCCATGGCCGCGCCCGTGTCCAAAGGCTCCTGGCTGATCCACGACAAAAACCGCATCCCCGAGTTCGTCGCCACCGCCTTCCGCACCGCCATGAGCGGCCGGCCCGGCCCGGTGCATCTCACCCTGCCCATTGACCTCCAGGAAGCCCCCATCAGCGAGGAAGACCTGCCGCCCTACCTGCCCCAGGAATACCGCAACATGGGCCGCTCCCAGGGCGACCCCAGGCTGATTGAGCAGGCCGCCAACCTGCTCGCCAACGCCCAGCGTCCCGTCATCATCGCCGGCAACCCGGCCCGCTATTCCGTGGAACCGGAGCAGCTGGAAGCCTTGGCCGAAGCCACCGGCGCGCCCATCTTCACCGTCGAACAGGCCCGCGGCCTCATCGACGACTTGCACCCCCTGTGCTTCGGCTACGCCGACGGCGCGCTGAACCGCACCGCCCGCAAGTTCCGCGAGGCCGACGTGGTGCTGCTGCTGGGCAAGCGGCTGGATCATCGCTATCGCTACGGCGGTGTCTTCAACGCTGACGCCAGGCTGATCCAGGCCGACCCATCCGAGGCAGAGATCGGGCGCAACCGGGGCGTCGCCGTGGGCCTGCTGGGCGACCTCGGCGCCATCGTTGACCAGCTCACGGCGGCGGCCCAGCCCAACCGCAGCGTCGGCCCCTGGCTTGACGCCCTCAAGCAGGAACGGACGGCGTGGCTGGACAGCCTCCGCAGCAACGCCACCGGCGACGCTCCCATGCACCCCCTGGACGTGTACACCCGCATTGAGCATCTGGTGGACGAGGACACCTTCATCGTCCTGGACGGCGGCGACTACGTGCAGTGGGGCCGCTGCTACCTGCCGGCCCGCAAGCCGGGCCACTTCATGCGTCTCGGGCCGCTGAGCCACCTGGGCGGCGCGATACCCTACGCCATGGCCGCCAAGCTGGCCTATCCCGACAGCAAGGTGCTGGCCTTCATGGGCGATGGCTCTTTCGGCTTCTACACCATGGAGTACGACACCTGCATCCGCCACAATCTGCCCATCACCGGCATCATGGGCAACGACGGCAACTGGGGCATTGATCGCACCTTCCAGTTCGCCTACTTCGGGCGCGACGTGGGCACCGCCCTGCGCCCCGGCGTCCGCTACGACCAGGTGGTGGCAGGCATCGGCGGCTACGCGGAACTGGTGGAGCAGCCCGACGAAGTGGCCCCGGCGGTGGAACGCGCCATCAACTCCGGCCGCCCGTCTCTGGTCAACATAGCGGTCAAGTCCGGCGCCAGCCCCTTGGCCGACGCGATGATCGCCCGGCGAACCGGCGGTTAGCTCAGATTGAAACAAAACGCTATCGCTGACACAGGGCTTGCGCAAAGTCTCCCCAGATCCATTTTCCGCTCATCCTGAGCTCGTCGAAGGATGCTCGGGCCAGTGGTCGGTGGTTAGACAGGCTCGCCATGAGCGGATGAAAAAGGACTTTGTACAAGCCCTGATCGTTGACGCTGGTAGCGTTCCGTTTTAGGTGGTTTGGTTTTTGTCATTGCGACCCCGTACTTGATACGGGGGTGGCAATCCCGTTGGCGTAGCAGCGGTTTTAGTCGCTCGGATACCCTGCTGGGGAACTGAACCACCTAAATTGCAACGCTACCTCGTTGACGCCAGGGTCTTTCGGTTTTCACATTTGTCATTGCGAGCGTAGCGAAGCAATCTCGTCAAGGCTCCGGTTGCTAACCACAAACGGGTCTGTTCCAACGACGAGATTGCCATCCGCCAGAGGCGGACTATGCTCCTCGCAATGACAACCGAAAGACCCTGCGTTGACGCTTGGCCCCTTGCGTAACCGCACATCAGTTCGCTAAACTATACCCCACGCGTAAGGCAGCAAGCCCAAGGCCACGGCCCATCTGCCTAAATCACATCTGAATATCGGGTTCACAGGGTTCAGGCAACACGGTCAACCGTCGTCCGCCGCCGGCGGACGGCACGTCGGATCTAATTGCAACGCTGGCTATCGCCCAGGCCGGTAATTTCTCCGGTACTGCATAGACCAGTACGGCGGGTGTCACCACCGCTGCGCGAGGGTTGCCCTCTACCCCCCAGCCTGCCCCGTGCTTGACACGGGGTCATTCCGGCGAAAGAACGTCACCCCGTACTTGATACGGGGCCGGAATCCAGGCGGGGAGCGGGGGCGGTCAGCACGCGCAATCCTAGGACTACAATTCGCAAAAACGCTCTCTGGCCGTAGCGCCGACAACCTGAACCCCGAACCCGAAGCAAACAGCCAGTCAACCAAACAAATAAAATAAAAGGAGGAAAACCATGACCAACATCGCGCGGCCGCGCGGAACGACCCCGACCGCAAGTTGAAGTTGAATATGTGAACGCTCGCATTGCAATCGCCTCCAGACGGGGCCGCGCCGGCGGTTGACCGTTTTCCGATGCCGCCCCTAGAATGCGGGCATGACCACCACAAAACAAACCGACCAGACATCGGAAATCAGTGAGCGCCCGGTATCGCCGGCCGCGCAGCATGACGACGGCGAGCAGGACGCTCGCCTGCGCCCGGCCCGGCTCGACGATTTCGTAGGCCAGCCCCAGGTTCGGGAGAACCTGAGCATCGCCATGCAGGCCGCCAAAATGCGCGGCGAGGCTTTGGATCACGTCGTGATCTACGGCCCGCCCGGCCTGGGCAAGACCACCCTGGCCAACATCATCGCCCACGAGATGGGTTCCACCATCAAGGTCACCTCCGGCCCGGCGGTGGAACGGGCCAGCGACATCGCCTCCATTCTCACCGGCCTGCAACCCAACGACGTTCTCTTTATCGACGAGATCCACCGCCTCAACCGGGCGGTGGAGGAAGTGATGTACTCGGCCATGGAGGACTTCTTCCTGTCCTGGGTGGTGGGCAAGGGCCTGTCGGCGCGCAGCATCAACCTGCGCATCAACCCCTTCACCCTGGTCGGCGCGACTACCCGCTACTCGCTGGTCGGCTCGCCGCTCCGTGCCCGCTTCGGCTCGGTGTTCCGGCTGGATTACTACTCCGACGAGGACATGGAAACGGTGGTGCGCCGTTCCGCCCGCATCCTGGGGATGAAGTCCGACGACGAGGGCCGGCGCGAGGTAGCCATCCGTTCCCGGGGCACCCCACGCATCGCCAACCGGCTGCTGCGCCGGGCGCGGGACTACGCGCTGGTCAAGGCGGACAACCGCATCACCGGCCCGGTAGCCCGCGAGTCCCTGGACCGCCTGGGCGTGGACGCCCGCGGCCTCGACGAAACCGACCACCGCCTGCTCACCAACATCATCCACAAGTTCAACGGCGGCCCGGTGGGTTTGGACACGCTGTCGGCCTCCCTCAGCGAGGACACCAGCACCGTCATGGAAGTGCTGGAGCCGTTCCTCCTGCAACAGGGCTTCCTGGAGCGCACCCCTCGCGGTCGCGTCGCCACCCGGCTGGCCTACGAATACCTGGGCTGGCCCTGGGCCGGCGCCGGCCCTGATCCCAACCAGCAGGCCCAACTGTTCCGCTAATTGACATAATAAACATAGTGCCCGCCAGTATTCTTGACTGATATTGACATAACATACACCATTGCTTTTGTATCGCCGGTTCGTGCCTTGAATCCTGGCTATCCCCTGCTTACAATGGCTGAAGTTTGCCCGCGCCTGCCGGTAGAGTTCCGTTTTAGGTGGTTTGGCTTTTGTCATTGCGAGCGCAGCGTGGCAATCTCGTTGGCGTAGTAGCAGTTTTAGCCGCTCGAATGCGTTGCCGGAAAACTGAACCACCTAAATTGCAACGCTACATTTACCGGATTATAGGATTGGCAGGATTGGAGAACGTAACCCTGAAAATCTTAAAATCCTGCAAATCCTGATTCTGACAAAAGCTCAAAAGCCTATCCCCCGCTCCAGGAATTGTCACCGTGACCTCCGCAGTCGCCATCAGCGCAACTACCTCACATCTCCCCTCATTCGACCGGCTGGCCGCCGGCGCCGGGCTATCCGACGCCGTTGCTTTGCGCCTGGTCGATATGGACGGCGATGCGATGACCGACCTCTGCGCCGCCGCCGGCGAGTTGCGCGACCGGGGCCGGGGCAACGTCATCACCTTCTCGCCCAAGGTATTCATCCCTCTGACCCGCCTGTGCCGCGATTTCTGCGGCTACTGCACCTTCCGCCAGTCGCCGGATGAGGCTGAAAGCCTGTATTTATCCGCCGACGAAGTGCTCTCCGTAGCCTCCGACGGCCAGCGTCTCGGCTGCACCGAAGCCCTGTTCACCCTGGGAGAACGCCCCGAGCAACGCTACGCCGAGGCCGGCCATTGGCTTACCCAGAACGGCTACCGCACCACTCTGGAATACCTGTCGGCCATGTGCCGCATGGTATTTGATGAAACTGAACTGCTGCCCCACGGCAACCCCGGCACCATGAGCCGGCGGGAGCTGGAAGCCCTGCAACCCACCAACCCCTCGGTCGGCATCATGCTGGAAAGCTCCAGCTCCCGCCTGTACGAAGCCGGCGGCCCCCACGAATTCGCCCCCAGCAAGCGCCCCCGCGTGCGTCTGCGGACCATGGAACTGGCCGGCGAGTTGGGCATACCCTTCACCACCGGCATCCTCATCGGCATCGGCGAAACCCGAACCGAGCGCGTGGAATCGCTCCTTGCCATCAGGCAACTGCACCAACGCTACGGGCATATCCAGGAAGTCATCGTGCAGAACTTCCGCGCCAAGTCGGATACTCCCATGGCCGACACCCCCGACGCCGCGCCCGACGAACTGATGTGGACTACCGCCGTCGCCCGCCTCATCCTGGGCGAAACCGTCAACATCCAGGTGCCTCCCAACCTGAGCGAGAACTACGAGCGTTACATCGCCGCCGGCATCAACGATTGGGGCGGCGTGTCGCCGTTGACCATCGACTACGTGAACCCGGAAGCGCCCTGGCCGCAACTGGCCGAACTGGAGCGACGCACGCGGGAGGCCGGCCACGAGTTGCGCCCCCGCCTGCCGGTCTATCCCGAATACTTCGCCAACGGCTCACCATGGCCGTTGCCCGAACCGCTGAAAGAAAAGCTGCTGCGCCTCACCGACGCAGACGGATACGTGAAAGGGGGAACCCAACGCTATGCCCGCAATGACTGATCAAGACGCTCCGGCAACCCTGGCCGCGCTGCTGAACGGGGTTGCCCCCGACGTGGCGTCCGCGCTGAACCGCGCCCTGGCTGGCGAGGATATTACCGTCGGAGACGCCGACCTGCTGTTCGCCACCAGCGGGATTGAGTTCGCCGCCATGACCATGGTGGCCGACGAACTGCGCCGGCGCGCTGTCGGCGACGTGGTCACCTACGTGGTGAACCGCAACGTCAACTTCACCAACGTCTGCATCAAACGCTGCGGGTTCTGCGCCTTCAGCCGGGATTTCCGCGAAGAGGAAGGCTACTTCCTGCCGGTCAACGAAATCATCCGCCGCGCCAAAGAGGCCCAGGACTACGGCGCAACCGAGGTCTGCATCCAGGCCGGCTTGCCGCCCCAGATGGAAGGCGACCTGTACATCCGCCTGTGCGCGGCCATCAAGGAAGAGCTGCCCGATATGCACATCCACGGTTTTTCGCCGGAGGAAGTGCTGTACGGTTCCATCCGCTCCCGGTGCAGCATCCGCGAGTATTTGCAGGGGTTGAAGGACGCCGGCGTGGGCAGCCTGCCGGGAACCTCCGCCGAAGTGCTGGACCAGGAACTCCGCGACATCATCTCGCCGGGCCGCATCACCGTTGACCAGTGGATGGAAGTTATCACCACCGCCCACGATCTCGGCATCCCCACCACCTCCACCGTAATGTTCGGCCACCGGGAGACCAACGCGCAAATCGTCCGCCACATCGCCCTGCTGCGTGACATCCAGCAGCGCACCGGCGGTTTCACCGAGTTTGTGCCCCTGAGTTTCGTCGCGTCCGAAGCGCCCATGTTCCTCAAGGGCACGGTGGAAAACGTGCGCTCCGGCCCCACCGGCATGGACGTAATCAAAGTCCATGCCATCGCCCGCATCATGCTCAACAACTGGATTCCCAACATCCAGGCGTCGTGGGTGAAAGAGGGCAACCGGATGTCCCAGCTGCTGCTCACCGCCGGCGTCAACGACCTGGGCGGCACCCTCATCAACGAGAGCATATCCACCTCGGCCGGCGCCATGCACGGCCAGTTGATGCGCCCGGCCGAGTTCCGCGGCATGATCCGCGAAGCCGGCCGCACCCCGGCGGAACGCTACACCACCTACGGCCTGCGCCGCGTCTTCAGCGACGCCGACGACGTGGTGGATCCGCTGGACCTGGTCGGCGACAACGTAGAGGAGATTTTCGGCTCCTACAACAAGCTGGTGCAGATGGATTCCTACCGCTTCGAGCACCCCCGCGCCCAGCGGGAACGGGTGGCGGCGGAGCAGTCGGCATAGGCTGTAACGACATTTTGCCATCATCCTCGCCTTCACCACCGTCCTCCCCGGCTCTCTCCCGTCATTCCCGCGAAAGCGGGAATCCAGGAGTGCCGGGGCCGGTGCTGGCCTTGGCCGGCGGCGTCGGCGGGGCCAAGCTGGCCCTGGGACTGTCAAAAGTCCTGCCGCCCGAGCGTCTGGTCATCGTCGTCAACACCGGCGACGATGAGGAGTTTCACGGGCTGCACGTGTCCCCCGACCTGGACACCATGACCTACACCCTGTCCGGCCTCTACAACCCCGAAACCGGCTGGGGTATCGCCGGCGACTCCTTTGAAACTTTGCAGATGCTCAACCGTCTCGGGGCGGATACCTGGTTCAACCTGGGCAGCCGCGATTTCGCCATGCACATCCGCCGCACCGACCTGCTCCGCAAGGGCGCAACCTTATCCGAAGTGACGGCCCAACTAACGACCATCCTGGGTATCCAACATCCCATCGTTCCCATGAGCGACCAGCCGGTTAGCACGGTGCTGGAAACCGACGCTGGAACCCTGGCGATGCAGGAGTATTTCGTCAAGCGCCGCGCCGAGCCGGTGGTGCGTTCCATCCGCTACGACGGGGCCGCCGACGCGCAACCGTCTCCCGGTTTCGCCGCCGCCCTGCGGGATGCCGCCGCCATCGTCATCTGCCCTTCCAACCCCTTCTTGAGCGTCGCCCCCATCCTGGCCATCCCTGGCGTCCGCGACGCTATCGCCGGCCATGATGCGCCGCGCATCGCCGTCAGTCCCATCGTCGGCGGGGCCGCCGTGCGCGGGCCGGCGGGGAAGATAATGGCGGAGCTGGGCGCGGATGTGTCCGCCGTTGGCGTAGCTCGCGAGTATCGCGGCATCTGCGACATACTGGCGCTGGATTCGCAGGACGCGGGATTGGCCGACGCCGTTGCCGCCGAGGGCATTGAGCCGGCGGTGCTGCCCACTATAATGGAGACCGACGACGACAAAATCGCGCTGGCGCGGCAGGTCCTGGAGCTGGCCGCCCGAGCAGAGGCGACCGCATGATGATGGATTCCGAAAATCAGTCCGACAACCCCACCGTGGTGCCCCTGGTTCCCATGAAACCCCTGGCCGACTGCAAGACCCGGTTGTCCCGGGTGATGACCGTGCAGGACCGGGAGGACCTGACCATGGGAATGCTCCGCCGGGTGCTGCTTGCCATCCGGGGCGCCGGCGCCGATCCCTTCTGGGTGGTGGGCGGCGACGACCGCATCCGTAACTTGGCCCGCACCTTTGGCGCCAACTGGATGGAGGACCTGGGCCGCAACCTGAACGACACGATTACCAAGTCATTCGAGAACGCTCGCTTGCGCGGCGTGTCGGCCCTGTACCTGCCCGGCGACCTGCCTTTCATCAAGCCCGGCGACATCCACCAACTGATCCGCAGCGCCCAGCATCAGCACAACATCACCCTGTCCCCGGCGCGGCGGGATGGCGGCACCAACGCCATCCTGGTGCCCTACGACCTCATTCCCTACTTCCGCCCCGAGCTGGGCAACAACAGCTTCCGCAAGCACGTCGCCACCGCCGCCCGCATGGGGGTATCCGTGGCCTTCTACTACAGTTCCGGCATGGGTTTCGACCTGGACGACGGCTCCGACCTGGACGAATATGAGCACATGGAACCCGGCCTGCTGGAGCGTCTTATGGGCCGGCAACCCGGCAACATCAACCGCCAACCCCTGCAATTGTGACCCACGCCCCCCGTCATTCCGTCTCACCCTCGTCATTCCGTCTCACCCTCGTCATTCCGGCGAAAGCCGGAATCCAGGAACCCATCTGCAACGAAACGCTAACGGCTGTAACTACAATGACCGCAAACACTCAACTGGGCTGCCTGTTGCCCACCCGGGGACTGCTGCTGGAAGATAACAAACCCACCGACGCGGAATCGGTGCTCCGGCTGGCCACGTGGGCCGAGGAGGCCGGCATCGACTCGGTGTGGGTCGGCGACAGCCTCACCGCCAAGCCCCGGCTGGAAGCCATGACCACCCTGGCCGCCATCGCCGCCCGCACGTCCCGCGTCCGACTGGGCACCGCCGTCATGCTGATGGCCCTGCGCCATCCGGTGCTGCTGGCCCAGATGGTGGGCACGGTGGACCTGATTTCCGGCGGCCGGTTGCAGCTGGGCGTCGGCGTGGGCGGCGCGTTCAACGCCATGCAGCAAGCGGAATGGCGCAACGCCGACGTGAACCGGCGCACCCGCGCCCCCCGCCTCGAAGAAATGATGCAGGTAATCAAGGGCCTCGGCGCCGGCCAGCCCTTCACCTTTGACGGCCGGCATTTCCAGCTGGACGACGTAATTATGGAACCCACCCCGGTGCAAGCCAACGGCGTGCCGGTGTACCTCGGCGTCCACTGGCATGGCCGGGGCGACGGGCAGGGCGCGCAGCGCGAACGCCAGGCCCGCCGCGCCGCCCGGCTGGCCGACGGCATCATCTCCATTTCGGCCACCCCCGACGAGTTCGTGGAAATGACTGACACCGTGCGCGACTACTACGCCGAGTACGGACGCAATCCCGATGCTATGTCCTCGGTGATGTACATGACGGTGAACCTGGATGAGGACGTATCCCGCGCCGAAGCGGAAGCCGAGGACTGGCTGCTGGGCTACTACGGCGCCAACATCTGGGGCGACCGCTGGGGGCCCTTCGGCGACGCCGAGCGCGTCCGCGAACGTATCCACGCCTACGCCGAGGCCGGCGCCGACCAGATCGTAGTCCGCTTCGCCAGCTACCGCCAGGAAGAGCAGATGCAGACCTTCCTGGAGCAGGTAGCCCCGGATTTCCGCCGCTAAATCGTCAGAATCAGGATTTTCAAGATTATAGGATTGGCAGGATTGAGGAATGTAATCCAGAAAATCCTATAATCCGGTAAATCCTGATTCTGACAATACCCATCGAGGTAACTCCGTGTATCCCATCGACCTGACCGGCCGCAATGCGGTCATCTTCGGCGTGGCCAACGACCGCAGCATTGCCTGGGCCATCGCCCGCACCTTGGCGGCGGCCGGCGCCCGCATCGCGTTGACCTACCAGAACGACCGCCTCAAGAGCCGAGTAGCGCGGCTGGCTGAAACCTTGGACGACGCCCGGATCTTCCCGTGCGACGCCTCGGACGACGGACAGATTCAGGCCGTGTTCGAGGGTGTGCAGGCCGAGATGGGATCGCTGTCAGCGCTGGTGCACAGCATCGCCTTCGCCAACCGGGATGATCTGGCTGGCCGGCTGGCAGACACCGGGCGCGACGGCTTCCGCCTGGCCCTGGAGATCAGCGCGTTCACATTATTGCCCATGGTGCGCCACGCGGCCCCCCTGATGACCGACGGCGGCAGCGTCATTGCCATGACGTTCCACGCCTCCAGCCGCGTTTATCCCGGTTACAACGTCATGGGAACGGCCAAGGCGGCGCTGGAGCACGAAATCCGGCAACTGGCTTACGAGTACGGCGGCGACAACATCCGGGTCAACGCCATTTCCGCCGGCCCGGTGGATACGCTGGCCGCCCGGGGCATCAGCGGCTTCCTGGATATGCGCCGCGCCCACGCGGAGAAGGCCCCCTTGCGCCGCAATATCACCGCCGACGAGGTGGCGAATACGGCACTGTTCCTGTGCAGCGACCTGTCCAGTGGGGTAACCGGAGCGGTGCTCCCGGTGGACGCCGGCTACCACATCATGGCGGTGTGAATCGCCGGCAGACAGCATGGACCATGATGTAGGGGCGAATAATTATTCGCCCCTACGAGACAATACTGCTTGCATTGCGGCGCTGGTCAGATCGCTTCCAACTGTTGCTGATCCGCCGCCGCCTTCTCGCTCAGCCCCAGTTCGCTGTACGCCTTGGCCCGGTTGGCCCAAGCCTCCCGATAACGCGGGTCCAGGGCGATGGCCTTGGTGAATTGGTCCACCGCCTCGCGTACCCTACCCTGGTTGAAGAGGGACAGGCCCAGTTCCGTCATGCCGGCGGCGGTGAGCGGTCGGGTTATCTTCAGCGGCGCTACGGCGAAGGCCGGCGCGGGTTCGCCGTTCGGCTCCGACGATTGTGTTGGTGACGCCGGGTTCGTTTCCGGCGTTTGCTGAGACGCCAGCACGGGTTCGGGTTCCGGCGTTGCGGTAGCCTCTGCGGGCGAGGCGGTTTGAGATGGGAGCGTCGCGCCGGCGTCGGCAGCGGCTTCCGCAGAGGAAGCGAGGGTTGGCTCCGGCGCGTCAATCTGCTCACCGCTGGCGTCGGCCGTGGCGTAGGGACGGGTGAGTTCCCATCCGCAGTTGGTGCAGAAAGAAGGGCCGGGTTCGTGGCTGTGCTGGCAACGCGGGCAGGATACCGTATTGTCCTGCTCACCGTCGGTGGCGAGGGGCTGGCGCGCCCGCATGAACACCAGGGCCAGCATCGGCAGCATACAGAACACCGTCAGCCAGTCGGGGAAAATCTCAACCAGACCAAGGGCGGGAATCGCCGCCGCGCCGGCCCACAGCAACGGGTTCCGCCCCTTGTTGCGCGCCAACCTGGCGGTCCAGGCAACCACAAAAAGCAGCGAGAGTATTTGAAGAATCTCGTTCATTTTTTGTCCGAATACCGATGCCTCTGTGGGCATTATAACTGCATTGTCGTAATCCGGGCAAACTTGCGCTCTCTCAAGAGCTCAGGGCCTTTCGGTTTTCATATTTGTCATTGCGAGCGTAGCGAAGCAATCCCGTCGAGGCGCTGGCGACTAACCTTGAGCGGGTCTGTTCCAACGACGAGATTGCCATGCTGCGCTCGCAATGACGGAACCGGCGGCGCTCCTTGTGGCGCGTCGCAAATTGACAGTTCAAGCGCCCCAATGCTATCGTACCATCCGAAAATCAGCGAATTGCAGCAGAATTGTACCGCACCGGCGGACATTCACGGCCCGCGGCGCGCTGGAGGGAGAACTCAGATGGATTTGACGATTTCCGTGCTCAAGGCCGACGTCGGTTCAATCGGCGGCCACACCAGGCCGTCGGAACGCATGATGGCCGCCGTGAACGCCGCCACCGAGCGGGCGATCCGGGATGGCCTCCTTATCGATGCCTATGTCGGGCATACCGGTGATGACATCTGCATCACCTCCACCCACACCCGGGGCGACAACGACGAGGCGGTCCACCAGTTTGCTTGGAACACCTTCCTGGAAGCCACCGACATTGCCCGTGAGTACGGCTTGTACGGCGCCGGACAGGACCTGCTGGTTGACGCTCCCTCCGGCAACATTCGTGGCGCCGGCCCCGCCGTGGCCGAGATAACCTTCGACCACGACCCCATCAAGACCAACCCCATACGACCGGCTGAATCCTTCTTCGTCCTCGCCGCCGACAAGTGCGGCCCCGGCGCGTACAACCTGCCCATGTTTCTGGGCTTCGCCGACCCCATGTACTGCGCCGGCTTGATGCTTCCCCGCCTGGGCGACGGGTTCACCTTCAACATCATCGACATGGACAACACCGACGGCGACAGTATCATCTCGCTGAACGCGCCCGAGGACTACTACCGCATCACGGTGCTGCTGCGCGACAACGAGCGGTTCGCCATTGAGAGCATCACGTCCCGCTACAGCGGCCAGACCGCCGCCGCCGTGTCCGCCACCCGCCTGCACAACATCGCCGGCAGCTACACCGGCAAGGACGACCCGGTGGCCATCGTGCGGAACCAGGGTATCTTCCCCGCGCCCGAAGAGCTGATCTCTCCCTACACCAAAGCCCACTACATCGGCGGCGACGCCCGCGGCTCCCACGTGATGCCGCTGATGCCGGTGCCCATCAACACCGCCGTGACGGGCATGTACTGCCTGCCCCTGGTGTCCTGCGTGGGCTTCAGCATCAACGGCGAGGGCAAGTTCGCCGACTCCTCCACCGACTTCTTCGACAACCCGGCCTGGGACTACACCCGCCAGCTGGCCCAGGAGAAGGGCATCGCCATGCGCTCCCAGGGCTGGTCCGGCGCGGCCATGCTGCCCTACGGCGAGCTGGAATACTCCGGCTTCCGCCAGAGCATCGGCGACCTGGTCGCTCGCTTCGCCATCCGAACCAACGGCCACCAGCCGGCGAAAGAAGAAGCGGTTGCCACGGGAGACGATGACTGAACGGCCCTACTTGGGCACCCAGCAAAGCCGGGGGCGAGTTTCAGACTCGCCCCCCTATTTTCAAAAACGGGATACTCCCTGAACGGATGGAGTCCAACTCCGAGGAGGGTAGATTATGGCTGACAATGATGTCCTCTCCAAAATCGTGGCCGATGTTGCGAGAATCCATCTGCAAGACGATTTGCCTTCTGCGACTACATACGCGGCTCCAATGACGGACCACTACGGGGACGAGTGCTTTCGCCTGTGGGTCTTGTACGATGGTCGGGTGGAAACGCCGGAACCCAGAATGACGATAAGCCTCTATCGTCGCATGAGGCCGGACCTGCTCAAACATGGCATTGAAAGCAGCGTCTTTCATTCTTTCATTGACAAAACGGAAGACGGTCTCGATGTGAGACTATCTAATCTGCCTTTCATCCGGACGGCCCTCAATGAGTTGGGAAGCGCTGATCGCAGTAAGCAGGATATTGGCGGAATCGGGGGACAACCCTGATCCGGCCGATCCGATAACGCTGGCGCGGCTCAGAAAGGCGGTCAGCATTGCCTACTACGCGATGTTCCACGCCCTGGCGCAAAACAACGCCGACCGTTTGGTTGGCGATTCCGAGACTGACCGGGAAACCAGCGCCTGGCATCGAACCTACCGCGCCCTCGAACATCGCGCGGCGTATCGGCAATTGAACGAATCACGGCTCGGCGATTTTAACGACGCGCTTAAAGACTTCGGAAACACCTTCCGCACGTTGCAGGAACGCCGACACGCAGCCGATTACGATCCTCGGTCGCAGTTTTCCCGCAACGAAACTCTGAGATTGATCGGTGAAGCCGAAGCTGCCATCGTCAACCTCTTTACCGCAACTGTCGATGAACGGCGCGAACTCGCTGCCCACGTGTTATTCACGGCCCGGACCTGATTGAACCCCGGGCGTGGTTACGCGAAAATCCCGTTCCGCTCAAAAATGTTCGCCAGCTCGGCAATCCCCGCCGAAACCGTCTCCGCCGTCGGGTGCCCGAAGCACAGCCGCGCCATGTTCGCCCCGTTGCCCTCCGGCGAGAACATCGTTCCGTTGTAGTAGCCGACGCCTTCCCGGAAACTCTGCTCCTGGAAGCCGGCCAAGTCGGTGCCTTCGGGCATGGTCAGCCACACGTACAGGCCGCCTTCCGGCCGGGACCACTGCGCCCGGTTGCCGAAGTGCTCGCCCAAGGCGGCCAGCATGGCGTCCCGCTTGACCCTGAGCGCCTGGTTTTCCTCGTCGATGTGCTCGTACATCTCGCTGCGCAGGTACTCGTTGATGGCCAGCGCGGCGAACTGGTTGACGCCGCCGGACTTGAAGCTCAACGCCCGCTGCCGCACCTCTTCCGGCGCCACCATGTAGCCCATGCGCACGCCCGGGGCGATGATCTTGGACATGGAGCCGACGTACAGCACCTGGCCGCTGTCGTCCATGCTGCTCATGGACGTCACGTCCTCGCCCTCAAAGCGCAGGTCAACGTAGCAGTCGTCCTCCATCACGGGGACGCCGTGGCTGGCGCAGATTTCCAGCGTCCGCCGGCGCCTTTCCAGGGTCATGGTCCAGCCCAGGGGGTTCTGAAAGGTTGGGATGGAGTAGAGGAACTTGACCCGCCGGCCGGCTGCCGTCTGCGCCCGGATGGTCTCATCCAGTGCCTCGGGAATTATGCCTTCGTCGTCGCACTTGACGCCCACCACGTTGGCGTCCCACAGCCGCATCTGGCGCATGGTGCCCAGATAGACGTACTCTTCGGTCAGCAGCACGTCGCCGGGGTTGGTCAACGCCTGGATGAGCATATTGATGGCTTCGCCGGAGCCGGAAGTCAGCACGATGTCGTCGGGAGACACGTCCATCTGCCGGTCCCGCCGGAGCTTTTCGGCCACCAACTCACGCAGGGGCGGATAGCCAGCGGATACGGGGTAGTAAGCCAGGTCACGGCCTTCCCGCTCCAGGGCCACCCGCAGCGCGTCGGCGAGGCCGGTCAGCGGCAGCGTGTCCGGGTCGGGGTAGGCCACGGCGAAGTCGTACCTGGCGTGGCGGTTTGCGCCGCGGGTGGTGATGGGCGCGCGTTCCGCGAACAGACTGTCGTAGTTGAACTGGGTCATCTTGGTATTCCTCCGGCGGGAACAGTGTTTCAGGGCAAAGATTGTTCGGCGAAGGCGATAATTCTACGGACGAAAGCCAAACCGTCGTACTTAATCAGCATGAAGTTTGTCGCTGTTAAACTCCCGTGGTAAAAATGGGTGTGCAACAGCCTCTGATTGTTGTCCAGACAATCCTCCAATTCGGAGAGCGTCAGGCCAGGATTGGCAATGCGTTGGGCGGCCTGTCGGAAGCTCCACCGCTGATTGGGGGCGAAGTGGTGGCTCACCTCGTGCTCCGGGTCAGCCGCGCTCATGGCTGCCACGGTTGCGCCCCAGACCATTTCGGCTACGGCCTGGCTTTGACGCGGTATCGTCTCCAATATTGCCAATGCGGTCAGAAAATCCCGGGCCGATTGCAAGTGCTCACTACGGTTCATTTACTGCCACGGGCTTACTCTTCCGACGCCAGCAGGTCAATAAACTTCTTGACCAGACGCACGCTGCGGCCATAGTCCTCCGGTTCCCAGAACGTAACCGGCAAGGATCCGTCAGGGGACGTTGTAGCACCGTGGTATTTGAAGCAAATCACTGTGCCGAACAGTAGCGAGTAAACCGGGAGCGGGTCATCCAGGTGTTCGGAGGCGTACTCGAGGGCCTCGGCCGCCGTGGCCAGTGGTTCCCTGCCGTCGAGCCGATAGATCATATTATCGGCGTCTTCGTGGGTTTCGCAGGGCCAGCCTCGGCGCAGGGCCACTTCGCGCAGGGCGACGAACGCGGCCTGATAGACCGCGGCGGAACCTTCCCGGTACTGACCGGCAGCGATTCGGCATTCGCCTTTTGCCAGCAATGCGGAAGGAGTGATGCCTGTTGGGATATTAACGAGTTCTTGGTATGTTAGCCGCTCAGTCATGCCGTTGCCCCCGAAGCGTAGCTGACTTGAATTGTAGCACGCCGGTCGATTTGGCTTGACTCTACGGCTATTCCACCACTCGGATACCCAGGTCTCGCAACTGTGAGAGATCGACAGGCGCCGGGGCGCCGAAGAGCAGATCGGAACCGCTCTGGGTCTTCGGGAAGGCAATGACCTCGCGCAGGGAATCCGCGCCGGCCAGGATCGCCACCAGCCGGTCGATGCCGGGGGCGATACCACCGTGGGGCGGCGCGCCGTAGTCGAAGGCTTCCAGAATATGCCCGAAACGCTCGCTCACCTGGTCCGGCGAGTATCCCAGGATGCCGAAAACCCTTTCCTGCATCTCCCGCTGGTGAATGCGAATGCTGCCGCTGGCTAGCTCGGAACCGTTGCATACCAGGTCGTAGGCGCGGGACGGAATCGACGATAGGTTTTCGCCGTTCAGCATCCCCTCGCAGCCCGGCGCCGGCGCGGTGAAGGGATGGTGTGTGGAGTCCCAACGGCTCGAATCGTCGTTCCACTCGAAAAGGGGGAAATCGGTGACGAATGCGAAGGCCAGGACGCTGGGGTCGGCCAATTGCATCTGCTCGGCCAGATGGTCGCGCATGGCAGCCAGCCATTGGTTGGCCTGCCTGGGCGGACCGGCCATCAGCACAATCAGGTCGCCCCGGAAGGCGCCGGCGCGTTCCGCCAGGCGGCGTACCCACTCCGCCGGCATCCGCAGGCCGGGCGAGAGCAGGGCGTCGCCGTCCGCCAAGGTTTCCAAGGAACCTTCGCCCGTAATGCGCACGTGGCTCATGCCGGCAGCCCCGAACTCCTTGGCCGTCTCCTCCATGCGCCGCATATCGGAGCCGGTAAGGCCGGCCTGCCCCGGCACGGCCATGGCCTTAATGATGCCGCCGCGATCCAGGATGCCGTGAAAGACGCGGAACTCGGTTTCGGCGGCCAGGTCGCTGACGTCTGCCATCTCCAGGCCGAAACGCAAATCCGGCTTGTCGCTGCCGTAACGGGCCATGGCGTCGTCGTAGGACAGGCGAGGGAACGGGGTCTTCACTTTGAATTCGGGAGTCAGCTCCCGAACCATTCCCGCGTACAAACCCTCGATCAGTCCCAGCACGTCCTCCTCGTTAACGAAGCTCATTTCCAGGTCAAGCTGGGTGAACTCGGGCTGGCGGTCGGCGCGCAGATCCTCGTCGCGGAAACAGCGAGCGATCTGGAAATATTTTTCGACGCCGCTGACCATGAGTAGTTGTTTCAACTGCTGGGGCGACTGGGGCAAAGCGTAGAAACTGCCGGGTTGCATCCGGCTGGGTACGAGGTAGTCGCGGGCACCCTCCGGCGTGCTCTTGATGAGGATCGGCGTCTCGATTTCCAGGAAGCCGTGTCCGTCGAGATAGTCGCGGATGTATTTCACCACCTGGTGACGCAGGCGCAGGTTGTTCTGCATCGCGGGCCGGCGCAGGTCCAGGTAGCGGTAACGCAGGCGCAGGCTTTCATCGGCGTCAACATCATCGGTGATGTAGAAGGGCGGAGTGAGCGACTGGTTGAGCACTTCAACGCGCTGCGCCATCACCTCCACGTCGCCGGTGGGCAGCGCCGGGTTCTCCGAGCCGGCCGGTCGCATCCGGACCGTGCCCTCCACCTGGATGCACCATTCGGAGCGCAGCCGCTCCGCTATTTCGTAGTCTTCGGCGGAGATCTGTTCGGGATTGAAAACCACCTGCACGAAGCCGGAACGGTCTCGCAGGTCGATGAAAATAATCCCGCCGTGGTCGCGCCGTCGGCTGACCCAGCCGGATAGTGTGGTAGCGGTGCCATCGTGGGCGGCGCGCAGTTCGCCGCAGTCTTGGGTCTTCAGGGCATCAACTCCTGGGTATCGGATATTGGACCATTTGCCGGGAAAGGCTATCCCAGCAGGTCAAGCACGTTTTGGAATGGGCTTTCCGAGATTGTGCCGCCCTCCCGCACCGCTGCTGCCAGCTCCGCCGGGTCGGTTACGGGTGGATAGCAGACGGTGTCCAAGCAGACGTGAGCCTGTGCCGGCGCGTCTCCGTGGGACGCTTCGGCGAGCTTGATCAGCAGATGAGGATCGGATAACGAAAGCGCGGCGGCCAGCATGGCGTCGGTATCGGCCCGGCCCGGCCGTCCTTCCACCGTGACTTCAACCACCGGGTTCAGGTATTGGTCCACCGCCACAGCGTAGTCGGCGGCCAATTCACCGTAGTCCCGGTTGGCGTCCACGTAGGCGCTGAGGGTATGGTGGGCCGCCTGCCGGTAGCGCGGCTCCAGCGCGGCATGGTGCAAACGCATCATCCCCACGGCAGCGGACATGTTCTCCGCCAGCGGCTTCTCCCGCGCTCGCAGGTAGCCCAGGCGTTCCGGTGTGTCCTCGATGTCCCAGAACCCGCCATTCGGACCGTCCAGGAACCGCTCCAGCAGCACGGCGGCGGCGCTCTCGGCGGCGGTCAGATAGCGTTCTCCCCCAACGGACACCGCGTCATATCCATCCAGCGCCGCTGCCAGAAAGCGGGACCAGTCAACCAGCAGATCTCCTTCGTCCCGGGGCATCGGGTCGGCTTCGGTGTACGCGTGGGGCAGCCGGGCGTCCGCGGCCATTGCCACCAAGCGATCCAGAAGCGAAACGGCGATGCCAGTGAGTTCGGGCCGGCCCAGCTGCCACGCTGCCGAGAAAAATAGGGAAACCGCTTGGGCGGTGATGGATACGTAGCAGTATGGATCAACGGCCGGCGCCGGCAACTGCGCCCGCAACGGGGCTGGTTGGCCGTAGTATTCGGAGTGCGCCCCCTGGCTGCCGCGCACGCCAACGGCTGTTGAATCGTGGAGCGCACCGCACAGGTAATCGACGGTTTTGCCGGCGATTTTGATGTAGTCGGGCCGTTCCAGCGCTACGCCGGTTTCCAGCAGGATTCCAGCCAGTGCGATGTTGTCCTCCGCCATCTTTTCGTACTGGGCCTGCGTCCAGTCCGCGCCAACGACGAAGCGGAAGAATCCCCCATCCACGTCGTCGTACAGTGCGCCGCCGGTTATCGCGTCCAGGCTCTTCTCCAGCATAACGCGAAAGAACGCCTCGCCGGTGGTTCGGTAGCGATGCAGCAGCAGGCGGAGCATGGGCGTGGAGGGGAACTTCGGCTCGACGCCGAAGCCGCCGTTGCTGGGGTCATAGGTTCCGGCGACCCGGCGGGTGATGGCGTCAACGACCGCGGCGTCCGGCTCCCGGCCGGCGGCCACGCGGCCGGCGTGCTCCCGACGTTGCCGCAGGATGTCGTTGGCCTGCTCGTACAGCTCCGGCTTGCGCTCGGCGTAGGCGCGGCGCACCTCATCCAGCATGGCCAGGAACTGGTCGGGCGGCAGGTAGGTCGCGCCGGCGATGTAGCCGCCGTGGGGCGTCAGGAACGAAGTGGTGGGCCAGCCGCCCACGTTGTAGCGGGCGTTGATGTCGGGCCGGTGGTCGGTGTCAACGCGAATGGGCGTGAAGTGCTCGTTGACGAAGCGGGCCACTTCAGCGTCGCCATAGGTGCCGCGCGCCATCTCATGGCACCAGTTGCACCAGACGCCGTTGATGGACAGCAGGATAGGGCGGTCATGCTGCTGGGCGGCGGCGAAAGCGGCCGCGCCCCAGGTTTGCCAGACGACCGCATCAGTCGTTAGTGATAATGACACTGCCGGTTCGTCCCTCGTATGCCATGTTGAAATGCATCAGAAATGTGCGGCCAATGAGCGCATAATGACGTTGTCCGCCCGATGCGGTGCGCACACCATCGAACGGCCCAACAATGGTGAATTGTAGAGCCGGGATGTAAATCTGCGCCACGTATGAGTTGACTTCGTAGATGCCACCGACGCCAAAAATCTCATGCCGATCAAATACGGGTAAATTCAACGCTGACGCTAGCTCTGAATCGATGCAACTTTCCGATGCTCCCGTATCGACCAGAGCCGGCACGGGGCCGGACTGGAGTTCAGGTCTCATTCCGGTCCCGGCCCTAAAGTTGGCGTCGAATCCAATTTCAACGGTAAGCGTGGGCCCCAATATCGCCAATCGATATGGGTTGTTGAAGCCGCAGTCGGTAGTCGGCATGAAACCTCTGCTACTGGAGAATATAGGGTATCCGTATTATTTTGCGGACACCGGGCTGGCGCATTAGATAGGGGCCTCGCCCGAAACGGGTTAGCGCCACCTGGGCGGCGTCCTCAAATTCGTCATAGCTCCCGATCAACTCTTCGTCATAGAAAAGAACCCACTTGCCGAAGTGCTCACTTTCTAGGTAGTCACGCATCTTTTCGTAAGCGGCGATGTTCTCGTCCAAAGTAGCGGGCATTGCGCACCTCCTGACCCGGATGTACCCCGGCGCACGGTATCGGGCTCAATACGATTATAGGGTACGCCCCACAGCCGGGCAAGAAAACCGCCGCCGGTGAACCGGTCTCCAGCAGTCACCTCACCCGTGGGTTGAAGGCGTCGTTCACCGCGTCTCCCAGGATGTTGAAACAGAAGAACAGCACCGTCACCGTGCCGATGGGGAACAGTAGCAAGTGGGGTTCGTTGCGCAGGACCTGAATGCTGCCGTTCTCAAACATCATGCGCCCCAGGCTGGGCACTGGTGGCTGGACGCCGATGCCGATCCAACTGAGCACCAGTTCCGCCCCGGCCACGCCGGCCAAACCCGCCGATATCGACACGATCAGAGGACTGAGTATGTTGCGCAGCATATGGACCCGCAAGATGCGAGCGGTGGACGACCCGGCCACCAATGCTGCCTCGGTGTACTGGCTCTCCCGAGCCTGTAGCACCTGGCCCCGCACCAGCCGGGCCATGCCAAACCACCCGAAGATGGACAGGGCGACGGAGATAATCGCGTAGTCCAACAGGCCCAGGCGGATTATCCAGTCGATGCCGGTGGCGTCCTCGAACTGTTGGACGGCGGTCACCAGCCGGGGCCGCAGCGCGGCCACGAAGATCAGGAGCAGCAGGATTTCGGGAAACGCCGAGGTGACTTCTCCGGTGCGCATGATGACCGCATCAACCCACCGTCCCACGTAGCCGCTCAGCAGACCCAGAATGACTCCCAGCACCAGCGTGCCGCCCAGCAGCGACATGAGGGTGATGATCACGGTGGTGCGCAGGCCGTAGATAACGCGGGTCAGCATATCCCGGCCCAGTCGGTCGGCCCCGAAGGGATGTGCCAGAGACGGTTTCGCGCGACTCTGGGACAGATCCTGCGCCGTGTATTCGTAGGGTGTGATCACCGGCGCCAGCAACGCGCCGCCGTACATCAGCACGATCAGCGCCAGACAAACTACCGCCAGCTTCTTGCGGACCAGCCGGCGCGCGGACAGGCCCCAATAGCTATGCCCGCGGGCTGGCCTGTCGTCCAGTTCCAGCAATTGGCCGCCGGCCAGTTCGTTTTCCGACCAATCCCGCCGCTCCGCGTCGGCGTCAAGACTCTGGGCGTGGCCGTGTTCCCGGGTGGGTGGGCCGGAACGGTCAGGCAACATTGCCCGCCCCCAGGCGTATTCGTGGGTCCAGCAGCGGATACATCAGGTCAACCACCAGATTGGCAAGGACGAACAGGGATGTGCTGATGATGGCGAAGGCCATGATCACCGGGTAATCCCGCTGGAACAGCGACTCGATGGCGAACAGGCCCACGCCGGGTATGCCGAAGTAGATTTCAACGATAAACGTGCCGCCGGCCAACCCGGCGATGGTGAACCCGAAGCTGGTTGCCAATGGGATCATGGCGTTGCGCAAAATATGGCGGCGGCGGACGATGATTTCAGGCAGCCCCTTGGCGCGGGCGGTGCGGATGTAGTCCTGACCCAGCACATCCAGGACACTGGCCCGCACCAGCCGCACCACAATTGCAATCCCCGGAACTCCCATCACCACGGCGGGCATCACGATGTGGGGCGAAAAGAAACCCTCAAAACCGTTGGTGGGCAGCAGATCCAACTTCAAGGCGAACACCAGCAACAGGATCGGCGCTGTGATGAAAACGGGCAAGGATTGCAGGGCCAGCGCAATCGCCACTACCACGTTGTCCACGCCCGTACCCTGTTTCAACGCCGCGTACAAACCCACCGGAATGCCGACGCCCAGAGTGATGATGATGGCGGCCAGGTTCAGTTGCAGGGAGACGGGGATCTTCGCCGCGAGCAACTCCCCTACCGGCTTGCCCCGGTATCGGAAACTCTCGCCGAAATCCAACCGCGTCACCACGCCTTCAACGTAGCGGACATACTGCACCACCAGCGGGTCGTCCAGGCCGAGCTGGGCCCGGATGCGCTCGCGCACCTCGTCGTTCTGGTGCTGCCCCAGCCAGACCTGCACCGGGTCTCCTGGCCCCAGCCGGAGCAGCGTGAACGTGATAAACGTCACGATGAGCAGCAGAAATGGCAGCCAGATCAGGCGGCGCACTGCGTAGGTTCCCATTGGTAACCGTCCGTTCTCCGTTTCCGCAGGAAAATGTCAGAAGCAGGATTTACCGGATTTGACGGGATGGACAGGATTGAGAGATTTCCATAGCCGACCGGTTCCCATCCGGCTAATCCTCCAGCATCCTGAAAATCCTGCTTCTGACGATCCCGGGCTACTCGTTGAAGTAGATGTAGCGGTACTTGGGAATGCTCATCTGGAGCAGGAAATAATCCGAGACTTCCGGCTTGATGAGGGCGTAACCCTCGCCGCTGAACCAGGTCCACACCCAGGGAGCGTCATCCAGGATCATCTGTTCAATCTGGTTGTAAAGCTGGAACCGGCGATCCCGGTCCCGCTCCGTCCTTGCTTCTTCCAACAGGCGGTCAACCTCGGAATTGCTGTAGTTGGTGTGGTTGCTCTGGCTGTCCGAATGGAGCAACACGTCCAGGAAGTTCTGTGGGTCGGGGTAATCGGCGATCCAGCCCAGAGAGAACATCTGGTACTTCTTGTCATTCACGTCCGCCAGGAAAGTCGCCCACTCGGTCTGCTGGATATCGACCTCGATTCCCAGTTCTTGACGCCACTGTTCCAGTATCACTTCCAGGTACGTCGGTATCGCCGCGCCGAAGCTGCCGGAGATGGTAAGCGTGATGCGGGGGAAATCGCCGGAGGCCAGGGCGCTGGCGTAGGTTGAACTTCCCAGGAGCTCCCGGGCCAGGTCGGGGTTGTACTCGTAGCTGCGCAGGTTGGGCGTGTACGACGGAAAGCCCGGCGGGATCACGCCCCGGGCCGGCGACACCCGCCCGTCCAGCACGTTGTCGGCGATGCCCTGAAGGTCGATGGCGTAATTCAGTGCCTGGCGAACCTTGGGGTCGTCAAAGGGTGGCTCCGCCACGTTCAGGCCGATGTAGAAGACGTCGAAGTCCTGGGGGGAGCGACGCAGCTCCGGGTTGAGCGGATCGTTAGGATCCAGCAGCCGGGGCAGGTCATCAAGCCCCACGCCCGTAAGGTGAATCTCGTCGTTCTCGTACATGATCATCGCGGAGCCGCCGCTGAGGAGCATCTGGATGCTTTCCAGGTGAGGCGGGCCGAGGTGGTATTTTTCGTTGCGCTCCAGGACGATCAGCTCGCCGACCTCATAGGCGCCCAACTTGAACGGGCCGGTTCCATTGGGCTGTTCCAGCCAGGAGCCGTCCTCCGTAACCTGATCCTGGTCGAGCACGTAGGCGGTGGGATAGGTCAGCTTGGCCAGGAAGTAGGATTTGGGAGCGTCAATCTCGATTTCAATCGTCCGGTCGTCAATGACACGAACCCCGCGCACCTCATTGGCCTTGGTGCATTTGCCCTCAGCCTCCTGATCCGAAGGGCACAGTTTGTCCTTAACGCCAACAATGTCGCCCAGGTAAGTCTCCGCGGTATGTGACACCGTATCCGGGTCGGCGGCGCGCTCGATGGACCACTTCACGTCGTGAGCGGTCACCGGCTTGCCGTCGTGGAAGGTGGCTCCCTCCCGCAGCGCAAAGGTGTACAACGTGCCGTCCTGGCTTACTGAGCAGCTTTCCGCCAGGTCCAGCACCGGTTGGTAGTCCAGGCTCAACGTAACCAGTCCGCCGAACACCTCGTTGATTATCACGCTGGACGTCACGTCGCCGGCCAGATGGGGGTCCAGCGTCGGCGGGTCGGCGAAGAGCCGAACCAGCGTGCCGCCCTGGGGCGGCCGGTCCTCAAAGGTGAGGTCGGCGGAGGGCGCGCAGCTGTCGGTGGGCGTCCTCGCCGGCATGGCCGCCACGGTCGGAACGGGCGCTTGGGCTGGTGCCGCTTGAGCCGGCGCCGCCGTCGGTTCAGAGCCAGAGCCGGCCGCCGGCGCGGCGGGAGCAGCCGTAGCGACGGGAGCCGGGGCGGCGGCAGCGGCGGGGGGCGCCGTGGCCGCCGTTTCCGCCGCGGGCGTTTCGCTGCCGCCGCAGGCCACCACCGCGATAGCTGCTGCCAACGCCGCTACCATGACCGGTATGCTGAGAGTTTTTCGCATCATATTTCCTCCGAATCAGTACTCTGGATAAAAGGCAATACGAGATGCTGACCGGAATCAGTTTTCTGATGCTCAAACGCCGGATCAAAAACGGTAACGCCGCTAGGGATTGTATCCAATCGCAAGGGAGCGTTCAATTACATTGCGCAGGACGATTGCAAAGTCCTTTTCATCCGCTCATGGTGAGCCTGTCGAACCATGCTACGCTCCGGTCAAGCCATCCTTCGACAAGCTCAGGATGAGCGGAATCAGGGTATTCATCGACTTTGCAATCGTCCTGTTACGTTGCGCAGGGCTATCGCATATGGATTTTGGCGAATTGGGTTAGGATGGTGATGAGGAAGCCATTGTCCCAGCCGGCCTTTTTCAGTTTGCCCCGCATGGAGCCTTTGCTGGGTTCTAACCGCGCCAGGTTCAGCGCCAGTTTCCGCAGCAAGGCCAGGTTCTCCGCGCCGTGTCCTTTCCGGTTCCGCGCCTGGTCTTCGTTGCAGGTTACGTCCAATACCCAATGCAGCCGGTTCTCAATTCCCCAATGGCTCCGCACAATGTCGTTGCACCGTTCCGGCGGGAAAGCCTGGCTCAACAGGTAGTACCGGGTTTCCTCGCTGGCGTCAGCCGGGTCTGGGCCGACCGACCGTCGGCTGGCCGTTACCTTGCCCACGGCCTGCAAACCGGGCCAGTCATGCCATTTCTGCAACCAGGCGATGTCGTCGCTGATGCTGGCAACGCGGGTTTCGATGCGCCCGTGACCTTTGTTGACCTGGGCAGCTTGAGCCACCGGCGTGGCCGGGTCGTCCAGAAACAGTTGCACGTCATCGTGCAAACTGCCCTGGTTCCTTTTCAGTCGCAGCGCGTAGTCTCCGCCCTGATCAACCACCTGTTCGGCGATCTGACGCTGGCAGTGCATGGCGTCGGCAGTGACCACCTTATCCCGCAAAGTCAGCATTTCCAGCAGCTTGGGCAGCGCCGTAATCTCGTTGGACTTGTCGTCAACGGCCAGTTGTCCCAAAACCAAGCGCCGCTCTTCGGCCCAGGCGCTCACCAAGTGCAGGGCTGATTGGCCTTCGGCGCGGTCGTAAGACCGCCGCAGCGTCTTGCCGTCCACCGCCACTACACCCTGAACGCCTTGGGCAAACTGCGCCATGAACCCCAGAAACCACTGTCCAAAAGCCTCTGGGTCCAGTTTGCCCAGCACTCTAGAGAAGGTGTCGTGGCTGGGAATGCCGTTGGGCAGCGGCAGAAAGGTCTCCAGAAACTCCCGCTTGGACTGGCCGAAAAGTTCCATATCGGTGCAGGTCTGGCCGCCACAGACGATGGTGCACAGGGCGATGACCAGAATGTCGTGCAGGGAATGCAGGCGGGCGTTGACTGCCCGCGGGTCTTCCAGATCGGCGAATACGTCGGCTAATTCGGGCATGGTGTCTTTCCCCTCCCCGCTGCATTAGCCTACATCTTACCCAACACCTCAATTTTCATATGCGATAGCCCTGTTACGTTGCGTCCGGTGTATTGTCCAAATTGATACGATATGCTAACCTGCAACTGTACATCCGGCATGATAACCCGGAGTAGCGTCGCGGCGAGCATAGCCAAGTGGCCTAAGGCGCCTGTCTGTGGCACAGGAGATCACGGGTTCGAATCCCGTTGCTCGCCCCATTTTCATGCCCCTGCACTTAAGCAAGGGAACTGCGCCTGTAGCTCAATGGACAGAGCACTGGGCTTCGGACCCAGGGGTTGCGGGTTCGAGTCCTGCCAGGCGCGCCACCCGAAAACCCACCGGCGGAGATGTGGCTCCCTGTCCCGTCATCTTCGGGCCGGATGACAATTATCTGCTGGGGGCGACTACACTGGAAGCCTTCAATCTGCT
Source organism: Dehalococcoidia bacterium (assembly GCA_963665395.2). Classification (GTDB taxonomy): domain Bacteria; phylum Chloroflexota; class Dehalococcoidia; order Lucifugimonadales; family UBA3495; genus Bin87. Next base: position 2,232,550 of record OY762251.1, read on the forward strand.
GGTTGACCCCGGGGGAGAACAACCGCTGCCCGCCGAATGGCTCTCCTTGGGCTGGGGCGGCCTCTTGCCGCCCCGGCGAAAACTGCGTTCCGCTTGTAGTGCGCCCCGGTACTAACCGGGCCGTTTGCCCATGGTGATGGTTACGGCAACTTCCGCGCCATCGCGCAGGACGGTGAATTCCACCGTATCTCCCGGTTGAGTGTGCTCCACGACGTAGGCGATCACGTCGTCCATCCCCCGCATGGGCGTTCCGTCGATGGCGATGATGATGTCGCCGCCCACGGGCGCCTCAGCGCCGTTGATCACGGTCAGCCGGTCCGAGGCCCGCAGGCCCCCGCGACTGGCGGCGGTATCGGAGCCAACGGCAATTACCAGCGCGCCCCTGGTCTCGGCCGGCATATCCATGGCGACAGCGATGTCGGGCCGGACGGTAGCCCCCCGGATGCCGATGTACGGATATTCGTAATGGCCGTCGGCAATCAGCGCCGGTGCCACCATTTTCGCCAGGTTGATGGGCACGGCCAGGCCCACGCCGGAGAAGGCCCCGGTCTCGCTGATAATCTGCGTATTGATGCCGATGACCTCGCCGTTGCGGTTCAACAAAGGCCCGCCCGAGTTTCCGGGGTTGGTGGCGGCGTCGTGCTGAACCACCCGCGGCACCGAAAAGTTGCTGTCCGTCGGGCTGATGGTGCGTCCCACCGCGCTGACGATGCCCGAAGTCATGGAAAACCCCCGCGAGAACGGATCCCCAATGGCAACCGCCAACTGGCCGGGCCGGATGCTGTCGCTGTCGCCCAGGGCGATGGGCGGCGGGCGCATTGCGTCGTCCATGATTTTGATTACCGCCAGGTCGGAGTCCGGGTCGTCGCCGACCAGTTCGGCGTCAGCCTGCACGCCGTCGCTGAACATTACGATAATCCGTTCCGCCTCGATCACAACATGACGGTTGGTCACAATGTGCCCTTCATCATCCCAGACGAAGCCGGAACCGGCGGCGCGAGAGAAGAAATCGTTGGGCACGCCCGGAGGCATATTCCCGCCCACGATGATGGTTTTGAGCACCCTCAGTCCCACGACTGAGGGCACGGTGGCGTCGTAGAGATCGCTCATCACGGCGTCGTGGGCGGCCACGATCTGCTCGTGGGTCAGCCCTTTGACCGGAGCCGGCTGTTCCGGTTGTGCCGGCTGGGGTGCATCGGCCCGTTGGGCATTGTCCTGCGGATTGATGCTGGGTGGAGCATCCGGAGTCGCCTCGGTCGGGTCGGTTGCCTGTACAACCGTGTTCACCGCGGGCGGTGGCGGCGTCAGTTCCACCGGAGCCGGTTGCGCCGCGCCGGGTTGCCCACAGGCGGCGGCTATGGCCAGCGCAATTGCGCCAAGGCCCGCCGCAATTAACCGCAGCATTCCCCGATTTCGACTGTTGGACACTTTCAGATCCCCTTCATTCATCCGGTTTAGGGTGGCCGTTGCCGCGGTCCAGCCGGCGGCCGGTCGGCCTTGCCCGTCTTTATGATACGAGAGTTAGGCGGCAACCGGATTTTGCCGGCGCAGTCGCGGCGCCGATGCTATACTAACGCCGGTGGCCCGGTCCTGCCATCCTGAGCGCGGGTTGCCGTCCTGAACAGTACCGACCACGAACCGGAAGGAGAGAAGCGATGCTGTACGAACTGCGCATCTACGACGCCGTTGCCGGCCGTCTGCCCGACATCAGCGGCCGTTTCGCCAACCATACCTGCGCCCTGTTCCGCAAACACGGCGTGAAGTATCTGGGCTTCTGGACCGATGAAATCGGCCAGAGCAACCGCCTGACCTACATCAACGTCTTCGACAGCATGGCCGACCGGGAAAGCCGCTGGGCCAAGTTCGGCGGCGACCCCGACTGGCTGGAAGTCCGCAAGCAGACCGAGGCCAACGGCCCCCTGGTGGACGCGGTAACCAACCGTTTCCTGCGCTTGACCCCCTACTCCCCTGAACCCAAGGTCACCACCGCCGTGCAGGAACTCCGCATCTACGAAGCGATGCCCGGCCGGCTGCAAGACGTGCATAACCGATTCGCCAACCACACCATCGGCCTGTTCGAGAAGCACGGCATCGAGAATGTCGGCTACTGGTCGGAGGACGTGGGCGTGAACAACGTGCTGGTCTATATGCTGGGCTACCCCAGCCTGGGCGACCGGGAAAAGAGCTGGCGTTCCTTCCAGGCCGACCCGGACTGGAACAAGGCCCGCGCCGCCAGCGAGGAAAACGGCCCGCTGGTCCGCAAATCCCGCCACACCATCATGCGCCCCACGGACTACGCCTTCACCAGCGATTAGCCAGGCATCCCCATGCCGGCGCCTGGTAGGGGCAACCCTTGTGGTTGCCCCCTTTGCTCATGATTATCCTGTCCAAGTTGGCCCTCCAGCGCCGTGCCGTAACCGTGATGGCGCTGGTACTGGTGCTGGTCGGCGGCGTGTACGCCTACCAGCAGTTGCAGCAGGAGCTGTTCCCCGAAATCAGCCTGCGGGTCATCAACATCGTAACCACCTATCAGCAGGGCGCCCCGTACCAGGTGGCGGAGGAAGTAACCAAGCCCATTGAAGACCTGATTATCGGGATGGAGGGCCTCAAGGAGGTTACGTCAACGTCCCGCTCCAACCGCTCGCAGGTGCGGGCCAGCTTCGAGAACAACGTTGACATCGAAGAGGCGGAGGCGGAAATCGTCAGCCGCGTGTCCGGCGTCCGCCTGCCCGACGCCGCCGGGGACCCGCGCATCTACGAACTCACGCCCAACCAGCGGCCCGTGATGGAGCTGAGCGTATCGGGCCAGCGGGACATCCCCGACCTGGTGCGAGTGGTCGAGCGACAGATTATACCGCGGCTTCAGGCCGTGCCCGGCGTGTTCGACGTTGCTATCGAGGGCGCCGTGGCCGAGCAGGTGTTCGTAACGGTGGACCCGGTTCCGCTGGATACCTATGGACTGACTATCCAGAACGTCATCGGCGCTCTCCAGGGAAACGCGGTGGATGTCAACACCGGAAGCGTGACCTCCCGCGACGGGGCCATAACCGTGCGCGCTTTCCACGGCTACACCAACCTGGACGCCATTCGGCAACTGCCGGTGGGCTTCTCCCGGGACGGCGGCTCTGCCGGCCCCAATCGCCCCGCCGGTGGCAACGCCACGCCCATCAGCCTGGCGGAGGTAGCCGACGTGCGCGTGGACACCCCCGAAGCCCGCACCGTCTCCCGCACCAACGGCCAGCCCAGTATCGGCCTGGACGTACACAAAACGCCGGAGGGGAACACCCTCGACATCACCCGCGTCATCGACGAACTGTTGGTGGACCTGAAGGGAGAGCTTCCCACCGACGTTGCCGTCGCGGTGATGGAGACCCAGGCGCCCCGGTTGGAAGAGGCGCTCGGCAAGGTGATCGACCAGGGCATGCAGGGCTTCGCTTTCGTCGTCCTCGCCGTGTTTCTGTTTCTGCTGCAACTGCGGCCCCGGCCCTTCACCGGCGTCGCCAACGCCGTGCGTCCCACCATCATCATCGCCCTTTCCATCCCACTCAGCGTGATGATAACTATGCTGGTGATGGCGCTTTTTGACTGGACGCTGAACATCATGAGCCTGGCCGGGCTGGCCATTGCCATGGGCCGCATCGTGGACGACAGCATCGTCGTTCTGGAGAACATCTACCGGCACATCCAGGAGGGCAGCCCGCGGGCGGTGGCAACGCTCGAGGCCACTCGGGAGGTCAGCCCGCCCGTGGTGGCGTCCACGCTGACCACCGTGGCGGTGTTCGTGCCCCTGGGATTTCTGCCGGGTGTGGTGGGGCAATTCTTTACCCCCTTTGCCCAAACGGTATGCGTGTCCCTGCTGGCGTCCACCCTGGTGGCGCTTACCGCCGTTCCGGTGCTGGGATCGTGGTTCCTGCGACGGGGAGAGCTGACCGGCGAGCCGGGAACGCCGCCGGGCGACACGCTGCTGCAAAAAGTGTACACCCCGGTACTCCGGTTGGCCCTGCGTTTTCGCCTGATTACCGCCGTCCTCAGTATCCTCGTCGTTCTGGCGAGCCTGCTGCTCATCCGGGAGCTGCCCATAGAGCTGTTCCCCCAGGGACGCACCGAGGGCATTCGCATCGACCTTACGCTGGAGGGCAACCCTTCCACCGTCCGGCTGGTTCAAGAGGTGAATGACGTCGAGCGGGTCATGGACGAATTCGTCGCCGCCACCGCCGTAGCAAGCTACCAGGCGACTCTGGGCGCCGGCAGCCGCAGCTTCGGATCTGGAGACGAGTCTGCTTTCGACCGGGCCGGCTTCACGGTCGTCCTGGGCGACGACCCGCCGGACGACATCGACGAGCAGATCAGAAACGCCCTGCCCGAAAAACCAAATGTGACCACTCGCGTTTTCGCCGATTCCGGCGGGCCGGGCCGGGGCAGCGGATTGCGGCTCACCCTCACCGGCTCCCACTACGAAGACGTCCGCGCCGCCACCGACCGGCTGCAAGCCGCCGTGGAGCGGGATCCGGGAGTCCGCAACGTCAGGACCAACATCGTTGACGGCAGCGAAGAGTTGACCATCGCCATCAACCCCAACGAGGCCGGACGCTACGGCCTGTCCACGGCCAGCGTGGCCAACCAGATTCGCACCTGGATGCGCGGCAATGAGGTTACGGAGATCGACCTGTCCGGCGAGACGCTGGACGTGGTGGTTCGCGGCGTTTCCGACGCTTCGGATGACCCCATGGACATCCCGCTGCTTCCCATCGCCGGCAACGCTGGAGCTATTCCCCTAGGCGTCATTGCCGATACGCAGTACACCGTAGGGCCAAACGTGATCACCCACTACGACGGCCACCGCTCCGCGACAATTTCCGGCGGCCTGGCCGGCCGCGACGCCGGCGCCATCGGAGACCGGATTGACGCCATCGTCGCGGCAACGCCGCTGCCGGCCGGGGTCAACGTGCGCTCCGGCGGCACGTTCAGTGAAATCAGGGAAGAGTTCAACAACGTGTACGTGGCCATGGCCGTTGGCGTCTCCCTGGTGTTCCTGGTGATGGTCGCTACGCTGGGTTCGATGAAGATACCGTTCATCGTAGTGCTGAGTATGCCGCTGGCCGTGGTGGGCGCGCTGGTGGCGCTGGTCATCACCGACCGCTCCCTGAGCCTGCCGGCGTTGATGGGTTTCCTGCTGCTGATCGGCATCGTAGTCACCAACGCCATCGTCCTGCTGACCTTCGTGCAACAGCTCCGCCAGCGCGGTTATGCCCCGCTGGATGCGGTGATAACCGCCGGCCGCACGCGCGTGCGGCCCATCCTGATGACGGCCTTCACCACCATCCTGGCGCTGATACCGTTGTCCATGAGCGACTCGGCCGGCCTGGTCGGCGCGGAAATGGCCACCGTGGTCATCGGCGGCTTGCTCAGCTCCACCTTCCTGACGCTGGTGGCGGTGCCGGTGGTCTATATGCTGTTTGAAGAGAGCGTGCCCAATCTCTACCGCCGCGTTACCGGGCCCATCGCAAGGCGCGCCGGCCCACCCGCCGGCGCGGAAGATGCGCTGCAACCCGGACTGGAAGCCGACGGCGACGGGTAGCGTAGTCAGAAGCAGGATTTTCAAGATTTGAAGGATTATCAGGATTGGAGACGTTTCGGCAGCGGAGATACAGATACACCCAATCCTGTAAATCCTATCAATCCGGCAAATCCTGCTTCTGACATCTCCCCGCCAACCGGGCCGGCCCAAGTGCTAAAATAGGCCCTTAGTATTTCCTCACGTTATCCGGTCGGGAGGCGGCAGCATGTCAACGAGCAAACAAGAATGGCAGGACTCCACCCTTTCGCGGGTTACGCAGCGGTTCCCCGAGCGGCGGGAAGCGTTCCAGACCGACTCCGGCCTGGGCCTGGAGACCGTCTATACCCCCGAGGATGACGACGCGGTCGGCGGCGATTACCGCGAATCCATCGGCTACCCCGGCGAATTTCCCTACACCCGCGGCGTCCAGCCCAATATGTACCGCGGCCGCATCTGGACCATGCGTCAGTACGCCGGCTATGCCACCGCCGCCGCCACCAACGAGCGTTATCGCTACCTGCTGGAGAACGGCCAAACCGGCCTGTCGGTGGCCTTCGACCTGCCGACGCAAATCGGCTACGACAGCGACCACCCCCTGGCCGAAGGCGAGGTGGGCAAGGTGGGCGTACCCATCTGCTCCCTGGCCGACATGGAAACCCTGTTCGACGGCATCCCGCTGGATAAAGTCAGCACCTCCATGACCATCAACGCCACGGCGGCGGCGCTGCTGTGCCTGTACATCTCCGCCGGCAAAAAGCAGGGCGTATCCCCCGACCAGCTGAGCGGCACCCTCCAGAACGACATCCTGAAAGAGTACATCGCTCGCGGCACCTACGCTTACCCGCCGCGCCCGTCCATGCGCCTGGTGGTGGACGTGTTCAAATACTGCGCCGAGAACGTGCCCCGCTGGAACACCATCAGCATCAGTGGCTACCACATGAGGGAGGCCGGGGCCACCGCCACCCAGGAGTTGGCCTTCACCTTTGCCAACGCCATCGCCTACGTGCAGTCCGCTGTGGACGCCGGGCTGCCCGTTGACGACTTCGCGCCGCGGCTGTCCTTCTTCTTCGTGGCGCAGAACAACCTCTTTGAGGAAGTCGCCAAGTTCCGCGCCGCCCGCCGCCTGTGGGCCAGGATTATGCGCGACCGTTTCGGCGCCAAAAACCCCCGCTCTATGATGCTGCGGTTCCACACCCAGACCGCCGGCGTAACCCTCACCGCGCAGCAGCCCGACAACAACGTGATCCGCAGCACCGTGCAGGCCCTGGCCGCCGTATTGGGCGGCACCCAATCCCTGCACGTCAACTCCCGCGACGAAGCCCTCAGCCTGCCCACCGAGGAATCGGCCCAGCTATCCTTGCGCACCCAGCAGATCCTCGCTCACGAAAGCGGCGCCGCCGACGTCGTGGACCCCTTGGGTGGCTCCTGGTACGTGGAGAACTTGACCGACCGCCTGGAAGACGACGTCCTGGAGTACATCCGGCGCATCGACGACATGGGCGGCGCGGTGGCCGCCATCGAAGACGGGTTCCAGGTGCGCGAAATTGGCGACGCTGCCTTCCGTCACCAGCGCGAGGTGGACAATAACGAGCGCGTCGTGGTCGGCGTCAACCAGTACGTCACCGAAACTCCGCCCATCGCCGACCTGCTGCGTGTGGACGCCACCGCCACTGCCGAACAAGTGGAGCGTCTCAAGACCCTGCGCCGCAACCGCGACAACATGGCGGTGCAGATCAGCCTGGCCCGCCTGGCCGACGCCGCCCGCTCCCCCGACGCCAACACCATCCCGCTGATGATGGACTGCGTGGAAAAGTATGCCACCCTGGGCGAAATCTGCGAGGTGCTGCGCAACGTGTTCGGCGAATACGAACCTGCGGCAGCCCTGTGATACACTGCAATTAGAACGCTGGAGGGCCTACCAAATGGGCATTACCCGCATCAATGTGAAAATCAGGAACCCTGCCGAACCCGACCGGGTTTGGCAGGGGCCGTTCCTGGTGGACACCGGGGCAATCGACTGTATGGTACCCCGTCAGCACCTGGAAGCCATCGGACTAGTCCCAAAAGGACACCGCGCCGACGGCCGTACGATTAGAATGGACATTACCACCGGCGAGATCGAGTTCATGGACGAAATCGTTGGTGGCACCATTGTTTATGGAGCGGCCAACGCCGAGCCATTGCTGGGAGTTACGGCCATGGCATAGGCCGGCGTTGAGGTGAATCCCCACAGCCAGACCCTGAACAAACTTCCTTCGGTTCGTCTTCCGGGATTTAAAAGTTCTGACATGACTACGACCAAACAGTTCACTGCCTTTGGCCATCTGCCGCCGCACGTGGTCACGAACATAGACCCGTGGGTGCTCAAGTATGAGTTGCCGGCAACGCTGGACTTCATCGCGCGTTACGCGGACGCGCTGCTGGTGGAGCCGCTGCCGCCGTTAAAGTCGGTGTCCGTGTATTACGATGCCTACGCTGACGAGCCTTTGCTTATCGCCTTCCACTGCGAAGCCCCGGATGAAATGTCCCCGGAAGAGCAACTGGATTGGGAAGACGTGTTGTCAGATCGGGAAGACCGCTTCGACGCTACACTCCTCCCTGCGGAAAAAAGAATTCTTTGCGACCGGTTAGCTCTGTCCTACGGGGCGATAGCTCCTCACATCGTGGGAGATGAACCGATTTGGTTCCAACACATCAAGCACTGGCCCGAGCATTCGCTCTAGCCGCTTCAGCCGCAGATGAGTATGAATGGCGCATCGCGGCTCATGCCCTGTACTATGCGTTTTTTCACTATGCCGGCGAGGCTTTGGAAGGCAAAACCACAGACCGGGATTGGCGCTTCTATTGGAATGAGATTCCTTCTGATGGCCCAAGCCCTCGTAAAACGCATCGCCTTCTGCAAATGGGCTGGGAACGCTATCGCAACGACTATACTGACGCGAACGATGGGCGACGCGTCCGGCGTCGCCTGCGCGCGGCTCATGGAATACGCGCAGATGCGGACTACTACTTTGACATTGATTTTACCCGCTCACAACTTGACCGGCTCGTCATCATAGTGCGACGGCTCATTACCGTCATCGACGAATCTTGACCCGTTTCTGCCCACGACCTAGACCTAGACCCGGAGGCCCACCGTGACCGACCTGATGCTTACCGAAGACGAAAAGATGCTGCAAAACCTGGTTCGGGATTTTGCGGAACGGGAAGTCATGCCCCGCTCTGCCGAGCTGGACGAGAAGGCCGAGTTTTCCCACGAGAATTGGGAAGGAATGGCCCGGCTGGGGCTGACCGGCATCGGCGTTGACCCGGCCTACGGCGGCAGCGGCGGCGGGTTCCGCCAGTCGTCCATCGCCATTGAAGAAATGGCGCGCGCCGACGTCGCGGCCAGCGTGACCCTGGCGGCGCACCTGGGCCTGGGCCTGGAGACCATCGCCCGCTTCGGCAACGAGGAGCAGAAGCAGCAGTACGTCCCGTCCCTGGCCTCCGGCAAAGGCATCGCCGCCTGGGCGCTCACCGAGCCGGGCAGCGGCTCCGACGCGGCGGCCATGGCCACCACTGCCACGCGACGCAACGGTTCCTGGGTGCTCAACGGCTCCAAGCAGTTCATCACCAACGCTGAGGTTGCCGAGACGCTGGTGGTGTTCGCCAATCAGGACCGCTCCATCGGCTACCGGGGCGTCTGCGCCTTCATCGTGCCGGCCGGCATCAAGGGAATGCAGATCAACCCTCAGCACAACAAGATGGGCATTCGGGCCTCCAGCACCTGCGAAATCGTGTTCGACGACGCTGAGATACCGGCGGAGAACATCATTGGCGAGGAGGGCATGGGGTTCCGCTACGCCATGGACATCCTCGACTCCAGCCGCATCTCCATCGCCGCCCAGTGCGTAGGCATCGGCCAGGCCGCCCTGGAAGAGGCCGTTCGCTACGCCCAGCTGCGCCAGTCCTTCGGGCGTCCCCTGGCCGGACACCAGGCCATCCAGTTCAAGCTGGCCGACATCGCTACCGGCGTCCACTCCGCCCGCGTCGCCACCATGCACGCCGCCACCCTTCGAGATCAGGGATTGCCCTTCATCAACGAGGCGTCCATGGCCAAGCTGCTGGCGTCGGAAAACTGCAACAAGGCGGCCTACGAAGCCATGCAGATCCACGGCGGCATCGGTGTCTTCAAGGAGTCCCGCATCGAACGCATCTTCCGCGACGCCAGGGTGACGACGATCTACGAAGGCACGTCGGAAGTGCAACGCATGATTATCGCTCGCCAGGTGCTGGCCCAATATCCTGTCTAGCCGTCCAAGATCGTAAAACCTAGAAGCTACCTCTCCCTTGATGGGAGAGGGTTGGGGTGAGGGCGAAAACCTAAATGACCAAAATCTGCGCCGTCAACTACATTGATCACGTGGGCGTCGCGGTGAATGACATCCGCGCCGCGCTGGACTTCTTCGCCGCCAACTTCGGCGCGCCCGACGCCGAGGTGGTCGAACTGGACGACCAGGCCGTGCGGGCCTGCCTCATCGAAATCGGGCAAACCCGCCTGGAGTTGCTGGAACCCACTTCGCCGGAGAGCGCGGTCGGTCGCTTCATCGAGCGCCGCGGCGAGGGCTTGCACCACCTGGCCCTGAATGTGGACGACATCGCCGGCAAGCTGAAAATCCTGGGAGCCAACGGGTTGTCATTGATTGACAGCGAACCCCGGCATGGGCTATCGGGAACCATCGCCTTCGTGCATCCCCGGTCCGTGTTCGGCGTGCTGACCGAGTTGGTGGAGAACTGACCTGCCCATTGTCATTGCGAGCGCAGCGCGGCAATCTCGTAAGCTGAGCACACCATGCCGGCCCACGTAGTGTACGGCGATACCTTCCTGGTGGCGGAACAAGTCCGCCGCATCAAGGAAGAGTCGGGCGCCGGCGACCTGATGGAGTCCAACCGGCACCGGGCGACGGCGGCGCAGGCCCGGCCCGAGGAAGCGCTGGCGATGTGCAACTCCCTGCCCTTCCTGGACACCATGCGGCTGGTGGAATTGGAGGGCGTTCTGGCAACGCAGGAGGGTTCGGGCAGCGGCGGACGGTCCGGCGGGCGGCGACAGCGAGCGGCGTCCGGCGGATGGGCGCAACTTACCGACGCCATACCCAACCTGCCGGATACCACGCTGCTGATCCTGATTGACGGCGACGTAGCGCAGGGCAACCCGCTCCTGCGCACGCTGGCGGAGCATTGCGCTATCCACCGACAGGCCACCCCAAACGGCACGGCGTTGAGCCAGTGGATTAAGCAGCGAGCTGAAGCAAAGGGATCGTCCATCACGCCGCCGGCGATACAGGCCATGGCTGAGATGGTGGGCGGCGACCTGTGGACCATTGACCGGGAGCTGGAAAAACTGTCCCTGTACGCCGCCGGACGGGACATCAACGACGCCGACGTGCGCTATATGGTTTCCCACGCCCAGGAAGCCAACGTCTTCGCCGCCGTGGACGCCATGGTGGACGGGCAGCCTGGCCCGGCCTTGCGCCTGCTGATGCAGCTGATGCAGGACGGACACGAACCCCTGTACATCATCGCCATGATCGAGCGGCAGCTCCGCCTGCTGGCCTTGGCCCGCGACCTGACCGACCGGGGCGTCCCCCAAGCCGAACTCGGCAAGCGCATGGGCACTAACTCCGACTTCGTGGTGCGCAAGACCCTGGGCCAGGCGCGACGGATGTCGTTGCAGGACATATCCCGCAAGTACCGCCGGGTGCTGGAAAGCGACCTGGCCATCAAGCAGGGGCGGCTGGAGCCGGCCGTGTCGCTGCAACTGCTGGCCGCGGATTTGGCGACGGGCCGTTAGGTCTGGAGGGGTTGTTCTACCATAGAATTGCAGATCTTATCTAACGGCAAGTGAGGTGCAAGTATGGAGTTCAAAAAAGGTGAAGCCGCCGCCATTGGGCAGGCGATGTACGAAAAAATCCGCGATGTAATGGAGGATAATTACTGGGGCCATATGGTGGTCATAGACGTGAAGAGCGGCGACTACGAGATAGGCGCCGCCGGCGAAGATGACTGGACCGTAACGACCCGCCTGCGGGAACGCCGCCCGGATGCGTACACTTGGGCGGAATGGGTCGGTTATCCTGTAACCGGTTCCATCGGCGGCGGCGTAATTGAGCCTTTGCCCCGGAGGAGCAAGAGCGGCAAACAACCGACTTCCCCCCAAACCTTGCCCAGCAACCTTGCCTTGGAGACGTAAGGGCAGTGATTAGAGGAACGGTCAGCATTTTGGGGCGAGAAGGCCCCATTATCCTCTGGGAACCGCGCATTGAGGTCGCGGTTTCCGGCACTGACATGAACTTCCAGACGCTGGAAGTCGTTGTTGATACCGGATTCACCGGAGCGTTGGCTCTACCGGACAGCATTATCCAGGAACTTGGCTTGACCTACCAGGGTCAACGGCAGATCAGGCTGGCGACGGGAAGGCAATCTGTGTATATCTACGGCGCGGTGGTATCCTGGTTCGGCGACCTTCGCGCCGTGTTAGTTCATCAGGTTGACGGCAACCCTCTGGTTGGCAACGCGCTACTCACCAATTGCTTGCTGACGATAGACTTTCGAGAAGGCGGCGAGGTCAACATACGACCTCACTGGCTGGATACGGGGGACTAACCAGTCACGAGTACGTCACCGGGTTGTAGCAAGCGGCCCAATGCCGGGCATCCATTTCCGACAGCCCCGGCGTCGGCTCCACGCGACAGCTATTCAGCGCCTTGGGGCAGCGGGGCAGGAAGGGGCACTGCTCAGACAGGTTGATCAGATCGGGTGGCGTACCCCGCAGAGCCTGGAGGCGACGCCCGGCGGCGTCCAGCCGGGGCAGCGTTTGCAGCAGGGACCAGGTGTAGGGATGGCGCGGCTGCTGGAAGATAGGCAGCAAATCGGCGCTTTCCACCAGGTGCCCCGCGTACATCACTCCCACCCGGCGGGCCATATTGGCCACCACGCCCATGTCGTGGGTGATGAGCAGGATGGCGGACTTGGAATCCCGGCTCAGTTCCTTGAGCCGTTCCAGTATCTCGGCCTGCAAGGTAACGTCAACGCTGGAAGTCACCTCGTCGGCAATGAGCAGGCGCGGGCGCATGACCAGAGCCATGGCCAGCATGACGCGCTGGCACTGGCCGCCACTGAGGGTGAACGGATAAGCTCCCATCATGCGGCGGGGGTCGGGGACGCCCAGCTCGCGCAGCATCTCCTGGCACACTCCGCCGGCGGCCCGGCGATTCAGGTTGGAGTGGGTGATGATGACCTCGGTGAGCTGCTGGCCGATGGTCTGCACCGGGTTCAGGGCGGACTGGGCATCCTGAAAGACCAACGACATAGCTTTGCCGCGCAACTGGCGCAGGTGTTCATCCGGCGCGTTCACCAGGTCAACGCCGTCGAAAAGTATCCGCCCGCCGGTGATTGCCCCGTTGTCGGGAAGCAGGCCCATCACGGCCAGGGCCAGCGCGCTCTTGCCGGCGCCGCTTTCGCCGACGACGCAAAATACCTCCTCCTCTTCCTGGGCCAGGGAGACGCCGTTGACGGCGTGAACGACGCCGTTGGGCACGCGGAATTCCACGTGCAAGTCTTGAATTTCCAGGACCGGCGGCATATCAACACGCTGAAGGTATGGGCTGCCTCGCGGTGGTCAGGTCAACGGGCCGCATCCGGCCGGCCTTGAGCTCAGCGATCAGGTCATCCAACGAAGTAATGCGACGCTGGAACAGGGTTGCGGCGGTGCCCATCTGGTGCCGGTAATGGGTATCGCTGCCGCCGGTGCCGGGCCGGGCGAGTTGGCAGCGCAGGTCTTCGGCAAAACGGTTTTCGGCGTCGGCTCCCCGTCCGTTGCGAGATTCAACGGCATCAAACAGGCGGAGCATGGGGTCGGAAACGGCCCGTTGCAGCATCTCGGCGCGGACATCAGGGTCGCTGCCCGGGCCGGCCAGGAAACGACGACGATAGGGATGGGCGGCGATGAGGACGGCTCCCAGGCTGTCGGCTTCGGCCCGCAGGAAGGCGGGCTTGTGCATCCCGAAACGGTAGCGATGCAACCCGAAGACGAGTACGTGTCCCGCGTCGGTATTGATCTCCGCGCCGGGCAGTACCAGGATGCCGTGACGACGGGTCAACGCAGCGGCGGCGTCCGGCGTCCAGAAATCATCGTGTTCCGTGATGCAAACGCCGTCCAATCCGGCGACGCGGGCCGCGTCCACCAACTCGTCGGCGGACACAAAGCTATCGTCGGATTTGGGGTAGGTGTGGGTGTGGAGGTCTATGAGCACGGTCGCTTCGTCTTTCCAGGCCACGTTGGCGGCGGGTTAGGTCGCGGGACGCCACGCAGTCGGCATAATACCATTAAGGAATCCTGCCAATTCTGAACAGTTACGGACGGGAACAATTCTTGACTTTGCGGTAGGCCAGCCACTAGGATAAGTGCAGGGCAAAAATATCCCGAGCCAACGCTCGGAACGACAGAGGAGGGCCTATGGTCACCACTATTATCCTCGTCGTCCTGGCGGTCGCAGGGTTAGCAACAGGCGTAGCAGCAGTGGTTTGGCTGCTGCTATCCACCAAAAAAGGCGATAACAGACTGCAACGCAGCCTTGAGGAGGCTGCCAACACTGTAACCCAGGCCGAAGACGAAAAGCGCGCCATTCTGCTCGAAGCCCAGGAAGAAGCGCTCAAGATCCGCGAGGCCGGGGACCGTGAAATCAAGGAACAACGGCGCGAACTCAACCGCATGGAGCGCCGTCACATCCAACGTGAGGAACAGCTCGACCGCAAACTGGAATCTCTGGAGAATCAAGAAGCCGAACTGGAACAGCGCGAAACAAACGCCCAGTCCGCTTTGAAAAAAGCCGAGGATCTGAAACTCCAGCATAACCGCGAGTTGGAACGCATTGCATCGCTGTCTATCGATGAAGCGCGAGACATCGTGCTGAAACGCGGCGAAGAGGAGGCTTCCCACGAACTGGCTCGCCGCTACTACGAGCTGGAGAAGGAACACCAAACCCGGGCGGATGACAACGCCCGTCGCATCCTCACCCTCGCCATAAATCGTCTGGCTACCGACGTTGTGTCGGAGAGCACGACATCTGTTGTTTCCCTGCCCAACGATGAGATGAAGGGTCGTCTCATCGGCCGCGAAGGACGTAACATACGGGCTTTGGAAGCCCAGACCGGCGTTGACATCATCGTCGATGACACGCCTGGAATCGTAACGCTATCCTGCTTTGACCCGGTGCGCCGGGAAATCGCCAAGCTGGCGCTGACCCAACTGGTCAAAGACGGGCGTATTCAACCGGCGCGCATTGAGGAAAGCGTCAACCGCGCCATGCGCGAAATTGAAGACACCATCTGGAGGGCCGGCGAGGAAGCCACCTTTGAGGTGGGCGTGAGCGGGCTGGACCCCGAGCTGATCCGGCTGTTGGGACGGCTCAAGTTCCGTTACAGCTACGGCGAAAACGTGCTGACCCACTCCATCGAAGTGGGCCTGCTCTCCGGTATGCTGGCCTCCGAAGTCGGCGCCAACGTGCAGATCGCCAAGGCCGGCGGCCTGCTCCACGACATCGGGAAAGCCCTGACCCACGAGATACCCGGCCCCCACGCCGAGATCGGCTACGACCTGACCACCCGCAACGGTGTCGGCTCATTGGTCTGCAACTGTGTCCGGGAACACCACGACGACGACCATTCCAGCATCGAGTCGTTCCTGGTGGCTGCCGCCGATGGCATCAGCGCCGCCCGCCCTGGCGCGCGCAAGGAGTCCATCGAGCAGTACACCCGACGCCTTCGGGAGCTGGAGGACACCGCCTACAGTTTCGACGGCGTCCAGCGCGCCTTTGCCATACAGGCCGGCCGCGAAGTGCGGGTGATGGTCAGTCCCGACGACGTGGACGACGTGGCCTGCGCCAGCCTGGCCCGGGACATCGCCGGCCGGGTTTCCAAAGAACTGCAATTCCCCGGCCAGATCAAGGTTACGGTGATCCGCGAAACCCGCGAGGAGAGCATCGCCCGCTAACCTGACCGGGAGTGATCGACCAATTTTGTAGGGGCGAATAATTATTCGCCCCTACGGGTGCTACTTATGCGAGTTTTGATGATTGGGGACATCATCGGAAGGCCGGGGCGCCGGGCGTTGTCCCGGCTGCTGCCTCAGTTGCGCCGGGAACTGGACGTTGACCTGGTGACTGCCAACGCCGAGAACACCGCCGGCGGTTTCGGCCTGACCCCCAAGACCGCCAACGCCCTGCTGCAAGCCGGCGTTGACGTGATGACGTCGGGCAACCACATCTGGGACAAGAAGGACATCCTGCCCCACATGGACGAACTGCCCCTGCTGCGGCCCGCCAACTACTACGGCGCGCCGGGCCGGGGCTGGATGATGTTCGGCGACGTGATGGTCCTGAACCTGCAAGGCCGGGTTTTCATGCCGCCCATCGACTGCCCCTTCCGTGAGGCCGACCGGCGCCTGGCCGAGGCCGAGACTGAACTGGGATACGCCCCCCGCAAGGTGGTGGTGGACTTCCACGCCGAAGCCACTTCCGAAAAGCAAGGACTGGCCTGGTATCTGGACGGGCGGGTCAGCGCGGTGGTGGGCACCCATACCCACGTTGCCACCGCCGACGCGCGCATCATGCCCGGCGGCGCCGCCTACGTCAGCGACCTGGGAATGACCGGCCCTCTGGACTCGGTGATCGGCACGGAGGTCGCGCCCGTGCTGGAACGGTTCCGCACCGGCCTGCCGCAACGCTTCGAGCCGGCTTCGGGCACGTGCATTCTGAACTCGGTGCTGATTGACGTGGATGACGACAGCGGCCACGCCGTTGACATCGTGCGTATTGACCGCAAGATTGACTGATCTGACAATGACCGGGGAGCGCTGATGCCCATAACCGTTGACCTTCACCTGCACACCACCGCGTCCGACGGGCGACTGACGCCCACCGAACTGGTCGAACTCGCCGCCTCCAAGGGCCTGCGCACCATCTCGGTCAGCGACCACGACACCACCGCCGGCCTGGTTGAGGCCCAGCAGGCAGTGAACCGGATCCCCGGAATGCGGCTCATTCCCGGCATCGAACTGAGCTGCGACGTGCCCGGCGGCGAAGTGCATATGCTGGGTTACTTCATGGACGTGGCAGATCCCGGTTTCCAGGAAATACTGGCCCGGTTCCGCGAGGGCCGCCTGGCCCGGGGCGAGGGCATGGTCCGCAAGCTCGCCGAGTTCGGGATGGAGATTGAATGGGAAAAGGTGTTGGAGATCGCCGGCGACGCCTCGGTAGGGCGGCCCCACATCGCCCAGGCCCTTGTCGAAAAAGGCTACTTCCCCGAACCCTCGGAGGCGTTCCGCGATTACCTGGGGCGCAACGGCAAAGCCTACGTGGAGCGCGCCAAGTTGACCCCGCCCGACGCGGTGAAATTGCTCAACGACGTGGGCGGAGTGGCCGTGTTCGCCCACCCGTGGTTTGAGCGTCGGGGCAATGAGCCGGAGCCGGAGCAGTCGCTGATCGAAACCGTGGAAGAGCTGAAAGCCGCTGGTTTGCACGGCATGGAAGTGCATTACGCTATGTACGACGCGGCGACGGTGGACTGGCTGGCCGACGTGGCGCGGGCCTATGACCTCATTCCCTGCGGCGGCAGCGACTATCACCACAGCGGCAATTCCCGGGAACCCCTGCCCGGCGTCAACGGGCCGCCCATGGAATCCGTGGAACGCCTGGAGGAAGCCGCCCGTATGCTCGCCGCCGCTCGTTAGGGGGTGTCATCAAGTTGAGTCACCAAGCGTCAAACCGCTCTATTTCCGTCATTCCCGCGAAAGCGGGAATCCAGAATCCCCTGCTGTTGCAGAACGATCTGCTTGCGGAAACGCCTGGATTCCGGCTTCCGCCAGAATGACAGGATAATTTGACGACACCCCCTGGCAACCCGCAATTCCATGCTCGCACCGACCTTGCCCCTCGTCATCGGGTTGTGGGCGTCCGCCTACCTCATTGGAGCAATGCCCGTATCCTACCTGCTTGGCCGTGCGCTGGGTGGCATCGACCTTCGCCGCCACGGCAGCGGCAACGTGGGGGGCAGCAACCTCGCCAGCCAATTGGGCCGGCGGTGGCTGCCCGTGGTAGTCGTCATTGACCTGACCCGGGGCGCCGCCCCCGTTCTGGTCGGGCAATACGTATTTGGCCTGGGCGAACAACCGTGGCTGCTCACCGTCACGCCGTTGTTCACCGTGCTGGGCAACGCCTGGTCACCCTTTCTGCGGTTCACCGGGGGGCGCAGCGTCGGGGTCTGGGCCGGCGGCGTAGTCGGGATCTCGCCATCCCTGTTCATCGCCGCCCTGGTCGCTTACCTCGGCGTCTGGTTGGCCTCTCGCCGCTCCGCCGAGTCCCTGCTGGCGGTGATGATCCTGTTGCCATTGGCGTGCCTGCTCTGGCCCGGCGATTGGGTTCTGGTAGGATCCCCGCAGCAATATTCGGTGTACGCCGCGGCTGGCGTGGGCCTTATCCTGGTCAAACGCTTGGCGTCCAACGGCGGCCCCATGCCAAGGGACATCCCCCGCAACTCCGTGCTGGTCAATCGCCTGCTGCGGGACCGGGACATCGCTGACCGGGAGCAATGGCTGGCCCGCGCCGGCGGCAACGGCAACAATACGATCTGATTACACCATGGCAGAACGGCAAACCGAACCGCAAACCATGACCTGCCACTGGCACCCGACGGTTCCGACCGGGTTGTCCTGTAGCCAGTGCCGGCGTCCCATTTGCACCGAATGCCTGGTGCAAGCCCCGGTGGGGATACGCTGCCGGGAGTGCGGCCGGCCGGTGCCCCTGCCAACCTTCGACGTCAAACCGTCGAATTATGCCAAGGCGTTGGTGGTGGCGGCAGTCCTGGTGGTGCTGGGAGTGATCCTGTGGCTCACCCTGGGGTTCTTCACGGGGACGTGGTTCCTGTCCCTTATCGTGACGCCCCTGGCCGTGGGATACGCGGCCGGGGAGATCATCAGCCGCGTGGTCAACCTCAAACGCAGCCGGGGCCTCATGTACATTGCCGGCGGCACGGTGGTGCTGACGACGTTGTTCGCGATGTTTATGACCAGCGGGCTGGTTTTGAGCCTGTGGGGTATCCTCGCCCTGATTGGTGGAGTGCTCATCGCCATCGCGCGGGTGCGTCTGTAGGTTCTGTTGACGTTTTGAATTCTATGCGTCGTTTTGAATTCTATCCGTCATTCCGGCGAAAGCGAGAATCCAGAAAGTACTAATACGCTAATCCTGGGGGCGGTAATCCCGCCAAAGACGATTGGCCGTATCACGGGTTATGCCCGTCGGGAAGCCGCGTCGGCTCAGGTAATCGCGCATCTTGCGCTGAAAGGTCGTGTATGGCATTGAGCCGTCGCTCAACCAGCGTTCTGCCCTCCGCTGGCTGGCCCGGTAGGCGTTGCCCGTTTCGTCCAACCCGTCCAGGGCATCGTTGATTAGGTCGTCGGCCACCCCTTTGGCGCGCAACTCGCGGCGCAGCAGGAACGCTCCCCGAGGCTTGCGCTTATCCCGGGTACGGCGCCACTGCCTGGCATATTCGGCATCATCCAGATAACCGTAGCGTTTCAGAGAATCCAGTACGCGCTCCACTACGGGTTGGTCGAAATCGCGGCCCACCCGTTTGCGTACTTCAGAGATTGACCGCGGTTTGAAGCTTACGTAGCCGAGGGCGGTTCGCATTGCCCTGGCGTAAGGATCGCTGTATTCATCGGTTGTCATGCTGAAAATCACACCGTCGTCCTGCGCAAGCAGGAACGTCGGTAAATGGCAACAGGCTCGAACCTTCAAGCGTACCCAGTTTGGTAGATTGTCAGAAGCAGGATTTCCAGGATTTGACGGATTGTCAGGATTGAGATTGTCTGCCGGCAGCGGCTCATCCAATCCTGTAAATCCTTTCAATCCGATAAATCCTGCTTCTGACATTCCCCAAATGGGTACGCGCGAGGCCCTAGTTCAGGCTGACCGTGTCCAGGTTGGCGACGTGGGCCGCGCCTCCGGATGCTGCTGCCTGATGGCCGTTGGCGTCCCCATCGGGCAAGTCCTCTTCCGGCACGTCTTCGCCCCGGATCAGCGCCTCAATCTCGTCCGCGATGTCGGAGCGTTCCAACAGGAAGTTCTTGGAGTTCTCCCGGCCCTGACCCAGACGGGTATCCCCGTAGGAGTAGAATGCGCCGGCCTTTTTGATGTGGCCCTGGTTCACGCCGATGTCCAACAGGTCGCCCATCTTGCTGATGCCCTGGTTGAACATGATGTCGAACTCGGCCACCCGGAAAGGCGCGGCCACCTTGTTCTTCACGATACGCGCCCGGACCCGACTGCCGATGATTTCCGATCCCTGCTTGAGCGATTCGGTGCGGCGCAGGTCGATGCGGACGGAACTGTAGAACTTCAGGGCCCGCCCGCCCGGCGTAACCTCCGGGCTGCCGTAGCTGATGCCGATCTTCTCGCGGATCTGGTTGATGAACACCACGGCGGTGCGGGAATGGTTGATGGTGGCGGTCAGCTTGCGCAAGGCCTGGGACATCAACCGGGCCTGCATTCCGACGTGTACATCGCCCATGTCGCCCTCGATTTCGGCTTGCGGGACGAGGGCGGCCACACTGTCGATGACGACGGAATCCACGGCCCCGCTGCGCACCAACTGCTCGGTGATGTCCAGGGCCTGCTCGGCCGAGTCGGGCTGGGAGATGAGCAGGTTGTCCAGGTCCAGGCCGCAATTGGTGGCATACTGCGGGTCCAGAGCGTGCTCGGCGTCGATGTACGCGGCCAGGCCGCCCATCCGTTGCGTCTCCGTCATAACGTGGATGGCCAGGGTGGACTTGCCCGCCGACTCGCCGCCGTAGATCTCGGTGACCCGTCCCCGCGGCAATCCCCCCACGCCCAGGGCCAGGTCCAGCGACAGGGAGCCCGTGGGGATGACGTTGGTAATCAGGTGCGCCACCTGCTCGTTGCCGCGCATCACGGCGCCGCGGCCATGGTCCTTCTCGATCTTGCCCAGGGCAAGCTCCAGCGCCGCCAGTTTGTTCTTATCCAGGTTGAGGGTTTCGGGGTTGATCGCCATCGTTTAGCCTCCCGTGCTGCTCAATTGCGCTTGCCAAGAGTTTAGCACGCACGTTCCATTAGCGCAACGGTGGATTGGCGCTATTTTCGGGCGGTTTTTCGGGGCCCACGACCCCGGGATCAGAAGTCTCAATAACCGCCTTCAAAGCCGATGGTGACCGCGCCGTTCTCCACGATGATCGGCGTTATCCGCTCTCCGCCGGACAGTTCCAGCAGGGCCGGCACCTGGTCGGGCTGCTTGGACACGTCAATCTCGGTGTAGGGTACCCGCTGGCGGCGATAGTGCATCTTGGCCTGCGCCGAAAACGGGCAGTCGGGGTGAGTGTAGAGGATGATTTCGGTCTGTTCTGCGGTGGTCAATTCGCCTCTCCTCGGGTCTTGGGCGCGCTTTGCGCCGGCTGATGGCACGTTGCGGTTACCAGATTGTACGTAGCCCCACGTCATAAAGCAACGCGCCGGTGAGCGCGCTTCAGACAACGGATTGCCAGCCTTCCGGTTGCTTGTATAATGGGCGGCGCCGGCGGGATGCCGGCAAAACCCGAATGGGAGCCAATCCCAATGAAGAACAAGGTTTATCCCGATTTCGATTCCGCCGTGGCCGACCTGAAGGACGGCATGACGTTCATGTCGCCCGGTTTCGGCAACGTCGGGCTGGCCCGCAACCTGCTGGCCGCCGTGCATCGCTTGGGCATCAAGGAACTCACCGGCATCTCCAACAACGCCGGCAGCCTAGATGAGCGGGTGGACGTGGGCACTCTAATCGAAGCCGGCCAGGTCAAAAAGATGATCTGCGCCTTCACCGCGCCCACGCACCCGTCGCAGATTACCCCCTTCGTGCAGATGTACAACGACGGCGAGCTTGACGCCGAGCTGGTGCCCCAGGGCACCCTGGCCGAGCGGATGCGCGCCGCCGCCGCCGGCATCGGCGCCTTCTACACCCCCGCCAGCGTGGGCACCGAGCTGGCCGAGGGCAAGGAACACCGGGAAATCAACGGCCGCACCTACGTGCTGGAATATCCCCTGCCGGCCGACTTCGCCCTCATCCGCGCCTACCGCGCCGACACCTTCGGCAACCTGCAATTCCGCCTCACCCAGCGCAACTTCAATCCCATCATGGCCATGGCCGCCGACGTCACCGTCGTCGAGGTGGAGGACAGCATCGTCGAGCCGGGCGAGATCGATCCCGACTGCGTCCACGTCCCCGGCGTTTACGTTGACCGCATCGTGAAAATCCCCGAGAACGGCCTCTGGGACTGACCAATCGCCACCACGTAGGGGCGAATAATCATTCGCCTCTACCCTGCACCCGTGAACCTATTGGGAAACTAAAGGAGTGCGACGATGACTACCGCCGACAAGCCCCGCCTGTCCCGGCAGACGATGTGCGACCGCCTGGCCATGGAGTTCCAAGACGGCTGGATTGTGAACCTGGGCGTAGGTATGCCGACACTATGCTCCAACTACCTGGAGTGCGAGCCGGACAAGGAGATCATCTTCCACTCCGAGAACGGCGTCATCGGCTACGGCCCGCTGGCCCCCGCCGGCGAGGAAGACAAGCACCTGGTCAACGCCGGCGGCCAGAACGTAGTCGCCCTGCCTGGCATGGCCATCGTCCACCACGCCGATTCCTTCGGCCTCATCCGCAAGGGCATGGTGGACGTCACGGTGATGGGCGCCTACGAAGTCTCTGAAAATGGCGACTTCGCCAACTGGCGCATCCCGGTACGCAAGGGGGGCGGCATCGGCGGCGCCATGGACCTGGCCGCCTGCGCCAAGCGCGTCTTCATCGCCATGGAGCACAACCAGCGCAACGGCGCCCCCCGCGTCCTCAAGCAGTGCAAACTCCCCATCACCGCCCCCGGCGTAGTCAAGCTCCTGGCAACCGACCTGGGCCTCTTCGAGATTACGGAGGCCGGGTTCATGCTGAAAGAAAACGCCCCCGGCTGGTCCCCCGAGGACATCCAGGAACAGACCGAAGCGGAACTGATAATCGCCGGCGATTTGCGGGAGATACGGGTGCGGCCTGCCTAAAGGCCGGCGAAATCATGTACACGTCCTTCACCATCGAAAACTTCCGCCTGTTCGACCAACTGACGGTGGAACCCCTGGCCCGCGTCAACCTGATCGCGGGCCAGAACAACGCCGGCAAGACGGCGCTGCTGGAGGCGCTGACCTTACACTCCATGCCTACTGAACCCCTAATCGCACGGTACATGAGTGCTGAACGCGGCTTGCCAGGGATTGAACCGGGGGAATTTTTCTCCGATCTGTTTTATAAGTATCGGACTGATAGGCACATAAAGTTTAAAGCGACGGGCGACTGGGATGATGCTCAGCGAGTATTGACGGTAAGACGGCAACCGCGTGCTGCAAGTAGCGTCCCAGCGGTACAAGCCACCATGGAAGCGCCACAAACTGCTCGTATGATATTTAGCAGCGAGTTTCGCGATGAGTTGGTGTTTGAGTATGAGGACGAAAAAGAAATCCGTGCATCAGCGCGGATTTGGGTACAGCCCGACCCAATGTCCGCTGTGGCCAGCCCCGGCCCGTTGCAGTGGGACATTTCCGATAATGGGGTACGATTTGCCCGGTCTCTGATTTTAACCACTTGGGGCCGTCTCGACGATCATCTATTAGCGGGTGCGTTCGGACAAGCTGTACGGGAGGGGCATCTGGAGATTGTCGAAAAAGTCGTTGGAACATTGGAACCCCGGTTAATAAGTCTGTCAGCAGTTCCCAACCGGACGGGCACATCGTTGATTTACGCCGATACAGGTATCGGCAGAATGGCTCCTGTAGCACTAATGGGCGAAGGCGTAAATCGCCTGCTAACGATAGCGTTGGCTTTTCTGCACGCTAGAGGTACTGCCATCCTCATTGATGAAATTGAGAACGGATTGCATTATTCCAAGCTGACGGAAGTCTGGAAATGGCTTATTTATCTGTCACAAGAATTCAACGTCCAGATATTCGCCACCACCCACAGCTACGAGTGCATATATGCAGCTCATTCTGCTTTCAAGGAACAAGAGAGTGCGTCCGACTTCGCGTTTTTCAGGCTGCAAAGAAGCGACGATATTGGCAGCATTGAATGCGTAGCGTATGACGACATTGAGGCTTTCGATTACGCGATGAAATACGGTAAGGAGGTGCGGTGATGGTATCTCCATTACCTACAGGCACAATTGCAAAACTGCTGTTGGTTGAAGGTGAAGGAGACCGCCGTTTCTTCGCCGCTTTTGCAAAAGCACTGGAAATTAGAGAAATGGACATAGAAGGTTATGGTGGGAAACCTAACTTAGGCAACCATTTGGCAAATCTCTCTCGAAGCTCTCATTTCCGAAACTATTCCACGATAGGAATAGTACGCGATGCTGATGATAATGCACGGTCTGCTTTCGACAGTGTTATCGGTTCTCTGCGACGGGCAAACCTGCCTGCCCCAAGCGCCCCCGTTTCGCCTACAACCGAGCGCGGCTTGCAGGTAGCCGTGCTCATTATCCCGCCTGGTGAGGATTCCGGCGAGTTGGAAAACCTGTGCCTGAGTTCAATTGAGAACGTGGAGGAACGCGCTTGCGTTGACGCCTACACTGACTGCCTCGAAACGATAGGCCCGCCCATTTCGGCCAACCGCCTCGCCAAAGCCAAAGTACACGCTTACCTGGCGGCAGGACCGGAACCGCGTTTTTTCGCTGGCACACCGAACGAATCCACTGGCCGACGAAATCCCGGCTTGCGTATCGGCGAGGCGGCGGAAGCGCGAGTTTGGAATTGGAACTCCTCTGCATTCAAAGAAGTCGCAAATTTCCTCCGCAACCTGTAATGGTTGGCCTCACCCGAAATACCCCTGCCCCCCGTTCACGTGCACCGTCTGCCCGGTGATAAACCCCCCGTCCTCAGTGCACAGGAACGTCACCGTCGCCGCAATCTCATCCGGCTTGCCCTGCCGGCCCAGCGGTATGCCCGACGAGTCCGGCACCCGCCCGGCGTACCACTCCGGGTTGGCCCGGGTGGTGTCGATGCTCCCCGGCGACACCACGTTGACCCGGATGTTATGCGGCGCGAACTCCGAGGCCAGGCTGCGGGCCATGCCCACTATGCCCATCTTGGCCGCCGACACGTGCGCCCGCAGCGGGCTGCCCCGGAAGGCCCCGTCACCAGTCAGGAACACGATGCGCCCGAAGTTGTTGTCCACCATCTGCTGGATGACGCCCCGCGTCGTGTAGAAAGAACCGTCCAGCACGACCCCGCGGACATACTCCCAATCCTCCACGGTCACCTCGGTAAAGGGCTTGTGGGGCCGGATGGCGGCGTTGTTCACCAGGATGTCGATGTGGCCGAAGGCTGACCTGGCGGCGTCAATCATCGCGTCCACCTGGTCTTTCTGAGACACGTCGGCCAGCACGGGCAGCGCCTTGACGCCCAGCTCTTCCACGGCGGCGGCGGTGGCCTCGGCTTCGTCCCGATTGCTGCGGGCGTTGACCACGATGTTCGCGCCCTCGGCAGCCATCATCAACGCGGTGGCTCGTCCGATGTTGCGACCCGACCCGGTAATCAACGCTACTCTGCCATCCAGTTTGCCCATGGTGTTGCCCTCCCTTTCAATCGCCCGGAAATGGAACCGGTTTGTGGACGGCATTATAGCGCACCGTTGCCGGCGTCCCTATACTTACGTCGTTATGCGATACCATTTGCACGCCCTGGCCGCCATATTGCTGGTGGCTACCACGATGGTGGGGTGTCTGTTCGATGACACTGGCGAGGCTGGGGACTCTCCGGCGGACTTGCAG
Source organism: Dehalococcoidia bacterium (assembly GCA_963665395.2). Taxonomy (GTDB): domain Bacteria; phylum Chloroflexota; class Dehalococcoidia; order Lucifugimonadales; family UBA3495; genus Bin87. The sequence goes on from OY762251.1 coordinate 2,258,001, forward strand.
GCTACCATCGATGCCGCGCTGGCCCGGGTTGCCGTCACGCCGGCGACCGCAACCCCGCCACCCACCATTGCGACGGACAACACGCCGACGGCCCCGCCGACCGACACTCCTCCACCGCCTTCGGCGACACCAAGACCCACGCTCACCATTCCTCCCCAGCCATCCGCATACGACCTGGCCGAGGTACGCAATTGGGAGTATGCCAAGCAGAATGCGCCGGTTTCCGTGGCGAACATCAGGGGAATCGCTTGGATAGCCGACGGTTTGCAGAATATCGACGAATTTAACGCTGCCGAGCGTCTGGTCAACATCGGTGTTGCCGCCCCGGACACCCTGGATACTATGCTTGGCTCACATCATCTGAACCGGAAGTTGGGGCCTCTGGACTTGCCGGCGTTGCTGTCCCTGGCCCGGATGGCCCAGGATCGACCGGAACGGTTGGTGCAGTTGACCCGCGCCGCCTGGTTCCGTGATGGCCTGACCGACGCCGAAGCCGCCATCGTCGCCGCGCTCTACGAGCGTTCCCGGTTTCTTTCGCCGGAGTTCGACGACATTGTAGGAAACCCCGCCACGCTCAACGTGGAGCTGGACGCGACGACCAACCGGGCCGGCGACATCGTTCCCATCGCCATCATCCGGTCGGGAGACGCTCCCGCGGGATCGCCAATCATGTCCGTGGCGCGGGAGGCGGTGCCGGTATTCGAGGAGATGTTCGACTCCCCGTTTCCCACGCCGGCAATCGTGGTCCACGTCACCGACTACGTAGCCGGCACGGCGGCCGGCACCAATTACCAGACCCACGTCACTCTGAAACCGGCCATTGACGCCAACGAAACCCCGGAATTCGCTCCCCACGCCGTTTTCCACGAGATCGCCCACTATTACCTGTACGCCAGGCCGACCTGGTACGCCGAGGGCGGCGCTGACTTTGCGGCCTCCTACGCCCGTCACGTCACCGCCGGCGAGCGGGTCGAAGCCACCAATTCCCCGTGCGCGGCGGCGAGTTCACTGGACGAACTGGAGCGGCGGCTGCCCGCCGACGAGCGGGACGCCCAGAGCGACGCCGACCTCTGGCATTGCAACTACGCCCTGGGCGAGCGCCTGATGCTGGCGTTGTACCGCAAGCTGGGAGAGGAGGCGTTTCTCCAGGGCTGGCGCGAAATCTACGGCATATTGGCCAGAGAACCCTCCTATCCGTCCCAGCAGAAGCTCGCCGAAATTGATATTCGTGTCCCCTGGCTGAGGGCCGGCGGCATGGAGATGCAGCCGGAGCTGGAGCAGATCTGGGACCAATGGTATCGCGGCCGCGCCGGTCGTGAGATCGCTGGAATACCGGACCCGTCCCCGGTGGATCCCAGATTGCCCGCCGTCAACGGTCAGATCGATCAGGCGTACATCGCGCTGAGCCTGGGCGGGTCGGCGGTACACGGCTTTTCGGCCAGCCAAGCGACGGATTGGGTGTACTTGACGCTGGAATATTCCTATCCGACTTCCAGTGCCGAACAGGAGTTGACGCTGGCAGTCGTGGAATATTTCGAGGACGGTTTCACCACGAGCCGCCGTCCCGTCGCGCTGCCGGTGCGTCTGCTGTCGGCCGGCGGCACGCATTGGCTGTCGGTAGGGCCAACGCCGCCCCAGCGCTGGGCGCCGGGCCGCTATTGGGTGTACGTGTATGAAGGCGAGCGCAAGGTGGCAGAGGTGGAGTTTGGGGTTACGCCGTAGTCTTGCCATGCGCCGGACGACATTACACGCTCTTTGCTGCATCTGGCTGATTGCCGCCGCGAGCGCGGCGTGCGTCATCGGCGCAGAGCCGGAACCGCCTACGCCAACGCCGGCGCCCGACTTGCCGGCAACCGTCCGCGCCGCCGTAGCCCAGGCCCTCGCTCCAACCGCCGCGCCTACTGCTACACCCACACTGACGCCGACGCCCACACCGACGTTGCAGACGACTTTTACGCCGCGCCCCGCGCCCACGCTGCGCTCATCGGCCACATCACCGTCATTGTCACCGCCGTCTCCGTCGCAGCCCACCTTCGGGCCACGCCCCACGCCGACGCCGGCCTCGCCATTGTCCGGCTTGACCAACGGCGATTGGGTAGAACGAACAAACCCGTCCGCCGCCGCGCAAATCAAAGCCCTGCCCTGGGTCGCCGACGGCATAAAGCAGCCGGAAGAGGCGGCGGTAGAGGAACTGCTGTACCTCGCGGACTACCCGACGGTTCTGGACGCTGTGATAGACCATCCGTGGGTTGTGGATGGCATCAACCAGTTGGAGTTGACAGTCGTCAATCACATCCATAGCACTGCATACTACGACATAGATCTGGCGGAAAGGATTATCGCGCTGGCCTGGGTTGAAGATGGCGTAACCGAGTTGGAAAACACGGCATTGGAGACCCTGTTCTTTATTGCCGATGTGGATGTTGGTCTGGGGCGCCAAGTAGCCGCTATGCCATGGTTTGCCGATGACGTTACCGTCGCCGAGTCCTTGGTGGTGGAAGAGCTTTGGTACATCGCTTATGAGGATGCAGCGGCGGCAAAGCGGGTGGCTAGTATGCCCTTTTTGAGGTCGCTGGAGTCCCCGGACATCGCCGCAATGGAGGCGCTGGCCAGTCTGGCGTTTTTCAACGCGCCGGCATTCCGTGAGGTTATGTCTCACCCCACCTTCGGCAACGGCATAATCGACGAATGGGCCCCGGTTGTCTCCACCCTGTACGACGTGAGTGAAGAGGCCCCGGCTTTTATAGATGTACTGCTGGACCCGTCTCAGGTCACGCAGGAATGGCGCACCATAACCCTGCCCCACTCCGGCGCCGTTGACCTGGTTATCATCCGCACCGGTCCGGGAGCGCGGCGCAGCATGGACCTCCTGGAGAACGCCGTCCGCAGCGCCGAAGACTTTATGGGCGTGCCTTTGCCCACCAACTACGTGGGCCTGTTATTCGGGAACACCGTCGCCGGTTACTCCGCTGGAACCAACTATGCTACTCACATTGCAGTGCTGCCGGAATACGATGTTGATGATGGCAGCCATGAAGCAGAATACGCAAGCCATATCATCGCACACGAGGTAGCGCATTATTACTGGTACAACGGACGGGATTGGGTTGACGAAGGCGCGTCGGATTTTATGGCTTCCATCGCCGAAAACGCTCGCACCGGACGGCCGGTAGCAGCTACCAACGACCCTTGCGAATACACCAACAACATAGCCGAGCTGGAACGCCTGACCGCCCTGGGCAACGACTACGTGTTTGACTGCAATTATTCCTTGGGCGAGGGCTTCTTCCTGGATCTGTACCGCACTCTGGGCGACCAGTCGTTCCGGGAGGGACTGCGCAGCCTCTAGCGGATGGCCCTGGTTGAGGATGACGCCGACAGCTATGAAGGGACGGAATTAACCATCCGTCACGTTGAGGACGCCTTCCCGTCGGACGACGCCAAAGTGGTAATCAACCGCTGGTATCACGGTGCTGCGCCCTAATGTTCTCATCGCTACCGGGGCCTGAGACGGCGGTTCGTAGTTCATCCACAGCGATTCCCGCCGCGGCTGCCGCACCGAGTGGCAGTTCTTTTCCGGCGCGTCCACCCGATGCCAGTCCGCGTACAACGCATCGTACAGACCGCTGCGGTATCCCGATATGGCAGCGCGGCCTTTAATCCCGTGCACCAGATCGGCCAGTTCCATATGCTCGGCGTTGCTCATTTCACCGTAGTAGGCATGCCTGTCGCCGCAGGCATCATGAACGTAGGGCGGATCCGGGTAGAACAGCGTTTCCGGCGTGTCGTAACGCTGGATAACCTCCAGGGCCGGCGCGTTGTCAATCTGCACCCGCATCAGGCGGTCAATGATGGGTGGCAGGCCCTCGATTGCCCCCAGCCAGCGGGACACGGCCCCTGCCATCCCGGAGCGGGAGGTCAGTATGCACTGCGCCCAGCGTCCTTCCGATGAGGTCTGCGCCAGGCCGGTTCGGGTCTGCCGGGCCCGCACGTAGAACTGCCGGGCCCGCTCCACGTCGTCCAGTTCTGGTTCCGGGGCGCAGGCCAACGCCAGCTCTTCACGGGAAAAAGGCATCAGCGCAATCTCTTTGAGCAGGCGCTCGCCCTGCACCGGATGCCGTAAGGTAGCGAAAAAGTTGACCAGCTCGGAACCCAGGTCATTGTAGGCTTCCACCGACGCCGCCTCGGATTGGCTGATTTTTGGTTTGTCATCTGATTGCCCGGCAGAGGGATCCTCCGCGCCACTGTACCGATTTGCTCGATTGGCCGTCAAGAACGGGAGCGTCACGGTATTCTCAACCTACGCGGATATTGAATTTTCCCACTGTCGCCAGCAGACCAGGGCCAGGGAGTACACCAGCATCGCCACGCTCTTGGTGTAGCCCTTGGTCCGACGCATCAGCCGGTTCAACTTCCCCCGCCACACCGAGTGCAGCCCTTCGTTCCAGTTCACCGCGCTCTCTTTGCCCACCACCTGCCGCTGGGGCGGGAACCATCCCGCGTACACCTGGTAAGCGTCGCTGCGGTACAGCCCCGCTTCGGGCAGTCTTTCGTACAGCCGCAAAAAGGGCGCTTCACTGCGGTCGCCCGCCTCAAAGTCCACCCAACGACTACCATCCAGCTCCCGCACCACCGCCGTCCAAATCCAGCAGTTCTCCCGACGCTCCCCACGTCTGACCCCATGATCTGACCCCATGATAAGTCCACATCTCATCACAGGACACCACAGGACACCGCCACCGCCGGCTGTCGGCCCGCCAATCCCCCAGTGCGTTCCGCGCTACGCTACCGCAGCGCCTTCAGCGCCTGGCGCCCCCTTTTTCCACCCACCCCGGCACCGCCGCCGCCGCGCTGTAGCCCAACATCCGACCCACGGCGCTCAGACTGTTCCCCTCGGTGTACATGGCAATGCCTTGCGCTTTCACCGCCGGCCCCGGACGCCGGTAGGCTCCCTCCGGCACGTAGCGCCGCCCACAGTCGCCGTCCGCCCCTGGCGGATAAGCCTGCTTGTTGTTGGTGAAGCCGTCCCCGTGTCGTGGCACGGGGCAAGCTCTTGCGCATCCAGTTGGAACCGCAATCGGGACACCTCACGTCGTGGCGATAAACCCGGGATCGGGCCATCGGAGCGCCTCCTGCAATCGTACTGGTTGGCATCATAAAATCAATTTCTGTTATGTAAAGAATACCCTGGGAGGGGCATGGTTGAACGGATGGCGTCGTGGGGTTATGCTAAAGCCGATACCCAGCGGATGACGGATGCCGGCCTTGGCTCATTTGCCGGCATCCCCGGAGATGAAGTATGCGACTGGAAGGCAAGGTTGCCATCGTGAGCGGCGGGGCCCACGGGATGGGATCGGTGGAGGCCCGGCTGTTCGCCCGGGAAGGGGCCAAGGTGGTCATCGCCGATATTCGTGAGGACGACGGGCGGCAGGTGGAGGCGGAAATCAACGAGGCCGGCGGCGAAAGCGTTTTCGTGCCTACGGACGTGACCAGCGAAGACGCCTGGGCCAGCTTGGTGTCGGAAGCCGTTTCCCGGTTCGGGAGGCTGGACATCCTGGTGAACAACGCCGGCATCAGCAGTCGCGCCGTTCCCGACGACGACAGCCTGGAAGCCTGGTCGCGCATCATGGACATCAACTCGACCGGGGTGTTCCTGGGGACCAAGCACGCCATCGGGCAGATGCGGCAGAATGGGGGCGGCTCTATCGTCAACATTTCGTCCATCGCCGGCCTGGTGGGTATGCTGAGCGGGCATCCGGCGTACAACGCTTCCAAGGGTTCGGTGCGCATCTTCACCAAGGCCATGGCGGTGCGCTACGGCAAGGAGAATATCCGCGTCAACTCGGTTCACCCCGGCTATATGCCGCCGATGATGGGCAATATCTCCACCGAGGACGTGCGTGAAGGCCGCCGGGAGATGATCGAGGACCAAGTGCCCATGGGCCGGGAAGGCCGGCAGGAAGAGGTTGCCAACGCCGTGCTGTTTCTGGCCAGCGACGACGCTTCCTACGTCACCGGCGCGGAGCTGGTGGTGGACGGCGGGTTCACCGCCCGGTAAGATTTTCACTATCACCCTAACCCTCTCCCTCAACGGGAGAGGGGACCATGGAAGGTCATTGCCATGCCTATCAACGATGTTACCATCGTGCGCCGGTGCGCGAAATGCCGCTACGAGATCGGGACAATGACGGTGAAGAAGGACAATATGCGGCTGATGACCAGCGAGTTGGCCTGGTGCGAAGCCTGCGGGTCTGACGTGCCGGAGCTGCGTGACATCGCGGAGCGGGAGGAAACGGTGGCGGCGGAACAGGCCAGCTATCCGGGCAATCCCCCGGTGGCCGACGTGAGCGCCGCCGAATTTCGCCGGCGGCGGAACTCCGGCATCAGCGTGTAGGCAGCCGGCAATGAAATGAGGCTTGGCGTATATGTTTGCGGCAGATGCAATTCTTGAGTTGGGACGGCTGACGGAATCCCCGGCCGCCGATGCGATTGAAGGGGATTTTGACCTGGCGTTGGGGGCGTTGCTGATCGCGGCGACGGATGACCCCAACGTGGACATTGAGGGCAGCATCGCCAACCTGGACCGGATGGCCGAGGCGGCCGGTTCCCGGGTAACGGCGGACGCGGGCGCGTTGCAGGAACTCAATGCCGTCACCGATTTGCTCTTCGGCGTAATCGGTTTCGCCGGCAACCGCGACGACTACTACGACCCCCGCAATTCCTACCTGAACCACGTACTGGAGCGTCGCCTGGGCATTCCGATAACGCTGTCCCTGCTGTGCATGGAGGTGGGGCGCCGGGCCGGCGTTCCGATCCTGGGCATCGGTATGCCGGGGCATTTCCTCATCCGCCACCGACGCGAGGAAAACTTCTTTGTGGACGCCTTCAACGGGGGTCTCCTGCTCAACCGGGACGAGTGCGGCGCGTTGATGCGCGAGGCGGCCGGCGACGCGGTGCGGTTGGAAAAGGGTCATCTGAGTCCGGTGACGCCTCGGGAGATACTGGCCCGCGTTCTGCGCAACCTGAAAGCCGTTTATTGGGACCGGGAGGATTACGACCGCTGCATCACCACCATCGGCGCGTTGATGGCGGTTTTGCCCGACCGGCCCGAGGAACAGCGCGACCGCGGCGTGGTACATCTGAAAGCCGGCAACAACCAACAATCGGCCGACGACTTCGCGGCGTATATCGAAGCGGCCCCCAACGCCGCGGACATCGAAACGGTACGCAACGCGCTGTCGCGGCTGCGGAGTACCCTGTCCTCATAACTTTATTCGCTGGATTTCCGGGTGCCGCGATGTTTCGTTACGTGCTGATAGGCGTCGGCATAGTTGCCATTGTCCCCGTAGCCTGGCTGGCCTGGTGGCTGCTCAATCCCCTGTTCACCACCCAGGAGGTCAATGAGGGGTTCCCTTTGGCGACGCGGGCCGTTGTTCCGCAAAACTTGACCATGGCCGAGGTTGAGGAAACCATGGCGGCCGCGGCCAAGCTGGAACGGCCGGTTGCGGAAGAAATGCCGAAAATGGCGGCCGGGGGCGCGGCAGCGGATACACCGAAACCCACGCTGACAGGTGAATTCAAGGACGCCGATTCCTTCCACAAGGGTTCCGGCACGGCCACCATATATGAACTGGACGCCGGCAAGCAGCGGATCCTCCGGCTGGCAGATTTCAAGGTCACCAACGGGCCGGATCTGCGCGTGCTGCTGGCCAACGTCTCCAACCCGGAGAGCCATTCGGACCTGGCCGACGCCGGTTACGTGGAGCTGGGCAAACTCAAGGGAAACGTGGGGTCGCAGAATTACGAAATCCCCGACGATTTCGACCTTGCCAAAGCGCAGAGCGTGGTGATTTACTGCAACCCGTTTCGAGTGGTGTTCAGCGTGGCGTCTCTGGAAGCCCCCGCAACCTAGTACGGCGGTTTGAACCATGGCATATCTGCCGATAGAGGACTACGGCATCGTCGGCAATATGCGGACCTGCGCGCTGGTGGGCGTGAACGGGTCGGTGGACTGGTTCTGCTGCCCGGACTTTGACTCGCCCAGCGTGTTCGGCGCGATTCTGGACGACCGGAAGGGCGGGTACTTCAAAATCGCGCCGCTACTGGATACGCAGCCGGTGTACAAGCAGGTGTACTGGCCGGCGACCAACGTTCTGGTAACCCGGTTCCTGGCGGCCAACGGCGTGGCGGAAGTCATCGACTTCATGCCGGTGTCAACCGTTGAGCATCCGCACCGGCATACCGAGTTGATCCGCCGCGTGAACTGCGTCCGCGGCGTCGTGCCGTTCATTTTGGAGTGCTACCCGGCGTTCAACTACGCGCAGGACAGCCACCGCACCGAACTGAACAGCAACGGGGCCGCGTTCATCTCGGAAGACCTGGGCTTGCAGCTATCCACCAGCGTGCTCCTGGAAAAGCACGAAAACGGCGTTGTCGGCGCCTTCGCGCTGAATGAAGGACAGTCCGTCACCGTCTCCATCGGCGTGATGGGTGATGAGAGTTCCGACTATCATCCGCCGTCGGAGGCCGAAAGCGACGCGCTCTTTGAGGAGACGGTGGCCTACTGGCGGAACTGGCTGTCCCAATGCACCTACACCGGACGCTGGCGGGAGATGGTGGAGCGGTCGGCGCTGGTGCTGAAGCTGCTGACCTACGAGCCCACCGGGGCCATCATCGCCGCGCCCACGTGCAGCCTGCCCGAAGAGTTGGGCGGGGTGCGGAATTGGGACTATCGGTACACCTGGATACGGGATGCCGCCTTCACGCTGTACGCATTGCTCCGCATCGGCTTCACCAACGAAGCCAGCCGGTTCATGCACTGGCTGGAGTCACAGATCGACCCCTTCGATGACGACTGGCGCAACATCCAGATACTCTACGGGATAGACGGCCGGCGACAACTGGACGAGTTCACCCTGGACCACCTGGACGGCTATCGCGGTTCCAAGCCGGTCCGCATCGGCAACGGCGCTTTCGACCAACTCCAGCTGGACATTTACGGCGAGTTGATGGACTCGGTCTATCTGTTCAACCGTTACGGCGAACCCATCTCCTTCGATTTCTGGACCAAGCTGCGCCAGATGACCAACTGGATTTGCGACAACTGGCGGCTGGCCGACGAAGGCATCTGGGAAACCCGGGGCGGGCGCCAGCATTTCGTGTATTCCAAGCTGATGTGCTGGGTGATGCTGGACCGGGCGGTCAAACTGGCCGACGCACGATCCTTCCCGTCGGAGCGGCTGCGCTGGTTGTCCACCCGCGATGAAATCTACCAGGAAATCCTGGCGAAAGGCTGGAGCGAAGAACGACAGGCTTTCGTGCAGCACTACGGCAGCGCGTCGCTGGACGCGTCCAACCTGATTATGCCGCTGGTGTTCTTCATGTCGCCGACGGATCCGAGGATGCTGAGCACCATTGACGCCATCAACCGCAGCCCGCAGCAGGGCGGGTTGGTGTCCGACAGCCTGGTGTATCGTTACAACGCCGAGCAGTCGCCGGACGGTCTCACCGGCCACGAAGGCACTTTCAATATGTGCACCTTCTGGCTGGTGGAAGCATTGACCCGCGCCGGCTGGGGCGACCCGCGCCGGCTGGACCAGGCGCGCCTCATGTTCGAGAAGATGCTCGGCTATGCCAACCACTTGGGCCTGTACGCGGAAGAGACCGGCCCCAGCGGTGAAGGGCTGGGCAACTTCCCGCAAGCCTTCACCCACCTGGCCCTGATCAGTTCCGCGTTCAACCTGGACCGGGCGCTGTCGGGCATCCGCTGACGCCGGAGACAAAGGAGATAAAAGTATGCCAATTGAGCAAATCGCGCCCCGTTTGGAGCGGATCCTGGACCTGGACCAGGAGGTGGAATGGCTGGCCGACGGATTCGGCGGCGACGGGTCGGCGCTGGGCGTGCCCTGGTGGCCGGCGGAAGGGCCGGTGTGGTGGCAGGAGGGCGGCTACCTGCTGTTCAGCGACATCGGGCAGAACCGCCGGATGCGCTACAACGACGCTGAGGGCCTGTCCGTTTTCCACACGCAGACCAACGAGGCCAACGGTCTGACCCGGGACCCGCAGGGCCGGCTGCTGGCCTGCGAACACGCCGCTCGCCGGGTCACCCGCCGAGAAGCCGACGACAGCATCACCGTGGTGGCGGACAGTTACCAGGGCAAGCGGCTCAACCGGCCCAACGATCTCGTCGTCAAATCCGACGGGGCGATCTATTTCACCGACCCCTACCGCGACACCTATCCCGGCATGGAACTGGGGTACGCGGGCGTGTACCGGGTTTCACCGGATCTCAGCGACATCACCCTGCTGGTGGATGATTACGTCGGCCCCAACGGGCTGTGCTTTTCGCCTGGCGAGAGCATCCTTTACATAAACGATTCCCGGGTCGGTCTCATCAAAGCGTGGGACGTGCGGCCCGATGGCAGGATCGAGAACGGCCGGCTGTTCTGCGTGGTCAACGACGAGCGCGGCGGAGTGCCCGACGGCATGAAATGCGACCTGGAGGGCAATCTCTACAGCACCGGCCCCGGCGGCGTATGGATCATCTCGCCTGACGGGCGGCACCTGGGGACGATTGCCCTGGGCGAGGGGCGGCGGGCCACCAACGTCGGTTTCGGCGGCGGCGACTGGCGGACGCTGTACATCACGACGTTCCACGAGCTGTGCCGGGTGCGGGTGAACATTCCCGGCGTAGCGGTGCCGCGGGTCATCTGACCTGGTAAAACCCGTAGGGGCGAATGATTATTCGCCCCTATGAAATCTACAGGCTGGCCGCCTATCTCCCGCTGCGGACGTAGTCGGCGATTTTCTCGCCGATCATTATGGTGGTGGCGTTGGTGTTGGCGCGGATGCAGTCGGGCATTATGGATGCGTCGGCGACGCGGATGTTTTCCAGGCCGTGGACTTTGCCCTGCTGGTCCACCACCGCCATGTCGTCGCTGGCCGGCCCCATCTTGCAGGTGCCGGAAACGTGGTGGGACGTGCCGGAGTTAGCCATCAGCCAGTCGTCCAGAGCGGCGTCGGAGGCCAGGTCGGCGTCCACCGGGTTGACCCGTTCCAGCAGGATTTCCCGGTAGGACGGGTGCTCGCCGATTTCGACGCAAGTGCGGATGGCCTTGCGCATCCGTTCCAGGTCAAAGGGTTCCTGGTAGTAGTTGTAGTCCAAGTAGGGGTATTCCAGCGGGTCGTTGGACTTGAGGCGCAGTTCGCCCTGGCCCAGGGCCAGTTGCAGGCTGGCGCTGATGCCGATGTAGTTTTCATCGTCCTTGATGACCACCTGGGCCGGCCGGTGCTCGGAAGTCATCAGCAGCGGTGAAATCTGCATATCGTTGCGGAGGTAGGAGTCTTCCACCGTGTAGCGCAGGCCCACCTGGATGGCGGCGGCCTGGACGTCAGGGCGGTCGCCGGCGGCGCGGAAGAGGACGCAGGCGGAAGGATGGTCGCGCAGGTTCCGGCCTACGCCGGGCAATTCGTGGACGACGGGGATGCCCACATCGCGCAGGTGGTCGGCGGGGCCGACGCCGGAGAGAAGGAGCAGTTGGGGCGAGGCGATGGCCCCGCTGCTGACGATAATCTGGCCGCCTTCGACGGTGAAACGCTCGCCGCCGCTTTCCACCTCCACGCCCACGGCGCGGTTGCCGTCAAAGACGACCCGGCAGGCTGGCACGTTGGCTCGGATGGACAGGTTCAGGCGATGGCGGGCCAGGTTCAGGTAGGCCAGCGCGGTGCTGATGCGGACGCCCTCCAGGGTGTTGCGGGCGCGGGGCGAGACGCCGGTAGATTCGGGATGGTTCTGGTCGGGATCGTCACGAAAGCCCAAGGAGATACAGGCTTCTTTGAAGGCGTTGGAGTGGGGCAGCCATTCGTCCGGGCGGTAGCGGCGCACCGGAATGGGGCCGTCGGTGCCATGCCAGTCGTCCTGGAAATCGTGGTCGTTCTCCATGCGGCGGAAGAAGGGCAAGACGTTGGTGTAACCCCACTCGTCGTTGCCCCACTCGGCCCAGCGGTCGTAGTCCTCGGAGATGCCGCGGTAGAGCACCTGGCCATTGATGGCGGAAGAGCCGCCGGTGGCCTTGCCGCGGGGGATTACCAGATCGGTCTGCTGTGCGGTGACCCGCGCGCTGTAAGCCCAGCTGTGGGGTCCGTAGGCGGAGAAAAAGACGTTGTTGCCCAGCTTCAGGTCGTCGGGCAGGTGGTTGAAGTCAGGATAGTCAGGGCCGGCTTCCAGCAGCAGGACGCTCTTGTCGGGGTCTTCGGAAAGGCGGGTAGCGATGGTGGATCCGGCGGAGCCGGCGCCGACCACGATGTAGTCGTAACGCATCAGAACCTCCCTTTGCGGCGGGATATAGGATTGGCGCAATACTAGCCGACGGCGACGGGGCGGGCAAGAAACACCTAATATGCGAGGACTTTGGTGCCACCTACCGCTGGCGGCGGAAAAGTTGCCAGACGGCAACGCTGAACCCGGGCAGCAACTCCCCGCGGTCCAGGATGTCATCCTCGCCCAGAATCTTCGGCGGCTGGTTGAGGCGATAGCGGGTCACCGTGACCGTTTCCGGGTTGGGAACCCAGACTTCGCGGGCGCCGAAATCGAGCCACATCTGCGCCTTGTCGGACAGCAAACGGTCGGCGCGGGAGTTGCTGGGAGAAGCCACTTCAATGCACAGATCCGGTGTTAGGTCGGGAAAGCCGGTAGTTCCGGGCGGGATGCGGCCGGGGGCGAACCAGGCGATGTCGGGACAGCGCACCGTGTCCGGGTCCCGTTCCAGTCGGTAGCCGGGTTCTCCGGCCATGGCTTCACCATAGCCGGTAGCCTCGGTGTACTGGAACATGATTCCGCTAATTCGGAATACGATTATGGCGTGAGGGTGCCCTGTACCCACTGTTTTCTCCGTCAAGATGCCGCGGATGAGTTCGCAGCGTTTGCCGGGGACCGGCTCCATTTCCAGAAATTCGTCGGCGGTCATCAATTTTGGCTTGGTGGTGGTCATAGTCAGCCTCGATCAATCGGACAACGCCCGGCTGGAACTCGCCGCAAGGTCGGCTGGCCTCATTATACATAATACATAGCGGGCCGGGCTGAAGCGTGGGAGGACCGATTGGTCAGTTGATGACATACAGTCGTTGTTGCAAAAATGACGCCTATGATAGAATCGCCGCCGTGAATACTCTAGCCACCGATACTTTGGGACACTGGGTTGCGTTGAGCCGGGTCCCCCGTCTGGGCGCCGCCCGTTTCCGCTTGCTGGAAGCACATTTCGGCGGGGATATGGAACGGGCCTGGAATGCGTCGCTGCGGGAGTTGCGCGGCACGGGGGTCGGAGGACAAGTGGCGCAGGCGATAGCGGACGCCCGCCAGTCGATAGTTCCCCAGCGTGAGCTTGAGCGACTGGCCGAGGCCGGCGTAGAGGCGCTTGCCTGGCATGACGCCAAGTACCCGGAGCGATTGCGGGAAATCGCTGACGCGCCGCCGGTGCTCTACGTCCGAGGCACATTGCCCGTCCAGGAAGAGCCGGCAGTGGCGGTGGTGGGTACCAGGCGGCCTACTGATTATGGATACCGGGTTACTGCCGACCTGTGCGCCGCGCTGGCCGGCCGGGGCATCACGGTGGTGAGCGGGTTGGCGCTGGGCATCGACTCGCGAGCGCATAAATCTACCCTTGATGCCGGCGGCCGGACGGTGGCCGTGCTGGGCAATGGCTTGGATACCGTTTATCCCCGGGAGAACCTGCGGCTTGCCGAGCGCATCGTTGGCGAGGGTGGCGCCGTGGTCAGCGAGTTTGCTCTGGGCGTCCGGCCCGAAGCGTCCAACTTCCCGCGCCGCAATCGCATCATCAGTGGTATAACTTTGGGTACGCTGATTACCGAGGCCGGCGAGACCAGCGGCACCCGGTGGACGGTGTATCATGCCCTGGAACAGAACCGGGAGATCTTCTGTGTGCCGGGCAGTATCTATTCGGAAACCAGCAAGCTCACCAACCGGCTTATCCGCGAGGGCGCCAAGCTGGTCAACAACGTCAACGACATCCTGGTGGAAATCGGTCTGGACGCCACCGAGCGGCAGATTCCGCTGGAACTTGACCGAACCGGATCTCGGCTGTCGCCGTCCTGCGATATTACCGACAATGAGTTTGACTACAAACCGGGCGTTACTCCCGCCGACCCGGTACAATGGGAGCAACCGAAGGTGGAATCCACCGACCCTGAAGAGGCCGCCCTGCTGCGGCACGTCACCGGGGATCTCATCCATATTGACGACCTGACGCGCGTCAGCGCGATGCCCATATCACAAGTGAGCAGCCTGCTGACGATGCTGGAATTGAAGGGCCTGGTGCAACAGGTGGGCACAATGCACTACCGGTTATCCGGCTGAATTGGAGACAAACTTACTCGATGCCACCCAAGACGGGTACTAAAAAGACCGTTAAGAAATCCTCGTCACAGGCCCGCCGGACCAACGGAACCGCCAAAGCCGGCGGCGGAACCGGAGGCGCCAAAGGGGCTGCCAAGTCCCGATCCACCGGGAGCCGGGCCACTGGGAGCCGAGCCTCCAGCGCGGCGCGACGAGCCCTGGGGATGCCTTCGACCCGAGGCAAACGGCTGGTGATTGTCGAATCACCGGCCAAAGCTCGCACGGTCGGGCAAATCCTGGGCAACAAGTACGTGGTGACCGCGTCCATGGGCCACGTGCGCGACTTGCCCAAGTCAACGTTGGGCGTCGATACAGAAGGAGAGTTCGCGCCGAAGTATCTGACGCTGGGTGACAAGCGCGACCTGGTCAAGGGCCTGAAAGAGGCCGGCGCCCAGGCGTCCGACATTTTCCTGGCCACCGACCCGGACCGGGAAGGCGAAGCCATCTCCTGGCACTTGCAGGCGGCGGCCGGCTGGGACAAGTTCGAGCGGCCGCCCAAGCGCGTGGTCTTTCACGAGATCACCAAACAGGCCGTCGAGGACGCTTTCGATCATCCCCGGGAAATCGATATGCAGTTGGTCAACGCCCAGCAGGCCCGTCGCATCCTGGACCGGCTGGTGGGGTATGAGATCAGCCCGCTGCTCTGGCTGAGAGTGAAGCTGGGATTGTCGGCTGGCCGGGTGCAATCCGTCGCCCTGCGGATGATCGTGGAGCGGGAGCGGGCAATCGCGGCGTTTGTACCCCAGGAATGGTGGTCGCTGGAAGGCGAGTTGCACAAGGATACGGACCCGGCGAACCGGCCCAATCTGTTCACCGCGACGCTGCACTCCCGCAAAGGGTCTCGCAAGCTGACCATCGGCGACGAGGATTCCGCGCGGAGCCTGGAGGCCGAACTCAAGGGGGCCGCGTACTCCGTGGACAGCGTGGAGAAGAAACCGCGTCGCCAGCGGCCGGCGCCGCCCTTCATCACCAGCACCCTGCAACAGGATGCGGGGCGCAAGCTCCGGTTCACTGCCCAACGCACCATGGCGGTGGCGCAGCAGTTGTACGAGGGCCTCAACATCGGCAACGAAGGCTCGGTTGGCCTGATTACCTATATGCGAACCGACAGCGTGAACGTCGCGGACTCGGCGGTACGTGAGACGCGGGACTACATCCGCCAACGCTTCGGCAAAGAGTACGTTCCCGACAAGCCCCGGGTTCACCGCCGGCGCAGCAAGAACGCCCAGGAGGCCCACGAGGCCATCCGCCCCACCTCCATCGGGCGCACGCCCCAAGCGTTGGCGGCCTATCTGGACCGGGACCAGCTCCGTCTGTACACCCTGATTTGGGAACGCATGGTAGCCAGCCAGATGGCGGACGCCCTGCTGGAAGCGACTACGGTGGAAATTGACGCCATATGCGCCGGCCCCTCGGACAGCGTGTACCGTTTCCGGGCTACCGGGTCGGTGCTCAAGTTTGCCGGATTCCGGGCCGTTTATATGGAAGGCCGGGACGACGCCGGCGACGGCGACGAAAACGCCCTGCCGGAGTTGGCGGCCGGCGATGGCTTGATCAATCAGAAACTGGAGGCCAACCAGCACTTCACTCAACCGCCACCCCGCTTCACCGAGGCTACCCTTATCCGGGAGATGGAGGAGAAAGGTATTGGCCGGCCCAGCACCTACGCTCCCACCATTGCCACGTTGATCGAGCGTGAATACGTAGAGCGGGAGCAGCGCCGCCTGGAGCCCACGGAACTGGGTTGCACCGTGACCGACCTCCTCACTGAGCGCTTCGCTGAAGTCATGGACTTTGAGTTCACCGCGAAAATGGAGGAAGACCTGGACGACGTGGCTCAGGGCGAGCAGGATTGGGTGCCCATGCTGCGGGAGTTCTACGAGCCATTCCACAAGATCGTGACCGATACCAAGGACGAGTTCACGCCCAGCTGCGAAAAGTGCGGCCGGCTGATGGAAATGAAAATGAACCGCTTCGGCCGGTTCCTGGGCTGCTCCGGCTATCCCGAATGCAAGAACACCCGGAACCTGCGCGATGTCGGCGAGCGGCCGGCCGACGAGCCGACCGATGAAGTCTGCGAAAAGTGCGAGCGGCCCATGGTCATTAAAACGGGGCGATACGGCCGGTTCATCGCCTGCACCGGCTACAACGCGCCGGAGAATCCGTGCGACAACCGGCGCAACATCGTCAAAAAGAGCGACGTCCCTTGTCCCAAGTGTGGCGGCGATCTGGTGGAGCGGCGGGCCAGAAAGTCGGGCCGCCCCTTCTGGGGTTGCGCCAACTACCCCGACTGCGATTTTCTCGTTAACACGGAACCGTTGTCGGTGCCTTGTCCGCAGTGCGATGGTATGCTGGTGACCGCGGCGCGGGGACGCGCCACCTGCACCGTTTGCAAGTGGAAGGGCGATCCGCCGGAATCTGCGGACAGCGCCGCGCCACGTGAAGCGGAGTTAGCAACCGTTGGCGACTGATACGACAGCCGTGGCTTATGCGCCGTCCTCGGCGCGGGATTGGTCTCCGGCCACCCCCGACCTGCTGGAGCGTTACAGCCTCTATTTGACCGGGCAGAGGGCGCTGTCGGACAACACCCGGCGGATTTACCTGGACGACCTGCATACGTTCCTAGCCTACTGCCGGCAGCAGGGCCATGGGCTGCGCGACATGGATCGCCAGTTGCTGCGGGGATACACGGCCTATCTGGCCACGGCGGGCCGCACCGATGGGCCGCGCCCGGCGGGATACGCCCGGGTCAGCATCGTCCGCAAGCTGACCGCGCTGCGTACCTTCTACAACTTCCTGGTACAAGAAGGCTGGTTCAAGTCAACGCCGGTGCCGTCGGCCCGTTCTTTCCCGGTCAAGGTGGAAAGGCCATTGCCCACGTTCCTGGTGGAAGGCGAGGCAAAAAGGCTGCTGGCCGCGGCGGCCGACGACGAGGAAACGCCCGAAGGATTGCGCGCCCGCGCCATCATGGAGTTGCTGTACGCATCCGGCGTGCGGCTGGCCGAACTGCACGGGATGAACCTGGGCGACGTGCAGCATGGCCGCCGGGAGATCCTCGTGCGCGGCAAGGGGGATAAGGAACGCTGGGTGTTGTATGGCGATGAAGCGTCAAAGGCTCTCGACGATTATCTCAACGACAGCCGGCCGCGACTCTCCGCCAGTTCGGAATACGATGACCCGCTGTTCGTCAACCGCTACGGCAAGCGGTTGTCGCGGCGCAGCATCCAGAAAATCGTCAGCGACTACGCGGCCCGCGCCGGCCTGAAGGAAGGCATCCACCCCCATACCCTGCGGCACAGTTTCGCCAGTCATATGCTGGAAGGCGACGCCGACCTGCGGGTGATCCAGGAATTGTTGGGCCACAGCAGCGTGTCAACGACGCAGATTTATACCCACATCACCAAGCAGGAAGCGCGGCGCGCCTACATGGACTTTCACCCGCTGGCGGCGTCTGGCGAGGCGCAGCCTGCGGATGATGAGAGCGCGGACGAATGACGACTATCCTGGTGCTGCATGGGCCCAACCTGAACGCGCTGGGGCGGCGGGACCGGCATCATTACGGCGCTCTGACGCTGGATGAAATCAACGAGCGCATCGCGGAACGGGCGGAGCAGCTTGGCGTCGCCGTGGACTGTTTTCAGTCAAATCACGAAGGCGCGCTCATCGACCGCTTGCAGGAAAGCGCCGGCCGGATTGACGGCGTGGTGGTGAACGCGGGGGCGCTGACGCATTACGGCCTGTCTCTGAAGGACGCCTTGACCGACGCCGCGGTTCCGGTGGTGGAGGTGCATCTGAGCAACATCCACGCCCGGGAAGAATGGCGACGGCGGTCGGCGCTGGCCGATACCGCGCTGGGTCAAATTGCCGGGTTGGGTTGGAGAGGCTATACTGCGGCACTGGAAGCGTTGGCAGGCATCATTGCCGACGATGCCGGCTGACGTTCAGTTGCAGCGGCAGGCGAACCGCAAGGGGATCACGAACATGAGCATCAACTTTGGGGATTTGAACAAGGGCATGGTCATCGAGCTGGAAAACCAGCCGTGGCAGGTGATGGACTACGAGCGGCACAAGATGCAGCAGCGCGCCCCGGTGACACGCATCAAGATGCGCAACCTCATCAACGGCACGGTTATCGAGCGCACTTTCCAGCGCTACGACACAGCGTTCAGCATAGCCGCGGTGGACAACCGGGAAACCCAGTACCTCTACACCGACGGCTCCCGTTATTACTTCATGGACCAGGAAACCTTTGACCAGCACGAGTTAACCGCCGAGCAGCTGGGGGGAGCCCTGGGCTACCTGACCGAGAGCATGATGGTCGAGTTGGTGTTCTACAAGGGCAACCCCATCAACGTGAACCTGCCCATACACGTGGAGCTGGAAGTGGTGGATACGCCGCCGGCCTTCAAGGGCGATACCGCCCAGGGCGGCAACAAGCCGGCCACCCTGGAAACCGGCCTGCGCATCACCGTGCCCATGTTCATCACGCCGGGCACCCGCGTCCGCGTGGACACCCGCAACGGCACCTATTCGGAACGGGTCTCGTAGGCCCCGCTCGATAGTCTAAAGGGGCAGAGCGTCCATGCTGTCGCCGGTAGTCCACTCGGTCAGCCAGGTGGCCATCTACCTCAAGGACAAGCTTGAGTCGGACGGCTTGTTGTCGCGGCTCACTGTGCAGGGGGAGATAGCCAACCTGCGGACGGTGGCCTCCGGTCATTCCTACTTCAGCCTGCGGGAGGACGGCAGCAGCATCCGTTGCGTGATGTTCCGCGGCCGCTCCGGGCAGGAGTATCTGCAAGAGGGGCAGGAGGTGCTGGCCGGCGGGAACTTCACCTTTTATCCCCCGTCCGGCGAGGCCAATATGCAGGTGGCGGCGGCGCTGCCCGTGGGCGCCGGCGCTCTGGCCCTGGAACTGGCGCGGCTGCGGCAGCAATTGGAGGCGGAGGGATTGTTCGATCCGTCGCGCAAGCGCCCGTTCCCGTTGTTCCCCCGCGTCATTGGCGTGGTAACCTCCCCCAGCGGCGCGGTGTGGCAGGATATTCAAAACGTGGCGCGGCGACGGTATCCGCTGGCGGAACTGCGGTTGTCGCCGACGGCGGTTCAGGGCGACCTGGCCGCCGGGCAGATTGCCGGGGCGATTGCGCGCTTGAACAGCGAAAGGCTGGCCGACGTTATCATAGTGGCGCGGGGTGGGGGTTCGCTGGAAGACCTGTGGTGCTTCAATTCCGAGGACGTGGCGCGGGCTATATTCGCCAGCGGCATCCCGGTGGTGTCCGGCGTGGGCCACGAAACCGACCACACCATCGCCGACGACGTTGCCGACCGCCGCGCGCCCACCCCGTCGGCAGCGGCGGAACTGGCTACGCCGGATCGGAACCAACTGCTGGCCAACATCTTTGGAGCGCGCCAGCAGATGACTTCTACAATGATTGCCCGCGTTGAGCGCCAACGCAGCCTGCTGGAATCCCAAGAGCAACGCCTGCAACGGCGCGCGCCGGATCTGGGCCTGCTGCGTCGGCAGATTGACGAGCTGACGGAACGCGGTCTCGCAGCCATGCGGTTGCGACGGGAGCGGCTACAGCGGGATGTGGCGACGCTGGAGGCCAAACTGGCGGCTCTTGATCCTGCTGCCACGCTCCGGCGCGGCTACGCGGTGGTGCGGCGCGCCGAAGACGGCTCCGTGCTTACCGCTCCAGGCCAGGTTGCGGATGGGGCGGCGCTGGACATAACCCTCGGCGGCGGCTCTTTGGACGCAATTGCCGGCAGGAACACGGCGACCGATGCCCCGGCCGGCGACGCCCGGCCGGCCGAGATCAGCTGTGTGGATAGCGGCGATGTTCGCAAAGGGCAGTCCGGCGGTTCACGCCGCCGCCGTTCCGCCGCACCGTCTCCCGCTATGCGGCCGCTCCTGTGATCCGGCCGCCAGGATAGCGTCATCATGACCGAACCCACCGCCGAATGGCTTGACGAACTGGCGACGTTGGCTTTCGAGGAAGCCTACCGCCGCCTAGAGGACACGGTCACCCGGCTGGAACAGGGCGAACTGTCGCTGACCGACTCCGAACTGCTGTACCGCCAGGGCATGGAATTGTCTCGCCGGTGCCAGCAGTTGCTCAACGAAACGGAGCTCCGCATCACCCAAATCGGCGACGGACGGGACAGCATCGCGCCGCCAGAGGGCGCGGCGACGGGTGATGATGAAGATGACGAGTGGGACCTGCCGCCGCCGCTGGATCCGGACGATCCGTCGCTCTTCGACGATGACGATGCGCCGTTCTGAAGATACGGCGCGGGCCGGGAGGATGCTGTGCTGCGGATAGGCTGGTTTTCCACCGGCCGGGGCGAGGGTTCGCGCGGCCTGCTTCGTTTTTTCTGTGATGCCATCGCCGATGGCCGATTGAAAGCGAGTATCGAGTTTGTTTTCAGCAACCGGGAACCCGGCGAAGCGGAGGGTTCCGATGCCTTTTTCGAGTTGGCGCGTTCTCGCGGCCTGCCCCTGGTGACGCTGTCGTCGAGCCGTTATCGCCGGGAGCGCGGCGGCGGAATGGCCCGGCACCGTGATGGGTTTGACCACGAGGTGATGGAGCTTTTGCGGGATTACCGGACCGACGTTTGTGTGCTGGCCGGCTATATGCTGATTTGCAGCGGCGAAATGTGCCGGCGGTATCCACTGCTGAACCTGCACGGCGCGCTGCCGGACGGCCCCATCGGAACGTGGCAATCGGTCATCTGGCAGCTAATCGAAACGCGGGCCACCCGGACGGGGGCAATGATCCACCTGGCCACCGAAGAGGTTGACCGGGGGCCGGCACTGTCCCACTGCGTAGTTCCCATCGTGGGCGACGCTTTTGACGCGGATTGGCAGGCGCTGGCCGGGCGCGACGTGGCCGAAATACGGGAAGTCGAAGGCGAGGCGAACCCGCTGTTCCAACGCATCCGCGCCGAGGGCTATCGTCGGGAACCGCACTTGATGCTGGCGACACTCCAGGCGGTTGCCGAAGGTCGTTTGACGGTCAGGCCGGGGCAAGCGTTGGATGGCGACGGGAATCCATTGAGGGATCAGTATCCGAGCGGATTGTCACTGACCGATGAGATAGAGGCGGCGATTGCCGCTGAAGGCGCCGCCTAAGCGGACTTCTTTTGCAACGTCGCTGCCTGAGCAATGGCGGATCTCAGGGTCAGGTAACGCCCACCGCCGCGGCGGTACAGGCGTGGCGACGCTTCGCCGCGGATAGCGTCCCCATGGACGACGCACCGGCCGATGTCGGTGAGCGACGGCAGTTCGTACATCACTTCCAGCAGGGCGACTTCGACAATGTGACGCAGCACTCGCGCCCCGGTTTGGTAGGTCAAGGCGCGTTCCGCCGCCGCTTCCAGCGCGTCATTGGTGAATTCCAGTCTAACATTGTCCAGTTGGAAAAGCCGCTGGTATTGCTTGACGATAGCGTTCTTCGGCTCGATGAGCACCCTTACCAGATCATCCCGGTCCAGCGGTTGCAACGCCGACACCACGGGCAATCTGCCCACCAATTCGGGAATAAAACCGAATTGGAGCAAGTCCTCGGGGGTGACTTGCTCCAGCGTTGCCGTGCCGTTGCCATTTTTGTCGGCGCGCTCCGGGTTTTGGGCCAGGAAACCCATGGAGGAACCGGAAGAGACGCGCTTGGATATTATCTCCTGCAAGCCGTCGAAGGCGCCGCCGCAGATGAAAAGGATGTTGCGGGTGTTGATCTGCAACATCTCCTGGTGGGGGTGCTTGCGGCCGCCTTGAGGCGGGACGTTAGCAATGCAGCCCTCAATGATTTTGAGGAGTTCCTGTTGCACGCCTTCGCCGGCTACGTCGCGGGTGATGGAGCGGTTGACCCCTTCCTTGCGGGCGATCTTGTCCAGCTCGTCGATGTAGATTATGCCCTGTTCGGCTCGCGGTACATCCCAATCGGCAGATTGGATGAGCCGAAGCAGGATATTTTCCACGTCCTCGCCCACGTATCCCGACTCGGTGAGAGAAGTGGCGTCGCAGATGGCGAAAGGGACATCCAGGGTTCGGGCCAGGGTTTCCGCCAGCAGGGTTTTACCGGATCCGGTGGGGCCAATGAGCAGGATGTTGGATTTCTGGACCTCCACGTCCTGACCGGTGGCCTCGTCGCGGACCCGCTTGAAGTGGTTGTACACGGCGACGGCGAGGGTCTTTTTGGCCTTTTCCTGGCCAATGACGTAGGAGTCCAGGCTGGCGTAGATCTCTCGAGGGACCGCAGTTCGGCGGGAATTGCCGGATTTAGTGGCCGCCGGTTCCATGGGCTCCACCCGGTCGTTGCCGTGAGGCGCGCGGGCATCGCCGTCGCCGCGGCCTTTTTTGCCGCCGCGCTCGGCCACGTAGTTCGCCAATTCCCGTATGCAGTCGAAACAGATGCCGCCCCGGCTCTGTCCCGGGGGACGCATCAGCCGGTTCTGTGGAAACAGGCTACCGCAAAAGACGCAACGGTGGGAATTGCGGTTGGCGTTGCGGCTACCGGTGGTCATGGCGCGATACTGAGGCCGAGGGAGAGTTGATGCGTGGCAGAGTCGGAAATCAGGCCGCTTCGGCGGTGGCTTCTTCTTGCGGCGCGCCGAGTATTTCGTCGATGAGGCCATACTCGATGGCTTCTTCGGCGGTCAGGAAGAAGTCGCGGTCGGTGTCGTCGGCGATCTTTTCGATGGTTTGTCCGGTGGCCTCGGACAGTATCTTGTTGAGCCGTTCCTTGAGGCGGACAATCTCCTTGGCCTGGATTTCGATGTCCGCGGCCTGTCCCTGGAAACTGCCCACGTTGGGCTGGTGCATATGGACGGTGGAGTTGGTCAGGCAGTAGCGTTTGCCCTTCTCGCCGTTGGCCAACAGCACGGTGGCCATGCTGGCGGCGGTGCCGACGCAGATGGTGGACACCGGGGAGTTGATAAGCCGGATGGTGTCCAGGATGGCGAGGCCCGATGCGATGTAGCCGCCGGGACTGTTGATGTACAGGCTGATGTCCCGGTCCCGGTCTTCGCGCTCCAGGTAGAGGAGCTGGGCGATGATGACGTTGGCTACCTGGTCGGTGATGGGCGTGCCCAGGTAGATAATGCGCTCGCGCAGCAGCAGGGAATAGATGTCGAAAGCCCGCTCGCCCCGGGGACTGGTCTCGATGACCATAGGGACGATGTTGGTGGGCTGCAACAGGGGAGAGTCTTCAAAGGGAACAACCATCAGGGTCTCCTGTTGAATGGCAAATTGATTGAGGACGGAACGCCGGCGGGGTTTTTCTCAGGCAATGGCGCGGTTGAAAGCGTCGGGAAGTTGATCCATAACGTGGTCAACGATGCCGTATTCCACCGCCGTCTCGGCGTCCATCCAGTAGTCCCGGTCGGAATCCCGGGACACCTTATCGAAGGGCTGGTTGCAGTTTTCCGACAGGATGGTGTTCAAGCGCTCGCGCAATCGCAGGATCTCCTGGGCGGTGATCTCAATGTCGGAAGCGGAACCCTGGATGCCGCCCATCACCTGGTGGATGAGGACAGTGGAGTTGCGGGTGCAGTAGCGTTTGCCCTTCGTGCCGCCGGAGAGCAGCACCGCGCCCATGCTGGCGGCCTTGCCGATGCAGATGGTGGCCACGTCGGGCTTGACCAGCTGCATGGTGTCGTAAATCGCCATTCCGTCCAGGACGGAGCCGCCGGGGGAATTGATGTACAGGCTGATGTCTTCGTCAGGGTTTTCCCAGCTGAGGTAAAGCAACTGGGAGACGATGGCGTTGGAAATATCGTCATCCACCGGCGTGCCCAAATAAATGATGCGAGCCTGGAGCAGTAGGGAGTAGGGATTGAAGGCGCGTTCGCCTTCGTTGGTGGGTCGGATAATCCCCGGAATGATGTTGGCCGGCAGCGGGCGTCCCGAGGGATCTAGCAAATGCGACATTGGGAGTGTCTCCTGGGGTTGTTGGCGACGGGATCAGGCCCGCGCTTCGGCATCGTCCTCGCCGGCAACGGCGGCTTGGGGTTCCTCGGCGGCATCCGCCACCTCGGTGGCGTCGTCAGCGCCGGCCGCCTCTGCGGCGTCCTGATCGGTTTCCGCGCCGTCAGCGTCGGCGTCAATTTTGCCCTGGGTGATGTCGGTCAGGCGCTCCATGACGCGACGGCTGTGCAGGCTGGAGCGGATGCTGTCACGGGTGGACTCGGAGCCGAGGAACTCGCGGAGGGAGTCGAGGTTGGCCGTCTCTTCCTCGTCCTCGCCGACGGACAACCCAATCAGGCGCTCGGCTTCGGACTGGATATCGTCGTCGGTGATCTCTATTTCCTCGACTTCAGCCAGTTTCCGCAGGACCAGACCGCTCACCAGGCGCCTTTCGGCGGTGGGACGTATTTCATCCATGAACTCTGCGTCGGTTTTGCCCACGAACCGCAGGTAGGTAGTCAGGTCCAGTCCCTGCTGGCGCAACATTCGCTCGCGGTCGGCGACCATCGCATCCAGCTCCCGCTCGTAGAGGATTGACGAGGCGTTGACCACGGCGGCATCGCAGAGGGCCTCCAGGCTTTTCTGCTCCAGTTCGTTGCGGGCCGCCGCCTCGGCCTGGGCGGTCAAGGATTCCTGGATATTGGTGCGGAGCGAGGCGAGATCGTCGAAGCCCTGGCCCACGGATTTGGCGAAATCGTCATCCAGCGCGGGCAGGTTCTTTTCCTTCACCGACAGGACGGATACCTTGAAATCAATTTCCTGTCCGGCGTACTGCTCTCTGGGGTAATCCTCCGGCACCGTTATGGTGAACTCGGTTTCATCATCTTCAGCCAGGCCGACCAGGTTGGGAGCAAAGCCGGGGAAGGGCAGCACGTTCTCTTCGTTGGGGACGTACTCCACGTCCTCGTCTTCCACCACGGTCTCGTCGGCCATGGTTCCGTGGACGTTGAGATTCAGGCGGTCGCCATATTGCGCCGCCCTTTCCACAGGTTCCCAAACGGCCTGCTCTTCCTGAAGCCGTTCCAGAACACTGTCGATTTCTTCGTCCGCAACGCTGGCGGCTTCGGAATCAACGCGGATCGACCGATAGTCACCCAGGTCAACGGTGGGCTCCAGGGGGATTTTCGCCGTAAAGGAAACCGGCTCCAGGTCGGTGACCTCAATGCTCGGTTCGGCGAAGGCCGATACCTCTTCATCCTGGAGGACTTTGTCCAGGGTTTCGGGGACCATGAACTCCAGAGCTTCCTGCACCAGAGCGGCGCGGCCCACCATGCTTTCCACGATATGACGGGGGGCGCGGCCACGGCGAAAGCCCGGGATGTTGATGCGCGAAACGGTCCGGCGGTAGGACCGTTCGATGAAGGGGTTCTCGTCCTCGCTGGCCAATTCCACCGTCAGCGTGACTTCGATGGGTGATGAATTTTCCCTGGTGACCTTCACCGCCGATTCACTCCTGTGGGCTGCTGTTGCTGCAAAAACGGCGGGCAGGGCGGTCGCCACCAGCCTGCCCGCTGGTGTCTGGGAGTATAGCACACCGAGCCGATTCGCGAAAAGCGAGGGATGCTAACCCGTGCCCACTTCTGACGAATTTGCCACGCCGGTGTTTTGGACAGAATTTGAACTTTTTAAAATCGGCGAATTATGTATTTCCAGCAATAGGCGCAACGCGCGACCCCTTTGTTAAATTACCGAGTATTACGGAGCAGGCCGGGCTGAACCAATTTGGCGCGGCCGCTTCGCACGGTTTTTCAGCTTCGATTCACTCAGGACAGTGACAGTACGGTGCTGGCGACGGCGATCAGAAATCAGCCGATGCTCATGCCGCTCGGCGTGGCGTTCCGCAGACGGTTCTACCGGCCTGTGACATATGCCGCTGGCCCTGCTGCGGAACCTCGGCACCGGCCGGCACTGCCGGAAGAAACCCTGCGGTTTTTGGCGGTCAGAGCCGGCGGCATTTACGTGGACGGAACGTTGGGTGAAGGGGGGCACGCCCAGTCCATTCTTGACGCGTCGGCGCCGGATGGAGTGGTGTTGGGCATCGACCGCGACCCGCGGTCGTTGGCGGTGGCGGTGCGCCGGCTGGGCGGTTATGGCCAGCGGGCCCGGTTGGCGCACGGGAACTATGCGGAAATGACGCGCATCGCCGCAGAAAACGGCATTACCGCCGCCGATGGGATTTTGCTGGACCTGGGTTTCTCTTCACGCCAGGTTGACTTCCCAGGATACGGGTTTTCATTCCAGCGGGATGAACCGCTGGATATGCGTTACGACCCCGAGGGAGCGACCGCAGCGGATCTGGTCAATTCCCTGAGTGAGCGCGAACTGGCCGACGTGATCTTCCAGAACGGAGAAGAACGCCGGAGCCGGGCTATCGCTCGGGCCATCGTGAACGCCCGCCCGGTCAACACCACCGGCCAATTGGCTGATCTGGTGACGCGGGCCGTAGGCGGTCGTCGCACCGGCCAACACCCGGCCACCCGAACGTTTCAAGCCCTTCGGATTGCGGTCAATGGGGAGTTGGAGCACCTGGCAACCGGGTTGGCCCAGGCGCAGGAACTGCTGGGTAGCGGCGGCCGGCTGGTCGTCATCAGTTATCACAGCCTGGAAGATCGCCTGGTCAAAGGCTGGATGGACCAGGCATCGGCCACCTGCATCTGCCCGCCCGGACTGCCGGTGTGCGTTTGTGAGCATACGCCAACCTTGCGCCTGGCGCAGCGCCGCATCGTCCGGCCGACTGACGCGGAAAGGGAAGCCAACCCCCGCAGCCGCAGCGCGCGCCTGAGGGTGGCGGAACGTCTCTGAACCGCAGTGGTCCAGTTGGTCACTGCTTATTTCAATCGGCAAATCATACAAGGAACTTGCAAATGCCACGGGAACCGATTTACGCCGCTATCGATATTGGCACCAGCAAAGTGGTCTCGGTCGTCGCCCGACTGGGGTCGGAAGGAGAGCTCAAGCCGTTGGGCATGGGTTCGGCCCCGTCCCTGGGGGTGGGTCAGGGGGTCATTGACGATTTCAACCAGGCCAAGGATTCCGTTCGCGACAGCCTGGAGGAATGCCTCCGCTACGTGGGCCGCAATCCCGTGGCGGAATTCTTTGCTGTGGTGAACGGCGACCATCTGGTGAGCGAGAATTCAACGGAAATGCTGGGCAGCGGCGGGGATTCGTTGACCGTGACCGAGCACCATCTGAGTTCGCTAATCAGCAGCGCTTCGGGCGTTCTGCAACAGCAACTGGACAACCGGTCGGAGCAGATGCTGCATATCATTCCCATGCGCTACCGGCTGGACGGAGTGGCCGGGGTGCGGGATCCCACCGGCTTACACACCAATGAGTTACAGCTTGAAGCCCACGTAGTGCGCGGGATGTCGGTGCCCCTGGGCAATACGGCGCGCGCGCTCCAGGCGTGCAAAATCCGCGTGGAGGGTATGGTGTCGCACCCGCTGGCATCGGCGGAAGGGGTACTTACCGCCGATGAGCGCGAGATGGGCGTGGCTATCGTGGACATAGGCGCCGGCACCATCAAGATTGCCGCTTACCGGGAAGGGACGCCGTTCTACTCGTCCGTGGTGCCGATTGGCGGCAACCAACTGACGCGCGACATGGCGGTGGCTTTGCGGATTCCCTACCAGATTGCGGAAGAGTTGAAGCTGAATCATGGTCACGTATTGCCCGATGACCTGGACCCAAAGGAAGAGGTACTGATTCCGGCGACCCAAGTTCAGCCCAAGCGGATCGTCCGGCGCGGGGAACTCTGCGAGCCGCTGTACCTCCGGGCGCTACAGATGCTCAAGTTGATTAACGAAGAATTGTCCAAAGCGGCAATGGAATCTCCGCTGCACGGCGGCATCGTGCTCACGGGCGGCGTATCGCGTATGCCCGGCCTGGCGGAAATGACGACCCGAGGTCTGCGCACTCGGGTCCGAGTTGGAGGGCCGCTGTGGTACGCCGGGTTGCCCGACTCCATGCGGCAACCGGAGTATGCCGCAGCGCTGGGCGCGCTGCAATGGTCAGTCAAGCACCGGAATCGAACCGAACCGGGCTTCACCACCCGGGAACCGAGGGATCGCAACTGGTCGCCGGGCGCGTTGCTGCGGCGGCCCTTCGCCCGCGTCGGGTCGCGCCAGTCCGAGCGCGATTGACCCGATTGGCGTCGTAAAGTTCCCGGCTTTCAACCCAACAACTCTGCTCATTTACACCAGTAACAGGAGGCATAACGAACATGATATTTCAGGATAACTCGGCGTCTTGGGAGCCGGCCAGCGGCTTTGCTGAGACTGATGGCATGATCCCGGAAATTGGGCGTGGCGTGCCGCTGATCAAAGTCCTGGGCGTCGGCGGCGGCGGCTCCAACGCGGTCAGCCGTATGTATAAGGACAAGCTGCCGGTGGTCGAGTACTATGCGCTCAATACCGACGCCCAGCATCTGGCGCGGTGCGACGTGCATTATCGGATTGCGCTGGGCCGGAACCTGACCCGCGGTCTGGGCGCGGGAGCGCAGCCGGAACTGGGCCGGCAGGCGGCAGAAGAGTCGCGTTCCGAGATCGAGCAAGCCGTGCGCGGCGCCGACATGGTCTTCCTGGCCGTGGGCATGGGCGGCGGCACCGGCACGGGCGCGGCTCCCACCGTGGCGCAAATCGCCAAGGAAAGCGGAGCATTGACCATCGCGGTGGTCAGCCGGCCCTTTGGCTTTGAAGCGCAGATGCGGCGGCGAAACGCCGAGGACGGTCTGGAACGCCTGAAGGACCACGTTGATACGATGATCGTCATCCCCAACGACCGCCTGCTGGCTCTCAACGAGGAACAGGCGGATTCGTATTCGTGGGAGGACGCGCTGAAGCTGGCCGACTCGGTACTGCACCAGGGGATCAGCGCCATCGCGGAAGTGGTTACGGTGCCGGGCGAGATCAACGTTGACTTCGCCGACGTAAAGACCATTCTCACCGGGGCCGGCCAGGCGTGGCTCTCCATCGGCCGGGGCCGGGGCGAAGGGCGGGCCCGGGAGGCGGCGCGGCAATGCACGTCGAGTCCGTTGCTGGACATTTCCCTGGAGGGTTCGCGTCGCATCCTGTTCGTCCTCACCGGCGGCAACAACCTGTCGCTTCAGGAGGTGCAGGAGGCGGCGGCAGTAGTGGAAGATCTGGCAGATCCCAACGCCAACATCATCTTCGGCACCAACCGGGACGCCCGGCTGGATGATGAGGTCAAGATGACCATGGTGGCGGCGGACTTCCCGGCGATAATGGAGACAACGGAGGACGAAATCGCCAAGCTGCTGGGCGAGATGGACGTTCCAGAGCGGCGGGATTACGAGTTGCCCACGTTCCTCCAGCACCGGCAGAACCGCCGGGGGTTCAATCGCTGACGCTCAGATCCGTCTGAAGTCTTTTGCCTCCCTCCCACCAGGAGGGGGGCGATTTTTTCGTCAGTGTTGACAGAGCCCGCCAAAATTGGCGAAATCGGCTCAAATTGGTGACGTTCCTTTGGTGTCAAAGGGCAATCCGCTCCGTTATAATCCGACCACTACAAGTTGTGCTTTTTCGTGGAAGAACCACAACATATACCGATTTCAAAAATTCTTTGAAAAACTGACCAAAAGGTTTGCAGCGTCATGAAATGCCCCTACTGCGACGCCGGTGAAAGCAAGGTTACCGATTCTCGAGACGCCGAGAACGGCATACGCCGCCGGCGCGAATGCCTGTCCTGCGGCCGGCGGTTCACCACCCACGAACAGGTCAGGTTGCCCGTCCTGCTGGTGGACAAGCGGGATGGCCGGCGGCAGGAATTCAACCGGGACAAGTTGGTTTCGGGAATTGACATGGCCTGTACCCGGAGACCGATTTCCCGCCGCGACATTGACCGCCTGGCCGACGACATTGAAACGGAGTTGCAGCGCTTGGGCAGCGGCGTGGTCAAAAGCCGGGATCTGGGACTGATGGTCTTGGAGCGGCTGCGCGTGATGGATGAAGTGGCGTATATGCGCTACGCCTCGGTCTATTACGACTTCCAGGCCGCCGGTGATTTTGAAGAGCAGGCCCAGTCCTTGCGACAGGGCCAGCCCGAACCTCTGGTCAGCGTGGCGGCGGTGTCCAACCGCCGTACCCGCACGCGGAGCGCCACTCGCCGTTCCGCGCCGGGACGCCGGCCCGCTCCGTGACGACTTCCGACTGTATCTGCCACCAACGCATGAAGACGTCGCACGACAAGATTGAGACTCTGGGCGCGCCGGCATCGCCACCATGGCCGGGCGCTCGCGGTCAAGCCGATTCGGCAAAATTGCTATCTGCTCGCCAACCACAACTCAATACGGAGGTGTTCAACACCATTATGAGCAGCAGCGTTCAGTACTCCGCCTTTACCAGGCTGTTGAGCCACAACAATCGGGTTCACGATATGGAGGAGATGCTGCGGAAGATGTGGGTTCCGTCGGACTGGAAGGTCAACGACGCGGACATTGGCGACTCGTGGATCCCCAATCCCTTTGCCGAGCTGCAGGATGACCTGGACCGAGAGGCCCGGGCCTGTCTGGTCAGTTGCTGGGCGGCGCTGCCGGCGTCGCAGGAGGATGATGGCCTGTTTGCATGAATGCGACCACCAACCGGGTCGATCCATGAACCATCCGGGTTGCCCCCGCGCAGCAACAATCAGGCATTGACATTCATCCGCGAAGAGCTAGAGGCTCCGG
This sequence comes from Dehalococcoidia bacterium, assembly GCA_963665395.2. Classification (GTDB taxonomy): domain Bacteria; phylum Chloroflexota; class Dehalococcoidia; order Lucifugimonadales; family UBA3495; genus Bin87. The sequence continues at coordinate 2,289,057 of OY762251.1, forward strand.
AGCTTGACCAAATGCAGCAGACAATTCAGTACAACGTTGAAATCAATTGCGGCCCGTGTCCGGAAGGGTACGAGTCGCGGGTTGCCCGGCAGTTGCGGACCGCGTTTCCGGTCACGGGCTGCCGAAATACGCGCAACGGTCTCGCCATACGGCTCGTTGCCACCCGACCCTTTGCGGACGGGGCACTGAAGGATTTCGCCGACATGGTTTGCGAAACCCTGACCAGCCTGGGGATCCGGATTACCGCCGGCGTGGTACGCCTGGTGACCAGGCAAAGGCCCGATCCGGCCGGCATCGTCCACCGGATTCAGGATGTCGCCGCCGCGCTCACCGGTTTGGATCTGCGGCCAGTGCGCGAGATCCCAGTGCTCTACTTCTACAAGGGGTTGAGGTTTGACCTGGACCTGTCCGCGCGATTGCAGTCGCTGCATGGAAGAGGCGAAGCAAGCGCGTAACCATCGCCGCGGCGGGGCGCCGGGGACCCGGCGCCCCGCCGCGCATTTATTTATCTAAACGGAGGCCATCGTGACGGCTACTGCAACAAGCATCAATATGACGCCAAGCCCGGAACCCGCCGACGCGGCGAGGCGGCGCATCCGGGATGCCATGGCGGCGGCCGGCGTCGCGGAGGAATACAACAACCGAATCGGAGAGCTGACCGATAACGCCCGGGTGGTGTTGCAGCGCCGCTATCTCGCCAAGGACCGGGAGGGGAACATTCTGGAGGACCCGGAAGGAATGTTCCGCCGGGTGGCGCGCAACCTGTCCCAATCGGAACTGCAATACGGGGCCACCGAGGCGGAGCGGATGGCCGCCGAGGAGCGGTTCTACGAAGTGATGCGCCGGCTGGAGTTCCTGCCCAACTCGCCGACCCTGATGAACGCGGGCCGGGAACTGCAACAACTGTCGGCCTGCTTTGTGCTGCCGGTTGAGGATTCGCTGGATTCCATCTTCACCAAGGTCAAGGAGACGGCGCTCATCCACAAGAGCGGCGGCGGAACGGGCTTTGCCTTCTCCCGGTTGCGACCGGAAGGGGACGTAGTGGGTTCCACGGGCGGCGTGGCCTCGGGGCCGGTGAGCTTCATCAACGCCTTTGACGCGGCCACCGACGTGGTGAAGCAGGGCGGCACCCGCCGGGGCGCCAACATGGGCATCCTGCACGTCACCCACCCGGACATTCTGGCCTTCATCCAGTCCAAGGAAGACGGCCGGCATCTGAACAACTTCAACATCTCGGTGGCGGTCAACGAAGCGTTTATGGAGAAGGTGGCGGCCGGCGAGGATTACGACCTGGTGAACCCGCGAACCGGCCAGACTGCGGGCCGGCTCAACGCCAGGGAAGTATTCGAGCGCATGACCCAACTGGCCTGGAGTACCGGAGACCCGGGCATCGTATTCCTGGACCGGATTAACCGGGATAATCCGAATCCGCAATTAGGAGATATAGAGTCTACGAATCCGTGCGGCGAGCAACCGTTGTTGCCCTACGAATCCTGCAACCTGGGGTCGCTGAATCTGGCTCGCATGGTGCGCTACGACGACGACGTGGCGATTGACTGGCGGCGGATGGCCGAAGTCATCACCGTCGCCGTCCATATGCTGGACAGCGTGATCGATATGAACGAGTATCCGATCCCGGAGATCGCCGACATGAGCCGGCGCACCCGGCGCATCGGCCTGGGGGTGATGGGCTGGTCGGACCTGCTCATCCAGATGGGCATCCGCTACGACAGCCAAGAGGCGTTGGCCCTGGCCCGGGAGGTGATGCGGTTCATCCAGGACGAGACCTACCGGGCCTCCGGCGAACTGGCGGAAACGCGCGGCCCGTTCCCGGAATGGGAGCGCAGCGCGTACAACAACGGCCCGAACGCCCGCCCGATGCGGAACTCGGCTCCGGTAACCATCGCGCCCACCGGAACCATCAGCATCATCGCCGGAGCGTCCAGCGGCATTGAGCCTCTGTTCGCCCTGTCCTACGTGCGCAACGTGATGGACAACACCCGGCTGGTGGAAGGGAATACCTACTTTGAGGCCGTGGCCCGCCATGAGGGGTTTTACTCCGAAGCATTGATGGAGCAATTGGCCGCCGTCGGCTCGCTGGAAGGGCTGGACCCTGCATCAAGTGCGGGGCAGGTTGTGCCGCAGTGGGTCAAGGACGTGTTCCGGGTGTCCCACGACATTGATCCGCGCTGGCACGTGCGGATGCAGGCGGCGTTCCAGGAATACACGGACAACGCGGTGTCCAAGACCATCAACTTCCCCCACGACGCCACTGTTGACGACGTGGCCGAAGCGTACCAGTCGGCCTATACGCTGGGCTGCAAGGGCATCACCGTCTATCGTGACGGCAGCAAGTCGGAGCAGGTGTTGAGCACCGGAGCTACGGCCGAGCCGGCGCAAGCTGACGACAAGCCCGAAGTGGTGGAGATCGAAGTGCCCCGGCCGCGAGCGCCACGGGGGCGTCCCCGCCAGATCCACGGCATAACCGAACGGGTCCGCACCGGGCACGGCAATATGTACGTTACCGTCAACGTTGACGCCGACGGTCTGCCCTTCGAGGTGTTCGGCACCATGGGCAAGGCCGGCGGCTGCGACGCCGCGCTGCTGGAGGCGGTGTCGCGCCTGGTTTCCCTGGCGTTGCGGGCCGGCATCGAAACCGGCGAGGTTACGCGCCAACTGCGGGGTATCACCTGCTGCCCGGCCTGGGACGAAGGAGTGCTGGTCGGCTCCGGACCCGACGCGGTGGCGTTGGTGCTGGACAACCTGATGAGCGGCATCAACGCCGGCGACCATCCGCCGGCGGGCGTACAACTGACCCTGCCGGGAGGCCCGGGCGGCGGCAACGGAAATGGGAACGGGAGCGGCAACGGCCACTCCGACAGCCTGGCATACCCGGTCGGCTTCGCCCAGCGCTGCCCGGAATGCAACGGGGGGGTGGTGAACCAGGAGGGATGCCTGACCTGTTATTCCTGCGGGTGGAACAAGTGTGACTGAATGAGGAGCGGTGGGCGAACGGTCATTCGCCGCCGCTCTTTCGTTCCATCCATGGGCTGACGGAGATGACACGATTGTGCCGGCCAGGCCGGCTGGGTTTGACCGAAAATCGGTGCGCAGGGTACACTGTGCATAACACAGACGTTGTGGGGGCTACCATGGCAACGAAGGTAAGAGTTCCATTGTCGAAAATCCTCACTCCTGAGGAAATGCGTGAGCGCGAGTGCCTGGAGAAAGAGCTGTATGAAGCAGCGATGAAGGCCAAGCGCATCATGATAGAGCGGGGTATGCCGTTCGATGAGAACATTTAGATTACAACAACACGGATCGCGTCCTTCTGATGAGGATGCGATCCGTGAAATTATCAGAGTGCAACAGTTATGCGTATCTGAAGTGGTCAGATACACGGCGGAATTGGTGGCTTTCGACAGTGAAAACAGCACTGACATGGCTTCCCAATTCCGGCGTGATGTACTGCCTCAGGTCCAGCGTGAAGAATACCAAGCGGCAATAAATGGCTTGGACAGATTCATCAACAACTATCTGGTACAGGATCCTTTGATGCGCGTAGATTTTGGCGGTTTGATTGCTGTGATAAGGCCGGCCCTAGTGCTCCTGACTAATGCGCAACGAAACGGTTTAGACACACAAGATTGACTGTGCCCAATTTATAGCGGTGAAGGGACGGTTGTTTGCTTGGTTGGAGCGGCTTGCCCGCTCAGCGGTGGCGAAGTCATACCGACCAGCGACGGGGATGGGTTGCAGGACCTCTATGGAGTCCGGCCGACTTCGCGGCGCAAGCGTTGCGCGCCGCGGGCGAAATGCCGTTGCCCAGCATTGGATTTCAAGCCTAAGGAAACGAACAATGGCCTTGCAGACACTGCTTTACGAAGAACGCGACGGCATCGGCTATCTCACGCTGAACCGTCCCGAAAAGTTGAATGCCCTCAGCCAAACGCTGATGGCGGAGTTTCGAGAGGCGCTGGAAGGAATTGAAGCCAATCCCGACGTGCGGGTGGTAATCCTCACCGGCGCCGGGCGCGCGTTTTCGGCCGGCTTTGACATCGAAGCGGAGGCCGGCGAAGCCGACGGCGGGCCGCTTTCGGTGGATGGCCGCCGCTCTCGCCTCAAGGCCAATATTGATACCTTCCTGATGGTGTGGAACCTGAGCAAGCCGATCATTGCTGCCGTCAACGGATATGCCCTGGGCGGAGCGTGCGAGTTGGTGCAGATCTGCGACGTGAAGATCGCCTCGGAGCGGGCCGTGCTGGGGGAGCCGGAGATTCGCCTGGGGTTCGGCGCGCCCCTGCTGATGACGCCCTACTCGGTGAACCTGGCTATGGCCAAAGAGATGATGCTCACCGGCGACATGGTGGACGCTTACGAAGCGGCCCGCATCGGCATGGTCAACCGGGTGGTGGCCCACGATAACCTGATTGCCGAGTGCGAGCGGGTCGCCACCAAGATTAAGAACATCCCAGCCATTGGCATCAAAACTACCAAGCTTTCGATCAACCGCGCCCTGGAATCCGCGGGCTTCCTCTCGGCGCTGAACCACAACCTGGAGCTGATGACGCAGTTCGACACCGCCGAAACGCCGGAGCAGGCGGAGTTTTCCCGCATCCGCGCCGAAGGAGGTCTGCGGGCCGCGCTGGAGTGGAGCCGGAGCAGGTTCCCGGATTAACGATTTCCCCAGGAGACCAACATGGCCGTCATAGCAGTTGACATCAAGAGCCGGCAGCCGTATGCCGATGGCAAATCCTTTGCCGACGCCGGCGATTACGAACGCATCGAAGGCGCGCTTACCTACGCGGTTGACCCCAAGAATGCCGCCAATCGGGCCATCGTGGACTTGCAGCACGCTCCGGTGGATGACGCCGGGCGGGTGCGGTTCGAGTCAGACTTTACCCTGGTTGCTCCCAAAGACCCGACCCGCGGCAACGGACGGCTGATTGTGGAAGTGGTGAACCGGGGCCGCCGGCGCACCATCGCCTTTTTCAACCGGGGGCCGACGCCGCCCATCGATTCCGATGCCATTCCCGAGGGCGACGGGTTCCTGCTGCGCCATGGCTACTCCGTCCTTTCCATCGGCTGGCAGTGGGACGTTTATCGCAGCGACGCCCTGCTGGGTCTGGAGGCTCCCGGAATACTGATTGACGGCTCCCCGGTGACCGGACAAGCCTGCGTGGAGATGCGCCCCAACGCTAACGACGCCGTCCGTCTCCTGGCCAACCGCGAACACCGTCCCTATCCCGTCGCTGACCTTGAGGACCCGGACGCCATGCTTTTGGTACGGGATTGGGAAGATGGGCCGGATACCGTAATCCCCCGCTCGCAGTGGCATTTCCCGGACGCCGAGCATATCACACTGGAAGGCGGGTTCCAGCCGGGCAAGATTTACTACGCCATCTACACCGCCGCTAACCCCGTGGTGGTGGGCTGCGGTATGCTGGCCATACGTGAAGTTGCCTCGTGGCTGCGCCATCCTGGGGAAATGGGTCACGTGCATGGCGGCTACGAGCGCATCTACGGCCACGGCGTCTCCCAATGCGGTCGCTTGCTGCGCCACATGGTCTATCTGGGCCTGAACCGGGACGAGGACGGGCGCATGGTGTTCGACGGTCTGTTGCCCCACGTGGCTGGCGGGCGCATGGGCGAGTTCAACCACCGCTTCGCGCAACCCTCCTGCCAGTCCAACCCCGGTTTCGGCCACCAGTTCCCCTTTGCCGACAACGACATCACCGACCCGCTGACGGAGCAGAACGACGGGTTGCTGCGCCGGCTGCGCGAACTGAACGCGGTTCCGAAAATCATCTACACCAACTCGTCCGCCGAATACTGGCGCGGCGACGGCTGCCTGGCCCAAATTGACAGCATTGGCGGCGTTGATCTGGAACCAGCCGCAGAAACCCGGCATTACCTGTTTGCGGGAACCCAGCATCTTCCCGGCGCTCCCGAACTGATGGAAGGTCAGGGGCCGGACGGCTCGACAGGCTCGCATCCCTACAACGCGGTGGATTACATTCCACTGTTGCGCGCCGCTCTGGTCAATCTGGACTGCTGGGTCACCGACGGCGCCGAACCGCCGGCCAACCAGCACCCTCGGCTGGACGACGGCACCGCCGTATTGCAATCCGATTACCTGGGTGGATTGCCGGCCATTCCGGGACAGAACGCTCCGGACCAGTCAAGGCTGTGGCGGATCCGCGAGATTGACGTGGGACCGGAAAGCGGAGCCGGCATCGCCGCATATCCCGTTACGGAAGGACGCGAGTACCCGTGCCTGGTATCCGCTGCCGATGTTGACGGCAACGAACTGGCCGGCATCCGTCTGCCCGACCTCACCGTGCCGGTAGGAACGCATACGGGCTGGAACCTGCGGCACCCGGACACCGGAGCGGCGGAACAGCTGATGTCGATGCAGGGTTCAACGCACTGGTTCGCGGCTACGGAGGCGCAGCGCGTCGCCGCCGGCGATCCCAGGCGGTCCGTGGAAGAACGGTACTCCAGCCGGGAAGCCTACGCTCATCAGGCCAAAGCGGCGGCGCAGGAGTTGGCGCGGTCGGGCTACTTGCTGGATGAGGACGTTGATTTGGTCGTCAAGTCGTGCCTGGAACGCTATGACTGCGTTATGGGGTGATGGCCGGTAGCGCGGCTATAGTTGCGCCTCATAAATCAAAAATATCCCGCACCGGGCAAGTAAAGCCGGGCAGCACGTCGCCCAAATTCAGCGTGTCTGCATCGGTCAAGGTCTGCGCTGGGCCATCGTGGGGTAGAACGGTCACGGCGCGGTCGTCCGGGTCAACCAGCAGTACCAGGCGGACGCCGTGGCGCAACCACATCTCGGCCTTGTCGTTCGCGGCAACGGGGCGGTCGCTGGGGGAGATTATCTCGACCACCAGGTCGGGGACGATTTCCGAATAACCGCGAACTCGCACGTCCAGCGGCAGCTTTTCGGCAGAAATAAAAGGGAATTATATCGCAAATTAGCCAAAAGTGCTTGACTTTGACGGCAGCGATGGCTAAAATACTGCCATAAATCAAACCTGAAAAGGTGCGAAAATGGCAACGACAAAAGGCCCCGGCAAGTCCTATCGCAAGGGCATCACCCTGATCGATGCGGTTCAGAAATTCGGCACCGAGGAAGCCGCCGAGGAATGGTTTGTTGCCCAGCGTTGGCCCGATGGCGTGCGCTGTCCGTTCTGCTCCGGCGATAACATCGCCACCATCGCCAATCGCAAGCCGCAGCCTTACCGTTGCCGCACCTGCCGCAAGCACTTCAGCGTCAAAACCGACACCTTGCTCCACAGCAGCAAGATACCGCTCAGCAAATGGGCCATCGCCTTCTACCTGTACGCCACCAATCTGAAGGGCGTCAGCAGCATGAAATTGCACCGTGACCTGGGGATCACCCAAAAGTCCGCCTGGTACATGGCCCATCGCATCCGCGAAATGTGGGATGACGCTACCGAACGGTTCGCCGGTCCGGTTGAAGCTGACGAAACCTACATCGGCGGCAAAGAGGCCAACAAGCACGAGTCCAAGAAACTGCGCCAGGGCCGCGGAACCGTCGGCAAGACCGCCGTCGCCGGCGTCAAAGATCGAGTCACCAATCACGTTGACGCGGCGGTCGTAGAACGCACCGACGGGCAAACGCTCCGGCAATTCGTCCACGAGCGCACCGCCCCTAGCGCAATGGTGTACACTGACGAAGCGGCGGCATACCGGCGGCTCGACCGACACCATGAGGCCGTAGCGCACGGCGTGGGCGAGTACGTGCGGGAACAGGCGCACACCAACGGGATGGAGTCCTTCTGGTCCATGCTCAAACGCGGGTACGTCGGAACCTACCATCACATGAGCGTCAAGCACCTGGATAGGTACGTAACGGAGTTCGAGGGCCGGCACAATGCGCGCCCGCTGGATACCGCCGACCAAATGGCAGCTTTGGCGAGAGGATCGGACGGCAAGCGCATGACCTACGAAGGGTTGATTGCCAATGGCTAGGAGTCAATACAGATGGGCATTCCGATTACTGCCAATCCAGATGACGTAGCGTGCTTGATAGCACAGGCCACAGCGTCAATTCCTGAAAATCTTATTGACGTTCCGCCCGAAGTCCGCAACCTTCTGCTCGGCGCTTTGGATGACTGCATCCACATCGGTGGGTTCGTACCGGATACCACATCTGGGACACCCAAACTCGTTGCCCGATTTGAGTTCTCCGAGCGTTTTGCGAAAGCCCTCGCCGCACTGAATGCAGTTCAGGTTCAATAGGATGCTGTCATTGAACCGGAAACGTGGCATGATAAAACCTCCCTGTCCGAACTCCGGACAAGGAGGCCATGCGTTGCGGGCGAGCCTGGTACGCTGGTACAATACTAGCGCCTAGGACATTCCGACTGCCTGCTGTCGTCAGGTGTTCGGCGTTGCCCCCCGATGCGCTAACATCGGGGGGCAACGTGATTTAAGATTTGCGTTATTGTAACAGACGATAATCCAGATTGGAATCGTCTGCCGTTTTCTTCTATCGCAACGTCAAGCCGCACTGCGTGGCAATGGTCTGAATGCCAGTTTCCGACAAAGGCGATGACCCCAGAATCAAGTTGAGGTTCTCAACGTGTTCTTGAATCTCGTAATCGGAGATTTTCTTGCTGTAAGAGCGTTCTTGCTGAGCTTTCAGCGTGGCGCAGTTCCAGGTGATAATCCCCGGTTGAACGTGCAACTTCGACAGATTATTGACCTTGCCGTCCAGAGTTGCAATCTGTTCCTCTACGCCATCAACCCGCTTCGCCACCTGTTCCAATGGCGTCAGCGTCGGGGTTGGTGTTGGCGTCGGCGTGGCAGTAGGGTTGGGAGTTGCGGCTGGCGTCCCACTCTGTGCAGCCGACGCATCGGGCCACAATGCGACCGAGGCGATGGCGGCTACGGCGATAACGGCGATACTTGCGATGGCGATCCAACGGGTCATCTGGCACCTCCTAGCGGCGCTGGTAGGGCGTCTTGCCACAGCCGCCGGTCTCAACGCAAATCCCGCTAGGAGGCACGTGAGTGCCCCACTGGCGCAAACGGATTTGCGTTGATTTTGAGGCGTCCTTATGGACGAGACCTCGGCTGTGGCGGCGTCCGCTATGAGCGCGCAGAGGCTGGCTGTCAAGAAATTGCTTGCAATCGCGTTACGACGGCGGCACAATAACGACGACCCATCCCGACGTATAGGACAGCATCATGGCTCGGACAAAACGCACCAGAGGTCGGCCGCCAGGGCCGTTGCCGCCTCGCATTGACGCTACGCCGGAGCAAATAGCCAACGTCGTGCTCAACGCCGGCCGGCCAACTTCGGCGATCCGGGAACGACGATACGTCTGCTCCGATTGCGGAAACCGCGTGTCTTACCCAGACACCTTACGCAGCGATGGCCGCTGCGAGAAATGCCATCGTAAGGCCCGGTGATAATCCGGGCCTTTGGCTAATTTGCGATATAATTCCCAAATAAAAGCCAGGTCGGGTTCACGTACTGTGTCGGGGTCCCGTTCCAGCCAGATGCCGACGTCGGTTCCGACCACGCGGCCCAAGCGGCCGGATTTGACAAAAGTGCCCATCAAAATGGCAAAGTTCACTGCGATTTGGCCGTGCTCAATTCCGGTTCCCACGGTCTGGTGCAACACCCCCCTTATCAATTCGCCACGAACCCCCTCACTGTACAGACGCAGCAGGTCGTCAGCGGTAAGCAGTTTCGCGCCGATTTTTGCAGCCGCCGTTGTCATAGCAAATTAGCCGCCTTGTAGATGGTTAGCGCCGGCATTATACATGGCGGGGGCGTGTTACATTGCGGCCTCACCACCGTCATTCCGGTCCCACAATCGTCATTCCGGCGGAAGCTGGAATCCATACAGGGAGACTATCATGCAGCCCCTTTCCGACCTGCGGGTTCTGGCCGTTACCGTGTTTTTAGCCGGGCCGTTTTTGAGCATGACTATGGCCCGATTGGGCGCGGAGGTCATCAAGGTGGAGATACCGGGCCGGGGCGATCCGGTACGCGGCAACGGGCCTTTCGCCGGGCCGGACGGCATCCACTCGGAGCAATTGTCGGAAAAACACATCGCCACACGATTCCTCAAGCGCAGTCAAGGCGTCAAGAGCGTAACACTGAACTTGCGTACCGACCGGGGCCGGGAACTTTTCCTGGAGATGGCGAAGCAGTCCGACGTGGTGCTGGAGAACCTGGCGCCCGGCTCCATGACGCGGCTGGGGTTGGGCTACGACGACGTGGCGGCGGTGAACCCCGGCGTCATCTACGCCAGTATCTCCGGCTACGGTCAGACCGGCCCTTATGCCCACCAGCCGGCCCACGACCCGCAAATCCAGGGCATGAGCGGTCTCATGGACATAAACGGCGAACCGGACGGGCCGCCCACCCGCGTCGGTTTCTACATCGGCGATCTGGTGACGCCCATGTTCGCCGCCACCAGCATCCTGGCCGCCCTGCGCGAAAAGGAAAAGACGGGCCGGGGCTGTTACCTGGACGTGTCGATGATGGACACGCTGGCGTCGCTGATGCTGATGGAAAACCTGGAAGAGGACATCGCCGCCGGAGTACCACTACGTACCGGCAACAACAGCCGGAGCGGGCCGACGGGTCAGTACGATGCCAGCGACGGCGCTATCATCATCACGGCGGCCAGCGACGACCAGTGGCGTCGTCTCTGCAACGCTGTTGGGACGCCGGAACTGATTGAGGATGAGCGGTTCGCGCGGTATCAGGTTCGCTCGGAAAACGCCGCCGCCGCGCGAAACGAAGTGCAGCAACGCATCGGGAAGATGACGAGAGCGGAAGCTTTGGAATGCCTTTCCGATGGCGACGTACCCTGCGCTCCGGTGCGGACGGTGCCGGAGATTCTGGCCGACCCGCACTTTCGCGAGCGGGGCGCGCTGCGTCCCATGCGGAACGCTGCCTTTGATGGGGAGGTGGATGAGGTAGTGGCCGGCTTCCCGGTGCTGTTTGACGGGCAGCCGCTGCCCGACGTACCTGGCGCGCCGGGATTGGGCCAGCACAATGCCGAGACGCTGGGTGAACTGTGCGGCATGGATTCAGCGGGGCTGGAACGGTTGCGCGGTGAAGGGGTGATTTAGTCAGAGCGGGGCCGGGCCACCTATCGATGTGCTGTGGTGGGGATTGAAGTATGTCGTTATGCCTACTCAATACGAAACCAACTTCACTGTTCAAAGCTGGGATGATGCGTCGGGGGTGGAGCTGCTGCAAGCAGTAATAGAGACGATCGAGCGGGAACTGCAAAGCCGCGACGGCGCGACAGATTACGAACTGGAGGCAAACCAGGCCGGAGCGGTCGGCTATGCCCATTTCAGCGGGGAGCGCTCGCATCCGAGTCTGCCTGCGGCGGTGCGCTTGGAGGCCCGGCTGTGTACTTTGGATGACACGCCCAATGTTGCCGTTCAGATACTGTCCAGATTCATCTCGGCGGACGGAGCGGATTTGCCGGAGCAGCCGGCCGGTCCGCCTTTCCTGCTGAACGCCATCACGGGTCAATTCCGGTGCCGCGTTGGGGACAGCGAAGTTAGCGGTCAACCGGTCGAGTTGAACGCCGGCGATGTAGAGGCTTTTGCCCGGGACCAGGTGTTCAACTCAGAGCGGATACTACCGATATTGCTGATTACGCAGAACAGCATTGACCCGGTGGCGGCGCAACGGACGCTTCAAGGTGTGGCCCAGGTGGCCTACTGCGTTGATAACGCAGATCAAGCGCTCTTCCAGCATACTGGCATCCGTACTTATGGCGGCGCGGTCCGAATCTACTGGCCCGGGTGCCAGCCGCGACAGAACCTAAGGCCGCCGCCCGGTTTCAAGGACTTCTACATGCCCAACGACGCGCGTCGCCTGTCGCTGTACGAAGTGCAGAAAGCTTGCCTGGCCAACGAACCGGGGACCGATTTTGACATCCTGTTCAGCTCAGCCCGGACGAGCGTTATCCTGGAACGCAACCGCCAGTTGGAAGCGGAGAGCCGGGCGTATGACGCCCAGCAGGAACCAGAGGACAGTGCCAGGATAGCCGAACTGGAAAAGGCCAAGCGGACGGCGGAGGTTCGCAGCAATGAAATGAATCGCCGATTGCAGGCGGCCCAACGGAGTATCGAGCAGCTGACTCAGGAAAAAGCGGAAGCCGAGGAAATCATCAGCAGCCTGGAAGAAGAACTCGATGAGCTGACCACAGGTTCCGCCGGGAGTACCGGGGAAGGGCGCGATGAGCGCAGCCATTTGCGGCGTCAGTATGACGAATTGCGGACAAGGACGGTAGAGCAGGAAAAAACTATCGCCAGGCTAAACGACGATAATCAGCGGCTGAGACAACGGGAACGGATGCGGGATAGCACCGATGGTCGGATGCTCCGGTTGACAGCGGAACCCATCGGAAACGTAACCACGCTGAACCATGCCCTGAACATCTGCCGCGACCCATGCCGCAAGTTCATCGTCCGAAAGTTGCGTGCCAGCTATGGCGACGACCTCACCGATGCCCTCGGCAAATCCATCGAGTTCCGCGACAATCAACGCAGTATTGCGGCTGTGTACCCTGAAGCCGTCTTTGACATCGGGGACTTTTCAGCAATAATCAGCTCTAACCCCAACTGCTTTGAAGACTGGCTTTCTCTATCCCGCAAGCTGGACGAGGTCAGGCATATTCGCAACCGGGCAGCCCACCCACCGCCGGACGGGTTCAATAAGGATCGGACGCAGGACGGTTTGAGGATGATATTAGAAGCTCTGGAATATCTTGATGACCGAGAATCCGCGGAATGTTCCGCTGAGATACGAGAACTGATTGAAGCTACACGCAATGTCTAGCCTTGCGTCGTCGGTGGCGGATTGTCACCAAACCACAGGAGGAACCCAGCAATGCCCCGCATCACCACCAAACCCCTCCGCTCCGTCATGTTCGTGCCCGGCAACAAGGAAGACTGGATGCGCAAGGCGCCGCAGTACGGGCCGGACGCGCTGATACTGGACCTTGAGGACTCGGTGCCCGAATACGACAAGGACGCCGCCCGGCCGCTGGTGGCCAGGATGATTGACGAGTTGGCCGAGCGAGGGCAGACGCTGTTCGTGCGGGTGAACCGGCTGGAAACCGGGCTGACCGGGTTTGACCTGGAAGCCGTTACCCGCCCCGGACTGTACGGCATCCTGCTGCCCAAGGTCGAATCGCCGGCCGATGTAGTGGAGGCGGACGTGCTGCTGCGGTACTTCGAGCGCAAGGCCGGCATGGAACTGAATACGGTTTGCATCGATCCCGGTCTGGAAACGGCGTCGGGCATCCGCATGGCTTATGATATCGCCATGGCCTCCGACCGGGTGGCTCACATGGGCGGCAGCGGCGGCAAGGGCGGCGACACGGCCCGCAGCGTGGGCTACCGCTGGACGCTGGAAGGCGCGGAGACGCTGTATCTGCGGAGCAAGGTCTTGATTGACAGCCGAGCCGCCGGCATCCAGTGGCCCATCAGCGGCGGCTGGTTTGACATCCGCGATCTGGATGGGTTGCGGTATTGGGCCAATAACCTGAAGGCGCTGGGCTACACCGGGATGCACCTGATCCACCCGTCTCACGTGCCCATCGTCAACGAGATTTTCACCCCTACCGCCGAGGAAATCGCCTTCTGGCAGGGCCTGCTGGATGCCATGGAGGAAAGCCGGCGACAGGGGACGGCAGCGGTAACCTACGCCGGCGACATGGTGGACGTAGCCCACGAGGAAACGGCCAAGGCCATGCTGGAGATGTGCCGGAGCCTGGGTTTGGCATAGCGCGCCGGCCGGAGCGCTTTGGATGCGGGTTGTGCCTAATCCGTCTCGAGTTCCTTGAGCAAAATCTCTGCCCAATGCACTTCCCCGCGCTCGATAAGTCGCTCAATGCCCGGTCTGACGCGCTGGGCTGCTACCACCGCATGGGCCGGCCGCCCGGTGAAGCGGGTCAGATAGCCGGCGTTGCGAGTGGCGCGGTCAACGTCCCTCCAGCTGCCGGTGTAGGAAGCTTCGACGGCGATGTAATGGCTTTCGCCGGTATCTCGGCGCGTCGCCTCAATAATGATGTCAGCGTTTTCAAAGCTGGTCAGTTCGTTGGGTGGAATGCCGGTGGTGTCGGCGTTTTCAATCATGTCCAGCACGTCGCCAAGATCCAGAACCCGGTACTCCCGGCATCCGACCACCCGAGCGATGCGCGCAACAATTCGCAGCGCGCCGTTGCGGGCGTGGGCGGCTGCAATGGGCGCCAGGCGAGTATCGAGGCGATTCTGCCCTGATTCCAGGGCCTCGAGCCGGCGGTCGGTGTTGGCCATGAACTTGGTCAGAGCGTCCTGTAGTGTGGCAACCGAGTCCTCCAGCGTTGCCAGCCGGCGTTCCGTGCTTTCGGCAAATTCAGCAAACGCCTGGGGCAGATTCAGCAGCTCCCGCGACAGCATTCTGGTGCGGAGCGCCTCGTTCCACTCCGGACGCTCGTCCAGGATTCTGACGAGGTCCTCTATGGTATTTATGGTAGTCATATTGAATGCCGTCCTCCCGTTCGATTATAGCACCGGGCTCGTCCTCTACAAATCGGCGGCCCGGTGATACGATAGGCGAGTATCAGTACACGCCAAAAGCGAGGTAACTCCCATGCCCACGAAACGCATCGGCCTTCACGCCGGCGCTCCCAACGCCGAGGCATCCCTGGATCTCATGCGCCGCGCCGAGGCGGCCGGGGTGCAGGCCACCTGGCTCACCACCGGCGGTGCCGGGTTGGACGCGCTGACGCTGTTCGCCGCCGCTGCTGTGCAGACCGACAACATACTTTTCGGAACGTCCATCGTTCCGACCTACCCGCGCCATCCCATCGTGGCGGCCCAGCAGGCGCAGGTTCTGGACCAACTGGCGCCCGGCCGGCTGCGCCTGGGCGTCGGCCCCAGCCACCGGCCCACGATGCGGTCCATGTTCGGATTCAACCTGCGGGCTCCCCTGACCAACCTGCGGGAGTACCTGATCATCCTGCGCGCCTTGCTCCACGAAGGTTCCGTCGATTTTGACGGGCAGGAATACACCGCCCACGCCAGCATACCGCGCCCGGTGGATGTCGCAGTCATGGCCTCGGCCTTGCAGGAAGGCTCCTACGAGCTGTGCGGCGAGTTGGCCGACGGCGCAATCAGCTGGGTCAGCCCCGCCGTGTTCCTGCGGGACAAGGCGTTGCCGGCCATGCGGCGCGGCTCCGACCAGGGCGGGCGGGAAACGCCGCCGCTGATTGCTCACGCGCCGGTTTGCATCAGCGACAACCCGGATGCCACCAGGCTGGCGGTGCAGCAGCAGCTCTCGAACTATCCGCGCCTGCCCTTCTACCAGCGGATGTGGGCGGCGGCCGGCTACCCGGAGGCGGCGGAAGAGACCTGGAGCGACGCCATGATTAAGGCTACCGTGCTCTCCGGCGACGCCGACACCGTAGGCGAGCGCATGGTTGCCATGCTGGACATGGGCGTGTCCGAGCTGCTGGTGACGCCGGTTACGGCCGGGGACGATCCGGCCGCCGACATGGAACAGACCATCAACCTGCTGGGCAAAGTCGCTCAGTCCCTCTAGAACGGGAGACACGCCATGAAACTCGGCCTGTTCAATATGCCTCTGCACCCGCCCGGCCGGCGGCACGCCGACACCTATGATGAAGACCTGGAGCTGATGGCATATGCCGACGAGCTTGGCTACGCCGAAGCGTGGATTGGCGAGCATTTCACCACCGAGTGGGAGAATATGCCCGCCCCCGACCTGTTCATCTCCCGTGCCCTTGGGGTGACCAAAAATCTGGTAATGGGCACCGGCGTGTCGCTGTTGGCCTTCCATGACCCTGTAATGATCGCTCACCGCATGGCCATGCTGGACCATCTGGCCCGCGGGCGGTTTTTCTTCGGCATCGGCTCCGGCGGCGTACCCACCGATTCCCAGATGTTCGGCATGGACCGGGAATCGGGTCAGCAGCGCAACCGGATGCGGGAGGCCGCGGAACTCATCGTCAAGATGTGGACCGACGACGACCCGGCCGGGTTCCAGTTTCAGGGCGAATATTACGACGTAACGGTGCCGGCCGCCCGGCCGGAGATGGGCCTGGCCTACCATATGCGGCCCTACCAGAAACCGCACCCGCCCATCGCCGTGGCGGGCAGCAGCCCGTCGTCGCCCACGCTGGAGGTCGCCGGCGAATTGGGCTGGTGGCCCATGAGCACCCTGTTCCTGCATACCTCGCACCTGCCGAAGCATTGGGATGCCTACTCCAAAGGGGCAGACGCCGCCGGGCGGCCGGTTTCCCGGAATCAGTGGCGCATCGCCCGGGAAATTTACGTCGCGGATACTACCGAGCAGGCTATCGCCGACATTATGAGCGGCCCGCCGGCGCGGACGCTCAACAAGTACTTCGTCCCGCTGCTGGGTCAGGGGCAGCGCGGACTTGACGCCATCAAAACCAGCCCGGACCTGCCCGACTCCGCGATTACGCCGGAGTATATGCTGGAAAACTTCTGGATTGCCGGCGACCCGGACGAGTGCGCGCGGCAAATCCGTCGGCTTTACGACGACACTGGCGGGTTTGGCACGCTGCTGATGCTGTGCCACGATTGGGGCGACGAGCGGGCCAAGGGCATGCGCTCCCTGGAACTGCTCGCCACCGAAACGCTGCCACAGTTGGCAGACCTCACACCCACGGATTAAGGAGACTATCATGTTCATCGCCACCAACCGCATCAAGGTCAAGACGGGTTTCGGCGATACGCTGGAGGAAATGTTCAAGGCCCGGGGGGCCGTCCAGGACCACCCCGGCTTTATCAGTTTCGAGCTGTGGAAGATGCGCAACACCCCCGACCACGAGGAGTTTCTGGTGGTCACCCATTGGGAAACTGAGGAGCATCACCACACCTGGACCCGCAGCGACGCCTTCCGCTCGGCCCACGCCGGCGGGCCGCCCGACTTCCTCCTCGGCCCCGGCGAGTTCCACACCTATGAGGTGGCGCACCGGCTGGAAGCGGCGGCGGCAACGGCGGCGGATTAGTCCGTCGCCAGCCATCGCCGGGTGAGGAGTATGGCCATGACTACCGCAACGAAAGCCAGCATCGTCCCGGGCAACGCGCTGGTGATTGACCCGCGCGACTTGGGCGTAACGGCGACCGGGGTGGAGCTGAAAAAGCTGTTCGTCAAGTTTTGCCATCGCAATCGCGACAGCATTTGGCGGTTTGAGCTTACCCCGGAGGGAGAAATTACCGCCATGCCGCCTACCCATCACCCCAGCGATGGCCATGAAGGCAAAGCTTATTCACGACTAGATCTCTGGACGGATGACTATGGTGGCGAGGCGCGCCCGGCCAGTTCCGCTTTCGAGATGCCGGCCACTGGTGGCGTCCTTTGTCCTGATGTTTCCTGGACATCACAGGAAACATGGGACGCTCATCTCCACGCCATCGGCGACGCGCATCCGTTCTGCCCCGAATTCGTAGTGGAAATCCGATCATCGTCCGACAACCTGGCGCCTTTGCGTGCCAAGATGCAACTTTACATACGGAACGGCGCCATGCTCGGCTGGCTGATTGACGCCCGCAACCGCCGGGTTTATATCTACCGCGCCGGGCAGCCGGAGCCGGAGTTGTTGGAAAACCCGGCGGCGCTGTCCGGCGAGGCCGTGCTGCCGGGATACACCTTTGACGTTGCCCGCTGGATTTTTGACTGGGTTTAGCCTTTTCGCTGTTGCTGGGGCCATACCCAAGGGAGGCCGCAAATGGGGCCGCCGCAACCTACGTTGCTGACTGAACAATTCGGCCCGCTCCAGGGGGTGCGCCTCCTCTCCACCGGCACCATTGTCGCGGAGCCGTTCGCGGCTGCGATGGCGGCGGAGATGGGCGCCGAGGTGATCCATATTGAGCGCCCCGGCAGGGGTGAGGACTGGCGGGTGGCGGAGTTTCCCATCGAGACTCCAGGCGGAGAGCTGGCGGCCAGTTCCTGGATACAGGACCACCGCAATATGTACAACACCACCTTGGACTTCAGCACGGTGGAAGGCCGCGCCATCTTTCTCAAGCTGGTGGAGCGGTGCGACATCTGGATGGAGAGTTCCAAGGCCCGCACCTACGACAAGTGGGGGCTGGATGACGCCATCGTTCTGGCGGCCAACCCCGGCATAGTAATCTGCCATATCTCCGGGTACGGACAGGACGGCGACCCGGAATACGTGGGCCGGGCGTCTTACGACTTCACCGCCCAGGCTTTCGGCGGCATGATGAACCTGATGGGCAACCCGGAACCCGACCCGCCAACGCGAGCGGTGCCCTGGACGGCCGACTACATCACGGCGCTGTTCTGCCTGTGGTCGTCATTGGCCGCGTACATTCACGCGCAACGCACCGGAGAAGGCCAGGTCATCGACCTCGCCCAATTCGAGGCGGTTCACCGTATATTGTCCGGCACCATGGTGGCTTACCACGAGCTGGGACTGGTGCGGGAAAGGGCCGGCAACAAGGCGGGAAACGCGCAACCCTGGGACACGTTTCAGGCCAGCGACGGCTGGGTGGTCATCGCCGCCGTGGGGCCGGCAGTGTACGCCAGGGTCTGCCGGGTGCTGGGGCTGGACCCGGATGAGGAGAAATGGGTCAAGGCGCGGCGCGAGGTAAATTCTCCTGAGGGCATCGAGTTCGACGCCATCCTGCGGGGCTGGGTGGAAGATCGCACGGTGGATGAGGTGGTCAGGATTTTCAACGCGGCGCAGGTGGGTTGCAGCCGGATTATGAACGCTCAGGAGATGGCGGATAACCCCCACTATCGCGCCCGGGAAGTACACGCGGAATGGGAAGACGAGCAACTGGGCCGGCCGGTAAAAGGCGTGGGCATAATCCCCAAGTTTTCCAAAACGCCGGGCCAGATCTGGCGCGGTTCGGTTCCCGTAGGCCACGATAACGAGTTGGTCTATGGCAGCCTGCTGGGAATGGCGCCGGAAACCCTGCGCGAGCTGGCACAGCGCGGCGTCATCTGAGAGCCGCCGGTAGAGGAACGAACCATGACCACTGCCGCGAAAACCAGCATCGCTCCTGACGACGCCCTGGTCATCAATCCTGTTGACTTGGGCATTACCACAACCGGGCCGGAGTTGGTGGATCTGTTCGTCAAGTTCACCAACCGGCACAGTCAAAGCCCCTGGCAGTTCGAGCTCAGCCCGGAGGGAGAAATCATTATCATGGCCCCCACGTATTACCCCGGCGGACTGCATGAGAACGCTGCCAGCAGCATTTTGTTCATGTGGGCGATGGACTACGGCGGCGAAGCCACCGGCTCCAACGCCGCCTATGAGATGCCCGTCACCGGCGGGGTAGTGGCGCCCGATGCGGCCTGGACTTCGCGCGAACGCTGGGCCGCCTATACTCATGCAGTCGGCCGGCCCATCCCACTGTGTCCCGAATTCGTAATCGAAGTCCGCTCCGGGACGGACAACTTGGCACCGCTGCACGCCAAGATGCGTTGCTATATCCAGAACGGGGCTTTGCTGGGCTGGCTTATCGACGCGCGCAACCGCCGCGTCTATATCTACCGCGCCGGCCAGCCGGAACCGGAACTGCTGGAAGACCCGGCCACGCTGTCCGGTGAGGACATACTGCCCGGTTTCACTTTTGACGTGGCGCACTGGATTTTTGACCGTACCTGAACGGGTTATCGGCCCAACTGCATTTGGGGAGGAGTACGAACCATGACTACCGCCGCGGGATTCAACATCGCCCCGGACAATGCCTTGGTTATTGATCCGCAGCATCTAGGCATCATAGCGACCGGGGCGGAGCTGGAGGGACTGTTCGCTAAATTTCTCTCCCGTCATGGCAAAACTGCATGGAAAATGGAGCTCAGCCCGGCGGGCGAGTTCATCTTCACCCCGCCGCAGGCTCATCCTTTCGACCTACACTTGACTGCAATCGTTGACGCTCTGAACGAATGGAATGCCGATGTCGGTGGTGTGGTCACCAGCGTCGAAACAATTTAGCGTGCTCCTACAGAACGTGGGGGCCGCGCTGATAAAAAAATCAGCGTCAGGCACTGAAAACCCGGCAACCCTACGGACTGGATTGCCGGGTTTTACCTTTTGCGGTGGCGTCAGAAAACCGTCAGCGGTTTTTGACTACGGCGTCATCCGGTAGCCGGGCATAGCCCAGCATGAACAATGCGGATTGCAGTGCATCTACGCGCTGGGTCTCCGGGACTGCGGCAAAATCTCCCGGGTACTCAACCAGTGCTTGCATCAGCCACGCAAATTGCAGGTTGGATCTTGCGTACTTTGCGGGATATTGAAGTGATGGCTTTTTGCATCTATCGTCATCGTTACCGCGACCTGACGGTATTCCCAAGTCGAGCAGTGACGGTACGCTAGGCAGATCTCTGCACTGGTGATACAGCCTCACTAGACAAGCCAGAGCACAGGCCACCCGGCTGTCGTAGATCGGCAAACCCGGTATCAGTGCCGAATAAATCTTACTGAAACCTGCTCCCATACGCAGAGAAACCGGCAAGTCTTTCGTATCGGCCTTCGCAGGGTCGAGCTTTTGCCTGATTTGGTCAATGTGCTCTTGCAACTTTGCAGGTGCCATGTCGCCCCAATTCGAAGATGACCACAGATCGAGAGTGGTACTTCCTCCCCAATCCACGGCGATTGCCCGGGCAATTCTAAGGAACTCATCCTTGTCATCAGGGGTTTCAATAGCACCGAAATTCTCGAATTTCTTGCGCCAGTCTGCAAAGAGACCCATCGTTTCGTCAATCGAGAGATGGTGCCAACTGTAACCCCGGTAGGCTCCATACAAATTGACGCACGAGAAATTTCCTCCGTATCTCTCCTGCGTCTTCCATTGATGCGCCAGGCTCCAATCACCCTTCACCAGATAGCCGGCCCATTCCACGAATCGCTTTACGTCCACATTGATCAGAAATTCATCACGCTTCATCGCAAGGAACCTCCGGGAGATTTATCAATTCGAAGCCCCGGCAGGCGCCGGGGCTGAGATTTTGTGATTGGTAGCGGGGGTTGGACTCGAACCAACGACCTTCGGGTTATGAGCCCGACGAGCTGCCACTGCTCCACCCCGCGTTGTGGCGCGTCTGCGCCGGCAAACTGAACAGGAAATTTGAACTTGGCTATCTATCGATTGATTGATAATGAGCGCCGAACCGAGCCAAGAGGAATTAGAAACTCTTAGCGTGGGTCAAATCGCTCGACTGGTTAGTACCGGTTTGCTGAAGCTGTTGCCAGCCTTACACATCCGGCCTATCAAGCAGCTAGTCTCGCTGCAGTCTTACCCCCGAACTGAATCGGGGAGGGAGGCCTAATCTTGGGGGATGCTTCGCGCTTAGATGCCTTCAGCGCTTATCGCTGCCAAACATGGCTACCCAGCGCTGCTCCTGGCGGAACAACTGGAACACCATAGGTTTGTCCTTCCCGGTCCTCTCGTACTAGGGAAAGGTTCCCTCAAGCCTCCTGCGCCCACGGCGGATAGAGACCGAACTGTCTCACGACGTTCTGAACCCAACTCACGTACCCCTTTAATCGGCGAACAGCCGAACCCTTGGGACCTCCTTCAGCCCCAGGATGGGACGAGGCGACATCGAGGTGCCAAACCTCGCCGTCGATGTGAACTCTTGGGCGAGATAAGCCTGTTATCCCCGGGGTAGCTTTTATCCGATAAGCCACGGCCCTTCCACTCGGTGCCGTAGGATCACTTTGCCCGACTTTCGTCCCTGCTCGACTTGTTGGTCTCGCAGTCAAGCCCTCTTATGCCAATGCGTTCTGTGGACGATTTCCATCCGTCCTGAGAGGACCTTTGGGCGCCTCCGTTACTTTTTAGGAGGCAACCGCCCCAGTTAAACTGCCCACCAAGCACTGTTCCCCAGTTTTGCTGAGGTTAGAACCAAAAACAGCCAAGGGTGGTATTTCAACGACGACTCCACACCTACTGGCGTAGGCGCTTCTAAGTCTCCCACCTATCCTACACATGACAGCTCCCAGCCCAATGCCAGGCTACAGTAAAGCTCCACGGGGTCTTTTTGTCCTGCCGCGGGTCGCCCGCGTCTTCACGGGCACCGCAATTTCACCGAGCCCTCCGCCGAGACAATGGCCAAGTCGTTCAACCATTCATGCGGGTCGGAACTTACCCGACAAGGGACTTCGCTACCTTAGGACCGTTAGAGTTACGGCCGCCGTTCACCGGGGCTTCAGTTTGGTGCTTGCACACCGCCCCTTAACCTTCCGGCACTGGGCAGGCGTCAGCCTGTATACGTAGGGTTTCCCCTTAGCACAGACCTGTGTTTTTGTTAAACAGTCGCCCGGCCTTCTTCTCTGCGCCCCCAGACAGCTCCACCGGCCAGCGGTTTCACCATCCAGGGGGCCCCTTCTCCCGAAGTTACGGGGCCCTTTTGTCTAGTTCCTTAGCGGAGGTTAGCTCGAACACCTAGGGACTTTTATCCCAGCCCACCAGTGGCGGTTTGCGGTACGGTCGCCGCAGCTCCATAACCACGAAGCTTTTCTTGTCGGTATGGCCTCAACGGGGTCTCCGTTCCCGTAGGTCGGGATTCCCTCACTCCTCAGCTTGACACCGGGGTGGATTTGCCTGCCCCGGAACGCCTACAAGCAAGGACGCACCATGTCCAATGGGCACGCCCCGCCTAGCCTCCCGCACCCCTCCTTGGTTTTAAAGCGAAACAACGGCGGTGCAGGAATATTAACCTGCTGTCCATCGCCTTCGGCTCTTGCCTACGGCTTAGGACCGACTAACCCTACGCCGAACAACGTTGCGTAGGAAACCTTGGGCTTTCGGTGTCAGGGATTCTCACCCTGATTTACGCTACTCATTCCGGGATTCTCACTTCCCCGCGCTCCAGCAAGCCTCGCGACTCACCTTCTCCGCACGAGGAACGCTCCCCTACCATGCCCAGGTGTAACTCAGGCTTTCCCCTTCCGTCGCCTCGCATCGAGCTAACCCCGAAGGGCCGCTCACGAGAAGCGGCGGTCGGTTCCGACCTGTACCTGTACATCCACGGCTTCGGCGGCAGACTTAAGCCCCGTTACATTTTCCGCGCAGGATCCCTCGACCAGTGAGCTATTACGCACTCTTTAAAGGGTGGCTGCTTCTAAGCCAACCTCCTGGCTGTTTTGGGAACCCCACCTCGTTTCCCACTTAGTCTGCTCTTGGGGGCCTTAGCCGGTGGTCTGGGCTGTTTCCCTCTTGACAATCGCACTTATCTGTGACTGTCTCACTCCCGGGTATCGGTAGAACGGCATTGGTGGTTTGATTGAGTTTGGTAAGCTCACGCCCCCTAGCCCATTCAGTGCCCTACCTCCGTCCTCCTAGTTCCCGAGGCTGCACCTAAATGCATTTCGGGGAGAACCAGCTATTTCCGGGTTCGATTGGCATTTCACCTCTACCCACAGCTCATCCCAAGCTTTTGTACTAGCCACGAGTTCGATCCTTCAGTCCGCGTTAACGAACCTTCAATCTGGCCATGGGTAGCTCACCCGGTTTCGGGTCTACTACATGGAACTGTACGCCCTGTTCAGACTCGCTTTCGCTACGGCTCCGGGACTCCAGTCCCTTAACCTTGCTCCACACAGTAAGTCCCCGGATCATTCTTCAATAGGCACGCCGTCATCCGCCGAACGGCGGACTCCGACCTTCTGTAGGCTTACGGTTTCAGGTCTATTTCACTCCCCGCCAGGGGTTCTTTTCACCTTTCCCTCACGGTACTGGTGCGCTATCGGTGACCAAGGGTATTTAGCCTTGGAGGGTGGTCCCCCCGACTTCCCACAAGGTTTCACGTGCCCCATGGTACTTAGGATCTGCTTCAGGAGCTTCATTCCTTTCGCCTACCGGGCTGTCACCGTCTGCGGCGGCCCTTCCCAGGGTCCTTCGGCTAGAAATGAAGTTTGTAACTCCTTGAGGCCTGATGAGGCGACCTCAGAAACGTCCTGTAACCCCGCAACGACATAGGCCCTCATGCCGTTAGGTCGTTGCGGTTTAGGCTCTTCCCCGTTCGTTCGCCACTACTTAGGGAATCTCGGTTGATTTCTTTTCCTCGGGGTACTTAGATGTTTCAGTTCCCCCACTTACCCTCCGCTATGCGGATGGACCGACTCAACGCCGGAACAGGTTACCCAATTCGGAGACCCCCGACTACGCCTGTTAGACGGCTCATCGAGGCTTATCGCAGCCTTACCGCGTCCTTCTTCGGCCCTTGGTCCCAAGGCATCCACCGTAAGCCCTTCATAATTTGACCCACGCTAAGAATTCCAAATTCCTTGGACTCGGTTCTTACAGTTCAAATTTCCTATTCAGTTTTTAAAGTGCCCGACCGTCCCGCCTCAACGGCGTCTCCGCCGGTGGCTTACCGCGTCCCAGACGCGGCTTGAGGGCAATCGGTAAGAAGGGAGTATAGGGGCAACGGCCCTTGCCGTCAAGGGGCCGGAAGGGGGTTTTTCCTTGCGGATTTTACCGCCCCACGAAAGGCGGCATTCCCCGATTCTTGTCCAGGAACCATTGCACCGCGATTTTGTGGTCCTCGGTGCGGCGCACGTGCTCTTGGGCCGCCGACGCCAGTTCCAGCGCCTCGCGGAAGGTCAAGTCCATGCTCTCCTGCACCAGGTACTTGGTGAGGGAGTGGGCCACCGTCGGGCCTTTGGCGATGCGGGTCGCCAGCTCCATGGCCCCTTCCATGAGCTGGTCATCGGGGAAGCACTTGCTGGCCAGGCCGATGCGCACCGCGTCCTCCCCGCCCATCCAGTCGCCGGTGTACTGCAAAAGCAGCGTGTTGCTCGTGCCGATGAGCTTGGGAAGCTGCCAGCAGCTGCCGTCCCCCGGAATCAGGCCGTTGAGGACGAAACGCTCCGACAACCGGCCACTGTCCCCAACAACCCGGATGTCGCAGGACAAGGCGAGACCGCAGCCGACCCCGGCGGCCGGGCCGTTGACCACGGCGATGGACGGCTTTTGCAGGTCGTGGATGCGCAGGGGGACGAAGTTGACGCGAGGGCCGCTTTCCGAACTGCGCGACCGGCCCTTCATGTACTCCATCTTGCCCCAGGTGAGCGGTTCCGGCTCCGTCTCGGCCTCGCGCTCGTCGATGCGCTGGCGGAAGCCGCGGACGTTGGCGCCGGAACAGAAGGACGGCTCAGTGCCCGTGAGCACCAGCACGCGCTCTTCCGGGTTGTTCTCAAACTCGTCGAGCCGCTCGAACATCTCGCCGGCCATGTCCGGCCCCAGCGCGTTGCGCGTGGGCGGGTCGTGCATGGTCATCACCAGCACGCCGTCCACCACGTCGGTCTTGATGAATTCGTAAGCCATAGCGCAAGCCTCGCAGAACCCCGGCATACCGGCCGGAGCGGGAAATTGCGCCCATTCTACCCGGCGGCGCAAAGCGCGGCTACCGTCGGCCTAACGGGGCAGGAACTCCAGTCGACTCTGCGGAAGGTCATAATCCATCCGCGGTTGGTTCAAAATATCCCGCCCCAGCAGCGAGTCCAACCCGTCAACCAGCAGATGCGGTTTCGCTACCGCGATGTCGATTCGAAAGTCATGCCGGGCCTCGCCGTCGTAAAATGAAATCAGCGCCGGTTCAACGTAGTAGGTATGCGGCCCGCCGGCGCTGGCGACCGTCATCGGATTGACCAACTCATCAAAGGGACAGTTCAGCCTGCTGGCGTCAACGGGATGCAAAATAGCGCCGTCCGAACCCGTATCAACCAGAAAATCCACCTCTCCGCTAACGCCCAGGTCGAGCAGAACTACGCGCACCTTCACGTAAGGCTGTCCCTCTGCGTCGAAATAGCCGGCGGTCATAGGGATACCAGACCGCGGGGCTTAGTACTGAGAAACGCCCACGCCGAAAAGCCGGAGCGGTCGCCAAGGGCATCGGTTTTGGCGACCAGTTCGTCAATTGACGAAGCCACTAAAAATGCGCCGCTCTCGGTCAGCGCTACCCACTGGTCCGGGTACTTCTGCATCAATT
The DNA here is from genome assembly GCA_963665395.2 of Dehalococcoidia bacterium. GTDB lineage: Bacteria > Chloroflexota > Dehalococcoidia > Lucifugimonadales > UBA3495 > Bin87. Next base: position 2,315,086 of record OY762251.1, read on the forward strand.
CCGGACGCATCGCCCGCAGGCGTTCCGAGCGTTCCACGTAGCTGTGATGCTCGGCCAGCTCTTCCGGGGTGGCCTGGTGGACGCTGTATTCCACCTTCGGTTTCTTGCCGTCGACTCTGAATATGGCCATGGCCTGCCTCCTTTATAATGCTCGCCATTATACGGGAATGCAATGAGCTCCGAGGCGAGGTCAGGTTGGCGCGTACGAAAGGTTCCCCGTCATCGTAATCGGTAAAATATCCGGCAATCACGAGTCCCTCCGTCGCGGCCCGGTGTACATGAAGTCGGCCGCAGCCATCGGGGGATGCTCGCCGAGTTCTTCGATTTTCGCCACCATTTCCTCAATCGAGGCGGCGGCGATCAGATTCCCGCTTTGCGTCAGCTCAACCCACTGGCCCGGATATTTTTTGAGCAATTCGGGGCGCATATCGCTCAACAGGTCGGAGCGCCTGGCCTGTTCCTGCAACTTCGCGCTATACAGCCCGGGAGTGCGCCCGAACTCCCTGACTTCTTCGATGCTGAAAGACATCTTCCGCCACGGGCTGGCCTCCAATTTCTTTCTGGATTCTTCGGTCAATTTCATAAAATGCGTCGCCATACAAACTTTCCTTACGCTCGCCCGTTCGCCTTACGGCGCTATTTTGCGCATTATAGCATCGGTTTGCCAACAGCCTGCCCATATCTTAAAATCCCTGCTGTCATCAATGACCGCGCCCAAAACCAACCGACGCCCGCCAACCAGGAGCCACATCATGCAATCCGGCACCATCGTCAACCTTCACATCGCCCGCGTTAAGGGCACTCCCTCCGACCCGGTGGAAACGGCCCGGGCCGTCTCCGCCGAAGGGCTGGAAGGGGACCGCAGCCGCAACCCGCGCAACCTGCGGCAGGTATTGGTCATGGATAAGGAAACCCTGGACCACTATGGCCTGGAGCCTGGGATGATTAAAGAGAACATCACGGTCACCGGGATGGACCTGTCCCAGGCCCGGCAGGGGCACGTTTTCTTTATCGGGCAGCCGGACAACCACGTTACGCTGGAAGTCACCGGCGACTGCGAACCCTGCCAGAAGATGGACGCCCTCATCCCCGGCCTGCAAAAGGAGATTTTCGGACGGCGCGGCATCCTCACCGTGGTGCTCCAGGGGGGAGACATCAACGTGGGAGACGGCATTCGTCTCGAACCGTAGGCAGCCCGGCCCCCGCATCCCTAAAGCCTACGGTAAGAGGTTGAATATGCGCAGCATCCTTGCCGTCTCATTTGGTCGCTATCGCCTCGCCGCCATCTCGGCCGCGCTGGTTCTGCCGGCGCTGGCGTTTCTGATCTGGCCGCACGCCGCCCACGCCGCCGGGGTCAGCGACGAAACACAATTCATACTCAACACCTTCGCCTTTCTCATCTGGGGCGCGCTGGTGATGTGGATGTGCGCCGGCTTCACCATGCTGGAAGCCGGCTCGGTGCGCACCAAGAACGCCTCCATGATCTGCCTGAAGAACATCGGCCTCTACTCCATCGCCGGTTTGGCCTTCTACTTCATCGGGTACAACCTGATGTACAACAACGTCCAGTCGGTCATCGGCACGGTGGTCTGGCCGCTCTATGGTCCGTCCGCCGACGAGATTGCCCTGATCGGCGGAGACGATTCCGCGCTGGAAGGGGTCATCAGCAACGGTTACTCGGTGATGTCGGACTGGTTCTTCCAAATGGTGTTTGTCGCCACCACGGCCTCTATCGTGTCCGGCACCCTGGCCGAGCGAGTGAAGATGTGGAGTTTCTTCCTGTTCACGCTGATTTTGACCGCGTTCATTTATCCCGTCATTGGCGCGTGGACCTGGGGCGGCGGCTGGTTGAGCGCCATGGGATTCCAGGACTTCGCCGGCTCCACCATCGTGCATAGCACCGGCGGGTGGGCCGCGCTGGCCGGCGCGCTGGTGGTCGGGCCGCGCCTGGGCAAGTTCCGGCCGGACGGCAGCGTGCGGGCCACTCCGCCGTCCAACGTGGTGCTGGTGACGCTGGGCGTTTTTATCCTGTGGCTCGGCTGGTTCGGTTTCAACGGCGGCTCGCAACTGGCCCTGGGTTCCGCGCTGGACGCCGTGGCCATGAGCAACATCCTGGTGAATACCAACCTGGCGGCGGCGGCCGGGGTGATTACCGCGCTTTCCCTGTCCCGTTTGGTGTTTGGGCGCATTGACCTTCTAGTTGGCCTGAACGGAGGCTTGGCCGGCCTGGTTTCCATAACGGCCGGCCCGGACATCCTGCCCCACGCCTGGTCGGCGCTCATCGGCATCGTGGGCGGCGCCATCTGTACCGGCGGGATCAAGTTGCTGGAAATCGTGAAGGTTGACGACGTGGTGGGCGCGGTGCCGGTGCATCTGTTTGCCGGGGTGTGGGGCACCATTGCGGTGTGCATCGCCGCCGGGGGCAACTTTGTCACCCAAATCGTCGGCATTCTTGCCATCGGCGCGTTCGTCTTCGCCGTCTCCTGGGTAGTTTGGTTCGCCATCGAGAAGACCATTGGAGTGCGCGTTTCGGAGAATACGGAACGGCTGGGGCAGGACGCCGCGGAGCTGGGTATGGAGTCGTACCCCGAGTTCGTGCTGATGCCGGAGATGGACGATGATTAGTGATTAGACAGTGTACCACCCGCTGTTGCACCCTTTGTTGCCATCGGGCGTGAACGGGCAAAGTAACGGGGAATCCGATTGGGTTCCCCGTTATTGTTGCCGAGTCGAGATCAGCGAGAACCGGCTTCAACCTTCCCCAGGAAACAGCCGCTCCAAGAAGGTACTGGCAGTGGCAAAGAATGCCGCAGACGCAGCGACGAAGCCGGCCGTTCTCAAGTCATCACCAAACCAGAAGACCGATACGGCGCCGATGGCGGTCGCCAGGAACAGGAAGAACAGTACCCAGTGTGCGACGTAAATAGCCTTTCTTATCGTTGCGCTCATGCCGTCTTTCAGTCCGAAAATTTGCCGAAGACGAGGATACCTGATGCCACCGCGCCGCCTATTATCGTCATCGCACCGCCGGCGAAAACCAGTACCAAGAACGAGTTGCAGCCGGATTTTTCCGCCGGGAACTCACTGATAATCGCCGGGCAGTCCATTAATCCCACGGCGGCGCCACCTACTACCGTCAAGATGGCCCCCAGGACGAACGCTGCGCCGAAGCCTATAAAACTCCATACCATTTCATCATCCCCCTACCCTTGTTGTCGGGTTGCTTCGGCTAGGCTACTCCGGGGCTATATCCCGGAGTAGCCATACTTTCCCCTATCGCACCAGCGTCTCCCGAATCGCTTCGCCCACATCCCCGACCTGCGTCACGTCCTGCCACTGTTGCACTGCGTCCTCAACGCGGTCGTCGGTTAGCACCAGGCCCACGTTGTCGCGGAACTTGCCGGCGATGTTTTCCATTCCCCAGGGGTTGGCCTGGCTGCCCAGGATGTTTCCGCGAGGCGTTTCGTGCTCGAACACCCGGCCGTCCTTCAGGGTGATGCGAATGGGCACTCCCTTGGAGACCGTGCCGCCGCCGCGCTCGAACTTGGACTGGACCCGGATGCGGACCCGTTCCATCATGTCCACCACGTCCGGGTCAACAACCTTTTCATCGGTGAAGGTGTCGATGGCGATTTCGCCGCCCACCAGGGCCGCCGCCATGTTGTACTTGGCGCTGAACTTGCCCTTCAGGTCACTCTCCGGCTCCTCGTAGAGCATCACCGTTGAGGCGTAGGACTGGACCACTTCGGCGTTGGCCACGTCTTCGTGGCCGAATTCGTGCTGGCGCATCAGGCCGAAGACGCTGTCCAGCATGGCATGGTTGCCCCCGCAGGACGGGTACTTCTTGATCATCAGGGCGTCCTGGACACGGAAGGGTTTGCCCAGCTTCCCGGCCGCTTCTTCCAGGTCCGTGTGCTCGTCGCCGATGACGGTAGCGGTGAAGCCCACCGGGTGCTCCAGGATCTGGTCGCCGGCGGTGAAACCGCGTTGCGCCAGCTGTGCCGCCATCACGCCGTCGCGGCAGGTCATGCCGGCGTGCAGGGGCTTGGTCATGGTGCCGAAGTTGTGGATGACGCCGCCGGCCATGGACCCGGCCATGCCCAGGGCCATGGTGGTCTGCTCCTCGTTCAGCTTGAGGAGCTTGGCGCAGGCCGCTGCCGCCGCCAGCCGGCCCAGGATGGCGGTGCTGTGGAATCCGCGGTGCATCTGCTGGGTATGGTAATGGGTGGCGTAATCTACGGCCAAGCCTACCTCGCAGCCGACGACGTAAGCCTCCATGAGGTCCCGGCCGGTGGCGCCGATGCTCTCGCCCAGGGCCAGCAGCGCGGGGAAGATGGCGACGGTGGGATGCCCGAAGCCGCCGAAGTCGTCATAGTCCAGGGCGTGGCCCATGGTGCCGTTGACCAGCGCGGCGTTCAGCGCCGATGTGCGCTCGCCCGTGGCCAGGATCGTGGCCTCCTCGGCGCCGCCCAGATCGCCGGCGTAACCCCGGATGATTTCGCCCACCTTTTGCGTGGAGCCGGCCAGGATCACTCCCAGCAGGTCAAAACAGGACTCGTTGGCGACCCGAATTGCGTCGGGGGGAATGTCCTCGTAAGTGGTGTCCACAACCCACTTTGCTACCATTTCAGTTGCGCCCATCGTAGCGAAACCTCCTTGCCGTATCTTTGTTGCGCCGCTTCCAGAGCGGCGGCGCGGACATAATACCCCGCTCGGTTGCCCCGATTCTACCCGTCTGCTAGACTGCGGCCGTGACACGGATTATCTTTCAAGTTAATCTAATCCGACACCTGCAAAATCCCGCCCGCCAGGAGGTACGGCCCCATGATCTATGAAGTTCGCACTTACGACCTCAAGCCCGGAGGCGTGCCGATTTTTGAAGAAGCCTTCGAGAAAGCGCTGCCGCACCGGGAGAAATATTCCAAGCTGGCCGCCTTCTTTCACACCGAAATCGGCCCGCTGAATCAGGTCATCCACATCTGGCCCTACGAGAGCCTGGACGAGCGCGAGGAGATCCGCGCCGCGGCCAGTAAAGATCCCAACTGGCCCCCGGACAGCCAGGGCACCATCATGCACATGGAGTCCGAGGTGTACCATCCGGCGCCCTTCATGCGTCCCATGGGCGGCGGACAGAAGCTGGGCAACGTCTATGAAATGCGGATTTACGAGTACCAGAACGGCGCCATGCCCAAGGTTCTGGACATCTGGTCCGCCGCCATTGAGCATCGGGAAGTATATTCACCACTGGCCGCCGGCCTGTACAGCGAATTCGGCGGTTTGAACAAGTGGGTCCACATCTGGCCGTATGAAGACTTGGCCGCCCGGGACCGCATCCGCGCCGAGGCATCTTCCAGCCCGCACTGGCCGCCACCCACCCGGGAGTTTCTCGTTGGTCAGGAGACCAAGATTCTGGTCCCCGCCAGCTTCTCCCCCCAAGCGTAACGCCAGCGGGACCGACCAACATCGTAGGGGCGAATGATTATTCGCCCCTACGTTACAATCGAGACGACGGCAATCCGCCAATCCGCTTCCAATCATGAGGTCAACGCAATGAATATCGGTATCGCAATGTTCGTCACCCAGTCGTCCATCGACGTCGCCGAGCTGGCCCAAGCCTGCGAAGCCCATGGTTTCGAATCATTGTGGGTGCCGGAACATCCCGCCATCCCGGCCGGCCCCAAGACGCCGTGGCCCGGTTCTCCTGACGGCGTGATACCGCAAATGTACTACGAGTGCGTTGACCCCTTTGTCGCCCTGGGCCGGGCCTCGGCCGTAACCACGACGCTCAAGCTGGGCACGGGCATCTGCCTGGTGCCGGAGCGTAACCCCATCCTGCTGGCCAAGGAGATCGCCACCCTCGACTATTTCAGCAATGGACGTTTTCTCTTTGGCATCGGCACCGGCTGGCTTAGGGAGGAAACCGAGCTGTTCGGCATCGAGTTCTCCCAGCGCATCGGTTATACCCGCGAATCCATCGCCGCCATGAAAGAGTTGTGGACTAACGAAGCCGGCGAGTTCCACGGCCGGCATATCGACTTCCCGCCCATTTACTCGTCTCCCAAACCGGTTCAGAAACCGCACCCGCCCGTCCTGATCGGCGGCACCGCGCCCAACGTGGCGCGTCGCGTGGTGGCGTGGGCCGACGGTTGGATGCCCAACCGCATCACGCCGGAGCGACTGAACGAAACCCGTGAGGAAATCGTCCGCCTGGCCCTGGAAGCCGGGCGAGATCCCCACGACATTGAGGTATCGGTTTTCGGCCTGCCGGCTGATCCCGAAATCCTGAAAGCCTACGAGGGCGCCGGCGCAACCCGCGCCATGGTCTTCGCCGACAGCGCGCCACGCGACCAGGCATTGCGCCAGCTGGAGGACTACGCCGCTAAATTGCTGGCGTGATGTTCCATATTTGAAACCTAATTCGCCGTTACGATCCTTCCCATCATGCTTTCCGAAAACGCCGACATACTATCCCTGAGAGACGCCAACCAGCGTTTTTATGACGCCTTCGGATCGCTGGATATGGCGCAGATGGACTCCGTTTGGGAGCAATCCGACCGCGCCCTGTGCGTACATCCCGGTTGGCAGCCCATCGTAGGCTGGGGCGATATACGCCGATCCTGGCAGGGGATTTTCAACGGCGCCGCTCTGATGCACTTCAACATCCACTACGTCAATATCGCCGTGGAAGGCAATTGCGGTTTCGTAACCTGCATAGAAAGCATCACCAGCGTCGTTGAGGGCCAGGCTCAAGGTTTCGGCGTCCTGGCTACCAATATTTTCGTGCGAACCGGCCCCGACTCCGATCCGCAGTGGCTGGTCATCGCCCACCATGCCTCGCCCCGCCTCTAAACCGCCAAACTGAGGCCGCGAACGTAGGGGCGACGCATGCGTCGCCCCATAGGCATCAAGTTAAGCGTTATCGTCCAGGGCGAGCAATAATTGATAGGCGCTGGGGCGTTGCCGACGCCCTTCAATTCTACACCCGGCGCGCAGGCATAAGCCAATCTGTTCGATGACGGTGGCCAGGGCCATTATTCCGGTCATGGCGCTGGCAAGCATTACGGCGTAGCGGCGGACCGTATGCGCAGCCTTGACCAGACTGCGGTTCGGGTACATCCAGACCGCAGTCAGCAAGGTCCAGTGCAGGATGACCATGGCTACCAGTTTGGCATAGACCTCGCAGAGTATCCGCCAGGGGTTTGCCGAGCGCCAGCGGTCAATGCCGCCGCGCTGTTTCCACAGCTTGAAAAGCAGTTCAATCTGCCAGCGGGCGCGGGCCAAGATCAAGGCTTCCTCCCGGTTCAGCAGGGCCACGGGCGCGTTGGTTACGTAAATGGTCCAATCGCAGAGAGCCAGACGGGCTTTGCTGGGTTGCTGCTGTTTCTTGCGGGCTTGGTCTTTCAGTTGACGGCGCCGCTGGGCGCCTACTTCCGGGGGTACTCTGGCGCCCAGCAGACGGACGGGCAAGCGGTGGGCACTGCCCAGCAATACCGGCTGGTCGATGCTGGTGGCGGCGGGAGTGGACAGCAACCGCGCCAAGTCCAGTTCGGCGCCGTCGCACTGGTAGAGTTTGGTGCCGGTCTTGTACCGGGACAGGAAATAGCCGCTTTGCTGGGCTATTTCCCGGAAGGTGTCCAGGCGGTAATACCCCAAATCGGCCAGGCGCAAAGCCCCCGGCGGTAGCGGCGCGCTCTGCACTGGGGAATGGCTGTCCGGGGTCCGGCCATGATCCAGGAAGGGACCCAGCATCCGGCCCGTGGTCAAGTCCAGCCGCACTTGCAACTTCAACGCCGACTGTCCGTAGGAACCGCTGCCGCCGCAGCCCGCCCAGATTTCCCGCAGTGCATCGGGCAGCATGACCACTGAACTATCTTGCACCAGCACGGCGCTGAACCGCTGCAATACCGGAATGGCCACCGGCTCCGCGGCAATCACCTCCACTACCGCTGCCGCCAGGACTTGCCGCAAACACTCGGCCGCCCGAGGGGTGAACCGCTGGAACAGGGCCTGCGAGCTGATTTCCACCCCCAAGGTGGCCGCCATCTGGGTCAGGGAGCACAGGCTGGCGTCCGGGTCCGCCAACCACCCGAAAACCAGGGTCTGCGTGAAGATACTGCCGCTGAGTTTGGAACGTCGCTGGACCAGTCCTGTCGCCGCGGCGGCTTGCTCGGCGCCGGCGGCGAGAACCTCGCTCATAGCCTGGGCAACTTCTGGTACACTGCTCATGGGAAGCTCCGGTGGCGATTGATTGGAATGCAATCACCATCTTACCGGTAGCTTCCCATTTGTACCCCCTAACTTGATGCCTATGGGGCGACGCATGCGTCGCCCCTACTCATCTCACCAAATAACTCAGTGGAGGGATTTATGTCCTATTCCTCACCCACACCCCCCACAATGTCCGCCACCGACCGCAATCTCTGGCAGGCCATCGTCGCCGAAGCCATCGCCCACCTCACTTATACCGCCTACGCCCAGAAAGCTCGGGAAGAAGGACACCCGGAAGTTGCCGAGGTTTTTGAAGAGGTTGCCAGAGCGGAAACCAGGCACGGCATGAGCTACCTCGCCGTCTCCGGAGCCGTGGAAAGCACCGCTGTAAATCTCGGCAACGTAACCGCCGGAGAGACCCGAGAGTACACGCGGACCTATCCCCGCATGATCAGCGACGCCATGTTGGATGGCCGGGACGACGCAGTAGCCGCGTTCACCCAGGCCATGGAGCAGGAAAAGGAGCATCAAATCGCCTTTTCCGACGCCCTGTCGCGTATGCAGATAGGCGCTACAGACAGCGCGGCTGCCGTCGCAGCGATTGTGCCTCCCCACGCGATACCAGTTGCAATCCCGGCGGATCCTCTCGCAACCACATCGGGCGAAGCGCCCGCTCTGCCGCTGGACCTGGAAACTTATATCGACGCGGCACGGGCCCTGGACCGGGAGCCGTTCCAGGTCGCCAACCTGGGCCGCTTGAGAGAGGTGGTATTCGGAGCCCAGGACGGCATCATCAGCACCGTGGCCCTGACCACCTCGGTTGCCATCGCCGTGGGCAATACCGGCACCGTTCTGGTGGCCGGACTGGCCGCCGCCGCTGCCGGCATGATCAGCATGGCCGCCGGCGCCTACCTGGGGTCCCGCGCCGAAGAAGACGTGCGCGAGGCCATGATCGCCCGCGAGATCCGCGACTTGGAAGAAAAACCCGCCGAGGAACTGGCTGAACTGGTCATCCTCTTCCAGCGCGAGGGAAATACCTACGACGATGCCGTGCATCTGGCAAATGAAATAGCCGGCAACAAAACGCTATGGCTGAACACTCTGCTGGAGAAGAAACTCGGCATCAGCCCGGACTTCGGCGGCAGTCCGCTGAAGGACGCCGCAGTGATGTGCGTTTCCTTCGGCGCGTCCGCGATAATCCCGATTATCCCGTTCCTGTTTCTGGCCGTCGGCCCGGCGGCAATCGGGTTGTCGGTGGGTTTGTCGTTGGCCGGCCTTTTCGTCCTGGGATTGGTCAAGGGCCGCTTGGTTCGCAAGTCGTCCCTCCTGCAAGGGCTGGAGATTCTGGGCATCGGCGCCGCCTCCGCCGCGCTGGGCTACGCGCTGGGCGAACTGCTGCCCCGCGTGTTGGGATTCTGAACCGCCCACAGCCCCTGGCGTTGTTGCCCAAAGCACACCGAAAACAACCAAAGGAACCTTGAAATGGTATTCAGCAAAAATGACAAGGAAAGATGGGTACATCCCGGCAGCCCGTACCCACCTACGGACGAGGAGTACATCCGGGAACTGGAAGAACACATTAAGGAAGTCTCCGAACCCTTCGGTGGCGTTGAGGTCCTGCAAGCCAAGTTCGCCAGATATGAACGGGCGGCCAAGCTTTTGGACGAAGCTCGTCCCACCTTGCGAGAAAAATACCCGAACAAATGGGTATCAATGGATGAGGACGGCGCTCTGACAGTGGCCGATACTCACCAGGAGCTTATTGACGCACTAACGGCCAAGGGCATGTTCAGCGGCGACTACCCAGCTGCGCATCTGAATACGAAACCCAGGAGGTGGACTTTTTGATTACCGGGTGGTTCGATGAAATGGGACAACCCAATGTTGACTGCCGGCTGATTATCCCACGATTAGGCACGCGGGCAACTATCAGGTTTCTGGTGGATACCGGCTCCAACATTACCCTGCTCCATCCTTTTGACATTAGGCAGGCGGGCATCGACTTGGGAGATCTCATGGCAGAGACAGGTACGACCGGCATCGGCGGAACCACCGACGTCTTCAGCGAAAGGGCTGCTCTGTATTTCACCGACGCCGATGGCATCATCGAGTACTCTTACCGGCTGGACATCCACATCGCTCGACCCGACGCCTACAACGACGATTTTCCTTCTCTGCTGGGCATGGACGTCCTTGGCTGCTGGTACACCGAGTGTGACCCTACCAACGGCATGCTCCAGTTCACGGTGCGCCGCATCCTGTAACCGGCTCCGTTACTCAAACCGTCCCAGCAGACCCTTCACCGCCGCCAGGAAGTCCGGCGGGTTGTCCCCCTGCACCAGGTGGCCGGCATTGGCGACCGTAACCGTGGTGCAGTCGTGGTGTTCCTCCGCCATGCGCTGCATCGTTTCGTCGGCGAAAATGTCGCTGCGCTCGCCGCGCACCACCAGGGCCGGGCAGTCGATCTTGCGCCAGCCTTCCCACAGTTGTTCGGGAGTCCAGGCCGGGGCGCGGAATCCCCGGGTACGTATAACCTTGTCGTATTTCCAGGTCCACTTTCCGTCATCCCGTTGTCGGATGCTGTACTTCAAGGCGCCCAGCGTCTGCTCCCGGCTGCGCCCGGTGTATTCCATGACGCGCTGGGCGAACTCCTCCAGCGTGTCCAATTCGTCGGGAAGCTCCCGGAACTGCTGGATACGGTTGGAACCCCGGCGCTGCGTTTCCGGGCCGGTGTCCACGATGGTAAGGGATTTCAAGGTTCCGGGTCGGCCCGATGCCCAGGCCAGGCTGTTGCGTCCACCCATGGAGTGACCGATCAGGTGGAAATCTTTCAGGCCAAACGCGCCGACCAACGCCTCTACGTCTCCGACGTAGGCGTCGGTTGAGTAGTCGCCGTCGGGAGCCCAGGCACTGTCGCCATGTCCGCGCTGGTCCACGGCGATCACACGGTAGTCCACCGACAGCGGCAGGCTGATGAAGTCCCAGCTGTGGGCCTGTTGCTGGACCCCGTGCAGCATCATGATGGTTGGCAATTCGGGCTCGCCCCATTCCAGGCAGTGGAACCTCAAGCCGTTGACCTCAATAAATCGATCCGTCGGTTCGTTTTCCACCGTGAAGGGAACTCCCATCTGTCGCGCCGCGTCGTGCAGCGACAGACCCATGGAATGTGACGCCATCTTGAAAACCTCCTGCTGTTACCGTAGCGGCAATATTACCACGCCGTTCGGCGTTACCGCTCAACGCCTTCCCGATCAAAAATCCGTCGCCGAACCTCAAACGCAAACCCCGGCAACTCCGGGTCTCCGTTTAGGGTTTCGGGATCTTCAAGCACTTCCGGATCCACGCCGGGACGATAGATATGCACCCGGCGTTGGTAGGGATCAATCAGCCAGGCCAGCAGCGCCCCGTTGGCGATGTAGTCCGCCATCTTGCGCTGCAACGGCGCCAAGCGGTCGCTCCGGGAGCGTACCTCAATTACGAAAGCCGGGCAGAAGGGCAGCAGCCAGTCTTCCGGCGCAGGATATGGCGGAGGCTCGTTTTCCAGTTGCTCTGGCGAAATCCAGGCCGCGCCGGGGCAGTAGCGCTGGCCGTTAGGCATACGGATGCCCAGACGTGAACCGTGCGTTTCCCCTCCATACGCCTCTGCCCAGTTTGCCAAACTGACCAACGTTGTCATTTCGTCGCTGGATCCTGCTCGTCTCAACATAGGCGTTATCAGCAGCGCTCCTTCCGCGTCCAACTCCAGTTTGCCCACCAGTTCGTGATTGGCCTGATTAAACTCAATCAACCAGCGGTCAATGTCTCGCTCTGAGTACTCCAGTTGGGCCATCAGCTCCAGCACCGGGCGAAAATCCAGAACCAGCGGGGACGTTTCCGTCTCTCCGTCCACCCACATCGATTCCAGCAGCAACTTTGGTGTTTCAGCAATTGGCTTTGCAACCATGAGGTCACTCTCCTTGTCGTTCCAGAATGCCTCGTATGGTGAACATCCGTTGGAACAGCGTGAAGCACGACACGCCGGCGATTACCCACAGCACCCACACCATCACCGGCACCGGCGCCAGTCCTTCGACGATCAATCCTGCTCCGAGGATCACTACCCGTTCGGTGCGGGTCATCACCCCGGAACGGGTGAACGCCCCCAAGCCCTCGCCGCGCGCTCGCAGATACGATACCCCTTGCGAAAATACCAGCCCTAACAGCACTGCCAGCATGCTCAATAGCAGTTGGGTTGGCGGCAAATCCGACAGCAGGTAGTACAACCCCAGCCCAACGAAGAGCGCAGCTTCACCCAATCGGTCAAAGACGGAATCGAGGAGCGCGCCGAAATCAGACGCCTTACCCGTCAACCTGGCCAAAGCCCCGTCGAAAAGGTCCAGGATGCTGCCGGCCAAGAACACGATGCCCCCGTACAGAGGCCATCCTAGAGCGACCAGCGCCGCCCCCGCTGCACATACTATGAAACCGAACAGCGTGATGCTGTTAGGCGTAAGTCCCACGGAATTGAGGGCCTTTGCCCCGGGAAGCTCCAGGTAGCGCAAAACGGCGGCTCGAAATTCTTCTCTACCGGGCAATGCCAACTCTTTTGGCCTCCTCAACGCAGTGTTGGTAGTAGGTTTCAACATCCGAGGCAATATGTTGCCACCGATACCGTTCGGCCGCTCGCTTTCCCACCTCCGACAGCCGGCCGGCCAGGCCGGGGTTGTCGATCAACCGGGTGATTGCGGCTGCGATGGCGCCCGGCTGTTTCGGCGGAGTTAGCAGACCCGTTTCCTCGTGGGTGACCACATCCCGGTATCCGTCGATGTCCGACGCCACCACTGGAGCGCCGGCGGCCATTGCTTCCAGCAGTACGATTCCGAAACTCTCCCCTCCCGTGGCCGGACTACAGAACGCGTCTGCGCTGGCGTAGTAACGCGGCAGGTCATCGTTGTCCACTGCCCCGACGTTGACGGCGGCCCCGGTATCAATGCCGGAAATTTCGTCCAGGATCCGGACGCTTTCCCGATCCGGCGTACCTGGCCCGACGATTACTACCCTTAGATCAGCGCGCTGGCTTAACAGGCTTGCGAAAGCCTGCAACAGATAACGCAAGCCTTTGCGCTCGTCTTTTCGTCCCACGAACAGGATGTTCTTCCTGCCATCTTTGAGGTGCGAGAAAGGCTTGGCGCCGGCGAATCTGTGATATTCGATCCCATTGGGGATAACCTGATAGGCGTGCTGGGGGAAGTGGGGAGCCACGAAGGCGCGGGCCGCCGCCGACACCGCAATTCGCCCGTGCAACCGCCGGTGCCACCGCCGCAACGCTGGCCGGGACAGCCGGTAGAGCCGTTGCCGGTCCGAATAGGCGTGAAAGGTGCCTATATTCACCGCGTTGGAGTGGTGCAGCACCATCAAGGGCAGGAGCGGCGCCAGCGGCTCGTGGAGATGCACGATGTCAAACTGCTCTCGCGCCATGAGCCCCCGCACGCGCGGATACAGCCACCAGGAGAGCGTGACACGCGCCTGGGAACCGCCGGCGGATAACGGTACTGTTCGCCCCATGGGTATGAAATGCTCTTCCGCCAGACCCGCGGTCAGCGGGCGAGCCGGCGTTTGCGGCGCAATGATGCGTACCGAATGGCCTCGCGATCTCAACTCCGAGGAAAGTTGGGCGACGTGAGCGTTGACTCCGCCCGGCCAAGCGAAATCGTAAGGCGAGACCATGGCGATTTTCATGGCCCAGCCCAACCCCTTTGCCGGCTGCGTTTGCCTGGCGCGCGGCTACCTGCTCCCGTCGCTGTGTTTGATCTGGACGCCGGCCACCGACGGGTCGGCGATGAACGCCTCCACCATGTCGTGGGCTTCGGAGTCGGTGTACTGGATGGGCGGGCTCTTCATGAAATAGGCCGACGGCGCGAAAACTGCGCCGCTCTGCCCGTTATCCAGCGCCAGCTTGGCGCAACGGATGGCGTCCACTACCACGCCGGCCGAGTTGGGGCTGTCCCAAACTTCCAGCTTCACTTCCATCTTCACCGGCGCGCCACCGAACACCTTGCCGTCGATGTGGATGTAGCACCACTTGCGGTCTTGCAGCCACGGCACATGGTCGCTGGGGCCGATGTGAATGGCGTCCGCTTCCGGTTCCTCCTGCATCTGGCTGGTGACGGAGCCGGTCTTCGAGATTTTCTTGGACACTAACCGCTCGCGCTCCAGCATATTCAGGAAGTCGGTGTTGCCGCCGAAGTTCAGCTGATAGGTGTTGTCGATTTCCGCGCCCCGGTCTTCCATCAGGCGGGTCAGTACCCGGTGGACGATGGTGGCGCCCACCTGCGATTTGATGTCGTCGCCGATGACGGGCACGCCCCGCTCTTCGAAGCGGTTGCGCCAATAGGCTTCGCGGGCGATGAAAACGGGAATGCAGTTGATCATCGCGCAGCGCGCGTCCAGGATCTGCTCCACGTACCACTTGGTGGCCATTTCGCTGCCCACCGGCAGGTAGTTGATGACCACGTCCACTTCCCGCTCTTTGAGAATGCCGGAAATGTCTGACGTGCTGTGGGGCGACTTCACCACCACGTCGGACAGGTAACGCCCGATGCCGTCGTGGGTCATGCCGCGTTCCACCGGCACGCCCAGGTGCGGTACGTCGGCGAATTTGATGGTGTTATTCGGCTCGGTGAAGATGGCCTGGGAGAGGTCTTTGCCCACCTTGTTGCGATCAACGTCAAAGGCGGCGACCACCTCGATGTCCTCAATGCGATATTCGCCGATGCGGTTGTGCATCACGCCGGGGATCGGTTCGTCGTCGGGCACCTCGACGTACTTGTGAATGCCCTGAACCAGGGAAGAGGCGCAGTTGCCCACGCCGATAATGGCAACCTTTATCTTGCCCAATTGAGTTCTCCTTGCGGCCCGTGCCTGGGAAACCTGCTCTCAGCGGGAGGATATGAACGCCCGGCGATGGGCGGGTTAATCTGACAAACAGTCTAGCACACCCGTCTATTGTTGGAGCAGGGGCTGTCGCTGAGGATAGCGTTACTCGGTTGCGAAGAGCGGTCCGATGATTGTCGATATTGCGAACACAACCAAGGCGAATACCTGGAAATAAAGCGCTATCGCTGATCGCTTAACCTCCCTTTCACGATCGGCTTGAGACTCTCTGAAAATAGTCGCCAAACTGGTAACAACGACGACGCAATAAGCGAGGAGGCTCACCACCGTCGCGGCGACGGGCAACCATGCAGCCAGCGCCGATCCCCAACTTTCAGTTTCTCCGACTACGGCAACCGCACCAGCAGTGGCGGCAGCAGCCAAGCCGGTGCTGACCGTCAAAATGCCAATCCCAACTATAATCCAGTCGCGGCCGCCTTGTTCATCGGGTAACTCAGGTTCCTGTTGCCCATCAGTTTTTATTTCGACTCAAGCGTTCCGGTAGCCACGGTATAACCAGGCAACACAAGCCGGTTGCCACGGCCAGGGCGATGCCCAATGGAGACATTCCGGACATTCTCAGGATCACAGCTGCGCCGGAGATGGCGAACACTGAACCGATGACGAGTTTTACCGATTTCCTTTCAATATCCAAAAACGGCGGAATTTCATCTCGTCGCACCATCTCTCTTCACCTTCGCTCCACATTGTGTCGAACCGCGACGGACGGCCATGGTCCATTTACCCCTCGGCGAAAAACCGGAATATCGCCGTCTCATCGTCGTGCCGGAAGCGCCCGCCCCGGAACCGGATGTCCCGCCCCTGCTCGATGTGCTGGTCCACCAGCTCTTTGACCCTTTCCGACGCCGTCTCGGCGTGGCCCGACGACCGCACTATGTCCATCAACTCTTCGCCCAGCAGGTTGTCGCTTACGCCGTCGGTGCAACACACCAAACGGTCGGCTGCCGTCAGATCCAACTCGGTTTGGAACACCGTCAGATTGGCCTCGCCACCCACCGCCTTGGATACCCCCAGGCGGATGATTCCTCCCATGCGACCGCTGTATTGTTCGAACCCGTCCGGGCGGATTACGTATATCGGGCTATCGCCCACCGAAACGATGTGCAGCCGGCCGTTCAGGTACAGGGCCGCCGAGGCGGTGGTGAGCAGAAAACGCCCGCCGCCGACCTGGTGGAACTCGGAGTTGAGCTCTTCAAGGACGGCAACGATGTCCTCCGGGCCGGTGATGGCTGCCTGGTTGAGGGCGTCGGCCACCGACCCGCTGGCTTCGTCGCCGCCGTGGCCGGTTACGCCGTCCAGCACTACGTCCAGAAAGTTGCCGTCGCCCAAGTCGCGGGTCAGATAGCTGTCCTCGCCATGGGCGGCGTTGTCGTGAAGTATTGCCAACGAACTGGTGAGCATGATTCCTGCATCCTCACAATGGTTTGCGTGTCAAAGGTCAGGCGGACAGAGCGGCAAGCTCGGCGTCCGCGTCGAACAAATAGCGTGTCCAGTGGCTTTCCGTGAGCCGATGCAATGCGTTTTGCCAAGCGGAAATAGCAGCATCACGCTCGGCCATTTGCTCATTGCGAATGGTAATGAGGCTCAGGCATTCCCGCAAGTCCTGACCGAACTCGGCTACCGATCCGTAACCCCGCCGGCGCGCCTTGCCGATACAGGCGGTCGCGGCATCCCGCAATTGGTCGCCGGCCGACGCAAACGCCAGGCTCAAATCGTCGCATTCCTGCTCCAGGCTGATGATGGGTCGTTGATTGTAAGGGTCGTAGTAGCCGGCCGGGTCGGTGGGCGGCAGCAGCGGCGCGACGTAGAACTTCAGCATCTCGACGTAGAAATCGTGGATGTCCTGCGGCCCTCGATTCCCCTGGGCACGGTCGATACCGTGGCCCACCAGCGCGCTGGCGTCAACCAGTGTAACGCGGCCCGTGCCGGGCGAGTAGAAAATGTTGTGCGGCCCCAGGTCCAGCAATGCGTATCCTGCCGCCGCATACACTTCCTGGGCTTCCAGCAACTGCGTCTGCACCGGCCAGTCGCCGACGCCCTCCGGCAACGCCAACGGATACAGCGCGAAAAGGTTCTGCCCCAGCCCGATGGGCACCCGCAAGATGCGGCTCATAGGGTCGCCCACCAGCGGGATCCCCGACGCTCGTTCCTCCACTCGCACCCGGTAGGGTTCGCCCACGTCGTCGCCGAAATAATCGTCGTGGACGGCCACGTCGGTGATGCCGATGACACGGGATACAATCGGGCAATGCTGGCCGGCTCGCTCGTAGGCTTCCAGCGCCCGCGTGGTACGTTCTTCCGTCGGGCCGTGCATCTGTCGCCGGACCGTCTGTGGCGTGGGCCGTTTCAACACCACCTGCTGTCCGGTCTCCCGGTCCACGGCGGCGCGCACGTCGTAATCGGCGCCGCTGCCCAGCGGCCCAACCAGCTCAAATCGGTCCAGCGTTACGGTGTCCATAGTCCAGTGGATGGCATCTAGCGGTGTCGGCTCAAAATCGTCAGCCAGTCTTCTTTCTGCCTGATTTCGTCAATCAGCAAACCGGCTCCGGTGATGGCGTTAGCCGCCTCGTCGTGCTGCTCCACGATGACGCCCGAGGCGATGAACACGCCGCCATCGACCAGCAACTCCGGGATGGCCGGAGCTACTATTCTAATCCCCCGCGCGCTGATGTTGGCCACGGCCAAGTCATAAACCCGCCCCCGCGTCGCCGCGCCGGGGATGCTGCCGGTTGCGGCGTTGACCCGCTCGGCGATGCCGGTGCGCCGGAAATTGCGCCGCGCCGCCCGAACTGCGTGCCCGTCGATGTCCACCGCCGTGATGTGCCCGGCGCCCAGTTTTGCCGCCGCGATGGTCAAAATACCCGATCCGGCGCCCACGTCCAGAACTGTGCAGCCCGGCCGCACCAACTCCTCCAACGCTTCCAGGCACGAGTAGGTCGTCGGGTGGTATCCGGTGCCGAAAGCCAGCCCGGGATCCAGATCCACCACCACGTCCCCGTCCTGCGCTTCGTACTCGATCCAGGACGGCTTGATCACCAGGCTGCGACCCACCCGCAGCAGGGTGAAGTGCTGTTTCCAGTTGTTGCGCCAGTCCTCGCCGTCGTCCAGCGGCCGGATTTCCAGTTCACCAAGGTCGGCTACGCTGGAAGCGAGTTTGATGCCAACCTCGATGTGGGCCAGCCGCTGGCGGGACAGGCTGGGCAGATAGGAGCGCAGCACGGCGTGTTCACCCGGCTTGGTCTCCACGCTCAGACCGTAGCCGTAACGCTCGAACAGGTAGGACACCGGCTCAACGTACTCGAAAGGAACGGTGATGCAGAGTTCGTGCCAGGACATCGCAGGCTAGATCCGTCAACTGAGCGTCAGCGTGGCAAAGGGGTCTCGGATCAATCGTCTTTGGGCGAGAGCGTGTCTTTAATGCGGTCAAACAGCCCCCGCTGTTTGTCATCGCCGGACTCGTCGGATGCCGGTTCGGGAGCATCGCTTTCCGGAACGGGCGCCGGGTCCTCTTGTGCTTGGGTGGCGCCGGACTTTTTCCTTCCGGAGGTTCGGCGCTTTTTGGGCGCGGCCGGCGGGGCTTTACCGTTGTTATCAAAGGAATAGGACAGGTCTTCCAGCAATTTCCGCTGGTATTTATTGAGTTTGGCCGGTATTTCCACGTCCACCAGCACGCGGATGTCTCCCCGGCGGTCCGTCGGGCGCCCGTCTCGCCTCAGCCTGGGCACGCCTCGCCCACGCACCCGGAACTGGCTGCCCGACTGGGTGCCGGCCGGGATGTCAAGGTCAACATCCTCGCCCTCCAGCGTTGGGACCGATTTCTTCGCGCCCAGGGCCGCGTCCGCCATGTTGATGGTGATCCGGTGCAGCAGGTCCGAGTCATCCCTGACAAACAGAGGGTGGTCCTGTACCCTCACCTGGACGTACAGGTTGCCGGGCGGGCCTCCGTTCAATCCCGTATCGCCCTCGCCGGTGATGCGCACCTGCATACCGTCGTCGATGCCGGCGGGGATGGTAACGGTCCTGGTGCGGCGTCGGCGTTCGAGGCCACGGGCGCGGCAGTTGCCGCACGGGGTTTCAATGGAACGGCCCGACCCGTTGCAGCTGGAACATGGGCTGGTTACGGCGAACTGCCCGAACACGCTGCGTTGGGCGCGACGAACCTGGCCACTGCCGTTGCACACGCCGCAGGTGGTTATGGGCGTCCCCGGTTCGTTGCCCGCGCCGGAACATTGGTGGCATGGCTCGACGCGGTTCACCTCGATGTCACGTTCGCAGCCAAAGACCGCCTCGGCAAAGGTCAGCGTAACCCTCTGGCTGATGTCGTCCCCGGTCCGCGGCTGGTTTGCCGTCCTGGCGCCACCGCCGAAGAACGTGTCGAAAATGTCGCCGAAGCCCCCGAAAGGATCGAATCCATCAAAGGGACGGTCGCCGCCGCCGTTCACGCCGGCGTGACCGAAACGGTCGTAACGGGACCGCTTTTCCTGGTCGCTGAGCACCTGATAGGCTTCGTTGATCTCCTTGAACCTATCCTCGGCGCCGGGAGTTTTGTTCCGGTCGGGGTGGAACTCCATAGCCTTCCGGCGAAAGGCTCGGCGGATTTCCTCGTCATTTGCCCCTCGGTTCACGCCGAGGGTCTCGTAGTAGTCAACGGGCATGATCGTCTTGCGATTAGGTATGGTCAGCGTAATTATAGCCGACGCCCGCCGGGTTGCTCAACTTTGCGAAACTGCGTTGTGCGCATTGTGGCCTCGGGAATGGACAAAATCCGCCCGCCACTGTAAAAATGCAGTCGAACTACCCAATGAATTATTCGGAGATGAGACTATGGCAGACCGCATCGTTATCATGGGCCCTGGCGCCGTGGGCAGCTACGTGGGCGCGTTTCTCGTCCAGGCCGGCGAGGACGACATCACCTTTATCGATATGTGGCCCGAGCACGTGGAAAAGATGCGCGCCGAGGGCTTGCGCGCCAGCGGCAGCCAGGGGGACTTCACCGTGCCGGTCAACGCCATGCACCTCACGGACGCCCAGAACATCACCGAACCATTCGACTACGCCTTCATCACCGTCAAGTCCTACGATACCGAGTGGGCCACCCACTTCATCAAGCGGTACGTAAAGGACGACGGCGCGTTTGTGTCCATCCAGAACTGCTGGAACGACCCCACCATCGCTTCCATCGTCGGCCCGGAGCGGCAGTTGGGCTGCATCGCCTCCCATATTGAAGTCGCCCTCTGGGAGCCGGCTCACGTCAACCGAGGCGGCGCGCCGGGACGCGACCACGGCCACACCGTGTTCCGGATCGGCGAGTTCAACGGCGCGATTACCCCGCGCTCCGAGGCCATCGCCGCCAAGCTGGACAACATCGACGCCGCCTACGCCACCGACAACTTGCAGGGGGAACGCTGGGCCAAGCTGTGCCAGAACGGCATGGGCAACGCCATTTCGGCCATGAGTCAGATGGGCAGCCAGGAAATGGCCGGCGACGCCCGCATCCGCCGCATCCGCATCAACCTCGCCAAGGAGGGCGCTCAGGTCGGCCTGGCCCAGGGCCTCAACGTGGTGGACATCAACGGCATCTCCGCCGAATTCTGGGCCGACGCTGACAAGGGCGACGTGTTCGAGGAACTGGACGGCCGGCTGTCCCAGGCCGGCGGCCGGGTCAACTGGCTGGCCTCCATGGCCCAGGACGTGCACAAGGGCCGCAAGTCGGAAATCGACTTTATGAACGGCCTCATCTGCGACAAGGGGCTTGAAACCGGCGTTCCCACGCCTTACCACGACGCCATCGTCGAGGCCATGCGCCTGGTGGACAGCAAGACCATCACTCCCGGCCCCGAAAACGTGGACCGCATCGTCCGCGCCGTCGAAGGCTAACTCACCCCAACACGTCATTCCGGCGAAAGCCGGAATCCAGAAGCCGCTGGCAATAATCGCACGGCCTTGACTGGAGGCTGACAATGTACATCACCGTTGAACCCGCCGGATTGATGATGCACACCGTGAAGCTGGTATTCGACCCGGCCGACCCGGCCCCCGAGGACCAGCAGGTGCGGGACTATCTTACCGAGCACGAACTGGAGCCGCGCTACCACTGGTTTGCCGAAATCGACGGTTTGGAAGGACGTGAGTGCGAGATCATGCAGTTCGGGGGCTGTTACCTGGGCCGCAACCTTCAGAATATCGGGATGATCCAGCGTCGCGTGGTGGAGGAAGAGTTGCTGACCGCTGAGATCGACCGTCATATTGCGGACGGCAGTCTCACCGCCTTCTCCGACGCCAGCGATTCGGAGCGTCTGACCGCCGTCTCTTCGCTCATCGATGAGTTCCGAGTGGAGGAAAGCTTCGGTCAGGGCGAAGACGGCGAACTGCGCGCCACCCTGGACGCCGACGCCCTGCAGCAGGCCGCGGTTCGAGCCCTGGCGACGATATATGGTGCGGATTGATGGCGTCGTCGCAGCACGAAGGCGAATGGAGTTACTCCGGCTCAACAGGCCCGGATCGTTGGTCCTGCCTCTCCTCAGACTATCGCTTGTGCTCGGAAGGAGTGGAGCAGTCCCCGGTCAATTTGGCCGGAAACTTGCGGGAGGGCGGTGAACCCGTGGGTTTCGACTACACGGGAGCCGCCGCCCAGGCGCGGAACAACGGACACACGGTGTACTTGGATTTCGGCCCCGGCGATGCCATCGTGGCCGGCGGCCACCGCTACGAACTGGCCGGAGTCCATTACCACTCGCCCGGAGAGCACCTGCTGGATGGCGAATCCTTCGCCGCCGAACTGCATCTGGTCCATCAAGACGACGCCGGAAATCTGGCGGTAGTGGGGTTGCTGTTCCGCTTGGGGGCGCCCGGCGCCCTGGTTCAGACGTTGCTCGACGCTGCGCCGGCGACTGGAGTAACGGTTGACCTGGAACAAGGCGCGGCGGCCGCCGATTTCATACCCGGCCGGCTGGGCTACTACGGATACGAGGGATCCCTCACCACGCCGCCATGTACCGAAGGGGTTCGTTGGATAGTTATGCAAGCCGTCGGCACGGTGTCATTGGAGCAGGTGGAACGCCTGCAAGCGTTGACCGGCGGCCCCAATAACCGCCCCGCGCAACCCCTGGGCCAGCGCGCTATCAGAGCCGTATCCGGTCGGTTGGCGCGGGATTAGGCTGGATTTCGCCGACTCGGGCGGATTGGGTACCGGCGGGAAACACGGTAAGGGTGATAACATAATTGAAAGATGTTTTTCGGTAACCCAGCGTGTGTATCGGACGGGTGGCGGGTCCAACAGCGCGCCACCGTCCATTTGGAGGTCTGAGAGATGAGCGATATGGTAGAACCCCGGAAGGTTTTGGTGGTGGATGATGAGCCGGACGTTCAGGTGATGTTTCAGCAAAGGATGCGTCGCGAGGTTCGCGCGGGGATTTACGAGTTGTTCTTTGCCCAGTCTGGGCTTGAGGCGCTGGAAGCACTGCGTGAAAACCCCGACATTCGGCTGATTCTGACCGACCTTAACATGCCGGGCATGGATGGCATGGAGCTGCTCGGCGCCTTGGGCGAGTCGTGGCCCGAGGTGCAGTCCATCGTGGTGTCCGCCTACGGGGATGCCCAACGCATGAATGAAGCCCGGGATCTTGGCGCGCAAGGCTTTGTGGTCAAGCCGGTTAATTTCTCCGATTTGAAGGAGATGCTGATATCGTCGCTGGATTGATGCAGTCGGTCTCCCGGCTCACCGGGCCGGGCGCCGCTGCGGACGGGGCGCCGGCGTTGTCTGCGGACACAAACCTGGAGCGGGCGATGGGAATCGAACCCACGTAGCCAGCTTGGAAGGCTGGGGCTTTACCACTAAGCTACGCCCGCTGGGAACGCCTATCTATAACTATAACCCAAAGTTGGGGTTTTCGCCCAATGTCTTTGGACTCGCGTCGGCGCAAGTCAGTCAGCCAGCCAGCCCCGCTGCCGCGAGCGCGTCCCGCGCTGTTGTCCCGATATCCGCCGGGGTCGGGATTATGGCCGCTCCCGCGCGTTCCAGCGCCCGGGTTTTGGACGCGGCGGTTGCGGATTCTCCCGTGATTATCGCTCCGGCATGACCCATGCGTTTGCCCGACGGGGCGGTGGCGCCAACCACCAGCGCGCAAACGGGCTTGGTGAATTCCGAGGACCCGATGTACTCCGCAGCCTCCTGTTCCATCGTGCCACCGATTTCCCCGATGAACACCACCATGTCGGTGTCCGGGTCTGCGTCGTACAGCCGCAGTATATCGACGAAGTTGCTGCCAATGATGGGATCCCCGCCGATGCCAACGCAAGACGATTGGCCGATTCCCAAGTCCGTCAACTGCCCAACGGCTTCGTAGGTCAGCGTACCGCTGCGGGAAACTACGCCGACCCGTCCCGGCATATGGATGTTGCCGGGCATGATTCCCACCTTGCAGCGCGCTCCGGGGTTGATCATGCCCGGGCAGTTGGGACCAATCAGGCGCACGGAATGCGCCTGCACGTAGCGATACAACCCCACCATGTCGCCCACGGGTATGCCTTCGGTGATGCAGGTTATCAGCGGCACGCCGGCATCCACCGACTCCGCGATGGCGTCGGCCGCAAAGGCCGGCGGAACAAAGATAAGGGAAACGTTGGCGTCGGTAGCATCCACCGCCTCGCCCACCGAGTCAAAAACCGGCACGCCGATCCCGGACAAATCCGGGTCAAATTGCTGCCCCCCTCTGCCCGGGGTCACTCCGGCAACCAGCTGCGTCCCGTATTCCTTGCAGGATCGGGCGTGGAAACTCCCCTCCCTTCCGGTAATGCCCTGCACCAGGATACGGGACTGTTCGTTGACCAGAATCCCCATGACGTTAAGAGACCGCTGCCCCGGTCCGGGACGACAGGGCCGCCGCCGCTTCGGTCAACGTGTCGGTAAAAGTGACGCCCAAACCGGATTGGGCCAGGATCTCCTTCCCTTCCTCCAGGTTGGTGCCCAGCATCCTGACCACCAGCGGCTGAGTGGCCTGCCGCTCCGCGTAGGCCATGACTATGCCCCGGGCCGCTACGTCACAGCGCAGGATGCCGCCGAAAATGTTGACCAACACTCGGTCAACCTTGGGGTCGGACAAGATGATCCCCACCGCGGCGGCCACCTTTTCCTCTGATGCGCCGCCCCCAACGTCCAGGAAGTTTGCCGGGGCTGCCCCGGCGGCGCTGGCGACGTCCAGCGTGGCCATGGCCAGCCCCGCCCCGTTGACCAGGCAACCCACGCTGCCGTCCAGGCTTACATAGGCGATATCGTCGTCCGCAGCGGCCGCTTCCAGGGCATCTTCCTGGCTGCGGTCACGCAGTTGTTGCAGATCAGGATGGCGGTACAGCGCGTCGTCTTCGACTTCCAGCTTTGCGTCCAACGCCATCACGTCGCCGGCGCCCGTGACGATCAGAGGGTTAACCTCGACCAGGGTACAGTCATTTTCGGTAAAAATGCGGTACAGCGCGGCGAATATAGCGGCTCCCTGTCGCGCCGCGGCGCCGCTCAGACCCAACCGGGCGGCCACGCGCCGGCACTGAAATGGCATCAGCCCCAGGCCCGGTTCCACCGCTTCGGTGATGATGGCGTCCGGATTGGTGACGGCAACCTCCTCAATGGACGTGCCGCCGGCCGCGCTGGCAATCAGCATGGGCGCGCGATGGTTGCGGTCGATTGTGATCGCGACATACATCTCCGCGGCGATGTCGGCCAGTTCTTCCACCAGCACGCTGTCCACCGGCACGCCGTCGGCATCGGTCTGGTTTGTCACCAGCCGAGAACCGAGCAATGCGCCGGCGAAGCTTCGCGCCTCATCCACCGAGTCAACGACCTTCACGCCGCCGGCCAGGCCACGCCCCCCGGCGTGTACTTGGCCTTTCACCGCGGCGCGTCCTCCGAAGAATGCTGCGGCTGCCGCGGCTTCTTCAGATGACTTAGCCAGTTTGCCATTCGGGATAGGGATGCCGTAGCGGGCAAAGATTTCCTTGGCCTGATACTCGTGCAATTTCATGGCGGGAATATTTTGCCCCACGCCGGGCCGGGCGTCAACGCGGTTGACCCGCCGGCCGGTTAGCTGTCGTCTGGAAAACATTCCGGGATCGTTTCGGAAGACGGCGTTGACCAAGCGTTTACCGACTGAATTAGTTCCCATTCGGGGCCGGTTCCGCAGGGTCGTCGTAATTCTTTCGGCAACTTTCGATTAGTTGTTGACAAAGTGACGGCAACGGTATAAATTGCCCGAAATGCCGCCGCCTTTGCGCGGTAAAGCCAACTAGCGAGGAGGCTAATATGCTAACCATTGGGCATGAGGTAGTCCGTCCCGGAAGGCACTGGGGGGACGCCGAAATTACGATCCCCATCCCGGAGGAGTTGGAAACCGTCCCCGGTATTCCGATGACCGGCCGTGAGGTTGACTGGTACGCCCGCGAGTATCCGCTGGAAACCATGAACATCACCGAGCGCGCGTCCCGGGACTGGTCCAACACCCTGCGCGACCTCCACGCTGAGATGCGTGAGATCCGCAAGGAGCACGACAAGCTCAACAGCAACCTGATCATGGCCGCCCGCGCGACCGCTGAGATGGACCCCACTGCTGAGCCCACCGGCGAGGACATCTCCCAGCTCATCAAGGACAAGGCCCGCCAGCTCGGTTACCTGGAAGTCGGCATCACTTCCTACGACCCCCGGTATGACTACAAGAGCAAGCGCGGCTTCACCGTCCTTCCTCACGCCATCTGCCTGTGCTACGAGCAGGACTTCGAGCCCACGCAGACGATCCCCAGCGTTGACGCCGAGATCGTGCACTCCAGCACCTATCGGACGCAGGCTGCGGCCGGCTTGGAACTGGGCAACTTCATCCGCTCCTTGGGCTACAAGGCGCACGTGGTGCACTCCAGCGACGCCACCGGCCCGGTCATCCCCATGTTCGTGGCCGCCGGCCTCGGCTCCCTGGGCGCCTGCGGATACCTGCTGTCCCCGCACACCGGCAACCGCATGCGGCTGATGATGATCACCACCGACGCCAACGTCACCTATGACGAGCCGGTGGACTATGGCATCCACGCCTTCTGCCAGGTTTGCCAGGTCTGCGTGAACCGCTGCCCCGGCCGCGCCCTGATGCGCGACAAGATCTGGTGGCGGGGAATCGAGAAGAACAAGCTGTACTTCAAGCGCTGCCGCCCGGTGATGGCTCGCTACCTCGGCTGTGGCGTCTGCATGAAGGTCTGCCCCATCCAGAAGTACGGTCTCAAGAACGTCATGGAGCACTACGCCGCCACCGGTCAGGTGCTGGGTAAGGGCACCCATGACCTCGAGGGGTACAACCTTGAGGGCAAGGGCTACTTCGGCCCCGGCGAACTCCCGGTCTTCGAGCGTGACTTCTTCGACATGCCGCACGGCAACTCCGACGAGTGGGCTTTCGACGAGATGAAGGAAGTCGCCAAGGAGAACGACGGCGAGATCCCCGACGACATGCTGGAGAACCTCAAGCTGCAGATCCAGCGCGCCATCGAGTTGCAGTCCGGTGACGTGCTGCAGATGATGGCGGAGGACCAGGACTACATCTAGTCCGAACTCCACATCCTGCCAACCGGCTAAATGGGCCGGCGGGAGCAATCCCGCCGGTCTTTTTTACACTCATAACGATTTATGACTACCCTTCCCTCTCTCCTTATCTCCATCCCTGAGGACGTAATCGACCTCGGCTGGGGGCATCCGTCGCCGCGATTGCATCCCACCGACGCCCTGGCCAAGGCCGCGCAGTCCGTTCTCGGCAGGCAGTCGGCTGTACCGCTCCAGTACGGCGCGGTGCAGGGGTTCGGACCGATGCTTGAATCTTTGGCCGCGTACCTATCCACCCAGAATGCTTACGGCGGACACGTTAGCCCGGCCTCACTGTTCCTTACTGCCGGGGCTTCTGCCGCCATTGACCTTGCCACCACGCTATTCGCAACGGCCGGCGATACCGTCATCGTTGAAGAGCCTACCTATTATCTCATCGGCCAAATCTTCGTGGATCACGGCCTCAACGTGGTTGGCGTCCCCACCGACAATGACGGCCTGGATACTGATGCGCTCGCTTCACTGCTGGAAGCTGCCGACACCCCAAAACCTCGTCTCCTCTATACGATCCCAACGTACCAAAATCCCAACGGCTCGGTGCTCCCCCTGGATCGCCGGCGCCACCAGGTGGAGCTGGCGCAGCGACACGGCTTCACTATCATCGCTGACGAGGTGTACCAGCTTCTGCACTATGGGCCGGCGCCACCGCCGCCCCTGGCCATGCTCGACGACTCCCCAGACGGATGCGTAATATCCCTAGGGTCATTCTCGAAGATACTCTCCCCCGGCCTGCGGCTGGGGTGGGTACACGCATCCCCGGAGATTATCCGGCGTTTCGTGAATTCCGGGGTCGCGGCCAGCGGCGGCGGCCTGAACCACTTTGCCG
This sequence comes from Dehalococcoidia bacterium, assembly GCA_963665395.2. Taxonomy (GTDB): domain Bacteria; phylum Chloroflexota; class Dehalococcoidia; order Lucifugimonadales; family UBA3495; genus Bin87. The sequence continues at coordinate 2,342,676 of OY762251.1, forward strand.
CAAACCTCGCCCACGCTATGCTGGAGATGGGTTTGCTGCAGGAGAACATCAACACCCTCCGCCGGGTCTATGGCCGCCGCCACGACGACGTTGCCGACCTGCTGCGCGCCGAATTGTCCGAAACCGTCAACTTCACGCCGCCCGGCGGAGGTTACTTCTACTGGCTGAACCTGAACGACGGCATCGACGCCGACGCTCTGCTGCCGTCAGCCCGGGAAATCGGCGTTTCTTACCGCCCCGGCACCGCCTTCTCGGCTTCCGGGGCCTTCGCCAACGCCCTTCGCATCAGCATTTCCCTATATGAAACTGACGAACTGGCCGAGGGCATCCGGCGCCTGGCCGCGGCGATACGAACACGCGCCGGTCGGCGTTAACGCCCTGCCGGCCCGAAGCAAAGAATTCCCCAAAGTGGCCCAATAATCATCATCACACAAAGGAATGTAATTATTTGGCGGGAAGAGTATTGACATCACCAAACCGGGGATTTACCCTTTCCGCAAATTAGGCGTATCTACGCAGTCCAACCAAGGAGGAGGATATGCTAACCATTGGCCATGAGGTACGGCGACCCGGCAAGTATCTGGGCGACGCGCCTGTCACCATCCCGGTGCCCGAGGAACTGGAAACCGTTCCCGGCATCCCCATGAACCAGCGCGAAGTTGACTGGTATTCGCGGGAATATCCCGTTGAGACCATGAACATCACCGAGCGCGCTTCCCGCGACTGGGCCAACACCCTGCGCGACCAGCACGCCGAGATGCGCGAGATCCGCAAAGAACACGACAAGCTGAATCGGAACCTGGTGATGGCCGCCCGTCTTACCGGCGAGCTGGAGCCCACTTCTGACGCTACCGGCGAGGACATCACCGAGGCCGTCAAGCAGAAGGCCCGCGAGCTCGGTTTCTGCGAGGTTGGGATCACCGCCTTCGACATCCGCTACGTGTATCAGAGCAAGAAGGACTGGGTCCGCTTCCCCCACGTCATCTGCCTGGCTTACGAGCAGGACTTCGAGCCCACGCAGACCATCCCCAGCATCGACGCTGAGATCGTCCACTCCAGCACCTACCGCACGGAAGGCGCCGCCGGTCTGGAACTCGGCAACTTCATCCGCAGCCTCGGCTATCGCGCCCAGGTTCACAGCCCCAACGATAACACCGGCCCCTACATCCCCATGTTCGTGGCCGCCGGCCTCGGCCAGTTGGGCGCCTGCGGCTACCTGCTGACCCCCCACGTCGGCTCCCGCTGCCGCATCATGATGATCACCACCGACGCCAACGTCAGCTACGACGAGCCGGTGGACTACGGCATCCACGCCTTCTGCCAGGTGTGCCAGGTCTGCGTGAACCGCTGCCCCGGCCGCGCCCTGATGCGCGACAAGATCTGGTGGCGCGGAATCGAGAAGAACAAGCTGTACTTCAAGCGCTGCCGGCCGGTCATGGCCCGCTACCTGGGCTGTGGCGTCTGCATGAAGGTCTGCCCGATCCAGAAGTACGGCATGAAGGCCACCATGGAGCACTACGCGGCCACCGGCCAGGTGCTGGGCAAGGGCACCCACGACCTCGAGGGCTACAACCTTGAGGGCAAGGGCTACTTCGGCCCCGGCGAACTCCCGGTCTTCGAAACCGGCTTCTTCGATATGCCCCACGGCGACACCGGCGAATGGGCCTTCGACCAGTTGAAGGACGCCGCCCGCGCCAACGGCAACGAAATCTCCGACGAGATGATCGCCGAGTTCAAGGCCCAGGTGGTCCGCGGCCTGAACCAGAGCACCGACAACGTCGATATGATGTACGAGGAGGAAGACTACATCTAAACGGTGTAGGCAACCGAATCGGTCGGTTCTTCGGGAACGACGCAAACGGGGGAAGGCTTGCGCCTTCCCCCGATTTTCATGGGCTGTGAACCACTCCGTCGGAGATGCGGGGGCTTTTGGGGACCACTGCGCAAGTCTCGCCCCTGACGGCGCGGCACCCAATGGGTCCGTCCTTCGACAGGCTCAGGATGAGCGGAACGGTGAACCCTGAAGAACGGCCCCCTCACCCCAACCCTCTCCCGCCAGGGGAGAGGGAGTCTTAGACACCTGACTAGAGTTGCAGGGTGCGCGGGTCGATTTCGCGGCGCGGGGGAGCGCCGGCGCTGGCCGGCTGGTCTTGCTGGAGGTTGGCGATGAGGTCGTCCAGGGCAGTCCGGTACTCTTCGGAGCCGTCGCCCTGGCCGGTGAGGTCGAACACGCGGTGTTCCTCTTTCAACAGGCGGGCGCTCCGTACCCGGCCGGCCCCCATGACGCCGTCGCCGTCAACCAGGTACATGGTCCAACGGTCGGAAATTTTCTGATATTCATGGGCGCCGGTGATGTCGTTGCGCACGGTTTCGCTGTCCAGCGCGACGGCGGTGCAGATTACGATAATGCGGTCGTAGTGTCGCACCCAACGCTCGATTTCCTCCTCGCCGGAGGTGGCGCGGCGGTCCACCAGGGGGTTGCCCCGGAAACTTTCGGCGAAGACCCAGCTGCGGATCCCGGCGGAACGCAGGTTGCTTTCCAGTTGCCGGGCGAAGGGGATGTCGGGGTCGGCGCAGGAGATGTGTACCTCCAGGGTGGATACCGGCACGTCGGCCACCGTATCCTGCAAGCCGGACACCGCGGCCGGCACGCCCGAACCCAGGATGAACGATTCGGGCAACGCGCCCCGGGAGCGGAGCAGCGTGTCCAGCCCAATGGTGCTGGGCGCATCGTGACGAACGTAGTCCAGGCCGACGGCCGAGTCGAGGGCGCAGTTCTGGAAAACGGTGTAACCGATGATGCAGTTGCTGAAATCGGCGGCGGCAGCGCCCACGTCGTTGAGCACGGCCTCGTAGAAATCGGCGCCGTTGAGAGTGCAGGACGCCAGGTTACTGCGCGACAGGTTGGCGCCGTTGAAGCTGGCGCCGGTGAGGTTCGCGCCGGTGAAGTTGGTCCGGTCCAAGTTGGCCCGGTCCAGGTTGGCGTTGGTGAGGTCGGCGCCGGAAAGGTTGGCCTCAGACAACGTGGCCCGGTCCAGATTCACGCCGGCCAGGTTGGCGTTGCGCATGTCAGCGCCACGGAAGTTAGCCCCGGAGGCGATGGCACGGTTGAAGTTCGCCTCGCGCAGGTCCGCCCGATAGAAATGAGCGTCATTAAGATAGCCGTTGGAGAGATCCGCGCGGCGCACCATAGCGCCCATGAAGTCTCCGCCCCGCATATCAGCGCCGCGCAGATTCACCATGGGAATCCGCGCATGGCTCATGTAACAAGCGTTGAGGTCCATGATTCGATTGGGGTTCTCGTCGCGCCAGGCTGCCACCGCGTCGCGGCCCCGTTTCACAGTTTGGACCAGTTCAATGTCGGCCATTATTGCAGTCTCCGTGAGGGTTTCAGCGGCGATTTTAGCATAAAATCACCGGTGGCAAGGAAGGGTGGGGAACCTGAAATTCACCGGGAGCGAATATGATGCGGACAATTTATGCGCTAATGGTTTTGTCGCTGATGCTGGCGCTGCTGACGGCTTGCGCCGGAGACGAGCCGACAGCGACGTTGGAAACGCCGGTTACTGACCACATGATTGCCGAGGCGACCTTGACGGCCCATTACGTCGCCGCCGCGCTGGAAGCCGGGGCCACGGCCGAAGAGATCAACGCTACGCTGGCAGAGATCGCCGATACTACCATCATTTCCGAGTTCTGGGTCAGCGACGAGAACGGCCGCGTTGAGTTCACCAGCGTGCCGGGATTGGATTTCGCCTTTCCCACCGATCCCGACGCGGGAACGCAAGCAGCGCCTTTCGCCAACCTGCTGCTGGGACGCGAGAAGGTGGTGGCGCAAGGGATGATGCCCCGGGAAGCGGACGGCGCTGTGTTCCAGTACGTCGGCGTCGCAGGTGTGGACAAGCCTCGCATCGTGCAGGTGGGCTTCTCCGGGTCGCAGTAACACAGGAGCTACGGGATTTCTGAATGCGACGGGCGGCAGACCAGCAGGCAGGCGATTGGGGCTGCCGCCCGGTTCGGATGATGGATGGGTCAGTCAGCGCTGGCGTTGGTGAAAGGTGGCCTCCTTGTCGGTTGAAGGTGAAGATTTGCAGGCGACGAGATTGCCACCCCCGTATCAAGTACGGGGTCGCGATGGCAAATACTTTGGTTGACCGGGTTCCCGTCGTTTTTCAGCCCTACGGCCGGAGGAAATGCGCTTTGTTTTTTTACTCTTATTCTCCATGCCTCTCCAGCATGGCGCGTTGTGGCGGACGCGGTGGCCGAGGGGACTGCTCCGATTACAGCGGTCGGGGACAGTCGTCCTCTTGTGCCCGGTAAGCGACTTTGGTTGCTGAAAGGTGTTGGCCGTTGTTGACAGGAACCCGGTCGGGGTGGGTGATGCGGCGTCGGTCCGGTGATCGCCTGTGGGACTATGATAGCACGGGCGTTCTGTTACGAGGAAGGGGTGGTTGTCAGAAGCAGGATTTTCGGGATTTTAAGGATTGTCGGCATTGTTGCCGTCGTTGGCGCAACCAACTCAATCCGGCCGATCCTAAAATCCGGCAAATCCTGATTTTGACAACTTCCCGTCGCAATGTGGGTACGCGAGAGATGACAATGCGGTTTGCCCACAGGGGCATTGCGACTTATAATGCTGCCGGCGCGTTGGGATGCTCAAATCTATCCTACGCGGTCGGATAGACGATGCTGCTGACTATTGATATTGGGAATACGGCCGTTACCATCGGGGTATTCCACAACAGCGTCGATGGCGACGGAGATTCCAACGGCAACAGTCCGGTCAACCGGCTGTCAACGACGTTGCGCCTGGCCACCGATTCGCGGCGGCTGGCCGACGAGTACGGCATCCTCCTCAAAAACCTGCTCGAGTTCCGAGGCATTCCCACCCAAGAAATCGACGCGGCCTGCATCTGCTCGGTGGTGCCGCCGCTGACCGGAATGTTCGACGAGCTGTGCCGCCGGTTCTTCGGCGTCGTTCCCTTGCAGGTTACGTCCCAGATTGACCTGGGGATGCCCATTCGTTACGACAACCCTCGGGACGTGGGAGCCGACCGCATCGTGGACGCGGTGGCGGCGGTGGAGCTGTATGGCGCGCCCATGATTGTGGTGGACTTGGGCACGGCGACCGTTTTCGACGCCGTATCCAGGGAACGAGAGTACCTCGGCGGGGCCATCGCGCCGGGGATAAACCTGTCCGCCAACGCCCTCTATGACAATACGTCACTGCTCCGTCGCGTGGAACTGGTCGCGCCGCCGGAGGCGGTGGGACGCAATACCACCGCTGCGTTGCAATCGGGACTCGTGCTCGGTTACGCCGGTCTCGTGACCGCCATGGTGGACCGCTTCAAGGCGGAAATCGGGTCCGATGCCAAAGTTGTAGGCACCGGCGGCTTGGTGACCGTCATCGCTGACCACGCTCCGGTTTTCGATGACATCAACCAGGAACTGACGCTGGTGGGTCTGGACATAATCTACCGCATGAACTCCATCGGCGTTCCCGGCGCCAGGGCGTTTTGAAGTTCCACCGTCATTCCCGCACATTAAGGATGAGTGAGTGATGGAAAGCGCACTTGCCGGCAAGAATATTCTTCTGGGAGTCACAGGCAGTATCGCCTGCTACAAGGCGCTGGACCTGGCCAGCAAGCTGGCGCAGGCCGGGGCCAACGTCGAAACCATCCTCAGCTATGGAGCGACCCAGTTTGTAACCCCGCTGGCGTTCCGCAGCCTGACCCACCGGGAGGTGGTCACCGACACCTTCGACGCCGGTTCCGAGCACAGCGTCGAGCACGTCGCGCTGGCGCGTTGGGCGGACATCGTGGTGGTCGCGCCGGCCACGGTGCATTGCATCGCCAAGCTGGCCGCCGGGCTGGCCGACGACCCGTTGACCACCACGGTGATTGCCACCGAAGCTCCTCTGCTGGTGGCGCCGGCCATGGACGCCAATATGTACGATCACCCGGCAACCCGGGAGAACATTGACCGGCTGCGGGCCCGGGGCGTCTTCCTGGCCGGGCCGGCTCCCGGCCGGCTGGCTTCGGGACTGATGGGCATGGGGCGGCTGGTGGAACCGGCGGACCTGATGGGCCATATCGCCGCCGCGCTGGGCAAACACGGCGATCTGGCTGGGCGTCGCGTCATCGTCAGCGCCGGAGGCACCCAGGAAGCCATTGACCCGGTTCGCGTGATCACCAACCACTCTTCGGGGAAGATGGGATACGCGATAGCGGAAGCGGCGCGCGACCGGGGCGCGGAAACGGTTTTGGTCGTCGCTCCAAACGCGCTGCCTAATCCGCCTCTGGTGCGCATGGTGCCGGTCCGCTCGGCGCAGGAGATGTGCGACGCCGTGCTATCGGAAACGCCGGCTGCCGATGCCCTGATCATGGCGGCGGCGGTGGCCGACTACCGGCCGGCGGTGGCGGCCGAGCAGAAGATCAAAAAGACCGCCGCCGATGAAATGTCCATCGACCTGGAAAAGACCACGGATATTCTTGCAACGGCCCGGGGAAATTTTGTACGGGTCGGGTTTTCCGCCGAGAGCGAGAACCTGGAGGCCAACGCCGCCGACAAGGTTCGACGCAAGGAACTCGACCTCATAGTAGCCAACGATATAACCGAAGAGGGCAGCGGATTCGGGGTGGATACGAACAGAGTTGTGCTCATTGACCGCGAGATGCAAGTCGAGCGGTTGCCGTTACTCACCAAATACGAGGTGGGGCACAGAATTCTGGACCGGGTGGCGGCGCTGTTGAGACCGTGAATTTCGACTACAGCCTGGAAAAACTCAAGGGTGATGTCTTTGGCGGCATCACCACTTCGGTGGTGGGTTTGCCGGTGGCGTTGGCCTTCGGAGTGGCATCGGGATTGGGGCCGACCGCCGGTATGTATGGAGCCATCGCGGTCGGCTTTTTTGCCGCCGTATTTGGCGGAACTCGCTCCCAGATTTCAGGCCCCACCGGGCCGATGTCCATCGCCATGGCCGTCATCGTAACCAGCCATGCCGACAGCCTGGCGGAGGCGTTCACCATAGTGGTGTTGGCCGGGTTGATACAGGCCGCGCTGGGCATCGCACGCATTGGGCGCTTCGTCGCCTACACCCCATATTCGGTCATATCGGGGTTCATGACGGGCATCGGCGTCATTATCATGATTGTGCAGATCGCCCCGTTCCTGGGATCCTCGGTGGCCGTGGGTGGGGTTATCGGAGCGGTGAACGCGCTGCCCGAAGTGTTCACCAGCGTCAATTTCCACGCGCTGGCGGTGGCGGCGGTTACCCTCGCCGTCGGAGTAATCTGGCCCCGGCAGGCGCGGCGGTTCCTGCCGGCTCCGCTGGCGGCGATGATCGCCGGGTGCGCCATCGGCATCCTCTGGCTCAACGACCTGCCGGTGATCGGAGAGGTGCCGACCGGGCTGCCCGAACTCCAGGTACCGGTGTTCTCGCTGGGGTTCATCCTGGGGGCGATTGAGCCGGCGCTGGTGTTGGCCTTGCTGGGTTCCATCGACAGCCTGCTCACGTCGCTGATTGCCGACTCCCTGACCCGGACGCGCCACAACCCAAACCGTGAGCTGATCGGACAGGGCATCGGCAACATGGTGGCCGGACTCATCGGTGGCCTGCCCGGAGCGGGCGCCACGCTGGGCACGGTGGTGAACATCCGGGCCGGCGGGAACAGCCAGCTTTCGGGCGCGATACGGGCGAGCATTCTGCTGGCTTTGGTATTGGGCGTGGGCCGATACGTTGAGGCGATACCCCACGCGGTCCTGGCCGGCATCCTGATGCGGGTCGGATACGACATCATGGACTGGAGGTTTGTCACCAGGATCCACCGGGTGCCCAAGGAGCACATGGTGGTGATGGTGATAACCTTCTTCCTTACGGTGTTCCTGGACCTGGTGACGGCCATCGCCATCGGCCTTATCGCCGCCGGCATGGCCAGCGCGCGCCAGCTGGAGCGGCAGGAACTGGACAGCGTGGTATCCGTGCCGCTGCTGGACCAGAGTTTCCTGCTGGACCGCGATGACGACGTGTTGGACCAGTTCTCGGCGCGAGTGGGCCTGGTGGCCCTGCGGGGGCGGTTCTCCGTGGCATCGTCCAGCAACCTGGTCAGCGCAATAGGGACGGACATCCAGGAGCATGAGGTGGTGATATTCGACTTCACCGAGACGGCCTATATGGACGACAGCGCGGCCATGGTGGTGGAGCAGATGATAGACGTGGCGATGGACGAAGACACGGAACCCATCGTCATGGGACTGTCCGGCGCGGTGGAGCGGAACCTGCGAGCGTTGAACACGCTACACCGGGTGCCGGAAGACCGATTTGTGGAGACACGAGACGAAGCTCGGGAAGTGGCGGAAAAAATACTAGCCGGCGCAATATCAGAACGCCGGCCGCCCGCAGCCCCGACAACCAGTGGAGGATAACAATGCGCATCGGGATTTTCGTGGGAGCGTCCACCGCCGACCTGATGGGTCTGGACGAGCTGATTGGCCGCATCAAGCAGGCCGAAGCGGACGGGTTCGACAGTTTCTGGGCGCCGCACATATCGGCGCGGGGGTACGACGCCTTGACGGTATTGGCATTGGCTGGCGCACAGACCAGCCGGATTGAGCTGGGTGTCGGCGTCGTGCCGACCTTTCCCCGGCATCCGGTGGCGCTGGCGCAGCAGGCATTGACCACGGCGGCGGCCAGCAACGGGCGGTTCGTCCTGGGCATCGGGCCATCGCACCGGCCGGGGATTGAGGGAAGTTTCGGGCTGTCCTATGACCGTCCGGCGCTGCATACGCGGGAGTACCTGTCGGTGCTGCGTCCGCTGATGGAGGAAGGGCGGGTGCAGTTCTCCGGCGAGTTCTACAACGTGAACGCGGAGTTGGACTTTCCCGACCGACCACAGTGTCCGGTGCTGATTTCGGCGCTGGCGCCGCGAATGCTGCGGCTGGCCGGCGAACGGGCCGACGGCACCATCACCTGGATGGCGGGGCCGCGCACGATACGGGAACACATCGCGCCGCGCATCGGCCAGTCTGCCGAGGCCAGCGGGCGGGAGAATCCGCGCGTTTGCGTGGGGTTGCCGACGGCGGTTTGCGACGATGAGGCGGCGGGCCGGCGGCAGGCGGCGGCGGACTTCGAGCGGTACGGGCAGTTGGTCAACTACCGCCGGGTGCTGGACATTGAGGGTGTGGAAGGGCCGTCGGAGGTGGCCGTGGTGGGCAACGAGGAATCGCTGCGGCTACAGCTGGAGGAGTTCGCCGCCGGCGGGGCGACGGACTTCATCGCCAACATCTTTGCCGTGGGCGACGATGGGGAGTCGGGGGCGCGGACTTATGCGGCGCTGAAGGATTTGGTGGGGAGGGTGTAGTTTGTTGCCTGCGTTCACCATGGCAGAGAGGCCCGTTATGGACGCTCAAACTATCGCAATCATCGGCGTGGGGGCGACGCTCGTCGCGGTGTTTATGCCGCCGATGATAATGCTGATACGCCGGGTTGATAACCTGAACAACCAGGTCAGTCGGCTTACCCAAGTCGTAACTGCTCTGGCGAACCACCGCCACGACGCCGATGGCGCGGCGGCGTTCACAGTGCCGGCGGATTGACCGCTTTGAGGCCGGCGATGACAGCCCAATCCAACGGTCCACACCTACGCCGTCCCGCATGGTATGGTGAGGAGGGTGTAGGTCGTTGAGTTGCCGGAGATGCTTACCCGCATACTGACTTGGATTCAGGACAATACACGCCGTCGTTGAGTGGATTCACCGCCAAGCGGCGGCCCGAAGGGTTGACGCCAATCATCCGCGTTATTTCGTCTTCGGTGTAATCGTGGATGTCCCACTCTACTTGAATAGTATGGTGGTCATTGTGCAGATTGGGGCGATATTGATAGCCTCCAACCACCTTTCCGATTATCCATTTGCGATTCGCCCAACCTTCGCTTTTGGGAATGCTGCTCACTATCCACGATCCGATTTCCGTATGATGTAGCAGCCTGTTGAACTCGCTGATGACTTGCGAGCTCAACCCCAATTCTTGGAGCGTCGCCGCCACGTCGTCTTCCGACATACCGGACAGGTCACGCTTGACGCCAAAGTCGATACCGGCCATGCCAATGTGTCGGAAAGCCAGCCAGCGTTGGGGAGTGTGCGCCCAAATCAGGGTAACGTTGTTTTCCTGGTCCGTCATAGCCCTAAACCCTTTTGTCCATACGTAGGTATCTTGCCAAATCCTCTACTGACGGCAATCGTCAGAATCAGGATGCACAGGATTTAAGATTTTCGGAATTACGTTCCCTAATCCTGAATCCTGCCGATCCTATAATCTTGAAAATCCTGATTCTGACAACCGCGCCGGCGAGGGTAGGCCCACCGGGAATAGCAGCAAATACAGGTTCACCCAACGGCTTCCTTGAGCTGCCGTATCGCCTCAATGCGCTGGCCCGGCGCGCATAGTGTTGATTGACGGGTGCGACGCCCTTATCGTCACGCCGGGTCGATGCCGGCGGCGCGCAGGCGGGCCTCCAGTTGCGCGACTCGAGCCTCGGCGGCGGCGCGGGCGGCCTCGGCGGAAACCCGGGCGGCTTCGGATTCGGCATGACTGCGCAGCCATTCACCCGCTGCCGGGTCATATAGCCGCAGCTCGTTGCCCACCACACACAAATCCAGCCCCAGCAGCGCGCTGTGGCCCCGCAGAATGCCGGCGGCGTCTCGTGCCACCGGCAACGGTTGGTATGCTCCCGTTGCGTCCAGGAATTCGCCCACCAACAGCTCGGGTATCAGCTCTCCGCCTTGCGGGTCAAACCGCCAGTATTCCCGCACCTCCATGGTGGCGTAGCGGTCCCGCTTCCAGCCGGCGTCGTCCGCAACCGTTCCCGGCGAGGCGATTTCCAGCACGAAGTCCGGCGTCAATCCGCCTTCCCGCCAGACCAGCCAGGAGGGCCGGGGCGGACTTTCCGCCGCGCCGAATACCACCATAATGTCCGGCGCCAGCCGCGCTTCGGCGTCATTCATCCGGTAGTATAAGAACATATCGCCGGCGACATAGATGTCGGGCTGTTCCTGGTAGCGGATTGACAGAGCGCCCTGCACGTAGCGGCGGGCGTTGCCCTGGAGTTCCGATTCGGGCACTTTTTCCTCTTCGGGATAGACGACGGTGGGGTCTTCGCCGGGCAGCAGGGGGCCGCCGGCCGGCAGCCGGGCGGAGGTGGTAGTCATGGCTGGTGCCTCCTCAGGGTGGGTACGGCGTCCTGCGCGGAGTCGGTTCAGCCCATCGCCTCCTTGAATCGCCGTATCGCCTCGATGTGCTGGTCGGGTCCCTTGAGGCCGGCGCGCATGGTGTTCACGGAGAAGTGGGTGGCGCCGGCGTCGTTCCAGTCGGAGGCGAGGCGGTTCCACTCGTCGGGGTTGTTGCTGTCAGCCAGGGAGGCGCGGCCCTCGACGCCGATGGCGGACGGATCGCGGCCGTAGCCCCGGGCCAGTTCGCGCATCTCCTCCAGGCGTTCCCGTCCCGCCCCGTCGGGCTGGAACTGCGGGAACCAGCCATCACCCATGCGGGCGATGCGCCTTACCACCTGGGGCGCGCCGCCGCCGAACCAGACGGGGATGGGCCGCTGGACGGGCAGGGGATTGATGCCGGCGTGGGTGATCTTGTGATACCGCCCTTCGTAGTTGACCACTTCCTGGGTCCAAAGCATCCGCATGACTTCAATCTGCTCGGCGGAGCGGCGGCCCCGATTCTCCCAGTTCTCGCCCAGGGCTTCGAACTCCACTTCGTTCCAGCCGACGCCGATGCCCAGGCGCAGGCGGCCGTTGGTCAGCACGTCCACCTCGGCGGTCTGCTTGGCGACCAGAGCGGTCTGGCGCTGGGGCAGGATGATGATGCCGGTGCAGAACTCGATTTTCTCGGTGAGGGCGGCCAGGTAGCCGAACATCACGAAGGGTTCGTGGAACATATCGTCCTTGTTGTAGGGGCGGTTCCACTCGGCGCGCTGGGTGTGGTCGGCGCCCAGCACGTGGTCAAACACCAGCAGGTGCGCGTAGCCCAGGGATTCGGCGGCCTGGGCGAAGTCCTTGACGGCGATAGGGTCGGCGCCGATTTCGGTTTGGGGGAAAATGGCTCCCAGTTGCATTTTGGCGGCTCCTTGCTTTTAGTGTGGGTTTTCGAGGCTGGTTGAAGCCCAGTCAAAGGCGAAGACTTGGCTCTGCATATCGTTCCATTCTGCCGTGGTCACCTGTGTACCGTCAGGTTTCAACCCTATGCCAGGCAAGCCGGTATTTTTGTTGAAGACCAAGGCGGTGAGTGGGGGAAGACTCCGGCGCAAGCATTCGTTTCGGATGTAGTAGAGGGGCCTTGCTGTACCCTGCGCAGCCAGCCCGACTTTGGAGCCAACCTCGCCATAGGTGACGGTGTGCCCATTGGTGGCGCATTGCTTGAGGTAGTCGAACACCGCTGGTGTTCTGGGGTGCATCTTGTCCGGCATGGTGTCCAGTCTCCATCCGGGTTTTGTCGATTGGCGCGAGTGCGTCAGCGGCAAGTATCAGTCGCAACGCATTGGGCGTCAAGCCTGGCTGCGATGGGACGGAGACAAGCGATTGCAAATCGGCGCAAGGACCGGCATAATGCCATCAGTCCCGTTGGGACGAATTCACATCCGGCCCCGTTGGGGCTTTTCAGTAGGGCCCTTCAAGGGCCCTCTTTCAGTGGTGAGGCGATTGCTTATGCCGGACATTTGCGTTGGTTTTGTAGATTACGGCTTTCTACGCGCCGCCGGAGCCGATGCGTTGCAGCAAGAACGTACCTCCGTTACAGTCAACGCCGCCGCAGTCGTTACTTGGTTTCGCAGTTGGGCAGAGACGGAGTTGGAAGGTCATAAGTTCCTGCGCGCCTATTGGTACGATGGCGCGTTTGATCCGTCACATCCCAACTATGTCAGACAGCGCGGCTTCTTCGATTCCATTGCACGAACTGCCGGCGTCCAATTGCGCCTCGGGCATATCGCCGAATATCCGAACCCACTCGAAGCGTTGATACGTCGCGCCTTGGAAAACACGGCTGCTGACCTGGGATTGGAATCGGCGCAACTGCTGGACGCTTTCAGTCGTCGCTGGACGTTTCGGTTGGAACGTCAGCAGAAAGGCGTTGACACGCTGATCGCCCTGGATATGGTGCGGCTGGCCCAACGTCCGGTGTTACAACACCGTAATACTCATCGCCGGCGACCGTGACCTGGCTGAGGCCGTCCGGACGGTGCAGGATTATGGGGCGCGGGCGCTCATTGCCGCTCCCCGACGTCGTGACATTGCGCAAGAGATTGTGCAACTCGCCGACGGCATCATCGACATTGGCGTGGACGACCTGCGGTTGATGCTGCCGCCACGTCCGGCGCGGACGGATTAGAAATAGCGCTGCGCGTTGAAATTTTTGGGCGCAGCCTGATAAAATGAGGTAACGCTGGGGATTAGTCTAGTGGTAAGACGCCTGACTCTGGATCAGGTATCACAGGTTCGAATCCTGTATCCCCAGCCATTTTTGTACCCGATAGCCGACTTGGGTCACAGCTTGCCGGCGGCGCGGAGTTGCCGGCGTACCTTCCCGACGCCGCCGAATTTCAGCCGCAGCAACCCCTTCACGTCTTCCCAGGCGGTGCGAATGATCCGCACGCGCGAGTCGGGATCATCGGTCCAGTGAACCGGCAGTTCCAGGATGGGATAGCCGCATTTTTGCGCCAGGATCAGCAGCTCCGAATCGAAGAACCACCCGTTGTCTTCCACCAACGGAGCCAGATCGTCGGCGGCCCGGCGGCTCACCGCTTTGAAACCGCACTGGGCATCACGGAACGACGTGAAGAACATGGCGCGGAACAGCAGGCTGTAGCCGCGGGAGGTAATCTCCCGCTTCAATGTCCGTCCCACCACCTCGGAGTCGGGGAGCAATCTGGAGCCGATGGCTACGTCACAACGTCCCTGGGCGATGGCGGACACCAGGGGCGGCAGGTGGGCCAGGTCCGTGGACAGGTCAACGTCCATGTACGCCACGATGTCGGCGGCACTGTCGGTCCAGGCGCGGCGCAAAGCCCGCCCCCGTCCGCGTTGCTCCAGGCGGATGTACCGCACCTGCGGGAACTCTTGGGACAGGGTATCGGCGGCGGCCAGAGTGCCGTCGGTGGAGCCGTTGTCAGCGACTACGATGGCCCAATCGTAATCCACGAGATGATTTGACATAAACTCATGGAGACGACGGACGCTTACCGGGAGGGCGCGTTCCTCGTTTAAGCAGGGTATCACTACGTCAAGGGTTGGTGGCATGGGGTGAGATTATATCAGGGCCAAGTTTATAAAATTGACAAATTGGAGGATGCGGTGCTATATTCCCCCCTGCTAAACACTTGGCGTAAGCGCGTCCGCAATCCTCGGTTTGGGTGCGACGCGACAGGGCGTTTCAACCCACGATACACAGGACGGCGACCGGCAACACCATCCCACCGGAATGGGGGAGGTGTTTTTTTGTAACCGAGCCGCTCTCATCGTCGGTGGGCATTTGACCAGCGCCAGCGGGCAATTCGCAGATTACTGCCGGTTCGGAGGAACCTCCAGATGCAGATGAACGACTTCGTCGTCCGGTTCGCCGGTGAAGGCGGACAGGGCGTCGTTACTTCAGCCGAAGGACTGGCCCAGGCTTCCACCCAGGTAGGTTACCACGCGCTGACCTACGCAACTTTTCCTTCCCAAATTCTCGGTGGCCCGACCTGGACCCAGGCCCGAATTTGTACTGAGCCGATCCTGAGTTCCGGCGACCAGGTTGACGTACTGGTCGCGTTTAATGAGGAAGCATACGAGACCCACGCGGAGGAAGTGCGGGACGGCGGGGTGATCATCTACAACGCCGACGACTTCACGATGACCGACCCAAGATCCTTCGGGCTGGCCGTCGATTCCCTGGCGCGTTCCACGGGCAACAACCGGGCCGCCAACATGGTCGTCATCGGCGCCCTGGCCCAACTGGTCCACATGCCCCAGCAATACCTGGAGGACTTCGTCGAAGCGCGTTTCCGCCGGGGCCGCGCCAACGACGACGAGATCATCGAATCCAACATCCAGGCCATGCGGCTGGGCCGGCAGAACGCCGCCGAAAGCGGTTTCGTCCTGGGGGACCTGGCGTCGCCGAACCCGCCGGACTACCAGCAGTTGATGCTGAAAGGCAACGAAGCCATCGCTCTTGGAGCGACGCACGCCGGCGTAGGTTTCTATGCCGGCTACCCCATCTCTCCGGCCACAACCATCCTGCTCTGGATGGAGCGCAACCTGGTGGGAGACGGCAAGTTCGCGTACCAGGTTTCCTCGGAGATTGAAGCCATCACGGCCATCCTGGGCGCCGGGTACGCCGGCAAGAAGTCAATGACCGCCACCGCCGGCCCGGGCATATCGCTGATGAGCGAAGGGTTGGGCCTGGCCTGGATGGCGGAAATACCCCTGGTGGTGGTGGACGTCCAGCGCGGCGGTCCGGCCACCGGCCTGCCCACCAAGACGGAACAGTCGGACCTGATGGGGTGCATGTACCCGGCCCACGGCGACGTGCGGATGCCGATCATCGCACCCGGATCAGTGGAGGAGTGCTTCTACGCCGCCGCCCACGCGTTCAACTGGGCGGAGCGTTACCAGGGTCCGGTGATCCTGATGAGCGAGATGTCCATGGCCGAGCGGGTGCAAAACATCCCCCGGCCCGACCTCAGCAAGGTAGCGGTGGAAGAACGTCTCACCCACGAGGGCGGGAACGGGTATCACCGTTACTCCGGATTTGAGCTTTCGCCGATGCCGTTGCCGGGCTACCCGGGCGCGTACGTGGCCAACGGCAGCGAGCATGACGAGATGGGCGATACCACCCACCTGCCCAGCCGCCACATCCAGATGACGGAGCGCCGGTTCAGCAAGCTCAAGCTCCTGGAAGAAGACAAGTACGAAGCGGAAAATACTGATGCGAGCGTCGCAGTCATGACGTGGGGCGGTTCCAAGGGGCCGACCCGGGAAGCTTTTGATGCGCTTCGGGAAGCCGGGGTGGACGTGGCCTGGTACTACTCCATGTTCCTCAACCCGCTGCCACCGCGTCTGCTCGAGGAACTGCAAAGCAAAGAGCTGGTTATTGTGCCGGAGCTGAACTATCAGGGTCAGTGGGCCGGCATCCTTCGCTCCGAAGGCGTCAAAGCCAAAGCCATCACCCAGTACACCGGGCTCCCGTTCAAGGTGAGCGACCTGGTGTCACGTATCACTGAAATTGCAGCCAATCACAGGGAGGCAGCGCGGGTATGAGCAAAAAGAACCCGGAATACGACTTTAAATGGTGCCCCGGCTGCGGCGACTTCGGCGTGCGCCGCGCGCTGGAGTTTGCGATGATCAACCGGCTGGAGGAAACTGGCCTGCCCATTGAGAACAACGTGGTGGTCGCCGGCATCGGTTGCAGCGGCAACCTGGTTCACCTGCTGGAGGGCGAGCAGCCCTACGGCATCCACGGGATCCACGGGCGGACGCTGCCGGTGGCCATGGGCGTCAAGATGGCCCGGCCCGAATTGAACGTGATCATAGTGGCCGGCGACGGCGACTTTCTCAGCATCGGCGGCGAGCACATCGCGCCCCAGGCGGCCCGTAACGTCAACGTCACCGCCGTCATCATGGACAACGGCGTTTACGGTCTTACCAAAGGCCAGAGTTCTCCCACCACCGAGATGGGCGCAATAACCAGCAGCACCCCCTTCGGCAAGATTGAAGAGGACCTGGACCCGCTGGAACTGTACCTCACGTTGGGCGTCTCGTTCATCGCGTCCGGGTTCTCCGGTCAGCCCCGGGTTTTGGCGCGGCTCATCAACGAGGGCATGAATCACGACGGAATGTCGATGATCCACGTCCAGTCGCCCTGCGTCACCTACAACGACACCTACCAGTTGATCAAGGGCAACGCCAGAGAAGGCATCGCGCCAGCCCTCTGGGACATACCGGAAGACCATGACTACTCCAGCAAGCAGGCCGCTTACGACCTGGTACAGCAGGGAGGTCTGCCGGTGGGCATCATCTACAAGGACGAATCCAGGGGTTCGCTGGAAACCAACATGAACAACATCCGGTCCAAGGCGCGAGAGCGGACGATGGAAGAATTGATGAACGCGTACACGTTCTAAGGCTCCCGCGCCAGGGTCAGGAACCACAGCGTCCCCGGCGGGATTTCCTGTCGGGGGCGTTTCTATTCGGGTTCAGGGATTGGCACGACGGTTACTCTGCCGCCGAACTCCCACTCTATAGCCATTGCGCTGCCCCAGAGCAGGTTGGTGCCGATAAGGGGAATGTTTTCGTTGGCCGAGATAACCTTGATTACTGCTCGGTGATCTAACCAGAGCACAGTTGCGGAATATACGTCTGCGCGGACCGTCCGCCCGTCCGCCAACTGTGAATCTGTTCTGTCGAGAAAAAGCAGGTTAAGCCTGGCAATGTCGTCAGCGGGGAGTTGCAGGTCGCCACTGAACCCGGTGTCGATTACGAAATTGAAAACAACGAACTGACCGCTCCTGTTGTTAAGTATCGAGACGGGTAGCATTGCCTGTCCATTCACGCCGATGCTTCCAGTGGTCATCGTGCTGCCCCCACGATTACGCCGTTTATCGAATCCTCATGCCCAACTTGTAGGACGTAGAACGGAACGCCGGGCAGTCTTTTGCCAAGATTGGCAACGGCGCCCAGCATCTCGTCATGCACCTCGCAGTCAATCGTGTCCGGGTCCAGGGCAAGAAACTTGCCGTTGTGTACAGGCTCAACCCATTGACGGATTTCAGCGTCGTAGATTTCTTGGCTGAGGCTCCAAAAAACGTTGTGCTTCACCGCATCGGCAATCGGCGTGCCTTTGTACCCACTTGGCCACCCGCTTCCCATGGTAAAGGCCGCTTTATGGCCGATGCGCAGAATGCAGGTCACCGATCCGGGCCGGCGCCGTTTCAGATTTTGCGATGCCGCCGCCAGGTCTTCATTGAATTCAAACTCGCCGGTATCCGGTTCAATCGCGATGAACTTCCCGGTGTGTTGAGGCTCCACCAAATGGCGGATTTCGGCGTCATACACAGCCCGGGCGCGTTGGCAAACGTTTTTGTCGCTGGTTGGCGTAGCAAACATAATGCTCTCCGCACTCTGTGTTCAGTAGTCGTCTTTCGGAACCGCCGCCCCTGGAACCAAGTCAAGGTTTTCGGCCGGCATGGACTGGTACTTGGACGGACACTTGACCAGGATGTTGTCGGTGGCGAAGACTTGGCTTTGCGCGTCGTAGTTGCCTTCCAGGATAATCTCGGAGTGCGGGTTGAAGAACAAATCCGGCAGGACGCCGACGTAGCTGGCCTGCAATTGAGGACTGCCGGGAGAAACCCCAGGTACGTCGGGCAGTTTGTCGCCCAGGGCGAAGTGGGACCGGGTCGAGCCATCGTCGCGGCGGAAGGTGTCAGACGCCAGTGCCCCGGCGACGCGCAGCGTCTGCCCATCCTGCAACTTGGGGTCGTCCAGGAATTCGCTGACCGTCACGAAATAGAGGGTGTTTCCAGGGAAGGCGGCGTACACCATGTAGGCGACGGCCAGGCCGATTACGCCGGCCAGGATGATGAGCCGGGTGCGGTGGCTGCGCCAACCGGTACGCTCCGTTTCCGAATCGGGGATATAGGCGACCGTTTCACCCGGTTGATTGGCAGGATATTCGGATTGCATGATTCGAGCGAGAACCTCATTAGAGGATTTGCAGCGTCTATTATACCGGGCCGTCATCCTCGGCATCGGCAGCCGAAGGCCGATCCGAACCGGCCGTTTCTTGTAGATCCCGGAGTTCACGCTGGAACGAACGGCGACGCCACGACATGTACGCGGCATAGATGAAAAATACGGCCCAGACCACGGCGAAGGCCGCAAAAAGAAAGGGAATGTTATTCGGCGGCACGGTCATGTCAATCAGCTGCACGGTCCCGGCGCATCTGAGCCAGGGAATCCTCGGCGGCCCGCAGCGCCATGCGTTCCATCAGCAGGTACGCGAAAAGCGCGAGCAGAGCCAGCATGGAGAAAACGACGATTCGGGCCATGATGGGTTCCAGCGCGTCATCGGCCGCTTCCGGGCCGATTACCTGCACCGGATGGATTGAGCGCCACCACTGCACCGAGTAGTACACGATAGGCACGTCAACGAAGCCAATGATGCCCACCACCGCCGACCAGGACCGGCCCTGTTGGGGAGTGGGAGCGTAGTGACGGATCATCAGGTAGGCGACATAGATCAACCAGAGGATCAACGTAGTCGTGAGCCGTGGTTCCCAGGTCCACCACACTCCCCAAACCGGACGGGCCCAGATAACGCCCGTTATCAGCGCCAGGGTTACGAACACCACGCCAACCTCGGCGGAGGCGTGGGCTACCCGGTCCCAAACCTCGGTACGGCGGATGAGGTAACCGACGCCGGCCACCGCGCAGATCAGGAAACCGAGGAAGGACAGGATTGAGATGGGAACGTGGACGTAAAAGATGCGCTGAATGTGCCCCAGAACCTCGTCGGTGGGGGCGACGACGAAAATCAGGTAGCCGTCCACCAGCGTTAGCGCCGCAGTCAAAAGCAACAGCCAAAGGCGCGCGTCTCGTACCGCCGCGCGCCAGGGTGTCTTGCTTTTCGGCTGGCTCGCTATCGCCGCCAAGCTGCGTTATCCCTCGAAGATAAATCCGAAAATCCACGAACATATTACCAAAAAGAGGGCGTCGAACACCACCAGCAGCGGCAGCCATCGGCTCCACACCGGCTGCATCGGACCGCCCTGCAAAACCAGCGCGGATGCCTCCACCGCGGCGATGATGACGGGTACGACGACCGGGAAGAAGAGCACCGGCAGCAGGATTTCGCGGGATCGGGTCTGCGCCGCCATGCCGGCGAAAAATGTCCCTACGGTGGCGAACCCGACGGTGGCCAGCAGGATCACCAGCCCCAAGACGGGAGACAACGCCGGCAACCCCAGCATCACGGCAAATATGGGCAACAGGATGGCCTCGATAACCAGCATGAATACGACGCTGCTTAACACCTTGCCGAGGAAGATGGCATCGCGGCTGATGGGCGCAGCCAGCAGACCGTCCAACCCGCCGTGTTCCATCTCCCGGGAGAAAGCCCGGTTCATGGCGAGCACGCCGATGAAGGCGTAGGCAACCCAGAGCAGGCCGGGGGCGACGGGTTCCAGACTTCCGGGTGTCCGGTTCAGTCCGAAGTTGAATACGACCACCACGATAAGGCCGAACACCAGAGCCGATATGATGGTGTCGCGGGAGCGGAATTCCAGGCGGAGGTCTTTCCATGCGATGGCCAGCGCGCTACGCATCAGCGCCATAACCGGGCCCGAGAGGATGCCGCCGAGACTGGCCGGCCAAGGAGCTAAGTGTCGGGGTCGGCAGGTTCGCTGAACAGGAAGGCAACATCTTCCGGGGTGAGGGTTATGACGCCGGTTTCGGGGTCTTTGGAGATGGCGGGATTTTGCAAGAGCTCGCGTACCTTAGTGCGGATTTCCTCCCGGCCTTCCCGGCGACCGCGTTCCCTGATTTTCGCGCGTTGGGCAGCGCGGATTTCAGATGCTTTCTCAAACATTTTTCGCACTCCTTCAATCAGCCCGGCCAAGGGTAGAATGAACAGCCAGTAAAGGTCTTTTACTGCGATTTCAAAGCTGCGGTAGGCCCAGAAATCGGAGCCATCCCAGATTTGCAGGATGGCTACGCTGACGCAGCCCGTGATGGCGAAGCCGCCAACCTGCCACCAAATTCCCCGTTCTGATAGTTCGTTAGCGAGGTCCGACAGGTTCATTGTAGCATTCTCAATTCGGATGATGTTGCCGCGTCTGCCGGCGCATCGCGCGCTACCCGCCCTCCGGCCAGCGCCAGCGTCCGACCGGCCCAAGCCAGGCCGATCTCGGCGTTGTGGGTGGTCAGCAGTGCCGACTTGCCATCGGCGGCCCACTGTGCCAGGAATTCTCCCAAAGCCGATGCCGAAGCGGTGTCGAGACCCGATTCGGGTTCGTCAAGAAGCAGCACGACCGGCTCGTGCAATATGGCGCGGGCTATGGACAGCCGTTTTTGCATCCCGTGGGACAAGGTGCGGACGCGCCGGTCGGCCCGGTCGGATAGATCAAGCTGCTCAAGCACCTGACCGACCCGACGGCGGTGGTCCGCGACGCCGTACAACTTGCAATAAAAGTCCAGGTTCTCGCGGCAGGTGAGATCGCTATAGAGCATGGTTTGGTGCCCCGCGAATCCCACCAGACGCCTTGCCGCGCCGCCAGTACGCCCCATGCGTCGGCCGGCGATGTGAACCGATCCGGAGTCCGGACGCGCCAGGCCGGCGAGGACGCGCAGCAGGGTGGTTTTGCCGGCCCCGTTGGCGCCGAAGAGCACGGCAATCTCTCCCCAGCCGACGGAGAGGTCAATCCCGCGCAGCACGGCCCGGTCGCCGTAGTCCTTGCGAATCCCGGCGACGGAGATCGCAGCGACCCCGGAGGACGCGACATTCATGCGGGCGAATCAGCCGTGGCTTTCAAACTGCTCGCGCAGCGCCTTTTTGTCGAACTTGCCCACGCTGGTCTTGGGGATTTCGTCGATGAACACCACATCGTCGGGCAGCCACCAGCGGGCAAAGTCGGGCCGGATGAATTCAAGAATGACGTCCTTGGTAAGCTGGGCGGAGGCACTAGCGCGGGGCACCACGCACGCCAGGGGCCGTTCCTGCCATTGCGGGTGTGGGATGGCGATTACGGCGGCTTCCAGCACGTCGGGGTGGGCCATGATGGCGGATTCCAGATCCACGGAGGAAATCCACTCGCCGCCGCTTTTCACCATGTCCTTCACCCGGTCCACGATCTGAATGTAGCCGTCAGGGTCGATGGAAGCGATGTCGCCGCTGTGATACCAGCCGTCGATGAAAGTTTCGGCGCTGCGCTCGTCGTTCACGTATTCGTCGGCGACCCACGGGCCGCGGAACCAGAGCTCGCCGCGCTGCTCGCCGTCCCACTGCGCCGTGGCGCCGTTTTCGTCCACCAGCTTCATCTCGATGCCGGGAGCGATTACGCCCTGTTTGGCGGAAAGGGCCAACTGTTCCGTATCGGAAAGGTCGTCCAGCCAGGTGCGCCGTCGGTTCACCGAAATAAGGGGCGCGGCCTCGGTCATGCCGTAAGCATGTACTATCTCAACACCCAGCTGTTCCCGATACGCTTGCAATATCGCCAGGGGAACGGCGGAGCCGCCGCTGATGATCTGTTTCAGGGAAGAGAGGTCGTATTCGACGCCGGCGCGTTGCAGGTAATCCAGCACGCCGATCCAGATGGTGGGCACCCCGGCGCTGAAGGTCACGCCTTCGCTCTCCACCAGTTCGCAGATTACCCTGGGGTCGGGACGAACGCCGGGAAAAATCTGGTCGGCGCCGACCATGGTGGAACTGTAGGGCAGGCCCCAGCAGTTGGCGTGGAACATGGGAACGATGGCCATAACCCGGTCCCGCTCGGACAGGGCCAGCACATCCACGGCGGATGATGCCATGGAATGCAGGTACACGGCGCGGTGGGAGTAGGCGACTCCCTTGGGAAGGCCCGTGGTGGCGGAGGTATAGCACAAGCCCATGGTGGCATATTCGTCAACGCTTGCCGGGCTGTACTCCGGGGATGCGGCATCCAGGATGGTTTCGTAGGCGACGGCGTTGGGCAGCGTGGTGGATACTTCGTCCGGTTCGGCCAGGATCACGAAATGCTGCACGGTGGTCAGGCGGTCGGCAATGGCCCCTATTAACGGCGCCAGGTCCGGGTCGATCAGCAGCGCCTTGTCGCCAGCGTGGTTGATGATGTAGGCCATGTCGTCGGGCGCCAACCGGATGTTGATGGTATGCACCACGGCGCCGATGGTGGGCGGCGCGAAGTAGGCTTCCAGGTGCCGGTAGTTGTTCCAGGCGAAGGTTCCCACCCGGTCGCCTGGGCCGATGCCCAACTCGCGCAGGGCGTTGCCCAAGCGGGCCGTGCGGGCGAACATATCGGCATAGGTGTAACGATGAGCGCCTTCTCCCACGCGGGTAATGATGCGCTTATTGGGAAACTGGGTCGCCGCCCGTTCCAGGATGCGGTGGGCCAGGAGTTCGTAGTGCATCGTCATGGCAACCTCCGTGTCCGTTTGACGGTCGCGCGTCGGGGTGGTTAGGGGTGCTTGATGCTGACGCCGCCGTCGATGGCCCAGGTCTGGCCCGTTACGTAGGATGCGGCGGGGGAGGCCAGGTACACCGCCAGGTAGCCGACCTCAATGAGACGGCCAACGCGGGCCAACGGGATAGTCTCGCCGGCGGCAGCGTCGCGGGCGGCAAAGGCTGCTTCGGGCATCTGCTCCGGGTCGGGGAACGAGCCGGGAGCGATGGCGTTGCAGCGAATGCCGAAGGGCGCCCACTCCTGGGCCACCACCTCGGTGAAGCGCATCAGGCCGGCTTTGGCGGCGTCGTAGGCGGCGGACATGGGGCGACCCCGGAAGGACGCCCAGCCGCTGATGTTGATGACGTTGCCCTGGCCGCGCTCCAGCAGATGCGGACCCACGGCGCGGCAGCCCTGGAACGCCTCGGTGAGGTTGATGTCAACGATGCTGTGCCACTCAGTTTCGGTCATGCCGGGGATGTCGCTGCCGGGCAATTGGACGACGGGTTTGCGGATGGCGTCGCCCACGCAGTTGACCAGAGTGTCGATGTGTCCGAATTCGGCGATGGTTTGGGCGACGATGGCGTCGGTATCGGTGGCGGTGGTGGCGTCGCCGGTGAGGGGCAGGCATTGTTGGCCTATGGCGCGGACTTCCTCGGCGACTTTGTTGACGCCGGTGTGGGTCAGGCCGGTGACGGCCACGTCGGCGCCGGCCTGGGCAAATGCCAACGCGATACCTTTTCCAATCCCGCGCCCCGCGCCCACCAGCAGGACTTTCTGGCCCGAAACGTCGAAGATGTCCAAGCTCATGGCATCACTCCTATGCGATAAAGTTTTCGGGGCGAGGGCAACGCAATGGTGCCATATTGCGGTAAGTTGGGCAACCATCGTTACGCCGTAAGTGAGAATGCGGCTGAAAGGTCTGCGGCGTGGCGAACCGGATTGGCGATGGGGTAAAATCAGGCAACACTTTGATTGAAATGCGAGGTGCGGGAAATGCCCAGGGAGAGCAATCGGGTTGTGTACCCGCCCGAGGGATGGACCAATTCTTTGACCGCCGAGTACGTCGGGCCGGATCGTTTCGGCAACGGCGAAGTCTTTGACGCCCGATTGGGCGACGAGCCGCTGGTGCAACTGATTTTCGACCAGCGGGACGACGAGATTACGGTACGCTGCCTGCGGTGCGAGGAGCAATCGCAGGCGTTCGGGCGGTTCATGGCGCATCCGATGATCGGCATTGTCAGCATCAACGCCACCGCGTTGCTGGTGCCGATGAACACCCCGCGCATCATGAAGCACCTGGCCGACGTCCATGAGGAACCGCTGAACGGCATGGACGACATGGACTTTTTCAACTGCCTGCTGGACAGCTGTGGGCTGTAGTGTTGGCGACTCTCAATGTACGTTGAACGCGAGGATCCGGGTGGCTGACTGATGCTTGACCACGAGACCGCCATGCGCGAGCAGTACCGCCGCAGCCCTGATTTGAAAGAGTTGCAGTATGGAAGGGCGCTTGACTACCTAACGAGCGGGAGCGGACCGGAAGTTAGAATTGCTTACCGGATTCTGCGCCGAATGGATTACACCGACAAGGAAATCGACGACTTGCGACAACAAACGCAGGTCGTCGGTGGAGGTTGCATGAGTTACGACTACATTATCGTCGGCGGTGGCTCCGCCGGCTGCACGCTGGCGGCGCGGCTGACCGAAGATCCCGATGTATCAGTGCTGCTGCTGGAGGCCGGGCCGGATTACCCCGACTTTGAACATCTGCCCATTGACCTGAAGAACGGCAACAATGTCTGGCGTTCCGCGTATGGACCGCATAGTTGGGGCTACACGGCCAAGGGTACGCCACAACAGGAGGAACCCATCATCATCCCTCGCGGCAAGGCCATGGGCGGCTCCAGCAGCATTAACGGACAGGTGCTGTTCCGTGGGGTGCCCGAGGACTACGACAACTGGGCGGTGTGGGGCAACGACGAATGGTCCTTCACCAAGGTGCTGCCGTATTTCCGCCGGCTGGAGAACGATCTGGACTTCGGCGGCGACGACTTTCACGGCAATTCCGGCCCCATTCCGGTGCGGCGTTACAAGCGAGAGGAATGGCTGCCGGTGGCCGAGGCTTTTTACGACACCTGCCGCGCCCTGGGCTTCCCCGAAGACGCCGACCAGAACCATCCCGATTCCAATGGCATAGCGGCGCGGCCTCTGAACAACATCGACGGCGTGCGGATGAGCACGTCGCTAACGTACCTGTCCATGTCCCGACACCGGCTTAACCTGACGGTGCGGGGCAACGTGGTGACCCGCCGGGTGCTCTTCGACGACAAGACGGCCATCGGCGTCGAGGCAGAAAGCGGCGGCGAGGTTTTCGAGGTGTACGGCGAGCAGATTATCCTCAGCGCCGGCGCCATCGCCTCGCCGCAGATACTTTTGCTGTCAGGGGTTGGCCCGGCGGAGCATCTCCGGGAAATGGGCATTCCGGTTATCCACGAAATGACCGGCGTGGGCGAAAACCTGCGGGACCATCCCGCGGTATTCAGCCTGTTTCGCGGCATCGGTGACCCACCGGAACTAGACGCCCCAAGCATCCAGGTGGGCCTGCGCTACAGCCCGGAGGGAACCGGAACCCGCGGCGACATTCAGCTTTCGCCCATCCTGATGACCAGCGAGCACCGCCCGGCCAGCGTCAACATCGAGTCCGACGATTTCCACTTCGGGTTCAGCGCAGCGTTGCAGAATGCGGCCACTGCAGGCCGGCTCCGGCTGGCGTCCACCGACCCCCACGTGCAGCCCGACCTGTTCTACGATTACCTGTCCGACCCGGTGGACCGGCAGCGAATGCGGGCGGCGGTTCGCCTAGCCTTGCAGATAGCGGAGCAGCCAACTTTCCGGCAATTCGTGGCCGAGCGATTGTCTCCCACCGATGAAGACTTGGCCTCCGAGGCAGCATTGGACCAGTGGATGCTGCGCAACGCCTACACCCAGCACCACTCCTCCGGCACCTGCAAGATGGGGCCGGGTTCGGATTTGGACGCGGTTGTGGACCAGTATTGCCGGATCTACGGGATGCGGAACATCAGAGTGGTGGACGCCTCGGTGATGCCCGACGTGATCCGCGCCAACACCAACGCCACCACGATCATGATTGCCGAGCGGGTGGCGGACTTCATCAAGGAAGGGAAATAGGCGTCCAAGGTCAAAACACGGGGACGCAATCGCCAGGCGCAGGAGTTTGTATGGACGACAATGTGGTTACCGTGGTCAAGGAGACCAAGTCCTCGGAAATCGAGACCACCTACGAGGTGGTGCTGATCCATTCTGGAGAGGGCTATGCGGCGATCTGCCCGGCCCTGCGCGGCTGCGTATCGCAAGGGCTGGACGAGGCGGATGCGCTGGAAAACATTAAAGAAGCCATTACCGGATGGCTGAAGGCCGAAGCTCGCGACATCGAGCAACGCACGCGCGCGATGGTAGATGAGTACCGCACTGCCGGCTTTCCCGTCAAGGTCGATACCGTCAGCGTAAGTCGGATAAGCGTCTGATGCCGCCATTTATCCCCGGCGTTTCATTCGCGGATGCGTTGGCAAGATTCAGGCTGATTGGTTGGGAGGACGACGGTCAGGAAGGTTCGCATCATTATCTGGCACATCCTAAAATGCCCGGCACCCGCATCTTCCTGCCTGACCACCGGAGTCGCGATTTGCACCCGGTGACGTTGGGGGCCGCCGTGGAATATGCGGGATTGACTGCCGCGCAATTCCGTCAGCTGACCGGCAGCGGCCGGCGACGCAATGCCCGCCGGATCCGGCGGGAGGTGTACAGGATGGCGGATTAGCTCGATTCAGAAATACCTGGCCGACCATAGGATGCTAAACTGTCCGTCAATCAGTGACTTTACACAGAGGACGGCACCAGACCATGACTACTTCGGCAACTCGTATCGAACGCGACTCCATGGGCGAGATGCAGGTTCCCGCCGACGCGCTGTACGGCGCGTCAACCATGCGGGCCGTGCTCAACTTCCCCATCAGCGACCTGCGTTTTCCGCGACAGTTCATCCGCGCCCTGGGCCTCATTAAACTGGCGGCGGCGCGGACCAATATGGACCTGGGAGTCCTTGACGCCACGGTGGGCGAAGCCATCGTACAGGCTGCCCAGGAAGTCGCCGACGGCAAGCACGACACGCACTTCGTCCTGGACATTTTCCAGACCGGCTCCGGCACGTCCACCAACACCAACGCCAACGAGGTCATCGCCAACCGGGCTTCGCAGATTATGGGCGGCGACCTGGGCTCCCGGCTGGCGCATCCCAATGACCAGGTGAACCTGGGACAGTCGTCCAACGACGTGATCCCCACGGCCATTCACCTGGCGGCCCTGCTGGGTATGAAGGAGGATTTGATTCCAGCTTTGGAATCCCTCCGGGTATCCCTGCAAGCCAAAGCCGACGAGTTCTGGCCAATCGTTAAAACCGGGCGGACTCACTTGCAGGACGCCACTCCGGTTCGGTTGGGCCAGGAGTTCAGCGGCTACGCCGGGCAGGCGGAATACAGCATCACTCGGGTGCGTCGCGCCCAAGAAGCGTTGGCCGAGGTTGCTCTGGGCGGCACGGCGGTGGGCACCGGGGTCAATACCCACCCAGAGTCCTCCCAACGCACCTGCGCCCGTTTGCAGGAAATGACCGGGGTGAGCATCCGGGAAACCGGCAACCATTTCCAAGCGCAGTCGGCTCTGGACGGCATCGTGGAGGCCAGTGGCCAACTGAAGACGGTGGCCATCAGCCTGCACAAGATTGCCAACGACATCCGCTTTCTAGGCTGTGGCCCCCGAGCCGGCCTGGGCGAGATAAACGTCCCGGAGGTGCAGCCCGGCAGCAGCATCATGCCGGGCAAGGTGAACCCGGTGATTTCGGAGTCAGTGATCCAGGTGTCGGCTCACGTGGTGGGCAACGATGCTGCGGTGGCGCTGGCCGGCGCCGGAGGCTACTTCGAGCTGAACACCATGATGCCACTGGCCGCCTATAACCTGTTGCAGTCGGTGTCGCTGCTGGCGGCGTCGGCGCAGAACTTCGCGGATCAGTGCGTGGTGGGCATCACTGCCACCGACACCGGGCCGGCAATGGTGGAAAAAGGCTTGATGCTGGGTACGGCGTTGGCGCCGTCCATCGGGTATGACGCGGCCGCCGGGATCGCCAAAAAAGCGGCGGAAACCGGGATGACAATCCGCGAAATCGCGCGGGCTGATACTTCACTCAGCGAGGCCGAACTGGACGCTCTGCTCAACCCGGAGGAGATGACCAAGCCCAGCCTGGAGGTTCGCGGCGGCGGAGGGTAGGCGCCGCCGCTCGATGGCTACCCATCCCGTGCCGCCAGAGGAGGATCCGCGGGAAACGTTGCTGAGCCGGCCCTGGCCCTGGCTCCGCATCGGCTTCCCCATATTTACCGCGCTGAGTTTGGCGGGCTATGGGGTGGTAATATGGTACGCAACTACCAAGGTGGACGAGAACGGGCCGGCCGGCACCGCGTACTTGATTGTGAGCAGTTTCCCGTTGGCCAGCGGCGCAGCCCTTGGGCTGAGCATCATCCTGACGGAGGTAATACGCACTACTATGGTAATTGCCGATTGGTTGGACCGGAAGTACGTTGAGCCGCTGAGGCAGAAAAGAGCGGAAGAGGACCGGCAACGTGAGGAAAAAGTCCGGGAAGCAGGCCGGCAAGAGGCCAATGCGCGCTGGCGAGAATGGAATAACCGTCGCCTGGTAGCGGAGGCCAATGGCGAACCCCCACCCGACGACGCCTAAAAGTCTCCGTCTCGCGGCGTGTGCCTGAAAGTCACCATTCCTGACAACGTAACTGTTCAGAATTGAGGGGGAAATGAGCAGTTGTCGGCAAGCAGAGCGAGGGTTGAGTCCTTGCGCCCGCCAAGTGCCGAAGGCTGACGCCAGGGTCATCTTGGTCTCAGTTCCCCGCGGTGACCGGGTTCCGCCGCTGACCTTGCGGCTGACCACCAGATGACGCAAGCTGCGCTCGGCGGCGTTGTTGTCTGGTGGGGTTTCCGGTTCGGCCACGAAGACGAAGAGTCCTTTGATGTGCCTCGCCACCCGTCGGCACAGCCTGGCTTGTGCGACTAAAGGGTCACCCCGGCAGGGACGGCGCAAGGTCAGCAGACGTTGTTCCAGGGCCAGTTGGGCCCGGCGGTGCTGCCGTTCCGACGGGAGGGTGAAGGCTTTGGCTTTTTCGCACACATCGTGGACGGCGTCCGCCCACCGCCCCAGGGGGACATCGTCGGGGTAAAGCGCCCGCAAGTCGTGGATGTCCCGCAGCAGATGCGCCCAGCAGCGTTGCTTGGGGCCATCGTAATGATGATGGTAGGCGGCGTAGAAATCGCTGACCAGCGCCCCGGCGAAAGCACCCCGGCGAACTCTTCGCCCCGGGCTTCAGCCACCACCGCCCTGCTACGACCACGACGCAGGAAGTACCGCTCGGTGGGAGCGCTGAAAGTCCAGACGTAGCCGTTGCGTCCATCCTCTCGCCAGCCCGTCTCATCGGCATGGACCACCGGAGAGCCCCGGATCCGCGCCACGATGTCCGACATCGCTCCCGGGGCCTTCTGGGCTACCCTTTGGGTAGCGGCCACAATGGCTCCCAGGCTGAGCCGCAGTCCAGGCGCGGCCTCCAGGTGCCACTGGCTGATGCGGAAGGGCAGCCGGGCTTCCTCCGGCAACGCCACCATCAGGCTGATCAAGTTGATCCCCAACCGCTGCTTCCCCATCACTATACTATCCCGTCCAGTTGCGGCGACGGCGCGCAACGCCGTCGGCAGCGCGGGCAGACGCGGATACACGATTTTTGACCAATCACGGCGTGTTCGGTAACTTCCACCGGAACCGGCGGCAGGTCAATCACTTCCCGCGTGCGGTGGGTCCAGCCCCCGGACAACCGGGTCGCGCAGTCAGGACATCGCTCCACCACGCGCTCCACCCGTCGGGTGGGCGCCATGCGGACCCGGGCAAAACCATGGGAGCGACCTTTGCGTGGTTTCCGGGACGGCGCCGGCTGGCGGTCGCCTTTGGGCTTCAGCCCAGGCATCCGGCCCGTCCGCCTCCGGCGGATGGCCCGCCCTGCCAACTGGGCAATACGCTTCTCCAGGCTCTCGATGATCGCCTGCTGCCGGATGCTGATGTCGATCAGAACCTCCCGGTCGGCGGTCCTGAGGTCAGTTTGAGCATCCAGGCCACGCATATTGACATAACCGACACCGCCGGCGCCAGCCTCTGATAACCCCTTTCGCTCAATTCACACCCCAAGTCTGAACAGTTACGGAGTGATTGCCGTCGTTGTAATGCCCCGAGCCATCTAGTACAATTCAATACCCGCAGCCCGCGTTCCTGGCGAAGTACAGTTTCGCCTATGCACCGTGTGGTACCTGCTCGCGGAGAGGTGGCCGAGTGGTTGAAGGCGCCGGTCTCGAAAACCGGTATGCGCCTCTGGCGCATCGCGGGTTCGAATCCCGCTCTCTCCGCCATACTGCGTCGTTAATCCAACTGCCTAAATCTCATGGCCTTGCATTCCCAGTTCTCCGAGCGTTCGCCGTACCAGGATGGGCCGGCGTCTTCCCCCTACTGGGAAGAGCCACTCTCCTCGCCCTTTTGGGACGCGCCGGAGTTGGCACGTTACGATGCCGGCGGCACGGCTTTTGAGGAACCGGATGCTCCCCGCGCCGCAGTTTTACAGGGGCTCAACGAGGCTCAACAGCAGGCGGTTGTCGCTACCGAGGGACCTCTGCTCATAGTCGCCGGTCCAGGTTCAGGCAAGACCCGCGTCATCACCCACCGCATCGCTTATCTGGTAGGGGATTGCGGCGTAAACCCCTGGCAAATACTGGCGGTCACTTTCACCAACAAAGCCTCCAGGGAGATGCGGGAACGCCTCGACCGGCTGCTGCTCAGCCGCAGCGAGGCCGTCACCATGGGTACTTTCCACGCCGTCTGCGCCCGCATTCTGCGCCGACATGGTGAACGTATCGGCCTGGATCGGAACTTCACCATATACGATCAGGACGACCAGTTGGACGCGCTCAAGTCCGCGATGCAATTGGCAGACGTGGATAGCAAACGCTATACCCCCAGGGCCGTCCTCTCGCGCATTTCCGCCGCCAAAAGCAGCCTCCAGGACGTCCGCCACATGGCCGAAACCGCCTATGACGCCGAGGACGAATATGGCGCTCATTGGGTGGAAACCTGCGCCCGCGTCTATCGCTGTTATGAGGAAGCGCTGACGCGACAGAACGCCCTGGACTTTGACGACCTCCTGATGCGGACGGCGCAACTCCTGGAAAATGTCCCCGATGTTCAGGACCAGTACCATACCCGCTACCGCTACCTGCTCATCGACGAGTTTCAGGACACCAATGTAGCGCAGTACCGTCTGGCCCGGCTGCTGACCGGCCAACACCGGAACCTGTGCGTGGTCGGCGACCCGGACCAGAGCATCTATTCCTGGCGCAACGCCGACATCCGAAACATCCTCAGCTTCCAGACCGATTTCCCCGACGCCACGGTGATCAGCCTGGGCGAGAACTACCGCTCAACCAGGAATATCCTCAACGCCGCTGCTGGCGTCATTTCCACCAACACGGAGCGGATTGAACGCCCGCTATTCACGCAAAATCCAGCGGGGCGACCCGTCACACTACACGAAGCCTTCAGCGAGGAAGACGAAGCCCTCTGGGCAGTGGACGAGGTGAGCCGCCTC
Organism: Dehalococcoidia bacterium; assembly: GCA_963665395.2. Classification (GTDB taxonomy): domain Bacteria; phylum Chloroflexota; class Dehalococcoidia; order Lucifugimonadales; family UBA3495; genus Bin87. The sequence continues at coordinate 2,374,621 of OY762251.1, forward strand.
ACCCGAACCGGTGAGTACCAATCCGGCGACTGCGCCATCATGTACCGCATCAACGCCCAGAGCCGCGCCTTCGAAGACCAGTGTATGCGCCAGGGCATACCCTACCGGCTGGTGGGCGGTGTGCGTTTCTACCACCGCAAGGAAATCAAGGATGCGGTGTGCTACCTCCGGGTCATCTTCAACCCGGGCGACGAGGTGAGCCTGCGCCGGGTCATCAACCAGCCACCCCGGGGCATCGGCGCAAAAACGGTACAGCAGCTAAACGACTTTGCGGGTCAACGCGGCGTCACCATCCGGCAGGCCATGCGGGAAATCGCCGCGGCCCGGACTGAAGGATTGCCGTGCCCGATTTCGGTAACCGCCCGCGCCGCGCGTTCCATCGCCGATCTGTCCGTAACCTTGGACCGCCTGGCCGACGCCTCCCGCGAACTGAGCGTCCCGGATCTTTTGGACCGCACGCTGGACATGAGCGGGCTGGCGAAGCATATCAACGCGCAGGACGACGGCGACGAGCGTTGGGAGAACGTCCTGGAGTTGCGCGGATTAGCGGAAGACTACGGTCCTCCCGGTGACGGTTCCGCCGACGGGTTGAGCGCCTTTCTGGAGCGGGTTTCCCTGGTTTCCGATGTGGACGCTTATGAACAGTCCGATGATGCGCTTACCTTGATCACCCTGCATCAGGCCAAAGGGCTGGAGTTCCCGGTGGTGATGATGGCCGGAATGGAGGAAGGGCTGCTGCCCCACAGCCGTTCCATGGATACCCTGGCCGAGATCGAGGAGGAACGCCGCCTGTGCTACGTGGGCATGACCCGCGCCAAGGAACGGCTGTACCTGTTGCGCGCATTCCGCCGGCGTTATCCGTCGTCGGGAGGCATATCGCTGCCGTCGCGCTTCCTGGAAGACCTCCCGGAGGAAACGCTGGCGTCGCCGGCTTTGGACCGGCCGCCTGGAACTCGCGCCGACGACTACGGGCTGAATACGTCCCGCTCGTCTCGGAACGCCGACGCCGTCATCGGCGGCTCCTATGGGCAGGAGCGGCGCGCCTCAAGGACCAGGCTCGGCGATGGGTCAGGAAGCGGCGGCGATGCTACTCGTGGCCGTCTCCGGGGCAATATTGACGAGCGTCTTACCGATTGGACTTCCAGCCGGCCCGGGACATCGGCCAACCAACCGGAGCGCGTGCCCTTGGCAGTGGGCGAAATCGTCCGCCATCCCACTTTCGGAGAAGGCGTCGTCCAGGAGGTGGAAGGCAGCGGCGATACCGAGCAGGCGACGGTGAATTTCGCCGGAGCCGGCCTGAAAAGGCTGTTAGTCAGTCTGGCGCGTCTCGAACGAGGCTGACGCCAGCCTTGCTATTAACCATCAAATCGGCGCGCAATCCGATTCCTCTCCACCGACGTATCAGTCGCATCCTTGCTATACTGACGTGGTGTAGCCCTTTCCCACAGCGAGGGGGCAGGGTGAGGGATTCTCATGGTTTCTTTGCTGAAAAAAATCGTCGGTGACACGCCCGAACGGGCCGCCGAGAAACTCCGCAGCCAGTTGGTGCCCCGGGTCAATCGGCTGGAAGATACGGTTCAAAGCCTCAGCGATGATGGCTTGAAGGCCAAGACCGCTGAATTCCGGCGCCGGCTGGACGACGGGGCGACGCTGGATGACCTGCTGCCCGAAGCCTTCGCGGTGGTGCGAGAGGCCGCGCGGCGCACCCTCGGCCAGCGCCACTACGACGTGCAGATCATCGGCGGGGCAGTCCTGCACCAGGGGAAAATCGCCGAAATGAAGACCGGCGAAGGAAAAACGCTGGTCGCCACCCTGCCCGCATATTTGAACGCGCTCACCGGCGGCGGCGTGCATATCGTTACCGTCAACGATTACCTGGCCCGCCGAGATCCGGTGTGGATGGGGCCGGTGTACGACCTTCTGGGCCTCACCGTCGGTTGCCTTCAGCATGACGCGGCCCACATCTACGACCCCAACGTGGACGACCCGGGCCGGGGCGGTCATCGCCATCTGACTCCGGTATCCCGGGCCGAAGCCTATCGCGCTGACGTCCTATACGGCACCAACAACGAGTTCGGATTCGACTATCTCCGCGACAACATGGCGGTAACCTCCGACCTGCAGGTCCAGTCTCGTGACGCGGGCCGGCCCTGCCACAATTTCGCCATCGTGGACGAAGTTGACAATATCCTCATCGACGAGGCCCGCACGCCTCTGATTATCAGCGGCCCGGCACAGCAGCCGGTGGAGCACTACTCCAACTGCGCCCGGTTGGCCCCTCGTCTCCGGGAATACGAGGACTACACTATAGACGAGCGCACCCAGGCAATCTCATTGACTGAGGAGGGCATTGCCAAAGCGGAGCGACACCTGCGCGTGAACAATCTGTACGATCCGGAAAATTTCCATCTGGTGCAGTATGTTGAAAATGCCGTCGTCGCCCAAGTGCAAAAGATCAAAGACAAGGACTACGTTGTCGCCAACGGCGAGGTGGTCATCGTTGACGAGTTCACCGGTCGCTTGCAGTACGGGCGACGCTGGGCAGACGGCCTCCACCAGGCAGTGGAGGCAAAAGAAGGTCTGAAGGTTCAGCGGGAGAGCGTCACTTACGCCACCATCACCCTGCAAAACTACTTCCGGATGTACGGCAAATTGGCCGGCATGACCGGAACCGCAGTCACCGAGGCCGACGAATTCTACAAAATCTATGGCCTTGAAGTCGTCGCCGTGCCCACCAACCTCCCAATGGTGCGTGAAGACAGCGGCGATCTGATTTTCCCCACTGAGGAGGGTAAGTGGCGCGCCGTGGTAGAGGCCATCATTGACCGTTCTACGTCGGGACAACCCGTGCTGGTGGGAACCACTTCCATAGAAACCTCCGAAGCCCTGAGCGACCGGCTCCGCAAGCGAGGCGTAGATCATCAAGTGCTCAACGCGCGCAACCACGAACAGGAGGCGTCAATCGTTGCGCAGGCGGGACGCTCCGGAGCGGTTACCGTGTCCACCAACATGGCCGGCCGCGGCACCGACATCGTGCTGGGCGGCGCAGACACCGACCGCGATGGCTGGCGGCAGGAGCACGACCGGGTGATCTCCCTGGGCGGCCTCCATGTCATCGGCACCGAGCACCACGAAGCCCGTCGTGTGGACAATCAGCTCCGTGGCCGCGCTGGACGCCAGGGAGACCCCGGCAGCAGCCAGTTTTTCGTCGCCCTTGAAGACGAACTGATGCAGCGCTTCGGCGGCGACCGCATCAAGAACGTGATGAACTGGAGCGGCCTCAATGACGATGAGCCGCTGGAAAACAAGCTCATCACCAAGTCCATCACCAGCGCGCAGGTAAAAGTCGAAGGCCACCACTTCGATATGCGGAAGCACCTCCTCAATTTTGACGATGTGCTTAATCAGCAACGGTCGGTGATTTATGACCAACGCTCCAATATCCTGACCAACCAGGGGCTTCGCGAGCGGGTTGTCGATATGCTGGGCGCGGAGTTCGACCGGTTGATCGACGCGCACCTGGGGTCACGCCACGCGGACGACTGGGACATCGATGGATTCTTGTCCGGTCTGCGCCAAATCTGCCCGCCTCCTGCCGAACTGGACAATGCGGATAAGGTGTCTCAACTCCGTCGCCAGCGCATTGAGGACATCCTGGAAGAGTATTCGGAAACTCTATACCAATCCAAAGAGCAGTCCATGGGCGCCGAAAACATGGCGACCCTGGTGCGGCTGCTGCTACTGAAATCCATCGACACCCATTGGGTCAACCACCTCACCCACATGGAAAACCTGCGCACCGGTGTGGGCCTGCAGGCCGTCGGGCAGCGGGACCCGCTCACCGTGTACCGCTCCGAGGGTCAACGGGCTTTCGCCGAGTTGACGCGACAGATGCAGCGGGACGTCACGCACACCCTATTCCACGTCACCCTCGCGCCGGAAGCGCCACCGGCGCACCCTTCATCCGCCAATGACGACGCAGCCACCGCCGCCGGCAGCCGGCGCGACTCCCGCGCTCCGGTCAGTCCCATGGCGGCCGTTTCTCCGGCCCGAAAGGCGGCCGCCCCACGGGCCGGCCGCAAAATCGGGCGCAACGCCAAATGTCCCTGTGGAAGCGGCAAGAAATACAAGCGTTGCTGCGGCGCGGTCACATAACGCGCTGCTCCGCATAATGAAAACTTGGGGCGGGTTTTCGAACCCGCCCCAGCAATTTGGATTTGCCTTTAACTCTACTGCCCTCGCCGGAACAGCCGCCGCACTATGGTCAGCGGTTGGGGCCGCGGTTCCTCCATAGCGATGGGTTTGTTGCGTCCCGACGCCCATCCTTCCGGGTCACGCTCAAAGGCAATCCGGCAGCCCGGCGCACAGAAATAGTAGGTCTGCCCTTCGTATTCGCTGGTGCCGCCGTTGGGGTTGTCAATATCCACCTGCATCAGGCAAATGGGATCGGTTGCGGTTGCCATATCGGTGTCCTTCCTTAAATCAGTCGGCGGCGGGCGCCGGCGCCGGTTCAGTCTCTGGCGGATGCGTGAACATGGCTTGACCGTTGGCATTGTGCGTGTGATTGACCAATGCCAGCATCATTTGCTGATGGCTGCGGCGAATCTCCCGCAAAACTTCGTCCTTAGCAGCGTCGATTTTCGCTTCCAGTTCTTGCTTGGTGTTGGCGATCTCTTGCCGAAGCCTGGCCTCGCTATCGGCGATCTCTTGCCGAAGCTCGGCCTTGGCATCGGCGATCTCTTGCCGAAGCTCGGCCTTGGCTTTAAGGACTTCCAGTCTGGTATCGGCGATGTCCCCTTTGAGTTCCAATTTGGTATCGGCGATTTCCTCTTTGAGTTCTACCTTGTTGGTGGTCACCTCATTATGGAGAGCGTTGGACTCTTCACGCGATGGCATCCGACCAACGCGGTACGCCAGGAGAACCAGAGCCGCCACTATGAGGCCTTGGCTGCCAATGATGGCAACTATTATTGGCATTAGACTGTTGGAGCCTGCCGTTTCCATGACGTATCCCTCCATCCCAATCTTGGGGGACGAGTTCAGGGTCAATTGTACCAGCATCGCGACAGTTTGCGACACTCACTACAGGGACGCCCGCCGCAACCGTAATGAATTGCTCACCACGCTTACCGAGCTAAAAGCCATGGCCAACGCCGCCAGAATCGGATTCAGAAAGCCCGCGTCGCCGAAGAAAAAGGTCAGACTGTTCGGGACGCCGCCCAAAGCGGCAAACACTGGGTAAAGAACGCCCGCCGCCACCGGGATCAGCAGCGTGTTGTAGAAGAAAGCCCAAAACAGGTTTTGACGGATGGCGCGCATCGTCGCCCGTGATACCTGCAGGGAGGTAGCAACCCCCCTCAAGTCGTCGCGCATCAGCGTAATGTCGGCCGATTCCCTGGCTATGTCCGAACCGGCGCCCATTGCGACCCCCACATCGGCCAACGCCAGAGCCGGAGCGTCGTTGATGCCGTCGCCCACCATCGCAACCACGTTCCCGTCAGCCTGCAATCCGGTTATGGCATCGGATTTGTCGCTCGGCAGCATCTCCGCGTGCCATTCATCCACGCCGCAAACGGATGCTACCGCGGCAGCCACTTCGGGCCGGTCTCCGGAAAGCATGATGGTGCGGACGCCCACGCCACGCAGCGCGGCCACCGCCTGCTGCGCTCCCGGTTTTATGGTGTCTGCTACAGCAATGACGCCGAGCGCGCTGCCGCCACGGGCGACGAACATGGGAGTGTTTCCCTGTCGCGCCAACTCATCAGCCGTGCCCGACATTTCGTCGCACACCGGGATTCCCATTTCTCCCATCAGCGCCGCGTTGCCCACCGCGATTGGTTCACCATCAAGCAAGGCGCTTACACCGGATCCCCGGTGCGCGGCGAACTCGGTAGCCCCGGTAAGCGTTAGCCCTTCTAGTTCCGCATGACGACGCACCGCCGCTCCTATGGGATGCTCGGACAGCAACTCAACCGAGGCCGCGGCAGTCAGAACCAGATCCTCCGCGATTCCCGCCGCCGGAACGATGTCAGTTACCCGGAGCCGGCCCGTGGTCAGGGTTCCGGTCTTGTCCAACGCGACCACGTTCACCCGATGGGCGGTTTCCAACGCCGTGGCGCTGCGGATCAATATGCCCCGCTCGGCCGCCCGGCCGACCCCAACGATAATGGCCGTGGGCGTGGCCAGGCCCAGCGCGCAGGGACAGGCGATGATGAAAACCGCCACCAAGGTCAACATAGCATAAAGGATTGAGGGATCGGGGCCCAGGAATAGCCAGAGCGCCGCCGCAGCCAACGCGATCAACCCTACTGAAGGCACAAACCAAGCGGAGACCCGATCGGCGAGACGCTGCACCGGAGCCGCCGAGCCTTGCGCTTCCTCCACCAACCGGATAACCTGCGCCAGTGTCGTATCCGCGCCCACGCGGGTAGCGCGCATTAGGAAAGCGCCTGTTCCGTTCATCGTTCCGGCGAATACGGAACCTCCCGGGGACTTTTCGACCGGCATACTCTCGCCGGTCAAAGCCGACTGGTCCACGGTGGTAATGCCGCTGGTGACTTCTCCGTCCACCGGGATCTGTTCGCCTGGCCGCACCGCCAAAGTAACGCCGACGTCAACCCGGTCCACGGGAACGTCCACCACGGAACCGTCGTCCGCGATCAGGTGAGCAGTTTGGGGACGCAGGTCCAACAGCTTGCCGATGGCGTCTGACGTCCGCGACAACGCCCGCGCCTCCAGCCATCTGCCCAGCAGGATCAGGGCGATTATGATCGCCGCCATATCAAAATGCAGTTGGTGCCCCATGCCTCCCGTCATTCCGGCGAAAGCTGGAATCCACGTCATCACCACCACGACCGCGCTGTACCCATAGGCGACGGAAGTTCCCAGCGCGATGAGGGTGTGCATATTGGGTTTCAATCGTCTCAGCGCGGCCCAACCGGCTACGTAAAAGGGCCATCCGGCCCACAGTTGTACCGGCGTCGCCGCTGCCCACAACAGCGCTGGATACCACCAGCCCATTGAGAACAATCCGGTCACCCAGGGTAGCGCCGGAAAACTGACCAGGAGCAGCCCAATTCCGACCGGCAACGCCACCGCCAATCGCGTTCGTAGCGTCCGGACCTCTCGCGCTCGCGGCGTATCTGCATCCGCTCCGCGCGGGCTGTCAGATACCGGAACGGTATCCATGCGATACCCGGCGTCGCCAACGGCTTTGGCCAGGGCTTCGACATCTGGAACTGAGGCGCCGCCATCGGCAGCGGCCAGGCTGATGGTGGCCCGCTCCGTCGCCAGATTAACGCTCACCTCGGACACGCCCTGGACGGAGCGCAGCGCTTCGCTGACGTGGTAAACGCAGGCGGCGCAGGTCATCCCGGCCACGGGAAAGACCAGAGTTTTGGAACTCTGTTGCGACATGGTTGCAAGCACACCGGAGCGATGACTGGATTACGTACCAAACTGGCTACATTATAGCAGTGGATGATAATGAGACGACCTTTTCCTTGACATGCCATTTACACCGGGAGCATACTGCGGCAATTCAGGGAGATGATCATGTCCGCAGTCAATTTTAAGCCCGCGGAGTTTACGCTCGCCGGGTACCGCATCCACTACGCTTGGGTAATTGTCTTCATCACGGCGTTGATGCGGTTGGTATCGTCGTCTTTCCGTATGTCTTTCCCGGCGCTGGTTCCCATTATCTCCCAGGTTTTCGGCTGGAGCGAGGGTCTCATCCTGTTCGCCTTTTCCCTGCAATGGGTGGTGTCGGGTATGTTCGGCCCGCCTTCCGGATGGCTTGGAGATCGATACGGAGCCCGCTTTACCCTGACGTTGGGCGCGTCGCTGTACATCGTCAGCATGATGCTCGCGGGATTCATGACCGAGCTCTGGCATCTCTATCTGTTCTTCGGCGTGATGCTCAGCGCCTCCATGGGAATATTCCAGGTGCCGCTCACCGTGTCGGTGACATCCTGGTTCCGCCGCCACTTGGGATTGGGCATGGGGTTGCTCCAGTCTTCCCAGGGTGTTGGCCCGGTGATTGTGCCGGCCATCATGGTGGGTCTGGTAGCCTTCTTCTCCTTGGGACAAGGGCAGCAATGGGCTGAGGCCATGCCATTCTTCAGCGCCGACAGCATCGGGATCAGGATGGCGTTCTGGATCCCCGGCATCATTGGCGGCGTGGTCCTTCTGCTGCTCACCCGCCTGTTCCACAACTCCCCGGAAGACGTGGGGATGCGGCAGTTGGGCGCCGACCCCAACGAGCCGATACGCGCCGCCCCCACCACGGGAAGGGGCGCCAAAGAGCGGGCCCGAGTGTTCCTGCGCCAAGCGCGCAAAACCGGGACCTTCTGGAACCTGGTCGGCATCCACTATTGGGGATGCGCCGGCCATGCCATCATCATCATGTTCCTTCAGGTCATGGTGGTGGACCTGCTGCGCCCGGCGGAAGGATACCAGGGAGTGGACAAGGCTCTGGTCGGGGCCTCGGCCATCGGCATCACCATCGCGGGGACGATGCACCTGACCAGCACCATAACCCGCTTTGCCGCCCCCATCGCCGCCGACCTGTTCGGCAGCAAGTGGGTGATGGCCGCCTGCTTCACGCTCCAGTTTGCCCCAGTGTTGATACTGCTGTTCGCCAACGAACTGTGGATGTTCTACCTCTTCGCAGTGTTGTTCGGCATTGGGTTCGGCGGCGAAATGTCCGCTTTCCCCATCATCAACCGCCAGTACTACGGCCGAGCTCCCATCGGCAGCGCCTACGGTTTCCAGATGATGGGCGCCGGCGCGGGCATGGCCAGCGGAGCGCTGCTGGGCAGCGGGCTGTTCATCGGCGTCACCGAACTGGGGTTCCCGGTCATCTTCAACAATCCCTACTGCTGGACCATCCTGTTGTCCTTTGTGATGAGCCTGGGCGGGGTAATCGCCATCATCTGCTTGCCCGGCACCCACCAGCATCAGCTACCCGACTGGGAGGAGCAGCTGCCTCCCGAGTTCCGCACCGGCGCAGAGCCGGCGGCCCCCGCGGAACCCGCTCCCGCTCCGGCCGGTGGTTCCCCAGCCCCGGCTCCCGGTTCCGGTGACGGCAACTGATTCGGCATCAACAACATCGGCGCATCGGCGGGGACGGTTCATCGGCCGTCCCCGCTAGCATTGTTCGGGTCTCTAGCGTTATTATGGCGTCAAATATACTGTATCCGTGACGTGCGCCCTTTCCTGAAACCTGAGGAGCGGGCGCGAGTAAGGAGGTTTTACCATGGCAGACGGAATCACCATCCTCGTCGGCACCGCCGGGCAGGGCGTAATGCGCAGCACCGACAGTGGCCAATCCTGGCGGCGTGTCGGCATCACCCAAGGCATCCACTCCGATGCCGTCGTGCGATGCCTCACTCCCATCCCGGGCAGCGAGTCCAGCGTCCTCGCCGGTTGTGACCGGGGTATCATCCGCAGCGATGACAACGGCGACACCTGGCGTTCCATCGACACGCCCATGAACGGGACGGCGGTCTGGGCCATCGCCTTTGACCCGAACAATCCGCAGGTCGGTTTCGCCGGAACCGGCACTCCTGACCCGTGCCAGATTTATCGCACCCGCGACGGCGGAGCGACGTGGGAACCCCGCCCCTGTGAGGTCGCCGCCGAGTGCCCCGCGGTGGGCGTGCCCCGCGTCACCGGCATCGCCGTGGACCCCACCAACGGCAACAGCGTGTGGGTCGGCATCGAGGTGGACGGGCTGCGCCACAGCTCCGACGGCGGCGACACCTGGGAAACCGTTCCCCACCAGGACATCCCCAACTTGGATATACATAACGTCACGGTGACTTCCGGCCCGCCCCACCGGGTGGTGGTGATGGTCAACGACGACGTGTTCCTGACCGAGGACGACGGCGACACCTGGCGCAATCTCGATGTCCGCCAGAACTTCCCCCTGGGTTACCCTCGCGGCATCAAGGTGAAGGCCGATGACCCACAGACCATCTTCACCACCTTCGGCGACACCACGCCCGGCTCCACGGGTGTCGTGATGCGCTCCACCGACGCCGGGGCGACCTGGAACAGCCTGCCCCTGCCGGTGGAACCCAACACCGCCATGTGGGTGGTCAACTCGCAGCCCCAGAACCCGGACTTCCTGCTGGCCGGCAGCCGTTACGGGTACCTGTACCAGTCCGACGACGCCGGCGCGTCCTGGAACAAGTTCGACCGGGAGTTCAGCGAAATCTCCTCGGTGATGTGGTTCCCCAACTAACTCGCAAAAATACCGTCATTCCGGCATTTGCCGGAATCTGGAACTGTAGGGGCGAATAATTATTCGCCCCTACCGCTGGTTCAGAACCAGTTAGCCTTGTCCACGACGTTCCGCAGTTCCCGCCCCTCATTGAATCGCTTGCAGTTGTCGATGAAAAGTTCGGTGCGCCTCTGGTCGAGATAGGGACCGTTGCCGGCCACGTGAGGCGTGATGAGCACGTTGGGCATACTCCAGAGGGGATGACCCGCCGGCAAAGGCTCAATCTGGAACACGTCCAGCCCGGCGCCGCCGATTTCGCCGGCCCGCAGCGCGTCCACCAGGTCGTCCAGGATCACCGTGGCTCCCCGGCCAATGTTGATGACGAAGCCGCCGGGTTTCATGGCCCGAAATTGCTCGGCATGGAACATGCCTTGGGTTTCGGGAGTCTCCGGCACGGTTACGATGACGAAGTCCGCTCGAGGCAGCACGTTCAACAAATCATCGGGCCGGTGCAGTTCAGCGACTCCTTGCGTTGGCTCCGGCAGCCGGGGATCGACGCCGAGGACGGTCATGCCGAACTCCGCGCAGAGCCGGGCCGTTTCGCTGCCGATGCCGCCAACCCCTACGACCACTGCGGTGGCCTCGGGCAGGTAGATGGTCTGGTATCCCTGCTGCCACACGCCGGCGACCTGCTGGGGTATGTACACCTGCAATCCCCTGGCGAAGGCCAGCAGCAGGGACATGATGTGCGCGCTGATGTGGTCGTTGTAGATCTCCCGGGTGTTGGTGACCACCACGTCGCTGTCAATCAAAGATTGGTGGTAATACCCGGCGCGGGGGCCGGCTTGAGGGCAGGCAACCCACTTCAGGTTTCGAGCGCGTTCCAGCAGTTCGGGCACGATGTCGCCGAAGGCGGCATCGGCATCTCCGATAACCTCCATGGCCTCGCCCACCGTGGGGCATACCTGAACGTCGATGTCCGGTATTTCTTCGCGCAGCAGCGCCGGCCAATGTTCCTGGTAGTTGGGTGGGCAGATCACAAGCTTGAATCCCATAGCAAACTCCCTTCGTCGGTCTTCCTTCTTGCCTGGCATTGTAAACCGTTTCAGGTACGCGATTGGCCCCATTGGTTACGGTGAATTTGCGCTATACTGCCCGCATCCAAACCGGCTTGAACCGGCGCGCCGCCGGACCGAGCCGCACACGGAGGGAGATATATTATGCTGGACTTGATCATTCGCGGTGGACAGGTGGTCACGCCCTGGGGCGTGGGCGACTGGGACGTTTGCATTCAAGGCGAGAAAATCGTCGCCATCACCGCGCCCAACACCATGACCGACGACGTAGGCCGCGTCATCGACGCTACGGGCAAGATCGTCGTCCCCGGCGGTATTGAACCTCACGCCCACATTGACGCGCCCATCATGGGGCCGGGCAACCTGCGCACCGCGCCGCCGGAGCAGGTCAGCCGCGCCGCCCTGTTCGGCGGCACCACCACCCTGCTGGATTTCGCCATCCACCATCCCGGCAACACCATCGACGAGGCTATCCAGGAGCGCAACAACTCCTGGCGCGGCAACTCCTACGCCGACTACGCCCACCACCTGATGCTGCTGGGCGAGATACCCCAGCGAACCCTGGAATCCCTGCACGAATACATCGAGGGCGGCTGGTCCAGCGTCAAGATTTTCACCACCAACATCCGTCCCCCGGAAATGTCCGGCGAACCGCGCAAGGTGGGCATGGGCCACCTCCACGACCTGATGGAGGTAATTCAGCGCAACGACGCCATGCTCCTCGTCCACTCCGAGGACGACGACATGGTGCAGTACATGTACGAAAAGCTGCAACGCGAAGAGCGCAACGAGTGGTGGAATATGCCTCTCGTTCACAGCAACGAGTCCGAGGACGTATCCTTCCGCCGCGTGCTTCGGGTCGCCGAGTGGACGGGCGCGCCGGTCTATTTCGTCCACGTCAGCGCCCGCGAGGGCATCAACGCCATCGGTGAAGCCCGCAACCGGGGCGTGCCGGCCTACGGCGAAACGCTGCACAACTACGCGTGCTTCAACGCCAACAACTATAAGGAAGAGAACGGGATGAAGTACCACACCTACCCGTCTCTCAAATCGCCGGAAGACGCCGCCATGCTCTGGAAGGGCATCGCCTGGGGCGGCCTCCACACCATGGCCACCGACGAATACTGCACCGACTGGAACCTGAAGATACAGGGCAAGTCCGTCCGCGACGTTACCGGCGGCCACAACGGCGCCGAAACCCGCGTCGGCATCACCTACAGCGAGGGCGTATCCAAGCGCGGAATGTCCCTGCAACGCTTCGTGGACGTAACCTCTGCCAACGCCGCCCGCATCATGGGCCTGTACCCGCGCAAGGGCGCCCTGGCCCCCGGCAGCGACGCCGACATCACGCTGATTGACCCGTCCATCAAGAAGCGCCTCACCATGGACGACTTCCACATCAGCGACTACAGCATCTGGGAAGGCTTCGAGATCGAGGGCTGGCCGGTAATGACCATCATGCGCGGTACGGTCGCCGTGGAAGACGGCCGGCTGACGGCTCCGGCCGGATTCGGCCAGTGGATTCCGCGCAAGGTTGACCGGGAGGTGACCAGCCGACCGATTGGATAGTCCGGTCGAAACAACCGCAAGGGAGGGGGGCGAATGATCATTCGCCCCCCGCGTGGTTTTGCGTCACATCCAGGAACGGGGGCGGGTGAAAGGGCCCCGAGCGTCGGTTAGGGTATGGGGAAATTGAGCCGCTCTCAGGACCGAGGTATTGATTTGCGGAATGGTTCGGGTCGCGGCTCGACGCAACTCACTGCTCTGGCGAGATGCGCGGTAGGGATTGACAGTGATTATCGTTTTACTCAACCTGCCCACCACCATCTCAACGGGCGTGGTTAGATCGGAATCGTTGGACACTATCACGCCTGTATGGTAACGGTTTTCAAAAGCGTCCAACAGCAAATGAGATGCGATGTTTACGTCCGTCCGTTTCTCCTCGAACACCTCAAGGGTGGCAATTTGCGGTGGCGTTGATTTTGGCAACGCGATGCCCTTTTTGGTTCTGACGGCCATGCGTCCCTCGTGGATTGTCAGCGCTGGGATGGTACGCAAGGCGCGAAAATATACCGCTTGCCGCCGAGGGGCCTCGAGATCGTCAGGTTGCGGCAAAACCAACGTCGAAAAATAACGGATTTGCCGGATTGAGAGTTCGGGAAAAATGCTTTCCAGCATCGCCAACGGATTGAGCCACTTCAAATTGGGACGATTCCTAACGGCGCCATAATAAAAGTTGAGGCCGTCGATGTAGGCGATTGCATCCGCCACGGTAAGTCCTTAAATGCAGAACCGCCCTGGTGGGCGGTTCGCTGCCCATCCGACGAAGCAGGATGGGGGGGTCACTCACAACAATACCGTTGTCGGTATCTTTTGTCAACGGCAGCCGGCGCCACCATGCCACCGTCCTGCCTGCGCCCGTGCCGGGCTTACCAGTTGGTCGCATTTGCGACCAGCTTCCCAGAAGCGCAAGCGCCTCATTTCCTAAATTACCGTGTGCCAGCAGATGCGTCTGGCTAACGTCCGAAGGGCCACCACCATTTCCTGCCCCCTCCGCTGCTGGCGGCCGGCCGGCCCTGCGGAGAACTGCCCACCACCAAGGGACGCTCGCTGAGTACATCCAACTGGCCGGCCACCGAGTCGAAACGCGATACGTCGATTGGCTTGCGGCAAAACCGTGACGGCGGGATGTTGTACGAAAAGAGCAGGCTCTGCTCCGCGGCGGTTCCGGTCAAGATCATCACCGGAATGTTCCTCAAATTGGAGTCCTCGTTCATTTCGGCCAAGACCTCCTGCCCACTCTTTCTGGGCAGGTTCAGGTCCAAAAGGACCAGATCCGGCCGGGCGGTGTAAGCATACTCGCCCTGACGGCGGAGGTACGTCATGGCAGCCTCTCCGTCTTCCACGACCGAAAAGTTCACTGCGTACTCCGAGTCTTTCAGGATCTCTTCCGTCAGTCTGGCGTCGGCGGGGTTATCCTCAACCAGCAGTACCTCGATGGGGTTTTCCGAAGAGCGTGTAGTCATGGCACTCTACCTCCTTCATGGTAGCTCGGAAACCGGCGCGGCGGAGACACCGATTGGAGCCGGACCCGTCAAACAGAACGGGCGCTCATCGCGAAATCAGTCCGGCGGAAGCTTTACGATGGTGAGCCAAAACCCCTCAATCTTGGTGACGACGTCGATGAAGTAATCCAGGTCCACCGGCTTGGTGACGTAGGCGTTGGCGTGGTGGTAGTACGAATTGAGGATATCCCCCTCGGCTTCCGAGGTGGTCATCACCACAATGGGGATGGAAAGCAGCTTCGGATCCGTTTTCACCTCTTCCAGCACCTCGCGTCCGCTCTTACGGGGCAGATTGAGGTCCAGCAGAATGATGTCGGGGCGTGGGGCGGCGGAGTAATCACCCTCCCGCCTGAGGAACGCCATGGCTTCCTCCCCGTCCCCAACCACCGACAGGTTGTTGTTGATCCGGGTGTCCGCAAAAGCCTCGCGAGTAAGCCGCACGTCACCCGGGTTATCCTCGACCAGGAGGATCTCTACCGGCCGGCGTCGTGGGGGTGTTGTCGTCATCTGTTTCACCTCCTGCTCCGCGCTGTTGAGGATTGGTCGTGATGTGACTTGCCAGTGGAGCGCTGGCAGAATTCTGGTCTTGGCGTCGTGCGATGACCCTAACCGGAAATTGAGGCGAGATGCGTCGGGATTGTGAAGTAAAAAGTCGCGCCGGCGCCTTCCTCAGACTCCACCCAGATCTGGCCCTGGTGCCGTTCCGCAATTTTTTTGCAAACCGCGAGACCAATGCCGGTTCCCTGGTACTGACCGATCCCGTGCAGGCGTTGGAACACCTGGAATATGCGCTCACCATGCCGGGGGTCAATGCCTATCCCATTGTCGCGGACTGAAAATAACCACTCCCCGTCGCGCTGTTGTGCTTCTACCTGGATACGCGGGGGACTGTCCCCTCTGAACTTGATCGCGTTCCCAATCAGATTCTGCAGCAATTGAGACAACTGAGAAGCGTCAACCGCTATGTTGGGCAGTGTCCCGCGACTGATCTCCGCTCCGCTTTCCTCGATTGCCACCTCGAGATTCGTCAAAACCCGACTCAGGACCTCGCCGCAATCCGTGGGCTCAAAAGCGGCCCCACGGGTTCCGACGCGGGAATAGGTTAACAAATCCTGGATCAGCGTCTGCATTCGGGACGCGCCGTCAACGGCGAAACCGATGAACTCTTCCGCATCTTGATCCAGCTTCTCTTTGTAGCGCCGTTCCAGGAGCTGCAGATAGCTGGTCACCATCCGCAACGGCTCCTGGAGGTCGTGCGACGCCACGTAGGCGAACTGCTCCAGCTCGGCGTTGGAACGTTGCAATTCCAGCGTGGCTTGCCGCAACGAAGCGGCTTGCCGTTGGAGATCATCGTTGACATATTGGAGCTCAAAGATTGGCGTGTACAAAGTGGCCAGCTTGGTCAGCTGCTCTTGATCATAATCGGTGAATTCTCCTTCGAACTTGTCGCTTAGCTGGATCACCCCGATCAGCCCGCCCCCCTTGCGCAGAACGGGCACCGCGAGCCACCCCGGCATGGGAGGGTGTTCGAGGCCCTCGGCGGTTTTGAGGCCGCTGAAATTCTTGAATTGCGGATGCGAATAAAGGGCCTCCTTATTCATTCGAACCGGCGCGTGATTCTTGACAACAAGCCCCCAGATCCCCTCCCCCGTGGGCATCACATCGTAGGCCCGATAGCGCGCGTACTTGTCAGATAAAGATACGGCATGAACTGCCGCCCTGAAGTCGCCATCGGGAACGTAACTGATGGCCGACTGGTGCGCCCCCAACATTTGGCGCGCTCGAAAGGCCATGACACGCAAGGTATCCTCGAAGGATTCCGCCGCATAAGTGTTAAACACTTCCTGATTTTCCAAGCGGATAATGGGCGGGCGGTCAGCGCTCATGTCCAGGTGATCCTGGTCTCGCAGCGCGGCCAACTCTTTATCGCGCTCTGCCAGCTCAGCGGTGAGCTGGTCAACTTCCTGCTGCAAGTCTTGCTGTGTGCTCATTGCCTTTTGTCTCCGACCGACTAATCCCGGCGCCGGGCTTGTCCACCCCAGGCCCATCTGGATATTTCTGATACAGAATATTCTGAATACATATAATTGTCAACGATTTCACCCCTTCTTGCGCCTTTGCCAACGCCAGTCCTATACTGGCCGGTGAACTGACCCTGCTAAAAATTCGGAGAATGTCCGGCCCATGCCACGGCCAGAAAGATCAATGCCGACCCCCGATGCCGCGCCCTCCGCTCCGCTGGAGGGCATCCGCGTCATAGAGTGGGGCGAAGGCATTTCCGCTCCCTTCTGCGCCAAGATACTGGCCGAATTTGGCGCCGACGTAATCAAGGTTGAACCGCCGTCCGGCGACCGCGCCCGCCGGCTTGGCCCGTTCCCCGGAGGAATCCCGCATCCTGAGCGCAGCGGGCTGTTCCTGATTTCCAACTTGGGAAAGCGGGGCGTGACCCTGGATACCGCTGCTTCATCCGGTATTGAGCAACTCCATAAGCTACTCGAAACAGCCGACGTCTTCGTTGAAAATCAACCTTACGATTTACTGAATGATGCCGGCATCGCCGAAGGACACCTGCGCCGGCGGCATCCTCACCTGATCACCGTTTCGATTTCGCCGTACGGAAGAACCGGGAATTACCGCGAATACGCCGGCTACGACTTGCAGATCAACGCGCTTAGCGGCATGAGTTTCGGCACCGGTCACACCCACCGGGAACCCTTGACCACACCCGGTCAGCAAGCATCGTACCTGGCCGGCTTGGGAGGGGCATTTGCGGCCATGGTAGGATTGCTGGCCCGAGAATCAGCCGGGGGCACTACGGAGGGTCAGTACATTGATGTCGCCGATTCAGGGATCATCGCCACGCTGCTTACCGGCTACCATCTGCCTACGTTCATCTATCGCGGCATCGCCGGTTCCCGCTCCGGCAACCGTATGCGACTCGGTCTGTTTCCCAACTGCGTCCTGCCCTGCCGCGACGGATACGTCTGCATCGACGCCCCGCAGCTGGAACAGTACCAACGCTTCCTGAACCTGCTGGGCGATCCGGACTGGATCGACAATCCCCGCTATCGCGACCGCCGGGCGATGAGCGACCAATACCCTGAAGAGGCGGAAAACCTCATCGCGCCCTGGTTCATGGAGCGCGACAAAGCCGAAATCCTGCAACTGTGTCTGGAAAACCGCATCCCATGTGCCCCCGTGTTGACCATTGACGAGATGCTCGAATCTCCACAATTGCGGGAACGGGCCTGGTTCCGCGACCACGACCATCCCGAGGCCGGTCAGTTCCGTTACCCCGGGGCGCCCGTCCGGCTTAACGGCTCCCCGTGCCGCATCGTGCGGCCGGCTCCGCTGCTGGGTCAGCACAATCACGAGGTGTTCGGGACGCAGCGTTACGCATCGGTTCCACGTTGATGACTCCGCTTCCGCTACGCAGTGTTCGCGTGGTTGATCTCGGCAGCGCCTGGGCTGGTCCCATGGCCGGGCAACTGCTCGCCGATATGGGCGCGGAGGTCATTAAGGTGGAAAGCCGCGCCCGCATGGACGGTATGCGCTTGGGCCGGCCCATGATACCCATCGCCAATCACGGCGAAGACCTCGCCGGCGGCGACCGGGGCTTGTGGCCCGAGTTGCAACCCGTATTCCACGGCCTCAACCGGAACAAGTTGAGTGTAACCCTCAACCTACGTACCGACCTGGGCCGCGACATCCTCAGGAGGTTGGCCGCCGTAAGCGACGTGGCGCTGTCCAATTTCTCGCCCGGTGTTTTGCAACGCCTGGGCATGGACTACGAGACGCTTCGCGCCGTCAAACCCGACATCATCGTTGCTGGGATGCCGGCCTTCGGAGACGCTGGCCCGCTGCGCGACATGGTCGCCTACGCCCCTATAATCCAGGCCATGTCGGGTATGATGAGCCTGGTTGGCTACCCGCCCGAGGAGGACGAGCCTTTGGTCGGCGAATTGCAGGCCGCCTGGAGCGACACCGTGGCCGCCTTATGCGCGGCCCTGGGAGTGGTCGCCGCCCTTCGCCACCGCAACCGGACCGGCGCGGGTCAGTACGTCGAAGCGGCGCATCTGGAAGGGACAACCGCGCTATTGGGCGTTCCCATGCTCCAATACCAAATGACCGGCATAGTTCCCGGGCCGCCGGGCAACGATGATCCCGAATTTGCCCCCCACAACAACTATCCGTGCTCCGGGGAAGACGCCTGGGTCGCCATTGCCGTGCGGACTGATGCTGAATGGAAAGCGCTTGTCCAGGTCATCGCAGACGACGCGCTATCCGGGGATCTCCGGTTCGCAAACGCGCTGCTCCGTTGGGAAAACCGCCGCGCCCTGGACGAGATCATCTCCTCCTGGACTCGCGCGCTGACACCCCGGCAGGTGATGGAACGCCTGCAAGACGTCGGCGTTGCCGCCATGCCCGTCATGAACATCGCCGATCAGTTCGCGGACCCACACCTCAACGCCCGCGAAACCTACGCCGAAATCGACCACCCCCACGTCGGCGCCGAGATGCTCTACGGCGTGCCCTGGCGTTTCGGCGACACTCCCGGCGGCGTCCGCGCGCCGGCGCCGCTATTGGGCCAGCACAACAGGTATGTTCTCAATGAATTGCTCGGCATCGACGACGCCACCGTTGCGAGATTGACCGAGGAGCAAGTGGTCTATTAACCACTATCCCACCGCAATAGCTGCTGGCCGCAAGGCGTGTGCGCGGGCGCGAAAATGCTATTATGACGACCAATTGAAGATACTTGCGGAGCGCCGATACCCATGGCCACCATCAAACCCTTCCGAGGCTGCCGCTTCAACCCCGACGCGGTGGGCAGCCTATCCTCCGTAATCTGCCCACCCTACGACATGATCGGCCCGGAGCTGAAAGCGGAACTCCAACAGCGCAGCCCCTACAACGCCGTGCATCTCGAAGGCGGCGAGCAACCCGATCCGGTTGACCCTCAAACCGGTTACCGACAGGCGGCGGCATTGTTCAGCGGTTGGCTGGCCGATGGCATTCTGACCAGGGACGAAACTCCCTCCTTCTACCTGATGAGCCACACCTATGATTTCGCAGGACGGCATTACCAACACCTGGGGTTGTTTGCCGACGTGTTGGTAGAGGATTACGACGCTGGGGCCGTTTTCCCCCACGAGTTCACCAGGGAACCCGCCGTGTTGGACCGGGTGGCGTTGCTCGATGCCTGCCAGGCTCAATTCAGCCCGATAATGTCGCTGTATCGTGACTCGGAAGGCGCCTTGCGAAACATTTTTGACGGTATCAGTTCCGATTCACCGGACGCCGCCGCCAACACCCCGGCCGGCGGCGACGCCCGGCTGTGGCGCATCGCTGATCCCGCTGTCCAGGCCAAAATCAACGATGCCTTCGCCAACCGACCTGTGTTCCTGGCCGATGGACACCACCGCTATGAAGCCGCGCTACGCTACCGGCGCGGGCAATCCGCCGGCGCTCAGTCGGACCGGCAGGCCGCCGCCAACTACGTGATGATGACGCTCATCGAGTTTGACGATCCGGGACTTCTGCTGCTGCCTTATCACCGGGTGCTCCAGGGGTTGTCCCCGGAACAGTTGGCCGCGGTGCGCCTCAAGATGGACGACATATTTGACGCGCGGCCCTTGCATCCCGACATCACCCCCTCGGCCGCAGTGGGAGAGGTTACCCGAATCGGTGAAAACGGCCATTGTTTCGCCGTTTTTTGGGCGGACGCGCCTCCCACCGTCCACACCTTGCGCCCAAAGGCAGACCTGGGTTCCTGGGGTTCGTTGGCCGTTTCGGAGGCTTGGGTGTTGCAGGAACGCGTACTCTCGCCGGTTTTGGGCGAAGCCCTGGCCCGGCACGTTGACTACAGCCCCGACCACGACGCCATCGCCCAGGGCGTCGCCGCCGGAGCGCGCCAGGCGGCTATTCTCCTCAAGCCCTTCCCACTGGAACCCTTCCGGCAGATCGTCAGCGCCGGCAACCGTCTCCCTCCGAAATCCACCTTCTTCTACCCCAAGCTGCCTACGGGGCTGGTCATCAACCAGCTGGCGGGGAGCCTGTAGCCAGGAGGTTACGTCATGACTACCGCCGTTACGACGACGGCTCTTGCTGCGTCCTCGCCGCTAATTTCACCGACCCGGCGCCGGTTCACGGTGGAGGAATACTGCGCCATGGCCGAGGCCGGGATTCTGGCGGAAGACGAGCGCATTGAGTTGCTGGACGGAGAGATTATCCTGATGCCCCCGCTAAACCCGCCCCACGAGTCCGGAACCGACCAATTGAACGACCAACTGCTGTACCCGTTGCATGGCCGCGCTTTGGTCAGGGTTCAAGGCTCAATTCTGCTTGATGACGATAGCCTGCCCCAGCCGGACATCGCGGTTTTGCGGTTGCGGGACAATTATCAGCGTGAACGGGCAGCGGCGGCCGACGTGCTCTTGCTGATTGAAGTGTCCGACAGCACCTTGCGGTATGACCGCGAGGTGAAACTGCCCCGCTACGCCGCCGCGGGCATCCCCGAGGTGTGGATCGTTAACCTGAGGACGCGGCAGGTAGAAGCCTACAATGACCCGAGGGACGGGGTTTATCAAGGCCGGCGAGTAGTTGGGGCAGACGGCAGCATCAGCCCGCGGGCGTTCCCGGACGTAACGCTGGCGGTGGCGGACTTTTTACTGGAGTGAGGTGATGCCATGACCACTGCTGCCCTGCCCACGCAGACTGCTGGGCCAACCCGGCGTCGGTTCACAGTGGAGGAATACTGCGCCATGGTGGAGACCGGTATTCTGGCGGAAGCGGAACGGATTGAACTGCTGGACGGAGAGATTTTCGTAATGCCGCCTATTGGAACGCCCCATGAAGACGGAACGACCCGACTGAGCAGCGGCCTGATCTACCGGCTTTACGGTCGTGCCTGGGTCAGGGTGCAGAACTCGGTCAAACTCGACGACTACGGTTTGCCGGAACCGGACATCGCCGTGGTGCGGCTACGTGACGACTATCACCGGGAGCGGGCCACACCGGCCGACGTGCTCCTGCTGATTGAAGTAGCCGATACTTCTCTGGAATATGATCGGGAAGTGAAACTGCCGCGCTACGCCGCCGCCGGTATCCCCGAGGTGTGGATCGTTAACCTGCGGACGCGGCAGGTAGAAGCCTACCATGACCCGAGGGACGGGGCTTATCAAGGCCGGCGAGTGATTGGGGCAGACGGCAGCATCAGCCCGCGGGCGTTCCCTGACGTCGTTCTGAACGTGGCCGACTTTCTACTCAGCTAGCGTGTTTTCGATAATAGTATCGCTCACAAGGCTGAACGCGGGCGCTGGAATCGCCAGCAACGAACTCTGCCGAAATTCGACAACGCCCGACAGATTTCGTAGATTTCTGATATAATATTCGGCGTTGTGTCAACATCTGCCACCCAAATTAGTATCTCCCAGGAGCTTCCCCGATGACCTTGACCAAAATTGAACCCCAGAACCTGCGCACCCCCGGCCCCACGCCTATCCCCGACGACATCGTCGAGGAAATGTCGTTGCCCATGATCAACCACCGGGGGCCGGAGTTCAAGGAACTGATCGAGGCCACCACCGCCGGATTGAAACAGGTCTTCATGACCACCAACGACCTCTATATCCTCACCTCCAGCGGCACGGGCGCTTTGGAAGCGGCAGTGGTCAACACCCTGTCTCCCGGCGACAAGGTCATCGCTGCCACCGCTGGTTCCTTCGGCGACCGGTTCGTGCAGATCGCCGAAGGTTACGGCGCGGACGTCACCCGCATGGACTTTGAATGGGGCGATGCCATCGATCCGGACGCCATCCGATCCGAGCTGCAGAAAGACCCTGCCGTCAAAGCCGTCCTGGTAACGCATAACGAGACCTCCACCGGCGTTACCCACGACCTGGAGGCCATCGCGCGGGTAGTAAAGGGCGAATTCGACAAGTTGCTGCTGGTGGACGCGGTCAGCAGCCTCGGTTGCATCCCCCTCCCGGTTGACGGCTGGGACTGCGACCTGGTGGCGACCGGCTCCCAGAAGGGCTTTATGATCCCGCCGGGCCTGGCCTTCATCAGTATCAGCGCCCGTGGCTGGGAAGCCTACCAGGACGCCAAAATGCCCCGGTTCTATTTCGACCTGATGGCCGCCGAGCGTTCTTTGGCGCGCGGTCAAACTCCCTGGACTCCAAACGTGGCCTTGCTCTACGGCCTGCGCCTGGGCCTGGACCGCATTCTGAACGAGGGGCTTGAAACGGTGTACGAGCGTCACGCGGACGTCGCCGAGTATTGCCGCGCCGGCGTCAAGGCGTTGGGCCTTCAACTCCTCGCCAACGACGAAACCCGCGCCTCCAATACCGTCACCGGTATAAAGATGCCCGAGGAAGTCGACGGCGGCAAGTTTATGGCGATGATGCGAGAGGAGGAGGGCGTGGTGCTGGCCGGTGGACAGGGCAAGCTGACCGGCCACTGCTTCCGCATCGGACACCTCGGTTGGGTCACCAAAGAAGATATCTCCGAAGTTCTGGAGGCCCTTGAGCGGGTGCTGCCCAAGGTCGGTTTCAAGGGTTAGACTTTCAACATCTGGACAATCGAGGGGCGGATTATCATTCGCCCCTACGTTTATATCGAGCCATGTCAACGAACTCGCAATTGCAGCAGGCCATGGCGGCTTTGCGTCTGTCGCTGGCCGAAATCCGCCATAAAGAAGAACAATTTGACGCCTCCATTAACCAGTTCCGCACCCAACTGCGGCGATTGCCGAGACAAACCATTTACGGCCGCGCTCCACTGGATATGGCGCTGTCTGCCATGGGCGAAATCGAGGAACGCTTGCGGGACGCTGAAGACAACCGCCGGCGTTTGCTCACAGTCAAAAAGGCGGCGTTGGACGAACTGGCAGCCCTGGAGTCGGTGCAGCAGGTTGACGAGGCGCGCAAGGCCCTGGCGCAGCTGAGACAGCAATTTGGGCGTCAGCCGGCATCCGCGGAAGCCGCCGCCGAAATCCGCCGCCTGGAGCAATTCATCGCCCAGCACAGCCGGCGCGCGGAACAGACCATCACCGCCAACTTTGAGGAGCGGCGCGGCCAGGGTTAGTGCTACACTGACCCCATGGACAGCATAACGCTCCAAAATTACCGCTGCTTCGGCAGCGAAGCGCAGACGGCGCGCCTGGCGCCGCTGACGTTGCTGGTCGGCCCCAACAGCACGGGCAAAACGTCGTTCCTGGCGCTGATACGGGCGCTTTGGGATGTGGCGTTTCGGGAGGTGGTGCCGAATTTTCGGGAGGAACCCTACGATTTGGGGTCGTGGGATGAGGTTGTCTATCGCCCCACGATTCGCGGAAAAACGGCCGATACGTTTGGCGCGGAGTTCGCATTTTCTCGCTATCGTGATAACCCGCATTCGACCATGGGATTCAGCACTCGCATTGGTCGTGTCGGAGGGTTCCCGGTTCCAATGGTAAGGACCATCACCGGTGAGGACGAAGCCATCACCATAAAATCATCTGACGATGGCTCCGACCTTATTCTCTACCGCAAAGATGAAACAACGGTTGAGCGTCCTTGGACCGGGAAACGAGTAGACCCGCTAACGCTGTTACCCTTCCGATGGTTTTTGAATATTGCGCACGAATGGGGATCGGCAGACAACGGAGCATGGCAAGTCGAATTTAGCTCCAAACATTTCGAAGCGCTCTTAATTGCATTCGCACGTGGTGTGCGCGGCTCTCTCCGTCCTTTCGCCGGCGCCCCAATGCGTTCCCGTCCACATCGCACCTACGACCCATCGCTATTAGCACATGATGCGGAAGGCGATTATATCCCCAGCTACCTGGCGAACCTGTCGCGCCGGGATGCAGACAACTGGCAATTGCTCAAAGCCAGACTTGAGGACTTTGGCAAAGCATCAGAGCTGTTCGACGAAATCTCCATCCGATCATTCGGCAAATCTGACGGCGACCCGTTCCAAATCCAAGTTCGCAAGCATGGCAAGCGTCGTAAAGGCCCTTGGCGCAACCTGATTGACGTGGGCTATGGCGTCAGCCAAGCATTGCCGCTGCTGACCGAGTTGTTGCGTCCCGACGCCCCCACAATGTTCCTTCTCCAGCAGCCCGAAGTACACCTGCACCCCCAGGCTCAGGCTGCCTTGGCTACCCTGTTCTGCTCGGTAGCCGCCGGGGGCCGGCAGCTGATAATCGAAACCCACAGCGACTACATCATTGACCGGGCGCGGATGGACGTGCGCGACAAAGTTACCGGCCTGAAGCCCGAAGATGTATCCATTCTTTACTTTGAGCCGAGGGATTTGAACGTGAAGATCCACTCCATCCGGTTGGATGAGATGGGCAACGTACTGGATGCGCCGCCGGGTTACCGGCAGTTCTTCACTGATGAGATGATGAGGTCCATCGGGTTATAGATGTGCGCCATCATAGACAATGACGTTGTTCACCAGCTATTTGGAGCAAATCCAACGGAGCCCGCTCTTTACTTTCTGCGGTGGTTGAGCCGGAGAAACGGTGGAGTTGTCGTTGCCGGCGGCCGTCTTTATCGGGAACTGGCCCAGAACCCGAAATTCCTCCAGTTTTTCACTGACAGGTTTCAAGCAGGACGTGCCCGACGGATACCGAACCCATCGGTGGATGCTGAAGAAGCCGAGTTACAGGCATTGCAAACCAGATCAAACGACACGCACGTACTCGCGTTAGCTCGTGTCAGCGGCGCGCGACTGTTGTTTACCAACGACGATGACCTAAAGCAGGATTTCACCAATCCAGACCTAATCCCTGGAACACCGGGCCAAATTTACACTACTAACCGAGGTAGGAGGGTTCGAAGGTACGCTCCGCAGGAAATGGCCCGCGTGACGCGAACCCACCGCAACCTGCTCCGCCGCACCGATCTCTGCGAAGCATGATTTGGCTGGGCGGTGTTGTGGTATATTTATGCGGCATTTTGACGCCTATTCACGGTCAGCAGGAGCGCTCACACCATGCCCGCCAGCGCAGACATCATTCCAATTCCCAACGGCACCGTCACCTCCCCCCAGGGCTTCTCTGCCGGTGGCGTTTTCATCGGCTTGAAGACCCGGGGCGAGGACAAGCTGGACCTCGCTATGCTGGTGTCCGACGCTCCATGTTCCATCGGCGGAGTGTTCACCACCTCGGCCATCCGATCTGCGACGGTTGACCTGGACCGGGAGCGGGTGGCCCGTGGCCAAGCCTCCGCTCTCATCGTCAACGCCGGCATTGCCAACACCTGTGTCGGCGCCCAAGGGTACAAAGACGCCGAGGAAATGACCCGCCTCGCTGCTGACCGGCTTGGTCTTACCGCCGAGGACGTGCTCGTTTGCAGCACCGGCGTCATCGGTGTCGAACTGCCCATGTCACTGATTCGTTCGGGAGTTGCCCGGATCGAATTGAACCCCGACGGCGGCAACGAACTGGCCCGCGCCATGATGACCACCGATACCCATCCCAAGGAAACCGCCGTATCCTTCACCGCTTCGACAGGTCAGACCATTACCATCGGCGGCGTTGCCAAGGGCTCGGGTATGATCCACCCCAACATGGCGACTATGCTGTCTTTCGCGGCCACCGACGCCGCCGTTGACCCCGGTTTCCTGCAAACCACCGTCAAAGCCGTGGCCGACGAAACCTACAATATGCTGACCGTGGACGGCGACAGCAGCACCAACGACACATTACTGGCCTTCGCCAACGGGCAGGCCGGCAATCCGATGATCGATGATCGCTCTCCTGATGCCGACTTGTTCCGGCGCGCCCTGCATCATGTTTGCTCGAATCTGACCCGTATGCTGGCGCGAGACGGCGAAGGCGCGACGCGGTTGATCACTGTGGAGGTGGATGGCGCCCGCAGCGACACCGACGCCCGGAAAGCTGCTCTGACCATCGCCGGCAGCAACCTGGTCAAATCGGCGGTGTACGGCGCTGATCCCAACTGGGGACGCCTGATGATGGCGCTGGGTCGCAGCGGCGCCGAGGCCATGGAGGAGAAAGTAGATCTTTTCGTCAACGGTGTTTGCATCATGGAGGCCGGAACTCCCATCCCCTTCCATCGGGACGCCGTAGTCGCGCTGATGTCCGGCGAGCAGGTGGATTTCCGGATCAGCCTGAACCTTTCCGACGGCGCTGCCACCGCTTACGGGTGCGACCTCACCGAGCAGTACGTCATCATCAACAGCGCCTACACCACGTAGTATGTCGCCCATCGTAGTTAAAATCGGCGGCAGCACGCTGGGGGGAAACGATACGTCCCTGCAGGATCTGGTTGCCCTCCACGCTGCCGGGAAACCCGTCGTGATCGTACATGGCGGCGGCAACGTTATCAGCGAATGGATGCAGCGGCAGAACCTGGCGCCTAACTTCGTCAACGGCCTGCGGGTCACTGACGCGCCGTCGCTGGACATTGTGGTGGCCGTGCTCGGAGGACTGGTCAACAAGGAGCTTACCGCTCAGATGCAGCGGTTGGGGGCGCCCACCATCGGCATCAGCGGCATGGACGGTTGCCTTCTACAGGCCAGGGTTGCCAATCCGGACCTGGGTTATGTGGGTGAGGTGACCACCGTGGACCCCGCGCCGGTCAATGCCATCGTGTCCGCCGGTTTCATCCCCATGGTATCCCCCATCGCGGTGGATGTGACGGTTGCCAGCGACCACGCCGGACAACCCCTCAACGTCAACGGCGATACCGCCGCCGGCGCCCTGGCCCACGCCCTGAAAGCCGAGCGCATCATCTTCCTCACCGACGTGGCCGGAGTGATGGACAACGGTGGTCGGGTGATACCACGCCTGGATGCCCGGGGCGCGGAGGCACTGCGCAGTTCCGGCGTCGCCCGTGGCGGGATGCTGCCCAAGCTGGCGGCCTGTCTTGATGCCATCGCGGACCGGGCGGTGCCCAGCGCGCACATCATCGACGGACGGGAGCCCGGCGCATTGATGGAATGTGTGGAAGGAAAACCCATCGGCACCCGCATCACCCCGTGACGCATCGGTTGCCGGAAAACGTAGGGGCGGGTTTGAAACCCGCCCCTCGGCGCAAAGCGAAACTTCCGCCCGAACCGTCAGGCAGCAATAAGGTCTTTCGCCTTCGCTTCGGATATCAAGTCGCCTTCACTCTCCAGGTGTGCGACGATAGCGTCGCTTGCCGCCTGGAGCAGCTCCGTGTCCAAATTGGCGGCCGCTTCGGGGTAACCGGCCTCGGCCAGGTATTCACCGGTCTGCTCCCGCAGAACTGCCAGCGAAAACTCCATTTGCGAGGCGCTCTCCATCATCTCCTCGGGGTAATCGACGTGCGAGCCGCCGGCCCCCAGCTTGTCATATCCACCCTTGTGCCAGTGCCCACGGGCGCCATGCGGGTCGAAGCGGATGATTTCAACGCCGTTCACGTCCACTCCGAACGTGGGGCCGCCAAACTTGGCCTTCAGACAGCGCAGCGGCCACAGGTACATCGTAACGTCGCCCGACTTGCTCAACGGGCGCACCATCACCCGGCCCAGATAGGACTCGCCGTCAATCATAGTAGCCATTCCAAATTCCTCCTTCAGTCACTTGGCAGCCGGAACACTTAAACCGCCCGACCTGCCTAGGCGTATAGTAGCATATAACGCCATCATCATGCCGGATGCCCTTTCCGTTTCGTCGTCAACGCATGATCCATGGCCGGTCGGGTTGTACTCCCGCCACGCGGAAGAGAAGTGAGTAACAACGCCATGTCGTTTTCTGCCAATCGCGCTGTCGTACCGTTCGCGCTGATCCTCGGATTGTTTCTGGCGACCACAATTGCCGCTTGCGCGCCAAGCGCAGCGCCGGCCGCCCCGTCGGTCGATTCAGCGCCCACCATGCCACCGCCGGCGACGGCAGCCGCCGCAGCCGCGCAAACCGGCGATCAGCCACCCGCCAGCGCCGGAGGCCCGGCTCCTAAAACGACTGGCGCCGCCTCGGAATCCACCACATCCACGAACGAATCAACTGAGCCTGCCCCGTTGTCCGCGACTACCCAACCGGCTACCGATGCGGAAATTGCGGAGCGGGCAAGGGTGCTAGTCAATGTAGAGCACATCCCCCAAGTGGACGGGATCGACGCGTGGTTGAACACGGAAATGGAGCTTTCCATTGGCGATTTGGTACAGGAGGGCAATGTCGTCCTCGTTGATTTCTGGACCTACACCTGCGTCAACTGCCTCCGCACCCTGCCGTTCCTGCGCGACTGGTGGGCGCGATATGAGGACGACGGGCTGGTGATCCTGGGCATCCATACCCCCGAGTTTGAATTCGAGAAAGACTACGACAACGTGGTTGAAGCCCTCGGCGCTCACGACATCGGTTGGCCCGTCGCTCAGGACAACCGCATGGTGACGTGGCGCAATTTCGAAAACCGATACTGGCCCGCCAAGTACCTGTTCAACAGTCGCGGCGAGATGATTTACTCCCATTTTGGTGAAGGTCACTACGGAGAAACGGAACAGCAGATCCGCAACGCCCTGGTTGAAGCCGGCGCCGACCTCAGCGACGACCCCCTTGACCTTCCGGAGGACCAGATCCGCGACCCGGCTTTCCAGTCGGCGTGGATGAAGGGCCATGCCCAAGTGACGCCAGAGCTATACGCCGGCTGGGAACGCAACCTGGGCATCGCCAGGATTGGCCGGCATCCCTACGTTGCCCAGTACGAGGAGTATTTCAATGCCATTCCCTTCGGGGTTGAAAACGCCACCGGCGTCATCGACGTCACCGCGCCACAAGACCTGCAACAACACGTCCTCTATTTTCAGGGCCAGTGGTCGGTGGAGCCGGAGCGGATACGCCATGCCCGGGTCACCGAGAACCTGGAGGATTACCTGGCCCTCAACTACGCCGCCAAGAGCGTCAACGCCGTCCTGACTTCCGACTCTGGCGAACCGTACCGGGTGATCGTGACCCTGGACGGGGCGATGATGACACCCGAAAACGCCGGCGCGGACATCCAGTGGGACGAAGAAGGCTATTCCTACATACTGGTGGACGAACCGCGGATGTATGGCATCGTGGACAATCCGCAGTATTTGCCGCAGTCCATCTTGACCATGAGGTCAAACTCGGATGACTTCGGGCTGTTCGCCTTCACCTTCGGCGTCTATGCGGAGGGGCCGTGATGCTCCGGGCATTGAAACTGATGCTGGCGGCCGGCCTGTCGCTGGCGGCGGTCGCCTGTGGTAGCTCTGCGCCGGAACTACAGCCGGCGCCAACCGCCGCGCTGGTCATCCAAGCGCCGACCGTTGATCCCACCGACCACGCCATCCAGTCGCATCTAGCCACCAAGGTGCTGGAGGTGGGGACGCAGCGGGTGGCGTTTCTGCTGAACACCCAGAAGGCTTTGATTGACGCTCCCCAGGCCCGGATTTCCGTGGCCCATGCCGACGGTTCGGAACCGATTGCGCAGGTCACCGCCGACTACAACGCTTGGCCCTACGGCGTGCGTGGTTCCTATGCCGCGCCGGTGGAGTTCCCGACGCCCGGAAATTATCTGCTGACGGTCACGCCCGTCGGCGACGAGGTTTCGGGGAAGGCGCTGATTGACGTGGAAGTGCTGGCGAAAGCGCCCATACCGTCAATCGGGGACACGGCGCCGGCCAGCGATACCAAAACGCTGGGCGACGGCATCACTGTGTTTGACCTGACCACGGACTACGAGCCGGACGAGGAGCTATACCGGCTGTCGGTGGCGGACGCGATTGCGTCCCAGCGGCCCACCGTAATCGTATTCGCCACCCCCGCCTTCTGCACCAGCCCAACCTGCGGCCCCCAGGTGGACACCGTGTCCGAACTGCGCGCCGCCCACCCGGACGCGGCCAACTACATCCACGTTGAGCTTTACGACAATCCGGCGGAAATCCAGGGCGACTTGAGCCAGGCTCGATTGGTGTCCGCCGCCGCCGAGTGGGGCTTCACACAGTTGCCGGATTGGACCAACGAGTCCTGGGTGTTTGTCCTGGATAGCGAGGGCGTCGTCCGCCAGCGGTTTGAGGGGTTCGCTACACTGGCGGAACTGGAGGCGGCGCTGGCGGATGTCGGCGGGATGTAGCGGCAGGACATCGTTCAGCCGCCGGTGAGTTCGTCCTCAGTTATGGTGTGCCATGGTACTTCACCTGAGAAGACCACTTGCTGTACAGCTTCGTGCAGCGAAACGCCGGCGACGGCGGGATAGGCCGGTTTGCCGGTGAAACGAGTTAGAACGCCGGCGTTGCGCACGGCGCGGTCGGTGTCCCGTCGGCTGACCACGAAAGAGGCTTCGGCGGCGAAGTAGCAGGTATCGCCGTTGGCGTCAAGCGCTTTCGCTATCAAGTCCGCCCTGCGGAAGCTTACCAGGTCGCCCGGCGCAATGTCAGAGGTGTCGCCGGAGTTGTCAGTCAGGTCCCGCAACTCGGCGACCGACAAGGTAGCGACGTAGCGCAGACCAAGAATGTCGGCGATGTCCGCGGCCTCTTCCTTGGCCACGGTTTTCATCATATAACCCTTAAGCACGCCGAAGTCACGCGCTGAGCGTCGCTCATAGTCATCCATGCGCACGGTCAGGGCCTGTACCGCGGCAACCAAATCGCGCACCGTTTCGGCAAGCTCCCGCTGTCCCTCTTCCACGCTGGCCAGGCGGTCGTTGATGCTTTGCAGGATTTCGGCCACGTTGTCCAGGAGCGCGACCGTGCGCTCGCCGAGTATGCGCGTCCGGAAAGCCTCCACCCACTCCGGGTGCTCATCGAGCGCCCGGAGTATGTCTTCCATGCTGCTGATTGGCGTCGCGCCGCTGGTCATTGATTAGGCCCCGTTACGACGGTCAATTTATGGCCGGCCGTCACAGGACGTGATAAAGCATCCGGTGATCCCGTAGCACATCCTGGGCGAAGTCGTTTTCCACCTCGCGCCACACCGAGTGGATGTGGTTGGCCTCGTTCTGGATGTTGTCGAACTCCACGATGAACTGTCCGCCGTGGATGCGGTAGTAGTGGTCCCGGCTGCGGTCCAGTCCACCGGCCCACACCAGGCGGAAATCATCGAGGCCGGCCTCCCGGATCGCCGCCAGTCGCTGTTCCGCCACCGGGGCCGGGGCGCCGTTGACGTACTCCGCGATGAGCGTCATAAGGATTTCCTGCTGGGTTCCGCTCATGTCGCGGGCAGCCAGGCCCTCTTCGGCGTGGATCGCCTGTTTGCTGGCGTTATACCCCAGGATGTCCCAGGGAGCCTTGTCGTGGATCACCGCCTTGCCGCGCTGTCCCGCGTCCAGCGACCCGATCAGCTCGATGGCCAGATCCTCGCGGCGACCCAGGATGCGCAAACCCTCTTTGGAACCTTTGCGCACCTCGGCCGGGTTTGCTCCCAGGAAGAACGGCGTGACCGCGATAACCTGGTCGCCCCAGACGCTGTAGTGTACCGACAAGTGGTGTCCTTCCACGCGCCATCCCCAGGGATCACCTCGGCCGGGGTCTCCGAAGACCGTCCAGTAGTACAGCTCCGGGTCGCGGACGAATGTGATCTGTCCCCATTCCTCTTCCAGAGGTCCCAGAACATCCTCATGCTCGATGATCAGCCGGGCCTGGCGATTGGAATCCTCGGTCAGCCCGGTCGCCAGCAACTCCATCGCCAGGTTGCGCTGGTGTTGGGTCATGTCGCGCAGCGGCAGGCCATGGCGGTTCAGCGGCGGGTAGTACCAGAAGATGCGTTCGCCGTCCATATAATGATAGATGGCCTTCGCCCGCTGTTCGGCTTCCAGGCTCGCCAACCAGCGCCGGGCTGAGTCCACCATCGCGGCGGACACGTGGGCGTGAGGATGCGTGTACCGACCCGTTACCATCTCGGATGACCTCCTGCCAAAACTGTGCAATCCTTTTGGCGGCAGTGTAGGCAAGCCACCGGAAGAGTGTCAAGGATGGGGATGGATTAGTCAGGGCCTGTGCAAAGTAAATTGACATAAGGACAGCCTTCCTCGTAGATAGGGATTGCAACGCCTATCTGAGGGAGGAAGGCCGTCATGGATGCTAGTCTTGCCGAGTTTGATGTCAACGTTTGCTGGCCTTGGGATTTGAAGGAAGGCCCCGGGTTCGTGGTCGATTGGGGCAGTCTGTACGACTTTCTGACCCGGCTGGAAGACCGCCGGGATCCGCGTGGGGTACGCTATCCTCTGGCGCGGGCGCTGGCCTTTTTGCTGCTGGCTAAACTGGCTGGCGAGGATCGGCTGACGGGCATTGCGGAATGGGTCCAGCATCGCAAAGCGGCCTTGGCGCGGGCCCTGGGGTTGCCGCGTCCCCAAGCGCCCCACCGGACTACGTACAGCCGGATCCTGGGGTCGACGCTGTCGGTTGCGGATTTCGAGCGCACGATGGGAGCATGCTTCGCCCAAAGCCGGCCGCCGGGACCGTCGGTTCAATTGACCGTTGACGGCAAGACCCGGCGGGGCAGCATTGGCGCGGGTGAAACCCGAGGCCAACATCTGCTGGCGGCTTATTTGCCCGGGGAGGGAGTGGCGCTGGCCCAAAGCCTGCCCCGCGCCACGACACGGGGTGATGGTGGATCGCAAGGAAAACGAAATCACGGCGGCGCCACGGCTGTTGGCAACCATCGATTTGCGGGACAAAGTGGTCAGCGGCGATCCGCCTCCGGCGGACTGACCCAGCGGGAACTCTCCCGGCAAGTGGTGGAAAGCGGTGGCGATTACTTATGGAGCGTCAAGGATAACCAACCTCAGCTGCGCGCTGATCTGGCTACCTGCTTTGCCAGCGCCAGCCCGTCAGAACCGGGCCTGGCGACTACGGTGGAAAAGGGCATGGCCGCATTGAACAACGCCGCCTGTGGGCCAGCGCTGATCTCAACGATTACCTGGACTGGCCTTGCGTGCAACAGGTTTTCCGCCTGGATCGGCACACCAAACACGTCAAAACGGGCGCCGTAACCGACGAAACGGTCTATGGCATAACCAGTCTGTCTCCGGAACGGGCTGGCCCGCAATCCACCGGAGGCGGACTGTCTCTGGCGCGCGGACACTGGAATATCGAAAACGGCTTGCATTACCGGCGCGACGAAACGCTGCGGGAGGATTGGCGCCATCTGCGTTCGGGCCAGGCTCAGCGCATGATGGCAGCCATCAACAACTTGGTCCTGGGATTGTTGCGGCGGCGTGGGGTCAAAAGCGTGCCACCGCAACGCCGACGCTACGCTGCCCATTGGGATGAAGCCCTAAAACTCATTACCTCCGTCTGACGCAGACTTTGCACAAGCCCTGCGGAGCGCCCAGGACGATTGCAAAGTCCTTTTCATCCGCTCATGGTGAGCCTGTCGAACCATGCTACGCTCCGGTCAAGCCATCCTTCGACAAGCTCAGGATGAGCGGATCAGGAGGTTCCGCCGACTTTGCAATCGTCCTGGCGGAGCGCCGCCGCGCGATTGACGCTGTAAGTGGGGCCGTGATACAGTTTTTGACGAAAAGCTGAGATGGAGACGAGTAAGCGGTTTCCAAACGCTTGAGCGAGCCTGGTCCGGTGCAAGCAGGCGCGTTTGTTCCGCCCAAAATCCCTCCGGAGCTGCCGGCTGAAAGCCGCTGTCCGATACTGGCGGCAAGTAAGCTCAGGCCGGATTCGTTGCCCGTTAGCAGCAACGGGGCATGATAGTGTCCTGCTAGAGTGGTTTGACGTCGTCGTCCGCCAGTGGCGGATGAGGGCTTCGAGCAAATAGGGTGGTACCGCGGGCGATGCGGATTTTTTTGACCGATGCCCGTCCCTATGGGGACGGGCCTTTTTTATGCCCGTTTCCGAGTGCCGTCGGCAGGGCCTGGTTGGTTCGTCCGCCTGGGGCGGATAACGAAAACTGAAAACGGAGAAATGCCGTGAAACTGAAAGGCTCTGAAATCATCTGCGAAAGCCTGCTCCGGGAAGGGGTTGAAGTGCTGTTCGGGCATCCCGGCGGGGCGATACTGCCCTTTTACGATGCCCTGTGGGCCTACCCGCAGCTGCGGCACATCCTGGTAAGACACGAGCAGTCGGCCGCCCACGCGGCCGACGGCTACGCGCGGATCACCGGCAAGCCCGGCGTCTGTGTCGCCACTTCCGGACCCGGCGCGACCAACCTCATCACCGGCATCATGGGGGCCAAGGCCGACAGCATCCCCCTGGTGGCGATCACCGGGCAGGTGGCCCGGGCCGCCATGGGGACGGAAGCCTTCCAGGAGTGCGACATTTGCAGCATCGCCGCGGTCTGCACCAAGCGCACCTTCCTGGTGATGTCGGCCAACGACCTGGCCCGCACCGTCCGGGAGGCTTTTCGGGTCGCCCAGGAGGGACGGCCCGGCCCGGTGCTTATCGACGTGCCCCGGGACGTGCAGTTGGAGGAGGCCGAGTTTGACTACCCGACGCCGGCGCCGGTTTCCGAACCGGCGCTGTCCGACGAGCTGCTGGAAAACATCAACAAGGCGGCGACGCTGATGAACCAGGCGGAGCGGCCGGTCATCATCGCCGGCCACGGTATCGTCAACTCCCGCGCATTTGATGAGCTGCTGGCGCTGGCGGAACGTTCCGGCATCCCGGTCATCAACACGCTGCTGGGCATCAGTGGCTTTCCACGCAATCACCCGCAGAGCTTGGGGATGCTGGGGATGCACGGGATGTACTGGTGCAACATGGTGGTTGACCAGGCGGACGTACTCATCGGGCTGGGGATGCGTTTCGACGACCGGGTGACCGGGCGGGTGTCCGGCTTCGCGCCTCACGCGCGGATCATTCACCTGGACATCGAGCCTACCCAGGTGGGGCGCATCGTGCCGGCGGAGGTGCCGCTGGTGGGTGATGCCCGGCCCGTCCTGCAAGCCTTGATCCCGCTGGTGGAACGGGTGGAACGCCCGGAATGGATGGCGGCCATCGCCGGCCTGAAGGCGCAGCATCCGTCCTTGGCGATTCCGGCCAGCGACGCGCTGCTGCCCCAGCAGGTGCTGGCGGAGATGAACGAGGTTATTCATCAGGACGATAGCGCCGTCGTGGTTACGGGCGTGGGCCAGCATCAGATGTGGGCGGCGCAGTATCTCTTCATGGACCAGCCCAACTCCTTCGTCACTTCGGGCGGTCTGGGAGCGATGGGCTTCGAGGTTCCAGCCGCGCTGGGCGCGCAGGTGGGCCGGCCGGACGCGACGGTGTGGTCGGTGGCCGGCGACGGCGGCTTTCAGATGACCCTGCAAGAGCTGGTTACGGCGGTGCAGGAGAAGCTGCCCATCAAGATCGCCATTTTCAACAACGGCTACCTGGGCATGGTGCGCCAGTGGCAGGAGATGTTCTTCGAGGGGCACCTGAAAGAAGTGCCCATGCCCGGCCCGGACTACGTGAAGCTGGCCAACGCCTACGACATTCCGGCGCTACGGGTGGAGCACCAGGAGGACGTGGCCGACGCGCTGCGGCAGGCCCGGGAATATGACGGCCCGTTCCTGATCGAGTTCGTGGTGGAGCGGGAGACCAACGTGTTTCCCATGGTGCCGCCGGGCGGTTCCCTGGCCGACACGCTGGAAGACCCGCGGACCACGGCGGCGGTGGGGTGAGCGCGGCCCGATGGATGTTTCAGAGTTGTCAAAATGGGGTGTTCCTCCTTTGCCGGTTTGGCTGGGTAGTTGGTTGGCTGGTTTCGGGTTCGGGGGTTCGGGTTGTCGGCGCTACGGCCAGAGAGCGTTTTTGCGAATTGATCTCCTAGGTTTGCGCGTGCTGACGGTTCATTGTGAATGAACCACCCTCGCGCAGCGGTGGTGAGACCCGCCGTACTGGTCTATGCGGTACCGGGGATATTACCGGCCTTTGCGATAGCCAGCGGTGCAATGGGATCCGACGTGCTGTCCGCCACAGGCGCATCTGCGACCATGTACGGTAGCAGCGGTTGGCCGTGATTACCCGAACCCTGTGAACCCGATATTCAGATGTGATTTAGGCAGGTGGGCCGTGGCCTTGGGCTTGCTGCCTTACGCGTGAGGTATAGTGTAGAGAACTGATGTGCGAGTATGCAAGGGGCGGGTGTCACTCGGTAGCGTTCCGTTTCAGGTGGTTTCTTTACATGGATGCACAGGATGGACGGGATTTTTGGATTGGCGGGTTCGTGGATTCCCTCACGCGCACCCACTTTCCGGGGGCGGAATGTCAGAAGCAGGATTTCCCGGATTTGACGGATTATCAGGATTGCGATCATCCGACGGCAGCGTCGCACCCAATCCGGCACATCCTGTAAATCCGGTAAATCTTGCTTCTGACAAGCTACCAAAATGGCTCGGTAGCGTTGCAATTTAGGTGGTTCAGTTTCCCAGCGGGGTATCCGAGCGGCTAAAACTGCTGCTACGCCAACGGGATTGCCACGCTACGCTCGCAATGACAAAAACCAAACCACCTAAAACGGAACGCTACCAAATGGCTCACGCGTACCCAGTTTGTCATCGCGAGGAGCGAAGTCCGCCGCTGGCGGATGGCGATCTTGTTCCAAGAGCGACGTTCGTTACCTCGACGAGATTGCCGCGCTGCGCTCGCAATGACAGTTTGGGGAAAATTGCCGCGCTGCGCTCGCAATGACAGTTTGGGGAAGATTGCCGCGCTGCGCTCGCAATGACAGTTTGGGGAAAGTGGGTACGCGTGAGCGTGGATTCCGGTAGGCCAAAGGCGCATCTACGACTTGCGCCGGAATGACGACAATCAGACCACCTAAATTGAACGCTGCCGTTGAGGTGTCACGGCTGTTCACAACAAGCCTCTGTCTGCTCTCACGCGTACCCACTTTCACCTGAACTGTCATTGCGAGCGCAGCGCGGCAATCTCGTTGCCGGAGGAGTCGTCGCTCAATTCAGCGAGATTGCCACGTCGCTGCGCTCCTCGCAATGACAAAGTGGGTACGCATGAGTCTGTCTGCTGCGCTGACGAGATTGCCACGCTGCGCTGACGAGATTGCCACGCTGCGCTCGCAATGACAAAGTGGGTACGCATGAGTCTGTCTGCTGCGCTGACGAGATTGCCACGCTGCGCTGACGAGATTGCCACGCTGCGCTCGCAATGACAAAGTGGGTACGCATGAGTCTGTCTGCTGCGCTGACGAGATTGCCACGCTGCGCTGACGAGATTGCCGCGCTGCGCTCGCAATGACAAAGTGGGTACGCGTGAGGAGCGATCCCGACTTGCCGCCCTGCCGGGTTAGTGGTAGAAATAGGGCAGCCGTTTGATTATCGCCGCTGATTGAGGTGCGTTATGCCCCGGGTTACCATCCAGGAAGCTTCACGGATCCTGAACGTTTCGCAGGACGTCATTCGCAAGAACATCCGAGACGGCAAGCTCCAGGCCGCCAGGGAAGGCGGTCCCAGCGGGAACCGCTGGATGGTGGACATTCCCGACGACCCGGAGCAATACTCCGACGACTTCAAGGAAAACATCCACGCCCTGGCGCGCAGCCTCACGCCGTGGTGGTACGACAATCCTCGTAAGCAGGGCGTGGTTCACTACCTGGAAAGCCTGGGGATCGAGGAAGTGGAACCCTTCTTCCTCTGTGGCGTCAAGGGCGATGACATCTGGCCGGCCACCGGGCATGACCCCGGCCACCGCTGCCCGGAGTGCATCCTGGAAGTCCACGACCAGGGCCTGCCCATGGAGACCCGCGAGTGATCGCCGGTTTCAGTTGACCTGGTACACCCAGATCTGGTGCATCACTTCCGGCTCGCCCTTGGGCAAGGGCTGGAACGGCTCGGTGACCGCCACCAGGGACCAGGCGCCGCTGTCCGCCAGGGCGTCCTGCTGGTCCTTGAAGCCCAGCTCGACGTGAGTGTCGGGGCGCATACTGAAGACGATGTGGCCGCCGGGCCGGGTGACGCGGCACAGTTCCACGAAGGAGTTGGGCGGCGCATGGCCGGGCGTGAACACGCCGATGCTGATGACGGCGTCGTAGGCGTCGGAGTCAAAGCCAAGATGGTCGCCAAGGGCCATCCGGCGGAAGTCGTTGTAGCATCCTTTGGAGCGGGCTTCGTCCAGCATCCCCTCGGAGAGGTCCATGGCGCAGATGTCGCCGTAGCCGAGGCGCTGCAACTCCACGCCCACCAGGCCGGTGCCGGCGCCGGCGTCGAGGATTTTGGCGTCCCTGGCGACGTGTTCCGCCAGCGTTTCGGCGCCCATACGCGGGGCCAGCCAGACGAAGGTGTTCTCCAGGTCGTCGTCGTATTC
This sequence comes from Dehalococcoidia bacterium, assembly GCA_963665395.2. GTDB lineage: Bacteria > Chloroflexota > Dehalococcoidia > Lucifugimonadales > UBA3495 > Bin87. The sequence continues at coordinate 2,413,179 of OY762251.1, forward strand.
CTTGGCCCACTGGTCGTACCGCTCGGCCAACTCGTCGTTGGTGGTGGACGAATAGACCCACTGGACGCGGTCTTCCGAGCTGATATTTCCTGATTCAGGCATGGTTGTTCTGCTCCGTGACGAATTGGGTAAAAGAGGGGGCGCTCTGCCTCAGCCATAGGCCGTTTGTCATAGGAGTTACGCGGTTGGGCGCCGGCTCGCGCTACGAGATTGCCGCGCTGCGCTCGCAATGACAGGTTCAAGTGCGTAAGTCCTATGTCATTGCGAGGAGCGAAGCCCGATCTTTGACAAATCTGGCAATCTTGCTGGCTAAACGTGACTCACCCGACGACGAGATTGCCGCGCTGCGCTCGCAATGACAAGTCTGGTTGGCCTACTGCTTGATGCAGAGGTATTGGGCCCAGCCCAGCTCGTCGTTGTTGATGGCGTCCACGGTCTTCAGGTAGGCGTCGGTCAGGTAGTCGAAACGGTCCTGGTAGCCTTCGGGTCCCTCGGCGATGGCGGCCAGGTTGGAGAGGTAGGTGTAGCTGCGGGCCAGGTGGGAGGACAGGTCGCGGGCTTGCAGCACCTTGAAGCCGATTTCGCGCAGGGCGTCGATGTAGGAATAGAAGCTGAAGTCGGTGTCGAACAGCAGGCGGTCGTACACGAACTGGCGGGCCGATTCGCTGATGTCGGACGTGGGCTTGATCAGGTCGTCGAAGATGAACTGCCCGCCCGGTTCCAGGACACGGTACGCTTCCTCAAGAACCTTCACCTTGTCCGGCACATGATAGATGGTGGCCTGGCTCCAAACGTGGGTGAAAGCGCCTTCCGCGAAGGGCAAGTCGGTGGCCGAAGCCTTTTCAAAGGCGAGCTTGTCGGCGAGTTCAGGCACCTGCTCCAGGGATGCGACGGCGTTGGCGATGCGGACACCGCTGAGGTCAATGCCGGTGGCATTGGCGCCGGTGTTCCGGGCGACCCAGATTACGTTGGTGCCGTTGCCGCAGCCCACGTCCAGCACGCGGGAACCCGAGTCGATGCCCGCGTATTCCACCATCAACTCGTTGAGGCGGATACCGGCGGCCCGAAACTCCTCGCGGATGGCGCCGTCCGGGGCGGGATCACCGTCGAATACGCCCCAGTGGACGGTTCCCTCGGCGTCCCACACCGAGCGGTAGATCACATCTTCCGCGTCATAGTAATTTTCGGTTTCCTGCTCGGAGAACCGGTGCCGGGTTACCATATTGGTTCAGCTCCTTTATGCTCCAGTGCAGGATGCCCTCTGCATCCCGAAAGGAACGGTAGAGGGCATCCTCAGCGTCATAGTATTGTTCCGTTTCCGGCTCAGAAAAGCGCGACGGGCTCGGGCTGGGGTTCGGCGTACATGGACCCTTCGATCCACTCGAGGAATCGGTTGTTTTCGTCAACCAGCACCATGCGGGGTTCCACCGGCTCGTCGGTGACCTCAAAGGCGAGGATGATGAGGCAGTCGCGTTCCTGGCAGAGACGGGCGGCCGCGCCCTGCACCGCGATGGTGCCGCTGCCGCGCTCGCCGGGCAGCGCGTAGGTCTCCCAACGCTGGCCGTTGTTGATGTTCAGCACCTGGACCTTCTCGAAGGCCACGATGTCCGTCTGTTCCATCAAATCCCGGTCAATGATGATGCTGCCCACGTAGCCCAGGTTGGCGCTGGTTACCCAACAGCGGTGGATCTTGGATCTCAGAACTTCCCTCATATTCACTCCTCGTGTGCGATGGCCAATCTTGGTTGGCGATTTTGGGTTTTGGGCCGGCATTCGGCCCGGTTTGCCGTCGCAGCCGGCCAATACTAAGCCTTACGGCTGGGGACGGCGCCCGCAAGAGGACGAACGGCCCACAGCCGGCGTTGCGGCTGGAACCCGGTGGAATAGGCGTATGGCGGAACGCTACTTCCGCCGCCCGATTTAGGCTGAGAGCAGCTAAGGCTCGCAGGGCAGTTGGTGCCTGGCACGACCCCGGATGGGGAACACCCCGAAGGGCAGCAGGCATCCACAAATAAAACTGACGCTAGGCTCGTCCCGCACGGCGCGGGACGGCGTAGAGTCAGGTTCCGACGATTGTCGTTGCGCTATCAGCGCGGCTGCACTCATATGGCCTCCTTGCTTAAGGGCAGGTTGATGTTCGTGCAGACCTGCGTTTGACTAGGCGGCAGTTTAGCCTGAAGGGGCCATAATGTCAAATTAGAGGCGATTTTTGCGAAAAAATCAAGAAAAGTCGTTGCGATACGCGCTTTGGCGGCGCGGGGGCGGACTGATAGACTGGAATGGTTTTGATTGCATCGGCAAAGTTCGAAAACCGGGATGGCAGTTTCGGGCTACAAGGGTGAAGCCGGATCCCGTGCGGCAGTGTCGAACAACGCCAACTGTTGCGGCCCCTGACGACGAACTTCGTCGTATGCCGAACACCATCGCGGAATGCCACGGACTGAAGCGTGCCCCTCGAAGACCGGCCCGTGTCCCTGGTACTGATGCAGCGCCCACAACCAGGCGTGGAGCAGTTCGTGGGCCAGGATGCCCTCCATGCTGCGCCGGCCGCCGCGCTGTAATCGGGGCAGGGACAACCCAATCAACCACGACCCGTCGGGATAGCAGAAACAGCGTCCGCCGGTGGCGGAGATCCGTTCCAGCACCACCGACCCGGCGGGTATTTCCAACCCGTCAAGCTGGAACCGCCGGGCGGTATCGGCGACCCAATCCAGGTCGGAAAGGATGATGCCCCGGGGGGCGGGCCACGGGGTTGCCGGTTGCGTTGCTGCCATGGTAGGTAAATCAGTGTAGGGGCGAATAATTATTCGCCCCATAGGCATCAAGTTAGGGGGTACAAATGGGAAGCTACCGGTAAGATGGTGATTGCATTCCAATCAATCGCCACCGGAGCTTCCCATGAGCAGTGTACCAGAAGTTGCCCAGGCTATGAGCGAGGTTCTCGCCGCCGGCGCCGAGCAAGCCGCCGCGGCGACAGGACTGGTCCAGCGACGTTCCAAACTCAGCGGCAGTATCTTCACGCAGACCCTGGTTTTCGGGTGGTTGGCGGACCCGGACGCCAGCCTGTGCTCCCTGACCCAGATGGCGGCCACCTTGGGGGTGGAAATCAGCTCGCAGGCCCTGTTCCAGCGGTTCACCCCTCGGGCGGCCGAGTGTTTGCGGCAAGTCCTGGCGGCAGCGGTAGTGGAGGTGATTGCCGCGGAGCCGGTGGCCATTCCGGTATTGCAGCGGTTCAGCGCCGTGCTGGTGCAAGATAGTTCAGTGGTCATGCTGCCCGATGCACTGCGGGAAATCTGGGCGGGCTGCGGCGGCAGCGGTTCCTACGGACAGTCGGCGTTGAAGTTGCAAGTGCGGCTGGACTTGACCACGGGCCGGATGCTGGGTCCCTTCCTGGATCATGGCCGGACCCCGGACAGCCATTCCCCAGTGCAGAGCGCGCCGCTACCGCCGGGGGCTTTGCGCCTGGCCGATTTGGGGTATTACCGCCTGGACACCTTCCGGGAAATAGCCCAGCAAAGCGGCTATTTCCTGTCCCGGTACAAGACCGGCACCAAACTCTACCAGTGCGACGGCGCCGAACTGGACTTGGCGCGGTTGCTGTCCACTCCCGCCGCCACCAGCATCGACCAGCCGGTATTGCTGGGCAGTGCCCACCGCTTGCCCGTCCGTCTGCTGGGCGCCAGAGTACCCCCGGAAGTAGGCGCCCAGCGGCGCCGTCAACTGAAAGACCAAGCCCGCAAGAAACAGCAGCAACCCAGCAAAGCCCGTCTGGCTCTCTGCGATTGGACCATTTACGTAACCAACGCGCCCGTGGCCCTGCTGAACCGGGAGGAAGCCTTGATCTTGGCCCGCGCCCGCTGGCAGATTGAACTGCTTTTCAAGCTGTGGAAACAGCGCGGCGGCATTGACCGCTGGCGCTCGGCAAACCCCTGGCGGATACTCTGCGAGGTCTATGCCAAACTGGTAGCCATGGTCATCCTGCACTGGACCTTGCTGACTGCGGTCTGGATGTACCCGAACCGCAGTCTGGTCAAGGCTGCGCATACGGTCCGCCGCTACGCCGTAATGCTTGCCAGCGCCATGACCGGAATAATGGCCCTGGCCACCGTCATCGAACAGATTGGCTTATGCCTGCGCGCCGGGTGTAGAATTGAAGGGCGTCGGCAACGCCCCAGCGCCTATCAATTATTGCTCGCCCTGGACGATAACGCTTAACTTGATGCCTATGGGGCGAATAATTATTCGCCCCTACACATCGGGTGTTGGGCGCGCTCTACGGGGTCAGGATAATCTTGCCGGTGGTGGCGCGGCCGGCCAGCTGGCGGTGGGCTTCGGGGGCGTCGGACAAGGCGAACAGGTGCTCGACGCGCAGGTTCAGCTCGCCGGACTGGACCCAGCCCAGGACGGCGCCGGCCCGCTGCTCCAGTTCCTTCCGGTTCCTGGTGTAGTCGCCCAGGCCGGGCCGGGTCAGGAACTTGGAGCCGTTGCCCAGCACGCGGGGGTCCATGGCTTCCACCGGGCCGCTGGCCTGGCCGTACAGCACCATGTAGCCGCGTGGAGCGAGGCAGGCGATGCTCTGGTCGAAGGTGTCCTTGCCCACGGCGTCGTACACCGCCTGCAAGCCGGCGCCATCGGTGGCCTGGTTGATCTCGTCGGCAAAGTCCTGCTGGGTGTACAGGATCACGTGGTTGGCGCCGGCCCCGCGAGCCAGCTCCGCCTTGGCCTCGGTGGACACGGTGGAATAGACGTAGGCGCCCAGGGCCTTGCACATCTGGATGAGCAGGAGGCCCACGCCGCCGGCCCCGGAATGGACCAGCACCCGGTCGCCGGGCTGCACCCGGTAGGTGTCGTAGCAGAGGTAGTGGGCGGTCATGCCCTGGAGCATGGCCGCGGCGCCGTCGCGGGCGGACAGGCCCTCGGGCATCTTGATGAGACGCCAGGCCGGCACCGCCTGCCGCTCGGCGTAGGAACCCGGGTGGCTGCAATAGGCCACCGTGTCGCCCACGGCAACGTGGTCCACGCCGGGGCCAACCTCGCGCACTACCCCGGCGGCTTCCACGCCGGCCACCCAGGGCAGCCCCGGAGGGTTGACGCCCATGCGGCTGTAGATGTCGGTGAAGTTGACGCCGACGGCCTGGACATCCACCACCGCCTGGTCGGGGCCGGCGGTGGGGTCGGGCAGGTCAACGTACTGCATCACTTCCGGGCCGCCGTATTCGGTAATCTGGATCGCCTTCATGGTGGTCGCTTCCTCCGCTCCGTTTGGTTTTCAGCGGTAGCATAGCATAGGGTGGTTGGCTTGGCGCGCCCGGGAAGACCCGCCAATCCGCCGGCGCAGACATTCGTAGGGGCAGCCACAAGGGGTTGCCCCGCAGGGTCTTTCGGTTGTCATTGCGAGGAGCGTAGCCCGATCTTTGACAAATCTGGCAATCTCGTCGTTGGAACAGACCCGTTTATGGCAAGCCGCCAGCGCCTCGACGGGATTGCTTCGCTGCGCTCGCAATGACAAATGTGAAAACCGAAAGACCCTGTCGCTGCCTCCGCTCCGTTTGGTTTTCAGCGGTAGCATAGCATAGGGTGGTTGGCTTGGCGCAACCGGGCGCGCCCGGGAAGACCCGCCAATCCGCCGGCGCAGACATTCGTAGGGGCAGCCACAAGGGGTTGCCCCGCAGGGTCTTTCGGTTGTCATTGCGAGGAGCGTAGCCCGATCTTTGACAAATCTGGCAATCTCGTCGTTGGAACAGACCCGTTTATGGCAAGCCGCCAGCGCCTCGACGAGATTGCTTCGCTGCGCTCGCAATGACAAATGTGAAAACCGAAAGACCCTGGGTTGCCCCGGCGGTTGGCGGGGCTATGGCTACTCCAGTTGCCGCAGCCTGGGGTCCAGGGCATCTCGCAGCCAGTCGCCGAACAGGTTCAGGGACAGCACCGTCAGGAAGATGGCCAGGCCCGGCAGGGTCGAAATCCACCACGCGATGGCGATGCGGTCGCGGCCCTCGGAGAGCATGGAGCCCCAGGCTGGCGTCGGCGGCGGCACGCCGGCCCCCAGGAAGCTGAGGGCGGCCTCCAGCAGGATGACCACCCCCACCAGGAGGGTCGCCACCACAATCACGCTGTTGGCGATTCCCGGCAGGATGTGAACCAACATGATGCGAATAGTGCCGGCACCGGCCACGCGGGCCAAGGCGACGTAGTCTGCGGTCTTGACGCGCAGCACCTCGCCCCGCACCACGCGGGTGAAGAGCGGCCAGATGGCTATCGCCATGATCACGATGATCAGCTGGAAGGATGGTCCGAGGGCCACCACCAATACCAAGGCGACCAGGATCAGGGGGAGCGCAAGTATGATGTCCACCATGCGCATTACGACCTCGTCGATCCACCCGCCGTACCATCCGGCGGTGAGGCCGAGCAGCGTGCCCATGGTGCCGCCCACCAGCAGCGTCAGACCGGCCATCACCAGGGAAACGCGCGCGCCATAGATGATCCGGGTGAACAGATCCCGCCCCAAGTGGTCGGTGCCCAGAATGTAAAACGTATCGATGCCCTCCCGCACGACCACATCCAGTTTATCGCCGATAACCGCGTTGGGGTCGATCTGCCGGGCGTTGTATTCGGTGATCTGGGTTTTCTGTTTTTCAATGTCGCTGGGGCTGATTACCGCCACCACCTCTTTGGTCACGATCACGGGTGGAACCGGCTCGTACCCCCAGAACCCCGGTTGAAGACGGTGGTTCGGGTCACCTACTTCCGGGTCATAGGGGGAGATCCAGTCGGCGGTGACTGCGGCGACCACTACCGAGGTCAGGATAAGCACCGGAATGATGAGCACCGGGCGGCGCCAGCGCGCCATGGCCCGGAGCGCCCGCACGATGACGGGTTGGGAGGGAGACAAAACTGTAGCGTTGGCCATTTGGCTTCTCCGGGGCCTGCTCTGGAAAGGCGGATCCTCGGCGTGGCGGGGGGTGCTGCGCTCGCTGAGGATCCGTATTTCCTACAAGTATCGGATTCTGGGGTCGATGTAAGCGTAGAGGATGTCAACAATCAGCGCGATGAATACATACCCCAAGGTGAACATGATGGTCAGCCCCTGGATCAGGGGGTAGTCGGACGACCAGAGGGCCTGCACTGCCAGTTGGCCCATTCCGGGCCAGGCGAATACCAGTTCGGTGGTGATGGAGCCGGTAAGGATGGCCGGCATGGATACGCCGGCCAGGGTCAAGGGCGGTATCAGGGCATTGCGAAAGGCGTGCTTCCAGATGATCGCCCGGCCGGGCAGCCCTTTGGCCCGGGCCAGCTTGATGTATTCCGAGTCCAGGGTGTCCAGCATCGCCGAGCGCATCAACCGCAGGCTGCCGGCCAGGAACCCGCCCCAGGCCAGGGTGACCGTGGGCAGGATGAAGCTGTTCCAGTCCTGCCGGCCGGAAGGGGGCGCCCAGCCCAAGTACACGGCAAAGAAGAAAATGAACATGATGCCCAGCCAGAAAGACGGCGCCGCCTGTCCGATCAAAGCCACGGCCCGGCCGATCTGGTCCAGAACGCTGCCCCGCAGGACAGCCGACATCACGCCGAGGGGTATCCCGACAACCAGCGCGAGCAGGAAGGCGGCCCCGCCCAGTTGGAGCGTCGCCGGGATTTTTTCGGCGACTACCTCCAGCACCGGCCGGCGCTGGCTGATTGACTCGCCGAAATCGCCGCGCAACACCCCACCCATGAAAATCGCGTACTGGTGATAGAGGGGCTTATCCAGTCCCAGCTCCTCGCCCAGCAGCTCCCATTGCTCCTGGGTGGCATGATCATCCAGGAGCAGTGACCTTGGGTCACCACCAACCCGCGCCATGACGAAGATGATCATCGACACCGCGAGGAGCGTGATTATCATCAGGAAAAATCGGCGTACCAAAAACCGTTGCATGTCAAGATCCCAGCATCAAAAGTTCAGCTACGTTCAACCCGGTCTTATCCTCACGCGTACCCACTTTCACCTGAACTGTCATTGCGAGCGCAGCGCGGCAATCTCGTTGCCGGAGGAGTCGTCGCTCAATTCAGCGAGATTGCCACGTCGCTGCGCTCCTCGCAATGACAAAGTGGGTACGCATGAGGGTCTTATCGCAATGACAAAGTGGGTACGCATGAGGGTCTTATCGCCATGACAAAGTGGGTACGCATGAGGGTCTTATCGCCATGACAAAGTGGGTAAGCATGAGGGTCTTATCGCCTGAAGGTGACGATTTCTCTCACTACGCCGAGCAGCAGGGTTGCCAGGTTGGCGGCCACGGTTGCGCCCAACGCCGCGTGGGAGAAGGCGTTGATGGGAGGATCGGAGCAGCACTTGATCTCTCGGTTCAGCGCGTATTCGTACCCGAGCCAGGACCCGACAATCCCGCCCGCAAGTCCCGTGGCTCCAATCAGCAAGATCACCGGCAAAGAATTACCGTCCAGGCGCAGCCAGGTCAGAGACCCGCCCAGTCCGGCCCCAACTGCCGCGCCGGCCAGAAACATGGCATCCCGGAGCAGCTTGGATGAGGTGTCGGTGAAGAAATAGTACAGGCCCCATGCGACCCATACTCCCACATAGCTGAGCACGAGGGCTATAAGAAATCCAAGCCCGGCGCGCCCAGCGATGGTGAAGATGGTTGCGGTCAAGATAACTTACGGCCGGGCCGAAGCCATCCGGATGTTTCCTGACACCCTCCCGACCTTACTGAGTGAGATTGGGAGCGTACTCGAACCCGGTGAGGTCGCGGGTTTCGGCGTAGTTCAGGTGCTCGTCCCAGTTGGTCGTGTCCGCGTTCAGGGCAAAGACCATGTTCTGGGCATAGAGGCCGACGCTCAGGGCGTTGTCGTACACGAATTTCGCCGCCTCGGCCATGATCTCGTACCGCGCCGCGTCGTCAACGGTGCCCTGGGCTTCGTTCATGTAATCCGTAAGGATGGGGTGGTCCATGCCGAAGTTCCAGGCGCTCTCGTGGTTGAAAGCGGTGGACCAGCGGTCCAGGGGATCCACCGCCACGTGGGTGTGCTGGTACGCCTGGTTGTAGGTGCGGGTCACGATGCCGGGGCGGAAGGTCTTGTAGGGCAGGTTCTGCTGGTCAGCCTCGACGCCGATCTGGGCCCACATCTGGGCGATGGCGGAGGTTACTTCCAGGTAATTCGAGCCGCCCAGGGGCGTGAGGGTGATGTCAAACCCGTCGGGATAGCCGGCCTCGGCCAGCAGCTGCTTGGCCTTCTCCGGGTTGAACTCCCACTGCCGGTACTCGGCCGGCAACTTGTCCAGGTGGAAGGCCCACGCCGGCAGGGAGTCCGGGATGGCCTCGCCGCTGAGCAGCGTATCCGAGATCAGCTGGCGGTCAATGGCGATGGACAGGGCGGTGCGCACCTTGGCGGCGTTCTGCCATTCCTCGGATGCGGGGTCCGGGTTGCCGGAAATCCAGGGCAAAGAGGGATCGAAGCCGGGGACTCTTTCCTCGTGTTCCGGGGTGCGGGAGCCGTCGGGGTTCACTCCCACGTAGTAGTTGCCGTAGAAGGCCATGCTCACGCCGCTGCCGCCGGCGATCCGCACGAATTTGGTGCCGGGGTGATCCGCCACCGCGGCGATGGAGTCGAGGTTCATTTCCATCGCCGTGAGTCCGTCGGTGAGGAAGTTCGCCACGCGGGTAGACTCCTCGGGGATGTGCAGCCACCTCAATTCGGCGAACTCAGGGGTCTTACGCCAGTGGTTTTCCACCGCGCCCCACCGGGTGAACTGGTCGCTCTGGTGTTCCTGGAACTCCCATGGGCTGGTTCCGGCAATGTTCCGGCTGGCCGCGTCCACGCCGACCTCTTCCAGTTGCTTCTGGCTGATGATGTTGACGTGGGGACGAGCCAGCAGACCCAGGGTATCGTACTGTGGCGTCCCGGTGTTCACCTCGATGGTGTACTTGTCGATGGCCTTGGCCCGCCCTTCGTCGATGACGCCGGTAATGGTCGTGCCTTCCTTGACGTCTCCGCCGAGCCCCCAGATCCGGCGGATATGGGTGTTGAACGCCACCCGGGAGCTCTCGCCGCCGCTGATCATCAGGCTCCAGAGGACGCCTTCCGCATCCAGTTCCCCGTAGCCCTTGTGGAACTGAGCGCCTTCCACCAGCTTGAAGGTCCAGGTGACGCCGTCAGGGGCGACGCTCCATTCCTTGAACAGCCAGGGAACAATTTCCTTGTCTTCATTCATGTAAAGCAGGGTCTCGGCGGTGGTGTAGCCGTTATGGTGATACCCGGCGCCTTCCGTGACCGTCGGGAAAACGTGGAACGGGGCGACGAGGGGCAATCCGAAGGTCAGCGTCCCCCTGGGTTTCACCACGTCCGGGGCTTGCGGCACAGCGGTTGCCTGGGGGACGGCGGTAGCCGCGGCCGCGGCCTGGCCGGAGCTCGCGCCCGACCCGGCCCCGGAACTGGCGGCGGGAGCGCTTTGCGCCGGCGCGGCCGCCGCGGCGGGGGCCTCAGTTGCCGGCGCCGCCGGCGCAGCAGCGGGCGCCTCCTCGGCCGTTCCGCAGGCTACCGCCACTATCAGGGCGATAACCAATGGAGCGAAAGCGAACAGTCGGGGTAACGGGAGCCATCGGTGCCTCATATCAGTCAAAACCTCCGAATTCCGAAAAAATAGGGCAGCATTTAGACTGCCCTGAAAGGCCCGACGTAAAATAGACTGCCATCCGCTAGAAGTCAATAGGGAATGCCCCCTCATGCAGGGCTATCGCATATGAAATTACTCACCCGTCACTCCGGCGAAAACCGGAGTCCATTGGTCAAACAGTATATGAATCTGAAACGTGGCTAACGAATTCGGCCACTGGATTCCGGCGCGCCACAGGCGCATCTACGACTTTCGCCGGAATGACGGGCGTTAAACCGGCCATATGCGATAGCCCTGCCCCCTCATGATGTGTGCCTACTTTCCGGCGGAGGAATGTCAGAAGCAGGATTTCCAGGATTTGACGGATTATCAGGATTGAGATCATCCGACGGCAGCGTCGCACCCAATCCGGTACATCCTATAAATCCGGTAAATCTTGCTTCTGACAAGCTACCAAAATGGCTCCCGCGTGCCCAGTTTGTCATCGCGAGGAGCGAAGTCCGCCGCTGGCGGATGGCGATCTCGTTCCAAGAGCGACGTTCGTTACCTCGACGAGATTGCCGCGCTGCGCTCGCAATGACAGTTTGGGGAAGATTGCCGCGCTGCGCTCGCAATGACAGTTTGGGGAAGATTGCCGCGCTGCGCTCGCAATGACAGTTTGGGGAAAGTGGGTACGCGTGAGGGAATGCCCCCCTCATGATGTGTACCCACTTTCCGGCGGAGGAATGTCAGAAGCAGGATTTACCGGATTTGGCGGATTATCAGTATTGCGACGGTCCGACGGCAGAGACAGCCGATCCTGGAAATCCTTTCGATTTGATAAATCCGGCTCACGCGTACCCGCTTCCGTGAAATCGTCAGAAGCCGGATTTACCGGATTTGGCGGATTATCAGGATTGGATGGAGCGGTCCGACGGCAGGTATCCAGCCAATCGGGTAAATCCAATCAATCCAGCGCATCCTGCTTCTGACAACTTCCCGCCGGGAAGTGGGTACGCATGAGGCGCCGGGTAGCGTTGCAATTCAGGTGGTTTTCCCGCGCAGGGGCGAATAATTATTCGCCCCTACCCGCACTGACCACGGCGTTTTGCCAAATTAAATCACCTAAAACGGAACGGTACCGGTGCCGTCAGCATTTGCCCGCGGGCTGGGCAAATGCTATGATGTTCGGCACGTGGGACACCGATAGTAATCCCGAACCGGAGGAAGGACAGTTGACCAACAATCAGCCCCTCTCGATTTCGCAAGCGATTAATCTGTTCGTGGATCACCTCAAAGAGAGCAAACAGGCATTGCAGGGCCAGCAGGAGCTGTTGCGTTTCCAGGCCAGAATCGGCCGCGACAAGCTCATTTCGACGCTCCACGCTATCGAAGTCGGCGAATACGCCAAGTGGACCACGGAAAACGTGGAGGACCCGTCCTCGCGGCTGGACCCGGTCAAGAAGTTTCTGACCTTCGCCAACCGTCGCGGCTGGACGGAGAACAGCCTGGCGCGTTACGCCGCCGCGCCGCGCCGCAACCGCCGCCGCTTCCAGAACGCCAACCATAACGGCACCACCACCGGCACCCCCAGCGCCCGCCTCAGCCAGCAACGGCATACCGAGCTGCAGGCCGAACTGCAACGCCTGCGGGGTGAAGTTCCCCAGATACGGGAAGCAATCCGGCTGGCCCGCAGCGACGGAGACGTGCGTGAAAACGCTCCTCTGGACGCCGCCCGGGAACAGCAGCAGTTGACGGAACGCCGCATCCGGCAGTTGGAAAACGATTTGGCCAATGTCGAGATCGTCGATGCGGCCAACGCCAACACGGAGCGGGTCGCCATCGGCTCGCGGGTTACCCTGCATGACCTGACTGCCCAACAGGAGCGGGTCTTTACGTTGGTGGACGTGCGCGAGGCCGACGTGTCGGCCGGCAAAATATCCACGGTTTCGCCCATCGGAGAAGCTTTGATGGGCCGCAGCGCCGGTGAAGAAGTAACCATCAACACGCCCCGGGGCGCGGTGCAGTATCGCATTGAAGGAATCGGCGGATAGCGGCCCCGTGCCCCGAGCCGTCATTCCCCAACCATCGTCATTCCGGCGGAAGCCGGAATCCAGAGATTGCGATATGAAGAAACGAGAAGGATTGCTTACGATTTCGGCCACTGGATTCCCGCTTTCGCGGGAATGACGGTTAGTGAAGCGGCAATGACGGTGAAATGTCAACACGGCCTAATTCTTGAGGGGCGGGTTTGAAACCCGCCCCTTTTTCTTTTGTTCGCTAGCCCAGATCGGCCACCGCTTGCAGGATGGTTTCCGGGTCGGGAAGGGCGCCCGGCTGGTACGTCTCGCGGTACCGGATCACGCCTTCCTTGTCCACGATGATGACGGCCCGGGTGCCGGCGCCGCGCTCTTCGTTCCAAAGGTCGTAGGCGGTGGTCACCTGTCCCTTGGGATGCCAGTCGGACAGCTCGGGGTAGGGCAGGCCGCCCATGGTGGTGGTCCAGGCCCGGTGGGCCGCAACGTGGTCGCAACTGATGCCCAGCACCTGGGCATTTAGCTCCTGGAACCGCTCGTTGAAACGGCGGAACGAGGTCGCCTGGTCCGTTCAACCACTGGTGAAGTCGAGGACGTGGAAGGACAGCACGACGGAATTGCTGCCGCGGTAGTTGCTGAGGGTGATGTCGCCGTCATGGGGTGACGGCAGCGTGAAATCTGGCGCAACGTCGCCAATTTGACCTGGCATCAAGCATCTCCTGTTTTGCGCCGGACGGATGCGTTTATGCGGCGGATACCGGGCCGGCGCGGATGGCAGGGATTATACCGCAAGCGGGAAGGCGGGGCATTTGCGATTACTGACCGGCCGGTTGGACCGAGTAAGCCAGGAAATACGCCCCGGGGCACTCATCCGAGTAATCGGAGCCGGCTTTGCCGCTGCGCCCTCCCAGCGTGACGTCATCGCCGGTCTGAGCGATGACGCTCCCGCCACCGTTCATCACGACGATGGCGTCCACCGTCTTATGGGCTCTGAAACCCGGAGGCCAGACCACGAGGTAAGCCCCAGGTGGGTAGGGCGTTTCCAGCAGAAGACAGCGGCCGTGCAATGCCAACCTTCCCTCCGCAGCCGCCTGCGGGGATACGATGGGGCCGCGCTGGTGGTTCAGGCGCGGGAAATGGATGCCATCGGCCGGCTTGGCGCCCGAAGTACCAGGCGTCACGGCGGTGACCTCGTCGCCGACCAGCCAAAAGGGGCCGGCGCAATGGTCCGCGTCGCCGCCCTGCCAATCCCACTGGTCAACCGCCGCCGACTGGCGCGAGACCTTTTTGCCTGATAGTCGAAGCGTTTGCCCTTCGGCAGCGGCTACAATCCCGTCAGGTCTGATTACTTCGGCTCCATCGCCGCCGGTCCGCACGTCGAAATTGGCCGGCCACGCCACCAACAGGCCGTGGCGTGTACCCTCGCGGTCAACCTGGTCAATGTAGGATATCCGCAAGCAATTGCCCACCAGCGACAGTTCGCCATAGACGTACCTATCGCCGCGGTTGAGGGGGACCAACTCGTCATGACGCGGGAATACGTAAGTCTGCTCGACCGGAGTCGGAGCGGCTGAGTAGGTCGGTGTCGGGGCGGTTGTGGCCGGGGCCGTCGTGGCCGTCGGCCGGCTCATGGTTGGAACCGCGTTTTCGGTATCGCCACCACAGGCCGTTACCAACACAGCCACCACCAGCGCGAGGAGCAAGAATCGGGGTGCCAGTCTATATTCGGAACGCATGAGGTAGCGTTGCAATTTAGGTGGTTCAGTTTCCCAGCGGGGTATCCGAGCGGCTAAAACTGCTGCTACGCCAACGGGATTGCCACGCTACGCTCGCAATGACAAAAACCAAACCACCTAAAACGGAACGCTACCAACGCATGACGAACGACTAATGAGTGGTGCGCTATTGTAGCGTCTGTCCGCTGAGCCGAGGGAGGCCCATGCTATACTCGCCGACGCCGCAACCGGCGGCCTAGAGTTGCTCCGGTGGAAGTGGTTTTCGACAGAGGGGTTTATCTTCCTGAACTTGACCTGTGGCTGGATGCCTTGCGCAAGCAGGATTGGTCGGTCATATCGCACGCCCACTCCGACCACACGGCGCGGCACCGTCGTCCCGTGCTGACCCACGGCACCCGGCTGCTGCTGGGCGATTACCTGAAGCGCTCCGAGCCGGTGGCGCTGGACTACGGCGAGGCGCTGGAAACTGAGGACTACACCATCACGCTGCATCCGGCGGGGCACTGCCTGGGTTCGGCGCAAACGCTGGTTACCCGGCGCAGCACGGGCGAGCGGCTGCTGTACACCGGCGACCTGCGCACGCAGCCGTCGCCCATCAACGAACCGGCGGAGGTCGTGCCCTGCGACGTGCTGGTGATAGAGAGCACCTACGGCCGGCCGGATTACGTCTTTCCTCCTCAAGAGGAAGCCATCGGCACGGCCCGGCGGGTTATCGCCCAATGGCTGGAACAGGGAGCAATCCCGGTGGTGCTGGGCTGGCGGCTGGGGAAGGCGCAGGAGGCGCTGCATCACCTGCTGGCCGGCGGGTTTAGGGTGGTTTGCGAGGAGGGCATTTACGAGATTGTCCGCAGATACGAGATGGGCGGAGTCACTTTCAACGGCGAGTACCGGGTTTTCGACGGCAACATTCACGACGACGAAGTATTGCTGTTCCCGCCGGGCCGGAAGTCAAGGGAGCAGATCGCCGCGCACCGCCCGCCGCGCAAATCGGCGCGGTATCTGGAACTGACCGGCTGGGCTGCCGGCGCGGGGGTCAAGCCCTGGGGAAGGGGACGCCCGGGCGACGCCAGCCTGCCCTACAGCGATCACGCCGATTCCAACGACCTGGTGGAATACGTTCAGGCCGTGCGGCCCCAGCGGGTGTACACGGTCTTCGGCTTCCCCGACCTGGCGGCGCGGCTGCGGCAGATGGGCTACGCGGCGGTTCACCTGGGCAAGGGGGCTACGGAGGGGGACCGGGCGTTTCAGATGCCGTTGTTGTGATGGTTAGACATCCCCCGTTGCGTAAGCATGAATTTTCTGCTGCTGAGGCACTGGTAGGTCATGGCCGCCTCCAAAATCGAGTGGACCGATGCCACCTGGAACCCCGTCACCGGCTGCAACAAGGTCAGCCCCGGCTGCAAGTTCTGCTATGCGGAGCGGCTATCCAAGCGGCTCAAGGCTACCGGCATGGCCAAGTATCGCAACGGCTTTGCGGTAACGCTGCACTCCGACACGCTGGAAATCCCCCTGCGCTGGCGCAAGCCGCGTTCCATTTTTGTCAACTCCATGAGCGATCTGTTTCACGACGAGGTTCCCGACGATTTCATCGCGGCGGTTTTTGACGTGATGGCCCGCGCCCACTGGCACCGCTACCAAGTACTCACCAAACGCCCGGAGCGGGTCGTCAGGCTCAACTCGCGGCTGCCCTGGCCGGCGCAAGTCTGGCAGGGCGTCAGCGTTGAGAACGCAGACTACGCCCACCGTATCGATGCGCTCCGGGAAACCGGCGCCGCCGTCAAGTTCCTGTCGCTGGAACCCCTGCTCGGCCCCTTGCCCAACCTGGACCTCTCCGGCATCGATTGGGTTATCGTGGGTGGCGAGTCCGGCCCCGGCGCCCGCCCGATGCAGCCGGAATGGGCGCGCGACATCCGCGACCAGTGCGTTGACGCCGGCGTGCCCTTCTACTTCAAGCAATGGGGCGGCGTTTTCAAGAAACGGAACGGCCGGGAGCTGGACGGCAGAACTTGGGACGAAATGCCGCTGTTATAATCGTCCCAGACGGACGAAAGTCAAGGAGCGCTGTCATCTCACGCGTACCCACTTTGTCATTGCGAGGAGCGTAGTCCGCCTCTGGCGGGTGGCAATCTCGACGGGTGAGCGATGTTTGCTCCGGCGACGAGATTGCCACGCTGCGCTCGCAATGACAGTTTGCGGAAAGTGGGTACGCATGAGGCGCTGTCATGGACTGGCAGGAACGGATTGAAAAGTGCCCGGAGTGTTGAGCGGCAAGCCCATAATCAGAGGGATGCGCCTCTCCGTAGAGCAGATAGTGGGACACCTGAACGGGGGATGGCGAGGAGGACATCATCGCCGGTTACGGGATTACCGCAGAGGATATTGAGGCGTGCCGGCGGTTCGCCGCTACCGGAGAGCCGTTGTCTCCGATGACCTGGGCCGAATGGGAGGCCGCCGTTTTTGGCGACGACGGCCAGCGACGCCAGCAAATCGCGCTGTACTGTGAGCGCCATCGCAATAAAGCGTTGCAGACTTCAGATTGGCAAGACCGAATCGAAAAGATGCCCAGCGTACTCAGGGGAAAGCCGGTCATCAAGGGAACCAGAATCTCGGTTGAATTGATTGTAGGATACCTGGCCGGCGGCGCGTGGAGCGAAGAGGATATCCTCGCCAACTATCCGGGAGTTACTCCGGAAGATATTGAGGCTTGCCGCCAGTTCGCCGCCACCGGCGAACCTCTGTATGCCATGTCTCGGGAAGAATTTGAAGCGGCTGTGTTTGGCGACAAGGCCAAACCAAACCAACGAAAGGCGTAAAAGGCGTATGCGTGTACTGGCCGATGAAAATATGGTAGCGTTGCAATTGAGGTGGTTCAGTTTTCCGGCAACGCATTCGAGTGGCTAAAACTGCTGATGCGCTAACGAGATTGCCACGCTACGCTCGCAATGACAAAAACCAAACCACCTAAAACGGAACGCTATCATGAAAATATGTCAGGGTTGACTGTTTCGCTGTTGCGCGCCTCTGGCCATGACGTTATGTGGGTCAGAGAGGAACGGCCTCGCACCCCGGTTTCGCATTGCCGAGGAGGTTCCCTCGGATGAAGCGGCGAGATTGATAACTCAAAACGTCAACGGCCAAGTGGAATGGCCTGGCTATCTTTGGGCCGTGACCATCCGCAAACGCCCGGCGACGGGCCAACTCGAAAATGCGTAGGGGCGAATGATTATTCGCCCCTACAGTTTTTTGGCGGCGTATCGCGCTTAGTCCGGCGTCGTTCCCACCGCGGGCAGCGTCTCCGCCTCGTCGGCGGCCAGCATCCGGTTCATCGCGCTCAGGTAGGCTTGGGCGCTGGCGACGATGATGTCGGTGTTGGCGCCGCGGCCGGAGAACATCCGGCCGTTGTTTTCGATGCGTATGGACACCGAGCCGACCGAATCGCGGCCTTCCGACACGGCCTGCACCTGGAAATCGTTGATCCGAGCAGTGGAGCCAATCACCCGGTCGATGGCGCGGCAGACCGCGTCCACGGGGCCGTTGCCGGTGGAGGCGTCGGTCTTGGCGTTGCCGTCGGGGCCGATGAGGCGCACGGTGGCCGTGGGAATGTCCTTGTCGCCGCTGGTGAAGTGGACGGTTTCCAGGGCGTAGCTGATGGGCTCGTAGGCGGAGCGGTTCTCCTCGTCCATCAGGATTTCCAGGTCACGGTCGGTGACCTCGTTCTTCTTGTCGGCCAGCTCCACGAACCGCTCGTACACGCTGGTGACTTCTTCCCGCGTCAGCGAGTAACCCAGGGCTTCCAGGCGGGCCTGGAGGCCGGCCCGGCCGCTGAGCTTGCCCAGCACCAGCTGCACGTCCGGCGGCAGGCCGACGCGCTCGGGCTGCATCACCTCGTAGGTGGAGCGGTCTTTCAGCACGCCGTCCTGGTGGATGCCCGAGGCGTGGCGGAAGGCGTTCTCGCCGACGATGGCCTTGTTGGCCTGGACATTCATGCCGGTGATGCGGCTGACCAGGCGGCTGCTGGGGTAAATCTGGGTGGTGTCAACGTTCAACTCGACGCCGAAGAGGTCCTTGCGGGTGTCCAGCGCCATGATGATCTCTTCGAGAGAGGCGTTGCCGGCCCGCTCGCCGATGCCGTTGATGCAGCCCTCAACCTGGCGGGCGCCGACCTCGATGGCGGCCAGGCTGTTGGACACGGCCAGGCCCAGGTCGTTGTGGCAGTGGACGGACAAGGTGACGTTCTCGATGCCGGGGACGTTCTGCTGGATGTCCCGCAGCATGGTCTGGAAGTCCGACGGGATGGCGTAGCCCACGGTGTCGGCGATGTTGATGGTGGTAGCGCCGACCTTGATGACCTCTTCCAGCATCCGGTAGAGGTAATCGGGATTGGTGCGGGTGGCGTCCATGGGGGAGAACTCGACGTCGTCGCAGTAGCCCTTGGCCTTGGCGACCATATCCACGGCCATGGTCATCACGTCTTCCCGGTCCTTGCGCAGCTGGTGCATCTGGTGGATTTCCGAGGACGAGAGGAACACGTGGATACGGGGCTTGGGCGAGCTCTTGATGGCGTTCCAGGCGGCGTCAACATCGCCGGGGACGGCCCGGGACAGCGAGCAGATGATGGGGCCCTGCACATCTTCGGCGATGCGCTGGACGGCCTGGAAGTCGCCGGGGGAACTGGCGGCAAAGCCGGCCTCGATGATGTCCACCTTGAGGCGGGCGAGCTGGCGGGCGATCTGGAGCTTTTCGTCCACCGTCATGCCGATGCCGGCGGACTGTTCGCCATCGCGCAGCGTGGTATCCAGGAACTTTACTTGAGCAGCCATTTTGTTTCCTTTCCCTCCGTGGGGGTTGATGCGCCGCCGGATTGTCAGGGGCCGGGGCGCGGTGGCGTTAACCGTTACATCCTGATGGTCGGGGAAAGGTCGGGCAGGCACACGCAGTCCACCGCAGCCAGCCCCGCCAAGACCAGACTGCGATGGTGAACTGCTCTGCACAGTACCTCCATCTCCATGTGTCGCCTCCTCGATTTCTCGAAGGTTTGGGGTTGATATGCCTACTTTGTCATTGCGAGGAGCGTAGCGACGTGGCAATCCCGTGGCGGCAACGGCGACCGAGGACGCGACGAGATTGCCACGCTGCGCTCGCAATGACAGTGCGTGTATCACTCAATCTCCCGCGGGTTCAGCCACGGCATCAGTTCGCGGAGGCCGCGGCCTACCTCGTGGATGCGGCTGGTGCGGGCTTCCTGGCGCAGGCGGAGGAACTCGTGCCGGCCCTCGTCGCACTCGGCCATCCATTCCCGGGCGAAGGAACCGCTCTGAATGTCGTCCAGCACCCGGTGCATATTCTCGCGCACGTGGTCGTCCACCACGCGGGCGCCCCGGGTCAAGTCGCCGTACTCGGCGGTGTCGCTGACGGAGTAGCGCATATAGTTGAACCCGCCCTGCTGGATGAGGTCAACAATCATCTTCAGCTCGTGCAGGCACTCGAAGTAGGCGATTTCGGGGGGATAGCCCCGCTCGACCAGGGTCTCGAAGGCCAGGTTGATGAGCGAGGTCACGCCGCCGCACAGCACCGACTGCTCGCCGAAGAGGTCGCTTTCGGTCTCGTCCTTGAAAGTGGTTTCCAGCACGCCGGCGCGGGCGCAGCCGATGCCGGCGGCGTAGGCCAGCCCGATGTTCTTGGCGTTGCCCGTGGCGTCCTGGTGGATGGCCAGCAGGCAGGGGACGCCGATGCCCTGCTCCACGAAGTGCTCGCGCATCCGGTGTCCGGGAGCCTTGGGGGCAATCATCATCACGTCCACCGTGGGCGGGGGCACCACGAACTGGTAGTGGATGGTGAAGCCGTGGGCGAACATCAAAGCTTTGCCCGGCCCCAGGTTGGGCTCGATCTCATCCCGGTACACGTCCTTCTGCACGTGGTCGGGGATGGCGACCATCATGACTTCGGCCTCCTGGGCGACCTCGGCGACGCTGCCGACTTCCAGCCCGGCGTCGCGGGCCACCTGGCGGCTGGCGCTGCCTTCATACAGGCCCACCATGACCTTGACGCCGCTGTCGTGGAGATTCAGGGCGTGGGCGTGGCCCTGGCTGCCGTAGCCGATCATGCCGACGGTCTTCCCTTCCAGGAACGACATATCGGCGTCTTTTTCGGTGTAAATGTTCACTGCCATGCTGTTTTGTCCTTCCAAGGTCGTTGGGAACGGCGTCCCACTCTTTAGCTTTGGGTGTAGGGGCGAATAATTATTCGCCCCTACGTGTCGGGTATTCGTTAGACTCCTTCGTAATGGCCCGGCGTAGAGCCGGCCGCCACCGCGGACGCGCCGTTGCGTCCGGCCAAAAGCGGCTCCGAGCCGACGTCGTCGCTGACGCGGCCATCGGACTTGCCGCGCACCATGGCGACGCGGCCGGTGCGCATCAGTTCCAGGATGCCGAAGGGGCGGAGCAGGTCGTACAGGGCATCGATTTTGTCCTCTTCGCCGGTGGTTTCGATGACCAGCGAAAGGGTACCCACGTCCACCACCTTGGCCCGGAACAGGTTGACCATTTCCAGGATTTCGCTGCGGTTGGACGGCGTGGCCCGCACTTTGATCAGGGCCAGTTCGCGAGCGACCACGTCTTCCTCGGATATGTTGGACACCTTCACCACGTCGATGAGCTTCTCCAGGTGGCGGGTGGCCTGCTCCACGGTATATTGGTCGCCGGTTACGACGAAGGTGAGGCGGGAGAGGCCCTTGCGCTCGCTGGCGCCCACGGCCAGGCTGGCGATGTTGAACCCGCGCCGGCGGAACAGGCCGGCCACCCGGGTCAGGACGCCGGGCCGGTCCTGCACCAACGCGATGATGGTGTGTTGTTCGGCGTTAGATGCGCTCAAAGCCACTCCTAGATATGGGATCGGGATATGGGATCGGGATATGGGATCGGCTCAGCCTCCGGCTCTTCCAGCATTTCGTGGACCGACTCGCCGGCGGGGATCATCGGGTACACGAACTCGTCTTCTTTCACCACGAAATCGACGACCACCGGGCCGGGGGTTTCCATGGCTTCCTGGATGGCGCCGGCTACCTCTTCCTGCTTGGTTACCCGGATGCCCCGGATGCCGTAGGCTTCGGCCAGCTTTACGAAGTCGGGGTTGCCGCTGTAGATGGTGGCGAAGAAGTCCTTGTCGTAGAAGAAGTCCTGCCACTGGCGCACCATGCCCAGGGAACCGTTGTTGAGGATGGCGTACTTCACGTCGATGTTGTTTTCTACGGCGGTGGCCAAGTCGCACAGGGTCATCTGAAACCCGCCGTCGCCGGCGATGGACCATACGGTCTTTTCGGGGCGGCCGACCTTGGCGCCCAACGCCGCCGGGACCTCGTAGCCCATGGCGCCGCTGCCGCCGGAGGTAATCAGGGAGTTGGGATCCTTGTAGGCGTAGTGCTGGGCGGCCCACATCTGATGCTGGCCCACGCCGGTGACGATGATGGATTCGCCGTTGGTCTCATCCGACAACTGCTTCATCACCTGCTGGGGCAGCAGCACGTCGGACTTGCGGATGAACAGCGAAGGATGCTCGGCGCGGAGGTTGTCGGTTTCTTTGATCCAGTCCAGGTGGACGTTGGAGTTCACCGCCGGGATCAGGGCGCGGAGGCTGGCCTTGAGGTCGCCCAGCACCGGGGCGTCGGCGATGACGTTCTTGTTGATCTCGGTGGGGTCAACGTCAAAGTGGATTATCCTGGCCTGGGGGGCGAAGTCGGACAGCCGGCCGGTTACCCGGTCGTCGAAACGGGCGCCCAGGGAGATAACCAGGTCGGAGCGGTCGATGGCCAGGCTGGCGTAGGCCATGCCGTGCATCCCCGGCATTCCCAGGTGCAGCACGTGGTCGGTGGGAAGGGAGCCGATGCCCAGCAGGGTGGTGATGACGGGGATCTGGGCCTTTTCGGCCAGCTGGCGCAGCTCGTCCCAGGCCCGGGAAATCAGCACGCCGTGGCCGGCCAGGATGACGGGCCGCTCGGCCTGGTTGATCAGATCGGCGGCGGCCCGCACCTGCTGGGGATCCGGGTCGCCGGGCGGGTAGTAGCCGGGCAAGTCCACTGCTTCGGGCCATTCAAATTCGATTTTCTCGCCGGCCAGCACGTCCTTGGGCACGTCTATCAGCACGGGGCCGGGCCGTCCGGTGCGGGCGATGTAGAAAGCTTCCTTGATGGCAGGAGCAACATCGCGCACGTCCATCACCAGGTAGTTGTGCTTGGTGACGGGCAGGGTGATGCCGGTGATGTCGGTTTCCTGGAAGGCGTCGCGGCCAATGGCGGCGCGGGGCACCTGCCCGGTGATGCAGACGATGGGAACGGAGTCCATCTGGGCGGCCATGAGGCCGGTCACCAGGTTGGTTGCGCCCGGCCCGGAGGTGGCGGAGCATACGCCCACCTTGCCGGTGGCGCGGGCGTAGCCGTCGGCGGCCATGGCGGCGGCCTGTTCGTGGCGTACCAGGATGTGGCGCAGCTTGGGATAGCCGGACAGCGCGCCGTAGAAGGGCAATACCGCGCCGCCGGGCAACCCGAAAATCGTGTCCACGCTTTCACGGAGAAGGCTTTCGCATATGATTTCCGCGCCAGTCATTTCCATTTTCGGCTATTCCTCCTATCCTGGTATGCCGAGATCGGTTTTGTGGGTGGGCATTAAAAATCCCCGACCCCGAAGGGACGGGTTTTTGGCGCCCGCGGTACCACCCTTCTTTTCCGCGCGCCGCTCACATAAGTGGACGCGCCGCGCGAAACGCTTTGTACACAGCCGTTATCGGAGCCGACCCGCTTGCCCTACCCGCATTTGCCGCGTATCGGACAAGTCGCTCCGGGGCGAGTTCAACGGTTCCGGCCACCGACTTTCACCAACCGCCGGCTCTCTACGAGGCCATCCGCGCCTACTACTCCCCTTCACCGCGAAATTTACTGCCGGATATGCTACCACCGGCGCAAAATAGTGTCAACGAAAATGCAAGGACGGTAGCGTTGCAATTTAGGTGGTTCAGTTTCCCAGCGGGGTATCCGAGCGGCTAAAACTGCTGCTACGCCAACGGGATTGCCACGCTACGCTCGCAATGACAAAGACCAAACCACCTAAAACGGAACGCTACCTTGAAGCGGTAGCGTTGCAATTTAGGTGGTTCAGTTTCCCAGCGGGGTATCCGAGCGGCTAAAACTGCTGCTACGCCAACGGGATTGCCACGCTACGCTCGCAATGACAAAAACCAAACCACCTAAAACGGAACGCTACCGGCAAGGACAGAAGCAGGCACGGGCGAGACGCGGCCATTGCTGCGCTATAATCATGGTACGTGATACGGTACACTGAATATCAAGTGATGGTTATATCTTCAATAACTTGACAAAATCCCATCAACTCTGTAAATTATGATCACTGGACCGAAACCGGACCACCAATCCCCCGGCCAACGGGCCGATAAACCAGGAGGAACGCTTATGACCATACAGCGATTTGACCCCTTCCGCGAAATGCGCCACTTCAACCGGCTGTTCAACCAGCCCCATCCCATTTGGGCCGCGCCGCGCTGGAACGCTCAGACCCACGACGAGGTTGCCCACTCCGGCGCATCCTGGTCCATCCCCATGGACGTGCATCGCAACGACAAGGAGCTGACCGTGACCGCGTCGCTGCCGGGCTTTGCCGCCGCCGACGTGGAGGTATCGGTCAGCCCGGACCGGGTGCTCTCCCTCAAGGCGTCGCGCCATACGGAGACGAACCGGGAAGGCGAGGAATACCTGATGCGGGAACGCCGCACCGGCGCCTTCTCCCGGGCCATCCGGCTGCCCACCGACCTTGATCTGGACGGCGCCGCCGTCGCCCTGGATAACGGTGTGCTTACGGTGACGCTTCCAGTCGCCGAAGCGGCCCAGACCCGGCGATTGGAGATCTCCGGCGGTTCCGATTCCGCCGCCACGTGCTAATCGCTGGAACGCCCTTTCGGCATAAGATAGGGGGTGGGGTCAAACCCTGCCCCAGGTCTCCTCGCCGCTGACCCCGCAGGTAGACTCATCTGCGGGGTCATTGCTATGCGGAAGTTAGCCGGCATTCTCATGCGCATTCAATTTCCCCAAACTGTCATAGGAGCTATGCAGTTTGTCATTGCGAGGAGCGCAGCCCGATTTTGACAAATCTGGCAATCTCGCTGGCTGAGCGACGGCTCCTTCGGCAACGAGATTGCCACGCTGCGCTCGCAATGACAGTTTGCGGAAAGTGAGTATGCGGGGGCGTAACTCCTAAACGAGATTGCCACGCTGCGCTCGCAATGACAGTTTGCGGAAAGTGAGTATGCGGGGGCGTAACTCCTAAACGAGATTGCCACGCTGCGCTCGCAATGACAGTTTGCGGAAAGTGAGTATGCGGGGGCGTAACTCCTAAACGAGATTGCCACGCTGCGCTCGCAATGACAGTTTGCGGAAAGTGAGTATGCGGGGGCGTAACTCCTAACCGTTGGTGCTAGTTAGTGTCAGAGGGTGAAGTGAGCAATGGAGCGGTGGATGCGTCCGTTGTCATCCGGTTCCAGCCCATGCCACTGCGTCAGGATGTTGAAGGCGGCCAGCAGGTAACTCAAGTGAGCCTCAAACCCTTTCCAGGTGTGATGCCGCATAACTTTGGTGCCCCACACCGTAGTCATCATGGAGAAAGTGGTTTCCACGATCATGCGCACGTTCCACTGGCCGCGCTTGCAGATTTTCACGTTGGCCGGGTCGCCTTTGGCCCGGTGAAACCCGGTGTCGGTCAGGACGATCATTTCGCCGTCGTAGTTGGCCAGCAGGGGCAGGAACTTCTGATCGTGGACGTTGGCGGTGGCGCAATCCCAATCGACCACCAGCCCGAACCGGTTGAGCACGATGCCGAGTTTGCCGCCCAGGATCCAGCGATGGTTGGACTTGCCCTTCTTGCCCACCTGGTGGAGGTTCCGTCCCGAGCGCACCGGATGGCCCAGTTCAATGCCGTAGCTGTCGGCCACGCCCAGGATGGTAGGCGGGGCCAGGAAGCGGCCGGTCCAGCAGGCTTGGGTTTCCAGGCGACGGAAGAGGCGGGAGCGTTCGGGTCCGCCGCAGGCGGAGGGGAAGAGATGGCCATAGTTGTCTTTGAGCCAAGCATAGAAGCGGCGCCGGCTGACGTTCTTGATGGCGTAGAGGACACCGATGGTGACCAGCTCACTGATCGAGAGGACGGCTTGGGGATGCCGGGGAGCGCCACTCAAGACGTCGTCTATCTGGCAGTAGAGTTCGGTGATAAAATCGACGATGTTCACGGGGTTCCTCCACTGTGGAGTGTGTCAACTCACAGCATAGTGGAACCTCGTGGCATTTTCAAAATCCACTCAAACTAGCACCAACGGTTCCTAAACGAGATTGCCACGCTGCGCTCGCAATGACAGTTTGCGGAAAGTGAGTATGCGGGGGCGTAACTCCTATGTCATTGCCGGCGCGGCATGGGTGATCGCAGTCACCCACGGGTGGGGGTTTGCGGCGTTTGCCGCGGCCCGTCGTCTTCCGGCGGATCATCCGGGCCGACGATCTCGCTGTAGAACAGCATCGGCAGCCGGCGCCAGTCGAAAGCCGCCACAATGGCCGCCAGCCCGAAGCAGGCCAGCGCCATCCACCAGCGATACTCGGGCTGCGGGAAGAACAGGTGGACGACGAAGGTTCCCAGCAGGGCCGCTCCCGCTTTCCAGTCCACCACCTGCCGGGCGACGAGCAGCAGCCCGAACAGCGAGAAGGCCGCCGTCAGCAGGAATTCGACAGCCTGCCGGTGGTCCAGTGGGAAGGACAGCAGCGCGCCGGCGGAAAGGCTGAACACGCCAACCATGCTGCCTACCAGCAGCGTGAACTTGCTGACCTCGGAGGACAACAGCACCGCCAGCCCGGCCGCCGGATTGGAACGCAGCGAGAACAGCGCCGCCACCAGCACCTCCGGCGTTTCAGAGGCCAGGGGAGCGATCCACTGGATGAGGATAAAATCGTCAATGCCCAGATCCTGTCCGGTTTCGACCAGACCATCGACGAAGGGATCCGCCGCTACCAGGATGACGGCGGCGGCGTATCCGAACAGCCCGGCGACCGTCATCCGTCGCACTCTGGCCGGCAACGATCCCAGCAGCGCGGCAACGCCCGTGAGGTCGGGTTCCTCAGCCGGCCGCCGGATGCTGACCCACAGGTAGCATAGATAGACGGCGACCAACGCCGCCGCCACCAGGAAGTGGACTTGCTCCATGAAAAACAGCGCCAGGGTGAGGAGCGTAGCGATGGTCAAGAAGGTTACTTCCGGACCGACCCGCCCGCGCAGATCCAGGGGCCGGCGGCCTTGGCACCAGTACAGCAGGATCACTGCCGGCCAACCTACGCCGATGAGCAGTCGATTGGCCCCGGTGACGTTGGCCGCTACCCGTTGCGTCTCCGCCGTAACCTGCCGGGTCGCGGTGTTGAAGGAGGCGCCGGCGTCCCAGGCCAGCACCACCTCGACGGCGAACTCGGGCAGGACCGTCAGCAGCACCAGGATGATGACGGCCAGCGACGCCGAAATATCCAGCTCGGCCACCTCGGCGGCCCACGAAAGCAGGAACGCGCCGGCCAGAATGCCCACGCCAAAGACGCCGGCGGCCAGCAAGGGATGAACGAAAGCCCCGGACAGCGCCAGCCCCATGCCGGGCAATCCCAGCAACAACGTCAGGGTAAGAATTGCCCAGTTGCGATTTCTGCCACCGCGTTGTCCCACAGCTGATCCAGGCAGCATAGGATTATCAGGATTGGAGGGTTATCCGCTGTGGGGCTCCTCCAATCCAGATAACCCTTAAAATCCCGGAAATCCCGCTTCTGACTGTCCCAATCAGGACGAAAGGTCGTGGAACGCCGCCAGGGCCGCCGTGATGCCGTCGCCCACCGCCGCACCCAGCTGACGGGTTGATTCGGCGCGGGCGTCGCCGCAGACGTACACCCGGGGGATGTTGGTTCGCATATGGATGTCGCTGCGGATGTGGCCCAGCTCGTCCATATCCAGCTTGTCCTTGAAATACTCGGTGTTGGGGTGGAAGCCCACGTACACGAAGGCGGCGGCGGTGGGGTAGTCGTACACCTCGCCGGTTTTCAGGTCCTTGACGCGGGCGGCTTCCAGCACGTCGTTGCCCACGAACTCCTCAACAACGTGACTCCACAGCCACTTGTACTTGGGGTTGGCAAAGGCCCGATCCTGCAACACCTTGGTGGCGCGCAATTCGTCCCGGCGATGGATGATGGTCACCGAATTGCAGATGCCGGTGAGGTAGAAGCTCTCGTCCATGGCCGAGTCGCCGCCGCCGACCACGACTACATCCTGGCCCCGGAAGAAGTTGCCGTCGCACACCGCGCAGTAGGAAACCCCGCGGCCGCTGAACTCGTCCTCGCCCGGCACGCCCAGCTTGTTGTGGGAACCGCCGGTGGCGATGATGAGGGCCCGGGCGGTGAAGTCGCCCTCTGAGGTGCGGACCAGCTTGCGGTCGTCGTAGAGATTGTCCACCGCCTCGATCTCGGCGAACTCCATCTCGGCGCCGAACCGCTCGGCCTGGTTGTACATCTCGTCAGCCAGTTCCATGCCCTTCACACCTTCCCTGAACCCGGGATAATTCTCTATATCGTCGGTGATCAGGAGCTGCCCGCCCGGACCGATGCTCTCTATCATCAGCGTGCTCATCATGGCCCGGGTGGAGTAAAGCCCGGCCGACATACCGGCGGCGCCGGCGCCGAGAATCACAACGTCGTAATCCTTTGCCATCGACTTGGTTCCTCCTGTTGAGTGGTGGGTTCCGCCTTTTAGGTGGCGGGTTCGGCGGACGGGGAAGGCGCTGGAAGCGATTGCGGGCGACGGCGTTCCAGGCTGCCGCCGGAGCGCGCCGGGCGCTCGGTCAGCGCAGCCCGGAGGTGCGCCACGGTCCGGCGCAACCCCTCCTCCAGCGACACCGCCGGCTTCCAGCGCAGTTCCCGCTGGGCCAGACTGGAATCAAGGGCAATGTTCAGGACCTCGCCGGCCCGCCGGGGACGGTAATCAGGCTCCTGGTCAAACCCGGTGATCTCCTGCAACAGGGAGTAAATCCGCCCGATGGAAACCGGCTCACCGGCGCCGATGTTGTACGTCCCGCCATGGCCCCGGTGGACGGCAGCGAGGTTCGCTTCCACAACGTCGGAAACGTACACGAAATCGCGTTCCTGCCGGCCGTCTCCATAGATGCGGGGCTGCTCCCCCTCCAGCATCATGCCGGCGAAAATTGCCACGACCCCGGCTTCGCCATTGGGATCCTGTCCCGGCCCATACACGTTGGCGTAACGCAGTATGGTGTAATCCAGGCCGTAGGTTTCATGAAACAGTTCCAGGTACTGCTCGCCCACGCGCTTGGACAGGCCGTAGGGGGTCAACGGATGCACCGGCGTCGCCTCGTTGCAGGGGATGTCGTCCGGGTCGCCGTAAATCGCTCCTCCGGTGGAGGAGAAGATAAGCTTCTCCACACCCTCCGAGGCCGCCGCGGACAGCAGCCGAATGGTGCCCACCACGTTGGCGTCGGCGTCGGCCACCGGGTCAATGGCCGATTGGCGGACGCTGCTCTGGGCCGCCAGGTGGAACACGATCTCCGGACGCTCCCGCTGTAGGATCTGATCCAGCCGCACGTCGTTCAGTTCAACGTGGTAAAAGGTGGCCTGGTGGTTCAGATTGCGCAGTTGACCCGTGGTGAGGTTGTCCACCACCGCCACCTCGTAACCGCCGTCCAGCAAGCGGTTGACCAGATGCGATCCAATAAAACCGGCCCCGCCGGTTACCAACGCTTTGGTCCTGGTAACTTCTGCCAATGAAACTCACCCTCAAACCCGGGCCGCAAGCGTGCCGGTTTCTCCATCTATCGTAATTGAAACCGTAGGATGGGGCAACCAATGTCCGGCTCCTCGCCAGGGCCTTTCGGTTGTCATTGCGAGGAGCGTAGTCCGCCTCTGGTGGATGGCAATCTCGTCGTTGGAACAGACCGGTTTGTGGTTAGCCGCCAGCGCCTCGACGAGATTGCTTCGCTACGCTCGCAATGACAAATACGAAAACCGAAAGACCCTGGGCTCCTCGCGCATACCCACTTTGTCATTGCGAGGAGCATGGCGACGTGGCAATCTCGTTTCCGGAGCGACGACTGTTCCCCTAACGAGATTGCCACGCTACGCTCGCAATGACAGGTTGCGCGAAGTGGGCGCCCATGAGACGGCCGGCCGTCAGCTGGCAGGGCGGGTACGCATAAAGGCGTGGGGGTGGTAGATTGTCAGCGAGGGGAGCGGCGTGTGAAGCACAAAACGGCATCCACCGTGGAACGAGGGAGAGTGTCATGGCCAACGCTTTCGGCAAGATTATCGCCAACGTGGAGCGGCTGCACCGGCTGATGGACGAGGAGGGCGTGTCCGCCATCGTCGCCCGCTCGGGCAAGAACTTCACTTACCTGGCCGGGTTCGCCTATCCCGGCACCCTGGCCCGACACCTGGAGTTCCCCGATTCGCCCCGGGAGGTGCTGCTGGTGTGGCCGCGCTCCGGCGAGCCGACGCTGGTGCTCAACTCCTACGCCGCGCCGCTGGCCCGCCGCGACTCGTGGCTGGAGCGCATCGAAGTGGTTGACGACTACGCGGAGTCGCCCTACCAGCGAGCCGCCGACGTGCTGCGTCAACTGGGCCTGGCCGAAGAAACCATCGGATTCGAGAAGAGCTACGTCAGCGCCAACCGTTGGGAGGAGATCAACCGCCTGCTGCCCAACGCCCGCCTGGTGGACAGCACGGAGCTGATGGACCGGGTGCGCTGGATTAAGACCCCCGAGGAAGTAGCGGCCCTGGAAGCCGGCGCCAAACTGCTGGACGAAGCCTACCTGGAGGCGCTGCCCACCGTCCGGCCCGGCGACACGGAACGGCTGGTGCACAGCCGTATCATCGAGAGCTGCCTGCGCCGGGGCGCCAACTGGGCCCATGGCATCCTGAACTCCGGCCGCAATACCGTGGGCTACGGCGGCGAGAGCGACCTGGCTTTTGAGGCCGGCGACATCATCCGCAACGATTACGTCGCCTACCTCAACGGCTACCCCGGCCACCAGTCCCGCACCGTCTGCGTCGGCCCGCCTTCAGACGAGCAGAAACAAACCTACCAAGTCGTCCGCGACATCTACCGCGCCACCATCGACCAATGCGTCCCCGGCGCGCGGACGGCGGACATCTACCACTTCGCCAACGACGCCTTCCACGCCGCCGGCTTCCAGGGCAACGTGGCCCTGGCCGGCCACGGCGTAGGCGCGTGGTGGCACCAGCAGGAGCCGTACATGGTGCCGTCCAGCACGCGGGTTTTGGAGGCGGGCATGGTGGTGGCTCTGGAGCCGCACATCGGCCCCTGCTGGCATTTGCAGGATATGGCGCTGGTTACGGAGGACGGGCCGAGGCTGCTGTCGCC
The DNA here is from genome assembly GCA_963665395.2 of Dehalococcoidia bacterium. Lineage (GTDB taxonomy): Bacteria > Chloroflexota > Dehalococcoidia > Lucifugimonadales > UBA3495 > Bin87. Next base: position 2,443,996 of record OY762251.1, read on the forward strand.
GCTGTTCAGTACCGACGAGATGCTGGTGGCGGGGTAGGGACGATGGTGGACCGATACAGCGACCCAAAAACGGCTGGTTCAAGTGCGTTGGAGCCTCTCGCGGCCATCAGTTTGGCCGCGGCGTCGCGTAGATTAGACCAAATATGCGCTGCGTCACCACGAGAAGCTCTCCATCCGACATAGTTCCATAGCATTCACCGACACGTTTTTCCGAGAGAGTTCGGATCTGGTCGGTAAGAACCCACGAAGTTTTGGGCATCTGGACTGATTTGATCTCGTACGAATGGATCCGCCCGTGATTAGCTTCGGATGAACCTATCAAAGCTACGATAACCAATTTCGATGTAGCGTTGAATCGGTTAACGCTAAGGATGAGAGCAGGTCGGTCTCCACCCTGTTCATGGCCCTGAACCATCGCAGGTTCGAGGATGACGTGCCTGATTTCGCCTCTCAGTAATGGGGCCATATCTCAGCATCCTCCGCGAGACCGATTTCGGCCATCTCTGTGCCATAAGCTACCTGATCCGGGGTCATCGACCAATCTATCGATGGCCCGTGATCGACCTCTCGCCGAGCAAGTTCAAACGCAGCAACGCGAGAAGCGATATCTCTTGTTTGGCACATGGCATAGCAGAGGATATCCACAGGGTTAGGGAGCCCCTCACTGACAACCATTTGCTGTAGGTCGCCAGTTGAAATCTGGCTGAACCATTCACCCAAAAGTTGTGCGGTTTGGGGATTGTTGGCGATGTCCTCGATCCTTTGTAACTGAGCTGACAGGTTGGCAGTTTCGATCCGACTGGCCCATTGATCAACGAATTCGTTGAGGTCTTTGATCTGAAGATCGGTGAGGCCATTGGCAGATAGTTTCTCTTGCCATTGGTGGTAGTCGAGGTCCAATAGGTCGGAAATCATGGACCGAATGGCAGCTTCCAGGCCCCAAGTTTCCCTAGCGTCTGGTGACCTTACAATGTGGTCCATGATGGGGAGTTCCATCGTGACCATCATTCTCTCCTTCCTTTACGACGACTGATCAGTTGCCGCAGCGATGCGTGGGCGCAACAGATTTTCGCGCCGGCCGTTACCGAATTCGAACGCGTTTGGTTGGCGGATTATACACTACTGCCAAGAACAGTTCCGGTATCTCAGAACTCGTTGCCGATGGTGTACATGCGAGCGCAGGAACGCTTCGTCTCCGCAGATAAACCCTGGCAATCCGTGTCAAATATTCTAGCAGATTGCCGAGAATCGTGATGGATCGGGCGGCTCACCCCTCCACCTCCGCCAAAAAGCCCAGCACCCGCTTGGCGTACTTCTCCGGTTCTTCGCTGTGGGGGCGCACCTCCGCCCAGCGGCAGTTGGGCACCAGGCGATGCACCGCCTCGGCCAGGCCCCTGGGATGCACGTCGTTGTTGCCGGGCATGACCATCGTTGGGACGGCGACGCTTTTCAGCGCCTTCTCGGTCATGCCCAAGGTCCGGTAGGGGCCGTCGAAGAGGGCGTAGATGGTGTCTCGCATCACCTGGATGAAGTCCTCGGTGGGCATGGCTTCCAGGTTCTTGCGGTAGTCGGCGTCGGTTTGGGCCAGCTCGGGGCTGAAAGGCGAAAAGCGGTCGTCGGGGTCGAAGGCGTCCACCACCGCCGCGATGCTCTGGTTCTCCGCCATATCCATGCTCTTGAACAGCTTGGCCGCCAGGTAGGCGTCGCAGATGACGCCGCCAGCGATGTTGGAGGGGAAGATGGCCCGCACCCGTTCCGGACGGCGCACCGCGCAGCCCAGGGAAATCGCCGCCCCAAAGGAGCCGCCGCCCAGATACGCCTGCTCGATGCCCAGCGTATCCATCAGCCCGAACACGTCGTCGCATACCATGTCCCACGTCTGCACCACCAGCGGGCTGCGGGACGCTCCGCCAAAGCGCCGGTCATACACCACCACCCGATGCTCCTGGGACAGCGCCTCAATCACCGGCTGGTAGCTGCTGGCGACACCCTGCAATCCGCCCGGCGACAGGATGATGGGCGGCCCGCTCCCGGTCTCTTCGTAGTAAATCTCGGCCCCGTTCACTTTCGCAGTAGCCATTATCCCACCTCCGGGCAGGTTGCCTGTGCTGATACAGGCGGTGTCGCTGACGCTGATTTGGGCCGATTATAGATGCGACCCGCGCGCCCGGCAACGCGGGGCCGGTCGGCTCTTACTCCGTCTGTCATTGCGAGGAGCGAAGCGACGTGGCAATCTCGCTGTGTAACAGACGATCCCCGGCAACGAGATTGCCACGCTGCGCTCGCAATGACAGAGGCTGCACGGTCTCGGCCTTTGTTGACGCCGCCATCCCGCCTTCCTAAACTCTGCGCCATCGGACAAAGAGCCCAGCGCCATCCGGGAAAATCCGTATGACGATTACCATTCGCGGCTACACAGAGAACGACCTGCCGGCGCTCCTGGATTTCGTAGTTCCCCGCCCGGCGGGCGCGGGAGATGCCGACAGCGCGGTACACCGCAGCGTCTTCGCCGACATCCTGCGCTTGCCGGGACGGGATCAGGAACGGGACTGCTGGTTGCTGTTGGACGACAACGATGCCGGCCCGCCGGCGCTGCGTGGTTTTTGCCTGGTCTTTCCCGAACCCCTCGCCGGGCGGTGCGTGCTGAATATCCACGTGGCGCCGGGTGAAGGTCTTGAAGATGGCTACCGCTACCTGGTCCGGGCCGGCCTGGAACGGACCAGGGAAGTGGGCGCGGCGGCGGCCCATATCGCGCTCTGGCCGCCTTACGACCGGGCCGTGGATCTCCAGGGCGAAGGGTTCGAGATGGCGCGGGTCTATTGGGATATGACGTGGGAGGAAGAGCGCATTGCCCCTGTTGAACTTCCCGATGGCTATTGGGTCAGGTATTTCGTTGTGGAAGACGTGGCCGAATTGACCAGGGTGCATAACGCCTCCTTTGCCGGTTCCTGGGGGTTCTCTCCCTATTCCGAGGAACAAACCGCCCATCGCGCCGGCATGGCCAATACCTCCTACCAGGGGATCAGACTCCTGTTCCATGGCGAGCAACTGGCGGGGTACAACTGGACCCTGCTGATGTCGGACGGTCGTCGCCGGCAAGGGGTAATCGGGTCCATCGGCCTGGCACCCGAGTTCAGGGGCAAGGGCATCAGCAAGACCATCCTGGCGGACGGTATGCAATATTTAAGGTCGGCGGGCGCGGATTACGTTCGCCTTGAGGTGGACGGCGACAACATCCCGGCGATACGTCTGTACCAGTCAATCGGGTTCCGCAAAACCGGAGAATTGCTCTGGTACGAGCGCAAACTGTAGCAGAAGGAGGATATTATGGCCCAGCAGAGGATTGGCGTGGTCGTGTCAGCAGCGGACAGCAACGCCGCCCTGGCTTCCGTCGAGGATCTGGAGCGGCGCGGCGTCTCCGCCGCCTGGATGACCAGCGGCAGCGCCGGTGGCGGCGAGGCCCTCAGCGTTTTCGCCGCCGCTGGCACCCGCACCCAGGACATCATGATGGGAACGGCCATCACCCAGACCTTTCCCCGTCATCCCGTGGCCACGGTCCAGCAGACGCTGACCCTGGCCCAGTTCGCTCCCGGCCGGTTCCGGCTGGGCCTGGGCACCAGCGGGCAGTCCGGCATGGAGCAGACCATCGGGGCCAACTTCCGCGCTCCTCTGGCCCACCTGCGGGAGTACATCCGCGTCTGCAAAGCGCTGCTCCAGGAGGGTTCGGTGGACCACTCCGGCCGCTTCTACCAGGCCCGCAGCAGCATTCCGGCTCCCGTGGACGTGCCGGTGATGGCCGCCGCGCTGGGCGTCCGGGCCTACGAAATCTGCGGCGCGGAGGCCGACGGCGCAATCAGCTGGGTCTGCCCCCGTTCCTATTTGCAGGACGTCGCCTTGCCGGCCATGCAGCGAGGCGCGGAGCGGGCCGGCCGGGAGACGCCGCCCCTGGTGGCACACGTTCCGGTATGCGTCCACGACGACCCGGCCGAGGCGCGGCAGGCGGTGGCCCGGCAGTTCCGGGGGTTCGCCCGGGTGCCCTTCTACGTCAATATGTTCATTGCCGCCGGGTTCCCGGAGGTGTCCGAGGGTTCCTGGAGCGACGGCATGGTGGACGCCGTGGCGGTGTGCGGCAACGAGTCCCAGGTTGCCGAGGGGTTGCAGGAGATGCTGGCCATGGGGGCGACGGAGATCATGGCCTCCCCGGTTACCGCCGGGGACGACAGCGCGGCGTCGCTGGAGCGGACGCTGGGAGCGCTGGCCCGAGTCGCCCAATCAGTATCGGGGTAAGCCGGCTGGATGGAATGGCGGCCTACGCAGACCTGTAGGGGCGAATAATTATTCGCCCCTACACCGTGCCAAAAGGCGTTTCGCTATGTCGAACCAGCGGAAACGCCGGAAGGATTACGCATCGCCCGGCGACCAGATCCAGTACCGGGAAACGGCGCCGGCGTCCACGCGCAGGTCGAAGCCGGTGATCATCTCGGCGTCGTCGGAGGCCAGGAATACCGCCGCCTTGCCGTAATGCGACGGGCTGGGGAGTTTGAGCAGGGGGGCGCCCCGGCTGGCGTCGGGTATTAATCCCGCCGCCCGCTCGCCCAGGCGGGGGCGCGGCCAGTCCACGCCCCACCGGGCGGCCCGCTCCCGTCCTTCCGATGCGTCGGTAGCGGTAGGCGTCAGGCTGTTGACCCGGATGCCGTAGCGGGACAATTCCATTGCCACCGACCGGGTGAAGTTGAGCAGCCCGCCCTTGGCCGTGCCGTAGCCCACGTTGCCCGGCTCGCCCTGGTGTCCCGCCGTGGAGATGATGTTGATGATGTTGCCCTTCCGGTCTTGCGCAATCATCAGGTGGGCCACGTGCTTGGTGAACAGGAACGCGCCGGTGAGCAGGATGTCGGTCTGGCGACGCCACTCGTCCACCGGCATATCCAGCACCCCCTTGAAATTAAACAGGGTTGCGCCGTTCACCAGAATGTCCACGCCGCCGAATCGCACCGCGGCTTGGCGGATGGACCTGACCACCTGGTCCTCGTCGGTAACGTCGCAGACCAGGCCCATGGCGTCGTGTCCTTCGGCGACGATGGCGGCGGCGCACTGCTCGGCGTACTCCTCGCGGATATCGACGCAAACCAGGTTGGCGCCGGCCCGGGCCAGCTCCTCGGCGATGCCGCCCATGATGTTGGGACTGGTACCCGTGACCAGCGCCGTTTTGCCGGCGAGTTTCACGGGTATGCCTCCCTCATGCGCACCCGGTTTGTCATTGCGAGGAGCGTGGCGACGTGGCAATCCCGGTGGTTGGGAGGCGTTCCTCTGGCGGTGAGATTGCCACGCTGCGCTCGCAATGACAACTTGGTCGAAACGGGTATCCGTAGGGGTTGGTTGTTCAAAAGATGATGCTCACCGCGCCGTGCCAGGAGAGGGCTTCCAAATCCAGCACCGCCCGGCGGTAGGCGATTTGAAAATCGTCGCCGTTCCGTCGCAGGACGTAGTCGATGCTGCCGACGTAGGGCGCGCCTTCGCCGGCGCGGAACCGATAGACCAGCACGTTGGACGAGACCGATAGCTCGCCGTCGCCGGATTCCTCAACCCGCACGTTGGAGATGAACCGGCGCGTGCGCGACCACGGGTATTCCCGGTGAGCGTGGCGGCTGTTCAGCCGCACGGCGCGGGCGCGCAGACGGGTGATGTCGTCGTCGATGAACACCAGATCGCGCTGGGGATCGCCGTCCGGCAGGTCGGTGGTGGGCACCACGTACCGGGCATCCTCAGTGAACAGGTCAACCCAGTCGTCCAGCCGCCAGTCATCCAGCAGCGCCGCTTCTCGAAACAGAAAATCCTCCACCTGCTCGCGCAGCGTGGGTTGGTTAGCGGCTGTCATCTTCACCCCCATCCTAACCTTCCCCCATCAAGGGGGAAGGATTTTTGAGATAGGCGTCAGTCGTCTGAAACCAAAGCCAGCGCTGCTTCCGGTTCCTCGGCCGGCGCGTCCTGTACGTTGGTGTGCGTGAGGCCCTGCATATTGGCGTGCCATTGTCGCCAGAAGCCGCGCATCTGCAACTCATCCGTCGATTTGGCGGGGCGGAGCATTCCCCGGGAGATGTCCGACCACTCGGTTTCGGTGGCGCGAAAGCCGATCTGGCAGGATTCCAGCGCTTCCACGTCGTCGGGGGTAGCGAACCCGCCCGGCCCCAGGAAGGTCAGGAAGCTGTCCAACCGGGTGGCCAGCATGGCGTCGGATTCTTCCCGGGGAACCAGGTGCCACGCCGTAACGTCCATGTTGTCGGGGGCCAGCGGCTCAAAGTACCGGATGGTGATGGCCATGATGTCGTTGATGACCAGGTTGGGATAGATAATCAGGTTGCGGGAGGTGTCGGCCATGCGGAAGGCGCGCTCTTCGCCGTACTTGTCCACCAGGCGCTGGCGGATGCGGGCGATGGGTTCCCGCGCTTCTTCTCCGAACAGGGGATGCCAGTGGGCGATGGGCCGGCCGTTTCGCACCGGGGATTCGATTACGCAATGGCCGTTGCCCAAGGCCCGCGCCTTGCCTACGATGCGGGATGCCGCCGTCTGCCCGCTGTCGTCCGCGCCCAGGCTGCTGATGTAGTCCAGGTAGGTCTGGTGGGTCGGAACCAGGTGGTAGCTGTCCAGGCTGTTTTCCACCAGCAGCTTCCAGTTGGCTTTCATGGTGTACTTGTTGGAACCACGCACCACCCGCATCCCCTCCTCGGACTGGTCCATAATCAGGTCAAGGTACTCCCTGGCGCCGGCCAGATAGCTGACCAGGTCCTCGACGTAGGGGTTGAAGCTCACGAAGTAGAAACCCCGGTAGCTCTCAACCCGCGGCGGCTCTTTGAGGCCCAGCTCGCCCCGGTCGAAGTAGGGGCCGTAGGCTTCCTGGTCGGGGACGCCGATCAGCTCGCCGTTGGTGTTGAAAGACCAGGCGTGATAGAAGCATTGCAGGACTTCGGCGCTGCCCTGGTCCTGGCGGCAGATCAACGCGCCCCGGTGGGGACAGGAGTTGAGGAACACCCGCACCTGCCCATCCCGGCCCCGGGCGAAGAACAGCGGCCGGCCGGCCACCGTGCGGCGGCGGTAATCTCCCGGGTTCTCCACTTCTGACTCGTGGCCCAGGTAGATCCAGCAGCGGCTGAAAATCAACTCCCGCTCCCACTGGAACAATTCATCCGAGGTCATGGACGACCGATGCACTCGGAAAATGCCCATCTGCCGGTCGTCAATGATCAGGTCTTTGATCTCCATAGTTTCACCCGTATCCCGCAGGGTCGATTCCAATCTGACGCTAGGCTAGATTCCATCTTCGGGGTTGTCAACAAGCAGCGTAAAGTCCATGCCGGCGTATGCGTGGCAGCCTTTCGGAACCCGTGCCGAACCTTCTTACCCTTGCAGTTCGTTCAGGACAATCACCGGCAAACCTGCAACCCGACGAAACGCGCTGTCGTTGGTGATGAACAGCGCGCATCCTTCCTGGATACCCGTTGCGGCGTGTAGCGCATCAGGCATTCGCAAGTTTAGCGCGGCACGTAATTCGGCGGCGGCTTCCCACAAAGCGCGTGTGGCTGGCACCAGCCGTACCTCATTGGAGTTGAGAAGCTCTCGGAACAGTCTTTGGAGCGCCTCGTCCCGGTCTCGCAGAGGCTTGATGATGGTCTCCGCCATCGACAACTCGCTGGTGACAATGACGAATTGTCCTGCCCTGGCCTGTTGCCACATGGGCTCCAGCAACGCGCGATATGGCTCAATGCGCTCTACGCTGTAGATGAACGCACAAGCGTCCAAGTAGATTGGACCGCGATGAGGCAGGATTAGCGTTCCCATGATTCGCGCTCGGATGCTAGGTAATCATCCACGTCTTCCGCGTCCTTGAAAAGACGATGGCCCGGGGCATCAGCGAGGATGTCAATCGCCGACCGTCTTTGTGTTGGGGAGAACGACGTCACGAATACCTCTACTGTTTCCCCTTCGGCCAAGTCTTGGTTCACAATCACGATCTTGCCGCCTGGCAATACCGTAGTTTGGAGGCGCAGCGTTTTTGGCATGGGTCGAAACTCCGGCGTGTAGCCTACTGGGCGTTCTGCGGACGGGTTCACACGATGCTCGGCGGGATGGCGATGGGGAAGGGCACGTTGGGGTAGCGTTCCAGCAGCCGGCGCCATACCGCATGGCCCGCCGCTTCCGCCCGGCGCACTACGTCCGCTTCGTCGATGGTCAGTACCTTGCCGTCGCGCATGACCCACCGGCCGTCCACCATCACCGCGGTTATATCGGCCGGCTGCCCGTTGTGTACGAAGGCGGACACGACGCGCAGGGTGGGGACCAGGTGGGGCCGCAGCAGGTCCACCACGAACAGGTCGGCCTTCCTGCCCACTTCCAGGCTGCCGGCGCTGTCTGCCATACCCAGCGCTTTCGCGCCTCCCATGGTGGCCCATTCCAGCACGTCCTCGGGCTGGGGATAGACCTCGTCGTTGCGGCGCACTCGTTCCAGGAACAGGCCGGTCCGCATCACCTCCACCATGTCCTCGGCCATGTTGTCCGAGCCCATGCCGATGACGCATCCCGCCGCCTGCAATTCCAGCGCCGGCGCGGCCGCGCCCCGGCGGGCGGCGATGGCGGCGTTGTTGGAAACCCTGACCCCATGCTGTCCCAGCAGCGCGATTTCGGCGGCATTGACGTAACGGCAGTGGGCCACCAGCAGCTCCGGCCCCAGGAAATCGTTGGCAAAGAGGTAATGGGTCGGGGATACCCCTCGCACCCGCATGACCGCTTCAATCTCCTGGTGACTCTGGGACAGGTGGATGGTGTAGCCGACGCCGTACCGTTCCGCCAGCTCCCGGCTGCGGCGCAACAGGTCAGGGGAGCAGGTCTCCGGAGCGTGGGGCGCCAGGAAGCATTTGACCCGCCCCTGTTCACGACCGTGCCAGGACTCCACCAAATCGGCGCTGCGTTGCAGGCTGGCGTCGGCCCGGGCGTCGTCAAAGCGGTAGTCTCCCTGCCGGGCGTGGGCTTCGTCCGCGTCGTTGATGTTTTCTGCCAGTACCAGCCGCAAGCCCGTGGTGGCCAGGTCGGGGGCGTACTCTGCTACGTCGGAGGATATTTCCAGCAGGCAGGTGACGCCGCTGCGGATGGATTCCAAAGCGCCCAGCAGGGCCAGCGTCTGCCGCTCCTCCCGGCTCAGCAGGGAGCGGGCCGAGACCGGAAAGGTCAGCCGGGTCGGGAAGCCGAAATCCTCCAGTATTCCCCGGTCGCCCGTGGCCAGCAGGTGGGTGTGGCAGTTAATCAGGCCGGGAAAAACCGCCTTGCCCCGCCCGTCCACCACCTCCGCGTCGGGATACGCCCGCTGGACTTCCCCGGACGGCCCCACGGCGACAATCCGGTCTTCCGAGACGGCGATGGCCGCATCGCGCCAAACGGCGCGGCCCGGGTCGCCCGTTACTACGGTGGTATTGGCGATGATGGTGGTCATATGGCACGTCGCGGGTTAAACCGAACCGCCCCAACCCAACCGTGATGTGGTCACCGGCCGCAGCCGGTTGTTGACCGGGTCCACGGTCAGTTTGAAAAACTCCAGCGTGGTGGCTCCCAGCAGATACGTTTCCAAGTCGTCCGGCCCGAAGATCACCGGACAGGGCCACTGCCGGCCGTCAATGCGGAACATGGCGCTACCGTATCCCCAAGCCACGGTACTGCCGTCGGCGAGGGTGCAGGAAATCTCCTCGCCCGGGAATATACCCAGCTCCGCCAGCATCCCCGACGGCAGCACGGAGTCCGCGGCTCCGGTATCCACCACGGTCTCAAGTTCAACCATCGGCCCGCCCTGGAGACTGCCGACTTCGATTGTTTGATAGACGGTTCCCATTTCGTTCTCCGGTCAAGGTTGCAATTGGGCTTCCATTTCGGCGCGCCAGAAGGCGTCGTAGGCGTTGGCGTAGTGCTCGCCGTATTCGGGGCCGTACACTTCGTAGCTGCCGCCCCAGCCGGTACATTCCACAAAGTGCGCGTTTCCGTCGGAGTCGGTTCGTATCCAGTGCGGGCGGTTGCTGCCGCCGGCGAAGTAGCGCCGCCAGGGCAGATCCGGCGGCAGGTCCAGCACTTCGTCGTCGTACACCACCGGCCCGGACAATTGCTGCGGGTAGTATCCCGCCGGCGCAAGCTTGCGCTCCAGTTCGTCCGCGCTGGCGATGCGGAGCGACTCCAGATTCGGGTCCGGTTCCATTGCCATTGCCATGATGCGCTTTGCTCCGGTTGCGGTTTGGCCGTTGCGTCGGAAACGCGGCCGGCGGCCTGGCGTCATTATACAGCCGGCGCAAACCGCGCCGCCTGGCAGCAGGTGGATGATTTTATGCCCTGACTAGAGGTGCGCTTTACTGGCCCGACGGACGCGGACGCGGCGGCGGTTGGGGCCGCGGCTTGGGGAGGGGTAGTGGGTCGTTGCCTAGCCAATCATATCCGGGCGGCTCACCCGGCGCTTGTTGCCTCTGATCTGTGGCAGATTGCCGCTGAGCTGACTGCCACTCAGGTCGCATAGCGGTTCACCACTTCCTCGTTGGCGGCTTCCGCGGATGCCAGATTCAGAGAGTGATCCACTTCCAAGTCAACCCGCTGGGTGGCATGGTCCCACCAGCGGCGTATGTAATCCAGGGCTTCCTCAGCTTCGGATTCCTCAATCCGGTACGTCTCAATCTTTCGCCACAGCGCGTCCGCGTCATCCATCAACAGACTGCACGTTTCGGCGGCCAGCCGGCAGACGGCAACGTCCCGGGCGTAATTGGACAACGCATCCCAGACGGTCAGGCCGGCCAACGCGAGACCGCCCACGATGCCGACGTAAAACAGCCAGGGGTAGATGGTTCCGCCGTAGAGAATGCCGCCCTCCACCGCGATGCCCACCAACAGCGCCAAACGCACCCAACGGTGGATACGCTGCCGCCGGTCGGCCATGGCCCGGTAGTAGCGCATCTGCCATTCCAGGTCGCAAAGGGTGTCCCAAACGGCCTTGCGCGTGATGTCGGTTACGGTTGCCATCAGGTCACCTCAAGTACGCCGTCATCATATCACCCCCGCGCAACGGGCAACGTCCCCTCATGCGTACCCACTTTCATGGACTGTCATTGCGAGCGCAGCGTGGCAATCTCGCTCCCGTAGCGCCCATCGTTGCCCTAACGGGATTGCCATCCGCCGGAGGCGGACTACGCTCCTCGCAATGACAAAGTGGGTACGCATGAGGCAACGTCCTAACCCCCGCATTCAGGCCCCAATGCTACAATAGACAGCATTCGGCAGCCATCGCTTCACCAGGAAGGGGGAACGAAGAGGCCGCCGTCATTGGGCGCGCCATTTACAACTAAAAGATTCTCCCCACCCTGGGCCCGGAGCGCCGGGGCAAGATAGTCGCTATTGACATCCATAGCGGCGACTACGAGATTAGCGACAAGAGTATTGACGCCACTATGGGCCTGCTCAAGCGGCGCCCGGACGCTTTTATCTGGCGGGAGCGGGTCGGATTCAATGCGGTGAACATCATGGGCGGCGCTGGCTTGCGCCAGGTCAACGATGGTTAGATGATTAGCGGGAAGATACAATGGCATCAAGCGTATGATACGCATACGCTTGCGGGAGGAGGCAGATTATGGCTCTCGCCAAAAGGGTATTCTGGAACCCCTTTGACGCCGGGGAAATCGTATCCATCAAGGACAAGAAGCGTGTCGTGAGCCTGGGCAAGGAGCTTTACCGGCGCAACATCCGCCCGCAGCTGGGGCCGGAGCACCACGGCAAGTTTGGTAGCGTTGCAATTTAGGTGGTTCAGTTTCCCAGCGGGGTATCCGAGCGGCTAAAACTGCTGCTACGCCAACGGGATTGCCACGCTACGCTCGCAATGACAAAAACCAAACCACCTAAAACGGAACGCTACCGGCAAGTTTGTCGTCATTGACGTGAAGACGGGAGATTACGTCATCCACGACAACGAAATGGCCGCCGATTCTGAGTTGAGGAAGCTCCGCCCCGACGCCTTCACCTGGACGGAGCGGGTAGGGTTCCGCGGCGTCGGGATGTTGGGAATGGGCAGTGCCAGACGGGTTTATAGCGACTACCCATGATCGAAGGCAACATCGCCAAAGCGCCGATGATGGACTGCGCTCTTTGCCGGCCCACAAGTGAGCGCGCTACAATGGGCATCATACGGAATCTGTGATTTCGCAAAGGAGGGAAATGCGGTATGGCTACTATCACGAATGAAAAGGCTGCCACCATCGGCCGCGCCATTTACAACGAAAAGATACGCTCCACCCTGGGCCCGGAGTATCTGGGCAAAGTAGTCGCCATTGACATCCATAGCGGCGACTACGAGATTGCCGACAAAGGCATTGACGCCACCATGGGCCTGCTGGCGCGTCAACCCAATGCCTTCATCTGGCGGAAGCGGGTCGGGTTCAACGCGGTGAACAGCATGGGCGGCGCTGGCTTGCGCCGGGTCAACGATGATTAGCGGGAAGGTCTCGCAAACCGCTGGCGGCGGCTTGCAGCCGTGGATCACCATATCCGTCGAGTACGCCAACGAAGGATGGCGGCAATGCGAAGTTATCCTGGATACCGGATTTACCGGGTGTCTGGTGTTGCCGGAACCCGTCATCCAAGAGCTTGGGCTGGTCAAGCGTGGGACTGATGATATTGTGTTGGCAGACGGCAACGAGTATCCAGTTGACTATTACACAACGCGGGTGCTGTGGCGTGGGCAACTCCGGCGGATCGATATTTATCAGTCCATAGATCTACCCTTGCTAGGTATGGAACTGCTTGAAGGCGGATATATCACAGTGGACGCGCGGGATGACGGCGAGGTGTCCGTAACCTTCTCGTAGGTGTCACGGCGGCCCTGCGCCGCCGCTCACGTTGAGGCGGACCAGGCGGCGCAGCAGCTCGTCGTCCGCCAGGTTCGCCGGCCAGCCGTAGGCGTCGGCTGCGGCGGCGTCCAGGTCGGCGTGGGCGGTTTGGAGCCAGGGCGGGTTTTCGTTGTACAGGGCGGTCATGGACTTGCGATAGACGCCGTTGGGTTGGCAGACGTTGCACCGCTGCTGGTCCAGCGTCCGCGCCGCCGTCGCCACCGCCTGCCGCTGGGACGCCGTGGGCGTCGGGAAGGGAAATTTATCGAAGCACTCGCTGATGATGTAACGCCGGCCCGATTCCTTTTCCCGTAACTGCGTACCAATAGCAGCAGTCCATACTTTATGAATGTAGCTTTCCAGTATGCCCAGAAAGTAGTCATCCTCACGGGCGAATGTGGTCAATGTTGCATCCGGAGTGAAGCCAGCGTCAACAAACTGGAAAAAGCGATGTTTAGACACCTGGCTGGTGCCAATGTATCGGGTTAGCGGGGCTATTGCTTTTTTGACATCATCACCACTCCTGCGGTGTTGCCACCACCGTTCCCGTAATCGTTTATCGCGGTTCTTTGCCCTGGCCGGCTTGACCATCTCCGAGCAATGCTGATACGGCAAACTGTATAGTTGCGCATCTGGCTCCGGCATCGCGCCAAAGTCAATCAACCAGCGTTCTTTGGGCCTGCCGTTAAGATCATTGCCGATAATGTAGCACTTAATAACATCGCTATTGGGCTTGTCGTTGGGGTTGCTGTCAGCCAGCATTGCCGCCGCTTGTCGAGGCGTCAAGTCAAACGGACCGCCTTTGCTGACTCCGGCAAAGCAGATGCCGGCGTTCTGCGGCAATATCCCCGCCCGGTCGAGATGCACGGCGTCGGTAAGCCGCGTGTCAATATCAGTGGCCGGCGCGCCGTTGAGGGTTTTCGTCGTCTCGCCGCCGTCGTCAAAGCAGACGATGGCGACGTGGACGGCGGCGGAGCCGGGTTCCTCCGGTTTCCATTCCAGGTCGTCGTAGGCGGCGAATATATCGCCGGTTTCCTTGATGCGTTCCAGGGTGCGGCGGTTGCTGCTGAAGCGGATGGCCTGGGTCGCCAGCAGGCCGGCGCGCTGGGCATGGCCGGCGGCAATCTGGGCCCGGGCCTGCTCGAACCAGTAGCAGCACAGGTCAACCGCGCCGTCCAGTTCGTTGCGGTAGGTTTGGCGCAGCCGGTTGGTGTAGTCGCCGCCCAATTCGGTCAGCATATCCTTGGCGCCCAGGAAGGGCGGGTTGCCGATGATGTAGTCTGCCGCCGGCCATTGCGCTTTGGCCACGGCATCGGTATCGCCAGCGACGGCGATGGCGGCGTCGCGGCACTCAATGCCGTCAATGGTGTCCAGGATGGGGCGGTTGGTGTAGGCGAAACCGTTGGCCTGGTGCCACTGGATGTAGCCAATCCAGAGGGCGGTCTTGGCCAGTTGGGCGGCGTATTCGTTGACCTCCAGGCCGAGCATCTGGTTGGGCTGGACCATTGGTAAAGAGTCCTGGGGCGTTCTGCCGGAGGCGGACCTGAGGCGGAAGCCCCGGGCGGCGGCGAAGTCAATCACCTCCCGCTCCAGATCCAGCAGGGAACGCAGGGCGACGTACAGGAAGTTGCCGCTGCCGCAGGCCGGGTCGAGGACGGTTACGGAGGCCAGGCGGCGGCGGAAGGCTTCCAAGCGGGCTTGGGCCGCCGCCTGGCCTGTCATTGCGAGCGCAGCGTGGCAATCTCGCTCCGGTGGAGACGGCGTGTCGTCAGCGTCCTGCCCATCACCGTCGAGATTGCCACGTCGCTGCGCTCCTCGCAATGACATAAGCGGTGTCGGTTCGCCATCTGTCATTGCGAGCGCAGCGGTTCCAACCCCTGCACCATCCAAGAGCCTCTCAATCTCCGCCCGGGCGGCTGCCCACTCCCGGCGCAGGGGCGTCATCACCACCGGCTCCACCACGCGGCGGATGTCGGCCTCGCCGGTGTAGTGGGCGCCCAGGGGAGCGCGTTCCGCGGTGAGGCCCAGGGCGCGCTCGAAGAGAGTGCCGAAGATGGACGGCTCGATGTTGCTCCAGTTCTTTTCGGTGGCCTCGGCCAGCCGCTCCAGGGCGGCGGTGTTCAGGGTGACGTCGGGGACGTGGGCGAAGAGTTCGCCGTTGAAGTGGTCGATGGTGTCGGGGCCGAACAGGCCGCCGCAGTTCATTTCGGCGAACAGGGTTTGCGCGCCCCTCCGGAATCGCTCCGGGTCGCGTCGCTGGTTGACCACCAGGCCGGTGAAGGAACCGGCCGGCAGCAGTCCGGCGTCCTCGGCGTAGAGGCAGAAGATAATCTGATTGAGGTACTGGGCCAGTTCCCGGATTTTTGACGGATCGTCCGCCTCCGGCGGATAGCCCGAACCGGCCATATCGTTGCTGACGGCCTGGAAAAGGGCGGCGGTTTCGCGGGTAACGTCGTCCCGGCTCTTGCCGGTGTTGAACCACTCCGGTTCGGTGAAAACCCGCTTGAGGACGGCCCGCGTTTCCGGTTGCTCCAGGTCGGCGATGCGGATTTCCCGCTGCACGCTTTCCATGCCGGGAAAGTTGGTGCGGATGCGGATGACGCTGAAGGCGGACACCACCAGCAGGGGCGGCGTTTTGAGGTACATCGAATAGCCGAGCACCTGCCGCATGGCCTCGTCCAGCTGGTTTTCGCGGGATTTGAACTCCCAGCCGAAATGATTTTCGTAGTAGGCGTCGGCCCGGCCGGTTTCGATGCGGTGCTCAAAGGCGTAGGTCAGGCCATTGAGTTCGCCCCGGGGCTTTTCGTGGCCGATGAGTTCGCAGAGGTCATTGAACCAGGACTGCGCGCCCTGTTCCTCGTTCAGGGCGGTGTTTGCCCAGGTGGCGATGAAATGTTCCGGTGTCATGCCGCGCGTCCTACGCCTGCTCCTGCTGGCGCAGCAGCGCCTCCAGTTCGCGGACGCGGGCCTCAGCAGCGTTGGCGCGGGCCTCGGCATTGTCGGCGCGGGCGCGTTCATCCTCCAGGGTGGCGATGCGCCGTCCCGTGGCCGGGTCGTAGAACACCAACTCGCCATTCTCCCATCGCAGATACAGGTCCAGGACGGCGCTGTATCCCTGCAAACTACCGTCTGGCAACTCAACAATGTCGATGGCAACGTACTCGCCGTTCTCCAGCCGATCTCCAGCCAGCCGCTCCCCGTGATGCTCCCCCGTCCGGTCAAACCGCCAGTATTCCCGTATCCTTATGGCCGCGTAGTCCCGCCGCTTCGGCCCGGTGTCCTCCCGGCCGGTGCGCCGGGAGGCGATTTCCAGCACGAAGTCCGGCGGCTTCCCCTGCTCCGCGATGATATAGCCGTTGCTGGCTTCGTAAGCCTCCGGGTCCACGTCAAAGGCCACCAGCAGGTCCGGGTAGCGGCTGCCCGCCAGGTAACGAGTGGGACGGACCACGAGATAGCGATCTCCGGCCACCAGGGTGGTTTCCAGGTTGCCCAGGCGCTGGGCCAGGTAGTGGGCGGCGCCGGTGATGGTAAGGTGATCGAAGCTGGTCATCCTGTCTTCCGGGTGTTCTGGTGGGTCCGGCAGCTGGAAGCGGCCCGGTACCGGGGGCGTCTTGACGAAGGTGTTGGGCGTGGTCATATGGCATCTCACCTGGCGGTTGCGGTTGGCGGCGAGCGGCGCGCCGCCGGGCTTCGGCTCCCGGAAAGGCGCTGTTCTACGGACCGCATTCTACACCACGTTGCGATTTATCGGACCGCAGAGCCCCCGGCTACTCAGGGCTATCGCAGGCTTCCATGGGGGTGTAGCCGCCGTACTTGACCATGATTTCCATCTCGTTGGCGTGCAGTTCGCCGTAGGGCATCAGCGGCGAGTTGCCGCTGTCGGCGCCGCACAGCACCTGGGCCGAATCTAGGTGCAGGGGCGGGTTTCAAACCCGCCCCTACGTGTTCAGAACGTCACGAGGACCGCCAGGACGATGACGGCCATTGCCGCCAACGCCAATACCGATACCAGGACCAAATCGCCCTTGCTTACACTTCGTCTCCCCCGGTTCCCCTTGGCGTCTTGCAGCTTGCGCTGAGTTCTGGCTTGCATCAGGTGTTCGTCCGGATGGTTTGGTGGCGGCAGCATGACTATCGTGATCCTCCCCCGGCGGTTAAGCGTGGAGCCGGTCGTAAGCCGAAAGCCGGGTTATGCCGTGCGCTTCGTCGTATTCTGCGGCTGAAACTAACTGGCCGGTCATGGTTGCCGGGGTCTGGAGGGCCAGGTACACGGCCACCTCGGCAATGTCATCGGGCAGCCTCATGCGCTTGTGCACTTCGTCGTCGTAGTCGTCGTTGGGCCGGGTCAGGTTCCAGCCGGGATCCAGGATGTTGACGGCGATGCCGAAGTCCTTCACCTCGTCGGCCAGCGACTCGCTGAGCCGTTCCACCGCCGCCTTGGCGGCTCCGTAGGACGCCTGTCCGGCCCGGCCCCGGCGGGCCACGTTCATTGAAGTCAGGTTCACGATGACGCCGCTGCCGCGTTCCATCAGGTGGGGCAGGACGGCCTTGCAGGTCAGGAACGTGGTGGTCAGGTTCGACTCCAGCACCCGCCGCCACTCTTCTTCGGTGATGTCCAGCACCGTTACCGCGTGGGTCAGGTCATTGGTGAAGAGGCGGTATCCGCCGACGTTGTTGACCAGGATATCGATCTTTCCCAATTCGCTGATCGTCTCTTGGGCGGCCCGGTTGGCGCCTTCACCGGTGGTCAGCTCGGCATTGACCGTGTGGGCGCGGCGGCCCAGGGCGCGAATTTCCACACTCACGGCGTCCAGCTCCGCAGGAGTGCGGGCTACGATGGCGACATCCGCTCCCTCGCGAGCGTAGGCCAAAGCCATGGCGCGGCCCAATCCCCGGCCCCCGCCGGTTACCAGGGCGACTTTACCTTCCAGTTGCATCTTGTTCACCTTAATGGCGTTTCACCCCCCTGACAGCAGTGGGTATTTCATCATTCCTCCGTGGCGTGGAGCAGTTCTTCCAGTTCACGGACGCGGGCTTCGGCGGCGTCGGCCCGGGCGGCCTCGGAGTTGCGTTGGGCTTCGGCGGCGTCGGCCCGAGCGGCTTCGGAGTTGCGTTGGGCTTCGGCGGTGTCGGCGCGGGCTTCGGCGGTGATGCGTCCAGCCTGCTCCACGGCGCCCCGGGTCTCCGCGGCAGTACGCTTGTCTATCGTCTGACCCGTCTCCGGGTCCAGCGCGTCAAACTCCTGCGCACCGTCCCAATAAAACACCACTCCCAGCAACTCGCTGTGCGACCGCTCCGCACCATCATCACCACGCTCCACCGGATACTCCTCATACTCCCCGTTCACCAGCCGCTCTCCCACTATCGCCCGTCCGTACAACTCCCCACCCGTCGGGTCAAGGCGCCAGTATTCCTGGATGCCAATGCGTTGGTACAACTCCCGCTTCGGGCCCAGGTCGTTCGCCGCCGTGCTCGGCGACGCCACTTCCATCACGAAGTCCGGCGCCTTCCCCACTTCCCAAATCCAGTAGTTGGGCAGGCCCTCCCGGATCCCCGCGCTGTTCACGTCAAAAGCGATGAGCAAGTCCGGCCCCACCCGACGGTTGCCGTCGGTGATGTCGTAGGAGATGAACACCGTTCCCGAGATGAACACGTCGGGCCGGTCTTCGTAGCGCTCTCGCAGCAGATGGGCGATGCGGCAAATGGGGCGATCCTGGAGCATACCGTCCTCTACACGTTCCTTCTCCTCGTAGAAAATATCGGGGAGGGTTCTGACTTGCCAGGCGTTGGTGATAATGCGGGTGGCGGACATGGGAAGCGTCTCCGACGACGGTATTCTCCGGCGATTTTACCTGATGTTCCCGCGCTTTTCCAAAGGGGCCCAACCCGCTGGTATTTTCAACACGCGCTGGTGTTAGATTAGATCATGCCGAACCCACACCAGCGTCAGGGCATCCCGCAACGCTCCCGCTCGCTTGCGGTACCCCTTCGTCTTCCGTCCCAGCCGGCTCAGCTCAGCTTCCCCCGCAACCACGAGCGCAGTCCCGCGTTCCGGTTCACCGCCCCGCCTTTCCCCACTACCTGCCGGTCCGCGGGCCGCCAGTGGTACACCCGATACCCGTCGCTGCGGTACAACTCAGCCGCCGGCAACCGACCGTACAATCGCCGCAACGTCGCCTCCCCACGACTGCCCACGTAAGTCCACATCTCGTCTCGTCAAAGGAAAGCACCCGGGCCAGGGGGCGACCGGCCGGCTGGCTATTTCCATCCCGTCGCCCACTCCCCCGCCAGCTGCGGGGACGCTGGCGCCGACGCCGCGCGTCCCGCAACACCGCTCGGAACTGCCGGGCTTTTTTAATCCCGGAATACACCGGGCCCGCTTTCACCCCTGCAACTCAACGTACAGCCCCACCGCCGGGGTCTTGACCGCTTCCGAGTAGCAACTGCGGTTGCCCTCGGGAGTGAAACGGTAAAGACACTGGCCGCAACGGCAGGTTGGCTTGTTCCGAGAGCGTCCGTCCTTGGGGGTCCGGTTGGAACCACAGCGCGGACAGGGCCGGTCATCCCGATAAACGCGCTGGGACAGCAGCATCACCTCCCGGACATTGTCATATCACCCGCAGTCTTACTACACCAGCGCGTGTTGAGAATACCGAGATCGCACTTCCATTGACCTACCGCCAATCCTGTGGCACAATTAGCGTAACGTGATAATGATTATTCGGCAAGTGGCCGTATCCGATTGACGCTGGACGGCAAGCTCGCGCAGGGCAGGCGTCAATAACGAATTTCAGTTGGCAGCGGTTTGCATCTGATTTGATGCCGCACGGCGCGCCCGAGCAGGGAGGATGCCCATCATGTGGACTGGCGATGATTTACAGCGACTGGTAAGCCGGGAATTGAGCGACTATCGACTGATCGTGGTTTCCAACCGGCAGCCTTATGTCTTCAAGATTGAGAACGGAAAGCCCCGGGGCGAAATGCCCCCCGGCGGCCTCACCGCCGCCATTGACCCCCTGATGCGGGCCTGCGGCGGCACTTGGATCGCCCAGAGCAGCGGCCCCGACGACCGCGCCGCCATGGACGACGAGGGCCGCATCGCCGTCCCCTCCGACGCTCCCGCGTACTCCATGCGCCTGCTCAATCTCAGCGAAGAGGAAAACAACGGCTTCTACTACGGCTTTTCCAACGAGGGCCTGTGGCCCCTTTGTCATATCGCCTATACCGAGCCGGTGTTCGACTCCGAACATTACGGTTTCTACCAGTCGGTGAACCGCCGCTTCGCCGACCTGGTGCTGGACGAAATCGATGACGACCCGGCCATCATCCTCATCCAGGACTACCACCTGGCCCTGCTGCCCCGGTATATCCGCGAGGTCAACCCCGACGCCATCATCGGCCAGTTCTGGCATATCCCCTGGCCCAATCCCGACATCCTGCGCATCTGCCCGTGGCAGGACGAAATCCTGGACGGGATGCTGGGCAACGACCTGCTGGGCTTCCACCTCTCCGGCGACTGCCAGAACTTCATCAGCTGTGTGGACGCCAACCTGGACGCCCGGGCGGATACCCAGTACGGCCTGATCGACTACCGCAACGAGACCACCCTGGTGCGCCCCTTCCCCATCAGCATCGACTTCGAGAACCTGGACTCCGAAGCTCGCACGGAAGAGGTGGAATTGGAGATGAAACGCCTCTCCCGCGAGCTGGGCCTGAACCGGGGGCGCATCCTGGGCCTGGGCATCGACCGGCAGGACTACACCAAGGGCATACCTCACCGGCTGCGGGCCGTGGAGCGGCTTTTCGAGAAATGGCCGCAATACCGGGGGCAGCTGGTGTTCCTCCAGGCCGGCGCCACCAGCCGCACCAACATCGACTCCTATATGCAGCTCACTATCGACATTGAGGCCACCGTCAACCGCATCAACGAGCGGTTCGGGCATGACGGCTGGCAGCCGGTGCTGTACTGGCCCACGTCGCTGCCGTCGGCCACCTTCTCCGCCCTGCGCCGCCTGGCCAGCTTCTGCGCCGAAAGCAGCCTCCACGACGGCATGAACCTGGTGGCCAAGGAGTACGTCGCCTCCCGGGTTGACGAGGACGGCGTGCTGATACTCAGCGCCTTCGCCGGCGCCGCCCAGGAACTCACCGGCTCCCTCATCATCAACCCCTACGCCACCGAGCAGTTCGCCGACGCCATCCACCAGGCCCTCACCATGGACGAAACGGAACGCCGCATCCGTATGCGCCAGATGCGCAACACCGTCCAGGAGAACAACATCTACAAATGGGCCGGCCGCATCATGATGCACCTGATGCAGGCCAGCACCCCCGACCACGCCCGCTTGACCACCGCGACGACGGCTTGATACCTGCCGGCCGACCTGCTAAACTGAGGTCGGCATAACATACACTCCGTTGCCGGAGTCGCGAACGCAAACGTTCAGCTTACGGGCGAGGGAATAGAAGTGACCATCGAAATTACGCCGGAACTGATCGCCATTTGCATATCCTTCGTCGGGCTCCTGGTCGGCTTTGGCGCCATCGCAGGTCGTCTGATAAAGATAGGGCGTTGGATGGAACGCATCGATAACCGCCTGGACAACCTAGAAAAAGGCCAGGTCCAGATATTGGCCGCGCTGCAAAATCACGTTCATGTTCCTGACGGTGGGCCGCCGCTCTTTTACGGTCCTGTGATGCAGCCCTATACGCCGCCGACTATTGTAATGCCCGGCAATGTCCCCGCCGCCAGCGGCCAAACTGAATCGGCCACTTGATGCGGGGCAAGCTCGGTCTGACCCTTGTTCCACAAACCGACCGGCCAATCGTCCATCCTCTTGCTCCTCGACTTTGACGGAACACTGTCGGAAATAGCGGACAGCCCGGAAGAGGCCGTACTGCGTCCGGGCAACGCCGCCCTGCTGGATAGTCTGGCCCGTCACCCCAAATGCACGGTGGGCGTAGTCAGCGGGCGCGCCCTGGATGACGTATCCCGCAAAGTAGGCGTTCCGGGTCTGGTGTACGCCGGCAACCACGGTCTGGAAATCATCGGTTCCGGACTGCAATACCTCCACCCCCATGTTGAGGCCGCATTGCCGGCCATCGCCCAGGCCGCCCGGCGATTGGACTCCGCCTTGGCCAACGTCCCCGGCGCCTTCGTGGAAAACAAGACCCTCACGCTGACCGTCCACTTCCGCCAGACACCGGCGGAGTATCACGACGCCGTGACGTCCATTTTCCACGATGCCGCACAACCACTCGTATCTGACGGCTTATGCCGGGTCACCACCGCCAAGTCGGCCCTGGAACTGCGGCCGGCGGTGGATTGGGACAAAGGCCGCGCGCTGACCTTGATACGTTCCCGCCTGGCTCCCGGCGCCTTTCCCCTCTACATCGGCGACGACGCCACCGACGAGGACGCATTCCGGGCCGCGCAAGCCGCGGGCGGCGCCGGCGTTTTTGTGGGCCCGGTTGATGTGGATACGTGCGCCCACTGGCGGCTCGACACCCCAGCGGCGGTGTCCGCAGCTTTGGCGTCTCTCCGGGGCGGGTTGCCGCCCCAAGCCGAAACAAATCAACGCCGGGGCGTCGCCGGGATCTGGCCGGCGAATCCGTCTCCGTGATGACACGGTTAGCGGAGCGCAAATGACCGGATGATGTTAGGATGCTTCTGGTAACGCTTGAGGACAGTTAAACTGTCGCAGGGAACGGAGGGAAATCGCCCTGATGCTTGAGCAAGACAATCTCCGCCGGACCGCGCTTGTCCTGGTGGCAATCGGTCTGGTGTGGAACCTGGCCGAGGCCGTGGTCGCTTTCTGGGCCGGCACCCGGGCCGGCAGCGTGGTTCTCCTGGCCTTCGGGGCCGACAGCCTCATCGAGCTTTTCGCCGGCGGCGTCCTGGTATGGCGATTGACCAGGGAGCAGGATGGAACGGAGGACGAGACTGCCGAGGGCAAGGCGCAGAAACTGGTCGGCCTTACCTTCTTCGTGCTGGCGGCCTATGTACTCGTTCACTCCGGAGCCAGCCTGCTGGGGTGGCTGCCCCGGCCGGAACCGAGCCTGGTTGGCGTCGGGATTGCGGTGGCCAGCGCCGTGGTGATGAGCGGCCTGTACGTAGCCAAGATGCGCGTTGCGGCCCGGATGCAATCCCGGGCGTTGCGAGCGGAGGCGGTGGAAAGCCTGTTCTGCGACCTTCAGGACTTGGCCGTTCTGGTGGGACTTGGGTTCAATGTCCTGCTCGCTTGGTGGTGGGCCGACCCGGTGGCGTCCTTGATCTTGATCCCCTTCTTCATCAAGGAAGGCCGGGAAAACTTCTTCGGAGAGGGGCACGAGCACGAACACGAAGATGACCATGAGGATGCGCTCAAAGCGGTGTGGGTCTGCTTTTGCCGGAGTTGTTTCTACGGGCTTTCGACCTGCCGGGCAGCGTGCTGCCGGGCGTAAATCGTCAGAAGCAGGATTTCCCGGATTTGACGGATTATCAGGATTGAGATTTGCCCGACGGCGGATGCTCACCCAATCCTGGAAATCCTTTCAATCCGATAAATCCGATAAATCCTGCTTCTGACAACTTCCCGCCACCAGGCGGGTGGATGGCGTCCGTCCGCACGAATGCTAGGCGCACTTGTGCTATCATTGCCCCAGCAACCTTGGGCCTGCAAGGCCAGTCTCCCGTTGCGCCGCTGTTTCTACTTCCATGATTGAGGCTATCTTCTTCGATTTTTACAACACCCTGGTGCGCTTCTGGCCGCCGCTGCCCCAGATCCAGCACGCCGCCTGCCAGAACCTGGGCATCCGCGTGCCCCCGGAAAACCTGGCGCGCGGCTACGCCATCGCCGACCTGTATTTCAACGAGGAAAACCACCGCCGGCCCCTGGGCGAACGGGACGCCGCCGGACGGGATGAGTTTTTCGCCCGTTACGAGCAGATCATCCTGGAAGAGGCCGGCGTAGCCGTATCGCTGCGCATGGCCAAGCAGATCTGGGATATGGCCATCTCCGTGCCCAAAGAGTTCGTCGAGTTCGAGGAAACCCGCTCCGTCCTGGCCGAATTGAAGAGCCGGGGCTACCGGCTGGCCGTGCTGACCAATCTGCGCCGCGACATGGACGAACTCACCGAACAGCTAGATATCCGCCAGTACCTGGAGTTCTCCATCACGGGCCGGGAGGTGGGCGAAAAGCCGGCCACCGCCATCTTTGAAGCCGGCTTAAAACGCATGGGCGTAAGCCCGGACCGGGCAATGCACGTCGGCGACCAACCCCGCTCTGATGTTGAAGGCGCGCGGGAAGCCGGCCTGCATCCCGTACTGATCGACCGCGGCGGCTTCCATGGCAACGTCACCGGTTGCGACCACATCGACAGCCTGGAAGGGCTTTACCCCCTGCTGGACCGGTTGGCTTCCTGCTGACCGGGCCAAATATTTTAACCGTCATTCCGGCGAAAGCCGGAATCCAGTACGCCACCGAGGTACACCATGACCACCCAACCGCCGGCGCACAGCCATCCTGACGATCCCAATCCCGTCCACGTCATCGTCTGGTACGACTACGTTTGACCCTGGTGCTACGTCGGCCTGGAACGCGTCGACAAACTGGCTGAAGAATACGACATCACCGTTGAGGGACGGGCCTATCTGCTGCGCCCCGATACCCCGCCGGAGGGCCGCGTCCGCGAGCCGCGCCCCGGCGAATCCGAGGACGAACTTTCCGACCCCCTGCGCGCCTACGCCCGCGAGGCCAACCTGGTCATGCGCCCGCCGCGCTATACCCACAACAGCCTCCACTCCCTCCAGGCCACCGAGTACGCCCAGGAGCAGGGCAAGTTCATGGAATACCACCACGCCGCCTACGAAGCCTACTGGGACCGGCGCGCCGACCTGGGCGACCCGTCGGTGCTGGCCGACATCGGCGCCAGCGTGGGCCTGGACGGCGCCGAGCTGAAGGAGCGCGTGGAATCAGGCCACTACGCCCAGAAGGTCGTGGACCAGTATCACGAAGCCCTGGGCTACGGCATCCGCGGCATCCCCACCTTCGTCTTCGACAACCTCCTGTTCACCGGCGCGCAACCCTACGAGGTTTTCCAGCGGGTGATGGACAAGGCCCTGGAGAACCGCGCCGCCGCCGAGGAATAGGGGCATTTCGTGATGACCACGCTAATGGCGTCTCCGCCGGCGGCAGTCCCCACCCGCCGGCGCTTCACCGTGGCCGAATACCACGCCATGGCCAAAGCCGGCATCCTGACGGAAAAAGACCGCGTTGAGCTGCTGGACGGAGACATCATCGTAATGCCGCCCATCGGAGACTGGCACGCCGCCACCGTAAAACGATTGAACAATGCGATGCTCCCGCCGTTGCAGGGACGGGCTATTGTTAGCGTGCAGGATCCCACACGCCTGGACAACAACAGCGAGCCGCAGCCGGACGTGATGCTCCTGCGGTGGCGCGACGACTTCTACGAAGGCGGACATCCGGGGCCAGCCGATGTGCTGCTGCTGATTGAGGTCTCCGACACGACCATTGATTACGACCGGAACCAGAAGCTTCCGAGGTATGCTCGCGCCGGCGTGCCGGAGGTGTGGATCAACAACCGAGGGAACCGCCGCATTGAGGCTTACACCGAACCGGCCGGCGATGAGTACACCACAGTCCGATATGCCGGCCCCGGCGAGAGCATTGCTCCCCAGGCGTTCCCGGACACAGCGCTGCAAGTTGACCGCATCATCGGCAGTTGAGAGAGCTACGCTATGACCACGACATCCGCAACGGTTGCCGCTCCGCCGGCGGCGCTCGCCCCCACCCGCCGCCGCTTCACCGTGGCCGAGTACTACGCCATGGCTAAAGCCGGCATTTTTCCCCCGGAAGAGCGCGTTGAGCTGCTGGACGGAGACGTGATAGTTATGGCCGCCATATTGGACTGGCACGCTTTCGTAGTGGACTGGCTTACTGAGAATTTCATCCTGTCTTTGCAGGGACGGGCTCAGGTGAGGATCCAGAATCCGACGCGGCTCAACGAATACAGCGAGCCCGAGCCCGACGTTATGCTCCTCCGCCGGCGCGACGACTTTTATAGTTCAGGCCACCCGGCGCCTAAAGACGTGCTGCTGCTCATCGAGGTATCCGACTCCTCTCTGTCTTTCGACCGCAACCAGAAGCTGCCCCGGTACGCCGCGGCCGGCATTCCCGAAGTCTGGATTGTCAACCGGCCCGACCGGCGCATCGAATCCTATGCGGAACTGGTCGGCGACGAATACGCGACCGTGGTGCATTACGACCCTGGTGAAACCATTGCTCCCCAGGCGTTCCCGGACGTCACGCTGGAAGTGGGCCACATCGTCGGAGAGTGAGCTGGGGTTCGCCATGACCACCACCGTTGCAATTACCGCTCCGCCGGCGGCCGTTCCCACTCGCCGCCGCTTCACCGTGGCCGAATACTACGCCATGGCCGACGCCGGCATCCTGTCGGAAAACGACCGCGTTGAATTGCTGGACGGAGAGATCATCGTAATGCCCCCCATCCGAGACTGGCACGCATCCGGCGTTAACCTGTTCACCAATATACTGCCTCCCCAATTGCAGGGCCGGGCTGTTTTGACCATTCAGAACCCGGTACGGCTGGATAGCGGCAGCGAGCCACAGCCGGACGCGATGCTGCTGCGCTGGCGCGATGACTTCTACCGGAACGGTCATCCCGGCCCGGCCGACGTCTTGCTGCTGATCGAGGTGTCCGACACCACCCTCGATTATGACCGGAACGCAAAACTGCCGCGGTACGCACGCGCCGGCATCCCGGAAGT
This sequence comes from Dehalococcoidia bacterium, assembly GCA_963665395.2. Taxonomy (GTDB): domain Bacteria; phylum Chloroflexota; class Dehalococcoidia; order Lucifugimonadales; family UBA3495; genus Bin87. The sequence goes on from OY762251.1 coordinate 2,470,678, forward strand.
TTGGATTGTTAACCGACCCAACCGGCGCATTGAAGCCTACTCTAACCCCGCCAACGGCGAGTACGCCATCGTCCGACACTACGGCCCCGGCGACAGTATCGCGCCCCAGGCATTTCCCGACATTGTGCTGGAAGTTGACCGCATCATCGGCAGTTGAAAGAGTTGTGTTATGACCACACTATCCGCAACGGCAGCCGCGCCGCCGGCAGCGCTGGCGCCCACCCGCCGGCGTTTCACCGTGGCGGAATACTACGCCATGGCCGACGCCGGCATTCTGTTTGAAAACGACCCTACTGAGTTGCTTGACGGAGACGTCATCGTAATGCCGCCAATCGGAGACTGGCACGCGGCCAGAGTCAAAATTTTCGCCAATACAATGCCTCCGGCCCTACAGCGCCGCGCCATGATCGCCGTTCAGGACCCGGTGCGACTTGACGAAAACAACGAACCGCAGCCCGACGTGATGCTCCTGCTATGGCGCGATGATTTCTACGACGGTGGACACCCCGTCCCTGCCGATGTCCTGCTGCTGATCGAAGTGTCCGACACCACCCTCGATTACGACCGCAACGAAAAGTTGCCCAGGTACGCCCGCGCCAGCATCCCGGAAGTCTGGATTGCCAACCGGCCCAACCTGCGCATCGAAACCTACTCCAACCCTGTCAACGGCGAATACGCCACCATCCGACACTATGGCCCCGGCGAAAGCATCGCGCCCCAGGCGTTCCCCGACATCGTTCTGGAAGTCAGCCGGATCGTCGGCAAGTAACCCCCCCGGGCCTGTGCAAAGTCCTTTTCATCCGCTCTTGGTGAGCCTGTCGAACCATCCGTTGATTGCGAGGGGCATCCTTCGACAAGCTCAGGATGAGCGGGAAAAGGGCTACGCGGTGACTTTGCACAAGCCCTGGTAACCCCCTTGGCTCACATTGCCCGTCCGCCGCCGCCTGTGCTAGACTGACGCCGTTCCCAACCGCGTTTGTAACGGATTTCACAAATGGACGATGCCACCCGCGCCCTGATTGACAACGCCGTTAACAATCAGCCGCAGAGTACGGTTACCGTCCTATCGTCGCTGCTGGCTGTTGAGGACGCCATCGGGTACATACCGCCGGAGGCGGTGGAGGCCGTGGCCACGCGCATGGACGCCACCATCAACGACGTCTGGGCCGTCGCAACCTTCTATCCCAACTTCCGCTTCGACCCGCCCACCGAACACCGCATCGAGGTCTGCTGGGGGCCGTCCTGTCACGTGATGGGAGCAACCGCCATCATCGCCGCCGCCCAGGATGCCCTGGGCCTGTCCGACGAGGGCGACACCCCCGACGGCAAGGCCACGCTGCGCTACAACACCTGCCTGGGCGCCTGCGCTCACGCCCCCGTAATGGCCATCGACCACCACCTGGCCGGGCGCATCACTCCCGATGCCGCCAGGGACAGGATTGCCGCCGCCCTTGCCGCTCAGGCGGCCCACTGAATCCCTGGATGCTGCCGTGACCGCTCAGAACGAAGCTCCCTTCGCCGCCATTCTCGCCGAGGCGGAACGACGCTGGACCGGCCTGACCACCGGCGACCGACCCTGGATCCGCGTCGGCACCGGACTGGCCGGCGAGGCCGCCGGCGGCTTTGAGGTCGTCAGCGCCGTGAAAGCCGCCCTGGCCGAAAATCAGGTTGCGGCCAACGTGTCGGAAGTCGGCACCCTGGGCCTCTGCTTCGCCGAGCCGCTGCTGGACGTGCAGACGCCCGGCGGCCCCCGGGTGTTTTACCAGCAGGTTACGCCGCAAATCGCCGAGATCATCGTCAGCCAGCACGTCGCCGGCGGAACGCCGGTAGCCCGATACGCCATCGGATACCTGGGGCACCGGGGCACCGCCCCCGACGGCATTCCGCGTCTGGACGACCACCCCATGATGGCCATGCAGCAGCGCATCGCCCTGCGCAACGCCGGCAACATCGACCCTTCCGACCTCTACCAGTACATCGCCAACGGCGGGTACGCGGCCCTGAACAAGGCCCTCACCGAAATGACCCCACAGGATACTCTGGGCGAGGTGCGCACGTCGGGCCTGCGCGGGCGCGGCGGCGCGGCCTTCCCCGCCGGCGTCAAGTGGGGCTTCCTGGCCGGCAACCCCGACCCCAACAAGTACATCCTCTGCAACTGTGAGGAGGGCGACCCCGGCGCTTTCAACGACCGGGGCATCCTGGAAAGCGACCCGGCCACCGTGGTTGAAGGCATCACCATCGCTGGCTACGCCTGCAACGCCAACCGGGGCTACATCTTCATCCGCCACGGCCACCACCAGCCCATTGACCGCACCCGCGCCGTCATCAACCAGGCTTACGAGCTGGGCCTGCTGGGGCAGAACATCCTGGGCAGCGATTTCTCCTTCGACGTGGAGGTGGCCCTCACCGGCGACTCCTACGTGTCCGGCGAGGAAACCGCCCTGATGGAGGCCATTGAAGGCAAGCGTTCCATGCCGCGCTTCCGCCCGCCCTTCCCGGCCCAGGTGGGCGTGTTCGGGATGCCCTCCAACATCAACAACGTCAAGACCCTGGCCTACGTGCCGGAGATCATCGCCAACGGCGGCCAGTGGTTCGCCGGCATCGGCACCCCGCCCGACCCGGATAACCGCATCAACGGCAGCAGCGGCACCGCCATCCTCTGCCTGTCCGGCGACATCACCTACCCCGGCCTGATCGAGGTGCCATTGGGCATGACCTTCCGGCAGGTGCTTTTCGACATGGCCGGCGGCGTGCCCAACGGCAAGCGCATGAAGCTGCTCCAAACCGGCGGCCCGCTGGGCGGCGTGCTGTCGGCCAGCGACGCCAATCTGGACCTGGTCCTGGATTTCGACGTGTTCCGCGCCGCCGGCGCCATCCTCGGTTCCGGCGGCATCATCGTGGCCGACGAGGACACCTGCGTGGTTGACCTGACGCGCAACCTCATCGCCTTCTGCCAGTACGAATCCTGCGGCAAGTGCTTCCCCTGCCGCATGGGAATGAGCCACCTGCTGGAGGTTCTGGAACGCATCCACAACCTGGAAGGCACCGACGAAGACCTGGCCCTGATGCGCAACATCGGCGAGAATATGCAGGCCGGCTCCCTCTGCGGACACGGGCAGCTGGGCTTCAACCCGGTGTCCTCCGCCCTCCGCTACTTCCCTGAAGAGTTCGAGGCCCACATCCTGGAAAAGCGCCACACCGGAGACTGCCCCGACCGGGTATTCTCGCCCCGGTTGACCCGGCGCTAGCCCCGCTCCGTATGGCAACCATACCGAGCGGATCCGCAATCAACCCATGACAGCTTTGCGCAGCACATCGTTAAGCCTGGTTTGCCAGCCTTTCCCATCGCGGCGAAAGTGCGCCAGAATATCCGCATCGAGTCGGAGAGTGACTTTTTCTTTGACCGGAGCCTTCTGCTTGCCGCGCGTGCGCTGGTATTCCGCGACGATATGCGGCACAACCGCGCTGGCGGGCCGCGCCCGAGCCCAGTCCTCATCCGTCCATTCCGGGGCGTCGGGATCAAGGGCGATTTCCCGTTGCGCCTCGGCTTCTTCCTCGTCGGTGAGGATGTATATCTCACGGTCGCTCTCTGTCATACGTCCTCCTCTCCATACCAAAACGCTCCATAGCATCAAAGGCTCTTCGCTTCATCCCATTCGTACTTCACGCTTTTATTGTACTGACAATTTGCTATCTGTAAAATAGCCTTACTGGAGGGTACTATGCCATCGACCAAAGATGCAGCAAACCGGACCCTGCAAGTCAGGGCAACGGTCAACAAATGGATATCGGAAACCTTTCCTCAAGACCGCAAGCACATCAGCCACGCGCTGAACGATGCAGACGAAAACGGCGTTCATCTGGTTGAGTTGATGCTGAAGAGAGATGGGCGGATAACCAGTCTCGGGCGAATACAGGCCGACACAAGGCACGTCGTCCCCCTGCCAGACGGCGATACAGGCAGCATAGCCTGTAGGCTGGAACAGGCGCTACAAAAGACCGGGGGGATTGAGAGTGCGCGAGAGCCGATCCGAGGGCCGTTTCACGATTTCCGTTTCGGAGACGGAATAGCCGGCTCATCACAATTGCCTAACTCATCCGTAGATCTGCTGCTGACCGACCCACCGTACAGCATCAGCAAATCCTATGTGTGCGAAACCCAAGTACCCAGACGGCTACGGACCAACGGCTCTGATTTTATAATGCCCAAGGGGTATTTCGGACAGTGGGATGAAGAGTTCCCTCCGCCCGCCGAATGGACTAGTATCATTATCCCCAAAGTACGTGGGTGGGTGGTAATATTCTGCGCTCAAGCTCAGATCGGAGAATATTGCGATATTCTCAACGGGCACAAACTTTCGGCAGTAGGGACCATGGTTTGGCACAAAACCAATCCCGTCCCGTTCAACCACAAGTACAAGCCCATCAATGCTTGGGAAGCCATCGTTATCGGGAAGCGCCCAGGAACGAAATTCAACGGTAAAACCGTTCACAACGTATTCGAATGCAAGTCGCCCTCCCCTCAAGAGCGCATCCATTCAACTCAAAAACCGCTTGACCTGATAAGCAAATTCATCACCTTGTTTAGCGACGAGGGCGACTTGGTGCTGGATCCATTCGCCGGCAGCGCCACGACCGTAATAGCTGCGGCTAATTTGCGCCGGAACGTTTTGGGGTATGAGAACGACCCAACACACTTCGACGCGGCGGCAATGCGTGTTACGCGGAGCGTTGTTTTATTATGATAAACGCAATCCGTGAACTTGAGGCGTCCTTCAAAGATGGCACCAAAATCCACCAAGTCTACTTGGTGCTCAGGGATGGAGCGTGGCATTGCAGAGAGTGTGAATATCGCCATGTCGAAACGTCTCAGATAGCCGGCGGATCCGGGATACAAGGTCTGCAACGGGGAACTGGTTCCCGCGCCGGAATGGTACTGGAGAGCCGAACAGACTATTGCGCCACGTGTGAACGCGCTACTCGCCAGGACCGGTGGACCGGGGAATTGAAGCCTGCCATACCAGCGACAGCCATCCCCCAAAACCAGATTGAACGATTTCTCAGAGTGCTGGGACGACGCGACGTAGTAGAGATGACAAACCGCCAACCGTCAGAGATCACCATCGATCACAAACTTCCGATGATCCGCTGGAACTCGGATACAGCCACCGGTCAGACCAACTACTCGGAGATGACGGATGACGAGATACGGGATAAATTTCAGGTTCTCAAGGCGTCCAACGGGAGCGTGAGCCATAACCTACTCAAAAGCAGAGCCTGCGAACAATGCGTTGCCACCGGCCAGAGAGGAACACCGTTCGGGATCATTTTCTTTTACGAAGGCGATGAGCAGTGGGGGCCAGAAGACCCAACAGACCCAACTGGCTGTATAGGGTGTGGATGGTACGACTTTGACCGCTGGCGCACGACGCTTAATGCCCAACTGCAACCGCATCCGGTAAAATGAACTTTGTAACCTGGTCGTAGGAGCCGCCATGCCTGACGACATCACCATCTCCATTGACGGAGTGGAAATCAAGACCCAACCCGGCAAAATGGTGCTGGAAGCCGCCATTGACGCCGGCGTCTATGTACCCTACCTCTGCTACCACTCCGGCATGAAGCCCTACGCCGCCTGCCGGATGTGCGTGGTGGTCGCGGAAAACGAGCGGGGCCGCGTGCCGGGTTTCCCGGCCGCTTGCACCCTGGCCGCCACCGACGGCATGGTGGTATGGAGCGAGACGCCGGACGTCAACGAGCTCCGCCGCTCCGTGATGCAGATGCTCATCGCCGAGCATCCCAACGGCTGTTTGACCTGTCACCGGGTGGAAATCTGCGGCCCCGCCGACGTGTGCCTGCGCCACGTGTCGGTCAACGACCGTTGCGTCACCTGCCCCAAGAACGAGCGTTGCGAGTTCAAGGACACTGTCCGATACCTGGGCATGGAGCTGGAATCGCCCATGACCTATATGTACCGCGACATCCCGCTGGAAGTCAGCGACCCCTTCTACGACCGGGACTACAACCTCTGCATCACCTGTGGCCGCTGTGTCCGCGCTTGCGAGGAGATGCGCGGCGACAACGCCATCTGCTTCACAGAACGCTCCGGCAAGGCGTTGGTGGGCACGTCCTTCGGAACCTCCCTGCTGGAATCGGGCTGCGAGTTCTGCGGCGCCTGCATCGACGTGTGCCCCGTGGGAGCGCTGACCGAGCGGGAGGGCAAGTGGGAAAAGGCGGCCCGAGTCGAGCGCACCATCTGCACCCACTGTCCGGTGGGCTGCCAGATGAACCTGGAAATCAACGACCAGGGCCGCGTCATCCGGGCCATACCTGAGCTTAACTCCCCCGCCAACAAAGGCCAGGCTTGCTACAAGGGCAAGTTCGGCCTGGGCCACCTGACCAGCGGCCAGCGCCTGCGCCGCCCCATGATCCGCCGCAACGGGCGCTTGGAGCAGGCCACTTGGGACGAGGCTCTGGACCTCATCGCGGAACGCTTGCGCCCCCACCAGGCCGGCGACGGTTTTGGCCTGATTGCCGCGCCGGACAGCGCCAACGAAGAGCTGTACCTGGCTCAGAAGTTCGCCCGGCTCGGCATGAACACCAACAACGTGGACCATTCCGGCAACACCCAGCCCGCCCTGACCGGCGCGCTGGAGGACGTGCTGGGCTATCCCGGCGCCACCAACTCCATCTGGGACCTTGAAAAAGCCAACTGCATCCTGGTGTTCAACACCAACGTTACGGAAAGCCACAACGTGGTCGGCGTTCCCGTCAAGCGCGCCGCTCGCAACGGTACGCCGTTGATCGTGATTGACACCCGCGAGGTGGAGCTGACCCGCTACGCCGACCTGTGGCTGCGTCCTGTGCCCGGCGCCGAACTGGTGCTGCTGGGCGCAATCCTGAAAGTGATACTGGACGAGAACCTGATTGACGCCGAATGGCTCAGCGAACACGCCGACGGCCACGAGACCCTGGCCTACGAGCTGGAACGGCTGGATGCCGACGCCATCGCCGCCACCGGCGTATCCCCGGACGACATCGCCCGCGCCGCCCGTATGTTCGCCGGCGCCGACGCTGCCGGCCTGGTGTACGGCCTGGACAACATCGCGCCGGAGATTGCCCGGGAGTGCGTGGTGGCGCTGGCCGATCTGGCCCTGCTCACCGGCAACGTTGACCGGCCCGCCGGCGGAGTTTTCCCCATGCGCCAGGGCGCCAACGGGCAGGGCGCCATCGACATGGGTTGCCTTCCCGACCGGCTCCCCGGAGGCGCTCCCCTCTTCGACTTTGCCCACCAGGCCCGCGTCGAGGCCGCCTGGGGCGCAACCCTGTCGCCCGAACCCGGCCGGGGCGTGGCGGCGATGCTGCAATCGGCCGGCGACGACATCAAAACCATGCTGGTCATCGGCGACAGCGCCAACTTCTCCAACGGCCTGCTGGGCGACAGCCTGGCATCATTTGAGCGGCTGGACTTCCTGGCCGTGATGGATACCTTCCTATCCCCCGTTGCCCAGGTCGCCGACGTCGTCCTGCCCCGGGCCACCTTCGCCGAAAAGGAGGGCACCTTCACCAATCTGGAACGCCGCATCCAGCGGGTCCGCCCGGCCATATCCGTCCGCAACAACGACGCCAGACCGGAGGGATGGGCGCTGGCCCAACTGGCGGAGCGTCTGGGCATCTCGGGCATTGCCTACGATGATCCCTCCGCCGTGATGGATGAGATCGCCGCCATCACCCCGACTTACGCCGGCATCAGCTACGAGCGCCTGGCCCGCGAGACCGCCCTGGTGATGCAGACCGGGGTGGAAGCGCCGCGACCCACCCAGCTGCTCTACACCACCCGCGAAGAGCGCGGCATCCAATGGCCCTGTCCCACGGCCGACAGCCCATCGTCCCCCATTCTCTACGCGGCCGGTTTCCCCAACGGACGGGCCGAGCCGGGCGCGCCCTACTTCCGCGCCATCGCAATTCCCACCGAACCCGACCTGCCGGCCCTGCTGGCCCCGGGCCGTGTCCTGCTCCAGCGAGACCGTGACCTGTCCATCGCAGAAGATGGCCTGAACCATATCGTGCGTGATGAGCAGGTGCAGCTGAACCCGGACGCCGCCGCCGCCTGGGGCATCGCCGACGGCGCTGCCGTCGCCGTGGTCACCGCCGGCAGCCGCGTCACCGGCATAGCCGCGCTGGACGACGCTATCCCAACCGGCGTCGTTGCCGTCACCACCCTCTTCGGCCAGTTGGCGGTGGAATTGCAGACCTCCGAAGACATCAACCCCATGGCGCGAGTTCCCGGTCTGCATCTGGAACCGTGCCGCGTGGAGTCCTTGGCATAATCGTCAGAAGCAGGATTTTCAGGATTTCAAGGATTGGCGGGATAAAAACGCATCCTGTCAATCCCTAAAATCCGCTCATGCGTACCCACTTTGTCATTGCGAGGAGCGCAGTCCGCCACAGGCGGATGGCAATCTCGCTGAATTGAGCGACGACTCCTCCGGCAACGAGATTGCCGCGCTGCGCTCGCAATGACAGTTCAGGTGAAAGTGGGTACGCGTGAGCTAAAATCCGGCAAATCCTGCTTCTGACAAAATAAAGCAAACGGAGACAACATGACCACCACCCAAACCGCCGCCGCGACCCGCGACCGCACCGTCAACCTGCCGCGGGCGCGGCTGGTCGAGCGCATCGATTACACCGATGACCTCATGGTCATCAAGCTGGAACCCCAGGGCTTTGATTTCAACTTCAAGCCCGGCCAATACTGCACTCTGGGACTGGACGGCATCGAGCGCGCCTACTCCATCGTCTCCGCCCCCCACGAACCCCTGCTGGAAATCTTCGTTGAACTGGTGCCCGAAGGCGAGCTAACCCCCCGGATGTGGCGCATGGACATCGGCGACACCATGTCGATCCGCCCCCGTCCCAAGGGCATTTTCCTGATGGACCCGACCGCAACGCAACACCTCATGCTGGGCACCGTCACCGGCGTGGCCCCTTACGTCAGCATCGTCCGCGACCACCTGCACTACGGACGCAGCGGCCACCACTTCTACGTCGTCGAGGGGGCGTCCTACCGGGACGAGTTCGTGTACGACGCCGAGCTGGCCGACCTGGCCGCCGCCCATCCCGACGCGCTGACCTTCGTGCCGGCCGTCAGCCGCCCCACCGAAGAGCGCAACGCCGGCTGGGAGGGCGAAACCGGCCGCCTCAACAGCATCGTCGCCGCCCAACTGCAAAAGTTCAGCCTCGACAAGTCCGATGCCCTGGTGTACGCCTGCGGCCACCCCGGCATGATCGAGGCCAGCCGTGAAATCGTAACCGCCGACGGCTGGCGCTGGACCGAGGAACGCTTCTGGAAGGAATAGCCAACGGCCATAACCCGATAAAAACGACCGGGGCGGATATTCACCCGCCCCGGTTTATTGTGCTGGCAGCGATGACGGGCGACATATTTTCGTCAATGACGAACCACGCTATGTAACTATTCAGAATTTGGTAGGAACGACGCGAGATAGCAACCCGGTGGCGCGGACATTCCTGTCCGCGCGCTCCGCACCGACCCGAATGTCCGCGCCACCGGAGATTTTGCCACCTCAACTCTGAACAGTTACTTCGCCATCTGTTACCCGTTCTCAAACAGCTCTTTCAGCGTTGGTCTCTCGTCTCCCTTCACTAGTTCCCATTCGTCACTGTCAAGGAAGCTGCCTTCAAACTTCCAGGGCGGGTTCCGGCCCGGCAGGTTCTCGCTGGCGTAAAGGCAGCAGGCCCGCACGTCCTCAACCGTCAGGCTCGGATAGTGCTTGACGATTTCGGCCTCGCCGGATCCACCGGCCAGCAGGCTGAGTATGAACGCGACGGAAATCCGGGTGCCTTGCACTGCCGGCTTGCCCAGCAGAATGTCCGGGTCGCTAACGATGCGCTCGCGTAGATCCATATTGTGGTCTCCAGTCTATGGCCGTCGATTGTTTCCGTTCCTACCCTATCATAGCAGCGCCGTCGAAACCGCCATCCCGCCCCAACGCTCCGGCGGGGTAGCGTCGCCTCATATCCGCCAGCGCCGCCCGCTTTTGGCTAAACCGGCTGAAACGGGTATCGGCTCTGCCAAAGCGACGGTAGTTACGCGGTTCTGGGAGCAGTGAAAAGGAATAGCTCCCCGCAAAGCAAGCGGACGAAACCGTTACGGGGGCGAAAATCATATCGCCCCCATTCGCGTACTATCGGTCCGGCAAAGGGCGCTGGCGGATTCCGATGGCTTCTACTGACCAAAAAAAGCCTTCCCAAGCATTTTCTTCCCGAAGAGTATCCGCTACCAACCTGATTGATTCAGGCACGGGCATATCAGCGGTGCGGAACAACACCACGGCCGGCGGCGACGGCAAACCTCGCCGGAAGATTAACTCCCCGAAATCGGTATCAAATGTCACCAATATCCGGTTTTCCCGTGCCGCCCACGCCAGCACCTCCGGATCCGGCAACCGGGGAGCCGTTTCGGCTACCGCGATTGCGTCATGCCCCTCGTTGCGCAGCTGCGCCGCGAAAGCGGGCGACATATTTTCGTCGATGAGGAACCTCATCAGCTATTCAGGTGCGATGCATCAGACTCCCGCGGCTCCGACGACGGACCGCCCTTCACCCACACCCAATCATCGCTATCCAAAAAACTGTGATCCGGGTACCAATCCGGCTTATCCCACTGTAGGTTCTCGCTGGCGTAAAGGCAGCAGGCCCGTATGTCCTCAATCGTCAGGCTGGGATAATGCTTGACGATTTCGGCCTCGCCGGCTCCCCCGGCCAGCAGGCCGAGCACGAAGGAGACGGAAATCCGGGTGCCATGCACTGCCGGCTTGCCCAGCAGAATGTCCGGGTCGCTAACGATGCGCTCGCGCAGGTCCATATTGTGGTCTCCAGTCTATGGCCGTCGGTTGTTTCCGTTCCTACCCTATCATAGCAGCGCCGTCGAAGCCGCCATCCCGCCCCGTGCTATATTTGGCCGGCAATCCGCCCAAGGCGGACCAACCCGGCGTCGCGGCCGGCGGAGCCTGACATGACCACGCGAGAGCACGAACAAACCCTGAACGTCCAGCTGGCCGACGAGTTGCGCGCCCTGGGCCTCAACGCCCGGCCGGAAGCGGCCCAGCCGGGCCGGCGGCGCATCGATGTTGAAGTACGCATCGGCCCGGTATTGGTCGCCGTGGAAGCGGAACACGGCCAGAGCCGCGCCAAACGCGCCGAGGCCATCCGCGACGCCGACGCCCGCTTGCAACAGGGGTTGGCGCAATGCGCCGTGGCCGTCTGTTACCCCGACGACACTACACGGCAAACGCTGGCGTCGGCCAATCTGCAATGGACGGTGCGAGATTCCACCGACCACCCATTGCCGGCGTCCGCCGCCGACTGGACAACCGGCGACCTGGAACAACTGGCCGCGGTAATCCGTCTCACCCCGGCCCAATTGGGCAACCCGGATTACACCGCCGCCGCCCTGTCCAGCAGCCTGGACGGCGCCGTGCATCGCCTCAGCGAAAGCCAGAAGCGAGAACTGGCCCGGGCCCTGGACCTGCCGCAGCAAACCCGTAACCGCCGGCCGGTGCGCAATCCCTGGGACGCTCCGGCCAAACGCGCCCTGCTGGTCGTCGCCACCGCCGTGATGTTCCACTCCCGGCTGGACAGCCACCGGCTGGAACTGCGCCCCGAATACGACAATCGTACCAATCCCCCGCAACCTTTCACCGGCGACTGGCCGCCGGCCATGGCGCAGCAGTGCGCCGGCGCTCCGGATCCCGTCGCCGCCTTTGGCGACGCCTGGGACTTGATACTGGCGTTGGATTACAAACCTATCTTTGAAACCGGACGCGCCGCGCTGCTTTCCTGCCCTCTTGACCCGGCTTTTACGGACGCAATCCGCGATACCGCCCGGGCCGCCCTGGCCGTGGTTGGCGACATCGCCGGCTTGCGCCACGACCTGCTGGGCCGCATCTTCCATACCGTGCTGGACACCGCGCGCTACGACGGTTCCTTTTACACCACCGCGCCGGCCGCCACCCTGCTGGCAACCCTGGCCATTGGCGAGGACTTTTGCGACTGGCAGGACCCAGCGGCCATCGCCCGGTTGCGTATCACCGACCCCGCCTGCGGCACCGGCACCCTGCTGATGGCCGCCGCCGAGCGTATCCGCGAGCTGGCCCCGCAGTGGCGAGACGACGAAACCGTCGCCCGCGCCCTGATCGAGCAGGTGTTCAGCGGCTACGACGTCAACCTCACCGCTACCCACATGGCCGCCACCACCCTGGGCCTGCTGTCCCCGTCCACTCGTTTCGAGAACATGAAAATCGGTCGGGCGACTCTGGGGCCGGACCCGGCTGCTTCGGAGCACGGGGGCGAGGTCAAGTTGGGTTCCCTGGAAATGCTCGGCCCCGACGGACAACTGCCGCTGTTGGCCTGGCCCACCGGCATCGCCCAGGTTGACACCGCAGCGGAGATGTCCCAGCCGGAACCGTCCGACCTGGTGATTATGAACCCGCCCTTCACCCGCGACAGCCTGCGTCATGACCAGTTCAGCAAAGACGTGGAGAAGAAGATCAAAGACCGGGAAAAGGCCATTTTCGCCAACACGCCGGTTCACTTGTCCAGCAACGGCAACGCTTTCCTGGTCCTGGCCGACTACATCAACAAAGCCGACTCGGGCGCGCTGGCCGCCGTGCTGCCGCTGGTTACCGCCACCAACGCCTCGGCCCTGGGCATCCGCCGGCATCTGGCGGCCCGATACCACGTCGAAACCATCGTAACCTCCCACGACCCGGAACGCATCTACTTCTCCGAAAACACCACCATCGGCGAAATGCTGCTGGTCTGCCGCCGCTGGCCGGCGGATCCTGCGTCAACCGGCCAAAGCCCGAAGCCGCCGACGCGGGTGGTCAACCTGGCCGTCAACCCCGATACGCCGGCCGAGGCCATCAGCGTGGCCTGGGCAATTAATGACGGCACGATAACCATGCGGAGCGACTACTGCACCGTCCAGGAATGGCCGGAGCGCAAAATCGCCGCCGGCGATTGGGGCGCGGTGCAGTTCCTCTCGCCCTACCTCTGCGAGCAGTTCGCCCGGCTGCGCGACGGCGCGCTCTTCCCGGCAACCCCGCTGGGCAGCATCGCCGCCGTCGGGCCGGCCGGACAACGGATAAGAGACGCCTACACCAAATCGGCAATGCCCGACGCGCAAGGCCGCTCCGCCCTGTGGAATCACGACACCGAAGTAACGCAAACCATGGCCGCCCGGGCCGACACCCACGTCGTCGCCAAAGCGGGGTTGGCGCATCTGGCGGAAACCTACTGGCAGCAGCGTAGCCGGCTGCTCCTGCCGCAACGGGTACGCTTGAACACCGTCCGAACCCTCAGCGTCCGGCTGGATGCGCCGGCGGTGGGTTCGGCCTGGGTGCCCTGCAACCCCGGCTCCGAAACGCTGGAAAAGGCAATCTGCGCCTACCTGAACTCATCGGTAGGCATCCTTGCGTTGTTGGGCAACCGCTCCAACACGACGCCGGCCTACCCCCGATTCTCCATCGACGATATGCGACAGTTGGCGGCGCCCGACTTTTCCGCCATTGGCGAGGACGCGGCTGCCCACTTGGCCAGAGCCTACGACGCTTTCGCCAATCGAGCGCTGCTGCCCCTGCCCAGCATGGATGTCTGCGATGCGCGCCGTTCCCTGGACGCCGCCGTGGTCAGCGCGTTGGGCCTGGACCGGGAGACGGTCGACACCATCCGGCGCCACCTGTCCCTGGAGCCGTCCGTAACCGGCAAACGGTACGCAATGGCAGACGACGGCCCCCCGAAACCAAGTTTCGTCCTGCCCAAAGAGCAAATCGCCGAGTTCTGCCGCAAAAATCATATAACCCGTCTGGCCCTGCTGGGCGACGCGGTGCCCGACTACTACCCCGGCGAAACCCGCGTCAAGATGCTGGCGGAATACGCCCCCGATCACGCCCCAGGCGGCTTCGCGTTCGTCAGAATGCAGCGCGAACTTGGGGAAATCCTGTTTCACAGCGTTGACCTGCACTCCCCTGACGATATGAAATCAGAATTCTGGCAGCGAGCCCTATCGGAGGCTGAGGACATCTATGCCGCATGATCCATTGGCATCCATCGGCCAGATGCTCGACCACGGACGGGAGGCCCTTGCACTGGCTGACGGCCGTTCCCGCTCCGACTTGGACACTGACCGGACGTTCGCCATGCTATTGACCCACTTGATGGAAATTTTCGGTGAAGCATCGGCCCGTATCCCCGAGGAGTTCCGCAAAAATCATCCCGAATTTGACTGGCAGGATGCGGCGAACTTCCGCAACGTCCTGATCCACCAGTTTGACCGAATCAACTACAATACTCTTTGGTTGGCTGTTCAGGATGAACTGCCCCTACTCATCAATCAGCTTGAAGAGATTCAAGAGCGGGAAATGTAACCGCTATGACGTTATGCCCCTGCATTGCGCAACAATGCAGGGATGGCAGTGGACATACTTTCGTCGATGATGAACCTACTCATTTGTTATTCGTTCTCGAACAGGCTTTTGAGCGTCGGTTCCTCGTCTCCTTCCACCAACTCCCACTCATCGCTGTCCAGGAAGCTGCCCTCGAACTTCCAAGGGGGGATCCTGCCCGGCAGATTTTCGCTGGCGTAAAGGCGGCAGGCCCGGATGTCCTCAACCGTCAAGCGGGGATATTCCGCCAGCGCCGCCCGCCGTTGGCTAAACCGGCTGGAACGGGTATCGCCCATGCTAAAATGGCGCCAGCCTTGCGGTTCAGGGAGCAGTGAAATGGACGCAAAAATCAACTTGCCCAAAGCGCGGATTGCCGAGTTCTGCCGCAAAAATCATATCAATCGTTTGGCCCTGCTGGGTGATGCCGTGCCGGACTACTACCCGGAACCCCGCGTAAAAGTGTTGGTGGAATTTCACCCGGAGCATATCCCTGGCTTGGCATTTTTCAGAATGCAGCGTGAGCTGGGGGAAATCATCGGCCATGACGTGGATCTGAGCACCCCTAGCGGCATCAATGCCGCATTCCGGAAGCAGGCACTGTCGGAGGCAGAAGACGTTTATGCCGGATAGAACACAGCAGTCCATTCGGCATATGCTCAATCATGCGCGAGAAGCTTTCGCGTTGGCGGCGGGCTATTCTCGCGCTGACTTGGACACCGACCGGGCCTTTGCCCTGCAATTGACTCGGCTGATGGAGATCGTCGGCGAAGCAGCTCGGCGCGTTCCGCAGGAATTCCGGCGCGCATATCCCGGGACGGATTGGCGCGGTTTTGCCGGTCTCCGGGATGTCCTGATCCATAAATTCGACGCTATCGAACACGACACTCTATGGCGCATCGTCCAGCAAGAGCTGCCCCGACTAATCAGTCAACTGGAGGATATTCTCGAGCGGGAAGCGTAGCATCTCAACGCTCCCGAAACCGCCGTTCCATCCCGCGCCATCTCGCCCGACCCATGGGGTAAAATCCCCCCATGACCACGTCCACCACCCCGGCCCCCGCCGCCGGCGCGCGCCTCACCCCGGTGCGTCGCCAGTATCTCACCATCAAGCACTCCTACCCGGACGCCGTGGTGCTGTTCCGCATGGGGGATTTTTACGAGTGCTTTGACGACGATGCCCACACCCTGGCGTCGGCGCTGGAAATCGCCCTCACTTCCCGCACCATGGGCAAGGACACCCGGATCCCCATGGCCGGCGTCCCCGCCGTGTCCCTGGATGCCAACCTGGCCCGCCTCATCAAGCAGGGTTACAAGGTAGCCATCTGCGAGCAGCTCAGCGATCCCGCCACCTCCAAGGGCCTGGTCGAGCGCGGCGTAGTCCGCGTGGTCACCCCCGGCACGGTGCTGGAAGCCGCCCTGCTGGACAACCGCGCCAACAACTACCTCGCCGCCGTGTACCGCGACGACGAGCAGGCCGGCCTGGCCTACGTTGACGTTACCACCGGCGAGTTCGCCGTCTCCCAAATCCCCATCGACCGCCTGCCGCTGGAGCTGGCCCGGCTGCAACCCTCGGAACTGCTGACTCCCGACGGCGAAATCCTGCCCGCCTCCGCCGGCGCCGATGGCAACTCGACCCCAACCACTGCCCTGGACGTCGCCGCCTTCAACCCGGACGGCGCCCGCCGCACCTTGCTGGAATACTACGGCGTGCTGTCGCTGGAAGCTTACGGCCTGGAAGCCAACGGCGCGATGGCCTTGCCCTTGGCGGTGCGGGCCGCCGGCGCCATCCTGGACTACTTGCGCTACACCTGGCAGGGCGAGCGGCCCACCTTGTTGCCCCCGACGGTGTACAGCGCCGCGTCCTACATGACGCTGGACGCGCAGACCCGGCGCAACCTGGAGCTGTTCACCGCCGGCCGCTGGGACAGCCAGGACTTATCGCTGCTGTCAGCGTTGGACGACACCAAAACCCCCCTGGGCGCCCGCCTGCTGCGCCGCTGGCTGGGGCAGCCCCTGCTGGACCTGGAACGCCTGCAACGCCGCCTGGACGCTGTCCAATTCTTCCATGACGACGCCTTCCGCCGCAGTGATGCCGCCGCCGCGCTATCCGAAATCTCCGATCTGGAACGCATCCTGACCCGCGTCCAGACGCACAACGCGCCGCCCCGCGACCTGCTGGCCCTGCGCCAGAGCGTCGCCGCCGCCGAGCGGCTGGGCAACGTGCTGTACGGCGAAAATGCCGAGTCCGTGTCGTGGCTGGCCGACCAACTGCGCCCCATCCCCGACGTTGCCAACCTCATCGACCAGGCCATTGACCCGGAACCGTCCGGGCAAGTTGGCGAGGGCCGCGTCATCCGCGCCGGCTTTTCCCCCGAACTTGATCGCATTCGCACCCTGGCCAGCGACGCCCGCGGTTTCATTGCCAGCCTGGAGGCGGAGGAGCGGGAGCGCACCGGCATTCGCAACCTCAAGGTCGGCTTCAACCAGGTCTTCGGCTACTACATCGAGGTCAGCAAGCCCAACGTGAGCGCGGCGCCGCCCCATTACCAACGCCGGCAGACTCTGGTCAACGCCGAAAGATTCATCACGCCGGAGCTGAAAGAATACGAGAGCCAGGCGCTGGAAGCCCGCGAGCGGCTGGAGGATTTGGAGCGCGCGCTGTACCGGCAGGTCTGCGCCCAGATCGCCGACCACGGCCCGGCCATCTCCAGGCTGGCCGCCGCCGTCGCCCGCGCTGACGTGTTCGCCGGCCTGGCCGACGTCGCCGTGCGCTACGGCTACGTGCGCCCGGAACTCAACGACGGCCCCGCCATCCGCATCGCCGACGGACGGCATCCGGTGGTGGAGCGCGTGAACGATTCCCTGGCCAATCACGGAGGGGCCTTCGTCCCCAACGACGCCGCGCTGGATGCCCAGGACGCCCAGATCATGCTCATCACCGGCCCCAACATGGCCGGCAAGTCCACCTACATCCGGCAGGTGGCCATCATTGTCCTGATGGGCCAGGTGGGCAGTTTCGTGCCGGCCGCCTCGGCCACCATCGGCCTGGTTGACCGCATCTTCACCCGGGTCGGCTTGCAGGACGACCTGGCCACCGGGCAATCGACTTTCATGGTGGAGATGGTGGAGACCGCCGCCATCCTGAACCAGGCCACCTGGCGGTCGCTGGTCGTCCTGGACGAAATCGGCCGGGGCACCAGCACATACGACGGCCTGTCCATCGCCCGCGCCGTGGTGGAGCACCTGCACAACAACCCCCGCCTGGGCTGCAAGACCCTCTTCGCCACCCACTACCACGAGTTGACCGAACTGGCCGCCACCCTGCCCGGCGTCCGCAACTACCGGATCGCCGTGTCCGAGGAGGAGGGCCGCATCGCCTTTCTGCGGCGCATCGTCCCCGGCGGCGCCGACCGCTCCTACGGCGTTCACGTCGCCATGCTGGCCGGGATGCCGCCGTCCGTGGTCAGCCGCGCCCAGGAGTTGCTGACCGATCTGGAACAGGAGCGCGTCAGCGGATCCGGGCAGGGCCGGCGCAAAGGGCGCAACGACGCGGCGTCCCCCCAACTCGCCTTGCCCCTGTTCCCGTCTAACGACGACCGGCTCGCCGATTTGTTGCTGGAAATGGACGTCGCCAACCTCACGCCCCTGGAGGCCATCAACAAGCTATACGAATTGCAGGAACGGGCGCGCCAATCCGGCTAATCCTCAAAATCCCGAAAATCCTGCTTCTGACGATCCCCCAAAGCCGACATTACACAGAATTTACATTTGCCCCACTTATGCTAACGGCAGCCGGGGGTATAAAATACGCCGCACCGTCATCACAAGCCAACGCAATTCGTCAGGAGACTGAAATGAGCGCAACGGCAACATTGTATTTGTGGCCCCGTTGAAGCAGCTGTCGTAGAGTGCGGGAGTTGCTCGTGCAAAACGGCTACCAAGTGGCAGAGCGGGACTACTTCAAGGAACCCTTCACCGAAGCGGAACTGCGCGGCCTCGTCGCCGAGGTTGGCGAGCCGGGCGTCAACGCTATCTTCGCCGCCCGCAGCCCGTCGCTGAAGAAGCTGGGCCTCACCGCCGCCGAACTGTCCGACGACCGCAAGCTCGCCCTGATGCTGGAAGAGCCGCGCCTGGTGCGCCGGCCCATCATCCGCCTGGGCGACCGCCTCATTATCGGCGCCAGCGTCAAGGCCATCACCGACGCTATGAGCGCCTGATCCAGCCCAGACCATTCGACCAACCACCCCGGGACGACGAACCGATTATGAAAATCTTTTTTGACGTTGACTACACCATCCTGGGGCTGGACGACACGCTGCGCCCGGGCACCGTGGAGACCTTCCAGAAGCTATTGGACGATGGGCACGAAATCTACATCTGGTCGGGCATGGGCGAGCGATGGGAGGTAATTGAGAAACACGACTTGCATCGGTTCGTCTCCGGCGTGTACGAAAAACCCACGCACCACTATCAGGAGCGGCTTGCCGAGCTGAAAATTCCGGTGGAGCCGGAGTTCGTCATTGACGACTACCCGGAGATCGTCGCCGAGTTCGGCGGCGTCTGGGTGCCCCCCTACTTCTTCTCCCGCAGCGTGGACCACGAAATGGCCCGCATCTACCGCATCATCTGCGACTTCCTCGAAACCGGCGCCTCCGAAGACCGCCAGTACCGCGCCAAGGGCACCAAGATACCGCTGTTCTGACCGACACTGCCTTCCGTAACTATGTAGGGGCGACCGGCCGGTCGCCCCTACGAATGTCAGAACCAGGATTTCTGGGATTACAGGATTCGCAGGATTGGAGTCGTGCGGTGGCAAAACCGTCCCAATCCTGAAAATCCTGATTCTGACGATTCCCGGCCATGATGCCGTTATCGAGGCGCGTGCTAAACTTATAGGAGCAATCCAAACACTTGGGTAGGTGCAAAATGTACCGACGCCATCCCAAAAGCAAAGACTTTGTCCGCCTGATTGACTCGGATGCTCCGACACGCAAGCCTATTCATCATCAGTCCTGCTACCTATGCACCCGGCCAACCAAGGGCTATAGGCGCCTTTGGTGTGAGAGCAACGACAATTGTCTTTGTGCTGCGTGCGTTGACCGCCTCGCTGCGGATGCACCTATCCCAAGCCCCAAAATCCGCAGCGAATGCCGACGCTACAAATAACTGCCCCCCATGCCCATCCAGCAGCTCCCGCCCCATGTCGCCGCCCAGATTGCCGCCGGCGAGGTCATCGAGCGTCCCGCCTCGGTGGTCAAGGAACTGGTTGAAAACTCCCTGGACGCCGGCGCGACCCGCATTGACGTTGCCGTCCGCGAAGGCGGCGTCGCTGAAATCCGCGTAACCGACGACGGCTGCGGCATTCCCGCCGGCGAACTGGCCCTGGCCTTCCGCCATCACGCCACCAGCAAGCTCGCCACCGTCGCCGACCTGCAATTCGTATCCACCCTGGGCTTCCGCGGCGAGGCCCTCCCCAGCATCGCCGCCGTGGCCCGCGTCGTCTGCGCTACCCGCGCCAGCGATGCCGACGCCGGCGCTCGCATTGAGTTCCGCTACGGCGATCTGGTCGGTGAGCGTAGCATGGGCTGCCCGGTGGGCGCTACCTTGCAGGTAGTCGAGCTGTTCGGCAACCTGCCCGCCCGCCGCCGTTTCCTGCGCTCCCCGGCCGCCGAGACCGCCCGCATCCAGGAAGTCATTACCCGCTACGCCCTGGCCAACCCCGCCGTCCGTTTCACCCTCAACGTGGACGGCCGGGAAACGGTGAGCTCCACCGGCAGCGGCCGGCTCCAGGACGCCATCCTGTCGCTCTACGGCCCGGAAGTGGCCGGCCGGATGCTGCCTGTGGACTTGACCGATGGCGATGTGTCGGTAAGCGGGTACGCCAGCGCGCCCGACCTGAGCCGGCACAACCGCTCTTATATCACCCTGCTGGTCAACCACCGCTGGGTCTATGACCGCTCCATCGCCTACGCCATTGAGCAGGCGTACCAGGGAACCCTGCCCGACCGCCGCTACCCCATCGCCGTCATCGACATCGCCATCCCGCCGGAGCAGGTGGACGTGAACTCCCACCCCAGCAAGCGAGAGGTCAGGTTGCGCAATGAAAACCGCCTGTTCTCCACCGTGCAGCGGGCGGTGCGGGATGCGCTGGTGGCCCACGCGCCGGTGCGTCAGGTGACCCGTTCCTTCACTCCCTCCGGCGCTCCACCCGTCAGTGGAACCGCGCCGCCGGCCACGCCCGCCTTCCGAGCGCCGGCGCCCTACGCCGGCATCGCGCTGCCAGCGCCCGATCCGCTAACCCTGCCCACCACGTCCCTCGCGCCCACGGGCGGCTCGTTGCGTGAAGTGCTGGCCGGCTTGCGTGTCGTCGGCCAGATCCGGCAGACCTACGTGGTGGCCGAGGGGCCGGCCGGTATGTACCTCATCGACCAGCACGCCGCCCACGAGCGCGTGGTGTACGACCAGTTGCGCAACCGCGCCGAGCAACGGGAACGGGCCGCGCAGCCCCTGCTGGCCCCGTTGCCGGCCGAGCTGTCCGCCTCCCAAGCCGCCACCCTGGAGGAATACGCGGGCCTATTGGCCGCATACGGCTTCCAGCTGGAACCCTTCGGCGGCAACGCTTGGCTGGTCCGCGCCGTGCCCGCCACGCTGGCCGCCCGGAGCAACAGCGACCCGGCAACCGCCCTAACTGACCTGCTGGACGCCGTGGCCGTGGAGCAGGTGGTTATGGAACGCGAGGACGCCCTGGCCACCACCATCGCCTGCCACGGCTCCGTCCGAGCCGGCATGACCCTGGCCCCGGACGAAATGGACGCCCTACTCCGCCAACTGGAAACCACCGATAACCCCCATAACTGCCCCCACGGACGCCCCACGGTGGTGCATTTCACCGAGTACCAGCTGGAGCGCGAATTCAACCGCCGGTAGGCAGCAGCCCGGTTAACGACACCGGGGCAACCACCAGGGTTGCCCCTACATTCGCGCCGATGTGCGCAAGCTACCGTCGCGGGTCGGTGCGCGGGTCCTGGGCCGGATGGAACATGGAGCCGGGCCCGGGGAACTCATTCGCGGCTTCTGAGGTGTTCCCCCGCCGTCCGAAGGGCAACATACTGGCGACCACCGCCGCCCCGACGATGCCCGCTCCCAGCACGCCCAGAAAGCGGCGGCGGGAAGTCCCTTTGGCAATCTCACGGTTTTCAATCTGAGCAGGCACGGCTACCAACAACTCCCGAAAACGAACTTGCAACGCCGCAAAATGCTATCAGCCGCTGCCCGCAGTGTCAATCGCCGCTGCCTCACCGATTGCGGCAAACGTGCAGGCGTGGCAAACTCGTCAGTATCAGTATCATCGACCCACCAAACTCTGACCACCGCGAGGACACCATGACCCAGCAGCTTCCGCCGGAGGTCCTGAACCTCATCGACGCTGCCCTCACCGAGGACCAGGCGTTCAACGATCCCACTACCCAAACCCTGATTCCCGACGAAATCGTCGGCAGCGGCCTCCTTCGCGCCAAGGCTAACGGTGTTCTGGCCGGCGGCTCAGTCGCCATCGCCGTGTTCCACCGCGTTGATCCCGACCTGGACGTTGACCTGCTGCTGGACGACGGCGCGGACCTGTCTCCCGGACAGGACATCGCCAGCGTGCGCGGCTCGGCCGCATCCATTTTGCGGGCCGAGCGCACCGCGCTGAACTTCATGCAACGCATGAGCGGCATCGCCACGGCCACCAACCGCTACGTCCGCGAGGTGGAAGGCACCGCCGCCCGCATCGTTGACACTCGCAAGACCGCCCCCGGCCACCGCTTCCTGGACAAGTACAGCGTCCGCATGGGCGGCGGTTACAACCACCGTCTCAACCTGGCCGACGGCATCCTCATCAAAGACAATCATCTGGCCGCCCGCGCCGCGCTGGAGGAACCGCTGGCCGCCGTGGTCCGCCACGCCATCGCCCGGGCGTCCCACACCATCCGCGTCGAGGTGGAGGTGGAGTCCCTGGAGCAGGTGCGCGAAGCCCTTGACGCCGGCGCCCACATCATCATGCTGGACAACATGACGGTGGACGTGATGCGCGAAGCCGTGGGCATCATCGCCGGCCGCGCCTCGGTGGAAGCCTCCGGCGGCATCACCATGGACACCGTCCGCGCCGTCGCCGAAACCGGCGTTGACCTCATCAGCATCGGCGGCCTGACCCACTCCACCGACGCGCTGGACATCTCCCTGGACCTGGAGTTTCCGGGGTAGCCCTGGGGCCAGTGATACAAAAGTACACCTCGTCCCGTTCGGGCTGATGGTTAGCCTGATTTAC
Organism: Dehalococcoidia bacterium; assembly: GCA_963665395.2. GTDB lineage: Bacteria > Chloroflexota > Dehalococcoidia > Lucifugimonadales > UBA3495 > Bin87. Next base: position 2,493,454 of record OY762251.1, read on the forward strand.
CAAAACGGACATCTGGCGCAGTGTGGCATAGTTCTATCCCACTTGGTAGATTGTCAGAAGCAGGATTTATCGGATTGAAAGGATTTCCAGGATTGGGTGAACCTTTGACGTCGGATGATCTGGATCCCGATAATCGGTCAAATCCTGGAAATCCTGCTTCTGACATTCCTCCGCCGGAAAGTGGATACGCATGAGCCAACGAGGCCGTTGACTGGCGCGGCAGTTTCACCGTCATCAGAACCGGGCCAGCGCCGGGCGCGTAACCCCCGGCTTGAATACCATCCCCCGGCGGCGGTATATTGCCTCAGCGAATAGCATCCTGAAACCAACCCAAGGAGCGCATCCAATGGCCCGTCTCAGCGACGTCACCCGCGATCAACTCGCCCCCGAACACCAGGAGTTCTTTGACTCCATCGCCAGCAGCCGCGGCAGCGTGCGCGGTCCCTATGGCGTGCTGCTGCACAGCCCCGACCTGGCCGCCCGCGTCGCCCACACCGGCGCTTACGTCCGTTTCGACCTGGACATCTCCGAGGCGCACCGGGAAATCATCATCTGCGCCACCGCCCGCGAAATCCGCCAGCAGTACGAGTTCTCCGCCCACGCCCGCCTGGCCCGCCAGGCCGGCGTCTCCGAGGACACAGTTCACGCCATCGCCACCGGCAAAGCCCCCGAAGGTCTGAGCGGTATCGAGGCGTCCCTGGTGAAATATGTCCAGGAGCTTTCTCAAAACCACAAGATCAGCGACGACACCTTCAACGCCGTCTCCGGCCACTTCGGGATGCAGAAGACGGTGGAAATCACCGCCCTCATCGGTCACTACCTGCTGGTAGGCCAGATCCTCTCCGCCTTCGAGGTTGACCTGCCCGACGGCGTACAGCCGGAGATAACCTGAACCAGGGCGAATGGTAGCGTTGCAATTTAGGTGGTTCAGTTTCCCAGTAGGGTATCCGAGCGGCTAAAACTGCTGCTACGCCAACGGGATTGCCACGCTACGCTCGCAATGACAAAGACCAAACCACCTACAACGCAACGCTACCAGGGCGACAGGGCTATCGCATATGGATTTTGGCGAATTGGGTTAGGATGGTGATGAGGAAGCCATTGTCCCAGCCGGCCTTTTTCAGTTTGCCCCGCATGGAGCCTTTGCTGGGTTCTAACCGCGCCAGGTTCAGTGCCAGTTTCCGCAGCAAGGCCAGGTTCTCCGCGCCGTGTCCTTTCCGGTTCCGCGCCTGGTCTTCGTTGCAGGTTACGTCCAATACCCAATGCAGCCGGTTCTCAATTCCCCAATGGCTCCGCACAATGTCGTTGCACCGTTCCGGCGGGAAAGCCTGGCTCAACAGGTAGTACCGGGTTTCCTCGCTGGCGTCAGCCGGGTCTGGGCCGACCGACCGTCGGCTGGCCGTTACCTTGCCCACGGCCTGCAAACCGGGCCAGTCATGCCATTTCTGCAACCAGGCGATGTCGTCGCTGATGCTGGCAACGCGGGTTTCGATGCGCCCGTGACCTTTGTTGACCTGGGCAGCTTGAGCCACCGGCGTGGCCGGGTCGTCCAGAAACAGTTGCACGTCATCGTGCAAACTGCCCTGGTTCCTTTTCAGTCGCAGCGCGTAGTCTCCGCCCTGATCAACCACCTGTTCGGCGATCTGACGCTGGCAGTGCATGGCGTCGGCAGTGACCACCTTATCCCGCAAAGTCAGCATTTCCAGCAGCTTGGGCAGCGCCGTAATCTCGTTGGACTTGTCGTCAACGGCCAGTTGTCCCAAAACCAAGCGCCGCTCTTCGGCCCAGGCGCTCACCAAGTGCAGGGCTGATTGGCCTTCGGCGCGGTCGTAAGACCGCCGCAGCGTCTTGCCGTCCACCGCCACTACACCCTGAACGCCTTGGGCAAACTGCGCCATGAACCCCAGAAACCACTGTCCAAAAGCCTCTGGGTCCAGTTTGCCCAGCACTCTAGAGAAGGTGTCGTGGCTGGGAATGCCGTTGGGCAGCGGCAGAAAGGTCTCCAGAAACTCCCGCTTGGACTGGCCGAAAAGTTCCATATCGGTGCAGGTCTGGCCGCCACAGACGATGGTGCACAGGGCGATGACCAGAATGTCGTGCAGGGAATGCAGGCGGGCGTTGACTGCCCGCGGGTCTTCCAGATCGGCGAATACGTCGGCTAATTCGGGCATGGTGTCTTTCCCCTCCCCGCTGCATTAGCCTACATCTTACCCAACACCTCAATTTTCATATGCGATAGCCCTGACCAGGGCGAATCGTCCGGTTGACACCGGGAACCCGCCAAACATAGAATAGTAGGCCGTTTGGGAGATTACCGAAATGGATTACGCAATCGTGAAAACCGGCGGCAAGCAGTACCGCGTTTCGCCCGGCGACGTGCTGGACGTGGAGTTGCTGGAGGTCCCGGAGGGCAGCGCCATCGCGCTGGATCAGGTGCTGGCGGTGTCCCGCGACGGCCAGATGCGCTTCGGCGCGCCCACCGTGGCCGGCGCCCGCGTCATTGCCGAAGTGCAGTCCCACTACAAAGACCGCAAGGTCATCGTGTACAAGTACAAGGCCAAGACCCGATACCGCCGCAAGAAGGGGCATCGGCAGAACTACACTCGCATCCGCATCCAGGATATTGACACCGGAAGCGGAGCCTAGACTGGACACGAGCCCCAGATAGGACACGAGCCCCATATCAGGAGGATAGGATATGGCCCACAAGAAAGCCGGCGGCAGCACCAACAACGGCCGCGACAGCAACGCCAAACGGCTGGGCGTCAAGAAATACGGAGGCGAACGGGTGACCGGCGGCGCCATCATCGTGCGCCAGCGGGGAACGCGCATCCGCCCCGGAACCAACGTGGGCATGGGCAAGGACTACACCCTGTTCTCCAAGATCGACGGCCAGGTAACCTACGAATGGGCCGCCAGGGGCAAGCGCCGGGTCAGCGTTTATCCGATGCCCGAGGTTGCAACGGCCGCGGCAGCATAGAGGCAACGTCATGAAAGCAGAAATACACCCTCAGTACTTCAAGTCCACCGTCACCTGCTCCTGCGGCAACGTCTTTGAGACCGGAGCGACCAAGCCCGCGCTCCGCGTCGAGATCTGCGGCAAGTGCCACCCCTTCTACACCGGCGAGCAGCGCATTGTGGACACCCAGGGCCGCATCGAACGCTTCAGCCGCCGCTTCAACCTCGACGGCTAGCCGGGCTAGCGGACAGCTACTACGCTGCGGGAGCCTGAACCGGCTCCCATTTTGCTATCATTAGCAATCGTCATTCCGGCGAAAGCCGGAATGACGGCATTTGTCAGCGTTGCCAGGAGCAATCATGCCCCGCTACGTTCCCAAAACGGTCCGGGAGTATGGCCGCATCTACCTGTCGGAGCGCCTGGCCGAACATGGCTGGCAATGCTTCATCGCCCGCCGCAGTCCCAACGAGGATGAGGTCATCGCCGGCCGACCGGAGCAGGGCCGGGAGGTGCGCCTCAAGTTTCACTCCCAGGAGCGCAGCCAGGCCGTGCGCTTCTACAACGTGGACACCCTGGATTGGGACTGGAAATACCTGGTCATCAGCACCTACATCCTGGAAGGAACGCCGGTAACCTATCTGCTCTCTCGGGACGACGTCCGCGCCGATGGCCGGCTGGAGGAGGAGCTTGACGGGTCCGCCGTAGGCGGATGGCTGCAACCCGACGCTTTCTCCGAAACAGCCTTCCGGGAAGCCTGGCACAAGCTGGATGAGTAGGGGCGAATAATTATTCGCCCCTGCGATAGCGAACAACTTGGGTGGCAATATCACACGTAAGGAACAAGGAGGCAACAACATGGGCAGGCTGGACGGCAAGGTTGCTTTGATCAGTGGCGGCGCGCGCGGACAGGGCGCGGTGGAAGCGCGGATGTTCGCCGCCGAGGGGGCGTGCGTCGTGTTCGGCGACATCCTGGACGATGAAGGCCGCCGCGTTGAGGCCGAAATACGGGAGTTGGGCGGACAGGCCACCTATGTTCACCTGGACGTCACCAGCGAAGACGACTGGCAGTCCGCCGTCAATGCCGCCGTATCCGAGTACGGCAAGCTGGACGTCCTGGTCAACAATGCCGGCATCGTCCTGGGCCGCAGCATCGAGGACATGACCGTTGCGGAATGGGACCGGCTGTTTGACGTGAACGCCAAGGGCGTGTTTCTTGGGACCAAGGCCAGTCTGCCCGCCTTGCGGGAGGCCGGCGGCGGCAGTATCGTCAATATATCCTCCACTGCCGGGCTGGTGGGCAACGACTACAACCTGGCCGGCTACAGCAGCACCAAGGGCGCGGTGCGGTTGTTCACCAAGTCCACTGCCATACAGCACGCCGGCGAGGGCATCCGGTGCAACTCGGTTCACCCCGGTCCCATTGACACCCCGATGCTGCGAGAATCCCGAGCCAACCGGGGCAGCGGCCTCAGCGATGAGGAACAGATGCGTCGCGTGCCCCTGGGCCGCATCGGCCGGCCGGAGGACATCGCCTACGCCGTCATCTACCTGGCATCGGATGAGGCGTCATTCGTCACCGGCAGCGAGGTCGTGGTGGATGGCGGGCGCACCGCGATGTAAAGAGGGCGCCCACCAGGGACGCCCCTACGCGATATGAAAAATGGTCGGGGCGGCCAGATTTGAACTGGCGACCCCCTGCACCCCATGCAGGTGCGCTACCGGGCTGCGCTACGCCCCGCCCCGACATACCCAGCATATCACCGACAGCGGCAATTGGCAAACCCGAAAACGTCCTCATGAGTACCCAGTTTGTCATTGCGAGGAGCGTAGCGACGTAGCAATCCCGTTCCCGGAGCGACGCCTGTTGCCCTAACGGGATTGCTACGCTGCGCTCGCAATGACAGTTTGCGGAAAGTGGGTACACGTGAGCGAAAACGCTACTGGATTCCGGCTTTCGCCGGAACGACGAGAAAACTAAACCACCAAAATTGCAACGCTGACAACGCCATCCAGTGTGTTGCAGATTCACTGACTATGAACGGAGACTGTTACAGCATCCTGGGGGTGCCGACGGCGGCAACGGCGGAGGAAATCCGGGCCGCCTATCGACGCTTGGCGCGCCAGTACCATCCTGACCTCAACTCCAACCCGGAGGCGGAGGCCCGGATGAAGGAAATCAACGAAGCCTATGCGACGCTGTCCGATCCCACGCGTCGCCGCTACTACGACATCTACGGTACTACTGACCCGACCAACGTGGATGTCCGCAGTCGGGGCCGGCAACGTCCGCGTCGCGCGGCCTCCGCCGACCCGCCGCGTTCCCGCCCTTTTTCACCCCGGCGCGGCGACGACATTCCCGCGACGGTGTTGATCACCCGACGCGAGGCAAGACACGGGTGCCGCAAAACTTTTCCCGTGGTGCGCCTGGAAGCCTGTCCCCGTTGCCGCGGCACGGGTCAGGAACCGGAGGAAACGCTGGACGTCGGGCAATGCTGGCGGTGCGCCGGAGAACAACGCCTCCGCCATGACCTGACGCTCAACGCCACCATACCCGCCGGGATGTCCGATGGCCGGCGCCTGCGGCTGCGGGGCCAGGGCCACGCCGGCGTTGACGGCGGACCCAACGGCCACATCTACGTAACCGTGCGGGTAGTGCGAAATACCGGATTGAACCGAATGCTCGCTTTCGTTTGGCGGCACCTGTTGGGGTGAACCCGATGACCGACCTTTCCACCGACTTCTCCGCGCTGACGGCATACCTGCGGGACTGGCTGGCCGCGGTTCCGTCCCCCGGGTTGGCGATTGCGGTGACCGATCGCCGGCAGACCCTCTACTCGGCCGCGCTGGGTTATGGCGACGCCGGCGCTCGCCAGCCGGCGCGGGCCGATACCACCTTTCAGATCGGCAGCATCGGCAAGTCGATGACCGCATTGGCGTTGATGCAACTGGTCCAGGCGGGTCGTTTAGACTTGGACGCGCCGTTGAGCGCTCACCTTCCCTGGTTTGCGATACCGTCCCGGCATGGTCCCATCACTCTCAAGCACGTGCTCAGCCATACGGCCGGCCTGCCGGCCGGAACGGATTTCACGCCGGCCGCCCGTTACGAAGGGTACGCCCTGCGCGAGGCTGAGGCAGCCTGGGAACCCGGCTCCCGATTTCATTACTCCAACACCGGCTACAAGTTGCTGGGGTGGTTGCTGGAGGACGTAACCGGGCTTCCCTACGGCGAAGTCATCCGCCGACGGGTACTGGAACCTTTAGGCATGACTGCGACGGATCCGGTGATCACGCATCGCAGTCGTCGCCGGGTGGCAACCGGATACGTGCCGTTGCACGATAACCGGCCGTACCGGCGGGGAGACGCGCTGGTTCCGGGCGGCTGGTCTGAATACGCAGTGGGGGACGGCAGCCAGGTGTCCACTGCTGAAGACATGGCCCGATATACACGACTTTGGTTGAACGGCGGACGGAGCGGCATCCACGCCGTGGTATCTCCTGCTTCATTCACCCGCATGACCACCCCGGCAATCGAGATGCGCCGGGGCGGAGATTACCAGCACGATTACGGATACGGTTTCGGCATAATCTGTCACCATGCCGACGGCCATCGTTTTATCGGGCACGGCGGCGGCACCGTGGGTTTCCGGTCGATCATGCTCACCGACCAGACGGACGGTTTGGGGGTCGTTATCCTCTGCAACGGAGTCGGTGTCGATACCTACCCTCCGGCGCGTTACGCGCTACAGGTCGCCGCGGCGTTACGCGATAAGCATCCCATACCGGAACCCCCCGAGGTTCCCGACCCGACGCGCATAGCCAACGCTGACCGTTACGCGGGAGAATTCCGGGACGCAGCCAGCGGCCGGCGCCTGTCTATCCGTCCCTCCGGGACTGGGTTGCGCTTGGACGCCGGGCTAGACGACTGCCAATTGGAGCATATCGCCGGCCACGCCTTTTGCGCGCCCCACGATGCGTTTGACCCGTTCCCACTGCGGTTCCGTCCTGCCTACGGCAACGACGACGGGCCTATGCTGGAAGTACACCATGGCCCCGACGTGTACGTGAGAGAGGACAGCGAGCCTCAAGAATCCGCCGCGCCACATCCGCCGGAGTGGTCAGCCTTCCCCGGCCAATACCGAAGCCACGTGCCCTACCTCACCACCTTTCGCGTCATCCTGCGCCGCGGCCGCCTTTGCCTGGCGTGGCCTCACGGCGGCGAGGAGGCGCTTACGCCCCAGAACCCCGACGACAGCGGGTCCGGCTGGTTCAAAATCGGACCGCCCGGCGAGCCCAGCGCCGAGCGGTTGCGCTTCGACACGGTGGTAGGCGGTCGGGCGTTGCGGATCCGCTGGACCGGCGGAGGGGATTTCTACCGGGTTGACTAGGAGCCGCCCCGGCTACAGCTGTCCCACGTATTCGCCGTAGGCGGCGGCATCCATCAATCCGTCCAGTTCGCTGGGGTCGGTGATGCGGACGCGCAGCATCCAGCCCTCGCCGAAGGGGTCATTGTTCACCAGCTCCGGTTCGTGGGCCAGGCGTCCGTTGACTTCGGTGACCGCGCCGCTCACCGGGGAGTAGAGATCGGAAACGGCTTTCACCGATTCAATCTCGCCCATCTTGGCCAGATGTCCGACGGTGGCGCCCACCTCGGGCAGTTCCAGGTACACCACGTCGCCCAACTGGTCCTGGGCGTAGTGGGTTATGCCCACCAGAGTCGTGCCGGCGTCCTCTAACAAAGCCCATTCGTGTTCCTGGGTGTATTTGCGGTCGTCGGGATTCACCTTTACTGCTACCTCCGAATGATTGCGGTCAGCGCGTCATTTGGACCACGTTAGCCGGCACGCTGATAGAAGGGGAGTTCCACCGTGGACACCTCCACCGGCCGTCCCCGGATATCCACCGTAAGGGTCGTACCGGGAGCGGCATGGGCCGGGTCCACAAAGGCCATGGCGATACAGCGCTCCAGCGTGGGCGAGTAGCTGCCGCTGCTGACGACGCCGACCACCTCGCCACCGGCCAGCACGTCGTAGCCGGCGCGCGGCGCGCTACGGCCGGGCAGCGTCAGCCCCACCAGACGCCGCTCGGCGCCGTACACCCGCTGATGATCCAGTACGTCGGCGCCGTTGTAACCGCCGTCCCGTCGGACGAAGCGGTCCTGGCCGGCCTCGATGGGTGTGATGGTGTCCGTCAGTTCGTGTCCGTGCAACGGCAGGCCGGCCTCCAGACGCAGGACGTCCCGCGCTCCCAGCCCGCAGGGAGTGGCGCCGGCATCATACAGCTTCCGCCAGATGGGAGCCGTATCGGACGAACCCATGGCCAGTTCGAACCCGTCCTCGCCGGTGTAGCCGGTGCGCCCGATGAACACCCGCCGTCCGTCGATGTGCCCCCGTCCCCAGGTGAAAGGACGCAGCAGCGACGGGGCCGGGGTTCGCCCGGGGTTCCGGGCCAGTCGCGCGCCCGGAGCGAAATCCTCGCACAAACGATCCACCACGCCGGCGGAGGCTGGCCCCTGCAACGCAATCAGGCCGGTTAGCATGGTACGGTCGGTAATCTGGACGCCCCGGCCGTCGAAGTGATGCGCCAGCTGGCGGTCGAACCAGAGGGCCACTGCCGCGCGGTTTCCGGCGTTGGGAATCAGCAGAAACTCATCGTCGGCCAGCCGGTAGAAGATGGTATCGTCAATAACGCCGCCCTGTTCGTTGCAGACGAAACAGTAACGAGCCCGGCCGACCCGCAGCGACGACGCGGACCCGGTGAGCAGGATGTCCAGCAGTCCGGCCGCGTTGGGGCCACCGATGTGCAGCCTTCCCATGTGAGACACGTCGAAAATGCCGGCGTCGGTGCGAACCGCTTCGACCTCTGAGATGGTGCCCTGGTATTGCACGGGCATATCCCAGCCGCCGAAGGGCACCATTCGGGCGCCAAGATCAACGTGGGTCTGGTAGAGGGTGGTGCGAAGGTTTTCTGCGCCGGTATCGGTTGACATGGTATGCGTTGTTGCGTCGCGGGTTATTTTACAAAGTTTGCCAAATCATCATACCGCCAAGACCGTCAGGGCGCAACGACGAAACCGAACTCATGCGTACCCACTTTCCGCAAACTGTCATTGCGAGCGCAGCGTGGCAATCTCGTCGCCGGAGCAAACATCGCTCACCCGTCGAGATTGCTACGTCGCTACGCTCCTCGCAATGACAAAGTGGGTACGAGTGAGCGAAACCGAAAGGCAACTGTCCAGACGGGCCGGTATGATATGATAGCCGCGAATTTAATCGTGTGTCCCAACCGGGCAATAGACACCGTCGCCACCGGAAGGATGAGGTTACGATGCCGCGACTGACGCCGCAGGAGATTGACGCCTATCTCGAAGGCCCCCACGTGGCCCACTTCGCGTCCATCCGGGAAGACGGCACTCCGCACATTTCGCCCGTTTGGTACCAGTGGGCGGACGGCAAAGTCACCGTCGTTTCCGGTGACTCGGCAGTCAAAACCCGCAACGCGCGCCGCAACCCCAAGGTCGCCATCTCGGTTGCCACCGACGAATGGCCCTATCAGTACGTTATCCTCGAGGGCAACGCCACCGTCCGCAGCGACAATCTCAAGGAAGCGGTCCGCAGCATATTCTCCCGCTACGAAGGCGAGGAACGAGGCGAACAGGACGCCGCCGAGTTGACTGAGGGCGACCAGAAGCTGGTGGCCATTGAGATCGACGTGGACCGCATCCTGTCGTGGAAAGGCATTGACCAATAACGTGACCGGTCAGGAAATCCGGCCCAGCGACCCGATACCCGCAGCAGTGGACGCCGTCATCATCGGCGGCGGCGTCATGGGCTGCGCCATCCAGTACAACCTGGCGCAGCTGGGCATCACCAACACCGTCCTCCTGGAACGCGACGTAATCGGTTCCGGCAGCACCGGCCGTTCCCAAGCCATCTGCCGGATGCACTACTCCAACCGGATAACCACCCAGTTGGCGTGGCAGAGCCTACAGGTATTCGCCGATTTCGACGCCAGGGTGGGCGGCACGTCGGGTTTTGTGAATACCGGCTATCTGGTGGTGGTGAACGAGGCCGACCAAGGGGGCCTGGAGCGCAACGTCGCCATGCAGCAGGAGCTCGGCGTGCCCACCTCGGTGGTTAGGCGGGACGATCTGGCCCGCCTGGCGCCGATGGTAACCCTGTACGACGACGAACGCGCGGCTTGGGAACCGGAATCGGGTTACGCCGATCCCTACCAGGTCACCGTGGCTTACGCGGCCCGCGCCCGGGAGGCCGGCGCCAGCATTGTTACGCGCAACGCGGCCAGGGGCATCGAGACGAATGGCGGGCGTGTCCAGGCCGTCACCACCGTGAACGGCGACCGTATCGCTACCGGCGCCGCCATCGTGGCGGCCGGCCCCTGGTCAAAACAGCTGCTGGCCGGCGTCGGGGTTGAAGCGCCGCTGCTGCCCGTGCGGCACCAGGTTGCCACCGTGGCCCGGCCCGTAGAAACGGTGCCGCATCATCCGACAGTGGGCGACATCAGCCAGTCGTTTTCTTTCCGGCCCGACGGTTCCAACTTCACGACGATGGGCTTTGGAGACGACGAGGAGCAGCCGGACCCGGACGCTTATCCCCAGGGTGTAGAAATGGGTGATGCCGCATCCGCGCGGGCCAAGTTGGCGCGCCGGGTGCCGGGCATGGCGGACTGCTACTATCGCGGTGGCTGGTCCGGTCTGTTCACCACCACTCCCGACTGGCATCCCATACTGGACGCCGTGCCCGGTGTGGATGGCCTGTTCTGCGCCGTGGGTTTCAGCGGCCACGGCTTCAAGCTGTCTCCAGCCATCGGCAAGGCCATGGCCGAACTGATCGCCGCCGGCAGCGCCCGGGACGTTGACCTCTCGCCCCTGCGTTTCAGCCGCTTCGCCGAGGGCGACCTGCTGGAATCCAGCTACCGCTATCGGGTGTTGGCGTGATGAAATCTTTACATGGATGGACAGGATAAACAGGATTGAATAGTTATGCTGTCGCCGAACGAAATATACCAGGGCGACGCGAGAGAGTTGCTGCGGCGAGTGCGGCCCGAATCCGTAGCGTTAAGTTTCTGGTCGCCACCCTACTTTGTCGGCAAATCCTATGAGGCGGAACTGGATTTTGGCGACTGGTCCGATTTGCTGCGGGATACCATCGCCGGCCATTTCCCGGTGATCGTTCCCGGCGGCTTTCTGGCCGTCAACATCGCCGACATTCTGGCCTTTGAGGACCCGGATATGCCCCGCATCCAGGCCGATAACGTCAGCGCCAAGAAGGTGAAAATCACGCGGGAGCAGGTGGTGGCCGCCCAGCGGGCCAACCCCGGCTTTGACAAGTATCAACTGGCCGCGCTGCTGGGGTGCAGCGAGCAGACTATTGATCGGCGGCTGAAAAACAACAACGCGCGCGGCGGCAAGTACGCGCCGCAGACGCGGGTGCAGCTTACCGCCGGGTTGGTTGAACAATGGGCATCCGACGCCGGCTTTTACCTGTACGACCGGCGGGTGTGGGTCAAGGATCCCGCCTGGGAAAACAGCCGCTGGCACAGCCTGTCCTATCGCTCGGTGGACGAATTCGAGCATCTGCTGATTTTCTGGAAACCGGGGATAACGGTGGTGAACCGGGAACGGCTGGACGCCGGCGAGTGGGCGGAATGGGGTTCGCGGGCCGTGTGGAACATCCCGTCGGTGCGCTCCAACAGCGCCCACGAATCGCAATTTCCGTTGGAATTGCCCCGGCGTATGATAAAGTTGCTCACGGAGCCGGACGACCTGGTGCTGGACTGCTTCGTGGGCAGCGGCACTACGGCCTTGGCGGCGATAGAATTGGGCCGGCGATTTATGGGGTTTGACATCAATCCGGAGAGCGTGCGGCTGGCCGAAAGGCGAGTTGAGGAAGCGTTGGCAACGGAGTGGCAGATGCCGCTGGCCGGGTGAAATTGCCCACCATCGGGAGATTTCCTATGCTTACCCACGAACAGACCAAAACGGCCTACGAACTGATTAGCCAAGCAGATGCCGCTTTTGCGGCCGGAGATTGGCTGCTGGGCGCATCCTGCCTCTGGGAGGCTTACGCGGATACGATAGGCGCCATCGCGCGGCAGCGGGGATTGCCCTGCTACAATGACGATGATATGCGGCGAGTCTTGGAAGCGTCAGCCACCGAAGACAGGGATTATCCGTCTTTGCTGACGGCGTTTTACACTGCCACTCGGTTCCGCGACGCCGCGGCGCGTGGTTTGGTCAGAGACTACGAGGTGGAATTCCTCTATCCCGAGATACCGCTCATCATCAATGAGTTGGCGGCGCTGGCCTGACTACTATGGATACGCAAGCCCACGTCCGACGGGCCAGATATTTTCTGAGCGCGGCTGAGCATCCTGACGTTGTAGCCAACGCGCAACACCGGTCGGAAATGCTGTGGGGCGCTGCTACCCAAATGGTCAAAGCCGCTGCCAAGTTGCGCCGTCTGCCCAACGACAGCCATCGTGACCTGTTCCGAGCAGTACGCCGGCTCGGAACGGATAACGCTTATACCACTCTTACTCGCGAGTTCGGACAAGCGGAAAAACTCCACAACAATTTTTACGATGGCGAAATGAGCGACGCGGAGATTGTTCATTCTCATTCCAGTGTGCGCGCTCATTCCAGTGTGCGCGAATTCGTCGCCAAAATGCAACGTATCGTTGATGCCGTCTAACCCTAGCCAAACGGAGCAATCCCGAATGGTAACCAACTTCCAGTCCCATTACATTCCCAACACCGTTGCCGAGCAGGATGAGCTGCTGGCCGCCATCGGCCGGCGCAGCGTTGACGACCTGTTCGCCGACATACCCATCGGGTATCGCAACCCACCCCTGGAACTGCCGGCGCCCATGTCGGAGCTGGAAATCCAGCGGGAGCTGGGCGAGATGGCCGGGCGCAACCGGCCGCTGGCCAGCGGGCCGTCCTTCCTGGGGGCCGGCTGCTACCATCACTTCATCCCCGCCATCGTCAAGGCGGTGATGACCCGGGGCGAGTTCTTGACTGCCTACACCCCCTACCAGCCTGAAGTGTCCCAGGGCACGTTGCAGGTCATCTTCGAGTTCCAGACGATGATCAGCGCCCTCTACGGAATGGAGGTCGCCAACGCCGGAATGTACGACGGGGCCACCAGCCTGGCCGAGGCCGTGCTGATGGCCTGCCGCGTCACCCGGCGCCAGCAGGTCATCGTCAGCGACACCGTGAACCCGGCTTACCGGCAGGTCATCGCCACCTACTGCCAGGCTCAGGGCATCGCCATTGACGTCATGCCCGCCGCTGATGCCGCCGGCGCCGTTACCGAGGCAACCGCCGGCATCGTGGCCCAGTATCCCAATTTCTACGGAGAACTGGACGACTTGGCCGGCCTGGCCAACGCGGCCCACGACGATGGCGCGCTCCTCGTGATATCCGCCGACCCGCTGGCCATGGGGATGCTGCGGCCGCCCGGCGAGTTTGGCGCCGACATCGTAACCGGCGAGGGACAGCCCATCGGCATCCCGCCGTCCTTCGGCGGCCCTTACCTTGGGTTGTTCAGCTGCAAGCAGCAGTACATTCGCCAGATGCCCAGCCGTCTGGTGGGGCGCACCACCGACACCGAGGGGCGCACCGGATACGTGCTAACTCTGCAAACCCGGGAGCAGCACATCCGTAGGGAGCGGGCTACCTCCAACATCTGCACCAACGAGGCCCTATACGCGCTGGCGTCGGCCATTTACCTGGCAGCCATGGGGCGCAACGGCCTGCGCCAAGCCGCGGAGTTGTGCTATCACAAAGCCCATTACGCCGCTGCCGAGATCGCCAAGTTGGACGGGTACTACTTGCCCCAGTCCGGCGAGTTCTTTCAGGAGTTTGTAATATCGTGTGCCAAACCTCCCGAGGAGGTCAATCGGCAACTGATGGAACGCAACATCCTGGGCGGGCTGGACGTGAGCGACCGGTTTGACAACGGGATGCTGCTCTGCATCACCGAGATGAATTCCCGCGCTGATATTGACGCTTTGATTGCCGGCCTTGAGGCGGCGAGGTAGCCCTCACATCCTTGGCATTGCCTTAACCCGGCGCCGAAGCGGAGTGGTGGTCCGATGAGACGTTTACGAACCAGTTACGTGGACGACTGGGAGGACATGGAAATCGGCGACACTCCGCGGTTTCACGTTTTCGGCTGGTCCATCAGTCCGATACCGGCCCTGGTGATGATCGCCGTGGGCGCCGTAGTATTCCTGGCGATCATGATCGTCAACTCCCTGGGATGGTTCACCGAGACGCAGTGGATCCGCTGGACGATAATGGGCGTGTGCTGGGCGGCGCTGTTGGCCATCCTCGGCCTCTCCGTCGCCGCCCTGCTGGTAATGTCCCGCTACCTGCGACGTTCGCGGATCCAATTGGCTCGATTGGACGGCGCTACTCACGAGGAGGCGCTGGCCGAGACCAACCGCTTCATTCTTCGGACCGTGTACGGCAGGCTGGCTTTGTACGCGGTGGCTTGCGTTGGAATATGGGTGGTGCTGGGCAGCCCGTTGATTTTCGATTGGGCCGGCCCTTTGCCTTACTTTATAGGCTTGGGCATACTGTTGGCCCTCTTCGCCATACAAGGCACAATCGGCGGCTGGATTTGGGACCGCCTGCGGCGCCGCGCCGGCATATTCAGCCGGTGGTTGGGTCCGACGCGCTAACCCGGGGCTTGACAGTTGGCAGCGGATGACGACCATGTCGAACGTAACCACGGCCAGGAGGCGTCCCTATGGACCCCCGCAAGCTGTTATCCGCGCTGCACATACCCACCATGCTGCTGGGCCTGTGGTTTCTTTTCATCCAGCCCCATGTGTCCGACGCTCTTCCGGCGGAGAAAGCGCAAGGGATCGGCATCCTGCTGGTGCTGGCCGGCCTCGCCCTCGAACCGATCAGCATCCTCGTCAACTCAATTCGACCCGAAACCATCACTCCCACCGTCCGTTTCTGCACCGACTGCGTGATCGTGGCCGCTTTGGGCACGTGGGTAGTGCTGACCACCTGGTGAGCATCGCCATCTGAACAACAGGAGAAACCGGAACAATGCTGAACAAAGGCGGAAACCGAGACACCACCAGGCTGCTGATGGACCGGAGCGTGCCCGGCCGGGTGGGCGTGATAACTCCCGACCTGGACGTGCCCGTTGCGCCGCTGCCCAGTGGGGCCTACTTGCGCGACGACCTGCCCTTGCCCGAAGTTTCGGAGCCGGAGGTGGTGCAGTATTTCACCGCCCTCAGCCAACTCAACTTCAGCATCGACACCCACTTCTATCCCCTGGGGTCATGCACCATGAAGTACAATCCCAAGGTCAACGACGAGGTGGCCTTCCTGCCCGGTTTCGCCGGCATTCATCCCCACCAACCCGCCGAGCAATCCCAGGGCGCGCTGGAATTGCTGCACCGTCTCCAGGGTTTCCTGACCGAGGTTACCGGCATGGCCGCCACCAGCCTGGCGACGCTGGCCGGCGCCCACGGCGAGTTGGGCGGCGTGCTGATGATGCGCGCCTACCACCTGGCCCGGGGCGACAACGGCCGCACCAGGATGGGCATTCCCGACAGCGCCCACGGCACCAACCCGGCGTCGGCGGCCATGGCCGGCTTTGATGTGGTGACCATCCCGTCCGACGCCGACGGCAATACCGATCTGGCTGCTCTGCGCGAGCTGGCCGGGAACGACCTGGCCGGCGTGATGATCACCCTGCCCAGCACGTTGGGCCTCTTTGACACCAACATAATTGAGGTGTGCCAGATCGTCCACGACTGCGGAGGGCTGGTGTACGGAGACGGCGCCAACATGAATGCCCTGCTGGGGCGGGCCAAGCTGGGCGAGCTGGGCTTCGACGTTTGCCACCTGAACCTGCACAAGACCTTCAGCACGCCCCACGGCGGCGGCGGGCCGGGCGCCGGCCCGGTGTGCTGCGGCGAAAACCTGGCCCCGTATCTCGCCGCTCCAGTGGTGGACCGGAACGAAGCCGGCGAATACACGCTGACCGAGCCGGAGCGCAGCATCGGCAAAATCAGCGGCTTCCATGGCAATTTCGGCGTGCTGGTGCGCGCCTACACTTACATCCGCACGCTGGGGGCGGCTGGCCTGCATTCCATCAGCGGCAACGCCGTGCTCAACGCCAACTACATCATGCACGCCTTGAAGGACATTTACGCACTGCCCTACGACCGGACGTGTATGCACGAGGTGGTCTTCTCCGCCGACTGGCAGCGCGAGCGTGGCGTCAGCGGTTTGGAAGTAGCCAAGCGCCTGTTGGATTATGGGTTCCACGCTCCGACGATGTACTTCCCGCTGATAGTACACGAGGCCCTGATGATCGAGCCTACGGAGTCGGAAACCAAGGAAACCCTGGACGCCTTTATTGAGGCGTTGCGGGCCATCGACGCCGAGGCCAGCAACGAACCGGAAACGGTGCGGCACGCGCCGCATACCACGCCGGTATCACGGCTGGACGAGGCTACGGCGGCGCGACGGCCGGTGCTGCGGTGGGAGGTCGCGGAGGCGGCGGATTAGGGCGCTAAAACCGCCAGCCCAAACGATCAACCATCATTTGCCGATGGTTGATGCACTCCAGACCGAAATAGTGGCACACGTAAAATATCCGGTCTCTTTTGGTCAGGTCCTGGCTTTCTTCAGTGACGACGACGGCGGGAGCCGGCGTCGCTAAACCCTTTGCGATCAGGTAAGGGTCGGCATCAACGGAGCCTTTTGCCGTTTTGCTGCGCCAACGGTTGCTGGACGCGGTCAGCGCGTGATCATCAGTCATCTCATCGACCAGATTTTGCTCATCCTGCGTTGGCGAGACGAAGAACTGTCCGTTGAGATTTTCGAGATACTCCACTGCTCCCGCTACTCGCGCCGAGACTTGCAGTTCCGACCTGACTGCCTCGACGGATATTGCAAGTCCCGACGAAACCAGTTGGTCAAAGTATTCCCACAGCGTGGGAAGCAGCGGGCGATGAAACGCCAAAAAGATTTGGCTGATTGTGCTGGTGTCCAAGATGAGTTGCTCTACTTGGGGGTTATGGCTCCCAGGCATATCCCTCCAGTTCAGCAAGGTTGATTCCTCTCACCCCCAGAAACGACGCGATGTCCAGTTCTTCGATGCGTCCTTCTTCAAAAGACAGGAATACGGTGCGGAGGTATTTCTTGCCCAGGTAAGCTTTCTGAAAATCGTAATAGCCGCGCCGGCCCTTGACACGCCCATCTACGGATGGAACTCCGAGCGTCAATTCAGCTTTGGAGTAGCGCTCAGAGGCGTGGGCTTCAAATTCTTCTCCGAATGCGTGGCAGGCTTTTTCAACGGCTTGCTCTGCGGGGGACAGGGCTTTCAGGTAATGCTTTTTGTCTTTGCGCTCCAGGTAGTTGAAGTCAAACAGCAGGTGGGCCAATCCGTTGAACAGGGTGAAAACCTGCCGTTCTTTCGTTTCGCCATGGTTCACGTATATGACCGGATACACGTCGTCGCCCAGGCAGAGGCCGGCGATGTCTTTCTGCCGGAATGAACGCTTGAACACCCAGACGCCGGCGGCTTCAATCAAGCGGCGAAAGTCCTCAAAAGTGCCGGCTCGATTCGAGAATCCTTCCGGGTCGTTGGGGTCCAGTCCCAGGTATTCCCGAACCGCCAGTGCCAACCGGCCCGGATTGCCGGCGTCGGCCAGCCCGCGCAAGTCGCGCAGGATAAACCGCTCGCCGGCACCGTCCGGGCCCAGCAGTTCCGCCAGGTCATCCTGACGATAGCTGGCCTGCCTCACGGCGTACAGCGTATCGGGGTGCAGGTCTGTCAGCATTGCCGGCGGGAGACGGGGGAAACGCTCGGCGGCGGTTTTCTCCTCCGGCAGGTCTCGGAAGAAGAAAAACACCGTGCCCCGGTGATAGTCCTCGTGGGCCAGTTTCGCGAACTGATTCCAGGTGGGAAAACTCTGGCCGGACTCCCACTCGCGCACCCGCTCCGGCGACACGCGGCGACGACGGGCAATGTCTTCTATCGAATAGCCCGCCCGTTCCCGCGCCCAGCGTAATATCTCCGGGTTGATTTTTGTCGCGCGGATGACCATACGCCGTGCCTGCTTGGTACAATAATCGACGGGGAACGCCGTTTGACTGAGCGTTCCCCGTTTGTCTTATTTTACCATTCTGCCGTCAGCCGCCCTGCTCCTCCAGCGCCTGCCGCAATGCGTCCGGGTCGATAGCCACCTCCACGCCGGCCCGTTCCTGTTGCAGTAGCATGGCCACCCTGGAGTCTCGGCCGGCCCAGCCCCGGTTCATGGCCTCGGTCATCTCCGCTAGCGTCGTGTTCGCCAGTTTCATGGGCACGTCGAACTCGCGGCCCACGGCGACGGCCAGGTCAACGTCCTTGCGGGCCAAGCGCAGGGCGAAGTCCGGCGGGTCGTAGCTGTCGATGAGGAAGTGCTGGGCCAGGCCCTCGAACATACCCCGGCGTCCGCCGGCGCCCTTGCGCACCGCCAGCCACAGGGCCAGCGGATCTACGCCGGCCTTGATGCCCATGGTGAACACCTCGGCCAGCGCCGTCTGCACGATGTAGCCGGCGCAGTTGTGTACCAGCTTGGCGACGGAGCCGCTGCCGATGGGGCCCACGTAATAGGCGGCGTCGCCGATGGAGTCCAATACGGCCTTGTGCTGGTCGAACACAGCCTGGTCGCCGCCGACCCAGATGGCCAATCGCCCGCTGGCTGCGCCGGCCGGCCCGCCGCTCACCGGGGCGTCCAGCACGTTGATGCCCTGGGGCGCAACCCGGTCGTGAATCTGCCGGATCAACGTCGGCGAGCTGGTGCTCAAGTCGAAATAGGTCTTGCCGGCGGACATCCCGGACATGATGCCATCCTCGCCCAGCGAAACCGCCTCCACTTCCACCGGGCCGGGGAGTGACGTGAACACAATATCGGTCGACTCCGCCACCTCCCGGGGCGTGTCGGCCCATACCGCGCCAGCCTCGAGATGCTGTGTGGCGGCCTCCCGCCGGATGTCATGCACCACCATGTCGTTGCCGCCGCGCAGGCAGTTGTACGCCATGCTGGCGCCCATGGTGCCCAACCCGATAAAACCTACTTTTGCCATCTTGGTCATCTCCTCAATGAATCGCCTGCAATGCAAGGGAAAGTGCCGGCATTCTAACAGAGCGCCCGGTGGAGGCGCGTCGGGTTGATTCGGTTTTTGCCGACGGCTACAATCGCCGCACCCAGGCACGTTCTCCAAGCGCGAATTTGGGCCTCTCCAAGAACCGTCAATGCAATGCTGGAGGTGTAATTTTGGCAGATCTGACCGACGCCGAGGTGCGGGCTTTAGCCAATGCCTCCGGCATCAACATTCCCGACGATTTGCTGCCGGAAGTGCGGGAATCGTTGAACGGCCTGCTGGAGGCGTTGGACGCCATCACCGAGCCCGACGTAGCCAACATCGAGCCGTTGCCCATCATCGTTTCTCCCACCGCCCGTAAGATGGAGGCGTGACAATGGCCGACCCCAACCTTTGCTACCTCTCCGCCACCGAACTCGGCGAGCGCATCGCCGCCGGCGATATATCATCGGTTGACGCCACCGAGGTGTACCTGGAAAGAATTTCCCGGTTGGATGGCAACTACGCCTCCTACATCACGGTGACCGCCGACCGAGCTCGAGAAGACGCTCGCCGCGCCGACGCCGAAATTTCCGCCGGCAACCGGCGCGGGCCACTGCACGGCGTTCCGGTGGCCGTCAAAGACCAGTTCAATACCGCCGGCATCGTCACCACCAACGGCTCCACCATCCTGGCCGAAAACGTTCCGGATGAGGACGCCACGATTATGACCCGCCTGCGCGAGGCCGGCACGGTGTTGTTAGGCAAGCTCAACATGAGCGAGTACGCCAGCGGCGACGCTTTCCGCCATCCCTACGGCCGGCCGCGCAACCCCTGGGACACCGAACGCAACCCCGGCACCTCCAGCAGCGGCTCCGGAGCGGCGACGGCGGCCTTCCTCTGCGCCACCTCCCTGGGCGAGGACACCGGCGGCAGCATTCGTGGCCCCGCCGCCTTCTGCGGACTGGTGGGCATTCGCCCTACCTTCGGCCTGGTCAGCCGCCATGGGGTATTCGGCGCCAGCTGGTCCATGGACACGGCCGGCCCCGTCTCCCGCACCGTTACCGACTGCGCCAACACCCTGGCCGCTATCGCCGGCCACGACCCCAGGGACCCGCAGACGTGGGACGTTCCGGTGTCCGACTACGCCGCCGCGCTGGATGGCAACATCAGCGGCCTGAAGGTCGGCATCATCACGGAGCGCGTCCACACCGAAGCCAACGATCCCGAGGTGCGCGACGCGGTGATCGCGGCGACGGCGGCGCTGGCCAGCATCGGCGCGGAAGTACGCGAGGTGTCCATACCCCTGATCGTCAACTCCTCGGAAATCTCCTATGGGATCATCAGCAGCGATGCGGCCATGCTGAACTGGGACATCATTTCCACGGAGCGGTTGCGTGAGCTGGACCACAACAACCAGGTGCGGCTGCTCATGGGCAGCATCCTCCCCGCCAAGGTGTACCAGAAGTCCATGCGCTTGCGGGACGCGCTGCGTCGCCAGATCCTGGCCACGCTGGAGGATGTGGACGTGCTGGTCATGCCGGCGTCGTCCGTCCCGGCTACCCTAATACCACAGGCAACCGGGCTGGGCACCAAGGCGGATGTTATCGCCGGGTTCAAGGGACGGCGGGGGTTCACCGCGCCGTTCAACCTGGCCAACCTGCCGGCGCTGTCCATCAACTGCGGATTTACCGCCTCCGGCCTGCCCATCGGCCTGCAAATCGCCGGCAAGGCTTTCGACGAAACGACACTGTTCCGGGTGGCCTATGCCTACGAGCAAGCTACCGATTGGGGAGCGCGCCGGCCGCCGGGCGTATAATTTGATGCCCGGTAGGCACCGAGAACAGGAGGCGGCATGATGACCGTTAGCGCCGACGTGCTGGATAAAGTGGCCGACATCGCCAGGGATTTGCTGGAAGAACGGTTCGGGGACGATTTTGTGTTTGACCCGATCATCGTCAACCAGAAAGTTGACCACGACGGCGAAGAGTACCTGGAGATACGCATCATATACGACGGCGACGTGAAGAATCTGGCCCTGGACTGGACCATCAGCATGGCCCGGTTGATGGAGCCGGCGTTGCTGGAAATCGGTGTGACCGGCATTCCGAGCCGTCGCTTCGTCGAAAAGTCTGACTGGGAAGCTGGGCCTCCCAAGTAGGCAGCATGAACCCATCGGACCTGATTGACATTGCCAAGCTTCTGGCAAGCGGAAGGGGACGGAGGGGCCGACCACGCCAAACTGACCTGTGCCGAGCGGTCAGCGCATCATACTATGCGCAGTTCCACGCATTGGCCCGCTGCTGCGCTGATATGCTGGCCGGGGCGACCCGCGCCCGCCGCAGCCAGCCGGCTTGGGAGCAGACCTACCGCGCGTTGGAACACGGCCGCGCCAAAAACCAGTGCGAAAATCACGCGGTTATGAATCTATTTCCGACCGCGATACGCGATTTCGGAGATCATTTCGTCGATATGCAACGCTATCGTCACCAGGCAGACTATGCTCCGGTGACGGATTTTGAGCGTTCGTGGGTTGCATACGTCGTTGCGCAAACTGAGCAAGTCATCGCCCAATTCAACCGTTCTCCAGCCGGAGACCGCCGCGCCTTTGCCATCCATATTCTTTTCCGAACGCGGCGCCAGTGACCCTTTTGCAAGAGGAGAACTACTTTGCCCAATCCCAACGAACTCACCGCCGCCGAAGCCGCCCGCGCCATTGCCGGGCGGAACTTCTCCGCCGTTGAGCTGGCCGAAGCCTGCCTGAACCGCATCGAGGCGTTGGACGACCAGCTGCTGGCCTGGGTCTATGTTGACCGGGATACCGTCCTGGCTGACGCTCGTGCCGCCGACGCGGCGGCTGCCGAGGGCCAGCCACTCGGCCCATTGCACGGCGTGCCCATCGGCATGAAGGACATCTACTACACCGCCGGCATACCCACCCGCGCCGGCAGCGAGGTCTATAAGGACTTCGTACCCGACTACGACGCCACGTCGTTAACCTTGCTCAAAAGGGCCGGCGCGGTGATGCTGGGCAAGGCCGTTACCACCGAGTTCGCCTGCCTGGACCCGTCGCCCACGTTCAACCCCTGGAACGCGGCACACACGCCGGGCGGCAGCAGCAGCGGCTCGGCGGTGGCGGTAGCCTCTCGGATGTGCCCGGCGGCGCTGGGTTCGCAAACGGTAGGCTCCGTGCTCCGGCCGGCGGCCTACAACGGCGTGGTCGGCTTCAAGCCGACCTTCGGTCGGGTCAGCCGTCATGGCGTGGTTCCCGTAAGCTGGAACTTGGATACCGTTGGCTGGCTGGTGCGCTCGGTGGAGGACGCCGCCTTGTTGCTCCAGGTGACGGCCGGCCCGGACGGGGACGATCCGATCTCATCCCGCCAGCCGGTAGGCGATTACCTGTCGGCTATCAAAAACCCGTCGCCGCCACGCATCGGCCTGCTGCGTCGCTACTTCTATGAAAAGGCGGATGCCGAAACCCGGCGGCATCTTGACGCTGTTGCCGAGCAACTGGCCCAGGCCGGCGCGGAAATTGAAGAGTTGCCGATGCCCGACAGCATCGAGGACGCCTACGATGACCAGCGCCTGATTATGGCGGTTGAAGCAGCCGCTTTCCACGAGCCGATGTACCGCGTCCAGGCCGAGGATTACCAGCCCAAACTGCGCGCCATGCTGGCCGACGGTTTGCAGGTGGACGGCATCGTGTACGCCCGCGCCCTGGAGCGCCGACGCCGGTTCATCGACGACATGGAGCAACTCTCCCAGCGTTGCGACGTGATGCTCACGCCGGCGACGCCAGCGCCGTCCCAGGCCGACCGCACCAACACCGGAGATCCTGCCTTCCAGGGGCCGTGGACATCGTGCGGACTGCCGGCCATCGCGTTGCCGTCGGGATTGGCGGAATCAGGGCTGCCGCTGGGGATACAGCTGGTGGCGTCACCCTTTACTGAGGCACGTCTGCTTTCGGCAGCCGCCTGGTGCGAGACGGCGCTGGGGGTAACGCTGACGCCGCCATTATAGGGATTACGATATGCCATGCAGATGTCCGCCATGGCGCAGTACGTGAGCGACAGCGTTAGGCATTTGCGTCCGTCGGCTTGATGATACAATCAAAGCGAAGATGGTTTTGCGGCAAAGGGGGATGCTATGGAAAAGCTGAAGGAAATGGCCCCTTTGGGCATCATTTTCATACCGGCTATCGTGCTCTCGTTCATCGTGATCCCATGGGCAATTTTCGCACCGGTATCGTTCTGCGCGGGAATCGATGCCAACAACTCCGAGCTGATGGACGGGTGGGGTGGCTCCCTATTGCGGACCCTGTTTTTCCATTGTAACTGGGTGGGCAAGTGAGCGCACTGGATACGTCAACCGCATTTTGGGTAGCCGCCATCGTATCGGCGGCAGCGATTGCGCCCTACATCCTGTTGCGTCGGTCGGCCAAGGGCGAAAATTGGCGGACGGCACTGATGAACGGCTACCTGCCGTGCCTGGCCGCCGTGCTGGTGCTGCTGGGAACTTTTGGTGTAGGATGATGCCCGCAACCGCAATTGAGGAGCGCTACCAAATGACTACCACCCGCAGCCGCCGTCTGGCCCGCCCGGTTTCCATTGTCGGCGCCGGCCTTTCCCAGTTCGGCGCGTATCCCGACAAGACCAGTCGCGACCTGTTCGTCGAGGCTTTCCAGGATATGCAGGACAATATCGACACCGGCATATCCCCCCAGGACATCGAGGCCGGTTACCTGGGCAACTACTCCGCCGACCTTTTCGAACACCAGGGCCACACCGCTCCCATCATGGCCGATTGGCTGGGAATGACGCCTACGCCGATGACTCGCATCGAGAACGCCTGCGCCAGCAGCGGCAGCGCATTGCGCGAAGGCGTCATGGCCATAGCCAGCGGGATGTACGACGTGGTGCTGGTGGGCGGCGTGGAAAAGATGACGTCCCTTCCTACCGAGGGGGTTACCGACGTGTTGGCGTCTGCCGCCGACGGCCTCTACGAAGTGCCGGCCGGCCTGACTTTCCCCGGTATCTTCGGCGCCATCGCCAAGGCCCACATGGATCGCTATGAGACCAACCTGAACCACCTGCTCAAGGTTGGCGTCAAGAACCACGAAAACGGCAAGCTCAACCCCAAGGCCCAGTTCCAGCAGACCGTCCGCGACATGATGGAGCGGCGCAAGGCCCGGGCCGAGCAGCGTGGCGAGCCCGTGCCCGATTGGGAGGACGAGCTGGACTTTCTCAACGACGCCCGCGCCAACCCGTGGATTGCCTGGCCGCTGCGTCTCTACGACTGCGCTCCCATCACCGACGGCGCGTCCTGCGTCCTGCTGGTGGCCAGCGAGATCGCCGGACAGTTCACCGACCAGCCGGTGCATATCGCCGGCATCGGCCAGGCCACCGGCCGGCCCCTGCACGACGCCGAGGAGCTGACCTCCCTGTCGGCGGCAAAGATCGCATCCGCCCAGGCTTATGAGATGGCGGGCATCACTCCCGAACAGGTTGGCGTGGCCGAGGTGCATGACTGCTTCACCATCGCCGAAATCGTCGCCAGCGAAGACCTCGGCTTTTTTGCGCCAGGCGAGGGACCCCATGCCGTTGATGAAGGCCGTACCGCGCGCGACGGCGACCGCCCCATCAACACCAGCGGCGGCTTGAAAGCCAAGGGTCATCCGGTGGGAGCCAGTGGAGTTGCCCAGGTAATCGAGGTGTACAAGCAACTGCGCGGCGAAGCCGGCGACCGCCAACTCGACAACCCCGACCTGGAGTTCGGTCTCACTCACAACGTAGGCGGCACTGGCGGCACCTGCGTCGTCAACGTCCTGCAACGGGGTTAGAGGAGGCGTCCGATGACTACCGAAGCCGAATCCCGTCCGTTCAACGCCGCGTCGTTCTATGCCTTTCTCAAGGAGGGCAGGTTCATGGGCGTCCGCTGCCGTGAAAACGGCAACATCTATGCCGAGGCCCGCCCCATGGACCCGGTGAGTCACAGCAGCGATATGGAATGGCATGAACTCAGCGGGCGAGCGACGTTGAGTACCTTCACCTGCATATCCGTCGCCCCGGCCTCGCTGGAAGCCAAGGGGTACGGGCGCAACAATCCTTACTGCACCGGCATCGTGACGCTGGAGGAGGGGCCGCGCATTTCGGCGCGCATCGCCGGCGTGGATGCGGCGAACCCCCAGAACATTCGCACCGGCATGGCCCTGGCGCTGGACCTCTCGGACATCGACCCGGACGATCCGGGGCTGGTGTTCCGGCCGGCGTGATTGGCCGGCGGCGAGTTTGCCGCCCGAATGGCTAAAGGACAAGGCCCAGCCCGGAACGACGGACTGGCCCTTGTCCTTCGCTAACGAATTCGACCACTGGATTCCGGCTTTCGCCGGAATGACGATAGAGGGGGCGGAGTGACGGTAAAGGGGGCCGGAATGACGGGCTTAAACCGTCCTTATGCGATAGCCCTGCTATCCCACCCCGGCCTCCTTGCACACGTTGCACGTCTTGTCGTACCACACGTATGCCGAGTTTGGTTCGTGGTACACCTCAAACTGCCCCACGCTGCGGTACTTCCGGCAGTTGAAGCAAAGCTCCGTGTGATGGGGATCCAGCTGGGTCGGTATTCCCTGTTCCGCGCTGACGTAGGTCTTTCTTATTTGGAGTTTTGAGAAAGGCAGGCGCTGCAAAAAGCGTTCCTCAAGCTTCAGTTTCCAAGCCTGTCCGCCGGGCATGGGCCGGAACATCAAACTCTGCTCGTCGTCAGGCTGGCGCTCGTGGATGAAATCAATATAGGCGGCCAGCCGCTGGTGCATCTTGCCGACCACTTCCTCGTAAGTATCCCCGATGGCAGGTATGTCCACCTCAACGCAGAACCCTTCCCACGTCTCGGGGTTGGCCTGGGTTTTCTTGATATAACAGGTTAGTTGTCGTGGTGTACTGTTCACGATGCTCCTGGGCGATGCTGGCGGGCATCGCCCTTTTAGATTTCCCGGTGCGGAGGACTGGACTGGTAAAGGGATGCGGGATTAGTCCAGGCCGCGGGTCCCAATCCAGCCGGTGCCGGATACGTCAATCATCTCGCCATTGGGGCCCTCGTACTTGGTCTCCACGTTCTCGGTGCGGGGGCCGCCCATCCCGGCGTGGAGGGCGTTGTTGACTTCATCCATGGGCTTGGAGTTGTTGGCGACCAGGCGCTTTTCAATCTCTTCGAGGTCTTCGACTTCAAAGCCGATGTGGTGGATGCCTTCCCAATCCTTGCCGCGCTCTCCGGCCACGGCGTCGTTCTGGAAGTCGAGAATGGCCATGTTGACGTTGCCGTCGCTGAGCATGAAGCCTTTGGCGTTTTCGCTGTTCAGCTGGGCGACCTGGCGCAGGCCGAAGACTTCAGAGTAGAACTGGGCCGTCTTCTCAGCGTCGTTGGTGGCGATGGCGATGTGCTTGATCTGAGGCATTGAATCCCTCCTGTGGCCAATTAGTAACGGCCGGCTTGAGTACTCTCCCCGTGCGGGAGTTGATGCGCCAACAATACCACTTTTGCGACGGGCGGGCTAGTCTCAACAGCTTTACCAGCGCAATCGCGTCATAAGTTAAACGCCCGTCGCTCCGGCGAAAGCCGGCGTCCATGATGATACGGATGAACGAATGGGAAACGCAGTTAACGCATTCGTCTCCTGGATTCCGGCTTTCGCCGGAATGACGGTGATGGTGCGATTGCCCTGACAGATTTACCCTCGACCTTGACCCGCAGACTCAGCGAACTGCCGACCGAAGAGGCTCGTCAGCAGCGCGCTTGCCATGGTTGCGCCGAGGCACATATAGCCGATGCCCACGTAGCCGACGCTCGCCAACAGCGCCCCCGCTATGGCGGCGCCCAGCATACCGCCGGCCTGGTTGCTGAAACCCATGAGGCCCACGCCGGTGGCTTTGGACTCGCCCGAATACTCGGTGCTGGCGGCGATGAGGATCGGAAACGCCACGCTCAACAGGCCGAGGCTGGCCGTGGCCACGGCCACCGTTGCCCACAGTCCCAGGTCCACGGAAAAGAGCATGAGGCCGAAGGCTCCGCCGGCGACGGTGACGGCGGCGATGATGGCCGCGCGATACTTCAGGTTCGCCGCGAATGACGCGGCGTAGTTGCCCGCCGTCTGCCCCAGCGCGGCTATCGCCAGGGGCAGGGCCACGAAGCCTACGCTCAGCTCGAAGGTATGTATCAGGTAGGCGGCAAAGAAGCTGATAGTCCCCCAGAAGGCGATGCGCTGGGTCAGGTTCACCGCCACGGCCACACGGAAAAACCGTATCGCCACCAACGACCGGTACCTGGAGAAATATGCGAAATTCCGTACTCGCTCGCCCCGTTCTTTGGGGAGCCACAGCCAGTTGGCCGCCAGCCCGACCACCAGCGCCGCGCCGTACACGACGAAGGGCAGCCGCCAGCCGCCGAAGTCGGCCAGCGCCGCGACCAACGGTACGCTGATGGCCGCCGCGATTCCTTGCATCCCCAACAGCGCGGCCACCGCCCGGGCCCGCCGGGCCGGGGAGATGACGTCGGCAACCGACCCCACCAGATTGGGCGGTATCGCTCCGCCGCCCAACCCGGTCAGAACCCGCAGCGCCAACAGCGTCTCCAGGTTCGGCGCGATGGCGCAGGCCAGCGTGGATGCCGACAACACCGCCAGGCTCGCCAGAGCCACCGGGCGGCGGCCAAAGGAGTCGGACAGGGGGCCGCCCGAGATGCCCATGACCGCCCAGGCCGCGAAGGTAGCCGTGGCCAACTGGCCGGCGACGGCCACCGAAATATCCAGGTCGGTGGCGATTTCCACCAGCAGCGGCGGAACAATCAGGATGGCGCTGATGGTCGCAAAGACGGTGAGCGCAAGCACGGCCATAAACCATGCTTTGTTCACCTCTCTGCGGCTTGTCGCTGCGGTTTGCGTTGCGATGTTGCCGGTTCCCTTCAATCAATAATGTCAGGCGTGTAGTATAGCCTATCGCCGGCCGCAACGAACCGACCGGCAATGCGTAGGGACAGCCACCAGGGCAGCCCCTATGCTGCGCGTCAACCGCTGTCCGAGTTCAGACCAGGGCTATCGCATATGGACGGTTTAACGCCCGTCATTCCGGCGAAAGCCGGAATCCAGTGACCGAATTCGTTAGTCATATTTCAGATTCGTTCAGTTTTTGACCGATGGACTCCGGCTTCCGCCGGAGTGACGAGGTTGAAATTTCATATGCGATAACCCTGGAGTTCAGACCACGCGCTATTGCCGTTGGTTACGGTGCAGTTGGTCGGCTACGGCGCGAAGGGCCCAGCCGGCGCGGAGTTGGTCCAGGTGCTCCAACCGCCATCGTTGCCGGCGCGCACACCGACAACGTAGGTTTTGGAGTTGTCAACGCCGCTGATGGTGATGCTGCTCTCGGTGTGGTTGTTGCTGGCGGCAGTCCAGCTCTGTTTGTTGTCCGAGCTGTAGGTGATGTGGTACTTGGCCGCCCCGCTTACGGCGTACCCGGTGACGGTCAGCGTTCCGTCGGCGCGGGTCACGGTCACCGATGACGGCGCGGGGGGCGCGTCGTTGTCGATCTCCGTTACGGGCAGCGTGACGTAACCCGAGTAATACGTCCTGGCGTCGAGACCTGAATCGCGCGCGCCATTCACGTAGTCGTCGTCCTCGGCGGCCACCAGCGTCACGGTCTGCGCCGTGTCCCAGTTGTCGGGCGTGAACACCACGTCAATCGCCACGACGTCGTCGGCCTCGCCCTTGAACGTGATGTCGGGGTCGTTCTTGTCGCGCACCGACAGATAGACGCAGACCTTGGTCTCTTCCGTGGGCTTGGCGGTGAGCTTGACCTGGTAGCTGGCCTCGCCGCCTTCGGGCACGGACAGGGCGGTGATAGGGTTGCCGTTGCTGTCCTCCACGCGGATGCCGCGCTCGGGCGGGATGTAAGGCCCGGCGGACGGGGAGTTGCGCCAGCCGCTCCAACCGCCGGCGTTGCCGGCACGGACGCCGACGATGTACGACTTGGCGTTGTCAACGCCGTTGATGGTAATGCTGCTCCCGGTATGGCTGTCGGAGGCGGCGGTCCAGCTCTGCCCTCCGTTGGAGGTGTAGGTGATGTGGTACTTGGTGGCGTTGCTGACGGAGTACCCGGATGCGGTGAGCGTTCCGTCGGCGCGGGTTACGGACACGCTGGCCGGGGTAGCCGGCGGCGGGTCGAGCGGGGCGATGGCGTCGGAGTTGCGCCAGCCGCTCCATTGCCCGTTGTCGTTACCGGCGCGGACGCCGACGATATACGACTTGGCATTGTCCGCGCTGAACGTGATGCTGGTTCCGGTATGGTTATCGGATGCGGCAGTCCAGCTCTGTTTGTTGTCCGAGGAGTAGGTAATATGGTACTTGGTGGCGCCGACCGGCGCGTCCCATGATGCGGTCACCGTTCCGTCGGCGCGGGTCAAGGTCACCGATGACGGTGTGGCCGGCGGGTTGGACTGCGCCAGCGCGGTGTCGGACGCCGGGGCGAGAGTCAACCCCACGGCCACGGCCAGCAGGCCCAACAGGGCCGCCGTGAACGCCGCGGCGCGCGCCAGTGCGCCACGGAATCTGCTTTCGTTGGTCATAATCTGCTCCCTCGCTATACGATTTTCGTTAGTCGCAATCCGCTCACCACCTCTATACGACCCGATCCCGGGCCCGGATCTCCGGTAGGACTATACCGCGTTCACCGGCTTGACTGCCAACACCGCCCGGCTACAATCGTACCGACCCGCGTAACTTCGTACCCTACCTGGCCCCGATGCCGGCGGCCATTCACATCCGAGGTGTTTGCCATGCGTTTGGAAAACAAGGTTGCTCTGATTAGCGGCGGCTCCCGAGGCCAGGGCGCCGCCGAAGCCCGCCTGTTCGCCCGCGAGGGGTGCAAGGTTGTCATCGCCGACGTGCTGGAGGAGGAGGGCCGGCAACTGGAGGCGGAAATCAACGAGACTGGCGGCGAGTGCGTATTCGTGCGCCTGGACGTGACCAGCGAAGACGACTGGAACGCCGCCGTGAATACCGCCGTGGCGCGGTTCGGCAAGCTGGACATCCTGGTGAACAACGCCGGCATCTACCGGCAGGTGGGCATCGAGGACACCAGCGAAGAGCTGTGGGACAACATCTTCGACATCAACGCCAAGGGCGTGTTCCTGGGCACCAAAGCGGCCATCCCCGAAATGCGCAAGGCCGGCGGCGGCTCCATCATCAACATTTCCAGCGTAGCCGGTCTCATCGGCAGCTGGCGGGCGCCAGCCTACGGCGCCACCAAAGGCGCGGTGCGGCTGTTCACCAAGTCCACCGCCATCCAGTACGCCGGCGAGGGCATCCGCTGCAACTCGGTGCATCCGGGCATCATCGAGACGCCCATGACCACGCCGACGCTGCTGCGCGACGACGCGGCGCGGCAGGCGTCGCTGGACCGCACGCCCATCGGACGGGTGGGACAGGCGGAGGACGTGGCTTGGGGCGTGCTGTTCCTGGCGTCGGACGAGTCGTCCTTTATGACGGGGAGCGAACTGGTGATTGACGGCGGGCTGTTCGCGCAATAGCCTGTGGAACCGGGCCTCACACCGCCCCAAGGGCCGGACGGCAACGGAGCAAAGCCGCATGGTGAACAAGTTAGCAAAACAAATCAGCGCGCGCCGCCATGAGAATGCGGAGGTGGACGATTTATCCATCTGCTATCCCTCTGCGGACGGTGAACGCATGGCCGAAACCGAAGCACAGTACGTTCCTTTGACCAACACCGTCTCCGCCCTGCGGGTTCGCTACCATGACCGGCCCGACGTGTACGTCGCCGGCGATATGCTGATCTATTACCGCATCAACCGCAACGATCTGAGCGTTGCGCCGGATGTTTTTGCGGTTTTTGGCGCGACCGGCAATCATCCCCGGGACTCCTGGCTGGTGTGGCGGGAAGGCAAGGCTCCCGATTTCGTGCTGGAAATCGCTTCGCAAAGCACCTGGCGGCGGGACGTTGCCGAAAAGCGGGACATTTACGCCGGGATGGGCGTGACCGAATACTGGCGCTTTGACCCCACGGGCCGGTTCTTTACGCCGGCCCTGGTGGGGGAGCGGCTGGTGGATGACGGGTATGAGAGGCTGCCGACAGTCACCGACACCGCCGGCATCCTGCGGGGTCACAGCGCGGTGTTCGGGTTGGACGTCTGTGTGCGACCGGGGCTGGACCTGCGGCTCTTCGACCCGGTTGCCGGGGAATGGCTGTCAACGCATTTGGAAAGCGAAACGGGCTGGCGGACTGCCGAAGCGGCCCTACTAGCCAGCGAAACGGGCCGGCAGGCCGCCGAAGCGGGCCGTCAGGAGGCCGAAGCGGCCCTGCGAGTCAGCGAAGCTGGCCGGCAGGCCGCGGAAGCGGAAATCGCCCGCCTCCAGGACCAACTGGCGCAATTGCGGCAACAACAATAGCAGCATGGCGCTGCGGCATATTGGGAGCAAAGTCTATGGTCAGCAAAACTACCAGGCTACCGGTTCCTTATGACGATGATGAGGTTGATGACCTCACTATCGAATACCCATACTCAGATGGCGTACCCATGGCCGAAAACGACGCTCAATACATTGCAATCACCGACACCGTCCATGCCCTGCGCTTCCGCTATCGCCATCGGCAGGATGTTTACGTCGCCGGCGATATGCTGATGTACTACCGGATGAACCGCTCCGATTTGAGCGTCGCGCCGGACGTGTATGCAGTCATCGGAGCGCAGGGCAATCATAGGCGAGATTCGTGGATAGTGTGGCGGGAAGGCAAAGCCCCCGACTTCGTGATGGAAATAGCCTCCACCAGCACCTGGCGGCGAGACGCCGGGGAGAAGCGCGACATCTACGCCGCCATAGGCGTTACTGAATACTGGCGTTTCGACCCAACCGGCGGCGATTTTTTCATGCCGACCCTGGTGGGGGAACGACTGGAGGACGGCCGGTATCAGCGGCTCGAGTCCAACGCCGATGCCGACGTTCAGCAGCGCATCCGCAGCATCGTTCTGGAGCTTGACTTCTGCGTGCTGGCCGATGGAGACCTCCGGCTGTATGACCCGGCCACCGGGGAATGGCTGCATACTCCCTGGGAAGACGGGGAAGGGCGTCTGGCCGCCGAAGCCGCTCGGGATGCCGCCGAAGCCGCCCGGGACGCCGCCGAAGTTGCCCGGGACGCCGCCGAAGCCGCCCGGGCCGCCGCCGAAGCCGAAAACGCGCGGCTCCGCGAGCAACTGCAACGTTTGCAAGACCAACCATAAGGCGAGGTAATTTCACTATGCGACTGGAAAACAAGGTGGCTTTCATCAGCGGCGGCGCCCGGGGTATGGGCGCGACTGAGGCGCGAATGTTCTCCCGGGAGGGCTGCAAGGTAGTCATCGGCGACCTGCGGGACGAGCTGGGCCGGCAGGTGGAGGCGGAGATTAACGAGTTGGGCGGCGAGTGCCTGTACGTCCATCTGGACGTGACCGATGAGCAGTCCTGGAAGGACGCCATCACCGCCACGGTGGAACGCTTCGGCAAGCTGGACATCCTGGTGAACAACGCCGGCATCTACCGACCGGAGCGGGTGGAGAACACTACCATGGAGAACTGGGACACCACCATGGAAGTGAACGCCAAGGGCGTTTTCCTGGGCACCAAGGCGGCTATACCGGAACTGCGGCGCAACGGCGGCGGCTCCATCGTCAACATCTCCAGCGTGGCCGGGCTGGTGGGCAACCACATCTCCTCGGCCTACACGGCGTCCAAAGGCGCGGTGCGCCTGTTCACCAAGTCCACCGCCATCCAGCACGCCGCCGACGGCATTCGCTGCAACAGCGTGCATCCCGGCACCATCGAGACTGACATGACCGCCGACCTGCTGGCCGCCGGCGGCCGCGAGGACCGGCTGAACCGCACCCCGCTGGGCCGGCTGGGGCAGGCCGAGGACATCGCCTACGGCGTGCTGTTCCTGGCGTCGGACGAAGCGTCGTTCATGACCGGCAGCGAGTTGGTCATCGACGGCGGGCGCACGGCCATGTAGCGGAATTGTCATTGCGAGCGCAGCGCGGCAATCGCGTCGGGCGTCCGCAGCGGTTCGAGATTGCCGCGTCGCTGCGCTCCTCGCAATGACAATCTAAAGCCACAAACAGGCCATGGCGATATTCTCCGGCGGGTTTTCCCTGCTGCAATGCCGGCTGCCCGAAGCCAACCCCTACGTCCGCCTCCAACACGCGGTGTTCCATGTGCTGGAGGCGGACAGCGGCGGCGCGGCGCGGGTGGTGGACTTCACCATTTTCGGACTGGTGCTGTTCAGTGCGGTCAACCTGGCCGTCGGCAACACGCAGCTGGAGTTCTTCTTCATCAGCGTATTCGCCGCCGAGTATCTCATCCGGTTGTGGTGCATCGTCTGGCACCGCAACTACCGGCAGGGCGGATGGAAGGCTCGCCTGCGCTACGCCACCACCAACGCAGCGGCGATCATCGACTTCATCGCCATCTGGCCGACGCTGGTGGTGATGATCATCTTCGGCGAGGTCGAGGTGCTACCCATCTTCCGCCTGGTGTCGCGTCTGATAATGACCGGCCGGCGGTTCCCGGCGATGCGGCTGATGGGCCGGGTGATGCTGCGGTCGGCGTCGCAGCTCATCAGCGTGCTGGTTACGCTGGCAGTGTTCTGGCTGGCGGCCGGCTACCTGATGCACTCGGCGGAAACCAACCTGCCCAACGGCAACCACGCGCAGTTCGGCTCCATCGGTGAATCGCTGTGGGCGTCGGTGGTCATCCTGACCACCCTGCCGTCGCTGGAAGTGGTGCCGGGAACCCTGGTGGGCCGCGTCATCGCCGGCTTTATCGCCCTGCTGGGCATTGGCCTGTTCGCCCTGCCCGCCGGCATCCTGACGTCAAACTTCATGGAAGCCATCCAGCAAACCCGCGCCGCCGCCGGCCAGGTGGAACTGAGCGCCTGCCGGGTGCAGAGCGCGCGGCAGCGACGGGCATCGCGGTGGCCGTTGGCGCCGGGTTAGGGTTAGTGGGCGGCCAGATATTCGGGCAGGAAGTCGTCGCGTAGCCCGCAGTTGACGTCATCATGCTCGTCGAGGGCGTCAAACAGTCCGAGATCAGTAGTAACGAGCAGGTCTGCGTCAGCCGACACATAAGCCAAGACCAGATATATGTCCTCGTCAGGGACTGAATCGAAAAAGGCTACCGGGGCCGATGAAGGATCTTCCGGCCTAACCTGAATGGCTCTAGGGCCACGGAGCAGACTGTGCAAAGCTTTGCTGACCAGGGTGCTACGGGTATCCGCTCTTCTCATCAGTTGGAACGCCTTTCCTTCCCAGGGAGTTGCCAATGGTACGACCAACCTGTCATCTGATTGGCGGAAAGCAGTCAAAAAGCGCGCCGTTTGCCGAAAGGCCGTTTCCCCATTTTCTCCCCAGAGGTCATGGAATACCCACTCGTTGAGTAGCAAAATCATGATCCGCGGCCTATCTCACTGGTCGCTTATGCCAAGAAAGATTGAAAGGTCTTCGATCCCGGCGGCTATGAACGTTTCAAGTCCTCCTTGTATTTGACCGTCAGACGTTGCCGCCTGTTGCGTGAAAACGCTCTCGCCGTCCCGGTTTTCCGCCAGGATAAACGACACGTCATCAACACTGACGTTGCCCGCCGCAATCTGCGTTAGCAAGGCGACGACGAAGGTTTCGCTGTGCGTAGATACAATCAGCCGCCGGTCTTCGTTCGCGGCTATATCAATCATCGCGTGAGCGAGTTTCCGCACCAGCAACGGGTGCAGGTGTATTTCGGGTTCTTCAATCGCCACGATTTTGAACGGGGTGTACAGGCAGATGGTGAGCAGATACAGCAACTGGTTGATGCCGAAACCCTCATTGGAGATTGACGATGGGACACCACCATCAAGAGGTATCGTGTCGATTGTGAACGAAGAGGTGCCAATCTGAGGCTGAACTTGAATGCGGCGATTGGCTGCCTGCTCCAAATATCTGCTGACTTCATACTGGCGGAACCTTTCGGTGGGTGATGCCAGCAGAGAGGCGACTTCATCTTCGGTAGCCAAGGCAGAGGTAACGCTGGCCAACCCGTAAATTGGCTGCGAGAACCCACGACGTAACGGCACGAACCCGGTATTCCTGGCCAGTTCCATGGGCAGGTTAGACCTTGCGACGTACTTTCCAATCGCATCATCATGTGTCTTGCCATGATTATTTGTTTCAGATAACAGCGCCGTGCCGTTCCAAATCAGCCTGCCTGCCGCAAATTTCCGATACTCGTCGGGAAACATATTAGGGTCATGCAAAGTTCCGATAATGGGTTTATCAACCTGCTGGTTAACGCGGTAAGGAACTGTTATCTGTAGTTCGAGGTTTTCCGGCCAGGAAAGCCCATCGGAATCTTCGGGGGCTGCGAAAGCCACTTCCGCACCTCCGCCGGACTGGTCCAGCGTCAAAGTGAACTTCGCGGATAGCTCCTCGGAATTGGAGACGCCCATGGACAGGGATACCTCTTTATCCATGGCATGACGATGCGCCACCTCCTGCAACCCGCCCAGGCTGATGGACGGGTACGAAAAGAGGCTGGCGACGTTCTGGTTGGGGTTGGTCAGAAAGTTCTTCAGAGTCAGCAGACCATAAATCAGCGACGACTTGCCGGAGCCGTTGGGCCCGTAGATGACCGTCAGCGGCGCGATTTCAATTTCGGCGTCCCGGATTGACCGGAAGTTTTGGAGCTGGAGAGTGTAGGTGTCAGCCATTTGGAATATCCCTCCGGTTTATTCGTCACCTATCCTCGGTCACGGTCTGCTTCGGGAACCGGCATACCGGGTCGCCAGCCGCGCGGCACCGGGCGTCCGCGGTGGTTGTGCCGTCCCAGCGCCCAGAGAAAGGCGGTTACGTCGATGCCGGCGCGTTCCACCTGTTTGCCCAGCAAAGGCCCTTTAATCGGACTTCTACCCCAGTCCGTGACTGTGATGGAGACAACACCATTGGTCATATTGACGTGGCTACCTCGCCCTCGCCTTCGGCGACGGCTTCACTCATTGACCATCCGAAATCCGAACCGACGAAAAACGGCCAGGGCTTCAGCAAAGGTCACATTGTCAATCGGCACTGGCATTCAGATTGACCCATACCGTTGCCGTCTCTGCCGAATACCCCTGGGCTGTCCAATCCCGTTTGATCTGCTCCTTGTCCTCGGATTCTTCCGCTGGTGGACACCCGACTTCTTCCAAAAAAAGTTCAATGGCGCCTTGGATCATATAGAGAGCTTCGTCCCAATCATCGCCCTGAGACGCACAACCGGGTATAGCAGGCACGAAAACCGAGTAGCCGATTTCACCACCGCCCGACACCAGCACTACCTCAAACTCCTCGGCTTGCGGCATTGCGTCGTCTTTTTCCAATCCCGACTGGTCAGTCGTTGTCACCATACCTTCATCCTCCAAAGCAACGGCCCGTAGGGGCGAATAATTATTCGCCCCTACACGGTTTTCCGGCTGAAAAGCGGCCTCCGGCTACCGCCCCATGGCGTACCCGTCCCGCCGCAAATCCGCTCCGCCGAACAGCGCGCCGCGCTCACGGTCAACCTCGATGGCGCACAGGGAGCCCATGCGCGGCGTCCACTCGTTCCACACGTCCACGTCGTGGCCGCGCTTGCGCAGGTCGTCCACCACCGACGGGTCGATGCGAGACTCCACGCCCACCAGGCCGGGCCGGTAGGCGTGGGGCCAGAAGGAATTGGGGAAGCTCCACGTCGAGGCGCGGGGCTGCTCAATGGCCTGCTGTACGTTCATGCCGAACTCGGCCACGTTGAGGAACAGCTGCACCATGGACTGGGGCTGCACGTCGCCGCCCGGCGTGCCGAAGGGCAGCCAGGGCCGGCCGTCCCGGAAGGCCAGGGCCGGATTGGGCGTCAGGCGCGGGCGCTTGCCGGGGGCCAGGCTGCTGGGATGGTCTTCGTCCAGCCAGTTCTGGGAGCCGCGAGCCGACGCCATGAACCCCAGGCCGGGGATGATGGGCGCGCCGCCGAACCCGTCGCTGGGCGTGGCGGAGAAGGCGTTGCCCCAGCGGTCCACGGCGCAGATGTACGACGTGTCGGCGGACAACGGGCCGGCCACCGCTTCCGGCTTGCGGGCGGCGCGGCCGCTCCCGGACTGGAACTCCCACGGGTCGCCGGCGTCGGGCATCTCGGGATTGGCGCGGCGGAGGTCAATCTCGCGGCGGCGCAGGTCGGCGTATTCTCGGGAGAGCAGGCCGGCCATGGGCACATCTACAAAGTCGGGGTCGCCATAGTAAGCATGGCGGTCGGCGAAGGCCAGCTTCAGCGCTTCCAATACGGTGTGGATGTAGTCCGCCGAGTTGTGGCCCATGCCCGGCAAATCGCAGCCCTCCAGGATGCGCAGGGCGTGCAGGTTCATCGGCCCCTGGCACCATGGGCCGCAGGCGTACACGTCGATGTTATCGCCCGCGGAGTTCCGGTAGTCAATCATCGGCGGGTCGTCCACGCCCACCGAGAAATCGGCCAGGTCGCCCATGGACAGCCATCCGCCCTGACTGCGGTGGAACGCTACCATCTCCTCGGCGATGTCGCCCTTGTAGAACAAATCGCGGGCGGCGCGGATGCCAGCCTCACGGCCTTGTCCGTTGACCGATTGCTCGGCCTGGATCATCCGCCGGAAGGTGCGGGCCAGGTCGGATTGCACCAGCAGGTCGCCCACGCCCAGGGCTTTGCCCCCGGGATAGAAGATCTGCATAGTGCTGGTCCACTGGCTGGTGTCGCCCTCGTCCAGGATGATGTTGTCGCCGCTGCTGACCAAAGCGCGGTGCAGGGTGGCCGGGATGGGGAAACCGCCGGCGGCCAGTTCCAGCGCCGGCGTAACTACCTGCTCGAAGGTCATGGTGCCATAACGGGACAGCGCGGTCAGCCAGGCGTCGGGCGCGGCCGGCGTAACGGTTCGCATCACGCCGTGGGGCATATCGCCCCCATGCTCGCGGCGGAAATAGTCGATGGACGCCTCGGCCGGCCAGCGGCCCAGGCCGCTGATCTCCTTGGTATCGCCGCTTTCCGCGTGGTGGATGATGATGGGCGCGACGCCGCCGAAGCTGGTGTACTGGGGCAGCGTTACGTTGATGGCGATGCCCGCCGCCACGCCGGCGTCAATGGCGTTGCCGCCCTGCTCCAGGATGCGATAGCCGGCCGCCGTGGCGAGATAGTGGCCGGCGCTGATCATGTGGCTGACGCCGCCAACCAGGGGGCGATAGCTGTTGAGTCCCAATGCCATGTTTGACCTCCGCAGCGAGGCTGCGTCCGAGATTTGTTGAGATTGTCGCGCTGCATTTGCGATCTCACGCGTACCCACTTTGTCATTGCGAGGAGCGTAGTCCGCCTCTGGCGGATGGCAATCTCGACGGGTGAGCGATGTTTGCTCCGGCGACGAGATTGCCACGCTGCGCTCGCAATGACAGTTTGCGGAAAGTGGGTACGCATGAGATTTGCGATACTGTGGGCGAAAGTATAGGGCAAGGGGCCGGGCGTCGCCAGTTTCTGACATTTGAGACATCGCATTTGTGTATGCCCTGCTATAATCCCGCAATGGTAGAGCCGGGAGAATTCAGGCGACGGCGCGAACGGCGAGACAACGCCGACCCGGCGAGCGACGGCTCGGCCAATGCGGAGCGTCGGGAGCGTCAGTCGGGGCTGCGGCGGATCCTCCGGGAGCGGTTTCCCGAGCGAGCCAGAAGTAATCTGCTGCCGGCGCTGCATTTTTTGCAGCATGAGCACGGCTACCTGCCGGAGTGGGCCCTGCAAGTGGTGGGCTGGCACCTGCGAGTGCCGGCGTCGGAGGTATATGGGTCGGCCACGTCGTACTCGGAGCTGCGGCTTGATACGCCGGCGGCGCGCGTCATCACCGTCTGCACGGGATTGGCCTGCTGGCTGGCCGGCAGCGACGAGCTGTTGGCGTCGGCGCAGCAAACGGGAGAGGAAAGCGCGAGCGTCGGAACCACCGCCTGCGCCTTTCTCTGCGGCGTTGCGCCGGCGGTCAGCGTCAACGGGCGGTGGTTCGGACGCATGGACGCCGGCCGCCTGGCCGAAGTCATAGCGGGGGCCGGCCGATGACCGAGTCCGGCAGCCGGGCCGCTTGGGAAGCGTTGGCGACCAATGCGAGCGCCGGCAGCTCCGGGTTGGGCAAACTAACCCGGGTCATGGTCCAATGGGGCCATTGCAGCCAGGCCGTGGGCGCCGATTTGGTGTACCGGCGGCTGGCCGAATCGCTGTACGGCCGGCCCGGTGTCGCGGTGATTGCAACCGGCTGCGACGGCGCGTGTTTCGCGGCCACCCAAGTGGTGGTGGAACGAGCCAGTGGCGCCATCCGTTACTTTGATCGGATTGGCGCGAGCGATGACCTGTCCGCCATCGTCGCGTCGGTTGACGGCGGCTACACCGAAGATCAGACACGCCCATCACCCGATTTGGAGGCGTTCTTCACACCCCAGCACATCGCATTGATGGAAGGCATCGGCAGCGTAGATCCCGGCTCGCTTAACGAATACCTGGCCGGGGGCGGATACGGCGGCCTGACTACCGCGTTGTCCATGACGCCGGAGGCCGTGATCCAACTGGTCCTGGACGCCGGTCTGCTGGGACGCGGCGGCGCGTATTTCCCGGCGGCGCGGAAATGGCAGGCGGCGCGGCGGGTCCCGGCAGCCCACCGTCACCTGGTGGTCAACGCCGAGGAAGGCGAGCCGGGGTTGTTCAAAGACCGGCACCTGATGGAAGGTATGCCACACCGCATCATCGAGGGCGCGCTGATCGCCGCCTACGCCGCCGGCGTGGATAGCGTGGTCATTTACATCAACGCTGAAGCCGACCTGTCGGCGCAACGGCTGTCGGAGGCGGTGGCGGACGCTCAGGCAGCCGGCCTTCTCGGCCCCAACCTCCTGGGCAGCGAGTTCGGATGCAGCGTCGAAGTGCGTCGCGGCGCCGGCGGCTACGTGTGTGGCGAGGAGACCACGCTGCTGAACACCATCGAAGGCCGGCGGCGGGAACCCAGGTTGCGCCCGCCCTTCCCCACTGACGCCGGGTTGTACGGAGAGCCGACGGTGATCAACAACGCCGAAACCCTTTGCAACGTGCCCGCGATCCTCGCCGGCGGCGTGCGCCGGTTCGCGTCGATTGGTCAAGAGACCGGCGGCCTGAACGACGCCAGGGGAACCCGGCTCGTGTCCCTCAGCGGAGCGGTGCGACGGCCCGGCCTGGCGGAGGTTCCCATGGGCACGACGGTTCGGCAGGTGATCGAGCAGGTGGGCGGAGGCGTTCCTGATGGACGCCGGCTTGGCTTCGCCGTGGTCGGCGGCCCGTCCAGCGGCATACTGCCGGCGGCGGAACTGGATGTTCAGTTGCGGCCGGGGATGCTGCACTCCAGCGGCGTGGTGATGGGCGCCGGCGGTATCACCGTGTTTGACGCCTCGGCGTCGCCGGCGACCGTGGCTCTCAAATTAGCCGAGTACAACGCCGCCGAGTCCTGCGGCAAATGCACCCCCTGCCGCGAGGGAACGCCACGCATCGCCGAAGCGCTGCGGCGGGTGGCCGCTGGAGCAGGAAAGGCGTCGGATATTCAGGATCTCCGAGACCTTTCGGAAATCGTGGGCGCGGCATCCCTGTGCGGCCTGGGCCAGATGGCCGGCAACCCAGTGAACAGCCTCCTGCACTTCTACGGCGACGGGCTGGTTGGCGCGCCCCGGCATTGAAGGCCGGGGCAATGCTATCTCATATGAAATTGCAGTCTCGTCACTGCGGCGAAAGCCGGAGTCCATTGGTCAAACAGTGAACGAATCTGAAACATGGCTAACGAATTCGTTCACTGGATTCCGGCTTTCGCCGGAATGACGGGCGTTAAACCGTCCATATGCGACAGCCCTGGACTATAAGCTACACCCGGAGGCGGCGCAGCGTCGGCCGCCAGACCCCCAGCACGAACGCGACCGCCAGGTAGATGGCGGCCCCGCCGGCAAAGGCCGCGGTCCAGCTGACATATTCCGCAACCAGCGTCATCGGATAGGAACCGATGAACATCAGCGCGGCGGAAACGTACCAGACGCTCATCACCCGGCCCTGGAACTCCGCCGGCACCGAGAGTTGCAGCACCGTCGTCCCCATGGGCACTATGCTGCCCATCCCCACCAGAAACAATATCGCCCACGACAGCCAGAACCAGTGCGACCAGGCCAGGCAAAACAGGGCTATGCCGAAAAGGAAAATGCAGCCCAGCAGCAGCCAGTTCTTATGGGATGAGTTGCCCAGCGACGCCATGATGAACGTGCCGGACAGTGACCCGATGCCGGCGCCGGTCATGAGCAGTCCGGCTCCGCCGGCGCCGGTGTCCAGCGCCAGTTTGGCGAAGGCGGGCAGCAACTGGGCATAGGGCATTGCGAAGAAGCCGAAAGCGAACCCAATGCC
Organism: Dehalococcoidia bacterium; assembly: GCA_963665395.2. Classification (GTDB taxonomy): domain Bacteria; phylum Chloroflexota; class Dehalococcoidia; order Lucifugimonadales; family UBA3495; genus Bin87. The sequence goes on from OY762251.1 coordinate 2,535,010, forward strand.
GATGACGGTGAAGGTAACCGGGTTGGACCAGCAGTACCGCAGCCCGCCCCACAGTTCGGACAGGATACCCGAGCGCTGGCCCCGGGCCGCCGGCGGCATCCGCCGGATCATCAGCAGCGTTGCCGTGCCCACGCAAAAGCAGCCGGTGGCCAGGTAGAGCGTCGGAGCCATTCCGGCCAGTTCGATTACCGCTCCCGCTACGGCCGGACCCAGGATGCGTCCCGAATTCATCACCGCCGAGTTCAGGACGACGGCGTTCATCAGGTCGTCCTGGTCCACCAGATCGCGTACTATGGCCAACCGGGCCGGGGTGTTGATGGCCTGGAGGGTGCCGAGGACGAAAGCGGCCGCATAGATGTGCCACAGGGCAACCAGTCCGGCGGTTTCCAGCACGGCGAGGCCCAGGACCAGGAGCGCAACCAGGGCCTGGGTCAGCATCAGCAGCCCGCGCCGGTCAAACCGGTCGGCGAAGGTTCCTCCAAACAGCACGAACCCCAGCGTGGGCATCCCGTAGAGGAAGATCATGAACCCCATGCGCGAGGCGGAATCGGTCAGTTCCAGGACCAACCAGCCCAGGATGAGGAACTGCATTCCCCGGCCCAGAGCCTGGGCGTTCGCTCCGACCCAGAACCAGCGATAGTCCCGGTGCCGCAACGCGCGGAAGGTCTGGATCTTGCGTCCGACCGCCAGAATCTGGGCCAACTATTTCACCCGTCTCGCCGTTGCCGGTTCCGGTTGATGTCCCGTCCCCCGCAACGCTGCCGGATGGTCACGGCGTACCGTAACTACGCCGCTCCCAGGTCCGTGGCTACTTGGCCGATTACGTGGTCCATGGTGGACACGATCTGCTCAACCTCGCCGGGCGTCACGCACAGGGGCGGCATCACGTTCATCAAGTCGCCGCCGCGCAGGAAGAGGCCATTATCCGCAAAGCCCTGGGTCAGCCGGGGACCCAAACCGGCGTCGGCTGGATAGTGTTCTTTGGTCTCCCGGTCCTGCACCAGCTCCAACCCGCACATGAGGCCCAGGCCGCGCACGTTGCCGATGATGGAGTGCTTTTCCTTCAGCTCCTCCAGCCCGTCCAGCAGATATTTCCCCATCCGGGCCGAGTTCTCCACCATCCCCTCCCGTTCCATGATTTCCAGATTCTTCAGGGAGGCCGCCGCGGCCACCGGATGACCGCCGAAGGTAATCACGTGCCGGAAAGCCGCCCGGGGGCTGCCCACGAAAGCGTCGGCGATGTGCTTGCGCAGAATCGTTCCCCCCATGGGAATGTACCCGCTGGTGATGCCCTTGGCCACGGTCATCATGTCCGGCGTGATGTCCCAATGGTTGCAGCCGAACCACTTGCCCGTGCGCCCAAACCCGGTAATCACCTCGTCGGCAATCAGCAGGCAGCCGTACTTGTCGCAGACTTCCCTGAGCAGGGGCCAATAGTTGTCCGGCGGCACCACCGCGCCCATGGGGCTGGAGATGGGTTCGGCAATCACCGCCGCCACGGTTTCCGGCCCCTGGAACTGGATGATGCTCTCGATGGCGTCCACGCAGCGTTGGCCGCATTCTTCGGGCGACGCGCTGTTGAACTCGCAGCGGTAGAAGTTGGGCTGCGGCGCGTGGTAGGTGTTGGGCATCAGGGGTTCGTAGTCTTCCCTGGGGTAGAGGTAGTTGCCTCCCAGGGCCATCGCGCCCATGGTGGCGCCGTGGTACGAATCCCGGCGGCTGATGAACTTGGTGCGCTGGGGTTCGCCGATGCGCTTGAAATAGGCGCGAGACAGTTTCAACGCCGTTTCCACCGACTCGGAACCCCCGCTGGTGAAAAAGCAGCGCGAGAGATCCCCCGGCATCATGGCCGCGACCTTTTCCGACAGCATGACCGTGGGCTCGGTGGTGGTGCCCATGGGCATATAGGTAATCTTGAGCATCTGCTCGTAGGCCGCGTCGGCGATTTCCTTCTGGCCGTAGCCCACGTTCTTCAACCAGAGGCCCGACATGGCGTCGATGTAGGTGTTGCCCAGCGCGTCGGTAACGTGGACACCCTTGCCTTCCACGAAAATCTGCGGCTCGCCCTTTTCGGCCATGTCGCTGGGTTCCCGCAGATAGACCCAGAGGTTTTCCAGGGCGGTGCGTTGCAGATCGTTGACCGCAGTTTCAGTGTGGGTAGCCATGCTTGCCTCCGGGTGCTGTCGTGAATCCAAGATTGGGGATGTCAATTGCCCAGGCAGTTTAGCATCGCGCGCGGGCTGCCACAAAGGATTGCTGGACGCCCCCGCCGCCGCCGCTTTTCTGCTAATCTGTCGAACACTTTCCTGACAAGCCCGCAACGGCTGGAGTTGACCATGGCATTCGCGCATCCCGAGTTCCTCGTTTCCACCGACTGGCTGGCCGAGCGCCTGGCGGATGACGACGTCCGCGTCTTCGAGACCACCGTATTCCTGCATCGCGGCGACGGCGGCGTCCGCGCCGAGTCGGGCCGCAGCGAATACGAGACCGGACACATCCCCGGCGCCGGCTTCCTCGACCTGCAAACCGACTTCTCCGACAACGGCCAACCCTACCGCTTTATGATGCCGTCACCCGAAGCCTTTGCCGAGGCCGCCGGCCGCCACGGCATCGCGGAGTCGTCCAGGCTGGTCCTCTACGACCGCTTGGGTTCCCAATGGGCGGCGCGGTTCTGGTGGATGTTCCGCTCCATGGGCTGCGCTGGTGCGGTGGTCCTCGACGGCGGCTGGCGTCGTTGGACCGCCGAGGGCCGGGCCGTCTCGACGGATGCGGCGAGGTACGCCCCGGCGACCTTCAACCCCACGCCCGACCCGGCGCGCTTTGCTGACCTGGCCGAGGTGATGGCATTCATCGAGTCCGGCGCTGGCGTCGGCAGCTGCTTGATCAACGCCCTGGGGCGGGATCAACACTCCGGCGCCGACGGCGGAAGCGCCTACGGGCGGGCCGGCCACATCCCCGGCGCCGCCAACGTGCCCTCCGGCGAGCTGACCGATCCCGAAACCGGCCTGTTCCGGCCGGCCGCGGAACTGGCAGCGCTCTTCGAGTCGGCGGGCGCAGACCCCGCGCAACGCGTCATCACCTACTGCGGCGGCGGCATCGCGGCGTCCAACGACGCCTTCATCCTCGCCATGCTGGGCTACCGGAACGTCGCGGTGTACGACGCCTCCATGTCGGAATACGCCGCCAACCCGTCCCTGCCGCTGATGGCGGCCTGATACGGCCTGTCCGCTCATGGTGAGCCTGTCGAACCATGGCCGCAGGGGAAGTACGTTTTGTCAGACGCATTCTTATCCGACGTAGGGGCGAATAATCATTCGCCCCTACAGACGGAAACTACCTCAAAGGCGCAGATCAGGAGGTGAGTCATGACCCAGCCCGCCGCGCTCAACGACACCCTCGAATTCGGCCTGTTCGACTGGATCGAATGGGACACGTCGGCGCCCCACGAAATCTTTGAGAACCGCCTCAAGATGCTGGAATACGCCGATCAAAACGGTTTCTACAGCTACCACCTGGCGGAGCATCACATCACCCCGCTGAGCGTGTCGCCCTCGCCGGCGGTGTTCCTGGCGGCGGCGGCCCAGCGCACCACCAACCTGCGCCTGGGGCCGCTGGTCTTCCTGCTGCCCTTCTACAACCCCATCCGCCTGTACCATGAAATCTGTATGCTGGACAACCTTAGCAACGGACGGCTGGACCTGGGCGTGGGCCGCGGCGTCTCCCCGGTGGAAGCCGCCGAGTTCGGCGTTGACCTGGACCTCAGCTGGGAAATGTTCAACGAGCAGATGGAGATGTTCACCAGGGGTTTCACCACCGGAATGCTCAACCACCGGGGCCAGCACTACAACTACGAGGACATCGAACTCTGGATTGCGCCCCACCAGAAGCCCTATCCCCCGCTGTGGTACGCCAGCAACAACATCGAAACGGTGCCGTGGCTGGCCCAACACGGCTTCAACACCTGCACCGTCTTCGCCGACAACGCCGGCGTCAAGGCCCACTATGACCTCTACCAGCGGGTCTGGAACGCCGAGCGGATGTCCGACGGCCTGAACAGCCACGTGCCCGTCCCCAAGCTGGGCCTCGTCCGCCATATCTACATCACCGACACCGACGAGCAGGCCCGTGCGGAGGCCAAGGCCGCCTATCAGACCTGGTTCCACAACATCGACTACCTGTGGGCCAAGAACGGCCTCGACCGCCTGGGCGCCATGCGCGATTTCGACGCGCTGGAAGCCAAAGACGTGATAATCGTCGGCTCGCCGTCCACCGTCATGGAGCGGGTTCAGCGAGCCATCGACGAAACGGGCATCAACTACTTCTGCCCCATCTTCGCCTGGGGCGACCTGACGCCACAGCAGGTCATGCGCTGCATGGGCCTCTTCGTCGATGCGGTCATGCCCAACCTGCGGCCCGGCGGGTAGAGTATCACGCCTACCCGTTTGTCATTGTCGCGTACCGCCTTTGTCATTGCAAGGAGCGTAGCGACGTGGCAATCTCGTTCCCGTAGCAATGGCCGTTCCTCAACGAGATTGCCGCGCTGCGCTCGCAATGACAAAACGGGCATCGCGTGGCAGAGCAACATACAGGAGACGCAACCATGTCCTCGGCCAATCTCCACACTCCGGCCACCGCCGCATCCATCAGCAGAACCATCGCGGCCCTGGCCGCCCGCAACGTGGACGCCGTCCTGGTGGAGAGCCGGGCGGCGGCCCTGGCCCGGCTGAAGGAACTGGTGCCGGAGGGTTCCGAGGTCTTCGTCAGCACGTCGGAAACGCTGGACACCATCGGTTACACGGAATATATGCACGGCAACGACCGCTACATCAACCTGCATGACCAGATGCTGGCCCAGCCCGATGCGGCGTCCCAGCGCGAGTTCCGCCGCGCCACCACCACCGCCGACTATTTTGTGGGCAGCGTCCAGGCCATCGCCGAGACCGGCGAGATCGTCGTCGCCAGCGGCTCCGGCAGCCAAATCGGCGCCTATTCCTACGGCGCCCGCCGAGTCATCCTGGTCGCCGGCGCTCAGAAAATCTGCCTCACCCTGGCCGAAGCGGAGGCCCGCACTCGCGGCTACACCCTGGAGCGCCACGACCGCTGGTTGGAAGGCCGGGGCTCGGGGCCAGCGCCCATCGGCAAATACCTGGTTATGGAGCATGAGCCGATGGTCGGACGCATCTCCATGATCCTCATCCCCGAGAGCCTCGGCTGGTAGCGAGCCGCAACGATGTATAATCGGCAAAACCCGGTTCGTACTGTCCATCCCGATAAATGCCCAGGAGCCAACAACGATGCTCATTGACCCCAGGAATTTCGACCGTTTCAACATGATCCTCACCGGCGTGGTCGTCCCCCGGCCCATTGCCTTCGTGTCCACCAGGTCCACCGACGGAGTGGTGAACCTGGCGCCGTTCAGCTTTTTCAACGCCATGGCCTACAACCCGCCCACGCTGATTTTCTCCTCGTCGCGGCGCGCCCCCGGCTGGCAGGACAAGCGCAAGGACACCCTGACCAACATCGAGGAGACCGGCGAGTACGTGGTCAACGTGGTGGTGGACGACATCGCCGCCGCCATGAACGCCACCGCCGCCGAATACCCGTCCGACGTATCCGAGTTCGACGTCGCCGGCCTCACCGAAGCGCCCAGCGAGCTGGTCAAGCCGCCCCGGGTGCTGGAGTCGCCGGTCAACATGGAATGTCGCCTCGTCCAGGTGGTCAACATCGGCGAGCAGCCCCACGCCCACGGCATCGTCATCGGTGAGATCCTCCGGATGCACCTCCGCGACGACATCCTCTACGAAGGCCCCAACGGCCTCCGCATCGACCACGCCGCCCTGAAGCCCACGGGCCGCCTGGCCGGCAATATGTACTGCCACACCGACGACGTGTACGAACTGGTCCGCCCCGTGTACACACCTGAACAAGAACAGCAGGCCGCCGACTAACCTGAATGCCCCTCTCCCTCTGGGAGAGGGGTTGGGGTGAGGGCCGTCCCCAAGCCAATAGAAGGAGCGCAACATGACCACCACCGCCGACCGCCCCATCAAACTCTACGGCGCCGAATGGTGCCCCGACTGCCACCGTTCCCGTAACTACCTGGACAGCCAGAGCGTGGCCTACGAGTACGTGAACGTTGACGACAACGCGGATGCCCAGAACTACGTGAAGCAGGTCAACGACAACCGCCTCATCATCCCCACCATCGTATTCCCCGACGGTTCCGTGCTGGTGGAGCCATCCAACGCCGAGCTGGCCCGCAAGCTGCGCGAGTGAATCCGCCCCGAAACCCGTAGGGGCGAATAATTATTCGCCCCTACTTCGGAAACTCCAGCAGTTGCAGCACGTTCCCATCCGGATCCTTCAGCGTGGCCACCCAGCCACCCCAGTGCTCCCGTTCCGGAACGCGGATGAACTCCACGCCTTCCGCAGCCAACCGGGCGTATTCACCATGAATATCGTCCACGCCCAGGTGCGGCATCACCCGCAGCGGATCTTTCGACGCGCCGCTGACGCCGCTGTGCCGCCCCACGTTGAACCGCAACTCGCCCAGCTGGAAGGCGATGAAACCCTCGTCCTCGTGAAAAGAGTGCAGGGGCAGCCGCAGCGCGTCGCGGTAGAACCGCAGCATCCGGTCCAGATCATCAGTCCACAGCGTTATGCCAACAACTGCGGTAATCACGGCGTGATGGCCCCGCTCGGCTATTCGTCAGCCGGCTGGCAGGCGCGACACCAGCCGTGAAAGTCCACCCGCTGCCACATCACCTGGAACCGGGTCTCGTTGGATACCTGGTCGCGCAGCCGGACGATTATCTCGCCGCTGTCCTCGGCGTCGGCGATGTTGCCGCAGCCCAGGCACACCAGGTTGACGTGAGGCGAAACGTTGCTCTCGTAGCGCGATTGCTTGGCGAAGGGCAGCTCCTGGATCAGCCCGCTCTTGGACAGCACCCCCAGCGTGGAATAGACGGTGGCCAGGGTCATGGACGGGAAATGCTGCTGCACCCGCTCGTGGATCTGCTGCACCGTGGGGTGGTCGGAGGAGTTGAGCACGGCTTCGGCGATGGCCAGACGCTGGGGCGTAACCCGCACGCCCCCCTGGCGAAGCTGCTGCACTACGGCGCTCTGTATCATCGACCCCCTCCGGGATACTGCGCCCGTCACCTTCCGCTGAAACCGCACCCAGCAGCATCGTATTCCGGAAGTATAACAGCCCCTTTTTCGGGCGGCAAACTGAACGCTACCTCCGGCCGGACGAGGCGCGGCAGGGTTTTGACAATCGCCAATCGCTCCCGTAGTATGCGCGAGTCGCCATGTCGCCGAGGCGGTTACTCAGCATGAATCAAACGCGGCCGACGGATATCAACTACTGCATGGGCTTCGACGCTGAAATCATGGAGTCGCTGCGGCGGCACACCGTGGAAAACTCAGCCGCCTATCTGCTTCCGCATCTCTGGCCCGGCCTGCGCGTCCTGGACTTTGGCTGCGGGCCGGGCGTCTTATCCGCCGGGCTGGCCAGGGCCGTAGCTCCCGGAGAACTCCACGGCGTGGACCGGAGGGAGCCGCAGGTCAATCTGGCCCGGGCCGTAGCGGCGGCGTTGGGCCTGGAGAACGCCCAATTCCACGTGGCGGACGTTACCGGCCTGCCCTTTGAGGACAATTTCTTCGACGTGGTCCACGGCCATGATATCCTCATGCACGTCCCGGACACCCAGGCCGCCCTGGCGGAGTTGAAGCGGGTCCTGAAACCCGGCGGGGTCATTGGCTGCCGGGAGCTGATCAGCGGGTCCTGCTTCACCTATCCCGACTTTGGGATCATGGCCCGGGCCTGGGAAACGTTCGAGGACGTCGTAGCGACCGACGACGGGCATCCCCAGCTGGGGAAAGACTTGAAAACTCCCTTGCTCACGGCGGGCTTTACCAACATCCACATTACGGGGTCTCTGGATATGTACACCACCCCGGAGGACATCGAATTCGTGTACCTAGTGGTCAGCCGGTTGCTCCTGTCGTTGGACTTCGTCGAAACGGCGATAGGATACGGAGCCTCCAGTGAGGAACTGTCGGTTAGGATACGAGCGGCCTACGATGAGTGGAAAAACCACCCGGGCGCCGTTTGCGGCGTGGCCTACGGCGAAGCCGTGGCCAGCAAACCCTGACCCTGATGACCCCGGTCTCCACCCGCAACCGCCCAATCCTGAATAATCCTTAAAATCCCGCAAATCCTGCTTCTGACAAACTGACACCCGTCCCCTTGACCACCTGCCATTAGAACGTATATCCTAAATACGTCTAGGCAAAACAGCTGTTTCATCCAATCTCCAAAAAGGCAGGATTTCACTTCGACGGCCAACCCCGTCAGTTTCCAAATCGCAACGGTCGCACTCGGCAAGGCTCAGTTAGACCTGACCACCTCAATCGGATTGCCAATTGCGCCACCGGGACTGTCCGTGCCCGCGCGCAGGTACGCCTTTGGCGTACTGAGTACACGAAAAAGTAGGGAAAAATAGTTGCGTACCCCAACCGGCCGTATGCTGACAACGAAGTGCTGAAAGTCCGCCCCTGGCGGGCTGGCAAGTCCGCCTCTGGCGGAAAATCCTGCCTTCCAAACCATAACCCCAAAGGAGCAAAACCCCGAAACACCACCAACCCCCTGTCATTGCGAGCGCTGCGCGGCAATCTCGTCGCCCCAATGCTCCGTGCCGCTCATCCTGAGCCTGTCGGAGGACCCAATCCTGAAAATCCCCATAATCCGGCCAATAACATCACCCCGTACCGGCCAATAACGTCACCCCGTACCGGCCAATAACGTCACCCCGTACTTGATACGGGGCCTGCTTCTGACGAGCGCCGGAAAGCGCAGTTACCGACCCCCGGCGGACCGGCCCCCGTCCACCATGTACACTCCGCCCGTGCAGAAGCTGCTGTCGTCGCTGGCCAGGAACAGCATGAGACGAGCCACTTCCTCCGGGTGACCGTAACGTCCCAGCGGAATCCTCGACGACGTGGCCCGATAAGTCTGCTCCACCGTGATATCGGGATCGTCCAGCGCCGCCACCCGCTGCTCCTCGATGGAGCGCATCATCCGCGTCTCGATAGGCGCCGGGTTCACCGTGTTGACCCGGATGCCCAGCGGCGCCCCCTCCATGGCTGCCGTCCGCATCAGGCCAATCACCGCGTGCTTGCTGGTGGTGTACGCCGACATATCCGGCCCGGCGCCGATCCCGGCCGTGGACGACGTAATGACAATGCTCCCGCCGCCCCGTTCCCGCATCGCCGGAACTACGTACTTGATGCCCAGCCACACGCCGCGCACGTTGACCGCCATCACCCGGTCGAAGACGTCGATGGGATAGTCCGGTATGGGGGACAACTGCCCCTCGATACCCGCGTTCGCCAGGAAAACGTCGATGCCGCCCCAGCGTTCTACCGCCGCGTTGACGAAGGCTTGCGTCTGGTCGGGCTGCGTCACGTCGGCGGCGGTGTAACTGGCCCGGTCCTCGCCGATGGAGCGCGCCACTTCCTGCAAGGCGCCTTCGTCCAGGTCAACCAGCGCCACCCGCGCCCCCTCCTCAGCGAACAACGCCGCGGCAGCCCGGCCAATACCGCCCGTGGCTCCGGTGATCAACGCAACTTTTCCGTCCAGACGTGGCATTTTCTTTCTCCTTGGTATTGATCGCGGACAGGAACCGGCGCTCCCGACACCCTGCTGAACGACGCAAATTGTATCACCCAATTCCTTACGACCCATCCCAGCCATACCGGACTTACCCGCTTGAACGACCAAAATTAGTATGGGGTCAGGTCAAATGCGCGAGTAAATCTCCCTTTGCGTCTTCGCGTCTTTGTGCCTTTGCGATAATCCTCGTGCCATGCTTCCAATGCGTAACTCCCGCTCCGGGGGATGGCGCCCCGCCTGCTATTCGCTCAAGAGGAAACAGGAGGACGCTTTGAAAATCGCCCACAGGGGCATACCCGGCGTTATGCCCATCGACTCCAGGGACGCCCCGGTAATGTGGCAACGCAACACAATGCCGTCGCAATCCAATGCCACCTCGTATCCCGGCGGACGCAGCGTTATGCCGGCAACGATGCCGGCCCAGGTGTTGCGCGCCGACGACTGCGGCAGCGGCCCCGACGCCAGGATGATGTCGGACGCCCGTACCCCCACGGTTACGGTGTCCCCCACCGCGCAGCCGTCGGCCAGCGGCGTCTCCAACGAATGCTCCCCCGCGTCACATACCATCGTCCCGTCCTGGGGCAGCCGCGCGGCGACTCGCATTTCCAGCAGGTTCTCCACGCCCACCAGCCGCGCCACCCGGCCCCGGCCCGGCTGCTCCAGAACCGTCAACGGCGGCCCCACCGCCACCGTCCGCCCGGCGTCTATGACCTGCACCGTATCTCCCAAAGCCAGGGCCTCTTCCCGGCTGTGGGTCACCATGATCACCGGCACGTTTAGTTGGCGGACTGTCGCTCGCAGTTCCGCGCCCAACTCCCGGCGCAGTTCCATGTCCAGCGCGGCAAAGGGTTCGTCCAGCAGCAGCAGGTCGGGCGTTGGCGCCAACGCCCGGGCCAATGCCGTCCGCTGCTGCTGCCCGCCCGAGAGCTGCCAGACCCGGCGCTCTTCCAGGCCGTTCAGTCGCAGGCGGTCAATCAACTCGGCTACCCGTCTTTGCGCCAACGCGCTGCGCCGGTCCCGTAGCCCGTAGGCTATGTTGCGCCGCACCGTCAGATGGGGAAACAGGTGATTCTGTTGGGTTACGTAGCCGACCCCGCGGCGGTGGGGTGGAACCCACGTCGCCGGAGTTGCCCCGTCGCCGGCCGCGAAAACCGTCCGTCCCCCGATGGCGATATGGCCGTAGTCGGGCCGGGCCAGGCCGGCGATGGCCCGCAGCGCCGTGGTCTTGCCGGCCCCGGACGGCCCGAACAGCGCCAGCGCCTCGCCGGCCGCGACGCCGAAGGACAGCTCCAGCCGGAAGGCGCCCAGGCTGACCGCAAACCGGCCCAACGCCGCCGCGTCCGCTTGATGCGTCATGCCGGCGCTCCCGGTCATCGCAACAGTGCGCTCAAAGCGGCCAGCGCCAATGCAGACATCGCCAGCAGCAACACCGCCAGGGCCAGCGCCGCCCCCAGGCTCGACTCCATCGCCGTCATTATCGCCAACGGCATGGTCTGGGTCCGTCCGGTCAGGTTGCCGGCGAACATGATCGTCGCTCCGAACTCCGACACGGCCCGCGCCCAGGCCAGCGTCAGCCCGGTCAGCAGCGACGGCCAGGCCACCGGGAGCGTCAGGCGCCAGAAGGTGGCCCAGGGCGAAATCCCCAGCGTCTGCGAAACCTCTTCGTAAGCCGGGTCAACGCCGGCGAAGCCGATCCGCGCCGCCCGGATGTAGAAAGGCGCGGCCACGAAAATCTGCGCGAATATGACCGCCGCCGTGGTGAACGGTAGCGTTATCCCGACGCTGGACAACGCCGGCCCCAGCAGCCCGTTGCGTCCGAAGGCCATCAGCATCGCCACGCCGGCCACCACCGGGGGCAATACGATGGGCAATTCGACAAAGGTATCGATCACCCGCAGGGCCGGCGACCTGCGCCGGGCCAGCAGCAGCGCGAAAGGCGTGCCCACCACCACTACAATGGCCAGGCTGATGACGCTGGTGACGACGGTGAGGCGGAGTGCCTGCAACACCAAATCGCCGGACAATCCCGCCAGAAACCCGTCCTGCTGCCCGGCCCGCGCCAGCAGCGCCACCACCGGCAAGCCGATGAACAGTACGTAGATGACCGTCGCCGCCACGCCGGCCGGCGCTAACAGGCCAAGCGTCGCCCCTCGATTGCCGCCGTTGATTATTCGCATCATCGCCGTGGTGTCTGACGTAGGAGCGAATAATTATTCGCCCCGGCAATCCGCGCACAGGGACAGGCGACGTTGGTCGGAGGAGCGAATCCGTGATCCCTTAGAATGGCCTGCCCGGCATCGCTCTGGATAAAGGCGATGAACGCCTGGGCAACCTCCGGATGAACCGCCGTCGCCAGCGACGCAATCGGATACTGCGCCGCCGGGTTGAATTGCAGCGGTATCTCGATGAGACGGAACGACCCGGCGTATTGGCCCGCCGCCGCGTCGGTCTCGTAGATCAGGCCGGCGTCCACCTCTCCCAACGCGACTTTCTGCGCCACGGCGCGGACGTTGGTCTCGCTGGTGACCACGTTGGCCAGCGCGGCGGCGGCGAAATCGTCCGGGAAGTCGGGCGACGCCGCCATCAAGTCCAGTGCGTTGCGGGTATAGGCTCCGGCTGGCACCACCTCGGCGGCTACTGCAATGCTGACGCCGGGGCGGGCCAAATCCTCAAGAGACTGAACGGCAGTCGAGGCGGCCGGCGTCGCCACCACCAGGCGATTGGCGGCAAAATACTCGGGAGTATTGCCCAGCAGGTCGGCTTGCTTGACCGACGCCATGTGCTCCCAGTTGGCCGACGCGAACACGTCGGCGGCGGCGCCGTGCTCCAACTGGGTGCGCAGGGTCTGGCTGCCCGCGAAGTTGAAAACCACGCTCACGTCAGGATTCTCCGCCTCGAAAGCCTCGGCGACCGCCGGCAAGGATTCGGCCAACGACGACGCGGCGAAGACGGTCACGGTGGGGCCGGAACTGCGGTTGTCAATGGTAGCAGCCGCCGCACACCCGAGAGCGGCAAGCATCCCGACCAGCAAGACGGCGGCTAGCGAAAACATCCGGTAAATCATCGCCGGCGCATTATAGCAATCGTCAAAACGGTCTCCGCTTGACTCGCCACACCTACTGCCGTTAAATGGCCCCAACAACGCGGCCGGCCGTTGTGTCGGCCAACGCGAAACCCTACAGAAGACAACCGAACCGAGCGGTCAGGAGGATACGATATGGCTCTCGTACGTTGCGTTACCGAAATGGGCATGGGCGTGGACGTCCACGGCCTGGATTACACGCTGGCCGCCAAGCGCGCCGTGTTTGACGCCATCCACCACAGCAGTCTGGGCTTTACCCGCCTGGTGGGAGCAACCGCCGACGACATGACGGTCAACGTGACCATTGGCGCGCCCCGGCCCGAAAAGGTCAACGCCGACGAGGTGGCCGACTCCCTGCCCCACGGTCGGGCCAACGTGGACGTCGTGGTGGGCGGCCTGGAACTGCTCAACGAGGACGGGAGCGACGGCACGTTGATCGCCAACGCCATCATCACCGTCAGCATTGATGACGGCAACTAGCCCATGTAAGGGTGAATAATTATTCGCCCCTACATTGTGCGCCGGCCCATTCAATTTCAATGCTCCAGATTTCTCCCGAGGCCGCCAGCCGCATCTGCATGGACGAATGCCGGGCGATGTGCTGCCGCGGCCCCATCATCCTGCGGCTGGACCCGGACGAAGTGACCGGGTTCTATCGCGCGGCGGCGGCGCTGGGTACGGAAGCAAGAATCAGTCGCGCCCCGGACGGCGGGGGCAATGTGCTCTTCCTGGATCAGCCGGGCGAGCATTGCCCCATGCTCGACCCGGCCACGTCCGCCTGCCGGATCTACGAGGAACGCCCCCGCGTGTGCCGGGAGTTCCCCCGCAAGCGGGAACCCGGTTGCGCCATCTCCGAGTGGATTACGCCCTGAACGGGTTCCTGATGGTCAATCCCTCTATCCGCTGGCCGTCCTGCATATCCTCGCTGTAAAGGATGGTGCAGCCGGCTTCCAGGGCCGCGGCCACCATGAGCGAATCGTAGAAACTGAAGCCGTAGCGGGCCTGGATCTGGAGACCACTGCGGTACAACGATTCACTCGGGTCGATTTGCCAGAGCGGAAGCAGTATTTCGTCGAGCAATTGGGACACTTCGTCCGATTCCGGTCCCAATATTCTGCCGACCACGTTCAGAGTTTCCTGTACCACTTGATAGCTGATGCAACCCGTTCCGTCTTGCAGGAGACCGTACACCAGTTCTCTGGCTCGCTGACTCTTGTCGGGGGCAGACCTGTCGAATATGTAGATGATGACGTTGCTGTCGAGGAAGTGTTCAGCGGGCATTCATCTCATCTCGCGTGGGTTTGGGGCCGCTGGTGTCAATGTACTTGCTTAACTCTTCAATGGCCGCCATAGCGCGGTCCGCCTGTCGTTTGCGCATTTCGGGAGTGGCCGCTATGGCCCGCTCTGCTTCCTCTTTGCCGCCCAGGTAGTCCACCATCCAGCGGGAGAACAGCTCGTTCAACGTAGTCTTCTCTTCATTCGCTTGGCATCTCACTGCTTCTACTAATCGGCCATCGGCGACCAGGGTTATTTTGTCCATGCTACCCTCCAGAGTACGGGATGTGAGTAAGTCCATTATACAAAAGTCCACGCTGTGGGCTTGGACGGTAGCGTTCCGTTTTAGGTGGTTTGGTTTTTGTCATTGCGAGCGTAGCGTGGCAATCCCGTTGGCGTAGCAGCAGTTTTAGCCGCTCGGATACCCCGCTGGGAAACTGAACCACCTAAATTGCAACGCTACCGGCTTGGACGCGCCGGCAAACTGGAATTGCCGCGCCGTTTCCAGTATGATTGCGGAAATTCGCCAACCTGTGACAGCGTGCTCCTGAAATGAGGAGGATTGTTGTGAAGTACGATGTTATCGTCATCGGCGCCGGCTCGGCCGGCTCCATCGTCGCCACCCGATTGAGCCAAGACCCCAGCCGCTCGGTTCTGCTGCTGGAAGCCGGTCCGGACTACCCTAATATTGAGCACCTGCCCGACGAGGTGAAGTTCGGCTACGCCACCGCCACCGACGTGATGACCAGCGATCACAACTGGCAGTTCACCGGCCACGGCACCGCCGAGAACCCGGAGATCATGGTGCCCCGGGGCAAGGTAACCGGCGGCTCCAGCGCCATCAACGGCCAGATGTTCCTGCGCGGCGTGCCGGAGGACTACGACGGCTGGGCCGCCATGGGCAACGACCAGTGGAGCTTCCAGAACCTGCTGGGCTGTTTCCGTCGTTTGGAGACCGATACCGATTTCTCTGACGACTTTCACGGCAACGACGGCCCCATCATAGCCCGGCGTTTCAAGCGCGAGGAATGGCTGCCGGCGCAAAACGCCTTCTACAACGCCGCCCGCGCCTACGGTTTCCCACATACGGACGACCACAACAGCCCGGACTCGACGGGAATTGGCCCGACGCCTTTCAACAACCCCAACGGCATCCGCTGGAGCACCGCCCTGGGTTACCTGGACCTGGCGCGCCACCGACTGAACTTCACCCTTCGCCCCAACTGCACCGTGCATCGTGTCCTCTTTGACGGCAACCGGGCCGTCGGCGTGGTAGTTGAGAGCGGCGGCGAGGTCTTCACCGTCGAAGGCGACCAGATCATCCTCAGCGGCGGCGCCATCGCATCACCGCATTTGCTCATGCTCTCCGGCGTCGGCCCCGCCGACCACCTGCGCAGCCTGGGCATTCCGGTCGTTCACGACAGCCCCGGCGTCGGCCAGAACCTCCGTGACCATCCCATCGTGCCCGTCACCTGGCGCACCCGGCCGGGATTTGAGCTGGACGGTTTCGCGCCTCGGATCCAAACCTGCCTGAAGTACACCGCCGAAGGCTCCGACCTGCGCAACGACATGATCATGATTTTCTCGTCCTTCGCCACCGAGCAGGTCATCCGGGGCGGCAGCCGCATGGAGCCCCTGGGCATCCGCGCCTCGGTGTCCATCTACCTGGCCGTGGGGGCCGGCGAGCTGCGGCTGCAATCCACCGACCCGCACGAGCAGCCCTACCTGAACTACAACTACCTGCAAGAGGAATTCGACCGCAAGCGGTTGCGGGACGGCGTGCGCATCGCTGTGGAACTGGGCAACCACGGCGACTTTGCCGACATCATCGTGGAGCGGACGGAGCCGCTGGACTCGGACCTCGAATCTGACGAAGCGCTGGATCACTGGCTGCGCAGCAACGTCTCCACGGCGCAACACATTTCCTGCACCTGCAAGATGGGGCCGGATTCGGACCCCATGGCGGTGGTGGACCAGTACGGCCGGGTCCGGGGCCTGGAAAACATCCGTGTGGTGGACGCCTCCATCATGCCTGACTGCATCCGCGCCAACACCAACGTAACCACCATGATGATCGGCGAGCGGGTCTCCGAGTTCATCCTTAACGGAAATTAGCGAACCCGTGTAGGGGTGAATAATTATTCGCCCCTACCTCGAGAGGGGGCAATAGATATGGCAAACCGCGATATTGAACTGATTGCGCACCTGATGCGCCGGGCCGGCTTCGGCGCCACCCGCCAGCAGTTGGAAACCCTTGCCGCCCAGGGTTACGAGGCAACCGTGGAGCAACTGCTTGACCAGAGCGCCGAGCGTCGCATGGGCGACGACCTCATCCGCCGGTTCCATCCCGAACTGTCCGGCATGATGGGCACCCTGGGTTCCGGCGAGAACTGGCTGTACCGCATGGCGACGACCACCACGCCGCTGCGAGAGAAGGTCGCGCTGTTCTGGCACGGCATCTTCGCCACCGGCTATCCCAAGGTCATCCACGGCAAGGCCCTGTCCGACCAGGTTCGGATGTTCCGCTACCGGGGCCTGGGCAATTTCCGCGACCTGCTGGTGGAACTGTCCCGGGATCCGGCCATGATCATCTGGCTGGACAACCAGGACAACCACAAGGATGCCATCAACGAAAACTACGGGCGGGAACTGCTGGAACTGTTCTCCATGGGCGTGGGCAACTACACCGAAGACGACGTGCAGCAGTGCGCCCGCGCCTTCACCGGCTGGACGCTGGGCAACCGTGAGTACATGGAACTGCGCTCCATGCGGGACTCCGACTGGCCCTATGGCCGCATATCCTGGCACTTCGAGTTCCAGGAAGATGACCATGACTTCGGCGAAAAGGAGTTCCTGGGGCAGCGGGGCGCGTTCAACGGCAACGACATCGTGGAAATCATCTGCCAGCAGGAAGCCACCGCCCGGTTCATCTCCCGGCACCTGTACAGCTTCTTCGTGGCCGACGAGCCGCCCGTGCCGGACTGGCCCTACACGGAACCCCAGGATCCGGCGGCCATTGACATCCTGGTACAGGCGTACTTCGACAGCGGCTACGACATCACCGCTGTTCTGCGGACGCTGTTCAATTCCGATTTCTTCAAGGACGAAGCGGTCTGGTATCGCAAGGTGAAAAGCCCGGTGGAACTGGTGGCCGGCGTGTTGCGGCTGACCGGCGAGTTCGACCGGCCCCGCAAGGAGATACTGGAACGCTACCAGCAGGCCATCTTCATGGGCCAGTTCCTCAACAACCCGCCCAGCGTGGAAGGCTGGCACCAGGGCACCGACTGGATCGACACCGGCTCGCTGGTGGAACGCATCAACTTCGCCTCGCAGCAACTTGGCGACGTCGCCAAGCCCGGTGTCCGAACCATGGTTGAGCGCATCGCCGGTAGTCATACCGGCTCGCCGGATATGCTGGTGGACGCCTGCCTCGATCAGGTGGGCGTAATCGCGGTGTCGGAAGACACCCGGCGGGAACTGGTTGACTTCGCCTCGGTTGCCGGCGGCGACGGCGCCGCCCACGTTGCTGAAGTGTTGCAAATGGTAGCGTCAACCCACGAGTTTCAGCGGGCGTAACTATCGTTGTCATTGCGAGGAGCGTAGCGACGTGGCAATCCCGTTCCCGTAGCGACGACCATCGTTGAAACAACGAGATTGCTACGCTGCGCTCGCAATGACAGGTTGGTGAACAAACCATGACCACAGTACAGAACGCGCCGGAAATCCGGTTCCTCGAATACCGCATGACCCTGGGCATGACCACGATGGAGGGCCGGGGGTTCTACTATCCCACCGATACCGCCATCGCCGACGACGGGCGGATGTACGTCGCCAACCGCTCGCTGGAGAACGTGACCCGGGGCGTGCGGGTGACCATGTGCGACATCAACAGCGAGTACTACGGCACTTTCGCCGCCTACGGCCAGTCTCCCGGCCAGTTCATCTGGCCCTCGGCCTGCACGCTGGACAGCCGGGGCCGGGTGTACGTCAGCGACGAGGCCACGCACCGCATCTCGGTGTTCGACCGGGAAGGCGCGCTGCTATCCACCTGGGGCGAGCACGGCGCGGAACCCGGTCAGCTGGACACCCCATCGGGCCTGGCCTTCGACGCCGACGACAACCTCTACATTGCGGATACCTACAACCACCGGGTGCAGAAGTTCACCGCCGAGGGCCGCTTCCTGGCATCCTTCGGGCACGAAGGCAACGGCTACAGCGAGTTCAGCCTGCCCTGGGGCCTCACCGTCGGCGCCGACGGCAACGTGTACGTGGCAGATTGGGGCAACGACCGGGTGCAAAAGTTCTCGCCGGACGGGAATCACCTGGCATCCTTCGGATCCTCGGGCCGGGGCGACGGTGAGTTCCATCGTCCGTCCGGCGTGGCCGTTGACGCCGACGGCTACATCTACGTGGCCGACTGGGGCAACGAGCGGGTGCAAATCCTCGACCCCAACGGCGGCTTCGTGCAGAAGCTGCGCGGCGAAGCCACCTTGTCCGCCTGGGCCGCCAACTTCCTGGCCGTCAACGTGGAAGAGGGCGAGGCCCGCTCCCGGGCCAACCTGGAACCCGAAATCGATTATTTCGTGGACGAACCCCACGAAGAATCGTCCCACATCGAAAAATACTTCTGGTCTCCCGTGTCCATCAAACTGGACCGGGAGGGCAATCTGTACGTAACCGAAAGCAACCGGCACCGCATCCAGGTGTACCAGCCCGGCGCGAAAGGAGGATAGCCTGATGACTTCCACCAAGAAGGAACGGAACGTAGTGGTGATTGAGCTTCAGGGCGGCAACGACGCTCTGAACACCGTGATCCCCTACAACAACCCGCTCTACTACGACTTCCGCAGCAACGTCGGAATACCCGAGGGCGAAGTGCTGCACTTGGACGGCGAGGTGGGCTTCAACCCCAACCTCGCCCCCGTCAAGCATCTGTGGGACGCGGGCAAATTCGCCGTCATCAACGGCATCGGCTATCCCAACCCCAACCGTTCCCACTTCCGCTCCCGCGATGTCTGGTACACTGCCGAGTCGGAAAAGATTGGTGCCGAGGGCTGGCTGGCCGCCGCCATTCGCGACCTTGACGCCCGTGGCGAGAACGTGCTGACCGGCGTGAATTTCGGGCGCGGCCTCCCCCGGGCCATGGTCGCCAAGGGCGTGCCGGTGGCGTCGGTGGCCAACCTGGAAACCTACGGCCTGATGCCCGACATCCAGGACGAGAAGTCGCGGCAGTACGCCCTGGAAGCCTTCAGCCGCATCTACGGCCCCACCGAGAGCAAGGACGTGGTGGCCCAGGTGCTGTCCGAGACCGGCTCCAATGCCTTGAAGGGCGCCGACCGCCTGCGCACCGCGCCGGAACTGTACTCATCCACCGTTGAGTACGCCGACACTCCCATCAGCCAGTCGCTGAAGAACATGGCGCAGGTGATGTCCGCCGGCCTGGGCACCCGCATCTACTACACCACGCACGGCAGTTTTGACACCCACAGCAACGAACTGCCGGCCCACGCCAAGCTGTGGACCGACGTGTCCACCGCCATCGCCGACTTCACCAGCGACCTGGAGGAGCACGGGCTGGCCGACGACACGCTGATCCTGGTGTTCTCCGAGTTCGGCCGGCGCATCCGCGACAACGGCACCGGCACCGACCACGGCTCCGGCGGCGTGGCCTTCGTCACCGGCGGCTCGGTCACCGGCGGCCTCTACGGCGAATACCCGTCCCTGCGCCCCGAAGACCACTCGGAAGGCGACCTCCACTTCACCAACGACTTCCGTTCCACCTACGCCACCATCCTCAACCGCTGGCTGGAACTGGATCCGGCGCCCATCGTCCACGGCGTGTACGAGCAGTTCGACTTCCTGTAGGCAGCATCCTCATACGGATGTAGCGGGGCGGGTCGATGACCCGCCCTATGTCGTTAAGCGAGGGCGCGGCAATCACAGGCCGGGCCCGGCGGGGACTTTATCAGAAGCACGATTTTCGGGATTAGGGAATTATGGAATGATGTTATACTCGCAGAAGTGTTGGCGGACATTCCATGTGGATTGTCAAGAAAAAGACGCTGCAAGAGTTCTGGGAACGCCGTCCGGATGCCGAGAGGGCGTTGCGTGCTTGGTATCTAAAAGCCGAGCAAGCGGATTGGGATTCCCCGGCTCGAGTTAAGGAAGACTACCCCAACGCTAGCATCATTGCCAACGACCGGGTAGTGTTCAACATCAAAGGCAATACGTATCGGCTGGTGGTCCACATCCGCTACCAGCGCCACAAGGTCTATATCCGGTTTTTCGGCACGCACGCCGATTACGACGCTATCAACGCCGAGGAGGTGTAGGTATGACGGAAATCACGCAAGTTCAAACTGACGCCGACTACGAGGCGGCGTTGGCCCGAATCGAAGCCCTGATTGATTCGGTAACCGGCAGTGAAGAAGATGCCGAACTCGACCGCATATCCGACCTGGTCATACGGTACGAAGACAAGCGCTATCCGATAGAAAGCCCTACTCCGGATGCGCTTGTCGAGTTTCTTCTGGATCAAGAAATCGTGACGCGGGAGCAGTTGCTCCCATTGGCAGGCAGCAACGCCAACCTTGACGGCATAATTGCTGGCCAAAAAGAGATTACGCCGGAGTTAGCGCAACTGTTGCATGAGCACTACAGCATTCCGGTGGAAGACCTGCTCACAACCTCGGCGGATCCGGTATCGGCCGCAGCATCGGATTGACGCGCTCTGGCAACCATTGGGCGGCTGCCATCCTCGAAAATAGGACGGCAGCCGTTTCCGTGTTGGCAGCGTAATGTAAATAAGGAAAGCCAGGATGTCCCTAGAACGACGATATGGACGGGCCAGGGAGACATTCCGTCAATTCAAGGCCGGCCTGGAAGAGGACAACGACCTTCGTGATGAAGCGCTGGCGGCGTTTGACCTGCTGCTGACTGAACGCAGCACGACGTTTTACGAGAATCGGTTCATCACGGGCGGAGCGGCGGAACATATCATTGCGGCGGCGATGCGGTGCGTGGGGCTGTCCGACGTGCGGACGGTGGGGTTCGAGGATGTCCGCGTGGACGTTACGGTTGGCGGCCAAGGGTTTTCCGTGAAGTCGGTGTTCACGAAAGACGGAACTATTGCTTTAATCAACGTGCGGGGCGGTGGAGTGGAATGGACGACACCGACTATTTTGCTGCTTTCCAACGGCCTCAGCCGGGGCATCGGGTACGTTGACCCGGCACTGCTGCCTCCGAACGTCACCAATCAGACCCGAGACCAAATCACGCTGCCGAGAACGCCGGTGAATAACCTGTTCCGGGAGCAACCGGAGTATCTGCTGCGCTGCCCGGTTCCGATGAACCGGGGACGGCCGGCTGACGCTTCGCAAATTCCGACCAGGGCTATCGCATATGGATGGTTTAAAGCCCGTCATTCCGGCGAAAGCCGGAATCCATTGGCCGAATTCGTTAGCCATGTTTCAGATTAGTTCACCATTTGACTGATGTACTCCGGCTTTCGCTGGAATGACGAGGTTGGAATTTCGTATGCGATAGCCCTGAATTCCGACGGCAATCAGCTTGACACGAGGTTGAAATTAGCTCTATTGTACGGATAATCCGACCTGGCATGAACGGTCATTGATAGGAGGCTTACCATGATCCTTGGCGTCGTCACCTACAACTACGTCGAACACATCGCCCCGGAGGGACCTGTCCGAGATTTCCTGAACAGCGATTTTCTCAGGGATTACTGCGAGGGCAATCTTTACCCGCTGATCGCCAATCCCATCGATGCGGAAATACTCGAAGACATCATCAACGATGATGATGGCACGCTTGAAGAGAGAATCCCCATGGAGCAACTCCACGCCGCAATTGAATGGCTCAGAAGTCTGCGCCAAGACGAAAACACGGTCATCGCTGTGATGGAAGGCTAACAGCCTGATTGTTACTATCGTTGCGTCCGGTTACACTCTCAGCGGTGTAGCCGGATGACAGTTTCGTCTCGAACGAGCGGCTATCCAATGGAGTAGAAATGATGACGTCCATCAAATCTCCGTGGCTAGCCACGTTTGACCAGTTTGCCAGTTCCATCCGGGAATCGGCGATCATCGCTGCCCCATATATCACGCGCCAACCCGTTGAGCGATTGGCGAATAAATTGGGATCCCATCGCGAGTCGGTTCGGCTTGACCTGCTGACCAACCTGTACTCGGATAGCCTGATTGACGGTTCGTTGGACATCGGCGCCCTGGCTTGGCTTTGCGAGCAGGTTCCCGGCACTACGGTACGGCATTTGCGGTATTTGCACGCGAAAGCATACGTAGCGGACGAGCATACGGCTATCGTAACTTCCGCCAACCTTACCAACGGCGGCCTTCGGCGCAACCGCGAATTAGGGGTTGCTATCACCGAACCTGAAGGGGTACGGGACATCGCGGAAGATTTGCGAGAGTACGGCAACTTGGGCGTGCTGGTGCCGACGGATGCCTTGAGCGAGTTGGACTCCATGGTGCGGCAGGCGCAAGTGAGCAAAGCAGTCGCTGATCGGGTTATTCCCAATAGTGTGAAAGCGGAACATGACGCTATTCGCAACAACATGAACGAGCGGTTGGTCCAACTCAGAACTGCTGGGGAAGCATTTGCCACCAGTCCCAGAGCGTCAATAACGGCGCAATTCTGCGACGCTATCAAGTACGTTTTGCGTCATCATGGGCCGTTGAGCACTCGAGAAATGAACCCCATCATACAAAATCTGCTGCCGGAACTCTGCGATGATGAAGTTGACCGCATCATCAACGGCGTTACTTTTGGCCGGAAATGGAAGCACCAAGTGCGAAACGCCCAAGTCCAGCTACGGCGCGACGGCTCCATCGTGCAAGAGGGAGGCCGCAACAGTCCATGGCGGCTAACCAACCCGGAACGGGAGGAATTATGACGCAGCGAGACATCACCCACGTGCTCGTTGATATAATCGAGTACGACTACTTCTGGCCGGTTGAGGACTACGAGGATGCCGTGTTTGGCTTCACGCACAGCCTCGAAGTGAACGAAATCTGCGCCGGAATGCTTCCGCCGTATGTTGTAACGCCGGTGCAGAAGGATGAGCTAGAGGCAGCTCTGGCAGATTACATTGCAAGACGAGGGATCAGCGCGGAAGACGTGGAAAAAATTCGTGACTGGATGGCACCGATGCCAGATGAGATTGGTATCATAGAGCGCGAGGCGAATTAGCGACGGATGCTCGCTTGTATGAGACGGCAGGGGGAGAAGCCATGCTGGCCAGTTTGACGCAGGACAATTGGATTGCTCTGAATGAGACGCTGGCGTTGGGTTTGCCCGAGGGCCGCTATTTCGACGTGTCTATCCAGGATGGGCGGGTGGTTCTAACGCCAGTGCGCTTGTCCGACCGGGAAGTCGCGCGCGAATGGGTGCCGGAGTTGGTCCAAACGGGGCGCTCCTGGCTGGCGGCGGCGGAACGCGAGTTTGAAGCGGAGCGCGATTTGGTGGCCAGCCGCTACTTGTGGGAGGCGGTGCGCGCCGCGGTCACCGCAGTGGGCGTAAAGCAGGGAACATCGGTTGAAACTGATGCAGAGATGTTCGCTCTGGTGGCGGCGCTGGACAAAGAGTACGGTTTGAATCATGTCCTCTTGACGGAGTTCGGCGTGGCGAGGTTGTTTAAACGCAATGCCGAGGAGATCGACAATTACCGTGACAGCGCATGGGATGGCTTCGAATTCGAAACCGGCCGTCCGGCCGTCAAGCGGCTGATCGCGCGGCTTGCTGAAATGGCTTTGGCGGAAACGGGCCATTGATGCGTGATGAATACCGCCGAGCATATCGCACTGGCTCAAACTTACCTCACTGCCTCGGTCCGGCTGGAAGCTGATGGCATCCACCAGCTAGCTGCCGAAGCAGTTTGGGGCGCCGCCAATCTTGCCATCGAAGCCTGCCGCCACGCCCGCGGCCTGAGACACGGCAGCGCGAATGAAAAGCGCCGCTTTGTTCAAGCAATGGACACTGGCAACGATGAGGAACTATCGCCGTGGGATTCGGGCCTCACAATAGTAAGGGACGAACTGCATCATCACTTTTACGCCAACCATCTATCCGCCAGCGAAGCCGCGGCCTTTCTGTCATTGGGCCGGAGCTTCGTGGAGCGACTGCTCCAAATCGCCGCAACACCCGGCAACCAGGCAGGCACAACATGACCAGCAGCGCCAGCGCTAACAGCAACGACAACCCCCGCACCCTCTCCGGCATCCCCGTCTCTCCGCTCTACTCCCCGGAGCAGTTGACCTCCAGCGGGTACGACGCGGCGACGGACTTGGGCAACCCCGGCGAGTTCCCCTTCACCCGCGGCGCCTATCCCACCATGTACCGGGGCCGCCTCTGGACGCGGCGGCAGATTGCCGGGTTTGGCACGGCGGCCGCCACCAACGAGCGGTATCGGTTTCTGCTGGCCCATGGGCAGACCGGGTTGAGCACCGACTTTGACCATCCCACGCTGACCGGATACGACTCGGACCACGAACTGGCCGAGGGCGAGGTGGGTCGGCTGGGCGTGGCCATCGATACCGCCGCCGACATGGGCGAGTTGTTCGACGGCATCCCGCTGGACCAAGCCAGCGTGTCCCTAACCATCAACCACCCGGCCATCGTGCTGCTGGCGATGTTCCTGCACACCGCCGAGCGGCGGGGGACGCCCTGGGCCGCGCTGCGGGGTACGGTGCAAAACGACTCGCTGAAGGAGTTCCACGGGCAGAAAACCTTTGCCCTGCCGCCGGCGCCGGCGCTGAAACTGACCACCGACGTGGTGGAGTTCTGCGCGAAGCACGTGCCTAACTGGTACACCATATCCATCAGCGGCTACCACACCCGGGAGGCCGGGTCGGACGCCGTGCAGGAACTGGCCTTCACCGTCGCGCAGGGGATGGCCTACGTGGAGTCGGCCCTGCGCCGGGGCCTGCCGGTGGACGCCTTCGCCGCTCGTCTGTCCCACTTCTTCGGGGTACACAACGACTTTTTCGAGGAGATCGCCAAGTTCCGCGCGGCCCGGCGGATGTGGGCCCGTCTCATGCGGGACCGTTACGGCGCAACCCGGCCCGAATCCATGCGGATGCGGTTCCACACCCAGACGCTGGGTTCCACGCTGGTGCGGCCGGACCCGTTGAACAACATCCTGCGGGGCGGATTGCAGGCGCTGGCCGCCGTGCTGGGCGGCACCCAGTCGCTGCACGTCAGCGGCTACGACGAAGCCTACGACATACCGTCGGAAGAAGCCATGCGGATCTCGCTGGCGACCCAGCTGATACTGGCCCACGAGTCGGGCGTCGCCGCCACGCCGGACCCGCTGGGCGGGTCGGCCTACCTGGAAACGCTGACGAACCAGTTGGAAGAGGCGGCGATGGCCTACATCGAGCGCATCGACGGCATGGGCAACGGCAGTATGCTGGACGGGATGCTGGAGGCCATCGGCAACGGTTACATCGAGAGCGAAATCGCCCAGGCGTCCTACCGCTACCAGCAGCGGGTGGAGTCCGGCGACTACACCATCGTCGGCGTGAACGACGAATACAGCAGCGACGCTGCCAACGCCGGCGGCCTGGATCTGTTCGAGTTTGACTACGCCGAGGAAGAGCGCCAGATCGAGCGCCTCACCACCGCCCGGCAGTCCCGCAGCGAAGCGGACGCCGCGGCCGCCCGGCGCGACATCCTAAAGACGGCGAGAGCCGACGGAAACCTGATGCCGGCGATCCTGACGGCGGTGGGAGCCGGGGTTACCGAGGGCGAGATTATGGGCACGCTGCGCCAGGAATGGGGGGAATACGTGGACCCGGGGGTGTTTTAGACGGCGGGCCGGTGTCTGCGGTATAGTGTCAGCAAGGAATTCGCCAGGCCGCCCGAAGAGGAAGATCCGATGAACAACCCGCTTGCAATTCTCACCACGATCTACTGCACGGCTTTCTTCGGGACCTGTTGGGCTTTCCTGGTCGGGCATTGGTTGGGATTCAGTTCATTCAGCTATGGCCAAGGCATCATCGGAGAGCTGCTGCCGCTGGCCTATGGCGGCGGCATATTGTCCGTGGGATTCATCACAGCCATAATCGCCGTCAAATTGAAACGATGACTAAGATGCTCAGTGACTTGGGGACAATGTGCCTGGGCGTAGCCGCAATTCTGATCGCCGCCGTGATAATCAGCATCGGCACAGACGCCGGCCCACAACTGGTAACGGCGATAGGCGCGGTGGCTTTGACCATAATGGGAGTAGTCTTGCGTGTCTTGGGCAACGGCGCCAACGGCTAAACGGATGGTTGGTTTCCAGTGGTTGGACATCGACAAGATAACCCGCCCCGCGTCCTCCTCGCCAAGCTGGGCCTGGACGGACACGACCGGGGCGTCAAGGTCATCGCCCGCGCCCTGCGTGACACCGGCATGGAGGTCGTCTATCTGGGGATGCGCGTCACCGCCGACCAGGTGGCCGCCGCCGCCGCGCAGGAGGACGTGGACGTGGTTGGCATCAGCATCCTGTCGGGGGCGCATCTGCGGCTGATCCCCCGGATGGTGGACGCCCTGGAACGGCACGGGCTGCGCGGGAACGATGACGAGGACGGCGTAATGTTGCTGGTGGGTGGTACTATCCCGGATAGCGACGTGGAACGGCTGCGCGAGATCGGCGTGGACGGCGTGTTTCCGGTGGGCAGCTTCACGGGCGAAATGGTGGAGTTTATCCGCACCTCACTGGCGAGTTGATGCCCTATGACCTGGCCTCCAACATACGATCCCGGTTATCTACCTGACGCCGGCGCGGAGCATTGGGACGCCCGATTGGAAACCATGGCGCCGGCAGAACGCGACGGGATCATCCTGGAGAAACTGCGAGGCCAGGTACGGTACGCGTGGGAACGCTCCGGCTTCTACCGGGAGTTCTGGCGGAATGCGCCGGTTGACCCGGCGCATATTCGCAGCCTGGAAGAGTTCGCGCAATTGCCCATACTGACCAAGGAAGAGGTACGCGTCGAGCAGGAAGCGTATCCCCCATACGGGAGGTTTTTGTGCGTTGATCCCAGCGAGGTGTACCGGATTCACGGGACGTCGGGAACCACGGGTAGGCCAACGGTGTTCGGCATCAGCCGGGGCGACTGGGAACGCATCGGCGCGGCCCACGCCCGCATCCTGTGGGCGGCTGGAGTGCGACCCGGAGATACGGTGATGGTGGCGGCGGTGTTCAGCCTCTACGTGGGCAGCTGGGGCGCGCTGGTGGGGGCGGAACGGCTGGGCGCGACGTGCTTTCCTTTCGGCGCCGGCGCGCCAGGTCAGACCGAGCGGGCGGTGGAGTGGGCGCAACTGGTCAAGCCGGCCGCGTTGTACGCCACGCCGTCCTACGCGCTGTACCTGGCCGAAACGGCGCGGGAGATGGGAGTTGACCCGCGGACCGATTTCGCCTTCCGCCTCATGTTTTTCAGCGGCGAGCCGGGAGCCAGCGTGCCGGCCACTCGGCAGGCCATTGCGGACGCCTTCGGCTGCTACGTGGTGGACCAGGGCAGCATGGCGGAGATGACTCCGTGGATGACCAACGGCGGCTGCCGCCACCTGGAACGAGGGATGCACCTGTGGCAGGACATCGTTTATACACAGTTAGTTGATGCCGAGACGCGCGAACCCGTTCCCATGGGCGGCGAGGGCGTCCCCGTCTATACCCACCTGGAACGCGAATCGCAACCAATGATCCGGTACTGGTCGGGAGACATCGCGCAATGGGAAATGGTGGACTGTCCCTGCGGGCGGACATATCCGACGCTGACCCGGGGCATCTACGGGCGCGCCGACGATATGCTCATCATCCGGGGGCAGAACGTGTTTCCCTCGCGCATTGAAGACGTGCTGCGCGGGCTGGACGAGTTCGGCGGCGAGTTCCGCCTGGTGGTGGAACGGGAACGGGGCTATCTGGACCGGCTGACGGTGCAGACGGAAGTGGCCGCCGGAGTGTGGGCAGCGGCCGGCGAAAGCGGGCCGGAAGCCTTGGCGGCGCTGCGGAGTCAGTGGGCGGACACGCTGCGCCGGGCGTTGGGCGTGGGCGTCGCCGTGGAGTTGAAACCGGAAGGGGAGTTTGAGCGGACGCAATTCAAGGCGCGGCGGGTCGTTGACCTGCGGTGAGACGACGCCAAACGCAAAGCGGAGCGCACGAATGAACGAGGTCGCAAATACCGTATCGCCAAACTATATGGTGGTTGCGTTCTTTGCCGTCGGAACGGCCATCATGGGATTTCTGGGGTGGCGTTTCATTACCGGCGTTATGCCCGTATTCCGACAGTTCGGGATTGGTTTGGCCTGGTGTGCGGCGTCGTTCGCAGTATGGTGCGTCATCGTGGCGATTCGCCCGGACAATCTGCAACTGTGGACGACCATCGGCGTGGCGTTATTCGTGCCGGGTATTTTCTTCTTCCTGGGCGCGGCCACCTCGGGTTGGCAGCCGAGGAACCGCGGGCTGGCGCTGCTTGGGGCGGTGGCATATCTGATTGTTCTATTCGTGCTGCGAACCTTTTTACAGCCGTCGGAGCCCGGGTTCAGCGAGCGCGGGTTGATCTATTTCAACGCCCAGCCGCTGGTTCTGCTGCTCTACATAGTCGCCTTCGCCGGCGCTTTGGCGCCGGCAGTGTACGCGGTTTCACGGGCAATGACCTTGCGTTGGCTATCCAGAACCACGCTGGTATGCTTCAACCTGGTTATCATGTGTGGCGTCGTGCTGCTGTCCAGCTATGACGATGACTTGCAAACCTACAACGGTTATCTCATGGGTATGGTGATGCTGGCCCTGTTTGGGGCGTATCTGCGCCACAAACCTTCGTAGCGGACCACGGGGAACGCGAGTTCCGGCGCGGTCCCACGACCCGTTTGGAACAGGATCAGACCGGGCCACCGAGTTCAATACGCGAAGGGTCATTGACCCGCAGCAACAACTCACGTTGCTGCGCAAGATATGCATGATGTATGGAATGGCCGCCTCCTGACGAGTTGATCTACCGGCGTCCCGGCATACCGGGACCGCGGGCGCGGGTAGGCGAGGTGTTGCCGGGACTGCACCAGCGCACTCTGGGCACCACCAGCGCTTTTATCGTCATTACGCCCGATGACGAAACCGGAGAAGAGTCGGTTACGGTAATCGACTCAGGGTGGCGTCACTTTCACAACCGCCCGGTGCTGGCTTACCTGCGACAGTTGGGATACGGGCCGGATGCGGTGCGCCGGCTGATTTCCACGCACTATCACCCCGACCACGTGGGGGGGATGGCCGGGCTGCAACGGACTACGGGAGCGGTGGTGGCGGCGCACCGGCTTGAGGCGTCGCATCTGGCCGGCGAGCCGAGGCAGGCTATACCGAATCCGGTGGAACCCCGGTGGCTGCGGCCACTGCTCTGGCCGCTATTGTTGGTTATGAAATCACCCAACGTGCCGGTGGCGACGGCCCTGGACGACGGCGATACGCTGCCGCTGTTGGGCGGCGCCACGGTGGTACATACGCCGGGGCATACGCCGGGGAGCATCAGCCTGCACTTTCCCAACGAGGGGGTCTTGCTGGTGGCCGACGCGGTGCAGCGGTATCACGACCGGCTGACGCTGCCGTCGCGCTGGTTTTCCAGCGACATGGATGCGGCGAAAGGGTCGGTGAAAAAGCTGGCCCAACTGGACTTCGAGATAATCTGCTTCAGCCACTTCCAGCCGATGCGTCAGGGAGCTCGGGCGGCGCTGCGGTCGCTGGCGGAGTACGTGTGATAGTATGCAAACATATTGCGTTGCGGAGCGGTAACGATGCCAACCCCAATTGAAACGTTGGAAGCAGCGTCTGCTGAAATCGCCGCGGGCCGCGTCCAAGAAGGCGCGCGCCTGGCCTATGATGCCGCGTTCCGGGCCGTCGCCGACGCGGCCAGGCGGCACAAGCGACCCTGCGAGACGATAGAGGACGCCCGTGACTTTGTCCGGTGGATGGAGGGTCTGCCTAGCGAACCATTCGATTGGTTCAAAGACACCCCAATCTTTGATTGGGTCAAGGATGATAATGCGCCCCAGCTGCCGATACCCGAGTTCATCGGGGCCTTCAGCGTAGCGGAATCTTTCAAGCACCACGCCGAATCTCCTCTTGAACTCACCTACTGGGAACCCGACGAATACGTCATCTTCCTGCCGGCCATCCGGTGGCTCGTTGAAAAGATGGAAACCGCGCAACGGAGGGACCCGTCAGTTTGGATGCGCTGACGCACCTCAACGCATCCCGCGACTTGGCGGCGCTGGCAGCGGAACTGTCTAGCCGCGGCCAGTACATTACCGCCGGGGAATTGGTTTGGGGTGCTATTGTCCACGCCGTCAGCGCCGCCGACCCGGACCACGAAATCCAGCCTCCGGACCGCTTCCGCAATCCCCACCGGGCGCCCAATACCATGTCCACTTTCCCCAATGCAGTCCGACGTATCGCAGGATCTCCTTTATCCGAAACGCAAATCACGACTTGCCTGGACATCGGACAACAGCGGTTGCACAATCACTTCTACCACCTCAATTTGACGACACAACAACTCCAGGCTCACATTATCCTCGGCACGACCTACGCACAAGCGCTTATCCGCGTTGCCGCCCGCGCCCTCGGTCAATCAACGCCGTAACGCGGCGACCTTTACATACGCAAAAGTGAGTATCAATCAATGTCTGACGATTCCCCGACCTCGACGTATCTCCCTTTACCCCTCACCGGCCTCCGTGTCCTCGACGCCACCCACATCGTCGCCGGCCCGTTCTGCTCGCAGATTCTGGCGGACATGGGGGCAGAGGTTATCAAGATTGAGCGGCCGCGAACGGGAGATGCGGCGCGGAGCCGGCAACCCTTTATCGGCGATGACGACCGGGGCCGGGTGAGCAGCCGGTTCCTGGGCGTGAACCGAAATAAAAAATCCGTAACGCTGGACCTGCGGAATGCTACCTGCAAGTCGGCCTTTGAGAAGCTAATTGCCAATTCGGACGTGCTGCTGGACAATTGGGGGCCGGGAGCGTTTCAGCGGCTGGGTTTGGGCTACGACCGGCTTCGTGAAATCAACCCGCGACTGATTTACGCCGAGATTACCGGCTACGGCGACGGCGTGCGGGGGCCTTACTCTGACTGGCCGGCCAACAACCTGGCGATCCAGGCAATGTCGGGCTGGATGGAGGTCACCGGTGAGCCTGGTGGCGCGCCCCAGGCCGTGGGAGACAACATTGGCGATTCGGTGCCGGGCGTCTGGGCTGCCCTCGGCATCGTATTGGCGTTGGAAACGCGGCGACAGACGGGGGTCGGTCAGCACGTCGATGTGGCGATGTACGAGTGCATGGTGTCCCATTTGATCAGCAACATGAATGCGTACCAGGTCACGGGGCCGGAATCCGGGCGGATCGCCGGACGCACTCGGCAAGCCTCCCTGGGCCCGGGACTGGTGTTCCGGGCCGCTGACGGTTACGTCGTGATGGCCGGCGTGCGCAGCCCACAGCGTTTGACAGCTCTGTGGGAACTGGTAGGGCGCAGCGACCTGCCGGAACAAGACGAGCGGTATCTACAGCAATTCCCCGACGCCGACTTTGTGTTTGAGCAAGTCATACCGGCCATCGAGAGTTGGTCGTCGCAGCGGCCCAAGTGGGAAGTCGCCGGACGCCTGACCGAGCTGGGCTTCTCCATGGGCGTGGCGCAGAATATAGCTGATCTGGCGGACTGTCCGCAGCTGGAAGCGCGGGGGATGTACGTTGACACCGGGGACACCCTGGGCGGCACTTTCCGGTCGTTGGCGACGCCGATCCAACTGACGGCCTGCCGGCCGGCGGACACCGGCGCTCCGCCGAAGCTGGGGGAGCACAACGCCGAGATCCTGTGCAGCCTGGGCGGCCTGACGGCGGAGCAGTTAGACGAACTGGCAGCAGCGGGCGTGGTCTGATGGTGAGGCGGAGCCTTCCCGTTTGCGTCAGGGCCTGTGCCAAGTCCTTTCTCATCCGCTCATGGTGAGCCTGTCGAACCATCCGCCGATTGCAAAGGGCATCCTTCGACAAGCTCAGGATGAGCGGAAAAGGGTTGAGGGGCGCCTTTGTACAATCCCTGACGTTTGCGTCGTGCGGGGTACGGGGGTATCATAGCCGCCGTTTCCTGACGCGCTGGCCCCACCGGCCGGCGCGCCCGAGATAGCAT
This sequence comes from Dehalococcoidia bacterium, assembly GCA_963665395.2. GTDB lineage: Bacteria > Chloroflexota > Dehalococcoidia > Lucifugimonadales > UBA3495 > Bin87. Next base: position 2,567,236 of record OY762251.1, read on the forward strand.
AGCCGCCCGGCGCGAAAACGGCCCGCTGACAGGGCCGCTGTTCGTGCTATAATCTGCCCCGCAGGAGGTGCCCATGCGAGCTATTGATTACCAAGCCCCTACTTCCCTCAGCGACGCCGTGTCCATAATGGCGCAGCACGGCGACCGTGCCCGCGCCTTGGCCGGCGGCACTGACATCCTGGTGCAGCTGCGCGGCGGCCGGTACGAACTTGACGTGCTGGTTGACACGAAGAAAATTCCCGAGTTGAACGGCCTCAACCTCAGCGACAGCGGCCTGCAAATCGGCGCCGCCGTGCCGTGTTACCAGATCTACCAGAACCAGGCCGTTGCCGCCGCTTATCCCGGTCTCATTGACGCCGCCGGCATGATCGGCAGCATCCAGATCCAGGGCCGCGCGACCGTTGGCGGCAACCTGTGCAACGCTGCCCCGTCCGGCGACACCATCCCGCCGGTGATTACTCTCGGCGGCGAAGCCCATATCAACGGCCCCAACGGCTGGCGCACCGTGCCCACCGAGGATTTCTGCACTGGCCCGGGCCGCAACGTTCTGGAACCGGGCGAACTGCTGGTCGCCGTTCAGCTTCCGGCCCCGGCCGCCAACTCCGGCACCGCTTACCTGCGGTTCATCCCGCGCAACGAGATGGATATCGCCGTGGCCGGCGTGTCCTCGTCGGTAGCGCTGGACGCCTCGGGCCAGAACTTCGTCTCGGCCCGCATCGCTTTGGCATCCGTCGGCCCGACCCCTATCCTGGCTACCGCCGCTGGCGACAGCCTGGCTGGCAAGGCCGTTTCCGATGACGCCATCGCCGAGGCCGGCCGTCTGGCCAGCGAAGCCGCTACCCCCATCACCGATATGCGCGGCACCATCCGCCAGCGTCACCACCTGGTGGACGTGCTGACCCGCCGCACTCTGAACATTGCCATCCGGCGCGCCCGAGGGGAGGAATAACAATGCCCGGACTTGTCCACGTAACCACCACCATCAACGGCAACCAGACCGACTTTCTCTGCGAGCCGCGGCAGAGCCTCTTGGAGTGCCTGCGCGACGTCGTCGGCATGACCGGCTCCAAAGAGGGCTGCAACGACGGCAACTGCGGCGCTTGCACGGTCAACCTGGACGGCCGCATCGTCTGCTCCTGCTTGGTGCTGGGCGTCGAGGCCCAGGGCGCCCAGGTCAATACCATTGAAGGTGTTGCCTCCGCCGATGGTCTCCACCCCATTCAGCAGGCGTTCCTGGAGAACGCCGCGCTCCAGTGCGGCATCTGCACCCCCGGCTTCATCGTCGCCGCCAAGGCCCTGCTGGACGCCGAGCCGGACGCCGACGAGGGCCGCATCCGCCACTGGCTGGCCGGCAACCTCTGCCGCTGCACCGGCTACGACAAAATCGTCCGCGCCGTCCTGGACGCGGGGGAGCGAATGCGAGCGGGATAACTGCTTGCGTCGCCAGACCGTTTGACGTAGGGGCAGTCCTGGTGGCTGCCCCTTATTATTCGCCCGCCCTTATGTGGCCGGAGCTGGGGCCAGCGCGTTGGCGGACTGCCGGAAAGACAACGCCACTTGGTCAATGTGGGGCTTGTTCTTGTAATAAAACAAGTCGTCGTTGGTCAAGCCGGTAATGTCCAGCGCCAAGGTCAGCATATGCGGCTGTAGATGGCGGTTCAGGTACATTCCCGCGCCGGCGCCGGCTAATGTACCAGCAATACCGCCAACAAGATTGCCAACGCCTGGAATGACCGAGCCAGCCGCCCCACCGCCCATTACTCCCACAGCAGACAGAACCGTTGTAACGCCCATTCGGGACATCAGCGTCAAGGTTTGGACGACTTGGATTTTATTACGGGTAGTGCGATCCACGGTTTTGAATTGGCGCTCGGTTTGGATGACGCCATATATGAGCCTTGAGGCAGCGAGGATTGCTCCGGCATAAGGGATGATTTCGCCCACGCCATCGGGAATGTCTATGCCCAGGTTGTCGGTCAGGAGATCCAAGCCTTCGTTGACGTCTCCGGTCAGTTCGGCGTTTGAGCGAATGTCCGTCATCTGGCCTATGAGTTCAGGGCTGCGTTCGGCAATTTTATCGAATGCCTCACTGCTGACAGCGAACTGTACTTCTGGATTGTCGAGCATCAGGCTCTGGATGTTGCCGGCGGATTCAGCGGCGTAAGCTTTGACCTGAATAGGAACTTCGGTCCCGTCGGGCCAAATCGCCAGCATATCTATGCCGGGATAGTTCTGTGCATCTGGAAGAACAACCGTGGCGCCCTGACTTTCCAACCAGTCCTTGACTTCAAGCTCCGCGACTTTGCCTTTTATGTTGTTGATGAATCCCTGTGTCGCTTCTGCGCCATTATGTTGTGCCTCCGCAAAAGCATCATGCAAAGGCACCGCGCCCGATTGGACGGGAGCAGCCATTTCGTAAGCTTCTTGCAATCTCTGATGCACGTCATCGTTGATGTCCAATTCTGACCAAAGGAGGCCCGTCGCGACAGAAACTGCTGACGCTACTTCAGCGGCCGCTGTTGCCGGGTCGGTTGCGAGCAAAGTCTCGATTTGCTGTCGATACGACCGCTGTTGTTCCGGGCCGTCCGCGGGTAGCTCTCGCAACGCAGGCAGCAGGTCCAGTGATTGCATCGTCATAACGCCCCCTAAGCCAATAAGGCAATGATTACCGCAACCACAGCGACGGCTACCGCGCCAGCCGCAACGGCGGTAAGCCGGTTGCGTGTCCGCCGCGCCTCCTGTTGAACACTCGCGATTGAGGCTTCATACTTTTGGGATTGCTCCGCATTGGCCTGCCGCAAGGCTTCCGCATGGACAGCGTTCAAATGGGTGGTTGCTTCTTCCAACGCCGCATCGTATTGCTTCGCTTGTTCTGCCAACGCATCCGCAACGACCCGGCCGACCAGTTGCGGCAAGTCGTCGTGCTCGGCAATGTGCTTGGTGAGCAGTTCATTTTGGCGAATGACGCGGGGGATTAGCGCTTGGTTGATGCGGTCCTGCTCTTCCCAAAAGCGCACCCTTTCAGCAATGCCCGGAGTTTCGATGTCTGGGGCATCATCAACCTCGCCGTAGTCATCCGCAGTCCAGAGCCCCGGGTCTCCAAGCGTCAAAAATCCGGACCGATAGGTTCTGATAAGGCGTTTCAGCTGGGAGATGGTTTTAGCGTTGCCCATCCGGTAAGTGACCTCAACACCCTCATCGAATACCAGCTTGAATTCTCTGTCGTGACCAGTGCTATCCACTCGGCGCAGTTCACCATACGTAGCGACGGTGACGGATGGATTGTCGTCGTCATCCGTTTCGTCGGTATCAGCCAGGATAATGCCCTGTAGCGTAAGCGCCATAACCGTGGCGCCAAAGTTGAAGGTGGTGTGATGCAAAATGCGGTCGCCGGTATTGCCGATGAAGTCATGGATTGCAGCGAGACCGACGGTGTTGGAATCCTCATCACCTATCTTAATAGGAATTCCGGCTTGCGGGGTAATAGTGGTGGAGTGCCGAGTAGCCATAATTGATAGTGCTCCTTGTAGGGAGTGTAGCGGTGTGCCGAGGTCGGACGCATTAGTTTGGCGGTCATCGTCCGCGTTGTCTCCGCAAATCCGGAATTGGCACTATCAACGCTTCGCCGGAGCGGCAGTCTGCTATTGCCACCTTGACCGCCTCGATTTCGCGCTCAATGCTGGGGCGATGATTGGTTGTGAGTGCAATCACTCGCAGTCCAATGGCCGGCAGGTTGTGCTGGTATGGGATGCTTTGGTCGGCGGTGATGAATAGGTCGTACCCGGACGTTGCCGTCCGGCGCAGCAGCTCGCCGTTGCGTAGGGTATCCCAGCCAAGGTAGCGGGCAGTGTGAACTTTGTGGTCGGTTATCAGGCGGCGCAGGCTTTCCGGTATGTTGTGATCCAGCAGTATCCTCATACCGTCGGCGCTTTGGAAATGTTCTGGTTAATGGCAGTGCCAGGGATTCCAGCGTACCGCCCCAAGTCCGATGCCTCGTGTTGCAGCACCTGGCGAACTTGTTCCAGGCTCACCACTGGGAAGTCGGTCAGAAAGTCCTCGATGCTGTCGCCGTTGCTCAGGTGCAGGAAAAGGTCTTGCACCGGCATCCTGGTCCCTCTGAACACCCAGGCCCCATTGCAGACGTCAGGGTCTCGCTCCACAGCCGGGCAGGCAAGCCAATGCCAGTCCCTGCGGGCGTATTGCATCAGGATGCTGACTGCCTTGGTAGTGTAGGCTGGAATGGGTTCCAGCAACAGGCCGACCACGGCGTCAAACGGCGTTGCCGTATCACCAACCGCACAGTTGTAGCGGCTTTCCGCAGAACCGACGCCGCAGTCATAGTAATGCACGATGTGGCCGGGCTGGGCTGTGTCATTCCCTATGTTGATCACTTCGGCTTGCCATGTGGCGGGCTGAAAGGACACCGGCTTTTCGTCGCCGCCGTACACCTCTGCCATTCGGATAGGATCACGGGGCTTATTGACGGTTGGATTGCGCCTCAGGAATTCGTAAAGTTCATCGTGGGCAAGGATGCCGACGGCAGTACCCACCCGACACAGCTGGTTCGGTACCGGGTCCAGAGGGTGGTCCACTGGCACACGGACGAAATTAGGAGAGTTCGGCCAAGCGCTCATCAGCAATCTCCGTACTACTCACAGCAACTTCCTGTCATAGTCAATGCTACTCATCAGCGCCGCCTCTGTCAACGTGCGCTATAATCTCCCAACGAAAACCGCCAACCATGAGGTGAACCAAAGTGACGACAGCAAACCAGGTGCTTTCGGAAGTTGAGTACGACGTAGTCGGCAAGCGCCCCGTCCGTCCCGATGGTGTGGACAAGGTAACCGGCCGCGCCCAGTACGGCGCCGACCTGAACCTGACCGGCCTGCTGCACGGGCGCGTCCTGCGCAGCCCCCACGCCCACGCCCGCATCAAGTCCGTGGATACCAGCCGGGCCGAGGCACTGCCCGGCGTCCGCGCCGTGGTGACCGCCACCGACCTGCCCTTCGCATCAATGAGCGAGGAAGAGCTGGGCAACGACTACAACCGCTTCAAGTTCCTCAGCGACAACTTCCTGGCCTCCGACAAGGCGCTGTATCGCGGCCATGCCGTGGCCGCCGTGGCTGCCGACAACGCCCACGTCGCCGAGGCGGCCCTGGCCCTCATCGAAGTGGATTACGAGGTGCTGGAAGCCGTCATCGACGTGCGGGCGGCCATGCAGGACGGCGCGCCCCTGCTGCACGACGACCGGCTCCACACCTCGGCCATGGGCGAGGTTTCCGAAAAGCCCAGCAACGTCGCCGCCTACATGAAGTTCGAGAAGGGCGACACCGCCGCCGGCTTCGCTGCCTCCGACGTTATCGTGGAGCGGGAGTTCACCACCGCCTCGGTGCACCAGGGCTACATCGAGCCGCACAACGCCACCGCCCACTGGCGCGCCGACGGGCAAATCAACATCTGGTGCAGCACCCAGGGCGCTTTTGTGGTGCGGGCCAACACCGCCGACGCGCTCAGGGTGGACGTGTCCGACGTGAAGGTCACGCCCATGGAAATCGGCGGCGGCTTCGGCGGCAAGGTGTCCTTCTACCTGGAGCCGGTGGCCGCGCTGCTGTCCCGCAAGGCCGGCGCGCCGGTGAAAGTCCTGATGAGCCGCACCGAGGTCTTTGAGGGCAGCGGCCCCGCTCCCGGCAGCTGGATGCGCGTCAAGATGGGCGCCAACAACGCCGGCAAAATCACCGCCGCCGAGATCGAGCTGGCCTTCGAGGCCGGCGCCTACCCCGGCTCGCCGGTGATGCAGGGGGCGACCTGCGCCTTCGCCTGCTACGAGCTGGAAAACGGGACGGTTGAAGGCTACGACGTGGTGGTGAACAAACCCAAAACCGCCGCCTACCGCGCCCCCGGTTCTCCGCAAGCCGCCTTCGGCGTGGAGCAGGTGGTGGACGAGCTGTGCCAGAAGCTGGGAGTTGACCCGGTGGAGTTCCGCCTGAACAACGCCGTGACGGAAGGTTCCCGCAAGGTGGAGGGGCCGGTGTTCCAGAAAATCGGCTTGGTGGAATGCCTGGAGGCGGCTCGCAACCATGACCACTACCGCACGCCGCTGGAAGGAGCCAACCGGGGCCGGGGCATCGCCGCGGGCTTCTGGATGAACCGCGGCTTCCACTCCAGCGTCAACATGACCGTCAACCCCGACGGCACGGTGAACCTGATTGAGGGTTCGGTGGACATCGGCGGCTCCCGCGCCTCCATCGCCCAGCAGGCCGCCGAGACCCTGGGCATCGCCTACGAGGACATCAAGCCGCAAGTGGTGGACACCGACTCCATCGGCTACACCATGGTCACCGGCGGCAGCCGCACCACCTTCGCCACCGGCTGGGCCGCCATCCTGGCCGCCGAGGACGTGAAGACGCAGCTGGTGGAGCGCGCCGCGTCCATCTGGGACGTGCCGGCCGACGAGGTGGAGTACGACGGCGGCGTCATCAGCCACAAGTCAGAGGAACTGAGTTTCACTTTCAAGGAACTGGCCCGCCAGCTCTACACCACCGGCGGCGGCATCACCGGCACCGCCAGCCTTGACCCCACCGGCGAGGGCAACTCCTTCGGCGTGCATCTGGTGGACGTGGAGGTTGACCCGGACACCGGCAAGACGGAAATCCTGCGCTACACCGCCATCCAGGACGCCGGCAAGGCGGTGCATCCCAGCTACGTGGAGGGCCAGATCCAGGGCGGCGCCGTGCAGGGCATCGGCTGGGCGCTGAACGAGGAATACTACTTCAGCGACAACGGCCGGATGATGAACTCCAGCTTCCTGGACTACCGTATGCCCACTTCCCTGGACTTGCCCATGATCGACACGGTCATCGTGGAGGTAGCCAACCCCGGCCACCCCTACGGCGTGCGCGGCGTGGGCGAAGTACCCATCGTACCCCCGCTGGCCGCCATCGCCAACGCAGTGGGCGAGGCCACCGGACAGCGCCTGACCAGCCTGCCCATCACGCCGGGCAGCGTGCTGGAAGCCGAGTGGAACGGCGGGTAAGGGGCTGATACAATGATCTAACGCGGGATGCCGGGCCGACGGAACTCGGTCCGGCGTTCGAAAACACCGCGCCAATCAGGGAGAACCCAAATGGTTGAGGCCACCGAGGTCCAAGTTACCAGAAATAGGGGCATTGTGTATGTGCTGAGCAATCAGGCAATGCCAAATTATGTCAAAATTGGCATAACCAACGGCAACTCTGCTGGAGATGTTCAAGCCCGAATGCGGCAATTGGACAACACCAGCGTACCCCTTCCTTTTGACTGTGAATATGCGGCAGAGGTTGAAAATTACGAACAGGTTGAGAGGGCTTTGTTGACCGCGTTCGGGGACCGACGTGTGCGTAATCGCGAATTTTTCTACGAAGTCGCACCTTACCGAATCAAGGCAATCATAAAGCTGCACGAAATTCAAGAGGTGACCCCTGGCCTAACCACGAGCGATTATCCTGGCGAGGTTGTGGGGGAAGTCCCAACGGTCCCGTCGCCAACTCCAGGTGGACGGGCAGCGAATTTCAGGTTTTCGTTAGCAGGAGTTGAGACTGGCGCAATTTTGGAATGGGCAGACGACCGGGAAATAACCTGCCGAGTCGTTGATGACCGTCATGTAGAGTACGAGGGTGAGAGTAAAACTCTTTCCGCACTAACAAAAGATCTCAAAGGATGGCCATCGGCAAGGGGCAGCTTATACTGGATTTACCAAGAAGAAACTCTGCAAGAGCGACGTGACCGGATTGAGGCGGAAGCGGACGACATTTGATCACACGTCTCTGGCCGTCAGGCGTCGATACCGCGACCTACCTAAACGGGAGGCTGTTGCAATGACCTACGGCGTTATCGACAAATCCCTCGAGCAGCAAATCGTTGACATCGTGCAGTGCACGCTGGACGATCACTATCAAGGCGAGCTGACCTTCGGCCCCATCCGCGTCCAGGAAACGGACGACATGGTGACCGGCGAGTGGTATCTGCAAATTTTCGTCGTGGTGGATGGGGACTACCAGCTTCTGGTCGATGGCTGGTCTTGGGGACTTGGCTACCACATCGAACCGGAACTCCAGGCCATCGGCGTAACCCAGCACGTACTTCCCCGATACATCCACAAGGACGACTGGGGATGGTTCCATAAGGCGGAATGCCTTGATTTTTGACGACCTGCTGGACATCGCGCGACGCCTTGCAGAGGGTAGCCCAACACAAACCGACCTGCGTCGCGCCGTCAGCAGCGTGTATTACGCTGTGTTTCATGCCATCTGCCAGAGCAACGCAGATACCCTGGTAGGCGACAACCCACAAGACCGGGATGCGTCGGCCTGGCGTCAGGCTTATCGCGCCCTGGAACACGGTTATGCCCGCCGTCGCTGTCAGCAAGTCCTGCGTAGCGGCAGGTTTTCGCCGCCGATTCAACGCCTGGCCGGTTTTGTTGCTGTGATTCAAGACCTTCGCCACCGAGCTGACTACGATCCGGACGCCATTTTCTACCAACCGGAAGTTTTGGCCGCTATTGCCGAGGCTGACGACCACATCACCGCTTTCCGCGCCGCCCCGGCCCGGGAGCGCCGCGCCTTCGCCGTGTACACCCTGATGCGGGAACGCCAGGACTGAACCGCCAACTGACGGTAGGCCACCCGGAGACATCCAATGCGCATTGACATCGGCCAATGGCAGTTGCGGAGCTTTCGTCCCGACGACGCCCCGTCCCTGGCCAAGTACGCCAACAACCGCAACGTATCTCGCAACCTGCGCGACCGTTTCCCCTACCCCTACCGCATCGAGGACGCGGAGGCTTTTATCCGACTCGCTGGCGAGCAGGACCCCGAAACTATGTTTGCCATCGCGTCCGGCGCCGAGGCTATCGGTGGAATAGGGCTGGAGTTGTACGATGACGTCCACCAACGCTCGGCGCAGGTAGGATACTGGTTGGGTGAACCGTTCTGGGGACGGGGCATAGCTACTCTGGCCCTTCAGGCCATCACTGATTACGCTTTCGCTCAATTTGACCTGGCGCGTGTTTACGCCTATGTGTACGAGTGGAATCCGGCCTCGGCTCGCGTGTTGGAGAAGGCCGGTTACGAATACGAGGGCCGTTTGAAGAAGAGCATCACCAAAGACGGACAGACCATAGACCAGTGGCTGTATGCGATGGTGCGGGAATGAATCCTGTCCCGCCGTCACGGATCCCTGCGGGCATAAGTTCTCCCAATGAGCGTAGAGTTGTACGCGTTGGCACAATGCCCAGTGGCGTGCTAGGCTGAAATATGCACCGTCGGCAGTTCAGCTCGGTGTTAGCCAAAGTGAGGGAAGTACCAATGGCCTTCGGCGTCATCGATAAAACGCTTGAACAGCAAATCGCAGATATCGTGCAGCGCACGTTGGACGACCACTACCAAGGCGCGCTGACCTTCGATCCCATCCGTGTCGAGGAAACGGACGACATGGCAACCGGCGAGTGGTACCTGCAAATCTTCATCGTGGTTGATGGAGATTACCAGTTGCTGGCCGATGGATGGTCCTGGCGGCTTTACCGGCACATAGAACCTAAGCTCCTGGCCATCGGCGTCACTCAATACGTCCTGCCAAGATACGTCTCCAGGGACGATTGGACGTGGTTTCATGAGGCTGTGGGCCTTGATTTTTGACGACCTTCTGAACATCGCCCGGCGTCTTGCTGGGAGCAACGCCACGCAGACCGACCTGCGCCGCGCCATCAGCAGCGTCTATTACGCCATGTTCCATGCTATCTGCCAGAGCAATGCCGATACCCTGGTCGGTGCCAACCCGCAAGACCGGGATCAGTTGGCTTGGCGGCAGGTTTTCGTTGCCGGTTCAAATTTTGGCCGATTTCTTCGTTGCTATGCAAAGCCTCCGCCATCAGGCCGACTATGACCCAGACGTGGTTTTCACCCGGCAACAAGTCTTGACTGCTATCATCGAAGCTAACGACCGTATCACTGCTTTCAGCGCCGCCCCGGAACGGGAGCGTCGCGCTTTCGCCGTGTACATATTGATGCGAGAACGCCAGGACTGAACCGCAACCTGTTCGGAGGCACCCCATGCGCATCGACATCAGTGAATGGCAAGTACGCAGCTTCTACCTCGATGATGCGGAGGCGTTGGCGAAGTATGCCAACAACCGCAACGTATGGCTCAACCTGCGCGACGCCCATCCCTATCCCTATCGACTGGAAGACGCCGTGTATTGGTTGCGCATGGCCACCCGGCAGTGGCCGGAAGTCCATTTCGCCATCGCCTCTGCTGACGAGGCCATCGGTTACATCGGGCTGGGCTTGCAAAGCGACGTCTTCTACCGGTCAGCGGAGATCGGATACTGGCTGGGCGAGCCGTTCTGGGGTCGGGGCATCGCCACTGCCGCGTTACAGGCCCTCACCGAGTACGCCTTCTTCCAGTTCAACCTCATACGCCTGTTTGCCTACGTCAACGTGACTAACCCGGCTTCCGTCCGAGTGCTGGAAAAGGCCGGCTATGAGCGCGAGGGGCGTCTGCGCAAGAACGTCATAAAGGATGGTCAGATCGTGGACCAGTTTCTGTACTCCAAGGTGAGGGACTAGCGCTATGTCGTTGCCATTCCGATGCCCCCGGACGCTGTTCATCATTGCCACGGTAGTTGTTTTTCTACTGGTCGGCTGTTCCGGAGCGGAGACTCCACAATACGAAAGCCCTGCCGGCGACGCCCAGCCTGCCGTCGTCGTTCCCGCCCTGTCGGAGCAGGCGGTGGCCGGCCAGCAGGCATTCAACACCACCTGCGTCCTGTGCCACGGTGTGAACGCTGCCGGCACCAATCAGGGGCCGCCGCTGGTGCACAAGATCTACGAACCAGGCCATCACGCCGATTTCACCTTCCGCAACGCAGTCAGCCAGGGAGTGCCGGCCCACCACTGGAATTTTGGCAATATGCCTCCGGTCCCCGGCGTATCGGAAGAACAGGTTGAGCAGATAATCTGCTACGTTCGCGAGTTGCAGCGGGCCAACGGCATATTTGCCGGCGACGCTGCGCCAACGGTATGCTGACGCAATGAGTTGGTCTCGCATTATGATAGATCCACAATCCTGAAAAGGCGGTGAAGGATATGGTAAGAGTATTCGTGCCGACGATGCTGCAAGCCAGCACAGGCGGGGTCAAGGAAGTGGACGTTGCGGCGCGCAACGTGCGCCAGGTCATCGAGCAGCTGGACGAGCGTTTTCCCGGCATCGCCGGCCGGCTGCTGGAAGACGGAGAAATCCGCTCCAACCTGGCGGTGGCGGTGGACGGCGAGGTAGCCCGCATGGGCTTGCTGGAACGGGTGGGCGAAGACGCGGAAATCCACTTCGTGCCGGCCATTGGCGGCGGCTAGCGGTTATACTTGTCCTGGCCGACTAACTGCAAAGCGGAGTCCTGAAATGGTTGCCAAACTGAAACCCATCGCGCCGGTTCGTCATCCCGACGACGACCTGACGATTTTTTACCCCGAAACGGACGGTATGCCCTTGCCTGACGGACTGTATCAAGAACCGTTGTTCATCGAGGCGGTCTCGGTTTTAGACGCCCACTATCGAGACAATCCCTACATCCTGGTCAGCGGCGACACCTTCATCTACTACGAGATGAACAACCCTCGCCGTTCCGTGTCCCCGGACTGTTACGTGAGCTTCGGCGTGGACGTGGACACTATAATGGAGCAGAATTCGTACCTTATCTGGCGGGCCGGCAAGCCGCCGGACTTCGTGCTGGAAATCGCTTCCCAGAGCACCGCGCGCTACGACGAAACCGGCAAACGGGACTTGTACGCCAGGATCGGCGCGGGCGAGTACTGGCGCTACGACCAAACCGGCGGTATGTTCTATCGTCGCCCGCTGGTGGGCGAGCGGCTGGTGGACGGACAGTACGAGGAGTTCCCGATTCACGAGGAACCTGACGGGATGATCTGGGCCCACAGCCCGGCGCTGGGGTTGGACATCTGCTGGGACAACGGGCGGCTGCGGTTTTATGATCCGGCCACCGGAGAGTGGCTGCGAAACTTCGCGGAGGAACGCGAGCGGGCGGACGCCGCCGTGACCCGCCTCACGGAGGAACGCGAGCGGGCAGATACCGCCGTGACCCGCCTCACGGAGGAACGCGAGCGGGCGGACGCCGCCGTGACCCGCCTCACGGAGGAACGCGAGCGGGCGGATACCGCCGAGGTTCGTCTCAGGGAGTTGGAAGAACGGCTCCGGCAAGCCGGCATCGACCCTTCCGTTTGACCCTTCCCGGCCCGACGGCTACAATGACCGATGTAATCCCCGACCGTTGCCGTTCTGATGACTAACTACACGCTCCTGCCCGAAGATGAACCGGATGCTGCCGATGGAGGCATGACCTTTGGCCTCACCGCCGGCGCCGCGGGTGCGCCATCCAATTCCTGCTCACCCGAACCTCACTCCAACGTCAAGGTAGCGTCGGCCGGCGGGCTGGTGTTCCGCCAGTCCGGCGGGTTGATTGAAACGCTGCTGTGCGCCCGGGCCCGGCCCGGCTACCAGGGGGAGGACGCCCCGCTGACTTGGCGTTTGCCCAAGGGAACGCCCGAGCATGGCGAAACGGTTGAAGAAACGGCGCAGCGGGAAGTCCAGGAAGAAACCGGCGTGCGCGTCAACGTATTGGCCCCGATCACCAGCATCCGCTATTTCTTCGTCGGCCACGACGATGGCATTCGCTACGACAAAACGGTCTATTTCTACCTGATGGAGCCGCTGGGCGGCAGCACGTCCGACCACGACGCCGAGTTTGACGTGGTGGAGTGGTGCAGTTACGAGGAAGCGCTGGACCTGCTGGAATACGACAACGAGCGCAGCGTGCTGGAAGCGGCCAGGTCCTTGATCGAAACCTATCGGGAGGGCGGCGGGCTATGAGTATTGCCAACTCCAACGAGGCCAAGCGAAAGGACCTGGTGCTGCGGGGTGTCCGCGTGCTCTTGCGCGGCAAACGCATGGCGGACGCCGAGAAGGATTACATCTGGCGCAGCGACCCGGAGATTGCCAGGCTGGATGCCGCATATCCGCTGACGATGAAATACGAGCGGTATCTCAAGCTATTCCAGGACCAGATCCGTTGGCCCACCCCCGGTTCCCATCACTTCGCCATCGAGGCTGCCGGCGGAAAGTTCATCGGCAACTGTATGTATTACGACCTGGACAGCCTGTCCAAAACGGCCGAACTGGGCATCGTCATCGGAGACCGCGATTACTGGAGCGGCGGCTACGGCTACGACGCCGTGGTGACGCTGCTGCGCCATATGTTTGACGACCTGCAACTCCGGCGCGTCTATCTGCATACCTTGGAATGGAACCACCGGGCGCAGAAATGCTTCGAGCGTTCCGGCTTCAACCCGGTGCGCCACGTGCGACGGATGTCCCACGACTTCATCCTGATGGAAGTCCATCAGGACGATTGGGACGCAACCTCCGAGGAACGCCTGTCCCTCCGCCAGCGTTACCTGGAAAACCGCGGCGGCATAGCAGTCAATGACGAGGACGCTCGGGCCGCCGGGGTAATTTGACCGGACAGTAGGGGCGAATAATTATTCGCCCCTACGATTGGGCTGCCGCCAGCGCCTCGGCTACCGTAATGTCCCCGGTGTACAGGGCGCGCCCGATTATCACTGCCTCGGCGCCGGTTGGGAGCAATTTTCGCACGTGTTCCGCCGCGCCCACGCCGCCGGCCGACAGCACTCGCAATCCACTGTCCCGAACCAACTGCGCGGTAGCCTCATAGTTTGGCTCTTCCAGGGTGCCGTCGCGTGAAATGTCGGTGTAGAGCAGACGCGCGACGCCCAGATCTGCCATGCGTCGGGCCAATTCCGTGGCCGTGATCTCCGAAGTCTCGGTCCAGCCCCGGATGGCTACCAGGCCGTCGCGGGCGTCCAACGCCACGACCACGCGCTCGCTGCCGAAACGACGGCACAACTCTTCCACCAGGTCGGGATTGGCGACGGCGGCGGTGCCGACCACGATGCGGGCGGCGCCGGCGTCGAACAGGCCGGCCGCCGTGTCCACGCTGCGGATGCCGCCGCCCACCTGGACGGGTATGTCCAGCCGTTGCGTGATGGCGGTGATGGCGGCCAGGTTCGCCGGGTTGCCGGAGTGGGCGCCGTCCAGGTCAACGATGTGGAGACGCTGCCCGCCCTCGGCCTGCCACCTTTCGGCCACCGCCAGGGGGTTGTCGGAAAAGACCGTTTCCTGCTCGTAGTCGCCCTGGTAGAGCCGGACGCAGTTGCCGCCGCGCAGGTCGATTGCGGGGATGATTTCCATAGTTCTAATCGCCGGTCTCCGCCGGCAGCGGGCTGATGGCAACTTCACCGTTGTCGGTTATTTCGGCGGTGAGCAGGCTGCCCCACAACAGGCCGATGCCAATCAGTGGATCGCCCTCCGCTTCCAAAATCCGAATCGGCCGCCTTTCGCCGCGCCAGATCGCGATTCCCTCATATGCGATGACGTCGAAAACCCTACCGGTTGCAACCACCATCTCACCAGGCTCAGAGTACGGCATCCCGAGCGGCGCAAGAAGATTACTCGGCAGCGACAGATCTCCGTCGAACCCCGTGTCTATCACGGCTTCAAATCGATGAACGTATCCGTTTGCATCCAGCACCCGGATAGGCGCTATCAACTCTCGGTCCTGGTTGATTCTTCCGGTGGTCATCTTTCCGGGTTCCAAATTATTTTGCGCGGGCTGCGGATGCGGAACACTGCCTTATGCCCAATCCGGATTGTGTGGGTCACGGCATCCGGCCGCCGATTACGCAGCTCTTGCGTCGTATAACCGAGGTCGCGTCCGATGGCGTAATCGCCGGTGGTGACGTCAATCACCACAAACGTGCCCTTTTCTAGCGGCTCGACCAGATGCTTGATTTTGGTCTCGTAAATCTCCTTGCCCAACGCTTTGCGCTTCTCGTAGTCATTAACCGGGATCGTCATAGTAGAGCCTCTCTATGCTCCCGGCAGGTTGCCGCCGTCCGACCAGCCGGCGTTGGCAACCTGCCGGATGAAGTTGGCGTAAATCCGCAAACCGTTCTCGCCGCTTTTCTCTGGATGGAACTGCGTCGCCACCACGTTATCGCGGGCATAGATGCTACAGAAGGGGACGCCGTACTCGGTAAGGCCGGCGATGTTCTCCCGCCCTAACGGGTCGGCGTAGTAGCTGTGGACAAAGTAAAAATGGCTATCCTGGGGGATGCCTTCCCACAGGGGATGTTCCCGCTGGAACCGCACGGTGTTCCAACCCATGTGGGGCACCTTCAGGCCGTCAGGCAGGCGGCGCACCCGGCCGGGAACCAGGCCCAGGCATTCGGCGTCGCCCTCGTCGGTGGCGTCCAGCAGCAGTTGCAACCCTAAACAGACGCCGAGAAAAGGCCGCCCACCGGCGATGTAGTCCAGTAAAGGCCGCACCAGGCCGCGGGATTGCAGCGCATCCATGGCGGCCGGCCCCGACCCTACGCCGGGCAGTATCACGCCATCGGCAGCATCCAGCGCGGCGGCATCGGAGGTTACGGTTGGCGTGACGCCGGCCTTCTCCACGGCGCGGGCCACGCTGCGCAGGTTGCCCGACTCGTAGTCGATGATGACGACGCGCGACCCGTCGGATGTGGTGGCAGACATCGCGGGATCAGACGCGGTCGCCGGTGGCCCGTTCGATGGGAATCTCCCGGTCGTGGTAGCGGGCCAGCACGAAAAGCAGGTCGCCCAGCCGGTTCAGGTAGGCGAGTATCAAGGGGTTGGTCAAGCCTCCGGCTTCCGATAGGGCAACTACCCGTCGTTCTGCCGTGCGTATAACCGTCCGGGCGGAGTCCATCGCCGAAGAGGACGGCGTGCCGCCGGGCAGGATGAACACCTGGGGCATCTGGAAGTGGGTTTCCAGTTCGTCGATGGTTGCTTCCAGGTTATCAACCATCTCCTCGGTAACGGGAGTAAAGTGCTGGTGGAAGAGGTCGTATTTTTCGGGGTCCGTAGCCAGTTCGGCCGCGACGGTGAAGAGTTCCCGCTGCAGGTCGCGGAGGATATTCTTCACCTTTTCGTCATCGGTGAGCGCGCGGGCCAGGCCCATCAGGCTGACCGCCTCGTCAGTGATGCCGTAGGCTTCGGTATGGGGGTTGGCCTTGGAAACCCGGCCGCCGTAGAGGAGGCTGGTTTCGCCCTGGTCGCCGTACTTGGTATAGACCCGCTTGCGGCGCTGCGATGACGATGATGAGGTGCTCATAATGACTTGCTCCAGGGCGTGTTGGCACGATGAACCATTCTAGCATCCCGCCACCGCCGTCATAACCCCTGCACCGTGTTAAAATCACTTCATGGCCACCTTGCTGCGCCGCATCAGTTACCATCACCGTGGCTAGTGGCGCAGTTGCCAGTGTCGGGATAGGGAAAGCGGCGATGCTGGACGGCCTTTGCCAAGCTCTATCCCCGGATAGAGGCACGGAACTCGTCACTGAATAACCGAAGGCGATTTCCTCCCCATCGATGACAGGGCGCGCTCCGGTGATAAACTGACACTGGAGCCGATACAATCCACGCTCAACCGCCACAGGAGAGGTGCGCCATGCCGCCGGAAATTCGCGCCATAGGAATTGAGGGACTGCCCGAGGTGCGGGCCGGAGACGACCTGGCCGGCCAGATTATGGACGCCGCCGCCGCCCAGGGCACCGCCATCGAGGACGGGGACGTGGTAGTGGTGACCCAGAAAATCGTCAGCAAGGCCGAGGGCCGGGTGATGACCATTGACGAGGTGGAAGCCTCGCCGCTGGCCCTGGCCATCACCGAAGGCCACCGCCGCGACCCGCGCCATACCGAGATGATATTGCGGGAGAGCCGCCGCGTCGTCCGTATGGACCGGGGCGTGATCATCAGCGAGACCTACCACGGCTACATCTGCGCCAACGCCGGCATCGACGCATCCAACATCCCCGGCGCCGATGCAATCTGCCTGCTGCCCGTGGACCCGGACGCATCGGCCCGGCGTATCCGCGACAGCATCCGGCAGCGCCTCGGCGTGGATGTGGCGGTGCTGGTGTCCGACACCTTCGGCCGGCCCTGGCGCAACGGGGCGGTCAACGTCTCCATCGGCGTGGCCGGATTCAATCCGGTGATCAGCTACGTCGGCGAGTTCGACCCCCACGGCAACGAATTGCACACCACCACCATCGCGGTGGCCGACGAGCTGGCGGCAACGGCGGAACTGGTGACGGGCAAGCTGCTGGGTGTCCCCGTGGCCCTCATCAAGGGCTATCCCTACGAGCGCATGGAAGACGCCGACAGCCGGGCCATCGTGCGGGATCCCGACAAGGATTTGTTCCGGTAACGCGCCTACCCCTAGCCGCGCAGCCGGCGGTTTTCGGCCTGGAGGCGGGCGATTATTTCGTGGGGATTTTCGTACTCTTCGCCGGTTATGGGGTTGTGGATACGGAAGCGTCCGTCGCGCCGGCGGAAGTTCAGGTTGAGGACCTGGCTAGTGGACCCTACCGCCCCGTCATCGTATCGGATTAGGGGGAACTGCTCGTACCTGTCGTTGACCAGTCGCTCGCCGATGATGGCCTGTCCGTAGTGCCGGCCCCCGGTCGGGTCGAAGCGCCAATACTCCTGCACACGGATCATCTGGTATATTTCCCGCTCGCGGAGACTGTCATTCAGGCGGGTGCTGCGCGATGCCGTCTCCATCACGAAGTCCGGCGGCTTGCCGTTCTGGATCGGGTCGTAGCCTATGCGCCGCCAGATGGCGTCGGTGTCCACGTCGAAGGCTACCAGACAGTCGGGGATGAGGTGAGGCGGCGGCCCGCTCACTCCGGGGACCGCCGGCGCGTAGTAAATGGGGATCTGGTCGCCAATTAGGATGGTGGGGTGGTAAGGGTAGTGGTCTCCGGGCGTGAGTATGGCGCGAAGCTTGGCCTTGAGGTCGTCGTTGGGCGCTGATTGCTGCATATCTTTGGGATCCAGGGGAAGCTCGGGATAGGGTTCCCAATGCTGGGCGGGAGGTCTGGCTTTGGGCTTTGGCGTGGTCATGGCGATATTCCTTCTGTTCCGGCAGCGCGCCTACCCCTCGCCGCGCAGGCGGCGGTTTTCCGCCTGGAGACGGGCAATCTCCGCCTGCTGGCGGGCGTTTTGCTCCCTGGGATGCTCGTACTCTTCTCCGGTTGCCGGATTGTAAATCCGGAACTGTTCATCCTGCCAACGGAACTTCATGTTGAGGACCAGGCTGGTGGCGCCCACTGCTCCATCGGGGTAGCGATTCGGTGGGAATTGACGGTATTGCCCGTTGACCAGTTCCTCCCCGATGATGGCTTGGCCGTAGAACCGGCCCCCGGTGGGGTCGAATCGCCAGTATTCCGGCACGCCAATCTGCCGGTAAATTTCCCGCTTGTGCTCCGTGTCGTTGCGGCGCGTGCTATAGGAGGCAACCTCCATAACAAAGTCTGGCGGCTTGCCGTTCTGTATCGGGTCGTATCCGACCCGCGCCCAGATGGCGGCGGTGTCCACGTCAAAAGCGATCAGGCAGTCGGGGATAACGTGGGGCGGTGGCCCGCTCACACCCGGCCGAGCCGCCCCGTAGTAAATCGGTATCTGGCTGCCGATCAGGATGGTCGGGTGATACGGATAATGGTACCCCGGCGTCAATATCGCGTGGAACTTATCGCGCAGGTCGTCGGTGGGCGGCGTTTGCAGCATATCCTTGGGCTCCGGCGGCAGTTCCGGGTACGGCTCCCATACGGCGGAAGCTCGGTGGAATTGCGGTTTTGCGGCAGTCATAGCAGTTCCCCTGTATCGTCATAATAGCCACAGGATGCAACGCATTGCATTGTAAGTGAATGCCGCCGCCCCTACAAACGCAGCGGACGCTGCGTTGCCGCCGGAACCTCCTCCGGGGCATCGGGTTCCGCTATGCCGGCAAAGCCGGATACGCCCACGCCCAGCAGCCGGAAGGCCCGTCCCGGCGCCAGCTCCCGCTCCAGCAGCGTCCACGCGGTGGCGGCGATCACGGCGTCGTCGTTGGTTACGTCGGGCAGGGTCATCTGGCGGGTGAAGGTGGTGTAGTCGGCCAGACGGATTTTCACGGTAACGGTGCGTCCGAACAGCGCTTTGCGGGTCAGGGAGTCGGCGACGCTGCCGGAGAGACGCTCGATTACCGTCAGCAGTGCTTCGGGGGTAGAGAGGTCTTCGGGAAAAGTGGTCTCGCTGCTTAGTGACTTGGTCTCCCGCGCGGTCTGCACCGGGTCGTGGTCGATGCCGCGGGCGTGGTCGCGGATGCTGGCGCCGCGCTTGCCGAACTGCCGGGAGAACCAGGCGTCGGGCATATTCGCCAGTTGGCCGATGGTATGCACGCCGTCGGCGTTGAGACGGGCGGCGGACTTGGGGCCAACGCCCACCAGCTTGCCCACCGCCAGCGGAGCCAGGAACTCGGCCTCCTGTCCCACCGGAACGACCACCAACCCATCGGGTTTCTGCAAGTCGGACGCGATCTTGGCGACGCACTTGCCCGTGCCCAGGCCCACGGAAATGGTCAGGCCGACTTCGTTGGCGATGCGCTCTTTCACGTCAATAGCGATGGCGATGGGCGAGCGCTGCTCCGACGCTGCGGTGACGTCCAGATACGCTTCGTCCAGCGATACCGGCTGGATAACCTCCGTAACCTCGCGGAAAACGTCCATCACCCGGGCGGACACTTCCCGGTAGCGGTCGAACCGCGGGCGCATGATGATGCCCTCGGGGCAATGCCGCACCGCCGTGGCCATGGGCATCGCCGAATGGACGCCGAAATGGCGCGCTTCGTAGGACGCGGTGGCGACCACCCCGCGACCGTCAGGCCGGCCGCCCACCAGCACCGGAAGGCCCCGCAGCTCGGGGTTGTCCAGTACCTCCACGGCGGCGTAGAAGGCATCCAGATCGGCGTGAATGATGTGGCGAATCGATGGCGGCATCGGCAGGCATTAATGGAATTCCGCTGCTTGCGGTCAATTTTACCCCCGGATGCAGCGCGCGCGCACCCGGCTAACGTCATTCGCAAAGTCCTTTAACTTCCGCTCGATGACAACCGACCCTTGCCATATCATAGAACGTCCGTGCTATCATACCTCTACAGGCGATAACCGGACCGACGCCGCATCACACCCCGACCGGGTTCCTGTCAACAACGGCCAACACCTTTCAGCAACAAGTCGCTTACCCGGGCTTCAAAGAGGACGACTGTCCCCGGTCGGCATATCCGGAGCAGTCCCCTCGGCCACCGCGTCCGCCACAACGCGCCATGCTGGAGGCATGGAGAATAAGAGCAAAAAAGCAAGCGCATTTCCTCCGGCCGTAGGGCTGAAAAACGACAGGAACCCGGTCAACCCAAATATTTGCCATTGCGCCCCCTTGTCATTGCGACCCCGTACTTGATACGGGGGTGGCAATCCCGTCGCCTGTACATCTTCACTTTCAATCAACAAGGAGGCCAACATTCACCAACGCCAACGCTGACTGATCGACCCAATCACTCCAACCGGGCGGCAGCCCAATCGCCTGCTTGCTGGCCTGCCGTCCGTCAAATCCCCAAATCCCGCCGGGAGTTCCGCCCGGGATACAGAAAACGACCCCTGTTGACAATCCGCCCCCAGCAGTATATGATAACGACATACAAATTATCATAGTTGTAGATAAGGCAGCTTGAAATGTGCGTTCGTGACTGAGAACGATAACCGGCTGCAGGGGGCAGAAATGGAGACGACCCTGAAATATGCCAGTCTTGATAACAATGCACAGCGGCCGGACGGTTTGCCCGGCATCGCAACTTGGGCGCCCCAGACGCGGCTTTCGCGGCTGATCAGCCGGCTCCGCCGGTTGTACCGGTGGTACTGGCGGGCCTTCCACTGCGCCGCCGGCAGCGACCTGGAAAACGTGTACTACCGGGAGATTTCCCAGCGGAAGTAGCCCGCGACGGCCGCGCGTCAGGACTCCAGTCCCGGTAGATCGCCGTCTTCCGTTACCAGCACCCGGTTGGTGCCCTCCATCATCCAGACGACGGCGCAGCCGATAAGGCTCAGGGACGCGGCCAGCGCCCACACGAAGGTCCGTCCGTAGTACCCGATGCCCAGACCGGCCGCGGCGATCCCCAGGCTGGATCCAATCCGTGAGCCGACAATCTGGCGCCCATAGACCCGGGACAACGGGACGCTTCCAAAGTAGCGCCGGTTGATTACCGGATACACCGTGCTTTCGCCGCCGTAGCCAAGGCCGAACAGCGCGGCGAGCAGGTACAGCGCCCACACGTCGTGGACCAGGATCATCCCCAGCGCCGGGATGCCCTGCAATGCCAGCGTCGCGAACATCACGACGCGTCCCTGGATGCGCTCCGCCAGCACGGGCGTCAGCAGCCGGCTGGGCAGGGCGGCGAATTGCGTTACGCTCAGCGCCAGCGCGCCGGTGGTGTAGCCGAACTGGTTGGCTACCACCAGGTCGATCAGGAAGACCAGGACGATGCCGTGACCGCCGCAGCCCAGACCGTGGATGATGGGCAGCATCCAGTAAGCCCGGGTGTGGCGCAACTGCCGACGAACCAGGAACTCCCGAACGTCCGCCATCCGGGCGTTGATCCAGTCCTCATCTTCGAGAGCATCCTCGACCTGCCGCCTCCGTTCCGGAGCGGCCGGGAAATACAGCGCCAATGCCAGCATGACGACGCTCCCTACCACGCCGAAGGCCAGGAAAGACCAGGTCCATCCCACCGTCCCCAGCGAAACGGCCAGAACCGGCGGGAGCAGGCATCCCCCCAGCGCGCCGGCCGTCCATACCAATCCCACCGCCAACCCCTGGGATCGTCTGAACCACGGGGCAACCAGCCCCATCACCGACACTATGGTTGCCGTGAATACTAGCGACGATACGATGCCATAGGACAGTAAGAAGAGCCACCAGTCGCGCATCACCGCCAGGAGCGTCATGCCGACGCCATAGAGCAGGGCCGCGGCCAGCAGGGTGCGCCGAGCCCCCAGCCGCCGGCTCGCTTCCCCAACCAACGGGGCCAGGAACCCGCCAAACAGGAAAAAGCAGCCGATGACCACGCCGATAATGAGAGGCGACCAGCCAAAACGCATCCCGTCATTTTGCAGCACCGGCACGATCAGGCCGCCGTAGAGCTGGATGGGGAAGCAAAAGGCCGTGAAAGCGGCCACAATTCCCAGCGCCGCCCAACCCGCCCGCGCCGACTCATTTTCGTTGGCTAGAATCCGAAGAGCGCCAAGCATATGCGCCGTCCCCCCTCACATACCTTCGTTATCCCTTCCCGCGAACATATATGCTAGGCGGCTGGTCTCAGCGGTAAGAGGGGGCGCCTTCTGCGGCAGATCGGTATTTTCTCGCGCATGATGTGAATTTCTCCCGATGCGGCGGCGGAGCGGCGTTAATTCCCGGCTTGCCGGCTCAGCAGGGCCTCCGCCCCATCCTCGCTGACCAGCTCGCGGCGTGTGCTTTCCATGGTCCAGACCAGCCCGAAGCCGGTGAAGTTCAGCGCCACGGCCAACAGGAAAGCGGGAACGTGCTCAAAGCGGTCTATGAGCAGACCGGCGACGGCGACGGCGACGCTCTGCCCCAGCAAAGCGCCAAGCATCTGCCCGCCATAGGTGCCGGACAGGGGACGGTAGCCGAAGTAGCAACGGTTGACCACCGGGTACACCGAACTCTCGCCGCCGTAGGCGAGGCCGAACACGGCGGCGGATAAATACAAGGCCCACAAGTCGTGGGACACCATCAGCGCCAGCGCCGACAGGCCCTGTAGCGCCAGCACGCCGGACATCACGATGCGCCCGTCAATCCGCTCGGCCAGGATAGGCGCCAGCAGCCGGCTGGGGATGGAGACGAACTGGGAGATGGTCAGCGCCATCGCGCCGGTGACCGGCGAAAACCCATCGTGTACGGCAAAGTCAACCATGAAAACCAGTATGATGCCGTGTCCACCGCAGCCGAGACCGTGTATGACGGGCAGATTCCAGAAGGCTTTGGTTCGCCGTATCTGGTCGCGGATGAGCCGCTCGCGAACCAGGGCCAGTCGTTCCTCTATCCAGGCTTCATCGCCGACCACCGGGGCCCGGCGACGCATACCGGGCGGTTCGCGGAACAGGGCGGCCAGTACTAGGAGGAAAACTCCGCCGATGATACCGAAGACCAGGAAGGAAGTGGTCCAGCCCCAGATATCCAGCAGAAAGGCCAGCGCCGGCAAGAGCACGGCGGCGCCCACCGAGCCGGCGGCCCACGTCAGTCCGATGGCCAGCCCCAGACGCTGCTGGAACCAGGGGGCTACCAACCCCGACAGCGGCACCACGGTTAAGGTGAAGACCAGGGACAGAATGACGCTGTAGATGATAAAGAACTGCCAGGGGCGGGTCATAAAGCCCAGCAGGACGATGCCTCCACAGCAGAGGATGGCCGTGGCCAGCAGAATGGCGCGCCCGCCCAGGCGGTCGCCCAGGAAACCGCAGATGGGCGCAGACAGGCCGCTGACCAGAAAGAAACCGGAGATGGCGATGCCGACGATTCCGGGAGACCAGCCGAACAAGCCGCCCTCCGCAACGGAGTGGTGCAGCAGCGGCACCATAAGCCCTCCGAGCACTTGCAGTGGAAATCCAACGGCCTTGAAGAGGCACACGATGGTCAGGCTAAGCCAGGCGTACCCCGAGATCTGGTTGTAACCGGCGAACAGCTGCCGCCCATATGACGAAATACGTAACATACCTGTTCCTTTTCTATAATTATTAGGATGTATATACTGATAAAACCGTATCATCTCTTACGGAAATCGCATAGTGGTTTGGTAGAGTGTCGGGAATGCAAAGCGCCAAACATAATTTGTCAGCCCGGGTGGAGTCTGGTACAAGCGGCAAAGCAAACCCCTTGACATCCCAATGGATACCGTATAGGCTGGAAATATAACTAATATTGCTCTGCTTTTCGGGAAGATTGAAGGTTGGAAGACACTGCACACCATTGGCATGACTCGAACCTGGGACTAAGAGAAAGCGTTGCCCCATAGGCGGGCCAGACCAAGGGGGGAAAAGGAAATGATGGAGCACATAGTGAACAATGGAAGGCCCGAACCGGGCCAACTCGTTAACCGCCCTGGCAATGAGCGCCAGGACTGGCCGCGCCGGCTGCTGAGCGGCTTCGCCAATCTGCGCCGCCGGTACTGGCGGGCCTTTGCGCATACCGCCGAGAACGACTCCGCTAACCGCTACTACGACTCGATCCGCCGTCGCCGGTAAGCAACCGGCGCAGTCAAAGCGCGGCCAGCCTGGAAATCGGCCGCCGTTTTCCAAAAGAGCCGGTGTGCGCTCCCCCGGTTTGACTCGCAGATCACTCGCTGTGCGGCTTCCTGACAACTCGCTTACCTGCTTCTATCGGGGAGCTGCTGGGACAAGTAGCGTGTGATCCGCACTGCGACGCAGGTGTGGACGCCCACCGGCATATCGCCGTCCTCGGTAACGAGCACGGAGCGGGTTCCCTCAATGTTCCAAATCAGGACCGAGCCGACGAAACTCAGCGCGATGGCGATGAGGAAACCGGGGGCATGGCCGAAGTAGTGGATCGCCAGCGCGGCGATAACCAGGGCCAGGCACCGCCCGCCCAACGCGCCCAAGGACTGCCAGCCGTGGAGGTGGGCCCGCTGGAGGTCGCCGAAATACTGCCGGGTAATCACCGGATAGGCCATGGCTTCACCGCCGTAGGCGAAGCCGAACATGGCGGCGGCGAAGAACATCGCCCACCAGCCGTCGGCAAAAAGCAGGGCCAGTATTGACAGGCCCTGCAACGCCAGCGTTCCGGATATGGCCAGGCGGCCGCCGCTCTGCTCGGCGATGGCTGGCATCATTATCCGTCCGGGCAGCCAGCAGAGCATGGCGACGGCCAGCGCCAGCGCGCCGGTCAGCAGAGGGAACCCCTGGGCGACGATGAAGTCAACCATAAAAACCAGTACGATGACTTGCGCGCCGCAGCCCAGGCCGCGAACGATGGGCAGCTTATAGTAGCAATGGGTCTTGCGGATCTGTTCTCGGATGAACCGCCGGCGGACGGCCGACCGCTGCGCCCGAATGCCGGTTTCATCCCGGTCAACCGGCGACGGGTCGCCACCGGGGTTGCGGTACAGAACCGCCAAAGTTAGCAGCAGGCCGCCGCCCACCAGTCCGAAGGTGACGAAGCATCGGGTGCCGCCCCAGGCATCCAGCAGAAAAGCCAGCGTCGGGGTGAGCAGGGCGGCGCCCGTCGCGCCGCCGACCCAGACCAGCGCGATGGTCAACGCCGGGCGATGCCTGAACCAGGGGCCGGTCAGCCCGGTCACCGCCGTGGTTGACGCGCTGAAAGCCAGGGCCAGGACGACGCTGTAGGCCAGGAAGAAATGCCACTGGCTGGTGGCAATGCCCATCAGGATCATGCCGGCGCCGTAGAGCAGGGCCAGGGACAGCAGCATCGCGCGCCGGCCCAGCCGGTCGGCCAGGGCCTGGCAGATGGGCCGGGCCAGGCCGCCGACCAGGAAGAAAGCGGCGATGGCGAGGCCCGCGCTGCCCAGGGACCACCCGAACTCGCCGCCGTCGGCTGGATCCCGGTGCAGAATAGGGACCGCCAGTCCGCCGTATAACTGCAACGGGAAGACGATGGCCTGGAGCAGGACGGCTATGGTCAGGATTACCCAGGCCTGTCCCGGAACATGGCCGTATCCGACGATTTCGCTCAGCTTATGCAACGATTTCCCTACTTATTTTCCGAACTGACGTATCGTTAACAGCGCTATGGTTACCCTTTCCCCTATCGGCGGGGTTAGGCTCCTGCACTGATTTGCGCCTATAGTAATTGCTGATTATAATAATTGTCAATAGCAACCTTTGGCATTAACAGGGCTATCGCATTTGGACGGTTTAACGCCCGTCATTCCGGCGAAAGTCGCAGATGCGCCTTTGGCGTACCGGAATCCAATGGCCGAATTAGTTAGCCTTGTTTCAGATTCGTTCACTGTTTGCCCGATGGACTCCGGCTTTCGCCGGAGTGACGGCAAAGGGGGTCGGAATGAGGGTAGAGGTGGCCGGAATGACGGGCGTTAAAACATCCATATTGCGATAGCCCTGACCTTGGGCTCAGGGCCTTTCGGTTTTCATATTTGTCATTGCGAGCGTAGCGAAGCAATCTCGTCGAGGCGCTGGCGGCTAACCACAAACAGTTCCGTTCCAACGACGAGGTTGCCATCCGCCAGAGGCGGACTGCGCTCCTCGCAATGACAACCGAAAGACCCTGACCTTGGGCTGTTCTGGCGTTGCCCCTATCCCCTGCCGGAGGTTACACTGGTCAACCGTTGTGTGCGGTCCGGCTGCCCTCTTTAGTAGGCGCGGACGAAGAAAATGTGCGACAACGGACGGCGCAGTGGCTAGACCAGAAGAACGAGTTGCCGCGGCGCCCGCCGGGGGGCGGTCCTCCGGCGGGCGCATTTATTATGGCTGGTGGATGGTCGCCGTAACCTCGGTGATGAGCTTTTTCGCCAGCGGCATTTTCTTCCGTGGGTTCGGTGTGCTGGTGCTGCCCATCCGCGACCAGTTGGGCATAACCCAGGCGCAGACCAACCTGGTGTTCTCCATCGCCCGCGCCGAGGGCGGGCTGGAAGGGCCGGCGGCCGGCTGGCTGATCGACAAGTTCGGCAACCGCAAGGTGCTGGTGCCCTCGCTGGTCATCGCCGTGGTCGGCTACGTCATCATGGCCTTCTGGATGCCGACCCTGTGGGCCTTTGCGCTGATCTATTTGGGATTAGTGTCGCTGGGCAACAGCATGGCTTTCCAGCACGCGTGCTTTGCCGGATTGAACCAGTGGTTCCATCGACGGCGGGCGCTGGCGATTTCCGTGCTGGCCGCGGTGGCGTCGCTGGGCGGCTTGGCCCTGATCCCCACGATGAACCTGCTGATCGACAAGACCAGCTTGCGGTGGGGACTCCTCGCGTCGGGCGCGTTCTATGCCGTGATACTGCTGCCTTTGTGCTTCTGGTTCCGCAACCGGCCCGAAGATATGGGACTGCTGCCCGACGGGGCGACGCGCCCGTCTCCGGCCCGTCCCGGCGCCAGCGCCGCAGCGCGACGCGAGACGCGGGATTACACCGTGCGGGAGGCGCTGCGGACGCAGGCTTACTGGCTGTTGCTGGTCGGCGCCGGTCTGCGGCAAATGGCGACGTTGGGCATCCTGGTCAGCCTGTTTCCCATCCTGGTGGACGACAAGGGTATGAGCACTCAGATGGCCGCCAACCTGATCGGCGCAATGTCGGCCATCAACTTCGTGTCGCGTTTGATCATGGGCTATCTGGGCGACCGCATATCCAAGAAAGCCATCATGTTCCTGAGCCTGACGGTGGAAGGGTTCGGCTATCTGTTTCTGTGGCTGGGAGACTGGCAGACCGCCGTCGGCATCACGCTGGTGCTGGGGTTCATACTGTGCGAGGGAATGATGGACGGGGCCGGCGTCATTGTGTGGGCAGCCCTGGGCGAGTACTTTGGCCGCACGCGATTCGCCACCCTGCGGGGCTACATCACCTTTGCCTACGCCTGGGCCCTGGTGGCGTCTCCCGTGTATGCCGGCTGGGTGGGCGACCACTTCGGCGACTACGACTATGCCATCATTCCCGGCGCGATCTGCGCCTTCGCGGCGGGAACCTGCTTCCTGTTCATCAAGCCGCCGCCGGAGCTGACGGCGGCGGCTGATTAATCGCCGCCGTGCTGTGCTAGAATCGGCGTGTGCCGGTTTTGGGCAATCCATAGCCTGCGGGTGATGGAGCGCTGAATGATTTTCACGAGGAGTTATGATTCATATTGATTATCCTTATATTGACGATGAGGAGCGCGAAATCATCGAAGCGCTCAATCGCGGCGCATGGTCTCCGGTAAGCGACGAGGAGTACGTGCGGATAGTGACCATTCTGAAGGAAGCCGCTCGGAATACCCTCGGCTTGCCACCCGAGGAAAATCCGCAGATTCCGCCGCAACGACGCCCCTTGTCTTTGGCCGAGCTCATCGCGGAGCTGCCAGAGGACACTACGGAGGCAATGCAGCATCTCAACGATGAAGAACGTGACATCATTGAAGCGTATTTTCAGTGCGAGGCGGTAACGGCCAGCGAAGGCAGGCTATGCGAAATCGTCGCCCGTCTGTTGATAGCGGCGGAAAATGCCCGGGCCGCGAAACTACGTCCATTCCACGCAGTTTGTCCCCAAAGTCCCACACACCCGTAAGGGGGTATCAAAATGCCTACCATCCTGGAACAGTACGTCGCCAACCATCCCGGCTCCGCGGAACGCTACCGTGAGGCCGTGAGCATCTTCCCCGGCGGCGTGACCCACGACAACCGCTACGCCGAACCCTTCCCCCTGTACATCACCCACGGCCAGGGACCGCGCAAGTGGGACGTGGACGGCCACGAATACATCGACTACGTTTCCGGCCACGGCGCGTTGCTCCTGGGGCACTCCCACCCGGCCATTGCCGACGCCGTGGCCGAGCAGATTCGCCGCGGCACCCACCTGGGCGCCTGCACCGACGAGGAACTGCGCTGGGCCAGAGCCATAATGAACCTGATGCCGGCCATCGAGCGGGTGCGGTTCCACAGCAGCGGCACCGAAGCCACCCTGATGGCCATGCGCCTGGCCCGCGCCTACACCGGACGCAACAAGGTCATCAAGCTACAGGACCACTTCCACGGCTGGCACGACTACGCCATGGCCGGCTCCGACCGCCCCGCTCCCGGCATTCCCGCTGAGTCCTGGGGCAGCATGATCATCGTGCCGGCCGGCGACTTGGACGCCGTGCAGCAGGCCATGGAACGAGACTCGGACATCGCCGCCATCATCCTGGAACCCACCGGAGCGCACTACGGCCAGCTGCCCTTTGACGTACCCACTTACCTGGCCGGCCTGCGCGCGCTGTGCGACCAGCACGGCGTGGCGCTGATTTTCGACGAGGTGGTGACCGGGTTCCGCGCGTCGTCCGGCGGCGCGCAGGTGCGCTACGGCGTCACGCCGGACCTGACCACCATGGCCAAGATCGTGGCCGGCGCGCTGCCCGGCGGCGCGGTGGGCGGCAAGGCCGATATTGTCGATATGATCGCTCAGCGTGGCGATCCTGAATGGGACAACACCGAGCGGGTTTATCATCCCGGCACCTTCAACGGAAACCCGCTGTCCGCCGTAGCCGGCGCAACCTGCCTGGAGATGATTGCCGCCGAACCCATCAACGAACGGGCCGACGCCATGGCCGCTCGGCTCAAGGCCGGCCTGAACGAAGTATTCACCCGAATGGAAGTGAGCGGTCATGCCTACGGCGTGGCGTCCATGATTCACTTCACCCTGGCCGACGGCGACTTTGACCGCGAGTTCGGCCCCGACGTGAACCGCCGCATCAAGGCCGCCGCCGGCTCCGCCGCCGTTACCGGCATCAAGCGCGCGTTGCAGAACCACGGCGTTGACATCATGGGCCGGGATGCCTTCCTGGTGTCTGCTACGCACAACGAGGCGGACATCGACGCCACGCTGGTCGCCTTCGAGTCCACGCTGGCGGAAGTGCGGGCGGAGGGGCTGGTGTAGCGCGCGGCTCTGCGAAACTTTCAAGAGGGGGCGCACATGGACGTTATGAAACTGCTGGCGTTGCTCATTGCCGGCGTCATGGCCTTCGCGTTTTTCGGCGTGACCTTCTCCGCAACAGTGGAGGATGGCACGCTCAGGGCAATCTCGGTTGCCATGGTTGCGGGGCTGGTCAGTTTCATCCTCACTCTGCTGGTTTGCAGAATGTTGGGAATGATTAAGGACTGAACGAATGCGAAGCTTGAGAATCGCTTGGGCTGCGCTGTACTTCACTGGAATGCTGATGATCATCGTCGATTTGTCCCTGCGGTCAATATACAGCGTGAACGGAGTACCGGTCATCAGCGCCCTCGGCGCGGCATTCGTACTTTTGTCAATCACATCGATGCTGAACTGGCTTTTCAAAGAAGCGTGGGAAGAACGCAGCCAAGCCAACCCCGACGAATAAAACGACGAATCGACAGAGTGCAAACCCACACCGCAAGGGAGATAACAATGGCAAGCTTTTGGGAAAAACTTACCGTCAACGGCGCGGAGATGGATATGTATGCCAGCGTGCCGTCCAGCAGCGCAGGGTTCAGCGCGCCGTATCCGGCGGTGCTGGTGGCGCAGCACGCCACCGGCGTTGACGCCTTTATCCAGGACATCTGCGACCGTTTGGCGGCCCACGGCTATGCGGCGGTTGCGCCCAACCTGTACCACCGGCACAGCGCGGAGGCCATCGCCGCATCCGCCAACGGTGGGCCGCGTCCGGCCCCTGCCACCTTGCTCAGCGACCCTGACATCGTGGCGGACATCAACGCCTCGGTGGACTGGCTGCTCGGCCACGACGCCGTGCAGAGCGACCGGATCGGCGTCACCGGATTCTGCATGGGCGGGCGCGTGGCCTGGCTGGCCGCCGCCAGCAACCCCAACTTCAAGGCCGTCGTCCCCTACTACGGCGGCAACATCATGACCACCTGGGGCGCCGGCCAGACGCCACCCTTCGACCTGGCCGGCAACATCAACTGCCCCATGCTGTTCCACTTCGGGGAGATTGACGCCAATCCCTCCCAGGACGACATGAAAAAGCTGGGGGCGGAACTGTCCAGGTTGGGGAAGGAGCACACCTTCCACACCTACCCCGGCGCCGACCACGCCTTTATGAATCCGGCCGGCGGGCGTTACAACGAGGCCGCTGCGGTGGCTTCCTGGCCCCGGACGCTGGAGTTCTTCGCGCAATATCTCAAGGGATAGAACATGAATGAGGTTTGACGATGCCGCGCATAGATCAATCTCACCCAGACAACGTTGACGGCCCGTGGTTCGTGGACACTCGCTGCATACGGTGCGACGCGGCCCGCAACTGGGCTCCGGGCCTGATTGGAATGGACGAGACGGGCCACTCCATAATCGTTAGCCAGCCCGACGGCCCGGAGCAAGAAGCCGTCATGTGGCGCGCCGCTGCTGCTTGTCCCACTAAGTCAATCGGCAACCTTGAACATCCCATTGAGCCGGTCGGCATCTTTCCTCACCAGCTCACCGATGGCGTGTTCGCCTTGGGCAACAACGCGCTCGCATCCTTCGCCGCGCATTCTTTCCTGGTGATCCGCCCCGAAGGAAACTTGATGATTGACTCACCCAGGTTCACCCGCCGGCTGGCTGCCAGCGTTGATGACTTGGGCGGCGTCGCCCACGTGTTGCTCACCCACCGCGACGACGTTGCCGACTATGACCGCTGGGCGGAGCGTTACGACGCGCGGGTTTGGATTGGCGAGGCTGACGCCGACGCCGCGCCTCTTGCCACCGATTTGACCGGCAGTGATGACGTTACCCTGATTGCACCTGACGCGCTGTCCATTCCCGCTCCCGGGCATACCGTGGGCCACGTGGTATATCACATCGACGGCCGGCTGTTATTCACCGGCGACACGCTGCACTGGAACCACCGACGCGCCGAGTTGGACGTTTTCCCAAACCAGACCTTTCATTCCTGGGAAATTCTGGCGGATACAATGGATCGGCTTGCTGCGTTCAACGTGGAGTGGGTGTTTGCCGGGCACGGTATGTGGCATCATGTGGGCGTTGCGGAATGGACTCGTCAAATGACCGACCTCGGCCCGACAATGCGGCGCGTGGGACAACGTGGCTGGGCGCATCGGCCCAACGCAACCTACAACTGGTATTAACCACATCACAGGAGGTATCACCATGGCCAGTTTCTGGGAAAAACTCACCGTTGACGGCAGCGAAATGGATCTGTACGCCAGCGTGCCGTCCAGCAGCGCCGGCTTCACCGAGCCTTATCCGGCGGTGGTGGTGGCGCAGCACGGCGGCGGCGTTGACGAGTTCATCCGCACCATCTGCGACCGGCTGGCCGCCGAGGGCTACGCCGCCGTCGCGCCGAACCTGTATCACCGCAACTCCGACGAGGTGATGAACGCCGACCCGCGCCCCCGGCCCTGGGACGTGCTCAGCGACCCGGACATCGTCGCCGACATCAACGCCACCGTGGATTGGCTGCGCAACCACGACGCCGTCAGCGACCGCATTGGCGTAACCGGCTTCTGCATGGGCGGGCGCGTGGCCTGGCTGGCGGCCGCCAGCAATCCGCATTTCAACGCCGTTGCGCCCTACTACGGCGGCAACCTGCTGGTGACCTGGGGCGCGGGCGAAACGCCGCCGTTCGAGCTGGCCGGCAACATCAACTGCCCCATGCTGTTCCACTTCGGCGAGGTTGACGAGAACCCGTCTCAGGAGGATATGCGCAAGTTCGACGAGGAGCTGAACCGCCTGAGCAAAGAGCACCAGTTCTACGTCTATCGGGACGCCGATCACGCCTTCATGGACTTCACCGGCCCCCGCTACCAGAAAGAAGCCGCCGACCGTTCCTGGCCGCGGACGCTGGAGTTCTTCGCGCAGCACCTGAAGGCGTAACGGGTTCGCAGTGCAGCGGTAAAAAGAGGCGGGCATTAGTGGAACCGGAACGCCGGCGGCCGTCAAACTGGATTCGCCGGGCCATAGGCAAACTGCTGCCCCCGGCGACGCCACAGCCGGAGGACCGTGAGTCCATTTGGAGCATCAGCCGGCAGGACGCCCGCACGTTCTTCCGGCTGGTTGGCGTATTATGGATTGCGGGGTTGGCTTACAGCAGCCACCGGGCGCGGCACGAACCGACCGCGGCGTGGAATACTGCGACGGCTGAAGCGGGCGGGCCATGGCCGCATCACGTTGGCGATTTCGTAATGGCGGCCCTGGGTGATTTCAGCGGCGTGGCTATCGGAATCGCTATAATAGCAATGCTGCTGACTCACCCGTTGAACATCGCAGGAGAGTTGCTGATGTCGCTGTATCAAGCCATGGTGAATCGATTTGTCATTCCGGTCATCGAGGCGCACGAAGCCCGGGGGCGGGCCGAAGGCGTGAAAATCGGCCGCGCCGCAGAACGAACCGAATGGCAGGAGTGGAACCGGCGCCGTATGGACGCCGAAGCACAGGGCCGGCCCTTTGACGAGCCTCCGCCGGGTGATTAGCCTGACCGGTCAACCGCTCCCCGCAACTCAATCGGGATTTCGGGGATTGGCAGGATTGGAGCCGTCCGGTGGTGGTTGGATTGGAATCCTGTTGGTTGTGTCAGCCGAGTAAATCCTGCGGACGGCGTGTCTGATTTCGCTTGCTGGCGAGATACGGAGGCAAGCTATGGCCAAGCGAGTGAAACACACACCTAAAGATTTTGAGCCGGAGCCGGTGTGAGGTATTTTCCTGAAACGCAGTCCTTGTGGATTGACAGCGGGAAATCCCTGGGCGAAGGCGAAACGATTGCGAAAGGCGTCGTCGTGTTCTACAGCAAAGACGATGACACGACCGCCGAAGGCGTTCGCATCGAACTTGCCGAGCACGTGCTGAAGCCATTCGTGGACGCCATCATAGCGCAGTACGGCGAACCCTAATCTGTGGCTTGGGCTGGATGAGCCGAAAGCACCGTTGACGAGCCTCTCCGATACCATAAAATATGCGGTACTGGCAAAATTTTCCAGGAGAATGAGAATGTTGTTCTATGAAGAACCTCAACGCAGGCGCAAAACCTTCTCGGGCGGAACTGAAGCGCGAGTTGCATAAAGCGCAAGGCGGCAAGTGTATGTATTGTGGTCGCAAACCCGGCATTGACCTTATGGATGTGGACCACAAAAACCCGATGGCCAAGGGTGGCTCCGACCAAAAGCGTAACCTCCGAGTGCTCTGCCGGTCATGCAATACTCGCAAGGGGGCTACTACGGATAGGCAATTCCGGAGCAAGTTCAAGTCAATCGGAGTGCCGCAAACTCAAACGCCGCCGGCTAAGAGCCTATCCTAATAACTACCTGGAACCTGTCAGGGTATTTCGGGAAGGAAAGCTGGGGTTGCGTCTGTACTGGAGCTATGACGAAAGCGAAAGCTCCCAAGCCACCCCGCCCGAAGCGAGCCGGGCCGGCCACCAAGACCAATCCCACCACCGGCGGGTTCCGGATCTCCGGCGAGCTGTGGGAGGTGTTGGCGCCCTTGATCCCGGAGCGCGTGAACACCCATCGGTTTGGCGGCGGTCGGCCCCGGGTGCCCGACCGCACCTGTGCCAATGGCATCTTTTACGTGCTGCGCACCGGCTGCCAGTGGAAAGCCCTGGACGCCACCGGCATCTGTTCTGGTTCCACCGCCCATTTGCGCTTTCAAGAATGGGTTGCCGCCGGCGTGTTTCTGGAGCTGTGGCGGGTAGGGCTGGAACGCTATGACGAATTGAAAGGTCTGGACTGGAGTTGGGTGAGCCTGGACGGGGCCATGACCAAAGCGCCCCTGAGCGGGGAAAAAACCGGCGCCAATCCCACCGACCGGGGCAAGCGGGGCGTCAAACGTAGCCTGCTGACCGAAGCGGCGGGCATTCCCGTGGGCTTGGCCGTGGACGGGGCCAACCGCCATGACATGAAGCTGGTGCGGGCCACGGTGGACAGTGTGCCCGTGCCACGGCCCGAACCTAGCCCAGCCCAGCCCCAGGGTATGTGCCTGGACAAGAGCCTGCCCCGTACTTGATACGGGGGATACGACTTTGACGAAGTGCGTCGCACCCTGGAGGAGTTCGGTTTCACCGCCCACATCCGCAGCCGCGGCGAGGAGGCCAAGGCCATCAAGCGGGAGGCCGGGTTCAAGGCCCGGCGTTGGGTGGTGGAACGCACTCATGGCTGGCTGAACCGATTTCGGCGGATCCTGGTCCGTTGGGACAAATACCCCGAGAACTACATCGCTTTTCTTCATTTCGCCTGCGCCCTCGTCGCCCTCAGAGCCGCTGGGTTATTAGGATAGGCCCTTAATCGCACAAGCCAGGCTGTGCCGACGCATTGAGCACCACATCAAAGAACTCTTCGTCTTCGTGGCCCAACCGGAAACCCCACCAGACAACAACGCCGCCGAGCGCAGCTTGCGTCATCTGGTGGTCAGCCGCAAGGTCAGCGGCGGAACCCGCTCACCGCGGGGAACTGAGACCAAGATGACCCCGGCGTCAGCCTTCGGCGCTTGGCGGGCGCAAGGACTCAACCCTCGCTCTGCTTGCCGACAACTGCTCATTTCCCCTCAATTCTGAACAGTTACAGTAGAGCATGAAGCTGATTTCATGGAACGTGAACGGCATCCGGGCAGCTCACAAAAAGGGGTTCCTGGAGTGGTTTCAGGAGGAGCAGCCCGACGTGCTGTGCCTCCAGGAAACCAAGGCCCACGAGTCCCAGTTGCCCGCCGCCCTGAAGCAGGTGGAGGGTTATTCCAGCTGGTTCACCACTCCGGAGCGCAAGGGCTACAGCGGCGTGGGCCTCTACACCCGCGAAGGACATGAACCCCGCAGCGTCAGCTTCGGCCTGGGCGTGGAGCGGTTCGACAGCGAGGGGCGCACCATCGTCGCCGACTTCGATGATTTCGTGTTCCTGGGCGTCTATTTCCCCAACGGCAAGCAGTCCGCCGAGCGTCTGCGTTACAAGATGGAGTTCTACGACGCCTTCCTGGAGTACGTGGACCGGCTGCGACGGGAAGGCCGCAGCGTGATTGCGTGCGGCGACGTAAATACCGCCCACAAGGAAATCGACCTCGCCCGGCCCAAGGCCAACGAGAAGATTTCCGGCTTCCTCCCGGAGGAACGGGCCTGGATGGACACCTTCCTGGAACACGGGTACATCGACACCTTTCGCCGGTTCAACCAGGAGCCGCACAACTACAGTTGGTGGAACCAGGTGACCCGCGCGCGGGAACGGAACGTGGGCTGGCGCATCGACTACTTCTTCACCGACAGCGATTTCGCCTCGAACCTGACCGATGCCTTCATACTGCCCGACGTGATGGGATCCGATCACTGCCCCGTCGGCATCGAAATTTCCTGAGTTTCCCCGTTAGTAAGGGACACGCTCATATCCCACAGCCGGGCAGCCAGCTCTGCATCGTAGCTAATGCTGGAAGACGGCGCGGGGCGGCAGTCCACGAAATATTTGCCGGTGACGCTCTCCACTTCGGGCGATACGGCCAGGTACACCGGCGTCTCTGCTCCCTGGTCCGGGGCAATGCCGCGAACTCCGATGAAGAAATTGACCACGCGACCCAGCAACCCATTGTTGCGGGCGATGTTGGTCTGCACCAGACCGGGATGCAGAGCATTTACCGTGACATTCTCGCCTTCCAGACGCCGCGCGAGCTCGTAGGTGAAGAGGATGTTGCAGAGCTTGGAACGTTTGTAGGCTGAATATCCCCCATTGCCTGAAGGCTTGGGCAGGTCTTCCAGCCGGAACCGGCCCGGCGATTCATGGGCGCGCGAGGATACGTTGATAATCCGGGCTTGTGGCGCTTTCCGCAGCTGTTCGAGCAGCAGGCCGGTCAGCAGGAAGTAGCTCAGGTGGTTCAGCGCGAAGGTCATCTCGATACCTTCAACGCTGCTCCGGTCAGACAGGAAGATGGCCCCGGCATTGTTCAGCAGCACGTCCAGGTGAGGCAACAGTTCCATCGCCTCGGCGGCCGCGCGACGCACCTCACGTTGGGACGAAAGGTCGGCCAACAGGTACTCAACTGCCGGGTTGTCCGTATCGGCGATGATCTGCTGCACTGCGGCTTCGGTCTTGGCGGAGTTGCGACCTACGATGACCACCCTGGCGCCCATACGGGCCAGTCGGCGGGCGGCCGCGTAGCCGATGCCGTCGCTGCCTCCGGTTATGAGGCAGATTTTGCCTTGCATCACCTGAACTGTCATTGCGAGCGCAGCGCGGCAATCTCGTTGCCGGAGGAGTCGTCGCTCAATTCAGCGAGATTGCCACGTCGCTGCGCTCCTCGCAATGACAAAGTGGGTACGCATGAGGCGTCAGTTGGGCGCACGGTTGCCCTCGGTTCCGCCCAGGTCATGCTGGACGACTGACAGCGATACGGTAAGGCTGTCCGTAATATCCGGTCTGGTGGCCTCGGCGGCGCCGCGCTCGGCTGCCTTCTCCAGTGAGGATAGTTTTTCACCGGAGGGCGGAGTCGCCATCTGGACGGTCACGACGATTTCAATGGCGTCGCTGTCGTAATAGGTCACGCTGTCCTGTACACCGTCCTCTACCATGACCGCGAGATGCGCTCCGACTACCGCTGCATCCGCCTCCCTCTTGGTGAACCCTGGGTATCTGCCTGCTTGTAGGCTGATTTCAACGCCTGGGTTTTCGGACTTGAATTTGTCGATGGCATTCCGGGCGTTGCCGGAAATTGAACCCGAAAACTTGATCCAGGCCGATAACCTGCCGGTTTTGCCGGCATCAACGACGCTGTCGGGGTCGTCGTCCTCAATGGCCGTTACCATCATCGAGAAGTCGTCGCCCCAGGCATAACGCGCGATGGACTCCTCGAGCGTGATGCCATACTGGTTCGCGATGAATTGCAGGTCGTCCAATTCAGCGGGGCTGTTGATGCTGGCGCGTTGGCGCATCAGCGCAGCCGCTTCGTGGGGGGTCAACGTCGCCATGTTGTGGTGGCTTGCCACCGTTTCGCCGTCGCGGCCAAGGGCGGCCGCCATCGCCACGATTACGACCACCACCGCGATCACGCCCAGAATGCCGCCGCCGTAGGCGAGCCACATGTACCAGCGGGTCCAACGATTTTTGGGTGAGCCGCGTCGCTCAGGCTCGGTCATCATCGGGGAGCCTCCTGCGGGACGGCGGCCCGGGTGGAAGCCAACTCGCCCAGGGGATGGGCGCTCTGGTGGGCGCCCGTGGGAGCCAGCATCACCGGCATAGGGAAACTACAGGGCATGCAACGCCGGTATGACCTCGCGGCCCACCAGGTCGATATGCTCCAGCACCTCGGCCTGGGACATCTCCGGGTAGAACAGCCGCAGCGCCACGTCGGTAAATCCCATTTCGTGATAGGCGGCAATCTGCGCGACGCATTCCTCGGGGCTGCCCACCAGGAAGGTGTCATCCATCAGCGTTTCCAGGTCGCCGGTCACCTTGCGGGTCAGCTCGTCGTCTGTGCCGTGGAGGCCGTGATAGGCATAGACTTCGTACTTCTTGGCGAAGTTGGCCCGGGCCCGTTCCAGCGCCTCTTCGTGGGTCGGGGCGCAGAAAAACTCGCGCACGATGACCATGTCCTCGGGAACGTCGTGGCCGTGGGTCTCCAGGGTCTGGTGGTACAGGGAGATCTGGTGGCGGATGGTGGCGTTGGACTGGGCGGGACCGACGTAAAGAATGTCGCCGCCCCGGCCGACCCGGCGCACCGCCGGATCGCTCATCGCGGCCTGCCAGACCTTGGGGTGGGGCTGCTGGTAGGGCCGGGCGGTGGGCCGCGCCCCGGTTACGTTGTAGTAGCGGCCATGGTGGGTCACCTCATCGTCAGTCCACAGCCGGCGCATCAGGCCGAGAGCCTCGGTACAGCGGGCGCCGCGCTGGGACATCCGCGTTCCGAAGGCTTCGCACTCCTCCGGCCGGTAGCCTAGCCCGATGCCGAGGATGAAACGCCCTTCCGCGATGTGGTCCAGGGTAGCCACCTGCTCGGCCACTTCCACCGGATTCAGCAACGGCAGCAACAGGACCGAGGTAGCCAACTTCATGTCTCCCGGCTCGGCGGCCAGCCGCGCCAGCACCGGCCAGGGCTGGAAGTGCTGGAAGGGATCGATCAGATAGTGGTGCGCCCAGCAATAAATGTCGAACCCGGCATCTCGGGAGGCCCGGAACTGCTCCAGGTGGTTCTGCCACTGCTGCTGATGGTCGATGCTGTCCCGCTGCACCACCTGCCCGACCTGGTATCCAACGCGCATATCGTCACCCTTTGAACTTCCCCACAGACCAGACTCTTAATGTAGCATTGCCATGTAGGTGGTTTTCCTTCGTAGGGGCGAATAATTATTCGCCCCTACACGCACTGGCAACGCGCCCTAGCCCCCGACGTGGCGGTACTTGATCAGCCGCTCGCCGGCGAGGTTCTGGTTCACGTAGATGTCGCCGTGGGAGTCGACCCAGACGGCGTGGGCGCCGTTGCCCCACCCGGCGTCCGAGGGGCTGCCCCAGCGGGCCAGGACGTTGCCCTCGATGTCCAGAATCGACATGAAACCGTCCAGCTCCGGCACGTACACCGCCAAGTCGTCATCAATGTAGATGTCGCAAGGCCGCGCCAGGTCCGCCCACTGTTCCAGGTAATTGCCCTCGGCGTCGAAAATCTGGATGCGATTGTTCTCCCGGTCGGCCACGAACACCCGCCCGTCGGTGTGCACCCAGACGCCATGCGGAACGTGGAACTCGCCGGGCCCGGTCTTCCCCGGCGCGCCCCAGGAGTCCACCAACTCTCCGTCAGGGGTGAACCGATGCACCCGGGCGTTGCCGTAGCCGTCGGAGATGTACAGCAGGCCGTCCGGGGAAATGGCAATGTCGCTGGGGCTGTTGAATGGCCCGGCCGCCTTGACCACCGGGTCGCTGTAGTTGCCCGACCAGCCGGTGTCCGAGGGCTGGTTCCACTCGCCCATGGTCAGCAGCAGGTTGCCGCTGGGATCGTACTTGAGGACAACGTGGCTGTTCTTGACCGGCAGATAGAGATTTTCATCCTCGTCGATAAACATACCATGAGCGTCGGTGAGCACGCCCTCGCCCCAGGAGGCGAGATAGTTGCCGTCCCGGTCTAGGACAATCAGCGGGTGTTCACCTCGGTTGAAGAGATACACCCGATCCTCGGAGTCGGTGACGATGGCCGTCTGTCCTAACTCCCATCCCTCGGGCAATTTCTCCCAGTTCTCGACCCGCTCGTAGGTGTACTTGCCACTGCCAACGGTGGTCATGTCGTCGCCTCCTTGATCGCGCCTCGTGCGTACCTGCTTTCGTAAATCGTCAGAAGCAAGATTTACGGGATTTTATGATTGGGCAGGATTGGTAGGGCTCCATCACAGAACGGTTCCAATCCTGATAATCCTTAGAATCCTCAAAATCCTGCTTCTGACATTTCCCGGGTCAGGTCACCGGTTCCACTAATACGTTGTCAGCGTATCAATAACCGCCTGCTCCAACTCGCCGGCGCGGACGGAAACCTGGTCGGGCGTCAGGCCGCCCAGGGGATGGGGAATGCCCAGCGGGTGGAAGTCGCCGCGGCCGAAGGTGCGGGCGTGGCGGAAGGCCGAGTTCAGGAACGGGTCGGTGCAGAGCACCACCGTGGGGATGCCGAGGTTTTCCAGGGTCATGGCGTCGTGCACACTGCACGCGGTGCAGGACCCTCAATCGGCAATCGCGGTCACCACGAAGTCGCACCGCTCTGAAAGCTCGCCTATGATCTCATCGGCGGCCGGCCGCGAATAGACGAACTTGTCCACGGCTACGATGTCGCCCAGCTCCAGATCCTTGGCCATGCGCTCGCCGATGTTCCGCAACAGGAGATCGGCGTTGGCCTTGCGGTTGCCCAGAAAGCCGCCGACCTTGTCGTGCAGCGTGTCCAGCCGGGGCGCGGCCCGCCAGCGGGACGCCGCCTCCGGGTCAATGGGCAGAGCTAAACCCAACTCCCGCATCCGGTCTTGATAGTTCGTGACAGTCATCGTTGTTACCTCTGCAATTCTTCCGGCCGTATTGACATTTCACCGTCATTCCCGCTTACCGCCCTGGATGAGCCGGCGGGGCTACGTTTGTTCCAGCAAGGGCAGGAGCTTGTCCAGCAGGGCCTCGACGTCGTCCAGGCTATCCGCGACCTCGAAATCCTGCATCGTGTTCTCGTAGAAGTTCTCGTGGAGATCGCTGGCGGCGCGGAACAGGCGGCGGATGTCGCCATCGCCGGTTTCCGCCCTGAGCCGGCTGACCGCGACGAGGTGGTGTCGGTGCCGGCTGTGTTCCCAGCCGCGCTGTTCGGCGACAGCCTTGAGGATTTGCACGGTGGCGCCCCAGCCCTTCTCAGATGCCTGTGGCAGATCACCGTCGGCCAGTTCACGTCTGGCCTGCGCCAGGAAATGCCCGCTGGCTTGTTGATACTGTTGGGTCGTCATTTGCTGCTTCTCCTGCGGCTGTTACAGGTTAGCATCTCAACGTTCGATCTTTCGCGTGACCCGGCGGGAGCCCCAGCCAGGCAGGTAGGCCGAGTGGGGGCCGCCGGCGCCGCCGGCGACGAAAATGTTGATGCGATCCGGGGCGCGGACCACCGGCACCATCTGGTCGTCGTCGTCAGCGTCGATGTACCTGGGCCAGAAGTGGCCGCGTCGGGAGTCGCCCTGGGGCGGGCCGCCCTGGCGGAGTTTCCGCACCGGCTTGCGGGCGTGTTCGTAAAGGAACTGGCGGATGTCCCGCTTGTTCCAGCCGTCCCGGTGGAGGAACTTGGCGTGCTCGGGGCCAATGACTACCATGGTGTCGCCCATGACGTACATCTGGACGTTGCCCAGGGTACACATGGTGTCGGCCAGCACGGTCAGGAAGTTCCGCGAGTGGGTGGCGTGGTACATGATGTTGTGGGGCGCCTCGGCCGGGAACACCGATACCGTGCTGTCGGTAGGCGCGAAGCCCAGCTCAACGTGCATCGGCTCCCAGGGGTTGGCGTCCTCGTCCTCGGCGACGCAGTAGGTGTAGGCGCCGGGATGGCCAAATGTAGCCTTGTTGGTCTCGCCGGGTATCGCGCCGCCCAGGTTGAGCAGGGCCAGCTTGACCGCCCGGCCGATGGTGGCGTTGGCCCGCCAACCGGAGCCGAAGCAGTTGTAGCCGCCGTTGATGTCCAGCTCCTTGACGATGGGGCCGTTGACAATCAGCAGCGGCGTGTGGATGCCGGTGGAGCACATCACGCCGCGCAGGTTGAACCGCTCGTCCATCATCGCTTCCAGGGCGGTGATGATTACCGGCATATGCTCCGGCCGGCAACCCGCCATGACGGCGTTGACTGCGATGCGCTCGACGGTGGCCCGCCCGCCCAGGGGCGGCAACTCCGCGATGAGTTCGTCGCCCCCGCGTCCGGTAATCTCCACGAACTTGCGAACCAGGGGTTCGGACGGCGGCACCACCGGCAGGCCATCGGTCCACCCGGTCTCGAACATCAATTCAATGGCATCGGAAACGTCAGTAGAAAGCATTATCGGCCATGAGGGAGGTTGGATTATCCGCAGTTCAGCTGCGGCGAGTGTAATTCTCGTAGATAACGCTGTCAACGCGCCGGCCGGCCGCTCGTTCGGTGTGGCAACCGTTGGCGCTAGTAAGTGTCAGAGGGTGCAGTGAGCGATGGAGCGGTGGATGCGTCCGTTATCATCCGGTTCCAGCCCATTCCACTGCGCCAGTATGTTGAAGGCGGCCATCAGGTAACTCAAGTGAGCCTCAAACCCTTTCCAGGTGTGATGCCGCATCTCCTTGCTGCCCCGCACCGTAGTCATCATGGCGAAGGTGGTTTCCATCCGCCTCCGGCGGACACGTTCCATTGACCGCGTTTGCAGATTTTCACGTTGGCCGGATCCCCTTTCGCCCGGTGAAACCCGGTGTCGGTGAGGACGATCATCGCGCCGTCGTAGTTGGCCAGCAGGGGCAGGAACCGCTGGTCGTGCGGACTGGTCAAAAATCGGGGCCGTGGCGCAATCCCAATCGGTAATCAGTCCCAACTGGTTGCGCGCGATGCCGAGTTTGCCGCCCAGGATCCAGCGATGGTTGGACTTGCCCTTTTCGGCCCACCTGGTGGAGGTTCCGTCCGGAGCGCGCCGGATGGCCCAGTGATTGGTCAAAGATCAGACGCCGTAGCTGTCGGCCACGCCCAGGACGGTGGGCGGGGCCAGGAAGCGGCCGGTCCAGCAGGCTTGCCGCTCCAGCCGCCGGAAGAGGCGGCTGCGTTCGGGTCCGCCGCAGGCGGAGGGAACAGATCGCCCCCTGTTCAAGCCAGGGGCAGGCTATAGTTGTCTTTGAGCCAAGCATAGAAGCGGCGGCGGCTGACCCCGTGTCAAGCACGGGGCAGGCTGTTCTTGATGGCGTAGAGGACACCGATGGTAACCAACTCGCTGATCGAGAGAACGGCTTGGGGATGCTGGAGAACGTCGCTCAAGGCGTCGTCTATCTGGCAGTACAGTAACGTCACCTCGTACTGGATACGGGGTCGGTGATAAAATCGACGATGTTCACGGGGTTCCTCCGCTG
This sequence comes from Dehalococcoidia bacterium, assembly GCA_963665395.2. Taxonomy (GTDB): domain Bacteria; phylum Chloroflexota; class Dehalococcoidia; order Lucifugimonadales; family UBA3495; genus Bin87. The sequence continues at coordinate 2,610,421 of OY762251.1, forward strand.
TGGAGAGTGTCAAACCACAGCATAGTGGAACCTCGTGGCATTTTCAAAATCCACTCAAACTAGCACCAACGGTTAACGAATTCATGGTCTGACACTGACCGTTTCCACTGCTGCTCTCCGGCAACCGTCCGCCGGACCAATCCCGCCAAAATTTTGTCCAGTTCGTTCATTTCGCCTCTCCTCGGGGACCGCCAAAGACCTCTTCATTGGCCAAGTCTTCCAAATCACTTTGGATTTCGTTCAACTGTCTATTGAGATTAGCTCTCCGGCTATCCTCAATGTCTTGGTTGATATACTCATCGACCAAATTCTCAATGTCCTTGACAATGATTCGATCGTTAGCCAATTTCTCACGAAACGCGGTCTGGCTTTCTGGGCAGCGTGCCTCGGAAAGCATCGTTCGCAACACTTGGTAAAGTTCCCTCGCGGCCACCCATCCGTTGTTGTTATGCAAACTCTTGATCACTCGGATCAATCCAATCGCACGCTCTAAATGTACCGTCTGCAAATGGCGAGCGATTTGGTCCCTGGTCTCATTGGCTGCCGTTTGCGCAGCACGCGAAGCGGATCGCGCCCCTCGCGCCACAACAATAGCATAGGCGAGACCGCCTGCCGAAACGGCCAAGCCGGCCGCACTGGCCAGACCGCCCCAGTTGCTGGCAGCAAACTCTATCATGACGAACCGACTGCGTTCCTGTCCTCATGGCATGGTTAGAAAATCCGTGGGCATCCGCCGGCATGATTTTAGCGTGGCTCTCCCGCCGTTGACCTGCCCGGCGGCGAACCCTACAATCGCCCCAACTCGCAGTTTAGTAAGGAAACGTCGATGGCAACGGAGGGAGCACCATGACCACGACCAACATCCCCACCGAGGAACAAGTATTGGGCTGGTTCGATTCGCTGAGCAACTGGGGTCGCTGGGGCGATGACGACGAACTGGGGACGCTGAACCTGATTACTGAAGCCAAGCGGCAGCAGGCCGCCGGCCTGGTCACCGAAGGCATCAGCGTTACCTGTTCGCGGCTGCTGGTGCCGGAGATGGCGCCGGACGTTACCAGCATCCCGCCGCTGCACTACATGGTGTCCACCGGCGAGTCGGCCCCGTCCGAGGGCGGCGGCGGGGCCAGCGACTTCCTGGGCGTGTCCTTCCATGGGCTGACCGTCACCCACCTGGACAGCCTGTGCCACCAGTTCTGGAACGGCAAGATGTACAACGGCCAGGACGCCGGTCTGGTCAACAACGCCAACAAGGCCGGCGCCGGCGCGATTGACGCGGTGAAGAACGGCGTCGTCACCCGGGGCGTGCTGCTGGACATCGCCGCCATCAAGGGCAAAGACTGGCTGGACGCCGGCGAGCCGGTGTTCACCGCCGATCTGGAAGCCGCCGAGGAGGCCCAGGGCGTTCGCGTAACCGAGGGCGACGCCCTTTGCATCCGGCTGGGCTGGTACCAGCGTCGGCAGGAGGTAGGCCCGCCCACCGCCGCCGAAGGCCGGCCCGGCCTCCACGCCGAGACGCTGCCCTGGATTCGTGAGCGCGGCGTGTCCATCGCCGCCTGCGACGCATCGTGGGACGTTGCGCCCAGCGAGTATCCCTACGTCGGGTTGCCCATCCACAAAGTCGGCATCGTCGGCATGGGCCTGTGGCTGATCGACGCGGCCAACTTCGACGAGGTGGCCCCGGTGTGCCGCCGCCTGAACCGCTGGGACTTCATGTTCACCGTCGCGCCCCTGCGCTGGCACAACGCCACCGGCTCGCCGGTGAACCCGTTGGCGACGTTCTGACGACGCAAGGAGCGGATATGATGGCGCTGCCTACTCTGACTGCTGACGACCCCGCCGCTAACCGCAAGGTCTGGTCGGAGTGGCTGCGCCGCTCCGATTGGGACCGCGTACCCACCCGCGACGGCGAGGTCCGGGAATGCTCCTCTCCCTGGGACGTGGGGTTCGAGCTGGCTGTGGAACATTGGTCATCCAGCCAGGATGTGATTGACAGCGACGAGTATGAATATGAAGATGAAGTGGAAGATGCAATCATGGTCGGTTGCTACGGAGTGCAAGCGGACGGCGGGTTGATAGACCCCGCAGAGTTGCCGGATCGCTTGCGCAACCGGATTATGATGGCGGCCCGCGCCGCCCAGAGCGCGCCACCCTCCGATAATATGTTCTATAACCTGGACAAGAACTCCGTTGCGGATCTGGTCAACGAGGAGGGATGGAGCCTGATCCTCATCGGGGGCTGCCTGATTGGTATGTGGCGACATGATCCGTCTCCGATGCGAGGGGCGATTATGACTCCTCAGGACGTGGCCCGTCTGGTTGCCGACATTCTGGACGCCGCGCCGCCGTCGCTGCTGGTGTCGGAAGGAGAATAGCAGCCGCGCCCGGCCAATCTGGTAAGATTGATGGGCGGCGCGTAGTCGGGCACTGCATCACCTTGTGCCGAATTGGAGTAGCGACTATGAAACTGAACGCGGCAAATATCACAGCCGCCGTGGCCGTGGTGATGATGTTGATTGCCACAGCTGCCGGCATTTACCAGTTGGGCGAGTTGTCCAATCAGGTGGATAACCTGTCAGCACAGATAGAACTACTGCGGGAGGAAATGCACCGTAGCAATCAAGAACTCCGCGAGGAAATCCGCCGCAGCAACCAGCAACTGCTGTACTCTCTGGCAAACCACACCCACGACGCCGACGGCAACGCCGTGTTCACCGTGCCGCCCGGCATGGAACCCACCGGGGCCAACCCTGCCCCACGGACGCCAGCGCAATGACGTCTGACGCCGACTACGGTCCCGGCCTGCTCGCGCCGTACCGGGTGCTTGACCTCACCGACGCCCGGGGCCTGCTGTGTGGCAAGATACTGGCCGACCTGGGCGCCGACGTGGTGCAGGTGGAGCCGCCGGGGGGCAGTCTGGCGCGGAATATCGGTCCCTTTTACCAGGACACCCCGGGCGCGGAACGCAGCCTGTTCTGGTGGGCCTACTGCGCCAATAAGCGCGGCATCACCCTGGACATCGCCAAAACGGACGGCGCGGCCCTGTTTCGCCGCCTGGTCGCCAACGCCGACTTCCTCATCGAATCCGGCGAACCGGGGCGGATGGCCTCGCTGGGGCTTGGCTATTCAGAGCTGCAAGCCATCAATCCCCGCCTGGTGACGGTGTCCATCACCGCCTTCGGGCAGGACGGGCCATACGCCGACTACCTGGCGTCGGACATCATCGGCATGGCCCTGGGCGGGTTCATGCACCTGACCGGCGACGGCGACCGGCCGCCCCTGCGGGTCAGTATGCCCCAGTTCTACCAGCACGGCAGCGCCGCCGGAGCCGCCGCCGCCATGATTGCCCACACCCACCGGCAACTGACGGGAGAAGGGCAGCACGTTGACGTGTCCTGCCAGCAGGCGGTGGCGCGGACGCTGGCCCACGCGCCGCAGTATTGGGACCTGGAGCAAACCATCCTGCGCCGCATGGGGGCCTACCGGGAGTCGGCCGGCGGCACTTTCACCCGCATCAACTGGCCTTGCCAGGACGGCTACGTGAACTTCCAGCCCGGCGGCGGCACGGCCGGCTCGGCCCGCAGCGTCCGCGCCCTGCTAGAGTGGATGACCGAGGAGGGCATGGGCAGCCCGGAGCTGGACGCGGTGAACTGGGAGGAGCTGGGCTATGGCACCGCCCGCGCCGAGATCATGGAGCAGACCGTCGCCGACGTGGCGCCGTTCTTCATGACCCACACCCGCAACGAGCTGGCCGACGGGGCATTGGAACGGCGCATTCTGCTGTTTCCGGTGGCAACGCCCGGCGACATTCTCGCGCATCGTCAGTTGGCGGCGCGGGATTACTACGACCGGATTGAGCACGACGACATCGGGGAGACGGTTACGTATCCCGGCCACTTTGTGAAGGATATGCAGGACGCCTCACGGGTCGGCGTCCGCCGGCGCGCGCCGCAGGTTGGCGAGCACAACCGGGAAATCCTGGGCGGCGAATTGGGTCTCAACGACCGAGATCTGGCGCGCCTCACCGAAATTGGAGCGCTTTAAGTATTTACATGGATGTACAGGATAAACAGGATAGAAATAATATTATCCTTTTCATCCTGTACATCCATGTAAATTAATGTTTTGGGAGTATTTGGTATGGCCGGTTTGCCGCTGGAAGGGTTGAAGGTGCTGGATTTCTGCTGGGTAGCCGTCGGCCCTATGACCACCAAATACCTGTCCGAGTACGGCGCGACAGTGCTGCGGGTGGAGTCGGCCAAGCGGCCCGAAACGCTGCGGCGGGCCGGGCCTTTCGCCGGCGGTGAGGCGGGCATCAACCGTTCCGGCTACTTCGCCAACTACAACGCCAACAAGTACGGCCTGTCCATCGACATGAGCCACCCCCGCGCGCCGGAGCTGATATTGCGCATCGCGGAATGGGCCGACGTGGTGACGGAAAACTTCACCCCCGGCACGCTGGAGCGTTGGGGCCTGGGCTACAACGAGTTGAGCAAGGTCAACCCGCGCATCGTGCTGTTCAGCGCGTCCATGCTGGGCCGGGGCGGGCCGATGCAGACCCAACCAGGCTTTGGGGCGGTGCTGTCGTCCCTGGCCGGCTACACCAACATCATCGGCTGGCCCGACCGGGGGCCGGTGAACCCCTATGGGGCCTATACCGACTTCGTGTGCCCCAAGTTCGCCGTAGCCGCCATCCTGGCCGCCGTGGACCGGCAGCGGGCCACCGGGCGGGGAACGCATCTGGATATGTCCCAACTGGAGACCAGCCTGCACTTCGGCGGCCCCATGCTGCTGGACGCCGGCGTGAACGGGCGAGAGCCGGAGCTGGTGGGCAACCGCCACCCGTCCGCGTCGCCACATGGAGCCTTTCCCTGCGCTCCGGACGCCAACGGCGAGGCCGACCGCTGGATTGCCATTGCGGTCTTCACCGACGAACAATGGGAAGATCTGCGTGACATAATCGCCGCCGATGGATACTCCGACATCGCGTCCGGCGAGTTCCGCACCTTCCGCGTGCGCAAGGCCCACGAGGACAAGCTGGAAGGCATCATCGCGTCCTGGACGGCGAACCAGGACCGGCACGAGTTGATGCGACGCCTCCAGGCCGCTGGCGTTCCGTCCGGCGTGGTGAACGATACACGAGATTTGTTTGAGGACGCCCAAATGCAGCATCGCAGCCATTTCACCTGGCTGGACCATCCTGAGATGGGGCCATACGCCACCGACTATACGGAAATGGAACTGTCCCTCACGCCGGGACGGCTGGACCGGCCGGCGCCGCTGCTGGGGCAGGATACGGAGTATGCCCTGCGGGAGATAGTGGGGTTGAGCGAGGGGGAATACCACGAACTGGTGGAAGCGGGGGCGTTGGAGTAATGCCGGGGCATGGCGCTGCCTTTTGAATTTGCGCTGGACGGGCCGCCAGCGTCACAGCCGGCCCGCCGTCGCTCCCTGGTGCGGCAGTGGACGCAGAACGTGCGCGACGCTGCGGAACGGCGTTGGGACGGTTCGCCGCCAGTTGACGAGCCGGTCATGGTCAGTATCTTTCACATTTTTGACAGCACGACGATGGACGTTGATAATATTCCCAAGCCAGTTTTGGATGCCTTGAAGGGATTAGTTTATCCTGACGACCGCGAAGTAACCGATCTGCTGTGCCGCAAGCGGCGCTGGAATCGGGCGCTGCGTACCGCTACACCGTCGCCGGTTTTCAACGAATTTCTCCGCAACCACAAAGAGTTCATTTACGTTCGTGTAAGTGATGCCCTGGATCCGGGAGAGCCATTGTGAATGACGAGCTAGTGTCCTGTATTCAAAGTTCGCTGGCAAAAGTGCGCGACGTTGGCCAGGATCTGGTCAGCAGTCTTCGTCCAGACAAAGGGCTTGGGGTCTTCGTTGGTGATGTCCAGGTAGCGGTAGATGGCGGCTTCGAGCTCGCCGCTGCTCTGGTGCACTCCGCGACGCAACTGCTTCTCCGTCAGCAACGCAAACCATCGTTCCACCAGGTTCAGCCAGGACGCGCTGGTCGGGGTGAAGTGCAAGTGGAAACGGGGCCGTTTGGCCAGCCAATTGCGGATCAACGCCGTCTTGTGGGTGGCGTAGTTGTCCATGATCAGGTGGACGTCCAAGTCAGGGGGCACTTCCGCCTCGATGGTATCGAGGAACTTGCGAAACTCCACCGACCGGTGGCGTTGGTGGCAGCGGCCAATGACCTTGCCGCTCTGGGTATCCAAAGCGGCAAAGAGGGACACCGTGCCGTGGCGCAGGTAATCATGGGTGCGTCGTTCCACCTGTCCCGGACGCAGGGGCAACAGCGGACGGGTGCGATCCAGCGCCTGGATTTGAGACTTCTCGTCCACGCACAGTACCAGGGCCCGGTCCGGCGGGTCCTGGTACAGACCCACGATATCGCGCACCTTCTCAATGAAAAAGGGGTCCGACGACAACTTGAAGACTTCAGTGCGGTGAGGCTGCAATCCGAAGGCGCGCCAGATGCGGCTGACGGTATTGTGGCTCAGGCCGCAGCGTTGGGCCATGGCCCGGGTGCTCCAGTGGGTAGCGTCCCGGGGCGTGGTCTCCAGCGTCAACGTAATCACCCGCTCCACGTCGTCATCGGTGATCGACCGGGGGCGACCGATGCGAGCTTCGTCCGACAGCCCGTCCAGTCTCCGCTCCACAAACCGTGACCGCCACTTGCCTACGGTGGCCCCCGATACTCCCAAGTCGGCCGCCACCGCGGTGTTGCTCCGGCCCGCCGCGCAGGCCAAAATCATCCGGGCCCGCAGCGCCAAAGCTTGCGCCGTCTTCGGACGACGGACCCACCGCTCCAGGGTTTCCCGTTCCGTGTCGTCCAAAATCAATGGTGGCATCGGGCGTCCTATGGCCATGGTCGTCCTCCATCTGGGCTGCTCACCCGGAGGATACCCCATCGCTCATGCTTTTTCTACTTACTTCGGTTACAGGACACTAGCTATAATCGAAAAGCAGTATGCTGATCTTATAGCGGCGGAGTATCTTGGAAAAGGCAGCCAGGTATTGCGGGATGTGCCGCTGGAGTTTCTGCCCGGTTATCGCGCTGATATGGTAGTCAAAAACGGCTACGAAATAAAGGTCGTCGAAGTAAAAACGCGGCCGTCGCTGGCCGCCAACCCTGCGCTTGAAGATTACGAGCGCATCATCAACTCCCGGCCCGGCTGGAAGTTTGAGTTGCAGTTGGTGGCCGAACCGGCGGGACTTGACGTTGCTGAAAACGCCCAATCCCTAGACGAAGTCGGTATTCTCAGTCGGCTGGACCAAGCCGAAACGGCTCTTGACGCCGGGCTGCCCGAAGCGGCTTTTCTAATGGCTTGGACCGCTACCGAAGCTCTGGTCAGAATGATGGTCAAAGCAGAGGGCATTGCCATCGAACGGGCCACCAACCCGGCTTACGTTCTCGGCATGGCCGTCGCCCACGGCGCCATGGACCGGGACGATTATCACCACCTGCTCAAAATAATGGAATACCGGAACGCCATCGCCCACGGTTTTGAGGTCAGCGACTTCAACGGGGCATTGGTTGCCGAACTGGCGGAAAAGGTCAAAACTCTGCTTCGCGGGTACCACGAATGGATAGAATGCGCCGGAGTGGTTGAATTAGCAACATGATTGCCCCGGCGCTCCTCGTCGTCCACATCGCCGCCGGCTCCGTATCCCTGCTCACGGCAGCCATCGCCCTCATCACGCCAAAGGGCGAACGGTGGCACGTCCTGGCCGGACGAGTGTACGCCATCGGCATGACGCTGGTGTTCGTAACCGCCGTTCCGCTGGCGGTCATGGGACGCAGCATTTTCCTGTTGCTGATCGCCCTTTTCAGCTTCTACCTGGTCTTCGCCGGTTGGCGGTTCGCCCGCAATCGCCTGCGTCGCGCCCATCCGGCGGACTGGGCCGCGGTGAGCATTTTGGCGATTACGGGGCTGGCAATGTGGGCCTACGCGGTGTTCATCGTACTCCAGGGCAGTTCGCAGTGGGTCACGCTGCTGGCGTTCGGCGGCATCGCCCTGGCCCTCAGCGTCGCCGACGGCCGGTTTCACCGGACGCAGCCGGGCGGAGCGCGCCGGGTGGCGCGGCACCTGACCAACATGATGGCCGGCACGATTGCCACCATTACGGCGGTTACAGTGGTGAACGTGGACATGGAGCCGGTGTGGGTTCCCTGGATACTGCCCACCGTCGTCATCACACCGCTGATTGTGCTGTGGAACATCCGCACCTTGCGGCCGGCGCGGCGGCGGTAATTGTCTGAAGCAGGATTTTCAAGATTTATGGGATTTTCCGGATTGGGCTTATCCAGAAAATCCTCCAAAATCCGGCAAATCCTGCTTCAGACCACGGACGGCTGTCGCGCCCGCAGCGCAAAGCCCACTGCCGCCGCGGCCGCCGTCGCCGCTCCGATGCGGAACACATCCCGGTAGGCCAACAGGAAGGCGTTAGATGCAGTATGACCGGCAGCGTAATGGTCGTTCAGGCCGGCGAACACCGCGCCGACTATCGCTACGCACAGCACCGTGCCCGACGCCTGGGCCAGGGACATCGCTCCCGACGCCGTGCCGAATCGTTCCGGGGGCACCGTTCCCAGCATCAGCGCGTAGGCCGCTGATTGAAACCAGCCCACGCCCAGGCCCACTATCGCTATTGCGCCAGCCGGATGCCAAATGGCCGAACCGTCGTCCATGGCTGACATAACCAGCAGTCCCGTCGCCGTCATGCCCAGGCCCAATGTTCCCACGGGGCGGATGCCCCAGCGGTCGCACAGCCAGCCTCCCACCGGCGATGAGAGGATGTTGGACGACGACATGATGGCGAAAAGTATCCCCAAAGTCACCGGGCTGCGATGCAAAGCATCGGTGATATAAAAGGGGAAGATGAACCAGAGCACGAATTGGGAGAAATGACCCAGAAACATCGCCGCGGCCGCAGTCTGGAATCCGCTCAATCGCGCTAGAGCCCCGGGCAGTACCGGCAGTTCGGCTCTGCGCTCCACCCGGACCAGAGCCGTCAACACCGCCGGTGACGCCGCCAGCAGCGCGATGACCACCGGCGAGGTCCAACCGATGGCCTGTCCGAGCCGCAGCCCGATCATCAGGCACCACAGCAGCGACAGCACCAGCGCTGCGCCGGCCACGTCGAACCGCTGACCCGTATGCGCCCCCGACCCGCCGTTGACGGACTTCGGCACCGCCAGCAGGCCGATGATCAGCGCGAGAACGGTGAGAGGGATCCGACCCCAGAACACCGACGGCCAGTCGAACAACTGCACCAGCGGCCCCGCCGCCAGCGTTGACATTACCATTCCCGACGCCAGGCTGGCCGACGTGAACCCCATGGACAGCCCCCGCCGATGCTCCGGGAAAACGGAGGCGGCAATGGCCGGCGCCGTGCTGTACAGGCATCCCGTCCCCAAGGCTTGCAGGAAGCGAAACCCCACCAACGCCTCCAGCGTCGGCGCCAGGGACATACACACCATGGACACCAGGTAGGTACTTGCGCCGAACAGATACACCAGGCGCAGCCCGAAGCGGTCGGCGAAGGCTCCCGAACCCAGCGCCAGCCCGGCCCGGGTGGCGATGAACACCACAATGACCCACTGCACGGACGCCAGGTCAGTGTCAAAGGCATCCCGCATGGCGGGCAGCCCCACGTTGACCGCGAAATCCAGCGACGCCAGGATCATGCCCAGGGCGGCGGCGGAAGCCAGCGCAATCGTGCGCCAGGTTACGCGGTTGGTCGGCGCGACGGGTTCGCTTTCGGCAGCGGCGGGCATGGCAGTGGATTTTACGCCATAATCTGCCGCCGGGTTGTAAGATAGATGTTGATGACTGCCCGAAATCTTTTCGCCGTGATTGCTCTTGCGCTGGCTTTGACCGGAGCCGCCTGCACGTCGCCGGAGCCGACGCCAATTCCACCCACCGCTGTGCCGCCACCGGCAACGGCATCATCGCCAACTGCCACCCTGGCGCCCGCGTCAACCGAGTTGCCCACGGCCGCGCCAACCTTGCCGCCCACGGCGACCGCCGCGCTGCCCACGAACACCGCGCCGCCGCCGCCAACTGATACACCGGCTGATACGCCGGCGCCACCCACGAACACGCCATCCCCCACTGATACACCCCGGCCCACCGCAACCCCGGAGCCCACTCCGACGAACGCGCCCCAACCAACTTTTACCCCGCGTCCCACCAGTACGCCCAGGCCGCCAAGCCCCATCGCCTACTTGAAGCACGGGGCATGGCTGGAACGGAACCGACGGGCGCAGGCCAACGAGATAGCCGGATTGCCCTGGGTTGCCGACGGGGTTGACGATGGCGAGCGCGAAGCCGCCGAACTGTTGATTGCGGTTGCCCTCTGGCACCCCGACTTATTCGCAGGTTTGCTGGAAAAGACTTGGCTAGGGGACGACATCACTGTCGCCGAATCTGAAACCTTATACGGGTTGCGCTGGGCGGCGCGGTACGCCCCGGATTTGGCGGAACGGATGCTGTCCAAATCGTGGTTGCAGGACGAAATCAGCAGAGATGAAGCAAGGATCATCAGATACCTGTATCCAATGGCTTGGTACCAGGACGAACCAAATAAACAAGTGGTTGAAAGAGCGATACAGATTCTCGATATGCCATTTTTAGAAACGGTGGAGGGCCCGGATGTTCTGGCGGTGCGTTCGTTGCGACGATTGGAGAGTATCGATGAGGATAATTTCCTGGATACGATGACCCACCCCACCCTCAGCGACGGCATCACGGATGAAGAAGCCAAAATCGTCGCCCTGGTGGGCGGCACATATTCGTATCGACCCAGGTCCGTCAATGTCCTGCTGGCGGGAAGCGGCGTTTACGTAGAAGAGCGCGTCATAAGGCTGCCACGGTCCGGTGAAGTGTCGCTGGCAATCATCCGTATCCGCGACCAGGTCACGCCGAGCATGGACTTTCTGGAGCGGAGCGTGAGGACGATTGAGGAGTTCATGGGCCAGCCTTTCCCCACCAACTACATCGCGCTTTATTTTGACGACGCTACCGTCAACCCCTTGGGGGGAACCAATTTCGGAACGCACATGGCGATGTCGCTGCTGTACGACGTGGAAAATGGGAGGTTATGGGATCGCACCCCGTTTGTGATCGCTCACGAGGTGGCTCATTACTTCTGGGACGGCGGCAACCGGGACTGGATTGATGAAGCGGCCGCCGAACTGCTGGCCTCCATCTCGGAAAATAAGCGCGTTGACGCGCCGGTGGAAGTCACCAACAAACCGTGCGCCTCCGCCAAAACCATCGGCGAATTGGAGCGCCTGGACGCCAAAGTGAACACCAACGCGTTCCGATGCAACTACTCGCTGGGCGAACGGTTTTTCCTGGATCTCTACCACACCCTGGGCGAGGACGCTTTCCGGCGGGGCTTCCGCAGCCTGTACCTGAAAACCCGACACGACGACCCCACTGACGGTTGCGACGGCGCCGACTTGAACATCTGCCACGTGGCCACCGCCTTCAAATCCGGCGTATCCGACGCCGTTGCCGCCAAGGTGGACGAAATAATCGCCCGCTGGTACGGCCCGCTGCCGTGACCAATGCCGGCGTCGCCAGGTCCCGGACCTGTGCCAGACTCATAGTCTGTTGACCGGCGGTGGCATGAATCTGTATCATATATTATCGTGTTGCGTGACATATTCGGAATTTATCATGTCTAAAAGCGGCACGGGCAACGCATCATTGTTCAAGTTCGTCCAGGGCCATCCCTGGTTGGTAGTAGTTCTGGTAGGAGTGGCATGGCCGCGCTGCTGCTTTTCGGCATTACCGCGTCTCCCGCCGCCGCGCAGTCGGAACCGCAAACCGTCGGCAAGGTCACCGGCCTAGCCGCCACCACCGCCGGCCAGGCCGACGGCACGGTGCGCCTCGCCTGGAACGCCGCGGACAACGCCCAAGTCTATATGGTCCTTTTCCTCAAGCACGACGACGTGATGGCGGGAAACTATGCCAACGGCCAGATGCGCGCTTTCACTGCCACGCAAGGCGCCATCAGCGGATTGGACGGCGGCGCGAAGTACTACTTCATCGCGCGGGGGATGCGCTTCAACTGGACCGACTTCAGCGAAGCGCTGGGAGATTGGTCAATTGTCCAATCCGCCACGCCGGCGCAGATTCCGGGTCGGGAATACCTTTATGAAGCAATACAGCCGCCCATGGCCCCCGCATACATCGATTGGCGTTGGGATACCGGCCAGGCCGGTTTCCGGAAGTTGTCAACCGACTTCACTATCCATAACGACGTGGGAGATTGGTCGGACCAGCATGGGTTATACCTGATTCTGCTTCAAAACGACATCTCCGGCGCCGGGTTCTATTTCGGGTTGCAAACTGACGCTAACGGACGCGGGAAAGGGGTAATTTTCTCCCGGTGGCAGACGGACGATTTGGCCAACGCCAGATGGGACGAAACCGATGGCTGGTACGAACTGGGCCGGCACGAAGGCGGCTTTTTGGGGGTCCGGCGGTCTTACGACTGGAGCGCGGGAGACTATCGCATCCGCATTGCCCCCGACGCGCTTGAATCCGACGGTGAATGGTTTGGCCTGTGGATTACTGACCTGGCCACCGGCGAAACAACCTGGATTGGTTCGCTGAAATTTCCCCTTAACAACGATGGCAGGGCCACGTTCAATCCGCGCGCTTCCGCGACGATTGAATTGTACGGCAACCCTCAGATTCGGCCCGTCGATGTTCCGCAGTGGCACGTCAGCGTGAAGCGGCCCCTGGGCGATGGCGTGCCGGCAACGTGGGGATCTACCAGTTATCCTTGGGATGCTTCTGAAAATGCCCTATTCAACTCCGACGTGCGATACGACGAGTCGGAAGATGCTGCGCACCTCCGAGTCGGCGGACTTACCGAACGCAAGGACTCCGCCGTATCCCGAATAGATTTCAAGCCGCTCGCCTTCTTCACCGACCTGGAACACGCCGACTGGCTGGAACAGAACAAACCGGCGTTGGCGAATCAAATCAAGGCGTTGCCTTGGGTGGCAACCGGCGTTGCCGACTCCGAACGCGAGGCTGCCGAACAACTGATTAGGGCGGCTCGGTGGTATCCCGATACGTTCAATATCCTGATGGAAATGTCCTGGGTGCAGGACAACGCTGTTACTGCGGACGAGGCACAAGCCATTTTCCAGATGCGCTGGCTGGCGCAATACCACCCTGAACAGTCCGAGCAAATATCGCAAAAGCCGTGGGTTCAGGACAGTATCACAACCGCCGAAGCCCGCGTTATATTTTATTTGGCCTGGACCATCAGGTATGCTCCCACACTGGGAAAGCGAATGCTGAATCTGCCCTGGATTCAAGATGACAGCATCGCCGACCACGAGGCCAGTGTCATAGATGGGATCTATCATGTGCATAGGTACGCTATGGCTCCCGCGCTGGCCGAGCGTATGATCGAACTATCATGGATTCAGGACGGGATTACTGCTGACGAAGGCAAGGTCATCGAGCACTTGCGTCGAGGGGTGGAAGATACCCCCGAACAGACCGAGCGGATGATCGAACTGTCTTGGGTTCAGGACGACATCACTGCTGACGAAGCCAAGGCCATCGAATACCTGCGCCGGATAGGTCGAAGTGATTCGGAAGCTGCAGCAGACATCATCACCATGCCTTTCTTGAAAACCCTGGAAATCGACGATGTTCTGGCGCTGCACGCGCTATCGAATCCTCGCCACGATGACACGCTTGACGTAATTCTGGAACACCCGACGCTCGGCAACGGCATCACTGACGACCTCACCACCCTGGTGACCGCTGTAGGCATCATCAGGGAAGCCGGGGAAGTTCGTCGTATGCTCAACCCCGGCTACGCCGACATCGAGGTACTGGCTGAAGGAACGGTACTATCGCCCGACCTGAAAATCAGTATCGTCCGCACCGAGAACCCTAGCTGGGACGGAGCGGCGCAAGGCTTAAAATTCGCCGTGGACTTGGTCGAGGGTGGGATGCAACTTCCGCTGCCTGTCCCTCACCTCATAGTAGTAATTCACGACCTGGCAATAACACATGAGGGACCCGGCGCTCAATTTCACTCTTTCGCCATCGGCATCCATACCAGAAATGAGAAACCGGTTCGGTACGCTTCCGGGAAAGACGTGCTCCATTCAACATATACCCACGAGGTCGCCCACTATTACTTCAATTCAGCCTATGGGGAATCCTGGCTCAATGAAGGTGTGGCCACCACTTTCGAATACATATACCGGCTGGAGGGCAGATCGCCCTCAGAAGTACCACAGGACATGTTACAAATAAACCGTCGTGGGGATTGCGACGCCCACGACCTGAAGATGCATACTGAACGAGGAAAATCTGCGAAGTCAAGCTGCAAGTACTACCTAAACCGAAGCCAAGGTGAAACCCGCATTGGTGTTGGGTAGAATTGGGAGCAAGTTGGACGGTCGTTTGGGAGATCTGAGGGGGTAGATGGGTATGCAGGAGATAGTTGGGTTGCTGGAGCAGTGGTGCATGGACGAGGCTGAGGTGCGTCGGCGGATGTACCGAGCGCCGACGCCCCGGGAACGGGAGCGATGGCATGCGGTTTGGCTGCTGACCCAGGGATGGACGGCGGCGGCGGTGGGCCGAGCCCTGGAGCGGGATGCCCACACCATAGGCCAATGGGCCAAGGCATTCGCCGAAGGCGGTCCCAAGGCGCTGGTTTTTGAGCAGACCGGTGGTTCCCCCCCGCGTTGGACATGGAGCAATGCGCGGAGTTGAAAAAGGCGGTGCAGGGGTTGCCATCGCAGGCCGGCATCGGACTGTCCAACTGGAACTGGAAGGCGGTGCGGCAATTTGTGGAGGACCGTTTCGGGTTGACGTTGAGCCGCAGTGGTTGTCTGAACTACCTGCATCGGTTGGGATTTGCGCTGAAGCGTCCCAAGAAGCGGCTACGCAAGGCGGACCCGGCGTGCCGGGACGCCTTTGTGGGGGAATATGCCGCTCTTACCGCTGTTGCCCGACGAACTGGAGCCAAGATATTCTTCGCCGACGAGGCCCACTTTCAGGCTGATGCTGATCTGCGGGGCAAGTGGACGCTGAAAGGTGAACCGGCCCCCGTATCGGGGTACGGGGCAGGCCCTGGTGGATTCCACCAGCCCGCGACGTGGGGAGAAGGTCAGCTACTACTCGGTCCGCCGCAGGCGGATGCCTGGAGACCGGAGAGGTGGAGGTGATGGAACTGGAGGGCAATCCGCCACAGGCGGACCACCTCTGCCGACTTCCTGGGGCAGCTACGGGCGCAACACGCCGAACCACTGACGGTGATTTGGGACAATTCGCCAGCCCATCGGGGCGACGCGATCCGGGCTTATCTCACCACGCCCAACCTGAACCTGCGCCTGGTGAACTTGCCCGCCTACAGTCCGGACTTCAACGCTGATGAAGCGATCTGGGGCTGGGCGCGCCAAGAAGTGACGGCCAATTTGTGCCTGGGCACTCGCGCTGCCGTCCGAGAGAAGGTAGGCGGTTTTTTCGCCGATCTGGTGCACCGTCAGGAGGAAGTCAAACGCCGTTGCCGCACCGAGCTTCAGGCCCAGGCGCAGAACTTCACTGACAATACCCAAGTCCTTTCTCCCTGCATTGACCATGTAGATTTCACCTTGGCTTCAGTTTAGGCTTGGGGTTGTTCCGTGAGTTGGCGGAAACCATGGGCTACGAGGAGTACTACACGGGGCTGCAACGGCTTTACCACCTGTCCCTCGAAACAGGGGAATCAGGCGGCAAGGCCGGCATATCCGAAGTGCGGCAGGCTTTCCGCGACCAGTCCGAAATCGTGGAAAAGCACTGGTCTGGCAAGATGAACGCCCCGGAAAACAGGCCGCCCGATTAGGGCTTACAATGCTAGTGTCCTGTAACCGAAGTAAGTAGCGGAAGCGTGAGCGATGAGGTATTCTCCGGGTGAGCCGCCCAGATGGAGGATGACCATGGCCATGGGACGCCCGATGCCACCATTGATCTTGGACGACACGGAACGGGAAACCCTGGAGCGATGGGAGCGTCGCCCGAAGACCGCCCAAGCTTTGGCGCTGCGGGCCCGGATGATTTTGGCTTGCGCGGAAGGTCGCAGCAACACCGCGGTGGCGGCCGACTTGGGGGTGTCGGGAGCCACCGTAGGCAAGTGGCGGTCGCGGTTTGTGGAGCGGAGACTGGAGGGGCTGTCGGACGAGTCCCGCAGCGGTCGCCCGCGCTCGGTTACCGATGCCGACGTGGAGCGAGTGATTACGTTGACGCTGGAGACCACGCCCCGGGACGCTACCCACTGGAGCACCCGGGCCATGGCCCAACGCTGCGGCCTGAGCCACAATACCGTCAGCCGCATCTGGCGCGCCTTCGGATTGCAGCCTCACCGCACTGAAGTCTTCAAGTTGTCGTCGGACCCCTTTTTCATTGAGAAGGTGCGCGATATCGTGGGTCTGTACCTGGACCCGCCGGACCGGGCCTTGGTCCTGTGCGTGGACGAGAAGTCCCAGATCCAGGCGTTGGACCGCACCCGTCCGTTGCTGCCCCTGCGCCCCGGACAAGTGGAACGACGCACCCACGACTACCTGCGTCACGGCACGGTGTCGCTGTTTGCCGCTTTGGACGCCCAGAGCGGCAAGGTGATTGGCCGCTGCCACCAACGCCACCGGTCGGTGGAGTTCCGCAAGTTCCTCGATACCATCGAGGCGGAAGTGCCCCCTGACTTGGACGTCCACCTGATCGTGGACAACTACGCCACCCACAAGACGGCGTTGATCCGGAACTGGTTGGCCAAGCGTCCCCGCTTTCACCTGCACTTCACCCCGACCAGCGCGTCCTGGCTGAACCTGGTGGAGCGATGGTTTGCGCTACTCACGGAGAAGCAGCTGCGGCGCGGAGTGCATCAGAGCAGCGGAGAACTGGAAGCGGCGATCTACCGCTACCTGGACCTCACCAACGAAGCCCCCAAGCCATTTGTCTGGACGAAAACCGCGGATCAGATCCTGGCCAGCGTCGCGCACTTTTGCCAACGAACTTTGAATACAGGACACTAGGCTATAGCCTGACAAACTAGGATAGGCCGCGTTCAACGTTCCAAATGATGTCGTCGCCAAGGCCGATGCGATTCGGCTCAAATGGTACAGCCCGCTTCCATAGCCTGCCCCAACAGCGCAGATGGCAATTACGTCACGGGCGAGTCCGGGCCGGCCGGCGGCATGAAGTCTGCCACCGCCAATACCACGTCGGGAAAGGCGCGCGGGCTGATGCTCTCGCCGGCTTGGTAAGTGCGGACGCTGGCGTACCCCGCGCCCGCCGGCTCCGCGTAGGCCGTCACTTCCCGCGCCCTCAGGTTGGCGATCCACACCTCCGGGATGCCGGCGGCGGCATATCGTGCCAGCTTCGCCCCTTGATCATACCGTAGCGAGCTGTCGGCGAATTCGATGACCAGGTACACGTCGTCCGGCGTCGTTTGTCCGGTCACGCCGGAACCGGGTGGATTCCATCTTACCAGGGCGACGTCGGGCTGGGGCGCGCTGCGGTCGTTCAGATAGATGGGGCCGCCTATCCGCACCGTTGCGCGCTCCAATAGTGGCGGAACGAGCAATGTAGTTGTCCAGTCAGTGCCACCCGTGTGGCGATCACCAATAGGCGGCATAACGACTATCTCCCCATCAATCAGTTCAACACGGTCGTCCTCGTGCAGGATGCCGGCTACCTCCATGGCCAGGTACTCGTCCACCGTGAAACGGCGGCGTCCGGCCAGCACGGCGGCCTGCTCGCTGGCGTGGATGATGCCGGCCTGCGCCAGGGCGGCGCACTCTTGCGGGCTGAAGGGGCGGGCCGGCGGCATTCCGACCATCGTCAACGTGGTGGTTGTCATGGCGTTTCTCCAATCTACTCGTCGGCTGGCGGCATGAAGTCCGCCACTGCCAGTACCACGTCCGGGAACGCTCGCGGGCTGATGCTGTCGCCAGCCTCATAAACACTGACTGCGGCGTACTTCGAACCCATCGGCTCGGCGTAGGCTGTAACCTCCCGCGTCCGCAGGTTAGCCACCCATACCTCCGGAATGCCGGCCGCGGCGTACCGCGCCAGTTTGGCGCCCCGGTCAAAGGCCAGGGAACTATCGGCGAACTCGATGACCAGGTACACGTCGTCGGGCGTTGTCAGTGTCAGCGGTCCGGTTCCGGGCGCGGTCCAACGTTTCAGGGCGACATCAGGCTGCGGAGCGGTGTCGTCGTTCAAATAGACAGGCCCAGCCATCTGCACCGTGGCACGTCCAATCAGCGGTGGAAGCAGCAGCGTGTTGATCCAGTCAGTGCCACCGGTGTGGCGAAGGCCGATAGGCGGCATAAGAATTATCACTCCATCAATGAGCTCAACGGGGTCGTCTTCATGCAAGATGCCGGCCACTTCCATGGCCAGGTATTCGTCCACCGTGAAGCGCCGACGGCCGGCCAGCACGTCGGCCTGCTCGCCGGCGTGGATGATGCCGGCCTGGGCCAGGGCGGCGCACTCTTGCGGGCTGAAGGGGCGGGCCGGCGGCATTCCGGTCATCGTCAGCGTGGTGGTTGTGGTCATTAGGAACGCCTCCGATCTTTTTGCGTCCAGCGCGAGATTCACAGAGATTACGGCGTCTCGTCGCTCGCCCCAGGCGGTGGCATGAAGTCGGCCACGGCCAGCATTACGTCGGGGAAGGCGCGCGGGCTGATGCTCTCGCCAACCCGGTAGGTGCGGACGCTGGTGTATTCAGAACCTGACGGCTCGGCGTAGGCTGTAACTTCCTGCGCTCGCAGGTTAGCCACCCATACCTCCGGAATGCCGGCCGCGGCGTAGCGCGCCAGCTTGGCGCCCCGGTCATAGGCCAGCGTGCTGTCCGAAACCTCAATGACCAAATGCACGTCGGGCGGGAAGTATGGCCCCATCTCACTCAAAGGACGCTCTCGCAACACGGCAATATCCGGTTGTGGGGCGCTGCGTTCGTTCAGCCGGATTGACCCTTGCACTCGCACAATGGCGCGGCCAATCAGAGGCGGAACGAACAGCCTGGTCAGCCAGTCGGTGCTGGACTCGTGAGGTTCGCCGAGCGGCGGCATAATGATTATCTCCCCGTCAATCAGTTCAACCCGGTCGTCCTCGTGCAGTATCCCCGCCTTTTCCATGGCCAGGTACTCATCCACCGTGAAACGGCGACGGCCGGCCAGCACGTCGGCCTGCTCGTCGGCGTCGATGATGCCGGCTTGCGCCAGGGCGGCGCACTCCGGCGGGCTGAAGGGTCGGGCTGGCGGCATTCCGGTCATCGTCAGCGAGGTCGTTGTGGTCATCTGGGATTCCTCCGCGCTTTTCGCGCCCGGAGCCAAGGGTTGACGGTGAGCGGATTCTATCACGCCGGCCAGGCCCAACCGTGATGTGCTAATATCTGGCCGTGATTATGGATGGCATTCGCCGCCCCGGAGGTTCGCTACTATGACTCAAAGTAACGGGACGCAAAACACCGGCGCTTTTGAAGCCCTGTTGCAGGAAGACCGCACCTATCCGCCCCCGCCCGAGTTCGCCGCCCACGCCAACATCGCCGACCCCGCCGTGTACGAAGAGGCCGCCCGCGACCCCGAAACTTTCTGGGCCCGCTTCGCCGGCGAACTGGACTGGTTTGAGCCCTGGGATACCGTGCTGGACTGGTCCGACGCGCCCTTTGCCAAGTGGTTCATCGGCGGCAAGCTCAACGCCGCCTACAACTGCATCGACCGGCATCTCAAGGGGCCGCGCAAGAACAAGGCCGCCATCATCTGGGAGGGCGAGCCGGGCGACTGGCAGGTCTATACCTATCAGGACCTGTACCGGGAGGTCTGCAAGTTCGCCAACGGCCTGAAGAGCCTGGGCGTGGAGAAAGGCGACCGGGTCACCCTGTACATGCCCATGGTGCCGGAGCTGGCCATCGCCATGCTGGCCTGCGCCCGCATCGGCGCGCCCCACAGCATCGTCTTCGGCGGGTTCAGCGCCGAGTCCCTGCGCGACCGCATCGAGGACTCCCAGTCCAAGGTGATGATTACCGCCGACGGCGGCTGGCGGCGCGGCGGCATTATCCAGCTCAAGCAGAACGCCGACGCCTCCATTGAGGGCGACACTCCCGTTGAGAAAGTCGTCGTCGTCAAGCGCACCGCCCACGACGTGCCCATGGTGGAAGGCCGCGATGTCTGGTGGCACGACCTGGTTGCCGACCAGCCGCTCAACTGCGAGCCGGAGGTGATGGACAGCGAGGATATGTTGTTCATGCTGTACACCAGCGGCACCACCGGCAAGCCCAAGGGCATCGTCCATACCACCGGCGGCTACATGACCGGCACCTACGCCACCAGCAAGTGGATTTTCGACCTCAAGGAAGACGATATTTACTGGTGCACCGCCGACATCGGCTGGGTCACCGGCCACAGCTACATCATCTACGGCCCTCTGGCCAACGGCGCGACCACGGTGATGTACGAAGGCTCGCCGGACTATCCCGACCGGGATCGCTTCTGGGCCATCGTGGAGAAGTACGCCTGCACCATCTGCTACACCGCGCCCACCGCCATCCGCACCTTCATGCGCTGGGGCGAGGAGTATCCCAACCGGCGCGATATGTCCTCACTGCGCCTGCTTGGCTCCGTGGGCGAACCCATCAACCCCGAGGCGTGGGTCTGGTACTGGCAGCACATCGGCGGCGGACGCTGCCCGGTGGTGGATACCTGGTGGCAGACCGAGACGGGAGCGGTGATGATCTCCGCCCTGCCCGGCATCACGACGCTCAAACCGGGTTCGGCGACGCAGCCCTTCCCCGGCATCGACGCGGCCATCCTGGACGAGCAGGGCAACGAGATCGGCCCCGGCGGTGGCGGCTACCTGGTCATCCGCAAGCCGTGGCCCAGTATGCTGCGCGGCATCTACGGCGACCCGGAGCGGTTCGTGCAGCAGTACTGGTCCAACTACGAAGGCATTTACTTCACCAGCGACGGCGCCAAGCTGGACGAAGAGTCCTACTTCTGGCTGCTGGGCCGGGTGGACGACGTAATCAACGTATCGGCCCACCGCATCAGCACCATGGAAGTGGAGTCGGCGCTGGTGGACAACCTGAAGGTCGCCGAGGCGGCCTGTATCGGGCGCAGCCACGACGTGAAAGGCCAGGCCATCGTGGCCTTCGTAACCCTGAAAGACCAGGTGGCCGGCTCCGACGACGTAATCACGGAGCTGAAACAGCACGTCGCCGGCAAAATCGGCCCCATGGCCCGGCCCGACGACATCTACTTCGCCGCCGAGCTGCCCAAGACCCGCAGCGGCAAAATCATGCGCCGCCTGCTGCGCGACGTTGCGGAGGGTAGGGCGTTGGGCGACACGACGACGCTGGCCGACCCGGCAGTGGTGGAGATGCTGAAGGAGCAGTACGGAGACGAGGAGTAGGACTGAACAGACCTGCTGATTGCAGGCTGTAACAGATCTCGAGAGCACAAGGGGCAGGCATTATCCCTGCCCTTGTGTTCCGCAATGGGAGAAAGCGTCATGCAAGCTGCTAATACAACCATTGGCTCCCTACTGAACGGCAACAAGCAATTTATAATCCCGGTCTTTCAGCGCGATTACACTTGGTCTCGGCGCAACTGGCGCCAGCTGTGGGATGACATACTTCGCGCCGGCTCCGACAGCGCCGGACGAGGACATTTTGTTGGTTCAATCGTCCATGTCCCGGACATTGCCTTTGCCGCGAGCCCCAGCTATTTGGTCATTGACGGGCAACAGCGGCTTACCACGCTGACCATCCTGTTCACTGCCTTCCGGGACCACATCACGGATAATCCTCCGCCCAATGATAATGGCGTTCCTACCCCGGAACAGGTGGACCTGCTTTGCGTCAGAAACACGGCGGTACAGGGTGACCTCAGGTATAAGCTCGCGCTCAGGCACTCAGACAGGGATACCTTGTGGGCCATAGCGGATGGAAAGCCCCTGGACAACCTGATAGGCAACAAGTCTGACTTGATAGAGAACGCCTATAAATACTTCCGAGAGATGCTGAACTCAACTGACGTTGACTTGGCTTCAATCTATCAGGGAGCGGCCGGGTTAAGGATCGTGGAAATTTCACTCGACCCGGACCTCGACGAACCCCAAGCTGTCTTTGAAAGCATGAACTCAACAGGCGTATCGCTGGCGCCAAGCGACCTGGTACGCAATTACCTGCTGATGGGGCTGCCCGAATCCGAGCAAACACGCCTCTATGAAGGGTACTGGCTTAACATCGAGACAATGTACCGAGGCAGTGACGGCAAAACGGACACCGGCGCATTGGACCAATTTCTCAGCGACTACATCCCTCTGAAACTGCAAGCTAATCGACGACCTCAAGTCAACCAAGTCTATAATGAATTCAAAGCATTCAAAAACCGGCAGGATCCCGAGATTACAGTTGAAACATTGCTGGATGATATGCGGCGATTTGCCGGCTATTACGCTGCCTTTACCGGGCGCAAGCCAATGCCGACTGCCCGTCTTTCGGCTACAGTGCGCAACGTGCGAAGTCGCGGAATATCATCGGCGCTGCTGGTGATGCGACTTTACGAGCTCTATGAGAATGGAGCATTGACTGAGACGAACTTTGTCCGGTCTCTCAAGTACATCGAGTGCTACCTCTTTCGCCGGGCGATCCTGGGCTTTGGGACTTACGCCAGCAGCTACTGGTCAATTTTCACGCGCATTGCCCATGCGCTGACGGGTGAGGATTCCCCTTGGAGTATGATACAGGGCCGGCTGGCATCCCAGGGACAGTATTATTGGCCGTGGCGATTTCCCAACGATGACGAGTTTCGTCAAGCGTTGCAGGAATACGAACTCTATTGGAATCGTGGGCCCTGTAAAGAATTACTTGACCGTTTGGAGAACGAAGGGCAGCGGGAACCCAGCCCTGTCAGCGAATACACCATCGAGCACATCATGCCGCAGGGTCTAACGGACGAATGGCGATGTATGCTCGGTGAAAATGCAGACTCAGTACATGGGCAGTGGTTACCCCGTTTGGGCAACCTGACCCTCACCGCCCATAATCCGGAGATGTCCAACCATCCTTTTGAACAGAAGAAAACCCGCAAAGGTGGATTCAACGGAAGTGCGGTGCGCTTGAATCAATACGTCCGCAAACAGTCGGAGTGGACAGCTGAGCAGATGGAAGAGCGCGGGAGGATCCTCGCGGAGCGAGCGTTAGAGATTTGGCCATACCCGCAAATAAGCTAGCCCCGGCCATCCCCGAATCCGCCCGGTGGGGTTTCTTTACGTCGTTCCGAAGGCACTACTTCTTCTGACCGCAAGGCGCGAGCCGGCGAACCCGATGATTGCGCCCACCGATGCTTTTACCATCCGTCGGCGATGTTGAGCAGGATCTCCCTTGCCGGGGTCATGTCATCCGCCGGAACCGGCGCCATCCACACCAGCACGCCTCCGCCCAGAACCACCAGACCAAACAGGACAATAAGGACGCCAGCAGTGGCCAATACACCGTTCACGATGGCTCTACCTCAGCATGGCCGTCAGTAACAGGCCCGGACTGCGATTTCCTCCTACCGCTTGTCCAAATCGAGTAAAACAGCAGTCCCATCCCGCCCAACACCATGATGAGCCCAATCACCATCATGGTCATTCCAAGGATTGGCTCAAACAGTTCCATGTCCGTTACCCCCGTTGACCAACCGTATGCGCTGATTCTATCACGAACCTGCCACCATCGGTGCTGTCCCAAAGTCCTCGCATCCTTATTCGCTTTGCCCCGCCGTTGCCTAATGTCGAGCGAAAATCTCCGCAACCTGGCAGGCGAATCCGGGCAGTACTGGCTCGCAGGTCAGCGTGTCGTCGATGCCGAAACGACGCGCCGTGCCGTCGTCGGAATGGGCCACTATCTCCTCCGTGGCAATGTACGCCACCAGAGCCAGCCGTACGCCGGCGGCCAGCCACATCTGCGCCCGGGCTTCCGCCGCCGCCGTCGAGTATCCGGGTGAAATCACTTCCACCACCAGGTCGGGAACAACGCCGAAAATGTAACCGCGCGTGGGGAATGGCGTGGGGATTCGCTCCAGTGAAATAACCGCGCAGTCCGGGGCGATAACCGTGTCCGGATCGCGTTCAGAGTAGATGCCGACTTCGGACGTTACGACGAAACCCGTGCTATGCTCGTCAACAAAATTCCCAAAGCCTTGTCCAATGCGTCTGACAACGAGTCCGTGCATGAACCCTGGTGGCGGCATTTCGATCAATTCTCCCCGTACCAGTTCGTATTTTTTGCCGTCGTCGGGCATCGCGAGCAGGTCATCGGCGGTCAGCAATTTCCTGGCGGTAGTCATTGGAGGGCCTCCGGCGGGACGGTCAGGCGAAGGTGACTCAGTAGTCTCGCTCGCTGAGCGTAGTATAAACCAATCGAAAGTTGGCGACGGCGGAAAGTTGGCGGGCTGCCGCCATCCGGTTCTCAAATCGCCAAAACTGCGCGGCCTGTCTGCATAGAGGGCAGGCCGCATTGTGCTATGTTGCCGTCGCCGATTTTAAGCTCGTCGCCGGCCACGGGCCGGCGACATCCCTGCGGAACTTTTTATGACTACCACCGTGTCCCATAACAATCACAGCCTGGTCGGAAACGCCCTGAACCTGCTGGCCGACGGCCTTGGCCCCTACGTTGCCGGCAAGATGGAAGATGCGGTAGCCGCCGGCCACTTTGACCCTGCCGATACCGATGCCCTGGGCGAAATCGCCGGCGACGTTGCCGTGACGCTGCGCGTGATGGCAATCGCCTGGAACGACGTTTTCCGCGATTGCCTCGGGCCCGTTGAGCGGAGCCTGGTTTCCGAAATCCGCGAAACCCGCAACCGCTGGGCGCACCAGGAATCTTTTGACGACGACGACCTGGACCGCGCTCTGGACTCCGTGGGGCGGCTGCTGGCCGCCGTCGGCGCCGTCAATGAGTCGGATCGAGTGAACCGGGCGAAGCACCGGCTGCGCATCCGGCGTTACGGCGTGCCCACGCCGAAGGCGCCCGACCCGGCGCCGGCCGATGTCTCGCCGGAACCTGAACCGGAGCCGGCCCCCGCGCCCGAACCAAAGCCGCAGCCGACCACGCCGGAACCAACACTACAACCGCCTACCGCCCCTCCTGACGCCAACCGGGCTGCGAATGACGCCGAGGAACATATCAGCCGCGGCATCGCCTATCGCCGCGAGGAAAAATTTGAACCCGCCATGGCGGAATTTGAACAGGCCGTCAACATCGATCCCGATAACGCCGACGCCTGGTATCATCACGGCCTGGCCTGGGGCTTGATGGGCGAACACGGTCGGGCCGTCGCCGATTTCACCCGCGCCATCGCGCTGGCCCCGGAGTATGCCGACGCCTACAACTGCCGCGGCTACGCCCTGCTCTGCATGGGTGAATACCGCTTGGCGTTGCGCGACCTGGAGCAGGCCAGCCGGCTGAATCCCGACGATGAGCTAACCCAGCGCAACCTGCGCCAGGCTCGCCTCCACTGTACGGAAACGCCGGGAAACGGCCCTCCGGACGGCGGCGGGCCTTACTGGGGAGACGGCCCGCCTTGACGACATTCTGCCGCCGTCGGCTGCCCTTATCGCCTGTTTTGGCTGCCCGAGGCGCGACTACAGCGGGGCAAAAACCTCTGCAACCGGGCAGGCAAATCCCGGCAAGACTGGATCGCACGTCAGCGTGTCCCCCACGCCGAACCGCCGAACCGTACCGTCATCGCTATAGGCAACTATCTCCTGCGCATCGATATATGCCACCACCACCAGCCGCGCGCCGGCCGCCAGCCACATCCGAGCCCGCGTTTCAGCCGCCGATACGGAGTAGCCGGGTGAAATCACTTCCACCACCAGGTCGGGGATGAGCCCGCGGGCGTAGCCGCTGCTCGGCAGCGGCTCACGCAGTCGGTCACGGGAGATAAATACATAATCGGGGGCGCGAACCGTGTCGGGGTCTTGCTCAACGTAGATTCCCACGTCGCCAGAGGTAATGCCCAACCCAAGACGCTCCGCGAAATCACCGATGCGCCGGCCAATGCGGTCGGTGACAATGCCGTGCATAATTCCGGGAGGGGGCATTTCAATCAACTCTCCCCGCACCAGTTCGTACTTTTTACCGTCCTCCGGCATTGCCAGCAGGTCGTCGGCGGTCAGCAATTTCCTGGCGGTAGTCATTCAGGACCTCCAACATCCAGTAAGGCAATACGGACTGGTTAGTCTCGGACGCTGAACGCAGTATAGCGCACGCAAGTCATTCGCCACCGCCGGTACGGTATCTGGTGGCGAATCTCAACCATCACCCCCCGCTCTCCCCCAGGAAAAGCCGCATCCGTTCTACGCACCATTGGGGGTAGATGACGTTCACGCCGTGTCCCAAACCCGGCCATACATCGAGGCGACTGTTCGGGATCTCTGAAGCCATGAACTCTTGTTGCTCCATGCTGGTGGTCAGGGATTCGTCGCCGGTGAGCAGCAGCGTGGGCACGGTGATGTCCTTCAGGTGCGGCCCGAAGTCGAGACTGTCCAGATAGCTGTGCAGGGCCTGGCCGATTTCGGCGGGAGTTTTATCCATCTCGGCGATGTACCAGTCCTTCAGCCCCTCATCGGCGTGGCGCATATCCAGGCGGAAGTTGATGGTTGCTGCCGACCACGCGCCGATGCCGCCCTGCTCCATGGTAGCCAGCCAGTCCGCCGGAGGCGGACCGGACGTCGCGCTCTCCCGTCGGGTCAACCGGCACGGCGAGTTGCACAGCACCAGCGCCCGGCACCGCTCCGGGTAGTCGTGGGCGAACTGCATTCCCATGATGCCGCCGAAGGACTCGCCCACGTACACCACCCGCTCCACGCCGGCGTCGTCCAGGATGGCCAGCAGGTCGGCCATCAGGGTATCCAGCGTGGGCTCGTACCGCGCCGGGTCGATGGTGGACTGACCCATCCCGCGCATATCGGGTCGGATGACCCGGTACTCCCGGCTCAGCAGGGGCGGCCAGTTGTACCAGAACTTGCCGTTGCGCGAAAAGCCGTGCTGGAGCGCTATGGCGTCGGGTGAGCGTCGCCATGGGTCGGTGAAGTCGTCCAGATAGTAGTGCAGTTGAGCGTCGCCGCGCTGGATGGTGGGCATCATCAGTCTCCTGATTGCGGTTTTCGCCAATATGCCATACCCTTCCGGTAGGCGGCAATCGGCAGAAATAATCCAAAAGAGGAGCCGGAATTATGATCACCACGCCAGCGGCAACAACCGGACTGACTCTGACCGCCCTACCCCAATCCGAAATCCAGGAACGACTGGATCGGCTGCTGAGCGATTTGCAGGGCTTTGCCCAGCAGCAGGTTGGCTATCCCACCAACCAGACCTTCGACTGCTCGCCCCTGCTGCCCTTTCTTGACTTCTCAATCAACAACGTGGGCGACCCCTTCCATCCCAGCAACTTCTGGAGCAACACCCACGCCTTCGAGCGTGAAGTCATCGCCCGTTTCGCCGGGCTGATGCGCATCGCGCCGGAAGACGCCTGGGGCTACGTAACCTCCGGCGGCACCGAGGGCAATATGTACGGCCTCTACCTGGCCCGCGAGCTGTTTCCCAACGCCATGTTCTACTTCTCCGAGGAAACCCATTACAGCGTCCTCAAAAACGTGCGGGTGCTCAACGCTCGCCACATTATGATCCGGCGGCAGGACAACGGGGAAATCGACTACGACGACCTTGAAGCGATGATCCGGGTCAACCGGGACGTGCCCGCCGTGATCATGGCCAACGTGGGCACTACCATGCGCGGCGCGATAGACAACATTCCCCGCATCCGCGACATCCTGCGCGAACAGGCCGTAACCAGCCACTACATCCACGCCGACGCCGCCCTCAGCGGCATGATCCTGCCCTTCGTGGACGACCCCCAACCCTACGGCTTTGACGCCGGCATCGACAGCGTGTCGGTGAGCGGCCACAAGATGATCGGCGCGCCCGTCCCCTGCGGCGTGGTGCTGACCAAACGCCCTTACGTGGAGCGGGTCGGCAGAGCCATTGAGTACGTCGGAGTGCAGGACACCACCCTGTCCGGCTCGCGGAGCGCCTTCGCTCCCCTGCTGCTGTGGTACGCCTTCGCCCGCTACGGCGACGCCGGCTTTCGCCGGCTGATAGCCGGCGCGCTGGACACCGCCGAGTACGCGGTGGGCCAGTTCAACGAGCGCGGCATCCCCGCCTGGCGGCATAAGAACTCGGTAACGGTGGTGTTTCCCCGTCCGGTGCCGGAGGTGTTCCGCCGGTGGCAGATGGCCCCCGAAGGCGAAGTCACCCACATCATCACCATGCCCCACGTAACCCGCGAAATGATTGACGAACTGGTCGCTGACTGCGCCGGATAAGGAGCCTGTTTTCCATGAACCAGCCGAACTTAGTGAACCGTATTGTCATCATGGCGGACAACGAGGTGGGAGTCATTGCCGACATCACCGCCGCACTGGCCGGCGAAGGCATCAACCTGGAATCCATCAACACCGAAATCACGAGCGACCAGGGCGCAATCATCCTCACGGTGGACAATTACGACCGCGCGTTGTACATCCTGAACGGAGCCGGTTTCAAGGCTGTCGGTGACGACGCGCTGGTCATCCGCCTGCCCGACCAGCCGGGCGCGCTGGCCGGCGTCGCCGGCAGCCTGAAGGAAGCCGGCGTCAACATCGATAGTATGCACATCCTCAGCCGCCAGGCCGGTTACGCCATGATTGCGCTGAAAACCGACAACCGCGCCGCGGCCATCGCCGCCATCGGCAGCGAGGTTATTGTCTGAGCCGGCGGCAAAAGGTCATGGGAGCAAGGGAGCCAGGGTTGTGACGAATCGGCGAACTTGGGAAAGCCCGTCTCTCACCATCTCTTCTGGCTGCCAACCTTCATAAAAGTTGGTGTGCAGAGCCGAGGCAGTTTGAAAATCGCGGCGAATACCGGCGTCCCCCAATTCGTTGGCCAGAGAGTTAGCAGCGTCAAACAGGCTCTCATGGCTCTGATGTTCCCAACCACGCTGCTCTGCGATAGCCTTGACCGTTTCGACAGCTGCGCCCCAGCCCTTCTCTGAGGCTTGGCGCAGGTCGCCCTCTTCAAGTTCATCAAAAGCTTGTTCAAGAAATTGGGACGCGGCGGCTTGGTACTTCAGAACCAACACGAGCTTCACCTATCTGTTGACAGTTGCGTACTTTCCCTTATACCAAAACGGAGTGCTGAAAACCAGAGGGTTTTAGCGCTCCTAATCGCCTGACCGCGGTCGCGCTTCCCGCTACCGGGAAGCATTTAGCATCTCCCACAGGAGGAACCATCATGCCAGCGCGCACCGGAGCCGAATACATCGCCGGCCTGCGGGAGCGGGCCGCCGACATCTACATCGGCGGACAGAAGGTAAAGGACGTCACCACCCATCCGGCTTTCGCCGGCGGCCTCCGCACCGTGGCCGGCCTGCTGGATATGCAGCACGACCCCGCCCGGCGCGACGAGATGGTCTATGAATCGCCCTCCACCGGCGACCCGGTGGGTCTGTCCTTCATCATGCCCCGCAACGCCGACGACCTGAAACGCCGGCGCAAGATGATGACCAACTGGGCCCTGGCCTCCTGCGGCATGATGGGACGCACGCCGGACTTCCTCAACGTGGCCGTGATGTCCATGGCCGCCGCCGCCGACTATTGCGGCCGGAACCGCCCGGAGTTCAAGCGGAACATCCTGGACTACTACGGGTACATCCGGGAAAACGACATCGTGATGACCCATACGCTGGTCAATCTGCAACGCAGCCGCTCCGTAGGTCAAACTCCCTTTGACGACCGCACCGAAGTCGCCCTGTCCGTGGTGGATGAAAACGCCGACGGCATCGTGGTGCGCGGGGCGCGGGTGCTGGCGACCCTGGGGCCGCTGTCCGACGAAATCGCCGTCTATCCGGCGCGCACCCGACGGGTGCCGGCCGGCGAGGAAGGCAAGTACGCTTTCGGTTTCGCCATCCCCTGCAACGCCGACGGCCTCAAGTTCCAGTGCCGGGACACCATCGACCTGGGCCGTTCCCATTTCGACCATCCCGCCGGCAGCCGCTTTGAGGAAATGGACGCCATCGTGTTCTTCGACGACGTGCTGGTGCCCTGGGAGCGGGTGTTCCTCTACAACGACGTGGCGCTGTGCAACCAGTGGGGCGAGCGCACCAACCGCAACGCCCACACCGGCCACCAGGTGGTGACCAAGAACGTGGTCAAGTGCGAGTTCATGCTGGGTCTGGCCTCGCTGATGGTGGATACTTTGGGTTCCGGCGAGTTGCCGCAAACCCAGCATCTCGTTGCCGATCTGATCGAGAACCTGGAGATCACCAAGGCCCTGCTGGCCGCCTCGGAAGCGCAGGCGTCGGTTGACGAATGGGGCATCTTCTGCCCCGACTACCGCCCCCTGCTGGTGGCCCGCAAGCAGATGATAACCATGTATCCGCGCATGGCGGAAATCCTGCACCTGCTGGGCTCCAGCAGCCTGATGGCCCTGCCCGCGGAGGCCGACCTCAACGGCCCGCTGGCCGAGGACATTCGGCAATATATGGACACGGACACGGCCACCGCCGAGGAACGCATCCGCCTGTTCCGCTTGGCCTGGGACGTGTCGTGCAGCGCATTCGGCGGCCGCCAGACCCTCTACGAGCGCTACTTCGGCGGCGACACGGCCCGCAACGCCGCGCTCTTGTACCAGATTTACGACCGGAGCGCGGCGCAAAACATGGTGCAGGAATTCTTGAGCTGGGAATAGTCGTTGACGACGTAGGGGCGAATAATTATTCGCCCCTACAACATGAGCGGAGGAAGGATTCGTGATTACCGTTGCCGAAATCAACATCGCGCCCGTCAAGTCCATGGCGTTGGTTCCGTTGACCGAGGCCAGGCTGGATCTGGGCGGTATCCAGGTGGATCGGCGGTTCTACCTGGTCAACGGGCAGGGCCGTCTGCTCAGCCGTCGCCAGGTGGGCCGGCTGGCCCAGTTGGTTGCATCCTGGGACCCTGATACTGAACGGTTGCGGATTGCCTTCCCCGACGGCACGGTGCTGGAAGGCCGGCCCGAGCTGGACAATCCGGTGTGGACACTAATCTGGGGCCGCCGGGTTCGAGCGCGTCCGCTGCTGGGCGATTGGATGCAAGCCATCAGCGAGTTCTGCGGCCAGCCGGCGCTGCTGATGATGTCGGATTTGCCCTGTCAGGTGTTCGACGAGTTCCCGGTGTCGGTCCTGTCCCGCGCCTCCGTGGAGCGGCTGTCGTCGGAAATGGGTATGTCCGATGATGAGTGCCTCGCCACCGACCGCTTCCGCCCCACGCTGCTGCTGGACGGCTGTGAACCGCATCAGGAGGACGGCTGGATGAACCGCCAGATTACCGTTGGCGACGCCATGCTCCGCATCCTGGCCCCGGATCCGCGCTGCGCCATCATCGACCAGCATCCCGACACCGGCGAAACCGACACCCAGGCGGTCCGGGCCATCATGGGCTACCGCCCCAACCCGCTGGCCGCCTACTTCGGCGTGTACGGCATCGTGGAACGGCCCGGCGTGGTGCGGGTAGGGGATGCGGTGGAGGTGGTATGATGGGCGCAACGGAAAACATGGGAGGCCATTGCTATGCCGGATACCTCCGTAATGCAGGAAACCGTTGTTGTTACGCACACTGATGGCTCAGGAGTGCCCGATTATACGATCAAGCTCACCTTTGCGTACCACAAAGAAGAAGGACAGTGGGTCGGTATTTGTACCGAACTGGGAACTGCGACCTGCGACGAGATGCTGGAACAGACCAAAGCGGACTTAAAGGATGCCGTTGAGCTACAGCTAAACGAGATTGACCGCATCTCCGACGTCAAAGGCTACCTGACCGACAACAATGTTGAGATTGTACCGGCTAAACTGCCCGAGCAAGCCGGCTTTGTCATCTCATGAATATCTCGGGACGAGAGTTGATGCGGCTGCTAGAACGCGACGGTTGGACCAGTGGAGGCCGGCGCACCCACGGAATATTCTACTATAAGCAGTTCCCCGGAGAAGAGCGGCCACGTTCAACGGTTGTGCCGGACAGATCAACGCCGCTAACGAGCTCCACGTTAGGAGCTATCCTCGGCGTCAGGCAAACTGGCATAGGCCGGGCCGGGTTGCAACGATTGATCGATGCCCGGCAAGGTTTCGTAAAAGGAAAGGCAGGCTGCGCAGCCTGCCTTTCTCTGCTGTTGCGATGTGGCGATCTGTATAATGCTCAGTGTTGCACCAACCCCTCCGCCATCATCGCCGCAATCGCCCCGTCGAACGCCTCAATCGTAAAGTCGATGTCCGCTGCCGTGTGCGTACCTGACAGCACCCCGCTGGTGCGAGACATCAGGTCCACGCCGCGCACCTGGAGGGCCTGCCGCAAGGCGCGCTGGATGCCGATGGGCTGGTCCTTCAGGCGGGATGCGTCCAGCCCCTCTATGCTGCGCTCGCCGAAGAACATATGGAAGGTGGACGCCTCGCCATAGACGGTGGCGTTGACCTCGCGCCGTTCCACCACCTCGCGCAGGCCGACCCGCAGCCGCTCGGCCATCAGGTCGGCCTGGTCGTTCAACTCGCCGGTGGCGACCAGGCGCAGGGCGGCGTTGCCCGAGGCGGCGGCGTAGGGGTTGGCGTTGAAGGTGCCGCCGTGGAGGACCCGCTCGTAGCGGTCGTGGTGACTGTCGCCGGTCTGGTGCATCACGGCCATCACCTCGTCGCGGCCGCCCACTGCGCCGCCGGGCAGTCCGCCGGTGAGTATCTTGGCCATGGTGCAGAGGTCGGGATCAACGCCGAGGCGCTGCTGCGCTCCGCCCGGCGCCCAGCGGAATCCGGTGATAACCTCGTCCAGTATCATCACTATGCCGCGCTCGCGGGTCAGGCGGCGCACGCCGTCCAGGAAGCCGTCGGGCAGGGGCACCGTGCCGTAGGACGCGCCAGACGCCTCGGTGATGACGCCGGCGATGTTGTCGTCGCTGTTCAGCGCGTTCTCCAACGCCGTCAAATCCGTGGGCAGCACGATGACGGAATCAATCGTTCCCTGAGGTATGCCGATGGACGCCGGCACGTCAAAGGGCGGCAGGTTGCCGGGCATTACGTAGTCGTGCCAGCCGTGATAGTGGGACTCCCAGCGGATGATTTTCTCCTTGCCGGTGTAGGCGCGGGCGACGCGCATGGCCAGCATGGTGGCCTCGGCGCCGGACCCGACGAAGCGTACCTTGTCGGCGCAGGGCATCAGGGCGCAAACCCGCTCGCCCCATTCCAGCATGGACTCGGTGGGCGCTCCAAAGTGGGAGCCGTCGGCCAGCACGCCGGACAGGGCGGCCACCACCTCCGGGTGGGCGTGACCCGTCAACAGGGACGCCGACCCCATGCCGTAGTCAACGTACTCGTTGCCGTCGATGTCCCACTTGCGCGGCCCGCTGCCCCGGGCGATGACGATAGGGAAGGGGTCGGAAGTGTAGCCGTCGTGGCCGGGGCTGCCCGACGGGAAACGGGCCTGGTAGCTGGGCTGCAATTCCCGCGAACGGGGGTTTATGCGGATGTACTGTTCCTGGATGGTTTCAGCCATGATGGTCGCTCCTTTTTGAGTGGGTTACGGGTCGTCTCCTCTCCGTGGTTTTGCCATATACGCATATACTTCGCCGTACAAACTGCCGTCCAAATCATCCGGCTTTCGGTGTGTTACCTCGTAGCTGCTCCCCAACTTGCTTGTCCACAACCCCGTTTTCAGCTGACGAGCAACGTGGGTCCATCTGTAACTGCCATCAGTGTCCGGTAGCCGGTACAGCGCAATTTTTACGATGTTCGGATCAAAGTCGCCATTTTCGCAATCTACGAATCCTTCCCGCCAGAAAAGCGCGCGCAGCGTTTGGGGGGCGCGGTTATGAGGCAGACCGGCGGGCCAGTAGCCTCGATCCTCCACGATGCTTCCTTGGGAATGCGGTTCCCACCACTGGTTCTTTATTCCAAGCGCCCACGCTATACAGTTGTATTCCGGGCTTGCATCAGAGTTGACGGATACAAACCGCGAGTCATTCGGGTCGATAATGCGTTTGTTTAAGTAGCGTCTTTGTTCGCCAGGTGGCCTTGCTGCTGCGCCCATTCCAACCATGCCTTCGTCTCCGCCGCGAGACTGCCGCACGTCTGCCCTGCCGTGGGGTCAACGCCCGTCAGTCTGATTAGCGCCGGCGACCACCAATTGGGCTTATCCTGGAGACGCCGCAAGATCAGGGGCACGACTGCCGGCCCCATCTCGATTATCTGCTGATAATCTTCGTCGGCGAACATCTCATCCATGGTCAGAAACGCGGCGCTTTCCCATGCTTCGGCATGGGCATCGAACTCGTTGCAGAATTCGACTGACTTCGGTCCCATAATCGGCTTTACGGTTTCAGGCATGATGTGCGCTCCTTCGGGGGAATGCGTGTTGCCGTTTGGGTTGTTTAGACTTGAGCAGTCATTCCAGGTCGGACGGGTTGGTTCCGGTAACATCGTACACGTGATTGATGATGGTGTGAACGGCCAGGTTGATTTCCTGACGGAAGCGGCTCTGATCCAGGCCATCCCTGCGGTAGCCCGTCCCGCCGTAGTGGTAGTCCACCGCGTAGTTGGTAAGCCAGTTGAGTATGCGTACCGGATGGTCCGGGTTGAGCGCGGTTTTGACGGCGGCGGTGGTCATGGGCCGTTCCTTCTCCGGCATGACAGCATTGCCTTCCGGCCTTAGCTGGACTTTGTACAAAAACTAGAAAAATGAAAGCGGCAGGGTAAGCTGGTTTGACCCCACAACTCACCGTAGGTCAATTCGTGCTCACCCTGCCCGATGCCATTGTAACTGTTCTCTTTCCCTTCGCCATGCTGTTCCAAAACCGAACCTGGCAAAAGGCTCAGGTCCTATTGGTCGGCGCGATCCTGACGCCGGGCCAGCGCACAGTGGCCGCGGCGTTGCGGGTCATGGGCCTCAGCGGCGACCGCAACTATGCCCGCTACCATCACGTGCTGAACCGGGCGGCGTGGTCGCCCCTTGGGGCGTCCCAGGTCTTGCTCAGGTTGCTGCTTCAACATCTCGACCACGGCGACGGTCCGCTGGTGTTCGGTATCGACGAAACCCTGGAGCGTCGGCAGGGTCCAAAGATCAACGCTCTGGGTGTCTACCGAGACGCCGTGCGTTCCAGCCGCAGCTATACGGTCAAGGCCAGCGGGTTGCGCTGGATCAGTTTGATGTGGCTGGGACGCATCCCCTGGGCGGGACGGTTCTGGGCCCTGCCCTTGCTCACCGCGCTGGCGCCATCGGAACGCTATCACCAAAGGCAGGGACGCCGGCACAAGAAACTCACCGACTGGGCTCGCCAGATGATCCTGCTGCTGCGCCGCTGGCTGCCCCATCGCCCCCTGGTGGTGGTGGGCGACAATGGCTATGCCGTCCTGGACTTGCTCTACTTCTGCCAGTCCCTCCATGAACCCGTAACCCTCATCACCAGGCTGCGCCTGGATGCCGGTCTCTACGATCCCGCGCCACCCCGTCAACCGGGCCAAACCGGTCGCCCTCGGGTCAAGGGGGCACGTCAACCCACCCTCAAGCAACGCCTTGACGATCCCGAGCTGCTCTGGGACACCGCGTCGGTGTCCTGGTACGACGGCACCATGCGCACGCTGGAACTGGCTTCGCAGACCGCCCTCTGGTACCACCCCGGCAAACCGCCCGTACCCATCCGCTGGGCGCTGGTCCGAGACCCCAAAGGTGAACTGGACACTCAGGCCCTGCTCTGCACTGATGAGTCGGTCGCCCCAGTCCAGATCCTGGAGTGGTTTGTGCTGCGTTGGCAGCTGGAGGTCACTTACCAGGAAGTACGGGCTCACTTGGGCGTGGAAACTCAGCGCCAATGGTCGGATCGCGCCATTGCCCGCACCACGCCCGTCCTGATGGGTCTGTTTTCCTGGATCGCCCTGGCGGCACACTCGCTGCAACAAGAGAGCCCCATCACCCAGCGCACGGCGGCCTGGTACGCCAAACCCGCCCCCACTTTCGTGGATGCCATCGCCCTGGTGCGACGCCACCTGTGGCTGGCTTCGGACAGTTTTTCAATGTCGTTATCCGACTGTGACCGGGGAAAACCCGTTCCCGAATTGTACGCTCGGCTTATCGATTCCCTCGCCTACGCCGCTTGAACGTACAAAGTCCAGCTTAGGTCACAACGGAGAACACCACTTCCACGATATATTGGGCGATGCGGTTTTGCAGTAGGGCGCTGGACCCGTTCAAATCACCGAAGGTGATTGTAGGCTTTACCGTTCCGCTGCCGGGCGTTGTCGTGACTGGAGGCGCCGTCGGATGTTCTGTGTCGCTGGATGGACAAGTTATCAGTATTGACGCCGTTGCGGATGTTGATACTGCCCGTACCGGGCGCTTGCGCGAATGTCGTGCGGGAGACTGGCAAAAAAACAATTGTCGCCGCGATGATAAGCAGGACGGCGGCAGCAATCACCGGCAAGACATATCGCAAGCGCGGATTGTTAAAAATAGGCATCGGAGCTGTTCCTCGTAATTGGGTATTCCGCATATTTACGAAATTAATAGGTTGCTGCCTTGAACCTACTCTGCCATAGCAATGTAAGCCACCCTCTCCTCGTCCGCCCGCTGGCGGTTGGCGTCGGAAATTGCGGTTCCGATGACCGCGGCTTGCGTCGCCACGCCGCTGGCGGTTTGCAGGGCGCGGGCGCGTCGGGCGGCGCGGTCAACGTCGCTATCGGCCACGGTAATGGAGACTTCTACGACGACGTAGGCCGGTTCGCCGCCCGGGCCGCTCCCCAGCAGGATCAGGTCGGCGTCTTCCAGGTCGTTGGCTTGCTCGTCGGAGATGAGGCCATCCTCGGTAGCCTGGTACAGCAGATTGGACAGGTGGGCATTTCCCGGGTTGGCGAGGGAGTACACCAACTCGGCGTTGCGGACGTCAAGATAGCGTCTGACGATACGAGCGGCCCGTTTGGCGATTTTTCGCTCGTATGACGTTCCGGTCAGGTTGCTGAGCTGGCCGTCCATGCGGTCCTGCCGAATTTCCATGCGCGCCTGGCTGGCCTTGATTTCCGTGATGTCCTCTTCCATGCGGTCCTGCCGGGCTTCTGTGCGGTCCTGCCGGGCTTCCATGCGAGTCTGGCCATCCTTGAGCTCTGCAACGTCGGTTTTGAGTTCAGCAACGTCAGATTTGAGCTCCGCCAATTCTGACAGCACCCGGTCGTTGAATTCCTCGTCCCGGACGTGCTGACGCATGGCATCGCGCAGCACCGGGTTCTCCCGCATGGCAGCGAGAATGTCTTCAAATGTCTGTATGGTAGTCATGGCAGTCGTTATCGTTCCAGAGTAAGTGTCATTGTACCATCGCAAACAGGGGCGGGTGATTGCCCGCCCCTTTGCATATCCGGTCACGTTGCGGAATGGGTCAGTTGTCCGCAGCCACCGCCGGTTCCGGTTGCGCCAGCGTCGCGCCGAAAGCGTCTTGCAGACTGGCGCAGGAGGCGTCCAACGCCTGCCGGCCCTTGTCGATCACGTGGGGCATTCCGTAAAAGCCGTGAATTACCCCGTCGTAACGGATGAGTGTCGTTGCGACGCCGGCATCGTCCAGCGCGGCGGCGTAGGCTTCGCCCTCGTCGCGCAGCGGGTCGAACTCGGCGGTGATTACCAAGGCCGGCGGCAGGTCGCCGGTGAGACGGGCCCGCAGCGGCGAGGCGAAAATGTTGTAGCCCGCCAGATCGCCGGCCGTCAGGTAATGGTCCCAGAACCAGCGCATACTGGCCGTTTCCAGGAACATACCCTGCCCATTCACCTGATAGGAACGGGTGTCATACTCGGCGTCGGTGGCCGGATAGACCAGCAGCTGGAAGGCCAGCGGATGCGGCAGGTCATCCTGGGCCAGGGTCACGGCGGCCGCCAGGTTGCCGCCGGCGCTGTCGCCGCCCACCGCGATGGTGTCGGGCCGGCTCCCCAGCGACTCCGCGTTGGCCATGGCCCACATGGTGGCCGTCAGGCAGTCTTCAAAGGGCGTGGGGAACTTGTGCTCCGGAGCCAGCCGGTAATCCACCGACACCACTACGCAGTTGGCCCCCAGGCACAGCTCCCGGGCCGTGGCGTCGGCGGTTTCCACGTTGCCGATGACCCAGCCGCCGCCGTGGAACCAGACCAGCGTGCCCCAGGGGCCGGCCGTCGCCGGCGTGTAGATGCGGATGGGCACCTCGCCCGGTTCCTTGCCGTGTTCGTTCCGGATAATGCGGTCTTCCACCTTGCCGACTTCGGGACCTTCGGGACGGGGCCGGCCGTTCATCACCTCCCGACACTCGGCCACGCTCATGTCCTGGAAGGGTTTTATGTCGAGGGAGTCGAAAAGCTCCAGCACGTAAGCAGCCTGGGGGTCCAGCAGCTTGCGCATGGCTCCCGGATCGCCTTCGTGCTGCCGGTGGTATTCCTCCACCATGTCGTCCACGCCGCCGCGCAGGAACTTGCCGGCGTCGTCCATGGCCGTCCGGGCGGTGTCCATGACACCGGCCATGCCGAAGAAGCCGTGAATCATCCCGTCGTAGCGGTTGGTCTCAGCCGGCACGCCCAACTCGTTGAGCAACTGGCCGTAGGCTTCCCCTTCGTCCCGCAAGGGGTCGTATTCCGCCGTGATGACCAGCGCCTGCGCCAGTTCGTCAATCCCTTCAAAATCAGCGGGCAGGCGCATGGGCGCGACCAGAGGATCGGATTTCTGGGATTCGTCCGCCAGGTAATGATCCCAGAACCAGATCATGCCCTGTCGTTCCAGGTTATACCCGGTGCCGTTGTCGGTGTATGAGCCGTTGTCGAAATCAACATCCGTCACCGGATAAACGAGCAACTGGTGGCTGACCCGAAAATCGCCGGTTTCCGCCGCCTTGATGCTGACCGCCGCCGCCAGGTTGCCGCCGGCGCTGTCGCCGCCCACCGACACGACGCCGCGCACGCCGCCCAGTTCCTCAGCGTGGTCGCTGGCCCAGACGGTTGCGTAATAGCAATCATCGAATGGTTCGGGGAACTTGGCTTCCGGCGCTAATCGGTAATCCACGGACACCACCACGTTGCGCGAACTCACGCACAAATGCCGCGCGGTGCCGTCGGCTGATTCCAGATCGCCGACCACCCAACCGCCGCCGTGATACCAGACCAGGATGGGGAACGGCCCATCGCCTTCCGGCGTGTAGATTCGCACCGGCACGTCGCCGGCCGGGCCCGGCACAGCGCGGTTCTCCACCTTGCCGACCTCAGGGCCAGCGGCGCGGGGTCGCATGGCCGCGTTGGCCCGCGCTTCTTGCGGCGTAACCATATAGTTGGGCGGCAAACCCAATGCGCGGGTCGCCTCAATAACCTCTTTCGCTTGCGGATGCAGTGGCATGGCGGGCCTCCATTCGTACTGGTAGCGTTACATGGGAGTTACGGTTGCAGGTGTAGGTCATCGGTTATTGCAGCGGCGACCGATAAAGTAGTCCGCATTCAGTAGCAATTTGTGCCAAAGTAACTGCCACAGTCCGCCATTGAGCGGACGGGCTCTGGCGAGAAATCAATTGGAACGTGGTGCGGATCATCCATAGTTCCGTCTGCTATGACTGTTAAGCCAAGCCTGCGACACTCGCCAACCGATACCGCTGCGATTCCCAAAGGCCTGACGCTGTCCGGTTTTCTGGCTCTGCTGGCGGCGTTGCGGATTTGCCACATGGCGGCCGGCTCCATGGCGTCGCCGTTTTGTGTGGAAAGTTTGCCGTCGTCTCGCTCCGGGTGGGGGCGGAACTCCCGCGGCGCGATGGCGCCGTCGCCTGCGGTGAGGAGTTCATTGACCGACCGTAGCAGCAGGGTATTGTCGTTCATCGGCCTGCTGTCGCTAACTCCGTGTTCTTTGCCCCAATGTCTCTGACCGCATTTGGCGTCTTCAGGTCAAGGATTTCATGTTGCGCGGTCAGACTGGAAAGATGATGTATCCAGCGCTCTGCGGTTCGCGTGGACAGGTTGAACTCGACTTCTACCTGGATTTCATCGCCGATTTTCCATAGGGCGGTAACGGTTCCTTCCGGGTCCGGGAACACGTAGGCTGCCGGAGCGTCAGCGGGGTAATCCTGCTCAAACCGGACGGCCAGCCATTCCAGTCCGGCGGGATCCGGCGCGCTGCTGGGTTCGTCATGATGCCAATCCTGGGGAATAGCCTGCAACTGCCTGATTTGCACTGCGGCTTGCGCACCAGCGGCAGCGGCCCCCGCCTCGGTACGCGAAACGGTGCGATTAGGCGGCAGACCCAGGGCGCGGGTCGCCTCAATAACCTCTTTCGCTTGCGGATGCAGTGGCATGGCGGGCCTCCGTTTTAGGCGTAGCGCTTGAACGTGGACAAAAAATTAAGGCTGTGGTCGGCGAACCCCACCCGCTATCAAATCGTTTGCACACCGCGATATGCGATTATCTTCCCGTCGGAAGTTACCAGCGGGCAGTCGTGCAACATCGCTGTGGCAACAATTATCTGATCGGAAGGATCGCGAATTCGCTCGTTACGCGGAAGTTGGGCGTTTCCCGGCAATTGGGTTGACTGGATCGCAATCGCGGGAGACAGGTTGATTACACTCACTCGAGGGTAAGCGAGCGCGTTTTCAAACCAGTAGGCCAAATCGGTATCAAGTTGGATGCGCCCCGATTGAACCAGCATGGCGATTTCCCACAGGGAAGTCACGCAGATGCCAATGACGCCGGCGCTGTCGTTTTCCTGCGCCACGATGGCAGACATTTGCGGACGTCGCAACTCTGCCGGCGCCTCCACTCTCCAAAACCATATGTGCGTATCCAGAATAATCATTGGGGCCTTCCGTCAATCCAAATCCACCGGGTCAAACGGACGGTCATACTTGTAGGGTATTCCCAACAATGGATAAGGGCTCCCGGCCGCTTTGGCCCTACCAATCTGAGCATACGCCCGGGCGCGCCGCCATTCGGAATCCTGAGTTGCCGCGTCGTCTTCTGGGTCAATGATCAGCTGGAACTCGCCGGATCCAACTCGCCAAGCCTTGGGTTCTTGACCGTTCTTGACGTAGTTGCCCAGCTGTTTGCCGTCCCTGGTCATGCTGCGGTTGGAGGGGAGGGCATTTATCGAGCTAGGCGTATATGGCCCCATCAAATGAGGGCGCAAACAATCTTGCGTCCACACCTTGGGGATTGCGCCTCGTTTCCGCAGCTCATAAACATCATCCCAGAAGCTCATCGGTATGCCTCCTGCGATATGCCCGGAACATTCAATAGGTGGCCGCCGGCCGTTATTTACCGGCGGCCACCGCCTGGTCAGAAACACCCGCCTAATCGTTCCGGTTGGCGTAGTCCTCCCGCGCCCGGTCCAGCGCCCGCGTCCGCCCTGCCTGGAGCGTTTCGTGACGCTCGTAGGCCCACTTGTTGGAGTCGATGGTAGCCTGCGCGCTGCCCTGGAAGTAAGGCATGACGTGGCGGGCCATCAGCTCGTAGCTGTGCAGCATATGCTCCCGCGCCGCCCAGTCCACGGTCTGCACCATGAAAGAGCCGAAGCCGCCGCTGCGCTCCTCCAGCCGCTTGATGCCCTCGATGCAGTCGTCGGGCGTGCCAATGATCCACGCGCCGCGCTCCGCCATCACGTCAATGATCTTCTCCGGCGGGCCGTCCACGATCTGCGGCCGGCCCATGGTGTGCTCGAAGTACTCCCGCTGGTAGCGGCCGGCGCCGATGCGGGCTTGCTCGAAAGCCTCCTTGCGGGTGTCGGCCAGGTGAACCGGCAGCACCAGCCGCCACTCGAAGCGGTCAACAGTCTGATTGTGCTCGGCGGCCGATTCTTCGCAGATGTCCCATAGGTCGCTCAGCTCCAGGCCCTGGGGCATCTTGGGGTCGCGGGGCGTGGTGATGGTCAGCACGGACGCGCCGTGCTTGCCGGCCAGGGCGACGCCCGACGGGGTTTGCACCGAGGCCACCGAGATGGGCATATGCGGCGACTGGTAGGGCCGCAATTGGAGCATGGCCTCGTTCAACTCGAACCAGTCGCTCTTGTGAGTGATCGGTTCTTTCTCGGTGAACAGGCGCATGATGACGCCCAGCGCCTCGTCCATGCGGAGGCGCTGCTTGGTGGGGTCAATGCCCATCATGTAGGCGTCGCCGGGCAGCGCGCCGGGGCCGACGCCCAGCATCACCCGGCCCCGGGTCATGTGGTCCAGCTGGGTCATCCAGTTGGCGACCATGAAGGGGTGGTGATAGGGCAGGCTGACCACGCCGGTGCCCAGCTTGATGTGCTTGGTGCGGTCGGCGGCCACGCCGATGAAAATCTCGGGAGACGAGATAATCTCCCATCCGGCGCTGTGGTGCTCGCCGATCCAGGCTTCATCGAACCCCAGGTAGTCCAGCCACTGCACCAGTTCCAGGTCGCGCTCCAATGCCAACGTCGGGTTTTCACCCGCCCGGTGGAACGGGCCCATGAATATGCCAAACTTCATACGGTCGGGTAATGCCATTGGGAAACTCCTCTTCCTGGGGCCGTGAGACGCATCGACCGGCAGCGCGGAGCGATGCGCGTTCAGGTTGTTCAGGTCAGCGAATATGGCCGCATTATAT
Source organism: Dehalococcoidia bacterium (assembly GCA_963665395.2). Classification (GTDB taxonomy): domain Bacteria; phylum Chloroflexota; class Dehalococcoidia; order Lucifugimonadales; family UBA3495; genus Bin87. The sequence goes on from OY762251.1 coordinate 2,653,107, forward strand.
GGGCGGTACAATCCGGCGGCAAGCCGACCGCCGTATCATAGGCTATAATCGCTTCCTTGCTCTGCATCGTTCACCGCGAGGTCAATCCCAATGACAAACATCATCCAACGGGCTGTTGCTCTAAACAGCCAAAACCAGTTGCGCAACGCCGACCGACTGGCCCGCGATTGGGCTATCGCCCACGCCGGCGCCTACCAGAGCCAGGCCCGCAAGGAATTAGGCGGTTCGCTGCCGCTGCGGGAATGGAAAAACGATAACCTGACTATCCGTATCGCAAAGCTGACGAGCGGCGCCTTCAAGCAGGTGCAACTGGCCTGCGTCAACTATGCGCCTGCCGGCAGCGAGCCTTATGCCGGCTACATTATGACCTACGCCTACTCTGAAACGGAGCAGTCGCGCGGGCGCTGCTTATCGGTGGCATCCCTGCCCGACGCCTTATCTAACGCTGAATTCCCGTGGGACGACAAGGCCGGTCCCGTCGGGCTTGAGCGAACCATGGCATCCATCAGCGCTGATCGCCCCCGGCCGTCCGCCAGCGCTCGTGACGCGCAGCGCATCACCGCCATCTCTGACCTGTTCGCTGTCCACGATACCGCTATCGTGCTGACGGAGTACGGGCAGCAGGCGACGGAGTTTCAGGAATTAGCGGACGCCCACGGCGATTGGAGCGCAGTCGTCGGCATCACCGCAGCCGAGCAGATAGCCATCAGTCACGATCTGCCCGACCATCAGTTGCGGGCCTGGATGCAGGCCAAAGTCGCGCTTTTCTCTCGCTACGCCGACGCGGACGGCAACCGCCTGCGCATGATGGAAACCGACTGCGCCAGAGCGACCGCCTTTGTGGACGAGGAACGCGACCACGTTCTTAAGAATATTGTAGGCAGCAATACCATCAGCGTGTTGCAAGTGTTGGAATCCGTTTCCATTATGCTGTCCATCTCAATGTTGACGGACGCGAAAGACATGGCCGAGGCGTTGTCGGAGTTGGCGGCTCAGCCGCAACCGGAAACCGGACCAACCGGCACGCCGGAAAGCGTGGGGGCACAACAGCGCGTCTTCATCCTTGAAGACAAGCTGAGCGAAGCCGAGAACACCATCGCAGAGCTGCGCGAGCGTCTCGCCCAATACGAACTTTACGATACCGAGGACAACGAACCCTCCGGTGAGAGCGAAACCTCGGCGTCGGAATCCATCGCCGATGGCAATCGACATAACACGGTGCTGGAAGCCATCACCGACTCGAAACGTTTTCCCCGTTTGCGCTTTCTGACCAGTTGCGACAAGCCTCTGGCCGACTACGGAAAACCCAGACCCAACGGCGTCGAGATCGTCTCCGCCTTGGACGCTATCAACAAACTAGCCCAAGCCTGGTATAACACGCCTAGCGGCAACATCGGCCCTTGGGACAACTACTTCAATCATCTCACCGGCTGGACCCACGCCAACGGCGAGTCGGAATTCACCATGTCCCGCTACGGCGACAAGCGTTCCTTCAGTGACCAGGAACACCAGCGGCTGGTAACTATTGAACGCCACCTCACCTACCGGGGCTCCAGCGGCGGCCTGCAAATCTACTTCGACCGGGATGACCTGACCGACACCTTCATCGTCGGCTACATCGGCGAGCACTTGCCCTACGCCACCAACCGTTCCTGACGCGGGCATGAAAAACGCGGGGGCCGCCCGCAGGCAGCCCCCGCACGGATGCCTGGTTCAACCGGACGCGGCTATTTTAATCCGGTTTCTTGGGCGGTGGCGGCGGTGGTGGTGGCGGCCGCTTAACGTGCAACGGCTTGTTTGACAGCCCCTTGAGACCCTTGCCCCGTCGGCTGGGCGCCAGGTTCGGTGCTCTAACCATACTAATCTCCTGCTGTTACGAGAGCGCCTAGTGTTCCAAAAACTCTATCATCTCGACGTCAATCGCCCGCACCAGTACGGCTACGACTCCCGTCAAAGGAGTGGGGTGTTCGCCGTCCAGCCAAATTGCCTCGCTAATCCTGAAGTAACCGTTGGGCGGACGGCTGGGCCATTCCTCTGCCCAACCATACAAGCGGCGCGCGCCTCTCAAGTGTAACACAACGTAGCAATCGGGGTGCTCCGCGAACGCCGAGTACAGTTCCGACGGGTACGACGTCTCCCCGGTAACGCCGATCCGCCGCAGCGCGCCGTGTACGATGTCTTGATTGGCGCAATACACCGCCAGCAGCGCCACTGCCACCGCGCTCGCCACCGCCACCGTCAGCTCCAACCCCGCCGGCCATTCGTATTCCGTCCAGACCCCGACCAGCAGCCGAACCAGCCACGCAATCGCCTGTCCCACCGTGGTGAAGACCAGGGCCTGCACCACCCGGTCAAACTCCCCCGGCTTGGGATGGGAGGTCAGCGAATAGAAGGCCGCCGCCCCCACGAAACCCGGCAACAGGAACGTGAGAACGGCGACGACTTCGCTGGTGGCCCAGCTCATGGCGGCGCTTTATCCAACCGGCGACAATCCCTCGTCGGCGCGCACCTCGTTGATGATCTCCAGCACCCGCTGCTGGAAAGGTGGGTAGGACAGCTCGAACTCCGTCAGCAGGCGGCTGTTGTCCACCAGGTAGTTGCCCGAGTGCTCCCGGCCGCCCTCGTTGTCGAAGCTGATCTGCGCGTCGGGCAGGTAGCCGCGCACTATCTCCGCCAGGTCGCCCAGGCTGATCGCCGTGCCGCCGGAGTTGTATATCGAGCGCTCGCTCCGATCCACCAGGGACACGCGGACAAACGCCTCGGCGATGTCCTCCACGTGGATGGGCAGCCGCCACATATCCTGGTAGGGGAAGCTCACCGGCTCCCCCCGGGACGGCAGCGTGATGCAGCGCACGTGGTCAACGGAACCGCGCACCTTGTCCGGCCCGGTCACGTTGGCCGGCCGGATGCCGGCGATGCTCATGCCGTAGTTCTCGTTGAACATCTTGGCCTGGAACTCGTTGAAAATCTTGTGCGTCGCGTACTGGCTGTCGCCGAAGACGCCATCATCTTCGTTGGTCTCCCGGTCGCCAAAGTTGGACTGCTGCCCGCTGACGGCCACGGAACTGGCGTACACGATGCGGTTGACGCCCAGCAGCCGCCCGGCCTCAAAGCAGTTGTCCATGCCCAGGATGTTGAGGCGCATCTGGTGGTGCGGGTTGCCCTCGCCGCCGCCCAGCAGGTAGGCCAGGTTGATGATGCGGTCGGGCTGAGATTCCACAATGGCGTGGACCACCTGCTCAAACTCGGTGATGTCCACCCGGGCGCTACGGAACGCGCCCCGGTCAACGCCGGGAATGTCCGGTATCGGGTTGATGTCCGAGGCGTACACGTCCTCGCCCCGTTCCACCAGCTTGCGAATGACCCGCGGGCCGATGAAACCGGCGCCGCCCAGAACCAGAACCGTCATAATTGCACCTCCATTACATGAGAGTCTTTACATGGATATACAGGATGGACAGGATAAGTATTAAATGAAATCCCGTTTATCCTGTATATCCATGTAAAATAATCACTTGCGGATTGCTACGAAGAACAGTCGCCGAAACGGATATAGCGTAACCCCGTCGGCCCGCTTGGGATATTCCTTGTTGAGACGACGCCGGTACTCTTCGACGTACTGCTCCCGCTCCCCATCATCCAACCCGTTCAGGATGGGCCGCAGGCCGGTTCCCGTAACCCATTCCAGCACCGCGTCCTCCCCGGTCAGAACGTGCTGGTACTCCGTCGTCCAAACGTCCAGATGCGCCGCCCCGGGCGCCAGCATATCGTAATAGAAATCGGGATCCTGCACCCAACGGTTGCCCACCGCCGTCCGCAACTCCGCGCTTCCCATGGCCCGCCCATTCTCGCCGCCGTTCTCCAGCGTCTCGCGCATAATCTGATGCGACCGCATATCCCAGCTCAAGGGAGCCTGCACCGCCAGGCAGCCGCCCGCCGGCAGCATACCCCACAAACGGGGCACCAGCTCGTGGTGGTCCGGCACCCACTGGATAACGGCGTTGGAGTAGAAAACTGACGGCGCCCGGTCGGGCCGCCAGTCGGCCAGGTCGCCCTCCTGCCACCGGACCCGCGACGCAGTGGACCCCGCTTGCGCCAGCATTTCCGGCGAATTGTCCACGCCGGCCACGTCGGCATCCGGCCACCGCTCCGCCAGCAGCCGGGTCACGTTCCCGCTCCCACACCCTAAATCATAGACCACGTCCGGATGTTCCAGCGGTATCCGCCCCATCAGGTCCAGCGCCGGCCGCAAACGGTGGTCGGCAAACTTCAAGTACTGCCCCGGATCCCAGGACTCTCCGGCCAGGTCCCGCTGGTGCGGCGATACCTGCGTCATTATAAACGGCCCCCATACTCGCCAGTGTGGCAACGCAGCCGACTGCGCCCCAGACGAGTATAGGCAGCCCCCAAACCGAGCGTCAACCAACGGCATCGATACCGACCCGCTCAACCGGCGCGCGATTACCCTTGCTGAATATAATTGTTGCAATATACAAATCATTCAAACATGATATAATTAGCCCCGTCGGCGCCGGTCGGGCCATAAAGGCAGACGCATCCGAGGCGGTTTGAGGCAGTAATATGAGCGGTAAGTTGCGATTCGCGCCCGTAATTTTGGCGGCTCTGGCGGTCACCATCGTTTTCTCGATCCTGATGCTCGGGGGAGGTGAGACGCCCGGCGTCAAGGCGCAATCCGCGCCGGGCGCGGTCAATAACCTGACCTTGACCCGCGCCGACGGCACGGTCACCGCCAGCTGGGACGGGCCCGGCGGGGCGACGAAATACCACGTCACCTACACTACCACCGGCGGCGGCAGTTGGTCCCTGGCCGCCCTGGAAAACGCTACGAACAGCATCACCATCACCGGCGCGGACAACAGCAAGACCTACGTCGTCGGCGTGCGCGCCGGCAACGACCACGGTTGGAGCGGCTGGCGCAACTCCCCGTCGGCCGGGCCGTATGTGCCACCGACGCCAACACCCACACCTACCCCGACGCCTACGGCTACTCCAACCGCCACGCCGACGCAAGCGCCGAACTCGCCGCCGCCGGGAGGGCTCCAGGTCACCGACGCCGGGCTGGTCACCTGGGCCATGGACGGCCCGCAGTTCGAGCCCCTGATTGACGCTCTCTTTGACCACTTTGAATTGCGCTGGCAGGAAAAGCCGGCCGACGGCTCGGCGGTAGATTGGGACAACGCCGCCAACAACGTCTTCATCTACGACCCCGACGTAATGTCCTACCAGTTGCCCAACGTGGACGCCGGCAAACGGTACGCAGTCAAGCTGTACCTGCGCCTCAAGACGGACGCCGTAGAGTTCGGCGCAGCCCAGCCCGCCCCCACACCGACGCCGACACCCACGCCCACGGCGACAGCGACGCCTGCCCCAACGCCGACACCTACTCCAACGCCCACGGCGACTCCTACACCTACCCCAACGCCAACACCCGCGCCCGTCGGAACGGACTACGACGCTGACGACGACGGCCTCATTGAGATTACCTCCATCGCCCAAATCGCTGAATTGTCCTATGACGCGAATGGCGACGGAGTGCCCACCGACAACGGGGTCGCCCGGTACGCCGCCGTCTTCCCCAACGCGCAGAGCGGCATGGGCTGCCCCAACAGCGGGTGCATCGGCTACGAGCTGACTAGCGACCTGAGCTTCGACTCCAACACGAGTTGGCATTACGTCGGCTTCGACGCTATCTTGGAAGGCAACGGATACACCCTTTCCAACCTTTACATCAATCGCTCCAATGGTACCCGGGTCGGGTTGTTCGGCAGACTGCTCAGCAATGGCGTCATCAGGAACTTGACCCTGAGCTCCGTTGACGTGACTGGCAAAAGTAACGTCGCCGGGTTAGTCGGGGCGAACCGAGGATCTATTGTCAACGTCACCGTCAGCGGAACCGTGACCGGCAATGAAAGCGTCGGCGGCGTGGTGGGCGACCACGAAGTCGGTAGCGAGGTCACCAACAGCTCTGCCAGCGGAACCGTGACCGGCGACACCTACGTCGGCGGCGTGGTTGGGAGAAGCTACGCCGGCTCCGGCGCCGTTACCAACAGTACCTTTAGCGGAACCGTGACCGGCAGATCTGCCGTCGGCGGCCTGGTCGGGGTGAATTACGGCACCCCCGCTGACGCTGACGACATTACCGGCAGCAGCAGCAGCGGCACGGTGACCGGCGAGGAGTACGTCGGCGGCCTGGTTGGAGTCAACAGCCATAACGCCAGTATCACCACGTCAAGCAGCAGCAGCGCAGTGACCGGCAACAAGTACGTTGGCGGCATGATCGGAACCAACAGCGGCGCCGTCATATTCGGAGGCGCCAGCGGAACCGTGACCGGCGTAGATTACGTCGGCGGCCTGGTTGGGACCAACAGCAGCAGCGGCAGCATCAGCGACAGCGCCGCCAACGGAGCGGTGACCGGCGAGGAGTACGTCGGCGGCCTGGTCGGGGACAACGACAGCAGCGCTGTCATAACCGACAGCAACGCCAGCGGCGACGTCACCGGCTTCGCCTACATGGGAACCCTGACGGGCTCCAACCACGGTACGATTACCAACAGCCAGGGCACCGGAGCGGTGAATCAACTGCCGGCCCTGGCCACGGCCAGCGTAACCAACGCCGGGCTGGTGTCGTGGGAATACGAACTGGCGTCGGGCGTCAATTTCAAATACGTGCAAGTGCGCTGGATTGAAAAGCCGGCCAGCGGTGCGCCCAACTGGGGCGACGCGGACAAGGATATAATCCGGGACGCCAACGCATCATCCTACCAGATTACCGGGCTTGCGTCTGGCACGGAGTACGCGGTGCGGCTCTTCTTCGGCCTCAGATCCAGCGGCGCGTTCAAACAGCTGAAGGTGGACGCCGGCGCATTCACCCCGTCCGGCGGCTAGCCCCCCACGAGCGCCCACGTTCCCTGCCGATTAGGCGGCCGGGAACGTCGCGCCAACGTATGGCATCGGAGGTAGGGGACGGGGTGTCGTCAGAAGCAGTATCCCTCGTATTTGCCGCAATTGGACCGGATTGAGGAGCTCTCTCCCGTTGCGCCGCTCCAATCCTTCAAATCCCGTCAATCCTGCTTCTGACGTTCCTCCCCCTCGAAAGCAGGGACGCGGCGCAAGTCGCCAACCGCGTCGAACAGCAGGCTGTGCCCCCGGTGTTGCCAGCCGCGGCTATTCGCCACCGCCTTCACAATCTGGGCCGCCGCCCCCCAGCCTTTTTCCGACGCCTGGCGCGCGTCGCCGCCGGCCAGTTCCGCGCGGGCCTGAGCACTGTTCAGAGTTGAGGATAATCTCCCGCTCAACCCGTCGTTCCCGCTACCCCTTGAAACATGAACGTCACCGCCCCCGGCCCCGCAGCGCCAGCAAGCGCCCGTCCTGGGTGGGAACGTACAGCGTCTCGCCGGACACTGCCGGCGCCGCCGATGCCCAGCCGCTTTCCAGAGCGTGCCGCCACGCCTCTGTGCCGTCCCCGGCGTTAAGGGCGATCAGTGCGCCGTCCACCGTAGCCAGCAACAGGAAATCCCCCGCTGCCACCGGCTCGGCAACCACCTCCTGCTCCAACTGCGTCTCCCACAACTCCGCGCCGCTGCCGGCGTCAAAGGCGGTTGCCTTGTTGTCCTCGTTGACGACGAACAGCCGGCCGTTGGCGTAGGCCGGGCTGTATTTGACTCGTCCTTGCGCCGACGCTACCCAGACGGTGCCCGTCTGCTGCGGTGGCGTCTTCAGCAGCCGCCAGTAGAAGAAGTTGAACTTGGCGACGTAGGCAAAGCGGCTGAACGGCCGGCTCACTGCCGCCGTGTCCATCGCCCAGACGCCGCCCCGGTTGGTGACGAAGTAGGCCCGACCATCGGCGATCACCGGCCCGCCGGCCACCGGCGTGCCGGAGAAGAACGCCAGCCGCCGCCGTCCCGTTTCAGCATCTATCGTGATGAATCGCTCACCCAGCGACGTCGTCGCTATTACCGATCCGTCCGTTGCCGGATGTCCCACCACCCAGCCGTTGGCCGGCGCCGACCACCTCCGTTCTCCGGTGGCCGCGTCCAAAGCTTCCAGCTCGCCGTTGGTGGAGCCGATATAGACGGTGCCGTCCACCACGATGGCCGACCCCAGCACGATGTTGCCCAGGTTGCGCTCCCACTGCAGCTGTCCGTCTTGCTGGCCCAAGGCCAGTATCCGGTGGTTCCGCGCCCCCAGATAAACGGCGCCTCCCGCCACCGCCGGCGCGCTGTCCGAGGGCGAGCCGATTTCATAGTCCCACACAATTTCCCCATTTGCGGCATTCAATCCTGCTGCCACGCCGTCCTCGGTGGTGATGAACACCATGTCGCTCACCACCGCCGGGCTAGCCATCATCACGCCGGGCGTGTCAATCTCCCACCGCGTGGTGAAGGGAGCCTCCGGCGCCGGCCCCGGCGCCCATCCCGCCCCGTCCGCGCCGCGCCGTATGGACGGCCAATCCCCGGCCGCTTCCGACATCTGGTGGTTTGCGGTGGCATCCGGCGGCGGAAACAGCAGCGGCCCCACTTGAAACGCGCGGTACGCCCACACTGCCACCAGGACGGCGATGACCAAGGCCACCGCCAGCCAGAAACGGGAATTGCGTAGCCACCGACGCCAACCGCCGGTGGCTGCCAGTGTGGACGAGGCTTGTGCCACTCTAACCGCTTATGGCCCGCAACGCAGGGAGGACTAGGTCCGTCCCCGCAGCTTGGGATCCAGGGCGTCGCGGATGGAGTCGCCGAACAGGTTGAACGCCAGCACCGTTATCGTGATGGCCAGGCCGGGGAATATCACCATCCACCAGCGCGGGATCAGCCCCGCCGCTACCGGCCCGCCCAGCATATTGCCCCACGTCGCCGTCGGCAGCGGCACGCCCACGCCCAGGAACCCCAGCGACGCCTCCAGGATGATCACCGAACCCAGGTGCGCCGTCGCCAGCACCAGCCAGGGGGCGACGCACTGCGGCGCAATGTGCCGGATCATCACCCGGCTGCTGGACGCCCCGATGGCCTGCGCCGCGTCCACGTAGGCGTACTCTTTCACGCTCAGGGTCACCGAGCGCACCACCCGCACCGCGATTGGGATGCGCGTGATCCCGATGGCGACGATCACCGTCCAGACGCCGGCCCCCATGGCCAGCACCAGTATCATTGCCAGGATCAGCGTGGGGAAGGACATCATCAATTCCAGGAAACGCTGGCTGTAGATGTCAAACCGGCCGCCGAGGTAACCGGCGGCCACGCCCCAGGCCGCGCCCAGGAAGTCGCCCACCACCACGGCCACCAGCGCCACGAACAGCGATATTCTGGCGCCATGCACCACCCGGCTGTACAGGTCGCGGCCGATGTCGTCGGTGCCCATCCAGTGCGCCGCGCTGGGCGGCTCCCGCAGGGCGCGGAAGTTGGCTTCGTCGGTGGGGTGGTGCGTCGCTACCCAGGGAGCGAAAATCGCCACCGCCACTATGGCAATGATCATCACGCCCGATACGGCCCCCATGGGGTTGCGCTGGCAGAAGTGGATGATGACCCACCACCAGCCCTGGCTGCGGGGCGCCTCCTGTTCCAGGAGGACTTCGCCGGCAGTTGTTGCAGTGTTTTCCTGTGCCACGATAACGCTCCTCCACGCCTGCCGGGTTAGCTGTACCGGATCCGCGGGTCAATCCAGGCGTAGGATATGTCCACCAGCAGATTGGTCAGCACGAACACGATGCCGTACAGCAGCACCAGGTTCTGGATCACCACGTAGTCCCGCTCGAAGAAGGCCGCCACCAGCGTCCGCCCCAGGCCGGGCACTCCGAAAGCCTGTTCCACCGCCACCGAGCCCCCAATCAGGAAGCCCAGCAGCACTCCGGACAGGGTGACGACCGGCATGATGGCGTTGCGCAGGGCGTGGCGCATGATGACCAGCCGTTCCGCCAGCCCCTTGGCCCGGGCCGTGCGGATGTAGTCCTCGTGAATGGTTTCCAGCAGCGCCGACCGGGCCATCCGGCACACGTAGGCCGCCTGGCCCAGCCCCAGCACCAGCGCCGGCCCCCACACGATTTGCAGGTTCGCCCAGGGGTCTTCCCAGATGTTGATGACCCCCAGCGGCGCTTTCCATTCCAGCGTTAACACCAGCGTCAACACGATGACGGTTCCTAACCAGAAGTTCGGTATCGCCAGGAACAGTACCGAGAAGAACCGCCCGATGTAGTCGAAAACGCTGTTCCGTTTCATCGCCGCCAGTATCCCCACCGGCAGCCCGATTATCCACGACAGCAGCACCGAAATGATGGCGATTTCCAACGTAATCGGCCCCCGGCTGATGATGAGGTCCATCACCGTGCTGGAACGCCAGAACGACTGCCCCAGCTTCAGCGTCACGATGTCCTTCAGCCAGTCCACGTATTGCAGATAGATGGGCTTGTCCAACCCCAGGCTGGCGATGATACGCTGCCGGTCCTCCTCGCTGAGCTGGAGGGTGCCTTCCTCCCCGAACATCACCGTCAGCACGTCGCCCGGCAATATCCGCATCACCAGGAAGATGATGATGGTCAACCCGATCAGCGCCGGTATCGCCAGCAGCACGCGGCGCAGAATGTACTTTTGCATACGGCCCCTCCCGGGTTGATTATCCCTTATAACTCGTCATTCCGGCGAAATTCGCAGATGCGCCTTTGGCGTGCCGGAATCCGGCGGTCATGTGTCAGAAGCAGGATGTTCGGGATTGCAAGGATTAGCCGGATTTGAGCGCATCCTGAAAATCCCTGAAATCCTGTCAATCCTGCTTCTGACAATCAATCAACGTCCTACTGCCGGCACTCGTCGTCCATCCAGACCGTATCCATCCGGTCCAGGTTGTGCACCAGGGCGCCATGCTTGCCCTCGATGCCGTGGACGCACGTGCGCCACGCCCCCAGCGTCCGGTTGTACCAATACTCCACCGTGGGCGGGTCTGCGTCCAGGATCTCTGCCGCCTGTTGCACCAACTCGTACCGTTTGTCAAAGTCCGGTTCCGAGTCCACCTTTTCCATGATGGCGTCGAACTCCGGGTTGCAGTAGTTGGAGTGGTTCTCGCCCCCGCCGCAGCGATAGAAGCTGTTCATGTACGCCGACGGATCGATAAACGGCGAGGCGATGCCGCCAATGGTCAGGTCGAAGTTCCGGTTCGCCAGTTCCTCGAACCACACCGCCGACGCGACCGGACGGATTTCGGACTCGATGCCCAGGATCCGGTTGAACTCCAACTGCGCCACCTGCGCCGCCGCCGTCCAGTGCGCGCTGTTCGGGTCGCGCTGCATCAGGTCAACGTTCTTGATGCCCTCGCCGTAGCCGGCTTCAGCCATCAGCCGCTTGGCCTCGGCTTCGGCGGCGGGACGGTCAAACACCATGCGCTGGTCAATTTCCGCCTGCGGCAGCTGGAACGCCTGGTCCTGGAAGGTCCAGCCCGTGCCTCCCTTGTAGCCGTACAGCCACTCGCTGACCACCTCGTGGATGGCGTCCCGGTCCAGGGCCAGCCACAGCGCTTTGCGCACCCTCGGATCATTCCACGGCTCCCGGTCGGTGTTGATCCACACCGCCAGGTACGAGTATGACGAGAACGGCTGGGCTTCGTAGCGGTCGTCGTTCGACAGGATCTCGAATGCCGCCGGGTCAATGGTCTGCGAGAATTCCACGTTCCCCGCCAACAGAGCGGCGGAGCGGGTCGTGCTATTGCCCAGCGGATAGGTCCATACTTCGTCCAGGTACGGCAGTCCCTCGTTCCAGTAGTCCGGGAACCGCTCGTTCTTCCAGACCTCGCCCTCCTGGTGCTCCAGGAACCGGAACGCGCCCGTGCTCGGCGCGTCGGCGCCGTTCAGCTTCAGGTCGTAGTTGTTCGCTTCCAGGAAGCCTTTCTCAAAGACGCCGTGCCATTCCAGCGCAAACAGATTCAACCCGTAGTTCAACGGCGGCGCCTTCTCGAAGCTGAATTGCACCGTCAGCGGGTCGATCACTTGTATCGACGGCCCGAAGGGCGTGTACAGTCCCTTCCGCGCGCTGACCACGCCCGCCGGCGGGTCAATCACCCGCGACCAGGAAGCCGCCACGTCATCGGAATCCATGATCTCGCCGGTGTGGAACATCACGTTTTCCCGTAGCGGGAAGGTCCACGTCTTGCCATCCTCCGAAACGTCCCAGTTGGTTGCGATATCCGGAATGATGGTCTTGCCGCCGTCCAGCGGGTTGTACCGCAGCAGGTTGTTCAACACCATCATCTGCTTGAAGGAGTTGGACACGCTGGAAACCTGCATCAGGTCGTAGTGCGCCGGGTCAAAGTAGCCGCCGCGCCGCAGGATGCCGCCCCATTGGGCGTCGGGATAGGCGTCCTTGGTGACGGGATTGGCCAGCACCTCGGAAGGCAGCGCCGCCGGCAGCGGCGTGGGTGTGGCGTCCGGCGGCGTGGTGGGCCGAGGCGTCGGCGGGACGCGGGTGGCTTGCGGTTGGGCCTGGGGCTGCTGGCCGCCGCTGCCGGAGCCGGAAGCCGCTCCTGTAGTACCGGAACCGCCGCCGGTGGCGGGAGCCGCCGCTCCGGTGGCGGCGGAACCCGTGGATCCGGTGTCGGCGGGCGCGGCCGGTGCGGCCGGCGCTTCGGTTCCGCCGCAGGCCACGGCGGCCACCAGGATTATCGTCAGAACGGCGGCCAGCGCCGCAACGGGTGATGTGAGCAGTCGCTTCGGTTTCAAATGTCCTCCGCAGGTATTCGACAACCTGCCGCTATCACAGATTAGCCGGCGCGATTATCCCGCTTTCGGAGAACCACAATCCGCTGTATCAATCGCCATGCTGCGCGATAAAAAGCGTCGCGCAACATTGTTGCCGTTGATAAATTTCGCTGCCGCGTCAACGATAGCGAAATCGGCTCTCCGACCGACTGCGCGGATTGTAGGCATTGCCATTGGTCATGTCAATGTCAAATATTCCTTCTCAAGGTGGGCGCCAAACAATCGTCAGAAGCAGGATGTTCGGGATTTTAAAGATTGGCGGGATAGAGAGCATCCATCCTGAAAATCCTTGAAATCCCGCCAATCCTGCTTCCGACAATCAACTACTGACTGCAGCCTGCATCCATCCACACGGTATCCATGCGGTCCAGGTTATGAACCAGGGCGCCGTTCTTGCCTTCGATGCCGTGGACGCAGTTTAGCCATGCCGCCAGGGTGCGGTTGTACCAGAACTCGACCGTGGGCGGGTCAGCGTCCAGAATCTGAGCGGCCTGCTGCACCAGCTCGTACCGCCTGTCGAAGTCCGGTTCGGCGTCCACCTCTTTCATGATGGCGTCGAACTCCTCGTTGCAGTAGTTGGAGTAGTTCTCTCCGCCCTCGCAGTTGTAGAAGGTGTTCAGGTACGCCGACGGGTCAATGAACGGCGCGGCGGTTGCGCCCAGCGTGATGTCGAAGTTGCGGTTGGCCATCTCCTCAAACCAGACTGCCGAAGCCACCGGTCGAATGGTTGACTCGATGCCCAGGATCCGCTTGAACTCCAGTTGCACGAACTGGGCTCCGGCGGTATAGAAGGGACTGGCCGGATCCCGCTGCATCAGGTCAACGTTCTTGATGCCCTCGCCGTAGCCGGCTTCTTCCATGAGCCGCTTGGCCTCGGCTTCCGCGGCTGCCCGGTCGTACACCAGCCGGGCGTCAATCTCGGCCCGAGGCAACTGGAAGGCCTGATCCTGGAAAGTCCAGCCAGTGCCGCCCGGGTATCCGAAGACGTACTCACTCAACACCTCGTGGATCGCATGGCGGTCAACCGCCAGCCACATCGCCTTGCGCACCTTGGGGTTGCTCCACGGCTCTTTGTCCGTGTTGAACCAGACCGCGCCGTAGGAGTAGGACGAGAAAGGCTGTGCCTCGTACCGCACGTCGTTCTTCAGGATTTCGTAAGCCGCCGGGTCGATGGTCTGGGCATACTCAACGTTGCCGGCCAGCAGGGCGGCGGAACGGTTCAGGCTGGATCCCAACGGATACGTCCAAACCTCGTCCAGGTAAGGCAGGCCCTCGTTCCAGTAGTCCGGGAACCGCTCGTTCTTCCACACCTCGCCTTCCTGGTGCTCCAGGAACTGGAACGCGCCGGTGCCGGGGGCCTCGTCGCCGTTCAGTTTCAGGTCGTAGTTGTTGGCCTCCAGGAACGCCTTGGGGAAGACCCCGTGCCATTCCAGGGCGAACAGATTCAGCCCGTAGTTCAGCGGCGGGGCTTTTTCAAAGTTGAACTGAACCGTCAGCGGGTCCACCACCTGTATCGACGGGCTGAAAGGCGAGTACAGACCCTTGCGCGCGCTGACCACGCCACCGGGAGGATTGATGACACGAGACCATGACGCCGCCACGTCATCTGCTGTCATAACGGAACCATCGTGGAACGTCACCCCTTCGCGCAGCGGGAAGGTCCAAACCGTGCCGTCCTCCGAAACCTCCCAGCTGGTCGCCAGGTCCGGAATGATGGTCTGGCCGGCGTCAATCGGGTTGTAGCGCAGCACGTTGTTGAGCAGCATCATCTGCTTGAACGAGTTGACCACGCTGGAAACCTGCATCAGGTCGTAGTGCGCCGGGTCCGAATAACCACCGCGCCGCAGGATGCCGCCGTACTGGGCGTTGGCGTACACGTCTTTGGTGATAGGGTTGGCTACCACCTCGGAGGGCAGAGCAGCCGGGAGAGGCGTCGGAGTGGCGGCGGGCGCGGCCGCCGCTTGCGGGGGGCTGGTTGCGGCGGGCTTGGCGGCGGGTTGACTCTGGCTTTGACCTTGACCCTGGTTTTGTGGTTGGGCTTGCTGTTGGGTTTGTGGCTGGGCCTGAGATTGCGGTTGCGCCGGACTGGCGGCGCTGCCGCCGCTGGGCGCTGCGGTTGCTGGGGCTGCCTGTGGCGCTTCGGCGCCTCCACAAGCAACTGCCGACAGCAACGCTATTGCCAGCAACGCGCCCATTGCCGGCGCGAACGATGCAAACGGACGACGTATCATGATTTGCTCCTCCTTGCAGCGGGTTGGAAGGCGACGCTCGTTTTTCAGACCAGCTATCAGCCAGCAGACGGCAAAGCGGGAATCACACCAGGTTGTGCGTAATATTAACGGTTACTTACTATTTACGACGTAATTTGATTCGATCTCGATCAATTTTCCAATAATTATTGCTGATTAAGTCTAATCTCGGACACCGCGATTGTAGATGCCGAAAATCGCGCTTGTCAATACATAATATTCGTAAAAAGCAGATGGCTTTGCCAGCAGCCGCGCCGGCCTGTGCTATACTGCCGCCGTATTGGTCGGGACCTTTTGGCCGGACTGTTTCGCCGACCGGATACTGCGCGTCCCACCAGGAGGTGCGTCTTGGTCTCTCCCCTGGCGGCCACGCCAAACCCATTCCGCGGAGTCGTTGTCAATTCCGCCGAACTGCCCACTGACCCGGACGAATTTGCCGCGCGGCTGGACGCCTCGATAACCGAGTGGCGCGAGCAGGGCTACGAAGTTGCCTGGGTGGACATCCCGCTGGGATTGGCGTCCCACGTCCCCATCGCAACGGGGCGCGGCTTTACGTACCACCATGCCGATGATGGCGGCCTCACCGCTACCCTCACCCTCATCCCCGGCTCGTTCATCCCGCCCTATGCCACGCATTACGTCGGCGCCGGCGGCGTCGTGCTCAACAATCGGGAAGAGCTGCTGGTGGTCTGCGAGCGCTACCGCATCGACAACCGCCCGCCCTTTTACAAGCTGCCCGGCGGCGCGCTGGAGCCGGGCGAACACATCGTCGATTCCATCGTCCGCGAGGTGCTGGAAGAAACCGGCGTCGAAGCCGAGTTCGAGGCCCTGGCCTGCTTCCGCCACTGGCACGGCTACCGCTACGGCAAGTCCGACATCTACTTCGTCTGCCGCCTCCGCGCCCTCACCGAAGAAATCAGGATGAGCGAACAGGAAATCGAAGAATGTCTCTGGATGCCCGTCCGTGACTTCATGACCGACGACGACATCAGCCCCTTCAACAAGGGCATCGTCCGCTCCGCCCTGGAAAGCGACGGCATCATTCCGGCCGATATGCCGGGTATGCCGCCCGACCCGACGCGGGAGTATTTTCTGCCGGGTTTCCTGAACGCCTGACCCACCAGCCGCTGCGCCAGGAAATACGCCACTATGGCCACACTACTCGACCGCCCTCTGCCAGACGACTGGTTATCCAATCTGCTTGCAGGAAACTACTCCGTGTCCCAGGCGGTGGCCTACTTGCGGTTTTCCCGTCGGCACGTCCGTAGTTACGCCCGGCTCCGCGACGCTGACGGCAAAGCCTGGAGCCGGCAGCCCTGCCGCCGGGAACGCGCCTTGCGGTTTCGCGACCTGATGGAACTCCGCATCGCCCGCGCGTGCCACGATCTGGGTATGCCCTGGCGCGACATTTGCCACTTTGCGCGCTATGAAACCGCATCTTTCGGAGAAAAGGGACACCGTTTGTCCCACCTGAAATTTCTGAACGGAGGGCATACCACAATCAGCCGCCAGTTGCTGAATGTGGAAGATTTAACCGCTCCGATTGAATACGACGAGCATGGCATCCCCGTGCGGTGGAACATCTCCCGCGAGTGGGGGATCGAGACCCCGGACGCCGCCGTTATTCTTGACCCATGCTTGTCCTTCGGTTCCCCCATACTCGCCGAATGTCGCGTACCAACGTACATCCTCCATAATGCCCTGCTCGCGGAAGATGGCGACTGTCGCACCGTTGCCGACGACTACGAAGTTACCGTACCACAAGTCCGGCTCGCACATCGCTTCGAAACCATCTTGCAGGCTAAAGATGCGGTATCTGCTTGATGAAGGCTGGCCGCCTGATTTCGCGCCTGGACTGAATCGTCTGTTTTATCCTGAGTTCAGCCCTCCTCCAGTCCTGCACTCTAGTGAAATGGGATTCGTCGGCGTCCCGGATCCAGTTTGGATGACATACCTTGCCCAACAGTCCGAAGCCGACAATGAACAATGGACCGTCATCACCCGAGACCGTATGCGACAGCACACCGATGATATGTTCAACAGCCCCCTAGTGTTCACCATTATGGCAGATGAAGGATGGGCCCGAGCGCGCAAACCTGACTTATGGCAACGACTTTCCCGGTACTGGCCGTTGCTGCAATTCCGTGCCGCTGCTACATTGCCGGTGTCCAGCAACGTCTTTCGTCTATCATACAGTGGTCGAATCTCGGACTATCGTCGTCCTCGGACGGGCTCCGGGGATTGAAACCGGCGCATCGTTCCGCAATTTGTCCAACCCATGACCCAGACCCTCAGGAGGAAACCAAATGACCACCACCGCCCAACCCGAACAGCAATATCGCGTCATCGGCACCCGCCCCGTCCGCCACGACGGCGTGGACAAGGTTACCGGCGCCGCCCGCTACGGGGCCGACATCAACCTGCCGGGGATGCTGCACGCCCGTATCCTGCGCAGTCCGCACAGCCACGCGCGCATCCGCAGCATCGACACCAGCAAGGCCGAGGCCGTGCCCGGCGTCGTCGCCGTGGCCACGGCGGCCGATTTTCCCATCATTGAGAACCGGATGATTGACTTCGCCGAAGTCCAGGGCAACGCCCGCATGATCGCCGAGAACCTGTTGGCCAAGGATAAAGTCCTGTACGTCGGCCACGCCGTCGCCGCCATCTGCGCCACCAGCCCCCATATCGCCATGGAGGCCATGCAACTGGTGGAGGTGGACTACGAAGTCCTGCCCACCGTGCTTACCTGGCGCGAGGCCATGGCCGAAAACGCCCCGCTGCTCCACGACGACATGACCACCTACTTCCGCTTGGAACGGTTCGCCCGCGGCGACGACACCGGCGTCAAGAGCAACGTCGCCGGACACATCCAGCACAAGGTCGGCGACGTTGAGCAGGGTTTCGCCGAGGCCGACATCGTAATTGAGCGCGAGTTTGAGACCCAAACCGTGCACCAGGGTTACATCGAGCCCCACGTCTCCACCGCCATGTGGTCCGCCGACGGGCGGGTTACCGTCTGGACCAGCACCCAGGGCATCTTCAACGTTCGCGCTCAGACCGCCGCAATCATCGGCGTACCTGAGGGCCAGGTGAAGATTGTGCCCATGGAAATCGGCGGTGGGTTCGGCGCCAAGGGCATCACCTACACGGATCCGGTCGCCGCGGTTCTGTCCAAAAAGACGGGCAAGCCGGTCAAGGTAGCCATGGACCGCACCGACGTCTTTATCGGCAGCGGCCCCGCCTCCGCCACCTTCATGCGCTGCAAGATGGGCGTCAAGAACGACGGCACCATGGTCGCCGGCCAACTCTACATGGTCTATGAAGCCGGCGCCTACCCCGGCTCTCCCGTGGGCGGCGGCGCCCTCACCGGCTTCGGCCCCTACAAGATGGACCATATGCTGGTGGACGGCTACGACGTCGTTTGCAACAAGCAGAAGGTACAGGCTTACCGCGCTCCCGGCCAGCCGCAGGTCGCTTTCGCCGTGGAAGCCGTGGTTGACGAGCTTGCCGAAATTCTCGGCAGGGATCCCATGGAACTACGCATCCAGAACGCCGTCCAGGAGGGCGACCGGATGCCCAACGGCGTGCCCCATCGTGTCTTCGGATGCCGTGAACTGGAAGAGGCGATGATCAACAGCGACCACAACCGCGCGCCGCTGGAAGGCCCCAACCGGGGCCGCGGCATCGCCGTCGGTTTCCGCTGGCAGGCCGGCCAGGCTTCATCGGCCACCATCAACGTCAACTCCAATGGCACCCTGAACCTCATCACCGGCTCCGTTGACATCGGCGGCACCCGAACTGCCGTGGCCATGCAGGTCGCCGAAACCCTGGGCATCGACGTTGACCAGATCGCCCCCACCGTGGTGGACACCGACACCGTTGGCTGGACGGCTTCCACCGGGGGCAGTCGCATTGCCTTCGACACCGGCCTCGCCGCCATCGCCGCCGCCGAGGACCTGCGCGACCAGATGGCCCGGCGCTGCGCCATGGTTTGGGAAGTGGAACCCGAACAGGTGGAATTCGCCGACGGCGTCTTTACCTGCACCACCACCGAAGAGAGCATGACCATTGCCGACGCCGCCAGCCGCATGATGCGCACCGGCGGCCCGCTCACCGCGTCGGCCTCCGCCACGTCAACCGGCGTCGGCCCCATATTCGCCGGCAACATCATCGACGTGGAGGTTGACCCCGAAACCGGCAAGGTTGACATCCTGCGTTGCACCGCATTCATCGACTCGGGCACCTCAGTCCACCCCAGCTACGTCGAGGGCCAGATGCAGGGCGGGACGATGCAGGGCATCGGCTGGGCTCTGTCCGAGGACTACACCTATGCCGACGACGGCCGGATGCTCAACTCAACCTTCCTGGACTACCGGATGCCCACCGCCCTCGATATGCCCATGATCGACACGGTGGTCATCGAAGTCCCCAATCCGCGCCATCCCTACGGGCTGCGCGGGGTCGGCGAGGCCCCCATCATCCCGCCGTTGGCCGCATTGCACAACGCCGTGTACCACGCCACCGGCGTCCGCGTGAACAAGCTCCCGCTGTCGCCCACGGCGGTGCTGGAGGCTTTGCAGGAAGCCAACGGGTAGTATCACGGAACTGACATTCATGGAAACGGGGCGATGTGCAGTGCATATCGCCCCGCATCGCAAGTTGATATACTAGCCCTAACCGAGACAAGGACGGCTATGTTGCTCGCAGCGCCGCTTCAAACAGCACCTGCATGCCTATTGAAATAGGAATCGCCCTGATCGCCATGTATGGCGCTACGCTGACCGCATACGTCGCCACCGCGGCGTTTTTCGGCTGGCGCTTGGGCCGCGTTCCCACGCGCCAAGAGTACACTGAACTACGCAATGAGCTGAAAGCGGACAACGCTCAGTTGCGTGAAGAACTCAAAGCGGACATGGCTCAACTGCGCCAGGAACACCGGGAGGACATGGCTCAACTACGCCAGGAACTGCGGGAGGACATGGCCCAGTTGCGCCAGGAACTCCTCGCAGAATTTCGCCGCAGCCACCAGCAGATAATGCTGGCCTTGGTCAGCCATTCCCACGGTGAAGACGGCCAAGCCGTGTTCACAGCGCCGCCTGACTTGGAGACCATGCCAACCCCTGCCGACAATTAGGAACGCGCTTCCAACACCTCGGTCAGCATCAGAAAGTTGGCCTGTAGTTCCGGCGCCAGGGTGGTCCCGCCCCTGGAGAGCATCAGCAGCAGCCTGACCTGCGCCGCCAAATCGGCGGCCAGTTTGCGTTTCGCCTCGGCCACCGTATCCGCGGCAACCGGAACCCGCAGGCCGTTCAGTGGAAGGGCCTTTCGCGATTCGCCGGCCCAATATTGGTCAAGGCTGTCTATGATGACTATGGGGATGTCCCGAGACACCACGAACGGGGCTTCCGGCGGGCTGTCGGCGGCAGTCAGCACATCGGCGAAAGACCGGGTAACGTCGCTATGGTTGATGTGAAAGGTAGCCGCGTTGGGTTGACTGGAGGAGGTGTTCCGCCACGCCCAACCTTCCGGCAAGGCCGTGTTGGCGTTGGGAACCACGCTGACCGGCAACGAAATGTCTTCCGCCAGCGGCCGGCCCTCGCCGCCGGGGTCGTCCGGCTCCCGCAAGCCGTAGCGTTGCGCGTCCGGTTCGCCGGTTTGGTCGGGTGTAGTCATATCTCGCTTTCCGCCGGTCAGTGAGTGTGGCCGTCCGTGTCGATTTCCCAGGCGGCGTACACCTGCTCGGGCAGGGTTATCGGGCCAACCGCTTCCTCGTACTCCTTCACGTGCTTGGACGCCAGCACCGCGATGGCCTTCATCATCTGGGGGCTGACCTTAATCCGGGCGCGCAGGATTGGCTCCCGTTCCTCAACCTGCTCGCCGAAGAACAGAACGGCGGAGTACAGACTGCTGAAGATGTGGAAGGAGTCGCTGTAGAAGGTAATGGGATCCAGCGGGCTGGCCGCCTCGGCAGCCGCCGGCGCCGGCGCGGTGGCGGCGCTGACGTTCAGCGACGCGATGTCTCCGGGATTGACGTAGCTATCCTCCTGGGGCGGCTTGTCTTCCGGCGGCACGTAGGGGCGTTGGATGATGGGCATAAAACCTCCGGCCCCGACTGCGGAGCAGACGCAGCAGGGCGATGCGGCAGTTGCCCGCCATTATAGCGGGTTTAGAGAACGTGTGCGGCCAGAAACTCCTCGGCGGCAGCGTAGTTCCTGGCTCCGCTGCGGCGAATGGGTGGAACCACGTAGCAGTCCGTTGCCCCCGCGCCACGCAATTCTTCCCACACCTGCAAAGCGATGTCCACGCCGGAGCGTCCGGCGGCCAGGTCGCCGGCCACCCAATCCGGCACGCTGGCAAAGGATACGCCGTCGGGTTCCATCAGCCCCACGCCATAGAACACCGGCAACTGCGGGCCGCCGCCGATGCTGGCCCAGGTATCCGCGAACCGCTGGACGTCCGCCGGGTCGTACACCGGCTGCGTAATCAGGAAATTCGCGCCGGCCGCCGCTTTCCGCGCCGCCAGGCGAGCCTCCCACTCAATGCCACGCCCAAGGTCAACGGTGGCGCCGATGCAGAAATCGGTGGCTGCCCGCAGCGGTCTTCCCCGGTGGTCAACGCCGGCGTTCAGGTTGGCGATGGCGGCGATGAGTTCGGTAGTCCGGTAGTCATTGACCGGGGCCGCCGTATCTCGTGGGCTAAAGGGATCGCCGGCCACGACGATTACGTTCTCCAACCCCAGGGCTTGAGCCCCCAGCAGCAGCGATTCCAACGCGAGACGGTTCATGTCCCGCGTCGCCAGCGTGTAGATTGGCTCCGCGTTATAACGGTCCCGCAGGACTGCCGCCATAATCACCGAGTTGACGCGCCCGGCCCGCCCCGGGTTGTAGGCGGCGGATATAAAATCGGCCTGCGCCGGTGGCTCCGGCGCGTCTGTTGGCCGGCCGGAACGGGGCGGCGAATAATCGCAGATGTACGCCGGCTGCCCGGTTGCCACGCTGCTTCGCTCTACAACCTTAGCCATCGGACGGGTTCGCGGGCGTAGCGAAGGGCATGGTCAGCTGCCCAGCTGGTCCAGCAATTCCCGAAAGCGGGTGATGGCCTGCTGCTCCGAGCGTCCGATGTAGTATCGGATGCCCTGTACGTACTCCACGACGTCCCGGGGCAGCATCAGCAAATCATCACGCGGCTCGTTCAGGTGATAGAGGCCGTCCACCCCTTCTTCTAACCCCACGTACAGCGTATCCTCCAGCACCGCTTTGTCCCTGTCACCCAGGCCCTTCCGCATCACCCACTGGCTGAACACGAAAGGCAGGTTGGTCCACTGGGTCCATTCCTGGCCCAGGTCGAAGCGATGGGCGAAACCGCGAGCGCCCCGCCGCCGGCGCAGGGCGCGGTTGCCGATGAGCAGAAAGGCGTCGAATGTTTCGTCCGGCCGGATTACGTCGCCCGGACGGTCCACAAACTCGCCCGGCTCGACGTGGTGCTTGTGTCGCAGCAGAACTTCGAGCAGCTTCGCCGCGGTGACGTCTTCTTCCGAGATCCCGATGGTGACGCCGCCCAACTCTTCAATTGGATGCTGGGAGTACAGGCACACGCTCACCGCCCGGCTCAAGGTGGAAAAGCAAAACCCGCTGACCGGCTCAAACCGGTCCTCCAGACGGAAAACGTCCGACAGGTGGGCCGGGCCGGCGTCCAACTCGCCGTTGGCCAGGGCTTCGCCCAGTTGGCGGGGCGTCGTATCACGCAGCTCGATCCCGCGTCGTTCCATGTCGAAGTAGAAGGGCTCAGCTTCCAGATAAGGCACGCGGCCTACTCTAATGGGCATAGCGTTCGCCACCGCAATTTTCGGGATAATTAGCAACGACCCGTATCAGGGAGCGCTACCCTGCCGGACGCTGCGACGGTAAGATTGTAGGGCGGGCTGCATCGGCGGTCAAGAACGGACACCTGCATGACCGAAAACCAAGCTACCGGCTGGACAGTGGCCGTCTTAAATGAGACCGTGGCCGATGAGATCAGGTCTTTGCCTCGAGATATGCGAGTCAGCTTTGACTATATTACCGAGCTGATCATGTCAGGAGGTTTGGAGAAAGTCGGGATGCCGCACATCCGATACCTGGAAGGCCCACTCTGGGAAATGCGCCTGCGCGGAAGAGACGGGATAGCCCGGGCCATTTACGTGGCGGTCAGGCATCGACGGGTAGTGGTGGTGCGTGTATTTATCAAGCAAACACAGCGGACACCGCGCCGGGAAATCGAGCTGGCGCTCCGAAGGGCACGAGAGGTATTACAATGACAGATGTCAGGGAACTGCACGAGGAATGGATCAAAGATCCGGAATATCGAGAGGCGTACAAGGCATCGCAGCCACAATACGAGCTCATCAGCGCCCTGCTCGACGCCCGCGGCCACGCCGGAATTGACCAGGAAGAACTGGCAGAACGCATGGGCATCCACGTGTCGGCTATCGCGCGGCTGGAGGGTTGGCGAAGCAACCCGTCCGTCAACACCCTGCGCAGAGTTGCGGAAGCCACCGGCACCAAGCTCAAGATCAGCTTTGTGCCCGACGAAAAAATCTCCAGCCTTTCGCCGGACGTATCGGAAACGAAGTACCAGTACAAGGAAGCCACAACGTGAAAAAATCGCTAATCGTTATCGCCGCGCTACTGATTGCGCTCGCCGTCGCTCCAATGCTGGCGTGGGGAGTTAGCGCACAGGATTCCATCACCGTCACCAATCAGGGAGTGGAAAACCAATTTCCCGATGGGCTGCGGTTCTACATCGACGCTGAAAGCGCCAGTCCCATTGAGGAGATCCGGGTGTACGTCCGCAAGCTGGGCCAATCCAACCGTAGTGCCTATCGCTCGGTGGAGTTCGAGCCGGGCACGGCTGTTTCCGGCGAAGCGCTGTTCCAAAGCCGGACCGCCAACGAGTATATCCCCACGGGTACACGCTTATCCTATTATTTCGACATTCGCACCGCCGACGGCAACGTACTGGAAACCGAACCGGCGGTGATTGTCTATCTGAACCGGGGCCTGAATTGGGATTTGGTTTCAGAGGATCTCATCAACGTGTACTACTATCACCACAACGACCAATCCGAAGCGCGGGCCGACGCCGTGCTGGCCGTGGCCGCCGATACCTACAACTTCATGAAGCCGATTCTGGGCGTGGAATTAACCGAACCCATGAATATAGTGGTCTATTCGGACTACCGGGACATGAGAGCGGCGCTTCCGCTTGCTTCCCGGGTGGCGCAACAGCAGCTCAGGACGCTGGGGCAGGCTCACACCGACGAGCGAACCCTGCTGGTGGACGGCTCCATGGATTTCTTCGCCGGCGACAATATCCTGACCACCGCGGCCCACGAGTTCACGCATCTGCTGGTCGCTGACGCCGCCGGCAGCGTCTATGGGCAAGTCCACACCTGGCTCAACGAGGGGCTGGCCGTTTAT
Organism: Dehalococcoidia bacterium; assembly: GCA_963665395.2. Taxonomy (GTDB): domain Bacteria; phylum Chloroflexota; class Dehalococcoidia; order Lucifugimonadales; family UBA3495; genus Bin87. The sequence continues at coordinate 2,677,568 of OY762251.1, forward strand.
TCCGAACGCCAGCCTGACAACGAGTTTGAGCGCTATATGCAGGCCGCCATCCGCAACGAGCGTGTGCCGCCCTTGACCAGCCTCCGCACCTACGCCGGCACGCCCACCGAGACCCTGCGCAATTACGGCCAGGGCCACGCCGTAGTGACCTATATGCTGGACACCTACGGCCCGGGGAAAATGGTGGAACTGTTTGAAGAACTGCGTTCCACGCACAATTTCGAGAAAGCCTTGCACGCGGCGTATGGTTTGACGATACCCGAGCTGGACAATCGGTGGCGCGAAAGCGTGGGCCTGACCCCGAGAGACCTGTCCACTCCGCCGCTGCCGCCCTTGCAGGTATTGCCGACCCGGCGACCCACGCCGACGCCCGTGGCTTCGACGCCCGTGGCAACACAGCCGTCAACTCCGGCGCCGGCTCCTACCGCGACATCGGCGCCAACGTACACTCCGAAACCGACGCCTGTTGTCGTCCAGGCGCCGGCGACGCCGGACACCCCGCAAACCACCGCCGGGGAGCAAAGACGTTCATCAGGCGGCTGCGGCGCCGCGCCGGTGCGGGCCCGCGGCGCGCCCTCCGAAATGGCGTCGCTGGCTACGCTGGCATTCCCGGTGGGACTGTTGGCGCTGGCGGCAATCAGAAAACGGCGCGGAACGTAAGCGCCCCGCGCGTTACCGGGTCGGCCCTAAAACCGGGTCCTCAGCTCTCCGAGCCCGATTGCCGTCTCCCGGCGCAGACCGTCGGTCACGACCCGCTGCTCGTGGAGGCCCTTGAAAGCATCCACGGTGAACGGTTGCCAGGTGAAACGAAGCGTGCGCATGGCGTTCTCTTCCCGCTCGGCCGCGTCCACCACCAGGGTGTACATGGGAAGCAGGAACCCCGTTTGCGGCAGCGCTCGCACGTCCCTGGTCAGGCTGCTCATTCGCCGGCTGAATTGGTCCAGTTCCCCTATCGCATCGGCCCGGTTGCAGCCGCCTTCGCTTTCCCGCCAGGCGTTGTATTCGTCGTGAAAATCATCCCATGCGGAACGCAACTGCCGGTGCTCGGAGTTGAACGTTGCCAGTTCTCCCAAGCTCTCCTCGACATCCACGTCGGCAATGCTCCGCAGAGTGCGAGCGGCCTGCTTCAGCGCCGTCTCGCCTTCCTCCACGCTGGCGTCCGCCTTTGTAAAGTCGGGAAGTTCCAAAATCTCTTCGACCGTTTCCTTTGCGGCGTCGGATTTTTCCGCGTCTCCGCCTTCTTCACCCTCGGCGCCGGCTTTACTCGCGCTGTCGGCTTTGATCGGGGTGGTTTTTTTGGTGGTCTTCGGCTTCGCCGCTGTCCTCAGTTCTTTCCTTTCGGCTTTCGCGGCGCTGAGCAATTCGTCAACGGCGTTTTCCGTGCCGGCCAGGTGCGGCAATGCGTCCAAAGCATCCAGCGCCGCGTTCAGCTTCTTGATCAGCTCATCCAGGCCATCCAGGACTTCCTGGACTTCGATACTCTCCGCTTCTTCTCGCAGCTCCGTGTACTCGTCGTGCAGGGCCTGCCAGTCGCCCTTGACTTTGTCGAAGGCCAGCGAAAATTCCGCGACCGTTTCAGCATCGGGAGAATCTTCAAAAGTTTCCCTTAGTTCAATGGCCCGGTCCTCGGCTTGAGAATGCGCCTGGGCTGCATTGGTGCGTTGCGCTTCCACCGCCTCGAACAACGTCACGTCGTTGGGTTGCCAACGGTCACGAAGTTGCCGGTACGCGGCCTCTTCTTCTTCCGCCCCCGCGATCAGTATATCGGCCAACTCGCCGGTCGTCTGGGTCCGGGTCAAGTTTCGGGCCTGTTCCGTCACGCTGTTGAATTCTATGGCGAAACCGTTCAGCGCCTGGTGCATGGAACTGGGCAGGCAGGCCGTCAGCCCGGCGCTCCATTCATCAAACTCTTCGCGAATCTGGTCCCATTCACCGTCCAGCGTGGCTCGCTGGCTGGCGAATTCATCGACGGCCGCCAACGCACCGGCCGGGAGGGCCGTGGGCGCAACAACCGGCGGCGCTTCCGCCGTTGGCTCTACCGGCGGCGCAGCGCCGGGTTGCGCGCACGCCGTCAGGGACAACAGCCCCAACGACAACATCAGCGCCCCGCGCCAAGCGTACCGCCAATCCCTCAAGACATATCGTAGCTTCATGGATTATTGTTCACTCCCGCGAACTCGCTCACCAGATCGTTCCTGAAGTCGCCTTCCAGAAGCCGCTCTACCGCTTTTTCCATGACTTCGGCAGTTTCGGACAAAACAATCAGAACGTAGCGTTCCTGTTCCCGTGCCAATATGGTTATCGAGGCGTCCTCCAACTCCAGGTCCGGGACAAAGCGCGCGGTCAACACTTCGCCGACGCTCACCCCGGCCCCCTGGAGGTATCGGCTCACCAGGGGAGCGTCTTCATGCAGCCCCAGGAAAACCGTGTTGCGGCTCAAGTCCTCCACGCCGCTGATGTTTGCGGTGATACCGAGACTCGCCAAACCGTTCTTCACCTGAGCGCCGCTGGCCAGCAGCTCGGACCGCGCCGGCAGGACGTCCACCGTGTTGTCCGGGCCACTTTGGAAGAAATGGGGAAAGTCTGCCAGCTCAAAAACCCGGCCGCTCGCCGTGAGGTATTTCGCGATGTTGCTCAGCAGCCGGTCATTGTCTAACGCGGCGTTTTGGGGCGGAACCATGAACGTGAAGTCCCCCAGCGCCAGCACGTTGCGCGTGTCGCCCCAGGCCATTGGCGAAAGATCGCTGTCGTGCTGCAGCAAGGATGATCGGGTATTTTCGTCAGCAAAGGCCAGGCCCGGGCCGGAGGAACGGATGGAGCCGGCCGTGTACAACGCCACCGCGTTCACGCCGACCGTGATCTCACTCGGTTGGAAGTCTTTCACGAAAATGTTCTGGAAGTTGATGTCGTTTTCAAACTGGTTGTACAGATAATCGGGTTGGAAGTTCACCCCGAACCGCGCCGCCAACGTGTTATTGGCCGGAGCCAGCCCGGGATCAGAGACGAGCAGCAACTTGCCGCCTTTCCTGACGAAATTTTCCACCAGGGCAGCCTCCGCCGCCGTGTAGTCCACTCGGGGAAGGAACACCGCAAGGCTGTCAGCGGCACGCAGTTTTTCTTCAAGCAGCGGAAGCCGGTCATCTTCGCCCACGCTCCCAAACCCGCCGAGGAACTCCACGTCGTATCCCAGATCGGCCACCTTGGAACGCAACGCCGAGACGTGGTTCGACGTGAACGCGTTCCGGTGCATCGCGTCGATCAGGAACAGACCGGAGCCGCGGCGCTCTGCCGGGGATTCCCACACGGTGTTGCCCGGCACCATGGGGGCGCTCTGCTCCGGCAATGCGGCCTGGACCCGGGGCGGCGGCTCGTAACCGCCCCGGTAAAAGATCAAGGCGCCGGCTCCGAAGGCAATACCGGCAAAGGCCAGCAGGAGGAACAACCCTCCCAACAGTTTAGTAGTCATTTCCCACGTACAGGTAATAGATGTTCGGATTCCCTATTTCCAGAGGGAAATCCGGCAGCGGATCTTCTTGCGTGGCTTCAAGACCATTGATGAACGTGAACTTGTCCAATTCGTCGGGCAACGCCGGGTAACCCTGGATCTGGACCGGTTCGCCCGGCGACACGTTTGCGGCGCCCGAGTTCTCCTGCATCATCAGTTGCCATGAGGCATAGGCCGGGTCATGCAGGATTGCGTCATATTCGGACGCAAAGATCCGGCGAGACCGGAGTATGAACTGCCGCAGCACTTCCGCATTGACGTCCACGATACCGTAGTTGGAGATGCCGGCCAGTTCCGCCGCCTTCTCCATAGCTTCGGCGCTGCCCCCAAGCTCGTCCACCAGCCCGAACCGCACCGCGTCAACGCCGGCGTAAAGCCGCCCTTGCGTCAACTCCTCCTCGGTAAGCTGGAGACGGTCTCCCCGCTCCCGGATCACCATATGGGCGAAGGAGTCCTTCAGTTCGTTAATCAACCCGATCCAGTCTCTTCTGGACGCTCCCGCCAGCTTGTAAGGGCCGGTGGTTACGATGACCTCCGGCAACGGACGCGGGATCAGCGACCCGGCAAGGGCGATTACACCCACGTTTCCGACCAGAGACGCCGACTGGGCATAGGTGTAGTTTGCTCCCATGGCCATCATGTAGCCGCCGCTGGCCATCATCCCGTCCATCGCGATGACCACCGGCTTTTCCTCGCGAAGTTTCCGGGTGGCAAAGTACAGTCGTTCGCTGGACGCCGCCCCGCCGCCCGGGCTGGACATCCTGATCACCACCGCCTTGATGGAATCGTCTTCCCGGGCATATTTGAGGAACTCGCCGATGATGAACTCGGAATCATCGGTGATGACGATGAAGGGAAGATCGATGACGCCAATCTTGGGCTTCCCCGGATATGCGAAAAACAGCGCCAACACGCCGATGGCCAACCCCAATGCGACGGCGACCGGCGCAATGAAGTACCAGCTGGCAACAACCCTGCCCAGGGCAGACCCGAGAGCCAAAAATCTATTCACCATCCACCTGCGACCGCTGACAGAGCGCGTGGCCCCTGATGTCAGCGGTAATCACCAATTGTGTACGACGTATCGAGAGAATCGGATCTATGATTTTTGAGGGGGTGTCATCTTAACACACCGGTCGCCGGAGCGGAACGCGGCGACCTGGTTGTAACTATTCCGACTCCGGCGACCAGTCATATATCCGCGCCAGGCTCCCGCCCATCAGCGTGGCCCGGTCCGAATCGGAGAGCCAGTCAGAAACCCGGAATGCCTCAACCCCTTGTTCGTAGTTCAGCAAGTTGACCGCTCGCGTCCAGTCGGTTCCCCAAAGGCAGCGCTCCAGGCCGTATGCGTCAAATATTCTGCCCAGGGGCTCCCTGATGTCGGGGTACGGGAACGGCTGGTGCGACAACGTGCCGGCGCCCGAAATCTTGATGGCCACGTTGTCCAACTCCGCCAGCGACAGCACGTTGGGCAGGTCGGCGAAGGGCTCCGCCGGCGGTGGCGGGTCGAAGGGCTGCGCCAGCCCCACGTGGTCGATGATGATCTGCGTATCGGGGTTTTGCCGGGCCAGTTCCCGCAGCAGGGGCAGCTTCCCCGCCGACATGACGTTCACCGGCACGCCGGCCCGCCCGCCGGCCGCCAGAATGCCGTTCAACCCGGGGTGGTCGGCCTCATAGTCCAGGTTCGCCAGCATAATCCGCGCGCCCACCACGCCCGGCGTGGCAGTCCACTCTTCCATATCAGCGTCAATGGTCTGAGAGTTTGGATCGAAAGGCCGGACCAGTCCGAACTTGGTAGGGTGCCTGGCGTACACCTCCAGGGCGTAACTGGCGTCGTAGCCATAAAGTGAGAACGGGGAAATGAGAATCGCTCCATCCACTCCCACGCCCGCCATCGCCGCAACCATGTCGTCGCCGGTGACTTCATCCGGCCCGGTGAGGAACCCGACCCACGGGCGTTCGGGACGGTTCCGCTCGTAAGCGTGTACTTGACAATCGATTGTGAGAGCCCGGTCCGCCATCGTCTTTCTCCTTGCAACCGTTAGGTGCGGCCTGTCGCCGGTGCGGTGGATGATACCAGATGCGGCGATACCCGTTCACGCAACCAGGGCCGCCCCGGCGACTTCGCGCAAATCCGGCCCGTTCAGTTTTCGGCCTTGCACCCCCATCAGGCGCAGGATGCGGCCGTCCTTGGTGATGCGGATGCGGTCCAGGGCATCCTGCCAGGGCGCCAGATAGTCGCAGGTGCCGTCGCCGTTCGGATCGTCGCCACCTTCCAGGCTCTCCCCGCTGGGCAGGCGCACCGCGATGACTGCGGACGGGTCGGCGGCCGGCGCCAGCATCATCACCGGCAGGTCGTCTTCCGCCAGGCCGGCCTGCTCCAGCAGGCCCTTTACGGTGGTCGAAACGCCGTGCATTCCGAAGATGACCAGGTTAGCGAAGCTGGCGTCGCGCTGCTCGAACTCGGCGCGATAACGGCGGAAGATTTCATGGGATCCCGTGGCCTGGGGCTTTACCAGGAACAGGGCCATGGCCGGGAAACCGTCGCCGCCGATAGCGGCGCCCTTGAGGTCGTCCCGCCACCGCAGCAGTTTGTCGTGGTCGTGTTCGTCGTAGTGATGAGACATGGCTACCCCCGTGCGTCTGCGGCGGCGTCGAGCAATTGCTGAATGTCTATTTTGACCATGGTAATCAGGGCTTCCAGCGCCGACGCCGATACCGCTTCGTCTTCCATCAATTCCTGGAGAATCGTCGGAACTATCTGCCAGTGTACGCCGAACTTGTCCTGAATCCAGCCACACTGGATTGGGTTGCCGCCCTCGGCCAGACGCTCCCAATAATGATCAATCTCTTCCTGCGTGTCGCAGTTGACGACAAAGGATATGGCCGGCGTGAACTCGAAAGGCGGGATGCCGTCGAAGGTGGTGAAGGGCTGGCCTTTCAAAACGAGAGACACCACGTCGCTGCCGGCGCCCGGCCCCGTGGGCAACGTGGTCACGCTGACGATGTGGGAATCCCGAAACGTGGATACGTAGAAATCCGCGGCTTCCCGGGCGCAGCCGTCCAGCCAAATAAACGGTGTGATCTGCGATTCAACCATGGGTGAATGTCCTGCCCACGGCGGGATCTACCCGCCGGCGTCGAACTGGACCAGGATGCCGTCCGGGTCGTACACGTAAAAACTGCCGACCCGGCCCTCGGCGTTGGTCCACACCTCCATGGGCGCGGCCAGTTCCACGCCCTGGGCGGCCAGGTTTTCGGCCAGCGCCTTGGGATCCGGCACGCTGAAAGAGATGTGGCTGATGCCCACCTGGTCCAGCTTGATAGGCGCGCCGTCGGGATCTTCTCCGGGATGGCTGGTCATGGTCAGCGTGGGCTTGGCGCCGTCGGCATAGGCCAGGCGCACCTGCCGCCGGGTGGCGCGGTTGTGAGCGTACACGTGGGGCAGGCCGCCGGTGGTGGTGTCCTGGATGACGTCGCTGACGATGGACATACCCAGCTGGCCGCAATAGAACTGGAGGGACACGTCAAGGTCCCGCACGCAGATGGCGATGTGCGAGACGCCGGTTGCGTTCATGGGCATGGTGGCTACTCCTTGCGAATAGATGCCGTTCTCAACACGTTTCGCAGCGGTTAGGTCGATTGCTCCGAGTTGTCCGACAGGTCTTGCCGGGGTTGTCCCTGAGCGCCGTCAGCATAGCCGATTTGGTAGCCTTGAGCACGACCTTCGGCAAAACCTGTCGCATGGCCTTCCTCCCGGCCCTCTTTCCGACCCTCCTCACGTAATCGTCGCCGGCGCCTCTCATTGGCCTCCCTAATCCAGTCTCCGATTGGCATTGCTATCTCCTTTACCTGCAACAACGACCAGGCAACGAACCCGGCGGCGACAAAACTGGCGCCAATCCCCAGCAGGATGCTGAACGCCACTGCGTCCGGCGTGTCGTCGGCGCGGTAGCGCAAAGTCAACCATACCGAAGTGGCCGAGCCGCCGGTTCCACCCAGCAGGGTCATCAGTTGGAACCAGCGCCGATCCTTGCTGTTGATTCCCCAGATGGTCTCGCGGTCGGCGCCGCGGTTATCCTCATTCATTGTACCTTCCGGCGCGCCGCCGGGGAAATGGTAGCCTCGGATGCCTGAGGCGCCGGGCCGTCAGCCTCCGCCGCTGTCGAACTGCACCAGGATGCCGTCGGGGTCATAGACGAAGATGCTGGAGACTTCGCCGTTGGCGTTGGTGAAGCCGTCCATGGGGCCGGCCAGTTCCACGCCGGCCGCGATGAGCTCGTCGGCCAGCGCCTTCACGTCCGATACGGTGAAGGAGATATGGCTGATGCCCACCTGGTCAAGTTTGATGGGGCCGCCGTCGGCGTCGTCGCCGGGGTGGCTGGTCATCACCAGGGTGGGTACGGCGCCTTCGCCGTAGGACAGAACGGCCTGGCGTCGCGTGGCGCGATTGTGGGCGTACACGTGAGGGAGACCGCCCGTGGAAGTGTCCTGCACCCGGTCAACGGTTACGGTCATGCCCAGAATGTCGCGGTAAAACTTGAGCGATTCGTCCAGGTCGCGGACGCAGACGGCGATGTGGGAAACGCCGGAAGAGTGCATTGCGGAAGAGTGCATGGCGCTGGCCTCCAATCGGGCGGGGGTATGGGGATCGTCTCAATAACTGGCTGCAATGCTACTGCCGGTGATTGGCGATGTCAAAGTCACTGGAGCGGGCTGCTTGTTCGACTCCACCCCAACCGTCCACCCTCTGCCAGATCAGGGCCAGCGCTCCCGCGCCCAGCAGCATGGCGCCCAAGTCGGTGGCCGGGAAAGACCACCACACTCCCCACACTCCGAAGGCGTGGGACAACGCAAACACCCAGGCCAGCAGCAGAATCACTCGCTGCGCCATGGTCAGCGCCACCGAAGGCCAGGCCCGGCCCAACGCCTGGAAAGCGATGGAGCTGATGAACTCGATGCCGACTATAGGCAGGGCCAGCAATACGACGCGAAGGGCGTCGCCGGCCTCCGGGGGCAGGGCGTCGTCCTCGGCGAAAAGGCCAATTATTCGACCAGCCACCGGCATCAGCCCAGCAACGATTATGACCCCGACCACCGTCGCCCCCAGGCAGCTTTGCCAGATGGCTTGGCGCACGCGGTCATAGTTGCCCGCGCCGTAGTTGTAGGCCGCCAACGGCAGATAGGCCAGAGCCGCGCCGATGAACGGCGCCAGGGCGAACTCAAGAACTGAGTTGACGACTCCGAACAGCGCGATATAAGCATCGCCCCCTTCGTAACGGCTGAGGATGTTGTTGATAACCACCACCACAATGGAACGGGCTATCTCGATGATGCAGATTGGCAACCCCAGCGTCACCACCTCCCAAAGCAAGCCAAACCTGGGCAGCAGAGCGTCGGCATTGACCCGCAGCGCGCTGCGCCCCGACCAGTAGAACCAGGCGGTGTACAGAACCGCCAGACCCTGCGCCATCACCGTGGCCACTGCCGCTCCGGTGACGCCCCAGCCAAAAACCAGGATGAAAAGGGCATCCAGCAGGACGTTGACCATGGCGCTGCCGGCCAGTACCACCGTCGCCGGGATCGGTCGCCCTTCCGCCATGAACAAATTGTTGGCGGTGACCGCCAGCATGGACAACAGGCTGCCCGGCAGTATGACGGCCAGGTACTGACGGCAATATTCCGCCGTGTCCGCCGACGCGCCCATCATGCTTATCAACTGGTCAATGCGGGCCAACCCAACCACAGTGGCGAGCAGGTATATCGGTACGAGAATGGCCAATGCCGCGCCAATGACCCGGGACGCCTGGGGAACGTCGCGGGCCCCCAAAGCGCGGGATATAACTGACATACCGCCCAGGCCGGTGAGCAATCCCAGCGCTACCGCCCCCATCTGCACCGGGAACGCCGCCGACAGCCCGCTCAACGCATCAACCCCGACCACATTTCCGACGAAGGCGCGGTCAACGATGCTGTACAGCGCCATCACGATGATGGCGAGCATGGGCGGGAAGGCCATCTGCAACAGGAGACGCCACATGGGAGCGCTGCCCATGGCGTCTGCCTGCCGTGTTGAACTTTCGAGAGTGGACATTTCCGGTGAACCGGCCGTTTTGACCCGTCTGTTGGGCCGATGCTAAAATCTAACGACCGCGCATTATAAGAAACTCTGGATGCTATGGAGCATCCGCCTGAACGCAAGCCCGGACAATTTGACCGAGCGGGGGCATTCAAGGAGGTGTCAGATGTCGGGTCATTCCAAGTGGTCAACCATCAAGCGCGCCAAGGGCGCTGCCGACGCCAAGCGGGGCGCCCTGTTCACCAAGCTGGCGCGCAACATATCGCTGGCGGCTAAGGAGGGCGGAGGTGGCGACCCGGATATGAACTTCCGGCTCCGCATTGCCATTGACCAGGCCAGATCCAACAATATGCCCCAGGACAGCATCACCCGCGCCATCCGCCGGGCCACCGGCGAGGGCGGCGAGGGGATGGAAGACCTGGCCGAGGTTACCTACGAAGGCTACGGGCCCAGTGGCGGAGCCATCCTGGTGAAGGCCCTGACCACCAATCGCAACCGCACCGCTTCCGAAGTCCGTTCCGCATTCAACAAGGGCGGCGGCAACCTGGGCGAAGCCGGCTGCGTGGCGTGGAACTTCGACAGCCGGGGGGTCATCGTTTTGGAAATCGATGACGAATCGGCGGCCGAAGAACTCATTATGACTGCCATCGACGCCGAAGCTGACGACGTGAACTTCGAGGACGGCATCCTGGAAGTCTATACCGCGCCGGAGAACCTGCTATCGGTCAAATCGGCCCTGGAGAACGAGGGCGCGCAGCCATCCTCGGCGGATGTTGCCATGGTTCCCAAGACCGTCATCCCGTTGCAGGACCGGGCAGCGGAGCAGACCCTGCGCTTGCTGGACACTTTGGAAGAACTGGCCGACGTCCAGAAAGCCTATACCAACGCCGATTTCCCCGCCGAAGTGCTGGAACGCTACGGGTCGGCCGCCTGATGCGCGTCCTCGCTATCGACCCCGGCACCCTGCGAATGGGGTACGGCGTCCTGGACGCCGCACCCGCCGGAGGCGGACCAGAGGCCGACGACTATGGCGTGGTCGCCCTGCCGGCGTCCATGCCCATCGAAAACCGCCTGTACCAACTGCACACCCACATTCTGAACATGATCCACGTGTTCCAGCCCGACGCCATCGCGGTTGAAGACCCCTTCGTGGGCCGGGGCGAGCGGGCCTTCGCCAAGTCGGCCCTGGCCATCGGGCAGGCCCAGGCGGTGGTGCTCATTGGCGCGGCCAGCCAGGGGGTGCCGGTGCATCGCTATGCGCCGGCCACGGTGAAACGATCCGTGGCGGACTACGGCGGCGCCACCAAGGAGCAGGTGCAGCAGATAACCGCTTCCCTGCTCGGCTTGCGGGAAACGCCGGAATCCGATGCGGCGGACGCGCTGGCCGTTGGGTTGTGTTGTCTGCGGGAGATGGGGAGCGACGACCTGGCATCCCGCGAAATCGTCCCCGGCAAGGAATTATAAGCAGTGCTGGTCGGCGTGCATGGCGCGCTGGAGGCCGTCGGCCCGGACTGGGTGAACGTACAGGTCGGCGGCATCACGCTACAGGTGTTCGTGCCGGCGTCGGCCATCGCTACCCTGGGCAGCGTCGGCGAGCCGGTCCGCCTCCATACCGTGCTCAGGATCCAGAACGAGCAGCCAACGCTGTACGGCTTTCCCGATGCCGGCGCAGTGGAATTGTTCGGCGCGCTGACTGGCGTGTCCGGCGTGGGGCCGCGTTCCGCTTTGTCCATCCTGTCGGAACTTGGCGAGGACGGGTTCCGCAACGCGGTGGCGTCGGAAGACGTGGCTGCTCTGTCAAGGGCGCAGGGGGTGGGTGGGCGCATCGCCCGGCGGGTGGTGCTGGAACTGCGCGGCAAGCTGCCCGATGCCGAGGCTGGATCGCCGGGCATCGCCGCCGTCGGAGGAACCGACGCCGAAGCCGTGGAGGCATTGACCGCCCTGGGTATGCCGCTGGCGGACGCCCGGCAGGCCGTAGCGTCGCTGGAACTGCCGTCGGACGCCCCATTGGAAGACAAGATACGCCAGGCATTGCTGGCGGTGGGCGGCGGATGAGGCGGATGCCTTATAATGCGTGCGCCGGTTTGCCGGCGTCAACTTGAACTTGGTACACGCCTGAACGGGGTATAACCATGACCACTGCAAAACCGCAAGCGTTGTCCACGGAACGGAACGTGTTCGACGGCATTTACTACCCGGATGAGGACGGTATTCCCTTGCCTGACGGACCGGAACAGGAAATCCATTTCGCCCGGGTTACGCCGGTGCTGCGGGCTTACCTGGAGCAGTATTACGACGTAATCGTGACCGGCGACACCTTCCTGTACTACGAGCGGGGCAACCGCAGAGCCGTGGTGGCGCCGGACTGCCATGTGACCTTCGGCGTCAGCCGGGAGGACATCCTTCCGCATAATTCCTATTTCACCTGGCACTTGGGCCGGGTTCCCGACTTTGTGCTGGAGATTGGGTCGCCGAGTACGGCGCGGGCGGACTTGGGCCGGAAGCGGGACCTGTACGCCGCCATCGGCATCAGCGAATACTGGCGTTACGATCCCTCACCGGACAGCCGGCACTACGGGGCGCCGCTGGTGGGTGAGCGGCTGGAGAACGGGCGGTACGTCCGCATCGAAGTCGCGCCGGGTCCGGACGGTATGTTGCGCGGCCACAGCCCGGCCCTGGGCATGGATTTGTGCTGGGACGACGGACGGCTGCGGTTTTACGATACGGTCCGCGGCGTGTGGGTGCCGGACTACTACGATCTGCGGGAGGCGCACCAAGCGGCGGAAGCGGCCCGCCAGACGGCGCAAGACCGTCTCGCCGAGGAACAGGCCGCGCGACAAGCCGCGGAAGCGCGCATGGCCGAAATGGAAGCCGAGTTGCGCCGCCTCAGAGGCGAAGCATAACGGGGAGGAACTATGCCTGATTTTCAACTGGTAGCCGACTTCGGCATGATGGGCGACCAGGAGCCGGCGGTGGCCCGCCTGTCGGAAGGCGTGCGCGAGGGTTTGAACTACCAGACCCTGCTGGGCGTCACCGGCAGCGGCAAGACCTTCACCATGGCCAACATCGTCCAGGAGGTGCAGCGTCCCACCATCGTCATCGCCCACAACAAGACCCTGGCGGCGCAGCTGGCTACCGAGTTCAAGGAGTTCTTCCCTCACAACGCCGTGGAATATTTCGTTTCCTACTACGATTACTACCAGCCCGAAGCCTACATCCCGCGCAGCGATACCTACATCGAGAAGGACAGCAGCGTCAACGAGGAGCTGGACAAGCTGCGCCTGGCCGCCACCACGTCGCTGCTGACCCGACGGGACACGCTCATCGTCGCCTCGGTGTCCTGCATCTACGGCCTGGGCGACCCGTCGGACTATTTTGAGATGGTGGCCCGCATCGAGGTGGGCGAGGAATACAACCGCCGGGCCCTGCTGCGTCAACTCATTGATATGCAGTACGAGCGCAACGATACCGACCTGGCCCGGGGGCGCTTCACCGTGCGCGGCGACACCCTGGAGATCGTGCCGGCCTACGAGGAATTCGCCGTGCGTATCCAGTTCTTCGGCGACGAGGTGGAACGGATTCTCACCCTGGACACGCTGACCGGCGAGGTGCTCAACGAGCGGCAGGACTTTTCCGTCTATCCGGCCAAGCACTTCGTGACCAGCCGGGAGAAGCTGGACGCCGCTTTGATTGACATTGAAGCGGAGATGAAAGAACAAGTGGGTTGGTTCCACCAGCAGGGCAAGCTGCTGGAAGCCCAGCGCCTGGAACAGCGCACCCGCTACGACATGGAGATGCTGGACGAAACCGGCTTCTGCGCCGGCGTGGAGAACTACGCCCGTCACCTGTCTCGCCGTGAGGCCGGCAGCGCCCCGTGGACGCTGCTGGACTACTTCCCCGACGACTACCTGATGTTCGTTGACGAGTCTCACATGACGCTGCCCCAGGTGCGGGGGATGTACAACGGCGACATATCGCGGAAGACCACCCTGGTGGAATACGGCTTCCGCCTGCCCTCCGCCCTGGACAACCGGCCCCTCCACTTCCAGGAGTTTGAAGACCACATCAACCAGGTGGTGTACGTTTCAGCGACGCCGGGGCCGCTGGAAATGGAGCGCACCAGCGCCATCGTTGAACAGGTAATCCGGCCCACCGGCTTGCTGGATCCGACCATTGAGGTCAAGTCCACGGACGGCCAGATTGACGACCTGCTCCACGAGATCCGCAAGCGCGTTGACCTCCAGGAGCGGGCGCTGGTAACCACCCTCACCAAGCGCATGGCCGAGGAGCTCGCCGATTACCTGTCCGAAATGGGCATACGCAACCACTACCTGCACTCGGACATCGAGACCCTGAACCGGGTGGAAATCCTGCGTGACCTGCGCTTGGGCATCTACGACGTGGTGGTGGGCATCAACCTGCTGCGGGAAGGGTTAGACCTGCCCGAAGTGAGCCTCGTCGCCATCCTGGACGCCGATAAGGAAGGCTATCTGCGGTCCACAACGTCGCTGATCCAGACCATCGGCCGCGCCGCCCGCCACGCCTCCGGCCACGTCATCATGTACGCCGACCGCATCACCGATTCCATGCAACGCTCCATTGACGAGACCTACCGCCGGCGCGGCATACAGGGCGCGCACAACGAGCGCCACGGCATCGAACCCCAGTCCATCCACAAAGCCGTGAAGGACATCACCGAGGGTCTGCGGGGCGTCGCCGAAACCAAAGCGGCCTACCAGGTAGCCCGCGAGGAGATGTCTCGAGACGATATGTACCGCGTCATCAAGGACCTGGAGTTCCAGATGAAGGAAGCCGCCCGCGCGCTGGAGTTCGAGAAGGCGGCCCACCTGCGCGACGAGATGCTGGAACTGAAGAAGATTATCGTAACCGAGGAGAAGATGCTCGCAGTGGGGTAGGCGTGCGCCCTACCAATGCTGCGCCAGGTTGGTCACCAGGTTGTAGATGAACCAACCGTCGCCGGTGCGGAAAGTCTGCGGTTTGGCGGTCTGGGCGTCGCGCATCACGCCGATGCCGTCCTCGTAAGGCTCGAAGGATACGATGCGGTCGTAGCGGATGCGGAAACGCTTGCGGGAACCGTGGAAGTAGAGGTGTTTGCTGGTTACGCCCAACAGCCCGGTGTCCTCGTGTACCGTTTCCTCCCATTCGACGGCCTGGCTGCGGAAGGTGCGCGGGCTGTAATACAGGCCCTTGGCCACCCGGATGCTGACGCCGTGAGACGTTCCGCGCCGTTCGCGCCGGGTTTTGACCTCGTAGTAGCCCACGCCGTCAATCAACCAGACCAGTTGCTCCGACTTCATCAGGTTGAAAGGCGGCCGGGTGGTCAGCTTCAGCCGTTCCGGGATCAGTCCTTCAGCAGCCTCGCGGATGACCGCCGACTTGATCATATTCTGGTAGGCCCCGTTGGCGTCCACTAAAGTTTGTGACAAGTCGAAATGACGGAGGTATTGAACCAGAGCGTTCTCCTCGTCCAGCGAAAGGACGCCGTCCTCCAGCGTACCGTCAACGGCGGCCTCCCACGCCTGGGCCAGCAGCAACTGTTGCTCCACCGCAGACAGTTCCGACTCTTCCAACATGGCGGCCAGTTCGTTCCGGTGCGTGTCGCCGTCAGCGGTGGCCAGGGCGGCCAAGCGGGCGTCCAGCATGAGGCGGTCGCGGGAGGCGCGATCCAACTGTTCGCCGATGTCCTGGCTGGTTTTGTCCCATTGGTCGTCCAGGGCGAACTGGTCGCGGAAATCCCGCAGCCGGGCCTCTTCGTCCTGGGTAAGGATGCCGTCGGCCAAACCCTCGGTCACGGCCTGATGCCAGCCTTCGGCGATGACCGCCCGTATCCCGTCGTCGCCGATGTGCGAGTCCCTGGCAATGGCGGACAAATTGTCCAGCAACGCCGCTTCGCTGAAATCCGACTGCCCGGCAGCCTGGGCCACCAGCGCCACCATCCGCTGCCGGCCGGCTTGATAATTGGACTCGCACTCCTTGTGCTTGCCCCGCAGAAAGCCGGCTTTGCCGCCACAGTATTTGCAGTTGCCCACGGAATTATCCTCAAATATGCGGCGACGGCCGCCGCTATGGTTGCGCTGCGCTCGGCGTCGGTTCGTCAAAAGGCAAACCTTTGCTGGTAGCGTTGTAATTTAGGTGGTTCAGTTTCCCAGCGGGGTATCCGAGTGGCTAAAACTGCTGCTACGCCAACGGGATTGCCACGCTGCGCTCGCAATGACAAAAACCAAACCACCTAAATCGGAACGCTACCACCTTTGCTTTCGGTCTCGGTTTTGCGCTGTAGCCATTCCATCCACTGCCGGTTGACTTCGGCCCGGCCTTCTTCTCGACGTTCGGCCCGGCGTTTTTCGGCCATCGGCTTGACCCAGTGTTCGATAGCGTATCGGTAACCTACCATAACAATCGCTACTCCTTGAACTGTGCCAACGCGGATACGCTGCGACGGCCAGCCGCTATGGCTGCGCCGCGCCCGGAGGTGGTTCATCGAAGGGTAGTCCTCGGCTTTCGGCTTCGGTTTTGCGCTGTAGCCACTCCTGCCATTGCTGGTTGGTTTCGGTGCGGCCCTCCTCACGACCATCCGCGCGGCCTGCGGCGTAGCTCTCAGCGCGGCGTTTTTCGGCCATCGGCTTGACCCAGCGTTCGATAGCGTATCGGTAACCTACCATAACAATCGCTACTCCTTGAACCGTGACCAGTGCGGAAAACGCAATGCCGATTCCAATCCATCCGCATTCCGGAGCGGCGGCGCGAATCAATTCCGTGTGCCACGCCCACCAGTGAGCATTGACGGCCTGCGCCTTTTCCCACACGATGACAACCACGGTGGGCAGGCCCAGCAGGGTCACCAACGTGAGGTAGGCGAATACGAAAGGTCTGGGAACGCTCCAGATGGACTCCCGCCAACCGGAATTGCGGTCATTTTGCATAGTGGTCGTGCCGTCATGTTAGCAGTCTGCCGTCGTTTCGCGCAACGGCTGACGCCGCTCGCGCAGGACGATTGCAAAGTCCTTTTCATCCGCTCATGGTGAGCCTGTCGAACCATGCTACGCTCCGGTCAAGCCATCCTTCGACAAGCTCAGGATGAGCGGAATCAGGGTATTCATCGACTTTGCAATCGTCCTGGCCGCTCGCGCGTACCCACTTTACGTCAAGTTGCCATCGCGATGGCAGCGTGGCAATCTCGTTGACCCTGGCGTCGTCGCTCCGTCAGCGGGATTGCCGCGCTACGTCGCTTCGCTTAGCAAAGTTAGTTGTTCCGGTTTTGCTCCTTTGCTGGGTAGGTCGGTGGGTTTTGGTTGGTTTGCTTCGGGTTCGGGGGTTCGGGTTGTCGGCGCTACGGCCAGAGAGCGTTGTTGCGAATTGAACTCCTAGGTTTGCGCGTGCTGACCGCCCCATGCCCTGCCCCCACCCTTCCCCGCACTGGATTCCGGCTTCCGCCGGAATGACGAAAGGCGTGGTCCTGGCTTCCCGCGTTCGCGGGAATGACGGTTTGGGGTGTCTGGATTCCCGCTCCGTATCAAGTACGGGGTGCCGTCGGTTCGCGGGAATGACCCCGTGTCAAGCACGGGGCAGGCTGGGGGGCAGAGGGCGACCCTCGCGCAGCGGTGGTGAGACCCGCCGTACTGGTCTATGCGGCGCCGGGGAAATTACCGACCTTTGCGATAGCCAGCGGTGCAATGAGATCCGACGTGTCGCAATGTACGGTTGCGACGGTTGGCCGTGATACCCGAACCCTGTGAACCCGATATTCAGATGTTGGCGCCGGGCGTTGGGCCGTAGCCTCAGGCTTTCCGCTCGACTGTAGGTATAGTGTAGGGAACGGATGTACGGTTGCGCAAGGGGCAGGTGTCACTTCGGTAGCGTTGCAATTTAGGTGGTTCAGTTTCCCAGCGGGGTATCCGAGCGGCTAAAACTGCTGCTACGCCAACGGGATTGCCACGCTACGCTCGCAATGACAAAAACCAAACCACCTAAAACGGAACGCTACCGTGTCACTTCGCGCGTACCGACTTTTGGGAATGGTCAGCAGCAGGATGCGGCGGATTTAGCGGGATTGACGGGATTGGGGCAATCTTTGCTGTGGGACGGCTCCAATCCGGATAATCCTTCAAATCCGGCGCATCCCGCTTCTGACGTGTCTCCCTTCGAAAGATGGGTACACGTGAGCTGACGCCGCGCTTGAACAGGGACGCTTCGGCGGGAGAGCTTGGGTAAGCAACGCTAACTAAACTCCAGCCTCCACAGCCAGCCGCTCGTTCACATGGTCATGCAGCGCGTTCAGCACGGCGGCGTTTTCCTCCAGGGTGAACTCGTCCACCAGGTAGTCATGCTCCCCGCTGACGCCGCTGACCGCGCCGGCGTCCACCAGGAAGCGGATGCATTCGGCGTCGGTATCCACGTCGGGCAGGAGGTTGCGTCCCACTTCCAGGGACAGGGCCGCCACCAGGCCATAGCCGCCCCAGTTGGACGTGCTGGAGATTATCAGCCGGTCGCAGCCCACCACCGCCGGATGGTCGGGCAGCTGGTCGGCGGTGGCGATGACCTCTTGCAGGTTGCCCATGCCGATCTCGTTGCCGCCGTCGCCGATGCCGATGGACGGCAGCCCACGCTCGAACAGCCGGTCCACGCGAGCGGTTTGAGGCGTTATGTCCCGCCCGCGCATATTGCGATAGACGCCGCCGGCGTCCCGTGAGCACCGCTCGATGGAGATGAGCAACGCCGGGTCGCGCTCGGTGATGGTTTCCTGCACGAAATGTTCGTTGATGTTGGGATCGTCGATGATGGGGAACCGGATGATCGGCGACGGCTCCCTCCGTCTGGTCACCCAGGACGCCATCATGTAGGCCATCGGCTCGTCCGCCGCGTACATCACCCGGTTGCCCAGTTCCCGCAGGGCGTTGCCGATGGCGAAGGCGCCCGGAGGCCCGTCGGTTTCCGGCGCGTCGCTCATCATGATGTAGAACCCGGTGGCGATGATCACCGGGCCCGAGTGGACCAATGCGTAACGAGCGGCCTGGGTGCAGAAGTCGGCCGGCACGTGGGGACGCAGGGCGTTGATGCCCCGCCGGTCGTGGTCGAGGATGATGTCTTCAATGGTTTGGGTCATAACGCATCTCGCTATTCTGGGTTCCCGCCCCGTATCAAGTACGGGGTGACGTTCTTTCGCGGAAACGACGGTTTTGGGTTAGATGACGGCGTAATCGGAATCCCGCCGGTCGGTGATGAACATCTTGCCGGGAGCGTGAGTGATCATCAGCGGCGGCTTGCAGTTGAGGGCAACCGCCTGCGGGGTCACGCCGCAGGCCCAGAACACGGGGGTTTCGCCGGGGCGGATTTCCACCGCGTCGCCGAACTCAGGCGCGTGGATGTCGCGGACGCCGATGGCCGCCGGGTCGCCAATGTGGACGGGTGCGCCGTGGGTGTCGGGGAACCGTGAGGTTACCTGAACGGCGCGGACAATCTGCTCCTGGGGTATGGGCCTCATGCTGACCACCATGGGGCCGGAGAACATACCAGCCGGCGCAGTGGGGATATTGGTGATGTACATGGGCACGTTGCTGCCGGCTTCCTGGTGACGCAGGGGGATGCCGCAATCGGACATGGCGGCCTCGAAGGAGAAGCTGCACCCCAACAGGAAGGACACCAGGTCATCGCGCCATACGTCGGCGACGGACGGCACTTCGGCAACCATCTCGCCGTTCTCGTAGATGCGGTAAGCCGGCACGTCGGTGCTGATGTCGGCGCCGGGAGCGGTCAGCGACGGTTCCACCGCGCCGGCCTCGATGACTTCCAGCAGCGGGCACGGGCGCGGGTTGCGCTGGCAGAACAGCAGGAAGTCAAAGGCCAGGTCGCGCGGCAGCACGGCCAGGTTGGCCTGCACGTGGCCGTTGGCCAGGCCGGCGGTTACGCCAGCGTACTCGCCGGCGCGGATGAGTCGCCGGATCTCGGCGGGTTGGGTGGGCAGCAGCGTGGCAGTGGTCATGGGATTTCTCCGTCCGGGCAGGTTGCCCATCGTCTTGTGCTAGATGCTAGAATTGGGGGGGCTGCCGGCAATGATAGGCAGGGGATTGGCTGCCGTCAATTTGACGGGAATCGTCAGAAGCAGGATTTTCAGGATTGGACGGATTTATCAGGATTTGTTGTCATCTGCCGGCGACGTCACATAATCCAGTCAATCCGCATAATCCGGCAAATCCTGATGCTGACGATTCTCGGTGGCAAGGGTCGCAAGTTGTACAACGTATTTTTGCTCGCGCGTCCTGGCGACGGGATGCTGTCGCTGGTCAAGCAGATCGACCGTTCCGGCCTCTACTGCCAGGCCGGCAGCGACGTCATGGAGCTGGAGGACGCGGCCCACGGCAACAGCCTGGACGTGGTGCTCCTCGACTTGGCGGCGGTGGGCATCGGCGCGCAATCCGTGATCGAGCAGGTGAGCCGGTTGCAGCTGCCCACCCTGCTGGTGATGGAGCCCGCGGCCCTGGGCCAGTATGACCCGTCCCTCAACCCGGACGATTTTATCATCGCCCCGCTGGAAGCCACCGAGTTGCTCGCCCGGGTGGGGCAGATTGTGTACCGCCGCAACGGTCGGAACCGGGAGCAACTCATCCGGGTGGGCGAGTTGTCCATAGACCTCCAGAGCTACGAAGTAACGATGGCGGGCCGCCGCATCTCGCTGACCTACAAGGAGTTCCAACTGCTGACCCTGCTGGCCTCCAACCCGGGCCGGGTCTATACCCGGGAAGCGCTGCTGAACCAGGTCTGGGGCTACGACTATCTCGGCGGCACCCGCACCGTGGACGTGCATATCCGCCGCCTTCGCTCCAAGGTGGAAGACCCCGATCATCTCTTCCTGGAAACCATCTGGAACGTGGGCTACCGCTTCCGGGACATCGCCTCGGAGAGTTGAACCTTATGCGTACCCACTTTCCCAACCTGTCATTGCGAGCGCAAGCGCGGCAATCTCGTTGTCGGAGCAACCGTTACTCCCGGAGCGGGATTGCCACGTCGCTACGCTCCTCGCAATGACAAAGTGGGGTAAGCGTGAGAGAGTTGAACGGATTGACCATGCGATTCGGCCACTTCTTCTACCCAATGAAGTTCGACGACTCCCGCGACGACCAGGAAATACAGGAATGCCTGGCCGAGGCGGAGTTGGTGGAAGCCCTGGGCTTTGACGCCATCTGGATTGCCGAGCACTACTTCACCGGCGAATGCGTCTATGGCGACCCGCTGGTGTTCGCCAGCGCGTTGGCGGTGAAGACCAGCCGGGTGCTGCTGGGCTTCGGCATCATCGAACTCCCCCTGCACAATCCCGTGCGCGTCGCCATGCAAACCGCCCTGCTGGACAACCTCAGCCGGGGCCGCTTGATAGTGGGCACCGCCAAGGGTTCCAACTACAACGCCTTCGAGTACACCGGCTTCGGCACCGACCCGGCGCTGGGCGCGGCCCAGATGGAGGAGGCGGAGCGGCTGATGGTCACGGCCTGGACCACCGATAACGTGGATTTCCAGGGCGAGCATTACCGGGTCGCCTTCCCGTCGGTACGCCCGCGTCCCTATCAGAAACCCCATCCGCCGTTGGCGCGGGCCTGCATCAACCGGGAGTCCATCATCGAGATGGCCCGCATCGGGCGGCCCATCCTGCTGCGGGGGCGCTCCACCAACAGCACCGCCGCCGACATCGCCCTGTACCGCGACACCATGGCCGAATCGGGTTTCAGCGAGGATGCCATCGAGCGAAACCTGGATCAAATCTGGGTGTGGCGCGAGATGCACCTTGCCGAGACCGACGACCAGGCCATGGACGAGTTCCTGCCGGCCAACCTCAAAGCCTGGGCAATCATGCAGGACTACCGGCAACGGTGGAACCCCAAAGAGTTCCCCATGTCCCACCAGCCTCCTCCCGTCCAGCGGGACGGTTACGCCGGGCATCCCAACCCGGACGCCGCCGAGAACCTGGTGGGCAGCCCCCGCCGCGTGACCGAGCAGATTGAGCAAATGCGCGCCGCCGGCATCCGCAACCTGATGCTGACCAACCGGGGATTGGTGTCGAGGGAGGCAACCAATCGCTCGCTGAAGCTCCTTGCGGAGCGGGTGATGCCCAGGTTTCGCGCGGCGTGACCAAGGCGGCCGGCCGAATTTCAGTCCTCATTGCGCGGCGCAGGAACGAACCGCAGCTGCAAATCCAGGGCGCGGGCGATTTTCAGCATCGTGGCAAAGGATGGGTTGCCTTTGGCCGACAGGGCCTTGTGCAGCCCTTCCCGGCTTATCCCGGCCGTTTTGGCCAGGTGGGTCATGTTCCGGTTTTGTAAGCGAGCAAGGTCGCCCAGGGCAGCGCGAATCAAACTGCCGTCGCCAACATCTTCCGCAATAGCCCCCTCCAGGTAGTAGTAGAAATCCTCTTCGGTTTTCAGCCAGTCAGCAAGGTTCCAGCGGATTGCTCCCTTGCGGAGCAGTTCTTCAAGGATCGCTTCCCGTTCGTCAATGCCAGTATCAACCATGATTCATCTCCAGGCTTGCGCCATCGTCTGGGCACGTCTGATGTCGCGCCGCTGACTGTCCTTGTCGCCGCCGCAGAGCAGCACGATAAGCGCGGGGCCACGTTGGATGAAGTAGAGCCGGTAGCCCGGCCCGTAGTGGATCCGCATTTCCGACACGCCTTCACCCACCGGCGCGAAATCGCCGAAGTTGCCTTCTGCCGCCCGTTGCAGGCGGTTGCCGATACTGCCCACTGCCCGCTGGTCACGCAGCTGCCGGAGCCAACGCTCGAAATCAGAAGTGAGCACGACCTCAATCATATCGCCATTATAAACCACAGTTCACAGTACACAGTACACACAGCGCTGCCAGAGTTCCGCGCGGCGTGACCAAGGCGGCCGGCCGAATTTCAGTCCTCATTGTGCGGCGCAGGAACGAACCGCAACTGCAAATCCAGGGCGCGGGCGATTTTCAGCATCGTGGCAAAGGATGGGTTGCCTTTGGCCGACAGGGCCTTGTGCAGCCCTTCCCGACTCATGCCCGCTTCCTTCGCTAGATGGGTCATATTGCGGCCTTGCGCCCGGGCCACCGTGCGCAGCCCGACGCGAATCAAGTCGCCATCGCCGTCATCTTCTTCGGCGCAGGCTTCCAGATAGAAAATGACGTCTTCTTCAGTTTCAATGTAATTGGCCGCGTCAAAACGTACCGCGCCCCGGCTGATAAGTTCTTCAACATCGACTGCCTGTTCTCCCCGACCAATATCAACCATCTTTCACCTCCATTCTCTCGCTATGTCTTGGGCCAGTCTGATGTCTCGCTGCTGGCTGTCCTTATCACCGCCGCAGAGAAGCACGATAAGCGCAAAGGCGCAGAGACGCAAAGACGCAAAGATTCAATAAGGATCCAGCCAACCGAACCTGCGGAAGCTGACCCGGCCGGCGTCGCTGAACTCCACACCTTCCTCCTCCAGCAGCTCCCGTTGCAGCAACGCTCCGAACCCAACGCCCCGGGGGCTGATCTTGCCCTGGGCGTTGATGACCCGCTGCCACGGCACGTCGTTGCCGGGTTCCAGAGACGCCAAACAGTAGCCCACCATGCGGGGCGTGCAGCCGCCGACAATCTGGGCAATCTGGCCGTAGGTTGCCACCTGGCCGCGGGGAATCTGTCGCACCACGGCCAGCACGCGGTCGTACACCGGCGGCACGTCAGGGACGTCGTCGGGCATGGCGGCGTTGCTCAGCCTCCGGCATCGGGCGCGGGGGCGGCGGCCTGGGCTGCGCCGGCGGCCCAGGCCAGGGCGGCCAGTATCATCAGCGGGTTCACTACGTCCCAGACCACGCCGTTGTTGACGAAGTAGGCGTTGACGAAAATCATGACGCCCAAGACGGCCATCAACACCGCGGCCACGTAGCCGGAAGCGCAACGGCAACGCCAGAGTCCGGCCGCGCTCAGGACGGCGAAGGCGATGAAGAAGGCGTTAATCACGCGCCACACCGCGCCGATATAGTCGCCGAAACCGGGGGTGTAGGCGTTGACGAAAATCGCCAGCGCGTACACCCCAAAGGCCAGGGCGCAGACCCGGCGAGCGTAGCGGGCGCAGCGGTACAGCATCCAGATGCCGGCGCCGGCGATGATAATCGCGCCCAACTGCCACAGCAGCCAGGGCAGCGGGGAACCCACGTCGGTGTCGGCGTCCACCACCGCGCTCTTTTCCGCCCAGGCGAAGACGGCCACGACGACGAAGGCCACCGCGGCGCCGGCGGCGGGCGGGGATAAGTCGCAGCGGCGGAACGGGTTCCGCATTACCAGTTGACCAGCCCCGGCTTTTGCGCCTTCCAGCCGGCGTCGGACGGGAACACCGTTTCCATCTCCACCCGGCCCAGGTCGCCCTCAAACATATGCTCCACGGCGGAACGCCAGGCGACGTAGTGGGGCTGCTCCCGGTGGGTGGCGTGGGCCTCCCGATTGGCGTACACCTCGTAAAGGTAGAACTGGTTGGGATTGTCGGGGCTGCGCAGAATGTCAAAGCGGAAGCAGTTTTCCTCGTCCCGCACGCTGCCCTGCCCGTCGCCCAGGCTGGCGGCGGCAAACTCGTCGGCAAAGCCGTCCTTGATGTTGATGGTGACGAAAATGGCGTACATTTAGGGTTGTCCTCCTGTGGGTTGGGCGGCCGGAGACCGTTCGGGTTGGCCGCCGGGCGAAATTATAGCAGGGGGGAAGGCATGAGTTGATGTGATAGACTGCTCACAATATCCCGGTATGAGGCGCCCAGATGGCTACGCAACAAGACGTTACCGGAACTCCAAGTTGGCAGTTGGCGAGGGGCATCGTTGCTCAGCTACGAGAAATGCCGCCGTCCGCCGCCGAGTCGGAAGTGGAGAATCGGTTGCGCAACGTGTTGGGCTATTTGTTTCCCAACCTTCACTACCCTAACATCGCTACGCAATACCAGTCCGGCGACGGGCCAATCGACGTCTATTGTCGTAACGTGGTCTTTGAAACCAAGCGGCAGGGCAGAAAAGATGACGCTCGGGTCAAGCCGGATGGCGCCACCGAAACCCCCGAAGATCAAGCGGTTCGCTATCTCAACGCGCTGACCGTCCAGAAATCGATGTTTGACGATGCCAGCGTAGGCTGGCGCGCCGGCATTACTGATGGGAAGGAATGGAGTTTTTACGATTATGATCGTAACGCTCCCGATTCGGAAAAACTTACTCTGGTCAATACGCTGCGTCTAAACACTCAGGCCGACGACGAAACGCTGCTGGCGTATCTGTACGATTTTGTCAATCGCACCGTCAAGATGGCGCCGCCCACGGACGACACGGAGTGGGCGGAAGGATTAGTACAGCCGTTCCTTGACTTGGCCGCGCGCTACCAAACCTCTCCCGAATATGACGTGAAACGTTCCCTGTGGCGTGGCGTGCTGCGGGGCGCATTTCTCAGCCCGCAGGGGGATGCCAACTCGGAGCGCGACTTGTTCGCTCGCCATACAATGCTGGTGGTCATTGCCCGCGCCGTGGCCGAAACCTTGCGCCCACCGGACCGGCAAGCCAACAGCCGGGAACGATTGCGCGACGACCTTACCGAAGGCTTTGCCGCCTGGCTGCTGGACGCCGCCGGCGCTGACGGGGCTGATGCGTTGGACGACCTCATTGCAGAGGTCAATAACTATGAGTGGCAAGCGTCGAACCGCGACATTCTCAAAAACCTGTATCACGCGGTCATTCCGCGGAATATTCGCCACGATTTTGGCGAATACTACACGCCCGATTGGTTGGCGCGGGCGGTATGTGAGGAGGTAATGGATACCCGATGGCGCCGGGAAACCATTGCCATGGCCGTTGCCAATCAAGTGAGCGGCCCGGCCGTGCTGGACCCGTCCTGCGGCTCGGGCACGTTTCTATTCCACGCGACGCAACTGCTGCTGGAAGAGGCCGGCAAGCATCCCGAACTGGCTGACAGTCCCCAGGCGCAAGTTGAAATCGTCAGCGCGTTGGTGGCCGGCATGGACCTCCATCCGGTGGCCGTAGAACTTTCCAAAACCACGAAAATGCTGGCTTTTGGCGATCTCGCTGCGCATTACGTCGCCGTTGCGGACGCGGAAACCGTCCATCTCTGCGACAGCTTGCAATGGGAGTTGCGGCAGAACGCCGGTACGTTGGAGTTTGGCGCAACGGTAGATATTCCCACCGATGATGCCGACCAGCCCTTTCGTCTGCCCAGCAGTTTGCTGTTGTCGGAACGGTTTGGGCATCTCATGGGGCACATATTCGACTACGCCAACCGCCCGGACAACCCCAATGCCGAGGATAATCTGGCCGCAGTGCTGAATCTGCCCAACCCTGCCGACCGTGACGCGGCTCTTGCCCTGTATCGCCAGTTGCGCGAATACATCGCGGACGGGAGAAACAATGTCTGGCGCTGGTACATCGTCAACCTGATACAACCGCTGCGCCTGGCGAATCTCCCGGTGTCCCGCATGGTGGGCAATCCGCCCTGGGTAGTCTATAACGCGATGAGCGGCGAGCAACCCGATGAGGATGACTCAGGTCAGGATACTTCAAGGCAAGGAATCTTCCGTCAGCGCGCCGCCGAACGCGGTCTGTGGGCCGGGGCCCACCTGGCCACGCAGAACGACCTGGCGGCTACCTTCGTCGCCACTTGCGTTGACTATTACCTGCAAACCGGCGGCAAGTTTGGCTTTGTGCTGCCCTACGCGGCGCTGCGGGCCCGGCATTGGGCGCCCTTCCGCTCCGGGAACTGGAGCTTGCGGCAGGACGCCGAGCGTGGAACACACGTTGATTTGAGCAAAGACGCCTGGGATTTCTACAGCGTCAACGCTCCGCCCTTCCCGCAGGCCAATTCGTCGGTTGTTTTCGGGGGCAAGGTACGGGCGAACCGCCAGAACAGCAACATCAAACCATTGGCTGGCATCAAGGAAGCGAGCGGCTCCGGCGTAAATACCGGCATGGACTGGCGAGAAGTAAAACCCCTGCTGCAATGGCGCGACCGGCGGGAGTGGCCCATCGCTCCCAGCCCGGTATATGCCGATGCGTTCCGTACCGGGGCGACACTGTTTCCGCAGTCGTTGATGCTTTTTGAACGACCTCTGTCGCAAGCCCGTGGAGTAGTCTATTTCAAAACTAATCCAGGACGCCGGGTTTATCAAGGCACTGACCGAGAGGGAAATGTTGAGGAACAATTTGTTAAACCTGTCCTGTTTTCTCAACTGTTGCTGCCTTTCGGCACCACTGGAAGGTATTACGCTGTCGCTCCGTTTTCAGAGGATGGCACCCGTTTGCTGAACGGATTACCACAGGACGACAACGCTGCGCGGTTCCGTTTGTATTGGGACAAGGCAGACCGTGATTACCAGGACCGTAGAGGCGCAAAGTCCCCACAAGACCTAACCGCCCGGTTGGACCGTGGGCGTGGCTTGTCGTCGCAACTCAATCAACCAAACGACTTCAAAGTGGTGTACAACGGCATCGGAAATTATATCAACGCTTCCGTTATCGGTGGTCGGGAAATAATCAATCACAATCAGTATTGGTTTTCATCGCAGGATCGCGACATAAATCATTATCTGGCAGCCATACTGAACGCCGGATGTTTGGTACAGTTCTTCCAAGAAGCCTGTCAGCCGACTGACAGAACGTTTATGTTGCTGCCCGTCCAGAACCTCCCCATTCCCGCCTATGACCCCAACAACGAGCATCAGGCCAACCTGGCGGCACAGTCTCGGCTGGCTCACGAACGGGTAGCGGCCCTGGTGGCGGAGCGCCAGGCAACCGGCCGCCGCATCAACCGCAACGACGTGCTGCGGGATGCGGCGATGCGGCCCATTCTTGCCAGTATTGACCAGTCAGTGCGGGCAATTTTACCGGCGTTCTGCCAGCCGGATGCGGGAGGTGCGGTTCTGCCTCCGGAGGGTTTGCCTACCGCGCAAATCTACATGGGGGTAGCCGCCCGGGAATTTGACGCCGGCAACGCTCAAGCCGGCGCGGATCGCCTGTGGGACGCAGCCAAGCATACGTTGATGGATATAGCCCGGCGCAAGGACTGGCAGATTGACGGCGATGACGGCGACGCCATGCTTGACGTGGCGGAACGGCTGGCTAAAACCGACGTCAACGGTGGCGAGATCCTGTTGAGCCACTTTTCCTCGGCGAGCTACTACCCGGACAAAGTGCGCTTCGGGTTCTTTGACTTGGAAGACGGGGACGGCAACGACGCCCTCCGCATAGTTCGGCGCTTTATCGACGAAGCCGAGCGACTGGCAAGTTGATATGGCTGCCACGTTTCCGCAGGCGGAGCATATCCGCCTGGCGCGGGATTTTCTGGATCGAGCCGAAACCGCTCTATCGACGGGCGATGCGGTTGTGGGCGCTGAGCTACTATGGGGAGCAGCCGCGCACGCTCTGATTGCGGTAGCCCTGCAGCAGGGCCTGCCCTATAACAGTCATGGCGCATTCAAAAACGTTGCCCGTAGGCAGCTGGATGACCCGGGTCTCCCTGAATGGCTGTCGGAGTTCAACATTGCCGAACAGTTCCACAAACACTTCTACCATGGGGGGTTGAGCGATAGCAAGTTATCCGCAGACCGCCCCAGGGTCTTTCGGTTGTCATTGCGAGGAGCGTAGTCCGCCTCTGGTGGATGGCAATCTCGTCGTTGGAACAGACCCGTTTGTGGTTAGCCGCCAGTGCCTCGAAGAGATTGCTTCGCTACGCTCGCAATGACAAATACGAAAACCGAAAGGCCCTGCAGACCGCCCCAAAGTACGCAGGTTCGTCGAACGACTGCTGACGCTGGCGGAGTAGCAGCTGGCTGCAATCTGATGGTCAACTCGACGTTTTGCTACAATACCGCCATCCCCCAATCACAGATGATGGATTGTACCCATGCCCACCCCCAATGACTGCTACGTTGACCTCCGCGGCCTCCCCTTCCACTACCGCGATTGGGGCGGCCATGGCCGGCCCGTGCTGCTGCTCCACGGCCTGGCCTCCACCTGCCACATCTGGGACCTGGTGGCGCCCTCGCTGGCCGCCGATTTTCGCGTCGTCGCGCTGGACCAGCGGGGACACGGCTTATCCGCCCAGGTTGACGACGGGTTTGACTTCGCCACGGTGTCCGGCGACGCGGCGGCGCTCATCGCCTACCTGGGCTGGGAGCGGCCTGTCATCGTGGGCCACTCCTGGGGCGCGGACGTAGCGCTGGAGCTGGCCGCGGCGCAGCCCGAACTCGCCGCCGGTCTCATCTTCGTGGACGGCGGCACCATCGAGCCGTCCGCCCGTCCCGGCTGGACGCTGGAGCAGGCCCGGGCGGACATGGCGCCGCCCATCTTCACCGGCTTCACCCCGCAGATGATGCGGGAGCGCGTGATGTCCGGCGGACGCTTCGGCCCCCATCCGCCCGAGGCGGTAGTGGAAGCCGTCCTCGCCAACTTCCGCGTGCTCGATGACGGCACCATCCAGGCCAACCTGCGCCGGGAGAACCACCTGCGCATCATCGACGCCCTTTGGGACCACAAACCCTCCCAGCTCTACCCGATACTCCAATGCCCGGTGCTGATGCTGCCCGCCCGCCAGTCCACTCCCGACGCCCACGACCGCCGGTTCCGCCGGGAGGAGTCCATCGCCAAAGCCACCTCCCTGCTGCCGGTCAGCAAGACCGTGTGGCTGGAGGACAGCATCCACGACGTGCCGCTGCAACGGCCGGAACTGGTGGCGGAGGCCATCCGGGAGCATATCGTGGGCGGGTTTTTTGACGGATGACCGAGTGCAAACGTCTGTTAGAATAGCGGCATCATCGCCAAAATCAGCTTACAGGGAGGTCTCTTGATGGTCACAATCGGCGTAGTGCCCTTCACTATCACCCTCGCGGTTCTGATGATCATACCGTTCGTCCTCATCACCTACTTTGGACACCGACTCTGCAACCTGGCACAAGAGTTGGGGTTTGTGACCGGTCAACTTGAGGTAGCCAAAAAGCAACTGCGATCAATTCAAGCGAATTCAAAAAAGTGAGCCCAGCTGACGAAACATCCTCAGGGAACGTTGACAATTTGACAACTACTCCTCTGCGGAAGCAGAAACCCAGGCAAATTACTGCCGGCAAAACGTTGGCCGTATTTTGTACGCACTGGATTCCGGCTTTCGCCGGAATGACGGTATTTGCCAACACTCCCCGGTCCGAGCGAAACAAGGAGGCCCCACCATGACAACCGTAGGCTCCGGCAAGTACACCTACACCCTGGAAGAAAACTGGGCGCACCTGCCCGAAGGCATGACCATGGGCAACGCTTCGGCGGTGGCCACCGACTCGCAGGACCGGGTCTATGTGTTCCAGCGCAAGGACCCGCCCGTGCTGATCTTCGGCCCCGGCGGCAACTACCTCGGTTCCTGGGGCATCCGCGCCATCGACGAGGCCCACGGCATCTACATTCAGGACGACATTGCGTACATTACCGACCGCACCGACTCCGTTTGCGTCATATTCACCCTGGAGGGCAAACCCTTGCAGGTTATCGGTGATCGGGGCGTCCATTCCGACACCGGCTGCGAGATCCCCGGCGAGGTCTGCCCCCGCTCGGCCGGCCCGTTCAACTACCCTACCGAAATCGTGCCGGCGCCCAACGGCGACCTGTACGTATCCGACGGCTACCGCAACGCCCGGGTGCATCGCTTCTCCCGCGACGGCCAGCTGAAGCAGTCCTGGGGCGAGCCGGGCAAGGGCGGCCCCGGCCAGTTCCACCTGCCCCACAGCATCGTGGCCCATCCCAACGGCAACCTGTACCTGTGCGACCGGGAGAACAACCGGATGCAGGTCTATTCGCCCGACGGCGAGTTCCTGGCCATGTGGGAGGATCTCCGCCGGCCCCTGGACATCTCCGTGGACAGCGAGGGCGCTCTGGTCATCAGCGAAGGCGGCGCCAACGGGATGTCGCCCCGGGTCAGCATCATGGACACCGACGGCAACGTGCTGGCCCGCTGGGATTCCGAGTCCGCCCACGGCAGCTGGGTTGATGCCCACGGCAACATCTACATGGCGCTGGGCGCCCAGGAGCGGGTGGACAAGTACGTGCGGCAGTAGGAAGCGGAAACGATGGCGGTAGTCCGGCCCGACTACAGTCAAAGGTCGGGCCAGATTCCCGTATCGCCGCAAACTGCCCAGGAGACGGATGATGCCGACGATAATGGAAGAGCAGGCGATTTTGGAGCGGGAGGGCCGGAAGCAGCAAACCTTCACGCTGCAAAAGGACAAGTTGTTTGAGGCCGTTCTCTACCTGGCGGAGCGTTCCCTGGATGACCCCAACTTGGGAATCATCAAGTTGACCAAGCTGCTCTACTTCGCCGACGTAGCGGCTTACCAGAAACGCGGGGAACCTATCACCGGCGCCACCTACCTGCATTTCCCCCATGGTCCGCACCCAAAGAACTGGCACAAGTTGCGGCAGGAGATGGAGGCGGTCGGTGACATTGACGTGCTGCATGACCATGGCCCCGGTAGCCACCGTTATCG
Source organism: Dehalococcoidia bacterium (assembly GCA_963665395.2). Classification (GTDB taxonomy): domain Bacteria; phylum Chloroflexota; class Dehalococcoidia; order Lucifugimonadales; family UBA3495; genus Bin87. The sequence continues at coordinate 2,708,675 of OY762251.1, forward strand.
GGTACTCCCGATGCGACCGGCCCGCCTGGAGACGCTGAGCTCCGACGATTGCGCTATTCTGGACGAGCAGTTAGAAAAATTCGCTCCCTTCAATACTTCCGGTATTGAGGAACATTCACAGTACGGCTTGGGCTGGTTGGCTACGGAAGACGGTGAACCCATCCCTTGGGAAATGTCGGGAATGACGGACCCACCCGCCAGCGTCAACGACACGATGAGGAGAATGCGGTTTGCTGCCACGCTCCCCAGACGGTAAAGGCCGGTACAACGTTATTTACACAGAACCCTTTCAAGATGAATGGCAAACCGCGTTGGAGCAAGGGTATCTCGGCCAAATTGATGCGACTCGAGCGCTGCTTGCTCTCAGGAGGCGGTTGGAACAGACTCCCTATCTGACCGGACCGAAAAGCGGTATGCCGGCTAACCTGCGCGTGTTTCCCATCAGCCGCGGTGTGGAAGTTTGGTACACTGTCGTTGAAGATGACCGCCTGGTCTATATGGAGGCGGTCTTCATAATCCGGGCCGGTGAGTGACCTTGCCAACGCTGTGTTGTGCTATGATGGAGACAGCGTCTGCTGCAACAACGAAGCTGTAAAGCGAAGTCTGGATCTACCATGAAAGCATCTGAACTCGTCACCCCTGAAGTCAACGAGCGCATCCCCGAATTCGGCCCCGGCGACACCGTGCGCGTCAACTTCCGCATCCGCGAGGGCAACCGCGAGCGCGTGCAGGCGTTCCAGGGCGTTTGCATCCGCCGCACCCACGGCAAGGGGCCAGCCGCCAACTTCACCGTGCGCCGCATTACTGCCGGCATCGGCATCGAGCGCGTCTTTCCCCTGCACTCGCCGCTGATCGAGTCGCTGGAAGTTACCCGCCAGGGCAAGGTGCGTCGCGCCAAGCTGTACTACCTGCGGGGACGCCAGGGCCGCGCCGCCCGCATCAAGGAACGCACCACCTACCGAACCAATCGGTAATTCTCCGTTGCGACTGACGACCGCCGCCCGTTGCCCTTGCCGGCACGGATGCGGCGGTTTCGCGTTTGCCGAACGCATGGATTCCGGCTTTCGCCGGAATGACGAATCAGGGCCGGAATGACGAATCAGGGTTGGAGGTTGCGCCGTGAATTATGCGGACGTTGCCATCGATGCCGACTGGATTCCGCCGGGTAAAACCTTCTCCTATCGCATTCCGCGGCATCTGGCGGTAGAGCCTGGTCAACTGGTCTGGGTGCAGTTTGGCCGTAGCCTCGTGCAAGGCATCGTGTTGCGGTTGGCGGATAAGTCGGCGGTATCCGAAGAGGAAACGCGGGACATACTGCACCCGGTGGAGCCGTCGCCCCTGCTTAACTCGCTGGGCCTGGAGCTGGCCGACTGGCTGGGGCAAACCTACCTCTGCTCGCCCTTTGAGGCGGTGGCCCCCTTGCTCCCGCCGGGATTCCACGCCCAGCAGCGTTCCCGTCTCGCCGCCGTTTCCGGCGCCAGCGACGACGCCGACCTCTCTCGCCTGCGCGATACCACCCGCGACGCCTGGCAGCAACTCCTCGCATCGGGCAAACCAGGTGAGGAAGCGGCTTTCCTGAAGCAGATTGACCCGCAACGCGCCAACATCGCCCGCCGGGAACTGCAACGCCTGGTTGACCGGGGGATGATACACAAAGAAATAACCCTCCCCCGTCCGCGAACCCATCGCTACCAACGGACGCTGATACCGGGCCAATATCCGCCGGATTCCGCTGACACCGCCGCCGCGGCTCCCGCCGTCCGTGGCCGGCGACAGGCAGAGTTGCTGGCAGCAGTGAGAGAATCGCCGGCCCCCTATTCGGCTGCCGGCGTTGCCTCAACCGCCGATGCCCTGTTGCGGCGCGGCCTCGTGGCCGAAGAATGGCAGCGCATCGAGCCTTCCGTTCCGGCCGGCCTCCCCCCGGTGAACCCGCCGCCCGCCGCGCTGACCACCGCCCAGACCGACGCCCTGGCCCGCATCACCGCCACGCTGGACGACCCCAACGCCATTCCTCGCAGCTTCCTGCTCCACGGCGTAACCGGCAGCGGCAAGACCGAGGTGTACCTGCGTGTGATTGCCCATTCCCTCGCGCAGGGCCGGCCGGCCATCTACCTGGTGCCGGAAATCGCCTTGACGCCCCAGGCGGTGGGCGCGGTTGAAGAGCGTTTTCCCGGACGGGTTGCCGTCCTGCACCATCGCCTCACCCCGCGGCAACGGTTCAACCAGTGGTGGAACATACGCGACGGCCTGGTGGACGTGGTGGTAGGACCCCGCAGCGCCCTGTTTGCTCCGGTGAACAACCTGGGTGTCATCATCGTGGACGAAGAACACGAACCGGCCTACAAGCAAGCGGAGTTCCCCCCTTACTACCACGCCCGCGACGCCGCCCTGGCCCTGGCCAGACGCTGCGGCGCCGTCGTGGTGATGGGCTCGGCGACGCCGGACGTTGCCACCTGCTACGACGCCGAGCGAGGCCGACATCGGCTGTTGCGCCTGCCCGACCGCATTCCCGGCTCCGACGGCCGGCCCATACCCCTGCCCACCACCCGTATCGTCGATATGCGCCGGGAACTGCGCGAGGGCAACCGCAGCGTCTTCAGCCGCAGCTTGTCCGCCGCGCTGGACCAGACCCTGGCCGCCGGTCAGCAGGCCATCCTCTTTCTCAACCGACGGGGCCGCGCGGCGTTCATGCAGTGCCGCGAATGCGGTTACGTCATCAATTGCAGCCGGTGTTCCGTTGCCTACGCTTACCACGACGACACGCGGCGCCTGCTCTGCCACTATTGCAACCGCCAGCGCCGGCTTCCGCGAGCCTGTCCCCAGTGTAGGGGCGGGCGCATCCGCGAGATGGGCGCCGGCACCGAAGCCGTGGTGACCGAACTGGAGCGGCGTTTCCCCGACGCGACCATAGAGCGCTGGGACTCCGATGCGGTACGCAACCCGGAGCAGTTCGAAACCGCCATGCGCCGCCTCGCCGCCGGCGACGCCCAGATCCTGGTCGGCACCCAGATGGTCGCTCGCGGCCTGGACCTGCCCAACGTCACCCTGTCCGCCGTGCTGCTGGCCGATTTGGGCCTCAACCTGCCCGACTTCCGCGCCGGCGAGCGCGCCTTCGCCCTGCTCTGCCAGGTCGCCGGCCGCGCCGGCCGGGGGAGTCATCCGGGACAATCCATCATCCAGACCTACCAGCCCGACCACTACGCCATCGCCGCGGCCGCGGCACAGGACTACGCCGGTTTCTACCGCACCGAAATCGTCGCCCGTCAGCATCAGGGCAACCCGCCCTTCAGCCGGCTGGCCCAGGTAGTCTGCGCCGACCTCAGCGTCCGCGCCGTACAACAAACCCTGGGCGACCTGACCGACCGTTGGCGCGACCGCGCCGTCGTTCAAGCCCGCACCGACGTGGAAATCATCGGCCCAACCCCCTGCCTGCCTGAGCGCGTCCGCGGGCGTTACCGCTGGCGCCTGCTGCTCCGCGGCCATCGCCTCTGGCAGTTTCTGGAAGGCGAAAACCTCCCCCGCAACTGCCGGGTGGAAATCGACCCGGCGCGGTTGGATTGACAACGAAACTGCCGTCGAAATCTGCCGCAGTCCGGTATGATTAAGTACGCCCAATGACCTGAGTCAAACGAGGAGGTGCGCCGTGAGCGTATTCGGGATGTCCTACGAGGAACAGAAAAAGCGTGGCGAAGAAATCTACAACGCCCAAATCCGGCACTTGATTTCGGAGGCTGATGCGGATAAGTACGTCAATGTTGACGTACTTTCCGGCGATTACGAAATCAACGAAAACTCCGCCACTGCCGGGCGGGTTTTGCGCGAGCGCCGTCCTGACGCGGTTATTCACACCATCCACCGGCACCAAACTTATGTGGGCCGTCTGCGCAGCCCGCGCTACATGAGCCTCTCCAGAGGTACGCAATAATGCACTCCAGCACGCTCACCAGAGACCTTGAACCGACGCTCACCCTGGCGGTGTCGGGCGCCAACAGATCCGCCGTTGATATTGACTTCGCTATCGATACCGGCTTCACCGAAGTGATGACCCTGCCGCCGGATATCATCGACGAGCTCAATTTGCAGTTCAACAAGGAACTGCCGTTCACCCTTGCTGACGGAACGCAGTACTCTGGTACGGTGTACACCGCCTGGGTACAATGGCACGACCGGGTCAGGGAGATCGAAGTCGTCAGCGTGGACGCCGATCCACTGGTTGGTATGAAACTTCTGGCCGGTTCCAACTTGAGCATTGACGCCGAACCCGGCGGCGCGGTCACCATCACCGAGTTGCCGGCCCGCTAACCAATGCTCAACCTTGCCAACGTCACATTTTTCGACAGCAAGGCGCGTACTCGTGTCGGCGAACATCCGGCAAGGGAAAACTCCGGTATTGCCGGGCGCATGGTTCGTTGGCAATGAGGTTGCTAAACTACACCGCCAGAACCGGAAAGAGGTGAACCATGTCGAGATCTCCCGCGACGCGCATCCAACGAGTACAGCCCCCGGCCACCTTGGCCGCCGGCGAAAAAGCCCGACAACTGGCCCGGCAGGGGCACGACGTAATCGACCTGGGCCAGTCCAGTCCGCACCACGTAACCCCGCAGCACATTATTGATGCCGGGATTGCGGCCCTGAACGCGGGACATACCAACATCAGCTCGTCCCGCGGGCTGCCCGAACTCCGCCAGGCCATGGCCGCCAAGCTGGCCGCCCACAATGGCCGCGCCGTTGATCCCGACGGCGACATCCTGGTTACTCCCGGCAGCAAGATGGGGCTGTATGAGGCCATCAACGCCTACCTCGAGGCGGGAGACGAAGCGCTGGTGCTTGAGCCCACGTGGGTCAGCTTCGCCCAGCAGGTGGAGATGGCCGAGGGTATCCCCGTAGCCGTGCCGCTCAGCGAGGAAGAGGAGTACCACATCAGCTACGAGCAGTTGCAGGAGTACGTCACCTCGCGCGCCAAGATGATTGTCATTAACAACCCCAACAATCCCACCGGCCGGGTGTACACCGGGGAAGAATTGGCCGCCGTAGCCCGTTTGGCCCGGGAGCGGGACCTGCTGGTCCTTTGCGACGAGACCTACGAGTATTTCCTCTACGATGCCAACCGGCACGTTACCATCGCGGCTTTGGAGGGCATGGCGGAACGAACCCTGACCAGCTACACCTTCACCAAGGCTTATTCGATGTCCGGCTGGCGGTTGGGCTGCATCGTGGCGCAGTCCAACCTGCTGGAACCGCTGCTGAAAATCCAGGAACAAACCGCCAGTTTTGTTTCGCCCTTTGTGCAGATGGCCGGAGTGGCCGCCCTGCAAGGCCCCCAGGATCACCTGGACAGGTGGCGGGAGGACTGCGACGAACTGCGCGCGCGCTGCGCCGGCCGGTTGTCCCAGGTTCCCGGCGTACACTGTCCGCGGCCCGAAGGGGCCACGTTCCTGTTCCCCCGCTACTCGGCGGATTTGTCATCCACGGAGTTGGCCGAGCTGTTGGTGGAGCGGGAAGGCGTGGTGGTAACCCCCGGCGTCGGCTTTGGCGAAAGCGGGGAAGGCCACTTCCGCATTGCCCTGATGCGTTCCCCCGCCGACCGCGTTGTGGAAGGGGTGGAACGCATCGCGCGCGTCCTGGAAACTCTCTAGCCGGCTTGGCGCTCCTCTGCCAAATCCGCCGCGGTGCGCTATGATAAATGCCATCCGACATGACGAATGGGGGCAGAATGGACCCAATCAACCTCGTAGCGGAACGCCTCGGCATAGACCAGGCGCACCTCATACCCTTCGGACACCATAAGGCCAAGATCAGCCTTGATGCCATCAAGACCAACGGGCAACAGGGCAAGCTGGTGGTGGTTACCGGCATCACGCCCACGCCCGCCGGTGAAGGCAAGACCACCACGTCCATCGGCTTGACCGACGGCCTGGGCCGGCTGGGTCACCGCCCGGTGGTCAACCTCCGCGAGCCGGCCCTGGGCCCCATTTTCGGCATCAAGGGCGGCGGCACCGGCGGCGGCAAGGCCCGCATCGTTCCCGAGGATGAAATCAACATCCACTTCACCGGCGACGCCCACGCCGTAGGTTCCACCCACAACCTGCTGGCCGCCCTGGTGGAGAACGCCGTCTATCGCAACAACGCCTGCGACATGGCTCCCGAGGGCGTAACCTGGTCCCGGGTCACCGACGCTTCCGACCGCGCCCTGCGTCAGATAACCACCGGGCTGGGCGGCAGCGCCAACAGCCCGCTGCGGGAAACCCGCTTCGACTTCATCACCGCTTCGGAAATCATGGCCATCCTGGCCTTGGCTGCCGACCCGGAAGACCTCAAGGCCCGTCTCTCCCGCATGGTCGTCGGAACCAACCGCAGCGGCGATCCCGTCTCGGTGGGCGATCTGGGCCTGGCCGGCCCGCTGATGGCGGTGATGCGCCATACCGTGATGCCCAACCTGGTGCAGACCGTGGAGGGCCAGCCGGCCATCGTTCACGCCGGCCCCTTCGGCAACATCGCCCACGGGTGCAGCTCCATCATCGCCGACCGGCTGGCCCTGGGCTACGCCGACTACATTATCACCGAGGCCGGCTTCGCCTCCGACCTGGGCTTTGAGAAGTTCATGCACATCAAGACCCGCCAGAGCGGACTGCCCGTCAGCGCGGCGGTGCTGGTGGCGTCGGTGCGGGCCATGCGCTGGCACGGCGGCGCGCTGCGCCGGGAGCTGGCCCAGCCCAACCTGGCGGCCATGGCGGCCGGCGCCGCCAACATGGTCCACCACATCAACATCGTCCGCAGCTTCGGCCTGCCCGTCGTCGTCGCCCTCAACCGTTTTGACGGCGACAGCCCCGAGGAACTTCAAGCCGCCGCCCGCATCGCCAAGGACGCCGGCGCCTACGCCACCGCCGAATACTCCGGCTTTACCGACGGCGGCGCCGGCGGCGTCGCACTGGCGGAAGCCGTGGCCCAGGCGACCGGCGACGCCGGCGTAGCCCCCCAGCAGATCGACTACGCCTACGACCTCGACGCCACGATTGAGGAAAAGGTGCTGGCGCTGGCGAGGCGGGTGTACGGAGCGGAATCCGTGACCTGGACGCCGGACGCCCGCCGCCGCGCCCGTTTCTTCACCCAGCAGGGCTGGGGCAACCTGCCCATCTGCATGGCCAAGACCCACCTGTCCATCTCCCACGACCCGACGCTGAAAGGCAGCCCGTCGGGTTACGCCTTCCCGGTTTCCGATATTCGCGCCTCCGTGGGCGCCGGGTTCCTCTACGCCCTGGCCGGCCGCATTGAGACCTTGCCCGGCCTCCCCAGCCAGCCCCGGGCCATGGCCATGGATGTTTCGTCCGACGGAGAAATCATCAACCTCTAGCGGATTGTCGCCACCACAAACCATGTTTTGATACACTGGCCTCGTCGGGAGGAGGGATCCGACGAGGCCAGTTGCCCGTAAAGGGACGTAGGTTGGGGCGCTGCCGCCGCTAAGGCAGCGCCCCAACTTTCTGCAACAGGGCTTGCGTCCCCGCCAGGTCGCTCAGGTCCGCCAAGGTGATGTCCGGTTGGCCTATGTCGGCCAGCGGCGTCAGCAGGATTGACGGACGCGCCTCGGCGACCAGTGGGTATTCGAAGGTCGAACCGGCGAAGTACTGCTGCCCCACCGGACTGAGCAGGAATCTGATGAACTTCTCGGCGTTTTCGTGATTATCGGCGGTTTTCAGGATGCCGGCGCCCGACACCAGCACGATCGCGCCCGGACCGCCATCGCGCAGGTGCGCGTTGCGGGCCGCAAACTCCTCGCCTTCTTCGGCCAGGAAGCGGTACAGGTAGTAATGATTGACCAGGCCCACGTCGATCTCACCCGTCGCCGCCGCCGCAACCTGGGGAGTGTTCTTCGGGTAAATCTGTACGTCGTTGTCGATCATAGCCCGCAGCCACTCCTCGGTGCGCTCCTCGCCCCAACCCACGCGCAACGCCGTTACCATGGCCTGGAACGACCCGTTGGTGGGCGCCCAACCGACCCGGCCTTTCCACTTGGGGTCGGTGAACCCCCATAGGCCGTCGGGCAGGTCAGCCTCGGTAAGGCGGTCGGTGCCATAGACGACGACCCTGGCGCGGCCCGTGATGCCGACCCAGTTGCCCCGGGCGGAACGCGCCCATTGGGGAGTCATCTCGATGAGGTCACTTGGCAGCGCGACCGTCATGTGTGAAACGGCGGCCAGTCCGCCGGGGTCTTGGGCGTAGAATACGTCGGCCGGCGATTTGTCGCCTTCTTCCAGCAGGGTGGCGGCCAATGCGCCGGTTTTGCCGTATTTGACCTGAACGTCAATGCCGGTGGTGTCGGCAAACTGCCGGATGATGGGGCCAACGAGGGATTCGCTGCGACCGGAATAAATGATCAGCTCCCCGGGGTCGTCGGCGACGTCTTTTGCGTCCCCGGTTGCGGCGGAAGCTTCCGTAACGGTAAAGGGCGTGCGCATACCCAACTCGTAATGGCTCTCCAGTTTGCCATCCTCAATTTCGACCAGATTGCAGATCAGGATGTAGTTTCCCGGATCCAGATTGAAAAGGCCAGAGGCTGTTGACTTGGTGGCGAACCGCTCGACTTCACCGATGAACTCAACATGATCTTCCTGCACCAATCCATCGACCGTAGGCAGGGCGTCGGGCGGCAGGTCGCTTTTGATAATCACCAATTCATGAGGGTCGTCGGGTCCAACGTTCTCGGTAAGAAAGTAGATATCGCCAGCCGGGATGGTGTTCTGGGATGGCGCGATTTCCCATTCTTTAAGGGTAACGTCAACCTGGCGGGCCGATTGTGGCTTGAGGTGGACGACGCCAGGTTTCGCCTCGCCGGTTTCAGCTTCCGCAGGGGCCTGTTGCACGATGCGCGTAACCTCTACTTCCCGCACAACTTCCGGACCAGGTTGCTCGACAAGGCGGGTTACTTCCACCGGAGCCGCGGGCGCGCTGCCGCAAGCCGCCATGAAGACCGCCAGCATCGCCAGCAATGCGCTCTGGATGGCCAATCCGGCAATCAGACGCCGATTGATTTTAGATTCGGTCATATTTTCCCCCACGATGTTATCGTACAAATCCAGCCGTATCGTTGTACATCTTTGCTGATACCGAGCCAGTGCGCCACTCAGTAAATATCGCAATATCCAGTACATCGATGCAACATATGAAAAAATTAGCATAGACTAAAAAATGCTGTCAAGGGCATATGAAAATAACTGGAGCAGTAAATCAAACCCCGCGTGTCCTGCGTCCTGATTCGGGTTCTTGCCCTGCGCCCAACCTCCGTACCATTCAATCCTCGCTTTACACTGCCGCCGCCGCCGGCGTATAATTTGCGGCGCCGATTACGAATTCCGCAACGAATAATTTCAGTATCGTCCATCGCTATAGAGGTGTCATCGTGGCCGTGCTGCAAATGCGCGTATTTCCCGACCCTATCCTGCGCCGGCGGGCGCGGAAGGTATCGCAGTTCGACGCCAAGTTGACCCGGCTGGCCGCCGACATGGTGGAAACCATGACGGCCCATCGGGGCGTCGGGCTGGCCGCCAACCAGGTCGGTGTGCTGCAACGTATGTGCGTGGTCCGGCTGGAGGGTTGGGAAGAGGCCCTGGTGCTGGTCAACCCCGAGATCATCCGCCGCGAAGGGCTGCGCGAAGTGGAAGAAGGCTGTCTCAGCCTGCCCGGCTACCGGGGCATGGTCAACCGCGCCGAGCGTATCCGCGTGCGCTACCAGGACTTGCAGGGCAAACAGCAGCGTCTCAAGGCCGACTGTATGCTGGCCCAGGCCATCGAGCACGAGACCGACCATCTCAACGGCATTCTGTACCTCGACCACCTGATCGCCCACGACCAGTTTTTCCGCATCAAGGTCGCGGAAGATGGCGAGGTGGAGTACATCCCCACCGGCGAACCCGACGCGGCGGAACTGGAAGCCGCCGCCCGGCGCATGAACAGCCTCCCACCGTTGCCCCAATTCGATCCCAGCCACGGCCGGCCGGCGAACCCGCCCGCTGACGACGCCACCGCGGCGGATTAGGCCGTTTAGCGGTTGTGGTCGAACAGGACGTGAACGGCAAAGGCTTTCCGGTCGGCAATATCCGCCCCGGCGAAAGCCCTGATAGCATTTTCGGCCTGGTTCACGTACCTGATGACATCAGCTTTGGAAAATTCCGCCTCAGGAGCGTAATCCGCTTCATGCCGCATATCCTGCATTTCAACGAATACCGCGGCAAAATACCGGATCCCCGCCGGAAAATCAGCGACATCGCGGTGCCGGCAGCGTCTCCGGGCAATGCCATGCTCCAAAGACCGGTACATTCGGTTCCACGCTCGCAGATCGCGATTGGAGCCGGGGCCTCCCACCAGCGTATCCGCACAGCAGGCTGCCAGACAGTGGAACAGCGCGTAATAGGCCGTGCTTATCGCACGACGCAAATCGGTTTCCCTGGGCCGGCCCGGCCTGGATGTATCGGCCAGCCGTCGAGCGGTGGCAATGAAGTCACTAGCCTCCAAGATACACTCCCCGCCGGCCGCTGTCGTAGCCCTCGGGGTCGAGCCAGTCGGACTTATCAATGTATCGCATATTGGGGTACTCCGGCATATCCAGCTCCCAGAGCTTGTCCTGGATGCTCACGCTGGCGTGGTTCAGCTTCCCCGGGTCCAGAACCGAGCCATCGGGGACAACCACGAAAATGCGGAAGTAGTCATCCCCGTACACGCTGGTGGCCGGCGCTACCACAATGGGATCGAATGGAATCTTGCCGGCAAAGCGTTCATCCAGATCAGCCTTAACTATCCCGGCCACTGTCCGCAACCTTTCCTGCTGCAACCGTTCCCGTGTATTCTTCATTGCACTGCCGTCCTGCGCCGCCCGTTTCTGCATTGCGACGACGCCCTGTTTAACTTATACGACGCCCCCGCTCACCGTCAAACTGCCCAACCCATCGCCAGGTAAAACTTTGAAAGCCGCCACCGCCGATAGCTCCATGGACGCCCCCGCCCTGCTCGCCCGGCTGGCCGGGTTTTTTGCTGACCGTCCCGGCGGCGAAGCCTGGCTGGTGGGCGGCGCCGTCCGCGACGCCCTCCTGGGGCGCGAGATCCACGACATTGACCTTGCCATCTCCGGCGACGTGAGCCGCGTCGGGCCGGCAGTGGCCGATCTCCTGGGCGGAACGCCGGTTCCAGTGCCGGCCTGGAACATCGTGCGGGTGGCCCTGCCTCCGGAGAACGAAAGCGGCCGCCCCTTCCTCATCGACATTTCCGGCTATCACGGCCCTTTCGAGGATGACCTGCGCTCCCGCGACTTCACCGTGGACGCCATGGCCCTGCCCCTGGAATGCTGGGACTCCGACCATCGGTTTGACGCCATCGTTGACCCGACGGGCGGCAAGGCGGATCTGGCCCGCCGTATCCTGCGCGCCACCGGCGACGACGTGTTCCGCGCCGACCCGGGCCGGATGCTGCGGGGCGTCCGCCTGGCCAACCAGTTGGGATTCCGCATGGAACCGGACACCACCCGCGCCATCCGCCGGGATGCTCCGCTGCTGTCCCAGGTGTCCGCGGAGCGCGTGCGCGATGAGTTCCTGGCCCTACTGGCCGCCGACGGCGCCCGGGTTCAGCTGGAGATACTGGACCGCCTGGACTTGCTCTGCCGCATTATTCCCGAGCTGGAAGCCGCCCGCCATTGCGACCAGCCCCGCGCTCATCACTATTGGGACGTGTGGGGCCACCTGCTCCACTGCGTCGAGTACGCCGAGGCGGTGACCGCCGGACACCGCAATAATGCCATCTATACCATGGCCCCCTGGACCGCCGTGGAGGATGCCTACTTCAGCGAAACCGTCGGCGACGGCCAGAGCCGGCGCACCGTGCTCAAGCTGGCCGCCCTGCTCCACGACATTGCCAAACCGCAGACCAAGGCCCCCGACGCCAAAGGCCGCATCCGCTTCCTGGGCCACAGTGAGCAGGGCGCGGAAATCGTCCAGCGGCGGTTGTCCCAATTGCGCCTGTCCCACCGCGTAATTTCCCTCGTGTCGACCATGGTGCTGCACCACCTGCGGCCCAGCCAACTGCGCCAGCGTTGGGAAATGCCCTCCCGCCGGGCCATCTATCGCTACTACCGCGATCTGGCCGAAGCCGCCGTGGACACCCTGTACCTGGCCATGGCCGATTTTCTGGCGGCCCGCGGCCCCGAACTCTCCCCGGAACGCTGGGGCAACTATGCTAGAATGATTGCCGCCGTCCTCGAAACGGGAGCCGAACCGCCGTATAAGCAGGTTCGCGCTCGCGGCTTGGTCGATGGCCATGACCTGATGAACGCTCTGAACATCCCGCCGGGACCCCAAATCGGAAAGCTGCTCGAAAAACTGCGCGAAGCCGAGGCGGTTGGCGAAGTCGCCACTCGCGAGGATGCTCTGAACCTGGCAGCCTGTTTGTTGGCCGAACTAGGCTGATTTCACAAATTCGCCGGCGATAACGTCTGAGGAACTGACTACATACTATGCGACGACGCACCGTTCTCCTTACAACTTTCATACTGGTGGTGTTGGCAATCTCCGTCGTTTCCCTGGCCTTGCCGGAAATCCACATCGGGATTCCCGGTTTTCCCCGTCTCGACCGGGCAGAAACCGGCCCGCTGGGTCTCAAGCTGGGCTTGGACTTGCAGGGCGGAGCCCACCTGGTGTACCAGGCCGACACCGGCACCGAGTTAAGCGTCGAGTTTCCGGACGACGCTGCGGCAACTGTCGAGTCGATTGATGAAGCCCTGGGCAATGTCGGTTACGAAGCGAGCATATCCGACCCCGGCGACGGTTCCTCCTTCACCCTCACCGGCGCGTATCTTGACCCGGTGCGCCGCGAAGAGGTGCGTTTGGCCCTGACCGAAACCATCGCGGAACCCCTCTCCTTCATCAACGACGACATTCCTCCGCCCACCGACGACCAGATGGAAGGCGTCCTCAGCATCATCAGTCGCCGCGTCAATCTCTACGGCACCGAAGAACCCATCGTCCAGCGGTTCGGCGATGACCGCATCATCGTCCAACTTCCCGGCGCCAGCGGCTCGGTCATCACTGTCCGGTTCTCCGGCGATGCCGACACCGCCAAATTGGGCGGCCTCGCTGAGGGTCGAGGATACGAGAACGTCGCGGTGGAGAGCCGAGGCGGTAACGAGTTCCGCATTACCACGAGCACCACGTTGGGGGTGGACGAACGGCAAGCCTTGCGCTCCCTGCTGGAAGCCGAAGTTGGAACGGTCCAAGAACCCTTCCTGGTCACAAGCGCTATCGAAGACGCCAAGGTACTGATCGGCGCAACCGCCCAACTGGAGTTCCTGCGCCGCCAGTGCGCCGGCCCGATGGCGGCGGCCGGCGGCGTGTGCCTGCCGCCTTACACCGACAGCAGCATCGGACTGACCGGCAATGATCTGGTGGACGCCTACGCCGGCAACGACCCCACCACCGGCGCGTGGGCGGTCAATATCCAGTTCGGCGACCGGGGCGCCGAGATTTTCGGCCAGATGACCGGGGAAATCAACGTGCGCACCAATCCTCAGTCCGACGAGGTAATTGCGGTATTCCTGGACGAAGACGAACTGATCGCGCCGGTTGCCCAGGCCCATATCCGCGACGGGCGCAGCCAGATCACCGGCCGATTCAGCCGGGAGGAAGCGCGCACGCTGGCGATCCAGCTGAAATCCGGCAGCCTTCCCGTTCCGCTGAGCCTGATCCAGGAAGAATCGGTGGACTCCTTCCTGGGTGCGGAATCGCTCCAACGCAGCCTGATGGCCGGCCTGGTGGGGCTGGGCCTGGTGCTCATCTTCGTCATCGCCTACTACCGGGCGGCCGGCGTAGTCGCCGCCGTGGCCCTGATTTACTATGCCGCCGTCACGCTGGCAATTTTCAAGCTGGTGCCCATTACCCTCACCCTGCCCCACATCGGCGGCTTCATCCTGTCCATCGGTCTGGCGGTGGACGCCAACATCCTGATTTTCGAGCGCATCAAAGAGGAAATCCGCCTGGGCCGCAGCCTGGCCTCCGCCATGGACGTCGGCTTCAACCGGGCCTGGCCGGCCATCCGCGACGGCAACGTGAGCACGCTCATCACCTGCGTGGTGCTGCTGTGGTTCGGCAACCGCCTCGGCGGCGGGTTGATCAACGGCTTCGCGCTGACCCTGCTGGTGGGCGTGCTGGTCAGTATGTTCACCGCCGTGCTGGTCAGCCGCAACCTGCTCCAGGCGTTGCAGGCCATGGGCCTGGGGCGGGCCGCCAACCTGTTCACGCCGGAAAAGATACCGCCCCGCAACACTGGACAGCGACCTCAGTCGGCTCAGGGAGGCCGCTAGATAATGTTTGACATCGTCGGCAAAAGAGGCTGGTACTTCGTCTTCTCAGCCATCATCATCATACCGGGACTGCTCTCCATGATCGCCCCGCCCGGGTGGGCCAGCGGCGACTCCGGCCTGAAGCCGGGCATCGACTTCACCAGCGGCTCGGTCCTCACCGTCGCCTTTGAGGAGCCGGTGCAGACGGAGCCGGTACGCGCCCTGCTTTCGGATTTGGGACACCCCGAAGCCCGGGTCCAGGCGGTGGGCGACAACTCCGTGCTGATCCGCACCGGCGTATTGGAGGAAGCGTCCGGCAACCAGGTGTCGGAACGCCAGCGCATCGAGGACGCCCTGGAAGAGGAAATCGGCCCCATCGACGCCTCCGGCGTGGACACCGTGTCCCCCATCATCGCCCAGGAAACCGTGCGCAATACCTTCTTGGCCCTCCTGGTGGCGTCGGCATTCATCCTCATCTACATCTGGTACGCCTTCCGGCGGGTGCCCCGCGCCTATCGCTATGGCGTGGCGGCAGTGGTTACCCTGGCTCACGACACGTTGATTGTGCTGGGCGTTTTCTCCATCCTGGGCCGCGTCATCGGCATGGAGGTCAACTCCATGTTCATCGTGGGCATCCTCACGGTGGCCGGCTACTCCGTCAACGACACCATCGTGGTCTTCGACCGGATCCGCGAGAACGCCATCCGCGTGCCCGACCGCCGCCTCGAAGACACCGTGAACCTCAGCATCATCGAGAGCGTAGGCCGCTCCATCAACACCAGCTTCACCACCCTGCTTGTCCTCCTGTCCATGCTGCTGATTGGCGGCGAATCCATCCGCGAGCTGCTGCTGGTAGTCGCCATCGGCGTAGTGGTCGGAACCTACAGCTCCATCTTCATCGCCGCCCAGTTCCTGGTCATCTGGGAACGCCGCGAGTTCGGCCGCATCTTCACCCTGGGCCGTCGGGAAGCCACCGCCTCATAACCGCCCCGTCGCCGTTCCCGCCCCTTCCCGTCATTGCGATGAAAATAGTCCTCTCCCCTTGTGGGAGAGGGTTGGGTGAGGGGTATCACTCGTTGCTGAAGCGTCATTTCCATCATCACACCTGGGTCTGGGAAGGCCATCCGCAATTCCCTGTGGCCGCAGTCCCACCAGCCTCAGTACCCGACAACGTAGGATGAAATGAGCCAACCCATACCTACAACGCCCGAAGAAACGGCGCGCATATCCGCCCAGATGGCGGAGTACGAAACCATCTCTGCGCGCCTGCGAGCCGAAACCGAAGGGATGAGCCAACAGAATCCCCACCAGTGGGCCGGCATGAACTCCGAGCAAGAACTCACCCTGGCCGACACGCTACCGGAACTGCTGGAAAAACTCAGACCCGGAGACGACCGCCAACGCGCGGTGGCAGTACTGTACCTGGACCCCAACCCGCCCGAGATGATCCTGTGATCGCCGGTTACTACAGCGGCCGCAGACCAATGATGAGAACTCACGTGACGTTGACCAGACTGGGCGCTGAAGGGCAAATCGACGTTTTGGTCGACACCGGCGCACAGGTCACGTGCATCCTCGGGTCGGACGGCGACGTACTGAACGTCCCATACGAGTCCCTGGCCCAACCGGCGACACTCCACGGCGTGGGTGGCGCCACCGTCATGTACCGGGAACCGGCGATCCTCACGTTCCAGGACTCAGAAAATGGTCTGATCCACAGGTACCGCACCGAAATTAGGATCAGACCCCGGACCGGATCAGCCGGCAACCTGCCATCCCTGTTGGGTCAGGACATACTTCAGCACTGGAGCCTGCTCCACGAACCAGCGACGGCAAGACTTGAAGCCACTCCACTCACCATCGGCTGACGCAATTCCCGCACCGGCCGCTCGCAACGCGGGCCAAGCCCCTTTGCCCCTTTATGAGCGCCCATTCGGTCCGTAGCATCGTCAGAATCAGGATCCACCGGATTTTGGGATGAGCAGGGTTGGGACGGTAGAACATTTCGCCAGCGCCATCCTGAAAATCCGCTAATCCCGAAAATCCTGATTCTGACAATGCCTGCTATACTGTCGCCACCACGTCTATCGTGCTGAATAGCAACGTCGGATTCGTCGCCACCGCGCCATTCCGTCCGATGAATCCCAGGAGGAAGAATGGATTTCGGCATCAACGCAAACTTCACCATCGGCAGCCAGCCCACCCACGCCGACGCGTTCGCGGAAGCCTTCGAGGAGATCGACCTGGCCGAAGAGCTGGGGCTGGACACCGTCTGGCTGGGTGAGATGCACTTCAACCCCAACCGTTCCGTGCTGTCGGCTCCCATCATCGTCGCCACCGCCATCGCCTCGCGCACCAAGCGCCTCCGCACCGGCATGGCCGTCCAGGTGCTCCCGCTGATCCACCCCCTGCGCATCGCCGAGGAAACAGCCACCGTGGACCAGATCAGCGAGGGACGCTTCGAGCTCGGCGTGGGCCGCAGCGGCAACGTCCGCGCCTACGACATCATGGGCATCGACTACGGCGAAAGCCGGGAGCGGTTCCAGGAGGCCCTGGACATCATCCTGCAAGCCTGGTCCGGCGAAACCTTCTCCTACGAGGGCAAGTACAACACCATCACCAACGCCACTTTGTCGCCGGTGCCCTACCAGAAGCCCCATCCCAAGGTCCGCATCGCCGCCAGCAGCGACGACAGTTTCGGGCGCATCGGCCGGCTGGGCCATCCCATCTTCCTCGGCCTGCGCGCCATGGACGTGGAGGACCTGAAGAACAACCTCGAGGACTACAAGTCGGAGTGGCAGGCAGCCGGGCACGACGGCGACGGTGGCGACATCAACGTGCGCGTGCCGGTGTACGTCGCTCCCAGCGACGCCGAGGCCATCGAGGAACCCAAGGACAGCATCGAGGCGTTCTTCAGCCGGCAGCGGGAGCTGTTCGAGTACTCGCTGGGGCGGGCCGGCGTCGCGGCGCCCGAGCGGCGCAGAGAACGCTATGAAAAGCTGGCCAACTCCACCTACGAGGACCTGCTCCAGACCCGGGTGGTGTTCGGCAGTCCCGAGCGGGTGGTTGACCGCATCGCCGAGTTCCAGGAAATGCTGGGCGTCACCGGCATCACCGCCGAGCTGAACCCGGGCGGTTTCCTCCCCAAAGAGGCCGTCCACCGCAGCCTGACCCTGCTGACCCAGGAGGTCATGCCAGCCTTCAAATAGCGGTTCTGCCGGGTCGCCGCGAGACCGAAGGAGATGGTACCATGACGACGCCAGCCGACAACAATCCTATTACACTTGAAAGCCTTGCGGAAGGCCAACAGCAACTGGCAAAAATACTAACCGAGTTTATCGCAGAGCAGCGTGAAGTCAACGCGGAGCAGCGCGAAGTCAACGCGGAGCAGCGCGAAGTCAACTCTGACCACACCAGACGTCTCAGTGCTATCAGCAACGACCTTGGTATAGTCAAAGGTGGACACGCCCGTACCGAAATCCTCCGCAAAGCCAGCCTCATTGCTACTGACATGGGTTACATTTACGGAAAGAACCTGCGACGAACTCAAATCGAAGCCATTGCCAATAAATGCATCGGCCCAAGTGAGGATGAACTGAAAAGCTTCCGCAACGCCGATTTGGTAATGGAGGTGACCGATCTTAACGGCAAACTGCACTATATCGCCGTTGAAGTATCCTACACCGTGAACAAGTATGATGCTGAACGAGCGATAAGAAATGCCGGATTTTTGCAGGATGCGACCAAGCGTGAATCCCATGCGGCAGTCGCCGGCATTGATATAATGCCGGACGCTGAACAACTGGTCAGAGCCAGCAACGCCTACTGGTACGAAATACCGCCGCGGGAGATCCAGCCGGCATAGATGTCATTGGTGATAAGGAGGTGAAGCGCCATGCCAGCCCGCACCGGACAGCAATACATCGACGAACTCAAAAACCGCCCCCGCGAGGTGTGGATCCGGGGCGAGCGCGTTGACGACGTAACCACGCATCCCGGCCTGAAGAACGGCGTCAAGGCGGTGGCCGCCCTCTACGATATGCAGCACGACCCGTCGCTGCGCGAGGAGATGACCTTCGCCTCCCCCGCCACCGGCGACCCGGTTGGTCTGTCCTTCATGGTTCCCGAAACCGTTGACGACCTGATCCGCAAGCGGGAAATGATGTCCCGCTGGGCTTGGGCCAGCTGCGGCATGATGGGCCGCTCCCCCGACTTTATGAACTCCATCTTCACCGCCTGGGCCGGCTCCGCCGATTACTTCGCCCAGGATCGCCCTGAGTTCAAAAAGAACGTCCTCAACTATCACGAGTTCCTCCGCGAAAACGACGTCACCCTCACCCACGCCCTGGTCAACCTCCAGCGCAGCCGCACTCCCGCCGCCGCCGACAACCTCACCCAGGAAGTGGCCCTCACCGCCGTCAAGCAGACCGACGCCGGCATCGTCGTGCGGGGTAGCCGCGTCCTGGCCACCCTCGGCCCCATCTCCGACGAAATCGCCATTTACCCCGTCGCCAGCCACCGCCTGGCCGACGACGACTGGAAGCATTCCTTCTCCTTCTCCATCCCCTGCGACACCCCCGGCGTCAAGTTCCTCTGCCGCGAGAGCCTCGACCAGGGCCGTTCCCATTTCGACCACCCCCTCGGCTCCCGCTTCGAGGAGATGGACACCGTCGTCTTCTTCGACAACGTGCTGGTGCCCTGGGAGCGCGTCTTCCTGCTGGGCAATGTGGAGTTGTGCAACAACTACGGCACGGGCACCATGTCCAACGCCCACACCGGCTACCAGGTGCTGAATCGCTGCCTGGTAAAAACGGAGTTCATGCTGGGCCTGGCCGACCTGATTGTGGAGACGCTGGGCTCCGGCTCCATACCCCACATCCAGGAACAGGTCGCCGAGCTCATCACCTACCGGGATATGATGCGGGCCTGCCTCCGCGCCGCCGAAGCCGACGCCCGGCCCAACCAGTACGGCATGATGTGTCCCGCCATGGGCCCCATCCAGGCCGGCCGCACCCTGTTCGGCCGGACGCTGTATCCCCGCATGATCGAGATTACCCAGCTCCTCGGCACCAGCAGCCTCATGGCCCTGCCCGCCGAAGCCGACTTCGAGTCCGGCATCGCCCCCGAAGTCAACCACTACCTCGCCACCGATTCCACCGACGCCTGGGAGCGTTCCAAGCTGTTCCACCTGGCCTGGGACGCCTCGTGCAGTTCCTTCAGCGGACGCCAGGTGCTCTACGAGCGAATGTTCGGCGGCAACCCCGTCCGCAACGCCATGATGCTCTTCAGCAACTACGACAAGGAACCCTTCCGCCAAAAGGTGCGCGCCTTCCTGGACGCTGACGATTAGCGCAATTGCCCCCTCTCCCTTGATGGGAGAGGGCTGGGGTGAGGGTGAAAATCACTGCTACTAGGACACATCACCGCAAGGAGAAACCAAAAATGTCGTACACCCCGAAACACCTCGGCCACCTGGTAATGCGCGTCCGCGACCTGGACCGCTCCCTGGACTTCTACACCCGCGTCGACGATTAGCGCAATTGCCCCCTCTCCCTTGATGGGAGAGGGCTGGGGTGAGGGTGAAAATCACTGCTACTAGGACACATCACCGCAAGGAGAAACCAAAAATGTCGTACACCCCCCAAACACCTCGGCCACCTGGTAATGCGCGTCCGCGACCTGGACCGCTCCCTGGACTTCTACACCCGCGTCGACGATTAGCGCAATTGCCCCCTCTCCCTTGATGGGAGAGGGCTGGGGTGAGGGTGAAAATCACTGCTACTAGGACACATCACCGCAAGGAGAAACCAAAAATGTCATACACCCCGAAACACCTCGGCCACCTGGTAATGCGCGTCCGCGACCTGGACCGCTCCCTGGACTTCTACACCCGCGTCATGGGCCTTACCATCATGGAGCGTTCCCCCAGCGGCACCGTCTTCATGTCGGCCAACACCGAGAAGTCCCACGAGCTCGCCATCCGCGCCATCGGCATGGACGCCGCCGGCCCTGACCACTCCATCGTCGGGCAGGCCCACATGGCCTGGCAGATGGAGACCTTTGAGGACCTCCAGGAACTCTACAACCGCCTCCTGGAGAACAACGTCCGCATCAACCGCGTCAGCGACCACGGCATTTCCCTGGGCGTCTATCTCCTCGACCCCGACGACAACGAGATTGAGGTCTATTACGAAATGCCCGCCTCCCAATGGGAGCGCCACCCCGAGCGCGGCCTCTTCGGCGGCGCCTTCCCCCTCAAGCTCGAAGAGCCGGCCGCTGCCCTGGCCGACGACTAAACCGTATCAACGTAGGGGCGAATAATCATTCGCCCCTGCAACTCCCGACCCGCCGCCGTTTCGCCGCCGGCGCTTCGTACAACACGCCGGCCTCCGTCAACATCGCCACCTTCTCCGCCGAGTATCCCAACTGATCCCCCAGCACCGCGTAATTGTGCTCCCCCAGCTGCGGCGCCGGCCCGCTCACCGCCGCCGGCGTTGCCGAAAAGCGGTACGGCGGCGACACCACTCCCACCGGCCCAACCTCCGGATATTCAATCTCCTGAAACGCGCCCCGTCCGTTGTAGTGCGGATGCCGCCAGATTTCTTCCTGCGACAGCACTGGCCCCGATGAAATCCGCGCCTCCGCCAGCACCAGCAGCGCTGCTTCATCATCGGGCAGGCTTTGCAGCCACTCTTCGATGATGCCCACGACTTCATCCCGCCGTTCCACCCGGTCGTCGTCGGTCAGATAGCGCGGATCCTCAATCAAATCCTCCCGCCCCATGCACCCGCACAGCCGGCCCCACGCGCTGTTTGCTCCCTGCCCCGGCGCTTGCAGGGAAATGTAGCCGTCTTTCGCCTTCAGTATGCCCATTGGGAATGTGTAGGTGTTCTGCTCCCCATTCCGGTAGTGCAATGGCGCTCCATGATTAGCCGCCACGTGGGGCATCGCCAGCGAGTCCAGGAACAGCAGGCTGTCGATCATGGACAAGTCGATGTACTGGCCCTCCCCCGTCCGCTGCCGGTGGAACAGCGCGTACCCCACGGCCATCGCGCCCGTCATCCCGGTGATGGTGTCGCCGATGCCGCCCCCGATGGTGTACGGCGCGCCGTCCCGCTCGCCGGTAATCCAGTTCAGGCCGCTGACCGCCTGCGCCACCGGGTCGGTGCAGACGTGCTCGGGATTGTGGGCAAACCCTTCCTGCCCGTAGCCGGTCATGGAACACATGACGATGCCGGGGTTCAGTTGGCGCAGGTTGGGATAATCCAGCCCGTAGCTGCGTACCACGTGAGGCGTGTAGTTCTCCACAAACACGTCGGCCCGTTTCACCAGCGAATGCACGATCTCCAACCCCGCGTCGGTCTTCAAATCCACGCACAGGCTTTTCTTGCCCCCGTTCAAGTGCAGATACGGCACGCCGTTCCGGGTCGGCAGCGATTCCGGCGTGAACCGCTCGTCCTGGTCCGCCGCCGGCCGCTCGATCTTGATGACCTCCGCCCCCATGTCGGCCATGATGCGGCTGCAAAACGGCCCCACAAACGCCGCCGTAAAATCCAGAACCGTAATCCCCGCCAGCAGTCCCATAGCCATGAGCGACCCTCCTGTATCCCATATCCCGTTGCGACAATTGTACACGTCGCCGTATTCGCCATCCCCTCCCGGCGCTCACGCGTACCCGCTTTGGTAGATTGTCAGAAGCAGGATTGATCGGATTGAAAGGATTTCCAGGATTGGATGAGCCTCTGTCGTCGGACGATATCAATCCTGATAATCCGTCAAATCCTGGCCATCCTGCTTCTGAATATCCTCGACCAGGCGGCGGCGGTTGCCACGTCGTTTGGTGATCCGATGAGCGCATTCGCGTTGCTGTCCGCCAGTGCATGAAACAGAGCATAGTAGGCGTTGCTGACCGCTCTGCGAACGTGTTCGTCGGTGGCGGCTAATCCCGTCTGTTGGGGATTGAGCAGGTCCCTTCCCGCCTGAATGAGGTTTCTCCAGTCAATCGGCGTTGGTGGCAGGCTTGCGGGTGTGGTCATCGGCTGAGTTCGCTCCGGCTCGCGTAGGAGATGTTGGGAGGATGGTCTATTCCGACCTGATCGAAGAGGGCGTGCATATCCCGGCGGAATTCCATTGCCTTTCGCGGGTCAAGTCTTGGATGGTCGTCTTCCAGGATCACCGTGATCAGCACGAAGTCCTCTTCGTACGGGCCCGGCCAGTTCTCCGCTTTTACGTCGTTGATGGTGAAATCGGACGACAGGTACTTGGGCAGCTCCTCTCGGATGATGCCAGCGATTTTTTCGAGCGTGTCAGGATTGGCGGTCATGTTTCGCACCTCTTGGCATCGTGCTGGGGTTTGATAATATTCCGGTATGTAAAGAGGGGTCAACTGGAGCCGCCGGGCTACCCAGGGTGTTTCAGTTCTCGCCCGTGTCATTGCGAGCGCAGCGTGGCAATCTCGTTGCGGTGCAGTTGTTTGCTACGTGGAACCCCGCTGCTCCAAACGAGATTGCCACGTCGCTGCGCTCCTCGCAATGACAACTGAAAGACCCTGCCGGGCTACCGCATTTGGGCCAATTAACCACCGTCATTCCTGCCCCCTCTACCGTCATTCCGGCGAAAGAACGTCACCCCGTACTTGATACGGGGCCGGAATCCAGTGGCCTAAATCGTCAGCTTCGATGCGGAAATCAATCGTCTGCCGGTGTATGGACTCCGGCTTTCGCCGGAGTGACGGGTGTGTAATTTCATCTGCGATAGTCCTCCGTGAGTGAGATGGCAGCGCTGCAATTCAGGTGGTTTCACCTTGTAGGGCGACCGGCCGGTCGCCCCTACCCGCACCGGCAACAGCGTTTGCCAGATCAAACCACCGCAATCCTGAAAATCCGCCCAATCCCGAAAATCCTGCTTCTGACCAGGTAGCGTTCCGTTTTAGGTGGTTTGGTTTTTGTCATTGCGAGCGTAGCGTGGCAATCCCGTTGGCGTAGCAGCAGTTTTAGCCGCTCGGATACCCCGCTGGGAAACTGAACCACCTAAATTGCAACGCTACCTTCTGACCAATTCCCCTTGACCATCCGCCGCTAGAACGTATATCCTAATACCGTCTAGGCAAAACAGCTGTTTCATCCAATCTCCAAAAAGGCAGGATTTCACTTCGACGGCCAACCCCGTCAGTTTCCAAATCGCAACCGGTCGCACTCGGCAAGGCTTTGATTAGACCTGACCACCTCACCATGATTGACCGCTGGACCACCGGGATTGCCCGAGCCCGCGCGCAGGGACGCCTGAAAACGTCCTGAGTACACGAAAAAGTAGGGGCCAACGCGTTGCGTACCCAACCCGGCCGTATGCTGACAACGAAGTGCTGAAAGTCCGCCCCTGGCGGGTTGCCAAATCCGCCCCTGGCGGAAAATCCTGCCTTTCACCCCACAGCCTAAAAGGAGCCAAAACCCCGAAACACCCAACCAACCAAACGAGCCTGATCCTGAAAATCCTCATAATCCGGCGCATACTGCTTCTGACGAACCCCACCCCCCCTCCCAGGACGATTGCAAAGTCGATGAATACCCTGATTCCGCTCATCCTGAGCTTGTCGAAGGATGGCTTGACCGGAGCGTAGCATGGTTCGACAGGCTCACCATGAGCGGATGAAAAGGACTTTGCAATCGTCCTGCCCCCCTCCCCCGTCAGGTGGACATCCGCCCGTTTGCCCCGTACTATTCCCGCAATGCAACAACCGATTGCGCGATCAAGGAGTAGCACAATGCAGACCAGGGAAATGACCGCCAGCGCGTCCCGCCTGATGGTGGAGCAGATGGTGGCCTCCGGCGTCAAGTACGTCTTCAACAACTCCGGCTCCCGCGAGGCGCTGTTCTTCAACGAACTGCACTCCCGATCCGACATCCACGGCATCCTCGGCCTCCACGAGGGCGCCGTTACCGCCATGGCCGGCGGCTACACCCAGGCCAACCTGGCCCCCGGCGTCATGGTCGTCCACCTGGGCGCCGGCCTGGCCCAGGCCATGGGCCAGCTCATCAACGTCTGGACCGGCAGCCTGCCCGTGGTCGTCATCACCTTCGCCGGCGACACCGGCAGCTTTGCCGGCAAGATTACCCTGGACGTCAGCCACAACGCCGGCCCCACCGCCATCGCCGCCCCCATGATGAAAGCCAACTGGACAGTCATCGAACCCGAGGGCCTGCCCGCCGCCCTGGAACGCGCCCTCCGCGTCGCCATGACCCCGCCCGTCGGCCCCGTCCATCTGGCCGTGTACGACCGCCTGCTGGGACCAACCGAGTACAGCGCCAACATCATCGACGGCCAGTTCTCCGAGTTCCGCGCCGGTTACCCCGCCGACGCCGACGTGGAGGCGGTAGCCCGCGCCCTCCGCGACGCCCAGCGTCCCCTGATGTACGTGGGCGACGGCGTTTGGAAGAGCGGCGCAATCGCCGAGGTCACCGCCCTTGCCGAGCGCTTCGGCGTCCCCGTCGTTGGTGATCCCCGCGCCGTCCCCATCAAGCACCCCCTCCACGCCGGCGGCCGCCGCCTGGAGCAGGCCCCCGACCTCAACCCCGACCTCATCCTCTGCATCGGCGTAACCCACAACGGCGCCGGCAACCCCAGCGACTACGCCGCCTTCTACAACGCCGCCCGCACCATCGCCATCGGCGCCGACGCCGAGAACCTGGAAAACATCCCTGGCCTCGACCTCGCCATCCTCGCCGACGAGCGCCGCGCCGCCCAAAGCCTGCTGGATGCCACCGACGCCTCCGAAGACCTGGCCGACCGCCGCAGCCGCGCCCGCGAAGAGGTCGCCGCCCTCCGCGCCCAGCGCCGCGATGCCGCCTGGCGGACGCCCGCCGAGCCAGGAAAGGTACGCGCCGTCGCCCTGGGCGATGCCCTGGACGCCGCCCTGGAAAGTCGCGGCGGCGGCCTGGTTGCCATCGAGCAGTTCGCCGTGGCCCAGGACGTCCTGTCCAATTCCGGCGACGCCGGCAACAACCAGTACATCCGCCCTGCCGGCGGCTCCGAAGGCTACGGCGTCGGCATGGCCATCGGCGCCAAGCTGGGCGCGCCCGATAAGCCTGTGGTCGGCCTCGTCGGCGACGGCTCCCTGTACTACTCCGACCATGCCCTGTGGACGGCGGCCAGCCACGGCGTCCCGGTGCTCTACTGCATCTCCAACAACGGGGCCTACGGCATCGTCGCCAACTCCTTCGCCAACGCCAACGCCAACATGAAGGAGACCGGCGAGTACCGCGGCGTCGTCCTCGACAACATCGACCCGGTGAAACTTGCCGAAGGCTTCGGCGTCGAGGCCATGGATGCCACCGACGAAGCCACCATCGCCGACGCCATCGAGCGCGGCCTCGGCATCGTGGAACGCGAAAACCGCCCCTTCCTCCTCAACGTCCATCTTCCCCTCGGCCTCCCCGAAGGCGGACGCCCCGGCCAGATCTACAGCCTGAGCGACGAGCTTGGGTAGTCTGCCCCTTGCCATGCGGGAAACGTAGGGGCAGGTTTGAAACCTGCCCTTACTCCGTGCGCTCTGCTATGAACGATCCTCTTGAAACCGACCGCAAGCGTCTGTTTGACCACCTGGCGAAAGCCATGGGCGAGGGGCCGGCGCTGCACGCCATGCGTCGCATCCCCCGGGAGCGTTTCGTGCCGCCGCCGTCGCAAAACCAGGCTTACCTCAACATCGCCCTGTCCATCGGCAACGGTCAAACCATCTCACAGCCCCAGATGGTGGCCCACGCCGCCGACGCCCTGGAGTTGCGCGGCGACGAGTACGTGCTGGAAGTAGGCGCCGGCAGCGGGTACCAGGCCGCCATCATCGCCGAACTCCTGCCCTTCGGTTCCGTGCTGGCCGTGGAACGCATACCGGAGTTGGTGTCATTGGGACGCCGTAACCTCGCCGCTTGCGGGATTTCCAACGTATCTATAGAGCCGGCAGGGCGGATCCTGGGCGCTCCCGACCTCGCGCCTTTCGACGCCATTCTGGTTTCCGCCGCCGCCCCCGAAGTTCCCGACGCGTTGGTTGCGCAGCTCAAGCCGGGCGGACGACTGGTCCTTCCAGTGGGAAGTTTCGAACGGCAAACGCTGACCCGCGTTCGGATCGGGTCCGAAGGCCGGATCACAGAGGAATTGGGTTTTTGCAGCTACGTTCCGCTATTGGGTGAAGGGGCTTGGCAAGTGCTGTGAACCCGCGCCCCGGTTGTATGGCATAATACTCGCAGCGCAACAACGTCACCCCATTACAGCAACGTCAACCCATCACAGCAACGTCAACCCATCACAGCAACGTCACCCCGTACTTGATACGGGGACGGAGGGACAACATGGCCGGCCAAATCGAAATCCGCCAGATCAACCACGTAACCACCATGGTCAAGGACACCGCCCGCGCCATGGCCTTCTACAACGACCTGCTCGGCATCAAGCAGATCCAGAGCCAGGTGGACAATCCGGCAATTACCTGGCTGCAACTGGAAAACGGCGTGATGGTCCATCTCATTGAGACCGACGAGGCCCCCGCCAAGCCGGGCAACGTCCACCACGCCTTCCAGGTAGACGACCTGGAGGAAACCCGCGCCACGCTGGAAAGCAGCGGCTACGAAGTGCTGCGCGGCGGCATCCGCTACGACGGTCAAGCCTACTTCTTCATCGAAGACCCCGACGGCAACAGCGTCGAGTTCTGCACCGCCTCCGGCTACGCGCCGGCCCCGCCGCGCCCGGCCTAGGGCCAGTTGTCATTGCGAGCGTAGCGTGGCAATCTCGTCGAACTCACCAACTCCGCTCATGGTGAGCCTGTCGAACCACATGGCAATCTCGTCGAACTCACCAACTCCGCTCATGGTGAGCCTGTCGAACCACATGGCAATCTCGTCAAATCCCCAACCTACAATGGCGCCGGCAAACATCATCCTCGTCGGTTTCATGGCCACCGGCAAAAGCCACGTGGGTCGCATTATCGCGCGGATGACCAACCGCCGCATGACCGACCTGGATGAGGAGATCGTCCGCCGGGCCGGCAAGCCCATCCACCAGATCTTCAGCGAGGACGGCGAGATCATCTTCCGCCACATGGAGCGCCACGCCGCCCTGACGCTGTGCGAGGGCGGCGGCAAGGTCATCGCCGCCGGCGGTGGAGCATTCGCTCAGGAACTCACCCGGCAAGTGCTGCTGGAAAACGGCGTCGTCTTCTGCCTCACCGCCCAGCCCGAAACCATCCACCACCGCATCACCCGGGGCAGCCCCAACGCCGCCGTCCGCCCCATGCTCGGCGACGGCGACCCCCTGGAACGCATCCGCGAACTCCTCGACCAGCGCGCCCCCGCCTACGCCCAGGCCCACCACGCCGTAGCCACCGACGACCGCACGCCGGAGGAGGTGGCCGACGAGGTGCTGCGCATTTTTGAGAAGACGGTGACGAGTTCCCGCCCAAACGGTTGACGGTACGATGATCGCCCACCAATGGCAGCCCATCAGCCCGCTATCAGGCGAATGCGACTACGATTTTTCTGAAATCGACGCACTGCAACGGCAGTGGACTGCTTACCGTCAAGCACGCGAGGCGGCTCAACCCAACGCTTATAGCGCGTTCCTGGAACGCCTGACCCGCAGTTGGGCCATAGAAACGGGCATTATCGAAGGACTGTACACCCTGGATCGGGGCATGACCGAGACGCTGGTGATGCGTGGCATCTCCGCCGATTTGATCGAGCGCAGCGCTACCGACAAAGACCCCCACGAGCTGGCCCGCATCCTGGCCGACCACCAGGACACCGTTGCCGGCGTATATGCCGAAATCAGGGAAGGCCGGCCGATTTCGCGCAGCGCAATCCGCCAGATCCATGCAACTCTCACTAGAAACCAGCCTACGTTCCGGGCGATGGACCAGTTTGGCAGGTGGTTTGACGCCGAACTCCGCCGCGGCGACTTCAAGACTTTGCCCAATAATCCAACCCGTCCGGACGGCGCAATTCACGAATACTGCCCGCCGGAACACGTCAATAGCGAATTGGACAACCTGCTTGAGTGGTACAACCAATACCTCAGCGACACCGACCGTCATCACCCGCTGCTTACTGCGGCGTGGCTCCACCACCGCTTTACCCAGATCCACCCGTTCCAGGACGGCAATGGCCGGGTCGTCCGCGCCCTGCTCACCTGGCATCTGGTACGGGAAGAATACTTGCCAGTTGTGGTGAAAAGGGACGACCGTTCAATTTACATCGACGCCCTTGAAAGCGCCGACGACGGCAACCTGATTCCCTTCGTTGACCTGCTGGTACAGCTGCAAAAGCGGACGCTTCTGGAAGCCATTGCCGAACCCGCTCCGCGCGGCGAGGCTCTGGTTGGCACGGTTGACGCCGCTCTGGAAAATATCGTTGCGCAAGTCAACCGCAGGAACACTGACGCGGCCGGCCAAACCCACGCCGTCAACGGCATTGCCCAGGCGTTGCGCGACCACGCCGCCGCGCTGCTGGGGGCCCGGGCCGAGCAAATCGTTTCCCGGCTGGCGCAGACCGGCAACGGCATTGTCCATTGCGTCGAAATGGGTGGCCCCGGCTACCGAGAGCATTGGTATCATAACCAGATCGTCCAAACCGCCATCAACTCCGGTCACTGGATGAACCCCTACGTCTCCCGGTTCTTTGCCGAACTCTCCCTGACGCCAGGCCGCGGACACCCCCTGCCTCGTCTGACCCTCGTAATATCGCTGCACCATGCCGGTCGTCAGCCTTCCGGCGTGATGGTCGCAACCGCCTTTGCCCTCATTGACCGCCACCATGATGGTATTGCCCGGCAAGTCACAGCGGAAGGGGCCGGTTCCTTCACCGATTGCACCCCCTTGCGCCTTTTCACCTTTACTTGGGAAAATGACGCGGACGCTCTACTACCCCGCTTCAAAGCATGGACTGAACAAAGCCTGGCCGTCGCGTTGCAGGAATGGGGCGCGCATCTCGCCTGACCTGCCCATGGCCCCGCCAAAGGAGTTCCCAAAATGACCAATCCCGACCTCGCCGCAACCGTCCACCACTCCGGCGGCAGTTATCCCGTCGTCGCCGGCTGGGGCATCATCGACCGGCTGGGCGAGTACGTCGCCGAGCTGGGCCTGGGCAACACCGCCTACATCATCACCGACGAGAACGTGATGCGGCCCTACGGACGCAACGCCCAGTGGGCTTTGCAGCGGGCCGGCATCGCGGCCCACTGCTTCGTCATCCCGCCCGGCGAGACCAGCAAGTCCTTCCAGCAGGCCCAGGAAATCTACGAGTGGCTGGTGGGCCTGAAGGCCGAGCGCGGCCAGCCCATCATCGCCATTGGCGGCGGCGTAGCCGGCGACCTGGGCGGCTTCATCGCCAGCACCTTCCTGCGCGGCGTGCCCTTCGTCCAGGTGCCCACCAGCATGGCCGCCATGGTGGACGCCTCCATCGGCGGCAAGGTGGCGGTGAACCTGCCCCAGGCCAAGAACATGGTCGGAGCCTTCTACCAGCCCCGGGCCGTCCTCGCCGACGTGCAAGCCCTGTCCACCCTGGGCAAGCGCGAGCTATCGGAGGGCTGGGCCGAGGCCATCAAGCACGGCCTGATCCTGGACCCCTCGCTGGTGGACGTGTTCGAGGAGCACGCTGAGGCCCTGATGGACGTGGAACCGGAAATCTCCACCGAGGTCAT
Organism: Dehalococcoidia bacterium; assembly: GCA_963665395.2. Lineage (GTDB taxonomy): Bacteria > Chloroflexota > Dehalococcoidia > Lucifugimonadales > UBA3495 > Bin87. The sequence continues at coordinate 2,738,670 of OY762251.1, forward strand.
CCGCCGCAGCATGGCCATCAAGGCCGACGTGGTAAGCCAGGACGAGCGGGAAACCCTGGGCATCCGCATCCTGCTCAACTACGGACACACCATCGGCCACGCCCTGGAAGCCTCCACCGAGTACGGGCGCTTCATGCACGGCGAAGGCGTCTCCGTGGGTATGATGGGCGCCGGCCGCATCGCCCGCGAGATGGGCATGATCGGCGACGACATCCTGGAGCGCCAGCGCGTCCTGCTCCAGCGTTTCAACCTGCCCATCACCGCCCGGGGCGTTGATCTGGACGGCATCAGAGCCGCCATGTCCCTGGACAAGAAAACCGTCGGCGGCGCCAACCGCTGGGTGCTGCTGGAAGACGTGGGCCGCGCCACCGTCCGCCGCGACATCCCGACGGAGGTGGTGGACGAAACGCTGACTTGGCTGACAGATTAGGCGGACTTGGAACGGCCCGGATATGTCAACGTTGACAACCGACCAACAGGCTCTCGGCGTCGCTCTCCAGGTACACCGGATCGCCGACGCCAGCCAAACCATCCTCTTCGGCTCCCGGGCGAGGGGAGATTACCGGCGCGACTCCGACATCGACGTGCTGGTAATCAAAGCCGCTCTACCGTCGGAAAAATGGCTTGACGACCTGCGCCAACAGGCCCGCCAAATCCAAAAAGCGCAGCTGCCACAGGCGTCAGGTATCGACGTGCTGTGCATGACCGAAGCGGAATTTTTCCGTGCCAGCCAACTCAGGAACAACATCGCCAACTCTATTGCCAAACACGGTTGCCCTATCATGCCCGACGAACGACTGGAACGCCGCGGCCGCCCGGAAGAGCGCACTGACTGGCAGGATGTTCGGGACCGTCTCAAAGACGCTACCGATGCGGCCGGCGATCTTCAACTTGCCTTGGCAGCGGGATACGTCACGCTAATGTCGGATAAAGGCGTCGGCCGGGCCGGGCAGACCGCCCTGGAAAACATCTACAAAGCCGTCTTGAGCGCCCACGGTTTCAGTTATCCAACCGGCGGACGAGACGGTCACAACCTCCGCCTGCTGATCGAACAGATACGCCGAGACCTGCGTTGGCCGCAAGACCGGCCCGTACCGGGAGAAGATCACCGATACTTGACCGAGTTCGGCGGCAGCGCTCTGTACGCTCACGAACACCCGCCCCTCGACAAGGAGCGCATCGCCATCGACGTAGCCGACGCGGTAAGTGTGTTAGGCGCAATGGTCGAAGCCGCCATACCCGGCTAGCTTTAACGGTAGTTTGCGCCCTCATCCTCGCCGCGGCCGCCCCCGGTCGGCGCTGTCCACCATGATGGTCACCGGCCCGTCGTTTTGCAGCCTCACCTGCATATACGCCTGAAACTCCCCGGTGGCCACGGTCAGGCCCGTTTCGCGGAACATCGCCACCGCCGCCTCATAGAGCCGGTTGGCCTCCTCGGGCGCGGCGGCGCGGGTGAAGTCGGGCCGCCGGCCCCGGCGGGTGTCGGCGTACAGGGTGAACTGGGATACCACCAGCAGCCCGCCGTCCACGTCCCGCGCCGAACGGTTGAAGCGACCCGCGTCATCGGCGAAGATCCGCATATTCACTACCTTGTCCACCACCCATTGCGCATCGGCGTCGTCATCGCCACCGGCCACGCCCAACAGCACCACCAAGCCGGGGCCGATAGTGCCCACCTCGGCGTCGTCAATCAGTACCGACGCCGCAGTGACCCGTTGTATCAAAGCCCGCATAGTGAAAGTCGTTAGGTAGCGTTCCGTTTTAGGTGGTTTGGTTTTTGTCATTGCGAGCGCAGCGTGGCAATCTCGTTGGCCTAGCAGCAGCTTTAGCCACTCGAATGCGTTGCCGGAAAACTGAACCACCTGAATTGCAACGTTACCAAGTCGTTAGCTGGACTTTGTACAAAAACTAGAAAAATGAAAGCGGCAGGGTAAGCTGGTTTGACCCCACAACTCACCGTAGGTCAATTCGTGCTCACCCTGCCCGATGCCATTGTAACTGTTCTCTTTCCCTTCGCCATGCTGTTCCAAAACCGAACCTGGCAAAAGGCTCAGGTCCTATTGGTCGGCGCGATCCTGACGCCGGGCCAGCGCACAGTGGCCGCGGCGTTGCGGGTCATGGGCCTCAGCGGCGACCGCAACTATGCCCGCTACCATCACGTGCTGAACCGGGCGGCGTGGTCGCCCCTTGGGGCGTCCCAGGTCTTGCTCAGGTTGCTGCTTCAACATCTCGACCACGGCGACGGTCCGCTGGTGTTCGGTATCGACGAAACCCTGGAGCGTCGGCAGGGTCCAAAGATCAACGCTCTGGGTGTCTACCGAGACGCCGTGCGTTCCAGCCGCAGCTATACGGTCAAGGCCAGCGGGTTGCGCTGGATCAGTTTGATGTGGCTGGGACGCATCCCCTGGGCGGGACGGTTCTGGGCCCTGCCCTTGCTCACCGCGCTGGCGCCATCGGAACGCTATCACCAAAGGCAGGGACGCCGGCACAAGAAACTCACCGACTGGGCTCGCCAGATGATCCTGCTGCTGCGCCGCTGGCTGCCCCATCGCCCCCTGGTGGTGGTGGGCGACAATGGCTATGCCGTCCTGGACTTGCTCTACTTCTGCCAGTCCCTCCATGAACCCGTAACCCTCATCACCAGGCTGCGCCTGGATGCCGGTCTCTACGATCCCGCGCCACCCCGTCAACCGGGCCAAACCGGTCGCCCTCGGGTCAAGGGGGCACGTCAACCCACCCTCAAGCAACGCCTTGACGATCCCGAGCTGCTCTGGGACACCGCGTCGGTGTCCTGGTACGACGGCACCATGCGCACGCTGGAACTGGCTTCGCAGACCGCCCTCTGGTACCACCCCGGCAAACCGCCCGTACCCATCCGCTGGGCGCTGGTCCGAGACCCCAAAGGTGAACTGGACACTCAGGCCCTGCTCTGCACTGATGAGTCGGTCGCCCCAGTCCAGATCCTGGAGTGGTTTGTGCTGCGTTGGCAGCTGGAGGTCACTTACCAGGAAGTACGGGCTCACTTGGGCGTGGAAACTCAGCGCCAATGGTCGGATCGCGCCATTGCCCGCACCACGCCCGTCCTGATGGGTCTGTTTTCCTGGATCGCCCTGGCGGCACACTCGCTGCAACAAGAGAGCCCCATCACCCAGCGCACGGCGGCCTGGTACGCCAAACCCGCCCCCACTTTCGTGGATGCCATCGCCCTGGTGCGACGCCACCTGTGGCTGGCTTCGGACAGTTTTTCAATGTCGTTATCCGACTGTGACCGGGGAAAACCCGTTCCCGAATTGTACGCTCGGCTTATCGATTCCCTCGCCTACGCCGCTTGAACGTACAAAGTCCAGGTTAGGTTCTGTTAGCATTTTGAATTTTATCCGTCATTCCGGCGAAAGCCGGAATCCAGAGATTGCGATATGAAGAAACGGGAAGGGTTGCTTACGACTTCGACTACTGGATTCCCGCTTTCGCGGGAATGACGGGAAATATCAACAGGCGTTAGATTTCAGAACACGAAAAAGCCGCACCCGTGAGCGCGGCCTTATCCCACAGCCCAACCGGTACGGTGGAGGCTATGCCGAGTCTCCGCTGGCCGCCGCGGCCGGCGTCGCCGACTCCGAACTGCCGGAGGAACCGGAATCGCCGGACTTGCTGTCTCCGCCGTCGCCGGAGCTTTTGGTGGACGACGATTCGCTGGCGGCTTCCTTGGCCTCCTGGCTTTCCGTGGGGCGCTTGGGCCGGCCGTAGTCGGTGGTGTAAAAACCGCTGCCCTTGTAGATCACCGGCACCGCGTGAAACACGCGCTGGCCCGCGCCGCCGCACGACGGGCATTCTCCCTGGCCGGCCTCGCTGAACTTCTGAACCAACTCAAACTCGTTAGCGCACTCAGTACACCGATAATCGTAGCGAGGCAAACCTGCCCTCCTTAATTTCAAGAACGCCGCCCAAGCCGGGTCCTCCAACCGGGCGCGCTCAGGTTACCGCAACGGGCCGGAGTCTAGCATCCAGCCCACCAGCGGTCAATTTGTCTGGTTCCGGCCAACCAAGCCGGTGGGTCCTACCGCCGCTGCCGCCGTCGCCGCCGCGCCGCGCGCTGAGCCGCCAGCCGCTCCTTCTGTGCCTTGGACCGGAAGAACCGGCGATCTTTCAACTCGCGCAGGATGCCGGCGTGCTGCACCGACGCGCGGAACCGATTTACCAAACTCTCCGGAGTTTCGCCCTCTCGTGGCGTTACGTAAGCCATGCAATGCTCCCCAATTGCCAGTCTTGTTGTTTGCTTTACGTGTCAAAATATAACACGCCTTACAACATTCGGCAAACGCACTGACACGCGGTAGCATTCCGTTTTAGGTTGGTTTAATTTGGCAAAACGCCACGGTCCGCCTCCGGCGGGCGTGTAGGGGCGAATAATTATTCGCCCCTACGAAGGAAAACCACCTGAATTGAAACGCTACCCTGACACCGGCCATTCATTCCACACTGGTAATCTGCCCGTCCGCCATTTGCAATCGCCGGTCCGCCATGTCCGCCAGCATCAGGTCGTGCGTGGCCGTAACCACCGTAACGCCGCGACTGGCGGCGATTTCGCGCATGATGCCGCCGATGCTCTGGGCCGTTACGCTGTCCAGCTCCCCGGTGGGCTCGTCGGCGAACAGCACCGACGGCCCGGCCACCAACGCCCGGGCGATGGCGACCCGTTGCTGCTCGCCGCCCGACAGCTCATAGGGTCGGTGTCCGGCCCGGCCCAGCAGTCCCACCAGGTCCAGGGCCTCGTTGGCCCGCCGCCGCCGGTCCCGCCAGGATACCCCACCGATGTGGAGCGGCAATTCCACGTTCTCAAAGGCGGACAGCAGGGGTATCAGGCCGAAAGACTGGAATACGAAACCGATCTTTTCCCGCCGCAGCCCCACCAGCTCCCGCTCCGACAGCTGGGACAACTCCCGTCCCTCGAACCAGACCCGCCCCGCGCTGGGACGATCCAATCCCGCCAGCAGGTTCAAAAGGGTGGTCTTGCCCGAGCCGGAACGCCCCACCAATGCCACGAACTCGCCCGGCTCGATGCTGACGGTAACTTCATCCACCGCTCGCACCGCGCTCTCGCCCTCGCCAAACTCGCGGGTTGCCGTTTCAGCAGCCAACGCCGCCGTCGCCTCCGCCATCCGTTCACCTCACCCTTTATCGTTTATCGTTCGTCCCATTGCCATTGCCGTAATGTCAAGAACATATCCAACCCCACACGTACCCACTTCGTAAATCGCCAGAGTCAGGATTTACGGGATTTTATGAACGGTTCCAATCCTGACAATCCTTAAAATCTTGAAAATCCTGCTTCTGACGTTTCCTCGGCGCGCATGAGCATATCCCATCCTGCTGCCCGGCCCGCTATGCCTAATCGTCGGCCCCCGCTTCGTGCCGTTCCCGGCTGCGGTGGGGCGCCGACGCCGGCCGCAGGGTGATGGACCCCGATTGTTCGTCCATCCCCGCGCTGGCCAGCCCGTCCAGCGACAGGCGTTCCACGAACTCCCGGGGCAGTTGCAGCCGGCCGGCCCGGTCCACCACCAGGTACTCTTCCTCCTGTCCTTCACCCCCCCGGTAGGAGGACATCAGATAGGACTCGGAACCAATGCGCCCGTCCCGGATCCGCACCACCCGGTCCACCCAGCGGGCGATGCCGGCGTAGTGAGTGACGATAATGATGGTCACGCCGAACCGCCGGTTGATGCGTTGCAACATCAGGAAGACGTCCTCGGCCATGTTGGTGTCCAGCTCGCCGGTGGGTTCGTCGGCCAGCAGCAGGGGCGGATTGTTGGCCAGGGCCACCGCGATGGCGACCCGTTGCTGCTCGCCGCCCGACAGTTCCGAGGGGTAACGCCGTCCCTTGTCCGACATCTGTAATGCGTCCAGCAATTCCTCGGCCCGCTCCCGACGCTGGCGGCGGTTCGTGCCGGCGATGGCCTGGGGCAGCTCGATGTTGTCCCGCACGTTCAGGTAGGGGATCAGGTTGCGGCCCGTGGCCTGCCACACGAAACCCACCTCGCGGCGACGATACTCCACCAATTCCTGGTCGCTGATGTCCAGCAGGTCACGCTCGCCCACCCGGATCCGGCCCGCCGATGGGCTCTCCAGGCCGGCCAGAATGTTGAGCAGCGTGGTCTTGCCCGATCCGCTGGCCCCCACAATCCCAATCAGCTCGCCCGGTTTCACCTCCAGATCCACGCCGCGCAGCGCCACCACTTCTAAATCCGCCGGCTTGTAAATCTTGAAAAGATCGTTGGCTTCCACGTAGGCGGGAAGAGTATCGTCATCTTCCAGATCCTCGGCCAACGTTTCCGGAGCCGGCAGGTCTTCCGGCTCCGGGATGGCCGGGGTAGCGGGCATCGGCTCCGAAGGCGCCGACTTCACCGTGGGCTGAAGAGCCTCGCCGTCCGGCGCCGACACGGGGGGCGCGGCTTCCACTGCTTCCGCAACCTCGGCGGCGGGCGGTTCCACGGGGGCTTCGGCTACCTCCATGCTGGGGGCTGCCTCCCCGCGCCGTTCCGGGGGCATGAATTGCCGGACGTATTCGTCATTAGAGCGGTTCTGATTGGGGCTGTTCTGTGGCGCTTCGGACATCCTGATCAAACTCATCCAGTGGTGTGCTGCAAAACCGACGGCATTATAACCCGCATCGCAAACCTAGCCTAGCACCAAGCCGATCCGGGTAGCGTTCCGTTTTAGGTGGTTTGGTTTTTGTCATTGCGAGCGTAGCGTGGCAATCCCGTTGGCGTAGCAGCAGTTTTAGCCGCTCGGATACCCTGCCGGGAAACTGAACCACCTGAAACGGAACGCTACCGCCGATCCGTACCAGGACGATTGCAAAGTCCTTTTCATCCGCTCATGGTGAGCCTGTCGAACCATGCTACGCTCCGGTCAAGCCATCCTTCGACAAGCTCAGGATGAGCGGAATCAGGGTATTCATCGACTTTGCAATCGTCCTGCGATCCGTACCACAGGGTCTTTTCAAGGTCTATCCCGACCCAATCGTCAGAAGCAGGATTTTGGGGAAAGGTATTCTCATCCGCTGCCGCTGCCCACGTCCCGGCGGGCTGCCACCGCCAGCGTCAATCCCCAGAACAACGCCAGGTAGGCTCCCGTCGCCGGCAGGAAAACCCACGACCCCAAATCGTCATCCCGTCCCATCAGCCCGCCGGTTACTCCCCGCAGCGTCCAGCGGGTGTATTCGTCCAGGGAGAAATCCAGCGCCAGCTCCGTGATTGCCCCGGCAATGGGATAGGCTACCGCTTCGGCAAGCGCAATGGCGACGGCAATGCCCAATCCGAAGGCGGTGGAACGGCCCAGCGAGCAGAGCAGCCCCGCCAACCCCAGGTAGGCGATTGCCGCCGGCCACGCCGAGAAAAACCGGCCCGCCGTATCCACCCAACCGTCGGGCACGCCCGGCAGGAACTCCAGGATGCCGGCTGACGATTCCCCCGCGGCCAGGCCCACCAGCGCGGCCAGCGTCCACGCTGCTATCCAGACGGCGGCCAGAATGACGCTGGGCAGGGCCAGCTTGACCAACGCGGCCTGCCAGCGGGCCTGCCCCCGCGCCAGCAGCGGGCGCAACGTTCCCCAGCCAAAATCGCCGCCGAACACGACGGCCGCCAGGATGATGCCGAGAAATGGGCCGAGTCGGGACAGAACCTCAAACACCAGAATAGGAAAACCAATCTTGGACAGGAAAGGATCGTCAAAGGCGAAACGCTGCAACGCCACCGCCGCCGCCAGTATCCCCACGATGACCAGCGCGACCAGGCCCAGGATGACCCAGAGCGCAGCCCGCCGGCTGACCCGGAACCACTCCCAGCGCAAGGCGTTGGCCAGGTCGGCTGCGACAATCATCATACGCGCTATTCCTGCCCGCCGGTAACTTCCATGAAGCCCGCTTCCAGCGAGCCGCCCATAGATCGCAGCTCCGACACGTAAATCCCGCCGTTGGCTAAATCGCGGCTGATTTCCCACTCCCGGCCCGGCGTAACGGCCACTTCCAGCCCGTCCGCCGATTGGGAAACGATCTGCCACCCGGCATCCCCCAGCCGGCCGGCGGCGCGCTCGTCGTCGGTGGTGCGGAGGAACGCCGTCGCCGGCGCGCCCATGCCGGCCACCGGCCCGGAGTAAAGCAGCCGGCCCCGTTGCAGGATGGCCACCTGGTCGCAAACCTGCTCCACCTCGTTGAGCAGGTGGCTGGCGAGAATAACCGTGCGCTGGCCGTTGTTGGACAGGTTCCGCACCAGTTCACGCACTTCCACAATGCCCGCCGGATCCAGCCCGTTGGTGGGCTCGTCCAGGATCAGCAGCGACGGGTTGCCCAGCAGCGTCGCGGCAATGCCCAAACGCTGCTTCATCCCCGTGGAGCAGGCCCGGAACTTGCGCCGGCTGGCGTCGCCGTCCAGTCCGACGTTTGCCAGCAGGTCGTCGATTTCAGCAGGGCCGCCGTCGGATGCGTAGATGCCCTGCAAGCACTTCAGGTTGTCCCGGCAGGACAGGTAGGGCCAGAAAATGGGCCGCTCGATCAACGTTCCCACGCCGGCCAGGGCGGCCCGCTGTCCACCGGCGCCGCTTTTGCCCAACAGGGTTATCGTCCCGGCGGTGGGGCTTATGAAACCGGCCAGCATGGCGAGCAGAGTCGTCTTGCCGGAACCGTTGGGGCCCAGCAGCCCGAACACACTGCCGGACGGGATTTCCAGGCTCACGTCGTCAACCGCCGTAACCCGCCCGAACCGCTTGGTCAGGCCGGAAACAGCGACGGCAGGGATGGCCGAGACGCTATACGTCACGCCAGCACGTCGAAACCGTAGCCGGCGTTGTTCAAATCGCCCTCGGCAAACCGGGAGAAGCGCAAGGGCCTGATGTCCATGGTGGTGGCCGCGCCGTTGGCAATCAGCTCCGCCATGAGTACGCCAACCATGGGCGACAGCTTGAAGCCGTGGCCGCTGAACCCGCTGCACAGGTAAAGGCCGTCCACCCCGTTGATGCGGTCCATGACGGGATGGGAGTCGGGCGTGTTGGTGTAGAGGCCGGCGTATCCGGTTGCCAGTTCCGCGTCGGCTATCGGCGGGATGCGCCGCGCGAGACGCTGCCATACGTCCTGGATGAACGCCGCGCTGGCCCGCTGGGCGTACACCTCCGGGTCATCCACCACGTCGGAGTGATTACCGTTGCCCACCAGGGTCAAATCCTGCCCTTCGGGGCGGAAGTAGATGCGGTTGCCGATGTCCGCGCCGCCGGGATGGTGCGGCACCAGGTCCAGGGGCCGGCGGAAGTGCAGCACCTCGTGGCGCGTGGCAATCATGGGCGCTTCGATGCCGTGGGGCGCCAGGAACCGCGCCGTCCAGGGGCCGGTAGCGACCACGGCAACGCCGGTGGCGACGCGCTCGCCGGCGGCAGTGCGGACTGCCGTCACCTTACTGCCGTCTTGGCTGGTTTCGATGGCCGCCGCTGGTGTCTGCAAACGGATGGTCACGCCCTCCGCCCGGGCGCGGGTGGCGTAGGCGTAGGCGGTGCCCGAGGCGTCGGCGTGGCCGGAATAGGGCTCGTAGGCAATGGCGGCGGCGTCATCCACCGCGAAACCCGGCGCCAGCTCGGCGGCGTCGCCGGCGCTGATGATGTCGGTAATCACGCCCACCGACTGCTGGGTGGCGATGTTGGAACGGAAGGACGGCAGATCGTCCTGGCCGGCGAATACCAGGTAGCCGGTACGGGTGTAGCCGCAATCGCCGCCGATAATGTCCGCAAAATTACGGAAAATCCGCAAACTGCGCCAGGCCAGTTCGGCGTTGACGGCGGTGGAGTAGTGCATCCGGATGGCCGCGCTGCTCCGCCCGGTGGAGCCGCTGCCCAAGGTATCCCGCTCCAGTAGCAGGATGCGGCGGAGGCCGTGGTCGGCGGAGGTCAATGCCAGGTTGCAGGCGATGCTGCACCCCATCACGCCGCCGCCGATGATGATGACGTCGGCCGTTTCAGTTGCGTTGGTCATTGGGCGTTTGGTTCTCCTGGGAAGAGTTCCTGTAGGAGATCGATGGCAATCGCTACGTTGTCGGCGCTGGCGATTACCATACCGTCTGGCAAGTCCTCTTCATAGAAGTGCTGATGCAGACTCCGCGCAAACGCTAATCCGCCTCTCAGCACGTCGCCGGCCTCAGGGTCGGAATGGCCGGCCAATGAAGCCAGTTCAGCGGCAACCCCGATAATGCTGCCATGGTGGGTGGCGCGCCATCGGTGGTCGGAGACGATTGCTTTGATGGTCTGAGCATATGCCCCCCAAGATTTTTCCGCCGCCTGCAAGTAGTCGCCCGAGTCCAGGCTTTGCCGGGCGTGCTCCCGGTAGCGCGTCAGTATGCTCCGATGCGTCGCCGCTCGTTCCGCCGCGCGGCCGACGGACATACGGGCCGGCCTTCGTCCTTCCCGCAGCCCGGCGCGGATGGCGTCGGCAACCTGTTGGGGAGTGAAATCAGATGGTGTACTCATAATGGTTTTATGATAGCAGGTACGATGGCGTCGTCGGTTTCGGTTGCGCCGGTCATTGAGAGTTTGGCTCCGGTGGGAAGAGTTCTTGCAGCAGCGCAATGGCCGTAGCCACCCCGTCCGCTCGTCGTATCACGGTTTCGGCAGGCAGGTCGTCTTCGTAAAAGTGAATGTGCATACTGTGGGCTGAGTTTGCGCCATTGTCCAAAACGACGCCGGCCGCCGGGTCGCGGAGTGAAACCAGAGATACGAGCCGCTCGGAGACGCGCAGGATATTGGTGTGGCTGCGGAGGCGCAACTGATGATCGGCTGCTATAGCCTTGATGGTTTGGGCATACGCCCCCCATGACTTCTCCGCAGCCTGTAGGTAGTCGCCTTCTGCCAGGCTTTTCTGGACGTGCTCGCGATAGTGCGCCAGACTGTTCCGATAGGCATTAGCCCGATCTGACGCTTCAGATGCGGACAGGACCACATCCGGGCGATTGGGCAGCCCAGCGCGGATGGCGTCGGCAATTTGTTGCGGCGTGAAAGTGTATGGCGTGGTCATGGTGATACCCCGATCGGTTTCGTCAAGTCGCAGGTTCCGGCGGAAAGATTTCTTGCAGCAGGTCAATTGCCGTTCCCAACGCGTCAGAACTGGTAATCACCATTCGGTCCGACAGGTTATCCTCGTAAAAATGCTGGTGAAGGCTCTGCGCAAAGACCAGTCCTACGGACAACACGTAGCCGCGAACGGAATCGGACACGCTAACCAGAGCCGCCAGTTCACTGCCGACGCCTACGATGCTGGTATGGTCAGCAACTCTGAACCGATGATCAGCCCCGATAGCCTTCACCGTTTGAGCATACGCGCCCCACGACTTTTCGGCGGCTTGCAGATAGTCGCCGGCGTCCAGGCTTTGCCGGGAGCGCTCCCGGTAACGCGCCAGTATGTTCCGGTGTGTCGCCGCCCGTTCCGCCGCCCGACCTACTGACATCCGCGCCGGTTTCCGTCCTTCCCTGAGACCGGCGCGGATCGCATCAGCCACCTGCTCCGCAGTGAAATCGGCGTGGTTCGTCATATCGTTGTCTCCGTGTTCTCGGCGCTGAATCATAACACGAAGCGGCCATAGCGAGTTTATCCCCGCTCCCGCGCCCGCCGCACCTGGAACACAGCGCCGCGCTGCTTGCGCATCCAGCGGAGGAAGTCGGCGACGCGGGGGTTGGCCCGCAGCAGTTCCACGCTGTGCAACTCTTCGGCCAGCGTGGTTACGGAAAACATGGCGTGAACCTGCCGGTGGCAGGTGGGGCACAACAATGCGGTCGGGCCGTGGTTGCCGCCCCGCGCCTTGGGCACCAGATGGTGGACGGTGAAACGCTCAACCGCCCTATCGCACAGTTCGCAGATTCCAGCATCGGAGCCAGCGCGGCGCCGGAGTTGGTCGGGGGCTTCGGCGTGTTGGGCAGCGACGGAATCAGTATCAGCCGGCCGGTTTTTGCGCCCGCCTCGGGAACGGGTGCGCGCGGGACGCCTAGCCACGGCTGCGCGGGTCGGACGTGTCCAGGAAACGCCAGCCGGGCAGGTCAATCTGCCACTGGGCATCTTCCAGCAGCATGGGAATCATCAGGCCCGACATGAGCCGGCTGTGCTGCACCACCGTCTCATCCCTGACCCCGAAGGGCAGAAAGACGAAGGCGTGCTCGTCGTCCACGTAGCGGGTGGGCGCGGCCGCCAACTCGGACAAGTCCTCCAGGGGCCAGAGGCGCAGGACGGTGGTGCGAAAATCGTCCATCATTGAATCGCGCATGGGATGATTAGCGTCATAAGCGGCGCGGTAGGCCACCTGCATATCGATGTTGAGCCGGGTGGCCCAGACCCCCATGCGCATCCCCCGCGTCTCTTTGGAGAGCATGGACCAGGCCAGATCCATGTCGCCGTCGCGGATTGCCTCGGCGAACAGGCCGGCGCGCTGGCCCACCTCGTCGGGTTCCTGGCTGCGGCGTTGTCCGGGCATTCGCATGATGACCAACCATTGCTCCGGGCGGCGATGAATCAAATAGGCGCGCCCCCGAAGGTTGCCGCCATTGTAGGGCCTGGGGCCGGCGGTGGCAAACGCGCCGCCGGCGGGTTACGAGAGCCGGGGAGCGCAGGCCGGGCAATCGCAGGGGTCGGCAAGGTTCCGGTAATGGTGCCGGCCGTGAACGATGCCGCCCTCGCGGTCACAGGAACTGGATATTACGTCAAATCTGAAGACAATTAGGCTCGGCGCTCAAATACGGAGACGCCGGCCAGTATGAGATGCTTGTGGCCCAAGTCGGCGACGGAGCCGGCGCCATCCAGGTAAAGCAGGTGCATAATGAAAAGGACGGACGGGCAAGATCCACGTCTTGACGGACCGGATTACACGCCGGGCCTCCCGACCGTATCAAAAGGCAGCCGGGTGAGATCCGCATCTCAACGGACCGCTGTGGGCAGCCCTCCCAACCGCACATTCATGGTATAAGCGGTTGCCGCCCGTTGTCAACACTCTAATACCTCTCGATAGCGTTCCGTTTTAGGTGGTTTGGTTTTTGTCATTGCGAGCGTAGCGTGGCAATCCCGTTGGCGTAGCAGCAGTTTTAGTCGCTCGGATACCCCGCTGGGAAACTGAACCACCTAAATTGCAACGCTACCATACCCCTCACGCGTACCCACTTTCCGGGGGCGGAATGTCAGAAGCAGGATTTCCCGGATTTGACGGATTATCAGGATTGAGATCATCCGACGGCAGCGTCGCACCCAATCCGGTACATCCTATAAATCCGGTAAATCTTGCTTCTGACAAGCTACCAAAATGGCTCACGCGTACCCAGTTTGTCATCGCGAGGAGCGAAGTCCGCCGCTGGCGGATGGCGATCTCGTTCCAAGAGCGACGTTCGTTACCGCGACGAGATTGCCGCGCTGCGCTCGCAATGACAGTTTGGGGAAAGTGGGTACGCGTGAGTCTAATACCCCACCGCGTACCCGTCGTACCGCGGATCCGCCGCTCCATGCAGCGCGCCCGTTTCCGGGTCGATGTACAGCGCCATCTCCCGGCCGGTTACGCCGTCCCAGGCGTCCAACTCGTGAACCGGGTGGCCCATGGCGCGGAGTTGGCGCACCGCCGCCGGGTCGAAGCGGCTTTCCATCAGCAGGCGATCCTCGGCGGTGTGGGGAATGGTGGACTCCGTGCCGTCGCCCACGTGTTTCCAGCGGGGGGCTTCCACCGCTTCCTGCACCGTCATGCCGTAGTCAACCAGGTTGGTGATGACCTGCATATTGCTCTGCACCTGGCAGTCGGCGCCGGGAGTGCCCAGCACGTAGGCCAGCCGGCGGCCCGCGCCCTTGACCAATCCCGCGGAACTGTCGTCGCCGCCGATTTGTGATGAATCAGCGGCGCGCCGGAACGCCATCACCGGGTTCATGGTGTGGCGCACCCGCTTGCCCGGCTGGAGACAGTCCACGTGATCCGGGTCCAGATGCCAGTAGGTCATCCGGTTGTTCAGCAGGATGCCGGTATCGCCGGCCACCAGCGATGAACCCCAACCACTCTGGATACTCTGCAACTGACAGACGGCGTTGCCCTCCCGGTCGGCCACCACGAAGCAGGTGGTGTCCTCCTGCTCCGCGCTCGGCCCGCGCCGACGCGCTCCTACCCCGGCGGGAGTCCGCCGCGGCTTCGCCGACTGATGGCGCCACGGGTCGCCGGCGGTCACCTTCTGCGCCGCCCGCTCCCGGTCAATGGCAGCGGCCCGCTCCTCGGCATACTCGGCAGACAGCATTCCGGCCAGCGGCACGTCAATGTAATCCGGGTCGGCAACGTAAGCCTCCCGGTCGGCGAAAGCCATCTTCTTGGCCTCCACCATCAGATGTATGGACTCCGCCGAACCGAAACCCATGCCGGCCAGGTCGTACTGCCGGATGACGTTCAGCTCCTGCAACAATATATGCCCGCTGGAGTTGGGCGGCGCTTCATAAACCGTGTAGTCCCCGTAGTCGGTGGCAATAGCCTCCTGCCAGCGGGCGGAGCAGTCGTTCAGGTCGGCCATGGTCAGCAGGCCGCCCTGCTCCTCGCTGAACTGGACGATGGCCTCGCCCACCGCGCCCCGGTAGAAAACGTCCCGCCCCTGCTCGGCGATGGCGGACAGGGTGCGGGCCAGGTCGCTCTGGCGCAGAATGTCGCCGGCGCGCAGCGGTTCGCCGGAGCCGTTCCGCGTGAAAATCGCCCGGCTGGTGGGAAACTCGCACAACAGCGCGTCTCCCGCGATGGCCGCCGCCAGGTAGTGCGTAACCGGAAATCCGTCATCGGCCAACGCGATTGCCGGGGCCAGAACGTCGGCCAACGGCAGCGTCCCCTGGGCCGCGTGGACGTCCAGCCAGGCGTTGAGGATGCCGGGCACGGAGACGCTGAGAATGCCCTTCATCGGGATGCCGCCACGATACCGCTCCAGCGTAGCGGCGTATGGCGCCGCCCCCGTGCCGTTGCACACCCGCAGGCTGTCGTGACCGGTCATGGGATCCTGGGCCCGGTACGTCATAATGAACCCGTCGCCGCCGATGCCCGACATCAGCGGTTCCACCACGTTGAGAGCGGCGGCGGTGGCAATGGCGGCGTCAACGGCGTTGCCGCCCTTTTGCAGAATGGAGACGCCGGCCTGAGCGGCTAACGGATGGCCGGCGCAGACCATGCCGTTGCGTCCCATTATCACGGGACGATGCGCCGAGTAGCGAATGCCGTGAGGTGTTGCAGACATTTGACCCGTGCTCCTTTAGCGGCGGCAAGGAAAGTGGGGTGATGCGCAGGGTCTTTCGGTTGTCATTGCGAGGAGCGCAGTCCGCCTCTGGCGGATGGCAATCTCGTCGTTGGAACGGAACTGTTTGTGGTTAGCTGCCAGTGCCTCGACGAGATTGCTTCGCTACGCTCGCAATGACAAATATGAAAACCGAAAGGCCCTGGGGTGATGCGGGTTTAACTCACCAAATCGGCCGGAGCGTGAACCGAGGACAGCATTGCCACCGAGACTCCGCCCCTGGAAAAGAAGACCTCCTGCTCCGGGGTGAACTTCCCGCCGGCGCTGCGCAACGTGTTGATCAGGGTATCAGTGCCAATGCTCAGCATTGAGGAAGGTTCGTGGAGGGCTCTGTCCAGGTTCTTGACGCCGCCCAGGTCCAGCGCGGCGAAAATGGTGTCATGCACAAACGCTTCGTTCAGGTCGGTGTTTTCCAGCGCTGCCAGGTTGAAATTGGCGTGCGCCAGATTGGAGCGTGACAAGTTGGCTTCGGTCAGCGCCGTTTTGTAAAAAGTCGCATTGGAAAGGTTTGCCGACTGCAGATCCGCCCAGGTGAGGCTGGCCTCGGAAAAGTCCGCGTAGTGGCAGTAGGCTCCCCGAAGCACCGCCCAGCCCAACTCGGCGCCGCGCAAGTTGGCCTGGCCCAGATCCGCCGTGGTCAGGTTGGCCCCCTGTAGTGAGGCTCCGGCCAGGTTGGTCAGCCGCAGCGCGGCCCCGTGCAATATCGCGCCCCGCAAGTCCGCGTTCTGGAAGTTGGCGCCGGTAAGGTCGCACGAATTCAGGTCGGCGCCCCGCAGATCTGCCCCCGCAAAGTCCGACCCGCTGAAGTCCAGGTTGTCCAGATTGCTCCAGGTCAAGTCCAGGTCACGCAATTGCGAGTTGGCAAAGGATGTGCTGGAAAAGTCCTTGGTCGCTCGCAATTCGTTCCAGGAAACTACGTCGCGCCGCAGCAGGTTCAAGCCGCGCTCTGTGGAAAATTTGCGCCAAAGTTTCATAACCGAACTCCCGATTGGGCTACGGCAGAATCATGGCAATTTTGCCGTCGATTAATCAACAGCCGACGCCAACGGCATTGACGCTTAATGAGCGAAAACGTGTTCGCCCCGGCGTATAAACCCAGCCGGGGCGAGTCGATGGGTGTCTCAGCCGCGCCGTCAGCGGCGCGAGCAACGCGGCGTGGATCTGTCCGGCTCCGCTGGAGTTTTAGTGTCCTCCGCAGCCGCAACCGCCGCCGCCACAACCACATCCTCCCCCGCCGCAGCCGCAACCGCCGCCGCCACAGCCCCCGCCGGCGTACATCGGGTTGTTGATGACGAACCCGACCCGGCCGCCAAATTCCTCGATGTAGTCAATGGTCGCCTCTTCCAGGAAAGGCGCGCTGTCGGAGTCCATCAGGAACTCCATGCCGTCCATTCGCAAGACGGTGTCGTCCGGCTGGTGCTCCTTCTCCATGGTCAGCATATACTGCAAACCATGTCCCGCCGGCATGGCGACCACCCGCAGGGCGGAACCGGCTTCCTCCTCGGCATCCATGACTTCCTTGAGTTTCTCAATGGCCATAGGGGTAACGTTCATCTTTGGTCACTCCTGAATCGCTCACGTAACGAGAATCCACCATCGGATTCCCCCGTTCCTTACAGTAAAGCAAGCCTATCACGCCTCACCAAACCCGTCAATCACGAGCGAACTCGCGGCCAGGACGATTGCAAAGTCGATGAATATCCTGATTCCGCTCATCCTGAGCTTGTCGAAGGATGGCTTGACCGGAGCGCAGCATGGTTCGACAGGCTCACCATGAGCGGATGAAAAGGACTTTGCAATCGTCCTGAACTCGCGGCAGGGCTGGCGCAAGGTCTTTTCCATCCGCTCACCATGAGCGGGGGGTTAGGTGTTTCGCTGGGTTGGCCTCCTTTGGATTTTGTCGTGGTTTGGAAGGCAGGATTTTCCGCCAGGGGCGGACTTGCCAGCCCGCCAGGGGGCGGATTTGGCAACCCGCCAGGGGCGGACTTTCAGCACTTCGTTGTCAGCATACGGCCGGTTGGGTACGCAACTATTTTTCCCTACTTTTTCGTGTACTCAGTACGCCAAAGGCGTAGCCAGAGGCGCACCGACGCGCGGGCACGGACAGTCCCGGTGGTCCAGCCGGCAATCATGGTGAGGTGGGTCGGGTCTAACAGAGCCTTGCCGAGTGCGACCGTTGCGATTTGGAAACTGACGGGGTTGGCCGTCGAAGTGAAATCCTGCCTTTTGAGAACGTGATGGAAACAGCTGTTTTGCCTAGACAGATTTAGGATATAAGTTCTAGTGGCGGGTGGTCAAGAGGGATTTGTCCTCACGCGTACCCGCTTTGTCATTGCGAGCGTAGCGCGGCAATCTCGTCAGCGGAGCCGGGGCTTGTTGTGAACAGCCGTCAGTACCACAACGGGATTGCCACGAATGCCTGGCGGCATTCTCGCAATGACAGATGTGGAAAGTGGGTACGCATGAGGGATTTGTCAGTGGGCTAGCGTTCCACTTCGGGTGGTTCAGTTTTCCGGCAGGGTATTCGAGCGGCCAAAACTGTTGCTACGCCAACGAGATTGCCACCCCCGTATCAAGTACGGGGTCGCAATGACAAAAACCAAACCACCTAAAACGGAACGCTACCCTAACCCGCACGGGCGCCCGCTTTCGGGCGTGGCAGTGTCAGAATCAGGATTTCTATGACGGCTGGAGATTCTAGCCGGCCCGCTCCGCATAAACCTGCCGGGCCCGGTCAATAGCGCGCACCCGCCCGCTGACCAGGTCATCCTGCCGCTCCTTGGCCCACTGGTTGGACGCCTGGGTGCTGAGCACGCTGCCCTGGAAGTGGGGCATCACGTAGCGGGCCATCAGCTCGTAGCTGCGGAGCATCTTCTCCCGGGGCGCCCAGTCAATGGTCTGCACCAGGAACGCGCCGAAACCGCCGCTCTGCTCGCCGAGGCGCTCGATGGCCTCGATACAGTCGTCGGGGGTGCCGACGATCCAGCTTCCGGTGTCGGCCATGTGGTCGATTACCTTGTCCAGCGGGCCGTCGTACACCGCCTTCCGCCCGTTGGTTCCCTCGCTGTACTCCCGCAGGTAGCGGCCCGCGCCCATACGGGCGTCGTTCAGGGCTTCCTCCCGCGATTCGGCCAGGTGGCAGGGCAGCACCAACCGCCAGTCGTCCCGGTTCATGGTGTTGCCATGCTCCGCGGCCGACTCCTCGGCGATGCTCCACAGCCCTTGCAGGTCCGACGGCCCGGCGGAGGGATCCCGCGGCACCGTGATGGTCAACACCGAGCAGCCGTGCTTGCCGGCCAGCGTCACCCCGGCCGGCGACTGCACCGACGCCACGGCGGTGTGCATATAGGGCCGCTGGTAGGGCCGCAACTGGAGGAGGCCCTCTTTCAGCTCGAACCAGTCGCTCTTGTAGGTGATCGGCTCCGTCTCGGTGAAGAGCCGCAGGATGATGCCCAGGGACTCGTCCATGCGCTCCCGCTGCAACTCGTGGGGTATGCCCATCATGTAGGCGTCGCCGGGCAGCGCGCCGGGGCCGACGCCAAAGAGCACCCGCCCGTAGGTCATGTGATCCAACTGCACCATGCGGTTGGCCACCATCAGCGGATGATGATAGGGCAGGCTGACCACGCCGGTGCCCAGCTTGATCCGGTTGGTGCGCTGGGCGGCGGCGGCGATGAACACCTCCGGCGAGGAGATAATCTCCCAGCCGGCGCTGTGGTGCTCGCCAATCCAGGCTTCATCAAACCCCAGCTTGTCCAGCCATTCAATCAACTCCAGGTCGCGCTCCATGGCCAGGGTCGGGTTCTCGCCAACCCGGTGGAACGGGCCCAAGAAAATGCCAAACTTCATTCGCTCGGGAAACGCCATATCAGGGCCTCCTCCATATTGGGACATAGCGGGCGCTTTCCCGCTCATATGCGTAGGACAGGGCGACGCGCGCCCCGCAATTTGCGGCCATTCTGCGCCCCACGCTATTTCCTGTCAATCAAGCATTCTTTCTCATGCGTACCCGCTTTCCACGTCTGTCGTTGCGAGAATGCCGACAGGCATTCGTGGCAATCCCGTTGCGGTATCGACGACTGTTCACAACAAGGCCCCTGCTACGCTGACGAGATTGCCACGCTGCGCTCGCAATGACAAACCGGGTACACGTGAGAGTATTCTTTGCGCCTCCGCGTCTTTGCGTTAAAAATGCCGCGCCAAGTCCTGCAATTGCCCCATAAGCAAAAAGCCGGGGAGTTACGCTCCCCGGCCCAATTTCCGAGCGTTTGCCGCGCGGCTGGCCGTCTAGTCGGCGGCCTGAGGAGCCATCTCCTCGTGAGGCACCGCTGCCACGGGCTGCGTTCCCTTCTCGTGCCGGCGGAGGATGAAGCGGGGCACGATGACCCAGAGGGCGAACAATCCGACAAAAGCGGCACCGGCGGCAATGGCAATCATTTCAATCTGTCTCCGAACTGGTTTCGGGCGGGGTTGCCCTGATTTGTTGAAAGCCAGTATCGCAGCAGGTTGTTACGCTGATTTTGCGCCAACGTTACGCCTGTGTAACCAATGACCCGCTTCGCAGCCTCCCGATAGAGCTCAGACCTGCGCCGCCGCGACGCCCAGCCACCAGTGCTTGCCCCTGCCGCGCCGCTTGCGCTCGTAGCCCCGGGCCCGAAGCTCCAGGCCAAATTTGCGCTGGCTATGGGCCAGATAGCCGTTATCCAGGCACCAGCGCGCGTATGAGGTATAGAGGTCGCCGGCCAGCGCCTTCGCTTCGCCTCCCGTGGCGCAGGCATCGGCGACGAAATCATCCACCGGCCCGTGCTCGCTGGCCTGGGACGCGACGCCGAAGCGGGGTTCCGGCGGGCCGTCGGGAGCCACCCAGCCGGCGGCCGGCTCCGGTCCGTCCACCGCCGGGCTGCTGCGATGGGGGCGGCCCGCCCCGCTGCCGTAGCCGGGTTCGGCGACGGTGGGATCCTGGGCCGTAGCCATGGCAGATGGCCGGCCGGCCATTTCGCCCATGGCCCCATAGTCGCCGGCGGCGGCGCGGGCGGCGGCAGGCACGGGAACGCCATCAAGGCAGTAGGACGCGAAAAGGGTCAGGTCCAGATAGCGGGACAACCCGCCGAAGTGTTCCCAACGTATCTCCTGGCCGTGCCATTGGGTTGGGTCCACGGTCAGGCAAAAGTCCGGCCCGGCAAAGGTCTGCCGGTATTCGCCGGGGATGTCCCAGGCCGGAGTCAGGAGGTTGCGTTCCAAGCTGCGGGCAATTAGAAACACCACGGCTCGAACCGTCCGCAGATCGGCATTGGTCTCGGCCAACGGATCGTCACCGCAGCTCTCTTCCAGTTCCCGCTGGGTCTGGAGAGCGGACAGGGCGAAAGCGCTGCGGATCTGGTTGCCGGCGCAGCGCAGCAGCGATTTTTGGTCGATCAAGTCCAGAGGAACCCCGGCGTCAATGATTTCGCCGCCGGGCAAATGCAACTCGGTCCCGGACGGGAAGAAGGACACGCTAATCAGGCCCCGGTGAGACGCCACGAACAGGGCCATCGCCAGGCAGAGGTTTTCCCGCGCCAGGCGGACGCGCTGGCCTGGAGTCATTTCCCTGGTGGACGGAGACACTATCCAGTTGGGGGCAAACGCCGGGGCGAACAATTATTCGCCCCGGCGTCGTTGCGGCGGCGCCGCGTTCCGGTGCAGTCTAGGTGTTGATGTCCATGACCACTTTGATGATGTTGTCCTCGCGCTGCTCGTACATATCGTAGGCTTGCTGGATGTCCGAGAAGCCGACCTGGTGGGTGATCAGCTCGGCGGGGTCGGCCCAGCCGCGAGCGCGCAGGTCCACCATGTCCTGGATCTGACTGATGGGGTCGCCGCTGCGCGCGCCGGTGGTGGGGATGATGCGCGGCTGCTTGTCCATCAACAGGTTGTGCTCGATGGGCACCATGTGCTCGGACGGGATGCCGAAGATGATCACCTGTCCGAACTGTCGGACTTCACGGAAGCAGGCGTTCAGCGCGTCGGGATACCCGGCGGCCTCGACACACACGTCCGGGCCGCGGCCCTTGGTGATCTCCATGACCGCCTCATGGACATCCTCCCGGTCGGGATTGATGCGGTGGGTTGAACCCATCTCGATGGACTTCTCCAGACGGTAGTCCAGCGGATCGACCACGATGACGTTGCGCGCCCCCATTCGGGAGAGAATCATGGTGAAGCTGAGGCCGATGCTGCCCTGGCCAAAGATGAGGATGTTCTGCTGCAAGGGACTGCCCATCTGCCGGCAGGAGTACAGCACGGTTCCCGGAGGCTGGCACATAACCCACTCGTCGAGGCCGCCCTCGTCGGGGAGCAGGGCCAGGCGCCCCGGTTCCGAGAGGAGATATTCGCACAGGCCGCCCGTGCCGGCGTAGGGGATCGCGATGACGCGCTGTCCCTCGCGGAACTCGTCGGTTTTGCTCTCCACGATAACGCCAGCCAGTTCGTGGGCGCCGCGGCACGGGGGAAGGGGGTACTCGGCT
The DNA here is from genome assembly GCA_963665395.2 of Dehalococcoidia bacterium. Taxonomy (GTDB): domain Bacteria; phylum Chloroflexota; class Dehalococcoidia; order Lucifugimonadales; family UBA3495; genus Bin87. The sequence continues at coordinate 2,760,482 of OY762251.1, forward strand.
TCGTCCAGCACCGGGCCGTAGGTGTGGCGGATGTCGGAGCCGCACACGCTGACGCGCTCCATCTTGACGAGAACCTGCCCGTCGGCGGGCGCGGGGGTTTCAACTTCGGTGAACTCCCAGCGCTTGGGGGCAACTAGCTGTGCTGCTTTCATGTCAGGGGCGCTCCTTGGTGGCGGATGATGTTGTATTGGATGAAAGACGGGGCAATCATAGTATGGCAGCGGAATGGCGGCAAGGGCAACGGCAAGGCGCTACAGGGCTATCGCATATGGCCGGTTAACGCCCGTCATTCCGGCGAAAGCCGGAATCCAGTGGCCGAATTCGTTAGCCACGTTTCAGATTCATTTACTGTTTGACCAATGGACTCCGGTTTTCGCCGGAGTGACGGGTGGGTAATTTCATATGCGATAGCCCTGCAAGGCGCTACCGTTCGTCCCGAGGCCGCTGGCGGTGGGCGAACAGGTCGGACAGGGGGATGGCCAGGCCGGGGAGCAACGGTGTGGTTAGCGTGTCGCCGATGCCCAGAATGCCCCGCTCCACGTATGCGCCGTCGCGCAATTCCAGGGGCAGCGCCGTGTCGTTGCGCGGGTCGAAAATCCAGTATTCGGGAACGCCGGCCTCGGCGTACAGTTGACGTTTGCGAACCAAATCACGGTTGCGGTTGGAGGAGAGGATTTCAATTACGATGTCGGGGATGCTTCCCGCGGCGCTGATGTCCGAATCGTCGTCAGGAGCGCGCAGGAAAATGGACAGGTCCGGTATCAGAACGCGGCCGGATTCCCACGATATGATGACGACCAGCTCGCTGTACACCTCGGCGGGCGGATCCGGAAGGCCGTTCAGGTGGTTTCTGAAGTGCGTAACCAGCCCATCTTTCACAAACTGGTGAATGCGTCGGGGTCGAGGCATGATGTACAGCGCTCCGTCGTCCAGTTCCAGCCAGCGATATTCGTCGTCCTCCGGCAGATTGAGGAACTCATCAACGGACATACGCATTCCGGCGCGGAGTTTGGGTTTGGTGGTAATCATGGTGTCCTCCCGGCGGCTACTCTTCGCGGGGCGGGCGACGGCGGTGGTGAAAGATATCGGCCAGGGGGATGGTGAGGCCGGGAAGGAGCGGCGTCGTGAGCGTATCGGCGGCGGTCAGGATGCGCCGCTCCATGTATTCGCCGTCGCGCAATTCCAGTGGGAGCGCCGTGTCATGCACCGGATCGAAAATCCAGTATTCGCGGACGCCGGCCTCGGCGTAAATACGCCGCTTGTACACCAAGTCGCGGTTGCGGTCGGAGGACAGGATTTCCACTGCGATGTCCGGCGCGCCTTCAACGTAGGACCTTACGATGCTGGCACGCTCACTGAGGATGACGACCAGGTCAGGCTCAGGCGCACGCTGCAATTCCCGGGACAGAATCGTGGTTATATCATGGAAAAAGGCGGCCGGCGGGTCCGCGAAGGTGTTGAGGTAGTTCACTAGATGCCAAATCAGCTGACTCAGCAAAAACTGGTGGTCCGCGCTTGCAGAACCCCTGATGTACAGCGCTCCGTCGTCAAGTTCCAAGCATCCATCGGTTTCCCCCAGGGCGAGGAACTCGTCGAGGGACATCCGGATGCCGGTGCGGAGCTTGGGCTTGGCGGTGGTCATGGCAACCTCCCACTGGTGGTCACTCATCGCGGGGCGGGCGACGGCGATGCTGGAAAATGTCGGCCAACGGAATGGCGAGGCCGGGAAGAAGCGGAGTGGAGAGCGTGTCGGCGGCGGTGAGGACGGGCCGCTTCACGTAATCGCCGTCGCGCAGTTCCAGCGGCAGTACCGTATCGTTGCGGGGGTCAAAAATCCAGTATTCGCGGACGCCGGCCTCGGCGTAAATCCGTCGCTTGAACACCAGATCGTGGCTGCGGTCCGACGACAGGATTTCCACCACAATGTCGGGGACTCCTTCAACGTATATTCTCCCGCCTACGTCATCCCGTCCGGCAAGGATGACCACGATGTCCGGCTCTACGACGCGCCGGAGTTCCGGGGATAGGATTGTGGTTATGTCCAGATGGATTTCCGCGGGTGGGATGTCGAAGGCGTCGATGTAGTCATCAAAGGGTCGGGCAATCCAGCGCATCAGGAACTGATGGTCTTTGGTAGGCGTGCTCATAACGTACAGAACCCCGTCAAACAGCTCGAGCCGCTCGTCCGTCTCGCCGAGGGCGAGGAACTCGTCCAGGGACATACGCATCCCGGTGCGGAGTTTGGGTTTTGCGATCACCATGGCTAACCTCCCGTCGTGTCGCACTTATCCGCCCAGCGGGCCATGGAACCGAGGCAGGATTTCCTCCCCGGCCTGTTCCAACTGCTCCATGGACTCCGTGCCGGCGCACAGCGGGCGGATGACGAACTTGAAACCGCCGGCGTCGATGTAATCCTGGATGAAGTCGCCGATCTGCTCGGAGGTGCCGACGGCGGAGTACTCGGTGAAGTGGGCGTCGGGTCGCTGGCGCGTTACGAACTGCTCTGATTTGGCCTCGCCTTCCTTCCGGTCGTCGCAGATGTAGTAGCCGATGAGCACGCCGACGTGGTCCTCCTCGATCTCCCGCTCGTACTGCTGGGCAGTCTCGAAGACGATCTCGCGGCCGGCGCGGACCTCCTCGGGCGTGGCGCTGGACACCAGCCATCCGTCGCCGACGCGGCCCACCCGTCGGGCCGCCGCCGGGCTGCGGCCGCCGATCCACACCGGGGGCGAGGGTTTGAGGAAGGTACGGGGGGTGACGGATACGTTGTGGGTGGTGAAGAACTCGCCCTCGTGGGTCACCCCTTCCTCCTCCCAGAGACGGCGCATCAGCGTTATGGCTTCGTCGGTGCGGCGGGCGCGGTCGGCCTTGGGCACGCCGCAGGCTTCGTACTCGTCGGGATCCTCCTGTCCCAGGCCCACGGCGGGGAAGAACCGGCCCTGGGAAAGCCAATCCAGAGTGGCGACCTGCTTGGCCAGCACCACCGGATTCCGTAGCGGCAATGCCAAAACGCTGGTCCCGAACTTCAGGCGGTCGGAGTAGCCGGCCACCAGGGACAGGGCGACCATGGGCTCCAGGCTGAAGCGGTCGCTGCAAATGCGGTCGCTGAGCCAGATGGAGTCGTACTCGTACCTGTCGCCCAGCTCAACCAGGGTGCGGAGAAAATTGGGGTCGTCGCCCCCCTGCCCAAATGCGCCGGGGACGTAGCCGATGGCAACGCTCATGATGGTTAGCCTCCTTGGGGGTTGTTGTTAGTCGATTCCAGAGCGGCGATAAGAGGCGGCAAAAACTCTGTGACTATCCGGTACACGGTCAACAAGTCGACATTGTAATAGTCGTGCACTAAGTGATTCCGTGTGCCTCTAACCCGATGCCAGAGGATGCCCGGATACCGCCGCAGTGTCTCCGGAGCGCACTTGCTGGCGGCTTCTCCGACCACCGCTACCAGGTAAAAGATACCCAGTTGCAGTTGGCGGTTAGCGGAGAACTCCTCAAAGCTGGTGTTGCCCAACGTTGCGATGGCCTCCCGGGAATACTGGGCCATATCGACAATCCGTTCCGGATCAGTGCGGCCGTTCATAATGCGCTTCCGCTATTTTCCGCATCTTGGCGCCCCATTCGGTTTCAGGAGTTCCAACGCTGTGGACATCCACAGAACAGCCCAGGATCTCGCCGAGCTCGTCGCCCATGCCGAATATATTCCAGCCCACTATGGCGTCCGGCTCGAACTCGGCGAGGAAATCAACGTCGGCATAATTAGTGACAGATTCCCGCAGAGGGCGGGGCAGCTTGGCCAACCAACGGATTTTTTTGCGCTTGCAGAACTCGGCGATTTTGTCCTTGGGCAACGGAACGTCGATGTAATCGGCCCGGTCATAGACGATGCCCGACTCGCCCGGCCCGTAGCCCAGGTACATCTCCCGCAGGTACAGGTGCAGGTCGATTTTGCGGCCCAGGATGCCGGCTATTGCTTCCTCCATCGCCGCCAGCTTGGACAGCGGCGGCACGTCGGCCGGGTTGAACTCAATCAGCAGGGCCGCTTCGCTGTCGGCGTCCGGGCCGACGCGCAAGGGTTCGTACAGCCAGGTCAGGCGGCGGACGCTATGCTGCTGGCAGAAGGCGGCGATGGCTTCTTTTTGCGCGGCGGTGGTTTCACGGTTGCTCATGCTAGTTCCCCCGGCGCAAGGTTGCGCTGACGCCATTGTAGCAAACGAGAGTACACCCTCACCCCAACCCTCTCCCGTCAAGGGAGAGGGGGTATTGGTTCCAGCCCGGCCTCGGCGCGGGCGTCGTTGATGTGGTCAAGCACGCGCATCCGCAAGGGCGGCAGTTCGTAGCCCAGGTCGGCCATCATGCGGCTGTTGTCCACCAGATAGACGTGGGGCACCGGACGCTCGCCGGTGGTGATGCTGGCGTCGGGGATGTAGGAGCGCACGATGTCGGCCACGTCGGCTATCGTCGCCAGCTCGCCGCCGCTGATGTAGATGTGGTGGTTCAGGGCGTCGGCCAGGGCGACGCGGACGAAGATCTCGGCGGCGTCCTCGGCGTGGATCATGGGCGACGCTTCCATGGGGTCGAAGTCCATGCTGACGGGCTGGCCGACGGCCGGCAGCGACATCATCAGGCCGCCAATCATACCCGTCATGCCGGTTACGCGCCCGTGACCGAACACCGTGCAGATGCGGACGCCGCGGATGTCCAGCCCGTGCAGCGTGCGGTAGCGCGCGGCGGCGAAGTCGTTGACCGCCTTGGTCATGCCATAGACGTTGATGGGCGCCGGCAGGTCGTCCTCAATCAAGGGCCGGTCGCCGAAGGTGTCCTGCACGCCGTACACCGCGATGCTGCTGGCATACACCACGCGGCGGATGTTGCCCCAGCGGGCGGCCTCAAAGATGTTGTTGGTGCCGTCGATGTTGACGGCCATGCCGGTGGCCGGGCGATCCTCGGTGTCCGGCGGCAGCAGGGCGGCCATGTGGATGATGCGGTCAACGTCGTGGCGGTTGACGGCCTCCAGGATGTGGTCCAAGCGGGTCACGTCGCCCCGGTAGATGGCGATGCGGTCCAGTCCGCCATAGGCGGACAGGTTGGCCCGGGGCGGCGCCAGGTCGAAGCAGACCACCTCCTCGCCGCGTTCCACCAGCTTGCGGATGATGCGGTTGCCGATAAACCCGGTGCCGCCGGTAACCATCACGGACATTGCGAGACCTCCTGTGTTGACATAATCGTGCGTTTCCCCGATGCGCGCGCCATTTAGAATGAGCGGGGAACGTATGCGTGGATTTTAGTATGCCAGAATCGTTATTGAGTCTGCTGAAGTCGGCTGCGGCGATCATGCGGTTGTTGCCGCGCCGACTGGCGGTTATTTTCGGCGTAGGCGTCAGCACAGAAATCTTGATGCTGGGTTGCGCCTTGATTCTGCGCGCATTCGTTGGCGATGTGCCCGACCCCACGCTTCGCTTGTTTCTGGCCGCTCCGTTCTACGCCACGCTGGTGTTGGGGACGGTTATCGTGGGCGTGGTCATGCTTCTGCTGTTGGTTGCCCTGGCCGACTGGCTGGGCGGCGACCGGTGAACCACTGCTTGACTAGGCTGGCAATCAGGTAGGTCGCCGCAAATATCCAGGCTATCGCCGCCAGAAGCATTATGGCGACGCCGGCGGTCACCGCGGCGAGGTTGGGGGCGTTAGGCGCAAGGTAAGCGCCCAGGGCCACTATCACCAGGCCAATAGCGGCTACTCCCCCGATGATGAACACGGCGGGCATCAACCAATCATTGCCGGACGCTTCCATCGCCTCGGACGGAGCGCCGGCCGCCAACCCGCTTGCCGTTATCTCGCCGCTCTGCGTTTCATGCCTCGCCATGGCGCGCTCCGCTCCGCATCTCGGTGCCAATGTGTGATGCTCGTACAGGCAGCATTATAACATCGGGATCCCATCCCCTACCCTGCTGGCCAGCCCGGGTGCAGGGCCTTTCGATTTTCATATTTGTCATTGCGAGCGTAGCGAAGCAATCTCGTCGCGGCGCTGACGGCTAACCACAAACGGGTCTGTTCCAACGACGAGATTGCCATCCGTCAGAGGCGGACTGCGCTCCTCGCAATGACAACCGAAAGACCCTGGCCCGGGTGTCGCCGGCTTGCCGGCGGCTGCCCCATGGCAATGTTGCGCCGGATGGCTGCTATCAACTCAGCGTCCGGCGCTACCGAGGACGGTTGGCGTATCCGTAACCGCCGAAGGCGCCGGCAACCAGCCCGCTGATGCCGGAGAGGATGTATCCGAGCAAGCCGGCCTGCTGGTAGATGGTCAGAAAGACGATGATGGAAACTACGGCCAGGATGACGGCTATCACCAACAAGAAGGATCGGCGCCGCGTTCTTTTCCGTCTGTCGTATTCGCGCTGGGATTGGCGGTCGGCGCGCGCGAGTTCACGACTTCTTTAAGCGATGATTTCCGCAACATGGTCTATGGTTCCATGGGAATCGGTGGGCATAATGCCTCCCGTCTGGAATGAGGCGCGAGAATGCGGACTATAATTACGGCATGGCTCAAGCAGTGCAAATTTTGCTGGAACTGATACCGCCCGGCCGGTTGGCGTCCGAGGCGCTGCTGCTACTGATTTCCGCCGGGGTTGTTCGCTATTTGTCGCCAGTCGTAACGTCGTCGCTGGGCGATGACTTTCCGTATCCGAAAATAGCCAAGTGGGTCAGGGCGGCTTTTGGCGCCGGTCTTTCCTGCCTAATCGCGCTTTGGCTCGTGTCAATCGTAATTCGCTATCTGTTGTTCTCCTGACTCGGACGCGCCGTGTCGTTTGGCCCGCCACCATTTGACGCTGCCGATAATTACGGCCCCTGCCGTATAGAAAACAGCTGCGCCGAAAACCAGCATCGCCAGGGCAAAGACTGCCATGGCGCCGGCCGCCATGTAGTCATGCCCGGTGTACGCGCCCAAGTACACAAATGCGAGGGCGCCCAAGGCGATGATGCTGGAGAGGATAACGGTCCGGTTCAGGGTCATGGACAAGTCAAAAGTGACCTTGCCAAACTCCTGAAACCACCCGTCGTCTCGACCGGACGACGCGGATTCCGCGGACGCCGGCGCGTTCTGCGCCGCCCCGCCCCTTTGAATACCTCGCCTGGCCACGATACGCTCCAAACTCAAAACAGATCCAAAACTTTACTATCCGGGCTATTATAGCATCGCGCAGCTGCTTTAAGCGCAAATCGGGTGCCGTGCTTCCCGTCTGCCGGGCGGTCACCCGATGGGCGATAATATGCCGATACGCTGCTAATTGGCGCCGCTGAATCGGAAGCGGGCTAATCTACGCTTTTCCGAGGTTTCTTTGGAAGCGGCGCGGAGTTTGGCATAGTCTCCGCAAGTGATACGGTGTACACACGCCGGTCCATCGTATGCAAACGGTGAAATATCTTTGGCGGTGGGTTCGCTGTCACCCTTGCGGGAGTTACACTCGGGACAGAGCAATTGAAGGTTCTCCAGAACCACTTGGCCGCCACGACTTCGCGGGTCAATCTCGTCCATCGTCAGCTCCTCCGGCGAGGACTTCACAGCGTGACATCGGTTGCAGACCAAGCCCTGTTTCCACGCGAGCAACCTTTTCCTCTTAAATTTCCGGGTGTCTTTGACCCAACGCTCTACTACGACGAAGGGAACCTCGCGAGCGTTAATTTGAACACGACACTGGTTCTTCATGTCTTCCAAGAGGTCGTCGACGCTGGAGTATTTTGTGCCATCAATCAAGCGTGCCAACCTCGCAACAAACGGTGCTGTGATTTTTCCGAACGACCTCGCCAACTCTAGCCAGTCGGATTGCACTTGCTCATGTCGGTATTCTGCTCCGTTGCGCGTCAGATCACCCAAACGGAGGCTTCCCGAGCTTGTCCCATCGTTTTCGGGCAAATGCAGCGTAGGTTGGCTTTTTTTGCCACAGTCCTGGCACGTCTTGACCGTCACGTATCCGGTTTTGTAACTTTGATCCCATTCAGGCTCTCCATAATTGTGAACTATTCGGATGTCATGCATTTTGTTTATGAACATGGTTCCCTCCAATGCCCTAGGAAACATCCAAAATCTGCTCCCGCTACTCCTCAGTATTTATTGTAGCGTCTCGCAGCCGTGTCGTCCCTACCCGGTAGCGTTCCGTTTTAGGTGGTTTAATTTGGCAAAGTCCAGTTGCCCGTGCGTGTAGGGGCGAATAATTATTCGCCCTTACGAAGGGAAACCACCTAAATTGCAACGCTACCTCGCCATCCCATACCGCCGCCCGGTCACCGACGGCTCCAGGGCCAGGCTGCGCCGGATGGCCGCCACCGTCTCCCCATCAAGCCCCAGCGCAGACACCACGGCGTCATCCAGTGCGCCGCGCACCGGGTCGCCGTCCAGCTCCGGCAGGGGCAACAATGTATCCTCGGCGTGGCCATCGTAGGCGGCGGCCAGTTGGGTTATCGCGGCGTCGCCGATGGCGGCGAAGTCTGGTACGACCAGCTTGCGCATATCGTCTAACGACAGATTTGGATAGGTTGGCTTTTTATTGGTGCGGTCGCCCATTATCGACAGCAGGCCAATTGACGAATTGAAATATACGCATAAAGACTTTTCCCAATCCGCTGTCTCTCCCGCCGGCATATCGACCCGGCACGGCACCCAGAGCGACCCCAATCCGGGGGTATCCAACCTCACTGATGTCGCTCGCACGGTTTGAAAGAACAAGTGCGTGGGCAGCAACAACCGGCCTCTTTGCTTCCAGTATCTTTCCGCCAAATGCGCTTTCGGCGGCTTGGCGACAATATGCGTATCCGGTTTGGCGGTCATTGACTGCGTTACCGAGGTATCGTGCTGCCACAGCGCAACCCGGCCCGCAGCGTCGGGCATAGCCGAGCGGGTGAAGGCGTCTCTGATGCGTTGGCCGGCCGGCCCGATGTCGGTGATGCTGCCCAACGCAATGGCCGGGAACAATCCCGCATCCCGCAGCTCAACGAACTTTTCGCACAGGTAGGGCGACAGAAACTGCACCGCGCCCCAATCGCCGGCGGCGATGCGGGACTCCGGCCAGAGTTGCAGCGTGCCGTAGTCCTGACCGGCGACGTTATCGCTTTCGATGGCGGCGGCCACGCTGATGGCGTCGGCCGGCGTCGCTGGGTTTCTGGCCAGGTTAACCACCCGCGTCGGCGGTTTCGCTCCCTTGCTGGCCGGCCAGCGGCGGCAGATGACCAGCATCTCGCCAATGTCGGTGTTCTCGGAAAAGTAGATCCGCTCCGGGTCATGGGAAGTTACGATAGTCTCAATATGGAACCTTTGCGCCAGATGTTGCCGCATACCCATCGTCGCGTAGTTGGTGGCGCCCACCAGCGGCAGCACCACCGCCATAGAGCCGGCGTCCGGCTTGGCCAGGAACTCGCCGAGATACAGGAACGGGCCGCCGTTGTTGGACAGATGCACCGGCTTGTTGGCGAACAGGGCCTTTTCCCGGTCTTTGATTTTGCGTTCCTCTTGCCGGTTGAACTGGTCGTGGCGCAGGCTGTCGCGGGTGAAGGGCGGGTTCATAATCACCAGGTCGGCCGGCTCGGCGCCGGCCATGGTCTCGCCGGTGTCCACCTGGGTCACCGCTTGCGCCCCGCCGGGCCAGGGCATCAGCATGGGCTGGCGGTCGAGAAACTCCAGAGAGCCGAGATAGGCGTCGCCGGCGTCGTCCACCCCCAGGAAAGTGCGCCCGATTTTCATGTTGCGAAATTGGGTAGTCGGTGACAGCAGGCCCAGGGTGGTCGCCGCCATGTGGGTGGCCGTCAGGTTCACGTCGTAGCCGGTGAAGACGTTTTCAATGAGGGCGCGGGAGATGGCCTCGTCAACGTCGGATTGGGGCGCCAGATCGCGGATGCGCTCGGCGGCGGCCATCAGCAGCGTTCCGGTGCCGCAGGCCGGATCGGTGACGCGCAGCCTGGCGATGTCATCCGCGTTCTGCCAGTCGCAGGTGTCCGGCCCAATGGCCAGCGCGGCCAGCAGCGTAGCCGCGGCGGTGGTGGTGTAAAAGGAACCGTCGTAGCGGGCCGTATCCAGCACGGTATGGAAGATGCGCCCCAGCAGGTCATGGCGCAGGCCGGCGATGTTCTGCACCACGGCCAGGGCGGCGTCGGCGGTATCGCGCACGGCGTCGGCAAAGGCCGGATCCGGCGGGCAGGACTGCAAAGCGGCCCGCCCGGTCTCAAAGATGGGCTTGTAGTCCAGCGCCAGGATCAGGTTCCAGGCGTCACGAAAGGCGGCGATGGGGTCGTGGGCATCGCGGCAAAGGTGGGCCATGGCCGGCGGCCAGGGGCCGCTGAAAGGCGCCGGTGGGTTCAGTCGGCTGTCCATTTCAGGGCGCATACCAGCCAGGTGGCTGTCCAGCCGGGAGTGGAACATCACGGCGGTGGCCAGCACCAGCAAAGCCCGCTTGGCGGCCCGGTTCCACTGCCCGGAGCCTTTGGCCGGCGGCAGGTCCAGGGTTTGCGCCAGCAGACGTTTCTGCGTGTCGCTGAGTCGGTTGACCGCGGCGTCCAGGCTGTCGGAGAGCGCGGCGGCGGCGTAGTCGGGGTTGCCCAGCTGTGCCGGCGTGAGGCGGATTACCGAGGTCAGCCGGTCAAGGTTGCCGGACATCCAATTGGGTGCATCATTTATCCCGTCGCGCACCGTCCAAATGAACTGCGATTCCGGCAGCGAATCCTCGGTGGTGTGGTCGGGGTAGCACACCGCGACGGCGCCATGGGCCAGCTTCTGCTCCAGGCGATTGTCAGCATCCCGGATGGCTTCAGCGCGTTTGGCAATGCTCTGGCCGTGCTCCGCCTCCACGGCGATAACCGCCGGCCCGATGCGCACCTCCACGTCCATGCGGAGGTTGCCGGGGTGAGTAACTTCGGGCCTGGCGTTGAGTCCGCGCTGCCGGAGCAGGCCGGCCAGCCAGACGTTGAGGGTTTGTTCGTGCTCCCTGGTGGTCATTGGGCAAATCGGCAGAACAGCAGAGAGCAAATGGTGGGCCGGAATAGACTCACGCACCGCTAAATATGCTGCCGTAACCGCTTCAACCGTCGCTTCCTCGCCACGGCCCGACGCACGGCTAAACGGAACGCGGTTCTCTGCTCCTCAACTGACTGGCGCCGGGGCTTGGCGGCAAGTTGCGCGCGCTTACGGGCTTTTTCAATGTCCTCCGCGGTCAACGCACGCCGGGGCTTGGCGGCAAGTTGCGCGCGCTTACGGGCTTTTTCAATGTCCTCCGCGGTCAACGCACGCCGGGGCTTGGCAGCAAGCTGCGCACGTTTCTCGGCCCTCCTAATATCCTCCATGGTCACCCGGTGAGGTTTCGCATTCTTGGTCGTTGTAATTAATTTCTGCATTTTCAAAGTCGCCCTCTTGTCTTTGCGCTGCAATCGATTGGACAAGCTCTGCCAAATCAATCACATTTACCGTTGGATCGATGTACTGTACAATTCTCGAAAACAGTACATCGTGCGCTGTCTCAAGCGGTATGGCGTTTTGCAAACCAATTCGGTGGGCTTCATCAAGGTCAATGATATGACCGTGGTCGGGATAGTCCCATACCAAAGCCTCCACAACTTGGTTGGCTACTATCTCTGTTATCGGACTCCAGCGACGCATCGCCTCTTTGGCGTAGCGCTCTCCAACCAGCAGTGCGCGATAAGCATCGCCGAGTTCTCTGACGTTGACGTTCTGATAAAGCGGCGTGATGGCGGGTGCCAGTACGTTGGGCGTTTGTTCCAGAGCAAACGGTATATCCATGCCGGCACTACTTATCAAATGTAGCATTACGTCATCAATAGATTCCTGATAGTACCTCCTCAGATACTGCAATCCTTGTATGGTTTCCAGGGGAGACCGGAACATTGCGCCGCCAGCAGGATCTCGCCGTTGCTGGTCCAATGGGCCTAACTCTCCGCGCCTTCCCATCAAAATCCGGTCTGCCGCCAGTGCGATTAAAGTTGCCGCGCTTTTGGCGTTGGATGGAATCACAACATCCAACGCACGACAATGCTCTCGCAGCGCTTTGGCAATCCAGAACGCCCATTCAATCGAACCGCCCAGCGATTCCAGAACCAGTGCCAAACGTTCTTGGAACCCGATATCTGTCAGTGCTTCCGAGAGGCGTGAGTAGCAATCCTCGTCGATATCAGCCTTCAGCAGGATAACCTCATCGCTTGCTATCACACCACTCGCCTCTTCCCCGACTTCGCCAATCTCGTTTTGGAATGGTACAGTCATTACGCGCTCTCGCGCCCGCTGATCGGCTGACGCTGCTGTATTACGCTACATTGTACCGTATCGGCATAAAGCCGACTACCACGTCATGGTCGCTGAACCGGAACCATCATTCTCAGCGCGCTGATCGGCTATGTTCAGTTGGCGGGCGGCTCTAATCAGTTCGAGCGGGTTCAAAGCGCTTGCTCTGGTAGTATTCCACCCACTCGGACTTTTTTACGAAAGCCCATCTGGGGATGCCGGGGAATCCGATCTCGGCCAGTTGCGGGCGAATTTGATCAATCAAGTCCATGCGTCGGCGGTAGGTAAGCGTTTCGCGGTCACCCTCAAAGACGATGTGGATGTTCAGGTATTCGTCGTGATCCTGATCGGTTCTGATTTCGACATCGATGGGGTCGAATACTAAACCGTCCGGGAAAAGCTCGGCCAGCGCGTTTTTGACTATGGCGCGAGTTTCCGCAACGACCATTTTCTTGTCTGCCGCCGGGTCAAAGCGTTTCACCGGCATGATTTCAAGTCCGGTCGCTTTACGCAAATCGTCAAGGACGTCCCGGTACGATTTAGGCGGACTTCCGGCGCCGGTATCGGTGGCGACGGGTTTCGACAACAGATCCAGCCAACGTCTGAGCTGGATTGCGTCCGGCGCCGCCCATCCCCAGGCCGGAATCAACGGGGAATAACCTGACTCGCGGATACCCGATACAGCATCGTCCGTCCCTTCGCCGGCCGCGCCGGGAATTTCCTGCATCCCCCTCTCCGTTGTCATAGCGTCCTCCCGATTCTGTGGGTGGTAGTCCTACGCGCAATAGTCATTCTAGCAACCCCGCCGCCCGTTGGACAAACGCCCGTTGCCTCAGAACGTTCCCCGGTAACCACCCTATCTCACTGTCCAGCCATGTAAAACTACCCCGCCGGTTTTTATGTATAATCGCCTCTACACAGTCAACAAATCATCCCCAGGAACCCCACAAGGAGCGCGCCGCCATGGAACCCGACCGCGACACCCTGTTGAAGCTCTACCGAACCATGACCACCATCCGCCATTTTGAGGAGCGCGGCGTGCCCGAAACGGGCCAGCGCGGTATGTCCGCGTCCGTTCACTCCTCGGTAGGCCAGGAGGCGGTGCCCACCGGCGTCTGCGCCCACCTCACCGACGACGATTACATCGGCAGCACCCACCGCGGCCACGGCCACTGTATCGCCAAGGGCGTTGACCCTAAGCTGATGATGGCCGAACTCTTCGGACGCAGCCACGGCCCCAACAAGGGCAAGGGCGGCTCCATGCACATCGCCGACATGAGCAAGGGGATGCTGGGCACCAACGGCATCGTGGCCGGCAGCGTGCCCCTGGCCGTGGGCGCGGCGCTGACCTCCAAGATCCAGAAGCTGGCCGCGTGGCCGTGGCCTTCTTCGGCGACGGCGGCGCCAACCAGGGCGTGCTGCACGAGTGCATGAACCTGGCCTCGGTGTGGAAACTGCCCGTCATCTTCTGCTGCGAAAACAACGGCTACGCCGAATCCACCCCGGTGGAGTACGGCCTGTCCGTGGCCAACGTGGCCGACCGGGCCGCGTCCTACGATATGCCCGGCTTCCACCTGGACGGCATGGACGTGCTGGCGGTGTACGAGGGCGCCGGTCAAGCGGTGGCTCGCGCCCGGGCCGGCGACGGGCCGTCCCTGCTGGAAGCGCGCACCTACCGCTACTACGGCCATACCGTGTTCGACAACCCGCTGACCTACCGCACCAAGGAAGAAGAGGATCACTGGCGGGCCCGCGATCCCCTGCTCACTTTCCGCAACCACATGGTCGCCCAGGGCAACGTCATCACCGCCGAAGAGATGGACCAGATGGATGAGGAAGCCCGGCAGCTGATGGAGGACGCCGTGGCCTTCGCCGACGCCAGCCCGCTGCCCGAGCCCCACGAAATCTACGAGGACGTGTACGCCGACTACCCGGTGGACATGATGCGGCGGGGCGCGAATATGCCGGTGTAGCGCCTATCAACAGGATGACGAACATGGTCATGGACATTGGCAAGGGCCAGCCCAATCTGACCGACGTCGAAATCTCGGCGTTGGGCAAACTGATTTACCGTCAAAAAATCAGGCCGCTGCTGACCGAAGCGGACATCGGCAGGTTCGTGTACGTGGACGTGTACAGCGGCGAGTACGAGATTGCCGAGAAAATGCTTGATGCCACTCACCGGTTGCGGAAAAGAGTTCCCGACGCCCGCGGATTCATGATCCGGGTCGGTTACTCCGCTCCCGTATTTCTGGGGTGGCATGAGGAGCCGGAGCTATGACCTCCGGCAGAGTAATCGCCACACGCAAGCCGCTCGTTCCGGTTACCATTCTGGACAGTCAGAGCAACCCGCACACTATCCAGTTCATACTGGACACCGGCTTCAACGGCCAATTGCTGCTGCCTACCCAATACATGAACCGCCTGGGCCTGTCGGTTACAGAATGGATTGACGCAAGGCCGGCGACCGGGGTCTTTGTACGGGTACCCTGTGCCGAAGCCACGGTTGTTTGGCAAGGAACTCGGAGACGGGCAGAAATTCTGCAACTGGATTCCGAACCACTGGTTGGCATGGGGTTTCTCTGGAACCACCGCATCACCATTGACGCCATCAGCAACGGCCCCGTAACGGTCACTCCCTTGGGAGGCTGAAATATGACAACCTCAACGCCCAATTCCAACCTCACCCCTGACGAAGTCGCCGATATGGGCGAAAAGATTTACCGGGAGAAAATCAGGCCGACGCTTACGGAAGCGGACATCGGCAAATTCGTTCACATCGACATCAACAGCGGCGAGTACGAAATTGACGACGACGACATAACGGGAAACTTCAAGCTGCGCGAGCGTGTTCCGCAAGCCCGCATCTACGGAATGCGCGTCGGCTACTCTGCCGCGTATTTCATGGGCGGTTACGATGAGGAGCCGCGATTGTGATTCAAGGTCAGGTTACCCGCTCCCGCCGGCCTGTTATCGCTATCTCTAGGTAGCGTTCCGTTTTAGGTGGTTTGGTCTTTGTCATTGCGAGCGCAGCGTGGCAATCTCGTTGGCGCAGCAGCAGTTTTGGCCGCTCGAATGCATTGCCGTAAAACTGAACCACCTAAATTGCAACGCTACCCTATCTCTATCAGAGATAGCAACGGTAATTGGCGTACTATGAACATCACAATCGACACTGGCTTCAATGGGCAGTTAGCTTTGCCGGAACTCCATATACGCCAACTCGCCCTGACGCTCGATCAAAACCAAAGAGCGACACCTGCCATCGGACAAACCCGCATCGTGTCTCCCGGTTTCACCCAGTTGCTCTGGGACGGTGTTCCTCGTGACGTCAGGGTAATTCAGGCTGGCGCTACCCCTCTTCTCGGCATGGAATTCCTCTGGAACCACCGCATCACCATTGACGTCATCGCCAACGGCCCCGTAACCGTCGCGCCCCTCGGAGGCTGAAAGAAACATGACCACTCAAACCGGCAACGTCCCCGTACCCAAGCTTGGCCCTGAAGAGCGGGCCGAGTTTGCGGAAACCATCTACCGCGAAAAAATCCGGCCCACCCTCACCGAAGCCGACATCGACAAGCTCGTAGTCATCGACGTCAACAGCGGGGAGTACGAAATCGACGAAAACGACGCCGAAGCCAGTCGCCGGTTGCACGAAAGGCTGCCCGATGCATTCGGCTACTGCATCCGAGTCGGCTACTCCGCCGTGTATTTTTTTGGCGGTTATTACGAAGCGCCCGTACTATGATTTACGGACGTATCGGCGACCCAAACCTGGCCTGGATACCCGTCGTTATTCAAAGCGGACAGGGTGATTGGCAGCAGTTGGACGCTATCATTGACACCGGGTTCACCGGGGAGTTGGCCTTGCCAGAACGCTTTGTACTCCAACTTGACCTTACGCTGAACGACGAGATTCCAATCACGCCCGCTACCGGCCAAACTATCAGGGTTCCCATCGGCAACGCGCTGATACTATGGCGCGGCAGCCGTCGTCTGACCCGCGCCGTGCAATCCGGCACTCACCCCCTGGTCGGAATGGCCCTGCTCTGGAACAACCACGTCGCCATTGACGCCGTAACCGACGGCTCCGTTACCATCACCCCTCTTGGAGGCTGAAAATATGACTACCATGGTTGAAACCCCAATGCTGCCGCCACCCGGCGAAACCCGAGAACTCCAGACCCGCGAGGCCATCAACGAGGCCCTGCTCCAGGAGATGCGCCGGGATGAGACCGTCATCATCATGGGCGAGGAAATCGCCGGCGGCGCCGGCCGCGAGCACCTGGGCATTGTCGATGCCTGGGGCGGCGCCTTCCGCACCACCCGCGGCCTGATCCAGGAGTTCGGCAACGAGCGCGTGCTGGACACTCCCCTCTCCGAAGCGGCCTTCGTCGGCACCGCCATCGGCGCGGCGTCCACCGGAATGCGCGCCGTGGCCGAGCTGATGTTCGTTGACTTCGTGGGCGTCTGCATGGACCAACTCCTCAACAACGCCGCCAAGATGCGCTATATGTTCGGCGGGCAGGTCAAGGTGCCCTTCGTCATGCTGACCCGCATCGGCGCCGGCTTCGGCAGCGCGGCCCAGCATTCCGAGTCCTTCTACTCCCTGTTCAGCCACATCCCCGGCCTGAAGGGGGTCTGCCCCTCCGACGCCTACACCGCCAAAGGGCTGTTGCTGTCCGCCATCCGCGACGACGACCCGGTGGTCTTCTTCGAGCACAAGGGTCTGTACGGCGACACCTGCCCCGTCCCCGAGGAAATGTACACTATCCCATTGGGCAAGGCCCGCACCGTGCGCCCCGGCTCCGACATCACCCTGGTGGGCATCAGCAAGATGACCTGGGTGGCCGTGGAAGCCGCCGAGGAACTGGCGAAAGCGGGCGTCAACGCCGAGGTCATCGACCTGCTCAGCGTGTCCCCCATCGACTACGATCACGTGCTGGACTCGGTGCGGCGCACCCACCGGCTGCTGGTGGTGGACGAGGACACGCCGGTGTGCAGCATCTCCTCCGACATCTGCGCCCGCGTCGCCGAGGAAGCCTTCGACTACCTGGACGCGCCGCCCTCCCGCGTGACGCCGCCCCACACGCCGGTGCCCTACAGCCGCGCCCTGGAAAATATCTACCTGCCCAACGCGGAGCGGGTGGTGAACACAGCGCGGCGGTTGCTGGCATAAACAAACGATCCCGTAGGGGCAGGTTTGAAACCAGCCCCTACGGTTTTGCGCCGCTGTTGGCGCCGGTCAACGGCGCCCGGCTCTCACGCGTACCCGCTTTGTCATTGCGAGCGTAGCGCGGCAATCTCGTCAGCGGAGCCGGGGCTTGTTGTGAACCGCCGTCAGTACCACAACGGGATTGCCACGAATGCCTGGGGGCATTCTCGCAATGACAGATGTGGAAAGTGGGTACGCATGAGCGCCCAGGGTCTTTCGGTTGTCATTGCGAGGAGCGCAGCGACGTGGCAATCTCGTCGTTGGAACGGAACTGTTTGTGGTTAGCCGCAGCGCCTCGACGAGATTGCTTCGCTATGCTCGCAATGACAAATATGAAAACCGAAAGGCCCTGCATGAGCGCCCGGCTGCGTTGACCGGCTATCCGGCGGGCCATATAATCGCCAACGAACCGGTCACGGTGGCCGCTGGGGGAATCGCCGGGGTTGTGGCCGGCATTGGAGGGCTGGAATGGCTCGTTTCGATTACCTGGAGCCGCACTCCCTTGACGAAGCGTTGGGGATGCTGGCCGAGCATGGCGACAGGGCGCGGCTGGTGGCGGGCAGCACCGACTTCCTGGTGCGTTGGCGCACCGGCGTGTGGCGTCCCGAGACCGTAGTGTGTATGCAGCACGTGCCGGGTTTAGGGGAGATCGGTTTCAACGATGATGACGGCCTCACCTTGGGCGCGTTGGTATCCGTGGAAGACATTGAACAGAACGGTATCATCCGCAGCCGTTACCCCGCGTTGGCGGCCGGCGCAACAGCCTTCGCCGGCGTGCAGGTTCGCAACCTGGCTACGGTAGTCGGGAATATCTGCAACGCCTCGCCGGCCGGCGATACTCTGCCGGCCTTGCTGGCCTACGATACGCAGTGCCGCATCGTGGGCACGGGCGGCGAACGGTGGTTGCCACTGGATGAGGTCTTCGTGGGGCCGGGGCAAACCGCTTTGGAACCGGGCGAGATCATGACGGAACTCCGTCTGCCCACCCCGGCGCCCAACACCGGCGGCCTGTACATCAAGCATAGCCCTCGGGGAGCCATGGACATATCGGCGGTGGGCGTGGCCTCGGTAGTCAGCCTGGCCGGCGACGGAACCTGCGCCCGCGTGCGTATCGCCCTGGGCGCCGTCGCGCCGACTCCCATGCGCGCCAATGGAGCCGAGGGACGCCTGGCAGGTCAGCAGCCCAACGCAGAAAATATCGCCGAAGCGGCCCGCATCGCCGCCCAGGCCTCCCGTCCCATCGCCGACGTGCGCAGCGGCGCCGACTACCGCCGGGAAATCGCGCAAGTCCTGACGGAACGCACCTTGCGCCACGCCGCGGCCACCGCCAGCGGCGACAGCCCGCCCTTTGAGGACATCCGCCGCCTGGCCGTGCAAACCGCGTGGTAAAACAATACCAATATCCCCTCTCCCTTGATGGGAGAGGGTTAGGGTGAGGGTGAAAACCTGATGAAACAGCCGCTGATCCTGTCAATCAACGGCGAAAGCCGGCAGATGCTGGTGGAGCCGTTCTATTCACTGCTGGACTGCCTGCGCGACGAGGCGCAGTTGACCGGAACCAAAAAAGGTTGCGACGAAGGCGACTGCGGCGCCTGCACCGTCCTGATGGACGGCAAGCCCGTAACGTCCTGTCTGGTGCTGGCCCACAGCGCCCATGATGCCCGGATCACCACCATCGAAGGGTTGGCCGGCGTCGATAGCCTCAGCCCGGTGCAGAAGGCATTCGTGGAACACGGCGGATTGCAATGCGGTTTCTGCATCCCCGGCCTGATCATGTCGGCTACCGGGTTTTTGCAGGAGAACCCCAATCCAACCGAGGAAGACGTGCGCTTCGCCATTGGCGGCAACCTGTGTCGCTGCACCGGGTACGCTCGGGTGGTGGAGGCCATCATGGCCGCCGCCGCAGAAATGCGAAGCGCCGGCTAATCCGTCCACCCTGACACTACGGAGGAATTTGGAATGACTACGACGCAGTTCAAAGTCCTGGAAAGAAACCATCCTCGGGTGGACGCTCACGACAAGGTCACCGGACGGGCCACCTACGCCTCCGACGTGTACCTGCCGGGGATGCTGGCCTGCAAACTGCTGCCCAGCGCGCGCAATCATGCTCGCATCACGCGGCTGGATACCAGCAAGGCCGCCGCTCTGCCGGGCGTGCGGTGCATCGTTACGGGCGTGGATTTCCCCGACATCCGTTACGGCTCAGGAGCATTGCGCGACCGCTACGTGATGCCCCGCGAGGTGGTGAACTTCGTCGGCGAGCCCATCGCCGCGGTGGCGGCCGACGACGAGGCAACCGCCCAGGAGGCCATCGAACTCATCGAAGTGGAGTACGAGGATCTGCCGTCGGTGGTCAACCCCCTGGCCGCCATGGGCGACCACGCCGCCACCGTGCATCCTGAGTTGGAGAGCTACGAAGGCTACGGCTTCGAGCTGGGCCACAACGTCAGCACTCTGTTGGACGCCGACCGGGGCGACGTGGAGCAGGCGTTCCAGGATGCCGACCTTGTCGTTGAGGACGTGTACCGCTCCCAGGGCATCAACCAGGGTTTCCTGGAACCCATGGCCTGCGTCGCCGATGTCGAACCCAACGGCCGGCTGGTGATCTACGCCTCCACCCAGGGGCCATACCAGATCCGCGCCGCCCTGGCGGCCGTGCTGGAGATGCCGGTGTCGCGCATCCGCGTGGTGGCGATGGAACTGGGCGGCGGATTTGGAGCAAAATTGCGGTTGACTTTCGAGGCCTTTGCCGCTCTCCTCGCCATGAAAACCGGACGCCCGGTCAAGCTGGTCAACACCCGGGAAGAAGTGTTCACCATGAACGGCCCGCGCCTGCCGGTGACCAACTACATCCGCTCCGGCGTGATGCGCGACGGCACCATCACGGCGCGGGAGGCGTACACCATCTTCGACGTCGGCGCGTACCTCGGCGCCGGCCCCAACTCCGGCATCGGCCACGGCATCGGCGCGTACCGTGTGCCCAACTTCCGGCTGCGCTCCTACGGCGTTTATACCAACAAGATTTACGTCGGTTCCTACCGGGCGTCCGGCGTAGCGGACATGACCTTCGCCGTGGAATCTCACATGGACCACATCGCCCACGAGCTGGGCATCGACCCCTTTGACCTGCGAGTGCATAACGCCCTGCGCGAAGGCGACGTGTCGGTGAGCGGCGCGGTGGTGCCCACCAACGGCCTCATGGAAACCCTGGCGGCCATCAAGGAAAAGATGGACTGGCCCCGCCAGCTGGAGGACGGCCACGGCCTGGGCCTCGCCCTGTGCGAATGGCGCAGCGGCAGCGGCCCGTCCACCGCCGCCATCAGCGTGAACGACGACGGCACCGTGAGCCTGCTCACCGGCTCCACCGACATCTCCGGCAGCGACACCTCGCTGGCCGCCATCGCCGCCGAAGCCCTGGGCATCCCCATGGCTAGCGTCATCGTCGCCAAGCGGGATACCGACATGGCGCCCTACACCGGGCAGTCGGGCGGCAGCCGGGTCGTGTACAGCCAGGGCACGGCGGTATTTCGGGCGGCGCAGGACACCATTCAGAAGCTGACTGCCCTGGCCTCGGAGCGGCTGGGCGTACCCGAGGACGCCCTTGGTTCCGAAGACGGGCGCATCTACGTTCTGGACAACGAACCCCAGGGGATGACTTTCGCCCAACTGGCGGCGGCCAGCATCACCTCCCGAGGCGGTCCCATCATCGGCACGGCGGCGCTCTCCAGCATGCCCTACACGCCCGTATTCGCCGCCCAGGCCGCCGAGGTCAAGGTGGACCGGGACACCGGCCAGGTCAAGGTGCTCCGTTACGTCCAGGCCCAGGACGTGGGCACGGCCATCAACCCCATGGCCGTCGAAGGCCAGCTCGACGGCGGCGTGGTGCAGGGTATCGGGCGCGCCCTGACCGAAGATCAGCAATTCGACCCGGACACCGGCGCGGTGCGCAACCCGTCCTTCGCTTCGTACCTGATGCCCCTCGCCATCGACCTGCCGGAGTCGGAAATCGTGCTGGTGAATGTGCCGGCGCCCGATGGCCCCTTCGGCGCCCGCGCCGTGGCCGAACCGCCCGGTTTCGGCCCGCCGGCCGCCATCGCCAACGCGGTGTACGACGCCGTCGGAGTGCGGGTCAAGGAACTGCCGCTGTCCGGCGAGCGGGTGTTGGCGGCGCTGAATGGCGAGGATAAGGACATACCCTTTGACGTCGACACCCTGCGGCGCGCCGAAGGCATCACCACGGATTAGCGATTTGAACGCATTGGCCATTGCTGGGGCGGGTTTGGAACCCGCCCCACGTTTGCGCTAGGCTACCGGAGCGGGGCGGGATGCACTCTGCCGCTGCCCAGCCCTTGGCGAGCAATTACCGCTGGGTGATGGCCGCTCTTTCGCTGGCTGCCCACCTGGTCTTGGGGTTGAACCTTTTCGGCATTTCCCCGTTGTTGCCGCTCATCATTGCGGACTATCAGATCAGCCGGGTAGCCGCCGGGATGCTGATTTCGCTGCCCATGCTGGTCGGCGCCGTTCTGGGCATACCGGGCGGGATGCTGGTGTCCGCCATCGGCGTGCGTCGGGCGAACCTCGCAGGTTGGACCGCGATGGCAGTCCTGGCGTTGTCCTTCCTGGCCCCAAACTTCGGGGCAATGCTTTGTCTCCGTCTCGCCTATGGGGTCGGGCTGGCCATGACCGTCACCGCCACCGGCCCCCTGCTCATGGGCTGGTTCTCGCCGAAAGAAGTGCTCGTGATGAATGCCCTCAACACCGCATTGGTAAGCCTGGGTGTAGCTATCTCAGTGGCCGGCGCGGCTCCGTTGGCTGCCCTGACGGACTGGAAAATTGCGATGAGCCTTTTCGGCGCGCTGGGTGTGGCTGGAGCTGTAGCATGGGCCGTTGCGGGGCGGGACGCGCCTTTCAGCGGTTCGCGCCCGGCGCCGATTACGTTGCGTCAAACCTGGGGAGTGTTGCGGGGCCGCACGGTGGTCCTGTTGGTTCTGACCGATGCCGGTGTCCTCGTGCAATACACTGCGTTGACGGGTTGGCTGCCAACCTTTTTCAACGAGCATCGCAGTATGTCCCTTGCCGAAGCGGGTTTGGTAACCGGCGTGCTCCCCTTTATTGGGGTATTCGCCGTTTTGCTTGGCGGCGCGTTGCCGCTGCGCTTCGGCTCCGCCCGTCCTATCTTCCTGATTTCCGGCGTTGCCGCCGCATTGGGCGGCATCGGGACTTTTCTGCTGCCTGGAACCGTCGCCATCTACGTCGCCGCGGCGGTGCTCGGGTTCGGCTCCTGGTTCTATGTGCCGATGTTGCTCACCTTGCCCCTCCGTATGAGCGACATCACACCCCAGAACCTGGCGGTAATCTATGGCTCGATTATGACCTTTTCCGGAATCGCCATGTTCGTCTCGCCAATTCTGGCCGGAGCTTTCCGAGATATTTCAGGCTCCTTTTTGCCGGGCTTCCTCGCCTGCTGGGCCATGAGTTGGACGGCAGTATTGGCCGGCGTCCTGTTGCCCCGCGAAGTCACCCGCGCGCCGGCGTCTCCGGAGTCACGCTGAGACGCAAAGTAATCGCCCCCGTTGCCGACAGGAACAGGGGCGATGCTGGGCGCTTCTGAGCCGGCTTAATGCGCGTGTTCCGCATCCGGAGGCCGGTTGTGGATGGCCTTGGTGCCCTTCTTGAAGATGCACTTGCGGATGTTGTTCTCCAGCTCGGTGGGATCGTCCACACCGGGGTAGCGCGCCTGGGCTTCCGGGCTGCTCAAGTACTCAATCATTTTCTGGAGAACTTCGTCCTCAGATTCCCCGATGACGACGGTGCGGTCCCGGGGATCGGAAAGGAAGTTGCTGGGCCTGGCGTAGTAAATGTCGGGCATGGTTTCCTCCTCCGGTGGCAGGGCTGCCAATCTACCAATTGGCGGTCACAAGCAGTAGCAGATTGATACACTAAAATCCGCCCGGTTGTCAATATTGCCCGCCGCTCTCACGCGCACCCGCTTCCCTCAAACTGTCATTGCGAGCGCAGCGTGGCAATCTCGTCGCCGGAGCAAACATCGCTCACTCGTCGAGATTGCCATCCGCCGGAGGCGGACTACGCTCCTCGCAATGACAAAGTGGGTACGCATGAGGGTTGTCAATATTGCCCGCCGCTCTCACGCGCACCCACTTCCCTCAAACTGTCATTGCGAGCGCAGCGTGGCAATCTCGTCGCCGGAGCAAACATCGCTCACCCGTCGAGATTGCCATCCGCCGGAGGCGGACTACGCTCCTCGCAATGACAAAGTGGGTACGCATGAGGGTTGTCAATATTGCCCGCCGCTCTCACGCGCACCCACTTCCCTCAAACTGTCATTGCGAGCGCAGCGTGGCAATCTCGTCGCCGGAGCAAACATCGCTCACTCGTCGAGATTGCCATCCGCCGGAGGCGGACTACGCTCCTCGCAATGACAAAGTGGGTACGCATGAGGGTTGTCAATATTGCCCGCCGCTCTCACGCGCACCCACTTCCCGCGCCCGGCAAGCCGCCGGGCAGTTGAGTATCTCCGTACCGGATGCTGCTGCTGCGGTCGGTGTGGGGGTTCACCAACCGGAAAACCCGCTATCCCTCTCCCCCACGGAGCCGCTCTTCCAACTCGCGGATGCGGGCCTCGGCGGCCTCGGCCTGGTCTTCGGCGGCAGCGGCCCGGGCCTCCGCTGCCACTCGCTTGTCAATCGTCAGCCCCGTCGCTGGATCCAGCACGTCAAACTCCTGCCTGCCGTCCCAGGCGAACACCACGTCCAGCAACTCGCTGTACCCCCGCTCTTGACCACCTTCCCCATACTCCGGCGGATACTCCTCATACTCCCCGTTCACCAGTCGCTCCCCGGTTATCGCCCGTCCGTACAACTCCCCACCCGTCGGGTCAAGGCGCCAGTATTCCTGGACGCCAATGCGTTGGTACAACTCCCGCTTCGGGCCCAGGTCGTTCGCCGCCGTGCTCGGCGACGCCACTTCCATCACGAAGTCCGGCGCCTTCCCCACTTCCCAAATCCAGTAGTTGGGCAGGCCCTCCCGGATCCCCGCGCTGTTCACGTCAAAAGCGATGAGCAAGTCCGGCCCCACCCGACGGTTGCCGTCGGTGATGTCGTAGGAGATGAACACCGTTCCCGAGATGAACACGTCGGGCCGGTCTTCGTAGCGCTCTCTCAGCAGATGGGCGATGCGGTAAATGGGGCGATCCTGGAGCATACCGTCCTCTACACGTTCCTTCTCCTCGTAGAAAATATCGGGGAGGGTTCTGACTTGCCAGGCGTTGGTGATAATGCGGGTGGCGGCCATGGGAAACGTCTCCGACCACAGTATTCTCCGACGATTTTACCCGATGTTCCCGCGCTTTTCCAAAGCGGGGTCAACCGGCTTTCCTGCTATACTGATTGCCAATCTCCACAGAAACCGGGAACGTCTCTTATGCAGTACGAAACCGTCATTGGCCTGGAAGTCCACGTCCAGTTGGACACCCGCAGCAAGATGTTCTGCGGCTGTCCCGCCGACTACCAGACCGCGGCCCCCAACACCCGCACCTGCCCCGTTTGCCTGGGCCTGCCGGGCGCGCTGCCGGTGATCAACCGTCGGGCGGTTGAGTACACCGTGATGACGGGCCTGGCCTTGCACTGCCGCATCCCGGAGTTCACCAAATTTGACCGCAAGAACTACCCTTATCCCGACCTGATGAAGGGCTACCAGATTTCTCAGTACGATCTTCCCCTGGCCGTGGCCGGCTACCTCGACATCTCCAACGATGACGACGCGGGCAACAGCCAACGCCGCATCGGCGTGGAGCGCGTTCACCTGGAGGAGGACGTCGCCAAAATGCAGCACTTCCCCGACGGCGACGGGGGCGCCGGCTACTCTCTGGTGGACGTCAACCGTTCCGGCGTCCCCCTCATGGAGATCGTCAGCAAACCCGACCTCCGTTCTCCGGAAGAAGCGCGGCAGTACCTTATGGCTCTCCACTCCATGGTCCAGTACCTGGGCGTGTCCACCGCCAATATGCAGGATGGCAACTTCCGCTGCGACGCCAACGTCAGTATCCGGCCTCTGGGCAGCGATACCTTCGGCACCCGCACCGAAGTCAAGAACATGAACAGCTTTCGCGCCGTCTATCAGGCTCTGGAGTACGAGGTGGAGCGACAGCGGAAAGTGATCGAAGACGGCGGAGCGGTGGTTCAGGAAACCCGCGGCTGGGTGGAAGAACGGGCCGTCACGGTCTCCCAGCGCAGCAAGGAGTATGCCCACGACTACCGTTATTTCCCCGAACCCGATTTGCCGCCACTCAATATCGGGCCGGCGTGGGTGGCCGAACTTGAGGCCGCTTTGCCCGAGCTGGCCCCCCAACGCAAAGCCCGGTTCCAGTCCGACTACGGCCTTTCCGAATACGATGCCGACCAGCTCACCGGCTCCCGGGCTATGGCCGACTACTTTGAGGAAACCGTATCCCGACGTGGCGTGTCCGACGCCGGCCGGTCGGACGCCGCCAAAGAAGTTGCCAACTGGATCTTGGGAGATCTCACCTATCTACTCAACCAGAACCGCCAGGACATTGCGGCCTCCCCGGTTGCGCCGGGCGCGTTGTCAGACCTGTTGGGCCTGATTGACGATGGTACGTTGTCAACATCGTTAGCCAAAACCGTGCTGGAAGAAATGTACTCCACCGGGGGGGCGGCGGCCGATATAGTTCAGGCGAAAGGGTTGGCGCAGATCAGCGACACCGGCGCCATCGAGGCCGCCGTGGCCGAGGCCATCGCTGCCAACCCCAAAGCCGTCGCCGACTACCTCAGCGGCAAGGAAACCGCCGCCCGCTTCCTCATGGGCCAGGTCATGCGCATCACCAAAGGCCAGGCGCAACCGGAACTCGCCCTCCGCATGGTTCAGGAAGGACTGGAAGCGCAGCAGTCCTGACGTGGTAAAATAACCTACGGAGAAGTGAAAAATGAGCCTGCTTAACATCGCCCAAATCGTAATCTCGATAGTGCTGGTCCTCATCATCCTGTCCCAGGTGCGGGAGGCCGGCAGCGGAATGTTCGGCAGCGCCCAGAACACCATCCGCACCCGCCGCGGCTTGGAGCGGACCATGTTCCAGCTGACCATCGCCCTCATCGTCGTCTTCCTGCTGGTGTCCGTCCTGAGTGCCCGCTTCACCGGGTCGTAGCCATCGCCGTCGTCCACCCGGTTGGGTACACGGGATTGATATGGAAATTTTCGACGCCGATTTTGTGCAAACTATCAAGAACATCGCAGTTTTCGTAGGGTTAGCGTATTCCCCGATCCTGTTCGCCAACGGCATGATGGACGTGATTATCAAGTTGCGCAAGCTGACGGGGAGGGACTAATGAAAACTCTCAAGTTCATTTCCCGCAATTGGCCGGCATTCATCGTCGCCGCCATCTTCATTGGCTGGTTCTTCTTCGTGGGCGAGTTTTTAAGCCGTTACTGCCCATTGGATGAAGCCGGCAGTGGCCTCGATATGTCCTGTGATATTTTCATATGGTGGCGTTGGTTTGATTGACCTGACGCCTTGTGGGCGATGACCACGCCGCCCATCGTCCTCCTCACCGACTTCGGTCATACCGACGCCTACGTCGGTATGATGCGAGGGGTAATCGCCAGTATCAGCCCCGATGTTCCTGTAATTGACCTGACCCACGGCATCGGCCCCCAGAACGTAAGCCACGGCGCCGTCGTACTGGCTGATTCACGCCGTTATTTCCCCCGGCATAGCATTTTCGTCGCCGTCGTTGACCCCGGCGTGGGAACCGACCGCTCCGCCATCCTCCTGGATACCCCCGATGGCCGCTACCTGGCGCCGGACAACGGCCTGCTGACGCTGGTGTGCCGAGAGTATGACCATACCTTTGGAGAGGTCGAAGCTTCCGGCTCAGCGGTTGTGCCGGCCGCCGGCCGCGCCTGGCGACTGACCAACCCGGCCTACTGGCAACATCCGGTGAGCGCCACCTTCCACGGGCGCGACGTGTTCGCTCCCATAGCGGCCCACCTGTCCCGCGGCGTCACGCCCGATATGCTGGGCCAACCCGCGGCGACCATCATCGCGCTGTCGCTGCCCAGCCCACAGCCCGATGGCAACGCGATACGTGGCCAGGTCATCTACGCCGACGCATTCGGCAACCTGGTCACCGACGTTACTGCGGCGACGTTGCACCGGCTGGTTGCACCGGAGGAAAAGCGGGCGGTGACGGTAAATATAGCCGGACATACCATCGTCGGCTTGTCCCGTACCTTCCATGACCCGCCCGGCGACGGCCTCCGCGCGTTGTTGGGCAGCCACGGACGATTGGAGGTCGTGGTAGTGAATGGGAGCGCCGCGGCGGCTCTGGGCGTAAAGAGCGGAGAGCCGGTCATGGTAACGTTGGGTTAGGTCGAGCCACTGTTGCCTTGACAAGGGCCGGCGGCCAATTTAGCATCGCCACACTGGTTCGGGCATCGCGTCCGACCACCCTATGACGAACTGAAACCACACCGGGTTTTGCGAGAGGTACGCTATGCTGGCGATTGTCGGAGGGAACTTGATTGACGGCTCCGGTGGGCCGGCGCTGGAAAACGCCGCCGTGCTCATCGATGGCGAGCGCATCATCGAAGCGGGGCCCAGGGCCTCGGTACCCATTCCCGAGGGGGCCGAGGTTCGCGATGCCAGCGGGCAAACCATCATGCCCGGCCTGATTGACGTGCATGACCATCTGGCCTCCGGCGGCTACAGCCTCAGCGGCCGCTGGGGAATGGACGAGCCCATGTCCCTGGCCAACATCAAGACGGCGCAGGTTATTGAGGATACCCTGGCCGCCGGCTACACCACCGTCCGCGACGCCGGTGGCCTGGACGCCGGCTTCAAAATGGCCGTTGCAGAGGGGATCATCAAAGGCCCCCGCCTCATCATCTCAATCAACATTATGTCCCCCACCGGCGGCATTGAAGACAAGGTCAGCGGCAGCGGCCACCGCAAGGCCATCCTGGGCCACGACCCCTTGTCCCCCGACGGCGTGGCCGACGGCCCGGAGGGCGTCCGGGCCAAAGTGCGGGAGCTGGTGCGCTGCGGCGCCGACCAGATCAAGTTCGCCACCACCGGCGGCGCCTCCGGCCGCCCCGGCAACGGCCCGCTGGATCAGGCTTACGCCCTGGATGAAGCCAAAGCCCTGGTGGACGAAGCCGCCGCCCTGGGCCGCAGCACCCTGTGCCACGCCGTGGGCGGAACCGGCCTGCCCATCGCCATCAAGGCCGGGGCCGGCTCAATTGAGCACGGCTGCTACCTGGCCACCGACCCCGATATGCTCAAAATGATGGCCGACCAGGGCACCTTCTTCACGCCCACCTTTGAGGTGTACGACTTCCACAGCACCGTCAGCGCGCCCCACATCAAAGTCCGCGCCCAGGCCCTGATGGACATTCACATCAAAAGCACGGAACTGGCCATCAAGGAAGGCGTCCGCATCGTCGCCGGCACCGACGCCGGCGGGTTCGTCCACGGCGACAACGCCCGCGAGCTGGAACTGATGGTGGAAAAGGGCATGAGCAATATGCTGGCCATTCAGTCCGCCACCGGCTACGCGGCCGAATGTTGCGGCCTCGGCAAGGACGTGGGCACCATCGCCCCCGGCAAGCTGGCCGACATCCTGGTGGTGGACGGCGACCCCCTGCGCAACATCTCGGTACTCCGCGACCGGACGCGGCTGCTTATGATCATGAAAGGCGGCGAGGCGTACAGCAACCGCCTGCCCGTCCTGGAACTGCAACCTGCCTAGAATTGGGTCATCTCTGCTCCCTCTCCCTTGACGGGAGAGGGTTGGGGTGAGGGTGATGCGCTTCCACGTTCTGACCCTGTTCCCGGACGCTTTCCGGTTCATCACCGATTACAGTGTCCTCGGGAAGGCCGTCCAGCGCGGTCTCGTGTCAGTGACTGCTACCGACATTCGGCAATTCACGACGGACCGGCACGGCACCGCCGACGACTATCAGTTCGGCGGCGGGCCGGGCATGGTCATGAAACCGGAGCCGATATTCGCCGCAGTGGACACTGCCCTGAAAACCCTGCCCGTCAACCAACGGGAGCGCGCGCCGATTGTGTTAACCTCGCCACAGGGCCGAACGCTCAATCAGAAAATGGTTGACGAGTTCGCGGCCGCCCCGGGCCTGGTCATCATTTGCGGACACTATGCCGGCGTAGACGAGCGCATCCGCCAGGGGCTGGTCACCCACGAAGTATCCATCGGCGACTACGTTCTGACCGGCGGCGAGCTGGCGGCCATGGTGATCATCGACGCCGTTTCCCGTTTCGTGCCGGCGGTCGTCGGCTCCGAAGACAACGTGCGTGAGGACAGCATCACGTCCGGCCTGCTCCAGCACCCGCTCTACACCCGTCCCGCCGAGTTCCGGGGCATGAAGACGCCCGAAGTCCTGCGCTCCGGCAACCACGCGGAGATTGAGCGGTGGCGACGCCGGCAATCCCTGGAACGGACGCTGCGTCTGCGCCCCGATTTGCTGGCAACCGCTCCCCTGACCAATTCGGACCGGGTTTTCCTGGCCGGTTTGGGTTGGCCTGGCGACGGCTCATAGCATGACCATCAGGCGCCGGGATTACCGTTTCAGCGCTCCGGTGCGGGTGCGCTGGCAGGAATGCGACGCTCAGGGCATCGCGTTCAACGGCAGTTACCTGGGCTGGCTGGAGGTGGCCCAGGCCGAATATTTCCGCAACCTGGGGTTCAGCATCTACCGTGTTGCCGCCGCCGGCTATTTCGACAGCGCCGTAGCCAAGATCACCATCGAATACAAGGCTCCGGTACGGGTCGATGAGATGCTGGACCTGCGGGCGCGGGTAGCGCGCATCGGCAACACCAGCCTGATCCTGGAAGTGGCTATATTCCCGGACGGCGATGATCCCGAGTCGGCAGCATTGACCACCATCGAAGCAGTGTACGTAGGCTTCTACGCCGACACTGGTGGAACGCGCCGGGTTCCCGATGCCATACGAACGCTGGTGGGACGCTGGGAGGAAACGGGCGAAGTCCTGCCGCTGGCGGATTTTCCTGAGCTGGCGGCGGCGCAGGGGGCGGGCCAATGAGCTTCCGCCCGGCCTGTTCAGAACCTATTATGCGTCATCCGCCGCATTGATGGCGGCGATGGCTTGCAGCTTGGCCTCGTCGGTCAGCACGGAGTCAGCAATAATGGCCGCAATGTTCCTCTGCCGTTCCAGCCAGCGGTCCCGCTCCGCTTTTATGCCCTCTTCGCGCCACCCTTGGCGGCGGCGCAGGGCGAAATCTATCATCGTCATGGCAACTC
Source organism: Dehalococcoidia bacterium (assembly GCA_963665395.2). Taxonomy (GTDB): domain Bacteria; phylum Chloroflexota; class Dehalococcoidia; order Lucifugimonadales; family UBA3495; genus Bin87. The sequence goes on from OY762251.1 coordinate 2,791,291, forward strand.
CTAGCGTGAACGGTACCGCCCCGATAGCGGCTTGGGCGATTACGCCGCACACAATGGCTAATAACAGCAACCGGAGGTGTGATATGCGCGTTAGCGCCTCTACAATCGTCTGGCCTTCCCGTATTCCCAGCACGGCATCGTTCAGAATTAACGATGCCAGAAGCAGCAGCGTCACCCACACCCGCCAGCCGCTGATTGCCCGGTAGATTGCCTCCGGCAACTCTGATATTCGCATTGTAGCAAAGGCGGCGCGCCAACGCCTAAACCATGAACACCGGCGCGTCGTCCCGGTTGATTCGCGTTTCGCCGGCGATGCCGTCGCGGATGTGTCGGGGCAACGCGAACGTCGCGGCATGGGTTTCGCCATCGTAGTGGCGCAGGGGACGAGCCAGGCGTTCCTTGATGCGAAGGTCCAGCTCTGCCGGCGCCAACTGCGGCAATGGGGCGTCGGACGCCATGGTGAAACCCCAAATGGTGATGAACGAAGGTACGTGGGCGTGATACGGCAACGTGTGGGCAAAGATGCTCTCCAGCGTCTTGTAGATGGTGGTGAAGCACTCATGGAGGCTCAAGTACCCTGCCGGCCCGGATTGCGTCACCAGGATGCCGCCCGGTTTTAATCGGGCCCGGGCGATGTTGTAATACTCCTCAGTATAGAGGAGATACGCCGGGCCACCCTCCAGCGGGTCCACCAGATCCATTATCATCACGTCGAATTGTTGGCTGCTGGATGCCAGATAATTGCGGGCGTCGTCGAATACCAGCGTTGCGCGGGGGTCGTCGAATGCGCCCTGGTGATGCTGCGGCAGATGCTGGCGGCACAGGTCAACGACCTGGCGGTCCAGATCAACCATCACCACGTTTTCAACCGTGCGGTGAACCAGCGTCTCGCGCAGGGTGCCGCCTTCCCCGCCGCCCCCGATGAACACGTCGCGGGGGTTCGGATGCGACAGCAACGCCGGATGCACTAGGGTTTCGTGGTAGATGTGCTCGTCCCGCTCGGTGGATTGGGTTTTGCCGTCCAACAGCAGGCTGCGCCCGTACACACCGGAGTGGACTACCTCCACCCGTTGAAATCCCGTGTGGCCGGAATAGAGAACGTCATCGACCTTCAGCATGATCGCCAGGTCGGGCATTACGGTTTCGATCACCCACTTTCCGGTGATCTCTTCCATGGGATAGCTGGCCATTGGAGCGCCTTTCGGGTCGGGGTTTGGTCCGGGCAAGGGGGCAACCCGAAGTCCGGCGGGCCAAACCGCCGCCATGAGCCGGTCAGCGGTTCAGGTCGTCGTCGCCTGGAGCTCGGCCACGCGGGCGCCATTGAGTCCCCGGCGGATCTGCGTGATCTGGGGGTCTCGACAACGCAATGCGTCAATGATTAGTGCGGCGGCCCGCTCTGGCATGGTGCCATCGCCGCAGGTGAATACGTCCGCCGCCGCGTAACGATGCTCCGGCCAGGTATGGATGGAGATGTGCGATTCGGCGATGGACAGAATGCCGGTCACGCCCTGGGGCGTGAACTGGTGGAACGACTCTCCTACTACGTGCGCGTCAACCGCGGACGCGGCGCGCAGCAATTCCTGCCGTATGTAGGACAGGTCGTCAAGCAGTTCGGGGTCACAATCTCTGAGTTCCAGCAGCACGTGAGTACCTAGTACATCCAATCACCCTTTCCTCCGTATGGATTGCCTTCCCCAGTCCGAAATCGAGGCGTATGCCGGGTTCCCGATGGGAATAGCAGGCGACGATTTTACCCAAACTCGGCGGCGGATACAAGCGTAGCACGAATGGCCGGTGATTGCCATAACGCATCACGCTCAGGTAGCGTTCCGTTTTAGGTGGTTTGGTTTTTGTCATTGCGAGCGTAGCGTGGCAATCCCGTTGGCGTAGCAGCAGTTTTAGCCGCTCGGATACCCCGCTGGGAAACTGAACCACCTAAATTGCAACGCTACCTCACGCTCATGCGTACCCACTTTGTCATTGCGAGGAGCGCAGTCCGCCACAGGCGGATGGCAATCTCGCTGAATTGAGCGACGACTCCTCCGGCAACGAGATTGCCGCGCTGCGCTCGCAATGACAGTTCAGGTGAAAGTGGGTACGCGTGAGCGCATCACGTCACCTTCCCGGTTGGCGTGATATGATTGCCCAAACCTGTTGTTGAGGCGGCAATCATGCAGACTCCGGTGGCGACAGCGCCCGAAATCGGTCGGATAGCCTATCTGGATCCAACCGGCTTTGTCCAACAAACCAACCGGATGCTGACCCCCAGGCTGGGCAGCGTAGCCGGCAAAGTGGCCGGCCTGCTGGACAACGGCAACGACACTTCCAGCTTCTTTTTTGCCAGCCTGGCTGAAGTACTGCAAAGCGAGTTTGACGTGAGCCGGGTTGTCCTGCGCACCAAGTTCACGTCAACGCGGCCGGCCGAAGCGGAAATCATCGCCGAGATGGGCGCGGAAGCGGATTTCCTCATTTCGGGTGTGGCGCTTTGAGGCTCCTGCACCTCGGGCAGTGTGCTCGACGCAGTGAACTTCGAGGATGCCAACAAGCCGGCGACGGTGGTCGCAACCACCAACTTCCTCCGCCTGGCCGGTTCCATCGCCGGGGCCAACCAGCTCGGGAACCTGCCGCTGGTGTCAATTCCCCACCCGTTGGGCAACCGGGATCAGGCCGCCCAACGCGCCCGCGCGGTGGCGGCCCAGGTGGTCGCTGCAATCACCGGAGCAGCAAGCAGTTAGCTCATCGCAATGTTTCCGTCATTTCGGGTGCTGTTTCCGTCATTTCGGGTGCTGTTTCCGTCATTCCGGCGAAAGCCGGAATCCAGAAATTCATCAGCGGATTGCTGCCAATTCTCATGCTCGCTCATGAACAAACGCGCCGCCTGACCGGCCTGGACACGGTCCAGGGCGCGCTGGACACCATCGAAACCTATTTCGAAAACGGCTGGACCGACGGCTTGCCCATCGTTCCGCCTACGGAGACTGCTGTCGCTGAGTTCGTCGCTGCGTCCGGGCGCGATGGCGGCGAAATCCTGGGATTGATGCCGCCCCGAATGGGCGTAGTCACCGTCGAAGTAGTAGCCATCAACGCCGTGATGGCCGGCTGCCGCCCCGAATATATGCCCGTGGTTCTGGCTGCCGTGGACGCTGCGTTGGACGAGCGCTTCGATATGCGCGGATTGCAGGCCACCAGCGACCCGGCCGCGCCCCTGATTATCGTCAGCGGCCCGGTGGTGGAGCGGCTTGGCATCAATCACGGCATCGGCCTGTTTGGACACGGCAGCCGCGCCAATGCCACCATCGGCCGCGCCCTGCGGCTGCTGATGATCAACCTGGGCGACGGCCGGCCCGACACCGGCGACAAGTCAACCCTGGGTTCGCCGGCCAAGTATTCCTACTGCATCGGCGCCGACATCGCCACGCCCTGGACGCCCATTCATACCGATTTTGGCTACCCCGCCGATGAAAGCTGCGTCACCGTGTTCGCCGCCGACGCCCCGCGCGGCAACAGCCCGGCCGGCTCCGGCAGCATGGAGTTCGCCCTCTGGATCCTGGCCGACTCGCTATGCAACCTGAACCACAACATGATCCACGGCGGGCACCTGCTGGCAGTGGTCAGCCCGCTCATCGCTCAGGGCTTGCACGACGAAGGTTGGACGAAACGCGACGTCCAGATCTACCTGTACGAACGCGCTCGCATTCCCGTGGAACGGGTCCGCCGCTACAAGGAACTGCGCTACGGCCGCAACGTCGAGGCCGGCGACCCCTACTTCTGGCCCAAGTGGCTGGACACCGAAGGCCCCGAAACCATGCTCCCGGTCGTCCGCGACCCCGACAACATCATGATCGTCGTCGCCGGCGACCCGGCCCGCTCCCGCTCCGCCTACTGCCCGCCGCGCCCGTACAACCGGCCGGTGTGCCGGCCGGTGCAGATGCCGGCGTAGTGCGCCTAACAGGTAATATGCTACGATTTTTCATATCCACGACCAAACGCCGTTCGGCCCACAGGAGGCAACGCATGACTATCGAACCAAAGCGCAAATTATCAACATCACAGGAGACAGCCCCAACTTCGGTAGCCGTGCTGACCCACGAGAATCAAATCACTGTCCCCGAGGGCGTTCTCGCCGATTTCCCCGACTCGATATATTTTGAAGTCACCGCGGAAAACGGGCGCATCGTGCTGACCCCGATTGAGGCGGCTCCGATTGAAGAAGTGTGGGCAAAAATAGCGGAGTTGGGCATAACCGAGCAGGATGTGGCCGACGCCGTACAATGGGCGTGCGGGACATGGATGCGGTAGCTACCGTAATACCCTTGCATCGTCATTCCGGCGAAAGCCGGAATCCAGGAACTCCCGGCATACTCCAACTTGCCCTGTGGTTCAGGCATTCGGTCAGCCAATGCTCCAAGATCAAGGAAATAGGTAATGACAACCAACACTACGTTGTTCGCCCAAATCCTGCCGATTTTCACCAACCAAACCGAGCGGGCCGCTACCGAAGCGTTGCGGCACATCCTGCAACAGTCCGAAGCAGCGCGAAACGCCCTGGAGCGTATGCTACTGGATACTGGGGTGGAAGTCGGTTCCCTTGCCCGGTTCCTAACCGAGGCCAGCGGCGAGGAAGGGGAGCGCGTTGATTTGGGTTGCTACGACGAGCACGGAATGGAGCTGGTACTCATCGAAGCGAAGTTCTGGGCCGGCCTTACTGACAACCAGCCGAACACCTATCTCGCGCGGCTACCAGAAGAAGGCCATTCTGCGCTACTGTTCGTTGCCCCGGCGCAACGCATGGAAACGCTATGGCCGGAGCTGTGCGGGCGGGCGGAGGCGAATCATACGTTGACCACGATCTCTGAATCCGGCGATTTACGGTGCGCCGCTATTGACGGCAGCGAGCGCAAGATGATTGCAACCAGTTGGCGGGCCTTGCTGGAGCGAATGGAAGCACAAGCCAGCACAGCTGGCGAAGGGGCGGCAGTGAGGGATATTGAACAACTGCGTGGGTTGACCGAGCAGATGGACAGCGACGCCTTCCTGCCCGTCCATTCCGACGAGTTGGGCCAGCAATTTCCGCGTCGGGTGCTCAACTTGGTGGGATTAGTGAATGATGCCACGGAGCGGATCATCGCCAACGGCTGGGCGGACGCTAGCCGCTCTAGAGTTGCGTCGCGGTGGCACGGCTACGGTCGGAATTTCCGCTTTCACGACATCGCGCTCTGGTTCGGTATTGATTTCGAACTGTGGGCGTTGCACGGTCAAACACCTCTTTGGCTACAAACTCCAGATGGCACTAGTTTTGAGCCAATCCACGTACCCACAGGCGTTGAACATTCCGAGGTGCTGGAATCAGTAGTTGAACAGCTGGGCATTATCAGGCAACAGCTCAATGAGGAACATGACGAAAATGACCAATCATCAACGTGACTTCATCGGCTACGGCGCCAACCCGCCCGTCATCCGCTGGCCCAACAACGCCCGCATCGCCATCTCCGTAGTGGTCAACTACGAGGAGGGCAGCGAGGCGTCCCTGCTGGACGGCGACGCCTACCACGAAACCAACAACGAAGTCCCGTCCCCGGTGCCGCCCGGCCAGCGGGATCTGTTCAACGAGTCCTTTTTCGAGTACGGCAGCCGCGTCGGCGTCTGGCGCATCCTGAACCTGTTGGACCGGCACAGTGCGCCCAGCACCTTCTTCTGTTGCGCCGTGGCCCTGGAGCGCAACCTCCAAGTCGCCCGCGCCGTGGTGGAGCGCGGCCACGAAGTCTGCGGCCACGGCTACCGCTGGGAGGAATACCACAACAAGACCCGCGATGAAGAGGCCGAAGCCATTCGCATGACGGTGGAATCGCTGACTGCCACCACCGGCGTCCGCCCCGTGGGCTGGTTCACCCGCTACGGCCCCAGCGTCAACACCCGCGAGTTGGTGGTGAACGAAGGCGGTTTCATCTACGACAGCGGCGTTTTCAACGACGACCTGCCCTATTACACCGAGGTCAACGGCAACCCCTGGCTGGTGCTGCCCTACAGCTTTGAGACCAACGACTCCCGCTTCTGGCGCGGCGGCCTCAACAGCGTCGGCGACTTCTACGAGTACATGAAAGACACCTTTGACGTACTCTACGAAGAAGGCCGCACTCACCCCAAGATGATGTCCGTCGGCCTCCATTGTCGCATCGCCGGCCGCCCGGCCCGCTCCCGCGCCCTGGACCGTTTCCTCCGCTACGCTCGCAGCCATCCCGGCGTCTGGTTCGCCCGCCGCGACGAAATCGCCCGCTGGTGGCTGGAAAACTACCCGCCGGGCACTTTGTAGGGGCTATCGCATATGGAAGGTTTAATGCCCGTCATTCCGGCGAAAGCCGGAATCCAGTGACCGAACTCGTCAGTTTCGTCCCGAATATCCGAGCACGCCGTACACTCTGGACTCCGGCTTTCGCCGGAGTGACGAGGTTGTAATTTCATATGCGATAGTCCTGTTGCCCCTACACCCGGTCACCACTCGTTCAGCTTGATGACGGAGAACACCGCCCCCTCTGCATCCCGCAGCACCGCGAAACGGGCAAAGTCGGCAATGTCCCGCGGTTCCACCACCACACCGCCGCCCAATTCCTGCGCCTTGGCGGCAGTAGCGTCCACGTCGTTGACGCCGAAATAGACGCCCCAGTTGGGAGGCACCGGCCCCCAATCCTCGCCAATCTGAATGATGCCGGCGGCGTGGTTGCCGCCCACCTGTATCAGCCAGTAGGGAAACTCCGGCTGGTCCGGGTCGGGGATAGTCTGCGTCCCCAGCGCCTGGTCGTAAAACGCCCCCGCCGATTCCGGGTCGGTCGTCGCCAGCTCAAACCAGGTAAGCGCGCCGGGCTCGTGCATCACGCTGGCCCCGGCGTGGGCCATGGGATACCACAGCCGCAGATACGCCCCTTCCTTGTCCTGGATAACCGCCATCCGGCCCACCGGCGCCCCATCCATCGGCGTAACGTCCATGGGCCCGAAAACCACGCTCCCGCCGGCCGCGTTGACCCGCTCGACAGCCGCCTCCAGGTCGTCCACAGTCACGTACACGCTCCAGTGGGCCGGCAGGTTTTCCTGCCCCGGCCCGGCCTCGGCAGAGGCGCAGGCGGCCGCGCCCTGGTGAGTGTACATCGTATAGACCATGTCCGGACCAACCGGGTGGTCCTGGTATTTCCAGCCGAAAAGGCCGGTATAGAAGTCCTTGGCGGCCTGTCCGTTATGGCTCAGCAGGTCGGCCCACGAGGGCGAACCGGAGGGGTATTCTGTCATCTCGGGCATAATCGCTGCTCCAGATTGGAAATTGCCCGGTCAGCATATCAGCCGACCGTCGCCGGCGTCCCAACGCCGGCGTCACCAAATCAGGACGATTGCAAAGTCGCCTCGTAACCATTTTTCCCGCTCATCCTGAGCTTGTCGAAGGATGCTCGTTCCGACGGTTGATGGTTCGACAGGCTCACCATGAGCGGATGAAAAGGACTTTGCAATCGTCCTGGTCACCAAATCCGCCGGGATTGCGCTTTGCCGGATTAATTCCGACGCTGGTACTGTAGCGGCGGATAGGTTAGTGCTACTCCACCGCCGATTTGACCGCGACGCGCGTACCTCAACACGGTGTCGCCGTCGGGTATCCTTCGTTCTCCCATACGCTCTTGATACCCGCTGCCTCGGCCTGGACCAGCTTCGGCCCGATTTCCGATATTTGGCAGACCCCCGTATCCCAATGCAATCCGCCGTCGCTCCCAAGCGTAACCAGCGCGTATTCAGCCTGTCCTCCGGCCAGAAACTCAATAGCCAACCGCTGCCCATCCCACACGCCCCACCTTGCCCTGATGTCGCCGGCATCGGTCATCGTCAGCGAGGCTTCGCCCAACGTGATGGTATCGTCAATAATCTCACAGAATTGCCGGATCGACTCGTCATTAACGCGGATTTCATCCTCATCGGCCCACCGAAGCAGGTCATCCAATCGGTTTTCGTAACGTGCCGTTATGGTTTCTCGATTTTCCGGCTCCGGTAGAGCGTCAGGCGACGGCGATACGGCAACCGCCGGCCGTCCGAAATGTGACGAAGTGGACATAACGCTCTCCCTGGTTTCCGTCCTGAGGTGCGAAAGGGGCAACGACTGCCGTTGCCCCGAAACTTCCGCCATGACATCGCGGCCGGCGTGGCTAATCGTCCGCCGGCGCTGCCACCTCAACCTTCGTGTCCTTGAACGCCGGCATCACCTCTTCGGCGAACCACTGCAACTGCTCCAGGATGATGCTCTGCGGCGTCCCCACCGGCTGCCCTACCTGGATGCGCTGCAACCCCGGATACCGCTCTTCCACGCCCTTCAGCTGCTCGATGATCCGCTCCGGCGGCCCGGCCAGCACGCTGCCGTTCTCGATGGCGTCCTGGATGGTGGGCAGGCCGGCGTTGGGCGCGGCTGCGGGGTCGCTGATGTCCCGGATCTGCTGCTCGGTCAAACCGCGGGTGAGGCGCAGCGGGCCGAACATCTTGAGGTTTTCCTCATAGTACCGTGCGCCGATGCCGGCGGCTTCTTCCACCGTCGGCGCGATGTGGAAGTGGAAACCGACGGCCAGGTCCTCTCCCAACTCCGCCTCGGGCTTGCCGTTGCGACGCAGAGCATCCCGGTATCCGTGCATGATGCCGTCCATGGCGCCGCCCTCGGAGGAACCGCCACCGATGACGCCCTTGATGCCCATCTTCGCCATGAATTCCAAAGCCCGGCCCGTGCCGCCCTGGATGGGCTGCCAGCACTCCACCGGCAGCGTCTTGGGCCGCGGCACCAGGGTGATGTCCTCCAGCGCGTAGCCGCGATAGGGCACTCCCTGGGGCGGGAAATTATAGTGCTTGCCCTGGTGGGAGAAAGCCTTTTCGTGGAACGCTTTGAATATGACTTCAACCTGTTCCTCAAAGAGTTCGCGGTTGGCCGGCTGGTCCATCAGCGGCGAGCCGAAGACCTCCACCTCACGGGTGTGGTAACCCCGTCCCACGCCGAAAATCACTCGCCCGTTGGTCAACCAGTCGGCCATGGCAAAGTCCTCGGCCAGCCGCAGCGGATGCCACATCGGAGCGATGTTGAAACCGCAGCCGAACCGCAGCCGCTCGGTAACGTGCGCCAGATGCACAATGAACATCAGCAGATTCGGGATGCACTCGTAACCCTCGGGCTGGAAGTGGTGCTCCGCCATCCAGAAGGTATCGTACCCGTACTTGTCCAGGGTCTGCGCGATGGCCACGCCCTTGTCGAAGGCGGTGGCCAGGTATTCGTCCGAGTACGAGCGGTCATTCACCGCAGTGCCCGCATAGCCGACGTTCTCCATGTCAACATGGCCGGCGTACAGGCTGTCAAAAGTGGTAATCATTGATTTCCTCCGGTGGTTCAGGCGTGGTTCACGCCCAGAGGGAGTTCCGCCGGGGCCGGGAACCGTAGGTTATAAGCATTGTAGGTTAACCGGCCCGGCCGTTCAACCTCCGGCCCGCTCGCTACAGGGTCTTTCGGTTGTCATTGCGAGCGCAGCGTGGCAATCTCGTTGACGTATGGGCGGTTGCCCAAAATGGTCTGTTCCAACGCCGAGATTGCCATCCGCCGGAGGCGGACTACGCTCCTCGCAATGACAACCGAAAGACCCTGACCGATGACACGGTAGCGTTCCGTTTTAGGTGGTTTGGTCTTTGTCATTGCGAGCGTAGCGTGGCAATCCCGTTGGCGTAGCAGCAGTTTTAGCCGCTCGGATACCCTGCTGGGAAACTGAACCACCTAAATTGCAACGCTACCCGATGACACCCGCCCCTTGCGCAACCGTACATCCGTTCCCTACACTATACCTACCAGTCGAGCGGCAAGCCTGTGGCCACGGCCCAACGCCCGGCGCCAACCAAAATCTGAATATCGGGTTCACAGGGTTCGGGTAACACGGCCAACCGCTGCCACCGTACATGGTCGCAGATGCGCCTGTGGCGGACAGCACGTCGGATTTCTCTGCACCGCTGGCTATCGCAAAGGCCGGTAATATCCCCGGTACCGCATAGACCAGTACGGCGGGTCTCACCACCGCTGCGCGAGGGTCGCCCTCTGCCCCCAGCCTGCCCCGTGCTTGACACGGGGTCATTCCGGCGCAAGTCGAAGACGCGCCTGTGGCGTGTCGAAGATGCGCCTGTGGCGTGTCGAAGATGCGCCTGTGGCGTGTCGAAGATGCGCCTGTGGCGTGTCGAAGATGCGCCTGTGGCGTACGGAATCCAGGCGGGGCCGGGCATGGGGCGGTCAGCACGCGCAATCCTCGGAGTTCAATTCGCAAAAAACGCTCTCTGGCCGTAGCGCCGACAACCCGAACCCCCGAACCCGAAATCAGCAAACCAACTACCCAGCCAAACCGGCAAAGGAGAAACACCCCAGCAACAACCGCTCCCAATCGTTCTTCCTGATCACGCCGCAGGGCTTGTGCAAAGTCACCACGTAACCCTTTCCCGCTCATCCTGAGCTTGTCGAAGGATGCTCATTGCAATCGACAAATGGTTCGACAGGCTCACCATGAGCGTATGACAAGGGACTTTGCACAAGCCCTGATCACGCCGTACCAAAGTTGACCGGGCGGCGGCGTAAGTTATAATGCGGCAATTACGCAAACGTAAGCCGCAGGTTACGACGGCATCAGCGCGGCTCGCCAGCATTCACTGTTGTTTGCGGGCCGTATGGGTAGCCGGTTCGCCGTTGCCATCCGGTTTGGCACGCAGCAGGAGTAACGATATGGCCACGGCTCCGGCGCCGCAGCGCAACTTTTTCACCCAAAAAGCGCATCGATTCCTCGCCGCCCTGGTGTTCCGCGACTTCCGCTTTCTCGCCGTGGCGTCCCTGTCCAGCGGCAGCGGCGCGTGGGCTCTCATCGTGGCCCGCGGCGCCTGGGTGTACAGCATTCCCGAACTGCAAGGCTCTTGGGGCCTCTGGGTGGGTTTGATTACCTTCGCCGCCATGTCCCCGCGGTTTTTCGCCACCCCTTTCATCGGCTATCTCGCCGACCGGATGACCCGCAAAACCCTGCTGCAATGGGTGTACGCCCTGCAGCTGACCCAGGCCGCGATCATGGCAATCCTGGTCATGGTCGGCGTCGATAACCCGTGGTACGTCCTGATGCTGGCCATCGTTAACGGCACCCTGCGGGCCACCCAGCAGACTGCCGCCCAGTCGTTGACGCCGAACCTGGTGCCCCGGGAGCGACTCCCCAATGCCGTGGCGTTGAACGAGGCCATGCAGCAAGGCTCCCGCGCCGTAGGGCCCGCCATCCTGCTGGCGGTTTCCGCCTCCGTGGGCAGCAGCGCCGTGTTCGGCGCTACGGGAGCGTCATTCAGCCTTCAGAACCTGGTGCTGACCATCGGCACCTCGGCAATCGTATTCTGGGCCTGCGCCGCTTTCTACCTGATTGCCCTCGCATCCGCGCTCTCCATTCGGACGGTTTCTTCCGGCGTCATTGACCGGCGCCGCAGTTTCTGGGCCAACACCGCCGCCGGTTTCGCCTACTCCTACAGCACCCCGCTGGTGTTCGGCATCATTCTCATGGCCCTGGCCCACTGCGTGCTGGTCATGTCCTTTGAATCCATGCTGCCTCCCCTGGCCCTGGAGAAACTATCCCCCGACGGGATTACGTTCAATGAAAACGATGTGTACGCGCTGATGTCCGCCCTGGGCATCGGAGCTCTGTTCTCATCGATCTTCGTCGGCGGCATCGTCAGCCACATGACGCGCGGCCGGGTTTTCCTGCTGTTGGGTTTCACCAGCAGCCTGACCCCCATCGGCCTGGGCCTGTCCGCCCAGACCGGCATCTCCATGTTCGCCGCCATCCTCATGGGCCTGGGCACCTCCGGATTCATGACCATCACCCACACCATCATCCAATCCGTGGTGCCCGATGAAATCCGCGGTCGCGTCTCCGCCGTCTATTCCATGCACGTGGGCGGCAGCATGGCCTTCGCCAACCTGCTCTATGGCCGCTTGGCCGACTTCTGGTCGGCCGGCAACGTCATGGCTATCGCCGGCGCGGCGTTCACCATCGTGGTGGTTGGCACAATAATCGGCAGCGGCTTCTGGCGGGGCATATACTTCCGCGGCGAAGCCCGGCCCGTGGCAGCGGCCGCCAGCCCCGCCGGCGGGGACAATTAGCCAAGTCGTCACCTAAATCCAGTTTGTCATTGCGAGGAGCGTAGCGACGCGGCAATCCCGGCTACGGTAACGAGATTGCCACACTTCGCTCGCAACGACAGGCTCGCAAATTTGGAGTTCCGCTTTGCCAAACAACGAAGTAGCCCGCTACCTGGAAACCACCCCCAAATCCCGCGCGATCTGGGAGGAAGCCTGCCGCTACCTGCCTGACGGTGACAGCCGGCACTCTATTTTCTGGAATCCCTATCCCATCTTCACCGAATCCGCCCAGGGCGCGGTGGTCACCGACGCCGATGGCGTGGAACGCCTGGACTTCATCAACACGATGACCACCATGATCCTGGGCCACGGCCCCGCGCCGGTGCTGGAAGCCGCCCGGCAGCAGATGGAGCATGGCCTGGCCTACAACTCCCCCAACCGCCACCAGGTTGAACTCGCCCGCCTGCTCTGCGAACGCATCCCCTCGTTCCAACAGGTGCGTTTCACCAACTCCGGCACCGAAGCGACGCTGAACACCCTGCGGGCCGCCCGCGCCTTCACCGGACGCAGCAAGTTCGCCAAAGTGGAAGGCGGCTACCACGGCACCCACGACGCCGTGCTGGTCAGCCTCCGCATCGACCCGGCAACCGGCGGCGACTACGACAATCCGCAGCCGGTGCCCTCCAGCGGCGGCCTGGCTGATGGCACCTTGGACCAGGCGGTCATCATCCCCTACAACGACGTGGAAACCGCCCAACGCATCCTCGAAAACCACCGCGACGAACTGGCCGCGGTCATCGTGGAGCCGGTGATGGGTTCAGTCGGTATGTTGCCCGCCGAAACCGCCTACCTCACCATGCTCCGCGATTTCGCCGACGACAGCGGCGCGCTGCTCATCTTCGACGAGGTTATCAGCTTCCGCGTCGCCCCCGGCGGCGCCCAGGAATACTATGGCGTCACTCCCGACATGACGGCTTTGGGCAAGATTGTCGGCGGCGGTTTCGCGGTGGGCGCCTTCGGCGGCCGTTCCGAAGTGATGAGCCTGTACAGTCCGGCCCAAGGCGCCGCCATCGCCCACGGCGGCACCTTCAACGCCAACCCCATGACCATGGCCGCCGGCGCAGCCACGCTGCAAGAACTCACCCCGTCCGTCTATCGCCGCCTGGCCGAGCTCACCGAAATGCTGCGCCAGGGCATCCGCCAGGTTTGTTCGGAGCTGGAGCAGCCGGTGCTGGTAACCGGCGCCGGCTCGCTGTTCGGCATCCACTTCACCGACGGCCCCCTCCGCAACTACCGCGACATCGCTCAAACCGACAAGGACCTCGCCGGCCGCGTCTTCATGGGTATGCTCAACGAAGGCTTCCTGCTGGCCCCCAACCTCGTCGGCGCCCTGTCAACCTGCCTGGGCGAAGTGGAAATCGACGCCTTCGTCCGCGGTTTCCGCCGCGTCCTCCAGCGCCAGATCTAACGTAGGGGCGAATAATTATTCGCCCCTACGAAAACGACGCTAGCGTCAAACTCAGTCCACCGGCGGCCGCTTCTCCCACTGCTCCGGCGCGGGGTACACCGGCGTGGCGAGTTTGCGGATGTTCTCCGTGGCGAACCAGTCGGCGCATTCCTCCCGCCACTTGATGAAGTGTGGCGCGTTGCGGTGCGCCTCTACCGCCGCCTCGTCTTCATAAACCTCGAAAAGGTGGATCTTGTTTTCGTCCTCGTTGTCCTGCAACACGTCAAAGCGCAGGCAGCCCGGTTCGTCGTTGTTGGAACCCCGGGCGTCGCCCAGCATGGACGCCATGAACTGGTCCTTGAAGCCGGGCTTGATGTTGATTTCAACAATCAGCGCAATCATCCTCATCTCCTTGTACAAGCCAACCGTCATTCCGGCGAAAGAACGTCACCCCGTACTTGATACGGGGCCGGAATCCAGTCGGCTTTGCGATTGAACCCTCGGAACCGGCGGCCTGCGCCAATTCCCGCCGGATTATAGCAGTGGCGGCCCCAAAGTTGTAGAATGCCGGGCATAATCGGCCCGCGACCGGGAGGCAATCATGGCAGACATTCCCATCGTGTACACGCTGACCGTTTGTCCCGCGTGCGACTCGCTGCGCGCCGCCTGGCGCCGGGAAGGCGTGGAATATGAGGAACGCCGCGTTGACCAGAGCCAGGACACGCTGGACGAAGCCCTGGACTACGGCGACGTCGTGCCCATCATCGTGTGGCCCGACGGCAAGGTCGAAATGGGTTTCCGCGGCCAGCGCGGTTGAGAAATCGGCTGACGGGCCGGCGGCCCGCTCCACGACGATTGCAGCGTCATCCGCAAGAAGAAAATCAGAAAACAAAGAGGTGCAACTATGGTGCAGGAAGCCAGCGTGGTAACCCCTGAGCGCTACGGCCAGGGCATGACCTATGACGAGTACATGGACAGCATCAAGGTCAACAAGGCCCGTTTCGAGGAATACTACGCCAACGTCAAACTGGAGCCTGGGCAGGCGGCGAAGCTGCGCGAGTTGGCCGCCGCCGAGGGCGGCCCGAACCACATGATGGTCATCGGCGAGGACTGGTGCGGCGACGTGGTCCGGGAACTCCCGGTGCTGGCCCGCGTAGCGGAAGCGGCGGGCTTGGAACTCCGCATTTTCCCCCGCGACGAAAACCATGACATAATGAACGAGTACCTCAAAGAGGGCCTCTATATGTCAATCCCGGTGGCCGTGTTCTACGACAAGGACCACGACTACATCTGCCACTGGATTGAGCGATCAGAGACCGCCAACCGGGAGCAGGGCGAGATTGAGTCCGCCATCCGCGCCGAGCAGCCCGACATCTCAGACCAGGACTTCGGACGCCAGCGCCGCGCCCGCACCGCCGCCAAGGCGGAAGAATGGCAGAAAGCCACCGTCGATGAGTTGACTGGAATGCTGGAGGGACACCTGCACTAATCGTCAATCGGTTCCAGGGTGAACCGATACTCTTCGATTACCGGGTTGGACAGCAGTTGGTCGCACATCCCGGCCACTGCTGTCTCTGCTTCCGCCGCGTCGTCGCCGGCGATGCGGATTTCCAGGTACTTTCCGATCCGCACGTCGGCCACGGCTTCGTAGCCCAGGCTGTGCAGTCCGCCCATTACCGTCAAGCCTTGCGGGTCGTTGACGGCAGGCTTTAGGGTTACGTAAATGCGAGCCAGGAACATGACGCTTGCGATGCCTCTCTCCAAGTACGGGTAGCGTTCAGCCGCCCGATGACTGGGTCATGTCGATGCCTGTGGTGCAGGGCAGGCCGTTGGCGAATTCCGGCCCCGTGTTGCCGGGATAGTCGGCAAAGAAACGGGCGATGCGCTCCGGATCCACGCCCATCATTCGATCCAGCACGCCCCACGTGGTGATGGCTACCATACCCTCCGGTATCTCATGGTAACGCCGGACGATGGCGAACTCTTCGGCCAGCGGAATGGCGGCCACGGCGGCCCGCAAGGCGGCCACGTCATCGTCGTCAGGCAGGTTATAGCTGACGATGATGTTGCCGTGTTCCAGGTTATGCACCAGCAACTCGTCGGGCAGCGGATGATTGTAAAACCCGCAATCGCTCCACGCGCCCCAATGCTGGCCCGACGTAGGCGGAACGGTGCTGTATCCGCCCGGCACGACTTCGGCGATGCGCATGGTTGACGGGAAATGGTTGCGGCTCGGCATCGGCTCAACCCGGACTGCTCCGTCGGTAGTAGGCACCTGCTCCAGCGTCGGGCCGGAGGGCGTAGCCATGGGTGCGGGAGGGGGAGTTGGCGTTGCGGTAGGCGCGGGTGACGGCGTGGCGGTTGCTGCCCTGGTGGTCGGGGCGGGAGTGAGCGTTGCAGTGGGCGTCGGAATGACAGTCGGGATCAGCGTCGGCGTCGGGATGGCGGTGGGCGTCGGCGTGGCAGTGCTGGCGCTTGTCGGGGTTGGTTGGGCAACAGGCGGTGGCTCAAAATCATCCTGACAGGCCAGCAGAGCCAGCGCCAGCGCCAACAGAACCGCCGGCCCCAGGACCAATCTCCGTTTCATGACGGAACGGCCTAGGGGCTCATCACGCCGCCGCGAGTGCAGTCCGCCCCGCCCGGCCTCCCCTCAAGGGCGGGAAATTCCGGGCTCAACGTACCGGAGTAGGCTCTAAAGAACTGCTCGATGCGTTCTTTGTCGATGCCGATGATCTGGTAATTGTTTGCGTCGTCCACTTCTCTGACGTTCCATTTGTCGATAACCCCCCAGGTCGTGAGCGCGATGGTTCCTTCCGGAAAACGCTCGTTGCCCTCAGCGTCCGGACCCGGGGTGTAGGGTCGGGCTACGCCCCAGCGATTGGTCAAACCAATGGACTCATAAGCGTCTTTCAACTCGTCAATTTGAGCCTGATCCGTCAGGTTGTAGCTGACGATAATGTTGCCGTGTTCCATGTTGTGGACGATGCGCTCGTCCGGCACGGGTTCGGTGTACCACCCGCATTGCACCCAACCGTCCCAATGGCGCCCGGAGGTGGGCGGCGTCGTGGAGTAACCTTCCTGGTTGGTCACGTCGAAAATGGTGAAATTGTCGGCGAAGTGGGCGCGATCTTCGGGAGCGTCCACCTGGGTTCCGATGCCCTCCACGTACCCGCTGGCCTCGCCCTGGCCGCCACCGCCGCCGCCGAAATTCACCGGGAGGACAACGGGAACCAACAGCGCAATGATGAACAACACGGCGATGGCGCCAAAGGCAAACAGCAGCCAGCGGCTGCGGAAACCGCCGCCGGAGGAAATTGGGGGAGTGCGTCGCTGCGAACGACGGGCGGCCCGACGCCGGCGGTGTCTGGATGGCGGCATGGGTGATGCTCGTATGCCCTGGCTGACGGTCCGCGTATCAGAGCGTCGCGCCGGTGAGACGCTGGTACGCCTGTCGGTACAGTTCCGCCGTCCGCTGCACCACTTCTTCAGGCAGTTCCGGCGCCGGCGGTTCCTGATTCCAACCCTGGGCCGTCAACCAGTCTCTGACGTACTGCTTGTCATAACTGGGTTGCGACTTGCCCGGGGAATATCCCTCGGCATCCCAGAAACGGCTGGAGTCGGGGGTCAGCAGCTCGTCGATAAGAATGAGTTCGCCGTCAAGGAAACCGAACTCCATCTTGGTGTCGGCCAGTACGATGCCCCGGTCCCGCGCGTAATCATGGGCGTGGAGATACACGGCCTTGCTGATGTCGGCCAGCCGTTGCGCCGTCTCCGCGCCGACCATGTCCACAACCTCTTGCTCGGTCATGTTCTCGTCGTGACCCTCTTCGGCTTTGGTGGTGGGAGTGAACAGCGGTTCCGGGAAGAGGTCTCCCTCCACCATCCCGGCGGGCATGGGTTTCCCCTGAACGGTGCCTTGCCGCCGGTACTCGCCCCAGGCGGAGCCGGTGATGTATCCGCGCACGATGCACTCAATGTCGATTCGTTCAGCTTTTTTCACGACCATTGCCTGCCGACCTACGTTATCTTCGGCGTAGGCGGGATGGGCAATGACCGGATTTCCGGCATACGGCGCTGCTTCCGGGGAGTCGGCCAGCGCCACCAGGTGATTGGGCACGATGTGGTCGGTCAGGTGGAACCAGAAGGCGGACATCCCGTTGAGCGCCGCTCCCTTGTCCGGGATCCCGTTGGGCAGCACTACGTCAAAGGCGGAGATCCGGTCGGTAGCCACCAGCAGCAGCAGATCGTCGCTAATCTGGTAGGTGTCGCGCACCTTGCCGCGGTGCATTCGGTCGGGCATTCGGGTTTCGATAATCATGGCAACCAGTCTTCCTTACTCACCATCATTCCGCGAAAGCGGAATTCTAGCCTCTCACCATCATTCCGCGAAAGCGGAATTCTAGCCTCTCACCATCATTCCGCGAAAGCGGAATTCTAGCCTCTCACCATCATTCCGCGAAAGCGGAATTCTAGCCTCTCACCGTCATTCCCGCGAAAGCGGGAATCCAGCCTCTCACCGTCATTCCCGCGAAAGCGGGAATCCAGCGCTATTTTCTTGATTTCCATTCTAGGCCAGCACAGTTGCCCGCAACAGGCCGATACGCTCAAAGTTGTCGTCAACGTAGCGGGTGTAATAGCCGTAATCAAACAGCGCATCCATCTCGTCGGCGGTCAGATGCTCCCCGGCCTGCGGGTCGGACTTCAGCAGATGCCGGAAGTCCTGAGCGTCGTCCCAGGCGCGCATGGCGTTGCGCTGCACGATGTCGTAGGCTTCCTCCCGCGATAGACCTTTCTCTTCGATCAGCGCCAGCAAAACCCGCTGGCTGAAAATCAGTCCCCGGCTGCTTTCCAGGTTCTGCCACATCCTATCGACGTCCACCCGCCAACCGCTGACCACGTGGGTGAAGATGCTCAGGATGTAATCCAGCATCAGGCAGGTATCGGGCAGGATGATGCGTTCCGAAGAGGAATGGCTGATGTCCCGCTCGCCCCACAGGGCCACGTTTTCCAGGGCGGGCACCGCGTTGCCCCGGATGGTGCGCGCCAGGCCGCAGATGCGTTCCGTGAGCTCCGGGTTGCGCTTGTGGGGCATGGACGACGAGCCGGTTTGGCCGGCGCCGAAGGGTTCTTCAACTTCGTGGACTTCGGTGCGCTGCATCCCGCGAATTTCGGTAGCAAACTTTTCCAGCGAAGCCGCGACCAGAGCGCACGTCGTGATGAAGTGAGCATGGCGATCCCGTTGCACCACCTGGTTGGATACGGGCTCAACCTTCAGCCCCAGATGGTGGCAAACCCGGTCCTCAATGTGCGGCGGGATGGTGGCATGAGTGCCCACCGCGCCGGAGACTTTGCCCACGCGGATGGACTCCCTGGCCGCCTCCATGCGTTCCCGCTGCCGGCGCAGTTCATCCCACCACAGGGCCAGCTTCAACCCGAAGGTCATGGGTTCGGCATGGACGCCGTGGGTTCGCCCCATCATCAGGGTATCCTTGTGCCGGATCGCCTGTTCCTTGACGGCGGCGATGGCGGCGTCAATCTCGCCGAGGAGCAAGTCGGCGGCAGCCACCAACTGCAACGCCTGCCCCGTGTCCAGCATATCCGAGGAGGTCATGCCCAGGTGCAGCCACCGCCCTTCCGGGCCGAGGGTCTCCGTGATGGAGCGCAGGAAGGCGGTAACGTCATGGCGGGTGGTCTCGAAAATCTCCATCATCCGTTGGTGGTTGTATGCCGCCCCTCGCAGGAGCTCCATATCTTCCAGCGGAACTACGCCGGCTTCCGTCCATGCCTCGCACACGGCCAGTTCCACGTCCAGCCACATCCGGTATTTATTTTCATCCGACCAGACCATCTTCATCTTGGGCCTGGAATAGCGGTCAATCACGGCGTCGTCGCCTCCGCGAAATTTCCAAAACGGGACAACATTTTATCACAGCGACGTCGGCTTTTTGACTGGATTGCGCGGCGTAGTCTTGCGAAAGAGCTGAACGCGGGCGCTCCGGCTGCAATGCTATAATCAAGCCGGCCCCACGATGAGCCTGGCACGAAGAATCAACGAACTGCTAACCGGAGACGACGACCCGGCAGAGCGACGAGGCGTATGGGGCGCGATCCTGCGATTCACCTCGCCAAGTCTGGCCGGCATCAAGATTACGCTGGCGGCGACGGTGCTGGTCCAAGCCTTGGCCGAGGGCGGCGCGTTGGGAACGACGGCAACGCAGGTCAGCGCGGCGATAGCCGCCAAAATCGGCAAAGGCGCGACGCCGGAAGCCACGGTGATTGCGCTGGCCGTTACCGTATTGCTGCATGATGGAGGAACGCGAGCGATGTCCATAGCCCAAAAAGCCCTGAAATTCGCCATGCGGCCCCTGCTGAACGAACGGCATCGTACCGGGTTGAGCGAAGGCCGTACTGAAGGCCGCGTTGAAGGCCGCGTTGAAGGCCGCGCAGAAGGTCGCACCGAGACCCAGAAGGAATGGGAGAAATGGCTGGAGCGCCAGCGGGAAGCCGGCGCGGTCAATTTGCAACCCGACGACCCGCCTCCGGGCACGACGCCGCAATAATCTACGGCCCGGCCCACGGTTGCCTCCGTTTGTTGTTGCGGCAATCCGTACCTCGTGGCAAAAGTGCGACGCCGGAAGCCACGGTGATTGCGCTGGCCGTTACCGTGCTGCTGCATGATGGAGGAACGCGAGCGATGTCCATAGCCCAGAAAGCCCTGAAATTCGCCATGCGGCCCCTGCTGAACGAACGGCATCGCACCGGGTTGAGCGAAGGCCGTACTGAAGGCCGCGTTGAAGGCCGCACTGAGACACAGAAGGAATGGGAGGAATGGCTGGAGCGCCAGCGGGAAGCCGGCACAATCGATCTCCAGCCCGACGACCCACCGCCGGGCACGACGCCGCAATAATCTACGGCCCGGCTTGCCGGTTACCCCGGCAAACCGTCCACGTACTCCCGTACCGCCGCCAGCACCGGCCCAAAATCGGTAAAGAGAGTAAAAGGCACGCCGGCGTCCTCGCACATTGCCGCCATCTGCCGATGCGCGAACACGGTATCAGCCACTTCCCCGGCCTCAAAATCCGAACTGCCGTCGCCCATGTAGAAAACGTGGTAGCCCTGCTGCTGGAACCTTCGCACCAGCAGGGCTTTGCTGTTGCCCCGCTCCGGCGCATCCGGGTACGCGAAGTCGTAGCCATAGCCAACAATGCTGCCATTGCCGTCAAACTTGGCGACCACGGCGTACACGGGCATCTGCGACTGCCCGCTGCCGTCCAGCAACGCCTGCACGTAGAAATCCAGCCCCTGGCTGACTATGCACATGGGGATGCCCTTTTCCCGGCAGAATTGCGCCAGTTCGCCGAAGTGGGGCCGGAAGCCGGCGTGCTCGCGGACGTATGCCTGCATGGCATCCTTGCCCGCCCTCATCTGCCGGAACGTGATTTCCTGGTAGTCCTTCAGCGACAGCTCGCCGGCCCGAAACCGCTCCCGTACCTCCGTCCAGGAAGGATGCCCGAACTGGTGCAGCAGCAACTCCGCCACGTTCTGCGCCGCGGCGGTGTCATCAAAATCGGTCAGCACCGCCGGCATCCGGCGGTTGGACGGATCAGGTTTAGCGCTCACGGAGAGACTGCCGGTACTTCTCCACGGCCTCGCGGATGTTGTCGTGCTTGATACCCAGGATCTGGGCGGCGTAGTAGGCGGCGTTGCGCGCCCCCCAGCCGCCCACGGCCATGGCAGCCACCGGGATGCCCGGCGGCATCTGCGCCGTTGACAACAACGCATCCCAGCCGTTGAGCTCGCTGGAAGTCAACGGTATGCCAATCACCGGCAGCGTGGTCTGGGCCGCCAGCGCGCCGCCCAGGGCCGCTGAACCGCCGGCCGCGGCGATGAGCACCTCAAGGCCGCGCTCGCGGGCGGTGGCGGCATACTCGTGAACGCGCTCCGGGGTTCGGTGGGCAGACATCACCCGGACCTCGTAGTCGATGCCCAGGGATTCCAGCGTGTTAATGGTCGGTTGGACGGCTTCCTCGTCGGAAGCGCTGCCCATAACTACTCCTACCAGTGGCAAAATGCTTCTCCTTGTAATCAGTTCTCATTGATGTCGGCGATGTCGCGGAAAGCGTCAAGGAGGGCGGACTGTATTGCGGCCATGTCGTCGTCATCGTCGCCATCCAGGTCAACTTCCTCGTCCTCCACAAACACATAGCCAGAGTCGTCCTCGTCGATTCCCACCCGCACCTCAATCTCCACCGGCTCGCCGTCGTGCCAGAAAAGGACATAGACGATTTCTTCCGCATCATCTTCGTCGGGCAGGTCATCCTCGTCGAATTCGTACTCCCAGGATCGGTTGACGATCAGCCGCGCGCCATTGTCCAGCAGAGCTTCGTTCATTTGACCCAGCAATCCATCAACGCTCAGGCCGGCGGCAAACCTTTCCAGCAGCCCGCGCCTTTCCGCCGCGTCCGCCAACTGCCGGCCGTAGCCCTCGTTGTCCACGCGTCTCCGCAGTCGGTTCAGCTCATCCAGCCAGGGCATTGATGCGTCCTCCTTCCTATGCTCGCCTGATGCGCCCGTTAAAGTAACAGAACTCATCAACGCCGCGAAAGTCGGGCAAGCGCAACCTGTACGCCAAATTGCCCAGGATGTCCAGGAGATCGATGTAGCACAATCCGGGATGTCCCTGGCTGAACCCGGCCGGCAACATTCCCAGCCGCCGCAACGCCCGCTCAGTGTGGGGATTCCAGGGAGCGAACAACGTCGGATCCCGCAACGCCAACAGGTATGAAGGCCATTCTTTGCCGGCGCCGGCCAACCCAAAACCGCCGGCTGCCGCGGCGCACTCTTCAAAACGATTTTCCAACTTGATGGCGTCGTAGAGCAGAAAATCGATGGTTTCGCGTACTTCCTCAATCGGATTGGCCCGGAACAGAGAGGTTTTCCTGCCCCCGGAGCCCCGGTACAGGGAGATGGCCCTCTCCTCGGTCAAGTCTCGCAGAGCGTCCTGTTCCAGCCAGGCTTGCCACCCATCCGCCCGGCCCCAGCGACGCCGGCGGAACGCGTCCAATTCCGCCGACGCTGCGGCGGCGTGATATGCCTCCGCAAGAGCGGGCCAATCGGGTTCCGTAACGGCGATGCGGGCGGTGATCATATGCAGGGCCGATGATTAGGTTGAAACGGGCTCGACCGCCGGCGTCGCGGCAATATCCCGTCGGTAGTAGGCGTCGGTGAAGGATATGCGCTGCATCCGGCGATAGGCCCGCTCCCTCGCTTCAGCAACGCGGTCGCCCAAGCCTACCGCCGCCAGCACCCGGCCGCCGGCCGTCACCACGCCGCCGCTGTCGTCCTCCGCCGGTTGCGCGCCGGCGTGGAAAACAATGCTGTCTGAATCACCGGCGTCGTCATCCAGGCCGTCTATGGTGTACCCGGTCCGGTAATGCCCCGGGTAGCCTCCTGATACCATCACCACGGCGACGGCGGGGCGTTCGGACCACTCCACCGGGCCGGCGTCATCCAGGTTTCCGTTGGCGCAGGCCAGCATCGCCGCCACCGGGTCGCTCAACAATCGGGGCATGATGGCCTGGGTTTCCGGGTCACCGAAGCGACAGTTGAACTCCAGCACTCGGGGGCCTTGCCGGGTCAGCATCAACCCACAGTACAAGGCTCCGCGATAGGGGCAACCCCCTTCCGCCAGTTCCCTGATGACGGGCAACATGAAACGCTGGCGGATTTCGCGAGCGAACTCGGCGTTCCAGAAGTCAGGCGGCCCGAAGCTGCCCATTCCGCCGGTGTTGGGGCCAATGTCGCCCTCGCCTATGCGCTTGTAATCGGTCGCTGCCACCAACTCCGAAAGATTCTCGCCGTCGGTGAAGCCGAATACGCTAACTTCAATCCCGTGCAGCCAATCCTCAATAACCACCGTCTCGCCCGACGCGCCAAACACCCGGTCTTCCATACAGGCGCGGACGGCGATTTTGGCGTCCTCGCGGGTGGCGCACATAGCGACGCCCTTGCCGGCAGCCAAACCGTCGGCTTTCACCACCACCGGGTGGTCATGATAGTCAACATAATTCAGCGCCCCGGAAACCGTTTGGAAGACCCGGTAATTCGGGCCGCTGACCCCGGCGGCGTCCATCACGCTGCGGGCGAAGCTCTTGCTGGATTCCAGCCGCGCCGCCGCCCGGCTTGGCCCGAAAGCGGGGATGTCTGCCGCCGCAAGGTGGTCAACCAGACCCAGCGCCAGCGGAGTCTCCGGGCCTACCACGACCAGGTCTATGGCGCGCTCGGCGGCTGCCGAAACTATTCCTGCAACGTCGGTATCGGCTACGGGCAGGTTCGTTCCCAGCCCTGCGGTGCCGGAGTTGCCGGGCGCGGCGAAAAGCTCAGTCACGGCGTCCGAGCGTTGCAGCCGCCACGCCAGCGCGTGTTCGCGCCCTCCGGAACCCACTACCAGGACGCGCATCGGCTTGCCTCTCTGCCCCGCTCGTGGTGAGCCTGTCGAACCACGATTACTCCCACTCAATGGTGCCGGGCGGTTTGCTGGTGATGTCATAGACCACCCGGTTCACTCCGTCCACCTCATTGACGATCCGGTTGCTGATGCGCGCCAGCACGTCGTAAGGCAGGCGAACCCAGTCGGCCGTCATCGCGTCTTCGGAGTTCACGGCACGAATGGCGCAGGCGTAGCCGTAGGTGCGGTAGTCGCCCATAACGCCAACGGTGCGGTTGTCCGTGAGCACGGCAAAGCTCTGCCAGATGTCCCGGTACAACCCGGCGTCGGCAATCTCTTCCAGCACGACTCGGTCGCAGTTCCGCAGCAGTTCCACCCGCTCCGGCGTTACCTCGCCGATAATGCGGATGGCCAGTCCGGGCCCGGGGAAGGGCTGACGATAGATGATCTCTTCCGGCAGGCCCAATTCCAGTCCCACCGCCCGCACCTCGTCTTTGAACAGATACCGGAGCGGCTCCACCAACCCGAAGTCCATGCGCTCCGGCAGTCCGCCCACGTTGTGATGCGTCTTGATGCGCGCCGAAGCCCGGTTTTCCGGGGTCTCGCTCTCAATAACGTCGGGATACAGCGTGCCCTGGGCCAGCCACTTCACGTTTTCAATTTCAGCGGCGGCGTCCTCGAAAACGCGGATGAACTCCCCGCCGATGGTCTTGCGCTTAACCTCCGGGTCTATCACGCCGGACAGCCCGTTGAGGAACCGTTCCGAGGCGTTCACGTAGCGCAAATCCAAGCCCAGGCCCTTGTGGAAGGTTTCCTGCACCTGCTCGACTTCGCCATGCCGCAGCAGGCCGTTGTTGACGAAGATGCAAGTGAGCTGCGGCCCCACGGCCCGGTGCAGCAGCGCCGCCGCCACCGACGAATCCACGCCGCCGCTCAACCCGCAGATAACCCGGTCGTCGCCCACTTGCGCTCTTACCCGCTCCACCGTATCGGACACAAAGTTGCCCGGCGTCCAGGCCCCGGCGCATCCGCAGATGTCGCGGACGAAGTTGCGCAGGATGGTCATGCCGTCCGGGGTGTGCTGCACTTCCGGATGGAACTGTAAGCCGTACCAACGCTTGCCGTCGGATACGGCGGCGCAATCGGTGTTGGCGGTGCGCCCCAACGCGGTCATGCCCGCCGGCAGCCGCTCCACCCGGTCGCCGTGGCTCATCCAGACCGGAATCGAACCGGACAACCCGGCCAGCAAATCCCCGCCCGTATCTCCAATCAAGAGGTCGGCGTGTCCGTACTCCCTCACTTCACCTGCTGTCACTACGCCACCGAGTTGATTCACCATCGCCTGCATCCCGTAGCAAATACCCAGCGTCGGCAGGCCGAATTCCAGTACCCAGTCCGGTATCACGGGCGCGCCGGCGTCGTACACGCTGGCCGGGCCGCCGGACAGGATGATGCCCCGCGCGTTCAGGTGATCAATCGCCCCCGCCTTCGCCGTGGCCGGGATAATCTCCGAATAGACCTGCAACTCCCTGACGCGGCGGGCAATCAGGTGGGTGTATTGGGAGCCAAAGTCGATGACTACGATGGCGTCGGGCTGGGCTGCGCTGCTCATAAATACCTGCCGGGGCGGTACGAATGCGGCGATAATATTATCACAACGGCCACGCGGCGTTCACTGAGCGCGGTTACTGCGGTAGCGTTCCGTTTTAGGTGGTTTAATTTGGCAAAATCCAGTTGCCCGTGCGTGTAGGGGCGAATAATTATTCGCCCCTACGAAGGGAAACCACCTAAATTGCAACGCTACCGGTTACTGCGATTGCCGTCTCTGTTAGAATACGCCCCGCCAACCCGAACCGACGGGAAATTACAATGACGGTTTTTGCCACTACCAGAGACGCTTGCCCGGCCCGGCGCCCAACTCACCACTGGCCGCTGCCCTTGAACCAACGAAACCAGTACGATGGTCTTCAGTTGCTGGCGGAATTGGAGCCGGCATCAGTACCCCTGAGCATCTTCGACCCGCAGTACCGGGGCATCCTGGACAAGATGCAATATGGCAACGAAGGCGTCAGCCGGGGCCGCGCCCGGTCAGCATTGCCGCAGATGAGCGAGGAGACCATCGCCAAATTCATCGAGGGCATTTCTAGAGCGCTGTTCCCTTCAGGCCATCTTTTCCTATGGGTGGACAAGTACCATCTTTGCACCGGAGTAGAGCCGTGGTTCACACCATGGGGGCTGGAAGTCGTGGACCTGGTGACTTGGAATAAAGGTAAAATGGGTATGGGATACCGCACTCGGCGCTATGCCGAGTATTTGCTGATAATTCAAAAGTCTCCCAAGCGAGCCAAAGGAGTGTGGCAGAAACACGACATTCCCGACGTGTGGACTGAATCCGCTCCTCGTCTCGGGACCATTCATCCCAAGCCTGTGGATCTGCAAGCTGCGCTGATTGAAGCGGTCACTGACCCAGGCGATGTAGTGCTGGATCCAGCCGCCGGCAGCTATTCGACGATGTCGGCCGCGCACCAGGCTGGCCGGAGGTTTCTCGGCTGCGACATCATGGACGGTATGACATGACAACGGGAATACGCTGGACGAGCCCGGTTCCATGTCTAGGATTCCGGTATTTCCAAGTACAGCACCGACTCGCTGTCCGACAGTGCTTTGGCGGCGGGGTTGATGCACGGGCCTACTACGGCGGCCAGCGCCGGCGCCTGCATGGCCTTGGCTACGGCCCGGGCCCGCTGCTGAGCCCGGTTTACGTCGGGGATGTCCACCCTGAGAGAAGCCTCCGCCACCAGAGTTTGGCGATAAGTATTGAAGTCCCTTGCTCCGATGATGAAGTCGGCAAGCAGGATTTCGTGGTACTCATCCTCGGTGATGACGTAGCTATCCACGGCGTCGCATATCAGGTCTTCCAAATGAGGGTTGAAGTCTTTGGGGGTTTAAGCACCCTTTTGGCGCGCGTCTGCAACATTCCCTGGAGTTTGGCTAGGATGCGGAGCCCTAGCCGCCGTTCATATTCGATGAGATCCAAGTATTCGGTGTGATTTTTCATAGGCTCTTTTCCGAAATGGGCGGCAGGATTGCACTGTATCTGAGGTCGTAATCCATGCTAGCCGAGGTTGACGTTTCTTCGCAAGCAATGTCCAGGATACGGAAATCCCCGCCCGGTGGTACAATCATCCCCCAGCATGGACTGCCAAACCGAAATTGCCCAGGCCGCTGAAATTATCGCCTCCGGCGGCGTCATCGCCATCCCCACCGACACCCTCTACGGCCTGGCGGCCGACGCTCTCAATCCCGACGCCGTGGAGCGAGTGTACGTCGCCAAGGGCCGTCCGGCCGATATGCCCCTACCCGTGCTGGTGTCGGGCTGGGAACAGGCGACGCAGGTGGCGGCTATTCCGGCCGACGCGCTATCGGTGGTCCAAAAGCTCGCCGCGGCATACTGGCCCGGCAGCCTGACCATGGTGCTGCCCGCCGCGCCGGGTCTTCCGGAGCGCCTCACCGCCGGCCGGGACACCATCGCGGTGCGGATGCCCAACCATCCGGCGCCGCTGGCGTTGGCGAATGCGCTGGGTCGTCCCATCACCGGAACCAGCGCCAACCGCAGCGGCGAACCGGACATTACCGACCCGGATGAGTTGCAACGAATCATCGGCCCGCGAGTTGATGGTATCATTGCATCCGGCCCGGCCCCGGAGGGAATTGCCAGCACCATCATATCCGTGTCCCCAGAGGGCGCCGCGCTGCTCCGGGAAGGAGCGTTGCCCTATGGGGAAATACTGGACACCCTTGGCATGATGGAAGCGCGCAGTTAGTGAGGATCCCATCGTGGCAAACGATACATACGACCGCTACCGCGCCGCCGTGGACGCAGAACTGCGCGACGCATTTGACGGCCGGCAGGGGATGCTCTACGACCTGCTCCGTTATCATCTGGGTTGGGTGGACGAGCGCGGCAACCCGGCCTCGGCGCCAACGTCGCTGCACCACTGTGGCGTCCTTGCTTTAGCCGCTGCCGACGCCGTCTCCGGCGATTATGGTCCGGCCGTATCCGCCGCCGCCGCCGTCGAGTTGGCGTACAACTTCGTATTGGTCCACAACGACGTTCAGGCCGGCCGGATTGACCAATCTTCCGACCGCCCCAGCATCTGGTGGGTTTGGGGGCCGTCCCAGGCCATCAACGCCGGCGACGGTCTGCACGCCCTGGCCCGTGCCGTATTGATGCGATTGTCCGAGGCCGGAACGCCGGCTGCCACCGTGTTGACCGCCCTGCGCAGTCTGGATCAAGCGTGTCTCACGCTGTGCGAAGGGCAATACATGGATCTGACTTACCAGGACCAGCTGATGGTGTCGGAGCCGGATTACCTGGACATGGTGGGACGCAAATCCGGGGCCCTGGTTGGCTGCTCCGCCGGGTTGGGAGCGTTGGCGGTCGGCGGCGATGAGGCCACTGCCGGAGCCCTGCGCCGGTGGGGAGAGCTGTTGGGCACGGCCCGGCAAATCCGCGAAGATATCGACGACCTGTGGGGCGACGGCGGCGACGGGTTCACGCCGGCCAACGTCCTGAACAAAAAGAAAAGCCTGCCCCTTATCCACGCCCTACAGCATTCCGCGACCGCGGCGAAGCGTGAGTTGGGGGGCATCTACATGAAACGTGTCCTCGAGCCCGACGACCCGCCCCGCATTGTCGCCATCCTGGATGATGCCGGCTCCCGTCAGTACGCGGAGGACAAGGCGGAGCAGCTGTTGCGCGAAGCCGACGCGGCCCTTGCGACGGACGGCTGCAAATTGCAGCGCCCCGGGGCGTTGCAATGGGCGGCGGAATGGGTTATCGGCCGGCCCCACTCCTGACCTTCAGAGGGTAATCAAATGAGCAAGCGTACCCTTTCCCAACTGGACGTGGCGGGCAAGACGGTCCTGGTGCGTGTTGACTTCAACGTACCCATCGAGCAGGGAGTGGCGGCCATCGCCAATTACGACCAGCGCCTCCGCGCCACCTTGCCCACCATCCAATACCTGGTGGAAAGACAGTGCCGCACTGTGCTGTGTTCTCACCTCGGTCGTCCCCGCGGCAAGGTTGATGATGGATTGCGCTTGAAGCCGGTGGGCGACCGGCTGTCCGTCCTCTTGGGACGCCCGGTAGCGTCCCTCCGCGACTGCGTGGGTGATGCCGTGACCGAGCGCGTCGCCGGTATGTCCGCCGGCGATATATGCCTGCTGGAGAACCTGCGTTTCCACGAAGGCGAGGAGAGCGACGACGATGCCTTCGCCGCCGAGTTGGCCGCCCTCGCGGACTGCTTCGTCATGGATGCCTTTGCCGTGGCCCACCGCGCCCACGCCTCAACCGTTGGGATACCCCGACATCTGCCCACGGCCATGGGACTGCTCACGCAGCGCGAGGTCGAGTCCCTGGGCCTGGCATTGGCGGAGCCGGACCGGCCCCTGGCCGCGCTGATGGGCGGCGCCAAGGTCAGCGACAAAATCCTGGTTCTGCAAAACCTGCTGGAACGCCTGGATCACTTGTTCATCGGCGGCGGAATGGCGGTGACGTTCCTGGCCGCGGCCGGCAAGCCGGTGGGCGCGTCCGCTGTGGAAGAAGATCGCCTGGATTTCGCCCGCGACGTGTTGCAACGGGCCGACGCCGGCGGTATAACCGTCCACCTCCCCGGCGATGTGGTCGCCGCTAACGAGTTTTCGCCGCAACCTGCATCCGTCAATACCGTTTCCTCCGACAACGTCCCGGACGGCTGGTACATCATGGACATTGGCGAGGAAACCGCCGGACGTTACGCCAACGGATTGGCCGCCTGCAAAACCATCCTGTGGAACGGCCCCATGGGCGTGTTCGAAATGGAGCAATTCAGCACAGGTACGCGCACTGTGGCCGGAAGTATCGCCGGCTTGCCAGGGGCGACCACTGTTGTCGGCGGCGGTTCCACTGCGGAGGCGGTCGAGGCCCTGGGCTTGATGAACAAAATGACCCACGTGTCCACTGGCGGTGGGGCATCCCTCGAGTTCCTGGAAGGCCGCACCCTGCCCGGCATAGCCGCCATCCCCGACGCTTGACCCCATTCCGTCATTCCGGCGAAAGCCGGAATCCAGCGCCCGTAGCAATAATAACCGCTATCGGGCCAATCATCGGAGCGAACATGATTGACCTGGAACAGATTCACGACAGCATCGCCAGCACGCCATCAAAGATTGTCATGCTGGTGGCCGACGGACTCGGTGGCTTGCCTCATCCCGACACCCGCAAGTCGGAGCTGGAAACAGCTCACATCCCCAACCTGGACGCCCTGGCCCAACGCAGCGCCTGCGGCTTAACCACGCCGGTTGAGGTTGGCATCGCTCCCGGTAGCGGGCCGGGCCATCTGGCGCTGTTCGGCTACAACCCGCTGAAGTACATCATCGGGCGGGGCGCGTTGGAAGCTCTGGGCATCGGCATCGACCTGCTGCCCGGCGACGTGGCGGCGCGGGGCAATTTCTGCACCGTTGACGACGCGGGACTGCTCACCGACCGCCGGGCCGGACGCATCGCCACCGAGTTGAGCTCCCCCCTGTGCGAGCGTTTGGACCGCATCGAAATCCCCGGCGTCCAGGTGGACGTGTTCCCGGTACAGGATTACCGTTTCGTGCTGCGGCTGCGCGGCGAGGGCCTTTCGGAGGCGGTTGAAGAGACTGACCCGCAGCGGGAGGGCGTGGCGCCGCGTCCGGCCGGCGCATTGGCGCACGAAGCGGAACGCACCGCCGAAATCGTGCAGCAATTCGTCGCCGAGGCCGGACGCCTTCTCTCCGAAGAACAGCCGGCCAACATGGTGCTGCTGCGCGGCTGGGCGCAACTGCCCAACCTGCCCGACTTCGGACGGGTCTATCAGCTCAACCCGGCCGCCATCGCCGCCTATCCCATGTATCGCGGCCTGGCCTCGGTGGCCAATATGCAGATCATCCCCACCGGCATGACCTTCGGCGATGAGGTGAAGACCCTCCACGCCAATTGGGACAACCACGATTTCTTCTTCATCCACTACAAGCCCGCCGACGCCGCCGGCGAAGACGGCGATTTCGACGGCAAGGTAAAGTGCCTGGAAGAACTGGACGTCCACATCCCCCGCATATTGGACCTCCAACCCGACGTCCTGATGGTCGCCGGCGACCATGCAACGCCGGCCATCATGGCCTCCCACAGCTGGCACCCGGTTCCCTTCATGCTCCACTCCAAGCTGACTTTGGGCGAAGGGGTGGACGGCTTCAACGAGCGCGCCTGCGCTCAAGGCTCCCTGGGCCGCATCCCGGCGGAAACCATCATGCTGCTGGCCCTGTCCCACTCCGGCAAACTCGCCAAGTACGGGCCGTGATCCTTGCTCCCTCTCCCTTGATGGGAGAGGGTTGGGGCGAGGGTAGTGTTCTACTGAGGAATTACCAATGTCTGCCAATCCCAACATCGTCGCCGGCAACTGGAAGATGAACACCGACATCCCATCCGGCGTAGCGCTGGCCTCCGCCATCGCCGCCGGCGCTGCGAGCCTGAGCGGCGTCACCATCATCCTGGGGCCGCCTTTCGTGTCGCTGGCCGCCGTGCGGGATGCCGTGGCCGGCAGCGGCGTCGCCGTGGCCGCCCAGAATATGCACACCGACGACAGTGGCGCCTTCACCGGCGAAATCGCGCCGCCCATGCTCATCGGTCTCTGCGACTACGTAATCATCGGACACTCTGAGCGTCGCCAGTTCTTTGGCGAAACTGACGAGTCCGTAGGCCGCAAAACCGCCGCCGCGCTGGGCCACGGCCTGCGCCCTATCGTCTGCGTTGGCGAGACGTTAGATGAACGCGAATCCGGCCAGGCTGCCGAGGTCATCCGCCGTCAGGTGGTGGCGGCCCTGACCGACCTGGACCCGGAAAGCGCCCGCGGCAAATTGGCCATCGCCTACGAACCCGTCTGGGCCATCGGCACCGGACGCGCGGCCACGCCGGAAATCGCCGACGCCGTGATGGGCGGCGCCATCCGGCCCACCGTCGCCGCATCCCTGAGCGCCGACGTCGCCGCCGCAACGCCCTTGCTCTACGGCGGCAGCGTGAACCCCGGCAACGCCGCCGACTTCGCCGCCGTCGCCAGCATCAACGGCGCGTTGGTGGGCGGCGCCAGTCTGGACGCCGAGTCCTTTTTGGGCGTGGCGCGGGCCTTTGCAGGACGATAAGATAGTAATTCAGCAAGGCAGAGCCGGCGCGAATTACGATTGACGACGGCGAGGGTGCGACATGAAGACACGCGGGATTATCAAGGGAAAGACTATCGAATTGGATACGCCAGCCGGCCTGCCGGATGGCCAGCGAGTGGAGGTGGAAATTCGGGGAATCGACGAACCGACTCCCGACGTGCTTCGCCGGGCCAAGGAAATCAGGCAAGAGCGCAAAGAGTGGGGCAGCGTCTATGGTGACAGTTTTGTCGTCCGAATGCGGGCCGCGCGGGACATTGCCGAGGACATCGCGTGCCTGGATTGGAGTACGCCGGAGGAATTGGCGGCCAAGATTGTCGCCGCTCTGACGGTTGAAGACGACCAGGTTAGTGAACAACGGGCTGAACAAAAACGGAGTGACGACAGTGGCCTATGATGTCTATACCATTGACACTAACGCGCTGCTGAAGCAGGTACTGGATGAGGACTATTCCGATGCGGTCCACGAGATTGTTTCGTTGCATCGGGCCTCAGCGATACAACTGATCGCGCCCGATTATATTCTGGTTGAATGCGCCAACGTGTTATGGCAACGGGTGCGGCGAGGCGGTTTGCATATTGACGAATTGATGCCCTCATTCGCCGCATTGCAAGCCGTAGGCGTCAACTTTATTCCACAGGGCGAACTGCTGGAAGAAGCGCTGCTTTTCGCTGCCAATACTGGCGTTGCCGTCTATGACGCCCTGTTCTGCGTGCTGGCCCGGCGGGAGAACGCTCCGCTAATCACCGCCGACCGGCCGTTGGTCGGCCGCTTGACCGGCTCGGAGGTCCGCGCGCTCGCGCTGGCGCAGTGGGCCGGCCCGCTCTGAAAACTTGTGCCGTGTCGCAGCAGCTTTCCCTCGTCGCCGTCGTCGGGCCTACCGCAGTAGGCAAGACTGCGCTGGCCATAGAATTGGCGCAACAATTTGACGGTGAAATCATCAACGCCGACAGCCGACAGGTTTATATCGGCATGGACATCGGCGCCGCCAAGCCTACCGACGACGAACTCCGCGCCGCCTGCCATCACCTCATTGACATCCGCCCACCCGATGCGCCCCTCAGCCTGGGGGAATATCTGCCGTTGGCCCGGCAGGCAATCGGCGACGCGGCCGAACGGGGCAAGCTGCCCATTCTGTGCGGCGGCGCCGGCCAGTACGTATGGGCGCTGCTGGAAGGCTGGCACGTGCCCCACATCCCGCCCGATGCCATCTTCCGCGCCGAACTGGAACGACGCGCCGCTGCCGCCGGCCCCGCTGTCCTGTGGCATGAATTGAACCAGATCGACCCGCAACGAGCGCAGGCCATCGACCTCCACAATACCCGACGCATCATCCGCGCCCTGGAAATCCAACACGCTACGGGCGAGCCGATAACCGCGGCGGGCCGTAGCGCCGAGCTGCCCTACCGCGCTCTCATCATCGGCCTCACCGCCGACCGCAGCGCACTGTACCACCGCATTGACGCCAGATTTGACGCGATGATGGACAACGGCCTGCTGGACGAAGCCCGTCGCCTTGCCGACGCCGGATACACCCTGGGCAGCGGCCCCCTCTCCGGGATGGGCTATACCCAGCTTGGTCAATATCTGGCCGGCGAAATGACCCTGCCCGATGCCTTCGCTCGCGCCAAGACGCAAACCCACCGCCTGGTCCGCCGTCAGTACACCTGGTTCAAGCCGTCCGACGAGCGCATCGCCTGGCTGGACGCCACCCACGAACTGCCCATTGCCGAAGCCACCCGCCGCGTGGAGCGCTTTCTGGCGCCCTGAAACTGGTGTGGTACAATTCCGGGCCACAGGGCGCGAACTAATTCGGCGCAGGAGTCCCGCGATGGAATTCACCAAAATGCACGGCGCAGGCAATGACTACGTGTACATCGACGCTCGAACCATGCCGGAGCGCGACTGGGGCAGCCTGTCCCGCGCCATCAGCGACCGTCACTTTGGCGTGGGTGGAGACGGCCTCATCCTGGTGATGGACTCCGATATAGCCGACTTGCAGATGCGGATGTTCAACGCCGACGGTTCCGAGGGAGAAATGTGCGGCAACGGCATCCGCTGTTTCGCCAAGTACGCCATCGAGCGCGGCATCGTGTCGCCGTCATCGCAAGAGGTCACCGTCGATACCCTGGCCGGCGTCCGCACCGTGTTCCCGCACTACGATGGCGCCGCGGTGGACTCGGCGCGAGTGAGCATGGGCGCGCCGCGCCTGGCGCCGGCGGAGATTCCCGTTGACCTGGATCCGGCCATCAGCAACCGGGAGGGTCCCATCCTCAGCTACGCCGTTCAGCCGGGAGATTTCCGCCTGTTCCTCACCTTCGTGTCCATGGGGAATCCCCACGCGGTGACCTTCATCGACCAGCCGATTGAAGAGTTTCCCCTGCACAACATCGGCCCGCTGGTGGAGCGTCATCCCATCTTTCCCCGCCGGGTCAACTTTGAAATCGTGAACCTGCGCGACGACGGCAACCTGGACGCCCGCGTCTGGGAGCGCGGCTCCGGCGAGACCATGGCGTGCGGCACGGGGGCCTGCGCCATCGGCGTCGCCTCCCGGCTGCTGGGGTACACCGGCGACCGGGTGGCCGTCAACCTGCCCGGCGGCACGCTTAACATCGAATGGGACGGCGCGGGCGAAGTTTATCTCGAAGGCCCGGCGGCCGAAGTTTTCAGCGGAGTGTGGACAGAATGAGCAACTACGTAACCGGCCCGACCACTTTTGAGCAAATCCGCTGGTCAGCAGCGGCGTTCCGCGGCGAGACCAACGACGACGCAGGCTACCTCCCCCTGTACACGTCTGAATTCCGCCAGACCCTCCTCGAAACGCAGGACGCGCACAACGTTGAGCAGTTGTTGAAATTCGTCAACAAATGGGGATTCCGCGTCTCATACGACAAGGCGCCCGGCGTCGCTTTGGCTATCGCCCAGGCTGCCCCGCACCTCAGTCCGTTGTCTGGGTCCGCGCTGGAATTCGACGACCTGCGCTGCGCCACCCTGGACATCATCGAGCGAGCCTACGACAGCATCGCGGCGGCCGACGGCGTTGGCCCGTCAACGACATCGTTGATTCTGTCCCTGCTGAACCCGGCCTTATTCGTGATGTGGAACACGCAGATACGCAACGCCTACTTCCCCAACGACCCGCCCAACGGCGCCACCTACGCCCAATTCCTCACCATAATGCGCATGGCCGCCCTGTCCATAACCGCCGACGCCCGCAGCCAGCACGGCATTGACGACCCGGCCGGCCGCCTGTCGGGAAACCTGGGCATCAACCCTCCGTTCAGCCTCGCCAAATTCATCGACGAATACAACTGGCTGACGCTGGAGCGGGGGCTGGCGTATCAAGAGGGCGCCGCGGTGGCGGTGTAGGCGCGCGATGTCTTGGGAGGTTGAGTTCACGGACGAGTTCAACCAGTGGTGGAATACCCTCACTATCCCGGAACAGCGCGCTTTGGCTTCCCGAATCAGTCGGCTCAGGGTCTATGGCGTGGCGTTGCCGAGAAAATATTCAAAACGAGTTCGCGTCAGGAACGGATTGGAAATGCACGAATTAAGGGCGCAAAGCGAAGGGCGTCCGTTGCGTGCGCTGTACGCATTTGACCCGCGAATGACGGCTATCGTCCTGCTGGGCGGCGACAAAACCGGGGACAGCGATTTTTACCCTCGCAACATACCCAGGGCGTATGACCTGTATGACGCGCACGTCGCACGTTTGGAACGGGAGGAATTAATCTGATGAGCGGTCGGCATAAATTTGAAGAACTGACCGCCCACTTCACGGAGGAAGACTGGCAGCGCGTCGCGGAGTTGGAAGCCGAAATCGATGCCACGCTGCCCCCGGATGAATCCTGCGCCGTGATGCCGCTGCGGATGCTCCGTGAGCTGGAGGACGCCCCCCTGTCTGAATACGCGGCGGAGCTACGAACTGACGAGGCCGGCGTCCGCGCTTTTGAGGAGTGCGACGACGCCCCGGTGTCCCAAGTCGCCGCCTACGTCAAGGCCATGGGCGGGCGTCTGAAAGTCGTCGCCGAGTTCCCCAACGGCGATGAGGTCATCATCGCCAATTTCTACCGCAAACGGCGCTGGCCCATCCGCGCCAACAACCTCCTTTTCGGTGAACTGTACTTCGAAGCGGACACTGCCACCGGCCCCACCACCTACCGCCAGATTGAATGGGCGGCCCAAACCTACCGGCAGCAGAAGGAAGGACAACAGCACGACGCCGCCTATCGCCAGGTCTATACTGGCGAATTCCGCGATGCCATCCTCAACGGTGCATCTGAATCCGTTGTAAAGCGGCTGCTGGGCTTTCTGAGTCAAATAAACGCCGATTTGCCCACCGAAACGCTGCTGCCCGTCCTGCTGAAGTCCGTGCCGGATGCCGTCGTCAGCCTGCGGCATCTGGTATCGGCTACGCTGTACGATGTAGAAGGGGACGGGATTAGTCACTGGGACGGCGCGCTGTCAACACGGGCCGCCGACCGGCTGACGGCTGATGACGGCGTTAACTTTGCGCTGGCGTCGCAGATCCTCAGCATAATCAACCCGTCC
The DNA here is from genome assembly GCA_963665395.2 of Dehalococcoidia bacterium. Taxonomy (GTDB): domain Bacteria; phylum Chloroflexota; class Dehalococcoidia; order Lucifugimonadales; family UBA3495; genus Bin87. The sequence continues at coordinate 2,828,102 of OY762251.1, forward strand.
CTGTTCCTCCCTTGGGATACGGCGACCCACAACCACTTTTTCCCCAAGAACGACCCGAATGACGGGTTCGCCGCCGTCCGCTACTCCCGCTTCATCTGGCGTATGGCAGACGCGGCGAGGGCCATCCGCGAGGACGCTATCGCTAACCACGGAATTGACGACCCGGCCAACCACTTGTCGGCAACGCTGGGCATCAGCCCGCCCTGCACTCTGGCCAAGTTCATTGGTGAATATAACGAGTTGACCTTGGAGTGCCATCTGGTGTATCAGGAACGGACTGCGGCGGTGTAGGGAGCAGGTCCGATGACTTGGGAAATAGAGGTGACTGATCAATTCGAGGATTGGTTTCGAGGTCTTCCGGATGATACGAAAGACGATATTGAAGCCATCGTCGACTTATTGGAAGAACAAGGGCCGAGCTTGGCGCGCCCTCATGCTGACCATATCCGCCGTTCACGTCATCCCAATATGCGAGAATTGAGAGTCCAAAGCAACGGACAACCGTTCCGCATATTCTATGCCTTCGATCCCAGGCGTAGTGCGATATTGCTGATTGGCGGTAACAAAGCCAGGAACAATCGCTTTTATGATAGATATGTTCCTGTTGCTGATGATCTGTATGACATATATTTGGCAGAATTGCTTGATGAGGACTTAATCACATGAGCGGACGACATAAGTGGAGTGACCTAAAGCGACGAGCGGCTCCGGAGCATCGTCTGCGGGTCGAAATCAAAAAGGCCGAGCTGCGCGCTACGCTGCCTCCACGCACCTATGCCCAAATACGTTGGGCGGCAATGGAGTGCGAATCCGGTCCGCATGGGTACAACCGTTACTTCCGGAACGTCTATCAGCCCGATTTCCGGACGTCTCTCATACATGGGTGTTCGGAGTCTGACGCCAAGCGGTTGCTGCGCTTCTTAAACCGATGGAAATCCCCCACTTGGGCCAAGTTAGATGTCGTCCTTTCGGATACTCTACCTGAAGTCCTGCGTCATTTGGGACCGTTGGTTAAGTTGGACTTGGACGAAGAGAAAATAGACCTATCAGTTTTTACTGGCACCGAGCGGGCCTTTGACACACTCACGTCACTCCAATACATAGGGCCTACTACCGCTTCTAGGATTTTGGCCGTGTTGAACCCCGGGTTTTTTGTAATGTGGGACAGTCGTATTCAAAAGGAGTATTTCCATTGGGAACAGCGGAACGGCCATGCCTATCAAGAGTTCATCAAAGAGATGCGGAAATCAGCCCTGTCCGTTGTTGAAGACTCCCGTAAATACGGGATTGACGATCCCGCGGGGTCTATATCTGAGGATATCTGCCAGCGCCCGCCTTTCACTCTCGCAAAATTCATCAACGATTATGTTTGGCTAACAGTCACACGACGGGAACAGTACCCTTACTTCCTAAACCCCCAGGAGTAAAAATGCCTAACTTCTCCAACCGTCTCGGCAAACTGGCCCCCTACCCCTTCGTCGAAATCTCCCGCATCATCGCCGAAAAGCGCGCCGCCGGCGCCGACGTGGTGACCTTCGGCATCGGCGACCCGGACATACCCACGCCGCAGCCCATCATCGACCGGCTGCTAACGGCCTCCCAGGACCCGCCCAACCATCGCTACCCGGAGACCGACGGCCTGCCCGAGATGCGCCGCGCCGTCGCCCACTGGTACAAGCAGCGCTTCGACGTTGACTTGGACCCCGATACGGAGGTTCTGCCCCTCATCGGCGCGAAGGAAGGTATCGGCCACGCCGCCTTCTGCTTCCTGGACCCCGGCGACATCGCCCTGGTGCCCGACCCGGCCTATCCGGTGTACGCCGTAGGCGCCATGTTCGCCGGCGCCGAGAGCCACGTCATGCCGCTGTACCAGAGCAACGGCTGGCTGCCGGAGTACGATGCCATCCCCGACGACGTGGCGCGGGCCGCCAAGGTGATGTGGCTCAACTACCCCAACAACCCCACCAGCGCCGTCGCCTCCCAGGAAGACCTGGAATCGGCCCTGCGTTATTGCCGCGAGCACGACATCGCCATGCTCCACGACGCCGCCTACTCTGAAGTCGGCTACGACGGTTACCGCGCCGGCAGCATGATGCAACTGGACGGGGCGAAAGAGGTCGGCCTGGAGTTTCACTCCCTCTCGAAGACCTACAACATGACGGGCTGGCGAATGGGCATGGCCGTCGGCAACGCCGACATGATTAAAGCGCTGTTCCAGATCAAGGCCAACCTGGACTCCGGCATCCCCCAGGCCATCCAGGAAATGTCCATGGCGGCGCTGACCGGCCCCCAGGACTGCATCGACGACAACATCGCCACCTACCAGTGGCGCCGTGACCGTGTGTTGCAGGCGTTGACCCGCATGGGCCTGAACGTCGAAACGCCCCGCGCCAGCCTCTACATCTGGGCGCCCGTTCCCGAAGGCTTCACCTCCGCCGATTTCGCCGCCCGCCTGCTGGAAGAAATCGACATCGTGGTCACCCCCGGCTCCTCCTACGGTCAGTACGGCGAGGGCTACATCCGCCTGTCCCTCACCACGCCGGACGAGCGCGTGGAAACGGGCTGCCAACGCCTGGAAAACTGGACCATCCCCGCGCCGCGAGGTTAGTCATGACCACCCCAATCACAACACAGCGTTTGATGACTGCGGACGAATTTCTGGAAATGGAACCGCTACCCGGCAAGCGGTACGAGCTTATTCACGGCGTCGTGCAGGGCGAATACGACGGCATCGTCCGGCGTTGCGGAGGAGTCGTGTCCCATTGTGGCGGAAGGCTGTTTCAGCACACGCTGTCGGATGACCGATGGGACATGGCCATGGGCGACCCCGGCTACATTTTGGAGCGGAGACCGGATACGGTGCGCTGTATTGATATAGCCATGACTGTTCGGGGACGAATACCCGCCGGAACAAAAGGCTTCCCTGAGTTGACGCCGGACTTATGCGTTGAAGTCGCCTATGCCAACGATGCGCAGGCTACTCTTCTGCTCTCTGACAAGGCGCAAATGTGGCTGGACTTCGGCGCGCGGGAGGTCTGGGCGCTCAACCCGGAAGACACCAGCGTTACCCGCTACCGCCCCGGCCAGTCCCCGGTCGTGCTGGGTGAAGACGACGTTCTGGACGGCGAGGAACTGCTGCCCGGTTTCAGCGTCGCCGTTTGGCAACTGTTTCGCCGGCATCGGTAGATGGCTAAAGATATGCCCAAGTCCCGACAACCCAAACCCACGGGCCCACAAACCGAGCGGGCCGTCCTGGTCGCCGTCGAAGCGAAAAAACGCGGCGAAAACCTCTGGGGGCTGGACGACACCCTGGTGGAACTGGACTACCTGACCCGCTCCGCTGGCGCCGAAGTCGTCGCCACCGTCTCCCAGCGCGCCGACCGTATCACCCCGACCTACCTGGGCAAGGGCAAGCTCCAGGAACTCCAGGACGTTCTCGCCGAAGAGCGGCCCGACGTGGTGATTTGCGACGACGAGTTGACCCCAACCCAGCAGCGCAACCTGGAAAACGCGCTACAAGTCAAGGTCATCGACCGCACTGCGCTCATTCTGGACGTGTTCGGACGCCACGCCCGCACCCGCGAAGGCCAGATGCAGGTGGAGCTGGCCCAGCACCAATATCTGCTGCCCCGTCTCATTGGCCAGTGGTCCCACCTGGAGCGGCTCGGCGGCGGCATCGGCACCCGCGGCCCCGGCGAGACCCAGCTGGAAACTGACCGCCGCATCATCCGCCGGCGCATTCAGAAGATCGAGTCGGAATTGGACAACGTCCGCAAACGACGCAGCCAGTACCTGGAGCGTCGCCGTCGTTCCGCAACCCCCATGGCCACCCTCGTCGGCTACACCAACGCCGGCAAAAGCACCCTCTTCAACGCCCTCAGCAACGCCGGCGTCCCCGCTGAAGACCAGCTGTTCAACACCCTTGACCCGGTAACCCGCCGCCTGCATCTTCCCGACGGCGGCGACCTGCTGCTCAGCGACACCGTGGGCTTCATCCAGAAACTTTCCCCCACCGTAGTCGCCGCCTTCCGCGCCACCCTGGCCGAACTGGAAGAAGCCGACCTGCTGCTCCACGTCATTGACATAACCCACCCCAAAGCGCCGGAGCAGGCCGAAGTGGTGGAGCAAACCTTGAACGACCTCAACCTCGGCGGCAAGCCCCGCCTGCTGGTCATCAACAAGCTGGACTTGCTGACGGACGACCCCAGAGATGTCGAAACCTTCGACCAAATGGACCTGTCCGTAATCGCCGCCGCCGACTCCCCCGCCGTGGGCGGCCGCGTCTTCGTGTCCGCCGCCCAAGGCTGGAACCTGCCGGCTCTGCTGTCGGCAATCCGGCGACAAGTTGGAGATACCGTACCCCAATGGCAAACCGCCGCCGCATCCGCCTGATTCACACCTCCGACACCCACCTGGGCGACGACTGGAACCCCGACGCCGCCCAACGCGCCCTGTCCGCCGTAGTTGACGGCGTTCACGCTCTGCGTGGCGACGCCCTGCTCATCGCCGGCGACGTGTTCGACAACGCCCGCATCTCCGACGCCGTGCTGGAGTTCTTCATATCCGAGATGGCCCGCGCCGCCGTGCCCGCCGTCATCCTGCCCGGCAACCACGACCTCTACGACGCCGCCAGCCTGTACCACCGCCTTCCTTTCGCCGACGCGCCGGCCAACCTGCACGTCATCCGCGGAACCCGGGGCGAAACCGTGTCCCTGCCGGAGTTGACGCTGGACGTCTGGGGCCGCGCCATGGACAGCCACACGCCGGCCTTCCGCCCCCTGGCCGGCATCCCCACCGAGCGTCCGCCTTCGGCGGACCACTGGCGCGTCGCCATGGCCCACGGCCACTTTCACTACCCCGACGATACCGAGGAACGCTCCTCGCCCATTCGCCCCCATGAGATTGCGGAGGCGGCTTGCGACTATATTGCGCTGGGACATTGGGAGCGGTTTGAGGAGGTATCGCAAAACGGCGTAACGGCGTTCTATTCCGGCTCGCCCATGGGAGCAGCAAGTGAGCGCGGGCAGGTGGCGGTGAACGTGGTTGACCTTGACGGTGGTTGCGCTAACCGGGTGAATGTCGTCCAAGCTGAACTGCCTCTGCTATGATGATTTCACTGACGCCATTGGAGATGCCATCCCATGACCAACACCGAGGCCCCTGGTCTGAACGCTGGCCGCAAAATCGCCGCCCTGTGTGAACTGCAAGACGGTTGGCGCAACGGGGAAGGCATCGCTTTTGATGCTGACTACCTGGCGTGGCTGTCGGCAGCTTTCAGCAGGATGTACCCGCCCCATGCGCCCGTACCGACGATATGCCCCACCACTTACGGCATCGTATCAGCGGAATGGACACTGTCCGGCACGGAAGTCAGCCTGGAAATCGACCCGGAAACCCGGCAAGGGGATTTGGTATGGGCCAGCGTCACCGCCGGAAAATCCGGCGAAACCGCCATAGATATGACTAGACCGGAAGGCTGGACCTGGTTGACTGAACATATCTCGCGCTGTGCATAGGGAGAGCGACCATGCTTGATATTCACAGCCTAATGTCTGGCCTGGCCGCACGCCGCCCAATTTTCCATTCTGAAGCCGATTTCCAGCACGCGCTGGCGTGGCAGATTCACGAAACCTGTCCGGACTCCGACTTGCGTCTAGAGCGTGAGCAGTTTTTACCTGGGACGGCAGAGCGTATGGCCACTGATATTTGGATTCGGCTTCCTGATGCGGTTGTTGCAATCGAATTGAAATATACCAACCGTGCCTTTCAGCTAGAATGGGACGACGAGGTTTTTACCCTTCGTGACCACGGCGCACAACCACCCCGTCGGTATGACTTCATCAAGGACATACAACGGTTGGAACAGACCTTGCGCCTTCCGGATCCGGCAGACTACGGCTTTGCCGTTCTACTGACGAACAACCAGACCTACTGGACACCACCAAGACAAAACAATGTAATCGACGCCGCTTTTCGTATCCATGACAGCCAAGGAATTATCGGCGGGATGTTGAGTTGGGGACAAAATACCGGAGTCGGGACGATGCAAAATCGTGAAGCGGCCATTGAACTGGTGGGTTCCTACAATCTGAGATGGCGCGACTATTCATCGTTTGGCGGCCATGCGGGTGGAACGTTCCGTTATCTCGCCGTACCTGTACCTTCCATATAGGAGACAACGCCATGAAATCCATCTCCCGCGAACACCGCATCTACATACTCCACCCAGAAAACGAACCGGCCGTCACCATCAACGACGGCGACGACCTCATGGTGGAAACCTGGGACGCCTTTGAGGGCATCCGCGAGCCGGGCGTCTTGCAGGAAAAATCGCTGAAGGGCCCGGCCACCGGCCCCATCTACGTCAACGGCGCGGAACCGGGGGACGCTCTGCGCATTGAGTTCGTCAGCATCAAGCCCAAGGAGAATCCGGCCCACATGGTCATGCCCGGCCGGGGTTTCCTGGAAGCCGAGTTCACCGAAGGCTACCCCACCGTAATGAGCATTGACGGCGATGACCTGGTGCTGCCCAGCGGCGTCCGCCTGCCCCTGAACCCGTCCCTGGGCCTGGTTGCCACCACGCCGACCTACCCGCAGGAAACGGCCAGCGACAGCGGCCCCTACGGCGGCGACATCGACATGAAAGAACTGGTGGCGGGCAGCGCCCTCTACCTGCCCGTATTCGTCCCCGGCGCCCTGCTGGCCATGGGCGACTGCCACGCCGTAGTCGGCGACGGCGCGGTGGCCGGCACCGGCGCGGAGTGTTCCGCTGACACCCACGTGCGCGTAACGGTGGAAAAGGGCATGAACATCTCCGGCCCCCGCGCCATCACGCCGGAGCACTACGTGGTGCTGTCCCACGGCGAAGACCTCGGCCCGGCCATGAAGCAGGCTGTCCGGGAGATGGTGGACTTCCTGATTACCGAAAAGGGAATGCCTCCCTACGACGCCTACACCCTGTGCAGCCTGGCCGGCGACGTGCGCGTTTCCCGCACCTTCCGCCCCATCAGCCCGGTCAAGATGATGCTATCCCGGCAAGCGTTGGAGCAGTTGTAGTCAAATCCTTGAATCGGCGAGCAACGGTGTAGGGGCGAATAATTATTCGCCCCTACGATTTGCTAATGGTCCCGCAGTAAAGCGCGCAACCGCTCCAACTGCACATGGCTAACATAATCCTTAATCTTTCGTTTGCCACGAGAGTTTGTGTGGGGTAGTAGAACCACAGCCCGGTTCCTCCCGGCAATGTGAACGTCAAAGTGAACTTTTTGTGCAGTGTCCAATTTCCAGATCTTCGTTGCCGCATTTTGCGCGTGCTTGCCCAAAAGGACCACCACAACGGCGCCGGAAATTTCCATGATGGACAGCATCCACTTATTGGTGCAGTGATATAAAGCATCGCTTACGCCCCGCTCTCCACTAGATTTACAGTGCACCATCTCCGTCAGAGCATAGTCCGTGCCAGGCTTGGGTTTTTGTCCCAAAATGTCCCCTGCGTGTTTCCTGACTCCTGACCAGTACCGCACCCATTTGCCGTCGCCACCGATGACGCGTTGTGCTCCGGAGGAGGATACACTGACATAGCCAGCGTTTGGGTCGAAATTACATTGGCTGTGGTGGACAATTTTTGAGTCATGCCATTCTAGCGGTGGAAATTGATACTTTCCGCCGATACTCGGATTGGATGCCACAAACAGTATGGGCGCGGTATCAATGTGTCCACGCCATGGCTCTGGCGCTTGGAAAGCGTCGGCCTGCTGGGAGCAGACTATCCCGTGGCAGGGGTGGTTAGCGTCAGCCCGGGCCTTCGGAACTTCGGGGCAACGGGTGATTGCCAGCAACAGCTCGTTGGTTTTCATCATCTAGCCTCCTTACGCCACCGAAAACCCTCCGTCCACCGTAATCACCGCCCCCGTAACATAATCCGACGCCCGGCTGGACAGGAACACCGCCGCGCCCTGTAGCTCCTCGGCGTCGCCCCACCGGCCCATGGGAATGCGGCGGTTGATGAGGTCATAGCGTTCGGGCTGGGTTTCGGGGATGGCTTGGGTCAGCTCCGTCATAAACCAGCCGGGCAGGATGGCGTTGGACTGGATGTTGTCCCCGGCCCAGGCCACCGCAAAGCTCTTCGCCAGCTGCACGATGCCGCCCTTGCTGGACGAGTAAGGTACCCCGCTGCCCCCGCCGCCGAAGATACTGTACATACTGCCGATGCTGATAATCTTGCCGCCGCCCTGGGCCTTGAAGTGGGGATAGACCGCCCGGCACGACAGAAACGCGGCCCGCAAGTTCACGTCCAGCACGTTGTCCCACTCGGCGGCGGTGATGTCCTCGGGGGCCTTCCGTACCGTCGCGCCCGCGTTGTTGATGAGAATGTCAACGTGGCCGAAGTGCGCCACCGCCCGCGACACCATGTCGTCAATATCCGAATCGCTGGTGACGTCCGTCGGAATTGCAAGAGCCTGCCGCCCGGTGGCCTCTATGGCCGCAACGGCGGCGGCGTTCTTCTCCGGGTTCCGCGCCGCGATAGCGATGTCAGCCCCGGCGTTGGCGAGACCCAACGCCATCCCCAAGCCCAGGCCGCCGTTCCCGCCGGTTATCAGGGCGACCCGGCCGGCGAGGTCAAACAAGTTGCCGTTGCTGCTGGTCATAGTCATAATCTCCGTTCCCGGCTAAATCCGATGTCCCAAATTGTATGGGACGCTGAATTTAAAAGTGATTTTGCGAAACATACGTTGCCACTGAATGTCCGCTGATAATGCGCCTGCGATCAACTGGGCTCTTTCTTCCTGCGATGGTTCCCCGGAGAACGTGAACAACACAACGCCGCACGAAGCAGGGAGGCGTTCCTCAAAAACCAGCTTGCCGTAACCCTTGTCATAGGTTATCAACAGGCGATTTTCGGCTTCGGCGCGTGCCAGAACGATGCGGTCATCTACTCGCGGGCTATCTTCCCGGATCCACGCCACATCATGGCCTTCCCTGCGTAGAGCGTACACCGGCTCTTCCTTGATGTTCTCGTCAGCCAGGATTTCCATCGCCCTTCCTCATTTGCTCGATTTTCACGGCATTATCGTGGGCATCCATCAGGGCGTCCAACTCCTCCTCAGTATTGTATTCGAGCGGTTCTCCGGTAGCCGCGAATTCCCGGCAAGCCGCGATGTCCTCAACCGTAATGTGCGGCCATCCCTCAATGATTTGCTCCGGGGTGTAACCGGCGTTCAGGTCCTGCATCACCAACCCCACGTAGATGCGAGTGCCTTTTATCCGCGGCTTGCCGAACACTATGTTCGGCGTGCTGACGATGCGCCCCACCCATCCCATGCCCGGCTCATCCGACCCCGGGCAATCGTCGTCGTTGCCCGCCGCCAGCAGCGCGTCAATCTTCGGGTCGGTGATGCACCCCATCGACTCCCCGGCAGCGGCGTACTCCCGGCAGGCGGCAACGTCCTCGTCCGTCAAGTAAGGGTAGTGGTACTCCACGATATCGGCGTCAGCCACACCCCACCCCAGTTGGGTCATAATCAGGTCAACCGATATGCGAGTGCCCTTCACGGTGGGCTTGCCGCCGAAAATCTTGGGGTCTCTAACTATGTGTTTCCGCCAGTCCACGGTCGTGCCTCCGAGCGTAGTTCCGCGTTACATTCTACCGCCGGCCGCCGCCGGGCCAATCGCTATCGCCATCGTCGTCAACAATGACAATCCGCACCGGCTCGCCGTCGTACCCGCACATCCCGCTGCGCGGCGAGTTGACGACGGGCAGCCGGTATTCGTAGTTCGGCGCGCAGGCGTCGCAAAGCCCCGCCGTCATCGCAATCCAGTCGTCTTCTGCCGGGCTGACCCATGTCGCCGGCGCCTCGCATATTGAGCAGTCTATCGTCGGCGCGTCGTTGCGGGCCAGCAGGGTGATTTCGCCGTCCGGCCCGGCTATTTCCGCCATGCTGCGCAGGGTCAACTCGCTGGTCGTTCCGAAGTCGTATTCGTACCTGAAGCGGACGCCCGGCGCCGCCGCCACTCCCAGCGGAATGTCCATTTCCCGTTCCTCATCTTCTCTGAGCAGGGCTATCATCTGAGCCAGGCCCGCCAGTGGGTCGTTTCCGGCTTCATCCTCATCGCCGTACATGGACAGGAAATATTCGGGACAGAAGTAATTGACGCCGCCGATTCTGAATGCGCTGAGATGCCAGCAGCACTCCAGCCAGATTTGGCGCAGGTAAAAGTCCAGCGCTTCCAGAGTGGCGCTGGCCGGCGCTGCCAGGTGCATCCAGTATTCGGGACGGTAGTCATCCTCCACGAAAATATGAATGCTCTTCACGCGCGGTTTGCCCGGTTCTTCGGCCAGCCCGTTTCTGGCGATGCAGCTTTGCAGGTGCCTAGTCATCCCCGATTTCCGATATGACTTGCCGCATAGCGCGCAATCGCCGCTGGATGCAACTCTGGGCATTTTCGGGCCTCCTCCCGGCAGGTTCAGCCGTTATGCCGCCATTGTAGCGCATGGCAAAGGGGCGACCAAATGGCCGCCCCTGATGCCGACAGGACGATTGCAAAGTCGATGTGACCAGGACGATTGCAAAGTCGATGAATACCCTGATTCCGCTCATCCTGAGCTTGTCGAAGGATGGCTTGACCGGAGCGTAGCATGGTTCGACAGGCTCACCATGAGCGGATGAGAAGGACTTTGCAATCGTCCTGCTGATGCCGACAGCGTATGTCGACTGCGCTTACAGGTTGATCAAGTTCGGCGCCGCCACGAATGCCGGCGCGAACACCAGCGACACAATCGCCATCAGCTTGAGCAAGATATTCAGGCTGGGGCCGGAGGTGTCCTTGAACGGGTCGCCGACCACGTCGCCTTCCACCGCCGCCTTGTGGGCGTCCGAACCCTTGCCGCCGTAGTTGCCCAGCTCAACGTACTTCTTGGCGTTGTCCCACGTTCCGCCGGCCGAGGCCATCATAATCGCCAGCATGAACCCGGCCGAGACCGACCCGATGAGCAACCCGCCCAGCGCAGCCTCGCCCAGGATGAACCCGGTGGCAATGGGCGCGATAACCGCCATCACGCCGGGGAGGATCATCTCCCGCAACGCCCCTCTGGTGCTGATGTCAACGCACCGTGCCGAGTCGGGCCGGGCGTTCCCTTCCATCAACCCCGGTATCTCGCGGAACTGCCGCCTAACCTCGTCAACAATGCCCTGTGCCGCTCGTCCCACCGCCTGCATGGTGAGAGCGGAGAAGATGAACGGCAGCATCGCGCCGATTACCAACCCAACCAGTATCTGCGGCTGCAACAGGTTGATGCCTGAGCCTCCGGCCGCCAACCGACCATCGGATCCCAGCGTGATAAGCCCGGCGCTCACCGAATACGCCGCCAGCAACGCCAATGCCGTCAGCGCGGCGGAGCCGATGGCGAACCCCTTGCCGGTGGCGGCGGTGGTGTTGCCCAGGGCGTCCAGGGCGTCGGTGCGCTCCCGCACCTGCGGGTCCAGTTCGGCCTGCTCGGCGATACCGCCGGCGTTGTCGGCCACCGGGCCGTAGGCGTCGGTAGCCAGCGTGATCCCCAGCGTGGACAGCAACCCCACGCCAGCCAGCGCGACGCCGTAGAACCCGGCGAACCAGTAGGCCAGCAGGATGGCCACCGAAACGCAGATGACGGGGATCAGCGTGCTCAGCATCCCCGTGGCGATGCCGCTGATGATGACGGTAGCCGCGCCCGTCTGCGAGGATTCTGAAACCCGCTGCGTCGGCTTGTAGCTGTAGGACGTGTAATATTCCGTCGCCAGGCCGATTATGGTTCCCGCCACCAGGCCGGCCACCACGCAGCCGAACCACCACCAGTTGCCGGTGAGCGTGATGGTCAGGATGGCCGCGAAAACAATCAGCAGACCGCCGGCGGCGAATATGCCGTACCGCAACGCCCAGAGCAGGCGCTCGAAATCGGCCTGCTCCCCGCTCCGTACCACGAAAGTTCCCAGGATGGCGGCGATGATGCCGGCGCCGGCCAGCAGCATCGGGAACACCGCATCGTCGCCGAATACGGCAAAGGCTGTCGCGCTCGCGGCGGCCAACGCGACGGCGGAAATGATGCTGCCCACGTAGGACTCGAACAAGTCCGCGCCCATGCCGGCAACGTCGCCCACGTTGTCGCCTACGTTGTCGGCGATTACTCCGGGGTTGCGCGGGTCGTCTTCGGGAATGCCCGCTTCAACCTTGCCCACCAGGTCGGAACCAACGTCCGCGGCCTTGGTGAAGATGCCGCCGCCCACGCGGGCGAACAGGGCAATGGAGCTGGCGCCGAAGCCGAAACCGGCCACCGCGCTGATGTCCTGGAAGATGATGTAGAGTATCGTCACCCCAAGCAGGCCGATACCCACCACGGTCACGCCCATCACCGTGCCGCTGGAGAAAGCCACGCGCAGCGCGGGGTTGAGGCCCCGCATGGCGGCGGCGGCGGTGCGCACGTTGGCCCGCACCGCCACGTTCATCCCCACGAATCCGGCCAGCCCGGAGCAGACGGTGCCCACCAGGTACGAGATTGCCGTGGCCGGCACGCTCAGGCCGTGGGTGAACACCGTGTAGTCGAGCGCTCCCAGGACCACCGCCACCACGATGACGAAGGGCAGCAGGGACATATACTCCCGGCGCAGAAAGGCGGACGCTCCGCTGCGTATGGCGTCGCCAATCTCGGTCATGCGCGCATTGCCCGCGTCCGCGCCGATAACTCGAAAGGCCATCAACGCCGCGAACGCCAGGGCGATTACCCCCGCCGCCAGGGCGACAATTATTGATTCCATTCTCTCCTCTCCGTTTTCCGGTTAAAAATCCCGACAAACATTGCGAAACTAGCATACGCCCTTTTAGGTGTCAATGAACCCGAAGTTCCAGGTCAGGACGATTGCAAAGTCGGCGGAACCTCCTGATCCGCTCATCCTGAGCTTGTCGAAGGATGGCTTGACCAGAGTAGCGCATGGTTCGACAGGCTCACCATGAGCGGAGGTACAAGGACTTTGCAATCGTCCTGAGTTCCAGGTAGCGTTCCTCTTTAGGTGGTTTGGTTTTTGTCATTGCGAGCGCAGCGTGGCAATCTCGTTGGCGCAGCAGCAGTTTTGGCCGCTCGAATGCATTGCCGTAAAACTGAACCACCTAAATTGCAACGCTGCCGAAGTTCCATAGGGTCGCGCAAACCTGGCTCGCCTCTAACCGTCATTCCGGCGAAAGCCGGAATCCAGTAGCGTTTTCTGGACTCCGGCTTTCGCCGGAGTGACCAGCTTGCTGCTTTGCATAGCCCCGCTACCGTCATTCCGTCGCCAAATCAACGATGTGTGCGCTGATTGAGCCGCTCTGTATTTCCAGTATTCCGACTGTGCCCAGAGTTCCGGGGATATGACGACGACCCGGATAGGTCGGGCTTCCCGGGTTGATGAAAAGCACGCCTTCACGCCATTCCGCCAGCTCTTCGTGAGTGTCGCCGAAGGCCACAACGTCCACCTCGCCGCCAAATTTTCGCTGTAACAACTGGCGCAATCCGGTGTCGGGATAAACCAATCCAGTCCCGTCCGGCGTGGTTGCTATGGCCGGCGGAGGCCACTGGATGTCATGGACCATCCCGATACGGACGCCCGTGACCTCTACGATACGCGAGACGTCGGCCAGACGCCCACCCGGCTCGCGAGGGTCTTCATACCCACGTACCGCCAGCGCCGGCGCTACCTGCTCCAGACAGTCCAAAACCCCGAGGCATTCCAGGTCGCCGCAGTGCAGCAGCAGGTCGCAGCCGGTCAGCGCGTCCAGAACCGCCGCGGGCAGGTCCCATCCGCTGCCGGCAGAGTGCGTATCCGAAATGAGGCCGATCTTCACGACGGTCGATCAGTCCTTCGGAGCCAGCGACTCCAGCGTCCCCAGCATGGTTTCGCGGTCGGAGCCGTGGGGAAATGCCATCAAAGGCATATCCACCCCGTTGTCCCGAAACCGGGCCATTTTCTCGCGGCATTCGTCAGGCGTGCCGATTACAGTGATGTTGTCCACCATTTCGTCGGTGATGGCTTCCGCCGCTTCGCCCCGGTCGCCTTCGCCCCACGCCCGGCGCAGCGCGTCGCATTCGTCCTGATAACCATACCGGCAGAACAGGTCGTAGTAATACTGTCCCATTCCTCCGATGTAAAAGGCCATGTGCGCCCTGGCCTGCTTCACCGCCTCCGCAACGGTCTCCTCGTCGTCGCTGGCGCAGCACAGGATTTGCGGCGCGGTGGTAATGTCCGACGCAGAACGTCCGGCTGCATCCGCCGCCTTCGTCAACGGCTCTTTCACCAGCGGCAGTTTCTCGGAATGGGTCCAGATTGGAAGCCATCCATCGGCCGCGCGGCCGGTCAGCTCCAAGTTCCTCCGCCCCAGCGACGCGACGTAGATGGGAATGCGTTCCTGCACCGGGCGCACTCCCATCCGAAAGCGTTTCAGTTCATAAAAACTGCCTTCGTAGTTCACTCTCTCACCGGACAACGCCATCCTGATGATGTCAATGTACTCCGCCGTGCGGCCGACCGGGTGGTCAAACTTCACGCCATGCCAGTCTTCGACGACGATGCGACCGCTGCTCCCCAGGCCCAGAATCGCCCGGCCGCCGCTGATCTGGTCCAGCGAGGCGATGCTCTGCGCAATCAACCCCGGCGTCCGGCTGTACACGGTGACGATGCCGGTGCCCAGGCCGATGCGCTCGGTATGGCACGCCAGCATCGTCAGCACGGTAAAGGCGTCCCGTCCCCACGATTCTCCGGTCCAGAAGGATTCGTAGCCCAACCGATCCGCCGCCTGGGCCACCGCAATCAGATCCGAGTCGTCGTTGTTGTCCCGGCTGCTGAAGGTCAATGCGATGCGTTCCATCAGAGTGAACGTCCTCAGTTGCGATTTTGCCAGATGTAGTACGGGTCCAGCGATTCGTCGGTCATCGTTTCGCCCAATGCCTCGCCGGTGGCCGGGAAGGCCCGGGTCTCCAATTCGATCAGCCTGCCTAGTTCCCTGGCCCAGCGCTCAACGTCAATGGCGTCCAGCTTGCCGGCCAGCATGTCCGAAAAACCGGATACCACCTGCTCGGAGGGAATAGCCAGCGTTGGACCGGAGATGACGAAAACCACCACTTCGGGCAGGTTTTCCTCGTCGTGGAAGTCAACTCCCAGGCGCTCCAGGATGTAGTGCATCGCCACACCACGCACCAGGTCGTCAACCTGATTGGGCAGGTGCATCAGATGCAAAAAGGGCCTGTCACCCCCCTCCCGCAGCACGCCGGCGAATTCGCTCTCCACCGTCCGGTAGTAGTCATCGGTGAACACATCTTCCGTGGAGAGCATCCTTACCGACGTAGTCGAGCCACGGGTGTCCACCACCATAAACTCCCGCAGGTGGGGAAAGATCGCCAGAGTGATTTCAGGATACCGCCCGTTGGGTAGCGGTCCACCGCTGAGTTCCTGGAACAAAGCTGTGCTCCTTGTGCCGGCGCGCCCGCGGTCATTGCGAGCGAAGCGCGGCAATCTCGTTCCCGATACTGGCGTCAGCGGTTGGCCAACTGCCGCACGGCTCCGGCGACGCCGGAAAGATCGTCCACCGCCGCATCCGCCTGGCTGTCGGGATCGTCCGGATCTTCCGGTTCGTAAAATCCGCGGATCCAGATTGATTTCATCCCCACCCGGTTCGCGCCAACCACGTCGTTAGCCACGTGGTCGCCGACGTGGATGGTTCCTTGCGGCGTCGAACCCAGCGCATTCATCGTCATCATAAAAATTTCGTCGGACGGTTTCGCCAGCAAAACCTCGTCGGAAAAGGTCAGCGTATCAAAGAAACCCAACAGGTCGTGCCTCCGCAGAAACTCCCGGAAGGTGTAACCCGGGGTCATGCCGGTGTTGGAAATCAGGCCGATCCTGAGCCCCAGATTGTGAACCGACACTAGAGTGTCGCGGGTAGCTTCGTGGAAACGGGGCGGGTAGTCGAAAAAGGATTCGGCGTAGATGCGCTCGATTTCGGCGATGGTGGGTTCCGTCAAACGCGCCACCAGCCCGTCCTCAATCAGGTTGATGAAAATCTCCACCTGGGTGCGAAAACTCACGTCCTTGTTGGTGTTCCGCACCTCCCGGCAGGCTCGATAGCAGCCTCGGTACGCCTCCCGAATGTGGTCCGGGTCGAAATCCGCGCCCTGCCCGGCCAGCAACTCGCGAGCGCCGTCCAACCGCACTTGTGCGCGTTTCAACCCAAGTTCCCGGTTGTCCAGGATGAGCGTTTGCCAGAGATCGAAGGTGACGGCGGTGATGTCAGCCACGAAAATATCCGATACCTTTGGAGCGCCTGCCGAAGCCTAGAGCGGCGGTCGCCTGGCGTGCCAGTCGTTAGCCTGCTGGTAAGCGTAAGCCGCCCTCAACACCGTGTGTTCGTCAAAGTTGCGGCCGGCCAGGTGCAAACCGACGGGCAAACCATCGGAGGCAAACCCGCACGGCACCGATATGGCCGGCGACCCGGTGATGTTGTACACCCGGGTGTACTTGGTCAACGACGGCACCGCCGGCAGCGACTGGCCCGCGATGTCGATGCGTCGTTCCAGCAACACGGGCGCCGTAACCGGTTCCACCGGGCCGGCCAACAGGTCAACGCCGTCCAGAAGCTCGGCCACCTGCCCGCAGAAAACCTGTCGGGCCTGTTGCGCCCGGAGGTATTCGGCAGCCGAAATGAACAGCCCTTCCTCCAGGCGTTCTCGAACCTGCGGATACAACTTGTCCCCGTCGCTCAGCAGCAGATCCCGGTGGGCCGCAGTGGCTTCCGCGCTGAGAATTGCATTGCTGATGGGCTGTGCGTACTCGTACAGCGGCAAAGAGACGTCCACGATCTCAGCGCCTAGTTCGCCAAGTACGCCGATGGCGCGCTGGGTCAGTTCGGCCACTTCCGCGTCGATCTCCGTCTCAAAGTATTCCCGGACTACGCCGATACGCAGGCCGCGCACGTCTCCGGTAAGGGCGGTGGTGTAGTCGGGTACCGGAACGTCAACCGTCGCGTGGTCCCTGGCGTCAACCCCGGCGATGGCGTTCATCGCCAACGCCGCGTCCTCCACCGTCCGCGTCATCGGCCCCGGATGGTCCAGGCACCACGACAGCGGCGTCAGACCGGCCCGGCTCACCCGCCCGTAGGTCGGTTTCAGGCCAACGATCCCGCACAGGGCCGCCGGGATTCGCACGCTGCCGCCGGTGTCGCTGCCCATGGTGATGGTGCATTGCCCGGCCGCCGCCGCCGATCCGCTGCCCCCGCTGGACCCGCCGGTGATCCGCTCCGGGTTCCAGGGGTTGTGCATGTGCCCGTAATCGGCGTTCTCCCCGGTCGGGCCAAAGGCCAGCGGGTGCATATTGAGCTTGCCCAGCAGTATGGCTCCGGCCCGGTTGAAACGGGTCGCCACCGTACAATCTTCGGTCGGAGTGTAGGTGTCGTAGAGCCGCGTACCCGAGGTGGTGCGCACGCCGGCCGTGTTGAACAGGTCCTTCAGGCCCACCGGAATGCCGTGCAAAGGTCCGCGATAGTTGCCCCGCCCAATCTCATCTTCGGCGCGACGGGCCGCTGCCCGCGCCGGTTCCGCCAGAACGGTGATGAACGAGTTGAGCGCCGGTTCGGTGGATTCAATCCGCGCCAGGCAGGCGTCGATCACTTCAACCGGGGAAACCTGCCGGTCACGTATCAACCCCGACAGCTCCCAGGCCGAAGTATAGTGGAGTTCGGATCCCGCCATTATTACCTCTTGGGAATGGCTGGCTGCTACCGGCGAACCGGCACGAATGCCGATGGCGATTCCGCGCCGGAAACGTCGATTTCATAGAGGCGGGACAACCCCTCCCGCATGAGGGTTACGCGCCGCCGCAAATCCGCCATGGCTTCCGTGTCGGAAGTATCCAGGCCGGCCGCTTCGGCCACTCTCAAAAACCCCGTTTCCGAAAGCGGGCTTTCCCTGTCTGTGGACATAGTTCCTCGCTCGCGATCCAGGCAAAGTTCTTACCGTCCCGGCGCGACGGCTGCATTATGGCCTAACCTGCCACCATTGGCAAATGACCCCGCGAACACGGCTATACTTTAGAAGTTGCGCGCCTAAAAATACAAGCACGTCAAAATACAAGCCCGTCATTCCTGCGAAAGCAGGAATCCAGAGGATTTGCGGTGAACGAACTTGGGGCAATGCTCACGATTTCGGTCACTGGACTCCCGCTAAAGAGGGAACGACAGATGCAAAGGCATCCAACTGCGTAAGTCCTAATCATGAGTTCCTACTGCACCGAATGCGGAGCGGCGTTGCCGTCCCAATCGACGGCGTGCGCTGTTTGCAGCCCTGAACCCGGTTCCCTAACTGCTGAGGACGGCTCGGTAAATCCGGCCGGTTGGGGGTTCGGGCCGGTTGCCCTTGGCGTTATCGCCCTGATCCCGACCGCTCTTCTGGTAGCCGCCCTCGCCGTGTTGATGCCCTTGCCGGTGGCAACCGTGGCCTCGGCGGCTTGGTTGGGCTGCGTTCAGATTGTGTTGGTGTGGCTGCTCACGATGCGGACCTGGCCGCCGTCATGGCCCGCGCTGGGCTTGCAACGTCCCGACGGTTCCCTGGTCAAAGCAGTCCTCCTGGCGCTGGCCGCGATCATATGCAGCCTGGGATTCGCGCAACTGTACACCATGGCCGTTACCGCCCTGGGGTGGGAAATCCTGTCTCCACCCGAATTGCCATCGGATTTGCTGCTGTCCGGAGCCGCCGCGGTCCTGAGCGTCTTGGCCCTGGCGGTTCTAACACCCATCGCCGAGGAGATTTTCTTCCGCGGCTTCGTCCAGCGCGGTTTGGTCAACCGATGGGGACCGGTTCCGGGATGGATTGTCTCGGCCGCCGTGTTTTCAGGACTGCATTTCTCGCCGGCGGTGCTCCTGCCGGTGTTCGTCACCGGTCTGCTGTTGGGGGCGCTCTATTGGCGCACCGGGTCCCTATGGCCGTGTATCGCAGTACACGCCGCCCAAAATTTCGTGGCAGTCCTGACGATACTGCTCGAATTGTAGAAAATTCCCGAGCCGACCGAGTGGTAAGATAAATCGTCCGACGACACAACCAACATCGGGGTTTTACATGGCGACCCAACCTGCTGCCACCACCGACCGCATCGCTGCTAAGTTCGCGTCCATCAAGTCTGAAAATCGGCCGGGCCTGATCCCTTTCGTCACAGTTGGCCATCCGTATCCGGATGCCGCCTTGGCGGTAGTGCCACGACTGGTTGACGCCGGCGCCGACGTCATCGAGCTGGGCGTCCCCTTCAGCGATCCCATCGGAGAGGGTCCGGTTATCCAGCAATCCAGCTACGTGGCGTTGCAGAACGGCGTGACCACCAGGGAGTGCCTGGATACGGCGGCAGCTCTGCGCCCTCACATCGGAGATACCCCTTTGATTCTGATGGGCTACTACAACCCGATCCTGTCCTACGGCCTGGAACGTTTCGCCGCCGATTGCGCCGCCGCCACCGTGGACGGCCTCATCATCGTTGACCTTCCCAGCGTAGAGGCCGATGCCCTGGTCGCCCAACTCGCTCCGTACGGCCTCCACCTGATACCGCTCCTGGCTCCCACCAGCACTGACGAGAGCATCGCCCGCTCCGTGAGTATCGGCGGAGGGTTCGTTTATTGCACCAGCGTGACGGGCATCACCGGGGCGCGCTCCGAGGTATCCGAACGCGGCCTGGACCTGGTGGACCGCGTAAGGCAATACACCGACCTTCCCATCACCATCGGTTTCGGCATATCGCGCCGGGAGCATGTCCTCGAAGTAGGCAAACGCGCCGATGCCGCTGCGGTGGGAAGCGCCCTCGTCAGCGCGCTGGCCGACGGCCCCGACCATGGCGCGGCCGAGCGCGGCGCCAGAGTTGTCGCCGAACTCGCCGGCCGGTGAATCTCAAACTCGGCGTAAATACGCTGGTGGATAACGCAGAACGGAGAATCCTTCGCCAGGGCAATCGCATATGGACGGTTTAACTCCCGTCATTCCGGCGAAAGTCGCAGATGCGCCTTTGGCGTGTCGCAGATGCGCCTTTGGCGTGTCGCAGATGCGCCTTTGGCGTGTCGCAGATGCGCCTTTGGCGTACCGGCATCCAGTGCCGAAATAGTCAGTTTCGTTGCGGAAGCCCGGCGTTAGGCAGTTTATGGACTCCGGCGAAAGCCGGAGCGACGGGGGTGCAATTTCATATGCGATAGCCCTGCCCCGATGACCAGGACCATTGCAAAGTCTTTTTTCATCCGCTCATGGGGAGCCTGTCGAACCATCAACCCCCGGAACGAGCATCCTTCGACAAGCTCAGGATGAGCGGGAGAAGTGGTTACGAGGTGAATTTGCAATCGTCCTGGCCCGATGACCAGGGTCTTTCGGTTTTCACATTTGTCATTGCGAGCGTAGCGAAGCAATCTCGTCAAGGCTCCGGTTGCTAACCACAAACGGGTCTGTTCCAACGACGAGATTGCCATCCGCCAGAGGCGGACTACGCTCCTCGCAATGACAACCGAAAGACCCTGGCCCGATGACACGGTAGCGTTCCGTTTTAGGTGGTTTGGTCTTTGTCATTGCGAGCACAGCGTGGCAATCTCGTTGGCGCAGCAGCAGTTTTGGCCGCTCGAATGCATTGCCGTAAAACTGAACCACCTAAATTGCAACGCTACCCCGATGACACCCACCTCTTGCCAAACCGTACATCCGTTCTTTACACTATACCTTACCAGTCGAGCGGCAAGCCCAAGGCCACGGCCCGACGCTCGGCGCCAACATCTGAATATCGGGTTCACAGGGGTTCAGGCAACACGGTCAACCGTTGTCCGCCCACGGTCGCAGATGCGCCTGTGGCGTACGGACAGCACGTCGGATTTTCTGCACCGCTGGCTATCGCAAAGGCCGGTAATATCCCCGGCACCGCATAGACCAGTACGGCGGGTGTTACCACCGCTGCGCGAGGGTCGCCGCTCCGTCTTCACGGCGGGGCAACCGCGCCTTACTCCCGTCATTCCCGCGAATGCGGGAATCCAGGAAGGGAGAAGGGCATGGGACGGTCAGCACGCGCAACCTTAGGACATCAATTCGCAAAAACGCTCTCTGGCCGTAGCGCCGACAACCTGAACCCCGAACCCGAAAATCCCAAACCACGAACCAACCGACCAGCCAATCAACCGGAGGAGGAAAACCTGACAACTACCCCTCAGCAGGGCTATCGCATATGAACGGTTAACGCCCGTCATCCCGGCCCCGCTACCGTCATTCCGGCGAAAGCCGCAGATGCGCCTTTGGCGTGTCGCAGATGCGCCTTTGGCGTGCCGGAATCCAGTGAACGAATTCGTTATCCATGTTTCGGATTCGTTCACTGTTTGACCAATGGACTCCGGCTTTCGCCGGAGTGACGAGACTGCAATTTCATATGCGATAGCCTTGAATCCCTCGCCGGAATCCGTTGACAATGCTCCCGCGCGGGGTTAGGATTTCTGTGCGATGAATACTGCCTGCCGCCAAATCTCATACGGCTATTACCGCCCCTTCTGGTTTTACGCTTACCGCCGCTCGGTAGGCGAGCATTCGGCGTGGGAAACCCGTTAAACTTGGTGACAACCACTTTGGCAGGACTTCAGCCGGATGCAGGCTGAAGTCCTTTTTGTTGGAAAACAGCCTGAACTCACCGGCGCCAGCGGCGAACCCTTCCACCGGCGAACCCTTGACCAGCGAACCCTTGACCAGCGAACCCTTGACCAGCGAACCCTTGACCAATGGAGGATGAAAAAGATGGCAACCTCACCGGCAAAAGATGTGAACGTAATGAGCAACAACGCCCTGGTCCGACCGTCGGAACTGGAAGAGCGCATTCCCCTCAGCTCCACGGCTGAAGCCACCGTCCTCGAAGGACGGCGACAGCTTGAGGCCGTCCTCAATGGCGAGGACGAGCGCTTCGCCGTAATCGTAGGCCCGTGCTCCATTCACGACCAGTCCGCCGCCCTGGACTATGCCGAGCGGCTCAAGCCCCTGGCCGACCGGCTCAGCGACCGGATCATGGTCGTCATGCGGGTTTATTTCGAGAAGCCCCGTACCACCGTCGGCTGGAAGGGCCTGATTTACGACCCCAATCTCAACGACACGTATCAGATCGAAGACGGTCTGCATCGCGCCCGCCAACTCCTGATGGATCTCTCCGAAGCCGGCCTGTATTCCGCCACCGAATTCCTGGACCCCATCGTGCCGCAGTACGTGGCCGATCTGGTCACCTGGGCCGCCATCGGCGCCCGCACTACGGAAAGCCAGATCCACCGGCAAATGGCGTCCGGCCTGTCCATGCCCGTGGGTTTCAAAAACGGCACCGACGGCGACCCGCAAACTGCCGTGGACGCCCTCGTCGCCGCCCGCACCCCGCAGGCGTTCCTGGGCATCGACCATGACGGCCAGGCTTCCATCGTCGAAACCCGAGGCAACGAGTTCTGCCACCTGGTGATGCGCGGCGGGCGCAGCGGCACCAACTTCGACGCCCGTTCCATCTCCGCCGCCGCCGAAGCCCTGCGCAAGGCCGACGCTCCCACTCCCATCGTCGTCGATTGCAGCCACGGCAACTCCAACAAAGACCACACCCGCCAGCACATCGCCTTCCGCGATGTCCTGGCTCAGCGCCTGGAGGGCAACCCGGACCTGATCGGTGTGATGCTGGAGAGCAATATCAACGCCGGCGCGCAGAAGCTCGGCCCGAAGCCCGACGAACTGGAGTACGGCGTCTCCATCACCGACTCCTGCATCGGTTGGGAGGAAACCGTGGATCTGCTGGATTGGGCCTACGACCGGTTGGGTTAAGCGGCGACCTCTCCGGCTGATCGACCGCCGTGTCTTCGCAAGCGTTCTCACCGCCGGTCGGGACGGGTTGGCAACCCGTCCCGACCTGTTTTTGCCGTGCTATAATCGACGAAAACTTGTGACATAAACTAGCGCAACCGGGCGTCCCCACATCAACCGCCGTTGCAGTTTGAGGAGGCCGGAATATGTTCCCCCAAGTTAGCCTGACTAACGAGATTTCCCGAGACGACGTTTCGCGTGTGCGCGATTGGCTGCGCGATCCTGAAGTCAGTTCCCTGTGGTACGGCACTGACGATGCCGACGGCCACGCCCTCCACATCGGGTACTCTCCCGAGATCATCCAGAACGCCGACGATACCGAGTGGCGCCAGGTGTTCAGCCAGGACGAGCGGCGCATCTACTCCATCTACTCCACCGACGAAGCCCATATCGGCGAGGGACAATTGCTCGTCGAGTGGCCCCTGGAAGAAGCCCAGCTCTTCATCCTGATTGGTCGCAAAGACCTCTGGCACCATCATTACGGCACGGCGGCCCTGGTTTCCCTGCTGGATGAGGCTTTCGACAACCTGGAACTGCACCGGGTCTGGGTGGACGTTCCCGAGTACAACGAACACGCCTTGCAGATGTTCCGTCACCTGGGGTTTGTGTTGGAGGGTCATCTGCGGCGCACCCACCGCAAGGACGGCAACTGGTACGATTCCTTTGCCATGGGCCTCCTGGTCGATGAATACCATCGCCGCCGCAGTCGGGTGCTGGCCCAGTACGCCGGATGAAAGCCCTTACCCATCTAATCTCGTCTTTCCGGCGAAAGAACCGCCTGCCCCGTGCTTGACACGGGGTCACCCCGTACTCGATACGGGGCCGGAATCCAGAGGGACTTCATTATGCCAGTCATCACCATCAACGGCGTCATCGGCAGCGGGACGCTGGAAATCGGTCATCTCGTGGCCCAGAACATGGGCCTCAACTACGTTGACCGCTACATCTTTTCCGAAGCGGCTCGGCTGGTCGGTTCTCCGGTGAGCCAACTTATCGAAAAAGAGCAGCGCGTGGTGCCGTTCCGAGAGAAGGTAGCCCGCTTCATGCAAACCGTACTGGAACGCTCCGCAGTAGCCGGCGCCGGCGCGGAACCATACTTCGGGCGGGGCATCGAAATGCTCCCGGCTGAGGCATATACCGAACTGGTCTCCGACGCGGCTTCGGCATCCACCGTACACGACCGCGCTTTCATTGAGGCCACCACTTCGGTGATCAAAGAACTGGCCGGCGGTGGCGACGTAGTGATCATCGGGCGGGGCAGCAACATGATACTCGCCGATACTCCAGGAGTTGTGCACGTGGGCCTCCTCGCCCCCATGGACGTTCGCATCGACACCATGGCCAAGCGGGAGCTGTTCACCCCCGACGAGGCCAGATCCTACGCCGAGGAACTGGAAAACGCCCGCGTAACCTTCTATCGCAAGTTCTTCCGGGTCAACCCCAACGACCCCACCAAGTTCCACCTGATGCTGAACATCGGGCGGATCTCCCAGATCACCGCCGCGGAGATTATCGCCCACGCCGCCGAAGACATCACCGCAGCGCCCACCGCCTAGCCGTGCTGCCCATATCCGACGGCGGACGGCCCCGGGGAACCTTCCCCTACGTCAACGCCGTTCTCATCGGCCTGAACACCCTCGTCTTTCTCTACGAGATTGGCGTCGGCGGGTTCGGCTTCCTTTTCGGCGGCAGCAGCCTCGGCATCTACGTCTTTTTCCTCAAATTCGGCTTCATACCGGCGGAGCTGACGTCGGGACAGGCTTTCGAGAGCCTCGGATTGGGACGGGGCGCCGCCATCAGCATCGCCTCGCCCATACCGACTTGGGCGACGATGCTGACGTCCATGTTCATTCACGGCGGGCTGATGCACTTCATCGGCAATATGCTGTTCCTGTGGGTTTTCGGCGACAACATTGAAGACACCTTCGGACACGTCCGCTACCTGATTTTCTACCTCATCTCCGGCGTCCTGGCCACCCTGGCCCACCTCGCCATCGACCCTGCTTCGCAAACCCCACTGGTGGGCGCCAGCGGCGCAATCTCCGGCGTAATGGGCGCCTACCTGGTGCTCTACCCGAGCAACCGCATCCGCACCCTCATCATCTACATCCTCATCACCGTAATCGAGCTGCGGGCGGTGTGGCTGCTCCTGATCTGGATCGCATTGCAAACCATCCAGGGCCTGCTCTCCATCGGGGTCAGCGACCAGGTGAGTACCGCCTTCTTCGCCCACATCGGCGGCTTCGTGGTGGGGGTAGCCGTCGGCCTGGTGTACAAGGCATTCCCCCGCCGCCCCTCCGGACCCGCCGGGTACTGGGGCAACGGCGGTGGATACCAACGGCCCGGGTCGCCGCAGTACTGGCGGGGGCGGCGCATTGATTGAAGTCGTTCCGTTGCCGACTATGCCAGTCCATCCTATAATTCTGGTGCCGCAAAGCGCCCCGGAGGTCCCAATGAACGCGAAAGAAGCCAAAGATGCCGCTCGCGATTACATAATCGAACTCTTCACCGACGAGCACGTTATGAACGTCGGCCTCGAAGAGGTGGTGTACAACCGGGATACGCAGCAGTGGCGGATCACCTACGGCTTCGCCCGGGCCTGGGACAGGCAGGGCGAGCTGGGTGTCAAGATGGGCCTCAAAGCCCCGCGGTCTTACAAGGTGGTCAGCATTGACGATGCCAGCGGCAACGTCATTTCCCTGAAAGACCGGATGCTGTCCGACTACGATAACTGATGCCGCCGCTCGGGTTCTTTGTTGACGCCAATCTGCTGGTCCTGCTTATAGTGGGCAGCGTCGATGTGAGGATAATCGCGAGGCACCGGCGACTAGGGGATTACACCGTAACCGACTACTACAATTTGCTTGCTTTGCTTGGCCGGGTCAATCGGATATTCGTCACGCCGAATACCCTGACCGAAGCCTCCAACCTTCTTCGCCAGCACCGCGAACCGGAACGCTCCCGTCTGATGGCGAGGTTCAACGTCCTGATCAACGACAGCGACGAAATCGTAATCGCCAGCGCCCAGGCCGCCGCCAATACCCACTTTGGCCCATTGGGCCTTGCCGACGCCGCCCTGCTGGAATCAATCAGCCCCCAAGCTCCCCTGCTGACCGTTGACCGCGACTTGTACGTGGCCGCCCTGGAAAAAGGGGACAGCGCGGCGGTGTACTTCCGGCAGTTTATGGCTCCGAGTGCATAATCGGCCGCCTTTCAGTATTCGGCCAGATACTATCTGGGCGAGGTGATGCGTGGCTTGGGCGGGTTCTCTGCCCTGTATCTGCCCCACGGGTCTCGGAGCCAAACCTTAAAAGCGTTGCGGTTCATCCTTCCGATGGCCTTTCGGCTCGGTGTCGTACCGGTAGCGTTATAGAGCTGAGGCGACCGGACGCCCTCTGCTGTATGTACCTGGGATCCTATACCAACATCAACCGAGGGCAAGTTGGATAGGTTTTGCCAAATCTCTCGGGTTGCGTCCTCGTCAAGTGCTGCGTTCGGTCTGACCACAATGAGGTCGAAATCACCCAGAGGGAAAATCAGGCCACGGTAAAGAACTTCCGCCATTGTGGTGGGGAGGGTTATCTCAACAGCGGTGCCACCTGTGGATAGCGTGGTGGAGACGGGGTTCGCATAACCGCGATCGGATTCGTGTTTGTCGTGGTCAATCCAAGCATCCCAAAGGAAGCTCATACGACGGACGTTTATGCCGTTGACGCTTACATCGTCATTGAAAATCACGCCGGCAGTAGCGTTTCCTACTTCCGGGAAATTAACAACAACCTCGTCCGGGCGTGCCTGCCACAAACGGGCAAGGATGTCCGGGTCTTCACTCATAACATTGTTGAGGCGGATTTCGATTGCCGAGAATGCCGGAATGGGTTCAGGGGTTGGAATGGGTGGCAATGGCTTCGATTCTTTCTGTTTCTTCTTGAACGGCCACATAATGATACCTCTGTGTTGGTCATTCCGCTGCCGGGAGCGATACAAGGCAGATACCCTGGAGCACGAATGTCGTGAACCATTACCTGCCGTTCTCCAAATCTCCCGCCCCCGTCCCGGTGATGCGGAACGTCTCCTCCACGAAAGCCGTCACCGCCCGGCCGATGCGCTCCTGCAAGTACCGGTAGCCGGCCAGGTCCAGCCGCTTCTCCACGCCGCCGTAGCGGTACAGCACGGCGTAGAGGCTGAGCCAGTCGTAGGGTTCGCGGTCATCCAGCCTCAGGGCGGCCCGCTGCGCCTCCGTGAGGGCAGTGTATTCCACCAGCGCCTCCAGCTCGGCGCGGGCCGGCGATGACCCCTCGGCAGTGTTGTCCAGCACGATGTCGGCCAATTCTTTGATATGGTGAATGTTCCGGTACTCGCAGTCGATTGCTGAAATCCAGCCCTTGAGCGCGTTCTCCACCGCCTGCTGCGCGATGAAGCCGATGAGTTCCTGGTCATCGTTGCCGGTATCAATATTATGATTCAGGCTGCCCAGCCATCGCCACGCGTTGATGAGCCGCTGCCGGATGTCCGGCCAGCCCACATGGTAACCGTCGTCAAAGTCCTCGTCGCAAAGATCGCTGAAGTCGTCGTCGTTCATGATTACCCCGTCGCGCAGGGCCTGTGCCGCGATGTGGTTGCGCGCCCGCCGGCAGTAGCCGAACTGCCGCCGCGTCATGCTGACGTTATCGTGACCTATGCCGCCCAACAACCGGGAAAACTCGCGGCGCGCGGCATCGGACTCCGCTTTGCTGCGGGGCGCCGGCCGGGGCAGGGTTTCGTCCCAGACCACCAGCAGGTCAACGTCGGAATCCGGCCGGTGATCCCCCCGGGCCCGTGAGCCGAACAGGATCACCGTGGCGTCGGGATCAGATTCCTGCGCCGCCGTCGCAATCATCAGTCCAAAGGGATCCGCCTGTTCCTTGCCCATACACTCACCAACTGTCATTGCGAGCGCCCATACACTCACCAACTGTCATTGCGAGCGCCCATACACTCACCAACTGTCATTGCGAGCGCCCATACACTCACCAACTGTCATTGCGAGCGCCCATACACTCACCAACTGTCATTGCGAGCGCAGCGCGGCAATCTCGTTGCCGCTAGGCCTCCGGGTACGGGTTCAACCCCAGCATCTCCCGCGCCTGCTGCGGCGTCGCCGGCTCGCGGCCGTGCAGCCGCGCCATGGTGACCGCCCACTCAATGTACTCCGCGTTGGACTTGGGTTGCGGGTTGTTGGGCAAAAACGGGCTGTCCTCGAACCCTACGCGAATATGCGCCCCCGTGGCGATGGCGATGGCGCACAGCGGGAAAGTCTGCCCCATGCTGCTGTGCGCCAGCCAGGTGGCTTCGGGGTAGTGTTCCCGGATGGTATCGGCGATGAGCATATAGTTGCGCGGCGAACCCACCATGTTGAGCCGCCCATCGCCCCAATGGGCGCCCGGTTCAACCAGGAAGTAGCGGGAGTCCCTGATATAGCCTTCCCGCATCAGTGTGATGGCGGCATTGACGTTCCCCACGTCATGCACCGCCGGTTCGGGAAAGGTCCCCCGTTGGTAACAGGCGTCCAGCGTAGCCACGATGTCCTCAAAAGAGTTGGGGCTGGTCACGGTGCGCCGCTGCCCGGTGTCCGGGTCCAGTACCCACCGCGTTCCCGAACCCAGATTCAATGACACCATCTCCACCGGCTGCGGCGTTTCCAGCAGGTAGCGCGTCACCGCCTCCACCGGCACGTGAGCCTGCCGCGCCGTGGTGTGGTTCAGGACCAGATCGCACTGCGCCCGGATCATGGCGTCGGTCTGGGCATACCAAGCCGGGTCGTAGCTGATGCCGCCGTCCGGCGTCCGCGCGTGGATATGCACGATGGACGCGCCGGCCTCATAGCAGCGCACCGCCTCCTGCGCCACTTCCTCCGGCGTCCAGGGCACGTTGGGGTTGTCCTCCCGCCCCCGGCTGCCGTTCAAGCATCCCTTGATAATGATGGTGTCCATGTTGATTTGCCCTCTGGTTTTCGGTGTTGATGCCGGGATTATATGCCCGGCGACGCGGTTTGCGCCAATGACGAGCTGCGCGGTATGCTGATGACTAACCGCGCGCTCGGCGCATGGATGGACGAATCAAACTCGGAGGCAGCGAAAATGGCAGAGACGCAAACCGAGAACGGCGGGCGGCGGAGTTACCGTACCGGCTACATTCGGACGCGCCCTATTCCGCCCGGCTACGACATAACCTGGGGAGAAGTCATTGACAAGGGCGAGGCGATGTACGAGAGACTGCGCGGTGAATTGGAAGCCAGGTACCCCGGGCAATACGCAGTCTTTGACGTGGTCAGCGGCGCTTACGAAATCGCGCCTGACACCGCTACCGCCGGCCGTCGCTTGGAAAAACGTTGTCCAACTCTGAAGACCTGGATCGTGAAAATCAGCGCTCCGGGCAATACTGAACGAGCAAAAGGCGATGATTAGCGGTCGAATAAACGAAGACGGCCATCCCCTGGTTACTCTCACAATCATCGGCAGTAGCGGCGCTGAGCATAGGATAGACTTCCTGGTGGATACCGGCTGTGAAGGCTAGTTGGTTCTCCCCACTGAATACGTCCGCCTTTTTGGCCTTGTCGCCACTGGGGAAACGGCCAGCGTTACCCTTGCCGGCGGCGGTCTGGATAACTGGCCGATTTACCGCGCCAACGTGCGGTGGAATGGAAGAATCCGCAACGTTGAGGTCATGGAGTCGGACACTCCGCCCCTCCTCGGCATGGCGATGATTTACGACCCTGCAACAGGTCACGCCGACCGGCTCATCATTGACGCTTCCAACCGCAGCGTCCTCATCGAGCACAATTCCCCGGCATCGTTCACCGGGAATTAACGCGCGGCCCACTTCCGCACCCCCGGCGGTTCGCCCGCTATGCTATCATACCGCTGACACCGGGCTGCCAAGTCACCCGCCCGCGTTCACCTTGCAACCAACATAACTTCCGGAGGAAGAACCAATGCCGGACTACACCCCCAATATGGTCCTGACCAGCGACAAGGAATACAAGGTTGTCGGCACTCGCCCGGTACGTCATGACGGGGCGGATAAAGTAACCGGCATCGCCCGCTACAGCGCCGACCTGAACCTGCCCGGTATGCTCTACGGCAAGGTGCTCCGCAGCCCCCACGCCCATGCCCGCATCCGCTCCATCGACACCAGCAAGGCCGAGGCCCTGCCCGGCGTCCGCGCCGTCATCACCGGCGCCGACATCGTGGAGCCAACCGGGCGCGCCTCCGACCTTGCCGAAGGCGCGATGATCAACTTCAAGTTCCTCAGCAATAACATCATGGCCCAGGACAAGGCGCTCTACAAGGGCCACGCCCTGGCCGCAGTGGCCGCCATCAACGCCCACGTGGCGGAAGAGGCGCTGTCCCTCATCGACGTGGACTATGAAGCGCTGCCCCCGGTGATGCACGCCCGCGACGCTATGGCTGAAGGCGCAACCCTGGTTCACGAGCGTCTCGCGCACCTGAACAGCGCGGCCACCCGCGCCGGCGGCATCCTGGACGACGATGACGGCTCCACCGGCACCAACATCGCCAACCGTTTCGAGTTCCGCATGGGCGACCTGGACGCCGGATTCGCTGACGCCGATGTGGTGGTGGAACGCAGCGTATCCACGTCCGCAGTCCACCAGGGTTACATCGAGCCCCACAGCGGCACCGCCATGTGGCACCAGGACGGCAGCCTGACCATCTGGTCCAGCAGCCAGGGCCACTTCACCGTCCGCGAACATACGGCCCGACTGGTTGGCGTGCCCGTCTCCAGGGTCAAGGCCATCCCCATGGAAATCGGCGGCGGCTTCGGCGCGAAACTCGCCGTGTATATGGAACCTTTGGCTGCCCTGCTGGCCAAAAAGGCCCACGCGCCCGTCAAAGTGGCAATGAATCGCACCGAGGTCTTTGAAGCCACCGGGCCGACTTCCGGCACGGATATCAACTGCAAAATCGGCGCGACCAACGACGGAAAGATTACCGCCGCAGAAGTCCACATGATCTTCGAGGCCGGGGCCTTCCCCGGCTCGCCGGTGGCCGGCGCCGCCAACTGCGTGCTGGCGGCCTACGACATCGCCAACACCTACATCGAAGGCTATGACATCGTGGTCAACCGGCCCAAGACCGCCGCCTATCGCGCACCCGGTTCGCCCGCCGCCGCCTACTGCGTCGAAGTCGCGTTGGACGAACTGGCCGAAAAGCTGGGCATCGACCCCATCGACCTCCGGGTGATGAACAGCGCCAAGGAAGGAACTCGCCGACCCACCGGCCCCTTGACTCCCAAGGTCGGCTACATCGAGACCCTGGAGGCAACCAAGTCCCACCCCCATTACACGGCTGACAAGAACGGCAAGCGTGTCGGGCGTGGCGTGGCCTCCGGTTTCTGGGGCAACAACACCGGTCCGTCCGCCGCCGTCGCCCTGGTCAACCCGGACGGCACCGTGACCCTGACCGAAGGCTCCCCCGACATTGGCGGCACCCGCGCCTCGGTATCCCAGCAGTTCGCCGAAGTGCTGGGCATCGCCGCTGAGGACGTCCATCCCCAGATTGGCGACACCGACAGCATCGGTTTCACCTCTAACACCGGCGGCAGCAGCGTCACCTTCAAAACCGGCTTCGCTGCCTACACCGCCGCCCAGGACGTGAAACAGCAGATGATCGCCCGCGCCGCCCGCATCTGGGAAGTGGAACCGGAAGACGTGCTCTACGAGGACGGTGAACTCAGGCACCGCTCCGACGACCAGTTGCGGATGACCTTCCAGCAGCTGGCGGCGCGCCAGGTTCCCACCGGTGGCCCCATCGTCGGTCGTGGCGGCGTGAACCCGGGCGGCGCCGGCCCCTGCATCGGCGTCCACATCGTGGACGTGGAAGTTGACGAGGAAACCGGCAAGGTCGACGTCGTCCGCTACACCGCCGTCCAGGACGCCGGCAAGGCCATCCACCCCTCCTACGTGGAAGGCCAGATCCAGGGCGGCGCCGTCCAGGGCATCGGCTGGGCCCTGAACGAAGAATACTACATCAGTGATCGGGGCCATATGCTCAATTCCAGCTTCCTCGATTACCGGATGCCCACCAGCCTGGACCTGCCCATGATCGACACCTGCATCGTCGAGGTGGACAACCCCAACCATCCCTACGGCGTGCGCGGCGTGGGTGAAGTCCCCATCGTCCCTCCCATGGCCGCCATCGCCAACGCCATCTACGACGCCATCGGCGTCCGCCTGACCGTCCTTCCCATGAACCCGGGCAACGTACTGGAAGCCCTTTGGGAAAAGAACGGCTCGTAAAACGTGCAACTCGGTAGGGGCGAATAATTATTCGCCCCTACAACCGACGATTGGGGGCTGAAATGGCCGACGTATGGATACCCCCGCAGATGCAGCGCATCACCGGCGCTCCGGACCGGGTCCAGGTTGACGGCGCCACCGTGCGCCAGGTAATCAACAACCTGGAGCGCATTCACCCGGGTATGAAGGAACTGCTTTACGACGAAGAACTGGACGACATAACGCCGGGCCTGGCAGTCATCGTAGATGGCGACGTCAGCCAGTTGGGCCTGCTGGAGCGGGTGAGCGAGGACACTGAGATGCACTTCCTCCCCGCCATCGGCGGCGGGTAACAACCAAAACTCCCTCTTCCCTGGCGGGAGAGGCTTGAGGTGAGGTGGATCCTGGTAAAGGTCTTATTCCGGGAACAAGGTCAGCACAGCTGTGCCCCTGCTGTAGTCCTCCCCCGTAGTGGAACTGAACGCCACGACGCCAAGTCCTTCTCGCAATATCCGGTATTCGTCCCGCTCCAAATCCAGAGCATCCTCCAGAGCCTGCGGTTCCAACTGCCGGATGATGCGTTGTACGTCAACATAGCCCAGGAACTGCCCGCTCGTTGCCAGATTGCCAACTGCCCGCCGGTATTCGGCATCGGACGACAGACTTTGTCCCTTGCCATTCTGTCGCTCCACGATGATTGCCAGTGCGTCCTCGGTAGTTCCGATGGTCAAGTACTGGTCGTGCAGCACGTAACCGGGCCGGTAGCCGATTGCGCCGCCCATCATCATCCCCAGCAGGCCCAGGTCAAAAACCGTGGCGTCATCGTCCGCGCCCACGTCAACCGAACTGGCATTCAGACCGGCGGAGTTTTCCAGCAGGTCGGCAACCTCTTCCATCGTGTCGGCCAAGCCGTCCTCGCCGTCTTCCCGATAAGACAGCATCGCCACGGCGTCAATCGCGTTGGCCGCCGGGTCGTCCGTCACGGCGTCAAAGTCAAAATCGCGCACTGCCAGGATGGCCTGGCCGGAAAGATGGTCAAAGAAGTCCGCCTCCAGGTCGATCCCCGTGAGGTCTTCCACCAGCCACAACCCCAGATCCAGGGCGTCCGCCAACGTGGCGCGGGCATTCAGTTCCGGCGGGTTGCCGCTCGCTATTTCGTCCACGCCGGCGTTGATTTCGTCAATCAATTCGGGATAGGGGAGCACGCTGGCCAGGTCATATTCTTCCAGCGCAGTCCGCCAGTGGTCAACGTCGGGGTCAAAGGCGCCGGCCACAAAGCCCAGGGTATCGGCGGGCAGCAGATTGGCCGGGTCTTGCAGTTCGACAATCTCCAGCCCGAAAGTGGACACGGTGGGCGATACCACCTCCATCGTTACCCCTCTTTCCACCCAGCCGGTCGAGCCGGCCACCCAGTCCGGCGCTTGCTCGGCGAAGGCCGTCGGGCCAACCATACCCGGCGCCAGCGCGCCCAATTCGCTGCCCATGAAGTCATCGAGCAACTCCAAACCCTGTTGGTAATTCAGGTAAAACGAGGAGAAACGTCGTTCCGGCAATGCCGCTCGCGCTGCCATGAAGTTGGCGTCGTTCGCCAGCGAGGCGTCGTCGTCGCCGATAATGCGATCCAGCGTCTGTTCCAGCGCATTCTCGTCGGTGGCGTACAGCAGCCAGTCATCGGTCAGCGCGTAAGCTTGGTAGGCGTCCTCGTCAACCCAGGTATCAAAGCCTCGATGGGAACCGGAGTTGAAATCGCCATCCGATTCCTCCGCCATGTATTCCAGCCATTTCCCCAGAAAATCGGCGGCGGCGTCCTTATCACGGACGCCAATGGTTAATGCGATAGTGACGTTATCCCAAGCCTCCAGGCCATCATCGAGGGCGATACCCTTACCGTCAATTTCGATGACCGCGGCGGCTATCTCCGGCCCAACCCAGGGCGCGATTTCCGCCTCAAAATCAATGCCGGTTTCTTCAGTGAATTCCGTTTTCAGCTCGTCGGCCAAGTCTCGAAATGCGGGATAGTCATTGAAACGACCCCAGATGTCTCGCATATCCTCAAACTGGCCGTCGCCAGGCGTCAGCGTAATCCAGGTATAGACCAGCGTGTCCGCCGGGAAGTAGCGCGCCGAATGTTCCGGTTCCTTGGCGTTGACCAGCAGCGCCAGCAGCGGGCCGGGCACTGGAATGAACCCACGCCACATCCCCACAACTGCGATGGCGATGGCGATGACCAGGATGGCGGCAATCGCCCCGACTATCTTTATCAACATTTGCCATACTCTACTCGATTTACGATTGACAGATGAACAGGGTATCACAGGGCGAAAGCATCTCGCGCTCCTGCTGCACTGTTGTTTCAGGCGCCCTGCTTCAAAAACATACCCCTAATGCCGCCAGGACGATTGCAAAGTCATCTCGCAACCATTTTCCCCGCTCATCCTGAGCTTGTCGAAGGATGCTCGTTCCGGCGGTTGATGGTTCGACAGGATCACCATGAGCGGATGAAAAGGACTTTGCAATCGTCCTGGCCCCTCACCCAGGACGATTGCAAAGTCGATGAATACCCTGATTCCGCTCATCCTGAGCTTGTCGAAGGATGGCTTGACCGGAGCGTAGCATGGTTCGACAGGCTCACCATGAGCGGATGAAAAGGACTTTGCAATCGTCCTGGGTGAGGGGCGGGCCTGCGTTGACTCCGATTAAATCCTGGTGCTACGGTTAGACAGCCTGACGGGGCGGTTTTCCGATGCGCCGGATAGATTATCGCTGGATCATCCTGATTACGGGGTTTATGATCCTCTTCTTTAACGGAGGGTCGCGCTCCGCGCTGGGGCTGATGCTGAAGCCCATGGGCGACGATCTGGACTGGACCCGGTCGGCGCTGTCGTCGGGCATCACGGCGTATATGCTGATTTCGGCCCTGGCGATGCCTTTTGTCGGGCGGCTGGCGGACCGCTACGACCTGCGTTGGATCATGGGCATCGGCGTCGCGGTGGGCGCGTTGGGCATCGGCCTGATGAGCGTGGTGTCGGCGTCCTGGCAGCTGTACCTGGTGTACGGGGTGGTCTTTGCCCTGGGCAACGCGGGCATTTCCAATCCAATCGTGAGCGTGATGATCGTCCGGTGGTTCCCCCAGCGCCGGGGCGTAGCCAACAGCGTGGCGGTGTCGGGCAACGCCATCGGCCAGCTGGTAATCGTAGGCTCGCTGGCCCAGTCGCTGGTGCGATACGGCTGGCGCGTGTCCTTTGCGGGATTGGGAGTGGCCAACCTGGTGATCCTCGCGCCCATCGTCATGGCTGCGGTTCGGGCCGCCCCGCCCCGGTCTCCATCGCCTGATGCGCCCGGCACAGCCCAGGACAATCGGGCGGCGGCGGATGCAGCGGCGACACCGGAGGGATCGCTGCTGACTTCGGGACAGCTGTGGCTGCTGGGCGGGATCTACGCCATATGCGGGTTCCAGGACTTCTTCGTGGCAACCCACGTGGTGGCGTTCTCCCTGGACATGGGAATGGGCACGCTGTTGGCGGGCAACCTCCTGGCCCTCATGGGCGTGATGGGCCTGCTGGGAGTGCTGGCCTCGGGGTATCTGGCCGACCTGATGGGGCCGGGCCGTCCTACATTGCTATGTTTCGTGATGAGAATAGGGATATTCTCGCTGATCATCCTGTCGCAGGCCATACCGGCGGTGATGATTTTCGCGCTGCTGTACGGTTTCACCTTCCTGATGACGGCGCCGCTGACGGTGATGTTCTCCGGCAACATCTTCGGGCAGCGACGATTGGGCCGGGTCAGCGGGACCATATCGGGCATCCACCAGATCAGCGGCGGCCTGGGGGCGCTGGCGGGAGCGCTGGCCTTCGACATCTGGAGCAGCTACGACCGGGCCTTCCTGCTGATGCTGGCGCTGTCGATTGCGGCGACGGTGGGAACCCTGCTGGTCCGGGACCGGACGGCGCGGGCGCCGATGCCATGGTTCGCCCTCTGCGATTAGACTGCGTTATACTTCCGCACAATCGGACGACCGACCCCGGGCCAAGGGCTCAAACCGAAACGGAGATATGTGATGGCTACAAAGAGGAAAGGCGACGGCCTGCTGCTGGTGTACAGCGACGTGGCGCCGGAGAATGACGAGGAATACAACCGCTGGTACAACGAGGAGCATATCCCCGAACGCCTTTCAATCCCCGGCGTGCTGGACGCGGCGCGGTATGAAGCGGTGCAGGGCGGGCCGAAGTACCTGGCCTGCTACGAGCTGGACAGCCATGAAGCATGGTACTCGGAAGAGTGGCAGAAGTGGCTGCGGGAACCAACCGAGTGGTCGCGGCGGATGTCGCCCAGCGTCATTGGGACGGAATACATACGGAACCTGTACCAGCGGGTGTATCCCGACGCGCTATCGGAGGAGACGGCGGGCGCCGGGATGTCGCCGCTGATCCTGGTGGGCCGGATGTCGATACCGGACGATTTGGAAGAGCGTTGGAACGACGCCTACAACAACGAGCGGCTGCCCATGGCCCTGGACGTACCGGGCTACATCCGGGCGCGGCGGTTCCAGGCAGTGATGGGCGAGCCCAAGTATGCGACGGTGCACGAGATGGAGTCGCTGGAAGTGGCGCAGAGCGAGGCGTGGCAGAACTGGAGCCGGATCGTGACGCCGGTGTGGACGCATGAGGTACGGCCGCACATGGTACACGGACCCGGGTCGCCGGGGGTGTACCAGCGGATTTTTCCGGCGTAAGGGGCGCGGTGGTTGGTCAGCCCGGCGGGTCGGCGGTATGATTAATGCCGAGGGAGGCGCATGATGGCGACGACGGACAGGCGTAGGCAGGACAAACAATTTTGGGCCGTTGCCGTTCTGGCCGTCTCCGGCATCGGTCTAGTGGCAAGTCTTTATATCGTGCCTTGGGGCTACGGTTTGGATAACCGCGGCATCATGATTGCCGGAACGTGGCTGTTTCTGATTTCCGGGCTGATTTGGTTGGGCGCGTTTATCGCGCTAACTTGGTGGATGGCGCACGACGTCGGCAATTTGGCTGGCCGTCTGGCTAAAGGCATCCGCCGCCTCGCGCCCAATGCTAACCCCCAAATGGAAGAAAATAGCGCGGCCGCTGAAAAGGCGATCAAGTACACCAGCCAAAGCATTACGGCGTCAAAATAGGGAGAAGATGGGTAGCGTTCCGTTTTGGGTGGTTTGGTTTTTGTCATTGCGAGCGTAGCGTGGCAATCCCGTTGGCGTAGCAGCAGTTTTAGCCGCTCGGATACCCTGCTGGGAAACTGAACCACCTAAATTGCAACGCTACCAGAAGATGCCCCTAGTGGCAGACGTTCGCCGCGGGATGCGCGTGATATGCGCATGGCGCTGGTGAGCATGATAATAGCCACGATCATCAAGACCATGAGTGTTCGATAGTCAGGCGGCAAGGCGATGACTATTTCAGAGAGGAAGTCGAGCAGGTGCTCCATGGTTCAGGTGTAGAGAGAGGCGCGGGTTTCGGCTTCCATCAGCACCTGGCCGGCGTATTCGTAGTTGGCGGGCAGTCCTGATATATGCTGGCCGCTGACGTGGAGGTCGCGGAAGAAGCGTTCCAGACCGACGGAGCGGTGGATGGCGTTGGTTCCGGCGACGTTGAAAAGCTGATCGACGACTTCGACGGAGCGGCGGATGGCGTGGGTGATGGCCAGGCGGGCGCGGACGGCGCGATCCATGAGGTCGGGTTTGGCGTGGACCTGGGCATCCCACATACTGCCCACGGCATCGAGGACGTGGGTGCGGGCGGCGTCCAGAGTGGCCTCGCACTCGCCGTAGGCAATCTGGACGTAGGCGCGGTCGCGCAACAGCATTGGGGAGTTGGTCGTGCCGGAGTCAGTGGCAAGATCCATAAAGGCGTTCATCGCGCCGCGGGCCATGCCCAGGGCGTTGGCGGCGGCCAGGGTCCAGCTGATGAGGATGGAAGTCTGGGGCGGGTGGTACAACGGGCCGGGGTGATGGGAAGGATCGCCTCGCGTGTAGGTATGGTGGGTTGGGACGAAAACGTCGGTGAACTCGCAATCGTTGCTGGCGGTGCCGCGCATCCCCAGGGTGGTCCAGGTGTTCAGCACAGCGCCGGCAGCCACCGGAACTACGCAGACCCGCGTTGCCGCGCTGCCGTCGTCGTTCCGGGCCGGGCTGCCATCGTGGTTGAGCAGGCGGCAGTTGAGAAACAGGGCGATGGAATGGTCGATGCCGCTGAGGTAGTTCCAGCGTCCGTTGATGATGTAGCCGCTCTCGGTGATGGTGGCGGTTCCCTCGGGCCGGGCGGAGCCGGAACCCAGGATTTGGGGCGGGTCGCCGAAGATTTCTTTGGCCGCCTCGACGGTGAGGCGGGCGATGGCGGAGGTTACGGCGCTGCCGTTGAACACGCACCAGCCGGCGGAACCGTCGGCCTGGGATATGGTTTCCACGACGCGGAAGGCGGTGAGCGGGTCAAGTTCCGGGCCGCCCAGGGCCTCTGGCGCGTAGAGGGAGAACAGGCGGTGCTGCGCCATGCGGGCGGCGAGTTCCGGGGGCAGTTGGCAGTCGGCGTCGATGCGGTCGAGGTTGGCTAAAATCTCTGGGATCATGCTTTCGGCGACGCGGATGAGATCATCGGCCATGAGGCGGCTCCAAGTGTTATGCTGACCGCCATTATAGCCGGGGTAGGTCTTGCTTCATGAGCGGACGAAAAGGGACTTTGCGCCAGGCTTGTGATGCCGACGTTTCGCGTTGACGGCCCCGCGTATTCGGAATAACATCGTGATAGCATCCTGCCTTCTCTCCCCGTGCCCGCCGCGCTGGCACGTCACTAATCGGACCCCATTGACAAACATTTCGAGGAACTGCGCCATGAAACTCCTGCTTGCCTTGGCCGCCCCTGCGCTTATCGCGCTCTGCTTTGCCGGCCTGGTGTCCGCGCAAGGGCCGACGGCGGCGCCCACCGGCGTCACCGTGCACAGCTCCGGCGAGGGCATCCGCGTCAGCTGGAACCGGAATGATGCGGCAACCCATTGGGTAGCATGGATAAACCAGGGCGAATACGAAAGAGCCCGGAGTGCCGGCGACTGGACCATGGCCCTGAACTACGTCTACGTCCTCTCCGGTGATACCTACGTGGCGCCAGCCGAGAGTTTGATCAAAGACGATGACTACTGGTTCATCGTGGGCAGCGCCAGCAGCCACAACCCCTTTGCCGTTTCCTGGGGCGCGTGGCAGTCGGTAACCGCGATCCACGGCCTGATCGACAAGGACGATGCGCTGACCATGGCCTACGTGATGGACGCCATCGCCTACTACGACGCCAACGGCCGGGATGCGACGATTGAGTACTACAGCCTGGTTACCGAAGACAGAGAAGTTCCAAGCCTGGGCCCCGATATGCGCTACCTGTTCCTGGTTGACCGGGAAACTTACGTCCTGCTGGCGTCGCCAATCCCCTATCTGAACAATCGTGTGATGGGCCTCATCGCGCCGGGCGGCCCATTTCACGCCCAGGTGGCCCAAGCGGACGAGAACGGTATTTGGGTGCAAAGCCTGCGGCCCAATCCCCGCACCGGCCAGCAGGAACCGGCGCGCTATTTCATCGTCCTCCACGACGGACTGCTGTTCATGTCGGCACATCAGATAATACAGGAGAACGTTGAAGCCGCCACCAAGGAGTACGTCAACAAAGCCATCGGCTTTTACCGGCAGTACGGGCCGTTGGCGACGGAATCCTATTACAACAGCCAGGCCAGCGTGGAAGGCCAGTTCTACCTGTTCATGACGGACGAGAACGACATCTATATCGTCCATCCCATTGAATCGGAACGGATTGGGACGGACATCAAGGACGTGACGGACGACGCCGGCGACCCGCTGGGGCGGCGCATCGCTCAGGCCACGGCGGAAGGCATCTGGGTGGAATACTACTGGCCGCACCCGGTCACCGGCGAGAAAGAACTGAAGACCACCTGGGCGATCCGCTACGACGGCAAGATATTCGCGTCGGGCTATTACACGGCCAGCCCGGCCTGGGTGGGCGAAGACCCCTGGGAATTCACGCAGGATTACGTGCGCCGAGCCATAGGGCGTTACAGCAACGACGGCCTGGAGTCGATGAAGAATTACTACAACAGCGTCGTCAGCTTTGAAGGCCAGTGGTACTTGTTCGCCACTGACGAGAACGACATTTACATCGTGCATCCCGTCTTCCCCAACCTGATTGGGACGGACATCAAGGCCCTCACCAGCAAGGACTCGGCAGGGAACCCTCTGGGCGAGTCGCTGGCGAAGGCGGCGGACGACGGGGAAGGGATCCGGGTGGAATACCAGTGGCCGCATCCGATTACGCTGGTAGAAGCGCCGAAGATTGCCTACGCGGTCCGGCGCGGCGGGATACTTTTCGCCTCGGGCTACTACCCGCTGCCCGACGACCCCAGGACGTACACGCAGAACTACGTCGCAGAGGCCATCGCCTATTACGAGAAGCACGGGCTGGCGGCGACGGTGGAGCATTACCGGAGCAAGGAGAGCGTGGCGGAAGGGGTGTGGTTCCTGGCGCTGTTGGATAAGGACGGGAAGTTCCTCACTCATTACGTGAATCCGGGGCTGATCGGGACCGACGCCGAAGACTACTGGTCGCCGGACGGGACGGACGTGGGCCGGAGAATGCTGGATGCAACCGAGGAAGGGCACTGGTTCCAGGCCACGTTCCCCAACGTGCGGGGGGCTGGGGACAACCACCGGATCACGTGGGCCGTCCGGCACGACGGCCTGATATTCACTTCGGGCTACTTCGGCGCTCCAACGGACGACCCTACCGGACACTGACCCGCGTTTGAAAAGGCTCTGCGGCGATGCTCTCGCGTACCCACCTTCCCAGGGGCGGAATGTCAGAAGCAGGATTTCCAGGATTTGACGGATTATCAGGATTGGGATCGTCCGACGGCAGCGTCGCGCCCAATCCTGTACATCCTATAAATCCGGTAAATCTTGCTTCTGACAAGCTACCAAAACGGGTACGCGTAGGGTCGTCTTGGTAGCGTTGCGTTTTAGGTGGTTTCTCTTCGTAGGGGCGAATAATTATTCGCCCCTACCCTCGCCGGCAACAACGT
This sequence comes from Dehalococcoidia bacterium, assembly GCA_963665395.2. Taxonomy (GTDB): domain Bacteria; phylum Chloroflexota; class Dehalococcoidia; order Lucifugimonadales; family UBA3495; genus Bin87. The sequence goes on from OY762251.1 coordinate 2,869,360, forward strand.
TGGCCGGATCAAACCACCTAAATTGCAACGCTACCCTCTGTCGTTTTGAGGTTGAGAGTCGCAAGGCTTAATGATAGGATGACAGTGGCGATTTGTTAGTACAGATCGAGGAGGCTTGAATCCATGGCAGACCAGAACCATGACATTGCATTGATGGCCCATCTGATGCGGCGGGCCGGGTTCGGCGCCCAATACGCCGAACTGGAGGCTCGCGCGGCCAAGGGTTACGAGGCAACCGTTGAAGAGTTGCTCAACCCCCAGGAACACGACCACGGCATGGACCTGGACTATGCCGAGCGTTGTTTCATCGAATGGAGCCATCACACGCGGGGATTGCCCGAGTACGTTGCGTTCCGCTTCATCAACTCCAGGAACCAGCTGGAAGAGAAGATGTGCCTGTTCTGGCACGGCATCCTCTGCACCGCCGACAGCAAGACCCAGAGCTACCCGACTTCCTATGACGAAATCGAGATGTTCCGGGAGTACGGGATGGGCAGTTTCCGGGATCTGCTGGTGCAGATCTCGAAAGATCCGGCGATGATTTTCTTCCTGGACAACTGCCTGAGCCACAAGGGTGCCATCAACGAGAACTACGGCCGGGAGCTGCTGGAACTGTTCTCCATGGGCGTGGGCATGGACGGCGAGTTCAACTACACCGAGGACGACGTGAAGGAATGCGCGCGCGCCTTCACCGGCTGGACCATCGCCAACAACATCCCCGGCCAGCCCTACGGACGCTACTCCGGCAAGTTCGTGTATAACCCCGATGACCACGACGAAGGCGACAAGACCTTCCTCGGGGAAACCGGCAACTTCAACGGCGAGGACGTCATCGACATCATCGTGAAGCAGCCGGCCACCGCCCGCTTCATCTCCCGCCACCTGTACAGCTACTTCATCTCCGACGAGGCCCAGGTGCCGGCGTGGATGGAAACCCCGCCGAAAGACATGGAAATGATCAAGATGCTGGAGGACGAGTATTACCGCTCCGGCTACAACATCAAGTCCATGCTGCGGGCGCTGTTCCAGTCCGAAGCTTTCAAGAATGCCCGGTTCCAGCGGGTTAAGAGCCCGATTGAAACCGTCATCGGCACGCTGCGACTGGTGGGCGACTGGACGGAACCCAAGCCCGGCTTTGAGTTCATCTTCGACGAGATGAAGCACATGGGCCAGGAGATCTTCAATCCGCCGTCCGTGGAAGGCTGGCACACCGGCCACGAATGGATTGACGGCGGCACGCTGGTGCATCGGATCAACTTCACCGCCGACTTCGTGGGCGACGTGAAGCAGCCCGGCGTGAAGAACATCATCGACCAGTTGGCCGACATCGGCCCGGTGATCTCGCCCGAGGAAATGGTGGACACCACTACCCGCCTCATGGGCCACTACGAACTGGCCGACGAAACGCGGGAAATGCTGGCGGCCGGCGTTGCCAAGGGCGGCGCCATCCACACGGACACCGCCGAGTTCGGCGGCCGGGTGGGCGAGCTCTTGCAGATGCTCATTGCCACCAAGGAATACATCTACGCCTAGCCGGGCGCTGCTCGGCTATCGCACATTTGACCACCAACCGCGCAACCAATCCCACGGGAGGAAGCAATCGTGACCGCTACGAAGAAAGACCCGGTGCTGGTAGTTCTACAGATGTCCGGCGCGTATGACGCCGTGAACACCATCATCCCCTACAACGACCCGCTGTATAAGGACTACCGGCCCCACTTGAAGGTCGAGGTTGAGGAAGTCCTGGCCATTGACAACAACGTGGGCTTCCACCCGGCCATGGCCCCCATCAAGGACCTGTACGACGAGGGCAAGGTTGCCGTCATCCAGGGCATTGGCTATCCCAACCCCATCCGCTCTCACTTCCGTTCCATGGACATCTGGCACACCGCCGAACCCACCAAGATGTCCACCGAGGGCTGGCTGGGCCGCGCCATCCAGGACCTGGACCCCAACAAGGAAAACGTGCTGACCGCCGTGAACTTTGGGCGTGGCCTGCCCCGGGCGCTGGCCGCTCCCGGCGTGTCCGTCGCCTCCGTGGGCAACCTGGAGACCTACGGCGTGCTGACCGGCATTGACGGCGAGAGCCAGCGGGCCGAGGCGCTGGACATCTTCTCCCGGATGTACTCGCCCATGGTCGGCTCCGGTCCCATCAACGATTACCTGTCCCAGACCGGCTTGGACGCCCTGAAGGGCGCGGACATCCTGCGCACCGCTCCGGAGATCTACTCGTCCAGCGTTGAGTATGGCGGCGATATGTTCTCCCAGTGGGTGAAGAACGTCGCCCAGGTGCATACCGCCGGGTTTGGCACCCGCGTGCTCTACACCGGCCTGAACCCCGGGGCCTTCGACACCCACGCCAACCAGCCCACCTCTTTCGCCAAGCTGTGGGGCGAGGTGTCCCGGGCGGTCAATGACCTGTACCAGGACCTGAAAGAACACGACGCCAACCAGGAAGTGGTCATGCTCCTCTTTACCGAGTTCGGCCGCCGCGTGCAGGAAAACGGCTCCGGCACCGACCACGGTTCGGGCAGCGTGGCCTTCGTCCTCGGCGACGGCGTCAAGGGCGGCCTGTACGGCGAGTATCCGTCCCTGGAGCCGGACCAGCTGGATGAGGGCGACCTGAAGTGGAACAACGACTTCCGCAACACCTACGCCACCATCCTGGACAAGTGGCTGCACCTGGATGACCAGGAAATCCTGAAGGGCTCCTACGAGCAGTTCGACTTCATCAAGTAGCCGATGGCTGGCGAGCCCCGTCATTCCCGGTGAACGGGAATCCAGGCATAGCACATGGGTAGGGGCGAATAATTATTCGCCCCTACGTGATGATAGCGCCGGACTGACAAGCCTGGGCCAGTATGACGGCGTGAATTTGGAAGGTGAAATTATGGTTACTGCGACTGAGATCGCGCCGGTAACGTTTCAATACAGCCATACCATCGGTAGGCAGGAAGTCCGCAGCGGCAACGGGTTCTTCAACCCGGTGGCCATTACTCGGGACGAGAACGGTATGCTGTACGTGCTGAGCCGGGGCACCGAGACGCCGGCTTTCTTCCCCTGCAAACGCGTCACGGTCTTCCATCCCGAGGAACAGGAAGTGGTGGCCGAGTTCGGCCAGAAGATTCCCCCGGAGGACGCCGACGAAACGACGCCCAACGGGTCGTTCATGTGGCCGACCTCCGTGGCCCTGGACAGCCGGGGCATCGCCTACGTTGCCGACGAATGGCTGAACCGGATCTCCATTTACGACCAGGAGCGCGGCAACTGGATCGGAATGTGGGGGATCCCCGGTTCCGGCGACGGTGAGATCAACCGGCCCGCCGGCCTGGCCTTTGACCAGGACGACAACCTGTACATGGTGGAGAGCCGCAACCACCGGGTTTCGGTGTTCACCAAGGACGGGCAGTTCAAGTTCAACTGGGGAAGCAAGGGCAGCGGCGACGGCGAGTTCGACCACCCCTGGGGCATCGAGATCGACCACAACGGCGACGTGTACGTGGCCGACTGGCGCAACGACCGCATCCAGAAATTCGCCCCCGATGGCACCTTCCTGATGAAGTTCGGGACCTCCGGCGACGGCGAAGGGCAGTTCAACCGGCCCACCGGCATAGCCGTGGACAAAGACGGGCACATTTTCGTGACCGACTACAAGAACGACCGGGTCCAAGTGTTTCGCTCCAACGGCGAATACATTACCACGATGCGGGGCCAGGCCGGCCTCTCCAAGTGGGGCGCGGAGCGGGTGTACCTCGATCCCACCATCGTCCGGGCCCGGGAGCGCGCATTGGACCTGACCGAGCGGGAAGGGGCTTTCCAGGGTCCCATCGCCGTGGAAGTTGACGACGACGGCCGGGTCTTCGTGCTGGAGGCGCCGCGCCACCGGGTGCAGGTATTCAGCAAGCAGACAGCGATGTTTGCTGGCGAACTGTGATCGGTCCGGCACAACAACGAAGGGAAGGCTGCGGCTCTCGGGTCGCGGCCTTAATCCATTCTGATTGAGGCGGCTGAGTTCGGCTTACAGTTCCCTGATGCGGGCTTCGGCGGACAGGCGGGCGGCGCGCTCATCCTTGGCGCGGGTTTCGGCGAGCTCGGCGCATCGTTCTGCGTCATCGCGCTGTGCCTTGCTCTCGGTGAGGTCGAGCAGGTATTCGCCGACGGTCGGATTCCAGAAGCGCAGGCGGCCGTGATACCAATGCAGTTCCAGTTGCAGGACCGCATTGTAGCCGCGGATGACGCCGTCGCTCCCGGTTTCGACCGGGATGGGTCCGTAGCTATCGCCAACCAGACGGTCGCCGGCCAGGGCCGCGTCGTGGTAGCGTCCGCCGGTGTGGTCAAAGCGCCAGTATTCCGCCACACCGAAACGGGCGTAAGTCTCCCGCTTGGCCAGGTAATCCTGCTTACCGTCACTCATTGACGCTATTTCCAGCACGAAATCGGGCGGCTTGCCGATTTCGCTGATGGTGTAGCCGTTGGCCGCCGTAATCTCCGCCGGCGGGATGGCGAGGCCCAGAGCAACCATGCAGTCGGGTTTGGGCGCATCGGGGATGTCGCCAGGTTCGTAGCAGAGGTATCCTTCGGCGCCAACAAACGTGTCGGGCCGGGAGAGGCTGTAGTTCTCCAGCACTAGGTAAATACGGCTGATGTGGGGGAAGAGCGGCATAATATCCGGGGGCAAAGGAGCGTCGGGAAGCGGCGTGAGACGCGAGGGCAGGCCGTCCGGTGGTGGTTACGCAGCAGGATTGGCGGTCATGATTTCACCTCTGCCGAGTGGCGTCGGGTTCGTTGGCAGTGGCGGTGGGGGTTTTTGGCCTAGCTTTCGGATTCTCCAAGGCCCAATTCTGCCCGGAGTTGGCGGAGTTGCTCCTCAGCGGCTTCCGCACGACGCTCTGCCGCTTCCGCGCGGCGTTCCGCATCCTGACGCGCCGACCGCTCATCTTCCGCGTGGCGTTCCGCGTCCTGACGCGCCGACCGCTCGTCTTCCGCGTGGCGTTGCGCGCTGTCGCGCTGGGCGGCGGTCTCGGTCAGGTCGGTCAGATATTCGCCGGTGGCCGGGTTCCAGAAACGCAGGCGGCCATAGTACCAGTGCAGTTCCAGCCCTAGGGCGGCACTGTAACCCCGGATGATACCATCGGCCCCGGTCACAACCGGAATTGGCTCGTATCTATCGCCAACCAGACGGTCGCCGGCCAGCGCCGTGTCGTGGTAGCGCCCGCCGGTGTGGTCGAAGCGCCAGTATTCCGCCACGCGATAACCGGCGTAAATGGCCCGCTTCTCGATGTAGTCCCGCCGGCCGGTGCTCTTTGAAGCCACTTCGAGCACGAAGTCCGGCGGCTTGCCGATTTCGCTGATGACGTAGCCGTTGGCGTTGTTGATTTCTTCCGACGGGAAATTGACCCCGAAGGCCACCAGGCAGTCGGGATGGGGAGCGCGTCCGGCTTCGCTGGCATGAAGGCAGAGCCAGCCTTCACTGCCGACGAAAACGTCGGGCCGGTGGATATAATGGTTTTCCAGGATGAGGTAGGCGCGACTGACGTCGCGGATTTGCTCAAGCATATTAATAGGCTCGGAAAGACCCGGGAGCGGGGTGAGGCGAGGACGCTGCCCGGTTTCGGCCTGGGGTGGTTGAGATACGGGTTTGGTAGTCATAGTTTCCCCTCCGCCGGGTGGCGTCAGGCGCTGCCCAAGAATACTTGGGTCAGTATATCAGTGTCTCTAATGGATTGGGGCGTGCCGTTGTGGACCACCGCGCCTTTGTCGAGGACGTAGGCGCGATCCACGATGTCGAGGACGCCCTTGATGTTGTGCTCGACGACCATGATGGTGGTGTTGAGGCGGTCGCTGATTTCGGCCACCTTTTCGAATACCTCTTTCACGATGATGGGAGCCAGACCCAGCGTCGGTTCGTCCAAAAGCAACAGTTCCGGCGAGGCCATGAGGCCACGCCCGAAGGCAAGCATCTGCTGCTGGCCGCCGGACATAGCGCTGGCCATATCCTTGCGCTTTTCGTACAGAACCGGAAACAGTTCCATCACTGAATCGAGGCGCCGGGCCTTTTCGGCGCGGTCGTTGAGGTATAGGCAGCCCATCTCCAGGTTTTCGGCGATGGTGAGGTGGGTGAAGACCCGGCGGCCCTGGGGTACAAAGGCGATGCCTTCCTTGACTATTTCATGGGTCTCGGCAGCCAAGGGTTCCTGACGCCAGTACACCTGACCGGCGACAACGGGGGCGAGGCCCATGACGGCCTTGAGAACGGTGGACTTGCCGGCGCCGTTGGGCCCCATCACCGCTACAACCTCGCCTTTGCGTATGCCCATGGATACGTCGTCGAGGGCGCGGACCGCGCCGTATTCTACTGATATGTCAACCAGCTCCAGCAGGTTGGCGTCTGCGCCGTCGCCATTCACTGTACTCATACTACTCACCCAGGTACGCCTCGATCACCTCTTCGCTGGAGAGGACTTCTTCGACGTCCCCGGCGGCCAGCAATGTGCCACTGTCCAGCACGATGATGCGGTCGGAGAGCTCCCGGACGATGTCCATGTTGTGGGATACGAAGACGATGGTGTACCCATCGGAGCGCATCCGTTTCAGTATGGCCTTGACCTGTTCCAGCATCTGGGGGAAGAGGCCGGCGAAGGGTTCATCAAACAGGTAGGTCTGCACGTCCATGGCCATGGCGCGGCCGATTTCCAGGAGCTTGCGCTGTCCGTAAGAGAGTTCGTTGGCGAGGGAATCGCGCTTTTCCCACATCCCCACCTGCTCCAGGATGCTTTGGGCTTTCCGGCGATTTGACGGTTTGGCGCGCTCGAACAGAGCGGGGAATAAGCGCCGCTCCGTCAGCACCACCATGATGTTGTCCCACACGGTGATCTGGTCGAAGAGGCGCACTTCCTGGAAAGTGCGGGTCAGGCCGTGGGCGGGAGTTTCGTAAGCCTTGACGACGCGAAGGCCCTGCCCGTCGATAATGACCATGCCGCCGTCAAGGGGGAGCACGCCGCTGAGCAGGTTGACCAGCGTTGACTTGCCGGAACCATTGGGGCCGACGATGCTGGTGGTTCCCTGGCGCGGGATGGACAGGGTCAGCTCGTCCACGGCCCGCACCGCGCCGAAATGCTTCGAGATCCCTTCGGTTTGCAGGGCGTACTCGTCGTTGCGCGCCGTGTTGCGGCCAGTTGTCATAGTCGATACCTCCCGACGAGACCCTGGGGGCGGAACAGCATCAGCAGCACCAGCAGCAGGCCCAGCACCACCTGACGGGCCTGCCCGATGTACTCATCAGGCAGGAACGGGATGAAACTCATGCCAACTTCCAGCAGCACGAAGGCCATAGCGCCCAACAGGGATCCCCAGATGGTCGCCAGACCGCCCAGGATCACGATGGATACCAGCAGCACAGACTCCAGAAGGATGAAGGAATTGGGGCCGACGAACATCGACCAACTGGCGAACAGACCGCCGGCAAGACCCGCCATCATCGCCGAGATAACCCACACGGCCAGCTTGTAGTGCGTGGCCTGGTAACCGAATACTTCGATGGCTTGTTCGTCTTCGCGAATGGCCGTCAGCACGCGCCCGAAGGATGAGGTGGTGATGAACCACGCCAGCAGCATCACCAGCGCGAGAAAGGCGAAGCACAGCAGCAAAAACTCCACGTCACCGTCGAATATCCAGTCACCGATCTGCGGGCGAGCTATCTCATGGATGCCGAAAGCCCCCCGGGTGACGCTGCGGAGGTTGAGAAACACGCTGTAAGCGATGATGGCGAAGCCGAAGGACACCAGCACGAAGATATCGTCGCGGAAGCGGTTGAAAACCACGCCGACCAACACCGCCGCCACGCCGGCCAGGACGATGCACACCGGGAGAGCGGCAAAGAACGGCCACCCGAAGGTGGGGATAACGCCGGTACGCAGCTGCTCGTAGGGCGCATCGGAGGTCAGCACGGCCATGGTGTAGGCGCCGATACCGAAGAAGCCGATGTGCCCCACGGAGAGGAGGCCGGTGAACCCGACGACCAGGTTCAGGCTGACGGCCAGGATTGCCCAGATAGCGAACACCGTGAACACGATTACCGCGAAACCGACGCCCTGCCACAGCATGAACGCCACCGCGCATCCGATGATGAGCAAAGTCGCCCAAAGCTGGATGTTGCCCCCGGCAAGGCGACCCAACCGGCGCGGGTCTCCGGCAACATCCAGGAAGGATTGCCAGTTCGTCATAGCGGGGTCATTTCCTCGGGAGCAGGCCCTGGGGCCAGAAGGACAGGAAAAGGATGAGAAGGATGAAGGAAATGGCGTCCTTCCATTCGCCGGCCAGATCCCAGATGCCGAACTGCTCCACCAGGCCCAGGACGAAACCGCCCACGATGGCCCCGTAGAGATTGCCGATGCCGCCCACCACCGAGGCGATCCAACCCTTGAGCAGCAACAGCAGTCCCATGCGCGGTTGCAGCGCGGTGTCGTGTCCGGTGAGAATGCCGGCCATGGCGGCGTAGAGCGCGCCGATGAAGAAGACGGCGGAAATGATGACCGTGGTGTTGATGCCCACCACCTTGGAAACCTCTTCGTCGTCGCCGATGGCGCGGACGGCGCGGCCAAAGGACGTCTGCTGCAAAAGGAGCCACATACCGGCGAATCCCGCCACCGCGACGCCGATGGCGAAGACGTTGAAACCCTTGATGCGGGCGCCCGCGATGTTCCAGGGAGCGCTGCCGAAGGCGTCGGGCAATGGGCGCGGCGCGCTTTCAAAGACGATGACGATGAACGCCGCGATGGCTAGCAGGATGCCCAGGGAGGCCACCAGCATGATCAGAGGCGAACGCGCCCGCTGCCTCATGTACACGTACAGGCCCCGGTACAAGGCCAGCCCCACGGCGCCGGCCAGCAGGCAGGACACCGCCCAGCTCAAGTATAGGCCGGCTCCGGGCGCGCTGGACAACAGGTAGCCGCACCATGCGCCCAGGACGCCGGCCGGGATGGCCGTGACAATGCCAAAAGGCATCGGGCGAAGGGAAATGAACAGGCGGTGGCAGACCCGGTAGGACACGATGATGGCGACGATGGCCGTGGCGGCGCCCACCGCCGGGCTCAGGGTTAAATGCAACAGATGGGGGTAGGAAAGCACAATCCCGACGTAGGCGCCGACGCCGGCGGCAAGAACCGCCACTGCCGCTTTGAACGCCGGGGGGCTGAGTGAGGAACGGAAACGGGCGGCAAAGGCGGCGTGCAGGGCCCAGGCGCACGCGCCGGCGACGATTACGCCGAACACTACGTTGACGAAAACGCTGTTGACGTCGGCCCGAGAGCCGAGGGCGGTGGCCGTCCGCAAATAGAAGACGCCATATGCGCCCAGGGCCGCCGCCGCGCCGTAATACAGATCAAAAAACCAGACGGTGCTGTACACCAGGGTGAAACCCATGGCCAGCAGGGCATACACCGCGCCCACCGCCAGGCCGTTGAAGGCGAACTGCAATGCCTGGGGCGGCGACTGGCCGATTTTCCAGGCGATGTAGCCGAGGGCGGCGGCAGTCAATACGGCGGCCAGCAGGCGAGCGCCGGGAATATCCAGCAACCGGGGCAGGCCGCGCGCGCTGTCTTGATTACTCGCCAATGAGCACCCGAAAGGTAGTCCAAAGATTTTGCTCAATCAATTATCGCGCTGCAAATCATAGCACAACGGGGCCGGTCGCGTTGCCACGACCGGCCCCGTCATACCGGCGTTAACCTCCTGACCAGGTTTGCGTTGGGACCGCCGGGTTTCGCGGTTACCGGCGAACCAGGGGATCCATCTTGTCCAGGAAACGCTCCACGTCGTCCAGGCCCCTCCCGACATATCCGGCGCTGCGCCAGTCTTCATAAAAGTTCATGTGCAGAGCGCTGGCCACGTCGAACAGGCGCCGGAGTTCCTCATCGCCGGTTTCGCCGCGCAAGTCGTCAACTGCGTCGAACAGCAAGCTGTGACCCCGGTGTTCCCAGCCCCGACTATTCGCCACGGCCTTGACGATCTGGGCGGCCGCTCCCCAACCCTTTTCCGATGCCTGGCGCACGTCGCCGCCGGCCAGTTCCGCGCGGGCCTGAGCCAAGAGGAAACGGCTGGATTCGTGGTATTTCTGTGTGGTCATTTCAGTAGGCGCCTCCGTGAGTTCCACGACAGTCAAGGCATAACCTTACGCTGCTCGCTTCATACGATTTGCAAGAGCCGCAGCAAGCTGGTCGAGGATATGCGGGTTGGTATGGACGATTTTTGAATCGTCCATACCAAGGTTTAGGGTATGGGAGCGGGGCCGAGGATGCGATGGCCCTGGTTGTCATCGTTGCGCTCTGCTTCGGGCAGTATTTCGATGACCACGTTGGACAGGCCGGCCACGTCGCCGTTTTCGTCGAAGGCATAGCCATCGCCGATGGCGCCGCTCCAAGTGAGGTTGTACAGACAATCGCGGATGCCGGCGGAATTCTGGTCGTCGCCGGTTTGGCTCAAGCACTCGGCGGCGATATACACGTCGTCGTAGGCCGAGCCCTGGAACCAGGGCAGGGTGGCGACAGCGCCGAAGCGGGCTTCGTAGTTGGCGAGGAAGTCCTTGCCGGTCTGGGTGGCGAGGTCGGGGTTGGGGACGATGGCCTTCAGCCCGGTGGCGGCGTCGCCGGCGATACCCAGGGCTTCCGGTTGGGTGGGCACCACTTCGGAGTAGATGGGGCCTTCGAATCCCAGATCGCGCAGCTGCTTGACGATGGTGCCGCCGGAGAACTCGCCCTGGGCGGCCAGGAAGATGCCGTCCGGTTCGGCATTGATCAGCTTGGTCAACTGGGACCGGAAATCGGTGACGTCGGAAGCGTAGCTTTCTGCCGCAACCACGTGGCCGCCCAATTCTTCCAGGCGGGCTACCGTGGTGCGTCGCGCTCCCTCAGCATAGTCGGTGGCTTCCGTAATGGTGGCCAGATGGTGGACTCCATCGACGTAAAGCGTGTTGCCGGTGTCGATCCCGAGCTGGAGGTCGTTGATGGCGGTGCGGAAGATGTAATCGCCGGCGCCGGCGATGTCGGGGCTGGTAGCGGAAGCGGAGAGCATGATCACCCCCTCCCTTTCGGCCAGGGGAGCCGCACCCAGCATGGCGCCGCTGCAAGTGGTGCCGAGGATAATCTTCACGCCGTCCACGTCGGTGAGCTTGTTGTAAGCGGTGATGGCATCCTGGGCGGCGCACTTGGAGTCTTCGGGGATGAGTTCGAGCATCCGCCCGTTGATGCCACCGGCGGCGTTGATTTCTTCGACGGCCAGGAGCTTGGCGTTGAGGATGGGATTGCCGTAAGACTCGGCTACGCCGGTGAGGGCGTCCATGGCGCCGATGCGGAAAGGCGCCTGGGGCGCCGGCGGCGGGGCGGGGGGCATGGCGGCGGCCGCTTCCGCTCCCGGAGCGGGTCCCAGGACGCGATAGCCCTGGTTGTCCTCGGTACGGTCGCCAAGCGGAAGTACCTCAACCACCACGTTGGACAGGCCCTCCACTTCGCCCATGGCGTCGAAACTGTAATTCTCGCCGATGGCTCCGCTCCAGGTGACCTGGTACATGCAGTCACGGAAACCGGCGGCGTCCTGGTCATCGTTGGTCATTTTGAGACATTCGGCGGCGATGTACACGTCGTCGTAGGCGGAGCCCAGGTACCAGGGCAGCGTGACGTAGTCGTACCGAGCGCGGAAGTTGGCGAGGACCTCCTGGGCTTTGGGGTTGGCCGGGTCCAGCTCGGCGGTGATGGCCTTCAGCCCGGTGGCGTCGTCGCCGGCGACTTCCAGAGCCGTTGCGCCCACGGGCACGATTTCGGAGTACAGCGGCCCTTCGTAGCCCAGCTCGCGAATCTGCTTGACGACGGTGCCGCCGGAAAATTCCGCCTGGGCGGCGACGTGGATGGCGTCCGGGTTGGCGTTGATCAGCTTGGTCAACTGGCTGCGAAAGTCGGTGACGTCGGAGGCGTAGCGCTCTTCGCCGACCACCTGGCCGCCCAGTTTCACGAATTGATCCACCGTGGTGCGGCGCACGCCCTCGGCGTAGTCGGTGGTTTCGGTGATGGTAGCCAGCGTGCGCACCCCGTCGGCCCACAGGACGTTGCCGGTATCGATGCCCAGCTGGAGGTCGCTCATTGACGTGCGGAAGATGTAATCTCCCGCGTTGGCGATGTCAGGGTTGGTGGCCAGGCCGGAGAAGAGAATAACCCCGTCGGCCTCGGCCAAAGGCGCGGCGCCCAGCATGGCGCCGCTACAGGAGGTTCCCAGGATGATTTTTACCCCGTCCACGTCGGTCAGCTTGTTGTAAGCGGTGATGGCGTCCTGGGCGGCGCACTTGGAGTCCTCAACGATGAGTTCCAGCATCCGGCCGTTGATGCCCCCCGCGTCGTTTATCTCAGCCGCGGCCATCTGCTTGGCCTGCACGGCCACGTTGCCGTAGGTTTCGCCGGGGCCGGTGAGGGACTCCATCACGCCGATGCGGAAAGGCTCAGCAGACGCCGGCATGGCGACCGTGGGTTGTTGTTCCGCCGGCGCAGCCGTGGGCTGCGGGGCGGCGCCGGAGCCGGCGGTGGCGCCAGTACCGGCGGCGGGCGGCGCAGTTGGCGCCGGCGTTTCCGCTGCCGGCCCGCCGCACGCAACGACGACCAGCGCCAAGACCAGCAAAGCCGCCAGAGATACCGTCCAATTCAATCGCAAAATACGCTTCATTATTCATTCCTCCAAAGGGTAATTTCCCCGCGCTTACTCAACGCGAAACACCGTGCCGTCCGTTGTTCTGACGATGAGGATCCCCTTGCTCATTACTGGCGGGATCCGAATGCTCGCTCCCAGGTTCATGCTCCACGTTACTGTGCCGTCATCCCGGTTCAAAGAATAGAGGTTGCCGTCATCATCGCCGAAAATCAGCTGGTCTTTCACCACCAGCGGCGAGGCCCAGATATCGTTATCCGCTTTGAATGTCCATTGGAGCGAACCGTCCACGGCGTCCAGGGCATACATGACATGGTCATGGCTGCCCACGTAAATCGTCTCCCCATTTTCGTCGCCGGCCAGCGCCGGGCCGCTTTTCAATCCCTGCAAGGGATTTTCCGGAGTAAAACGCCATAGCCCGCCCTGTTGTCCCTTGGGGCGGGGGACGCCGGGAACTTGCCACCACCAGAGCTGGGCCCAGATCTGTTTGAACTGGTACAGGCCGGGGATTTCCCGGACGCGGGCATCCACCGCGTACAACTGTCCGCCGGAAGTGAAATAAGCCCTCTCGCCATCCTCCGAGATCACCGGCGAGCCGGTGATGGCCCGAGGGGTTCGGTAGCGGAACCATTCCTGCCCGGTTCGAGCCGAGAGGACGTAAAAGATCCCCTTGTCATCACCTACGTATAAACGCCCGTCATGGATTGCCACTGCATCGCTGGCGTTGCTCTCCAGCTGCGTGCGCCAGATCTCCGCTCCGGAATGGGCGTCAAGGGCGTACATCCAGCTTTCGCCCGAACCGATGTAAAGCAGGCCGTCGGAAATCAGGGGCGGGACCTCTACCGTGTCCTCGGCCGGGAAACTCCAACGGGCGTTTCCATCGTAAGCGTTCCAGGCGTTGACGGTATGATCCGTGCTGCCAAAAAACAGATCCGCTCCCACCACCGCTGCCGACGCCGTGATACGTCCCGGCGTTTCCCCTTCCCACTTTTCAACCATGGAGAGGTCATGGTGGAAAAGCGCATAGATGCCGTCGGACGAGCCAATATAGATATGGCCGTCTTGCGACACGGGTTCCGACGCAAGGGGATCTCCCGGGATCGTATCATTCCACGCGCTGACTTTTCCCGCCGGCGGCGGTGGCCCTAATTCGACAAAGCGACTGTGGCGCAGGTCTCGGCCGGCAGCCGCCCAGGAGCCGGGACCGCTGTCGATGGTCAGCTGGGTCAAGGTCTTTTTGAACAGCACCACCGGGTTGGGGGCGAACGGATAGTTGACCCAGATGACAAAGACGATGAACAGGGCGACGATACACGCGGTTATAATGCGTCGCCAGGACACGCGGCGGGCCAGCCAGTTCTGGCGGCGATGCTGGGCCCAGGGCGGAAGCCGGACGATGACCTGGCCGCACCGGCCATTGGCGCACCGGGAGCCGACCCGTTGGTCTTCCAACCCGCAGTACGGGCACGTTACCAGCAAGTAGTCATCGTGCAGAACGTCGTCGTCTCCCGCCGTGAGGGGGGGCGCGTCCGAGACCGCTACGCCGGGGGCGGAGCGAAGGGCGTCCGTCATCACGGTATCCGCAGCAGGGCCGGCTTCCGCGTCAGGCGCGGAATAGGACCGCGATTCAAACTGACCGGGATTGGGAGCGGGACTGGGTTCCTCCGGTCCGGACGGACGGCGGGCAACCCGGCGGAACAGATCCCCGATTCCTGGCATAACTCAGTGTCACTCCAATCTGTATTGGCTCGTGTCCGAGATCAGCCGGCGGGAACGGCGCCGTGGCTGAGCAGACCCCGCACGCCGGGGGTCAACATACGGGCCCGTTCCAGCAACCCGTCGTTGCCCGCGTTGGTGATGGGATGCGGACAAACGAGGTACGGGAAGTCGGGAACTCCCATCAGCCTGGTGTAGGCGCGGGCGGTGTTCACGAAGACCGACGTGATGATCGTGGCTGCCGGGATGCCCTGCCGCTCCAAGGTAATTCCGTCGTGCAAACTGCCCGACGAGCATCCCCCTCAATCCCCGACGCCGGCGATGACGAAATCGGCGTTGCGGTGCAGGTCGGCCAGCACTTCGGGATGGGGCGGCAGCGACGCGCTGTGCTTGCGGGCGTAGAAGATGTTGGAGAACTCAAACTCGGCGTCCAGCTCGCGGGCGATGGCCCACAGGATGACGTCGGAGTTGGCCTTGGAGTTGTCCAGCAGGCCCAGGCGGGCGCCGCGCAGGTCGGCGGTGCGGGCCGCCAGCGCCAGGGCGGTCTCGCCCGGGTCAAACCCGGTGGGATCGATCAGTTGTACGGTTGCGGTGTTTCCGGTCGTCATCTCGCTCTCCTGCGCCGGCCATCAGGGGCCGGCGTCGATTGGGGTGGTAACTGCGGGTACGCCGTAGTAGTTCATGATGATTTCGCTGTAAATGCCGCTGTCGCCGCCGGCTTTGAGGATCAGGATATCGTCGGGACTGGCGACGGACATCCGGCGCGCTTCGTCATCGCCCGGCTCAATCGGCCCGTTGACCATGCCCAGATATTTCAGCTCGCCCACGGAGCGCCAGGCGCGCTCGTACAGGTATTCCTGCATATCGCGTCGGCTCCAGCCGAAACGACTCAACAGCTCGGAATGCCAGTGACCCACCACCCAAACCCATTTGATTTCCCGCCCGAAATAGACGGCCATGCCGTGGGACGACATTCCGTCGGCGATGGAGTCCAGCAGGCTTTCGGCCGTGGTGCCGTAGCGGTTGGCGTGCATGGACGGATCCTGGATGGTGGCCACCGTCACCGTGGATTGTTCCGCAGAGTAACCCAGGCTGACGTGGAGCGGCTCCCAGGGACTGTTTTCCTCGTCTTCACCGATGACCACGCCGTACTTGGTCAGACTGCCCATGCAGCCCCGGTCAAGCAGGCCGGGTCGCTGCTCGAAAACGTTGAGCAGGATGAGGCGCAAGGCGCGGCCGATGGTGGAGTTGGCCCGGTTGCCGGGACTGAACAGGTTGTCGGTGCAGTTCAGGCCAATCTCCCGTCGGATTGGGCCATTCACGATTACCAGAACGCCGGTGGAGTTGGTGACCGCCGATACCTCGTGGATGCAGTTGGGATCGTGTTCGAAAAGCACGCGGAAAACGGCTAAAACAATGGGAAAGTATTCCGGCAGGCAGCCGGCCATCACGGCGTTGGCCGCCGCCTGCTCCGCCGTAAGCGCCCGGCGCCGCACGGGAACTTCGCCCAACACGGCATCGGGTTCCAGCCCCACGGCGGCCAGCATGGCCTGGACCCGGTCGGACGTTGGCGGCACCACGGGCAAGCCGTCGGTCCAGCCACGCCGGTAGCATTCCTCGATGGCGTCCAGGGTATCGGGGTAGGGATGTACGGCAGCGCGTTGCGCGAGGTCAGACAAAGTTAGGCCCCCAGGGAGCAGGATGCTATGGATACGGTCATTATAGACCCCAATATTCTACCAACCGCAGGGCGATAATCTCAACTTGCCGATTCGCTCATGAGGAAATTTCGCTACTCTCCAATTCAGAATGCAATTCACGCAGCCCGTGCTACACTGCCCGCGTGGAACGATCAAGCAAGGCGCCGCAGGAGGCGAGCTATGACGCAAACCGTGAAAGCCAGGTTCGCCAACGGGGTACTCACGCCGCTGGAAGCCATTGACCTACCGGAAGGCGCGTTGGTCACGCTGGACATCGGAGAAATCTACGGCGCAGAGCCGGTGAATTACAACCGGCTGAACGATGAATTGATGGATGAGGAATATTTCGAGAAGGAACGGAGAATCAGGGAACGCAGCGCATAATCGTACCCGACATCAATATGCTGATCTACGCTCACAACCCTGATGGGCCAGAGCACGGCGTGGCCCAGCGCTGGTGGCAGAGCCTGCTTCGCGGGACCGAAAGCGTCGGCATCCCCTGGGCAGTAGCAACGGGGTTTGTGCGCGTGATCAGCATTCCCGGAATCCTAAGCCCTCTCGTGTCGCCGGCCAATGCTGCCGATTCCGTAGCAGATTGGTTCCGACACGGCCATATCACCCCGATCAACCCGGGCAACGACCATATGCGGCTTTTCCAGGAAAACCTCGCCGTCGCCGGCAGCGGAACCAAGCTGGTGACGGACGCCCACATAGCCGCATTGGCCATGGAACACAGGCCGAGCTCCACACCAACGATTCCGATTTCGCCCGCTTCCCCGGCCTGCGCTGGCTAAACCCGCTCACATGACCATTCTACGCGCGAGTACCGGCCACGACCCTCAGACGCAGACCCTTAGCCGACGAGATACGGATCAATCCCCTGCCATGCCGAACAAATCCAGCAACTCGGCAAAGTCGCGGATCTCCCGGTGAGGCGCTATGCCGGTCTCGTTGGCGGCGGCGTTGCGATTGAGCCATACGCTGAGCATACCGTGGTGGTTTGCCCCCTGGACATCGCTGTGCAGAGAATCTCCGACGTGGGCCACGCGATGCGGTTCATCACCGAATATCGCAAGCGCGTATTGGAAGATGCGCGGGTGCGGTTTGGGAAATCCGCAATCGTGGGCGAACACGGTGAAGTCAAAAACGTCGTCGAGGCCCACCGCCCGAGGCGTATTGTTCCCGTTTGAGATTATTCCCAGCCGGTAACGGTTTTTCAAAGCGGCCAGCGCGTCGGGCACGTCGTCGAAGGGTTTTGCGCCGGCCAGCCGCGCCTCCATGTAGGTGCTGAACAGTTCGTCGGCGATACCCCGGTCGGCGGAACCGAGCGATTCCAGGGTTTTGACCATCGCCGCGTACCGGATTTCTTCCTGCCGGACCGCTCCCTCGCCCATTTCCAGGGCTACGCCATCGCGGATGTCCATCATGCGCGGTACGGTAAGCCGGGCAGCGCCATCCCCCGGCAGGATGCTGCGGAGTCGTTCCAGCGTGATGGCCAGAGCGTTTGCCATGGCCGACTGGAAATCCCACAAGGTGTCGTCCATGTCAAAGGTGACGGTACTGATATTTCGTAGATTAACCATTGCATCCAACATCGCGGTCGCGTTTGTTTTTGGCCGGGATAGCAGCCGGGGCCAACCGCTTCGGCATATTGAGTTTTACCGAGGAGCCCGACGCCAGCAGGGCGGAGGAGGGAGCGCCGGACATTATGCGGCCAAACTGCGGGCCGTACACCGCGACGGCGTCGCAATCGATGCCCCACGCGCTGACGGTTCGGACCAGCCAGGGCGGACGCGTCAGATTGTACGCTCGGGTACGGACTCCCGGTTTCCCGTTGTAGCCCCAATGGCGAGCGGTCAAAAACTCGTCCAGCGAACCCGGCGCAGTGTAAGCAGGTTCGGCATCACTCTCCAGCCAAAACCCATGCTGGCGGCCGTTGCTTCCCCATCCGTATTCAACCCGGCACTCCCGGCATGGATCGGCAACTTCCGTTCCGCCGAATCGGTGATACATCGGGACAGCCAGAAAGGGCTCCCCATAAACCCGGCGGGCCAGAAACGCCGTCATCCGGTGCGGAACCAGCTGACGAATGAAAATTACTCCAGGCCCGCCGACGTCCGCCCCTGGCGGTCTCCGGACGTAGAACCGAAGGTTGACTTCTTCATACTTTCGCGCCGGCGCGCGTATTCCCAGGACACGAACGTCGTCGAACCACAGACCCACCAGGCTGATGTAGGCGTTGCCGCCCCAATGGTCAATTTCCAGGCCATTGGGAACCAGCGGTTCCAGCAGAGCGTCGTCAACTTCCCACGACAGCAGGGCCACGTTGCGCCACCGGGCGGTTAGAAAACCGGGAGCGCGGAACGGGATCGGCGTGTTCCTCACTGTCCCAGGTCAGAGAGTTTGCGTTCCAGCCGTCTTTGCTGGAGCGATATGGTGAGATCGCCCCGGGTTCGTTCCAGCACGCCGCGCATGGCGTCGGTGCTGTGGCGCAGGCCGCCGGTTACGGCTTCGGGGAAGTCCACCGTGACCAGTATTCCGTAGATCTCATCCATCAGTTCCATCAACTCTTCGCAGCGGCTCGTATCGTCCCGACGGAGGGCGTCGAGGATGTAACGGCGCAGTTCCCCGATCACCTCGGCCATTCCGTTGAGATACGCCGGCGGGTCCATGTTCAGCGCCTCGGCGTCGGGAATATCGCCGCCGGAGATTACCGCGAGGGTTATGTTGGCCTCGGCGAACTCCTTGCGAGCGTCGGAGAGGAACCCGGCGTAGTAGATCTCCGGGTTGTCCGTCCGTATGGGCCGCGTTTCCGCCAGTCGCTCCCCGGCTTCCGCGATGAGGCGACGGGCCTCGTCGAAGTCGTTGCGATGCACAGCGCGGATGGCGTTGGCGGAATGGCGGATCACCTGCCGGGATACGGTCAACGCCTGCTCCCGGGCCCGATGGCGGCCAGTTAGCTCTTCAACTGCCTGGGCAGACAACGCCGCCAGGTGCGGCCCGTAGCGGGTGGGCATGGATTCACCTTTGGAATCTGGATTCCGGCTTTCGCCGGAATGACGGAAAGTAGCTAGACCCGGCCGCCGGCGGCGCGGATGGCATCGGTCAACGCGGCGGCGGCGGCTTCGGGTTCCGGGGCGCTGCCTACCGCTGCCGTCACGCAGATGGCGTCGGCGCCGGCTTCCACCACCGGGGCCACGTTCTCGGCGGTGATGCCGCCGATGGCGACCAGAGGCACCTGGGCGGCGGCGCGGGCCTGCTTCAACCGCTCCGGCCCCTGGGGGGCGCGGGTTACTTGCTTGGTGGTGGTGGTGTACATGGCGCCGAAGGCCACGTGGTCGGCGCCCATCTGCTGGGACTCGATAATCAGGTCAATCTCCCGGTTGGAGCGGCCCAGCACCTGCCCCGGCGCAAGGATTTTCCGCGCCTCGGCCACGGGAAGGTCGGTTTGCCCGACGTGCAAGCCCACGTGGTCGGGGCCGAGAGCGGCGGCCAGGTCGGCGTGGTCGTTGATGATCAGCAAAGCGTCGTTGGCGGCGCAGAGGTCGCGCAGGGCGGCACCCAGGGGAAGCTGTTCGCCTTTGTCGCGCAGCTTGTCGCGCAGTTGCAACATACGCGCCCCGCCGTTGACGGCGGCCCGGGCGATGTCCAACGGATCCCGACCGCCGGTAACCTCCGGGTCGATGATGACGTACAGGCCGTGGATGCGGTTCGCCTGTTCCCGGCGCAGGGTGGCGGCGATGCGACTCACCGCGTCGTCCAGGGCGCGGCGCAGTTGCAACTCGGCGTCGGAGCCGATTTGCCCGGCGTTGTGCATGGCTTGCAGCAGCCCGCCGGCGGCGTCAGCCAACGCGAGGGCCTCGCGCCGGCTGCGGGGCTGCCCGGCGTGCAGGGCCGGCGGCGGGTCTTCGATGCTGACGTGGAGCCAGCCAATTTCACCGCGCATGAGACCCTCGGGCATTGCGTCGGATGCCAGCAGGCTCTCCAGGCACCCCAGCAACGCCGGCGTAAGGTCGTATCCCGCAGAATATTGTTCGGAGCCGTTGTTTTCCGTGGTCACAGGTCCAGTCCTTTTGGAGTTTCGCCGCTGCGGGCGGCGTCGATGGACTCCCGCACCGAGTTGGGCATATCCACGCCGTGGCGGGCGAAGGATTCCTCTACGTGGCGGCCGATGTTGCGGGGGTCGCTGTAATAGTCTCGGCTGCTGCCGCCCACGGGGTTGGCCGCGTGGACGGACGCGGTCGTTTTGCCCATGGCGAAGGTGGACATTCGGCGTTCCATCTCCGCGCTACCACAGCTTTTGCAATTCGCCGCGAATGGGCTGCTGATGGAGCGCACGAAGAAGGACGACACTTCCCCGCACTGCTGGCAGCGATATTCATAGATGGGCATCAGCTCAGTCGTCCGAATGGCTTATTTCGTGCCGGTGTTCGTGGAAGTCCGGGGTTACCAAGCCGCCCATGGCGTCGCTCATGCGGCCCAGGTGGGCGTCGATGCTGCCGACGTGGCTGTCGTCGAGATCGCCGGCCGCGTTGTCGGGCATCCAGTTCAGGCTCTCGCCCCAGGAACGATGAAAGGAGAAACCGGACACCAGGCGCGTCAGGTCGGCGCCGGCGCAACTGCCGCACGCCAGCGCGTCGGCCGGCGTCCAACTGTACACCAGTCGCGACTGGCGTTGTCCGCACTGGTTGCAACGGTATTCGTAGATGGGCATGACGGCGGCATTGTAGCACAGCGGCGCTTTACTAATGGACTATGGACTAAGGTGTGGACAGGATGATCAGGAGCTTGTCCAGCAGGGCTTCGACTTCGTCCAGTCTTTCGCCCACTTCGTCTGCTGGCGTGTCGTTTTCGTAGAAGTTCTCATGCAGCGCGCTGGCAGTGTCGAACAGTCGGCGGATATCACCGTCGCCTGTTTCGGCCCGGAGCCGGCTGATGATCCGGTGGTAGTGACGGTGACGGTTATGCTCCCAGCCTCGTTGTTCGGCAATGGCCTTGAGCATCTGGGCGGTGGCGCCCCAGCCCTTTTCGGATGCCTGTGCCAGGTCGCCGGCAGACAGTTCTTGCCTGGCTTGTGCCAGAAAACGTTCGCTGGCCTGTGCGTAGTGCTGGCTGGTCATGACTTCACTTGGCGTCGGCATCCTTGATGGATTGGGCGACGAGGGACTACGCCCGGGTCAGCAAGGGCAGGAGTTTGTCTATCAGGGTGTCCACATCGTCCAGTCCGTCGGACACGTCTTCGGCCATCATCTCGTTCTCGTAGAAATTTTCGTGAAGCAGGCTGGCCGATCCAAACAGTCTGCGGATGTCGCCGTCGCCGGTTTCAGCTCGGAGCCGGCTGGCGATCCTGAGGAAATGCCGGTGCCGGTTGTGCTCCCAACCGCGCTGTTCGGCGATGGCCTTGAGGATCTGGGCGGTGGCGCCCCAGCCCTTTTCGGATGCCTGCGCCAGGTCGCCCGCGGCGAGTTCATGTCTGGCCTGCGCCAGAAAACGCTCGCTGGCCTGCTGATAGTCCTGGGTGGTCATGTTGGAATCTCCTACTGGTTGGGCAGGTTAGCAAGTCTGGTCTGCTTGGGCAATGCGCGGGCGCCGTCTTCGGAAGATGGTCTGGACTTGAGTAGCGCAATTTCCTCTGATGTATAATGCCGCAACGGACGCACCAGTACGGCGGGAACGCCGGCAACCAGTCCTGCGGGAGTACGCTTATGGTCAGCGCCAACCAACTGTCAATGCCCATGCCAACGTCTGCCGGCCGAACTTCCCCGCTTTTCCTGATCATCGACGGCCACGCCATGGTGCATCGTTCGTTCCGGGCCATCAGCGTCAGCAGGAACCTCACGGTGTCCGCCACCGGCGAGGACGTGACCGGCGTTTATGGGTTCGCCAGCGTGTTCATGCGGGCCTTGAACGAGTGGCAACCGACCCATGTGGCGGTAGCGTTTGACGTGCCGGCTCCGACCTTCCGCCACGAACGGTTCCCCGAATACAAGGCCCAACGCCCGCCGTCGCCGCCCGAGTTGCGACCTCAGTTCGACCGGGTGAAGGAACTGATGACCGCCTTCGCCGTGCCGATTTACGAATTGGCCGGTTTTGAGGCGGACGATCTCATCGGAACCCTGTGCCGCCAGGCGGAGGCTGACGGCGTTGAAACCGTCATCCTCACTGGCGACCGGGATACTTTCCAACTGATTTCCCCGCTGGTGCGCGTTGACCTGGCCAGCAGCGAGCGGGACCGCCGCATCGTGGACGAGGCCGAACTGGCCGAGCGTTACGGCGGCCTGACCGCCCGGCAACAGCCCGACTACAAGGCGTTGGTGGGCGACAAGTCCGACAACATTCCCGGCGTCCCCGGCGTCGGAGACAAGACCGCGATTAACCTGCTTACCGAACATGGGACGCTGGAGGGCATCTACGAGCGCATAGACAGCATCACCCAGAAGCGCGTTCACAACAACCTGGCCGCCAACCGGGAGGCCGCGTTTGAATATCGTTTCCTGACTACCATCAACTGCGAGGCGCCGGTTGCCCTGGATTTGGACGCCTGCCGGTTTGGGAACTACCAGCGGGCCGAGGTCGTGTCGCTGATGACCGCTCTGGAGTTCCACAGCATTGTGGGCCGGGTTCCCTCGCCGGATGCGCCCTGGGCCATCGCAACGGCTGCCTCCGGCGGGTCCGGGGCGACGGATGCGCGGGCGGCAGCCGCGCCGGCCGACACCGACTATCGCATCGTCGCCACAGCGGACGACCTGGACGCGATGATCGCCGCCATCCGCGCCGCCGGCTCCTTTGCCTTTGACACCGAGTCCAGCAGCACCGACCCGATGCAGGCGGAGCTGGCCGGCCTCAGCTTCGGCATCGACGACGGAATAGCGTGGTACGTTCCGGTGGGACACCAGGACGGGGAGCAGCTGCCGCTGGCCGAGGTGATGGCCGCCGTGCGTCCCCTCTTCACCGACGAGGGCCTACAGCGGTGCGCGCACAACGCCAACTACGACCTGACCCTGCTGGGCAACTACGGCATTGACCCTTATGGCGTCGTTGACTACGACACGATGATTGCCGCGCATCTGCTGGGCAAAACGCGAACCCAGCTGGGCCTGAAACCCCTGGCCCTGGAGTTGCTGGGGCGGGAAATGACCGAAATCACCGAACTTATCGGCCGGGGCCGGAATCAAATCACCTTCAACGAGGTGAACATAGCCGACGCGCTGCCCTACGCCGCCGCCGACGCCGATTGCACCCTCCGGTTGCGCCAGCGATTTGAGCCGGCTCTCGCCGAGCGGGATATGACGGCGCTGCTGTCCGAGGTAGAGACGCCCCTGGTTCCGGTGCTGGTGGAAATGCAGCACGCGGGCGTCCGGCTGGACGCGGGCATCCTGCACGAAATGTCCCGCGACCTCAACGAACAGCTGGAGCAGATTCAGACTGACCTGTATGAAGACATCGGCCACGCGGTCAACATCAACTCGCCCAAGCAGCTCAGCGACCTGCTGTTTGGCGAGTTGGGCCTGCCCAAGACCCGGCGGACCCGCTCCGGGGCCTACACCACGGACGCCAACGCGCTGGAGGGCCTGAAAGGGCTGCATCCGGTGGTGGACCGGATTTTGGACTACCGGCAGGTGTCCAAACTGAAGTCAACCTACGTTGACGCCCTGCCGGAAATGGTCAACCCCCGCACCGGGCGCATCCACACCTCTTATCACCAGACCGGCTCGGAGACCGGCCGGCTCAGCAGCAGTGATCCCAACCTGCAAAATATTCCGATACGCACCGAGTTGGGCCGGCAGGTGCGCCGCGCCTTTGTCGCCGATGCGGACTGTCAACTACTCTCCGCCGACTACTCGCAGATTGAACTGCGGGTGCTGGCCCATATGTCGCAGGATCCTTCGCTGCTGGACGCCTTCCGCCGGGGCGAGGACATTCACGCCGCCACGGCGAGCCAGATGTTCAACGTGCCCATCAACGAGGTGGACGCCGAACAGCGTCGCATCGCCAAGGTGCTGAACTTCGGCGTCATCTACGGCCTGGGGCCTTACGGCATTTCTCAGCAAACCGGGTTCAGCCGGGAGGAAGGCCGCGAGTTTATTGACACCTACCTATCGCGGTATCCCGGCATCAACGGCTACCTGGAGTCGGTGAAGGAAAACACGCGGGGGACGATGTACGCCGAGACGCTGCTGGGACGGCGGCGCTACCTGCCGGACATCCAGTCCACCAACCACAACACCCGGGCCGCCGCCGAGCGCATGGCCATCAATATGCCCATCCAGGGCACCGCCGCCGACATTATGAAGAAAGCGATGATTAACGTCCGCGAGCGGATGGTCAATGAGCAGATGCGCTCCAAGATGATCCTCCAGGTTCACGACGAGCTGGTGT
Organism: Dehalococcoidia bacterium; assembly: GCA_963665395.2. Classification (GTDB taxonomy): domain Bacteria; phylum Chloroflexota; class Dehalococcoidia; order Lucifugimonadales; family UBA3495; genus Bin87. The sequence goes on from OY762251.1 coordinate 2,893,839, forward strand.
TTGAGGTGCCGGACGGTGAGATGGACACGATGACCGCGCTGGTGCTGGATGAAATGCCGGCGGCGATGGACCTGGATGTCACGCTCAAGGTGGACGTGAAATCCGGTTACTCATGGGGCGATTTCTGACGGGACACACGCGGTTGGGGTGTTCCGGGGAATTTAACGCAAAGGCGCAGAGGCGCGAAGACGCAAAGGAAATTTGGGAGGTCTGATTCCTGTGGAACTTTTGCGTAGTCTTGTATTCGTGCCCGGCAACCGGGCCAATATGCTGGAACGGGCGCTTGGGTTCGGCGCTGACATCGTGATGGTTGATCTGGAGGACTCAGTGCCGCCCGGCGAAAAGGCGGCGGCGCGCGAGTTGGCGGTTGAGTGGGTTCCGCGATTGGCTGCTGCCGGCCGTCGCGTGATGGTGCGCGTGAACTCCCTGGACACCGGCTTGGCGGCCGATGAGTTGGCCGCCGTGGTGGGCCCGGATTTGGCCGGCATCAGCATCGGCAAAGGCAACACCGCGTGGGATCTGGAGCAGGTTGACCGCTTGCTGGCCCCCTTGGAAGCCGGCGCAGGCATCGCCGCCGGCAGCATCAAGGTGGTTCCCTGGATTGAGACCGCCATGGCCATCGTCCACGTCTATGAGATGGCCCAAGCATCCCAGCGCATCGTGGGCATTGCCTTCGGAGCGGAGGACTACACCAACGACATGGGGGTGATACGCAACGACTTTGGCGAGGAGTGCTATTACGCCCGGTCAGCGGTGGCGATAGCAGCCAAAGCCGCGGGCGTCGGCGCGCTGGACGGCCCCTTCGTCGGCTTCCGCGATCCCGAGGGTTTGAGGAAGGACGCCGGCGCCGCCCGGCAGATGGGCTACACCGGCAAGTTCGCCATCCACCCGGCGCAAATCGACATCATCAACGAAACGTTCTCGCCGCACCCCGACGACGTGGCCTACGCCCGCCGGGTGATGGCCGCCTGGGACGAGGCGGAAGCGGCCGGTCGGGGCTCGCTGTCTATCGACGGGCGGATGGTGGACGTGCCGGTGGTCAAGCGGGCGCAGAACCTGCTGGCGCTGGTGGCGGAAATCGAGCGGCAGACGGCCGGGTAAATGGATTCCGGCTTTCGCCGGAATGACGATGATAGGTGATAACGGAATGACGGTGATGATGAAATGCCCTCCGACCGCATCATTCTGACCGGGATGCAGTTCTATGGCTTCCACGGCGTCAACCCGGAGGAACGCAGCCTGGGCCAGCCTTTCATCGTCGATCTGGATGCTGAGCTGGACCTGAGCGCGGCTTCCGTTTCCGACCGGCTGCCCGATACCGTGAGCTACACCGACCTGTACCGGGCGGTCAAAAGCGTGATGGAAGGCGAACCCCGCAACCTGCTGGAAGCGGCCGCCGGGTCCATCGCCGGCCGTGTGTTAAACCAGCACGCCGCCGTGTCCGCCGTCCGCATCCGCGTGCAGAAACCCCGGCCGCCGATCAAGGGTTCCGTCATCGAATCCGCCGCCGTGGAAATCTATCGCGCTCGACAACCTTGAAACCCGCTGGGCAATTTAACGCAAAGGCGCGGAGACGCAGAGGCGCAAAGGGGAATTTTGTACTCGATGGATTCCGGCTTTCGCCAGAATGACGGATTAGAAAGCCGGAATGACGGCAAATGTCAACACGCGCTAACTCCCGGCTCATTATCATAAGGAACAGTCACCATGACCACGACCCAGGAAACCGGCCCGAGCCATTACAGGGACGAGGGCATTGCCCGCCAGTTCAACGATGCCACCAAGTTGCAGTACATCAATCTGGCTAACAAGCCGCCCCTGTACAAGATTTATCCGGGGCTGCGGGCCATCCCGCTCCCTGACGTCGCCGCATCGCCGGGTCCGGCCATGCCCACGCTGGAGGCGATACAGGGCGGACCGCCTCCGGCGGATTCCGGCGCATCCGAGCCGGTGACCCTGGAAACGTTGGCGAACCTGCTCTACCATGCCGCCGCTGTGATTCGCCGGCGCAACCTGCGGGACGGCGAGGTGCATTACCGGGCCGCCGCGTCGGCCGGCGCGCTGTATCCCACGGAGGTGTATATCGTCTGCGGCAATCTGGAGGGGCTTCGCGCCGGCGTCTATCATTTCAATCCCAGGGACTTCACCCTGGCCCGGCTGCGCAACGGCGATTTGCGCCGGTGGATTGGCGCGGCGGCGGTTGACCACGCCGCATATCCCGCGACGCTGGTGTTCACCACCGTCTTCTGGCGCAGCACGTGGAAGTACCGGGAGCGCGGCTACCGCTATTGCTATTGGGATCTGGGCACCATCGCGGCCAACCTGCTGGCCGCCGGCAATGCGACGGAAACTGCGGTGAACCTGCGCTTCGGCTTCGTTGACCACCTGATCGGCGGTTTCCTGGGCCTCAACGTCAACGACGAAGCCGCCGGACTGGTCGCCCACGTGGGGACTCCCGACGGGATGCTGCCGCCCGGTTCCGGCGACGTGCCGGGATTGCTGCCCCAGGAGAGCAACGACTTGCAGGCCGGCGCCATTGATTACCCGCTGTCCCGGGAGTTGCACCGGGCTTCCCTGCTGCGGAGCCGGGATGACGCCGCGGCCTGGAACGACGGCGGTCCGCCATCGGCGGACACCGGGTCCGACCGGGACGAACTGGACGGCACCGGCGACAATTTCCGGCCGCTCAAATCAGGGCCGGACGGAGCTTACGATGGCACGCTGGACCTCGCGGCCCAATCATCCGCTTCTCTCGCGGACTGCATCCGGTTCCGGGGTTCCACCCGCCGCTTTGCCACCGAGCCGATTTCATGGGAAGCGTTTCGAGCCATTGTTGACGCCGCTGGCGCCGGCATCAACTCGGCGCACTTCAGCGATGGGTTCTCGCCCTACCTGAGCCTGTACTTCATCGTGAACGCTGTTGATGGGCTGGAGTCCGGGGCCTACTACTACAACCGCTTCTACGGCGGCCTCCGGCTGCTCAAGGCCGGCGACTTCCGGGAGACGGCCGGCCACCTGGGGTTTGAGCAAGCCCTGCCCGCCGACGCCGCGGCGGTGGCGTTTATCACCGCCGACCTGCCGCTGATGGAGCGGGAGTTCGGCCCCCGGGGCTATCGCATGGCGCAAACCATCGCCGGCATCATCGGGGGCCGCATCTACCTGGCCTCCCATGCGTCGGGGCTGGGCGCAACGGGGCTGACCTTTTTTGACGACGCCGTGGCCGATTTCTTCGCGCCCCACGCCAACGGGCAGGAGGCCGTTTTCGTAGTGCCCATGGGCGTCCCCCACGCCGACAACCGGGTGCGTCCGTTCCGCTCCCGCCTGGCGGTCAGCCTGGACGCGCGGGCCCGGGGAGCCGGGCAAGGCGAGTAAGGCCGGCGCCGGCTACTCCCAGTCGTCTTCGTTGTTGGCAGCCGGCGTTGCCGGCGTCCACCCGTCGGTATCCACGTCATCGTCCAGCACGGGCAGGTCCGAGTCGTCGGCGTCATCGGCCACTTCGTCGGCCAGGGCAATGACGCCACTCTCGTCTGATGCGCCCACGCCGTCAACGACCTCCCCAGGATCTTCGGGGATAGCCTCGGGCTCGTCGTCGGTTTCTTCCAACGCGGGGTCGGCGATCATCTCCGGTGAGTGGCGGGCGCGGTCCGGCGCGGCCGGGAACGATACCACGTGGCGCAGGGTCGGATGTTGCCGGGTTTCCCGGAGTATTACGGAGATGCCCTCGGCGCCGGTTCCCACCACCGCCGCCACGTACTGGTTGCCTCCGGCCATCAGCTTGTGCAGCCGGCGGCCCAACCGTCGCTCAATGATTCCCAGATAGCTGCCATCCCGCGCCGTCACGGCGACGCCCTCGCCACGGAGGTTCAGCGCAACCACGTCCCCGGCGCTTACCGCCGCCATTGCCAACGCGCCGGCCGGTTTCTGTAGAATCGTGGTGCATGACTTTCCACTCTCGGCGATGAACATTCGGGGCAGCCCGTCATCGCCGGTGGTGGAGCGGCCCACCACCGGCGGGTCGCCGCCACAAGTCTGCAACTGTTCCAAACGGGCCAGATTCTTGCGCGCAATGTTGTTGCCGGGCGCCCGGACCCGCAACGTTTCCAGGATCTGCCGGGCTTCAGCATAGTCGCCGAGTTCCATCAGGGCCTTGGCCAGGCGGTTGGAGGCTTCGCAGTCGTTGGGATTGAGTTCCAGTACCGCCCGGTTCAGTTCAGCGGCTCTTTCCCATTCGCCCTTCAGGGCGGCCTTGACCGCTTCTTTGCCCAGGTTGGTTTTTCTACGGTCAGCGCCCGGCCCGCCCATTGACGCGCCGGCGGGCCGGTATGCGGCGTTCTTCAACATGATCCGTAGCCCTCCTCCTTAACCACAGTCAGCGTAGCATCTTTCGGGCATTCACAAATACGGCCAAATTTTCAAATTATGGCTAATTTTGGACTGATCCCGATCCGGTAGATGTGCCGGTCAAGTTGGCGGGGAATACGATAAACTACGCGGCGGGGGATGCTGCTGCGGGGATTTTGAAACCAACGGGCTGGAGACTATGACATGACGGAATCCATTGGTCCCGACCTATTTCGCCACCTTACCGCCGTGGGCGGCCCCACCATCGCGCCGGATGGGAAACGGTGCGCCTACGCGCTGGCCTGGATAGACGCCGAGACTTCCGAACCCCGATCCCGGGTGTATCGGACCGCTTTGGCGGACGGCGACGAGATCGCGGAACCGAAACCATTTACGCAGGGCAAAGCGGATGGGCACCCGCGTTACTCGCCAGATGGCGCAATGCTGGCGTTGCTGCGCCCGGACGCCGGGGCCGGCGATGGCTCCGAAGCAAAACGGCAAATCTGGCTGATGCCAGCGGACGGCGGCGAAGCATGGCAACTGACCAAATTGCCCAATGGCGTGCAGGAATTCGTATGGGCGCCCGACTCCTCGCGGTTGGTGGCGGTGGCCGACGTTTGCCCGGATGACGAGTCCGACGAAACGTCAAAGGACGAACCCAAGGTGCGGGAGGCCCGTCGCATCCGTTACCGCCACGACGCCATCGGGTGGCGCGGCGACTGCCATTTCCACCTTTTTGTGGTGGACGGGCGAACCGGCGAGTCCGTGCAACTGACGGATGGCGATTGGGACGACGCGGCTCCGACCTGGTCGCCGGATGGCGCGCGGATTGCCTTCATTTCGGGACGCTCCGACGACCGGGATGTCACCGCTACCGCCGAAATCTACGTCGTTGACGTGCCCGAAACCATTGCAGCAGGGGAGAGGCCGCCCGAACCAAAGCTGCGGTCGGAAGGATTGACGGATGCCGCGGCGGTGGCCTGGTCTCCCGACGGCGAGCGTCTGCTGGCGGCCGGCGCGGCCGGCGACGGTCTCATGGTGTTGTGGCAGGCGTACCTCTATGTGCTGGAGCCGGGCCGCCCGCCGCGGCAGATCACCGACGACCGCATCCGGCCCTGCCTGGGTTATCCCGGCATCTACCCGCCGCTGGAACTGCGCTGGTTAGCCGGGGACGACGGCGGCGACGGCCGGATCATATTCCTGGGCGATGCCGGAGGAGAAACGCGGCTGTATGCGCTGGAAGCGCCCGCCGGCGACGGCCCGGGCGAGCCGGCGGCCATCACCGGAGGCGGCGAGCTGATTGCGGCAATGGCCATGGATCCGGAAGCTCGCAGCATTGTGGTGGCAGCTTCAGGGCCGACCACGCCGGGGGACTTGCATATCGTCCAGCCCAACGGCGCCGGGGCCGCCCGGCGACGGCTGACGGCGCACAATGACGAGTGGCTGACCGAGCGCCCGCCGGTCGATATGGAAAAGTTCAGCGTCAACCGCAACGGATGGGACATTGAGTGCCGGCTGTACCACCCACCGGGGTTTGACGACACTCAAAAGTATCCGTTGGTGCTGGAAATCCACGGCGGGCCGAATGGAGCCTTTTACGATGCTTTCGTGCCGTGGCATCAGGTACTGGCCGGCGCCGGCTACGTGACGCTGGCGGTGAACCCGCGCGGTTCCTCCACCTACGGCGAGGAGTTCGTCAACGCGGTGCTGGGCGACTGGGGCGGCGAGGACTACCTGGATTTGATGGCAGCGGTGGATCAGGTCTCTCAGAGGGACTACGTGGACGCCGGACGGCTGGGCGTCCACGGCTACAGCTACGGCGGCTACATGACCACCTGGGCCATCGGGCACACGGGCCGCTTCAAGGCCGCGGTGGCCGGCGCGCCGTGTATCGACCTGTGGAGTATGTACGGCACATCGGACATCGCGGCCAGTTTCGGAGAGGCGCAGTGGTCGGCCCGTCCTTCGGGAGGCGCGCCGGAAACCGTAGCCATGGTGAACGAGTTGGCCGAAGGGGTGGACAGCCTGGCCTATCGCCTGTTGCAGCGTTCCCCGATCACCTTCGCGCCGCAGGTCAGCGCCCCGGTGCTGCTGCTGCACGGCGAGGCCGACGCCCGGTGTCCCATTGGACAGAGCGAGCAGTATTTCCAAGTGCTGAAGCGCTTGGGCAAGGAGGTTGAGATGGCGCGGTTCCCCGGTTGCTCCCACGGGTTCCTGCGGACGGGTCACGTGGCCCTGCGGGAAGCGTATCTGCAACGGATGGTGGACTGGTTCCGGCGGTGGCTGTAGTGGTTCGGTTGATAACCCGTCACTCCGGCTTTCGCCGGAATGACGAGAAAACTAAACCACCTAAATTGCAACTCTACCGCTGGCGGTCGCCAGTTTTACACGACCCGATCCGCTGCGGTACGATGCCGTCAATTAAATCTTCGCAGCGGAGGAGTTGCAATGACCACTACCGACCCCATCGCGTATCACGTTGAACGAAGCTGGCATTTTCTGGAGCTGGTAGATGGCGAACTGGCAAACGGCGAATTGGAAGAAGCAAGCAACAAACTTTGGGGAGCCGCCGACCATGCTATCAAAGGCGTTGCGGAGAAAAAGGGTTGGCAACACGGTTCCCATGCCGTGCTGGAAGAAACGGTACTACGCTTGATTGGCGATGAAGGCGCTCCCCCGGTCCTGCTCAACTATTACCGGAGCGCAAACTGGTTTCATACCCGATTTTACAGCGGCCCGCCGCGCCGCGAGCAAATCCGCGACGGCAAGCGAGAAATAGCCGAGTTCATCGCGCTGCTGGAAAACCTCTGACCTGACCACCGCACGGAATTGGAATTGAAACCACAGGTGATAGACAATGCTCGCCGCAGATTTCTCAAATGAACAAGTAATGATGCTCGCCGAACTGGTGGGCATCTCCATCGACGACGCCGACTTGCCCGAAGTCGCTAATCGCTTCGCCAGCCTGATGCAGGAGCTGGACCGGCTACGGGAGATGGATTTGGAAGGCGTGGAGCCGGTTACCATATTTCCCGACGCCGACGGCGGCTGACGGCGTCGGCCCACGACGATCCATAGGATGCCCTCATGCCCCTGCGATTGGACGGCTTGAGCAATGCTATCGCCAGTCTTGACCAGGCGCTGGGGCATAGCCAGGACGCCACGTTGATGAACAGCCTGGATGAAACGTTACGTCCGGTGATCAGAGCCGGTGTCATCAAGCATTTTGAGTTCACCTACGAACTCTCGTGGCTGGCCATCAAACGCTGGCTGGAGGACAATGTCAATCCCAACGCGGCGGACGGCGTTACGCGCCGCGAGCTTTTCCGGCATGGAGCGGAACAACGACTGATTGAAGTTGACGCCATTGACCGGTGGATGGATTACCACGAGGCCCGCAACCGAACATCGCACACCTACCGGGAGACCACCGCCAACGAAGTTTACGCTGTAATACCTGGATTCCTGGCAGACGCCCGATTACTGCTGGCGGAGCTGGAGGCTCGGGATGATTGACATGAAGCCGGAACAACTGGCCGAAATCAAACGAATACTTGAAGAACATGTTCCTGATTGCGAAGTACGCGCCTTCGGCTCTCGCGTCACCGGGCGGGTCAAACCGTGGTCGGATCTTGACCTGGCGGTGGTTGGGCCCGGCCCGTTGGAATGGCGACGCCAAGGATATTTGGTTGAGGCGTTTCAGGAATCGACGCTGCCTTTCCGCATCGACGTGTTGGACTGGCACGACGTTTCACCGTCGTTTCAGGCCATCATTGACCAGCAGTACGAAGTAATCCAGACGGGCCGAACCGCCGGAGTTGCCTAATGACCGTATCCAGCAACCACGATGAAATCGTTTTCCTTTCCGCCGAAGCTACGTCGGCGGCCATCCGGGCGGGAGAGTTCACGGCCACCGATGCGGTGAACGCCTACCTGCGGCGGATTGACGCCATCGACGGCGAGATTAAGTCCTACATCACAGTGTCCCGTGAGGAGGCCCTGGGAGCGGCGGCGGACGCCGACGAGGCGATGCGTCGGGGTGATGACGCGGTAATTGGCGGGTCGCTGTTCGGCGTTCCGGTGGCAATCAAGGACCAGTTCAACACCGACGGGATACTGACCAGCAACGGGTCGCGGGCCTACGCGGACAACGTGCCCGCTGAAGACGCCACGGTGGTGGCGCGATTGAAAGGGGCCGGGGCTATATTGCTGGGCAAACTGAACCTGAGCGAACTGGCCATGGGCGGCACCGCCGATCCTCCTTACGGCACGCCGCAAAACCCGTGGCGACGGGAGCACACTCCGGGAGAATCCAGCAGCGGATCGGGGGCGGCGCTGGCGGCGCACCTGTGCGCGGCGTCAGTGGGCGAGGACACCGGCGGCAGCGGACGAGGCCCGGCCTCGTACTGCAACGCTGTTGGATTGCGGCCTACCTTCACCCGCATCAGCCGGCACGGCATCACGCCGATGTGCTGGTTTATGGACGCCGCATCACCCATGACCAAAACGGTGGAGGACTGCGCGCTGGTTTTAGGGGCGGTGGCCGGATACGACCCGCTGGATCCGACGACGAGCCGCCGGCCGGTGCCGGATTACCGGGGGATGCTGGACGGCGACATTCGAGGGATGCGGGTGGGAAGGATGACGGAACTGTGTGATGCTCCCGATATGCACGCCGACGTGCGCCGGGCCACTGACGCGGCGTTGGAAACACTGGCCGGCCTGGGCGCAGAGGTGGTGGACGTATCGTTGCCGCTAACGGAAATCGCCGGCGCGATTTTCGTGGGCATCGCCGACACGGAGGGCGCCGGGGCGCGTGACGGGTTGATGCGGCGCGCGCCGGAGTTGCTGGACCGGGCCTCCCGGACCCGCTTGCAGTCCGCCGCCCTGGTTCCGGCCAAGGTGCAGAACCGGGCGATGAAAGCCCGGGTGCTGCTGCGTCGCCAGTTTGAGGAAGCCTTCCACCAGGTTGACGTGCTGGTCTCGCCCACTGCGCCCTATCCCGCGCCGCGCCACGATGCGCTCACCGCGCCTTTCCAGTCGGCGGATGATGTGCGCCAAAGGTTCTTTTTCCGCCGGTCCTACACCGGGTGTTACCCGCTGGCCGGAATGCCGGCGGTTTCCATACCCGGCGGGTTCACGGATGACGGGCTGCCCATCGGGTTGCAGTTGGGCGGCGGGCCGTTTGCGGAAGCAACGATCCTGCGGGCGGCGTACGCCTACCAGGAGGCCACGGATTGGCATACGCGGCGGGCGCCGGTGTAGGACACCTGCTCCCCTTTGTGGAAGCTTGCGCACCGTAGCCCTGAAACGACGAATGGAAGCCGGTTGAGAGGTGACAATCATGAGTTTGGAAGGCAAAGTTGCGTTGATTACCGGAGCCGGCGGAATGCGCGGCGTGGGCCGGGCCACGGCCCTCAAGCTGGCGTCGTTGGGCGCGGACGTGGCGATTACCGATGTCAGGCGAGCCGCCGAAGACCTGCCGCCGCAAGAGGTTCGCGCCGAGTGGCAGTCCATCGACAGCGTGGCCGAGGAGGTTCGCAATCTCGGCCGGCAGGCGCACCCCATCTACGCCGATCTGTCCAACAGCGATGATATCGAGGGCCTGGTGGCCGAGACGGTGAACCACTACGGCCGTCTGGACATTATGGTCAACAACGCCCGGGCCATTATCGGACGGGACAAGGTCCCGGTCACCGAGCTGGACGAGGATGTCTGGCAGCATTTTCTCGCCATCAACACCACTGCCGTCTTCCTGTGCACCAAGCACGCCGGCCGGGAGATGGTGCGGCTGGGCAACGGCGGACGGGTGGTCAACATCGCCAGCAACGCCGGCAAGCAGGCCAGCGCCGACGGGGCCGCTTACTCTGCCAGCAAGTTCGCCGTTATCGGCCTCACCCAGGCATCGGCCATGGACCTGGCTCCCCACGGCATAACGGTCAACGCGGTCTGTCCCGGCCCCATCAACACCGACCGGATGAGCTACTGGGAGCGCGACCAGGCGGCGCAACGGGGCATAACCCAGGAGGAGTTCCGAGCGCAGGTGGTGGCCTCATCAGCGGACCGGACTCCGCTGGGACGCATCGCCGAGCCGGAGGACGTGGCCAACCTGGTGGCCTTCCTGGCCGGGCCGGACGCCAGCCTGATTACGGGGCAGTCCTACAACGTGAACGGCGGCATTCTGTTCCACTGATGGCGGGCTGACGGCAGGGCGCGGAACCGGCCATCAGTGAATGGAGGTCATTGCAATGACGATGCGGTACGAGAATCCATTTCCCGGGATGGATCCTTACCTGGAACATCCGCACATCTGGCCGGGGTTTCACAATCGGCTGATTACACACCTGGCGGATGACCTGGCCGGCCGTTTGCCGGCCAATTATCGGATTGATATACAGGAACGCACCGAGATAGCTACGGTGCATGATTCGGATGCAAGCCCACCCTACGTAATTCCGGATGCTCTGCTAATGGAAGCATCGGCTGGGCTGGGCCGGCGCGAAGCAGTGGTTACCACCGTTGCCGTCCCGCCGGAGAATGGCGTCGCAGTTCGAGTAGCCATGCCAGAGGAAGTGCGGGTCGCTTGGCTGTACGTACAACGTATGCCGGACTGGAAAGTGGTCACCGTGGTCGAGGTACTGTCGCCAACCAATAAAATCCGCGGGGAGGGTCGCGAGAACTATCTGCGCAAGCGAGCGGAATTTCTCAACTCGCGAGTCAGTTTGGTTGAGATTGACTTGCTGCGCCGGTGGGAGCCGATGCCGCTGGAAACGGTGGCGCCGCCCAGCCACTACCGTATTCTGGTGTGCCGGGGCTGGCAACGGCCCAACGCCGTTTTATATCCGTTCAGCGTACAGCAGGATATTCCCAAGTTCAGGCTGCCGTTACAACCGGGAGACGACGAACCTGAAGTTGACCTGGGCGTTCTGGTGAGTGAAACGCACCGGCGAGGGCGGTACGGTCAGATAACGGGCTACGCTAACCGGCCGCCGGCGCCGGCCTTTGCCGCAGACGTTCAAAAGTGGGTGGACTCTCGCCTGGAAGCGTTTCGGCCGCCGGATTAGTTCAGAAAGGATGGGATCCAATGAATTACGACAACCCGTTTCCGGGGATGAATCCGTACTTAGAGCAACCGTGTCTTTGGCCGGAAGTTCACAGTGAGTTGATAGCCTTGTTATGGTCGAGTATGGCGACACAAATGCCATCGGGCTATCGGCTGGCTATTGAAGAACGATTGGAGATCTGGGAAGTATCGTATGCCGAGGACAGGCCCCGGTTCGTCGTTCCCGACCTGTCGATAAGCGAACGCAGGGAGGCACAAAACGAAGTTGCGCTCCAAGAGCGGATTCCGGAAGGCGGAATAATGGTAATGACACCAGTACCTACGCGGGTCACGTACCTGGAGGTGCGAGCGGCGTCCGGACAAGTCGTTACGGTGCTGGAAGTTCTGTCGCCCACCAACAAAGCGCCGGGCCGGGGAAGGATGGACTACTTGAGCAAGCGGAGTGCCATTCTCGAATCGGAGATCAACCTGGTGGAAATAGACCTGCTGCGGGCTGGTGAGCCGATGCCGTTGGCGACGTCAGCCCCCGACTGCCATTATCGGATTCTGGTCAGCCGGGAAAGGCAGCGTCCTCGCGCTTTTCTCTTTCCGTTTATGATTCAGGACGCCATACCCAAGTTTCCGTTGCCGTTGCGACACAGCGACGATGAGTTGCCGGTTGACTTGGGGACGCTGTTGGCTCAAATGCACCGTATGTCCAGGTACAACAGTTTCCTGGACTATAACAACCCTCCGCCGGGGCCGGCGCTGGGGCCGAAGCACCGGCAATGGATAGATGAACGGCTGGCGGCGTTCCGGCCGGCGGCGTGATGACGGGAGTTCTGACGATGAATTACGATAACCCGTTTCCGGGGATGAATCCCTATTTGGAAGATCCACTCATCTGGCCCGGTTTCCACAACCAGTTGATTGCCAGGATGGCCTTCGAATTAGGCCCCCAAGTGCCGGCAAACTACCGTGTTGACATTCAGGAACGCACCGAGGTTGTCACGATTGGCGATGCCGCATCGGAACCGACTTTCAGAATACCGGACGCACGGGTAACCGACACGTCGGGCATATCGCAGTTTGAACTGGCGCCGGCTTATGCCAGCGCTGCCGCAACGGTCGTCTCCCCGCCGGAGAACGGTGTCGCAGTTAAAGTGGCCAGGCAGGAAGAAACGAGGGTGACGTATCTTTATGTCCAGCGTATGCCGGACTGGAAAGTGGTCACGGTAGTAGAAGTTTTGTCTCCGACTAACAAAATTCCCGGCGAGGGGCGGATAAATTACCTTCACAAGAGGGAGGAGATTTTCGCGTCCGGCGTGAGCCTGGTGGAGATTGATCTGCTAAGGGGCGGGCCGCCAATGCCCCTGCAAACTGTGGTGTCGCCCAGCCATTACCGCATTCTGGTGAGTCGTGGGTGGGATCGCCCCGACGCAGTGCTGTACCCGTTCAACGTGCAGCAGGCGATTCCCAAATTCACGCTGCCTCTGAGTCCTGACGACGACGAACCTGAAGTTAATCTTGGTTCCATCGTCAATACGCTGCATCACACTGCCCGCTACGCCCAAGTGGTGCGTTATGCCGACCATCCGCCCGGGCCGGCACTGGCTGAGGATTTCCGAGAGTGGATGGATGGACAGCTGACCGCGTTCCGGCAGTCAGCCTGACAACAGGGACGATGACGATGAATTACAACAACCCGTTTCCGGGGATGAATCCCTATTTGGAGCAGCCGCTGGTTTGGCAAGACGTACACAACGGTTTAATCGCACGGCTGAGGGACAGCCTGGGGCCGCAGCTGCCGCCACAGTACCGCATTGCAATTGACCAGCGGTTTGAGATCGACGTTGCCTTTCCAGTTGACGATGCGGATCCGCGGAACATTGTCCCTGGCCTGTCGCTAACCACGGGGCGCGCAAACGCCGGCGGGGTTTTGGTAGGTGAGCCGTCGGCGCCGGCCGGCTGCCTTCTGGTGGCAACTCCGGACCCGGTGCGGGTTACTTATCTCGAGGTGCGGCAGGCTCCGGACGACCGGGTGGTCACGGTGGTAGAGGTCCTGTCGCCCACCAACAAGACGTGGGGCAGCGGGCGGACAGACTATCTCAGCAAACGCGAGGATATTCTTGCCTCGGACGTCAATCTGGTGGAAATTGACCTGTTGCGGGGCGGCGAGCCCATGCCCTTGATCACGCCGGTTCCTCAATGCCATTACCGGATTCTGGTCAGCATGGGGTGGCGGCGTCCCAAATCTTACCTGTTTCCTTTCATGGTTCACGACCCGATCCCCCAATTCCCACTGCCGTTGTTGAAAGGAGACGCGGCGCCCGAAGCAGACCTCGGCCCATTGCTGGCGTCAATGCACCATGCGGCCCGCTACAATCTGGCCGTCAATTACAACCGGCCACCGCCGGGGCCAGCCCTGGATGCCGAGTCATTGCGATGGGTCGAAACGCGGTTGGCGCCGTTCCGACCGCCGGCATAGGATCAAACCACCACCCTAACAAAAGAGGCGTTTTCAAATGCAGTATGGAATTACCCTCCCGGGACGCGGCCCGCTTTCTACTCCTGACAACCTGGCGACCATTGCCCAGCGCGCTGAGGCGTTGGGTTTCGACTCCATCGCCCTGGGCGACCACGTCCTGGTGCCCAAAAACATCGACTCGGACTACCCTTACACCGAAACCGGCGAGTTCCCCGGTTCGGCCTCGGGCCAGGCCATGGAGCAGATCACCGCGTTGGCCTACATGGCCGGCTGCACGCAGAAGATCCGGCTGGCGACCTCGGTGCTCATTGTTCCGCATCGGAACCCGCTGGTGGCGGCCAAGGCGCTGGCGACGCTGGACGTGCTGTCCGGCGGGCGGCTGATTGTCGGCGTTGGCGTGGGCTGGTGCCGCGAAGAGTTCGAGGCCGTGGGATGCGAGCCTTTCGACGAGCGCGGGGCGGTGACCGACGAGTACATCTGCGCCTTCAAAGAACTCTGGACGTCGGATGATCCCAAATTCGAGGGCCGGTACGTCAGTTTTTCGGACATCTGGTTCCTGCCCAAGCCGGTGCAGAAACCGCACCCGCCCTTCTGGGTCGGTGGCGAAAGCCGGCCGGCGATCCGGCGCGCCGCCACCCTGTGCGACGGCTGGTATCCCATCGGCAACAATCCCGCCTTCCCGGTAGGTACGCCCGAAGCGTTGCAGGCCAGCATGGGCCGCCTGCGCCGCACCGCCGAACAGGCCGGCCGCAACCCGGACGAAATCCAGATCATCTACCGCTCCCACGATTACCGCATCACCGGCGCCGACGCCAGCGCCGACCGGACCAAGTTCACCGGCAGCAGCGAGCAGATTGCCGGCGACATCCACCAGTATGAAGAGATGGGCGTCAGCTACCTGGTGCTGGACATCGCCCGCCTCAGCGCCGACGGCAACCTGGAGGAAACCCTGGGCCATCTGGAAGACTTCACCACTCAGGTGGCGGCCAGAGTGTAGCTTTATGGCGGCCCCAGGTACTCCAGTAACCGATGCCACGGCGGGCGCTCGCGGCGGGTTTGCGGCGTTGGCCGCCACGCATTTCGCCGCAACAATGCTGGCGCTGGTGGAGTTTGTCCTGGTGCAAGTGGTAGCCGTTGGACTTACGACAGGAGTATATTTTCTGATACCGTTGCTGGAAATCGACGCCGCCCCGAGTTTCGAGGACTGGCGGAAAATCTTCCAGGTTGTCAGCCCGACTGTGGGCATATCGGGAGGTGCAGGAATCGTGCTGTCAAGCATCATCTACGCCCGGCAGGCGCAGCAGTCTGACGCCCGGCGACAGGAGGAACAAGCCAAACGGCTGGAAGAGCAAGCCAAACGGCAAGTGGCAGAAGCGGAAGCGCGAGTGGCCCAGGCTCAGGCTGAGACGGCTCGGGCCAACGAGCGGGCAGCGCTGGCTGAAGTGCAACGGCTGCGAACCCGGCTGGCTGAACTGGAAAACGGCAATTCCGACCATCAAGCCACCTCATAGCGGAACCGGAAAGCGAAGTGACGCACGTTATCGTTGATGCCTTTCGCGCTTACTAACCAAAACGCCATCCCCTATCTGCTGGAACGGCGGCTCATCACCACAGCGGAGAGAAGAACGGCGACGGCGCAGGCCTTGGGCGGCGGCGTGTCCAACATCGTCGTCCGGGTGGACGCGCCGGATAAGCCGGGCGCATTGGTGCTCAAGCAGTCCTTGCCCAGGCTCCGTGTCGAACAGGAGTGGCTGGCCGACCAGGAGCGGATTTACCACGAGGCCGCCAGCTTGCAATACCTGGCCGGGGTTCTGCCGGCGTCCGCGCTCCCCAAAGTGGTCCACGAAGACCGGGAGAACTACCTGTTTGTCATGACGGCGGCGCCGGCCGAGGGGGTGAACTGGAAGGACGCATTGCTCGCCGGCAGCGTTGACACCGCCGTAGCCGCTCAGGTCGGCGCCTTGCTGGGCCGGATCCATCAACATTCTTGGGTGTCTGAAGGCCGCATACCCGAAGGACTGAGACAATTCGCGGATCAGCATTGCTTTGTCCAGCTTCGCATCGACCCGTACCACCGGGCGACCGCCGCCGTTCATCCGGAACTTGCCGACATCATTGAAGTCGAAGCCCAGCGTATGCTCAACCTGCGTCAGGCGCTGGTGCACGGCGATTACAGTCCCAAGAACGTCATCGTCGTCGGGTCGGGCGCGGCCGCTGAGGTGTTCCTGCTGGATTTTGAGGTGGCGCACCTGGGCAATCCGGTGTTTGACCTGGCTTTCATGCTGAACCATCTGACGCTGAAAGCGATACACAAACCGGAGTTGGCCGGCGAGTACAACGCCGCCGCCCGCGCTTTCTGGTCGGCGTACCTGGACGCCGCCGGCGCGTTGGCCGGCGACGTCGCCGAGCTTGAGCGCGAAACCGTGCGTCAACTTGCCGTGCTGCTGTTGGCTCGTATCGACGGCAAATCTCCGGCGGAATACATCACCGGGGCGCAACAGAAGGATCAGGCGCGGAGCCTGGCCAAGGGCATATTGTCCGGCGCGACGGCGTATCTGCGTCAACTGCACGACGCGCTGATGACTCCAGCCCCGGCAAAGTAGTACACTTTGCCCGCGGGTATCCGGCGGTGTCCGGCCGCCCAGTTCCCGATCAGAGGAGATGAGAACTTGCCGCAAGAATTGAATGCGGGATTGGACGGCGCCGGTCTCCGGGTCGCCGTTGTCGCGGCCCGCTTCAACCACGTTGTTACCAAGAACCTGATGGAGGGCGCCGTTTCCACCCTGACGCAGTACGGTGTCCGGGACGGCGACATTGCCACCGCTTGGGTGCCCGGTTCTTTCGAGCTGCCGGTGGTCGCCAAGACGCTGGCCGCGTCCGGCCGGTACGACGCCGTAATCTGCCTGGGCGCGGTGATCCGTGGCGAGACCAGCCACTACGACATGGTCTGCAACCAGGCCGCCTCGGGGATCGCCGCAGTCAGCCGTGAGACGGGAATACCTACGATGTTCGGCGTACTCACCACCGAGAATATGGACCAGGCCATCAACCGCTCCGGCGGCAAGGTGGGCAACCTGGGCGCGGACTGCGCGGTGGGCGCCATCGAGTGCGCCCGGCTGCTCCAGGCCGTCAATACCGCCTGACGCGCGCCACAGGGAGGCAGGATGCGGACTACGGTTGAATTCAATCCCAGCTATTCGTTGCTCACCGTTGACCTCGACGCCGGGGAATCCATCAAGGCCGAACCCGGGGCCATGGTGGCCCAGCAGGGTGTGGACATGAGGACCGGCATGGGCGGCGGCGGAGGTCTGTTCGGCGGGATCCGCCGCATGATGGGCGGCGAGTCCTTCTTCGTCAACACCTTTACCGCGGAGCGAACCGGGGGATGGGTAAGCCTGGCGCCGCCGGCGCCGGGCGACATCGGAGAGTTCGAGGTGCTGCCGGGAACCAACCTGTTCATCCAATCCAGTTCCTTTCTGGCCAGCACCGGCAACGTACAGATTGACTCGCAATTCCAGGGGTTCCGGGGGCTTTTCAGCGGTGAAAGCCTGTTCTTCCTGCGGGCTTATGCCGACCGGGGAGCGGGCGCCGTCTATTACAACTCCTTCGGCGCAATCAAGGCAGTTCCGGTGGTGCCGGGCGAGGAGTTGGTGGTCGATACGGGACACCTGGTGGCGTTCAGCGACGACGTTGACTATTCCATCGGAAAAGTCGGCGGCATCCGTTCCCTGATCGGCGGCGGCGAGGGGCTGGTGATGAGGTTTCGCGGCAACGGCCAGGTATGGGTGCAGACCCGCAATCTGGCGGCGCTGGCGGACAAGCTGACGCCCTTCCTGCCCCAACGGGGGCAATAACGCGAAAGTCCTGACACCCTAGCGTAGGAGCAAACTGATGGAGTTCGGCGTTACCATCCCCAACAATTGGGGCCTGGAGGATCCTCAGGCCGTCATCGGATTCGGCCCGTTGGCTGAGGAATTGGGCTACGACTCCGTATGGACCATGGATCACCTGTTCAACAACGGGTACATCCGGGAGCGGCTGGACGACAAGCCCTACTATCACCCCATGGCCACGTTGTCCCACGTCTCGGCGTTGACCTCGCGGGTCCGGCTGGGCACGTCGGTTCTGGTGCTGCCCTATCACAACCCGGTGGAGTTGGCGAAGTATGCTGCCTCTCTGGACCAGATGTCCGGCGGCCGGGTCGTGCTGGGCGTCGGCGTCGGCGCCATGACGCCGGAGTTTGAAGCCCTGGGCATACCGATGAACCAGCGCGGTTCCCTGACCAACGAGTCCATGGACGTGATGCGGGAACTGTGGGCCAACGAAGACCCGCAGTACAGCAGCGACCGTTGGCAGTTCAGCGACCTGAAGTTCTCCCCTAAGCCGCTGCAAAGGTCTGGCGATTCTCCCCACGTGCCGCTCTGGGTGGGCGGCAGCAGCCCGGGCGCGTTGCGCCGCGCCGCCCGCCGCGGCGACGGCTGGCATCCCTCCGGCGTGAGCGCCGAGGAGTTCGCCATCGGCCGGCAGCGGGTGCGGGAGTTGACCGAATTGGCCGGCCGCAATCCTGACGACCTGGTGATGTCCGCCCGCGTGGAGGTGGAAGCCCACGGTGGGCCGTCCAGCCAGCGTGCCGCCGACCGCTCGCGGCTGCCCGGAGATGATCCGTCGGGCATGATCGCCGGGATTGCGGCCTACCGCGACGCCGGCGTGCAGCACATCGTGTTGGCGCTCAATACGGGCGACGCGGGTCGCCTGCGGGAGCTGATGCAGGTCATCGCCGAGGATGTCATTCCCCAACTGCGCTGAAGAGGCAACCGGCTCAGGTATTGTTCCGGTCGATTTCGTCCAGGTCTTCCAAAAGGGACGACATCGTGTCCGGGTCGGCTTCATCTTGCCGGGGGCCGTAGTAGTAACGCTGGAAACCGGTGACGATGCGCCCGACCGGCGGATCGGGCAGGGTTTCCCGCACGTCCTGCCGGTGTTCCTGCGGAGTCTGCCAGCGGCGGCGGGGGAAACCCACTGCGCTGGCCACTTCCAGCATCCGGTGATACACCTCCCGGGGCGTGACCGGAGGGGGCCGCCGGCGGCGCAAGTTCGACGCCCAATTGGCCCAGCCGGCCAGGGTGTCGGAAACATCCTGACCCGCTCCCTCCCAGCTGAAGATGGATTCGCGCATTTCGCCTTCGGCATAGTTGCCGCCCACCAGCCGGCGGCGGCGGAACATACGGAACAGGACCCAGGCCGCCAGCGACAACGCCGCCAGGAACGCCAGCCACTTGATGACGGTCAAGATCACGTTGGGAGGCCCGTCCCCCTCGACATCGCGCAGGCTTTCGTGAAACTCCTGGATCTGGAGCCGCGCCAACTCCAACCCGCTCAGATCGCCGCCGCCAAACAGACCGGACACCCAGTTGCCGATGGCAACCAATCCGGCGGCCAACAGGCCCAGCAGCAGCAGGACGGGGCGCAAAGTCCAGAGGCCCAGGAAGGCGACGCCGCGCACCAACGCCCGCGCCGCGTCGTCCAATCCTCCGATCCCCAGAGCGCCCAGGATCACCGCCAGCAGCAGCACACCGAACACGCTGAGAATTATTGCCGCCAACCAACCCCGGTTCATCCGCCCGCCGCCGCCTTCCGCAGCGAACCGGCTCATCGCCAACCCCGCCAGCCCGACAGCGAAAAACAACAACAGCACGGGCAAACGGACGATTTCAGCCGGCAGCAGCGCGTCCGCAATCACCACCACGATGACGACGACCACGCCCCGCACGAAGGCGCTCCGCACCACGTCAAGGGTAACGTCATCCCGCGCAATGGCGGTGCCCCGCCACCAGAGGAGCAGCATGAATATGCCGGTTAAACCCAGCGCGGCCACGGTACGAAGGTCGCCGGACAGTACCTGGCCGATGGGGAACCAGCCGACGCCCATGCTGGCGCCGGCCAGAACCAGCACCGAAACGGCGCTCAGCGCCAGGCCGATAACGCCCCGAAGGTTGAGCGAAAAGCGGATCGTCTGCACGTACCAGGACAGCAGGAACGACCAGCCCATGGCCAGGGCCGCGATGCCCAGCGGAATGGCCGCGTCGGGCAACCTGATGACGTTGGCCACCAGACGGCAGCCCAGGTAGAGCGCAAAACCCTCCAGGAAGAGAGCGATGCAGGTAATCAAAGCGCCGCGAGCGAAGCTGCTCATGATTGTTCCGATTAGTCGTTCCGCGTAGGCAGCAGCACATAGACGGCGAAGGCGCGGCGGTCCCGGACGGGGGATTGCTGGAAACGGCGGATGGCATCCTCAGCTGAATCTATCAGCTGGGCAACGTCGGCTTTGATGAAGGACACGTCAGGATTGTAGTCAGCGCGGTGGCGGTCTTGCTGCATATCGACGAAGGTTCGGGCGAAGTAGCGAATTTCGCTGGGGAAGTTAGCGACGCTCGGATGCTCGCAACGTTGCCGGGCGAAGCCGTGTTGCAAAGCCCGGTAGGTTTGGTTCCATGCTGGTCGGCTGCGGTCGGCGCTGGGCCCGCCCACCAGCAGATCCGCGCAACAGAGGGCCAGGCAATGAAACAAGGCGTAGTAGGCGGTGCTGACGATGCGGCGCAGGTCGGATTGTCGAGGCCGACCACGCGCACTCATTGTCAGCATGGCCCGAGCCGTTGCGATGAAATCAAGCGGATTCATAGATCATACCGACCGCATTCCGACGTTCCCGTTTTTCCAACCAGGGCCACTCGGATTTGGGAATCCAGGAGAAGTTGGGCCATTCCTCAATATCCAGGTCAAGGAGCTCTTCTCGAACGTGCATACCCAACTCGCCGGTCCGTCGGACGTTGAGGTTTTTCTGGTCGCCGTCGAAGACGACGAGGATGCGGAGGTAGAGTTCGCCGGTGGCGTGGGGGCCCCATTCGTCGTAGGTGGGGATTACCACGATGGGGTTGAAGACGAACTCGTCTTCGGTGAACCGCTCGTCCAGGAACTTGCGGACAATGGCGATAACTTTTTCGTCCCGTTCCGGATTTATCCTGGGGTCTCTGTTCTTCATAGCCGCATCTCTTTTCCATGAATATGAATATCGGAGTATATTTTACACCTGCTCGGGTTCCGGTTCGGTCTCAGGATCGCGCAGCCAGTCGTCCCGCCAGGTTTCTTCCAATCCGGCCAGGCTGGCCCCGGCGAGAAACACCGGCACTTCCGGCGGCAGCTCCGCGGCGGCCGGGCCGGGCGTTGCGTCCCCGGCGTAGAAAATCACCACCCGATGGCCGCGCCGTCTTATCTCGTCGGCTTCCTGCACCACGGCCCGGGTCAGAATGGCGGTAACCAGCGCTACGGTTGCTCCGGTGGCCAGCGTATCCGTTTCGGTTCGCAGCACTGCCGAGAGTTCCGCTACCCAGAAGGGGCCGGCCATGGCCAGCGACTCCAGGACGGCTTCCAACTGGAGACTGCCGCCGCCCGAAGGCACCGACATCCACTTGCTGGAGTATGACGCTACCGCGTTGCTCACCAATCCGAAGGTGAAACCCTCCCGTTCCGCGAATTCTGCCACTGACGCGGCGACCGTCACCGCCCGCTCGAACAGCCGGCGGTTGCTGCCCTGCCAGGCGGCGTCACCGGTGCGAGCGTTGAGGGCGATGAGCATATGCCGGGTTGCGGCCGGCTCGAAAATCCGCGTCTCCAGCTTGCCGTGGCGAGCGGTGGCCTTCCAGTCGATGTGCTTCAACGGGTCGGAAGGGCGATAATCCCGCAAGCCGACGAACCTGCTGGGGTCGTCCTGGATAAGCCGACGACCCCGGCTGGCGCCAAGGGGGCGTTCCCAGAGGATCATCATTTCCCGCAGGTCAACGATGCGCGGATAGACCAGCAGGTACTCCACGTCGGTCACCTGCTGCTCGGTGGCCGTGATACCGAACATATCGCCGCTGCGCAGGCGGGCCGGCCCGATGCGGTGGTTGCCCCGGGCCCGGCACCGCACCCGGTAACGCCACGTGACTCGCTGGTACGGCAACAGCGACGTGGTGATGCGATGGTCCAGTTCCGCCTCCGCGCCGACGCCCCTCTGGTGAGTTCCGCCGGTTTGCAGCCCGATGGGAAAGGCGTCGGAGATGTCCAGCCAGATCATGGGCAGCAACTTGCCATTGTCAACGGTGATGTAATAGTCGATCACGTCGCCGATAAAGGCGCGATGCCGCTCCAACCTCCGCGAATAGGTGAGCCGGCGAAAGGCGTAGCGCGGCCAGTGCTTGCCAGTTATCCAGATGAGCAGGACCAGAACCCCAACCACAATCAGCAGCAACTGGCTGGCAAGCAGGCCGGCCAGGATGAGCAGTGCGGCGGCGATTACCCACAGGTCGCTGAGCATAGCCGCAGGATAACCCATCGCTACCGCCCTGTCATTGTTGGTGGTATCCTTGTCAGAAGTTGCAGCGGGAGGGCATTACCATGGCGCGGGTTCCTTATGTTTCCAGGGATGAGCTGGACGAGGCGGGGCAGACGATTTACGACCGGATACGCGAAGATCGCGGCGCGGCGGAGGTTGGTCTCCAGTTCCGGGCGTTGTTGCACAGTCCGCAAGCGGCCGGCTATCTGACCTCGATGGGGGCGACGCTGCGGTTTCAGTCGGCGATGCCCGACGACCTGAAGGAGCTGGCCATCATCCTGGTGGCGCGGGAATGGGATTCCGGCATCGAGTGGACGGGCCACGCGGTGGCCGCGGCGCGGGCCGGCATTTCCGACGCAGCCATCGAAGGCATTCGCACCTGGAAAGCGCCGGAGTGCCTGGAAGGACAGCAAGCCGCCATCGCCCGTTTCGTCCAGCAGATGATCCGGGAGAAAGACGTTTCCGACGCGAACTTCGAGGCGGTGCGGGAGTTCCTGGGAGATCGGGGAGTGGTTGACCTGACCATGACGGTTTCCTACTATACCGCGCTGGCTTTGGCGCAAATCGCGCTGCGACCGGAAATGGGCGGAGACCGGGTTTCCACGCTCTGATACCCCATCATCGCGCAGTGGGGACGGCAACGTTGGACGATATGGAAGACCCGGTTGCTGATCAACTGCTGGGCCGGCTGGCCGGCCTTCTGGAATGGCACGGATTGGGCTCGGCTATGCTCACTCCGCGTCCTCGCGGCGGCCGCCTCCAAGGCGAGATTGCGGACGAAGTTGAGGACCTCCTGAACCGGTTGGCCGAGGTGGATCCGGAGTTGCCCCAAGGCCGGCGTCCTCGCAGCCTGATTTACGGCAACGGGTGTTTCTCGATTGGCCGATACCCGGAGGCGCTGGTGGTGTATCAAGCGCTGGTAGGCCACCGCCCGAAGGACTTCGCGGCCCACTTCAACCTGGGGGTCACCTGCCTGCGGCGAAGGATGCCCCATGAAGCGGCGCGGGCGTTGTCCCGGGCCCTGGAACTGGACACCCTGTCCGCCCCGGCATACTACCAGCGCGGCAACGCCAAGGATGACCTGGGCGACCCAACGGGCGCCTTGGAAGACTATGGCATGGCGATCAATCTGGATCCCCAATACCTACAGGCTCACTACAATCGGGGCGTCGTGTTGAACAACCTGGGCAGATATGCGGAGGCGGTTGCAGCGTTTGACCGGGTGCTGATCCTGCGGCCCGACATATCCAACGCGTACCTCAACCGGGGCGTGGCGCGCGATGAGCTGGGAGACGCCGCCGGGGCCGTGGCCGACTACGATGAAGCGCTGATATGCAGCCCCGACAACGCCAGCGCCCGGTTCAACAAGGCCCGGATCCTGTTCCGCCTGGGTCGCTACCGGGAGGCCGCCGCCGACTATACCGCCGCGATCCGGTTGAAGCCGGATGACGTGGAAGCCATCAACAATCGCGGCCTGGCCCACGACGCGCTGGGAAACTACGCCGACGCCATCGCCGATTACGACGCCGCGCTGGCCCTGCAACCCGATTTCGCCGAGGTGCTCAGCAACCGGGGCGCGGCTCGGGAGAGCCTGGGCGACGCCGATGCGGCGCTTGATGACTACCTGGCGGCGCAACAGGCCGAGCCGGGGTTTGCCGCCGCCTACTACAACGCGGCGCGCCTCTACGCCGACCGGGGTGACATCAACAGCTGCGCCGACCAACTGGCAGAGGCGATCCGGCTACAGCCCGGCCTATACGACGAAGCCGAATCGGATGAGGCGCTGGCCTGGGTGCTGGACCTGTCGCGGCTGCGGGACGAGCGGGCCGGGGGCTAGGGCGCTGCGCTGATGGCTTCACTCGTGGATTCGCAACCAATTTCTCAACATCCGAACCAACACTCCTACCTACAAGCCACCCAAATCCACCCAGCGCGCCTACGAGTCCCAGGAATCTATCTATCGTGAAGTGGTCCGCTAATGTCAAAATCGCCGCGACGAACAAGGCCGCACACATCGCGGTGGTTACCAAAACCAAAGTTATAACGATTGCCTTCACCGCGTTTCGGTAGAGCATTCGGGGCTAACTCCGGACTTTGGTATTCACTACGAGCACAAAAGCGGAGATTCCCATGATCATGCCGGTTACGCCCATTAATGCGATGCCCGTTATGGTAACCGGGTGTTGTTGGAAAACGTAATTCCCCAGCAGGAACACAACCAAACTGAGGGAGTACGCGGTCAGCGAGGCCGTGAACATTTTATCCCACATAATATTGCCCCTCTTTTGGGATTGAGCTCAGTATAATTCCAGAGTTGAACCGCCGTCAAAAGCGGGTCAACGGCAGGCTTTTCGCCATTGCGGGAGCCCAGCTAAAGTAAGCGGCATTAATTCCCCGTTCCCGAAGGTCGTTGGGCCTCCTCTTCGTCATCAGGCGGTATGACTTCCCGCAGGATGGCTTCTTCACTCAGCCGGGCCGCTTCTCCCAGAATCTCCGGTCGGTCTTCGATCAGCAATTCGTCGTCCGCTGCCGCTTCGGTTTCCGGACGATGGTCGGCATGGGTCAGAATGTTGTGCGTGATGACCACCATCGCCAGGGCTGTGACGCCCAGCATTACGGCCCAGTCTTCCCCGCGCAGCGGGTTCAAGGCCAGCATGGCGCCAAAGCCCAGAAATATGCCGATGGAAGAGCGGAATGCGGAACGTCGCGCCAGTAGCACCGCAACAAAGCCCACCACGATGCCCACCATGATGTACCAACTGAGATAGGCCAGAGACACGCCCACCAGCACCACCATCCCATCGCCGCCCTTGAAGCCGGTGAACAGGCTCTTCCAGTGTCCCGCGATGGCGGCGATGCCGGCCACCAATCCCCACAGTTCGGGAACCCCCAGCATCCAGGCCACCACGACCGCCAGCGCTCCCTTGATCGCATCGCACGCGAATACCAGCATCCCGCGCCGTCGGCCCACGTGCCAGAATACGTTGGCGGTGCCGGCCCGCCGGCTCCCGGTGGCAAAAATGTCGATGCCCTTCAGCCGGGCCACCAGGTAAGCAAAGGGGATGCTGCCCAGCAGGTATCCCACCAGCGCCGCCGCCAGCACGCGGGGAATCAGGGGGATTATTTCATCAAACAGCATCAGGCGGCGCTTGCATCACATCATGGGATGTTGGAATCATAGCACAACGGGCCGGCCGCGGGGACGCCGGCTATTGTCCGGCAGCAGCGGGCCGATCACGACGCATACGGGCCGGCGCAACGGATTCCGGCGGCGCCGGGGCCAGAACCCGCAACGTCCCCGGGATTTTCAAGATGAAATCGGCATCCGGTGGGGCCGCTTGCCGGCAGGCGATGGGACAGACGTCTTATAGCGATGGCCAGGCTATGCGGTAAGTTGATCGCCATTCACCAACTGCACGAAGGTAACTTCCCATAATGCCGGCGTGGCGCCGGTGTCCGGGTCGACGCGCAACCGTGTGCCGGCGACCACCGGCAGGGCGATTCCGGTTTCTTCAGGCGGCCCCTCGTATCGCAGGATGGTTTCCAGGGTTTCCGCTTGAGCGGATGCTCTTTTCACGTCCCGGCGCGAAACGGCGAAAGAGGCTTGAACAATCATATAGACGGGTACGTCATCTTCCGAGCGCTGCCCGTAGAAATAGAAGTCGCCCGAGCTGAGGTCGCTGGCATCGCTGCCATGGACGATGCCGCGCTCGGCAGCGTCCATGGCTATGCTGAGCATCTTTGAATGGGGAAATAGTTCAATGGCGCTCAACTTCAACGCCCGGGCAAAATCTCCGGGACGGCGCTCGCAGAGGAACTCCATGCCCCAGCCTTTGAGAGTGGAGACGTCGTTTGAGGTATGACGCTGTTCGCCGCACAATTCGGCGACCGAGCTTCTGGTTTCCCGGTGTGATTCCCTAAACCGGCCGAATCTGCGGTCAAGGCGTTCCTGTGAAACGCGCATTTCTGCCATCGCTCGCGCATTCTCTGTCTGCAAGGCGCGGATTTCCGCTATCTCCCGGTCGTGGCGGGCGGCACGTTCCGCATTGGCGGCACGCATTTCTGTCATTTCCCGGTCGTGGCGAGTGGCGCGTTCTGCCTCGGCTTCACGCATCTCAGCGATGGCACGTGCGTTCTCAGCCGACACTTTGGCGGTTTGCGCAAGCAGATCGCGGATTTCGTCAAGGGTCATTGGTTCGGCGCCATCGGCTGGCGGTGCTGGAGTGGTCATAGTAGTCGAATCTCCGGTAGTGAAGCACTTTCATGCTATCAGAATTGGCTGATTAGGGATCGCAGTTGCGCGAATCCTGCGGTCAGTGTTCCGCCGTAAGGACGTATCCAGTCCGGCGGGTTCTTTGGATTCACTCCATTGATCCACAGCGTATCACTGCCTCTGCTTCCGCCGTGTTGCGGAGAAATCAGCTCCTCATCCCGCAATGCCATTATGTCGTCTTTCGGTATTACCCAGCAATGTGCATCAAACGGGCTGATACCCAAGCACACCACGATATCGTAATTCTGATCGCGGATCTGCTGGAATGTGTAAGCGCTTCCTTTCCACAAAGTGGAGCCTTTAATCTCCGCCCGCAATCCGGCTATGATCCGATCAGCATCGCTATCAGGGGACTTGGCAACGCGCAACCCCTTCGCAGCGCACCATTAGGACACAAGTTCCTCGAAAGCGACGCCTTTGCGCCTGGACGCCAATCCTCCTTTCAGCCATTCAAACGGGCTACCATCCCATATACTGCTGTCATCAATGTAGCGATGTTCAAGCCTGTTGGCGATTTCGACAAGCCATATCACTTCGGGATCGTGAATTTGCGTGCTCATAGCCTTTCCTAAAGGAGTTTGGGGGCTGTTTCGGGTTCATCGCATTGGTCAGCATCATCAACTCCACGTACAACGATACCACAGTGCGCCAGCCGCCGCCGCATCACCTCCACCGCCTCCGGGTTGTTGTCGATCAGCGTGAAATCCCGCCCCTCCCGGTACGCCGCCTCGCCCAGCGTGCCGCTGCCGGCGAAGAAGTCCAGCGCCCGGTCGCCGGGGTTGGAGTGGACGCGGACGATGCGGCTGATGATGGCCAGGGGTTTCTGGGTGGCGTAGCCGGTTTTTTCCTTGCCGGTGACGATGGTTTGCCACCAAACGTCGGTGGGCGTCTTGCCCCGGGCCGCCTTCTCCGGGCCGACCAGGCCGGGGGCCAGGTAGGGGATGCGGTCCATGGCGTCGTAGTTGAAGGTATAGTTATTGGGGTCTTTGGCGTACCACAGGATGTTGTCGTGCTTGGCCGGCCAGCGGGTTTTGGGCCGGCCGCCGTAGTCG
Organism: Dehalococcoidia bacterium; assembly: GCA_963665395.2. Taxonomy (GTDB): domain Bacteria; phylum Chloroflexota; class Dehalococcoidia; order Lucifugimonadales; family UBA3495; genus Bin87. The sequence continues at coordinate 2,921,406 of OY762251.1, forward strand.
TAGGCCCAGATGATTTCGTTGATGAAGGATTCCCGGCCAAAGATTTCGTCCAGCATGACCTTGCAGTAGTGAACTTCCCGGTAGTCGATATGAAAGAACAGGCTGCCGTGGTCGTCCAGCACTCGGTGCGCTTCCTCCATGCGGGGCCACAGGAAGCCGATGTATTCGTTGAAATCATCGGCGTAGCGGCTGCTGCTGACTACTTCAGTGAGGTAGCGGCGACCCTGGAATCCGGTGCGGTCGCCGTCGGGGTCGGGCGTTACCTTGATGCGGGTGCGGGACTGGGCTTTGCCGGTATTGAAAGGCGGGTCAACGTATATCAGCTGGAACGCCGCATCGGGCAGCGTGCGCAGGACATCCAGATTGTCGCCGAGTATAATTTCGCCCATGGTGCGCCTCCAACCGCGCGGGCATTATACAGGTGATTGACATGACACAAAGCAACCAACCGGCCGGCCCGCTGGCCGGCGTAAAAGTTCTCGACCTTACGCAGATCATGGCCGGCCCCATGTGCACCATGCTCCTGGCCGACATGGGCGCCAACGTCATCAAGATTGAGCGGCCCGGCACGGGCGACGATACCCGGCGCATGGGCACCCGCCTGACCAACGACATCGCCGGCGGATTCCTGGCGCTCAACCGCAACAAGCGGAGCATCGCCCTGGACCTGCGTTCGGAGGACGGCAAAGCGGTGTTCCGCCGCATGGCCGAGACCGCCGACATCATGGTGGAGAACTTCCGGCCCGGCGTTATGGACCGGCTGGGTTTGGGCTATGACGCGCTGGCCGAAATCAACCCCCGCTTGATATACGCCAGCATCTCCGGCTTCGGCGGCACCGGGCCGTATCGCAACCGGGGCGGCTTCGACCTGGTGGCCCAGGGGATGAGCGGGCTGATGTCCATTACCGGCTTTCCCGGCGGGCCGCCGGCCAAGGTGGGCGTGCCCATCACCGACATCGGCGCCGGCAGCTTCACCGCCTTCGGCATCCTGGCGGCCTACATCCATGCTCAAAACACGGGCAAAGGGCAGCAGGTTGACGGCTCGCTGCTGGAGGCCGGCATCGCCTTCACCATCTGGGAGTCCTCGGAATACTTCGCCAACGGGGAGATACCCGGGCCGCTGGGTTCGGCCCACCGGGTGAACGCCCCCTACCAGGCGCTGCGCACCAGCGACGGGTACATCAACATCGGCGCCGCCTCGCAGCCGACGTGGGAGCAATTCTGCCGCGCCATCGGCCAGGACGCGCTCATCGAAAACCCGCGGTATCTGGAACCCAACGACCGCAAGGCCCGAGAGGGCGAGTTGGCCGAGCTGCTGGAAGGCATCCTGGCCGAGCACACCACCGACTACTGGATGGAGCAACTGGAGTCCGCCGGCGTGGTGGCCGGGCCAATTTACGACATGGCGCAGGTGTATTCCGACGAACAGGTGCTGGCCCGCCAGATGAAGGTAACGCTGCAAGACGACGAACTGGGCGACCTGCAAAACATCGGCGTGCCCGTGAAACTATCGGAAACGCCGGGCAGCATCCGCAGCCGGGGGCCGGCGCTGGGGCAGCACAGCCGGGAGATTCTGCTGGAACATGGATATGGGGAGGAGGAAGTGGAGGGGCTACTCTCGGTGGGAGTGGTGGTTGAACCAGCGTAACCGAAGGTGTACCATTCAGTTATAGTAGCCAGGAAAGCTGGAGGGAAACGATGCCATGCGGTCAAGATGGGTTGTTATGCCATTGGTTGCGCTCAAAGAGCTTATGCTGGCGGCGCTACTGTTGATAGTAGTCAATACAATGCTCGGCGGTGTATTCGCTTTGGCAATGTACAACGTTCCGCAGAGCGTTTGGGACTCGCAAGGCATCGACCGGGCCATACTCATATTCATAATAGTAATGGCTCCGATATTCGCTTTGGCGCGCGTAATAGAATGGTGGATAAACGTATATCGTAGATTCAGCATTTTGTTTCCCATACAAGGAGGTCAGCCATGAAGCGGGTTTATTCCGACAACGGTGGCATTTCGGCACGAGTGATTGGACTGTACTTGGTCGTATTCGGCACACCAGCGGTTATTATGCTGTTGGGGTTCGTTTTCGGGTGGTGGGAGACGTTGGCAAGGTCAGCCGGTTAGGTACACTGCTTGACCGGGCCATCTAGCCATCCCCTCCGGCCGGGCTGGCGGCGGCCACCGGGCGGGCCGTCCCCCGGAAGTAGATGTCGCGCCAGAAACCGCTGGCCACCACGGTGCCCACTACCACCAGGGTGAACGCCGCGCCGGCCACCGCCATGACGTTGCCCGCCGACCAGAAGTCGGCCAATCTGCCGTACAGCAGATTGGCGAAGGCCATGCTGCCGCCGATGTGCATGGAGTAGGCGGACGAAACCCGGCCCCGGATCTCGTCCGGCACCACCGACTGGATTATGGTGTGGGTGATGGTCATGAAACCGGCGGTGCCCAGGCCCATCATCACCGCCGCGATTACGGAGATGCCCGTTTGGGACGACAACCCCATGCCGATGGGCGTCAGGCTGCTGGTGAAGCCCAGCAGCAGGAATATCCTCCCCCGGGTCAGATGGTTGACGATTCCACCCACGAACAGCGACGAGAACAGCGCGCCAACGCCCAGGGCGGCCATCAGGGCGTACACGTCGTTCTGATTGAACGTGATGCCATCAGCTGAGAGTTTCTCCAATGCCAGGGGCGGCAGCATCGACTCAAAAGACATCACCAGCACGCAGTGGGCCAACGCCATCATGAGGATGCCAAAGACCAGCGGCGTGCTGTAGATGTAGGAAAACCCGGCGGCGGCGTTGGCCCAGAAGCTGCGCCGGCGGTCAATGACGCCCGTGGACACCATGCGGATGTTCAGCGCGGACCCCAGGGCGACCAGGTAGAAGGCGGCGCAGGCCCAGAACACGATGGCGGAAGTTCCCATGGTAATCGCCAGGTTTTGCAGGGAGAAAGAGAACCCGCCACCCCCGAAGATCGCGCTGCCGCCCACCGTGACGGAAATCACCAGCAGGATGGCCGGCCCCACGGCGCGGGAACCCTGCTGCATGGCCTGGTTCAGGGCAACCGCGTTGGGCAGACGCTCCCGGTCCACCAGGTTGGGCGTCAGCGACTGGGCGGCGGTCATCTGCGTGGAGCGCAGGGTGCCGTTGATCACCGCCAGGAGAACGACGTACCACGGGTTGCTGACGCCCGTCATCACCAGCAGGGCCATGACGGACGCCTGGGCAATCTGGAGTACGTACACCCGCTGCAGCAGGGTTTTGCGGGTCATCTTGTCGGCCAGGTAGCCGATGAACGGGGTGGCAAAGAAACGCGGCGACATGGCCGCGAAGGTGATCAAGCCGACCCACAACCCCTGGGTGCCCTGCAGCTCGGGGATGCTGTACACCCACGCGCCGCGGGCGACGATGAGCGCCCACGCCCCGCTGCTGCTGCACAGGGTGGACAAGGCCAGGAAGCGGAAATCCCGAAACACCAGCGCCGCCAGGAACCGATGCGCCCGCTGGGCGAAAAAGTTGCGTTGTGGCGCCGGGGTTGTGGACATATGGAGTTTCCTGTTGCGCCGGTTCAAGTGGCGGTCATTAACGCATTGTAGCGCAATAGTTCACCGGGTTGACGTCCGGTAGATGGTAGGGGCGAATAATTATTCGCCCCACAGGCATCAAGTTAAGCGTTCTCGTCCAGGGCGAGCAGCAATTGCCAAGCGCTGGGGCGTTGCCGTCGTCGCTCAATTCTACACCCGGCGCTCAGGCATAAGCCAATCTGCTCGATGACCGCGGTGACTGACCGCAGTCCGGTCATGGCAACAGCCAGCATTACGGCGTAGCGGCGGACCGTGGCGGCCGCTTTGACCAGGCTGCGGTCCGGGTACATCCAGACCGCAGTGAGCAAGGTCCAGTGCAGGATGACCATGGCCACCAGTTTGGCATAGACCTCGCAGAGGAGGCGCCAGGGATTGGCCGACCGCCAGCGGTCCAGGCCGCCGTACTGTTTCCACAGCTTGAAAAGCAGTTCAATCTGCCAGCGGGCGCGGGCCAAGATCAAGGCTTCATCTGACATCGCCGCTGGGCGCGCGCCTCTGGGGGCGCTTTGGCGGCCAGCAGGCGGACGGGCAAACGGTGGGTACGCCCCAGCAATATGGGCCGGTCAATGCCGGTGGCGGCGGGATTGGACAGCAACTTCACCAAGTCCAGTTCTGTACCGTCGGACTGGTAGAGTTTGGTTCCTGCTTTGTAGCGGGACAGGAAATAGCCCCCCTGCTCCGCGATTTCCCGGAAGGTGTCCAAATGGCAATACCCCAAATCGGCAATGCGCAAAGCCCCCGGCGGTACTCACGCGTACCCACTTTCCCCAAACTGTCATTGCGAGCGCAGCGCGGCAATCTCGTCGAGGTAACGAACGTCGCTCGTGGAACGAGATCGCCATCCGCCAGCGGCGGACTGCGCTCCTCGCGATGACAAACTGGGTACGCGTGAGCCATTTTAGTAGCTTGTCAGAAGCAAGATTTACCGGATTTATAGGATGTGCCGGATTGGGTGCGACGCTGCCGTCGGATGATCTCAATCCTGATAATCCGTCAAATCCGGGAAATCCTGCTTCTGACATTCCGCCCCCGGAAAGTGGGTACGCATGAGCCCGGCGCTAGCGGCGCGCCCGGCGCTGTGGAATTGCTGTCCGGCGTCCGGCCCGGGGTCAGGAAAGGCCCCAGCATCCGGCCCGTAGTCAAATCCAGCCGCACTTGTAACTTCAACGCTGACTGTCCGCCGGAATTCTCCTCCGGCGAACCGCCGCAGCCCGCCCCGATTTCCCCCAGGGCATCGGGCAGCATGATTACCGAACTGTCTTGCGCCAGCGCGGCGCCGAACCGCTGCAACACCGGAATTGCCACCGGCTCCGCGGCAATCACCTCAGCCACCGCCGCTTCCAGGACTTGCCGCAAGGGCTCCGCCGCCTGGGGTGTGAACCGCTGGAACCGGGCCTGCGAACTGATTGGCGCGCCCAGGGTGGCTGCCAGCTGGGTCAGGGAACACAGGCTGGCGTCGGGGTCGGCCAGCCATCCGAAAGCCAGCATTTGGACAAAGCCGGGGCCGGTAAGCCTGGAACGCCGTGGCGCCAGTCCCGTCGCGGCGGCGGCCTGCTGGGCGCCAGCGGTGAGAACCCAGCTCATGGCCTGGGCAACTTCTGGTACACTGCTCATGGGAAGCTCCGGTGGCGATTGATTGGAATGCAATCACCATCTTACCGGCAGCTTCCCTGGGCATTGTTCGGTATCTTCTCCCGTAACTTGATGCCTATGGGGCGAATAATTATTCGCCCCTACGTAGCCAGCGTGCGAAAAGATCAGTTGGGCACCCACACCATCGCGCCCACTTCGGTGAACTCCCGGTTCACCTTGCTCCACGAGTCGCCGGCGTCGTCGGTGGAATACAGCTCGCCCATGAGGCTGGAGGCCAGGACGAAATCGGGATCCGCCGGGTGTGTGGCGAAGGCCCAGATGTTGGAATTGGGTTCCACCGGCAGGGGACGCCGCTCCCAGGTCTGGCCGCCGTCGCTGGAGCGGTGGATGGCTCCCGCGCCGCCGATGGCCGTGTCGCCCACTGCGGAGAAGAGCACGTTGGGATCGTCGGTCTTGATGGCGATGCCCCGGCTGTAGGGGAGCACGAACTGGTCGGTGGTGACCACCGACTGCCAGCTTTCGCCCATGTCGGTGGTGGCGTAGATTTCCCGGGGCGTGCTGGCGATGACCCGGTTGGGCTCGCCCGGGCTGATGGCCATGCCGTGGATGTCGGGATGGACGCCGCCCTCAACGTGAGTCCAGGTGTCGCCGCCGTCCAGGCTGCGGTACACCCCGTCCACCTCAACGCCGGCCCATACCGTGCGGTTGTCTTTCGGGTCAACCATCAGCATGGTTACCATGGGCGGCCCGATGTGACACTCCTGGGCCATCTGGACGGACAGCTTCGTCCAGCTCTCGCCGCCGTCCCGCGACCGGAACAGCGCCGCCGGCTTGATGCCGACAAAGATCGTGTCGGTGTCCTGCGGGTCAATGGCGATGGACCATATCGGTACGCCGTCCATGGGCGACCATAGCTTTTCCCAGGTTGCTCCCTTGTCCTCGCTGCGATAGATGCCGTTGTCCGCGCCGGCCAGGATGCGGCTGGGGTTGTCGGGATACACCGCCATCGCCCTGACCTGGCTGCCCAGGGGGAAGGGGTCCCGGATGCGGGTCCAGTTGTCGCCGCCGTCGGGGCTGTGCCAGACGCCGCCGCCGAAGCCGGTGGCGCCCACGCAGATGTTGTAGTTCTTGCTCATAGCGATGCCTCCTCGTTCTTATTCGTACCGCATTCGTACAATCTGTCATTGCGAGGAGCGAAGCTCGATCTTTGATAAATCTGGCAATCCCGTTGGTTGAGCGACGTTCCACTGGCAACGAGATTGCCACGCTGCGCTCGCAATGACAGGTTGAACGGCGCTATCCCGGCAGCTCCGTAATGGTAATCCAGCCCGGCCCTTCGCCCAGCGGGTGCGACCCAACACGGGTCAGCTCACCCGAATCCCCCACGCCGAAGATTGCCATCTGGCCCGAATCCTGCCCGGCGGAGTAGGCGAACTTGTCCTGCAAATCCAGGCACAGGGCGTTGGGGCGCGGCTCGGAGGGCACGATGCCGTTGGAGGTCAGCGCCCCCGTCGCCGCGTCCACCGTGTAGCAGGCGATGCTGTCGTGTCCCCGGTTGGGCGCGTACAGGAACCGGCCCGACGACGTGATCTGGATCTGAGAGCAGGTGTTGCGCTCGCTGAACCCTTCCGGCGGCAGGGTGGTTACGGTCTGGAACAGCGACAGCGTGCCGTTGGCGGTGTCCAGGTTGTAGGCGCTGACGCTGCATCCCTGCTCGTTGGAGAAGTAGAGCACGTCCAGCGACGGGTGGAAGCAGAAGTGGCGCGGCCCCAGGAACTCCTCCGGGTCCACCGTGGCCGGATTGTTGGGGGTGATGTGGCCGGTGTCCTCGTCGAAGCGGAACTGCCAGATGGAGTTGGGGCCGTTGCCGGCGATGTGGGGCACGAAGGCGTAGGCGTTGGTGGGGTCGGTTTGCATGGCGTGGGCGCCGGTGGCCGTCTCCAGCTGTACGACGGGATCGCCGCCCACCGAGCCGTCGTCTCCGATGGGATGCACCGCCACGCGGGCGCCCTGGTAGTAGGACGACAGCACGAACCGTCCCCGGCGGTCGGTGGCAACGTACACCGGCCAGGCGTCCAGGGCGACGGAACCGTTTTGCGTCAGGCCGCCGCTGGCCTGGTCAACCTCGAAACTGACCAGTTGCGTAACCTCCCGGCAGCCCACGTAGAGAAACCGGCGGTCGGGGCTGATGGCCATGGTGAAGGGGCCGCCGTCCACGGCCACGTCGTGTTGCAGCGTCAGGCCGCCGGTATCAGGGTCGATGGTGAAGACCGAGATTTTGTTGTCGCCTTGCACGGCGACGTACATATAGTAGGGCATGATTGCCTCCTTATCCTGTAGCCGGGCCGAAGCCGGGATTCCGCGCCCACACCATGCCGTCGGGGTCGTGCGCGATTTCAACCGTGTTGCCCTTGGAGTCGCGCAGGCCCATCGGGTGCTGCACCAGTTCGATCATGTTTCCGTCGGGGTCCTTGATGTAGGTGGAATGGACGTTGGCGTACGCCCGGACGGAGGGCCGGCTGTACTCCACGCCCAGGGCGTCCAGGTTGGCGATCATCTCCTCCCAATCGGCAATCTCCACGGCGAAGTGTCCCGACGGGTTGGGGTTCGGGGTAAAGGTGCTGTGGATCTCGCCGTTGCCGATGCGGAGCTGCAACTGGCGCGAGTTGAGTTCCGGCCCGCGATCCAAATACTCCGCGCCGAACACTTTCTCGTACCAGTCCCGGGTGCGATCCTTGTCGCTGATCTGGATGTTGATGTGCTGAATCATCGTTACTCTTGACATGGCTTCACTCCTTTTCGCTGGTGTATTGCATCATTCCTGTGGATTTCACCCGGACAGTGCCATGGGCGCAAGTATAGCATTACGTCGCCTGACCTGACGGGGATAGGTAAAATGCGGGGGCATCCCGTAGGGGCGAATAATTATTCGCCCCTACACCAGCGCCAAAACGATGGAATAGGGTTTTCAATCATCTGAAACACCCGATACCTACCCCGTGGGCATCGCCCGACACAGGAGGAACACCAATGGCTGAACAACCGATACGAGTGGGGCTCATCGGCGCCGGCGGCAACGTGCGCAACCGCCACATTCCCGGCTTCCTGGGGGTGGAGGACTGCGAGATTGTGGCCGTGGCCAACCGCACGGAGCAATCCGGCCGGGTGATTGCCGACCAGTTCAACATCCCGAAGGTGTACGGCAACTGGCGGGAGCTGCTGGAGGACGACGAGATCAACGCCGTCTGCATCGGCACCTGGCCCTATATGCACTGTACCATGACCCTGGCCGCCCTGGAGGCAGGAAAGCACGTGCTCACCGAGGCCCGGATGGCCAACGACGCGGCGGAGGCCCGGGATATGCTGGCGGCGTCCCGGGCGCATCCGCACCTGGTTTGCCAGCTCACGCCGACCTCCACCAGCTACACCATCGACAACGTAATCAAGCGGTTGATTGACGAGGGGCACCTGGGCGAACTGCTGTCGGTGGACTTCACGTCGTTGCAGAGCAACTTCGCCGACTTCGACAGTCCGCTGCACTGGCGGCAGGACCGGGCCTTGAGCGGCCACAACACGCTGAACATCGGGGCATCCTACGAGTCCATGATGCGCTGGCTGGGGCGCGGCAACCGGGTGATGGCGATGTCGAAAATCCACGTGCCGTACCGGAGGGATGACACCGGGCATCTGACGTCGGTGACCATACCGGACCACGTTGACATCCTCTATGAGCTGGCCAACGGGGCGCAGGTGCATATGCAGATGAGCGCCACCTCCGGCCTGAACCGGGGCAATCAAATCTGGATGTTCGGGACGGACGGCACCATCCACGTGGACTCCCAGCGCCGGGTGTGGACCGGCAAGCGGGGCGACACTGAGCTGACCGAAGTTCCCAACCCGCCGGAGACACAAGCCCGGTATCGCGTGGAGGAACAGTTCACCAACGCCATCCGGGGCACTGAGATTGTGGACATGGTGGCTTTCGAGACCGGCGTTCACTACATGGAGTGGACGGAGGCGGTGTACCGCAGCGCGATGACCGGGCAGGCGGTTTATTTGCCGCTGTAGGGCCGGGCGTGAAATGTGCGATGGGCGGGGCGAATGATTATTCGCCCCTACGCGCCGGCTATTTCCTCATAGGACGGCTCCGGCATCCCCTCAACCCAAGTGGGATCCCGCAGTTCCAGGCGGTTGCCGCTGGGGTCGAAGAAGTACAGTTCCCGGCCGCAGAACACCCCCCTGGCTCGGTAGGTCAGATGCTCAATCCTGATGTTCCGCTGGTGGAAGACCTTGCAGGCCAGCTCGAAGGTTTCGGGGGAAACGGTGAAGGAATGATGCACTCCGGCGTCCTCCGGCAACGGCCCGTCCACCGGGTTGGGACGCTCGCAGAGCAGGATGTTGTGGTCGCCCACGTTGAAGCAGGACATGATGTTGTTGCCCAGCCGTCCCACCGGAGACAGGCCCAGCAGCTCCCCGTAGAACTCTTCGGCTTCGGCCAGGTCGTTGACCGGGATTGACCAATGGGTTACGCCTTCCACTTGCAATACTGACATGGCTTCCTCCTGTGGCGGGTAAGATTCGGGCGTCAGGGCAGCGCGCCCTCGGCGCGGAACACGTCGGCCAGTTTTTCGACGCCTTCCCAGATCTCGGCATCGGACGGCAGCGCGAAGCAGAGGCGGATGTAGCCGGCGGCGGCGTCCGGGTCGGCCGACCAGTCCGGGCCGGGGTTGAACGCGATGCCTTCCCGCAGCGCCGGGGCAACCAGGTCGCGGGAGTCGACGCCTTCGGGGAGCTTGACCCACAGGTACATCCCGCCCCGAGGCACGTAGAAATCGACGCCGGGGCCGAAGGACTCGCGGAGGGCGCTGCTGAGGGTGTCGCACTTGCGTTGCAGGGACGACCGCATTTCGAGGATGTGGTCTTCGTAGTGGTGATTGAAGTAGTCGCCGACGATCATCTGGTCAATGACGCCGGTGCCGGCGTCGTTCTTGCGGGAGAGCAGGCGGCTCATCACGTCCCACGACGCGACGACGTAGCCGAGCCGCGTGCCCGGCCCCAGGGTCTTGGAGAAGGAGCCGATGTGCAGCACCCGGTTGGTGTCGTCCAGGGAGCGGATGGCGTTCTCGTATTCACCCTCAAAGATGAGGTCGGCGTAGCATTCGTCCTCGAATATGGGTACGCCGTATTCCTCGCTCAGTTCCAGCATCCGCTCGCGGCGCGCCATGCTCATCACGGTTCCGGTGGGGTTCTGGAGGGTCGGGATGGTGTAGATGTACTTGGGCCGCACGCCCCGGTTCCGCATATCTTCCAGCGCCCGGGCCAAGTGATCCATGCTCATGCCGTCCTCGTCCAGGTCAATGCCGACGATGTTGACCTTGCGGCGGCGCAGGTTGCCCAGGGCGCCGGAGAAACTGAACGCCTCGACGATGGCGGTGTCGCCCTCCTCCAGCAGGATCTCGTTAATCAGCTCAATGGCCAGGCCGGAGCCGGAGGTGATCAGCACCTCGTCGGTGGTTACGTTGATGCCGCGATGCTGGGCCAGCTTGTCAACCACGAACTGGCGCAGGGGGATGATGCCCTGGGGCCCGCCGTCGAAGTTGTACATGGAGATGTTGCGGGGGTCGCCACGAAACACCCGCTGGGCCGACTCGATGAACCCGGCCATGGGAACCATGTCGGGATCGCTGTGGCCGCCGATGAAGTTGTACTTCGGGTGGCCTTCCCACGGGGCCGACGGCGGCGGCAGGTCCCGATTGAAAAGCGCGGAATAATCCAAGCCTGTCCCTGGCATGAGCTGGTCCTCCGGTATGGTCGGCGCGGCTCCGCTCCGCCGGCTGGCGAAACCGATTACGGGAGCATACTAGCACCGCCCGCCGGGGGGCGTCGATGGCAACGACACGACACGCTTCCCTTAACCTGTCATTGCGAGCGCAGCGTGGCAATCTCGTTGCCGGAGGAATCGTCGTCCGCTCGACGGGATTGCCACGTCGCTCTGCTCCTCGCAATGACAACTTAAAATCCTCTGCGCTGTTGATGGTATCCTTGATATGCTGCGAGGTGAAACCCCTTGAACGACTGTACCAACCACAACATCCGCAACCTGGCCATCATCGCCCACGTTGACCACGGCAAGACCACATTGGTCGATGCGCTGCTGAAACAGGGCCGGGTTTTTCGTGACCACCAGCAGGTGGGCGAACTGATAATGGACACCAATCCCCTGGAGCGGGAGCGGGGCATTACCATCCTGGCCAAGAACGCTTCGGTCTCCTATCGCGGCGTGAAAATCAACATCATCGACACGCCGGGCCATGCCGACTTCAGCGGCGAGGTGGAACGGGTGATGAACATGGCCGACGGCTGCCTGCTGCTGGTGGACGCCGTGGATGGCCCCATGCCCCAAACCACCTACGTCCTCCGCCAGGCCCTGCGGCAGAACGTCGCGCCCATCGTCGTCATCAACAAGATTGACCGCCCGGAGGCCCGCCCTCTGGAGGCGCTGGGACTGGTGCAGGACCTGTTCCTGGACCTGGCGACGGACGCGGAGCAGCTGGACTTCCCGGTGCTGTACACGTCGGCGCGGCAGGGCTACGCGACCACGGACCCCGACCGGCCGGGCGTTGATATGCAGCCCTTGTTTGACGCCATCCTGGACGCGGTGCCGCCTCCGTCCGGCGACCCCGACGCGCCGCTGCAAATGCTGGTGGCCGCGCTGGACTACGACAACTACCTGGGGCAGGTGGCCGTGGGACGGGTCACCGGCGGCGCCCTCAGGGCGAGAGACAGCGTGGCCCTGCTGGACCGGCATGGCGAGACGACCCACCACAGCCTGGAGCATATCTTCGTGTTTCACGGCATGGAGCGCGTGGAAGTGTCGGAAGCCTACGCCGGCGACATCGCGGCGGTTACCGGGCCGGAGGGCGTCGCCATCGGCGATACCATCGCCGGCGGCGAGGATCCTCAAGCTCTGCCGACCATTGACATCCAGGAACCCACGGTGCGCATGACCTTCGGCGTCAGCACCTCGCCGTTTGTCGGCCAGGAAGGCGGACGCTGCACCTCGCGGAACCTCCACGAGCGCCTGATTCGGGAACTGCGCACCAACGTGAGCCTGCGGGTGGAGACCACCGAAAGCCCCGACGTGTTCGTGGTTGCCGGACGGGGCGAGCTGCACCTGTCCATCCTGGTGGAGACCATGCGCCGCGAGGGGTACGAGTTCCAGGTTTCCCGGCCAGCGCCGGTGACCAAGCGGATCGACGGCAGGATCCACGAGCCATACGAAACGCTGAGCATCAGCACCCGCGAGGAGTACGTCGGGGTACTGACCGAGTACCTGTCGGGCCACCTGGCGCAAATGCTGGATATGCGCTACGGGGAAAACGGCTACGTGAACATGGAGTACCGGATACCCACCCGCGGCCTCATCGGGTTCAACGCCTTCTTCCTCCGCACCACCCGGGGCGATGGGGTGAAAAACAGCAGCTTCGCGTCCTACGAACCCATGCAGGGCGAGATAAAGACCCAACGGGGCGGCGCGCTGGTGGCGTCGGAGGGCGGCCCGGCAGTAACCTACGGCCTGCTCAACGCCCAGCGCCGGGGCGACACCTTCATCGAACCGGGGACGCCGGTGTACGAGGGTATGGTCGTCGGTTCCCGCCGTCAGGAGGGAGATCTGGAGGTCAACGTCTGCCGGGAGAAGAAGCTGACCAATATGCGCTCGTCAACGGCCGACGTCGCCGAGCGGCTGAATGCCACAGTTCGGATGAGCCTGGAGGAAACCCTGGAGTTCATCTCCGACGACGAGTTGGTGGAGGTCACCCCGCAGAACCTGCGCATCCGCAAGATGCTGCTCTCTGCCCACGACCGCAAGCGGCAACGCCGGGACGGGGCCAAATCGCGGGGATAGTGGACGCCAGAAACCCTATCTCGTGTGTATGCCGTTCTCAATCTGTCATTGCGAGCGCAGTGCGGCAATCTCGCCGGCGAGAAGAGGGTGGGTTGCGGATGGCCGTCAGCGCTTCAACGGGATTGCCACGAATGCCTGACGGCATTCTCGCAATGACAGGTCGGCCACAGGGGAGTCGTTGATGACTCCTTCCACGACCGCAAGCGGCAGCGGCGGGACGGGGCCAAGTCGCGGAGCTAGCGACCGCCGAAAACCTAACTCCCTGTGCAACGCCGTTCTCAATCTGTCATTGCGAGCGCAGCGCGGCAATCTCGCTGGCGAAGAGGGTGGGTTGCGGATGGCCGTCAGCGCTTCAACGGGATTGCCACGAATGCCTGACGGCATTCTCGCAATGACAGGTCGGTCACAGGGGAGTCGTTGATGACTCCTTCCACGACCGCAAGCGGCAACGCCGGGACGGGGCCAAATCGCGGGGATAGTGGACGCCAGAAACCCTATCTCGTGTGTATGCCGTTCTCAATCTGTCATTGCGAGCGCAGCGCGGCAATCTCGCCGGCGAGAAGAGGGTGGGTTGCGGATGGCCGTCAGCGCTTCAACGGGATTGCTACGAATGCCTGACGGCATTCTCGCAATGACAGGTCGGTCACACGTGAGTCGGCGATGACTCCGCATTTCCGACGGTTTCAGCCGCCGACGAAGCGGTGGCCGAAGGTGGACGCCAGATAGGTGTCGCCCCCGGCCACCGACAGACGGCCGGCGCCTACCGCATCGTCCGGGGTAAGCCGGCCGTACATTACCAGGACGCAGGTCTCCCCGTCGCACTGGAAGGTCACGTCGGCCGGCTCCGTCGCCGCGACGGTTTCGTCCTCAGCCATTTGAGCCACGTCGTCGCTGAGGATCAGATCCAGCGTCCGCCGCGTAGGGTGAGTGACGCGGAAACGGTAGCGGGTGGAGCGCCCTTCCAGCATAGGGTCGGGACGGAAGGCGCGGCGGGCGGCCCGGTCCACGGTATCCAGCAGGGCGGTTACGCTGCCGTCGGAAAGATGGTAGTCGTCCTCCAGCCGCGAGCGGATGTCCCAGCCGTGCATGGTCAGCTCGGCGATGCGCTGGGTCAGCAGAGTACGGACGGGCATGGGGCCGGGCGGCCAATAGACCAGGTTATCCCACTGGTCGTCCCCCACCTGCCGGAACAGCGTCACCGTCTCGTTGATGCGCTCGGTGAAGTCGGCCAGCAGGCCGTCGCCCAAGCGCTGGCTGGCGTCGATGGCGCGCTGGTAGATGCTCTTGGCGAAGGTGTCTTCGTCGTGCCGCTCAGTCGGGGGCGAACCTTCGGGCGCAGAGTAATCGCCGCCCAGGCCGCGCACCAGCCGGTTGGACAGGTCAACGCTGGTGAGATGCCCGATCACGTCAGCGACGGTCCAGCCGGCGCAGGCGCTGGGGGTTTGCCACGCCGCGGCGGGCAGCTCTTGCAGGAAGTCCAGGAGTTCTGCGGCTTCCCGTTCCAGGAGATCAATGCCATTGGAAGTGGTAGTCATATCGTCATCCTGCGGAAGATGTACCGTCGTGGTTCACGCATACCCGGTTGGGCGCGACCTGTCATTTGTCTCATACGCGACCACTTGGCGCAATCTGCCGTTGCTTCTTACGCGTACCCACTTTACGTCAATCTGCCATCTGGAAGGGAGGGAAGCGTGGCAATCTCGTTGACCCTGGCGTCGTCGTTCCGTCAGCGGGATTGCCGCGTGGTTCGACCGGCTCACCAGGAGCGGCGGCGCGGTAGTTGTTGGGGTTTTGCTCCTTTCGTTGGTCGGTTGGTTTGGTTGACTTGCTGATTTCGGGTTCGGGGGTTCGGGTTGTCGGCGCTACGGCCAGAGAGCGTTTTTGCGAATTGAACTCCGAGGATTGCGCGTGCTGACCGCCCCATGCCCGGCCCCGCCTGGATTCCGTACGCCACAGGCGCATCTTCGACACGCCACAGGCGCATCTTCGACACGCCACAGGCGCATCTTCGACACGCCACAGGCGCATCTTCGACACGCCACAGGCGCATCTTCGACTTTCGCGGGAATGACCCCGTGTCAAGCACGGGGCAGGCTGGGGGCAGAGGGCGACCCTCGCGCAGCGGTGGTGAGACCCGCCGTACTGGTCTATGCGGTACCGGGGAAATTACCGGCCTTTGCGATAGCCAGCGGTGCAATGGGATCCGACGTGCTGCCAGGTACGGTGGCAGCGGTTGGCCGTGTTACCCGAACCCTGTGAACCCGATATTCAGATTTTGGTTGGCGCCTGGCGTCGGGCGTTGGGCCGTAGCCTCAGGCTTCCCGCTCGACTGTAGGGTATAGTGTAGAGAACAGATGTGCGGTTGCGCAAGGGGCGGGTGTCACTTGGTAGCGTTGCAATTTAGGTGGTTCAGTTTCCCAGCAGGGTATCCGAGCGGCTAAAACTGCTGCTACGCCAACGGGATTGCCACGCTACGCTCGCAATGACAAAGACCAAACCACCTAAAACGCAACGCTACCGTGTCACTTCATAGGCGCCGGCTTCTGGGAATGGTCAGAATCAGGATTTTCTGGATTTTAGGATGATCAGGATTGTGTTGGCTGTGCCGGGGACGGCTCCAATCCTGATCATCCTTCAAATCCTGGCAATCCTGCTTCTGACGTGCCTCCCTTAGGAAAGTGGGTACGCGCGAGGCCGTTGCTTCCACGGTAGCGTTCCGTATTAGGCGGTCTAACTTTCTCGTCACTCCGGCGAAAGCCGGAGTCCAGAAAACTCTACTGGATTCCGGCCCCGTATCAAGTACGGGGTGACGTTCTTTCGCCGGAATGACGGATTATCAACTATAATGCCCGACAGAAATCAATTTAATCCGGGGCGCAACAGCCCGTGGAGGATCCATGAAATACGACGTTATTGTGGTTGGCGGCGGCGCGGCCGGCTCGACGCTGGCGGCCCGCCTGGCCGAAGACATCAACACCTCCGTCCTGCTGCTGGAAGCCGGCAACGACTATCCCGACCCGAATGTTCTGCCCGACGACATCAAGTTCGGCGGCACCCGGTACGCCGAGGCCCAGGACTCGATACACAACTGGGCGCTGCGAGGCACCATCACCGAAGAACAGGGCGAGATCCACGTCGCCCAGGGCAAGGTCATCGGCGGCGGCTCGTCCATCAACGGCCAGGCCATGCAGCGCGGCTTTCCCGAGGACTTCGACGACTGGGCCGCCCGGGGCAACGATGAGTGGTCCTACGCCAAGATCCTGCCCTTCTACCGGAAGATGGAGCGCGACCTGGACATCCAGGACGACTATCACGGCGCGGACGGCCCCATGCCGGTGCGCCGGCGGCAGTCGGGAACGTGGGCGGACATCCAGAAAGCCTTTTATGACGCCTGCCTGGCCGAGGGCTACGGCGCGGTGGAGGACACCAACGGGCCCAACCCCACCGGCGTCGGCGTGTCGCCCACCAACAACCTGGGCGGCATCCGCATGAGCGCGGCCCTGACGCATCTGGGCCCCATGCGCCACCGGCTGAACCTCACGGTGCGGGGCAACGTGTACGTCCGCCGGGTGCTGTTCGAGGGCAACCAGGCCGTGGGCGTGGAGGCCGAGAGCGGCGGAGAGATTTTCACCGTGGCAGCCGACAAGGTAGCACTGAGCAGCGGCGCGATACGGTCGCCCCAACTGTTGCTGTTGTCGGGCGTCGGCCCCAAGGACCATTTGCAGCAGTTCGGGATACCCGTCATTCACGACAGCCCCGGCGTGGGCCAGGGCCTCTGGAACCACCTCAGCGTCCACGTCACCTACAAGGTGAAGGACGGCAAGACCCTGGTCGGCGACCTGGACGCGCCTCACTTCGGACTGCACTACAGCGCCGAGGGTGGGGAATACACCAACGACATGACGCTCCGCAGCAGCACGGTGGTTGACGAGCGCGAGGAGAAGGTTGCCGGCGTGCGCACCCGCTACAACACCGGCGACGTTCCGCCGGACCGGGCGGCGCGCATCTCCTGCACCCTGGGCCTGCCCGATGGGTCGGGCTTCGTGCAGCTGGCGTCTTCCGACCCCAGCGTGCAGCCGGAGTTCAACTACCAGTACCTGCGGCACCCCAACGACGCCCGGCGCATCCGCGACGGCCTGCGCAAAGGGGCGCGGTTGCTGGAGTCGGACGCCTTCAAGGACGTGTTCGACTTCCGCATCAACCCGCCGGACGATATCCTGAACGACGACGACGCGTTGGACCTCTGGGCTCGGCAGACGGTAGGCACGGCGCGGCACGTGTCCGGCACCTGCCGCATGGGGCCGGACGGCGACGGTATGGCCGTGGTTGACCAGTATTGCCGGGTGCGCGGCGTGCAGGGCCTGTGGGTAGCCGACGCCTCGGTGATGCCCCGGGTGCCCCGCTCCGGCGGCATTCACCCCACCGTCATCATGGTGGCGGAGCGGGTGGTTGACTGGATCGCGGCTGGGTAATTCAGCCTGATGCTGTCATGGTGAGGGAATCGACCCGGGCCTACTCGTCCGGGTCGATCACTATGTCGGGGTGAGTATCCACGCCGTAGCGGGCGAATACGGCGTCAATCCGCTCCATGTCCGCGCCCGATAGCGCCCATTCCAGCCCGGCCACGTTGTCTTCCACCTCCTGAACGGTGCGCGTCCCCACCAAGGCGACGCTGACCGCCGGGTTGGACAGTACCCAGCGCAACGCCAGGTGGGGCATATTTTTGCCCCGTGCTTCGGCGATGGGCTTCAAATCCTCCACGACCCGCAGGTTGCGCTGGAAATGCTCCTCGGCGAATACGCCCACGTTCCAGCCGGGCCGGCCACCCGTGGCGCGCCAGTCGTTGCCGCCGAAGGTGGTATCGGCGGACATGGCGCCGGTCAGCAGCCCGAAGGCCAGCGGGCCATAGACCATGACGCCCGTACCCTGTTGTTGGCAATAAGGAAAGATTTCCTGCTCCATGCGGCGGTCGAACATATTGAGGCCGTACTGCACGACATCCACACTACGGACCGCCTCGCACTCCTTGATCTGCTCCAGCGTGAAGTTGGAGAGGCCGACAGCACGCACCTTGCCCTGATGCACCAGGCTGTCCAGCGCGTGCATGGTCTCGTCGAAGGGCGTGTTCACGTCGGGCCAGTGGATGAGCAGCACGTCGAGATAGTCGGTGCCCATATTTTGCAGGCTCTGTTCCACGGAGGCGATGATGGACACCGCCCGGCTGTCGCGGCCCTTGGGCCGGTCGGCGTAACCGACGCCGCACTTGGTGACGACGATCACATCGTTGCGCCGGCTGCCCAGCGCCTTGCCCAGCACGACCTCCGACTCGCCTCTGCCGTAGGCCGGCGCGGTATCAAAGCAGTTGATGCCCAGGTCGATGGCGCGGTTCACGGCAGCGTCCAACTCGGCGCCGGACACGTCGCCATAGGCGCCGCCCATCTCCCAGCAGCCGAAGCCGAGGGCCGAAACCGTCATGTCAGTGGGGCCGAAACGTCGGTATTCCATGGGATTAGCTCCTGGCGGCCGGGCGCGGCGGCTAGCTTCCCGGCGGCGGTTCGTTGAATTCGCGCCCTTCGGCGGCCGCCCTCAGGCGCGCTTCGTTCCACTGCTGCCACCGCTTGCGCTCTGCGTCGGCCCCTTCGGCCCTACCCTCAGCCCTGCCGGCGGCCCGGCCCGCGGCCTCGCCGGCGGCCTCGCCGGCGGCCCGGCCCGCGGCTTTCATCTCTTCCAGCTCCTGCCGTCGCTTTTCCCGGTCCTTGCCGATTTGCGATAAAGCGTAAAACACTCTGATGCCTCCTTCCGCCAGCACGGCGATGACGCCGTAAGAGATGGCGCCCAGGCTCGCCATCTCTGCGACCGTATCCCAATGCTCCCAGAAACGCGCCTGGTTCGTCCAGAACCACGTCATGAGCGCGGCGCCGAATGGCGAGGCCGCAAAATGCCTGACTTGCCACCCTTCCGGCTGTACCAGCCAATTCCAGAGATGACGAGGTATTGACTTGATCCCATCCCAAATGCCGCGCCACACCATGGCCTGATTTTACCATTATTCGTCAGAAGCAGGATTTACGGGATTGAGATGATGGACAGGATGAGCGTATCTTCATCCACTGGACGGTTCCAATCCTATAATCCTTAAAATCCCGAAAATCCTTGTATCTTGGAGAAGCCACGACGCGGCAGACCGTTAATCCTGGGGCTCGCTATGCGAAGCCGTGAAGCAGCAAGGTCGCCGCGCCGTTCACCCTTGGCTAACCCGAACCGTTGTGGGGGGTACGACCCCGTATTGCAAGGCAGGGTAGTCCGGGCCTTGGCGCACCAAAGGTACGGGGAGTGTAAAACATGACCACCGGAGAAACAATCATCGGCATTGACGTGTCCCAAGCTTACCTGGATGGTTGGGCCTTCCCCGCCAACCAGGCCTGGCACGTGGAGTACACTGACGAAGCCCTGGCCCAGTTGGTGGCGGAACTGGTCCCGCTGCAACCGGCCCGGATCATCGTGGAGGCTACCGGCGGACTGGAAAGGACTGTGGTGGCGGAGTTGAGCGGGGCCGGACTGCCCGTAGTGGTGGTCAATCCCCGCCAGGTGCGGGAGTTCGCCCGGGCCACCGGACGGCTGGCCAAGACCGACCGGCTAGACGCCCAGATCCTGGCCGGCTTCGGGGATGCGCTGCGCCCGCCGGTGCGTCCACTGCCCGACGCTGAACAGCGGGAGTTGCAGTCCCTGACGCTCCGGCGCCGGCAACTCATTGCCATGCAGACCCAGGAATGCAACCGGCGGCGGCCCGTGTCGTCGGAACTGGTGCGCGCCCAGATTGACGACCACCTGGCGCTGCTGGGGGAACAAGTGGCCCAACTGGACCGGGACATCGCCGCTTTGTTGCAGCACAACCCGGTCTGGAAAGCCAAGGCCGAATTGCTGCGCTCCATCCCCGGCGTGGGGCCGGTCCTGGTCGCCACCTTGCTCGCCGAGGCGCCCGAATTGGGCCACGCCAGCCACCAGGAAATCGCCGCTTTGGCCGGCGTAGCCCCCTACAACCGCGACAGCGGTCGGTGGCGGGGCAAACGCTCCGTCTGGGCGGACGCCGACAGTTGCGAGCGGCGCTGTACATGGCTACTTTGGCCGCCACCAGGCATAATCCGGTCATCCGGGCCTGCTACCAGCGACTGCTGGCGGCGGGCAAAGCTCCCAAGGTGGCCTTGACCGCGTGTATGCGCAAGCTGCTCACCTTCTGCAACGCCATCATCAAATCCAACACCCCCTGGCAGGCCCCCATCGCCGCCTAACCACTTGACCAGCAAGACAGTTGCTGCTTCTGACAATTCCCGCGGTACAAGCGAGTGAGTTTCCGCGCCTGCCCGCTTCTGACGATTTCCCGGAAGCGGATTCGGGCGAGAGAAATCGCCGGGTTGAATTCGCCCGGCAACGGGCGCATACTGGCGCCGCTTGGTTTGAACGCCATCTCAATCTCAGGGAGGGAAAAGCGCGGAATGGCAACACTGGTGACCGGCGGCGCCGGCTTTGTCGGCGCCAACATCGTGAAGGAATTAGCTCGGCGCGGCCACGATGTCGTCAGCCTGGACGTTCTGCCCGCCGACGCTCTGCTGACGGGCTTCCTGGGGGAACTGGCTTCCCGCGTCACCTTCCTCAACGGCGATATTCTGGACGTTGCCGGATTGGAAGCGTTGCGCCAAGACCACTCCATCGACAAAGTAGTCCACGCCGCCGTGTTCACCGTCAACCGCACCGACCGGGAGACCGCCCGCAGCAAGGACATCCTCGACATCAACCTCACCGGCACCGGCAACCTGCTGGAGTTCGCCCGGCTGGCCGGCGTGGCGCGTTTCGTGTACGTCAGCTCCGGCGCCGCCTACGGCTTGACCCGCGATCCCGACCAGACCTACAACGAAGACGACCATCCCCAGCCGGCCAACCTGTACGGCATCACCAAGCTGGCCAGCGAGCAATTGACCCGCCGCTACGGCGAACTCCACGGCTTCAGCGCCGCCAGCCTCCGCGTCAGCACTCCCTACGGCCCCATGGAGCGGGTCACCGGACACCGCGACAATATGTCCACCCCCTACCAGTGGACCGGCCAGCTGCTGCGCGGCGAACCCATCGAAATCGACGCCACCGACTACGGGCGCGACTACACCTACGTGGTGGACACCGGATCGGCGATTGCAACCGTCGTTGACGCGCCGGAACTGCCCCACGACCTGTACAACATCACCAACGGCGTCCCGGTTACCGGGGCTGAGATACAGCGGACGTTGGAGCAACTGTTCCCCGAAACCAGGCTGGTGGAACCGTCCGCGGCGGAACCGGCCAGCTCATCCCTAGGACCCACCCGTGGGCCGCTGTCCGGCTACCGGTTGTGGCACGATTTGGGATGGACACCGCAGTTCGACCTGGCGGCCGGCCTGAACGACTACGTGCAATGGCGCCGGGAATCCGGGTTTCTCGACTAGCGCGCTTCATTTTCATCGACATTGTAGGGGCGAATAATCATTCGCCCCTACCGCAAGGAGTAGAGATCATGGCGCTGCCGCCCGACCGCATCGACTACTTGCCCATCATCGACCGCCCGGTCATCAAGTGGCCCAACGACGCGAGGGTGGCCCTTTGGATCTCACCCAACGTCGAACACTATGAATACCTGCCCGTCAACGAGGGCGTGCGCGACCCGTGGCCGCGGATGCCCTATCCCGACGTGCAGCAGTACACCTACCGCGACTACGGCAACCGCGTCGGCTTCTGGCGGATGCTGGAACCGCTGGACAAGCACGGCATCCGCTGCTGCATCTCGCTGAACCTGGCGGTTCTGGAACACTTTCCCGAAATCGCCGAAGCCATGATCGAGCGGGATTACGACTTCATGAGCCACGGCATCTACAACACCCGCTACCTCTACACCTGCACCGAGGACGAGGAGCGCGAGTTCTACCGGGACTGCATCGACACCCTGAAGCGACACACCGGCAAGCAGCTCAAAGGGATGCTTGGCCCGGCCATCTCCGGCAGCGTCAGCACCCCCGACCTAATGGCCGAGGCCGGCCTGATCTACCACACCGACTGGTTCCACGACGACCAGCCCACGCCCATCAAGGTGAACAACGGAGGCAAGCTGGTGTCGGTGCCCTACTCCATCGAGCTGAACGACTCGTCCGTGCTCCGCGACAACCACTACACCGCCGAGTACTTCGCCGACATCTGCAAGCGCCAGTTCGACCGCCTCTACGAAGAGGGCGCCGAGAGCGGCCGCGTGATGTGCATCGCCCTGCATCCCTTTTTGATCGGCCAGCCCCACCGTATCAAGTACCTGGACGATGTGCTGGGCTACATCATGGCTCACGACGGAGTCTGGCAGACCACGGCCGACGAAATCGCCGAATACTACATCGCCAACTACTACGACCAGGCCATGACCCACGCCCAGCGATTTGCCCGGTAACTCGACATTCCCGTAGGGGCGAATAATCATTCGCCCCTGCCTCACAGGAGCATCGCCAATATGCCCGCACAACGAACCTTCGGCATGGACCACCCCCATCACGAGTGGTCGCCCATCATCACCCGTCCGGCCCTGCGCTGGCCCAATGACACGCGGGTGGCTCTGTGCGTAATCCTGGTGTTGGAGCACATGGAATGGCAGGCGCCCGAGGGAAGTTTCGTAGTGGCCAGCCTCGCCGGCGGCTCCGCCCCCCGTGCGTTCCCCGACTACGCCCGCCTGTCCCACCGGGAATACGGGCACCGGGTAGGCATCTTCCGTCTCCTGGACACTCTGGAGAAGCACGGCATCGCGGCCACCATCGCCATGGACGCCATCACCGCCGAAAACTACCCGTTCCTGGTGCGGCACTGCCTGGACCGGGGCTGCGAAATCATCGGCCACGGCGTCTCCGTCAGCCGGATGATTACCGGCAACATGGCCGAGGACGAGGAACGGGAATACATCCGACAGTCCATCGAAGCCGTGGCGCAGGCGACCGGCCAAGCCCCGCAGGGCTGGCTGGGGCCGGAATACGGCGAGTCGGAGCGCACGCCGCAACTGCTGGCCGAGGCCGGCCTGCGTTACGTCTGCGACTGGACCAACGACGAGCAGCCCTTCCCCATGACCACCGGGGATAATCCCTTCTTCGCCCTGCCGCTGCTCTACGAGTTGGACGACGTCGCGTCCCTGGCGCAACGCAAGGTCACCGTTGCAGACTACCAGCGGCGGTTGACCGAAAGTTTCGACGTGCTAAACGCCGACGGAGCTGCCAACGGCCGGCTGATGGCCTTGAACTGGCATCCCTGGCTGCTGGGCCAACCCTTCCGCGTCGGCGCGGTGGACGATGCGCTGGCCTACATGATGGCGCAAGGCGGCGTTTGGCCGGCCACCGGGTCCGAGATTATCGACTGGTACGAGTCGCAAGCGAGTTGAAAGGCGATTGTGGCAGCCTGGTTATAGCGAAGTTATCCCAAGTTAGCGTTTCTTGATAATGTGGGGTAATTTTGGTATAAACTGCCCTTATGGACCCGATTAACAATCCCTTTAACCCCGGAGCCGGTACGCCGCCTCCGGAACTGGCCGGCCGCGACGAGATCCGTGAGGCGGCTCGCATTGCGCTGGAACGAACCAGAATAGGTCGTGCCAGCAGAAGTCTGATCATGGTCGGGCTGCGCGGCGTCGGCAAAACCGTCCTGTTGGACCGCATACGCGAGGATGCGGAAGCCGGAAGCATATACGCGTTGCGAGTGGAAGCGCCGGAAAGTCGCTCTCTTCCCGCCGTCCTGGCGCCACAATTGCGCATCGCGTTGTTGAAACTCTCCCACCGAGAGCGGGCCAGGCAGTTGGCGCAACGAGCGCTCCGGGCGCTGGCCGGTTTCGCCAGCAGCCTGAAGGTACGGTACCACGATATTGAGATTAGTCTAGACTATGATCCGGAACCCGGTCTGGCAGACAACGGGGATTTGGAGTCCGACCTACAAGCTTTGCTGGAAGTGGTGGGGGCAGCCGCAAAGGCGGAAAGCGCCTGCGTAGCGCTGTTCGTTGACGAACTGCAATACGTGAAAGAGGATGAACTGGCGGCGTTAATCATGGCCCTGCATCGGACGGCGCAGCGACAGTTGCCCGTTATCATGCTTGGCGCCGGCCTTCCCCAGATACGCGGCAACATGGGCAGAGCGAAATCCTACGCTGAGCGGCTTTTCGAGTTTCCCGAAATCGGAGCGTTGTCCCTCTCAGACGCCCGGCGCGCGATTGCCAAACCCGCCCAAGCCGAAGGAGTCGCAATAGATGACGACGCCCTTGACGCCATCGTTGACCGGACGCGCTGCTATCCTTACTTCCTGCAAGAATGGGGCAAGCACGCTTGGGATGTCGCCGAAAGTTCTCCAATCACGGCTGCCAATGTTGCGGTCGCGTCACAACTGGCAAACGCCGCTCTGGATGAGAGTTTCTTTCTGGTCCGTTTTGACCGGCTGACTCCCTTGGAAAAAAGATACGTGCGAGCCATGGCGCAACTCGGCCCCGGCCCCCATCGTTCCGGCGATATTGCCGGCGAGTTGAACCGTTCGGTCAACTCCCTGGCGCCTACTCGCAGCCAACTAATCAACAAGGGCACAATTTGGAGTCCAGGCCACGGCGACACTGCTTTTACCGTGCCAATGTTCGACGAGTTCATGCTGCGCATCATGCCGGGCGATGACTGGCGGTCAGCGCAGTAGCGCAACCGGGGGTGAACCCATGCCTTCCTCACTTATTCGCGGCAAGCACATCCTCACCGCCGACGGTTCCGGCGCCGTTGCCGCGCATTACGATGCGGCGATTTACCAGGAAAACGGCGTCATCAAAGACATCGGCCCGTACCAGGAACTCCGGGCGAAATACGCGCCCGACACCGAGCTGGGCGGCCCGAACTACGCCGTCATTCCCGGCCTGGTCAACTCCCACCACCACGGGCGCGGCGTCACCACGCTCCAAATGGGCACCTGCGACGACTGCCTCGAGGTCTGGATCCTGGCCGGCTGGGGCCGCCGTCCCTATGACCACTATCTGATGACCCTGTACACCGCCCTGAATATGCTGGAATCCGGCACCACCACCGTCATGTACAACCACCCCCAGACGGCGGCCGCCACCTTGAAAGAGGATGCGGATGCCGTCTTGCGCGGATTCCTTGACGCCGGGATGCGGGTAGCGTTTTCCAGCTACCTGCGCAACCAGAACCGCGTGGTCTATGCTGGCGACGATGACTTCCTGGGCAGCCTGCCGGCGGACTTGGCCGACGACGTGCGCAGCTACCTGTCCGTGGCGCATATGAGCGACGACGACTACTTCGCTTTCAGCGACCAGATGCACCGGGAGTACCACCGACACCCGTCGGGCAAGGTGCGCGTCCTGTTCAGCCCCGCCAACGCGCAGTGGAACACCGACGAATTCCTGCTGCGCTGCAAGGAGCAGGCGGCCAGCCACCAGACCGGCATCCATATGCACTTGGTGGAAAGCCCCTACCAGAAGGACTACGGCATCCTCGCCTGGGGCAAGACGCCGGTGGAACACCTGCAGGATCTGGAGTTCCTGGGGCCGGAAGTCTCGTTTGCCCACGCCGTCTGGCTCACCGAGCATGACATCGAGCTGCTGGCCGACGCCGGCGCCACCGTTTGCCACAACGCCAGCTCCAACCTGCGCCTCAAAAACGGCATCGCGCCCGTGAACCCCATGCTGGCCCGGGGCGTCAACGTCGCCATGGGCACCGACAGCACCGCCATCAACGACGATGACGACCTGCTACAGGAGATGCGCCTGGTCAGCAAGCTGCACCGCCAGCCCGTCATCGGCGAACCCGCCATCACCGTTGACCAAGTGCTTTCCATGGCCACGGCCAACGCCGCCGCGCCCACCGGCTTCGCCGGAGAAATCGGAGCGCTGGAGCCGGGCCGCCGCGCCGATCTGGTGCTGATACGCCTCGACGGACTGGAAGACCCCTACCTGGAGGCGGACACTCCGCCGACCGAGGTGGTGCTGGGCCGCGCCAAGTCCCGGGACATCGCGGCGGTGATAGTTGACGGCGAGGTTCTGCTCCGCGATGGCGTCCACACCCGCGCCAACAAGGCCGACGTGGCGGCGGAACTGCGCGAGCAACTGGCTCGTCCCGTAGAACCTGAAACCCTGGCGACGCGGCGCATGGCCAGCCTGCTGTCTCCCTACGTGGAGCAGTTCTACCGCAGCCGCCCGCCGGCCCTGGGAACGCCTCACTACGTGTACAACAGCCGGACGTGATAGACGGTTTGACCAACGCGCCAACGGTGTGATAATGAAACGCCAATTCGTCCGCAACGCGCACTGGAGGGTAATCTGAAATGACCGCCATATCGGCAAAAGTGGGCATCGCCAAAATGGGGGGCGAACGGTTTCACCACGCCGAGGCCGTGGTGGACGTGTGGGCCGATCATTCGGTCTTCCCGGCGGCCGTCCTGAACAAACTGGGCATCGAACCCGGCTGCCAGCAGGCCGTCAAACTGCCCGACGGCAGCCTGGACGATTGGGGCTACGGCATCGCCCTGCTGGAGATTGGCGGCCAGCAATGGCCTTGCCCGGTGGTGTTCAGCCCCAATGACGAATACCGGCTTGGCGCCACTGCGCTCCAGATTTTCAACCTTGACGAGGATTACAAAACCGGCGCGCTCGTTGCCGCCGTCCCACTGTCATTGGGTCGGAGCGAGGATATCAGTCCCAACGAGTTTGCCAGGCTGACCGCGGTGGCTCCGCGGGAAGGGTACCGCATCTGGCTTCATTATGAAGACGGCGTTGCGGGCGAGATAGACTTGTCGCACCTGGCTGGAAAGCCGGCTTTCTGGCGTTGGGAAGACCGCGGGTTCTTTGAATCACTGCGGATTGGGGATCACGGTGGGGTAGAGTGGGATGATGATGTTGCGCTGTGCGGCGACGCACTGTATCTAGAGCTCACTGGACAGGTCGTTTAACTGACCGCGGTCAAGTTATGCCGTTAATCTGCCTCATCAACCAGGGCAGCATAAGGGTGTATCTGTATGCTAACGACCACGGAGCGCCGCACATCCACGTCAGATACCGGAACGATTGGACTGTAGTAGCCATCAGCGATGGCAGCATTCTCGCCGGTGACCTGCGAGGGCGTCCCCGCCGCGCGGTGTTGGCTTGGGTCGAACGTCGTCGAGATGTCTTGCTGACAGCGTGGGAACAGATGCGTCAAGGTGGCCATCCCGGCTACATCGACGAATAGCGAGGACTCAATGGCCTTGAAAGTCGCAACCGCCCCCGGTGCCATGACCGGCGCCCGCTACGTCCAAAGCCTCCGTGATGGCCGCGAGGTCTGGCTGGACGGCAAAAAAGTCAATGACGTAACTACCCACCCGGCCCTGACCGGCATGGTTCACGAGTTGGCCCGCATCTACGACCTGCAACACTCGGAGCCGTACCGTGACGAGATGACCTTCGTCTCGCCGGAAACGGGCCAGCGTTGCAGCCTGTCGTGGCTGCTGCCCCGCACTCTGGACGACCTGAAACGGCAGCGGCGCAACAGCGAAATCTGGAACGAAGAGTCCTGGGGCCAATTGGGCCGTAGCCCCGACATCCTCGCCCCCTTCATCACCGGCCTGGTCGCCATCAGCGACGCCCTGCAACAGGTGAAGCACCCCAGGTGCAACTTCGCCGAGAACGTCGTCAACTACCACCGTTACTGCATGGAGAACGACCTGTTCCTCACCCACGCCCTGGGCGACCCGCAGGTGGACCGCAGCGCGCAACCCCAGAACGAGACCCGCGCCGAAAGCGAAACCGAGGTAGCCTTGCACGTCGTCGAGGAGACCAACGAGGGCGTCATCGTCCACGGCGCCAAGCAGCTCGCCACCGCCGCGCCCATCAGCAACGAGACCTACGTGTCGCTTTCCGCAACCTTCATGCGCCGGTCCGATCCCCGGTTTATATTGGCTTTCTCTATTCCCACCGACACGCCGGGCCTGAAAATCCTATGCCGCGAGCCAGTCTCGCAATGGGTAGGCAGCTACGGCCATCCCCTCGGCGCGGTGTACGACGAGCAGGACGCCATGTTGTTCTTCGACCACGTCCTGGTGCCCTGGGATCGCATCTTCATGCTCTACGACTCGACTCCGCTGTTGCAGCGGCTCGGCTCCGAGGCCAACTTCCGGGGTTGGGGCAACCTGTGCCGCATCCACCAGCGCATGAAACTGATGACCGCCGTCTCTACGCTGATTGCCGAAGCCATCGGCGTCATCGAATATCGCGAAGTTTCGGCCAAGCTGGGCGAGATGGCCATGCACACCGAGATGTGGCGGCACGCCATGGACGGCGTGGAACACAACGCCTATCCCGCCGACAACGGCCTCATGTCCTTGGGCTCAACCTCCGGCATGAACATCTACTTCGCCCAAACCTCCCAGCGCATGGTGGAACTGCTGCGGGAGATTTCCGGCTCCGGCATGATTATGCAGCCCAGCGAAGCCGACCTCGCCAACCCGGAGCTCCGCCCCTACCTGGACCGCTATATGCCCGGCAAAGGCGTCGGCGTGGAGTACAAATCCCGCCTCTTCCGCCTCGCCCACGACCTCGCCGCCTCATCCTTCGGAATGCGCCAGGAAATCTACGAATACTGGCACGGCGGCGACCCCAACCGCAACCGCATCAACCTCCTGCGCAACTACGACCAGACCGACATCACCGGGCGCGTCAAGGCGCTGATCGCAGAGCCGCTGCGGTCGTAAGTGGGCCTGTCATTGCGAGCGCAGCGAGGCAATCTCGTTGGCGTAGCAGCAGTTTTAGCCACTCGGACACCCTGCCGGGAAACTGAACCACTTAAATTGCAACGCTGCCTTGAGCGCAGTTGCTATTTGACGGCAGACAATACAGTATGTCAGAAGGGACCAAGGAGGTGACAACTATGGCGATAATTCGAAAAGGAGAGTTTGTGATTCCAAAAAACCGGCAACAGGAAGTCAAACGGTTACAGGACAAAGGCGAGAAAATCGCCAATCAGGTGGAGGAGTCCACCAATTTGGCAAAAGATTCGCTCCGCAAGCTGGGGTACGATGTGTAGGGATGACCAAAGCGATACCATGGACGAGGTTATGACTCGTCAAAATGCTCGGATGCGTCTATACGACGTTCGCGCCTAACGCTCATGCAAACAGTAAGATGCAGGCTAATGTAGCCACGATCCCGGCTATCGCTGCTGTTGTTATTCCAGCAGCCAAGTTCCGCCGCTTTCTGATTTCTCTAGCGTCAACCTTACTCGCCAAATTCTGAATATCTGTTGCCAGCACGTGGTGTTTTGCCGGCCGTCTGTAACCAGTCCGCGGTGCTGGGAACACCTGTTTGCATTTCAAACATCGCCAAAGGTTCTTTTCATGGGGTGAGGTTCTCGGTCTGATGTTTTGGCTTCGGCATTTGGGACACAACGCCAGCAATTTTTCATCAGCCATTTGACGGCGGTCACCAAAGACTTGGGTAGCGTAAATTCCGCCTTTCGCGGTTTGCCCAACTCCGGCCCCCATCACGACCCACTCCGGGCGTAGCAGATTCGCCCGGTGCGGCGGACTCTTCATCCAAGAATCTACCATTTTTTTGCCGAGCTCCTGATCCGTCGTTTTATAGTAGGTGAGGTAATCCTTCGACCAAGGACCTTGGCAGTTCTCCGACCACAAATCATCGCCACACTTGTGCTTCCGGCCTCTGCTAACCGGCGTACCGTCTCCAATTCCTTCATGGGCTAGCTTGCCCACTTTTGCCATGTGCTTGCTGTGGGAGCGCGCCGCGGCGTTCATGTTCCGCTTTGCTTGGACTTCCTTCAATCCCCTCTTCTTCCGCTCTTTGTTGGTGTTGGCGACGATGCTCCGCTCAATGGCTTTCAAGTCCATTCCGTGGTGCCTCCTTATGAGACCAAATTCGCACTGAAGGGAGCAACAGCGGCGTGGCAATCTCGATGTGGGAACGAGATTGCCACGCTTCCCTGGCAATGACAAGGTGGACGATGTAGCCAGCCTACCCCCAGGTCGCAAACCCCATCGCGCACCCCGTCCCCGCCGGCGAGCGGTAGCACGGCACGTAATCCACCACGTCCATGTCCAGGTGCTCGGTCGCGCCGGTCACCACAATCCAGTTGCGGATCTCGGAGCTGCCGGAGTTAATCTTCTCCCGTGGCAAAGCCATCAACTTGTCAACGCTCTTGGCCTGCATTCCCGCCAGCGCCTGCTGGTCCAGCTCTTCGTCCACCACGAAGTGGCTCAGGCCGCCGGAAGCCAGGATGCCCACCCGCATGTCCTTGTCCCAAGATTCGATGGCCGAGCGCAACGCCTGCCCCAGGTTATAGCACCGCTTGGGCGTCGGCTGGTTGGGCGGGTAGTAGGTGTTGAGCATCACCGGCACCGTCGGAATGATGCCCTCGGTCATCAGGCGGTTATAGACGTACCCGAAGGCGTGGCCGATGCCGCCCTGCTCTCCGCGTCCACGGGTGGGATCGAGGAACTTGGAACTGCCCACGTCGAACTCGGCGTCCATCAGGCTGTTGATGATGTGCAGACCCAGCGCGGCATCCGTGGGCGCGTGAACATCCTCGGTGTTGTAGCCGATGAGCGGGCGGTTGCCGGTGGACGGCCCGGCCTCGTGGCCGGTAACCTTCACTTCATCGCCCCAATAGACGCAGAAGGCCGGCATATTGTCGTCCAGCAGGTACTCGTGCTGGTCGTCGCCCACCATCACCAGCACGTCCAGGTTGGCATCATAAAGCTTCTTCGACAGGTGAGCGATGGCCTTCTGGTTCTGCTGGTGACGCTGCTCAAACTTTGCCGGCGTAATCTCCTTGGCGATCTTTTCGGTGTCAATCCGCGCCAGCAGATCCTCGTAGTTGGAGGTGATGCCGTCGGTGCCGATAAGTTCAACGTGGCCCTTGTCCCGTTCGCCCCGGCCGGCCCATCCGTCGGCGGGAGTGCTCAGTTGCGGGCTGTGGGAAGAGGCCAGGCCCAGTACCAGTTCTGCCATTGTACGGCTCCTTTCTGCGATGTTGTCGTCGGCCCGGTTCAGCCCGGCGCCGCAGTTCAACCCTTTGGAAACAAACGCTACCACACGCCTGGAACCGCTGGCAATTCCGGCCCTACCCGCCTCTCGCCGATCTCGCTATAATGGCCCCGCCTGCAATCGGCGGGCGGCTACTCTCTCCCCGAATGGCAAGGACGGAAACATGGTTACGACCTACTCGTGCATCAACACCGAAACCGTAACGCGCCCCACCATGATGGGCCGCAACGAAGTGGAAACCCATATCGGCGTAGTCACTCTGAACCGCCCGGAAGTGCTGAACGCCCTCAACCTGCAGCTGGTGCGCGAGCTGGACCAGGCCATCACCGACTACGAAGAGGATGACAGCGTGGGCGCCGTCATCATTACTGGAGCGGGCGAGCGGGCCTTTTCCGCCGGCGCCGACATCCACGAAAACCGTGAGCTGTCAGATGAGGAGCGAGCGGCTGGTCAGGCCGAGCGATCCGAGTACACCTGGCACCTGCACACCAGCAGCAAACCCATCATTGGCGCCGTCAACGGCCTGTGCTACGGCGGCGGCACCGTATTGGCCACCAGCCTGGACTTCCTGGTGGGCTGCGAGAAGACCAGCTTCCGCTTTCTCGCCGTGAACTACGGGCAGATGAACGCCACCTGGAGCCTGCCGCAATTGGTGGGCATCCACCGGGCCAAAGAGCTCTTGCTCAGTGGCCGCGAAGTCTTTGCGGACGAGGCGTACCACATGGGGTTGATCAACCACCTGGTGCCGTCTGAGGAACTGATGGACCGGACTCTCGACATCGCAGCCGGCATCGCTCGCAACCGGGTCGAGGGCCTCGCCAACATCAAGCAGTTGCTGTTGGAGCATTCCGGCCTGCCCATCGAAGAGCAGTACCGCAATGAAATCGAAGGCCGCACCGGCCGCTTCAAGGGCCTGTCCGTCGAAGAAGGCTTTTCCGACTTCCTCGCCCGCAAGGGCCGCAAGCCCCGCTCGGCCTGACCGCGGTGGTCATGGCCGACGATAACCCGGCGACAACGGCGCCCCCGGTCGGGCGCCGTTCTGGCGACGTCATCGTCGCGCCCGACGGCTCCGAAGTGCGCCTGCTGCTCACCGACGAGCACGGCGCGACCCGATGCAGCGCGGTTGAGGTCACCATAGCGCCGGGAGAGGCCAGCCGCCCTGTGCGCCACCGCACCGTTGAAGAAGTTTGGTACGTACTGGAAGGCTCCGGGGAGGTCTGGCGGTGTCCTCCCAACGCCCCGGGATCATCATCGGCCGCTCCGGTTTCCGTCGTTCCCGGAGATGCCCTGACCATACCCACCGGCTGGGCCTTTCAGTTCCGGGCCGGAGCGGAAGCCGCCCTCCGTTTCCTCTGCGTGACCATACCGGCATGGCCGGGTATGGATGAAGCCGTGGACGTTGGGGAAGGCGGCCATTGGCCGGCTACGCTTCCCCGCCCTGATCGTTAAACCAGGGTAGGCTCAGCCTTGCCGCCGAACCTCGATGGTCTCGCCGTCCGCCAGGGCCACGCGGCGGTATTGAATACCCATCTTCAGCATCCAATAGCCCAACGTCGCGGGGCTAACTCCCAGATGGGCTGCCGCGCGGCTCATACCCATCTCGTTAACCAGTTCGGGTACCAGATTCTCCAAAGGCCGGCCGTGCTTGTCTTCCACGCTCCTCATGAGCTTCGTTTTTCTGATACGTTGAGTCGCCATATCCCCTCTTGTGGTGGTTATTCGGCAGTTCCGGCGCGACACCGGAAAAGTATGCACTGGATATTGGCATATTACACCATCGCCTCAAAACCGCGCACGGGAATTGCGGCGCAAACTGTCAGCATTTTTGTAATTGTTCAAAAACCGGTTGGCCGGATTAATCGCCGGCCGGGGCGCCAACCGGCTTCACACCGTACTTGGCCAGGATGGCGTCCACGAAAGGCTTGAGCACGTGCTCGGCGCGGTCGATGCAGAGCGCCGCCGCCGTTTCGTCATTCTTGTCGTAATAGATCAGGATGTTTTCCGCCATCTCTTCGGCGTCTTCGCGCAACCGTCCGTTTTCAATATACAGCGTCTGGTTTTCGGGGCTGTACACCACCGTTGCCTTGGGCAACGGCTCCAGTTCAATGCGCTTTACGCTGTCGGCCACGGGCCACCTCCATATTGTCGGTCCAGTCTCCGGCCTCGATAAGCGGTGTGAAACACGCCGGCTTCAGGGGTTCCGAAGAAAATGACCTTTATCCACCGACGGGACTGCGGAACACGCCCAATCAGAACCGTCATCAGCTGTCCGTCCTTGACTTCCGGATATCGATCATAAGGATCGGCGATGATTCGCATAATCCACTCCGGCAGGACGTCGCCGTGCCGTTGCGAAAGTGTGGCCCCGTGTCGGGGTGTCTTAGGCATTTGTTCAAAAGCGCTCCGTAATTGAGCGTCTTCCTCACCCATTATGCGTCAGCCGGTTACGCCGCCCCGGTCAAGTCCGCCACCTGCGGCATCACCTTCTCCGCCAGCAACCGCGTTGAGTGTTCCCATCCCGCTTGGTTTTCCGACTGGTCGTACACCAGCATCAACAGTCCGCCGAAGCCGCCCACGTCCGCGTAAAGCCGGCGAATTTTTTCCGCCACCGTGTCCGGGGACCCGATGAGCCACAGATGTTCGGCCATGTATTCGATATTCACTGCTTCATCCGGGACTTCATCGTAGTGCTTGAACACCTTCATCAAGTCGAACTCCCGGAACAGGGGCAAGAGGTAGTCCGTCCAGACCCGGCCCAGCATCCCGTTCAAGGCCAGGTCGCGAGCTTCCTCGTCGGTGTCCGCCACGTACACGTCCCGCACCAGGCGCCAATCCGCTCGCGAAGGGGTTCGGCCGGTTCGTTGGGCTCCCTCTTCGATGGCCTCCCAGTGGCTGCGGCAGTAGTCGGCGTTCAGCGCCAGGCTCATGGGTATGAAACCGCGTTCCCCAGCGATCATCAGCGTGGGCGATTTATAGCTGACCGACGCCACGCCGATTGGCGGGTGAGGTTGCTGATAGGGCCGCAGGAAAAACTCCAGGGTGCCATACATCGGCTCCGGGATGCTGACGTTCCAATACTTGCCCTTGTATTCAAACGGCCCCTCGTTCTGCCAGATCTTCAGGATGATGTCCAACGATTCGCGGGTCATGTCCCGGTGCTCGCCGTTGTTGCCGTCCACGTCAAATAGCGCCCAGTCGCTCGGCAGTCCGCTCGCCCCCACTCCGAACAGAAACCGACCCTGGGACAAGTGGTCCAGATACGCTACGCGGTGCGCCAACTCCGCCGGATGATGGAAGGGCAGCAAATGCGCTCCGGAACCGAGCTTGATGCGCTTGGTCTTCATCAGGGCCTGGGCGATCAACAGGTCAGGAGCCGGGATGGGTTCCCAGGGCGAGGTGAAATGCTCGCCGATCCAGGCTTCGTCAAAGCCTAATTCGTCGCATAGCGTCAGGTACTCCAGGTCCCACTGGTGTGCGTCGTAGATATTCCGTTCCGGCGGATGGGACGGCATCATAAACAGTCCGTACTTCATGGCTCCTCCCTCGACCTTCGCCGACCATTTTCGCAGAGTGTGGCTGTACGATAACACAATCCGGGGCGGGTTGCCGGCCGTGCTATAGTTGCTTATTCAGCAACGGCAGGGAGGTCAAGTTGACTACAGCACAGATCGGCAACCGAGTTCGCGTTCATTACACCGGCCGCCTGGACGATGGAGAAGTGTTCGACTCGTCGGAAGGCGGCACTCCTTTGGCGTTCACCATCGGCAGCGGCCAGGTGATTCCAGGGTTCGAAAATGGCGTCATCGGTATGGCTCCCGGCGACACCAAAACCGTCCACATCCCCTGCGCGGATGCCTACGGAGAACGGCAGGACGAGGGCCTGATGCAGGTGCCAAGGGGAGAGTTCCCGCCAAATATGCCCCTGGAAGTCGGAACCTCGGTGCAAGGCCAGCAGCAGAGCGGCCAGGTGGTCACCTTCACCATCGTAGCCGTCACCGACGAGGAAGTGACCCTGGACGCCAACCACCCGCTGGCCGGCAAGGACCT
Source organism: Dehalococcoidia bacterium (assembly GCA_963665395.2). Lineage (GTDB taxonomy): Bacteria > Chloroflexota > Dehalococcoidia > Lucifugimonadales > UBA3495 > Bin87. Next base: position 2,956,600 of record OY762251.1, read on the forward strand.
AACCTTTGACCTGACGCTGGTGTCTATCGAGGGTTAGCGGCCGCCGGGCAGTGTGGAAGTGGGGTGAAGCAACATGGAGCAGGGGCTTTCCATAATCCGGTGGGTGGAGCGCTTCCTGCGACTGGTTCCTTACCGGGTCAGGTGGCTCCTGACAATCGGATTCTTGTCCGTGGTGCTGGGCGTGACGGTAATTGCATTCCTAAATTTTGCCGCTGCCGATGACCCGCTGCTCCAGCGAACTGCCCGTTACATCAAGATGTTGCTGATGTGCTTCGTGTCGCTCGTCTTTCTGCTGGTGGTTGGTTGGGCGCTGTGGAGCGTCATACGTTCGAACTCCCACGACGGAAAACGCGACGGATGACGAAATCGATGGCCCCCGTCTTCCCTAGCTCAACTACGGCAACGACAACCCAGACAAAGGTTGCCACGGACAGGGCTATGGCGCCGGCCACCAACATGGTATAGCGGTCAGTCAAGAAACCGATGAGCGCCACGAGGAATGACGCTAGAAGGCCGATGGAAATTACGACGGCGACAAAGCTTGGAATCATAGAATCCGCAACCCTGACGCTCCCCATCCGCTCGGTTGGCGCAATGTGCTCATTTCGTGTTTCCGGCGTAGCCATGGCAACCTCTCCCCTCGTCCTCACTATACCAGACTACAACCGCACCTGCTGCGCCAGCGTCTGATATGTCACCGGCGACGTCGCCACCAGCCCGGCGTCCACCGGCAGCACCACCCCGTTGATCCACCGCGCCTCGTCGCTCGCTAGGAACAGCGCCGCGTTGCCGATGTCCCACGCCGTCCCCTCAGTCCGTAGCGGCGCGGCGCCGCTGCGAACCTGTCGCAGGTCGTCGTCCATCCGCGGCGCCACCATCGGCGTAAACACCAGCCCCGGAGCGATGCAATTGGTTCGGATGCCGTCCGGCCCGTGGTCGGCGGCCATGGAAATGGTCAGGCCAATGACCGCGGCTTTCGACGCCGTGTAGGGCGTGCTGCTGTGGGCGCGCAACCCCGCGATTGACGATATGTTGATGATGGATCCCCCGCCGGCTTCCATCATGCGCGGAATCGCGAACTTGCTCGCCAGAACGATGCTCTTGACGTTGACCGCCATGATGTGGTCCCAGTCCTCTTCCGATACCTCAACCACCGTTCCACGACGGGAAATGCCCACGTTGTTGTCCAGAATGTCCAGCCGGCCGTAACGCTCGATGCAAACTTCCACCATCCGCTCACAGTCGCCGGCGTCGGTCACGTCGGCCTGTACGGTGGATGCTACTCCGCCCTCCGCCTGTATCATCTCCAGCGTTTCCGCCGCCCGCTCTTCGGTAACGTCGGCCAGCAGCACTTTCGCTCCCTCACGTGCGAAGAGCGTTGCCGTGGCCCGGCCGTTTCCGATGCCGGGTCCGCTTGAACCGGCGCCGGTGACAATCGCCACCTTCCCTTTCAGTCGTGGGCTGCGTTCAGGCACTTTGCGAACCTCCATTGAAATTGCGCACTCGTCATGCGCACTGACACGCTCGTCATTCACATTACACACTCGTCATTCACATTACACACTCGTCATTCCGGCGAAAGCCGGAATCCAGTGTCTATCCTTGCTGGTTGGCCTCGCCTCGTCACTCTGCGATGGGCCGCGAAATGATCCATAAACTGGCGCAAGTGTAGCACACCATCAGCGCCAGCATGGGCGCCTGGCTCAGCAGCGCCGCCCGTCGATTGGGATAAATCCGCGTGGCCTGCACGTGAGCCAGGTACACCCCCGCGATATGTCCGACCACGATGGCGGCAATGGAGAAGTACCAGATGAACACTGGCGAAAGGATCCCAATATTGATGGTAGCGTCCGCTGTGCCGAACAGGTCCCACCCCCAGCCGAAAGGGTCCGACGCCAGCACGATGAACCGCTGCCCGTTGATGAGCAGGAACCCCAGGAAGTGGGCGAAATGATATGCCAATGCAATGGGCAGCAATGAAAATGTGAATCGGCGCAATAGTTGGCCGGCATCAGGTTCAGACTGTCCGGATAAAGACGCCATCATCGCGCAGGTCACCGCGAATAGAATGCCGAACGCCAGGGGCAAGCCCATCGCCCCGATCAGGTTGGCGATGTACCCGCCGTAGGCCGGGAAATGCAGCAGGAACTGCGTGCTGAACAGCAGCCACTCCGGCGTCGCCGACAGCCCGTCAAACGACACTGTGGACAACAGTAGAATGACGTGGGCGACCACCGTGAACGTTACCACCCCCAGGCGATTCAGTCCCACGCATGGCGGGCGTAAGTTGAATTCCCGCTGCTCCCCGAACCCTTTACCGGGAGATGCGGCGGAGTAGCATTCGTAGCAGTCCACGCAGTCGTCTTCCCCTGACGAACACCGTCCCGCGCTGGAACATCGGGCGCAACCCGTCTTGGGAGCGCGGACTTCCGTTACTGAAAACCGGGCCATGAATCCGTACACCACGGTGAATCCTTCGGCGTTGCGCAGCCAAACGTCCCTGCCGTACCTGTACATCCCGGCGAAGTTGTATGCCGTGTAAGACACCAGGATCCAACCCAACGCCCGGGGCCCCGCCGCATCCGCGGCAACTGTCTCCAGTATGGCGAATGCCACGAACACCAGTACCGCCGGCCAGGGTCCCCAGCGGACCGGGTACCGCTTTCCCAGGCTCAGGCGCCGGCCCGGCGCTATAACGCGAGTCAATGTCTCAGCATATTCCCAGGCGATTTTCCATGGGTTGACCAGCGCCCACAAATTCCCGAATATCGCGGTGAAAAAGCTCAACCCGACCCAGAAGGCGACGTAAACCGCCGCCGGCGCCGGATTCAATGGCGCCCGCTCGGTGCCAATCAGTGCCCCCAGGATGACATATACGGTCAGGGCCACGGAGATTGCCTTCAACGGGCCGGTGAACCAGGGCGACGCCATCCAACGGGTCGCGGCGAAATCCAGCAAATTTAACCGGGGGTAACCCCGTTCCGAGTGATCGCCCCGGAGGAACACCGCCGCTATGACGAAGGACAGGGCTACTGCCGCCGCGCCGGCGATTACGAACAAGGACAGGGGCAACGGCAGATCGTAACGTTCGCCGAACCCGTGGGCCTCGGCCGGAAGTGCCATCGCCGCGGCGCACGCCCCCGCCGCGCCGAATGCGCCAAGTATCGCCATCCCCCGCCGACGCGTCACGGTCACCCGACCCGCCGCCTTTGCATGATGAGCCAGGTCCAGATCCCCACCGCCACGATGAGGATCATTAGGGCCGCAATCCAAACCCACTGGATTTGCGCCCCCGGTTCTCCCACCTGGAGCGGCAGGATGAACCGTTCTTCGCCGCGCTCGGAAGCCACCGTGACCGACACGTCCCACGCGCCTACCACGTCGAAAGGTACATCCACCTCGAAATAACGCAGGGTCTGTTCGTTCAACACCAATTGCGGCCCGAACTCCGGCGAACCCGGCGGCCCGCTGGCGGAAACCGATAGCTGCACGTCGGTATCGCGCAACAGACTTTCATCGTTGGCGTCAAACACCTGGATTGCCAGGTGAGTTTGTGGTATCACGGGCCGGGCCGGTATGATTCCCACAACCACCCGGTACGGTCCCTGGGTGCGGTCCATGATCGTTGTGGAGGCCCCGTTAGCCTCGGCCATCCCGATCCACACCGTGGCAAGCAGGAATCCTGCTGTAACCGCGATAGCCGCCGCTGCCCTCGATAACGCCCCGCCTGGCCAGGAAGTCGAACCCAAATCAACGCCGCCCGAATTGCGCTCCAAAATTTCCCGCCGCACGATAGCACAAGCCACTGACGCCATCAATGTTGACACCCATACCGCTTGTTGGTAGCCTGATTGTGCGCTCCATGCGCGGCAGGATGGCCCGCTAGCTCAACTGGCAGAGCAGCTGACTCTTAATCAGCAGGTTCTCGGTTCGACCCCGAGGCGGGTCACCATCTCATTTAAACCGGGTGGCTTTCCTTGCTGGCCGGTCGGACGCGGCCCAGCGGTCCCTGGGGAAGTGTCGGAATTGGCAGACGAGCATGACTTAGGATCATGTGCCCTTGGGCGTGCGGGTTCAAGTCCCGCCTTCCCCACCAAATCGGCCCCGGCGTGTGCTGCCCGTTTCGCTCCACTTGGTGTTGTTGGCTGAGAATTACCCAGGGCCTTTCGGTTTTCATATTTGTCATTGCGAGCGTAGCGAAGCAATCTCGTCGAGGCACTGGCAGCTAACCACAAACAGGTCCGTTCCAACGACGAGATTGCCATCCGCCAGAGGCGGACTACGCTCCTCGCAATGACAACCGAAAGACCCTGGAGAATTACCCTCCATAGTTGAGCGCAGCACACGGCTGGAGTATAGTTTCCTGCGATGGATGCTATGCCGCCCAGCGGCGGGAGGTACGCGATGATCTACGGGGCAATAACCAATTCCTGGCGCAACCAGTTGCATGACGCCGATCTCGGAGACTTGATTGCCGAAGCGCGCCAACACGGCGCTCAACACATTGAGTTGCGACAAACCTGCCTGGCTGCCGCTGAAACCGGCGACGGCGACGAATGGCGGCCCAACCTCGAAGCTTTGGCCAATGTCGTGGTGCGTTTCCCCGACCTCACCTTTGATCTGGCCGTTGCCTTGCCCTGCATCACGACCAAGGTTGATCCCAATGGCGGCTTGTTCCAGTCGCAACTGGAAGCCGCCCGTTTGGTGGGCGGCGCTACGCCCCATCTGCGCACTGTGGACCCCGCCACCGATGCTGAGCCTTGGGAGTCTCCGGCCGACGTGGCGGAACCGGCGGCCCGCATCGTGCCCCTCGTGCGCGAGGCGGCGCGGCAGGGCGTCATCTTCTCCATGGAAAACTCCGGCCAGCCTTTACGCTCCATGGCTCTCCTGGTTCGCGAGGCGCGGGCGCAACTTACGGAAGAAGAGGGGCTATTCCTCGGTTTGTGCCCGGATCCCACCAACCAATTGCGCCGCCACCCCGGCAGCCACCCACTGGACGAACTGGCCGGCCTGCCGGCGGATTACATCAAGATAGTCCATTTCAAGCAGGCCCGCGACGGCGTCGCCATCGGCAGCGTTGACGATGGCGACCTGGACTGCCGGGCCATGCGCCGTATCCTCGAAGGCAAAGCCTACGCCGGCCCTGCCATAATGGAAATTCCCCCGGCCGATGACGTTTTCGACAACCTGACTGCCAGCTTCGCCTACCTGGACGCTTGATACGCTCGGACTTGACACGTAGGGGCGAATAATTATTCGCCCCTACACCCGGCCCTGGAACGGCGTGTCCCATATGACCGACCACAGCGACTACACCGTCTCCATTCACTACGACCGCCGGCTATATCGGGAAGATATTGCCGGCTCCAAAGCCCATGCGGCCATGCTCGCCAAACAGGGCATCATCACCGAGGAAGACGCCAACGCCATCATCGCCGGCCTGGGCCGCGTGCAGGAAGAGATTGAACAGGGCCAATTCGCCTGGGACCCTGATCTCGAAGACCTGCACATGAACATCGAGCGGCGGCTGACCGACCTGATCGGCCCGGCCGGTGGGCGCCTGCATACCGGCCGCTCTCGCAACGATCAGATCGCGTTGGACCTGCGTCTGTACACCCGTGGCGCCATCGCCGACACCGTTACGGGATTGCGTAGCGTGCAGCGCGCATTGGTCAGCCTGGGGGAACGATACCGCGATGTGGTCATGCCCGGCTATACCCACTTGCAGCGGGCTCAACCGGTGTTGTTCGCCCATCATATGCTGGCCTATTTCGAGATGCTGGAGCGAGACGTGGGGCGATTTAACGATAGCGCCGCCCGCCTGAACGTGTTGCCCCTTGGCAGCGGAGCATTGGCCGGCGTTCCCTATCCCACCGATCGCCGCGCCGTCGCGGATGCCCTGGGTTTCGGCGCCGTTAGCGCCAACAGCATGGATGCCGTGGCCGACCGGGATTTTCTCGTTGAATACCACGCCGCCGCCGCCATTGCGATGATGCACCTGTCCCGCCTTTCGGAAGAAATCGTCATTTGGTGCACCAGGGAATTCGACTTCATCCGTTTGCCCGACGAGTTCACCACGGGCAGCAGCATCATGCCCCAGAAACGCAATCCCGATTTTGCCGAAATCGCCCGGGGCAAGACGGGGCGGGTGTACGGCGGCCTGATGAGCCTCCTCACCGTACTGAAGGGGTTGCCCCTTACCTACAATCGAGACCTCCAGGAAGACAAGGAGGGCTTCTTCGACACCGTCGATACTTTGCTGGCAACGCTGTCGGTGTTCGCCGATCTGTTGCCTGGGCTGGAGTTGAACGCGACGCGGGTTGAGTCCCTCGCCGGCGAAAGCTACATGATGGCCACCGACTTGGCCGATTATTTGGTGGGCAAAGGCGTCCCCTTCCGAGAGGCCCACGGCATCATGCGTCGCCTGTGCCGACACTGCGAAACCGAAGCCGTGGGGTTGGCCGATCTGACTTTGGCTCAATATCAGAAGTTCTCTGCCCATTTTGCCGCTGACGTGTACGACATTACCGCCGCCGCATCGGTGGCCGCCCGGGACAATCCGGGTGGAACCGCGCCCAGCCGCGTTGCCGAAGGTTTGCAACGAGCCAATGCGATCCTCGCCGCGGTGGATCAACCCGGATGACCACCGCGGCCCACGTCCAGATCGCCCCTTCCGTCCTGGCGGCGGATTTTGGCCGGCTGGCCCAACAGGTGCGAGCCGCTCAGGCCGCCGGAGCTGACCTGATCCACGTGGACGTGATGGACGGACGGTTCGTGCCCAACATTTCCTTCGGCGAAGTGGTCGTCGATGCCATACGCGATGCCACTGACCTTCCGCTGAATCTTCACCTGATGGTCCATGAACCGGACCGGCTCCTCCCTGGGTTGGTGAAAAATCTCAGCGATCAAGTGCTGGTGCACGCCGAAGCTTGTACGCACCTGCACCGCACCATCGGTTACATCAAAGAGCAGGATTGCCAGGTGGGCGTCGCCATCAATCCCGCCACTCCCGTTTCCGCCGTTGCAGAGGTATTGCCGGATCTGGACATCGTTCTGGTGATGACGGTGAACCCCGGATTCGGCGGCCAATCATTCATCCCGTCGGCTTTGGGTAAGTTGCGTCGCCTGTATGACACCATCACTGAAAACGGATACGACGTCCAATTGGAAGTGGACGGAGGCGTGAAGGCTGACGCTACAGCGCAGGATTCGGTATCGGCCGGCGCCGGCATACTGGTGGCTGGAACCGCCATATTCAACCGGGAGCAGTCGGTGGCCGAAGCGATGGCCGGGCTGCGGGAGAGTGTGGCGGGGCTGACGGTAGGCAAACCGCCGGGCCGCTAGTGGTTCTGGGAGAAACCTGCCGGGGATGCGTCGCCGATTTCCAGGCTGTCGTTGCCGGTGAGCCGGCGCAACCGTCGCAACTGCGTGTTGCTGGTGATGGTGAACGGGCGCGGCGGCGTGGTCGTGAGCTGAAGCAGGTACGGCATCAGGTCTTCAACCCGGTCAATCATATCGGCTAGCTCTTCCACTCGGTGATAATTTTCGTAAAAGTTCTGGTGGCCGACCCGATAGGCATCCGACAGCGCCAGGCTTTGGTCGTGGTCAAAGCCGTATTCAAGCGCGATTTGACTGGCGACGTCATAAACGTCTTGGTGCGAATTATGCGGCCAGCCCCGCTGTTCTGCGACGATTTTGAACGGCTGCACCACGGCGCCCCACGCTTTTTCACCCGCCTGCATCCGGCTGCCTTGCGCCAGCTCTTGGCGGGCGTGGGCGATAAAAATCCGGCTGATCTGCCGACGGTCTTCGTCGCTTTGAACGCCGGGCGGCGGCAAATCGGGAACGGTGGTCATATCACCCTATCCCAATCTACGCGTTCCGGTTACGCTGACCCGCCGGAGACAGGCCAGCGCGCGCTAGGTTGTAGCTGCGGTTCTCGCGCGCGCCTTCGGCCCCCGCGGCGGCTTGTACATGGTTCGCAGGCATCGGGAGCAAATCTTAACCCGCGTCGGCTTGCCGTCGATAGCGAGCGTCTGCTTGTGGACATTGGCCTTCCACCGCGTCTTGGTCTTGCGGTTGGAGTGGCTCACGTTATTGCCGTACATTCCGGCTTTTCCGCACATTTGGCACTGCATGATCATCTTCCTGAGCTGCTGTTGCCGGCATTATAGCATAACGCTGGCGCACTCGTTGAACGTTGGCGAATCGGTTGCGCGCCGGGCCAGGCTACGGCATAATGCGCGGCGTTGTGAGGTAGTGACGCACGGTTTCTAAGGAGGCGAACGCCATGGCGCAAGCCGGTATTCCGTCCGAACAGGATGTCCTGGGTTGGTTCGACAGCCTTTCCAACTGGGGACGATGGGGAGACGACGATGAGTTGGGAACGCCAAACCTGATCACGGCGGAAAAAACCCGTGCGGCTCTGGCCACGGTTGCGGAAGGCCATTGCGTCTCGCTGTCACGCGACATAACCTGGGATCCGTCCGTTGACGTCCCCGCCCCTCCCGTGCATTACATGCTCGAAAGCGGCGAGGGCTGGGCCACTGGCGATAAGGTATCCTCAAGGCCGTCGGCGGTGGCCATGGATTACATCGGGATGATCTTCCATGGCGTTTCCGTCACCCATGTTGATAGCCTGGCCCACTTCTTCTGGAACGGCAAGACCTATAACGGGAAACCCGCGCACATGGTTTCCACCAGTCTGGGCGCCACCGTGTGCTCTGTGGAGGAAGCTCGAAACGGGTTCATCACCCGCGGGGTGCTGGTGGATGTGCCCTTGGTCCGCGGCATCGATTGGGTTGAACGGGGAGAGGGCGTAATGCCGGAGGACGTTCTCGCCGCCGAGGAACGTTGCGGTTTCCGCGTCGAGCCCGGCGATGTGCTGCTGGTTCGCACCGGCCAGTTACGCCGGCGAATGGTGGAGGGACCCGTGTCCCGCGAGGCCGGCTCCACAGCTTGCCAGGCCGCTTGCTTGCCGTTGTTTAAGGAGCGCGACATCGCGGTGCTGGGTTCGGACACCGGAAACGACGTCAGTCCGCCCCAATACCCTGGACAGCTCACCAATCCTGTCCACCAAGTTGCCATCACCGCCATGGGCCTTTGGATCCTGGATAACGCCAACCTGGAAGAGCTCGCCGTCGCCTGCCAGGAGCGCAATCGTTGGACCTTCATGGTAACCATCAACCCATTGCGTTTGCAGAACACGACCGGTTCTCCGGTTAACCCGGTAGCGATTTTCTGATCCTGCGGGGAGCTTGGGCGCGCCTCAAAAATAGCTCAAAATGCTCGGCAGGGTCATTGACGCCGCAAGAGACAATGGAGTATCAAAAGGGCAGTGCCCAAGGCACGCGGGGCTGCATAAGGAGGAATAACCGAAGATGACGACTCAGATACAGATTTATTGTGTCAAGTGCAAGGCCAAAACCGATTCGCGCGACGTGGTGGGCGTCACCATGAAGAACGGCCGGCCGGCCACGCAGGCGATTTGCGTCGTCTGCGGCACCAAGAAATTCCGCATTGGGGCCACGCCAACTCCGGCATAACCAACCCCATAATGCCTGGCCGCTCAGCCGGCGCAGCAGCCATCCCATCGGCCCGCCGGTCAACTTCGTCACATAGCCGCCCCAGGCGAGCTGGTGACCCTCAGTGCCCTTCCGCTTGGATTGGCTTCAATCAGAGCGACCCTTCTACCCAACCGGCCCGCGAAACGCGCCGCCGTCAGCCCGGCGGAACCGGCGCCGATAATCATCAGGTCGTACTGCGACACCACCCCTGTCCTCAAGATCAGCGCGGCCCTTTGATCTGGTCGGGTAGCCAGAGCGCCAGTTCGGGAAACGCGATGATCAAGCCGATGACTACCGCCATACAGGCCATGAACGGCAACACGCCGATGTACACGTCGTTGATTGTGCCGGTTTGAACGCGGCGGCCGGTAACGGTCAGTTCCTGGCGCGCTACGTCGCGGCGCGCCCCTTGCAGCACGTACAGGCTCAAACCCTGCGGCGGACTGATCTGCGCCGCTTCCAGGAGGATGATCATGATGATGCCGAACCACAGCAGATCTACCTCGGCGGCGCGCAGCACCGGCGCGATGATGGGCAGCGTGGTCAGCATCATGGAATAGGCTTCCATGAACGTGCCCAGCAGCAGGTAGAAGACCACCAGGAACAGCACCAGCTGCACTGTGGTCAGCTCGAAACCGGCCACCCATTCGGCCATGGTGATGGAGATGCGCAGGTAGGCGAAGGCGAACTGCAACGTGAAGGCCGCCATCAGAATGAACAGTATCATCGCCGAGGAACGGGCGGCGGAAGCGCAGGCTTCCATGGTCATATGGAAGATGAAACGGCAGTAGTCCGATAAATAGGCGCGGTTAAACCGGTACTCCACGCGCCAGTCCCGCAGTACCTGGCGGATCACCGGCGACACATGGTTGGCGATACCGGAATCAAGCAGGAATCCGGCGATGTTCCCGGCGAACAGCCGCACGAAGTTGTAGATAATGGCCAACGCCAGCGCCCCGCTGACCCCGAAGCCGGCCGCCTCCGAGGGAGTAGCCCAACCAAAATAAATGCTGCCCAGCACGATGAATATCAGCGCCAGCACGGGGATCATCAGCGCCGTGAACAGGAACCGCTCCGTCCAGCCTTCCCAAGTCCAGAAGCGGGTCTGAGACTGCCGCGGCGCGATAGCCGGCCAGATGACCGACGCAATGCCGATCATCAGCATGAAGACCCCGGCCAGCAGGATGCCGGGGATGAAGCCGGCCAGGAACAACCGACCGATGGACTCCCCAACGGTCAATCCGTACAGCACCAACAGGATACTGGGCGGGATCAGGATGCCCAGGGTCCCGCCCGCGGCCAGCGAACCCACCACCAATCGCTCCTGATAACCCTGGGCCCGAAAAGAGGGAAGAGCTACCCGGCTGACTGTGGCCGCGGTGGCGATGCTGGAACCGGCGCAGGCCGCGAACACCGCGCAGGAAGCGATGTTGGTGTGCATCAAACCGCCCGGTATGAAGTCCACCCACCGCGACAGTGCCCGGTACATGAGGTCGGCAAAACCCCCGCGCAGTACAATTTCCCCCATCAATATGAACAAGGGAATGGCGACGAGGTTGACGTTGGTGTTGGTCTCCCAGGCGCGGTTGCCCATGATGTTCCAGACCGGGTTGTCTGAGAACAGATTGAGCAGTATCAACGCCAACGAACCCAACGCGCCGGCCACGTACATCCCGGCGAAGAACATGACGGCCATCAATATGAACGCGACTGCAATCAACATGGGGCATTCTCGCCGGATCTAGCGCTTTTCGGGAGCCAAACACGCAAAAACCCCGTCATGCGATCTCTTGACCAATCTGGCACGGAGCCGGCGGCGTCGGGAGCCACGGCGACGGGGTGTAAAGCGGCAAAATGATAGCCCACCGGATGGGCAGTGTCCAGCCGACTTCATCGGTGGATGATTGCTATAATCATCTCGTTTCGATGCAAAACACCAGGAGGTTGATGATGGCAGAAGATCTGACCGGGCTGTTGGCTGAAACCGAACTGACACTACTCGACGGCGTGCTGGAACGTACCGAGGGCCCGTTGTGGCATCCGGGCGGGTATTTGACCTTCGTCGATTTGGCCCGGGAACAACTCTTGAAATGGGACCCGCGCACGGGAGAGACCACCGTGGTCCGCGAGAATACCGGCGAGGGCAACGGTTGCACCTTTGATCGTAGCGGCAACCTCCTGATGTGCGAGGGAGCCGACCACCGCTGCGTCACCAGCATGGACGCCGATGGCAACATCGCCACCATTGCCGACCGCTGGGACGGAAAGCGCTTCAACAAGCCCAACGATGTGATTTGCCGTACTGATGGCACGGTGTACTTCACCGACCCGCACCTGCGTTTTCCCGAAGAACTCCGTGAGATCCCCTTTGCCGGCGTCTATCGAATTGATCCCGCCGGGAACGTCCACTTGGCCACGGACGAGTGTGAGTATTCCAATGGTCTGGCTTTGTCGCCCGACGAATCGGTTTTGTACGTCGCCATCAGCCGCGCCGAGCCGGCCGACTTCGACCGGGAGGAGCGGGGCGAGTTCTGCCCCAACCGCCGGATCCGGGCCTTTGACGTGGCCCCCGATGGAACCCTCAGCGGCAATCGCGTTCTCATCGAAATGGGTTCCGACGCGCCCGGAGTCCCCGATGGCATGAAAGTGGACACCGCCGGCCGCATCTGGTGCACCGGTTCCGGCGGCGTCTGGATCGTGTCGCCAGCGGGCGAACGGCTCGGCGTGCTCGAAACGCCGGAAGTAACCCGCAACATCTGCTTCGGCGGAGACGATATGCGGACGCTGTTCCTCACGTCGGGTGCTTCCCTTTACAGCATCCGGGTGACGACACCTGGGATTGGGGCGTTCTGATAGAGGGGGAGGGCCGCCGGATTCCTATGTGGTTTCCGGCGGTTCCGAATCAGCTTCATCTGGTGTCAGGAAGTCATCTAAGTTAACGCCCTGATCTCTGAGTTGGTCGAGTACTTCAGCGCGGCCTTCGGCAAGGCCCTCCGCAAGGCCCTGCTCGCGGCCTTCCGCAAGGCCCTCTGCAAGGCCCTGCTCGCGGCCTTCGGCAAGGCCCTGCTCGCGGCCTTCGGCAAGGCCCTCCGCAAGGCCCTGCTCGCGGCCCAGTTCACGGCCTTCCGCTATGGCCTCTGCTCTTTCCCGGGCGCGCCGTTTGCGGTTTTCTTGGTACTGGTCGTAGGCTCTGAGCAGCAACATTCCGGTTCCACCTCCTACCAAAATTATCAGGATGGTTACTATAATCGTCCCGCCGCCGATATCGCCCAACTTGGTTAGGTGATTCGCGATGCGGTGGAAAGTGCCCTGCAACCGTGACCCTTCCGGCAGCAGGCTGTCACCCAGCATTATTGCCAGGCTGGCGACAGCCGCCACGTACAGGGCAATCGTGGCAATGATCGCCCCTCGTTCCAACCGCCGCCAGTCCATGGTCGCACTATATCAAATATCGTGATATGCGGATACGCGACTTTGTGGTAAAACTATCGTGGGACAAAGCTGGATACCAATACGGAAAACCACCGAGGAGGCTCTGATGACTACCGCCACCAACGTCGTCGGCAACGGCGCGTACACTTATGAGTTTGACCGCAACTGGGCCCAGGTTCCCGACGGCATTCCGATGCCCGCTGCCGCGGTGTTCGGCGATGACGAGGACCGGGTGTACTGCTTCAACCGCAACCCCGAACATCCCATCATGATTTTCGACCGCGAGGGCAAGTTCATCAAGTCCTGGGGCGCCGGGATGTTCGAGTTCCCCCACGCCATCATCATCGACCAGTGGGGATACGTTTGGTTGGTGGACCGCAACATGGGTCAGATCTTCAAGCTCACCAAGGACGGTGAGGTGGTAATGACCATCGGCCAGTACGGTTACCGTTCCGATACCGGTGCCGACAATACCGCCTTCGACTCCAACTCCTGGCATCAGGTCGTGCGCGGCGCCGACCCCTTCAATATGCCGGCTGGCATCGCCCTGAACGACGCCGGCGAGATCTACATCGCCGACGGTTACGCCAACGCCCGCGTCCACAAGTTCACCCCCACCGGCGACCACATCTTCTCCTGGGGTGAGCCGGGCGCCGGCCCCGGCCAGTTCAACCTGCCCCACGGCGCCTGGATCAACCGCCACGGCAACCTGCTCATCGCCGACCGGGAGAACGACCGCGTGCAGGTGTTCCTGCAGGACGGCACCCACGTCACCGACTGGCCCAGCAAACTCATCGGCCCGGCGGTCATCTGCATCGATGACGACGACGTGGCCTACGTCGCCGAGCACAACGGCGGTATGCTCAGCATCCTGGACGCCAACGGCGAGCGATTGACGCAGTGGGGTGACCTGACCCACCGCAGCTGCCACGGCGTCTGGGTGGACAGCCAGAAAGACCTGTACGTCGTGGAACCTTACGAGGGTAGCAGCGGCCGGACGGTGGTGAAATACACGCGGAAAGGCTAGCCAACATCCGTCATTTCCGCTTTCGCGGGAATCCAGGGGACTTCACGAGCCAGCGGTTGCGGATTCCGCCGCAGGTTTGCTAGAATGATGGCGTGCCGCTGGTGCTTTGGCGGCGCGCCAGCTGTGGGGCTGTAGCTCATTTGGGAGAGCGCTTCAATGGCATTGAAGAGGTAGCGGGTTCGATTCCCGCCAGCTCCACCACCCTGATAGCGCATCCAATAGCGGCGTCATTGCGACGCCGCTATTTTCAGTCCCTCGCCGACAAGGAGACAGTCCCATGCCCAATTGGAAAGTTGCGTATTACAGCGGAGTAGGCGCGCGCCCTCAGGTGATGCTGGATAATGCCCCCGAGGAACTGGAGGTCATTGTTGTGAACCAGTCCCTGCCGGAGGACGAAAAGATCGAGCTGTGCCGGGACGCCGACGCGATCATATCCAGCGATGTCACCGTCAATGTGCTGCGCCAATGCCCCAACGTCAAATTGATCCAGACCCTCAGCGCCGGCTACGACCGCCTGGACCTGGAGACCATCCTGGAAATGGGCATTCCGGTGGCGAACAACGGCGGCGCCAACGCCATCTCGGTGTCCGAACAGACCCTCGCCCTGATGATTGGCATCAGCCGGAACCTGATGGCCCAGTGGGACACCACCACCCGGCAGCGTAACTGGCGGGGCAGCCTTTACCAAACCGACCTGTCGGAGGTGACGGACAAAACGGTGGGCATCGTCGGGCTGGGACGCATCGGGCGGCAAGTGGCCAAGCGGCTCACCGGATTCGACACGCGCACCATCTACTACGACATTGAGGATATTCCCGAGGAAGTTCAGCAACAGGTCAAGGCGGAACCCGTGGGGTTCGACGAGCTGCTGGAAACCTCTGATATCGTCAGCATGCACGTGCCCTTGACCCGTCGCACCCGGGGCATGATGTCCGACCGTGAATTCGACAAGATGAAAGAAACGGCTTTCCTGATCAACCTGTGCCGGGGCCCGGTGGTGGACGAAGCCGCGCTGTACCGGGCGCTCACCCAGGGCAAGATCGCCGGGGCTGGGTTGGACGTGCTGGAGGTCGAGCCGACGCCGGCCGACAACCCGCTGTTCGACCTGGACAACGTGATCATCACCCCGCACATGGCCGGCCAGAGCCAGGAAACCGCCCTGCGAGCGGCCCATTTCGCCTACGGCAACATCCTGCGCGTCCTCGGCGGCGAGGAAGCGGAGTCGCTGGTAACGCCGGAGTAGATCGGTTTTCAAAAACTTTCTCCGTCATTCCCGCGAAAGCGGGAATCCAGAGACCCGAAGAGGAGTTTCCCCATGATCTGGTGCCGCTTTCAGTTGAACGGGAAGACCAGTTTCGGCATCGTTGACGACGGCCGGGTGACCGAGGTTTGGGGCGACCCGCTGGACGACTACGCCGTCACCAACCATTCCTATGCCCTGGATGAGGTGAAGCTGCTGGCGCCCATCAAGCCGTTGATGCTGTACGCCGCCGGTCCGAACTACCGGGGCCACGTGGAGGGCATGGCCGCCCGGCGCGGCGCTCCGCCATCGTATCCCGACCGCCCGTCGCCCAACTACCGCTCCGTCCACGCCGTCATCGGCACCGAAGAGAACATCGTGGTCCCCGCCGACTGCTCCGGCGCCGTCCAGCCGGAAGGTCAGCTGGCGGTGGTCATCGGCAAGAAAGCCCGCAACGTGCCGATGAGCGAGGCTTTGGACTGCGTCTTCGGCTACACCATCGGCAACGACATCAGCCAACGCCCCTGGCAAAACGCCGACCGCACCATGTTCCGCGGCAAGAACTGCGACACCTGGAAGCCCATGGGCCCCTGGATCGTCACCGACCTCGACCCCAAAGGCTTCCGCATCATCGTCCGCCACAACGGCGAGGTCTGGGAGGATTTCTCATCCGCCGATCAAATCTGGGACACCGCCACCTGGATCCACGAACTCAGCAAGTACGCCACCCTGCATCCTGGCGACGTCCTATGGATGGGCACCGAGGGGGCCGACGGCGATATGTTCCCCGGGGATACAATTGAGGTGGAGATCAGCGGAATTGGGACGCTGCGGAACTACGTGGTAGCAGAGGAATAAGTGGGGAGCAGAATGCTCATATCAGACATGGCCCCCTCACTCTCTTGCCGGGCTACGGTTCCTGTCCACGCAGTTGCTCCCTGAGGCGGGCGAGTTCGGCTTCCGCGGCATCAGCGCGGGTTTCGGCCTGGTTGCGGGCGGCACGCTCGATGTTGAGCGCGGCTTCGGCGGCAACGCGCTTGTCTATCGTCATCCCCGTTGCCGGATCCAGCGCGTCAAACTCCTCGCCATTATAGTGAAACACCACGTCCAGCAACTCGCTGCGGCTGCGTACCGAACCGTCCCCGCCGTACTCCGAAGGATACTCCTCATACTCGCCGTTCACCAACCGCTCCCCCGTAATGGGCTTGCCGTACAGCCGGCCTCCCGTGGGGTCAAATCGCCAGTACTCCTGTATCTGCAATCGCTGGTACAGCTCCCGCTTCCAGCCCAGATCGTTTGCCGCCGTGCTCGGCGACGCTACTTCCATCACGAAGTCCGGCGCCTTCCCGATTTCCCAAATCCAGAAGTTCGGCAGGTTATCCCGTATTCCCGCATTGTCCACGTCAAAGGCTATGAACAGGTCGGGTTTGACCCGCTGGTTGCCGTCGGTTACGTCGTAGGAGACAAACACTCCGCCTGAGATGAATACGTCCGGCTGGTCTTCGTAGCGTTGGCGGAGGAGATGACCGATTCGGTCAATGGGCGGTTCTTGCTGCATACCGTCCTCGACGGGTTCCGGTTCTTCGTAGAAGATGTCCGGCAGGGTTCGCACCTTCCAAGCATTGGTGATGATTCGGGTGGCGGCCATGGGAGAGCCTCCGGGGCCGGGCTGCGGGTGATTTGGCGGGTCAATTATATGCCGTCGCCGCCGCGCTCTCAACGATTCCCTTCCCTACCCCGTCACATAGCCATTCTTCAAGTCCCACATCGCCGCGTCTTTGCTCCGGTTGTACGCCCGACCGTAACCGCCACCTCCGGAAGATAGGCAGACGATGTGGTCGCCGGGATTGACCACTACGCCAACTTCCTTCGACCCCAACACCCGTTCCGTACCGTTGGAGACAATCTTGTAGTGGTGCGGCAGCCCGTCATCCCCTCCGAACAGCCCGAAGGGCGGCACCACGATGCCATCGCCCGCCGTGTTGAGCAGGGCCGTGCCTTCGCCCTCGTACACCAGATCGCATACCGCTCCCAAGCCGCCACGCCACGCGCCGAAGCCTCCCGAATCGGGCCGCAGCTCGTGGCGCTGGATGAAGAACGGAAACCGCTCTTCCGTCACCTCGATGCTGGGCGAGCGGATGCCGCCGGCCACGTTAATCTCGCCAACGTTGGACCACCCGTCGTATCCTTCAGAGGCTCCGCCGCCGCCCCGGGCCAGGAAGAAGTGCCAGATGAACTGCCGCCCCGTCCTCGGATCCTTTCCGGTGATGGCGTACCGCAGCCGGCGGGAGAAGCCGGCGGAAACCGCTCCGGGAATAGCGGGCGCCAGTGCCTTGAACACCGCTTCCACCACCTCCTCGGCGCAGTGGTTGGTGCTCATGCACACCGGTGCCGGCGGGTTGGCGTTGACCACCAGGCCACGCGGGGCGATAATCTGCACGGGCCGCATGGAACCCTCGTTGCGTGCCACGTCCATGGGCGCCAGGTACATGATGGCGGCGTGGGCCAACGACCGCGTGTTGGCGTAGGCGCTGTTGATGAACCCCTCCACCTGCGGACTGGAATCGCTGAGGTCGATGGTCATGGCGTCGCCGGCGATGGTGACCTTCGCCCGGATGGGCACCAGCTTGCTGTCAAACCCGTCGTCATCAACGAAGGATTCGCCGTGATACACGCCATCGGGCCAGCCGGAGATGAACCGGCGCACCTGCCGCTCGGTGGCGGCCAGGATTTCGGCAACCACGGCCATCAGCCGGTCCGACCCGTACTCGGCCAGCAGGTCCCCGATCCGCCGCCCCGCCAGCATCACCGAACCAATCTGCGCGTTGAGATCGCCCAGGAAGTTCTCCGACTGCCGCACGTTAGCCGACAGCATTTGCAACAGGTCGTTGCGGGGCGTCCCCCGGTCGTAGAGTTTCAGCGGCGGTATGCGCAGGCCCTCCTGGAAAATCTCGTTGGCGCCGGGGTTGTAGCCGCCATGGGTTCCCCCGCCCACGTCGCTGTGGTGGGCGCGGTTCACCCCATAGAACAACAGCCGCCCGTCGTGGAAAACGGGCCGGATGATGGTGATGTCGGGCAGGTGGCTGCCGCCGAAGTAGGGATCATTCAGGATAAACAGGTCGCCATCGTGGATGTCGTCGCCGAAGTAGTCGCGCACGGCGGCCCCGGCCACGGGCAGCGCGCTGATATGCACCGGGATCCCCTCGCCCTGCGCCACCAACTGGCAATCCCCGTCCAGTATCGCGGTGGAAAAATCCCGGCTGGAGTTGAGAATCTGGGACATGGCCGTGCGCAGCATCGCCTCGGTCATCTCCTGGGCGATTGACTCCAGCCGGTGCTCCACCACGGCGAGAGTGATGGGGTCGTCCGCTCCGACGGAGTCGTCCGTCGCATCCCACGCTTGCGCCCTCTCCCTCCGGGAGAGGGTTGGGGTGAGGGCGTCCCCTTGACTCACGCGCAGCTCAACGCCGCCCATGGCATCAACGGTGGCAGTGTCGCCCGGCCACACCAGGATGGTGGTGAACTCCGCCTCCAGAATCGCCGGGCCCGCAATCTCCATCCCAGCCGGCAGAGCATCGGCTGCGTAAGTCGGCGCTTCCTGCCATCCGCCCAGATAAACCCGACGCGAGCCGACGGGGCCGGCCGTAGTCTCGTCGTCCGGCCGGTCAAGTTGCGCTATCCGAGGCAGCTTGCCCACCGCTGCCACTCGCAGGGTGACCAACCGCACCTCCTGATCCTGTTGGTTGTAAGAATAGAGTTCCTGGTATCTGCCGTGAAAATTGGCCGTCAATTGGGCGACGAATTCGGCATCCGGCAACGACGGTTCCGGCAGCGGTACGGTGACCTCGTAGATTTGATCCAGATACCGCATATCGGCGGAGCAGTTGATTCCCACCGCTTCCGGCGATACGCCCTGATCCAGCAGTTTATCGCGTCCCTGCGTGCCCAACTCGTCCAGAATCGCCCGCAGTTCGTCCAGGTCCATCCGGTCCAGGCTCACCGGATACGAGCGGAAGAAATCGTACTTGACGTCGGTGTTCAACATACCGTAGGCGGACAGCACCGGAGCCGACGCCGGAATGTACACCTTCTCGATCTGCAACTGCCGCGCCACCTCCGCGGCGTGGAGACCCGACGCGCCGCCGAATCCCATCATGGTGAATTCCCGCGGATCCACGCCGCGCTGCACCGACATCAGCCTGATGCCCTCCGCGATGGTGGTGCAGACCACCTTGTACACGCCGAAGGCCGACTCGACGTTGGAAAGATTGAGCGGCGCGCCGACGTTATCAGCGAGAGACTGCTCGGCGGCGGCTGAGTCCAGAACGGCCCGGCCGCCGAGGAAGTTGGCCGCGTCCAGGTAGCCCAGCGCTAGGCTGGCATCGGTAACGGTAGGATTGACCCCACCCTTGCCGTAGCAGGCCGGGCCGGGATCCGCGCCGGCGCTGTCGGGGCCGACGTGCAGGATGCCGCCCTCGTCCACCCGGGCGATGCTGCCGCCGCCGGCGCCCAGCGTGTGTATGTCAATCATCGGCGCGGCAATCTTCCAACCCGCCTCGAATTTCTCGTTGGCGACGTGGGGAACGCCGTTCTCAATCAGCGATATGTCGGTGCTGGTGCCGCCCATGTCAAAGGCGATGACCTTCGGCTCGCCCAACATCTGCCCGATGTACGCCGCCGCGCTGACGCCGCCGGCCGGGCCGGACAGTATCGCCCGCACCGCCATGCGCCCGGAGTCCTCTATCGGAGCCACGCCCCCGTTGGACTGCATGATGAGCACGTCATTGAGCTGGGGGTATGCCTCAAAGCGCTGAGCCAGATTCGCCAGGTAGCGGCTGAACACCGGCCCCACGTAGGAGTTGATGACCGTTGTGCTGAGGCGGTCGAATTCCTTGATCTGGGGGATTACTTCATGGGATAGTGAGGCGTACAAGTCGGGATAGCGTTGCCGTATGATTTCCGACGCCCGTCGCTCGTGGGCGGGGTTGAGGTACGAGAACAGGAAACAGACCGCCAACGCTTTGGCTCCCTCCGCAACCAGGTACTCCAGGTTTTCCACCAGCGCGGTCTCGTCCAAAGTCCGCTCCACCTTGCCGTTGGCGCGAATGCGCTCGGGAACCCCGGCGCGAAGATAGCGCGCGGCCAACGGCTCGACGGGGGTCATGCGCAGGTTGTAGCGATCTTCTTTCAGCCCCTCCCGCATCTCCAGCAGGTCGCGGAAGCCGTCGGTGGTGATCAGGCCGACCTTGGCCCCTTTCCTTTCCACTAGAGTGTTGGTCGCAACCGTTGACCCATGGATTACGAGGTCGGTGTCGCCAAGCAACTGCTCCAACGACAGCCCGTAAGCGGCGGCGGCTTCCTGCAATCCCGTCATAACGCCGAGCGACGGGTCGTCAGGAGTGGACTGGGTTTTGAAGAAACGCGGCTGCCCCGCTTCGCCGGCAACGACGAAGTCAGTGAAGGTTCCTCCGACGTCTATCCCGATCTTGTACACCTGGGACCTCCTGAGCCTTTTGGTGGCAATTGTGTCCTATCGTCAGCATCATACGCCATGACGGCAGCGTTCCGTACTCCCTCTCCCCTGGTGGGAGAGGGCCGGGGTGAGGGGGTGTTTGCAGCCGAATGACGGCAGCGTTCCGTACTCCCTCTCCCCTGGTGGGAGAGGGCCGGGGTGAGGGGGGTGTTTGCAGCCGAATGACAGCAGCGTTCCGTACTCCCTCTCCCCTGGTGGGAGAGGGCCGGGGTGAGGGGGTGTTTGCAGCCGATTTGCTATACTGCCGCCAAAGGAGGTGGATCATGGCGGATTACACTGCATATTTCAACGGCGAGTGGGTTCCCTTCAGCCAGGTCAAGATCGACCCCATGGACCGGGGCTTCCTGGTGGGAGACGTAATCTTCGACGTGGCCCGGACTTTCAACGGCAAAAGCTTTCGCATGGAGCAGCACATCGACCGGCTCTACCGCTCACTGAAGTACGTCCGCATCGACCCCGGACTCTCCCCCCGCGAGATGTACGACATCAGCGAGGAAGCCATCGCCCGCAACGAGCGCCTGCGCGAAGAGGCGGGGGACTTCACCATAACTCAGTTCATTACCCGCGGTCCGGGCAGCTGGTCCCGCGACGCCGGGCCGCCCACCGTCTGCGTGAAAATCTCGGCGGCGGCCTTCGGACGCTACGCCAAGCTGTACCACGACGGCGCCCACGGCGTAATCACTCGCACCCGCAGCTACCCGGTCGATGCTCTCGACCCCAAGGTCAAGCACTACAGCCGCATGAACTTCAATCTGGCCGACCTGGAAGCGGCGGACGTGGACCCGGAGGGCTGGCCCATCCTCACCGACGCCGAAGGCAACCTGACCGAAGGGACCGGCTATAACGTATTCCTGGTCACCGACGGAGTGATCCGCACGCCGGGTGACCGGAACATCCTCCAGGGCATCTCCAGGGGGATGGTGTTCGACCTGGCCGAGCAGCTTGAGATCCCCCTGGTGGAGGAAGACCTCCAACCCTATGATATGTACACCGCCGATGAAGCGTTCTTTTCCAGCACCACGCCTTGCGTGCTGCCGGTAACCGTCGTGGACAAGCGGGAGATCGGAGACGGGCGGCCCGGGCCCATAGTCCAGCAACTCTTGTCCGCATGGAGTGAAACCGTCGGGGTGGACATCGTTGACCAGATGGCCCGGTTCGACCGGGGCTAGGGGGGCGCAACAGACCGCCAAGTTTCTGTGCTGCGGTCCTGCTAAGAGGGTGTCCAATGCAGACACCCTCTTAGACCATAGATTTCAGACCGCGGTAAGGTGGGGTTAAGCCGACGCAATCAAGTCCACGGCGCGTTCCCCTATCATGACAACCGTTGCATGGCTGCCGCCTGACCTTGTAACCCGCGGCATCACCGACGCATCGACCACCGACAACCCCTTTACTCCCTTGACGCTGCAGTATTGATCCACCACCGCCATTGGGTCTGAATCCGGGCCCATCTTGCAGGTGCCGGACACGTGCCTGGCCGTGCCAACGGTTTGGCGGATGTAGACGTCCAAAGCGTCGTCGTCGGCCAGAATGTCATCAGTTGGGTGGAGCCGGTAATCGGCCACGTCTTTGTACGCCTCGGTTTCAAGGAATCCGATGGCCATTCGGATGCCTTCCCTCACCCGACGAATGTCGTTGGGATGCTGAAGGTAGCGGTAGTTGAACTCCGGCTGCACCGCGGGATCGGCAGACGCCAGCCTGACGTATCCTGCGCCGTCGGGTAGTCCCAGCGTGCACGAGATCCGCGCCACCCGGTCCGCAGGAACGTCATCGTTGAGGAACTTGGTCCGCAAACCGGGGACGCGCTCCGGCCGTTCGTCAACCATCGGGGTGGTCCTCAGCAACATATCATTGACTTCGCTGGACCCGCGGGAGGTGTAGTGCAGACAAAAACGCGCCGCATCGGCGTCGGAAGTCAGGGACATTCCGTCTTTGACTTTAAAGGTGATCTGGGCGCTCAGGTGGTTGAACAGGTTCTGCCCCACTCCGGGAAGCTCATGAACGAGCGGTATCCCGAATTGCTCAAGTTGGTCTTTGGGGCCGATTCCCGACAGCATCAGCAGGTGGGGCGACTTGAGAGCCCCGGCGCTCAACACCACCCGGTCCGCTTCAACGTTGAAAATCTCGCCCCCGCTTTCCACTTCCACGCCGACGGCCTTCAGATCCTCGATCAATACCTTCCTGACGAAAACCCCTCCCCGCACCGTAAGGTTGAGACGGTGGCGCATGGGATTCAGGTGAGTGATCGCAGCGCTCATCCTCCAGCCGTCCAGGTTGTTCGAGGGCCACACGCCAACGCCCGCGGGGTTCGGGCCATTGGTATCCTCCACTGTCCCGTAACCAGCCTCCAAACAGGCTGCGTGAAAGGCCGTTTGGATGTCTGCCCAGGGACCGGATTGACGACGCCTTACCGGCATCGGTCCGTCGGTTCCATGAAAATCATCCCGAATGTCGAGATCGTGCTCCGATTTTCTGAAGTAAGGCAGCACCTTGTCGTAAGACCATTCATCGTTGCCCATGGCAGCCCAGGAGTCGAAATCCTCAGGCAACCCCCTTTGCATGGCCTGACCGTTGATGGACGACCCGCCTCCGATCACCTTGCCCTGCGCCACGTGGATCTCACCCTGCTCCTCGGTGATCGTTCCCCGCAGGGCCCAGTTATGCTCCGACTCCGGGGATTCCGCATAGCTTGTGTAGCCGAACTTGATCTCGTCCGGGAGATGGTCTGGATCAGGATAATCCGGCCCGGCCTCCAGCAACAGAACGGAGGTGTTCGCGTTTTCGGCCAATCTGCTGGCCAACACCGATCCAGCCGCTCCCCCACCGACGATGACAACGTCATATTTCATGATCCCCCCTTGAATGCTTCGTCTTCAAACATGGGACTTCCCAATTTTCTCTGATTCCGCTGCGGTTGGAGCTTATTGCCGGTCTTCGGCGCTTGTCAATCGGCCATTGACACACGCCCTATAAGGTTAGCCCGCCCTGTGTTCCTGGTTCAGTCTCCCCTACGGCAGGTACTTGTCCTCCATCTCGCGGATGCGGTCGGCGCCCAGGATGCCGCCGTTGGTGGCCACGCCCCACCGGCTCTGGGCCGCCCTGGTCAGGAAATCGTCGATGGCATGGGTGCCGCGTTCCTGGAACTCGCTCAGGAAATCCCAGGACGCCTGGAGACCCGCCATCGTGGTCAGTGCGGGATACCAGGCCGCGGCGGCCCCGGCTTCCTGCAACTCTTCCAGCGTGGGATGCGTCTGGCTGCCGTGGGTGAAAAGCGGTAGCACCGGGCCCGGGATGCGCCGGATGGCTTCCCGGTTTTCCTCCCAGGACTGTACGGCGGGGCAGACTACATCCACGTTGGTCTGTTCCTTGTAGGCCAGGCATCGCTCCATCACCTCCTCGAAGGTGGCTCCGGGCACACCGGCATAGTCGCACCGGGCGACAATCACGAAGTCGGGGTCATACTCCATCTTGGCGTCCATGGCGGCGCGCAGCTTCCCCACCATCTCCTCGATGGAAACGCAACGCCGACGCGGCCCGGACTTGGGCGGGTAAGTCTGGTCCTCCAGATGGGTGCCGGCGATGCCGGCCCGGATGTACTCCTTCACCGTCTCATAGACCTGTATCGCGTCCCCGTAGCCCGTATCCATATCGACAAACGCCGGAATGTCTATCGTGTTCACGATGCGCCGGGCGTTGTCCACCATGTCGCGCATACTGGTGCCGCCTTCAGTCAAACCCATCAGCTGCGCCGACGTGTTGCCGCCCGACATGTAAAAGGCTTCGTACCCCAGCGCCTCCGCCATCTTCGCGCCCATGGCGTTCATCCCGCCGGCCAGCACGAATATCTCGGGACGCTCGAACAGCTCCTTGAGCCTCGTGGTCATACGTTGTTGCTCTGGCATCACTCTTCCCCTTTCCCTTTGTCAATCGGTATTTCCGCTCACGCACGCCCACTTTGCGCAACCTGTCATTGCGAGCGCAGCGTGGCAATCTCGTCACCGGAAGGATCGTTGCTCTGTCCGCGAAATTGCCATCCGCCTGCGGCGGACTTCGCTCCTCGCAATGGCAAACTGAGTGCGCGTGAGGTATTTCCGTTGGGCCTTGATCGACGGTCACCAGTCTGCCCAGGGCCGTGACCGGGCCAGTTCCCGAACCTCCACCGGCCTGGTGATGGGAGCCAGGCAGCGGTCCCCCATGCAAGCGTACAACGCCGCCTCGGCGCGCAGCGGAAAACCCAGTTGGCGGATTTGCCGCGCCTCCCGCTCCGTGTCCAATGGCCGCACCACCTTGTGGGGAGCATAGACGCGCAACGCCGACTGGTGCAACCGCCGATAACCCGGGCTGGAAGAATCCCCAACCAGCGTCAGGCTGACCGGCCCCTGGGTTAGAAGGTCTTTGGCCCGTCCCCATGCCGCTCCCGCCGGCAGGAACAGGGCTTCTTCATCCTCTTCCATACGGCGCGAGGCATGGGCGCCCAGGTAGGATTTCCCCGGAACGACGGTCTCAAAAACGCTCAAAGCAACGGCCGCCCGTTCCGAATATTCGTGGTCGTCGGTCACTAGGGACAGCCAAATCAGCGCCTCGGCCCAGCGTCCATTGTCTATCACCAACCGCTCCCGGGGTAGCAGTGCGGCCTCGAACGAACGCGGCGAGGTAGTGTCGTAGCCGCCGCCGTCCGCCGCCCCGAATAGCCGCTCCGCCGTCGTCGCTACATCAACCGCCCGTTCCAGGAAAACCTGACGCCCGGACGATTGGTACGCCGTCAACCAGGCTCGCAGAAAATTCACCTGATCGGCAAAAATCGCGGCCGTGTCGCCACGCCCGCCGACCAGGTGCTGCAACCCCCCTGCGGAAGTCCAGCAGCGTTCCCACAACCGTTCCAGGATTTCGTATCCCAGGTCCCGGCGCGCTGCGCCTCCGCAAGCGTCGGCCGCCCGGATCAACGCATCAGCGGCCAAAGCGTTCCATCCGGCGTAAAATGTCCGGTCAACCGGCGGAGGAGTGTTCACGTCCCGGTCCTTCCAGGACATTTGGTAAAAGGGTTCGTCGGCGTCCTGACTGGCGTAGAACAGTCCATCGTCAGGACTCAACAGCGCGGTCAACAGGTATCGCAGGATCCCCTCCACAGCGGTCTTGTACCCGGTCTTGCCCGTAATCTGGTACGCCTCCGCGTACGCTATCGCCAGGCTCGCGTTGCTGACCAGCATCTTTTCGTAATGCGGAACTTTCCAGTCGCGGCTCACCGAGTATCGGAAAAACCCCTGGTCCTTCCGGTCATAGATCCCATCCCACATCCCTTGCAGCGTCTTTTCCACCATTCCCCGGATCGTCCGGTCGCCGGTAAGCCCGTAACGGGCCGTGAGGAAGTGCAAAGCCTCCCACGGCGGTTGTTTCGGCTCCACTCCGAACCCGCCAAATTCCTCGTCGTACAGCTCCATGAGCCGTTCCAGCGCCGCCTCCACGGACGCCGCGCCCGCTTTGGAGACGGATTCCGCCCGACGCCCATTTTCGGCCACGAACTCCCCGCTGGAGATCCGCTCCAGCAGGGCCGCCATTTCGTCCGCCGGAGTGTACGGTCGCCCGGCCAGAAACTCACCGCTGGCGGTCAGAAACGCCACCGACGGGTACGTGCCCTGGTTATACCGGAGCGCAATGTCGGGCCGTTGGTCAACGTCAACTCGAACCGGAATGAAGCGGGAATTGACCAGTTCAATTACTCGCGGGTCAGCGTAGGCCGTTTCGTCCATGACATGGCACCAGTGGCACCACGTGGCGCCCAGCGTCAGCAGCACCGGCTTTTCCTCGGTCCGGGCTGCCTCAAAGGCATCCCCTCCCCAATCGCGCCATGGAATGGCGCCAGTGCCATGGATCTCACTCATACAGGAGACTCCTTGCGCTAGCTAGCGTTGCAATTTAGATGGTTTCCCTTCGTAGGGGCGAAGAATTATTCGCCCCTGCACGCACGGGCAACTGGATTTTGCCAAATTAAACCACCTAAAACGGAACGCTACCCTTGCGCTACCAGGACTTGATCACCGGCAGCACTTCTTCGGCAAAAAGCCGCAGGCTACGCTCAGCAATATCGTAAGGGATACCGCCGAACCGGAAAGCCACGTTCCACTCAAAATCGCCCAGCAGCGCCCGCCGCTCTTCAATCCCGCGCAGGATCTTGTCCGGCGTGCCCCAGCTGGCCGCCTTCATAAAACCTTCGATGGCCCCGTCAAGGCCCGCGGAACGCGCGATTTCCGCTTTCTGTTGGTAGGCGTCGTACCCCTTCACCGTCCTGAAGTGATCCCCCAGAAATTCATAGTGATAGAAGTTGCTCTCCACGAACTTGCCCTGATACTGTCGGGCTTCTGCTTCGGTTTGCTCGAGATCCGTGCCGCACACGACAAACTCGGTGAGCATCAGGGCCGGCGGCTCCGTGCCGTGAAACTCCCGGTGCAAAGCGCGCCCCCGCTCAATGCCCTCCATCCGCATCTCCCAGGGGCGGTCGGCGAACATGACGATGTGCGCGCCGAGTTTGGCCGCCGACAGCACCGACTCCTCGCTGGCGGCAACCGCGTATATGCGCCCGTCGAAGGAATGTTGCGGCCTGGGCCTGATCTCAGTCCGAGGCTGTTTGTAATACTTTCCGTCGCCCTCGATAACGCCCGTGTTCAGCGCTTCAACGATCATCGGCGCCGCTTCGTCAAAGCGTTCCCGCGATTCGTCCATGCTCACGCCGAAGGTCTCAAATTCCCGCCGCGCCAGGCCCCTTCCGAACCCCAGCCGGAGCCGACCGCCGCTCAACATATCGAGCACCGCCGCGTTCTCCGCCACCCGCAGGGGATTATGCCAGGGCAGTATCACGGCGGCGGTCCCAACGTCGATGTTGGGATGCTTGGCCGCCAGGTGGGTCATCAACTGGATATTGTCCGGTACGAAGGAGTAATCGTTGAAGTGGTGTTCCGCGGACCAGAGGCTATCGAAGCCGGAGCCTGCCGCGATTTCGGCCAGCTTCAGTTCCTCCTCCCACATCTGGGCGTCCGACCCATCTTCCCAGCCGTAGCTTGAGAAGACCATCATCATTCCGACATCCATGCTAAATGCTCCTTTGCCTGGTAGGGGCGAATAATCATTCGCCCCTACCCAACGGTATCAGCCCGTTAGAAAGCCGGCTTGGCGGCGTAGGGAGTCAATTGCAGTTCGTGGGTCCAGCAGGATTTATCCTGGGTGTGCAGGTAGTAGAACGCCTCGGCAATCTTCACGGGATTGATGATCATTTCCGGGTGCTGCTGGGCCCGCGGCGTCGCCCGTGTGCCCGGCGAATCAATCGTCCCGTCGATAATCACGTTGGCAACGTGGATGCCATACTCCGAATATTCCTCGGTCAACACCTGTGCCAACGTCCGCATCATCACCCGCGGATAATACAGCGACTGCCCGGTGTACCGCTTCCGGCCCCGCAGCGAAGACGGGTTGTTGGAGATCAGGATGGTGCCCTCCCCCCGTTCCCGCATCGCCGGCAGCACTTCCTTGGCGACCAGGAACGGCCCGCTGCTGGAAATGTGTTGGGCAGTCTCAAACACTTCGATGGGAGTATGCTCCAGCAGTTCCATTTCCGGCGGAAGGTCGCGCCCGTCGATGTACCCCGCGTTATAGACCAGCACGTCCGGGTCGCCGGCCTCTTCTCGAATCTCGGCGAAAGCGTCGGTGATGGATTGCGGGATTGACAGGTCAAGTTCCACGATCATGCTGTCGCCGCCCTGCTCATTTATCGCCGCCTGTAGCGGGGCTGCGTTGGCCGCGTTGCGGGTGGTCAGCACCGTGAGAAAGCCCTCCTGGGCAAATTTCTGCGAGACCGCCCCGCCCACGCCCCACCGCACCCCCACCGGCAGGTGGCTGTCGTCTATGTCTCCACCGTGTACCAGATGCGTGTTGCGGCCGTCTGCCTGCCACTTGGACGTCGCCCCGATCACGACGGCGACCGGTTTTCCACTTGCGTTCATGTCAATTTCCTCTGGTTGGGATCTATGCAGATCTTGAGCTGATGGTAATGTACTACAAACCCGCTTCCGGTGGTATCGCGGCTGGACACAGACGCACTCACTTTGCGCAACCTGTCATTGCGAGCGTAGCGTGGCAATCTCGTCGCCGGAGCAAACATCGCCACCCATCGGGATTGCCATGCGCCTGCGGCGGACTACGCTCCTCGCCATGACAAACGGGGTACGCATGAGCGTCTGGATGGGTGTTTCTCACACCGTCCGCACGTCAAATCCCCTGGACACAGACGCACTCACTTTGCGCAACCTGTCATTGCGAGCGCAGCGTGGCAATCTCGTCGCCGGAGCAAACATCGCCACCCATCGGGATTGCCATGCGCCTGCGGCGGACTACGCTCCTCGCCATGACAAACGGGGTACGCATGAGCGTCTGGATGGGTGTTTCTCACACCGTCCGCACGTCAAATCCCCAGCAACCCTTCCAGATTCTTCCAGGCAATCTTTTCCTTCTCGTCGGTGGAAAGGCTCTCCAACCCTTCCAGCCATCCGCCGGGAGAAGGATCCCAACCCACAAACGGCCAGTCGCTGCCGATAACGACTCGATCCGCGCCCACGGCGTCGATGAGGAAACGCAAGCCGGCTTCGCTGCTGGTCAGGAAATCGTAGTAAATCCGGCTCTGGTATGCGCTGGGCGGCTTCAGGATATTGCCCCGGGCTTCCGAGCGCACTTGCCAACCATGGTCCACCCGCCCCATGGCGAAACAGGCCCCGCCGCCGCCGTGGGCGATGCACACCTTCAGATTGGGACATTCCTCCAGGATGCCCCCGCAAATCAGCGTCGCCACCACCAGGGCGTCCTCCATCACCACGCCCACGCTGTTGGGCAGGCCGTACCGCAGCGTCCGTTCCACCGCCACAATGTTGTCCTGGGGCTGCGGATGAAAGAACAGCAGAGCGTCCAGCGACTCCGCCGCCTTGAACAGCGGCCGGAATTGCGGTTCGTCCCAGTTCAGGCCGTTGACCACCATATCCAACTCCGCGCCTTTGAGTCCCAGAACTTTCACGGCCCGTTCCAGTTCGTCGATAGCGGCGTCAACGTCCTGTACCGGCAGCGTGGCCAGACCGGCGAACCGCTCGGGCCACTTCCCGGTCATGCCGGCGATTTCGTCGTTCACCTCCCGCGAAGCCTGTATCGCCTCGGTGGTTTCCCAATGGTAAGGAAACAGGGGAGTGTGAATGGATACCACCTGAACGTCCGTCCCCTCGGCGTCCATATCGGCCAGCCGTTGCTCCGGGGTGTAACGTATCTTGGGCGAGTTGATCAGAATCCGCTTGCCATGGCCGGCGATGAATTCGGCATCGCCCAGGGCCTCGTAGCGCATCCCGTGCCAATCCCCGCCGTTGTCAAAAGCCCGCCAAAGGATTTGCGGCGCCAGGTGGGCGTGAACGTCAATGTGTCTCACGATCTCTCCTCCAAAGCACGGGGTATCGAGCCGGCGTCGGCTATATTCCCAGCAGGTTCTCGAGGTTCTTCCACAGAATCGCGTCCTTCTCTTCCTGGGTAATGCTCTCCATGGCCAATATCCAGGAAACAGGCCAGTCCTGCGCCATATCGTAGGGCCAGTCGGTGCCGAACACCACCCGGTCAATGCCTACCGAATCGATGAGGAACCGCAGGGATTGCTCGGTGTACACGATGCAATCGTAGTAAAAACGGTTCAGATACGCGCTGGGCGGCTCGGCGGCCAGCCGCTCCGACTCCGGGATCCTCTGCCAGCCCCGATCCATACGGCCGGCTCCGTAGCAGGCGAAACCGCCGCCGTGGGACAGGCAGACGCGGAGCTCCGGGCAGGCGTCCATCACGCCGCCCATGACCAGCGACGCGAAGGTCAGCGTCCGGTCGGCCAGGTTCCCCACCGAGTTGGGCAGATGGTAGCGCTTGATGCGCGCATCTACGATGGTATCGCCGGACTGGTGGAACAGGATGACCGCGCCCAATTGCTCGGCGGCCTTCCAGAAGGGCATAAACTCCGGTTCGTCCGGCAGCTTGCCGTTAATCTTGTCATCAATCATCGCGCCCTTGAAGCCCAGGTTCACCATAACCCGCTCCAACTCGGCTATCGCGGCGGGCACGTCCTGCATGGGCAGCGTCGCCAGGCCGGAGAAACGGTCGGGCCAGGACTGCGTCATCTGGCTGATTTCGTCGTTGCATTCCCGCGATGTAGCCACGGTTACGTCAACGTCCATGTCGTAGTTGTAGAACCCGCCAAATGGCGAAACCACGTGCACGTCCACGCCGAGGGAATCCATGTCGGCGAGTCGCTGCTCCGGCGTCCAGCTGGCCTTGGGCGGCAACTGTCCCCGGCCGCCCCCCGACACCAGGATGGGGCGTCCGTTGGCGTCCGTTTCGCGCCGCAGCGTGTGCCAGTCGCCGCCGTTTTCGGTGGCGCGCCAGAAGCATTGCGGCGTCAGATGGGCGTGAATGTCGATGCTGCGCATGTTTGGCTCCTGATGATCGCAGTATGTGTATAACACTCGATCAATGGGTGTGTGCAGGTAGTCCTGGCTCACGCTTACCCACTTCCCGGTGGCATGGACGTTTTTGTCCGTGCCATTCTACAACGGCCGCCGGCGTACCCGGGCAAGAATGCCCGTCCACCACTCCTGTGACTGCACAGCGGGCGCGCATGAGGGCAACCGCCGCCGCCCCCGCGATAACCCATGCGTTCCCGGCCATATTGCCACATTATCGCGCTGATAGTTGGCGGCCGGGACGCAGCTCTCCGGCGGCTTGCGTCAGGGCGGCCCCGTACAGGAAAATCAGGCCGGCCAGGAACGACCACATCAACAGGACCACGAAGGCGGCCACCGGCCCGTAGATCACGCTCCGCTGCGTGGCCATGCCGGAGAGCCAGAAAAACAGATGCTTGCCGAGCTCGAACAGGCACATCGCCACCAGGCCGCCGTAGGCGGCGTCTCTCCAGTGAACCGGAACGTTGGGCATATAGCGGTACACGGTCGTGAACAGCAATGCCGTAATCAGCGCCGGTACCAGTGTTGACAGCCCGCCCATCAGCCATAGCAAATGTCCGGCGCCGGAGCCCAGCCAATCCGCGAAAGCGGAATGAAATCCCAATCCCACCTGAAATAGCGCGGTGACCATCATCGATAGAGAAAACAAAATTACGACGCTGGTGGCAACGACCACCTCTGACAAAGTTGTGCCGAGCAGCCCCCGGGTTCTCACGCCGAATAGCCGGTTCACCGCGCGTTCCGCGGCCATAAACAGACCATTGGCGCCGATCAGGGTGGCTATCAAGGCAACCATGCCCATGGCCAAAGTGCCTTTGAACAGGTGTTGGACTGCTTCACTCAACAAATCGGCCGAAGCCGGGAAATACTGCGCGACGAGAGCGGTGACTCCCGCTCCCACCGCTTCAGGATCTGCAAACAACGCTACTGCCATGGCCACCAACGCCATCAGCGGGAAGAACGACATCACCGTGTAATACGCCAATGACGCCGCCATGTCGATGCCCCCTTCCCGAATCAGCGTCCGGACCGCCCGGTAAATCGCCCGTCCCCGCCAGGCCGCCCGGCCCCGGGGCAGTTCTTCCGCCAAACGCTCCCTCAGTTGGTTGGCTTGCAAGGTCAGTTCGGGAACCGCCTGCCCTGCCGGTCCCGAGAGTCTCATCAACACTGAGCGCCGCGCGTGGTCGCCTTGTGATTGACCCAGGTCATAAGCCGCGGCGACGGCGCCCGTCGCCGTCGCCACTACCACCTCCACGTCCATCTCCGAGTTTTCCGCGACTTCGGTGAGGGCCGCATCCACCGCGTGCTCGGCCATGTTGGCAATGTCATCCGATGCCGTTTCCGCATCAGCGCCGTGAGCGAGCATTGCATACGTAGCCGCTTCCGTAGCGGCAACCACGTCGCCATCGGCAGCAGCCACTCCCGAAACCACTCCGCTCACGGCTGCCCGCACTGCGTCGGCCGTATCGGCGCCGGCTTCCGTCATGGCTTCTATCGCCCCCGCAACCGCGGACGCGGCGGCCCGTTCGCTGTCGATGCCCACGGATACCGCGCCCACTATGGCGCCTTCGATTGCTCCCCGGCCTACGTCGACGGCGTCGGACACGCTGTCGCTGGAACTGTGTATCGCGCCAACCACCATGTCCCTGACTGCCGGAGTGGTAATCGAAACCACCTGGTTGGTGCCCTCTATGACACCGATCATGGTGTCCCGAACCATGGATCCAGCCTCGCCGCCCACCTCTTCGATGGCTTGAACCGCCCCGGCGACGGCATCCCGTCCCAGATGCGCCGCGCCGCCGCTCACGTACCGCGTTCCGCTGACTGCGGAGCGCGCTGCCGAACGAAGCGTTGACCTGGGGATTCCGCCGCCAAGAGACCCGATCCTGCGGACCATCGCGTTCCGCACTGATCGCACCGTTCCCGACTGTTGGTTGGTTCTCTGATCCATGACCCTTGCAATATGTTTTGAGCCGCGCCGTATTTCAGCGGCGCGGCCCATTTGTTGCCTCAAACGGGAGTTGACGGCTAGGCATTGTTCCGCTCGTTGTTGTTCCCGGACACGGCAGTGTCGGCGACGACGCGAACGCCGCTGATCGTGCCGGTCGCCGCGTTCCGCACCGCGTCGCCGGCGGCGTCGCTGACGTCGTAGGCCGCCTCGATGGCGCCCCGGGCCGCCGCCGCCGCGGTTTCCTCCACGTTCTGACCCGTCGCGCGCGCCGCGTCGATGGCGCCGTTGACCGCAGACACGGCCACCTGGGCGACGTCTTCACCCGTCGTCGCCGCGCTGCTGACCAGCTGTCGCGTGGTCTCGGTGGTCGCGATCACCACATCGCCGGAAGTCGCGGCGACGGCGGTCACGACGCCGGACACGGTGCCGCGCGCGGCATCGGTCAGCGCGCCGCCGATCTCACGGGTGCCGTCGATGGTGCCTCGTGTGACCTGGACGACCGATTCCTCCGCAGTCAAGCCAACGGAGGCGCCGCCGCGCAGTGCTCCCTCTACGGCCTGCTGGGCCGCCGTGCCCAACTCGGCTCCCGCGTCGCTGGACCCGCGGATCGCCCCCACCACCACGTCGTGCAGCATGGTGGTGGTTGCGACGCCAACCATGCCGACGCCCTGGATCACTCCGATCACGGAGTCGCGCACCACCGTGCCGGCAACGCCTCCCACGTTCCCCGTAGCCTGCAACGTGCCGATGATGGCGTCCTGGGCCAGGTTGCCGACCTCGCCTCCCACCGTGCGGGCGCTGCGCAGGGCGTTCGCCGTGGTGTCTCTAACCGTGTCAATTGCCACGTTGCCCACCCGGCCGGTTCCCTCCAAGGTGCCGGTGAGGGCGTCGCGCATCGCCGTGCCAATTCTTCCCAAGATAGCCATGATGATTTCTCCTCCTCTGACCGTGTTGTGTGTCGGAAAAACATCCTGTTTCTCCCATTTTACCGGCCGGGGGCAATCGGTTCTCACGGACACGTTCCCGGGTTTTCTGATTTATCTAACGTTCATCGTCGCGGATGCCGCGCCAGAAAATCGTCCGCGATCTCCTCGAACGTGACGAACCGCACCCCATCGTGGGACCGGATGTACTCCGTAATCCGCTCCAGCATCAGCAGCACCTGCGGGCGGCCGCTGACGTCGGGGTGGATGGTAATGGGAAAGACCGCCTCGTCGTACTCCCGGTACACCCAATCGAACTGGTCGCGCCACATCTGCTCGATGTCCCGGGGATTGACGAACCCGTGGCTGTTGGGCGACTTCTTAATGAACATCATCGGCGGCAAATCGTCCAGATACCAGTTGGCCGGGATCTCCACCAAATCCGTCTCCTCGCCTCGCTCCAGAGCGTGCATCCAGTAGTCGGCCGGCATGGCGTAATCGATCTTGGTCCACCGGTCGCCCACGCGCACGTAATAGCACTCGAAGTCCTTGTGCATCAGGCTGTGGTCGTACTTGATGCCGTGCTTCAGCAGCAGCTCGTTGGTCACGTGACTGAACTCCCACCACGGCGCGACGTAACCCCGGGGCCGCTGCCCCGAAAGCTCGGTAATCAGGTCGATGCAGCGCAGCAGCACCGCCTCTTCCTGCTCTGGCGACATGGAAATCGGGTTCTCATGGGAGTAGCCGTGCATCCCCACCTCGTGCCCCTGCTCCACAATCATCCGGCATTCGTCCGGAAAAGTCTCAATGGAGTGGCCGGGGATGAACCAACTGGTCTTGACGTCCAGCCGCTCGAACAGCTTCAAAAGCCTCGGCGTGCCCACTTCGCCGGCAAACAACCCACGGGATATATCGTCGGGAGAGTCCTCACCACCATAAGACCCCAACCAACCCCCAACGGCGTCCAGATCGACGCCGAATGCGCACCAGATCTGTTTATCGGCCATCTAATCATCTCCTCGCCGGGACCCAACAGTCCGAACGGCAGTCTCAATATACGGTCACAATTGCGCATATAGTACCCCACAACGCGCCGCGTTGTGCGAGCAAATCCATTATTCGGACGCTTCCCGTGCATTTCCCAGCGGGCGATGACCCGGCAGCGTTCCGCCTCTGGTAGTCAAGTTCCCGTCATTGCGAGCGCAGGACGATTGCAAAGTCCTTGTACCTCCGCTCATGGTGAGCCTGTCGAACCATGCGCTACTCTGGTCAAGCCATCCTTCGACAAGCTCAGGATGAGCGGATCAGGAGGTTCCGCCGACTTTGCAATCGTCCTGATTGCGAGCGCAGCGCAGCAATCTCGGTGAGGCTTTAACGGCTTATCACCAAGGTATCCCTTCGCCAAGGAGATTGCCATCCGCCAGAGGCGAACCACGCTCCTCGCAATGACAACCGAACGACCCCGTGAGTGACACCCCACCTCACGCGTACCCACTTTCCCCAAACTGTCATTGCGAGCGCAGCGTGGCAATCTCGTCGCGGTAACGAACGTCGCTCTTGGAACGAGATCGCCATCCGCCAGCGGCGGACTTCGCTCCTCGCGATGACAAACTGGGTACGCGTGAGCCATTTTGGTAGCTTGTCAGAAGCAAGATTTACCGGATTTATAGGATGTGCCGGATTGGGTGCGACGCTGCCGTCGGATGATCTCAATCCTGATAATCCGTCAAATCCGGGAAATCCTGCTTCTGACATTCCGCCCCCGGAAAGTGGGTACGCGTGAGTGACACCAGGACGATTGCAAAGTCGATGAATACCCTGATTCCGCTCATCCTGAGCTTGTCGAAGGATGGCTTGACCGGAGCGCAGCATGGTTCGACAGGCTCACCATGAGCGGATGAAAAGGACTTTGCAATCGTCCTGTGAGTGACACCCCACCCCTTGCATACCAGCACATCAGTTC
Source organism: Dehalococcoidia bacterium (assembly GCA_963665395.2). GTDB lineage: Bacteria > Chloroflexota > Dehalococcoidia > Lucifugimonadales > UBA3495 > Bin87. The sequence goes on from OY762251.1 coordinate 2,992,755, forward strand.
GCTACACTATACTCCACGCGTAAGGCAGCAAGCCCAAGGCCACGGCCCACCTGCCGAAATCACATCTGAATATCGGGTTCACAGGGTTCAGGTAACACGGCCAACCGTCGTCCGCCGCAGGCGGACGGCACGTCGGATCTCATGCACCGCTGGCTATCGCTCAGGGCCGGTTTTTCTACGGCACCGCATAGACCAGTACGGCGGGTCTCACCACCGCTGCGCGAGGGTGGTTCATTCACAATGAACCGTCAGCACGCGCAAACCTAGGAGATCAATTCGCAAAAACGCTCTCTGGCCGTAGCGCCGACAGCCTGAACCCCCGAACCCGAAGCAAACAGCCAACCACTCAAACCACCGACCAAACCAAGGAGCAAATCCCGAAAAACTACGACATTCCTCGCAACGTGGTATCCCTTGACGCAATCCTTGTAGAATATGGCATCTGACCGACCCGCAGCGCCACTCTCCAGGAGAACGCAGATCATGGCTACCACCCATCCCGGATCCAAAGCAGAACTGGCCGCCGGATCCAACTCGGCAATCGAGAACCGGCGGCAAGCCCTGTTCGACCTTTCCAAAGACGTTCACGCCCATCCGGAGTTGAACTACCAGGAGTACTACTCCTCTGATGCCCTGGCCCGATTCCTCGAGCAGAACAACCTCCACGTGGAGCGCGGCATCGGCGGCGTGGAGACGGCCTTCAAAGCCACTATCCCCGGCGGGGGCGGCGATGGCCCGACCATCGCTGTGCTGGCCGAATACGACGCCCTGCCCGAAATCGGTCACGGCTGTGGACATAACCTCATCGCCATGGCCGCCATGGGCGCGGCGTTGGGCCTGCAAGCCAACGCGCCGAACCTGCCGGGTCGCGTAGAGATCATTGGCACGCCCGCCGAGGAAGGCGGCGGCGGCAAGATCCGGCTGCTGGAAGCCGGCGTGTTCAACGACGTGGACGCCACCCTTTCATCTCACCCTTTCTCCAACCGCACCATAATTCCCGCCGCCTCTCCCAAAGGGGAAAGCTGGAGCCTGGCCATGGTCGGCTACCGCTATATGTACCACGGCAAGGCCGCCCACGCCGCCGCCGCGCCCGAGGCCGGCATCAACGCCTTGAACGCGGTCATCCACCTTTTCACCGGCATCGATGCCCTCCGTCAGCACCTGCGCGATGACGTCCGCATCCACGGCGTCATTACCGACGGCGGGTTGGCCCCCAACGTGGTGCCCGAGTTCGCCGCCGCCAACTTCATGCTCCGGTCCCGAGACGGGCAATACCTCAGCGATGTTGTCGTAGGCAAGGTATTGCAGGTGGCCGAAGGCGCCGCCGCCATGACCGGCGCCCGCCTGGAGGTCGAGGAGTTCTATCCCTTCTACGAAAATGTCCAGCCCAACGTCACCCTGGCCCAGGCCCTTGCGGCCAACGCCAGAGAATTGGGCATCCGGCTGGACGACCCCATCCCCGGTCGCGCCGGCAGCGGAGCGTCCACCGATTTCGGCAACGTCAGCCAGGTGATGCCGGCCTTCGAGCTGCGCTACGCCGTCAGCGAAACCCCGGTAGCGTCTCACACCAGGGATATGGCTGCGACTGCGATCACCGACCTTGCCCTGTCCAACGCCTTGCAGGTCGCCAAAGCCCTCAGCCTGACCGCCGCCGATTTGCTGTGCGACGCCACCTTGGTCGAGGCTGCTAAATCCGAGTTCGCCGACCGCAGCCGCTGACGCTGCGTTCCGTCACGTGACGTAGGGCAGAACCTCATCGGTGAACCGCGCCAACTGACCCATCTGGTCGGGGGACGCGAACCGGACAATGAAGTAATCGGCTCCGCGTTCCTGGTACGTCTTGATCGCCTCGATGCTTTTCCTAGGCGGCCCGAACACGCACAGCAACTGCTTGCTGATTACGTCGTAGGGAACGCTGTAGTAGGCCCGCATGAACTGATCGCCTTCATCCAGGGCCGCCTCGGCATCGTCCTTCAAATTCACCGAAATATAAAGGCAGCGCCCGATTTCCGAGGCGTCCCTGCCCAATTCCCCGGCGCATTGTTCAATCCGCTCCCAACACTGGCTGAACCGGTCCGGCGACGGCACGTTGGTTATCCAGGCATCGCCCAACTCGGCGACCCTGGCCAACCCTCGCCGCACCCAGTTGCTGGAAATCCACAGGGGGATGGACGGCTGAACCGGGCGAGGTTCCAGGGCGACGTCCTGGAGCGGGTAGAACTCGCCTTCACTGGTGAACGGCTCCCCCGACCATAGCCCGCGCATCACCCGGATACTCTCCTCCATTCGCGCCGCCCGTTCCATTATCGGCACTCCAACGGCGGCGTGTTCATCCACAAACATCTGGTTGTTGCTGCGGCCGGCCCCCAGGCCCAGGATGACCCGGCCACCGGAAATGTTGTCGATGGTGGCGGCCGAATGCGCCAGGTGGACCGGGTGGCGCAGGGCGTTCAGCAGCACCGCGGTGCCAATCTTGACCCGGTTGGTGCGCGCCGCCACCGCCGCCATGGCAGTCATCGGCTCCAGGCGTGGCTTGGAAGTGATGCTGTCCCCGATCCAGACCGAGTCGTATCCAATCCGCTCGGCCGTCTCCGCCATCTGCCAATTCAATTCCACCCTCGGCCCGCCCTCGCCGGCATACACCAGCACGCCTCTCGTCGGCAGCAGAACTCCGAAATTATCCACCATAGCCATCTCCCTCAAGATCTTTCAGCTTTTCCTCCCGTCATTCCGGCTTCCTCCCCCGTCATTCCGGCTTCCTCCCCCGTCATTCCGGCTTCCTCCCCCGTCATTCCGGCTTCCTCCCCCGTCATTCCGGCTTCCTCCCCCGTCATTCCGGCGAAAGCCGGAATCCAGGGTCTCATGTCGCAATGGCGCTCTGGATTCCCGCTTTTGCGGAAATGACGGGAAACATCAACAACCCCTAGTCCGCAACCTCAACGATCATCTCGATCTCAATGGGCATCCCCCCCGGCAACGTGGCCATACCAACCGCCGACCTGGCGTGGCGGCCCCGGTCCCCGTAGAGGCTGACCAGCAGATCTGACGCGCCATTGGCCACCAGTGGCGTATCACCGAAATCCGGCGTGGAGTTGACCATGGCCAGCAGCTTGACGATCCGGCTGACGTTGTCCAGATCTCCAATCTCCCGCTTCAAATTGGTCAGCAGGTTCAGCATCGTCTGTCGAGCGCAATCGTAACCCTGCTCCACGGTAACGTCCCCGCCCAACTTGCCCACGTGCAGCAGACCGCCGCCGGGCAACCCCGGCCCGGTGCCCGAAAGGAACACCAGGTTTCCGGTGCGTACTGAGGGAATGATGTTGCCGGCTCCCGGCGGACGAGGCGGGGGCAGCTCGTACCCCAATTCTTTCAGCTTGTCTTCAATCTCCGGCATGAAAATGCTCCTTCTCAAGTCGATATGCGGCAAAGCGCAGAGGCGCGCCGCGCCGCCAACAATTGTAAAGGGCTGTCGGAATGTGGCAACCCCAGATGGGAAAACTCCCCGGCCGGCTTGGAGCCACCCGAGTCGGCCCGGCATAGTATGCTTGTGGACATGACGACGATAGCGACAATTCTGCTGGCCTTGCTATTGGCCCTCGCTGCCGGATGCGGCGGCCCGGCGTCGGCGCGTACCACGGTCCCGACGCTCCCATCGCCATCGGCCACGCCGCGGCTGGATACCCTCCGGCTGGAACCGACGCTGACGGCCCGGCGGTTTCAGGCGCCCACCAACCTGGTCCAGTTGCAGAATGGCCGGGCGCTGGTGACCGAACAAGCCGGGCGGGTCTGGGCATTCAACGAGTTGCATCCCGACCCCGATACCGTCTCCGAGTTCCTGGACATCACCGACCGCGTGAATAGCCGTGGTTCCGAAGAGGGGCTGCTGGGTATCGCTCTGGACCCGAAAAACGACCGGCATCTCTATCTCCACTACTCGGCCGCCAAACCCCGCCGGTCGGTGGTCTCCCGTTTCACCCTTTCGCCGGACCATTCCGCCGCCGACCCGGACAGCGAGTTGGTGATCCTGGAAGTGGCGCAGCCCTATCCCAACCACAACGGCGGACAGCTTGCCTTCGGGCCGGACGGTTACCTGTACGTCGGCTTGGGCGATGGCGGCTCCGCCGGCGACCCGCCGGGCAACGGTCAGGACCCCACAACCCTGCTCGGCTCCATCCTCCGCATCGACGTATCCCAGGCCACTCCGCAGCGGCCCTACGCCATCCCGCCGGACAACCCCTTTGCCGATCCGCCGGAGGCAGATCCGCCGAAGGCGGACGCCGAAATCTGGGCCTACGGCCTGCGCAACCCGTGGCGGTTTTCCTTCGACCGCGACACCGGCGAGCTATGGGCCGGCGACGTGGGGCAGAACCGCTGGGAGGAAATCGACCTCATCCAGCGGGGCGCCAACTACGGCTGGAACGTGCTGGAGGGCAACCACTGCTTCCGTCCCCGCGACGGCTGCCAACGTGAAGGAATGACCCCGCCGGTATGGGAATACTCTCTGGACGGCGAACCCTGCTCGGTAATCGGCGGCTACGTCTATCGCGGCTCCGCAATCCCGTGGCTGAACGGTGCCTACGTGTACGGCGACTTCTGCTCCGGCAAGCTCTTTGGCCTGCGCTACGCCAAGGGCAAGGTGGTCGAGCACGTGCAATTAGCCGATACCGGCCGGCGCATCATGTCCTTCGCCCAGGACAACGACGGCGAGCTGTACCTGCTCTCCCAGAAGTCCGGCATCTACCGCCTCACCAACTAGGCTGCCCCGCTGTCTATGCACCCCGCAGGCGTTGGAGTTCCTCCTGCAGCTGGCGGACTTGGGCTTCGGCGGCGTCGGCGCGGTTCTCCGCCTGGACGCGGGCCTGCCGCTCCCGGGCGGCGCGGGCCTCGTGTTGCATTCGAGATTCACGCTCGGCTTCGGCCATCCGTCGCTGGTCCTCGTAGGTCAGGATGTGTTGCCCCGTTGCCGGGTCGTACCAACTCAGTTGGCCGTTTTCCCAACGGAGGTACAGGTTCAGGACTGTGCTGTATCCCTCCAGGCTGCCGTCGGGCAGTTCCCGGATGTCGATGGGCACGTACCTGCCGTCCACCAGCCGGTCGCCGGCCAGCCGCGCCCGGTGGTATTGCCCCGTCTCGTCAAAGCGCCAGTATTCCAGAATGCCTGCCGCCGCGTAAGCAACTCGCTTTTCGCCCACGTCAATCCGCCCGGTATGCCGGGAGGCTATCTCCAGCACGAAGTCCGGCGGCTTGCCTTGCTCCGAGATGATGTAGCCGTTGCTGGCCTCGTAGAGATCCGGGTCCACGTCAAATGCCACCAGCAAGTCGGGATAGTGGCTGCCGGCCATGTTCCGGGTGGGCCGGATAACCACATAGCGCTCAGCGGCGACGATGGTAGTGTCCGGGCTGCCCAGATGCTTGGCGAGATGATGATGATTGCCGGTGGCGGACAGGTGCTTGGCGTTGGTCATCTTGTCGCCTGGATGCTCCGGCGGGTCGGGCAAGCGGAAACGATCTACGGGTTCTGGATTCTTGGCGAAGGCGTCGGTAGTAGTCATGCTGAACCTCAGCGGGTTTAAAACGTGTTGACTAACACTGTCATTCCCGCGAAAGCGGGAATCCAGTGAGCGTAAAATCTGACCAACGTTCCCGTCGTGGAGGCTTTGCTTCGTTCCTGCGAAAGCAGGAACGAAGGCGTGATTTTCAAAATGTCAACAAGCTTTATCGAGTGTGGGCGACCAGCGCAGAGTGAGCTGCTCGCGCTTTCCGGCCTTGGCGCATTGTCGTTCAAGAGGCCGGAGGGCCCTCCGGCCTCTGCCCTTGTTCTTTCAGCCACGCTGTGCAGTACTCACATACGTCCCGCCCCTGTTCCATCGCCGCGTGGAACACCGCGGGGTCAAGGGTCATGGGCGTCATGTATGAGCTAGCGCAGGTTTGGTACAAGGTGAAGTGGCCTGTGGACACTGGCCGCATGATGTGTAATGGCCAACATCCACGGGGATGATCATTGTAGATACCTGTTGCTGGATCGAGACCTATCGCCATGATTTGCTCTTTAATCCCTCCATGGGATCTGAGTGGTTACACCGGCGGCGCCTGGTTCAACCCCGCAATCCGCTCGCACCACTGCGCCGCGCCCAGCACCTTACCCTCCTCCGCCCACGGGCCGCCGAACTGCACCGCCATGGGCATGCCCAGCTCGCTGAGACCCGTCGAAACCACCACCGTCGGCAGCCCGGCGGCCGTCCAGGGCACCTGGAACGCGGCGTCGCCCGTGGTGTTGAGATCTCTGGGAGCCGGCGCCGGTATGGCCGGCGTCATCACCACGTCCACCTTGGCTACCATCTCGCTCATGTCAGCGCGGAACTTCCGACGCAGCCGCTGGGCCTTCTGATACGCGGTGGTCGGCATAATCATGCCCATCTCCATTCCGGCGCGGATACGCGGCCCGTAATCGGCGGCGCGCACCCGGTGGTTGGCCTGGTGGAAAGCGGCGCACTCCACGTTCATCACGATGCGTTGGAAACTGTGAACGCGGGCGAAACTGTCGGGCAACGGGATCTCCTCGACCTCGGCCCCGGCCTCCGCCAACTGATTGGCCACTGCCTCCGTGTGCGCCCACATCTCCGCCGTGGCATAGTCCTGGTAATACTGCCGCACCAGCCCAATGCGCGGCGGCCGGTCGTGCTCCTCCATCTGGGCGGTGAAGTCAGGCACGGATTCCCGCAGACTGCCGGGATCATTGTCGTCCTCGCCGCTCAGTACCGACAGCATTAGGGCGGCGTCGGCAACGGTACGGGTCAGGATGCCGACGTGATCCAGCGACCAGCTCACCGGCGCCACACCGTACCGGCTGATGCGCCCATAGGTGGGTTTCACGCCGACGATCCCATTGTAGGCGGCCGGGCGGCACGTGGAGCCGCCGGTCTGGGAACCCAGGGCCGCCGGAACCATCCGCGCCGCCACCGCCGCCGACGATCCGCTGCTGGACCCGCCGGGCGTGTGTTCCAGGTTCCACGGGTTGCGTGTCGGAGAAGGATCTGAGGTCGCAAATTCGGTGGTGACTGCCTTGCCGAGGATAATCCCGCCGGCCTCTTTGATCCTCGCTACCGAAGTGGCGTCGAATGTGGGAACGAAGTCGGCATAGACTTTCGATCCGCACGCCGTGAGCATCCCCTCGGTATAGAAGATGTCCTTCAGGCCCACAGGCACCCCGTGGATCAGGCCCAGCGGCCCACCATCCCGGACTTCGGCCTCGCGCTGCCGGGCGGCCGACAGCGCCGCGTCCCGGTCGATGGTAACCCAGGCTTGCAGATCACCGTCCAGCGCGTCAATGCGCGCCAAAAGCGACTCGACCAGCGCCACCGGGGAAAGGGTCCCTTCGCGAATTTGGGCGGCGGCTTCCACCACCGAAAGCTCGTAGATTTCGGGCATGATTCAACCTCTATTCCTGGAAAAGCGGTTCCAGGTCAGGATCAACGTCGGCCTGGTCAACGTCGAAGATCTGTTCCGCCGCCGTTCTCAAATACGATTCCAACTCCTCGGCGCGATCTTCGCCGAATTCCACAACCGCCCGACGGCGCAACTCCTGGTATATCCGCTCCAGATCGTCGTTCGAACTCATATTGGCGGCGCCTCCCTTGTGATCAACGCTGGCAGGGTTCCTGCGAATCTACCGGATTCTAATGGCGTCCACCCTGCATGGACAACCCCAAACCGATTTAGATCCCCAATGCCGCTACCCCTGCCTTTGCGATGGCCTCGTCGTCGAACCCGCTGGGCAGGCCGCCCACCCCGATGGCGCCGACCACCACTCCATCGTGGAAAACTGCCACCCCGCCGGGTATCGCTATCAACTGGGGATCCCCGAAGGACTCAATCGACCGGCCCGTGCTGCTGAGTTGTTCGGCAAAGGCGGCGGTGTCCATGGAGCGAACCGCGGAGGTGTAAGCCTTGCGAATGGCGAAGGTGGGTCTCAGGCAGCGGTCCATGCGGGCGTAAGCCAGCAGATTTCCGGCGTCGTCCACCACGGCCATATCAACCTTGCGTCGGTCGGGGTCGCGGTTGAAATCTGCGATCATGGCCGCAATGGCGTTCTGGGCCTGTTCCAGGCTGAGCATTGCCTTGTTGTACATATCTTCGACCTCCGTGAGTCTGGATCTTGGAAAACCGCGCCGCTCAATTGCGAACGGGTTGCCGCGCGTTCAGTGCCTGAAGCTTGGAGCCAGTCTATCCGCTCCCGTTGCTGCCGTAAATCCGAGGGTACACAATAATGTAATCTGTCATTGCGAGCGGAGCGCGGCAATCTCGTCGCCGGAGCAAACATCGCTCAAACGTTGAGATTGCCAAGTCGCTTCGCTCGCAATAGCAAACTGGATACCCGCGAGGGTTGTCCGGCGGTTCTGGGGATGGTACAACCAACGCCAAAGGCGAGCGATCTTGCAGGAGCTACATTTGGGAGGTGCGCCATGGCAGAGGGTTCGCAGAGCATCGTACAGGATGCCATTGACGTCGCCATCGGAGAACGCGGCGAGATCGGAGTCCAAGTCGCCGCTTACCTGGACGGCGAATTGGTAATCGACCGGTGGGGCGGACTCGCCGATGAGACCACCGGCCGGGAGGTTGATGGTGATACGCCCTTCCCGGTGTTTTCCAACATCAAAGCCGTCACGGCCACTGCGCTCCACATCCAGGCCGAACGCGGGCTGGTGGACTACTACCGGCCGGTGGCCGAATACTGGCCTGAATTCGGCAAGTACGGCAAGGACAAGGGCACGGTGTTCGATGCGCTGACCCACCGCATCGGAGTTCCCCTCATGCCCGTTGGCGTCACCCCGGAGCTGATGTGCGACTGGGACTGGATGGTGGGTCAGATCGCGGAGATGCGCCCGCTCTTCGAGCCGGGCACCCGCAGTGGCTATATGGCCTACACCTTCGGCTGGGTCGTGGGTGAGGTCGTGCGCCGCACCGACCCGCAGCGCCGGCCCTTCGGTCAGTTCATCCAGGAGGAAATCTGTCAGCCCCTCAGCATCACCGACCTGTGGGCCGGCATTCCCCCCGAGGTCGAGCCCCGGGTGGCTAAGCTCACCAATGTGCCGCCGCTCCCTCTCGGCGCTCCGGGTCTGCCCCCCGACTCTCTGCGGTTCCGGGCCACCCCGCCGGAGGTGGGCACCACGCAGGAGGTGTTCGGCCGCTCCGATGTCCGTCGTGCCTGCATCCCCGGAGCTCAGGGGATCATGACGGCGCGGAGCCAGGCTCGGTTCTGGGCGATGCTGGCCAACGGCGGCGAACTGGGCGATGTGCGCCTGCTCTCCGAAGACCGGGTGCGTACCTTCCACATACCCCGGCCTCCCAGCGATTACGATCCGGTGCATGGCGTTCCCCACCACGGCACCATCGGAGGCTTCCACTTCGCTGGCAGTCCCGGTATGGGCGCCATGGGCGGCAGCCCCCGAGCCTTCGGCCACAACGGAGCCGGCGGCTCCCTGGGCTGGGCCGACCCTCAGCATCGCCTCGCTGTTGCCATCCACCACAATCGCATGGTGCCCCACGGCCCACCCGAGGAAAGCCCGCTCACGCCCATTGGCGCGGCGGTGCGTAAAGCTCTGGGCATACCCGAATAGCGTATCGCTGGTTCACATGGGACGGGCCGCTAGTCCGGAACCCTGACCAGCTTCTGCAACCCTGATCCCCAGTCAAACGCCAAGAGATAACTCCAATGCGCATCGCGGTACCCGACCTGGTGTCCAATTCCTACTTTCCCGCGGTTGCCGCCGTAGATCTGGGGTTCTTTCAGGCTCAAGGCATAGATGCGGAGTTGGAGATGGTGTTCCCGGTGGGGCGGGCCATGGCGGCGTTGCGGGACGGCGACATAGACTTCGTGGCCGGTCCCGCCCATGCCACTCTGTCGGCCTTCCCCGGTTGGCGGGGCGCCAGGCTGCTGGCCGCTCTGTCCCAGCATACCTTCTGGTTGCTGGTGTTGCGTTCCGATCTTGGGGTCCAGCCTGGGAACGTTGCCGGGGTCAAGGGTCTGCGCATCGGAGCGGCGCCCGGCCCGGACGTGGCCCTACGCCGATTGCTGGCCGAGGCGGACGTGGATCCCGCGCGGGACGGCGTGGCGCTGGCTCCAGTGCCCGGCAGCGGCGACCCTGGCGTGTCCTTCGGTATCCATGCCGCCCGGGCCCTGGACGAAGGAACAATCGACGGGTTCTGGGCCAATGCCATGGGAGCCGAGATGGCGGTGCGGAGCGGGATAGGCAGCGTCGTGCTCGACCCGAGGCAGGGAATCGGTCCGCCGTCAGCGAGGGACTACACTTTTGCGGCTCTGGTCACCACCGACCGGCTGATTGATGACTCTCCCGCCACGGCCGAAGGAGCGGTGCGCGCGGTCGTGGCGGCGCAAAAGGCGCTGCGGGCCGATCCGTCTCGGGCTGCCGAAGTCGGCCGGCGGCTGTTCCCGCCCGATGAGGCCGCGTTGATTGAGGACCTGGTCCGGCGGGACGCTCCCTACTACTCCGCAGAAATCGCTCCGGACTCGGTTGCCAGCCTCAACGAGTTCTGCCGGAATATCGGCCAGCTCTCCGGCGACGTAGGTTATGAGCAGGTGGTCGCCGGCCGGTTCGCCCATCTTTGGTCCGAAGGTTAGGTGCGCTCCATGAAAGTGGATATCAGGGTGCCCGTGGGCCTGCCAGTCCAGGAGACCGCCGAATTCATCGCGGGATGCGAGGCCGCCGGATTTTCCGGTGTTGGCGTCCATGATCATCAGCACAGCGGGCGCGATGTTTTTCTCGCCCTGGCCCTGGCCGCCGAAAGGACCTCCCGGCTCGCCCTGTACCCGGCGACCTCCAACCCGGTCACCCGTCATTCAATGGTACTGGCCTCGCTGGCCCACTCGCTGGAGGAGATTGCGCCGGAGCGGGTACGCCTGACCGTCGGCCCCGGCTATCTCTCCGTCGGCAATATTGGACGGCCCCGGGCCACGGTGGCAGCCATGCGTCGGGCCGTCCTGACCATCCGCCGGCTGCTGCGGGGCGAGCGAGTGGAATTCAACGGAGTCGAAACCCGTCTGCGTAATTTGAGCGCCCGGCCGACGCCCGTTTTCATGACCGCCGCCGGCCCCCGGATGGTGGAGCTGGCTGGGGAAGTCGCCGACGGCGCCCTGTTGCTGGTCGGACTCCATCCCCGGGCGGTCGAAGCCGCCCGCCGCCGGCTGGAAATCGGAGCGGCACGAGCGAGACGCAGCCTCGAAGGTTTCCAGACGATCTTCATCACTCCAACGACGGTATCCGACGATGGCCCGGCCGCCCGTCGCTTTCCCCAACAATGGTTTCGGCCCGATCAGCCATACCTGAAATACCCCAGCGACTCCAACCTCGTCTGGCTGCGAGAGGCCGGCATTGACCTGGCTGACTATTTCGTCCCCGAGAGCATCAGCGACGCCAAGGCGGCCGAAATATGCGACGCCTTCGGCCTGTTCGGCACGTCTGAAGAATGCCTCGCCCGGCTGAAGCGAGCCCGGGACGAAGCGGGCATCGACCACGTCTTCATCTTTCCCACCCACACCCAGGAGGGTGGCTACGATATGCCGCGGGCCGAGGTGAAGGTATTTCGGGAGACAATAATCCCGGGTCTGAAGGCCCTTTCGTAACGGTTCGCTGGGGCTTTTTTGATGAATGGTGTAGCATTGCTACGGGTATAAACGTCGGCGCCAAGAACCGTATGCCGATGAAAAGCGAGGAGAACGTTATGGCGGAATTGGAGCGCACAGCGATAACCAGCGACCTGGCCCCCCAACCCCTCGGCGCCTATTCGGTCGGAATGTCGGTGAACCCCGGGAAGCTGATATATGTAGCGGGGCAGGTGGGTGTGGACCTCTCCGGCGCTCTCGTGGGGCCCGGAGATGTCGCGGCCCAGACGCGCCAGGTTTTTCAGAACATTGGCGGTGTTCTGGAATCGGCCGGCGCCGGGTTCAGCAACGTGGTTGAATTCACTACCTATGTGGTGGGCCGCGACTCGGTGCAAGGGTTCATCGACGGCAGAAACCAAGTCTTCCCGGACATTTTCCCCGACGGGGACTATCCGCCCAACACGCTGCTGGTGGTTGACGGTCTGGTACGCGATGAGTTCCTGGTCGAAATCAAGGCAGTGGCTGCCCTGGCGTAGAAGGCAGCGCAAGTCATCGGCAGACTCTAGCAGGGAGGTTGCCAGCGCTGCACAGACGGGACTTGCCCGCAGCCGCTCCAGGCCGTAAAGTATGGGCGCCGTCAACTCTACCCACTGAGAACGTTGCCCATACCCTCATTCCGGGTGGGATCCGTCTCCAAAGGAAGGTCAAGATGCGACTCGACCCCATCAACCTCTACGACTACGAGGAACGCGCCAGGCTGGTCCTGCCCCACGACGATTGGGACACCATCGACGCCGGGGCTATGGATATGTTCACCACCAGGCGCAACCGCACCGCCTTCGAGGAACTGACCCTGCGCCCCCGGTTCCTCCGCGACATCGGGGAGCGGGACCTTTCGACCACCATGCTGGGCAACGAACTCAGTATGCCGGTGTTCGTCTGCCCCGCCGGTTCCCATCACCGCGCCCATCCCGAGGGGGAGGTGGCCACCGCCCGGGGCGCCAGCATGTCCAACACCCTGATGATGCTCAGCACCGGCTCCAATTGCAGCATGGAAGAGGTCGCCGAGGAAGCCACCAGTCCCCTCTTCTTCCAGCTCTACCACCGGGGTTACCACCTCACCGAGATGCTGGTCCGCCGCGCCGAAGAAGCCGGGTTCAAGGCCATCACTCTGACGGTGGACACCCCTACTCCCAGCCCCAAGGAGCGTGACCTGCGCAACCGCTACAACCGGAACTTCGAGCAGGGCAACTTCCGGGGCGTCAACGAACCGGAGAACGTGCTGCGCGGCACTGACGAGTCCGTCGGCTGGAACGTCAACCGCACCGTTCCCCTCACCTGGCACGAGCTGGAATGGCTCCGCGGCCTCACCGGCCTGCCCCTGGTGCTCAAGGGCATCCGCACCGCCGAGGACGCCCACGTCGCCGCCGAGAGCGGTGTCGACGGCGTCCTGGTATCCACCCACGGCGGACGCCAACTGGACATGACCATGGGCGCAATCGAGATGCTGCCCGAGGTCGTCGATGCGGTCAAGGGCAATTGCGAAGTGTACGTTGACTCCGGCGTCCGCCGCGGCAGCGACGTCGTCAAGGCGCTGGCCCTGGGAGCCAAGGCGGTTGGCATTGGGCGTCCCCTCTTCTGGGGGCTGGCCGTCAACGGGGCCGAGGGCGTCCACGGCGTCCTGGAACTGCTCCGGGAAGAGATCGACCGCGCCATGGCCTACTGCGGCCAAACCTCCGTCCAGGACCTGGAGCCGAACCTGGTCAACATCCCCCAGGGCTGGGGAGCCGCGCCCCAACCCGACTTCTGAGAAACTATCTCAAAAATGCAAGTTTAGCGCGCCCCATCAGATGAACTGCTGCTTTGCCCAACCTTCCTCGAAGGTTGTGTGGAAGAAGGGGGCCGACTTCTTGCTCTGGTACATCCACCTGCCCTGAACCCGCACGTATTCCTCTTCGTCGAGACCGGCCCGCCACATCGCCTTGCCGGCGTCCCCCACCGTGCACGGCATGAACAGGTACCAGCGAGCGCGGGCCGTATCGCCGGTAACTTCGATCTGCGGGTTCAGCCCGTAATGCAGCGCAAAGACGAAGTGGCCGGAAATTCCACGAAAGAACTCGCGAATCGCCTCCCTGCCCTCGTATCTCCCCATCCCCTGGCTTTCCCAAGTGGCGTCCTCAACAAACAATGCGGCCAGCCGGTCTGCGTCATAGTTGTCGTCGCAAGCGGCGGCGTATTCTGCCTTGAGGTTGCGGAGCGCCTCGACATCCTCCAGGCGCCGTACCCTATCCCGCAACTCCTCCACCATCGCAGACAAATCAGCCGTTGGATCAATCGACATTCAATTACCTCGTAAAACGAAATGAGCCGGTAGCGCGAGGGATCCCGCAAGGATTTACGGGTGGCTCGAGCTACCGGCGTCGTAGGCTGGTGGAGACGGGGGAGAGTCGCACTCCCCGTCCAGAAACTCCCCCAATCGGATATGCTACAAGCTTGTTCGGCGGTTTATTCTCGCTGCTACGGACTCTCGCCGACGGGATTCCGTACCAGCCAACCGATGAAATCTATGGCCCCGGATATCGGTGTCCTTGGGGTAGCATCCCGGAATAATTGTACGTCCGCTTCCCAGCTTCCGGACCTACCGGTGGCAGACGTAGCCGCGACTAGGCGGCTAGAGCGAATTCACGTTCGCCAGTTACTTGTTCGCCACCGTTTTTTACGAGGGCAGCAGCAGCCTCGGCTTGCAATCCGTCAGAGAACGCCCCTGTCGAAACTACGCGTCCCCATGTTGACCAATATCGCCATTCCCTAGCGATACGCAGGTTAACTATACCATCGGTTGAACCAGGCGGCAAACCGACCCTGCAACGCTGGTTGTCCATCCTCAATCGTTGGACGGTTATCTGTGCGGCGGCCTTACGGTTTCTGGGCAATCGCTTCGCCGAAGGCCAGGCAGCCGACCGCGCCGGGCGCATCCTTGAAGTTGTCCATGTCAATCAGCCACTGGTCGAATTGCTCCTGCGTGGCCAGGCCGTACTGTATCGCCGCCGCGATCACGCTAGGCATAAAGAACCAGTCTCCGATGAACGCTCGCAGAAAAGCCACGTCGGCCGGCGCGCTGAACACGTCGAAAGACGCGCTGGCCTCAACGTCGCCGAACCCCGCCTCCAGCAGCGCGTTCTTCAACTCCCGGCCCATCTGGGGATGTCCCCCGTTGGCGGCCAGCAGATTTCCGAACGTGGCCCACGCCGCCGGCGTATGCTCGCTGCTAGGCTCCACAAACGACGACCCCACAATCACCTCCCGGCTGCCGATGATGCCGCCCGGTTTCAGCACTCGCCTCACCTCGCGCAGGGCGGCCTGGGTGTCAGGCACGTGCATCAAAACGGCGTGGCAGTGGGCCACGTCAAAATAGTTGTCCTCGAAGGGGAGTTCATAGACGTTGCCCACGTGGAAAGTGATATTGTCGTGGCCGCCGGCAGCGGCGGCGGCCCGCGCCATCTCGATTTGGCTGGTCTCCATATCCACGCCGTGCACTTCGCCGGGTTGGACCGCCGCAGCCAAACCGACGGTGATGGTTCCAGGCCCGCATCCAAAGTCCAGCAACCGCAAGCCGGGCCGGAGTTGCGGCATCAGGTAGGCGGCATGAGTCTGCGCGTTGCGGCGGTCCAGCAACTGTAAAAACTCGGGGCTGTAGCCCATGGTGTATCCGCGGGTCTGATCGGTTGGCTGTGTCATACCCTGGCCTCCTTTTGGATTATTACGCTGTCGGTGGTATGCTGATTTCAGCCTAATCGACGCCTTAGGTTTGCGCAAGGCTGGCAGTTGTATCCTTCCGGTTGCCCCCGCCGGCTGACGGCGGTAAGATGACCTCACTTCGGGCGCAGCCGCCCGCAATGGCAGGTGCTGTAATGGCGATTTATCGGCTCTACACTGGCGATGACGGCCAATCGCACATCGAGGAAACCGGCCTGGCCGACCATCCGGAATTGGGCGAGGCACAAGCTGCTCAGTCCATCACTTTTCGCGAATGGCCTCCCGGCCATTTCATCGACTGGCATCCCGCGCCGCGTCGGCAATACATCATCTCTCTCAGCGGAGAAATTGAAATCGGCCTCGGCGATGGCACCACGTTTCGTTACGGTCCGGGTGACGCTCGATTGGTCGAAGACACCTCCGGTCAGGGACACACCACCCGGGTGGTGGGCGACGCTCCCAGCCTTACCGCGGTCATCCCCCTGGCCGGCTGAAACCGCCACCAAATCACCTTCACTCAAACAGGAGGCAACCCCATGGGACAGATAGTGCGCGTGTACACCGGCAGCGATGGCGAAAGCCACTTTGAGAACCTCACCCCTGACCAGTTCGCCGACATCGCGAACAACGTCGGCCCCGGCGACGTCACCGTTAACCGGCGGGAGTCGCCTAGTTTCTCCGATTACCACAACGCTCCCCGACGCCAGTACGTGGTGAACCTCAACGGCATCGCCGAGTTCGAGGTTGCCGACGGCACCAAGGTCCGTATGTTCCCCGGCGACGTGCTGGTGGCGGAAGACCTTACGGGACACGGGCACATTGCCCGCAGCATCGGCGACGAATTCCGTGTGTCATTGGCCGTACCGTTGGCCGACGGCTAAACCTCCCCAAGGATCGACATCATGATTGTCCGCATCTATGCCGGCGATGACGGCGAGTCTCATTTCCAGGACCTGACCCCGGATGAGTTCGCCGACGTCGCCAACAACGTAGGACCCGGAGACATCACCGTCGGCCAGCGTCCCGCTGGCTGGTGGCAGGATTACCACACCGCGCCACGACACCAGTACGTGGTGTTCCTCTCCGGCGGGGCCGAGATCGAGGTGGCCAGCGGGGCCAAACGCCAGTTTGGCCCCGGCGACGTGCTGGTGGCCGAAGACCTGACCGGCCACGGCCACATCATCCGCAACACCGGCGAGGAAACCCGGGTTTCCCTTGCGGTGCCGCTCAAATAAGAGACGGGGTCGTGTAGGGGCGAATGATTATTCGCCCCTACTTGGGAGCTGCCCCCGCCAGCATCCTTTGCAGGTGGATCAAGCCCTGCTGCCGCCTGGCGTTGTTGGCCACGCGGCCCCACTCTGGTTCTTGCAGCGCACCCGCAAAGTTACGGGTGATCTCGTTATCAATTAGCGGCCCGAAATCACGGTAGATTTCCAACGTGGCCGCAGCTCCGGCGGTATCTCCGGCCAGCAGCCTCCACCCGTGCAGAAACGGCAAGACGGCGTTCACGGCAATATCCCGTGCCCGCCCGGAACCGATCAGCGCGGGGTTACCGTCTGCCACCGCGAGCGCCTGCGTCAGGGCCGCGGGTTCACTCGTCGCCGCGGCCCGCGCCAGGCCGACCGTCAGCCCGCGCTCGGCGTATCGACCGATCAAGGCTGCCGCTCCTTTGACTCGTCGCCGGGGATGGTTCGACGGCCGCACTCGAAACAGCCGCCATTGATGAAGATCGAGCGCCGGGCCAAGACCTCTTGGCAAAGGTCGGCCGGCCCGCTCGTCTCCGTCGCCAAAACCCGACAGACGCAGCAGGAGCCCTGCTACCAACGACTCCCGCAGCTCCGCCGGCGCTCCACGAGCCAACGCTGTCAAACGACCAATGGGGGCGGCGGTAGCCAGCATCAAAAACGGATGCTGGTTGTGCCGGTAACCGAGCGCTTCGCAGATTGACTCCCACAGCGTTTGTTCCGGACATTGGAGTCCCATCAGCATCTGTAACTGTCGGCTTCGCCGCAGGAAACGGGCATCACCGGCCCGGTTGAGCAGGGAAGCCATCTGCTCCGCCGTTTCGGGCCGGCGGTAACCCCTTTGCGCTAGGATGGCCCATAAGTGGCGTCCCGAACCCTCGGTTGGTTCGGCCTCGTTCGCTTTTTCGACCAGCAGGTCGCGGACGTTCACCACCGGGGGCGCAGCTCCGCTATCGGTGCGGGATTGCGCGCCGCCAGGGTCCAACGATACGTGCAGCGCAACCCCGTTGTAGTTCGGATCCCGGTCGTGGCCATGGGCCCGCCAATCCCGCTGCCGCAAATGGACCTCAACGTCGCCCTGCACGATACCTTGGCCGTCCACTGCCAGCAAAGCGTTGCGAAAGTCCGGGCCGGCGGTCACACCCGGCCGACCGGGGTATAAAACGCGCACCCGGCGACCTTCTTCGGTGCGCAATTCCCGGGCACGCACCGCTCGGCGTTGCCACAAACGGGCCAACTGCTTTTCCGTAATCGGAGTTATCGATTCCGGGCGATCCGGATCGCCGTAGCGGTCATTTTTCACTGGCGCTCACCTGCCCACAGGTGTACCACCATGCGACACGGTTAGTCTATGGCCGGGTGTCAGCAATCGCTGGTCTGCGCCGGGGAGCCCGGTACTCGCCACGCCACCACAGCAGCGCGCCGCAAATCAACGGAACCGCCACGGCCAGCGCGCTAAGCAACACAGCCTTGCCGTACTGCTCTTCCGTGGCAGTTGCCAGGATAATCATGCCCAGGTTGGCTATAGCCAGCGCCAGGAACAGGACGGCTGCCCAACGGGCGCGCCACATACCGCCCGCGCCGGCGACGAAACCCGCGATGGAACCGGCCAACACCACGCTGACCATTTCGGCGGACACGCCGGACTGGTAGCGCAGGAAGAACTCGGTCCATGCCAGGCATTCGGTGTGAAATACGTACTCGCCGATCTGCACCGAACCGCAATTCATTCCCACCACCTGGGACCAAACGGTTTGGCAAAGTCCGCCCAACATCCCCAACACGAGGGTTATGAGTCGGACGTAAAGCTGTGAACTGGTGTATGCGCCCATTTGTGCCAGCGTCCTGCTGTGGATTCGGTGGTTATGATTCTAGCCGATTTTTCCCGCGTGTGCGCCGCCGCTTCTTCCCCTGATGATAGAATGCCCCATCTGACGGATTCAGGAGGGACCATGACCGCCAGCAAGATTACCGTCGGCAACGTGGAAATCGCCTCGTTGTCGGACGGCATACTGGAATTCGACGTCTGCAATTTCTTCCCCGACATCCCCGCCTCCGACTGGGAACCTTTCCACGACCATCTAACCCCGGACCATAAAGTCAGTTTCAACTTGGCTTGTTTCCTGGTGCGGTCCGAAGGTAGAACCATCGCCGTTGACACCGGACTGGGCGCAAAGGATACCCCGGAAACCCCCTGGGGCGAGTTGCTGGATGATCTGGCCCGCAACGGCCTGTCGCCCAACGACATCGATGGGGTGGTTATGACACACCTGCACCGTGACCATGTGGGTTGGAACACGGTTCGGGACGATGGAGGCGTCCTCAGGCCCACCTTCCCCAACGCCCGTTACTATTTCAGCAGCGTGGATCTGGATGCCAGTCGCGACCCCGCTCTCCAACCCGACCGCTTCCCCAACGCCCCGGATTGCGTCTGGCCTCTGGTCGATATGGGCGTGGTGGAATTGATGGAAGGCGAGTTCAGCATCACCGGCGAGCTGACCACCCTGCCGACTCCGGGCCATACGCCGGGCCACATGAGCATCATGATCAACTCGGGCGGAGAACGTGGCTTGATTCTGGGCGACGTGCTCCATAATACCGCACAGATCCAGCAAACCGATTGGGCCTCCAGAGCCGACATCATCCCCGAACAGGCCGTCGCTACCCGCCAGTCCCTGCTGGATCGCCTGGAAAGCGAGGGCATCCCGGTGGCTGCCGTTCACCTGCCCGCGCCTGGATTCGGCAAGATCGTGCGCCTCCAGGGACGACGTTACTGGCAGGCTATCTAACGCGCCTTGGACATCCCTGGCAGTTCCCCGTTCCGCGTGTAGGGGCGAATGATTATTCGCCCCTACGTCTATTTCACCATGACGGCGTTACAAATTGACGGCGCTGCCGCCGCGCCAGACGGAAGCAGCCGGCAGTTAGTCCGGTTACCGGCCTGGTCCCCGGTCCAGGTAATCCTGCGCGGAGCCCAGTCCTTCCAGGGCCAGTCCATAACCCAGGATGTCGTGCAAAACCCCTTTCAGCTGGTGCGTCAGCAGAACCCGGGAATAGCGCAGCACCAGGCGCGGTTGTTGCGCCAGTTGGCGCGCCAGTTCCCAGGCTCGGGGCAACAACTCATCGGCCGGCAGCACCTCGGCAACCAGTCCGAATTCTTGCGCTTTCGCCGCGTCAAGCATCTGCCCGGTCAGAAGGAAATAACGTCCCCGGTTGAGGCCCAGGAGGAGCGGGTAGATGATGTGCATTCCGTCGCCTGGCGTCAGGCCGCTCATGAAGTGCCCCGAGTCCTGGAACGTGGTATGTGGGGCCGCCAGCACGATGTCGCTGAGTAGCGGCAACTCCGAATGCCGCAGCGCAGGCCCGTTGATCGCTGCGATGATGGGCACCTCGATATTCAAGAGGTTGCCCAGCAAATGCTTGCCCTCCCAGTAGGTGGCGTCCCACTGTTCCGGCGTCCGGCGCGGCACCGTGTCGCTGCTGCCGGCCGGCCCGGTGAATCCGTCGCCGGTTCCCGTCATGATGATGACCTTGTTCTCCGGGTCCGTCCCAACGGTGTGGAATACCTCCGGCAGTTCCGTGTGGGGGCCGGAACCCCACTGCAGGGTGTCGCCGTCGCTGTGCAGGGTCATCTGCAAAATGCCGTCGTCCCGCTCGAACTTCACGTATTGAAAACGGTCCTGGTAATCCTCAAGCCTTGCCATAATGTTCTCCTGTCGGCGTT
The DNA here is from genome assembly GCA_963665395.2 of Dehalococcoidia bacterium. Classification (GTDB taxonomy): domain Bacteria; phylum Chloroflexota; class Dehalococcoidia; order Lucifugimonadales; family UBA3495; genus Bin87. The sequence continues at coordinate 3,013,099 of OY762251.1, forward strand.
GGTTGTCGCGTCAAGTATAATCAGTCCAACGCGCGCTGCGCTCGCCGAATCCGGGCGGATGCAATCGGGCAGCGTGCCGGAGGGACAATCATGCCGGATGTGTTTCGCGCGGACCACGTGGGAAGTTTGCTGCGTCCGCCCGCGATCCCATACGCCCGGAGGGAGCATCGTGCCGGGCAGATCACCCAGGAGGAGTTGCGTGAAATCGAAAACCGGGCGATTCTGGAAGCTTTGGGGCGCCAGCAGGCCGCCGGCGTCGATGTTTTCACCGATGGCGAGTTCCGACGCACCGGCTTCCAGAATGACCTGATCGAGGCGGTCGAGGGGTTCGTTGACACGGACCAACCGGCGGTGGTGCGAGTGTGGCGGGGCCCCGGCGGAGAACCTGTAGAGCAGGGAACTCGCCAAGTGGTCGGAAGCAAATTACGCCCCCGTCGCGGACTCACCGAAAATCAGGTCGGGTTTTTGCAGGAACACGCCCCGGGTCCAATCAAAATGACCGTGCCCAGTCCGAGCCAATACCCGGCCATCAGCTTCCAGCCCGGCGTGACCGACGAATTCTACCCCACACGTTCCGACCTCCTCTGGGAGATCGCGGGGTTCATCAAAACAGAGGTCGCCGCCCTCGTGGAAAGTGGCGTGCCGTACATCCAGATTGACGCTCCCCGCTACAGTTACTATGTTGATCCACAATGGCGACAGCACTTGCGCGACCTGGGTGAGAACCCGGACCGTATGTTTGAAGAGGCCATTGCGGCGGACAATATGTGTCTCGAAGGAGTGCGGCGCCCGGGCATCACCGTCGCAATGCACATTTGCCGGGGCAACAATCAGAGCAAGTGGTACGCAGAGGGCGGGTATGAAGCCATCGCCGAGCGGCTGTTCGGTTCGTTGAATGTGGATCGTTTCCTGCTGGAGTATGACACCGAGCGAGCCGGGACATTCGAACCGCTGCGATATATCCCCGACGACAAAATGGTAGTTCTGGGTTTGGTCAGCAGCAAGGAGCCGACTCTGGAACCGCTGGAGCGCCTGCTCAACCGTGTTGACGAAGCCTCCGCGTATGTGCCGCTGGAAAACCTGGCCGTCAGCCCGCAATGCGGTTTCGCGTCCACAGCGGCCGGCAACCTGCTGACTGAAGAGGAGCAATGGCGCAAGCTGGAGCTCGTCGCCGAGGTCGCCCGGCAGGTTTGGAGTACCTAGTCTGGAATCGCCGGCAATCAAAAAAAGGGCACCACCATGACCGCTTTCAACTTCAACATCGGCCACCAATTTCTCCCCGACGCCATCCCCGGCGACATATCTCCGGTGGACACTCGCCCCCGAACGATGTTTCGGGCGCCCGGATGCGCCGACATTAGCCAGTTGCGAGCGGATGTCGCATTTGTTGGTATGCCCTTCGATCAGGGAACCTTTGGCCGGCCCGGCGCCCGTTACGGCCCCGATGCCCTCCGTGACGCTCCGCGCGCCTATTCGTACTCTGATCCTTACGGACAGGGGCAAGAGGCCGAGGGTTTTTTCGATGCCGACGCCGGCGATGAACTGTTGAGCGGCATCACCATGGCCGATTGCGGGAACGTGTCGGTTTCGCCTTCCGAGGTTGTGCATAATTTCGAACGGCTGGCCGGAGTCGTGGCCCGCATTTCGGAGCGGGGCGCTATGCCCGTCATCCTGGGCGGCGACCATGCCATTACCTTCCCTGCCGTGTGCGGCCTTTCGGAATTTTCGCCACTGAACGTCGTCCACTTCGACGCCCACCTGGACTACACCCACGACTATCATGGGGCGCTGCTCACTCACGGCAGCCCCATCCGCCGATGTCGCGAACTTGACCACGTTGGTCACATCACCTCGGTCGGTATCCGCAGCGTGCGCCGCGCGCCTTATGAAGACGCCGTCGCTCACGGCAACTCCATAATCACCGCCCGTCAGTTCCGTGAACTGGGGCCCGAGGCCGTGGCCGAAAGCATCCAGACCGGCTCCAACTTGTACATCACCTTTGATGTGGATGTGCTTGATCCCACCCAAGCGCCGGGGACGGGCACGCCCGAGGTCGGCGGGTTATTCTACGAAGAATGCCGGCGGTGCCTCACCGCTCTGGTCAACCGCTCCAACCTGGTCGCCTTTGACGTGGTCGAGGTTGCGCCACCCTACGACGTTTCCGATCTAACCGCTCAGGTGGCCGCTCGCTTGATCACCGATATCCTCTCCGCCCGTTTCCCGTCCCGTTCACGATAGTAAAACAGTGCATAATTCGTCGCTGCTGGTGGGTTCCGCCGAATTCCTCGACGCCATCGGACCGGCAATCCGGGACGCTCGGGAGCGGGCGCTGATCCAAGTGATGACCTTCGAGATGGACAGCGTCGGTCGTCATTTCTGGGACTTGCTGTCCAGTTCCAGAGCCCGTGAGAAAATCCTGTGCGTCGATGCCTTCTCCACCGCCAAGATCAGCGATGACCTGGTGTTCGGCAAACGCTATCTGACCGACGGCGCATTCCGCCGCGAGGCACGGGAAACCCGCCGTCTGCTTCGGGAGGAAGAACGGGATGGCATACGCATCATACTTACCAACCCTCTGGGTTTCCTGTGGTGGAAATATCCCTTCCGCAATCACAAAAAGATGATGATTGTGGACGACCAGGTTTTTCTCGGTGGCATCAACCTCAGCGAACATAACTTCGCCTGGTCTGATCTCATGCTGATGACGGACTGCCGGCCCCTCGTCGCAACCCTGGCGGAAGATTTCCGCGATACGGTCTCCGGAATGAACAGTTCAAGAATGCTGCAAACCCCGATTGGCGATCTCTACTTGCTCGACGGACGCAACAGTCGCACCGAGTACCGCGACATCATCCATCGGATCACCTCTGCAACCAATTCTCTTGACATAATCTCTCCATACTTATCCAATCCATTGCTGGACCACATCAAGCGCCTGCCGTCGTCGGTGCGGGTGCAAATCGTCAACCCGGCCCAAAACAATAAGAGCCTCATCCAGCAGGCCATTTTTCGGGCCGCCGCCGGCACACGGATGCAAATCCGGCTCTACCAACCCGAAATGTCCCATGTAAAGGCTATCCTGATCGACGACGAAGAATTGATTATCGGCAGCTCAAACTTCGACTTCGTGGGTTACCACCTCCAGCAGGAGGTGGCGCTAGGCACGCGCGACGCCGGCCTCGTCGGCCAGTTCCGCAAAAGGGTTTTGGAACCGGCATTGGCCGCCAGCGTTCCGGCCCGTTCCGCTCCGGCCCGGTTTTACCACCGGGGCGGCGTCCTGATGACCCTTGCCCAGCAATACGTCAGTCTGTTGAGCCGGATGCGGCGCTGGTCCGGTTAGGCGGAACGGCTCATGCGTACCCACTTTCCGTCAAGCTGCCATGACAAGGGGAGGGAAGCGTGGCAATCTCGTTGACCCTGGCGTCGTCGCTCCGTCAGCGGGATTGCCACGTCGCTTCGCGTTGTTTAGTAGTTCAGGTTTTCCTCCTTTGCTGGGTCGGTCAGTTGGTTTTGGTTTGCTGATTTCGGGTTCGGGGGTTCGGGTTGTCGGCGCTACGGCCAGAGAGCGTTTTTGCGAATTGAACTCCTAGGTTTGCGCGTGCTGACCGGCCCCGCTCCCCGCCTGGATTCCGGTACGCCAGAGGCGCATCTGCGACACGCCACAGGCGCGTCTTCGACTTGCGCCGGAATGACCCCGTGTCAAGCACGGGGCAGGCTGGGGGGCATAGGGCGACCCTCGCGCAGCGGTGGTGAGACCCGCCGTACTGGTCTATGCGGTACCGGAGAAATTACCGACCTTTGCGATAGCCAGCGGTGCAATGGGATCCGACGTGCTGTCCGCCACAGGCGCATCTGCGACCATGTACGGTGACAGCGGTTGGCCGTGATACCCGAACCCGGTGAACCCGATATTCAGATTTTGGTTGGCGCCTGCGGTCGGGCGTTGGGCCGTGGCCTTGGGCTTGCCGCCCGACTGATAGGTATAGTGTAGAGAACGGATGTACGAATACGCAAGGGGCGGATGTCACTTCATGAGCGCAGCAGGACCCGTAGGCTCACGCGTACCCACTTTCCTGGGGCGGAATGTCAGAAGCAGGATTTCCAGGATTTGACGGATTATCAGGATTGCGATCATCCGACGGCAGCGTCGCACCCAATCCGGTACATCCTATAAATCCGGTAAATCTTGCTTCTGACAAGCTACCAAAATGGCTCACGCGTACCCAGTTTGTCATCGCGAGGAGCGAAGTCCGCCGCTGGCGGATGGCGATCTCGTTCCAAGAGCGACGTTCGTTACCTCGACGAGATTGCCGCGCTGCGCTCGCAATGACAGTTTGGGGAAAATTGCCGCGCTGCGCTCGCAATGACAGTTTGGGGAAAATTGCCGCGCTGCGCTCGCAATGACAGTTTGGGGAAAGTGGGTACGCGTGAGGACCCGTAGGGGACAGACCAACGGGCGCCGAATATTTCCGGTCGGGGATTTCCCCGACCGGACACTAGATCGGCAGTTTCGGCTCGTCGCTGTCGGGCACGTCGATGTCGAACGAGTTGGCGTTGAACGCGAGCAGGGTGTAATAACCGAACAGCGTCGTCAACTCGGTCAAGGCCAGCGCTCCGAACTGATCAATGGCGGCCTGGAAGGTGGCGTCGCTTACCCGGTGGTTGGCGAAAAGCTCGGTGGCGTAGTTCACCACCGTCTGCTCATCCGGCGGCAGCTGCGGCAGTGGTTTGCCATCCCGGAGGTTGTCCACGAATTCGTCGCTGATGCCCTGCTGCCGAGCCCGGGCCGCGTGGGCGTGCCAGATGAACTGGCAGTCCATGTTGCGAGCGGTCAGAATCATCGCCAGTTCCTGGTGTTTCTTGTTCAAAGTCTCCCCGTCGCGAATGTAATTCACCAGATAGTTAGCCCGTCGCCGCAGCTCGGGACTGTTGATCATGGCGGAACCGGGACCGCTGGAAACCACCCCTCCCGAATCGGCCGTTTCCGCGTCGAAAGCCGCCCGCAACTCCTCGGGAACCATGTCTCGCGTCACTATGGGTGTGCGCATCCTGTGCCTCCTGTAGCATTTAGCTTTTGCCAGCATCATAGCCCCGACCTTAGGTGGGTAACAAGGGCAAAGCCAATTGTCCCCAGGGCTATCGCATATGAAATTCCAACCTCGTCGCTCCGGCGAAAGCCGGAGTCCATCGGTCAAACAGTGAACGAATCTGAAACTTGGCTAACGAGTTCGCACACTGGATTCCGGCTTTCGCCGGAATGACGGTAGAGGGGGCCGGAATGACGGTAGAGGGGGCCGGAATGACGGGCGTTAAACCGTCCATATGCGATAGCCCTGCAATTGTCCCCCCGCAATCATGCAAGTTGCCAGCGTCGGGGCGCGTATCATTCCGCCGATATTCGTAATAAAATATCCGCATGCAACCAGGGCCAGGGAGGGATGGCAATGGCAACCGTTAGCACCGTGATGGGGCCGATTGATACTGACGAATTGGGTTTCACCCTGAGCCACGAGCACGTCGGCACCAACGCCGCCGGCCTCCGGCATACCTACCCCGAAATCATCGACCGCGACGGGATACGCGAGCAGTCCATCGCGGCAATGCGGGCCGTTCACGAGGATGGTGTGCGCACCATCGTTGATGTCAGCACTTTCGACCTGGGCCGGGACGTTCAGTTGATCCGTGAGGTTGCGCTGGGCAGCGATATGCAGATCATTGTGGCAACCGGAAATCATCTGGCCGTTCCCAGGCCTTTTGGCGAAATCTCGCCCGATGTCATTGCCGAAATGTACGTCCGCGAAATCGAAGAGGGCATCGAGGGAACCGGCATCAAGGCCGGCATCATCAAGGTTGCCAGCGACGAGGGCGGCGTGACGCCGCCGCAGGAGAATGTGCTCCGCGCCGCGGCCCGTACCCAGAAGGCCACCGGCGTTCCCATTTCCACCCACACCTGGTCGCCGGAGCGTATCGGCGAGCAGCAGGTACGCATCCTGGAAGAAGAAGGCGTGGACCTCGACCGGGTTTATATCGGCCACAGCAACGACGACACCGACCTTGAATATCTGCTCGGCCTGCTGAACAAGGGCGTCTGGCTGGGACTGGACCGTTACCCCGGGGGCACCCGGGCCGGCACTCCAAACTGGGAGCAGCGCACCGAAGTCGCCAAAGCCCTGATGGACGCCGGCTTCACGCACCGCATCTTCCTCTCTCACGACTACTCGGTGCCCAAGGCCCGCTACGGCGCGGAAGTCCAGGAACAGCGTCGCCGGGCCAACCCCGACGGCTACAACTTCATCCCGCGCTACGTCCTGCCCCGTCTCAAGGAAATGGGGGCGTCCGACGGCGACATTCACCAGATTACCGTCGAGAACGCTCGCCGCTTCTTCGCCGGTGAATAGCGGGCGGTGTAACATAGTCGCCATCGGGAGGGATACAGGCGATGGAGCGCAAGTACGAGGGGCCGCTGGCGCCCAACGAGAACGGCACAATCATCTGGCCGGACGACTTGGCGCGGCTGCAAGAGTTGTCGGAGGGAACGCTGATACCGGCCATGGCGAAGCGGATGGAGCGGACGGAGGAGGAGCGAGTGCGGGACCGGGCGCAGTCGCGCGATTACGGCCGGCGCACCCGCCGTCTGGAGAAGATGCGTTCCAAACTGACCAAGAGATACCCTGATCAGTGGGTAGCATTGGGCGATAATTGGGAACTGGTGATTGCCGACTCACACGCTGAAGCCGTCAAGAAACTCAGTGGCTGCGGGGCGCGGCCGCCCTACTCAGTAGTAAAGTTTATGAATACGAAGCCGCTACGGCGACTTATCGGATAAATCGGTGGTTGCCGGCTACTTTACGGAGCAAGGGTTGCCTTACGTGAGGGGGCAGCTTTTCCTGCCTCGCCTGAGCGTTGCGGGGCCGGTGGACTTTCTGGTCGACACGGGAGCGGTTTCCACCGTCCTGCATCCCGACGACGGCGCTCGCCTGTTCTGTCCATTTGACCAGCTGGTTCTCCCCGTAACGCTGGAGGGTGTGGGAAGCGCTCTTACCTACTACCGTGAACTCGCTCAAGTCATACTTGGCGAGAGCGATACGGGTCCGCCCTTTTCCATCGAAATCTCCATCGCCAAGCCCGGCTCGCCCGCCGACGGCTTGGATTCGTTGCTGGGACGTGACGTATTGAACCGGCTGCGAATGGACTACGACTTTCCGCAAAACCTGCTTCAGTTCGTGCCGTCGTGATTGCATCCCTCGCGCGCAGCCCGCGCTACAAATGGTACGCCTTCGCCACCCTGGCGGTGGGCATCTTCGCCTCCGTGGTGGATCACGGCAGCGTGGGCGTTGCCTTGCCGTCCATCGCGACCCACTTCCGCACCGACATTCCCAGCGTGCAGTGGCTGGTCATCGGCTACGCCATGACCATCATCGCGTTGCTGTTGCCCATGGGCCGGCTGGCTGATCTCATCACCTCCAAGCGGGTGTACGTCGTGGGCTCCTTTGTGATCGTTGCCGGCTCAATCCTAGCGGGTACGTCCACCGACCTGGCGGTGCTGGTCGTCGCCCGCATCGTCCAGGGAACCGGAGCGGCCATGACCCAGGGTACGGGCATGGCGATTATGATTGGCGCGTTTCCTTCCAACGAGCGGGGCAAGGCCATCGGGTTGATCATGACCATGGTCGGAACCGGGGCCGTCGCCGGCCCGGCGCTGGGCGGCTTCCTGGTTGACGCTTTCGGATGGCGCTCCGTGTTCTTCGCCACGGTTCCCATGGTAGCCGTCAGCATTGCCATGTGCCTGGCCGTTCTGACCAGCGCGGACCAACCGCGTCCGGTTCGCGGTCCGGGTCGGGGCGGTTTTGACTGGCTGGGAGCCTTTTTGTCTTCCAGCGCCCTGCTGACGCTGCTGCTGGGCATCACCAATGCCCACCGCTCCGGTTGGACTTCCCCGCCCATCCTGGCCGCCGGCATCGGATTTGTCGTGCTGCTGGCCAGCTTCATCTGGTGGGAACTGCGCTGCTCCAGTCCGATGCTGGAATTGCGCCTGTTCCGGCGACGCAACTTTTTCCTCGGAGTGTCGGCGAACTATCTGATGTTCATCGGCAGTTCGTCAGTGCTTTTCCTGATGCCCTTTTACCTGCAAAACGTCCTGGGCTACCGGCCGTCGGTGGCGGGCCTGTGCGTAGTTCCCGGCGCGATGTGCATGGCGGTCCTGGGGCCGCTCAGCGGGCGGCTGTCCGACCGCTTCGGCTGGCGCCGATTCACGGTGGGCGGCCTGATGCTGTCAACCACCGGCATTGCCATACTCTCCCAGGCGACCGCCGAGTCGTCCCTGCTGCACGTCATCCCGGCCCTGATGCTCACCAGCAGCGGCATGGGCACGTTCTACTCCCCCAATTCCAGCTCCATTCTGAGCGCGGTGGAACGGGAAAGCCACGGCGTCATCTCCGGGCTGGTTAACCTTATCCGCAACGCCGGCAACGTGATCAGCGTCGCCGTTGCCACCGCCATCATCACCGCTACCATGGGGGCCATGGGCTACGAACCCAGCCTGGACGCGGTGCGACACGGGACGGCCAGCGGTGTCGGGGCAGCCTTTACCGTAGGCATGAGATACGCTTTCTTCACCATGATCGGGGCGTTGCTGGTGGCGCTCTTTTTGTCGGCGCTGCCCACCCACCGGGAGGGCCAGGCCGTACCGTCCCCGGCCTCGACCCAGACCCGCCCCGAACCCGCTCTGCGTCCGGCTACCAGCCAGGGACAGGAGGACTGAATCATGACCACCACCACTACGCAAGACGGCGGCGAAGCGATCCTGGAAGCGTTCCGCAACCTGGGCATAGACTACGTCATATCTTCTCCAGGCTCGGAGTGGGCGCCGGTGTGGGAAGCCCTGGCGCGGCAGCAGATCAACGAGACGCCGGGGCCGCGCTACATCAACTGCTGGCACGAAACCCTGGCGGTGAACATGGCCAGCGGCTACACCCGCGTTACCGGTCGAATGCAGGCGGTATTGCTGCACGCCGGCGTGGGCCTGCTCCAGGGAAGCATGGGAATTCATGGGGCAATGATCGGCGAGGTTCCCATGCTGGTCTGTTCCGGTGAGGCCACCAGTTACGGCGAGGACCCGGAATTGGACCCCCAGGCTCAGTGGTATCGCAACCTCAGCGTGGTAGGCGGCCCCGACCGTTTCGCCAACGTTTTCAGCAAGTGGAGCGGACGGGCCACCAGTCCACATACCCTGTATGAGCAGCTGGCGCGGGCCGGCGAACTGGCCCAGCGCGTACCCCAGGGGCCGGCGTTCCTGGACATCCCCATCGAGACGATGATTCATTCCTGGAACCCGCCGGATAAGCTGCGGGTGATTCCCAACGCTCCCAAGTCTCGGCCTTCCGACGACGACATCGCCGAGCTCGCGGAACTGGTGGCGCGGAGCAAGTCGCCGCTGATTATTACCGACAGCGCCGGGCGCGAGATTGGCGGGTTCAACAACCTGGTAGCCCTGGCCGAGTTGTTTGCCATTCCAGTGGTAGAGAGCGCCGCTCTTTACGCCAACTTTCCCAAAAGCCACCCGCTCTACCTGGGCGGCCAGTCGGAGCGTTATATCCAGCAGGCGGATCTGGTTATCCTGGCCGGCAGCCGCGCTCCGTGGTATCCGCCCCAGGCCGGGCCGCAGAACGCCACCGTGGTGGCCATGGGCGAAACGCCCATCAAGGAATACATGGTTTATCAGAACCTGTTCGCCGACCGGTACGTTGAGGGTGACCTGACCATGGGCTTGGGGTTGCTGGTGGACGCCCTGCGCCCCATGGCCAGCCGGCACGAGGCTGAAATAGAAGCGCGTCGGCAGCGTTGGGCCGAAGAACACGACCACTTGGCTGAGGCCACCCGCGCCGCGGAAGCCGCCGTCAGCAGCAGTAGCCCCATAGATCCGGCATGGCTGTGCGCCGCCCTGAGCGACGTAATGCCGGAGGATGTCGTGTATTCCGAGGAAGTAACCACCCATCGGGGCGCCGTGGGGCGTCACGTCCGCTGGGATAGCCCGCAGTCCTACTACAAGACCAACGGCGGCCTGGGGCAGGGCCTTGGGCTGGCGCTGGGCGTCAAGCTGGCCTTGCCCGACCGGCCGGTGGTGGCGCTCATGGGTGATGGCGGCTTCCTCTACAATCCGGTAACCGCGTGCTTCGGCGTCGCCGGCGAGGCGAACCTGCCCTTCCTGACGGTGCTGTTCAACAACGGCTGCTACGAGGCCATGAAGGGCAACCACCTGGCCTACTACCCCGAGGGCGACGCGGCACAGGCCGGCATCTGGCACGGCGTCCACATTCCGGGGCCGGACTACGCCAGGCTGGTGGAACCCTTCGGCGGCTACGGCGAGCGGGTCGAAGACCCGTCGCAATTACATCAAGCCCTGCGCAACGGGTTGGCGGCGATCCAGGAAGGCCGCATCGCGCTAATCGACGTCGTCCTCAACAAGTGAAGAGAGCTGGGCGTGGGTGGACAGCAGAGATCGAATTTTATCTGACTGGCCTTTAGTGTAATCCGGTCCACTGTCTGCCAACAGTAGGGCCGCATCGGCCGGGTCAAACCGTTCGCTCGCGTCAAGGATTTCTACGCCGACGATAGCGCCGTCCTCGTCGAAGTCCACCACTATGCCGTCGGCCGGTTCCACGCTACTGGACACCTCGACCTCTTGGAGATAGACGTAAACGGCATCAACGTCTGCGCTGTACTCAATCTTCATCTTGGAGTTCCTTTAGTCGGCCCGGTCAACGACGGTAACAATTACGATAACCATCTCGGATGCGCTGTACGTCACCTTGATGTGCCGGTCTCCAATCCATTTGAAGGCGTTGGTTCTGCCTCTATCCGCAGGTTCCAATCAGTCAGGATTGCGGACCGTTTCTTCAACCTCGTCTTCCGTGATGCGACGCCAACGCATCCTGCGGCGGGCATGGCGGTCGTAGTAGATATTCCGGTTCACTGACATTTATCGGCAATCTCCGCCGCCAACGCCATCAGTTGTTCGTCGGCCCCGTAGTCGCCCAGCAGCGACAGGCCAACGGGCAGGCCGCCTACTTCCACCAGCGGCAGGCTCAACTGCGGACGGCCGGTGGCGCCGGCAATGGACGTAAGCGCGCTGTTACGCAACCGAAGCTCATGCCGTTCCGAAACCCGCTGCCCCAGCAGGGGCGCCGGGCCGACGGTGGTGGGCAGGCAAATCACCACGTCTCCGCCGGCATACACTTCGTTCATCCGGGCAATTATCGAATCGCGGCCGGCCTGGGCAACGGCGATTTGCTCGTCGGTGACGGCTCGCGCCATGGCGTAGCGGTCCGACACCTCGAAACTGAAGGTCGGGTTAACCGCATCAATCCAGTCTCGCGCCGACTCCCAAGCTTCACGGCTCTGCAAAACCTGCTGATGTCCGGACCACTCTTCCAGGCTGGTGGTTGAAAGCCGCCCCGTTGAGTGGGACTCGAACAGCGATGTTACGCTTTCCAGAACGGTCTCCAAAGCCTGCCGCACTGCTAGTTCCGCCAGCGCAAAGGCGTCTTCGGCGATGACCAGGCGATGAGGGCGGGCAACATTGGGGCCGTCCGGCAGTATCACGGCCCCCACCTTCGCAAATGTTTCGGCGTCCCGGGCGAACCAGCCGATGGTATCGAAGCTGGGCGCTTGCAGCAGCATACCGTCCAAAGGAATGCGTCCGTGCGTAGGCCGCAAACCGTAAAGGCCGCAGAAGCTGGCCGGCACCCGCACCGACCCGCCCGTGTCCGACCCTAACGCGAAATCCGCCAGCGCTCCAGCCACCGCCGACGCGGAGCCGCTGGACGAACCGCCGGGCACCCGGCCCGGCGCACGGGGGTTGACGGGGGTTCCGTAGTGCATGTTCTCGCCGAAGATGCCCCGCGTAAGCTCGTCGGTGATGGTCTTGCCGACCATGGCGGCCCCGGCGTCCACCAGCCGCTGCACTACCCAGGCGGTGGATTCGGCCGGCCCGTGCGTGGCTTTCCAATGGGGATTGCCGCATCCGGTGACGTGGCCGGCGATGTCGAAGATGTCCTTGGCGGCAAAGGTCAGCCCGGCCAGCGGGCCATCGGCAGCGCCGTCCAGGTAAGCGTTGCTATCGGGAACGAAGGCGTTGAGCGGGCCGGCCATGATTACAACTCCGGTGTACGCCCAGTCGGCGTGAGCTCTTTGCGCGGCAAGACCATGGTGACCAAGTAAAGAGGACGTCAAACGGTTCCTGCCACCCCATAGTTATCATCGTCCCAGGGCGATTGCAAGGTCATCCCGTAACCTTTTTCAGCTCATCCTGAGCTTGTCGAAGGATGCTCGTTCCGGCGGTTCATAGTTCGACAGGCTCACCATGAGCGGATGAAAAAGGACTTTGCAATCGTCCTGATCATCGTCCATCGGGGTCTTGCGTATGCGTTGACGTGATTATATCGTAATGATATACGATTGCTACTGCGGAGTGACTGTGTAGGTTGGACACGCGGGGTATCGCAGTCTCCGGTGCATCGCCTTGCGCAGCCAAAACCTGGAGGGAACATGGACATCGATGTGTATTTCGGGTTCGGCGTTCTGGTTCTGGGTACTGCAATGATCTGCTACTTGGGATGGAAGGGGAGCTTGGATAGCCGGCCGGTCTTCATTCTGATGCCAGCGGCAACGCTGGCGGTCTCAGCGCTTACGCTGTTCCTGAGGATAGAAGGCTTCAACTGGCTCTTCGTGACGGTCGTATTGGTGATGCTAGTTGCGTTCTTGATACTGCTGACCGTCATCGGAGTCAGCGCGGCAGTATCAATACTCCGGGGTGGCGATCATGGGAAAGAAACCGAAGACCAACGCCCTCCAAACCAAGGCACAGAACATGACCTTTCGTGAGCGATGGGGAGCGGTCGGTTTAGCAGCGACGGTATTCGGCGTCGCGTTAGTCGCAAAGGTAGCGCTCAATGGACTGGATGAAAGAGACATTTGGCCAGTCGATCCGGAGACTCTCGAAGCGCTGGACTGGATTATCAAGATGGCAGCCGGCTCCGTGCTGACTGTCGTGGGACAATCGGTTCGCTTTCTTAGCGGCGGAGCTCAACCACCACCATGACCATCCAAAACCCGGTTCACTTCAGCCGTAGCCGAACCCTTCGGCGCCGGTATCGGTTCTGATGCCCACCACAATTATTCCACCGGCCCGCCCAGGGGAGCGCGCGGCTCCCCGCTTTCCAGAAAAGCGCCGTAGCCGGGGTTCTGCTGGAGCGCACCGTCCTTGAGCAATACCTGGCCGCGGAGCATGGTCAGCCAGGGCCGGCCGTTGACCTGCCAGCCTTCGAAGAGGGTATAGCCGGCGTTGCTGTGGTGATCGTTGGCGGTGATGATGCGGTCGCCGTTGGGGTCCATGATGAGAAAGTCGGCGTCGGAACCCACCTGGATGACGCCCTTGCGGGGGTAGATGCCGAAGATGCGGGCCGGATTTTCCGCCATCACCCGGGCCAGCCACCAGATGGGCATACCCCGCTTCACCACGCCCTCGCTGTACATCAGGGGCACGATGGTCTCGATGCCCGGCGAACCGAAGGGCACTGACAGGCCGTTGGTGTCCACAAAGATGTTGTCCCAACCCGGCTGCTTCAGCTCCTGCGGGTGCGGCGAGTGGTCGCTGGCGACGATGGAGATGTGCCCCTGCCGCAGTCCTTCCCAGAGGGAATCGCGGTCGGGGCCGTCGTCCGGGCGCAGCGGCGGGCCGATTTTCGCCAGCGGGCCGAACTCGGCCATCTGGGCGTCCGAGAGGAGCAGGTACTGCGGGCAGGTTTCCGTCCAGAAACGCTGCCCCAGGCTTTGCGCCTGCTTGACCCGCTCCAGCCCCAGCTGCGTGCTCAGATGCACCACGTAGGTCGGGCAGCGGGTGGCGGCGGACATCTTCACCGCCCGGTTGATGGCCTCTTCCTCGGCCCAGTCGGGGCAGGCCGTGGGAAAGTCGGTGGGATGGGTATGCCCCTCGGCCATCAGCTTGTTTTCCAAGTATTCGATGATGTTGCCGCTCTCGCAGTGCAGTTGCAGCACGCCGCCGCCCCGGGCCACCAGGTCCATGGCCTGGCAGATGTAGTCGTCGTCGCACATCCGGCCGGGACGCTTCTTGTAGGTCATGAACATCTTGTAGGACTTGACGCCGAGATCGACGGCCTCCGGCAGGCCCGACAGGATGCTGGGGCGGTTTTGGAGGATGAAATGGAAGGCGAAATCGGTGAGCGCGGTCTGCTCGATGGTTTCGCGGACGCGATGCACCGCCTGGGGCAGCGTCTCGTCGCCCTCCAGCTGATAGGTGCCAAAGGGAACCAGGGTAGTCAGGCCGGCGCCGGCCGCGGCGCGGGAACCCAGGGCGTAGTCGTCGTGCCCGTCCAGGTGAACGTGGCTGTCGATGAGGCCGGGCAGCACGAACTTGCCGGAGGCGTCGATGTAAGTGTCCGCCGGCGGCAGATAGGACTCCGGCCCGATGGCGACAATCTTCTCGCCGGCGATGGCGATGGAACTCTCGTACACCTGCGACGAAGTGACGATTTGACCGCCAACGATGACGGTATCAACATGATTAGCGGCCATCAGGATTGCCTCCGCCTCAATTGTTTTTGCGCTGGAACCGGCCGGACTCGGTACGAAAATCCAGTGCTATTATACCCGCCCGCAGCGCCTTTACCACCACTACACGTATATGTACCGGCTCAAAACAGCCAAGGCCAAAGACGCTTAGCGGCCGATCCCAATACCGGTAGCACCAACGCCCAGATGAAAAGCGCGGTGCTGTTTGGGGTCGATGCAGATAGAGGACTCAAGATCACTACAGTGGCGAACACCAGAAGGAAGATGAACCATAGTGCCGCCTTCATCACGTTTTTCCGAGACATCGCCCCAATATCGATTACGCGAGTTAGCACCATACCCATCAGAAATGAAGCGAACGTCGCAAGGATGTCAAGCACGGTAGATAGCCATTGTTGGCACGAGTACCGGCAATCGATCATCAACGCCGTCACCAAAACGACGCCTGCGACCAAAAACAAGCCGGGCGCCACGGTCTTTCGCCAATCACGGCGCCACCGTGAGGAACGCGGTGCCGGCCTAGCCTGACCTGTGGGCCAACACAGACCAGTGGACCAATGGATGGCCCAAATCAACACTAGCAGAGTGGCTATGCCAACCACTGCCCAGATCATTGGTGGCTTCCCCATCAAGAATTTCATAGGTCTGTAAGTTGCGACCCTAGTTGCAGAACAGCAGGCCGATTGCATGGACCGCTATTCTCGCTCAATCAGTTCACGAGGTCCCGATTATATTTGAGAATACTGCAGCAGCGATAGCAAAACCAGACCACTCTGCAACACGAAAAATAAACGCCGCACTGCTTTCGTTGGTATATGCTGCCCTTAACGCGTTCCGCATATCTTGCCATATTCTTCCAGAATGGTAACGCCTCAATGCAACATCCTTTGCTTGACCTGCGACTGCCCCGACCATCGCACCTCCCCCAAGTAGAACAGCCTTCCCAAAATCTCGATCTAAAATCCACAGAAGCACTCCAAACGCAACCGCGGCGATCACCAGCGCTACCAAAATTGCCCAAGCTGAATAGCCAGTCCTAGGCTGCAACGAACGGTCCTTCTTCGCTGGTAGGACAAAAGAGGCAACTCCGCAAATTACCAGCAGCGCAATGCCTGTCATCACTGAACGGCGATTTGCGCGTTTTGCCTCACTTGGTCCCGCAGACCGTGGTGAACACTGCGCTCTCGACCATAACTGGGATGCAGCTGCACCGAGGAGAGGAAAGCCAATAGCGTAGTAAAGAGCCACGATTTCCTTCGGTATATAGAAGCCCGGAATGATATAAGTGACGAATGCCGTGCCCACCAAAGCCCAGGCAATTTCACGCTGTGCCGGCCTCAACCATGTTCCGATCGCCAAGCCCATTAGCACGCCTGCCAGACCGAACATCAGCCCCTCTGCTCGGACAGTGCTAGCCTCGGTATGTTGCCTTAGGTAAGCAACAGTGAGCGCACCTGCTACCATCAGAGCGAATCCGAATATGAACATGGCCACAGAAACGCCACACTCATGGTTTTGTAACCACGTGCCGATTTCGATAATCAACTGCCGCACTTTTTGATATGAACTGGATAGCATGGCAACTTCACCTTCTGTCGAATGCAAGCATGAGATTACCCTAACTGTAGTGTAGCAAAACCCCGATTAGGTCGGCCCACTTGGTGGTGTCAGGCAATCTGCAAGCACATTATCCTAGTCGCCGCATCTGGCACCACCGCCACAACCCTACCCGCAGAACGGCAGCCCCAACTTCGCAAAGTCGTTGCGGGGAACGTTACGTAGGGCTGACGGTACGCACCCGGTCAACAGATTGTTGCTCAACTCAATGGCCTCCAGATTGACCAAATCTCCCAATTCCGTCGGTATCTCCCCGGTCAATTGGTTCTCGCTCAAGTGAAGGTTCCGCAAGTTAATGAGGTTCCCTAATTCTGACGGTATCGGCCCGCTGAACTGGTTATAGTCGAAGGATAGGAATGTCAGATTTGCGAGCGCTCCTAATTCGGTTGGTATCCCTCCCGTCATCTGATTTCGTCCGAAGGATAGGAATTTTAGGTTCTTGAGGGTCCCTAATTCGATTGGTATCCTTCCACTCAATTGGTTCCCGTAAAGGTCAAGCGACGTTAGGTTGGTGAGCTCGCTGAGTTCCACCGGTATCGGACCGCTAAACTGGTTAGCAGCGATCCCCAACTCCCTCAAATTGGTGAGGGTTCCCAGCGAAGATGGTATCTCCCCGCTCAATTGATTACCCCAGAAGCTCAGCGCGGTGACCCGCCCACTACCATCGGTAGTCACGCCGTGCCACTGGTTCAGAGGAGCGTCACTCAACCAGTTGCTGTTGTTGGTCCAGTTTGGCCCGTCGGTGGCGTGGTAGAAAGCGACTAGCGCCGCCCGGTCAACGGCCTCTGCACTCACCGGTTCCCTGGTCGGAGGCGAGATGGTCGATGTGCCAGGCGGGGGAGTTGGGGGTGGAGTTGGGGTAACCACCATGACCGGAATTTCCCTGACCACCTCACGGGTAACCGGGACGGTCACCTGAACCTCTACCGTCTGTTCTATGACACGGGTTACCGGACGGGTAACCGGGACGGTCACCTGAACCTCCACCGTCCGTTCTACTACGCGGGTTACCGGAACGGTTACCGGAACCTCGACGGTACGTTCCACCTCACGGATAACTTCCACTCGCTCAATTACCCGCTCCGGCGCTGCGCAGGCTATCCATAGCAGCACCGCGGCGAGCAAGGCAATCAGGCCGATAACCCGGCCGTGCCGGCGGGCGAACGTGGGCATCATATTTTGTTCCCTTGCGATGGATTCCGGCGTGGGCCGAAATGACAAAATTACCGGGAAAGTGGCGTGAAAATTACCGCAAAGGAAGTATAGCAGAGCTCGCCGCCTCAATCAGCCCCGGCAGCGGGAATGACGGGGCCTTTTCAAAGTCGCCGTGGGCCATCCTGGCACTCTGAAGCGTCATTCCCGCGAAAACGGGAATCCAGAACGCCCGCGTTCATCAAGGACTCTGGATTCCGGCCCCGTATCAAGTACGGGGTGACGTTCTTTCGCCGGAATGACGGGTGGACTTTGAAAAGGCTCTGCGGGAATGGCCGATGACCTAAAACACGCCCTGGGGCTCCAGTCCGAGCAGGTACTGGCCGGCCGTTTCGTAATGCACGTAGTGGCCCTGGACGTGCTGGGTGATCACGTGGATATCCTGGAAACGGCGCTGGATGGGGTTGGTTTGGAAGATGCCGCCGGCGCCGCAGAGGGTGTAGGCGGCGTCCACCACCTGGGCCGAGGTACGGATGGCGTGGGTGGCGGCGACGCGCAGTTGGATGCGCTCGTCGGTGGTCAGGCTGCCCTTGCTGACCGCCGACTCCCACAGCCTCGCGTGACTTTCGCGCAGGAAGGCGCGGGCCGAGCTTTGCAGCGCATGGGATTCGCCAATGGCGCGCTGGGTGGTCTGGTGGTCGCGCAGCAGGACGCCGGAGCGATAGGGCGTCCGGCTGCCGCCCACCGCGATGGCGATTTCCAGGCTCTTGCGGGCTACACCCAGGGCTACGGTGGCGAAGCCGGTGGCGAACAGCAGTGTGGTGGGTATCCCGTACAGTGGGCGGTCGCACCAGGACGGGCCTTCCTGCACGAAGGCGCGTTCTTCGGGGATAAACAAGTCGTCCACCTGGAAACTGAAACTGCCGGTACCGCGCAGTCCGGCGACCTGCCAGAGGTCAACCATACGCACCTGGTCAATGGGCATCAGGTGCAGGCGGGTCTGCGGCGCCTGGCCATCGACCCCCGCGCCGTTGTCGGGGATGACGGGAGCCAGCGCGGCGATCCAGGTGGCATGGTCGCTGCCGCTGCTGAAGTTCCAATGCCCGCTGAGCCGGAACCCGCCCGGCGTGGGAACCGATTTCGACCCACCGGCCGGCGGCCCGTTGGTCACCACCGCCCGTTGCTCGCCCCAAATTTCTTGCGCCGTGGCCAGGGGCATCCGGGTGGACCTGGTGGAGAAGACGTTGTTCTGGTTCAGGCACCAGGCCACGCTGGCGTCAGCGGCGGCGAACAGCTCCAGGATGCGCAGGAAGTCGGGATGGGCCAGCTCGGCGCCGCCGAGTTCCCGGGGCAGCAGCAGCCGGAAAAAGCCGGCGTCGGCCATGTCGGCGGCCAAGTCCGGCGGCATTTGCCGCTCGGCGTCGATGCGGTCGGCGGCGTCGGCGACCCGCTCGACGAAAGAGGGGGCGGCATCAAGGTAGTGTGCGATGTCGGTAGGTACGGCAAGGGTTGGGGCAGTCATCTTGTCTCTCAACGCAGGATGGGTGATTGCCGCCAACGGTACACGGGCAACGATGCGGTGTCAAAGCGCGGCTATGCCGATGCAGGGTCTTTCGGTTGTCATTGCGAGGAGCGTAGTCCGCCTCTGGCGGATGGCAATCTCGTCGTTGGAACGGACCTGTTTGTGGTTAGCCGCCAGTGTCTCGACGAGATTGCTTCGCTACGCTCGCAATGACAAATATGAAAACCGAAAGGCCCTGTATGCCGATGGCTCCGATTGGACTTCCTCAACCATTACATCGCCGCCTTCCCTGGCGTCCACCGTAACCAGACTACCTTCGAGCAGTTCCATGCCCAGCAGTGGCTGGTCTATGGACTGGAAAACCTCTACGCGATACAGCTGACCGTGCCATAACACCCACGTTCGGTAGAATTCAAACCTTTCCTCGTTACCACTGGCGGTAATGCTGTACCGATGACCCGCGTGGGTCAACCCCAGCCGGCGGATGTCCGACTCCGGCAGCATGAGCCAGCCGATGAAACCGGTGTCCACTATGACATCAAACTGTTGCGGTTCCCCGTAAGCATCCATGACAGGCAAGGTAACCTTGGCCTCCAGGCCGCCGTCCGGGTTCCGCATCACCTGGCCCACAATCATAGGCGTAGCGGCTTGGTCACGACGTTGGGGTGGACCCGGTACGTATTCGGCACATCCACCCGCTCCTCCCAAGTGAAAGCGTCCGGGCAGCGCTCTCGTAACTTGGAGTCGGCGTCCAGGTGCCGGTCGGCAATCTCGTAGTCGCCGCTTTTGACGTCGATGACCACTATTTTGCCCTTGTGTTCCGGCCCCAGGGTCGGGCGGATTTTTTCGTGGTAGATGGCGCGGCCGATGGCCGGCGCGTCTTCTTCGTTGAAAGCCATGGCGCTCACCTCACTAACGGAGGCATTGTAGCACGGGGCCGCCGCAACCCCCGCGTCCTCGCCGCCCTCCGCGCCTTCCGGCAAACGCTGGCGGACAACGCGGCGGTTTGCAGCCTGGCCTGCGGCGGCGCCCGGCTCCGCTTTCGAGATGCGGCGCAGGCGCGGGGGAGGTTGGGCGTGCTGAACTGCTAAACCGCCGCGTAGATGTAATCGCTGCGTCAGCCAGCCAGTTGCCAGTCGGTCAGGCGGTCGCCGCGCCGTTGCGCCGTGCCAGGCCCGCGCCCCCGGCGAAGCCTACTATGGCGCCCAAGGCCGTCTTGATTGTCCAGTCGGCGACTTGAACGAAGGTTTGCTGCGCCGGCTTCAAGGGGTCTCCTGAAACCAATGCCATCCACGCCAAACCGCAGCCGGCCAGCACGACCAGGGCGAACAGCAGACCCAGAACGGAGGCCAAAATTATGGTGTTGTTCACTGCTGCGCCGCCTCCGGTTGGCCCTCCGGCGGAGTTTGGGATTGCGCCGCCTTGCGCGAAGGCTCAACATAAAAGCGCCGCCACAGGCCCCATGCCAGCAACCCGACGCTGGCGAACAGCAGAATCACGCCGCCGGTCGCCACTATCAATATCAGAACCATCAGGTAGGTTTCCATCGTCGCCTCCTCCTGACGCCATTCTAGCACGGGGCCGCCGCGCCTTCCTGCAAACCCTGGCGGACAACGACGCGGTTTGCAGCCTGGCCCACGACGGCGACCGGCTCCGCTTTCGGGATGCGGCGCAGGCGCGGCGGAGTCTGTAGGCGCTGAACCGCTACGCCGCCTCGCAGATGTAACCGCCGCCTCGCTCAGTTGCCGGCAGGCATGGAGCGGACGCCGTTCCGCCGGGCCAGCCCGGCGCCGCCGGCGAAGCCGACTATTGCCCCCACCGCGGTCTTGACCGTCCAGTCCGCTACCTGGACCAGCGTGCTTTGAGCCGGCGTAAGTTGAGCGTCTGAAGCCGACGCTACCCACACCAAAACACTGCCGCTCAGTAGTACCAGTGCGAACAGCATACCCAGGACTGCAAACGAAACCGCGGCGCTATTCACCGCTGACCGTCCCCGTTTGGTCTTTGACGGCAGCGGAGCCAGCCGCCCGGCGAGATGGCACCACTACCCAGCCCTTCCACAGCGTCCAGAACAGCACGGCGATGCTGCCGAGCAGCAAAATCATCCCGGCGGTAGCCATAACTATTGCGATGATTGGCAGAAAAATGTCCATCGTCGTCGCCTCCTGACGCCATTCTAGCACGGGGCCGCCGCCCACCCCCGCGTCCTCGCCGCCCTCCGCGCCTTCCGGCAAACGCTGGCGGACAACGACGCGGTTTGCAGCCTGGCCCACGACGGCGAACGGTTCGGTTTCGGGATGCGGCGCAGGTGCGGCGGGGCTTGGGTGTGCTGGAACTGGTGGCTACCGTATAAGCCGCTTGAGTGTGGCTAGTTCATAGATGGCATAGAACGGCTACACACCACCACCGCAAGATCATGTCGCTGGCGGAGCCCAGATCGCATTTATGCTGGTTCGCTACCAGTCTGCTTGTTGTGATAATGGTTCCAGAACGTCTCAGTCAGCAAACGGTTGTTCGTTTGCAATCGTACCACCGAATCGGTCAGTTCCTCTTTCAAGAGGATGTAACCTTGCCTTTTACAGTGCGGCTCCAATCTGTATCTCATCTGATTTTCAAACAAACGAGACAACAGAGTGACAACTTCGTCCACTGTGGTAGCGACCATCGCACCAACCGCTACGCCAGTTTCAAATTCGATCAGCCGGCTCAGAGGGTGAACGTCCCTATAGAAACGAGCCTTCTGATCTTTATCACAATAGAAGATCACAGGTCTGCCCAAACTCAGCGCCATTGCGGCTTCTGCATCCTTACCGTAACTCTCCCTTTCCCCAGCGCAATAGACAAGAGTCTTTGCACACTTGACCATGAGACATTCAATCAGACCCTTATCCTCGTGCCCTTCAGCGGCACTCAGAGTCGGATCAAAATACCGCAATTGGATGTTATTCAATCTTGGGTTGCCGAACACGTCGGCACAAAAACTGGCCATGTCCCGGAAATCTTGTCGATTGCGCATGCTGGTAGCGACGTAAACGTCGAGGTCATTTGCCATGGAGAGGTAGTAATTCGTGTTGATGAGTGCTTTACGTCTGGTTTCGAAAAATTTGGTGGAGACTTTGCCAAATTTTTCATCGAAATCATCCTCAGAGCCGATAGTTTCTTCCAGAACATCGACCATGGAAAATTCAAACTCTCCTTGACGGTCTCGAAACCCGGTTGGCAATTGACCGGAAATCAATTGGCGAAATGTAACGATCCCTCCATTGTTGGATTTATGCTCTTCATAAGCTTGTCTGAGCACCGCTCGCATTTCGCTTTCGGTATTCTGGTCATCACCAAATGATTTGCAAGCCATTTCGGAGATTAGGTACCGGTCGTCTTGCGGGATCTGGTGCAAGGGTAGAACTTGCCCCCGGGTTTTTATAGCTTTTGTGTCAAAGCGTTTTCCAGCGAAGAATTTTGACAGCTGCTTGTAGTCGTAAGTTCGGAGGACTCGGAATGCCATGCGCACGTTGCCAAAATAAAGCAGTGCGTCGGTGTACAAGCGGCGCAATCCCCATTCCAAATGAGGCAGCGATTTGATTTGGTGTACGCCCTCAAGTTCATTGGCATTGAACCCTGCGACGTCCTGAATTGCATATGGATGTTCTTCTGGAACCTCCAGCCAGTAGTATCTGAAAAATCCGTCCGAAACGGGCGCTTCTCGGCTCAGCACGAGAAGTTGGTTAAACTGCGTTTTGCTCAACGGATCTTCGGGCAACTTGT
This sequence comes from Dehalococcoidia bacterium, assembly GCA_963665395.2. Taxonomy (GTDB): domain Bacteria; phylum Chloroflexota; class Dehalococcoidia; order Lucifugimonadales; family UBA3495; genus Bin87. The sequence goes on from OY762251.1 coordinate 3,035,744, forward strand.
CAAGCCGCTCGAAGATCATGCCATCGGTGTTGTCGGTAAGCCAGTTGCCTATTCCTCCGCCCGGCACGTTGAAAAGGCTAAACTGATCCAGAATTTCTTGCTTAGACATCTAATGTTCCTCACGTCAAGTCAAATTTGACGATACGATCTAATCGTACAGCAACCATCGCGTTATGTCGATAGTCCATGCAAAATTATGAACATCGTAGCGGTATTGCGATTATGCAAGTGACAATCCCGCTACGGCGGCGTAGCCTGCCCGTACTCGTTGCCACCCCAGCATACCACACGCCCATTCGTCCGCACCCCACAAGTGTGGCTTCCGCCGGCACTGACTGATTGGAACGCACCTTTCGGCGGAGCGGACTGGCCGTTGTAATTGTCTCCCCAACAAACCACAGTGCCGTCCGTCCTCATTCCACACGTGTGTCCCCCGCCGGCACTCACGGATTGAAATGGTCCTTCTGGCACCGTGGCTTGTCCACTGCCGTTATTGCCCCAACAAACCGCGTTCCCGTCTGCTTTCAATCCGCAGGTATGCCTCCTTCCAGCACTGATTGACTTCAAGATCCCCTCTGGAGGCACTGCCTGTCCCCAACAAACCACGCTGCCATCTGTCCGTAACCCACAAACGTGTTCGAGACCTACACTAATCGACTGAAAAAAGCCTTCGGTTGAAGTGTTTTCCATCATCCAATCCTCGCCCCAACATCTGAGGGTATTGCCCGTCTCCACTCCGCAGGTGAGCGCGTTCACGTAAGCACTAGCACCGCCAGTGCTAACTGATTTGAACATCCCTCGAGGCGGGAACCCTTGGCCAAATTCGTTGTTCCCCCAGCAAGCAACGATGCTATTCGTCTGCACGCCGCAAGCGTGGTCTGCCCCAACACTAACCGATTGGAAGGAACCTTCCGGCGGAATCGCATCATCGTAGAGGTGCCCCCAGCAAGCAACGGATCCGTCTGACTTTACGCCGCAACTATAGCTACTGCCGGCATTCACGGAAACATAAGCATCAGTAGAGAGCATTGCTGTCTGCCCATAGCGATTGCTGCCACTACACTCGACGGTGTTGTCCGTATTGAGCCGGCAAGTATGCTCGTCGCCAGTGCCTATGGTGAGTAAAGGAACATCGCCGATGTTTCCGTAACTATTCCATGCGCCCCAACATTGTGCTTCACCATCGGTAGCCACGGCGCACGTATGCTTGGCCCCCGCGCTAACCGCCTGGTACGACCCCTCCACCTCCGCCGGCGCTTGCCCGTCCGGGTTTGCGCCCCAGCAGGCGATGCTGCCGTCCCGCTTGATGCCGCAGGTGTGCCACTTGCCCGCGCTGACGGCGTAGAACCGCGCGTCGGGCGGCGTGGACTGGCGGTAGTAGTTGTCGCCCCAACACTGTATGCGCCCGTCGGCGCGGAGGCCGCAGCTGTGGTCGCCGCCGGCGGTGATCGCGGTGAAGGACACGCCGGCGGGGGCGTTGCGCTGGCCGTGCTCGTTGCTGCCCCAGCATAAGGCCGTTCCATTATCCCGCAGGGCGCAGGTGTGGGCGCGGCCGGCGTCGATGTGAGAGAACGACACTCCAGCCGGCGCGGCGCTCTGGCCGGCCGAGTTGTCGCCCCAGCAGCGGGCGTTGCCGGCGCCGGTGAGGGCGCAGGTATGCTCGTAGCCGGCGGTGATGGCGGTGAAAACCACGCCCGCCGGCGGGTCGGCCTGCCCCTGGTCGGCGTCGCCGTTGGCGCCCCAGCAGGCGGCGGTTCCGTCGGCTTGCAGCATACAGGTGTGCTTGCCGCCGGCGGCGATGGCCTGGGCCGTGTTGACCGGCGGCGGCGCGACTTTGGGCGTGGCCGTGGCCCAGTTGCTGAATCTCCAACGCGCGGGAGCGTTCGGTTTGGCCGGGGGGAAGATGGCAATGACCAAGAACTGGTGGGCCTCTCCGGCGTCCAGGCCCTCGACGACCAGCGAACCGGCGTCGCCGGCGGCCTGATGCCATCGGTAGTCCGTGCCGTTCGGTTTCATCGACCAGACCCATTGCAATATTGAGCCCGGCGCCGGCGTCCACGTGAGGGTGACCTCGCCGGGGTTCGGGCCGGGCATAGCGGCCAGGTTGGTCGGGTTGCCCAACGGCCCTTGCGGTTGCGTCTGCTGTGGCAGCGGTCCCGGCTGAGCCCACGCCAGCGCGCCGATTAGCAGCAGCAACAAGGCATAGGGCAGCGCGGATTTCAAAAGCGGTAGTCGGCGACGCATAATACCGCTAATATAGCACAGGGATCACTCGTAAATTATTGGCAAAAATCAGGAGCGAATCATGGCTTTGTTCGAGGGTTTTGAGCGGATGCTGGTGGACACCGGCGGCGAGCCGGTCAACCTGGTGAAGGGCGGCAGCGGGCCGCCGTTGCTGCTGCTGCACGGCTACCCGCAGACGCATACCATGTGGCACAAGGTCGCGCCCCGGCTGGCCGAGGACTTCACGGTGGTCTGCGCCGATTTGCGGGGGTATGGCGACAGCGGCAAGCCCCAGGGCAGCGACGACCACTTCAACCACTGCAAGCGGGCGCAAGCGCAGGACCTGGTGGACGCCATGAGCCACCTGGGGTTTGATACCTTCTTCCTGGGCAGCCATGACCGGGGCGCTCGCGTCGCCCACCGCCTCACCAAGGACCACCCGGAGCGGGCGCTGCGGCTGGCGACGCTGGACATCGTGCCCACTCGCCATATGTTCAGCATCGTCAACAAGGAATTCGCCACCAACACCTACCACTGGTTCTTCCTCATCCAGCCCTACGACTTCCCCGAGCGCGTCATCGGCGCCGACCCCGACTACTTCATCCGCTCCCGTTTCATGCGCGAGCGCAACGCGGAAGAAGTCTTCCCCCCCGAGGCCGTTGAGGAATACGTCCGCTGCTTCAGCAACCCCGCCGCCATTCACGGCGCTTGCGAGGACTACCGCGCCGGCGCCAGCATCGACCTCGTGCATGACGAGGAGGACTTCGACAACAAGGTGAACTGCCCTCATCTCGCGCTGTGGAGCGACCGCGGCTACGTGGGCCGCACCCAGGACGTGCTGGCGGTGTGGCGCGACTACTCCAACAACGTCGAAGGCCAGTCCCTCCCCTGCGGCCACTACATCGCCGAAGAGCTGCCTGACGACGCCTACCGCCTGCTCCACGAATTCTTTACCCGCTGATTTTCCGTCATTCCCGCCCCCCTTCGTCATTCCCCCTTCCCGTCATTCCCGCCCTTCCCGTCATTCCCGCGAAAGCGGGAATCCAGAAATCCGCGGGAACAGGACATTCAAGATCGTCGGATGCGAGATGTGTGTAGGGGCGAATAATTATTCGCCCCTACGGGGGACAGTTCGACTAGCCCACCATGAGCGGAGAATAGGGAGTCCATCATGCCCCAAAACTACCTTGACCAACTCGCCGCGTTCGTCGCCGACACCCGCTTTGAAGACCTGCACCCGTCCACCATTGCCGCCGCCAAAGACGTGGTTCTGGACACTATCGGCGCAATCATCGCCGGCAGTCGCCTTGAAGAAAACGCCAACTTTGCCGGCCTTGCGGCGGACATGAGCGGCCCCGGCAATGCGACGGTGATCGGCCATCCCCACCGGGTGCAGCCGGTATGGGCCACCATGGTCAACGCCACCGCCGGCGTATCGCTGGAGATGGACGAGGGCAGCCGCATCGGCGGCGGCCACCCGTCCATCCACGTCACGCCCGGCGCAATCGCGGTCGGTGAGGACTTGGGAGTGAGCGGTCGGGCCGTGCTGGAAAGCGTCATCGTAGGCTACGAGGTCACGTCTCGCATCGGCAGCGCGACGCAGATCCGGCCGGAGGTTCACTCTCATGGCACATGGGGGACTATCGGCGCGGCGGCGGCAACGGCTCGGCTGATGGGTTTCGACGCGGCGCAAACGAAGCTGGCGATGAATCTGGCCATGTCCATGAGTCCGGCCAACACCTGGACGCCTTGTATTGAGGGCGCGACCGTCCGCAATCTGTATCCGGGGCGCTCCGGTTTCCAGGGCATCATGGCCGCCCATCTGAGCCAATGCGGGTTCACCGCCATCGCCGACGGCCCCGCCGACTTGTACAACACTTTCCTGGGCGAAGGATTTGACCCCGATGCAGTGGTGGACGGCCTGGGCGCGCCCGGCGAGTTTCGCATCCAGCGCAACTATTTCAAGTTCCACGCCTGCTGCCTGTACAACCACCCGGCCCTGGACGCTGTTGAGGACCTGCTGCGGGAACAGCCTTTCGCGGCGTGCGACGTGGAGCGCATTGACGTGACTGCGCCGCCCATCGCCGGCATCATGGACGACCCGGCTCCCGACAATATGCTGGCGGCCAAGTTCTCCATACCCTACGCCGTGGCCGCCGCCGTCTGCTACGGACGCACCGACGTTACCGCGTTCCTGCCGGAGCGGGTCAAAGACGCGGAGATACGCGAGTTGGCCCGGCGCGTTGCTGTGCTTGCCGACGCTGACATGAGCTTGCGCCGCTATGACTATCCCGCCGCCCGCGTGTCCGTGCACCTCAACGACGGCCGGACGCTCGAAGCCGGCATTGCCGCCCAGCGCGGCGACTTTACTAACCCCAGGGACAGAGATGAATTGCTCGACAAGTTCCGCGCCCTGGCCGGCCCGACGCTGGGTTCAGAAAAGGTTGAGCTGGCAATCGACGCGGCCGGGCGGCTGGACAGCCTGGACGGTATCGGCGAGCTTGCCGCATTGCTGCGCGCGGAGGTTTAGCCACTCCGGTATGGCAGCGATATTCGCCAAAGAGCGGATTGTCGCTCCTGACGGCTTTAACCGCTGGCTGGCGCCGCCGGCCGCCATCGCCGTTCACCTGTGCATCGGCTCGGTGTACGCCTGGAGCCTGTTTAATGCTCCGCTGACGCGCACGCACGGAGTGGTGGCCAGCGCGTCGGGCGACTGGAACCTTGCGCAGGTAATTTGGATTTTCACCGCGGCTATCGTTTGCCTGGGGCTGGCGGCCTTCGTCGGCGGCAAGTGGCTGGAGGAAGTGGGGCCGCGCCTGGTTGGCGTGACGGCGGCGGCTTTCTGGTAGGGGCCGTGGGCATCTACACCCATCAGCTGTAGCTGATGTACGTAGGCTATGGAGCGCTGGGCGGCTGCGGCCTGGGCCTGGGCTACGTATCGCCGATCAGCGCTGCTGCGCTGGTTTCCGGACCGGCGGGGGATGGCGACGGGAATGGCGATCATGGGATTTGGCGGGGGAGCCGTCATTGCCGCGCCCCTCAACGAGTTTCTGATTCGCCTGTTTTACCGGGCACCGGAATACCTGGGCGGCGTCGGCGACGTTGCGCTGGTGACCCGCGACGGCCGGCGCTTTGTGGAAACCGCCGACGGCTTGCAGGAAGTGGTGACAGCGGGGGCCTACGACGTGTCCCAGATGATTGTGCCGGGCCAGGAGGGTGTGTATCTGGCGGGAACCGGCGACGTGGGGATAATGGGAGCGTTCATCGTCCTGGGCGCGGTGGATGGCGCGGTGATGACGCTGGCCGCCTTTGCCTTTCGCATACCGGCGCCGGACTGGCAGCCCGCCGGCTGGACGCCGCCGGACGAGCCGGAAGCGGACGAGCGGATGATTACCCGGCAGAACGTATCCCCCAATCAGGCGTTGCAGACGCCCCAGTTTTACCTGTTGTGGCTGGTGCTGTGCCTGAACGTTACGGCCGGCATCGGAGCGCTGGGCGTCGCCAAGACCATGATGACCGAGATTTTCGGATCCACGCTGCCGCACGTGGTGGACGGCGCGTTCGCCGCCACTTACGTGCTGATGATCAGCGTGTTCAATATGGGCGGCCGCTTCTTCTGGGCCAGCGCGTCGGACCATCTGGGTCGGAAGCGGACGTACTGGATATTTTTCGCTTTGGGCAGCGTTCTCTATCTGTCAATCCCATTGGCCGCGCAGCAGGTCAGCGTCAGCCCGTCGGTGGTGTGGCTGGTGTATTTCTACGCGGCGTCCATGCTGATATTCACCATGTACGGCGGCGGGTTCGCCGCCATACCCGCCTACCTGGCCGACGTTTTCGGCTCCCGCTACGTGGGCGCGATACTCGGCCGGCTGCTGACCGCCTGGAGCGTGGCGGGAGTGCTGGGGCCGCTGGCAATCACCACGCTGCGCCAGCGGGCCGAGGTTAACCCCATCCTCGATTTGGCGCACCAGGTTGGCCCCGAGGCGTTTCGGGCCAAGTTCGGGGCGGGCATTGAGGAACTGGACCTGCTGATTCGGGAGAAAACGGTAACCGTCGCCAAGCTGATGGACATCGCGCCCGCCGGCGTTTCGCATCCGGGCGCGGGGCTGTACAACACCACCATGTTTCTGATGGTGGGATTGCTGCTGGTAGCCTTGGTCGCCAACGCTCTGATGCGGCCCGTGAGTGAACGGCCCCATCTGCCGGAATGACTTGGAGCTGGCACCGTGGTTAGCCAATCGGCGGCGGCTAATTCTCGATAAAACTGGCGTTGCCGTGCTGCACGGCGATTTTACCAACCCCGCGCGCCCAAGGGCAGTTGCTGGATAAATTCCGTACCTTTGCTAAGCCAACGATGGGGTCAGAAAAGGTTGAGCTGGTAATCGACGCGGCCAGGCAGCTGGACAGACTGGACGGCATCAACGAGTTGACGGGGTTGTTGTCTTCGAATAGTTAAACCGAAGCCAGGGTGAAACCTGCATTGGTGTCGGGTAGAATTGGGGGCAGTTGGCACAGTCGTTGGGGAGATCTGAGGGGGTAGTTGGGTATGACAGAGCTGAGCGGGTTGCTTGGAGCAGTGGTCCGCCGCAGGCGGAGACGAGGCCGAGGCGCGACGACGGATGTACCGAGCGCCGACGCCCCGGGAGCGTTGGCGCTCGGTGTGGTTGTTGGCCCAGGGCTGGACGGCGGCAGCGGTGGGGAGAGCCTTGGAACGGGACGCCACACCATCGGCCAATGGGTCAAGGCTTTCGCCGAAGGCGGTCCCGAGGGGCTGGTGTTTGAGCAGAGTGGCGGTTCCCCCCGCGTTGGACGTGGGGCAATGCGAGGAGTTGAAAAGTGGCGGTGCCGGGTCTGCCGTCGCCGGCGGGCATTCCGCCTCAGGCGGATCCAACTGGAACTGGAAGGCGGTGCGGCAGTATGTAGCGGACCACTTTGGCCTGACGCTGCGCCGGAGTCCACCGCAGGCGGATCTGAACTACCCCGTGTCAAGCACGGGGCAGGCTTTGCATCGGTTGGGGTTTGTGCTGAAGCGTCCCCGGAAGCGGTTGGTCAAGGCGGACCCGAAGCGGTGGGCGGCATTCGTGGCGGAGTACTCCGCGCTGGCAGCGTCGGGGGCACGAACTGGGGCCAAGGTGCGCTTCGCTGACGAGGCCCACTTTCAGGCCGATGCCGACTTGCGGAGGAAGTGGGCGCTGCAAGGCGAACCGGCGTTGGTGGACTCCACTTTGCCGTCCGGTCTGTGAACGCCCACGGCGCAAGCGGCTGGACCGACGTGCAGTCCATCGCGCCGCCCTGCGCCGTGGAGGGTTTGCGGGCCACCTACGCCGCCAACGGCGACGTGAGCGTGTCCTGGAACCCGGCCAAGCGAGCCGATAGCTACGACGTGAACTTCAGCGCGGACAACGGGCGCAGTTGCCAGCGAATGGAAACCGGCCTGGCCGCCACGTCCACCACCTTTACCAAGGACCCGGCGGCCCTGCCCTACAACCCCAACTTCCTAGTGGCGGTGCAGTCGCGCAAGGACGGGATGACTAACGGCTGGCGCAACGCTCCGGTGGAGATTGAGCACAGCATCGCCGTGGTCCGGCGGCAGACCACCGCTACCCTCTCCCTGACCAGCCACGACGGGCAATGATGGTATCAGGCCGACACCGGGCCGCATACTACATACCAGGGCCCCGTCGCCGCCGGCACATCAACCGCCGAATTGACCGGCCTGCCCGAGCACCAGCAGTACACCTATACGGCATAGGGCGCGGCCGGCTGGAACGACGCCGACGCGCTGGTCTCCCTTGCCTTTGAACCCTCGGACGACGAGCAGGACACCAGCAGCATTACCGCTACCGCGGCCACTCTGACTTTGACCAACCACACCGGCGACTGGTGGCTGAGGGAGACTACGCCGGGTACGGGAACCTGCACGGCCGCCGAGAGCGACTTCACCAACAAAAGGAGCTGTGGTACGGGATTCAGGACCGGTAACGCGACGAACGGCTACGCTTTGCATAGCGTAACCGCGAAGTTCCGCTCCAAGATTGGAAATCCTGGTTCGCTCGGCGTCAACTTATACACGTCGGCTGGGAACGACCCGGCCAACCTAATCTCCAATGCGACACTGAGTGGGAGCAATCCGGATACCGCAGGCGAATACATCTACACTTGCTCTGGGGCTGGATGCAGTCTGTCGAAGGACACCACCTACTTTGTCGTGATGACCGCGACCGCCGCCGCGGGCAGAAATATCTACTTATGGCAATCGGCCAACTGGGACGGCGAAACTAAAATTCCATCATCAAACGGGTGGTCCATCGCAAACGGTGGCAAGGAAGGAAGTGCTCCTCCTCCCATAGGTAATCTCACTGATGCCAGCATGATGAAGATTGCGGCGACGGTGAACGTGCCGCCCTCACTGACGGCCAGCGGCATCAGCGGAACGGGGGCGACGCTCACCATCGCCAACGATACGGGCGACTGGTACTACAGCGCGTCACACCCACTGGCGACGATACCTGCCACAACGTCCCCTCCGGCACCAAGACGACCAGCCTGAGCTCCCTGACGGAGGGCACGGCCGGCACCCCTACAAGGCTTATGATAAGAGCGGCTGCAACAGCCCGGACGAGATCGACACGGCGTCGTTCACCACGGCGGTAACGGTGAGCAACCTGGGTGAGACCCTGGCGGGCCAGCGCGACGTCGGCAACTGGGGCAACAACGCCACCGGCCGGCGGGATTGGGCCAACGGCTTTACCACCGGCTCGAACACGGGCGGCTACACGTTGCGGAGCGTAACCGTCAAGTTCGGCAACGCCAACGGTTCGCCCGACGCCTTGACGGTGGCGATCTACGACGATTCCAGCGGCGCGCCAGTCTCGTCGGTGGCCACGCTGAGCGGAGACAGCGCTCCGACCACGGCGGACGATTATATCTACACCGGTTCGACCGACTGCGATTTGGGCGCCGGCGAGGCCTACCACGTGGCGCTGTCGGTGAACTTTGCCCAATCAGCCTACTACGCCTGGAGCCGAACCGCCTCCAACGACGAGACCAACACGCCAGGCAACGCCGGCTGGTCCATCGCCGACAACGGCCACCGCAAGGTCGGCGGCTGGACCACCTACGGAGCCAGCAGTCTGTCTGAGGATTAGCCATTTGGGGTAAAGGAAGCGTTGCTGGACTGGTGGTGGATCATGGCGTGTGGGCGGCGGGCCGGCCAGGGTTGATGACGAAGTTGCCGAACTTGAAGATCTTGAGCAGGTTGTGGCTGGCGCAGATCAGGGATCACTCGCCCCGCACCTTCTCCAAACCCCGCAGCAGGAACTGCCGGAACCCTCTGTCCTGCTTGATCTGGCCGAACACTGGCTCCACCGTGGCCATGCGCAGCGCGTATCGCTGGCGACCACGTTTGGTCTGTCTCACGCGTACCCACTTTGTCATTGCGAGGAGCGTAGTCCGCCTCTGGCGGATGGCAATCTCGACGGGTGAGCGATGTTTGCTCCGGCGACGAGATTGCCACGCTGCGCTCGCAATGACAGTTTGCGGAAAGTGGGTACGCATGAGCGTTTGGTCTGTAGCTTGCGCCGCATCCGGTCTCTGGGGGAGAGATGCTTGGGGATGCGTCCTCGGGGCGCCGGCGGTGGCTTGTGGCCGTGGCGGGTCTTCTTCGGCGCGCCGAAGGGGTCCAGCCCCAAACCCTGCAAATTGGCCACCGCCGGGGCCAAGTAGTACCCTGGGTCGGCGGACACCTCTTTGGGAACTGCCCCCAGGTTGGCGATGTTATCCTCGATCATCACCACCGCCGGCTGCTTGTCCGATGCCTGGTTGGTGGCGCACGCTGCGATGATCACCTGATGCCCATGGTCCACCACCGCCTGACAGTTGTAGGCCTGCAGGAAGACCCGGCCGCCCGGCCCGGGCATGATGCAGGACTCTGGGTCAGTGAAATTGCGCTGGGCCTTGTCCTCGGGCGCCCCGGGATGCGTCTCCCCTTCCTGGGCAGCCTGCTCCGCCTGGGCCGCGCTTCCAATGCCGCCATGGCTTCCGGATCCTCTCCAACCCTCCCTCCCGAAAGGCCAACTCCTCCGGCAACTCGTCCCCGCGCTTGTCCTTGCCGTAGCGTTTGTCTTCTGCCTCATCCACCGCCCGGGCACGGCGCAGCAACTCCGCAACCTCTGCCGACAACTGCTCCTCTTTCTCCTGCATCCGCATATAGCTCATGGCCTCGTGCTTGGATGCGTTGGCCAGCATCTTGGCGCCGTCCAGCGCCACATGGCCCAGCATCACCAGCCCAGCTTGTCGGCACAGCAGCAGCGCCTGTAGAAACAACCCCGACAGCGCCGCCAGGCGATCCTTGCGAAAGTCCGAGATGGCGCGGAAGTCCGGCGTGTTATTCGCCGCCAGCACCCGAAAGGCGATGTCCTAGTGGAGCCGGCTGGCGATGCGTCGTGAAGACGGCGCCTCGATGCAATAAGCGTAGAGCAGCGCCTTCGCCATCATCCTGGGATTGTAGGGAGGTCCCCCGCGCGGCTCCTGCTCGGAGCGCGCCGTGATCTCCGACAGGTCCAACTGGTCCACCGCGTCGGAGACGAAGTAGGCCAAATGGCCCTCAGGCAGCCACTCCTGCAACGCCTGGGGCAACAGCAACTGCTGGTCAGGATCATAGGGGAGATAGCTCTTGCTCATCGACGACTCCGCTGGTCCAACGCTCGCACCATCTTACCCCAATGCCTCCGCAACCGCGTTTCTCGGACGGGCTGCTAGCGGCGCCGGCGTGTTCCCGGTGGCCGCCTCGCCGAAGTAGCGGGGTCACGCCGTCAGTCAGCATCAGGGATTTTGGGGATTGGCCGGATCGGGCGGTTCGCCCGGCTCACCACGAGCGGGGGGTGGCCTGATCCTGATAGTTCGCCAATAACGTCGCCCCGTACCCGATACGGGGGCGGCGCATCCTGCTGCTGACGGTTTACCGTTGGCGGGGGTAGCGTTCCGATTTAGGTGGTTTGATTGTAAGGTAGGGGCAGCGGGCAGGTTTTGGGGGTGTCCACCATAGGGTTGCCGTTTCAATTGGAAACCGAGTTGGAGCGGGAGATCCCGGCGCGACTGCGCCAGTCATTGCAGGCGACGCTGGACGCTTACCAGGCGTCCGCCGCGGCGGATCCGGATTGCCAGTTGGCGATGCACCGCCGTCATGCTTATCAGCGTTCCATAATGACCGGCTACGGGGTGGTGGAGTTGCGGATACCGGTGTTCCGGTGCGGAGCATACCGACGGATGAGCAGCGGGGCCGACGTGCTGGGTGAAGAGGAGCAGGAGCGCTATCGTCGGTACTCAAAAAAACCGGCGAGTCGGTGATGAAACTGGCGGTGTTGGGGTTGAATTACGCGGCGGCCGGCGATCGGGTGGGGGCGGTGAAAAGTCCGCCGTAGGCGGATGCCGTTGGCTGAAGCGGGAGCCGGTGGGCGCCGTGGGTAGTGGCTTTGACCGGCGGGCAGGCGGAATACTGGCGCCGGAAAGCCCTGCGTCAGGGCCGGCGCCATTTACAGACGGGGCAAGGGCGGTTCAAGACCATCCGCCCCGGGAGGGTGGCTGGAACGACCGAACCGGGAGTACCGGCGACGGGAAAAGATGGGAACGGTATGCTCGCCGCACAACCCCGTATCAAGTACTGGGCAGGCTTCATTGATACTGCTCCAAAAGCGCGGCCTGATCAACCAAACCACCTAAGATGGAACGCTGTCCGGGGCGGCCGCAGGGTCTTTCGGTTTTCCAAAAAGGGCTAAATTACGGGCATGGATACCAACGAATTGACTCGTAGCCTACCCGAAGCCCTGGCTGGGGTTCCCGATCCGCGCTCTCCCCAGGGCAGACGCCATCCACTGCCGGCCATCCTGACCCTGGCCGTCTGCGCCATGCTCTCCGGCGCCCGCAGCCTTTACGCCATGTGCCAGTGGGGATGCCAGCAAGACCAGGACGCGGTGGCCACAATGGGTTTCACCCGCGCCACCACCCCGGTGGTCTGCCCGCCACAGGCGGACATGACGTGTTTTGCCGGCTGGACGTATCAGCTTTTGAAGCGGCCTTGGCCCAGTGGACCCAGTCCGCCGCTGGCGGATTGGCGGCCAGTGGGGAAGCGGTGGTCATCGCGGTGGACGGCAAAGCCCGGCGGGGGATCCATGGTGAAGAATTGCCCGGGGTGCGGTTGGTGGCAGGATACGTCCACGACGTAGGGGTGGTGGCGGGTCAAAAGGGGGTCGGGTCGGGTGAGGGCGAACTGACGGCGGGTCGGGACTTGACGGCGACGCTGCTGCCGGTGGCGGGCAACACCATAACCCCGATTTTTGACCGGGCAGGGCTCTCTATTGCCATCGGGACTACTGCCAACAGATCAAGGACGCTGGCGGCGACTATCTGGGCATGGTGAAAAAGAACCAGGGTCAACTATACGACGACATCGCCCTGGCCTTTGCGGAACCCGACGGGGCAGACTGCTACGGGAAGGCCCAAAGCCGGAACCGACATGGTCCGCCGGTGGCGGATTGGGAAATCCGGCAACTGCAAGCCATCGACGCGCTCAACGACTATCTGGAGTGGCCCGCAGTGGGGCAGGTCTGCCGGATCACACGCCACACCCAGGGACCGGCTGAGACCACTAGCGAGGCGCGTTACGGGATCACCAGCTTGAGTGACGCAGTGGAACCCCGGACCTTGCTGCGTTACGCCCAGGATCATTGGGAAATCGAGAACCGGCGGCACTACGTGCGGGACGTAACCCTGGGAGAGGACGCCAGCCAGGTACGAAAAGGGTCGGCGCCCCAGGTGATGGCAGTCCGCCTATGGCGGACGCAACATGGTGGTGAGCGTGCTGCGGAGCTTGTGAGAAAGGAACATCGCGGCGGCCTTGCGGCGGATTGGTTGGACGCCCGGAGCAGCCCTACACATCCTCGGTCTGGCTAACCCCTGAAAACCGAAAGACCCTGGAGGGCGGACGCCCGCCGGCGCGGGCAATCCCGGAAGTGTTGTAATTGAATTGGGACAAAGATCGGCAGCCGATGCAGGGCCCGACGCCGGGTTGATAAGATGGACACGGGCCACGCCCTTTTTACAGGTCAGTTGTCAGCCTACGCGGGATCCGAGTTCCAGGATCGAAGCGCTTATGATCGATCTTCGTCGTTCTCTGGAGCGACGCCCGCATTGCAGGCAGCGGGTCAGCCTCCTTCACGGGAGGGAATACCGGCTCAGGGAGATTGCGCGCAACTCTTCCGCCCGCGACGGGCAGCAGAGTGACCGGCCGCGTCGGGAGGCAAGAAGCAAAGAACGTTCGCCACGCTACAGAAACCGACGGCGTGATGAGCTTGCGCTCAAAAGCGGCGCCAGATACCAGACCCCCGGCGCAAAGAGGCTGCGCAATCGGGGCTGCTCATGTTGAGCTCCGCTGACGCGACGGGAGAACCTCCGCGGGGTGTTGGTCGCCCCAGTGGACTTCAAGCGCTGGGTAGGAAGGGGGAGGGCGCAACGGGATGGTGGCGCACGCCGGGGGTACGCGGCTGCCGGAAACTCAGATGGCGGGACCATCCGGGTCAGCCGAGGGTGCCGAGGTCAAGTATGCCCATGCTACCAAGTCCGGGCGCGACCATATCCAACACCTCAAATTTCATATGCGATGGCCCTGGCTTGGAGAGGACAGCGTTGCCTTTTTCTCTGTTGCGGGACGCCTCAGCCCCGCGCTTACGAACGCCCAACCCCCAGGCAATTCGCACGTGAACGCCTCTGCCGATAGCGTCTGCCAGCATCCGGCAGACCTCGTCATCAAAGGCATACGAACCTATCCAAGCCGAAACCAGCGTGAGTTCCGCGGAGGCGCTGCCAATCGCGGTCAATAACAGCTGTCGGTGCTCTTCAGTCTTGATCAGCCGGATTTGTCCTTCCGTGATTGAGGTCAGTTTGCTCTCCCTTTCCTCCGGCAGTTGTTCGAGTTGGAACTTTTCCGACTCCAGGGCCTTGATTCGCGCCTCGAGGTCAGAGCGTTCCTTTTCGTCTTGGGTAGTACCATGAGTTGCCCGCGCCTACGCGACGGCTCTCCCGGCGTCTGTAATTTCCTGGTCGAGGCTCACGCGTACCCACTTTCCGGGGGCGGAATGTCAGAAGCAGGATTTCCCGGATTTGACGGATTATCAGGATTGCGATCATCCGAGGGCAGCGTCGCACCCAATCCGGTACATCCTATAAATCCGGTAAATCTTGCTTCTGACAAGCTACCAAAATGGCTCACGCGTACCGAGTTTGTCATCGCGAGGAGCGCAGTCCGCCGCTGGCGGATGGCGATCTCGTTCCAAGAGCGCCGTTCGTTACCGCGACGAGATTGCCGCGCTGCGCTCGCAATGACAGTTTGGGGAAAGTGGGTACGCGTGAGCTGGTCGAGGTCATTGACCTCTTGAAGAAGGCCGGATTCTTCCTGAGAAAAGGCCTGGGGCCGGATCCAATCAGTGAGCTGGTCTGCCTTCAGGTCGCCCGGGACCAAATCTACCCCGCGGTCTGCCAACCGCTGCAAATAGGCAGATTCCTCCTCAAGATATTGCTGGGCCTGAAAAGCGGCAAACAATGACTTGTCGCCGTTCATCGCATCCAACTTGACCAGAATGACGTCATTCCGGTACTTGAGCCTCACGTCTTTGATGTCCGATACATCCAGAATCTCTACCCGGTCCCGCTCCCGTCCGTAAAATCTCTCGTAGTCCCTGACTTCCTGGAGCCGGACGCTGCCAAGGCGCGGCCTTCGGGGGCTTGTGGATGGAATGAACAAGCCGTCTTTCCTCACCTCATCCCGGTCCAGCAGCCGCTGGACATCCGTATCAAGAATTCGCCTGGTCAGGGCGTCGTAGGGGACCCTGATATGTCTGTTCCTAAACCGAAGCCAAGGTGAAATCTACATTTGCAGTGCGAAGAGGATTGGCTTGGGTGCTGCCAATTAATTCGTCGGCTTTGGCTTGCAGCACGGTGCGGCAGCGGCGTTTGACTTCTTCGCGCCGCTGGGTCAGATCGGCGAAAAAGTCGCCCACCTTTTCCCGCACGGCGGCACGAGTTCCCAGGCACAGGTTGGCGGTGGCTTCTTGGCGCACCCCGCCCCCAATAGCCTCGTCAGCGTTGCAGTCTGGGCTGTAACTGGGCAAGTTCACCAGGCGCAGTTTCAAGCTGGGGGTGGTCAGGTAGGCGCGTACCGCATCACCGCGATGGGCCGGGGCGTTGTCCCCAATCACGGTCAGCGGTTGGGTGTGTCGCGCCCGTCCGCCAATGGCGGACCGTAGGAAGGCGGTGGTGGTGGCGGTGGCGGCGTTGCTGTTGCCCTCCAGTTCCATCACCTCTACCTCTCCCGTCTCCAGGCATCCGCCTGCGGCGGACTGAGTAGTAGCTGACTTTCTCACCGCGGCG
Organism: Dehalococcoidia bacterium; assembly: GCA_963665395.2. Classification (GTDB taxonomy): domain Bacteria; phylum Chloroflexota; class Dehalococcoidia; order Lucifugimonadales; family UBA3495; genus Bin87. The sequence continues at coordinate 3,051,389 of OY762251.1, forward strand.
CGGGCTGGTGGAGTCCACCAGGGCCTGCCACGTACCCCGATACGGGGGCCGGTTCGCCTTGCAGCGTCCACTTGCCCCGTAGCTCAGCATCGGCCTGAAAGTGCGTCGCGTCGGCAAAGAATATCTTGGTTCCCGTCCGTGCCGCCGCCACCGTCAGCGCCGCATACTCTCCCACGAAAGCTTCCCGACGCGCTGGGTCCGCCTTGAGCAACCGCTTCTTGGGCCGCTTCAGCGCAAACCCCAGCCGGCGCCGAGCCTGCTCCGTGCTTGACACGGGGTAGTTCAGGTCCGCCTGCGGCGGACTCCGGCTGAGCGCCAACCCGAAGCGATCCCGCACAAACTGGCGCACCGCCTGCCAATTCCAGTTGGATCCGCCTGCGGCGGAATGCCCGCCGGCGACGGCAATTGCGGCACCGCCGCTTTCAACTCGGCTCGTTGCGCCACGTCCAACGCGGGGGGAACCACCAGTCGGTTCAAAAACCAGCGCCTTGGCGCCGCCCGCGGCGAAGGCCTTGGCCCATTGGCCGATGGTGTGGGCATCCCGCTCCAAAGCTCGGCCTACCCCCGCCGCGGTCCAACCCGGCGTCAGCAGCCACACCGAGCGCCACCGCTCCCGGGGGGTCGGCGCTCGATACATCCGCCGTCGTACCGCAGCCTCGTCCAGGCGCCACCGCCCCAACAGCGCTCCCATCTCCTGCATTCCCAACTTCAACCCCCTCCATTTCCCAGCCTATTATCTCAATTGCTCCCAATTCTAACTACAAAGAATGCGGGTTTCACCCTGGTCTCGGTTTAGAAAGCAGGTCCTCAGAGACCGGGGCAGGACCAGGCGTCCTAAACCGAAGCCAAGGTGAAATCTACATTTGCAGGGTGGAGCGGGTTGGCTTGGGTGTCTCCAATCAATTCGTCGGCTTTGGCTTGCAGCACAGTTCGGCAGCGGCGTTTGACTTCGTCGCGTCGCTGGGTCAGGTCGGCGAAAAAGCCGCCCGCCTTCTCTCGCACCGCAGCCTTGGTTCCCAAGCAAAAATTGGTCGTCACTTCCTGGCGCGCCCAGACCCGGATGGCGTGACTGGTCAAAGATCGGAGCGTTGCAGTCCGGACTGTAGCTGGGCGAGTTCACCAGGCGCAGGTTCAGGTTGGGTGTGGCGAGATAAGCCCGGATCGCGTCGCCAGATTTTTGACCAATCTCGGGCTGGGGAGTTGTCCCAAATCACGATCAGCGGTTCGGGGCGCTGCGCCCGCCCGCCAATGGCGGACCGTAGGAAGGCGGTGGCGGTCCCGGCGTTGCTGTTGCCCGCCAGTTCCATCACCGCCACCTCCCCGGTCTCCAGGCATCCGCCTGCGGCGGACCGAGTAGTAGCTGACCTTCTCACCACGGCGCGGACTGGTGGAGTCCACCAGCGCCGGTTCACCTTGCAGCGTCCACTTGCCCCGCAGATCCGCATCCGCCTGAAAGTGCGCCGCGTCGGCGAAGCATAGCTTGGTTCCCGTCCGCTCCGCCGCCACCGTCAGGCGCCCCATACTCTCCCACGAAAGCTTCCCGACGCGCCGGGTCCGCTTTGAGCAACCGCTTCTTGGGACGCTTCAGCGCGAACCCCAGCCGGTGCCGGTAGTTCAGATCCGCCTGCGGCGGAATGCCCGCCGGCGACGGCAACCCTTGCACCACCACTTTCAGCTCCTCTCGTTGCGCCACGTCCAACGCGGGGGAACCACCAGTCTGCTCGAAAACCAGCGCCTCGGGGCCGCCCTGGGCAAAGGCTTTGACCCATTGGCCGATGGTGTGGGCATCTCGCTCCAGGGCTCGACCCACCGCTGCCGCCGTCCAACCCCCGTGTCGTGGCACGGGGCCGGCTCTGAGCCAGCAGCCAAACCGCGCGCCACCGCTCCCGTTCCCGGGGCGTCGGCGCTCGGTGCATTCGTCGCCGCGCCTCAGCCTCGTCTCCGCCTGCGGCGGGCCACTGCCCCAGCAACCCGCCTATCTCCGTCATACCTATCTACCCCCTTAAATCTCCCAAACGACTGTCCAATCCGCCCCTAATTCTACCCATCACCAATGTGGGTTTCACCTCGGATTTGGTTTAGACGAACACACGGACGGCGAGACCAATGCCCTGAACAACGCGGCCAACCTCGACGCGCTGCTCAAAGCCGCCGACGAAGCCGAGAGGCTGTCTCACTTCGACAGCAAACGCCGCCGACTCGATGGCGTGATAACGGAGCTCCGGGAACGGGGCCACGCTCGCATCCTGCTGTTCACCCAGTTCCGCGACACGCAGAGTTGGCTGTCTGAACACCTGCGACGGGCCGGCCGCTACGTGACCGAGCTGTACGGTCAGGACGGCCGCCTGGGCGACCGAGGCCACCGGCTGGAAGAGTTCAAGCAACAGCCCAACGGCATTCCGCTCTGCACGGAAACAGCGTCGGAATCGCTTAACCTGCAATTCTGTTCCGCGGTCGTCAACTACGACATCCCGTGGAACCCGATGACACTGGAACAACGCGCCGGTCGCATCGACCGCATCGGACAGCAGCGCCCCATCGTCGACGTGGTGAACCGGTTCTACGAAGGCACCGCGGAACACGATGCCTACGAAGCCGTGGCCCGTAGGTTTGAAAATATCCGCGCCAACGTGGGCGAGTACCCGCCGATAATCGCGGCTGGTATCCAGCGGATCATTCGCGATGAGGCGGACCCAGACGCTGAGTTGGAACGATTGACCACCCGAAACGACTTCGACATCAACCGGCTGAACGCGGACTGGGAAGAACCCAACGCTCCCATCAACCCTCTCGTCACCATCGAAGACCTGGAAAAACCGCTGCGACAACCGGAACTGATGCCGTCTGGCTGGTCAGCGAAGTTAGCCGGCGGCAAGCACTGGGATGTAACCGATCCGACAGGCCACCAAGTTCGCGTAACTACTGACACCGAGGCATACCAACGAGCCGACGGCCGTCTGCGATGGTGGTCAGGCCTACGTGCGTGGCTAGATTGACGCAACGTGGCATCCGACAGGGGCACGCTCGCAACCCCACGGAAATCCGATTGGAACGGTTGCGGAGATTGCGGCCATTATTGACGCTCAATTTGCGTTTGCAATCGCCGCTTTTTGAGAAAGTGGCGCCGAGGGGCGGACTCTCGATTGTAGATGTGACGTTGAGGTCGGCGACTGAATGAGGAACACCCGGTAGATTGCAAGAGAGAGGCGAGCCAATACGACGTTGCCATTAACCGCGAAACGCCGCATCAAATTTTTGATGGGAGCAGCAGTTCAATCTATCAGTGGTAATCAAAGTGGTAACTGCAACACAGAAAGGCGTAAATCCTGCTGAAAATAAGAATAACATGGCGGAGAGGGCGGGATTCGAACCCGCGAGAGGCGTTAACCCCTACGCGATTTCCAGTCGCGCCCATTCGTCCACTCTGGCACCTCTCCGCGGGAGCTACAGCCGCTTGGGTCGGAACACGCGAAGCCGGCTGCTGGGCGATACGCTATTATAGCACGCCCATTCAGACGGAGCGCGCAGGGCCTGTGCAAAGTAAATTGACATAAGGACAGCCTTCCTCGTAGATAGGGATTGCAACGCCTATCTGAGGGAGGAAGGCCGTCATGGATGCTAGTCTTGCCGAGTTTGATGTCAACGTTTGCTGGCCTTGGGATTTGAAGGAAGGCCCCGGGTTCGTGGTCGATTGGGGCAGTCTGTACGACTTTCTGACCCGGCTGGAAGACCGCCGGGATCCGCGTGGGGTACGCTATCCTCTGGCGCGGGCGCTGGCCTTTTTGCTGCTGGCTAAACTGGCTGGCGAGGATCGGCTGACGGGCATTGCGGAATGGGTCCAGCATCGCAAAGCGGCCTTGGCGCGGGCCCTGGGGTTGCCGCGTCCCCAAGCGCCCCACCGGACTACGTACAGCCGGATCCTGGGGTCGACGCTGTCGGTTGCGGATTTCGAGCGCACGATGGGAGCATGCTTCGCCCAAAGCCGGCCGCCGGGACCGTCGGTTCAATTGACCGTTGACGGCAAGACCCGGCGGGGCAGCATTGGCGCGGGTGAAACCCGAGGCCAACATCTGCTGGCGGCTTATTTGCCCGGGGAGGGAGTGGCGCTGGCCCAAAGCCTGCCCCGCGCCACGACACGGGGTGATGGTGGATCGCAAGGAAAACGAAATCACGGCGGCGCCACGGCTGTTGGCAACCATCGATTTGCGGGACAAAGTGGTCAGCGGCGATCCGCCTCCGGCGGACTGACCCAGCGGGAACTCTCCCGGCAAGTGGTGGAAAGCGGTGGCGATTACTTATGGAGCGTCAAGGATAACCAACCTCAGCTGCGCGCTGATCTGGCTACCTGCTTTGCCAGCGCCAGCCCGTCAGAACCGGGCCTGGCGACTACGGTGGAAAAGGGCATGGCCGCATTGAACAACGCCGCCTGTGGGCCAGCGCTGATCTCAACGATTACCTGGACTGGCCTTGCGTGCAACAGGTTTTCCGCCTGGATCGGCACACCAAACACGTCAAAACGGGCGCCGTAACCGACGAAACGGTCTATGGCATAACCAGTCTGTCTCCGGAACGGGCTGGCCCGCAATCCACCGGAGGCGGACTGTCTCTGGCGCGCGGACACTGGAATATCGAAAACGGCTTGCATTACCGGCGCGACGAAACGCTGCGGGAGGATTGGCGCCATCTGCGTTCGGGCCAGGCTCAGCGCATGATGGCAGCCATCAACAACTTGGTCCTGGGATTGCTGCGGCGGCGTGGGGTCAAAAGCGTGCCACCGCAACGCCGACGCTACGCTGCCCATTGGGATGAAGCCCTAAAACTCATTACCTCCGTCTGACGCAGACTTTGCACAAGCCCTGATGGATTAGTAACTGTCCAGAGTTGATGGGCATCTCTGCCAAGAAACCGTCATTCCGGCGAAAGCCGGAATCCAGAGACCGCACCCATCAGCAAACGTGAGCGGGGCAAGGATTTCCTGGATTCCGGCTCAAGGCCGGAATGACGATTTGGGGCAAGAATAACCCACCGAGTCTGAACAGTTACATGGATTACCATTTCGACGGCTCTCCTTACGATGGCAGCCCTAGTGCGGATACGGCTATAATGGCTTACCCTTTTGAGGCTTGCGTCAATTATGATGAGTTTTGTTGATAGGTTGCGCGCCGCTTGCGACGAGACCCAAAGTTTGGTGTGCGTCGGATTGGACGTCGACCCGGACAAAATACCGGAAGCCCTCGGTTCCAGATCCAGTGCGCGTGCGCGTGCCCGCGCCTGCATTAAGTTCAATCGCGCCATCGTGGACGCGACCGCCGATTTGGTGTGCGCGTACAAGCCCAACTTGGCCTTTTATGAGGCAGAAGGTCTGCACGGCGTTCTGGCGCTACAGAAGACCATCGACTACATTCGTGATACCGCCCCCCACACCGTTATCATTGGCGACAGCAAGATGGGCGATATAGGGACCACCGCAGAAGCTTATGCGAAAGCGATGTTTGATGTTCTGGGATTTGATGCTGTTACGATCAACGCCTGGGGCGGCCATGACACTGCCGTGCCCTGGTTAGCTAACCCTGAACGAGGCGCGTTTGTGTGGTGTAGAGGATCTAACGATGGTTCCGCCGACTTTCAGGACTTAAGCGTAATCGGAAGCGATGAAGTGCCTGTCCCGTTGTATTTGCATATGGCCCGCCAATCACAGAACTGGACAAAGCACGACAATTTGGGGTTGGTGATGGGCGCTACTGCATCAAACCAGATGAAGGGTGTACGGAAAGCTTGCCCCAATGTTCCGTTGCTGATTCCCGGCATTGGCGCGCAGGGCGGGGATTTGGAGGATGCGGTTCGCTACGGGGTGGATGATGAGGGCCGTATGGCTATCATCAACTCGTCACGCGGCATCATCTACGCTTCTTCCGGCGATGATTACGCCTCTGCCGCACGCAAGGCCGCCGGCAACCTGCGCGACAACATCAACCATGTCTTGGACGAAATGGGCTTGGGATGGCATCAGTAATCAAACCCTCCGACCTGAAACCCGGCGACATGGTCCGGCTCAAAAACCCCCATCCCTGCGGCGGCTACCAGTGGCGCGTCAACCGGGTGGGCGGCGACATCGGCTTGCGCTGCCAGACCTGCGGCCACAACATCATGGCCCCTCGGTTCCATATCGTCCGGCGCATCCGGGAGATTACCCGTCCGGACTACTCCCCTTCAGAACGGAACGCCCGGTGAGAACCGCATCCTGGCGGTCCTCCCTGGGCCGGCAGGGCCGTTATCGCGGGGTGTCTCTGCTGTGCCTTATCGTTGCTCTTAACAGCCTGGGCATGGGCATCATCTCCCCGGTTCTGCCTCTGTTCCTGGAGCAGGAATATGGCGTGACCGCCGCCGAGGTCGGTATCGCGGTCGGCTTGTTCGGCGTGGGCCGCCTGGTCACCAGCGTGCCGGCCGGATACCTGGCGCAACGGTACGGCAGACGGCGCGTCCTGGCTTTGGGCGCGGCCATCAATACGGCCGGAGCAGCCATGGTGTCATTGTCGTTCAGCTACGTCTGGCTGACCGGCTGGCGGTTCGTTTCCGGGTTCGGCGGCAGCATCTTTCTCACCGTCGCCACCATCTACCTCCGGGACGAGGCTGATGCTGAAACCCGGGGCCGTCTGCTGAGCCTGCAAGAGCTGAGCATATTGGCCGGGCAGATTTTGGGGCCTCTGCTGGGCGGCTTCGTGGGCAGCATTTTCGGGCTGCGCATCCCTCTGTTCGGCCAGGCCATATTGATGGCAGCCTCGTTGGCCATTATCGTAACGGCGCTTCCCGAATCGCGTCGTCAAGAGGAAGCTCCAAGACGACGGTTGGGCGGCGGAAGTGCGGCGGCAACGCCCACCGGCCCCGGGTCGGACGATACACCCGCCAGGGAACGCAATGCTCTGTGGCGTCTTATCTTCAGTCCAGCATTCATCTTCGTGGGTCTCTTCGCCCTCATGATCGTGGCCAACCGGCAAGGGGCGCGGTTAAGCGTCATGCCCCTGTTCGGTCGTCAGAAAGGGTTCGGCCCCGATGACCTGGGCCTGTGGCTCAGCGTGACTCATTTCCCCCAGTTCTTCACCACGATAGCCTCGGGTTATCTGTCGGACCGTTTCGGACGCAAAACGCCCATCCTGCCGTCCATTGCTCTGCTCTGCCTGGGTATCGCCGCCTTCGTGTGGGCCGGCAATCTATGGCAGCTGTTGTTATCAGGAGTTCTGCTCGGCCTGGGCGAAGGTTTGGGCAGCCCGGCCGGCACGGTGTTCTTCGCGGACATCGCTCCTCCCGGTTTGGAGGGTGTGACCATCGGGCTGCTGCGAACTTTCGGAGGAGTCGGCACCATTATCGGAGCCATGTCATTGGGCGCAATAGCCGACGCCACCAGTTTTGCCTGGTCCCTGTGGGTGGACGCGATTATCCTGGCGGCGTCGGGTATCGGGTTGTTGCTGTTTGTGCGGGAGACGTACCGCCGGCGTGGGTAGCAGTTTAGCCGGGGATTCGTCCCGGTTCCGCCAACGCGGCGGGGTGTTCAACCCTTACCTTGAGCAGAAGTGAACCGCCGATGATAAACAGCAACGCGCTGGCGCCCAATAGCGCGGAGTATCCGAACCCCGGCCCGAACCACACCGCGACCAGATCGGGTAGGGGACCGATAGCTTTGGCGCCGGCAGCGCCGAACAAGGTGCCCAGATTGACCACCCCCATGTGCTGCGCCTCGCGGCCCGGGGCTCCCAGGTCATTGGCCATGGCCCAGTGAGTTGTCAGGATGATCCCCACCGCCCCGCCGATCACGCTGGCGACAACCACCGCCAGCAAATAGGTGCTGACCCACATCATCGCAATGGTGGACAACAGCGCGGCGACTGTTCCAAAGGCCAGCAGCGGCTTCCGACCAATGCGATCCGACAGCCACCCCGAAGGATAGGTGGTCAAAATGAGCATCCCACCAATCCCGATTATGGCCACGCCCAGGGCTTGGGCCGGATTGTCCACCTGCACCTTGTCGCGAAGGAAAAACAGGCCGTATGTGGTGAAGATGACGATGGCGCCGATGAAAGCGCTGCGGGATGCCACGAACCAGGGCAGGTCGGGGTGGAGGCGGGCCATGTTGGTCGTTTCGGGGAAAGCCATGGCGGCGCGATGAAACGCTGCCGCCGTTACTCCGCCGGTGTCGTGCATACGCTTGTAGATGGTGGTGGAACTGACGCTTGCCGTCACGATTATCGCCGCGCCGAACAACGCCAGCGTGAACCAAAGCCACTGGGCGTTGTCCGGCCACGAATAGTGACCTATCATCAGCGCGGTCAGGCATAGAATGCTGGCCCCACCCAGCGCCTCCATCAAAGTTTTTATGGATGCTGCGATGCCCAGGCGGTTAGTCGGCACTAACTCCCGTATGCTCGCCAGGTAGGGCGAATACGCAATCCCGGAGTTGGTCTGGATGAAAAGCCACACTACCAACAGGCTGGTGTAGGTCAGCGGCATGGCGAGAGCGCCCAGGGCCACCGTAATGCAGACGCCGCCCCACAGCATATAGGGCAATCGCCGCCCCAGGCGCGACCGGGTCCGGTCACTGGCCCAACCCACCGGCACTTGGACTAGCGCCGCCGCCAGCAGCCCGGCCAAACCCACTACTCCCAGCAGGGTGTTCTTTGCCGCCTCCGGGGCGACCTCCAGCACCATGATCGGCAACACGACGGTATCCATCGCCAGCACGAAGCCCGCCAGGCCGAAGCTGTAGGCGTTCAGCCGCACCAGCGCCCATTTCCCCCAGACATACCCCGGCGACGCCGGCGCCGACTGAGTTGTGTAACCGTATGCGTTCATGGTGGCCCGGTACGAATACGCTGGGTCTGAAATCGGTATCTTTGCATATGCTACAATGCGCCGGCCGGACTATCAATCTAACGGCATTGGAAACCGCGGTGCGCATTTGTTCTCTCCTCCCCAGCGGAACCGAGATACTGTTTGCCTTAGGGTTGGGCGAACAGATCATCGGAGTAACCGACCTTTGTGACTATCCTCCGGCCGCAAAGGATATTCGGATCGTCTGCCGGAGCCGTATCGACCCCTCGGTGATGTCCAGTGAGGAAGTAGAGGTGGAGATGCGCCGCATCCTCTCGGCCGGCGAAAGCCCATATGACCTGGACGTGGAATGGCTCAACCAGGCGGCGCCTGACCTGGTCCTTACCCAGGACCTGTGTTATTTCTGCGAAGTTGACGCCGGAACCGTCCGCAAGGCGGTGGATCCGATACCGGACCCGCCCCAGGTCCTGAACTTGAACCCTCGCATCGTGGACGAAATCCTGGATAGTTTCCTTGAAGTCGGCGCAGCCTGCGGAGTGTCGCGGCGAGCCGTCGCGCTGGTATCCCATTTGCGCGAACGCATCGACGCTGTAGAACGCAAAGTCCGGCAATCCCAGACCCGACCATTTGTCTTCTCCCTGGAAGGGGTAAATCCACTCGTAATCGGGGGCCACTGGGTCACCGACCTGGTGACCAGAGCCGGGGGAATCCTGCCGCAGCGATTCACCCCTGGGTGCGCGGCGGAGCGTATTCAGTGGAGTGAGGTGGTTGCAGCCCGACCGGAAAAGCTCTTCATCGACTTGTGCTCGTCCGACCTGGCTCGCAGCGTCCGGGAAATCCCGTGGTTGGCATCACAACCGGGATGGGAGGACCTGCCCGCGGTCCGCGCCGGGGAGGTATATCTCGTCGATCACAGCACCCTTAGCCGGCCGAGTCCCCGGATCGTGAACGGGCTGGAGTTGTTGGCTCAACTTACTCATCCCGACCTTTTTTCGGGACAGATCCCCCTCGGAGCCGTGCTCAAGCTGGATCCGACCGTCGCGGCTAGTGTGGAACCGGAACACATCGGCGACGCCTTCGCACCTTGGCCGCTGTCCGAAATTGAGCGGCGTTCAAACGGATCCGCCCCAATACCGGCCACGGTTGGCATTAGTGATACTGGCCGGGTATAATCATCACCAACTTTTCGGGGGTAAGCGCGCAGTGGTCAGTTCAGATGATTTTCGTCATGCCATGGCAAAGTTCGCAACCGGCGTTACGGTTATTACCACGTTGGATCCGTCGGGAAATCCCCATGCGATGACGGCCAACGCTTTCACGTCGGTCTGCCTGGACCCGCCCACACTGCTGGTATGCGTCGCCCACAATACCATCACCTACGGATACGTGGAGGAGCAGAAGCGAATCGGCGTGAACGTCCTGCGTGAAGAGCAGGAAGAATTGGGGATGTACTTTGCCCGGCGGCCGGAACAACGGGTGGGCAACCCGGAGTATTCCTACACCATGGGCGAACACGACGTGCCCGAACTCGACGGCTCCATGGTCTTTTTCAACTGCGACATCGTGGGTTCCCACGTGTACGGCGATCACACCATCTATGTGGGAGAGGTCAAGCAGATGAGGCAGAGCGGGGACGACGCCAATCCCCTGATGTTCTACGACAGCCACTGGTATCACCCCGGGCACGAGTAGCCGGGTCAGGTTCCTGACAATCAGATCGCAAGCGCAGAAGCTGAACGCAGTGGCGCTCGAAGTTAACCGTATCTACCACGGGGATGCATTTGACCTGCTCCCTCGTGTTGATGACGAAACCATAGACCTCGTGGTCTGCGACGGCCCGTATGGCGTCACGACTAACGAGTGGGACCGCATCGGCAATATCCAGGAGTTCAACCTGGAGCTAATCCGGATCTTCTCGGCCAAGTTGAAGGACGGTGGCGCACTGTACCTCTTTGGCAAGCCGGATTGCATCGACTTCATCGACTACCGGCCCTACCTTACCCTGCGCTCCAAGATTGTGTGGTTCCAACCCAGCCGCCTTGGCCAAGGCAAAATCAACTACACGAATAACTACGATACCATCTGCTACTTTATCAAGGGCGACCGGCCGCGGACGTTCAACTTGGACGCGATACGGGTTGCCCAATTGGTCGAATTGGAGCATCGCTTGCGCTGTGAGCGGGTGCCTTCCGTGATCAACGGGAAATTCGGCAAGACCAAGTTCAATCCCAAAGGGAAAAACCCCGGCGACGTTTGGGGCGACATCAAGCAGTTGACCTACAAGTCGAAAGAACTGGTCAGCCGCGACGCCCTGAACACCATCCAGAAGCCGGAGAAACTGATTGAACGTCTGGTAAATGCAAGTTCGCTGGACGGCGACTTGGTGCTCGATCCTTTTGCCGGGGTCGGCACTTGCCCAGCGGTATGCCGACGGTTGGGCCGGCGATTCATCGGAATTGAGCAAGACCAGAGATTCGCCGACGCCGCTAACGCCAGATTGATGAAGATTGAGGGCGAATTAGCCGGACAGCTGCTGTAGCATGGCCCGAACAATCCATCGGCAAATTATCCAACTGGTTCTCAGAGCCGCCGAACTGGCTCAGACCGTCGGAATAGCCAATCTGCTACAGCCCGGATTGGTCAAAGAGATGATTATTGCCGATATTCTGGGGCATGAACTGATCCAGTCCAAACGAGACGCCGACGCTCATGCTGCCGGTAACCCGGACGAAAAGTACGAATACCTTTCCTGCAAAGAAGGCGGCAGTGGCCAGCTGGACAGGATGTTCAAGGAACCTCCCGACCGACGGGCTGAATCTCTAACCCGAATTACGCGCAATGCCAAAATCTACTTTGCCGTGTTCTACGCGGCAAATCAGACCAGATGCAAGGTCATTTACGAACTGGAACCGGATGTGGCGCTTGCCGAAGCCGAACGCCAACTGGACAGAAGCAGAAACGCTATTTCCCATGTCGGCTTTTCCATCCGTTGGGCCAGGGAAAATGGGCGGATAGTGTACGAAGACTGACTCTGCCAGGTTGTCAGTACCGCCGGCCTCTGGCACAATAGTAGGCCCTGTTGCTGATCATAGCTTTACGCCGTGGTCCGGTAACGAGCCATCAAACCACACCAACGGAGGTATTTTCCGGTGGCGTTTGTCAAAGGATTGAAGTGTCGGGAATGCGGCCGGGAATACCCGGGCGAACCCCTGAACGTCTGCGACTTCTGCTTCGGCCCCCTGGAAGTCATTTACGACTACGTGACCATCTCGGAGGTCATCGACCATCAGCGTATCGCCGACGGCCCCCTGAGCATCTGGCGCTACCAGGATCTGCTGCCGGCCAACGCAGATGATCCAGTGGACATCATGGCCGGATATACCCCCCTGCTTAAGGCTAAAAACCTGGGCAAACGGCTTGGTTTGAACAACCTTTACATTAAGAACGACAGCGTAAATCCGTCCTTCTCGTTCAAAGACCGCGTGGTATCGGTGGCAGCCACCAAAGCGGTCGAGTTCGGCTACGACACGTTGGCGTGCGCGAGCACCGGCAACTTGGCGTGCAGCGTGGCCGCTCACGCCGCCCGGGCCGGTATCGACGCAGTGGTGTTCATTCCCGCCGACCTCGAGCGGGGCAAGGTTATCGGCGCGGCGGTGTACAACCCGACCCTGGTCGCGGTGGAAGGCACCTACGACGAGGTCAACCGCCTGTGCAGTGAGATCAGCGACAACTACCGTTGGGCCTTCGTCAACATCAATATGCGGCCTTACTACGCCGAGGGCAGCAAGACCCTGGGCTACGAGGTTGCTGAGCAACTGGGCTGGCGCGTCCCCGATCACGTGATTGTCCCCTCCGCGTCCGGCGCCATGTTCACCAAGATTTGGAAGGGTTTTAACGAATTGGCCTGTCTCGGGCTGCTGGACGACGTCGACCCCATCCCCTTCGGCGCCGACCAAAACACTGTGCATCATCCTGCGGTCACCACACGGATGCACATGGCCCAGGCCGCGGGTTGCTGTCCCATCGTTACCGCGTGGGAGAATCACCAGAACCAGATCCGGCCGGTTCGACCCGACAGCATCGCCAAATCTCTCGCCATCGGTAATCCCGCAGACGGGATCTACGCCCTCCGGGTGATCCGGGAGTCCGATGGCAGCGGCTACGCCGTACCGGAGAACCAGGTGGTGGAAGGCATCAAACTTTTGGCCGAAACGGAAGGGATCTTTACCGAGACCGCCGGCGGCGTGACTGTCTCCACGCTGAAATACCTGGCGGAAACCGGCGCTATCGGCGCCGACGAGCTGACCGTGGCCTACATCACCGGCAACGGCCTGAAAACTCAAGAGGCCGTTGAGGAAGTGGTGAACCCGCTGCTGGTGAAGCCGATGATGGGTTCTTTTGAGGCGGCATTGGAAAACCGCATGGCCGCGCAGGCGTAGGGCATCATGGCGAAGCAACGAGTGCGGTTCACGTTCTCCAGCGAGTTGGTGCGCGAGCCGATTATCTATCGCCTGGGCCGGGACTTTGACGTGGTCACCAACATCCGCCGGGCCGACGTGCGGGCCGATGTAGGCTGGGTAGTGCTGGAACTGGAAGGTTCCGAAGACGAAATCCAGCGTGGCCTAGCCTGGGTCGGTTCCACCGGCGTGCGAGTGGACCCCATCGCCGGCGACGTCATTGAGGGCTAACGCCGGCACCTAAAAACTTACTGTCATTGCGAGCGAGCGCAGTCCGCTGGTGGCGGATGGCAATCTCGCCGGCTAAAGAGGAGTTCCCCCATGGGCGTTATGGTACGCATCCCCACACCGCTGCGACGCATGACCGGCGGAGCCGACAAGGTCGAACTGGAAGTGGCCGACCTGTCCCAGATGATTGACCGGCTGGAAAGCGACTACCCCGGCTTCAAAGAGCGGCTGCTGGACGAAGAGGGCGAACTGCGCTACTTCGTCAACATCTACGTCAACGGAGAAGACATCCGTTTCGACCAAGGCCTGCGTACCACCATCAAGTCGGGAGACGAGGTCAGCATCGTGCCGGCCGTAGCCGGCGGCGGCTAGCGTCCCATGGCCACGCCGGGGGCCGGGCTGTCCCGGCGACAGATTGACCGCCTTGGTGACCGCTTGCGGGAAAGCAGGACGGCCGAGGACGAGCAGTTGCTTGCCGATTACCGAGATTCATTCCTCAACGCACAGTTGCTCGTCATGTACGACATGGGACGGTTGGGCATCGGCGAGCCGGATGGCGGCCGGCTAAAGCGGCCGGAATCTGTCATCGCCAAGTTGCGGCGCGACTCTCGCGTCAGCCTATCCCGGATGCAGGACATGGCCGGTTGCCGTCTGGTGACCGACAGCAAAGCCGAACAAGACGAGACTTACGCGCGGTTGCAAACCGATTTCGACATCTACCGGGCCTACGACATCCGGGGGACACCTCATAGCGGCTACCGCGCCGTCCACGTGGTAATCGGGCGCGAGGATAGGTTCGTGGAGGTGCAGGTGCGGACGCGCAGCCAGCGCGAATGGGCGCGTTTGTCTGATCTGGCCACAACCTACGACGCGACGGTCAAATACGGCGGAGGCGAGGATGCGGTTCGGCGCGCCTTGGACGCCTTATCAGAACTCTACTGGGCTCATCCAAGCCGGAGAACCACCGCCGCCAAGCGCGACGGATGAAGTCCTGTCGTTGATCGCTCAAATGCGCTGACGCTCACGGTTCGACAAGGGCGCCCGTGATATACTGGCGGCAACCGATTATTTTGTGGCCGTCAGAGAGGCTTTTATGGACAGGAAGTTGAAATGGTTCCTGGTTGAATACGACCGGCACGAACGCAATCTCCGCAACCTGACCGAGTATAAGGAGCCCGAGCAGCGCGAGGAAGCTTGGAGCCGACTGCGGGAATTAGAAAAAGAGCAATTCCCCGAGTTGCAGCATTTCGTCAAAACCGGCGTGCCCCTCCGCATGGAGTACGTGCTGCTGATAGCGGAGTCCGAAGAGGCCATCCGCGTCACCCACGGCAACTATTTTGGCGATGACCACCTGACCCTGGAAGAATACCGGGCGATCATGGCCCGCAAACGGGCTGAGGCCGCGGGGGTTGCCGTCGCCGATTAACCGGCCCCGGCCCGCCCGGAATAACGCGCCCGGCAAGCGACTTGCCGGGTTTTTTGTTCAGTACAAGTGGCAGGCTACCTGGTGAACCGGCGACAATTGCCTCGCCTCCGGGTCGATTGTCGAGCATTGATCCATTGCCATGGGGCAACGTGGGTGGAAATGGCACCCGGTGGGCGGGTTCAGCGGCGAGGGCACTTCACCGGAAATCACCATTTCCTCCCGTTCAATGTCGGGATGCGAGGGCAATGAAGCGGCGATCAATGCCTTCGTGTAGGGGTGACTCGGGTTGGCGAACAGTTCCCGCGTTGGCGCTTCCTCCACCATTCTACCGAGGTACATCACGCCCACCTGGTGGCTCATGTAACGAACCGTCGCCAGGTTGTGCGCGATGAGGAGGTAACTGACGCCATACTGGTCCTGCAGCTCCCGCAGCAGGTTCATAATCTGGGCGCGGATGGACACGTCCAACGCCGACACCGGCTCGTCCAGCACGATGAGCTTGGGGCGCAGGGACAACGCCCGGGCAATGGCGATCCGTTGGCGCTGCCCGCCACTGAACTCGTGGGGGAAGTAATCGCCCTGAGCCTGGCGCAGACCCACGTCGCGCAGCAGCGTTTCCAGTTGCTCCTGGGCTTCGTGTTTGCCCATCGGATGGTTGGTCAGCAACGGTTCCATGATGATGGAACCCACGCGCATCCTGGGGTTCAGTGAGCTCCAGGGGTCCTGGAACACCGCCTGCACCGAGGCCCGATACTCCCGACGGTCGGCGTTGGTGAACTGCCGGGTATCCTTGCCGTTGAACTTCATCACCCCGTCGGTCGGCGTTTCCACCTGTAGCACCATGCGCGCCGTCGTGGTCTTTCCGCAACCGGACTCGCCAACCAGACTGTACGTTTCACCCTCGCGGATGCGGAAGGAAACGCCGTCCACCGCTTTGACCTGGCCCATGGCGCGACGCATGATGACGCCCTTGGTGATCGGGAAATACTTGCGGATATTCTCCAGCTCGATAATGCCGTCGCCGTTGTTGGCCGCGGCATCGGTGTCGGGCCGGGTTGCTGCCTGGGTCATCAGCGGGCCTCCTCAGTCAGGCGCCAGCAGGTCGCCATGTGCCTTTCCCCCACTTCAACGATAGCTGGAAACTCCTCCAGGCACCGCTCGAACACATAGGGGCATCGATCCGCGAATGTGCAACCGGGCGGCAGATCGTCCAGCGCCGGAGGTTGCCCCTCGATAGAGTAGAGAAAATCCACGTCCTCATCCACGTTGGGCACCGAGCGCATCAGGGCTTCAGTGTAGGGGTGTTGCGGATTATTGAACAGGTCCCGCACGTCGGCGATTTCAGCCAGGCGTCCCGCGTACATTACGGCAACCCGGTCGCACATCTTGGCGACGATGCCAAAGTCGTGGGTGATGAAGATGATGGCCATGCCCGTTTCTTCCTGCAGCTCTTTGAGCAAGGCCAGGTATTGATATTGGATGGTGGCGTCCAGTGACGTGGTGGCCTCGTCGGCGATCAGCACGTTGGGCGCCCCGGCTACCGCGATGGCTCCCACTACCCGCTGGCGCATCCCGCCGGACATCTGGTGCGGGAAGTTGGCGAAACGCGAATCAGCCGCCGGAATTTTCACCTTTTCCAGCAGCTCAATCGCGCGAGCCCGCAGGCTGGTGCTGCGCCTCTCGTCACTCTGCCTCAGCGTCTCAATTACCTGATTGCCGACGGTGTACACGGGATTCAACGAGGTCATCGGATCCTGCAGGATCATGCAGATTTCCTTGCCGCGTATCGCTCGCATTTCCGCAGCGGACTTCTGCAACAGATCTTCGCCGTTGTACAGGATTTGTCCGCCCACCGTCCTGCCCGCCGGGCCCGGCACCAAACCCATGATGGACAGCGCCGTCATGCTCTTGCCCGAACCGGATTCGCCCACGACCCCGAGCGTCTCGCCGGGATACAACTCGAAACTTACGCCGTCCACGGCCTTGACGGTTCCGGTACGGGTGAAAAAGTACGTCTGGAGGTCTCTTACCTCCAATATGGGACTTGTAGCGGCGGCGGTAGTCAAAATGCCATCTCCTCCCCTTTGGTGCGGCGACAAGGTTAGCGCATGGGCGGCAGGGTGGCAAGGGCGGCATTAGCGAGAAAAATCTGCATTCATCACCACCAGCGCCATGTCACTCCATGATACGTAGCCACATCAGAGCAAGTCACGGAATTGAGCCACACTTAACTCGGCATCCCGAAGTATATTGCGCATCGTTCCAACTCTAATCGGTCAGCTGGGATGTCGCGGGATCGTGAAAGTCTTGCCGGTGCGTAGGTTGAGCATAACCGTATGTTTAGCGCCTTCCCGTACCCACTCAATGTGATTGGCGCGCATCAGGGCGTTGACGCAGGGATCGTGCCTGATGTCGTTTGGAACTCTCGGCATTCCGTCAATCTGCCCCGGTGTCCGTGTTGGATGGCTGCGCCGGTACGCCAGTGCTCAGCTTCCCCGCAAGTTTGTGTGCCAAAAGGATGCTGCCAGCTGCTTCGGCGCTCTCCTTCAAATCTGCGATGGCGTCAGCGATATTCTCCAAAACTTCTGCTTCGGTATCGCCATCGGAATAAGCGCCGGGAACGTCTGGCACGCTGGCCGAGTATCCACCGTCGTCCTCCTTGACGAGCACTACGTCATAGCGATGCGTTTGATAGGTAACGCTGCGTTTCAGCATATTTCGCCTCCCAGCATAGTATCGTCATCATTCCGTCTCGCCGACGTACGCAAATTGCGTGCAATAATTACGCGCTCGCCGCATCATGCTGTTCGTCAGCGTGATAAGAGGAGCGCACCAACGGGCCGGACGCGACGTGTTTGAAGCCCATGTCCTCGCCGGCCTGGCGCAATTCGTCGAATTCGGCGGGCGTGTAGAAACGGTCGATGCGGATGTGCTTGATGGACGGACGCAGATACTGGCCAATAGTAAGCAAATCGCAACCTGCCCCGCGCAAGTCGGCCATGGTCTGGCGTACCTCGTCAACGGTCTCGCCCATGCCCACGATGATGCCTGATTTGGTGGGCATATCAGGATCAAATTCCTTGACCCGTCGCAGTAACTCCAGTGACTGACGATAATCGCCCCTGGGACGGACGCGCCGGAATACCCGTTCCACCGATTCAATGTTGTGGTTAAGCACCTGGGGTTGGGCGGCAACCACTTTCGCCAGCGCATCCCAATTGCCGTCAAAGTCGGGTATCAGCACCTCCACTCGGCAGCCGGGAACCGCCGCCCGGACCTGTTTTATGCACGCGGCAAAGATGCCGGCTCCTCCGTCGGGCAGGTCATCGCGGTTGACCGAAGTGATTACGCAGTATTTCAAGCCCATCCGCTTGACGGTGGACGCCAGACGAAACGGTTCCCCAAGGTCCAGCGTGCCGGGGCGCCCCGTGGTCACCGCGCAGTAGGCGCAGGCGCGGGTGCAGATGTCACCCAGGATCATGAACGTGGCCGCCGAGCGTTCCCAACACTCTCCGATGTTGGGACAGTGGGCTTCCTCGCAAACGGTATGTAACTGGCTGTCGCGCATCAGCTGCTTCAGCTCAATATAGCGGGGGCCGCCCGGCATACGGACTTTCAACCAGTCCGGCAGACGAGGACGCAATGGCGCTTCGGTGGTGGTCATATCGGCTCCTTAATTTCGTCATTCCCGCGCAAGCGGGAATGACCGAAAATATAAGCATACCTAGAGAAACTGCACTAACCTGGGTTCAACTCGGCACTTTTCCGCAGCGATGATGGCGTCAACCTCGCGCACGGCAGCGTCCAACTCGCCATCGCGGTTGACCACGCGGTAATCAAACTCGCCAATGCGGGCCAACTCGACTGATGCTTCATCCAACCGCCGCTGTATTTCGCGTTCGTCCTCGGTGCCTCGTCCGGATAGTCGGCTGCGGAGTTCGTCAATGCTGGCCGGCATCACGAAAACTGTGAGCGCCTCCGGCGCGATCCGACGTATTGTAGCCGCGCCCTGCACGTCTATCTCAAGGATAACATCCTTGCCGGCAATCAGGGGATCGCGCACCTGACGGCGGGGAACGCCGTACCAACGGTCATAAACCTGGGCTGATTCCAGCAATTCGTCCCGCTCCCGCATTCGCAGAAAGGTTTCCACGTCCAGAAAGATGTAGTCTTCTCCGTCCACCTCGCCGGCCCGCATCTGGCGCGTGGTGGCCGTAACCGCAAAGTGCCACGGGCGGTCCAGTTTCCGCAGCCCGGCCAGCACCGAACCCTTGCCGGATGCTGACGGGCCGGAGACCACTACCAACAGTGGCGGCGCCGGACTGGCCTGGGGCAACTCGTTCTCGCCCGTCATCATCCGTCGTTGAGCGATGCCAGGTGCTCCCAGAATGTCGGGTAAGATACCGAGGCGTCCTCGGCGCCATGAATCACCGTCTCTCCCGACGCGGCCATACCGGCCACGGCCATGGCCATCGCCAGCCGGTGGTCGCCGTGGCTCTCTACCTCTGCGCCGGACAATTTCCCGACGCCCTGGATCACCATGCCGTCTTCACGGGGTTCCAGGTTGCCGCCCAGGCGCGTTAGTTCCGATACGGTGGTGGCGATGCGGTCCGACTCCTTGACGCGAAGCTCGGCGGCGTCTCGGATAACGGTAACGCCCTCGGCGAAGCAGGCCGCCACCGCCAGCACGGGAAGCTCGTCAATCATAATCGGGATGATGTCTCCGCCCAGGTCAATGCCGTGGAGGCTGGCCGATGACGCCACCACGTCGGCCACCGGCTCGCCGCCCTCAACCCGCTCATTTTCCAGGCGCAGCGCGTCTCCGGCGCCCATCATCTGCAAAGCGTCAATGATGCCGGCCCGACTGGGGTTCAGACCGACGCCGGTGATGGTAACCCGGGCGTTGGGATGGATCAGTCCGGCCACCATCCAAAACGCCGCCGACGAAATATCTCCGGGCACCGCCACGTCCACGGCATCCAACTGCGTCGGATGGAGGGTTAGCGCCAAGCCGTCGCTTTCCACCCGAGCCCCCATGGCGGTCATCATGCGTTCGGTGTGGTCACGCGACAACGCCGGCTGATGCAAAACCGTCGGGCCGGCGGCGGAAAGGCCGGCCAACATCAGGCAGGATTTGACCTGGGCGCTGGCGACAGGCATTTCATATTCGATGGAATGCAGGTCTCCGCCCCTGATCGCCAGCGGCGCCAGGGTATTCCCGCTGCGGCCCATGATGGACGCGCCCATCTGCTGGAGGGGTTGAACGATGCGCCCCATGGGCCGGGAACGCAGCGACCCATCGCCAGTAAGCACGGAGAGAAAGCCCTGACCGGCCAACAGACCGGACAGCAACCGCATCGAGGTTCCGCTGTTGCCGGCGTCCAGCATATCGGCAGGCTCGTTGAGGGCCGGGCCGGGGCCGGCAACGTGGAAACTCCCCGGTTCGTCCAACGGGTCAATAGCCACGCCCATGGCCCGCAGGCAGGCCGCGGTGGAACGCACGTCAGCGCCGTCGGAAAGCCCCGTAACGGTAGCCTCGCCTCGAGCGATGGCGTTAAGAATCAGGGAACGATGCGAAACCGATTTGTCCCCAGGAACGGCCAGAGAGCCGGCCAGGCGTTCCGGGCTGCGGACTGTTTGCTCCATTTGGTTCCTCCCATTCCGCCCGAACCGTATCAGCGACCGCCCCGTGTGTTGCCATCGTCGCGGCCCCGCTCATTGGGCGGCCCGCCGGTCATCATGCGGCGGGCGCGGTCAGCGAAGCCGCCCAGGAACATTTGCCCCATCGATTGGCTGAACGTTGGGTATTCCGGCGTATTCTCCATTTCCCGCGCCTTCGGGTTCACCTCACCCGCCAGCCACTTGTTGCGAGCCAGGCGAGCGTCCTCAAACATCTCACCGACGGCATCGGTATCGGGGGGAGCGCCGTCGGTGTCCAGCAGTTTGCGGTATTCATAGAGTTCCCGTATAAACGCGTCGATCCACGCCACGATGGGCTGGGCGTTGCTGATGCAAATGTCCCGGTGCATGATGGGATCGCCGGAAGCCAGCCGGGTGATGTCGCGGTACCCGGAGGACGCCAATTGGCCGATGTCGGCCCAGTTGGCCGACTTGCTGGTGCATCCAACCAGGGCAGTGGACAGGACAAAGGGCAGATGACTTACCGCCGCGACGAAGCTGTCGTGTTCGTCAACGCTGATGAAATATGGAACCCCGCCCACCGCCTCCGCCAGGGTAGAGATTTCCCCCACCGCCCGTTGGCTCGCCCGGGGGCTGGGTATCACGCAATAGGGCTTGCCGGCGAACAGTTGGCCATCGGCATTATCCGGCCCGGGCGTTTCCCGGCCGGCCATGGGATGCCCGCCGACGAAGTCCACGGATTCGGGCAGCAATTCGTCGGCCCACTGCAACACCTGGGTTTTGGTGCTGCCCACGTCAGTGACGACGCAGCCCTCCGGCAGGTAGGCCGCCATGCCCTCCATCAGTTCGCGCATCGCCAATACCGGAGTGGCCAGCACGATGATGTCCGCCTCGGCGATGGCATTGCCGAGGCGCGCTTCCACCCGGTCAAAGGCTTGGCGTCGCTGGGCGCCCGAGCGGGCGGAGGACTCGGCATCCGTTCCAACCACCGTCAGGTTGCGCAGCGAGGAGCCGCGCAAAGCCAACCCCAACGAGGTGCCGATGAGTCCGGTTCCAATTACGGTAACTTGCGCCACTGGTATATCCGTCAAGTACGAGGTTGCGCCTAGTGTACAACATCCGTAACCGCTGGTAAAACGACCCCGGCAAGAAAGAAGGACGGTAGCGTTCCGTTTTAGGTGGTTTGGTTTTTGTCATTGCGAGCGTAGCGTGGCAATCCCGTTGGCGTAGCAGCAGTTTTAGCCGCTCGGATACCCCGCTGGGAAACTGAACCACCTAAATTGCAACGCTACCAAGAAGGACGCCAGGGTTGACAAACCGTTGCCACCGCCCTACGGTGATTCCGACGTTGTTTTGTGCCATCGCCCGCTATCGGCTCTGGCGGAGGTAATAATTATGGTTGCCGCTAACGATATCCCGACCGCCATCAGCGGTTCGGAGCACAACGAAAGCGCCCCCTATATCCGGGTGAGTTCCATCTGGAAAGTGTTCGGAAAAAACCCCGAGCGCGTTCTGGATCCCCAATACGTCGATCAGGATAAGACGTTCTTCCAGTCCGAATTTGGGAACGTCGTCGGTCTCCAGGACGTTTCCTTCAACGTTGACCGGGGTGAAACCTTCGTCATAATGGGCCTGTCGGGCAGCGGCAAGTCCACCATGGTGCGCTGTCTCATCCGGCTGATCGAACCCACGTCCGGCGAAATCGTTATCGCCGGGGAAGACATCACCAAGATGTCGGACAAGGAATTGATTGAATTCCGCCGTCACAAGATCGCCATGGTCTTCCAGCACTACGGATTGATGCCGCACCGCAACGTGCTGGACAACGCCGGTTGGGGCCTGGAAGTTCAAGGCGTGAAAAAATCCGAACGGGACGCTCGCACCCGCGAAGTCCTGTCCCTGGTGGGCCTGGCCGGCTGGGAAGAGTCGTTCCCGCGCCAGCTGTCCGGCGGGATGCAGCAGCGGGTGGGCCTGGCCCGCGCCCTGGCCGTGGACACCGACATCCTCCTGATGGACGAGCCGTTCAGCGGACTGGACCCGTTGATCCGTCGCCAGATGCAGGACGAACTGCTGCGGCTGCAAACCGAATTGCACAAAACCATCGTCTTCATCACCCACGACCTCAACGAAGCCCTGAAGCTGGGCGACCGCATCGCCATCATGCACGACGGCAAGGTCGCGCAAATCGGCTCCCCGGAAGACATCGTGCTGCGACCCGAAGACGAGTACGTAGGCGACTTCACCCAGGACGTGCGCCTGGAGACCATCCTGACGGCGGCAAAGGTCATGGTCAGCCCCAAAGCCACCGTGATGGGACACCAGGGGCCCCGGGCCGCCCTGCATACCATCGGCAGCAGCGACGGCGACGCCGCCTGGGTCGTGGACATGAGGGAGCATTACATCGGATTGCTGACCATCACCAACGCTGAGCGCGCCTTGCGGGCCGGCGTCAAGCGCATCGACGAGGCTTGGGATTACGTGGACCGGGAATACGCGCCCGTTGCGCCGACCACCTCATTTGACGAACTGATCCCCCTGGCCATGTCCAGCAACTTCCCCATCCCGGTTACGGACGAGCAGAACCTTTTGGTCGGAGAGGTGCATCGCAGCGCGCTCGCTGAGGCCATAGCGGAAACCTCCAATGCCGACCCGGATTACGAAGCCAACGCCGCGGCCAACGCCGCGCTGGCTGCGGAGGCGTCGGCGACTTCCTGATTACGCCAATCGGGCGGCGCGTGAACCCGCTCCCGCGATGCCCGATCCTTGACCGGGGTCCCGAGGATAAACGATGTCCATTCGTTACGGCGTGAGCCTGCTCACGGATCCTGACTTCACCGCCCGGGCGTACCGGGCCCGGCAACTCATCTGCGGCCAGTACGCCTGCTGGGCCGCCGAGATGCACATGGTTCATCTGCCCATGTCGGACTACTTCCCTTTCGACGGCGCCGACGACCCGGACGCGGAGAGCCGGCTGGCCGCGGAGTTGCAGCAACTGGCCGACCGCTACCGCCGGGTGTCGCCTCGCTTTCCCATTTTCAACCGGGGCATCACCACCACCCGCCCATCGGATTCCGACGGAAATATCTGGCTGGACTTTTCACCGGAGGTCGTCAACGAATCCCTTTATCGATTGCAGTCAATGGTCGCCGACCTCTTGGAACGCAGTAGCGGAGTTGGCGGCCCGAGGCGCGTCTTCGGCCCCGATTTTCCCCCTCAAATGCCCTTGCTGTCCCACGCCGATCTGCCCGACTCGGTCTTCGACAGCGCCTTGGAGTTCGCCCGCGCCGTCACGGACGAGCTGAAAGTGTCGCAAATCACCCGCGCCTGGCGCCTGGCGCTAACCCGCTTCGCCTCCGACGCCGCCGGCGACGACTGGTCCGGCGGCCGCTGGGCGCCCGACTTGCAGTGGCGGGCAGTCGGCAGCTTCGGCCTGTGAATCCCTCTCCCGTCATTCGCGCCCCTCTTCCGTCATTCCGGCGAAAGCCGGAATCCAGTCGCTCCAGGGAAGACGGGTGTTATCTGCGAATCACACCGGAAAAGCCCGGTCCAGAGACTGCCGTTGCTCCGTGGTCAAATGCCAGCCGGAGGCCGCGCAGTTGTCCTCGGTGCGCTGCACGCTGTTGGACTTGGGTATGGCGATAATTCCGGCTTGGTCTGCCACCCAGTTGATGGCGACCTGCGCAACCGAATAGCCGGTTTCCCGCGCCGCCTTCTCCAACGCCTCGTTTCCCCGATTCATTCCCAAAGCCCGACGCAGCCGACCGCCGGACCCGCCGGCCAGCGCGCCCTCGTGCAGCGGCGAATAAGCGATGACCATAATGTCGCGCCGGAGACAGTATGGTATGACGTCACGTTCCGCGCCCCGGCGACGCAGGTTGTACAGGATTTGATTGGATACGATGGGCACGTTGGGCATTGCGGACTGCGCGGCCTGCATTTCGTCCACGGAAAAGTTGCTGACGCCCACGTGGTCCACCAAGCCGTCTGACACCAGCTTGGCCATCGCTCGCATCGTTTCGGCGATGGGGATCCGCGGATTGGGCCAATGGATTTGATAGAGGTCAATCTTGTCCACCCGCAGCAGCCCAAGGCTTCGGTCGGCGGCCCGCAGCACGTCGTCATAGCGCAGGTTGCTGCCCAGCACTTTGGTTGCGACGAATACTTGCTCGCGGATGCCGGCGATGGCCTCCCCTACCGCGTCTTCTGTGCGGTACATCTCCGCGGTGTCGATGAGATTCGCGCCCAGCTCAATCCCGCGCCGCAGGGGTTCCGGCCCGCCGGAATACCGCCAGGTGCCCAGGCCGATCTCCCGTATCATTACGCCTGTTGCGCCCAGCTGCTTGGACTCCATAACCCCCTGCCCTTTGTCCAAAACTCTTCGCGTCTCTGCGCCTTTGCGTTAAACCCACGCTGCGGGTTTCAGGAGTCGTTCCCGCCGGCAGCTCCGGGGGCCGGCGCGTCATATGCAGACGCCGTTTCCGCCCGTTCCATCGCGCTGGGGCGCATCAGGAAGGCCGGGACGATGGCCAGGATGGCGATGATGCCGGCGGCCCTGAAGAAGCTGTGGAAAAGTTCCAGGCTGGCCGTGCTGATAACCTCCCGACGCTCGGTAGCCGGCAGCGCCACCGTTTCGTCAAAGATGGTCAACAGTTCGTTCACGCCCCACGCCGACAGCGCGGCCATCCCCAGCGTCATTCCCAGCATTCGCGCCACTACAATCATTGACGCCGACACCGCCCGGTAATCCACCGGAGCCGACAGAATCGCCCGGTGCATCAGCGGAGCGATGACCAAGCCGAACCCGACGCCGGCGATAATCATGTCAATGGTCAGTTTGGGATCGCTGATTTCAACTTGCCAGCCCGGCAAACCCAGGAGCGGCCATCCACCCACCTGGAACATCCCGATGGCGATCAGCGCCAAACCCGGTATGGTGATCCAGCGGGCGTCAACCCAGCGCAGCAGCAGGCCACCAACTACTGAGAAAATCGGAATCGTCCCCGTCATCCGCAGCAGCCACAGCGCCGCGGTCAGCGAGTCCACCGGACGCTCCGGCACGTCCATCACCGTGTTCGCCATAATAACCATGGCGGCCATGGCGACGATGAGGGCAATGCCTACCAGCAGCTGGCTGATATTGGCCATGACGAAAGCCCAGGCCCGGAATAGCGCGCCGGACAGCAGGGGCTGCACCGTCCGCCGTTGCAGCAGCACCAGAACTCCGGTGCTGACCAGGAAGCCAACCAACAGCCAGTAGGGTGTCCAGGACGACAGCCGGAACAGGCCCTCGTGGGCTACGGCCAGGGAGAGCAGCACCAGGGCTATGGTGAGCACGATTGCGCCGCGGTAGTCCATGCGGGCGTCGGCGAACCGCTGGTTGGGCAGGAACAGCAGCGCCACCGCGATGACGGCGGCCTGGGGCACGTTGAGCCAGAATATGCCCCGCCAGCTCCAGATTTCGATGATCGCGCCGCCGTAGGCCGGCCCCAGCATACTGCCCGCCTCAGCGGCCCCAGCCACGATGCCCAAAGCCAGCCCCCGTTTCTCCGGCGCTACCAGCGCGGCGGCGATGGCCAGGCTGATGGGCACCGTGCCGCCCCCGCCGATGGCCTGCACCACTCGCGCAATTACAATCTGGTCCAGAGGGTCAATCACGCCGTTCAGCCAGCCCCATTCCCCCGACAGCGCGACCAGTGTCGTTCCGACGCAGAACACCAGCAGGGAGCACTGGTAGATGCGGGTGTAGCCATAAACGTCGGCCAGCCGGCCCAGCATCGGCATCGCCACGGTGTAGCCCAGCAGGTAGGCGGTAACTACCCAGATGACCGCCTCCAGCCGGGCCAGCTGGATTTTGAGGTCGGCCATTACCGCCGGCAGGGCCGTTACTACGACCGTCTGGTCCAAGGCGGTGATAAAGGTTCCGGTGGCGATGGCGGCCACCATCACCCAGGGCGGGAGGCCGTGTTGTTGCAGTCGGCTCAACATCGCGCAAAGGGGTTATGCCAGGGTACGGCGGGAGCCGGGAGCGGTCGCTGGCTATTGAGGATTGGAAAGGTCAAGATAGTCGTCGGGGCCGGGGATTTCAATTTCAACGGACGCATTGTAGTCGCTCAGCGATACTTTGCGCACGGTATCGGCGGCGTCGAATTCCCCGATTGGCCCGATGATGCGAGCCTGGAGGAGGATCCGCTCCTCGGTATCCGTCCAGATCTCCACGTTCACCCGCTGACCTTCCTCAGGGAAAAGCAGCAGCCAGTCCATCACCGTCGCCGGGGCGTCTCCGGTAATCTTGTAGGCGTTCCGGCCGTCGATTTCCTCCTCGCCGGCGAGGGTGGGGTTTTCGATGGAGTCGGCGGAAGCGGCCATGATGCTGTTCAGCTCGGTGATCGGAATTGAGATGCTGTTGAAGGGGCGTTTGGTCCAGAAGCCGGACAGCGGGTCGGTTACGAAATAGCTGTCGGAGGTAACAATCATGCCCAGTTCAACGTAGGTGCCGTCGGTGGGCGGGGTATCGGGGCCGGAAACCAGGTAGGCGTCAACGGTCATTTGCGCGCCCTGCTCGGCGTTCCAGCCTCCTTTGGCAACGGTGGCCTTGGCTTGAACCGTACTGACGTAGATGCTGCCGGCCTCGTGCTCAACCAGAAAGTTGAACGACTGCGCCTGCCGGAGGTTCTGGCCGGTTTCCGCGAGCAGCGCGGCCGGGTCCGGCGGCGGCGTGGGTGTCGGCGTCGGCTGTTCAGCGGCCGGCTGGGGAGCGGCCGCGGCCGGCTCCGCAGCCGGGGGCGCATCGGAACCTCCGCCGCAGGCCAGAGCCAGCGCTCCCAGCGCCAGCAGAGCCGCTACGGCCAGCCCACTGCGTACCAGCTTGGAACAGGATGCAGGTAATGTTGACATCAATCTGTACTCCCGAATGGGTGGATATTAGAGCAGGGAGAGGGGTCATGGCAGCCCGGTTACCGAGTTGACCAAACCGCAACTCCACCGCCCGCCAGGTCGCGCAGGCCCCCGTCGTCGCCCGTCTCGGCCACGTACACCCGGGCCCCGCCGGCGCCGCTCCCGTTTCGCCGCTCGGACAGATATTGTTGCGTGCCGGATACCACCAGCGCTGATCCGTCGGGCGCCCACGGCGAATGGCTCCGGGCATATTGATCGAAAAAGGCCAACATCAAAAAGGTCTCCCCGCTGGGAGAAAAGCGCAATCCCCCTACTGCTTCGCCGCCATCGCTGGGAATCGAATCGCCATCGGTACCGTTGGCAAGACGCCACTCCATGGTCCGATCTTCTTCGTTTAGCGCAACCCAGGCCAGCCTCGTTCCGTTCGGTTCCCAAAAAAAGCCCAGCACCCAGTCGTCTTCCTTGACCACGCTCTCTCCACTCCCGTCGGCCGACACCAGCCGCAGCCGCCGGTAGGCGGGTGCGCCCTCCACTTGCCGGTCGGCAACGGCTATGGTATGGCCGTCGCTTGACCACAAGAAGGCGCACATACCTTCCACTTCGGCCAACCGCAATGGAGCATAATCGGGTTCGGCCGGCCGGCCTACCCAAACCGCTTCGCTGTCCCCGCCCGGGGCAGACCAAACCAATCGCGACCCGTCGGGCGACCAGGCCGGGGTTCGGAAAGACCGCGAATTACTCACCGCCTGCACGGTCAATTGACCCGCGGCGTCATCCAGGCGAAGAACCGACACTTCCTCGCCGCTGTGGACCGCCAACGCGCTGCCGTCCGGCGACCAGTCGAAGTACAACGGAGCGCCGCGCTGAACGGGCAGCGGGTCAGCGGGCGCCGCCGCGCCGGCCGCCGGCACCGCATCTACTACAAACAGCGTCAATCCTTCCGGCGTTGCCGCGGTCACGCCCAACCGTCGGCCGTCGGGAGACCACTGGACATAATGCGGAGTGCCGTCGGCAATGGTCAGGGGAGCATCGTTAACGAATACCGCCCCGCCTAATCCAGTTGCAGCCTCCAGCGATTGCACGCTGATTTCCGCGTCGCTGGGCGAGGTGCCCGTGATCAACGACACCGCAATCCGTTCACCGTCCGGCGACCACACCGGCCAGCTGTATATCCGGTCTCTGCGCTGGGGTTGCGCCAATATGCCCGGCGACCGAGCCACTGTGCCCGAGGTCAACAAACTACGGTCGGTCCCGTCGGGATTGACCGTCAACAGTTGGCCGTCGGAATCGATGTAGGCGATGCGGTTGACCGGCATGGTTGATACAGTTTCCGTAAGTTCCGCCGAACCCGGCGCGCACGCCAAGGCCATCCAAAATATTGCCGACAAAGCCAGGAACGTAACGTCCCGCAGCCGGAGGGTGATCAGTGCGCACCTCGCCGACTGCGCCACCGGCAATGGTGTTTCCAGCGTGTGCATTGGAGTAACGGTAGCATCCCCCAACCCAATTATCAATCGCCATCAAACCGCCAGGCGCAGTTCCCGGACTTTATTTGTGGTTTAATGTCGGGAGAAAATCGATTTTGCGACGTCGAGGGACCAGCGTGATCAGGGAGAGAATCAACGCAGACGCGGAACGCGCTACGGCCGGCCGGGTGCTGATGGTACAGGGTACAGCCTCCCATGTGGGCAAGAGCGTGCTGGTGTCGGCTTTGTGCCGTATCCTGCGCCAAGACGGCCTGCGTGTCGCGCCTTTCAAGGCGCAGAATATGTCCAACAACTCCTACGTCACCCCCGACGGCGGGGAGATTGGCCGCGCTCAAGCGGTTCAGGCGGAAGCCGCCGGGGTGGACGCCCGCGTGGAGATGAATCCGGTGTTGCTCAAGCCGGAAGCGGACAGCCACGCCCAGGTGGTCCTCATGGGCCGGCCGCTCACCTCCGCCCGCGCCCGTGATTATTTCGACCTCAAGTCCACCCTCTGGACATCGGTAACGAAATCCCTCGACACGTTGCGCAGCGAGTATGACGTGGTCGTCATCGAGGGCGCCGGCAGCCCCGCCGAAATCAACCTGAAGGCGACTGAAATCGTCAATATGCGCGTCGCCCTGTACGCCGGCGCGCCGGTGCTCCTTTGCGGAGACATCGATCGGGGCGGCGTGTTCGCTTCGCTGGTCGGAACGCTACAGCTGCTTGACGACGCGGAGCGGGATGCGGTCAAGGGTCTGCTCATCAACAAGTTCCGGGGTGACGTTTCCCTGCTCACCGACGGACTGACCTGGCTGGAAGACTACACCGGCAAGCCGGTGGTGGGCGTGGTGCATCACTTCCGCGACATCCACATCCCGGAAGAGGATTCGGTTGCTTTGGACATAACGCCGCCGCATTCTTCCGCGCCCGACGTGCTGGACGTTGCGGTGGTGCAGGTGCCGCACATCTCCAACTTCGACGACTTCGACCCGTTGGCCCGCGAGCCGGGGATCGGTCTGCGCTACGTGCAGCATGGCGACCGGCTGGGAAACCCCGACCTGGTGATACTGCCCGGCAGCAAGACCACCATTCCCGACCTCATGTGGATGGAGCGGCAAGGATTGTCTGACGCCGTGACAGCGGCTTTCGAGCACGGCGCGGCCATCATCGGCATCTGTGGTGGATACCAGATGCTGGGCCGGACACTGTTGGACCCGGATCGAATCGAGTCAACCATCGGCGCGGCGGACGGGCTTGGCTTGCTCCCGTTGGTGACCACCTTTGCGGGAACCAAGGAAACCCATCGCGTGCAGGCTACCGTGCGCGATGAAGCGGCGGCGTCCGGCGGCCTGCTTTCCGGCGCCGCCGGCGAAACCGTGGTCGGTTACGAGATACACATGGGCCGCACCGTCGGCGAAGGCATCGTACCACCCTTTGCGGTGTTCGACCGGGCGGACGCCGCCGTCACTCCCGAAACCGCCCTGGACGGAGCCTTGGAAACCACCGGACGCGTCTTGGGTACGTACATCCACGGCTTGTTTCACAACGCCGGCGTCCGCCGCGCTCTTCTGCGCGAGTTGGCCCACCGGAAAGGGGTGACCTTGCCGGCGGGCGTGGACGTCGCCCGTGATCGGGAGTACGACCGGTTGGCCGACTGGGTGCGTTCCAGCCTGCGGATGGAGCTGGTGTACGATATGATCGGGATGACGCCGGATCCATGAGCGCCATCCATTTTGTTCTGGGCGGTATCCGATCCGGCAAAAGCGCCTTTGCCGAGCGACTGGCGGCGGACTTGGCCGGCGACGGGAGCGTGACCTATCTGGCAACGGGGGTAACCACCGACCCGGATATGGCAGAGCGCATCCGTTTACACCAGGAACGCCGGCCGGCCCATTGGCGTACCTTGGAAGCGCCCCTGAACCCGGTGGGCGGTTTGCAGCAGCAGAGCGGCGAATCCGGCATCCCGCCGGTATTGCTGTTGGACTCGTTGGACGTATGGATGACTAACCTGCTCATTGAACACGAAGGGACGCCGGCGACGGAACTGACGGCCCGGACAGTTGGCGCGGCGCGTCGGTTCGCCGCCCTGGTGCGGGAGATGGGATCTGACGCCGTTATCGTGAGCAGTGAGGTGGGCCAATCCCTGGTAGCGACGTCAGCGCTGGGACGCCAGTTTCAGGATCTGTTAGGCGCGGTGAATCAGGCAATGGCGGCGGAGGCCGACGCCGTGACCCTGGTGGTGGCCGGTATTCCCGTGCGGATAAAGTAGCGGCGAATAATCATTCGCCGCTACCCTTGCGTTGTGCTACCTTGTCCTCATGCGCGGTGACATCATAGGAACGGCCACTGCGTTGGCGCCCGGAACCTGCGGCGAGCTGGTGCAGGGGATGACTGGCGGCGTGAACTTTCTGGTGACCTGTCCCATCAACCAGTTTTCGCGGGCTACGGTCACGCTGCGAAAGGGCGCCGCGGACGAACCCGCTCATCGCGTGCGTGGAGTTGACCATCTTCCGAAAACCCGACAGGCAGTAGTCACGGCGCTGCCACTGCTGGAAAAATCCTCCGGCTGCTCCGACCTGGCTGCCGAAGTTTCCGTAGCCAATCCCATTCCGCCGGGCAAGGGAATGGGCAGCAGCAGCGCCGACATTACCGCCGCAGTGTGGGCCGCCGGTCGGGCCGCCGGCGTGACCTTGCCGCCGGAAACCATCGCCGACATCGCCCTTGCCGTGGAACCCACCGACGGCGTTATGTTCCCGGGTATAGCCCGGTTCGACCACCGGGAAGGGCGTATCGCCGAGTCGCTGGGAATGCCGCCGCCCCTGGAAGTCATCGTAGTTGACCGGGGCGGGCAGGTGGATACCCTGGAGTTCAACCAAGTGGACCGTACCGAAAAGTGGCGGTCGGTGTCCTACGCCACTGATCAAGCCCTGGAACTGGTTCGGGAGGGAATTCGCCGCTCCGACGCCGAATTGGTGGGCCGAGGGGCGACCATCAGCGCCCGCGCTGGCCGCCCGGCCGACTCCGCGCTGCTGGTAGAGCGTGCCGCAGAGTTCGCCGGGGAAATCGGCGCCGTCGGAGTCAACGCGGCGCACAGCGGCACCGTGGTGGGCATCTTGCTGGACGCCCGGAAAAGGCACAGCAAGCCGGCCTTGCGCCGGGCGCGGGAAGCGTTCCCGGACGCCGCCGCCGTGCAGCATTTCCGGGTCATCGGTGGCGGCGTCCGGCAGCATTGACGGATTTTGTGATATAGAATATTCTGCGTATAGATAATCTATGATGACATCGCCTTGCGGGAGGTGAAACGATGGCGGCAAACGCATACGTGCTCGTCAATATCGAGCCGGCCAGGACCCGGGAGGTCATGGACCGGCTGAACGCCATCAGCGGCGCGGTGGTTCGGGAAGTGCTGGGGCCCTACGATGCGGTGGTGGAATTGGAAGCCGGCACCGCCGAGGACCTCACTGAGATCATGCGGCACCGCATTCGTCCCATCAACGGCGTCACCAACACCATAACCTGTCTCTGGTTCAGCAATATCTAGAACGGACAGTCGATGCCCAGCTCTCCGCAGGTGTCGTGGAACCAGTCCACCACTTCCTGGTGCAGCGGAATGCCCTCTACGCGGCGGATCTCCTCCATCTCGGCCTCAGGTTGGCCGGCGACCAGGACCCGCTCCTCACCAGGAGCCGGACGCGTTGACTTCATCATTTGCAGCCACTCGTCCATCTGATCCTTGAAGTGGTCCGGGTCGTCGAATCCGGCAACGTTGTATGCCGCGACATAGTGCCCGAAATTGGGCCGGCCGGGAACTGCTCCGTAGCCGAAGCCGGTGAGGACGCCAGCCAAAATGTCCACCATGCAGGACAGGCCGTAGCCCTTGTGTGAACCCAACTCGCGGGTGCTGCCCAGGGTGAGCAGGGTGTAGTTGTCGGGGGCGTCGGCCTCCTCCATGATGGGGTTGCCCTCGGCGTCGGCCAGCCAGCCCGGCTCCAGCTTGACGCCCAGCCGGCGGGCGATGCCAACCTTGTTGCCGGCTACGGTGCTGGTGGCCGCGTCGAATACGAAGGGCGCCTCGTTGCGGGAGGGCACGGCGATGGCGATAGGGTTGGTGCCCAGGCGCGGCTCCGCTCCAAAAGTCGGCACCACCGAAGGCGGGCAGCTGGTCATGCAGACGCCGATCATGTCGTGCTCCAGGGCCATCATGGCATGATAGGACGCCATGCCCAGGTGCCGGGCGTTGCCGATGGTCACCATACCCACGCCCACGTCCGTCGCCTTGCGGATGGCCATTTCCATGGCCTTGGGCGTGGTGATAATTCCCAGGCCGCGATCCGAGTCAATGCTGGCGGTGCTCGGGGTCTCGCGCACTACCTGCAAATTCGGCGTCGGGTTGATCTGGCCGCTCGTGTAGCCGTTCACGTAGCTGCGCAGCATATTGGAAACCCCATGCGAGTCGACGCCCCTCAGGTCCGCCAGCACCAGCACGTCCGCTCCGAGCTGGGCGTCCTCCGGCGGCACTCCCATCTTCTCGAACACGGCGGCCACGGTGGACTTCAGATCGTCCCCCGGAACCATCGTAGCCTCGTCCAGACTGACGCGAAACTTGGGCAGCACGGCTCACCTCCGGCCCGCCGACGTGGGCGGATTGGATTGCAGGGTCAAAATTGTACGGGCCGCAGTATAGCACCGAACCGGGCCGGCGGTTTGCCTAACTCATCCCGCGATGGCAGAATGGGGCCAACCCAAATCAGGCGGAACTCAGCATGACCACCAAACCCAAATTGATGACCGCCGACGAACTGCTGGCGATGCCCCGCGGCGACGACAGGAAGTACGAACTCGTGCGAGGAGTGTTGGTCGAAAAAGCAGGTACGGGAAACGCCAAAGGGTTGGTGGTTGCCATGGTAGCCACTGTGTTAGGTATGTTTGTCTATCCTAAAGACTACGGCGAGGTTGCCGCCGGAGATCCTGGCTACTTGCTGGAAACTGCGCCGGACACGGTGCGCTCCACCGATGTAGCATGGACTGCTCCGGGCCGGATGCCTGAGGGCGCAACAGGCTATCCCAACTTGACGCCTGACCTGGTTGTAGAAGTGAAATCACACGCCAGTACACACGATGAGATGCGTCGCAGGGCGGGGATGTGGCTCAGTTTCGGCGCCAGGCAGGTCTGGAGCGCCGACCCGGAACACACTACCATTACTCTGTACTGGCCCAACGCTGAGCCGGTGAAGTTAGGCGAAGACGACACCATCGACGGCGGGGACTTGCTCCCCGGTTTCACGGCTCCGGTCTGGAGCCTTTTCCGCTGGCAGAGGTAACTGAATTGAGCGACAACAACCTGAACGACTACGACAGCCGCGCGCTGGACTTCCTGGCCCGTCTGGGGGCGCAGCCGGCCGTGGCATTCCACGAGAACGGCGTGGCAACCGCCGTCCGGGATGCGCTGACCAAAATCGGCGTATCGTGGCGCACGGACAATTTCGGCAACATCATCGCCCACATCGCCGGCACGGATGCCGAAAAGCATCCGCCCATCGCGTTCATGGCCCATATGGACCACCCCGGCTTCGAGATAGTCGGGCGGGATGGCGATTATCTGATTGGCAAAGCGCTGGGCGGCGTGCCCCCGGGAGCCTTCGCTCCGGGCGTGCCTTTGCACATCGTGCTGCCGGCAGGGCGGCGCATCGCCGCCGCAACCGTCGGGCCGCACGGCGACGAGCGGGAACGACAAGCGCAAATCCGGCTGATCGAATCAGTTTCCGACGACATTCCCATACCGTCGCCGGCGGTTTTCGACCTGCCGGATTTCAGCATTGAGGATGACCATATCGTAATGCGGGCCGCCGACGACCTGGCCGGCGGCGGCTGCATCCTGGCCGCCCTGTCGGCCTTGCGCGACGAACCGCCGGCCGGCGATGTGTACGGCGTGTTCACCCGCGCCGAGGAAGTCGGACTGGTCGGCGCCCGCCTGCTGGCCGAGGCGCGAACCCTGCCGGCCGATACCCTGGTGGTATCCCTGGAATCGTCGCGGACACTGCCGGGCGCGGAAATCGGCAGCGGGCCGGTAATCCGCGTGGGCGACGCCGGCAGCACCTTCAACTCCGACGCTGAATCAGCGCTCATACGCGCGCGAGAAACGCTGACGGCGCGGGATACCGACTTCCGCTGCCAACGACAATTGATGAGCGGCGGCGTCTGCGAAGCCAGCGCGTTCATGGCCTACGGGTATCGCTCTACCGGCGTGGCCTTCCCCCTGGGCAACTATCACAACGGCGCCCCCGACGGCTCCATCGCCGCCGAGTACATCCATCGGGACGATTACCTGAACGGCGCCGCGCTGGTCACCGAAGCCGCCCGGCAAGTTCCCAACCGCTGGGACACCGCGTTCAGCCGCCGCATAAGGCAGGTTCCCGACGGAATGCGCGCCCGCCTGGGCGGGTGACGACCGGCTGCGCCGATACCGCCCAATTCGACAACACTCGGAGTTAGACCGGAGGCTCGTCAATGCCTGACTTCAACACCGGAACAGTACACGCAAACGGGATCAACTTCCATTACCTGGAAATGGGGGACGGCCCGTTGGCGATTTGCCTGCATGGGTTTCCTGACCACGCTTATTCCTTCCGCCATCTGCTGCCCGATCTGGCGGCGGCTGGCTTTCGCGCCGTTGCGCCTTTCATGCGTGGCTACGCCCCCACCGAAGCGCCGGCCGACGGACGCTACCACTCCGCCCTGATGGCTCGCGACGCCGCGGAACTAATTGGCGCGTTGGGGGCAGAGCGGGCGTATCTCATCGGCAACGACTGGGGCGCCGGCGCTGTTGTTGGGGCCACTGCGCTGGCCCCCGAAAAGGTCATCAAACTGGTGACGATTGCTTCTGGACGGGTTGATCGCGAGCTGTCCATGAACTTCCAGTACCTCCAGGGCACCTGGCACGGGTTCTTCTTTCAGAGGCCCGACGCCGAGGAAGCGGTGGCCCACAACGATTACGCCTTCGTCGAAGCGTGGTGGCGCTGGGCTTCGCCGGAATGGGATATTCCGGCGGAAGCCTTGGAAAGCATCCGGTCAACCTTCCGCAAGCCCGGCGTGGTGCAGGCGGCGTTGGGGTACTATCGCGCCCGCTACGACGCTTCCCAGGTGGATGACCAGGTGCGGGCGGACCAGGCGGTCATTCAAGCCGGCCCCATACGAGTGCCTACCCTCGCTCTGCACGGCACCCGGGACCGACCCAAACGCCTGGAGTCCTTCCTGAGTTCAGGGATGTACTCCTACTTCGCCGGCGGCCTTGAGAAGGTCATCATCCCCGGCACCGGCCATTTCATGCACCAGGAGCGTCCCGAAGAAGTGAACCCGAAAATCCTGAAGTTCCTCAATCGGTGATCCAGGCAAAACGTAGGGGCGAATGATTATTCGCCCCTACAACGTTCATAATAGGTTCGCCCTGCTGTGCATCAACTCCGGAAAGGCCGGAAGAACTCCCGGATTTCGCGGGCCAGCAGCTCCGGTTCTTCCAGCGCGGCGAAGTGTCCGCCCCGCGGCATCTCCTCCCAACGTCGCACGTCCCACGACCGTTCCGCCCATTCCCGGGGCGGCTTGGCAATCTCTTGGGGGAACAAAGCCATGCCCGCCGGCGTGGGAACTTTTTCTCCCTCCGCCATTTCCCACAGAGTGCTCTGGTTCTCTTTGTACATTCGCACTGAGGATCCGATAGTTCCGGTAACCCAATAGATGGTGATGTTGGTCAGCAACTCGTCTTTGGTATAGACGCTTTCCACGTCGCCGCCGCAGTCGCTCCAGGTACGATACTTTTCCACGATCCAGGCCGCCAAACCTGCCGGTGAATCATTAAGTCCGTAAGACAGCGTTTGCGGCTTGGTTCCCTGGATGTGGCTGTAGCCGCCCTCCGCCTGCTGCCAGCGCTCCCGCTGGTTCGAGTGAGCCTGCTCAGCCTCCGTGAGCGGACGCGAACCGGGTCCAAGATACGGCGTGGGGCGCGTAATCGAAGTTAAGTGGACCCCGATCATCTTGTCGGAATGGGCGTAACCCAGGCGCGAGGTCACGCCGGCGCCGATGTCGCCGCCGTGGGCGGCAAACCTGGGATACCCCAAATTCTCCGTCATCATTTTCGCCCACAGGTCGGCCACCCTTTGCACCTGCATCCCCGGTTCCTGGGACGCCTGCGAGAAGCCAAAACCGGGCAGGGATGGCGCCACCACATCAAAGGAGTCGGCCGGGTCAGCGCCGTGGCCGCCCGGATCCGCCAGCAGGGGGATCATCTTGGTCATCTCAAAGATGCTGCTGGGCCAACCATGGGTGATCACCAGCGGCATCGGATTAGGCCCGACGCCGCTTTCCCGAATGAAGTGAATGTCCAGACCGTCCACTTCGGACTTGTAGTGATGGTAGGCGTTGAGCTTCCGTTCCTGCTCCCGCCAGTCGAAATCGTTGGCCCAATATGCGACCAGTTCCTTGATGTAATCCAGGTTGGAGCCGTATTCCCAACCGGCGCCCGGCATCTCGTCGGGCCATCGGGTATGACGCAGCCGTTGGCGCAGGTCGTCCAAAACCTCGTCGCTGATGGCAATCTCGAAAGGATTCATAGCTCCTCCAAAATCCCGTAGGGGCGAATAATTATTCGCCCCTACCTGGTTGCTCAATCGCGCTTACGCATCAATCCGATACACGCGCGCGGCGGTATCGTGAAACGCCGCCGCCCGCTCCGTCTCCGAGTACCCCTGCGCCATACGCTTGAAGGCGTTGTACATCACGTGGTACGAGAAGGAAACCTTGTCCACCGGGAAGTTGCTCTCAAACATGCAACGGTCGGGTCCGAACTGGTCCAGGCAGTGCCGCATCCAGTCCCCAACGGAATCGGCCAGTTCCTCCGATCCGATTGGCGTCTCTCGCGTGTGCCAGTCAAAACCGATGCGCGGCATCCCAATCCCGCCCAGCTTCATCACGATGTTTGGGCTATCGGCCACGGCTTCAATTCCGGCGCGCCACTGCGGGATAACCTCGTCATCCCGGTTGGCGTAAGGGCCGGTGCGCATCATGCCGCCAATGTGGTTGAGCACGATAGTGAGATCCGGGACCTGGCGCGCGAAAGCGGCCAATTCCGGCAACTGCGGAAAAAACACCGATGTTTCCAGCACCAGGCCCATATCCTGCATCACGCGGGCGCCGGCCAGATAGTCGTCCCGTTGCAGACAACCCTCCACCTCCCGGTTCTCCACGTCCGGGTGGGGATCCCAGCCCACCGAATGGCGGATGCCGCGGAAACGGTTGGGGCTGGCCGCCTGCAACGCTTCCAGCACCGGACGCACGGCGTCGCCCATTTTCAGGTCGGCTCGGCCAATGATGGCGGCGGCGGCGCGGCCTGCGCCGTAGCGTCCGGTCGCGCTCTCGTCCGCGATGCGCTGGACAAACTCCACCTCGCCCACGGAGCGCAGTTCCTCCGGCCCATCGGTGCGGTACTCGGAACGAGCTTCCACAAACACGGTGGAGCGCACGTTGTGGCCGCTGTTGATGTCGGCGGCCAGGTCTGGCAGGAGGTATTGCTGGTAGTCCACCGGCTCCGGGCGTTGCACCCAGAAGTGGTGATGGGGATCACAGATGGGCAGCTCCGGTTCCCGGATCGGTTCCGTCGTCAAAGCCAGCCATTCGTTGCCACGTGGCGGCATAATAGCGCCTCCGCAAAGAAAGAGAGTCGGGGAGGGGGTTACTTGCGCCCAATCATAGCACAACGGAAGAACGGCTCCAGCCTCACGCGTACCCACATGGCTAACCTGTCATTGCGAGCGAAGCGTGGCAATCTCGTCGTGGCAACAGCCGTCGCTCCGGGAACGAGATTGCTATGTCGCTGCGCTCCTCGCAATGACAAAACAGGTACGCATTAGCGGCTCTGGCCGGTTGTCCGAATATGGATGGTTCCGATGCTGTGGATGAGGCAATCACGCCGGAGCCCGTTGCCCGGCGAGTTCCGGAACCCTCGCGCCGGGGCGGTCATCCCCAATCGTCCACACCAGCAGCGCGGAAATCGCCAGCAGGGCGATATTGGACCAGATGGCGATTTCGTAGTCGCCCCGCTGGTCAAACATGAACCCGGCCAGCGCCGACCCGATCCCGGAGCCAATGGGCATGACGGCGAACATCGTCCCGTAAATCCGCCCCAGGTTCGCCGTGCCGAAGCCATCCGAGGTGTAGGCCGCCGTAATCCCGACCACCGCGTTCCAAGAAAAGCCCACCAGCACCATCCCAACCACCAGCGGCGCGACGCCCAGGGGCGGCAGCCCCAAAAAGGGAATGCCCATGGACAGCAGGACGATGATGAACCCCGCCATGCGCAGTTGGTAAGACGCCGCCAGCAGCCGGCGCCGCCCGTACTGGTCCGACAGATGTCCCAACAACAGCGCGCCCACGATAGCGGTGGCGCCAATCAGGCTGAAAGCCCCCGCTCCCACCAGCGGCGAGAACCCCAGGTCGCGGGCGTAGGTCACGAAATGAGCATTCACGAAGCTCATCGAGTAACCTCAAACAAAATAGCCAAAGGTCAGCCGATAGAAAAAACCGGAACGCAGCGCTTGACCAAAGGTGGCGTTGCCTTGCGCGAATCCGGGTCCGCGGGAACCGCCGGCGCTCGGTCCCGATGCGGCGGCGGGCGCCTGTCCAAAGGGCAGCAGACCCACGTCCTGGGGCCGGTTTTTAATCAGAAACGCCCCCACCGGCAAGACCAACGCCAGCAAGAGCAAACCCAGGAACAGATAGGCTTCCCGCCACGCGAACCAGACCAGGAAAGCCGAGGTGGCCGGCACCAGCAACATTGCCCCCATGGAACCGGCGCCGCCGGTGATGCCCAAGGTCAGGCCGCGCCGCGTCAGGAACCACTGGCTGACTATCTTGGTCAATATCGGCCCGGTGCCCAGGGTGATGCCCATGCTCATCACGGAAAACACCAGGTACAGCTGCCACAGGCTGTTGACCAGGGGCAGCATGAGCAGCATCACCCCCATGATGGCGACGCCGCTGAGCGCGGCCCACTTGGCGTCGTAACGGTCGGCCAGGTAGCCGGCCACCGGACGCAGCAGGCCGGAAATCATATAGGTGATGCCGAAGGCCAGCGACAGGGTGCCCCGACTCCACCCGAATTCCTCGGTCATGGGCTGGAGGAACACGCCGAAGGAGAACTGCCCGCCCGACACGCCAAAAACCACCATGGCGCAGCCGAGAACGACGAACCAGCCGTAGAACGTGTTGCGGAAGAGCGAGACCATTGCGGATGCCAAACGCGACGTGGGGCCATATGCCAGCGTTAGCGGATATTAGCGTCGGGTGAATGTTATTGTCTATGTGTCCGGAAGGTTCGCAAGCGCCGGACATCTCTACCGTCATTCCGGCGAAAGAACGTCACCCCGTACTTGATACGGGGCCGGAATCCAGGGGCCGAATTCGTTAGCCATGTTTCAGGTTCGTTCACTGTTTGACCGATGGACTCCGGCTTTCGCTGGAGTGACGTGGTTGCAATTCCATATGCGATAACATTACTTCCAGTCCGCAACTCTGCAACGTTATTGCCGGCATCGTGGTAAGATTGACGGGTACGATAGGAGCCAGCTATGAAAGCCTCATACCTCGGCGCGATGGGGTACTCCCTCCGCCGCGATTTCCCGCCCACTTGGCCAACCCCGCCAAGTTACAACGACCCGGAAACCTCGGTACAGAGCTACCAGGACGGGATCGAGGAGTGCGAGTTCGCCGAAGAGATGGGCTTCGAGTGGGTCAGTTTCTCCGAGCACCACTATTCGGGCCGCATCGCCACCGGAACGCCGGCAGTGATGGCCGCCGCCGTGGCCGAACGGTGCAAATCAGTAAAGATCGCCATGCTTGGCCCGCTCCTGCCTTTGAACAACCCGGTGCGCGCCGCCGAAGAACTCACCCTGCTGGACAACTTGACCAACGGGCGACTCGTCATGGGTTTCCTGCGGGGCACTCCCAACGAGGATCAGGTGTACGGCGTCAACCCGGCCGAGGGCCGGGGCCGAATGCTGGAAGGCATGGACCTGATCCTCAAGGCGATGACGGAACCCGAACCCTTTGCTTGGGAAGGCCGATACTATCAGTTCCGCACCGTGTCCGTCTGGCCCCGGCCGGTCCAGCAGCCCTTCCCGGCGGCGCTGGTCGCCACCCGCAGCGACGATGCCGTCCAGTACGCCGCCACCCACGGATTGGGGTTAGGGGTTTCCTTCATTCCTGTGGAGCAAATGGAGGGCATCACCGATAAATATTTTCGCTGGTGCGACCAAGCCGGTTGGCGCCCCCAGCCCGATCAACTGGTGTTTCGTGGCAGCATCTACCTGGCTGAAACCGACCAGGAGGCCCGGGACTGGTTCAATCAACAGACCGATGAAGGCCGCGCCCCGGGTATGGCGCTGCGTTCATCGGTGTCCCAGGTAATACAGACCACCCGGGCCGGCGGTACGGTGGATTACCGCAACGTCTTCGCCGGCAGCGCCAGCGGCGACATCGTGGGCGGCGCGCCCGGCCTCACCTTTGTCGGCGGCCCGGACACCGTGTTTG
Organism: Dehalococcoidia bacterium; assembly: GCA_963665395.2. GTDB lineage: Bacteria > Chloroflexota > Dehalococcoidia > Lucifugimonadales > UBA3495 > Bin87. The sequence continues at coordinate 3,092,899 of OY762251.1, forward strand.
AGCAGATCAAGGCTTACCATGACCGCTGCGGCGCCGGCGTGATCGACCTGTTTTTCCAGCAGCCCAGCCTGACCCACAGCGACATCATGGCCGAAATAGACCTGTTCGGTCGCGAAGTCCTGCCGCGTCTGAAGGAACTGTAACCAGTGGATCCTGCCCAATTGCACGACACGGTGGTGGTCATCAACGGGCTGCCGGGCAGCTCGAGCGCATTGCGCGACGGGTTGTCCGACCGGTGGGTCGTACTGGAACTGGAGCCGGTCGGATCGGGCATTGGCGCCGGCCACGAGTTGCCGGCCGCCATCGCCGGCTTGGCTGCGGAAAGCTACGGGGTGATCGGTATCTCATCCGGCGCCGAGTTAGCAGTCCGCCATGCGCTCCGCGCCGCGGAACGGGTCGCCGTGCTGGTGCTGATCTCTCCGTTGCTAACTCGGCCCAACGCTGCCGGTGCAGACGCCGAGTTGACGGACCAAATCGCCCAAATCCAGTGCCCTACCCTGGCGGTGTTCGGGCAGGAAGACCCGCTGGCAGCATCCGCCAGCGTTTACCGAGAGCGCATCCCGAATTGCAATATCGCTTTCGTGTACGATTCCGGTCACGACATCCCGGCGGAACGCCCCCAAGCCTTGCTCAATCTGGTGACCGATTACCTGGAACGGCGGGAAACGTTCATCGTCCAGAACCGCAGCGGCCTGATCAGTCCTTGACCCGGCCGCTAGTTCCCGTTGCCCCCCGCCTGCTGCTGCTCTTGCAGCTCGTCGATCTGCTCCCTGGTGCGCCCGTAGATCTGCGGCACGTCCCAGCCTTGCAGCCCGGAGTAGGTGTCAATCTGCGAGCGATGGTGAACCTCGTGTTCCACCAGCATCATCAGGATTCGCCAGCCGCTGAGGGTTCCGTCGGTGTCGATCATCTTGATGCGGCGGGTCAGCCACTCCGCCGGGGTGCCATCCAGCCGGCCGCGAAATTCGGCGGCAGACGCCTCCAAGGCCGGTATCCATTCACTCTGCGACGCCGTGCTGGGCACCGGCCAGTCGTACACCCAGCCCTCATTGCGATAAGCCCGTGCGAAGTACATCCGAGATTCGCAGATATGATGCACAATCTGGGCGATGCTCCACGACTTTTCGCCCTCGCCCACCGGCGGCGCCCAGGACTCGGCCGGCGGGGGCAACGCCGCAATGTCCCGCGTCGTGCGGCGGTGGATGGAATCAAAATACCGTAGGAATTCCTGCGGGTCGGTCAGCATGGTGTCGCGCCTCCTCTGAATTCAGTTCTCTCCCCCGTTTCGCCGACGCAAAAGTTCCCGTAGCCTTTCGTTTTCGGCAAGCACGGCGTCACGCTGGTCCTCGGCGGCGACGCGGGCGGCGTGTTCTGCCCGCCAATTCCTCTGGTACGTTCCGGTAGCCGGGTCATACAACAGCGGCCATCCGTCATCCCAGCAGATGCTTACCTGCAATAGCGGGCTGTACGCTTTCAGAATCCCGTCCGGTTCCCGCGTCAACGGCAGTGACCGATACGCCCCATCCACCAGTTCGCCACCCCATAACTCTTGCCCGTAGTACCGCCCGCCGCTGGGGTCATAAAGCCAGAGTTCCCGGACGCCGATAGTGGCGTAGGTGCCCGGCTTGCGGTTGACGTCCTCCCGTGAGGTGCTTTGAGAAGCAATCTCCATGGCGAAGTCCGGCGGCTTGCCCACCTCCCAGGGCAGGTATAGCCGTCGCGGGCGGATGGCTTCCGCGTCCACGCCAAAAGCCATGTACACGTCGGGCGCGATGCGGACGTTCAAGTCGCTTGGGTCGTAGCAGATGAACGAATCGTCATCAAGGAACACGTCGGGGCGGGTGTCGAATTCGGTGAACCGGGCGGCCAGCAAGCCGGTCACTTCCCGTATCTCGCGGTTTTGCTCCATATGGTCCGGCGGTTTCTCCCTGATGTCGGGGGCGAATTCAAGGCTGTCGTAGTCGATCTCGCCCTGCTTGCGGTAGGGCAGCATTCCGGGAGCAGGGGGTGTTTTGGGGGTTGCCATCATCAATCTCCGGGCAATGCCGATGGTCGGCATAGTGTAAAATCGGCAACCTGAAACCGCAAGCGAGGGCGCAGTTATGAAGTACGACGTAATCGTGGTCGGCGGCGGCTCGGCCGGCTCGGTGGTGGCCAGCCGGCTGTCCGAAGATCCCAGCCGCTCGGTGTTGCTGCTGGAAGCCAGAGCGGACTATCCCGACCCGGAGCGCCTTCCCGAGGTCGTCCGCAATGGGTACTCTAATGAGGGAGAGCAACCCGGATCCCCGGTATCGTGGTCGCTGCGCGGCGCCATCAACGACCAGCAGGGCGAGATCAACATCGCCCAGGGCAAGGTGATCGGCGGCTCTGGCTCCATCAACGGCCAAGTCTATCTGCGGGGTCTTCCCGAAGACTTTGAGCGGTGGGCCTCTTTCGGCAACGAGGAATGGACCTACCTGAAAGTGCTCCCCTTCTTCCGGAAGGCCGAAGGTAGCGTTCCGTTTTAGGTGGTTTGGTTTTTGTCATTGCGAGCGTAGCGTGGCAATCCCGTTGGCGTAGCAGCAGTTTTAGCCGCTCGGATACCCCGCTGGGAAACTGAACCACCTAAATTGCAACGCTACCAAGGCCGAATCCGACCTTGACATACCGGACGACTTTCACGGGATGGAAGGTCCCATCCCCATAGTGCGACGGGAAAACCAACCCTGGCCCGACGTGCAAAAAGCCTTCCACGCCGCTGCCTTGGAGCGCGGATATGCGGTGAGCCCCGACCTGAACGGCCCGGAGTCTTCCGATCAACGGTGCCGGGTGCGAGGCGTCCAGGGCCTATGGGTGGCCGACTCGTCGATCATGCCTCAGGTAACCCGGGCCAACACCAACGCCACCGCCATCATGATCCGCGAACGGGTCGCCGATTGGATAGCTGCCAACTGACCCCGTTTTGTAGGGGCGAATAATCATTCGCCCCTGCGGTTATGCAGATTCACCGGCGCCGGATCTCATCTAGCTCGCCGGCTGCACCAATTCAATGAGCACGTCGTCCGGTCCTTCGATATATGACAACCGGGACCCGGTGGGCGTGTCCGTGATGGGCAGTACGACGCGAATTCCCGCGGCCGTCAACCGTTCCATCTCCGCCTCAAGGTCCTCCACGTCGAAGCCAAAATGCTCCAGGCCCAACCGGTTCAGTTCGGCAACGCTTCGCTCATCCGAAGAGCCCGGCGGTTTGGACGACACGTTGAGCCGGCACTGCCCGCCCATCTCCATTCCGATGGTGATGGTGCTGGGCATCACCGTCCGTTCCGAGACGATACGGGCGTTGAAAAACTTTTCGTACCACGCCGCCGTGGCGTGCGGGTCCGCCGCGCGGATGTGTACGTGGTTGATCCGGTATTCCATTGGAAGTCACCTCCACAGGTTTCAAGGGATCCTGGAGTTGGTCGCCATTCCGCCGCAATAAGGTCTCACCCTAACCGTGCTCCCCCTCCGCCAGCTGGAAATAGATCCCGTGAGAACTGCTGGTGTCGATGCTGGCCGTCTTGTAGCCAAAGGGACTGGTGGACGGCCCGTCTCCCCGCATCGCGTTGCCTTTGGCTTGCAGGTCGGTGAACAGCTGGTCGATGCCGTCCACGCCCCAGGCCACGTGCATGACGCCGGGGCCGCTTTCGCGGAGCTGTTGGGCCATTGGGGTGTCGTCTCGAAGCGGTTCGAAGAAATCCACCAGTGTATCCCCGATCTGGTAGAGGATGGATTTGAAACCCCGCTCGGTGAATTCGTCGGTGCGGATGGGCGTGAGCGAAAAATTGTTCTCCAGGTACGCGGCCATGTCGCTGACGCTTTCCACAACGTAGGTCACGTGATGCACCTTGTTCAGCATGATGAACCTCCACGCTGTTAGACTTGGTGGGAGACTAATTGTTTTTGCGTCGCCATTCAACCCTCAAGGAGATGCCGAGATGAGTGAACATAAAATCTTTGAGCTGGGAGACGTCGACCTCCAGTGCGGCCTGCGCCTGCGCAACGCCCGCCTGGCGTACCGGACCTACGGGGAGTTGAATGACCGCCGGGACAATGCCATCGTGTTCCCCACTTTCTTCGGTTCCCAGCATCCGGCCAACGAGCCGATGATCGGGCCTGGGATGGCGCTGGACCCGGCGCGGTACTTCATCGTCATCCCCAATCTATTGGGCAACGGATTGTCGTCGTCGCCCAGCAACACTCCGGCGCCTTACGACCGCGCCAGATTTCCCCGGATCACTTACTACGACAACATCCAGTTCCAGCGCCGCTTGTTGACCGAGCAATTCGGCGTCGAGCGCATCGCCCTGGTCTGCGGCTTTTCCATGGGCGCCCAGCAGGCTTTCCATTGGGGGGCGCTATACCCCGACCTGGTGGAACGCATCGCGCCGTGGTGCGGTTCGGCCCGCACGTCACGGCACAATTTCGTCTTCCTGGAGGGAGTGAAGGCCGCTCTCTGCGCTGATGACGCCTGGAACAACGGCTGGTACGACATTCAACCTTGGAAGGGTCTCCGGGCCATGGCCAGGGTGTACGCCGGTTGGGCGCCGTCCCAGGCGTTCTATCGGGAGAAGGTATATCTCGACCTCGGACACTCCTCGCTGGAAGACTATCTCATCACGTCCTGGGAAGGCAGGTATCTTCAGCAGGACGCCAATAACATCCTCTCAATGATCGCCACCTGGCAAGCCGGCGACATCAGCGACAATCCCCTTTACGGAGGCGATTTCCAGAAGGCCCTGGGCGCGATCAAGGCCCGCGCTTTCGTCATGCCCTCCCAAACCGACCAATACTTCCCGCCGGAGGACAACGAAATCGAGGTATCCCTGATGCCCAACGCCGAACTCCGCGTCATCCCGACCATCTGGGGACATACCGGCGGCGGGCCCGGGCGCAACCCCGTCGATACGGAGTTCATTGACGCCCAGTTGAAAGAACTGCTGGCGAGTTGAACCCGCGGGCGTCTGACACCCGATGCAAGCGGACGTACAGGAACCCGGGCAAGTGCTACAATGGAAGGCGCCAGGGGATTGGAATAGGCGACTGCATGACTACTATCCACACCATAGAGGACCTTATCAGAATCCTCGACGAGCGCCCAGAGTGGAACGAGGCGCTTCGGGTGCGGCTGCTGTCTCGGGAGCTCTTGAACCTGCCGCAAGCCCTCGCCGAGTTTGCCGAAAATACGGAGCGGAGACTGACTGCCTTGGAGACGGCCTTGGCCGAGTTCATAGCCAGCACTAACCGGAGACTGACTGCCTTGGAGACGGCCTTGGCCGAGTTCATAGCCAGCACTAACCGGAGACTTGACGCATTAGAGGGCGGGCAGGCAGAGCTAAGGGAGGGACAGGCGCGGCTTGAGGGCGGGCAGGCAGAGCTAAGGGAGGGACAGGCGCGGCTTGAGGGCGGGCAGGCAGAGCTAAGGGAGGGACAGGCGCGGCTTGAGGGCGGGCAGGCAGAGCTAAGGGAAGGGCAGGCGCGGCTTGAGGAAAGGCAGGCCCGCCTGGAAGAAGGGCAGGCCCGAATAGAAAATGACCTGGCGCCCCTGAAAGCAGCTCACGCTCGCAACGGCGCGCTACGCATAACCCGCCAAATCGCCAGGAGGGTCAATTGTCGGCAGATCCGGCTGGTGGACGGCGGAGATATATTGGACGCTGCGGATGTCGCTAGCATTGAAGGAATTCCGCAAAACGAACTGGACAGCTTTGAAGTCGCCGACATCATAATCGAGGGGCGACATCGCGACACGGGCGAAACTCACTACATCGCCGTTGAAGTCTCTTACACGGCCGGCCGCCGGGACACTGATCGGGCCATTCGGAACGCTGGATTCCTGACCAGATTCACCGGCCAGCCCGCCTACCCGGTGATAGTGTCTCAACGAGTCCGGCCGGACATTGAACCATTGATCGAAAACGGAGACGTGAGCTGGTTGGAGCTTCCCTCGGAAGCGCTGGAGACCGACTAATCCTGCACGCTATCCAACGCCTTCGACGTAGCCCATGCCGCTTCCCCGTTCCTTTGGAGGCAACTCCAATGCCAACCTACAACCTAACGGTCACCAAGCTCACCGCTAACAGCTACCTGCTCACCTGCCGTTCACACCAGGCGTGGGTTCGCCCTCTTGACTCGCCTCCAACTCTAGCGCCCATACCCACGATGGGAGGCAACGTCATACCAGATACAGAGCCAGCCATCGATGCAACATCTGCTGATTATGCCATGGCCACCAAAAAGGCAGAAGAAGACGAGTGGACTTTTTGGGCATCATTCAAGTCCAGCAGAGCGTCTGCAATAGGCACCGCTATCGATTGGATCATCAGCCAAAATCAGGATGAGGCAACATGAAAATTCACGTCCTCATCCCATTGCTCTGTTTCCTGCCTCTGACTTTGGTCTCCTGCACCAAAAGCCACGAGCAGGAAATCGTGGACTGGTATGAGGAGGCGCAGCCAGTGATGGGAGACAGAGCTCCGTCCTCGGAAGAGTGCAACCGCCACCGGCGCGATTTTTTCATCATGCTGGACCAAAGCAACCGCCTAACCAACCAAATGAGAGCGTCTTATGCCGAAATCGAGAGAACCAAAGAACGCGCACATCCGTCGGCTCACCAACAACTGGATGAAGCATCCGCGGAGCTTGGTCGAGCATTTGCTGAGGCTCACACCAACCTTACCGAATCCTTCCTCAGACAGGTAGGATGGAATGACGATGGTTTCAGTTACTGCTCTGCTTGGTTTGGAATGGAGGAAGACCCATCCCTTTGTCATCATCTCCTGTTGCCAGCCGAAGGGTTCCAAGACTATATGCGCTATGGCTCCGTGGAATACTGCATCCTGAACAGGGTTCCACCTTACGACTTTCGTTAGGGTGGCCGGAAAATCAAGGGCGGGACTTTTGGTGCAAAGCCCGTCGCAACGGTTCGGACCAGCTATTGAGCAATTGATTGAAACTGGCGGCACATTTGGATGGAGATTCCCTGGGAAGTCTCGGAGACTAACTAATCCTGCACCTCCATCAGATCCCCTCGGCATAATCCGTCCCAATATGCCCGGCTGCCTCAAAAGCGGCGTATTCCTCCGCGGTGTAGCCCAGCAGCTCCCGGTACACGTATTCGTTATCCTGCCCGAACATCACCGGGCCGCGATGAATCCCCAGCGGCGTCTCCGACATCTTGTATAGCGGGCCGGGATAGAGATGCATGCCGCAATCCTCTTGGTACGCCCCCTGGAAAAAGCCACGTTCCCGGATGTGCGGGTCGGCAAAAGCGTCAGCCTGGTTCATCACCGCGCCGGCCGGTAGGCCCCGCTGTTGCAGGATATTCATGGCTTCCGCCGGGGTGTGGGAGCGCGTCCAGGCCGTGATTGCCCCGTCGATTTCGGGCTGGCGGGCGTGGCGGCATCGGGCATCCGCCAACTCCGGATCAACGGCGAGATGGGGCGCCCCAATCACATCGCACAGCGCAAGCCACTGTTCGTTGTCGTACACCGTGATGACCACCCAACGGTCATCGTTATCCGGCGTCGGCGCGCAGGGATAACAGTTTTGCAGGGCGCGAGGGTGGCGGTTTCCCAGGGACGTATGGGTGCGCCCGTTCATGCGGTAGTCGAGATAGTATTCGCCGAGAAACGGAAGGACATTTTCGGCCTGTCCCAGTTCCACCAGCTGACCCTCGCCAGTCCGTTTGCGGTGGCGCAACGCGGCCAGCACAGCAAAGGCCCCCTGGGCTCCGGCGGCGGCGTCGGACATCAGGACGGTGGTGTTGTAGGACGGGTCGGTGTCCTCGTAACCCCGCAGCATGGTGTGGCCCACCACGCCCTCGATGTGTACGCCGTGGGCGCGGTAGTCTCGATAAGGCCCGCTGCTGCCATAGGCCGGCATCCGCAGCATGATGATATCGTCTTTCACCCCTTTCAGGGACTCGTAGGATATATCCAGTTTCTCCATCGTCTCGGTGGGATTGTTTTCAATCAGCACGTCGCTGATGGACACCAGGCGGTCAAAAATCTCCCGACCTCCCGGATCCAGCAGATTGACCGTCATACTGCGCTTGTTGCGAGCGTGGGAGTTGAACATCGGCGAGCGGTTGAACGGGCGAGACCCTGGCACTCGGCCGGGCGTACCGCCGGAATACAGGGGCAAGTTGTCAATCTCGGCCTGCGTCAGGCGCGGCGCGGCGCCGCGAGTCAGCGGAACGAAAGTCTTGGTGGACTCGACGCGGATTACCTCCGCCCCCAAGTCGGCAAGGAAAGAGCCGCAGTAGGGGCCGGCCCACACTACGGTGATCTCCAGGACGCGCAGTCCTTCCAATGGCAGCCGAGGCATTTCAACTCCCTGCCGCGCGCAACCGGATCGCGCCGGCGTCGGCGAGTTCCGACACCTCGACGTCGCTGTACCCAAGCTCGCCCAAAACCTCCGCCGTGTGCTGGCCCAACAACGGCGCGGTTGCCCGCAGTTGCCAGGGGGACTTCGCCATGATGAAAGGCCGGCCCGGATAACGCAATTCGCCGACCGCCGGGTGGTCCTTTTCGACGAAAACGCCCCGGGAGTTGAAGGAAGGATCGACGTCCAGGTCCGCCATCGTATTTATCGGGCCGGACAACACCCGATTTTCCTGAGCCGCTTGCCACGCCTCCGCCCGGTTGCGTTCCAGGATCCACGGTAGAAAATGTTCCGATTCGAACTCGTCCTGCATCACCGAGTCGCCTTGCGATGCCGGGTCCTGCCACCGCGGTTCGGACAGCTCCGGCGGATTGCCCAGCATCGCCACGGCCCGGGGGAAATACATCCGACTCCCGTTGATCTGTAGATAGCCGTCGCCGCACGGGTACACCGCGTTGGGATACCCGCCGGAACCGCCCGATGCCGGACGTCGACTCAATTCGCCCGTGTATTGATGGGCCAGCAGCGCGCTTTGGCGGCGATCCACCGAGCCAAGTTGCGTTTCCAGGATGGATACGTCAATGTGCTGACCCGACGGGGGGTCTTCATCGTCATCCGGCCGGAACGAACCGGCCAGAACGGCGCCCATGGTCGCAACGGCTGCCACCGCCCCCGCTTGGTACAAACCCACGTTGCCGCCTAACTTGAGCGGCTCGCGGTCCGCCAGGCCGGTGGAGTGCATCTCACCGCCCATCCCGTAGAAAACAATCTCGGACCCACGATAGTCCCGGTACGGACCGCTCTGTCCGAAGTTGGAGATGCTGGTGTAGATAAGCGCCGGGTTCATGGCATGGATCCGGTCGAAACCGATGCCCAGACGGTCCGCCACGCCGGGGCGGAAGTTTTCCACGATAATTTCTGCCCACGATACGAGCCTGTCCACGATGTCGAGGGCATGATCCTGCTTAAGATCAATGACAACACTGCGCTTGTTGGTGTTCAGATGCAGGAACAGCGCGCTCTTTTCGGTATGGGATTCGTCCCCCGGAAATGGCCCGATTTGGCGCGCGCCGTCGCCATGGGGCGGACGCTCCACCTTGATAACGTCGGCGCCGTAGTCGGCCAGCAACTTGACGCAGTAGGGCCCGGCAACGTAGTGCGTGAAATCAAGAACTTTGAGGCCAGCCAACGCCCCCTCGGGCATAGTCATAATCATGCCGTCCGCTTCAACCGTGTGCGATACAATTGCACAAATTATGCCCACGGTCAACTTGGCGAACCGCGTCTGCCGCAGTCCATAATAGCGTCATGCCAGTCTTCGAATATTCCAAAATCCTGCCCTGCCCGCCGGACGAGGCTTGGGCGGCGGTGGCCGATTTTCCGTCGCGAAGGCTGCACAGCAAGCGTTATCGCCGCGCCGATCTGCCCGACGGTCCGGAACCGGAACCTGGGCACCGCATTGATCTCCAGATCGGCCGGGACCGCTTCACCAGCCTGGTCACCGTGGTACAAAAGGGCGAAACGCTGTCCCACCGGACCTCGGGGCCCGGGTTCTGGGTCGGATTCTCTTATTACGTGCGGGAATGCAGTGACGGCGACGAAGCTTACACCTCCGACGACCGGGGACACGCCTACGTAACAATCCGGGCCGAATACGGAGGTTGGCTCGGCTCTCTCATTGCCAAGTTGCGGCCGGGAGCGTGTCGGCGCTACGTCCTCGACGAGATGGACGCCGTATCTTCCGCCACCGAATCAATCCAGGCGGAGCCGGTGGCGGCATGACGCCGTCCCCAACCCGACGCTACACATAAGGTGATCGCTTTGCCGACCTCGGACCATGCCTCAGTTCCCCCCAGCGCCTCCCGGCGCCCCCACACCATTACGGTTCATGGCGACGAACGTATCGATCCATGGTACTGGCTCCGGGAGCAGGACGACCCGGCCACCATGGCCTACCTGCGCGCCGAAAACGCTCATACCGAGGCGTTCCTGGCGCCCCTGTCCGCCGAAGGCGGGTTGCAGGAAGCTATTTACAACGAGATACGGGGCCGCATCAAAGAGGACGACAACACCGTACCGGAGAAGGAGGACGATTTCTACTACTACGTCCGTTACGAGGAGGGTGACCAGTATCCCATCTACTGCCGGAAGCTGGGTAGCGAGGATGGCCCGGAAACGGTGCTGCTCGACGTGAACCAACTCGCGGAAGGCCACGACTACACGCGCGTCGGGGCGTTTGAAAACAGCCCTGACCACCGTTTGATCGCCTACGGCGTGGATTTCGACGGCTCCGAACAGTTCACTATTCAAGCGCTCAACCTGGAAACTGGCGAGACGCTGCCCGACACCATCCCGAATACCTACTACAGCCTGGAATGGGCCAACGACAGCCGCACCTTCTACTACTCGGTGCTTGACGAACATCACCGGCCGGTGAGCATCTACCGGCACACGCTGGGAAATGACCCGGCCGACGATGAACTCGTCTATCAGGAAGAGGATCCCCGTTTCTTCGTCGGCGCCGGCAAATCCAACAGCGGGCGTTTCATCTACGTCGTAGCCGGCGGCAACAATATGTCGGAATGGCGTTTCCTGGACGCCAATGACCCCGACGCGGAACTGACGCTGATTGAACCGCGGGCCGCGGATTTCGAGTACGACGTCGTTGACCACGGCGACCGCTTCTTCATCCGGCACAATGGCAACGGCGCCAAGGACTTCATGCTGTCCACCGCCCCCGTAACTGCCGCTGCATGGGACAACTGGACCGAATTCATGGCTCACCAACCGGGAAGGCCATTGTTGGGCGTTGACGCCTACCGGGAGCATCTCGTTGTCGCTTGCCGTCAAGACGGGCTCCCGCAGGTGATGGTCATGAGGCTGGACCATGGCGACGTCCACTTTATCGCCGGCGTCGATGAAGACGACTTCGCCATGTCGCCCCGGGGCGGCCGGGAGTTTGACACCACTTCGTTGCGTTTTGGCTACACTTCCCTGAAAACTCCTGCCGCAGTGTACGACTACGACATGGCGACGCGGGAACGGGTATTGCGCAAGCAGCAGGAAATCCCCTCCGGCTACGACGCCGGGCAATACGAAACCCGGCGCCTCTGGGCCACGGCCCGGGACGGCGCTCTGGTTCCGATCAGCCTGTTGATGCCGGCAGGAACTTCATTGGACGGCACGGCGCCGCTGTATCTCTACGGCTACGGCAGTTACGGGTTGACCATGGAGGCCACCTTCAGCATCTCGGCGCTGAGCCTGGTCAACCGGGGTTTCATCTTTGCCATCGCGCACATCCGCGGCGGCATGGAAATGGGCTGGGATTGGTACGAGAACGGCAAGCTGCTGAACAAGCGCAACACCTTCAACGACTTCATCGACTGCGCCGAGCATCTGATTGCCCAAGGCTACACGTCGGCCGGACGCATCGCTGCCGCCGGCGGCAGCGCCGGCGGGATGCTCATGGGCGCGGTGGTCAACGAGCGCCCCGACCTGTTCGGCTGCGTGGTGGCTCACGTGCCCTTTGTGGACGTCCTCAATACCATGCTGGACGACACCCTGCCGCTGACCACGATGGAATACAACGAATGGGGCAATCCCAACGACGCCGAGTATTACCACTACATCCGCGCCTATTCCCCCTACGACAACGTTCGCGCGCAAGACTATCCGCCCATGTTCGTCACCGGCGGCATCAGCGACCCCCGCGTAACCTACTGGGAGCCGGCCAAGTGGGTCGCCAAGCTCCGGGCCACCCGCACCGACGCCAACCCCCTGCTCCTGAAAATCCACATGGATTCCGGCCACGCCGGCGCCTCCGGCCGCTTCGAGCGCATCCGCGAGATTGCCGAAGAGTACGCCTTCGTGCTGAACGCCTTTGGCATGGCAGATGGTTCGACAAGCTCACCATGAGCAGATTTGTTCCTGCCGCTCATCCTGAGCCTGTCGAAGGATGCCTACAATCCGATAAAGCGGCGGGCGTTTTCGCCCAGAATCCCTTCAACCTGCCCCGAAGTCAGCGGCAGCGACGCCAGGTATTCCGATTCGCTGCCCATATCAACCAGCGGATAGTCGGTGCCAAAGCAAACCTTGTGCGCCCCATGCTTGCCGATAATCGCGGTCAGTGTGTCGGCGGTCAGTTCCCGGATCGACGGCGGCCAGGTGGTGTCCACCAGCACGTTATCATGGCCCATCAGCGCGCGCTCCGCCTCGTCCAGCATATAAAACCCGCCCAGGTGCAGCGCAATCACCTTGAGTTTGGGAAACTGCCGGACGACATTGGCAATTCGCTCCGGCGCGGCGTAAAGCGGCGCGTCGCTGCCTTGGTGGGGCAGCCGGCCGGCGTGGATGGCCAGCGTCATATCGTCGCCCAACTCCTCATAGACCGGGAACCACTGCGGGTCGTCGGGGTAAAAGCCGTTGATTACCGGGTGCATCTTGATGCCCTTGACCCCATGCTCCCGCAGGTAGCGTATCTCGCCGCCCTTGTCCGCCAGGTCAGGATGCACCGCGCCAAAGGGGATCAGATTATCGTCAGCTATGGAAATGAGCCAGTCATTGGCTCGCCGCACCTGGTCGGCCCGCGCCGCCACGCCCAGCACGACGGACTTGTCCACGCCGGCCGCCGCCATATGCGCCTTGATCCCGCTCACCGTATTGGCGGCAATCGGCGTAAAGCCCAGATCGGCCTCCATATTCTCGGCCACCGCGCCGGCGATACGGTCGGGCCAGACGTGGGTGTGAACGTCAACGCGCATAGGTATGGCTCCCGTTCCCTGTGAAGCTAATTCAGGTTGTCCCGCCGAGGTTGAATATTCCCCCGTATGGATTGCCGGCGGGAATACCCAGGCGTTCCACCAGCAAGGTGCATATCGCCGTTCCATATTGTAGAAAAATGGGCCGCCGGCCCATGTGGAACAGTTCGAGGGTGATGTGGTTGTTGAAGCCGGTGTCTATCTTGGGGGCAGTGATATGAACGCCGATACCCATCCGCGCTAATCGGCTTCTGCCCTCCACCCGGCCGGATAGCAATCGGCTCAGTCGGATCCGCTCCAGGGTCTCGGTCACGATGAAGTCGCCGGGCTTGAGTAGGAACCCGCCGGTATTCGCAATGTTGGTCCGTTCGGTGTAATTCTCCATGTAATGGGCAAATCCGGCGCCGCTGATGTCGCTGATAGCGCCGTCCCCGGATTCAGTATCGTCAGGTTCCTTCTGTGTCCAAATGGCCTCTCCCAGCCGCAGGTCAATTGAGGCGGCTTTGATTTGGTCGCTGTCGTCAGGGATTGCAGGGATGATGGTAAGTTCTCCTCTGGCGATGGCGAGTTGCAGTTCTCCGTCCGACAAGAGCATTTTGTTTCACCCCACGACATATCCTTACGATGTGTTGATTGGTCAGGCCAACAAAATTCGTTCCACGGCGTCTTCCGGCACCCGCCAGGTGGGACGCCCGTCGTTGGATGTCGGCAAGTAGAACACTACCTTGCCGTTGATTTTGCCTGCGTACTCGGCCGGAACCCAGCTGTTGTTTTCGCCCAGGGTGTGGGTTGGGACCAGAGCTTCGAAGGTGACGCCGTCGATTTCCTTGACCAGGACAACGTCGTGCATATAGGGAATTTCCAGAACTTCTGAAGGTTCCAGCCTGATTTTGACCCAGCCCGGGCCTTCGTACCAAGTTCGTTGAAAAGGCGTTTCGGGAAGCATGGCAATGCGGTCTCCTGCGGTTGTTGGTTCAGGACGCCCGCGTAGGGTCGCGGTGGTAACTTATACACCGGCAAGCGCTGTTGTGTCAAAACTTATGTTCGGCTATGTAACGTTCCGTTTTAGGTGGTTTGGTCTTTGTCATTGCGAGCGCAGCGTGGCAATCTCGTTGGCGCAGCAGCAGTTTTGGCCGCTCGAATGCATTGCTGTAAAACTGAACCACCTAAATTGCAACGCTACCGTTCGGCTATGTAAAATTCGTCGTCATTGGACCGTAACCGATTTGGGTGCTCGGTCTTTGCGCCGGGCCCGCGCTTGGCCCCGGTCATGCTATCATAGTTACCGCCTCATCCTACCCGAACTGCGGTGTCTAATGATCCGTGAAGCCATATCGGCGGCAACAGCCGGCCAACCCCTCTCCATGGCCGACGCCATCGAAGTCATGCGCGAGGTCATGGAAGGGGAAGCCACCCCGGCCCAGCTTGGCGCATACCTCACCGCGCTCTCGTTGAAAGGCGAGACGCCGGAGGAAATCGCCGGTTTTGCCACCGTGATGCGCGAAAAATCCCTGCGGGTTAACGTGGACGGCAAGGCCATCGACACCTGCGGCACCGGCGGCGACCGCAAGGGGACTTTCAACATCTCCACCGCCGCCGCCTTCGTAGTCGCCGGCGCTGGTCTCACCGTCGCCAAGCACGGCAACCGGGCCGCGTCCGGAGACTGCGGCAGCGCCGACGTGCTGGAAGCCCTGGGCGTCCGCATCGAGCTACCCCCCGAGGCAGTGGAACGCTGCCTGCGTGAAATCGGCATCGGGTTCATGTTCGCCCCGGCTTATCATCCCGCCATGCGCTACGCCGCGCCGGTGCGCCGGGAAATCGGCATCCGCACCGTGTTCAACCTGCTCGGGCCGATGACCAACCCGGCCAGCGTGTCCTGCCAGTTGATCGGCGTGGGCTACCCCGAAGCCGCCGAGAAGATGGCCGAAGCCCTGCGCTTGTTCGGCGCCCACCACGCCATAATTGTGCATAGCGACGACGGCATGGACGAGTTGTCCCTGGGCAGCGACACTCCCGGTTGGGAAGTGCTGGACGGCGAAATCCGGCCGTACCTGGTTCAACCCCGCGACTTGGGTCTCCCCCACGCCACGCCGGACGACCTGCGCGGCGGCGACCCGGCGTCCAACGCGGCCACCATGCGCAGCATCCTGTCCGGCGCCACCGGCCCGATCCGCGACGCCGTAGTGCTCAACAGCGGCGCGGCGTTGGTGGCCGGCGACCTGGCAGCCACGCTTTCGGAAGGCATCGAGATGGCCGCATCATCCATCGCCGACGGCCGGGCGGCCGAAAAACTGGACGCTCTGGCGACGTTGACGCAAGAACTATCGCCTGAATAACCATCCGTAGGGGCGAATAATCATTCGCCCCATAGGCATCAAGTTAGGGGGTACAAATGGGAAGCTACCGGTAAGATGGTGATTGCATTCCAATCAATCGCCACCGGAGCTTCCCATGAGCAGTGTACCAGAAGTTGCCCAGGCTATGAGCGAGGTTCTCGCCGCCGGCGCCGAGCAAGCCGCCGCGGCGACAGGACTGGTCCAGCGACGTTCCAAACTCAGCGGCAGTATCTTCACGCAGACCCTGGTTTTCGGGTGGTTGGCGGACCCGGACGCCAGCCTGTGCTCCCTGACCCAGATGGCGGCCACCTTGGGGGTGGAAATCAGCTCGCAGGCCCTGTTCCAGCGGTTCACCCCTCGGGCGGCCGAGTGTTTGCGGCAAGTCCTGGCGGCAGCGGTAGTGGAGGTGATTGCCGCGGAGCCGGTGGCGGTTCCGATATTGCAGCGGTTCAGCGCCGTGCTGGTGCAAGATAGTTCAGTGGTCATGCTGCCCGATGCACTGCGGGAAATCTGGGCGGGCTGCGGCGGCAGCGGTTCCTACGGACAGTCGGCGTTGAAGTTGCAAGTGCGGCTGGACTTGACCACGGGCCGGATGCTGGGTCCCTTCCTGGATCATGGCCGGACCCCGGACAGCCATTCCCCAGTGCAGAGCGCGCCGCTACCGCCGGGGGCTTTGCGCCTGGCCGATTTGGGGTATTACCGCCTGGACACCTTCCGGGAAATAGCCCAGCAAAGCGGCTATTTCCTGTCCCGGTACAAGACCGGCACCAAACTCTACCAGTGCGACGGCGCCGAACTGGACTTGGCGCGGTTGCTGTCCACTCCCGCCGCCACCAGCATCGACCAGCCGGTATTGCTGGGCAGTACCCACCGCTTGCCCGTCCGTCTGCTGGGCGCCAGAGTACCCCCGGAAGTAGGCGCCCAGCGGCGCCGTCAACTGAAAGACCAAGCCCGCAAGAAACAGCAGCAACCCAGCAAAGCCCGTCTGGCTCTCTGCGATTGGACCATTTACGTAACCAACGCGCCCGTGGCCCTGCTGAACCGGGAGGAAGCCTTGATCTTGGCCCGCGCCCGCTGGCAGATTGAACTGCTTTTCAAGCTGTGGAAACAGCGCGGCGGCATTGACCGCTGGCGCTCGGCAAACCCCTGGCGGATACTCTGCGAGGTCTATGCCAAACTGGTAGCCATGGTCATCCTGCACTGGACCTTGCTGACTGCGGTCTGGATGTACCCGAACCGCAGTCTGGTCAAGGCTGCGCATACGGTCCGCCGCTACGCCGTAATGCTTGCCAGCGCCATGACCGGAATAATGGCCCTGGCCACCGTCATCGAACAGATTGGCTTATGCCTGCGCGCCGGGTGTAGAATTGAAGGGCGTCGGCAACGCCCCAGCGCCTATCAATTATTGCTCGCCCTGGACGATAACGCTTAACTTGATGCCTATGGGGCGAATAATCATTCGCCCCTACATCGCAGATTGGGAGACAGTCCAATGCCAAGCATTCTGGACCAAATCGTCGCCAAGAAGCGCGAGGAACTGGCAACGTCCAAAGCCGCCACGCCACTATCCGCGCTCCAGGAGGTTATCGCCTCCCTCCCCTCGGCATTGGACTTTGCCAGGGCCTTGCGCGGGGAAGGCATTAGCCTGATCGCCGAGGTCAAAAAAGCGTCACCTTCCAAGGGGCTGCTCCGCGCAGATTTTCAGCCGACGCAGTTGGCCGCTACGTACCATGACAACGGAGCGTCCGCGATTTCGGTCATAACCGACGGCCACTTTCTGGGCGAGCCGGCCCATCTCACGGCAGTCAAGGAGAGCGGCGCCTCGGGCGATGCCCCGGTCCTCCGCAAGGATTTTCTCTTTGACCCGTACCAGATTTACGAAGCCCGGGCCATCGGCGCGGACGCCTACCTCCTTATCGTGGACATCCTGTCGCCATCCCAACTGACCGAACTCATTGACCTGGGCCGGACGCTGGGCATGACGCCCCTGGTGGAAACCCACGACGCCGACGAGATCGCAACGGCGGTCGATGCCGGCGCCGAGATCATCGGCATCAACAACCGGGACCTGCACACCTTTGTCACCGATCTGGCGACTACCGAATCGTTGGCTCCGTTGATCCCTTCGGACAAGATAATTGTCAGCGAAAGCGGCATCAGCGCGCCTGACGACCTGGCACGCTTGGAACCGCTGGGCATCAACGCCGTGCTGGTGGGCGAGGCGCTGGTAACTGCCGACGACACCGCGGCCAAAATTCGCTCGTTGACCGGAGCGCCGGCGTTGGCCGGCAGGTAAGCGCAGTGTCCCGGACAGTAGTCAAAATCTGCGGCGTGCGCCGGCTGGACCACGCGCTGATTGCAGCCGATGCCGGCGCGGACTACGTGGGCCTCGTGTTCGTGCCCGGACGCCGCCGGCGTGCTGAGCCAACGGCAGCGCGCTCAATCACCGATGGGCTGCGAACCGGCGGCGCGTCGGCTCCGAAGTCAGTGGGATTGTTCGGCGACCAACCCCTGGACGAAGTGCTGGACACCATCGCCGTAGCCGGCTTGGATTTCGTCCAGTTGTGCGGCGGCGAACCCCTGGATTACTGCCGTCAGGTACAGAAACGCGCCGCCATCATCAAGGTGCTCCATGTGCCCAATGATACCGCCCCCAACGCCATCGCCGATGTAGCCAGCCGCATCGACGCTTACACCGCCGCCGGCTGCACGGTTACCCTGGACAGCGACGTGGCCGGACTCCACGGCGGCACCGGCCAGTCTTTCGACTGGAGCATCGCGGCGCAACTGGCCGCCAGCGGCCATCAATTCCTGCTGGCGGGCGGATTGACGCCGGAGAACGTCGCCGAAGCCGTCACAGTAGCGCGTCCCTGGGGCGTGGACGTCTCCAGCGGTGTGGAAACCGACGGCGAGAAAGACGCCGGCAAAATCCGGCGTTTCGTCGCAAATGCCCGGCTTTTGGATTAACCCTTGAGAGGCTGATTGACCATGGTAGTTACCGCGCAAACTAACCTCCCCGACGAGCGAGGCCGCTTCGGCGATTTCGGCGGCAAGTTCGTTCCCGAAACGGTAATGGCTGCCCTCACCGAGTTGGAGGATTCCTACCGCGCCGTCCAGGATGACGCGAGTTTCGCCGAGCAACTGGATCATCTGATGCGAAACTACGCCGGCCGTCCCACCGCCCTGTACTACGCTGAAAATCTCACCCGTCATTGCGGCGGCGCGCGCATCTACCTGAAACGTGAGGATCTGGCCCATACCGGCGCTCACAAAATCAACAACGCCCTCGGCCAGTGCCTGCTGGCCCAGCGGATGGGCAAGCAGCGCATCATCGCCGAAACCGGCGCCGGCCAGCACGGCGTCGCCACCGCCACCGTCTGCGCCATGCTGGGCTTGCAGTGCATCGTCTATATGGGCGTCGAGGACACCGTGCGTCAGGCCCTCAACGTGTACCGGATGCGCCTGCTTGGCGCCGAAGTCATCGCGGTCGAATCCGGCACGCGGACTCTCAAAGACGCCATCAACGAGGCCATCCGGGACTGGGTGACCAACGTGGAGACCACCCACTACCTCATCGGCAGCGTCGTGGGGCCGCACCCGTATCCCATGCTGGTGCGCGACTTCCAGTCCGTCATTGGCCGGGAAGCCCGGCAGCAAATCCTGGACGCCGAGGGACGCCTGCCCGATGTGGTTTCCGCCTGCGTCGGTGGCGGCAGCAACGCCATCGGCACTTTCTATGAGTTCATCGGCGACGAAGATGTCCGATTGGTGGGAGTGGAAGCCGCCGGCGAGGGGGTGGAAACGGGACGCCACTCGGCCACCCTCTCCGCTGGCCGTCCGGGCGTCTTACACGGATCCATGTCCTACTTGTTGCAGGACGACAACGGGCAAATCCAGGAAGCGCACAGCATCTCGGCGGGATTGGACTATCCCGGCGTAGGACCGGAACACAGCTGGCTGAAAGCCACCGGCCGCGCCGAATACCTGGCCGTAACCGACGATGAGGCTTTGGAAGGATTCCGCCTCCTTTGCCAAACTGAGGGCATCATCCCGGCACTGGAATCAGCCCACGCCATCTATCACGTCAGCCGCATGGCATCCGAGATGTCAGCGGATGACATAATCGTCGTGTGCCTCAGCGGCCGGGGCGACAAAGACGTGCCGTCCATCGCCGAACGGGAAGGCATCGGGGTTTAGCGTCGTTGCGGTGTCGGGTAATTCTTGGGTTCGCGGCGCTGGTCGCAGCCTTCATCGTGTCGGCGTGCGACTCCGGCGTTGAAACGGTGGAAACCTTTCGGCGGGTCGCCGATGACGCGGCGACGCTGGTCGCCCCCGGAGATTCCGCATCCGACGACAGTACCGTCGCCGCTCCGTTGCCGCCGGACGTGCAGGCGATAGTCGCCGCCCTTGACCGGCTACAGGTGGCCGAGCGCGACAGCGGCGTTGACTATGACCGGGACGACTGGCGGCATTGGGTGGATGCTGACCGGGATTGCCAGAACACCCGGGCCGAGGTGCTCATCACGGAAAGCCTGTCGCCGCTGCTGTTCGCCACCAACCAGAGATGCCGGGTTACGGAAGGCGAGTGGCTGGGCCCCTGGAGCGGGGAAGTGTTCACCGATGCCGGCGACGTTGACATTGACCACCACGTGCCTTTGGGCCACGCCCACGAATCCGGCGGCTGGCAGTGGTCGGCAGACCGCAAACGCTCCTACGCCAACGATTTGAGCCACCCGGCCAGCCTGCAAGCGACCAAAAAGTCGGTGAACCGGGCCAAGGGCAAGCAGTCGCCCGACCAATGGCGGCCCGAGGAAAGCGCCGGCTGGTGCCGCTACGCCGCCGACTGGATTGCGGTCAAGGAGCACTGGGAGTTGACCGTAACCCAGGCTGAAATAATCGCCTTGAAAGATATGCTCGGCACCTGTGACGACCCCGATTCCTGGGGGCTGTCTGGCTCTGGCGCCGAATAGCGGCAACCGCCGGCGCGGTTCAGGTCAGCGCCGGGCGGGCCGGAACAGGACATAGACGGCGAAGGCGCGGCGGTCCTGTTCGGAGGCGTTCTCGAATGCGACGATGCTCGCCTCGCTTTCATCGATCAGTCTCATAACTTCTCGGCGAGTGAAGGTTACTGCCGGGTTGTAGTCGGCGTTGTGGCGTAATGCTTGCATAGCTACGAATTGGGCCGCGAAGTCCCGTATTTCGGGAGGAAATTGTCCTATCGCCGGGTTTTGACACTGGTTCCTGGCGTAGCCGTGTTCCAGGCTTCGGTAGATTTGCAGCCACAGCGTTTCAATGCGGCTGTTGCGGTTCGTGCCGATTAGCAGGTCGGCAGCGGCCAGGGCAAGGGCATGAAAGATCGCATAGTAAGCGCTGCTGACGGCCCGGCGCAGTTCGGATTGTCTGGGGCGGCCTCGGCCACTGCCTAATTCGCCAGAGGCTAACTGACGGGCGAGGCGAATCAGGTCGTGCGGGTTCATAGGTCAGACTCCGGTGTTGGCTCTCCCCATTCTTCTTCCAAGTACAGATGTCGCTCTTCCCATTCAGTTTTCTCCGCGAAAGATTTGGTGACGCCCCGATGGGGGAGTCCTTGGGCTATCATTTTGGGACGGATGCGAGTGAGCATGCGACCCGTCCAACTGGCGGGTAGCAGGTCCATGTCCCCATCGCATACAACGCGAATATGAAATGACTCATCGCCGTCCAGATCGTAGTTGGGTTCCACTACGATGGGGTCGAAAACGAACTTGTCCCGGAAGGGAGCAGTGTCCAGGTCGGCCCGGACGATGGCGATGACCTGGTCCCGGAGTTCCTCGGTGAAGAACGGGTACATCAATCTGGTTTCGTCGTCTATGGCCGTCATGGTTGGATTCCTCCGGGTAAAGTGGCGAGCCAACGGTCTCCGGTTCAGGATAAGACGCCGCCATTACCGGGTCAATAATTGCCGCTGGGCGAGTAAAGCCCGCCGTCCGCTGTGCTATAATCCCCGTCGGTTAAAGACATAATTTCCCGCCCGAATCATTTGCGTCGCGCGGGCAAAAACGGCAAGGAGGCACGCCATGGAGCTGGGACTGGACGGCAAGGTAGCGATTGTAACCGGAGGCAGCGACGGCATCGGCAAAGCCGCCGCCTTGCGGATGGCCGGCGAGGGCGCCAACGTCATCATCGTAGCCCGCCGGCCGGATGTATTGGACGCCGCGGCCGCTGAAATCCGCACTGCCACCGAAGGCGAGGTGCTCCCCATATCTGCCGACGTCACCGACAAGGGCACCGCGGCCCTCGTGGTCAACACCGCAGTGGAGCGATACGGGCGCGTTGACATCCTGGTGAACAACGCCGGCACGTCCATGGCCAAAGGGTTCGAGGATGTGAGCGACGACGATTGGGAGTTCGACTTCGAGCTGAAGGTCTGGGGCGCGGTGCGTCTGATCCGGGCCTCCATTCCCGAAATGCGCAAGGTCGGCGGCGGGCGCATCATCAACGTCACCAACCTGGGCGGGCGTACCCCCGGCGCCAACTCCATGCCAACGTCGATCTCCCGCGCCGCCGGCATCGCCATCACCAAGGGCCTCTCCAAGGACCTCGCCGCCGACAATATCCTGGTCAACACCGTGTGCATCGGCCTGATCAAGAGCGGTCAGCACCAACGCCGCTACGATGCCCGCAGCGGCAACGAGCCGGATCTGGACCTTAACGATTTCTACGAGCAGTTGGCCGCCGGACGCAGCGTACCCCTGGGCCGGGTCGGCGAAGGGGAAGAAGCCGGCGACGTGATTGCCTTCCTGGCTTCTGATCGAGCCAGCTATCTGACCGGAGTGGCCATCAACATCGACGGCGGCGCGTCGGCGGTGGTGTAACCGGACATCAAAAAACTCCCTCTCCCCTTGTGGGAGAGGGTTGGGGTGAGGGCAATTCCTCGGCAAAACAAGTGAAGCGGAGACCATCGTGACCGAATCATACCGAGACGAATTTGAAGCGCCGAACCGCCTGTTGCTGGGCGCGGGACCCTGCACTGTGCATCCCCGCGTGCTGCGCGCGATGACACAGCCGGTCGTGGGCCATCTCGATCCTGTCTTCTTCCAGGTGATGGACGAAGTATGCGAAATGCTGCGCCAGATCTTCCACACCGGCAACCGGGTCACCATGCCAATCTCCGCCACCGGAACGGGAGCCATGGAAACCGCTTGCGTCAACGTCATCGAGCGGGGCGACACGGCCATCGTGTGCCGCAACGGGTACTTTGGCGTCCGCCTGGCTGACATCGCCCAACGCTGTGGCGCAAACACGATTATGGTCGACTCGCCCTGGGGAAAGCCGGCGGACCTCGATGCTCTGGAGGATGCGCTCAAGGCGAACCCCGGGACCAAGATGGTGGGCCTGGTTCATGCGGAAACGTCCACCGGCGCGATCACCCCGCTCCAGGATGCCATCGACATGGCGCACCGGCATGGCGCGTTGGTGGTGGCAGATGCCGTGACGTCTCTGGGCAGCCACGACGTGCAGGTTGACGATTGGGACATCGACGTTTGCTACAGCGCCAGCCAGAAGTGCCTCGGCGCCCCTCCGGGCCTCGCTCCCATCAGCTTCGGCGAACGGGCCATGAGCGTCATCGACCAACGCGACACCACCGTGGAGAGCTTCTATTTCAACTTGCAGGGCGTCGCCGAATACTGGAACGAGACCCAGCGCGTCTATCACCACACCAGCCCCATCACCATGATCTACGCCATGCGCGAATCACTGCGGATGATGATGGAGGAGGGAATCCAGGAACGGCACGACCGCCACGCCAAAGTCGCCACCGGCTTGCGCGCCGGCCTCACCGCCATGGGCCTTGATTTGGCCGCGGACCCGGACTATCAACTCAACCCCATCACCGTGGTCAACGCGCCTGAAGGCATCGACGAGGCGGTGGTGCGCTCCCGCTTGCTGAACGAGTTCGACATCGAGGTCAGCGGCGGCCTCGGCGAGTTCCGCGGCAAGGTTTGGCGCATCGGCATGATGGGCGAAGGCGCCCGCGAGCGCAGCGTTCTGTCCGTCCTGTCCGCGCTGGAGGTCATACTCGGCGACCTGGGCTACGAGGTTGCCTACGGCGCCAGCGTGGCCGCGGCGCAGCGGAGCTTCGCTACGTATCAAGGTAGCCAAGGCTGAGCGACTACGCCAGGAATGTGGCGTAAGGTTTTGATGGCGTGGTTGTGTTCCGGGAAAAGCCGGAGCTACCGGCATCGCCGACCTGGAATCGCATCGCCGATCTCGAACAGTGGAGCATCCCAACCGGTTGCGCTCCCTTGAGGGTAGATTATGGCTGAAGCTTTTGACGCTCGCGCCGAGGATTCCACGACTACAACCACTGCTCCCGTAATTGGGACAGGCGGAAATCCGACTTCAGGTGAAGGGAATTGCCGTATCCCGGCCGGCCGCTCATGGGAAGGCGGGTGGGAGTTGCTTCAGGGTCTTTCGGTTTTCACATTTGTCATTGCGAGCGTAGCGAAGCAATCTCGTCAAGGCTCCGGTTGCTAACCACAAACGGGTCTGTTCCAACGACGAGATTGCCACGTCGCTATGCTCCTCGCAATGACAACCGAAAGACCCCGGGAGTTGCTTAGCGATCTTGCGGTGCAGGTTCAAACTACCCCCGAAGCGGTGCTGGTGATTGCAGGTTCGCCGGTTGAAGAATATGGCGCGGGCTTGTCGGTTGAGGAAGCGGCGTATGACCTGCTAACGTCGTTGTCGGAATATCACGAATCTTTGGAGGAACGGGAGGCAAGACTTGGCGCCTCTGCCGCCGCCGATTTGGCTAAACTGCGCAGCATCATTCGCCGGCGTTGCCAACGGTAAAATGGATGTCAGAGAGTTGCAAGGCGCCCTGCGACGCAAGGCGCGCGCGGCGGAGGACAGGCGTCGCCATCACGTTTTCTGGTGGTTGGAGATAGATGGACGGGAGTATCGGGTTGCGAAATTCTCGCATTCCAGCCGAGGCCAATTGCCTCAGTACATTGTTTCGGATACTGCGAAACGGCTGAAGCTGACCAACGCGGAACTTGACGACTTGGTGAACTGCCCGCTGTCCGGGGAAGCATTCCGGCAGCTTTGGGCGGCACGGTGATTGATTTCCACCACTATGCGGTATGCTCCGATTGATACGCCGCGTCCAGTATCTCCACCACGTGCATTACCCGTGCGTCGGCTTCAGTGCTGCGCAGCCCCTGTTCCAACTGTGCTATGCAGCCGGGGTTGGCCGATGCGATAACCTCCGCTCCGGTATCCAAGGCATTGCCAATCTTGCGTCGCTGCAACCGTTGCGACATCTCCGGTTGTATCAGCGAGTAGAACCCCGCCGAGCCGCAGCATAGTGACGACTCCGCCATTTCGGTGAGTTGCAACCCGGTTATGCTGCGCAATATCTGCCGTGGCGCATCGGTGATGCGTTGCGCATGGGCCAGGTGGCACGGGTCCTGCATCGTCACTCGCCACGGCAGCTCAGCCTTTGGCCGCTCCAGGGGTAGGCCGGCCAAAAACTCTGTGATATCTTGAGTGTTGTCCGCAAACTCGCGGGCCGCGTCGGCGTAATCCGGGTCGTCACGAAGCAGGTCCCCGTATTCTTTCATGGATGAACCGCAACCCGCCGAAGCCGTCACCACAACGTCAACCCCCGCGCCGCGAAAAGCGTCGATGTTCCGCCGGGCCATCCGACGGCCCAGCTCCAGATCCCCGGCGTGCAGGTTCAACGCGCCGCAGCAGCCTTGCGCCGGCGGGACGGCCACGTCGCAACCGTTCCGCTGCAACACTCGCACCGCCGCCCGCATCGCTTCTCCCTGCATCAGCGGCATCACGCAGCCGGACAGCAGGCCAACGGTCACGCGCCGCTCGCCTTTCGCGGGAAAGACCTGTTGACGCGGGCTGAAAAACCGTCCACCCATCACCGGCATCTGCGCCTCCATAGCGGCCAGGCCACCGGGCATGAGACGCAGCAGGCCCGACCGCCTCACCAGTCCCTGCAACCCGGAACGCTGGTACAGACGCATCAAGTGGCCGGCTACCTTCAGCCTCCGGTTGTGGGGCAGCGCCGCCCGCAGGAAAAGGCGCGACAGCCGGCTCAATTCCGGGCTTTCCAGGCCGTTGTCCTGAACCTGCGCCCGCGTGTGTTCCATGAGCCGGCCGTAGGGCACGCCGGAGGGACACACCGCCTCGCAAGCCCGGCATTGCAGACACAGTTCCCAGTGGGACACCAAACGGTCGCTGATGCCCGTCCGTCCCTCGTGAACGGCTTTCATCAAGGCGATGCGGCCCCGGGGCGATTCCGTCTCCAGCCGCGTCTCCACGTAGGTCGGGCAGGCACTCAGGCACAGGCCGCAATGTACGCAGCGATACAGATCGGCCTCCGCTGGAGCGTCGGTTCCCTCAAACCCAGGCCCGTCGTTCAGCGAACCCTCAAAGGGCGCCCCATAGGGAAACCCATGCCCAGCGTCAATCCCCCCGCCGGCATGGAAAGGGGCATCTGTGTGTTGCTCTGGACTGCTGACCATTACAGGCCCCCAATGAAGCGGCCGGGATTGAGCGTGTTTGACGGGTCAAACTGTTGCTTGAGGCGTCGCATAATGTTCATTCCCGACGGTTGCGCTCCCCACACGTCAATATGCGGTTTGACCGAAACCGGACAGCGTTCCACAATGGCGTCGCCGCCCAACGCCGCGGCGGCAGCCTGTATTTTACGCAAGCCGGCGGCGATTTGAACCGGGTCGGCAGCGGTGAAATCGTCCCACCACAGCAGCCGGCCCCCGCCGAACCCCACGTCGGCCACCACGGCTGGGGGCGGAGCGTCGCACAGCCCGGTGTCCGCAAAAGCCAGCGCTTCGCCCAGCGCCGATGGCGGAGCGTTGACGCGCACGCCTATTGTCGGCGGTGAAGTTGCATCGGCCGGCAAATCGGTCAAGGCGCCAATCAGGCCGACGGCGTCATCACCGCGCGCTATCTCGACCGCATCCGCCGCTCCGCTCCACAGCGCGGCGGTATCACCAACCCGGCGGTTCACCGAGGCCGGTCGGCCACCGATGATAGCGATGGCAACCGCTCCGGCGGTGGCTCCCGACGGCGACAGACGGCCGGCCGCCGCTCCGGTTAGAACGTGCATCCCCAGGGGAGCATAGTATTGGGATTGCAAATCCTGACTGGCCCGTGCCGCTGCAACAGCGTTGGAAAATGACGCGACCACCACGGCCCAATCACTCGGGGCAGGCGCCAATTTGAAAGTCGCCTCGGTGATGACGGCTAGAGTGCCTAAGGATCCTGTGTACAGCCGGTTGAGGTCGTATCCGGTCACATTTTTGACTACCTTGCCGCCCGCCTTGGTGGGTGTGCCGTCCGCGCCCACCACGCTGACGCCGATCAGCCAGTCCCGGGGCAGTCCGTAGGCGCTGCGCAGCGGCCCGCTGACCCCGGTGGCCAACGTTCCTCCCACGGTCGCGCGGTCGGCCAACGGAGCGGAAATTGGAACGTGTTTGCCGTCCTGCGCCAACGCCGCGTCAAGCTGTGCGATAGTCATGCCCGCTTCTACGCTGACTGTAAGGTCCGCCGGCTGAAAATCCACTAGCCGGTTCAATCGCGTCAGATCCAGGGCGATTCCAGGGCGGGCCGGCAGATTGCCCAGCTGCGTCAACGTCCGCCCGCCAAACGGATACACGGCCACTCCAGACCGATGCGCCCATGCCAACACGGTGGACACGCCGTCAGCGTCAGCGGGTCGAACGGCGGCCATGGGGATGAAAGGGCCGATGGCATAGTCGGGCAATCGATAGGCGTCCCGGACGGCGTTGGGCCCCAGGAGGTCAGCGAGACGAGTAAGCGCATCACGCCCCGGCAGGGTCGATGTGGTCATATATTGCCATGGCCATCATGGCCTAAGGTTGCTTCCCGGTCTTCTCGAATCAGGTCCACCAGCGATGCGGTAAATGCCGCGATTTGCCCTCTCGTCCCTCTGTACACGACGTTGCGAAGCGACTTCCCGATAGCTTCGCTGTCTCTGATGTGCGCGGCAATGTAATCCAGAGCCGCTTCTAAGTCTATAGGTGTTTCTGAGGTAGCATTCCCCGTGGCAGGCGTTGGCGATGTGTCATGAGGTGACAGGTTGACCGGAACCGAATCAGTCTCATCATTCTGAGTAAGGGCGACACGGCGCTTGATTAGAAGTGTTTGCCCCAATTCAGTGTCGACCCATTGCCACTGGAAGCCATCCTGCGGCGACGAGATAGGGTCTTCAATTGTATGTGCCAGCCCCAAACCGCTAACATATAAATCGCCATTTTTGGCGAGCGTGAGCGCGTCGGAGCGCGTTTTCGGTGCAGACCAGTGCAGCAGGTCAGGGTACCGGTGGCCTTGTGGATGTCCGCCCTGCGCAATTGTGGACAGTCGTGTTGCTTCAGACCTTAACAAGTCCACATCCAGTACCTCAACTGGCGGCTCTGCTTCGGCAGTTGCCCCGAGAATGGCCCCCGCCATTGTCGCTATAGTGTCAGTATCCGTGCCGACTGCGTTGGCAGCAATGCGCAATGCTTCCACCGGCTGCGTTTCGCACCAGGTCAAGCCTACAGCGGCAACTGCCGTGAGTATGCCGTTGCCGATATGTTGCCGCTCCCGGAGCATCAGGTTATCTACGATAGCCGAGTAGCTTTCCGCTCCGGCTAGACTCGGATGGTTGACGCTGGCAATCCGTAGCGCATCCCTGGAATTCGCGATTGCTTGCTCCCAGGCTTCGCAAAACGATCCCGCCTCTCGCTCATAGGCGGTGCGCCAGTAGTTCCATACTTCAAAATCGTTCCGCATCAATGCCGGCAGATTTTCGGCAGCAGCGATGGCCGTGCCCAATTCGTCCGGGGAAGGAGCTCGCCCGGTGGATATGGTGTGCGCCAGCGTAAGGGCGTGAATGACTGCTCCCATAATTCCCGTGGGATGCGAATGGGTGCAAATCGCATTGCGTATTACATCGGGCAGGAAGCTCTCCGGGTTACCCGGAGCGCGCGCTGACCATACGTGAGGTTGGATGCGCATTGCCGCGCCGTTGCCACCCGATTCCGTCCAGCCTTTGAAAGTGTTGGCAAACCATGCCACCTTGGGCTTGCCCAAGTTGACTGCTGCCGCAGTGGTGGATTTTCCTCCGCCCAGCGCGTAACTGAGCCACACCGGAAGCTCCACCCTGGCGAAAGCTTCAACATCAAAACCGCCGGGATGAATGGCCCGGCCCGTGGCCAAGCGCAACTGTGTGTCATCCGAGTAGCACCCGGCCGGAAGAGACGCTATGACACCACTGCGCCCGCCAATGCGCCGCTTCCACGCGATGGGCCGGCATAGCGGTTCGCCGGCGGTTCGCCGCTTGAGGCCGTCCTCATCGGTCAGCTCGCTAATCCAACCCAGCGCGTCTCCGTAAGCTGCCCACAGTGCCGAGCGGAGGACTTTGGCAGCATGGCAGGTAACGCCGTTCATCTCACCGACAACGTCACGAGACGGAGCATCGCCGTCGTCTGCCATTGCCCGGTCGGGAATTAGCTTGCTGGTACTCATCGGAATGCCTCTGGGTCGTGAATGACCGGAACTTCCCTACTGTGCGGGAGACCGCCAAATATGCCGTGAATGGTATCAACAGCATCTTCAGTCTGTACGGTTATGCGTTGCAAATAATCACACGATAGTTCGCTAGGGTACAGGACCTCCGCCTGCCGGTCAGTGGGCCACGCCGCCATTTTGTCCTTGCGGTCATGGCGTCTATCGTATCGCCCAAAAACCACATCGGCGAACATTTGGCAAAGCCCAGTCAATCCCTCAGAGCGTAGGCAAGCGGGATAAATGTTGTTTGTCGTTGTAAAGACTACACCCGGATGGGCTAGTATCTGTGGATCGAAGGACAGTATCACCCATGGATTGCCATCGTGCGCGTGCCATCTTACGGAGGTGCTGAACATCCAGTCGTTGATGCGTTCAACGGACAGGTTGACGTAGTCGAGCCATTCTGCATCCTTGCGAAAAAGTGCATTGGGCTGATAGACGTACTCCAAATGTTCGTCATCCGGCAACCGTGCGCGACTTTTAACAAATCTCGACGCTAGAACGCCGACTACACCTTTCAAAGTCGTAAAATGCACCGCTTGCGAGACGCCACGCCGTTTCGCTGCGTCAACAATTTCGGGACTGTACGGTAGGAGAGCAACTTCCTCCGGAGTTCTCGGGCGGGCTTCTCGGTAGTTTGCGATCGGCATTGTATCAGACCTCCACTGAATCATAGGTTGCAGGGTCGAGCAGTTCAACCAGGGTGGACTGTTCACTTGGCTTGTAGCCCAGCATAACCGTTTGTCGCGCACGACCAATGCCCATCGCTACCAACCGGCGCAGCGAGTCCAGCGTCCCATCACCTTCTTCGTCTCCGTGCGGGGTGACTTCCCGGTTCAGACCCGGTATCAGCACGTGGTCAAATTCCAGCCCCTTTGCCGAGTGGATGGTGGACAACGCTACCTGTTCCGGGCCGGTAGGCCAATTGCTACTGCGTGTCAACACGCAGTATTCGATGTTGCATTGTCGCAATTTGTCCTTTGCGTGGTCAAACCATCTCCCACCGCGCGGCTGTAATATTGCGACAGTATCGCCGGATTTAATGAATGGCTGTACCCGGTTTAGCATATGGTCAATTTGCGCCGAGTACAGGCCGGCTATCACCTGAGGCTTGGGGCCGCGACGCTGGCAAGACTGGCTATCTGGCAGTACGCAATCTTCGTCCTGGGGTAGTCCACGCACTAATGATGCCGCAAACTCTGCTATCTCCGCCGTGTTGCGATGATTCTGGGTGAGGTTGAAAACCAGCTGTGGCCGCATATCTATACCAACCTCACGCCAAGTAAAGCCCCGCGGGTAGATACGCTGCACGGCATCCATTATGAATGTGGTGGAGTGATCCTGACTGAGGTGGGCACGGATGGCGCGGAGCATATTTGCCGAAAAATCCTGCGCTTCATCCACTACTGCGACATCATACCCCTTGCTCGGTGCAGAAGCGGCGGCGATGGCAACGTCGTTCCAATCGCACACGCTAGCCTTTACCTTCATCTCTTCGTATGGTTCCACCGCTTCACGCAATAGCCTGGCCCGCAGCTCCCGATTGACCACTGGCGCCCGGCCTCGTCCAGTGCGTTCTGCCCTGATGTAATCTTGACGGTTGGACGGTGTGAATCTGCCCGTAAGGTATTTGATCTCATCAACGAAGTAGTCCATATTCCGCGGTGCCACACCGGCCGTCCGCAACAAGGAAGGCACCCTACGATCTGCTTCGTAGTCGCTCCACACTGACGGTTGCCCGGCCAAGTGCCATGCCCATCGTCCGAAGGTATCAATGGTTAATTCCAGTCCGCCGTCGGACTCGATTTGCTCTTCGGCGAGTTGCGCCACATAGCCACGCAACGTCTGATTGAAAGTGAGTACCAATACTCTGATTGGTTCAACAGCGGCTGACCGTTGCCGTCCGGACAGGCGCGATGCGCATAGCTGGCGCAATCTCAGCAGTGCGGCAGTGGTCTTTCCGCTGCCTGCTGCACCACGGATCAGGCGGAATCCAGGGGCAGCATCCGCCAGAATAACGAGTTGCTCTGGCGTTGGATTGACGTTTGTCAGTGTGCGCATCGGAATTAGCCATGGTTCGGGTTGAATGCTGTCGCCGTCTTGCTGACAAGATGGTACAGTTCTGGCAATTCAGGCGAGAGCTACATGATCATATCACGCATACAACCCAACGGTATGCGCCGCCGGGTGCGCCGCCGGCCGCCAGTAGCTCCCGTCGGGGAAAATCTTGCCCGGATTCAGCCGATTCTGAGGCGCAAAAGCCTCCCGCACCCGCTGCATGGCGGCCATGTCCGCATCGGTGTACACCAGCGGCATGAACTCTTTCTTCTCCAACCCGATGCCATGTTCGCCGCTCAGCGTGCCGCCCAGCAGCGCGCACTCCTCCATCAGCTCGGCGGCGGCGGCCATCGCGTTCTCCATCACGCCGGGATCCCGGGCGTCGAACAGCATACACGGATGCAGGTTGCCGTCGCCGGCGTGGAACACGTTGGCTATGGTGATGCCGTATCGCTCGCTGACCTCGCTTACTTTGCGCAGCATCTGCGTCAAGCGCGTGCGCGGCACCACCCCGTCCACCAGATAGTAGTTGGGCGCAATGGTGCCAAAGGCGCCAAAGGCCGTTTTGCGTCCCACCCACAGCCGTTCCCGTTCTGCGTCGTCCTCGGCAATCCGCACGTCAGCGGCCCCCGTATCCCACAGCGCCGCTTCCACCTCGCCGCTCAACTCATCCACCTCTTCGTTCAGGCCCTCCAGTTCGATGAGCAGCACCGCTCCGGCATCATTGGGATAACCGGCATCGGTAACGTTCTGTACCGCCTTGATGCTCAGGGCGTCGATCATCTCCAACGCCGCCGGCACGATGCCATGGCCAATCACCGCGGATACGGCGGTACACGCCGCATCGATGTTGGGAAAAATGCCCAGGAACGTGCGCACCGCTTCCGGCAAGGGTAACAACCGCACCAGAATCTTGGTGGCG
Organism: Dehalococcoidia bacterium; assembly: GCA_963665395.2. Taxonomy (GTDB): domain Bacteria; phylum Chloroflexota; class Dehalococcoidia; order Lucifugimonadales; family UBA3495; genus Bin87. The sequence continues at coordinate 3,124,965 of OY762251.1, forward strand.
ATGCCAAACGTCCCTTCTGAGCCGACGAAGGCGCCGCGCAGGTCATAGCCGGCCGCTTCCCGCGCCATGCTGCCCAGGTGCGCCACCTCGCCGTCTTCCAGGACCACCTCCATGCCGATGACATGGTTGGTAGTCGCGCCGTAGGCCAGACAGTGGGGGCCGCCGGCGTTCTCCGCGATGTTGCCCCCCAGGCTGCACGCCCGTTGGCTCGACGGGTCGGGAGCATAGCGCATCCCAAACTTCCGCGCGTGGTTGTCCAAATCCAGGTTGATGACGCCCGGCTCTACCAGCGCGGTGCGGTTCACCGTATCCACTTCCAGGATGCGGTTCATCCGCGGGAAGGCGATTTGCAACCCCTCCGGCGGCGTGATCGCCCCGCCGCTAAGCCCGGTGCCGCTGCCCCGTCCGACGACGGTAACGCCGGCGTCGTAGGCCAGGGCCATAACGCGGCTGACTTCATCCGTATTAGCCGGCAAAACGACCGCCCGGGGCATCGAGCGGTCAACGGAACCATCGTATTCATAGACCAACAGGTCTTCCCGGTGATCGATTACATAATCGTCCCCGACGACGGCGCGGATTTGCGCTAGCAGGTTGTTGGCATCCAATTCGCGAGCCTCGTTTTATCGTCCGGTCGCCGTTGGCACGGTGAAAATGGTTCGCCCATCAGCATCGTGGGTATGCTTCGCTAATCCAACCAGGATTTGGTTGGTTTGCTGGATGTCGGCGCGCAAATCGTTCACCGCCTCGGTTAGAGCGTCAACCTTGGTGCCAAGGCTTTGAACCTGATTGACGACCTGTCCCAGCAGAAACGCTCCTCTTACCAGCAACACGATGACGGTGACCGAGAGGCCGACAGCGGTAAGCCCGGCGATGCTAATGGCTGCAATAGCGGCGATCGTGGTTATTTCCATATCAGTCCTTCCGCCGCTGGTACACCTGGATCCGGTGCCGGTTGGCCTCCACCACGAACAGCCGCTCTTCCGGGTCCAGCCGCAGGGACACCGGCCCCCAGAAGTACGGCTCGCTCTGGGCGGAGACGAGATATGGAGTGTCCAGATGGTCCGGCAGGTCGGGAGTGAGGTTCGCCATCTGCCTCGTGTTGTATTCGTCCGGGTTCACGTTCATAAAGTCCTGGGCCCACTTGGACAATGTAGCCTGCCCCCGCAGCAACTGGACAAAGTTGCCGTCCGGGTCCAACAGCTGCACCCGCTCGTTGCCCCAGTCGGCCACGTAGATGTAACCGTCGGAGTCGACGCAAACCGCCGACGGCCGGCTGAACTGCCCATCGCCGTCGCCGGAGGAACCGTAAGTTGCCAGATGCTGCCCGTCGGCGGTGAATTTCTGGATCCGGTCGTTGCGCCAGTCGGCCACGTACACGTTGCTGGCGTTGTCCAGGCCGACGCCCCAGGGCATATTGAATTGCCCCGGCCCGTCGCCGAACTCGCCCCAGTGCGTCACCGGCTCGCCTTCCGCCGTGAACGCCTGTACCCGGTGGTTGTACTGTTCCGCCACGTACACCGTGCCGTCTGCGGCCACGGCGACGCCGGCCGGCCCGTTCAGTTGCCCGGCGCCATCGCCCTTTTCGCCCCACATCCTGACGAACTCCCCGGCGGTGTCAAATACCGTTACCCGGTGCAGATGCTCGTCGGTGACGTGGATGCGCTGGTCGGCGCTAACGGTCATGCCAATGGGCAGCGTCCACTGCCCTTCGCCGCGTCCGGTGCCCTTGCTGAATTCACCCAGGTAATCCTCATCCCAGTTCATGACGCCGATGCGGATGAGGGCGGCGCGGGCGGCGTCGGCGTGGTTGAGCACCAGGATGCGCCCGTCGTTGGTGAAGGCGCAATCGTAGGGATTGATGAACCCCCGCCCGCTCTGGTTGGTGGTGATGCCGATGGTCTTGACGTACTCCATCGGGCCGGCGCTGACTGCCGTCGCGGTAGTCATGGCAACCTCTCCTGTTTTTACCGTAGGGGCGAATAATCATTCGCCCCTACAGATTGCCGTTTTGGATTTGGTAGCGTCGCTACGGCTACGCCAGTTGATACTCCCGCGTCGCCGTCAGCAGGCGCAGCAGGTTGGCGATCCGCTGCTCGTCGGCTTCGGTGCGGGTGCCATCGCGCAAGTCGGCCTCGCCCTGTTGGTTGGCAAAGGCGTGCAGCGACGTGCTCGTGGCTTCTGAAATCTCCAGAGGCCCGATCAGGTCCACGCAACCGGCTACCTGCTGCTCCGGCGAGAGTGGAGCGTCGGCATCGCGCGCCATCCGGTCAATGATGGCCTTGACGCCGGGGTTGGCCGGATCGCCCAGTTCCTTGCCCACGAAGTTGACCCGTTCCACCAGCGCGCCGCTGTCAATCCACTCGGCGCCCTCGTGCCAGCCCTCCACGCTGGGCGGCTGGAAGATGCCCTGACCCATGTACATCGTCTGGCGGGCCAGTTGATCGGCCCCGAAAGTGGGTTCCTGGTAGGTGCCGGCCATGCGAACCGCGCCCACCACCAGTTCCACCGGCCCCTTGACCCGGGCGAACCGCGCGTCTTCCGACTTGAAGTAGTCGGAGTTGAACAGCGTCCGCAACACCGACCGGATTTCGTGGTCGGAGTCGAAGAACGACGCCATCATGTCGCTGATGACCGCCTCGCCGGCCTCGTCCACTTCGTCGGCGGCGAAGTACTGGAACAGCCGGGTGCAGATGAAGCGCGCCGTGGCCTCCTGCCGCACGATGATGTCTATGATGTCCTCGCCGTTGAAGTTCCCGGTGTGCCCCAGGAAGGTCTTCTCGCCATCGTCGTGGTCATAGTCCCGGTAATTGAAGTGCCAGTTGATGCGGCTGTACGGCCAGATGGAGTCGCGACTGGCCCGGGTGGACATATACTCGGCGTTGCCCAGCGTCCAGCCGGTGAAGGCCCGGGCGCACTCCTTGATGTCATCCTCGGTGTAGTTGCCCACGCCCATGGAGAAGAGCTCCAGCAGCTCCCGCCCGTAGTTCTCGTTGATGTTGTCCTTGTGGTTGTCGTGGTTGTCCAGCCAGATAATCATGGCCGGGTCCTTGGACAGTTCCACCAGCATCGTGTGGAAGGAACCCAGGGAGTGCCGGCGGAATGTGGTTATCTGGTTGACCAGCGCGTTGGCCTGGTTCAGCTTGGAGTAGCCGGTGGCGAACAGCCCGTGCCAGAACAGGGCCAGTTTTTCCTCCAGCTGATTCTGCGTGGTGACCATCCGGTACATCCAATAGGCCCCGGCGCTGTTCAACTCGCGCATCTCGGCCATTTCGGAGTGGTAGCGGCGGATAACGTCATCGGGAATGACGTTGGCCTCGCCCGGGTTCAACAGGTCTTCCACCACATTCTCGTAGCCCCGTTCCACCAGCCGCTCCAGTTCGTCGCGGTTGGCGCCAAAGCCGGCCCGCCTCATCAGGTGAGCCATCAAGGCAATGTCGGCATTGCTCATAATTGCCTCCGTATATCTTCGTGCATTGCGTTTCAGGTAGGGGCGAATAATTATTCGCCCCTAAGCGCGGCGGGCTAGTTGCGGATGAAGTCCCACTGCTCGAACTGCCCGTTCACGATATTCACCGGATCCAGCCCCAGCCACTGCTCCGCAATGGTGGAGTAGGTGGACCGGAAGTCGTTGTTCCAGTGCAGGTCGCCGTCCAGCTGGTCACGCTCGGCCAGCGACGGGTACTCGCCGTAGAAGCCGCCGTTGACCTGGTTGCCGATGATGAAGGCGGTCCCGCCCGAACCGTGGTCGGTGCCGGAGCCGTTGTCCTTGATGCGCCGGCCGAATTCCGTCCAGACCAGCACAATGGCGTCGTCGGACTTGCCGTGCTCTTCCAGGTCGGCCATGAAGTCGCTGACCGCGCCGGATACCTGGGTCCACAGGCCGCCGTGCACTTTGACCTCGTCGCCGTGGGTATCAAAGCTGCCGTGCTGGGTGTAATAGATGCGGGTGCCCAGGTCGGCGGTCATCACCTGGGCCACGTTCTTCAGGGCCTGGGCAATGGGATTGTCGGCGTATTCCACCGAGGAGGAATACTGGTCGGGGGCGGTGCGCAGGATGTCCGCGCCCTTCAGCGCGTCCCGCCCGGTCTGCCCCAGGTACTCCATCACCGCGTCCTGCAAGACGCCGCCGTACATGGAGCCGAAGGCTTCCAGGCACAGCCCGCGAACCCGCTCTTCTTCCACGTCCGGGAAAAGGCCGTAGGTTTCCAGGTTGCCCACCGACGCTACCGGAACGCCGGGCGCGCCCATGGAGCGCGGTAGCCCGCGGCCAAAGTTCACGCCGGTAATTACGTTCTGCCCGGCGGGGTCAAGGTCACGTATTACCCGGCCCAGCCAACCCTCGGTGGCGACCTTTTCCGGCTCGCAGGTGTGCCAGATGTCCATGCTGCGGAAGTGGGAGCGAGTGGGGTTGTTGTAGCCGATGCCGTTGACGACGGCGACCTTGCCCTCGTCCCACAGCGCCTTGATGGGAGCCATGTTGGGATTGAAGGCAAAACGCCCGTCAATAGGAATGACCTGGTCGGTGGGAATGCCGACGTTGGGACGGAAGTCGTAGTAATGTCCGTCGGTGTACGGAATCACGGTGTTCAGCGGATCGTTGGCGCCGGTCAGCTGAACGATGACCAGATTCCGACTGTTGTTGGTGGTTGTCATCGCGAAAGGGCCTCCTTTCCAGGCGCGACAAGACGCGCCAGCACAAATTTGGCTGATGCTGGCAGTTTAAGGTTTGCGCCCCAACGTGTCAACGCGGCGGCCGGCGATAACCAGGACGATTGCAAAGTCCTCTACTTCCTCTCATGGTGAGCCTGTCGAACCATCCGCCACCGGAACGAGCATCCTTCGACAAGCTCAGGATGAGCGGAAAAAGGGCTGCGGCGTGACTTTGCAATCGTCCTGCGGCGATAACCAGGGCCTTTCGGTTTTCATATTTGTCATTGCGAGCGTAGCGAAGCAATCTCGTCGAGGCGCTGGCGGCTAACCACAAACGGCTCTGTTCCAACGACGAGATTGCCATCCGCCAGAGGCGGACTGCGCTCCTCGCAATGACAACCGAAAGACCCCGTCCCTGGCCGGGGTAGCGTTCCGTTTTAGGTGGTTTGGTTTTTGTCATTGCGAGCGTAGCGTGGCAATCCCGTTGGCGTAGCAGCAGTTTTAGCCGCTCGGATACCCTGCCGGGAAACTGAACCACCTGAAACGGAACGCTACCTCCCTGGCCGGACGGGAGTTGACAGATTATCCCTTTCCACCATAATCGAATGCGCTAATTCTCAGCTGGGGGCCGTTGCTGTGACTTCTGGATCTCGACAAGTATGGGTGCCTACCGAAGCAGGTATCCGCAACGCTTTCGGCTGGTGCCGACGCTATCGGACTCCGACGGAGCTCATCGAATTCATGGCGACCATCGGCCCGGTAGTGGGCGATCCTTTCGTTGTTCGCCTTATCGCCACGTCGGTGTCCCAGATCAGCGGCATGAAGCCGCCGGAACGCAAGATCAAGCATCTGGACGATCTGATGAGCCAGGTCCGGTTTCCGCCGGAAGTGGTTCAGGCCATTGAGCGCGTCGTGGACCGGGTGGTGGTTCCCAGGGACTTCTTCAAAATAGCCGACCGAATGGTGACGCCGCCGAGCGACCTCACCCGCGCGATTCGGGAGGGGATATTTATTGAAACCCCCGAAGCCGCCAGGCAATTCAGGAACTCACCCCTTTTCCGCAAATGCCACGAAGAGTTGCTGGCTTCACTGACGACCATACGGGACGATTTGGTCCGTTCCATCAGTCACAACCTGGTGACCTACTCCCTGGCTCCCGAGTCTTCCCGGGAGGAAATGCTCCAGGGCGCTCTAAAGCTATACCCCGAGTACTCGGCTCTGTTGGATCTGTCCGCCAGAGCGTGCGGAATGGTGCTGCATCATCCGGACACCTGGCCCCAGGGCGAAGTTACCCGCTTCCAGCTGGTCACCCTGCTGAACGAAGCCAAAGCCAGGGACGCCGCCGTGCAGGAAGCCCTGGACTCGGACCGGCCCGTCTCGAATGCGCGCAAAGTAACGGCGTACCTCGATGACCTGTTTATCCATTATTGCGAGCGGACGATTGCCGCCGGCGCAAATGATTTGACCACCCTCCCCTTTTGGATCCAAGTGCATCAGAATACCCCCATCCCCGAAGACTGAAACGGTCATCCGGCGGCGCACAGGGCTTGTGCAAAGTCACCGCGTAGCCCTTTTCCCGCTCATCCTGAGCTTGTCGAAGGATGCCCCGCGCAATCAACGGATGGTTCGACCGGCTCACCATGAGCGGATGAAAAGGACTTTGCACAGGCCCTGGGCGGCGCAATGCCCCTTTGATACCGCTCAACCCATCGGCTATACTAGCCGCCGCCCCAACGTTGGCCTTTGCTCCCAACGCCGGCCCGGGGCGACTCCCCTCACATCGGAGCTGCTGGCAAAATGGATTTCAATATCGCCGTGCTCGGCGGCGACGGCATCGGCCCTGAGGTCACCGCCGAAGGCGTCAAAGCCCTCGAGGCCGTCGGACGCGCTTTCGGGCACAATTTCGCCCTGGAATACGGTGACGTCGGCGGCATCTCCATCGACCGTCACGGCGCCCCGCTGACCGAAAGCGTTCGTGACTTGGCGACATCCGCCGACGCCGTACTGTTCGGAGCCGTCGGCGGCCCCAAGTGGGACGATCCCTCCGCCCCCACCCGTCCCGAAGACGGCCTCCTCGCCCTCCGCGCCCATCTCAACGTCTTCGCCAACATCCGCCCGGTCAAAGTCTATCCCGAACTGACCGGTTCCAGCGTGCTGAAACCCCACGTCCTGGAAGGCGTGGACATGGTGGTAGTCCGGGAACTCACCGGCGGCCTGTACTACGCCCAGCCCAAGGGACGAACCGAAACGCCCCAGGGCATCGTCGGCGTGGACACCATGCGCTACTCCGAATCGGAGATCGAGCGAGTCCTCCGGGTCGGTTTTGAGCTGGCCCGAGGCCGCCGCAACAAGCTGACCTCCGTGGACAAGGCCAACGTGTTGGAAACCTCCCGCCTCTGGCGCGCCACCGCCACCAGGCTCGCCGGCGAATACCCCGATGTCGAGCTGGAGCACGCTTTGGTGGACGCCTGCGCCATGCAGATCGTCCTCCGGCCCGCGTCCTACGACGTGATTGTCGCTGAAAACACCTTCGGCGACATCCTCACCGACGAGGCGGCTATCCTGGCGGCCTCCATGGGCCTGCTGCCGTCGGCCAGCCTGTCCGGCGTCCCTCAGGCCGGCGCCACCACGCCGGGCTTCTACGAACCCATCCACGGCACCGCCCCCGACATCGCCGGCCAGGGCATCGCCAATCCCTGCGGCTCCATACTCAGCGCGGCCATGATGCTGCGCTACTCTCTGGGACTGACCGAGGAGGCCGCAGCCATGGAGCGGGCCGTTCAGACCGTGCTGGAACAGGGCTACCGCACCGCCGACATCGCCACCGCCGGCGTTGCGGCAACCGGCACAACGCAAATGGGCGACCTGATCGCCAACGCCATCGGTTAGGGCGGTTCTAACCCCGTGCTAAACGTTCTATCCGGCGTCGGCCTTGCCTTCGCCGTCGTCGTTTTCTTGGCCAGCGCCGTGGCCGTGGTGTTTTTGGGAACCTATCTCGCCAGATACGGCGATGCCCTCGCCTCGCTCACCGGTTTGGGCCGGATGTTCGTCGGTAGCATCCTGGTCGCCTTGGCGACTTCACTGCCGGAGGTCTCCAACAACATCACCGCTGTCCGCATCGACAACCCGCAGTTGGCCCTGGGCGACGTGCTCGGGTCCAATATGTTCAACATATTGATCCTGGCGGTCGTCGCGCTGCTTTTTGGGGGTAAGCGATTCGTGCAGCGCGTCGCTCCCGAACAGGGTTATCTCATCGTCCTGGCGGCCCTGCTCACCGGTATTGCCGTTCTTTTCGCCGTCTTCAAGAGCGGAGTCAGCGTGTGGCAGGTTGGCCTGTCATCCATTATCGTCTTGGTCGTGTACCTCATCGGCATGTGGATCGTGTACCACCGCCGGCCGTCCGCTGATGGAGAGGAAGACGAAGCATCCCACGGCATAACGCTTCGCCGCGCCTGGATAATGTTCATCCTGGTGTCGATAGGGGTCATCATTTCCGGGGTGCTGTTGGCCCAGAGCGTTGACCGGATTGCTCACATCACGGGAGTATCCTCAGGTGTCCTCGGCATTTTGGCGGTTGCCCTGGTCACCAGTATGCCGGAAATCTCAGCGACCTTCGCGGCGGCGCGCCTGGGCGCCGCCGATCTCGGGTTCGCCGGCGTGTACGGCAGTTGCGTATTCAACATAACCATCCTGGCCTACGCCGACTTCTTCTATCGCAAAGGCGTGGTCGTCAACAGCGCGGACACGGAGCATTACATCGCCGGAGTCATCGCATTGGGGTTGATTGTCCTGGGCGGACTGCTGCTCTGGGGCCGGAAACGCCTGCCCCAGCCGGCCATCGTTACCGGGCTCATGCTGATGCTTGGGGTCACCATTGCCGGCGCCATTTGGGTGGCCCTGCTGGGAGCTCCCTCGCACTAAATTTCCGCGCCGTCAAATTATCTCGTCATTCCCGCGAAAGCCGGAATCCAGGCGCCTTTAGATCTCCGCGCCGCCAAACCGGGCCAGTTCCACGAACCCGCCGGCTTCATCACTCCAATCGAAAAGGGCCGCTTCCACCACCCGCTCGGCGTCTATGCCCACCACCAGTTGCTGCACCGGATAAGCCGGCCCGTCTCCCCAGGGGCTGGTGGCAACGGTGCGGTCGGTATCCGAAAGGTATGCCCGGCCGTTGGGGTGCGAATGGTAAATGATCCGGGCCGGGGTATCGGAATCCAGGCTCCCGTTCAATTCCAGCAGGTCGGCTGAGTTGAACACGTAAGCCGTCTCCGCGGTTCGCTCCGCCGCCGTCGGATGCGCGCCGCTGCTCTGGTCATTCGCCGCCGGCCGCACGGCATCAACGCCGCCGCCCTGAGCCGGGCCCGTGAGCCACCCGCAACACTCGGCCGGAAACGCTGTCCGCGCCTCCTGGTACACCGCCTCCAGGATGTCGGGCGGTATGCGCAGCGGTTCTGCGAAATTCGTCATAAAACCCCCTTGTTACGAAAAACGTAACCTGATATGCTGTTTTCAACGCCGTTGTCGCATACGCCGTAATTCTTCGGTAATGTAATGGCAGTAAAATGCTAACACCACTTGGCGAGTGCCCAGGCCACCACAGGATGAGGAAATGCAAACCATAACCCGGAAATCGTTGAAACTGAAAGCGTGTCCCCGGTGCGGCGGCGACGTCTGCCGTATGCGCGACACCTTCGGAGTGTACCACCAGTGCGCCCAGTGCGGACGCGAAATCCGGCGCGTGGCGCCCAGCGCGACACCGGCCGCCACCATGGCCGTCACGCCGAATCCAACCCACGACCGCGAAAAGTTGGTTGTCTGACCAACAAACCGAGCACAAGGAACCGCAGGCAACGGCCTCGGACCTGGCTCCGAGGCCGTTGAAATTTAATCCCCTGGGAAAAACCGACCAGCGACGAAACCGCGATCCAAATCCACGGCAACCGTATCGAGATGATTAGCGACGCCCAATCGACGCGATGATTGAAACCATCACTTGCGGCAAAGGAGACCGGATCATGGAAAGGATGGTAAACCGCGAACGGTCTGTGCTCGGCGCGCGGCGCCGGCAGATGCACCTGAGGGCTTGCCCGCACTGCGGCGGCGACGTGCGCCGGGTCAAGGATATTTACGGCGCGTATCTCCAGTGCATCCAGTGCAGCCGGGAGATTGCCGCCGGCCATCTGGCGGCTGTCATGGGCGTGGGCCCCGTCACCACCCCGGCGCCCCATTCGGAGGAATTGCTCGTTGCCTAATCTCGCAGGATCCAAGCCTCTGATCGCGGGGTCCGACGCCAGGCGCCGGGCCCCGTACCGTTTCACCACCGTCATTCCGGCGAAAGAACGTCGCCTCGCTCACCCGTATCCACTTTCCGCAAACTGTCATTGCGAGCGCAGCGTGGCAATCTCGTTGCCGAAGGAGCCGTCGCGCCGCCAGCCAGATTGCCGCGTCGCTGCGCTCCTCGCAATGACAAAATGGATACGCGTGAGCGTCACCCCGTACTTGATACGGGGCCGGAACCCAGTTCCCAGCTACCGGTAACGGCGCGGCATATTGTCGTTGCGATCCTTCACAAAGGCGGCGTATTCCCGTATCGCCTCTTCCTGTTTCGCCGTTTGAATCGATCCGGGGCGCAACTGCCGGATATAGGCGATGGCTTCGTCAGCGTCCCAACCCGTGTTGACCAGATACGACGCCAGGATGGTGCCCGTCCGCCCGATACCGGCCGCGCACGTAATCACCGTGGGCCGTTCCCAGATCTCAACCTGCTGTTCCACGAAGTTCACGATCCCGTCGATTTGCTCCAGCGTCGGCGCTTCGAAATCCGGCACCGGCTCATAAAGCTCTTCAAACCCCCAGGGCTCCCCTGAAATGGTCTGCTCCTCCATCCGCACGATGGCCATAATGTCGTTCCGTTCAAAGTAGATCAGGTGCCGCCGCTCCGTGGGGCCCATCGCTCCCGCCAACGCTCCGGGTAAGATCCAACTGAAATTGCGAAAACTGTCTTGCATGGAGAAGCTCCGATTGTTGGATAGTGGGTCTGGTATAGTATGTAGCCGTACCCGGCCGGTGGCGCCGTCAACGTGGGTAGCGTTGCGTTTTAGGTGGTTTGGTCTTTGTCATTGCGAGCGTAGCGTGGCAATCCCGTTGGCGTAGCAGCAGCTTTAGCCGCTCGGATACCCTGCTGGGAAACTGAACCACCTAAATTGCAACGCTACCCGTCAACGTGCAAACTATTTACCAATGGAGTGCGAATGGAGTATAGCAACATTACTCTGTCTATGGGAGACCGCGTGGCGACGATCCGCCTCAACCGGCCGGATGCTCTCAACGCCTTGAATCCCCAATTGTTGTCAGAGTTCTCCGACGCCGTGGCCATGGCCGGCGCCGACGATTCCATCAAAGCGTTGGTCGTCAGGGGCGAGGGCCGCGGTTTCTGCGCCGGCGCCGATCTCCTGTATTTCGACCGGGTCTTTGACGATCTCTCACTCTTGCCCGACTACGTTCGCGACTTGAACGGCGCACTGTGCGCGTTGGAAGCCGCGCCCATCCCCACCATCGCGCTGGTGCATGGTTACGCTCTGGCTGGCGGCCTGGAGTTGATGATGGCTTGCGACATGGCCATCGTCGCCGAAGACGCCCGCATCGGCGACCAACACGCTAATTTCGGCCTGATACCCGGAGGCGGGTCAACCCAGAGGCTTCCCCGCCGCGTGGGCCTGCCCCGTGCCATGGAACTGCTGACCACCGGCCGCTGGCTGTCCGGCTCCGAAGCGGTGGATTGGGGGCTTGCGCTCCGCTCCGCTCCGGTAGAGGAGTTGGAGGAAGAACTGGAATCCCTGCTCCACGGCGTCCGAAACAAAAGCCGGGTGGGATTGGGCCTGATGAAATCCCTGGCCCTCAGCAGCCAGGACTTGCCTTTGCGAGACGGCATTGCCCTGGAAGGCGCCACCTTCACCCACCTTTTCGCCACGTCTCCACATCCCCGGGCCGGTATCACCGCTTTCAAAGAAAAGCGCCAACCCGAGTTCTGAAACGCTTTCCATAAATCATAACGTCATTCCGGCTCGCTTTTCCCCGTCATTCCACCTCGGCTTTCCCCGTCATTCCGGCGAAAGCCGGAATCCAGAACACAGGACAATCGGTTTGAAAATTAAGAACATCATATCCCATCGACGTACCATCTCCTTCGAGTTCTTCCCGCCCCGGGAAGCCGACGGAGTCCCCGGCGTAATTGACGTGGTGAACCGCCTTCGCCCCTACGCTCCCGATTTCGTCTCCGTAACCTACGGAGCCGGCGGCGGCACGCGAGCCTTCACCGAAGAGATCACCATGCGATTGCGCCGCGAGACCGATCTGGTCGTCATGGCCCACCTGACTTGCGTGGCTCAAAGCCGTTCCGACGTGCATCAGGTGCTGGAAAGGCTGGACGCCGCCGGCATCGAAAACGTTATCGCCCTGCGCGGCGACCGGCCCCAGGACAGCGACGCGACCGCCCCCGGCGGCGACGAATTCGCCCACGCCACCGACTTGATCCAACATATCCGCAGCAACTTCGACTTCGGCATCGCCGGAGCTTGTTACCCGGAAGGCCACACCGAGTCCGCAAGCCTGGACTCCGACATCGCCTACGCGCGAATGAAGCAGGACCTGGGCGCCGAGTTCCTCATTACCCAGCTGTTCTACGACAACGCCTATTTTTACGATTTCGTTGAGCGCGCCCACGCCGCCGGCATCACCGTGCCCATCATCCCCGGCGTGCTGCCCATTCTCAGTACCCCCCAAATCCGCCGCTTCACCTCCCTGTGCGGCGCGACGATACCCCCCGAGTTGGACGCCCGGCTTGAGCAGCACGCCGACGACAACCGCGCCGTTCGGGAAATCGGCATCGAATACGCCACCATGCAGGCGGAAGACCTATGGGCCAACGGCGTTCCCGGCATCCACTTCTACGTCCTGAACCGCACCTACTCCGTCTCCCACATCCTCCGCAACTTGAACATCGCAGGACACGCCGGCAGCTAAGTTCCGCCGCTCTACCCTCATTCCCACGCCATCCCCCTCATTCCCACGCCACCCCGTCATTCCGGCGAAAGTCGCAGATGCGCCTTTGGCGTGAACGCAATCCTCTCCATCCCTGGCGCGTACCCACTTTGTCATTGCGAGGAGCGAAGCGACGTGGCAATCTCGTTACCGGAGCGGCGACTGTTCCCCTAATGGGATTGCCGCGCTGCGCTCGCAATGACAAAGTGGGTATGCGTGAGTCTCCATCCTGTCCATCCATGTAAAAGTTTCTAATGCTCACCACCGGGGTTGACTTCATTGAGATTGACCGGGTGGCCGGCGTGCTGGACCGCTACGGAGACCGTTTCCTCCGCCGCGTGTTCACTCCCGGGGAAATCGCCTACTGCCGCGGGCGTGCGCCCAACCTGGCGGCCCGTTTCGCGGCCAAAGAAGCCGTAATGAAATCCCTGGGCACCGGCTTTCGGGGCGTCGGTTGGCGCGACATTGAAGTCGTCCGCGCCCCCAGCGGCGCTCCCAGCCCACGATTGCACGGACGCGCCATGCGTCGCGCCAAGCGTTTGGGCGTCACCGAAATCGCCATCAGCCTGTCCCACTCCCGCGGTTTCGCCATGGTTGTGGCGGTGGCTACCCGACCCGACACCTCGGAATCTCAGGAAGCCATGGCGGCTACCCTGTGGGGTGATGCCGTCGCGCCCCGCGCCGGTTAGGTTGCCGATGACCATGTACGTCGTAACCGTAGCCGAGATGCAGGCGTTGGAAGCCGCATCGGAGGCCGCCGGCGTCAGCACGGATACGTTGATGGAGAACGCCGGCCTGGCTTGCGCCCGCCGCATCCGCGAGCGCATGGGCGGAGCGGCCGGCCGGCGGGTGGTAGTTCTCATCGGCCCCGGCAACAACGGCGCCGACGGCTTGGTAATCGCCCGGCATCTGCGCCGCTGGGGCGCCGAAGTGTGCTGCTACGTCGTCAGAGGCCGGCCGCCCGTTGACCCCAAAATGGCCGACGCTCAAGCCGGCGACGTCACTCTGCAAGATGCGGCCGATGACGCCGGGCTGCAAACGCTGAACCGGATGTTGGGCCGTTGCGACGCGGTGGTTGACGCCATTCTGGGAGCCGGCCGTTATCGCCCGCTGGAAGGCCCGGTTGCGGACACCGCCGCGGCAGTCAACCACGCCAGGCTGGCCCGCCCGGCCCTGCCCGTGATCGCCGTGGACCTGCCCACCGGCGTCAACCCGGACACCGGCGAGACCGACGGGAGCGCCATTCGTGCCGACGAGACGCTGGCGCTGTGCTTCCCCAAGTACGGCATCGCCAACTTTCCCGGCGCGGAATACGCCGGCCGCATCAGCGTCCTGGACATCGGACTTCCCTCGTCCGTGGCCGCCAACGCGGAGTTGTCCACCGAATGGATGACGGAGCGGTCAGCCCGAACCCTCCTGCCGTCCCGTCCTCTCAACTCCCACAAAGGCGCCTTCGGCCACCTGCTGATAGTAGCCGGCTCCCGCAATTTCGTCGGAGCGGCAGCTCTGGCGGCCCAGGGCGCGCATCGAACCGGCGCCGGATTGGTAACGCTGGCGACACCGGAATCGGTGTATCCCATCGCAGCATCCAAGCTCACCGAAACCATCCACTTGCCCTTGCCAGAGGACGCCGACGGGCGCATTGCCACTGCGGCGGCTGATGTCATCCTGGAGCGCATCGGCGGCTATTCAGCGTTGGCCATCGGGTGCGGCCTGGGTTGGTCCAACGGGACAGCGGCTTTCGTAGAACGCTTGCTCCTTGCTCTTCATTCCTCATCTCCATCCCATCATTCCCCATCTCCATCCCGTCATTCCCCATCTCCATCCCGTCATTCCCCATCTCCATCCCGTCATTCCCCATCTCCATCCCGTCATTCCCGCGAAAGCGGGAATCCAGGCGTGCCGACAGTTATCGACGCCGACGGCCTGAACAATCTCTCCCAATGCGCCGATTGGCCCGCAGCCTTGCAAATGCCTAATGTCCTGACCCCCCATCCCGGCGAAATGGCGACCCTCACCGGCCAATCGACTGCACAAGTACAAGCAAACCGCCTCGACAACGCTGCCCATTGGTCGGCAATATGGCAGAAAACCATCCTGCTGAAAGGCGCCCACAGCATCGTCGCCTCGCCCGACGGCCGGCGTTGCGTGCTGCCCTTCGCCAACCCGGCATTAGCCGCCGGCGGCACCGGCGACGTCCTCACCGGCATCATCGCCGGCCTGCTGGCCCAAGGCGTCGCCCCCTACGAAGCGGCGGCTCTAGGCGGCTTTCTCCACGGCACTGCGGCGGAGCAGGCGCGCCAACAGCGCGGCGATGCCGGCGTAGTCGCCAGCGACCTGCTGGAACTTCTCCCGCCGATTATGGCAAACCTTCGGCGATAGGTGCGGAAATGCTTGATCTGACTCCCGAACAAACTGCCCGCTTATCCAATGCTCCCGTAGGCCATCTGGCCACCGCCGACGCCTCCGGGAGCCCCCATGTCATCCCCGTTTGTTTCGCCTACGACGGCGAGTACATCTTTTCCATTCTGGACGCCAAACCAAAACGCGGCAGCCTGACCGGTCTTCGTCGCGTCCGCAACATCCTCGAAAACCCGCAAGTTTCGCTGGTAATCGACCATTATGACGAGGACTGGTCCCGGCTCTGGTATCTGCTGGTCCATGGCCGCGCCGAGCTGATTGAAGACGGCGCGGTAACTGCCGATGCAATTGCGCTGCTCCGCTCGAAGTATCCGCAGTACCGACGGATGGCAGTTGACGGCAATCCTGTCATCAGGATCACCCCGGAGCGTGCGACCGGCTGGGCTGGCAGCTGAACCCGTGCTGTCGTCTCCTTGACCATGCCGACGGCGCCGCCTAGAATGCCCGCATTCGCCTCCCCGACAGGCGCCGCACGCAGGTTCCTATGACGCAAATCGTATTCATTCATGGCCCCGGCGCCGGCGGTTGCGCCGATTCCTATGTTCATCAGCTGTCCCACTACCCCGGTAGCCTGGCGCCCCACCTGCCCGGACATCTTGACGGTTCCCCATGCAGCAGCGTCGAACGCTACGCCGACTGGCTGCGGGGTTGGCTCCACGCCCAGGGACACGACCACGACCTGATCCTCAGCGGGTTCACCCTGGGCGCCTGCATCGCCCTCCAATACGCCCTGGACTACCCGGACGAGGTCAAGGGCCTGGCGTTAATGACCATCGCCATGCGCCCCAAGCAGCGCCGCCCCGGCGATTTGCAGTTCCGGCTGGACGCCGCCGAGAACGCCGAAACCTACAAGAAATGGCTGGGCGCTATGGACCATGCCATGCACTTCATCGCGACGGAACTACGCGCCGAACTGCTGCAACGTCACCGGCAGGTCGGGCCAATCGCCCAATACCGCGACCTGGTGGCCATTGACCGCTTCGACGTGCGCGACCGCATTCACGCCCTGAAAGCGCCGCTGCTGCTGATTCAAGGTGTGGACGACCCGCTGGCTACCGGGGACTACGAGGAAGAAATCCACCGCGCCGTCCCCGGCTCCAGGCTCATCAAGATGAAAGACGCCGGCCACTTCCCCATGGTCGAAAAGCCGGCGGAAGTGAACGCCGCCATCGACGCTTTCCTCGCACAACTACCTTGATGGGAGAGGGTCAGGGTGAGGGTGAGCGTTCCCACCAGCCTAATCCTGTACACCCATACCAAACTCGAACTTGGAGGAATCTCACCGTGGACGGAGTCACCGCAGTAGCCAACGTATTGAAAATGGAAGGCGTCGATTGGATCGCCGTCATGCCTTCCAACCCGCTGATTGAGGCGGCGGCCATCGCCGGGATCCGTCCCGTCGTCTGCCGCCAGGAACGTACCGGCGTCCATATGGCCGACGGTTTTTCCCGCGTCAGCAACGGCAACAAAATCGGCATCTTCCTGGCCCAGAACGGCCCCGGCGCCGAAAATTCCTTCGGCGGTGTCGCCCAGGCTTACGCCGACTCCGTGCCCATCCTGGTCCTTCCCGCCGGCGTTGCCCGCAACCGCCTGGGCGTCGAACCCAACTTCCATCCCGTACAGGCCTACGCGCCCATCACCAAGTGGGCCGCCCACGTCAACTTCGCCGACCGGGTTCCCGAGCTCTTCCGTCAGGCTTTCACCAAGCTGCGCTCCGGCAAACCCGGCCCCGTCCTGCTGGAAATCCCCTCCGACCTGGTGTCCGACCAGATCAGCGAGGAGGACTTCGATTACATCCCGCCGGCAAAAATGCGCGTCGCCGCCGACCCGGCCGCCGTCACCCGGGGCGTCCGCGCTCTGATCTCGGCCCAGCGTCCGGTGATCCATGCCGGTCAGGGCATCATGTACGCCGAGGCCACCGACGAACTCCTGGAACTGGCCGAATTCCTCCAGATCCCCGTGATGACCACCCTGGAAGGCAAGAGCGCGTTCCCGGAAAATCATCCCCTGTCCCTCGGCGTGGGCGGTTCCAGTCAGACCGGACCCGTGCATCGGTTCCTCACCAACGCCGATGTGGTTTTCGGCGTCGGCGTCAGCTTCACCAAGAGCGGTTTCACCGTGCCCATCCCGGCCGGCAAGACCCTCATCCACCTGACCAACGGCGACGGCGACGTCAACAAGGACTACCGCACCGATTACCCCATCCTCGGCGACGCCAAGCTGGCCCTGCGCCAATTCATCGACGAGCTCAAGGCCCAGGGCGTCCAACAGCGCGCCCCCAACCAGGCGCTGGCCGACGAAATCACCGCCAGCCGGGATGCCTGGATGGCCGAGTGGCTGCCCCGCCTCACCAGCGACGAGGTTCCCCTCAACCCCTATCGCGTCGTCTGGGACATCATGCACACCGTCGATCTCGACAACACCATCGTCACCCACGAATCCGGCAGCCCCCGCGAGCAGGTCTCGCCCTTCTGGGAAGCCCGCGCCCCCCGCAGCTTCATCGGCTGGGGCAAGTCCACCCAGCTCGGCTACAGCCTCGGCCTCGCCATGGGCGCGAAAATGGCCGCGCCGGAAAAAATGGTCATCAACTTCATGGGCGACGCCGCCTTCGGCATGGTCGGCCTCGACGTGGAAACCGCCGTCCGCGCCAACATCCCCATCACCACGGTGGTGATGAACAACTCCACCATGGCCATCTACCCCGACAGTCGTATCCCCACCGCCGTAGAACGCTACGGCCTCAAAGACCTCACCGGCGATTTCTACCAGGTCGCCGTCGCCCTGGGCGCCTACGCCGAACAGATCCACACCCCCGACGAAATCAAGCCGGCCATGCAGCGCGCCATGGACGCCAACGCCAACGGCCGCCCCGCTCTGCTGGAGTTCATCACCAAAGAAGAAGGCACCTTCTCCAAGTTCCGCTTTGACTGATAGCCTGTCATTGCGCCCCCGCACTTGATGCGGGGGCGGCAATCTCGTCAGAGCAGCGGCCAATCTTCGTAGGGGCGAATAATCATTCGCCCCTACCCTTTTCACCAATGAACGGAGCATCATGGCTGCTAAACCCGCCATACCCGGCAACGAAAGCGACGTAACGCCTGAATGGATTCAGCAAGCCCTGGCCGCCGGCGGCGCGCCCGATTTGCCGCCGGTAACCGCCGTCGCCGTTGCAAACATCGGCGCCGGCGTCGGCATGGTGGGAATAATCCTGCGCTGCCACCTCACCTACCACGACGGCGCCGGGGCCGGCCCGGAAACCGTCATCGTCAAGCTGCCCAGCGCACACCCGGAAACGGTGCAAACCGCCCGCACGCTGGGGCTGTACCAACGCGAATACGCCTACTACCGGCAGATTGCGCCCCACGCTCCCATCCGCTCCCCGGCCCTGCTGTACGGCGACTTCGACGACGACAGCCACCGCTTTGTCCTCGTGCTCGAGGATTTGCGCCACCTGACCCCGGTGGACCAGATTAACGGGGCCAGCGCGGCGCAGGCGAAAACGGCAATCCGAGCCATTGCCCGGCTCCACGGACACTATTGGAACAAGATTGACCAACCCCCCGTGTCCGGTTTCCACAATTCAGTCAGCCCGGAACGCCGGCCGCTGGTTCAGTCCGTCTATCAGGCCAGTCTGCGCCCCACGCTGGATCGCTTCGGCCATGTTTTCCCGGAACCGATGCGGCGGCTGGCCGAAGAGTACGGGCATCGCATCGTTGAGCACATGGACGCCGTAGCTGCTGGCCCTTTGACGTTCACCCATGGCGATTACCGGCTCGATAATATGTTCTTCGGCCCGGGCCATGGCGCCGATTTCGCCGTCGTTGACTGGCAGGTCAGCGGCATCGCCAGTGGCCTGTACGACGTGGCCTACTTCCTGTCCTCCAGCGTCGCCCCGGAGGTTCGCCGGGAGATCGAGCATGAGGCGTTGGCGGAGTATCACGGCATCATTCGCGCCATGGGAGCGGAAGACTTCACCGTTGCAGAATGCTGGCGCAGTTACCGCCGGAACATACTCGGCTGTTTCCTGACTCCCATCATCGCCGGCGGCCAACTGGACTTCACCAGCGACCGCAGCCGACAATTGGCCGATGTATTTTTGCAACGAACCCTCACCGCCATCGCTGACCTCGACGCCAGGGACTTCCTGCCAGGCCGTCCATTTGTCGCATAATCTATCTGGTTCTTCACCGTACTGCTCTGGTAGGCAGGGCCTTTCGATTTTCATATTTGTCATTGCGAGCGTAGCGAAGCAATCTCGTCGCGGCGCTGGTGGCTAACCACAAACGGGTCTGTTCCAACGACGAGATTGCCATCCCTCAGAGGCGGACTGCGCTCTTCGCAATGACAACCGAAAGACCCTGCGCTGACAGGTAGCGTTGCAATTTGGGTGGTTTCCCTTCGTAGGGGCGAATAATTATTCGCCCCTACACGCACCGGCCACGGCCTTTTGCCAAATTAAACCACCTGAAACGGAACGCTACTCGATGACACAGGACGATTGCAAAGTCCTTTTCATCCGCTCATGGTGAGCCTGTCGAACCATGCTACGCTCCGGTCAAGCCATCCTTCGACAAGCTCAGGATGAGCGGAATCAGGGTATTCATCGACTTTGCAATCGTCCTGCTCGATGACACCCGCCCCTTGCATACCCGTACATCAGTTCTCTACACTATACCCCACGCGTAAGGCAGCAAGCCCAAGGCCACGGCCCATCTGCCTAAATCACATCTGAATATCGGGTTCACAGGGGTTCAGGTAACACGGCCAACCGCTGCCACCGTACACGGTCGCAGATGCGCCTGTGGCGGACAGCACGTCGGATCTTTCTGCACCGCTGGCTATCGCAAAGGCTGGTAATATCCCCGGCGCCGCATAGACCAGTACGGCGGGTCTCACCACCGCTGCGCGAGGGTTGCCCTCTGCCCCCCAGCCTGCCCCGTGCTTGACACGGGGTCATTCCGGCGAAAGCAGGAATCCAGGGAAGGGAAGGGCCGGGGCGGTCAGCACGCGCAAACCTAGGAGTTCAATTCGCAACCACGCTCTCTGGCCGTAGCGCCGACAACCTGAACCCCCGAACCCGAACCCGAAGCCAACCAGCAACCAAACGACCAACGAAAGGAGGAAAATCTGAACAACTACCTCGCCCCCACGAAAGAAAGTCCTTTTTCGTCCGATCATGGTGAGCCTGTCGAACCATGACTCCGGCAACAGTGGCATCCTTCGACAAGCTCAGGATGAACGGAAAAGGTTACGCGGCGACTTTGCAATCATCCTGAATTGCTGACCAGGACTATTGCAAAGTCGGCGGAACCTCCTGATCCGCTCATCCTGAGCTTGTCGAAGGATGGCTTGACCAGAGTAGCGCATGGTTCGACAGGCTCACCATGAGCGGAGGTACAAGGACTTTGCAATCGTCCTGAATTGCTGACAGCCGGCCGTAGCGAGACCAAACGCGGTCGGTTTACACTATTCGGCGACGCCATTTCACGGTGGGAGTGCATGATGGTCATCGCCGGGTCGCCAGCCGAATCAGCAGCCCTGGAGGCTTTTCGCGCCGAACTGGACCAAATCCTCGGCGGAGCCGACGCCAAACCGGGCGTGTCGCCGGCCAAAACCGAACCGTCCGGCCATGCCCGTCCGGTTTCAAAGGCGGATACTCAATCAAAACCGGCTTCTCGGGCCACGGTTTCTTACCAACCCACCATGCGCCAGCTGCCCATCGGCGAGCGGCCCCGGGAACGATTGCGGGCCCACGGGCCGCGTTACCTGAACAACGCCGAGTTGGTCGCCATATTGTTGCGCACCGGCATCGCCGGCGAAAACGCCATCAACGTCGCTACGCGCATCCTCGCGGAATTCGATGGGTTGGGAGGTTTCGCCCGCGCTGCCTACGCCGAACTTTGCGACCAGCGCGGTTTGAGTGACGCCAAGACTTGCGAGATCATGGCGGCGCTGGAGCTGGGCCGCCGCATCGCCTCGTTGGCCCCGGAAGAGCGGGCCGGGATTTCCTGTCCCCAGGACGCCGCGAATTTAGTCTCGGCTGAGATGGCATTGCTGCCCCAGGAGAACCTGGTGGCGCTGCTCCTCAACACCAGAAACCAGGTGGTTGGAAAACGCACCATCTACATCGGCACCGTCAACAGCAGCGCGGTGCGCCCCGCCGAAGTGCTCCGCCCCGCCATCCGCGAAAACGCGCCGTCCCTCATCGTCGTCCACAACCATCCCTCCGGCGACCCCACGCCTAGCCCGGAAGACATCTCCATAACCCGTGACCTGATTGCCGCCGGCAAGCTGATGGACATTGAGCTGCTGGACCACCTGGTCATCGGCCAGGGCGGCCGGTTCGTCAGCCTGAAAGAAAAAGGACTCGCTTTCGACCGAACCTAAACCGCACACCGACATTCCGAACCCCCTTACCGTCATTCCGGTGAAAGTCGCAGATGCGCCTGTGGCGTGTCGCAGATGCGCCTGTGGCGTGTCGCAGATGCGCCTGTGGCGTGTCGCAGATGCGCCTGTGGCGTACCGGAATCCAGCGTCGCAGCGACGCGAGGAGTCAACAACATGAGCGATTACTTCCTGCACCCAGAAAGCCGCGGCTACAAAGAACTGGCCGAAGGCGCCCGCACCCGCACCTTCTGGGGAGCGCAGATGCTCTTCTCCCTGGTGGAAGTGGAAGCCGGCGCGCTGGTGCCCCTGCACACCCACCCCCACGAGCAGGGCGGCATTATCGTGGCGGGCGAGTTGGAAATGGGCATCGGCGGCGAAGTCCGCGTCCTCAAGCCCGGCGATATGTACATCATCCCCGGCGACGTAGAGCACTACGCTAAAGGCCAGGACACCAAAGCCATCGCCCTGGACATCTTCAGCCCGGTGCGCGAGGAGTTCAAATACTAATTGGCTCCGCCGAAGTAATCCGCCACCGCCAGCACCAGGTTGCCCATGTGCGGATGCTCCGGCTCAACGTCCACCGATATGCCGCACTCTACCAACTTTCGGGTGCAAACCGGCCCAACCGATGCCACGGCCACCGGCCCGGCTAAACTGGCGCGCAATGATTCCTCCCGCCCGGCAGCGGTAGCAATCTCGATCAGGTTGGGAACTTGCGGCCGGCTGGTGAAAGCAAGCGCGTCCACCTCGCCCCCCGCCATCCGATCTATCAAATCCACCACGGGGCCGGTATCATCCGGCAGTCCCCAGTCGTACAGCGTCAGTTCTTGATAGTCGGCGCCCTGTTCCCGCAGATAGGTGGGCAGTTCGGAGTCCGGCCCGCCGTAGCGTTGAAACACGACCCGCTTGCCTTCCAGTGATAGGCCGGCCATTGCCGCCGTCAAGTCCGACGACGTATAAGGCTCCGGCGGCATAACCGTGATTGGGATTTTGTGGCGGCGTAGTATCCGTCCCGGCTTTGGACTGCGCGCCACGACGGTGATGTTGCGCAGCGCATCTTCAAATTCGTCCAGCCGACCCATGGCGTCGGCAATGCCCATCATGGCATTCGCCCCAACGCCGGTCAGGAAAATAGCCGTGTCAACCTGGCCCGCGCAAACGTCGCCGATGGCCTGCTGAACTTCCGGGCTGTCGGTCCGGTAGTGCTCCTGCAACACCGGAGCGCCCAGCGGAACGCCGCCGTGGCGACGGATGAGGCCGGCCATCTCGTCGGGCATCCGCGCCTCGACGAAGGCCAGCACTCTTCCGTTCAGGGCCGCCGTGGCCATGACGCCGCGAACCTCGCCGCTAGACTAGACGGCGCACTCGCCTTCGCCGCGCTCCAGCACGTACTGGTTGGTGCGCTCCCAGTCGAAGTACATCTCCCCGCCGCCCTCGGCTTCGTGGCCCACTTCCTGCGCCCGCGCGGCGACGCCCGTCAATTCCTCCAGGCCCACCCGGTCCAGGAAGTCATTGAACCGCTCCCCGTCGCCGGCCCGATTGTCCTTGTAATACGTGACGATCTCTTTAAGCACCGAGGGAACCAGCTTGGCCGGCACCTTGACCTTGGGGACGCGGGTTCCGATGCGGGAATCCTCCACCCGGTTGTCGCCGTAGTTGCCGCCCAGGAACAACTCGTAGGACGGGATCTGCTGGCCTTCCACGCCCTTTACCGCCGCCCCGTGGAAGCCGATGTTGGCGATGTGATGCAAACCGCACCCGTTGGGGCAGCCGCTCATCTTGATGCGGATGTCCCCCACGCCGGCGTCGTCAGCCAGCCCGTTCCAGTCCGACATCTCTTCGCGCAGAGCCTTGGCCAACCCCATCGAAGCGGTGATGCCCAGCTTGCAGCTGTCCGTGCCCGGGCAGGAAACCACGTTGCTGATGTGGCTGTGACCGACCTCAGCCAGGTCCAACCCTTGCAGAGCGTCCCACACGTCGTGCAAGTGTCCGCTGGGAACCCAGCGCAGGACGATGTTCTGCTCCTGGGTGGTACGAGCCTTTCCGCCCGTGTATTTGCGGACAATATCAGCCAGGCCGCGGAACTGCGCCGGGTTCAAGTCGCCACGCTCCGCCTTGACATAAACGACGTGGTAACCATCCTGCCGCTGCGCTTCCACGTTGGCCTTGAGCCAGGCTCGGTACTCCGGGTTGCTGTCGTCGCCGTTGGACGACGCCGGTTGTGCCGGCGGAGTTTCCCGCTGTATTTCCTCCGCAACCATCAAGGAACGGAAGTCAATTGGGCCAATATTGGCCAGTTCAGCGTCCACCATGTCGCGGAATTCGTCCAACCCAATCCGGTCAATCAAGACCTTGAGCCGGGCCATCATCCGGTTTTTGCGCAGCATATCGGCGTTGTTGAACACCGTCCAAACCGCCAGCGCCACGCGCAAGTAGTCGTCTTCCGATACCCACTCGTACAGCGGTTTCGCCAGCCGGGGCATGATGGACGTGCCGCCGCCGCAATATACCTTGAAACCCTGCCGCTGCTCCCCGTCGATTTCTTTGTACTGGGAAACAAAGGTCAGATCCTGGATCGCCGCGGCCACCTCGTCGCGTTGGTCGTTGCCGGTGAAAGCCGACTTGAACTTGCGCGGGAAGTTTTGCGTGATCGGGTGGCGGACGCCAAAGCGCACGTATGCCGTTAGATAAGGCGTCGGGTCGAACACTTCTTCCGGGCTGACCCCGGCCGTAGCCGGCCCCACCACGTTCCGCACCGTATTCCCGCAAGCTTCCCGGGTGGACAGACCGACCGCGCCCAGCAGCCGCAACACCTCAGAGGTCTGCTCCAGCGGGATATGATGCAACTGGATGTTCTCCCGCGTGGTGATGTGCCCCTTCTGCAACGGCGCATAGCGTTCCGCTATATCGCCGAAACAGTCCAGCATCTCCGCCGATATGATGCCGCCGGGCAGCTTGACCCGTATCATCTGCACGTCGGCCTGCCGCTGCCCGTACACCCCCTGGCGGAGCCGGAACGGCGTGAACACGGTATTGTCCAATTCGCCGGTGCGGAAACGGTCAACCTCGGCGTCGAAGCGCTGGATCTCATCCTCCATGAATGGGATGATCGTAGGCGCTTCGGACGCCAGCCGTATGCTGGACTGGTGAATCTCTTCCAGGCTGGGTTGTTGCGCTTGGCTGGTCAAGGTGTCCTCCTCGGGTGCCGGAAAAGCAAAAACCCACCGCTGCCGCTGGGCGAAATCGGTGGGCGCAGGCGCGAACCTGATGTGTCAGGCCGGGGTCATCCTGCCCCCGATTTAGGGGGACAGGAACAGCTGCAAAGGCAGTTCGTTTTGCAAT
This sequence comes from Dehalococcoidia bacterium, assembly GCA_963665395.2. Classification (GTDB taxonomy): domain Bacteria; phylum Chloroflexota; class Dehalococcoidia; order Lucifugimonadales; family UBA3495; genus Bin87. The sequence goes on from OY762251.1 coordinate 3,149,808, forward strand.
TACTTTGCATTTGCGAAAACTTTACTCCCGAGGTCGGGAATTGTCAACCGCAATCGCGGGCTCACGCGTACCCATTTTCCAGATCTGTCATTGCGAGAATGCCGCCAGGCATTCGTGGCAATCTCGTTGCGGTATTGACGGCGGTTCACAACAAGCCCCGGCTACGCTGACGAGATTGCCGCGTTACGCTCGCAATGACAAACCGGGTACGCATGAGCAATCGTGGGGTCCTGTCGGGCGAAGTTTCAGCGCAGGGAACGCTCGGATTTGAGGTCTCCGGTGCCCAGGGTATGCCCGGAAACCAGCCAAAGCACCCGCTCGGCGATGTTCGTAGCCCGGTCGGCGATTCTTTCCAAATCGTGGGCTACCCAGAGGAGGTAGGTGGCCCTTTCGATGTTCCGGGGGTCTTGCAGCATATAGGTCAGCAGCTCCCGGTAAATCTGATTGTACAGGTCGTCAACGGCGTCATCGTCCTGCCAAATCTTGCGCGCCAGCCACTCGTCCCTGGCAGTATAGGCGTAGAGGCTCTCATCCAGCATTTTCAGAGCCAATTCCGCCATCCGAGGAATGTCAATCAGCGGTTTCAGCAACGGCTGGTCGCCAATCCGCAGGCAGATTTTCGCAATGCCCTCGGCGTAGTCGCCCATTCGCTCCAGCTCAATCGCAATGTGGACGGCAGACATAACCATGCGCAGGTCGGTAGCCATGGGCTGCTGGGTAGCCAGCAGGGTGATGCACTTGTTCTCCAGGGCGTCCTGGAGGCTGTCAATCCGGTCATCGGCGTCGATAACCTGCTGCGCCAGCGCGGAATCCTGGGTTTCCAGGGCCTTCAGAGCGCCACGGGTTGCCTCTTCGACCAGACCCGCCATTTCGACCAAATCACTTTCCAGTGAGGTCAGGTCGCGTCCGTAGTCGGACCTCAGCATTTCGGCGCCTCCTTCTTTTCCGGGCAAACCGGACGACCACCGCCGATTAAGTCAGCCAAACCGGCCGGTGATGTAAGCCTCGGTGCGCTCGTCCGTGGGGTTGGTGAACATGGTTCGGGTGTCGCCAAACTCGATGAGGTGAGCCACCCGGTTCTCATCAGGCATCAGGAATGCCGTCTTGTCCGAAACCCGGCCCGCCTGCTGCATATTATGCGTGACTATGACGATGCTGTAACGCTTTTTCAGTTCCTGCATCAGCTCTTCAATCGCCAGCGTTGCGATGGGGTCCAGGGACGAGCAGGGTTCATCCATCAATATGACGCTGGGCTCCACCGCCAGAGCGCGGGCGATGCAAAGGCGCTGCTGCTGCCCGCCCGACAGCGACAGCGCGGATTCCTTCAGCCTGTCCTTCACCTCGTCCCACAGCGCGGCGTCCCGCAAAGACTGTTCCACAATATCGTCTATGCTCCCTTGGAACCCGTTGATGCGCGGCCCGAAGGCAATGTTGTCGTAAATTGACTTAGGGAAAGGGTTGGGCCTTTGGAACACCATCCCGATCCGATAGCGAATTTGCGTCGGATCCGATTCTGGCGCGTAGAGGTTGAATTCGCCGAACCACATCTCCCCTTCCATGCGGAAGACCTCGATCAGGTCGTTCATCCGATTGATGCAGCGCAGCAAAGTGCTCTTGCCGGCGCCGCTGGGCCCGATGATGGCCGTGATTTCTTTCTCCGGCATATCCATGGTCACGCCTTCGATGACCTTGTTGGAGCCGTAATAGACCCCCACGTCGATGGCGCGGATTGCCGCACGGGTTGCCACTGCTGTAGCAGCCATTTTGCACTACCCCCGTTGGTTCTTCTGTAGTCGGTTTCGCAGCAGGATCGCGAATGCGTTCATGCCCAGCAGCATAATCAGTAGCGCGATGATGCCGGCGGCGGCCAGGTGGTGGAACTCTTCCTGCGGCTTGGAAATCCAGACGTAGATCTGAATCGGCAGGACGGTGAAACGGTCCAGGGGATGAGCCGGCGCAAAAGGCACGAAGGACAGAGCCCCCATGATCACCAACGGAGCCGCCTCCCCCATGGCCCGGCTGACCGCCAGGATGATTCCGGTCAGGACGCCCGGCATCGCCTGCGGCAGCACCAGCCTCCAGATCACCTGCCATTTGGTTCCCCCCAAAGCGTAGCCGCCCTCCCGGATCGAGGAAGGCACAGCGCGAATGGCCTCTTGGGACGAAACAATCACCACCGGCATGATCAGCAGCGCCAACGTCAAACCGGCGGCGGTCACGTTCTTCCCGTCGGTCTCCGGGGCCAGCCACACGAAGAAAGCCACGAATATGGACAGGCCCAGGATACCGTACACGATGGATGGCACGGCGGCCAGGTTCTGAATGTTGGTCTGGATCAATTCCGCGATCCGGCTCCCGCCGGAGTACTCTTCCAGGTAAATGGCGGCGGATACCCCCACGGTGAAGGACACAAAAATGCAGATCCCCATCACCCACAGCGTGCCCACAATGGCCGGCAACAGGCCGGAGTTCACCGCCTTGCTGGACGGAATGTCCGTCAGCAGCGTTATGATGGACGTCCCATCCAGGTTGAACCAGGCGATGGCCTCGGAGATTACGCTGTACAGCAGCGCCACCAGCATGACCAGGGCTAATACCACCGCCGTCACGCATACCCCGTAGAAAATTGCGGCGTTGCGCTTGCGGTTCGCCAGCCGGCGCTGGTAGTTGTTCTGCGCTCCGGTTGCCATTATTCGTACACCTCCCGGAACTTGGCTACCACGAACTGGCTTGCCAGGTTCATCAGCAGCGTGATGATGAACAGGGTGATGCCCACCGCGAACAGCGCCTGGAACTGCGCCGTGCCGGGTATGGCGTTGTCGCTGAAATTGGTGGTGGCCATGAACCCGGTCATCGTGTTCACCGGATCCAGGGGATTGAACGTCAGCTTCTCGTTCTGTCCGGCGGCGATAAACACGATCATCGTTTCCCCGATGGCCCGCGACATCGCCAGGATGCAGGCCGCGACAATCCCGGACAAAGCCGCCGGAACCACCACCCGCGTCGCAACTTCAACCTTGGTCGCTCCCAGAGCATACGCGCCTTCCCGCAGCGCGTTGGGTACGGCCCGCATGGCATCCTCGCTGAGACTGGAAACCATGGGAATGATCATGACGCCCATGACTATCGCAGCGGACAGAGCGTTGAAGATGCCCACGTCATCGTTGATCCCCCGCAATATCGGCGTGATGAAAAACAACGCAAAGAACCCGTACACCACCGTCGGGATCCCGGCGAGCACCTCCAAGATGGGCTTGGTGATGGCTCGCACCCGGGGATGGGCGTATTCGCTGAGGAAAATCGCGCTCAACAGCCCTAGGGGCACGGCTACGAACATCGCCAGCACCGCGATCATCGTGGTGCCCGCCAGAAGGGGCCAGATGCCATAGGAACGGGGCACCAAAAGGGTTCGCCATTTGGTGTCAGTCAGGAAGCGGTGCCACTTGACCGATTCCGGTACGCTGAAAGAGTCGGTCTGCAACGCCACGCCTTTGCCGGCCCCGGAAACCGCGACGACCGTAACCTTATGGGAGCGTCCGGGCGCGGCGCCGGCGATCACGCAGGAAGTCCGATCCGGCCCCAGGTTTTTGCAGTCCGACAGGTCAGCCTCAAGGCTCGGCAACACCGAAACCTCATAGTCCGTAGGTGGTTGCCCCACCGTCGGTTTGTCCCATTCGACGTATATCAGCGAATCAGTGGTGGCCCGCACTCTGATTTCAGGGATTATGCCGGGCGCGAGGGAGTCGGGAGCGGTGCCGGCAAGGCCCTCTGCCTCACTGGTCGCCACCCGTTCCACCGGGTTGTTTTCGTAGAAGTCCGTCGTGAAAAAGCGCACGCCCTCAAACAGCAGCACCGACACGATGCCCACCGTGGTCAGCACCGACACCGCGGCCAATAGAAAAAGTACCCACTTGACAATGTGCTCAAGTAGGTACTTGTTGCCGCTGCCTGTCAACGGTTTGCCAGTCGCCGGAACCTCTGGGGTTTCCGGTTTGGCGCCGGTTATCTTGTGGAAAAGCAAAGCGGATCACCTGCTTTGGCACGATTCCGGCCCGGATGGGCGGGCCGTTCTGGTACGATACTCAGACGCTACTTTCTTGGTTTGCCTCATTTATAATAATGCCGGCCGGCCTGATTCAGCAACCGGAAATGCAACTCACGCCGACCCACTTTCCACATCTGTCATTTCGAGAATGCCGCCAGGTCCGCCTATGGCGGATGGCAATCTCGTTGCGGTACTGAGGGCGGTTCACAACGAGCCCGGGCTACGCTGATCTCGCAATGACAAACTGGGTACGCGTGGGCAAATGCAGCGGTACGATGATCGCCGTTGCCGGATAGATCTGCGCCTTCCGGCATATAGTCAGCGCCATCAGGGGATGATTTGAGCCAAAAACTGCAACTGAGCGTGGTTGACCAGTCGCCAATGCGGGAGGGGAGCAGCGCCGGCGTGGCCCTGCGTGAAACCATCCAATTGGCGGTAGCCACCGAGCGCTTGGGTTATCAACGCTATTGGGTGGCGGAGCATCACAACCTGCCCAACTTCGCGGGCACGGCCCCGGAGGTGATGGTGGGCCAGATCGCCGCCCACACCACGCGCATAAGGGTGGGATCCGGCGGCGTCATGCTGCCTCACTACAGCTCGCTGAAGGTGGCGGAAACCTTCCGCATCTTGGACTCCCTGTACCCCGGAAGGATCGATCTCGGTATCGGTCGCGCCCCCGGCAGCGACCAGATCACCGCGGCGGCGTTAGCCTACCCGAGCATGCCCAAGGACATCCGCCATTTCCCCCAGCAAGTCCGGGACGTCATCAACTATCTGGGCGACACCCAACCGGACGATCACCCCTTCCACGAGGTGCTGGCTGCGCCGGAGACCTCGGAAACCAAGCCCGACGTATGGCTGTTGGGGTCCCGTTACGAATCCGCGTTCATGGCCGCCAAGATGGGCCTGCCCTTCGCCTACGCCCACTTCTTCGGCCTGGGCGCTGCCGATGGGCCGCAGATTGTCGAATCCTACCGGCAGAACTTCGAGCCGTCGGAATACCTGTCGGAGCCCCTGGTCAACGTGGGAGTGCAGGTGCTGTGCGCCGATACTGAGGAAGAAGCCCGCCGCATCGCGGCCAGCCGCAATCTCGGGCGGCTGCGCTCGGTAACCGGCCGGGCCAAGGGCATACCGTCGCCAGAGGTGGCGGCCAGTTACAAATACCTCGTCAACGAATGGCAATTCGTGCAGCAGTACCTCCGCAACTGCGTGGACGGCGACCCGGAACAGGTAAAGGCCGGCTTGGAGCAGGTGGCCGAGGACTATCAGACGCCGGATCTCAGCGTGGTTACCATCTGCTACCACTACGAAGACCGCGTCCGTTCCTACGAACTGGTGGCGGCGGCCTGTGGCCTGCAACCCGTTGCGGATACGTAGGGGCGAATAATCATTCGCCCCTACATTACTTCTGGATCGCCGCTACTTTATGCGCCCAGCTTTGCCGCCAGATCCACAAAACTGTCCGCCACCACGTTGAAAGACGGATCCGGCGTCGGATCTGGAGTGCGGTCCGGGCCATGCTCCCGGGGGCGCGGCACAAACCCCGTGCGCAGGCCCACCTTGGCAGAGGCGAGCAAGTCGCCCTGGTGCGCCGCCACCATCATCACCTGCTCCGGCTGCAAGCCCAGCAGCTTGACCGCCGTGCCGTAGCTCTCCGGGTCCGGCTTGTAGTGTTGGGCCACTTCGGCCCCCAGGATGCAGTCCCAGGGCATCCCGCCGTTTTTCGCCATGTTGGTCATCAGCGCGATATTCCCGTTGGACATCGGGGCGATGACAAACCGGTTCTTCAGGCGGTAGAGGCCCGGCACGCTGTCCGCCCAAGGGCGGAGGTTGTGCCAGAAGAAGGTAACCTCCATCTTTTCTTCATCGCTCAGGCCGCTGATTTCAAACTCGTCCAGCACCTCGTCCAGCGACATCCGGTGCAGCGCGTCCAGATTGGTCCACGGCAACTCCCCGTTGCGCACCTTGTCCATATAGGGCCGGTACTTGCCCCGCCAGGCATCGGCAAACGCGCCCCAATCCCGGTCAATGCCCCTGATCCGGCCCATGTTGGCGCATTGCTCGGTGATGCTGGAACGCCAGTCAACCACGGTGCCGAAAACGTCAAAAATGCAGGCCCTGATGTCAAGCCCCAACGGGGTATTCGCCATAATGGTTTTCTCCTTCCAATGACAGTTCCAATCTGCCGATACCGGCGTTATCCTAGCATATCCTGCCTGTGAAAAGGCGGTTCTGCGGGATGCACGGACGGATGGTACAATACTGGCAATAGGGAATGGTGTCCTTGGTGCTGATTGGAAGGATGGCAAGCAGCATGGAGATTACGTTGAGTAGCGAGGAAATCGCTATCATCGCCATCGGCGTCCTGATACTAATTGCCGTCGTTAGCGGCCACATTGCGCAAGTGCGGCGCACCGGGAAGCTCCCCACCAGAGACGAGTTCAACGCCCTCAGCGGGGAAGTCGCCGCGCTAAAAGCGGAGGTTGCAACCCTGCCCACCCAGGAGAGCATCGATGCTGCCATCCGAGAAAGCGAAGCTCGGATTATCAAAGCCCTGATCAACCACCGCCATCCTGAGCCGGGCGGCGCGCCGGTCTTTATCGAACCGGTCTAGCGTCCAGCGATACCCAGCAATATGGCGGCCAGCTCTGCCGGCGCGGTAACCATCGGATCGTGTCCCGTGTCGATATGGTGAACTCCCCAGCCGGATGCGCCGGCCCGTTCCGCTACCGGCTCGAACCCGGACTCGCTGCACAGCACGAATTCGCGTCGCAAAGCCGTCGCCGCCGGGTTTCCGGTCCTGACCGGCTGGGAAAAAGTTAGGGTCGGCTGTGGTGAAAGCCGTGGCAGCATAAACGCCTGGTCGTCTGAGGCGGTGATGGACCACCGCTCCGCAATTTCTTCCGCGGTAGTGGGCGCCGGCAAAAATGGCTCGCCATCGGCGATGTGCTGACGGACATTGGCAACGAATTCCGGTCCACGTACTGCTTCCAGTTGATCAACCATCGCCTCACCGTCGCACGGAGCGACGCCGTTGACATAAACCAGGGCCGCAATACGCTCCGGCGCTAACTCCGCCACTCCGGTGATCACCATGCCGGCGTAGGCGTGACCCACCAGAATCACCTCCCGGAGATCGTTGGCGGCCAACAGTTCGGTGATGTCGCGTATGTGCAAATCCAGATTCAACACCGCCGGCGGCATCAGACGCGCCAGATGCTCCCGGTCTCCCAATCCGCTCAAGCTGGGCGTCAAAGCCAGGTGGCCCGCGCCGCGCAAAAGCGGCGCGACCTTCCACCAGCACCAGCCGCCGTGCCATGCGCCGTGAATAAGCGCGAAGTTAGCCATTCTGCTACTCCGACATCACCACGACCGACCGCAAAACCTCTCCACGTTCCATGCTGGCGAAAGCGGCTTCGACGTCGCCGATGCCGATGCGCTCGCTGACGAACGTGTCCAGGTCCAGCCGGCCTTGCAGGTACAGGTCGATAAACATGGGAAAATCCCGCGTCGGCAGGCAGTCGCCGTACCAGGAAGATTTCAGGGAACCGCCACGTCCGAAGACCTCGATCAGGGGCAGCTCAATCTTCATCGTGGGGTCCGGCACGCCCACCAGCACCACCGTGCCGGCCAGGTCCCTCGCGTAGAAAGCCTGCTCGTAGGTGGCCGGATTCCCCACCGCTTCAATCGCCACGTTGACGCCATTCCCTTCGGTCAGGGCGCGGATCGCCTCCACTGCGTCGGCCTGCGTCGAGTTGATGGTATGTGTCGCCCCGAAACCTTTGGCCCACTCCAATTTGCGGTCGTCAATATCCACCGCGATGATGGTGTGGGCGCCGGCCAGCCGGGATCCGGCCACGGCGGCGTTGCCTACGCCCCCGCATCCGATTACGGCCACCGAGTCGCCCCGGCTGACGCCCCCGGTGTTGATGGCCGCGCCCAGCCCGGCCATCACGCCACAGCCGATCAGTCCCGCCGCCTGCGGGTTTGCCGCCGGGTCCACCTTGACGGCCTGTAGCGCGTCCACCAGCGTCAGCTGGCAAAATGCGCCGATGCCCAAAGCCGGCGACAGCGATGTCCCGTCGGTCAGGGTCATTTTCTGCTGGGCGTTGCGGCTGGCGAAGCAGTACCATGGCCTACCGCGCCGGCAGGAACGGCAGTTGCCGCAGGGAGCGCGCCAGGCCAGGATTACGAAATCGCCCGCTTGCACGTTGGTCACGTCGGGTCCAACCTTTTCGACAATGCCGGCCGCTTCATGTCCCAGCAAAAACGGAAACTCGTCGTTGATGGCTCCCTCCCGGTAGTGCAGGTCGGTGTGGCACACGCCGCACGCCTGTACCCGCACTAAAGCCTCGCCTTCACCCGGGTCCGGCACCAGTATCGGAACCAACTCCACGGGCGCTCCTCTGGCCCGGGATACGACCCCCTGAACTTCGTTCACCGGCATTAATTTCCCTCCGTAAAGGCCGCTTAATGCGGCCTGCAATGCAACCGGTATAATGCCTCAACCCATGCCAGCCGTCAAAACCCCAACCCGTCATTCCGGCGAAAGCCGGAATCCAGAGCTTCCCCCGTCAGGAACTTTGCTCATGCCCAAACGAGTGATAATCGACACCGACCCCGGCGTGGACGACTGCGCCGCGATCTTGCTTGCGTTGGCCAGCCCGGAGTTGCAGGTCGAAGCGCTCACCGTAATCTACGGAAACGGCTCCATGCCTCAGTGCGCCGCCAACGCCCGCCGCATCCTTGCCGCAGCCGGACGTACCGACATACCGGTTTATCCCGGCGCAACCAGGCCCCTGTTGCGCTCGCCCAACGAAGGGTGGGCCGCCCACATCCACGGCGATGACGCCCTCGGTGGCGCCAACGAACCTGACGACGATGACCCGTATGGGGTGGAAGTCGCCAACAGTTGGGCGGCGGTCGAAATCGCCCGGCGCGCCCTCGCGTCGCCGGGCGAGATTACGGTCCTTGCGCTGGGTCGAATGACTAACCTGGCTTTAGCGCTGCGTATCGCCCCGGAGATCGCGGACGCGCTGGCCGGCGTGGTGGTCATGGGCGGCGCAGTACGGGTGCCTGGCAACGTGTCACCGGTCGCCACGGCCAATCTATACGAGGACCCGGAAGCGGCGGCGATTTTGTACGACTCCGGCGCTCCCATCGTGCAAGTTGGGTTGGACGTGTGCGACCTTTGCGGCCTGTCGGATGACCAGTTCCAACTGTTGCGCGATTGCCCTGCGCCGGCGGTTCAGCTTCTGGTTTCGGCCTCCACGTACACCCGGGCGGCATATCGTCGCCTGGGACGGTTGGCGGACGGCGAGGCAGTCAGATACAACGACGTGCCCGCCGTAGCCGCCGCCATCGATCCAACCCTGATGACGATGGTGCGGTTGCCGGTGGCAATTGATACGGAAAGCCATCTGACCCGAGGTCAGACGGTGGTGGACTGGTACGGAATGACCGGGCGGGAGGCTAATGTTGATGTGTGCCTGAATGTGGATGCGCAACGGTTGACCGAAACGCTGGTTGATCGCCTCGTCAATTACCCTTGGCCCGTCGCCTGAAATGTAGGGGCGAATAATCATTCGCCCCTACCACACTGAAGTCGCATTCGCCTGGCGCGACTAACCCAGAGCGGCCACGGCGGCGCGAACCTCCTCATAGTCAGGCTCCACGCCAGGCGACTCTGAAACCCAGTGGTAGCGGACGATGCCCTCGCCGTCCACGATGGTCACGGCGCGTTTGGCGGCGACGTATCCCTGCATACCGGCCAACCCGGGCAACGCCACGTCGTAGGCGTTCACCACCTCCCGGTTGTAGTCGCTGAGGAATGTGTACTCCACGTTGTTCGCCGCTTTCCACGCCGCCTGCGCAAAGGGCGGGTCAACGGTGATCCCAATCACCTCGGCGTTCATCGAACTGAACTGGTCGATCCGGTCCCGCAGAGCGCACATCTCGGTGGTGCAGACTCCGGTGAACGCCCCGGGGAAGAAAGCGATAACGACGTTTTTGCCGCGATAGTCGCTGAGGCTGCGCTGCTGTTGCGGCGTCTCGTGCAAGGTGAAGTCGGGCGCGGGCTGCCCTACGGTGATAGCCATATTGAGAACCTCCGGGTGGGGGCTGGTGCGATGACTGCGCCGCCGCCGGTTCAGGCGGATGCGGCGGTTGGTATCTTATCACACGGATTAGCAGCGTCCGCCGGCGACTCGGCCTAGCGCAACGAGACGGAATCGACAAACGCCCGCTCGAATTTCACCCGCTCGTCAACTTCACGCAACAGGTCGGCGTGGCAACTGCTGCCATGGAACAATCTGACCAGAATGCCTTCCGCTTTGGCAGCGGCAACGGCGGGGATAAAATCGCTGTCTCCCGCCAGCAGGTTCGCTTGCGTGATCTGGCCCTTGGCGGCAAGCTGAACCACATCGACACTCAGCATAATATCGACGCGCTTTTGCTCTAAAATCGGTCTGCCGTCGGGGCGGTTGCCCCGGAACTCCAGGCGGCCCAAGCGTACTTCAAAACGGGGCAGGAGCTCCAGTGCATTGAAGAATCTTTGACTGGCTGCGTATCGCTCGCTTTCCTCTCTGGATGGCTGGCTGCTTTGGTAAGGCATACAGTGGTAGTAGTAGGTACGCAGGATGTTCGTTCCATTTCGCCATTGCCCGGGCCAACGCGTCGAAGTCGATGCGTGCCCGGTTGAATTCGTCCGACACGATGCGCTGCCAGTATGCGCCATCGATGAAGTTTGCCACTCGTTCTGCCATCTATCCCTCCTGCGCAAAATTGGGCGACTTTCGCAAAAGCCGCCCGAAATTAAACCTGACGTGGGCAATAGCGGACGCCAGGGAAAACTTAAACCTGACGTGAGCGATAGCGGACGCCAGGGCGAATTTAGACTTGGCGCAAAATGCAGCTGCGCACGCCAAGTCGCTCCCAGAGTAGCCTATCCGCCTTCGCCTTGTCAATCTCGCTACAGGGGTGTACAAAAGGGACGCCCGCCTTTGCCGGCCAGTCCTGAACCGGAGCCACCCTCATGTTCTTCAACTCTCGCCGTTCCACCGTCCACGCCACTCACGGCATGGTTGCCACCAGCCAACCCCTGGCCGCCATGGCCGGCCTGCGCGTCCTCATGGACGGCGGCAACGCTGTGGACGCCGCGGTGACGACGGCGGCGACGCTCAACGTGGTCGAGCCCATGTCAACGGGCGTCGGCGGCGACGTGTTCGCCCTCGTCTGGAAAGCGGCGAATAAAGAGGCTGTGGCCCTCAACGGCAGCGGCCGGGCCCCCATGACCGCCACCATCGCAGACCTGCAAGTCAAGGGTCACCGGCGAATGCCGGCCTTCGGCCCCTTGTCCGTCTCCGTCCCCGGAACCGTCCACGGTTGGGAGGTCCTGCTCAAAAGCGAAGGAACTATGACCCTGTCCGACGTTTTGGCGCCGGCCATTGACTACGCCGAGAACGGATTCCCCGTCAGCGACATCATCAGCTTCCAATGGAAGCAGCAGGAGGACAAACTGGCCGCGCTGCCGTCGGGCCAGGAAATGCTGGTCAACGGTCGTGCCCCCAGGGAAGGCGATTTGATGCGCCTGCCCACGCTGGCCCGCACCCTTCACGCCGTAGCCGAGGGCGGCAGCGAGGCGTTCTACACCGGCCCCATCGCCGCCGCGATGGCTGACTTCGTGCAGGAACAGGGCGGCTGGCTGTCCGAACCAGACCTTGCGGCTCACCATTCCGATTGGGATGAACCCATCAGTACCGACTACCGAGGCGTGACCTGCTGGGAGTGTCCGCCCAACGGCCAGGGCATCATTGCGCTGGAAGCGCTGAACATCGTTGAGGGCTTCGACGTTGCCGGCATGGGTCCACAGAGCGTTGACCGCTATCACCATCTTATCGAGGCGACGCGCCTGGGATTCGCGGACGCCTTCGAATATCTCGCCGACCCCCGCTGCGCCGAAGTCCCCACGGATGCCTGGATCTCCAAAGAGTATGCCCGGTGGCGGCGCGCTCTGATCGACCCGGAGCGCGCCATGGACACGGCTCCGTATGGCCGGATGGTGCCGGGAAGCGATACGGTCTATATCAGCGTCATCGATGGCGCCGGCAATGCTTGCTCCCTGATCAACAGCGTGTTCGCCAATTTCGGCTCCGGCCTGGTGGCGCCCGGCACCGGCATCGTCCTGCACAACCGGGCGTCTCTTTTCAGCGCAGTGCCCGGACACCCCAACGCCCTGGCCGGAGGCAAAAGACCCTTCCACACCATTATCCCGGCCCTGGCGACCCGGGACGGCGAGTTGTGGCTCAGCTACGGGGTCATGGGTGGGTTCATGCAGCCCCAGGGCCATCTCCAGGTCATCACCAACATGGTGGACTTCGGAATGGATGCCCAGGACGCTTTGAACGCCCTGCGCTTCCAGGTTGCCGGCGACGGCGTTTGGCTCGAGGGCGATGTTGATCAGGATGTCGTAACCGGATTGCACCGCCGCGGCCACCGCGTCAACGTGATGCACGGCCCCCAACGCGGCGGCGCCGGCGGCATGGGTGGCGGGCAGGTAATCAGCCGTGACCCGGACAGCGGCGTACTGAGCGGTGGCAGTGAACCCCGCAAGGATGGCGCCGCGGTCGGCTGGTGATTACTTCGACAACCAGCGTCGAAAACGTTGCCAGCCCGTCTGCGGCTCAGCTTCCACCGGACGGCCTCGCCAGTATTGCTGTTGCTGGGAACCCATCCGCTGGAAGAACATCCACGCGGCCGCCAGCGCCATAATCACCATGCCGGCCATCGAAAGCCACATGAGATGCGCCACCAATAAGCCGAGCAAAGCCAGCGCCCCCCCGACCACCGCCAACTTGGTAGGAGAAATCAGCCTCGTCCGTTGCTTTGGGCGGGGCGCGAAAGGAGATGGTTGGTCGTCCGGCGGCGGTGCGGTGCTCGGAGGTGTGGCGTCCGGGGCGTCGGTTTCAGATTCCAACTCGCTCAGCAGTTGCTCGATTTCTTGTTCGTAGCGTTCTTTCATCGTCGCACTACCCGTGAGAAAGAGCCTCAATCGTCCATAGTTGCAGCGATTATAACCCGACGCGGAACTTAACGTAACTGCCCCAATGGCCCAGGGTCTTTCGGTTTTCATGTTTGTCATTGCGAGCGCAGCGAAGCAATCCCGTCAAGGCTCCGGTGGCTAACCACAAACGGGTCTGTTCCAACGACAAGATTGCCATCCGCCAGAGGCGGACTGTGCTCCTCGCAACGACAACCGAAAGACCCTGCCAATGGCCGGGATTTCTTGACGCAAATCGGGTTTGGCAGTACCATAATCGCCATCGGAGTTACACCATGCCGAAACGCACCTATCAGCCCAAAAAGCGCCGCCGTGCCCGGGTGCATGGCTTTCGCTCCCGTTCCCGCACCTCCGATGGTCGCGCCGTTCTGCGCCGTCGCCGGTTCAAGGGCCGGCATCGGCTGTCCGTCTAAACCCTTGGCCCATCTTAATTCGCCAAGTGCCGTCGCCGGCTGCGTGTGTCCGATGCAGAAACGTCACCGGCTCGGCAGTCAAAAGCGAATCTCCGAAATTCATCGCCAGGGGCGCAGCGCGGCCAACCGCCTGCTGGTGGTTCGCCTGTTGCCGAACCACCTTGACCATAACCGGTACTGTTTCGTCGTCAGCAAGCGGATCGGCAATGCGGTGGTCCGGAACCAGGTGAAACGCCGCTTGCGCGAAACGATCCGAAATGCCGATACGGCCCCCGGATGGGATACTATACTCATCGCTCGACGTGGAGCCGGCGAAGCTGATTTCAATCGATTGCGAATGGCCACCCATAACCTGATCCGGCGGACCCCCTTGGGTGGGCCTCGCGCCGACGCTTCCCAAAAACCTTTCCACCCGGACGGTACTGCATGAGACGCCTGGCCATCGGCTCAATCCGTCTGTACCAGCTGGTATTGTCCCCTTATTGGCCGGGGCTGTGTCGCTACCAACCCAGTTGCTCGCAGTACGCCGTCGATGCCATCACCCGTTACGGGTTCGTCAGAGGGAGTTGGCTCGGGTTCCGCCGGATCTTGCGCTGCCGGCCCCTGGGCGGCGCGGGATACGACCCGGTTACCTGATCTTTGAACATGTCAAGACTTTTCCCGCCCTCCCGCAACCCCGCGGTCCAACCGCGCCATCGAAACACCTCCTCGCTTTGGCGATTTTCGGCCCTTCTGGCCTTGGCCGGGCTTTTGTGTCTGGCCGCCACCGGATGCGCGCGCGACTTGGGCGCATCGACCCGCGGTTGGGGTTCGGTGGCCGCCATCAACGACGTGGTGTACGCGACGACGCTGCAAGGTCAACTTTACGCCCTGAACGACTTGGGACCTGACGGCGTCAGCGCCCGCTGGATCTCAACAATCGGGGCCGACCGGGGATTCCACGGCGCCTATAACCCTCCCACGGTGGGCCGCTATCTGTACGTCGCCGGCATTGACGGATTCCTGTACGCTTTCAACCCTCCCGCCGCGGGCGGCCCGGTGGAAGTAGCCTGGCGCAAGCCCAACATCGAGGCCGAGGACATGACGCCGTTGGTTGGAAGTCCTGGCTTGGACGAAGCCGGTGGTATCGTTGCGGTGGGTTCTGAAGACGGCGGCCTCTACGCTTACAACGCCCTGACCGGAGACGAGTTGCGCTGGTCTCCCTTTCGGACCGAGCCCAGCGGCGAGATCTGGTCCACCCCGGTTCTCCGCAATGGAGTGGCCTACTTCGGATCGCAAAACGGAACCGTGTACGCCGTGGACCTGACCACCGGCGCGGAAAAATGGCGGTTTGAAACCGGCGGCGCCATCGTTGCCACGCCGCTGATCTTCAACAATCTCTTGATCGTTGGCTCTTTTGATCGGCAGCTTTATGCCCTGCGCCTCAATGACGGTCAACCCCGCTGGCAGCACGAAGCTGCCAACTGGTGGTGGGCTACCCCGGTCGCTTCCGAGCGCGCCGTTTTCGCCCCGTCCATGGATGGAAAGGTGTACGCTCTCGATGCCAACGGAACGCTGCTCTGGGCCTACGATGTGGGAGCGCCCATTGTTGCCAACCCGATACTCCTTGAACGGGGTCTGGTGGTGGGCACGGTGGAGGGTAAGTTGGCGGTGCTTCGCGCCACCGTATCGGATCACGGCCCAGCCCAGGAGATTGCGTCCCTGACCGTGGGCGACGCCGAAATTAAAGCGCCGTTGATCGTCGCCAGCAGCCGGTCCGCCGGAATTGCCGATCCGCCCGATTCGGTGTACATCGGGTCCGACGATGGCAAGGTCCGCCGCGTTCAGGTGCGCTCCGGCATCAATATCATGTGGTGCTATGACACCAGCGAAAACACCCGGTGCAACTAGGCTCAATGACGAGATAGGTCAACACCCGTGGAATTCTTCTCCATATTCGTTCTGCTGTGGAACGAAATCATCATTCGGCCCATGCTCAACACCCTGCTGGTGTTGTACGTGGTCTGCTTCTCGCAGATGGGCGTGGCGATCATCGTCTTCACCGTGCTGGTTCGCGTGGTCACCATCCCGTTGACGGTGCGCCAACTGCGCCAGATGCGCGCCATGACCGCGCTGCAACCCCGTGTGCGGGAGATCCAGGAGCGTTACGCCGGCGATCGGCAGCGTACCTCCCAGGAAACCATGCGGCTCTATCGGGAAAGCGGCGTCAACCCCATCGGCTGCCTGGGGCCGTTGATCGTCCAAATGCCCATCTTGATCGGCCTGTTCCGCGTCCTGATCCTGACGCTGTTCAACAACCCCGAAGACCTGGTGCGCCTGTCGGACAAGCTGTATTCGTGGATCACCTTCGTACCCATTCATGCTGCTGTACCGGTTAACAACGGCTTTTTGTGGCTGGACTTGAGCCAGCCGGACCCGTCCCCCATCGTTATGCCCATCCTGGTGGCGGTCACCACCTGGGTGCAGCAGAAGATGACCCAGATGCCGTCACCCGACCCCCGTCAGCAGTCGAGTCAAACGATGATGCTGTGGATGATGCCCATTTTCCTGGGGGCATTCTCCCTGGGTTGGCCCAGCGGACTGCCCCTTTACTGGGTGGTCTCCAATCTCATCGGCATCGGTATCCAGTACTTTATCACCGGTTGGGGGCCGTTGTTCCCGCTGTTCCCGCGTCGTGGCGGAGAGACCGAAGAAGTCGCGCCGGTGACGCCGGCTCCCGAACCTCAGGAGAATAGACCCGATGGATCAGATAGTGCAAACCGGGAGAACCGTAGAAGAGGCCGAAGAACTGGCGCTCGCAGCTCTCGGCGCCGACCGCAGCGAGGTCGAGGTCGAAATACTAAATAGGGGCCGTCAGGGTTTCCTCGGCATCGGCGGCGAGCTCGCCGAGGTTCGAGTTACCCGGCTCGCCGCCGACTCCCCGGAAGACGACGCTGACTCCGGCTATGATGCTTACGACGCTGAAGACGAGCCCGAAGCGGAAACCCGGGTTGGCGACGCTCAACCTGAAACGCCGCCTCGCCCGACTGCGGAAACCCCGGCCGGTCTCGCAATCCAATCAGTCGAGCGCATCCTGAACATCGTCGGAGCCGAAGTTGACGTTAACCTCCGCTCTGAACACGATGAACTGGCCGGCGGGCCTGTCATCGACATCCACGGGCCCGATTCCGGGCTGCTCATCGGCCGCAGAGGCAACACCCTCCAGTCCTTGCAGTTTATCGTGCAGAGCATCGTGCGCCAGCAGTTCGATCAGGACGTCCGGGTCGCGCTGGATGTTGAACAGTACCGGAGCCGCCGGGAGGACTCCCTCCGGGAGATGGCTGACCGCGTCGCCAATCGCGTCGCCCAAACCGGCCGCAGCATCACTCTGGAACCCATGACCCCGTCGGATCGCCGGGTAATACATCTCTATCTGGGCGAGCGAGACGGCGTCCGTACCGAAAGTGTCGGCTACGGCGAAGGCCGCAAGGTCCAGATCATCCCCGAACGCGACTGAACGCCTATTGCGCCATTGCCACCGTGCGTCACAGCCGGCAAATCGCTGCTTTTGCCGTTGACCTGGTTGGGGCTGCCCAATAGAATGCCACCATGAGCTGGTGCATTATCAATGGGTTGCAGTCCGCTGCCTTCGACCACCCGCGCGAGGAGTGCGGGATAGTCGGCATATACCAGGAGCGCAGCCACAGCGCGTCCCTGGCGGCCGTGGGCTTGTTTGCCTTGCAGCACCGCGGCCAGGAGTCGGCGGGAGTGGCGGCGGTGGACGCGGGAAAGATACAGGTCCACACCGGGATGGGCTTGGTGTCGGAAGCCTTTCACGATGGCGACATCGACCGCCTCACCGGGGAAATGGCCATCGGCCACACCCGCTATTCCACCACTGGATCCAGCCGGTACTCCAACGCGCAGCCGCTGCTGGTTAGCGGACTTAACGGTCAGCTGGCCGTGGCCCACAATGGGAACATCATCAACTCGCTACAGTTGCGCGAACTGCTGCAAACGCGCTGGGGATGTCATTTCGAGACCAGTACCGACAGCGAGGCCATAGCCCATCTCCTCGTCAACGCGCCCGGCGCAACTTGGGCCGATCGTATTTTCTACGGCATGCGCCTGATGCAGGGAGCATTTTCCCTGACGTTGTTGACTCCAGATGCTGTTATCGCGGCCCGCGACCCCCTGGGCATTCGTCCGCTGTGCCTGGGCCGTCTGCCCGACGGTTGGGTCACCGCCTCTGAAACCTGCGCCTTGGACCATATGCAGGCCGAGTTCGTCCGCGAACTGGAACCCGGCGAGGTGGTGGTGCTGGATCAGGACGGCGTTCACTCCGAAATTTACGAAGGCGCGTCCAGTCGCAATCGGGCTCTGTGCGTTTTCGAATGGATCTACTTCGCCCGGCCCGACAGCGTCATGGACGGCCGCCTGATGCACTCCGTCCGCGAGGAAATGGGCGCGCAACTGGCCCGCGAGCACCCAGCGGACGCCGACCTGGTCATCGGCATTCCCGATTCTTCCACTTCCGCCGCCGTGGGCTACTCCCGGGAATCCGGCATTCCTTTCGCCAACGGACTGGTGCGGAACCGCTATGTCGGGCGCACCTTCATCGAACCGGAGCAGCAGCGTCGCGACCGTGGCGTGCGACAGAAATTCAATCCCATGCCGGCCGTGCTCCGCGGCAAGCGCCTGGTGGTGGTTGATGACAGCATCGTCCGCGGCACCACGACGCCTCACGTGGTGGAGCTGTTGCGCCGGGCCGGCGCCGCCGAGATCCACCTCCGCGTCTGTGCGCCCCCTATCAAGCATCCTTGCTACCTGGGCGTGGACATGGCGACACGCCAGGAGTTGATCGCCGCCAACAAGACCATTCCCGAAATCCGTGACGTAACCGGAGCGGATACCCTGGGCTATCTCAGCGTGCGGGGATTGATGGGATTGGTGCGAGGCAAGCAGGGCGGGTTCTGCGACGCCTGCTTCACGGGCAACTATCCGGTTCCGGTCCAGTTGGAATTGACCAAGCAGGCGTTGGAACCGGTCACGGCGTGACGATTACCGGAGAAGCACCTTTGGCTGACCCGGCACCGTCCTCCTACGAAGCCGCCGGCGTTGCCTTAGACGCCATGGACGGCCTGAAAGACCGCATCAAAGCCTTTGCGGCGATGACCCACGGCCCGGAAGTCCTGGACGGCGGCGGCGGCTTTGCCGGGATGTTCGCCTTGTCCGGCTACGACGATCCGGTGCTGGTAGCCAGTACCGACGGCGTCGGCACCAAGCTCAAGATCGCCGCTCAACTGGGCCACTTTGAGGGCGTCGGCCAGGACCTGGTCACGCTCAACGTCAACGACATACTGACCAAAGGCGCTCGTCCCCTGTTCTTTCTCGATTATATGTCCTTCACCGCCCTGGACGAGCACCGGCTGGAAATGCTGATGCGCGGCATCGCCTGGGGCTGCCGCGAGGCCGGATGCGCCCTCATCGGCGGCGAAACCGCCCAACTGCCGGGCGTGTACTCTGAAACCGACTTCGACTTGGCCGGCTTTGTGGTGGGCGTCGCCGAGCGCGGTCGGCTCTTGGACGGCAGCCGCATCGTCCCCGGCGACCGGCTGATTGGCATACCTTCCAGCGGTGTCCACACCAACGGCTTCTCGCTGGTGCGCCGGGTCTTCGGCTTGGATGACGACCCAACCGCCCTGTTCCGAACCTGCCCCGGCCTGGAGCGCAACCTGGGCGACGAGTTGATGGTGCGCCACCGGGCCTACTATCCGTTGCTGGCTCCGTATCTTGACCAAATCAAAGCCTTGAGCCACATCACCGGCGGCGGACTGCCCGGCAAAATGCCGGCTTCCCTGCCGCATAGCGTCGCCGCCGAGTTTCGCGTGGGTTCCTGGCGCGTTCCGCCCGTCTTTCCCGCCATTCAGCAGGCCGGCAACATCAGCGACGAAGAAATGTACCGGGTGTTCAACATGGGTCTTGGCATGGTTGCCGTCTGCAACGACGCCGGCGCCGACGCCCTGCTGGCCGGGCTGCCCGACGCGGTTGACGTAGGCCGCATCGTGGCCCGCGCCGGCGAAGCCAGGACTGTTTTCCGAAGTTCCTAGCGCTACTACTGGAGGATAGATGACATGGGCATGAAAAATCCGTTCCGCCGCCGCGGCGGCAGCAACAAAGCGCAACCGGAAGGGGAAGCAGTGATGGATGTGATGCGCCCCTGGTGGGCCTGGGGCCCGATCGGTTTGATATGGTTTGGCGGCATCGGGCACCATTCCGGCGCCAACATCGACGCCGGACATATGCCCCATCACGGCGACGCCGGCAATTACCATCACCCCGTCGATCCGGGCGGCGGATTCGGCGGTTTTGACGGCGGCGGCGGGGCTATCTAGCGGCCTGTCCGAAAACTGAAAAGGAGATTTCCAGGAACTTGAAAGCGTTACTCAGCGTATTCGATAAAACCGGCATTGAAGATTTGGGTGCGCGACTGGTCAGCGCCGGCTATGAGTTGATCAGCACCGGCGGCACCCACCGCAGCCTGAGCGACGCCGGCGTGCCCGCGCGCCAGGTGTCCGACGTCACCGGCTCCCCCGAAATCCTGGAGGGCCGGGTCAAAACCCTGCACCCGGTCATCCACGGCGGCCTGCTCGCCAGGCGGGATTCTCCGGCCCATATGGATGAACTCAGCCAACACGGCATCGACGCCATCGATATGGTGGTGGTGAACCTCTATCCCTTCGTGGACACCATCAGCCAAGCCGGCGTTACGCTGGACGACGCCCTGGAAAACATCGACATCGGCGGGCCAACCATGCTGCGAGCGGCGGCCAAGAACTTCCCGGCCGTTGCCGTCGTAGTTGATCCCGCCGATTACGATTGGGTAGCCGACGCCCTGGCCGGCGACGGTCTGGATCTGCAACAGCGGCGCAACCTCGCCGCCAAAGCCTTCCAGCACGTGGCCGTCTATGACGCCGCCGTGGCCGAATACCTGGCAAGCGACCCGGCCGCTGAAGCGGATATGCCGCAGCAGGTAACCATCGGCCTGACCCGCGTCTCCAGCCTGCGCTACGGCGAAAACCCCCATCAACGCGGAGCGTTGTACGTTCCCGCAGTAGGCGGAGCCGGCGGTTTGGCGCGGGCCACCCAGTTGCACGGACGGGAGTTGTCTTTCAACAACCTCATGGACGCCGATGCCGCCTGGCGCACGGTCAGCGACTACGCCGAGCCGTCCGTATGCGTCATCAAGCACGCCAACCCCTGCGGCCTGGCCTCCCGGGATGACGTGGCTGAGGCGTATCAGCTTGCTTACGAGGGCGACCCCGTTTCCGCTTTCGGCGGCATCGTCGGCTTCAACCGCACGGTGACCGCCGCCGCCGCCGCGGCCATGGATCCCGTATTCTACGAAGTCGTCGTAGCCCCGGCTTACGACGGCGACGCTCTGGAAATCCTGCAACGCAAACGAAATCTGCGGATTTTGTCGGTGGAGCCGGCGATGAGCGCGCCGGGCACGACCGATTACGACGTGCGCCCCCTCAGCGGCGGCGTGCTGGTGCAGACTCCAGACACCATCGACGAAGACCCGCCGGCGTGGACCACAGCAACGGAGCGCGCCCCCACCGCCAGCGAACTGGCCGACCTCGCCTTCGCCTGGAAAGCCGTCAAGCACATCAAGTCCAACGCCATCGCCTTCGTGAAGGACCGGACGCTCATGGGCATGGGTGCCGGCCAGCCCAACCGCGTGGTCAGCGTCCATCTGTCCCAACGCGCCGCCGGGGAGAAAGCGGCCGGCTGTGTCCTGGCTTCAGACGCCTTCTTCCCCTTCCCTGATAACATCGAACTGGCCGCCGCTGCCGGCATCACCGCCATCGTCCAACCCGGCGGCTCCATCCGCGACGACGAGGTTACCGCCGCCGCCAACCAGGCCGGCATCGCCATGGTGTTCACGGGAGTTCGCCACTTCCGCCACTGACTCCCTCTCCCTTGGGAGTAAGCCACTCCGCACTGACTCCCTCTCCCTTGATGGGAGAGGGCCGGGGTGAGGGTGGCTCTTGCTATATGGACGCCTATCTGGACATCGAAACCACCGGGTTCATCGGCGGCAATTCCTACCCCACCGTAGTCGGCATCGCCGTGGATTTTCCCGGCGACTGGTCCGTTGAGCAGCTGGTGGGGGACGACATAACGCCGCCGGCGATCCTGCACGTCCTGGAAGGTGTCACCACCATCTACACCTACAACGGCAGCGGCTTTGACCTGCCCTTTCTGGCCTGGCGTCCCGGCATTGACCTCCGCCGGCGGTTGCGACACCGGGACTTGATGCACGACTGCCACCGCGCCAACCTCTACGGCGGGTTGAAAGCCGTCGAACGCAAGTTAGGCATCAAACGCCAGCTGCCCGACCTGGACGGCAGTGACGCCGTGCAGCTCTGGCGTAAGTATCAGCAGGGCGACCAAACCGCCCTGACCACGTTGCTGGAATACAACCGCGAAGACGTCGAAAATCTCTACACCCTGCGGCAAAGGCTGCCCCGACCACGCAGCCGGAGGAGATAACTTTGGAACTCGGATTGAAGGGCAAGAACGTCGTTGTAACCGGCGGCGGCAATAATATCGGCCGGGCGATCGTCCTGGCCTTCGCCGCCGAAGGGAGCAACGTCGCCATCGCGGAGCTGAACCGGGAAGCCGGGCAACGGGTGGCCCGTGAGGTGAAAGCGATGGCGACCGGCGCGTCGGCGGTGGTGATTGACGCCGACGTTACCGATCCGGCCAAAACCGATCAGATGATGGCCGAAGCCATCGACCGCTTGGGCAGCGTGGACGTCCTGGTCAACAACGTGGGCTGGACCATCGACCGCCTCTTCATGGAAAAATCCCGCCACGAGCACGTCAAGGAAGTGGACATAAACCTATGGGGCGCCATCAACTGCATCCACGCCGCGCTGCCCCACATGATCGAGCGGCAACAAGGCTCCATCGTCAGCATCAGCAGCGACGCCGGCCGCATGGGCGAGTATCGAGAGGCGGTCTATTCCGCCTGCAAAGCCGGCGTCATCGCCCTCAGCAAATCGCTGGCCCGCGAAAACGGCCGCTATGGCATTCGCTTCAACATGGTTTGCCCCGGCCTGGTGGTGCCGGAACCGTCGGAAATCGCCGGAACCGAAAGTATGTGGGCGCAAGGCATGGGCGACCTGTTCACCGAAGAGGTCGTGGAACGGGCGAAACGCGCCTACCCGCTGCGTCGTATTGCGACCGCGCCGGAGATTGCCAATGCGGTGGTGTTCCTCGCCTCCGACGCCGCCAGCTTCATCACCGGCCAAACCCTGAGCGTTTCGGGCGGCTATACTATGATGTAGCCGGCCGTATCATTTGTTGCTACCCCGCTCAGGGGTATCGCATATGGACGGTTTAAGGCCCGTCATTCCGGCGAAAGCCGGAATCCAAGCGTTTCCACAACCAAATCGCTACGCGACAGCAAGCGTTTCTGGATTTCCCCTTTCGCGGGAATGACCGAAACGGAACGGTTTGACGCTTGGTAACTCAATTTGACGACACGCCTTAGGAGCAAGGCCGTCGTTAAGGAGTAGGTCTGTGCGGCAAGTAATAATACGGGTCCCCTTGAAAGTTCGCCGGCTCGCTAAACAAGCCGGCCCGCTTTGACGTCAACTCGGCTAGTATATCCGGCGCCAAGCCTGACACTCCGTACAACGACGCTACGGATTCAAATTGGCGAGGCCCATCCACTTTGGCGCCATCGAGGAACGCGCCTTGCAGCGTGGCATCGGTCATATCAGCGCCACGCAGGTCAGCTCCCTCTAGCCGCGCCTTGTTTAGATTGGCGTTGTTGAGCCGGCAGTTTCGCAGGTCGGCTTGGCGCAGGTTCGCCTCTTGCAAGTCTGCGGAAACCAGCCGGGCGCTATGCAGGTTACATCCGGCGAGCCAGGCTTTGTACAGGTTAGACCGATCCAATATAACGCCGGGCATCTCAGCGTTTTCCAAGGCCAGCCCTGCAAGATAGGCGCGGCTGAGGTTGTGCTCCTTGCCCCGGAACGTGGTAGGCCCATGCCCCGTGAAAAGAGCCTCCATTGCAACCTGGCGGTCATACGGTAGCTTCTTCATCGTCGGTTTCCTCACGCTGGTTAATGTAGGACTCGACTATCGTCAACACGGCGTCTTGGTATTCAGGATAATCTCGGGCGATGAAGTCAGCGACAAAATGCCACCCGTCCGCACTATGTCGGATTCAGACCCTAACAGCTCTACCGCATCCTTGAATTGCTCAGCGGCGTTTCTCTTTACGGTAGATTCCGCCGTCCGTATCGCAGCGCTGGCAGTGTTTTCGGCGGCGTCGGCGCGGCGATGGGTCGTCCAGAGCTGGACGGCGACGAATACAGCTGCGACTATTATCGCATTGAATTCCAAAAGCGGGGAGTGCTGACGCCGATTCCACTCGCCATAGCCCGCAATATATCAGGAAGCCCGGGAATTCGGTAAGCGAGCCATGCCAGCAGCGATACCAGGCCGTAGAGCACCACGGCCATGAACAACGCGCCGAGTACCATGGTGGCAAGGTTTCTGGCGAGCAGATCCTTCAATCTGATCCAGTAAGTTTCAGTCGGCATAATTGGGATTTGTGAATGCCGCTACTCCCGCCAATTGCGATGGTCGCGCAGGTCAACGTACATATGCTCATAGATTTCCAAATCTCTTTGGCCTCTATTGTTGTCGTACCTCACTGATGCGTGCACGCTCGTAATCATCGGCTCGGTCAATTGGGTCAAGTCAACGTACTCGGGCAGTGCCAATTTAGCCGTTAGGACATTGCCGTGCAGTGCTACCCGTCCGTGATCGTCCCATGAATTAGCGTCGGTCGAAAAGTCCCAGCCTTTGTAATTTACGTGAACGTTTGCGTGGGCACTGCTAAAATGCCAACCTTCCGGCGGCGGATTATTCACGATGCTCGTCACCACCAGCCGGTGCTGCGATCTTTCGTACACCATGCCGGTTGACAAGCTCAGCGGCCCGTTCAAGCTCAACGGAGGCAACGGCGTCGGAGTAGGCGTGGGATGGATGTGCAGGGTGCCGTCATCATGGGCTTGGGCCGGCATCCTGCTTTGGCTGGTCAACGATACCACCAACACTGCCAGCGACAGCATCAGCGCTACTGCTACTATGACGCCTTTCCGGTCTTTGATCAATCTGCGCATTCTGGAACCCCCCTTGCGGCTTCAGGATTTGGCTACTTGCTACAGTCACCGGGTCCCATTGGCGCAAGCCCCGCAAGGGAGGCAGAATGCCGAATCCCTGGCGGAGGACTCGCACCAGGAGCCGCAAAGCTCCCAATGGACCCTGACTGTAGCGCAGCCACCTTACCCCAACCGCAGGCGGCTTTCAAGCGTTGCAGGTGGCAAAAGTTTGGGGGCGATGCGCAGCATCGCCCCCGTTGGCCTTGCCTATCGGAAAGCGCCTACTGCTGGTTCGTCCCAACCAACGCCCAAGCCTTCTCCTCCATCGAGGGGATGACGGCCTGCACCAGGTCGTTGTCCACGTTGGCGGCTACGGTGGGGTAGCCGGCGCGGTCAATCATGCTGGCCAGGTTGCCGGACTTGAACTGGTCCAGGGTCCAGGCCAGCGTGTTGCCGCTGGTGGTCACATCCCAGTAAATCCGCACGTCCTGGTTGCGCGGGCCGTAGTGGTAGTGCGGCGCGATCTCGAAGCAGTCGAAAGCCAGCAGCTCGAACTCCTGCCCCAGGTGGTCGGTCAGCACGTGGATGGCCACGCCCCGGTCGTTGGCCGCGCCGATGTTGGAGCGGAACTCAACGCCGAACCGGATGTTGCCGGCCTCGTAGATGTGGTCGCCGCGGAAGTGCGTGACCGTGCGCCGCTCGCCCCGGGCCTTGTCCAGCGCGCACGCCTCCACCTCGTCCATCTTGTTGCCATCGACGCCCTGGGCCTCCACGGCGGCGGCCAGCTCATCGTAGCCGGCTCGGCGCACCATCGCGGGCAGGTTGCTGCGGATGTTCTTCAACGTCCAGCCCAGCGGCGTGCCGACGGTGGTCTTGTCCATGTGCAGCCGGATGTTCATGTTCTCCGGGCCATAGTGGTAGTGCGGGTCCTGGTCGAAGCAGTCGAACCGAAGGATCTCGGTGTCGTCGCCATCGACGTCGCCGTACACCTGGACCATCAGGCCCTGGTCCGGCATGATCTCCGCCCGGTACGACAGAGCTACGTCCACCGGCCCGATGTTGATAATGGTGTCTCCCTTTTCCATGAGCTCGCCTCCTCGTGGAATGCGGATTGATTTCGGCGGCTGCATCATTGCAACCGTCCCTGTTTTTGCGATTATAGCATCGCGGGCGATAATGGCAAGAACGCTTTTCAAAAGTTCGCCCAAACCCGGAACGGCAATTCGGCGGCGCAGTATAATCGTGGCACGGAGAAATTGAATGGCAGCACGACGGCGCAGCCATGTTGGCGCGGATTTCATAGGAGCCGCCAGCCCCGTGGGGAGCGTGGTCCGGTTTCGCGGAACCGGCGGTCAAGTAACGCGAGGACGGATCGGTTCGCTCCGCACCAACCATGCCGACGTGATAGGCGACGACGGCAACGAGTGGGAGGTGCTTTACACGGCCATCATTGCAGTTGAGAGCGCCCCGGTTGCCGAATGTACCCTACGGGAAACTGAGGCGATGGCAAAACGCCTGCTGGTGGAACACCAGGCGACGGGCAAGGTGGATCGGCGGTGGACTTTCGGCTTCGACCTTGCCACCACCCGCGCCGGCGTCTGTCGCTACCGCGAGCGGCGTATCGACTTGGCCGTGAGCTATTGCCTGGCCGCAACCCGCGCCGAAATTGAGGACACCATCTTGCACGAGATAGCCCACGCTATCGTCGGCCCGCAGCACAACCACGATGCGGTCTGGAAAGCCAAAGCCCGCGAAATCGGCTGCCAGGGCGAAAGATGTCACCGGGTGCAACAGTCCGTCCCCAAATGGGTCGGCGAGTGCGGTTGCGGACAACAGTGGTTCCGCCACGTTTTGCAACGGCGGATGATCGGCAACCGGATCTGCGCCAAATGCCGCGGCGCCATAACCTGGCGCCGGAACCGCTCGGCGGCTTCCGGGATGGGCGCTTCCAGCGAAGCCTAGCCGAATCGGAAGGTGAGATTGCGCCACCTACAGGCTGAGGAGGCGGTTAACGAAACGGGCTACTTTGGGGCGGTCGGGGTAGCGTTCCGTTTTAGGTGGTTTGGTTTTTGTCATTGCGAGCGTAGCGTGGCAATCCCGTTGGCGTAGCAGCGGTTTTAGTCGCTCGGATACCCTGCTGGGGAACTGAACCACCTAAATTGCAACGCTACCGGCGGTCGGCGGCTATTTGACGGCGGGTTAACCGGCCATGATAAAAGTGAGCATGAAAACGTTCCGCAGTGTCAAAATCGGAAAACCACTGCGGCCTATGGTGCAAGGCCGCCAGTTGCCTGACGACATCTTTCATAGCGCCGTGGCTGTCGTAATACCATCCGTGCTCCAAAGCAACCGCTATTAGCGCGTGAGCCGCTGCGCCCCATAGCAACTCGGCGCCGTTGAACTCGTCTCCAGCCGTGAATTCGCGCACTGACTTGTCCAGAAATTGGCGCGCTATGTTAGCGTGCCGACTTTGCATGAAGGTGGTCATTGCGTGCGTCCAGCTCTTTGACCATACCGATGACCCAGTTAACCATCATCCGGGCATCATCGGCGCATTCATCCTCAGGGAC
The DNA here is from genome assembly GCA_963665395.2 of Dehalococcoidia bacterium. GTDB lineage: Bacteria > Chloroflexota > Dehalococcoidia > Lucifugimonadales > UBA3495 > Bin87. Next base: position 3,177,059 of record OY762251.1, read on the forward strand.
AAAAAAGCCGTAGCGTACTTTGTCCGGCTGGTACTCCATTGCGGAAAAACCACTGAGCAGAGGTTCATCCTCGTCGTCATCCAACTCATTTAGCCGCTCGGCGACGGCGTACAGTTCATCTCGGTCAGAGTGCGGCCAACCGTTGTGCTGGGCTACCGCCGACAGGGCGCAGACCACGGCATCCCACAGCCGTTCAGTGGCGGCCAAGGGGTTGCCGGCGGCGAACTCGCGGTCGGCGGCCGCGAGGTATTCCTGGATTTTCTGCTTTTGTTCCGTGGTAATCATTTGCCTCAGCCGTCCGGCTGAACCTCTGTTTCGTTGTCCGAGTCAACGAATTCATTCACGATAGGCGTGATTTCTTCAATGAACTTCCTGGTCGTCGCCGAAATTCTCCGGCTAAAGTCTTCGTTCAAGGTGTCGGAACCAATGCTTACCCTAATGGCATTATCCTCGATACTCTGTTCGTCGGAAATGCTTATGTCGGTAAGCGATTTTGTCAGACCGTCTTGATTGTGCCGGAATTCTACTACTGCTTGCCATTCACCCCGCTCATTTTGGGGATATAAGTTGATGCGGTAGCACATATCTCGGCGACTCCACGGGGGCGACGAATACCAAAGACGGTAGAGACGCGCTCGCGGCCCTCCGCCAGCCCACTGGCTCCTCATGTCAGGTTTGATCCTTTCCGATAACTCGTGGATAACTACGTCTGCGGCTCGTTGGAGAAACGTCGTCACGTTATCGTTCTTGTGCTGTTGGGATGTGCGGCGAAGCTTCTCGCGCAAACTGCCTCCACCTTCGCCGTCAGCCTGAACACTGCTGCCAACTTTGACAAGATAATCGTCAATGCCCGGCAAGGGTATGATGGTGGACGCCTGTACGTACAACCTGTCATGGTCCTGGTAAGGAATCAGCTGGACGCAGGTTATGAGATTTTCGCCGGGGGCTTTCTCATTGAGCCAGAGGACAGCCGATGTCACCTCCGGGGCAAACCGGTGGCTGGCGAGTATTATGCGCTGATCGACGTTCAAGCCGTTGAGGTCGTCAGCTTGCAAGTGCTGAAGCAAGCGGTTGGCTGCCTCGTCTTCGCTTATTCTGGCATAGTCGGACAGCATACCGACAATACGATCAGCAGGGGTATGCCTGAAATAACTGGCGTACTTGATGGCCTGCCAATGGGCATCAGCGCCGCTGTCGTCTCGTTTCAATTCGATGATAACCAACTTGCCGTCGGTATCCACTGCTAACAGGTCCAGCCGTTCGTTAGTCAGATCAAACCCGCTGAACTCCTTACCGACTATCAACAGGTCGTCACTCAAAATGCTCGGGTTCTCTGCTATCCACTCCTGGATGTCGCGGCGTTCCTGAAAGCCCAATTGAGCGAACTCGACTTCCGTGACAGCCTCTGACGCCCGGTTGTCGGGGTTGACGATACGGAACATTTTAGGTTCCCCGCTCATGGCATTCACCTTTGGGCTACGGATGCGCGTTCAACCCCCCGTCAATGTAAACCGGCTGCCCGCTGGGGTAGTCGCAGTGCGGCGAGCAGAGATAGACCAGCATGGCCGCCAGATCCCGCGGGTGTCCCTTGCGACGCAGCGGCGTATAGCGCACCAGCAGCTCCTCGCGTTGCACGTCCAGCGGTATATCCTCCGCCGTTGACCAGCCGGAACCCACGGCGTTGACCCGGATCTCGCTGCGCCCCCATTCCACCGCCAGCGAGCGGGTCAGCGACAGCACCGCGGCCTGCGTGGCGCTGAACGCCGCGCAGTTGTGAATCCCCCGTTCCGCCAGATTGGAAATGACGTTCACGATGCGCCCATACTGCTGCTCCCGCATCCGCTCCCCCGCCGCCTGGCACAGCATGAAGGTGGCCCGGACGTTGCGGGCGTGGAGCGTGTTCCATTCGTCCGGCGTAATCTCGGCGGCGGGCTTGGCGAAGAAACTGCGGGTGTCGTTGACCAGAATATCCACGCGAGGATGAACGGCGGCGAAGGCTTCCAGAACCGCGGCGGCATCTTCCGGCGTGTCCCACCTCCCGGCGTAGCAATGAGCGTCATTACCCGTCACGCCGGCAACGGCCCCGCGGATGGCTTCGGCGGCATCGGCGTGGCGCGCCACGGCGAATACGGCGGCGCCGGCTTCAGCCAGCGCGGCGGCCAGGTACGGCGTCTCATCGCCGCCGGCCGATGCCACAATGGCGGTGTGGCCGGCCAGGTTGTATTCGGCGGGCAGTGTCATACGCGATAGCCTATCCTATGGTTCCAGCGGCGCAACGGGAGCGTGGCCGGTAGGCGCGATGCCGGCCGCCAGACCCGCCCCGTCCAGGATGAACATTTCGCCGGTCATATAATCCGAAGCGTCGGATGCCAGGAATACCGCAATGGGACCCAAATCATCCGGTTTTCCCAGTTTCCCGGTGGGCAGAAAATCGCCGGATTGCGGCAGCGTCCGGTTGATTTCCGCGCCCGGATCTATGGTGGGTATAAACCCGGGCACGATGCTGTTGGCCGTAATCCCGTACCGGGCCAGGCTGAACGACAGCACGCGGGTCAGCTGGATGACGCCGCCCTTGGAACTGCAATACATATAGATGTCCCGGCCGCCGCGCAGCCCGAACCCCGATGCCACATTGATGATCTTCCCCTTGCCGGCGTCGGCCATCGGCTTGGCGGCAGCCCGGGCGCAGTAAAAAGCGCCGGAGAGGTTGACCGACATCGCCGATTCCCACTCGTCATCGGTGATTTCCCAGATGGGCTTGAGCACGTTGTCGGCCACCATAGCGGCGTTGTTGATGAGCACGTCCACCCGTCCGAAACGGGACATGGCGGCCTCAACCAGAGCGTTGGCATCGGCTGACTTCGATACATCCGTGGGCACGGCAATAGCGTCCTGCCCGGCGGCAATGACCTCATCCCGGGCCGCCTCTATCGGCCCCGGCCGCCGGCCGGCGATAACCAGGTTGGCCCCGGAGCGGGTCAAAGCGCGCACCATCTCCAGGCCCAGCCCGGTCCCGCCGCCGGTAATGACGACGACCTTGCCATCAAGATAGAGGTTTTCAAGCATCGCGCACAAGTTCTCCTGGGGCTGTCCGAAGGGTAATGTCTCCGGCGGTAAGGGTCAACAGCTCGCCATCGTCGGCGCGGAGCAGCAGGTTGCCGTGTTCGTCGATATCTTCGGCCAGGCCGGTGTTGGTAGCGCCGTAGTGGGCGACGGTTACGCGCTGTCCCAGCGTGTCTAACCAGCGGCGCCACTCAGCGATGGGCGAGCGACCCCGCCGCAAGTCCAGGTACAGCCCATCCATGTGCTGCAAGACGCGGCGCAGCAGTTCGGCGCGGTCGATTTCGACATCCGCCAATCCGTTCAGGCTGGCGGCGGTGGCGGCGATTTCCGGGTCGGCGGACACGTCCAACGCCACGTTGATCCCGATGCCCACGACGGCGTGGTCAACTTGGTTGCCGGAAAAGGCGCTCTCGGCGAGGATACCGCAGACCTTCCGATCCTCAATCATTATGTCGTTGGGCCATTTGATGGCCGGATACAGGCCGGCGACCTGCCGGATAGAACGAGCCACGGCGACGCCGGCCAATGGGCTGAGCAAAGGCAAATCATCGGCGCTGGGGCGAAACAGCACGGAGAAGTACAGATTGCCGCTGTCCGAAACCCAGCGGCGTCCGAGGCGGCCCCGGCTGGCCGTTTGCGTTTCAGCGACCACAACCGCGCCTTCGTCCGCTCCATCACGGGCCCACGCCGCAGCATCGTCCATGGTGGAACCAGTGGATTGGTAATACCTGACGCTGCGCCCGATGATGGCCGTGTACAGGCCGGTATTGAGCATCTGTCCCACGAAGGAAGCTGGCATATTTGCCCCTGAAAACAACTTACCAACCGTGCTCGTACCTGTCTTGCAGCACGTCCAACAAGCGACCAATCGGGATCCGCTGCTGGCTCATCGTATCCCGGTCCCTGATTGTAACCGCGTGGTCATCCAGCGTGTCGAAATCCACCGTCACGCAGTAGGGAGTGCCGATTTCGTCCTGCCGGCGGTAGCGGCGGCCGATGCTCTGCGCATCGTCGAACTGGCTGCGGAACCGCCGGCGCACCAGGTCATAGACGCTGCGGGCCGTCGGCGCGAGCCGCGCGTTCCGGCTCAGCGGCAGCACGGCGACCGTCACCGGCGCCAATTCCCGGTGAAAATGCAAAACCGTGCGCGTGTCGTTACTGTCGGGTTCGTCGTCGTAACTGTCCAGCCAGAAGGCCAGCGTAGCCCGGTCCACGCCCCCGGACGGCTCTATGACGTAAGGCAGGTAACGCTCGTGGATTTCGTCGTCGAAGTAGGTCAGGTCCTCGCCGCTGTATTCCTTGTGCCGGCCCAGGTCGAAGTCGGCGCGGTTGGCGATGCCCTCCAACTCACCCCAGCCCCAGGGGAAACGATACTCAATGTCGTAGGTGGCTTTGGCATAGTGGGCCAGCTCGTCGCCGCCGTGCTGCCGCAGCCGCAGGTTATCCGGTCGGATGCCGTAATGCACGTACCAGTCGAACCGGGCTTGCACCCACTGTTGCAGCCATTCGTCATCGGTGCCCGGCTTGACGAAGAACTCAATCTCCATCTGCTCAAACTCACGGGTGCGAAAAGTGAAGTTGCCCGGCGTTATCTCGTTGCGGAAGGCTTTGCCAATCTGGGCGATGCCGAAGGGCAACTTCTTGCGGGTGGCCGTCTGCACGTTCTGGAAGTTGACAAAGATGCCCTGCGCGGTTTCGGGGCGCAGGAAAACCTCGTTGCTGGAATCCTCCACCGGCCCCATGAAGGTGCGGAACATCAGGTTGAACCGCCGTGGTTCGGTGAAGTCCCCGCCGCACTCCGGGCAGTTGTCGGTTTCCAGCTGGTCCTGCCGGAACCGCCGGTGGCACTGCCGGCACTCCACCAGCGGATCGCTGAAGTTCTCCACGTGCCCGCTGGCCTCCCACACCCGGGGGTGCATCAATATCGCGGCGTCCAAACCCACCACGTCATCCCGTTCCGACACTACGGAACGCCACCACGCTTCCTTGACGTTGCGCTTCAGCTCCACCCCCAGCGGCCCGTAATCCCACGTCGATCCCAGCCCGCCGTACACCTCGCTGGACTGAAAGACGAAACCCCGTCGCTTGGACAGAGACAGGATTTTATCCATATCGGCATATGGCATGGTGCGCGGCATGGTGAACCTCGCGGTCAAAATGGGATGGTAATCATGTTACCACAGCGGCCTCGCCGGCCGGTCCGGGCAGTTGTTGGTGCCAGGGCAATCGCACCATCACCGTCATTCGCACCATCATCGTCATTCCGGCGAAAGCCGGAATCCAGAGACCGAATTCGTTAACTGCGTTTCCGATTCGTTCATCTGTACCATCATGGACTCCGGCGAAAGCCGGAGCGACGGACGTTTAGCCTATGACGTGATTGCCCTGTTGTTGGCGCACCGCGTCGGCCAGGCTTTGGGCCGCCAGGTCATCCAGCTTGATATAGCGGGCCGACATGGCATCGGCAATGTTCTTGGCCAGTTCCAGCTTGATGAAATCCTGCTCGGTATCCACCACCACCGCCGGTATCTTGGCGCCGGCGACGGTTTCGCCCAGATGACGTACCTCATCAGGCAGCGTCAGCACGTTGGACGACTGTTCCCCGGCCAGCGTAACGTTGGCCCGTCCGTCCGACAGCAGCACCAGCAGCGGCAAAACGTCCCGGTCCTTCAACCGCTCGGTTTCCAGCGTCTCCATGGCCAGATAGATGCCCCGGGACAACGGTGTCCGCCCGCCCGTGGGCATTTCCTGGAGACACCATTGCGCCATTTCCACGCTGCCCGTGGGCGGCAACAGCAACTCCGCTCCGGTGCCCCGGAAGGCGATCAAGCCCACGCGGTCCCGCCGTTGATAGGCGTCCAGGAGCAGGGACATCACCGCGCCTTTGACGGCGACCATGCGACGCTGGGCGCCCATGGAGCCGCTGGCGTCCACCACGAACAGGATCAGGGAACCCGTGTGGGTTTCGCGGACCTTCTCCCGCACGTCCCACGACTCAATGAGCAACGCGGCGGCATCCGCATCGGCGGCGGCGTGGCGGGATTGCTGGTACGGCGCAGCGGCGCGCAGCGTGGCATCCAGAGCCAAGTCGGACGGCGCTCCCTGGGGCACCCGGGCCGCGACGTAGCGGCCGGCCGACGTGTCGCTCACGGTGGTGGCGCGCCGACCGGACGAACGACGCGCCCGCCGGTCGGGCGGCTGGACTTGCAGGTTCTGGACGGCGTAGGGATCGCCGATCTCAAACCACTCATCACCGAGGGCGGCATCGCCCGCATCTTCCGATTCGGGTTCCGGCGGGTCGGGTTCTCTATCGCTATCGGAGTCGCCGGGGTCGTCTTGGGACGAATCGTCGTTTGCTGAAGGCTCCCGGTTGCGCTGCTGGTTCTGGAAATCCTCCAGCATATTGTCCAGCTGCTCGGTAACCAGGTGCGGCTGCTGGAAGGGCTGCCGCCGCTGGCGATGCAGCAACGCCATCAGCGCGGCTTCCCGCACGTCCTCAACGTCCACCACGGCGCGACCTTCATAGGCGGCAATTGTGCTGGCCGTCTTGTACATTACGATGTCCCCGCGCAGGCCGTCCACCTGGTATTCGGCGCAGATGTCGGTGATGAGCTCCAGAATTTCGTCCGGCACCACCACGTCAGCGAGGCGCTGCTGGCTGCTGATCAGCCTTTCCCGCTCCGCCTGCTCGGCGTTGGCCCAGGAATCCATGAAATCGAACGGACTGGCCTCGAAAGACATCCGGCGCCGGACCACCTCGCGGCGTTCTTCGGGCTGGAACACGCCGTCAACCTCCACGGCCAGCCCAAAACGGTCCAGCAACTGCGGTCGTAAGTCGCCTTCTTCCGGGTTCATCGTGCCTACCAGCATGAACTCGGCGGCGTGGCTCACCGAGATGCCCTCCCGCTCCACGTAGTTGCGCCCCATGGCCGCGGCGTCCAGCAGCACGTCCACCAAGTGGTCGTTGAGCAGATTCACCTCGTCAATATAGAGGATGCCCCGGTGCGCCGCGGCGATGAGGCCCGGCTCAAAGTTCTTCTCCCCGGACTTGATGGCCTGCTCAATGTCCAGCGAACCTACCAGACGGTCTTCGGTAGCGCCAACCGGCAGGTCAACGATGCGAACCTGCCGATTTGCCGCGGCTCTGGCCCGGCCCGCCTGTTGGCACGGCTGGCATACCTCTTGCGGCGCGCCGGGTGGGCAGCTGTACGGGCAGCCCGGCACCACCGGCACCTGGGGCAACAGGGCCGCCAGGGAACGCACGGCCGTGCTCTTGGCGGTACCCTTCTTCCCCCGCACCAGCACGCCGCCGATGCGGGGGTTGATGGCGTTGAGCAGCAACGCCCGCTTCATCGGCGTCTGGCCGACGATGGCGGTGAAGGGGAAGCGCGGTTCGCGTCCGGCGGCGAGTTGCGTCACAGTAACACCCGGGAATATTGGCTGAGTGCGGGGCTAACCCGTCGCGGCGCGAGCGGCGCCCGGCGACTGCGGGTAGGCGTGAACGTCCCGCTCCCGATAGAGACGATACCCCACGGTAGCGAAGGCAATGCCCATCCACAGCAGGAAGTGCCCGCCGGCCGTGAAGGTGCGGAACATCATGGTCAGCTCAGGCGGCAGCCAGTCCGGCGCGGCATCCCGGACGCTGGGGACCGCGAACGCCAACAGCAGCGCCACCACCGCATAGGCCAGCCCGATACCGAGGTAGCGCAGCCAGCGGCCCGAGCCGGCAGCGGAACGGTTGACCAGTCCGACCCCATATATCACCAGCGCGGCCGACACCGTGGAGACGGCCATAAAGAGGAACTGAAAGCCCTGCCGAGCCAGCAGTGTGCCTTCGTCTCCGATGCCGGGCGGGTTGAGCGGAAACTTGATTTGTGTGTACATCGACAAGCCCCAAAAGCCCAGCAGCCCGGCCACGGCGGCCCAGGCCCAGGGACTCCATCCCGGCGTGGCATTGCGCATCAGGTGATAAAGGCCGGTGAATACGGCCCCGTACAAAATGCCGATGACCGCAAGCCCGACGCTCATGCCAACGCGCTGGCCGCCCAGGCTGATTAGGAAAGACAAGGGAAGTGGCTCTTCCTCTTCCGCATTTGCCAACTGCTCCGCGCAGCCGGCGCGGTCAATGTCGCAACCTTCCAAAGCGATGGCCCATTCCATGACGGGGACGTTGAAGATATTCATGTAAGCCGCTACCAGCAGCCCTACGATCACGCCCATGACCAGGGCGGTGGGAAGAATGCGCGTCATCATGCACCTCCGATGACTTTCTGGCTGAATAGGTTTGTCCGCCGGCCAACTCGGCCGTTGACCTTGGCGACAAACCGTTCAGGCAGATTCACGACGCACTCCTCCTGGCGCTCCGCGGAGCGCCCGCGCGGCGAAACTTGCCAATCTGCGCTCCGGTCCAAGCCGGAACGATTTCAAAGTCGGCCCAGCGAAAACGTCACGCTGGGCCGACTGGTTGCCTAGTGGCACATAAAGGCGACGTGCCGGGCGTGGTGGAAGAACTCGTGAACCGTGGTCAGGATCCCGGGGGCGCCGATCGACGCAGCGTGGACGCCGCCGTCAACGTAACCGACCAAGTAGAGAGCCATGGCGCCGAGGACCAGCCACGGAGCCCAGGCGGCGGTGTCGGTAGCGGACAGGAAGCGGTTGATCATACCCATGTTTTCACTCCTCTTTGTTGGATGGACGGTTGGGAGTCTCATCAACGGTGGCATTTTAGTACCCCGCCGCCGGATACACAATACCGTCCGGCGGACCATATTTCCTTTTGCGGGAGTCAGCGTTCCACGAAGACCAGGTCGTCCTCCTTGCCGACCCACCGATCCCGCGCCTCTTCAAAGACGCGCAGCTTCTCCGGTTGCAGTTCGGTGCGCTTTTCATTGTCGTCCAGGTAGGGATTCGGGAAGTAGCATCGCACCAAAGTCTCATCCCAATCGTGGGAGAAACGAACGTAGTAGGATTTGAGATCGCCGTGGCTGGTGGCCTCGACGAACTGGATGCCGTCGATCCGTTCCATCTGGAGGTGGAAGTGCCAGTTGTCGGCCTCAATAGTCGCCCAGCCGTTATGCACTTCCGGCTCCTTGATGCCGTGGGCGTGGTTTTCGCTGACTACGGAACCGCCGCCCACGACCCACATCATCTTGGGGTCCTGGGCCAGTTCCTTGAGCAGCTCCAGAGTGTTTTCCATCTTCCGCTTCCTCCTGGTTACGAGGTTGCTGCGGGATTGGGCCGCGCGCCGGCTTCCTGCCGAGCCTCAATGTCGGTTTCCAGTTCCAGGTACATCTGCCGCAGTTGCTCCAGCATATCCGGGGGCGGATTTTCCCACAAGCCCCGCTGCACCGCTTCCAGCAATCGCTCCACGATGCCCCGCAATGCCCAGGGGTTGCTCTGCCGGAAGAACTCCTGCATTTCGGGATTGAGCACGTATTCCTCGGTTACGTCCTCATACATCCAGTCCTCAATGACCTGCGCGGTGGCGTCATAGCCGAACATATAGTCCACGGTGGCCGCCAGCTCAAAAGCCCCCTTGTACCCATGCCGCTGCATGGACTGCATCCACTTGGGGTTGACCACCCGGCTGCGGAACACCCGCCGCGCTTCGTCCTGCAAATCCCGCACCCGGGCCCGGGACGGGTCGCTGCTGTCGCCAAAGAACTGCCGCGGGTTGCGCCCCGTCAGCGAGCGCACCGTGGCGATCATCCCGCCGTGGTACTGCATATAGTCGTCGCTGTCGAAAACGTCATGCTCCCGGTTGTCTTGGTTCTTCGCCGCGATGACGATTTGCCCGAACCGGGTCCGAAACTCATTGCGGGCGGTGACCCCAAAATCTTGCCGCGAGTAGGCGTACCCGCCCCAGGCGGTGTACACCTCGGCCAAGTCATGCACGGTTTCCCAATTCCGCTCGTCCAGCACCCCCAGAATGCCGGCGCCGTAGGCCCCCGGCTTGCTGCCAAAGATGCGGAAAAGCGATGCGTCGCCGGCGCTTTCCGTCGGTTGATCCTCCGGCGCGGCGGCCCGGCGCTCTGCGTCCTCCCGCACGTGCTTGACCACGTAGTTATCCTCCGGCGCTTCATCTTGCCCGGCGGCCAGAGCCACCGCCTGGTCAATCAGATAAATCAGATTGGGAAAAGCGTCCCGGAAAAACCCGCTGATCCGCACGGTAACGTCAATGCGCGGCCGTCCCAACTCCGATACCGGAATCACCTCCAGCCCGCTGACCCGGCGGCTTTCCGCCTGCCAGACGGGTTTGACACCGAGCAGGTACAAGATCTGCGCGATGTCGTCCCCATGGGTCCGCATGGCGGAAGTCCCCCACACCACCACGCCCACCATTTCCGGGTATCCGCCCTCCTCGTCCAGGTACTTCTGCAACAAAGCGTCACCCAGAGATTTGCCCACATCCCAAGCGGTTGGCGACGGCAACGCCCGCGGGTCAACGGAGTAAAAGTTGCGCCCCGTAGGCAGCACGTTCACCATTCCCCGCGTCGGCGCCCCCGACGGCCCCGGCGGCACGAACCGGCCCTCCAGACCCCGCAACAGGTTGTCAATCTCGTCGGTGGTGCGCAGCAGCGAAGGATAGATATGCTCGCCAACGTAAGACAGCACGCTTTCGGTGCGCCGGTCAGTTTTCCCCAAGGTGTCGGCAACGACGCCGGGTATCAGATGCGCGGCGAACCCATCATCGCAAAGCCGCTGATACGCAGCCCGGCACAACGCTTCCAGCGCCTCTATAACGTCCCCGGCGTTCCGAATCGCCGGGCCATTTTCCGTATCGCGCAACGCCGTCGGCGTAGCGCCATTGACCGCTGCCGCCGGATCTTCCAGCAGCGCGTAGTAGTCATAACCCAACGCTTCGGCCAACGCCCGCCGCAGACTCGGCACCGCTCCGTTGTCCAGCCGCGTCAGCGCGCACAGCAACCCAACCATCTGCTCCGCAGTCGGCGGCTGTCCCAGCGTGTGCAGGCCGTCCTTAATCTGAGCGTCCTTGATTTCGCACAAATAACCGTCGATTTCCAGCATGAACTCGCCGAAATCGTCCGGCTGCTCGTCCACTCCCAAATCCCGGTGCAACTCCGCCTGCTGCACCATTTCCCAGATTTGCGCCTCCAGCGTGGGCAACTTGGCCGGATCCAGCGTCTGGCACTGGTAATGCTCGTCCATCAGCTGCTCCAGCTTGGCGATGTCGCCGTAGGAGTCAGCAGTCGTCATGGGCGGGATGAGATGGTCAATAATAGTGGCGTGCGTGCGCCGCTTGGCCTGTGTCCCCTCGCCGGGGTTGTTCACGATAAAGGGATAAAACAGCGGAATGTCGTCCAGCGCAACCTCCGGGTAACACGCTTCCGACAGCCCCACTCCCTTGCCGGGCAGCCATTCCAGCGTCCCATGCTTGCCGATGTGAATCATCGCGTCAGCCCGGAACACGTCCCGAATCCACCGGTAATAGGCGATGTAATGATGCGTCGGCGTCAGGTCGGGGTTGTGATAGACCGAAATCGGATTCTCGCCAAATCCCCGCGGCGGCTGCAATCCCACGAACACGTTGCCCATGGGCACCCCGGCGATAGCCAGCCGCTCCCCCGTCCGGTACACGTGACCCGGCGGCTGCCCCCATGCCTCCAGCAACTCGCCCCGCACCGATTCCGGAAACCCCGCGTACCAACGGGCGTAATCCCGCCGCTCCACGTGTCCGGCGGCCAGCCGCAACTGCTCTTCGGTCAGCGTGTCGGTATCGTTGCTGCACCTTTCTATGATGCGTTGCACCAGTTCATCGCCATCGGCGGGTATGTCTTCGACCTGATACCCGGCGTTTTTCAGCGCGTTCAGCAGGTTGATCGCCGACGCCGGCGTGTCCAGCCCCACCGCGTTGCCGATACGGGCGTCTTTAGTCGGATAGTTGCTGAGGATGATGGCGATGCGCTTGTCCCCGTTGCCCTTGCGCCGCAGCGCGGCGTGCCGAGCCGCCAGGCGCGCCAGGTAGTCCATCCGGTCGGGCTGCGCAACATAACGCTGCATCCGGCCCGCTGACAGTCCATTGCCGCCGGCCGTCGTCTCCTCCTTGAAAGAAACCGGCACCGTAATGATGCGCCCGTCAAATTCGGGGAACGCCACGTTCATCGCCGTATCAATCGGCCCCAGGCCCAGCGAGCTCTCCTCCCACTCCGACCGGCTCCCCGTGCTGACGATGCCCTGGATGATGGGCACGTCCAGCTTATCCAGCAACTCTTGCGACCAGCCCGTGGCAACGGTGGCTCCCGTCCCGCCCTGCTGGTGGTCCAGGTCGCTCATGGCAAGGCCCATGGTGTTGACGATGCAATCAACCCTGGGAACCCCGTCGCCGTTGACCATGTAATCGGTGAGCGTGTGCCCGCCGTCGCCGTCATCATCTTCCGGTTGGTGCTTGAGGCTGTAGGAGAACACCGGCAGCACGTTGACATCCTGCCCCTCCAACCGGGCAATCAGGTCGTCAACAAAGGCCAGGTTGCCGCTCATCCAGTGGGCGCGGTAGAACAGCGCGCCCACGGCCGGCCGGCCGGGAACAAAACGCTCGGCAATGTACTCTGCGACGCCGGTACCCTCGGCGACTTCCGGGTGATACACCCCCTGCCAGGGCATCGGCGCCGGCGCCTCGTGGCCGTAGTCGCCGCCCAGGTACGTATCGGCAAGGAAAAGGAACAGGTTTCTGAAATTGAGGACGCCCCCGCGCATCAGATAGGAGAAAACCGTTTCCACCTCCGCCACCGGAGCCGTGCAGGCCGTCACCAGGTCTTCGTCCCATTCCTGATGCCCCGGACAGGCAATCAGCGGAATACGGTTGGCCAGGCAGATCTCAACCAGCGGATCGAATACGTCCCCCAAAGCCCGCTTGCCGCCCAGCAGACGCAGTACGACTACCCCGGCTTGTTCCACCGTTTTCAGCAGTTCATCCCGGGCCTGGGCAGCGGCGTCGCTTTCCCCCTCCAACGCCACCGGATTGCAGGCATACACGTTGACCGAATCGCCCCAGGGCATACCCACCAGCGCGCGCTCGGCGGTTAGGATGTCGGTGTCCGCCGTCGTCACCAGGACGATTTTTGACCAATCCGAGGTGGCCGGGCCGGTTGCAGTTGCTGTCGTCATTGCCTCTGTCTCTGCCTTATCGCGTCAACCACCGCGCCGATAATTGCTCCCATCGATGCGCCCACCAACCACGCGGATATGGTTGCCAATTGTCCCAGCAAGTATCCATAGACGTGTCCGTTGAAGTCCGGCGCCAGCGAGCATCCCACGGCCGCGCCTACGAGAGACGCCATGGCCGCGCAGAGAATGGTGAAGGTCATTCGCCGTCATCCCCCTCAATTCCCTTCTTCCTCAGTTCGCGGGAACACCATGATCGAGAGGTCGCTGAACTCATCGGGCAATTCGGCGCATTGCGCCAGCGTCCCGTCCCACCGCGATTCGTCGGCCAGCGTCAGGCGTTGGAATACGATAACCGGATGTTGCGGGTCCGCTCCGTCGTCTATCGCGTTGGCTGCGATGGCCGGCGGCATGAAGTCGAAGGGACGCGGCAGCAGGATCACGTTGCGACGTCCTTCCCGCAGCGTGTCAACCAATTCCCCTAGCTCTGAACCCCGGTCCCATCGCTGGTGCAACGTGAGAAACAGCGATTCTTCCAATGAAATCCCGGCCCGAGCGCACGCTATCTGGATGCTGCTGACGCCGGGCACCAGCTCCACCGTGTCAACCCGCCGTCGCACCCGGTTCAACAGTTCCTTGGCGGAAACGTTTAGATCGCCCCAAACGCAGACCACGCAATCTTTCCCCGAAGCGGCCTGTTCCTGGGCATAGTCCAGCACCGCCTCCTGGTCCCGGTAAGCCATGGGACGAACCTCCGCCGACCCGGTACGGCCGGCGACAACGTCCAGCACCGTCTTGAAACCGACCACCAGGTCAGCGCGCTCCAGCGCCTGCCTGCCCTTCAGGGTCAGCAGGTCCGGATCGCCGGGGCCGATGCCCACCACGGTCATTTTGGTGCTTGCGGTTTGGGATGTCATTTGCGATTGGCCGGAATGAAAACAGTGAACCCTGGCGTTTCGCTCCACCAGGGTTGTAGTTTTCGCCTACGGCGATGTGCGCCAACTGGCGGTATGGACGGCCAGCCGACACATAAGAGGAACAACCCTGTTGGGCGCAGAGCGGATTTCCAGAAGCGCATCAGGCAGGTCTCCTGGCTTGCGGCTCAACGCCTCGCCAATGCCTTCCCGCCATCCGCGATCAAACGCGGCCGGCAGTGGCCAAATCATCGACAGGCTCCCCGCTTACAGTGGCGCAACCGCGGCGGATTCTCACCGCCTTCCCAATTAAGCCGAGTTGGGTTCTGTGGCGCCCGATGCTTCGCTTTCGATTGTTAACGCAGCTTTCCAGCTGCACGCAACAATGTACCGATGCAGCCGCCCGATGTCAACGCCCAGTGGCGCCTCACGCGTACCCACTTTCCCCAAACTGTCATTGCGAGCGCAGCGCGGCAATCTCGTCGCGGTAACGAACGTCGCTCTTGGAACGAGATCGCCATCCGCCAGCGGCGGACTGCGCTCCTCGCGATGACAAACTGGGTACGCGGGAGCCATTTTGGTAGCTTGTCAGAAGCAGGATTTACCGGATTTATAGGATGTACCGGATTGGGTGCGACGCTGCCGTCGGATGATCGCAATCCTGATAATCCGTCAAATCCGGGAAATCCTGCTTCTGACATTCCGCCCCAGGAAAGTGGGTACGCGTGAGCCAGTGGTGCTCGCGATAGCGTTGCAATTTAGGTGGTTTCCCTTCGTAGGGGCGAATAATTATTCGCCCCTACACGCACGGGCAACTGGATTTTGCCAAACTAAACCACCTAAAACGGAACGCTACCTGGCGCTCGCCAATGCCTTTCCAAAGTTCTGTATAGCGACCCTTCACTCTAAACCGTTATTACCACCGAACCCCCCCATCATGTCCGAACCGCTGCCCATCATCAGCATTGGAACCGTGCAACAGCGGAGACGGCCCCAATCCTGCCAATCCTTAAAATCCCGTAAATCCTGCTTCTGACAACCACCCCTTCCCCATAACAGAACGCCCGTGCTATCATAATCACTACAGGCGATCACCGGACCGACGCCGCATCACCCACCCCGACCGGGTTCCTGTCATCAACGGCCAACACCTTTCAGCAACCAAAGTCGCTTACCGGGCACAAGAGGACGACTGTCCCCGACCGCTGTAATCGGAGCAGTCCCCTCGGCCACCGCGTCCGCCACAACGCGCCATGCTGGCAGGCATGGAGAATAAGAGTAAAAAAGCAAGCGCATTTCCTCCGGCCGTAGGGCTGAAAAACGACAGGAACCCGGTCAACCCAACCCAAAACATCCGTCGCCTGCACATCTTCAACTTCAACCAACAAGGAGCCAGCCTATCGCAGTATCCAGACCACAGGAAACTCAGTCCCTTCTCCCTTGATGGGAGAAGGTTAGGATGAGGGTGAAAAATCTCCCGCACACACTTTCTTTCCGTACTACACCCCGGACGGCATCCCCAATCGCCTGCCTGCTTACCTGCCGCCCGCCCATCAAACAAATCCTGACCATCCTTGAAATCCCGAAAATCCCGCTTCTGACGAACCCCCCAAAGGAGTCACATCCCCATGGCCGCCGTCCCCCATCACCAGGCCCAGGCCCGGCGTTTCTTCGTCCTGGCCCGCGCCGACTGCCACGCCGGCGATTTCTCCCGCGCCGCCAATGCCCTGGCCCGGTCGGCCTCCCACGCCGCCACCGCCGCCTCCCGCCACACCAACCCCTTCCATACCCGTGGCGCTACTCGCCGCCGGCTCACCAACTGGCTCTTCTGTCTGGCCCGCGAGGGCAAGCTGCCCCACGGCGTCGTCAAAACCTTCCGCCATATCTACGACCTGCCGGCCCAACTGGCCGTGGCCCCCGACTTCACTACCGCCCGCCGCCTACTCCGTCGCGCTCGCACCCGAGTATCGGCCCTGGTCCGAGCGGTGGAACGCGCCGTTGCCGGCTGTCCCCAACCCGCCGTCATCCGCCGCCGCGACAACTTCCGTCATGCCCCGCCGCCGCGCCCGCTCCCTACATCCATGTCCGAAATCCTGGCCCTGCCCGACTACGCCGAAATCGTCGCCACCCACAAACTAACCGGCGTCCCCCTGCGCAAACTCTACGACCCGCACGGCGCCTACGAACGCGGCTTCTCCCCCAAGCCCTGCTGGTGCCACCCCGAGCCCCTCGACCTCCCCCTGGAGCACGGCGACCAACCCCTTTCGCCCCTCTGGCAAAAGGCCCTCTCGAAAACCTTCCAACGCAACTTCCCCGATAAACTCCCCTACTGAACGCGCCTGTGTGCCAGCGGGACGCTATCGTTGCGGGTTCCGCAGGCGCACCCGGGATACCAGGAACACCTCGTCCCCGTCGCGCCGCAGTCCGAACTCGGCGAATTCCGAAGCCACCGGCAGGTGCTCGCCGATAGTGAGGAGCATCCGGCTCCGCAATATCGACAGCTCCGGCGCGGCAATTTCCATGCGGTCCCGCCGGATTGCCGACTGGACCCGCTCCCGCGCTACCTGCCGGGGCGTGTCCCTCCGCCGGCCTCGCTTTCTCAGCAACCGGTCAAACATGAGCCGACGTTCTCCGGTTGATGCCCATCAGGTTCCGAACCTTGTCCATTATGGATGTCGGCTGTTCCTCTATAGGCTCTATCAAGGGTACGTAATCCCCGTCAATGCGGGCCGCGATGCGGACGAACTCCCGTCCCGACGGCGACGCCGGGTCATACACCACCGGCGTCCCGTTATTGGTGGCGGTGATAACCCGGTCGTCCGACGGCACCAGGCCGACGGCCTCCACCGCCAGCATATCCAGAACGTCCGAAGCGTCCATCATGTTGCCCTGCCGCACCATCTCCGGCTTGATCCGGTTGATGATGAGCCTGGCGTCCCGCACGTTGCTGGCGTGGAGCAGCCCGATAACCCGGTCGGCGTCCCGGATGGCCGACACTTCCGGCGTCGTCACTACCAACGCCTCCCGGGCCGCGGATATGGCGTTCTTGAATCCCTGTTCAATCCCGGCCGGGCAATCCACAATCACGTAATCGAAATTGGCCTCCAATCGGCGACACAGGCCAATCAGCTGCTCCCCGGTAATGCAGTCCTTGTCCCGGGTTTGGGCCGCGGCGATGAGGTACAGTTCACCGGCGTGCTTGTCCTTGATCAGGGCCTGTTCCATTCGGCAGCGGCCCTCTACCACGTCCACCAGGTCGTACACGATCCGGTTCTCCAACCCCATCACCACGTCCAGGTTGCGCAATCCGATGTCCGTATCGATAACCGCCACGCGATTGGCCCGCAGCGCGAGCGCGGCGCCCACGTTGGCGGTGGCCGTAGTCTTGCCCACGCCCCCTTTGCCGGACGTCATGACTATGGTCTTACCGCTCATGGGGGTTCCCTCCGTGGTCTATCGCATGATTGTTGCGGTACGGTGCGACGTGAATCGCGCCGTTTCTGACCCGGGCAATCATCGCCTCTTTGCCGCCGCTGTGGCGGGGCGGAGCGGTGGCCGGCCCTCCATCGTCCTGCCCGGCGTACCCGGCTATCCGCAGGTTGGGGCGGGCAATGGACATCGCCACTATGGTGGCCGTAGCGTCGCCGGACGCCCCCGCGTGGGCTTGCCCCCGCAGTTCTCCGAAGACCACAATGTCGCCATCGGCCCTGACCTGCGCTCCCGGATTCACGTTGCCCAATATCACCAGATTGCCCGCGCCATTGATCACCTCCCCCGCCCGACACGTGCCCCGCACAATCAGCCCCGGCGCCCCGTACCGCTCGCCCCCCGGAATAATGCCGCCAACCAGAACCTCATCGCCGCTCTGCCCACCGTCGTCAGCGACCTCCGTCTTGTCGGTATCCTTTTCCTGCCCGGCGGGCCGCCGGTCGGGCGACACATCCTCGATCAATTCGGTAATGCGCTGCCTTTCCCGTTCCAAAATCTCCGGCTCGCACCAGAACCGCTTCACGGTGAGACCCGATTGAGATTCGACCACCCGCCTGATTTCGGCCTGTTGGTCCTGCCGCAGCAGCCGCCGGCCAATGTCCACGACCACCTCGCCACCGGAATAGAGCTTCCTATTCCGTTTCAGGTGCTCCAGCAAAGCCCCGCAGGCCGCCTCCATCGGCGCATCGTCGTCAACTTTGAAATTGACCGATGTGCCCCGACCGGAGACCTGCACCAACCCTTTGGTATCCGTATCCTTCGTCCGCATCGCTGATATTTATAGCAATACCGTCCCTTTCGTCGCCCCTGCCACCGGCTGCAAGTTTGGGTGATTTAAAAAATTGGGGCGACCCCAATCGAGGCCGCCCCACGAATGATTGCAACGCCGTCAAGCGGTAATCAATCCGGCCTCCCGAAAACGGCAACCGAGCAGGTGAACGACCCGGGCCGCCCGCCCAGGTTGTGCGTGATGCCCAAATCAGCCTTCTGCAACTGCCGTCCCCCGGCCTTGCCCTGCATCTGCTTGTACACCTCATAGATCATCCGGATCCCGCTGGCCCCAATGGGATGCCCAAAGCATTTCAGTCCCCCGTCGGTGTTCACCGGCAGGTCGCCTTCCAGCGAAAACGCGCCGTCCGCAACGTCCGCGCTGGCCTGCCCTCGCGGGCTGAACCCCAGGTCTTCCATGATGATCAATTCGGTGATCGTGAAGCAGTCATGCACCATCGCCATATCGATTTCGGCCCGCGGGTCGGATATGCCGGCCTCTTCATAGGCGGCCTGGCTGGCCCGCACCGTTTCCGGGAAGTATGTGAAATCCCAATCGTTCCGCAGCACGCCGAAGGCTCCCACCGCCAACCCCAACCCCTTGACCAGGATGTAGTCGTCGCGCAGGGTGCGGGCAATCTCCGGCGTGGTGATGATGGCCGCCGCCGCTCCATCGCTGACCCCGCAGCAGTCGTACAGCCCCAACGGCCAGGCAATCATCGGCGCGTTAATGATCTGGTCCTCGCTCACCTCCCGCTGGAAGTGGGCTTTGGAGTTCAGCGTACCGTTGTGATGGTTCTTGGACGCAATCTGCGCCAGCGTCCGTTTGCCGTCATCGTACTCGATGCCGTAGTGATGGAAATAGCGGGTCGCCGCCATGGCGAACTGCGACGGCGGCGGCGTGGGCGGCTCCACGTCCGAACCCGGCCCGGCGGCGATGGCCAGGCCGGAAAAGCCACTGTCCTTCAGTTTCTCCACGCCCATGGCCAGCACGATGTCATAAACCCCGGCCGCCACGGCGTAGCAGGCGTTCCGAAATGCGTCCGTCGCGGTGGCGCAGGCGTTCTCCACCCGCGTGATGGGAATGTAGTCCAGCTTCAACGCCTCGGCCAGCGGCTGACCCGTCCGAAAGCTGCTCACCGTCCCCAGCCAGGCCGCCTGGATGTCCCCGGCGTCCAGCCCGGCGTCCTCGTAAGCCTCGTAGGCCGCCTCCACCATCAGGTCGCTGGCCGAGGCGTCCCACCGCTCGCCAAAACGGGTGCAACCCATCCCAACCACGGCCACCCGGTCTCGTATTCCACTCATGACAAACTCCTTCGCGTTCTTGCCGGATTAGCCGAATATATTCGCCAGATGCAGACGCAGGTCGGCTTCCAGGCTGCTTTTGCCCCGTATTGCATTCTCGTAGAAGATGACGCGATACCCGCCTATGTCAAAAGGCAGTGCAGTGTCTCGTTCCGCCAACAGAATCACCGGCTTCCTCAAACCGTGGGCGTATCCCAACTCATAGAACACGTTGGGATTGACCGGCGTAATCTCAGCGATAATTACGCTGGATTCGGCCAATCCTTGGATAATGCTCTGTAACACGATGCCAGGGCGGTAGATGTCGGAAGCGCGATACGCTTGGATTCCCGACTCGGCGCAAACGGGCTGGATTACATCCTCAAACAACTCGTCAAAGGGCGAGGTGAACTGCATGACGACGAAAGCGGTGCGGGCTCGGGTTGCAACTTCAACCGGCCCGAAACGAACCGAGTTGACACCCGAAGCGTATATGGCGACCTGTTCCGGTTCCACTGGCCGGCTCAAAACGTGATCCAGCACTTTGATGCTGCCTACAATTAGTTTCAACCGCTGACCCTTCAATTCTACTTCAACTTGGTGAGGATGGTTGAGCTCCAGGTTGGTCATCCGGCCGGCGTCCGACAGCCGTGTCCATCGGGTGCGCGGGTCAAACTCTTCAACAACATAGGCTTCCTGGCCGCCACCGATCCCGGCGGCGAAGTAGCCAGCGTTCCGCCCGCTGAAGCCCACCAGAATGCGCCCAGCGCCGGCGTCGGAAGACAGGTTGATTGTCGTCCTCACCCGGCCATTGTTGAACCGGACGCCGCTCAATGCAATCCCGTGGACGTCCGGTAGGTCTGCCGACGGCTCGGCATCGGCTCCCGTTCCCTCGTAAATCATGGAATTGTCGGGTTCTCTATTCCAGAGTCCCCGTATGGGTATCCAATGGTCAACCAAGGTGAACTGCTCTGCCATACTGAGGCTCCCAAAATCACGATGCCACTACCTCTGAGACCGCCGTCCGCCGCGGGATCGCCTTCCAGTAGTAGTTGTGTATCCCGTTCACCACCCGCAGCTTGCGGAAGCTCATCTCCACCGGCATCCCCACATGAACCTCGTCCAGTTCCCGGTCCGTCATCATGCACAGTACCCGGCCCCCTCCCTCAAAATCCACCACGGCCACCACCAGCGGGGTATCCACCGCCCCGGCGATGTAGTCCATGGAATAGGTGAAAACCTCCGCCGGCTTTTCGCTCAGCCGTACCGGCTCGCTGTCGTCCACCCGCCGGCACTCCACGCAAACCCGCTGCGCCGGATATTGCACGTAGCCACAAGCCCGGCAGCGCGCTCCGTATAACCGCACGTTCTTGTCCCCCTCCCGCCACAATGCCGACACCGACGGCGACGCCGGCGCCGGCCGCCGCGATGCGTCGTCCAGCGTCCACACTTCCCGCCAGCGTGCGTAGGTCTCATAGCTGCCCAGCGTCTTTTTGGCGTCAGCCCAGCCGGACACGCCCATGGCCGGCCCGCCGTAGTCGGAAATGCCCGCGGTAGCGCGAAAACCCAGCGCGTCGGCGCCGTCTCCGTAGGACAACGCCAGCAGCAAGTCCCCCGGCGCCGCCGATTCCAACGCGGCGGCCAGCAGCATCGGCGCGAATGCAGCCCCGGTATTGCCCACCACGCCGAACCGCGGTTCCTGAACCTGACCGTCGCCAAACCCCAACTGCCGGGCCAACCGGGCGTGGCGGCGAGCGTCCGGCGCGTACAGCGCCACTTTCCCCACGTCCGACGGAGCGATGCCGGTACGCTGGCAGTAGTCCCGGAACGCTTCCGGCACGATGCGCTCGATGCCCTCTTCGGTGGCGAAACGGTCCTCCCAGGTGCGGACAAAGGCGTCGCCGGGCGCGCGCCACGCATCCAGCATATTGTCGGTCACCGAGTGGCTTCCCACGTGCTCCGCAATCACCTCCCGGTCGGCGATGACGAATGCCGCCGCCCCGTCGCCGGACGCCCGTTCCGTCTCCCCCCGGGGCGGCCCCTGCCGGCTGTCGGCGATTACCACCAGGACTTGGCTCGCCCGACCCGACCCGGCGGCGTCCAGAGCCGATTGCAGGGCGTTGGTGCCGGCCCGCAATACGTTGGTCACGTCAACGGCGAATATGTCCGACCGCAAATCCAGCGCCGCCGCCACGATGGCGGCGCACTGCTTTTCCGCGTAAGGCGGCGTCGTGCTGGCGAATATGATCCCGTCTATAGCGGCCCGGTCCCGCCCGGCCAGGCAATCCGCCCCGGCCGCCACCGCCATCGTCACGCTGTCCTCGTCAAAGTTCGCTACCGCCCGTTCCTGCCGCGAGTTCCAGCCGGCGGTTTCGGCTCCCAGACGGTAACGGGGGATGTAGGCGCCATAGGCGGCGATTCCGGCCAAAATCGGGCCTCCTCAACTTCGCAACAACTGACCGCGATGCTATCAGCGCCCGCGAAGCAGTGTCAACGCAGCAGTGGCGGCAGGGTAGCGTTCCGTTTTAGGTGGTTTAATTCGGCAAAACGCCGTGGCCAGCGCGTGTAGGGGCGAATAATTATTCGCCCCATAGGCATCAAGTTAAGCGTTATCGTCCAGGGCGAGCAATAATTGATAGGCGCTGGGGCGTTGCCGACGCCCTTCAATTCTACACCCGGCGCGCAGGCATAAGCCAATCTGTTCGATGACGGTGGCCAGGGCCATTATTCCGGTCATGGCGCTGGCCAGCATTACGGCGTAGCGGCGGACCGTATGCGCAGCCTTGACCAGACTGCGGTTCGGGTACATCCAGACCGCAGTCAGCAAGGTCCAGTGCAGGATGACCATGGCTACCAGTTTGGCATAGACCTCGCAGAGTATCCGCCAGGGGTTTGCCGAGCGCCAGCGGTCAATGCCGCCGCGCTGTTTCCACAGCTTGAAAAGCAGTTCAATCTGCCAGCGGGCGCGGGCCAAGATCAAGGCTTCCTCCCGGTTCAGCAGGGCCACGGGCGCGTTGGTTACGTAAATGGTCCAATCGCAGAGAGCCAGACGGGCTTTGCTGGGTTGCTGCTGTTTCTTGCGGGCTTGGTCTTTCAGTTGACGGCGCCGCTGGGCGCCTACTTCCGGGGGTACTCTGGCGCCCAGCAGACGGACGGGCAAGCGGTGGGCACTGCCCAGCAATACCGGCTGGTCGATGCTGGTGGCGGCGGGAGTGGACAGCAACCGCGCCAAGTCCAGTTCGGCGCCGTCGCACTGGTAGAGTTTGGTGCCGGTCTTGTACCGGGACAGGAAATAGCCGCTTTGCTGGGCTATTTCCCGGAAGGTGTCCAGGCGGTAATACCCCAAATCGGCCAGGCGCAAAGCCCCCGGCGGTAGCGGCGCGCTCTGCACTGGGGAATGGCTGTCCGGGGTCCGGCCATGATCCAGGAAGGGACCCAGCATCCGGCCCGTGGTCAAGTCCAGCCGCACTTGCAACTTCAACGCCGACTGTCCGTAGGAACCGCTGCCGCCGCAGCCCGCCCAGATTTCCCGCAGTGCATCGGGCAGCATGACCACTGAACTATCTTGCACCAGCACGGCGCTGAACCGCTGCAATACCGGAATGGCCACCGGCTCCGCGGCAATCACCTCCACTACCGCTGCCGCCAGGACTTGCCGCAAACACTCGGCCGCCCGAGGGGTGAACCGCTGGAACAGGGCCTGCGAGCTGATTTCCACCCCCAAGGTGGCCGCCATCTGGGTCAGGGAGCACAGGCTGGCGTCCGGGTCCGCCAACCACCCGAAAACCAGGGTCTGCGTGAAGATACTGCCGCTGAGTTTGGAACGTCGCTGGACCAGTCCTGTCGCCGCGGCGGCTTGCTCGGCGCCGGCGGCGAGAACCTCGCTCATAGCCTGGGCAACTTCTGGTACACTGCTCATGGGAAGCTCCGGTGGCGATTGATTGGAATGCAATCACCATCTTACCGGTAGCTTCCCATTTGTACCCCCTAACTTGATGCCTATGGGGCGAATAATTATTCGCCCCTACGAAGGAAAACCACCTAAATTGCAACGCTACCGTGGCGGCAGGCAGGACAATCGTGCCATCCTCATCATTTCGGCCCCCTCTATCGTCATTCCGGCGAGGGAAGCCGGGCCTCTACTTTGCGAGTGGCTCACCTGGCGCGTTAGGAGGCGCCTGCCCGTAGCTGTTGTCGCCCCAGCACCGCACCGAGCCGTCGGCCTTCCGGCCGCAGGTGTGGTTGCTGCCGGCGCTGATTTCGTCAAAAACCACGCCGCTGGGCGGGGTGGACTGGCCGGCATCATTGCTGCCCCAGCAGCGCACCGTTCCCACCGTCTGTACGGCATTGCCGTCAGCATCGATGGCGCAGGTGTGGTTCTTGCCCGCGCTGATGGCGCTGTAGGTGTAGGGCTCCTGGTCAATGTCGCCTTCTCCCGCCGCCGGCGGAGTGCTCTGGCCGGAAGTGTTATCACCCGCACAGCCTGCCGTTCCGTCCTCGTTCAGCCAGCAAGTATGGGCCCCGCCGGCGGTGAGCGCAACGATTCCCGTTCGCCCCGTACGTTGCCCCGATTCGTTGCTACCCCAGCACCTGAAACTTATCCCTCTGTATTGGTGCGTCGCACAGTTATGGTTATCCCCAACACTGACTGAATAGATGTGGTCGCCCCCACTGTGCTCCAAATCATCAGTCCGGTCCAAACCAGGGGCGCCCCAGCAGATTACCTTGTGCGGAGCCCTGTCATTGGCCCGAGCGGCCACGCCGCAAGTGTGGCTGTGTCCGGCGTCAATCTGCGCGAATTTGAGTTGTGCTGGCCCCGAGGGCACCGCCGCGCTGCCCCAACAGGCGACCGTGCCGTCCGCCGCCTTGATGCCGCAGGTATGCACGCCGCCGGCGGCGACTTGCAGGAACTCGCCGGCCGGCGGAGAGGACTGGCCGCGCCCGTCGGAACCGAAGCAATCCACGCCGCCGTCCAGCTTGAGGCCGCAGGTGTGAAGATCGCCGGCGCTGATGGCGGAGTAGCGGGATGGCGCCGGCGGCTGAGCCGTGTCGCGGGTGCGGGCCGACGTCCAGTTGCTGAATTCGAACCAGATCCGGCTCTCCGCATCGCCGGCATACGCCAGGAGTATGAACCAGTAGTCCGTGTTGGGTTCCAGGCCGGTGAGAACAAACGACGTGGTAGCGGCGCCGGTGTCAGTCCATTTGCCGCCCGTCCCGTCGGATTTTACCGACCAGACAAAGTGACCGGTGGCGTATTGGGCCGCTGTCCAGGTCAGGCTGACTTGTCCTACGCCGTTGGCGGTGGCCTCCAAGTTGGTGGCACCCGGTACGCTTTGCTGGTGTGGTGCGCTGCTATTGCCGGCCTCGGCCGGACCGCCCAATTGCGCCCAGACCATCGCGCCCACTCCAACAACGAGCAGGGCGATAATCGCTCCTAGGAGCCTAAAAGTCGGGGGGTGAAACGCCGTAAGACCATGAGCCGAACCTCGCTGTGGTACGCCGGTTTGATAATCGCCGCCGCCAAATATCACCAGTAAATGGTGATAATGCAACGGCATAGTATTTTCCGCTAACCGGGTTGTCAATTGACAACCCGGCGTCGGGTAGCGTTCGGTTTTAGGTGGTTTGGCTTTTGTCATTGCGAGCGTAGCGTGGCAATCTCGTTGGCGTAGCAGCAGTTTTAGCCACTCGAACGCATTGCCAGAAAACTGAACCACCTAAATTGCAACGCTACCCCCGGCGTCGCCTGACATTTGCCCCGACTCCAACGTTGGGAAGGCCCATCCCCGTGCTAGAATGCAACCGATGATTGACCGTTCCACCTTCACCCGGCGCTTCCGTCTCCCGCTCGCCCTGCTCTTCCTGCTGGCCTTTGCCGGCTGCGGCATGGTCAACGCCGGCGCGACTGAACCAATCCCTGCCGGTGACCAGCTCCCGCCGGAGTTGAAAACCGTAGCCGAAGCTTATCGCATCCTGATGGATGAACACGTTGACCATCGCACGCTGGAATCACAGCAGCTGTCGGAAGGCGCTATTCGCGGCATACTGGCCGCCCTGGCTGACCCCCACGCTTCGTACCTCAGCGCCGACCAACATTCGCGGGAGCAGGAAGGATACCGGGGATATTTTGAAGGCATCGGCGCCCAGGTAACCATGGCCGAAGCCGGTCTCACCGTCATCGCCCCCATCCCTGGCGCTCCGGCGGAAGCCGCCGGCATCCGGGCTGGTGACCTGATCCTGGCAGTGGACGGGGACAGCATCAGTCACCTGACGCTGATCGAAGCCGTCAACCTGATCCGCGGCCCGGGCGGTACTGAAGTGACCCTCCTGGTAAGGCACGCCGGTTCCGATCAAAACGAAACCATCACGGTCACCCGCGGTCGCATCCCAATCGAAAGTACCGACTTCCGCATGGTTGAAGACGGCGTTGGACACCTCTGGATCTACAGTTTTTCCAACACCACCGAGGACGAAGTGCGCCGCGCTCTTGACGAATTCGACGACGCCCAGGGCCGCGGGCTGGTGCTGGACTTGAGAAACAATCCGGGCGGGCTGCTCAACGCGGTGGTTGACGTCACTGACCTTTTCCTGGATGGCGGTCCCATCCTTTATGAAATCGACGCCCAGGGCAACCGGAACGACTATGACGCCGACCGAAGGGGTCCGGGCGTGGATATTACCATGGTGGTGTTGGTCAACCAGTTTTCCGCCAGCGCCAGCGAAATCATGGCCGGCGCCATCAAGACCAACCGGCGCGCGCTGGTAGTTGGCAAAACCACCTTCGGCAAAGGCAGCGTCAATATCGCCCGGGAATTGTCCGACGGCTCGGCGATCTATTTCACCATCCGGCGGTGGTATCTGCCGGACGATACTCAGATTGAGGGACAGGGAGTGACCCCCAATATCGAAATCGAAGCAGAAGCGAAACCTCTCCCCGCGGACTATCCTGAAGACGGGGCCTTGCAACAGGCTATCGACATCCTCAACGAGCAAATCCCGGCGCGGTAGCGACGGAGGAGTGCCAACGATGCCACGTAAAAATCGCAACAGCAAGAAAAAGAACCAAGCGGCGGCCGCCGGCGGCAATAATCGCCATATTGCGGTGAACCGCAAAGCGCTGCACGACTACGAGATCCTGGACCGCGTCGAAGCCGGCCTCGTTCTAACCGGGACTGAAATCAAATCCATACGGGCCGGGAAAGTGGACCTGCGCGACGCCTATGCCCGGGTGCAGGACGGGGAGCTTTGGCTCCACGGCGCCCACATCGCCCCTTACGACTCCGGCAGCTACATGAACCATGAACCGAAACGCCCACGGAAACTGCTGGTGCATCGCGGCGAAATCAACGACCTGGGCGCGCAGACCGCCGAAAAAGGCTTGACCCTGGCCGCTCTGCGTCTCTATCTGAAAAACCGCCACGCCAAGGTTGAGTTGGGCGTAGCCCGGGGCAAGCGACAGTACGACAAGCGCCGCGCCATCATCGAACGGGAACGGGAACGAGCGGCGCGGCAGGCGGTGAAGGAGTGGCGAGATTGAGATGAGCAAAGTATATTTTCAGGATGTCATCTTCACCCCAGCAGACGCTGCGGAAGCCCTGGAGACCATCGCGTGGCTGGAAGGTGACCAGCGCGGTAAAGTCCCTGCCATTTTGATGCACGACGATCCTCACGAGCCGCCCGTCTGGTGGCACGTAAGAAAAATGCTGAACCTGACGCTGCTGGCCCGCGCCGTGGCGGCCCAGGCGGGAATCGCTCCATCCCCAGGCAACCCGCACCCACCAGGATTCCCACAAGACCCGGTCATCAACGAAGCGGCGCTGCTCAAGTTGAAGGCCAAACTCAACCGGTGGAAGGAGGGCATCGAACCCATTCCACCGGCCCTTCTCCCTACCTACGAGGGACAAACCTGGATCGACATCGACAAGCTGGACTACGATTTCGACAAGCCTGAGCCGCACCCGAACCCGTTTTACCACCAGGAAAGCCGGTGGAAGATGGCGTACGACCTGGCCGGCCTGCTGGAATCGATTCACCCCACCGAGGAAGTCATCCACGGGTCCCGTTGCCATATCTGCTACGACGAATCCGATCTTAACGTTCGTATCGCGCCGGACTACTATTTCGCCAAGGGTGTGCCAGGCCCGGGCATCGCTGCAACAGGATTGTACCTGCCGTGGGTGGTGGGAAAGCCGCCTGACTTTGCCCTGGAAATGGCGACCCCGGCCAAGGTCCGAGAAGACCTGATCATCAAGCGGCGGCTCTACCGGGAGATCGGAATACAAGAATACTGGCGCCTGGATCCCACCGGAGGCGATTTGTATGGCGCTCCCCTGGCTGCGGACCGGCTTGAGGGCGGAGCCTATGTGTCCATACCCTTGCACCGGCTGGAAAACGGCAACGTCTGGGGACACAGCGAAGCTACGGGGGTCGACATATTCTGGTTCAACAAACTCTTCGTGTTCCTCGGCCCTGAAGCCGGTAAGTAGCTCAACGGACTCAATCAAGACAATCGCATATGGGCGGTTTAAGCCTCATCATTCCCGCGAAAGCGGGAATCCAGTGACCGAAATCGGCAGTTTCGTTGTGGAAATCAGCACATTGGCACGCTCTGGACTCCTTGATTTCGCAGGAAGGACGGGGCTGTATTTTCATATGCGATAGCCTTGCGACATCAGGAAAGTCCTGCTTTTGACGCTCCTTTCCGATGTATAATCTCCCTCGAAAACCGCGCCCCGGCTCACCGCGCCGGCGGCGCATAATGTTGTGAGGTAAGCATCTTGATTCGCAGCCTGCGTGGTATCGAACCCAAAATCGCCCCCACCGCCTGGGTCAGCGAGGCAGCATACGTGGTCGGAAACGTGGTCATCGGCGAGTACAGTTCGGTTTGGCCCGGGGTAACGATCCGGGGCGACGGCGACGTGATAACCATCGGCAACCGGGTCAACATCCAGGAAGGTTCTGTGGTCCACGGCGATGGACTGGTCATTGAGGACGACGTGTCCATCGGCCACTGTGTTGTCGTTCACGGCGACCGGATCGGCTCCGGCAGCCTGCTGGGAAACAACTGCACCTTCCTCACCGAATCCACCATCGGCAAGGAATGCCTCATCGCGTCCAACGCCGTGGTGCTGTCCAACGTGGACGTGCCCGACCGCAGTTTCGTCGCCGGCGTCCCCGGTTCCATAAAACGACCGGTCACTCAGGACCAGATTGAGCAGATGCGTATGACCGCCGAGCACCTGGTGGAGCGCGCCGGCTGGTTCAAGGAAAGCGGCCTGTGAGGCGAATGTTGCGGACCCCAACGATGTAGGGGCGAATAATCATTCGCCCTTACATTCATTCGCCGGCTACGCCAACCGTTCCGCCACCGGCAGCACTTGTTCCGCCAGATGCTCCATAACCTGGATGCACGGCCCGATGCCGTCAACGCGAAAGTCGAAAGTGAGTTGGTCAATTCCCAACTCGTTGCAGTAGTGGACATCGTCGATCACGGCCTGGGTGGTGTTGATCAACGCTCCGCCGGAACGAACCCCCACGCCCTCCTCGGCTCCGTCCATATCAGTAAAGTGCAGGCTGCGCTTCAGAGATATGGTGATGTCGCCGGGGTCGCGGCCCGCCCGCTCCGTCTGCTCCCGGAGGTAAGGCAGGTTTTGAGCGACGAAATCCGGGGTCTGCCGAGTGGTGTGCCAGCAATCCCCATATTTGGCGGTGCGGCGCAGAGCGCGCCGGGTGTGCCCGCCCACCCAGATGGGGATGCGGGGCTGCTGAAGGGGCTTCGGCTCGAAGTAGATGCCGTCAATCTGATAGTACTTGCCCTGGTATTCCGGCGTCTCCTCAGTCCACAGCGCGTTGAATATCTCCAGAAACTCGTCCGTCATGGGTCCCCGGTCGGCGTAAGGCACGCCTAGGATGTCAAATTCCTTTTCCAGCCACCCCACGCCGACTCCGCAAATCATGCGTCCGCCGGAAAGCACGTCCAGCGAAGCAAACATTTTCGCCTGAACCACCGGATTGCGGTAAGGCAGAATCAGGACGGTGCTGCCCAGGCGAATTTCATTGGTACAGGCCGCCATGAAACCCAACATGGTCATGGTTTCCAGAAACGGCTCATCCGACGGCCGCTGAAACGCCCCGGTGGGAGTATAGGGATACTGGTTGGTACCACCCACCGGCAATACGATATGATCACCGGCCATGACTGACTCAAACCCCAACCTTTCTGCGCGCTGGCAAAACTCACGAATGCCCTCAGCATCAGGGAGGCGGGGAATGCTGACACCTATTTTCATTGCGGCAACTCCTGGAGGCGGTTGGATTGGCGCGACGGTGGCCACCCGCATGAACCAATGGACACCGGATTATAGCACCGCCGATAGGTGGTACAATGTCTGCCGATGATTGCCCCCGCCGCTGCCGCTAATCCCAACCCGGTCCGTCTTCTGCCCGGAATGCGTGACCTGTCACCGGCCGCCTGTTTGCGAAAACGGGACGTGGAACGCCGCCTCGCCGATTTCATCGCTCGCTTCGGTTACGCGCCGCTGGAAGTGCCCATTCTTGAGGCAACCGAGCTGTTCCTTCGCAAATCCGGCGGCGACCTGGCCGCTCGCATGTATTCCTTCACGGATCCGGAATCCAATGCGGTGAGCCTGCGCCCGGAATTTACTTCCGCCATCATGCGCCACTATCTGGAGCGCAATCCTGAGGTCGGTCATCCGACCTTGGCCCGTTGGCAGTACTCCGGCCCGGTCTTTCGCTACGATCCCAACAGTCCGCCTCCAGCGGACGGAAGCGGTCAATTTACCCAAGTGGGCGCCGAACTCGTCGGTTCCAACTCCATCTTGGCCGACGCCGAATTGCTTACCTTGGCATCCGGCATCCCCGATGAACTTGGCATCACCGACTATCGGTTGTGTCTGGCCGACCTGGATGTGCTGGACAGCGTGCTCGACACCGTGGGCCTTTCCGATCGTGCCCGGGCCTTCATCGTATCCAATATGAATCGCATCGGCGACGGCGCGGACCGCCTTTCCGATATCTTGAGCCGCGCCGCTGAACTGCACATCGTGTCCGGTATCGGCTTGCCCGACGAAGAAACCCATTTGGCCGCCGCCGTCTCCGGAATGCCCGACGACATCGCACGTACCGTGCTCTCCGGCTTCATGCGCTGGAATGCTTCGGCTGACGCGCCCCTTGGCCGTCGTTCGCCCGACGAGATCGTTGAGCGTCTGCTCCGCAAGCTCCGGGGCGGCGACGACGCAGACGCCATCGAACGCGGCATCGCATTGGCCGGTCAACTGGCCTCGGTGCGCGGAGAACCCTCCGTTGCCCTTCCCCAGGCCCGGTCAATCGTGGCCGCTTCGGGAGCCGACCCTGCCGCCATCGAGCGACTGAGCGATTTGGCCTCACTGGTTGGCGAAGAACCGTCAATCGCCGGCCGGTTGATCATAGACTTCTCATTGGCTCGGGGCATCGCCTATTACAACGGCATCATATTCGATATAGTGCGGATCGACGGGGAGGAACCATTGGGTGGTGGCGGACGATACGACGCCCTCGCCCGTGCCCTCGGCGCCGCCTGCCCCGTACCCGCTCTGGGTTTCGCCTTCACGCTGGAGTCCCTGCTGGTGGCGATGCCAACCGACAGGGACTCCAGCGCCGCTGCCGAGGCTGTATTTGTCGCTCCCGAAGATCCCGCCAACCCGGCCGCCGCCTTGCGAACCGCCGCCCAATTGCGCCGCGAAGGTCGTACCGCCGTTCTTGATGTCGGCGGGTATCCCGAAGCTGTAAAATATCCTCGCACCATCACCGCGTAACCTTGGGGTGGCGTTTTGAGACTGGTTATACCGAGCGACGGCGAGTTGGGGGAACCAACCATGAGTTTCCTGGCGTCCTGTGGCGTCAAGGTGAGCCGCCCCAACGCCCGCCGTTACACCGGCTCCATCCCGTCGTTGCCCGGCATCGACGTCCTGTTCCAGCGCACCGCCGACATCACTTCCAAGGTGGAAGAAGGCAGCGCCGAAATGGGAATCACCGGCCTGGATCGACTCATGGAGTATCGCCACGACGATGACGCCGTGGTGCCCGTGATGGACGACTTGGGATTCGGAGGATGCGACTACGTCCTCGCCGTACCGGATTCCTGGCTTGACGTAACCTCCGTCGATGACCTCGCCGACCTCGCGCTGGAGTTCCACGAAAGGGGCCGCCAACTTCGTATCGCGACCAAGTATCCTCGTCTGCTGCGCCGTTACCTCTTTGAACGGGGTATCAACTTCTTCACCCTCGTCCCGGCCAGCGGCACCTTGGAGGCTGCTCCCATCGCCGGCTACGCCGACCTCATCGCCGACCTTACCGCTACCGGCACGACCCTGCGCGAAAACCGTCTTAAAACCCTGGAAGGCGGCACCATCCTCACCTCTCAGGCCTGCCTTATCGCCAACCCGGCTTCTCTGGCGGGATGTCCGGCCGACCTCCGGTTGGCCCAGTCCTTTACCGAGATGCTGGAAGCGCGGTTGCGCGCCGAACCCTACTACCGCATCACCGCCAACGTCCAGGGACGTTCCGCCGAAGACGTCAGCGCGATGATCCTGGCCCGCCCCGAAATCGCCGGCATCCAGGGGCCAACCGTAGCCCGCGTGTTCAGCGTCGAAGAGGATGACTGGTATGCCGTATCCCTGTTGATACGCAAGAACCGGCTCCTCGACGCCGTTTCCCACCTGCGCGAGTGCGGCGGCGTGGACATCGCCGCTGCCCAGTTGTCATATCTTTTCAAAGGCCAATCCCAAACCTTCCAGGGCTTTTTGGCCCGCATCGCCGCTCTCAATGGAGGTTACGAAGCCGATGCCTAACCTCCCCATGCACATCTATCTGTGCCAGCAGGTCGCCGCCGAACTGGATTGGGGTTACGCTCACGACCACCCCGGTGCCGCTTACCTCGGCTCCACCACGCCCGACATCCGCGCCATGACCAAATGGGACCGGGCCCGCACCCATTTCTCTGACCTGTCCGTGGGCCACATCGGTACGGGCGTCCAGCGAATGTTCGAGCTGCATCCCCACCTCGCTGGCTCCGACAACGGCCTCACCCCCCAGACTCGCGCTTTCCTCCTCGGCTACGTCAGCCACCTGGTGGCGGACGAAGCCTGGATTACCACCATGTTCCGCCCCCACTTCGGCCCGGATAATCGGGTCACGGACACCGAAGTAGAATCGCATATCTGGGACCGGGCGCTGCAACTGGATATGGATCGTATGGTGCTTGAAGACAACGCTGGCCTGGTGACACAAAACGACGCCATTGCAGCGGTTGACCAAATGCCGGCGTTGGACTTCTTGCAGGATGAATTGATTGACGAATGGCGCGGCTGGGTGGCGCGTTTGCTGGGTTGGGATTTCACGTGGGAACGGCTCAAACGCGCCCTCAACCGGATGTACCGGGACAACGACGAGGTCCAGTTGGTCGTGGATGGTTTCCTCGAACAGATGCCCCGCAGCCTTGACCGGGTGTATGAGCGCGTCCCCCGGGAACTCATTGACGCCTATCGCCAACGAGTCATCGACGAAACCAAGGCCCAGGCCAGGGAGTATCTCAGTGCGACTTAAGCAGGTGCGCGGGCTGGCCTATGCCGAATCAGTCCTGACCCGCATTGACCCTCTGGACCTGTCTTCCCTTCCGGACGAAGTGTTGCAGCGTACTCGCGCGCTCTTCGGCCCCGAAGCCACCCCGGAATCCTCCGTTCTCCAGATGCTCCGCGACGTCCGCGCCGAAGGCGACGCCGCCGTCCGCCGTTACGCCAAGCTGCTGGACGGTGCTGAACCGCACAGTTTGGAAGTCTCGACCACCGAACTGGATGCTGCGTGGGATGCCACGCCCGACGACCTGAAACGAGCTTTGGAACTGGCCGCCGAGCGGATTACCGCATTCCACGAAGCCACGCTGCCCCGCGATTGGGTTGACCTCGGCGGCGGCCTCGGCGAGTTGGTGCGGCCCCTGGAGCGGGTCGGCCTCTACGCCCCCGGTGGCACTGCTGCCTACCCGTCCACCGTCCTGATGACCGCCATCCCGGCCCGCGTCGCTGGCGTCCGCGAGGTCGTGCTGACCACTCCCCGCCGAGGCCGGGAACCGCTGAACGCAACGGTGTTGGCGGCCGCCAAAATCGCCGGCGTGGATGACGTGTACCAGGTCGGTGGCGTGCCCGCCATCGGCGCTTTGGCCTACGGTACGGAGAGTATCCGCAAAGTGGACAAAATTTGCGGCCCCGGCAACGTCTTCGTTGCCTACGCCAAGCGCATGGTGCAGGGCCAGGTGGACATCGACGGCGTTTTCGGCCCCACCGAAACTATCGTCCTCGCCGACCACTCCGCCAATCCGGTCTTCTGCGCCGCCGACCTCATCGCCCAGGCCGAACACGACCCCATGGCATCGGCAATACTGGTCACCGACTCCGAAACCCTGGTGAAGGCCATTGAATCCGAGTTGGATGACCAGATCGCTGGCAACCCCCGCGCCGAAACCATCCGCCACTCATTGGAACGGCAAGGATGCGTGGTGCTGGTGGACCAATTCTCCGATGCCATTGCCGTGGCCAACCACATCGCCCCGGAGCATCTGTGCCTCATGGTGGCCGACCCTTGGGCCTGGGCGGGTGAGGTCCGCAACGCCGGCGGCCTGTTCCTGGGCGAGTTTTCCCCGGAAGTAATGGGCGACTACATTGCCGGCCCGTCCCACGTCATGCCCACCGGCGGCACGGCGCGGTTCAGCTCCGCCTTGAGCGTCCACCACTTCCTACGCACCATGCCGGTGGTCGGCCTCAGCCCCCAGCGTTTCGCCGATCTCGGAGCCGCCGCTGTCCGCATCGCTGAAGCCGAAGGCTTGCCCGGACACGCCGGCGCGGTCCAGGCTCGCCTCGACCACATCGCCGCCACGCCCCAACCGTAGGGGCAACCCTCGTGGTTGCCCAACCCCGCTGTCAGGACATACTCCTATGCCTACCATAGAAGACCTGTTGCTCCCCCACATCAGCCGCCTCAAGACCTATCAGGGGGTTTCTCCCAGTGAAACGCTGGCCGAAGAGGCCGGCATTCCCCTGGAGCAGGTCATCCGACTCAACGGCAACGAAAATCCCTACGGCCCGTCGCCCCAGGTGGCAGAGGCATTGGGAAGCTTCAGGGATTACAACCACTACCCCGACCCGGCACAGCGCCGGTTGCGGGAAGCCCTGTCCGAGTATCTCGGCGTCCCCGAAGACAACATCGTCGCCGGCAATGGCAGCGATGAAATCATCGACCTCCTCATGCGTATGTTCCTCGCCCCCGGCGACGAAATCATCATCCCGGTGCCCACCTTTGGTATGTATTCCTTTTCGGCAGACGTGGCCGGCGCCCAAGCCGTCGCGGTGCCTCGGGACG
Organism: Dehalococcoidia bacterium; assembly: GCA_963665395.2. Lineage (GTDB taxonomy): Bacteria > Chloroflexota > Dehalococcoidia > Lucifugimonadales > UBA3495 > Bin87. Next base: position 3,212,107 of record OY762251.1, read on the forward strand.
ACAATTTCGACATCGACATCGAAGCGATCAAGGGAACCATCAACCCGCGCACCAAGGCCATCTTCTTTCCCAGCCCCAACAATCCCACGGGCAACCTGGTCACCGAATCCCAGGCGCGCGCGCTGCTGGACACCGGACTGTTGGTGGTCGCCGACGAAGCCTATTACGACTTTTGCGGCCAGACCCTGATGCCCCTGCTCCCCGAATATCGAAACCTCGTCGTCTTGAGAACCTTCAGCAAGTGGGCCGGCCTGGCCGGCCTCCGCATCGGCGCCGGCGCCATGGACCCCGAGTTGGCCGCCACCATGATGGGCGTGAAACCTCCCTACAACGTCAACCTGGCCGCCGAAGTCGCCTTGCTCGCTTCCCTGGAGGACACTTCCAACCTGCTGGAGCGCGTCGATGCCATCGTCCAGGAGCGTGGCCGGATGTACCGGCTCCTGTGCGACATTCCCGGCATCACGGTCTGGCCCTCCCAGGCCAACTTCATTCTCTGCAAAATGCCCGACGGCCGGGGCCGCGAAGTGTACGAAGCCATGTGCCGCCGCGGCGTGTTCCTGCGCTACTTCGATAATGAACTGCTGCGGGATTACATCCGCTCCAGCGTGGGCAAACCCGAAGAAACTGACGCGGTCATAGCCGGTTTCCGCGCCGTTCTAGGGGTGGACGCACAATGACCGCCCTTGATCTTCCCGCCCGCGCCGCCGCCCTGGAACGGGCCACCGGCGAGACCCAAATCGCCATCAGCGTCAACCTGGACGGCCAGGGTAGATACGACGTCGATACCGGCAACGGCTTCCTGGACCACATGGTCAGCCAGATCTCACGCCACGGCCTTTTCGACATCGATTTGAAAGCGCGCGGCGATACCCGCGTCGGTTGGCATCACCTGGTTGAAGATACCGCCATCATGTTGGGACGCGCCTTCGGTCAAGCCCTCGGCGAACCCCGGGGCATCCGCCGCATGGGCCACGCCATTGTCCCGTTGGACGAGACCCTCGTGATGGTCGCTGTGGACTGGAGTGGCCGCCCCTATGCTTCCGTGGAAACCACGCTGAACGACACCATGGTCGAAACCCTGTCCGGCGACCTCATCGCGCACTTCCTGGAATCCTTCGCCATCGAAGCCCGGATCAACCTCCACGCCAAGGTCATCGCTGGTGTCAGCCCTCACCACAAAGCCGAAGCCCTATGTAAGGCTCTTGCCCGGGCCCTCCGCGACGCCGTTGAACCCGACCCCCGCGCCTCCGGCCAGGTCCCCAGCACCAAGGGCGTGTTGGACGCATCAACGTGACCGCCCCATCACTCTCGCCTAATTCCCCGGATTGCTTGATAGCGTATAATGCCCATATAGCGCATCCCAGCCAATCAGGGAGGGAGGGGAAATGCCCATCGTAAATAAAAGCGTTGACCGCGTTAACCGTTTGTTGGCAAGTCTCTTGGACAAACCGCTGGTCGCCAGGGTCATGTCCCCGTTTCAGCCCATCGCCAACACGTTGACCACCCGTTACCTGCACTACGCCATTCCCAGCGGAGGCGCTGCGACGCGCTCGCCGGTGGCCTACACCGTTATCGATGCCGAGGGCAAAACCGCGTGGCAGGGCGATACCAAACAGCTCGCCAAGCACCCGGAATACCGACACAACCGGGCGGAGTAACGAGGCCCACAACCACCGCTCCGAAGGGGCCCAACCCCGGCAATGAGGTTGGGCCTCAAAATTTGCGACTGTCGGTTACTGCGCCCCTCTAACCGGCCGGCCCCGCCTCGCCAGGAAGTCCGGGAATGCTTCTTCAGCCAGGGTTCCCCGCAAGACTTCCGAGGTGAAATATTTCTCGTTGGCCCACTGTTGCTCCAGGTCCTCGCCCATGTGTTGCAGCAACAACCGCTTGATGCCGATCACCGACGGGATGTCGTTGGTGGCGATCTCCGTTGCAACCTCCATCGTCTTCTGCCGCAGCCGGTAGGTCGGCACCAGGTGGTTCAGCAACCCGATGCGATAGGCTTCTTCCGCCTCGACTATCCGCGCCGTGAACAGCAATTCCTTGGCCTGGGGCCATCCCACCTGATTAGTCAGCGTCCAGGTGCTGTTGATACGACCGTAGGCAGCGGCCAAGAACCGGAAACGCGCCGCGTCGGACCCAATCCGAATGTCCAGCGACGACGACAACACCGCGCCCCCTCCGTAGGCCAGCCCATTGATCATTCCGATCACCGGCTTGTCCGAGGCGCTCACCTCATAACCGCCCCGTTGCCGCCGCGCCGCGCGCTCATCCATGTCTTCCCGCGTCAATGAGCCTGCATTCAAGGCCGCCTGGTCCTCGCGTTGCTCGTGAATGTCGCCCCCGGCGGTGAACGCTGGGACCCGGGGATGGGTGTCCGCGCCCGTAATGACGATGCAGCCGATCTCGGAATCCTCGTTGGCGCTCCGAACCGCGTCGTGCAACTCCTCGGTCAGTTGCCGGTTCATGGCGTTCAGCACTTCCGGTCGATTCATCGTCAGAAACGCAACGTGCCCGACTTTCTCCCGACGACGCTCGCCACTCCCCTCAAACCGGGAAACACGTTCTTTCTCGTACAAAATGTACTGGTAGTCCATAGAGATGGTCGCTCCTGTTGCTTTGTTCAAGTAGCCGCATTGTATTGGCACCCGCCGCGCCTAGTCAAACCGCCCGATTGACATACCGTGCCTACGGTCTGATTATAGAAAACGGGTGACATCCAATGAATACGATGCCGGGTAGTGTTTCACCGCGACGACGTTTGGTGAGGCGACGCGCCACCCAGGCGGTCTGGGTCCTTTTCATCTGCTTGGGACTCCTGGGCCTTGGCGTGAGCCACCATCCCACCAGCGCCCAGTCACCGGACGTCTTGCGCGTGAGAATCGAGGACACCATTAGCCCGGTCAAAGTCCGTGTCATAGATCGGTCGGTCAACCGCGCCGAGGAAACCGGCGCCCAACTCCTGGTTATCGAGCTGGATACGCCGGGCGGTCTCTACAGCAGCACCCGCGAAATAGTCGAAACCTTGCTGGAATCTTCAGTGCCGGTAGCCGTTTTCGTTTCTCCACGGGGCGCCCAGGCCGGTTCCGCCGGCACGTTCATCACTGCCGCCGGCCACATCGCCGCCATGACGCCGGGTTCCAACATCGGCGCCGCCACTCCGGTCTCCGGCAGCGGCGAAGAGATCAACGAAACTTTGGCCGATAAAGTGACCAATGACGCCGCCGCCCTCATCCGTTCCATCGCCGAGGAGCGCCGGCGGAACGCCGACGCTCTGGAGCAAACCGTCCGCACCGCCGCTTCCTATAGCGCCAGCGAAGCGCTGGAAATAAACATAATCGACCTTCTGGCCGACGACCTGGACGATTTGCTGTCTGCCGTGGATGGCCGCGTCGTCTTCACGGTCTCCGGCGAGCAGACCCTTCAAGTCCGGGACGCCGTAGTTGGTGAGATAAAAATGCAGTGGCGCGAGCGGTTCGTCGACTTCATTTCGAACCCCAACATCGCTTTCCTGCTGCTGACCTTGGGCAGCCTGGGGCTGGTGTTCGAGATGCTGACGCCGGGCGCCATCGGGCCGGGCGTCGCCGGCATTATCTGCCTGGGCTTGGGTTTTCTGGCGTTGGGCAATCTGCCCTTCAACTGGGCCGGCGTGGCGTTCATCATACTGGCGGTGGTGCTGGCCGCTTTGGAGATTTTCGTGTCCGGCTTCGGGGCTTTAGGCATTGGGGCTGCTGTCAGCTTGATCGTCGGTGGCCTGCTGCTGTTCGGCGATTTCGGCGGCGGCCGGATCTCCCCGCCGAGCTTTCCCGCCGTGTCCGTGAATCGCTGGATCCTGTTGGGCGTGGGCGGCGCGTTGCTGCTGGCCGCCGGTTATCTGGCCTGGGAAGTGATAATGTCCCGGCTCGGCAGGCTGCGGAGATCTGCCGGCTCCGGAGGCAGCGACGGCCGCAGCTCCCCCAATCACCTGATTGGACAGACCGGCGTCGTGACCTCTGCGCTCCAGCCCAGAGGCATTGTTGCCCTTGCCGACGAAACCTGGTCCAGCGTCAGCAGCGACGGGATGCCCATCCCGGCCGGCCGTCGCGTTCGTGTCGTCGCCATTGAAGGACTGCTGCTCAGTGTCGAAACCGTCGGCGCAGACGCTGCCGTCGAAGGCCAGGAATGATGCTAGAATTAGCGTGAGCCCGTCGTACCCACCGATGTGAACAAGGAGGTTCCATCATGGCCGCAGGTATCATCGTCGTTCAGCAATATCAGCGCATGGTCGTCCAGCGTTTTGGGTCCTATACCGGCACCAGCGGTCCCGGCCTGCGCTTCCTCATACCCATCCTGTATCACGGCACCAAGGTTGACCTGCGCGAGCGCGTCACCCGCGTGCCCACCCAGAAGTACATCACCTCGGACAACGTGGTGGTGGACATGGACTTCGTCATCTACTATCGGGTGATGGAGGACCAGGTTGACCGGGCTGTGCTGGAAGTGCAGAACTTTGAGGCTGCCGTCATCAACCTGGCTTTCGCCACCCTGCGCTCCGTAATCGGCGCAATTGACCTGGCCACCACCTTGTCCGAGCGCGAACGCATCCGCGACGAGGTGCAGCTCCGCATGGACGAAGTAACCGTCCGCTGGGGTGTCAAGGTGTCCCAGGTGGAAATCAACGAGGTTGACCCGCCTCCCGGCGTCAAGGCCGCCATGGAGCGGCAGAAGTCCGCCGATGCCATCCGCACCGCCGAAATCACTGAATCCGAAGGCCAGCGTCAGGCCGCCATCAACCTGGCCGAGGGCGAACGCCAGTCGGCCATTCTGCGCGCGCAGGGTCAGCGCGAGTCGGAAATCCTGCAAGCCGAAGGCGATCAGCAGGCCCAGATCCTGCGGGCGGAGGGCTTCAGCTCCGCACTGGAGCGCATCTTCAGCGTCGCCAGCACCGTCGACTCCCGCACCATGAGCCTCCAGTACTTCGACACCCTCAAGTCCCTGGGCTCCAGCCCCTCCACCAAGTTCATCTTCCCCATGGAGTTCACGTCCATGCTTTCGCCGTTCCTAGGCATGGGCGGCATGAACCAGCCGGACGGCGGCGGCAACAACCGGGCCAACAGCGGCAACGGGGCCAGCGGCGAATCCGAAAACCGCAACTAGGCAGATCCTCAACCTATGTACTAGTTGGGTGCCGGTTTCAACTGCTGCGGTTGCCGCACCCAACTAGTGCTTCAGGAATGCAAAATCTATGGAATCCGAAAGCGTGACAATGTGGATGATTCGATGCGGACGGGGCGGTCTAGTGCTTGACCGTTTCCTGAAACAGGGCATCGCATACTTGGGATAGGGTGGCGACACTGGCCAAGTCTATCGCGAAACGAGCTTTGCCCAGTTGAGAGGTCGTTTAGATCGAACCAATCATTCAGCCCATCCCAATGCTGTAGGGCAATGGACCCGCATGATCCTACAGTTTTGTCAGGAAATTCGTACCGGGGACATCATCGTTACTAACGATAGACGGCAACGCTTGTACCGCATAGGGGTCGCCCGATCTGACGCTGAGTACCGCAGGGTCGAATTGGTTTATCCTCCACACCACATAACTGAAGATTGGGGGTATTTACGCAAGGTCGAGTGGACGAACGAAGTTAGATGGAACTCCGTATCAACCGTTGGACGCCGGCACTTGGATCGGCCGCCAACCCTGTTTCCAATTGCCTCCGAAATCGCGGCGGAGCTACACCATCTCTGCGGATGAGCACTGGACAACAACCCGACGTTAGCCTTCCTTGGCGTTCTCTTTGGCGGCCTTTTCCTGCTGCGCCTTGCGTTTCTTTTCAACGATGGCTTCAATCTCTTCCGCCGAAAGACCATCAATAGCCCCTGCCACTATGCTCGCTTTGATCCCACGTGGCGTTTTGGCGATAAGCATCCTGATTCCTCCTTCCACAAAGCCCAACGCTATGATGGCTACCTCAACTGATAGCCATATCATACAGATGCTGAACGCCTGGTCAACCGGCTCATCGCCCAGCAATTTCCATATGGCCGATTTCAGCTGCAATTGCTGAAAGTGGTACAATGCGCCGGTCAGCAGCACGCGCACCGCCCAGAACCCGGCCCAAATCAGGCAAAGCGCGATACGCGCCATCCGGGTCAGAGGAACTCCCGCCACCGACGCCAGTAGCGAATCGTCGCCGTCAACCCCCCGCTGGCACCTTTCGCCGTCCCTAGCCATGCTCTATTGCTGACCGCCAAAATCAGGCAACCCTCCGTCGCTCTGCAACAACGCCATGGCCGATCCATACGGTTCCGCAGCCTTGGCGTCTATCTCCCCCAACAACCTGCCCAGATCCGGGTCCGTGGCCAACCGTCCGGTGATGCGCCGGTACATTTCTTCCTGCACCGTTTCCAGGAACTCCGCCCGTCGTCTTTCGGCGCGGCGTTGCTCCAATCCACCCGTATCGCTCAAATAATCGCGGTGCGCTCCGATCCCATCCCATAGCTCCCCAATGCCCACGTTTGCATAAGCCTGCGTGAGCAATACCAGCGGGTTCCACCCATCGCCCAGATCCGCCATCTGCAACATCGCCGTAACCGCCGCGGCCAACTGATTGGCTCCGTCCCGGTCGGCCTTGTTGATAACGTAAAGGTCGGCAATCTCCATCACGCCGGCTTTCAGCGTCTGGATTGAATCCCCCGACTCCGGCGTCATCGCCACCACCACCGAGTCGGCCACGCCCATGATGCCCAGCTCCGTCTGCCCAACCCCAACCGTCTCCACCAGCGTAACGTCCTTGCCGGCGGCGTCCAACGCCCGCACCATGCTCTTCACGATGCGGGGCAGCCCACCGGACTGGCCCCGCGTCGCCACGCTGCGGATGAACACCCCATCGTCCAGGTAATGACGCTGCATCCGGATCCGGTCGCCCAGCAGCGCCCCGCCGGTGAATGGGCTGGTGGGATCCACCGCCAATATGCCCACCGATAACCCCAGACCCCGCAGGTATTCAGTCAGCCGGTCCACCAGCGTGCTCTTGCCCACCCCCGGGGGCCCGGTGATGCCCACCGTGTACCCCTGGCCGGTCTGCGGATCCAGCCGCTCCATGACATCGGCCGCCGCCGGATCGTTGCGCTCCAGTAGTGTCAACACCCGAGATAGCGCGCGCAGTTCACCATCCAGGACACGTTGGGCCAGTTCACTCATAGGGCAATCACGCGACGAAAATCGTAAAGTTGCCAACGAAACACGGCGGCCAATTTAGCACCGCCGAATCAAGCGGTCAAGGACGCCGCCCAGGACACAGGGCCTTTCGGTTCTCAAAATCCTTATCCCGTCGTTCCTGCGAAAGAACGGCACCCCGTACTTGATACGGGGCGGGAACCCAGAGCGTCATTGCGCGGTTCAGGCGGCGGGGCAACCGATGCGCTCAGTTGGCCGCCAACGCCCTCACTTTCAGGTAGCCCGCCAGGTCATCCGCGCTCTGCCACACGCTGGAGCCGATGCGGTAGTCCAGCTCGTCGGCGATAGTCCAGCCGTTGTTGGCCGGGATGTTGGTCTCGTCGAACCCGTGAGCGCGGTTTTCCAGTGGTATGCGTTGTTGTTGTCCGCGCCGCCGTCGGTGTCAGGCCGCTGGCCGTTGTTGACGTTGGTATCGGCGGCGGCGTGCAGCGTGACCACGACGTCGCCGGGGCTGCCCGCCTTGTCCACGAACCGCCCGGTCACCGACGTTAGCATGTAGCCGCCGGCCGCGCCGCCCGTGGTGAATCCTGGCGCGCAGGGCCAATCGGCCCGGGCCGAGCACCAGTAGTTCGTGCCCGTCTCACCCAGGTTGCTCACCGAGAGCTGCGACGGATCGTTTGGGTCAGCCGCCGGCCAATTCCACCGTTGCCGCCCGTCCTTGCCGTCCCAGTGTTTCGTCTTATCCCACTTGGCATCATCGTAGAACGGACGGCCGCTTTGGCGCCGTCTCCCTTCACAGATAGACCCCGTTGCCGCCGTCGCCGTAGCCCTCGGTGGGCGTCACGGAACTGGAACCGGTATCGTATTTGATGACCTGCTCGCCCCGTCTCTTGACGTAGGCGACTACCTGCCAGCGGGTATCCGTTAACCGCGTGAAGGACAGCCCCACCTTCGCCAGCTGGGTCCGGTCCAGTTCGCCCAGGTCGATGGCGTCGCCGGCCGACCCCTGGGAGGTCTCGTTGCTCAGCGGCACATACGCGAATGCAGAGACGTTCAGCGGTCCGTACCCTGACTCGTCCAACTGCCAATGACGTCGCAGTTGGCGGAACAGTGGGCGCAGGTCGTAGTCGTCGATGGCGCTGCCGCCGTCGCTGGCCGGCGCGGCCTAACTGGCCGGGGATTTGCTTGTCGCTGGGCTCGAGGCGGGGCGGGTCCGGCCGGCCCGGCACGCCCCCAAAGACATCTGGCGAATCGGGCGATCATGGGCCGTCGCCGTTCCCGTTGCCGGCCCGCACCCGTACCCGGTACTCATCGCCGTTGTCCACGGAGGTTATGGTCACGGTGGTCGAGGTGTCGCTGTCCTGGTCGGGCTGCCATTCCCACCAGTTGCCGGTCTGGGCCGCGCTGCTCGTCTGCCGGTACATCACGTCGTAGTCGGTGATGGTCGAACCGTCATCAGCGGGCGCCGTCCAGCGCACCTCGTAGCCGGTGATGGTATCGCCGCCGGAGACGGTGGGCGTCGTCCAGCTGGCGGCAAGCGCACCGTTGTCCGGCGTCAGGGTAAAATTGAACGGCTCGTTGGCCGCCTCGGCCGGTTGCGGCCCGGATAAAGCGGCCAGTATCCCCAGGGCCGTCGCCAACGCCACCGTCACCGCCAAGGCAACCGCGGTCATGCTCAGTCTCAACGGCCAACGCCTTCCGTAACTCCGCATCGCGCGCCTCCCTGGGCCAGGACGCAATCAGGGGCTACCAACGCATCCGCTTCGCCGGATGGTCAGAAGCAGCATTTATCGGATTGATAGGATTTCCAGGATTGGATGCGCCGCCGCCGTCAGACCATCTCAATCCTGATAATCCGTAAAATCTTGGAAATCCTGCTTCTGACAACTTACGAGAGTGGGTAGCATGAAGGCCGCCGCCGTCTCGCCCTTAACAACCCCCACCGCAAGGGTTATCATCTTTCCCGCCAATTCGTCGATACCCGACCAACCCCCGAGGAGAAAACCATGACAACCCGCTCCGAAACCTTGCAGGGCAGAGTCGCCATCGTAACCGGCGCCGCCAGCCCCATCGGCATGGGCCGTTCCATCACCACCGGCCTGGTTCGCGCCGGCGCCCGCGTGGCCATGCTGGACATCAACGAGGACTGGCTGGACCAGACCGCTAACGATATGCGCGAGCTGGGCGGCGACGAGTGCGTCCTGCCCATCATCGCCGACGTAACCGACCCCGATTCGGTTCAGAACGCGGTCAGCCGCACCGTCAGCGAAATGGGCGGCCTGCACATCCTGGTCAACAATGCCGGCATCAACCCGCGCACCGCCGGCTTCGGTGGCAGCGCCTCCGGCAGCCGCACCGGCTTCTTCGACATCGTACCCGACGCCTGGCTGCGGGTAATCTCCGTGAACCTCAGCGGCCCGTTCCTCATGGCCAACGCCGTGGCCGGACACATGATTGAGCAAGGCTTCGGGCGCATCATCGGCGTCACCACCAGCATGGATACCATGTGGCGCAAGGGCGGCGCGCCCTACGGCCCCTCCAAGGCCGGACACGAGGCCCTGGTCGCCATCATGGCCCAGGATTTGGAAGGCACCGGCGTAACCGCCAACGTGCTGACTCCCGGCGGCGCCACCGCCACCAACATGGTGCTGCCCCCGGAAGGCGCCACGGCCGACGCCCTCATCCAGCCCGAAGTCATGCAGGCCCCCGTGGTCTGGATTGCATCTGACGATGCCAGCGACTGGAACGGCCGGCGCATCATCGCCTACTATTGGGATGAATCGCTGCCGTTGGCGGAGCGGCTGGAAAAGTGCGGCGCGCCGGCGGCCTGGCCGCAGCTGGGCTTACAGGCGGTGCATCCCGACTGGTTCGGGCGCGGCTAACCGAGCGGAACGTCAGACGAAATGTAGGGGCGAATAATTATTCGCCCCTACGTGTTGGTTGTTGAGCTCTTATCTGGCGGCAAGCGCCTGGGCGTCGGCAATATAGGCGTCAGTCTCCCGGATACGGCGTTCGGTGTGCCGGTTGCAGGCCCCGGTGTAGAAACACGCGCCGTGCAATTGGCTCAGGCGGCTGTAGTATCGCCTTTGCAGCGAATTGGTGGCGCGGCCCGATGCGACCAGGTCATCGAGGCTATTGCTGGTGAAACCCGTTGGCCCCGGCCCTTCACCGATCAGGGCGAGGATGAGCGCGTCGGTAGCGCGCTTGGTGGCGCACCATGCCTTTTCCGCGGCGTCGCGGATGTCGCCGTGTTCAAGTATCTCGATAGCTTGGGAGTGCATATAACGGGCGTCGGCGAAAATCTCGTCAACCTGGTCCTGGGTTGTAGTGGTGGTCATAATTTGGGTGCTCCATACGTACATTGGCTCTCATGCCTTGGGACTGATAGAGGGGAGATAACTCTGGTATAGTTACTGGGTTACTAGAGAACACACTGAATATACTGTTACACCTAAGAAGAGGATAAACATCAAAAGAGGAACATACCGCTCGACACGAGTAAGTTGTAGATACGGAGCACGGCCTTTTGGAGGACGGAGTTCATCCTGTTCTTCCTTGTACCCCGCCCAGGGAAGCGAGTGCTCCATCCTTTGGATCACGCGGTATTTGGCTCTGTTCAACACACGATATGACTGAAGATTGATGAACCAAACAACCGACAAAGAACCGCCAAATAACCCGGCGATGAGCAGAACGACATACAAGTCAGTTCCTGACACGCCGAGCCTACCCAAGACGACCAGTGATACTGCTATCGCGGACACCAAACTGGCATAGAAGCGATTCGACTGATCGCGGCGTTGGCTTATCCGGTCGGCCATTTCGACATAGAGCTTGTACTGCTCTAACAGATGTTCTTGGTGCTGGGAGCCGTATTGCGAAGATTCCACGGTATCAAACCTCCAACAAGTCCAGTTTGTGGGGTAGTCAGCCCAAGTCTCGTATGGCCCTCACGACACTTTCGGTGTTCCAGCCTACGATTTGGTCTGCGGCAGCACGCACCACAGTCGATATTCGCTCGCTTCCCCATGGCCGGATGGCGATGATAGGCTTGGGGTTATGGAAACCGTTCATGGCTAGATCAACCTCGATGTTGATCCATTTGCTGTAGGTGGCGTAAACACCTGCCATGATCAGTATTACATGGCAAGGCCTCATGTGGTAGAGGATTGCTTGTCTCAACTGGGCGTCATTGTTTGCATTGTGGATAGGATCATCCTTCGGGACCGAGTAGTCCTGGAAAGCGAAATATGGTCGGTTCTCAAGCAATTTCACCAAGCGGTCGTAGGCATCTCCGTATCGCCACGAATGACTGATGAACAGGTTGTACGTTTTCACGGTCCCTCCAATTTGGCTTGTTAGGTTATTGTCGACGCGATCCCGAAACGCGGCTGCGCCGACAAACGATGGCACTGCGCTCAGTGTCGGAACCCCGTATCAAACCCCTGCGCGTCGGGATTGATCAGCAAATCGGGCCGGTTGCCCCAACGCTTGAGGAACCGGCCGAAGTTCTTGCGGCTCAGCTCGTCGCGCTGGTTTTCTTCCAACTCCTCCCACTGGCGATGCTCGTGCCGCACCAACGGCAACCCGCTGTCGCAGACGACCCGGTAGCCGGCGTTCTTGAATTGGAAGCAGTAGTCGATGTCCAGGTTGCGGTAGAACCGGAAGGACTCGTGCATCAATCCCACCGAGGCCAGGTCGGCGCGGCGGAAGGCCATGCAGTAGGCTTGCATGGCGTCGGCATCGCCCCGGTCCACTTCCTCGTGGAAGTGCTGCATATCGTCGGTGGTGAGGCCGTAAGGTCCGAACACGCCGATGCTGTCGTCGGAAAGGTGTTCCGCGATGGGCGCCAATATATCGCCCACCACCTCCGTTGAGGCGTCCATGACCACCACATACCGCCCCCGGGCCTGCTTCAGCCCGATGTTCTTCCCAGCGGCGTCGCCCACCACGTGGTCGCAGTGGATGACCCGCAGGTTGGCGTGTTCCGCCTGCGCCTCTTCCAGGTATTCCCCGGTGCCGTCGGTGGAACCGTTGTCCACCACGATGACCTCAACGGACGCTCCGCCCGAGTAGCGCAGTATCGCTTCAACGCAGCGGCGCACGTCGTCAACGTAGTCGTAGGCGTTGATGACGAAGGAAAACTCGTGGAGATCCGATTGGTCCAGCAATGACGGAACTTCCCGCGAAGCGGAGACCGACGACCACTTGGCCTCCTGCAATTCCAGCGCAGTTTGCGGGCGCACCCGCGTAACCGCGCCGGTATCCTCAACGACCATGCCGCTGGCGACGACTTCCTCGCGCATGGCGTCGGCGTCGGCGTAGGCAGCCTGCTGGCGCAAGGCGGCCCGCCGGGCGATGGCGTCGCTGTTGGCCGAGCCAATCTCGTAACGCTCCGGCACCTGGTCCAAATCCAGCCCGAATACGCGGTCGAAGTCCAGCAGCAGCTCCAGCTTGTCCGCCGGCGGCAACTCGGAGCGAACCATGTCCCAGGCTATCGCCAGGCCGGTGGGAAAGTCCAGGTCGTTGTGGATGGCGTCCCAGAACTTGCCGCGCCAGGTCTCGCCGTCGGTCGTCAAAGCGTGGTGACCGGAACCATTGCCGGTCATGCTGCGCCACACCCAGATGCGGTTGCGCAGGCCGGTCAGCGCCTTCTCCGCCGCCCGTAACGACGTGAAGGTGAAGTTCATCCGGTGCCGGTAGCGCACCGTCATGCAAAGATAGCGGAAGGCCAGCGGGTCGAATCCCCGGGAGTACAGGTCTTCAATCAGGAACACGTTGCCGGCGGACTTGGCCATCTTGGCTCCGTCCGCCAGCAGGTGCTGCCCGTGGACCCAGTAGTTCACGTGCTGCCCGCCGAAAGCGCCTTCGCTCTGGGCGATTTCGTCCTCGTGGTGGGGGAACACGTTGTCCACGCCGCCGGTGTGGATGTCGAACCGCTCGCCCAGGTACTTGTGGGCCATGGCGGAGCATTCGATGTGCCAGCCGGGGAACCCCTCGCCCCAGGGGCTGTCCCATTTCACGTCGCGGCCCGGCTCGGCGGCCTTCCACAGGGTGAAGTCCCGCGGGTCGCGCTTCAGCGGGTCGGCTTCGGCGCGGACGCCTTCCAGCAGGTCGCCGCCGAAGTTGCGCGACAGCTTGCCGTATTCGGGGTAGCTGTTCACGTCGAAGTAGATGTTGCCGCCGGCTTCGTAGGCCCCGCCGTTGTTCATCAGCGTCCCTACCATCTCCAGCATTTCGGGGATGTGGTGGGAGGCCCAGGGGAACACGTGGGCCGGCAGTATGTTGACGCGCTCCTCGTCCTCCCAGAAGACGCCGGCGTAGAACTCGCCGATTTCTTGCAGCGACTTCCCTTCGGCCAGGGCGGCCATAATCATCTTGTCGCCGCCGGCCTCGGCCAGTTCCTGCCTCATGTGGCCCACGTCGGTGATGTTCTTAATGTGATAGACCTCGTTCCCATCGGCGGTCAGAATCCGGCGGATCCAGTCCGCCATCAGATAGGTGCGGAGGTTTCCAATGTGGGCATACCGGTACACTGTAGGCCCGCACGTGTACATCGACACCTTCCCGGGCGTGATGGGACGAATTTCCTCGACGTTCTTGGTCAGGGTGTTATAGACGCGCAACATACCGCTACCTCCCGCGGGAGCAGATGCCGCCAGTTTAGCACGGGCCGTTGTCGTTTGCATCCGCGCCGAAACGCAAGCTGGCGTTGCAATGCGCCATGACGATACCTCCGGTCGTTGGGTGGTTGGTTCCGGTTTTTCTCCTTGCGCTGGGTTGGTCGGTTGGGTAGTTGGCTTGTTTTCGGGTTCGGGGGTTCAGGTTGTCGGCGCTACGGCCAGAGAGCGTGGTTGCGAATTGATCTCCTAGGTTTGCGCGTGCTGACCGCCCCGGCCCTTCTCCCTTCCTGGATTCCGGCTTCCGCCGGAATGACGAAAGCGGTGGCCCTGGATTCCCGCGAAAGCGGAAATGACGGGAGTAAGGCACGGTTGCCCCGCCGTAAAGACGGGGCGGCGACCCTCGCGCAGCGGTGGTGAGACCCGCCGTACTGGTCTATGCGGTACCGTAGAAAAACCGGCCCTGAGCGATAGCCAGCGGTGCATAAGATCCGACGTGCTGCCATGTACGGTGACAACGGTTGGCCGTGTGCCTGAACCCTGTGAACCCGATATTCAGATGTGATTTCGGCAGATGGGCCGTGGCCTTGGGCTTGCTGCCTTACGCGTGAAGTATAGTGTAGCGAACGGATGTGCGGGCGCGCAAGGGGTAGGTGTCGCTCACCAGGGATTTTCCAAAGTAATTGATACGCACCAGATCTCCTCATTTGATCAGGTCCGTGAGTCGTCGGGCATGGCAGCGATGATTTCTTCGTAGCGACGCTGGATTTCCGGTTCGTCGGCTTGGGGATTTTGTTGGCGGAGCACGTACTTGATTCCGGCTTCGCGGCCCTCTTTGCGGCCCTCTTTGCGGCCGTCAGAACGTATGGATTCGATTACGTCGCGCTTGATTTTTTGCAGCACCATTTTGATCGTCTCCGTGAGTAGCGCGTTAAGCATACGACAGTGGCGGAACGCCCAGCGCGTTGGCGGTGGCATTGCCGATGGCAACGGCCCCGGCGTGAATGTCGTCCTTGAACCAGTGGACCAGCACCATCAGGGCAGTAGCAAGCACAGTGTACTCAAAGGCGTGCTCCTGGGCAAACGAGGCCGTGTAGCGCCAGTCGGGGCTTTTCAGATCGATATTGGCCGGGTTGAGGCGGACGATGGCCGCCATGGCCAGACCGGCAGATGTGACAGGGATGAGCTTCCAAACATGGTTGATTTGGCGAATCAATTGGCGGTTGTCCTTGTATTATCCTTCGCTTCAGGTTCCGGCGGAGGAATGTCAGAACCAGGATTTTCAGGATTTGACGGATTATCAGGATTGAGATTGTCCGGCGGCAGAGGCATCCAATCCGGGAAATCCTTTTAATCCGATAAATCCTGCTGCTGGCAATCTACCAAAGTGGACACGCGAGAGGGTTGTGGCAGGGGACGAATTTCAGATTTCGGAGGATGCTGCCCTTGCCATTTGGGCAATCTAGGATTTTCTTACCCATGCGTAACGGCCTGAATGATCGCGAGTCAGCACGTAGTCGCCCTGTGCTGGGATCCGCGGTTTTGGCACACAGTCTTCAAAGCTGAACACCAAATGCCTTCCATCAACGCCCATAGGCAGGTCGACGACTCCATTCGTGTAACAAAGCCCGTCGCCGGCAGGCGGCAACCATATCACTGTGTCGCCGGCGAACACTTGTAAGTGAGATGCAGCAATTTTCAGAACATTACTTGCGTCTCCATTTACACGCTCATGCTGACGGTCGCAGTTGAGTGCTTCTTGCGGTGGGTCTATGCACTGGGCTTCTACAAGGCCACCGTTAGTGCTTGTCAACACTGCCACGCGCCCGTGTCCCTTTTGGCGTAAATAATTGAGTGCAACAACTGCTGCCTGTTGAGCAGAGACCATAAGCCAGAGACGCATATCCATCAGTTTGACAGGCAAATCATCTACTTGCTTTGGGCTCAGGCCGCTTCCAGCGATAATCTGTGCAACCTCATCCCTTTGCACTTGGCTGAGATCGGAGCCAGACAAAATTTCGTTCACCGCTTCTCGTTGATGCTGATTCAGTCCGCTCGACCCAGTAATTTGCGTGACTTCTCCTCTTTGCACCGTGTTGAGTCTAGAGCTCATCAAAATTTCGTTCACTATTCCGATCACTTCTCCCCGTTGCTTTTCGTTCAGCCCCCGTCCATGGTAGTCCGAGGCTACCTTGCCGGCGACCAGAGCCGCTCCCAACGTCGCCAGTATCAGAGCGACGTTGGGCAACAACGGCGACCACCACAACGAACCGGCGAACAGGTTCCCCACGGCTGCGATGAGTGCCAAAATTTCACAGGCGACTCCCAGCGCCATCAATTTCGACTGAAAGATCAACCTTATGTTCGTCATGTGATATGCCTCCGTTATGCGCTTGCTGCGCCTATCTATTCTATCCCCATCTGCCGCGCCGCCAGCGCCGCCTGCGCCGGGTCGCTCAATAGTTCTGCTACGCTCCATTCTATCAGACGCGCCGTCTCGCTGTTGGGCTGCCATTCGTGGCGGAGCAGCCGCCGCGCCGCGCGGGATTGGGCGTCGCCGGCGGGACGGGACGTGATGTCGCTCTCGGCGATTAGGGCCTGGCATTCCTGCTCGGCGCTTGCGCCCAGTTCGCTGAGGCGGACGTGCAGCGCGTCGCCAGCGTCGTAGCGCGGGATGGGCAACTTCCAACCGTGCTTGTGGAAGTGTCGGATTTGTTTGGCCCAATTGGTGGGGCAGAACG
Source organism: Dehalococcoidia bacterium (assembly GCA_963665395.2). Classification (GTDB taxonomy): domain Bacteria; phylum Chloroflexota; class Dehalococcoidia; order Lucifugimonadales; family UBA3495; genus Bin87. The sequence continues at coordinate 3,228,627 of OY762251.1, forward strand.
GCTTGGCCCGTTTTGCAAGTTCGTCGCTGTTGATGGTAGCAATCAGGTAATACGCTTCGGATTCCGATTCGCATACCGTCTGGAAAAGCGCGTTTTCGAGTATGGCGTGGTTATCTTTGATGATGACCGCTGTTGGGCGGCCCGCTGAAGTGTAAGCCAAGCGGATTGCCCCACAGCCGGCGATTGCGAACCGAAGGTACTCTAGCTGGCTCTCCAGGACGTTCTGGTGATTCAGCCTGTTGTACAGTCCTTTTATGGTCTGATTCTTATGAGCCTCACGGTACATTTCAGCAGCGTCGTTCCAGCGTCTTTGCATCGTCGGATGCAGGGCTGCTACGTCAAGGCCGCCGTCGGGCAGCAAGGGAATCGTCATCGTAGGGCGATGCACGGGCAAGGCCGCCTGCAACGGAGCCAACGCTACGTAGGGCGCGACGCACTCGCCCATATACACGTCGAAGAGGTAATCGCTGTGGATGACTCCCTCCAGCCGGTTTAACTGACCTTCGTAGGCGACCTTGTCTTGGCTGCCCAGGCGGGGCCTGACGTTGGTAAATGTTAGCCGCCGGGATCATTGCCGTGGGCGGGATGATCTCAACGAAGAAAAGCCGGCGGTCTTGTATTGTCGCGCCATTACTGGACAGTTCCGCGTAGGGAGACTTGTACGTACCGTCGTCGTGATGCAGGGCCTCGGATGCCCTAGTGATGCCGGCGTAGTCGTCCTGCCAGTTGCCGCGCCACACCTGTACGGTTCCCGGCGCCAGGGCGGCGCCCGGCCCGACGCCGGCGTAGCGGGCGAACACCACGCTGGCCGGCGTCGGGAATTACGTCGTCCAAGTCCCACGGGGCGGCGACCTGGAAATCCAGTCCGATGCTCGTCCGCCCCTGGCGGACGCCCTTGCGCCGGTATTCGCCGCTGCGCCACTTCAAATGCTGGCTGGTGCGCAACGCGCTGTGGGGCATGACCATGCCGATGACCGCGCCGTCCCTGGCATAAAGTTCGGCGCAACGAGTGTAGAACAGGGTGGCGATGTCCTGGTGGGGGGAGAGTCTGCCGCCGGCCCAGATCTGGTAGCGTTGCTCGCTCATGCCCCGCAGTTCTTCGCGGATGATGTCCGCGCTCTGGCCGTAGGTCAGCCAGGGCGGGTTGCCGATGATGCGGTCCACCTTCTCCTCGGCGATGACGGCGGGGCGGATCATGTTGCGGATGTAGTAGGCCCAGACGTGGTTGCGGCCGGCGGCGTGGAGTTCGCGCATGGTGGCTGCCACGCGGCACATGGCCTGCCGGCACTCGTCGCGCATCGGGTAGCCGTCGGCGACGTGCTCCGCGTCGCGGCCTTCGTCGATGGCGGCGGCCATTTCGGAGATGAGGCGGTCAACGTCGGCCTGCCGGCGGGCCAGTTCCTTGGGGATGCTGAAGGTGACGGGTTCCGGCCGGCCGGGCAAGGTTTCGCGGGTTTCCAGTTCGATGGACTGGCTGGCGGCCAGGGTGCCGGTGTCGTAGCGCAGCTGCATGGAGTCGCCCAGGTAGATGGGCGCGCTGACGGCGTCCGCCTGCGGCGGATCTGCGTCCGTGCTTTCGGCGCGGGCGGCGCGGATGGTGTCGGCGGCGGCCATTACCCAAGTGGCCTTGGCCAGCTGCACGGCCACCGGGTGAATGTCAATGCCGACCACGTTCTCCTGCAACTTCCGCAGTGTGGCCGCCGCCGACAGCTCGCCGGCGTGGCCGATGATCCGCTCCACCGCCGTTTCGATAAACGTGCCGCTGCCGCAGGACGGGTCCAGCGTCCGCTGGTTGAGCGGGTCGTCAACCACGGCCGCGGTGATTGCCTGGGCCAGCCAGCGCGGGGTGTAGTATTCGCCCAGCCGCTTGCGTTCTTCCTGGGTGATGACGTTCTGGTACAGGGTGGGCGCCACTTCCCGGGGGCTCTGCGTCCAGTCAAATTGCGCGACGACCCGGGCGATTTCACGGAGATAGGCGCTTTCGCCGACTTCGGTGGGCCAAGTGAACAGGTCGGCGTCGATGACGCCGTGGAGGTCGGACTGCTCGGCCAGGATGCGGCCTTTGAGCAGGGCGTCGGGCCGGTCGGCGGCGTGGCGGGCCACATCGCCCAGCAGTTGCTGCTGCATGATGACGGCAATCAGGCTGGTGATGTAGGTGTGCCGGATGAACAGCCAGTCGCTTTCGTCGCCGGCCGTGGCGGCGTCCTTGCCCAATGCCACTTGGAGCAAATCCTGCCAGAGCCGGCGTTTCACCGCCACGGTCGGGTCGTCGCGGTGGGCGGCGTAGGCTTCCTGCAAGAGCAGGTTGGCGGCGAGAAAGGTGTCGGAGCCGCTGCCGAAATGCCGTTCCAGGTGCTCCGCCGTGGGGCCGACGTTTTCGGCCGGCGCGGAGATGATGCCGTGCAGGTACTCCCGCAGGCGGGGTGCCTGTTCCGGGCGGTCAAAGGTGCGGTGCGTCTCGCCGCGTGGCAGCGGCAGTTTCTCCTCGCCCACCCGCCGCAGGAAGTAATGGACGCCGTCGGTGAGGATGCCGTTGCGCACGCCGCTGCCGGCCTTGAGCAGGCTTTCGATGTACCCGTCCAGTTGGTCAACGTCGTCCGGGTTCGGCGCGCCGCCGCGCAGGATGTCGGTTTTGAACTCGATGCACGTGTTGTGGACGTACAGGTCCATCCGGCCGGGATTGCCGATGCCGGGCGGCCCCTCGGTCGCCATGTCCGCCAGGTCGGCGATGCCCGCCGTTTCCATGAACCGGATGAAGGCCAGCCTGATGTCGTTCTCCGTGTCGCCGCTGCGGTGGCGGTCTATGACGAGGGCAAAAGTCTCCTGCTCCTGGTCGGTGGTCATAGTAGTTCCTTTTACGTTGCCGGCTCGCCGCCGCCCAGTATCCCGCTTCCGCTAGAATCGCGTCGGTGCGCTGCCCGAAGTACGGCGTTCTCATGCGTACCCATTTTCAGGTGGCATGGGCATTCCTGCCGGCGCCGACCGGAGCGCCGATGGCACTCCACAGGCAAGAATGCCTGTGCCACCAAGCTCACAATTGCAAAATGGGTGCGCGTGAGGTACGGCGTTGGGTTGCCCAGGCGCGGCGGGCGTAAAGTTGCGTGGACGTGCCGGCGGCGCGATGGCAGATTTGCGTTCATTGGACTTGCGGCGTACACTGAGCGGCAGATGCTGGCGCTGGATACAAGCTGGGCGGTCCTGCTCTCAGTACACTGGATAAGGAGGTTCAACTCACATGGCGACTGTAGAAGAGGCTCAACTATCCGAACTTGCCCAACTGGTCGCCTACCACGAAATGCGCCAGGCCCTGGAAGACCGCTATCCCGGCCAATGGGTTGTCCTTTGCAACTCCGAGTTGGTCGGCCACTACGACGCCTACGAAGAGGCTCGAACCGGCGCCCGTGAGCAAGGGCTCGACCTGCTGGACTGTCTGATCCAAAAGGTTGGCGCCCAGCCACCCATCATCCTGTCATACGGAAAATGACGTGCCGCCGATAGTCGCCGAATACCAAGCGCCTTCGACCCATTTTCTGCTGAACCACGGCCCACACGTCCCGGTCTCCGTAGGCGGCCGTGGCACCGTAGCCTTGCTGGACTCGGGATCTCGTTACTCCTACGTCGATATGGATTTCGCCGCAGACCTCGGCGCTGGGCGGGAAGGCCGACACACGGCCAGGGGCGCAACCGGAACAGACACCTATCCCGCTTTCAACGTCAGTTTTCATATCCCTCTGCTCTCCATGTCCCTGGAACCGCCAATTCGTGGTCTCCCGCTCCGGGAACAGGAACATTTCTGGCGGGTAATCGTGGGCCGGGACATTCTCAAAGACTACGAGCTGACTATTGACTGGAGAAGCGGGCGCATCCGCTTGGTCGGACCCTGAAAACCGTTGCCGGAAAGCGGTTCGCGATTACGGACTCGGCGTAACCGCCGCGCCGGACGCTTTCAGCGCGGCAATCTCGGCGTCCGAATAGCCGGCCTCCGCAAGAATCGCGTCGGTGTCCTGCCCGAAGTAGGGCGTCGGGTTGCCCAGGTGGGGCGGCGTGGCCGACAGGCGAGCCGTAACGCCGGAGTGGTCCACGCTACCCCAGACGGTGTGCTCCCGTGTGACGACGAAGCCGGCGTTGCGCACCACCGGGTCGTTGCGGTAGTCCTCCATGGTCAGGTTGGGCGACACCGACACACCCAGCGGCCGCAGCGTCTGCATCCAGTGTTCGATGGTTTTGCCGGCGATGGCCTCGGCGATGGCGTCGCCGTCCTCGTGGATGTCGCGGAAGTTCAGCGCGGCCAGCAGGGAGCCGTAGGCGTCGTTGTCCGGGCAATGCACGTACAGCCAGCCGTCCGCCGCCTGGTACAGCCGCGAGCGAGTGGAGTAGCCGCGAGCGTCCACCCCTTCAATGTCCTCCCGCCGGTAGCCGTCATAGTCCAGGAAGTACGGCGATTGCAGCAGCCCGGCCGTCAGCGCCAGGCCGCTGTCCACCGACTGGCCCTGCCCGGTGCGGTTGCGCTCGTGCAGCGCCAGAGCGACGGCGTAAGCGCCCATCAGGCCGGTGCCGTAGTCGTTGACGGCGTAGGGCGCGAGCATCGGCTTGCCGTCCCGGCCGCCGCGCCGCACCTGCATTCCGCTGGTGCCTTGGGCCAACTGCTCCCAGCCGGCCCGTTCCGACCATGGCCCATCGTAGCCGAAGGCGTTCAGCGAGGCGTACACGATGTCCGGCTTGACCTTCTTCACCGCTTCGTAACCCAGGCCCAGCCGTTCCACCGCCGACTTGCGGTTGTTCTCCACGATGACGTCGGCGGATTCGACCAGCTTCCAGAAGACGGCCCGCCCTTCCTCAGTCTTGAGGTTCAGCATGATGCTGCGCTTGCCCCGGTTCACGTCGATGTAGCCCACCGGGTCCAGGATGCGGGTCGGGTCGTCAATCTTGATAACGTCCGCGCCGAACTCGCCCAGCGTCCGCCCGCAGGTCGGCCCGGCCAGGATGATGCAGAGGTCAAGCACCCGAACCCCTTGCAGCGCGGACATGATGTCGCCGTTGCCGTTTCCTGAAGCCGGCCGCGCCGGCGCGGATGCCAGCTCCGCCAGCGCTTCGTCGGTATGCTCACCCAACCGTGGCGCAGAGCCTTGTATCTTTCCCGGCGTCCCACGGAGCCGCACCTGCACCCCCGGTTGTTTCATGCGTCCTCGTTCCGCGTCTTCAACCTCCTCCACCATCTTGCTGGACACCGCGTGCTCGTGGACCAGCCATTCGTCCACCGTCTTGCACACCGTACATGCGCCGCCCTGGGCATTGATATCCGCTTCCCATTGCCACGCCGTGCGCTCCTTGAACATCTCAGCGAAACGCTCCTGCCACACCGCAAGCGTGTCCGCATCCACCGGCCGGCCGAACAGCGGCGCCACTTCGTCAATCCAGTCGGTTCGCCCGGCGGCCGTCAGCGTCTGCCGGGCGAACCGCTCGAACATCCCGTGGTGGTACACCCAGCGCCCGTCGGCGCACTCGTAAGGATGCGACATCACAGTCCGCGGAAAGTCGAACAGGTCAACGTACTCGTAGTTGTTGAACTTGATGATGCGGCTGCCCATGGCGGTGAACATCGCCGAGTGCAACGGCACCTCGATGCGTTGGCCCTTCCCGGTTTTATCCCGAGCGTTGATAGCCATTGCCACCGACACCGACCCTAGCAACGCCGCGAAGGTGCTGGCGATGGGCAGCGGCGTGAACAACGGCTCGCCGCCGCTTTCGCCGGTTTCGGGATAAAAACCCGCCTCTGCGCTGATGACCGGATCCCACCCCGGCTCGTTGCGGCTGGGATGTTCCTCGCCGTAACCCGGCAGCGAGCAGTAAATCAGACCGGGATGGTCCGCCGACAGGTCACCGTAACCTATGCCCAACCGTTCCGCCACGCCGGGCCGGAAATTCTCAATCACCACGTCGGCGTTGGCGACCAAACGCCGCGCGTTCTCCCGTCCTGCGTGGGTCTTCAGGTCCAGCGTCACCGACCGCTTGCCCCGGTTCCAGGTGGCAAACGCCGGTTCCGACCGGGCCGGATCACCTTCGGGCCGCTCCACCTTTATAACGTGCGCCCCCTGGTCAGACAGCAGCATTCCCAGCATTGGCCCGGGCACATACTGCCCGAACTCCACCACGTGAATGTCGCGCAACGCGCCCGAAGTGCCGTTGGTAGTCATGGTTTTACTCCTGTGTTGGGTACTCCCCGTTCAAACTGGGCGGCGGTTCGTCGAAGGTCAAGCCGTTTGCTTCGGCCTCGCGTCGTCGCTCAAGCCATTGCAGCCAGCGTTCCTGCTGTTCGTGCCTCCCTTCCTGGCGGCCCTCCTGGCGGCCCTCCTGGCGGCCCTCCTGGCGGCCCTCCTGGCGGCCCTCCTGGCGGCCCTCCTGGCGGCCCTCCTGGCGGCCCTCCTGGCGGCCTTCCTGCCGGCCCTCTGCAAGCCCTTCTTCACGCGCCCGTTCCCGAGTGCGCTGCCGGTACCATGCACCGAACACCATGTCAATTGCCTCCGTCAAGATGTACGCGATTGGCAGGGCAAAGCCGATGTTGGGCGCGCCGGCGGTGACTATCGCGACGACCTGCCCGTCCCAACTCAGCCCAACTTGGGTGTTGAAGCTGTTGTAACTGCTTACGGCAGTAAGTATAAGCCAAACCGTAGTGAAGATGCCGGAAAACCAGCGGACCAACCTGGTCGGTATGTTGAGAATGCCCGTGCGCTCTTCCCAAGGGTCGCGATTGTCGTTTGGTGTTGCCATGTCTCATCCCAAAGCGAACCCGCTCACGAGGAGATGCCGCTGAACCGCTCCGGCTCGCATCCTTTCAAACTGACCTCCGTATTCCCGGAGGCGATAATTTCTGCAATCCCCTTTCCCATTGCCGGCCCCAGCAGAATGCCCTTCTTCTGCCCGCCGGTGCAGATGTACGCGTTTTCCCAACCCGGCGCCCGACCTATGATCGGCAGCCAGTCCGGCGTGACCGGACGCAGGCACGCGGTATGCAGCACCTCATCCGCTCCGGCCAGGGAGGGCATCAGTCGTACCGCTCTCTGCATGATGCTTGCCCGCGCTTCTTCAGTCAGCGACAGGTCGAACCCGACGTCTTCCTCGGTGGAACCACACCAGATCAAGCCGTCCGTCTTGTCATACATCGAGCTCCCGCCGCCGATCAGCTCATAGGCCAATCCGGGCCCGTTGGGTTTCACCCTGATGATTTGTCCCTTCAACGGGTCCACGGGAATTGCGATGTCCAACCACTGCTCGGCGGTACGGCACCACGGGCCGGCGGCGATCAACAAGGCGCCACACGGTATCTCACCATCGCCGGTAACCACGGACTCCACACCCCCCTCGCCCACGCGCAATCCCACCGCGCTTCCCGTGATGAATCGAGCTCCCCGTTTTTCGGCGGCGGCGGCCAGCGCCTGTGTAAATTCCATCCCGTCCAAAGCGCCATTGCCCACGGCCCGGACGCCGGCAATGACTTCGCCCGTCAATCGCGGCTCGAGAGCCAGAACATCCTCTCGCTCCAGCCACTCGGCCGAAAAGCCTGGCTCGGGAGCGTTGTTGAAAATCTCCAACGTCTCGTTGAGTTCCGCCAATTCCTCTGCATCCAGCGCGACCTTGAGGATGTGGGTAATCCGACCGTGATATTCGATCCCGGTCTCCGCCGGCAACGACTCCCACAATTCCCGGTGCAACCGGAATGACTGCAACGCCATGGGCCGCAGCGGCTCCGGCCAACCGTGCCCTTCCAGAGGGTTCAATCCGCCGGCGTTGTATCCCGACGCCGCCTGCGCTACGCCGTCACGCTCTATGATGGTCGCCTGGACCCCGTTTTCGGCCAGATAGTAAGCAGCAGCGCAGCCCGCCGCGCCCCCGCCGATGATTACGACATCTGCAACTTGATCGCTCATTCTTCCGTTCCTGTCTGTCCTTAACGGCCAGTGTAAAATTGCGCTAGGATATAATTCCCGGTGGGAGGTGTCTATGCCAATCTACGAGTACCGTTGCGCATCCTGTGGTAACGAATTCGAATCCATCCGTCCCGTGTCCCGCGCCGACGATCCTATCGATTGCAAATCCTGCGGCCAGCCGGCCACGCGGCAGATTTCCAACTTTTCGTTCAAGTCGGATACCTTCACTTCGCCCAAGCTGCGCAACCGCCCTGGCGAAACTTTCCGTGGCAGTCAACCCGACGGCGAGGCGAGCGAGACCGGCGCCGGCCAACCGGCGAATTAAGGTTGGGCCGCGCGCGCCTCGTTGCAGGCGATACAGGTGCAGGCCGCCCGCAGCGCCCGGTAGGTGTAGATCCCGGTGTAGTGCGCGTCGCTCCACAAAAACTGGAGTGCGTACTGACCCACCGCCATCTGATCCAGCGCCCGCACGTCCTGGGGCACGCCGTCCGGGTCCAGCAGCGCCCGGCCCGTCATCTCCTCAACGCACGACGCGCATGGGCATCGCAGCCGCAGCATCCGGTGCGGGTAGATGCCCCGATGCCCGTCGTCCCAGTTGATGATGATGGCGTTGCCCGAGATGTCAACGTCGATCGGTTTGATGGCGTCGTAAGTCGTCATGTCGTATATCAACCTGAGGTCGGCGCCTGGACTTCCGCCAGCCGCGCCGGCCGGGGCATTTCGTCCGGATCTGTCGGGATTTCGATGATGCTGGGCCCGTCTATGGCCAGGGCCTGGGCGAAAGCGGCGGCGATGTCCTCGGGCCGGTCCACGTAAAATCCTGCGCCGCCGAACAGTTCTGCGTATTTGTCGAATCGGGGGTTCACCGTGTCGGCGCCCACGTACCGCTCGTTGAAAGCGTACTTCTGGTAAGCCTTCTCCGAACCCCAGCAGTCGTTGTTCATCACCACCGAGATGTTCTTCAATCCGTAGCGCACCGCCGTCTCAAACTCCTGGGCGTTGAACAGGAAACCGCCATCGCCGTTGAAGTTCACCACCGGGCGGTCGGGAGCGGCGAAGTTGGCCCCGATGGACGCCGGGAAGCTGAACCCCAGCCCGCCCAGGTCCAACGCCATAATCAGGCTGCGGGGCTGGTAGTAGTTCAGACGGTCCTGACCGAAGTTGGGCGCCAAACCGGCGTCCAGCGCGATGATGGCGTCCCGCGGCATCACCTTGCGCAGTTCGGCGTACACACGCTGCGGCTTGATGTAATCGCCGGTCAACCGGGCCTCCAAGGCCAGCCGCGCCGCCCGCGCCGCATTCCACGCTGCTACACGGCTAGCCCATTCCGGATCCGGTCGCAGCTCCGCCTCCGCCACGATGCCGTTGATTTCCTCCACCACGGCCCCCACGTCGCCCTCAACGCCGACGGTAATCGGATAGATGCGCCCGATTTCCTTGGGGTCAATCTCAATGTGCACGATCCGGGCGTCGGCCGGGATAAAACGGTGGTCAAAGAAAGTGGTGGACTGCCCCAACCGAGTGCCGGCCGCCACGATCACGTCGGCGTTGCGCACGGCGTCAATCGCCTCTTGAGCGCCCAGCCGTCCTAGATGTCCCAGGTAGTTGGGGTGGTCGTTGGGCACGGCGTCGGCCCGACCGTAGGACGTGACGATGGGCGCGCCGGTCAGTTCAGAAAGCCGCGCCACCGCCGCGTCCGCCAGGCTCCATTCCACGCCGCCACCGGCGAGAATCACTGGCCGCTGCGCCGCTAAAATCTCCCGAGCCGCCGCCTCAACTTGCGCCCGGTCGCCACGTGAACGACCTTGACCTGTCCGGTAGGCCGTTGGATCCATCAGGTCAACATCCACTTCAGCCCCCGGCAGCAGGTCGCGCGGAATGTCCACCAGCACCGGCCCCATCTTTCCCGAAGTCGCAATTCGGAATGCTTGTCGCAAGGCATCGGGCAGCCGCTCAATCTTGTTGATTGCAAAACTCGCCTTGGTGATCGGCTCAAACAAAGCAACCTGGTCGAACTCCTGCGTGGAGTCCAGATGCTGATGGTCCCGCGACGCCGATGGGGCTAACACCACTACCGGCGAGTGCGCAACATACGCCGACCCAATGCCGTAGGTAAGGTTCAGCACGCCCGGCCCATTGGTCACCAGGCACACCGATGGCGCGCCGGCAATCCGGCTGTACCCATCCGCCATCAACGCCGCCCCCTGCTCGTGCCGCACGCCCACAAACTCCATGTCCTCCCGGTCATAAAGTGGGTCCAGCACATCCAGGAAAGACGAGCCGACGATACCGAAAATCTTGCTGACGCCTTCCTGCTGTAGCAGTTCAATAACCGCCTCGCCGGCCTTCATTCGTTGGGGCATTGCTTGCACTCCTCTCGTTGGGAAAATCTTTGATGCCGGTCAAATCCAGGATTGCGGCAGTTCGGCCAAGATGCTCTCACCACCTAACGGCAAGAAAACCGTCCGTTCAGTGGTGAAGAGTCGACGTAGGGTGCCATTGCCGTTTGGCAAAAGCCTCTGGCGTGCCATGCGTCGTAACCTCCTCTCAGGAGGGACGTTCCCCAGTGCGCTCAAATTCTTTCTTATGGCATCCGTTAAGAAGCGCCTATGCTTTTCGCGGGCTTGCCTCAAACGCCTAACGTTTAACCCCAGGATTTTGATGGTCTCCCTGACGTTATCCGCGGGAATACCGACAGCAACGCAAGCGGAATCGTCGGCATCTATTTCGCCATTGGAACGCACACGAAATAGGGACGGTTGCGTGGGTAGCATTCTGGGATCCAAGGCTTCCGTCCGGTCGTCCTTCGCCTGACCACAACTGATATTGCCGGGTGGTAGGGATCTTTCCTCGTCGCGGTGCTGTTCCAATACTGCTGGACCAAATTGATTTTCAGCCGACCCTCCCCTGCAACAGGCGATCATGTTCTCGTGGTCAAGGGTTCGCACTGGTTGAACCCTTCGAGGAATGACGTGCTCAACCTGACGGTCATTCTCCACTAGGTCTATCTCGCAATAAGCGCAAAGTCCGTGCTGGAGGTCTATCAAAGCCTCGCGGATCTCGCGGTACGGCTGACCGCCATCGTGGTTGTGGAAGTTAGGCCAAGAACGTATGTTGACGCCTGGTTGACCACGATAATGAACAAGGCCATCGGTAGGATTGTCCAGCGATTTTATGCGCTTCACTGTGATTCCTCCATGTTCCGCAGAAATTGGTGCCGCCAGATTTCCATATCCGCACGGTCCAAAGCAGGGTCGCGCGGCGATAGTTTTTCCAACTCCGCCCTGAGCTGTTTTGCTTCCTCGGATTCACCCGATCCGTCGTCAATGAGGCGCATATACTTTTCCAAAGTAGATACAAACTCGTTGTTCGGCGGACGTTCATCCACTCGCATGACGGCATCAAGTACGTCTCCGGCTTCGGCGCCGTAAGTATGCGAGTTTGCGGGGCCGGCAACAATACCATTCCCTTCACGGTAAAGCTCCACAATGTGCTCCGGCTTAACGGTAGTCAAAACCTGCGGGCTGTGCGTGGACACGATGAACTGCGCCTTGGGGAAAGTTCGCATCAGGTCGGGCAGGACGCGCTGCTGCCAGGACGGATGCAGGTGGAGGTCAACCTCGTCAATCAGGACAACAGCCTCGGACTCCAGCGGGTTATCGAGATGCGGATTGCCTTGGGCCATCCGGCGAGCCAAGTCTGCTACTAGGGCCAGCATAATGCGATAGCCGCCGCTGAGTTGGTTGATGTCCAAGGTTTGGGTGTCACCTTGTTCATCAACCATTGAGACAGTGAAGCGGAATGAAATCTTTTCATCGTCAGGCTCCAGGATGTGTTCGATACTTGGCCGGGAAATTCCGGGAACCATTTCTCCCACCGCTTGACGGATCGCATCAAGGTCGTGTAATCGGTAGTCGAAATCTCGCAATTCTCTCTGTATCCTTATCTCGACGTTCTCTCTGTCATAGAACCATTCAAAAAACCTCCTGAAGTTGGATCCAGCCGAGAATGCGCCTAGCAAGGCGTCGTAACGAGAAGGCTGTCTGCCCACGAGCCTGAGAGGTTCGCGGACCAGAGATCGATCGGTGTCATACAGAACCCAGATAGGCAAATCCAACGGCTGCGATCCTTCTTCGTCAGATTTTATGATTTCACCAATCATATTCCGTAGAACCACAGGGCCTGGCCCGCTCATACTGGTTCCTTGCTCCCAAATTAGCCCGTCGCTTGTCGTGACCGTTACACGTAGCGGCCCGGACTGACGTCGATCAGTTTCGCTGAAAATTCTATTCCGAGTAACATTACGGACGGATAGTTGAGCAATCCGGGCCAATCCCACCGCGATCGCGCTCAGCACGCTCGTCTTTCCATGCCCATTGTCGCCGTGCAGCACCGTCAGTTGCGGGTGCAACGGCAGCTCCAGGCGCTCGATGGCCCGGTAGTTTTCGATTGTAACCTGCTTCAGCTTCACGGGGTGGCCTCGCGTAAATCGCAGCCCAGCAGTAGCAGCGCTGCTCATTGACCGTCGCAGTGTACCACAGCATACGGAATGCGCATCCCGTGCTATAATGCCGCATCAAACACCGAGGAGGCCTCCCCCAACATGAGCACCGTCGCAGTGGAGGTGGTGTACCGGGGCATTTTTCAGAAAACCCTGGCCCGGAACATCGTCCGCACCATCGTTTTTGCCGCCCGCAAAGAGGGCAAGATTGGCACCGCTTTCGGGCGTTACGGCGATTCCCCGGAACGTAATGGGATCCCGGCAAAACAGTTCGCTATCGTTTCCGACAGCCCCGAGGAACTGGAAGAAAACCTGGCCGTGTACGAGGCCCGCGAGGTGGACGTCACTATCAACGTTGACGACACCATGTGCAAAGGCATCGAGTCCTGGGCCTGGTACGGACTTCAGCCCATCAACGCCCTGACCAAGCCCGGCGGCACCTTGATCGTAACATCCCGCCAGGAGGCGGATGCTCTCATCGAGGACATCCACCAGAAAGACACCGCCTACAACCTCGCCATCGTGCCGGCCTCCACCAGCTTCTCCGGCCTCTGGGTGTATAAGGACGATCACACGGATGTCCGCATCCTCGGCGCGCTCGCCAAGGTATGCCCCGAGTTGGTGAGCCTCGACTCCATGGTCGCCGCTCTGGACGACCAGGGTTGGGGCGGCCTGAAACTCACCTCGGCTCGCAACTCTTTCGACCGCACCATCCAGCGTCCGGTCGAGCCTGGTGAAGGCAACGACGACACTCCCTTCAGCTTCGACCTCCCCGGCTGGCGCTCCATGGAAGAGGGACTGGTCATCCGGGGCATGGAAGGCGGCGAGGGTTTCCGCGGCGGTTCCCTGGGCGAAAGCTACGATCCCATCAACTCCCCGGCGGACGGCGGAGAACAGGGCTACCAACCCACCCGCAACGCGGTGTTCAAGAAGTTCAGCACCCGTTCCATGCGCCCGGTCATCAACTTCGACACCTGCATCAAGTGCACCCTCTGCTGGCTGCAATGCCCGGACACCTGCTTCGACGTGACGCCGGATGGCCTGTACGACGCCAACATGGAAGCCTGCTGCGGCTGCGCCGTCTGCGAAGCGGTCTGCCCGGTGCCCGACTGCATCACCATGGTCAACGAGGCCGAGTTCAACGACAACAACAGCCAGTACGAACACTGGACCAGGGACAAGGACGGCTACCACAAGTGGATGGCCGACCTCATCGAGGTCCAGAAAGCCAGTGACGCCGAGCGCAGCCACGGCTATCACAGCCCGGGCAAGTACGAAGCTGAGTCCGAACTCGCCCTCACCGGAGACGATGACTAATGGCAACGCAAACCCTCCCCCAAACCGAGCTCCCTCAAGAGCGCGAGGAACTCATCAGCGGTAGCGAGGCCATCGCCATCGCCTGCTCCCTCGCCGACGTTGACGTAATCACCGCCTATCCCATCCGGCCCTACGACACGGTTATGCAGTACGTGTCCAAGCTCAAGGCTGATGGCGCTTTCGACTGCGACTTTATCGTCGCGGAAAGCGAGCATTCCCAATTCGAAATCGTCAAGCACGCCTCCGCGGTGGGCGCTCGCACCTTCTGCGGTTCCAGCGGCGTGGGCTGGTTCTACGCCTTTGAGGCCATCACCGTGACCGCCGGCTTGCGCCTGCCCGTCGTTGCCATGGTGGGCAACCGCGCCCTGGACGACCCGGGCGCCTTCGGCGTGGAGCACAACGACGCCATGGCCGTCCGAGACCTCGGCTGGATGCTCTACTGGGTGGGCACGGCGCAGGAAGCTCTGGATACCGCGCTGCTCGCCTGGCGCGTCGCCGAAGACCCCCGTGTTTTCCTGCCTGCCGCTATCTCCTGCGACGGCTCCTTCCTGACCCATTCCCAGGCCATCGTCAACGTTCCCACTCAGGAGCAGGTTGACCAATTCCTGCCCCAATACGACCGGGGCCGTCTTCAGCTCCACCCCGACAACCCCATCACCGTCGCGCCCCAGGTCAACGAAGACTGGCTTATGGAAATCCGTCGTCAAACCGACGACGCCATGCGTCGCACCGGCGACGTCATCAAGGAAGCCTATGACGAGTTCAAGCAGGTCTTTGGTCGCGGCGACCCCAGCCCCTTCATCGAAGAGTACATGACCGAAGACGCCGACATCGTGCTGGTCGGCATGGGCACCCTGGCCATGCCCGTCCGCGTTGCCGTCCGCCGGATGCGCGAGCAGGGCAAGAAGGTCGGCTTCCTGCGCGTCAAGTTCTTCCGCCCCTTCGCCACCGACGAGATCCGCGAAGCCCTCAGCCGCTGCAAAGCCGTCGGCGTCATTGACCGGGACTACTCCTACGGTTCGCCCTCCTACGGCGGCGTGCTGTTCAACGAAGTCCGTTCCGCCCTGTACAATCTGGACCAGCGCCCGCTGGTGCAGAGTTTCATCGCCGGCCTGGGCGGCCGGGAAGTGCTGGTGCGCGACGTGGAAGAAATGACCACCATGGTCCAGGACTCCATCGACTCCGGCAAGGTCAAGCAAGAAAACACCTGGATTGGTGTCCGCGAATAGGAGAGCCGCTATGACTACCATGACCCAAGAACTCCCCCAGGTTCGGGGCGTCAAGCAAATCCCGGTGTTCGAGGGCTTTACCTCCGGGCACCGCACCTGCCAGGGCTGTGAATCCGCCCTGGTGATGCGCCTGATGATCAAGGCCGCCGGGCCGCGCACTATCGTCGTCGGCAGCACCGGCTGCATGTACGTCGCCAACACCACTTACTACAGCACGCCCTGGGTGGTGCCGTGGATGCACACCCAGCTGGGTTCCAGCGGCTCCGCCGCCACCGGCACCGCCGCCGGCCTGGCCTCCCTGATGCGTAAAGGCAAGATGACCGAAGAGCCGATCAACGTCATCGCCTTCTGCGGCGACGGCGGCGGCGTGGACATGGGCCTCTCCGCCATCTCGGCGGCGTTGCAGCACGACGAGTACAACCTGCTCATCCTGTGCTACGACAACGAGTCCTACGCCAACACCGACATCCAGGTGTCGGGGTCAAGCCCATGGGGCGCCAACTCCACCTTCTCCCCGCCCGGCAAGGTGCATCGCATCATGAACCGCCGCTGGAAGAAGAACACCGTCCCCATGCTGGCCGCCGGCCATCCCGATGTGCGCTACGTGGCCACCGCCTGCGGTTCCTACGGCCCGGACTTCACCAACAAGATCCGCCGCGCCTTGACCATCGGCGGCCCCACGTTCATCCACAGCATCGACCCCTGCCCCAAGGGCTGGGACTACGACCCCAAGTACTCCCACGAGCTGGGGATGCTGGCCGTGGAAACCGGCATCTGGGTGCAGTACGAGATCGTGGACGGCGAACTCATCCTCAACGGCCCGTCCCGCGCCATCGCCCGCGGCATCCGCAAGCGGAAGCCGGTCACCGAGTACCTCCAGCGCCAGGGCCGCTTTGCTCACTTGACCGAAGAGGACCTCAAGTTCTTCCAGGAGAAGATCGACGAGAGCTGGGAAAAGTGGTGGATCCCCGGCATTGTGCCCTTCGGTCCCCACGACGAAGGCGAATAAGCCAAACTGCGAAAACCAAAATCCGTCGTTTTCGGGGCAGGTTTCACACCCTGCCCCCTTTTTGGGTTAATTACATGCTTGGTAATCCAATTACTACCCGACCAAATCGTTGACCGCGTTTATTAAGTTGACCGCGTTTATTAATCTGATACACTTCTATGCCAATCGACACCAGCGAGGTAACACGATGGTAAAGGTCGCGCTGACGGTTGAAGGCGAAGCCGATGACGTTATTGATGCCCTCCGACAACTGGCGATCGGCGACGTGGCGCCGTCTTCCCCGGCAATCGTAACTGCCGAAGACAACGTGGAAGAACCTGCGGAGCAACCCAGCGCCCAGCCGCAAGCGCCCGCGCCCGCCCCGATCCCTGTCCCGGAAGGCAGGTGGACTATCGACCATGTGCGTACCTTCTGGGGCTTCTTGGCCCCGGATGCCCGGGAGATCTACCAAAGAGTCGCCAAAAGCGCCGGCTATGTCTTATCGCGGCGAGCGTTGTTGGATGAAATGCACCTCACCGTCCGCCAGCTTTCGGGCCGCCTCTCTTCTCAAGGTCATGCCGTTCGACGGATCCGTCGCGCCCACAACGTGGCATTGCCCCATCCCATGTCCTTTGACTCCCAGGCCGACGAGTATAAAATGCTGCCTGACGTCGCGGATGCTATTGTGCGTCTTAACCTCTGACCATGGCGATGCCGTTCCAGCGGCCGCTTCAACCTCTCAATTGTTCCAAAGGAGACACTTCCTATGCGAATGGATCCCATCAACCTCTACGATTATGAGGCGCGAGCCAAGCAGGTGTTGCCCCACAACAACTGGGAGTTCATCGAAGCCGGTTCCATGGACGAAATCACCACCGCCCGGAACCGTTCCGCTTTTGAGGCCCTCACCCTGCGTCCACGATTCCTGCGCGACACCACCGAGCGTAAAGTCGCCACCACCGTTCTGGGCACCGACATCAGCTTCCCGGTTATGATCGCCCCCACCGGTGGTCACGGCAACGCCCACCCCGAGGCCGAGTGCGCTACCGCTCGCGGCGCGGGTATGTCCAACACTCTGATGATGTGCAGCACCTCCTCCAACTGTAGCATGGAGGAGATCGCTGACGCCGCCACCGGCCCCCTGTGGTTCCAACTCTACCACCGGGGCTACGACCTGACTGAAAATCTGGTTAAACGCGCCGAAGCCGCCGGGTTCCGCGCCGTCGTGCTCACCGTCGATACCCCCGTCCCCAGCCCCAAGGAGCGCGACGTCCGCAATCGCTACGAGCGGCCCGGCGATTTGGGCAACTTCCAAGACCAGCAGGACCGGCTCGCCGAAGTCAGCGGCACCGACGAATCTCCCCGCTGGGAGATGCCGCAGTCACCTTCGTTGACCTGGCAGGAAATCGAATGGCTGCGCAGCCTCACTGATCTCCCCCTGGTGCTGAAAGGCATCCGTGTCGCGGAGGATGCCCGCATGGCCGTCGAACACGGAGTTGACGGCATCCTCGTCTCCACTCACGGCGGTCGTCAGTTGGACAGCACCATGTCCAGTATCGAAATGGTGCCGGAAATCGTCGCCGCCGCCGGTGGACGGGCCGAGATTTACGTCGACTCCGGTGTCCGCCGCGGCAGCGATGTTCTCAAGGCTCTTGCCTTGGGCGCCACCGCCGTCGCCGTGGGCCGTCCCCTCTATTGGGGCCTCGCCGTCAACGGCGCCGAAGGTGTCCATCATATGCTGGAACTGCTGCGCGAGGAGTTCAACCGCGCCATGGCTTACTGCGGCCAGAACAGCGTGGATGACTTGGAAGATCGCCTGCTGAATATCCCCCGCGAATGGGGTCCCTTCCGCACCGAAAACGACATTGCCGAGCACCTGCCTTTCTAGGCCTCCCGATCCCCTGCGACGGAGCATCGGCCGCTTGAAGCAAGCGGCCGATGATTACTTTTATGCGACTCGAACCAATCAACCTCTACGATTACGAGGCCCGCGCGAAAGCGATGCTCGCCCACAACAATTGGGAGTTTATCGAAGCCGGCGCGATGGACGAAATCACCACCGCTCGCAACCGCTCCGCCTTCGAGGACATCACCCTGCGGCCGCGCTTCCTGATCGATGCTGCGGAGCCCAAAATCGCCACTACCGTGCTCGGTGAGACCATCAGTTTTCCCGTGATGATCTCACCCACCGACGGTCACGGCCTGGCCCACCCCGAAGCCGAGTGCGCCACCGCTCGCGGCGCCGGGATGTCCAAAACCCTGATGATGTGCAGCACTTCCTCCCACTGTAGCCTGGAGGAAATCGCCGCGGCGGCCACCGGCCCACTGTGGTTCCAACTCTCCCATCGCGGTTATGGCCCCACCGAGAACCTGGTCCGGCGGGCCGAGGCCGCCGGCTACAAGGCCATTGTCCTCACTGTTGACGCCCCAATTCCCACCCCCAAAGAGCGCGACATAAGAAATCGCTTCGTGCGCCCCGGTGAAATGGGCAACTTCCGCGAGTTCCTGAAACAGACCGCCGACACCGGCAACGACGTGGATCTCCCTAATTGGGAGATGCCGTCGGCGCCGCCGTTGACCTGGCAGGAGATCCAGTGGCTGCGCAGTTTGACCAACCTGCCAATCGTATTCAAGGGTGTTCGCACCGCTGAAGACGCCCGGCTGGCGGTGGAACACGGCGCTAATGCCATCATGGTGTCCACTCACGGCGGCCGGCGTATGGACACCACGATGTCCAGTATTGAGGCTTTGCCCGAAATCGTCGCGGCCACGGGTGGACGGGCCGAGATCTACGTTGACTCCGGCGTCCGCCGCGGCAGCGATGTTCTCAAGGCCCTTGCCTTGGGTGCCACCGCCGTCTCCGTCGGCCGTCCCCTCTATTGGGGCCTCGCCGTCAACGGCGCCGAGGGCGTCCATCACATGCTGGAACTGCTGCGTGAGGAGTTCAACCGCGCCATGGCCTACTGCGGCCAGAACAGCGTGGATGACCTGGAAGACCGCCTGCTGAATATCCCCCGTGAATGGGGCCCGTCCCGCACCGAAAACGACATCGCCGAGCGCCTGCCTTTCTAGCAGTGCGCCGATAGGTCGCCGAACTGTAGGGGCGAATAATCATTCGCCCCTACGCTTTTCGCCCTTACCCTCTAATCGTCTGCTGCCGCCGCCACCGCGCTCATCCCGACCTCGGCCAAAAACCCGGCCAACAGGCGGTTGAACGCATCGGCCTGCTCAAAATGCGTCGAATGCGCCGCCTCCGGCACTACCTCAAGCCGGCTCCCCGGTATCAGCCGATGCGCCGCCTCGATTACCCGCGCCGGGAAGATCAAATCCTCTTCACCCACGACGAACAACGTGGGAACGGCCAGCCTGGCCAAATCCGCTGCCTGCGGCCCGGCCGGGTTTCTGAACAACCCGGACACCACGCTGACGGGCATCACCGGATTGATGCGGCCTATCGACCCGAAAAGAAAGGTCAATTCCGGTTGCCCTTCTATGAACCCGTCGCTCAGCGCCCGCCGCAGCGGGTCCTCCGGCGGATGCACGTCCTCCAGCAGCGACACCACCGCGGCATCCCCGATTCCGCCGGTCGTATCCCCCAACACCAAACCCGCTACCCGTTCCGGATGCTCCAGAGCGAACCCCAGGCACGTAACCCCACCCATGGACTGCGCCACCAGGAACGCCCGGCCGACCTCCAGATGGTCCAGCAGAGCCTCCAGGTCGGCCACAAACGTCGCCGGCTCGGGCGGCCCGTCCGCCCCCGCCGTAAGGCCCCAACCACGATGGTCGAAGGTGATACAACGATAGTCTCCCTGGAAAGCGGCCACCTGCTGCCACCAGCTCAGATGATTCCCGCCCCGTCCGTGCGCAAATACGATAGCCGGACCGTCGCCATGGCTCTCGTAGAACATCTGCGTCCCATTGATCTCCGCGAATGGCATCTCAATACCCCCGTAGTTTCCTGTCATTGCGAGCGCAGCGTGGCAATCTCGTGATGCTTTACACCGGCCACTGTTCTCGCCGGTAGGCAGCATCCCAGAACATATACTCGTACCGGCTGCTGGCGATGAAGGCGTACCGCATTGCCTCCCGTTCCTGTTCGCCAACCCGCTGCGCCATCTCGTCCACGAACCCCGTCCAGGCATCAACGCTGGACTGCAAGAACCCCTCCACGTAGAACCGCGTCCACTGGCCGTAGAGGGGATGCTCTGACTGCCCCACTTCGTCCTTCAGCAGATGATACGTCCACGGACACGGTAACAGCGCCGCCGCCGTTGGACCCAATCCATACTGCGCCGCCGTGGTCAGCATATGATTGACATAAGCCGTATTCGTCGGCGACCTGGGCGCCTTTCCGACGTCGTCCATGGTCAATCCTGCCGCCGCAATCAATCGGTGATGCAATGGGCGTTCCACCGGCGTCATCACCCGGTGCGCCAGCTCCTGCAGCAGTTCCGAATCCGGGGCTTTGGCCAGCGCCATCGCCACGCCGCGTCCGAATCCTTCCAGGTAGTGGTAGTCCTGCCCCAGGTAGTATTGAAACGTTTCCAGCGGCAGCGTCCCATCTTTGATTTCCTTCAAAAAAGGATGGGCAAAAATCGCCTTCCAGATCGGTTCCGCTTCCTGTCTCAGTTGCTCGCTGAAACCCGCCATTTTCCTCTCCGTGTTCGCATTTTCTGCCGTGCTTCTCTGTCTCTGCCGTCATTCCGGCGAAAGCCGGAATCCACGCCCCGCTCTAAAATGCTTCGTTGATCAGCACCAGCTCCGCGTAAGAGGCGTACCGGCACCCGAAGGCCGCGCCCGCCTCCCGGGCGTGCGCCGTTAGAAACTCAAACGGGCTGTTGCCCACGTCGCCCAGACTCTCCAGATAGACTTTGTGCTCCCGCAGCGAGGCCAACCCGGCCTCCCAATGTTCCGAAACGTCCACAACGTGAGTCGGTATCGTCGATCCGAACACCGCCACGAAACGCACTTCGTTCCAGGGTTCCAGCCCTTCATCCAACAGTTCCGGGAAAATCCACCGATTCCCAGCATCCCTCGCCGCATCGAACACGGCCAGTCCCACCCAGCGATGGTCCGCCATGTTCAGATGCCCGCTGAAAAACTGCAAGTGATGATTGATGGTTATGACTACGTCCGGACGATGTCGCCGTATCGCCCGGCTCAAATCCCGCCGCAGCCTCGGCCCATACTCAATCACCCCGTCCGCGTGGTCCAGGAACTCCACCGTTTCCACGCCCACTACCCGGGCCGCGTTGATCTCTTCCTGTGATCTTAGCCGCCCGACTTCCGATGGCTCCATGCCGTCGATCCCGGCCTCCCCTTTGCTTACCATCACGTAGTTGATCTTTTTCCCCTGTGCCGTCCACTTGGCTACCGCCGCCGCCGCTCCATACTCCAAATCGTCGGGATGCGCCACGATGGCCAATCCCGTCCGCCAATCCTCAGGCACCGCTTGCGTCGGCGCCGCCGGCTGCTGCATGGTTCCTCCAATTCCAACAAATACGTTGCTGCCTATGGTATCAGAGTGTCCGGGGACTCGGCGTCGTGATTCTCGCGTCGCCTACGACGGCCGGATGGAGCAAGTCATGGGCCGCCGAGATTGCCAGTCGCCACGATATGACGCCGTCAGCATTGGCGTCCCGCTCAGTGACTACCGCAGTCCCGACGACGGCAGCGCCGGCGTTCACCGGGCGGCGTCGGCGCAATGACATCCGCCCGCCCCAGCGAAAATCGTCCCCAAACCACCGGCCAATTCCGGCCTCGAACCACCCGACCAATGTCATCGTCAAATCGTGTCCGTCATCCCCCAGGTCAACCCCGGCCAGAGTGTTGCCTAGACAGCGGCAGGCGTCCAAACTCTCACCGTCGGGCAAGACCACCGAACCCAGCGCGATGGCGTCCCCAGATCGCGCCTCATCAAAACTGGCGCGCGCCGGCGCTGGCATATCGGCATTTCTCGCCGGCGAATTCATCAGTGAAGTAGCTCCCAATCCGTCAAATTCCGAACGCTCTTTGACTCGGAAAATTGCCTCCGAGCGCATAATCTCCGTGCCGATTTCGTCCACCGCAAAGGCGGCTACCCGCAGCCTGGGGGCGGCGTCTATATCGCTCATATCACGCAGCCAACCCCCCACCTGGATTCGTCGGCCCGGAATCGGCGGATGCATGAACTCCAAACCCCGCCACATCGCAGTCAAAGGCAAAGGCCCACACCGCTGTCGTAGCAACGCCCGGCAGTCATCAGCCAGCAGATTGGCGTAGTGGCCCTCGCTGCCGGCCACTGCGCGATACGCAGCCAGCGCCTCGTGATCAATCACGTATTCCAGATGGCCCAGCTGCTCGCCAACTTGCAGGCCACCCAGGGCCGGGGCGTTCATAGCGCAGAACCGCCGCTGCCACTGCGCCGAGCGAACTCCGCCAAATCCGCCGCCGCCGCTCGCTCATCACCCAGCGCCCGGTTCGCCAAACCTCGCCCCCCGTAAGCGTCCGCCAGATTGTCGTTCAATTCCAGCGCCCGGGTAAAAGCGGCGACGGCTTCCTGATAGTTTTCCAAAAGCGCCTGCGAGTTCCCCACCGACAACCAGATGCCCGCCAGGGCCTCATCCCGTCGCAGCGCCTGTTCGTACTCCGCCATGGCGGCTTCGTGATCGCCCAGGTCTGCCCTGGCCACGCCCCGGTTGTGGTACAGCGTTGCCGTGTCCATCCCGCAGGACTGCGCGGCGTCAAAGTCGGCGATGGCGTCTTGCGGCTCGCCGCGGTTGCGCTTGGCGATGCCCCGGTTGTACAGCGCGTTGGCGAAGGTGGGAACCAGGACGATGGCCGTGTCGTAGTCGGCGATAGCGGCGGCGTATTCCCGGCGGTCGCTGTACAGGTTTCCCCTGGCGTAGCGGTAATCCGGTTCCGCCGGACGCAGCTCAATGGCCGCGTTGTAATAGGACAGGGCGGTATCCCGGTCCCCGGTATCCCGGTACGCGATGCCCAGGTTGTACTGCGCGTTGGCGTGTTCCGGGTTGATGCGTGCGCAGGCCAGAAAATCAGCAATGGCTTCGTCATACCTGCCCAGCGATATTCGAGCCACCCCCCTGGCGTAATAGTAATCGGCGTCGTCCGGCTCCAGCTCGATTGCCGACGTATAGTCGGCGATAGCGTCCTCGTAGAACCCCAGGTGGCGGCGCACCACGCCTCGGGCGTAATACGGCACCGGATATTGCGGATCCGCGACGATGGCACGGGTGTAGTCGGCAATCGCCCGATTCAGATCGCCCCCGTTCCGAAACGCCAGCCCCCGATAGTAATACGCCGGCGCGAACTCGTCGTTAATCTGCAACGCATTGTTGAAGTCGTCGATGGCCGCGTTCAACTGCCCGGCGCGCAACGCCAACTGACCGCGCGCGGTATAGTGAAACTCCGTAGGTAAATCGCCGCCCGTAGTCATCGCCCACTCTAGTCAAAACTCGGTTTCGTACAGGTCGTATTCCGAGTGGCGCATCCCCATGGCCTCGTAAGTCCGCTTCGCCCGCCAGTTTTCCCGCATCACGTAAAGGCGCATCCCGCGAATGTCTCCCCGCGCATCGGCCATTTCCGACAATCGGCCGTAGAGCCGGCGATAAACCCCCTGCCGACGCCGCTCCGGAACCACGTACACCGACTGTATCCACCAGATCCAACCGTTGCGCCAATCGCTCCACTCGGTGGTCACCATCAGCTGACCCACCGGACGGCCGGCGACCTCGGCCAGCAGGTAAAACGCTTTCCCGGCGTCAGCGAGCGCGGCGTCCACCCCGGCCCGCAGGGTGGGCATATCCAGCGTTATCCCTTCCGATTCCAGCGCCATGGCCGCGTTGAACTCGGCGACTGTCGCCCCGTCCGTAGCCACCGCGACATGAATTTTCAACTCTTCGCTCATACGCCGATGATTTTAGTGTCCTGCGCTATAATAGGCAACCTAATCGCCGCCCCAACACCGAGGTGCCGCCATGCCCAACCAGGAAAGACTCATCAACGACTTCTGCGATTTGGTTCGCATCGACAGCCCCTCCGGCGAGGAATGGGATGTCGCCCTCCAGGTGTCCGACCGCCTCGCCAACCTCGGTTTTCAGGTTGCCCGCGACGACCACGGCAACGTCATCGCCCGCGAGGACGGCGACCGCCCTCTCCTGCTCTCCGCCCACATGGACACCGTTGACCCGGGCCGCAGCATCCGGCCCCAGGTTACCGGCGACCGCATCACCTCCGACCGCAACACCATCCTCGGCGGCGACTGCAAGGCCGGCGTGGCCGCCATCCTGGAGGCTCTGGAAACCGTTCGTGAAGAGGGACGCCCGCGCCGCCCGGTCCAGGTAGTGTTCACGCGCGGCGAGGAAATCGGCCTGGTGGGCGCATCCAATCTTGACTTCTCCATGATCGACGCCACTGAGGCCGTCGTCTTTGACGGCAACGGCCCCGTCAACACCATTACCGGCGGCAGCCCTACTTACATGGCCTTCGACATTAACATTCGCGGCCGGGGCGCCCACGCCGGCGTCGAACCGGAAAAAGGTCTTTCCGCCATCCAGATCGCCAGCGACATCATATCCGACCTGCCCCAGGGCCGCATCGACGAAGAAACCACCTTCAATGTCGCCACCATCACCGGCGGCACCGTCCGCAACGCCGTCCCTTCGGAAGCGTCCATCACCGGCGAATTCCGTAGCATGAACGTGGAGTCCCTGGAACTGCTCCGAATGCAGCTGCTCAACTCCATCGGCAACATCCGCGGTCGCTATACCGAGGCCGAAATCACCGAAAACCTGGAGATGATGTTCCAGATGTACCGCCTCGACCCCAACGAAGCCACCGCTCAACTCGTTATGCGGGTCATGCGCGATATGAGCCTGGAACCCAACATCCAGCCCTCCGGCGGCGGCACCGACGGCAACGTGTTCCGCCTCAACGGCATCGAAAGCGTAGTGGTCGGTATGTCCACCAACCTCATGCACACCATCGACGAATACGTCGTAATTCCCGACCTGATGAACACCGCCCGCTTCTGCGAGCAGCTGATGGCCTACGGCGCCTGAGCGTCGCCGGGAATCAGGAATGGAACGGTCATCCGTTGGACTGGGCGTCTCCAGACAGTATGGCTTCCATCTCAGCGGTCACGGGAATCCCCATCCGTTCCATTTCGGCCTTGATACGCAGGCGCTCTTTGGCCAACATCTGCGCTTTCTTCGCCTCTCTGATGGCTTTGCCCTTCTCAAACATCTTTCTCCCCCAATCAAACGTGGCCGCCAGCGGAACCACAAACGCCCAATACAGCTTGGTGGCCGCGGTTTCAAACCACAGATATGCGAAGTGCTCGCTGTCCGACCCTAGTTGCAGAACCGCCAGGCTGGCACAGCCGACGATTATGAACCCGGTAGCCTGAACCCCGATGCCCCGGTCCGTCAACCCCTCCGACAGTTCCGCTCTTCTCATATGTTACCACTCTCTCTGCCTTGATGAGGCGGCTTCAGCCCGGCGCGAAGTTGCTCACCAACCGCGCCAGCCTTGCCCCAAACTCCTCCCGTTGCCATCGCCTCACCTCGCCCTCGCCGCCATCCAACTCTCTACCCAATTGTTCCGGACGCACCGCAATCCGCTCCAGGCTGACCGTTGGCCAGACGTGGCTCACCGCCAACTCCAGATCCCGGCCCAACTGCGCCCGCCACTGCTTCAGCGCCTTCAGCCGTTCCCGCCGCTCCGGCGTCCAACCGTCGTGGCTGGGTTCAGGCCGCGGCGACCTGGCCACTTCCGGCTTGCGCATCCCCCTCTCGACCGCCTCCATCAACTCCCCAAAACACCTATTGGCGAGCATCCCGCCCACGCCGCGCGGCGGATGCTCTCCACCCTGAGCCAGTGCCAGCAGGTCGTTGTTGCTGGCCGCCAGCGTCGGCGGCACGTCCCACACGCATGCCTTGCCATCCCGAAAAGCATAGAGTTCCTGCAACACCGCCGCCTGTCGCGGGTTCAACCCCTCCCAACCCTTCACCCGTCGGAACGCGGTCTCCAACGGCTCGTCCGGGGGATGCCGCAACGCTTCAATACGCGAACACTCCTCTCTGACCCATTCAACCCGACCCAGCTTGTCCAGTTGATATTCCAGTTCGTCCGCCAGCGGCAACAGGTGATGCACGTCGCCCGCCGCGTAATCCAGCGCTGGACCGGACAGCGGGCGCAACCCCCAGTGGGACATCTGGAGCCGAGCGTCTTTCGTGATTACAACGCCACAAAACTCTTCCAGTACTGCCCCCAGGTTGGGCCGTCCCACACCCAAAAACCGCGCCGCCAGCCCCGTGTCGAAAAGGTTGCTCACCGTGAAACCGAAGTCCCGATCAAAAAACCGGATATCCTCTTCACATCCGTGCAGAACCTTGACTACCCCGTCGTCGGCCAGCATCGCGCCCAGCGCTGACACGTCCTTCACCGCCAACGGGTCCAGCAAATACGTCGCCCGGCCGTCCGAAATCTGGATCAAACAGATGCGTTCCCGATACGCAAAACGCCCGTTGCGTTCCGTATCCAGGGCCAACCGTCCCGCGCGGCGCAGCTCGACTGCCACGGCGTCCCAATCGCCCTGTTCGTTGATGTAACGATACTGACTTCGCAATATACCATCCGGGGAAAAGCCGGCTCACCATCGGTCAGTCGGCGTCGTGGGCGTCAGTTTAGCACAGCCCGCATCACGCACGGAGTTCCGGGCGACTCCTCCGTGCTATACTTCCTCCACCATCCCCTCAAGGAGCGATTCCCACATGAGCGGCGCAGACCTCAAGGATACCCTTAGACAGGGCGGCCGGATCTTCGGCACCATGATCAGCATCAACCGCAGCCCACGCTGGATACCCATACTGGACGGTGTGGGTCTGGATTACGTCATCATTGACACCGAACACAGTCCCCGCAGCCGGGGCGAGTTGGGCGACTACCTGACCATGTTCAGTACCATCAGCGTCGTCCCCATCGTCCGCATCCCCATCCCGGACTCCCACTACGTGACCATGGCCATCGACGCCGGCGCCCAGGGCATCCTGGCCCCCTATTGCGAGACCGTCGAGCAGGTGCGCGAAGTGGTCAAAGCCGCCAAGTTCCGACCCCTCAAAGGAGCCGCCGCCGAGCAGGCCCTGGCCACCGGAGAGTTCCCCAGCGGCGCCAGCGAGGAATACCTCGCCGCCCGCAACCGCGACAACATCTGCATCATCGGCATCGAGAGCCAGGCCGCCGTGGACAACCTGGACGCCATCCTCAACGTTCCCCACATCGATGCTGTTTTTGTCGGCCCCAACGATATGAGCATCTCCTTGGGCGTGCCCGACGACTACGCTCAGGAAATCTACAAGACCACCGTAAAAAGCATCATCGACAATTGCGAATCCCGGGGCCTGCCCACCCTGGTCCACCACCAGACCCCCGAGCTGTCCGAATACTGGATCGAGCAGGGCGCCCGCTTCGTCCTTCACGGCACCGACCGCCGCGCCCTGGCCGAAGGCTTCCGCACCGAATTCACCCGCCTCCGGGACAAAGCCGCCACCCTGTGACCCTAAGCAAACGGCGATATACCTTGACGCCGGCATAGGAAACGACGGGCTGGATACCACCGGCCCGTCGCGCTCAGCCGTTGGAGGCTTCCAGCGCTTCCGCAGCCCGGATTAGCGCAGCCTCGGCGCGGATGAAGGCGTTGGACGCGGTGTCAACCGCAACGTGGGCGGCTTCCGCCGATACCGACAATCTGTACAGCGCTGCGGACGCCGCCGCAAATGCGCGGCCGGCTTGCCCGTGGGCTTCGGCGGCTTCACGCAAAACGGCGGGAGCTGTGGGTTGTGTTGCAGTCATCATTACGTCCTCTGACGTATTTCAGCCATCATAGCATAGCAGCAGAGGCCGCTCAATTCCGCGAACTGCCCTCCCATCTCTCCCGCAGCGACGCGATATAGACCTTGTCGTATTCTCCGTGGTGACCGTTGGCCGGATCGTCCGCCAACCGCTCCGCCCACATATACTCCACGTCGGCCCATACAATCGGGAACTTGGGCTGGTCAAAGAACGCCGCCACCGCGTCGAAAGGCGACGCGCCCTCCATGTAACCCAGCATCTGAAAGTTGTCGTACAGGTTCCCCTGCTCCGACATAAACCGCCCCTTCATCGCCGCCATAATCAGATAGTTAGCCATACGCCTGCCCGTTTGCACCCTCTCCCTTGACGGGAGAGGGTTGGGGTGAGGGTGCGTCCCCGCGCTACCGCGTCAGGATATGCACCGTGGTGACGTCCCCGGCGCCGGAACACTGGGCCACTCCGACCCGGGCGTTTTCCACCTGGCGCGGCCCGGCTTCGCCCCGCAATTGCAGCACTGTTTCATGAACCATTCGGATACCGGAGGCTCCGAAAGGATGGCCCATGGCCAGCAGCCCTCCGTCCGTATTCACCGGAATGTCGCCGCCCAACGCCGTCCGGCCTGCCACGGTAGCCTGCCACGCCTCTCCAAAGGGTGTCAGATGCAGCGCCTCAATCTGCTGCAACTCGCCAATGGTCGCCGCGTCATGCACCTGCGCCAAGTCCACGTCCTCCGGTCCAATACCCGCCATCTCGTAAGCCTGCAACGCCGCCGGCTCGGTGCGGTACGGACTGAACGCGGAGTGGTCGCTGCCCCGGCCGTTGTAGTTCCCGGACGTCAGGGCCGCGGCCACCACGCGAATCGCCCGGCTCCGGTCAATGCCGTAGGTATCCAGCGCGTCCGCCGCGCAAAGCACCGCCGCCGCCCCTCCCTCGCTGGTGGGACAACACTGGTACAGCGTCAGCGGGTCGGCGATCAGCCGTGAGTTCAGCACGTCCTCCACCGAGTAGGTTTCCTTCCGATGCGCGTAGGGGTTCATGGATGCGTTCTGCCGCGCCTTCACCGACACCTGCGCCAAGGCCGACGCCGGCGCGCCCGTCTCCTCCATGTAGCGTTTCATGCGCAGCGCGTAACCGGCCATCATGTGATCGCCGCCGATGTACCGCGCGGGGCTGTTCTCCGCCGTAACCGTAACCGGGCCGCCGGGCACCTTCTCCGCGCCGAACGCCAACGCCAGGTCAAACACCCCTGACGTAATGCCCCAATACGCCTGCCAGAAGGCAGTCGAGCCGCTGGAGCACGCGTTCTCTACGTTGATGATGGGAACTCCGGTTAGCCCCAACTGCGCCAGCGTCGTCTCCCCTATCGACATACCGTGGTAATAGACGTGCCCAAAGTACGCCACCGGGATCGCCTGCCACGGCACCCCGGAATCCTGTAGCGCGTCAACCACCGCGTCCCGGGCCAGGTCCGACAGGCTTTGCTCCGGAAACCGCCCGAACGGGTGCAACCCCACGCCAGCTACCATAACCTCACGACCGGGACGAAACTGCGTCATAAATCCCCCTCGTTATTGCGAGCCATCCCCTTGTCACTGCGAACACATCCCCTTGTCACTGCGAACACATCCCCTTGTCATTGCGAGCCATCCCCTTGTCATTGCGAGCGCAGCGTGGCAATCTCGTCGCCCCTACGCCGGCCGCCACTTATACACGACGCGCTCCGAACCCTCTACGCCGGCCATCGCCACTGTCCGCAACGCCAGCGCCACCGGCATTCCGACTTTCAGGTCATCGTGCGCGCAGTCCACCACCTCCGCCAGCACGTGGGGCCCTTCCGGCAGCTCCACCTCGCCCAGCACGTAGGGAACCGGCCCGGGCCACCCGGGCGGCGGGACCCGCACGATGGTATAGCTGTACAGCGTCCCCTCCGACGCCAGTTCAATCGCCTCGAGATCCGGGGACGTGCAGGACTGGCAAAACGTAGCCGGCCCGAAGACGCACACTCCGCAGTGCGGGCACCGCATCCCCAGCAGCGCTCCCCGCTCACCGCTGTCATCGATCAGCCGCAAGCACCTGTCATCTACGGAAACTGCCATGTCTCATCCGCAAAAAGTTACCAGTATTGGGCTCCTTCGAAAACGAGCCACTGGCAGTCTAAAACTCCCCCAAATCACTGTCAATTGAACCACCAGGGTCGGGTTGCGTTTCAATTGAGAAAATTGCGAAACTCCGAGTCACGAACTGCGGCGACTGAAAATGGTCGGGTGGTGACGGTTAGCGTCTTGGCATAACGTAGGTTGACAGCCTTCCGGTGCTGCAATTGCAGCAGTCCAACCTCCTGAGGGAAACCACGATGGTTCTGGAAACGCCCGAAAGCGGGAGCGTACCAATTCTCGACACGCTGATACAAAGCGCCGGCCAATCCACGTTAACCCCTTTCCGCGACCGGGCTAAATTCGTCGGCAGCGTGTACACCATCTCGTACACCAACGCCGTAGTCGCTGTGTACGACCACGATCGTGAACAGGCTGGCGACTTACCCAAGAATGGGTTTCTGATGCCAGCCAAGAGAGAAGGCGACGAGTCGTTCATCCTGCTCAGAATCCAAAACGAGGCCCGGCTCCCCGCTGCTGCCGCCAACGACCAGACCAGGCAAGAAAGCATCGAGGACTCAGGAAGTCAAGGACCATGGGCTGACCGCCTCCCCAGCTGGGTAAGGGACAAAATGTCCCTGCACGGATTGGAATGCGCTGTCTTGGGCACTTTCATTCCCCGTGACGACGGCGCGTACCGCTACGCGGAAGACATCGCCAACTACTACGCCGTCAACGAACTGATGGTGTGGAAACCGGACGCCGAGTCGCTGGACTTGATCGTAAATCACCAGCACCGCACCAACGACATTCCAATTGCCCGAAAAGCGGCCAAAATAGGCCGCACCAGATTCGCAGCCGCGGATGCCGACGACGCGACCGGAGGCGACTTCAGGATCAACCCCACGGACATCATGAAACGGCGCACCGCATACTTCGGGATGTCGCGCTCCGGCAAATCCAACGGCCTCAAAATCGTAGCTGAAAACATCTACCGGATTCGGGAGGACAATGCAGCCCACCGCATCGGGCAGCGATCCGAGCCATTGCCGAAAGCGGAGTGGTGGACGCTTTCCGTGCGGACCTGCAGGAAAGGCACAGCGGGCAGCCCTTGCCGCTGCCTCCATTCCAACCCTGCCCGGTAGGGACATCGCGAACCCACATCCTGGCCATCGACGGATCGGACATCTACGAGCCGATCCCCGGAGCGCTACCGTCCACCGAAGCCGGCTTGGTTTCCCTGGGGATGGTGGTGATGGACCTGAAGAAGCTCGAAACGTTGACACGCCTCCCAGAGAGCGGCGCGGTCAACCCGCGGTACCTGCGAGAAACCGAAAAAGGCGAAAGCTTGGGAATGATGCTCCCGGGCATGAACGCCGGTAAAAAAGACGGCACAGACCCAAGGACCTGGTTCAGGCAGATTTTTAACAGTGAACTGGAAAAGGCAAGCGTAGGCGGTGAGACTTTTGCCGAAACGCTGCGCCACCTACTCGGTTCCGACCACAAGATCGATCACTGCCCGAACCCGGACTGCTCGGCAGAAAACCTGAGCTTGCCATGCCCGAGCCAAGTAGATTGCTGCCCAACTTGCGGCGTCGAAGTCCTGCTCACGGACGGCCTACGGATTCATACGCAATTTGTGGAAAACACCCCACCAACAGAGTGCCACAGCCGGGTCCGTGACACGCTGGAAATCCTGGCGTTGGTGAACAGCCTGCGTTACCTTGTGCAGTCTGAGGCGGGTCGCATTGCCATTGGCAACACTGCATTTGTAATGGACGGACCACTCGCCGCGTTCGGAACGATTGCAGTTTTAGCGCAGGCCGTCCGCAAGGAACTCCGAAACGTCCAAAGCGCGCTCAATGAGAAACACCCGGGGACATTGCTCCTGGTAATGTCCGGGGTCAAGAGCGGACCGTTCGTGAACCACGTCGAGGAACTGGACCGCGCCCCAGCGCCCGGGCAAAACATTCCAAATGATCACTTGTGGCTGCCAGACAACGACTACATTAGGGCCAACATAGTGGCCCGCCATTCAAACAGCCCAACTCCGTGGGGCGAGTTGACATACTACGGGCGACCGCTTGTGATGAAAACCAAAAACGGTCAGCGACTAGTGCTCAACATCGCTCAGCCTGAGGAGGAACCGCCTCTCACTAACGCCGTGCCTCCCTTGGCGCTGGCGGACGCAGTCAACACGGCCGGACCTTTGGGGGTCGGCACCGACCAATTCCTCGCGCTGCGCCGTGCGCACAATCGGGCCGCAATTCCACTTCGCGCCGGCACAGATTTAATCAGAAGTCTTGCGCCATGACGGAAGACATACATAAGCAATCAGCTTTGAAGCCACCGTGGCCACGGAACACGGCCGCAGGCCGCTGGTATGGATTGGGGCGGTACTTGACGATGTTTCCGCCGGCCTTCGTTCAGGACGCCGTAGGCAACCTTACGAAAGCCGGGGAACCCGTCTTGGACCCGTTTTGCGGTCGAGGAAACGGTCCGTTCACTGCCGCAGTAATGGGCCGCGGACCGCTTTTTCAAAAGATTGAGCGGCGCGCTCGATGGCCCCAGTGTAGTTGGACGGATACCAGTAACCCTTTTTTGGATGGCGCTGAGTGGGCGGTGGTTACGGTTTAGGCTCGCACCGGTAAGGTGTGCTCACCGGCGGATTGGTGACCAGGCAGATGGTGCGTTCCGCCCGAACTCGGTTCACCACGTACACCATCGGATCCTCCGGCAATCCGGCGTAATGCACCAGGATCTGCTCGTTGCCGTCATCGTCCAAAATAGGTTGATCGTCTTGGTCCACTTCAATGTGCCCGCCTCCGATATAGAACTCGTGGGTTTTCTCCTGGGTGGAAATGCGCACCGTGGTGTCCGCCGGATTCAAACCGTACTTCGGGTCGCCGGCGCCCGTTTCGTCAACGTGCCAACCGCCGGGATTATCCGGCCCTCCCGGTTTCCCCGGCTGGGCCAGCCATTGCAGTTGCGATGTCCACCACTCGGGCGGCGCCACCGCTGCACGATCATCTCCAACGGTAACGTACCAGGTGCGTACGCCGGGTTCGGGAGCATAGGATGCCGTTACGCCATTATGGGTAACCTCAAAGCCCGTGACGTCCCGAAAGTCCTCTTCGTAAAAATAGCCCAACTCAATCGGTGGCGGCACGAACGGCGGGCTGACCACCAGACAGTTGACCACCCTGGCCCAAACCTCCGGCACCGTGAACAGTTGAGTGGAGCCGGCCACCGTCATGTAGTTGTAGCCCTCGTCCGGCGTTTTGTTGCCCAACCAGAATTCATAGGACAGCCCGGTTTCCTCGGTTATCTTGATCACGCTTTCTGCCGGCTCCAGGCCGTACTGTGCCGGGTTTTCTATCGTCGTGCCCAGGACCCGGTTAACTTTAGGACCGCTCAGCAGCAGTGGGGTGCCCGCCCATTTGGGGTGGTGGACCTCCTCGCGTTCTTCCCCCTGTACGATGTACCACTTCCCCCGTCCCAGGTCTTTGTCGTATGAGATCGATAGCTCCTCCCCCGTGAACGCGATTTGCTCATCCGAACACTCGATAGAGTCGCCGGCCTGTCCCCGGTGGATGACCTCCACCTGCACGATGGCGTCGTCATCGATCCGCCAGGCCCACGGCTCTTCCTCCGGCCTGGTGTCCTGCTCCCACGGCTTAAACCAAAGCGCCAGCGCACCGAAAAGCGCCAGCACAAATACCAGCAAAATCGTCAACCGGACGTTCATATCCTGATCGTTACCCCGTCATTATCATGAAAATAGCCCCCTCTCCCTTGATGGGAGAGGGTTGGGGTGAGGGTGTTCCCCTGCCCAATGCGCCAATTTCATTCCTCATACGTGGCCTCAGCAACGCCATCCGCAATTCCTACGACAGCCGGAATCCAGGCTCTCTGCCCTAGCGACGAACCCACCACACCACCACCGCCATAATCCCCATCAACCCGGGCAGCAACAGCCACGTCGAGAACCGCACGAAGTTGAACTCGTTCTCGTCCAGGTTCCACTCCCGGTACACAAACTCCCGGTCGCGTATGGACACCAGGGAATAGTCTCCCATCAGGTAATTCGCTGTGTTGAGGAACAACGCCGCGCTGGAACCCCGCTCCACGTTTTGATTGGAAATGAAATCGGAGTCTCCGAACACCGTCAACTTGGCGATCTGGTTATTCGGCGGGGCGGCCTCCAGCGCCGGCGAGCCCACCGGGCCGGCGATGTCCAGATACAGCGCCGGGAAAAAGGTTCCCTGCGGATCAACGCTCTCCGGGTCAACCCCCTCGGCCGGGTCAATGGGGTCGATGCGTTCGATGTCGTCGATCAACCGCGCCGACGGTGTTGAGAACGCGATGGGGACCGGCGCTCGCGTGTTGGTGTCCTCAATGATCGGATCGAGAGACGCCGCTCCGGGCATGAACGCCACGCTCAGCGGCTGGCCGCGCGGGGTGATGATCTCCGGCGGAGCTTGGGGATAGTACCGGCCCACCCGCAGCGTGCGCGGCGCGTTGGGCTGGGAACCCTCGATGTCGCGGATGTAACCCTCGCTCACGATCACGCCCCACAGGGCCAGGAACGCCCGGAAGGTATTGTGAGTGTCCGGTTCAGCCAGGAAGATCAGCCGCGCCCCCTCCCGCCTCGGCGTTCCGTCCGGCTCTCGCCCTGCCATGTAGTAATTCAGCGCGTCGGCGTGGGCCACCGGCAGCTCTCCCGTCGGGCCGGCTATGACCAGCAGCGCCGCGTCATCCGGCACCGATACCTCTTCATCCGTCGGCGACCAGAAGAGGGTTTCTACCGCGTAGTTGTCCACTTCCAAACCCTGCCGAATCTTCAGGTAACCGTCCTCGACTTCCCGGTCAATACTGCGTTCGCCGTGTCCGTTGAGAAAATAAACCTTCTTCTGTTCGGTCTCCGTCGCCACCAGTAGCGCGGTGTAAAGGTCCTGTTCCAGCCGGCTGTACGCGGGATCGGTGGGTTGCACCAGGTCGATAAGCTCCGTGCCCACCGCCGATACCGCCAACGTTTCATATGCGGTTACGCCTTGGCTGCGCGCCAGGTCGGCCTCCCTCTGCGGATCCACAAACTGGTAGGTCAGATTGGAACTCCGCCGGCTGAATTCGCTCAACGTGGTCTCAACCTTCCCTAACCGCGTCAGCATGTCAATATCCCGGATCTCGTCCGGATAATAGGCGATGATGCTGATGGGCCGGTCCAGGTTGTCCAGCAGGTCCCGCGAGCGCTCCGCCAGCGAAAACTGGTTGGTGGCCGTCGTGTCGGCGCGGATGTGATTCTCGAATCCCACGTAGTTCGCCAACACCACCAACCCGATGAACGCCGCTGTCATAATCACCGTGTTCACGCCATATCGCCCGGTCCGGCTGAAAAACGCCGCCAGCACCTGGCTGAAATACGAAATCCCCACCAACAGAACCAGCACCGCGCCGATGCCCAGTACTATGCCCCCATACAGCTTCAGCGAGCCGATGAACGCCAGCAGCACCGCGCCCACGATCAATCCGACCACCCCCGCGATGAGGATTGGCGCGTAAAAAATCGTTACGAAGTCGAACGCCGGCTCAATGAAGGAGAACAGTGTCCGGGACTGCTCTTCCAGCGCCGGAGAGTCGGCAGCGCCGGCTGTTTGATCCGGCGGACCACCCTGCCGGCCGCGTCCTCGCTGCCGGCGCCAGTCTCGAGGTGCCTCGTCAGTGCGCTCCTGGCTCATCCTACCTCCAGCGACGCGACTCCAGCGCCCTTATCGACAGGAACAGGAACAATGCCGTCACGGTCAGGAAATACACGATGTGGGCCGAATCCACGATCCCCCGGTCGAAATCGTTGAAGTGGCTGGTGAACCCCAACTGGTTGAACACCGTCGCCCATACCCCCGTAACCACGTCGCCGATGAACGAGGTCGCGTACAGCACCACCAGAATGCCCGTGCCCACCACGGCGGCGATGATCTGATTGCTGGTTAGGGTGGAGGTGAGAATACCCACCGCCAACGCAGCCATTCCGTACAATACCAACCCCAGGTAACCGGAATAAATCGGCCCCGGATCCGGCGTCGCAAACACCAGCAGCAACACGACATAATATGAAGTCAACGCCAGCAGGAACAGCAGGAACACGAAGCTGGCCAAGTATTTCCCCAGGATGACCTCCCAGTCCCGGACCGGGGAAGTCAACAACAATTCGATTGTCCCCAGCTTCTGCTCTTCGGCCAGCAACCGCATCGTCAGAGCCGGCGCCAGGGGTATCAGCAGGAACGTCGCGCCCTGGAAGAAATTGCTCAGGGACGCTTCGGGAAACGGGTTCCCCAGATCGCGCACGAAGAAAAACCCGCTCAGCGCCATAAAGATAAGCGCCACGATGTAGGCCACCGGGCTGCTGAAGTAAATCTGGATTTCCTTGAACGCCACCGCGCGGATGGTTCGCATAGTGCTCTTTTCCAGGATCCTTTAGTCCGACCACTCCGTGTCGTCTTCCGATGTGGTGACCCGCAGGAATATCTCCTCCAGGCTCATGCCGCTCATCTGCATACTGAGCAGGCCCCATCCGTTGCTGACCACCGTTCGCGATATTTCATCTCGCAGATCCCGGCCTTCCCTGAACTTGACGCGATATGCGTTGATGCCCGGGCGCGGATGGTGCGTTACCTCGGTGGCTCCATCGATGCCGCGCAAGACCGGCAGCACCTCCGCCGGCGGTCCGCTTATCTCCACTTCCAGCTGCGCCACTCCCCGCAGGTGTTGCGCCAGGTTGTTCGGCGTGTCCGCCGCCACGATGTGTCCCTCGTGGATGATCAGCACCCGCTCGCAGATCATGCTGACTTCCGGCAGGATGTGGCTGCTCAACACCACCGTCTGCTCTTGCCCCAATTCCTGGATCAGGCTCCGGGTTTCCACCACCTGGATCGGGTCGATGCCGATGGTCGGTTCGTCCAGCACCAGCACTTCCGGCTCGTGCAGGATGGCCTGCGCAATTCCCACTCGCTGGCGGAATCCCTTGGAAAGTTTGCCAATCAGCGT
Organism: Dehalococcoidia bacterium; assembly: GCA_963665395.2. Classification (GTDB taxonomy): domain Bacteria; phylum Chloroflexota; class Dehalococcoidia; order Lucifugimonadales; family UBA3495; genus Bin87. The sequence continues at coordinate 3,265,577 of OY762251.1, forward strand.
CTTGCTGTAATCCTCCAACCGGCACACGTCTATCACGTCGTCGATGCGTCTCCGGATCCGGCGCCCGGTCATCCCCCGCAGGGTGCCCATGTACTTCAGATAGCTGGTCACCGTCATTTCGGTGTGCAGCGGCACCGATTCGGGCAGGTAGCCGACCCGCTTGCGCACTTCCAGGGATTTCTCCACCACGTCGTAGCCCCCCAACGTGACCGTCCCCCGGGTCGGTGGCATGAACCCGGTGAGAATACGCATGGTCGTGGTTTTGCCGGCGCCATTCGGCCCCAGGAAACCCAGGACCTCTCCCCGCTGCACGGTGAAGTTCACGTTCTCCACCGCCGGCATCGGCCCGTAGTAATGGGTGAGGTCGCGCACCTCTATCATCGCCTCCGGATCACCGTCAATCGACTGATCGGAGATCGCCGGTTCAACCTCTGGGCGATTGTCTGCTTGTAGTGCCATGGTTAATCTGCTCTGGGTATGCGCTGTTCGCGAGTGACAAAATTTCCTTGACTGACATACGCCACCGCCGGGCCGATGGATTGCCGACCCCGGCGCCGGCGGCTTGTGATTACCGAATTTTTCACCCTTTGAAACGGCGTGGCGGCTATGATATTCTATGCTTCGCAATTTCACAAGACGGCGCAGCCCCGTCCTCGCGGGGCTTATTTTTTCGGTGGGGGCCGGACGGCAGGATGCACCTGATTATTGACGGATTTGGCGGTGACGCCAGCATGATGTGGGACACCGCCCGCTTGCGTGCGTTCCTCGACGAGTACCCGGCCAACCTCGGCATGACCAAAATCACCGAACCCGAGGTGCTGGAATACCACGGTCCCAACCCCGCCGACGGCGGCATATCCGGTTTCGTCATCATCGCCGAGAGCCACATCAGCGTCCACACCTTCCCCCATCGCGACTATGTTAATATCGACGTGTTTTCCTGCAAGTCCTTCGACCACGAGCAGGCGTTGGCCGACGCCCGCTCCTTGTTCAACTTGAGCCAGGTGAAAACTTGGCTCCTGGACCGCGGCCTGGAATGGGCCAACGCCGATCAGGGCGCCCGCGAAACACAGCGCCAACGTACCGCCCTGCAAGCCGTTTCTTCAGGTTCGCCCGTTGCCTGAAAACCGGCCCCCTCCCGTCCCCTGGACGCCAACCAACTTCCTCGCCCTGCCGCCCGAACAGTCCGACCTGGACACGGCTGCGGCAGTCCTCATCCCCGTTCCCATCGACAGCTCCACGTCCTTCCGCAGTGGCGCCCGCTACGGCCCGGCCGCCATCATCGCCGCCTCCGCTGCCCTGGAAGATTACGACCTGGAGCTGGACATCGACGTTGCGGAACTCGGGATCCATACGGCGCCCCCTCTGGAACCCCACGTCGGCGACCCTCAGCAAATGGCGCTGCGCGTGCAGGCCGCCGTCGCCCACTACGCCGCAACGGGCCAACTGACCGGCGTCATCGGCGGCGACCATTCCGCCGCCATCGGCTCCGCCCTGGCCCATTTGGAGCGCCACCCCGAACTCTCCGTGCTGTACATCGACGCCCACGCCGACCTGCGAGACGAATACCAGGGCGCCGCCTGGGGACACGGCTCAGCGGCCCGCCGCATCTCCGAGCATTGCCCGATCACCCTCGCCGGCGTCCGCACCCTGGCCCAGGAAGAACTCGAGTTCATAGATAGTGCCAGCATCCCCATCTGCTACTGGCCGTCTCCAAACCCCGATTACGCGCATGACATAATATCCTCGCTGGGTCCCAATGTGTACGTCAGTGTCGATCTGGACGTGCTTGACCCATCGGAAATGCCGGCGGTAGGCACGCCGGAACCGGGCGGTATGCGGTGGCTGGAGCTACTGTCCCTGCTGCGGCAGGTGGCCGAACAACGCCGCATCGTCGGCTTCGATATATGCGAACTCGCCCCCAACGAAGGCTTGCCGGCACACGCTTATACGGCGGCCAAGCTGGTGTACAAGATGGTCGCTTACTGTTGCTATTCGGCCAACCCCGGCCCGCGTTGATTCCACGGCGACCCACTGCCGTCAGTCCATCTGGGACTCTGAATTGGTTTTTGAAACGTACCTCAATACCAGTCCCATCACCAGGAAGATCGTGCTGGCAACCGCCAATCGCCAGTCCAAGTCTGGACATTCACCGCAGGATGACGGGAATGCGCGCACCAGGAATATTGCCGCGGCGCCGAGGCAGACCGTTCCCAAATCATCACTGAGCCGGAGGAAGAAACTTGCCGCCGATCTTAAACGGCTACGCAACCCGCCTTTCACTTGCGGATGACCACTGCCGTCACGGCCACGGCCAATACTCCGACTGATATCATGGCGCCGACATAGGCCGCCGGCAAGCCGAATTGAAGTGCCGCGCTATCGAAAACCGGCGGACCGAAGTGGTGGCCCAGCACCAGCACCCAACACGCAATAAAGAAGCAAATCAGGAAAATTGCGATGCCCGTCATGACGCTCCTCCATTCGGATCATTCTATCACGACCCGATAGTCTCCCTTGTGTGACCGCCGTTGTTTGGAATTGACATAACCTGCATTTCTTGACAACCCCAACAACCCAACCCTAAAATCCCGCCATCCTGCGCGCCAGCGCAACCCCGACTGAAACGAAACACCGCCGCCCCGCCGGCGCAAGGAGATTCCCATGCCAAACCAATGGCCCACCGTCCACTACAAAGAAGAGGGGATGCGGGAGGGTATGCAGATCGAGGACGCCAACATCTCCGTTGACGACAAGGTTGAACTCCTCGATATGCTGTCCGAAACCGGCCTCAACAGTATCGTCGTCGGTTCCTTCGTCAGCCCCCGCTGGACGCCCCAGATGGAGCGTATCGACGAAATCGTCCAGAAGTTCACCCCCAAGATGGGCGTAACCTACACCGCCCTGGCCCTGAACTCTCGCGGCGTCGAGCGCGCCCGCGCCTACTCGCCCCCGCTGACCATTGAGCGAGACGCCTACCCGCGCCTGTCCTGCCACCTCTGCGACGTGTTCGCCCGCCGCAACACCAACCGCAGCCAGATGCAGGAAATGGAACGCTGGCCCGCCATCATCGCCCAGGCCCAGGAAATGGGCATCACCGAGGCCGGCATCGGCTGCAACGCCTCCTGGGGTTCCAACTTCCTCGGCGAGTTCCCCGTCGAAAGCCTGATGACCCTGCTGGAGTACCAGCACGGCCTGTGGGACGAAGCCGGCATCAACGTCCGCAGCTGCTCCATGGGCGACCCCATGAGCCACTGCACGCCGGCCAAGGTTGAGGAGAGCATCGTCCGCGTCAAGGAGCGCTGGCCGGAAATCAACCACTTCCGCCTGCACCTGCACAACGGCCGCAACATGGCCATCGCCTCCGCCTACGCCGCCATGCGCGTCCTCGGCCCCGAGGATACCCTTGAACTGGACGGCACCATCGGCGGTTTCGGCGGCTGCCCCTACTGCGGCAACGGACGCGCCACCGGCATGGCTCCCACCGAAGACCTGCTCCACATGATGGAGGATATGGGTATCCCCACCGGCGTGGACATCGACAAGCTCGTCGATTGCGTCTGGGCCGCCGAGCGCATCATCGGCCGCGAACTCTACGGCCACGTCTCCAAGGCTGGTCCGCGCCCCCGCCGGGAACACGGCAACCTCTACGACATCAATATGCCCTTCGTGGAAACCCTGGAACAGGCCACCCACTTCAAGAAGGGCGAGCAGATGTACGAAGGCGGCCTCTACCCCTACCGCGAACCCGTCACCAGCCCCTACCGCGACCGCATCGACCAGGGCCTCCCCGCCTTCGGCCAAGCCCCCAACGAATTCCCCTGGAACGAGGACTGGCTCCCCAAGGCCGACGGCTAACCTCCATTTACCAGTCGGAAACAGGCCGCCCCGTATGAGACCCAAAATCAGGCTATACGCGGCGGCCTTCACTCTTGCCGCGATCCTGTTCGCTGCCGGCATCGCTGTCTCGTCGGGATTGCTCCACCGTCCCGCTCTGGAGACCGCCGGCGCTCAGTCCGGTCCAAATGAGATACCCATTCCATCGGAGCCTCTGGTGCGGGGGCAACCTGGCGATTATTGGGCTGACGTAATCATCGGTAAGCCGGCCTTCTCCGAGATTACCCCCCACGAGGTTGTGCCCTTCAAGGTATTTAACCCCGGTGGAGTGGCGGTTGACCGGACGGTCGATCCCGGCCGGGCCTATGTTTGGGACGCGGGCAACAGCCGCGTTTTAGGCATCGATTTGGCGCGATGCTATGCTGGTGAGGGCCCTTGCAACGCTGACATCGTGCTGGGACAGCCCGGCCCGTTTGACCATTCCGCCTGCAATGGGGATGGCGGCGTGCAGAACTTTCCACATCGGCCGCCGTCTTCCGCAGCGACCCTTTGCGGTCTCCCCGACGTTACCCAGAGCCCCGGAGAGCATCATGTGTTTGTCGGCATGGTCACTGACGACGCCGGCAATCTATACGTCCCCGACTCGTTCAACCATCGGGTGCTGTTTTACGAAAATCCTTTCGAGACCGACGCCGTAGCCGATTTCGTATGGGGGCAGAAGGACTTCTCCGGCTTCACCTGTAATCTGGGCGACTTCCAGACGCCATCCGCTGCATCGCTATGCTTTCATTCCCAATACACCCTTGATCGCACCCCAGCCCGCGGCGGTTGGCCCGCAAACGGCGTGGGTTTGGATGCTGTTGGCAATCTGTGGGTCGCCGACAGCGGGAACAACCGGGTATTGCGATTTCCCGTTGATCCGTCCACTGGGGTAGGTGGAACGGAAGCTGACATCGTACTGGGGCAGCCGGATTTCCACAGCAACCAACCCGGCGCTGGACTTATGGAGTTGTTTGCGCCGGCGGCAGTGCGTTTCGACCCACAAGGTCGGTTGTACGTCGCGGACGCTTACAACAACCGTGTCCTGGTGTTCGATCCTCCATTTGCGACGGGTATGCCGGCCAGCAGGACGTTCGGGCGTCAGTTCCGCAATCCAATCGCGCTGGAAATCGACCCTGAAGGCTTGGGAGTGTGGGTGAACGACTTTGCCGCCGGAGCAATTACTCTATGGGATTGGTCTGGCAACCGGATGTTGAAAGTCATTGGCAGATTAGATGGCGGCATAGCCTATCCATCGGCGCCAGGTAGCCCCGAAATGCACCATGCCGGCGGAGTGGGGATTGACAACCGCGGCAATGTATTGGCGATTTCCACGGCTAGCTATACGCAAGATGTTCTCCGTTTTGCCGCCCCGATACCGGATGCCGGCAGCGGTACAATCAGCCAGCCGGATAAACGATTTTTCTACCCGCCAGCCGGGCCCCACAACTTTATGGGCAACAAAGGTTTGCACGCCGGCATGGGTGTGGCAACGTTCCAGGACCAACTCATAGTATCCGACATAGGGCGCTTGATGTTCTGGAACGGATTGCAAGATCTGGCTAACGGGAAGCCCGCCGACGGCATCATAGGCGATGTACACCATCGTCGTGGCTGGTTGGCCTGCTGTGGGCCAATCAAGGCCGACGGCGCCGGACGGCTGTGGGTGATGGGAGCCGAAGGAAGTTGGAAATTCATTGACGTGTACCAACTCCCATTAACTTCTCAATCCGCTCCTTTGCATACCATCTGGACCAGAGGCGCCAGTTTTCCGGTTCTTGGAACCGATGGCGAGTTGCGATTAGGGTCCCGACTCTTTGGCATTGCGCCGACTCACGGCGGCACGTTCCTGTGGATAAGCGACACCGATAACCACCGAGTGCTCCGCATCAGACATCCCTTGACCAACCCGATTGTCGATGTAATCCTGGGTCAAAATAACCCCGACGGCGTTGCGTGCAACCGCGGTAACTTTCACTACCACGCTAACCCTCCACCGACGAATATGCTCTGCTTCCCGGGCAATCTGTCTGTTGACCGGCTGGGAAATTTGTGGGTGTCTGACCACGCCTTGGAGGTAAGCGGAAATTTTCGCTTGCTGATGTTCCAGTCCGACCTCTTTCCAACCGGGGGGTTGGATACGATATTCGCTCCTCACGCAACGAAGACGTTCTCTACCCATGGAGATGCCAATTCAAGGTTGGCGGTAGGTTCTTATGAACCCGATAGCGTCATCAAAAACAACCACCGTGGCCCTTTTCGGGTGGCTACCTTTGAACCCGCCTTTGACAGCCTGAACCGCATGGTTGTCGGTTTCAATATGTACGTCGGAGGTCGTTTCGTTGCAGTGTATGATGACCCGCTGGGGCCGACCACGGAGCCAAGCGCTTATCTGAACGACTTGGCCTCTATGCCGGTCTCTGCAACTTTCGACCGCCATGACAACCTGTACATTGGCGATCATAACCGTGCCCGAGTGCTGGTGTACTGGAACCCGCTGAATAATCCGCTGATCAAAAGCGAGCGGGCCGCGGCGTTGCCGGAGCGCTCGGCTATCATCCGCTCCGTTGACCCGTTGCCTCCCCGCTGCGTCCTGCGTACCGGAGGTCAATCTGACGACGGAAACCTGTCCCTCACTGTTGGCGGCCTCCCTGATTCGGCCGGATTGGAGTTGCAAATCCGCAAGATCGCATCCGCCGATTTGCATAACGTGCCAATCAACGGACATAACGCCCGTGTTTCAGGGGATACTGTCTCGGTTGGTCGAATCTGGACTCACCTGTGGACGGAATACGAAAAGACGGCAATGTTCGCTCGCGTTCTTTTTGACGGCCAGCCATTGACCGGTTGGTCGCCGTCGTTCATCGTCGCCGATGACGCCGAAACTTGCGGGCATTCGCAGCCTCCAGAAAACTCGGTTTCAGCCACGATGGAACATACGACGTTGCCTCCAGCGAGTGTCCCTTAATCAGGAAATCGGTTCAGCCCGCCGCATTTCATGTCCTCACTGCCAGAATAATCTCACATGAGCGACACCGGCAATCTCGAATGTGAACGTTGCGGCATAATCCGTTGGGCGCCGGTGGGCGTGTGCCCAAGTTGTGGGCACCGACAATCGGTCAACCCGCCGCCTACCTCGCCAAACAGTCCGGAAACGCGAGCCGATAGCGATGCCGCTGGCACGGGAACGATCCCGGCGGATTTCTCTTTCCTGAACGTTCGGATTGCGCCTGAACCGCTCCGCCGCCTGGTGCGCCGGGAATCCAGGCTTGCAATGCTTCTGCACCCGGTGGCGTGGGTGGCGTTGCCGGTTGTTTGCGCGCTGCTATTCGGTGGTCAGGTGCATCGTGGCTACGGGCAATGGCCCATCTTTGTCCTTGCTCTCCTTGCTGTTCCGGTTACGGTTGCGTATTTCAACCGCTCCGCGCTTTACGCCGCGTTGCAAAACCTCCGGCCCACCCCGACGCAAGTCCATTGGGGATGGGTTTTAGTAGGCGTCGCAGTCGGGCTGCGCCTGGCCTTGCATGGGTTCCTTCCCCTTGAGCAGACTATTTTCGAGGAGATTGAAACCGGCAAAAACGCCTATGACCTGGTCGCCCTTGGGTACGACCTCCAGCTGGAGTTTCGATTTACCAACATCATGGGCGCGCTGGGTTTTCTTTTCGGCGACTTCGACCTTCAGTCGTTGCGGTTTTTCTTTCAGCTATCGGGCGCGCTGTCCGTACTGGTGATGGCTTTGGCCCTGCGTCGCATTGAGATTAGCTGGCCGGTAACGCTGCTGGTCGTTTTCACCATGGCCAGCCTGCGCTATCTGGTAGTCGGCAACGGCAGCGCTCACGAAATACTGGCCGGTACGCTCTTCCAAACGTTGCTGCTCTGGTGCCTGATCGGAAACTACACTTCAAAAAACCGCAAGATGACGTGGGCGGCCCTGGCCGGGCTATTCGCCGGCATCCTGATGTACGAGCATATATCCTACAAGCCGGCGATATTGATCGCCCCGGCCTGGTGGCTGTGGCAAGCTTGGAGCAGTCGTGACATCGCTGTCCGAAGCGCCGCCCTGAAATCGGGGGCCACTTTCATGCTCTGCCTTTCCCTGGTAGCCCTGCCGACGATCTACGACATCGCTTCCGGCCCCGGCTCCAGCCAAAACTTTTCCGGCCTCGCCACCAACATCCGCGACGCCAACTTTGGCATCGCGTCGGGTCAGCCATTCGCCCTATTGCCCTTCTCAAAAGACGTCGCGTTTGAAGCCCTGCAATACTTCAAGCTCATTTTCGGCTGGCCGGACGCCTGGTCCGACGCCATACACCGAATACCTGGCAATGCCGTCGTACTGCCGCTGGCCGGGGCTCTCTTCCTTATCGCGTTTTGCCATGCCATCGTCCGACCGGCCCTCAACGGCTTCAGTCTGATCTCGGCATTGGTCATCCTTGCCACGATAATGACCCTCACCGTCGTGTCCAGCTACTTCAACCCCAGCCGCGTCATCGGGGTTTTCCCTCTCCTGTTCATAATGACGGCGCTGACTCTGGAACCACTGCGCCGTACATTGGCCTCAAAAAGGGTAGCGATTCCAGGAAACGCCGGGCTCTGGATCGCTCTGTTCACGGTGGCAATCACCCTGGGCAACGTACTGTCAATCAAGGTGATGGCCAACCACCCCCATACGATAGCGATTTACGACCGGGGCAAATACAACGTCTGCCGCATCATCGCCAGTGAAGATCGCCAATACCGGCAGATCCTCGTCTTTGGCCAGGACGGCGCGGTTTGCCGTCCCGACCACGAAGGATGGCTGTTCCCCGACATTCCAACCCAAAATGTGCAGCGGATCGATCATCTGCCCTCCCCGGACCAACTGACTGCCCGCACGCTGGTCGTAACGGGGACTGGCTCCCCGGAGGGAATGGACGGTACTGGGATTGAAAATTTCGTTCAGCTGGCTACTGCCAACTCCAGCGTCCACACGCTGCGCACGCAGACCAACACTACCGGCAATACCTCGGCCATGACCCTTTGTTACCAATGCGATGATGCTTCCCTTACCTCAACCCGGCAATCGGCGGGCGACCCCAAACCTTCCCCTCCCGTCAAGATTCTCGGCGGAGCCGGCATCGTTCCCGATCCCGCCGGCTTGGACATACGCGCCATACCAACGGAACACCACCTGTTGCACCTGGTTTCCACGCGGTCCGCAGTGATCATTCCCCGTTCCGACAATGCGGCCCTCGTCCTCCATAACGACGCGGACTTGCTGAGTAGGGACGGTTGCAACGAGGCCCGGCGGTCACCGGAAGGCGATACCAGAATACTCCTTATCTTGCCCGAGCCCGGCGTGGAAACCCGCAACCCGTTTTACCTGGTCGGCTGCAACCCTGGTGAAGCCACTCTCCAAATCTTGAGCGAAGGCGATCTACTGAATTCCTACCGCGTAATAGTGTCCGGCCCCTGAATCGTCGGCCTCCCGGTAATGGACGAACACCAACGTCAAGGGCGAAGAGGTTCCCCCTCGCCCTTGACGCGGGCCAATGCTTTACCACCAGGGTCGAACCGACCCCGGTGGTGGAATTACGCCGACGCGCAAGCCACGCTGATTACGTTCTGCGCCATCTCCGGCAACTGGTCGCTGCTCCAGCTCGCCCCGCCGTCGTGCGTCCCGAACACCTGCCCCCGCCGCGTGCAGAAATACACCTGCGCCGGATCCTGCCGGTTCACCGCCACGCCAAACGTCGTGCTGCCCGGGTTGACGCCCTGGTCGAACCGCTCCCAGGTATCGCCCAGGTTGGTGGTTCGCATCACGCCGCCCTGCTCGCTGCCGAAGTTCATGCCCACGCAGGCGTACAGGGTGTCGGGATTGCTGGGATCGCGCACCACGCCCCGCGAGTACATGATGTCCGAGAACCGGCCGAACTCGCAGTCCTGCCAGGACGCGCCCCGGTCGGTGCTCCGCCACACGCCCGTGCGGTTGGAAATCAGCACCGAGCCGGAATCCCCGCCGCCCACGGCCACGCCGTGCAGGTCCAGCAGGTCCACGTCCCCGGCGAACTCGCTGTTCCGAATCGTCCAGGTGTTCCCGCCGTCCGTGCTGCTGGCCGCGCCGCCCACTTCCAGGGCCGCGTACATATTGCTGGGGTTGCCGGCCTCGATGTCGATGCCCAGGATGCGCATGGCGAAGGCCATCTGCACCTGTTCGGGATTGGAAACCGTGGCGATGTGCGCCCAGTTCTCCCCGCCGTCCTCGCTCTTGTACACCTCGGCCCCCTCGGTGCCGGCGAACATGATGTTGGGGTCGTTGGGATGGAACCGGATTGACCACACCACCCGCCCCTCGGTCATGTTCATCCGCTGCCAGTGGTCGCCCCCGTCGGCGCTCCGGTAGATGCCCCGCTGCGTTCCGCAGAAAATCGTCCGCGGGTCGTTGGGATGAATGGCGATGGCCCGCGCCTGCGTAGCCGGCGCCAGCCCGTCGGTCAACAGATCCCAATGGGCGTCGCCCGCCGTCTTCCGATACAGTCCGCTGGCTTCCGCGCCAACGTACACCATTGTGTTGCCTGCCATTTTGCTGCCTCCTCGCTGTGTGTGTCGATACGGTGGCCTATGCCGCCATTTCAGCAGACATAACGGTGGATGTCAAACGCGCTCATTCCCGGAGCGATTGCCCGCCGGCCACCGCCAGCGTCAAACCCCAAACCGACGCCGCGCCCGCCTCCTTCAACGCCCCGGCGCAGGCTTCCAGCGTGCTGCCCGTGGTGGCCACGTCATCAACTAGAATAACCGCAGCGCCGGCCACGTCCCTCCCCGCGGTCAGGGCTATGCTATCCGCCACGTTGACCACCCGCTGGGCGGCGCTGGTGATGCCCGCCTGGGGTTCAACTTGGCGAGTCCGCTTCAGCAGGTCGGCATCGTATGGCAAATCGCACTTGCGAGCCACCTGACCACCCAGCAATTCCGCTTGGTTGTAACCCCGTTCCCGCCATCGCTGGCGGTGCATGGGAACCGGGGCCAGTACGTCCCCGGGCAGCGGGTTGTCGTTCAAATAGCCGGCAAGCAGATCCCCCAACTGCGGCGCAGCGGCCTTGATCCCACCGTACTTCAGCGCCAAAATCGCCTGCCGCACCGCGCCGGCATATCGGTACGGAGCGCGAACCCCGTCGAACCGCCGCACGGTTTCGGCGCAGGTCTGGCAGCGGGCAAAGTTGCCGGGAGTAGCGCAAACCCGACAAAACGGCGGGCGCAGCACGGGCAAGTCGGTGGCGCAATCGTCGCAAATGACCTTGCCCGAACCACCGCAACCCACGCATTCCAACGGGTACAGCGCATCCAGCAACGTGCGGCCCGCCATCCCGGCCAGATCCCGCAATGGAGCTAGGCGGTTGAAAGCAGACATCCCTTCCACTATCTCGACGCACTTGCCAACGCCATTGTCATTGCGAGCGCAGCGCGGCAATCCCGACCGCTACCTGACGACGTCACGTATTTCTCGCCAGCGACGAATAATCTGCTCGTCCCGCGGAAACGCCAACGGCGGCAGCCCTTCCAGCGAAAAGAATCCCACCTCCAGCGATTCCGGCCCGGGCTCCAAAACACCGCCGGTCTCTGTGGCGGCGTAGGCGGCCACCACCACCGGATTGCCGGCATCCGAGAAAATGCCAATCAACTGGCCCACCTCCACCAGCAGCCCCGTCTCTTCCCAAACCTCCCGCGCTGCCGCATCCTCAACGATTTCGCCCCGGTCAACATAACCGCCCGGCATACTCCACAAGCCGTAGCCCGTTTGCACTGCCCGCCGTACCATCAGCGTCTTGCCGTCCCGCTCAACGACGCACGCCGCCGCCAGCTTGGGGTCATAATAGACCACCCGGCCGCATTGCGGGCAAACCGGACGCCGCCGTCCCTCGTGCTCCCGGAGCGTGAGCCGCGCCCCGCATCCGGCGCAAAACTTGTCGCCGCCTGTCATATTCCTGTTACCGCCATTCTGGCTCTCATTCCCGTCATTCCGGCGAAAGCCGGAATCCAGTCGCCCCCAATCAGAAAATCCCGTCCATCCTGTTCATCGATGTACAGAAACCACTCAACCCAGCACGGCCAACACCGCATCCCGCCTCGGCATGGAATCCTGCGCCCCCACCCGCGTAACCGCCAACGCGCCGGCCGCGCAGCCCCAACGTACCGCCTCCGATAGCGAATGCCCCTGCGCCAATGCCACCGCCAGCGCCCCGTTGCAGGCGTCGCCGGCGGCCACAGAGTCCACGGCGTCAACCGGAAACGGCGCCACGTGGCCGTAGCCCTTTCCGTCCGACCAATACGCCCCCTGCGCCCCCATCTTGATAACCGCCGCGCCGACGCCCCGGTTCAGCAGTTCCTGAGCCGCCGCCGCCGCGCTATCGGTATCCCTTATTGGGTATCCCACCAGCGCCTCCGCCTCCGTTTCGTTGGGCGTGATGACCGACACGTGCCGGTAAAAATCCTCGGGCAACGGGCGCACCGGCCCCGGATCCAGCATCACCGTCACCCCTTGCGACGCCGCCAGTTCCGCCACCCGCCGCGATAAATCAATCGACACTTCCAGTTGCAGCAGGATTGCCGACGCCTGGGGCAGCCGGCTGGCGATAGCGTCGTACTCATTGCCGCCGCAGGTATCATTGGCCCCCAAAACCTGCACGATGCGGTTCTGCCCGCCCTCGCCCACGCTGATCACGGCGATACCCGAACTGACCCCGCTGCTGACCCCAACGGCGTCCGTCTCAACCCCGGCCGATTGCAGAATCTCAATCAACTGCGGCCCAAACATATCGTCGCCAACCCGCCCCACCATGGCGGAACGCGCTCCCATCCGCGCCGCCGCCACCGCCTGATTGGCCCCCTTCCCGCCGGCGTAGGTGACAAACCGGCTCCCCACCACCGTCTCCCCGTCGGCCGGCAAACGGTCGCCAAAGGTAACCAGATCCATATTTATCCCGCCCAACGACACAATCAACGGGCGGTCCGAAACATCGCTCATGCTCTGAAACCACGCGACATAACGAAAATTCGCCCTCACGCTAACACCGACCTTTTCCCCCGTCAACGCCAAAATCCCCACACCTGCGCAATCGCATCACCACCGTCATTCCCGCACCACCACCGTCATTCCCGCGAAAGCGGGAATCCAGCGTCGAACCGCCCTCCACCGCCGCCGCGCAATCCTGAAAATTCCCAAATCCCGAAAATCCTGATAGGAGTTACGCGGTTGAACCTGTCATTGCGAGCGCAGCGCGGCAATCTCGTAGCGCGGGCAGGCACCCAACCGCGTAATTTTATCGATAGCGATACCGGCGCCAGTAAAAATTTCCCTTTGCGTCTCTGCGTCTTCGCGCCTTTGCGTTAAATTGCCTGTCGATAACTCAACTGCGTAAGTCCTACCTGATTCTGACGACTCCATGAAATCCTACCATCCACTGACACCCACCCCTTGCGCACTCGTACATCCGTTCCCTAAACTATACTTCAAGTCGGCCAGCAAGCCAAAGGCCACGGCCCACGGCCCGACCCAAAAATCAGAATACGGGTTCTCACGGGTCAGTTATCACGGCCTCCCGCTGTCCGTTCGCGGTCATCGATGCGCCTTTGGCGTACGGACGGCAACGTCGGATCTTCTGCACCGCTGGCTATCGCAAAGGCCGGTAATTTCCCCGGTACCGCATAGACCAGTACGGCGGGTGTTACCACCGCTGCGCGAGGGCTGTCCTTTGCCCCCAGCCTGCCCCGTGCTTGAACGGGGCCATTCCGGCGAAAGTCGAAGATGCGCCTGCGGCGTGTCGAAGATGCGCCTGCGGCGTGTCGAAGATGCGCCTGCGGCGTGTCGTAGATGCGCCTGTGGCGTGTCGTAGATGCGCCTGTGGCGTGTCGTAGATGCGCCTGTGGCGTGTCGCAGATGCGCCTGTGGCGCACCGGAATCCAGGCGGTTAGGGTGGGGCCGGGGGCGGTCAGCACGCGCAAACCTAGGACATCAATTCGCAAAAACGCTCTCTGGCCGTAGCGCCGACACACTGAACCCTGAACCCGTAGCCCGAAAATCCAAATCACCGCCAACCGATACCGTCAAAACCACACCACACCACACCACAACCAAAGGAGGATGCCAACCGCCAATGGGAACCGTCCCACACCACCAAGCCAAAGCCGCCGAATACCTCCAACACGCCGACCGCGCCATCGCCGACCGGGACCCGCCCCAGGCCGCTGTCGTCTTGCGACGCGCCTTCACCCACTCCCTCACCGCCGTGGCCATCCACGACGGCCTCCGGCACAAATCTCGCCGGCAACTGAAGCACGTGCTGGATTCCAATGTGTTCAAACAATGCCTCAGCCACGACCACCTCAGGACTTTTCGACAAGTCCATTCCCTGCCCGATCATCTGTTATCCCGACCCAGGTACGCCGATGCGGCCGCCACCCTCCGGCGGATGCGCCGCCGTGTCGCCTCCTTTATCAGTGACTGCGCCGCCGTCATCGCCGGCCAGCCCAAACCCGTCCGCTACCACAAGCGTTGGCTCCGCTACCCAAACCTGCCGGCAACCCCAACCTTCGACACCGTTCAGGACATCCTTTCCCTGCCCAACTACGAAGACATCAAGACCCGTTTCCGCCTCTTCAGCACCCCCTTGGCCGCCAGTCCCGACCCCCATGGCTGGTATCAGGGTGGACTAACCCCTCGCCCCTGTTCTTGCCACCAGGAACTTTGGGACCGGCCCCAGGACGAAAGTGTCATTTCTCTGTCCCCGTTCTGGCGTCGCGCCCTGGAAAAAACTTTCCGCATCAAACTCCCCCAAGACCTTCAACTGCGCGTCTAGCCCCTCACCACTGTCATTGCGAGCGCAGCGCGGCAATCTCGTCAGCGCCGCCCACTGTCATTGCGAGCGCAGCGCGGCAATCTCGTCAGCGCCGGCCCACTGTCATTGCGAGCGCAGCGCGGCAATCTCGTCAGCGCCGCCCACTGTCATTGCGAGCGCAGCGCGGCAATCTCGTCAGCGCCGCGGGAGCTTGTCGGGGCCGGAATCCAGTGGCCGCAACCGACCGCCCAATCCCCCATCCCGGCCCCATGCTATAATCCGCCAAACCTGAAAAAGTGAGGACTGAAACGATGTCGCAGCCTCTGAACAACATCAAGGTCGTTGACCTTACCCGCACCCTGGCCGGCCCCTTTTGCACTCAAAACCTCGCCGACATGGGCGCCGACGTCATCAAAATCGAAGAACCCAACGACGGCGACGAAACCCGCAAGTGGCCCCCCATCTGGAATGGCGAAAGCACCCAATTCCTCTCTTTCAACCGCAACAAGCGCAGCCTCTCCGTCAATCTCAAGTCCGAAGAGGGCCTGAACATCGTCAAAAAACTCGCCAGAGACGCCGACGTGATGATCGAGAGCTTCCGCGCCGGCACCCTGGCCCGCATGGGCCTCGGCTACGACGACATCAAGGAAATCAACCCTGACATCGTCTATTGCACCATCTCCGGCTACGGGCGCACCGGCCCCATGGCCAACAAGCCCGGCTACGACCTCATCATCCAGGCTTACAGCGGCCTCATGCACCTCACCGGCGAACCCGACGGCCCGCCCCAGCGCGTCGGCTTCTCCCTGGTTGACCTCTTCACCGGGATGCTGGCCTACGGCTCCATCGTAACCGCTCTCTACCACCGCGATAAAACCGGCGAAGGCCAGCTCATCGACACCTCCCTCCTTGACGGCCAGGTAGCCGCCATGAGCTACCACGCCACCGGCTACATCGGCACCGGCGTCGAACCCCACCGCTTGGGTTCCGGCCATCCCAGCCTGGTGCCCTACCAGAGCTTCCAGGCTTCCGACGGCTTCTTCATCCTCGGCGTCGCCAACCCCAACCTCTGGGAACGCTTCTGCAACGCCATCGGCCACCCCGACCTCAAGGACGACCCCAAATACGCCACCAATCCCGACCGGGTCGCCCACCGCGCCGAACTGGTGGCCCATCTCAACGGCATCTTCGCCGACAACACCATCGCCCATTGGGTCAAGGTCATTGACGCAGCCGGCGTCCCCGTCGGCCCCATCAACAAGACCTCCGACGTGGTGGCCGACGCCCAGGTCAACGCCCGGGAAATGTTCCTCGAAATCAACCACCCCAAAGTCCCGGACCTCCGAGTGCCCAACTCCCCCATCAAACTGCGCGGAACGCCGGCCGAACTCCGCCGGGCTCCCCCGGCCCTGGGCGAACACAACGAGGAAGTCCTCGAATTGGGTTACGACTCCGCCGCCTTCGCCAAGCTTCTGGAATCAGGAGCCGTCGGAGAGCCAGGCAAGGAGATAACCGGCGTCGGCGCCCACTGATTCATCTTGGCTCACACCACCATGATAGTTCACACAACGCAGGTTATGTGCATCCCACGCTTGATTCGGGCCGGTTTTTGACATAACGTAGCCCTATCCGCGAACCGGGGGCGGCCTGCCAGCCGCCCTCTTTCTCCCCCGTCGGTCGGCGCGCTCCCCGGTGCCCAAAACCCCAATCCTGAAAATCCTTCAAATCTCGAAAATCCTGCTTCTGACGACCCACCCAGGCGGGTACGTGTGAAGCAAGGTAGCGTTCCGTTTTAGGTGGTTTGGTTTTTGTCATTGCGAGCGTAGCGTGGCAATCCCGTTGGCGTAGCAGCAGTTTTAGCCGCTCGGATACCCCGCTGGGAAACTGAACCACCTAAATTGCAACGCTACCGTGAAGCAATTCCCGGTTGCCGTATCCAACGCGCCGGGCTATAATAATCCTCACCAAGTCGCGCTGGGGCGGTTAGCTCAGCGGTTAGAGCGCCTCGTTCACACCGAGGAGGTCGGAGGTTCAAATCCTCCATCGCCCACCATCCGCCGCAGCGACCGACGATTAACAACACAAAACCACCTTGCCGAGGTGGCGAAACGGCAGACGCGCTGCGTTCAGGGCGCAGTGTCCTTTAGGACGTGTGGGTTCAAATCCCTCCCTCGGCACCACTTTTTTCCAACGCGCGCTTGTAGCTCAGTGGATAGAGCGCTGCCCTGCGGAGGCAGAGGTCGTGAGTTCGAATCTCGCCAAGCGCGCCATTTCTATGCCTTCCCAACCAACGACGTGGGCGGTTAGCTCAGATGGTTAGAGCGTCTGCTTTACACGCAGAAGGCCGGGGGTTCGAGTCCCTCACCGCCCACCATCAACCAATCCTGCAATCAGACTCGCATTGTGCCGGAACGTTTCTGCAATGATGGAACACCAAGGCATCCGCTGGGGCTACGTCTTCCTCCGCGCCCCCAATTTCCTCAGCGGCGAAGACCGGGAACACCTCATGACCGCCGCCGTCGAAATGTATCTGGCCGGCGAGGAAGAGCGCAACGTCGAGAGCGTCGGCTACGAAGGCCGCGTGTACACCGAGCGACGCTTCGAAATGCTGGGCGAGTTCGGCGGCCAGCGTTTCGACGTGGAACTGGAAACCACCTACGGCCGAGATTCCGCAACTTTCCTGGTCAACGAGCAAACCGGCGGTCACGGCGGCGGTTTGGGCTTCTCCCGCAACTAGCCCCTGAGGGCATCCTTTTGCGGATGTGGTATATTAGGCGAAACCTCAGTGTGCCATCCCGGCAGGGAGGCGGTCCATTATGCCAGAGGAACTCTTTACCTTCACCGACAAACCCGAGGCCAACTACCTGGTCGCCGGCTGGCGGCGCCAATGGTCCAACGGCGGGCGCATCTCCAGCGGCTTGCCTCGATACCTCATCGAGAAAAACGGCGGGCGACAAATCGGCCAGATGACCGAGTACGTCAACCAGATGTGCTACCCCTTCCAGGTCGCCGGAACTCACGACGCTTTCCGCCCGGCGGCCTCCTTCCAGGAGGGCCTCCCCAACACTGCCATGTCGCGCCAAAACGCATTCTATGAGATCGGCAGCGGATTGTTGGTCTTTCTCGGTGAGGAACCGTGGTATCGCCTCGATATCTACACCGAGGCGTTTTTCAACGCGGTCCGAGCTCTGGGCATCCAGCAGACCGTGGCGGTTGAAGGCGTGAATGGACCGGCTCCCCCGGATCTGGAAAGGCGCATCACCTGCGTGTACTCCCAACCCGAGATGCGCGAGCAGTTGGAGCGCCACGGCGTCCAGTTCTCCAGCTACGGCAGCCGAGGACGGCAAGGCCCCACCATCGGCATGGCCCTGGTCTCCGTGGCCCACTACGAATACCCCGACATCCGTATGTTCCGCATGGGCGCCATGGCCCCCATGTACCCCTTCATGACCAGCAACAACAACCAGCTCGGCATCACCCAGGACCACCGCGCCTACTACGACATCCTGCGTCGCTTGCGCTCTCTGTTCAAACTCGAGATGGATCTCTCTGAGCTTGAACAGATGGGCAGCCGCGAGTCCCAGGAGTTGCTCGACAACCTGGAGCGGCTCGGCCGCACCAACAGCGAGGCCAAGCAGATCATCGATCAGGTTCGCCTCGACTACCAGTACACTCCTTACGTCGAGCCGGTGGACCTTGATCCGGCCCTCGAAGGAGCGTTGGAAAATATCCTGCGCGACATCGCCGAACCGGGCCAGGAAACTTAGCAATCCCCTACCGTCATTCCCGCCCCATCATCGTCATTCCGGCGAAAGAACGTCACCCCGTACTTGATACGGGGCCGGAACCCAGGCGTTTCGCTTCCAGCCCCCGTTGCCTACACTATAGGCCAACGGGGGCTGAAATTTACCCCCGTCCTGCTTATCAGCGCCTCCCCTAATGCCTGCACTTCCGCCACCAGAGCGGCTTCGTCCACAAACTGGGGTTTGTGATCTGCCACCACCACTTTGCCGTTCACGATGACAGTGTGCACGCTGCGGCCGTCCGCGTTGTACACCAGATTGTTGACTGGATTGTGCAATGCCGCCCACTCCGACCGGCGGGTATCGAACAGCGCCAGGTCGGCGCATTTCCCCGGCTCGATGGACCCGATTATGTCATCCATGCCCAACGCTGCCGCCCCGCCGATGGTTCCCAGCTCCAGAGCGGTCTCCGCCGGTATCATCGACACATCCTGCCGTCCGTCCTTGTACAGCACCGCCGCCAGATAGACCGACCGCAGGGTTTCCAACAGGTTGGAGTTGTTCCCGGCATCAGTGCCCAAGCCAACCGTCGCCCCGCCGGCCAGCAACTCCGGCAGCAAAGCGTTGCGGGTCATCCCGGCGCCGCCTTTGATCGCCGCAGTTGGGCACATCACCACCGCTGCGTTCCGCTCTGCAATCAAATCCGCTTCGGGCTCGGTTATGCCCAGGCAGTGGGCCAACGTCATATCCGAGGTGAGAACGCCGGCGCGGTCAAGATACTCGGTCGGCGTGCCGCCGTAGCTGCGCCGGCATTCTTCAATCCAACGGGGTCCATTGGTGAAATGCAGGGTCGAACGCGTTCCTGCTGCTTGGGCGATGGCATGGCTGCCCGACAGGAGTTCCGTCGAGCAGAACTCCGGCGAAAACGGCATCGCCCACGCCGAGACCATACCGTCAAGAGCGCCGTCAAACTCGGCTATAGTCTCCTCCGTCAACCGGATTGCGGCGTCGGTTTCGTACACGGGCAAGTTCAGTGGGTTCGAACGGTCCAGCACACTGCGCCCAACGATGATCCGGCAACCTGACTGGCGATAGGCTTCCATGCCGGCGTCCAGGTGGGTGGTGCTGCCCGGATCCAGGAATGTGGTGGTGCCGTACTTCAACAATTCTGTGATGGCCAGCAAAGAAGTGGCGTACTCGTCGGTATCCGTCATCGCGCCCTGCAAGCGGAACACGTTGGGCAGATATTGCGCGCCCAAATCATCGGGGAACAACCCGCGTGCGGCGTGTGCGTAGCTTATGTGCATATGGCCGTTGACAAAACCGGGCGTCATGACCATACCGCTGCCGTCGATGACCGTATCAGCGTCCACGTCGGCCAATTCAGCCGCTTTGCCCACTTGGGTGATGCGGCTGCCGGCAATTACCACGGCCCCGTCGGAAATAATCCGCCGTTGTGGGTCCATGCTGACGATGTAACGGACGCCGTCGATTTTCAAGGTGTCTTCCGGCATTATAGCTCCAAACTCCCTCTCCCCTTGTGGGAGAGGGCTGGGGTGAGGGGTATCGCCCTGTCGTTAGTCAGCCCAATCGCGGAACCCCCAACGGTTGAACGAGGTGACCTCCGCAGGCGGGCGCCGGTTGGTCGGTCCAAAGCTGCCCCGCGGGTATCCGACGGGAGTGAGGCAAATCATCTCTGCGTATTCCGGCAGGCCCAGTATCTCGCGCACTTCGTCCTCTTTGCGGTTCAGGACCGTCGTGATGCGCGTGCCCAACCCCAGGGCGCGGCCGGCCAGGAACAGGTTCTGCACCGCCGGCCAGACCGAGGCCGCGTGGCGTCCCCTTTCGATGGGCTGGCCGGATTCATAACCGCTGCCCCGCGAGTGGTCGGCGCACACCACGATCATCGCCGGAACTTCGGGCATGTGGTGCGCCAGATAACGGGCGTGGCGATACACTCGGCTCTCCGTTGGCGACGGTTCCCAACCCATAGCGTCCAGCCAGGTGTTTTTGTAAAGCTCGCCCAGGGAACGCACGGTGTCCGGATCGTTGACCACCACGAACTCCCACGGTTGGGTGTTGCCTCCGTTGGGGGCGCGCACGGCGGCATCGATCATCTGCTGCAAAGCCCCTTGCGGAACCGGATCGGGTTTGTAGCGGGTAATTTGTCGCTGGCTGTAGATTGCTTCAAACAGGTCGAACTGGTCAGCCATGGTGGTTGTCCTCCGGTCAATCGGACGCGCCTCCGCACGTGTTGGTTTATTACTCCGTGCGAGCATTATAGCGGCTGCGCCCGCCCCGTTCTCACCGGAAAACCGTAATCAGCGCCAGCCCGGCCACGATCAACGACCCTCCCGCTACTCTACCAACGGTCACCCGTTCCTTGAGCACGACCGCTCCCAGCGCCAGGGCGAAAAGAAGGCCAACCTCACGAGCGGGCGCAACGTAGCTGACCTCAGTAAGACTCATCGCTGTAAGCACCAACCCGTAAGCCAGGAACAGCAGCGCGGAGGCGGCGATGACGGGCCGATAGCCGCTTCGCCACTCCTGGGCCACGGCGCCCAAGCCGTAGGTTCGCGTTATGTAAGGCAGCATACCTGCCGCCACCCCGCAGGTCATCAGATACAGGTACAGGAAGGGACTGACGTAGGCGACACCCTGTTTGTCCACCAGGGTGTACAGCGCAATACATACGCCGGTGAGGAGGGCATAGATAATGCCGCTTTTGCTGGCGGCGAACCCGGCGCCGCCGGCGCCGCTTGGTCGGAACTGTCTCAACCAGGACATGGCATAGATGCCGACCACGATGGCTCCAATGCCTATCCACCCCGGAACGGTTACGGTTTCGCCCAGGGCGAATACTGCCAGAATGGGAACCAGTCCGGGACCAAACCCGCGAGCGATGGGATAGGCCAGCGAAAGATCGGCGCGGGCGAGACTGCGGCCCAGGAACAGGAAATAGCAGATGTGGACCAGCGACGAGGCAATGACGTACCACAGGCCAACCGGCTCGAAATTGGTTCGCAAGGCCAATACGACGGCAACGGGAGCCGCGCCAATTGCGCCAAAGGCCGACAGCCACCACACAAACACTTCCTGGCGTCGGGCTTGCTTCAAAAGCAAATTCCAGGTGGCATGAGCGAAGGCGGAGGCCAGCACCAGAACCAACGCCAGCAGTGTCGTCGGTTCCAGCATGGGTAATATTCCGAAGGAGCTGAAAAATAAAAATCGCCGACGGCATTGGAGTAGCGTCGGCGTGAATTTTTGGTGGCGCATAGGGGATTCGAACCCCTGATCTCCGCCTTGAGAGGGCGGTGTCCTGGGCCGCTAGACGAATGCGCCAAGTACTCGGCCGGATCTTATGACCCGCGTGCGAAATTATAGCAGATGCGCTGGGCCTTGCAACCCGATTGGTCGCCTCGCGTGTATCCGGTTTGTCATTGCGAGCGCAGCGTGGCAATCTCGTCGCCGGTAACAGGGCTTGCACCGAAAAGACCAACTGGACCAGCTAGATTGCCGCGTCGCTCTGCTCCTCGCACGACCTTGAAAAGGCACTGCCCAATGACACCTGCCCCTTGCGCGCCCGCACATCCGTTCCCTACACTATACCTTACAGTCGAGCAGCAAGCCTGAGGCTACGGCCCAACGCCCGGCGCCAACAGTTGAATATCGGGTTCACAGGGTTCGGGTATCACGGCCAACCGCTGTCACCGTACATGGTCGCAGATGCGCCTGTGGCGGACAGCACGTCGGATCCCATTGCACCGCTGGCTATCGCAAAGGCCGGTAATATCCCCGGTACCGCATAGACCAGTACGGCGGGTCTCACCACCGCTGCGCGAGGGTCGCCCTCCTTTTCTTTCGTCGTTCCCGCGAACGCGGGAACCCAGGCAGGGAATGGGGCGGTCAGCACGCGCAAACCTAGGAGATCAATTCGCAACCACGCTCTCTGGCCGTAGCGCCGACAACCCGAACCCCCGAACCCGAAGCCAACCAAACCAACCGACCAACCGTAGGAGGAAAACCTGAATAACTAACCTGGCCTCGGATGGTCGCGCGCCGGTTTTTGCTAAACTGGCGCGCACCATTTTGATAAGGATGATCGCAGTTGGAAACTGGAAAATTACCGCCGCAGTTGCTCTCTGAATTGCTATCGGGCTTGCCCACGGCCGACCCGCGTGTGTTGCTGGGACCGGGGATCGGAGAAGACTGTGCTGTAATCGACATGAGCGACCGGTTGCTGGTCGCCAAATCGGACCCCATCACCTTCGCTACCGACCGCATTGGCTGGTACTCCGTGCAGGTTAACGCAAATGATGTAGCGTGCTCCGGGGCTGCCCCCCGTTGGTTTTTGCCCACTATCCTGATGCCGCCCAGCGCCACGCCCGAAGCTGTCCGAGCCATTTTCGAAGACATCGCGGCCGCTTGCCGGGGACTGGGCGTCACCGTGATCGGGGGGCACACCGAAGTTACGGATGATCTGCCCCGACCGGTCGTGGCCGGGACGATGCTGGGAGAATTGGAGCATCGTGAGCGGATGGTTCTCACCGGGGGCGCCCGAGACGGAGATAGCATCATCGTTACCTCCGGTATTGCCATCGAGGGAACGGCTATCCTCGCCGCTGAATATGGCGACTCGTTGCGCTATGCGGGCGTGGACTCGGAGACTATCACTCGGGCGACCGGGTACCTGGATGACCCGGGGATAAGCGTAGTTGCCGCGGCGCAAGCCCTCTGCGCAACGGGAGCGGTACACAGCCTGCACGATGTGACCGAGGGAGGGCTGATAACGGCGTTGCGCGAGGTGGCCACCGCATCAAAGTTGGGCTTGGTGGTGGAAGCGGAGAGCGTTCCGCTACTGCCGGAGTGCGCTGTGATCTGCCGGGCTTTGGCCATCGACCCGTTGGGCCTTTTGGGTTCCGGCGCGTTGATTGCCACGCTCCCGGCTTCTGAAGCTCCTGGCGCGTTGCGGGCTTTGGACCGCATCGGCGTCAATGGATGGGAAATAGGCCAGATGATGGAACCAGAAGACGGTCTGTGGATGATTGACCGCAGCGGCGAACGGGACCTGCCGGAATTCCGCCGCGACGAATTGGCCCGTTTCCTGGAAGGCCGGGGTCAGGTATCCAGATAAAGGCTAATGCAATCACGCAACTGGGCCAACGTTATGTTGCCTCCTGATACTGTGATTGACACCTTCTTGCCGCGAACCAGGTCCGGACGGCGAACCGCGCCCGCCAGCGCGGTAGCGCCGGCCCCTTCCGCCAGGGTGTGGGCCTTTTCCACCAGCATCGCCACCGCGCGCCGCACGTCGTCCTCGCTAACCAGGACGAAATCGTGCAGCCGGTGGCGCATGATTTGCTGCGGTAGTTCGTAGCCTTCGGCGGTGGCGGTGCCTTCCACCCAGGTTCGCATCGGCGCTTGTACCAGCTGCCCCTGTTCCCATGAGAGATAAGCCGCCGGAGCGGCCTCGGATTGCGCCGCCACCACCTTTATTTCCGGGTTGAGGGCTTGGGCGACGATGCAAGCTCCCGATACGCCGCTCCCACCGCCGATGGGAAGCATCATGACTTCTACGTCAGGCAGGTCCTCGATGATTTCGAGGCTGGCGGTGGCAACCCCGGCGATGAGTTCCGGTTCGTTGACTGGATGGACGTAGCGGTAGCCTTCCTCCCCTGCCAGGCGCTCGCAATAGCGCCGGGCTTCGTCGAAGTTTGCGCCGTGGAAAATCAATTCGGCGCCCAGCGCTTCCATTGCAGCCACTTTGTTGGGGTTTGCATCCACGGGCAATCCGATTATGGCACGGGCGCCGAAAGTCCGACACGCGCTGGCAATGGACTGGCCGTGATTCCCGCTGCTGGCGGTGATCACGCCTCGGTCTCTCTCCTGGCGAGACATGGTGGCTAACAGGTTGAGCCCCCCGCGGGCCTTGAACGCTCCCAGCGGCAAATATTCTTCGTGCTTGAGGTAAATCTCGGCGTCCAGCGCGGCGCTCAAGCCTGCTGAGTAAGTTAGCGGGGTGCGCTGGACGTAAGGGTTGATGGTGGCGCGGGCGCGATAAACGTCGCGCAAAGTGGGGATGTTCACGACAACGCTCCGAAGCAGTGCCAGAGGGGTAAGGCTGTAGCAACGCAAATCAGGTTAGGCAACCCGACTGCGGGTGTCAACCGGAATGATCGTAAAGTCCACGCGCATCCGCTGACGTGCAGTACACCAAATCAACCAGTACATTTCCATAGCAACGAATGCACAGACTGCGTGTACCACCCACCGCAATTCGTGTACACCAACGTACACGCAAATATTACACTACAATGCCGTGTAACAGCCTTGTGCAAAAGGTGTACCGATTTCACACTCCGGCCGATGGCGTCCTTCAAATCTGCGATTTGGTGTACCTCCTGACCTGAGCAAAAATGTACATATTCGGCGTCCTAAATTACGCCTGAGGATCGCGGCGCGGCGGTGTAGCATCGCGTAATACCATTAGCATGGTCGGGGACTCCACGACCCCAATAGCCGGCCGCCCCGACGTTGAACTTGCTCCGAGCTACCCAGGCGTTACACCTCCCGCTCTTTCAGCCGGCTCAATAGCCGTGTAGGGCGGAAACGCCCGCGCTGGTTTAGCGCCACCAGCGCCAGGCTGTGAAGGTCCGCCCTGGGGCCAACCATCGGAGCGAAACCGCCCGAAAATCCCCGAAAATGGATTTGCCGCGCCTAGCAGGAATGCCCGGCTTATGGGAAAATAAGCGCGTGGCAGAGGGTGTTCTAAAATATTATAAAAAATATTCGGGAATTTTCTTTGCCTCCGCTTGACAATCGTCAAAGCAATCGGTAATGTAGCGAATGTTCGGAGCGGTAACCGGAAATTGGAACGCCTGTCGGATCAGGCAATAGGTGTACTGCCACTCAGTACATCACAGGAGGTACACTGTGGCACGCAAAACCAAATTGATGCTCCGCGTAGAAAAGGAGTTCGACCGGCCCCTGGAGCGCCTGCTCCCGGAACTGGTCAACGACCAGGGCATGACGGCCACGGCGGACACGCTGGGAGTCAGCAAGGCCACCCTGGGCTATTGGATGCTCAAAATGGGCATCAACGTGCGACGGGTCGCGCTGGCCCCCGGTGAAGTCCTGGAGGTGAAACGCACCGACTACTACAACTAGCGGAAACTACGCCGGGTAACGGGTGTGGCGCCCGCCCCGGCGCAGGGGCGCGCCTCGGGTCAAAGGCGAGCTGACCCGACGGTAGGCCCGGTTCGTCCGCCGCCGGCGGATGGACAGCAGAACGCCCCGGCCGGTGGCAAATGGCCGGGGCGCTGTGTTGCACGTTATGTCGCCGGCGTGGCGGCGGTGGCGGGTCAGCCTTGGAAGATGTCTTCTGGGAGAAAGGCGGAGACGGTGACGTTGGGCAGGTCCACGATGTTGCTGACGCGGAGGTCGACGGCGACGCTGCAAATTATGTACGCCTGCTCCGCCGTCCAGCCCCGTTCCTGGAGAAGGGCGATCATGTTGAGGAGAGCGTTGCGTGCGGCCAGGGAGAGGCTGTCCTCGCCTTCCTGAGATCCGTCGGAACGGATGGGATATCCGACGGTGGCGGTGAAGTTGCGCGGGGCGGCCCATTCGGGCGGCAGGAAATAGCCGGGATGGGAGTAGCGGGGGAAGGTTATGTTATGCCGGGCGGCTTCGCCTTTGTGGATGGCGAAGCGGATGGCGCAAGTCGCGCCCATCTCGATGGCGGTGATGCAGACCTCGCCGTCGCCCTGGGCGAAATGTCCGTCGCCGGCGGAGTAGAGGCCGCCAGGCACGGCCACCGGGATGAAGAGGCGGGACCCAGTGGTTAACTGCTTGGCGTCCACGTTGCCGCAGTTTTCCCGAGGCGGCAGGGTGCGCAGGCCCTGTTCGGCTATCTGGCCGCCGGCGGGTACGGCGTCCTCCGGGTCGGGAGGCGCGGCTGTTCCGCCACGGTTGACCCAATCGGCTTCACGGGCGGCCCAGGCGGCCACCTGCTCGTGGGACGGAGCCAGGCCGGCGGTGCCCATGAAGGAACCATCGGGGATGCGGACGCCGGGGATCTGCGCGGAGGCGGCCCAGCCGTCGGCGATGTTCCAATGAACGAGGTAGGGGTTGGTGAACACGTCCCGGAGGAAGCCGGCGCCGGGGCGGTTGCGGGTCCAGCCGCGGGGTTGGGCAATTATGTCAAGGTACTCGATTTCCAGCAGGTCGCCGGGTTCGGCACCCTTGACATAGACCGGGCCGGTGAGCGGGTGGGCGACTTTGGAGTCCAGGCCGGCCAGGTCGGCAGCGGTCATGCCGGGCTGGATTTGGGAATCGGAGGCGTCGCGGGTTTCCAGGACGACCTCTTCGCCGGGGTCAACTTCCACTATAGGCAGGATGTCCGGGTGCCAGCGGTTGTGGCCAAGGTTGGGTTCCTCTTTGAGGCGCTTGGCGCGGTCAATGGTGATGGATTGCATGGAGATGGCTCCCAATTGGAGGATTCGGGTCAGCGGAAGCAGGATGGATGTGTCCAGGTTATGACAAGGAGATATTCGTGGCCGTTCAAATGGGAGTAGAGAGCTTCGATTCGCGTCAGTGGCCGCCGTTGGGTTTGGCCGGGTCGTAGATTGGTTTGCCCATGGGACGGGTGCGGAGCGTGCCCTGTTGCCACATTCGGATGCGGTCGGCGGCGATGTCCACGTATTCCTGGACGTTATCGCAGCCATAGCCTACGCGGTCGTGCATGAGGGCCGCGATGACCGATGAGCCTACGCCCATGTAGGGGTCGAACACCGAGTCGCCGGGGTTGGTCATGGACAGGACCAGACGCTCGACCAACTCGACCGGAAATTGGCAGGGGTGAACGGTTTTCTCCGGGTGGTTGTTCTTGACGTTGGGAAACTCCCATACGTCGCTGGGGTTCTTGCCTTTGGGATTTCCGGAGAGTTTGCCGATGTTGGGGCCTTTGAAATGCCGTTTGTTGGGGTATTTGGACGGCACGCGGATGGGGTCAAGATTCCAGGTGTATTCGTCGCTTTTGGTCCACCAGTTGATGGTTTCGTAGCGGCCGGATAAGCGCCGGGAGCTATGCAGGCCATGGCCGAAGCGCCAAACGATGCGGTTGCGCAGTTTCAGCCCCAAATCCTTGAATACGGGATAGAGGATGGAATCCAGGGGGACGATTTCGCCCCGGTCAACGTAGTTGCCGACCTGCCAGCAGATCGATCCCTGCGGATGAAGAACGCGCACGCACTCGGTGATGACGCGCTGCTGGTTGGCGAGGTAGGCGTCAAGGGACGTTTGGGACTCGTAGGATTTGCCAAGGTTATAGGGAGGCGAGGTGACCACTAGGCGCATCTGCTCGTCGGCAAGGCTCTTGGTGAACGCGAGAGCGTCACCGCATACAACCGTAAAATGCTGACCGGGCTTTATGGACCGGCTGGTATCGGCCGGGTCGTACAACGTGGTTTGATGGCCCGCAACGGTTGGGGCTTGCGGTTCATCCGCAGCGGGCACGCTCGGGTCTGATGTAGCAACGTTCATATCGCCGTTCCGCTGTCATTGGTAAAGCCAGCCGCAGGGGAGCAATTGCTGGCCCCTACGATTTTAGCATGGGTGTCAGATTTGCGGCGTCTGGCGTGGTCAATGGCGATGGATTTCGCGGCAATTTCCGCTCCTATTGTTTCCGGTTACGGAGCGGTTCCGTGGTACCACTTGTCAATTACTGGAGCGACCGCGGCAGTGTCAGACTGGAAAGCATCCTGAACCTGTCGTATGCCCACCGGGGAACCGTCAAACTCGTCGGCATAATCTTCGACCAGAGACGCCAGATAGAGGCTGCGGAGTCCCTGCCGGAAGGCGGCATCGCCCAGGGTGTTATAGAGTTCCAAGAAGAACTGCCCACCCAGGGCATAGTTGCAGCGGTAATCGTAGATGACGCCGGCGGCGTCCAAGCGTTCCAACAGGGCAATGTTGTCGCCGGCCGGGCAGTGGGTGTACCCGATAGTCCCTGCCGCTCCGGTGCGCTCGTTTTCGGAAATGGAGGCCAGCAGTTCGGCCAGACCCTCGTCGAGCCAGTCGGGGTTGTTGCGCCAATAAAAATGAGCCACCTCGTGGGCCATCAGGTGGCCGGCGTAGTCGGCGGAATCACTGCCATCGTCGGCGTCGTATTCCGGCAGCATCACAAAGTAGTCTCCATAGTTGGTGCCGTGAGAGTAGCCCAGCACGGCGGTTCCGAAGAGCAGCCCGACGTAGTTGGTGGGCAGGGCAGCGCCCATGAAGGTTTCGACGCTAGCGACGCTGTGTTCCAGCAGGTCCATACTCCGTGGTACGCCGGGGGCGGTGCGGATGATGGCCAGGTCAACGGCTCCGGAATTGGGGAGCGTTATTGAACGTTGCGCCACGGTAGCCTGTTCGGGGTTTAGCAGAGGACGCAAAAAGGCCGGGGCTGCCTCGTTCACGCTGTCCATCAGTGCGACTACCGGCGCCCACTGGTCGGTGATGCCGTCTTTGAGCGTGGGGTGCTCCAGCACTTCCCGCAGGGCGAAAATTTCGGTGTAGGCCAGCCAGGACATGGCTTCCAACGCGGCGACATCGGTTGGCTCCAGCGTTTTCAAGAAGGGCATAACGACTATGGATTTCGCCAATGCCGCATCTGCTGCGCGGATGTAGTACAGGCTGTTGACCGCGCGGGCGGCGTCATTGGTCAAACTGTCCGCTAGCCAAGCCTTGCCCGCAATAGCCTTCGCCAGTTCCGCACAGCGGGTGGGGGCGTGGGAGTGGGCAAAGCGTGGGTTGTCACTGGCGTTGCCGACACCGCGGGTACAGGTTCCGCGGCGGCGGCCGGTGCAGCGGTGGCAGCAATCTCGTCTGGCCGATTCTCCCTGCGCGTCGCCGTAGAGTCCATGGTGGTTGCCGGCGGTTCCGACGCCAACGGCCACGGTTTTCCCAATGCTTCAGTGGAAATTGCCAGCGCATAACCCCCGCCGACTGCAGCCAGTACAAGGCAGGCGATAAGGGCGATGGCTACTAACTTGGTCAATGCAACACCGCCGACTTCAAAACTCGCTCGCCGGCTTGGAGATTGAAAATATGGGGCTGCTCATCCGGGCAGCCCCATCGCGGAGGGATTACAGCGACCAGTCGTCGGGCAACTCCGGGGTTGGCAGGGGGCGGATCATGACTTCGACGAGGGCGGACTGGCCTTGTTCGTTGGCGCGGATGGCGCGCTGGAAGGCGGGACGGATGTCCTCCGGGTGCTCCACGCGCTCGGCGTGGCAGCCGAGGCCGTCGGCGACGACGCTGAAGTTGCCGCCGAGGACGGCCATTTCCGGGGGCGTGCCATTAGGGTCTTCCATGCCCATCATGCCGCCGCCGATGCCGCCGTTGTTGATGACGACGGTAAGGATGGGGAGGCCCATGCGGGCGGCGGTTTCAATCTCCATGCCGGTCATGCCGAAGGAGGCGTCGCCGAGGACGTGGACCACCAGGTGGTCGGGACGGCCCAGCTTGGTGCCGATGGCGGCGCCGACGGACCAGCCCATGGCCGCCATGCCGCCCATGGCGACGAAGTTGCGGGGGCGGGTGGTCTGCCAGAAGGGGACCACGTAGCCCCGGCTGCCGCCAGCGTCGTGCAGCGCGATGGTGCGGTCGGGGTCGATGAGCTGCTGGAGCTCGTGGACGACACGGTAGCCGTTGGTGGGGGTTTCCGGGTCGTTGAAACGGGGCATCCACTCCATCTCGTGCTTTTCGTGGCAGGCGCGGATCTCGTCCACGATTTCCTGCTTGATCCCACCACGATAGGTCGAAGATCCGGGGGACCCGATGCGGGAGCGCACGGCGTCGATGATGGCGCGGAGGGCCAACTTGGCGTCGGCGAGGACGGGGAGGTCAACCTGGTAGGTCTTGTTGAGGTCGGCCGCGTCGGCGTTGACGTGAATGACCTGGACGCCCTCGGGAATGGGGCGGCCGTCGGTGCCGTTGGGCTGGCGGAAGGAGTTGCCGACGGCCAGCACAACATCGGCCTTGCGGTTGATTTGCAGGGCCGCGCCGGAGGCGTAGCGGCTGCGGGGATAGACGCCGCCGCCGAGGGAGAGGGGGTGATTTTCGGGGAAGATGCCCTTGCCCATGATGGTGGTGGCGACGGGCATGGAGAGCATTTCGGCCAGCTCCATGACCTCCTCGGCGGCGCCGGCGGCCATGGCGCCGCCACCGGCGTTGAGGATGGGCAGGTTGGCGTTGACCAGCAGATCGGCGGCGCGTTGCACGTCGGCGTTGGAAGGGCCAGCTTTGCCAGGGGTGCCCACCGGGGTGTAGGCCAGCACGGCGTCGTCGGCCTCGGCGGTGAGGACGTCCTGGTGCATCTCCAGCACCACCGGGCCGGGGGAACCGGAACGCAGGGCGGTGAAGGCGCGGCGCATAACCTGGGGGATGTCCTGGACGCGGGTGAAGGAGCCGCGCCACTTGCAGAGGCCATCGAAGATGCTGGCGGAAACCTCCTGCTGCCACTCCTGGCCCAGGTTGCGGGCCGGGTGCTGGCCCATGAGGAGGAGGACGGGGACGTTGTCGGCGTAGCAGCCGGCGATGGCGGTGAGGCAGTTGGTGGCGCCGGGGCCGGTGCCAGTCATGGCGACGCCGACCTCGCCGGTGGCGCGGGCGTAGCCGTCGGCGATTTCAACGCCGAGGCGTTCGTGGCGGGCGGCGAAGGGCCGGATGCTGGAGCCGCGGAGGGGTCCCCAGAGGGGAGCGAGGCCGCCGCCGGAGAATCCGGTTATGTAACGTATTCCTTCCTGTTCGAGGGCTTTGACAACGGCTTCGGCTCCACGCATGGCTGCACCTCTCATTGGTTGGGCGGGCTGGGTTTTCACCCTCACCCTAGCCCTCTCCCTTGACGGGAGAGGGGACTGTTGGTTGGTTGCCGGGATGATAGGGCAGCGTGGGGATGTGGTCAACCGTGGGGAGTTTGTGGTTTGGGTTGCGTACAGGTGGTTGAATCGGGCGGAGCGTTGGCAGACAGGTAGGGGCGAATGATTATTCGCCCCTACAAGCGGATTTAGCGAGAGGAATGATCAGGATGGGCTGGGTGCGGGGGTGGGGTCGTGGTAACCGGTGCGGCAGCCGGGGCAGTTGTAGGGGTGGTCGGCGTACTCGGGGTTGACCCATTGGCCCAGGGCGCGGCGGTATTCCCCAATGGTAGGGGGTGGCGGCGGTTCGGGCTTGGGTTCAGCGGCGAGGCGGGCCATGACCTGCTCGATGGTGGGCGGATCGGGATGGGCTGCGATGGCGTGATCGACGTCGATAACGAGGCGGCGCACGCGGCGGTGCATCCGCGCCAGAGCGAGGTAGATGTTGCGTGGGCTGAGACGCCGCAACCACGCGGGCTTGACGGCGTAAACCTCCTGGAAGGTTCGCAGATGGGACCGGGGGATGCCGCAGTCGAAAATAACGCAGGTCAAGGCCGTGGTGAGGTAGCGCCGGGACTGGTACCGGCGGTGCCAATGGACGGCGCAAGCGGTGGCGGCGTGGCTGGCGGAACGACGCAGGGAGTTGGCGGCTTCGTCAGGTCTGTTGAAGACGATATGAACGAAGGCGCGGTTGAGAAAGTAGTGGCTTTTGCTTTGGTGGTGTTTTACGGAACCGATGGCGATTGCTCCTTTTGGGTTGTGGTGTGAAAGGCAGGATTTTCCGCCAGGGGCGGATTTGGCAGCCCGCCAGGGGCGGACTTTCAGCACTTCGTTGTCAGCATACGGCCGGTTTGGGTACGCAACGCGTTGACCCCTACTTTTTCGTGTACTCGGCGCGCCAAAGGCGCACCTGCGCGCGGGCACGGGCAGTCCCGGCGGTCCAGCTGGTCAATCATGGTGAGGGCGTCGAGTCTAATCAAAGCCTTGCCACTGCGACCGGTTGCGATTTGGGAAACTGACGGGGTTGGCCGTCGAAGTGAAATCCTGCCTTTTGAGAACGTGATGGAAACAGCTGTTTTGCCTAGACGATATTAGCATATATGTTCTGGCGCGATGGGGTCAAGGGGGGATTTGTCACAGGGTCTTTCGGTTGTCATTGCGAGGAGCGTAGTCCGCCTCTGGTGGATGGCAATCTCGTCGTTGGAACAGACCTGTTTGTGGTTAGCCGCCAGTGCCTCGACGAGATTGCTTCGCTACGCTCGCAATGACAAATACGAAAACCGAAAGGCCCTGGGATTTGTCAAAATCAGGATAGGACTTACGCACTTGAAATGCCCCAACCGTCACTCCGGCGAAAGAACGGCGCCCCGTACTTGATACGGGGCCGGAGTCCATAGGCCATACAGTGAATGAATCGGCAACATACCTAGCGAATTCGGGTACTGGATTCCGGCTTTCGCCGGAATGACGAGAGTAGAGGCGTTCAAGTGCGTAACTCCTATCAGGATTTTCGGGATTAGAGGATTGTCAGGATTGAGGTGGTTTGATCTGGCTAACGCCGCTGCCGGCGCGGGTAGGGGCGACCGGCCGGTCGCCCCTACAAAGGGAAACTGCCTAAATTGCAGCGCTACCGATGTCAGGGCAGGGCAATCGCGCCGAAATGGACGGGACTTTTGATTGGCGGGTTCGCGGATTCCGGCTTTCGCCGGAATGACGGGCGTTAAACCGTCCACGTGCGATACCCTGTGTCATGGGTAGCGTTCCGTGTGGTTGCCCCTACGTTGAGCAATGGGGGGTTGACTTGGAAGGGGCCCGGTAAGCGCGGCTACGCTTCCGGTGGCGGCTGGCTTTCGGGCATACGGTAGCCAACGCGAGAGATGGCAGAGATGTAGGTTGGCGAGTAGCCGTTCTCGCCGAGCTTGACGCGCAGCCGGCGCAGCAGAGCGCGGAGGCCCTGCACGTCGCCGGTCTTGCCGGGTCCCCATACTTGTCGCAGCAAGCGCTCGTGGGTCAGCACTCGCCCGCCGCTGATCGACAAGGCGTGCAGCAGATTATATTCCATGGCGGTGAGCTCGATCGGAACGCCGGCAAGGGTAACGCGGCGCAGGCCGTAGTCAATGGTCAGGTCGCCGTAGGTGTAAGGTTCGGCGGGCTCAGCCCGGAAGGGTCCGTCCCACCGGCGGAGGGCGGTGCCAACTCGGGCCGTGAGTTCGGTGGGGGAAAAGGGCTTGACGATGTAGTCGGCGGCTCCGGTCTCCAGAGCGCGGGCAATTACCTGGTCGCCGCCGTAGGCGGAAAGGAATACCACCGGCACGTTAGAGATGCCGGACAGGTCGCGCATCAAGTCGATGCCGTCGTAGCCGGGCAGCACCATGTCGAGCAGGACCAGGTTGGGCCGGCGCTCTGCCATCAGGCGAAGGGCTTCCTCCGGGTCGGCGGTTACCATCGGGTGATAGCCCGCGTCGGAGAGCGTGTTGCGGACGTACAACAAGGTATGAGGGTCGTCGTCAATCACCAGGACGGGCGTACCGCCGGGCGTCGCGGACTGCGGTTGCGACATGGGCAAGGGCAGCTCGGTGAGAACGCCTTCGATGGTGGGTAGGGTGAAGGTGAACCTGGCGCCGAGACCGGGGCCGGCGCTTTCAGCCCAAATACGTCCGCCATGGGCCTCAATGATGCCTTTGCAGATGGCCAGTCCCAGGCCGAAGTTGCGGTCATCGGAGGAATTCCGAGAGAACTTGCGGAACAGGCTCGGCAGCTGCTCGGAGGGTATGCCGCGGCCCTCGTCGGAGACGGAGATAACAACGTGCTCGTCTTCCAGAACCGCAGACACTCGGATGGCGGTTGTATCGGGGGAGTGGCGGGCCGCGTTGGCCAGCAAGTTGACGATGACCTGGACCAAGCGGCGGCGGTCCGCCATCACCAGGGGCAAGCCGGGCGCCAGATTGATGTCCAGGTTATTGCGGCCTCCGCCGCTCAGGAAAGTGTTGCGGGCCCGGTCCACCAGGGTGACTACCTCGGCTGGTTCGGCGCTGATTGACAGCGTGCCCGTCTCAATGCGAGCCACGTCCAGCAGGTCGCCAATCAGATCGCGCATATTATCGGCCTGATCGACGATGATGCGCAGAAACTGGCGCAACTCGGCGGGATCCAGTGATTCGGCGATGTCCAGGAGGGTGGTTGCCGAACCTCTGATAGAGGTCAAGGGGGTTCGCAGTTCGTGTCCCACCATGCCCAGGAACTCGGCGCGGAGTCTTTCCAGATTCTCCAGGGGCGTCATATCCTGAAGGGTGATTACGAAGGACTCGATGGCGCCGTCCTCGGTCTGGATGGGCGTGGCATTGAGGAGCGTCGTAACGCTGCGGCCGTCGGGGACGCTGAGCACAATCTCTTCGGCTCTGACCGTCTCCCCGGAGGCCAACGCCTCGGCCAACGGCCACTCCAGCAGGGACGTTTCGCTGCCATCGGCGCGCCGGAAGGTCAGCGTTTCCAGGAGCTGCTCCGGCGGCTGGCCGGTCTCTCTCAGGCCGTCCAGTATCCTCGCCGCCTCGCGGTTAAAAGACACCAACGCGCCGGATCTCGCGTCAAAAACTCCCACCCCGACCGGGGAAGTTTCCACCAGCGTCTCCATAGCGACCCGGGCCCGCTGTTCGTCCCGATACCGACGAGCGTTGGCGATGACCAGGGCGGCCTGGCTGGCGAACATCACCAGGGTCTCCTCATCTTCACGGCTGAAGTCCTGGCCGGGTTCCCCCTTCGTCATGTAGATGTTGCCCACCCGGTCATTCCGGTGCCACATGGGCGCGGTCAGGAAAGGGATCAGGGGAATCGGCGGGCGAAACTCGGGCCAGCCCATGGCCCTGGCGTGGGCGACGAAGTCGGCGACTCGCCAGGGCTCCGGGATGGAGTTGACATACTCGAAGAGATCCGCGGCCCCCGGCATCTGCCACAGTTGTTGCGCGTCGGCCGGGGTGAAGCCGGAAGCCAGGAAGTCCTCAATTTGGCCGGATTCGTCCAGGGTAGTCATGACACCGTAGTGGGCGCCGGTCAGGGAGCGGGCGCTGTCCAGCACCCGCTGCAAAACCGCGTCCAGTTCCAGGCTGTCGTTGATATGAAGGCTGGCCTGGCTTAGCCGGGTGAGACGGTCTTGGAGGGCTGCAACCTGAGGATCGCTTTGGTCGAATTGAGTCAATTTCTCACCTCTTTAGCACTGGGCCGGGTGGCACATTGGGGCGCGCCAACGGTGGGCTGATGTTACTGTAATATAACCCCAAGCGGCTTGATTATCATACCCAAATTATCGCAATTAAAAATAGATGGTCAAGTTAGTAGAAGCCTATCCTCACTTTCCGGCGGAGGAATGTCAGAAGCAGGATTTATCGGATTGAAAGGATTTACAGGAGTCGTTGCGGCCCCGCGCTTGACACGGGGCCGGCTGTTCTTGCGCCGGAATTGCCCATGGTTTGGTCAAGTCAGGCCAGATACAATGATGAAAATCAGGCGGCGCCAGCCAGGGCAAACCGCGCCGGGGCAACCACAAGGGTTTCCCCGGCGACGATACCTCCGGGGACGAGATTGCCGCCCCCCCCGCATCAAGCGTGGGGTCGCAATGACAGGTTGCAGAAAGTGAGTACGCACGAAGGCCAACTCCGGTTGACCGTCTGCCGGCCTAAAGGTACTATCGCTGGCATTCCGGCAGCCGTTATGTCCGGTGAGGTGAGTTGATGGCTGCGCCGGGTCGAACTTGAGGAGATTGATTATCATGCCGCAGGCTAATGAGTTGATTGTGCAGTTTTTGGAGGAGGCGGGGATTGACGCCGTGTTCGGGATACCCGGGGGCGGGACGGGGCAGATTTTTACGCAGCTGGTGGGGAAGGAACCGGCGATCAACACGTACCTGACGCGGCACGAGCAGACGGCGGCGATCATGGCCGACGCCTACGCCCGGGCGACGGGGAAGCCGGCGGTCATCATGGGGCAGGGGCTGTTCATGGGGTCGAACGCGTCGTTCGGGATCATGGAGGCGATGCTGTCGTCCAGCCCGATGCTGGTGCTGACGGACACGTCGGACGGCGGCGTGGGGCAGCATCCGGCGAACCAATCGGGAGCGGGCGAGTACGGGAGCATCGACCTGCACAACATCTTTCGCTCCATGACGAAGTACACGACGCTGGCGACGTCGCCCAAAGAGGCGGCGCTGGGGGCGCAGCTGGCGATCAAGCACGCAATGAGCGGGCGGCCGGGGCCGACGTGTTTGCTGATGCGGACGGCGTCGATTGGCGGGGAGGTTGACCTGGAATCGCCGCCGTTCATCCACGACACGGCGGGGTATCTCAATACGGCGAAGCCGCAGGCGGCGCCGGCGGATATTGAGCGGGCGGTGGAGATACTGTCGCAGTCGCGGCGGCCGGTGATCGTGGCGGGGAACGGGGTGCATATGGCGGGGGCGCACGGGTTGCTGGAGCAGCTGGCGGAGCAGTGGAACGCGCCGATTGCCACCAGCTACAAGGGGAAGTCGGCGATTGCGGAGACGCATCCGCTGGCGCTGGGCATGGTGGGCATCTACGGGCAGGAGGCGGCGAACCGGGCGGTGGGGGACGCCGACACGGTGGTCATCGTGGGGGCCAAGCTCAGCCCGCAGGACACGGTGCGGGAGCGGCCCAACGTGTTCAACCCGCGGGGGCAGCGGATTATCCAGATTGACATTGACGACCGCAACGCCGGGTGGACGTTCCCGGTGGAGCTGGGGCTGATCGGCGACGCCGGGAGCATCCTGGGGCAACTGGTGGAGGCGTCGGGGGATGCCTCGGCAAGCACGGCGGGGAACCGGAGCGAATGGGCCGGGGCGCTGGCGGGACGAAAGGCAGACGCGGGGTTTTACGAGGACGCGGGGCTGCATACGGACTCATCGCCGGTGCTGCCGCAGCGGCTGGTGCGGGTGCTCCAGGAGACGATGCCGAAGGATACGGTGTATGCGCTGGACGCAGGGAACAACCGGACGTGGATGGCGCATTTGTTCCAGTCGCAGCAGGCGCATACGTTCTTCTGCCCGGGCGGGACGGCGGGCATGGGCTGGGGACTGCCGGCGTCGGTGGGATTGCAGATCGCGTATCCGGACCGGCAGGTGGTGGGCGTGACGGGGGACGGCGGGTACATGATGACGGTGAACGCGCTTTCGACGGCGATGCAGTACAACCTGCCCATAGTGTGCGTGGTGTTCAACGACGGGGCGCTGGGGATGGTGCGACACCACCAGGCGCCGGGGCAGTACATTGCGTCGGAGTTCGCGGAGACGGACAACGCGGCGGTGGCGCGAGGGTTCGGGTGCTTTGGCGCGCAGGTGGCGGATTCGCGGGATTTGGCGGATGCGCTGCGGGAGGCGCGGGCGTCGGGACTGCCGGCGGTGGTGGACGTGCTGATCGACCGGGGGCCGAGCCCGGACGACTGGCGGGCAGACGCACGGGGGTCGGGGGAGACGTGATGCGGTAGAATGGGGGCAACACGCGGAGAAAGTCAGGAGGGCGATTATGGTTGTTATCTCGAGTCATCCAGTGCGTCCGGCGCGTCTGGTTACGGGGCAGGAATTGGAAGATTTAATGGCCAGCCTGGGCGGACGCGAGGCGGTTCGGGAGGGCATTCGCTGGTATGGAGAACGCTGCGACCGGTTTGACAGCCGGCGCGACGAGCTAACCGAGAAGTACCCCGACCAGTACGTCGCCCTGGCGGCGGACGATACCATCGTGGCGTCGGAGACGCTGGAGGGGATTTTTGAGGAGTTGGACCGGCTGGGGCTGGAGCGGGAACCTTGCGTCGTGGAGTTCCTCAGTTCAGAGCCGGAACTGTGGATACTGTGATTGGCGGCTGGTTCGATACCAGGGAGCGTCCGAGGGTTCGCGCTCGTCTGTTTGTCCCACGATTTGGCGTTAGCGGTCGCATTGACTTTCTGGTTGACACGGGCGCGACTGTCACCACTCTGCATCCCGATGACGGCAGGCGTATAGGTTGCCCGTTTGACGAGTTGCGGGAGCCTTTCGCTCTGGTCGGTGTTGGCGGCAGATCTGCGTACTATCGCGAACCGGCCTTGATAGTGCTTGCCGGCAGCCGGGGTGACTACACCTTCGACATCACCCTCATGATAGCGAAACCGGAACCACCGTCGGCATCGAACCCGCGCCCGGTGGTTAACCGGCTGCCGTCGCTGTTGGGGCGGGACGTGCTGAACCAGGTGCAAATGGATTACGATTTTCCGGCCGGGCGGCTGAACTTTTTCTCAGTTGAACGCCTATCGCCAAGCTAACGGCTGGCGCCGGTCATCGGCGGGCGGATTTGCGGATGGCAGGGGAGACGCAGGGGTTTCGTTTTACATCGATGCACAGGATTGGCAGGATAATTTGAGCGGAGCGCATTTGGCGTATAATGGCGGGCAATCGGCATGACTGGGCAGGAAGAACTGCGAACGGCTTTGCGACGTGTCTTGCCGGCTGCTTTGACTTTCCTAACATCTCTGGCGATGGCGGCGATATTGGTGGGCTCCGGCATTTTGCTGGAGTGGCTCATTGGGTATGCCGTTGGGAAGGACACTATGGCGCACCGCATTGTGGGGTTCGCGCTTGACGTTACTCTGGTGATTTGCGCGGCAGTTTGGGCTTGTACCGGCGCGATTGTCGCTACTTGGGAAGCGATAGTTTCCGCCAAAGCGTTCGTGAACCGGACCAGGGAGTAGCGAGATGTTCAATCGGACATGGGGTTGGATCGAGGGAGCCTTGCCGGTTAGGATCTACGTCCTTGCTGTTGGCATCGCAGCAGGGCTGATTACAGGCGCGTTGCGGCTGGGCGAGTCCCTAGACTTGGCCACGGCGGTCGGCTTTGTCACCGGATTCTCGGTGACCATGGGCGTTTGGTTGGGGATGCGCCTGTACTTGGTCGCCATTGGTCTTTACAGGGCATGGATTGTTGCAATCAGGAAACAGATTGCGGAAATTGAAGTTCACTCGTTCCCGGGGAGGGCGCCATCTAACGAGCGCGACATCGAGAGGTTACAGGGTTCCGTAGCAATCAGCGCCGCGGTTTATAGCATTTATCCGACCCCGGGTCTCCTGTGCGGCTTCATTGCCAGCGCCATTGCGTCTGCGTTGTGGGCGCAGTTTGACTACGCCCGCGCGTCTATGCACTTCGATTTTTTGCTCGCCTTCCTCATGGCCTTTGCTGTGGTCGTTGCTGTCCAGTGCATATGTCTCTTGCGTTTGCAGTGGCTCGTAAGGTCATCGAGGCGGCGACTGAACCGGGGCGAGTTAGTGGCGCCAGTGGCTCGGAATACTGACGCGCTAGATAGTGGCATCAACCGGGCTGAGCGGTTGGTGCGTCTAATCGGAGGCGTTGGCAAGCCGGCTGGTGAGCGGTCCGTGGCCTAGGAGGGACAAATGGGGACTCCCAACTTTGAGAACCGGACGCTGTACTATGGGGATAACCTGCCGGCTTTGCGGCGGATGAACAGCGAGACGGTGCATTTGATCGCCACGGATCCGCCGTTCAAGAAGCAACGGGGGTTTTTCAGCGACGCCGGCGGATACGATGACCGTTGGACTTGGCAGAAGGATATTCTCGGATTGGATCGCAAGGGCAACGCCATTGCCGAAAACCATGACGACTGGATTGACCAGATTCAGGATGACTGGCCGGGAGCGTGGAAGGTGATCGACTCGGCGCGGGCGGTGTATGGCGACGATATGGGGGCGTTTTTGTGCTGGCTGGGCGTGCGGCTGATGGAGATGCACCGGGTACTGCGGGATGACGGCAGCATCTACTTGCACATTGACCACACGGCGCACGCCTGGGTGAAAGCTCTGATGGACGCCATCTTTGGCAAGGGCAATTTCCGCAACGAAATCGTGTGGTTCTACAAGACGGGCGGCGTCAGCAAACGGTGGTTCGGCAGAAAGCACGACACCATCCTGTTTTACAGCAAGTTGGGGGATTACAAGTTCACCCCACAAAAGGAAAAATCGTACCTTTCACACAAATACGGGTTCTCGAACATCGAAATCCAAGAGGACGATCAGGGCTTGTTCAGAATGGTGACGATGCGGGATGTATGGGACATTCCGGCACTGCGGGGCAACCAGCCGGAATATACCGGGTATCCTACGCAAAAACCGCTGGAACTGTATGAGCGCATCATCGCAGCGTCCAGCAACCCAGAGGATATAGTGCTGGACCCGTTCTGCGGTTGCGCAACCACGCCGGTGGCCGCCGAGCGTCAGGGCCGCCAGTGGGTAGGAATGGACATCTGGGAGCAGGCTTATACGAAAGTCACTGACCGGCTGCGGGAAAATGCTATTCTGGTGGGCGATCCAAACTTGGAAGGACAAGCTAACGCCAACGGGATGCTCCATTTCACCGAGTACCGGCTGAATTTCATCGACAACAAGGACAAGGGTGAAGAGTTTCCGGCACGTACCGACGATAACGAAGTGGCGGCGCCGTCGCTACGGCTGAGAACCCGCCGGCCTACGGAGCCGTGGCAGCAGTTGAGCAACGCGCTGATGCGTCGCATACTGATTGCGGCGCAGGGACGCAATGGGCTGGTAGGCTGCGCGGGGTGCGGCCGGCTGATGGAATCGGACTTCTTTCACCTGGACCACATCATCCCGAAATCGGAAGGCGGGCAGAATTACATCACCAACCGCATCCTGATTTGCGCGCCGTGCAACAGCCGGAAGTCCAACACCAGCACGCTCACCGGCTTGCAGCGCGGCAACCGGCGCGACGGCTGGATGAAGGACCGCAAGGTCGCCGAGGAAATGCAATCGCTGGCCCGGATGCGGGCGGAGTGGATACGCGACGAATGGGGAACGGAGCAGTGCGAGGAGTTTATGGCGGGGCCGGGATAACGGACGCTCTTGCAGAGGAAGCACGGAGTTAAATCAGATTGGACGTTTCATTTCGCACCAACCAACTGGAACGTTGCTATGCTGAGTCTGCCCGAGCGGTTCGGCAATGGGGGCCGGA
Source organism: Dehalococcoidia bacterium (assembly GCA_963665395.2). Classification (GTDB taxonomy): domain Bacteria; phylum Chloroflexota; class Dehalococcoidia; order Lucifugimonadales; family UBA3495; genus Bin87. The sequence continues at coordinate 3,306,917 of OY762251.1, forward strand.
CGTTGCAGAACGGTATATTGTGGCCGTAACGTTCTTGAAATCGGCAAGGGATATGCAGGATGCTTACAACATTAGCTTTCTCCATTTGCACCCGCTGCGCGGTTCTCGCACCGGCCAGTTGTCCATCCGACTGGCCGGACGTTGGCGGCTCATCATAACCCGAGGGAACACCGAGCATAGCGTAATCGTTGAGGAGGTCAGCAACCATTATGACGATTGACAAAGCAAGCGTGTTTTCAGACTTGCCAGTGTCGCCCGGCGCGTCCCTGGCAAAAGAGCTGGAAGCCCGCGGCATGACTGAGCAGGAACTGGCGACAAAGCTCGAATGGCCGGAGCACAGGATAGATGCAATTGTGAGCGGCAAGGACAGTATCACAGCCGAAACCGCAGACGGATTGGAACGAGCCTTGGGGATTTCGGCAGAGTTTTGGCTTAACCTTGAAGTCATTTACCGGGAAACGCTGGCACGATTGCAGGAAGCAAAAGCGGTCCAGCCGCGATAGGACGGCGCAGTCAAAACCAATGCCCGGATGACTGGCATAGCGCCACTTGGGAGAAACGCAATGGATTTTTGGAGTGACGAACAGCTGGCTTCGATTGACCGGATGCTGAACCCGCGTTCCATCGCGGTGGTGGGGGCGACGCCGCGGATGCAGTACGGCGGGCGGTTTTTGGCGGCGGCGATGGGGACCTCGGGGCAGGGGGTGAACGTGTATCCGGTAAATCCGCGGTATGAGGAGGTGCAGGGGGTGCGGTGCTATCCGTCGGTTTCGGAGCTACCGGAGGCGCCGGACGTGGTGGGCGTGGTGGTGCCGTATCATGCGGTGCTGGATACGTTGCGGGAGAGCCACGCGAAGGGGGCGAAGTCGGCGATTGTGATTTCGGCGGGGTTTGCCGAGCGCGGGGTGGAGGACCGGCGGGAGTCGCAAGTGGAGCTGGGGCGGTTCGCGCGGGAATCTGGGATGCGGGTGAGCGGGCCGAACTGCCTGGGGCTGGCAAACTTGAAGGATGACATCTGGGCCAGCGCGTCGTCGCGGGGGGCGGCCGGGTTGAGCGGGCCGATTGGGCTGGTGTGCCAAAGCGGCGCGTCGGCGTTTGGGCCGTTTTTGACGCGGGCGGTGGACGAGGGGATTGGGTTCACCTACATCGTTTCCACGGGGAACGAGGCGGATCTGGATTTCTGCGACTTTGCGCGGTATCTGCTGGATGACGACGATACACGGGTCATCGCCGGGTTTATCGAAGGGTTCAAGGACGGGCGGAAGTTTGTGGAAGTGGCGCGGCTGGCGGCGGAACGGGGCAAGCCGATTGTGCTGATCAAGATTGGGAGGTCGGAGCTGGGTTCGCGGGCGGCCGGGTCGCATACGGCGGCTTTGACCGGGGTGGACGCGCGGTATGACGCCGTGTTTGAGCAGTACGGGGTGATACGGGTGCAGGATTATGACGACCTGTTGCAGGTGTCGAACCTGCTGGCGCGGTGTCCCCGGCCGCCGCGTCGCGGGGTGGCCGTGGTGTCGCACTCGGGCGGGATCAGCAGTTTGACGGCGGATATGTTCGGGCAGGCCGGGTTGGATCTGCCGGCGCTGTCGGAGCGGGCGCGGGACGGGATCAACGGGATTTTGAAGGGATTCGGGTGGGCGGCCAATCCGTCGGACGTGACGGGGTACGCCAACAGCGACGACTTTCCGGCGATTATGTCATTCATGGCCGACGACGAAGAGGTGGGCACTCTGGTGGTGGCGTCGGCGGGGGCGGACGCCCAGGCAACGCAGGTGATCGCGCAGCGGGACGGGAGCGACAAGCCGGTGGCGTTTCTGTGGACGGGAACGCGAGGAGCGGAGTCGGGGTTGCCGATGTTGCGACGGGAAGGGGTTCCAGTGTTTTACGTGCCGGACAAGCTGGCGGCCGGGGTGCGGTATCTGAACGACTATCACGACTGGCGGGAGGAAAGGGTGAGGCGGGGGTTTGCTTCCGCCGGGGATATGACGGCTGCGCCGGCTGGTGCGGGAAGCACTCTGGCTAACGGCGGAGCGCTTTCGGAGTACGAAAGCAAGGGTTTGATCGCGGCGTTCGGAGTGCCGACTACGCGGGAGGAACTGGCGTCGGATGCGGCGGCGGCAGTTGCGGCGGCGGAACGGATTGGCTATCCGGTGGCGTTGAAGGTGGACTCAGCGGACATATTGCACAAGACCGAGGCCGGGGCGATCAGGCTGGGACTGGATAGCGCCGACACGGTAAGGGCGGCTTTCGACGAGGTTACGGTCAACGCCAGGGCTTATGACGCCAGCGCACGAGTTGACGGCGTGGTGGTGCAGGAGATGGTGTCCGGCGGCGTGGAGACGATTGTGGGCGTGTCGTATGACGAACAGCTGGGGCCGTTCCTGCTGTTTGGGACGGGCGGCGTGATGGTGGAGGTGTATCAGGACGTGGCGCTGCGGCTGTGTCCGATTACGCGGGATGACGCGCTGGAGATGATTGACGAGGTTAAGGGGGCGCGGCTGCTGCGGGGGTTCCGAGGGGCGCCGGAGGCGGACGTGGATGCGCTGGCGGATACGCTGGTTCGGGTTTCGCAGATGGCGGCGCAGCTGGAGGGTTCGCTGGGCGAGCTGGACATCAATCCGCTGATGGTTTTGCCGGAAGGGCAGGGGGTGAAGGCGGTGGACGCGCTGGCGGTGGGAATGGGTTGATCCGAGTAGGAAGGATACCCTTGCAAGGGTATCTCATACCTGCCCAAGCCAATCGGTAAAGCGGCCGGGCAGCTCCGCTAACTGAACGGCCCAATCGTCGAGGCCGCGAGCGTACACCAACGCCATCATGTGCCCATTAACCCTCACTTTGGCTGTCCGCGTAAAGCCGTCCGGGTTTGGCGTCAAGATCGCGTCAAGCGCATCTATGACCTGTGGTTGTGGGTTGTTTTGGGCGCTATAGGTGGGCAGATATATGAGGATGCCGCCATCAAAATTGACCAGTTGATTTCGCACTTCCTGCAAATCTTGAGGGTAGACCATACGGTGCTGTTGATGGTTCGGCTGGTCGGGGCGGGCGCGGTAACTAATCATATCCGGGTCGAACGAGATCAACGTGAGTGACCGATTGGGCAGCCCCACATCGCCGGGGCTTGGGATTCCCCGAGGTTGCTCAAACCTCTTCCGCCAGTTGCCCGGGAAAAGTTCCGCACCGGCGCACCTCGGCAAATCGTTCATCTGCCCACACCAGGGCCCTAGCTCCTCAATTGTTGGGCCGTTGTTCTCGCACAGCAGCATGGAGAATTCGCAGGTCCAGACCTGCCGCACGAAGTTAGAGCTGTTGGGATAGCCACCCCTAGGAGCCAAGCGATGCCAGGCCCGCTCATATTCCGAAGTCCATTGATGATCCGGCTCATGATCTCTCTGTACTCGATCCTCTGCACGGTTGAATCGGCCATCAGCACCATTTTTTGTCATCGCCAGTGGTGCCATGGCATGGGCGTCAATGAAATTCAGGCCAGGGACGCCGCTATCCTGTGCAATTCTCACCAGTTCGCAAAACGTCCAGTGCTGCATCAAGTTACCGACGTTGCCTTTGTATGTGGGCATATTTAGACTACCTCACTTCCGGTTTCGGGCACTGGATTCCCGCTTTCGCGGGAATGACGGGGGTATTCTGATGGCAATGGCTAGGCGAGGTTTTGAACGCCGAAAGAGCCGACCCGTGATTATTCTCCTGGCGGTTTGGACTCACGGCTACGGTTGCCCAACTGCAATGCAATGGCGGCGGCTACGGTTGCCGTGGCGTAGGTGGCGAGATTGGAGTCCCGCCGCAAGTCGTGGGCAACGGATTTGAGGCAGGTGAAAGAGGTGGTTTCCGCCGTCGGGGTTTTGCACCGATAGGCGGAAACTCCGTAGAGAACCAAGAGGAACGACCAAACCAATGATGATCCAGACTGAAACAGCGCCAAGCGCCGCAGCCAGCAACCGACGGACGCTTGGGGTCATTGAAGCCGCGAAGTCTTCAAACCGATGAGAACACCGCATGGGATGGCAGCCAGGTAGAATGCCGGCAGGATTGCGTATTCGGCCCATCCCATATACGGGAGCACGGAAAGGAAACCGAAAATCGCAGCCGGCACCAAGCCGCACAGCATGCCGCCAAAGATTCCGCTGAGCAACGGCATGGGTCATCCACCTTGCGGAAATGTGGTTAGGATGGCCTGATTATATCAGCATGACAGGATAGGGTTAGCGTTCCTGGAGGACTTCGCCGGAGAGCTGGTTGATGCGGTAGAGGCGGACGAGGACGGCGGCGCCGGTGCGGTCGGGATCGCGGTCGAGTTCGCCTTGGACGGTGCGGGCCATTACGTTGTCGCGGATGGCGCCTTCGCGGTACATGGTTGCCGTGCCGTAGAAGCGGAGGTTGATGCGGTCGGTGGGATGGCGGTAGAAGAGGACGACCTTGGAGCCGTTCTGCACGTTGGCGGCGGAGTTACGCCAGCCTCGCTCCCAATAGGCGAGGGTTTCACGGTCGAAGACGAGGACGCTGCCTCTCATGCTGATCTGGGGTTCGCCGTCGGGTGACACGGTGGCGATGAACATGGGGCAACGGTCGGCCAGAGCGTTGTCGATGCGGCGGCGGAGGTCGTCGTCGATGTAGATCATTGCGGACTCCGGGAGCGGTGCGGGCAATTTTGCATGGATGGACAGGATGGGCAGGATTTGGAAAGGTTGTTTCGTCATTCCGGCGTGAAAAGGGGTCCAGAGCTGCTTTGTCGTGTGGACTGTGGATTCCGGCCCCGTATCAAGTACGGGGTGACGTTCTTTCGCCGGAATGACGTTGGGGGTCGGACGCCGGAATGACGTTGGGGGTCGGAATGATGTTGGGGTCGGAATGATGGGAAATGTCAACAGGCCCTAGTCCACTACGGGTATAGGGAAATCGGACCAGACGGCGGCGGCGGAGCGGGCGGCCTGCTTGGCGGCGTCGCGGGCGGCGCAGGCGGCGCTCATGGCCAAGACGTCCTTGGCCCATTCGTCCACCGGGACGTCGATCATACGGCCGGCGAAGGGAGCGGCGGCGGTGCCGGCGGCAAGGGCCTGGGCGAAGACCTCGCGGACCTGGGTGTAGTATTCGACAAGGGATTGGGTGGGTGTAAATGCCTCGTTGACGGCTTCGACCCAGCGAGGGTGTCCGCACACCATGCCCTTGAAGCCCAGATTGCGGGTATCGTTGGCGATCTTGACCATCGCTTCGTGGCTCAGATGGTCAATGCCTAAACCGATTGGGTCGGTGACCGCGACGGGTTGGACGCCGGCGGCGGTGGCTTCGATGCACAGGCGGCCGCGGGCGTACACGAATGGGTCCAGTTCGGCGGTTTGGGTGATGCCCAATGACGCGGCCAGGGCAGCTTCGTCGATGCCGGCCTGCCTGATGCGCGGTGAGGCGGTGATGATGTCGCGGATATGCCACACGCCGGCAGCGGTTTCGACGGCCGGGGCCAACTCGGTAGCGCCGAGGTTCACGCCGCGCTGACGCTCCAGCTCGGAAAGGATGGCGTCCGCTTCGACCACCTGGTCGGCCGCTTCGACACCGGGCAGGATGATGCCGGTGAGATTTGAAGAGACGGCGGCCGCGCAGTCAGCGTACACCGAATCGGCGTTAACGCGAACGAACACCTGGGCTCCGCCCTTCCCCACCTGACCGACGGCTTGACGCAGCAGTTTGCGGGCCAGATGGACCTCGTTGGCAGGCACGCCGTCCTGGAGGTCGATGGTGACGGCGTCGGCGTTGTGTTTCCAGCCCCAGCGGATCATCCGCAGCTGAGTAGCCGGGATCATCAGGTTGGAACGTCGGACGAGGATGGACATATCGGGTGGCTCCGGGATATGTAGGGGCGAATAATTATTCGCCCCTACATGGGTTCCGCGGCGGCGCGGACGCGGGCGACGGCTTCGCTTTTTTCGCGGTCGCGTTCCTGGCAAAGCCGATGCCATTGGAGGAGTTCTTCGGCGCGGGCAGCTTCGTAACGGTCGATGACGCGGTGGCGGCCCAAGTAAGAGTCGGCTGGCATAGGGCGGGGATGTTGCTGGGCATCGATGGCAGCAACGTCAACCTGTAACCAGGTATCGGAGGAATGGGCGAGCTTGCGGTATTCCTGCAAGACCCATTGGGCGTCGGAAATTTCGTCTGCGGTGGGAGCGAAACCGCGATTTTGAGGTTCTACGACGTTGGGGTGCAGGCCGCCGCCGATGCGGAAGCCACACTTGCGGGAGGCGTCGGCTTCGGCGAAGGCGCGGTCGGGGTCGCTGACGCTGCCGGTGACGTTGGGAGTGAAGGGAGCGGCGTGGGGTTCGCGGCCGGCGGCGCGGGCGGCCAGCTCGACCTCGCCCTTGCCGTACACGAACTGGTCGAAGCCGACGAACATTTCGACGCCTAAATCGCGGGACATATCGTAGCCGGAGGCGCCGCCGAACTCCCGGACGCGGGGGCTGGCGGTGACGATTTCGTAGGCGTTGGCGACGCCGACGGCGGTTTCGATGTTGGCGCCGATTTCGACGGTTCCGGGTCGAATGCCGCGCTCGGCTTCGAGACGGGTGATGATTTCGTCCATGCGCCGGATTTCGTGGCCGTACTCGGCCTTGGGGTAGTTGACGTGCATCAGGCCGGGCCAGACGGCGGCGTTGAGGTCGGCTTCCATCAGGTCGTGGTTGATGCGGCAGACGGCATCGGCGCCGCCCTTGTTGACGACGGGAATGCTCTGCTTGACGAGGTTGCGGGCGGCGTCTTTCAGGTGCGGCGGGACCGAGTCCTCCAGGTCCATGTTGATGAAGTCGCAGCCGCGATGCCAAGCGTTGTTGATGAACCGCTCGGTAACAATGGGCATGGTCAGGCCGGAGCGTTTCAGCCGCCGATGGGGATTGGCCATGGGAAGCCTCCTAGGGTACCGGGATGGGCCGGCCGGCGACGGCGGCGGCCTTGAACCGTTCCCGGGCAGCGCAAGCGTCGGCCAGAGCCAGCACGTTGGCGGCCTGGCGGGCGATGTCGGGCGTCAGGGTGCGTTCGTTGATTGAGACGATGGCGCGCGTACCGGATTCGGTGGCTGCGGCGTAGGTTTGTTGCAGGGCTTGGGCAGCCGCAACTTCGGCGTCGGTGGGGGTAAAACCGTCGTTGAGGGGTTCGACCTGCTCATCCAACACACAGAAAGACCCTTCGAATCCGATGGCGCGGCCACGCTTGGCGGCGGCCAAGGTGTTCTCCGGAGTCGCCAGCAGGCCGCGGTCGGGGAAACGCCACCAGGCGCCCAGGGGGACTTTGCCGGCAGCGGCGGCGAGGATGATAAGACGTTGCATCAGATAGGGCATGAGGTGGATTTCGCCGGAGGGTTCGGGGCGCAGGTCCATGACCAGATCGGCGCGGCCCAGGGTGAGACCCCAGATGCGGGGGCTGGCGTTGGCGATCTCAAAGCCATTGTGGTTGCCCAAAGCCGTTTCGAGGGAGACGACCAGTTCGACACTCCGTGGCAACAGGCCGCGTTCACTTTCCAAGCCAGAGATGATTGCGTCGGCTTGACGAACCTGCTCGGCCGATTCGACGCGGCTGATGACGACACCATTCAGGCCGGGCCAAACCGCGGCGCGCAGGTCGGCCAGCATGAGTTCAGGGTCGATCTGGGCGAAAACCTCGGCCCCGCCGTCTTTTGCGGAATCCAAATTAGCCCGCAGGGCCTCACGGGCGGCGGGTTTGTCCGCTTCGGCGACGAACTCGGCCAAGTCGAGGATGACCACATCCGAGCCCGCGGAGGGGGCTGCCATTAGACGCGCCGGTTGTGAGACAGGAACCAGCAACCAGGAGCGTCGGATTTTATCGAGAGCAAGCATCAGGTTTATCCGGCTGGCCTCGTCGGGCTACGGGCAGCATTATGTTGTATAATGCCGCTCGTGCTGCGCGAGTTTGGGGGCGGCTTGCCTTTTGTGTGTAAGCCATTATAGATAAACCCTAATTATCTGACAACCGCTACCGATTTTCTGTTCAAATGGATGCTGATAGATAGCGCAAGGGTTTGATATTATGTTAACTAGGGAGGTGGCAGAATATGGGTATCTGACGCTGATGATTGTTCCGTATAACAATCAAAATGTGTATCCGAAGAATGACGATGGTAAGGGCGTCCAAGCCCGTAACTCCCAGGACACTTTTCAAGAGGAGATGTCGCCGGTATGACCGCTAGCCTGGAAATTCATGACCTGCCCGACACCGGGCAAATAGAGGTACGCCTGGTTGAGCCGGGGGGAGACAGCCGGCCGGCTGCGCCGTCGGCGTTTGGATTGGAGTTGTCGGATGACGAAAGGGCGACGCTGAACCGATACCACTCGGAGTACCGGCGTCCGTCGTTGGTCTGGGGACCGTCGGGCGGCCTGGCGCAGATTGAGGCGGTGGAAGGGGCGATGCGGAACCTGGGGCGGCTGCTGTTTGAGATCGCCTTCGGGGCGAACAGCGGCGGTCGTCCGCTTTTGGATGACGTGATGGGAAGGGACGACCGGGGGGAGCTGACGATTGTATCGTCGCGGCCGGAGTTTCTGTCGCTGCCCTGGGAGCTGATGAATGATCCGAGTTTGGGTTATTTCGTGAACGGGCTGGTAGGTGTCTTGAGGCAGTCAACCGGGTCGATACCCCAGGATGCAGTTGGGGAACGAACCAAGGGCGCGCTGCACGTGGCGATGTTGTCGGCGACGCCGCTGGACGGGGAAATTCCGTGGGCCGGAGAGTTGCTCGAAAGGTCAGTGGTGGCGGGAGGAAATCTGGCGACGGCAACAGTAGCGGCCCTTGAGGGGTTGAATGTGGAGGTGTCGCTGGATAATCCCCGGCCGGCTACCCTGGAGGCGCTGCGCGCCCTGCTGGAACGCAATCCGAACCACTATGACATCGCGCATATAGACGGGGCGACGCTGGACGCCGGGGGAGCGCTCCTGCTGGAGCGGGACGATGGCGGAGCGGAGGCGGTTGCGCCGGCGGAGCTGGGCAGGGTCCTGGCCGAGGGGGGCGTGCGGGTGGCGCTAATTTCGGCGGGGGAGCAGGCGCCGGATTTGTCAAAAATCGCAGGGACAGCGGCAAACTGGTCGGCGGCGGCGATGGCGGTGGCGGACGCCGGCGTGGCCCAAGTCGCGCTGTTGCCGGCGCCGTTGCATCCGGACATGGCCGAGGGATCAGCCCGGGCCTTCTATACGCGGCTGGCCCAAGGGAACAGCGTTGGGGGAGCGATTGCGTCGGTGCGACGTGGTTTGATGGACACGCCGGAGCGGGTGACGATATACGGGAAACGGGTATTTTGGGACTGGCAGATGCCGGCGGTGTACCAGTCGCGGCGATATGCGCCAGCCGAGATTGAACAGCACCAGCCCGATCCGTTGGCGCCGCCGGTGATCCAACCGGAGGAAGCGCCGACGGACGAGTTGCAGATTCCGGTGGCCGGCCAGTACGGGTTGGTGGGGCGAGAGGGGGAGCTGCGGCAACTGGAACGGGCGTTGAAGGCGCACTCGGTGGCGCTGCTGTCGGGCGATACGGGAGTGGGCAAGACGGAGTTGGCGCTGGGGCTTTGCCGGTGGTTCCTGAAGCCGGCGCGGGTGGCATATCCGGGCGGAGTATTTTATACGGCGTTTGAAGCGTCGCATCCGGCCGGCATCGAGCGGGTGGTGCATGAGATCGGAACGGCGGTGGCCGGTTTGGATTTCGCCGATATGCCGGCGGAACAGCAGCGGCGATGGGTGACGGCGTATTTGCAACAGAACCCGTCGCTGCTGGTTTGGGACAACGTGGAGAATGTAGCGGGATTTCCGGACGGGTCGCCGGGACTGCTGGACGAGGCAGAGTTGCCAGATTTGGCAGCGTTCCTGGGGGAAGTTACCCCTGAAATGGGGCTCGGCGGGCCGGTGGGAACGAGCGCACTGCTGTTGAGCCGGCGGGCCGACGAGGATTGGGTTTCGATGCCCCACGCGACCCTCACGTTGAACGGGCTCACCGACGCCGACCGGCTGGCCTTTGCGGGGTTTGTGATGGACAAAGGGGGGGTGCCGGCGACACGGGCCGGGGCGGACTTTGGGGAGTTGATTGAACTGCTGGACGGGCATCCACTGGCGATGCAGATGGCTATTCCGCCGGTGAAGGACGTGCCGGCGTCGGTGGCAGCCGGAGAGCTGCGGGGTTTGATGGCGCAGCAACCGGACGGCGGCGAGCCGGGCCGGAGCGCGGTGTTGACGGCGGCCATGGAGTACGGTTTCTCGCGGCTGTCGCACCGCAACCGGACGCACCTGCCGTTCCTGTCGCTGTTCCAGCGGAGGGTGATGCTGGACGTGCTTTCGCACATCACCGAGGAACGGGTGTACGCGCAAGTGGTGGGAGATGATTTGACGGCGGGCGCCTCACGGTCGCTGCTGTCGCCGGAGGGCGGGATGCAGTCAACCGGAAGGTCTTACGCGGCTTGCCGGACGCTGCTGCGGACAGCGCAGGCGGCGGGACTGCTGGAGCCGGTGTCGCCCAGCGTGTATCAGATCAATCCGGCGTTGCCGTGGTTCCTGGGGCGCAAGCTGGGCCGGCAGGTGTCCGGGGACGGCATAAGGCAGCTGGAGCAGGAATTTGTGCGGGTCTATGCGGACACCGCCGATTACTTTATGGAAAGCCTGTACGAGAACCAGGATACGGGCGTAACGGCGGTGTTGGCGGAGGAAGGCAACCTGACCCAGGCGTTGGGTCTGGCGCTGGAATACCGGCAGTGGGACAACGCGCAGTTGTTGATACAGCCGCTGGCGCAGGTCTATCGGATGCAAAAGCGGTTCCCGGAGTTGCGGCGGCTGCGCGGGCAGTTGCTGGACGTCATCGGGCATACGGCATCGGAGGCCGAGGGCAACGGAGCAGTTGAATTCTGGCAGTACCTTTTGGGCACGGACTCCATGGAATCAGTGGAGCTGATGGACCTGGACCGGGCGGATATGTTCAACCGGCAGCTGCTGGACTACCTGCTGGAGCAGCCGGACGGGGAGACGGACCCGCGCACCGCCGCCGTTTATCACCAGAATGGGCTGATCGCCACCCGGCGGGGGCAGTACGATACGGCGTCGGAATGGCTGGAGATGGGGTTGGAGATAATCGACGGCGGCGATGACCAGGAGTCGATTGCCGATACCTGTTTCGCCATCGGGCAGGTGCGGCACCACCAACGGCAGTACGGGGCGGCCAAAGAGTGGTACCGGCGGGCGCTGGATATTCACCAGCGGCTGCCCGACTACGAGGAGATGGTCAACGACTTTCGCGCCCTGGGTTCGGCGTGCCATCTGCGGTTTGAGTACGACGAAGCGCGGAGCTGGTACCACCGGGCGCGGGAAATGGTGGAAGAGAACCGGGATGAAGAGACCGCGGTTCACATTTTCCACGCGCTGGGGACGGTTGATCACTCGGAATATCTTTTCGAGGAAGCGCAGTCGTGGTATCAGCAGGCATTGGGGTTGTGCGACCGCATGGGAATGACGGAGCAGATGATCGTGGAGTTTCATCACCTGGGCGTGCTGGCTCAGGCGCGAGGGATTCCCGATGAAGCGGAGGAATGGCTGCGGGTCGCCATGGAGTACCGGGAGCGGCAGGGGGACATCAGAGGAATGGGCGTGGAGGCGCGCCAAATCGGGGTGGTGCATCACGAGCAGGGGGATCTGGACCAGGCGTACGAGTGGTACGATCAGGCGCGGGTTGCCTTTGAGGGGGCGCGGGACGTGCTGCGAGCGGCGCGGACCTACGGACAGCTGGGGATGGTGGAGGAAGAACGGGGGAACTTGCCGGATGCGCTGGAGTGGGTGGCCCGAACGTTCCAATTAGTCAACGACCACCAACTGCCGATGCTGGTGCAGGTGAAGGCGCACCTGGCGCGGCTGCGCGACGGCATGGGCGAGGAGCCGTTTGCGCAATGGTGGCGGGATAACACGGGGGCGGAACCGCCGGGGGATCTGGACGTGGACGCGAGCGAAATTTTGTAGAACGACCCCTCACCCCAGCCCTCTCCCACAAGGGGAGAGGGAGCATTGTTACCTGGATGGAAAGGATGGACGGGATTTTGAGGTGAATTGATATGGCGCTGACCAAGTTGGAAATTGGAGCTCGCAAGGCTTTTGCTGGCGGGCAGGTTTTTGGGGACGTGGGGCGGTACGAGCGGATTGACGGAATTGCTTATTTCGCCGTTGACCCGGAGCATGGGGACAATGCGGTAATCGCCGACATTGGGTTGGCGCCGAGGAACGGCGACGGGTTGGTGGAGTTTTCGTCGGATTTCCGCATCATCAAGCCGGTGGACAATGACCACGGCAACGGACGGCTGCTGCTGGACGTGCTGAACCGGGGGAAGGAACTGGCGTTGAAGAATCTCAACAGCACGCCGGACGCCCCGCCGGACGCCGACCCGCATCCGGGGAACGGGTTTCTGATGCGGCAGGGGTACAGCCTGGTGTGGTGCGGTTGGCAGCACGACGTTCCCAATGCGCCGGGGTTGTTCCGGTGCAATGTTCCCAACGCGCAAAACCCTGACGGATCACCGGTTTCGGGGCGCATCGTGATTTCGTTCCAGCCCACGGTGGCTACGGAGACGCAGTTTCTTTCGGACCGGGATCACGCGCCGTATCCAACCAATCACCTGGAAAGCTGGGATTCGGCGCTGACGGTGCAGGATTATGAAGACGGGCCGGAGACGATAATCCCGCGAGAGCGATGGGCTTTCGCTCGCCTGGTTGATGGCCGGCGGGTTCCCGATGCGGCGCACATCACGATGGCCGGCGGGTTTGAGGCCGGGAAGGTTTATCGGGTCGTCTATGAAACCTCCCACGCGCCAGTGGTGGGTTTGGGCTTGCTGGCGACGCGGGATATTGTGGCTTGGCTGCGGTACGCCGAGTCTAACGACGCTGGGACGGCCAATCCGCTGGCCGGCGCGTTGGGGCGGGCCTACGCCTATGGGCGCAGCCAGAGCGGACGGTTCCTGCGGCAGATGCTGCACCTGGGACTGAACCGGGATGAAGACGGGCGCATCGTGTTTGAGGGGATGCTGCCCAACGTGGCCGGCGGCAAGATGGGCGAGTTCAACGTGCGGTTCGGGCAGCCGTCCAGCTTGTCCAACCGAAGCGTGAACAATCTGCCGCCGTTCCTGGACATTGAGCCGGACGGTGGGGATGGCATCCTGGCCGAAGTTGCGCGGCGGGGCGTTGCGCCCAAGGTAATTTACACCAACACGTCGTCGGAATACTGGGGCGGGCACGGCGCATTGGCCCACGTTACGCCGGACGGCAAGACGGACGTGGCGCTGCCGGACAACGTGCGCTCGTGGCTCTTCTGCGGCACGCAGCACGGGCCGGCCAACCTGCCCATTTCGGACACCAACCCGGACACGGGAGCGCGGGGCACGCAGGCGTTGAACTACGTGGACTACCGGCCGTTGATGCGGGCGGCGCTGTACTGGTTGGACAGGTGGGTTACCCATAATGAGGAACCTCCGGCCAATGGGTATCCCAATCATGCTGACGGAACGATTGTGCCGGCCGATGAGCTGGGCGATTGGTTCAGGGGATTGCCAGGCGTGGAGTTTCCGACGCATCAGAAGATGATGCGGGAACTGAACTTCGGGCCGGACCGGGCCGTGCCTACGGTGATACCGCCGGAGGTGGGGGCCGAATACCCGTCGCTGGTGTCGGCGGTGGACGCTGACGGGAACGAGGTTGGCGGGGTGCGGCTGCCGGCCATCGCGGTGCCGCTGGCGACGTACACGGGTTGGAACGTGCGCCATCCCGGCATCGGCGGCGTCGGGCAGACGCTGGCGCCGGGCGGAACGGTGGTGGGCGGAGCGATACCCTTCGCGGTGACCCGGGCGGAACGGCTGGCGTCGGGAGATCCCAGGGCGTCGATTGAGGAACGATACGGGTCGCGGGAGGAATACTTGGCGCGGGTGCGGGAGTATGCGGAGGGGTTGGTGGGAGCGGGGTATATGCTGGCTGAGGATGTGGACGTTTTGGTGGGGCAGGGCGGGGGAGTGTACGATGCCATCGTGGGGGTCAGGGAGGCAGTGGCGGCGGATGACTGAGATGCACCGACGGAAACCGGCAATCCCGACGGGAGGAAGCCAGTGATGGACGAAACCCACAAGAAGGGGCACTTTCACTACGCTCTGGGTACTGACGAGTTCAAAGAGCGGTGCCTAGAGTTGATGGGCGAAATCGCTGAACGCGGCGGTTCGGTCATTATCTTTGACGGGGATGATCCGGCAGTGGAGTTGGTCCGCTACGTGGAGCCTCCGATGCCTGGTTATGGCAGCCTGAAAGGCAAGGTACAAATTCTTGACGATATTGAGGGGCCGATGCCCGTTGAGTGGTACACGCACCCGGACGTTCAGACGGATGACGATTGGGACATCTCCGGCCCCATGCCGGCGTCGTGGTTCGTTAGCCCGGATGCCGGGAAGCCGAAGCAACGTCGAGAGCCGGACAAGGTTGACGTGTCGATTTTGCATCGGCATAAGTTCCTGACGGTCAGCATCAGCGAATTTACTGCGCAACTGGACGAGATTATCGCCGCCGTCTCCAAAAGCAACGACGGTGAGGTTGCCGTATTTGACGATGGAAGGGGCTTGGTGCAGCTGAAGCAGTACGCAGTGACACCTAGCAACAGCCGGCGACTTGTACCAGAGGAGGGCGGTAGTTGATACTCGGAGATACCCAAGCCGTCTTATGGTATCTTGATGCAAACCGCCGGCTTGGCCATGAGGCGGGCCGTAGAATCGCGCGAGCGGTTCAAAACGGCGAAGCTGCCTTTTCCGCCATCTCAATTTGGGAAATCGGTATGTTACAGCAGAAAGGGCGGCTCGGTAGTGATATGAACGCCGTGCAATGGCACGAACGGCTGCTGGCTGAAGGGTTCAATGAAATTTCCGTTACCGGCGTTATCGCCGCTCGGGCCAGTGAGTTGCCCGATATGCGCGGAGACCCAGCTGACCGCATCATCGTAGCCACGGCTCTGGAAGGGCACTTGCTAATCACCAGCGACCGGCCTATTCTCGATTGGCCCCACGAACTTGACAGCTTTGACGCCCGCCGCTAATCCGAACACACCAAGGAGCAACGTTATGTCCGTTGGCACTTCACTTCCTCTGCCCGCTTACACGGTTGACCCGGCGTTTATGGCGAGCAAGGCGGAATCGCTGGGTTTTGAGTCCATCTGGTACGCCGAGCATCCGATTTTGCCGGTGCAGAGCGAGAGCCAGTTTCCCTCTGGCGGCGAGATACCGTGGACGTATGCCCACTTTGCCGACCCGTATATTGCGCTGGCGCGGGCTTCCGGGGCTACGACGACCATCAAGCTGGGTACCGGGATTACGCTGGTGCCGGAGCGGAATCCGCTGATGCTGGCCAAGGAGATTGCCACGCTGGATCGAATCAGCGGGGGTAGGTTCCTGTTTGGCATCGGCGCCGGCTGGAACCGGGAGGAAACGGAGATTTTCGGCGGCGACTTCGACCACCGCTGGACGCAGACTCGGGAAGCGGTGGCGGTGATGAAGGAGCTTTGGACGAAGGACGAGGCCGAATTTCACGGGACTTACTACGACTTTCCGCCAGTGAAGTCGAACCCGAAGCCGGTCCAGCAGCCGCATCCCCCCGTGATCCTGGGCGGGTTGGCGCGGCGGGTCTTGCAACGGGTAGCGACCTGGGGCGACGGGTGGCTGCCCAACCGGATCACGCCGTCGGAAGTGGAGGAGAGCCGCAAGCGGCTGGATGAACTGGCCGAGGCGCGGGGTCGGGATCCGAAGTCGCTGACCATCTCGGTTTATGGGCAGGCGCCTGACGGGCAGTTGGTGCAGGATTTCCTCAACGCCGGCGCCGACCGGGTGGTGGTGCGGCCGGAGCATTGTGAGACGGAAGAGGAGATGGGGGCGCAGCTGGAGCGGATGGCGGAGGCGGTGATTCGGTAGGGAGATTTTCACCCTCACCCTAACCCTCTCCCATCAAGGGAGAGGGGACCTTGTAATCGTCCTGGAGGTAACGGGATTTATGGACCGCACCACGGAATTGCTGAGTTCTTACGCTTGCAACCTGACCTACGAGGATTTGCCGCCGGAGGTGGTTCATCAAGTGAAACGCACCGTTGCCGATACGCTGGGCTGCGCGGTCGGCGGCTACTTGAGCGAGCCGGCCAAGGTGGCCCGGAAATTGGCCGGGGACGTGAGCAGCGGAACGCCGTCGCGGATCCTGGGGACGAATGACTATTCGTCGCTGGACATGGCCGGGTTCGCCAATGGCGTCATGGTGCGTTATCTGGATTGCAACGACTCCTACTTTTCGCCGGGGGGAGGGCATCCCAGCGACATGATACCGGCCGCGCTGGCTATTGCCGACAGCCTGGACGCCGACGGACGCACGGTAATCACCGCCATCGCGTTGGCCTACGAGGTGTTCTGCCGGATTGCCGACCAGGTGCCGGACAACCAGTGGGATCAGGGGATTTTCAGCGTCATTGGTTCGGCGTGCGCGGCGGGCAAGGCGCTGGGGTTGGACGAGGAGCAAATGGGCCACGCGATTTCGCTGGCGGCGGTGCCCAACGTGCCGCTGCGCGTTACGCGGATGGGCGAGCTGTCGATGTGGAAGGGGTGCGCGGCGGCGGCGGCGACCCGGTCGGGCATCTTTGCGGCGCAACTGGCGGCGGAGGGGATGACCGGGCCTTTTGAACCCTTTGAGGGACGCATGGGGCTGTGGGATCAGGCCATCGGGTATCCGGTGGAGATTGAGGCGATGGGCGGCGACGCCGTGCCGTTCCGCATTTTGAATACCATTTTCAAGTTTTATCCGTCGCAGATTCACACCCAGGCGCCCATTGACCTGGCTATCCAGCTGCACGAGCGGGTGTCGCTGGACGACATAGCATCCATCAAGATACGGTCCTACCGTTCGGCGGTGAGCAGCGCATCGACGGAACCCGAAAAGTGGGATCCGCAGACGAGGGAAACGGCCGACCACAGCATACCGTTCCTGACGGCGGTGGGACTGCGAGACGGAGCGGTTACGCCGGCGACCTTTGCGCCGGACCGGATTGCGGATCCGGGGCTGCGGACGATTATCAACAAGATGCGGATTGAGGAGAACCCGGACTTTACCGAGCGGTATCCGGCCGAATACAACTGCCACATTGAGGTGATCAAGAACAATGGGCAGACCGAGGTGGCGGCGACGAGTTATCCCAGGGGCCACGGGAAGAATCCGTTGAGCGACTCGGACGTGGACGCCAAGTTTCGCCGGCTGGCCTGCCCGACGATTACCGAGCAGCAATGCGAGCAGGCTTTGGAGTTGATCTGGTCGCTGGAGAATCTGCCGAACCTGCGGGATATTTTTGACAGCCTGGTGGTGTGACCGGGGTCGGGTTTTGCATGGATGGACAGGATTTTCAGGATTTTGATTAGAGACTGTTGGCATTCCACGTTGCAAGAGACCCGTTTGTGGCAAGCCGCCAGCACCGCAACGAGATTGCTACGCTGCGCTCGCAATGACAAATAAGAAAACCGAAAGACCCGGTATCGTGAAAGCGGCAGATCCGACAGGCAGACGTTATCGTATAGAGACGCAAACCATTGATACCGTAGCCCCGGGAAATGAGGAGGGGCCGTGCCGGATAATCAATACAGTGAAGACGTGCAGCGCATCGTTGATATTGGCGCTGGCGACGAGAGGGCGCTGGAGGCGGTGTACGACCGTTATGCTCAGCGGATCTACTCTTTGGCGGTTTCGGTGCTCAAGGACGAGAGCCTGGCCGAAGACGCCGTGCAGGAGGTGTTCAGCAACATCTGGCAAAAGGCGGGCAGCTATCGACCGGAGATGTCGGCGCCGGGCACCTGGATCATGTCGGTGGCGCACCACAAGGTGGTTGATATGTACCGCTCCAGAAGGCGGACCACCGACCACACGGCGCAACCGGAACCTGAGACCCTGCTCCGCATACCGGATCCCACGTTGAGCGTGGAGCAGCAGGTGGAGCGCGGGTTTAACGCCCGGCTGGTTCGGGCGGCGCTGCTGGAACTTCCCGAAGAACAGAGCCGGCCCTTGTATCTATCGGCCTGGCACGGGTACAGTCAGTCGGAAATCGCCAAGATGCTGGACATCCCGCTGGGCACGGTGAAAACGCGCATGCGGCTGGGGATGCAGAAACTGAAGGCGGCATTGGAAGAGTATGTGGCCTGAAAACTTCAGCGAGCCTCAATTCAACGGGGAACACCCCGAAGAAGAACTGGCGGCGTTTGCGCTGAACGCGCTGGACGACGCCGAGTTCCAGGCGGTGTTCCACCATGTCGTGCGGTGCCTGCATTGCCAGGAAGTGCTGCTCGGGTTCCGGGAAACGGCGGCGCGGTTGACGGAGGCCGTTGCGGAAGTTGATCTGCCGCCGGGGTTGAAAGGGCGGGCGCTGGCCAGAGCGGTCGGGCAGAAGGCGGATCCGGCGTCGGCGCTGCCGCCGGCGGATCCACGGTGGTCGCTGCGGCGACTGCGGCGGTGGATGGCTCCCGTTGCGATTGGAGCGTTGAGCCTGCTGCTGGCGGCGTCCATCGGGTTCATGGTGTCGCAGCAGCGTGAAATCAACCAGTTGACCGCCGCCAACGAGACGGCGACGCAGTTGCATCTGGCGGCGCTGGCGGCAGCATCCCCGCAGAATGACCCGGAACCGGCGGCCCAGTCCGTTAGCGATGCCCCGGTGGCCGCGGCAACCGTCGTGGAACCGACCCGGCCGGCAGCGGCGCAACAGCCGCAAGAGATTCCGGTTGCGCCGGCGGCAAGCCGTCTGAACCTGACACGAGACAACGGGTCGGCCGTAAGGGCGGCCGTTGCGGAAGGGCCGGAAATACCGGACGCCGAAGCGGTGGACCACGTGAAGCAGGAGATGTCGGACGTAGTAGAGGCAACGGTGATGTCGGCGCAACCGGAGACGGAAAAGCTGCCGATGAAGTCGCCCATGGGTACGGAACCGGAGGCGCAAGGGGTGTTGATGATTGATCCCAGCGGCCGGCAGGGGGTGCTGATGGTTTCCGGGATGCCGGCGGATTCCTACCAGATCTGGCTGGTGCGGGACGACAAGCGGATGCTGGTTGACCGCATCGTGGTGAACGAAGACGACGGCAGCGGCGTGAAGCAGTTTGAACTGGACGAATCGGTCTTCGGATTCCAGGAAGTGGCTTTGATGCCGGACGAGCGGCACGGGCCCAGCAATCCCACCGGGGAGAAGTTTTTGACCGCCCGCATCATCACCGGGCCGCCAATACCGCCGCCCATATACCGGGGGAGGTGACGGTTATGTCCACTCAGAGGATTGGTACGCCGAAGCCGCCGCAGCCACAGAGGGGCGACGGCCTGGACTGCGAAATCTGCGGCTACCGGATGCACGAGCGGAGCTGCAAGATCATCTGCCGCAATTGCGGGTTCACGCGGGACTGCTCCGACCCGTAAGCGGGAGTTCGTCAGAAGCAGGATTTTCAGGATAGTCCCCGTTCTCTGACATCCTCGCCATCCGATAATCCTGATTCTGATAATTGTGCAGGGCGGGCCTTGAAAGGGCCTGCGGAGCAACCGTGAGGGGTAACCCTGCGATTTAGAAGGGCCACCATGGGGGCGCGTTACGGAGGGGGAGGTGGCGGAACAGCTCGGGGTGGACGCTGACGGCGAGGCGCATGGCTTCGATGACGGGTTGGCGGATGGACTCGTGGGCCTGGCGGGAAGATCGCAGTTTGAACAGGTGGTAACACTCCCGCAGGCTCATTTGGGACAGGATGCGCTGGTAGTGGGCGTGGGTGACGGCATACTGAGCGACGGACGGGGAATGATCGCGCAGGTTGTGGTACAGGGCTGCGGCGTCTGACATGGCCCTACCGAAAACGTTTTCCAAACCGGACTGGCGGATCAGCGCGGGAACGGCGTAGCCATTGGCGACGGTGAGCGGTTGGGACAAATAGGTTTGCATCCGGTGACGGCGGAACTCGCGCAACGCGCCGTAATCCATGGTGAACTCGAAGGTGTAGCCGACCAGCTCGAACTCCCGGGGAGCCGGGTCATGGGGGCCGATGCCGCAAAGGGCAGCGTTGATGACTTCCAGACGCTGCTCTTCCGACATAGCGGTGGATTGGGCCAGGGCGTCGGAATAAGCGAGGCCGCTACGGTAAAGCAAGCCGGCGGCGAGTTTGCGGGATGCGTCGGGGTCATAGTCAACCAGGCGTACCGCGGCGGGGGAGTCTGACGACGGGGGAATGCCGGCGGCATCGGGAATATTGCGATGTCCGGCCAGATAAGGGTTGTGGTCGGCGTACTTGACCAGGGTGGGGGTGATGGCGCGGCCTTGCTCGCGAATTTCGGCGCCGATTTCGCGTTCCTCGGACAATGGGGAGGACATGAGCTTGCTGATGGAGCGCTCCAGAGTGCGGGCGTTGGCGGTGAGGCCGACGTTGGTTAGGGTAGCGGCGGGCAGGATGGCGCGGCAGGCGTCGGTGGCCTGCCGGCGGAGGCGCAAGGCGTAAGCGCTGTCGCGCTCGTCGGCGTGCTGGGGCAGCTCGGTTTTCAGGTGGGAGGTGACGCCTTCGAGGAGTTTGGCGTAGGCGGTGAACAGGGAACGGCAGACGGTTATGTAATCCTGCTGCAACGCGGGTTGGTCGTCCAACTCCTGGGGGATGTGGAAACTTTCGGGGTCGATGACCTGATAGCGGGATGACTTTTCGGTGTAGGAAGCGAGGCGGTTGTCCTCCAGGGCGTCGCCGGCGAGGCGGGATATGTTTTCGACGGCGAGGTGGAGGATGGCGTGTTCGGCTACCGAGGCGTGGCCGTAGCCGACGACCCAGCGCTCATGGAATTGAGCGGCGCTCTCGGCGCTGACCTGCTGGGCGATTTCGTCGAAAGGCTCGGGCCGGCGAGAGGTCATCGCGAAGGTGACCGCGATTTGTTCCTCGGTCAGGTCCCGGGGCGAGAGGGGGTAGATGCGCCGGCGGGTCCCTGATGACGGTAGGGGTTGGTGCATCGGGCTAACACCATGGTGTCGCGCCATATAGGCTGGCGCGGTGATAGCCCGATTCTAAAAATCCGGCCGGCAAAAGGCTAGGGCCTGGATTCCGGCTTTCGCCGGAATGACGGTGGAAGTTGTCAGTTGCGGCAGAAGGCGGGGAAACCGTCGGGCATGACGACTTCGATGAGGTGGATGCGGTCGGCGGCAACGGCGTCCTGGACGGCGCGGGTCATTTCGGCGACGTTGTGGACGCGGGTTCCGTCGATGCCGTAGGAGTCGAAGAGTTTTACGAAGTCGGGGTTGACCAGGTCGGTGGCCATTTGGCGACTGCCGCGGTCGCGCTGGTAGCCCTTGAGGACGCCCCAGGCGTTGTCGTTGAACACCATGACGATGGGGTTGATGCCGTACTGAACGGCGGTGCCGAGTTCCTGGGCGTTGTATTGGAAACCGCCATCGCCGGATACGCAGATCACGGGACGCTGGGGCTGGCCGACCTTGGCTCCCATGGCGGCGGGGAAGGCGAAGCCGAGGCCAGCCCAGCCGTGGGGGTACATATAGCTGCGAGGCCGGTTCATCTGGAGACAGCGGACGGCGCGGTTGGCCGGCACGGTGGCGTCCAGGGAGAAGATGGTATCGTCGGGGATGACGCTGCGGATGGATTCCCAGGCTTTGAGCTCGGGGCCCCACTGTTCCTGGAGGCCGGCGTAGATATTGGCCTTGAGATCGGCGACCTCCCGGCGGTAATCGCTACTTGCGCCGATGTCGGTGTCGCCGGCCGCGTGGAGAAACTGGCGTACCACTGCGCCGCTGTTGGCGGTGATGCCTACCTCGGTCTCATAGTTCTTCCCGATGTAGTCGCCGTCGAGCAGGACATGGATGACTTTTTCGGGAAGTTTGACGCCGACGCCGGCGGTGGAACGGTAGGGCAGGTTGCTGCCCAGCACCAGGGCGACATCACAATCGCCCATCCAGTCCAGCACCGGGTTTTGGCCCCAGATGCGGTTGCCCAGGGCCATGCCGAGGGACAGGGGGTGATTTTCGGGGAAGGCGCCTTTGGCGCCGTCGCCGGTGACGACGGGCGCGCCGAGACGCTCAGCCAGTTGGATTATGTCATCCGCGCCGCCGGTGGTGTGGATTTCCTCGCCGAGGAAGATGACGGGGCGCCTGGCGTTGCGGAGGAGGTTCCAAGCGCGTTCGACCTGAACGGGATCGCCCTGGGGTACGTCGGGTTCGCGGGGGCGCAGGACTTCGACATCGGCCTGTTGACCCAAGAGGTCGGTGGGGACTTCCAGCTCGATGGGGCGGGGCCGGCGCTCGCGGAAACGGACGAAAGCCTCGACGAAATGGTCGGGGATGGATTCGATCTGGTCGATGCGGGCGTTCCAGTCGGTGACGGCGGCGAACATTCCGAGTTGGTCTTTGGTCTCGTGGGTGACCATCTTGCCGCTGTCGACGAACTCGGCTTCGACGTTGGTGGTTACCTGAAGGACGGATGACGCGGAGAAGTAGGCTTCGCCCATGGCTCCCACGGAGTCGGCGGCGCCGGGGCCGGTGCTGGTGAGGATGACGCCGGGGCGGCCGGTGGCGCGGGAATAGCCGTCGGCCATGTAGCCGCAGCCCAGCTCGAGGCGGCCGCCGATGAAACGGACATCGTCCTGGCGGTCGAAAAGGGCGTCAAAGAGGTCAAGGGTATGGACGGAGATGATGCCGAAGACGGTATCGACACCCTGGGCGTGGAGGGACGCGACTACGGCCTGGCCGCCGGTCATTTGGGGCATGGTGGGACTCCTGTCGCTAACTTGCGCCGGTTTGGAAATAATCGTTCAAGAATGCCAGCACTTGTCGTTTCTGTTCTTCGGATGCGGACTGCACTATGGCAAGCACGTTGAGCCAACCAGTCTCGTCATCCCAATAATTACGCTTCATTACCTGATGCCGACCGCACAATGCCTGCCATTTGGAAATGTCTTGAGGGTCTGCATCCGCGTCCAGGGAGTGGGGCAACTTGTGGTCAGGCGTTAGCCGTACTGTGCCACCACCGATAGGGTCAACGTCGCCTTGGCGCAGGCCGCAGAGGATACCATCCGCGTCCCATTCGCAACGGTAGTTCGCGGTACGCAAAACTTCTTCCCAAACGTGTCCTGCTGGCCTAACTCTGCCCGATGCTCTGCTTCGCCGGTCGGCATTGGGCATCATATATTCGCTGACTCCGAGGTCGCCCCTATTACGCCAGGAAAGGATGGTATAGCCGCTATCGGTTCTGAGCTCGGACAGACGTTGATGCCAGTTCTCCGGCTGCCTTCCGGTTCGCGGATCCGTGGCTACTTCTACAATTTGCTCCCTAGTCGCAACCTTGCCGAGGTTATCCAAAAAGAACGCTTCGATACGCGCTCGCACTGACCGTTGGTTGTAGGGGCCTTTGATGACCGCATTGCGTTCGCTCAATTGGAGACCTCAAGCAGCCATGGTTGAATCAATGTCCTGGTAACAGTGCTTGATACGTTCTCGCGTTACGTCAACCCATTGTTCCGATTCGTCGCAGAGGATCGCTCTCCGGCCCAACTGCAAGCACGCTTCGCCGGTAGTCCCAGACCCGCACATCGGGTCCAGCACTAAATCGTCCGGCTTTGTCGTCATCAAAATCAGTGGCTTGATAACGGACAGCGGTTTTTGGGCCGGGTGTCCGGTTTGCTCGTCTCTGCCTACGAAACCGACGTTCAGCGGCACTTCCAGAACCGTGGGCGGGCCCGGAACGAATCGCATCTTGCCCGACTTCCATCGCTCCAACTGACTGCCGTTCAGAAAGTGTTCCGGGTAAGTCCTGGCGTCTTCGGTGGAAAGATGCAGGCAGGCGTTCTGCGCAGAGCGCCAGCCCCGGATGACGGAAGGGCAGTTTTTGTAGTACCAGGTCAGCCAGGCAACCAGCTTGAAGTCTTGCGGGATTCGGGCTACCTGGTGGGCGACAATCTCGGGGAAGCCCCACACAAAGATATGCCGGGATACCCTTGCGGCAGCGGCGATGACCTCGCTCAACCAATCGTTGTAGTCATCACGATGACCGCCTACGCCCTTGTTGTACCAAGGGTCAAGAATAGTGGTGGTGACATCGTCCGGCGCAGTAGCCAGCGTTGCCAGCACGTCGGCCGGCGGCAGCGCTTCGACAGTAGGCATCGTTATATTCCCGGCTAGAGGAGCAGGCTGACGGGGTTTTCGAGGACGCGCTTGATTTCCATGAGGAATTGGGCGGCCTCCGCGCCGTCGGCGACGCGGTGGTCGGTGGAGAGGGTGGCCTTCATCATCGTGCCGACGGCGAGCTGGCCGTCGCGGACAACGGGCTGCTCTTTGACACTGCCGACCGCGAGGATGGCGGCATGGGGCGGGTAGATGATGGCGGTGAAGCTCTCAACATCGAACATACCCATGTTGCTGATGCTGAAGGTGGTGCTGCTGTACTCCTCGTTGCGCAGGGTGCCGCTGTTGGCCCGGGCGATGAGGTCCTTGGTGGCGGCGGCGATTTGCAACAGGCTCTTGCTCTCGCAGTTGCTGACGCCGGGGAGGATGAGGCCGGATTCCAGAGCGATGGCGATGCCGATATTCATTGCGCCATGGACTTCCAGGTGGTCGCCCCGGTAAAAGGAGTTGAACTTGGGATGGTTGGCCAGGGCCAGGGCGCAAGCCTTGACCATCAGGTCATTGACGCTGACGCGGTTTTCCGGGTCGGAGGCGTCGTTGACATCGCGGCGCAACTGCATGGCCCTGCCCATGTCGATTTCGGCGGTGACGTAGAAGTGGGGCGCGGTGGATTTGCTGTCGGAGGTTACGCGGGCGATGGTCTGGCGCATCCGGCTGAGTTCGATGCGGGAATCGACCGGAGCAGCGGCAGGTTCGGCCGCCGGCGCCGGTTCCGGAGACGCCGCCGGCGGTTGGTAGTTTTCAACGTCGCGCTCGGTGATCCGTCCGTTGGGGCCGGTGCCGGTTACCAACGCAAGGTCGATGCCGCGTTCCCGGGCGAGACGGCGGGCGATGGGCGAGGCGCGTACCTCGCCGTTGGCGGAAGGCGCCGGCGCGGCGGGCGGCGGAGCGGGTTCGGGAGCGGTAGCCGGGGCCGGCGCGGGCGCGGCGGCCGGAGCAGCAGCGGGCGCCGCCGCTTCCGGTATGGCTTCGCCGGGTTCGGTGATGATGGCGATGAGTTCGCCAACGGGCACGGCAACGCCGGCCTCGGCGATGATGCGTCCGAGGACGCCGCCGGTGTAGGCTTCAAACTCGACGGTGGCCTTGTCGGTTTCGATGTCGGCGATGACCTCGCCGCGGTCCACCGTTTCGCCCTCCTGCTTGTACCAGCGGACGACGGTGCCTTCGCGCATATCGTAACCCATCTGGGGCATGACGACGTTGGTAGCCACGGTAATCTCCTGCGTTGGTTTGGGTTGTGCGGTGGTAAGGGATAAACGGGGTTTCCCTATGGTGGATGCCTGGATTCCCGCGAAAGCGGGAATGACGGATAGAGAGTAGGAATGGCGGATGGTGAGTAGGAATGACGGATGGAGAGTAGGAATGACGGAGGGCAGGTAGCTTGGGTAGTAACTTCAACTCTGGGTCAGGCGCCGTTGATGATCTTGCGGGCGGCGGCGGCGACGGTCTGGGCGCTGGGTATCGCCAGCTGTTCCAGGGGGAAGGAGTAGGGCATGGGGACTTCGGCGCCGGCGACGCGGCCGACGGGCGCGTCGAGGTAGTCGAAGGTCTCTTCCTGGATCTGGGAGACGAGTTCGCCGGCGAAACCGCCGAGGCGGGTGGTTTCCTCGACCATCAGGGCGCGGTGGGTCTTTTTGACCGAGGAGAATACGGTTTGCATGTCCAGGGGGCGGAGGGTGCGGAGGTCGATTACGTCGGCTTCGATGCCCTCCTGGGCCAGGAGGTCGGCGGCCTGCTCGGCGATGAGAGCCATACGGGAGTAACCGCAAAGGGTGATGTCAGAGCCCTCACGGCGGACCTGGGCCTGACCGATGGGTACGCGGAAATCGCCGTGGTCGGGGGCGTCGCCGCGGGTGCCATACAGCAGGATGTGCTCCACGAACATGACCGGGTCGTTGAGTTCGCGGCAGGAACGGAACAGGCCGATGACGTCACGGGGGGTGGCCGGGGTTACGACGGTGAGGCCGGGAACGGAAGCGTACCAGCCTTCAAAGCTCTGGGAATGGGTGGCTCCAACGGAGGCGCCGGCGCCGGTAACGGTGCGGATAATCAGGGGGATGGAGAACTGACCGCCGGACATATAGCGGATCTTGGCGGCGTGGTTGACGATCTGGTCCATGGCGAGGAGGCTGAAGTTGATGGTCATCAGCTCCACGACGGGACGCAGGCCGGCCATGGCGGCGCCGACGCCGGCGCCGACGATGACGGATTCGGCGAGGGGGGAGTCTTTGATGCGCTTTTTTCCGTACTGTTCGGTGAAGCCCTTGGTTACGGCGAAGGCCCCACCATAGGGGCCGATGTCCTCGCCCATGAGGAATACGCGCTCGTCCTGGTCAAGGGCCTCGCGCAGGGCGGACGAAACGGCGTCACGATACGTCATGACCGACATGATGATGATACCTCTCGCGGCGGGTTGAGTGCGCTAGACAGGGATACCTTCGGTCGGTCGGTCGGTGTACACGCCATCGTAGAGGTCGTCCGGATCCGGCCAAGGGGATGTTTCTCCGAACTCGGCGGCAACGACGATTTCTTCGTCCACGCTGGCGTCGATCTCGTCGAAGTCTTCGACGGTAGCTATGCCTTCGTCGGTGAGCCAGTCGCGGAACCGGGGGATGGGGTCCTGGCCGGCCCAGTACTGCACTTCGTCCTCGGGGCGATAGTTGGCCGGGTCGGCGACGGAGTGGCCGCGGAGCCGGTAGGTTCGGGCGACGACAAAGGCGGGGCCTTTGCCGGCGCGGACATCGGCGTTGATTTTCTGCATGAGGGCGCGGACTTCGAGGACGTCGTTGCCGTCCACTTCGTAGCGGTCCATGCCGTAGGCGGCGGCCATTTCGTGGAGGGAATCCCACATCACCAGGGTTTCCTTTGACGAGGCACCCATGCCGTAGAGGTTATGTTCGCAGAAGAAAATCACCGGGAGCTGCCAGATGGCGGCCAGGTTCATGGCTTCGTGGAACTCGCCTTCGTTGACGGCGCCGTCGCCGAAGAAGCACAGCACCACCTGGTCGTCGCCGCGGTACTGGACGGCGAGACCGATACCGGCGGCGATGCAGAGTTGGCCGCCGACGATGGCGTAGCCGCCCATGAAGTTGAGCTCGGAGCTGAACAGGTGCATGGAGCCGCCCTTGCCCTTGCTGCAACCGGTGGCTTTGCCCATGAGTTCGGCCATGACCTCATTGCTGCCCATGCCCCGGGCGAGAGCCTGACCGTGATCGCGGTAGTGGGTGACGATATAATCGTCCGGGCGCAGGGTGTTGATGGCGCCGACGGCGATGGCCTCCTCGCCGTTGTACACGTGGAGGAAGCCCTTGATGTTGCCTCGAGTGTACTGCCGCTCCGATTCTCGCTCGAATTCGCGAATGAGCTTCATCTGGCGGTAGAAGCCCAGCAGGTCGGATTTGGTCAGATCGGGAACGTCCGCTTTGAGCATATCCCTTCCTCGGTTAAAAATTCGGCAGGCAGTGTGATGCAGACGACCGGCGCGGGGTCGGCCGGGTTACATGTGCAGGGCGCGGCCCTCGGCGTCCAGGGCGGCTTCGTGGACCATTTCGGAGACGCTGGGGTGGGCGTGTACGGCCCAGCCGAGTTCCAGGGTGGTTCCTTCCAGGAGGTGGGTCATCTGCAACTCGGCCAGCAATTCGGTCACTTCCGGGCCGCACATATGGCCGCCCAGGATTTCGCCGTAGTTGGCGTCGATGACCAGCTTGACCATGCCGTCCATTTCGCCCATGGCCACGGCCTTGCCGCTGGCCTGGACGTTGAAACGGCCGATTTTCACGTCGTAGCCCTGTTCGCGGGCCTGGGCTTCGGTGAGGCCGAAAGACGCCACCTGGGGATGGCAGTAAGTGGCGCGGGGCATGAAGGGGTAGTTCAGGGGTTGGGTTTCCTCGCCGGCGATGGCTTCGACGGCGGTCACGCCCTGGGCAGAAGCGACGTGGGCGAGGGCCAGCTTTCCGGTTACGTCGCCGACGGCGTAGATGCCGGGGACATTGGTCGCCATGCGGTCATCGATGGCGATGTACCCGCGCTCGGTGGCGACGCCCACGGTTTCCAAACCCAAGTCTTCGGTGTTGGGCAGAACGCCGATGGCGACCAGGACCTTGTCATAGCGGGCAGTTTCGCTGACGCCATCCTTATCAACGGTTAGGGTGACGCCGTTGGCGTCGGCCTGGGCGTTGGTTACGCCGGCGCCGGTCTGGAGCTTAATGCCGTGGCGGCTGAAAGCCCGCTCCAACTGCTGGCTGATTTCCTCGTCCTCATTGGGAACGATGTGGGGGAGGAGTTCGATAACGGTAACGTCGGCGCCGTACATCCGGTAGATGTAGGCGAACTCCACGCCGATGGCGCCGCCGCCGATAATAGCGATGGAACCGGGAACATCGTCGGCGACGATGCTCTCCCGGCTGGTGATGATGCGCTCGCCATCGACCGGGAGGGGTGGGATGCTGCGGGGGCGGGCGCCGGTGGCGATGATGATGTTGTGGGCATTGACCCGGGAGGTCTGGCCGTCGGGAGCCGTAACATCAATGGCGTTGGCGCTGGCCAGGCGGCCAACGCCGGAGACGTGATCGACGTTGTTTTTGCGGAGGAGGAAGCCCACGCCGCGGGTCATCCGGTCCACGACCTGACGACTGCGGTTCATGGCTACGGAGTAGTCGGCGCGGAAGTTGTCGAAGGTCAGGCCGAACTGGTCGGCGCGACGGACGTAGGAGACAATCTCGGCATTTTTGAGGAGAGCCTTGGAGGGGATGCAGCCCCAGTTGAGGCAGACGCCGCCGAGGGCATCTCGCTCGATGACGCAGGATTTCAGGCCCAGTTGGCCGGCCCGGATGCCGGCAACGTAGCCGCCGGGTCCGCCGCCAATTATCGCTACGTCATACTCCGAATTGGTTGTCATCAATCTGCCCAGTCCGCGAAGTTTGGTTTGGCGCAATCCACCAACCCTGGGACAGGGCCGACCCACTACGGAGGGGCTTGCGCGGCGCTGGTGGCATTATAGCGTTGGGGGTTGGGGGCGGCAAGTTGGGCGGGATTCAGAGAAATTCGGCTGGTTGGAACCCCTGGCTTTCCCACCAACTTCTACCTCTTTTTCCTGGAAGCAACAGGTCGATTTCCTTCGCCGTCCGTCCTCCCCGTCCATGGTGGACCGAGATGCTTTTGTGTGGAGCTTCGGTAGAACGCATGAGGAGTTTCCGATTGGGCCAAGTCTCCTGTATTGCTGCGATGCACATCTTCGCGGTATCGCGTCGTTGGTCGGTTCTAATCAGCACGGCGGCCCCATTTTTCAAATGGCGGCTAGACCCCTCCAGAACTGACTTAATCAATGCTTTGTAATCGGTTTTGTTTTCGTATCTGGCGGAACGGCGCCAGTTCTTGCGAAAGCTGTGGCCCAAGAGCCATAGCCGTAGCCAGTGGTCGTTCCAGTAGTCGGCTACCCCGCAGTAAGGGGGTGAAGTGATCAGAAGGCCAGCCTCCATGCCAGTTTGCTTGGGAAGCTCTTCACGTGCATCCCCGAGGATGGCGGTGCTTTGAGATTGTTTCGGAGTTCCGTGGTGGTAGCGTCGCCGTATCTTGTCAGTAAGCATTGCTACCGGGTCAACGTCGGGTGGTTTTAGCAAACCTTTGTCGGTCCACCATCTCACGGCATAGTCTGGGGAGTACGCAATCGTTGGAGAAAAGGAGTTGGACAGTCCGCCGCCCTGTTTGTCCTGCATGTGCAGAGCTATGAACGCCATTAGAGTTCGGTCAATTTTTGATTCTCTCCAATTCAGTTCCCGGCGAGCGGCGCGGAGCAGCGCCCTCACGTTCGGCGCCCAAGCCTTTGTTTCAAACTTGCTCCGGCTCCGATGATCATTCGGTTTCCGGGCCTCCCTGACTTGATTCAGCCTTGATATAACCCGCTCTGGGTCACTTGCCGGCTGTAGCTTTGCCGCGGTGAAAATCCAAGCTACCGGGTTCACGTCAATCCCGACTGTGGGGCGCTAGCAATGTACAATGGACATGTGAGTTCATGTTGCAGAGCGCAAGAAACGGAGCGGAGAGAGGAAATAGACATGGGCACGTTCAGCGTTCCGGTTACAGTAGGCAACCCGGATGCGGCGGCGCGAGAAGCGGTTGACGCGCTGGTGGGTACCGGGTCCACCTTTTCGGTGATGCCGGCCAGCCTCTTGCAACGGCTGGAAATTGAGCCGACCCGGACGCGGCGGCTTCGGCTGGCCAACGGGGAGGTCGAAGTACGACAAACGGGATTGGCGTTTTTTGAAGTCTATGGGATGGACGGTGAAGCCAGGGTTGTCTTTGGCCCGGAGAACTTGCACATCCTGGGGGCGACTACGCTGGAAGACCTATCTTTCGTAGTCGATCCGATAAATCGACGGTTGATCGCAGAAGACGCATTGCTCATGTGGGGTACAAGCGACGGTATTTGCTAACCGTAATCAGCACGAAGAGTCGTTAGCGCTGGCGCATGAAGCTGGGAGGACGGGCGGCCTTATCCCCGATTGTCCTCCATAGTGGGAGTTTCACCCTCACCCTAGCCCTCTCCCGTCAAGGGAGAGGGAAATTGAGGAGGCTGTTTTGAACGCAGAGATTATCTCCATTGGCACCGAGTTGTTGATGGGCGAGTTGACTGACACCAACGCCAGTTGGATCGCCGGCCGGTTGCCGGCGCTGGGGATTCAGTTGCAGTGGGTGAGCATCATCGGGGATGACTTGCCCAAGCTTACGGAGGCGTTTCAGCGGGGCTGGGAACGCTCGGACATAATCTTCACGACGGGAGGGCTGGGGCCAACGCAGGACGATCTGACCCGGGAAGCCGTGGCGGCCGCCTTGGGCGAGACGCCCACGGTCCAGGACGCGGAAATCGAAAACCTGCGGCAGTGGTTCCGCAACCGGGGCCAGGATATGCCGGCCCATAACGTGAAGCAGGCCCACCTGATCCCGTCGGCGCAGTTCATCACCAACCGCAACGGCACGGCGCCGGGCTGGTGGGCGCAGCGAGATGGCAAACACATCATCTGTATGCCCGGGCCTCCCGGCGAAAACCGCGCCATGTGGCAGGACGAGATTGACGCGAGGCTGAAAGACCTGATCGACACCGAAGTGACCATCACACGCAATATCAAGACGCTGGGGTTGGGAGAGGCGTCGGTGGACGAGATCATGTCGGAGTACTTTGGACTGGAGAACCCGTATCTGGGGATATATTCCAAGGCCGACGGCATCCACCTGCGCATTATCGCCCGGGCCGCGGACGAGGCCGCCGCCCGGGAAATGATCGCTCCGGTGGAGAATGCCATCCACGACCGGCTGGCGCCTTACCTGGACTTTGTACGTTCAAGCGGCGTAGGCGAGGGAATCGATAAGCCGAGCGTACAATTCGGGAACGGGTTTTCCCCGGTCACAGTCGGATAACGACATTGAAAAACTGTCCGAAGCCAGCCACAGGTGGCGTCGCACCAGGGCGATGGCATCCACGAAAGTGGGGGCGGGTTTGGCGTACCAGGCCGCCGTGCGCTGGGTGATGGGGCTCTCTTGTTGCAGCGAGTGTGCCGCCAGGGCGATCCAGGAAAACAGACCCATCAGGACGGGCGTGGTGCGGGCAATGGCGCGATCCGACCATTGGCGCTGAGTTTCCACGCCCAAGTGAGCCCGTACTTCCTGGTAAGTGACCTCCAGCTGCCAACGCAGCACAAACCACTCCAGGATCTGGACTGGGGCGACCGACTCATCAGTGCAGAGCAGGGCCTGAGTGTCCAGTTCACCTTTGGGGTCTCGGACCAGCGCCCAGCGGATGGGTACGGGCGGTTTGCCGGGGTGGTACCAGAGGGCGGTCTGCGAAGCCAGTTCCAGCGTGCGCATGGTGCCGTCGTACCAGGACACCGACGCGGTGTCCCAGAGCAGCTCGGGATCGTCAAGGCGTTGCTTGAGGGTGGGTTGACGTGCCCCCTTGACCCGAGGGCGACCGGTTTGGCCCGGTTGACGGGGTGGCGCGGGATCGTAGAGACCGGCATCCAGGCGCAGCCTGGTGATGAGGGTTACGGGTTCATGGAGGGACTGGCAGAAGTAGAGCAAGTCCAGGACGGCATAGCCATTGTCGCCCACCACCACCAGGGGGCGATGGGGCAGCCAGCGGCGCAGCAGCAGGATCATCTGGCGAGCCCAGTCGGTGAGTTTCTTGTGCCGGCGTCCCTGCCTTTGGTGATAGCGTTCCGATGGCGCCAGCGCGGTGAG
Source organism: Dehalococcoidia bacterium (assembly GCA_963665395.2). GTDB lineage: Bacteria > Chloroflexota > Dehalococcoidia > Lucifugimonadales > UBA3495 > Bin87. Next base: position 3,339,347 of record OY762251.1, read on the forward strand.
CAAGGGCAGGGCCCAGAACCGTCCCGCCCAGGGGATGCGTCCCAGCCACATCAAACTGATCCAGCGCAACCCGCTGGCCTTGACCGTATAGCTGCGGCTGGAACGCACGGCGTCTCGGTAGACACCCAGAGCGTTGATCTTTGGACCCTGCCGACGCTCCAGGGTTTCGTCGATACCGAACACCAGCGGACCGTCGCCGTGGTCGAGATGTTGAAGCAGCAACCTGAGCAAGACCTGGGACGCCCCAAGGGGCGACCACGCCGCCCGGTTCAGCACGTGATGGTAGCGGGCATAGTTGCGGTCGCCGCTGAGGCCCATGACCCGCAACGCCGCGGCCACTGTGCGCTGGCCCGGCGTCAGGATCGCGCCGACCAATAGGACCTGAGCCTTTTGCCAGGTTCGGTTTTGGAACAGCATGGCGAAGGGAAAGAGAACAGTTACAATGGCATCGGGCAGGGTGAGCACGAATTGACCTACGGTGAGTTGTGGGGTCAAACCAGCTTACCCTGCCGCTTTCATTTTTCTAGTTTTTGTACAAAGTCCAGCTTACGTCTGGGGCTACGACGACGAAACACCGGAGTTGTCGGTGGGCGCGGCATTGGTTGAACACAGGATGACGCTGGCCACCATGGAGTCCGTCAGTGGCGGGTTCCTGGCGAATACCATCACCGAGGCGCCGAACAGCAGCCAGTGGTACCGAGGCGGCAACGTCGCCTTCACCGCCGACGCGATGGTTGCCGCCGGGGTGTCTTCCGACGTGCTGGAAACGCACGGCGTGGTGAGCCAGCAGGCGGCCAATGCGATGGCGTTGGTGGCACAAGGATCGACGGCAGCGGACTTCGGCATCGGTCTCACGGGCGTGCTGGGGCCCGAGGAATTGGAAGGGCACCGCCCCGGTACAATCCACATCGCCATCGCTTATGGAGATGATGTACGGGAGTTTCCGCTGCGGACGCCGCCGCGCCGTCTGGTGATAAAGCGGCGGTCCTGCAACACGGCGCTGACGGAACTGCGGAAGCTGATTACGGAGGTGGCGGGGTAACCAGCCAGGGCGTGATGACATTTTGAAAATCACACCGTCTTTCCTGCGAAAGCAGGAACCCAGAAAAGCCTCTGCGACAGGAACGTTGGCCTTATTTTGCGCTCTTTGGATTCCGGCTTTCGCCGGAATGACGGGGGTGAAGTGGGAGTGACGGTAGATGGGAAGGGAGTGATGGTAGAGAGGAAGGGAGTGACGGTAGAGAGGAAGGGAGTGACGGGAAATGTCAACAGGCCCTAACCTGGACTTTGTACGTTCAAGCGGCGTAGGCGAGGGAATCGATAAGCCGAGCGTACAATTCGGGAACGGGTTTTCCCCGGTCACAGTCGGATAACGACATTGAAAAACTGTCCGAAGCCAGCCACAGGTGGCGTCGCACCAGGGCGATGGCATCCACGAAAGTGGGGGCGGGTTTGGCGTACCAGGCCGCCGTGCGCTGGGTGATGGGGCTCTCTTGTTGCAGCGAGTGTGCCGCCAGGGCGATCCAGGAAAACAGACCCATCAGGACGGGCGTGGTGCGGGCAATGGCGCGATCCGACCATTGGCGCTGAGTTTCCACGCCCAAGTGAGCCCGTACTTCCTGGTAAGTGACCTCCAGCTGCCAACGCAGCACAAACCACTCCAGGATCTGGACTGGGGCGACCGACTCATCAGTGCAGAGCAGGGCCTGAGTGTCCAGTTCACCTTTGGGGTCTCGGACCAGCGCCCAGCGGATGGGTACGGGCGGTTTGCCGGGGTGGTACCAGAGGGCGGTCTGCGAAGCCAGTTCCAGCGTGCGCATGGTGCCGTCGTACCAGGACACCGACGCGGTGTCCCAGAGCAGCTCGGGATCGTCAAGGCGTTGCTTGAGGGTGGGTTGACGTGCCCCCTTGACCCGAGGGCGACCGGTTTGGCCCGGTTGACGGGGTGGCGCGGGATCGTAGAGACCGGCATCCAGGCGCAGCCTGGTGATGAGGGTTACGGGTTCATGGAGGGACTGGCAGAAGTAGAGCAAGTCCAGGACGGCATAGCCATTGTCGCCCACCACCACCAGGGGGCGATGGGGCAGCCAGCGGCGCAGCAGCAGGATCATCTGGCGAGCCCAGTCGGTGAGTTTCTTGTGCCGGCGTCCCTGCCTTTGGTGATAGCGTTCCGATGGCGCCAGCGCGGTGAGCAAGGGCAGGGCCCAGAACCGTCCCGCCCAGGGGATGCGTCCCAGCCACATCAAACTGATCCAGCGCAACCCGCTGGCCTTGACCGTATAGCTGCGGCTGGAACGCACGGCGTCTCGGTAGACACCCAGAGCGTTGATCTTTGGACCCTGCCGACGCTCCAGGGTTTCGTCGATACCGAACACCAGCGGACCGTCGCCGTGGTCGAGATGTTGAAGCAGCAACCTGAGCAAGACCTGGGACGCCCCAAGGGGCGACCACGCCGCCCGGTTCAGCACGTGATGGTAGCGGGCATAGTTGCGGTCGCCGCTGAGGCCCATGACCCGCAACGCCGCGGCCACTGTGCGCTGGCCCGGCGTCAGGATCGCGCCGACCAATAGGACCTGAGCCTTTTGCCAGGTTCGGTTTTGGAACAGCATGGCGAAGGGAAAGAGAACAGTTACAATGGCATCGGGCAGGGTGAGCACGAATTGACCTACGGTGAGTTGTGGGGTCAAACCAGCTTACCCTGCCGCTTTCATTTTTCTAGTTTTTGTACAAAGTCCAGCTAACAATGAGGTATCAAAATGGTGTTTTGGGCGATTGACGAGCGCAGAAAGAAACTGACGGCGCGGGAGATTGACACGCTGACCGAACTGCGGGAACGGCTGCAAAAAGAGCAGAATGACCGTGCCATTGAGATCGTTGACGAGATGATTGAAGATCGGCGACGCAACCCGCTCCGGCTACGCTGGCATCGCTGACTGCGGTTGAGAGCCTGCTTCTGGGATCGAAAATTGGATTGCGTTTTCACGGGAAACGCGAAAGTGAAGGGGCGGGTTTGAAACCCGCCCCTACGTTTTGTACGTTCGCCGAGGGTTACATGGTCAGCGTGCGGTAGAGCATGGGCAGGCGTTCCGGCAAGGCCCAGATGTCGTCCAGGACTTCGTAGTTCAGGTCGCCGCACATGGTCTTGAGGTAGTCGTGCCCGGCCTTGTCCACGGTGAGGCAGAAGGGGTTGATTTCCTTCCGCTTGGCCTCGAGCAAAGCTTGGTGGGTATCGTGGACGGCGTATTCCTTCTCCACTCCCTCGCGGCTGTAGCCCCGGTCCTGGGGCCGACCGTCGCTGATGAGGAAGAGGATCTTGGTGGCCGCGTCCTGGTTTTCCAGCTTGGTGATGGCGTGTCGGATAGCGGAGCCCATGCGGGTAGCATGGAGTGGCGTCACCTTGTCGATGCGCCGCTTGATCTTGTCGTTGAACGGCTCCTCGATGTCCTTGATGACGTAGAACTCTACGTTCTCGCGCCCGTAGCCGGAGAAGCCGTAGATGCCGTAGGTATCCCCGATGGATTCCAGGGCACTGATGAGCAGAGCGCAGCCTTCGCGTTCCAGGTCAATGATGCGCTTGTAGTGGCGGCGCACCAATCCTTCGCGGCGGCGGCGCAGCCATACCATGTATTCCACCGGGTCGTCGGGAGCGTCCCGGTCGTCCACGGAATGGCGGCCCTCGTCGATAGCCTCGGCGGTGGAGGCGGACATATCGAGCAGGAACACCACGGCGACGTCGCGCTCGACGCGGTTCCGGCGCCAGTAGATCTTTTCGTCCGGCGGCACGTTCATGCGGAGGTCGGCCCAGGCTTCCAGGGCGGAGTTGAGGTCGATGTCCTCGCCGTCGATCAGCCGGTAGGTCTTGCGCCAAGTTTCAGGCATGATCAACTCGAACTGGCGCTTGATGTGGGCCAGCAGAGAGGCGTAGTTGCGCAGGGAGTCGTTGTAGAAATTGGGATCGCCCTCGTCGAGGATCTTTTCCTTGACGATGCACCAGCGGGGTTTGTAATCGTTGGCGCGGAAGTCCCATTCGTCGTACACGAAGGTCTTGGGTTCCAGGGCTTCCAGCTCGCCGCCGGCGTCATCATCGTGGAGGATGGGGCCGTATCCCTTGCCGGGGTCGTTGGACGGCGGCGGGACGCCGGCTTCCTTCATGATGTTCTGGGCGAACATGGCCATGCTCTGGTCCACGTCGCCTTCCTGGGCGTCGAGTTCCAGCTCGGCGCTGTCCTGAAGCAGTTGTTCCAGCTCCTCCTGGGTCATCGGCTCAGCGTCGCCCATTTGGCTCTGGTCCATCTGGAGCTTGGTGAGGAGTTGCACCATTTCGGGCTTGAAGTCGCCGCGGTATTCGACCGGCTCCGGCGATTCGTAGGGGTCGCCCTCGCCTTGTTCGCCCTGCTGCTCGTTCATGTCGGCCTGGAGCTTGTCGAGCAGGGCCTGGTATTCCTCTTCGGAGAACTCGCCGGGGTCGTCCAGGTCTTCCGGTTGGAACTCGTCCTCGGGCTGCTGCTGGTTTTGCAGGCGGGAGATGATTTCGTAGGCCCGCAGCGAGGCTTCGGCGGTGTCTTCGATGGAGGCCCGGATGGTGCGGAGACGGTGCATGATGCGGGCCAGCATATAGGCTTCTTCGCGGTAGTCCTGGGGCACCGGCAGTCCTTCGAAGCGGTCCAGGCTCATGTGGATGAGCAATTCGATGAGGGCTTCCTGCAAGGGTAGCTCTTCGATGCGGGGCCTCTGCGCCAGCGCGTCACCCTGCACATCGAGGGCCGGCCGGCGGATACCCGGGTAATCGGTCTTGATGCGATAGTCAAGCCGGCAGTCTTCCAATACGCTAAACAGGTCGAAGGCCATGCGGCGGTCTTCAAACAGGGCGAGGAAGCGGCCGATGTCGGTATAGACCCGCATGGTTCCGCCCGGGCCTTCGCCCATGTCCATGACGGGCGCGACGTCGGCGTCCTGCAACTGGAATTGTTCGATGGCGGCGGTGCGTATGGCTTCCATACGAGCCTGGATCGCTTCTTCCATGGGGAAGCGGCGGTCTTCAAACACATTGGCCGGCCTGGTGAAGTCAAACTGGAAGCTGCCGAACTCCAGATGGGACACCTGGTGGGTTGCAACCACTTTGAACCAGGCGAAGTTCTGCGCCTTGTCGTTGTAGTTGTCGATCATCGGCGGGAGGTACACCTTGGTGCCGTCGGTGGAAGCGGTGTCCTGGTCAACCCATCCGATCTGGCGGCGCACCAATTCCTCGGTGCTGAGCACTTCGATGTTCTCGCCGGACAACGCGCGGGTGTAGAGGCGCATGATGCCTTTGACGCGCTCCAGGTCCAGGCTGGATGAAAGGGTCTCCAGCATGGATTCCGAAGTGTTGGACTCGATCTTGAAGAAAGCGATACCGCTTTCGGGATTTTCGCTCAGCAGCCCCACGCCGTGCTGATACCACTGGTCCAGCTGGGCGAGGGTGATCCGGTTCAGCACCGGGTCCAGGCTCTTCAGGAAGGGCGGGACCGCGTCGGGCGTGCTGGCGAGCAAACCTTCACAGAGGTCGAGGATGTGGCCCTGGGAGCCGGCGGAAACGTGAGACAACGCCTGGGCGCCGTCGTAGAGGAACCGCGAGGTGTCACGGAGACCCATCTTGGCCAGTTTTTCGCCCAGCCTGAGGAACCTACCCGTCTGTCCTTCCTCAACATGCTGCAAGGCGCGGGGAGCCATTTCGAGGCACGCCTTTACCTCACGCCAGCTGCTGTCGGTGAGGGCGCGGGACATGGACAGGAAGGCTTCACGCTCCCGGCCCATGGCCGGAAGGACATCTCTGCCCAGGACCAGGCACTCGGCGGCCACGTCGTAAGACTTGTAGGACAACGCCTCAATCAAGGAAGCGAACACCTCCACGTCCCAGAAGGGGAGGTTGCGCACCAGATCCGGGCTGACCTCGAAAAACCGAGCGGCGAGGGTGCTGGATTTCCAGGTGCCCTTGTAGAGCGAGCGGCCCAGGCCGGCCCAGCGGGGGATGTATTGCGGTCGGAGATTGGTGACGATGGAGGGGCTGGCCTTGAAAAAGGCGACCGCCAAGGTGGGTGAATCCTGGGAAAGGTAGGTGCCGCACCGCGCCCACTGCATAAAGGACGCGAAGGCCAGCGAGCGGGCCACTTCCGGGCTGACGCGGTAGTATTCAACGGCTGATTCCCATGAGCGGACAGTCTGGGTGCCAATGGCTACCCCTTCTCTCGCCCACAGCGCCGTTTCCTCATCACTGAAGGACTCGGCCATTGCGTCGGCGACGGCCTCATAGGCCTCCGTTACGGCCGGGGGCAGTTTGCCCAGTTCGGTCAACAGGTCGCCAGTTGCGGTATTAGTCAAGGCTCGTGTCCTCCTTTGTCAGCCCTTCCTCGATGATGTCGAGGAACTGGTCAAGGATTTTAGCGGTGGCGCCGTACACCAGATGATGCTGGTAGCCGTAGGAGCGCACCGCTACTCGTTCGCCATCTTCAATGCGGGAATCCCAACGGATGGTTGCGGGGTCACGCAAGACGCTGATGGGTATTTCCACCACCTCGGCGATTTCGTGGGAACTGGGGTTGAACTCATAGGGGTAGGGGATGGTGCCCACAAAGACTTTCACGAGGAAGTTGGAACGGGTTACGTTGTCATCCAAGCGGCCCAAGATGGTTATGTCATCCCGGGCGATACCCATTTCCTCTTCAGTCTCGCGCAGGGCGGTGTCTTCAAAATCAGCGTCTTCGGGATCCCGGGCGCCTCCGGGGAAGGACATTTCTCCCTTGTGGTGCTCCACAGTCATGGAGCGCTTGTTGAGCAGGACGCAGAACTCGCCGTCTTTGGGATACAGCAATAACATTACTGCCGCCGGCATCAATCCTTCAGCGGCGGCAGTAACCCTTTGGCGATGCGCCAGGGTGTCCCTGATCAGGTCAAGGGTCAGCAGCTCAGCCATGCAGTGCAGTCTCCCTGCTAATGAAAGCTCGGGGCTACTCAAAGATCGAGTACACGACCTCTTCGATGCTGCGCTGGAGTTCCGTCTCGTCGCTGAGCGTCCACACGATGGCTACCTGGCAGGCCCGGCGGGCCGGGATGCCTTGCCGCATGAGGCGACCGGCGTAGATGAGGAGGCGAGTGCTGGCACCTTCGGCAAGGCCATGCTCCCGGAGATTGCGGATCTTGTCGCCCAATCGGGCCAGGGAGAGGGCATCTTCTTCGTTGCAGCCGCTTTCCTTGGCTACGATTTCCGCTTCGACGTCCACCGGCGGGTAGTCGAACTCGATGGAAATGAACCGCTGCCGGGTGCTGTGTTTCAGGTCTTTGAGGGCGCTCTGGTAGTGGGGGTTGTAGGAGATGCAGAGCAGGAAACGGTCATCGGCCTCGATGATGTTGCCGGTTTTTTCGACCGGGAGGATCCGGCGGTGGTCGGTGAGGGGGTGGATGAGGACGGTGGTGTCCTTGCGGGCTTCGACCACTTCGTCAAGGTACAGGATGGCGCCGGCTTTGACGGCGCGGGTCATGGGACCGTCGATCCAGCGGGTGCCCTGGGCATCCAGCAGGTAGCGACCCACCAAGTCACTGGCGGTCAGGTCTTCGTGGCAGGCAATGGTTACCAACGGGACGCGGACCTCGCCTTCCCGCATTTCCTGCACGCCCTGGTTGCGCACGGTGGTAATGGGGCGCCCGAGTTTCCAAGCCATGTACTCGACGAACCGGGTTTTGCCGCAGCCGGTGGGGCCTTTGAGGAGGACCGGAATGTGCTGTTCATAGGCAGCCTCGAACAGCTCAAGCTCGTCGCCGACCGCACGGTAATAGGGTTCGCTGCGGACCAGGAACTCTTCGATGGCGAACTCTTTGAAACTGGGTTCGTCTTCCAGCATTTCGATGTTTGCTTCAACCATTGCCTTGATTTACCTTTCCTTTGGCTCGAGTCTCCCACAAAGTCTTGACCTGGCGTTGCAGAGCGACCAGGTCGGACGCGTTTTCGATCACCACGTCGGAACGTCGGATTCGCTCTTCAGACGACATCTGGGAGTTGATGCGTTTACTCGCTTCTTCTGCGCTAAGTCCGTTCCGTTCACGGAGACGTTCGATAACCACATCGACCGGGGAGATGGTGGACCAGACTTCGTCAACTAAAGTCTCCCAACCGGCTTCAAACAGTACGGCGGCCTCGACTACTGCGACAGCCACGTTTTCCGCGGACAACCGGGCTTTTCGCTGCTGTACCATGCCGGCCATCAACGGGTGCATGATGCCGTTCAGTCGCTCGAGTTGGGCAGGGTCGGAGAAGACTATCGCTCCCAATTTTCGCCGGTCGATCTCTCCTTCCGCCGTCAGTATGCCTTCGCCGAAGGCGGCGACAACCTGGCGCCAAGCTTCGGAGTTCGGTGTGTACGCTTCGTGGCCCAGCCGGTCTGCGTCAATTATTGCCGCCCCCTGTTGTCGCAACAGGTCGGCTACGACGCTTTTGCCGCTGCCAATACCGCCCGTGAGTCCGATGGTAAGCATAGCCGCCCAGAAGATAAGACTGCCGGGCATTCTAACAAGGCGTATTGCATTGGTCAACCGACGCATCGCCGGGCGTCGGCCGGCTACAGTTCAATTTGTACCTCGCCGTAGCGTTCCAGGAAACGTTCCTGAAGGACCTGGAATTTCTCCCGGTAGGCCCCGGTGTGGATCGGGTCGGTAGTCATTATAACGGCGTCTTCCCGGTTGTCAGCGTAATAGTTTTTTCGGATGCCGGCTTCGTTGAAGCCGTATTTGTCGTACAACCGTTGGGCCACAAAGTTGGAAACCCGGGCTTCCAAAGTAACTTCTTCCAGCCCTTGCTCGTAGGCGACGCGCAAGGTTCCGATAATCAACAGTTCGCCGATGCCGCGACCGCGCAGGGCCTCCCGCACGGCTATTTCGGTGATGTGGGCCTGATCACCCTGCAGCCAGATGCCCACGTATCCGGCCAAATCGTCGGTGGCGGCGCCTTCTCCCATGCCCAATGCCGATTTGACGCCGGTCAACATCCTGGCCCACAGGGGAGCGTCCGGAGGAACCGAAGGCGGTTCCTCCGTTGCGGGCGCTGCATTATCGATCACGTCAGTCCGATAAGCGACCAGGAAGCGGGTGTGGCGGCTGTTCAACTCGCGGCGAAAGGGCGTTCCCACCCAGCCCGTAGAGAAGGCTTCTTTCTCGATTTCGATGACCTGCGGGATGTCGTCGGCCCGCATCCGGCGCAACGCAACTTCCATGTCTGCCCGACCTGTGGACTTTCGCGCCATTCTAGCAAAGCATTGGGGATGAGGCATAACTACTGGCAAACGGCCGCTGGATTCCCGCTTTCGCGGGAATGACGGGGGTGGGCGGGAATGGCGAGGGTGGGCGGGAATGACGGGGGCGAGCAGGATTGACGGAGGTGGGCGGGAGTGACGGGGAAATGTCAACAGGTCCTAAAACAGCGGTAGCGTTGCAATTGAGGTGGTTCAGTTTTCCGGGAACGCATTCGAGTGGCTAAAACTGCTGCTGCGCTAACGAGATTGCCACGCTACGCTCGCAATGACAAAAACCAAACCACCTAAAACGGAACGCTACCTAAAACAGCCGGGGCATAGGGTCAACGGGTGGGTCTGCCGCCAGGGAAATTGAGCCGTACTGACCGTCGAAACCCGGCTCTATCTGGACCTGGCCGATACGGGAGCGCAGGATTGCGCTGGCTACGGGTTCGCCGGTTACTGCGGTGAGGTCATCGGAAGAAGCGTGGAGCAGCGCATCCAGTTCATTGCCAATTGCGTCAGTGATTTTGGTGTACTCCCGCGTTACGGTGCGGGTGTTGACGCCGACGCCGTGGACGGCGGCGATGATTTCCTGCAAAGGGATCAGGCGGGCAAAGGGAGGCCGTTCCGTATTGCTGTGGATGAATCCGCTGGCGTCGGGGTTGGGGCCTTCGTCAACGGGAAGCGCTGCCAGCGATGAGACACGGTAGAGCACTCCCAGGGTCATGCTTCGCCCGCACACCGGGCAGGTGGTTCCGTTGTTTTCCAGTTCAGTGGAACCGTAGGAGACGCCGCATTTGCGGTGTCCGCTGTAATGGTATTTGCCTTCTTCAGGATAGAACTCAACGGTGTAGGCAACGCCCTGGTTGCGGAGAGCATCGGTGAGGCCGCTCCAGGACAATGGCGCGGAGAAAGCGGTAACCTCTCGGCCCAACCGGGGCAGCGAGTGAGCATCGGAGAAGGACACTATGGAGCGGTCGTTCAATTCGGAAACGCGCCAGTTCATTGCGGGGTCGGAGGAGAGGCCGGTCTCAACGGCGGTAACGAGGGGAGCCAAGTCGCCGAAACAATCGTCCAGGCTGTCGAAACCGCTGCGGGAGCCGTAGATACCATACCAGGGAGTCCAGACGTGGGCCGGGATTACACACGCCGCGGGCGTTACGTCCAGCGCCAGCGACAGGAGATCCCGGGCGGAGAGGCTCACCGTGGGGCGGCCATCGCTTGCCATATTGCCGTAACGCTCCAAATTACGGGTCAACTGCGCCGCGGCTTCCAGAGTGGGCAGCAACACGAGCATATGGATACGCCGAACCCGGCCACCCTGCCGATATACGCAGCTGATTTCGGTTCCGGGGGCGAAACGCACATCACCGTAGTGATACAGCCCGTCCTGGTCAGCGACGAGATGGGAGCCCAGATTGGCGAACCAGTCCGGATGGGTGAAATCGCCGGTGGACAGCAGGTCGATGCCCTTGCGCCGCGCCCAAATCGCCAAATTGTCCAGGGTCAGTTGCTTACTGCACGCGAAGGCGTAAGGGGAATGGGTATGCAGGTCGGCGATGAATGTTCCGCCCGTCATGGATGATCTCTCACGCGGCGAGGAGGGTTTCGGCCAGTTCGCGGGGGCGCTGGACGGCGACCTGGTGGGCGGCGTCCAGTTCAACTACGGTGGCGTTAGGGATGCGGCCGGCCATGCTACGCTGGCGCGAGGGGGTGATAAGGCGGTCGTTGCCCAGGACCACGTAGGTGACCGGGCACGGCAGGTTACCCAAGTCCAGCGAAACCGGTTGAGTCAGCATTCGCAAGGGCAAAGGTCCGAAGTGACCAATGGTTTGGGCCTGCTGCAAATTGTCCAATCCCCGGCACCAGTACCGGTTGATGGCGCCGAGGGGCACCGGTATGTCCCGGGCCGACAAGACGCCGAGGGTACGGCAGAAACGGATCAATGCCCCAACCGGAGCGGGATATACCGAGGCCGGCGGGCGGCCGTGGCCCGGGACAATGCCGCCCACGAGGACGATCCGCCGGGGTTTTACCGACATTTGAGGGGCCGCCAACAATGCCACGGTGCCCCCAAGCTCGTGTCCGACCAAGGTAAAATCACGGAAGTCTTCCCGTTCAGCGACGCGAGCAACGGTCTGGACGCTTTCCGCCAGGTCAACCATGGCAACGTCCTGGGCCGCGTCCGCGCCGTGTCCGGGCAGGTCGATGGCCCGAACCCGGACGGATTGGCGGGCCCGGAACAAGGGCGGGGGATGCTCGGCGGGGGCGGTCATATGTCCCCAAACTTTACCCCAACTCCAAGCGCCCTGGCCGGCGCCGTGTACCAACAGGAAGTCCGACACGCTAAACCTCAATATCTTGGTTCCGGTCTCTTGATTACGAAAGGGCGACGGCGATGGCTCGGAGCACGGCATCATCCTGGTCCGGCAACACCGTTCGGGGATCCAACCGGACCGCGTCTTCCTCAATACGCGCAATCACAGGTGTCGGCTGGCTACGCAGCACAGACATCAGGGATTCGGGAGACCGGCCGTTACGAAGGGCGATGGATAAGGTCCAGGAGGGCAGGGTCTCACCGGGCAGGCTGCCACCTCCGATGGCGGCTCGAGACGGCGACACCGCGGCCTCCACCTCGTTGGTGTCGGCGATGACCTCGCGCCACGCCTGCGCCCTGGCGCGGACGGATTCGGGGTCAGCAGAGATCATGCGCCAAACGGGTATTTCGGTTTCGGCGTCGCCGTACACGTAGTGCACCAGGGTAGCGGTGAGGCTGGCCAGGCTCATCTTGTCGATACGCACCGCCCGGGCCAACGGGTGCCGTTCCAGGCTTTGCACCAGATCGCGCTTTCCGACCACGATGCCGGCCTGCGGCCCGCCGAGGAGCTTATCGCCGGAGAAAAATATCAGGCCGACGCCGGCGGCGACGCTCTCCTGGGGGGTCGGTTCGTGGGCCAGGCCGTAGCGTTCGGTGGGCAGCAGGGCGCCGCTGCCGATGTCGTGGAGCACCGGGATCCCGGCTCCGGCGCCGAGAACGGCCAAATCCCGCTCGTTCACCTCGGCGGTGAACCCTTCAATCCGAAAATTGCTGGCGTGGGCTTTGAGGAATGCCGCGGTGTTATCGGTGATGGCGTCGGCGTAGTCGCGGACGTAGGTGCGGTTGGTGGTTCCGACGTCGACCAGCGTACAGCCGCTTTGACGCAACACGTCGGGTATGCGGAATCCGCCGCCGATTTCCACGGCCTCGCCGCGAGCGACGACCACCTCGCGGCCGGCGGCCAACGCCGAGAGGCCCAACAACAATGCGGAAGCGTTGTTGTTAACCGCCAAAGCAGCCTCCGCGCCGGTTATCCGACAGAGGAGAGATTGCAGATGGGCTTGCCGCGAGCCGCGGCGGCCAGTGTCCAGGTCGATTTCCAGGTCGGAATAACCAACAGCGGCCGCCTGAGCGGCCCGCATGGCCGCCTGGCTCAAGGGGGCGCGGCCCAAGTTGGTATGGATGATGACGCCGGTGGCATTGATCACGGGGCGCGGCGAAGGAGCGGCGAGTTCGCTGACGAGTTGCAACACCTGGCGGGCGACGTCTTCGTCGGTCGGCGCCGATTCTCCCGACATCACCCTGCGACGGGCGGCGGTCAGCGCCTCCCGGGTAAGCTCTACTACACCATCCCGGCCGATGGATTGAACCGCGGATTCCAGGGCGATGCTGTTCAACACCCGCTCCACGCTGGGGAGGTTTCGTAGCTCAGTCATGCTCATAAGCAGTCAGTCAATCGCCTCGGATTGGCGAGAATTCCCGGGCGGTTTGCCTAATGTGGCGTGATGGGTATTCTAACACCTGGCGGCATTGGTTGCCGCGCCGGCGCGTCAGTGGTAGCGTTGCAATTTAGGTGGTTCAGTTTTACGGCAATGCATTCGAGCGGCCAAAACTGCTGCTGCGCCAACGAGATTGCCACGCTGCGCTCGCAATGACAAAGACCAAACCACCTAAAACGGAACGTTACCCGCGTCAGTCGGTCCGTAGCGCGCAAGCGTCCGGTGTTATAGAATGATGGCCCGTCGGAATGGGGAGACGATACCACCCTCAATACGGATGGGGTGGCCGCGATATGAAACGGAAAATGGTTGGCATCGGCATCCTGGTTGTGTTGGCAGCGGCCATCGTGTTCGGGACGGTCGGTTCGGTGATGGAAGTTATCGAAGCGGCAGCGGCGCCCCAGCCGGCGGCAGAGGGAGAATACGTGGCTCGGCTGGCCCCGTCCGACGACGACAACCCGGCCCTGGAGGCCCTGAAGTACGTTTGTCCCTTCCATTAGTGGAGATAGCATGACCCAGGAAATCGGATTGCCTCCGGAACTAGACGCCCTCAAGAACACAGTGCGCCAAATTGTGCGCGACGAGTGCGTTCCGCTGGAACCGGAATACCTGGCGCATCCGCCGCAGGAGGGCGAGCCGGATAACGGGGCGCCCCGTGGCGTCTTAGAAACCGTTCCCGGGGTTCTGGGCACGCTTTCCGCGGAGCAATGGGGACGGCTGAACAATATCTCGCAGCAGACCGGCATTTACACTTCCTTCGTGCCTGAAGAATACGGCGGCGGCGGAATGGGCGCGCTGGGTCATCTGGCGCTGGAAGAAGAGGTGCATCGCAGCATCGTGCACCTGCCGACTTCGCCGGTTCCGATGTTCATGATCGGCGCCTGCACGCCGGAGCAGGAAGAAAAGTACCTTTATCCCGCCATCAACGGGGATTTGTACTATTCCTTCGGGCAAACCGAGCCGGAAGCCGGCTCCGACCCCGGCGGTATGATGCAGACTCGGGCCGTGCGCGATGGCGACGACTGGGTCCTGAATGGCACCAAGATGTTCATATCCGGCGCGGCATCGGCCGACTTCCTGCTGGTGCAGGCGGTCACCGACCCGGAGAAGATGCAGCGCGGCGGCATCACGATGTTTATCATCGACAATCCCACGCCGGGGGTGTCGTTTGAACCGATACGAGTGTGGATTGTGCCTACCAAGGCACAGCAGCACTACATTCACCTGGACAACGTGCGGGTGCCGCAAACGCAGGTGCTGGGAGAAGTCGGCGGCGGGTTCACGCTGGGGCAGCAGTGGCTGGTGCATCACGACCGGCTGCTGCGGGGCGCGATGGCGTTGGGGATACTGACGCGGGCGCTGGAGATGGCGATTGAATGGTCGCAGCAGCGGGTGACCTACGGCCGGCCTATCGCGGATCGGCAGGCCATTCAGTGGATGCTGACTGACGTGTATATGGACATCATCGCCCTTCGCTCCGTGGCGCGGGAAACGGCAGCGCGGGCCGACGCCGGGGAGGACGTGCGGGTGGAGGCGTCGATGGTGAAATACGCGGCCGGCGAATGGGGCTGGCGCAGCATCGACAAGATTATGCAGGTGTTCGGCGGATTGGGGGAGACGTTGGATCTGCCGATTGCGCATTGGTACCATATGCTCCGCCACGCCCGCATCGGCGGCGGCACTTCAGAGATCCATAAGTTCGTGATGGCCCGCGCCTTGCTGGGCGGGCGGGTCAACTTCCAGGGATAAGCGGAAACGGACGGCCCGATCCGTTTTGCCCGCCCTGACGTATTGAATACAACAACCCATCGCAAACAGGAGGCCATACCAATGTCCCGCCAAATCGCGCTGAAATACATCCTGCCCGTTGCCGGCGTCGCCTTGCTGCTCTTGTTGGCGGCGTGGGCCTTCCGATTGCCGCCGGTGGCGGCGTTGACCGAGCGGGCCGGCCCGCCCGTTGCCAGCCCGTCACAGCCCGTGGCGCAGGTGGCCGGCTATCCCTACGACGTAATTCAGGTTTCCGGTAGAGGCACGGCAACCGGAACGCCGGACGTCGCCAACCTGGCCCTGGGAGTGTCGGTAACTGACAAAACCGTAGCCGGCGCCAAAGCCACCGCCGACGCCTCGGTGCAAGCCATCCTGACCGCGCTCAAGGACAATGGCGTCGCCGATAAGGACAGAACCACCAGTGGTTTCAGCGTGTATCCAGCCTATGATTACACGGACCAGGGTCGAGTTTTGCGGGGGTACGAAGTTGACTATAACCTCAAGGTTACAGTGCGCAGCATAGAGACCACCGGGGCCGTTATCGACGCCGCTATCACTGCCGGTGGGGACAACGTCGTATTCGACAGCCTGGTGTATTCCTTCTCCGATACCTCCGCGATGGAGAGTAAGGCGCGACAGGCGGCGGTAACGGATATGCGCGGCAAAGCCGCGGAGATGGCGAGGTTTTCGGGCCGTCAACTCGGCCCACTCATGGTGATTTCCGAAAGCCCCGTCGCGGAAGCGTTCGACGCCGTTCGCGAATTTGCCGCTCTGGCTTACGATTCTTCCTCCTTCGCGGTGGGAGAGGAGGAAATCTCTATAACCGTCTATGGCGTGTACGAACTTCGCTGATTCAGCCTGGTCAACCGCTTTGTCAGGCGAGTAGGGGGTAGCGTTGCAATTTAGGTGGTTCAGTTTCCCAGCGGGGTATCCGAGCGCCTAAAACTGCTGCTACGCCAACGGGATTGCCACGCTACGCTTGCAATGACAAAAACCAAACCACCTAAAACGGAACGCTATCGAGTAGGGGCGAATAATTATTCGCCCCTACAAAACGTGCTAGAATAGCCGCCAGGAACCGGGCGGGCGCGCCCAGGTTGCGATTTTTATGGTACTCAGCGACCGCAGCATCCGCCAGCAGATTGCCGAAGGGCGCATCGTCGTTGACCCCATAGACGCTGACGACATCCAGCCGGCCAGCATTGACCTGCACCTGGATTCCCGCTTTCTGGTGTTCTCCAACTCGCGGCAGCCTTACATCGACGTCAGGGAGCCGCTGGACAATCTCACAGAAGAAGTGGAGATTGACGCGGCGACGCCCTTCATGCTCCATCCGGGGGAGTTCGTCCTGGCCAGCACCCTGGAGCGCATTGAGTTGCCCGACGACCTGGTGGCTCGGCTGGAGGGCAAAAGCAGCCTGGGCCGCATCGGCCTGCTCATCCACAGCACCGCGGGCTTTGTTGATCCCGGCTGGAAAGGGCGGCTGACGCTGGAACTGAGCAACGTCGCCCGCCTGCCTATCGCGCTATACCAAGGCATGAAAATCGGGCAGATTTCGTTCCTGCGGCTTACTGAACCCGCCGAGCGACTTTACGGCTCGCCGGAGCTGGGCAGCCGGTATCAGGGGCAATCCGGGCCGACGGCCAGCCGTTTTCACCAGGATTTCACGGGGCCGGAAACGGGTTGACATGGCTACCGGCGACAACCCCATGGAGCGGGCGATTGCATTAGCTCGCGTTGCTTTAGGCTCCACCAGCCCGAACCCGGCGGTGGGCGCGGTGGTCTTGAGGGACGGCGTTGTGATGGGCGAGGGATATACGCTGCCTCCGGGACAGCGGCACGCCGAAATCGGCGCTCTCCAGCAGGCAGCCGGGCAGGCCCGTGGCGCGACGCTGTACACTACTTTGGAGCCGTGCTGCCACTACGGACGGACGCCGCCCTGTACCGACGCCATCATAGCGGCCGGCATTGAACGGGTGGTGTACGCGGTGACCGACCCTAATCCCAGGGTGGCCGGCGGGGGCGCGGCGGCGCTGCGAGCGGTGGGGATCGCGGTTGAGCGCGAACCCAATTCCGAGGCGGAGGAACTGTACGAGGCATTCGCCAAGCACGTTACCACCGGAATGCCGTATGTGGTTGCCAAGTTCGCAATGAGCCTGGACGGCAAGATTGCCACGCGCACCGGGGACTCGCAGTGGATTACCGGGCCGGCGGCCCGGGCCCGGGTGCAGCGGATGCGGAAAGAGTTGGACGGCATCATGGTGGGCATCGGCACCGCGCTGGCCGACGACCCGCAGCTTACGGCGCGGGATGCGGATGGGAACACGCTCCCGACGGACCTGCAACCGGCGCGGGTGGTGGTGGACAGCAACGCCCGCACGCCGACCAACGCGCGGATGCTGCGTCAACCGGGCCGGACGGTGATTGCCACCAACGGAAACGCGGCCCCGGAGCGCGTCGCCGCTTTGGAAGACGCCGGGGCGACGGTACTGGCCTTCCCCGGAAATGAAAACCGGGTGAACCTGTCGGCGCTCCTGAAGCATCTCGGCGGGGAAGGCGTCGTCAGTATGCTGGTTGAAGGGGGCGGCGGCGTGCTGGGGGCCATGCTGGACGGCGGATTGATTGACAAGGTTCACGTGTTTATTGGCCCAGCGCTTATCGGCGGCGCGGGCGCGCGTTCACCAATTGAAGGGAATGGCGCCACGCTGCTGGCGGATGCGTGGCGGTTGGAGCGCACCGACATGGAGCGGATCGGCCCGGATTGGCTGATCACCGGCTATCCAACTCAGGGAGACGCATAAATGTTCACCGGAATCGTGGAAGAAGTGGGACGGGTGTCCTCCCTTGACGGCTACCGGCTGAAAATCAATGCCGGTCGGGTTGTGGAGGACGTGAAACTGGGCGACAGCATCGCCGTCAATGGCGCTTGTCTGACGGTGGTGGAGTTTGGAACCGACGGCTTTGCCGTGGATCTGGCGCCGGAGACGCTGAGGCGGACTTCCCTGGAGCAGGCGGACGCCGGCAGCGCGGTGAATCTGGAGCGAGCTTTGGCCGTCCACGACCGGATGGGCGGTCACATCGTGCAAGGCCACGTGGATGGCACCGGAACGGTTACCGGGTTCACGCCCGAGGCGGACTGCTACATCATGGAGGTGGAGGCTCCCGGATCCCTGGCGCCTTACATAGTGGAGAAAGGCTTTATCGCGGTTGACGGAATCAGCTTGACGGTGGTACAAAGGTCAGAGTACCGATTCACGATTTCGGTAATCCCCTTCACGATGCAGAACACCAACTTGCACGAACGGGAAGTTGGTGATCTGGTGAACTTGGAAGCGGATATTCTGGCTAAATACGTGGAGAGCCTGCTGGCCGCCAGATTCAGCTGATCTGGGGCGCGCTCGAGCCACCGGATGCAGAGTTCAGATGCAATTAGTTAGCATCGAAAAAGGTCTTGAAGACCTGAAAGCCGGTAAGTTCCTCATCGTGGTGGACGACGAGGACCGGGAAAATGAGGGCGACCTGGTGATGCCGGCACAGTACGTCACGCCGGACGCCGTCAACTTCATGGTGACGCACGCCCGGGGGCAGTTGTGTATGCCCATGTTGGCGGAACGACTGGCCGAGTTGGACATTCCCATGCTGCCCAGCCGTCATTCCGACGCGGCGATGCCAACGGCATTCACCATGCCGGTGGACTACGCCATTGACACCACGACGGGCATATCCGCCTACGATCGAGCCGCTACCATCCGGGCGCTGATCGATCCGGAGGCTCAGCCGACCGATTTCATCCAGCCCGGTCATCTTTTCCCTTTGCGCTATCACCGGGGCGGGGTACTGGTTCGGGCCGGTCACACGGAGGCGATTATCGACCTCTGCCGTTTGGCGGGGCTTTATCCGGCCGGCGTGGTTTGCGAGATCATGAAAGACGACGGAACCATGGCGCGGATGCCCGACTTGATTCCCATGGCAAAGCAGCACGCCCTGAACATCCTGTCAATTGCTGATCTGATTGAATACCGGCGCCAGCACGACCCGATTGGTCAAGGAAGCGAATGATGCCCTTATGCAGCCTTGAAGAGGCGCTTGAAGACTTGGCCTCCGGTAAATTCGTGATCGTCGTTGATGACGAGGGGCGCGAGAACGAGGGAGACCTCTTCCTGTTTGCGGAGCATGCGACGCCCGAAGCCGTTACGTTCATGGTAAGTCACGCTCGAGGCTTGGTGTGCGTCCCCATGCAGGGAGAACGGCTTGATGAGTTGCAAATCCCGATGCTGCGGAGCCGCAACTCCCGGTCAGACCAGCCAACGGCGTTCACGACCTCGGTGGACTACAAGAATGGCACTTCCACCGGCATATCAGCCTATGACCGCAGCGCGACCATCCGGGCGCTGATTGACCCCGGTTCGAAACCTTCGGATTTCGTGCATCCGGGGCATATGTTCCCGCTTCGAGCAGACCCCAATGGGGTGCTGAAGCGTCCGGGGCACACGGAAGCCATCGTGGATATGTGCAAAGCCGGAGGCGCTTATCCGGCCGGCGTAGTTTGCGAGATCATGAACGAAGACGGGACGATGGCGCGCCTCCCGGAGTTGGAGCGGTTTGCGGTAAAGCATGACCTGAAAATCTTCAGCATCGCCCAACTCATTGCCCACCGGCGCATGACGGAAGACCTGATCAGCAGGGTTGCGGAAGCGGACCTGCCCACTCAGTATGGCGTCGCCCGCCTGATCGGATACCGGAGCGTCGTGGACAGCGGGGAGCACGCCGCGCTGGTAGTGGGCGATTGGAACGAGGACGATGAGGTGCTGGTGCGGGTGCACAGTGAATGCCTGACCGGGGACGCTTTCGGAAGCCTCAAGTGCGACTGCGGGCAACAGCTGGACATGGCGATACGAATGTTGTTTGAGCACGGCTCCGGGGCGTTGCTGTATCTGCGCCAGGAAGGCCGCGGGATCGGGCTGCACAACAAAATCAAGGCCTACGCCCTGCAGGATCAGGGTATGGACACCATCGAGGCCAATGTAGCCCTGGGATTTCAGCCCGACGAGCGGAAATACGATTTGGCCGTCCAAATCATGCGGGATCTGAACATCAATCGGGCGCGTTTGGTCACCAACAACCCCCACAAGATGGCCGGCATCAGCGGACTTGGGGTGCAGGTGACGGACCGGGTCGGTTTGAGCGTGGAACCGAACGAGTCCAACGTGTCCTACCTGAGAACCAAGCGGGACAGCATGGGACACCTGCTGTCTCCGATGCGGCCCAGCCCGCCGGATGTTGCCGGGTAGAGAGGGGCCGCAGCCAGATTTGACTGAGAACGGACGGGGGCGACCACGAGGGTCGCCCCTACGCATATATCACGGGAAACGTGGATGCGGCTAATCGTCGTTACCCAGCTTGCTGACCAGCCAGGCTGCAATGAAATCGTCGATATTCCCAGCGAGCACGGCGTCGGTGTTGCCGGTTTGGTGATCGGTGCGGTGGTCTTTCACCGATTTGTAAGGGTGCAGGACGTAGCTCCGTATCTGGTTGCCCCACTCAGCGGAGATTCGCTCGCCGCGCAGGGATGACAGTTCTTTTTCTCGCTCTTCCTCGTGGAGGGCCAGCAGCTTGGCCTTGAGGATACGCATGGCGTAGTCGCGGTTTTGATGCTGGGACCGCTCGGTCTGGCAGGACACCACGAGGCCGCTAGGAAGGTGGGTGAGTCGCACCGCCGACGCGACTTTCTGCACGTTCTGACCGCCGGGGCCGCTGGACCGGAAAAAGTCCATCTTCAGGTCTTCGGCCCTTATTTCCACCTCGGTGTCACCATCGAGAACGGCCGGCAGAACCTCAACCCGGGCAAAAGACGTTTGACGACGGCGCGCCGGGTCAAAGGGAGACATTCGCACCAGCCGGTGCACCCCAACCTCGGCGTTGAGGTAGCCGAAGGCGTGTTCGCCTCCGATTTCCATGGTGCTGGTGCGGAGGCCGGCTTCATCCCCATAGGCGGTGTTCAGGACCTGTACGGGCCGATTGCCGGCGGTGGCCCAACCGGCGTACATGCCGGTCAGCATCTCGACCCAATCGTGGGAGTCGGTGCCGCCGGCGCCGGAGTGGATGGTCAGGATAGCCGGACGGCCGTCGTAGGGGCCGGACAGGGTGAGCGCGATTTCAGCCCGCGCGAGGGCAGCGGTTACCGCAGTGGTCTCTGCGGTCAGCTCATCGGTGAAGCTGTCGTCATCGGTCTCGATGGCTAGTTCGGTCAATTCCAGCAGGTCGGCCACCTGGGACTGCAAGCCATGCCACAATTCCAACGATTGTTGCAGTTGCCCCAACTCCTGCATCTTGCGCTGGGCGCGAGCCGGGTCGTCCCAGAAACCGGGAGCGGCCGCCTCGCTTTCGAGTTCGGCGATGGATTTTTCACGGCCGGCGAGGTCAAAGACGCTCCACGACGGCATCCAGCTTGGTGGAGAGGTCGGTGAGATGCTGACGAAGGTCATCCATTAGGTTAGGAACCTCCAAAATTACTGCTTACGGACTTTGGGATCCATTATACAGCCAACCGGCGAACCACCCTACGCCAGTTTCGCAAAAAAGGCGTTGGTCTGTTCCGGCACGCAACCAGTTCGGTTAACGCACCGCAATGCGTCCCGAATTTGGTCGGAAGTCAGTTCGTCAAACAATGCCGGACTTGGCACATATGCCCCATTCACGTCGTTAGGCTCGAATTTGCCCAGGGAATTGCCGTACTTACGCATCGAACGGGCTACGATTTTCCGCCCGGCTTGCGAGAGGAAATACAAAAACAGGTGGTCAATATATTGCCGTCCGTACAGGTTAGGGCGGAATCCGTGAAAACAGGTCAGGCTGACGGCGTCGCTTTGATTACGGATTATCTTGTAGTCTCCACGGGAGAAAACGCCCAGGAACAGCGGGGCCGGATCACGGCTCTCCGTTTTGTACCAGGGGGTACGGTTGCGGGTGATAAACCGCCGGTGGTAGCCGTTGGCTTCGCCAAATTCGATATAACCTTCGGCCTGCGGCGAAAGGAGGCCGCTGGGAGAAAACAGCAGCGCCGGAGCGTCATCACGAACCAGCCGGTGGTAATCCGCTGCCGAGAAAATCGGTTTTCTGATCAGCGAGCTGCGGGTGATGCAGGAAAGGTATTCGGACTCTTGCAATCCCCATCGTCGAGCTTGGGAAGGGCGGAGCGTGAAGAACTCGTTGGCTCCAGTAGCGATGCCGCGGCTGAAGCGTCCGTAGTAACTGAGGCTAACCATAGCATCGGCATTATGGCGATGCGCGGTTGGCGTGAAATAAGTGAGCCACTTGGTATCAGGGTCCAAGTCGGCAAGCGGAACTCGGGCAATGGGCGGCGAGGCTAGAACGTCGGGCAGGGCATCAAGGGACGTAACGGAGTGAAAATCCACTGCGTCGCAACTTGCGCCGGCGTCGTAGAGGATAATGCCCACCGAGGTTATAGCGTCGGGCACAACGTCCTTCTCGCAATCGAGGCTGATGATTGCGGCCAAATGACCACCAGCCATTAATCTTGTCTTCACCAGCTTGCCGTAACCCGTATTCAGGAACTCCAGCGGCATTATGTAAGCCATCCGGCCGCCGTTGCCAATTTCGGAAAGGGACTTGAGCAGAAAGGCCGAGGCGGTGTTGATGTAGCCGGATAACCGCAGGCCAAGATTCGCGGAAAACGCGCTGAGGACGGCATCGCGGTTATGAAATTTCTGAAATCGCATATAGGGGGGATTGCATACGATATTCTCGCGTTGTTGTCCCCAGGAAAGCAGGTAGTCCTCGTTAGCGATAAACGACGTATCGCGGTTAGTGGCGTTAGCCCAAAAACGCAGAATCGCCGGGTCAACTTCGCTGGCTGCAAAATGAATCCGGTTATCTCCGGCAACGGGCTGTAGAAAAGCCCCCAGCCCGAAAGCCGGGTCATACAGCGACGTGTCGGCGGAGCCTAAAGCCCACTGCACCATGAAACCGGCGACGGCAGGGGGCGTAAAAAATTGGCCGAAGCGTTTGCGGTGCTCCAGCCCAACCTGTTCCAGATAAGTGGCACTATCCGGCGTTGGCAATTTCGTCGAGAAAGGTTGCGTGGTCAAGGTAGCCCGCGCCTCCGTGGAAGGTTACGTAGAACAAAAGACGGCCGCGGTCCAGCTCCTTCAAAGCCGAACGGTGTTGGGGCATATCGATGCGGCCCAAAATTTCCCGGCAGATGCCGATGTCGGGTCTTACTGCAAAGAGGCAGACAACCGACGCGCCGGCCTTAGGTATAATAGCAGGCGAACTTTCCCCCAGGCGGGTAGGATTATGCTGGGCCGTGGAACGCTGGAACACGCCGTTGAGTTGAATCGTTGCTCCGTCGTAGGAGGCGGACGCATAACGTGGTCTGTTTGACGATAATGTGTCGGTTTGCCTCGCGCGGGTTTCGTCGGGATATGCGGCCACACGTCGGGCCGCAGCAGGAGGATTAGATGGCTACTACGCTAAAGCCGGAGATGGAGGCGCGCTTGGCTGCTTTGGCCCGACGGCTGGGCATTGTCGGCGCCGACGCGCCTGAGCGGGCTCTGAACATGGCAGGGGACGCATTGGAAGCGGAAACGCGGCCGCGTCGCAAGCCGTCGCCGGCGGAAATGGCGCCAATCGTTTCCGCAGCCCGTCGCTGGCGCGAGGAGCATCCCTTCGACGACAACAACCCGCCTTCCAAAGTCTGGCAAGAGGAACTATACGATGAGGTAGCGTTGCAATTTAGGTGGTTCAGTTTCCCAGCGTGGTATCCGAGCGACTAAAACTGCTGCTACGCCAACGGGATTGCCACGCTACGCTCGCAATGACAAAAACCAAACCACCTAAAACGGAACGCTATCATACGATGAGCGGGGGTTGCCAAAGTGATGGTTGCCGACACCTCTGCCATCGTCGTAGCGCTTACCAAAGATTGAACCTATAAGCCCAATAGGGAGAAAACATTATGCCTGCTGCAAAAGCCACGCCGGTTCCATTCACCGGCGACGTTGACGAATTCAACGACCTGATGAAACGCTACCATGCCGCTAACCTGAGGCTGTGGCGGGACAAGGCCGCCCTGACCGCCGAATATCCTGACCAGTGGGTGGGCGTGGACGAAAATGGGTTGGTGGCCGTCGCGCCTACCAGCCTGGAACTGGCCGGTCTCCTCAAGGAATTGGGTTGCCTCGGCGGGGCCGTCGCCACCGGATTCATGGCCACCAAGCCCAAATTGATGATTCTATGATTACCGGAAGCATAACCGACGACGGCTATTTTGTGGAAGCAACGGTCAGAACAAACCCCGATAGTCCGCCGGCGGCTTTGACGTTTCTGGTTGACAGCGGAGCGAGGATTACGGCAATTCACCCCGTGGACATTCCCAAACTGGCGATACCCCAAGCCGTCCTGCGGGAAGCGGAAACGATACAAATCAACGGCATCGGCGGCGGGTCCATTTATCGCCTCGTACCCGGAACGCTCACTTTCCATGACGACGCTTCCGCGACGCCGCTCCGCTATGCCACTACCCTGTACGTTGCCGACGCCACTGACGACAACGCCGACATTCCGTCGTTGCTAGGCCGGGACATCCTGAACCATTGGCGAACCTGGCAGATTGACGTTGACCACGGCGTCATCGGCTTTACGGCAGAGCGGCATTAAGCGCTCCGAGCCGGGGGTTGGCGTATAATGCATATCGTCATCCTCATTCATTAAGCAGGTACTCCCCCATGCTCGACCACGGAACCCCGGAACACGCCGTTGACGATCCCATCGCATCCTTGCGCCACCGGATGCGCCACTCGGCGGCCCATGTGATGGCCGACGCCGTTCTGAAACTGTTTCCCGAGGCCAAGGTGGGTATCGGGCCGCCGACGGCCGACGGGTTCTACTATGACTTTGAGGTGGAACGGCCTTTCACGCCGGAGGACCTGGAACGGATCGAGGCGTTGATGCTGGACACCATCAAGGCCGATGCGCCGCTCGTCCGTGAGGAGTTGGGCCGCGACTCCGCCAAGTCCATGTTTTCCGCTCAGCCCTACAAGCAGGAAATTATCGACGACTTGCCCGACGAGACGACGCTCAGCATATACCGGCACGGCGAATTTACCGACCTGTGCCAGGGGCCGCACGTGGGCAGCACCGGGGAGATTGCGGCCGTCAAACTGCTGCACACCGCCGGCGCCTACTGGCGGGGCGATGAAAACCGGCCCATGCTGCAACGGATTTACGGCACCGCTTTTGAGTCGCAGGAAGCGCTGGAGGCGCACCTGGAGCGGCTGGCGGAAGCGGAACGGCGGGACCACCGGACGTTGAGCCGCCAACTCAACCTGTTCACCGTCCACGACGAAATCGGCCCGGGCCTCATTGTCTGGCATCCCAAGGGCGGGGTCATCCGGTCAATCATCGAAAATTACTGGCGCGACATCCATTACCGGCGGGGCTACAACATCGTCTATTCGCCGCACATCGGGCGGGCGCGGCTGTGGGAAACCAGCGGGCATCTGGATTTCTACCGGGACAGTATGTACGCGCCCATGGAAATCGACGACCAGGAATACTTTCTGAAGCCGATGAACTGCCCGTTCCACATCCAGGTTTATCGCTCGGCGCTGCGCAGCTACCGGGAGTTGCCCTTGCGGATTGCCGAGTTGGGCACCGTCTATCGCTACGAGCGCAGCGGCGTGCTGCACGGGATAACGCGGGTCCGGGGGTTCACCCAGGACGACGCTCACATTTTCTGTCTGCCGGAGCAGGTGCCGGGCGAAGTGGGCGGCGTGCTGGACATGACCTTTGAGATTCTGGCCGCTTTCGGGTTTGAGGACTACGACATTATGTTGTCCACCCGGCCGGAAAAGTACGTTGGCGAGCCGGAGATGTGGGAGCACGCCACGGAATCACTGCGGCAGGCCCTGGTATCCCGTGGCCTGCCCTACGACGTGGACGAGGGCGGCGGCGCCTTCTATGGCCCAAAGATTGACATCAACATCACCGACGCCCTGGGGCGGGCCTGGCAATGCACCACCGTGCAGTTCGACTTCAATCTGCCGGAACGCTTTGACCTGGTGTTTCAGGACGACCAGGGCAACCGTTCCCAGCCCTACATGGTGCACCGGGCTATTCTGGGCTCGCTGGAACGCTTTTTCGGCGTGCTGGTGGAGCATTACGCCGGGGCGTTCCCGTTGTGGCTGGCGCCGGTGCAGGCGGTGGTGATTCCGATTGCCGACCGGCATAACGAGTACGCCGAACAGGTGGCCGAGCGGTTGCGCGATGCCGGGTTCCGCGTGGAAGTGGATGACCGCAGCGAGCGGATGAACCAGAAAATCCGACAGGCGCAATTGCAGAAAACGCCTTATATGCTGGTGGTTGGTGACCGGGAGGCTGAGGCCGGCGCGGCGGCGGTGCGGACGCGGGATGGGGAGAACCGGGGGGCGTTGCCGCTGGACGACGTGGCGGCGCTGCTGGCGGCTGAACTGGACGGCACGCCGGTGGCGCGATAGGCGTAATTGGGACTCCGACGAAGGGGGAAAACGGTGGCGATATTCAGGACAGACGGCAAGAAACCCAAGGTAACGATCACAACGCGCCAGGCAACCCCGGAGGAACTGGCCAAGCACCGCAGCTACGTTGAGCGCTCGGAACACCTGCAAGCGATGCAGCCTGCGCTGATGCAGAAGTACCCGGACCAGCGGGTAGCGCTGACCGAAAACGGCACGTTTGTCGTCGCTGACTCGATTGAGGAATTGGTGGCGAAAATCAAGGAGTTGGGCGAGCACCCCGGCTCTGCCGCTGAGATATATCTGAATACCAAGCCGCGCCGGGTGATACTGTGATTGCCGGTTACTTTGCGGCGGACGGCAGTCCCTATGTCTGGTGCCAATTGACCATCCCCGGACTTGATGTAGTCGGGTCGGTGCGTTTTCTCGTCGATACGGGTTCGGATACCACCATACTGCACCCGGACGCCGGAGCCCGCATCGGCTGCCCTTTTGACCGACTGACCAGGCCGTTGGAATTCATCAGCGCCGGCGGAACGCATGTTTATCATACAGAACCCGCCATCATTGAGTTCTATGATGACGATATGCCGCGGGAATTTGAGCTTGACCTGTACATCGGCAAACCGGACCCGGCGACCGACGGCCTGGATTCGCTGCTGGGCCGGGACATACTGAACGATATGGATATGGAGTACGCTCCCCGGCGGGGGCTGCTCGGGTTTTCCCTTGACGGGGAGCGGTAGCCGTTATTGGGCCGTCATTCGTTCCAGTTCGGCGCGAAAATCAACCGATTGACCGCCGTAGCCCTTGCGGAATGTGATCACGCTATTGCTATCCATTCCGATGAAAGAGGACTGGCTGACGACTTTCAGGTCGCGCAGCATTGAACCTACCGGCTGGGTTGCGGTCATATTCGAGTATCCGTTCTCCGTGACGTAACCTTCCAGCCGGCCGGCGCTTTCGTTGAAGGCGACCAGATAGAAGTCAACCCGGTCAGCATAGTCGGCCAGGATGGGGTTCAGCGTCCGCAACTCGGCGCGGCAGACCGGTCACCAGGTGGCGAAGTACATCATCAGAACCGGGCGGCCAGACTCCGCCAAGATTGCTGACGTGATGAGAGAGCCGTCGGTTCGCTCCATAGTAAAGGGCGGCGACATTTCACCGACCTCGGTTCCCACCGGGGCAGTAGGGACGTCGGTAGCGGTAAGCAGGGGATGAGGCGTGGCAGTCGGTAGTGGTGGTGGAGCGACGGCGCTAAACGGTGGCGGCGGCCCTTTCGTGGCGGTGGGTGCGGGGGCCTGCGCCGGCACTTCGGCAGGCGTTGCCGGCGCGGGAGCACCGGTCGCCTGGGCCAGCGGGTCCGTCGGCAAGACGGGCTTCGTGGCTTCCGCAACCGGGGCGGCAGGTTGGGGCGCGGGAGGGTCCGTGGGCGCTTCAGCCGGGGCCGCTTGGGGCGCTGGCGCGACGGTCGGGGCGGCCGCCGGCGGAGGCAAAGCGGCAGTCGCAGCATTCGGGGCGCTGCCGGTCCCGCATGCCATGACCGCAGCGCCGGTCAGGGCGGAGAGGATGAGGGGCGCAAATATACGCACTGGATGGATCAGAACCGGTGTTGCGGCGTCAACGACGCCGGAGGGATTATTGTCATCAAGCCGGGAGCTGCATATCCATCATACGCTGGTCTTTTTCCTGTTGGACCTGCTTATGAGTAGGCACAGCATCCGGGTCGGCGGCTAGTTGAGTGAAATGGGGCGACCATTGGTCGGCGGTTCCCATGAGTTGCCGGTGGTAGATGATGCCATCGGCGTTGACAGCCATCATGGCCATTTGCCGAGTAATTTCCAGGTCCGCCAACATCCCGCCGACGGGTTGGGCAGCGATGAGGTCGGTGTAACCCTGCTGCTCAATATAGTCCTCAACCTCCTGGGCGGATTCGTTGTAGGCAACGACGTAGAAATCGATCTCGCCGAATTCAGTGGCAATGGGGTTCAGCGTCTGTAACTCAGCGCGGCATTCCGGTCACCAGGTGGCGAACCAGAAGAGATGCGCCGGTTGATCCGCTTCCACCAGGGCGTCGGATGTAACCTGAGAACCGTCGGACAGCGTCATCGCGAAGGGCGGGGCGGTTTTCCCAATGTCCAAGCCGACGGTCCCGGCGGCGGGAGCGCAGGCAGTTACGGCCAGCGTCGCGGCACCAAGCAGGACGGCGAACAAAGTTGCGGTTATGAACCGGGTTCTCATGGAACAGCAATTACGCAAGATTTCATCTGGTATGCTGGCAGGCGTTGACAAACAATTGTAGCCGAATAGGCTGTAATTTGACATACGCCGCGCCACGCTTTTCGGATCTGCGACGAGGAGTGAACTGATGCCCAACCGCCTGATTGACGAAACCAGCCCCTACCTTTTGCAGCACGCCGAGAATCCGGTGGACTGGTATCCCTGGGGCGATGACGCGCTGAACCGGGCGCGGGAAGAGGACCGGCCCATTCTGCTGAGCATCGGATACTCGGCGTGCCACTGGTGCCACGTGATGGAACGGGAGTCCTTTGAGAACGAGGACATCGCCAGCCTGATGAACGAGCATTTCGTCAATATCAAGGTGGACCGGGAAGAACGGCCCGACCTGGACGCGGTGTACATGGAAGCGGTGCAGATGATGACGGGGAGCGGCGGTTGGCCGATGACGGTTTTCCTGACGCCGGAGGGGCGACCCTATTACGGCGGCACGTATTTCCCTCCTGAGGACCGCATGGGTATGCCCGGTTTCCCCCGGTTGCTGGCGGCGGCCAGCCAGGCGTATCACACCAACAAAGGCGAAATCGAGCGAGTCACTCGTCAACTGGCGGAGCAGATGGGGCGCACCGGTCAGATGCCCCGGGGTTTCACGCCGTTGACCACCGAGGTGATGCACAACGCTTACTCGCAGCTGGCGACGCAGTTTGACCACCTGAACGGCGGGTTCGGCAGCGCGCCCAAGTTTCCCCAGCCCATGACCCCGGAGTTTCTGCTGCGCTACTACCGGCATGGGTTCAACGTCCGCGCGCTGGAGATGGTGGAGCTGACGTTGCAGAAGATGGCGTATGGCGGGATGTATGACCAGGTCGGCGGCGGCTTTCACAGATATTCGACCGACGCCTACTGGCTGGTGCCGCACTTCGAGAAGATGCTGTACGACAACGCGCTGCTGGCGCGGTTGTACCTGCACGCCTGGCAAGTCACCGGCAACGTTTTGTACCGGCGCATCACTGAGGAAACGCTGGATTACGTCATCCGGGAAATGACGGACCCGTCGGGCGGGTTTTATTCGGCCCAGGATGCGGACAGCGAGGGCGTGGAGGGCAAGTTTTTTGTCTGGACGCCCGCTGAGTTGCGGTCTTTGCTGGGTGACGACGCCGACCTGGTAATGGGTTACTACGGCGTGACGGAAGGCGGAAATTTCGAGGGGGCGAACATCCTGAACCTGTCGCGTCCGCCGGCGGATTACGCGACGCAGCGGGGAGTGTCGGACGATGCTTTGATGGACGCGGTGCAGCGGGCGCGTTCCATACTGCTGGAAGCACGCGAGCAGCGGGTCCATCCCCTGCTGGACGACAAGGTATTGACGTCATGGAACGGGCTGATGCTGCGCTCCTTCGCCGAAGCGGGCGCGGCGCTGGGGCGAAGGGACTATCTGGATGCAGCCCGGCGCAACGCCGGCTTTCTGCTGGACAATATGCGAGACGCCGACGGCCGGGTGCTGCGCACGTGGCGCAACGGGCAGGCGAAGCTGCTGGGCTACCTTGAGGATTATTCGTGCCTGGCAGACGGGCTTGTGTCGCTCCACGAAGCGACCCTGGAACCACGGTGGCTGCAAGAAGCCGTGGCCGTCGCCGATGGGATGATCGCGCTCTTCTGGGATGACCAGGCCGGCGGCTTTTACGACACCGGCAGCGACCACGAGACGCTGGTCGTCAGGCCCCGGGACGTGTTTGACAACGCGCAGCCGTGCGGCGGCTCGGTCGCAACGGACGTGCTGCTGCGGCTGGCGGTGGTTACGGGCAATGACGATTACTCGGCCAAGGGGGCGACGCCGTTGCGGGCGTTGCAGCAGTTACTGGGCCGGGCGCCGGCGGCCACGGGCCACTGGCTGGGCGCGCTGGATTTCTACGTAGCTTTACCAAAAGAAATCGTCATCGTCGGGCCGGCGGAGAACCCGGAGACCGCCGCCATGCTGGCGGCGGTGGGGGCGCGCTACCTGCCCAACCGGGTGGTGGTGGGAATGAACGACACTGCTACGCCGCCCGTGCCGGATTCGCCGCTGCTCGAACAGCGGGGGATGCAGGACGGGCGGCCGACCGCCTACGTGTGCGAGCATTACGTCTGCCAGTTGCCGGTGACGGACGCGGCGGCACTGGCCGGCCAGTTGGACGCCTGAACGGGCCGGTCAGGCTCGCGCCGGCAGCAAGCCGGCCGCGGTGACGGTCTGCCGGTTGATGGTGTCCGGGAGTTTGTAGCGCGGCCACAGGGTAAAGCCCAGCAGCACGAGGCCGCCGGCCAGCAGCGGGGCCAGCCGGATGCCCAGGGGGTTCTCCGGCGAGTCCCCCAACTGCAAGATCAGGCTCAAAAACAGCGGCGGCAGGGCATAGGTTACCTTCTCGAAGAAGTTCTGCGTGGAGTAGAACATGGCCTCCCGGCGCTCGCTCCGGACCAGGGCGTCGTAGTCGGCAATGTCGGCGATCAGGCCCTTGGGCAGCAGGAAAACGGCGGCCATGGGCATCCCAGCGACGAACATGAAAATCAAGCCTTGCAGCAGCAGGTTGCCCGGCAGGGCCAGGCCAACCAGTCCGAGCGGCGGGAACAGCAGCCCGCTCACCACCAGGCAAATGCCGTACATCCGTCGCTTGGTTACGCGGCCGGCGCTGAAGAGCAACCAGATGACAATTCCAGCCGCCACCACACCGGCGATGACGCTGATGGACATGAAGCTGGAAGCAGCCCCGTCTTTTTCCTGCAACAGCACGCCGACGGCGAAAAAGGGCACCCAGCCCTGCAAGATGCCGGCGCCGGTGGCGAACATCACGAAAGTGGGCAGAAAGGCGATGAACTGGGAATTGCGCAGGGTGTCGCGCAGTCCATGCCAGAAGGGAACCTGGGCCGGCGTGATGTCGCGCGGGGCGTGTCGCCACACCGCGGACAGGGACAGGTAGCGAAAGACCAGGGCCACCGCCGCGAAAAAAGCGCCCGTAACCTGAAAGCCGTAGGCGTCCTTGATGAAGCCGCCCATGACCAGACCCAGCCCGGCGCCGGCCACGGCGAAGAGGAAAATCAGGCTGACCACGTTCATGCGGTCGTTGGCGGTTCTGGTCAGTTCCGGCACCAGGGCCTCCAGGGCGCCGCTGGACATGGTGGCGGCGGTGAAGAAGAGTTCCAGCATGAGGATGAAATAAAAGACGTTCCACCAGCTGGCGCCCTCGTGGGGCAGGAACCAGATCAGCGCGCCGAACAGGGCGTAGAAGGGGGCGCTGAACAGGATGAAAGGTATCCGTCGGCCCCACCGGCTGCGGGTGCGGTCGCTCCACCAGCCGATGAGGGGGTCGGTGAAGGCGTCAATGAACCGGCCGGAGAAGATCAGGAACCCAGCCAGCACGCGGGCGTCGATGTCGATTCCCAGCAGTACAACATCGGGAACCCGGTTCACGCCCTCCAGGGCCGGCGGGGCCAGGAAGAAGAGCGCCCACTGCTGGCGGAAGTAGCTGACGGCTTGCAGACCGACGTGGTCCGCCGAAAACAGCAGCTTGTTGAGCAACGGCAGGCGTGGGGCGGACTCTCCGGGCGGGGTCATTGGAGCTCCGAGGGGATAAAATTTTCACCGGGGCAATGTAACACACGGGGATACCCCAGCCGTTCGTGCCGGGCAATCGCTGCGTAGATTACATCCCGGCGGAGGAATGTCAGAAGCAGGCCCCGTATCAAGTACGGGGTGACGTTATTTGCCGGATTTGACGGATTATCAGGATTGGGTTCGTTTGGTGGGGACGGTGTTGCGATGGTTTTGCTCCTTTTGGGTTGTGGCGTGACAGGCAGGATTCCACTTCGTTGTCAGCATACGGCCGGTTGGGGTACGCAACTATTTTTCCCTACTTTTTCGTGTACTCAGTACGCCAGAGGCGCGCCGACGCGCGGGCACGGACAGTCCCGGTGGTCCAGCCGGCAATCATGGTGAGGTGGGTCGGGTCTAACAGAGCCTTGCCGAGTGCGACCGGTTGCGATTTGGGAACTGACGGGTTGGCCGTCGAAGTGAAATCCTGCCTTCTGGAGATTAGATGAAACAGCTGTTTTGCCTAGACGATATTAGGGTATATGTTCTTGTGGCGGATGGTCAAGGGGGAATTGTCCTCGTGCGTACCCACTTTGTCATAGCGAGCGCAGCGCGGCAATCTCGCTCCCGTAGCAACCACCGTTGACCCAACAAGATTGCCACGTCGCTACGCTCCTCGCAATGACAAAGTGGGTACGCGTGAGGGGAATTGTCAGAAGCAGGATTGGCAGGATTTGACAGATTATCAGGATTGGGATGGTCTGATGGCGGAGGCTCAGCCATCGGGTAAATCCTTTCAATCCGATAAATGCTGCTTCTGACATTCCTCCGCCGGAAAGTTGGGGGCGGGTGAGGGACAGGGCTATCGCATACGGAATTCCAACCGCGTCAATCCGGCGGAAGCCGGTGTCCACCTGTCAAAGAGTGAACTAACCTGAAACATGGCTAACGAATTCGGTCACTGGATTCCGGCGCGCCAAAGGCGCATCTACGACTTTCGCCGGAATGACGGGCTAACTTTGGAAAGGCCCTGGTAAGGGAATGCGCGCCTTGTCGGATTGGTGTTGCTCTGCTAATCTTGGCGCGTGTTTTTCGTGGGAGATCTGGATTGAGCCGGCCGCAGCCCGTTCGGGCTTCTTTATTTGTCACCTGCATCGTTGACCAGCTTTACCCCGAAGTGGGGGTTAGCGTGGTGCGGGTTTTGCGGCGGCATGGCGTGGCGGTGGACTTTCCGGCGGGGCAGAGCTGCTGCGGCCAACCGCTGTACAACTCCGGCTTCACTGCGGAGGCCAAAAAGCTGGCCGAGCGGACGCTGGACGCCATGGCGAATTGCGAGTACGTGGTGGTTCCTTCCGGTTCCTGCGGGGCCATGCTTCGGGTCTTCTATCGGGACCTTTTCGCTGACGACGGCGAAAACTCGGCGCGGGCGCAAGAGTTGAGCAACCGGGTGTATGAGTTCACCGAGTTTCTGACCGAGGTAGTCGGCGTGGAGACGCCCGAAGCCGCGGGGACGGCATCGGCTGAAAAGGTTGCATATCACCCATCCTGCCACCTGCTGCGGGAAATGGAAGTGCGAGAAACGCCGGCCAAGCTTTTGCAGAGCTCCGGGGTTGCGTCGGTTCCGCTGCCCAACGCGGAGCAGTGCTGCGGGTTCGGCGGGACTTTCGCCGTCAAGTACCCGCACATCTCCGAGGAAATGCTGGCGGACAAGATTGAATCCATCACGGCCAGCGGCGCGGATACGGTGACGGCCTGCGACATGGGTTGCCTGATGCACATCGGAGGCGGGTTGAGTCGCCGGCAATCGCGGGTCAAGGCGCGGCACATCGCGCAGGTGCTGGACGGGGCGGCGGGCTGACCATGGCGGAAGTGGCAACCAGGGATTTCGTGCCGGCATCGCGGGCGGCGGTGCAGGATCAACAGTTGCGCCAGGCGTTGCGGCGGGCCGGAACGGGGTTCGATGGGGCGCGGCGGGAGGCTATCGACGAAATCACCGGGGAGGTCTGGGAAGGCTGGCGGGAACAGGCGCGGCGG
This sequence comes from Dehalococcoidia bacterium, assembly GCA_963665395.2. Lineage (GTDB taxonomy): Bacteria > Chloroflexota > Dehalococcoidia > Lucifugimonadales > UBA3495 > Bin87. The sequence goes on from OY762251.1 coordinate 3,373,537, forward strand.
GTGAAGGAACATACCATCGCGCACCTGGACTACTACCTGGCGATGCTGGAACGGAACGTGAAGGCGGCCGGGGGGCAGGTTCACTTTGCCGCCGACGCGGCGCAGGCCAACGCCATCGTGTCGGAAATTGCCCGGACCCGGGGCGTGGCCACGGTTACCAAAAGCAAGTCCATGGTGTCCGAAGAGCTGGGGTTGAACCACGTTCTTGAAGGGTCGGGGATTGAGGTTTTTGAGACTGATCTAGGGGAATACATCATCCAGTTGGCCGAGGAGACGCCGTCGCACCTGGTGGCGCCGGCCTTGCACAAGACGCGGGGGCAGGTGGCCCGGTTGTTTGCCGACAAGCTGGGCGTGCCCTATTCCGACGACATAGAGGAAATGGCGCGAGTAGCGCGGGTGGTCTTGCGACAGAAGTTCCTGGACGCCGACATGGGCGTGAGCGGGGCCAACTTCCTGGTGGCCGAAACCGGCAGCCTAGTTATCATCACCAACGAGGGGAACGGACGGCTCTGCACCTCGGCGCCACGGATCCACGTCGGGTTGGCCGGAATGGAAAAGGTGATACCGTCGCTGGAGGATCTGGCGGTGTTCCTGCGGCTGCTGCCGCGCTCGGCTACCGGGCAGCGGATATCGTCCTACGTGAGCATGGTTACCGGGCCGCGTCGGGCCGACGACGAGGACGGGCCGGAGGAGTTTCACCTGGTTATTGTAGATAACGGGCGCAGCCGGCTGCTGCGTGATCCGGCCTTGCGGGAGTCGCTGTACTGCATCCGGTGCGGGGCGTGCCTGAACGTGTGCCCGATATACCAGCGGGTGGGGGGACACGCCTACGGCTGGGTGTATCCGGGGCCGATTGGCTCCATAGTTACGCCGGGGTTGGTGGGCGTGGCGCAGGCGAAAGATTTGCCCAACGCATCGACCCTGTGCGGGGCCTGCCGGGAGGCTTGCCCGGTGCAGATAAACATTCCGAGGATGCTGCTGCATCTGCGGCATAATTTGGCGGAAGGGACGGATTCCTACCAGCGGAGCGCGTCGGACACGGACGCCCTGGCGGCGCGTGGTTTCGCGTCCGTTATGACAAGTCCGTTGCTGTTGAACCTGGGGCGCAAGGTGGGGCGGGCACTGCTGAAGCCTATGGCCAGGGGCGGTATGATTGGGCGTACCCGGCTGCCTTTCCTGTCCCGCTGGACGGCGGCGCGGGATTTGCCGGTTCCGCCGGCGCGTACCTTCCGCGATATGTGGCGTGACGGACTGGAGGACGGCGGCGAAAGTGGGGAGCGGAAGTAGGTCTATGAGTATCCCCTATACGCACAGAACTTCGCCAAAGGGGGATGCCATGGGTATCCCGTCGGCGCAATTCCTGGCGTCGGTGCGGGAGGCGCTGGGGCGGGAGGATGGGCCGCCGGCGGAAGGTTACGCCGCGTTGCAGGAGGAACTTGCCGAGATTGAAGCCCGGGCGGCTGCGGTTCGAGAGCGCATTGCCGGTGAGATGCCGGGTTTGCTGGACAAGATGGTGGACACTGCCGCGTTGCGGGGCTGGAACGTGGCGCGGTGTAATGGAGGAGAGGATGCGCTGGATTATGTCGTGTCGCTGGTCCGGCGGCTGGGCGTAACGTCGGTGGCGCGGTCGGAACAGCCGGTGTTCGACGTGGTTCCGGTGGACGCGGCGCTGGCCGGGGCCGGGGCGCTGGTATGGCCGGCGGTGTACGAAGACGATGCCAGTCGGCCGGAGATAAGGCGACGCCTGTTGGAGTGCGGCATGGGTATCACGGGAGTGGATTACGCCATCGCGGAAACCGGGTCGGTGATCGTGCTGCCGCGACAGGGTTTGAGCCGGCTGGTGTCGGTGGCGCCGCCGGTTCACGTGGCCATCGTGAGGCCGTCGGAGGCGCTGGGCACGCTGGATGACCTGTTCGCGTTGCGGCGGCTGGAGTTCTATCGCAACGGGGACGGGCGCGACGGCGGCGACATGGGCAGCTATCTGAACTTCATCAGCGGGCCGAGCCGGACGGCGGACATCGAGCAAACTATCGTGGTGGGCGTACACGGGCCGCGGGAAGTTCACCTGGTACTGCTGGAACGGGAGTAAGATCATGCCGATGCGAGTAGGATTCATCCAGTACAGAAAGCAGATGATGGAGCAGCAGTTGGCGGAAATGATGGACGTGTTTCCGACGCTGGGTATCGAGAAGGCCATCCTCATCGGCGACATGGTGAGCGGGGATTATTCGCCGGCCAGCACCATTGACTTCGTGTTCGTGCACGACACCGACCGGCCCTTTGGACGCCGGGCGGATTTCTTTTCCTATCACATCGGCTCGCAAGTGGGAATGAGGGCGCAGGTTTATACTCCGGCGGAGTTTGCGGAACTCCAGGATACGCTGCCCGCGCTGTACCAAGCCTGCAAACAAGGAAGGGTGGTTTTTGATGCCTGATTTCGCTGCGGAAGGGGTCCGCTGGTTTCGCCAGGCGGAGCAAGACCTTGAGGACGCCGGATACAACCGGCAGGGGGGCCGCTACAACGTGGCGTGTTTCCTGTGCCAGCAGGCCGCCGAGAAGGCGGTGAAAGCGTACCTGTACAAGCGGGGAGCGGAGGACGTTTGGGGGAACTCGCTCATCGACCTGTGCGAGGACGCCAAGATATTCGAGATGTTCTTCGACACGATCAAGGCGGACGCCCGGCAACTGGATAAGTACTACGACATCACCCGTTACCCGGGCTATCTGCCCAGCGGGATACCGTCGGAGGCGTTTGACGACGTGGATGCGGAGCGGGCGATGGAGCTGGCGGGGATCGTGGTGGAGTTCGTGGGGCAGCGGATACCGTGACGGGTCCCCCTCACCCTAGCCCTCTCCCACCAGGGGAGAGGGGATTAACTACTTGCCCCTAATCGCCGAATATCTCGGCGAGGCGTTGCTGGCGGTAGGCGAAGATGCGTTGGAGATCGCGGCGCACGATGAGGCGGTCGGCCAGCCACCCGCCCAGCATATCGTACTGCACCAGGTCCCTTACGAGCGTGCCCTCTTCGCACGGCTCAAAGGTGTGTTCATGCACCCAACGGCGGTAAGGGCCATTGAGCTGCTCATCTACGAAACGGTGCGGCGGCTCCCAGGCGGTGATGCGGCTGCGCCAGGACAGGGGTATGCCCTTCAAGCGGAGGCGGTACTCTATCTCGACACCGGCCCGCATGGTGATGGGGGGTGGGGTGACGACGTGGAAACGCAACCAGGGGGGCGTGAGGCGCTCCAGGTTGAAGGCGTCGGCGTAGAAGTGGAAGACTTCCTCGGGTTGGCGAGGGAGCCAGTGGGAGGCGTCCAGGGTGAAGGGCATTGGTCAGAAGCAGGATTTTCAGGATTTTTCAGATTTTCGGGATTTGACGCCGGCCGAGGTCATAGAGTCGGATGGCGCGCTCGGCGGCGCGCTGGAGGAGCTCAGCGCCATTTTGCAAGCTGGTTGCCAAGTCCGTCGGCTCTTCGGCAATAGGCGCTATCGCGTCAATGCTGCGCTCGTAGAGCAGGTCGTAGCCGGGGCCGAGGCTGCCGGCCAGCAGGATGGTGGGAACACCGAAGGATTGGGCGCGGCGGGCGATGCCGACCGGGGCTTTGTCAAAGGCGGTGGAGCGGTCGGCGCGGCCTTCGCCGGTGATTACCAGGTCGGCGGCGGCGGCGTGTTGGTCGAAGTCCAGCACGTCGCATACCATATCAATGCCGGAACGCAGTTCGGCGTTGGCGAAGGCGATGAGGCCGGCGCCCAGGCCGCCGGCGGCGCCGGAGCCGGGGGTGTCGAGCACGTCAATGCCCAGGTCGGATTTCACCACGGCGGCGAAATTGGACAGGCAGGCGTCCAGCTCGGCGACCATTTCGGGGGTTGCGCCCTTTTGGGGGCCGAAGATGGCGGATGCCCCGGTGTCTCCGCAAAGGGGGTTGGTAACGTCGGTGGCGCCGATGATGGTCGCCGCGTCAAGTCCGGGATGGCGGGCGGAAACGTCGATACTGGCCAGGTGGGCCAGGGCGGCTCCGCCGGGCGGAAGTTCGTCGCCGGATGCGTCCAGGAAGCGAACGCCCAAGGCGGCGGCCATGCCGGTTCCGCCGTCGTTGGTGGCGCTGCCGCCGAGACCGACGATGATGCGGGTGTAGCCGGCGTCCAGGGCGGCGCGCATCAGCTGGCCGGTTCCGTAGGTGGTGGCGCGGCGCGGGTCGCGGCGGTCGTCGGTGATCAAGGCGAGGCCAGAGGCCAGGGCCATCTCAATAACGGCGGTTTGACCGTCGCCCATGACGCCCCATTGGGCTGCTACCGGCTCGCCGAGGGGGCTGGTTACGGTGGCCTGGTGGAACTGCCCGGCGGTGGTATCGATAAGAGCGGCGAGAGTGCCGTCGCCACCGTCGGCTACCGGGATCAGGGTGGTTTCGGCGTCGGGCATGGCGCTGCGGACGCCGCGCTCGATGGCCAGGGCGGCGGCGCGGGCGCCGATGCTTTGTTTGAAGGCTTGGGGAGCGATGACGATGCGGATGGTCATGGGGGGATTATAACAAAGCAATTGTCAGAAGCAGGATTTTGGGGATTTTCAGGATGTTCCCAAATCCGGTGAATCTTAAGAGTCTTGACCATCCTGCTTCAGATAATTGACGCTTGCTCCTTGCGGGAATTGCCGGCAACCTGCGACAATCCGATTATGATTGGCGAAAAGTTGTTGACCGACGACGTGCGCCGGCTGGCCCAGGGCTGGCTGCGGGAATGGATGCCGGAAGCAGATGGGACGGGCCTGGCGCTGGGATTGCCGGAGTGGGACGGCCGGCTGGCACTCTGGCGGGTGGCGCTGGTGTCGGACGCCGTTCCGGGACAATCGGTCGGCGAAATTCAGGTTGACGCCGGCGGCGAGATTTGCCGCGCACCGGCGCCGACGATGGTGTCCGAGCGGCTGCGGCAATTGCGCCAAAACCGCCGGCCGCGGCGTTCCGGGGGGAAGGCACGGATTTCCTTCCCGCCCGTTCCCAACAAGGCCATATTGGGCGACTGCCGCGCCGTTCTTGCGGAGTTTCCGCCGGACAGCGCGCAGCTGGTGTTCACCTCGCCGCCTTATTTCAACGCCAAGCCGGAATGCGCCGAATACGTTGACTATCCGTCTTACCTGGAGTTTCTGGGCGAGGCATTTGAGGCGTGCCACGCTGTGCTGGCCGAAGGGCGGTTTCTGGTGGTGAACGTGTCGCCGGTGCTGGTGCGGCGGACTTCCCGGAGCACGGCCAGCAAGCGGCTGCCCATCCCCTTCGACCTGCATCCCATCCTGGACCGGATTGGCTTTGAGTTCATTGACGACATTATCTGGCGCAAGCCGGAAGGGGCCGGCTGGCATCTGGGCCGGGGCCGGCGGTTCGCTGCCGACCGGCAGCCGTTGCAGTACAAGCCGGTTACGGTGACCGAGTACGTGTTGGTCTATCGTAAGAAAACCGACCGTCTGATTGACTGGAACCTGCGGAATCACCCCGACCCGGCGGCGGTGGAGCGTTCCCTGATCCTGGGCGATTATGACAAGACCAACGTGTGGGATATAACTCCGTCAAATCACAAGGCGCATCCCGCCGTATTTCCTGATGAACTGGTCAGCCGGGTCGTGCGATATTATTCGTTTGAGGGGGATTGCGTGCTTGACCCATTTGCCGGCACCGGCACCGTAGGGCGGGTGGCCGCCGCCATGGGCCGGCGGTTCGTGGTGATTGAGAAACGCGCCGATTACTTTGAGACGATGCGGCGAGAGTTGGGGCGGCCCGGCTTTGACTTCACGGTGGATTTTGACGACCTCCAGTATTTTTGGAGCGCGGAGCATTGCGAGGATTGAACGTGGTTGCAAAGAAAGACATACCCTCGGACGGACACGAGGGCTATCCGAAAGTGGAGCGGCACATTGCGACACCGGAGGAACTTGCAGAGCACCGGGATTTTGTGGCTCGCTCGCGCCGGCTGAATCTGGAGATGCGCAGCGAATTGCTGGAGAAGTACCCGGACAAGTACGTTGGGCTGACCAAAGCCGGCAGCCTGGTCGTGGGTAATTCAATGTCGGATCTCATTGTGAAAGTTGAGGAACTCGGCGAAGCGAGAGGCGGAATGGCATGGGAATACCTCAACGCCAAGCCACGAGCGCGGGTGGTGATTCGATGATTGAAGGGTATTTCCGTGAAGACGGAACTCCATACGTTGCAGTGCGGGTGGTCCTGCCGCGCCTGGGAGTCAGCGACGACGTGAGAATGCTGGTCGATACCGGATCTACTTCCACGGTCCTTCACCCTGACGACGGCGGCGATATGGACTTGCCGTTTGACGAGTTGCGCAACGAGGTAATCGTCACTAGCGTCAGCGGGACGCAAATCTACTGCGAGGAGCCGGCCGTGGTTTCGTTTTACGACGGTGAAGCGCGGCAGGATTTTCGCATTGACCTCTACGTGGCGAAACCGCATCCATTGGTTGGCGGGTTGGAGTCGCTGCTGGGACGGGATATTCTGAACCAACTGTGGCTGGAGTACGACTTCCGCCGGAGTTGGCTGAGGTTCAACATGACATAGTTGCCTGGCCGCGAATCATCCGCCATGGCGGAATAGGCGGGGGGCCGCGCGTTATGTTACTATTTCCGACGCCCGCTCCATCGGGGCGGGCAATATGCGCCGGAGGGTCGCCGGGATGCCAACCAGAGAGGAATTGAAGGACCGGGCTTTTGCCGAGATTGAAGGGCGGGCCGAAGAGTTGATCGGCATTGCCAAGCACATTCTGGCGAACCCGGAACCGGGGTTCCGGGAGTTCAAGACCGCGGCGGTAGTGGGCGAAAAGTTCGCCGAGATGGGCGTGCCTTTCCGATCCGGTTTGGGCATGACCGGGCTGCGCGGCGAGATTATCGGCGGCAGCGAGGGGCCGACCATGGCCATCATGGGCGAGCTGGACAGCCTGATTGTCAACGAGCATCCCCACGCCGACGGCGACACCGGCGCGGCCCACGCTTGCGGGCACCATTGCCAGATTGCCATGATGCTGGGGGCGACGATGGCGTTGCAGAGGCACGACGTGCTGCCTCATCTGAGCGGCCGGGTGGTGTCCATGGCCGTGCCGGCCGAAGAGTACATTGAGATTGAGTACCGGGACCAGCTGCGTCGGGAAGGCAAGATTGAGTTTCTGGGCGGAAAGCCCGAGTTCATCCGCCTGGGCGAGTTTGACGACGTGCATCTGGCGATGATGATGCACACGACCAGCACGCCCCATGAGAAGCAACTGTGCCTGACCGGAACCAATAACGGCACGGTGGCCAAGCGGATACAGTTCGTCGGCAAAGGAGCCCACGCCGGGGGGTCGCCGCACCTGGGCATCAACGCGCTCAACGCGGCGACGCTGGCGATGTCGGCAATCCACTTCAACCGGGAGACTTTCCTGGACACCGACACGGTGCGAGTGCATCCCATCATCACCAAGGGCGGCGAGGCAGTGAGCGCGGTGCCGGCGGACGTGCGGATGGAGACCTTCGTGCGGGGGAAGACGCTGGACGCGATCATGGACGCGAATCGCAAGGTGGACCGGGCGTTGCGGGCCGGGGCGATGGCCATGGGCGCGACGGTGAATATCCAGACCATACCCGGCTACCTGCCCATGTTGCAGGACGACCGGATGCAGGCGATTTTCCGGGCCAACGCCGAGCAGTTGGTGGGTTCCGACAACATCGGGCGGACGGAACACCGGACGGGCAGCACGGACATGGGCGACGTGAGCGCCATCATGCCGGCGCTGCATCCCTACGTGGGCGGAGCGACCGGCATCGGACACGGCGCGGACTACGTGATCCAGGATTATCAGATGGCGGTCATCACCGGAGCGAAGGCCATGGTGGCGACGGTAATCGACCTGATGGCGGACGGCGCCGCGGAGGCGAATCGGGTGGTGGCAAACCACCGGGTCGATATGACGTCGCGGGAGTATGTGAATTTCATGCGGACGCTGGCGGCGGAAGAATCGTACACCGAAGGCTAATTTACATGGATGCACCGGATGGACGGGATTTTTAGACTGGTTGGGGAAAACGATGGCGACTCTTGAAGAACTGAAACAGGCGGCCTGCGCTGCCATTGACCGGCGTCGCGACGATTTGATCGCAGTGTCCCGCGACATTCTGGAGCACCCGGAACCGGGGTACAGCGAATACCGCACGGCCCGGGTGGTGGCGGAGCAATTCGCCAAGTTGGGGATCAAGTTCCGCGCCGGTCTGGCATTGACCGGGTTGAAGGGGGAGGTGAAAGGCGAAGCCGGCGGCGGTCCACGGGTGGCAATCATTGGGGAGCTGGACAGCCTGATCGTCAACGGCCACCCCCATGCCGCCGCGGAAACCAGCGCGGCCCACGCTTGCGGCCATCACTGTCAGATCGGGATGATGTTGGGCGCGGTGATTGGTCTTTCGCAACCTGAGGTTCTTTCGGAGCTGAGCGGTGAGATCGTGCCCTTTGCGGTTCCCGCGGAGGAGTTCATCGAGGTGGCCCGGCGTCTGGACCTTCGGGAGTCGGGAAAGATTGAGTTCATGGGCGGGAAGCAGGAGTTGATACGGTTGGGAGAGTTTGATGATGTGGACATTGCGATGATGTGCCACACGGCCAGCGACATGGGGTCGCACTCCTTCGCCATGGGTGGCACCAGCAACGGCCATGTGGTGAAGTACGTGCGGTTCATCGGCCGAGCGGCCCACGCGGGTTCGTCTCCGCACCTGGGCATCAACGCGCTGAACGCGGCCAACTTCGCCCTACAGGCGATCAACGCCAACCGCGAGTTGTACCGCGAGCAGGACACGGTGCGGATCCACGGCATCATGACGCGCGGCGGACAGGCGGTGAACTCGGTGCCGTCGGACGTGCGGCTGGAATGGCGGGTGCGGTCAGGAACGCCGGAGGCGGTGGTGCGCAACTCCGACATCGTAGATCGCTGCTTCCGGGCCGGCGCGTTGGCGGTGGGCGCGTCGGTGTCCATCACCAACATTCCGGGGTATCTGCCGATGCGTCATGACCAGCACCTGCTGGAGGTGTTCAGCGAGAACGCCAAGGGCCTGCTGGACGAGAACAAGGTGCTGATGATGCCGCCTTCCCGCAACCGGGGCGGCTCCACGGATATGGGCGATTTGAGCCACATCCTGCCGGCCATTCATCCCTACACCGGGGGCGCGGAAGGGGCCGGCCACAGCTCGGAGTACGTGGTCACCGACTACCAGCAGGCGGTGGTGAATCCGGCCAAGATCATGGCGATGTCGGTGATTGACCTGCTGGCGGACAACGCGGCGAAAGCCAAGCAGGTGACGTCGTCGTTCCGGCCGGCGATGTCGCGGGCGGCATATCTGAATTTCCAGCGGCAGCGGGCCGAGGTTCTGGAATACGACGGAGCAAAGCCACCCTCACCCCCGCATCAAGCGCGGGGCAGGCTCTAGCCCTCTCCCATCAAGGGAGAGGGGACGCCTACAGGCCGGCGCCGGTTGCGGCGGTCATCACCGCGCCGGCGATGAGCGGAATGGTCAGGTTGTCGTCGGCCGGCAGGGGGGCCAATTCCACGATGGCCGCCACTATCGCGGCGATGACCACGGGCCAGGACCAGCCGCCGTAACCCAGGACTGAAATAATCGCCCAGACTCCCAGGGAAGCGGCGATGAAGGCCGCCGAGCCGACGGGGGATTTGTTCCACAGGCGCGGCCCCGGGGAACGGGCGCCGACCAGGGCCGCCGCCGGGTCGCCGACGGCGACGAACATCAACACGGGCACGGCCACCTGCGGGCCGAAGAAGTAGAACGCGAAGAAGGCGGCGAGCAGGAACCAGGTCGCTCCCGTAATTTCGGTGGTCTCCGATTGTTTGAGGATGGGCCGGAAGATGCCGAGGAACAGGCGGTTGAGGCGGCCCAAACGCGGACGGCCGCAATCCAGAACCAGGCCGAGGAGGGCGCCGCCGCCGATGAGCAGCATATAAGCGTGCTCCGGCATGACCAAGGATAGCAGCGTGGTGGAGGACGCGGCGATGAGGTGGAAGATACGCCGGCCCACGGGTATGGGCGTTGGGCCGGAGGATTCGTTCATTGGCGAGTCCGGCATAGCGCCAGGAACGACTGGATTCCCGCTTTCGCGGGAATGACGGGTAAAGGCGGGAATGACGGGTAAAGGCGGGAATGACAGGGATGAGGTTCCGGTTCGGAATCGGCTAAAAATCAATGGTGACGGTGTCGCCGGCCCCCCAGCGGAAAGACCGGAATTGGGTATCTTTGGGAGCTTCAAAGACCAGCCATCCGTCCAGGCCCGTGCCTCTGGGCAGTTCCTGAGCGCGCTGGATCAGCTTGATCTCGCCGTCCGCTTGGACCTCTTCGTAGGTAGCATTCCAAAGGAATTTGACGCAGTCGGTCGGGGAATCGGGGTTGACCGGGACGTTGCAGCGGTCGGAGGGGTTTTCCGGTATCTCCGCCGCTTCGGCGCGGGCGCTGACGTCGATGGGGAAGTAGCGGCCTTGCAGGAAATCGCGCAGTTGGGCCGATTCGTGGTTCACGTTGACAAAGGCGCTGGTGGCGGTGTGGTTCTCGACCTTAACCCGCAACAGCACCAGTTCGTTCTCGCTGGATTCCGGGGCAAGGCGATAGAGGGGATCGTCAACGACGCCCTGGGCCGGGTAGCGGGTGGAGGTGGTCCAGCGCAGCTCGTCGGTGCGTTCCATGGCGGCGACGCTGATGTGGAGGATGCGGCCTTTGTAGTACTTCCCGATGTTGGGAGACTGGGATGAACAGGCCAAAGCCACGGTGAGCAGGATTATGGCCAGGACCGCAATCGCCGGCCAGCGCCGGACAATGGGACGACCTGGATTCCCGCTTTCGCGGGAATGACGGGGAAGGGGGCCGGAATGACTGTGGCCGGAACGGGGATGACCGCGGTGGGAGCGAGAATGGCGGAGCCGTTGGAATAGAAGGCTACTCATCGGCAACCCCGCTTAAGGTAGGCAGTTGTCGGAGGTCGGCAATCAGGCCGGTCAAAACGGCCAGGAGGCGGTCAACCTCGGCGTCGGTGTTATGTTTGCCCAAGGTGATGCGGAGGGAGCCGCGGGCGGTGTCGGCAGTCTGGCCCAGAGCCAGCAGGACGTGGGACGGCTCCAGCGAGCCGCTGCTGCACGCGCTGCCGCTGCTGGCGGCGATGCCCTGGAGATCCAGGCCGAGCAGGATGGATTCGCCTTCGACGCCGTCAAAAGAGAAGTTGACGTTGTTGGGCAGCCGTTCCGTGGGGTGGCCGTTGAGGATGCTGTCGGGTATCCGGCGGGTGATCTCGGCGATGATACGGTCACGGAGGGCGCGGCAGTGGTCGCTCACCGCGCCGCGCTCGGCGTCGGCCAGTTCCAGGGCCACCGACAGGCCGATGATGCCGGCTACGTTCTCGGTGCCGGAACGACGCTCGCGTTCCTGGCCGCCCCCGGTGATAAGCGGCAGAAAAGGGACGCCGCGACGGATAAACAACACGCCAACGCCCTTGGGTCCGTAGAATTTATGCCCGGACAGGCTCATCATATCGACACCCAGGCGGCGGACGTCGAGGTCAAGGAAACCGGCGGCCTGGACCGCGTCGGTGTGCATGACGATGGTGCGGTCGAGCTCCTGGGAACGGCGGCGGACGGCGGCGGCGATCTCGGGGATGGGGTTGATGGCGCCAATCTCATTGTTGGCGTACATCACGGATACCACAGTGGTGCGGTCGGTGATGACGTTGTGAACCCGGTCAGGTTCGACCCGGCCGTAGTCGTCAACGGGAAGATACGTAACCTCCCAGCCTCGGTTTTCCAGTTGTTGGCAGGCGTGGAGGACGGCGTGGTGCTCGGCGGCGGCGGTGATGACGTGCTTGCCCGTTTCCTCCAGGGCGTAGGCGGCGCCGCGGATGGCCGAGTTGTCCGATTCGGTGCCGCCGCTGGTAAAGACTACCTCGCGATTGCGGCAGTTGAGGACGCGGGCTACGCGCTCGCGGGCGGCGTCCAGAGCGTAGCGGGCTTCCTGGCCGACGGTGTGGACGCTGGAGGCGTTGCCGTACAGCTGCGTGAAATAGGGCAGCATGGCCTGGAGGACGCGCTCGTCCATGGGCGTGGTGCCGGCGTGGTCGAAGTAGATGTGGTTCTGGGTGGTCATAGGTGTGTCCGCCCTTTGTGATAATTTTAGCATACGGGATCAGGGCAGCCGTCGGATAGCGACCAAAAGCAAACTTGGATTCCGGCTTTCGCCGGAATGACGGGCGGTCAGGGTATCAGGGCAGCCACTTCTGCCACAGCAGTCCCCCAAAGGCGAGGGTTACCAGCAAGCCGATCACAACCGAGGTGGTTTGCTCAAAACGGCGGTTCACGGCGTCGCGGAAAACTACGCCGTAATCATCATCGTATTCGGGACGCTTTTCCAAAATCTCGCCGGCCCGTTCGCGGTGCAAGTCCCATACGTTGACAATCAGGAAGATGATGACGGCGGAGAAGAGCACCACCAGCATTTCCACCAGGAAGGCGATCCAGCCGGTAACGCCGGGGCGGGACCCCAGGCCGATGAATATGGTGATGCCGCCGAAGATGATCAGGGCGAAGAGTTCGCCAAAGTCGATGCCCTGCTGGCGGGAATGGGCGACTACGTTGAGCTGGGTTTCGGCCTCGGCAAGCTGGGCCTGGTCGTCGGCGTTGGGGTTGGTCGCATCGGCGCGGTCCAAACACTCTTTGGTATTCTGGTAGGCGGTTTGCAGTTGCTCCGGGGTTACGGCCCGGTCGATGTCGATGATATGCTCCCGGACGGCGGGATCAACTACGTTGCGGCGGGCCAGGAGGTCGAGGTTCTGGAACAGGGAGTAAATCCGGTTGTCTTCGTCCTGGGTCTGGGTGGATAACCGGGCCACGCGGAAGGAGCGCAGCAGGGTGAACACCGTAGCCGACATTCCCAGGGCGCCGAAGTAGGTTTCGCCGGCCCACTGCCATTCGCCGAAGGGCAGATACCGCAGCAGGTCGTCTCGCAGATAGACGAAGGAGCCGCAGGCCCACAGCCCCAGCAGCAGGGCTTTGAAGCCGAACCGGATGTCGGCTTCGAGGTTGACCAGCAGGTTGACGATGAGAATGCCCAAGGCGCCGGCAAGCAGGTAATCGGGGCGTTCCGGCGCGACCCGGGAAAACAAGAACAGCCACGCCAGGCTGAATATCGGCGTAGCATAGGCCAAAGCGTTGACGCCCAGGTTGTCGGTGGCCAGGTTGGCTTTGCGCCAGGCCAGATTGGCGATGCCGTTGGTGGCGCCGCCCACGAAAATGGCGATAAGCAGCGTCCGCGAATCCACGACCTCGCCGCTGTTCATGCCGGCGAAAGCGTTCAGAACGCCGGACACGGCGCTGGCGATGAGAAAGGCAACCAGGAGGCCGAAGAAATCCAGCGCGTCTGCGCCGACGGCTTGTTTGGCGTCCTCGGGAAATTCCCGGGCCAGGTCGGTTCCCCAACGGAAGCTGAATACGGTGAATGAAGTGGCGACTGCGCCCAGCAAGGCCAGGATTACGCCGATAATCGCCTGCGACAGGTCGCCGGTTTCGATGTTGGCAAACCCGCCGGCCTGCCCGACGATCACAAAAGCGAACCCCGGCAGGCCCAGCGTGAACAGCAGCAGCATCTCTCCGGATATTGGGTGGTATCGGCCTTCGCCTCGGAACAGCCGGTCGGCGATAAGGATGATGAAAATGGGCCAAGTTTCGAACAGGATGGCGGAGATGGACACGTCCACGAAACGGGTGGACCAGGCGAACAGGGCGAAGTTGAAGTTGGCGGCAATTGACAGGCCAATCTTGGGGTCAATGGCGCGCCGGGCGATGAGGCGCAGGTTAGCCGGGTTGACGACCAGCGCGGGGTAACGGGTCGCTATAAACACCAGGCAGCCGAGGACGACGCCAGCGCTCATCGCCGCGTTGAACAGGAAGGGAGTTTGCCCGCCACCGCCCCAAGCGATGACCAGAGGCAGCGAAGAAAACAGCGTAACCGCCACCAGCATATAGCCGAGGGCGAGGCGATTCCCTGCCAGGTTAGGGACCCCTGGAACGTTGGGGATGTTAGGGATGTTGGGTAGTCGTACTCTGGCCACGGGCGCATTATATCAACCTGCGGCCGGAGTTTATGCGTGTCTCCCGTCAGGCTTCAGCCGACCCACTTGTACCAGAGCAGGACGGCGTAGGTGGCGGCGATGCCCAGGCCGATGACGGTTGATACCCCGCGCTCAAAGCGGCGGCTTCTGGGATCGCGGAAGATTACGCCGTAACCTTCCGTACCCGGCGCGGCGGCCAGCACCAGGTCGGCCCGGTCCCGGTGCAAGTCCCACACGCTCACGATGAGGAAGACGATGACGGCCGGGAACAGGACGCTGAAGATCTCGTAGATGAACGCCATCCATCCCGTGACCTCGGGCCGGGACAGCAGGGCCAGGAGCACGGTGCTGCCGCCGAAGATGATCAGGGAGAAGAGTTCCCCGAAGTCCACGCCCTGCTGGCGGGAGTGAACCATCATGTTGAGCTGGGCCTCGGCGTCGACCAGCAGTTTCCGGTCGGCGACCGGACGGTCAGCGGCAGCCGCAACGGCCCGGACGAAGCAGAGCTTGGCCTGGGTATAAGCCCTACGCAGTTCTTCAGGGGTGTGGGCGCTGTCAATGCTGCGGATGTGCTCGCTGGCGGCGGCCTCGATGAGATTGCGGCGGGCCAGCAGTTCCAGGTTCCGGTGCAGGGCGAAGATACGGTTGTCCTCGTCCTGGGTGCGGGGCGCGAGGCGGGCCACCCGGAAGGTAAGCAGCAGGATGAAAACCGTGGCCGAAAAGCCGAGGGCGCCCAGGTAGGTTTCCCGGGGCCACAGCCAGCCACCGAAGGGGAGGATGTGCAAAAATTCGTCGCGAAGATAGACGAAGGTGCCGCAGGACCAGAGGGCAAGTATCAAAGACTTGAAACCGAAGCGAACTTCGGCCTCAAAGTTGACGAGCAGGTTGGTGGTGATAATCGCGGCGGCCCCAATAATCAAGAAATCCAATCTGGCAACATTTACCAGCGAAAAAACAGAGAGCCACAACAGTGCGAACAAGGGAGTCGCGTACAGCATCGCGTTGATGCCCAGATTATCGGTGAGCACATTGGCAGCGCGATAGGTGATATTGGCCACGCCATATGCGAATGCGCCACCCATTACCGCGACGACTAATGAGTTGGTGGAGACTGTTTCGCCCATCCCAGCTCCGATTACAAGGTTAAGCGCCCCCGATAGCAGAGCGCCGATGCAGGACGCCAACATCACACAGCAGATGTCCACCACCGTAGTACTTTCCCTGTCGACCACATCCGCGGGCAAATCCCGCCGAAAGTCGGCTCCCCATCGGAACGTGAATGCTACAAAAGAAGCGATGGCAACAGCCAGAAGCGCTAGAGACACCCCAATTCCCGTTTTCAAAAAGCCGGCGCCGGTCCAGTTTCCGAATTCTCCGGTCTGGCTGCCCGCCACAAAGAAGAACCCGACGAACGCCAGCGCCAGCAGCGTCAGCATACCCGGCGAAAGCCTTTGATAACGCCCTTCCTGCCTGAATAGATATGCAATGACAAGCAGCGACGTTATCGGCCAGATTTCGAAAATAACCGACGCCACCGAAACGTCGATGAAGCGCGTGGCTAATGCAAAAATACCGTACTCGAACCGATGGATGACAATAAGCAACATCGAATAGCTGAAGATTTTCCGCCATACTAACGGTAGCACGGACGGACTCAATAGGACCCTCCGGAAGAAAATCCACAGGAAGACTGCCTGTCCTATCCCGACACCCAGCATCAATCCGGTGTTGAAAAGAAACGGGCTGTCTCCGCCGTTCGTGAGCGCTACCACCAAAGGGACTACGGAGTAGCCGGCGATAGCCATAAGCATACAGCCTACGGCTATGCTGTTGCGATTCCCACTATTTGTGTTCTCCGCAGCCATGATTACTACTTCGCGTTTGGGAGTGAATCACAGCGAGTTGGACAGCTTTACGTGTGCCGGCTCCCCTGCACCGCACGCGCCCGGTCGATGAGGCGCTGGGCGTCGGTGGTGGTCCGCTCCCGATAGTTAGGTTGTTCGGTGAGCGGCGGATGGGTTCGCGTGTCGGCGTATTCGGAGTAGATGTCCGGGGCGATACTGAGGGCGAAATCGCGGAGCTCCGCGTCGATGCGGCGGAGGGTTCCGAGGAGATGGGCCAGGTTGTGGGAGCTGGGGTAGGTTCCGCCGTGGGCGGCGATTACCGCTTTCATGCCGTGTTCCAGCGCTGCTTGAGCCTGCTGGCCCAGGATCATGTCCTCTTCCCCGGCGTCATCCAGGGTTGCGAGCACTCTGAGATGCGCTTCAGCATGGCGCAGGCGGTTGTCGTAGTCCGTCCACTGGTATTCGTACTCTGTTTCGTCCGTATCGTCGGCATAACGACTTTCGTAATCTTCGGGGTGGTTGGTCATCAGAACGCCGTCCAGCAGGGCCTGGGTGGTTACGTGGTTGACGTAGCGCTTCTTTTCCTGGAAATCGGCTTGGGCGAACCACGTAATCTGCACCGGAACCCGGCGTCCGTAGGCGGTTTGAGCGACTTCCTCGGCCCACTCGGCAACCGCTTCCTTGTAGCGGCCGTCGGGAACTCCCAGCGATACTAACATTATGTCGATGTCGGAGCGGCGGTCGTCGTAGTCTCCCCGCGCTCGGGAGCCGAACAGTATGGTGGCGTCGGGCTGCTCCCGGCGGTGGACGGCCTGGGCAACGCCGAGGGCGCGGGGGTCGCAGGTAGTCGTTGCGGTCATGTGTTACTCGCTCCCGCGCAGGCGGCGCAGTTCGGCTTCCAGTTCCTGCACCCGGGCTTCGGCGGTTTCGGCCCGGGCGGTCTCCTGGATGCGGGCAGCACGCTCCGTTTCGGCCAGGACTTCGGCGGTTTCGGCTCGGGCGGTCTGTGATTGCAGGGTTGGGATGTGCTCCTCCGTGGCCGGGTCGTACCAGCCCAGGCGACCATCCTCCGCCCGCAACAGCACGTTCAACGCCGCGCTGTAGCCCTGGAACACGCCGGGCCGGATCTCGCGCACTTCTATCTCCTCGTACTTCCCGTCCACCAGCCGGTAGCCCCGCAGGATGAACCGGTAGAACTCCCCCTCGCTGTCGAACAACCAGTATTCCCCTACTCCCAAACCCTCGTAGTAGTCCTTCTTCCCCGCCAGGTCGTCGCCGGCGGTCCGGCGTGAGGCCACCTCCAGGATGAAGTCCGGCGGCTTGCCCTGCTCGGACACGATGTAGCCGTTGCTGGCCTGGTAGGCGGCGGGGTCGGCGTCGAAGGCCACCAGCAGGTCCGGGTAGCGGCTTTGGTTGGCGACGTAGGACGGGCTGGGCACGACGTAATGATCGGCGCTGACAATGGTGGTGTCCGGGTTGCCCAGGTACTAGATGAGGTTGGGAGCTGCGCCGTATTGGTGCAGGCTGTTGTAGCTGGTCATGTCGTCGGGATGTCGCTCCGGGATGTCGGGGAGGCGAAAGGGTTGGGCCGGGGCGGATACCGCCGACGGGTTGGCGGGTCGTGCTGTGGTCATATGTCACCGTCCTCCGCGCAGGCGGCGCAACTCGGCTTCCAGCTCCTGCACCCGGGCGTCCGCCCGGATCCGGGCGGCGCGCTCGGCGTCCGCCCGGGCCATTTCCGAATGAAAGGTCGGGATGTGCTCCCCGGTGGCCGGGTCATGCCAGCCCAGGCGGCCGTTCTCCGCCCGCAACAGCAGGTTCAACGCTGGGCTGTAGCCCTGGAATACCCCGGGCGCAATCTCGTTCAACTCGATCTCCTCATACCGGCCGTCCACCAGCCGGTAGCCCCGCAGCGTGAACCCGTAGAACTCCCCCTCGCTGTCGAATAGCCAGTACTCCCCCACTCCCAGCCGCTCGTAGTAATCCTTCTTCACCCCCAGGTCATCACTGGCCGTGTGCCGGGAAGCCACCTCCAGGATGAAGTCCGGCGGCTTGCCCTGCTCGGAGATGACGTAACCGTTGCGGGCTTCGTAGGCGGCAGGATCAACGTCAAAGGCCACCAGCAGGTCCGGGTAGCGGCTGTTGCTGGCGACGTAGGCCGGGCCGAGTGTAACGTAGCGGTCGCCGGTGACCAGGGTGGTGTCGGGGTTGCCTAGATATTGCGACAGGTGGTGGGTCTGGCCGGGCTCATGCAGGTGCTTGAAGGAGGTCATGTCGTCAGGGTGGCGCTGCGGGATGTCAGGGAGGTAGAAGGGTTGGGCCGGGGCGGATACCGCCGCCGGGTTGGCGGGTTGTGCTGTGGTCATACGTTACTGTCCTCCGCGCAGGCGGCGTAGCTCGGCTTCCAGCTCCTGCACCCGGGCGGTCTGTGATTGCAGGGTTGGGATGTGCTCTGCCGTGGCCGGGTCATGCCAGCCCAGGCGGCCGTTCTCCGCCCGCAACAGCACGTGCAACGCCGGGCTGTAGCCTTGGAACACGCCAAGAGTGATTTCGTTCAACTCAATCTCCTCATACCGGCCGTCCACCAGCCGGTAGCCCCGCAGCGTGAACCCGTAGAACTCCCCCTCGCTGTCGAATAGCCAGTACTCCCCCACCCCCAGCCGCTCGTAGTAATCCTTCTTCACCCCCAGGTCATCACTGGCCGTGTGCCGGGAAGCCACCTCCAGGATGAAGTCCGGCGGCTTGCCCTGCTCGGAGATGACGTAACCGTTGCGGGCTTCATAGGCGGCAGGATCAACGTCAAAGGCCACCAGCAGGTCGGGGTAGCGGCTGTTGCTGGCGTCGAAGTCCGGGCCGAGTATGACGTAGCGGTCGCCGGTCACCAGGGTGGTGTCGAGGTTGCCCAGGTATTGCGACAGGTGGTGGGTCTGGCCGGGCTCATGCAGGTGCTTGAAGGAGGTCATGTCGTCAGGGTGGCGCTGCGGGATGTCAGGGAGGTAGAAGGGTTGGGCCGGGGCGGATGCCGCCGCCGGGTTGGCGGGTCGTGCTGTGGTCATATGTTACTGTCCTCCGCGCAGGCGGCGTAGCTCGGCTTCCAGCTCCTGCACCCGGGCGGTCTGTGATTGCAGGGTTGGGATGTGCTCTGCCGTGGCCGGGTCATGCCAGCCCAGACGGCCGTTCTCAGCCCGCAACAGCACGTGCAACGCCGGGCTGTAGCCCTGGAACACACCAAGAGCGATTTCGTTCAACTCAATCTCCTCATACCGGCCGTCCACCAGCCGGTAGCCCCGCAGGGTGAACCCGTAGAACTCCCCCTCGCTGTCGAACAACCAGTATTCCCCCACCCCCAGCCGCTCGTAGTAATCCTTCTTCACCCCCCGGTCATCACTGGCCGTGTGCCGGGAAGCCACCTCCAGGATGAAGTCCGGCGGCTTGCCCTGCTCGGAGATGACGTAACCGTTGCGGGCTTCGTAGGCGGCAGGATCAACGTCAAAGGCCACCAGCAGGTCCGGGTAGCGGCTTTGGTTGGCGACGTAGGCCGGGCCGGGCACGACGTAATGATCGGCGCTGACGATGGTGGTGTCCGGGTCGCCCAGGTACTGGATGAGGTTGGGAGCTGCGCCGTGTTGGTGCAGGCTGTTATAGCTGGTCATGTCGTCAGGGTGGCGCTCTGGAATATCGGGAAGACGGAAAGGTTCCGCGGTAACGGATGCCGCCGGGTGCGGGTTGGCGGGTCGTGCTGTGGTCATACTGAACCTCGAGGGGCCGGGGAGACGGGATACCGTACTGGACCGATCATACCATTCTTGAAGCGCTGTAATCTGACGGCAACGGGCATTGCCGCAGATGTGGCCGTCAATTATATTGAGCGGCACTCGGATTGGCGCGCGGGAGGACGGCAAGATGACTTTTGCAGAGATTAACGGCTACCAGATGCACTATGAGGTTTTCGGAGAGGATGACACGCCCGCGATGGCGCTGATCCACGGCGGGCTGGGCGGCGGCGACGGGAGCAAGGATACCATCAACCGGCAGGCGGCAGCGTTGTCGGCGGAGTATCGCTGCGTGTTCTACGACCGGCGGGCCTGCGGTCAGTCGGATGCGCCGGCCGGCGGGTATGACATTCCTAACTGCGCGCGGGATTTGCGGATGCTGCTGGAGCATCTGGGCATTGTCAAGGCGCACATCCTTGGCTCTTCGGCTGGCGGGCCGATTGCGATGCAGTTCGCGCTGGACTACCCGGAGATGACCGACACGCTGATACTGGTCAACACGATGTCGTACTCGGAGGAGGCGCAGCGGGAGGTGCGAAGGCAGGAGCTGCGGCAATTGAAGGAAAGGGTAGCGGCAGTGGGACGACAGGCGGCGGTGGAGCAGGCGATTGCGGACCGTTTCCCGCAGCTGGCGTCGGAGGACCCGGAGCGGTTCGCGCGGATTGCGGCGGAGAACTTGGAGCGGATCGACGGCATCGCGGCTACGCATCAAGCTTACGTGGACATTGGGGATTCGCTGGAGTCGCGGCTGAGTGAACTGGAAATGCCAGTAACGATAGCGCATGGCGACCAGGACAGCCGGATACCGATTGAATGCGGATACAGCCTGAAGGACGGCATCCGGCAGGCGCAAATGTACATCATCGGTGGGGCCGAGCACGGGCTGATGACCAACGAGGCTGCCGAGCGCACGCGCAACATGATTATGATGTGGCTGCGGGGTGTGCAGAAAACGCGGGAAGCCTACGCGGAGCTGGAGCAGGAACGGGCGGCGGAAACGGCATGAACGACTACGAATGGGACGAGCAGAAACGGCGAGAGAACGCGGAGAAGCACGACATCGACTTTACCGCGATTTACGATTTTGAATGGGATACCGCCGTGTATAATTCAAACGACACGCACGGTGAAGAACGTGTGATAGCCACTAACTACATCGGCAACCGCCTTTACACCGTCGTCTATACTTGGCGGGACGATAGGAGGCGCATCATAAGTCTGCGGAGGGCGAGCAGACGGGAGGAAAGGAATTATGCCCAAGCTTAAGCCGGGCCACATCAGCCCTACGGATGAGGAAGAAGCAGCCATCCAGGCCGGCATCGCCGCCGATCCGGACAACCCGGAGTTAGGCCCAGAGTTCTGGGCCACGGCCAAACGCATCTGGGAACTTCCCAGAGAGATGGCTTGGTTGCGCCGGAAGCAAGAGAGGGAGCAGCAAGTTAAAGCCAGGGAGGCTTATGGAATGAGCACCATCGGGATTGACCACATCGCCATGCCCACCGCCGACGCGGAGCGGCTGATGACGTTCTACAAGAAGCTGGGATTTGCCATCAACGACGAAGAGGAATGGCGGGCCGGGACGGCCAACATTTTCTCCATTCAAGTCGGGGAATCCAAGATCAACGTGCATCCCGAAGGGCATCTAGCCGATTACCGGGGGCCTACCGCGGTGCCCGGCTGCACCGACATCTGCTTCGTCTGGGACGGCACGGTGGAAGAGTGTCAGCAGATGCTGGCCGACGCCGGTGTGGAGGTGATACGGGGGCCGGGGCCACGCAAGGGCGCGCGGCTGCGGGGAGCCCTGCCGGCGGTGAGCCTGTATGCACGGGACCCGGACAACAACCTGCTGGAGTGGATGATTTACCAGTAGGGACTGCCCTCACCCTAACCCTCTCCCATAGGGAGAGGGGATTGTCGGTTCACGGTCGGACTCCCATAGGGAGAGAGGATTGTCGGTTCACGGTTGGATTCAGGAGAAGGATTATGGCGCGGATGTTGGGAAAACACGCTTTGGCGGAGATGCTGGTGGCGGAAGGGGTTGAGTATATTTTCGGCAACCCGGGCACCAGCGAGACGCCCTTCCTGGACGGGTTGCAGGACTTTCCACAGTTGCAATACATCCAGGCGTTGCAGGAAGGGACGGCGGTGGGAATGGCCGACGGCTACGCCCGGGCCACGGGCAAGCCGGCGTTCGCCAACATCCACATCGCCGGCGGGCTGGCCAACGGCATCAGCGGTCTGTACAACGCCTTCCGGGGCGGGACGCCATTGGTGTTGACGGCGGGGAACTCGGACACGCGGATGCTGATCAGCGAGCCGGTGCTGTCAGGCGACCTGGTGGAGATGACGGAGCAGTACACCAAGTGGAGCGTGGAAGTGCGCCACGCCTCGGACATTCCGGTGGCGATACGGCGAGCGTTCAAGGAGGCCAAGACGCCGCCGACGGGGCCGGTGTTCGTATCGTTCCCCTGGGACACGCTGGATGAAGAGGTTGACTTTGAGGCGGTGGCGTCTTCCGAAGGATTTTTCCGCATCAGGCCCGACGCGGCGGCGGTGGACCGGGCTACGGAGCTGCTGGCGGGAGCAGAGAACCCGGTAATCGTGGTTGGCGACCGGGTGGCGCAGGCCGGCGCGGTGGAGCAGGTGGTACGAGTTGCCGAGCAGACCGGAGCGCGGGTGGTAGCTACGTCATACTCGGAAGTGAACTTCCCAACCTCGCATCCGCAGTGGGGTGGGATGCTGAACCTGAACAGTCCGGCGACGGCGCGGCAGTTTCAGAATGCGGACGTGGTCATGGCGGTTGGTACTGACGTGTTCGCGTCGTTCCTGTACGTTGACGTGCCGTTCCTGCAACCGGGTACGAAGTTGATCCACATGGACAGCAACTACTGGGAGATTGAGAAAAGCTACCCGACGGAAGTGGGCATCATGGCCGATCCGGCGGCGGGAATGGCCGACCTGGCGGAGTCGCTGGATGCAAACATGTCCGGCGGACAGCGGGAGGCGGCGGCGACACGGGCGGCCACACTGGCGGCGGCGCGGGAGCGGGACGCTGAGCGCTACCAGGAACGCATCAAGCCGACCTGGGACAACCTGCCGATGCCGGTGGAGCGGATGATGCACGAACTGGCCGCCGCCGTGCCACCGTATACCATCGTGGCCGACGAGGCGGTCACGTCGCGGCCGGCGGTGAACCGGGCATTCGACTTTGAGAAGCCGGGAGACATCTACGGCATCCGGGGCGGCGCGCTGGGTTGGGCGATGCCCGGGGCGCTGGGCGTGAAGCTGGCGCATCCCGACCGGCCGGTGCTGGCGGTGGTGGGCGATGGCGCGTCGATGTACACGGTGCAGGCGCTGTGGACGGCCAGCCGGTACAACATCCCGGTGGTCTATGCCATCTGCAACAACCAGGCTTACCGCATCCTGAAGGTGAACATGGAGGTCTATCTGCGGGATATGCTGGACGACCGGGAGCGGGACAGCGATTACGTGGGCATGGACTTCGCCAACCGGCTGGACCTGGCAATGATGGCGCAGGCCATGGGGGTGCACGGGGAGCGAGTGGACGACCCGGCGGAAATCGGGCCGGCGGTCAGGCGGGCGTTTGAGAGCGGGCGGCCGGCGCTGCTGGATATAACGATCAGCGGGGCGTTGTGAAAAACATGACGCCCCGGTTATCTCTGCGGCAGGGCACTGTCGCAACGGATGCGTTTAATCCGCGTGGCCTTGCCGCGAAATTGAACCCGACCATTTTCAATGGCAGCCCTCTCGCCTTTGGGTATGTTGCCATAAGCAAGTAAAGGCAGCATCTCTACATCAACATGTGAGGGGTATCAGATCCTCCACTACTGTTGCACCGACCTGAAGTTGTCCGATGGCCTCACGAGCCCGGATACGACCACTTTTCAGCTCAATGGGGATTGCCCGGCCAGCGCCGTTTTGAGGTTCCTCAAAAAGCAGGTAGTCGCATTTGGCCTGATTTGGACCGAAAGGCGAACCCGGCAGGTCGCAATCGATGACCAAGCGGTCGCGGGAGGCTCCCCGCAATGACACGCTGCATCGGTCTTTGCTGCATCGGTTCACGACGCACGATTGAGCAACTTGACTGCGAACCGTTGACAATAACCCGGTCATTGGTCTCGCCCTATCCGGTTAAAGATGCTGGCGCCATCGTTGCTGAGGGCAATGGCTACATCGTCAAACCCGGAATCGTACAGGCCGGATTCGCCCAGGGGAACGTGAACCACTTCCGAACCCCTGGGGCGGGTTTTAGGGCGGAACAGCCAGACGCCCACCTGGTCGGGGGTCAAGGCAGCGTCGCTAACGGAAACGGTTGACAGCTCTTCGGGCCGCAGTTGCGAACGTTGCACGACGTTGGCGAGTTCTTCCAGTATCCACTCGCTGTGGGTGGTGATGATGACGCGGTAGCCTTGTTGCACCAGCTTGGCTAACTGGCGGGTGAATTCGACCTGCGCGGCCGGGTGGAGGTGGGATTCCGGCTCTTCGATGATGAGGACGTTGCCGGGCCGCACGAGGTGGCGGAGGTACAGCACGACCGGGGCCAGTTCAGACACCATGGAAGAGGCGTGCATCAAGGGCAGGTCTTCTTTCCAGCCGTTGGGACGGTAGGTGAAGTGCGGGTAGTTGATGAGTTCGGATCGCTCGACGCCCACTATGCCTCGGAGAATGTTCTTCTCGATCTGCTGACCGATATCTGGACTGTCTTTTGGTCGCCGAGTTTCATCATGCCAATCGGTAAGTTGGTCTATCCGAATGAGTTGGCTGAGGAAGTCGGCCAAGACGCCGGAAAGCAAGGGCGTCCGCGATACAGGTCGCAGCCCGGCCATCGGCGCGCTATCGACCACGGCACTGACGATGGCGCTGTGAGCGTGCATCACGCCGGTACGGTCTGCGGGAAGATAGAACCCCCGTAAACTGAGATCACCCACTACCTGACGCAGGGCCAGATCCATCAGCGAACTAATCGACTCTAGATACCCAATGGGCCAGGCGTCCTTATCGTCAGACCGTCCCGACGTTGCATGCTCAATTTTCTGTAAACCAAAACTCAAATAGGATTGTTCCAAGCCAGTAGTACGAAAGTAGATCTCTTTGGGCATTGTGGTTCTGAATTCTGTCATGCGCCCGTCAATGGACAACGTTTGCTCCAACACATCGGTATCATCCGGACGGTGATGCCGGATTCCCAAGAAAGCTCGTTCCGGGGAACCTTTTCGTACTAATGCCTCGGTCGCATCCATCCCGAAGCATCGCAGGATTTCCGAGCTTATGTTACCTCTCAATTTGTCAAATTCCGAGCGCAGAAGTTCGATGATACCGTCGGGCAACTCTATGACCGCGGTATCCTCACGCGACACGATTATGTCAGAAACCGACCGGGCAAGTTGCGCAAAGGCAGCGGAAGCTTCTTCCGTACATTCCGGTACGGAACTTCCGATCTGCGATCTCCAGAGTCCGTACCGGAGCGCCCCTGGTGATCCACCTATGGCGCCGAATACCCGGTGCAGCGCATAGAGGAGAATTGCCAAGTAGGATTTGCCCGTGTTGCTGGGACCGATGAACACCGTCATCGGGCGCAGGTCGATCTTGGCGTGGACTATCGGGCCGAAGTCCTTGACCTCGACTTCGAGGCGGCTTTGTAGCAGAGGGCTGCTCATGTTAGTTTCCTACGCTAATCGAGCAAATTCGGCTGTCTTGATCGCCGCTCACGCCATCCTCGGCACAATTCGCTGACGGTGTAAAGCTCGACCTCGGTATGTTTGGCAAGCCGCATAACGTTGGCATCGTAATCTGTTCCCACCAGCACAGGGAATACCCAAGGGAAGGGACTCATATAAGGTTTCATAATATCTTGCAAACCTTTGGGATCCATACGCGGGATACCCGTATCGTCTTTCGAGTTACGGACAAGGTACCACGCAAGATCTTCCGCATCCATTTCACGGACTGCCAGTGCATAGTCGAGTGCTTGACAAACGTCTCCACGCCTGAGTTTGCGGGCTTTGAGTTCATAGACCGTCGGGAAGTTGTCTCCAATGATGTCGTCAGTATGAAAACCGAACCGAGAGCCTACCTTGCCGACCAAACCAAATAAATCCAGAGTGCCGGACTCTACGGGAAGCTGACGCCCGCAGAAGAACGGAGCGGGGTCGAACAGATCAGGCACCACAATCAGCGCGGTCTCAAGTTCCTCCTCGCTGAATTTGCCGGTTTCCAGCTTTCGGACTTGGCGCAACTTCTCGGCGTCTGATGCAGGCAAAGTAATCATGCCGGCCGCTCTGCCATCGCCAGCACTTCCGCCCATTCCTCCGCTGTGACCGGCTGGATGGAGAGGCGCTGGCCGCGCTTGATGACCTGCATATCGGACAACGCCGGGTTGGCTTTGAGTTCGTTGAGGCTGATGAAGCGGGGGAGGCGTTGCTCGGCTTTTATGTCAACCATGAGCCAGGTGGGGTTGGCCGGGTCGGATTTGGGGTCGTAGTAGCGGGAGTCGGGGTTCCAGGCGGTGTCGTCGGGGTAGGCTTCGGCGACGATGCGGGCGGTGCCGATGACGCCGGGGGGTTTGGCGTTGCTGTGGTAGAAGAGGACATGGTCGCCGACGCGCATATCATCGCGCATGAAGTTGCGGGCCTGATAGTTGCGGACGCCGTCCCATTCGGCGGTCCGGTCGTCCTCGGATTCGAGGTCGTCATAGGAGTAGGAGGATGGTTCGGATTTGAACAGCCAGTAGCGTGGTTCGGGCATGGGGTCAACTCCGGTAGCGGTGTTTGGTACCCCATATTATAGAAAAGGACGCGGGATTACCGGCTAGGGCCTGGATTCCCGCTTTCGCGGGAATGACGGTAGAGGGCGGAAATGACGGTAGAGGGCGGGAATGACGGAGCGGGGCGGGAGTGATGGTGTGGGACAAGCGTGCCGACGCCGGTGCGGGGCAGGTGGCGGGTATGGGATGGGAGGACGGCGCCTCGGGCGCGGGTAGCGGCTGGTCTAAACGGCGTCGGGGCCGTGTTCGCCGGTGCGGATGCGGATGGCGTCGGCTACGGGGGATATAAAGATTTTGCCGTCGCCGGGGGCGCCGGTGATGGCGTTGGTGCGGATGACATCCACGGCTTTGTCGGCGTCGGGGTCGTTGACGACTACCTCCAGTTTGACCTTGGGGAGCATATCCATGCGGTAGGTGCCGAGGCCGCGGGCGGCGGTTACTTCGACGCCGCCCTGGGCGCCCCGTCCGCTTACTTGCGTAACGGTCAGGCCGACGATGCCAACGTCGCTGAGGGCGGTTTTGACGTTTTCAAGCCGTTCGGGACGGAAGATGGCTTCAATTTTAATCATCGGGATAACTCCTCGTTGCCAACCTGGTTTATCGCCTGATCTGGATACCGGCGGCCTCGCGGTCGAAACAGCCGGAGATCAGGTCCTCCCGCTCCTGGCGCAGGACGTCCTTTCTAACGCGGAGGCTGGGGGTGCGCGGCAATTCGTCTCGGATTTCGATATAACGTGGGACTTTGAAGTAGGCCAAACGGTCGGCGCACCAGTAGATCACGTCCTCCGGCTGGGGCGACGCGCCGGGTCGGGGAGTGATGTACGCTTTGACTTCGTCCTCCCCAAGCTCAGATGGGACGGCGATGATGGCGCAATCCAAAACGCTTTCGTGGGCTTTGATCACGTCCTCCACTTCCTGGGAAGAGATGTTCTCGCCGCGACGCCGGATCACGTCCTTCTTGCGGTCCACGAAATACAGGTAGTCGTCATCGTCCAGCCAGCCGAGATCGCCGGTGAAGAGCCAACCGTCGCGCAGGGAGGCGTGGGTTTCCACTTCGTTGCGCCAGTAGCCGGCCATGGTGGCCGGGTTGCGGATGGTGATTTCGCCGGGCTGACCGTTGGGTACGGGGTTGCCGTCGTCGTCCACGATGCGGACGGTGTTCTCAAAGGCCGGGTCAGGATGACGGCGGGGTTGGCCGGATGAGTTGGGACGGCGTTCTCCCCGGATGGCTTCGATGGTGCCGTAGCAGGTTTCAGTCATGCCGAAGCCGACGATGATGTCCGTTCCGAAGCGCTGTTCAAAATCGGCCAGGAAGTCCGGTGAGAACGCCGGCGAGCCGTAAAACAGGCGCACGGTATTATCCGTGTCGTCGGGTTGTGGGTCATTTTTGGCCAACACGGGCATCATCATTCCGATGAAGTTGACGACGGTGGCGCGGGCGTCCCGAACCTGTTGCCAGAAACGGGACGCGCTGAAGCGATCCTGCACCACCAGAGTAGCGCCGGCCGCCAGAGCGCCCATGGTGCTGTAGTACTGGGCGTTGGCGTGGAAATAGGGCAGGCAGGTGAAGAAACGGTCTTCGGGAGTGGCCTGGGTCCAGAGGGCAAAGCCCTGGCCGGCGGAGACGTACATCTGGTGGGTAACCTGGACGCCTTTGGGATTGCCAGTCGTGCCGGAGGTGTACTGAAGCATCGATATGTCGGTGGGAGCTACTTCGGGGAGTACGGTCAGTTCCGGAGAGCCGGAAAGCATCGAGCCGTAGTCTCGCCAACCACTGGCGGCCGGATCATCGCCGACGACCAGACGATGCTGGACGCAAGGAGCGATGTCGGCGGCCTGGGTAGCGACTTCAATGAGGCTCTCGTGGGCGACCAGGGCGGAAGCTTCGGCGTTGTTCAGGATGAAGGCCATCTCATCGCGGCGGTACGCGGTGTTGATGGTTACCGTGATGCCGCCGATCAGGGCCAGGCCGAACCAGGTGTAGAGCACCTCGGGCACGTTGGGCAGGAACATGCAGACGCGGTCGCCGCGTCCGATGCCCAAGCTTTGAAACAGGGCTGCCGCCGAGCGGCAACGCCGGTAAAACTCGGCGTAGGTGATCTGCCGGCCGGCAATCTCGACGAATACCTTGTCGGGGTTGGCCGCGACGACGATGTCGAGGAATTCGCCGAGGGATTTTTCCCAGGAATGGCGATGGGGCAGGGGATCCAGGGCGAGAATACTGCTCATTGGTAAGACCAAATGTACGGTTTCGGGAGATTTTCGCTGAAAATTGACTGGTTGAGTTCACGCTATCACGCGACTCCGAGTGGGGTCAATAGCGGGACGCGAAGGGTCTTCAGGCGTAGATGGCGCCGGCTCAGATACCCAGAGGCCAGACCCACATGATCGCCGGAATGGAGACCGCGACGATCACGATTTCCAGGGGGAAGCCCATTTTGAAATAGTCGGCGAAATGGTAGCCGCCGGGGCCCATGACGATGGTATTGGACTGGTGTCCGATGGGCGTAAGGAATGCCGACGAGCCGCCGATGGCCACCGCCATCAGGAACGGGTCGATGGACGCGCCGAGGGTTTGGCCTACGCTCATGGCGATGGGGGCCATCAATATCACGGCGGCGGCGTTGTTGATCACGGCGGACAGGAGCGTGGTGGTTACGAGGATGAGGCCGAGCATGGCCCAGGGCGGCATAAAAGCGCCCAAGTCGGACAAAGCGGAGGCAATTCGGGCTGCGCCTCCGGTGGTTTCCAGAGCCTCGCCGACGGGTATCATGGCGCCCAACAGGATGATGACCGGCCAATCTATCGCTTGGTAAGCTGCCTCCAGGGAGATGAACCTGGTTACCAGAAGGATCGCTACGGCGGCGACGAAGGACACCTGCACGGACAGGACGCCGAAGGAAGTCAGCAACAAAGCTCCGGCGAACACGGCGAGGGGGAAGAAGAGGCGCCGGCGTTGTCCGATGCGAAGCTCGCGCTCGGCGAGGGGAAGCAGGCCCAGCCGGGGCAATGCGGTCTGTACGACCTCCTCCTTGCCCTGAATCAGCAGAACGTCGCCGACCCGGAAGTTGACGCGACTGAGGCGGCGGACGAATCTGGAGCCTCGGCTGGAAACGCCAAGCAAGTTCACGCCGAATTCCGAGTGCAAATGCAGGTCGCGGGCGCTGCGGCCCAGCGCGGCGCTTTCGGGGCCTACAACCGCCTCCACGATGGTGGCCTCTTCCGGGCTCAATGTTTGGTCAATCTCGGACTGGATATTTCCGGATCCTTCCAGTTCGAACCCGGTCTGGTCAACAAAAGTCCTGAGGTCTTCCGGATCGGCCTCTATAATGAGAACGTCGTTGGCGTCTATGATCTGATAGCTGGACGGAGCGGCGTACACGACGCCACGGTGGAGTAGTCCTGCGATGGCGACGTCCTCTGCAACCAGTTCTTCCACATCTTTCAGCACCTTGCCGACGAATGGCGAATCGTCGGGGACCCGCACCTCGGTCATATAGTTCCCGACGTCGAGAACGCCGCCCAGGGTGAGAGGCTCCGGCCGGGTCGGAATCAGACGCCAACCCACGCCGACGATAAACAGGACGCCGGCTGCGGTCACGATGACGCCAACCAGCGTGAAGTCAAACATATTGAATGAAACGCCGGTATTGGCTTCGCGGAAATCGGAAATGATGACGTTGGGCGGGGTCCCGATCAGAGTGGTCATTCCGCCCAGGAGGGAAGCGAAAGCCAGGGGCATGAGGAAGCGGGACGGGGGTTGCTCGCTTCGTCTCGCTACTCGGATCGCCACGGGCAGGAGAAGACTGACCGCGCCCACGTTGTTCATGAACCCCGAAAGGACGGCAGTTATCCCGGAGAGAGCCGCGATGCGGGCGGTAAGGTATTCGGGTATCCGCGCATACCAGGCGGCTATCACGTCCACCACACCGGAGTCGTAGAGCGCGCGGCTCAGAATCAACACGGCAGCGACAGTGACGACCGCCGGGTGGCCGAAACCCTGGTACGCCTCCTGGGTAGGTACGATGCCTGCGATGGTCAGGACCAGAAGCGCCAGGACGGCCACAATGTCGTAGCGCCACTTGCCTAATACGAACAGCACAAGGGCGGCGATGAGGACTCCGAATACGATGGCTTCGTTCATATTGTCTTGCCCGCGAAAATTGTCAGAAGCAGTATGCAGTTGGAATCAAGTATAGTTGGCGGTAGAATGGAAGGCAGGCCGATGTAGCTCAGCCGGAAGAGCAGCGGTTTCGTAAACCGCAGGTCAAGGGTTCGAGTCCCTTCATCGGCTCCATTTTCTCAATAAGCGGCGATTGCAAACTCAAATAGGGTATCAATAAAGGCCGCAATCCCCGCCACCGTTCCAAAATGTGGAACAATTGTGGCACAAATTGGCAGTAGGCCACCGCATCAAACCGGACGGTACAGCGTCAAACCGCGCGGTAGTGGGATAGGTTGGCCCCCAAACCTGGCGGCTCCGCTCAGCTGGCTGCCGCCCGTCGGGCCGCAAGTTCGGCCAAGTTTCCTGCCAACAAGCCATGCCCCGGAGATTACTCCGGTGCCCGATGGCAAGGCTTTGGTCTGGGCCGGGGTCCGGCCTACAAAGGCGTCGGTGCGTTGTCGTTGTTGAGGCTTTTACCAGCCCGGTCCCTGGCGTCTCTGAGGGATCCAGAAAGCCAGCGTGCCGGAGACTGGGAATTGTTTGGGTTCGGCTCGCTTAGGGAACCAGGATGTCCTCTTGGGCAATGTCCCAGGTCGGCAGGCTCAGGACCAGTTCCGCGGATAAGAGCGTTTCACGGACAATGGGCTTGCCGCCGAATCCAGTCTCGCCGCCGGCAGACGCCGCCCCGGTAGATGGCGGACTGGCGGCACTGAACGCCGGGCTTTGGGGCTGAGTTTGTTCACCTTGACCGCTGGTGGCGGGTTGTGCCAGGTACCCGTTGAGCCTGCGGATGAGCCCCTGGGGACCCGCTGGACGTATTTCAAGTCTTGGTCCGTCAGTTGGCCCTGGTAAAAGTGACTGTGGAGCCGGTTTGCGGCGTTGTAGTCTGGCGCATCGAACGGTTCCGTGCTGGTCTCTTCGACTCGCCGCGTCGCGTCGCGGTACGAGGCGTGTCCGGTGAACTCCAGCGTTGCGTCAGTGTCGATGACAGTGCGGAGAATTTGATCCACCGCGCCCCAGAGCAACTCGGCAGCGATATGGGTGTTCCCTCTGCTGTTGAATTCGTCGTCAGAGCGTTGCAGGAGCGTTTGAGACAGTTGGCCGCGGGCTTGGGGAGTCAATGAACAGGTTCTCCGGTCCGGGAAACCAGTCCGAATGTGTGGCGGGCCATCTCCGTTGCGCGTTCCGAGCATTGACGCCCTGGAAACCCTGGACGCAAAGGCATCCCTTGAAGGAAGGATCCCGCGATCTCCTTTGAAGAGAAAGGCGATGGCGCCGAGTGGGGGTTGACGGAGTTCCCTTCTGGTGAAAACAGTTCGGGGAAGCGTCGTCCAGTCAACGAACGGGGCCGGTTCGTTACGAACCGGCCCCGGTTTGCGTTGGGGCGGCTGTCCGGTGTTGCAGGCAGCGGCTCGGGCGCTCAGGAAACGAGCATCGGGTCGGCGGGTTTGCCGTCCGGTTGTGCTGGGGCAGGAACCTGGTCAGCGTAATGCACGACGATGCCGTCGTTGGCTACGTACACGCTCTTGACGAACCGGCTCAGCAGGTCGCGGGTGCCCTCCAGCGTGGCGCTTTCCAAGTAAGTTGCCGGGTCCAGGGCGTTGGCCTTGATGCGAGCCTCGTCCATTATGAAGTCATAGCCGTCAACTTCCTTGCGGAAGAGACGGGCCTCGAACGACAGTCCCAAGGTCTGCCGGTTTATTTCCTCGATCCGGTCGGCCACTTCCGAGTAGGCTCTGTCGCCGTGCTCCACCGGATGCACGAAGCGCCCTTTCGGCGCGTTGAACTCCGTGATGGCGGCTTTGGTTCGGTCAAGGTTGTCCTGGGCCCGGCAGGACTTGTCAGCGTATTCGTCCTGAATGGCGGTCACCAGTTGGGCCGTGGTCTCCTCGTTGATGGTCCGCTTGATGAGCTGTTCTACCACCGCCCGGAGCAATTCCTGCGCGTTGATTGGCTGGGCAGGACAAGCGTCGGTCTCGTCTGAGATCAGCGTGGGGCAGGTGTAGTTGACGCCGATTTCCCGCAGTGGGCGCAATGGGGGATGCCGTTAAGAACACGCGCGTGGTCCCTAGCGCCGGTTAGTTCGTTCATGATACTCCTCGGGGCATCCTGCGTTTAATGGTCTGCCAAGGTTGGGTTGTTAGTCAAGTGGGCGGCCGCGCCGGAAGTGGCTGGATTTGGGATTCGGGCTTTGACCCTTGGTCGTATTGTAGTGTTCCGGCGCGGATGCGCTGCTTTCAGTCGTGCCGACGGCTGCCGATTCCGGCCTGTCGGCCTAGCGCCGCGCCAGCCGTCGTATCGCTTGGGCTTGGTCCGGCGTTAGTTTGCGCTCCGGATCCGGGTCGAAGGAGTCTTCCAGTGCGAGGAACACAGGAGCCGCCGGTCGGATAATCGGCAGCTCTTCCGGCCATCTCCGGTCGTTGCAGTATTCGGCGGTGGCGAAGGTGGCGGTGGTGTACCCGACGGAGTTGACGCGACCGCGCAACCTGCCAATGGCCAGTCGTTCTGGAGAGTAGCGCCAGACGGTGACCGGCGTGTCGGTTCGGAGGCTGAAGGAATCTTCGAGGTTGGTCAGGATGAAGGTGGCGCCGGTCTCGGTGGACCGGTCAATGAAGACAAGGGGCATGATGTCGGGCGTGCCCATCGGTTCTCCTATCCGTCCGTGGTCCTGGGGCTGGAAATGTGGACGGGACAAGCAAATGCTTGTCCCGTAATTGGGTTGGGTTTGTCGGCGTCGGCCGGCGGGGCCGGACTGCTTGGCGGATGGTTGCGGGAGCCTGGTGCCGACAGCAAAACCGGCCGCCCCGTTGGTCGGGGGCGGCCGGTGTCGCCGTTGGTCGGCGACGTCTACATTGTGCCAGCGGCAAAGGTGCCTGCGTTACGGGCTGGTGTCATCAAATATGGGCAGGGTTGTCTCGCAAAGCGCGGCAGGGCGGTCTCAGCTCAACAGCTGGGCAAAAGTCCGCAGGGATGCCCCGTGTTTTCGCCGGAAACGGCCTCCGGGCTCGTTCTACGCCCATTGGGCGGTATTCCCCCTTACGTCAAGTGACGAAACCGACGCTCCCTGCGGCATTTACAGACGCCACTGGCTCAGGCTGTCTCGGCGCTTACGAAGTATAGCGTCTGCTGGTCTCGCCAAAGCGCGTCCAGTTCGGTGACTTCCGCGCACTTGAAGCGATAGCGCTTGCCGACTTGCAACCCGTCCAATCTGGGGCCGCTGGGAGCAACCTTTCCGGTTTTTATCCCGTCGTTGGTGAGCAGCCCCCATTCGCCGGCACTGTAGTTCACCTTGTCCACTTGGCCGACGATGGTGACGGCTTTGCCACGCTCCAGCACTCTTTGGATTTTCACGTCAATATCTGGCGGTTCTTCGGGTCCCAGATAGTAGCCGTCTCCGGGGAGATAGTCTGTGTCAGCCAAAGTCGCCTGCTGGGGCTCCAGGGTCAACGGATCGTCGATAGTGCCTTCCGGGGTGGTGATGTACCATTCCCTGTCGGGGGATTCTAGCAGGATGTTGCGGAGGTCAACCTTGCCGTTGCGCAGGTCGTCGAGGCGTTCCGGCCTGATGCCGACGACCAGATAGAGGCCGTTTTCGCTGGTTCTTTCAATCAGCGAGCCGACGTAGTGCCCGCCGATAGGGTCTTGGGCCGCGAAGGCTGGGATGCCGTCGTAGTAGTCGAGGATTTCGGTAATCTTGGCGGTTTTCATGGCACCACCACTTGGCAGTTTGCCAGGATGTCGTAATCAGCCAGCGGCCACCAGGTTTGATGTGATCTCCGGCCCGTTGGCTGGATGTGTCCCGCTCCCGTTGCCAGCGTTACCCGGCAGACTTCCATCCCTTGCAATCTTCCACTGGTTGACAACCGCTCGGCAATGTTCAGGTTGGTGAAGACCGACAGCCCACGGGCTTGGCATTCGGTAACGTCGCGGAAAATCTGATCCGGCCGTTCGGCCCGCTGGGACAGGAAGTCATCATCGGTGGGCGGGTTGTTCCATACCGAGCGGTAGACGATGCGGGGGCATCCGATTCCTCGGCGTAGTCGGGCGGGCAGTCGTCAAGGAGCGGTCTCGGTAGGTCATGGCCGTGGTCGGAATCAGGGTGGCTTCAGTCTATCGCCGGCGTGTACGGCGTCCAGCCGATTTAGATTCCACCTTGAGGACAGGGGGCGGTCGGTTGGGTGCCTCCGGCGGAAATTCGTAGCATCTTGTGCCGGTAACGAAACTGGCCGCCTCGTCTGTCGGAAGCAGCCGGTACCGCCGTTGGTCGGCGGAAGGTTCATTATGCCAGCGGCGGATGCGCCCGCGCTACGGGCTGGTGTCATCATTTTCCCTGCTGGAAAGATCTTTGGTGGTTCTGCGGGCAGCGGCAATCTGGTATAGTTACCACGAGCTGCACCAGTGCAATCAGTAGGACCAAGAATGGTTGTGGCAGAAAATCTAGGCACGGTGGGGCCGTCAACGAGCAGCGAGACTTCGAATGCGGCGACGGTTGCAGCAACGTCGACGAAGCGGGCCCGGCTGCTGTAGCTGCTGGGGAGCGCGATTTCAACGACATCGGATAGGTGCGCATGAGCGGCGACAATTCTGAGAAGGCGGACTGCTTTGGCCAGAGTGCCGCCTGCATTAATCCCGGGGTGCCGGATGGCATGAGCCCCTACGCTACAGGCGGAGGTGGTGTAACGTTCGAGCGGAAAGTGGCCGTTCAGTATCTTGCACATCTCCTCACTGGCGATGGCGCTGTTGAGTTGGGGGATGGGCGTCGTGTGGTCAGCGTATCGTTTCAACAGGCCCCTGATTTTGAGGTTGATGATCTGGTTATCGCCGCGGCACGCTCGGACGAATCGAACCCTTCTTTGTTGCTCGCGCTCGCAGTTAGACGTAAGCCTAATCTGGTACGGAGTCACGAACCGACGCTTAAACTAATCCGAGACTTCGTCCACGCTGTGATTAACACACCTCCCGACGGCCCAGAACGCCGTTTGGGGTTGGTCGTCGCCGGGCCGCAGCCACACGCCCGGCAGTTGAGCGAGTTGTCTGGCATCGCTGCCGCCCAGATGGACGCGCTTGGCTTCTTTGACCTTGTCAATACACCGAAGAGATTCAGTGCTGGCATTCGGACTAGGCTTGATCACGTTGAGTCTCTCGTGCAGCGTGCGCTTCAAGACCTCGGTGCAGAAGGACCCGACACTGCTCTAGTACGGCAGCGCACGTGGCAGCTGCTGTCAAGACTCACCGTGCTCATGCCGCGACTTGAGGATCCCGACGAAACAGATTGGGCTGTAGTTGCTAACAGCCTCACCAGCGTGGCCCGAGATTCGGACTTGGCAGGAGCGTTACAACTGCGCGATCGGCTCGTTGTCCTAGCTAGCGAGTATTCGCCAAAGTCCGCACAAGTTGGCCTTACGCTTTTGAGACGTGACGCGCACTCTGCGCTCGACATTGCAAAGCGGCGCAACCAGCTGGGATGGCGGGTACTCGATCATCTTCACGACAGGGCAATTGGCTCAGTGCGTGATGAGATCACTGCTAGCGATGGCGTTCGCCATGTACACCTTGACCGAAGCAGCACAGCGAGGGAGTTGGTCGCGACTGCTGGGGACTCTGCCGCTGTGGTCGTAAGTGGTGAATCTGGTGTAGGCAAAAGCGCACTCGCGCTCCTGTCGCTCACCGCTGTGTGCGGTGAGGACCCCGATACTTCGCAAGCGTTGTGCATCAACTTGCGGCAGGTTCCCAAGTTGTCGGTTGAACTTGAGACTAAGTTGGGATGCCCGCTTTCGACACTCTTATGTGAACTGAGTGCCTCGCACCGTATGCTCATAATTGACGGAGCAGACGCTATCGTGGAAGGTATGGAAGACCCTTTCCGCTACTTGGTTGACGCCGCGATTGGTGGCGATCTGAAAATCGTCGCTGTCACTGCGGTAGACAGCAAGCAGGCGGTGCATGACATACTCAACAGCCGCTTCGATGCTGACGTATCAGAATTCGTTGTACCTCTGTTAACCGACGCTGAAATACAGGACATCGTCCTGACCCTGACGGAGTTGAACAATCTCTATAACAACCCGCGTTCACGAGCTCTCCTTCGTCGCTTGGTTGTAATTGACCTTCTAGTCCGCGGCCGTCTCAATGGGGTTCCGCTCAGCGATGCAGATGCTATGGGAGAGGTGTGGTCGGGTCTCGTGCGTAGGCGCGGGTTGTCAGACAGGGGAGATCCATTCGCTCGGGAACTGGTACTCTTGAGACTGGCCGGTCTTTCGCTCAGTGGCGGTGACAGGCTTGATGTTCTCGACCGACTCGATCCGGCAGCCATAGCTGGGTTGCGCCGGGATGGGTTACTGCAAGAGCCCGTTGATAATCCGTTCATGATTGGGCCTGATTTCGCCCACGATGAGGTGCGCCGCTACGCGGTTGCCCGCTTCCTTCTGTCAGAGGGGAACGTAGCTTCAAAACTACTTGATTATGGGGTGCCGCGCTGGGCTTTGGGTGCTGCGCAACTCGCCTGTCAAGAGTTGCTACAAGAGCCCGACCAGGCGAGCAAACCACTGCACGGAAGGTTCGGGACGCTACAGTCATCCTTCGACGCGCTTGCAGTGGGACACAGCGCACGCTGGGGCGACGTACCTAGCGATGCCTTGCTAACACTGGCCGACCCCAGTGAGGTTCTTCGTGACGCTTGGGCCGAGTTGCGCGGCGACGAAGACACCGGTCTGCGACGGCTAGCCAGACTTGTTGACCAGCGACTTCGCGGTACCTCTGGAATCGTCGATCCGGTGGCCATTGAGCCCATAATTTCGTTGCTGCTTGAAGAGGATAATCCGAGGTCCGGCAAGCATAGAAGTGGTCTACTGCGTGAGTGGCTGTGTGGTCTCGTGGTGGCGAAAACGTCCCTTGGCCATCCGTTGCGCATCCGACTTCGTGAGTACCTCGTTGAAGCGTGTGCAGAAGCCGACCGCCGTTTTGAGGAACAACGAATGGCGGAAGCCGACGCCCGCGCCGTGCGTTCGAAAGAAGACATCAAGCGGGAGCGGCAGTTGGAGTCAAGCCGCCCGGAACTGTTCACGTCTCAGTTGACTTTCAGAAGGCGGCCTCTACGAAAACGACCTGAAGTTCCTCGCGAATGCACCGACGAAGCCTTTTTGGAATTACTGGCATTGCTAGGCCCTGACCTCGGTGAAGAGGGCGAGGCAATCCTCTTGAGAGTAGCTCGAGATGCGCCGGCTTCGTTGGCCCCCGCAGTGGAAGCGCCATTCGCCGCCGTCGCGCTCGCACAGTTTCGTTGCGGGCTTTTGGCTGAACTGACCGAAGCGTACTATCTGGATGATGAGGCCGTTGGTTCGCCATTTGATGTTTATGGCGGTGGGGTCAGGCGCCACGACGCACGGATCAGAGGTGGTTTAGGGCCGCAGGCTGCGTGGTACTTCGGCCCATTTATGGTGTTGTTTCAAACCGATCCTCGCAGCGGCATTACGGTACTCAACCGATTGCTTAACCACGCTGCGCTTGTCCGCGCCCGCAAGCAGGCGCTCCCCGGTGGCACATACCAAGGTTCGGAAGACATAGACATCAGTGCATACCAGGTAGATCTAGAGGTTACCGGTACACGTCGAACCTACATAGGAGACGGGCAGGTTTGGTGTTGGTATCGAGGAACTGGAGTCGGCCCATATCCGTGCATGAGCGCGCTTCAGGCCTTGGAGCGTATATGCGATCAATTTATCAGTCAGGGAATTCCGATTGCTAATTTAGCCGAGTTGCTGCTGGAAAGCTGTGAAAACCTCGCTATGGTCGGCCTCATCACGGGAATGCTGGTCCGTCACATGGAAATCGCAGACAATCTACTGGACCCATACTTTGCTGAGCCTGTGATCTGGCATCTGGAAGTTGAACGGGTCGTCAAAGAGCGCGGCGTGTTAGCAGCCAGCTCGGAAGGAAACCAATCTCCGGATCGCCGCGCTTGGTCTTTGCGCGAAGCAGCGATGGCGATGGCAATAAATGCTGACGACGAACGCGCTGTGAAGCTACGGCGAGTGGGAGAGACCCTCGTCAAAAACGTTCGTAGCATTTTGGAGGAGGAACGCGACGTAGATCCACCCGAAGAGGTGGCCAATGAAAGTGAGGATATTCATCCGGAGTTGGCGAAGTTTATGGTTTGGGCGAGTTGCCTCGACCGAGACAACTTCCAGCTTCGTGAAACTCCAGAAGGACTATATCTCCATCCCACACCTCCCGAGCAAGCGGTTCAGAGGATGGAAAACGACAATCGGGACTTTGAGCGCACTTCGGAGGAAATCCGACTGTCTGCCCGCTACTTATACAAAATTGGTGAAACCCATCTAGACGACGTCGAACCTGATGAACTGGCGTCCGACATAACCTCTGCCCGCGAGTTGCTGGAGAAACCGGCTCTGCTCGGTATTCACCACCCTTGGGACATCCCCGCAGCGATTGCGGCGACGGCGTTGGAAGAGCACCTATTGCGCGGTGTTGATCTCCCTGACGATGCGTTGGTATTTGCCACCGAGACTTTGCTTCGAGTCTCGGAAGGAAGGGTGTCCAGGCAGCTGTACGACTTTGAAGATTCGTACTTCGAGCAAGGGGCTGACCGTAGCGCAGGGCGAGCAGTCCCATTGTTGTTAATGCCGTCGGCTGTGCATTTGCGCACGCTTGTTGACGGGGCAGATGGGTCGGCTACCTTCAAGCGCGCTATCGCTGGTGGGCTCAACCTTGCTAGAGAAGTCGTGAATGAAGTAAGGCTTCACCTTGCCCGCAGTCTGGATCATCTATGGGCGACGCCGTGCGTTGAGGAAGGGCAATGCCATCACGAATCGGCGTGGGAAATCGCAAAAGCGTCTATGCAAGATTGTGCCCTCGGTGGCTGGCATCCCGATGGGTGGGGGCGTAGCATCGTTGTGTTAGATGAACCGGTCGCCCAATCACTCGCCGTTACACCGGATGATTCAATCAAGCCATCTCGCCTTGACGCTGCAATACGAGCACTCGCACCCGCGGCTATGGCGGACATTTGCATTTCCGAACTTGCGCGCGATTTGCTGACGGTTGTCCTCAACGCTCAGAGTAGGGCACTGCTTCAATACGAGCGCGATGACTTGGATGAACGAGGTACACATTCTCTCGTTACGGCGCGCGCCATCCTGACATTGGCTCAACATGGGGACGACACGACCATCTTTGAGCAAATCCACGCCTATGCTAACCATCCGGCTCGGCTTGGCAACCTTCTGAGGGCCCTGTCGGCGGCAGCAGAGGAAACACCGGATCGTGCATCGGTAGCACGATTGATCTGGCCCAACGTCATTCGCTGTGTGCTTGACTTGAACAACGCAGGGCACATTACTTTCCAGAGAGAATTCTACGGAGACATGGCACTCGCAGCACTTTTTCCGAACTCTGCATCTGAGGTCGGATACCTTTACCGAGAGCCCCAAGGTGATCCTATCAAATGGTGGGATCCGCTTGCATTGCAATCTGAGGTCGAGGCATGGCTTGGACTTGCTACTGGCAGAGCAATTTGTGTTGACCAACTCATAAGCCACCTTCGAGTCCTTACACCTGAGGACCAAGCCCAATTTGGGCTACCGTGGGTGGCCAAGCTCGTGCTCACCAGCCCTGGAAATATTGCCAATCGTTGTTACCTGCTAGCCGATTGGCTGATTGAAACTCGCTCTGCGGCTGACGCTGTAGGTCTTTCAGCAAAATGGCAAGAAGTCGTCGACGCGCTAGTGGTTGAAGGAGTAACGCAGCTCGCCCTTTACTCTGAGTAGTCGCACGTAAACGTAGGCCCGACGACTGCTACAGCTTGTTCCGGTTTGCCAGCGGCTGCCAGTCCTGGATGGTTGCCGTTTCCAGGGCGTCGGTTTCGTCGTCGCTGCCGGTGTAGGCGACGGAGAACTCTACCGCGCCGCTGAACAGGCGCAGCTCGCGGCGGAGCAGCGGGTTGGGTTCGTCATCACGCAGGTGGTCCAGCAGGCGCTTGCGGATGCAGGTCTCCGACTTGCCGACGTAGAGGCACTCGTACTCCTCCAGTCCACCCGAGGGCAACCACAGCGCATAGACGCCGATGCGGTTCCGCGGCAGTTGGCGCACTGTTTCCGAGAGGTACGGCTGGCGCTCCTGCTCCAGGCGGTATTTCAGCGTGAACGGCGTCATCACGGCTACAACAGACGCTGCGGGGAGGCTTCCGGCGTAGCGGCGGGCAGTTCTATTTCGGCCTGCTCCGGCGCCTGCGCCTGCTGAACGATGTCCTGCCACGACGTTACCAGGTTGTTGAAAATGACGGCGTTGGCGGAGTCGCCCTTGCGGTCGTAGTAGTTGTAGAGGATGCGGGCCAGCCGTTCCACGCTGTCAGCGTCGCCGCCCATCTGACGCACTACCCGTCCGGCGCCGGCGATGCCCTGGCCGCCGGCGTCTTCCCGGCTCAAGTGATAGGCGCTGCGGAAGCAGCCTTCCCACGCCGTCAAAGGCAGCGGTTGCCCGTGTTCGCGGGGCATTGCCCGCTCTGGACCGTATTCGTCCAGTGGCAATAGGCGCACCTCACTGCGCTCGGCAGTCAGCAGGCGGTGGGTGTCGCGCAGGTCGTCGATGACCACGTTCTTGGCCACGGCCAGGGTTTCGGCGACGCCGTAGCTGCCACTGCCGTGCCCGTGTTCCTGTAGCCAGTCCACGCAGAAACGTGTCTCGGCGTCCAGCGCGCCCGCTTCCTGCTGGTCGTAGTCGGCGATGGCCTGGTTGATGGCGATGAGAGCGTCGCGGACGGTGACCTGATCGCCGGAGAAGGTTTCAACCCTGCCGTACTTGGAATAGACTTTCATCCCCGGCCCGATGGCGGCTTGAGCCAAGTCCACCGGAGCGATGTGGCCTTCGCGGGTCAGCGCTTCCAAGGCAGGCGGGAGTTCCTGCGCCAGTTCGGTGAGGAACTGCTGGCGGCTTGCCGTCAGGTTGTCTTGCCGTGGTCGGCAGACCAGAATGACCGAGGATGCCAGCGTGTTGGCTGACAGCGCATTGGAACGCCCAGACCGTTCAGTTCGCATCGGCCAAGTGCCAACAACTTGGAAACCGGCGTTGACCACCGCCGTGAGCATGGTTTCCCAACCGGTAGAGGATACTCCGTCTCGTTCCTGCTCCTGCTGCTTGTAGGCATAGAAAATGGATGATGGGAACTCTGGTGAACAACGGTTCCTAATCAAATCCAGCGTTTGCGACATCAAGGCGTCGAACCGTTGGCGGGGATCTTCAAACCGGGATGGAATGGCCGTGATTTCTTCTGCTTTGGGCGTAAGAATGCCGGCCAGGAGGTCGGGATAAATGTCTCGGAGTAACGGTCGTAGCCAGACGTAGAAGAAGTCTGACAGGTCCGCGTAGTCGATATTGTCGTAGTACGGTGGATCCGTCACTATGAT
Organism: Dehalococcoidia bacterium; assembly: GCA_963665395.2. Classification (GTDB taxonomy): domain Bacteria; phylum Chloroflexota; class Dehalococcoidia; order Lucifugimonadales; family UBA3495; genus Bin87. Next base: position 3,415,629 of record OY762251.1, read on the forward strand.
TGGGCCAGATTGGGAGTGGATAGTCGTGGCTGCGTCGGCCTGTATCGCCACGCCGGCGTTGACGTTGTTGGGGAGAGCCTCAACGGATTTGGCTATCCATTCTACCTGGGCCATCCAGTTTTGGGTTGACCCCGAAAATGGGTTGGCTTCGGCAAAATCCCAGACCATCGCTATCCGTTGACGCGAAAAAACTCCGGCGACAAAGTCGCCGGAGTTTTGCCATCTTGCGAAGCTGCAACCGCTGTCTGCGGTCCGGTCTATGGCAAAAGCAAGGTACGTAGCAACCGCGTTGGCGTAGTTCGGGTCGCCACTATCCCTTTCGATGATTTTGCGGATTTCGGCTATCAAATCACTGAGCGTCGTAAGGGCGGTCAACTGACGGTCGGTGAAGAGTTGGTGCCAATGGGTGGTTCCATAGCGGCGAGGCCGCAATACGTTGCCCTCGGGTGAGGCTACCTGTTCCGGTTTCCATTGAGGGAACGCTTCCGCAACAGCTTCAAAGTGCTCGCTGGTGGCCGACAAGTACAGGCGCTTCTTGTCACCTTCCGCGATGATGCTGGTCATCTGTTGGCCCATATTGCCTGATCTGGCCTGCTCGCTGACGTAAGAGAGGTCGACAATGCCGTCGCAGGCGACGCAAACAACCCTGTTCTGGTTAATCGTCCCGTCGATGGCAATGTCTGGGGCACGGTTGCGGACTTCGAATTCAATCCGTCTGGATTGAAAATCGGTGGCGGGGTTTATCCAGTACTTGCTCTTCTTGGACAGTTGGAAAGTTTTCAGAAGCGGCATGGCCACACCGCAGGCTGGGTTGGGGCAGGGGACGGTGCGCGCCCACAGCCAAGCAATCACGGTAGCCTCGTCGCCGTCGGGTAGTTTTGCCTTTGGGTACAGGTGGCCGATGCGCTCCCAAGCCATTTCCCGCATCTTGCGCCCGTAGTAGCGAACGTCGTCGGCTAGGCCGGACGCGCCGCGCCAGAGAACCTGTTTGGCGCGTTTGCCTTTGCCTATGGTCAGGCCCATGGGGTCAGCGTCAGGGTTCACCGGCGGCTGATTCGCAAGCTTGGGCGGCAGCTCAATCAGCGCTTTGGTAATCAGCACGGCCACCGGGTTGAGGTCGGAGCCGACGGCGCGCAGACCCAGGCGCTGGGCTTCCAACGGGATGGAGCCACCACCACAGAAGGGGTCGTAGATAGGCTTGGCCTGGCGGTTCAGGTAGTCCAGCACATCGTCCGGCGCCGTGGGCGCAGTTTCGCCGTTGGAGCGGGCTACGGAGCGGGCGATTTCGTAACGGGCCTCGGCCAGCAGGTTGCCATCGCTACTGCTTTCCCATTTGACCAACCGCTTGATTAGCTCATGCAGGCGTTGCCGCTCGGCCCGTTGCGCTTCCTCGGTGGGAAACTCGTCGGGGCAATCTTCGGGGTCGTCCACCAGGCTGGCGAAAATGACGGCGCGGCAGGCGGCCAACGGCCGGCGCGCCCACCACAGGTGCAGGGTGCTGGGGTGTCCGTGGCGAATTGACTTCTCCCGCGCCGACTCCCGGTTGATGTCGTCCAGCGGCAGGTCAACCTCAATGAGCTTGCGGCGGTAGGGGGGCTGAGTGGTCATGCTTCGGGGTTGCTCCGTTGCGTGGTGAGGTTGGCTCAATTCCACCGCGCCGGTTTGCGCAAGATGTAGCCGTCGGCGTCGATGACTTGCGCGGGAAACTGGCTGTCGCTGATGATTTTACGACCCAAAGTGAAGGCGGCGGTGGCCGTGTTGCGCAGTCGTTTGGACGTGCGGTTCGGCGGGAAAACGACTATTACCCGCTTTGGAGGGTGGCTTTGCAGCACCGTTTCTAACGGGCCGGTTAGGTCGCTGTCGGCAGAAATGACGATGGCGGTGTCAAAGACATCGGCTTGGGCGTCCCGCAGCAGGGCTACGGCGATGTTGACGTCGGTCATTTTCTCTTCAAAGGTTGTCCAGGTGGCTCCACAGCGTTGGCAGGATACGGTCTTGGGCAGGTGGTGGCCGTACTGGATGGTCAGGTGGGGCAGGGTTTCCAACGCCTTCAGGTAGGCATCTTGCCGGGCGTACCGCTGCGGGTCGTCGGCCTGGGACTCAACCCGTGCGGTGAAGTACCTGACTATTTCCAGACGCTGGCCGCGGCGCAGCAGATTTTCGGACAGACGGCGCAGGTCCAGCCAGTAATACCGGCGCCAACCGCGGGACTTGAGGCCGTAGTAAAGGTTCAGGCCGTCAATGTACACCGCTACGCGCTGGGCCGGTGGATCGTCCGGTAGGGCGACGTTGATGCTGGCAGCGGGGCTTGACATACCATGAGCGTCCTTGTAGGATTTTATTACCCCCCCAGCGGGTAGTGCCGCTGGCCCGACGCCCCCTTACCGGGGGCGTTTCTTTTTTGCCGGCGACGTCCGGGCAACGTGAAATTACCGCATCCCGGCCTATGCCGCAACCGCGTTACGGCTCCGGAGCGTAATCCGATTCGGTAAAGTTCAGTTGGAGCTGGGCGCTGTTCTCCCGGACGGCGCGGGTGATGCTTTCGGAAAAGCCGTCGTCTTTGGCTGCCCGGATGATGACCTCCACCGTGACGTCGCCGCCGTCGTTGCGCAGGTTGCGGATGATTTCATCGCGGAGTTGGTTGAAGTCGTACATTGCAACATCGGACTCGATGGTTTTGTGGGCTACCACGTGTCTGGGCCGGGTAGTGTAAGTCGCCTGCGGTGCGATGCCATCATCCGATTCGTCAGGTCGCGGCGCGACGGTGTAGCCGCCATCGGTCGTGGAATCGGTTTCAGTTGGCTCCTGAACCGGGGTGTCTTGTCGCCGCTTTTCTTGCTCCAGTTCTGCCATCACCGGGTTGAGCAGCAAGCCGGTTAGCGGCAGAGTGGCGTCGGCCATCGGTTCCCGGAAGCGCAGGGCGCCCTGGTATTCGCTGCCGTCGTGCCGGTCGGCGTAGCCGAACTTGCCCTCGGCAACGCCGGCGATGACGCTCTGCTCCAGTACCGTCCGGTTAGGCAGCCGGAACAGATACACGCTGCGCGTCAACGTGTCCCATAGGTCTTTGACCGCGATGTGGTCGTGGTTGTCCCAGAAGTAACGCTGCAACATCCCTTCCAGGGCGCTGGGAGTAACCTCGTCCAGCAGGGCTTCCTCTTTGCGGAAGATGTCCAAGGCGCTGTTGATGATGTCGCCGGGGTTGTCCTGGGCTGCGGCGGTAGTCTGCCAGGAGTTCATTGTGTAGGCGTCGGCCTGTTGCGGGTCCGGTTGGTACGGGGCCATGGCCCAACGGTAGGCCCGCACCAGAGCGTTGCGACGGGCGGTGTCGGCGGCGCGCAGGCTGACGTTGACCTGCCGACGCCGTTCCCCGGTAAGGTTCGTTATGGCCTGAAAGCCGCTGTCTTCGTCGCCGCTGTTAATGGAGTGCCACGCCATCCAGGTGCGGGTTGCGTCGCGGAGCACGCGCATCTCGTCCTTGCGGGCGGCCAGAAAGAGCAGCGTGTTGCGATTGACGCGCGGGGCGTCGCCACGCTGCCGGAGCAGTTCCAGCGCAGCAGGGCCGGCGTCGTCCGGTTCGCTGGCCCGGTTGCTCAGCGATTGGCCGGGCGACAGAACAACCAGCCGAACTGCGTCAGTATCCGGCACGGACGCTGAATCCGGCGGACAAACGATTGCGTCGCTACGGCGGCCCACGGCGCCTTTGAGTTCGGCGATTATCTTTTCGTCCACCAACGCTGGGTCCAGAGCGTCCTTGCGGTCGGAGGCCACCTTGTTCAGGTTCTCCTCAGCGTGGAAGTAGTAACGGTCATCGGCGTGGTACAGGTAGTACAGGTCGCCGACCATGCGATCCAGTGCTTCGTTGTAACGAGGCACACCCTCGTTTGGCCTGACTGTTGCCAAATGCAGGCTGCGGCGGTCAAGGCCGCGGGTCGCTCCGCTGGTGGCGCTGCCCAAGAAAATCGAGCGGGCTACCCGTCGCGCCGCGCCGCCGACTTCCTGGAACCGCTGTGACGTGCCGTCAATCTGGTCGGTTCGCCCGCTGTCGCTGTCGATTTCGCTGATTACCGGCCCCCAGTGACCTGGCAGCAGTTGGTCGAACTCGCTGGCAAGCTGCGGGTCTCCCAAAGGCAAGTCACCCGGCATGATGAGTGGCGACGCGCTTTGATCTCGGTAGAGACGGCTAACACAGGTGGACATCATCCGCAGCACGCCGCGGGTCTTCTGAAATCGTTGGATGGAAGACCAGTCCGAGTAGAGTCGGTCGAAAACCTCCGGGTGGATGGGGTAGCAGGCTTTCATGCGCTCCAGGTAACGCTGTTCGCCGGCCTGAGCCGGGTACTCGCGGCGGCTGTTGCCGTACATACTGACGAAAGACTCGCAGGTGCGGTCGCGCTCTGCGGTGTCGGCAATCTGGCCGAACAGGCGCCGGCGCACCACCTCAAAGGCTTCGTTGACGGCCAGGGGTTCCCAAACCGCTTCGGCGCGGCCCAGGATGTTTTCCAGCCGGGCGAGCGCCTCGGCGCCCGTGGGGCCGCCGGTTTCCAGGCTGCTCTCCGGCAGCGTCACCACCAGGGCTGTCGTGCTACTCCGTCGCGCCGATTGGGTGAGGGCCTGCATGAAAGTGTAGATGCGGTCGCGCTGTTCATCAGTGGCGTTGCGGGCATAGGCGACCAGTTCGTCCATCAGGATCAGGCACGGGCCAACGTGTTCCAGCAGCTGGTCCAGTTGCGCCCCGCCGGGAGCGGTTCCTTGTCGGGCGGCGTTGCCGATGATGTCGTAAGCGGCCTGTCCGCCCAGTTGGTAGGCCATCACAGCCCACAGCGTGTTGAGTGGGTCTCCGCTTTCGGTGACGCCGGCGTCGCTGGAGGCCAGATAAGTGCCGTCCAGCACGGCGACGGCGGCAGCCGCTCCGTGTTCGGGCGGCACACCGGCCGCCTCGGCAATCTCCTTGATGTTCTGTGCAGTCCGCTCGTGCTCACTGTTGGCCGGCGGATTCAGCAGCGCGTCGTAACTCTGCACCAGGTGGAGCAGAGCGATCAGGCTATGGGTTTTGCCGCCTCCAAATCCGGTTTTGGTTTGGATCACCGGATCGCCGCCTTGACCGGCCAAGCGTCGCAACGTATTGAGCATCAGGATGCGGAGGCCAGGGGTAATATAAGTCTGGCTGAAGAAGTTGAATGGGTGACCGTAGATGGTGGCCTCGGCGCGTCCGTCAAAGACCTGCTGTAGGTCGGCCATGAACTCGGCCTGCTGGAACGCTCCTTCCGCCACATCCCTGGTGGGCGGGATGACTTCGCGCCAGGGTTTGAGGCTGCCGCCGGCGCGCTTCGGCGCAGCGATGGGTTCCCCTTCGCTCGCCGGTGTCTGCGTGACCGGCGGCGTTTGGTCTGTGCCGGTGACTGTAGCGGTCAGGTTATTCCTGATTTCCGTTACCGCTTTTGCCTCTTCAGGGGCGTTGATCTGTTCCAGCATGTCGGCGATGTGAAACAGCTGTGTGCGGACGTATTCAGCCCCCAAGTCGGATGTGCCAGGATGCGCCGTCTGGTTCCGGCCGTCGGCAATCAGCCACAGCGCGTGCGTGATGGTGCTGGCGTTGCCGAAAAAACCGGCGAAGGTGTCGCGCCAGTTGCGCTGTACCAATTGCGGAAAGTCGTTCACGTCGATGCTGGCGGCGATGTCGCCGCCTTTGCTGCTTAGGTTCCGCTCGAAATTTACGACCTTCCTATCGGGTAGCGAGCGTTTGATTGCTTCCTCGACGGTAGATCCGGGTACGCGTCGCAAGTGCCGCACGATGAACGGACGCATGGCGTCGCGGAAGATATTCAGAGCTTCGTCGAGTGCGTCCCGATTGGGACGGCTTACGGTGGTCATTACTATTCGCTCCTTGGCCTGCGCCTTTGCCGCTCGGGGGGCTGATTACCACGCCGGCTATTGTATCGCGGACTGGACTTTACCGTCGCTATCGCGTTGGCGTTTGGGCAGCCCGCTTTGTAGTACGCCGTGTAGGTGTAGCTCGCGCTGCTGGTCAAGCGAGTGAGCTCTGCATTCGGAGTATGACCGAACTACCATTCGCAGTAGCGGACGCAAGTCCCAGCCGCGAATGACGCCGGTGGCACTTTCGTCGGAGTGGGCGTAAAGGTGGCGCCAGCGACACCGGAACGTCGCTTGGCTGGACTTTGCGCTTTTTTGGGAGCTATGACCGAAGGTGATTGAGAATGCAAGGTAGGGGCGCCCGGGTATTCCTAAATGTCTGCGGTAACTGCTGATAGTGAAAAAGCTTCTGGCATCTGCCACGTACAGGTGGAACGCAAGGTGTGTGCTTGATGCGGTTTGTCGAGCTGGTACGCGGTATAAGATAAATAACTGCGCCCGCTGGTAATTGCCAGCGGGCGTTTTTCAGGGACAGTTGTGGATTCAAGTCGACAGAACCAAGCCGACCAGCACGCTGACTACGCCACTCCAAGTTGTTGCGAGGATTGGTTTTGTTAGCGGCGTCAGTCGTCTCATATAGGCGCTCTCCTTTTTCGTTCCCGGGGTTTCGCCGAGTTTCCGGATTATCCACTTTGTTGGGGTCGTTAAGACCTTTCGTAAGATGGCCGTTGAAATTGGAGGAACGCAGCCAGCGACAACTACGCCGACTATGGCTCTGCCGAGCTCCGGTTCTGCCGAATTGAATCCGCAACAGCCCCTAGGGTATCAAAAGATACCACTTTGTCAATGATTGGACTCAACCTCGCGGAACGATTTGGGTTGATTTCCGAATCACTACCGCGACGGTCTCTACGTACTGCATCGAAAGTTGGACCATTCCGTCCAGCAACCGCTGGTCGTATTCGTCCAAATCTCTACGGTCTGACAGGTAGAACATCGCGTCGTGTACCCGATGGATTTCAGCGATGCCTTCAATCACTGCTAACGCTGCCTCTTTGCGCGGGGCAAGTTCGTCGGTGTCGCCGAGACAGACGGACCGCAGGCGACGGTCAAGGCGTTCCCGTTGCGCATCTGAAAGTCTTTCCAGCATAGACCAGTACCGAGATTCCGGATGGTATTGCGGGTAAACGCCGACCTCCGGCAGGCTCCTTCCGGCCTCAATCAGTTTGTCCGCGAAGAGCAGGCTGTCGTACGCCAGATCCGTGAACGAATCGGCAAGGAGCCGTCTGCTGTCGTCGTCCGCGAGATCCACGAGTGCCTCCGTGAGTTTATACACTTCCGTGGCGCGGGCGTGGACCGTCATCATCAGATTTACCAATCGCTCTGATTGTTTTCGGGCTTCTTGCGCGCTCATGGCGTGGTCTCCTTTTGCTGGAGGTACGCCATCTTGTTGCGCGGCCAGTCAGCCGGCGGAGGATTGCTCCCGTGCGTGAGCGTTATCACGTACTGGGCGGATCGACAGTCCGGATTGCGGTGAAGTGGCGCATAGTTTCGCAGAGATTACGCCTTTGCGTTCGGAAAGGCATTGACCTGCTGATGCAGGTTTGGGTGGGTTTGCAGCGTTGGGTTGCGTGCTGCCAACATAGGCAACCCTACCCGTCTACGACTAACGACCAATCGGGCGAAAGCCCGGATTAGGCGGCACTACTTGGCCGTGGCCGCCGGAAGGGAGTGGCTGGGTACCCAGTCGCGCCAAGTCGGGCCCGACTAGATTCTCACCCAATCTGTTGTGCAGATCCAAACCAATACCTTACCTGCGGGCACTCATCAGCCCTTTCCACGTCGGCTAAACTCTTCGCCCAGCCTGACCTGTGATCAGGACGTTACCGTCTGCTTCCCTCGTTACCCATACCCATCGTCGGTCTCACCAGACGCACTGCATCCCATCGATGGATTTGGGGTTAATCTCTGGATGTCACTTGCCACTTTTTTGCTGAGGTTCATCAGAGCTTCCGCGTTTTCCTGAAGTTCGACCAACTCGGTGCAGATGGTTACACTGACCAAGACTTCGTCCAAGTCTATCGGCCAATCCTTCTTCGGCAGATACCACTCCGTACGATTGTTGGAATCATCAGACAACCTTTTTATGTGCTCAACTTTGTCGATAACTGACTGTTTGTTTTCGTTTGAGCACGTTTCTTGCAGCCGTGTTAGCGCATCGGCGAGTTCCGCTGTTACGCCTGCTTGGTGGTGGTTCCTGTTGTCAGATAGTGCCGACTCTAGCGAACTCAGTTTCTCCTTCGCCACGGCAACCCTCTGGTCAAAACTGTCGCTGATTGTGTTTCTCAGATTTTGCACGTGATTCTCGACCGTTTCAACATCAATGGTAGACATCTGATCCTCCTTCCGCTTGGGCTCTTGGCTCCCTCCAATGCGCTAGAGGTATACCAGGTGCTCTGTTTCGCTTGGCTTCGATTTCTTCGTCAGTATGTCGGTCACCCCGTTTATCGGTGGCGACCAGCGTCGCTCGCATTATGCCAGCGGTGGATGCGCCAGCGCTACGGGCGGATGTCATCAGTTGAGCGTGGGTTCTCTCGCCGAGTGCATTCCGTCATTCCCGTCGGCCGTTGCCCAGGTTGTCGTGCAGCCACCCACTCGCTGCGCTTGTTCCAGCGTCAGGGCAGGCAGGCCCCGCCGGTCCGCCTCGGGCGGATGCTGGCCTTCGGGCTGGCTCGGGCGCCGGCTGATGCTGCCGTTGGCGGCGCTCGCCGGCTGGTGCGCCGGCGGGTAGCGGCAATCGGGCACGCCCCTACTGCGCCGGCGTGGTGAACGCGCCGAGTATATCAGCCCAGTCGCCCGACCCGATCAAAAGGCGCGTCGCAGAGCTTGCGGTAGACGTCGATCACTTCGTCGTTGAACTCAAACCGACTGGTCAGCGCATCCAGCGTAACCTGGGCAATCAGGGAAGCGCACGCCGTTACCGACGCCGGAGGCGCATTGTTGACGGGAGCCGAGCAACCCAATGCGGGCATTGCGAAGTCGTCGTCTCGATCACCGCCGGGGATAGTTGGGTATTGAGCGCCTTCCTCCCGGAGGTGGATTGGACCGTCCTCTGCCAACACCTGACGCTGCACCCGTGCCACGCTGCCCCCACGGTAAAGCGCGCCGGACACCAGCGGCTTATCCAATTCCTGCGCCACCATCGCCAACGCGGGCACGAAGGCGTCATTGCCCGTGGCGTCGATCACAATATCCGCATTCAGGATGAGTTCGCGTATCCTGCCGGGAGCTATCGGAGTTTCCGGAAACCCGCCAACTTCGGTCCAGGGCGCGTGCTTCCGGATCGCGTGATGGACCGCTTGCAACTTGGAGACACCCACCAGGTCGTAACCCGCGACGTGTCTAACCACGTTCTCGGGCAAGAGCACATCGCCGTCCACGATGTCCAGGTGGCCGAGTCCACTTTGCGCAAGCGTGGTGCCGACGTGCCCGCCGAGGGCGCCCGCTCCGAACAGAGTGACCCTGGCACCCCGTAACACAGATGCATCCCGGCCGGCGCGCAAAATCAGGCTCTCTTCGTCGGTTGGCCCTGGGTGCAACGCTATCGCATCAATCTCGTCATTCATTCCTTCACACACCATCACCAAGACATCGGGCCGCCCGTCGCGTTCCCAACAGAGCAGGATCAGGTCGACTCCCCCGCTAGCAACGAATGGTTCAGGCTTGCGGCGACCGTCCAAATCTCGCTGCAATCCTCTCCTCTGCGTTCTTGACAGACACCGAAAGACTTCGGAGAACTGCCGCGGCGGGGAATTGTCCAATTCTCCCGTATGAAACCAGAGGCCTCGCAACCAGTGACCTTCACCCAGGCGCCTGGGGTGGATTTCAAGCCGTGGCGGATCCGCCCTCACCATGCCATAGAATTCGCCCCGTACACCGCTGCGGACACCGAGTTCAGAAAGATCGAAGGTCGCGACGTTGGGGAACTTCTTCCTGAAATTCAGATAGGCGTCGCCCGCCAGGTCGTCGCCCGCCCACCCGCGCTTTGCATTTTCGCACCATTCGTCAACCCGCGCGAAGAATCGCTCGACGGTCTCCCAATCGCGGCTGGGATCACCATCCTGCCAGAGGCATACGAACCCGTCGGGCGTCGAGTGGTTGGTATCCAGGCCGTCGACCAGGAGGGCGGGAGACTGGAACGGCCACCCGGGACGGATTACGACGTCCATGGTGGCCGCATCGGTCAATCCCGAGAAAGACGGATGGATGGGCCCCCTCCAACCTGACAATCCGGCAACGGCGACCGGTTCAAAGCCGGCCGCCGCCAGGTCATGCTCGAATGTTCCAAGGGACTCCGTGTCAAAATGGTCGCCAGTCATAGTCCTCACCCGAAGCGGCGAGCTTCGTTCGACCGCTGGACCGCCCGTGGGGTCGTAGCAGCGGTGGCCGCGCCGCCAACAGCGCTTTGACCAGACGCCCCACCGCCACCGGAGGTCGAGGACTTCCCATATTGTTCCCCGAACAGGCCCTGCCAGAGTTTAATGGCCTTCGCAGCCGACGGCTCGGCTTTCGCCTGCTTCGCCGTCTGCGCGTACGACTGAACCCGGTTCCTGAAGTTGGCGTACCGTCGTTGATCCCAATGCCGGTTGAAGTCCTCCGTCGCCAGCACCGGATTCCTGATCTTGGGCATATTGGGGTGCTCTTGCAGGTAGTTGTTAATCCGCGAGAGAACGGTCTCCAGCGTGTCGGCCACCGTGCTCACCGCGACAGTCCCCTTGTCAGTCTCGCTGATCATGTAACCGGCCAGGGTGGTCAATAGGATCGACTTGGCGGTGAAGCTGTTTTTGTGGTCCCGCAGGTACTTCAGCAGCCTGACCACTTTCCTCAGATTGCCGCCGGTGATGCGGTCCTTCTCATTGAACCACTCCCGGTAGCCGTTACCGTCCGTCTCCTCGAACTTGTTGTCGTGCCGGTTGCAGACGTAGTGCCTGCCTTTGATGGTCACCCGCGGCACCACATCCAGGTGAAAGTCGCCGGCGTAATCGACGGTTACGCACCTGGTCTTGAGCCGGCGCTTGTCGGCATAGGTCTGGTTGTTGCCCAAGGTTCGATTGACCTCGAGGACGTAGTCCTTGGGCTCCCACTTGGGGTTAGGGTTCATCACGATCTGGATGTCGGCGTCGTACTCGTCGTTTTCGTCCACGGGTTTGATGAGCGTACCCAGAGCGTAGGAACCCTGCCTCTCCATCGTCTGGTAGCCGGTGAGGTTATCCTTGAGGTAGCCGGTCACCCCGCCCACCCCGGTATCCAACCGGTCCAGCCGGCTCTTGTTCAGGTCCACCTCATCCCTGAGGAACTGGGCGAACTCCTGGTTGTTCTTAGCCAATGTCGTTGCTCCTTAAAGTTATGCCAGCGCCGCGAACGGCGCCGAAGTGTGCGTGAAAAACGTTTCCGAAATCCGGTCAGCGTGCTGCTTGGCGACGGCCAGGGCTTCCTCCGGCAGCAGCCGTCTTGCCTTCGCCCAATCATCCAGGTCCACGGTCACCGCTCCTTCGGGCCGGTCCAGCCGGGTGACCCTATCACGGCCAATCAGTAGACCGGCTTGGTTGACCGCAGTGAGCGACTGGTAGTGCATGGCCACGTAGATGATCTCGCGCCATTGAAACTGACCGGCGCCGGCCGCCTGTTTGCGGTTGATCTCAAAACCGTCCTGCCCGCATCCGATGCTCAGGATAGCTATGTTCTCCCGTTGCACTGTGAAGCAAGTCAAGGCTTCCACCAGAGCCATCATGGTGGGATTGTTGGCCCAGATTCCCCCGTCCAGCAGTATGTACCCATCCTGGACCACTGGCTTGAGATAGGTGGGGGCCGCCGACGTCGCCGCTGCCACCTCGGCCATGGGTTTGTCGCCGTCCAGAAAATACCCCGGATGGTGGGGCGTCTTGTACACCGCGGGGTCGCCGTGCCTGGCCTCGGTTGCCGGTATCAGCAGCCGGTATCTGGATTCCCGGAGGGTCTTAGCTCCCAGGGTCTGCGAGAGCAGCCCATCGAGGGCGTCGCGGTCGTAGCGATTGCGCGACAGCCTTCGGAACAGCCTCCGTCCCTTCAGCCGTTGCCTTGGCGGAAACACGCGGTGGCCCTCGTTGACGTACAGGTCCAGCAGGGAGCGTGCCGTCAGTCCGGCGCCCAGCCCGAGCGCTATGATCCCCCCGGTGGACGTGCCGGCGATCAGGTCAAAGTAATCCCCGACAGGCTGACCATCCAGACAGTTTTCTTCCAGGTAGGCCAGGATGCCCGCCGGGAATATCCCCTTGATGCCGCCGCCGTCCAGCGACAGGATCCTGAACGTGGCTTCGTCGGGCCACGGCAAGGGTTGGCGGCGCGCTTGCAGGATCGTGTCCGAACGGCGGGTTGGTTTTTTGCCCTCGGCGCTCATGGCGTTGACACGCTAATCAGCGGATACGCTAATTAAGGTATCATACCACGCGGAAAATGCAACCCCTTATCATTATCACAATCCCAGTGGACGCGCCTCGGGCCGGGCCGCCAAGTAGCCCAACTGGGTCAACCTCACCCTGGCCGCCTCCTGTGAGACTTCAAACTGCCCCGCTACCCTGCCAATCAGGTCCGTTCCTTTGAACGAACCGGTTGGGACTGCTCCAAAGGTACTCCACTCATCAAAGGCCGCTTGGACCAGCCGCGTAATCGGCGCAATCGGCATCAGTACGGCTCCCGACGCGTAGCCGGCTTGCCACTCCATCCAATCACCGGCATATCCCCCGATGTCTCCCGGCCTTTTGCATCTCGGCCCCGACGCATCCCCTTCATCCGCGAACAGCCTCGGCTGGTCAAATGGCCACAGCTTCGCGTGCAACTTCACGTGGGCGAATTCGTGGGTGAGGGTCGTTCTCAGCCGATGTTCCCGGTAACCGGAATCCGCCAACTCCTGAGCGATCTTTACCACGGGCTTCCGATCCGGGTAAAACAGGGTCAATCCCTGCACCTCTTCGCCTTCATCGCCCTCCGAACTCAAATCGGCGTACTGGTCCAAGTCCGACGTATCGCACTCAACCATAACGGTGAGGTCCTCGGTGGACACCGGGAATTCAGCCTCGCCATACCTCTCAAGCAAAAAGCCGACGATCCACTCTTCGCTCAGCCGATCCAGATCTTCCTGGGGATAGTACGGACGCTCCGGGAACCGCCCGGTCGGGTCCTTCATCCATCTCATAGGCTCCGGCCCCTCAGGCTGCTCCGGAAGGCCCTCATGGCGGTTGTAAAGCCTTCCTGATCACGCGACATCTCGAGCACGTCCGAGGGGAATCTTCCCGCCAGAAAGAGCAGGTAGTCCAGCTCCAGATCCAAGGTATCCGCTAACTGGCGAACGATATACTCGCCGGGCGGGTTGCGCCGGTCATGCTCAATGTCATTGAGGTACTGAGGGGAGATGGCCAAGCCGTCCTCCTTCAGGGTTCTGGCCGCTACTTCCTTTTGGCTCAGCTTTCTGTCCTTGCGGGCCCTCGTGATTGCCTCTCCGAAAGTCATGTCGCCCGCTCCTCATTGATAATTTCACTACGCTTCACCCTCTAGTGGAGCGCAGACAACCGCGAAAATCCTGGAGAAACCAGCCAACTGGGCAGTGGAACCGTCCCATCACAACCGAATACAACCTCCGGGACCTACTCGGCGTAGATGTGGTGCCACCGACCGGCGTCAAACCCCTCCCCGTCGCGATTGTTGCCAAGAATACCAACGAAGCGGATTCACGTAAAGGATGAATGTCTGGCCGTAGTGTCGTCTCTGATGATTGCGGTTTCTGTTCCAGAATCTAACCATGATCCAGCGAAAGCCGGCTTCCGTGGCAGTCAACGCGCCCCGCCGCTATTACCGCCAGTCCCGCCGGCCGCGTCTGTCGTCTAAATCCACATCCAGCGGCCAAGCCTGCCGCACCGCGACGTTCAGCGTGTCGTCCCGGCGGGACACTGTGCCTTCCACCACCACCAGAGAGCGACGCAGCACGCCTTTGAGCCGCTCCCACTGGGCGGGCCACACCGCCAGGGTATCAGACCGAACTCGTCCTCCAGGGTCAGAAAGACCGCAGCGGCCAGTGGTCGTTGCCGCCGCACCACCCACCCGGCGACGCGCACTAGGTCGCCGTCGGCAGATTCCAGCAGTCCGTCGCTGGTCAGCACGTCTTGACCCAATGACGGGCGCACCAGTTCCATCACGTGGCCGTCGGGGCAGAGGCCCAACACGGCGTACTCGTCCAGCATCCGCTCCGTCAGATCCGCCGCGCGTAAGCTTCCGGGAGCGTCCGACGCCGCCATCGGCAAGGCCAGCTGTCCCCGACGCGCGCCGGATACGTAACCCGCGCCCACCTGCCACAATGCGCTGCGGCGGTCGGTACAATCGCCTAACCGGTCCACAGCGCCAGCCCGCACCAGGTATTCCAACGCCTCTCTGGGCAGGCCGGAGCGAGCCAAGAGGTCCGGCAGGCTGGTGAGGGGCCCGGCCTCCCGCGCCCGCAGCAGCGTTTCTCCCGACGGGGTGTCCACGCCCTTCACGAAGGTCAAACCCAGGCGCAGGGTGTCGTCGCCCTCGGCGGCGCAGAGCAGTTCCGAGCGGTTCACGTCGGGATGCGCTACCCGCAGCCCCAGGCGGCGGGCGTCCTGCTTGAGGGTGTCCAGGTCCCAGAAGCCCATGGGCTGCTCGTTGAACAGGGCGACGAAGAACTCCATCGGGTGATACCGGTGCAGCCAGGCCATCTGGTACGCGGTAAAGGCGAAAGCCAAGGCATGGCCCTCGGGAAACATATAGTGCGGGTTGAACTTGCCGAAGACGGCCTCGGCGACGGGTTCGGGTACGCCGCGTTGGGCAGCGCCGGCCAGAAACCTGCGGCGGTAGGTCTCCACCAGGGCCGCCCCGTTGCGGCGTCCGAAGGCGCGGCGCATCCGGTCGGCCTCGGCGGCGGTGAAGCCGCCCACGTCCATGCCCAACTGCACCACTTGGTCCTGAAACATGATGACCCCCAGGGGACGCTCCAGGGCGTGCCGTTCCAAGGGATGGCCGTAGTCCCAGGGCATCCCCTCCCTACGGCGCAGGAACTCGGCCACGCCGTCGTTGGCGCCCACGCCGGGCCGTACCGCCGCCACTTCCAATGCCAGGTCGTAGATGTTCCGAGGCCGTGTCCGCACGATGGTCTGCATCTGGGCGGCGGACTCCACTTGGAACACGCCCACGGTGTCGCCCCGGCCCAGGTCGTCAAAGACGCCGGGATCGCGGTAATCAATGCGACTGAGGTCGGGTTCTTTGCCGGTGCGTTGGCGCACCAGCCTTACCGCCCGCTGCATCTGGGACAGGGCGCCCAGGGCCAGCAGGTCGATCTTGAGCACGCCGGCGTCGTCCACGCTGTCCCTGTCCCAGTGAGCGACGTAGCGGCCGGCGATGGCCGAGGGCTGCACCGGCATCAGGTCGGTGAGGGGAGTTGAGGACACCAGCATTCCGCCGGGGTGTTGAGCCAATCCTTTGGGAAAGCCGGCCAGCTGTTCCGACATAGTAAGCAAATCACGCCAGCCGGGGCGGTCAGAACGCGCCAGCAGCGCCGGGGAGTTGTACAGGTCGGAAACCGAGTTGGTCTCCAGGCTCCGGGCCAGCGCGCCCACCTCGTCAACCGGCAGACCCAGCGCCTTGCCCAACGCGCGCACGATGCCTCTGGCCTTGTAGGTTGGGATCATTCCGGCCAGGGCGGCGTGGTCCCAGCCCCATTCCTCGATGACGCGCAGGATGAGCCGCTCCCGGATGTCCCGGGGGAAGTCCAGGTCGATGTCGGGCGGCGCGGCGGTTTCGGAGGACAGGAAGCGGTCCAGGGTGAGGCCGTATTCCAGCGGATCCACGTGGGAGAGGCCGATGAGGTAGCCCACCAGCATGGACACCGAGGAGCCGCGCCCCCGACCCGGCGGCAGCCACTCCAGCGGCATCTCCTGGTGTCCGTAGCCCAGTTCCAGCATACACTCTCGCGCCAGCTCCACGATGCGGTGATAGACCAGGAAGAACCCGGCCAGTCTATGCTTGCCGATCAGGTCGAACTCCTCGTCCAACCGTTCCCTGACCCTCCGGTCGATGCTCCCGTAGCGTCGGTTGGCGGATTCCTCGCACAGCCGGCGGAGCCAGGATTGGGCGTCGTAGCCGGGTGGAGTGGGCACGTTGGGGAAGCGGTAGCGGCCGGCCAGGTAGTCGGGGAGGTTGAAGTCGGAGCAACGGTCGGCGATGGCCACGGGGCTGCACAGCGCGTCGGGATGGGACCGGAACAGCCGGGCCATCGCCGCCGCCGACTTCAAGCGGTATTGGCCGTTGACCTTGAGGCGCTCTCGCGCTTCGGAGAGGGAAGCGTTGAGGCGCGCCGCAATGAGGGCGTCGTGCAGGCGGGAACGCTCTGAGCGGTGATACCACGGCTCGTTGGTGGCAACGGTTCCGACGCCGCAACGCTCGGCTAGTTCGCGCAGTTGCTTGTTGCGCTCGGTGTCGCCATGAACCAGGTGCTGTTGCAGTTCCAGGAAAACATTGGATTGCCCGAACCAATCGCGGTAACGGTTCACCAACGCTTGGGCCTCTGTCCGGTTGTCGCTTCGTATCAAGTCAGCCAAGACGCCGCCCGGCGCGCTCAGCAGGACGATCAGCCCGCCGGCGTGGGTTTCCAGAAACCGCCTGTCCAGGGCGGGGTCGGTACGTCCGCCGGTCACGTAGGCCAGCGAAACCAGGCGGCACAGGTTGGCGTAGCCCTCGCCGGCCTCGGCGATGAATGTCACCGGGCCGTGGCCCTCCGGCTCCCGCACGATGAGGTCAACGCCGAGGATGGGATGAATGCCGGCGTTGAGGCACTGTTGGCTGAACTCCAGCGCGCCGCACAGGTTGGACACGTCGGTCATGCCCAGGGCCGGTTGATCCAATCCGGCCGCCCGCTCCACCAGTTCGACGGTGGAGGAGGCCCCGCGCCGAAGGAGTACCAGGAATGGGCGCGCAGTTCCACGTAGTCGGCGTTGGCGGACACGTCAGTAGCCCTGCCGGAACCAGTCCCCGGTGGTCAAATCGCGGTACACCGTCAGCAGGCCGCCGCCGTCCAATGCCAGCCGCCAGTAGCGGCGTCGCACCGGCGCCGGCGTCCACCACTCGGTGTCCACCTCCCACAAATCAACCACCCTGGCGACGGCCTTCCCGCCAGCTCGGTCGCCGCTGACGCGTCGCGGCGTATCGCCGTGGCAACTCACCCACACCGGCGACGGGGCCTCCAGAGGCACCAGCGTGGAGGCGAAAGCCCAGCGGCGTTCGGGCACCGCCGAGTTGGGAACCATCCGCGCCAGGCGGTTAACGCCGGCAACGGCGACGTTGGGCATCGCCCGGCGTGGCGGCTGCGTCCACAGCGCGGACTGGCGGCCGGTTTCGGGGGACAGGTAGGACGCTGTGAGGGTCAGTTCCTGCAGCGGCCCGTCGGGCCAGCGTCCGGCGCCCAAGGCGTCTTGCGCGCCCAGCCTGACCAGCGCGTCGGCGGACGCCGCCGGATGACGCGGTTTCCGGTCAAACCGCCACGCGCCGCCGGCCAGCAGGTTGCCCTCCAAAGTCGCGTGCCCGACCCGGCGAGCGCGCAACGCGGGGGAGCGTCAGAGGCGTTCGGACAGGGCGCGCAGGCCGGCCTTCACGCCGGCGGCGGTGTCCACCGGGAAGGGAAACTCTAGATGCTCCGACAGCTTTTCCGGGAGGATAGTTGGAATAACCGGCTCCGGGTCGATCCCGTTGGCGAGGTTCCAAACGCGGAGTCCGAGCGGCCCAAGAAACTCCGCAAGGAATGTATGGGGCAGCGCCGCCACGTCGCCCAGGGTTGCGATGCCGAAGCCGGCCAGCCGGGCCGTGTCGTCACGTTCCAGGGGCAGCCACGACACCGGCAGGGGCGCCAGCCAGGCAGCTGCGTCGTCGGGAACTCGCAGCCAGCCGCCGGCGTCGGCCCGCGCCACCGCGCAGTAAGCCAAGAACTTGCCGGCGCCCAACCGTGGTGCCAGGCATTCATCGCAAACGGACAGGATGGCGTCGGCCAAACCGTCAATGCCGCCGTACATAGCGGCCATCCCGGTCAGGTCAAGGTAGAATGCGCCAAGTCCGGCCGGCTCAACATTGGGAACTACTTCGCACAAGGCTGCCAACAGCCTGTCGTTGACCTCGGACAGGTAGATGGAATCGGACGGCAGGGTAACGGCGCCGGAGCATCGGGACAACGCTTCCGCAACCGTCTGTCCTGCCCGGACTCCCGCCGCCTCAGCGGAAGCGTCCAGGACGGTCTGGTGACCGGGGTTGCCGGTAGTGACAATCAGCGGCAGGCTGGACAGTTCCGGCCGGCGCAGCAGTTCCGCTTTGACCGGCAGGTGGGTACCAGCAGGCAGCCCGTTGAGGTGGAGACTCTCAGCTTCGTCATGGCGGCGATGGTAGCCAAACGTTTGTTCAACGCGCAACGGGCTCCTGTCATCAGTTCAACGTCCGCCTGTGCTACCATGATCGCAACCCGCCAATCCCGCCTTGACCCCGGAGCGTCGCCATGTGCGGCCGAATCAGCCTGTTCGCCGAGCTGGGCGACCTGGCGTCACAATTCAGATTCGCGTTGAACCCCGCCTTTGACGGCTATCAGCCGTCGTGGAACATCGCCCCCACGGCCCGGATTCTGGTCGTGACCGCCGATGCCAGGAAACGCCGGGCCGGCTTGATGCGTTGGGGTTTCACTTTCAGTGGACGGGCCGGCGCGAGTTCGTCATCGCATCCGCTTTTCAATGCTCGCGCCGAAACGGTGGCAGAGCGGCCGGCTTTTCGCTCGGCCTACGCCCAGCGCCGCTGCCTGATACCCCTCAACGGATTCTACGAATGGCAGTCCGGCAATGGCGGAAAAACGCCCATGTGGATACACAGATCTGACGAGCGGCCCTTCGCGCTGGCCGGTATCTACGACGCTGAGCCGGACCAGGCCGCCTCGGTCATCACCTGTGCGCCCAACTCGCTTATGGCGTCCATCCACCACCGGATGCCGGCGCTCCTTGACGCCGGCGACTATGACGCCTGGCTGGACCCGGATGCCGACCCCGGAACCCTCCACGCTCTGCTGCAACCGAGGGATTGGGCGGGAATGACCACGCGGCAAGTCTCCGACGGGGTGAACTGGGCCGGCAACGATGGCCCACACCTGATAGCCGCGGCGACTGTCACCATTCAGCAGCTGCTGTGAGCAGACACGGCCATACGGAGCCAGAGCATCTCCGCTGTCCCAGCGTCGAGCCTTCACGCGGCAACGGGATCGGCGGCGTCCGGAGCACGCCATCGCACAGGCGCCCAATCCATGTAGCCGCCTCCGCTGAAGCGCGCAGCGCAACCCCGAACCACGGAACGACGGTGCCTATGACGGTCTTCCCCGCCACCGGAGACGCGCTCCCGCCGGAGGGTCATCGGGTCAACTGGCCCTTGCCCCTTGACCGGCGGAACCGGTGCGACGGTCTGGAGCTCCTCGCCGGACTGGAGCCGGCGTCGCTGCCGGTCTGCATTTTCGACCCCCAGTACCGGGGCGTCCTGGACAAGATGCGCTACGGCAACGAGGGCGTCGGCCGGGGGGCGCCCGGTCGGCGCTGCTCCAGATGAGCGAGGCGACCATCGTCCGTTTCATCGCCGGAATAGCGGACGCATTGACGCCGTCCGGACACCTGTTCCTCTGGGTGGACAAGTATCATCTCCGCCGCGGGGTCAGGGGGTTGATCTGGAAGGAGTATGCGTAACACGATGAACGCTAACGAACCCCAAATCAATCGCGAGGATGTCGTCGCAGAACTCGACGCCCAGATCCGGCACGCCGCCGCAGTCCTCAAGGGACGAAGGGGCCATGTCCGGCGCAGCCTGGTCGCCTGGAAAAGCGCCCTGGCGGACGCCAGGAAGTTCGTCGTGGAGGGCACGATCACCGAAGCACAGGTCCGAGCATTGGTTCACCGGGGATGCCGTCTGGCCGGGGCCGTCCGGGCGGAAAGG
The DNA here is from genome assembly GCA_963665395.2 of Dehalococcoidia bacterium. Taxonomy (GTDB): domain Bacteria; phylum Chloroflexota; class Dehalococcoidia; order Lucifugimonadales; family UBA3495; genus Bin87. The sequence goes on from OY762251.1 coordinate 3,435,546, forward strand.
GTCGGGCACGATGGAGAGACTGAGGTCTGGATAACCACCGGAGAGGCCGTGTCGAGCAACGTCGCCATCGTCCAGCGGTTGGGCCGCCTGCTGCGGACGCAGGTCAACGGCGGCGATGCGTCACCATAGGGGCGATCCAACCGGCGGCCGCTTCGGTTCCCAGACCCTGCGTTGCCTGTGCGACGCCTGGTGGACCGCGGGCCACTTCCTCATCTCGACCGGCGATCCCCAAGAAGTTCCGTGCGTCATCCGTGAGGAGCTGCCCTACTTGGACTTGATGGAGGCCACCCTGACTCGCGACGATGGGATTTGCCGGAACCGCTGCTGGCCCCCTCAAGGCGGCGGAACTGGCGCCCAGCATCAGGGGACCAAGACCCTCCTCGCATTACATTACAGGACAAATCGGCAGCGCCCGATTTGCGCCAGGTCGGGCCGCGAGCGTCTGCCGCCACCTTGTGCCCTGACGTTCTCGCTGACCACAGCCACCTCGGACGGCCAACAGCCTGGGTCCCGACGTTACATCCCGCATCGTCCATTTCTTCCGGCAACGGTACCGCGCGGTCCCTTGGCATCGCCTCGCGTGTTCCATCCCACCGACTCCGCTGCATCCTTCCGGTGGATTCGGATTTATCCGGCTACTGAACGGCGGCGAGCTGGGACACGTCCGGATGTCGGCATGGACGCGCCGCACGGTGGGGCGCGTCCTTTTGAAGAGGTGGGCCAGCGCCGCCCGCTCTGCGCACCGACGACGGAGCAGGACGGGGCTTTCTTCATCGGGGGCCGCCATTTTGATGGGACCGCAGGCCGACTTTACCCGCGCGCGTGGAAATGTGTGAAATTAGATACGGGCTAATTGAACGACGCCCGAATTTCGCACACTTCAGGTTGTCCGCTGGGATCAGGCCAGTAGTTTCCACCGGTAATCGTATTGGGAGATTGCAGGGGGGCGCAGAGTCCTTACCTGCAAGCCGGACGCCCCGTTGGTCGGTGGCGGCCGGCGTCGCCGTCAGTCCGCGACGTCTACATTGTGCCACCTGTGGATGCGTCTGCACTATGGGCAGGTGTCATCAAATCGGGGCGAGGTTGTCTCGTAAAGCACGGCAGGGCGCCCTCAGCGCAGCAATTGCGAACCCCCCGCAGAGAATGCCCGGCATTTCCCGCCGGAAACTGCCCCGGGCGCGCCCCATGCCCCTTTGGCGGTATTTCCGGTAGGGGCGAAACAGGCGCCCGCGGCATTTGTGGACGTTCTGAGATCAGGCCGTCTCGACGCTTACGAGGTAGAGGGTCTGCTGGTAGCACCAAAGCGCGTCCTGCTCTGTGACCTCCGCGCACTTGAATAGGTAACGCTGGCCGACTTGCAAGCCGTCCAAACCGGGTCCGCTAATAGCAACCTTGCCGGTTTTCACACCCAGGTCGGTGAGCAGTCCCCATTCGCCCGCGCTGCGGTTCACTTGTTCCACCCGGCCGGCGAGGGTAACGACTTTGCCGCGATCCCAGCGCGCGCTGGATCGCCGCGTCAACGTCCGGCGGTTCATCCTCAAGGAAGTAGCCGTCTCCGGGAAGATAATCGGTTCCAGCCAAAAGCGCCTGCTGAGGTTCCAGGATCAACGGGTCGTCAATCGTGCCGTTGGCGGTGGTGACGTACCATTCCCCTTCCGGCGATTCCGGCAGGATGGCGCGCAGGTCAACGCGGCCGGCTCGAAAATCTTCCAGCCGCTCCGGACCGACGCCATCCACTGCGTAGCGGTCAAAGTCCCCCACCGAGTCAATCGGGTCGCCCACGTAGCGGCCGCCGAAGGGTCCCGGTCTGCGAAAAGCAGTATCCCCGTCGTAATAGTCCAGAATCTCGGTGAGTTTGACGGTTTTCATGGATTCGCCACTTGGCAGTGCGCCAGGATGTCGTAGCTGTCGTAAGGCCACAAGGTGAAATGTGAGCTGCCTCCCGTCTTCCGGATGCGTCCCGCACCCGCAGTCAGGGTGATCAGACACGGGGTCAGGTGTCTGAGATTGCGTCGTCTGGTTTGCCTTTCCGCATCGCTGAGTTCGGTGAACACGGACACGCCGCGGTCCCTGCACTCGGATACGTTAAAACGGGCGGAGGGAGGGAAATCCAGTGGGGACTGGAGCGGTCATTGGCAATGGTGCGAAAGCCCAGGCGTCCCGCCTCAAAGGGGATACTGCCGCCGCCGGCTGTCACATTGAGGACGACGGGCGCGGTTGCCGCGTCGCCAACCAGGAAGTGAGGGTTGTACTTGAAGGCCCGGTCGTTGGGAAAGGAAATGTCGGACCAACCGCCCTCGGCTTTGATGGCGTCCATCTGACGTCGAGCGGCGACCACCTCGGGGTAGTGCCAATGTTGGTGATGAACTGGCTTCGGCCGGCGTCTATGGGTAGCAAGGATGCCGCGACGGCTGCGCGGGATGCAATCAGAAGTCGACGCGCCCGCCAGACGTAAAGCTGGTTGACCGGCGGGTGCCCGGCCAAAGCCCCGCCCTCACGGACGGCCTCGATGGAGACTTCGTTGATGGGTAATCATTTTCGATGAGGCGGGGATGTGGTTCAGTCATCCTTGTTTTCCTTAGATTTCCCGTTGTCGTTGATCAACGTCGTGCCCAAGCTGGCGAGTCCCGTTACTACACTTCCCAGAAGGCCAATCAAGGCGCCGATGATGAACGAGTTGGAACCGTCGTCATCATTGCCTATTGCTTTGAAAAGCAACGCCAGGATTCCCCCGCCTACGCCTGCGACCAGCGCTGCAATGATGATGATGTTTAGCCGGAGCGGTGTCATTTTCATAGCGGATTGCCGATTTCACGGGTTTGGTTCGCTCATCGTTGCCAGATTTGTAGACATTCGGTGGTTTGCGGTGGTCGGTGAACGACCGCGCGCTGTGCCGTACCCGGTGACAACATTCGGGCAAATTCAGAGTTGTGTTTCTATGGCCGAACGGTAAGCCTCCCGGGCGCGAAAATCCTTGTCCTCGTTGCAAGCGTGATACTGACGTGAAGCGCTACTTTTTGGGTGGGGGATTGCTCGGAGGTTTCATCGGCGTTTCTGCACTGGGAGGAGCCATTGGTTTGTTGACCGGCTGGTCTTTGGTAATTGGCGCCTCCGGCATCGGCTTTTCCGACTGCATGGGAGGCACTGGCCGTGATGGCGGCGTACTGGGTCGGGTGGGTTTTCTGAATCGATTCTTCACGATCCCTCCTGACTGAAAGTCGTCAGTGGCACGAAACAAGGGTCGGGTATCTTCTTGCCTAGTTGGTTGGTGGCTTGTCGGCGGTAGGTGGGGTTGCAGGAGCGGACGGCGGTTGCATGGGTGTTTCAGCACTTGGAGGCGTTGCTGGTCGGTTGACCGGCAGGTCGTAGGTCCGCATCGGGTCTGGCATTGGAGCCTCCGCTGACTCCGGAGGCTTAGGGCGAACTGAAGGTGCGCCGTGTCGGTCTGCTCGCCTGAATGGGTTTGCCATGATTCCTCCTATTGTGTTGGTTGAGTGTCGTGGTAGATGACGGCGGTCCAGCCCATGTCGTTTTTGCGTTTGGTCGGGATAAACAACCGTATCTGTACCGCTGTGCAGTAATTTGGCACTACAAATGTTACGCTGTCGTGGCTCGTTTCGTTCGGTTCAATGGCGATGTCCAAGCCTCTTTTGGTTATCCTTTGTTGGACGTTCCAAGGGAACTCGGAGTTCCCGTCTTCCGTCCTAAATCTACCATCGGATTCTTGGAAGTACTCTTCCATTTTTTCTTTGATCGCGTCAGGTGGGTAGGTTGCTATGCCGCGGCATTCCCATTCCAATTGCGCCACTTTGGCTAAGTTCTGAGAACCGTTGTGCAGCTTCGTGGTAACTCCAATCTGTACATGGTCAGTGCTGCAAGGCCTGCTACTCGCTTGGAGGCTGACGTTGATAAACGGACGAGAGAATGTCCTGAATTTCACCGCCGCTAGCGCTCCGGTCGCTACCACGCTGATACCCGTGACTATGTAGAAGCCGATCTGTGCCCACAGTGCGAATTGTTGCAGGAAAGTCAGTTCGGTTGACATGGCTCATCCATACATTAGCGTCAGCCCGTCCAGCACGCGGCAGGGTCGGTTGCGGCTCTTGTGACAAGCATACCACCAACTGCTTTCGCGGGGGTGCGGGTCGGCGATGGCGCGGGCCAGGTGTTCCGCTTTGTCGGGGCGTTCCGTTCCGGCCATGGCGTCCAACAGCAGGCGAATCTGCAACGCGGCCTCCTCGGAGATGGGGTGGTACTGCCGGCCGGTTTCTTCCTGCGGTTGCAGACATTGGTCGTGGTGGTTCCACAGGATAGTGGATACGTGCTGAAAGCAGCGCTGGTACAGCGCGCCGGTGGCGTACTGCAACAGGCGTCCGTTTTTGCGGGGCGACTTGCCGGCCAGGGTCACGGGCAGGCGACGGTTGCCCCTGAGATCGTGGTCCAGGAGCAGGCCGTGATCCTTGGCAGTTTCACGCATCAGGGTCATTTGGTGATTCCTTTCGGGTCAGTAGAACGAAACGTTGATGTTGGCTTCGTCCCGATTGTTCAGTTTTTCCAGCACGGGCTGAGCGGCGTCCGGCTCTAACTGGACGCTCACGTCGCCGACGCTGACGCCGGCTTTGTTCATCATTCTCTTGGCTGGACTAGAGTAGTCCTTGAACTAGCAGGGTGGCGCGTCGGTGACGTCAACTTGCAACCGCCGGTTCTGCGCTCGCATCGTGATGGCAATCTCGCTGTCGTCGCCTTGGGCGATGCTGGCAATCTGGTCGGCCAGCTTGCTTGTGGGAGATAAAAATCCCGTTTCTCAGGTACTGCCTTGCACCCATCCACCTCATTTCCCATCTTCAGTCGTGTTAGCGAACAGAGTTCCGTTTCGCATTTCGTCTCCTGGGCTTGTTTTGGCCCGACAGAGTTTTTCTCTGGTGGTACTGCTGTCGGTCGCCCTGCTTGTCAGGGATAGCTAATGCCGCCGTTGACTAACAGCGGATTCATTATGCCAGCGGCGGATCCGCTAGCGCTACCGTCCAGTGCCATCATTTTTTGAAGTGTGGTCTGGATTGCGTGGTCACGATGCCTATAGAGCACACCACCCGCGTGTTGCTGGCAGGTACTGGTCGGCTTTCGACGCTGCCGTCCGGCTTGGGCAGTTCGGATTCTAATGACGCCAGGGCGTCGAGCAATTGCTGGCCGGTGGTTTCGTCGTGCATTGGCGTCCTAACCCGTTGATTTACGCTGACGGGTAGTTCTGCGGTGAATGCCTCCCGTAGCAACTCCACGCGCCGCAGATACACCTCGTCGGCCTGCTCGTCTAGCCGCAGTTGGCCCAGTTGAGCGTTAACGTACCTCGTTACCTGGTCGTCGCGTCGGCGCGGTTCTGGTTCTGCCGGCTTGGGTGCCAACTCTTCGGTAAGGGCCGCTACTGCTGCGACGACGCGGGCGTTAGCATCTGGTGGCAGCAGAACCGCCGGCGTACCCGGCTCGCAAGCTACACGCCGCACCAGTTCGGCGTTGGTGAGCTCCGCGACATCGCCGTCAGAGTTGACAGCGTAGCCCCGCTTCTCGTCGCCGCTGGCAACCAGCGTGATGGTTGAGCCGGCGTTGGGATGCTCTTCTGCGGTCATTTTCGCCCGCAGGCCGTCTGGCATGAGCCACAGCCGTTGCCACAGCTCCGGTCGCTCCCGTCGGATGCGGTTAAGCAGGGCATTGGCTTCCTGGGCCACCGCCAGGCTGTCGGAGATGGCGTCGGATTCCTCCGGCATTTCGCCGTCGTAGATAGCGTAGGTGGAATTCGAGTTGACTCTCTCGCCGTTCTCCGGGATTACGTTGTCCAGCCCAATCAGGTCGTGGAAGGACTGCACGCGCTCGCTAACCCGTTCCCGGACTCTGGTTTCGCCTTCTACTACAGAGTCGGGCATCATATTGTGCAGGTAGATTTCTGCGCGCTCGGTGGTGATGCGGTCAACCCGCCCGAAACGCTGGATCAGCGTCACCGGGTTCCAGTGCAGATCGTAGCTGACGACCCGGTTGTAAGAAAATTGCGAAACTCTGGACTTGGGTTGGCTGAATCGAAAAGCGGCTAAGGCCGCGACGGGCCGCGATTTCCGTAGTTGCTGAGATTTCAGGAATCCGGGAGGGAAGTGTGTTCCATTGCCAACACATAGTCAAACCCTTTGACCGTCTTGGGCCGCCGCTTGGATACGTCGGTCCGGCTTGGTGCCGCGGACCCCGTTCCTGCCGGAGCTCGTCCCGGCGCCCTTGCAGCTTGTGCGCGAAAGGCGCTCGCCAAGCTCCGGTGGGGTAGCCTCGTTCTGAACTGTCGCAGGATGAACGCGCTTTGCCGGGCGCATTTCGCCTGTCCACGCAGAGAGATTTCTTGCATCAGGAGAGAAGGACAATATGAACACTTGCTGCAACGTTCCAGACCCCGCAGGCCTGGCCACGGCCCGTGAAATCCAGAAGAAGGTGCGCCCGGCGCAGGTCATACTGGGAGGCTCCCGGGCCGTGAGCGCCCACCGCCCCGACTCCGACGTGGACCTCATCGCTGTGGCGCCGGACGACGGCGCCGCAGGGCGGACGAAGGAGATGCTCCGGGAACTCCTGGAGGGAAAGCGCGACGTGCCGTTGGTGAATGCCATGACCATCACGCGGGAGGAGTTTCGGCGCACAGCGCCCCTGGCCCAGTCCTTCGCCGGGCAGGCCGCCCGCCACGGCGTGACGCCGGACGGCAGGCGCCTGGGCTACCGGCCGGAAAGGGAGCCCGCCCCGGAGGAGATACGCGAGCTCACCATATTCTGGCTCAGGATGGCGGACAGCCATCGGGAAATGGCGAACTTCATGATGCGGGATCGGGAGCCGTGCCACCCCGAGGGCCTGGGGAGGGAAATCCAGTGGGGAGTGGAGCGGTCATTCAAGGGATTGCTGGCAGCCGGCAACGACGGGACTAGGTTTCGCCGGGACGCGGCACTGATGTGGCAGCATTCGGAAAGCGTCCGTCCGATCCGGGACCGGAACGGCGCCAAGGCCGTGGCGGACCTGCTGACCGCCACCACGGGACCGGACGGGCTGGGGTGCCGACTGACCGGGTTCTCCGAGGCTTGGCGGAGGGATGCCGCGGCGCCGGAACTGACCCCAACGGAATGGGCAGCCGTGCGGCGCTGCGTACCGGCAGCGCTGGACGCCCTGATCGCGGAGGCGCTGGCCCGGTCGGGAGCGACCCGGGAGGACCTGCCGCAGGAAAGAAGGGGCCGACGGTAGCCGGGCTGGCCGCCGCCGGCGCAAAGCCGGCAGTGATTTACGCTTCGCCGAATCATCCGCCAACCCGCGGCGACCCGAGCGGAGAGCCCGGCAACGCTTGAGGCCGGTGCCAATACGGCTCAGACTGCCGCCCGCGAGGGGCCGGAACGGCCCGTCTTCGCAAACCAGCGGAACAGTGAACTTTCCGTGTGATGGCCGGAATCCGCCACCGTAGAGGCGCGCCCGCGCAGACTTCCATACCGGGCGGGCTTCCTTGATTGAGTGCAATGCGAAACCCGTTGCCGTGGTATCAGCACTTGGGGATTGGCGCTCTCGACGCGCGCCCCCGGAGGCCCCTCGCCGGGCGTTTGCGCCTTCAGTCGGCTTCCAGCTTTTCCAGCGCTCTGAGGGCGGCTACCGCGGCGTCCTGGGCATCGGTCACCGGGCCGGCCATGACGGCGGCGGCCCGCGCCAATTGTTCGCGGTCTTCCAGCAGGTAACTCTGACCGTCGGCGCCGGCCAGAGCCCGGTTCACGGCGCCTTGAGGCATCTTGGCAGGCAACAGGGTGACCAGGATGGCCTGCAACGCAACTTTGGCGGCGTCGCGGTCGTCGACCAGCGCCAGCAGTTTGCCGGGTCCGCCGTCGGCGTTCACGCCACGCCGGATTTCCAGCGCTTCCGTCCGGGGGAACGCCGGCTTTGCCACCAGGAACGCCGTGATGGTCGGGGCCTCCCCGGTTGCTGCGTCCCCTGGTCGGGCGCGGGCTGCGGCTCTGACCGCGATGCGATGCAACGCCCTTTCCCAGGCGTCGGCGGCGCTTCCCAGTAGCGCGACTATGTCCCGGTCGCCGGCGCTTGTTTCAAGGCGTTCGCCGTTGCCGGGGAGCGCGTCAGCGGTAACGCTTTCAATCTCGTTGGCGGCCCTTTCACGTGCTTCTCCCTGGGACTGGGCGTGGGTCTCGGCCGCCAGCAGGGTGGCGCTGACCCGTTCTCCAACTTCGGCGAACTCCCTGCCCAACTCGCCGGCCAGTTCGCTGATCTCCTGCAATCTTTGCCTTTCTGACGAGACGTTGGTGCTGTTCATCTGCGTATTGCTCCTTCCAGGCGGTTTTCCCGTTTACCAACATTCGGGCGCATCCGTAGGTGGGGCGGTTCATGCAATCAGCGGGGCAGCCGCGCCCGTTGCGTTTTGGCAAGCCCACAGCTGGCCAGGCGTCAGGCGGTTCCGGCGTCCGGTCAGCACTGCCCCACGGCGCCCGGTCCAAACGCGCTGACCAACCGGCCCTGCCAATACCGCTCAATGATGAACGGCGCGTCCAGCGACTTGACGCGGTCGCAGTCGGCGCACTCCGTGTCGAGCAGCCGGCGGATACCTTCCTCCTGGCTCAGGGCGGAGGCTGACACCCCGCAGCCGTCGTAGGCAGCCGGCTGTCCGGCGGCGTTGGTAATGATGAACTGGTCGCGTCCGCACCGGTGGCAATGGACACAGACCATTTGGTTGGGCGGCAGGTTGGCAATCATTTCCGGCACTCCTCCGTGATGTAATCGTGGGCAGCGCGGCTCCGGCGACGCGGCGCGGCGCGGCAGGTTGCAATTCCATGCTACCGTCGCGGCCCTGAGGACGGCTACTTCCTGCCGTCACCCATTGCTTGTCGTAATGTCGCCGAGATCGGAGCGACGGGCGCATTGCCTCGGATGAGCAAGCCGGCCCCGCGCGCCAACCCACAGCCGCGCTCCACCGCCGTTGTTGTATCGCCGCAATGAAGAGTCTCGGTATCCGTTGGCGATTACCAGGGGTTCATTTGAACGGCTTGACCTTTGCCAGGCCCAGGCCCAGACCACAAAGAAAGAATGAAAGGAGCAAGCGAACCGAATGCGAAACCTCTACCACATCCCCGTTACCCAGGCCCATCTGGACGCCGGTCAAAGCGGCGCGCTGACCGGCCCCGCCGGCGGAGTTGTGCTCATCTTTCAACAGGAGCGAATCGTCGCCAGGGCCGCCCTGGACGCCCTGCGCGCTCTGGGTGAACCCGTCAAGGCAGTGCACGCCGGCTTCGCCAATACTACCGTCGTGCTGGAGGACGGCCAGGAGCTGGCCTACTACTGGTGCGACGACGGCATCGCGCTGATGGCATTGTGCGACTCCGGCCGCGCCGCCGAGCTGCAACCCCGGACCGTCCTGCTGATGGACCGGCCCACCTACGCGGAGTATTGCGCCGCCAATCCGCGTTCCGTACCCAGCTAGCGAGGGCGCCGTTAGTCGTCCGTCGGTTGCCCTCACCCGGGCGGGCGCCAGCATCAACCGGCGCGGTGGCCCAATCTCTCACTACAAGTTTCACCATTTTCAGGAGGTTAAGAGTGGCTTCACGAGCCATCATCGGCAAAGTTGACCGTCAAGGGAACGGCCAGGCCATCTTTCTGGGGCACGGCTGCTATCCCGACGACGCGGGCGCGATGCTGCTGCAACACTACTCGGAGGAGGAATCAATCGACCGGCTCATCGGTTCGGGAGCCATAATGCGGCTGGCGCCCACGCCGGAAAATTCGATTACCTACTTCCGGCACTACAATCAACCCTGGGAGCGTTGCCGCCCCTATGCGTTCCGCGGCGGAACCGACCGGTTCTTCGCCAACTACTGGAGTCCGGGCCCCGAATGGCTCTACGTCTGGACGCCGGACGGCTGGCTGGCCAGCGCGGCGATGCCGGGCGCGCCGCCCGACTGCTATTACGCTGACTCGGAGGCCCTGCGAGACGAAGATCCCGAATGGCGGGAGTGGCTGCGCCGGACGCGGGAGTTCCAGCGGCCGCAGCCGCTCCACTCCCTGATCATCGCCTACCGCGCTCAACAGCCCGGTTCCGGGGAGGAAAGCCCGTAGTCAACGGTCGGTATTGATTTATTGATTGGACCGGAACTGGTCGCGCCAAACCTGGTCAAGTGCGGTCAGTCAGTCGCGCCGAGACTCGGTCTCACTTGCCACGTCGTCGTGTATTTCCGCAATGCGGCTACCTACAGTTGATCAAACAAGTCTGGTTCTGGGGTAAGAACCGCAACCGAGTACGGGACATCTCCTTGCTCCAGGTTCACACCGACGCACACTGCCCCGCGTGATTTTTGGGCGTTATCCTCCCCGAGGAAATCGGCTATCACCGCATCTCGCTTTTCACGATAAGCACTGAGATAAGGATAGAAAGCGACGCAGAATTGCCGTTCAGCTGGGACGGTGAGGTACTCGACCCATGTACGCGGCTCTTCATCCCTCTTTCGCAGTACACGGTCGCTCAGATTCGCAAACCGCCGCTCCATCTTTTTCTGATCGTCGTAGGGCACATTCAACAGCACGAGGGCTATGTCGAGCCGATGCACATTCAGGTCGCGGTCGAGGCGCCGGAGCATCCTGGCCCACCGGGGAGTTAATCTCAATGCAGGCTTGTCGACTGCCACGCCAAGCTGCTGCCCAACGAAGTACGGGTCCAACTGTTTGGACATCAGCGAAAGACCAACGAAGCTGTCGCCAGAAAATTCGACCTCGCCAATGTTGAAACCGCGATCCAGGTAAAAGCCGAGCACGTCCATCTCGTACCCGTGTAACCGCAGGCGGGTACCTAATTCCCTGCGACGGAAGAGGTAGTGCACCTTCTCGGATTGGAGGTCAAGGACTTCGAAGATAACCATCAAGTCCGTCAGGCTGAACACTTGGGCAAGCTTGGATGCTTCCCTATCGCTGATCCCTGACTCGGCAAGGCTGCGCAAGTTGCTCAGGAATCCGAACTGTTCCATGGTCACCGTCAGGGGCAAGAAATACCGGACCTCACTTACGTCGATCGTATTTTCCACGCCGGACTTGGTAACAAACGATTGTGGGCCCTCGGTCCTTTCAAGAACCCGAATGAACCGATAAGCCTGATCGGCTGGCTCCACAATCAGCTGCCTTACGGTATCCACAAGCCGCTTGGGCGCCCCACGTTGCGCCGGGGGAGTGAGCGAGCCGGATTTTGCCTCTACAACAATTGCAACTGAACCCAACACCAGTGTCAGATCATTCTCTCCGTTGTTCCCGATACCATCGTCCCACATACTTCCGCGGTATATCTTTCCGCCAGGGAAGCCGGCTTTGAAAAGGCGTTCGACTTCATCCTCAAGATACCGTGCCTTCCGGTCACGATATTTCTGGTCCAAGGCACGGTCCTCGGCTACAAGGCTCTCAAGCAAGCCGAAAATGTAGTGGGGGATATATCCTGCCAAGGCCAGAAAGTAAGTTTCGTCGTCGATCTTGATAAACGGCCGTTTCCATACTGGATTGTCGAGGATCGCCCATTCCTTTTTGAAATCCCCAAGATCGCCGAATTCGAGCGCCAACTTATCAATGACGGTCTTGACCGCCTGCCGGTCAATGGGTTGCCCGTATGCTTCTACCACATCGTCCAAGGTGAAGGTGAAACAATCCGCGAGCCTCATGTCCGAGTGGTACACCAGCCATGCCTTCATGCTGCGCAGGCTCCTTCCCACGAGATCAAATAGCCAGTCGGCGTCGAAATCTCCGGCATCAGGGAAAGACTCCATGTACGAAGCCGCTACCGACCGGTAGCTCTTTTCTCGGTAAAAATGAGCCACCCGCTCGCGATGGTCATTTAGACGGCCTATCGCTATTTCGGGCAGATGGAACAGAGCGTCCACCAATTGGACTGGGTCAACCCCGTGGACGCTGGCGAAATCGTCGCGTGTCGTTTCCGGCAAATCGCGCGCTATTTTTTGGATATGGTGTGGGTATCCGGGATTACGCACCGACATCGTCTGGGTTCTCATATTTGAGAGGGCGAAATTCCATTCACTTTCACCCGCAATTTGGTCAACGTTGGCCTTGAAGCCACGAAGGATCGCTGCCCGCCCAATGGTGCCCATCAGGTCAAGAAGTCCTGCCGAGTCCGGGCCTAACGGACTTTGCGAGAATGAGCGCCCTTGCATCAGTGAGAATGCTTGGAGAATCTCCAAGTGGTGCGGATAGAGATCCAACTCTCCGCTTATCTCAGGATCCACCCCCGCGGGATGGATCCCGAAGTACCTGCAGCAGTAGGCCAACAAGTGGAGCGCGTCGTACTTCTCGAACCATTCTCCCAGACTGAAATAGTTGCGCTGGAATTCATCTTCGGCCTTCTGTGCGATCTCCTGAAGCAGCATAATACGTTCTTCGTGCGGCATGGACTCCGGTAGCACAGATGGCACCCGGTACAACTTCATCGGGACGGGTTTCCACGGGGTTTGCCCTGCCCATGGAGCCGACCGTCTGATGCCGCCGCCTTTTGGTCTTGATTGCTCCTGCCGCAAGCGACTCTCACGCCTCTTCTGTTTCCGCTGTTTCTTATTCGCCATCGGGTACGACCTTTCCCTACCGCACGGGGCAATCACTGAGGATGGTTCTCGCTATGCGCAAGGCGTGCCGGGCGTCCTCTGGATAGGAACGCTTCATGAATGTCAGTGCGACGATAGTAGCACACCCGCAGTCTGCGGAGCTGTGCAGTCAAGACAAGGTTCGTTACACTACCCATCACTGATTACCAAGCCCTTTGCTGTGCTGGGCGCCCAACCTTGGCAGGCACCCCGAACGGTAGCGCCGACACCGTGAAGCTATGGAGAGTAGGCTCTGCCGGGCAGCTGGGCCCTCAGCTCAGGCCCATTGGTTCACGCGGGGATGCCAGCTGCCGGCGCCGGGCTTTTCCAGCAGGTGCTCCAGTACGTCGGCCATCACGTGGAGCGGGTTCGCGCCGTCCTTCAGCAGACGGTCGTTGACGCTGGGCAGCGCATCGGCGCCCATGGCTACCCCGTGCTTGTCGTTGATTACCGCCCGGATGAACGAGTTGTCGCACTCCAGGATGTCCACCACGTGCCGGCCCTCCTCAACGCTGAGGCCGTGATAGAGCAGCGCCTCCGGGATGGCGACGTTGGTGGCGTCCACGAAGCGGTAGCTGAAGGGTTCGGTTCCATCGCGGTCGGGTTGCTCCGCGTCCCAGACGGTGGCGTTGTCGTCATCCTCGAAGTCGAACCAGAAGGCGGGCAGGCCGCCGCGTATGGCCATCTCGTTGATGACGCCCTCCACGCAGGCCGTCATTGGCCCGTTTTCCTCTTGCCGGTACAGATGGCCGGAGCCCGGTTCCAGTTCGGGGTTTCTGAGTTCCTGAACCAGGTCGGCAATCCGGCCGCGCCACTCTTCGGGGCCGGCAGGCAGGTATTGCTCGGGATCATAGGCCGGGCGGTGGCCGTTTGCTGTCGTCGTGGCCATGGTTATCCTTTCTCCCTGCGCGCGTTTTCGAACTGGGCGCGAGCCGCAGGGTCATTATATTGATTGCAGGACAAATCCGCCAATGGGAGCTTCTGGAACTGCCGGAACCGTTCTCCCAGTTCGCCGAGGCGGACCGCCGCGACACCGACCGCGCCCGCCGCAACGCCCGGTTCCTCACCCGATGCACCGGGCAGCCGGCTCTCCCCTTCGTGGCCAGCGTCGGCAACGACCGGGAGGTTGCGGAACTGGTGGACGCCGGAACCGTCGGCTGGTTCCAACTGGACGAGCGGGAATTCGAGGCCGACTGACCCGCGCGATACCGCGAAAGCAGCGAGGGGCGGCCTGAACGGCCGCCCCTCGCTTTGGATTGCAGGACGCCGCGCGCGAGGCCGGCGCCGTGAACGCTATGGCGTGGTGAACGTCACGCTGGCGATCTCGTTCGCGCTGTTGCAGCCGCTGGCCGAGTACGCCTGGTAGGTGTAGGCCGTGCCGGTGGTGAGGCTGCCCAGCGTGGCCGTGGTGGTGCCCGAGGCGACGGACGTGCAGGTGGTGTCGCCGGTGGGCGACGTGCGCGCGTACCACCAGGCGTCCGTATGCCAGTGGATGTTCAGCGTCGCGCCGGTGGCGGTGACGCCGGTGGCCGTCAGGCGCTTGGTGGGCGGGTGCGCGTAGTAGGCCCTGACGTCGTTGTCGTAGGCCAGCATCCAAATCGTCTTCCCGTCGGACCATATACCGCCCACCGAATCGGGTGCGGAATCATATCCTTTGCCGGTAAGACGGGATCCGTCGGACAGCCGGTAAGCGTACACCTCACCATCTATATAGTTGGACGCCCACATGGTCGTGCCGTCGGACCACAGGCCGCCCAGTCCGGTGGTTGATCCGTCCAGGTTGAACTCCCTGGTCGTGTCCCGGGCGCCGTCCAGGGCGAAGACGAACACCTTATCGTCAACGATGTCCCCCACCCACATGGTAACGCCGTCGGTCCATATGTAGTATTCATCGCTAGTGTTCGTAAAGTTCAGCGTGATGTCCTTGCTGGTGTCCCGCGCCTTGGTGACGTGGTTGTAGGCGTACAACTTTTTTTCACCATAAGACGACGCCCAGATGGTGGAGCCGTGGCCTGTGATGCTAACGACTTCGGTGACCGGAGACAAGTCGGTTGAGGTGATGTCCTTGGCAATGACGCGGGTTCCGTCGCTAAGCTTGTTGGCGTAGAGCTTATCGCCTGTGTAATCGTTCACCCATATCGTCGTACCGTCGGACCAGATGCCCCAGGTTTCATCATCAGCAGTGTCGACAGTGTAGTTCCTGCTTGACCTCGCAACGCCTGGGGCAAACAGCGCCGGGTCAAGCGCGGCCGTCACCTTGAACATCCCGGAATTGACGGTGTCGGCGCCGCCCGTCCATTGGTCGAATTCCTTTTTGTTCGAGCCGTTGCTAATTGACCAACCCGTTGCGCCGCCCGTATCTTCGGCATAGGACGCCGTTCTCTGCCACCTGTAGTAGCCGTTCGCGGGGCCCGATGGCGCCTCGAAAGCCAGGCCGTACCGGGTGTTGGCGTCCAGCGCGCAACCGATGCCGGAGCAGGTGTACGTGTATTCGTCGTTGCTGGGGCTGACCGGCCCGGTGAGCGTGGCCGCCACCGTTCCGGCGCCAATACTACTGCTGTAGATCCTGGCGACCACGTTGCCCGGGTGCAGCTGTTGGGCGGCGAATTTGGCGGTGACGCTAGTCAATATGGATGGTTTCGCGCCCGTCGAGAAAAAGGTCACCCACGATGAGCCGGCCCCGATGGCGAAGGAGCCGCATTCCGGGTCGAAGGGGGTGCACGTCGTCGCCGTCTGGCCCAGGTTGCTGATGGTGAGCGTGGCGGCCTCGGTTACGAGCGTCCGGAACTGAGCGGAGGTGGCAATCTCGTGGTTGCAACCGCTATCGCTGTAGGCGGTGTAGGTGTAGGGCTTGTCGACCGCCAACTGGGTCAGGCTGACCGCCTGCCCGGTAACCGCGCTGGACTGGCAAGCGGCGTGGGGCGTGGCGCTGCCCTTGTAGTACCAGGAGCCGTCGGTTCCGGCGACCCAACCGGACAGGACTAGGGTAGCCGCGTCCTTCAGGATGCCGGAAACCGCCAGGGTCGGGGTCATCGTGGCGACCTCGTCCGCCGCCGCCACCTCGGCGGCGGCGTTGCAACTGCTCTGGTTGTACGCCTTGAAGGTGTAGGTCGTGGCCTGGGTCAGCCCGGTCACGTTGACGGTCTCGACGCCGGCCGCCACGGACGTGCAGGTTCCGACGGTGGGCGCGGTGTGCTGGTACCACCAGGCGCGGTCATCGGGGTAGTTGGCGATGGTGAGCGGGACCGTGGTGGCCGTGGGCGTCCCGGCGGTCAGGGTGGGCGAGAGGTTCTGGTCTATTTCCGTCACCGTGAGAGAAATTGCGTCGCCGGAGTTGAACCCGATCCCCGTGGGCGTGTGCCGGATGGTCTTGCTGCCGGCGCTTTCGTCTTCATCTGAGGCGGCCGACACCTCGACGGTTGCCCGCAAGTTGCCGGCGCTGAGCGTGACGGCATCCTTCTGAGCGCCGTTAGTGTTCAGGTCGGTGTCGTAGTCGATGTCCGGGTCGCCGCCGGTCAGTGCCCGCAGGTTGACGGTTACGGGCCCGGAGGGATTTTGCCGCAGTTCGATGACGTAGCGCGCGGTGCCGCCCTCGGGGACGAACAGGGTCGTGATGCCGTTGTAATTGCCGTCGTGGATGAAGAGCTGCTTGTCGTTGTCCTGCTCGGTGGCCAGCAGCTCCACCGGCGTGGTGATGTCGTAGCCGCCGCCGCTGGCCGTGTGCAGGAGCTTGCGCCGGC
The DNA here is from genome assembly GCA_963665395.2 of Dehalococcoidia bacterium. Classification (GTDB taxonomy): domain Bacteria; phylum Chloroflexota; class Dehalococcoidia; order Lucifugimonadales; family UBA3495; genus Bin87. The sequence continues at coordinate 3,451,906 of OY762251.1, forward strand.
CGTCCAGGCTGTCCTTGTCGTCCTGGATGGCATGCACCCTTACGGTTTGCGCCCGGTTGTAGTTGCCGGCGTTGAAGTACAGCGTCTTCGTTGACGAAGCCTGACCGGACGTGAGCCTGAGGTCGGTGTCGCCGGTCGTCTCCTCCGTGATGGTCACGGTGACGTTGCCGGTGGGTTTGACGGCCAGTTTCACCTTGTAGGTTGTCGAGCTGCCTTCGGTCACCGCGATGGTGGATATGTCGGCGGTGTCGGCGGCGTTGCGGATGATGATGTCGTGGTCGTTGTCGGCTTCGTGCGCGGTGAGGTGGACTGACTGGCCATCGTAGTTGGGGTCGCCGTTCGGGGTGCTGGTGACCGTGTGCGTGATCTTCCTCGTCCCGTTGTCGGGATCGTCATCCTCGCCGGCGGCCAGGGTGACGGTGCGGGCAGTCTCCCAGTTCTGCGACGTGAAGGTTATATCCGTGGTCTGGTCTCCCGCCGTTCCATCGTCGGTGTCCTTGACCGTGACGTCGGTGTCGTCCCCGGTACCGGCGCCCCCGGCAATGGCGACGGTCACGTCGGCCGTGGGCTGGCTGGACAGGGCGACGGCGTAGGTCGCCGTGCCGCCTTCGGGGACGTCCAGGGCGGTGACGCTCGAGCCGCCGGCGGTGAACACCAGCCCGGCCTCGTCATCCAGCTCCCGCGCGGTGACGACGACCTCCGTGGCCGAGTTATAACCGCCGCCGCTGGCGGTGTGGGTGATGGTGCGCGTGCCGCTGACCTTGTCGGAGTCCTGAGTAGCGCGCACGGTTACGGGTTTGTCCTGTTCCCAGTTGTTCGTGTTGAAGTAGAGCGTGGATGGGCTGCGGGAGATGTTGGGGTCGCCGGGGTTGTCGCCGGACGTGGGTTGCAGGGCAAGCCGGACGGTGACGTTGCCGGTGGGCGGACTCTTGAGTCTGACCTTGTAAGTTGCCGAGCCTCCCTCGGAGACGTTGATTCCGTAGTTGTTGTCGCTGCCGGTGACGCCGTCGCCGGAGATGACGACGCCGGGCGTAGCGTCGGTTTCGGTGACAGCCAACTCGGTGACGCCGTAGCCGTTGTCGCCCGTGTGCGTGATGGTCGCCGAGTCGTTCAGAGCGTCGTCGTCCGACCCAGCGGTCACGGTTACGGTCTGGGCCTGGTTCCAGTTCTGGGAGGTGAAGGATAACGGCTGCGGCATACTGTCGAAGCTTAAGTCTCCGGAACTCGCAACTCTGACGGTGACGGTCACGCCCGCCGCGGGCGCAGTGGACAGGGCAACTTTGTAGGTCACCGGGCCGCCATCGGCGACGCTGAGTTTCGTTATCGGGTTGTCGTTAGCGTCGGTCAGTACCGGCGCCGCCTCGTCGTCCAGCTCCGTAGCGGTGACGACGACCGGCGCGGTCACGTTGTAGCCGCCGCCGCTGGCGGTGTGGCTGATGGCGCGCGTGCCCCTTTCCGCGTCGGAGTCCTGGGAGGCGCGCACGGTTACGGTCTGCGTCTGGTTCCAGTTGCTCGTGTTGAAGTACAGCGTTGACGGGCTGCGGGAGATGTGCGAGTCGCCGCCGTCGGAGGTGGATTGCAGGGCGAGCCTGACGGTAACGCCGCCGGTGGGCTGGTGGGTGAGTACGACGGTGTAGGTTGCCGAACTGCCCTCAGGGACGTTCACGTTGTTCGTAGAGACCGTGATCCCGCCCGTCTTGTCCACCTCCCGGGCATTTAGGGTCTTGACCGGCGCGCCGTCGTAGCCGCCGCCGGTGGCGTTATGCTGGATGGTCGCGCTGCCGTTGACCAGGTCGCCGTCCGCCGCGGCACTTACCGTTACGGCCTGCGTATCCGAGTAGTTGCCGGCGGTGAACGTCAGTGTCATCGGTACGGTGATACTGTCGTCGCCGCTGGCGGACAGCGTGACGGTGACGTCGGACGCCGGCTGTGCGCCCAGGGAGACGTAATAGGCCGTAGCGCCGCCTTCCGGCACGTCAAGGCTGGTGATGGCGTTGCCGGTGGCGCCGTCGGCGGAGTAAGCGTAGAGCTTGTTGGCAGAAAGGTCAGTAACCCATATCGTCGTCCCGTCGGACCAGATACCGAACGGGGCATCGTTTCCGGACGCCGTCAGGATGTCGTAGTCCTTGACGGGATCCCTGACTCCGCCGGATTTGGTGTAGGCGTACGCTTTCTCGTCGTCATGGTCGGTCACCCATATGGTCGAGCTGTCGCCCCAAAGGCCGGCTGGACCGGCGTTGTCCGCGTGCAGGTCGAACTCCTTGCCGGTGTCGCGGTTGCCGGTCGACAGGGTGTAGGCGTACACGTAGGTGTCAGCATCGTCCGCTACCCACATGGTAGTCCCGTCGGTCCATAGCCCTTCCGCTTTGGCATTTGCCGAGTCCAACGTGATGTCCTTGGCGCTGTCCCGGTCGCCGTGGTCGGACTGGCCGGGATTCATCTTGTAGGCGTACAACGACGTTTGCTCGTTAACCGACCACCAGATGGCGGCGCCGTCCGACGCGACGGCAAGGCCGTTGCCTCCCAATTCAGCAGTGGCGTTGATGTCCTTGCTACTGTCCCGCGCCTTGGTGGCTAGGGTGTAGGCGTACAGTTTGTTGCCATACCATTTGTTCACCCATATGGTCGTACCGTCGGACCAGACGCCGCCGGACCCATTGGGCAAGGACCCCAGCGTGATCTCCTTACTGGACATCCGCGCGTCAGTGAACTTGATGGCGGCCGCGGCGTCCCGCTCGGTGACGTCAACCCGCGCTTGGGGGGCGTTATCGAACCCGCCGCCGCTGGCGTCGTGGTTGATGGTCGGCGTGCCGTTGACGGCGTCCTGGTCGTTGTAAGCCCGGACGGTCACGTTCTGCGGGGTATTCCAGGTGTTCGAGGTAAAGGTCAAACTCTTGGAACTGGTAACCTTGACGTTGCCGGTAGATGGGTTCTGGGTCTCCGATATGCTCACGGTGACGTCGGCGCTGGGCCGGTTGCTCAGCCGGACGGTGTAGGTGGCGCTGCTGCCGCCTTCCGCCAGGGCCAGCGTGTTTTGATCGCCGTCCGCGCTGGGATCCGTGTCAACGAAGATGGCGGCGTCGTTGTCACGGGCGGTCACGTTGATGTTACCTATGCTCAGGGCCGCGTACTCCGAGGCGCCGCTGACGCCGTGGGTGATGGTCGCCGTCTCGTTGATATATTCGCCATCGTCATCGGCGGCGCCCACGGTTATTGTCTGCTCCTCGCTATAGTCGCCGCTCCTGAAGACGAGCGTAGCAGGCGAGACGGTGATGTCCGAGTCGCCGTTGCTGCTCACTGTGACGGTTACGTCGGCGGAAGGCTGGGAGTTCAGCTTTACGTAGTACTCGCGCGACCCACCCTCAGGAACGGTCAGAGAGCTCTGATGATCCCTCAACACGAAGCGCGCCGTGTCGTTTTCGATCTCGGTGATGGTGAAACTGCCGCTCAGGTCGTAGTCGTTGTCGTCGCTTTCGGACTTGACGGCGATGGTTGACTGGGCCGTCAGGGCGATGTCATCTTCTTTAGCGTCCAGCCGCACCCATTGCTTTGACGAGTAGTTGCTGGCGGTGAAGGTCAGCGACGCCCCCTGCGCCACGGTGATGTCGGGGTCGCTGCTGGAAACGGTTACGGTCACGTCATGGTAAGGCTCCACGGCCAGCTGGACGGAAAAGCTCGCGTTGCCGCCCTCGGAGATGTAGCTGGGCCGCCCGTCGGGGAACAGCATGGCCGCGCCCACGGTGTCGTACTCGGTGAGGCTCACTTCCCCGGTAAGGCCGTCGTAGTCGGGGTCGCCGCTATCGGTGGTAATCTTGATCTTCCCGCTGCCGCCGGACCGGTTGTCGTCAATCAGGGCGTTGACATAGACCACCTGTTGGTCATCCCACTCGTCGTCATTGATGTGGATGTAACAGGTTTCCCCTTCTTCGCAATCGACGAACTGGCCGTAGCTGTTGGTGACGCCGACCACGAACCTGGCATTGGTTTGTTCATCAACCTCGACGTTGATCCCGACGTAGCCGTCCGGCGCGCTGGCCAGCGACAGCTGGAAGTACTGCCAGTATTCATTGTTTTCGTCCACGCTCAGCGAGGTGGCGGTCAGGTTGATGCCCCCCGACTGCGCCTGGGCCGGCCGGGCCGGGCCGCCGGCCAGCAGCGCCCCCACGGTAGCCGCCATGGCCAGGATGAAGACGGTCGCCAACGCCGCCGTTCGCCGCTTCTGCGCCAGTGTTCCAATCATCTTGTCTCTGCGCTCCTTTCCGAGCCGGTGGGTTCAGGATCGTGGGTGCGTGTCGAGGGCGCGGCCGTACTATCCGCCGCCCTCAGGCGGGCTGGCCGGCGCCGAGTCGGTCCAGACGCTGGCCCCGCCGTCGTTGTAGGCCCGCACGCTCACCAGGTACGTCGTGTCCGGATCTGCGCCGCGGATGCTGATGCTGGTGGAACCGTGGGCGTCGGCCGCGGTGGTCCAGGTCGCGCCGTTGTCGCCGGAGTAGGCCACCTGGTAGGCGGCGGCCCGCGCCGAGGCGGTCCACGAGGCGGCGAGGCTGCCGCCGTTGTGAGTGACGCTCACCGAACCCACCGCGTCCGGCGCCGCCGGCAGCTGCGTTGCCGCCGCCGTCGCTCCGGATGCCGCGGCGGCGCCGGACGCGCCCGCCGATGGCGGCACGTTGTCCGTCCAGGGGCCTTCGCGGGTGACGGGCGTCGTGTCGGCGCTCTGGTTTTTGCCGCGCACCCGCACGTAGTAGTTCTGGCCCGCGGTCAGCCCGGTCAGCGTGACCGTGACGCGGAACGTCGCCATGTCGAAGTTGGACGACGTAATGGCGTAGTTGGTCATGTTTGCCGCGTCGCTCCAGGCCGACCCCGCCGGGGTCTGCGTCCTGGTTTGCACCTGGTAGTGGGTGGCGTAGGCCGCGTGGGCCCAGGACACCTTGAGCTCGGTGGCCGCGCAGGTGGCGCAGGTTTCCTGGCGCACGTCGCCGATTCCGCCCGGCGGCGGCGACTCGCCATACTTGGGCACGACGCCTGAGACGGTCCAGGCGCCGGGGACCTGCTGACTGCCGGCGCCGTTCACGGCGCGCACGCGGAACTGGTAGCGCTCGGCGCTCTTCGCCCCGGTGAACTGGTATTTCGTGTAGATGAGGGCGGACGCCGCCGTCGCCCACGCGCCGGCCGGTTGGGTTGACGCCTCCCGGTACTGCACCTGGTAGAACGAGGCGTCGTCGGCCGGGTCCCACCAGAGGTTGACGTGGGCGGCGTTCACGTCGGAGCGCAGGGCAACCAGGTTCGCCACGGTGGCCGGCTTGGCCGCCAACGCAGCCTCGGCCTGGGGCGGCAGTGGCGCCACCGGCCGCGCCGTGGCCGAGGCTGCGTTGGTGATGGCAATGTCTTGGCCGTTCTTCCGGGCGGCCACCCGGTAGTAGCGGGTTTCGCCGTCGGACAGGGTGCGGTCGCTATAGTTGTTGGCGCCGGCCGGAATCTCGGCCACCCGGGACAGCCCGTCCAGCTCCCCGCCGACCACCCGGTAGATGCGGTAGCCTTCCGCGCCGGCGTGGCCGGCCCAGGCCAACCGCACCGTCTCCTCGTCGATGGCGTCCGCGGTGAGCAGGAAGGCCGACGGGTCGGTTTTCTGGGTCAGCGTGGCGACGTTGTTGGCCGGGCGGTAATCCAGCACGTTGCCCACGTGCCAGGTGTGCGCCCCCGCGGCGGCGTCGCAGGCCGCCTTGGTCTCGTGAGGCAAGGTCCGCCCCCAGACCTTGTCTATGACTTGGTCACTGACGCAGACCGCGTAACTGCCGTAGGTGTAGTCCGGGGTGTTGTCGTTGTTTTCGTCCACCGCCAGGCAGGCTTCCCGGTTCTTCACGTCGGCCCAGCTGGCGGAACCGGTTTGCAACGGCGGCGGGTGGATTGCCGCGCCGGTGGCGGCGTTGAAGCACTCCGGATGGTAAATCTGGGCCGAGCCCGCGGCGCCGGCGGCGCCGCCCGAGAGCGCCAGGGTCAGCGTGGCCCGGTCCGTGGTGAACGCATGATTGCCGTTGGCCAGGCCCCGGCCCAGTTCCCAGACGTTGTTGACCTTGTCGTACTCCCCCTCGCTGGCCGTGGCCGTGACCACCGTCGCGCCCGACGGCAGGGTGACCTGCACCCGGGTTCCCGCCGGGGACGACGCCTTGGCGTAGTTGTTGCGGGCCTGCACCACCAGGGCGGTCTGACCCGGGCCCAGCGTCACTCCGCTGGGCAGCGCGGCGTCGCTCACCGACAGCTCCGTAACCGGCCCCACGTGGAAGGTGTAGGCGCCCGCGGCCTTTTTCGTCCCGCCGGTCGGACGGCCCTCGACCACCAGGTCCGCCTTATAGGTGCCCAGGGCGCTGAACTCCCAGACCAGGCCGTCGGCGTCCAGCGAAGTACGGTCGTAGCCGGCGCTGCCGGTGGTGGGCTGGCTGGCCTTGATGTCGAACAGCGCCGTGGTCCAGGTTTCCCCCAGGAGGGCCCTCATGTTCCCCGGGTTGCTGTCGGCGGTGGCCGTGCAGACGCCGGTGGTAGCCGTGGGGTCGGCCAGGTAAGCGGAATCCGCTTCCGGGCAGATGGACAGGTAATACTTGTTGTAGTCGCTGCCCGGGAAACGGTACTTGGCGGCCACCCCTGCCCGCAGGCCGAAGTCGTTGGGGTCGGAGTTATTGCCGGTGTCAGGTATGTTGGGGATGTCGTTGCCGGTGTACCACACCGTCTTGTTGACGGGGTAGTTCGGCTGAATATTGACCCTTGGGTAGCGGGTCCTGGTTGTCGGAGTGTTGCTGACCGGGTGGTGGTCAGGGACGTGAACCACCACGTCCTCGGGACGAAAGATGCGGTGACCCGAGCCGGCGTTCACCGCCGCGTTGCCGCCTACGGCCACCGGTATTTGTGTAGGCACATTATGAATATTATTTCCCTCAGTGGCGGTGCGGTGGCTGGCGCCCTCTGCGCTGACCACGTTCAGGGTGAGGTCGCCGGCCGACTTGCCGGCGCAGCCGAGTTGGGCCGCGCTGGCGCATTTTTGCAGGGTCAGCAGGTCGGCCCGGCCCTGGTCCAGCAGAACCGGGGGCGCTTCGGCCGGCGCCGGCAGCCGCTGCACGCAAATCCGCGTCGTCTTTGCGGACGCCTCAACCGCCTGGGCGTCGTCCCGCGCCGGCAAGGCCCTTGCGGTGACCGTGGCGCAGGGCGAGCCGCTCGCGTTCACCGTGGCCGGCGCCTCCACGATGTAATACAGCTGTCTGCCCGCTGGGCGGGTCGAGAGATTAAACCAACCGGTGGGAAAATGGGTGTTGGCGCCGGAATTGGCACGAGTCGTCCCGATGTGGAGCAGGCCGCCCCGGTATTTGCCGCCGGCGTCGGAGCACTGGGGCCGGTGGCCCGGCGCGCCGTAGTAGTCGTCCTGGCCGTCGTGTTCGTACTCCAGCCGAGTGGACCGGGCGTAAAAGCCCGGGTCCACACCCGCCGTTTTCTTCTCGCCGTAGCGGGACGGGTCGGGGTCGGGGTCGTCGGGGCCGCGGTAGGCCCCGTTGGGGCCGTCGTAAAATATCACCCCGTGGTGGTAGGGGGTAAGGCCGTCCTCGAAGTGGAAGTTCAAGCAGGCCTCGGGGATTGTCGTTTTTCCGGAATAGAAAATGAATTTGAACGTAACCTTATCGCCAACGCCGGCAGCCAGTCGGTCCAACGCCGCGTCCACACTATGGCTGTGGCCGTAGGCGCTGTTGAATCCCCCTAGATTACTTACGCTCAGGCGTTTGACGAACGGTGTCTCGCACAGCGCGGTATCGTAAGCTCCGCTTCGAAAAACTCGCGCCGCCGCGTTAACCTCTGCGACCCGATACGTACCTCTAAAGTTATTGAATAATACGCGATGCGTAGAGTATGGTTCTAACACAGGTATGGTATTCGTCACTACATTTGTGCTCCTATCCAAGTACTGGCCACCCCAACTGCTATACAATGAAAAACTTGACTGTCCAACATTATGAGTACCGTAAGATAAAGCAAAAAAAGCGAATTGAATATTGTGAATTATATTATTGCTATTATTCTCGAGAATAAAATGACCGTTACCTTCGTGCGATACAGAGCTAATGTCGATGTCCAGGCCGGCACACTCCGGCAGCGTTTGCTGGTGGGCCGATTTCGCCGGGGTCTCGGAATGCAAGGCCGCCTCCGGGCCGGCGGTCGCCGCGGCCCGTATCGTCTGGGCGCCCCCGGCCAGGCCGGCGCAGAGGACGAGGGCGCAAATGGTGGACAGGACGGCGAGACGCAGCATGATGTAATCCTCAATGGTTCAGGGTGTGTGGGCGATGGGCCGGGCCGGGAGAGACGGTTGGGAATCTCCCGGCCCGGCTGAGGCTGGGGCCGCGTCGGCGGCCTAGTTGTTGGGCGGGTCGCGCCAGGTGACGGAGACCTCGTTGGAGTTGACGGTCACCGTCTGGTTGGCGCTGTCGGTGTAGGTCACGATCATCGTGTACTTCATGACCCCGGCGGTGGACTCGCTCACGTCGTTGGTGGCGCCGCTGATGAAGGTGTCGGTGCTGCACACGTCCGAGGCGTCACTCTTCTTGAGGCCGTGGTAGGTCCACGTCCCCACGGGCGGGGTGGCGACCGCGGCCGTCAGCTCGACGGTATTGTTCACCAACTGGCTGGGGTACTGGGCGGAAAGGGTGACGCTCATGGTCTCGCCAGCCACGTCGGTGATGTTGATGCGCAGGTCGATGGTGTCGTCCACGGAGGCATCGGTGTCGCCCACGGTGTCCAGGGAGTCGCTGACGGTGAGTTGCAGGTCATAGTAGGACTTGGCCTCGTAGTTGAGGTTCGCGCCCTGGCCCACCACAATCTGGGCGCCGCCGGCGGCGGCGTTCTCCACGTAGAAGTAGTTGGCGTCGGTTCCGGTCAGCCCGAAGGTGAACGTGGCGTCGTCCGGGTCCCGCACCGCGATGGGCGCGCCCACCTTGGCGCCGGCGGCCGAGTTCTCGGCCACCGCCCGCTCCATGTGGAAGACGGGATTGACGTTGGCCTTGATTACCGGGGTGACCGAGGCCGTGCCTGTGTTGTTGCCGGAGTTCTGGTCCAGCTCGGCGATCTGTGACGAGCCCACGTCCTCCTTGGCCGAGATGGTGGCCGAGGCGGTCAATTTCTGCCCCCGGGTGCCGGCGTCCACGGTGGCCTTGATGACCAGGGACGCGGTGGTCGGGGTGGTGGTGGTAACGCCTCCGGTGGTCGTGGAGGTGGGCTTGGCCATCTCGCCGATGCTCCACTTGCCGGTGGCGCTGGCGTAGCTGTCGGTACGGTCGCCGGAGCCGGCGTTGTCCGACACGTAGGTCAGGCCGGCGGGCAGGGTGACGTCCACCTCCACGTGGGTGGCCTTGGTGGGGCCGTGGTTGGTGGCGGTAACGGTGATGGCCACGGTGTCGCCGGGTTCCAGGTCGCCCAGGTCGGCGGTTCCGTCCGGGGTGGCCCAGGTCTCCGCGGCGGTCAAGGCGGCCGAGAGGTCGGCCATCAGCCCGGCGTGGAAGACGTAGGTCTTGACCACGCTGGACACCGTGTGGCTGCGGATACCCTGGTCTTTCATCAACGCGACGCTGGGGTGGCCCTTGGCCTGAATCTGGAGGCGGTAGCGTCCCGGCCTCGGTGAAGGCCCACTGGCGGTACTCGTAGGTTCCCGGCGTGACGTAGAGCTGGTTGCTATCGGTTACGTCGGTGTCCCAGGTGACCTGTTCCCGGTCGTCCTCACCGTCGCCGTCGGAGTCCAGGTCGTCGTAGGGGTAGAACACGAGCACGTGGCCCCGGTCGGGCGCGATGAGGTGTTCGCGGGCGGACGAGAATTCGTACCAGATGTCGCTCAGTTGCTCTGCAACCGGGTTCCCATCGGAGTCCACAGGCGCGTTGCGCCAGTCCTCGGCGTTGAGCAGGGCGGCGGAGAAGATGAGGCAGAGGTGTTCGTCGCCATCAACCCCGTCATCATCATTGCCGTGGCCTGAATCGCCGGTGTAGGTGGGGTCGCAGTAGGGCAGCATCCAGATGCTCTTGTACTTGCCCTCCGTCACCACTGTCTCGCCGTTCTCGACTTTGGAGCTGTAGCCCTTGCGGGTGTAGGTCACCGTGGTGTTGCCCTGCTCGTCCGTCCCTTCGGTCGGATCCCCATAGGCAAAGGGGTACTTGACCTGATCATCCACGACGGCGCTGCTCTTCAATCGGGTTATCGTTGCCGTCAGGTCCTCCCGATGATGGTCGGGAATGTGGATGACGGTTTCGTCGGCGCCAATCTTGAAGGTGGGATCGGTCCGGGTGATTGACCAGCTCACGTTGTTGTTCGTGTCCGTCTGCCGAGTCTGGGTAATGCCGGCCGGGCAGTCGTTGCCGGTCAGGGTGACGCCGTCAACGCTGGTGCGGTCGGAGTTCCACCAGGCGTCCAGCAGGGCGTACTTGCCGGTGGCGACGACCTCGGCGGGGTTGTCGGGGCAGGCTACCGGCGTGGCGTACACTTTGGGGGTAGGAGTGGGGGTTTTGCCCTTCTTCATCACTTGGACGTCGTCAACGGATGGCGGCGCGTTGCTGGCGGTGGCGTCGTCGCCGCTGAACATGAAGATCAGGGCGAAGACTGCTATGACGGCCAGGGCGCTGAGGCCCAGGGCCGCGATCTTGGGGTTGCGGATATTGCTTGCGGGTCTCAAGTCGTAAGCTCCTTATGGGTTTGCGGTTAGCGTGGTTCGGGGGTTGGGTTCCGCCTGGCGCCGTCTGCAGCCGGCCGCAACGCGCAAATCACGTCCGCGCGGCCGGGATGACCGGCGCGGGGGGCGCGAAAAACAAAGACCCCGCCGCCGGCGGCACGGGCCAGCGTCGGGGGCCGGGTAGGGGTCGGCCGGAGCGGCGCCGCGTCAGCGCCGTCAGCCGAGCAAAGGTCGGGGGAGCAGAGTGGAGGGATGTGGGGTTTCACTGGGGAATGCTCCGTACCGGGCGCGGCGGTCTTGCCGCGCCGGTCCCTGCAACCCGGCTACAGTGTCCCTCCGACACCGGACGGCGCGTCGCGGGGGCAAACCCGGTAATTCTCGCGCCAAGCAAGGGCGGTAACAAGCGAGGCCAGAAGAAAGCCTCGCCAAACCGCCGCTGGTTGTATTCACGCGAATACGGCTTGTCAATACCCAGTATCAATAGTTTCAGGCGGGCCGAAACCGCGTCAAAACACCACAAACGCAAGGAGCAACGTAATGAGCACACCCGCAATCATCGGAATCGTTGACCTGGACCGGGACGGATCTCCGTCCGGCTGGCGCGCCATCTACTGCCATTAGGGCGGCTATCCCGGCGAAGTCGGCTGGCTGCTGCAAACCTTCTACGACCGGGCGGCTGCGGAGACCCTCGTCGCCGGCGGCGCCGTCTCCCGGCTGGGGCCGGATCCCCGAACCCCGGAGGGAGCCACGCTGCGGGACGATTCCAACGCTCCCGTCACCCTGCACTACGGCAGTCTTCCCGGATACGAGAGCCAAGGTGACATGGCAAGCGCCGGCGCGGTGGGAGATTACCCGTTGCGCGATCCCAGAGGGGAGTTCTGGGCGTCCAACCCCTGGCACGCCTTCTAGCAGTACCTGCTGGCGCCGGGGCCAGACGGCTCCGACGTCTGGCTGTGCGCTCGGTCCGGCCGGCAGGACGGGCGGACTTACCAGCCCGTTCCGCTGGCCGACGCCTTGGCCGGAACCGCGCCGGCCGATTGGGAACTGGCCGACTGGGAGATCCGGCCTCCTCATTTCAACCGCTTCCGGCTGACCCCGGACGGCGTCACGGACCTGGACACCCTGGTGACGCTATCCCCGGACGATCTGATTGTGGAACACCGCCACCGGGTCGTGCCCGGCCGGGGCACTGACGAGTCCTGAAGCCGCCGGCAGCCGGCCGGTTGTGCCGGCGGGTTGAACGACGCCGGACGGCGCATCCCGTTCACCGTCCGATCAACGACCATTACTCACACCGCGTTTCACAATTTACAGGAGGCAACAATGGCGACACGCGCCATCATCGGCAAAGTTGACCGCCGGGGCAACGGCCAGGCCATCTACTTGGGACACGGCTGCCACCCCGACGACGCGGGCGCAATGCTGCTGGAGCGCTACTCCGACGCGGAACTCATCGACCAACTCATCCGTCTGGGCGCCATCGCGCGGCTGGAACCCACGCCAGAGGAAACGGTCACCTACTTTCGCGACCACGATGCGCCCTGGGAAATTTGCCAGCCTTACGCGTTCAGCGGCGGCACCGAGGGGTTCTTCGCCGAATACTGGAGTCCGGGTCCCGAATGGCTGTACGTCTGGACGCCCGACGGCTGGCTGGCTAGCCCCGCAACGCCCGGCGCTCCGCCCGAATGTTATTACACTAACTCGCGGACGCCGCCTGATTCCAACCCCGAATGGCGGGAGTGGCTGCGCCGGACGCGCGAGTTCCAGCGGCGGCAGCCGCTCCATTCCCTGATTGACGCCTACAGTGCTCAACTGCCCGGTTCCGGGGAGGGCAGTTCATAGTCAACGGCCGCCGTTTCCCCGGTTCCCCCGCAAGCGGCTGCCGCTCCGCTCGTCGCCGCCGGCGCTGAATCCTCCGGCAGTTTTGCCGGCGGCTCAGGCCAGGCCGGCGGCCGGAGCGAAAGGCGTGGAGAGGAAGGAGTGGAGGGAAGGGAAGACGGGGTATTGCGCGAGTGTCGCCGAGGGGACTGGCCGCTGGCGCCAGCGGCCACGGCTTGCTTGGTCGTCGCCGCGTTGCCCATACATCTTCGGCTTTGCACCCGAGCCTGACCCTCGATGCTCCTGAACGCAGCCCATCACACCATCACACCGGGAGGTTCCAACACCTTGCCTTTCATCCACTACGCCGACGCAGCCCGCAGGCGCCGAGCCAGGTCGCCCCCGCGCTGTCGCTTCCCGTCCACCGGAGGCGGATCAACCCACCAGTCAAATCAGTCAACCCGACTCGCCCCGTTGAGCGGGGCAGCAATGAATAGGAGACTCAATAGTGATCACTACACCCGAGCAGTTCCCGCAGGAACGCCGCCACGACCCCAAACGCCAGGCCGAAGCGGCCGTCTTTGACGCTCTGGCCGGCAGCAACGCCAGCGGCCACGCCCTCTACGAGTGGGGCGCCCCCGGCCGCTCGCACCGCACCGACTTCGCCCTCTGGCTGGAAAACGTTGGCCGGTTCGCTATCGAGGTCAAGGGCGGCCAGTACACCCTGGATAGCGACCGGTGGCTCCTCCACACCCCGGACGGAGGACTGGACGCCAAAGGCAGCCCGCTACAGCAGGCCGACGACGCGGCCATGGATTTGCGCAACGAGATCTACCGGAACACCAGCTTCAAGGTGTTCATCATTCCGGTGATCATCTTCTGCGATATGGCGCTGGACCCGGCCATTGAGCGCTGCGCCCAGCGCACCAACGTGCGGGTGGTCTGGGGCACGGAGCACCTGCTGGCCGACCTGGAGGCCGTAGCGCGGCGCATCGTGGTGGACCATCCCCCACGGGCCAGCTACATCAAGAACGAGGTGCGGGCCATCACCGTCGGCAGCGACACTGGCGCTGACCAGTCAACCGATTCCGGCCATCCTCGTACCGACACTGCCTCCGGCGCCGCGGTCGAACAGTTGGAGTTGGCCGGAGCCCACATCACCATCCACCACGTGGAGCGGCTGATCGTCCAGCAGGCCCCCGACTGCGGGTTCTAGCATCTGCGCCGCTCTCAGGCGGCCGGCAAGCGCCGGCCGCTCCGTTGGCCCAACGGTCAGCGCTATGGATTGCCGGCGGGGTTTCCCGAATCCTCGCCGGCTGCCACCTCAGTGACGAGTCCGGTGGACACGGCGGCTGCGATGACGTGATGCCGGCAGTAGTGCCGGCTGCCGACGAGGAACAGCTTTCGGGCATAGACAGTGTGGGGCTGGCGAACCGGCGGCGTGAGTCGCACCCCGCAGGTGTGGCAGGCGAGCATGACGACCTCCCTTCCCTCCCGACGTGAATGGGATGGCGAGTTGGATAGCAACGGAATTCTAACGACAGGTTCCGGTCTTTCCGGTTGACCGCAGCATCGGTATCGCATTGCCTGCCTGCCGCAACGTATCCAATCCAACGGAAACCGTTGCATCCCATTCCTGTCCTATGGAATGGGTTCCAATGCAATGGAATGCGCCGCTTTGGAATGGATGGAGCGCCAAACCATTGCAATCCAATTGATACCAACCGATGCCAATCCCAATGACCGCTTTCAGCTTCGTGGCGAGACCAACCGGCAACCGGCTCGCCGCCGCACCGACCCCCCCAAAGGAGACCAGCGCGATGCCGATGCCCGAAAATGCGGAACTGGTCCGCATCCCCTGCCAACGTTGCTCCAGAGAGCACTTCGTTTACGTTGACCGAACAACTCGTGAGGTCCTGGCTTATGACGGCTCCGGCACTCGGGTCCTCGCCGGCGAAACCCTGCCGACCGCCTTCACCAGGCTCCTCAACGCGCCGTGCGAAGAATGCCAGCGGGTCAAGGATCTGGACGGCGATTTCATCGCCCGTCGCCTGGCCGAGCTCTCCCGCGAAGCCAGCGGCGATCCCCACCGGGACGCGGACAGCGGCCTCTGCTGAGACCGAACTCGCCCGAAAAATCTCCAGGGTTTCGGAGTGCGGCGAGCCGCATCGCCCACGCCTGCCGCGTTCCACACACCCACAAGCGAAACCCCTGCCGCCAGCAGACGAAGCTCCAGGCTTGGGTCGTCAGTCCCGGCGTATTCCGGCGGCTCAGACGCTGCCATCGCCGCCGGAGTGGATGCGTGAAATGTCCTGCCGGTACTCATCGGCGGTGAGGCGAGGCTTCCGCAACCCGCCGCTGAAGTGGAGGCTGCGAGCGCAAATCCCGCGGCGCTTTCCAGCCCTGCTCCCGCGCTCGCGAAACCGTCGTGCCCGTCGGCGTGCGCGTGCGCTCTGGTGCAACCTTTCGCCACCGCGGCCATGCAACTTTTCGGGGTCAACCTTGCGTTGCGCAGTCTCGATTGCAAGTTCCTTGCGTTGCCGAGGACACAACGCAACTTTTTGACGTCAACCTTGCATTGCGCCGGAGGTCACACCGTCGACGTCCGGGACGGCGGTGGCTCACTGTCGCCATGCGAACCACTCCCCAATCCACTCAGAGCCCGACGAACATCGGGCCAACCCGGAGGTATGTTTGATCTCACCCATTATTCGCCGCCTTCAGCCGGAGCTGGATGACCTGCAGCGTGCCGTGGTGGGCCACCTGGAGGGGCCGCTGCTGGTCATCGCCGGCCCCGGCGCCGGCAAGACCCGCGCCATCGTCTGGCGAGCCGTCAACCTGCTGCTGCAAGGCGCGGTCAATCCCGCCGAGCTGGCGCTCTGCACCTTCTCCAAGAAGGCCGCCCACGAACTGCGTCAGCGGTTCCACTCCGCCGCCCACCAAGCCGGCTGCGCCAGAGACCTTTCCGCCGTCCGGGTCTCCACCGTGCACAGCCTGTGCCGGCGCATTGTGTTCCAACACGGTAAGGCCGACGGCCTCAAACCCGATTTCGCTCTCCTGGACGAGTTTGCCCAATTGGATTTGATGAACGCTCATTACCACCGCATCTTCGGCCTCGACCGGGATGAATTGTGCCGTCGCGGCTGGCGCACCCGCGAGTTCACGCTGCGCCAGGGCAGGCGGTACATCGAGCGCGTCGCCGAGGAGGGCATCGATCCGGAGGTGCTGGCCGACGCCAACCACCCCTTCCTCTCCACGGTTGGCCGCTGTTGCTTGCGCTACGAGAGCGTTCTCAGAGAATGCGGCGCCCTTGACCTGGCACGTTTACAGGTCAGAGCCGATGCTCTGCTGCAAGACGACGCAGTCGCTCAAAGCGTCGGCGCCACCGTCAGGCACCTGATGGTGGACGAGTACCAGGACACCAGCGGTGTGCAGGAGCGGGTGCTGCTCCGCCTGGCTCAGGCCCACGGCAACCCTTGCGTCGTGGGGGACGACGACCAGAGCATCTACCGCTTCCGCGGCGCCTCCGTCCGCAATCTGATCGAGTTTCCGGAGCGCTTTCCTCAGACCAAAGTCCTGCACCTCAGCGTCAACTACCGTTCCCATCCCGGCATCGTCGCCGCCTGTGACCGCTGGATAGCCTCGGCAGACTGGACCAATCCAGAACCCGGAGGACGGCCCTTCCGCCACCTCAAGACCGTGGTTCCCAACGGGGCCGTCTCCCACGCCGATTACCCCTCGGTCATCGCGGTGTTGGGCAAGGGTCCAGGGGACGAGGCCCGCCAGCTGGCGGAGTTGCTGCGCGCGTTGAAAACCAGTGGAGTGATTACCGACTACGGCCCAGGCGGCGTTGTTGCTGCACAGCGTACAGGAGCGCCGCTGCGAGCCCTACCTGGCGGCTTTCCGGGAGGCCGGCGTTCCTTATCACCGCGCGCCGGCTTCGTCTCGACGGGAACACCCGGCATCGGGCGGTTTGGCGAAGAGGTCACCGGCGGAATCACGCTTCCCGACGGCGCGGGTGTGCGTCACCACGATCCATCAGGCCAAGGGCCTGGATTGGCCGGTGGTCGTGGTGGGATCCCTGTACGACGCCGGCGGCGGTGAAGACGACATCGGCCGGGAATTGGCCTCCCATTTCCCTCGCCCGCCTTACGAGCCACCCGGCCGCGTTGCGGACTTCGACGCGATGCGCCAGCGCTACGTTGCCTTCTCGCGCGCCCAACACTTGCTTGTGCTCACGGCCAGCGGGCCGCCGGCGCCGCGCTTCGCCGCCATCCGGGACGGCCTGCCCCGCTGGCCCCACCTGGACGACTCAGCCCGGAACAAGCTGCTCAGCCAGCGATTTGCCCCTACAGGGCTCGCCGCTGATCCCGTTCCACCGGCCAACCTGGTCATCCAGCGGGTGCGACGGCTGGTGGTGCGACCGGGCCAGGACCAACCAGCCAGCGTCAAGCCCTGCTAGTTTCCGCTCGTCGCCGCGGGAGGCGCAAGGCCGTCGGGCGCGGCAGGACCCCGGGCTGCTCCCGGAACGCCCCGGGGCGCCAAGGCAATGAACGCTGAACTCGACCAGGTTACACAGGAGGACATTGTGACCGGTTTCTGGATACTGGCGATCTGCGAGTGCGGCATCTTCGCCAGCGCCGATTTGGAATTCTGCCTCTACTGCATCGGAGGCAACGTTTTCGTCCACCACGCCGGATGCGGGCCGTAGCTTACGTCCTATCACGAAGACCGCTGCCCTCGGCGCGACGCCGACTTCGATCCCCCCACCGAGAAGACCCGAAGCGACGGCGACGCCGGGTGACGCCGTCGGCAAAACCTGGACTCCCTCCGCGTTGCCGGAAAAACCCCGTTCCGTTGCCAGAGGCCGGAACAGGGTCCGGGCGGTGGCCGCTCTGCGAACGGCCCACCTCGCCCTTGCCGGCCACGAGGCCGCCGGGCTGTTGCGTCCGCCATTCCGGCCGGCGACTAGCGGCTCGGCTCGCGCCTGCCAGCCGGCCGGCCGGTCTGCGTTCGCCCCGCGGTTTCAGGCGGGGGCCTCGTCGCCCCACCTTGCGAAACCCTCAATCTCCCGCCGGCTGAACACGTCAATCCGGGGCTCCGGGGTCACGCGCCGCAGCAGCTCGTAGAACCCATCGGGCTTCACCGAATTCCCCTGCCGGGGCCACCGGTTGCACGTCCGTAACTCAACGGTTTCCAGATACCTCGGCTTCCCTAGGCTCGCGCAGACCACAAACTCCACCGTGTAGGCCGGCTGGCCGGGCATCTGCACGCCGGCGCCTTTGTCCCACACGAACGCTGCCCGGTAGCGCAGTCCCCAATGCGAAAGGCATTCCAGGGCATCCGGCAGGAACCGGTTGGTGGTCCACAGGAACACCCAGGCGTCATCGGCCAGTATCTCCGGCACGGGCAGAGCGCGGATTTCGGCCAGCGGCATCCTGGAGTAGGTCCAGGGCTTGTAGGCGCTGCGCCCGTTCTTGTACAGCGTACTCTGCGACACCGGCCACGGCGGATCGATGACCACCGTGGCGAATCGTCCCATCTCCTGCAACGGTTGCACGGCTGAACCCGACCCTGCCATCGTCAGCGCGGCCGCTCCGTAAGCTTTCTGTTGCCGAGTTTCCATCGGGTTTGTCTTCCTCCTGCTGTTCTCGCTCCGGGCGGCGTTATAGGTCCCGGAGCCTTCCGGCGGGCGTTTTTGCCTTGGGCCGGTAGCTTAATTCCAGCCTGAACCGGGCCACGCCCGGCGTGGCAGCGGAACATCCGCGGCGGCGGGCGCCGGAAAGGACGGACTGCGTCCCACCGTCATCACGCCGGGTACGGGAAACTCAATTGGTCAGGCCGCGGCTTGATGCTCACTGGACTGGGCCGCCTCTGCCTCCGGGCTTTGGCTTGCCTGGGAGCCTGCTGCAACGTGTAGGAGACTGCCAGGCCCTCAAAGCCCGGCAGGACCGGCTGGGTCAGCTCTGCCAGTGGCGGCGGCTGGCCCGCGTATCCCCGGCTCCGGTCGTTGGGTGAGTTGCCTTGGACGGCGCTCATTCGTACCTCCTGGTGATCAGGTGCAGGAACCGGGAGTCGTCGCGCCAGGGCTCGTTGCCTTGGACGGCGCTCATTCGTACCTCCTGGTGATGCCCGTGAGGCCGGGCCTCGTTGTCTGCTGGGCGGCGGCGCTTGATTACGCCGGGCGACGCGGACCGGCGCGCTGTCGTGGATTGATTGACTGGCCGGCCGGCGCGGTTGTGGTCGCCGCCGACGTTCACTGTGCCCCGGTCTCCTCCGCCGGGGCCAGAAACTGGTCCAGAGCTTCGGCGGGGATGATGATCCGCTGGCCCAGGCGCACGCAGCGGATCTCGCCCCGCCGGCACGCCTCACGCACCAGCCACTAGCTCACCCGCAACGTTTCGGCCGCCTCGGCTACGGTGTAGGCTCTCTGCTCCATATCCATCCTGTGCGTTCCCTCCGCGTCGGTGGGTCTCTTGGGGTCGGGACCATCCGGTGTGCGCGTGTGGTTTGGGATGGGATTGTAAGGTCGGCTCCGGTATGGCTCGCCCGGCGTAGCCAAAAGCCGCTGCGTGGTACCCCGCGCAAACCCCGGCCCCCGGCTCCAATGGCTTGACAGGCGTTGGCGGTTCCAGACGCAGCGACGTCTATTCCGTTGCATCGTCCGTGGCCCGGTCAGCGTCGCCGGTGCATCCGAACCGCGAAAGACGGGCAGCATCCGGGCGGTAGTTTCCGATTGTCTGCGCTTTGTGCCCGTCGCCGGATTTCGAGACTGGATGCCGCCGGGCATTGACCATCCGGCGGGATCAGGCGCCCTATCCCCGGAGGCCAGTACCACGGTTCGATCAGGCGGTACTGCGGAACCGCATTTGTCGGACGGCCGGGTACGCCCCGCGGCGGCAGGTTGGAGCCACCAACCCCGGCGGTTGTCGAATTCCCGGGGTCGGCGAAAAGCGCGCGGCTCCCACCTGGCGATACAGCAGGCATTACGCACCGCACCGCCCGCGGCGCATACGGTATGCTGTTCGCGCTCCCGGCACACTCCTGGCCTGCGCGGCGGCGCCTTCGAAAGCTGTTCACGACAAGAATGAAGGGCGATTGACACAGGTCAGAGATTGGAGGAAAAGACGCCGTGAGTGATTTCGATCTGGATTCAAACTTTCACCGGGATTTGCGGCGGCTACTCGACGACGCGAACCTGAGCATCGATCAACGACTGCAACGTCTCGTCGGGTTGCTGAACCGCCTGGAACCCGCTCTGTTGGAAGGTGCCGCGGGATGGACGGACGAAGAGATCGCAAAAGCCTTCCTTGAGTTAGTGTTTCCCGACGACCGTCATCAGGAACCCCGCGAGTCAAGATTTATCGCCGCGCTGGCCGGAGCGGCGGAGCTCAAGATGCGGGCCGACCGAGCCGGGTTGACGGTTCTGCAATACGCTCATCTGATCAAGGTCAGGCGGGAGCTGGGCGACGCCTGACCCTTCCGTTGACCGACCAACCAATCCGAGTGCCGGGGAATCGGAACGCTGGACCATTCCGGGCCGTCGGCAGCCTTAAGAGCGCGGACCGGGTACGAAGGCATTCGTCCGGGCCACCGGTAGCGCCTTCTGCCGGTGGAGCGGGGGTTCCCTTATCCGACATTCGGTGAGCGCCCTGAACCGTTTCCAACGACACCCGTCCCCCAAACTCGCGACGGGTCAACCGCTTTAGCAAGCTGTCGTTGACCAAGCGTGGGCAAGTTGCGCCGGGCCGAACTAGCGTCTGCCCTCTGACCTTGCGGTCCGCTGGTTCCGTTGGCAACAATCCAATGCCGCATCCTTCCGTTCCCCGTCGCTGGCACCGCCGGAACGTCAACCAACCAATGCAGTTGAGGCAAGCCGAATATGCAGCAGCGCGAACCCATCGTCATCCGCACCGGCTACGCTAGCCACGCGGACCTGTCCATCTACGTTGACGGCTTCCTCAAAGGACAGGCCGTTGCCCTGTCGTTGATTGCCCAGCGCCTGTCCGACCTGGGTTTCCAGGGAGCGGGCCGGCTGGTGGAGGAAGTCCTGGAACAGCGGCGTTACCGGTTTCAATCGCGGGATGATGACGGCCACGACGGATGGGTTCCGTGTCCCGCCTGCGGTCGCCTGGGGCTTCTGCCGTAATGGTGCCCAGTGACGGAAACTTACGGGTCGACGGTTCGAGCCGAACGGGGCAACCTCCAAAGGTCAGGATCGATGCGGCGCGTTGCTGATCCCGGAACTATCGCTGGACGCTCCGCCGTCCAACCCGTAGCCCGGTTGTCGTCGCCGATGCGCTGGCCCGGGCCGGTCACGCCGTCTTCCTTTTTGCCCCGTCAGGTCAGAAACCGGGCTTCGCCGCTGAACGGTGAACTATCGCTCGACAGCCAGGCCGCGGCTGGCGCACTGATCGCGGAACACCTGGCCAGTCTGGGCTTCGACGGAGCGCACGCCCTGGTCACCGACGTTCTGGAACTGAAACGTTACCGGTTTCTTTCAAAGGGAGAATCCGACGAAGGAGCGGTTCCGTGTCCTGTTTGTGGTCGCCTGACGCCGTCGCCCCGTTGAAACCAAGCCACGGACGCAGTTCAACTGGTCTAGATCGCTCCCTTGGGGCGCCTTTCGGCCATCCCGGCGATTGAGTCACCACCCTCAGGTCGAAACAGGATACTCGCCCACCGCGAACACACACTGGGTTCGTCCTCGCCCAGACCGGGAAGGATGACACGCCAGCCGATTGCCGGCCGACGGATTCCATCACACCGTCTTCCAGCGCGGTGGCGGCTGCTCCGTGGGGTCATTCGCCTCCAAGCTGAAAGCAGTCGCTGTCTCCGCTCCCTCAACGGGTTGACCGAGTTTGATGTCTGGGTGGCACGTTGTGAGACTGGCGCGCGGGACGGTCGCCACCTCCGGCGGATACGCTCCCAGCAGAGTTGGGTTGGACCACGGAACGCCCCCCTTGTTCTGGCCCCTACGCCGATTGAGTTCGCCGCTGCCGAGCCGGCATGGTCAAGCGATCTCCATCGGATTGCGCCCGGGCTGTGAAGGCCGCACGCCGTTGTGCCAAAGCCGCGCCGGTTGTGTTCGGTTCTCGCCAGCGCGCTATTGCGAGCGGTTAGGCACTGGAAAATTCCGGTTTCCATCGCCGGGTACGGACCACGCTGAAAGGGCGATTTGATCGGGGTTCCCCGGGCTGGGCCGTCTTCCGCGAGCTTGAACCCATCCCCGGCAGCCGGCCGCCGCCGCGCCAACGGACGCCCCGAACCCCTGGGGGCCCGCCCGGCAGCGCGCTCGCCCAGAACCACTCCGCTGGCGGGAACCCGTCTCTGTCTGCGTTCGACCGGGCACCGGTGATTAAAATCCCGCCGCCCACCCACCGGACGGTCCTCCACCAACCACCCTCACCGCCAATTTCCAGCAGCGGAAATATCCGACCTCACCACAGCCACCAATTCCACACCCTCGACAAGGAGAAAGGTTTTGAAAGGTTCAATCAAACAACGCAGTCCCGGCTCCTGGCAGATCCGCGTCTTCCTGGGCCGCGACCCCCAGGGCAAAATCATCCGCCGCAACGAAACCGTGCGCGGCAGAAAGGCCGACGCCGAGCGCCGCCTCCGCGAAATCCTCACCGAACTCGACAAGGGCATCGCTCCTCCACAGCAACGCTACAAGCTCGCCCAGTGGCTGGAACTGTGGATGACCGACGTCATCATCCCCAACCGTCGCCAGAAAACCATCGACCGTTACGATGGCGCCATCCGCCTTCACCTCGTGCCCCACCTGGGCAACGTGGAAATCACCAAACTCGCCCCGCGCCAGGTGCAGGCCCTGGAGTCCCAACTGCTCCAGGACGGCATGGCCCCCAAGGGCGTCCAGATGATCCACAATGTCCTCAGCGGCGCCATGAAGCACGCTCTCCGCATGGAACTCATCGCCCGCAACCCCGTGGCCGCCGTTTCTCCGCCCACCGTGCCCAAGGTTGAAGCCTTCAGTCCCGACATCGCCCAGGTGCTGACCCTGTTGGCCGCCGCCAGGTCCGACGAACTCTACCGTTACCTCTGGGCCTGCATTCACCTCATTGCCTACACCGGTATGCGCCGCGGTGAAGCCCTGGCGCTCCAGTGGGCAGACGTGGACCTGGACGGCAAGTTTCTCAATGTGAAGGCGTCTCTGGTTGCCACTATGCGGGGCAGCCTCTTGGAACCCCCCAAAAGCGACCGGGGCCGGCGCACCGTCAACCTCGATGACCTGACCGCCGCCGTGTTGCGCGAACACCGGCAGCGCCAGCTGGAACTGGCCAAGCAGCTGGGCGTGAACCCTCCCGAAATCGTCTTTCCCCGACGGGACTTGCAGGGCTGGTGCCGTCCCAACGCTCTCGGCCGGGCTATGAAGAGCCTGGCCAAAAAGGCCGGATGCCCACAGGTCACCATGCGCAGCCTGCGACATTTTCACGCCACGGTTATCCTGCAGAACCGCGAGAATCCCGTCGTGGTTTCCCAGCGTTTGGGCCACTCCAGTGTCAGTATCACCACCGACATCTACGCTCACGCCTTGCCCGGTTGGCAGCAGGAAACCGCCGAATCCTTCGCCCAGACGATGGATGACCAACCGTGAAAATGTGGCACAATTGTGGAACAAATCCACAGCGCTGTGCCACATCCTACCCGATCCCACGCTGGCAATTGAGCACGAAATCCCGCGCTACAGGCCTTTACCGAACCCTACTTCACCCCTACAATCGAATCCCTTCATCGGCTCCATCTTTGAACCGGTCACGAAAGGCTTGCCGGCAGCCCGGTGTCCATTGACTCGTAAGCCTTGAGCACCAGAGCCAAGTCCGCTATTCCTTCATTGCCGGTCATCGCCGGTTCCCGGTTTTCGACGATGCTGCGGTAGAACTCACGGACCATGGGCGCCACTCCGTTGGAGTCCGCCTCCAAGTCCAGGATCGTTTCGTTATCCCCGACCAGGAGCCTCAGCCAGGGCTGACCGGGCTCGGAATAGAGATAACCCGCGGTGCCGGATATGGAGAACCACGAGTGGGGAGCTGGCGGCGCCACCGACCAGGAGTGGTTGATGAGGCCGACGACCCCATCATCAGTCCTCGTAACCACCACCACGCCGTCCTCGGCATCCAATCGCGGCTGCCCCGGCAACACCTGCTGGGCAAAAACCTGACTGGGGCGTCCAGAGAGGTAAGCCAGCGCGCTGAATTTGTGGATTCCCCCGTCGATGAGCACGCCGCCGCCGTTGAGTTCACGCCGGTTGCGCCAACCCGAAGGTCGAAACGGATATTGTTCCTGGAATTGAACCAATCTGATTTGGCCCAATCGACCCTGATCCGCCAAAATTTTAGCTTCCTGCACGGGCGGCAAGAAGCGATAGTTTTCCGCCACCATGAGATTGACGCCGGCTGACGCGGCTTGCTCGACCATCGCTGCGGCGTCGGCCATGGTTCCGGCGATAGGTTTTTCAACCAGGACGTGTTTGCCGTTGGCAGCCCCCAGGGCGACATGCTCACGGTGCAGGTGGTGGGGAGTGCAGACGTAGATCGCATCTACCCTGGGGTCGGCAGCGGCCGCGGCGTAGTCGCCGAAAGCGTCCATCCCGTTAAACCGGCCGGCGTATTCCCGGGCTCTGGTCAGATCCCGGCTGGCGAAGAAGAGGTCAATTTCGCCGACGGATCCACTGACAGCCCGGGCAAATACCCTGGCGAAGGAACCGCAGCCGAGGACGCATAGACCGAGGCGCAATTTGACACCTCCGAATGAGGGATTTGATCAAACCCGGAACCGGTCCCGGGCGTCAGCGGATGTGACCAGCCGGGTCGTCACTAGGATCTTCCTCTTCCTGCCTGAACATGGCGGGTATGAGCACCTTCACTCCAATGTCATCGGCCTGTACTTGTTGCTGGGGTTGTATGAACTCTCCGATCACGGCTGCGATAGCTTCCTCACCCGTGGCCGTGGCGAGGGTGGCGGCCCGGTCGTGGGCCCGCTGGATGTCACTGCGCCGAATGGTGCGCGAGACTTCGAACACGCCGTGCACGAACTGCCGGTCGCTGGCCCGGCGGGCTCGGATGATGATGTCGGCTACCAGGACGTTGTCGGCTTCGGTCACGGTGATGAGGCCACGCTCCTCCGCCCGGTCAATAGCCGCCAGAAACTGGGGGGCGGTTTCCTGTCCTCGGGCCAGCAGTATCCGGCCTCTGGTAAGGTTCAACTCATCCTTGGCGATGTTCAGGATGTTCTCCCGGGCCCGTCGTTCGGTGTCGCTGCCTTTCAGGGCGGCAACATCGTTCTTTAGTGTGTGAACATCGCCTTCCAAGGAAGTCAGTCGGCGATTGGTTGTGACAGCGTGTTCTTCCAGCACGCTCAGCCGGCCATTGGTTGTGACAGCGTGTTCTTCCAGGGAAGTCAGCCGGCGGTCCGTGGCTTCGACGAATGCGTTGAAACGGTCGGTCAGCTGTGCCACCCGGTCGCTCAGCTCTGCTACGACGCTGACCAATTGAGCGAATTGTTCGGGTAAGGCGATGAGTTCCGGGGAAAGCAACCGTACCCGCATCTCGTGCAGGTATTGGGGGTTGCTGTCGAGGAAGTCCAGCAGGTCTTGATATTGTTGGGGATACATGACAGCGCGTCCTCTTGCCTGATGATATGATTATAACCTACGCCCTGCCGCCGCAGCTGCCGCTCGGTAGGCCCTTGTCAAGATCTTTTCGAAGCCGGGCGTGGTAGTGAATCCCGGTAGCATCTGCTAAAATGCTGGCATCAACCTGGAGTTGTTGCGGTAATGCGAATTGCTGGTTTCGGTTTGACCGAAATTTTGATTATCCTGTTGGTCGTGCTGCTTATTTTCGGGGCGACCCGGCTACCGGGCATCGGCTCGGCATTGGGCAAGGGGATCCGGTCGTTCAAGACGTCGGTGACCGGGGAGGACGAAAAACCCGCGAGAGAGGCCGGATCCGAAGAGCAACGGTCATAATCTGTGGTGAGCTGACGGTTTCAATGGGGCGCGCCCATGCGGCGCGCCCTTTGCGTTGTGCGATCTACTCGCTGGCTGGCTCGGCGTTTAACTGGGCCTGGGCGCGACTTCGCCGGCCGGCCAGACGGGCCAGGAGAATGCCCACCTCGTAAAGCACGATCAACGGGCCGGCCACGATGGCCTGGTTCAGGGGATCTATGGTGGGGGTAATGGCGGCAGCAATGACAAACGCGGCAACCAACCAGAAACGGCGGAATCGCGCAAACCGCCGGGCCGATACAATTCCCAATACCGCCAGCACGTACATGACCAATGGAGTTTCGAAGGACAACCCGAGCCAAAACAGCAACCGGACCATTATGTTAACTATGTTGCTGATGCGGATGAAGGGGTCGGCGACCTCGCTGCCGAAACCGATAAGGAAGCCGAGGGCCGGCGGTATCATCACGAAATAGCCGAACGCCATGCCGCCCACGAAGGCGGCCAACGCGGCGGGCAGGAAGAAAAGGAGGATTCTTCGCTCCCGGGGCGTCAATCCCGGCGCGACGAATCGGATGGCGTTGTAAAGGATTACCGGGAGCGAAAGCACGAAACCGCCGAGGAGCGACACTTTTACGGTAATGCTCAAAAACTCGGTGATTTCAGTGCGTACCGGTTTGAAATTACCCGCTCCGGCGGCGTCCTGGGCCGGGCGCAGGAGAATGGCGTAGATCTCCTCGTAGAAATAGAACGAGGCCGCCGTGCCGATCAGCAGGGCAATCAGGCAGATGAACACGCGGGAGCGAAGCTCCCGGAAGTGCTCGCGCAATGGCATCGGCTGACTCATCTAGCGTCCGGGGGGTGCCGCGTCGAAGATGTCGATGGGTCGGAGACCTCGGAAGGCGTCTGAGTTTGCTCCGCAAGGTGGGGCGGGCTGGAAATAGGGTCATCCGGCGGAACCGTGTTGCGATTGCGAGGGGGGGATTCCGGGTCGCGGCGGTTTGGCGTGGGATCGACGGGATTGGCTGCATCCATAATGTCGGTGAAGGTCCGGCGGGCTTCGCGGGCCATGCGGCCGATGGTGCGGGCCACCTCGACAGTCTTGCCGGGACCCAGCGCGACAAAGGCGACCAGAAAGATCACCAAAAGCTCCAGAGTGCCGATGCCGAAGAAATTCACCGGTCAACTCTCCGGACACTCGATAGAAGGACGCCGGTCCAAGGAACAGGCGATGGTGCAGCCGGCGGGTACGGTCATGACGTTGCGGTCCGGCAATGGGCAGCCCAATTCGGCCAAAATTTCCGCCACTCTACACGCGGGCAGGCCCATGACGTTGGAATAGCAACCGTGTTGCAGAGACGCCGGACGAAACTCATCGTCCTGGATGGCGTAGGCGCCGGCTTTGTCCATGGGGGCGCCGCTGGCGATGGACTGCTCCATCTCGGCATCGGAGAAATCGCGCATCAAGACGTCCGCAGCCGTGGCATCGGTGATGCAGCGGCCCGTGGCGGCATCGTAGATGGTGACTCCAGTGATCACCTGATGGGCCGTGCCGCGAAGCCGAGTGAGCATGGCCCGGGCGTCGGCGGCGTCGGCGGGTTTGGCGATGGACTGGCCATCGAGGACCACGGTGCTATCGGCGGCAATGAAGTAACCGGAATGGGCGTTTTCCGACCGGGCGACGGCAAGGGCTTTCTCCCTGGACAGGCGGCGCACCATTTGGTCCGGCGTTTCGTCCGGTTCGGGGTCTTCGGGGATGTTGGACGGCGCGACGCGAAAATCGATGCCCATACCACTCAGGAGTTCCCGACGCCGGGGCGATGCCGAGGCCAACACTATCTCAGTGCCCGCAGGTTTCAGGGAGAGTGTCGCCACACATTCGACGTGGTGGGTCTGTGGAAACATATCCACGGGTTGAAGCGATTCCACGCGATAACGGCGGCACAGTGTCCGCAAGTCACGGGCCAGGGTTTCGGGATTGCAGGACACGTAAGCAATACGGTCCGGCGCTAATGCCAAGAGGGCGTCGAGGACGGGAGGCTGGCAACCGGAGCGGGACGGGTCCAATATGACGGCATCGGGTTTAGCGTCCAAGGCGGGCAAGATTTCCTCCACCTTGCCGATGACCAACTCCACGTTAGGGAAATCAGCGGCGTTGCACCGAGCGTCGGCCACGGCGGCGACGGACTCCTCGACGGCAATCACGCGCGCGGCGGCGGGAGCGAGCAACACCGAAAATGACCCCACGCCGGCGTAAGCGTCCAGTACGGTCTCCATACCGGTAAGGCATAGCCCCTCTTTCACCAGCTCCGCAAGTTTAGCTGCCTGACGGACATTCACCTGGAAAAACGACGGCGACGCTACGCGAAATTCGGTTCCAGACAACATTTCCCGGTAGTGTTTCTGTCCGGTGGGGATAGCGACATCCGGGTTCTTCAAGGCGGGTTGTACCAGGTAGTCCCCGGTCTCCGGCGAGGAGCGGATGGCGAGTTGGGAGGTTTCGCCACAGCGGTCCTGGAGTTGAGCCAGCAGGTTGTTGATGCCCTCGTGCATGAGCAGGCAACGGTCGATGCGGACGAACCGGCGCCGCTCGCGGTGGGTGAAGCCCAGGGTTCCGGTTTCGCGCCAGATATTGAAGCGGGCGTGGTTGCGATAGTGGAAAGGCTGGGGAGACGGCAACGTGGGTTGGACGGGGGGGTCTATGAAGCCGCCAACGCGTTCCAGAGCATCGATTACAATGTCGCGCTTGGCGTCCAGCTGGGCATCGTAACGGAGGTGCTGCCACTGGCATCCGGTGCATTGGCCGAAGTATTCGCAGGGAGGTTCGACGCGTTGGGGAGACGGGGTGATGACGCGGGCGACCTGTGCTGCGATGTATTTGCGTCGAATTGCGATTATTTCAGCCTGTACCCGTTCGCCCGGTATCCCGCCGAACACGAACATGTCGTCGCCATCGTGGGTAGCCATGGCTTCGCCAAGGCGGCCCCAAGAATGGAGGTCCAGTTCTACGATGTCGCCGCGCTGCAATTTCGGCGCCGCCGGTGTGGATTCGGTCTGTGTCATGGTGAATATAGTACCACCGAATGGCGCGGCCCGAACCGGTCGGGCGACGGGAACGCAGCGCGGCAGAGTTGGACGCCGGGCGTCGGTTGACCGGGCATGGGGCCGGGTATAATATTACTTGTATCCCAGCAGAATGCAGCGCGTACAGTGCTGTGCAGCGTCGCCGCACGAGCGGTTTCACCTGGAGGAATTGAAATGCCCGAACCTATGGACGTGAACGGAGAGAATTGGCAAAGCAGCGTGGTGGACTCAGAACTGCCGGTGATGGTGGACTTCTGGGCGGAATGGTGCGGGCCTTGCAAGATGATCGCGCCGGCAGTACATGATCTGGCGCTGGAGTACGAGGGAAAGCTCAACGTAGCCAAGTTGGACGTGGACAGTGACCCGGACATCGCAGCGCGCTACGGCATCAGGAGCATACCGGCGCTGATCTTCTTCAAGAACGGTCAGCCGGTGGATCAGGTGGTCGGAGCGCAGCCCAAACCGGCGTTGAAGCGGAAGATCGACGCCGTGCTGGAGAGTTAACGGGGCCGTATGTGGGAGTGGATGGGGCCCGGTGGCCCCTGCGGACTTCAAATCCGTTATGCCTTGTGACGAGCGGGGTAGGTGGGTTCGACTCCCTCGCACTCCCGCCAAGCTCCGAATTAGCTCGGATCACCCATTGAGCGCAATGGGCTTGGAAAACCCCGACGCTGTGGCGTCGGGGTTTTTTTGCGGGCGAGATCAGAGCGGGCTTGCCGGATCTTCAGCGCCCGAAGTGGGACCGGCCGGCTCGGACATTTGGCGTTGCAATTGCTCGGACCAGTTTTGCGCCCAGCGGCGAAACTCGTCTAACACCGGGGGCGCGACGTATATCACTTCAATCTCGCTGGGAAATTGGGCCTGATGGCGCTCATTGATCAGAAGGAGTCCGGTTTCGTCTTCGGCAAGGGTGTTGTCAATAGCGTTTGCGATAAAGTCGTAGCGGCGGCGGGTCGTGTCGGTGAACCATTCCTGGAGGCGGGTAGCCACATCCATGCTCATCAGGGGCTGCATCAGGCATCTTTGGAGATCGAGGGCTTCAGCCATGATTGCCATGGACTCGGTGGCTTCCAATACTGCGCCGGCCTCCACCAGCCGGCCGACCAACTGGTGGGTATCCTGATTGGTCGCCGCGAGATAGCCCAAACCGTCGTCCCCTCCCTCGGGGAGGTTTTCATGGTAAACGTGGGTGATGGTTCCCAGCGCGTTCTGGACGGCGCGGATTTGGACATCCACCTGCTCCCAATAGCGGGCGACTATTGCCACACCCTCGGATGGGATGGCATCGGGCGGCGCGGCCAAATGGATGAGGGGAGCAAGCAATAGTTTGCGCTTGCCCTGATAGTTGGCGGTAGCGGGCCTGGTGATCCTGCTCAGTTCCTCTGCCATATCCGTTGGTCTCCGCCTGAACGGGGGGCTAAAACGAAGTACGCCTGGTAGGTTTAGTCGCCCGTCGTGTCCGGGGCTGCTGCCGCTACTCCCCAGGCGGCGGTTCCGCAAACTGCTCGCCCCGGGCCTCCGCCGCCATACGACGCCGGTTCCACTCCTCCCAACGCTGCTGATTTTCCCGGCGGCCAGCCTGGATGCCTTCATCGCGGCCCACTTCTCGGCCTTCCTTGCGGCCATCCTGCAAGCCCGCTTCGTATCTCCGTTTCAGAAAACTTTCGGCCAGCATGGCTATTCCCTCCACTATTACTACCGCGTGGGCGGTGGACATGATTATCAGCGCCGTGGCCAAGGCCGCCGCTTCCAGCAGCGTCAGCTCGTCCGTCCGCAGGCCCTGCCAGTATAGCAGCGCCAAGCCGCCGACGTACTGGACCAGGAACAGGCTCAGGAACCATAGCTCACGGCCTTTCGCTACCGCTGGCATTCCGACCTCCTTTGCATCCTGGCATTTTGCAGCCAGCCATCCCACCACGAACGCCGGCGCATGATAGAACGTAAGTTCCAGAAATGTCAAGCGAATTGGCGGCCACCCCCAACGCAAACGGCCCCGCCCCCCGGGGGCAAGGCCGCGCGTTACGCTGCGTCCGCTGGGGCAGGGCAAGGGCTTCGGCAAACCGGATCAGCGCTGCCGGGTTGGCAGTGGGCGGCGCATATAGCGATGCACGTCGCCGTACATCCCGCCGAACAGCGACTCAGGGCTGCGGTGTTCGATTACCGGCCCTTCACCCATTTTGCTGCGCCACGCTCCGTTGGGCATTTGTGCCGGCGCGTGTGTCCACTCGTCTTGCGCTTCGTACAACGCCACCTTTTGATAGCCGTCTTAGACGCGGCTGTCATCGCATTGCTCGAATCCCAGCCCGGCAGATACTTCCCGCAGGCTTGCGATGCTGGCCGACCGCGTGGCGTGTGGAGGCCAGTAGCGTCGTCCAGTGTGTTCCCGCCATTGGGTGGTATCGCCGGCGGCGTAAGCGGTGCAATTATAGCGAATTGTTGGCCGGTCAATGATTTGAAAGCCTTCGCTAGTGTCCTGTAACCGAAGTAAGTAGAAAAAGCATGAGCGATGGGGTATCCTCCGGGTGAGCAGCCCAGATGGAGGACGACCATGGCCATAGGACGCCCGATGCCACCATTGATTTTGGACGACACGGAACGGGAAACCCTGGAGCGGTGGGTCCGTCGTCCGAAGACGGCGCAAGCTTTGGCGCTGCGGGCCCGGATGATTTTGGCCTGCGCGGCGGGCCGGAGCAACACCGCGGTGGCGGCCGACTTGGGAGTATCGGGGGCCACCGTAGGCAAGTGGCGGTCACGGTTTGTGGAGCGGAGACTGGACGGGCTGTCGGACGAAGCTCGCATCGGTCGCCCCCGGTCGATCACCGATGACGACGTGGAGCGGGTGATTACGTTGACGCTGGAGACCACGCCCCGGGACGCTACCCACTGGAGCACCCGGGCCATGGCCCAACGCTGCGGCCTGAGCCACAATACCGTCAGCCGCATCTGGCGCGCCTTCGGATTGCAGCCTCACCGCACTGAAGTCTTCAAGTTGTCGTCGGACCCCTTTTTCATTGAGAAGGTGCGCGATATCGTGGGTCTGTACCAGGACCCGCCGGACCGGGCCCTGGTACTGTGCGTGGACGAGAAGTCTCAAATCCAGGCGCTGGATCGCACCCGTCCGCTGTTGCCCCTGCGTCCGGGACAGGTGGAACGACGCACCCATGATTACCTGCGCCACGGCACGGTGTCCCTCTTTGCCGCTTTGGATACCCAGAGCGGCAAGGTCATTGGCCGCTGCCACCAACGCCACCGGTCGGTGGAGTTTCGCAAGTTCCTCGATACCATCGAGGCGGAAGTGCCCCCTGACTTGGACGTCCACCTGATCATGGACAACTACGCCACCCACAAGACGGCGTTGATCCGCAATTGGCTGGCCAAACGGCCCCGTTTCCACTTGCACTTCACCCCGACCAGCGCGTCCTGGCTGAACCTGGTGGAACGATGGTTTGCGTTGCTGACGGAGAAGCAGTTGCGTCGCGGAGTGCACCAGAGCAGCGGCGAGCTCGAAGCCGCCATCTACCGCTACCTGGACATCACCAACGAAGACCCCAAGCCCTTTGTCTGGACGAAGACTGCTGACCAGATCCTGGCCAACGTCGCGCACTTTTGCCAGCGAACTTTGAATACAGGACACTAGCGAGGTTTGGGAATGACTCCGTAATCAGGCTCGTCCAGCTGGACATAGCCATTGCGTTTGCCCCACTCCAGCCAGGATGCCTGCATCGCGTCTATCTTGCCGTAGTCCGATGGAGCCACCGGATTCTACCCCGGTGATGTCATGCAACGCCAGGAGCCAGTGTCCGCTACCCCTCTGCATCCTTTGCAGAATTAGCGGCACGGCCGGCCAACCCATTTGCAGGACTTCCTGGTAGGCCGGGTATCGGGCTGCCCGTGATGACGATGACAGCAGTACGGTGTCATGTTCCCATTGAACGGCCAATTCCTCAAACCGCTTTCGGGCAGACGGTCCGATCTCCACCACGTTGGCCACGGCTTCGCCCTGGCGGCGCGCGTCAGATTGCTGATTCATAATGCCATCCTCTCAACTCACACCATGGTAGCACGCGGCGATTCGTTGCGCCAACGCAACCGCTGCCCCCAACGCAGACACAAGCGGCCCCGCCCCAGGGGGCAAGGCCGCGCCGCCCCGCGCCAGGCGTAGATTGGGTTGCGCCGCCGGCCGGCGCCGCGTCAGATCCGGGTAATGATGATGCTGAGCACCGTTACGATGATGCCGGCTACGATGACGCCCCCAATCCAGCGGTTTTCCCGCCGGATGCTGGCGTCGTTGGCGTTCATCTCCCCCCGCAAGGCGTTTATCTCCTCGCGCAAGGCGGTGTCGTTGGCGTTCATCTCGCCGCGCAGGTCTCGCATCTCGCCGCGCAGGTTTCCGATCTCGCCGCGCAGGGTTTGCAGGCGTTGCGAAATTTCGGCGAAGCTTTCGACGTAATCGCCCAGCCGCTGGTTGACTTGTTCGTAGGCGCCTTCCATTCGGCTGATGCGGCTTTCGGGGGTCATAGTGCGCTCTTTGTGGGGACTGCAACATCGTGTTCGGCTGATTATACCAACCCGTCCGCCCCGCCGTCGGCCTCGCCCCGCCCCAGGGGGCAAGGCCTCGCCGCGCCGGGCGTGGGTTGGGTTGCGTTGCGCCGCCGCCGGACGCTCGCTACTCGTTGACCGTCGCCGCCACCTTAAACACCAGGGCCTCCGTACCGGCTATTACCAAGTCCTGCCAACTGCCGTTGTTGGTTTTTCGCTTCCCCTGGTTGGCGATGCTCCAGCCGGCCCCGGATGGCGTATTGACCTCATCATCGTAGGTCGCGGTTGCCGCCGGAGTCGGCGGCGTGAATCGCCACAGTCATGCCGGTGGGCGAGCCGGCGGCTACACTGTACACCGAAAGGGTAACGTCCCGCAGCGTATAGCCGTTGCTGGCGGACCCGGTGGTGAAGGCATTGGCCGACACGTAGTTACTGGTTCCGGCTTGGCCGGCAGGGACATCGAGCAAGCCTCCCCACCGGGGGGCAGGTGTAGGTGTAGTCGCCGGCGGTGTCCGGGTTGTCGCCGCTGAGTGTGGCGGGTGCGACGCTTGTTACCGGCCCCTTGCCGTCGCCGAAGTTGACGGTGTCCGAGGCGCGCAGTGTCACGACGATGTCGCCCAACGCAGCACCTGAATTTGGGTTCCCGAGTGAAAGTTTCGCGTCGGTGAGCGTGTAGCCGCCAGTCTCGCCGCCGGTGGTGAAACCCACGGCGCAAATGCTCGTTCAGTTGATGTTGCACTTGTCATCCTTGTTCTCACCCAGGTTGCTGACGGTCACAAGCGGCGGGGCGCTTGGCGAGATGGTCCACTGGCTGGTCAACGTTCCCGAAACCGACCGGACGGCGAAAAGGCGCCGTTCTTGTTCCAGTTCCAGCTGAAGCGGGCGTCCAGATACAACCCGGCCCGCCTAATGACGGACGACGCGCCCCTCACGCCTGCCCCATAAATTGGCCGACTTATGGGGCACACGCAACATACAAATGACCGGGATGGCGCGATTGCCCGGGAAATTAAGCAGGGATTCCCTTGACCGGCATTCGGGTGTATCATTGCTAGGGTTTTACCCTCACATGGATGCTTTGCGTCCTTCTTTCGTGTCCGGGCCTGTAGCCGAACCATCCTTGGCAACCCGAGGCGGCCCGTGGAACCTGCTTGCTAAGGAGAAGATCATGCCTGAAGCTGCCAAGATCATCTACACCGAAACCGATGAGGCTCCGTACCTCGCCACGCACTCTCTGCTTCCGATTCTCCAGGCTTTCACCAAGAGTTCGGGCATTGAGTTGGAGACGTGGGACATTTCGCTGTCGGGGCGCACCATCGCCAATTTCCCCGACAACCTGACGGAAGAGCAGCGGATCCCAGACTACCTGCGCATGTGCGGGGAGCTGTGCCTGGAGCCATCGGCGAACCTGGTCAAGCTGCCCAACATCAGCGCGTCGATTCCCCAGCTGAAAGCGACGATTGCGGAATTGCAGGGCAAGGGGTATGACATTCCCGACTATCCCGACCAGCCGTCCAACGACGCGGAACGTGAAGTCCAGGCCCGCTATTCCAGGGTGCTGGGCAGCGCGGTCAACCCGGTGATTCGCGAAGGGAACTCCGACCGCCGCTCCTCGAATGCGGTCAAGGAGCATGGCCAGCGCAATCCCCATCGAATGATGCAGGATTGGCCGGAAGTCTCCAAGACCCGGGTCGGCCACATGACCGATGGCGACTTCTTCAGCAGCGAGGTGGCCGTTACCACCACGGAAGCCGGGTCGGCAACCATCGAATTCGTCGCCGGCGACGGGAGCGTCACGGAGCTCAAATCCGGCATTCCACTGCAAGCCGGCGAGATTCTCGACTGTGCGGTTATGAACGTCAACGCCTTGCGCCGGTTCTATGCTCAACAGATGGACCAGGCTAAAGCGGACGACCTCCTGCTGGGCCTGCACGTCAAGACCACCATGATGCGGGTGTCCGACCCCATCATCTTCGGGCATCTGGTGTCGGTTTTCTTCCAGGAGGTGTTCGACAAGCACGCCGACGCGCTGGCCCAGGTGGCGGTGGACCCCGACAACGGCGTGGCCGAGTTGCTGACCAAGATCCAAGGGCTGCCGGAAGACAAGCGCGCCGAGATCGAGGCCGACATTCAGGCAGCTTATGACAGCCGCCCGGATCTGATGATGGTGAACTCCTACCGGGGCATCACCAACCTGCACGTGTCCAGCGACACCATCATCGACGCCTCCATGCCCGTGGTCATCCGCGACGGCGGGCGCACCTGGGGCCCGGACAACGAGCTGCACGACACGATAGCCCTGATCCCCGACCGCTCCTACGCCACCATCTATCAGGCGGTGGTAGAAGACTGCCAGGAGAACGGCGCCCTGGATCCGGCGACCCTGGGCAGCGTGGCCAACGTTGGCCTGATGGCGCAAGCGGCGGAAGAATATGGTTCCCACGACAAGACCTTTGAAGCTCCGGGCAACGGGACGATCCGCGTCGTCGATGCCTCAGGCGCGACCCTGATGGAGCAGAGCGTGGAGACGGGCGACATCTTCCGGATGTGCCAGACCAAGGACATTCCAATTCAGGACTGGGTGAAGCTTGGCGTGACCCGCTCCAGGCTTACCGGCCAGGCCGCCATCTTCTGGCTGGACGCCAACCGCGCCCACGACGCCGAGCTGATTAAGAAGGTGGAGCAATACCTGCCCGACTATGACACCAGCGGGCTGGAGATCAGCACCATGCCCCCGGTCGAAGCCATGAGGGCCACCGTCGCCCGCAGCCGGGCCGGCCTGGACACCATCGCGGTGACCGGCAACGTATTGCGCGACTATCTCACCGACCTGTTCCCCATCCTGGAGCTGGGCACCAGCGCCAAGATGCTCTCGGTGGTTCCGCTGCTCAACGGCGGCGGGATGTTCGAGACCGGCGCCGGCGGGTCGGCGCCCCGGCACGTACAGCAGTTCGTTGAGGAGGGGCACCTGCGCTGGGACTCGCTGGGCGAGTTCTGCGCCCTGGTGGCGTCCTTCGAGCACTTCGGCGAGGTTTATGACAACGACGGCGCCAGGCTGCTTGCGGAGACGCTGGACCAAGCCATCGGGGAGCACCTGGAGAACCAGCGGAACCCTTCCCGCCGGGTGAACGAACTGGACACCCGGGGCAGCCACTTCTACCTGGCGCTCTACTGGGCGCAAGCGCTGGCCAAGCAGGACAAGAACCCGGAGCTGAAGGCCCGTTTTGCTGAAGTGGCCAAACAGATGACCGAAAGCGAGGAAAAGATCATCCAGGAGCTGATCGACTGTCAGGGCCAGCCCATGGACATCGGCGGCTACTACCGGCCCGACAACGACATGGCGGCCCAGGCCATGCGCCCCAGCGCCACTTTGAATGCCATCATCGACGGGATCTAACAACGATCCGATTTGACTGAGGAGCGCTCACTAGATGCGAAGCAAAGTAACCGTAGTCGGCGCCGGCAACGTGGGCGCCACCACCGCCCAACGCGTCCACCAGCTTGGCTACGCCGACGTAGCGCTGGTTGACGTGGTTGAAGACCTGCCCCAGGGCAAAGGGCTGGATATGCTGGAATCGGGTCCCGTAATCGGTTCCGACGCGCTGATTACCGGCTCCAACGGCTATGAGGAGACGGCCGGCTCCGACGTGGTGGTGATCACGGCCGGCATCGCTCGCCGGCCGGGGATGAGCCGGGACGACCTGTTGCTGACCAATATGCGGATTACGTCGGCGGTTACAGAGGAAGTGGTTCGCCATTCGCCGGACTGCATAATCCTGGCGGTGACCAACCCGCTGGACGCGATGGTGCAGAATGTGTACCAGACGGCCGGTTTCCCCCGCAACCGGGTTTTCGGCATGGCCGGCGTGCTGGACACCGCCCGTTACCGGACGTTCATCGCCCAGGAGCTTGACGTGTCGGTGGACGACGTTCAGGCCATGGTGCTGGGCGGCCACGGCGACGACATGGTTCCCCTGGTGCGGTACACCACCGTAGGCTGCATTCCGGTTACGGAACTGCTGTCGCAGGACCGCATCGACTCCATCGTGCAGCGCACGCGGGACGGCGGCGGCGAGATCGTCGCGCTGCTGAAACAGGGATCGGCGTTCTACGCGCCGTCGGCGGCGATCACGCAGATGGTGGAATCGATCCTGTTGGACCGAAAGCGCATCCTCCCCGGTTGCGCTTACCTGGAAGGTGAATACGGGATCAACGGTCTTTGCGTCGGTGTACCCGTGAAGATCGGCGCCGGCGGCATGGAGCAGGTCATCGAGATCAGCCTGACCGATGAGGAACAGGCGGCGCTACAGTCGTCCGCCGCGTCGGTGCAGGAACTGGTGGACGTGATGGCCAATGCCAAGGCTGAGGCGCAATAGCCGCTGCGAATTCAGGCGCGGCCAGCGGGATTGGCTCGGGGCGGGTTTGAAACCCGCCCCTACTTTTTGCGGCACTCTGTATAATGACTAACATACCCAACCACCCACGGGAGGCCAGCATGAGTCAGCGCACGCCACTGGAACGGGAACTACTGGAGAAAGCGGCCAGATATATGCCCGGAAGCAGCAACGGCAACACCAGATACCCGGACGCGCTGGATTTCCTGGTGAAAGAAGGCAAGGGAGGTCGGATTTGGGACGTGTCGGGCAACGAATACGTTGACTGGCTGATGGGTTCGGGGCCGATGATTTTGGGGCACGCCCATCCGGCGGTGACGGATGCGGCGCTGTCGGCAGTCAGCCGGGGTTCCACGTTCTTCGCCAACAACGACCAGGCGGTGCTGCTGGCGGAAGAGTTGGTCAAGGCGGTGCCGTGCGCCGAGAAGGTGCGTTTCACCACCAGCGGGACGGACGCGACTTTTCAGGCGATGCGGGCGGCCCGCGCCTATACCGGCAAGGAGAAAATCCTCAAGTTTGAGGGCGGTTACCACGGGACGCACGACTACGCCATGATGTCCGTCTTCGCGTCGGCCGGAGTAGAGTTTCCACAGGCCGAGGCCAATACCGCCGGTATTCCCGATGCGTTGAGCGATCTCGTGCTGGTGTCCCAGTTCAACGACCTGGACACCACTGCCGCGATTGTGGCCGCGCATAAGGACGAAATAGCGGCAATCATTGCGGAACCGCTACAGCGCACCATCGCTCCCGAACCCGGTTTCCTGGAGGGCCTGCGCAAGATAACCGCCGACGCCGGAATACTGCTGATATTCGACGAGATCGTCACCGGGTTCCGACTGGCCTACGGCGGGGCGCAGGAATACTACGGCGTCACGCCGGACCTTTGTACGGTGGGCAAAATCATGGGCGGTGGGTATCCGCTGGCGGCGCTGATGGGAAGCGCCGAAGTCATGTCGGTGTACGACCGGGGAGCCGTGGCGTCGGAGAGTTATGTTGACCAGATTGGCACGCTGAACGGCAATCCCATAGCTTGCGCGGCTGGCTTGGCGACGTTGACCGAGTTACGGAAAGACGGGGTGTACGAGCGACTGCACGAAGTGGGCGGCAGCATCCGCCGCGCGCTGGCCGACGCCTGCGAAGGGCAGGGGTTCGCGGTGCAGAGCGTAGGCGAGGACGGCATCTTTGACATCTTCTTCGCCGAACGCCCGGTGCGGAACTACCGCGACGGACTGGCGGCGGACAGCGCGCCCCTCGCCAAGCTGAACGCCGGCCTGTTGGAGCGCGGGGTGCTCAAGTCCTGGCCGCAGAAGTTCTATCCGTCGGTCGTGCACACCGATGAGGACATCGACCGCACCATCGAGGCGATACGCGAGGTTGCGCCGACGCTGCGGAATTAAGGGAGCGCGCGTTATGGTAACGAAAGAACGTACACAAGCCATCGAGGCCTTGTTTGAGGCGTCAGACCGGGCTTTTGACGCCGGCGACAATAAGCTCGGCTCGCTGAAGCTGTGGGAAGCGGCGGAATGCGCGCTGTCAATCGCGGCAGACGAGCGCGGCTGGCGTTGTCAAACCGTAGAAGATCACTTCTACATTCTCAAGCAGCTGAAATCCGAAAGTGGGCAAAGGGACGACGTTGACCTGCTGGATTCCACTTACCAAACGGCGGGTTATTTTCGGAACAACGCCGATTACGATTTCATGGAGGACTACGTGATCAGAGGGGGAAGACCTCTGGTGCGCCAATTCGTAGATGGGTTGCTGAACATCGCAAGGCAATCCCCCAGATGACTTACCATGATCATATTCGCGCGGCGTTTCGCTTCCTGGAGATTGCCGGCATCTTCAGCGTGGAGCAGGACCCCATGGCGAAATCGGAAATGCTCTGGTGTGCAGCAGCCCATGTCGTAAAGGCAGCCATCATACAACGGCAGTGGCGAAACCTCAGCCATCGCAGGCATGAACAACTGTTTGACGCAGCGGCTGAGATTAACGACACCCTTGGCATTCCTGGAGCGTATAGCGATTTCATCATCGCTGACAGACTGCACCAAAATATGTACGAGGCTTTTATGAGAGAGGATGAAATAGCCGATGCAGAACGCCGGGTACGCGAGTTCGTCAACCGCGTAGCGAACGCAGTGACTGGCTGACAACTCAATGGGGAGCAGCAATAAGGGGCGGGTTTCAGCCCGCCCCTTCGCGTTTCGCAATTCTGTCAGTGATGGCTATCGCCGCGCTCCCGCTTTCACCTCCAGCGGCCCGGTGCTGATGATGTGCTTGCGCATCCCCAACTCGGCGGGGGTCATGCCCATGGCCAGGCCGATGAGCTGGGGCATATGGAGGATGGGCAGGTCTATCGAGCGGCGGGCCTGGGAGGCCGCTTTAGGCTGGAAGCCGTCCAGGTTGAGGTGGCACAGGGGGCAGGGGGTTACCATGGCGTCGGCGCCCAGGTCTTTGACTTCGGAAGTGTGCTTGCCTACCATGGCCATGGAGTTGCGCTCGTTGATGGTCAGGATGGGGAATCCGCAGCAGCGGGTTTTGCCCTCAAAGTCCACCAGCGTGGCGCCCAGGGTTTCAATCAGCATTTCCAGGGATTGCTGGCGTTCCGGGTGGTCGGCGATGTCCAGGGCCTCGGTGGGCCGGACGATGTAGCAGCCGTAGAAGGGGGCGATTTTCACGTCGGTGAGTTGGCGGGTGATGTAGCCGCCGAGCCGGTCCAGGCCGTAGTCCTCAATCAGAATCCAAAGCAGGTGTTTGGGTTCGGAGTTGCCGCTGTATTCAAGCCCTTCCTCGGCCAGGTAGGAGTTGATTTCAGCCAAGTATTCGGGGTTCCGCATCCGGTGGTTGGCCTGGGACATGACGCCCTGGCAAGTGCTGCAAATGGTCAGGACGGGCAGGCCCATCCGCTCGGCCTTGGCGAAGTTGCGGGCGTTGAGCGTATCGCCGAATAGCTGGTTCTTCTCCTGGATGACGCCGGCGCCGGTGCAGGTCCAGCCGGGTATTTCCTCCAGTTCGATGCCCAGCCGCTGGCAGACCAGGCGGGCGGCGGGGTAGAGTTCGGGCGCGCCACCCTGGGATACGCAGCCCGGAAAGAAAGCGTACTTCACTGGTTCCTCCTCTTGGTTCCGACTGGCAAGGGTAGGGGCGAATAATCATTCGCCCCTACGTTTGACGCCTTGGTGTTGCGCGGCGGGCACACTCCCTTCGGCTAGCCGAAGGCGGAGTTGTTGCTGACCCGGGGGGGCGGGGGTTCCGGTTCCATCCGCTGGAACAGACGCCGGACGGCCTCCACGTTGTCAACGTTCTTGTGGGCGAGGGGCGGCATTTTGCCGCGCCGCATGGCGCGGAAGGCTACGGGCATATAGCTCATCAGAGCCGGCATATTGGTGAACCCGCCGACGGATTTGATGGGCAGGCGCAGCTCGTCGAGGCGGCCGCTGTGCCCCACCGATTCGGTGAAAGCGTCGGTGTGGCGCGCGCCGTTGTTGTTGTCGTAGCCCTGCTGGATGGCCTGCTCGCGCATGGCCATGATGCGGTCCATGGGGGCGACGCCTTTGGGGCAGACCTGGACGCATTCGTTGCAGCGGGTGCAGTCCCAGATGCCGGTGGGTTCGCTGAGGCCCCACAGGCGTTCCATGGACACGCCCTCGGCGTCGCCGTCGCGGGGGTCGGCGGTGAAGCGGTACGCCTTGGCCAGCGCGGCGGGTCCCAGGAAGGTGGGGTCAACCTCCAGGACGGTGCAGTCGGAGACGCAGGCGCCGCACATGATGCAGGCGGTGACGCCGGACAGGTGGAGCATGGCGTCGTTGGAAACGATGTACTCGCCCTCAGGTTCCTGGCCCACGTGCTTCAAGTAAGGATCGACGGCCTCGATTTTCTCCCAGAACAGATCGAAGTTGACGACCAGGTCCTTGATGACGGGCATCACTCCGGCGGGTTCGACGGTGATGACGCCGTCCTGAACCACCGTGTTGGCGATGGTTTTGCAGGCCAGGCCGGCGTGGCCGTTGATGCGCATGGCGCAGGAACCGCAGATGGAACTGCGGCAGGAGCAACGCAGGGACAGAGTCCCGTCGTCGTCCTCTCGTATCTGAATCAGCGCGTCGAGGACGGTGGCGTTGTCCGCAACGGTGACCGGATACTCCTGCCAATAGGGCATCCGGCCCTGGCCCGTGGGAGCCTCCGGGTCCTGTCGCTTTACCCTAATAGTGACGTCCATAGCCTAGTACTTCCTCTCCTCGGGCGTCCATTGAGTGATGGTTACGGGCAGCTCCGAAATCGCCGGCCCGCCATCGTCTTTGGTCAAGACGATGTGATGGAGCCATTCTTCGTCGTTGCGGTCGGGGTAATCGGTCCGGAACTGGGCGCCGCGGCTTTCCCGGCGTTCGAGAGCGCCCACGGCGATGGTGTCGGCGCAGTCGAGCATATAGCCCAGCTCAAGGGCGAAAACCAGGTCAGTGTTGAAGGTCTTGCCCTTGTTGTGGACGGGGACATTTTCATAGCGGCGGCGGAGGTTGTGCAGGTCGTCGATGGTCTCTTCTATCCCCTCTTCGTTGCGGAACACCGCCACGTTGCGGTTCATGGATTCGCCCATTTCGCGGCGGATGGCGGACCAGCGGTCGCCGTTTTCGGGCCGGTCCATCATCTCCTGGATGCGGCGACGCTCCCGGGCGAGGGTGGCGGCGACATCGAACTCCATGAAATCCACATTGCGGGTAGCGTCGGAGGCGTGGTTGCCGGCGCGCTCGCCGAATACGATGGTGTCGAGGAGGGAGTTGGCGCCCAGGCGGTTGCCGCCGTGGACGCTGACGTTGGCGCATTCGCCGGCGGCATAGACGCCGCCGACGTTGGTCAACCCGTCAATATTGGTTTTGATGCCGCCCATTATGTAGTGCATACCGGGGCGGATGGGGATGGGTTCGCGGATCATGTCCGTGCCGGCCAGGTCGATGCCGATTTCCCGGATCTGGCTGAGCTTTTCCATGATCAGGGCTTCGCCCAGGTGGGTGCAGTCCAGCAGCACGCAGCCGTCGATGCCGTTGCCGGCGTTGATCTCGGTCTGTTCGGCGCGGGAAACCACGTCGCGGGAGGCCAGCTCCATCATGTTGGGAGCGTATTTCTCCATGAAGCGGTTGCCGTCTTTGTCGCGCAGGTACGCTCCCTCACCACGGGCCGCTTCGGAGATCAGCACGCCGCTGCCGGCCAGGGTGGTGGGATGGTACTGGACCATCTCCATGTCCATGAGCTGACCACCGGCGTTGTACACCAGTCCCATACCGTCGCCGGTTACGATGAGGGCGTTGGTGCTGGGTTCAAAGAGGCGGCCGCAGCCTCCGGTGCAGAAGATGACGGTCTTGGCGCGGATGACGTGGAGTTCGCCGGTGCGGATTTCCAAGGCCATGACGCCGGCGGCCTGGCCGTCCTCCATGATCAGGGAGGTAACGAACCATTCCTCGTAACGGCGGACGCCGGACTTGATGAGCTGCTCGAACATGACGTGGAGCAGAGCCTGTCCGGTGAAGTCCCCCACGAAGAAGGTGCGGGCGCGACGCTGGCCGCCAAAGGCGCGGGTGCCCAAGCGGCCGTCGTCGTCGCGGTTGAAGGTGACGCCCATGTGCTCCATGTCGATGAGGGAGGCGCCGGCCTGGCGACACATCACCTCGATGGCGTCCTGATCGCCCAGGAAGTCGCTGCCTTTGATGGTGTCGTAGGCGTGGTCTTCCCAATCGTCGCCCCGGTCCAGCAGCGCGGCGTTGATGCCGCCCTGGGCGGCGTTGGAATGGCTGCGCACGG
This sequence comes from Dehalococcoidia bacterium, assembly GCA_963665395.2. Taxonomy (GTDB): domain Bacteria; phylum Chloroflexota; class Dehalococcoidia; order Lucifugimonadales; family UBA3495; genus Bin87. The sequence goes on from OY762251.1 coordinate 3,495,186, forward strand.
GGTGGACTTTGCTGATGATGGCGGTATTGGCTCCGCCGGCTCGGGCCGCAATGGCGGCGCGCATCCCGGCCAGGCCGGCGCCGACCACCAGCACGTCGTGTTGCAAATCCTCTGGCATTTGTGTCTTCCTCCGCCCGGATTGGATACAACCCGGCTGATTGTGGCGCATAAGCGGCGCGCCCAAGAGCGGCGGCTAATTATCGCCCAAAACCCGCATGGCAAGCAACAGCGCGGCGATGCTCTTGGCATCCTGAATGGAGCCGTCGGCGATCAACGCGCCAACCTCGCGCCATGGCACGCGGCGCAGTTCAATAAATTCGTCGTCGTCAGCGTCCAGGTTCGACAATTTCAAGTCTCGGGCCAGGTAGGCGTGGGTGTACTGGGGCGACAGGCTGGGATTCAGAAAGAAAGCGCCGAGCAACTGCCACTTTCCGGCGGCGTGTCCGGTTTCTTCCTGCAATTCCCGTATCGCGGCTTCTTGCGGGTTTTCACCGGGCTCCATCTTGCCGGCCGGGGCTTCTATCAGAAATCGCTCCGCCGTTTTCCGGAACTGGCGCACCAGCAGCACGTTTTGACGCGGGTCAACGGGCACCACGCATACCGAGGACGGATAGTAGACGATTTCGCGGTCGGTTTCCCGCCCGTTGGGCAGGCGAACGGTATCCACCCTTACGTCAATCAAATTGCCGTTGTAAATCGGCCGGGTGGTGATGGTAGGCTCGTTGGTTGGAAAGCCGGACATATTCGCATCCGTTAGCCCTGCTCCAAAATGCGCATGGCCAGCAACAGCGCGGCGACGCTCTTGGCATCCTGTACTTCGCCGTTGGTCATCAAATCGAAGATGCCGGCGACGGGGACTCTTACTACTTCGATAAATTCGTCCTCGTCGGAGTCCAGGTTGGCCGGCACCAGTTCGGTGGCCAGGAAGGCGTGCATATACTCCGAGCACCAGCCGGGGGCCAGCCAGAAGCCGGCCAGGGGAACGAGATTGCCGGCAGTGTGCCCAATCTCCTCCTGCAATTCTCGGCGGGCCGCCGCTTCCGGTTCTTCGCCGGGTTCGATGCCGCCCGCTGGCACTTCCAGGAGGAAGCTGCCGGCGGGTTTGCGGTACTGGCGCACCAGCAGCACGTTGCCATCGGCATCCACTGGCACCACGCAGATAGATGGGTCGTGGTCAACGATTTCCCGGGTGGTTTCCCGTCCGTTTTGCAGGCGGACGGTGTCCACGCGCACGTTGATGATGCGGCCCTGGAAGATCTGCCGGGTGGAGATGGTGGGTTCGTTGTCGGGGTAGGAGGTCATGGCGTTGGGTACTGCTCGCAAATGAAGCCGCTGGATTCCCGCTTTCGCGGGAATGACGGTAGTGGAGGCGGGAATGACGGGGTGGTGTAGGAATGGTGGTGGGGGTTAGCGGCCTTGCAGGCTGAAACCCAAGCGACGGGTGAGGGTGGCCCAGAAGTAGTTGTGCTCGTTGGCGCGGAGGAAGCGGGCGCGATAAGGGCTGCGGGTGATGCGTACCCAATCGCCGGGTTCGATGGGGTGGTTTTCAAAACCGTCCACGCTGATGATGGCTTCCTGGGAACCTTCGAGGTGGAAGTCAACGCTGCTGGTGGGGCGCAGCACCAGCGGGGTGGTCAGGCCGACGTGGGACGCCAGCGGGGTTAGCACCACGTCGTCAGACAGGGGGTCGAGTATCGGGCCGCCGGCGGCGAAGCTGTAACCGGTGCTGCCCGTGGCCGTGGCAAGGATCACGCCGTCAGCACGGAAGGTGGATACGTCCGCCCCGTCGATGGACGCGCGGACGGTGATGACGCGGGATACCCGGCTGCGGGAAAGCACCACGTCGTTGAGGGCGTGATAGGGACCCTGGGGCACAGAGTCGCCGTTGCCATTGCGCCGATAGACGTCGGCCATCAGCATACTGTGTTCGGAGACCCGCATATCGCCCTTGAGATACTGAGGCAGCTGCTCCATGACGCCGGGCACGGTCAGCTCGGTCATAAAACCCAGGCGGCCCATGTTGATGCCAACCAGCGGTATCCCCTGGGGCGCGATGGCCCGGTTCACCCGGAGGATGGTGCCATCGCCGCCGATGGTGATGACCAGGTCGGTATCCTGGGCCCGTTGGCTCAAGTCCTCGGCGTCCTCGGCGCGCAGAATCCAGGTGTCGGGGCCCAGATTGAGCTCGCCGACGATGGCGTGGGCCAAGTCCAGCGCCTCGGGTATCAAGTCGTTGTAGGCGATGCCGACGGTTTTCATGGCAAGTTCGCTATCGGAGTCCTCAGCCGCCGGCCATGAGGACTACCACGGCGCGCTCGGCGGCATCCAGAATGGCGCCCGGGGCCACGCCCAGCCACAGCATACAGAGGGCGGCCACGCCGAGGGCCACGTTGACCGGCCACGACGCGCCCAACCGCTCGGTGTGGATGGCCGGTTGCAGGAACATGACCTTGATGACCCGCAGGTAGTAGTAGGCGGAAACTACGCTGTTGACCACGCCGATGATTACCAGCCACGTCATCAGCGACTCTCCGGTGTTGATCGCGGCGGCGAATATGTAGATCTTGGCGATGAAGATGCTGGTGGGCGGGACGCCGATGAGGGCGATGAGCGCCAACGCCAGGGCGATGGCCAGGAAGGGTGCCCGGCGCAGCATACCGGCGTAGTCCTCGATCTCGTCGCTGTTGATGCGGTTGCCGATAGAGACAATGGCGAAGAAGGCCGTCAAGTTGGCGGCGGTGTAGGCAGCGAGGTAGAACAACACACTGCTGGGGCCGAATGTTTCCTCGGTTCCGACGGTGACGATGGCCGCCACGCCCACCAGGATGTAACCGGCGTGGGCGATGGTGCTGTAGCCGAAAAGACGCTTGATGTTACGCTGGGCGATGGCGACCAGGTTGCCGATGGTCATGGACAGGGCGGCGAGACCGGCCAGCAGCACCCACCAGTCTCCGCCCAAGGCGTCGAACCCGATGTAGAAAACCCGGAGCACCAGCGCGAACGCCGCCGCTTTGCTGGCCACGGACAGGAAGGCGACCATGGGCGTCGGGGCGCCTTCGTACACGTCGGGCACCCACATCTGGAATGGCGCCGCGGACATCTTGAAGCCGAAGCCGGCCAACAGCAGGACCACGGCCAACAGCACCGCCATGCTGCCAAAGGGAATAATCCCTGACGAGGAACTGCCGGCGAGCGCAACCGCTATCTCGTCCAAGCGCGTGCTGCCGGTGAATCCGTAGATGAGGGCCATGCCGTATAGCATCAGCGCGCTGCTGATGGCGCCGATGATGAGGAACTTCATGCCCGCTTCGCTGGAGCGGCCGTTGGGCAGGAAGGCCGCCAGCGCCGCCAACGGGAGCGTGGTTAATTCCAGGGCGATGTACATGGTGATCAGCTCGTCCGCCGCCACCAGCAGCATCATTCCCGTAGCGGAGAGGAGGAGCAACCCGAAATACTCGCCCTGCAATCTCTCCATGCGGCGCACGTAGTCGTTGGACACCAGGACGACCAGACCGACGGCGGCGAGAATCAGGAAGTTGAAAAAGAGGGCGAACTTGTCAATTGACAGGGTATAGAGGACTACCGAACCCTCGGCTACCAACTCGCTGTGGCCCGAGGCTGACAGCTCAACTACCTGCCATGCGCTCAACGCCGCCGGGGCGGCCAAACCCACGAAAGACAGCCCAACCAGCAGGCCGGTGCGGCGGGTCACCAAGTCCGCCACAATCACCAGCATGGCCAAGGCGGCCAGGGCGAGGTAGGGCGCAATCAGGAACAGGTCGTAGGTGGTCATGGCGGTTCAGTCTCGGCGCTAGCGGCCGGCTCCGGCGATGCCGGCGTTGTAGCCGTTCATAATAGGCTCCAGGCCATCACGGAAAACGTCGGTCAGCCAGGCGGGATACACTCCTACGGCGACGATGCTTATCAAAAGGAGGGCAACGGGAACCATTTCCACGGCGGATGCGTCGGTAAGGTCATCCCAGCGGGACGGGCGCGGGCCGAACAGGGTGCGTTGCAGCATCCAGAGGATATAGCCGGCGGCGAGTATGATGCCCAGAACGGCCAGAATGGTCAGAATGGGGAAGGCGCGGAAGCCGCCGAAGAAAACCAGCAGCTCCGACACGAAACCGCTCAGGGTGGGCAGGCCCAGAGAGGCCGCGCCGGCGACCAGAAAGGCCGTTGCCACCAGGGGCATCCGGTTGGCGAGACCACCCAGGTCGGGAATGTGGCGGGTGTGAGTCTTTTCGTAGAGGATGCCCACGGCGACGAACAAAAGGCCGGTGATGGTGCCATGGGTGAAGAGCTGCATCGCCGCCCCGGTCAGTCCGGCGTCGCTGAGCGTTCCGCCCACGACGGCGACGGAACCTAGTCCGATCAACACCAGCCCCATGTGGCTGACGCTGGAATAGGCAATGAGGCGTTTCAGGTCGGTTTGGCGCAGCGTTACGACCGCGCCATACAGGACGCTGATGACACCCAGGGCCACCACGGGCAATGCGTAGGTCTGCAACTGCTCCGGGAACATCGCGGCGTTGATGCGGAGCAGGCCATAGCCGCCCATCTTCAGCATGACACCGGCCAGCATGACGCTGCCGGCCGTGGGCGCGTCGGTGTGGGCGTCGGGCAGCCAGGTATGCACCGGCCAGGTGGGGAGCTTGACGGCGAAGGCGATGAAGAAGAGCCAGAACAGGACGCCCATGGGCAGCGCGGCGCGGGAGGCATCCAGTGCGCCGCCCGGTTCCAGCAGGCGGGTCATGTTGAAGCTGTCCACGCCGGCGCTGACGAACACGGCCACGATGGCGACCAGCATGAAGGCCGAGCCGAGGATGGTGAAGATCAGGAATTTCATGGCCGAGTATTCGCGCCGGCCGGTGCCCCAGGTGGAGATGAGGAGGTACATGGGGACCAACTCGATTTCCCAGAACAGGAAGAACAGCAGGAAGTCGAGGGCCGTGAAGACGCCCAAAACGGCCGTTTGCAGCACGAACAGCCAAATGAAGTACTCGCGCACCCGGTGGGAGATGTGGAAGGACACAAAGACGGCGCACAGGCCCAGCAGGCCCGTCAGCATCACCAGGGGCGCGCTGATGCCGTCCACGCCCAAGAGGTAGCTGGCTTGAACCGTGCCGGTGTTGATCCAGTCGAAACGGTCAACCAACTGGAATTGATCACCGCCAGGCCGGAACAAGATGAACACGATCACCGAGAGGACCAGGTCGGCGGCGGCCACCACCGCTGCGAACCAGCGGATGTTGCGGTCGCCCCGTACCGTGCCCACCGCCAACAGCAGGGCGGCAACGGCCGGCAGGAAGACGGTAACGGTGAGCAGTCCTGTGAATCCGGTAGCCATGGTCCCTTATCCTAGCGCCAGATACAGGATGATGATGACCAACCCGCCGACGGCGGCGACCAGCGGATAGGTCTGCACCTGGCCATTTTGGGCCAGGGCGATCAGGCTGCCAACGTTGCGGGATATCCAGCCGGTCAGTCCGACCAGGCCGTCAACGATGTTGCGGTCCACCCAGTCGGTGATGCCGGCGACGATACGGTAGAACAGACGGCCCACGACGACGCCCTCATAGAGGTGGTCCATAAAGTAACGCTGGGCGAGCAGAGTGTGGAGCGGGCCCGCGCCGGTCAGCGGATCCCTGGATACGAAGGGTCGGGGCCACGCGTAAGCCAGAGCGGCGAGGCCAATGCCGGCGAAGGCTACTACGTTGGATATGACGGCGATGGCGATGTTGAACGGAGGCGCGTGGTGGCCATCGTGAAGTCCCGAGGCGAAGTACTCGGTGAGCCAATGGGATGGTATCAGCCCGAATATGCTGGACACGCCGATAGGGTTCGCGATCCAGCCGGCTACGATGGCGCTGAAGCCAAGGATGCCCATGGGCACGACCATGACGGCCGGGGATTCGCCGAGATGAACGTGATGGGTGACGCCGGTTGGGGCCGGCTCGCCGGCGGCTTCGGTGTCGTGGAGTTCCCGTTCGCCGCCGCCGCGAAACTCGCCATGGAACGTCAGATGCACCATTCGGAAGGTGTAGAAGGCGGTGAGCAACACGCCCACCAGCAGCAAGACGAAGACCAACAGGCTGACGGAGGCCGGTACCGGGCCGGCGGCCAGCCAGGATTCCAGCAGTATCTCGTCTTTGCTCCAGAAACCGGCCAGGGGGAAGATGCCGACCAGGCTCAGGGATCCGATCACCGTGAGCCAATAGGTCCAAGGCATGGCCTTGCGCAGGCCGCCCATGTACATCATGTTGAAGGTGCCGGCGGCGTGGTTGACGCTGCCCGCTCCCAGGAACAACAGGGCCTTGAAGAAGGCATGGGTGAACAGGTGGAAGAGGGCTGCGTTGTACGCGCCGACGCCCAACGCGGCCATCATGTAACCGAGTTGGCTCACGGTGGAATAGGCCATGACTCGCTTGATGTCGTTGGCGGCGAGGCCCATGGTGGCGGCGAAAACAGCGGTGAACGCGCCGATGAGGGCGACCACCATCATTGCCGCCTGGGATTCGGCGAAGACGGGGAAGAACCGTCCCACCAGGAAAACGCCGGCCGCGACCATGGTAGCGGCGTGGATGAGCGCGCTCACCGGGGTCGGGCCTTCCATGGCGTCCGGGAGCCAGGTGTGCAGGGGGAACTGGCCACTCTTTCCCACCGCGCCGGCAAACAGACCGAGACACAGCCAGAGCAACGCTCCACCGGCCACTATGCCGGCGCCGCCAGCCGCAATTGGAGCGGCCGCTTCCCAGATATGCGGGATGTGCAGCGCGTTGAGTCCCTGGGCGGCGAATTCGTCAGCCTGGAAGAACAGGTAGATGATCGCCAGGAGGAATCCAACGTCGCCGATGCGGGTGATGATGAAAGCTTTTTTCGCCGCCGCCGCCGCTGAAGGACGGTTGTGCCAGAACCCGATGAGCAGGTAGGAAGACAGGCCCACCAATTCCCAGAACACGTACATCTGGACGATATTGACGGCCAGCACCAAGCCGATCATGGACGCGCTGAACAGCGACATATAGGCGTAGTAGCGGGCAAAGCTCTCGTCGCCGTCCATGTAGCCCATGGAGTAGATCTGCACCATGAGGCTGACGCCGGTGACCACGACCAGCATGACGTTGGTGAGCGGATCGAGCAGCAGACCCATCTCAATGGCAGCGCCGCCGAGATCCAGCCACAGGTGCGGAGCGAATTCGTACACCATGTGGTGGTGGGCCGACGAGCGCAAGAGCCAGACGGACAGGATGAACCCGACGCCCAGGGCCGCGATGGTGAGGTAGCCGGCCAGTTTGGCAAAGCTCGGGCCCAAGGGCCGGATGACCAGCCCGATCAGCAGGAACGAGGCCACCGGCAGCAGGAAGATGGCCCACACCAGTTGTTCAGTGATCATGGGTTGGCAATCCTCACAGCTTCCGCACGATTTCTTCGGCCACGTGCTCGCGGCCCTTGGGCACGTAGATGCGGAAGGGCGCTCGCTCGCTCCAATCCCGAATGTCGCCCTCCGGTAGGATGCGGCTGGGCAGGCCCTCCGCTTCGAGAACTTCCTTCCAGATTTCGGCGGCCATCAGGTTGGGCGCGCGTTTGAATTCTACCCACATGGTCTTTTGCTTGGATGGAGGGGATTTTGGTCAGGCTTTCTGGATTCCGGCTTTCGCCGGAATGACGATTATAGGGTCGGCATAGCAGGTCAGTGACGGAGGGAGGCGGCGTCGGTGAGGTCCACGCTTTCGTTGGAGCGGAATATGGCGAACACGATGCCGAGGCCGAGGGCGATCTCGGCGGCGGCTACGGTGATGATGAAGACCGCGAACACCTGCCCGGTGAGCACGGCCGAAAGCTGTTCCTGCACGGCGTAGGGCGCCAACCACCGTCCCATGGCCACCAGGGTCAGGTTGACGCCGTTGAACATCAACTCGATGGACATGAGAACGGCTATGAAGTTGCGCCTAGCCAACGCACCGTAGAGGCCGATGCAAAAGATAACGGCGGCGACGACGAGCATTGATTCGAGAGACAAGATTCTAGCTCCCTCGCCCGCGGGCCAAGGCCAGCCCACCAATGGCGGCGGCCAGCAGCAGCAGGGACACCGCTTCAAAGGGCAGCACGAAGTCTCCGATGAGGAGGTCCGCCAACCCGCCGCTGCTGACGTTCTCCACCTCGGCGGCGGTCAAACCGGCGCCGGCCAACTCCGTTGCATCAGGGATTCCGACCGCCTGGGTATGTGCGATCTGGCCTTTGCTCTCCAAGCCCGCCCCGGCCAACGTGGTCCAGTCGGTGGTGACTGCGGTAACGATCATGGCCGCCAGCAGCAGGGCGGAGACCAGCGCCGCCGGGATCTGCAGGCGGTTGGGCGCGTTGCCCTGCTGCACGTCCCGGGTCAACATCACGGCAAAAATGAACAGCACGGCGATGGCGCCGACGTAGATCAGGATTTGCACTACGGCGAGGAACTCGGCGTTCATCAACACGAACAGGCCGCCGACGGCGACGAACACCATGGCCAGCAGCAGGGCCGAGCGGAACAGGTCGCGGACCAGCACGACTCCCAGAGCGCCGGCGATGGCGGTCACCGAAAGGATCCAGAAGACCAGCTGCTCGAACCACATCTAGGCTTCGTCCTGGCTATTTTGACCGTTGCCTTCGAGGCGCATTCCGGCCTTTTCGTGCTGGTGCCACCGCCATCGCTCGCGGCCCACTTCACGCCACCCCAGGGGGCGACTGGCGCCGGGCCGGTAATCCATGCCCTCCAGTTGGGGGCGGAACCAGGTGCTGGGGTTTTTCTCGGCCTGCCGAAGGCGGTCGATGGTGATTATCAGGTCGGTCCGCCGGTATTGGCCTTCCTCGAAGCCGCTGCCCATGAACAGGGCATCGTAAGGGCAGGCTTCCACGCACAGGCCGCAGAACATGCAACGCTGGAGCTCGATGTCAAAGGTTTCGAGCCGGTACTTGTCGCCCTGGAGCGGCGCCGTCTCGCTGGGACTGGTGACAATTTTGATGATGCCCAGAGGGCAATACTTGGCGCAGGACGCGCATCCGGTGCAACGTTCCTCATACCAGGTGAACTCCTCGCCCCGGAACCGGGGGTGCTGCCGGACGCGCTGCTCCGGGTATGAGGTGGTGAAGGGTTTACGCACCAGGTTGGACAGCGTAACCAGCAAGCCCTTTGCCATTTCCAGTCCGTACACGTCAATCCTCCCCGGCGTCAGTTCACTTCGATGGTGGGCACGCCGCGTACCAGCGGCTGGGAAGCGGGAGTGACCGGCAGACCGGTGCGGACCTTCTCCCGTATCAATCGCCCGAAAAACGCGATGGAGACGGCGGCCAGCACGATGTTGATACCAGCCATTATCCACAGATCTGCGGTGGTCAGGATACCATTAGCGTCTCTCAGGAAAAATACCTCCAACACCACCGCCGCCAGGTTGATCATGCTCAGGGGCATGAGGAACTTCCAACAGACCGCCATGATTTGGTCCAAGCGCAGGCGCGGGTAGGTGGAACGGATCCAGACGAAAAGGAAGATGCCGATAAAGGTCTTGATAAGGAACCACAGCCAGCCCAACCAGTCGGCGACTGGGCCGGCCCAACCGGCGAGGAACAGCGTGGCGATCAGGCCGGACACCACCAACACGCCGCCGAATTCGGCCGCCTGGATCAGGGCGAATTTGATGCCGCTGTACTCGGTGTGATAGCCGGCGATGATTTCCGATTCGGCTTCCGCCACGTCGAAGGGGGTACGGTTCAGTTCGGCGGACATTCCGGCGACGAAGACGAAGAACGCCAAGGGCTGCACCAGGAAGAACGGCACCGCCTGAGCGGCCACGATATCACCCAACGACATTGACCCGGCGACCATTACCACGCCCAGCAGCGACAGCACCACGGGCACTTCGTAACTGAGCAGCACGGCAACGGCGCGGCCGGCCCCGAAAAGCGCGTACCGGTTGTTGGACGCCCACCCGGCGGTGAAAATGGCTATGGACGTGAGCGAACTCACGGCCAATACGAAAAGGACACCCACGTTCAGGTCGACCAGCGCCACGTCCTTGGCGAAGGGCAGCACCGCGGTGCCCAACAGAAGTGCCGCCACCATGAGTATCGGCGCGATGGTAAACGCAAGCCTGTCCGCGCCGTAGGGAATAATGTCCTCTTTGCTGATCAGTTTAGCCACGTCCGCAATCGGTTGGAACGCGCCGAACGGGCCCCAGCGGTTGGGACCCACGCGGTTATGGAACCGACCCAGCAGCCTCCGCTCTCCCCAGCTCACCATCGCCGAACCCAGCAGCACCGCGTTGATCAGGATGAGCATGATGACCAAGCCGGCGATAACGAGGGACAGCCAGCAGGGCAGGACATGGGCCGCCGCGTTGTAGATAAAGGCGAACAGCGGGTTGCCGCCCAGCGGGCCGTCGGGATTGAGGAGGCAACCGTTCATCGGTCAACCTCGCCCATGTTTATGTCAACACTGCCCAGGGAAACGATCATATCGGCCAGTTTCCAGCCCAGCAGCAGATGCTCGGTGATGGTGAGATTAATCAGGGACGGGGAACGGATTTTGCAGCGGTACGGCGATACGCCGCCGTCGCTGACCAGGAAGAAACCAAGTTCGCCCTTGGACGCTTCGACCCGGCCGTAAGCTTCGGCGCCGGGTTCGGCGCGCAGCACCATGGGCAACTCGAGGCGCACCGGGCCCGGTTCGATCTGGGCGACGCATTGGCGGACGATGCGGAGGCTTTGGTGGACTTCCTGCATTCGCACCCAGAAGCGGTCGTAGTTGTCGCCGTTGCGCCCAATGGGGACGTCGAACTCCACTTCGTCGTAGGCGTCGTAGGGCGCCATTTTGCGCCAGTCCCAGTTGATCCCGCTGGCTCGCAGCACCGGGCCGCTGACGGAGCAGTTGACGGCAACATCGGCGGGAAGCGGGCTGACGCCGCGAGTGCGGGCCATGAGGATCTCGTTGTTGAGCAACAGGTTTTCCAGCTCCTCCAGCTCAGGCTCAAAATCCTGAAGGAATTGCTCCAGAGCCGGCCAGAAGTCGGCCGGGGCGTCGGCGAAAACTCCGCCGGGGCGCATATAGCTTACGGTGACGCGGGCGCCGCAGAGCATTTCAAACAGGTCCAGGATGCGCTCGCGGCTGCGGAAGGTGTACATCAACGGCGTGCCGAAAGCGCCCAATTCCTGAATGAAGAAGCCCACCGCGATCAGGTGACTGGCAATGCGCTGGAGTTCGGCGGCCAGGGTGCGCAAGTATTTCCCCCGCCGAGGGGGTTCGATACCCAGGAGCTGTTCGACGGCGAGACAATAAGCCTGGTTGTTGATCATGGAGGAGGTGTAGTCCAGGCGGTCGGTGAGGGTTACGATCTGGACGTAGTTGCGCTCCTCGGCCAGTTTTTCGGTGCCTCGGTGCAGGTAGCCCAGCACCGGCTCGACTTCCACGATGTCCTCGCCGTCAAAGGTGATGCGCACCCGAAAAACGCCGTGGGTGCTGGGGTGCTGCGGCCCCACGTTGACCGTCATCGGCTCGGTGCGAATGGTCATGGCTTGACGGCTCAGATAATCCCGCCGGAACGGGTTTAGTTTAGAGGAAGTCCTTGCGTAGGGGATGGCCGTCAAAGCCTTCCCACAGCATGATGCGTTTCATGTTGGGGTGGCCGTTGAAGCGCACGCCCATCAGGTCCCAGATTTCCCTTTCCTGGAAGTCGGCGCCTTTCCAGACGCCCACGACGGAGGCGGCGACTGGTTCCGCGCGGCCGTAAATCCGGCTGCGAACAACCCCGGTGTGCAATTTTGTAAAGGAGGTCAGATGATAGACGAGCTCGAAATACTCCACGAAGTCGATGGCGCTGATGGCGTTGAGAAACTGGAAGTCAAGATCCGGGTCATCACGCAACGCAGCGCCGGCGGACGCCAACGTGGCGGGTTCTACCCAAACTGCCGCTTCGTCCCAACTTAAAACCGCATTTGGCGCGGCTTCCTGCAAGCGCTGGGCCAAGGTTTCACCGGACAGGGCTGTAAGCGTCACGGCTTGAAGCTCTCTGTGCCCAGGTTGCGGTATTTCTTGATTTTTTCGTGGAGTTCCATGATGCCGTACAGCAGGGCGTCGGGCCGGGGCGGGCAACCCGGCACGTACACATCGACCGGGATGACGTGGTCCACGCCGGGGACCACGCTGTAGGAACCGAAGTACGGGCCGCCGCTGGTGGCGCATACTCCCATGGAGATCACCCAGCGAGGTTCGGCCATCTGCTCATAGATGCGTTTGATGGGCGGGGCCATCTTCCAGGTTACGGTGCCGGCGACGATCATCAGGTCAGCCTGTCGAGGCGAGGCGCGGAACACCTCCATCCCGAAGCGGGATATATCAAACCGGCCCATGGCAGTCGCCATCATTTCAAATGCACAGCAGGCCAGACCGAAGGACACGGGCCACAGCGCCGACTTGCGGCTCCAGTTAACCAGCGCGTCCACGGAGGTGACCATGAGGTTCCGCTTCAGGTCGTCCGGCACTTCGATGGCCGGAACCTCAATAGGGAACTGAGACGCGGCGATGAGTTCATTGACCATTTGCCCTTCAGAGCGGTCAATGTCCCAGGTGCGATTGTGCAGGGGGCCGCCAACCGCAGGCAGGGTGAAGTGAGTCGATTCAGCCATGGGCTCTATCCTTGCCATTCCAGATCCCGCTTGCGCCAGGCGTAGGCCCAGGCGAGCAGCAGGATGCCCACGAACACGGCCATTTCAATCAAGGCGAACAATTCCAGGGTCAGGAACTTGGTTGCCCACGGGTAGAGGAAAACCACCTCCACGTCAAAAATGACGAACAGGATGGCGAACATATAGTAGCGGAACTGGAAGCGGTTCCAGGTGCCGCCGATGGTCTGCACGCCGCACTCGTAGGTGTCGTGCTTGACCGGGTCAGGGCGCGCCGGGCGGATGCCGAACTTGGACAGGCCAAAAGAGGCCAGCAGCATACTGCACGGCACCACGATGGACAGCGCCAGGAAGATAGCGATGAGACCGTACTGGCCGAAATAATCTTCAAGCATGATAGCGGCGTGCCTGCCAGGATTCACGGGAGCGTCTGGCTAATTTGGCGGCGGCATTATACCATAACCCCGTTATCGCAAAACCCCGATAATGAACCCGACATCCGCAGATAGGGGGAAACGAAATGACGATGCTCTCGCAAGAACAATTGCGTGAGAAGGCTCAACGGAGCAAGTATCGCAACCTGCACCGTCACCTTGGTGAGCACCGGGGGTTGGTCTGGAACGCCACTTTCGCCGAAATCGAAACTATCCTCGGTTTCAAACTCCCGCCAGCGGCTCGCCGGAACAAAGCATGGTGGGGGAATCAGGGCAACAGCAACGGTCATGTTCAATCCTTGGCTTGGACCTCCGCCGGATGGGAAGCCGCCAACGTCAATTTGGAAATCGAGTCCTTGACGTTCCATCGCCGGAGATCGCAGCCAATCAATCTTGACGAGATATGGCCTGTCCACCCAACGCTGCGGTGGCCGAAGGGCGGCATGAGCCTCAGACGTGAAGACCTCTACGAAGACCGGATTTGATGCTACGATGTTTGCCGACACCAATGTTCTCATCTGCTCTCGTGTCAGCGAGACCCCAAATCACCACCTAGCCAGAGCCATGCTCCAACGCGCCCTTCGAAGCCCTGAGCCCGTGCGAATCAGTAGGCAGATTATACGCGAGTACTTGTCCGGCATCACCCGGCCAACTTGGGACGGGCACATCGCGCCGGAGGATGCGCTCAATGACGTGGTCACGATGCTTGACACCTACGAAATCCTTGAGGATAGCCAGGTAGTGACCGATACGCTGCTTGCGTTATGCCGCGAAGTCGTCGTCAGCAGCCGACAAATTCACGACGCCAACATCGTTGCCACCATGCTTGCCTACGGTGAGCGTCACCTGCTCACCTTCAACGTAGCGGATTTTCGTCGCTACGGCGACCGCATCGACTTGATAAGCAACTAGCGGGGTGACCGCCTTACCATGCCCTCCAACTCCAAGGACTGGACCAGCCAGTACATCCAAGCCAACGGCATCCGCCACCACTATCTGGAGTGGGGCGATGCGGGCAACCCGCCGCTGCTGATGCTTCACGCCACCGGCTTGTGCGCCTGGCCCTGGAAACCCCTGGCGCGGCGCCTGGCCCAGCGTTACCGAGTGCTGGCTTTCGACCAAAGGGGCCACGGGGACACCGACAAATCGGAAAAAGGATACCGCTTTGAGTACGCCGGTGAAGATCTGGCGGCCATCGTAGAGGCGATGGGGTTGCGGCAGCCGAGAGTGGTGGGCCACTCGTCGGGCGGACTGGCCGCCATAATCGCCGCCAATATCCTGCCGGATGGGTTTGGCCCGGTGGCGCTGGTGGAAACTAGGGTCAGCAACGACGCGCCCACCACGGCTACCCAAGATCTCAATCGACGCGCCGAACGCACCCGCATGAAGCGCCCGGTCTGGGAATCCCGCGAAGCGATGTTCGAAGCCTATCGCACCAGGGCCGCCTTCAAGGATTGGGAGGATGAGCCATTCAAAGAATTCATCACCGGCGGCGCCAAAATGCTGCCTGATGGTCGCGCGGAGTTGAAATGCCACCCGGAAACGGAAGCCACGTTCTATGGAATGCGCGACGCTCTGCCGGTTGAGGGCTACCTGCGCGGATTGGCGGGCAAATGGTTGCTGCTGTTGGGCGATTATCCCGGATGCCAACGACTGGACGATGCCGGCGTCAGGCAATTTCAGGAACTGGTGGCCGGTTCGCGGGTGAAGGCGATGGGGAAAGGCAGCCACTTCCTGCCCATGGAATACCCGCAGGATGTGCTTGAGGCCGCGTTGTCCTGGTTTGACGCCTGCGGAGCGGAGACGTAATATCGCGCCTGTGCCTTTGTCAACAAACTTCGATGCGCGGACTGATATTGTGAACTCCCCTAAAAACCCCTCCGGCCCGCTGGCCGGCCTGCGTGTGCTGGACCTGTCCATCATCGTCGCCGGCGGCACCGCATCGTCATTGATGGCCGACTTCGGCGCCGAAGTGGTCAAAGTGGAAAGGCCCGGTTCCGGTGATCCACTGCGCAACTGGGGGCCCTTCTACAACGGCGTTTCGCTTTGGTGGAAAGTTCATTCTCGCAACAAGCAGTCCATTACACTGAACATGGCCGACGCTCGGGGGCAGCGAGTCCTCAAGGATTTGGCGCGGCAGGCGGATGTGCTGATCGAGGGTTTCCGGCCCGGCACGCTGGAACGCTGGGGGTTGGGACCCGCAGACCTGCACGGATCTGATGTCAACCCGGGGCTGGTCATCCTGCGCTTCTCCGGGTTCGGGCAGACCGGGCCTTACAAGGACCGTCCCGGATTCGGCACCATCGCCGAGTGCATGAGCGGGTACATCGGAATGACGGGCTTCCCGGATACTCCGCCGAACCTGCCCCCGGTGCCGCTGGCCGACGAGATCGCCGGGGTGTTCGGAGCGATGGCCGGGATGATGGCGATTTACCGGCGCGACGCTGACCGGCGAGACGGTCAGCCCGGGACCGGGCAGGTGGTTGACCTCAGCCTCTTCGAGCCGCTGTTTCGGCTCTGCATTCCCCATCTCACGATCTACGACCGTTTGGGAGAAATCCGGGAGCGGGTGGGCAACGATTTTCCCGACGCCGCGCCGCGCAGCCTGTTCCGCACCGGCGATGAGCGTTGGTTGGGACTCTCCGCCACGTCGCAAAACACGTGGGAGGGACTGGCGCAGGCTATGGGCCTGGGAGAGCTGCTGGATGATCCACGTTTCACCAACAACGCGGCCCGTTTGCAGCACAAAGACGCCCTCAACGAAATCTTGCAAGAGTGGCTGGGCGGTCGCAACACCAACGCGGTGATGGACGAGCTCATACCCGCCGGCGGCGTGGTAGGCCCCGTTTATAACAGCGCCGACATTATCGCCGATCCGCACTACCAATCTCGCGAAGACATCATCGAGATGGACGACCCTGAGTTGGGACAGACCAAGATGCTGGGGCTGGTGCCCAAATTCAGCGACACGCCGGGCGAGTTGCGGCACATGGGGCCCACGGTAGGCCAGCACAACGCAGTAATTTACGGCGGTTGGCTCGGCATGAACAACAGCGACCTGGAAACCCTGGCAGCGGAGGGCGTGATTTAGTTATGTCCGGTCCGGTTCTCCTGGTGGCGACGCGAAACCCCGGCAAGATGCGTGAATACCGGCAACTGCTCTCCGGCTGGCCCGGGTCCCTGATTTCTCTGGACGACGCCGGCGTGGCTGATGAGGTTGAGGAGACCGGCGACACGTTTCTCGCCAACGCGCGCCTCAAGGCCAGCGAGTACGCCCGACTGTCGGGTTGCCTGACAATCTCGGACGATTCGGGGCTTGAGGTTCACGCGCTGGGCGGCGCCCCGGGAGTGTATTCAGCCCGCTACGGCGGCGACGCTTGCGCGTCGGACGAAGACCGGGTAGAACTGCTCCTGCGCAACCTGGAGGGCGTGCCCTGGGAACGACGGATCGCTCGGTTCCGTTGTTTCACCGCCATCGCCGGGCCCGGCGGCCAGGCGCTGTCCACCGTCGTCGGCTCGATTGCGGGGATGGTACAATACGAACCGATGGGCGAGCACGGGTTCGGCTATGATCCAGTGCTCTACCTGCCTTCTTACGGCAAGACCATAGCGCAACTGCCGCTGGAAGACAAAAACCGCATCAGCCACCGCGCTGACGCGGCCCGGAAAGCGGGAGTTGTCCTGCGAAGTCTCACCGCCTGACTCTGGATTCCCGCCAATGCGGGAATGACGAAGCGACGCCGTTATGATTACCGACTTATTTGGCCGCCCGCTACGGGACTTGCGAATCTCGGTTACCGACCGTTGCAATTTTCGGTGTCCTTACTGTATGCCGGCCGAAATATTCGGCGAGGCGTACGAGTTCCTGCCCAAGGACGAGATATTGACTTTCGAGGAAATCGCGCGTCTGGCCGGATTATTTGTCACCGCCGGCGTGAATAAACTCCGCATCACCGGGGGGGAGCCGTTGCTGCGGGTTGATCTTCCCAACCTGATCAACCAACTCTCGGAGATCCCCGGCGCTGACGACATTACCCTGACTACCAATGGTTATCTGCTGGCACAGCAGGCGAGCCAGCTGGCGGAAGCTGGCCTGCACCGCATCACCGTCAGCCTGGATTCGCTGGACGACACGGTGTTCAAGCAGATGAACGGGCGGGGTTTCGGCGCCCGCCGGGTGCTGGACGGCATCAACCGGGCCGCCGCCGCGGGTTTGTCGCCGGTCAAAATCAACGCCGTAGTTCAGAAGGGCATGAACGACCACACCATCGTGGAGCTGGCTCGTCATTTCAAGGGCACCGGGCACATCGTACGATTCATCGAATACATGGACGTGGGCAATCGCAACGGCTGGAAACTGGATCAGGTGGTATCCGCCGCCGAAATCGTAGGGATGATCGACGCGGAGCTGGGCTTGGAACCGGCAGAACCCAACTACGTTGGTGAGGTGGCAAATCGCTGGCGGTACCAGGACGGGGAAGGAGAGATCGGTGTGATCGCGTCAGTTACGCAACCCTTCTGCGCCGACTGCACTCGGGCCAGACTCGCCACGGACGGAAAAATCTACACCTGTTTATTCGCCACGGATGGCGTTGACCTGCGCGGGCCGATGAGAGACGGGGCTGATGACGAGGAATTGGCCGGCATCATCGCCGGTGTGTGGAGGGTGAGACGGGATCGTTATTCCGAAGAACGGACCGAGAACACGGCAACACAAGACAACGCCCGACCGAAAGTCGAGATGTACCACATTGGCGGTTAGCGGGAGGCCCACATGACCACCGAAAACGCGAACAAACCCGCTGACCGTCTGACTCACCTGGCCGAGGACGGCAGCGCCCGCATGGTTGACGTGAGCTGGAAGCCGGTTACCGACCGGTTCGCGCAGGCCGGCGGTTACGTGGTGATGCAACCGGCAACTTTGGCCCTCATTCGCGACGGATTGATGAAGAAAGGGGACGTGCTAACCATCGCCCAACTGGCCGGCATAATGGGCGCGAAACGGACGGCGGAACTGATCCCGCTGTGCCATCCGCTCCCTTTGAACAAGGTGGATGTAGAGTTGACGCTGGATGAACCGGAGAGTCGGGTCTGCGTCACGGCCACGGCGACTACGTCGGGCAAGACCGGCGTGGAGATGGAAGCGCTAACCGCAGTATCGGTGGCCGCGTTGACGGTGTACGATATGTGCAAGGCGGTGGATCGAGGGGTACGCATTGACGGAATCCGGCTGCTGCGCAAGACCGGCGGGCAGTCCGGCGACATTGATTTGACCGATGCTTAACCGTCGCGCCGGATCAGTTCGGCGGTCAGGACCCGGACGGCCTCGGTGAGGTAAATCAGGTATTCGCCGATGGTCAGATCCAAGGGTGTGAACTGCTCCACCTGGTCAACTTCCAGGACACCCACGATCCCCGGGATGGCGGTCACGTCCAGTTCGGCTATCGCGCCGTCCGGCGTCAGGACGACGCATCCCAGGTCGGGGTTGGGCATAGGGATGGGGTCAAGCTCTATCGCCTGGATGGTGGCCATGTCGAGGAACGCCGGGAATGGATCCAACAGGCGGCAAAGGCGGACGACCAAGGACTCCATCTGAACGGCGGCATCCGCGAGCAGGACCTGGGGATCTTGAGCGTCGGAAGCAGCCATTATCCAATTGACAACCCGATGGTATGACCCTTACCATATTCTTGAGCGCGGTAGCGTCGGCGTCTGGCCGTGGCTGCGCGGTGGGCGACGTAGCTCAGTGGCAGAGCGGGCGCTTCATAAGCGCTAGGTCGTTGGTTCGAATCCATCCGTCGCCACCATAATCGCCTTTGAGCGCTGAATCAAGCCGGGTCGCATGACCCGGCTTGATACGTTTTTGCAGGGGACGGGTTCTATTCCTCGCGTTGGCCGAATTCCTCGCCCAGTTCGCTGAGGAACTGTTCGATCTCCGGTGACAAGGCGACGGCTTCCCCCGTGTCCTCGCCGCTCTCATCGGAAACCGGGGCTTCTGCTTCGTTGGTGTCGTAGTAATCTTCCATCTGCCGGATCAGGCCCTGGAGGTCGGAATTGCGTTCGACCGCTGCGTTCAGCTCCCGGTATTGCCTTTGACCGCGTCGCGTCGGCGCCAGGTCGGCGGGGATCTCCGAGTACACCGATGAGAGCACTTCGATCATCCTGGCGGTGCCGTTGTAGTCCTCATCCAACTGGACGTATTGGGGCAGGTGAACCATGAAATTGATGGCTTCAATCTCCATGCGCTCGATGCCGTCGGATACCAGATTCATAATCGTGGTCGGCCCCTGATAGGTGCTGCCCCGGAGCTTCAGATTGGGGACCGGCCGGAGCTGGGGCACGGACCCCAACGAGCCGGTGACGAGCAGAGGGCGAGTGTGGGGTACGGCGTCGTACATTGCCCCCAGGCGGCAGTACCGCTTGACGTTGAAGGATTCGACCACCTGCAGGATGGATTCCGTGTAAGTTTCGCTGTTGGCGTGGGGTTCGCGCAGGTGGAAGAAGAGGTAATCGGGGCCGTTTTCGGTGGTAGCGTACCGGATGATGCTGTTGGGGATGCGAACGCGGCGTTCGTTCTCCACCAAGCGCATACTGGGCCGGTAGCGGGTAAAGTCGAAGAACTCGCCAGGCCGGTGGAGCCGGCCCAATTCTCTTGAGCCGAGATACCGCTCCAACCGATTGAGGGTCAGAGTACCCACGCTGCCCACGTCCACCCAAGGGCGGATCATGGCGAACACGTGGGGGTCTCGCAACTCAGGCAAGGGTTCCTGGAGGTCAAAAGCGCCAATCATCATAATGGGTTCATCTTGCCAGAGGCAGGCCGGATTTTCAAGGAGCGCAGCGGCATTAGCAGGACGATTGCAAAGTCGCCTGACCGTACCATTAGGTAAAAAGGGGCAGTTTGAACGAATGGAGGTGTCCTGTCATGGACGCAGCCGCGCAGTCGCTTTTCCGTTGCCTGGAACAGATGCCGGATCCCCGGGTGGAGCAAAAGGGGATGGCACTGAGTTCCGCCGGCGGTGGGTCAGCGCGGAATTAGCCGACTATATCCGGGAGAAATTGGGGTTTCCCGAGGCGCGACAGGCCGCTCTGGGGGAGCAATCACGGGTGGCGATGGCCACGGGCGCACCCGAACTGACCATCGCCCGACTGTTCGGACCACCATCATACTGACTTTGCAATCGTCCTGAGTGGCAACGCCGGGCGTTCCGGGGTGGGATACCCCGGAAATTAGTTGGCGGCGGTTTCGGCGGCGGCGTGTCCCGCCAGCATCTCATCGAGCATACGCTGCAAGGCCATGGTGTGGCTGCAAACCCGTCGGGTGCTGAAAAACGCGCACTCGCAGCGCCAATCGCCGTCCTTGTACGCGACCCGGTAGGTGTTGTGGTTGCCGACGAAAGAGGCTTCAAAGGTGTGGATGTTCACCCGCCCCGGTTCCTCGGCGTATTTCCGTGCCTTGTCAACCTTGCCGATGTAGCTCGAAGTCATTTCAACCCCCGTAGTGTTCTCGGGGCAGGATTGATGGCCCGCCCGGTAGTTTGAATGGTACTGGCAACGGGGCCGGCGGGTCAATATCCCGACGCGCTTTATTATGCCGTTTGATAATATCGTATATCAAAGATAGGGTATTTGCCAGTTGACAACCGCGTTATCAGCCAATACGATACATAGCATCCGTATCAACGATGCAGCGCAAACCCCATGAGGAAGGAGGCAACGATGGTTACCGTCAACGAGCGCCTGATTACCGCCGATATTGACCTTGACGACCGTTTCGGGTTGCTGACCCAGTGGGTCGAGCAGGACATGGCTGACATCCTCACCGAGTTCGGCGCCCGCATGGAGGACAGCGCGCCGGAGCGGGTCAAGCACATCCCGCCGCCCGCCATGGCCTACGGCATCCCCATGGCCGGCGTCCGCTACTACACCTACGTCCCCGAGAGCTAACCACACCCCGCGGCCACCGCAGCGACGCGCTCAGGGGGCGGCCGGCGGGCCGCCCCCTGTATTTGAAGGCTGCTGCAAATATTTGACGAAAATTGAATGAACTGATATGATACGAAGCATATCAAGTTTTGATGCAAATGACGTCAAACAAAGGAGCGCGAAACGATGGTTACAATAAACGAACGCAACCTGGTTAGAGACACCGACCACCAGCCCGGCCGCCTCCCTGAAAAGGTCCAACGGGACCTGGCAGAAGCCCTCAACGAGTACGGCGCGCCGTTGGCCGAGCCGGCCCCCGAGCGCAAGCCCGACCTGCCGCTGACCAGCTTCGCCTACGGCATCCCCATGGCCGGCGTCCGCTACTACACCTTCACGCCGGAGCGTTAAGGCGACGGTGAGGACACCTCAGCGCCGCTTGTAGGGGCGACCGGCCGGTCGCCCCTACGTCTTGCCCTTGTGGTAGTCAGACCAGGCTACTCTGCCGCCCCTGCGTCCGCCGCCGCCGCGGCGCCTGCCGGAAGGTCGCCGGCGGCACCATCCGGAAGGTCGCCGGCGGCGCCATCCGGGGGTATTGCGCCTCGACGCCGTTCAGCAGCTCGGCTACAGTCAGGATTTGCAGGCGGGGATACTGGTGATCCGGGTAGTGTTCCGGGGTGTAGAAACCGGCGGAGGCCGCTTCCTGCAACATGGGGCGGGTCGGCTCGTTCAGGGTGATGAACAGGCCGATTTCCGCCTTTTCCCGCGCCATGTCCCCTTTCAGCGTGGCGATCATGCCCCGGTTGACCTGGCCGCTTTTCACCTGCACGACGATGCGCCTGGCCTTGCCGCTGTTGTCGTCGAAGAAGTTGATGACGCCGTCAATGCCGGCGTCGGCGCCCTTCTTTTTGTCCTTGGCCGGCCGGGCGTCCACCAGGCTGACGCCCCACCATTCAAACTGGTAGCGGTCGTGCCGCGCCAAGGCTGCCGCGCTGGCCGGGTCCTGGGGAACGCCCACCACTTCGTAGGGACGCAGGTCATCGCCAAAGGTGTCGTGCAGCCGATGCCGCATCAGGGACATTGCCAGGTGGGTAATGTCAATGCCAATCCAGCGGCGGTTGAGGCGTTCCGCGGCCACGGTGGCAGTACCGCAGCCGCAGAAGGGATCGAGCACCACATCGCCCTCGTTGCTGCTGGCGTTGATGATGCGCTCCAGCAGGGCCTCGGGCTTTTGCGTGGGGTAGCCGAGGCGTTCCTTGTGCCATGACCGCAAGGGTTGTATATCATCCCAAACGTCTTGGGCCGGTACGCCCGGGTGTTCGTCAAAGTACACTTTCAGCCGGGGGACTCCGTTTCGCGTCCAATAGATTTTATCCTCTTGAATGAGAGTGGAGATTCCGGCATCGTCGTACATCCAATGCCGTCCCGCCGGCGGTTCAATTACGCCACGTTCACCGAAATCCCGCGCCGGGCCGGGGCCGGCCGCCGACAGGTCTGCGGACATAAACTTGCGCCCGTCCGGGTCAGAGTAGCGGTAGTAGTTGGCTACGTAATCGGGATCCAGCGGCTGATAGACTTTGTTCCACTCAAAGTCCGCGCTCTTGTGATACAGCAGAATTATGTCGTGAACTCTACCCAGCCCTTTGGCGTCGCTGTGGCTGGTGGTGCGACGCCAGATGATTTCGTTGCGGTAGTTGGTATGCCCGAATATCGAGTCCATCAGCAGCTTAAGATAGTGGCTGGCGGTGGGGTCGCAGTGCAGGTAGATGCTGCCGGTGGGTTTGAGGACGCGGTGCAGTTCGGCGATGCGCGGGGCCATCATGGCGAGGTAGGCCATCATGTCGCTCTGGCCCAGAAAGCCGCGCATGGCCTGGAGCAGGTCGGCCAGCTTTTCGGGGCCGTCGGTGACCACGGCGCGGTAGGCCGCTTCCGACTCCAGCCCCCAATGCCAGGTGTCCTCAAAGGCGGTAATCTGGGCGTCGGAAAGTTCGCCCGTCTGCTCCTGGAAAAAGGCGTTGTAGTTGACGTTGGAGTTGAAAGGCGGGTCCAGGTAGATGAGGTCAACGCTAGCGTCGGCGACGTGCTCCCGGAGGATGTCCAGGTTGTCGCCGAAGTAGAGGCGGTTGGGGGTTTCGGAGGGGGCGGTCATGGCGTGGTTCCGCGCCACAAGCCCTGCCTTCGCAAGTCCCATTCGGTGAAGGTCTGGACTCCTTTGTATGGGGATTTGCGGAACTCCTGAATAGCCGCCAGCCACCGCGCGATGGAACTTTTGCTCTCGCCGGAATTGTCGATGCCTTTCAGAAGGTCCGGGATGCGGACGTCTTCATTCAGGTCAGGCCAGTGGATTTCATCGCGCCAGGTTTCATAGCCGGCGCGTTCTTCCGGCGTCGCGTGCCAGAGCCGGGGAAACGTATCCGCGGTGAAGGGACTGATCACTTCCCTGCCGTCGGATAGAGTGACGATAAACTCGTTGTCGGTGAACTTTAGCGATAGCCCTTCAGTCAGCAAAGTAGTCATGCCATGTCTCCAAGCACCGATCTCTGTTTTCTTCAATCAGACGTTGCGCCCGCCGAACATATTGTGGCCGCATACCGTCATTGCGCTCGAGTGATACGTCTTGATCAAGCCAGAATTTTGCGGCGGCTCCCGACGAATGGCGAACATGGATATGGGGTGGCTCGCCGCTATCTCCAGCGTAGAAACGAGATATGAACGGCCCCTCTCTGAATACTTCAGGCACCATCAATCTCCCTAGCGCGCTACGGCTCGGATTGCTCCGTGATTTGCCTCCTTTGCCGACGTTGCGGAATTGTAGCAGGTTCTGGCCGAGTAGAGGCGGTTGGGGGTTCGGGGGCGGCGGTCATCTAGGCGTCATCATCGGCGGCGGCCGCGGTGGTGTTGGGTTGGCCCGTCGCTCTGGCGTCGGCGGCTTTGGCTCCGGGAATCCCATCCGGGTATTTTTCGGCCAGTTCGCGCCGGACCCTCATCCTGGCTTGTCTTCGCTCCTCATCCAGATGAGGCGGCGGAACCCATTCGTGATCGCGGAGCGATTCCTCAATTTCCCGCTCGTATTCGTCCAGGTCATCATCGCTGAAAGGCCACCAGGCATCGAACTCCTCGTCGGTCAGCGGGGCGTCCGATATTTGGTCGTTTTTCTCTTGACTGCCGCTCATTATCGCCTCCGATCACTCGATATAATCGCGGGTGTATTTTCGGCTTGGATACGCCGTCCTCAGAGATTCAACGTCACCGTCGCGGTAAAAGGGAACCACGTAGGCGTAACCATCAATGTGAACCACGTACAGGCGCTGTCCGGGATGCCGTGCCTGGTTGGGGTGCGGTATGTCGGCGACCAGCCCGCCGTGTTCCAAATGATACACCACGTCGTCGAACGACAGGCCCCGATTGCGTCGCAGCCATTCGTTCTTGTCGGCATCCCACGTGTATTCGGGCATAAGCGAAACGGAAAAGCGATTGGGTGATGGCGCGGTTATCTATGCGTCATCGTCGCCGGCCGCGGCGGTATCGGTCTGACCTTGCGGGTCGGCATCCGCGGGCTTATCGATTGGAACCCACCGCCAAAGGTCGTCGGCGGGGGTAAGGGCTTTGGCGAATTCGTCCCAGGCCGCCGGGTCGTCCTAAGGAGTCGGAGCCTCGCCACGCCAGTACGCGAGCAAGCCGGGCGGGAATTTCTTCTGTTGCTCTTCGGTCAGTCCCGCCGGGTACGTTCTGCTCCGGGCGCGGCGAGCCGTTTTTTGGATACGCCGCCTTTTTTCCTCCCAATCGGGATCCGGGAGAATCTCGTAACCGCTGATGGACTCCTCAATTTCCCGCTCGAACTCATCAAGGTCGTCATCATTGAACGGTCACCAGGCATCGAACTCCTCGTCGTCTATCGGTGGCGTCGTTCGTGTTTCATCCTTGTTGCTGTTCATTGTCGCCTCCCAATCGATCCCGGTAAAGCCGGGTGAATTTATCGCTGGGATACGCGGTGTACAGAAATACGCGGCCCGCACGCCGCCGATATCTGACATGAACGTACTACAGCACCCCATCCCGGCGCCACCGTCCGATTTCCTCCGCCGGGTAGCCCAACTCCCCCAGCACCTCGTCGGTATGCTCGCCCAATGCCGGCAGGTTCCCCGGTTGCAGCGGCGTGTCGGTGAAAGTCGCCGGCGGGCCGGCCATACGGACGGCGCCCAGGTCGCGGTGCTGCACGTCGATGGCGAGGTTGTTGGCTTCCACCTGGGGATGGTCGAACAGCTCTTCCACGAAGCGCACCGGGCCGGCCGGGACGCCGGCGGCGTCCAGCAGGGCCAGCCATTCCGCGTTGGTTTTGGCGCGGAAAATGGCTTCGGCGTCGGCGGTAAGCTTCGCGCCAAACTCGGCGGCTTCCTGGGAATACTGGTCGTAACCCGCGTCAAAGCGGATGTCGTGCAGGCCGATGACGCCGAGAAGTTTCTGCCGCAGGGCGGCGTTGAGGCAGCCGACCACCAGCATCCCGTCGGCGGTCTGGTAGAAGCGATAGTAGATGTTGCCGGGAGCCTGGAAGTGCTGGGACTCATAGACTTCCAGCAGGTCCGGGTAGGGCGTACCGGCGGCCCGCATGGCGTTCATCGATTCCATAATCTGCGCGTGGGGTTCCCGGTCAATGCCGTCGATGCGGACGAAACGCATTCCCAGCATGAGCAGGCTCACCCCGAGGAGCGATGCCTCCAGCTTCTGGCCCCGGCCGCCGTTCCGCTCGCGGGCGAACAGCGCGCCGCAGACGGCCCACGCCTGGGCCAACCCGCAGGCGGTGTCCACCAGCGGACTGGCGACAATTTGCTGGGGCACGCCGTTGGCGACCTTCCCTTCGGCAGTGGCGATGCCCGACATGGCCTGGATGATGATGTCGTAGCCGGGGCGATAGGCGTCCGGGCCGTCGTGCCCGAAGGCCGAGCCCTCGCAGTAGATGATGCGGGGATTGATGGCGGCCAGAGTTTCGTAGTCAATGCCCAGGCGTCCGGCCACGTCAGGGCGGTTGTTGGCCAGGACGACGTCGGCCTGCTCGGTGAGCCGGCGCACCACGGCGGCGGATTCCGGTTTGGTCAGGTTCAGGGTCATGGAACGCTTGCCCCGGTTGTAGGCCATGAAGGGGCGGCCGTCGGTGGGTATGACCGCCTGGGCGTAGCGCCAGAGGTCGCCCCAGGGTGGTTCCACCTTGATGACGTTGGCGCCCATGTCGGCCAGCAGCATACCGGCGGTGGGCGTGGCGATCATCGTGGAAAACTCCACAACGTTGATGCCGTCGAGGGGGCCGGGCATGATGCTTACTCCGAACGATTGCCGTTCCCGTTGCCGCTGCCATTGAGGCGGTAGGTTACCTGCTCCAGCAGGTCCAGCATTCGGGAGGTCATTTGGGCCTGGGCCGCTCGCTCTGCAGACAACTCGTCAAGGATGCGCTGCTGGAAGATCCGATTTTCCTGGAGTGCCTGTTCCCGGGCCAGCCGCTCCGCTTCGAGAGACTGGAGGCGGGCCTGCAATTCGGCTTCGCGTTCCAGGCGGGCCTGTTCGCGCTCGCGCTCGCGGGCCTGCAATTCGGCTTCGCGCAACTGGCGGTTGGCTTCTAACTCCTTTTCGCGGGCTTGCAACTCCGCCACCCGGAGTTGGCGGTCGGCCTCGCGGGCCTGTTGTTCGGCGGCGTGGGCCTGCTGCTCGGCGGCGCGGGCCCGGCGGTTCTCTTCAGCCTCTTTTTCGCGGGCCTGCTGCTCGGCGGCGCGGACCTGCCGATTCTCTTCCCGCTCCTTCTCCCGGGCCTGCCGGTCGGCTTCCCGTTCCTTGCGAGCCTCTTCCTCCCAGTCCTTGCTCTTGAGCAGGGTCCACAATGTTAAAAACATATCCAACACTCCGAAGAAACTGGTCGCTGCGAAGACTGCCGCCGTGTTCAGTATGGCCGCGCTGAGAATATCGGGCAGCGCCCTCCCGTGAAGCGTGTAGATTTGGATGGTAAATGGCAACGTGGCAGAGGCGCCGCCCAGGGTGAGCAGCACGTACACGATGACCATGATGACAAGGATGGTTCTCATGGGATTATACCGGAAAGGGGTTGCGGTATCAGGAATGGAAATGCGGTGGGCATAACACCGGCCTACCTGGTGAGCCGCAGACGCTCCGGCCCCAGCCGCAGCGCGTCCGGCGGGATCATTCCGGTCAACTCCGCTGGCGCATAACCGTGCCCGGCGGGTTCGCCATCGAGCCACGACAAGGCAAGGGCGGCGCGCTCCGCAGGAATGCCTTTCGCCTGTACCAGCACGCGAAAGTCTCCCAACCCGCCGGGCCTCACCAGATGCGTCAATCCGGTCAGCCAGTCGCGGCCCTCGTCCGAGTGGGCGCCCAGGAGTTCGGGCAAAGCGTCCGGCAGCAGCCCGTCCGGTCCCACGGGAAGCGTGGTCCAACCGCTTACAGGCTGGTCGGACGAGGGACGGTTCCGGCGGATCGTCTGTAGTCCCAAGCGCGCGAGAAACCAGCCTTGAGGGACGTTGCCGACGGCGGTGAGTCCGGCCCTTTCGCCGGCTATTCGCACCGACGTGAAATCCACCTGGGCGGTGATGTCCTGCCGGCCGGTTTCCTCCAAAGGCGAATCGGTCTGCTGATGCGCGCGGTAGGTAACCAACGTTCCCTGAGGCCGCTGCTCTGGATCGTACAGGTCGGCGGCGCTGCGTCCGTAGTCGATGGTCAGCGCGAAACCGCGGTCCAACACCGACGCCACCGACGATGCCCAGTCCTCCAGCAGCAGGCAGATTTCCGCAGTCTGCCCGTCGGCCAATTCTATGCCGAGTTCCGCCAGCCGGCGCTCCAGTGACGGTGTGGACGGTTCGCGGGAGCGCTCCACCAATTGCCCTTCGTACCCGTCAGCCACGTCGGACTCGACGTCCACGTAAAGTTCGTGCAGCCGGCCGCTATCCATTCGCACGCGATGGACCGGCAGGGCGTCCAGCAACTCGTTGGAAATGACGCAGCCGATGCCGCCGCGAAGGGGCAAGCGCAGAGCGTTGGCCGCGATGCGTTGCGCCCGCGCTTCGCTCCGCTCCCGACCGGCGATTGGGCGCAAATCGCCGGCAATGTAACGGACGGCCTCGTAAAAACCGTCGGGAAGGGCGGCGGCGGCGGTCAGTATGTCGCGGCACAACAGGCCGTTGCCGGCGCCCGGCTCGACTATGGTGAAGGGCCGTGGCCGATCCAGCAGCGTCCAGAGGTGAAACAGGTACACGGCCAGCAGCGCGCCAAAGGCCGGATGCGCTTGTGGGCTGGTGTAGTAGTCGGCTCCGGCGTTATGGCGGGGATAATACCCGCCGGGGCCGTACAACGCCCGCGCCATGTATTCCGAGAAGGTGATGGGGCCGTGGCGCGCAATCCGGCGGCGAATGGCTCGTTCCGCCGCGGTAGGAATGCTCATGCCGGCCGATACCTAACCGCTACCATGTGGGGGCGAATAATTATTCGCCCCTACCCACGCCGCTGGCTACCGATACATCGGCTTGAAGAAGCTGTGCAGGAAGTTGTTGCGGTGGGCCCAGGAATGGGCGCGCTTGAGGACGGCGTTGGGTATCGGTTCGGCGCGTCGATGGGTGATGCGCAAGGTCTCGTATTCGGCCAACTCCGGCGGGGCGTCGGCAGTGTAGAGCAGTTCGCAGCCCTCGCCTTCGGCGTAGAGTTTCAAACTGTCGAATCCCTTCACGCGCCGTCCCGGGGTCTGATAGACGTAAAACTCGGTGCTGCCGACCAGTTCGTCGAAGTGGTCGTTGCCGTTGCCGCGGCCTCCGCCCTGGCGTATCTGGTCGCGTCCAATGCCGTAGTTTCTCAGACTTCTACGCTGCATGATGGCGTTCCCCCTCACCCCAACCCTCTCCCTCGGCGGGAGAGGGGGTTATGTTCAGCTTTCGCGCAACAATCCGGGCCTGATGGTGCCGTTCCAGTCGCTGTCAGTGTCGCGGGCTCTGATGGCATTGACCAAGTCCGCCAGGTCCGACCCGTGCAGAAGTTTCAAGTCTTCATAGGTTTGTCGCCCGGCGAGGACGCGGATGGCGTCATGGAGGTTATCCACGTAGGCCACGGCAGCGCGCCCGGCAGCCAGGGTGTCATGGCGAACCCTGATGTTTTCCAGTTGCTCGATCCAGTCGATTTGCCGGGCCACCTGCTCGAAGGGTTCTTCGGGATCCGGTTGGTGTGTTGCCGTGGTCATTGAAAGGGCCTCCAGATCCGAGGGCTTGCATCCGTGATTGTGGTTATGGATAAATGGCCCAACCCACCCGGTCGGTTTTTGCGTGGAAGAAATGGCCATCGGTGGACGTTACGAACACGTCGGTCAAGTCGGGACCGCCGAAGCAGACGTTGGTGGGTCGGGTGGCGGCAACAGGATGAGTTTCGATGACCCGGCCGGTTGGTGAGAAAACATAGAGCATGGGGCCGGGTCCGCCGGTGGGCCAGCCGGCGGTAGCGATGATGTTGCCGTCGGCGTCCAGGCACATACCGTCAATGCCTCTGTGCACCCGGTTGGCGTCGCGTCCGAAGGTGTGAAGAGTGGCGTAGGCGCCCAGGGATCCATCGGCGTTGATGGGATAGGCGCGCAGCTCCCGGTCAATATCGATGCGGTCGCTGTTGCTCTCCGCCACGTAAAGGGTGTTGCCGTCAGGGGATACCAGGATCCCATTGGGCATGGTGGTGTCGTAGGTGGACCGGACGGTTCGATACGAACCATCCTCCTGGGGCACGGCGCACAGTACCGAGCGGTGGTCCAGCTGTTCCACTTCATGCGGGTCAATGTTGCCGGTGTTCCAGGGGTTGGTGAACCAGATGCGGCCTTGAACGTCGATGGCAAGGTCATTGGGCGTGTTGAGCGGCACGCCGTCGAGATTGTCAGCGGCGGTAACCATGCTGCCATCGGGGTCGAACCGCACGATGGCGCGCCCGTTCTGGCAGCACCCGAAGAGCCGGCCCTGGGCGTCAAAGGCCAGTCCGTTGGTGCGGTTGGTGTTTTCCCGATAGACGGAAAACTCGCCCGACCTGGGGTTGTAGGCGTAGATGCGGCTGGCGTGGATATGCGTGAACAGCGCCACCTCGCCGTTCCAGGCCGGGCCTTCGGTAATGCCTCCCGGCGGGTCTTCAAAACGGTTGAGCAGGCTGAAGCGCCACGACATATCGGCAATCTCCTGTTACGCAAGGGCAAATTGGGGGTATCCTCGTCAATGTTACGATTACACGAGCATTGCCGCGATTGTAGCAGGCGGCGACGGACAGCGGCAACGGCGAGAGAAGTTCTGCAGGGCTTGTGCAAAGTCCTTTTCACCCGCTCTTGGTGAGCCTGTCGAACCATCCGTTGATTGCGAGGGGCATCCTTCGACAAGCTCAGGATGAGCGGGAAAAGGGCTACGCGGTGACTTTGCACAAGCCCTGGAAGTTCTGGCAGGCCCTTTCGATTATTCCCGTCATTCCGGACTTGATCCGGAATCCAGGAACGTCTTGCTGCTGCTAAGGTTCCTCAACGCCAGCATCTTCTGGATTCCGGCTTTCGCGAATGACGGCGATGGTGCGATTGCCCTGTCCTTATGCCGACGGGTTTTGACATTCAGTTTGCCGGCCGCTAGCATCCGAATCGCCATGCCTGAGTTTTTCAACGTCTTGCCTCCCGCCGATGCGTTGGCGCTGTTGCTGGATCGTCTCCCGCCGGAACCCGCGGTCGGGGTTTCGCTGGTCCCTACGCCGGATTCTCTCGGTCGGGTCACTGCCGAAGCGGTTCTTGCCCCTGAATCGCTGCCGCTGTTTCCCCGTTCTGCCATGGACGGTTACAGCCTCCGCGCCTCTGATACCTACGGCGCCAGCGACGGCCTGCCGGCCTGGTTCACCGTGACCGGAGAGGTGCCAATGGGTCGTGCGCCGGAGGTTACGGTAGGCGAGGGAGAAGCCGCCGTCGCCTATACCGGCGGGATGTTGGCCGGGAACGCCGACGCCGTCGTAATGGTTGAAAACACCCAGTATATCGACGCCGATACCATCGAAGTAATGCGCCCGGTGGCGCCCGGCGAAAATGTGGCTCAACCCGGTGAGGACGTCGAGGCCGGAAGCGTCGTTTTACCGGCCGGTCACGTGATACGCCCCCAGGACGTCGGCGCTTTGCTGGCGGTGGGGCTTACGCAAGTTTCGGTAGCAGACCGACCTCACGTGGGCATCCTGTCAATGGGCGACGAGATCGTGCCACCGCGCACGGCGCCCGGCCTGGGACAGGTTCGGGACATCAACACCTACTCAGTCGCCGCGCAAGTGGCGGCCTGGGGTGGAACTCCCGTCCCGCTGGGGTTGGTGGGCGATGACTACGAAGAACAACTGGACGCGGCCCGGCGGGGTTTTGCCGACACGGACATCCTGGTA
This sequence comes from Dehalococcoidia bacterium, assembly GCA_963665395.2. Taxonomy (GTDB): domain Bacteria; phylum Chloroflexota; class Dehalococcoidia; order Lucifugimonadales; family UBA3495; genus Bin87. The sequence continues at coordinate 3,526,604 of OY762251.1, forward strand.
TTGTCGGCCGGCAGTTCGGTCAGCGCCCGGGACCGCACGGTGGACATAGTGTCCGCGCTGGGGCGACCGGGGCCGCTGGTTCATGGCCTGGCCCTAAGACCCGGAAAGCCGGCCATCGTGGGTCTCTGTGATGACAAGCCGGTAATTGGATTGCCCGGGAATCCGGTTTCCGCAATGGTGGTCAGCCACCTGCTCGTCCGGCCGACGCTTTACCGGCTCATGGGTTGTGTTGCTCCGCCACCCGATTCGGAACGCACCGCCACCTTAGGCCAGGACATACCGTCCGCTCCGGGCAGAGAGGACTACGTGCCCGTCCAGCTGATCGAGGACGGCAAAGGCGCTCCGACTGCGCATCCGGTATGGGGCAAAAGCGGCCTGATATTCACGTTAGTGAAGGCGGGCGGCATCGTGCGAGTGCCCCCAGACGCCAGCGGGATATATGCCGGGGAACAAGTGTCGGTGTGGGGTTTTTAGAGCATGACCACTTCCGGCGCTCAACACGCCCGTCACCGCCGCTACTTCCTGATGGACATTCCACTGGAGGAGGCCACGGCGCGCTGGTTTGGCGCAATGGAAGAAGAGCGCATTTTGGCGCCTACTGTCGCTGAACCCGTCCCCCTGGAGGCGACGGATCTCGTGGGCCGCATCACCGCCGGGCCGGTGTGGGCGGCGGTATCTTCGCCCCATTACGATGCGGCAGCCATGGACGGAATCGCGGTGCGGGCAGGCGACACCGCTGGTGCCACGGAGACGCGCCCCATTTCACTTACGGTGGGCCGGCAGGCGGTGTGGGTGGACACCGGCGACCCCATGCCGGCCGGCATGGACGCCGTGGTAATGATTGAACACGTGAGGCGGGACGATGCCGACCCGGAGCTGTTGCGCGTGTCTGACCCGGTAGCCCCGTGGCAGCACGTGCGCCCGCTGGGCGAAGATATAGTCGCCACCGAGTTGGTACTTCCGGAAAACCACCGGGTAACACCAGTGGATTTGGGGGCGTGCGCGGCCGCCGGATTGTCCAACATCCCGGTGCGCCGTCGTCCCGTCGTCACCATCATTCCCACCGGCGACGAGCTGACGCCGTTCAACGCTCCGAGGAAACCGGGTGATATACCGGAGTTCAACTCGTTAATCCTGGCCGCAATGGCGCGGGAGTGGGGCGGCGAGCCGGTGGTTGTCGAGCCGGCACCCGATGACTTCGACGCCATCCGGGGCGCAGTATCCGACGCTTTGCCGGCCAGCGACGCGGTGGTAATCAATGCCGGCTCCTCGGCGGGGGACGCTGATTACACGGCGGCGGTGATTGAATCCCTGGGCACGCTCCAGGTGCATGGCATCGCCATTCGTCCGGGGCATCCGGTAGCGTTGGGGATCGCGTCGGGCCGGCCCGTGCTTGGTTTGCCGGGCTATCCGGTGTCGGCGGCGTTGACTGCGGAACTGCTGCTGCGCCCGCTGCTGGATCGTCTCCTCGGAGTTGAGACGCCGGCGCGCCCGCGCATCAAGGCTCGCATCACCCGCAAAGCGTTGTCGCCCATCGGAGAGGACGAGTTCTTGAGAGTCAAGCTTGGCCGAGTGGGCGAAAAAATGACGGCCACTCCAACGCAACGCGGCGCCGGCGTGGTCATGTCCCTGGTGCGTTCTGACGGCATCGTGCGCATCCCCCGCCACACCGAAGGGCTGGACGCCGGAACCGAGGTTGACGTGGAGTTGCTGCGCCCCGAGGCGGAGGTGGAGAATACGGTCGTAGCCATCGGCAGCCACGACCTGGCCCTGGACCTGATGCAGAGTTTCCTCCGTCGTCGCGATTGGTCTGGGGGCGCATCGGCGGTTAACCTGGCGTCGGCCCATGTGGGCAGCCTGGGCGGGCTGGCCGCCTTGCGACGTGGCGAGGCGCACCTGGCCGGCTGCCATCTTCTCGACGCCGCGACGGGCGAGTATAACGTTGCCTATGTCCGGCGGTATCTCCCCGATACCCCGGTTGCAATAGTGCGGTTGGTGGGACGCACACAGGGGCTGATAACCGCGGCGGGCAATCCGTTGGGCGTCGCCTCGCTGGAAGAGCTGCGGCGGCCTGAGGTGCGCTTTGTGAACCGACAGCGGGGTTCAGGAACCCGGGCGCTGCTTGATTACCAGCTGGAGCGTATGGGGGTGGAGCCGGAAGCGATCAATGGCTACCAGCGTGAGGAGTACAGCCATTTGGCGGTGGCGGCGGCGGTATCGGGCGGGTCGGCGGACGCAGGTTTGGGGATCCTGTCGGCAGCGCGGGCCCTGGGCTTGGGTTTCATCCCTCTGCTTGCTGAGGAATATGATCTGGTTATCCCGATGGAACATTACCGGAGCGAGCGACTGCAACCCGTGCTGACACTGCTGAACAACAACGAGAAGATCGGTCAGGAGTTTCGGGCGGGGGTGAACGCCATGGGCGGTTACGACGTTTCCCGCATGGGCGAAATGCGGGCCATCCTGCCATGAGTTCCCGGGCCGACGCACGTATCACCACCCGTTTAGCCGGGTTGCAGGAAGCCCGCGCCGCCTATGGGGACGCTCATCCCGAAACCTTGCGGGCCCAGCGCCGGCTGGCCCACGCCTACCGGGCGTCCCGGCGGTTTGAGGAAGCGCTGTTCTGGTTCCAGCGCGCGGCGCAAGGCAGCGCGCGGATCTACGGCGACCAGCATCCTGAAACCCTGCGTTATCGCAGCAGCCTCGCCAATTGCCACTATGCAGCCGGCAACGCCGGTCTCGCCATCGAGTTGTTTGGCGAGCTGTTCGCGGCGCGGCGCGCCGCGCTGGGCGATAACCATCCCGATACCATGCGCAGCCGGGGCAGTCTCGCCAACGCACTGCATTCCGTGGGCCGCTACTCGGAGGCGGCGGCCCTGCATCGTCGTAACGTCGCGGACCGCGAAGATGCGCTAGGCCCGGAACATCCATCAACTGAGGCGAGCCGGCGGAACCTGGTACGGACCATCTCGAACCTTGGTGGAGAACCGGGACCAGATTCGGGCTGATCAAGCCCTTTCAATCGGCGAAAAACTGAACGCCGGGTTACAACGTACAGCAAGCAGGACGATGGCGACCAAACAGCTGCAATTTCTCCGGGGACGAGTGCCGGCCGGGATCAAGAGGCTCAACGCGCCGCGCCTCCATTTCGGCAGGTTGGAATGGATTTTCCTTGTCATCGGTCTCATCGCGGCGGCGATGCGGCTCTGGGAATTGGATGGCCGCGCCATGCACTACGACGAGGCCATCCACCTGCATTTTTCCTGGAAATTGGCCCAAGGGATGGAGTTTGCGCATTCGCCATGGATGCACGGGCCGTTCCAGATTGAACTGGTCGCCCTGGCGCTCAAATTCATCGGCGATACCGACTTTTTGGCCCGGCTGCCCTATGCCTTGTTCGGCGTCGTATTAGTGGTACTGCCTTATTTCCTCAGGGAGGCAATCGGCGAAAAAGGGGCGGTCTGCGCCGCCATCATATTGGCTTTCTCCCCGTCTCTGCTCTATTTCAGCCGGTTCGGGCGCAACGACATATTGATGGCGGTCTGGGCGGTGTCGCTGTTGATTATGCTGTGGCGGTACAGCGTGTCGGAACGCCGGCGCTACCTTTTTGGCGCGGCGGCGATCACCGCCCTGATGCTGGCCACCAAGGAAACGGCCTATTTCGTGATACTGTTCATGGGTATGGCGGCTTTGGGTTTGGGCTGGCGTCAAATTCTCGCCTCCCTTAGAGGGGGTCAAAGTCTCGCGGCCTGCGGGAGCGCGGCGGGGTTCTTCATCCTCCTGGCGACGCTGACCCTGCCGCAGGCGGCGGCGTTGATCGCCATAGCGCAATCGCCTTTCGGTTTGACTTTGGCGGCTCACGACACCGGGTCCACCGGAGATACTGGGGCGCCCGTTTGGGAAGCTCCCTTCGTGACCCTGCCCATTTGGGCCGCTCCGACGTGGGTCCATATAGCAGCGGCGGTGGTCCTGGTTGTTTTGGCTGTTGGATTCGCGCGCGCGGTGTGGAGAGTGCGGAGTGTCGTAGATTTGACGGCAGTGGCGGTTGCGACGCTATCCACTGTCGCGGCGGTGGCAGTGGTGGTCGCGAGCCCATTCCAACGATTGTTGTCCGAACGGAGCATACTCGCCGGAAACATAACCAGTGATATTGCGGACTACGGCGCCGGCTTGGCGTTGATGCTGTTGGCGGTCGCGCTCCTGCGCCTGAACCTGTCGGCGGTCGCCGGGTGGCGGGGAATCATGGTGCTGTTGGGGCCGGTGGCGCTGCTGACGTTTTGGTGGCTCCTGGTTTGCTGGGGTGGTTCGGCATTTATAGGCCAACTGTTGCCCGCCGGGGCCGGTGTTGAAGATTTAAGCGCGGGCAGGGTCGCAGTGAACTACCTCATACCATTGCTTGCGTTGCTGACGCTGCTGGCGGTGGGTGGAGCGGTGGGGATCGCGTGGGGCGGCGGTGTTTGGCTGGGGTGCGCGGCGGTGTTCTACGGGATTTGGATCCCACTCTACACCACTTTGTTCACCAACTGGGCCGGGATGTTCACCGGCGCGTGGCAAAGCCTCGGCTATTGGCTAATGCAGCAGGACGTGGCCCGGGGGAACCAGCCTTGGTACTACTACTTCGTCGGGTTGGCCGTGTACGAGTTGCTGGCTTTGGCGTTTGGCATCGTGGCGGTAGTATGGCTGGTACGCCGCCGGTCCGCCTACGGCGGATTCAGCATCGTCCTGGCGGCCTGGGTGGTGGCGACGCTGGCGATCTACACCCTTGCGGCGGAGAAAATGCCGTGGCTGCTGGTGAACATGACCGTTCCCTTAGCCATTGCAGCGGGAATGCTGATTGGACATTTACTGGATCGAGTGCCCTGGCCTCTTGCCGGCGCCGGTGGTCGATGTCTGGTCTGGTCTTTGGTCCTTGCGCCGGCCTGGATCGGGTTGGCGATATGGATGGCCTGGCTTGCTTTGAAAGGCGACAACGGGAACATTTGGGTCTGGTTGGGCCTGCTGATCCTTTTGCCGTTGTCGGCGCTGCTGGCGGCGCTGGTGCGTGTTCAGCCGGGGGCCGGCGCGGCTGCCGCATTGGGTGTTGCCGGCCTGCTGTTGGTCTCCGGAGTGGTGGGGGCATGGAGAGCCGCATACACCTACGACGATTCCAGCTTGGAGATCCTTGCCTACGCTCAGGGATCAGCGGACCTCACGACCACCTACGTTGACCTGAAAAACCGGGTATTTTCCGCAGCAGAGGGGTCCCAATCTGGTGTCGTCAAGGTAGATTACGATATGTGGTATCCGTTCCAATGGTACGTGCGTAAGGAAACGGAACAGGGAACCTTGCAGTTTGACCGTTTCTGCGCTGCCAATGATGACGACGGCAGCGAAGGTTGCCGCCGGGTGGGAGAAGACATCGGTCCGAGCGTTTACCTCGCCGAATATGCCCACGCCGTTGACCAGGAGGACACCGACCAGTACCGCAAGGACGGGCCGATGCGAAATTTGCTGTGGTATCCTGAAACCTACCGTCGGCCCGGAGAATCGCGCACGGACACCGGAATTTGGCGTCAGTTGAACTCCGACGTCGCGTTCTTCAGGGACACCGCCGCCGACCCCGAGAAATTGCGTTCTGCGCTGGAATACATCATTGCGCGTCGTCAGGAAAGCGACTGGTTCACCGCCGAGTATTACCAATACACCAAAGATCGGTTCCAAGAATAGAAGAGGTTTGCACATGACGACGACGCCCGCGTTGCCGGAACCCGGATTTGCTACGGTAGAAGACCGGGTGCAAATCAGCCGGCGGTTGATCCAACAAGCGCCTTACGAGCTTGACCGGGGCGACCGTCTCCAGGCCACCGAGAAGATTTGGGGCGCGCTAGCCCAGATGCTCAAGGCGCACGGGCAGCAGCGGGGTTGGATGAACCTGGGCAGCCATCGCACCGTCGGCCATATCGCAAGACAATTGTCCGCTGAATACGACAGCCGCAGCATCATTGATGCCTACGTCGCGGCTGATAACGGCCATCGGAATTTTTACGATAACGAAATGAGCCCACCGGAAATTACAGAAATCATAGCGACGGTAGCAGGGGTGTTGCCTGATTTGGAAAGAGCGTTGCGCGAACCGCCGCGGCCCTACACTATCCGCGAAGTTGACCGTTGGCGGGTGAGAACACTCACGGGAAGGCAGAATTTGGAGATTGGCGATACCTCCCCGGTGGGATTCTCAAACACGCACCCGTCTCCCGACGCCGATTAACGATGACCTACTTCCTTGGCAATTGGCGCTTCTGGGCGGGTGTGCTGGTCAGCGTGGTGGCGCTGGGCCTGCTGGTGTTGCTGGTGGACCGGCGGGAGCTGATGGAGGCGTTGCTGACCGCAAACTACCTCTATCTGGCGCCGGCCATCGTGCTGTATTTCATCGGACAGTGGTTCCGCGCCCTGCGCTGGCAATATTTGCTGTCGCCCATCGACCGCATTCCCGCCCGGCGGCTGTATCCCGTCATCATCATCGGTTATATGGCGAACAACGTGCTGCCGGCCCGGTTGGGCGAACTGGTGCGGGCCGTCTATCTTTCGCAGCGGGAAAAATCGGTCAGCGTCCCGGCGTCCATCGCCACGCTGAGTGTGGAGCGGCTGTACGACGGGCTCACGCTGCTGGCCATGGGCGCGGTGGCAGCGCCCATCCTGCTGGCCGCCGGCCGGTTCAACGACGCCAGCCTGGCCCACCAGTCCACTGCCATCGTGCTGATGGTGGGCGTCATTCTCAGCTTCGCAATCGCGTTGGTAGCGCTGACGGCGCTGGCGACCAGCCGTCGGGCCGTGGATTGGCTCGTGGCCCTGGCGGTAATCCTGCCGGCCAGGTTCCGCGTTATAGCCACGGACGTTATTCACGGATTCGTTGAAGGCTTGGCCGCGCTGAATTCTCCCCGCAAGCACGCTGTACTGTTCCTGGGTTCCCTGCCGGTGTGGCTGGCGGAGGCCGGCGTGTATCTCATCGTGGCGTACTCCTTCAACCTTCAGGACTACTTCAGTTCGTTCTGGTTGCTGGCGGCGGCGATTCTGCTGGTAACGGTTACGTCGAATCTCATCACCGCCATACCGGCGTCCATCGGCGGCATCGGCCCCTTCGAGGTGGTAGCCCAGCAGACCCTGGTGGCGCTGGGCATCGGCGCGGCGCTGGCGGCGGCCTATACGGTGGCGGTGCATCTGGTCGCGCTGTGGCTGCCGGTCAACATCGCCGGGTTGGTTTTGCTCCTCTGGCACAACCTGTCGCTGCGCCGGCTGACGGCCTTACCGGAAGGGGAGACGGAGAGCGAACCGGACGGCGCGACAACCCCGGTTCCCGGACGTACCGGAGCGGGCGCCGCACAGGATAATTGAGCTATGCGTGTAGGTATCATCGGAGGCGGCGCGGCCGGCCTGGCCGCCGCCCTGGAACTGACCAACCGGGGACATTTCGCCGAGGTGTTCGAGGTCGCTCCCTTCCTGGGCGGGCAGGCGTCAACTTTTGAGGTGGGCGGCGGCCAGTTGGAGCGAGGGTATCACCACCTGTTCGTCAGCGACACCGATATGGTGGAGTTGGTGGACGAGCTTGGGCTGGGCGACTCTATGGAATGGCTGGAGTCGAAGGTGGGGCTGTTCCACGGTGGCCGCATCTGGGATTTCGCCACCCCAATGGACCTGTTGCGCTTTTCTCCGCTGCCTTTCGCCCAGCGCATCCGGCTGGGATTGTGGACGTTCCTCTTGCAGAAAACCCGCAACTGGCGCAAGTTTGAGGACGTTACCGCCGCCGAATGGACCCGCAAACACATGGGAGAGGCGGCCTACCGAGTAATCTGGGAACCCATGCTGCGGGGCAAGTTCGGCGACTACTACGACCAGGTCAGCATGACCTGGCTGTGGGGCAAGATCTACCTCAGGGTAGCGTCGCGGAAACGGATGCAGAAGGAGCGGTTGGGCTATCCGATGTGCAGCTTCGGCGCGGTGTTCGACACCTGCGGGGAGCGTATTGTGGAGCAGGGCGGTCAAGTGCATATTGGCGCGGCGGTGCGCCGCATCAACGTCGCCGATGGCCGCGCCACCGGCTTCACCGCCGCCGTGAAGGGCGGCGACGCGCGGGATTACGAGTACGACGCGGTCATTGCCACCACCCCGTCCAACGTGTTCACCCGGCTGGCGCCTGACTTGCCCGACGATTACCGCGCCGTGCTGGAATCGGCCCGCTACCTGTCGGCGGTGCTGCTGATCCTGGTGCTGGACCGGCCCTTGACGTCAAAGTACTGGCTCAACGTGGCCGACCGCAGCCTGCCTTTCGTCGGCGTCATCGAGCACACCAACATGATCGACCGCAACCTGTACGGCGGCCAGCACATTGTCTATCTCACCAACTACCCCGACCGCGAAAGCGAGCTGTATCGCAAGGAACCGGCGGAGTTGCTGGAGGAGTTCGTTCCCTACCTGCAACGATTGAACCCCGATTTCAAGCGGGATTGGATCCTGGAGTACCACCATCACCGGGTTGACGGGGCGCAGCCGATAATTGGCGTCAATTACAGTGAACGCATCCCGGACCACCGGACGCCGTTCCGGTCGCTGTACCTGGCCAACACCACGCAAATCTACCCGGAAGACCGGGGAACCAACTACTCGGTACGCATGGGCCGGCAGGTGGCGCGGATGGTTTTGGAGGATTGGGATAAGGGCGCATCAATTGATGTATAATATAATGCGTGTGATAGGAGAGTGTTATGAGAACGACTGTGAACCTGGATGACGAATTACTGGAAGATGCCAAATGGCTCACTGGCATAGATGGCACGACGCAACTCGTCAATGCGGCTCTCAAAGCGTTGGTCGAGCGGGAAGCCGCCAGGAGATTGGCGAAAATGGGTGGTACCATGCCCGACCTGCAGCCAATCCCTCGTAGGCGCAGCGAACTGTCATGATACTGGTCGACACCCCGGTGTGGATAGATCATTGGCGTTCGCCTTTATTCCACCTGATAGAACTCCTCAGTAGCGGGGAGATATTGACTCACCCCATGGTAATTGGCGAGTTGGCGTGCGGAAATATACGGGATCGTCAACAAACCATTCGAATTCTGAACAGATCGCCGCGGGCGCCCTGGGCCGGCCACTCGGAGGTAATTGACTTCATTGAGGCGCGACGACTCATGGGACGGGGGATCGGCTACATTGACGTACACCTTTTGGCATCGGCCATGTTAGACGACGCTACGAAACTGTGGACTGTTGATCGCCGGCTGCATACCGCTGCCGTCGAATTGGTGATTGCCTACGAGATTGCTGAATAAGGGGATGGAGATGTCCGAACGGCGGCAAGCCCTCTCGCAGATATTCTATTGGTTGGGGCGCCCTATAGGCAGGTAACACCTGCTTGCGGCGCCGTCGGCGTTCAACGCTGGGGCCGCCGACTAATCCGGTTCCGGCCCCCGCATCCCGTCGGCGTACCACCAGAACTTTGCTAACGACCAGCCGCCGGCCCGACGCCGTATTCCGGCGAAGGTTTTGGCTCGAATATCACCGTTGTGACGGGGTACTGAAACCGTGTGCGTTTCCAAAGTCCACTTGTCATGGCCGCCGCGGCCACGGCCGGGAGTGAACATGAACCCGGCCGCCCTCAATGCGCGCGCAACATCATTGCGGTTGGCTTGCCTGGGTATTGAGTACACCGGCTGAACTGCAATTTTCAGCGGTATGGGTTAGGCCCTGAGACAGTGACTTTATCAAGGGTGTACCTCAGCCCTTCGTCGGCGTATTCGGAGCAGGCTTTTGCCATGGCACCGGGCGGGCAGACCGGGAACTGTCCTGGCGGGTAGCCGGACATAAAACATTGAATGGCGTCTTTCACCATTGCGAGCGCTTCCTTGTAGGTGCGCCCATCGGACGCTACTCCAATCTCTGGGGCGTCGGCGCACCAGCGCCAGTCGCCGTCAAAGTCCTCTCCGTCGTAGTAGCTCACCAGAACTTGAAAGGCGCCGGTGTCCTCAATGCCGGCCGCCGGGTCCGCGGCCGGTTCCGATGCTTGAGTATCTGCGGTTGTCATCTTTGATTTGCCTCCGCTTTTCCTGGACGCAGGGTAGCACGGAAGCGGTTTTCGGCGAAATATGATGACGGGCATAACGGGCGGGTTGGCCTGATTTTTAGTATAATCAAAGAACCTGCCAGCCCGTTCAAGACTGCTTATTTTGCCCACCATCGCCGTCCTGGCCGACGACCGCAACGGCCACCATCCTGAACCATCTATCCGCGCGGTTGAGGAGGCCGGCGGGCAAGTTCGTATTGTTGCCCCCGACGCCGGAGCCGGCGCAATGGCCGGAATTGGCGGCCTGTTCGTTCCCGATGTCGGCAACCCGCAAGCCGCCGGATTGCTCCACGCGGCGTTGGCCGTCGATATGCCGGCACTCGCCACCGGCAGCGGGATGCACCTGCTCAACGCCTGCTTCGGCGGGCAGCCGGCAAAGGACGTAGGCGGACATCAGGGCGATGACGTAACCGAGACGGTTAGACACCAAATCTACCTGTCCCCGGGCTCCAAAGTTGCCGCCATCATCGGCAGCGCAGGAATGTTCCGCGTCAACAGCCGGCATCAATTGGGCCTGCGCGAACCGCAGCGAGCCGAGCGGTTGCTGACCATTGCGTATCAACTGGACGACGGCGTGATTGAAGGACTGGAAAGCAAGGAACACAGCTGGGTAATCGGAGTGCAGTTCCTGCCGGAACGCGCCGACGAGGTTCCGGCCAGCTTCGGCAATTTGTTCCTGGGACTGGTGGAACGCGCCCAGGATTTTATTGAGAGTAACGACACAAGGAGAAACCCACGATGACCACCGCTCCTCCACCACAAACCGGCGGCGAATTCATTGATCGCGCAATTGGCGATGAGATGCGCGAGTCGTATCTCTCCTACGCGATGTCGGTCATCGTGGCCCGGGCCCTGCCGGACGTGCGGGACGGGTTGAAACCGGTGCAGCGCCGGATCCTCTATGCCATGCACGACATGGGCATTCGGCCGGGCAGCCAGTATCGCAAGAGCGCGCGCATCGTGGGCGAAGTGCTGGGCAAGTTCCACCCCCACGGGGACGGGTCGGTGTACGACGCTCTGGTCCGAATGGCTCAGCAGTTTTCCATGCGGGCTCCGCTGATTGACGGCCAGGGCAATTACGGCAGCATCGACGGCGACCCGCCGGCCGCCATGCGCTATACCGAGGCGCGCCTGGCCGCCATCGCCGACGAGATGCTGGCCGACATCGACCAGCAAACCGTTGATTTCAGCGACAACTTCGACGATTCCCTCAAGGAACCCCAAGTGCTGCCGGCGCGAATGCCCAACCTGCTGGTCAACGGTTCATCGGGCATTGCGGTAGGAATGGCAACCAATATGCCGCCCCACAACCTGGGCGAAATCTGTGATGCCATTTGCTACGTCATCGATCATCCGGCGTGCAACGTTGACCAACTCATGGAGATCGTGCCGGCGCCGGATTTTCCCACGTCCGGACGCATTCGCGGCGTAGCCGGCGTGCGCGATATGTACGCCACCGGCCGGGGCCGCGTCGTCATGGAGGCAGTGACCCAGATCGAGGATATGCCCGGACGCAACTCCAACCGGCAGCGCATCGTCATCAGCGAGCTGCCCTACCAGGTCAACAAGGCGACCCTGGTCGAGAAAATCGCCAGCCTGGTGCGGGACAAGACCCTGGCGGGGATCACCGAGATTCGCGACGAGTCGGACCGGCGCGGCATCCGGGTGGTCATTGAGTTGGCCCGCAATGCCCAGGCTACGGTGATCCTGAACAACCTGTACAAGCGGACGGCGCTGCGCTCTGCGTTCAACGCCATCATGCTGGCGCTGGTTGACGGCCAGCCCCAGGAATTGCCGCTGAAAGATCTCATAACCTACTTCGTCGCCCATCGGGAAGACGTAATCCGCCGCCGCACCGAATACCAGTTGGGGCGGGCGCGGGACCGGGCGCACATCGTGGAGGGTCTTCTCAAGGCCCTGGACGCCATCGACGCCATCATTGAAACCATCCGCAACAGCCAGGACGTGGAGACCGCGCGGAATAACCTGGTGCAGGAGTTCGACCTGTCGGAAATCCAGGCCCAGGCCATACTGGATATGCAGCTGCGCCGGCTGGCCGCCCTGGAACGGCAACGGCTGGATGAGGAGTACAACGACCTGTTGGCTACCATCGCCCGCCTGGAGGACTTGCTGCAAAACCCCCAGAAAATCCGCGCCGAAATCAAGCGGGAAACCCGCGAAGTCAAGCGCAAGCACTCCGACGCTCGCCGCACTGAAATTATCCGAGCGGAACTGGAAGAACAGTCCATCGAGCAGTTCATCGTCCAGGAAGACGTGGTGGTCACCCTGAGCCAGCGCGGCTACATCAAGCGCGTGCCCATCAACACCTACCGCAACCAGCGACGCGGCGGCAAAGGGGTGCGCGGGGCCAACAACCGCGACGATGACGCCATCATGCAGATAGCGGTGGTGAACACCCACGAGCAATTGTTGTTCTTCACCAACAAGGGCCGCGTCTATCCATTGAACGTGTACGAAACCCCTAACGATACCGGCAGGACAGCGCGAGGAACCCTGTTGGTGAATCTGATCCCCTTGCAACCCGGGGAGCAGGTGCAGACCATGTTGCCGGCCAGCCGGGGCGAGTACAACCGCCTCTATATCTTTGCCACTCGCAACGGGCGGGTCAACGCGCTGCGTCCGGGTCAATTGGAAAACCTGCGGAAATCGGGCCTTATCGCCATGAAGATCCTGGACGGCGACGAGTTGGTGGCGGTGCGCCCCGCCCATGCCGATGCCTCAATCGTGTTGGTCACCGAACAGGGCCAGGCCCTGTTGTGTCCGGTGTCCAGTATCCCGGAGCGGAATCGCAACGCGGCCGGCGTTATCGGCATGAAGTTCAAGGACGAGCACAGCGGGAAGGATCGGGTGGTGGCGATGGACGTGGTGAATGATCCCGAAGACGAATTCCTGTTGGTGGTCAGCGAGAAGGGCTATGGGAAAGCCACGCCCTTGTGCAACAGCAAGGGAGAAGCGGTGTATCGCGAAACCAACCGGGGCGGCATGGGCGTGAAGACCTTTGCCGTGGACCAGGGCGACAAGCCCACCGGGCCGGTGGTGGACGCCAAGATCGTGACCTCCGCCGAAATGAACGATGAAGAAGGGCACGAGGTGTTCATTATTTCGGCCAACGGCCAGGTGGTTCGCATTAATCTCGCTGAAGTCAAAGTGGTCAACACCCGTCAGACCAAGGGCGTAATCATCTGGAGAGAGCGGGGCGGCGACGACAGCGTGGTTTCTATCTACTGCTTCCGCGCCAACGACTACAGCCGGGAAGACCCCTCGCGGCAGAATGAAGAAGCCGGTTCGGCGCTGGCCCAGGCAGAGGAGATCGCCGCCCAGGCGGACAGTCAGTATGAAGACGGCGACGCATCGGAAATGGGTGAAACCGATCTGTCCGACGACGTTGACGATGATGATGAGGATGACGGCGGTGATGAACCGGATACGCCAATGAATGGCCAGGGTCACCTGCTGTAACAGTGGTACAAGATCCAAAGGAGGCGCAGATTACGGCAATGCAGTTGGTTATGGTCCATGGCTCCGGCCAGAACGAACTTACCTATCACTACCAGACCGCTCGGTTCGCCAATGCCGACGCGGTGAATCTTCCCGGCCACCCTGACGGGGAAACCCGTGACAGTATCGGCGGCTACGTGGACTGGCTGCGGGAGTACGCCCGTGGGAAGGGTTATCCGCCCTTTGTACTGTTCGGTCACTCCATGGGTGGAGCCATTGCGCTGGATTACGCCCTGCGCTTCCCCGAGGACCTGGCCGGGCTGGCGCTGATCGGCGCCGGAGCGCGGCTGCGGGTGCATCCCGACTACCTGAACCGCTGCCTGGACGACGCGCAATGGCGGGCCGAGGCTCCCGCATACTACGAAGCCATCAATCGCGAGTTGGCGCCGCAACTGGCGGCCCGCGCCTTGCAGTCCGGCCCGATGGTAGAGCACAACGACCTGTCGGCCTGTGACAAATTCGACGTTATGGAGCGGGTCAAAGAAATCGCCTTGCCGACTCTGGTCCTGGTGGGCGCGGACGATATTATGACTCCGGTGCGATACGCGGAGTACCTGGGGCGGGAACTTCAGGATGCGGAGGTCGTGGTCATTCCGGACTCCGGGCATTTCGTAACGCTGGAACAGCCGGAGGCGGTGAACGTGGCTGTTGACCGTTTCCTGAAGCGACTTGCCCAGCGTCCGACTGACCCGGCCTCATCCTGAGCGGGTCCGGCTGCGCCGCTACCGGGGCCGCGCCGATTTGTTAGTGATGGTGATACAGGCCACGGACATTTGGTCAGCCAGCCGTTCCACTTCGACCGGAACCTGGTTGCCAATGACCACCGCTCGGGTCGGTTGGCCGGTGAATTGGGTCATATACGCGGCGTTTCTACGGGCGCGCTCCACGTCATTGGCATCAACGGTAGATGAGCATTCAATGATGACGTAGTGCTCGGCGCGGTCCGCGCTGGATTTGTCAATAGCGCGCAGCGCAAGATCAATCGCTCGAAAACTCTCCAGTTCGTTGTACGGGACGTTGGCGGTATCAGCATCGTCGGCGATATCGATTATGTCGGTATCCGCTAACCAGCGAGGGCGGCGTGATTGGGTGACTTCGGCGATTTTGCCGACCATGCGGCGTGCTGTGATCGGGGTTATCTGCCCTTTGATTTGGGAATTATATCGCAAATTAGCCAAAGGCCCGGATTATCACCGGGCCTTACGATGGCATTTCTCGCAGCGGCCATCGCTGCGTAAGGTGTCTGGGTAAGACACGCGGTTTCCGCAATCGGAGCAGACGTATCGTCGTTCCCGGATCGCCGAAGTTGGCCGGCCGGCGTTGAGCACGACGTTGGCTATTTGCTCCGGCGTAGCGTCAATGCGAGGCGGCAACGGCCCTGGCGGCCGACCTCTGGTGCGTTTTGTCCGAGCCATGATGCTGTCCTATACGTCGGGATGGGTCGTCGTTATTGTGCCGCCGTCGTAACGCGATTGCAAGCAATTTCTTGACAGCCAGCCTCTGCGCGCTCATAGCGGACGCCGCCACAGCCGAGGTCTCGTCCATAAGGACGCCTCAAAATCAACGCAAATCCGTTTGCGCCAGTGGGGCACTCACGTGCCTCCTAGCGGGATTTGCGTTGAGACCGGCGGCTGTGGCAAGACGCCCTACCAGCGCCGCTAGGAGGTGCCAGATGACCCGTTGGATCGCCATCGCAAGTATCGCCGTTATCGCCGTAGCCGCCATCGCCTCGGTCGCATTGTGGCCCGATGCGTCGGCTGCACAGAGTGGGACGCCAGCCGCAACTCCCAACCCTACTGCCACGCCGACGCCAACACCAACCCCGACGCTGACGCCATTGGAACAGGTGGCGAAGCGGGTTGATGGCGTAGAGGAACAGATTGCAACTCTGGACGGCAAGGTCAATAATCTGTCGAAGTTGCACGTTCAACCGGGGATTATCACCTGGAACTGCGCCACGCTGAAAGCTCAGCAAGAACGCTCTTACAGCAAGAAAATCTCCGATTACGAGATTCAAGAACACGTTGAGAACCTCAACTTGATTCTGGGGTCATCGCCTTTGTCGGAAACTGGCATTCAGACCATTGCCACGCAGTGCGGCTTGACGTTGCGATAGAAGAAAACGGCAGACGATTCCAATCTGGATTATCGTCTGTTACAATAACGCAAATCTTAAATCACGTTGCCCCCCGATGTTAGCGCATCGGGGGGCAACGCCGAACACCTGACGACAGCAGGCAGTCGGAATGTCCTAGGCGCTAGTATTGTACCAGCGTACCAGGCTCGCCCGCAACGCATGGCCTCCTTGTCCGGAGTTCGGACAGGGAGGTTTTATCATGCCACGTTTCCGGTTCAATGACAGCATCCTATTGAACCTGAACTGCATTCAGTGCGGCGAGGGCTTTCGCAAAACGCTCGGAGAACTCAAATCGGGCAACGAGTTTGGGTGTCCCAGATGTGGTATCCGGTACGAACCCACCGATGTGGATGCAGTCATCCAAAGCGCCGAGCAGAAGGTTGCGGACTTCGGGCGGAACGTCAATAAGATTTTCAGGAATTGACGCTGTGGCCTGTGCTATCAAGCACGCTACGTCATCTGGATTGGCAGTAATCGGAATGCCCATCTGTATTGACTCCTAGCCATTGGCAATCAACCCTTCGTAGGTCATGCGCTTGCCGTCCGATCCTCTCGCCAAAGCTGCCATTTGGTCGGCGGTATCCAGCGGGCGCGCATTGTGCCGGCCCTCGAACTCCGTTACGTACCTATCCAGGTGCTTGACGCTCATGTGATGGTAGGTTCCGACGTACCCGCGTTTGAGCATGGACCAGAAGGACTCCATCCCGTTGGTGTGCGCCTGTTCCCGCACGTACTCGCCCACGCCGTGCGCTACGGCCTCATGGTGTCGGTCGAGCCGCCGGTATGCCGCCGCTTCGTCAGTGTACACCATTGCGCTAGGGGCGGTGCGCTCGTGGACGAATTGCCGGAGCGTTTGCCCGTCGGTGCGTTCTACGACCGCCGCGTCAACGTGATTGGTGACTCGATCTTTGACGCCGGCGACGGCGGTCTTGCCGACGGTTCCGCGGCCCTGGCGCAGTTTCTTGGACTCGTGCTTGTTGGCCTCTTTGCCGCCGATGTAGGTTTCGTCAGCTTCAACCGGACCGGCGAACCGTTCGGTAGCGTCATCCCACATTTCGCGGATGCGATGGGCCATGTACCAGGCGGACTTTTGGGTGATCCCCAGGTCACGGTGCAATTTCATGCTGCTGACGCCCTTCAGATTGGTGGCGTACAGGTAGAAGGCGATGGCCCATTTGCTGAGCGGTATCTTGCTGCTGTGGAGCAAGGTGTCGGTTTTGACGCTGAAGTGCTTGCGGCAGGTGCGGCAACGGTAAGGCTGCGGCTTGCGATTGGCGATGGTGGCGATGTTATCGCCGGAGCAGAACGGACAGCGCACGCCATCGGGCCAACGCTGGGCAACAAACCATTCCTCGGCGGCTTCCTCGGTGCCGAATTTCTGAACCGCATCGATCAGGGTGATGCCCTTGCGATAGGACTTGCCGGGGCCTTTTGTCGTTGCCATTTTCGCACCTTTTCAGGTTTGATTTATGGCAGTATTTTAGCCATCGCTGCCGTCAAAGTCAAGCACTTTTGGCTAATTTGCGATATAATTCCCTTTGATTTGGCCGATGTCGTTTTCCATTCGGTCCTGGCGGGCTTCCATGCGCTTTTGGCCGGCCTTCAATTCCGCCACGTCCCTTTCAAGTGCGTCGAACCGCTTGTTGGTGGAAGCGACAAATTCGGCCACCAGCGCCGGCAGGGCTAGGAGTTCCGCGGGCAGCAGCCGCGCGCGCAACTCTTCGACCCACTCCGGCTTGCTGTCCAGCAGTTTAAGCAAGTCCTGGAAAGTTTCGATCCGGTCTGCCATTACTTACCTCATGTTTAGATCTATTCTACCACCCGGTCGGCGCGCGATGAATGTCCGGCGTTGCTGGTATGATGTAGCCAAATTGGATGGATCGCAGTTCTTGGCGTTATGGCTACCGTTCAACCCTACATTCCCGACGGGCATCGGTTGACAACATCCCTGACCGCTGTTTATGCGGGGCATCCGGACGCGGAGGGACTACCGGCGGCCCGGCGCATCGCCGGCGTTGCCGCCGAGTTGATCGCGTCCGGCGGCGCGAACGGGAAGCCGGCGGAAACCAATGCGGCTGCCCTGTTCCACCTGACCGGCGCTCCCGAGGACCCCAACCGTTGGAAAACTTCCAGCGCCATCGCCGCCGCATGGCTGCGGGGAGCCGGCGCTCCCGAGGCATTCATTGACGCGGTTCGAGAGGGTATCCTGGGCATGTGGTCCGCATCTGCTGACGATGACATCGCCTTTTTGTTGATGCACGCAGCCTTACTGGATTTGGCGGATACGGAACGCCATGCCGACTATCTGCGCGAAACCCCGGCCTCCGGCCGCCCGCGTGAGATTTACCTCGCCGCGTACCGGCGGGATTACTTGATGCCGGCGCTGGGTCTCCGTGAAAAGTTGGGCTGGCCCCGGGCGGCCGCAATTTACGACGAGCGGATGCCTCGCTTGGCCGCATGGCTGGACGGGCAGCCGGCTGCCCTGGTGCCGCCGGACTGGCGACGCCTGGCGGAAGTTGAGGAGATTGAACAAGGCGTCAACCGCCTCCTGGCCGGCGAAGACCCCGCTTTGGTTCGCTCCCAGATGCCGGCCGGTGGCCTTCCGTATGGCGAGTATCGGGGTCGGCAACGGGCGATCATAGCCGGCAGCCACGACCGGATCCTGGAGCTGGCCCACGCTCGCATCGAAGCTTCCCGCAACGTCGCCGCGGAAAAGTACTTGGAAAGCGACACCATACACAAGCCCGCGGTGGAGGAAAATCTCTTCGTCAGCGCCCGCCGCCGGGCGCGACAGCTGGGTCTGTCCGCCGAAACCGCGGAAGACATTGCCCGGCTGCTGTTGTCCAACGCCCGCGAGGCGCAGGAACGGACGCTCAACGACATCGCCCAACGCCTGAGCCGTCTGCACGGGCAGATCCTGGACGCCGAATCGCCCGAGACCCGCACTGAAGAAGCCGATATTGCCATTCCGTCGCTGGTGGTTCGCACCGGCGATCAGCCGCTGGCGCGGGAAAACGAACTCATCAAAGAACTGCGCGTAACCGGCCTCAACGAAGCGTACCCGGAGCAGCGACGGCAGTTCGCTCAGTGGTTCGATGCGCCGCACCCCTACATGGTGACGGGGCAAACCGTGGGCAGCAGGGACGCCGATCTATTCTTGCAGGCATTGACTGACGGTCACCGCTGCAAGGTAGTTGCCACTTTCCCTATCGACGGCCCGATGCACCTCGGTCAAGGTACGCTGGTCAACCTGCTCGCCTTCTTCCAGCGTCTGGGCGCAGACATCGTAGTGGGTTTCCGGGACGAGCTGGATGACTTGGAACAGGCGCGTCTCATCATGCGAGAAAGTTTGCTGACGATGGCCGCCGCCGGCCTTGATCTGGATCGCGCCGACGCCTACCTCCAGCAGGACAACCCCGCGGTCATACAAACGGCTTTTGCCCTGGGAAACGCCATTCCTTTGAGCGTTTTGAACTCTGCGCTGGGGCTTCGACTGCGCGACAGCGCGACCGATACTTTCCGCCCCCTCTTGCGCCTCGCGGATATCTTGCATCCCCAGCAAACAGAGGGCGGTGGGCCTTGCCGGACGCTGGTACTGGACGGCATCGGCGGCGACGTGTACGTGCGCATGGCGCGTAACGTGGCGGAACGTTTTGGCTTCGTCAAGCCATCGGCGTTGTACCTCCGGATGATGCGCGGGCTGACTACTTACAGCGACCCGGCCACCGGCAGCGCGGTTGAGGTTATGACCAACGCAGTCCCTCCGGGGCGCATTGCCTACGATGATGACCCGGCCGATATACGACGCCGTATCGGTCGCGCCTATACCGGAGGTCGCCGCACCCTGGAAGAGCAGCGCGAAAAGGGCGGAAATCCCGACCCGCGCGTCTGCTCCGTATCCAGCCTGCACGCCTTCTACGCCACACCGGAACCGGAAGAATACGCGGCTTTGCAAGAGCGGTGCCGCTCCGGGGCGCTGACTTGCGGCGAATGTAAAGCCGCCGCCACGGATGGCCTGCTAGAATACCTGCGGCGGCGCCGTCAAACGCTCGACGCCCCTGGCGCCGGCGCTCGGAACCGGGCCACCTTGCTGGCCGGTATGGCCGGCGGCGACGTGAATTAGATACACCGGGTATCCTCTGGTTTTTCAGGATATTGGCTCAGGAGACGATCTGACATGGCTGATCAGCAACGCATCCTTACGGGAATGCGGCCCACTGGGCAACTACATCTTGGACACTACTTGGGGGCGCTGGAGAATTGGGTCCAGATGCAGCATGAGTACGAGTGCTTCTTCCTGATCGCCGACTATCAGGCGATGGGCGACCATCTGGACGACATCGGCCTCATCCAACGGTCGGTGCTGGAAGTTGCCACCGACTGGCTGGCCGTCGGCCTCGACCCGGAGAAGTCGTCTTTCGTCATCCAGAGCTACGTGCCGGAGCACGCCGAGTTGACCATGTTCTTCTCCATGCTGATGCCGTTGAATCAGCACCAGAGGAACCCAACCCTCCGCGCCGAAACCGCGCAGTTGGAGTCGGAAAACCAGTCCATCACGTTGGGCTTCTTCAATTATCCCATCAGCCAGGCCGCCGACATCCTGCTGCCCAAGGCCCACCTGGTGCCGGTGGGCGAGGATCAGGTGGCCCACATCGAATACACCCGAGACGTAGCCCGTCGCTTCAACCGGCTGTATGGCGAGGTATTTCCCATTCCCCGGGCCCAGGTGGGCCGAGTGCCCCGTCTCGTCGGCACCGACGGCCAGGCCAAGATGAGCAAGAGCCTGAACAATGCCGTGTATCTGGCCGACGCCCCGGCAACTGTGGAAGACCGGGTGCGCCGCATGGTCACCGACGTCACCGGCCAGAATCCCAGGCTGCGGGCCACCGACCCCGGAGTGGTGGAATACAACCCGGCCTTCCTGTATCACGACGCGTTCAACGACAACCCGGACGAAGTGGCAGAACTGAAGGAACGTTACACCGCTGGCACAGTGAGCGACCGGGAGGTCAAAGAGCGGCTCACCGATGCCATCAACCGCTTCCTGGAACCGATCCGCGAGCGGCGCGCCTGGTACGAAGAGCATCCCGACTATGTGCGCGACGTGCTCCGCGACGGCACCCAGCGCGAACGCGCCATCGCCCAGCAAACCATGGACGAAGTACGCCAGGCTATGCAGGTGGTGTACACTTAAGCGGCGGAATCAAAAAGCAGAGATAGTAATAACGCAATGGCTGCTGAAGAAACCATCACCTTCGACGACCTGATCCGCCTGTTGGAACGTAACCCGGAGCATCGGGAACGGTTGCGCCGGCAGATTCTGGATGAGCAATTCCTGCAACTGCCGGCGCAGATGATTGCGCTGACGGAGCAGGTTCGACAGCTAACTGTTCAGATGCGAGACATGGTAAGGCGGTTGGACTACCACGACATTCAACTGGCCAGGCTGATTGGCGACGAAGCGGAGCGCAGGGTACAAAGAAACGCTCCGGGTTATTTCGGGCATTTGCTCAGGCGCATCCGGGTAATCGAACCCCCCGAGCTGGCCGACACGATTGACGATGCCATCGACGCTGGCAGTCTTGACGAAGCAGACCGGATTCAGCTAATGGCGTTGGACGTGCCGGTGCGTGGCCTCGACCGCCGGACCGGAGAGCGGACCTACTTGGCGGTTGAAGTGTCGTCCGGTATCGGAAAGCACGACATCGAGCGCGCCGTAACCAGGGCCGACTTATTGGAAAAACTGACCGGCCATCCGGCCTGCGCAGTGGTTGCCGGCTACTCTATATCGCCCGCATATCGCTATATGGCCGCCGAGCAAGGCGTGGAGGTGTCCATAGTTCCGCCACCCGACCCAGGCGAGCCGGAGCTGCCCACTGACATCAAGGCAGACCCACCGCCGTAACCGGGACGGCGGGGAATCTGTTGACGAACCTGAGGCACTGGCCAGGTTAATGTGCCGCCTGATACATGTACCGCCGGAACCAATGCACGAAGGTGCCAATGATATGATCGCGCCCAATTGCCCCCAATGCGGTGGGCCGATAAGGATTAAGGTCGCCCGTCGTGGTCCGAATCCAGGAAGCGAATTTTGGGGCTGTAACGCCTTTCGCGCTAAGGGTTGCCGCGGGACCCTTGAAGTGCCCAGGCAAGAATGGGATTGGTTCGGTCTGGTTCCTACTCCGGTCAGCATCATTCGGAATGCCCAGAACAGCCACAACAGGGATGTGGACGAATCCCTTGATTACGGGCACGACGCATACGGTATGTTTGGCAATTACAGCGATTATGATGACGATATGACCTACTTTGAGTGGGCTATGGAAGCAGACAATCGACGCTGGGAGGCAATCGAAAATGCAGAGATCGATCAAATCCTGGGTGTAACAGGCTCTGGTTATTCGTTGGCTCGCAGGATAATTGAGACAGCCAATAGGTTTGGATTTTTCGGTCAGGCACGAGAAGCCCTTGCTTACGCGATCACGGAAAAATTCGCTGGCAGCAGTCCATCCCGGTTAGTCAGCTTGGCGACGGGTTGTCCTGACATTGAGGCGGGTCTCATTTATCTGGATGACGAGAGCCGCCTCCAGTTCAACAAGGGGGCGTCTGCAATTGCGATGTTCGATACTGGGGACCCAGTGCGATCCGCAGTCCTCAGCGATGACCAGTTTAAGTACATCGCGGACTACTTCGCGCAGAACTTCGGGGCTCATACGCCGGCCTCAATCAACTACCTGTAACATTGCGTCCGTTTTTCTGTCCTAACTCATTGCCATCCGGAGGGAACGATATGGCAGGCAATCCACGAGACAAGTATTGCATCGTCGGCGTCGGCGAAACCGAATACAGCCGCGCCTCGGGCCGCACCACCCGCGCCCTGGGCGCCGAGGCCGTCCGCAATGCCATGAACGACGCTGGGCTGACGCCTGGCCAGGTGGACGGAATGCTCAGCTACCACGGCGGCGACTCCACCCCGTCCACGTCCATCCAGTACGACCTGGGCATCCGGCCCAATTTCTACATGGACTGCTCCGGCGGCGGTTCGTCAACCGAGGCGCTGGTGGGCCTGGCCATCGGGGCTATCGAAGCCGGGATGTGCGACGTGGTCGCCATCTACCGCTCCATGAACGGCTATTCCAACGTCCGCATCGGCGGCACCGGAGCCCGGGCGTCGGCCCCCATCGGCGGCCTGGACCTGATGAAGCGGCCCTACGGTCTTATCAGCGCGGTGCAGCAGTTCGCTTACACCTTCACCCGCCACATGGCCGAGTACGGCGTGAAGAGCGAAGACCTGGCGGCCATTAAGGTCGCCCATTCCAACCACGCCTCGAATAACCCCAAGGCGTTGATGAAGCACCGGGTCACCGTGGACGATGTGATGAACTCCCGCTGGATTATCCGTCCGGTGGCGCACCTGCTGGACTGCTGCCTGGAAACCGACAATGCCACCTGCGTTATCGTAACCTCCGCCGAGCGGGCCAGAGACCTGAAGCACAAGCCCATCTACATCAAGGGCGTTCAGGGTCGCGGCACCAAGCCCGGCGGCGACTTTCACTACCAGCACGGCCCCATCACCCGGGTTGCCGGCCACTACATCGCTCCCCGCATCTTCGACCTGGCCGGCGTGAAGCACGAGGACGTTGACATCACCGGCTGCTACGACGCCTTCACCTACACCGTTATGCTCCAATTTGAGGATTATGGATGGTGCGAAAAGGGCGAAGGCAAAGACTACGTGACCTCCGGCATCATCAACCTGGGTGGCAAGAGGCCCAACAACCTCAGCGGCGGCCACCTGTGCGAGGGCTACACCCACGGCATGAACATGGTCATTGAGAACGTGCGCCAGTTGCGCGGCACCGTTGACTGCTATTGCCCCGGCGCCGCCGAGGGTGATCACTCCTACGACTACAGCGAGGGCGGCTGCCGTCAAGTCAAGGATGCCAAAATCAGCATGAACATGGGCTGGGGCACGCCGGCAGTGGGCAGTTCCCTCATCATGGGCAACGTGCTTAGCTAGCTTACAAGCACCATTCTGACTTGTCATTGCGAGCGAAGCGCGGCAATCTCGATTCGGCGCGAAAGGTGTGCGCCTAAAGGGCCACTTACCTCGATGAGATTGCCACGTCGCTACGCTCCTCACAATGACATAGCGATTGCGGAGAATAACCATGCCGAACTACACCTACCGGGGCATTACGCTGAGCATCCCCGAGAACGATTCCGAATACAAGGGCTACTTTGAGGCGGCCGCTGAAGGCCGGCTGGTGGTCAAAAAGTGCGCGGACTGCGGCTTGCTGCGCGGCGAACCGGGGCCCGGCTGTCCCTGGTGTACCTCGCTGAATTGGGAGTGGCAACAGGTTTCGGGCAAGGGCACCATCTACTCCTACCAGGTGGTGGCCCACACCGTAATCCCCAGCTTCCGTGACCTGACGCCTTTCGCCATTGTGCTGGTCGAGCTGGACGAACAGCGGGGCCAACCCACCGAGTTCGACGGCCTCCGCATCACCGGCAACCTGGTGGATGGCAACTTCAACATGGAAAAAGAGGAAAACGTCGGCATCGGCAAGCGGGTAGAGGCGGTGTTCCAGCCCGTAGAAGAGGGCTTCATGCTGCCGCAATGGAAGCTGATTGACGAGCCGGACGACGCCGGCTTTACCTGGTCGCACGAGGTTCCGGCGCCGGCGTCGTCCTGATGGACGCCGGCCGCGCCGTAGATTCCGCAGACGCTGTCTGCGGAAAGAGTATCGGGGCAAGTGAGCAGCGACGATGAGTCTGCAACCGACAAGCGATGACAATATCCCGGCGGTTTATACCGCGGCATTGACCGACGTTGCGGACACCCTGGACGCGGCGCGGCGTGCGTCCGCCCGCTCGGTGAACTCCATTATGACGGCGGCCTACTGGCTGGTGGGCCGCCGCATCGTGGAGTACGAACAGGGCGGCGCGGCGCGGGCCGAGTACGGCGCAGAGCTGATACGGCGGCTGTCCGTTGACCTGACGGAGCGGTACGGGCGGGGGTTTTCAGTCAGCAACATTTGGCAGATGCGGGCGTTTTACGTGGCTTGGCCGATTCTCCAGACGCTGTCTGGAGAATCGGTATCGTCCGGCACGGAGATTGTGACGACAGCGTCGGCAGAAAGTGTGTTGCCGATTCTCCAGACACTGTCTGGGGAATTGGTGTCCATAGACGCCACACTATCAAGTGTCGCAGCACACTTCCGCCTGCCATGGTCGGCTTACGTTCAGTTGATCTCGGTGCGCAACGAAGCGGCACGGGAGTTCTACGAAACCGAGGCCATCGCCGGCGGCTGGACAATACGCCAGCTCCGACGGCAGATTGACACCCAGTTCTACGAGCGCACCGCCCTCTCCCACAACAAGGAGGCGATGCTCCTCGCTGGCCGCCAACCGAGCCGGCGACGCCATCAACCCGGCGGACGCCTTCAAAGACCCTTACCTGCTGGAGTTCCTGGGGCTGAAGGACGAATACTCCGAAAGCGACCTTGAGGAAGCGCTAATCCTGCACCTGGAAGAGTTCCTGATGGAATTGGGCGGCGATTTCTGCTTCGTGGGACGCCAGCGACGTTTGCGTGTTGGCGACGAATGGTATCGGGTTGACCTGCTCTTTTACAACCGCCGCTTGCGCTGCCTGGTGGTCATTGACCTGAAGCTGGGCCGGTTCACCCACGCCGACGCCGGGCAAATGAACCTGTACCTCAACTACGCGCGGGAAAACTGGACCATGGACGGCGAGAACCCGCCGGTGGGACTAATTCTCTGCGCCCACCGGGATGAGGACGTGGCCCGTTACGCGCTGGCCGGGCTGGAAAACACCATACTGCCGGCCGAATACCGCACTGTGCTGCCCGCCGAAGAAACCCTGGTTGCCGAAATCAACCGCACCCGGCAAATGCTGCGTCAGCGCGGAGAAACGGGAGAGAGTGGCCAACGCATCAAAGAACGGCGTCTTTCGTACCGCCCATGGCCGGCATCGGTAAGCGACGACTGCTAACCCGCCGCCCGCCACATCTCGTAGCCGATCTCCTTGCTGATCAGCCCGTCGCGCATCTCAAAGATGTGCACCAGCCGCATCTCGACCTGCGTCCCCGGGTTCAGGGGCAGGTACCCCGTCCCGGTCAGGCGGAAGCGCACTACGCTGTCGTCCACCACCCGGTCCTCGGTGGCGAAGCGTTGCAGCGTCTCGAACTCCACGTCTTCCATCTTGGCGAACATCGTCGTGTAGTTGTCGGCCACGGCCCGCTTGCCTTCAAAGCGCAAGCCCCGCGCCGGCGCTTCCCACACCACGTCGTCGGTGTACAGGTCCAGCGCGGCCTCGACTTCATTGAGAGCTTCTGAGTGGAAGTGCGCTTCCACGGCGGCCAGGTTGGCGGCGATAATGTCCGGGTTCTCATTGGCGGAGGACATGGCGGCTACTCCTCTCGTTGTGTTTCTTGACTCCCTTTCGGGCTACCGATAGCATCCGGGCACGGTGACCACGGATAGACGGGGTTGCCGAGGAGGGAATGACCTATGCAAAGCATCACCATTGACCGCAGCAGGCCCCTGCGCGAGGAGTCTAACACGGGACACAACCGCTGGCATCCCGACATACCGCCTGTGGTGGAGGTGGATGAGGGCGAGGAGGTGACGCTGGAAACCCGGGACGCTTTCGACGGGCAGATGCGCCCCGGCGTAACCGAAGCCGATTTTGCCGGCATGGACGCCGGCGTTATCCATCCGCTGACCGGGCCGGTGGCGGTGAAAGGCGCGGAACCCGGCGACCTGCTGGAAGTGGAGTTCGTGGACATCCAGCCGCAGCCCTACGCTTTCAGCGTCATCTTCCCCGGATTTGGCTTCCTGCGCGACGTTTTCACCGACCCGTTCATGGTCCACTGGTCAATTGCCGACGGATACGCTACCTCAGAGCAGATACCCGGCGTCCGGGTGCCCGGCGCGTCGTTCATGGGCGTCTCCGGTGTGGCGCCGTCCCATGCCCAACTGGAAGCGTGGACGCAACGGGAGGCGGAACTGGCGGCACGGGGTGGCGTGGCTCTGCCCCCGGACGCGGCCGGCGCGGTTCCGATTTCCGGCGTCGGCGCCACCCATGGCATCCGCACGCTGCCGCCCCGGGAGAACGGGGGCAACTTCGACGTGAAGCAGCTTTCCACCGGCTCCAAGCTGCTGCTGCCGGTTGCGGTTGATGGCGCGCTGTTCTCCACCGGGGACGGCCACTTCGCCCAGGGCGATGGCGAAGTCTGCGTAACTGCCGTGGAGATGGGCGCGACCTGCACCGTCCGGTTCCGAGTGCTGAAAGGCGAGGCCCAGCGCCACAACATCCGCTGGCCCCGTTTCAGCCGGGAGGATTACTACATCGCCCCGGAATGGGCCGCGCCGCGCCGGTTCGTCGCCACCATGGGGATGCCGGTGACGGACGACGGCGTGAACGACGGCGAAAACCTGACCTTGGCCGGCCGCAACGCCATCCTGAACATGATCGACCTGCTCCAGGAGCGGGGCTTCACCCGCAACCAGGCTTACGTCATTTGCAGCGTGGCCGTGGACCTGAAGGTGAGCAACGTGGTGGACGTGCCCAACTACACCGTGTCGGCGTTTCTGCCGGAGGATTTGTTTGTGGGGTAGCCATCAGCCGGCTTGGGCGATGGGTTGGTACTGCGGCAAGTCTTCCATAGGGCGAAAACCCGCGGGGAGCTTGCCGCTGAAATTGATCAACAGTCGGTGGCTTAACGGCGCATCAAGGTTCACCTGCGCCACGGTGGCTTCGACAGCGGTCACCATCCAAGCATTGTCTTGATGCAACCCGTCAACGAGGTAACGGGGCAGCCAACCCATGACGTAGTGGTCAGTAGTTCTGACGCTGATGGCATGAGTAGCCGCTGGGTTGTTCAAGTCGAAGGCAACCTGCAAAGTCTCGCCGATCTGTAGCGATTCGGTGCGACGAATGGAATCCTTGTTAGTGTGGCGCAATCCATGCAGGATAAACCGGGTCCTAAACTTGCCGCTTGGGTCAGGTTCGATGGTAGGAAAAACCTCAAAGCTGTCGGTATGGCTATTCCCCCCTGACACGGACAGTTCCGTAACCTCATCCCATTCGGAAGAGTCGAGACCCAACTGATGCAGATAATCAAGCCGGTCAGGCCGCCTGAGGTTCATCACTCGGTTCAGGAACAAGGGGAACAGATAGTCGGACCGATAAAGCTCATTGAATTCTGGGAATCCCAGAATCGGCAAGAAATTGGCAGTCTCTCTGGCGTCTTTGGCGCCACCCACGTAAGAAAACGAGTAGGCAGTGGGTTGGGCATCCTCATCAGCGTTCAGCCGGCCGACCGGAAACCACCGCCGGCTCTTGTAATCTTGCCAAGCAAGGTAAAGGGTGGTCATCTTGCACTCCGCAGCAACTCGGCTTTGCTGGTGATTACAACTTGGTAAGCAAACTCTTTGGCGGTTTCTGACATGAACTCAGGGGGTATCCTGTCGATGATGGATTTGAACTCATCATCCCGAATTGCTTTGATACGGGCTACTGTATTTCCAGTGAACTCTGGTTTCCAACGACAGAGCAATTGTGACAACCGAAGGGGAGCAAGGGCGCGCTTGCGCCTGCTATCTACAAATACTCCACCTTGTCCGCGACGTAGATAGTGCGGCACATTGCTGGCATTCATCATTTGGCGACGCCTTTCGTCGGATAGTTCGCGGCCTAACGACGATGCGTGATCGAATGAAGGTGCAGCAAGCATTTTGGGGTTGCCAAAATCACGCACATAGACAACCATCCAGTTGTCATGATGCCGATCGGTGTTGCCAACAAGACCATCCAGCAAGACGTATGATGCTAGGTCTCGCAGCAGCACATCCCACAACGCATAGGGGTTGAGGCTTCCTACGTGAGCCGTCTGCACTATGGCATCGATGATATTTTTTGTGTTGTGCTCGCGCTGATTAAACCGAGAGCCCGCTCCGTAATTGTCGATCACCGATCCAAGAATTTCCGAACCGTGGAGAAACTGGATGATCGTGCTACCGAGGGGCGAAATCAGTTGACCATCGGTATTGTTTTCATCGTCCTCAATTTGCGTGAACGATTGACAGATCGTACCCAATTGACCTGCGCAGCGTGCTAACTCGACACGCGCACAACTCACACCAATCAGTGTACCGATTTCCGACACTACTTTCTCGGCCCAGTGTTCACCAGTTCTAGGCCTAGGGAATTTCAAAAGCCATTCGGTTCGTTCATCCTGACCCAGCACCCAAAACTTGCGCCTGCTACCTCTGGTCTCTGCATTCCTTGGCAAAGTACCAACTGGAATCACAGGAAAATGATCATTCGCCATAGCTCCTAAATCACCCCGCCTTCCGCCAGCAGCAACAGCTGCGAGCTCGCCCTGCAATATCTCCGCGTTGTGCTCGCCGATGAGCGGGGCGCGGCGGCTGATGCGCCAGGGGGAGCCGTTGTACAACTGGGCCGGCCCGGGGTAGGTGAAGGTGCGACCCAGTTCCGGGTGTTCCACCTCTTTGAAGAAATCCCGGTCGGTGAGGTGGTCGTCGCCGATGATTTCGTCCATGGTGCGGATGGCGCCCCAGGGGAAGTCCCGCTGCTGGCCGCCGTGGAAGGAGTCCATGAGCGTGGAGTTCATGAAGAAGTTCTTCATTACCTGCACGATGTGGTCGTTTTCCGCCGCGATGACCTCCGGGTCCTGATAACGCTCGTCAGTCAGGTCCTCGGCCATTCCCGTCTGATCGAACCATTCGGCCAGCAGCTTCAGGCGAGCCGGCGTCAGGTTGGTGCCGGAGCGGGTGGTGTTGAGCCAGCCGCCGTCGCCGGTGGGGAATTGGATGGCCGGCGACATATCGGGCGCGGCGTGACGTCCGGTGTGACGCTGCACCACCTCGCCGGTGGACAGGTAGATGGCGATGGCGCCTTCGGTGGTCAGGGCGCAGGCTTCGTGAATTGAGGCGTCGATGTACTGCCCCTCGCCAGTGAGGAAGCGGTAGTACAGGGCGGCCATGAGGCCGATGTAGGCGTAATGGGCTCCGATGTGCCAGGAGTTGCCCCCTCCGGGCGCGATGGGTGGCGCGTTGGGCACGTCAATCTCGTCGTAGCCCGACGAGGCCATCTGCCCGCCGCCGGCCATTTGCGTTATGTCACTGCTGACGTAATCCCGCCACGGGCCGGTCTGCCCGTAGGGCGTCAGCGAGCACATGATGAGGCCGGGGTTGTCGGCGGACAGCGTTTCATAGCCCAGGCCCAGGGATTCCAGGTAGCCGGGCTTGCGGCTCTCCAGCACAATGTCGGCGGTGGCCGCCAACCGCTTGAAGATGTCCTGTCCCTGCTGGGTTTCCAGGTTCAGGGTGATGCCCCGCTTGGAGGTGTTGTAATGCCAGAAGGACAGGCTGCGCTCCCGGTGGGGAATATCGTCCAGGAAGGGGCCGAAGCTGCGGCAGGCTTCGCCGCCGGGCGGTTCGATCTTGATGAGATCGGCGCCGTTGTCGGCCAGCAGCTTGCCGCAGAATTGACCCTTCTCGTCGCAGATTTCCAGGACGCGCAGGCCGTTCAAGGATCCCGGCAGGCTCAGGTCGGCAGGGCTCGCGCCGCCAATGTCCGCGCCGTCTTGTTGGTTGCCATTAGCGGATGTCATCGCAGAGCCTCCTCAATGTACGGGTAGCGGTCCATGGTGGTCGGCCAGAAAACGCCGTTCTCGTAGCCGTCCAGCAGATCTTCATGGGCGACGCCCAGCAGGTCTTCCAGCACCTCACGGTTGTGCTGCCCGATCATGGGCGGTGGGTTGGCGATGCGGGCCGGCGACTTGGACATCTTGAAGGGCGCGTTCTGGAACTTCCAGGGGCCGAGCATGGGGTGGTCCATGGGCACGTACATATCCCGGTGCCGCAGCTGCGGGTCGTTGTCCACCCGGTCCTGGCTGCTCTGCACCGCCATGGCGCGGATGCCGGCGGCCTGGCACTTTTCGGTAAGTTCGTACTTGCCGAAACTCTTGGTCCACTTTTCGATGTGCTCGTCCATCTCTTCCTGGCGCTCCAGCCGGCCGTCGATGGTGTCGAAGCGGTCGTCCGCCCAATCAGGACTGCCCATCAGCTTCACCAGCTTGTGCCATTCGTCGTTGGACAGGCAGGCGATGACGGCCCAGTCGTTGTAGCCTCCGGGCGACGTGCGGTAGGCGTTGTGGGGCGCGGCGATGGGGCCGCGATAGTTGTTGACCACCTCGGCGCCGGGCCACACGGTGCGGTTGCCGGGAGGAAAGCCCTCGCGCCGGGCCTGGCGTCCATTCACGGTTTTGTCCAGCAGGGCCGGGCCGGTGAGGGTGATGCCGGTAATCATCTGGGAAAGGTCAACGTGCTGCCCTTTGCCAGTGGCGGAACGATGCCGCAGCGCCGTCAGCGCGGAAATCGCGCCGTACATCCCGCCGGTGTCATCCAGGTACGACCAGCCCCAGCCGGCCGGGGGAGCGCCGGGCAGGCCGGACAGGTGGGTCAGTCCGCTCAACGCCTGCGCCGCCGGGCCCATGGTGCCGTACCAGTGATAGCGTCCGGTGTGCCCGAATCCGGCCATGGAGACGTAGATGATGTCGGGCCGGATTTTCTTCAGCTGTTCGTAACCGAGGCCCCAACGCTGCATGATGCGGCTGCTGAAGTTCTCGATGACCACGTCAGACACTGAAATCAGCCGCTTGACCAGCTCCAGCCCTTCCTCGGTGCGGGTGTTGACGCTGATGCCGCGCTTGTTGGCGTTGGTGTCGGCGAACTGGCCGGTGGAGTTGGGGCCGGGCTCGACGCCGGGCGGAACCGTGAAACGATTCTGGCGCAGCGTGTCCAGGTTGAGCGGCCATTCCACCTTGATGACCTCGGCGCCCAGGGTGCCCAGCCAGCGGGCCGCCCACGGCCCGGCGCGCACCCAGGTGAAATCGACAACGCGGATACCTTGCAACGGAGTTGGCAGGGGCATGGGTGGGCCTCCTGAGGCAGTGAAGATGATTGACCAGTGTGAGCGCCAGTTTAGGGCAACACGGGACGGCGGGCAACATTGGCACGGGTCAGATTAGCCCCAGCCGTTCCAAATCTTCCTGCGTCCAGCCGGTTCCGTCCAGGACGCTACGCAAGGTTCCCAAAGGCAACGTATCGCCGGAGCGATGGTAATGTACGACCGTGCGTCGTCCATCGCTGTGGCGGTACACTCTGGAAGATCCTCGAGTGCGCCGATAGGTGAAGCCATCCCGCTCCAGGGCGCTAATCAACTCCCGTACCGGCGTGTTTCTGAGCCGGCGCGCCAGGTCCTGCGGCTGGCTCATGTGGTGAATATGGGTTCAGTGATAATCATGTCCCCATCAGATGCGGGTATTTCGCCGGTTTCAACCAGATCTTCAATATAAGCGGCGGCGGCCTCATTGAGGGCAGCCAGCGCTTCCTCCCGCGAATACCCCCAGACGGCGCACCCGGGCAATTCGTCGATCCAGGCGCTCCATCGGCCATCTTGATCCTTTTCAACCCTGGCTTGGTAAACACGCATCGCATCCTCCATAATCAAGCCATTCATATACTGGCTGATTATACACGCGCAATCTGCTGCCTCTAATCCCCCACAAACCGCGCCATCAGCTCCCCGCCGGCCTGCCGCTCGTACCACACCGTCACCGGCGTCCCCTGGATCTGGTGGTCTTTCAGGTGGCCTACCGATACGCCCACCCATCCCTCGGACTGGAACCGCCAGCGCTGCCCGTCTGGGTCCGTGATTTCCAGTGTCCGAAAATGGCGTGGGTTGTCCGGGTCGGCATCTACTCGGTCAATGTGGCCGGTGACCTTGGGCAACTTGGGAAACAGGGTGTCGCCGTTGCCGTGTGCGCCGTCCGCCGGTGTCGCGTTGTCGTTGCAGGCGGCCAGCAGCGTCAGCATCAAGACGACGACCAGCGTGGCGGGGAAGTTTTGGCGACTGCATCCTATTCCCATTGTGTGCCCGGCGGCGATTGTAGCAAATCAAACCGTCGTGCATTATGATGTTTAAAGCGTTCCGGCCCACGTTTTGCCGACTCGCCGGCCGCTCTTTACGATAACAGCACATGGCAGCCATTGGCATCACCACACCAGCCGACGCCGGCCGTCGGCGTCGCCTGACCTGGTTGCAGGGTCTGGCTACCGCAACGGTGGTTTCGGTATTCCTGTTGGTCATCCTGGGCGGTGTGGTGCGGGTTACCGGCTCCGGCTTGGGGTGTCCCGACTGGCCGCTTTGCTACGGCAAGGTGCTGCCGCCCTGGGAATACACCGCCGTCATCGAGTACACCCACCGTTTTGTGGCCTCCGTCATTGTCGGACCGCTGGTGCTGGTGACCGCCATCGTGGCGCTGGCACGTTACCGCCGCGACCGCTGGGTTTGGATAC
The DNA here is from genome assembly GCA_963665395.2 of Dehalococcoidia bacterium. Taxonomy (GTDB): domain Bacteria; phylum Chloroflexota; class Dehalococcoidia; order Lucifugimonadales; family UBA3495; genus Bin87. The sequence continues at coordinate 3,559,767 of OY762251.1, forward strand.
CCGCCGCCATTTCCGTACCAATGTTGATTGTCCAGGGCTTGCTCGGCGGCGTGACGGTGTTGACTCACTTGCCCGGGGAGATCACTGCCCTGCATCTGGCCATCGCTGAAGCGCTTCTGGCGACGTGCCTTTTTATAATGATCGCCTCGTTTCGTACTCCCATCGCGCTGGCCGGTAGCGAGTCCGCTGTGTTGGCCGCAAACGGTCACTATCGCTGGGCCATCGCCGGCGCTCTTGGCGTATATGCCGTCATAATCTCCGGAGCGGTGGTCACGGCCATGGGCGCTACCGGCGCCTGCGTTACCTGGCCGCTCTGCCAGGGCCAGGCGTTTCCCATGAATCACCTGAGCGCAGTCCATATGTTCCACCGGTACGTGGTGTTGGCGCTGGGCGTGTTGCTGATCTATGCGGTATGGCGTTCCGTCGGCGCCGGCGCCAGAGGAACCTCGCTATGGTGGTTGGCAATGCTGTCCATAGTTGCTTTCGTCGCGCAGATTGCAGTGGGGGCCGCCACCATCTGGCTGGACTTCCAGGCCCATTGGCGCGCGCTGCATTTGACTGCCGCTACCGCCGTATGGACGGCGGCGGCCGGCATGGCGATAATCGCCTATATGAACGCCCGTACCAAATGGGGCGATACGCTATCGTCGGGTTCGATGGAGCGAAATGGCCAGTAGCGCGCCACAGCTCGGTCCTGACGCCAACCCCGCCGAGCCGGAGCCGGTAGGCGGGACCGCAGTCCTACCCAACCGCCCGACCGTGTTGGCGGTAGCTAGAGATTTCCTCGCGCTGACCAAGCCGAAAATCATCTCGTTGCTGCTGGTGACTGCGGCCGGCGGGATGTTCCTGGCTGAACAGGGCGTGCCATCCCTGACCCTCCTGGCCCTGGTGTGGGCGGGCGGCGCCCTGGCCTCCGGCGGCGCCAATGCCGTCAATCACTTTCTGGACCGGGACATCGACCGTGATATGCGACGGACCCAGGGCCGTCCGGTGGCGGGAGATCGGGTGGCTCCGCGTTACGCGCTGGCCTTCGGGGTCGCGCTGAACGTGGTTTCTTTCGCGCTGCTGGCCGTCCTGGTCAACCTGCTGGCGGCGGGATTGACCATTATCGCCAGCCTTTTCTACGTATTCGTCTATACCATGTGGTTGAAGCGCACGACTCCCAACAACATAGTCATCGGCGGCGCGGCGGGCGCCATCCCGCCCATGGTGGGTTGGGCCGCGGTGACCGGAAGCTTGGATCTGCCGGCGGTTTATCTGTTTGCCATCGTTTTTTTCTGGACGCCGCCCCATTTCTGGGCGCTGTCCCTGCTGATTCAAACGGACTACCAACGCGCCGGCGTCCCCATGCTGCCGGTAGTGTCTTCCCGCCGGCAAACCGCCCTGCACATCCTTTTGTATTCCATCGCCCTGACCGGTCTGACGCTGATGTTTGCCCTGCTTCCGCAGGTTGGTTGGGTGTACACCGCGTCGGCGGCAGCGTTGGGAGCGCCGTTCGTCTGGTTATCCTGGCGGCTCTGGCGGCGCGATGAACGGGGTCGGGCTAAAGCCACCTATCTTTATTCGCTGGCGTATCTCGCGTTGCTTTTCGTGGCGGTGATGGTGGACAGCGTGGTAGGTTCAGCCTAGCGCGGATTGCCCGGCAAAGGCAGTCTCCCAAATTGACAGTCATAGGCGCTTGTGCTATCGTCACCGCCGCTAGTGAAATTTTGCACATACTTCGTCCAAGCGCGGTCGGAGTATCCGGGGGTTCACGATGGGGCTGCTGCCCTTCTCTGCGGAAGACTCACCTAACAATCCCACTAAGGGCCACGGCCTAGTACCAAACGGTGATACTCCAGTGAACCCTACGACCAATGCCCCCGCCGGCCGGCGCAGCCGGTGGCCGCTGTTGATGTTGCCGGTACTCGGGGTAATGCTGCTGCTGGCCGCGGTCGGGTGCGACTCTGACGCTCACCAGTCCATCCTCGCCCCCACTCCCTGGTCTTTGGAAGGGGCCAAGGGTCCGGTAGCGCGCGAACAACTTCTCCTGTTCAACGTACTCCTTTGGACGATGGTGGTGGTGTTCGTGCTGGTGGAGGGCGCGCTGCTTTACGCCGCCGTCCGTTTTCGCCGCAAGCCCGGCGACCCGCTGCCGCCGCAGACCCACGGGCACACCCCGCTGGAGATCGCCTGGACCATTGTTCCCACCATACTGATTTTGGGTCTGGGTGTATGGTCGGTGATCGTCCTGTTCGAGCTTGAACCCGGCGAAGCCGTAGCGTTGGCCCGCGCCGAAGGAAAAGAACCTCTGGTCGTGGAGGCCGTCGGCCACCAATGGTGGTGGGAATTCCGGTATGAAGACGCCCTGCCGAATGCCGAGGGCGGCGAGCTGGTCACTACGGCCAATGAAATGCGCGTTCCGGTCAATACTCCCGTCATCATGGAACTCAAGAGCGACGACGTAATTCACAGTTTCTGGATTCCCAAATTGGTCGGCAAGCAGGACGTAGTTCCGACGCGCACCAACAAGCTGTGGTTCCTGGCTGAAGAGACCGGGATGTACTATGGACAGTGCGCCGAGTTCTGCGGCACCGCCCACGCCCAGATGAAGTTCCGGGTACACGTTCTCGAAGAAAACGATTACCAGGCTTGGGTCAACGGTTGGGGTGGCGAGTTGGCGGAACCCCTATCCACGGAAGCCGCCCGGGGTCAACTGGTATTCCTCGGGGCCGGCCAGTGCGTTACCTGTCACACCGTGGGCGCGCCCGACACCGTGGACCCGGAAACCGGCGAGGGCGTCCAGCACGCTCGAATGAAGACTTTCATTGCATATACCGAGTGGCTGGGCAAGCGCGCCGAAGAGCGGTTGGAGGACGTCCGCACCGGCAACGAACCGCCCACCGCCTTTGCCGCCCCCAATCTTACCGACTTGGGTGATCGAACCACCATCGGCGCCGGCCTGGTTGACCTCAATCGCGAGACCCTGCGCCAGTGGCTCCGTGATCCCGAGTCGATCAAACAAGGCAATCGAATGTCCGAACTGGCCGCCATCTACCAGACTCGCCTGGACCACCGCGCCGACCTCTCCGAAGCCGAGCTGAGCGACCTGGTTGAATACCTGATGGCGCAGAAGTAAGCAAGGTCGGTGCGATATACTGGAACCGGGTCGCGCCGCCGTCACCGCAGAAAGTCCACGACAGCAAACCCAAACTACCGTTTTCCAATCCATCGCCGCTAACGCATCGTAGTATCGACCGAGCCGCAGCGGAGGAACTGAAACCATGGTAACCATCACCGGCGTCATACCCCGCCCGACGACTTACACCGGCTTGTGGAGCTGGTTGACCACAGTTGACCACAAACGCATCGGGGCGTTGTACGGTGTCTCTGCCTTCATTTTCTTCATCATCGGCGGCATCGAAGCCGGCATTATGCGGGTGCAGTTGGCCACTTCCGACGCATCAATGGTGTCCGCCGATTGGTTCAACGCCATGTTCACCATGCACGGCACCACCATGGTTTTCATGGTGATCATGCCCTTCGGCGCCACCTTCTTCAACTTCTTGGTTCCGTTGATGATCGGCGCGCGTGACGTGGCATTCCCGCGCCTGAACGCATTCTCTTACTGGACTTTCCTGTTCGGCGCCCTTTTGATGCACGCCGGGTTCCTGATTGGTCAGGTGCCCGATGCCGGCTGGTTCTCCTACGCCAACCTGACCGCAGCTCCCTTCAGCGAGGGCAAGGGCCTGGACTTCTGGGCGCTGAGCCTCCAGGTGCTGGGCGTTGCATCTTTGGCGGCGGGTTTCAACTTCATCGTTACCATCATCAATATGCGCGCGCCGGGGATGTCGCTCATGCGGATGCCGGTTTTCGTTTGGATGACCCTGGTTACCAGCATTCTGCTGGTGCTGGCGTTCCCCATCATCACGGTGGCACTGATCGAGCTGACCGCCGACCGCCAGTTCGGAGCGAACTTCTTCAACACCGCCGCCGGCGGCGACCCCATCCTCTGGCAGCACCTGTTCTGGCTCTTCGGCCATCCTGAAGTGTACATCCTGATCCTGCCCGCCATGGGCGTAGTGTCCGAGATCATCCCCACCTTCAGCCGCAAACCGCTGTTCGGTTACCCGGTGATTGTGTTCTCCGGTATTGTCATCGCAATCATGAGCTGGGCGGTGTGGAGCCACCATATGTTCACGTCGGGACTGGGTCCCATCGCGAACTCGGTGTTCACGATCACCACCATGCTGATTGCCGTGCCGACCGGCGTGAAGATCTTCAACTGGTTGGGCACCATGTGGAACGGCTCAATTGATCTGAAGACCCCCATGCTGATGGCGATCGGTTTCGTGTCGCTGTTCATCGTGGGCGGCTTGTCCGGCGTGTCCCACGCGGTATCTCCCTCGGACTTCCAGCAGCAGGACACCTACTACATCGTCGCCCACATCCACTACGTGCTATTCGGCGGCGCCATCTTTGGCATCTTCTCCGGCATCTACTACTGGTATCCCAAGATCACGGGCCGCATGTACCACGAAACCCTGGGCAAGGTGCATTTCTGGTTGATGTTCATCGGTATGAACCTCACCTTCTTCCCCATGCACTACGCCGGCCTCAACGGTATGCCGCGCCGCATCTACACCTACGCCGAAGGCTTTGGCTGGGAAGGTATGAACCTGCTGGCGACGATCGGATACTTCGTCATCGTCATCAGCCTGCTGGTGTTCATCCACAACTTCTTCCGCAGCATCAAGAAGGGTGAACCGGCCGGCCATGACCCCTGGGACGCGCCCACGCTGGAGTGGAGCATCTCCTCCCCGCCGCCGGCGTACAACTTCGCCGAAATCCCCTTCGTGCGCGGGCAGGACGCCTACTGGATTACCAAGCGCGAAGCGGCGGCCCGGGGCGAGCCCATCACGCAGGGCGAGCCTCACGTTGACCCCAGCACCATCCATATGCCCAGCCCGTCCTACTGGCCGCTGGTGGCGTCCTTCGGCGTGGCTTGGTTGGCCGGTGGGTTCCTGATCGACGTTGGTTGGGACTATATCCGGTTCCCGGTTGCTATCGTCGGCGGCCTGATTACGATCATCGGCGTCATCGGCTGGTCCAACGAACCGGCCACCGCAGAACACCACGAGGCTGAGGGCCACCACTGACGGCCGCCGGTCCGTTCCCAATCGCCACCATAATCAGTCAGGAGAAGCGCGTTGGCTCACGCAGACACCTCCCACGCTCCGCCGGCGCATCCACCGGCGCACGAGGAAGAAACCACCACCGGCATAAATCACCGGAAACTCCTGATGTGGGTGTTTCTCGGTTCCGACTGCCTCTTTTTCGGCTCTCTCATCGCCACCTACATGGTGTACCGGGGCCAGAGCATCGTCGGGCCGTACCCCAAGGACATCATCGACGTCCCAATAACCACCATCAGCACTTTCGTCCTTCTGATGAGCTCCTTTGCGATGGTGATGGGGGTTGCGGCCGCCCGCAACGGAAATCAGAAACGGCTGATCCAATGGCTGGTGCTGACCATTATCCTGGGCGGCATCTTCATCGGGTTCCAGGTGTACGAGTTCAACCTCTTCCGGGTTGAGGGGTTGCGTTACGAAACCAACCTCTTCAGCAGCACCTTCTTTACGCTGACCGGATTCCACGGCGCCCACGTAACCCTCGGCCTGTTCTGGCTGTTGTGCCTGACGATCATCGCGGCTCGCAACCCCGCTGGTCGGCCTTCGGACTTGGACGTTGACATCGCCGGTTTGTACTGGCACTTCGTTGACATCGTTTGGATCGTGATTTTCACGCTGCTCTACCTGATTGGCGGATTCGACGGCCCGTCGGAAGCCGGCCACGCCGCCGTCCAGGGATGGAACTGGGTCACCGGACTATTCAGCTAGGTTTCGAGGAGGCAACCACCAGATGAGCGCTAACCCCGGACCCGAGGCCGCCATGGGCCACGAGGAACACGCTGCCCACGAAGATCCCGGGATAGCGCGGTTCTTCTGGGGTCACGTGCCCGAGGGCGTCCACGGCGGCCTGAAGCAGTACGGCTTGCTGGCCATCTTCCTGGCGATCATCACGCTGGTCGAATTCCTGATCATTGTGCCCGAAACGCTTCAGGGCAGCAGCGTGGTCATCGCGCCGCTGGTCATCCTATCGGTCATCAAGTTCTTCTGCGTCGTCGCCTTCTTCATGCACCTGAAGTTCGAGCACCCGTTGCTATGGCAGATTTTCGTCGCCGGCCTGATTTTGGGCTTGATCGTCGCCCTCGCCCTGGTTTTGCTGTTCGGCGTCTTCCGGCCCACGCCCCGCGCTTTCTCTGAACCCCGCGCAGTGCCATTTGAGCATCACGTTGAGGAACACCACGCGGAAGTGGAGCGTCCGCTTCCTGCGGAAATCCCCCAGCCGGTTAACCCCGCCGACGTGGCCCCGGCTACGCCGCCCGGTGGAGCGGTCGCCTCTTCTCCAGGTCAAGCCCTGTTTATTGGCACTGCGGCGTGCGCTTCCTGCCACACCATCCAGGGCGTAGCCCAGGGCGTGCTCGGCCCACCTCTCGACGGTATCGCCAGCGCCGCCGGGAATCGCGTGGCCGGCCAGTCCGCCGAAGAGTACATCCGGGAGTCCATCTTGGAACCCGACGCCTATACCGCCGGCGCTGCCGACGGACTCAGCCAGGACTACCAGGAAGGACTGATGCAAGCCACCATGGCCGGCATCTCCCTGTCCGACGAGGATGTAGATAACCTGGTGGAGTATCTTCTGACGCTGCGATAGCTCCGTTCCGGGGCTTGTGAATGAGGGGCAGCCTATGCTGGTTGCCCCTCTTGCTATGCCACCGCCAGCGTGTACACTGTATCCGGCCCACGATCCCGGGCTGGCGCTTCGGAGTTTCTCCAGGAGGATATCGTCATGCTGGTTGATTTGATTCGCGTAACTGCCGCAGATGGCATGGAGTTGGACGGCGCTTTCTTCGCGCCGGCGCCGGATGCGGTTCCCGCCGGCCCCATTGACGCCGCCATGGTGATTCACGGTTCCGGTCGCAACTTCTACACGCCGGCCACCGCCGCCATGGCGGAAGACCTGCGCAACGCCGGCTACGCCGCCCTGACCATCAACACGCGGGGCCACGATACCGTGTGGGTGGACCGGCAAACCGGAGTGGCCGAAGGCAACGCCTACGAGATACTGGACAACAACCGCCAGGATATGCGCGCCGGCATCGACTATCTCGCGTCTCTGGGCTACCAGCGCATCGCCATCCTGGGCCAGAGCATGGGCGCGGTGAAAGTCACCTACTACGCTGCTGTTGAGAACGACCCGCGCGTTGCCGCCGTGGTGCCCATCTCGCCGGTGCGCCTTTCCTGCTCCTACTACCTGGAATCCGAGGACGCCGACGAATTCCGCGCTAACCTGGAGACCGCCGACCGCATGGAAGCCGAAGGCCGCGCCATGGATCTGTTCTACGTGGACTTTCCCATCAAGGAAATGTTCTCGGCCATGGCCTACATTGACAAGCATGGCCCGCTGGAACGGTACAACGTAATCCGCCACGTTCCCCAAATTCGCGTGCCTCTGTTCGTCCTTTCCGGTTCCACCGAGACCCATACCCGCCTGCTGGACGTTCCGCAAGACATGATCACCGCAGCCGTGAACAGCCCCCGCGCCGAGTACTTGGTGCTGGAGGGCGGGACCCACTCGCTGACCAATATGATGCCCGAGGCCGGATCGGCTGTGGTCAATTGGTTGGCTTCCCTATCCTCAGACGCGCTTGCAACCGCCGCGGCAGCGAACTGACTGATGGCGAACGTGGACGACGCCATCAGCGTTACCCCCATCGGCCATGTGCGTAGCCGCTTCGACGGTTATGCGCCGTCCGATGAAATGCGGAAGCGCCAGTCGCAGATTGTGGTGCACGCAGAGTTCGCCGATGGGTTGATGGGGTTGGAGCCGGGCGATCATATCCTGACCTTATTCTTCCTGCACCGCGCCGCGGAGGTCGGGTACGAACTGCAATTGCACCCTGGCCACAACCCCGAGAACCCCATTCGCGGCGTCTTTGCTACTCGGAGCCAGTACCGCCCCAATTTCATCGCCGCCACCGTGGCGCGAATCCTCTCGATAGACCCCGATGAAGGCTCCGGTGAGACGATCCTGAACGTAACCGAATTGGACGCCCAGGACGGTTCGCCGGTAATTGACATCAAGCGCCACTCAGCCGGCTTCGATGGACCGGCGCCATAGGGTTTTGATTTTGACACTGGCCGGCCGTTCCTATACTATCTTCTTCGGCCCCATGCGGGCCTCCGTTTTGACCCCCTGGTGGATTAGCGCCATGCCTATTTACGAATACCGCTGCCAGTCCTGCCATCAGGTGAGCAGTTTCTTTTTCAAGGTCGCTTCCGCAGCGACGGACGTAAATTGCGAACACTGCGGCGACTATGGAATGGAGCGCATCATGTCGTCTTTCTCCAGGGGCCGCACCGAAGCCGACCAGCTGCGCGACCTGGATCCCCGTTACTACAAAATGGTGGACGATGCCCTGGGCAAAGCCCCCGCTACCACCGATCCTGACCATTACCTTCGCAAGATGGCGCCGTTCACCGCTGCGGAAAAAACCGGCGATCCTTATTTCAGCGAATAAACTCAAGCGCCGGCCCTGCTTCGCATCCCCGGCGCCTCCGGAGACATCCTCGGAATGACTGCTGACCCAATCGTATTCCCTTCGCTGGACTGGTTTGAAGCTCTGCAAAAACTGGTGAATGACGACCCGGCCTACCGGCAAATTGGCACCGTTGACGCTGCCATGGGCGTTAAGGTCGCCAGTGAAGTGTTCGTGCTCACGTTCGAAGCTTTCGAATGCCGGTCGGTCCGCGCCGGCAATGAGTACGACCTAATCAACGTGGACTTCTTCATCGAGATGGAACCCGACGCATGGCGGACGATGCTGGAAAACATCAAAGCCAATGGCGCAGCGGAAGCCGGGCAGACCCTGGTCAGCCTGGATATGCTCCACGAGATTTCCACCAACGCCACCGGGGACCAGCTCCGCGCGGATCTGTTCTTCCGCTACAACCAGAGCTTGCAGCACTTTTTCGACCTGTCGGCCAACCTGAATACCGTGTTCGCCTACTGAAATTCCCCAACCCGCCATTCCTGCCCCAACCCGTCATTCCCGCGAAAGCGGGAATCCAGCGCCCGCAGAGGATGTTTGATGACCACCACCACAGTTCTCGAAGAAGTAGAGATGAACCCCACGGCGGTTCAGGAAGTTGCAAACCTGTTTCGTCAGCAGATTGACCGCGGCTTGCATCCCGGCGCCGGCTTGGCCGTGTACCGCCACGGCAAGCTGGCCGTTGACCTGTGGGGCGGCTTGGCGGACGACGCGGCCGGAACGCCTGTTGCCGCCGATACCATGTTCATCCTCTATTCCTCCACCAAGCCGCTGGCGGCGGCCTGCCTCCATATCCTCTGGGAGCGCGGACAGCTGGCCTGGGACGATAAGGTCTCCGACTACTGGCCCGAATTCGCCAAGCACGGCAAGGACGCCGTCACCATACGCCACGTCCTCACCCACCGGGGCGGCTTCCCGGAGACTCCGCCGGAACTTTCCTGGGACCGCTGGCAGGATTGGGATTACGTAGTGGAGTGCATGGAAGACATCATCCCCGACTACCCGGCGGGACAGATCATGGCCTATCACCCGCGCAACTTCGGGTGGGTGATCGGCGAGTTGGTGCGACGCATCGACGGACGCCACATCGGAGTGTTTCTCCGGGAAGAAATCTTCGATCCGTTGGGTCTGCACGACGGATACGTCGGCCTGCCGCCGGAGCTGGAACATCGCGTATCCCGCATCCACGCCATGGAAGACTGCGACCGGCCGGGCATGATACGCCCCTACAACCGCCCGGAAGTGCACCAGGCGGTGCATCCGGCCGGCGGCGGCATCTTCACGGCCCGCGACCTGGCTCGTTTCTACGCCATGCTGTGCAACGGCGGTGAGTTGGATGGTGTGCGCATCCTCAAACCGGAAACGGTGGCCGAGGCCACGCGCCTGCAAGTGGAGGCCAACGATTTCTCCCTGGGCACGCGGATGCGCCGCTCCCTGGGCCTGGTGCTGGACGACAGCCGCATGGGCGCCACCGAAAAGCCCGGCGAGGGATTGGGCACTTTCGGACACGGCGGCGCCGGCACCTCCGTAGGCTGGGCCGACCCGTCCCTGGGCCTGGCCATGGCCTACATCACCAACGGCTTCCGCGCCAGCGCCACCAACAATCCGCGTCTCGCCGCCGTATCCAGAGCGGTGCGCGCAGCCTGCCGGTAGCCCTGATGCCGCAAGTCCCTGACGTGCCAACGCTGAACCTGAATAACCTGGGCAATTCCAGCATACCGGGCATTACACCTGCCCTTGGCGGCACCTTGGCCGAAGCCGGCGCTATCTGCTTGGAATCTCAGGGGCATCCGCATGGTGTTCGGCTCGATGTCCGTGGTATCTCAGATCATGTATATCGGCTGACTTGGACGCCGGCGACAGCGCAAGCCCGTCAGGTATGGCAGTACAACCGCGCTACTGAATGGGGCGCCGAAGGCATCGCGGTTTTGCTGGCTAGACGTGAAACTCCTTACACGGTAATAGATGCTGGCGTGCAAGGCACTGGCATTGACTATTGGCTGGGCGATGAATCTGATATTGCTCTCCAGCGCAAGGCGCGGCTGGAAGTCTCGGGCATTCGCCGGCCCGATGGCAGGGTGGCCCCCGACAGCGTAATCGCACAACGGGTTAATGATAAACTGCGACAGACCAACCAATCGGATGATACCCGATTGCCGGCCTACGTAATCGTGGTTGAGTTTGGCCGTCCTGTCGCTGAGGTTCACGAAAAATGAGCGCGATGAACGACTTCCATCACCAGGCCATTGACCACGCCGCCCGGGGTTTTATGGAACAGATGAAGGGCAACTCCGAGAGCGCGGCCAGTTGCTTTGCGCAGGCTTTGCAGATGGAATTGGCCGCCATCGCCGAGCTGACGGAACCCATCGAACCTACCCATTCCGTCCTCCACCGCAGCGCCGGATGGATGGCTTACCACTCCCAACAATATCGCAAAGCCGAGCAATTGGCCGCCTCTGCCCTGGCCCACGAACCGCCCTCTGAAATCGCCAACGAACTCCGCGACCTGCTCCGCCAAATCTATATCCAATGGCCCCCGCAATACCAAGCCGAAGCCGCCGCTGATTAGCATGACCGCAGGTTGACCGGCAATGCCCTCCATCATCTACCACCTCGCCTTTCGCGCCGACTGGGAGGCGGGACTGGCCGCCGGCGAATACCGCGCTCCGTCCCTGGCCGAAGAGGGTTTTATCCACGCCAGCGGCGACGAGGCGCAGACGCTGGGCGTTGCAGCCCGTTTGTTCGCCGGCAGTACCGACTTGCTGGTCCTGGACGTGGATACCACTCTGCTGGGTGAAGGATCACCAGTCATCAGGGAGCCCGCCCGGTCGGGGGAGATTTACCCCCACATCTACGGTCCTATCGCGCTGGGTGCTGTGGTACGAATACGGAAGCTGGCGCCGGACCCGGATAGTCAAGCCGGCTTTACGTTGCTCAACGGCGGATGAACGAGGTGCCGCATACGGTATTCCGACGACCAGTTGTTGGCGATCCGGCGGGTGATCGCCGCTCTGCCCACGCTTACGGCGGATGAGATCGCCCAACGGAACGAGGCGATAACCGGCGGGCGCTGTGCCCCGCACCTGTGGCCCCTCTGGCCGATAGCCCAGGCCGACCGCGCCCTGTGGCGCCGGCTGGTTGATGACGAAAACATCCTCCGCTTTTCCGTGTACGGCCTGTTCCCCGAGACTTACGGGGTGGTGTATGAGGGCGGGAATCCCGCCGTGCGTTACGACGGGCGCAGCCGGGGCCGGGTCGCCATCATCACCGGGCAGCGCGACGGCGGCCCGGTGAGTATCGTCATCAAGCCGTGCCAAAGTCCGGCCGAGTCCGAGATCGCGGCTATAGCCGGCGAGTTGGGCGTAGGCCCCCGGCAATTTCCCAGCATATCCGGGTTCATCAGCGAGGAGTTCGTAGAGGGAAAGTTCCTCACCGACTTGACACCCGACGACGCAACGCGGGAACGAATGGAAAGCATCGGCAAGGCATTGGGCGCGGCGTTGCGCAGTCTGCATCTCGCTGGCATATGCTATAACGATGCTACTATCTCTGACCCCGACGGACGCTCCCATGTCATATTGACATCCGAAGGCAGCATCCGGTTAATCGATTTCGGCGTGGCCTTGCTGCTGCGCGATCATCCGGCCGGTTTGACCTTTCATGACGCCTACAATGCGGCACGTACGGACCCCATGTTCCGCCTGTTCCGGCAGATGGCCGGCGGCGTGGACTCCCAAAGCCTCGGTGATTTCGTCGCGGAATATGGGCGGCGTCTGGCCCGCCAGACTGCGGAGGAAATCCAGGAACGAGATTGGCGGATCGCCGAAGAAGGGCTGTCGGCAATTGCGGCCCGGTTCGGGCCGGTGGTTGTGGAGGCAATGCGGGACGGGCTGGCTAATGGGCGATCATCAGGGACGCTTCCGGGGCCGCAGTAAGCGAAGAAACCGGGTCGCGGAGAAGCGAGGTTTTGCGGGGTGACCGTAAAGCGGCTGGCGACGGTGGTGGTTTCGTGCGTGGCGGCTGCGGCGCTTTTGGCCGTGGCCGCATGGATGGCCCTGGGCAGAAGTGGTGACGGGCCGCCTGACGCCGCGGTGCAGATCATCCCTCCAACTGAGGAGGTGGTGGGAGGCGCTCCGCCGGCAACCACCCAATCGGCGCAAGTTGGTTCGGGCGGAACCGTATCCGCTCCCACGGAAATCGCTGTGTACATCACTGGCGCCGTGGTCAATCCGGGAGTGTACTCGGCAACCTCGGAGCAACGGCTCGACGATGTGCTGACCTTGGCCGGCGGCCCGACCGGCGATGCCGACCTTGCCCGCATCAATCTGGCGGCCCGGCTCACTGACGCTGCGCATTACAAGATTCCGTCGGTCAATGATGCGGAACCCGACACGCCGGCCCCCGACGCGGAGCAGATGGCCGGGAGTGAGCCTCTTCCGACGGCGAATCCATGCGCGGTTCCAATCAATATCAACACCGCCGCCGCCGAGTGCCTGGAAACCCTTCCGGGTATCGGCACGGTGCGGGCAGAGTCCATAGTTGCTCACCGTGAGCAGATGGGGCCATTCGTCGCCGCCGAAGACATCAAGGCCGTGTCCGGGATCGGCGACGGCATCTACCGGCGCATTGCCGGCATGATTTCCGTAGCTGATCGGTAGCGACAGGCCGCTCTTGCGTTTCAAATCGTCATTCCTGCTTTCGCGGGAAAGACGAGCGAATTTTGAAAATACTGTAGATATGCTGGATGCGGGTCAACGGTTGGCCGCCCGCCATGCGAATATTCCCCGAACTCACGTTGGCGGCGATGGTGGCCGGCGTTGGACTGGCGCTGTGGTCAGAAGCAAGCCTGCATTCGTCCTGGCCGCTTTTGATGCTGGCTCTGGCCGGCTTCGCCGTCGCTGTGGGACTGCGGGCTTTGCGACTGCCCACCGGCCCCGTGATCCTGGCGGCTGCCCTGCTCCTGGGATTTTGGCGTGGCCATTCCGGGGCCCCCCCGGAGCTGCCCATAGTTCCCGAAGGTCCGGCGAGTGAGATTGTGTTGTTGATCACGGATGCGCCGGTCCCGGTCCGGAGCGGCTACCGGTTCCCCGCCCGCGTGCTGCCGGCTGATGGTGGCGCCGTCGGGAATGCTCCCGACGGCGCCAACCTGTTGGTGTACGCGTTGCCCCCGCCGGACTTGGTGTACCAGCGAGGCTTGCCCCATTTGCGCTACGGAGATACTCTGCGGGTGTCCGGCCGGGTGGAACATCCTGAGCCAATCGGAGATTTCGACTACGCCGCTTGGCTGGCATCGCGGCGCATCTCAGCGGTGCTGTGGGTTCAGGAAGCCGAGTTTCAGGGCGCGGCCGGGATTGCAAGACCGATAGCAGTTCTGCACTCGGTCCGGAGCCGTCTGGCCGGCGCTTTGCAGAGGGGCATATCAGCCCCGCAATCGGCTTTGGCGCAAGCCCTGTTGCTCGGTATCAGAGGAGAACTTCCCGAGGCCGTGAAAGATTCCTTTCGCGCCGCTGGAATGTCCCACTTGCTGGCGATTTCCGGCCTCCACGTCGGGATTGTGATGGCGCTGAGTCTGGCGGCGGCGTCCGCAGCGGCCGGACGGGGCGCTCCGTTGGCGGTCGTGCTGGCGGCGTCGGCGGTATGGACTTACGCTGCGCTATCCGGCTTCGACCCGCCGGTGGTGCGAGCGTCCATCATGGGGAGCCTTGCGTTGACGCAGCTCTTGCTGGGGCGTGGTATGCGCGGCGTCACGGCTCTGCTACTGGCCGCAACGGTGATGGTGGGCGCACAGCCGTCGATTCTGGGCAGCCTGTCCTTCCAGCTCAGTTTCACGGCAATGGCCGGCGTGTTGGTGGCGTTGCCGCTGATAACCGTTCTGTCCGGCGCGATTGGCGGATCCCGCGCCGCCCAAGGTTCCGCAATGGCGCGGTGGTTCGGTTACGGGCTCACCCTGTTGATTGCGTCCGCTGTTATCTCTACCTTCACTACCGTGGCCACCGTGCCCCTGGTAGCCATGCACTTCGGGTCAATACCGTTGATGAGCGTTCCTGCCACGATACTGGCGATGCCGGCGATGCCTCTGGCCCTGGTGGGTTCCGCTGCGACGGCCATCATCGGGCAATTGGCGGCGCCATTGGCGGTGGCGGTTGGCACGCTGGCCTGGGGACCGTTAGCCTGGCTGATATGGGTGGCTGATGCCATGCCGGCGGTCCTGATTCCGGCGCCCTGGCTGACTACCCCGGTAGCGATTGCCTGGTACATCGTTTTGGGGATGCTGCTAGCGCTGCTCTCTGCTCCTCGGATGCGGCGGGCCGCCACCGCCTGGCGACGTGGCCGAGCTTGGCGGCCCGGCGGTCTCGCCCGACTCCTGGTCGCCGTAGCGCCGGTGGCGGCGCTTACGGTTCTGCTTTTTGCTTTCCAGTTGTCCGGATCGCGGGCGGACGGCCGCCTCCACGTGTACGTCCTGGACATCGGTCAGGGAGATGCCATTCTGGTGGTGACGCCGGACGGACGCCAAATGCTGGTGGACGGCGGGCCGGATCCGACGCCAATTCTTGCGGCCCTGGGATCGCGTTTGCCAGCGGGTGACCGGACGCTCGACGTGGTGGCCGCCACGCACCTGGACAGCGACCACGTAGGCGGTTTGATTGGCGTGCTGGACCGATATGACGCGAATGTCGTGCTGCAAAGCGCGGAGTCTCCCGACTCCGTTCTCCATCCGCATTGGCGTAGCGTACTGGATAGACGGGGCCATTCCGTCGTGATGGTGCAGGAGGGTCATCGCATCAGGCTGGGGGATCAGGTCGTTTTGGAGGTGCTGTACCCGCCGGCGGACGGGCTGCCGCCGGGGATTGAAAAAAGCGCCAACAACCTCAGCACGGTGATGCGCTTGACCTATCGCGAGGTCTCCTTTCTGCTTACCGGCGATGTGGAACAGGACGCCGAGCGATTTCTGGTAGGCACCATGGGGCCGTCGTTGAAATCCGACGTGCTCAAGGTTGGACATCACGGCAGCCGGTCGTCAACATCATCGGGCTTCGTGCGCAGCGTTGCGCCGGAGAGCGCCGTAATCTCGGCCGGCCGGGAGAATCGCTACGGTCACCCCAGCCCGGAAGTGATCCGGCGTTTAGAGGAGGAAGTGAACCCGGACAAAATCTTCCTCACTGCCCAGGACGGGACGGTTGAATTCATCAGCGATGGAACTGCATTGTGGGTGAAAACGGAGTTCCGGTAGGACGGCTGGGAGCGATGCTATAATTCCACCATGGGATCTAATCACCGGAAAACCGATGCCGGAAGCCTGGTCGTGGCCATTGACGGGCCGGTGGCTTCGGGCAAGAGCTCCGTCGGCAAGGCGGCCGCCGACGCGCTGGGCTTGCGTTTCCTCGATACCGGAGTGATGTATCGCGCCGTGACCTGGCTGGCGTTGCATCGGAATGTTCCGGTAACGGACGTTCCAGCCATTGGCAGCCTGGCCGAGGGCTGCAAAATGGACGCGGCGGCAGACGCTGAGGGAACCGCCGCGATCTCCATCGACGGACACCAGTTAGGCGACGCCCTGGTCTCCGATGAGGTCAACCGGAATGTGTCGGCCGTATCGGCAGTGTCTGCGGTGCGTACCGCCCTGGTACGACAGCAGCGCGCTATTGCCGCCGCCGGCGGAATCGTGATGGTGGGGCGCGACATTGGTTCGGTAGTCCTGCCCCGCGCTACCGTTAAACTTTATGTTGACGCTTCTGCCGAGGAGCGCGCCCGTCGCCGGTTCGAGCAAATGCGGAAATCTTCCATAGCGACCAATTACGAGCAGGTTCTCGCCGACACTTTGCGGCGCGACAAATTGGATATGCGGCGGGCGGATTCGCCGTTGATGGTCGCCGATGGAGCCACCGTGATCAAGACCGACGGGATCAGCCTGGAAGAGACGATTGCGGCTGTCGTGGCCGCTATCAACGCCGGATTACACGGCGATGCGCGTGCGCGCGCGTTGCGGGAGTGACGGCATGGCGTGGCTGTACAAACCCAGCCGTCGTTTTGGGCAGATGATGTGGTCGGTGACCGGCCGCCTCACCGTCACCGGTCAGGAAGCGATGCCGCCATACGGCCCTTTGCTGGTCGCCAGCAACCATCTGTCGCTGAACGACGCCGGAACGCTGGTGGTGGCGTTGCCCAGGCAGGTGGTGTTCCTTGCCAAGAAAGAGCTTTGGGAAAAGCCCGTTGGCCGTTTCTACTGCAACGCGGTGGGCGCGGTGCCGCTGGACCGGGCGCGGGGCGGCGGCGAAGCGTTAAGATACGCTTTGGCGGCCTTGCAGGAAGACAAGGCCATCCTGATGTTCCCGGAGGGCCGGATCAGCCCCACGTCCCAATTGCAGCGCGGGCGAACCGGCTTGGCGTGGTTGGCCCTGAAAACTCAAGCTCCGATTTTGCCGGTGGGCATCGCCGGGACGGAGAAGTTCGCTTCGTGGCATATGCCGGTCCCCCTCGCCAGTTGGCAGGTGAACATCGGAACGCCCTTCACACCGCCTTTTGTCGAAGGTCCAATCACCAGGCACCTGTTGACCTCGGTGACCGATATGGTGATGGAGCGCATCGCGGCGTTGCTCCCGGAAGCGTATCGCGGATACTATGCCGACGCGCTGCGCCCGTTGCCGGGTAGAGCCAGGAATATGTTGTGATCGAAGGGGCGGGCATTTCTACCAGCCCTTATCTCCGTGGGATCAACGCGGCATCCGGAGCCGGCGCGCTCCGGTAATGCATCTCTTCATCGTCAAGGATACGTTCCAGCTCAGCGGCCCGAAGATTGATCGTGTCCATGATGGCCGGTGGAATTCCGGCGTGCTCGTTAACGTAGTTGCTGAGCAACTCCAACTCATCGAACCCCTGGAAGCAATCCACGACCCCCCGCAATGCCGGGGAGAAGTACTGTGTATCCTGCCCCACTCCCCGGCCAACGGAGAAGTGGTACACGTACTTCAGCTTGTCCTTGAGGTAGCGCACCACCGGGAAGAAGTCGCTGTCTCCCGAGACCAGTACCGCCACGTCAAAACTGTCCATCTTGGAAATCATGTCCACGGCGATGCCGATGTCCACACCCTTTTCACCAACCTGCGTCCCCTGGAAGTTGATGTTGCCATCGTAATCGTATTCCAGGCGGTAGGGCCGGAAGGGCTGCACCACATACTGGCCAACGTATTTGAACTCCAGGAAGTTGGTGTTCTGCTGGATCTCCTCGAACACCGACTTGCGCAGTTGGTGGAAGCGGCGAAACTCGTGCTCGTACCAATCCTGGGCCTTCTGTATCACCAGCTCGGTAGTCAGCTCCGGCATCCGCATTCCGTAGTCATCGACGATGCGCTGGGCGCGCCACACGTTAGGAGACCAGGGCGTGATGTTTTCGGCGTAGTACCAATAGACGCGGATCAACTGGTGATCCCAACCGGTTATGTCATCGAACTTGGCAAGGGCATCCTGGAAAAACTCCTGCCACCTGAAATGCTTCTCGTCAAGCCGATACTCGGGATTGTTGGGATGGGGAGGATCGGAGCGAAAGTGAAAGTCACGAAGATTGTGCCGGAAATTTTGCCCGTCAACGAAGATAACTGTTCTTAGCGCCATTTTGATACTCCTCGTCATCGCAAGGTCAAAGTACACCTGATTGGAAAAGTGTCCGTTGGCTGTACGGGAAAGGGAGTTATGGGAGACGTTGGCGAACGGCGATGACTTTATCGATGGGTGAGATTTTTGCGCCGGCCGGTTCAGTCGGCCGGCGCAGTAATGTCGATATCGTACCGGTCCAGGAGTTCATCCAATTGAGCGGCAGTCCGTTCGTCGGGGGACACCAGGGGCAACCTCGGATCCCCAACGTTGAATCCGGCTCGGTTCAAGCCGTATTTCACCGGGATGGGGTTGGACACGATGAAGAGCCCTTTGAACATGTCCAGCAGTCGCAGGTGCTCAGCCCCGGCGGCTTCCACGTCGCCTTCCAGGGTGAGGCCGATCATCTGCTTGATCTGGTCGCCCACCAGATGCGCGGCGACGCTGACGACGCCGTATCCGCCCATTGACATGATACTGAAGGTTTCGTCGTCATTGCCTGACCAGACCCGGAAATCATCGGGGGTGTCCCGGATGACCTTGGCAATCTGCACCGGGTCGCTGCTGGCTTCTTTGATGCCGATGATGTTTTCAATCTGGGACAAGCGCATCGTGGTGTCGTTCGTCATGTTCAGACTAGTGCGGCTGGGAACGTTGTAGAGCATTCCCGGCAAGTTGGTGCACTCCGCCAGGACACGGAAATGCTGGAACAGCCCCTCCTGGGGTGGTTTGTTGTATGCGGGCACGGTGAGCAGGAGGGCGTCCGCTCCCACTTTCTCCGCCTCTCGACTCAACTCAATTGAGGCCAGGGTGTTGTTGTCGCTGGTGCCGGCGATAACGGCCCCGCGGTCGCCGATGGCATCTTTGATCTCGCCATACAGTTGGAGTTTTTCCGCCATGGACAGCGCCGGGCCCTCGCCGGTGGTGCCGGTGACCACCAAACCGTCGGAACCGGAGTCCAGCAGAGCCTGGGCGAGACGCTTGGCCTGCGCGTAATCTACCTGACCTTCGTCGTCAAATGGCGTAACCATAGCTGTAATCAGCCGGCCAATTTCAGTAGGCATAAAACGCCCCTCCTCAGGTGTGTCGCGCCGCAATACGCAAAATTTCGAGCCCACACCGTCTGCACGTTGCCATTGTATTCGTGCATTATACATATTGCGTCAACCTTGTGCCATCACTCAGACAAATCCGGTAGCGTTCCAATTTAGGCGGTTTAATTTTCCCGTCATTCCATCGGAAGCCGGAATCCAGTAGCCACTTTGCGACGGGAAGTTGTCAGAAGCAGGATTTGCCGGATTTTAGGATCGGCCGGATTGAGTTGGTTGCGCCAACGACGGCAACAATGCCGACAATCCTTAAAATCCCGAAAATCCTGCTTCTGACAACCACCCCTTCCCCGTAACAGAACGTCCGTGCTATCATAATCCCACAGGCGATCACCGGACCGACGCCGCATCACCCACCCCGACCGGGTTCCTGTCAACAACGGCCAACACCTTTCAGCAACCAAAGTCGCTTACCGGGCACAAGAGGACGACTGTCCCCGACCGCTGTAATCGGAGCAGTCCCCTCGGCCACCGCGTCCGCCACAACGCGCCATGCTGGCAGGCATGGAGAATAAGAGTAAAAAACCAAGCGCATTTCCTCCGGCCGTAGGGCTGAAAAACGACAGGAACCCGGTCAACCCAAATCATCCATCGCCTGCACATCTTCAACCGACCAGGAGGCCACCCTGAACCAGCGCCGATACTGACTGACCCATCATCATCCAGCGCCCCAACCGGACGGCAGCCCCAATCGCCTGTTGGCCTGCCGTCCGCCCAATCCCGTTAGGACCGGGAATTTCTTGGAAAATCGAAGGACCCTGAGACCAAACCTCGCCACATTGACTACGGCTGGGGCCGACGCATACACTGCCGCAACCAATCGCGCCGTGCGGACACTGTGCGGCAACCCGTATCGCGGTTCATAGCGCTAACCAATGGCGACCGTCCCAGCAGCAGATTCCACCGAGGAGTTTTCGTCCTACCGGTGGGTGGTCATGGGCATCTGGCTCACGGCCAGCGTTTCCGGTTTCATGATTATGTCCACCATCGGCATCCTGCTGCCGGCCATCAGCGAGGAGTTGCATCTAGCTCCCTTTGAGCAGGGAATGCTCGGCTCCGCCGCATACTGGGGCAACTTCGTCCTGGCCATCCCCATGGGTTGGTGGACTTCCCGGTTCGCGCCCAAAGCCCTGACTACCGTCACGATGGCGTTGGGTACGCTGTTTCTGCTGGCCCAAGCCCTTGCTCCCGGCTTTGTGATCCTGCTGCTCGGGCGGATGGCTTTCGGAGTCAGCGTGATTGCCCGCCAGCCGGCCCGGGCCTTCCTGACGCAGCAATGGTTTCCCGCCCGACAGGTGGTGCTGGTCAACAGCATCTCCAACGCCATGTTCGGCCTGGTGGTGGGCGGTGGAGTGGCGGCCTCGTCTTTCATCCTGATCGCGCTCGGCGACGATTGGCGAGCCACGCTGCTTACGTTTGTGGCGCTTTTCGCGGTGATGACCGGCCTGTGGGTGATCTTTGGCAAGGAACGGGTTACGACCGAATACCGGCAAAGACTGGCCGCCCAGGACGCCAGCGTGCTGAAGGGAACTCTGCGCTACCGCGACCTCTGGATTGGCGGCCTGGGCTTTGTGGGAGCCACCGCGTCCTGGTCCGGTTTCCTCAGCTTCTATCCCACGTTGATGCTGGACAGCTATCAGATGCCGCTCATCTGGTCCGGTGGAATCCTTGCCCTGGGCATCTTCATGGGTGGAGTCTGCGGTTTGGGCTTCGGGTGGGTGGTGATGGTGTCCGACCAGGGTCGCACCATCCTGCTGACCACCGGCGCGGTGATGGCCGTCACGTTCATGGCGATGACCCTGACCGGCTCCTTGCCGATCCTGCTGGCCCTTACCTTTCTGAACGGCGTCGCCTGGGGATTCTGGCCGGTGCTGTATTCCGTTCCGTTCCACCTGCCGGGGATACGTCCCCGGGAAGTTGCCGTCGCCCTGGCGTTCATGCAGATGGCGAGTTCAGCGGGCATCACGCTGGGACCACTGGCGACCGGTGTGTTGCAAGAGGCAACCGGCGACCTTCGCCTCTCGCTGGCCATCGTCAGCTTCGCCTCCCTGTCCCTGTGCATGGCCGGATTGGTGATGCGGCACGGGTTGTCGGCGGGGAGGACAACGGAATCCGAACCCGCTACTTCCGCCAACGGAGACTGAACCCGGGCTGCCGTCATCACGAGAGATCGCCGCGTTGACACCTCCCCGGCCCCTGCTTACACTCGCAGCGGCACAACGCCGATTAACCGCAGGAGGGACCAGACCATGCCGAACCTTGAAGAACTCTTCCGTCAGGTTGACCAGGCGCGGGACGACATCATCGCGCTGGAGCAAGCGCTGGTCCGCATCCCTTCGGTGAACACGGGTTTTATGCCCACTGGCGACGAGACGCCCGTGTGCGAGTTGGCGCGGGATTTTCTGCGGGAGGACGGCGTAGAGTCGGAAATCCTGGAATCCGCTCCTAATCGCGGCAACCTGATTGCCAATCTGGAAGGCAGGTCGGGCAAGGCGGGCCTCATGTTCATGTCCCACACCGACGTGGTGCCGGTGGAAGACGACACCAAATGGCGGTTCCCGCCCTTCAGCGCGACCATTGCCGACAACCGTATCTTTGGCCGGGGCGCGTCCGACTGCAAGGGCCTGCTCACCGCTCAGCTGATGGCGGTCCGTATCCTGCGCCGCAACGGTATTGAGCTGGAAGACGGCCTGATCCTGGCCGCCGGCGCCGACGAGGAACACGGCGGCCGCTACGGGTTCGGCTGGTTGGCTGACAACCATCCCGAAAAACTGGCCGCCCCTTTCGCCGTGAACGAGGGCGGCGGCACTCCCATCCAAGCCGCCGGCGCGCTGACCTACGTCCTGGGCGTGGGCGAAAAGGGCCGCCTGCAAGTCGAGATTGACGTCAAGGGAACCAGCTCCCACGCCTCGGTGCCCTGGCAAGGCACTAACGCGCTGTACCGCCTGAGCCGCGCCCTCACCTCAATTGAAGGGTTTGAGGCCGACCGGGATACCTCCGGCGACATTTTCGACCACCTGTCCACCTTCGCCATCGAGCACAAGCCATCGCCGGAAAACGTGGACGACATCATCTCCGAGATTGAAACCGACAACCCGCGCTTCGCGTCCATGCTGCGGGCGTTGTCCCGCATGACGCTGACTCCCACCATGGTACGCGGCGGCATCAAATCCAACAGTGTTCCCGAGTCCATCCGGCTCACCTGCGACGTGCGCACTCTCCCGCATCAAGACGACGATTACGTGCGGCAGCAATTGGACGAGGTGCTGGCCGACGTGCCCGGCGTCTCCTACGAAATCGACTACATGGCCCGCCCCAACTCGTCGCCCTTCGAGTCGCCGCTGTCCCAAAGCATCCAGCGGGTTACGGCCCAGGCGTTGCAGCGGGACAACATCCAGTGGGTGCCGGCCATCAGCAACGGCTTCACCGACTCCCGCTTCACCCGGCCCCTGGGCACGGTGACCTACGGTTTCTCCGGCTCGCATCCCGACGATGACCCGATGCTGAACTTCACCCACGGCACTAACGAGTCGATAGGCATCAAGAGCTTGGTCAGCGGCACCAAGATCATGCTGGGCCTGGCCTGCGATATGCTGGCGGTGAAGTGATATGCCTTACCAAAATCTGAAGCTGGAGCGCGACGGTCAGATCGCCGTAGTTACCCTGAACCGCCCGGAGAAACTGAACGCTATCGACCGGGAGCTGCACCTGGAAATGATGGCGGCCTGCCGGGAGTTGCGGGATGACGACGGCGTGCGGGTGGTCGTCTTTACCGGCGCCGGGCGCGGTTTTTGTTCCGGCGCCGATCTCACCGGAAGCCGGCCGAACTCCGAAAACCCGAGCCGGGGCGAGCGTCTCGATGAATACAACTGGGTCGGCCGGCAGGCGCTGATGGTGTACCGGGAGTTGGACAAACCCACCATCGCCGCGGTCAACGGCGTCGCCGCCGGCGCCGGTATGGGGTTGGCGCTAGCCTGCGATATGCGAGTAGGCTGCGAAAACACCCGCTTCAAGACGGTGTTCATCGAGCGCAGCCTCAGCCCCGACTCCGGCCTGTCCTGGTTCCTGCCCCGCATCGTGGGCGCCAGCCGGGCCTTCGACCTGGTGTACACCAGCCGCAGCGTGGACGCCGAGGAATCCTGGCGCCTGGGCCTGCTGGATCGAATGTCCACTGCCGAGAACCTGCTGGCCGACGCCAAGGAACTGGCCCGGCAGATTGCCTTCTGGCCGCCTGTCGCCATGCAGATGTCCAAGCGGGCGTTGCAGCGCAGCCTGGACGCCACCCTGGAAGACCAGCTGCAATACGAGACGCATAGCATCGTGTTCGCCCGCCGCGCCCCCCACGACGTGGCCGAAGCCGCCGCATCCTTCCGCGAGCGCCGGCCGCCGATTTTTACCGGCGAATAGGTCAAACTGCTAAAATATTAGTTGAGCAATCATACCTTGAGCGTGTTGACACTTGGAAACTCCCCCGTCGTTCCTGCGAAAGCAGGAACCTAGAAATCGTTGCCACAGGAATGTTGGCCGGACTGTACGCTTACTGGATTCCCGCTTTCGCGGGAATGACGGGAGATGTATAAGATCCTAGTGAACCAAAGGGCACAACCCATGGTCAGCCAAATCACCGCCGTCGTATCGCGGCCCACCCGCGCCGGTCGGGATGGGCGGGCCTTGCAGGTCGCCAAAGCCCTGCGCGATGCCATCGACGCCGAGTGCGTCATCCTGTTCGGCTCCCGCGCCCGCGCCGACTGGAAGGAAGACTCCGACATTGACCTGATGATTATTGAGCCGGAGATCCCCGACCTGGACCGGCGGACGGATATTGAGTGCATTGGCCGGAAAATCGCCCAGCGGATGTACGACAAACTAATGTCCGTTGATTTCGTTTATCTGGCCCGCGCTGAATACGAGCGCAAGAGCGTCCACACCCTGAACCACGTTTCCCGGTTCGCCCGCCGGGAGGGGGCCATCATCCCCCGCAATCCGACCGATTTCCCCGGCAACGACGCGGCCGACGACCCCAACTACAGCGACGAGCCTATGGAACGCGAACTGCGCATCAACGACGCCAATACCTACTACCGAGCCATGAACACTATGATGGATGCCGGCTTGACTGATAAAGTCGTAGCCTACAACGCGCACCAGGTGTTGGAACACGCCATGAAAGCCCTCATCTCGGCCCAGGGTCACGAATACCGGCACTCCCATATGCTTGATCTGCTGTTGGGTGATATCCGCGACAACGACCCAAATTTGGACTGGCGGCCCCGCAGCGACCTGCTGCAACTGAACAACTTTGCCGGCGGCACCCGTTACGGCCCCCTGCTCACTCCCATCTCCGACTACGCTGACATGGCCAACCGCGCCACTGACGACCTGACCCGCATCTACGACGAAATCGCCCGGCTGACCGGCGAAAACCCCTGGGCCGTGCCGCCCGACGGCAGCAACGACCCAATCCAGCCACGCTACCGATAGACGGGCGCAACCCCGCTAAAAAGGAGTCTGACCATGACCACCGCCGATTGGGGCGACATCTACAAGGAACTCGGGGCAACGCCGGTCATCAACGCCACCGGCAGCGTCACCATGCTGGGCGGTTCTACGCCGATACCCGAAGTGCGGGAGGCCATGGCGCGGGCCGACGGCGCGTACATACCGCTGATGGACTTGCAGGAGAAGGCCGGGGCAGCCATAGCGCGGATGGTGGACGTGCCGGCCGCCTACATCACCTCCGGCGCCGGTTCGGCGTTGATGCTGGCTACTGCCGCCGCTATGGCCGGCGACGATGATGACAGGATACAGCAGTTACCCAATACTGACGGGATGAAGAACGAGATACTCATACAGACCCGGCAACGCTACTGGTACGACCGCTGCCTGGAATTGGCCGGGGCGAAGTTGGTGATGTTCGGCTCGGAAGAGCGCACCACCGCCGAGGATTTGGAAAACGCCATTGGCCCCAACACCGCCGCCGTCCACTATTACGCGGTGGAACAGGAGCACGACCCGGATGCGTTGTCCCTGGAGGAAACCATTGCCATCGCCCACGCTCACGACGTGCTGGTAACGGTGGACGCCGCCGGCCAGATTTACCCGCTGGAAAACTTCGGCAAGTACGTGAGGATGGGCGCGGATTTCCAGTGCATCGCTGCCAAGTACATGGGTTCGCCGCAATCAACGGGCCTGGCGCTGGGTTCGCCGGAGATGATACGCAAGATTGGCTTACAAGCCTTCGCCAGCTACGAGGGCCGCCGGGTGCGCGGCGTGGGACGGCCCCAGAAGGTTGACCGCCAGGAGATGATTGGCGCAGTAGCCGCCGTCCGCCACTGGATGACCATGAACCACGAGGACCGCCTCGCCGACTCCGAGCGCCGCAGCCGCACCATCCTGAATGCCGTCGCCGGTATCCCCGGCCTCCGCGCCGAGCTCATCGACAACATCATCGGCCACCATGCCTACGGCGTGAACCTGTGGGTTGACGAATCCGCCGCCGGCTTCAACATCTACGACCTGCGCGACCGCCTCATGTCCGGCGACCCGCCGGTCTGGACCAGAGTACGCGACGGCGAGGACTTCATCACCATCCATATGTTCGGCCTGAATCCCGGCGAAGACGGGACCGTGGGAGAACGCATCGCCGAGCTGTTCGGCAAGTAGCATCAGTCTGGCTGTCAGAATCAGGATTCTCGCGATTTGGGGATTATCAGGGTTGAAACCACCCGCCGGGGAGTATCCTCAATCCTGAAATCCCATGAATCCTGATTCTGACAACACTGCCCCCGTCCGCATCCTCGTAACCTGCGTCGGCAACCGCGCCCGCTCGCAGATGGCCCACGGCTGGCTTACCCATGCAAGTATGCCGGTGAAACCGGCATCTTGCCGGCCTCCCTCTGGGTGACCAAACATCGTCCGGCAAGCGCGCCTCGGGGTTTGTTGGCCGTATGCTACCGGCCTTCGCGCAGCCGGCGAATTTCGGCTTCGAGTTCCCGTACCTGCGCTTCGGCCGTTTCGGCCCGGGCTTCGGCCTCTTCGGCCCACGCTTCGGCAATCTCGGCGCGGGCCGTTGCTGATGCAAAGGTTGGGATGTGTTCCCCGGTGGCCGGGTCATACCAGCCCAAGTAGCCATCCTCTGCCCGCAGGTTCAAGCCCAGCGCCGCGCTGTACCCCTGAAACACGCCGGGGCTGATTTCGCGCACTTCTATTAGCCGGTAGCGGCCCCCTTCCAGCCGGTAGCCCCTCAGCGTGAAACCGTAAAACTCCCCCACGCTGTCAAACAGCCAGTACTCCCCCACCCCCAGCCGCTCGTAGTAATCCTTCTTCCCCGCCAGGTCATCGCTGGCGGTGTGTCGGGACGCAACCTCCAGGATGAAGTCCGGCGGCTTGCCCTGTTCTGAAACGACGTAACCGTTGCGGGCTTCGTAGGCGGCCTTGTCAACGTCGAAAACTACCATCAGGTCGGGGTAGCGGCTTTCACCGGCGACGAAGGCCGGGCCCGGCACCACGTAGCGTTCGGCGGTGACCAGGGTGGTATCCCGGTTGCCCAGGTACTGTGACAGGTGGTGCGTCTGACCGGGTTCGTGCAGGTATTTTGCGGCGGTCATGTCGTCGGGATGCTTCTGCGGAATGTCGGGCAGACAAAAGGGTATCGCCGGGGCGGATGCCGCCGGCGGGTCGGCGGGTCGTGCGGTGGTCATGCTGAACCTCCACGGGCGGGGATACCGTGCTGGAGCGAATCATACCATTGCCGGGATTGGCCTGCATCCACCAGGATAGTCTCGCCCGTCCCGTGCTCCGTTCCTTCCGGCAGCCACACTATCGGGTCGGTGTTACAATTAGGTAGGCCAAGCGGAACTTCCCTTGTTGATTGTTCAACGGAGACGATTCCATGACCGGACGCGATGCAGTTCGGCAAGTAACGCGGGTAATATAACGAACATGGCATCCTACGCCGTAGCCGTTGACGTCGGCGGCACCTTCACCGACGTCGTTCTGTGCAACCTGGACACCAACGCCCAGTGGGTGCATAAAACGCCGTCCACTCCCCATGATCCTTCCGACGGTTTCATGCGGGGCCTGGCCGAGATTCTGGCCGCCAACGGCGTCGAACCCGCCGACGTGGCGCACGTTTTCCACGGCACCACCATCGCCACCAACGCGGTGCTGGAGAATCGGGGCGCGTCCGTCGGCCTGGTGGTTACCGAGGGCTTCCGGTACGTACTGGAAATCGCCCGCCACGGCACCCCCCGGCTGGCCAATCCCAACACCTGGGTGAAACCGCAACGACCCGTACAACCGCGCAATTGCCTGGAGGTGAAAGGCCGTGTCGCCTTTGATGGCGAAATCCTGGCGCCTCTCAACGAAACGGCGGTACGCGATGCGGCTCTCCACTTCGCCCGTGAGGATGTATCCGCCGTCGCCGTGGCCTTCTTGCATTCCTACGCCAACCCGACGCACGAGAGACGGGCCCGGGAGATCCTGCAAGAGGAATTTCCCGGCGTCGCCGTGTCCTTGTCCTCGGAGGTTCTGCCCGTATATCGGGAGTATGAGCGGGCCATCACCACCGTGCTGAACGCCTACGTCACACCCCGGGTGAGCCGGTACATCGACAATCTCAAGCGTTCGCTGGACACCTTTGGCGCCCGCGGGTCGTTCTCCATTATGAAGTCCAACGGTGGCCTCATTGGCGCGGATACGGCGGTGCAGCAGCCGGTAGCTACCGCGCTGTCCGGCCCCGCCGCCGGCGTAATGGCCACCACGCAGATCGCAGCGGCCACCGGGGTTGAACACTGCATCTCCTTCGACATGGGCGGCACCAGCACCGACGTATCGTTGTTACAGCAACGACAGCCCGGCCTGACCCTGAACGGCAAGCTGGGGGAATGGCCGGTGCAATTGCCCATGCTGGACATCGCCACCATCGGCTGCGGCGGCGGCAGCATCGCGGAAGTGTCGCCCTACGGCAGCCTCACCGTAGGCCCGGCCAGCGCGGGAGCGGATCCCGGGCCGGCCTGCTACGGGAAGGGTGGCGTGCGACCCACCGTAACCGACGCCAACCTGGTCCTGGGTCGGATCGGCGAAAATATCGCGGGAGGGCAGTTGTCCCTGGACCGGAACCTCGCCGACGCGGCGATACGAGGTTCCGTCGCGCGCCCCCTGGGACTGGAAGTAGAGGAAGCCGCCAGCGGCGTGTTGCGGATTGCCAACAATGTCATGGTGGGCGCGATCCGAAACATCAGCGTGGAACGGGGTTACGACCCCAGGGATTTCGCCCTGGTCGCTTACGGAGGCGCCGGACCGATGCACGCCATCGATGTCGCTAACCTGCTCGGCATCCGAACCGTGGTGGTGCCGCCGCATCCGGGCATTGCCTCGGCCTACGGCCTGCTGGTGGCGGACTTCAAGAACGATTACGCCCGGACCTTCCTCCAGCAGGCGCCGCATTATGACCTTGATGGAATGGCGGCGATCTACGCGAACCTGGAGCGAGAAGGGAGAGACTGGCTGCGCGGGGAAGGGGCGCCGCCTGATAGCCATGCCCTGCTGCGGTCCGCCGACCTGCGCTACGCCCATCAAGGATCGGAGTTGACTGTCCCTTATCGCCGCGCAATGATGGACGAAGAGGGATTGACCGAAATGCTGGATGAATTTCACAGCCAGCACCGGCAACTCTACGGATTTTCTCTCGATCAGCCGGTGGAGATCGTGACACTGCGGGTCACCGCCTCCGGGCAGTTGGGCGCCGTCAGGATGCCGGCCATACCCACTCGTGTCGGAAATTCGGACGACGCCATCGTCGCACAGCGTCAGGTCTATTTTGATGAATGGGGAGCGTCCGATTTGTGCCCTATCTATGGGCGGGCCACGCTCAACCCGGGATCAAAGGTCGCCGGCCCGGCAATTCTGGAGGGCACGGACGCCACCGTGGTGATCAATCCGGGCTGGATCGCCCGGGTTGACCGGTTTGGGAATTGCATCATGAGCGCTGAGGAGAGCGGAGGATGACAACAGCCGTATCCAAAATCCCTGGTAACAAGGAGCAGTCGGACCGATCTTTCCCCCAGGTTGACCCGGTGACGCGCCAATTGATCCGGGGTTCCCTGCGGGCCGCCCGTCTCGAATGCGAGCTGATCATAGAGCGGACGGCGATGTCGGCGTTCATCCGGGAAAAGAAAGATTACACCGTAAGTTTCCTGGACGCCCATGGTCAAGAAATTTACGGCGACACCATGGGCAGCGACATACTGGGCTGCGTCTGGGAATACTACCCCGTGGCGTCAATGCGCCCCGGCGACCTCTACTGGTACAACGATCCTTATCTGTCTCAGGGGAGCATCACCCACACTCCCGATATGGTGTTCATCGCGCCGGTATTTTTCGACGCCGAAGTGGTTGCCTATTGCCACTCCTTCGCCCATTTCTGGGACTTGGGAGGTTCGCGACCCGGCAGCATCGGCCCGGCGAATACGGAGATTTTCCACGACGGCACGCTGGTTCCACCCATCAAGATCGTTGACGGCGGCCAGCTCAACGACGAAGCCTATCGCATAATTCTCCGCAATTCCCGGTATCCCGACTTGCTGGAAGGGGATTCTCGGGCCCTGATGGCAGCGGCCAGTCGCGCCCAGGACCGGCTGCTGGAGATGTTCGAGCGGTTCGGCAAGGACACCATGCAAGCGGCTATCGCGCAGGACCAGGAGGATACCGCGCGAATGGTAAGGGATAAAACCCTGGAAATGATCCCCGAAGGCGACTATTCCGTCCGCGACTACATGGACCATGCCGGGGTCGGCGAACGGTGGCATT
Organism: Dehalococcoidia bacterium; assembly: GCA_963665395.2. Lineage (GTDB taxonomy): Bacteria > Chloroflexota > Dehalococcoidia > Lucifugimonadales > UBA3495 > Bin87. The sequence continues at coordinate 3,589,926 of OY762251.1, forward strand.
CCTTCCACCTGAGCCTCAGCCGGCGAGGGGACGAAATCCTCCTCGATGCCACCCACAGCGACGATCAGGCCGACGGTTCGATAAACTTCATTGCCAGCGACGGCGCGCTGAAAGCGTACTTTGGGCAATACTTCCACCAGTTCGACACGTCGTTGCTGGCCAATCACGGATTGCTGGCGGGCATAGACGACGTGCTGCTCCGCTCCGGGAGCATCCTCAACCCGGAGTGGCCGGCCGCTCTGGGTTGCCGGGCGCACACTTTCACCAAGCTGAAGAGCGCGGTCCGCGCCGTGCTGGCCCAGGCCACTGACGGCAACGTGATGGCGGCGGCGGCCGTGTACGTGATCGCCTACTGGCGCATGAAAGAGGCGGAAACCGGAAACTGGCTGCTGTGCACCGACGGCATCGCGGTGGGCCACGGCGCCCGGCCTTTCGGGGATGGCCTGGACGCGATCTACCAACGGCACAACGAAAACTACCCCGGCGAGTTCATGGAGATGGAATACCCGCTGCGGCTGGAACGTTATGCCATCGCGCCGGATTCCGGTGGACCGGGCAAGTATCGAGGCGGTTGCGGGGTAATCAGAGACGTGCGGCTGCTGGCGGAAGAAGGGACTTTCGGCTTGCGGGTCGAAAACAACCGCTTCCCGGCCTGGGGCGTCGCCGGCGGCATGGGCGGTGGGCTTTCTCGAGTGGCGCTGAATCCGGGAACGCCGGCCGAGCGTGAAATCAGGGCGTTCTCCGACGACAACCATTGGAAGCGTGGGGACTTGGTGCGCATCTACACCGCGGGCGGCGGCGGATGGGGCGACCCCCTGGAACGGGATCCGGAACGGGTGTTGGACGACGTGAAGGACGGGTTCGTGTCTCCAGAATCCGCTTTTGACCACTATGGGGTACTGATTGATCCGGTCGCCCTCGAAGTAGATGCGCCCGGCACGGAGGCCAGGCGCAACGAAGTGCGGTCAACCAGAGGCGAAACCAAGCTCTTCCATCGCTTCGCCTATTTCGATGCAGCGGATGAGGAGCTGGAGTGGGTGAACCGCAATATGCCCCGTTAGGCCGGTCCTACCGGCGCCTTCGGGGTGGATCATCCGAATAATCCCAAGACCTCAGCCGGTGTGGGGTGACCCTGATGTAGGCGGCTCCGGGGCGAGGTTCGGTGGGTAGTTCCTCCTCCGGCACCCCGCGCCGTTTGGCCGCCTCGCGGGCGTAATGCAGCAGATCATCAGGTTCGGTGTGCACGGTGGCCGTTCCCTGCACCATCAATCCCTTGATGTCGGCCATGGTGCTGCCGGTCTCCAGCATCAGGCTGACTTTTGGGTTGTGCTGTATGTTGCGCAGCTTCAGGGTGTTGGCCCGTACGCCCATGAGGATTTCGTCGCCCAGGCGGAAATACCCCAGGGGCACGGAGTGCGGGAACCCGTCCGGGTCCACGGTGGTCAGCACGATCCACCCAGGCTTGCTGTCCAGAAACTCATGGGCTTCCTGCAACGTGAGTTGGCGCGGCATGGGATTTGCTCCTAAAAAGCCCGGGGCGGCAGGATGCGGCGGTACACTCCCGGCGAGCCGTGGGCGTGTCCGTAGGTTCCGCCGATGTATTCGTGCATGGTGTCCTGTTTGCGCTGGTTTTCCCAGGCCAGAGTTTCCGGCACCTTTTCGTGCTCGAACTCGTACATCGTTAGGTACTTGGGCCAGCCATCGACGACGTGATACCGGCGGACGTGCAGGCATCCCGGTATCTTCAGGTTGGCCGGCGTGCGCACGGTGTCGTAGTATTCGTTGTACTTGGCCTCGATGTCGGCCGGGACGTCCATGCGGCCGATCTGTAAGGCCGGCGCCATTCCCCGCCCCAGGGTGTGCGGATCACTTTCGGACGGGTAGATCTGGGTGCAGACCAGGCGCTGGGTGCCCCGACCCACGACGTTGGGCGACATCCGCCGCGTCCAGTCGGTGGGATTCTCGCTCATGTGCCGGTACTCGGGCGTCTGCAATGCGTCCACCGAATCCAGTTCGTACACGGCCAGGTAACGAGGGCCGCCGCGCAGGGCTTCGTAGCGGGCGGCGGCCAGGAATCCCGGCGCGCTCAACCGCTCCGGGACGTGCTCCTCGTTATACCAGGCGTTGAATTCGGCATCGTGTTCCACGTCCACGTCGGCGTACACCACCAGCAGGGCTGTGCCTTTTCGTTCGACCATATCGCCACCTCCAGGTTCAGCGTCATTAAAGCACAAATTGATGTACCATGGCGGCCTGGAAACACGGTCAAACACACGCGGGCAGGAGGAGATTGAAGCTATGCCAAGAGCGACGATCAACATCGGAGGGCCGGAAGGCCAAGCCACCATGGGATCGGTCTGGCGTTACGCCGTAGGATATATTCCGGGAGAAGAAAACGGCGGGTTGGTGGCTGAAGCCACGGGCGGCAGTCCGGCGCGACTTGCCGATTACGACGATTCCGGCTGGGAAATTTGCGAAGACCTGCCGGCGCGAGTTTCCGGAGGGTTCACCTTCGCGTGGTATCGGACCACTATAACCATCCCCGACACGGTGGCAGGTCAGTCCACCAGCGGGATGCGGGTACAGTTCGAAACCTGCGTGGACGACTACGGCGAAATCTGGATCGACGGCGAATGCAACCGGGATCGGGGCACCGTTCAGGGCTTCAACGTCTCCCAGCGCGTCCAGGTGACCGGCAACGCCCAGCCCGGCAACCGGCATACCATCGCAGTTTTGGCGACCAACGGGCCTTTGGGCGACCCCTTCGGCACCGTTTTCATTCGCTACGCCCAGCTGGGTTTTGAGTGGTAGCGCGCGAGAATCAGGACAATTGCAACGTGGTTATCAGAAGCAGGATTTGCGGGATTTTTTGAGATTTGCCGGATATTGCCAACCCTGGACATCCTCACCATCCTGATAATCCTGCTTCTGACATTTTTCACCGGGCAGGCTATTCGACGGCGACCTCTCTACCCTCGTCGGAAGCCTGCTGGATTTTGTCGATGAAGCGGTGCAGCCGCACGGCTTCGTCAAAATCGGGCTGGCAGGCGTCGCCTGCCCGGATGGCCCGACCGAACTCGTAGTACATCTGACCGACGTTGTACACCGCGCCGCCGGGCATCCCCTCCAACACCCAGGTGTATCGGGAAGGGACGGGCAGATCCTGCAGGCTGTCGCTGCCTTGAGTGCCTTGCACACGCACTCCAAAGTGGTTAGGCGTTTCGTCGGACGTGGCGACCAGGGTTCCCTCGCGTCCGTAAATCTCCATGAGGAACCCGCTGTTGAACCAGGGGTTATTGGCCACGTGAGTTGAAGCGACCGCGCTGTTATTCAGGCGTCCGCTGACCAGGATGTTGTCGGGCGAGGTGACGTCCACCATCTGCTCCGTGTCCGTCTCGTACCACTGCTTCGCCTGGGTGCTGACGACGGTGGAAACGTGGCTGAAGTCGCCGACCACCATGCGCAGGGCGTCGATGGTATGTCCAAAGAGGATGGTGAGGGTGTTGGCTCCCAGCTCCGCGTCGCGCTGCCAGGTGCGGTCGGACTGCCGTTCCAGGGATCCGCTGGAGATGCGACGGACGTGGCAGGACATCACCTCGCCGACGTAACCCGAAGCCACTAAATCCCTCAGATACAGCATCGCCGGATTGGCCCGGGCCTGCAAACCCACAATGTTGCGGACGCCCTTGGCGCGGGCCAGGTCAGCCATCTCCTCGGCTTCGGCAGTGGTGCGTCCCAGCGGCCACTCGGTATAGATATGCTTGCCGGCGTTGATGGCGGCTACCGTAGGCTCATAGTGGTTCGGGACGCGGAGGCTGACTGCTACGGCGTCGATTTCGGGATGCTCGATCATCTTGCGGTAGTCGTCGAATGCCAGCCGCGCGCCGAATGCCTCACGTGATTCCTCGGCGCTTTCCATGCGAGTGGTGCAGACGGCGGTGAGCTCGAACTCGGGGCTGGCGACCACGGCGGGCAGATGGGAGCGGACGGCCCAACCCCGATGAATGTTCGCCCCGATGATGCCCAGGCGGATTTTGTCGGCCATGATTGCCCTCCCTTCATTCGTCAAATAACAGCGTGAGAACCGCCACTCCGTTAGGGTGTTATTGCGGTGACTCCGCACCTTCGTGGCTGACTGGCCGGTTAAAGCGCGGATTCCCGTCGGCATCGTGAGAATGTCCGCCGACTGCGTCAAGCACCCGTTTTTCGGACTTCTCAATAGCCCGCAGCAGTTCCGTGCGAGTTTCCCTGATTTCCTGCCGGTTATTCTCGATCTCCCGCCGGTTGCTCTCGATGGCCGGAGCGAGAACCCCAAGGGTGACTCCGATTATCGCAGCCACCGCGATAACCATGGTTGCTATCATGGTGATGGTAGATTTGGCGCCGTCAGACATTGCAAACACCGCCGTAGGTTGCGTCGCAGTCATTATATCACTCGCCTACACGGCAGCAGGCATATGTTAAGATTGCCGCAAATCCATACGCAAAGGAGCGCGAAAATGCCATACGGAGACAACGACTGGCTGGCCCTGACCACCGAACCAACCCTGGAGCCGGAGCTGCCCATCTGCGACGCTCACCACCACTTCTGGGACTTCCGCATGGATCGGGTCCCTTACCACCGCTACCTGCTGGACGAGCTGGCCGCGGACGTGAACAGCGGCCACAACGTGCGTTCCACCGTGTTCCTGGAAGCCCGGTCGATGTACCGTCCCGACGGGCCGGAGGAACTGCGTCCGGTGGGCGAAGTGGAGTTCGTCCAGGGCATCGCGGCGGCCAGCGCCACCGGACTGTACGGCCCGACCAAAGCGGCGGCGGCATCATCGGGGCCGCCGACCTGGCCCTGGGCGACGACGTAGCGCGAGTGCTGGACGCTTTGCAAGCCGCCAGCCCCAACCGTTTTCGTGGCATCCGCTACAACACCAGCTGGGACCCGCATCCCGAACTGGACAGCCGCAGCGTGGCGGGCCAACTGGCGAACCCGCAAGTCCGCGCCGGGGCCCAGGTGTTGGCGAACCGGGACCTGGTGTACGAAAACGTCGTCTATTTCCCCCAGCTGTCCGATCTGGTGGATTTCGCCAATGCCGTGCCGGACCTCACCATCGTCTCCAACCACATCGGCGGCCTGATCCGCGTCGGCCCCTACGGGAACCGGGACGACGAGGTGATGCCGGCCTGGCGGGAAGGCGTGGCGAATCTGGCCCAATGTCCCAACGTGGTGATGAAGCTGGGCGGCGTGGGCCAGCCGCGCTACGGGTTCGACTGGCACACTCGCAACGTCCCCATCGGCTCCGAAGCGCTGGCCGAGGAGATGGGGCCGCTCATCACCTACTGCATCGACCAGTTCGGGCCGGAGCGGTGCCTGTTCGAGAGCAACTTCCCGCCGGACAAGGTGTCCTTCTCCTACCACGTCATGTACAACGCCTTCAAGCGCATGACGTCCGGCTACTCCGCCACCGAGCGGGCCGCCATGTTCCACGACAACGCGGACCGCATTTACCGGATTGAGGGGTAGCGAACTACGAGTACCCAGCTTCCCAAATCGTCAGAATCAGGATTTACGGGATTTTACGATTGGCAGGATTGGGAGATGTCCATCACGGAACGGTTCTAATCCTGGCAATGTCTCCTTAAATCTTGAAAATCGTGATTCTGACGTTTCCCAGCACAACGTGGGTACGCATAAGGAATCTCTTCCGCTTGACCCGTGCGGAGCAAGTACAAACCGTTGGTGCTAGTTTGAGACGATTTTGAAAATGCCACGAGGTTCCACTATGCTGTGAGTTGACACACGCCACAGCGGAGGAACCCCGTGAACATCGTCGATTTTATCACCGACCCCGTATCCAGTACGGGGTGACGTTACTGTACTGCCAGATAGACGACGCCTTGCGTGACGCCCCCCAGCATCCCCAAGCTGTCCTCTCGGTCAGCGAGTTGATCACCATCGGTGTCCTCTACGCCATCAAGAACAGCCTGCCCCGTGCTTGACACGGGGTCAGCCGCCGCCGCTCCTATGATTGGCTCAAAGACGACTATAGCCTGCCCCTGGCTTGAACAGGGGGCGACCTCTTTCCCCAACTCCCCGAACGCACCCGCCTCTTCCGCCGGCTGGAAGCCAAGTCCTGCTGAACCGGCTACTTCCTGGCCCCGCCGACTCTGTTGGGAGTGGCCGACAGTTACGGCATCGAACTGGGCCATCCGGTGCGGGCGGGACGCCGCATCCACCAGGTGGGCAAGAAAGGCAAGTCCAATCATCGCTGGATACTGGGGGGCAAACTTTGCATCGTCCTGAACCACCTGGGGCTGATTGTCGATTGGGACTGCGCCACCGCCAATGTCCATGACCAGCGGTTCCTGCCTTTGCTGTCCGGTTATGACGGTCAAATGATCATCCTGACCGACACCGGCTTCCCTCGGGCCAAAGGCGACCCGGACAACGTCAAGATCTGCAAGCGTGGCCAGTGGAACGTGTCCGCCGGAGGCGGATGGAAACCATTTTCTCCATGATGACTACGGTGTGGGGCAGCAAAACCATGAGGCATAACACTTGGCGTGGGTTTGAGGCCCATTTGAGCTACCTCATGGCCGCCTTCAACATCCTGGTGCAGTGGAACGGCATGGAACCCGACCAAAATGGCTGCGTCCACCGCTCTATCGCTCAATTCACCCTCTGACACTAACTAGTGTCCTGTAACCGAAGTAAGTAGAAAAAGCATGAGCGATGGGGTATCCTCCGGGTGAGCAGCCCAGATGGAGGACGACCATGGCCATAGGACGCCCGATGCCACCATTGATTTTGGACGACACGGAACGGGAAACCCTGGAGCGGTGGGTCCGTCGTCCGAAGACGGCGCAAGCTTTGGCGCTGCGGGCCCGGATGATTTTGGCCTGCGCGGCGGGCCGGAGCAACACCGCGGTGGCGGCCGACTTGGGAGTATCGGGGGCCACCGTAGGCAAGTGGCGGTCACGGTTTGTGGAGCGGAGACTGGACGGGCTGTCGGACGAAGCTCGCATCGGTCGCCCCCGGTCGATCACCGATGACGACGTGGAGCGGGTGATTACGTTGACGCTGGAGACCACGCCCCGGGACGCTACCCACTGGAGCACCCGGGCCATGGCCCAACGCTGCGGCCTGAGCCACAATACCGTCAGCCGCATCTGGCGCGCCTTCGGATTGCAGCCTCACCGCACTGAAGTCTTCAAGTTGTCGTCGGACCCCTTTTTCATTGAGAAGGTGCGCGATATCGTGGGTCTGTACCAGGACCCGCCGGACCGGGCCCTGGTACTGTGCGTGGACGAGAAGTCTCAAATCCAGGTGCTGGATCGCACCCGTCCGCTGTTGCCCCTGCGTCCGGGACAGGTGGAACGACGCACCCATGATTACCTGCGCCACGGCACGGTGTCCCTCTTTGCCGCTTTGGATACCCAGAGCGGCAAGGTCATTGGCCGCTGCCACCAACGCCACCGGTCGGTGGAGTTTCGCAAGTTCCTCGATACCATCGAGGCGGAAGTGCCCCCTGACTTGGACGTCCACCTGATCATGGACAACTACGCCACCCACAAGACGGCGTTGATCCGCAATTGGCTGGCCAAACGGCCCCGTTTCCACTTGCACTTCACCCCGACCAGCGCGTCCTGGCTGAACCTGGTGGAACGATGGTTTGCGTTGCTGACGGAGAAGCAGTTGCGTCGCGGAGTGCACCAGAGCAGCGGCGAGCTCGAAGCCGCCATCTACCGCTACCTGGACATCACCAACGAAGACCCCAAGCCCTTTGTCTGGACGAAGACTGCTGACCAGATCCTGGCCAACGTCGCGCACTTTTGCCAGCGAACTTTGAATACAGGACACTAGCACCAACGGTTCCTAAACTGAAGCCAAGGTGAAATCTACATGGCCAATGCGAAGCGGGTGGACTTGGGCGTTGCTGGTGATTTCCTCCGCGCGAGCCTGAAGCTCGGTGCGGCAACGGCGTTTGACTTCTTCCTGGCGGTGGGTCAAGTTGGTGAAAAAGCCGCCCACCTTCTCACGCACGGCAGCTTTGGTTCCCAGGCAGAGATTAGCGGTGACTTCCTGGCGCGCCCAGCCCCAGATGGCTTCATCGGCGTTGAAGTCTGGACTGTAGGCGGGCAAATTTACCAGGCGCAGGTTCAGGCCGGGCGTGGTCAGATAAGCCCGGATCGCGTCGCCCCGATGGGCCGGGGCGTTGTCCCAGATCACCGTCAGCGGTTCGGCGTGTTGCGCCCGTCCGCCAATGGCGGACCGCAGGAAGTCGGCAGAGGTGGTCCGCCTGTGGCGGATTGCCCTCCAGTTCCATCACCTCCACCTCGCCGGTTTCCAGACACACCGCCGAGTAGTAGCTGACTTTCTCACCCCGGCGCGGGCTGGTGGAGTCCACCAACGCCGGTTCTCCCTTCAGCGCCCACTTCCCCCGCAAATCGGCATCCGCCTGAAAGTGGGCCTCGTCGACGAAGAATATCTTGCCTCCTGTCCGTCGCGCCGTCGCCGTCAGCGCCCCATACTCCCTCACGAACGTTTCCCGACGCGCCGGGTCCGCTTTCACCAACCGCTTCCGGGGACGCTTCAGCACAAACCCCAACCGATGCAGGTAGTTCAGATCCGCCTGCGGCGGACTCCGGCTCAGTGGCAACCCAAAGCGCTGCTCCACAAACTGCCGCACCGCCTGCCAGTTCCAGTTGGACACTCTGATGCCCGCCTGCGACGGCAATTCCTGCACCGCTGCCTTCAACTCCCCGCGTTGCTCCACGTCCAACGCGGGGGGGAACCACCTGTTTGTTCGAAAACCAGCGCCTTGGGTCCGCCCTCGGCGAAAGCCTTGACCCATTGGCCTATGGTGTGGGCATCCCGTTCCAAGGCTCGACCCACCGCCGCCGCTGTCCATCCCTGGGCCAATAGCCACACCGCGTGCCATCGTTCCCGTTCCCGTGGCGACGGCGCTCGGTACATCCGTCGCCTTACTTCAGCCTCGTCTCCGCCTGCGGCGGACCACTGCTCCAGCAACCCACCCATCTCCTGCATACCCTACTTCCCCCTCAGATCTCCAAACGACCGTCCACTTTGCCCCTAATTCTACCCAACACCAATGCGGGTTTCACCTTGGATTCGGTTTAACCGCTGACTAGCCGCCATACTTCACCAACAGCAGCCCAGGAGATGCCATGAACGCCTACGTCATCAAACGCTTCATGCTGTTCATACCGACGCTGCTGCTGGTCACCATCATGGTGTTCGCACTGATGCGGTTGGTGCCGGGAGACCCGGCCTTCCTCCTGCTCGCGGGGTTCGAGGGCGACGGCCAGTTTTCCCAGCAGCAATTGGACGAACTGCGGGCCAAGCTGGGAACCGACCGGCCCCTGGCGATCCAATACCTGGACTGGATCTGGGGCATGGCGCGCTGGGATTTCGGCACGTCAATGTACTTCGACACGCCGATCTCCGAGGACATCAGCGCCAAACTGCCCATCACCCTGGAGTTATCGGCGTTCGCCTTGTTGCTGGCATTCTTGGTGGCCGTGTCGCTGGGAGTGATTTCCGCGGTAAGGCAGGACACCATCGCGGACTACGCATCGCGCATCATCGCCATCGCCGGCGTGGCCATGCCGACTTTCTGGATCGGCATTCTGGTGGTGTATTTCCTGGTTACCTGGTTCGACTGGCTGCCGCCGCTAGGTTACGCCAACCTGTGGCAAGACCCGTGGACCAACGTCCAGCAGATGTTCTTCCCGGCGATTGCGCTGGGTTTCTACAACATGGCGCTCATCGCCCGCGTAACGCGGTCTTCTATGCTGGAGGTGTTTCGGGAGGACTACATCCGCACCGCCCGCTCCAAGGGATTACGAGAGCGGGCCGTCATCATCCGCCACGCGCTGAAAAACGCCTTTCTGCCCATCATCACCATTTCGGGATGGCAGGTGGGACGGTTGATCGCCGGCACGGTGGTGATTGAAACCATCTTCCTGGTGCCGGGCATGGGCCGCCTGCTGGTGGACAGCATCCTGCACCGGGACTACACGATGATCCAGAGCATCGTCATGGTAATTGCGTTCATGGTGCTGGCGTTGAATCTCATCGTTGACCTGCTCTACGCATGGCTCGACCCGCGCATCCGCTACGAGTAGTCCCGCCCAACTTTCGCCTCCGTACCGGCAGCGCTTCCGAGGACAAGCAACATGGCCCAACAGCAAACCAGCGACGCCCTGGCCCCCACCGAATCTCTTGAGGCAGGGATGCGCCCCAAGCGTAACCTCTGGGAAAACATCCTCAACTTTGCCCAGCGCAAACCCCTGGGGGCCTTTGGCGCCGTGGTGGTAATTTTGCTGGTAATCGTGGCGATCCTCGCGCCGATAGTGGCCACCGATGATCCCAGGCTGACCAACGCGGCGTATCGCTTCAACCTGCCCAACGCCGACACATGGCTGGGCGGCGACCAGATTGGCCGCGACGTGTACAGCCGATTGGTGTACGGCACCCGCATCTCCCTGGTGGTGGGCCTGTTGAGCGTGTTCTTCGGCATAACCATCGGCGCGTTCATCGGCATCGTCAGCGGCTACTTCGGCGGCATCACTGACCTGGTCATCCAAAGGATCATGGACGCCATGATGTCCTTCCCCGCCCTTATCCTGGCATTAGCGATCATGGCGATCCTGGGCGCGTCGGTAACCAACGTGGTGATTGCATTGAGCGCGGTTTTCATACCCGGCGCGGCCCGCACCATCCGCTCCCAGGCCCTCAGCATCAAAGAGGTGGACTACGTGCTGGCGGCTCGCGCCGTGGGCGCCGGGGACTGGCGCATCATCCTGCGGCACATGGCGCCCAACTGCGCGGCGACGTTCATCGTCCTGGCGAGCATATCGCTGGGCTGGGCAATTGTGGTGGAAGCGTCCTTGTCTTTCCTCGGTGTGGGGATTCCGCCGGACGTGCCATCCTGGGGCGGAATGCTCAACGGGGTAGCGCAGAACTCCCTGGACGGCGCCCCTTGGCTGGGGGTGTTCCCCGGCTTGGCCATCGCCATCACGGTGTTCGCGGTGAACCTGCTGGGCGACGCGCTGCGCGACGTTCTGGACCCGCGGATGCGGGGGGGGCGAACTAGACGAGCGGAACAGGTACGCCCCCTCACCCCAGCCCTCTCCCCTCGTGGGAGAGGGCTGGGGTGAGGCGCCTAACTTTCCGGGTAGGTGAGCTTCATCAGGACGTGGCGGCGGTTCTTGGTGTGGGGACGGACGTGTTCCGGCCAGCGGCCGGCGTCCACCGCTTCGGCCCACTCCGGGCTGGTGAGCACGTCGGGGCTTTCCAGCTGATAGACGGCGTGGTGCTTCTGCATACCGGGTATCTCGATTTCCTGCACCTGGCCGCCCATGGCCATGACGAGCCGCTGGGTTTCGTAGCGGGTTACGCCGACGACGCCGGGAGTCCGGTTCAGCAGCGGGCAGTGCTCGGTGTTGTACACGTCGTTGAAGAGGGGTTCGTGTTCCGGGTCGATGTCCATGCTGGCGATGAACAGGTACTTTGAGGTGAGTTCGGCCATGGTGATACCTCCGGGTGAGACGGGTATTGACATGGATGGACGGGATTTTCGGATTAATGGGATTGATGCAGCATTTGGGCGGCGACTGTCCAATCGGAACGGGCCGCCGGCATATCGCCCAGGTTGGAGTAAGCCTTGCCTCGCGCTACGTAGGCTTCGGTGTAGTGTTCGTTCAGCGAGATGGCGACAGTGAAGTCAGCGACGGCCAGCCCATCATGTCCGCCGTCGCGCCGGGCGAGGCCGCGCCAGTAGCAGGCCGCCGGGTTGTCGGGAGTGCGGTTGATGGCCTCGGTCAAATCGGCGACGGCGGCGTCAAAAAGAGCCAGCTTGTAGCGGGCCTGCCCCCGAACTTGCCAGGCCAGGGCCGGCCGGGCGTCCAGCTCCAGGGCGCGGGTGCAGTCCGATGCGGCGGCGGGCCAGTCGGATTGCTGCCAGCGCGCCATGCCCCGGTGCAGCCAGGCGTCGGCGATGCCGGCGTCAAGGCTGATAGCGGCGTCCAGCTCGGCGACGGCGGCCGGCCAGCGGCCCAGCATGACCAGGGCCTTGCCCCGCAAGAGGCGGACGTCCGCGTTATCCGAGTCAATCAGAAAGGCCAGGTCCAAGTCGGCTAACGCCGCGTCAGGTTGGCCGGCGGCGAGCAGGGCGGCGGCGCGTTGTAGGTGGCAAAGGATCGACATGGATGGACCAGGGCTATCGCATATGAATGTTTCCGGGCAGATAGTATTACGAAACCTTAATCGGCACGGCAAATTTTTGACCTGTCTGCTGTGTCGCAAGGGACTTCAGAAAGTTCTCCAGCCCAAAATCGTCCGAAAATCAAGCGTTGCGGCCTCGAAAATTTCATATGCGATAGCCCTGATGGATGGACAGGATTGGGTTGTAAGTAGGGGCGAATGATTATTCGCCCCTACGTGGTCGGGAGTGGCGGAAAGCGCCGCAGCCGGCTAAAAGGCCCGGCGGTGGGAGTATTCAATCTCCTGGTTGGTGATGAACTCCAGCAGGACGGCGTTGCCGTTCTCGTTTTGCTCCCGGGCGCGCTGGAACGCCGGGATGATTTCGTCGGGGTCGGTAACGCGCTCGGCGTAGCCGCCCATGGCGCGGCCCATGTCGGCGTAGTTGCCGCCCAGGTCGCGGGTGTTGTAAAGCTCGTGGGAGCGTTGCATCGCGTTGGTTTCCACGGCCATGGAGGAGTTGTTCAGGACGACGGTGGTGATGGGAACGCCGCTGCGGACGGCGGTCTCGAAGTCCAGTCCGACCATGCCAAAGGCGGCGTCGCCCATGAAGTTGACGCACATTTTGTCGGGGTCGGCCAGCTTGGCGCCGATGACCAGGCCCAACCCGGTGCCCAGGCCGTGAGACTTGCCCCAACCCAGGTAGGTGCGGGGGCCGCCGGAGCGGTAGAAGGGGGTTATCTGGTCCCGGGGGCTACCCGAGTCGTGGGTGATGATGGCCTCGGCGGCGGGTACGGCCCTCTGGAAGTCGGTGATAACGCGATAGGGGTTGACCGGCGGGCCGCCGGCGGTGGTCTTGTGGTTCCATTCCGCCAGCCAGGCGTCACGGACGGAAGCGATTTCGCCGGTCACCTCCGCGTTGTCGCGGCGGCTATCACCCACGATTTCGCGGCAGGCTTCGATCATCTGGCGCAACGCCAGCTTGGCGTCGCCGATGACCGGAAACTGGACGTCGTAGTCCTTGTTGACGTCTCGCGGATCATTGGTGTTCTGGATGAGGGTTTTGCCCGGCGGCAGGTTCATGGACATACCGTGCTTGGTGAAGCTGGAGCCCACGCCGAAGATGACGTCGGAGCGGCGCATGAAGTGGTACACGGCGCCGGACATAACGCCGGAACCGCTGCCCAGGGCCAGCGGATGCTGCTCGGGAAAACCGCTCTTGCCCAGCAGGGTGGTCATCACGGGGGCCGACAGCAATTCGGCAAGCTCCACCAATTCGTCGGTGGCTTCAGCGTACATGACGCCCTGGCCGGCGTGGACGACCGGGTAAGTGGCGGCGCAGAGGGCGCGGGCCGCGGCCTCAACATCGTCGGGGTCGGCTTGCGAAGCGGCGCGACGGACGTTGCCGCTCCAGTAGAATGCCTCTTCGGAAACTTCTTCCAGGGCCACGTCGGCGGGGATTTCCACCATGGACGGGCCGGGACGTCCGGTGTAGAGGGCGCTGACGGCGCGGCGCATCACCTGGCTGGTACTGCCGGACAGGTTCAGACGCTCCAGGTGCTTAGTGACGCTGGCGAAGCTCTCGATGGAGTCGAACATCGGGAAAACGCCCTGACGCTCGCGGGGATGGCCCAAGGGCAGCAGCAAGATGGGCACCGAGTCGGAGAAGGAAGTGGCGACGCCGGAGTAGGCGTTCTCGGCGCCGGGGCCGTACTGCATGGCGAAAACGCCCGGCGGCCGGCCGTTGGTGACCCGGCTGTAGCCGTCGGCGATTCCCACGCCGACGCGCTCCTGGCGGCAGATGATGGGCCGGATGCCGGCGGCGGCGCAGGCCTCAATAACCGGCGTGGTGGGGAAACAGGAAAGGTACTTCACGCCTTCCCGTTTCAAAATTTCAGCAATTGCGTCAATGGTTTGCACGGTGATACCTCATGGCAATTCGTGTTTGCGGATCCTTGGACGCCGCAAGTATAACATCGGCGCCAACGCCGGCCGGTCGGAGTTGCGATTTAGATCGCATATGAAATCACTCGACCGTCACTCCGGCTTTCGCCGGAGTCCAGAAACCGCCGAGTGATTGATTTTCACACCTGGATTCCGGCTTGCGCCAGAATGACGGTGGTTCGGGAATGACGGTGGCTATTCTGGGGTTGGATTAGGGTTCTGCGTCGATATGTCTCCTTTGGGGTGGGCGGTTTGTCCTTGGACAGTCTCAGGATGAGCGGCATGGAGCGTTGGGGCGACGAGATTGCCACGCTGCGCTCGCAATGACAGGGGGTTGGTGGTGTTTCGGGGTATTGCTCCTTTTTGGTTGTGGTTTGGAAGGCAGGATTTTTCCGCCAGGGGCGGACTTTACAGCCCGCCAGGGGCGGACTTTCAGCACTTCGTTGTCAGCATACGGCCGGTTTGGGTACGCAACGCGTTGACCCCTACTTTTTCGTGTACTCGGCGCGCCAAAGGCGCACCTGCGCGCGGGCACGGGCAGTCCCGGCGGTCCAGCTGGTCAATCATGGTGAGGGCGTCGAGTCTAATCAAAGCCTTGCCACTGCGACCGGTTGCGATTTGGGAACTGACGGGGTTGGCCGTCGAAGTGAAATCCTGCCTTTTGAGAACGTGATGGGAACAGCTGTTTTGCCTAGACAGATTTAGGATATATGTTCTGGGACGGTGCAGTCAATGGCGTGGGTGTCAGTCGGCCACTATAATGCTCACATCGTGTTGAGCACCGCAGTTGAACAACCATGGAGTTGCCTCATGACGACTACCGCCGCCGGACGCGCCAGCCTCACCTTCTCCGACCTGCAAGCCGCCGTCCCCCGGATGGATGGCGAGATCGCCCTGCCCGGCCTTTACGCTGGCGTTCACGTCTGGCGGGACCATTGGGGCATACCCCATATCCGCGCCGCCAACGAGCATGACGCCTGGTTCGCCCAGGGTTTTGTGACTGCCCAGGACCGGCTGTGGGCCATGGAATATGACCGCCGGCGCGCGGTGGGCCGCTGGGCCGAGGCGGTGGGCAAATCAGCGATAGGTCAGGATATGCAGATGCGGCGGCATCGCCTGGAAGACGCCGCCCGCGCCGACTACGAAGCCGCCGGGCCACGGGCCAAAGCCATGCTGGATGCCTACTCCGACGGGGTTAACGCCTTTATCAGGAGCGACGCCCCCTTGCCGGCTGAATATGCCATTACCGGCATATCGCCCGAACCATGGGAACCCTGGCAGAGTCTGGCGATTTACAAAGTCCGGCACATTTTCATGGGAGTATTCGAGACCAAGGCGTGGCGAGCCCGGATGGTCAAAGCCCTGGGACCGGAGCGGACTGCTCAGTTGTTCCCGTCTTACCCACCCGGTCAGCCCGTCATCATTCCCACCGGGGCCGATTACGACGGCGAGGTTGACGTGGGACTGGCGCAACTGCTGGAACACGCCGCCAACCTGAACCTGATTGGCGAAATGGATAGCGGTTCCAACTCCTGGGCGATTTCGGGAGAACGCACCGCCACGGGAGGGCCGCTGCTGGCCGGCGACAGTCATCGCGGTTTGGATACCCCCAGCGTTTATTACCAGAACCACGTGGCCTGCGACACCTTTGACGTTATCGGAACGTCATTCGCCGGCCTGCCCGGCTTCCCGCACTTCGGGCACAACCCTTGGGTCGCGTGGTGCGTGACGCACACCGCCGCCGACTACCAGGACCTTTACATTGAACGGTTCAACGACGCCGACCCGGCTCTCTACCAACATCAGGAGATTTGGTTCACCGCCGATATACGGGATGAAGTCATCAAAGTGCGGGATGGTGGCGACGCGCACATCCGTACCTGGGCCACCCGCCACGGCCCAGTGGTCGGCGGAGATCCCATGTCCGGTTACGGCCTGGCCCTGCGCTACACCGCCGGTGACGGCGGGGATGCGTGGACGGACATCCTGCCGGCCATGCTGGAAGCCCACAGCGTCAACGAGTTGGCCGATGCCATGGCGGGCTGGGTTGACCCGGTGAACAACTTTGTGATGGCCGACGTTCACGGCAACTACGGCTACCAGTGTCGTGGCGAAATCCCCCGCCGGCCCGGCGACGTTCCCGCGCCCCTCCCCGTGCCGGGTTGGGACGGAGAGCACGAATGGCAAGGCAGTATTCCGTTCCGGGAAATGCCGCGCAACATCAATCCGCCGGAAGGCTACGTGGTCACCGCCAACAACCGCCCGGTTGGAGCCGATTACCCCTACTACATTTCGATGGATTTCGCGCCGGGATACCGGGCCATGCGCGTGGCCCACGGCGTCAACAGCATCAGCAAACCCGCGGCCACGGACATGGGCCGCATCCACTCCGAGCGGCTGTCCATCCCGGCCCAGGCGTATGTGGCGGCGCTTTCCGGGGCGCCGCCGCCGGAAGATGCCACGGTAGCCGACGCTCTGCATCGGCTGCAAAAATGGTCAGGCAGCATGGATCCGGACGCCGTGGAACCGACCATCTACAGCGCAATGCGAGATGCCCTGCTGTGGCGGTTGCTGAAGCACAACATCGGCGAGGAGTTGGCCGCGTTGGCGTGGCAGCCGGTGGACCGGGGGCGAGGCGTTTTCCTCAACCGTTTCAAAAACCTGATGACCGACGGGATGAGCGCCGGCGACACCGACCTGCTCCCCGAGGATATGGATTGGCCCGGCCTTTTGAAAACGGCTTTGGAAGATGGGGTTCGGACCCTGAAGGCCAAACTCGGCCCCGACATTGACGGCTGGCGCTGGGATCGAGCGCATCGGGCGCGACCGCAGCATCCGCTGGCCATGGCAACGCCCGCGCTGGGCAAGTTGTTGGACCCGCCGGAGATACCCACCGGCGGCGACGGTGACACGCCATGGGCCGGATCATACGCGCCAGGCGACCTGGCGACGGTCCTAGGGCTGTCCGTGTTCCGCTACGCTTACGACCCGGCCGACTGGGAACGCTCGCTTTGGGCAGTGCCCCTGGGAGCATCGGGGCATCCGGGCAGTCCACACTTCGCCGACCAGTCGGAAATGTGGAGCAAGGTGCGCATGGCGCCGATGATGTACGATTGGGAGCGTATCAAGGGCGCGGCGGAGGCGGAGCAGACGCTGCGGGCGGGGTAGTGGTATAATCTGACCAGAGTTCGAGGGAGGCAGCGAAATGGCAGTTCGGCCGATTTTGGCGCGCAATTACACCGCGTTGCGCGTGACACTAACCGCAGCGCCGCTCCTCTTGATACTCGGGCTATCCGCGGCGGCACTCCTCTTTTTTCCGCCGTTCAGCGACGTCATCAAGCAGGCCATTCAGAACGAAGGCCAGACCTTCAAGTGGGTTCTAATCGCAGTGGGGCTGGCTACTGCCGTCCCAGCTACGATAGTCGCAGCGAGGATTTTCTGGCGCGCCAGCGCCATTCCTGATGTCGGGGACTAGATACCTGCCTGTTCCTTTTAGATGTTTCCCGCGGATTTGAGGTTATTGGGCTGGCTATGGGTCGTTGTCCAGTCGCTGGCTGGTTGCGCCTTATTGCTAGCCCCGCTTGTTAGCGGCATTCCAGCCGAATGGTTTCGGCCCGGCCAGGGCACCGCATTGTTATTGATTGCGGCCAGCATTTTGTTTGCAGCCGTGTTTCCGACGCTGCTGACCAATCCAAATCGACTAGTACCGACTGCCAGCGTATTGACCGCCGTGTTCGGCTACTCGGGAACGATACTGATTTTGAGGAACGAAAACGAGGCACTTCTAGCGCTTCTCTTGGGCGCGACCTTTTATCTCACGCTACTTGGCTTTGGGCTGATTGTTCTGGCGCGATTGATCGCGAGTGTTGTCTCCAATTTCGTCCGCTAATCCGTGCTTCCGCCTACCTCATCATCCCGTAGGTGCGGGGCGACCCGGTCGGCGAACAGTTCCAGGTTGGCGATGCCGTCTCGCAGCGGCATTCCGGGCCACATCATGCGGAAACAGCCGTGGGACATTCCCAACCGGCGGTAGCGGGTCAGTTCCTCGACCACCTCGTCGGGGCTGCCGATGACGAACCGGTCGCGGGCCAGGTCTGCAAAGGGTTCCCGGAAGTTTTCCTCGCCGGGCAGGGCTTTGTCCTGGCCCCATTGCGCGTAAGCCTCGTATTTGCCGCCCAGGTAGGGGGCCGCGCTGGCGAAGGCTTCTTCGTGGGTGCGGCCAACAAAGACTTCCCGACCGAGAGGCAGACGGTCGGGCGCGCCTGAATTGGCGGCGCCGGCCGCTTCATGGTACAGCTCAACCTGTTGGCTGATGGTGTCGAACTTGGCGTGGGGGTTGACGTACCAGGTGTAGCCCAGGCGGGCGGCGCGGGTGATGGCGGCGTCGCTGTTGGCGGCAACCCATACCGGCGGGTGCGGCTGCTGCACGGGTCGGAGCATCAGCTGGGCGTCTTTCAGCCGGAAATACTGTCCTTCGTAGTCCACCTTCTCGCCCGACCACAGCAATCGCATGGCCTCCAGGCATTCCAGGTAGCGGCTGACCCGGGTACGGCGAGGCACGCCGAAGTTGTCGTATTCCTCATCCCGGTAACCCAACGCCGCGCTCAACGTGAAGTTGCCGCCGGTGATGATGTCCATGGTCGCCACCCGCTCCGCCAGGTCAACCGGGTGGTGCAGGGGCACCAGCAGGGTCGCCACCAAACCCATGCCCCGGGCTTCGGCGGAAATGCGGGCCAACAGCGGCATGGTCTGCAATTGCTGGTAGGGGTCGGTGAGGTAATGCTGGCCTTGATAGACCATGTCGAAGCCGAGATCCCGCGCCGCGCCCACGTAGGCACAGATGTCGGCGAAAGCCTGCTGCATATCCGAGCCGGCCGGCTGCTGGGCGATGGCGGAAAGAGATACTCCGAACTTCATTACATTACCTCACATATTAGCCGTCATTTCCGACTTAACCGTCATTCCCGCGAAAGTGGGAATCCAGCGTGCGCCATGTTGGCCCGCGAAGGTACTGGATTCCGGCTTTCGCCGGAATGACGGTAAGGTGGTGGGAATGGCGGTAGGGGGGCGAGAATGGCGGTAGGGGGGCGAGAATGGCGGTAGGGGGGCGAGAATGGCGGTAGGGGGGCGAGAATGACGGTAGGGGGGCGAGAATGACGGTAGGGTGGTTGGGATACGGTAGGGTGGTGGGAATGACGGGTGGTGTTAGGCGGTCAGCTGACGACCCAACAGGTTTATGGCCGCCTGCACCGCTCCGTGCTTGGTGGCGTCCCGGTCACCGCCGACGCGGATTTCGATGGCGGCGTCCTCGCCGTCCTTCACCGCCAGGCCGATCCAGAAGGTGCCGATGGGCAGGCCGCTGCGGCCCGGCGCCGGGCCGGTTACGCCAGTGGTGGACAGGGCGTAGTCCGTGCCGGTCAACTCCAGCGCGCCCCTGGCCATGGCGATAGCCATTTCCCGGCTGACGCTGCCGGCCGTCTCGTAGAGTTCGTCGGGAACGCCCAGGATCTTCTCCTTCAGGCCACCGGTGTAAGCGACGACGCCACCCGGGAAAAAGCGCGAGGCCCCGGGAATGGTACCCAACGTGTAGCCGAGCAGGCCGTTGGTGCATGCTTCCGCCACCGACACCGTCTGCCCACGGTCCAAGAGAATCTGTGCCACCTGTGCTACTTCCACGATGTTGCCTCCTGAAAAGCGTCCGTGGCTAAACGTCCATCATCTTGTCGGGAGACATCAGCTCCCAGAATTCGATGCGGTTGCTCTCGACCAGTGGCCTGATCTGCGCGCCAACTTCCAGCGCCGCCGGGGGCAGTTGGTTCTCACCCCGCATGGGCGACATGAGGGCCTCGTCAGTCCACTCGAGAATGACGACGTCTTGTTCCGCCGGGGTAGTCGCGCCGTTGAAATATACCCGGATTTCGCTGCGCTGACCGGCTTCGTGGAAAATCTGGCCCTGCTTTTGCAGCAGGCTGGCGACCCGACGGGCCTCGCCGGGCTTGGTCTTGAAGATTCTTCGCAGTACGTACATAGCATTGCTCCTTTTTGCAGCGTCCCTATTGCTGGCGGTCATTGATCAGCCCAACCAGACGGTTCACAAAACGGTGGACTACAGGACGGTCGGCCGTGATTTCGTAGTCCTCCATCTCGTCGTGAAAGAAGTTTTTGTGGAACTTTTCGGCGGCGAGAAACCCAGCCGCCAATAACGGGTCGTCGTATTCCGCTTCCAGACGGACCACCGCGTTTTTAGTGGCGCGATGGGTACGGTACTGCCAACCGCGCTGTTTGGCGGCGGCGATAACGGCTTGGGTGGCCGCGCCGTAGAGTTTTTCCGAACCCTGGATGTGGTCTCCGGCCTCAAATTCGGCGTCAGACTGCCTCAGAAACGTCTGTGCCTGGGCGACGTATTGGGCGATGGTCTTTGCTTCGGGAACAGTCATCGTCCGCTTCTTGGCGTGTTGGCGCCCGGATCCGCCGGGGCCGCAAGTATGGTATTAGGAATTGCCCACCGGCGCAATGACGGGTGCGGGAGTGGTAGCGTTGCAATTTAGGTGGTTCAGTTTTACGGCAATACATTCGAGCGGCCAAAACTGCTGCTGCGCCAACGAGATTGCCACGCTGCGCTCGCAATGACAAAGACCAAACCACCTAAAACGGAACGCTACCTGCGGGAGTCCGTTTTCGCAGCAGCGCCAGAAACTCCCGGTTGCCGGCGTCTCCCGTAACAGGCGAAGGAATGGTTTCCAGCGACTCCACGTCGTCGCGTTCCGCCAGCCAAGCTCGGACTCGCCCCAATATCTCGTGGCGCAAGGCGTCGCTGCGGATGACTCCCCCTTTGCCCACCTCGCCGCGCCGAGCCTCGAACTGCGGCTTGACGAGGGCTATTGCATACCCGCCGCTCCGCAGATGCGTCAGCGGTTCGGGAAGCGCCATGGTCAGGGAGATGAAGGACACGTCGGCCACCAGCAAGTCCACCGGCTCCGGCAGCTGGAAGGGATAGCGCGCGTTTAATTTCTCCATGCAGACGACGCGCGGGTCCTGACGAAGCCGGTAATGCAGCTGGCCGTGTCCCACGTCCACGGCGTACACCCGCCGCGCGCCCCGCTGGAGCAGGCAGTCGGTGAAGCCGCCGGTGGAGGCTCCGACATCCAGGGCGACGCTGCCCTCGAGCGCTATGCCGTAGGCATTGGCCCAGGTATCCAGTGCGTGCGCCAACTTGACGCCGCCCCTGCTGACGTAGGGGAGACGTTCCCGCAATTCCAGTGGCGTGTCCGGGGCCAGGAACGCGCCGGCTTTCTGCACCGGGCCGGCCGGGGAGAGCACCGCGCCGGCCATTATCAACGCCTGGGCCTGCTCTCGGCTTTCGACCAGTCCCCGCTCCACCAGCAGCAAATCAGCGCGGCGTCGCGATTGGGCTTTTGCGTGGTCCGCCATTTGGCTCGTTGTCACTCGCCGATGAACTCGGGCCGCCGCTTTTCCAGAAACGCGCGAAAGCCCTCGTGGTAGTCGCGGGTGTCGAACTGGGTAAGGGGCAAGTCGGCCTCTTCCGGCGTCAGGTCGAGGGAAGGTTTCGCCAGAACCTGGTTCAGCGTTTTCTTGTTGACGGCGTGGGAAAGGGGAGCCAGGCCGGCGATGTCGGCGGCCAGTTTGTAGGTTACCTCTTCCAACTTTTCGTCGGGAACAACCTGGTTGACCAACCCGATCCGCAGGGCTTCGTTGGCGTCCAGGAGTCGGCCCGAAAGCAGGATGTACATGGCGTTGCCCTTGCCCACCAGGTTCACCAATCCGTACATCTCCCGGTGCCCTATCGTAATGCCCAGGCGCGCCACCGGGATACCCAGGCGGCTACCTCCGGCGGCGATGCGGAGATCGGTGGCGACGGCCAACTCGCAGCCGCCGCCGGCCGCGAAACCGCGAATCATGGAGATCACCGGCGTGCCGATTTCCGCCACCGTTTCCAGCAGGCCATCCACGGCGTGGTTGTACACCCGGCCCTTGGCCGAGTCGCTGCGGTATTCCTCAAAATCGCTGATGTCGGCGCCGGCGGAAAAGGCCGTATCGCCGGCGCCGGTGAGCACCACGCAGCGCACGTCACGGTCAGCGTCCAACCGCCGCAGCAGCGCGGTAAGCTCCGTCCACATGGCGAAAGAGATGGCGTTGCGCTGCGCCGGCCGGTTAATGGTGATGGTGGCGACGGGCGACTCATTCCGCAGCAGAATGTACCCGTTGTCGTCAATTGCAGCGTCGGCAACGGGAGTGGAGGCCGAAGGTGGTTGGGGCATTGCGAAGGGCTCCTACGCCGTTAGGGTCTGATTTGGCGGCTAAACCAGCCTAGCGATGCGGGCGAGAGTAGTCAAATCCTGGTCGCCGGTTTTGGGAGTGTGACCTGGCCACTACGACATACATCATCATTACTGACTATATGATTGGTTATCGTTCATTATCATGCGTGATAATGCCATAATTCGATAATGTTATTGACAGCGATGCGTAAATCGCATAATCTGCGGCGCACTTTTGCGGATATTGTATATCGCCCATGGGAATATGCGGGATCCGCCAGCAAAGAACCGGATTGCTGCGTCGTCTTTACAAGAGGTGGTTACCATGTCGCTAAAATCCTTCCGAATGCTCATCGGCAGTCTCGCCGGAGCCGCCCTGCTCATGGTAATCGTCGGTTGCGGTGGAACACAGCAACCGGCCGCGCCCGCCCAGCAGAGCCAACCGGCGGCGCAACAACAGACCGGGCAACAGCCGGCCGCCGGGCAGCAGCAAACCGGCGGACAACAGCAGGCCAGCGGGCAAGAACCGGCCGCCCCGACCGCCACCACCGCGCCGCCGACGCCTACGCTGCCACCGCTGGCAACGGTTCGTCCAACGAGCACTCCCGCGCCGACAGCGGTGGCGCGCACCGCTCCGACGCCCATCCCCAGCGGCCCGCCCAAGCACGGCGGCATGGCCCGAATGTCGGCTTACGCCGACACCAAGGACTGGGACCCGCTGGGGTCTTCGTCGTTGTCCAGCGTGATCTCATATTCCCAGCTATACAACCAGGTCGTCCAGTTCGACACCGAAGACCCCACATTGGTCGTGGGAGACCTGGCGGAAAGCTGGGAGACCAATGAGGAAGGCACATCCTTCACCTTCCATCTCCGGATGGAGTCAAGTGGACCGACGGAGAAACGCTCGATGCCGATGACGTGGTGTACACCATGCAGCGTTACGGCAACCCGTGTAACGGGCGTGGCCGGTCGGGTCTATGGCGAACCTACACCATCCCCATTGAAGTGGTCGAGTTGAAGGACAAGGCCGACTGCACGGCACTCAACGCCGACGATGTAGTCCGCAAGGTTGACGACTTGACGGTGGAATACAACCTGGCCTTCGCATCCGGCGCGTTCGTCAAGTTCCTGGCCATCGACTACGCGAAAATCCTGCCCAAGCACCTGCTGGAGCAGGGGATTGACCTGAACCTGGCGGAAAACATCCTGAGGCACGGGGCAACGTCAGGGCCGTTCATCCTGGAGGATTACCAGTCCGGCAACCACTACAAGGTGAACAAGAACCCGGACTATTTCAAGGAAGGGCTACCCTACCTGGACCGGATTGAGCACTTCATCATCACGGTGCCGGCTACATTCATCGCCCAGGTGGAGGCAGGACAGATTGACGCCTCCAACGCCGCCGCCAACAACCTGACCGCCCCCGAGAACTACGCCATAGAAGTTTCGACCAACAGCGAATACGTGGCGCACGAGGTGCTGGGCGGCACCCGCGGTTTCATGCTCAACGTGAAACGGGAGCCCTTCAACGACCACCGGGTACGGCAAGCCATCAACCTGGCAGTGGACCGGCAGAAGGTGAACGAGCGGGCGCTGCACGGAGCCGGTCGCGGCCACTGTCCTCTGGTTGGTTTGGCTCATGACTACGAGGAATGCGCCACTTGGCCCGGGATGAGGCCCAAGGACACTCCGGGCGGACAGGAAGACATCGCCCGGGCCCGGGAATTGATGGCTGAGGCGGGCTACCCGGACGGTTTCAAGATCGAGTACACCGCCCGGCAGGTAGGCACCTACGTGGTCGAGTGCTCGGTGATCAAGCAGGACCTCGAGGAGTTCCTGGGCATCACCGGCGAGATTGCGACGTACCCCAGCGCGGCCGGCTACGCCAAGTACGGAACGTCGCGCCCGGCCGACGCCAGAGGCGATTGGGACGTGGGCTGCCAGGCCGACGGTATGACTGTCTTCGACGTGGACGCTGTGTACGGCGGCATCTTCCTCAAGGGCGGCACCCGCAACTATACGGACTGGAGCGCCCCCAAACTTGTTGATTGGTTTGAACGACAAAAGGTCGAATTGAACCCGGAGATGCGTAGGCAGATCAACAAGGAAGCCGAAATCTGGCTGCATAGTTTCGAGGACAACCACTGGGTGAGCCTGACCCTGGGGCGGAATTTCTGGGTGATGAACCGGGACATGAAGGGGTTCAACGCGCCGCAGACCGTTCAGTACGGGTTCAAGCACGAGAATCTGTGGTGGGACCGATAGCGTTTTCAACGCCGTAACGATCACAGAATCATCGGACGGTTGGACATTAGGTTTGTCTCAAGGCAAGCGGGGCGAGCAATGGGCCGCCCCGCTTGTTGCAGAGTTTCCGGCGAGGGTTGGCAATGCGACAGTACGCAATCAAACGAATTGGCCTGTTCATACCTACGGTGTTGCTGGTCACGATTATTGTTTTCGTGGTGATGCGGCTGATCCCCGGGGATCCCGCGCTGGCAATTCTGAGCGCTGACGACGCGGTGTACACGCAGGAAGAGCTGGCGCAACTCCGGGCCGAACTGGGAACGGACCGCCCCATCGTGGTGCAGTACGCTGAATGGATGGGCGGGCTGTTCAGAGGCGATTTCGGCACCTCTTACTGGTGGGGCGGGCCGGTCATGGAGCGGCTGGGTGAACGGATCCCGGTAACCATCGAGCTGGCGCTGCTGGGTATCGCTCTCGCGGTGGTATGCGCCGTTCCCCTGGGCGTTATATCCGCCATCAAGCCCGACAGCCCATTGGACTACGCATCCCGGATATTCACGCTGGTCGGCATTTCCATACCGACGTTCTTCAGTGGCATCCTGTTGACGATACTACTGATCCGAGCGTTCGGTTGGTTGCCGCCCCTGGGCTACGAAGACATTTGGGAAGACCCATGGACCAATATCAAGCAGTTGTTGCTGCCGGCGTTGGCGCTCGGCTTCTACGACATGGCGTTCATCGCGCGGGTGACCCGCTCCTCCATGATGGAGATTTTGCGCGAGGACTACATGAGAACCGCCCGGGCCAAGGGCCTGCGGGAGACCGTAGTGCTGGCGCGACACGGGTTGAAGAACGCGGTTCTCCCGGTACTTACCATTTCAGGCTGGCAGTTCGGGCGTCTATTCGGCGGCACGGTAATCATCGAAAAGATTTTCCTGATACCGGGCGTGGGGCAGTTGCTGATCGACGCGATTTACCAGCGGGACTTTCCGACCATTCAAGCGGTCATAGTGATTGTTGCCCTGTCCATTGTCGTGGTCAACCTCCTGGTTGACCTGCTGTACGGGTGGCTTGACCCCCGGATCAGATACGCCTAGATGAGACAGGAATCGCGGGCAACCATCGGGTAACGACGGAGCATCACTCATGGCGACGTACAACACGGGACAAACGGCGGAACCGACGTCAGTCGAAGCGCAACTGCTGGATATGCGGCCCAAGCAGACCGTGCTGCAAAAGGTGGCTGCTTTCGCTCGGACCAAGCCGCTCGGAGCGGTCAGCGCCGGCATCATCATCCTCACCATTCTGACGGCGGTTTTTTCGCAGCTTATCGTGCCTTACGACCCTCTGGATTTGGCGCACGAGCCATTCATCGGGCCTCAGCCGGGGGCGCTGCTGGGGGCCGACGAATTGGGGAGAGACGTGCTCAGCCGTATAATCTACGGCGCCCGGGTGTCGATGTACGTCGGCTTGATGAGCGTGATAATCGGCATCAGCCTGGGAACGGTTATCGGCATTCTCAGCGCTTACGTCGGGGGAGCGCTGGATCTTGCCATCCAACGCGTCGTGGACGCGCTGATGGCGTTTCCGGCCATCATTATGGCATTGGGCCTTACGGCGGCGCTGGGGCCGTCGATTAACAACATCGTCGCGGCGCTGGTGGTGATCCTGATGCCGGGCGCGATCCGGGTGATTCGTTCCCAGGTCTTGAGCATCAAGGAATTGGATTACACGCTGGCGGCCGAGGCGATTGGCGCTCGCCCCTGGCGGATAATGCTACGGCATATCATGCCCAATGTTGCGGCCAGCTACATCGTGCTGAGCACGATCACCCTTGGACTGGCCATTATCATTGAGGCGTCACTTACCTTCCTCGGTGTAGGGGTATCGCCGGACATACCGACGTGGGGCGGGATGCTGACGGAGGGGGCGCAGAAGTACATCCGCACCGCGTGGTGGCTGGCGGTGTTCCCCGGTTTGGCGATCTCGATCGTTGTTTTCGCGATTAACTTCCTGGGCGACGCCTTGCGTGACACCTTGGATCCACGGCTGCGGGGGCGGTAGCCACCAACCACATCGCGCTACAAGGGAAAATCTGGACCAGAGTCGCCAATGATTGCAACCGCTGCTTTGGCAAAGCAACGCCGGGCTGATATAGTGGAAACATCAGGCAGGGCGTATCATGGCAACTCCGGAAACGCAAACCGGCCGAATTGAAGCCGCCGGGCTTCCAGCGGCGGAAGAGCGAAAATCGTCCAGACGGTTTATCACAACCGCCTGGTGGGCCCGGCGCTACCGGGAATTGTCGTGGCCGTGGCGATTCAACCTCGCCATCCTGGTCCTGGCAGTGCTGAACGCAGTAACTATCCTGATTGCGGACGCTTTTGGCAGAGAGGTGGTGGTCGCAATCTGTAGCGCCATTTACTCCGCCGTAGTGTTGGTATGGATATCTGGGTTCTGCGTTCAGATGTTGCTATTAGTCAGAGGTTTTTTTTCCTCGACGAGAACTACGCCACCATCGGATCCAGGAAACGGTTCGGGCAACGATATAGTGACAGAAACCGATCGCTAATACTACGTATGGGGAGACCGCAAACCCCAGGCCGACACATTTATTCACCGCTGGTTCCGGTAAGCATTGATCGATTTGGGGTGGCAAATCGAGGTTAGAAACCTCGTTCAAACCCGCCAGCATAAGAGCCATCACTATCCAGGGTCTCAAAGAACTTGGAACCCGGTCTATTTGTTCGCGCAAGAAATCCCACATAGCGGGGCTGGCCGTTCACGTCAAATTGCGCGGGCAGTTTAGCATAGCCGCTCCAAAGCCCAACTTACTGGAAGACGCCCTACCCGACACGCCAGCCTCCGGCTAGGTGGACGATAAGAGCGCGGCGATTAGCCTCTTTATGAAAAGCCCTTCCCGCTGGGAGGGGCTTTTTTGTAGTCATTTTTCGTAGCGATGATTCACGATTTCGTTGTCC
The DNA here is from genome assembly GCA_963665395.2 of Dehalococcoidia bacterium. Classification (GTDB taxonomy): domain Bacteria; phylum Chloroflexota; class Dehalococcoidia; order Lucifugimonadales; family UBA3495; genus Bin87. Next base: position 3,617,591 of record OY762251.1, read on the forward strand.
ACTATTGACACGCGGTTATTGCTCCGATAGTATTCCCCGCACTGTCGCTCGCGGATTGTGGCGATTTTCACAAATTGTCACGACCGGGGGTTTTCCATACCCAATCGGAGGGCATCGTTTGCCGACTGCCTGACCGGATCAAAACAATTTCGTCGCTATGACGTCGGGAGGATCACACCAGATATGAAGCCATCCAATTTTGGCCGACCGTTCGCGCGGACGCTGCTGCCTCTGGCGGGAGCAGTTGCGCTGGTGGTCGGCATCGCCTGCGGCGGGGCCTCGGAGGCTCCCGCTCCCGCGGCTCCGGCTGCGCCAGCAGCGCCGGCGGCCCAACAGCAACAGCAAGCGGCTCCGGCAGCTCCGGCCGCCGCGCAACCTACCAACACCCCGATACCGCAGGCGGTGGCCGCTACCGTGCGCCCGACCAACACCCCGGCGCCTACGGCCGTGCCGCGGGTGGCCGCCACGCCGACGCCCAGCGCCGGCCCCGTGTACGGGGGCACTCTGCTGATGTCGGCCTACGCCGACACCAAAGACTGGGATCCGCTGGGATCTTCGTCCCTTTCCAGCGTGATTTCCTACTCCCAGCTGTACAACCAGATTGTGCAGTTCGACACGGTGGACACTGCCGCCATCACCGGCGACCTGGCCGAATCCTGGGACGTCAGCCCCGATGGTCTGACTTATACTTTCCACCTGCGGGATGATATGCAGTGGACCGACGGCACCGAGATTACTTCGGCGGACATCATCACCACGATGAAGCGTTACGCCAACCCCTGCAACGGCACGGGGCGCTCCGGCCTCTGGCGCAACTACACTGTCAAGATGGAAGTGGTTGATAAAGACGGCGGCGACTGCACGCCCACGAACCAGGACGCGGTATTGCGCGCCATTGACGACAAGACCGTCGAGTTCAACCTCCAGTTCGCCTCCGGCACCTTCATCAAGTTCCTGGCTATTGACTACGCCAAGGTCTTGCCGGGTCATATGCTGGACTCCGATCCCAATTGCGAGATCCGCGACGCCGCCAACCCCTGCTTCTTGAACCTGGGCGAGAACATCATTGACCGGGGCACCACCTCCGGCCCGTTCCTCCTGGAAGAGTACCAGGTTGGCGACTTCTACAAGGTGAACAAGAACCCGGACTACTTCAAGGACGGGCGCCCCTACGTTGACCGGATTGAGCACTACATCTTCCCCGGCACCGCCAAGGACCGGCTCATTGCCCAGTTTGAGGCCGGTCAGCTCGACATGGGCAACGGCGGGTTCAACAACCTGTCTCCCACCCAGAACCTGGACCTGGAGAAGAGCACCGACGGGGAGTACGTAGCGCATCCCATTCCGGCCGGCACCAACTGGGGCCTGATGCTCAACGTCAAAAAGCCGCAGTTCCAGGACCACAAGGTGCGCCAGGCCATCAACCTGGCCATTGACCGGCAAGAGATTGACGAGCGGGTCTTCGACAATACCTCCGGCAGCTACTGCCCGCTGATGGGCCTGGCCCACTCCAACGAGGAGTGCAACAGCTGGCCCGGGATTCGCCCGAAAGATACTCCGGAAGGTCAGCAAGACTTGGCCGACGCCAAGGCGCTGATGGCCGAGGCCGGCGTACCCGACGGCTTTGAAGTCCAGTACACCGTGCGCCAGGTCGGCAACTATCCTGACCAGTGCCAGATCGTCAAGCAGCAGTTGCAGGATGCCCTGGGCATCACCGGCGACATCGAGACCCTACCCAGCGCGGCCGGCTACGCCAAGTACGGAACCTCGCGGGCGGAAGGGTCGTCCGGCGACTGGGAGATCAGTTGCCAGGGCGAGGGCATGGTGGTGTACGACCTGGACGCCATTTACGGTGGCGTGTACCTCAAGGGCGGCACCCGCAACTACACCGACTGGTCCAACGACCAGGTGGTCGAATGGTTCGAGCGCCAGAAGGTTGAACTTGACCTTGACGCCCGCCGGGAGATCAACAAGGAAGCCGAACTCTGGTTGCACAGCTTTGAGGATAACCACTGGGTTACCATGCAGTTGGGCGGCCTGCTTTGGATGGTCCACCGGGACGTGAAGGGCTTCAACGCTCCTCAAACCGTGCAGTACCAGTTCAAGCACGAAGACCTGTGGCTGGACCGCTAGTCGATGCGCCGGAGCGGGCCACACGGGATGAAGGTTCGATAAACCGACGTGCAGGGGCGAATGATCATTCGCCCCTGCACTGTGCGAAAGGCAGATGCCATGCGACAGTACGCATTGAAACGCATTGCGCTGATTATCCCCACCGTGCTGCTGGTGTCGATCATCGTGTTCACGGTGATGCGATTGTTGCCGGGGGATCCGGCCCTGGTGATCTTGAGCGAAGGCGACGCAGCGTTCACCCAGGAAGAATTGGAAGATCTCCGGAGGCAGCTGGGAACCGACCGTCCCATAGTCGTCCAGTACGGCGACTGGATCTACGGCCTGGTGCAGGGGGATTTGGGCACTTCAATCTGGCGGTCGGGACAGCCGGTTTCCAAACTGGTCGGCGACCGGATTTTCCGCACGCTGGAATTGGCGGTGTTGGCGATCCTGATCGCGGTGGTTTTCGCGGTGCCGCTGGGAGTGATTTCCGCAATTAAGCCGGACAGCGTTATCGACTATTTCGCCAGAGTCATTGCCCTGGTGGGAATTTCCGTTCCTACATTCTTCGCGGGCCTGTTGGTTGTGCTGGTGCTATCCCGTGGCTTCGGCTGGCTGCCGCCCCTGGGGTACACGGATCTGTGGGATGACCCATGGAAGAACATTCAGCAGATGTTCCTGCCGGCGTTGGCCCTGGGTTTCTATGATATGGCCTTCATCGCCCGGGTTACGCGCTCCTCCATGATGGAGATAATCCGCGAAGATTACATGCGGACGGCGCGGGCCAAAGGACTGGCGGAGCGGATAGTCCTGGTGCGGCACGGGTTGAAAAACGCGGTTTTGCCCATCCTGACGATATCGGGGTGGCAATTCGGCCGACTGTTCGGCGGGACCGTGATCATCGAAAGCATCTTCAAGGTTCCGGGCATCGGAACTCTGCTCATCGAAACCGTGTTCCAGCGGGACTTCCCCACCATCCAGGCCATCATCATTGTTATAGCGGTGTCCATCGTCATCATCAACCTGCTGGTTGACCTGCTATACGGGCTGCTCGACCCGCGCATCCGGTATGCCTAGACCCAGTGCGAAGCGTTGGACCCGACCACGGAGAATTGCTGAATGACTACGATCAACGCCGGGCAGGGACTGTCTGTTGCCGACGGCGACGCTCAACTGCTGGAAATGCGTCCGCGGCAGACGCAGGCGCAAAAGCTGGTCAGCTTCGCCAGAACCAAGCCATTGGGAGCGGTCAGCGCGGTCATTATTCTGGTGACCATTCTGGCGGCGGCGGTCTCCTACGCGATACCGGGTGTTTTGCCTCACGATCCCCTGGACGTGCGCGCGCACGAGGAGAAATACCTGCCGCCGCAACCCGGGGCATGGCTGGGGAGCGACCATTTGGGAAGGGACGAGCTGAGCCGCCTCATCGCCGGTTCGCAAATCTCTATCTACGTGGGTTTGCTCAGCGTCGGTATCGGCGTGACGCTTGGCGCCCTCATCGGCATTATCAGCGCATACGTCGGCGGCGTGGTTGACTTGACCATTCAACGGTTGGTTGACGCGATGATGGCATTCCCTCCCATCATCCTGGCGTTGGGACTGGTGGCGGTTTTGGGAGGCTCCGCCAACAACGTCATCATTGCCTTGTTGGTCATCCTGTTGCCGGGCACCATCAGAGTAATCCGTTCCCAGGTACTAAGCATCAAGGAACTGGATTATACGTTGGCGGCCACCGCCATCGGAGCCGGTTCCATCCGCATCATGCTGCGCCACATTTTGCCCAACGTGGTGGCCAGCTATATCGTGCTGGGAACAATTACCCTCGGTTTTGCCATCATCATCGAGGCGTCGCTGTCCTTCCTGGGGGTGGGCGTACCGCCGGACATTCCCACTTGGGGCGGAATGCTGACCAGGGGCACTGAGGAAATCCGCATTGCCTGGTGGCTGGCGGTGTTCCCCGGGATTGCCATATCGGTGGTGGTGTTCGCCATCAACTTTCTGGGCGACGCGCTGCGCGATACGCTGGATCCACGGTTGCGGGGACGGTAGTCGTCGCAGCCGTTGCAGACGGGATGTTGGTGTTAATTACCGCAGGGGTTTTATCCGGATACGCCCCTGCGGTAATCTTTAGTGGTATGTGTAAGCTTGCAGGCCAGGTTACAACAACAGTTCCTCAACCGGAATTAACCGTGGGTTGGGCTCGGTCGGATCAACCATCAGGTCAAAAATTTGCAGGGTGGTGGCGCCCAGAAGGTACTTGTCCTCCGGTCCGAAAATCACGGGACAAGTGTGCTCCTGTCCTTCTATGCTGAAGCGGGCTTCGCCCACGCCGAAATCGGCCCTACCACCGTTGGTGATTTGGAACCCCCGGCGTCGTGAGGGCGTCAAACGCAGTGCGATCAACAAAGATTCCGGCATCATCGAATGGGTCGCGCCGGTGTCCACTAATGCGGACACCGGGGTAAAGTCCCCACCGTGCGGGTGTCCGACGCCAATTTGTACTCTGAATGTTCCCATAAATCCGCTCCTGGCAACTAGCCGACAGGTAGCAATCTGGGGTATCGGTATCATAGCAGCAGTTCTGCCGTTGGTACTAAGCGCGGGTTGGGCTGGGTGGGGTCAACCATCAAGCCAAAATCTTCGAGTGTGGTGGCCCCCAGCAGATACCGCCCTTCCGCGCCAAAGATGACAGTGCAGGTTCGTTCCCGACCGTCAATATTGAAACGCGCCTCGCCGATGCCGTACTCAACCCGGCTGCCGTTGACCATTCTGAACCCGGCTCGTTCCGATGGCGTCAGTCGTAGCGTGGTCAGCAAGGATTCCGGCATCGTTGAGTACGTTGCGCCAGTATCCACCAGCGCCGGACACCGGAAGGAAATCGCCACCGTGCGGGTGGCCGACGCCAATCCTTACCCGAAAAGTTCCCATATGCTCGCTCTTTCGCATCGCCGCCGCATCCAATCACAGATTCACTTCCTCAATAGGAATCAGTCGGGGGTTTATCTCCGTGGGATCAACCATCAGGTTGAAAATCTCCAGCGTAGTAGCGCCCAGCAGGTACTGGTCTTCCGGGCCAAAAATGACCGGGCAAAACCGTTCCCGTCCGTTGATGCTGAAACGCGCGTCGGCCACGTCGTACTCAACCCTTCTACCGTCAGCAACCTTGAACCGAAGTCGTTCGATGGGCGTCAAACCCAGTCCCGTAAGTAACGCCTCAGGCATCATGGAATGTCCCACCCCGGTATCCACCAGCGCGGACACCGGATGCAAATCGCCGCCGTGCGGGTGACCGACGCCAATTTGTACTCTGAAGGTTCCCATGAATACGCTCCTGAATCTTATTGGCAAGATGATGATACGCTGCGCCCCGAGTACGGTCAATTTGCCGACAGTCAACGGGCCGCCGTGCTAAACTGCGCCCATAATCTACAGGAGGTTCCCTGATGTCCTGGAGCTTTGAACTGGTCGCCGGACCTTACGGCGGCACTACGGAGGGACCGGTTTGGGACGGTCAAGCAGTGCTGTTCACGCATATTCCGGCTTCCAAGATTTTGCGTTACGATCCCAAGACCGGCGAAGTGTCGGAGTACTTCAACGAAACCTTCAACACCAACGGTCTGTGTTTCGATGCCAATGGCAACCTCTACGGATGCCAGCAAGGCCGCCGTCGAATTGCTCGTTTTGACGCGGCAACCAATACTATGACGTCGATGCCGCATCTGTTGGATGGGAAACGGCACAACAATCCCAACGACCTGGCAGTGGACAAGTCGGGGCGCATTTGGTTCACCGATCCCTATTCCGGTATTGGCGACAGTGGGCCTCAGGAATTGGACCATATGTCGGTGCTACGCCTGGACCCCAAGGGCAACGACCAGTGGGAACTGGTGCGCGCCACCACCGACATCAGCCGTCCGAATGGAATCTTAATCAGCCGTGACCAGAAGACGGTGTACATCGCACAGAGTGATTACGGCGCGGACCGCCGGCGCGAACTGCGCGCGTATCCCATCAACGACGACGGCTCGTTGGGCGAGTACAAAACCCTCCACACCTTCGGCATTGACGGCGGCGCTACCGATGGCGATATGCGCGGACAGGGCAGCAGCGGAGTGCAACGGGGCGTGGACGGCATGACTCTGGACGACGAGGGGAACATCATCGTCTGCGCCGGCTGGGAGGCCGCCGGCCCGGGCCCAATCATCTACGTGTTCTCGCCGGAGGGTCGGGCGCTGGAAACCCATCCGATGCGCGTGGACCGACCCACCAACTGCTGCTTTGGCGACGCTGACATGAAGACGCTGTACGTGACCACCGGCGGCGGACACCTGTTCCGGGCGCGTACCGACCGCACCGGATGGATCATGTGGCCGTAGGCCCTGTTGACATTTTGAAATTTCACTCCGTCATTCCCGCGAAAGCGGGAATCCAGACAGGACAGGATCAGTTAATGCCAAGATGGCAGTACCCAATTGAGCGCTGGATTCCGGCTTTCGCCGTAATGACGGTCTGAATGTCAGCACGGGCTTAACAAACGGTTTGCGCGCCTATCGGGTATAATCGACAGCGCGGCGAAAGGATTGGAACTGAAATGGTCAACGCTAGCTCTATTGATGATGCTATGGCGGCAGTGCACAGACTTCAAGCCGGCATCAGCGGACTAGCAAACAATCGCTTCAGAGCCGCGGCGCTGACCGATGGCGGCCGGCGCATCGCCCGCAGCATGGAGCTTCGGAGAATCAGAACCCTTGACGGGGATGAAATCTGGGATCTTACCCAGGACAACGACGTTGGCGACATACGCGCCGGAGACATTGAGAGCTTTCGCGAAGCGGACCTGATTATGGAAGCGGAAGACGCGGACGGACAGCGACATTACGTCGCGGTGGAAGTCTCTTATTCCGGCAACGGACGCGACGCTGATCGCGCGTTGCGCGATGCTCAACTGATGCGGCGGTTCACTGCGCAGTCATCGTATGCCGCCGTCGCCGGAACCCGCGTCAATAATCGCGTCCAGGAAATGATCGATGGCGGCCTGGTACATTGGTATCGCATCCTGGACAAGGACATTGAGCCAGGCTAGCCGCTTCACTGGCCGCAGTATTGTCAAACACGACAGGAGGAACAGACAAATGACCACCGTCACAGCGCACAACACCAACGTATATGTCGGCCTGGCCGGCGAAAGCGCCCTCATCATCGGCGCCGAAGGCACGCCCCTGGGCGAAGGCGGTATGTACCGCATGAGCGAGGGCGAAGGGCAGTGGGTCGCCATCGAAAACGGCCTGCCTGAAAACCCCCAGGTGCGCGCCCTGCTGGCGCACCCTGACGAACCCGCCACTATCTTTGCCGGAACGCAGGACGGCGTGTACCGCAGCGATGACCGAGGCGATAACTGGCGGCGCACCGATACTTTGAGCGGCGACGTCTGGTCGCTGGCCGCGCATCCCAACGACTCGTCAATCATGTTCGCCGGCTACGACGCGGGTCGGGTCTGCCGCTCCGATGACGGCGGCGACACCTGGCGACAGCTGAACACCGAGGGGTTGGTGCATCCCCACATCACCATGAACCCCCACGAAATCTGCAAGCGCGTCATTGGCCTCAGCATTGACCCGGCGCATCCCGACGACGTGTACGGCGCCATTGAAGTGGGCGGCCTCATCAAGTCCGCCGACGGGGGCGAAACCTGGTCCTGCATCACCGACGGGCACTACACCCGCCTCGGCCCGGTGGACCTGCACGGCGTCCAGGTGAACCCCTCCTCGCCCGGCTTGGTGTACATCATCACCCAACTGGCGATGTTCCGCAGCCGGGAGCGGGGCAGTGATTGGGAATTCGTGCCCATTGAAGAGATGTTCGAGGGCGGCAGCTACTGCCGTGACCTGGTGGTGGATCCCACCGACCCCAGCCGGATGTACCTGGCGGCCGGCGCCGGCGGCGGCAGCGCGCCGGCTGGCACCATCGACGCCGGCGTCCTCGTCCGTTCCACCGATGCCGGCGAAACCTGGGAGCGGGTTGACCTGGGCGAGGTTGCCCCGGCGCGGATGTTCCAGATCGCCATTGACCGCAACGCTCCGCGCAACGTCTATTGCTGTGACCGGGACGGCCACGTCTATTGCAGCAACGACGGCGGCAACGAGTGGACCCGCAGCGACATTCCGGTTGAAATGTCCCGGGGTCGTCACGTCTATCCCATGGTCGCCGCCTAGCTCGTCTTGCTCTCCGGTAGGGGCGGAATTTATTCGCCCCTACAAAACAACCGAGAACCTGCCGGAGGAACCAACGTGTCATCCAATCCGCTGTGGAGCGCAACCCTGCGAGTAGGGGAAGCAGACCTGGAATACATGGCTCTGGAGGTTGGCGATTTGCCTGAAGACCTGCGGGGTTATCAATTGGCGCGCGAGGGGCCTTTGGATAACCAGGAAATGGCCGAAAACGGGTTCAAAGGCAACACCGCCGACCGGTTCCGCCGGGCGGGCCGGGTGGGCGGGTTCATGCGCGAATTTGTCCCCACGTCAGATGTAGCGCCCGCAAGCGGCGTCAATTTCGTGGGCGCCACCGTCGTGCATCTGTTTGAAAATCCTGATCAGGTTTCAGGGTGGATGTCGGATATCTTTGTGAAAGACTTTGAAGATAACGTTGGTGAAAGCGTCGGTTCCGGCCAGCAAATTGTTTCCGTCCAGCGGTTGGAACCCGGCGGGTTTTACGACGAGGCGGTGGGGCTTTACGTGCTGCAAGGCGGTCCGGCTGGCCTGCTGTCGTCCACGGTGATTGACTTTCGCGTGGGTCGTGTGCTCGGGGTGGCGTTCGTGGGGTCCATCGGTGAGCACGACCGCTCGGAACTGGCCACGGAGATGGCGCTGGCCCTGGAAAAGCGGATCGTGCAGGTGGCTCTGGGAGGACGTTAGCCGGGCCGGAACGAACTTATGGAGCAGTCGATGGTTCCGGAACGCCACCCATAGTCAGCAGTGATGGGTCCACGAGTATTATCAGCAACATTCCCCAACCCAGCAGGAAACCTACGGCTACCAGGGCCAGTTCCGGCACGCTGATTCTTATCCATCCCAGGCGCATCCCCAGCCGGTGCCGCCAGAAGCGGTTGAGGTTGGTTTGGGCTTGCCACATAATCCAGGCCAGCAACGTGGCTTGGCCGACGTTGATGATCACATAGGTCGCCTGTTGGGGTAGGGTTACGGTCGGTTCGGCCGGTATCATCAACGATACCATCCCAAGCAGAACGACGCCGAAGTATATGAGCACCGCCCGCAGTGGGTTCAGCGTCGTCGGCACGCCCCGTTGTTCCATCAACTCCTGGTAAACGCGGATGTGGGCGTGGAGCCGGAAAAACTGGTACACCGGGACCAGCAGCGCCAGAGCGTGCATCACCGGGTAGGCGATTTCTCCGGTATGATCCCGGTACTGGCGCCAAGTGACGTACATCCAATAGAAGACGTACAGGCCGGAACTCAGCAGGGTGAGGACGATGACCCGAGCCGGCGGGATATAGTAGGGGAGCGCGTCGTCCGCCGGTTGCGTATATGGGGGTTCTGCGGCGGACGGCTGGCGAGGAAATTCAACGCCCTGATCCAGCGGATGAGCGGCGGGCCGCGCCGGCCGGGCAGCATCGCCTGCCCGGTCCCCCGGCGATTGACCGGCGCGTAGCTCTGCGCCGCAGATCCCGCAGAATCGGTGCTCAGGGGCGTGCCTGGAACCGCAGGCCGGACAGGTCAAAGCTTCTCCTGGCACAGCGATCAGGCTTTGCCCCATACAACGGGATTGCTCAGCGTGCCGATGCCGTTGACCGTGATGTCACACACGTCTCCGTCCTTCATATTTTCGGTCGCGCCGTCGGTTCCCATCCACAGTACGTCGCCGGGCACCAGCGTCAGGTATTTGCTCATGTCGCTGATGTACTCGCGCACGCCGAATATGGCGGTGTTGAGGTCATACTCACCCACCACGCGCTCGTTGACCTGGATGGTAACGTGGAGTTCGTCAGGATCGAGGCCGGTGGCAATCCACGGGCCCATGGGCTTGAACGTGTCGGTGTTCTTGGCCCGCCACATGGTGCGGTCGTTGCGCTGCCAGTAACGTTCACTCACGTCGTTTCCGATGGTGTAGCCGAAGACGTAATCCAGCGCTTCATCCTGGCTCACATTTCGGCATTCCTTGCCGATCACCACCACCACCTCGCCTTCATACTGGAGCTCTTCAGTAGCGTCAGCCGGGACCATGATCGGGTCCCCTTGTCCGGTAAGCGCGTTCACGGCGCGGTAACCCACGTCGGCTTTTTGGGGCAGGTTGGGTTCCTCGCCGCGCATATGGGCGGCCCAGGTAACGTGCTCGGGGAAATTGATCCCGGCGGCGTAGAAGGTCGGCGGGACGACCGGCGGCAGCAGTTTCACTGAGCTCAAGGCATACTTGTTGCCCGATTCCTTCAACCCGTCAAAAAGGCCGCCCTGCACCTCCAGAATGGTATCTCCCTCAACAATGCCGTGGCCCTCGCGGTCCCCGGTGCGAAACCTGCAAATCAGCATAGCCCTCGCCTCCTGTGATTCAGTGCGTCGTGATGGTGTTTCCCGCCCAATTCTGGCATCAACGTCGTACCGGGTCAAGCGAGAAATTCGTATCCTTGTATTACGTCACTGCAGGAGACGTTCCGAAGCGATGGTATCGGTAAGCAGGGCATGGATGCGATTGGAGAAAGCGTCGGCCTGTTGGCAGGCGTCGGCTGCGTCCGCTTCGCTGAAGATCCTTTCAACACGGTAATCCGCGGCTATGCGCAACGGGGCGAGTCGCCCGATGACAGAAGCCCATCTATCTTCCACTAACCCAGGTTTTACGATGTGCAGGCTGAACAAATTGCTAACGCCGCGATGATTCCGAGAGCTGATTCCATGCAGCTCCAGAGACGCCCTGGCAGCGTGGAACACTACATAACATGCGCGGGAAATCGTGTCGGCGTAGAAACCATGCCGAATACAGAGCTGGGCTACTTGCCGGCAATCCTCGGCCCGTCGCCACTCCGCAATCGCTTGGGCTTCGCTCATAGCGCGCTCACCCCGTCTTTGGCCAGGTTGTAAATCCAGCCGTTCATGCGCTTGGATTCTTCCCATTCCGCCATGGTGGACGGGAAAATAGTCGGCGCCACGAAAAATGTGGTCACGTCAAGCATAATGCCCAGCTCGGCCACCTCCTTCGCCTTCTTGTGGTCGTCCCCCTTGACCAGTACCAGCGTGTTGAAATCCACATCCGGGTCGGAGATTCCCCGGGAGTATGGCCCGAAGATGATGATGTCCTCCACCAGGCCGGGGAACTGCTCATCCAATTGCCGGCGGTATTCGTCCAGCCACGCCTGTTCGTCAGCGGTCAAGTTCAACATTTGCTGGACCTCCACCCGTGCAGCTGCGTTGCAAGAGCCATTTTATCATCCCGCCGTGTGGTAACATATCCGCCGTGCAATGGCAGTCTCCACTGCTTGCGCGTCCACACAACCAATCAGGCAAGCAGGGGCCAGTACAGCATGCAACAGCCGGAAACGACACTGATTTATTGGGCGCCCAGCCGCGTGAGGTTCAATCTCACGCTGATTCTCGCTGCGGCCGTCATACTTTTCGGCCTCTATCAATTATTCATGGACGCCCGAAGCGGCGACGATGTCCCAGCCGAGACGGCGGCCCAGGTTGGATCGCAGGGCGAAGGCGAAACACCGGCGTCCAACCGCGGGGGAGGTAGCGGCGCGTGGTTGCTAATACTGGTCGGTCTGGGCGTGGGCGCTTACTCATGGCTCACGTCGCCGAGGCAGTATCGCGTATATTCGGATGCGCTAATCATCATGATGGGCACTCCGCGACGGCGCACCATTCACTTCAGCGACATTCGAGAGGTGGCTAATGATCGCGGTTTCATGGGTGACCCGCTGCGCGTGTACACCGTGAACCGGCGGCGCATCCCCCTCCAGGTACGGGAACCGGAAGAGATGCACCGCTACCTGGAATCCGCCCTGGCGGACTTCCGGCGAGCGAATCCACAATACGCCCCACCGCCAGAACCGGCTTCGGATGAACAACCGTCAGACGTTGATGTCGTGGACGTTCCCTCCCCTGGCCCTAGCGGATCGCCCGACACGGTGAGCGAGACCACCCCCGGCGAGACCGCTGACGCTCCGGCTTCCCCTCCTCCAGGCCCGGCTCCGGAGCGCAGTCCACGTTCCCGTCGCCGCAGTCTGCGCGACGATGTGCCGAGGGACGGGGAACCGAACGCATAAAATCCCGGCCGCGTATAATGGTAGGCGCGCCGGCTGGCCCGGCTGCCATCTGCCGAGCCACGTAAAGCGAAACACTCACAGGGAGCGGATTACTCATGCCCAGCAACGCTGAATACATCGCCATCGAGCAGAAATACTACGCACAAACCGTACGGCGCCGGCCGGTGGTTATCGTGCGGGGCGAAGGCTCTCGAGTGTGGGACGCCGACGGCAAGGAGTACATCGACTTCGTGGCCGGCTGGGCCGTGGACAACTTGGGCCACTGCCCGCCGGTGGTGGTGGAAGCCATCGCCCAACAGGCGGCGACGCTGATTCAGACCTCGAACCAGTTCTACACGTTGCCCCAGCTGGACATCGCCGAGATGCTGATTGAAAACTCCTGCATGGACCGGGTGTTTTTCTGCAACAGCGGGGCGGAAGCCGTCGAAGGCGCGCTCAAGCTCGCCCGTCGTTACGGGAAGCTGCATAAAAACGGCGCCTATGAGGTGATCACTGCTTTCAATTCCTTCCACGGGCGCACCATGAACGCGGTGGCCGCCACCGGCCAGCCTCACTACCACGAGCTCTTTGAACCCATCCCCGAGGGGTTCACCTACGTTGACTTCAACGACGTGGAGGCGGTGATGAACGCCACCACCGACAACACCGTCGCAGTGATGGTGGAGCCGGTGCAGGGCGAGGGCGGCGTCAATATTCCCGATGACGACTACTTCCAGCGCCTGCGAGCGTGGTGCGACCAGAACAACATCCTGCTGATATTGGACGAAGTGCAGACCGGTATGGGCCGGCTGGGCAGCCTGTTCGGACACCAGGAATACGACGTCGAGCCGGACGTGATGATACTGGCCAAGGGGCTGGGGTTCGGCGTGCCCATCGGCGCTTTCCTGTCCAAAGAGAACGCTATGGCCCTCACCTACGGCGACCACGGCAGCACCTTCGGCGGCAATGCGCTCACCACCGCCGCGGCCGCCGCCGGCACGCGCTACCTGCTGGACAACGATATTCTCGGCAACGTCAAACGCATGGAGGTGGCACTGAGCGACCGTCTCAACGGGCTGAAAGCCCGCTACGGGTTCGTGGACGAAATCCGCTGCAAGGGCCTGCTGGCGGCGGTGCAGTTCGACAGCGATATCATGCCCCAGGTGATGGACGCCGCCGAGGCGGCCGGCGTGCTGCTGAACGGGGTACGCCCCAACGCGGTGCGCATCATGCCGGCGTTGAACATAACCGAAGACGAGATCGAAGAGGGGGTGGGGCGGCTGAGCGAGGCGCTGGGGAACATTTAGCTACAGCGCAAAGTATCACAATGCGAGACGCCGGCGGCGTTCCTGCGGGGATGCCGCCGGCGTCCGCGTAAAGCGCCCTCGTATGGAGGACGTTTCATCATGGCTTTCTTTCCAACAACAACCGAGCCGGAAGCTCTTATAGAAGAATATGCTGTAGAAGTCGCCAGGCGATTGGGCTACCAAGGCCCGCAGGCTCGCAACCAGGCGGTACTAAAGGCACTCCAGACCTTGATCAACGTACTTCCACCGCCCCAGCTGACCGAAGAGGAGCGGGCCGAGGCAGATGCGCGGCGGGCGGCCGTTAGGGAGTTCGGACGCAAGTATCGTGAAAAGCATCCCTACGACCCGGCTAACCCGGAGTCCCGAGTATGGCAGGAAGAACTCTATAACGAGCGCGGGTTGCCAAAATGATGGCGGCGGACACTTCGGCGCTGATTGCAGTATTAACCCGTGAAGAGGGATACGAGATTTTCGCCAATGCGATGAACAGCAATGGACCTATCCTGGTATCCGCTGCCACCGCAGTGGAATTTTTGATTGTCGCGCTGGGCAGAGGGGAGGACGCTTACCGGGCTGCTATCAATATGCTGGCAGACCCTGACATTGAGATTGTCCCTCTGGACTATGACCAGGCACTGGCCGCCGGCGAAGCCAACCGCCGCTACGGCAAGGGTCGGCATCCCGCCGGCCTGAACTTTGGCGACACCTTCGCCTACGCTCTCGCGTCGGTTCGCAATCTGCCACTGCTTTTCAAAGGCAACGACTTCGCACAAACCGACATCATGGCAGCCGTTTGAGCCGAGCCCTCCCTGCTAGTAGCTAATCCCCCTGCTGCCGCCGCTGCGTCCGCACCGGGAGGCCGTAGATGTCAATGAAGCCCTTGGCGGCGGTGTGGTCGAACTCGTCGGCGCGGTCGTAGGTGGCCAGGCCGTAGTTGTACAGCGGGCGGTCAGCGGTACGGCCTACGACTACGCAAGATCCTTTGTGGAGGCGGACGCGGATGTTGCCCGATACGTGCCGCTGGGCGCTGTCCACGTAGGCGTCCAGGTCGCGGCGGTGAGCGGTGTACCACAGGCCGTTATAGACCAGTTCGGCATACTCCTGGGCAATGCGTTCCTTGAAACGGCTCTGCTCACGGGAGAGGGTCATGGTCTCCAGAGCGCGATGGGCTGAGTGCAACAGGACGGCAGCGGGCGATTCGTACACCTCGCGGCTCTTGATGCCCACCAGCCGGTTCTCCACGTGGTCAATGCGCCCGATGCCGTGGGCGCCGGCCAGTTCGTTCAGGTGGCTGATCATGGCGACGCCGGCCATGGCCTCGCCGTCAACGGCGGACGGGATACCTTCCTCAAAGCGGATTTCCACGTAAGCGGGTTCGTCGGGAGCGGCGGCCGGGCTGACGGTCCACTCGTAAGCGTCCTCGGGCGGTTCGACCCAGGGGTCTTCCAGCTCGCCGGCCTCGGCGCTGCGGCCCCACAGGTTCTCGTCGGTGCTGTACTTGTTGTTGGACGGGGCGATGGGAAGATTGCGATCCCGCGCGTAGAGCGCCTCATCCTCGCGATTCATACCCCACTCTCGGATGGGGGCGATGAGTTCCACTCCGGGAGCCAGGGCGGACACTCCGACCTCGATGCGCACCTGGTCGTTACCCTTGCCCGTGCAGCCGTGGGCCACGGCGTCAGCGCCGCGCTCCCGGGCCACGTCAGCCAAGTAGCGGGCGATCAGGGGACGGCCCAAGGCGGTGGCCAGAGGATACTGTCCCTCGTAGATGGCGCCGGCCCGGAGGGCGGGCCACAGAAATTCCTCCACCAGGGTTGCTCGGCCGTCAACCGTGACAGCCTCGGAGGCGCCCACGGCGTAGGCGCGCTGGCGGATGGTTTCCAGGTCCACCATGCCCAGGTCGATGGTGCAGGTAATCACGTCGGCGTCGTAGTTCTCCTGGAGCCACGGTACGGCGACGGACGTATCCAGTCCACCGGAGTAGGCGAGGACAATTTTTTTACTGGGCATGGGCGCTGCATTCCTTCTCGTTCACTGGGTCGGCGCGGTGCGCAGTTGGTTGACGTAGTTCACCAGAGCGAAAACGCCGGAGGCTTGCCTTACGGAAAACTCCGAGCCCATCAACCCGCCCAGGCGGCTGAAGACGTCCAGCCGGATGCGTCGGCCATTGTTGACGATGGAGCGATCCCAGTGGGCCTTCACGCCATCGATGGTGGCCATGGGAACCCGGGCCGAGTCGGATGACACCGACTTCCCCAGGTACACGAAGTCGCGGTCGGCCCACATCATCCCCCGGCGACACTGGAAAGGCCCGACCAATTCGGGGGCTTCGAGGGACGTTTCCCCGAGTTCCGTGGTTTCTTCATCGGTATAGATATGGTGCAGGTGCGCCGTCAGGCTGATCATGCCCGAATACTGGAGTACGCCGAAGCTGGCCCTCACCAGTCCTACCGGACCCTGGACCATCAGCTTGGTCTCGGCGCGAGTGGGGTTCTCCTTGAAAAAATCCCAGTCCGCGATGATGTCCGATACGTCGTTCAGCGGGAGGCGAAAGGACTGGCTGGTATCGATGCCGGACTTGTGAAGACATCCGTCCTCGATCCATACCAACCCGTCCAGGCAGGGAATTGGCGTGAACTGTTGGGGTGGTCGCACCCGGCCGGCGCGTTTTTCTACCGCATCATCGCCGCCGGATTCGTAGCGACGGCGCCGGAAAATCTTCATCATGCCCCCTTTGCTGCGGGTTGGACGCTGTACTCAGCGATGAATATTCTACCAGCATATTGCGGGCCGTGGGCGCCGGCTGCGCGATGGCCAGACACTCGCGCACGATGTCATCCGGAACCAGCCGGTCGAAATCCAGCCGCTTGCGCACCGCGCGTGGTGGTGGTCAGCAGTTCGTCGGGCGACAAGTTGTGGATGGCGGGCATGGCAATGGGACTCCTGATTATGCAATGTGAAGCCAATGATACCACCAGTATCCCCGAAACCCGGCGGCGGCGAGAATGGTTGCGGCTGCTGAAGCTGAACCTGAGCCTTTGCAAAATTGTGCCATAACCCGAACGCCCCCCTCGCAATGATGTTAAAGGAGGGCCCATGTCCAGTCGCAATTCGGAAACTTTGACTATAGTCTATTCTAAATCCATCATCGCTATGCTATTGTGATGATACAACGGTAATTCGACGGTTGTCCCCACTGAAAGGGAGTCTATCCGCAATGGAAATAACCGCTGCCATACGAAAAGCCTTGCGCCACGCCAACCCCCACCGCCCGACGCTCCCGCTCGTGCTTGCAGTCGGGGCTATGTTGGGATTGCTGTTCAGCGCCTTTCTCCTGGCCCCGCCAGCATCCACCCCTACCACGGCAAGTGGCCCCACGGCCCTCACCGGAAGCGTGGCGACCGACCGGGCTGCATTGGTTGATTCATACAACGCCACGAAAGGCCCTAACTGGCAGAACAGGACCCACACGTCGAGCAGCAAGTGGTCGTCGTGGACTCCCGTGAGCCCTGGCCGGCCCGGCCAGCAGCAACCGCCGGGTGTACCTACCAACTTTACGGCATCGACGGGTTCCAACCCAGGAGTGGTGACTTTGCGCTGGACGCCGGGTGCCAACGCCACAGTGCATCAGGTTGATTACAAAGAAGGTGACAATGGACAATGGCGAACTTGGAGTTCGCAATTGTCGGGCAATGCCAGTCGTGTGACTATCACCGGGCTACAGGCGGGTCAGAAGTACTGGTTTGCGGTGAAAGCCGGCCGGGGCTCGTCCGGGAATTACGTCTGGTCAGCGTGGACCCCGGTGGCGCGGGCTTGGGCGGGTCAGGTGAAACCGCCAGGAGTGCCTACCAATTTCACAGCATCGGCAGGTCTCACTCCCGGAGTGGTGGGTTTGACCTGGTCGAGTGTGCCTAACGCCACGGTGTATCGGGTCGATTACAAGGAGGACGGAGGACAATGGCGGACTTGGAGTTCGCGACTATCCCACAGCTTTGCGATTTTCACCGGACTGAAGCCGGGTCAGAAGTACTGGTTCGCGGTGAAAGCCGGCCGGGGCTCGTCCGGGAATTACGTCTGGTCGGCGTGGACCCCGGTAAGGTGGGCCAGGGCCGGCCAGCAACAACCGCCAGGCGTGCCTGCCAATTTCACGGCATCAACAAGTCCCACTCCTGGAGCGGTGACTTTGACTTGGACGCCAGGCGTCAACGCTACGGTGCATCAGCTCGATTACAAGAAGGACGGAGGCAGTTGGGGGACCTGGAGTTCGCAGCTATTGGGCTACGCCAGCGGTGTGACGGTCACCGGGCTACAGGCGGGTCAGAAGTATTGGTTCGCGGTGAGAGCCGGCCGGGGGTCGTCCGGGAATTACGTCTGGTCGAATTGGACCCCGGTGGACTGGACTTGGGCGGGCCACCAGGTGCAACCGCCGGGCGTCCCTACCAATCTTACGGCATCGACGGGCAACAATGACGGCCAAGCGACGTTGACATGGAAGGCGGCCGATGCCGAGTGGTACCAGGTCGCTCAGAAAAGAGGCGATAACGGGGATTGGTTACATCTTGACCCGGTATACTCGGATCTGCCACCACCACCGGTGGAGGGGGGCTACTGGACTCTTCATGAAACGATAACCGGGCTGGAGCCGGGCCAGAAGTACTGGTTTGGGGTGAGAGCCGGTCGAGGCGCGGCGGGAAATGAGGTCTGGTCCGCGTGGAGCGATGTAGTGTCGGTTACGTTAGGCCAGAAGCAACCCCCGGGCGTGCCTACCAACCTTACGGCATCGACGGGCGACAATGACGGCGAGGTAACGTTGAACTGGACGCCGGGCGCCGATGCCACGGTGCATCAAGTCGCTTATAGAACTCGGAGCGGAGGAGATTACCAGCACTCGGAAACCACAGGCGACGCGAACAGTTTGACGATATCCGGGCTGACGCCGGGACTGGAGTACTGGTTCACGGTGCGGGCCGGCCGGGGAGCGGCGGGGAGTGAACTATGGTCGTCGTGGTGGGAAGACGCAAATGGCAAGTATTTGCTTGCCACTGCCAGCGGGGGGCAACCCCCGAGCGCGCCTACCAACCTTACGGCATCGACGGGCGACAATGACGGCGAGGTAGCGTTGACCTGGACGCCGGGCGCCTATGCCACGGTGCATCAAGTCGCTTATAGAACTCGGAGCGGAGGAGATTACCAGCACTTGGAAACCACAGGCGACGCGAACAGTTTGACGATATCCGGGCTGACGCCGGGACTGGAGTACTGGTTCACGGTGCGGGCCGGCCGGGGAGCGGCGGGGAGTGAACTATGGTCGTCGTGGTGGGAAGACGCAAATGGCCAGTTTTTGCTTGCCACCGCCAGCGGGGGACAACCCGTCCTGTCGGCGACGGTGAACGACGACGGGTTGGTTGACCTCACCCTGTCCAACGGGACCGGCAATTGGTGGTTCCGCATCAACCAAGGCACCTGCACGGCGGCGTCTGGCAGCGCGTACAGAGGCATCGGAGGCTACCGGCCGGGGACGTACCAGGTGCGGGCATATTCCGACAGCGGCTGCCGTAACCAGATTGGGGCAACGACGTCTTTCACTATACTGGAAACCGTCCTGATACTGGAAGCCGTCCTGTCGGCGACGGTGAACGACGACCGGTCGGTTGACCTGACGCTGTCCGACGACCGGGCGGTTGGCCTGGCAGCGTCCGACGACCGGGCGGTTGGCCTGGCGGCGTCCGACGGACCCAGCAACTGGTGGTTCCGCATCAACTGGTGGACCTGCACGCCGGTGTCTGGCGGCACGGTCAGCAACATCCAAGGCTACCGTCCCGGGACGTACCGTGTGCGAGCCTTTTCCGACAGGAACTGCGCCTACCAGATTGCGGAGACATCCTTCACCATTTTCTTGGACAAGGCCCCGCTGGTCGCCTTCTACAACGCCACCGGCGGCCCCACCACCTGGATCAACAATACCAACTGGAACACCGATAAGCCCATCGGCGACTGGCACGGTGTGACCACTGATGACGACGGGCGGGTCACCAAGATAATCCTCAGCAGCAACAATTTGACCGGGTCGATACCCACGGATTTGGTTGGGCTCACGAAACTGCAAACGCTAACGCTCCGGGGCAACCGTCTGACTGGCGAAATACCTGACTTGAGCGCTCTTTCCGACACGCTGGGGTGGCTGAACCTGGAACGCAACGAGTTGAATGGAAATATACCAACCTGGCTGGGTGAGTTCACCGAATTGCGGGGCTTGGGCCTGGGCCACAACCGGCTGTCTGGGACCATACCAGCGGAGTTGGGAAATCTTAACAACTTGCGGGTTCTGTATCTGGACCACCAGAGTTATTTCAGGGGGCAAACTTTCCCAGCTAATTTTGAGAAGATCTACAACAACGACTTCTATTATCTCAATGGGTCGATACCCGCGGAGCTGGGCAACCTCAAGCAATTGGAAGTTCTGGACCTCAGCGATAACCGGCTGAGCGGCAACATACCGTCGCAATTGACTTTCCTCAAAAACCTGGAGACGTTGAACCTCGGGCGCAACCAGTTGACTGGGACAGTGCCTGAGCTGAGCAATCTCACTAACATGAACCGTCTCTACCTCCAAGATAATAGCGAACTGCGAGGGACGATACCGGTAGGCACTCTTTCCAATCTGACGGCGCTGAACCTCCAGGGAACTCAAGTATCAGTTGTACCGCCTCAACACGCTAACCTGGCCGCTATCCAAAGGGACCGCGCCGCCTTGGTGGAACTCTACAACCTTGCCGGTGGCTCGGCATGGGAGTGGGGGAACGGATGTTCCCGGTGGGAGGTGGACAACAATAACGCAAACGTCAGCGGATGGTGTGGAGTGACCGTTGACTCGAACGGCCGCGTTGCCAAACTTTCACTTCCGGGGGGCGACCTGAACAATTATTACAGAAGCCTGAAGTCACCGCTGGGGAACTGGCGCAATCTATCAATTCTGGGTGACTTGACCGCCCTCACGCATCTGGACCTCTCCGGCAATGACCTGGGCGGGGTATTGCCTGCTGAACTGGACCAACTGACCAAACTCACGCATCTGAACCTGTCAGGCAATGCGTTCCAGGGAGACATAGAAGACCAGATTACGGGTCGTGACCGCGACATCGAATGGGGAAACCTGCAAAATCTGGTTGAACTGGACTTGTCGAATAACAGGAGATGCGAGCTCATTGGGGAAGGCCCGCTGAGCACCTGTAATCACGGGTTGAGCGGCTATATTCCGGTTGGGATTCCCTACCTCCCAAATCTGTCGCTCCTGAACCTGTCCGGCAACCAGTTGACCGGGGGCGCAGCGTTGCTGCTGGAGCATGATGGATTTACCGGAAACGCAGACGCCACGATAAAAATAGACCTCAGCGACAATCCGTGGTCCAAGGAGTCACGTCCGGACTACTGGAATGAATTTCAGGCTGAGATGACCCGCGGGTTCGTGGAACTGGGCGTCTTGACGGCCCATCAACTTACGGGCTATCCAAAACTGGACGCCCAAAGCGTGAGAGACTACGCGGCAGCTAAGGGCCTGGAACAAATCCAGGTCAGAGCCGTCACACACGTTGCGGCCTCCGGAAAATACGCGAAGGCGGCAACCTGGATTATCAGAGGCGCCAAATTAGTGGGCGGCGCCAGTAGCGTAGTAGGCTGGGTGTCCTTTACCGTGGAGGGAGCCCAAATTGTAAATCAAATGCTGTCCGCGGTCATAGACTTCCTCGAGAAAGGCCCCGGTCAAGTTGTCAAAAACGCCCAAGACAAGTATCTGGGCACTTGGTGGTCGTGCCTGAATCAGAATAACTTTCACCTTAACGCGAAGCTAGCAGAAGAGGCGTGCGCGCATCTGAAATAGATTCAGTTCAGAGGTTGGCGGGCGACCACTCACGCCACCACTGGCACGCCGTTCTCCTGGTCACCATGAGCCAATAATCTAACGCTGACTACGTGCCAAACCGCCCCCGGCGCCCCCGGCGCCGATACCGGCTGAAGTATAGGCGGCCTTCGGCGTCGCGGAGGTTATCGATTCCACGCCGTGGTCTTCTGCCCAGCGCAACGCGAAACGTCGTTCCGCCGCGTTCTGCGCGGAGTCCAGCAATTCGCGGGTGGTTTTCTCATTCGACCGCTTTTCCCGATTGTTGACGTATTCGGCTGCCATTAAGCCTATCACGATGATTGCCTCCGCGCATATGGGCTACGCCGCCATGGTAGCGTTGCAATTTAGGTGGTTTCCCTTTGTAGGGGCGAATAATTATTCGCCCCATAGGCATCAAGTTAAGCGTTATCGTCCAGGGCGAGCAATAATTGATAGGCGCTGGGGCGTTGCCGACGCCCTTCAATTCTACACCCGGCGCGCAGGCATAAGCCAATCTGTTCGATGACGGTGGCCAGGGCCATTATTCCGGTCATGGCGCTGGCAAGCATTACGGCGTAGCGGCGGACCGTATGCGCAGCCTTGACCAGACTGCGGTTCGGGTACATCCAGACCGCAGTCAGCAAGGTCCAGTGCAGGATGACCATGGCTACCAGTTTGGCATAGACCTCGCAGAGTATCCGCCAGGGGTTTGCCGAGCGCCAGCGGTCAATGCCGCCGCGCTGTTTCCACAGCTTGAAAAGCAGTTCAATCTGCCAGCGGGCGCGGGCCAAGATCAAGGCTTCCTCCCGGTTCAGCAGGGCCACGGGCGCGTTGGTTACGTAAATGGTCCAATCGCAGAGAGCCAGACGGGCTTTGCTGGGTTGCTGCTGTTTCTTGCGGGCTTGGTCTTTCAGTTGACGGCGCCGCTGGGCGCCTACTTCCGGGGGTACTCTGGCGCCCAGCAGACGGACGGGCAAGCGGTGGGCACTGCCCAGCAATACCGGCTGGTCGATGCTGGTGGCGGCGGGAGTGGACAGCAACCGCGCCAAGTCCAGTTCGGCGCCGTCGCACTGGTAGAGTTTGGTGCCGGTCTTGTACCGGGACAGGAAATAGCCGCTTTGCTGGGCTATTTCCCGGAAGGTGTCCAGGCGGTAATACCCCAAATCGGCCAGGCGCAAAGCCCCCGGCGGTAGCGGCGCGCTCTGCACTGGGGAATGGCTGTCCGGGGTCCGGCCTTGATCCAGGAAGGGACCCAGCATCCGGCCCGTGGTCAAGTCCAGCCGCACTTGCAACTTCAACGCCGACTGTCCGTAGGAACCGCTGCCGCCGCAGCCCGCCCAGATTTCCCGCAGTGCATCGGGCAGCATGACCACTGAACTATCTTGCACCAGCACGGCGCTGAACCGCTGCAATACCGGAATGGCCACCGGCTCCGCGGCAATCACCTCCACTACCGCTGCCGCCAGGACTTGCCGCAAACACTCGGCCGCCCGAGGGGTGAACCGCTGGAACAGGGCCTGCGAGCTGATTTCCACCCCCAAGGTGGCCGCCATCTGGGTCAGGGAGCACAGGCTGGCGTCCGGGTCCGCCAACCACCCGAAAACCAGGGTCTGCGTGAAGATACTGCCGCTGAGTTTGGAACGTCGCTGGACCAGTCCTGTCGCCGCGGCGGCTTGCTCGGCGCCGGCGGCGAGAACCTCGCTCATAGCCTGGGCAACTTCTGGTACACTGCTCATGGGAAGCTCCGGTGGCGATTGATTGGAATGCAATCACCATCTTACCGGTAGCTTCCCATTTGTACCCCCTAACTTGATGCCTATGGGGCGAATGATTATTCGCCCCTACACGCACGGGCAACTGGATTTTGCCAAAGTAAACCACCTAAAACGGTACGTTACCCGCCACCATTGTAGCATTCCTGCCGGCGTCCCAAGCCGCGCAGCCTGCGATGGTATGTGATAACCTTGCCCCGGGCCCGCCGACCGCTCCGACCGCCGGCCCAATTCGCCAACCAACGACGCTGACTTGCTTGAGGGATGCCGAGTTATGACCATTGCCACCCGTATGAGCCGTTTGGGAACCGAATCCGCCTTTGAAGTGCTGGCCAAGGCCCGCGCTCTGGAGGCCCAGGGCCGGGAAATCGTTCACCTTGAGATCGGCGAACCGGATTTCGAGACTCCAGCCCATATCGTCCAGGCCGGCGTCCAGGCGTTGCAGGACGGCTACACCCACTACGGCCCCACGCCGGGGCTGCCCGAACTGCGTCAGGCGGTGGCGCGAAACAGCCGCGAGGTCCGGGGAATTGATACGGATTGGGAGCAGGTGGTGGTTACGCCGGGGGCCAAGCCCATCATGTTCTACGTTTTGCTGGCTATTGCTGAAGCCGGCGCGGAGGTCATCTATCCCAACCCCGGCTTTCCCATCTACGAGTCCATGATCGAGTTCAGCGGCGCCAAAGCCGTCCCGATGCAGCTGCTGGAAGACCGGGCCTATCATCCCGACCTGTCCACACTCCCCGCAATGGTCAACGAGAATACCCGGCTGCTCATCATCAACTCGCCGGAAAACCCTTGCGGCTCCGCATTGACGCGGGAAGAACTGGAAACCATCGCCGACGTGGTGCGCACCCATCCCGATATGTACGTCATGTCCGACGAAATCTACAAGGACATCCTCTATTCCGGCGAACATCACAGCATCGCCGCCCTGCCCGGCATGGCGGACCGCACCATCATCCTGGACGGGTTCTCCAAGAGCTACGCCATGACCGGCTGGCGGCTGGGGTACGGGATCATGCCCGAAGAACTGGTGCCGCATATATCACGTCTGGCCACCAACAGCGTGTCCTGCGCGGCGTCGTTCAGCCAGATCGCCGGCGTCGCCGCGTTGGACGGCCCGCAGGACGCGGTGCAGGAGATGGCCGCCGAGTTCGCCCGCCGGCGTCGCCTCATCGCCGACGGGTTGCAGTCTATCCCCGGCATCAACTGCCCCGAGCCCGAGGGCGCGTTCTACGCTTTCCCCAGCATCAAGGAGACGGGGCTGACCAGCGCCGAGTTCGAGGAACGGGCGATGCAGGAGGCCGGCGTGGCTTTGCTGTCCGGCGCTGCTTTCGGCGAGTTCGGCGAGGGCTACGTGCGCCTGTCCTACGCCAACAGCCCGGAGAATATCAGCAAGGCGCTGGAAAGTTTGGACAAAATGGTGCGCGCACTGTGACCATCGCGCCGGCCGCAGGAGAGAGCATTATGACGACACAGACCAAACCACGCGCCAAACCGGAGACCGGCGCGAGCCCGGACATCCAGCCCCAACCGCGCCTCTTCACCATCGACGAGTACTTTGCGCTGGCCGAGGCGGGGATACTTGGCCCGGAAGAGCGCGTCGAACTGATTGACGGAGTGGTCATCACTATGCCCCCCATCGGAAATTCGCATAACGCCAGCGTGGACAAGTCCAACCGCAACCTGGTTATATCTGTTGGAACTCGCGGCATCGTGCGGACGCAAGGGTCAATAGCGCTGAACGACCGCACCATGCCGCAGCCGGACCTGGTTCTGCTGCGGGACCGGACCGACTTCTACGCTTCGCAGCGTGCGGGGCCGGATGACGTGCTGTTGTTGATTGAAGTATCGGACAGTTCGGCGCACTACGACCGCAACGTAAAGTTGCCTCGATACGCCGAGGCCGGCATCCCTGAGGTATGGATTGCGGTCATTCCAGAGCGCATTATAGAAGTCCACACGGAGCCGGTTGATGGGAGATATACTCAAATGCGCACCTTCCGCCCCGGCGACACCATCGCCCCCGGCTGTTTCCCCGACATCTCCCTGACCGTCAGCGACATCCTGCCGGGCTGACCGGGCAGGAATCAGGACAGTACCATGACGACGCAAACCAAACCGCCACCGCGTCCTGTCAGCGCGGTCGAACCCCAACCGCGCCGTTTCACCGTGAGCGAGTACCACGCCATGGTCGATGCGGGTATCCTCAACGAAGACGACCGGGTGGAGCTGCTGGACGGAGTGATAATTAATATGGCCGCTCTTGGCAGCCGACACATCGGCAGTGTCAACGGATTTACCAGGGAGTTGTCCGCAGCTGTAGGCAGACGGGCAGTAGTGCAAGTGCAAAGCTCAGTGCGCCTGGACGACGGAACTGAGCCAGTCCCAGACCTCGCCTTGCTACGGGAGCGCGCCGACTTGTACAGTTCCAGCGTGGCCGGCCCGGAAGACGTGCTGCTGCTCATTGAGGTGGCCGACAGTTCAGTTGACTACGACCGCAACGAAAAACTGCCGAGATACGCCCGCGCCGGCATTCCCGAAGTCTGGATAACCGTACTGCCGGAGCGAGCCATCGAAGCCTATACCGAACCCGTCGCCGGCAGATACACCCAAATGCGCACCTTCCGCCCCGGCGACGCCATCACCCCCGGCTGTTTCCCCAACATCTCCCTGCCTGTTGACGGGATACTGCCAAGTTGAGATACCCCGCTCCGTTGGCAAGGTCTCGTCCTATTCCGCGAAATGCGGCATCACCTTCTCCCCAAACAGCCGCATGGACTTTTGTACCTTGTGGGTGTCCATCTCGCCAGTGTTAAGTTTCAGCATCAGGTTCCGAACGCCGATGTCGCGCATGGCGGCAACTTGCTCGGCCACCTGGGAGGGGGTCCCCAAGATGAAGGAGTGCTCCAGGCTCTCGCCGGCCGGCACGGGTCGGTTTGGGTCCGGTGGCGGGAACCCGCCGGGGTTGTAAAGCTCACGGGCGCGTCGGAAGTGGGTGCGCTCCCGCTCGAACCCAGCGGCGGCGATTTCCAGGGCTTCGTCGTGGCTGTCGGCGACGAACAGGTCGCGAGAAGCCCAGCACTGCTCTACAGTGGCCTCGGTTTCTTCCTCGGTAAAGCCGGCGTCCAGCATGGTGGCGCGGTAACGTTCAAAGCGGGCCTGCAAGGTGGGCAAGGTCTGAATGCCAATCATCACCGGCCGGCCGATTTCCGCCATCTTCACGGCGGACGCTTCGCTGATGCAAGCGCGAATCAGGGGAGGATGAGGCTGCTGGTAGGGCCGGGGGCGCAGCAGGGGAAACTCCACGTTCCAGTGATCGCCGCTATACTGCAACTCCTCGCCGATCCAGGCCTTGACCAATAGATCCTCAGCCTCGTCCAGGCGAGCGATGCCGTCATCCATGGTGATGCCGAAACCGATGTATTCGTAGTGGTTATAGGCGGAGCCGCGGCCGGTGCCTACGATGAGACGACCGTGGCTGAGGTTGTCCAGCAACGCCGTTTGGACGGCAAGGCGAACGGGATGATGGAAAGCCAATTCTACGACGGCGAACCCGATTTTCAGGCTCCGGGTTCGGGCGGCTACGGCGGCGCCCAACACCAGCGGGTCGGCATGGGCAGCCGCGCCGTCGAAATGATGCTCGGTGAGCCATACCGAGTGCATTCCGATTTCTTCGGCCAGCAAGATCTCGTCGAGCGTACTGTCGATGATCGCAGAGTCGTTTTCCGGGTGATGACTGACGGGAAAGACAAAAGAACCGAAGCGCATTTCAGCCTCGCGTGCGTGGGGACTGGTACCGATTGCACAAATGATTATAGCCCACTCCAGACAACGAACAAACCACCCCGACGTTGCGCAGGCCGGTGGCACTGCCTATACTGGCGCGGCAACCGGAAGTCAAACCGAGACGCTGCGGCGCGTAGGGATGCCGACCTTTGAGATTGCCAAACATTTGTATGCTGTCGATAGCGCTGGTCGGCTTGGCGCTTTTGGCCTGTGCCGCCCCGGCCGTATCGGACGACCCGCTTGCGCAGCCTCCGGGCGGACCGCCCGTGAGCCTGGTTGTCAGCAACAGCGACCTGGCGGTAGGCGAAAACCGGATATCCTTTGGCCTGGTGGACCGGGATTATATGCCGGTACGCCCCGCGGAAGTAGCCCTCCGCGCCGTGTATTACGAGCCGGGGGCGGCCACAGGACAAGTACGGCATCGAACCGATGCGGAGTTTCTGCCCTGGCCACCGGAAGGTCGGCGGGGAGTATTCGTTGCTGATGTCGTTTTTGACCAGGCCGGCACCGCAACCGGGGATAGTTTGGGCATTTGGGAATTGCATGCCACCTTTGAGTACGAGGGGGGTGAACCGCTGACTATCGGGGCAGTAGTTTCCGTCGGCGCCGCCCACCGTGTCCCATTCATCGGCGACGCCGCGCCGCCATCGGACACGCCGACGGCAGACACCACCGAAGACCTGCACACCATCAGCAGCAGCCCTGAACCGGATCCAGTCCTGTATCGGTTGTCGGTAGCTGAGGCAGTGCGCTCGGGCAAGCCGGCGATCATAAGTTTCGCAACGCCAGCTTTCTGCGTTTCCGCCACGTGCGGCCCACAGATCTCTGACCTGTCGGCGCTGGCAGCGCAATATGGACGACAGGCCAACTTCATTCACGTGGAAGTTTATCGTGATCCTCACCTGATCGATCCAGCGAATCCGGCGCGGGATCTGGTTCCGGCGGTCAAGGAGTGGGGATTGGTGTCGGAGCCGTGGACATTCGTCGTGGGCAATGACGGGCGGATCGCCGCCCGGTTTGAGCAATACGTCCCACCGGCCGTCCTGGAAGCAGCGTTGTTGGACGTGATAGGCAGGGTCTTTCGGTAGTCGTTGCGAGGAGCACAGTCCGGCTCTGGCGGATGGCAATCTTGTCGTTGGAACAGACCCGTTTGTGGTTAGCCACCGGAGCCTTGACGGGATTGCTTCGTTGCGCTCGCAATGACAAACATGAAAACCGAAAGACCCTGACGTGATAGGCGAGTGAACGGATTTCGCTGCCAAAAATGTGGTATTGTGTACCGCAGGTTTTTGTTGACATGCAACTACCATTCATTTCGGCGCGAGGGACACTTCCGGGCTAGGAGCACTGTTTTGGCTAGCATTACGGTAACGATCGAAGGTGAAGTGAGCGAGGTTATCGCAACCCTGAGGGGTATGGCGGGGTGGATCCCAAGTGAAAGCGCCGACGAGGTGGCAATTGGCGAAATCCCGTCCGCTCTGCCAGCAGCCGAGCCGCAGCCGATGGAAGCGGCTGCGCCGGAAAGCGCAATAGACGCGCCGGCGGAACCGGGACCTCCCGCGGTGGTTTGGAACGCCAGTTACCTTACCACGTTCTGGCGGAACCTCTCGGACACCGCCAGGGAGGCCATGATCCGCGTTTCCCGGTCGCCCAACCATACGCAAAAACGAGCGCAACTAATGCACACCCTGCGGCTTTCCCAAAGGGAACTCTCCGGGTCGCTGTCCAGTCAGGGACACAGCCTGAACCGGCTGAAGCGTCGCCGTGGCGATCTGGACCTCCCCCGGCCGTTGACTTATGACCGGGCGGAAGACGCTTACGTTTTGGATCCTAACTTTGCCGACGCCCTGCGGGAATTGGGCATGAACTGATTTCGGCCGTCTCTGGCGGCGTTTGAGGAGTCGGCCATCCTGTCGTTGCCGACGACAGGGGGTGGTGGGCTAAAAATGGACCCCGCGTCCGCCGCCCCCGTCCACTGCGATTGTTTGCCCGGTGATCGCTGAGGCCAGATCCGAGCACAGAAACGCCGCCAGATTCGCTATGTCATCGGGCTCGACCATGCGCCCGATGGGAATCTCGGCAACGGACTGGGCCAGTTCCTCGCCCGATGTCGTGTTGTTGCGAGCCGCGCGTTCAGCCACCAGTCCCATGTATCGCTCGGTGCGGGTGCTGCCGGGGTGAATGCAATTGACGAGGATCCCGTCGCCGGCCACGTCATCGGAAAGAGCCTTGGAGTAATTGGACATCGCCGAATTGGTGACGCCGGAGCCCGGGTTCGTTGGGCTGGAATTTCGGGCCGCCATGCCGCCGATATTGATGATCCGCCCGCCGCCGGCGGCAATCAGGTGCGGCACGCACTCCCGGGCGCAGCGAATATACCCCATTACTTTGGTGGTGATGTGGTTCAGGATGACTTCATCGGGGATTTGACTGGCGCGGTCGCTGGTACTGTTAACGGCGTTATTGACGAGGATGTCCAGTTTGCCCAGCTCAGCAACGGTTTCCCGGACCAGGTCGGCGATGTCTTCCGGGACGGTCATGTCCGCCCGAATCGGGATGACGCGGGCGCCGGTGGCGTCGCTGATCTCCGCGGCGGCGGCTTGCAAGTCGGTTTCCCCTCTGGCACAGATAGCGACGGCACAGCCCTCCCGCGCCAATGCGTAGGCGATGGCTTTGCCGATCCCTTTGCTCCCTCCGGTGACCAGCGCGACTTTGCCTTCCAGTCCTGGCAGCATGATTTACTCCTACATCCGTTTCACGGCGTTGCAGCAGCGATCAGTTCGCCGATGCTCGTGGCGTCGGGGATGGCGTGGACCGCGTCCACAATGGCTTCCAGCTTTGCGTCCGGCCAGTTTATTTGAGGAAAAAGGGGGCGCAATCGCTCGATCTCAGTACCAAATCCCCACTCCAGTTCCGTGCCTTGATATTCGCCACGGTACACGTTTCCGCCGGTCATTTCGATGGTGATACGGGGAGCGAATGCCGGTCGATCCTTATGGCCGACAGTATCAACCTTGTGCATCAAGGAGACGACGGTGTCGTGGTTGTCGGCAGCGGCGGCGCCGGCGTCGTCGCCCGGATCGATCCGAGTCCGCAGCGGCGGGTACGAACCGTTGACGGCCACGTAAGCCGCAAAATAGTGAGTGCTTCCAACCAGAGCCCGGCCGCGGGAAGGGTTCGGGAATGCCGGCGAAGGGTACAGGGTTTCCAGCCAATTCATGTCGATGGTGATGCGCTCGATTTCATCAACGGCCAGTACGTGGGAACGCCGAATGTCCGTCATCAGGTCGATAACGGGGCAATTGTAGCCGGCGGTGGGGTACATTTTCAGAACGGTGTGCAGAAGCTCCCACCGCGTCCCCAAGCCATCGGTAACCGGTGCAAAGGAAACCTGTTGGGGGCCGGTGAAGACGTAGGACAATTCGCCGCGATTGTTTCCCGTGAAGGCGTTGTAGAAACCGGCGGGACCCTCCAGAGCTTCCTCAGAACCCTGGACGTCTTCCCGAGCCAGCAGAGCCGCCATGATCCCGCTGCGGGTTGACTGGGGTTCGTGGAACATCATTTCCCGTCCACCGGATCGAGGACCCTCGTTGGTGCCGGCGGTGAAAGTGCAGGCCAACGCAATGGCGGTAACCATCTGGTCCTCGTTGAGTCCCAGCAACTTGCCCGTGGCAACTGCCGCGCCCAGCGTCCCGTAAACCGGGCTGGACCGGAAACCGCGGGCCTGGGTGGATGCGATGAAGTCGCCGGCGATGCGCGATTCCACCTCGTATCCGGCGGCCATAGCGGTTATCAGCTGCGCCCCGTTAGCGCCGCTCAGTTGCGCGGAAGCTAACGCCGCCGGTATGACGCATGGGCCCGGGTGGGTGAGCATCCGGTAGGAGTCAGCCTGGTTGGTGGCGTGCATCAACTTGCTGTTGGCGAAGGCAGCTCCGCACCGGGTGGCTTTACCGCCGTCGGCCAGAATGCTGGCGCCGTGAGCTGAGGCTTCCTCGGCCAGCGCGAGGTCAACCGCCGCCTTGCCGTGGTGGGTGCCGGCGCCGATGATGGAGACCACCGTGGCGTGAAGCAGGGAGGTCTGCATCTTGTCGATAACGGCTGGCGGCAGGTCGGCAGCGTCCAGGTTGACGGCCCAGCTGGCCAATTGGCGGGAAAGGGAGTCAGGCATAGGTAAAATCCTTTTCTTAATCTGGTGGCGTTAGCGTGGGTGTATCCCGGAAGGCGGGCGTGCGCGATGACCGCAGACGCACCAGACTAACCCCGGATGCAGTACGTCATGCCAAAAAATAGCTGCGCCCCACCCGGAAGCCCAGCCGGGATTCGGGCGCAGCACTCCAACGCCGTTTATGAGAGGCTGCGGGCGAAGTCCAGCCAGACGCGGGCGCACGGCACGGGCAGGATGTGCTGCACGAAACCGGACAC
The DNA here is from genome assembly GCA_963665395.2 of Dehalococcoidia bacterium. Classification (GTDB taxonomy): domain Bacteria; phylum Chloroflexota; class Dehalococcoidia; order Lucifugimonadales; family UBA3495; genus Bin87. Next base: position 3,649,121 of record OY762251.1, read on the forward strand.
TCCGGGGAATACCACGGCGCGCCCGTTGGGGAATACGTCGGCGGCGCCACGAAAATCGCCCAGCACTTCTTCGCGCAGGGCGGCGGCGGCAATGATGAGCACCGGGGTTTGCACGTCTTTCAGCAAGGGGCGCAGATCACCCCCGGCTTGAGCCTGAAAACCGGCTACCACGTGGGGCGTGGTGGCTTTCATTTGCTCTGCGTACCATCGAGTATATGCGGGATCGACGATCTGAGGGTCCAGCCGCCGGCCGATGCTGCTTTCCACCCAGGCGCCGATGCCCTCGTTTTCAATTTGCACGGCGGACTCGGCGTGGTGGGCGTCATTGAAGCTGGTGGGGGATGTGCAGGCGGCGAGGGACAGCAGGCGGTCCTGGCGCATCGTGGCGTAGCGCATGGATATGCTGCCGCCCACGGTTTCGCCGATCAGGTGAAATTTTTCCAGTCCCAGCTTGTCCACGAACTCTGCCAGGTCTTTAGCGAAGTTGTCCACCGACCACGGGTAACCCGGCTCGGGAACATCCGACTGGCCCATTCCACGCATATCGAACCGGATGACGCGGTAGCGCCGGGCCAGGATGGGGACCCAGCCGAACCAGAGCTTGTGGTTCTTGGCCATGCCATGGTGCATCACCACGGTTTCCGGCTCCGTCCAGGGGTCGGTGAAGTCGTCGATGGTGTAAAACAGCTCGCAGCCGTCATCCAAGCGCAGTTTCATTGTGTTTCCGCCGACCTCCGTGCCGTGTGTCGTCCCTGATGGTTACGCGATGGATGCGGGGTGGTCAGTCGATGCCCAGTTCGTTGAAGACGGAACGGGCGATACGCATGGAGGTGCGGGCGTTGATGTAGCCTCCGTACATTGAGAGGTGAATGAAAATCTCCATAAGCTCCGTAGGAGAGACGCCCACGCTGAGGGCGCCGCGGATGCGGCGGCGCATTTGATTGTCGTACACGCCCATGCTGGTAAGGGCGGCCAAGGAGACGATGGCACGCTCTTTATCGCCGAGCAGGGAGCGGTTGTAAATGGCGCCCCAGTTATATTCGTCAACGATCCGTTCCAACTGCCCTTCCGGCGAATCGGGGTCGTCAGACGCATCAGGGAGGTTGCCCAAATGGTGGCGGTGCATCTCCTGCCCCAGGGCGAGCTGTTCGTCCGGGTGGCGGTTGACGTCGTACTCCAGGGCCGGCTGGAAATCGATGCCCAACTCCTCGTAAATCTCCTTGGTCAGCCGGAGGGCGGACTCAACGGCGGGAACACCGATGTAAAAGGTGGACTGAATGAATATTTCCACGACCTGATTGGGGGTGATGCCAACGTTGAGGGCGCGGATGATGTGCCGGCGCAGCAGGTTCATTTCGCCCTGGGTCATCAGGGCGGAGATGGTGGCGATGCACCGTTGTTTCAGGTCCAAGCCGGGACGGGTCCAGATGGTGCCGAAGAGGGCCTCGTCAATGATGCGCTTGAGGTCGGGGGCCAACTGATCGACGCCGGGCAGGGCATAGTGCGATTTATCGCCGCCGGACATCGTTCCACGCATGTCCTGGCCGGTCTGGTAGCGGTCGTTAAGCGAAGTCAAGGCAGTATTCCTCCTTGCGAAATGCAATTGACGTGGACTGACCGCGGTAGCAGCGCCGCGGCGGGAACGCCAACCGTCAAGCGGCGTAATTATAGCACAGGGCCGCTTGCGCCGACCCTGCGCTGCTGTCAATCGGTATGCCGCATCACATCCCCGGCGAACCAGTCCAGCCTCTCCACCGCTTGGTTCAAGTCGCTGCCGCGGATGTCGAAAATGATGTGGGAAACGCCCACCTCCGAGTAGGTATGCACGTCTTCTAGGATGGCGTCGGCGGATCCGGAGAAACGTCGGCGGGGACCGGTCTGCATGGTGGAAGGGTCATACAGGGGCGCTTTCATCGAAACCTGGATCGCGTCAGGATCGCGGCCGGCCTGCTCGGCGAAGCGGTTGAGGGTCACCAGGTCCCCGGCCAGTTCCTCAGGTTCAAGGGTGGCCGCCGGGATGGTACCTACCGGATGCCAGCCGTCTCCGATGGTGGCGGCGCGCCGAATGGCGGGACGACTCTGGCCGCCCACCCAAATGGGCGGATGCGGTTTCTGGACCGGCTTGGGCAAGAACTGGATGCCGGAAAATTGTACGTACTGTCCATCGAACTCAGGGTTGGGGCTGGTCCACAGTTCTTGGTAGGCCCGCAGGTATTCGTCCGTCACGGCGCCGCGTTCGGCGAAGGGCGGCGTCCCCAGGGCCTGGAATTCCTCTTCCATCCAGCCCACGCCGACGCCCAGGATCAACCGGCCACGGGACAACACGTCCAGGGTGGCCAGTATCTTGGCGGCCAGTATCGGCGGGCGGTAGGGCACGATCATGACGCTGGGCACCAGGCGGATGTTTTCGGTAATGCCGGCCAGGTAGGTCAAGAGGGTTAACTGTTCGAAATATTCGCCGCTCTCTCCGGTGGGGAACTCGCCGCCAACGGTGTAGGGATATGGCGAGTCGATTTGGTTGGGGACCAATACATGATCGCCGGCTACCATGCAGTAGAAACCGAGGCGGTCGCCGGTTTGAGCGATCTGCGCCAACGGCCCGGGCTGGGCGTTGGGACCATGATTGGGAAGATAGAATCCGAATTCCACGGCGATGCTCCTTGATTGGCCGGCGGGATCCAGCCTAGAAGTTGATGCACCACTGGTTGATGCACCAGTGTCCGTCCACCATAATGAGTCCCAAAATGATCGCTGCGATCACCAGCCCGGCCACTACGCCAAGGGCGCAACCACAACCACGATTGAAGGAACCAAAAAATGCTGCCATACGCACGGCGACTCTTCGGGAGTGATTGAACGGGCGTAGGCCCGTATGCTGATATAATAGCGCAGGCTATTTCGTTGCCTCAACCTGTCAAATCAAATGCTCAAGGAGATGCCACCATGCCCAACATCACTCTGGATCAAGCCGAAGCCGTGCTGGCCGGCGCCAAAGCGGCTGCGCTGGAACTGGGTAAAGCATTCAGTTTCTCGGTCGTGGACGCGCGCGGCGATCTGATAACCATGTGCAAGATGGACGGTTCGGCTTGGCGTACTCCCTACGTTTCGCGGGGCAAGGCAAGGGCCGCCGCGTGTTTTGGGGAACCCAGCGGAGATCTGACCGAGCGCTCCACCACGCCCATTATGCGGGCGGTTATGGAAGTGGAGCGGGGCGAATTTGTCCCCGGACAGGGTGCCCTGCCCATCTACATGAGCGGGGAGTTGATCGGAGCGGTGGGAGGCAGCGGCGGCACCGCCCAGGAAGATGAGGATTGTTCCCGCGCCGGCATCGCTCGCCTGACCGGAGCCAGCGCCAGCCGGTAACGTAACGGTACAAACTCGGCCAATACGACATGAGTCATCCCGAATTTGGTTGGGAGGTTGTGGGAGATGGAGGATGAGTTAGCCAGAGGGAGCTGATTGCAGATCGGAGTCGGGAGAGCGGTATCGCAGCTTGGCGGTACCGCTCTCCGGTTCGGTGACACCAGTTTCTGAGCAGGCTTTGGACCAATGGAGCCAGGGTTGGAGCGAGCATGGAGAGTAAGAAAGCGTAGGCCAGGCTGGCCATGAGCAGAAGTTTGAGCCGGTTTTCCCAGGACCAAAGACGGGGGCTTTCCAAGGCCAGGTCGGTCTTGCAGGTTCGGTAGCGCATCTCCACCTGCCAGCGGCGGGCGTAAGCCAAGACCACCCGCCAGGCATCGTCAATGGAGGCTATCGGCTCGTTGGAGGCTATCGGCTCGTTGGTCAGTAGATACCAGGGTTGTCGTCCCTTGCCCGGACGTGAGACCACCAGCCATAGTTGATCATCCATCTGGGGATGGTGTACTGGGACGGCCACGATACCGGTCTTGCGGTACGGTCGGCGGTTGCAGTCCCAGATTTGGCGATAGTCCTGGGAGCGTTTGCCGCGCGTGATTTGCCAGGCCGGGCGCTCGCCCTTGTCGTCGGTGAGGTGGTAGCGGGTGGGCCAGCGCACGATGAAACGCGCCTGGCGCCCGGTCAGTTCCCTGAGCCAGGGGGCGCCTGCGAAACCCCGATCAAAGACGTGGATCACTTGCTGCCGCCAGCGTTTAGCGCATTGGTCCAGCAGCGTAGCGGTTTGCGCTCTGCGGTGGCTGGCCAAGGGGCCGCGACTGGTCCACCAGCGCCTGGCGGCCAGAGTGGGCGGACCCGCCATGCCGACCACCATGATGGTGAGCCATTGCATCCCAGGCACGAATACCGGCGGGCCGCCCGGAGGATTGTAGTAGCCTGGCTTGATGCGCTTGAGACGGGCGGCCTTGCTGGAACGCACCGGACACAACCCCTCCAGGGCAATGCTTTCCGGCTTTTCCAGCACGCTCTCATCCCAGATGGCCAGCGCGGTCGACGCTGCGGCCCCCAACTGGGTCAAACGCTGGTCGGCCCCATGCCAGAGAAACTCTTCCAAGAGGGTATGGGTCCACTTGGAAGAACGCAGCAGATTGCTCAGCCGCTTGGCGCCAGCGGGAGCGCGGTCTGGTGCAATGATATGGGCGCCCAACTCACTGAGCAGCAACCCCCAACGATTGTGGCGCATCCGCACCATGGCAATCAAGGCCAGCCGAAAGGTGCGTACCAACCGTCGGTCCAGGCACTCGTCCAGCCAAATCTCCAATGGCCCGATGAACAATCCCAGCAAATCCGCTACCTGCTGCGCTTGCCTCCGGCCCGCTCCATCCTCCACCATAGCAAAGCCCCCTTCTGTGGTTTGGAGTTCGTTCACTCCCACTCCACCAGAAAGGGGCTTCTCTTTTCCGTCGTTCCTTGTGCCAGTTTCCCGCTTTCTAAAATCCGGGATGACTCATGTTTTTGGCGCGCTATTTTGAACCGGGGTCAGTCAGTGGAGGCAACCTCGAAGTGCTTGACCCAGTACTCGCCACGATAAAGGTGCTCGACTTCCCGGGCGATGTTGGCCCGGAACTCGCTGGTCTCATAGGCGCGGAGGTCGCCGAGGGTCTCCCACACGCTGACACTGATCCCCTCGTCGGGATCCTCGGTGCTGCGTATGAGCTGCCGTTCCTTCAGGCCCTTGGGAGCCGTGCCGGTGGCGACACGCTCATGGTAATGCCGCTCGAATTCTTCCCAAGAGCCGGCGCGGAGCTTGCCCCAGACCATTCTGATGAACATACAGGTGTTGCCTCCTTTGTTGGCGGCCGACCATTGGCGGCCGGCATCGTATGCGAATTAGTGCTCCAGGTCGCCCGCGGCATGGGCGATAATTTGAGCTGCGGTATCGTTGCTCATATGACCCATGTCCAACATCATGTGGTACAGAGTAGGTTCGTGGGGCGAAACCTTGAAGAATTTCTGGAAGAACTTGACCCTGGCTTCTTCCAAATCTTCGAGGTAAGTGCGGGCATGGGATTCGTCCAGATGCTCGCGTTCCATGATTGTAGAGATACGCTTGGACATCGGGGCCAACATTCCTACATGGAGAACTCCGGGCGTGTCTCCCAGGATGACGTTGGCGCCGCGGCCGATGATAACGACGTGGCCGGCTTGCGCCAGGTTACGAACCACTTCCCGGGTGGTTTCCATAAACACCTGGTCGTTGACCCGCTGGACACGGGAGGACGATTCCCCGGCGAGTTCGTGGTAGGTTTCTGGCAGGGTTTCGATCCCGACCCCTAGATCATAATCTCCGGACACGGCGGCTCTTTCCAGCACCCGACCCAGCAGCGTGGTGACCCGGTCACCGAAGCGCTCCACCCGCTGTTCCTTGGCGATCAAGTTGGAAACGGGCGAACCGATGATGCGGGCCGCCTCAGCGAAAACCATGCGGTCAACATAGTTGAGGTGCAGGTCTTGGGCGACCTGCTGTCCTACGGCAATGGAGCCGGCCCCGATTGGTCCGTTAATCGTGATTACGGGCATCACATCTCTCCTCTGACGGGCTACCGTCGCGCGCCGCCCCCGCCCAGGAAGCGCCGATCTGACGGATTGCGGCTCCCGCTCCCACCGCTGGAGCGGCCTGGGTAGCGGCGCGGCCCGCGGTCCCGGTCATTACCGTCGCTTCCCAGCATGGAGTTTCGGTCACGTTCCCGATCCCGCTCGCGGCCGCCGCCGCCGCTATAGTTGCCCCGGCCGCCGCCATAATTGCCGCGCCCGGATCCCGATCCGGTACGGTCCCGTCCTCCGCCGTATCCTCCCCGGTCCCGGCCGCCTCGGTCGCGGTCCCGGTCGAACCCCCCTCGCGAACTGCGTCCGCGGTCCCGATCTCCGCCGTATCCGCCCCGGGCCGGGCCCCGGTCACGATCAAACCCGCCCCGTGGCCCCCGGTCCCGCTCGCCTTGACTGCTCCGTGGCGAAAAGCCCGCCGGAGGCTCGGCGTCGCCCATCAAAGCGCGACGGGAGAGATTGATTCGCCCCATATGGTCAATCTCGTGGATCATCACGGTGATTTCCTGTCCGATGTCCACGTTCTCGTAGGCCAAGTCCCCCAGATCTTCGTTGCGGACCAGGCCGTCCTTGCCGCCCGGGGTTAGCTCTACGAAAACCCCAAAGTTGGTGGTGCGCGTGATCTTGCCCGTAATGATGTCGCCCACTTCCGGGTCCCGAGTGAGTCCGTCAACCCGACTGCGAGCCAACTCGATCATGGATTGATCGTTAGATGAGATGATGACGGAGCCATCGTCCGCCACGTCGATGCCGCAGCCGGTTTCCTCCTGGATCGACCGGATCACCCGGCCGCCGGGGCCGATCAAAGCCCCAATCTTCTCGACGGGGATCTGCATCCGCGCCAGCTTGGGCGCGTATCGGCTCATTTGCGCTCGCGGTTCCGAGATAGCTTCAGCCATACGGTCCAGGATGTGAAGACGACCCACTCGCGCCTGCTCCAGGGCCTCGCTGAGTAGTTCCTGGGTAAGGCCGTCGATCTTGACGTCCATCTGCAAAGCATTGATGCCGCGCTCGGTGCCCGCAACTTTGAAATCCATATCGCCCAGGAAATCCTCAATCCCCTGGATGTCGCTGAGGACGGCGTATGCTTCACTGGCGCCATCGGTAATGAGGCCCATTGCGATACCGGCCACCGGCGCAGCCAGGGGAACTCCGGCGTCCATCAATGCCATGGAGGATCCACAGACGCTGCCCATGGAAGTGGATCCATTAGAAGCCAGCACTTCACTGACCACGCGGACGGTGTAGGGAAATTCTTCTTCAGGAGGCATGGCCGCTATGATCGCCCGTTCCGCCAGGGCGCCGTGGCCGATCTCCCGCCGGCCCGGCGAACCAACCCGCCTGGCTTCACCGACGCTATAAGGGGGGAAGTTGTAGTGGTGCATGAACTGCTTGGTATTGTCCGGGCCGACCGTGTCCAGCGTCTGTTTCATCGACAACGACGCGAGGGTCGCCACCGACAGCACCTGAGTTTGACCCCGGGTGAACAGTCCGCTGCCGTGGGCGCGGGGCAACTCTCCAACGCTACAGGTAATGGGGCGGATTTCGTCCGTTCGCCGTCCGTCCGGGCGGACGTTTTTTTGCAGGATGCGGCCCCGGACTTCCTTCTTCACCAGGTTTTTGAACGACTCGGCGATTTCAGGGGCCGAGTAGTCGTCAGCCAGTTGCGCGGCAACCTCCGTTTCCACTGCGTCCAGGCCCGCGTCGCGTTCGCTCTTGAAGGCGTTTTGTTCAAGGATCTCGACGATCCTTCCATTGACCAGGGCATCAACCTTGTTTTGACGATTTTCGGCGGATTCGTAGTCGAAATGCACTTCCGTTTTTTCGATCCCTCGCTCCGTCACCAACCGGTCAATCAGATCGATGGTCTGCGCGTTGCTCTCATGGGCCAGGCGAATTCCTTCCAGGATGATTTCTTCAGACATCTCAACCGACCCGGACTCCACCATCATGATGGCGTGACGATTGCTCGCTACCACCATGTTGAGCAGGGCGGAATTGGCGTCCTTGAAGCTGGGATTGATGTGGTAGTGATGCCCATCCCACGCAACCCGGCAGGCCCCGATGGGGCCGTCAAAGGGGATATGGCTGATGGAGAGCGCGGCGGAAGCCGCGACCATGCCCAGAGTCTCAGGAGGATGGTTTTCGTCCACGGAGAGAACCGTGATGATGACCTGAATTTCGTTGTGGAGTCCCTTGGGGAACAGCGGACGTATGCTGCGGTCCGTCAGGCGGGCGGAAAGAATGGCCTCGGTTCCGGGGCGTCCTTCGCGGCGGAAGAAACTGCCGGGGATCTTGCCGACGGCGTAGAGGCGTTCTTCGAATTCCACCGTCAGGGGGAGGAAATCGATACCTTCGCGGGCCTGTTCCGACATGACGGCAGTGGCCAGCAGAATGGTATCGCCGCAGGTGATGGTTACGGAACCGTGAGCCTGCTGCGCCCAGCGTCCGGTTTCCAGGGTAATGGGATGTCCGCCAATCTCCCCGTCGATTGCAAATGGGTTCATCAGTTCGCTTGCGGCGTCAGTAGTTGTCATAACGGTAAATTCTTCTACCTCTTCTTCCTTTCGTGTTGCTGCCCACCGCGCTTGTTCGTCTGGCGGCCGGCTTTCAGGGGGATTGCGTGGGCGTGATATCAGTTCAAATCGTCACATTCGATCCGCCGTTAGCGAATTCCGGCGCCTCCTGAGGGCGGTCTGTAAAATTTGCGAGCGCCGATGAAGATAGCCAAGTTGCGCGGTTTGAGACTAAAGACGGAGCACTAGTCGCGGCCGGTTCGCTGACGCGCGGCTGCGACGTATGGTGAGAATCTTTCAACCGCCCGACTTCGGAATCCTGGGCGCGCCATATAGCCAGGTGATTTCAGGCGCGTTGCCGTTCAGCGGCGCAAGCCGAGGCGGCTGATCAGACGCTGGTAGCGGCCAACGTCTTCCCGGCTCAAGTAATTGAGCAGACGGCGTCGCTTTGACACCATGGTAACAAGACCGCGACGGGAATGAACGTCCTTCCGATGGGTCCGAAGATGGTCCGTGACCTGCCTGATGCGCTCGGTCAGCATCGCGACCTGCAGCTCAGTGGAGCCGGTGTCCGTTTCGTGGGTACGATATTCCTTGATGATGGTCTGCTTGACGTCCGCGTCTAACATCAGTCGTTTCTAACCTTTCCTTTCGCATTCAGTTCTGCGTCGTCTTACTTTTCTCACAACAGGTTAACACGTGTTAGGAAAATAGGCAACTGAACGAAATTTCCGGTAGCGTTGCAATTTAGGTGGTTCAGTTTCCCAGCGGGGTATCCGAGCGGCTAAAACTGCTGCTACGCCAACGGGATTGCCACGCTACGCTCGCAATGACAAAAACCTAACCACCTAAAACGGAACGCTACCAAATTTCCCGCCCAAACGTGGCTTGACTTCCTTTGTTCCGGTTGGCTGTTCCGACGAGGCAACGTTTTGCTTTGAAACGAAACGAATGGAACTTGGTCGTAGTTTGTCTGGAGATTCGACGGAGTGGCTGCGCTATAATCCTACTGAGGACAAAGGAACACCGTCGCTGCAGTTGCCCCATGCCATGGTTTTCTCCGCAAAAAATTTGAAGCCATTTTCAACGCTCATTCTGTTGCTGCCGCTCCTGGCCACGGGTTTATCCGGGTGCTTTCTAGGCAATTGGTTTGGGAGTGACTTGCCGGCAGTTGCGTACGGCGTGTGGGACGGCGACGGCGGTCAGATCTGGGTACGGGAACCCGGAAGCGACGACCCCGTGCGGATATCGCCTAAAAACGCGGATGCGAGTTTCCCGCGCTGGTCACCCGGGCAGCGCTACCTGGCTTGGGTCTCTCGTGGCGCAGTAACGGAGTTGATGGTGTACGACGCTGAGACCGGCGAGACCGACACGATAGTTTCCGGTGTTGCGGAAACGCAACCGCCGGTCTGGGCGCCCGGATCCGACCGAATAGCTTACGTTTCCGAGGCAGACGGCGACCCGGATATTTTTATGGTGGAACTATCCGGCGGGCAAAAGACCCGCTTGACGTTCAATCCGGCGCACGAGCAAATCGGCGACTGGTCGCCGGACGGTGAATGGCTAGTGTTCACCGAATCGGGACACGACGGGCTGCTATTGCGTAATCCCAACGGAGTGAATCGCATCGAATTGACCGGCGGCCCGGATTCCGATCCCGTCTGGTCTCCCAAGGGAGATCGCATCGCCTTCCTCCGCCAATCCGACGATGGGCGGGACGTGTATGTCCTCCGGCCGACCAACTCGAACGATTGGACCGATGACACTGACGAGGTCGCCGCCTCCGACGCCGAGCATGATGAATCTGCCCCGGCGTGGTCGGCCAGTGGTCGCCGTTTGGCTTTCGTAGTGCATTACGACGATCAGACGGAAATCTTCATAGTCAATGTGGACGGATCCGAGCGCAAACGCTTGACCCAGAACACGGCGGATGACCTGATGCCCGTTTGGTCCGAAACCGGCGACAAGATAGCGTTCGTCTCCTACGCCTATGGAAACGCCGAGATCCTGTACATGAACGGCGACGGGTCCGAGCAGATGCGGCTCACCGTGAACGACGCGATGGACGCGCAGCCCGACTGGTAGGGCAACGTTTCGCGCGGTTGGCGTGAGTGCTCCGCTATGCCCCAAAGGACACCGGACATCAATCCCTCCGACGTGGGTGGGCTTCTCACCGGCCTCAGCGCGCCATTGGCTGCTGTGTCGGTCCGCGTGGGTGATGTGGTCAATGCGCAAATCGCCGTCGCCATCACCGCCGCGTCCATAGTCCTGCATCGCCCGCGCCTCATCGTCCAGATTTATCACACCAACTACACTCACGATCTGATTTCAGAAAGGGGCGCGCTGGCGGTCAACTTCCTAAATCAGGATCAGCTTCCCTTGATTTGGGGGTTGGGAATGCGGTCGGGCCGTGATTGCGACAAGTTGGCGGATGTCGCCTACGCTTCCGGTCCGACGGGCTGCCCTTTGCTGGAGGGCAGCTTTGGCTATCTTGACTGCGGGGTCATCAACGCCATGGACGGCGGCGACATGACTGCGTTCCTCGTCGAGGTTCTGGCCGGAAAAACCAACGGGGGCCAACGGATGAGCTGGCGAGAGGCTCGTCCCCGATTGCCCCAACGCTGGGCTGACGAATGGGACAGCAAAATCGCCGGCGAAGTGAACATTTCGTTGGAGACCATGGCCGAAATCGACCCCGCGGCGTGGTCCAACCCTCCCGATACGTGGGCAACGGGAAGGATGCTACAATGAGAGCGTCAGATTTGCCTAACGAACTGATTGACCGCGGCATCTACTGGCAAATCGGCGGCTTTACTGTGGTTGCCGTCGCCAGTGTAGCGATTCTGGCAGAGTTTGACGGATTGGACGGTAGAGCGTTTCGATATTTCGAGATTGCCGTCACCAAACTGTACTGGGCCTTTGTGATACCACTGGCGGGTCTGTTTGACGGAGTACGCAAAATGTTTGAGAAAATGTCGGACATCAGGGCCAAACGCAGACAGAGGTGGCTCGACGAGGGACGCCATGAGGGACGCCGGCAAGAACGCGAGCGTATGCGTGAAGCGATGCAGCGACTTGGCGTCGCCCTCCCGCAGGAAGCCGTCGATTACCTGGACGGAAAATCCGATGATCTTGCCAGCTAATCCGCCAACATTGATGGACGACGCCATCGCCGACATCGTCACCCGCATCCACGGCACGCCTCAACAGGCGGCGCTGGCAGTCGCCGGCGCCGGCAACTACGCTCTGGCTTGGCTGTTGGGCGTGGGCGGCGCGTCCCGCACCGTTCTGGAGACACGGATCCCATACGGGTACCTCGCCATGACCGACTTCCTGGGCGGGTATGCTCCGGAACAAACCGTGTCGGGGGACACCGCAAGACGCATGGCCCGTTCTGCCTGGCAGCGCGGCAGGTCTCTGCGCGAAACCGACGCGCCAATCGTCGGGCTGGGCTGCACGGCCACCATCGCCACCGACCGCACCAAGCGCGGCGACCACCGGGTCTTTATCGCCACCTGGGACGACAGCGCGGTTACCACCGACGCCGTAACCTTGGAAAAGGGCCTCCGGGAACGCGCGGGAGAAGAGGACGTGGTGAGCCGGTTGGTAATCGCCGCCCTGGCCCGGGCCTGCGGGCTGGAGGCGGAGCTGGACCTGCGGCTGGTCCCACGGGAGCGGCTTCTGACGGAAACATCCAACCACGGCGATCCAATCCACAGACTCCTGAACGGGGAAGTCGGTTGGGTCACAGTGGATAGGGACGGGCGCATGGAAGTCGAAGGCGAGCCGCCCCTCGCCTTACTGCCCGGGTCCTTCAACCCAATGCATCGAGGACACGCTGAGTTAGCGGCGGCGGCGGAGCATACCCTGGGCGCACCGGTAACCTACGAATTGTCCGTAGTCAACGTGGACAAGCCGCCACTGAGAGCGGAGGAAATCCGCGGTCGAGTCGAGCAGTTTCGCGGCATCGGACCTGTGGCGCTGACGCGAGCGGAGACGTTCCAGAAAAAAGCAAAACTGTTCCCCGGTTGCGGCTTCGCCATTGGCTGGGACACCGCGATCCGCCTGATCGACCCGCGCTACTATGGAGGTTCCGAATCCGCCGTGCTCACCGCATTGGCAGAAATGTGGGCATCCGGATGCCGCTTTGCCGTTGGCGGCAGAAGCGACGCCGACAACGTTTTCCATACGCTGGGCGATGTTGGCATTCCCCCAGGTTTTTGGCCGCTGTTCGTGAATATCCCGGAGAGCGCCTTCCGGGCCGACATCTCCTCGACTGAACTGCGTAAGTTGGGCGCCGATTGACACCGCTGGGGGCCGTTGCTAGGATGATTTAGTCAATTGAAAACCACATGGTATTTTGACAACCGGGTGTTGCCCAAACGCCCCGAAATAACTTTGGCCATCTGCTCCGCAGTGCTGGCGAATCCAATTCACCAGGAAGTGCAGCCAAACGGTCGGATCCGCTTTTGGGGTGAGGTTGTCTTCCTCGGTGAAGCGACTCCTCGTATCGTTCGCGTCGTTTTGCTGGACGATGGTGAAACAGTTCATACGGCGTTTATCGACAGTGGCTTTCGCGGACGAGGCTCAATATGAAAGTGCACTATTACCCCGAAACCGACAGCCTTTACATTGAGCTGCTGAAGGGCGCCGCCAGCGTAGAAGCTTACGAGGTTTGCGATGGCCTGGTGGTCGATCTTGACGGCGGCGGCGTAGCGGTAGGATTGGAGATTGAGGACCTCTCCTATTTCACCATGAGCTCCGGAGCGGAGGTTGGGCTGGAAATCCATCTGCGGCCGGATTATGACAATGGATCTGTCGCTGCGTTTGGCCTTGACCTGGAGATGCTTCGCAACTTTGTTGATGGCTTGGCGATCCAGGAAACAGTTGACGACCCGGCCCGCCAGCCTGCATAGTGGCTCAACCTGCTCTAATCCCCATGGAATTTACAGTTCTCTTGCTCCAAACTTTCAACCTCGCCGATTACGCCGGCAACTGGGCGGCGGTGGTTATTGCCATCGTCATCGCACTGGCGGCCATCGGCGCGATGTTTGCCGGCTCGCAACTGCTGCACGCCCGGCGGCGTTCCGCGGTCAAGCTGACCACCTACGAGTGCGGCATCCCGCCCACCCCCTTCGCTTGGTCCAACATCAACATCCGCTTCTACATCTTCGCCATCCTGTTCCTGATCTTCGACGTGGAGGCGGTGTTCCTGTTCCCCTGGGCGGTGGTGTTCATCCAAGAACAGGCAGCCGGCAACCCGATACCCTTCTACGCGATGATCCTGTTCCTGGCCATGCTGTTCTTCGCCGTCATCTACGGGTGGCGCAAGGGGGTGCTGGATTGGCAGAAGTGACGCCACAGTCTGAGGATGCTCTGTCTCCCTTGGTGATGCCCCCCCGGCCCACCGAGATAATTCTCGGTTCGGGGAACCGTCCCGGCCCCAGCCTGCTCAATCAGGCCACCGACGGGCGGGTGCCCGGCGTCATCACCACCACCACGGAGCAGCTATTTGCCATGGCGCGCAAGTCGTCTTTGTGGACGCTGAGCTTCGGCCTGGCCTGTTGCGCCATTGAGATGATTTCCACCTATATGGCGCACCACGATTTTGACCGCTTCGGTGTAGTGACCTGGCCGTCTCCCCGGCAATCCGACGTGATGATTGTGGCCGGCACGGTGGTCAAGAAGATGGCTGAACCCATTCGCCTGCTTTATGAACAGATGCCGGAGCCGAAGTGGGTGATCGCCATGGGCAGCTGCGCCACCAACGGCGGGCCGTACTACCGCTCCTACTCCGTGGTGATGGGTGTAGATCACATCATCCCGGTGGACGTGTACGTGCCGGGCTGCCCTCCTCGCCCGGAGGCGCTGCTTTACGGCATCCTGAAGCTACAGGAAAAGATCATGGCCGACGCAGGTGCAGGCGATGCCCCCCCGACGGCGTAACACGCCCGAGGCGGAAACCGAACCGCCGCCGGACCCCATCGAACTGCTGTCTCCCCTGAGACGGTCCACGTTAGACCGCGCCGTGGCGGCGCTGTCGGAAATGGCGCCAACGCCCGGCGCTCTCGGCGACCTGCCCCAAGTAACGGTTCCCGCCGAACGGATCGTACCCACTTGCATAACCTGTCGGGACGACGCCGAACTGAACTGCCATATGCTGCTGTGCCTGGCCTGCGTGGACTACCAGGAACGGTTCGAGTTGGTTTATTTCCTGCAATCCTTGGTCAATGAAACCACCTTGGTCATCAAAACCCAGGTACCTTACGAAAACCCCCTCCTGCCGTCTGTGACGGAGGTGTGGCCGGCGGCCGACTGGTATGAGCGCGAAGCCCACGATCTTTTTGGCGTGTCATTCGAAGGCCATCCCGACCTATCGCCTCTCCTCCTTTACCCCGAGTTTGAGGGTTTTCCCGGTCGGAAGGAATTCCCGTTCTACGAATACCGGGAGTTCTAGCAGGTTAGCTCGGATGAGTTCGGGTAGCGAAACACACGACGGCAATGTTCCCGTCGAATTGATCGCTCGCGTCATGCTGGAAGGCAACCGGTATGTAGCGTCGGTGGACAGATTGGCATTGGAGGGAATGGGCAACACCCGAGTTGCCGCTGAAAACGCATTGGTCCAAGTGGTGCGCGGCTGGCTGGAGCGGCAGGACACTGCTGGACAGTTAGCCGACGCACTGGGCATCGACGACTTGGACGAAGAAACCGAAATCGTGCTGCAATTCATCAACAACGGCGATGACGAACCGGCCACCGCGTTGCCCCAATAGCCGATGGACCGCATCGTGTATCAAATCGAAACCTCGCGAGCCGGCGGCGGCTGGGCGGCGCATTGTCCCGAACTGGAGGTGACGGCTTTCGGTGACTCTCAGGAAGAAGCGCAGGCGTCGTTGCGCCGTCAGGTTTCCGACTACCTGGAAGACTGCGATGAAATGGGCGCTTTGGAGGATGTGTTGATCGAAGCGGGCTTTTACGACAACGGGGAAGCCTGGATGAGCAGTCGGGTCGAGCCGCCCGAACCCAGCATCCGGTTTATCGGTTCGCCCTTCCCCGAAGACGACACGGCCCCAGGTCACGATAGGTTGTAGAATTGTCGCGTTATGGTTGAGCAAGCAACATCCCCGGCCAATGCCGCCGTCTCCGGAATTCGCTCGGATTCCCAGCCCGTGGAGATGCTGCTCAACATGGGTCCGCAGCATCCCTCCACCCACGGCGTTTTTCGCATGGTGATGTGGGTGGACGGCGAGAAGATCGTTGACGTTGAGCCGCACATCGGGTATTTGCATCGGGGTTCTGAAAAACTGTGCGAGGGCGAGCAGTACCACCAGGTCGTGACTTTGTTCGACCGCCTGGACTACATCGGCAATTTCAACAACGAGCTGGCGTACTGCATGGCCGTCGAAAAACTGATGGGGTTGCAGGTGCCCGAGCGGGCCGAATACATCCGCGTCATCCTGTGTGAACTGAACCGTATTGCCAGTCACCTGCTCTACGTGGGGACAATGGGGCTGGACGCCGGCGCCATGACGCCGGTGATGTTCTCCTTCCGGGGCCGCGAACGGGTCCAAGCGTTGTTCGAAGCCGTTTCCGGCGCTCGCATGATGCACAACTATTTCCGCATCGGTGGCCTGAAGGAAGACGTGCCCGACAACTTCCGGCAGATGATGAATGACCTGATGCCGGTGCTGCGGGAGGATGTGGAACAAAGCGACCAGATCCTGACGTTCAACGAGATCTTCCTGTCACGCCTGAAGGACATCAGCCCCATCGGAACTGATGAGGCCATCGCGCTGGGCCTCACCGGGCCCCTGTTGCGAGCCTGCGGATATGAGTACGACGTGCGCAAGGCCCAACCCTATTCGGTCTATGACCGTTTTGAGTTCGATGTTCCCGTGGGTCTTGACGGGGATTGCTGGGACCGCCACTGGGTGCGCGTGCAGGAAATGTACCAGTCGCTGCGCATTGTGGAGCAGGCCATGGCGCAATTGCCGGAAGGACCGGTGGTGTCCTCTCTGGGTAGGCGTCTCATCCGGCCCCCGGCCGGCGAATCCTACGTTCGCGCTGAAAACCCGCGCGGCGAGATCGGCGTGTACCTGGTAAGCGACGGTACTGACCGACCTTACCGCGTCAAAGTCCGACCTCCATCCTTCTGCAACCTCTCCGCTCTGCGCCGTTTGCTGGTGGACACCTGGCTTGCCGACAGCGTGGTTGTGCTCGGTTCTCTGGATATCGTGTTGGGGGAAGTGGACCGGTGAGTTTCCTCATCGACATTGGGTGGAGCGCGCTGGGGCTGGCGATAATGTTCGCCGTGCTCTCCTTTGTCGTGCTGTCCATGGTGTGGCTGGAGCGAAAGGCTCTGGGCCGCTTGCATCTCCGCTACGGCCCCACCCGCACCGGACCATTCGGGCTCATGCAGCCCATCGCCGACGCCGTCAAGCTCATAATCAAGGAGGACATCATCCCCGACGATTCGGAGAAGGCAATTTTCTGGATCGCTCCGGTGATTGTGGTGGTATCAGCGTTCATCATCTGGGTGACCATCCCAGGCGGCGACGGAGCTGTGATCCGCAACTTGCCGCTGGGCCTGTTCTACATCATCGCCTTCGCCGTCATCGGTATCCTCGGCTTGGTGCTGGCCGGATGGGGTTCGGCCAACAAGTACGGCATCATGGGCGGGTTGCGCTCAGCGGCCCAGCTGATCTCCTACGAGATTCCCGTGGTGCTGGTAGCCGCGGCGGTAGCCATTCTAGCCCAGTCGTTGGATATGAGAGAAATCGTCTCCCAGCAGGCAACGTATCCTTACCTGGTGGTCCTCCCCTTGGGGTTCGTTGTCTTTTTCATCGCCGGCCTCGCCGAGGTTGGTCGGACTCCGTTCGATATCTACCACGCTGAGAGCGAAGTGGTCGGCGGACCCTTCGTGGAATATAGCGGCGCCCACTGGTCGGTGTTCTTTCTGGCCGAGTACATTAACACCTTCGCCATAGCCGCCCTGACTACGTTGCTTTTCCTCGGAGGCTGGGGTGGCCCCGCGTTGCCCGACGTGGTGTGGTTCCTGCTCAAGACCTACGCGGTAGTGCTGGTGGTGTTCTGGGTACGGGGAACCTTCCCGCGCCTGCGCATCGACCAACTGATGGCGTTCGCGTGGAAGGTGATGGTGCCGCTGTCGTTCTACACCGTCGTCATCGCCGCTGTGTATCGCTTCTACGGACTGCCTTGGTGGAGCCTGACGCTCATGTCCGCCGCCGGATTGGCCGTAGCCGGGTGGATAATCTATCGGCGCATGACCGTGCCGGCGCGCCGGGTGGCCGAGATACAGAACCGAATTGCTGCCCGCCAGCGCGCCACCGCCCAATCTCGCACGTAGCAACCGATGCTGGTATCATATTGGCAACTATGGGAGCCGTTCCAACCATGACCACCCGCACCCGGAAAATAACCGTCGAGGAGTTCGAGGCGATGGCGGCCGACCCCGGCCACCGCTACGAATTGGTGGATGGAGAATTGGTTGATATGGATGGCACGCCGCCGCACGGCAACGTCACTGGGGAAATCTACCTGCTGATCCGATTGCATATCAAAGCGGCGGGGTTGCCCTTGGACGTGGGCGTCTCCACCGGGTTCGCAATGGGTGGACATACGCTGCGTTTCCCCGACGTTCAGGTGACAACCCGGGAGCGGATGGATGCCTACGACCCGTCGGAAGGAGCGTGGCCTCGCTTCGCGCCCGACGTGGCCATCGAGGTTGTTTCGGCCAGCAACACCCCGGCGGAGTTGGCCCGCAAGGCTGCGGAATATTTCGCCAACGGTACGATCGCCATGTGGATTGCAGACCCTGGCCCTCGCTCTGTAATCGTTCGGCGTCCGGGCGTCGACGATGAGGTGTTCGGGCCGGAGGATACGCTCAACGGCGACCCGGAGATCCCCGGCTTCGCCTGCGCCGTTGCCGACATTTTCGCGGCGCTGGACTACCCGGCGCCGTCGTCAACTGATGCCGCCCAAAGCGGGAGGCCATGATGACCACTGCAACTTCCCCTCCGATTCACGAGGAAGCCGTCCATGCCGAAAACGGTTGGCGTAGCCTGCCCGACGACCGGCGGTACGAAATGGTCGATGGCGAACTGGTGGAGCTGCCGCCGATGCGAAGATCTCCCGCGATAGTTGCTGGCAAAATTTGTCGCTTGTTTGATCAGCACATTGAAGACGAAAGGTTGCCTTTTTGGGTAGGCTCCGGCGCCTCGTTTCGTTTGGGATTGTCAAGCGCAAACTTCAGGATACCGGACGTGAGCGTAACTGCGGAACGACCGGGAACGCCGTCGATTGAAGACGAACCCGGCGTGTGGGAGGGGACACCCGACATTGCCGTAGAAGTGGTTTCCCCCACCGATACCTACGTGGAGGTCATCGATAAAGCCCGGCTTTACCTCAGGCAGGGCGTTGCCACGGTTTTGCTGGTTGACGCCTACAACCGCGAAGTTGTCGTGCGGCAGTCCACCGGCGAAATCCGCGTCCTGACCGCAGACGATATGCTCACCGGAGAGCCGGTTTTGCCGGGGTTTTCCTGCTCCGTGGCCGAAATTTTCTCCGGCCTGGACCGCTTGGCCGCATTGCGAACGGAGGTCTAATAACCATGCTGGCTAGCCTGAAAGGGATGATGCTCACCCTTGCTTCAACCGTGACCGGCTTGCGCAAGCCGGTGACCCAACAATATCCCAAGCAGGCCACTCCGGTGCGTCCCCGCTTCATGGGTTTCCCGGCCCTGACGTGGGATGGCGACATCGACGAGCCCTATTGCACCGGCTGCATGGTATGCATCCGCAACTGTCCCACCCAGTGCATGTCCGCGAGCATGATGGACAACCCCAAGCACGCTGAGGGGGAAAGCAGCCGGCGGAAGATTGTCGATTACTTTGAAATCAACCTCAACCGTTGTATATTGTGCGGCATCTGCGTCGAGTACTGCAATTTCGACGCCATCGTCATGAGCCACGAGCACGAGATGAGCACTTATGGCCGTAACGGCGACCGGGTTGACTTGCCGGTTCTGTTGGACATTGGAAAGAAATACCAGGGCGACACCAACTGGATACCCCCTACCGTCTTGGCAAAACAGAAGGCCGAAGCCGAGAAGGCCGCCGGCGCGACCGCAGACGAAACCGACTAATAGCTGAGGAACACCGTGCCCCGAGAAGACGAACGCTTTCGCAATCTTTCGCCCAAGCATCCACAATACTGTACCTGTGTCGAGTGTGTGGAGCGCAGGACGCAGGGCTCGGACCCGTCGGTCGCCGGCCGGGTGGGTGGTCTGGTTGGCAAACTGGCCGGCAAAGCAGCCAAGGCGGGAAAAATCGGCAAGGGCAAACGGCGCGGCAAGGCCGGCGCCTCGGGCAAGGCAAAGGGCCGCTCTATGGCCATCGGCGAACCGGTGAAGAAGCACAAAGCGGATTGCGAGTGCGCCACGTGCACCCTGCTCAAATCCATCTAGTGGGCGAGCGACAGCTAAAGTCCAGGACATATCGTTTGCCCCGCAATGTCAACGGAATATTCAAACTGCCCCTTTAGGAGCCGCCAACCGGGCGGCTCATCCTTTGCAACCGTTTCGTCGGCGGTCGGCGGCGGCTCGCCTGGTTGGGAGGATGACTGACTCGTGCAGCTGGCCCTGTTTGTCATCGTAGCCATTTTCACCCTGGGTGGCGCGCTCGGCGTGGTGGCGACCCGAAACGTCGTCCATGCGGCGCTGTTCCTGTTGCTGTCCCTCCTGGGCGCGGCGGGCGCGTACTTGTTGCTGTTCGCGGAATTCCTGGCGTTAGTTCAAGTCCTCATCTACGGCGGGGCGGTGACCATCGTGGTGCTGTTCGCCGTGATGCTGACCCGCTCCTCGGAATACCCGCGCATCACGGATAACCCGCAATGGCCATTGGCGTTGCTCACCGCCGCCGTTTTAGCCGTCGTATTGGGCGCCGCTTTCTGGCTGGCCCCGGAGGTAACCGCGACTCCGCAGGCGCCGGCGTTCACTGAACTGGGTAGCGCGCTGTTCACCAAATGGGCGCTGCCTTTTGAAATAGCGTCGCTGGTGCTGTTGGTCGCCCTTATTGGCGCAATCATAATCGCGCGGCAGCAAAACGCGACGGCGCCCACCGATGGTGCCGCCGGAGCAACCCAACCCGAGGGTGAGGATTGATCGCCCTATGGTTCCGCTGTTGTACTTCCAGCTGCTGGGCGCGGCGTTGTTCGGTATCGGCTTTTACGGCGTGCTGGCCCGGCGCAGCGCCGTCCTCATCGTCCTCTCCATCGAGCTGATGCTCAACGCCGTCAACATTAACCTGATTGCCGCCGCGTCCTATCTGAACGGCACGGGCCGCTTTGCCGCCTTTGACGGCCAGATAATCGCCATTTTCGTCATCACGGTGGCGGCGGCGGAGGTCGGCCTGGCCTTTGCCATCATCCTGCGGATGTACCGCAACCGGGGCACCGTCAATGTGGACGAAATCAACCTGCTGAAGTGGTGATATGCCGCTGGCCTTCCTGATACCGGTACTTTCCTTCGTCGCCTGCCCGCTGATCATCCTGTTTCAGCGTTGGTTGCCCCTGCGCGGCGCGCCCCTGGCCATCCTGGCCATCGCCGGCGGTTTCATCGTCTGGGTCTTTGCCACGCTGGGGTTCCTGAGCGCGTCCGCCGCCGACCCGGCGTGCGCCGTGAGCGGCATAACCGGCGCGTTGACCTGCCACTTCAGCACAACGTGGTTTGAGGCCGGCATCCCCGGCGTCGCCGCCACCGTTGACCAGGCCATACATCTGAATTGGGGCATCCTGATTGACCCGCTGACCATCGTGCTGCTGGGCCTGATTACCTTCGTCGCCCTGGGCGTCCAGCTCTATTCGCTGGAGTACATGAAGGGCGATCCCCGCTTCGGCTGGTACTACGCCTGGCAGGCCCTGTTCGTCGCCGCCATGCTGACGCTGGCCCTGGCCGACAATTTCCTGCTGTTGTACATCGCGTGGGAACTGGTGGGCCTCTGTTCCTACCTGCTCATCGGTTTCTGGTTCGAGCAGCCCGGCCCCCGGGAGGCCGCCAAAAAAGCCTTCGTGGTGACCCGCATCGGCGACGTGGGCCTGCTGGTGGGCATTCTGCTGCTGTGGGTGAACGTGGGCAGCTTCAGCATGACCGACGCCTTCAACGCGGTGGCCGCCGGGGAGCTGAGCGACGGCGTCATTACGGCATCCGCTATCCTGCTGCTGCTGGGAGCCATGGGCAAGTCGGCGCAATTCCCGTTCCACGTCTGGCTGCCCGACGCCATGGAAGGCCCCACCCCGGTCAGCGCGCTGATTCACGCCGCCACCATGGTCATCGCCGGCGTCTATCTGGTGGCACGGACCTATCCCATCTTCGCGGCGTCGCCGGAAGCCATGATGATTGTCGCCAGCGTCGGCATGGTAACCGCGTTGGGAGCGGCCACCATTGCCCTGGTGTCCACCGACTTAAAACGCATCCTGGCCTACTCCACCGTCTCCCATCTGGGCCTGATGATGCTGTCGCTGGGCGCGTTGGGCTGGACGGCGGCGGTGTTCCACCTGATGGCCCACGGGTTCGCCAAGGCGCTGCTGTTCCTGGGGGCCGGCAGCGTGATGCACGGCGTCGGAGCCCACGGCGACGTGGACATCCGGCGGGTCGGCGGACTGCGCCGGGCCATGCCGTTGACCGCCGTCGTGTTCTCCATCGGCGCGTTGTCCCTGGGCGGCATTCCCATCCTGTCCGGGTTCTGGAGCAAGGACGAAATACTCATCGCAGTGTCCCACAACCTGCCGGTCATTTTCATCGTCCTCGCCATGCTGACCGCCTTCCTCAGCGCGCTATACATGGCTCGCGCCATGTTCGTCGTGTTCTTCGGGCCGGAGGGTGAGGACAGCCACCACGCCCATGAATCGCCAATCCTGATGACCGGCGTGCTGGCCGTGCTGGCCGTGCTGGCCGTGGGTTTCGGGTGGATTGCCTTCGCCTGGCCGGGGTCTTCCGGCGTTTTCGGCGGTTTCGTGTTCTACGACCACGCGGAGAAGTTCCACTTTGAAATCTTGCTGGGCGCGCTGTCCATCATCCTGGCTATCGGCGCGTTCGTACTGGCGTGGCTGATTTACGTCCGCCGCGCCGTTTCCCAAGAAGCCTGGCGGACGCGGTTCGCCCCGCTGCTGCGGGTGGTGGAAAATCGTTACTACGTGGACGAGACCTACCAGTGGGTTATCGACCGGGTGGTGCTGACCGTATCGAGGGGATTGGCATTCTTTGACCGCGCCGTGGTGAACGACGTTGGGGTCAACGGGCCGGCGGACGTGGTGCGCAAGTTCGGCGTGGCCATGCGCCTCCACGTAACCGGCCACGTCTATACCTACGCATTGGCGGTAGCGTTGGGCGTCATCGGTCTGGCAATTTTCTGGTGGCTGCGCTCGGTTTAGGCGATGGCTAACTTCGACCAGGTATCGCTGCTGCTCTTGGTCCTCGTGCCGCTGGCCGGGGCCGCGCTGGCGATGTTCCTGCCCAAGGATCGGCCCCGGGACGCCTGGCAGTTCGCCATCTTCGTCGCCGTGGTGTCGTTCGTGCTGTCGGTCATCGTCTTCCTGCGCTACGACTACGGCGCGGGCGGCGTGCAGATGCAGCGGGCCTACGACTGGATCGGCCATCCGGTCAACATCACCCTGCACCTGGGGGTGAACGGCATCGGCGCGCCGCTGGTGCTGTTGAACGGCATCGTGCTGCTGGGCGCGGTGCTCATCAGCCAGACCATCACCCGGCGGACGCGGGATTTCTTCGTGCTGCTGCTGGCGTTGGGCGCCGGGGTGTACGGCGTTTTCATCGTCCGCGATTTGTTCTTCCTGTTCTTCTTCTACGAGCTGGCCGTGCTGCCCATGTACCTGCTCATCGGCGTGTGGGGCAGCAGCACCGACTTCGGGTCGTTCCTGCGCACCAAGGAATACGGCGCGATGAAGCTGATGCTGATGCTGGTGGCGGGCAGCGTCCTCATCTGGATTGGCATTCTGGCCCTGTACATGGCGTCGTCGGCTGCCGGCAATCCCACGTTCAACATGGACGAACTGGCGACCCTGCAACAGAGCGGCGCAATCTCCCGCGTTACCCAGCTATGGGTATTTCCCCTGTTCGCCGTCGGTTTCGGAGCGTTGGCCGGCCTGTGGCCCTTCCACACCTGGTCGCCGGACGGCCACGTGGCCGCGCCCACCGGCGTCAGTATGCTTCACGCCGGCGTCCTGATGAAGCTGGGCGCCTTCGGCATCATCCAGGTAGGAATGCTGCTGACGCCCCAGGGCGCGGAGGTCTGGATGCCCGTGCTGATTGGACTGGGCACCGTCAACGTCATCTACGGCGCGATTTCGGCCCTGGCGCAGAACGACCTGAAGTACGTCATCGGCTACTCCAGCGTCAGCCACATGGGCTACGTCCTCATGGGCATTGCCACGCTGCACCCGGTGGGGCTGGCCGGCGCAGTGTTGCAGATGTTCTCCCACGGCATTATGACCGCCCTCATGTTCGCCATGGTCGGAGCCATTTACGAGCGGGCCCACATCCGTGACAGCATGATCCTCAACGGCCTCATCAAGCGCATGGGGACGACTACCTTCTTCTTCGCCATCGCCGGCCTGGCCTCCCTGGGCCTGCCTGGGCTGAGCGGGTTCATCGCCGAGTTCATGGTGTTCACCGGAGCATTCCGCACCTACCTGCCGCTGGCCGTGCTGGGCGTCATCGGAGCGGCAATAACGGCCGTGTACATCCTGCGCTTGCTGGCCCGCTCCTTCTTCGGAGAGGGTGACCCCCAATGGGAGCACCTCACCGACGCCAGCCCGGTGGAGAAGGGCGTCGGCGCGGCCTTTGTCATTATACTGATTGCCGTGGGCGTCTGGCCGGCCCTGTTGCTGCGGGTCATCAACACCGGCGTGGCCAGCGCGTTGTCTGTTTTCTAGACCATGACTACTTTGGGAACCCGCTGTAACGCAAAGGCGCAAAGACGCAGAGACGCAAAGGTTTCTGGATTCCCGCTTTCGCGGGAATGACGGAGACGGCAGGAACGGAATACGGCAAGGACGGAATACGGCAGGAACGATTGCAGATGCCCATCGACTACACCGCCAACCTCCACCTGCTGACGCCGGAGTTCGCGCTGACGGCGCTGGCCTTCCTGGTGTTCACGGTGGACCTGTTCCTGCCGGAGCGCAGCAAGGAATGGCTGGCCGGCCTGTCGGTGGTCAGCCTGGCGGCCGTCATAGTCGTCGCCCTGCTGATGCGGCCGGCGGGCAGCGTGGAATTGTACGGCGGCCTCGTTGTGGTGGACGGGTTCGGCCTGTTCTTCAAGATATTCTTCTGCGCCATCGGCATCGGCATCATCGCCCTGTCGGTGGAGTACGGCAGGGAACGCCTTGACCATCGCGGCGAGTTCTACGGCCTGCTGCTGTTCAGCATCCTGGGCATGAACCTGATGGCGATGTCCCGGGAGCTGCTCACCGCCTATATCGCCCTGGAGCTGCTGTCCTTCAGCCTCTACGTGATGGTGGCCTACGGGCTGCGCGAGGCCCGTTCCAACGAGGCCGGCATCAAGTACATCATCATCGGCGCGTTGTCGTCGGCCATCATGCTCTACGGCTTGAGCAACATCTACGCCGCCCTGGGCACGACTTACTTCGCCGGCATCGCCGAGGAACTGGCGTCGCCGGCCGCCGCTAATCCGGTGCTGTGGGTAGGCGTCGCCTTGCTCGTCGTGGGCCTGGGGTTCAAGCTGTCGGCGGTGCCCTTCCATATGTGGGCGCCCGACGCCTACGAGGGCGCGCCGCTGCCGGTGACGGCGTACCTGGCGATAGGCTCCAAAGCGGCGGCGTTTGCATTGACCCTGCGCCTGTTCGCCGAGGCGATAGTCCCCGCCGTCGGCCGCTGGGACGAGTGGCAACTGGTCATCGCCGTGCTGGCCGCGCTGACCATGCTGGTGGGCAACTTGGTGGCCCTGGCCCAGCGGAACCTGAAACGGCTGATGGCCTACAGCAGCATCGGACACGTGGGCTACGCGCTGGCCGGCGTGGCCGTGCTGGGCAGCGACTTCGCCCTGGCCGCCAAGTCGGTCATCTTCTACCTGGTGGTGTACGCGGTGACCAACCTGGTGGTGTTCGCCGGCGTCACCGCCTACTACAACCGCGAGGGCAAGGACGACATCGCCGACCTGGCCGGCCTGGCCGACCGCCAGCCCTTTGTAGCGGCGGCCATCGCCATCGGGCTGCTCTCCCTAGCCGGCCTGCCCATCTTCGCCGGGTTCACCGCCAAGTTCTACCTGTTCGCGGCGGTCGCCGACGGCGGGATGCTGTGGCTGGCCGGCGTCGCCATCTTCGCCAGCCTAATTTCGCTGTACTACTACCTGCAAGTCCTCCGCCAAATGTACATCCAGCCGGCCCAAGTCGCCGTCAGCGGCAACGATGACGATGATGACGCCCACGACAGCCACGGCCACGACGCGCCGGAGCCGCCGGCACCCCGGCTGCAACGCCCGTCAATCCTGCTGGCGGCCACCATGAGCGTCGGCCTGCTGGCGGTGACGTGGCTGGGGGTATATCCGGCGCCGCTGCTGGAACTGATTGAGGCGGCGAGCGCGGCGATATTGCCGTTGGGGTAAGCGTGGGGATGTTGTTCCAGGAAGTGGTATAATCCGGGATATGAACACACGCCGATTGCTCCTGGATTTCTTCCTGCGGTTGGCGTTCGCATCCCTGACCTTCCTCGGGTCATTGGCGCTGGCCGCATTGTTTGTCGGGGCTAGTGCTCTCCTGGGGCTGCTGGTTGAGACCGTCTCCCCGAAAGGGACGCTCCCGTATGAAATTTTTCAATGGGTCTCGTCATTCTCGCTGCTTGGCGTCGCGCTGTTCATCACGGGCTGCGGCTCGTTCGTAGTATGTGTCGAGGCTTTCGCATCAGCCCGAGATTTCGCGCGGAGCATTCGGAGACAGCAAGGGGGCAGCTGATGTTTCGCGCTCTACGGAAAACCATCAAGACGATTTTTCCCGCGGATTTTCGCCTGGTCTTGTACGGGTGGGGCGTAGGCCTGGTGACCGGTGGCGTCTTTTTGCGTGAGTCCGTGGAACTTGCCACCGCCGTCAGCATTACCTCGTTTCTCGCGGTCTCGGTTGGGGGCTTCCTGGGAATTAAGCTTTCGTTCCTGGTGATGAAGGGTTTCCTGGCGTGGATCCACTCAATCGACGGGCGAATGCACGTTTTGGATTCCCGCCTGGCACAATTGGCTAATTCGCGGGAGGCCGGGGAGACAGCGCAGCCACCTCCGGCAAGCGGATTTTCTATCGTAAAGTTGCTTGTCGCGTCCGCGGTATGCGGCGTCATAATTACGACGTCGTCTGCAACGGCGATATTCGTCGAACTCGGAGTAGAGATGCTGGGGCCATTGGTATATCTACCCGGATTGTGCGCGGGGTTGGCGCTGGCACTTTTCGGCATTGGCGGTCAAGCGTTTCAGTTGATGACAGTTGACCGGGGGATAACCCGGATGGAAAAGGAATTGGACGCCATTACGTTGGGGAACTGCGCTCCGGCAAAGGAAGTTCCGCGACGTATGGACGGCGCCATTAAAAACACCCAGTCTGTGGTGCGTAAAATCACCGGGGTGCGCGAAGGCAGCGCGGAACGAGCTACCGCATGAGGCAATAACTACGCGAGTGACATCCATACCCACGGTCCCTATGACGAACCCGAGGCCGCTGCCCCCGCTGCAACGCCCGTCAATCTCGTCGCCGCTCGCATATCCGGTCCCGATCAATCGCCCGAAACACCCCGATGCTTTTAGGAGCGACCATGAAATTCAAGATTACACTCGTGTTGGCTACCCTGATGTCGCTCATGGCATTCACTGCTGGGAACGTCAACGCCCAAACTGCCGCTCCGGCCGCTCCCACTGGAACGTCAGCCGCGAACGGGAGCGAGACCGGGCAGGTGATCGTGTCGTGGAATGCGTCGCCTGGCGCCGCGTTCTACCGCATCGGTTGGGTGGCGCGCCCAGACTACGAGGCAACAGTAGCCGCCGGGAGGGACTGGCTAGAAGCATTCCATTTCCTGGACGCGGCCAACACCGGCCAAACACAATGGACGCTGACCAGGCTATCGCCGGGGGTAGAGTATTATTTCATCGTCGCCAGCAATGATAACCGAAACGGCGTTCCGCAGTACGGTAATTGGTCCAATCTTCTGGCGTTGACTCCGGCGTCGCAGGCTGTTCAACCGGTTGGCAATCCCTTGGCCGCGCCAACGAATTTCACCGCTGTAGCCAAACACGATTCTGATGGGGACAGTATCGTACAACTTTCTTGGAGCACGATGGCAGGGGTCAACGAATATCGCGTCTGTTGGAAGGCCCAAAGCGGTGCTGTCTGGACGTGTGGTTGGGACAATGATCCCCGTCACGAATCCACTCTCAGGAACCTTGATCCTGGGGTTGCTTATGAGTTCGCTGCTCGGGCGGCGTCCGGTAGGGAAAACCCGAGAGGATCAGACCCTACGTATTCGGATTGGGTTTTTGCAAATGCAACTGTTCTTGCGTCGTCACACGGATGCCCCGATGATGCAATATGTGATGATCTGAGCAACACAGTGCGTGCTAACCTGTGGCTACGTTTGTGGGAAGAGCAGGACTACAGTGGTGACTACCACATCGAAGTATCGGCCGGTCCCGCTTTCGACGTTGACTCTTACAGATTGGAAGTGATTGTACGAAGCGGCCGTTACTCAGCGGACTATTGCAACACATCTGACTTGTTCAGCGACGAAGGCTATACCCAAATGGGTTGTACGCCGCTGGAAGCTCGCCTCTCGGAAATAACCGGTGTTTCTGCAAACGCTGAAATGTACACGGACGGCGCGCTTCGTTGCGCCAGGCACTCTCGCTCAACCGACGAGGAACTGCTTTACGCCTGTGTGTTTCGCAACTGAATCGTCACTCCTCGTCCGGGCCTGAGCGTGCAGCGCATGATTTCCGCAGACCACATCCTCTTCTTTTCGCGGAGGTTACGGACATGGCTACGGATACAGTCGCCCAAGGTGATACTGCCACCGCCTCGCGCCCATACTTGGCGTGGTCTCCGGCGGTCCGGGAAAACTTGGCCCGCTTACCTTGGGGAGCGGATGCGTGGAGCAGCGAAGACGCCAAACCCCTGGCGCCGGGAGCGGTGATCGAGTTGCTGCTTCTGCTCCAGGACTTCCTGCCGCCCGACGGCCCGGCGCCCGCAATCAGCCCAACGTGGGACGGCGGCGTGCAGGCGGATTGGGAGTTGGGCGACCTGTACCTGGAGCTTGAAGTCGTGCCCGCCGGCCCGACCCGACGCTGCTTCGTTGACGAGCGCGGGGAAGGGACGGTTGAGGAAGAGTTCGAGCTTGCCGGACGCGAAGACACGCTGCGAGCCCGTATGGCCGTGATTGCCGCGGCGGCGTCTGGTGGCCGCCGATGACGGAAGATGCTGGCATTACCCAATCAGGGACGCCGGGGATAGAATGTTCCCGGCTTTTTTTGGCATAACCCGCTGCCAGTACCCGGCATTCCCCGCAACGATATCGCGTAGGGGCGAATGATTATTCGCCCCTACCATTACACGCCACGATTGGAGGTAAAACCCCATGATAATCGCAGTCATCGGCAACTACGACCCGCCGCCCCACGTGTACGCCCTGGCCGAGGGCGTGGGCAAGGAGCTGGCCCGGCGCGGCATTACGTTGGTCTGCGGCGGCTTGACCGGCGTGATGGAGGCAGTTTGCAAGGGGGCCAAGTCGGAGGGCGGAACCACCATCGGCATCCTGCCCGGCGGTTCGCCCCGCAGCGCCAACGAGTGGGTGGACTTTCCCGTGGCCACCAACATGGGCTTTGCCCGCAACGTGGCGGTGGTCAGCACCGGCCAGGCCGTCATCGCCGTGGGCGGCGCCTTCGGCACCCTGTCCGAAATCGCCTACGCCCTCAGCTACGGCATTCCGGTGGTGTCCCTGAACAGCTGGCCGCTGACCGTGCGCGGCGACGGGTTGCCCGTGGGCGACAACTACATCATCGCCGACAACCCGGCGGACGCCGTGGACAAGGCCGTTGCCGCGGCCCTGGCCCGCACCGAGGAAACCCAGACCGTCGCCTATTCCGAACCCGAACCGGAGGTGCCCAATGGCTGACGCAACCATCGCCAGCATCATCGCCCGCGAGGCCCTGGACTCCCGGGGCAACCCCACCGTTGAAGCCGAGGTAACCCTAACCGACGGCAGCGTTGGCCTCGCCCTGGTCCCCTCCGGCGCCAGCACCGGCAGCTACGAGGCCCTGGAACTGCGCGACGGCGACGCGGCCCGGTTCGGCGGGGCGGGAACCCTGACCGCCGTCGCCAACGTCAACGACCGCATCGCGCCGGCCCTGGCCGGCATATCGCCTTTTGACCAGGCGGACGTTGATCGCCGCCTCAATGAGCTGGACGGCACGGACGACAAGAGCGGCCTGGGTGCCAACGCCGTATTGGCGGTGTCCATGGCCACGGCCCGCGCCGCGGCGGTATCGGCCACCGGCGGCTCCTTGTGGCGGCATCTGGCCGCCGGCGAAGACGTGAGCCTGCCCGTGCCCCTGCTCAACATCCTCAACGGCGGACGCCACGCCTCCAACTCCGCCGACGTGCAGGAGTTCATGGTCGCGCCCGCCGGCTTTGACCGCTTTGCCGACGCCCTTCGCGCCGGCGTGGAGATTTACCAGGCCCTCAAGTCCATCCTGCGCGCCGGCGGCCACAACTTGAACGTCGGCGACGAGGGCGGTTTCGCCCCCAGCCTGCCGTCCAACCGGGACGCCATCGAGGTGGTGCTGCAAGCCATCGAAACCGCCGGCTATGCCCCCGGCCAGCAGGTTCACATCGCCCTGGACGTGGCCGCGTCCGAGCTGTGGAACGCCGACGCCGCACGCTACGATTTGGAGCGGGAAGGCGTTTCCCTGACGGCGACGGAGTTGATTGACCTGTACGCCGGCTGGTGCCGGGAGTATCCCATCATCAGCATTGAGGATGGGCTGGACGAGGACGATTGGGACGGCTGGGCTGCCTTGACGCAGCGGTTGGGCGATACGGTGCAGCTGGTGGGCGACGACCTGCTGGTGACCAACCTCAACCGTCTGCAACGGGGCATCGCCGAGTCCGCCGGCAACGCCATCCTGCTCAAGCCCAACCAGATTGGCACGCTGTCGGAAACCCGCGCGGCCCTGGATACGGCCCGCAACGCCGGCTGGACCACCGTAATGAGCCACCGCTCCGGCGAAACCGAAGACACCACCATCGCCGACCTGGCCGTGGCCTGGAACGCCGGTCAAATCAAGACGGGCGCTCCGGCCCGTTCCGAGCGGGTCGCCAAGTACAACCGCCTGCTGCGCATTGAGGCGGAGCTGGGCGCGGCGGCGCGGTACGCGGGGGTAAGGTCATTTGCGTCTATCGCCGGGTAATTTTCAATCCGACATAGACCACGTAAAGCGGAGCGCCTGGAGGTATGGGCCAAGTGAAATGAATGCGGTACGGCGGATGGTTGATTTTGCCATGCCAAGGGCAAAACAAGTATCTGCCGGGCCGTTCAGGATGACGGAACGTCATTTGCCTTCGGAATTCGCTTTTTTCGGTATCCGCTGAATCGGAAAACCTTGCCTTTGCTCCGACGAAGTAGTCTTGATATAGGCTACTTCCCTCGGGTGTCCGCTGCCCGGAATCATCGTATGAACCCATCAATCGATTCAAAACGTCCAGTAGGATGAGAATGCGTTTCGCTGCACCGGGGACAAATGGCTGACCGTTTAGATAACTGAAGCATTCGCTTGAGAACGTTAGAAGCTGAAACCGGATTCGAGCATCCCTTTCTAAATCATCCCACGATGCGGTTGGGGCCGGCGTGCTCTGCAACGCATTTTCCAACTCGGAAGGGTTCCAGTAGTTTTGGATAGCGACGTCTCTCACGTCGCTGTGTTTTACGTTGACTATCAAAGGAGAATGCTTCCAGTTGGACGGAACGAAACTGACTAGGCTACGGTCGATGCCTGCTGCGCAGCAATACGCGGCCTCGCCCACCGCAGTATCCGTAACGATTTCGTCACCGCATTGCAACCAATGGTCCGAACTATGCATCGCCGCGTCTTCCCAAAAGGGGCCCATCTTGGTGAGCCAGGACAACATTGCCCGCTTCTGGTCTCTGGGAAATTCTTGCAGGGCTTCGAACAGCGAGATCGTCGTGCTTATCCGGCTGCCCGTGATTTTGCGGTGGGCGTATATTTCGCGCTTGAAACGCTGCGCTATCGCCCGCATCTCCATAATACGGCCAACGGCCACCCTAAAATCAGAGACATCGGGAAACTGCCCGTGAAGCGACAGGTCATTCAGCAGCAGGTCCATGTCATTCACCCCACCCGGCGAAGTAGTCCATGTCCTTGTCGAACTGGTCGAAGAATCCCTCTGGCCAGACGTCCACGTTGCCGAAACTGTCCAGGGTTGGGCTCAGGACTTGCGGTGAATTAGGAGTGCGTCCCCTGAAGAAGTGCATTGCCACGTCTTCGGCGGGTATCTGACCCCCTTTAACAGCCCGTCGGATCCCGTTAAGGACGTGGTCGCTGTGCGTTTCCAAAATCACCTGTATCCCGGCGTGAGCCACCTCAGCCAGAAAATGTCCCATCTTGGCCTGCCCGGCCGGATGCAGATGGACTTCAGGGTTTTCAATCAGTAAGAGGCTGCCTTTGGGAACGGAAAGAGCGGCCACTATGATAGGCAATACCTGAGTGATGCCAAAACCACAGTGAATAGGGCGGAGGAACTCGGTACTGGACGAGGTTCGTATTCCCAAAGTTACCGAGCTGACATTGCGCACCGTCTGCACGTCAACTGCGCAACCCGGGAAGAATAAATCCAGACGTGCGCCTACTTGGTGTAACAAGGTGGGAACATTATCATAAAGCATCAGCTCATCGGCGACAGAGGCGTCCCTTCCTCGGTAGAGCACGCTGACGGCGTTCTCACCCCGTGGCCCAACCCTGGTAATTACGTGCTGGTCTTCCAGAGGATAAACTTCGCGCGGCCCTTCTCGTTCTGCTGTGATATAGGTAAGGTCTCTGACCTGGCGGGCCAGCGACAGGGCGGATTCGTCCGTGTTGACTGGCAAGAGGTAGTGGAGGGTATCCGGACTGCAAGTTGCATTGCCCGCAACCGTAACTTGGCTCACCCGCAGGGACATATCCTGCCGGTCGCCGACGAACGCCCACTGACAGCTGCTGTCCTCATCAATCAAGCCGACAGCAAACCGGTCGCGACCGTACTCTTGGTCAACCACGTCGGTTACTGTTCCCAGATTCGCTACGTTGCCGTTGAGCAGTATGCGGGTTGACCATTCGTTCTCTACCATAGTCTGGTGCAGCAAAACCAGTGCCTGCAAGACGGAGGACTTGCCTGATGCGTTGATGCCGGACAGCAAAGTCAACGACGCCAAGGGAAGCCTGAGTAACTCGAAGCACTTGAAGGTTTCAAGGTCAAGGCGGTTAATCACCGAACACCTCCCGGAGCATTTTCTCTGACTCCGTGAAGCGGCGGCGTACTTTCCGCCATTGGTTGGTTCCATAGGTGATCGCGTCGTCAAACGTTGGGTTTTGCAGCAACGCAAAGAACGCTCCCCTGAGTTCGTCCGCCCGAGCATTAACCATATCCTCGTGGTAGCGAGCAAGCCCAGTAGCCATCACGTCCCATATGGATGCATTGATGACATTGCGCTTTTCCTGACCAGCAGAATGTTTCCTAAACGCCTGTCTCCCAAACACCTGGTGGTTGTTGGCCAAACCAGTTCGCAACCGAGCGGATAATTCGTTAAGCTCCGCAAGCCCCATGCGATTCATGTGCTTCAGGGTCTCAGCCAAAAACAGGTCCATGTCGCCGCGGTAGGAATCGCGGAGCATCTGGAACCCACAAAATCGGTTGATAAATTCCCTGTCCCTCATCGTCCTGGAATCCAAGCTGCCGCCCGTCGCTTTTCGGAAAATATCCGTGGCCGCTTCATCTCTCAAAAACCGGGTGGCCTCCCCTACGTAAAGGCAATTGCGCATTTGCTGTCGAGATAGAGCAACCCCGCTGTTGACCCGCTCGAAAATATCGAGCCGCGTTTGCTCCGGTGCTTTCGCATCGATGATGTACAACGAAAGGTTGAAGTCCTCAATCCTGTTTTTGAGCTTAGCCGAAAGGTCCGTGAACCGTTTGCCGTTAAGCTCAGATTGATTTGGAAGACGAAGACGCAACCCCCCTCCTACAAAATGGCGAAATGTGGAAAGGCGTTGTAGGCCATCGACTACGACGACCCGGCCGTCTTCATTCTCTGCGATGTAAAAAACAGGAAGCGGTATGCGCATCAGCACCGACTCGATGAGTTTGCTTTGCTTACGCTCATCCCAGATGAAATCCCGTTGAAAGTCCGGGTCCATTATGTAGTTGTCCTGCCCAATCCTGCGCAGAACCTCGAAAATCGTGCGGCTCTCCGTCCGAATCAGGGTAGTATCCAGAGGAGGATCATCCAAAGATTTGTCTTCAGGATCCTTAGGATCTTCTGGGTTTCCGATGCCCTCTATCTGCTGGTCGAGCTCCGCTATTGCCTGTTGATCGATCATTATGCCCTCCGCGCGTTCAAGGTGGCTTGGGAGTGTATCACAAGGCACCCTGCCCGCCCCGCATTTTCGGTGGTATAATCGCCCCCGCCAGGCACGCGCGCACGTTACGCCTCGCCTGTCCACCCACTCACCGGCCATTACTGAACTGACGGGAGGCACACCGATGACACGATCCTTGAACAATCATACGCGCATCGGTATCAACGGCTTCGGACGCATCGGGCGTCTGGTCGCAAGAGCGGCCCTTTCACCCACTTATCACGACCGCCTCAACCTGGTGGCCGTGAACGGTACGGGAGACACCGATACCGCCGCCCACCTGTTCAAGTACGACAGCACGTATGGCCCCTACGCCGGAACCGTCGGCACCGACAACGGCAACCTCGTCTTTGACGGCAAGACTATCCGCAAGTTCCAGGAATCCGACCCGAACAACATCCCCTGGTCGGAGATGGACGTGGACATCGTGGTGGAATGCACCGGCGTCTTCACCGACGCCACCAAAGCCGCTGCCCACATCGACAGCGGCGGCGCCAACAAGGTCATCATATCGGCCCCGGCTCGGGGCGCGGACGCCACCATCGTCTTGGGCGTCAACGATGAGGCGTACCGCGACGAGCATCGCATCATCTCCAACGCTTCCTGCACTACCAACTGCTTCGCTCCCATGGTCAAGGTATTGCACGACGCCTTCGGCGTGGAGCGGGGCCTGATGTCCACCATCCACGCCTACACCAACGACCAGAGCATCCTGGATCGCAACCACCGCGACTTGCGTCGCGCCCGCGCCGCCGCGCAGAACATCATCCCCACCAGCACCGGCGCCGCTCGCTCCGTGGGGGTGGTGCTGCCGGAACTCGACGGCAAGCTCCACGGCATCGCCTACCGCATCCCCACCTCCATCGGCTCTGCTACTGACTTTGTGGCCGATCTAAAGCAGAACGTAACCAAAGATGACGTGAACGCCGCCTTTAAAGCTGCGGCTGACGGGTCCCTTAAAGGCATTCTGGAGTACACCGAAGACCCCATCGTGAGCTCCGACATTCGCGGCAACACCCACAGCTGCATCTTCGACGGGCTAAGCACCATGGTGCTGGACGACAGCATGGTCAAGATTCTGGGTTGGTACGACAACGAGTGGGGCTACTCGTGCCGTACCGCCGACCTCTGCTGTGTCGTGGGCGGTTGATGGTTCAGCCAGCGCGGAGCCAACTGCCCTCGCGAATTCCCGCCCCCCTGCGCAAGCTGTGGGGGCCGAATTTTCTGCTGCTGGCGCTGCTAGTAGCAGCCCTGGCCCTGCGTCTCTACGGCATAGATTGGGACGACGGCCACGGGTTTCATCCCGACGAGCGTTCCTTCTACCTGCGCGCCGACGATATGTTCCGCGCGCTCACCCAAGCCCCGGGCTACGAGAACTGGATCAACCAGTGGCCCGGCATGGAAGCCGGCATACCCGATTTCTGGACCGCTCTGTCCGCCGAGCGCAGCCCCCTCAACCCCCACTGGTTCCCCCTGGGCAGCGTCCTCATCTATGCCCTCGTCCTCATCCGCTCGATAGCCGAGTTGTTCACTGATTGGGGCGCGCTGGACCTGAGGTTCGCCGGGCGCACTCTGGCGGCTCTAGCCGATGTTGCTTCGGTATGGCTGGTGTACATCATCGGACGCCGGATGTACGGTCAGTGGACGGGTATTCTGGCGGCGGCGTTCACCACGTTCGCGGTGATCCACATCCAGCACGCCCATTTCTACCGCCCGGAACCGTTCACCGTGCTTACTTCCCTGGCGGCGACGTGGGCGATGCTCCGCTTCATCGACACCGGACGCGCCCGCCATGCCGTCCTGCTGGGGGTGTTGGTCGGGTTGGCCATGGCGCCCAAGGTGTCCGTAGCGCCCATCCTCGCGCCGCTGGCGTTGACCTTCCTCTGGGTATGCAAAGACCGGGCCGGCGGCCGTTGGTCGGATTTGACCGTGACGGCGGCCGTCAGCTTCGCTCCTACCGTAATGCTGGCCGGATTGGCCGCGCTGGCCGCCTACTTCATCACTACTCCCTATGCCTTCCTGGATTACTCGCAGATGCTCGGCGACATCCGGGAGCAGTCGCGCATGGTGCGCGATGCCTTCGTCATGCCCTTCACCCGCCAGTACGTGGATACTCCGGCGTTCTGGTATCAGATCAAGCAGACGGCAGTATGGGGTTTGGGCCTGCCGCTGGGCATCGCGGCGTGGCTGGCCGCTCCGTTCACCGCGTGGCAGGCATGGCGCGCCGGCATTGCCCAACGCGCCGACCTGCTGCTGCTGGCCTGGGCCATTCCCGGATTCGTCTTCCTGGAGCTGTTCGAGGTCAAGTTCCTCCGCTACGTGTTCCCGCTGCTGCCGTTCTACGTGCTGATGGCGGCGCGAATGCTAACCGCTGCCCTGGCATGGACTCGTCAACGCCGACAAGCCGCGCTGCCGGTGGCGCGAGAACCTGACGACGCTCCCTTTTCCGAAGAGTGGCACGCCACGCCTCCTACGGTTGGCGACGACCTGGTATTTGACGAGCCATTATTCGGCGACGATGCGCCGTTCTCCGAAGAATGGCACGCCACGCCGCCTACTGCCGGCGTGGCGGTACGATCCACCCCGCCACTCGCTCCATTGCAACCCGTTGCGACACCGCATCGAACCCGGTGGGATAGCTGCAAACACTACGCAAATCGTCACGCCTACGCCGCCAGCATCGTCGTGCTGGTGGTCATAATCTCTGCGACGGCCCTTTACGCTCTCGCTTTCGTTGGCATCTACAGCCGGCCCCACACCGCCGTCGCCGCCTCCGAGTGGATGAACGCCAACGTTGCGCCGGGGACATCCATAGTCAACGGCGGCTCCTATTGGGACGAGCGACTGCCCGACCTGGGGCGATACGACGTGTGGACTTTCCCAGCTTACCATCCCGACAGCGACCCGGAGAAAATGCCGGAACTGGTGGAGCGTCTCACGGCAAGCGATTACGTCGTCTTCTATTCCAACCGCGCCTATGGCTCGGTGGCCCGCCTGCCGGAACGGTATCCCCAAAGCTCTGCCTTTTACCGCCTGCTGTTCGCGGGAGAGCTGGGCTACCGACTGGAGCACTCTTTCACGTCCTACCCCGCACTAGCCGGGGTACGCCTGCGCGATGACCCCTACGGACGCGCCGGATTGCCGGACCCGGCCGAGACCACGACACCGGAGCAGGTCTCGCTCTCCGGCTTGACCGTCAACCTCGGCTACGCTGATGAGAACGTCATCAACTACGACCACCCGCAGGTTCTGGTGTTTCGCAACGTGGAACGGCTGCCGGCGGAAGTATTGCGCGAACGCATCGACGCCGCCGTTGTGAACCCGGCGGATGCCGCGCCGCTCATGCTCGCGCTGGCCCAACTGCAAGCCCAGCGCGAAGGCGGAACCTGGTCGCAAGCTTTTGACCGCGACGGCTGGGCCAACCGCATTCCGTGGTTGTCCTGGTTGCTGGCGGTGGAACTGATTTGCCTCATCGCTTTCCCTTTCACTTGGTGGTTGTTGCGGCCCCTGTCCGACCGGGGTTTGCTGTTCTCCCGCGTCGTGGGCCTGTTGCTGGTGGCCTGGGTTGCGTGGATGCTGGTCAACGCCGGCGTAATGCGCTTTTCGGCGGGTACAGTGTGGCTCGCCCTGTGCATCGTCGCGCTCCTGTCCGCCGCCGTCCTCTGGCGACATTGGCGGCTGATGCTGGACTGGTTACGCGAGAAATGGCGGTTGGCACTCGCCGCCGAGGCGTTGTTCCTGCTGGCCTACCTGGCCTTCGTCCTCATCCGCGCCGCCAACCCGGACCTGTGGCACCCGTGGCGTGGCGGCGAAAAGCCTATGGAGTTGGCTTACTTTACCGCCGTAGCCCGTTCGTCTGTCCTGCCGCCCTACGATCCCTGGTTCAGCGGTGGTTATCTGAACTACTACTATTGGGGCTATTTCATCTTGTCCATCCCGGTGCGTATCACCGGCATACCTCCGGCCACCGCTTTCAACCTGGCGGTGCCGCTGCTGTTCGCGCTGACGGCTACCGGCGCGGGGTCGCTGGTGTACAACATGGTGGCTGCCGCCCGCAGCGCTATCCCGTCATTCCGGCGAAAGCCGGAATCCAGGTGGTTCACGGGCAAGTGGCTCCCCGGCGGGGCCGCCGTCGCCGGCGTCATCGCCGCCGTGATGGCCACGGTAGCCGGCAATCTGGATGGCCTGGCGCAACTGGCGGAACTGGCCAGGGCAAAGACGCAGGGGATGGCCGCCCCCTTGTCCAATTTCGATTTCTGGCGGAGCAGCCGGGCTATTCCCGAAACCGACGCATTTCAACCGTCCGCCCTGACTCCCTGGCTGGAGGCGGCGAGCAACCCCGGAGCCGGGTTTCACATAACCGAGTTCCCCTTCTTCACTTTCCTTTTTGCCGACCTGCACGCGCACATGATGTCCATGCCCTTTGCGTTGCTGGCGCTGGCGTTGGGCTTCGCGCTGCTGGTCGGGCTGGCCGGCTTCCGGTGGCGCAGCCTGCGACGGTGGGCGACGACCGCCGGCCTGGGCCTGGCGGTGGGCAGTCTCTGGGCCATCAACTCCTGGGAGTACCCAGCCTACGCCATACTGATGGTCGGGTTCGCCGGGGCCGCCGCCTGGATGACGCCCGGCCCGCTGCGGCTGCGGTTGGCAGTGGGGGGTTCTCTAATCATGGCGGCTCTGCTGGTCAGCTATCTCGCCTTCCTGCCCTTTCACCAAGCTACGGAAACCTTCGGGACGGGTATCGAAGCAACCCACTGGCGCACGCCGCTGACCTACTACCTGTTGATACACGCCCTGCCGCTGCTGGCCGCCGTCGCCCTGCTGGCCGCAACCCTGCCCCGGGCCGTACCGCCCATCCTGGCCCGGATCAGGAACGCCGTCCCGATACCGCTCATTCACCAGTGGCTGCTGGTTGCCGTCGTCGTCGGCCTGCTGCTGGCCGGCTACTTCTGGGCAGCCGGGTTCACTACCGCCGGCCTGCTCACCGTCCTGCTGATGCTGACCGGGTGGACGATGGTGGCGGCCCTGGCATCCGACGAGTACCCGACCCGGCGGCCCGACCTGGCGGCCTTGTCGATGCTGGCCATGGCGCTGACCATCGGCATCGGCGTAGATTTCGTGCGCGTTGAGGACGACATCGCCCGGATGAACACCCTGTTCAAGTATTACCTGGTCGCGTGGCTGCTCTTTGCCGTGGCCGGCGGGTACGGTTTCTGGCGAGGCTGGTCCGTTCTGCCTCCCGGCGACACAACCGCCCGGCGCAGCGTCCGGTGGGTGTCGGTTGAGGTGGTAGCGCTGGTGGCCGTCGGTGTCCTGGTCTATCCCGCGCTGGCTACGCCGGTTCGCATGGCGGACCGTTTCAACTCGATGCCGCTGACGCTGGACGGCGAAGCGTGGATGTCCCGTGCTGAATATCACCCACCCGACTGGTGCGCCGACAAACCGGGTGGCCTAATCAATCTGCAATGGGACCACGACGCCATCCGGTGGCTGCAGGACAATGCGGTGGGAACCCCGGTCATTTTGGAGGCCCACGGCAGCCAATATTGCTGGAATAGCCGCTTTTCCCAATACACCGGCTTGCCTACTGTCATCGGATGGCCCTGGCATCAAACCCAGCAACGCAACGACGGCGACGCGGTGCGTCAACGCGGCCGGGACGTCGCCACCATCTACAATACGCGCAGCCAACAGACTGCGCTGGGCTTGCTTGGCGATTACGACGTCGCCTACATCATAGTAGGCGACCTGGAGCGTTTATATTACCTGCCTGACGGTATTGCCAAGTTTGACCTGATGGTGGGCGCGGGAACGCTCGATCTGGCCTATGCCAACCATGGAACCAGGATATACGAGGTCAAAAAGACCGGGACTTGGTAGTCCGCTTGCCACGGCTCTTGGCGCGCCCTGTGCCAGGTGTTCCCTCATGCGTACCCACTTTGTCATTGCGAGGAGCGTAGCGACGTGGCAATCTCGACGAGTGAGCGATGTTTGCTCCGGCGACGAGATTGCCACGCTGCGCTCGCAATGACAGTTTGAGGAAAGTGGGTACGCATGAGCAGGTGTTCCCTTTTGACCCGGTGGTGGCCTTACCCTATAATTTTGCACGCCGCGCCGTCTCTCCATATCCCGCCGGCGCTCCCTCGAAGCAACCCCAAGGAGGTTCAACTGTGGCCATCGAATCCGTCCGCGTCGGGCTAATCGGCGCCGGCCGTAATACCCGCGACCGGCACATCCCGGGCTTCAACAGCACGCCCGCCGTCGAAATCGGCGCCGTCGCCAACCGTTCCCGCGAGTCGGGTCAACGGGTCGCCGACGCCTTCAACATTCCCACCGTGTACGATAGCTGGGAAGAACTGCTGGAAGACGAAAGCCTGGACGCCGTCTGCATTGGGACCTGGCCCTACATGCATCGCACCCTGACCATGGCCTCCCTGGCCGCTGGGAAGCACGTTCTCTGCGAAGCCCGCATGGCGATGAACGCCTCGGAAGCCCACGATATGCTCGCCGCGTCTCAACAATCGCCCGGCCTGGTAACCCAAATAGTTCCTTCTCCGATGACATTCGGCATCGATGACCTGCTCATCCGACTGATTTCCGAAGGTTTCATCGGCGACCTGGTATCCGTCGAGATACAGTCCCTCACCGGGTTCGCTGACCGCGATTCCACCATGCACTGGCGGCAGGATCGCGACCTCAGCGGTTTCAACATCCTCAACATGGGCATCTGGTACGAGGCCATGATCCGCTGGGTGGGCCGCGCCACCCAGGTCATGGCAATGGGTCAGATCACCGTCCCCCACCGCAAGGACGATGATGGCAACTGGCGCTCGGTCACCATCCCGGACACCGTGGACATTCTCTGCCGTCTGGCCAACGGCGCCAACGCCCACCTGCGCTTCAGCGCCTGCGCCGGCCTGTCCCCCGGCAACGACGTCTGGCTCTACGGCACCGACGGCACCATTCACGTGGACAACCGGATGCGCGTCTTCGGCGGCAAGCGCGGCGACTCTGAACTCCAGGAAATCGCCAATCCGCCGGAAAGCCGTTACGCCTGGTCCGTGGAGCAGGAGTTCATCGCCTCCGTCCGCGACGGCGCCCCGGTGATGCGCACCCCGTTCAACATCGGCGTCCACTACATGGAATGGACCGAAGCCGTCACCATAAGCGCCCAGAGTGGCGAGGCGGTGCATCTGCCGATGTAGTCCGCTCGCTCACCAGAGCAGAGCAAGCGGGGCAGTCATCACAACTGCCCCGCTTGTGCGTTAGGCTGTCTCATCGGATTCGCCAAGCAGGAACTCTTCGACTTCCGATGTTAGCGGGAGAGTTATAACTCCGGTCGCCTCATCACGCACTCCAAAGCGCTGGCGGGCTTCGGCCATGCGGCTGCTGTATCGGCGCAGTCCCTCGCGCAGTCCCTCGTCGCGCGCCTTGGCCAGTGCTTTCGCCCTGGCGACTCTTCTGATCTCCATCTTGGTCTCAAACATTTTCCTCGCCTCTTCAAACAGGCCGGCCAGCGGTATCACGAACGCCCAATACAGGCGCGTTACCGCAGTCGTGAACCATCGGTACGCCCAGAACTCCGACCCTGCAAATACTTCCAGAATCGCCAGGCTGACGCAGCCGACCAGAGTGAACCCGATAATCTGCCACCAGATGCCCCGATCCGCCAACTCCCTGGGCAGGTCCGCCGGTCTCATTGTACCACCACGTGTCGGCCTACCTATCCACCAGGCAGGCAATCACCTGCGCCGCCGCCGTTGCCGCCCGTTCTGACAACTCGGCGTCGGTCAGCGTTACTATGGGATGCTCAATGATCGCCAACCCGTAGTCCGGGTCGCCGCGCATCCGCGACATGGCATGGGCCTGGCTGATGAAGGGTCGGGTGGTGAGGACGGTGGAGGGAATGCCCAGTAGCTCGGTTTCCATTGCGTCGTGCACACTGCACGCGGTGCAGGACCCTCATTCCGCCGTCGCGTGTATTGCCACGTCAATGCTCTGCGCCGTGCGCTGCAAATCCTCAATCCGCGCCGGCCATTGCCAGCCGCCCTTATTGTGCTCCACCGTGCCGGCGATGTCGTACCGCTCCCCAATGATGGCCGCGATGCGACGCAACAGGTCCTCGGAATGCGGCTTGTTGTTGGAAAACAGCCCGATGACCTTGCCGTCCAGCGTGGCCGGCCGCTGCGCCAGCCGTGACGGGGCCGGCGGAGCGTCATCCCGGGGATCGAGGGTGGTGATTGATGCTGCCGATGTCGCCATAATTTAGCCTCCTAGTGAGATCATGGATTACCCGCTGAGATTCCCCAACGAGTAATCCTTTCCAAGCCGAGCCGTGCTATGCACTACCCTGCCTTTCCGGGCCACGCCAAACCTAGCCAAGCCCTGCCCCGCTCTGCCGCACCAAGCCTTGATACGCCCACAGTTTGAAACCTTGCCCTGCCGTGCCGAACCCTGCCGCGCCCGGCCGCACCATGCCATGCCTGACCCTGCCACGCCGAGCCGGAGCGAGCCCGGCCGCGCCCTTCCGAGCCATGCCGTGCCACGCTTTGTGCCTTGTACATATTAGTTTCGAACTCAAAACCTTGCCCTGCCATGCCGTGCCGAACTGCGCCATGCCGCACCTGGCCATGCCTTGCGTAGCCCCGCCCAGCCCAGCTATGTCTTGGTGTGCCAACAGTTGACCTTATCCTCCAATCGGTTCGATGCTGACTGTCTCAAAGCGGCCGTACGTACCGCTCTTTTCCGGTCGCCAATCGCCCAAACCGATGCGCCGGCCAGCGATGTCCAGCCAACTGGCAAGCTGAGACTGGTCAACCAACTCTTCGTCGGTGTCCAGGCGGAACGTCAATTCCCATTCGTCGAACTTGGCTCGCGTCCGCTCAATTCGAGCTTGTCCCACTTTCACCGGAACGGTGAACTGAGCGGTTTTGCCCAATTCGTCAGCCGTAACGCCATAGCGTTCCCGGTCATAGTCGAACGATACCACCTCGGTGACGATGAGCCCTTCCCTGACCTGCGGCCCCTGTTTCATTTTGCGGGCGGCGGTTTCGATGCAGGCTCGGATAGCCGCTTCCGGGATTGTAGGCGCTCCGCTCGCGTCGAGGTAAAGGCTGACTTGACACTCGAGCTCTCGGAGTCGTTCATCGTCGGTGATGGTTCGGTTGGAGCCACGCTTGCGGGCGATTTCCGCCTTCTCGATGTTGGCAGGGCTTCGGGTGTCGAGTCCGGCCGCTCCGTTGTGCTGGATGATGGGCTTAATCCCACGGATTTTGACTTCGTATTCCATCGCAATTCCTCTTCAACGCTGGCTTTGAGCGCGGCCATAAAACGGTATGAGTCTCCGCCGGCTCTGGCAAACCGGCGCATCGTCGTTGCCATTTGGTGGCAAAGGTTGCAGAGAGCCGTAAGGTCGTCCGCCGTCGTATCAGATTCCGGCGGGTAGCGTTCTGCCCAATGGTGCGCTTCTACCGCCGGCTTTTGTCCGCAAAACTGGCAGAGGCCGCCGGAGCGCGCAAACGCCTCGGCCCGCGCCGCCAGGTACTGCGGATGCTGGTAATTATACGCCATAGCACGGCTGTTCGCTATCCGTTTGACGTCACACCACCCGCCGCGTCACCGACCGGCTGCTGCCCCAGGTGCTGATCAGGCTGACGAACCCGCCGGCCATTCCGCCGCCGGGCAGCACGGTGATGCGGTCAGCGTCGGGCACCACCGGAACCATGCGGTCGTGGTCCAACTCGTGACCCATCCGATGCCAGCGCATCCACTCCGATACCGGAAGCCGGGCCTTTTCGTGCAGGAACTCGGCCACCTGTCGGCGGCTCCAACCGGCGGCGGCCACGTGTCCCATGGCCTCCGGGCTGATGACGCAGACTACCTCGGGCATACCCGGGCCGAAAGCCAGCATGGCGTGGGCCACGGTGGTCAGCAGGTCGGCCGGGTTCCGGTCGCCGTGCAGCGTTACCTGTAGCGGAGCCAGCGTCGCATAGGCCGTCACGATAGTGGCGTCATCCCCATAGCCCAATTCCGACGCCAGCGACGGCCAGGGGCTGATGGCAAGATTCTCCGGGAATGCGAAACTGATCTTCCCCGGGTGCCCGAAAGTGCTGTTGTCCATCACCACCGGAACGGAGCCGTAGAAGTTGGCTTTAAACAGGTTCACCGCCCGTCCGATGGCGGCGTTGGCCCGGCTGCCGTTGCCCATCATCTCCACGCCGCCGCTCATGCCGATGGCTTCAGCATAAGGCCCGCTCACCACCGTCAGCACCGTGACGCCGTTGGTGGAAGTGCTGCTGGCGTGGAGGTTGAAGGATCGATCCGTGATAGCCGAGAGCGACGCCATCACCACCGGAAAATGCTCCGGCAAACATCCGGCCATCACCGCGTTGACCGCGGCCTTGCCGGCGGTGAACCGCTTCTGCCGGATTATCTCGGTGCCCAGATCATGCTCGGCGTCCACGCCGGCGTAGTCCAGCATCGCCTGCACCCGCTCCGGCGTCGGCGGGATGACGGGCAGGCCATCGGTGAGGCCGTTATTGAAAAAGTAATCCTGCGCGGCGTTCCAGTCGTCGAATTGCAAGGTGGCATGGGGTGTGGTCATGGCGTGGTCTCGCTTGGTGAGGGTAAAAAGGGTTTTGCATGGATGTACAGGATGGACGGGATTTTGTTGGTCAGGAGGCACCTCGGTTAGCGTGCCAAATCCCCTTGACGATAGTCGGGGGCTAATACCA
The DNA here is from genome assembly GCA_963665395.2 of Dehalococcoidia bacterium. Lineage (GTDB taxonomy): Bacteria > Chloroflexota > Dehalococcoidia > Lucifugimonadales > UBA3495 > Bin87. The sequence goes on from OY762251.1 coordinate 3,694,031, forward strand.
GGAGTCTTGTCACTACTAACCTATCACTCAGCCGCGCCAAGATACGGGGGCGGTTTTTCTTGATAACGTCCAACTGAGCGGTAGTTATGATAGTAGGGAGTCTTTCGGCGTAACGATAGTCAAGGATTTGAAAGAGTTTTTCTTCTGCGAAATCGTTGGTGCGTTCTGCTCCCATATCGTCCAATACGAGAAGGTTCACCGTTTTAATATGTTCCAGCAAATCATCGTGGGTGACCGGACTGTCGGGTGTGAAAGCGGCGCGCAGATGGTCAAGCAAATCCGCAACGGAAGAGAAAAAAACGTCATCGCCAGCTTCCTGACGTGCGGAGGCAGCCGCAACCGCTAGGTGTGTTTTCCCGGCACCCTCAGAGCCAACCAGGAACAACCAGTTTGTCGGCAGATTAACCCAATTCTGCATAAACACTTTGGTTGTTGACAGGCTGGCTTCTTCATCACGGCTCAACTGACCGTAACCCTGCGGGTCGAAAGCGTCGAAAGTCATGCGCCGGCGCGTATTGGGAGGTATTGCGCCAACGCTCTGGCCATACGCGGCGATGCTTCGCCCCAGGTGATAAAGCTGGGCAAACCCGTCCATGGATTCCATGCGGGTTCGCAAAAATTCATCTAGGCGGTTGGGAGCGCCGCGGAGGGTAATGACCGTGGGCATCCGCCCGGAGTGACGCCATGCCAACAGCTGAAACAAGCGCTCTTGTGTCCATGGCGTTGCTGGACGGGTGGGCAGGTCGTCCAGAATCAGCAAGGGCGCGTTGCGGACCTGCTCAAAAAGGTCAACGAATCCCAACTCGGATTCATCGTCAAACCCGCTCCGCAGATAATCCAGCAAGTCGGCGGCAGTAATGAACAACGCCGGATTGCCCAACTCAATCTGGCGGTTGGCTATTGCCGCCGCCAAGTACGTTTTGCCGCTGGCGCTGGGTCCGGCGAATGTTAGCCATCCCTCGGGTTGATCAGCGTAGCAGGCCGCAGCGGCTAACGCTTGCGCGTACATTTGGCTATTGGCAGGGTCATCGTCAGGACCGCCCGGTTTAGCCAATGCAAAGGTCTCGCGCCGTAAAGAACCGAGGCGACTGTATCGCTCCAAGGCGGCGGTACGTTGGACTCGATCAAAGTTGGAGCGCCGGCACTGACAAGGAAATACTGAACCGAACTCAGGATGCGCGGGAGGGAGAGGCCGTGTCAGCCAACCGGCGTTATTGCAGATTGGACAGGGTTCAGTATCAACTTCCGTCCGGGTTCCGCTCTCGGGATTCCCATTCAGGTTGTCCGAAAAGTCGTCTATACTGTTCCAAGACTGCCTCGCGGCGATTCGTCTCAGAATCGTTCCTAAACTTTCCATGCTCATTTGCAACCACCGCACCGTTGGGCAGTCCCTCGCGTACCAAGCGACGCAAGATGGTGTTCACGTAACTCCAACTTCGTGCGTTGTGCTCGGACGCGATGGAAAATGCGTACTCAATCCAAGCGGCCGGGTACTCTTTTTCAGCCGCCTTTAGCTGTTCGGCCATGCTGTGCCCAAAGGTGCCGATGTGCTGCTCGTACAGGGTAAATATGTTAGCACGCGGCAAGGCCGTTGGAACCGCAGAATGGCTGCCAATTGACGCCATTTCCGCCTGCTGGTGACCGACTGCATCGGTAGCCGTCAGAGTGGACAAGCCGGCTTTGTCAAAATACCGGCGGCAACAATCGTCGTTGAGAAAGAAACGAATCTCACCCCGGTCTCGTGTTGCTACCAACGTGCCGCGGTGCAGCGAGGCCGCCAACGCTTGGCGGATTGCGCCGTCGTCACGCAGCACAGACACTTGGCGTAAAATGCTGTCGCCCAGCAGGTCGTACAGAGTCAACGAAGGCGGGACCCCGCGTCGGTTCGGCTCGGGTGCCAGAACGGCCACCGCCCGCAGGGTCACTTTCAACTCGGCGGGGTCGTCAATCTCGGCAAGCCAGTGGCCAAGGACTCCGGCAGGGATGGATATCTTGCGGGTGTTAGCCGCAGGGTTGGGAGTGGGGGCAACGGACGCGAGCATGGAACATCCTTGCAAAACTCAAGTTCTAACCTGCTGTGCATTGTAGAACGTCCATGCTGCTGCGTCAATCCCTCCATATATCTGAAACCGTTACAGTTATCTGCGAAGCGCGCTGTCGCCATATCAGGCGATGGACTCCTCATACCGTTGCAACTCGTCAAACCGCATCAAAGTATCCCGAAAATACAGGTGAAAGCTGCCCGTCGGCCCGTGCCGGTGTTTGGCGACAATCAGCTCCACCAGGTTGCGCGGATACGGCCGGCCCGGATTGTGCTGCTCCCATTCCTCTTCGGTGAAGTTCCGGTCCTCCCGGTACAGAAAGGTCACCACGTCGGCGTCCTGCTCAATGCTGCCGCTGTCGCGCAAGTCGGAAAGTTGCGGTCTATGGCCCGGCCGGTTTTCCACCACGCGGCTGAGCTGCGAACACGTAAAAACGGGCACGTTCAAATCACGGGCCATGCCCTTGAGGGAGCGGGAAATCTCGCTGATCTCCTGCACCCGGTTCTCGCCGTAACCCTGCCTTCGGTTGCTGCCCTGGATCAGCTGGAGGTAGTCCACCACCAGGAAATCCAGCCCGTGCTCCAGTTGCAGCCGCTGGGCTTTGCTCCGCATCTCCATGGTGGTCTGGAACGGGGTGTCGTCAATGAAAATGGGCAGGCCCGACAGCGCTCCCACCGCGTCGGAGATGACGTTTTGCTCGTTCTCGGACAGCAGCCCCAGCCGCAGCCGGTGCGAATCCACGCCGGACTCGGCCACCAGCATCCGCATGGCGATCTGTTCGCGGCTCATTTCCAGACTGAAGATGCCGCACACCTCCCCCGCTTTGGCCGCGTTGGCGCAGATGTTCAGGGCCAGGCTGCTTTTGCCCAGGCCGGGCCGCGCCCCCACGATGAGCAGGTCCGACCGCTGCATCCCGCCCAGCAGACTGTCCAAATCGCCGTAGCCGCTCTGCAACGGCGGCTCGTCGGTCAGCGACACGTCGCCGATGTCGCCTTCCAGGTACACGTCCAGCACCGAGCTGAGGGGGACAAAACCCCGGTCGTTGTTGGTGGGCTGCACGCGGAACAGGACTTCCACCGCCTGCCGCATGGTGTCGTCGGCGTCCTGGTTATCCTCGAACCCCAACTCGGCGATGCGATTGCCGGCGTCAATCAACCGCCGCTTGGCCGCCGTGTCGGCCACTATGCCGGCATAGTGCTCCACGTTCACTGACGTCGGAGTACCCGAAATCAGCTGGCCCAGATACGCCAAGCCGCCCACTTGCTCCAGGCGGTCCTGCCGTTGCAGTTCCCTGGCGACGGTAATCTGGTCCACGGCTTCCTGCCGCCCGAACACCGCCAAGCACGCGGCGAAGCAGAACTGGTTCCGCGCCCGGTGAAAATCCTCCGGTTTGATGACGGGCGTGACCCGTAGCAGCGCGTCGCCGTCGATCAGCAACGCGCCGAGCACTGCGGCTTCCGCCTCGTGGTCGTAAGGCAGCTGCCGTTCACTGTACTGGGCGACTACCACGCGAATTATTCCTCAATGGACGCAATGACGTTCACGGTGGCGCGGATTTCGCTGGACAGGTTAAGCACGACCTCGTACTCGCCCGGTTCGCGGATGGGTTCCACGGCGTTGGTGATGCGCCGGTCAATGTCCCTTTCCAGCAACTCGCCCAACGCATCGGAGATGCGCGCGCCGCTGATGGCCCCGTAGTAGCGGCCGGTTGGGGTGACCCGACCGGGGATCGTCACCGTCAGGTTGTCCAATACCTCGGCCAGTTCCTCAACCACCTGCGTCTCCCGCGCTCGAACCTGGTCGCCTTCGTACTTAACTTTTTCCAGGCGCTTGAGCGTTTCGTCCGTGGCGATTTCGGCCAAGCCCTTCGGTAGCAGGTAGTTGCGGGCGTAACCCCGCGAGACCCGTTTCACCTCACCGGCCCGGGCCTGGTCGGGAACGTCCCGCAAAAACAACATCATCATGAGAAAACCCTCTCAATTCATTCCGACCCGACCAACCGTCCCATGCGGCCGGTCGGGCGCCGAAATTTCCATTTGCGTAATCGGCGAAGTCATTATAGACGATACCCCGACGCCGGCGAAACGCCCAACTGTCACTGCTTCCGTCACTCGCGCGTACCCATTTTGGCAGATTGTCAGAAGCAGGATTTTTCGGATTGGAAGGATTTCCAGGATTGGATGCTTCTGCCGTCGGACGATCTTATCCTGATAATCCGTAAAATCCTGGTAATCCTGCTTCTGACATTCCTCCGCCGGAAACCGGGTACGCATGAGCTTCCATACAATGTTGACTACCGGCCCCGCCGCCCCTACCCTTTGGACGCGAGCGCGACTCGTTTCATACCCCGGAGGTGCCTGTATGTCCTTTTGCGACGAAATCGAACGCGAATCCGAAGCGCAACGCGAGGTCATGGCCTTCCATCCCTTCGTGCAGGGCATCGGCGACGGCACCCTGCCCCTGGACCGTTTCAAGCACTTCATCACCCAGGATTACGTCTATCTCATCGACTTTGCCCGCTGTCTGGCGCTGGCCGCCGCCAAGGCTCCTGACCTGCCGGCCATGTCCTGGTTCGCCCGCGCCGTGGACTACATCCTTAACACCGAGATGGACCTGCACCGTTCCTACTGCGCCCAATTCGGCATCACCGAGGCCGAGCTGGACGCCACCCGGCACGCGCCCACCTGCTACTCATATACCAGCTACCTGCTGCGCGTCGCCCACCAGGGCAGCTTTGGCGAACTGGTCGCCGCAGTTCTCCCCTGCATCTGGGGCTACTGGCGGGTCGGAGAACGCCTGGCCGACCAGGGGCTGCCCGATCATCCCGGCTATGCCCAGTGGATCGAAATGTACGCCGCAGCGGAGCAGCAATCCGTCGCCGAGGAATGCCGCGCCATCTGCGACCGCATCGCCGCCACCGCCGGCCCCGCCGAAATCGCCGCCATGAAGGAAGCCTACATCACCTGCACCCGCTACGAGCAGGCGTTCTGGGAAATGGGCTGGAGCCTTGAAAACTGGCCCGTCTAGTCCTCGTAGAGCAGAATGAGGGCGGCGCCGGCCTTGTTTTGCTTGTCCGCCCCTTCGGCTTTGCCTATTTCCTCCGCGAAGCCGAAGAACCCACCGCCACCCTTGATGATGGTGCCGTTATTTTCCACCCGGCCTACCTTCTCTTCAGAACCGAAGAAGCCACCGCTGCCCCGATAGACGTCACCGGACGAATCCACCCGGCCCGCCTTCTTTTCGGAACCGAAGAAGCCACCGCTGCCCCGATAGACATCACCGGACGAATCCACCCGGCCCGCCTTCTTTTCGGAACCGAAGAAGCCACCGCTGCCCCGATAGACGTCACCGGACGAATCCACCCGGCCTATTCTATCCCCTGAGCTCAGGAAGCCACCGCCGAGATATACTGTGCCATCGCTTTCCACTCTGATTTTCTTCGCCATTTCTCCACCTCCAAGTTATGCCCGGCATTCGGTTAACTCTGTGGACTTATGGTACCCAATTCCACATTCGTGGTACATAGACTATCGGCGAAACTTGGTCGGGGTGGGCAGATTCGAACTGCCGATCTCCTGCTCCCAAAGCAGGCGCCTTGCCGCTAGGCCACACCCCGACGCGCCGGCGTTCCGCCCGGCCGTTGGCATCAAAGCAAGTACCCCCGCGGAGACTCGAACTCCGGTCTCTGGCTCCGGAGGCCAGCACTCTATCCACTGAGCTACGGGGGCAATTCCCATTCTAGCATAACCGTTCCCGCATCGGACACGACGCCGGCCCGTCGGACAATGCCGGCTCGCTGCCACCTGAATTATGCTGAATACCTGAGCCTCGAACAGAATTCGTGGCATCAGAAAGCGTTGGCTCGTGGTGGCCGGGTTGGTAGCGTTATTGACCGTCGCGCTCACCACGCGGGCAAGGGCAATGGGCCCGATGTCCTGGCGAGAGTGCCCAAGATCATCGACGTTGGACAGTACCTTGTAAGCGGCATTCAAAACGGCCTGGGACGAACAGGCCGACGCTATCTCCGAGTTGCATGGCGACCGCCCCATGAGGTGAAAACGGGGGCGACCGCAGTGGTCGCCCCCGCTTTTTCGTGTCGCTCCAACGCGCCGGAATGTGCCCGACATCGTGTGCTAAAATCCTCTCAGTAGATTCCTCTCAAAGTGATCGTCAGAAGCAGGGTTTGCTGAATCTGGCTGATTTTCAGGGGATGAGGAGCGCCGTTGCGGATCTAACTGCCGGCGCAAGCCGACGCTAATCATGCGGAAAAATAGCCCGTCCTGCGAGTCGCCCACCGCAAGACAATTGCCGAACGCGATAACCGTCGGCGGCAAAACGCGGACCATCACTCCTTACCTGCGGGACATAGCCGTTAGCCGTCCCGACCGCAGGATGGTTACTGCCGGGAAAATTCGGCAGGTGTTGGAGAGTTGGCTGTTCCGGTGCATCACCACATCCAATTGCAGAGACGGGATCACATATTGGGGAAAAGTCGAATACGAAGGACAGGATCGCCTGATGAAAGTCGTGGTATCCCCGGATGACAACAGGCTGGTTAACGCCTACCTGGACGACAAAGCGACAAGGGACTGGAGAAACAATACCCGGCGGCTTTTTGACCGACGCTGCAAAGCCGGGAGTTTCGAGGCGCGAAAATGAGACTGCACACCCACTACAGCCCGGAAGACGACATCGTTATGCTGTACACAACCGAGAGTGGTGAAGGCAGTTACGATGTGGAGGGCCATTACTGGACCAGGATCGTCCGGCCGTCGGGCGGCGGATACAGACCGGTGGCCTTGGAAGTTATGTTTGTGAGCGACCTCATGCCATTGGAAACCAACGGCGGTTACTGCTCCGAAACCGATACCTTGGTCATCGGCGATGGCGATGGCACCGCCACACTGATTGAAGAAAACGGCGATTTGACCGCGTACTGGTTCGCCGAAGCAGATGACCCCGACGATTTGAGCCTTGCGGCCGTTGCCCTGCGACGGGCGTCCGTACACCTGGCTCCGGTGATTGCCGCCCGGCCGCCAGCGCTGGACTCCGACTTCCGGACTCCCACTTTGAGGAGGAAACAGACAATGCAGTACGACTACATCGTGGTCGGCGGCGGTTCGGCCGGCTGTGTCATGGCCACCCGACTCTCCGAAATGACCGACAAATCCGTTATCCTGCTGGAAGCCGGCCCCGATTACCCCGACTTTGAGCATCTGCCCGAAGACCTCAAGCAGGGCAACAACACCTGGCTTTCCGCCTACGGCCCGCACAGTTGGGACTTGCGGGGCCGGGCTACGCCATTGCAGGACGAACCGATGATAATTCCCCGGGGCAAGGCCATGGGCGGCTCCTCATCCATCAACGGTCAGGTCGTCTTTCGTGGCATCCCCGAGGACTACGACCTGTGGGCCGAATGGGGCAACGACGAATGGAAGTTCACCGACTGCCTGCCCTTCTTCCGCAAGCTGGAAAACGATTGGGATTACAGTGGCGACGACTTCCACGGCTCGGAAGGCCCGCTGCCGGTGCGCCGTCCCAAGCGGCCGGACTGGCTGCCCTTCAACACCGCTTTCTACGACGCCTGCGTCCGTCTGGGCATACCGGAACATCCCGACCAGAACGCCCCCGATTGCTACACCGCCGTCTCGCCCCGGCCCATGAACAACATCGACGGCGTGCGGATGAGCACCTCTCTGACCTTCCTCAACACTGCCCGCCATCGACTGAACCTGACGGTGCGGGGCAACATCCACGCCCGCCGCGTCATCCTGGACGGCAACCGGGCCGTGGGCGTTGAGGTGGAAAGCGGCGGCGAGATATTTACCGTCGCGGGCAAGGAAATCGTACTGTGTAGCGGCACCATCGGCTCCGCCCAGATATTGCTCTTGTCCGGCATTGGCCCCGCCGACCACCTGCGCGGGGTGGGAATTCCGGTGAACCATGAGCTGCCCGGCGTCGGCCTGAATTTCCGCGACCATCCCGCCGCCTACGTCCTCTTCCGCGGCGAGGGCGAGGAGCCGGACACCTTCGCCCCCAACATCCAGGTGGGCTTGCGCTGGAGCGCGGACGACTCGCCCACCAAAGCCGACTTCCAGATTACCCCCACCCTGATGACCAGCGAGCACCGCCCGGCCAGCGTGTCCTACGATGGATCCGGTTTCCACTTTGGCCTCAGTATCGGCCTCCAGAATGCTGTGGGCTTTGGACGCCTGTCGCTCCAGTCCACCGACCCCAGTGTCCAGCCCGACCTGGACTACCAATTGTTCAGCGATCCCTACGACCGCCAGCGAATGCGCCAGGCCATCCGCAAGGCCCTGGAAATCGCGGAACAGTCGCCGTTCAAGGATTTCATCGTGGAGCGTCTGAACCCTACTGATGCCGATCTGGTCAGCGACGACGCTCTGGACAACTGGATCCTACGCAACGCCTACACCCAGCACCACATCGCCGGCACTTGCAAGATGGGGCCAGCCAGCGACGGTACGGCCGTAGTCAACCAGCACGGCCAGGTCCACGGCATCGACGGCCTCCGCGTCGCCGACGCTTCCGTGATGCCCGACGTGATCCGCGCCAACACCAACGCCACCACCATAATGATCAGCGAGCGAGTGGCGGAGTTCATCAAGGCGGGTGTCTAACCCCAACCGTAGGGGCGAATAATCATTCGCCCCTACAGGGGTCTGCCAATCGTGAACAGCGCAATCCGAAAATATCGCTGGCCGGTCATATTGGCCGCAATATTGGCAACCATCGTCGTCTTGGCCGCATTGGGCACTACTGCGCCATCCCAGGGCGCAAATCCGGCGCAAGGTCAGCCCCCTCCCCTGACGCCGCCGCCCGTGCCGACGCCCACGCCGTTAGTCCTGGGCAATCCTACGCATCTGGAGGCCGCGGCCACCGGTCATCGCGGCCAGGTAGCGCTGTGGTGGCGGCCGGCCGAGAATGCCACGGCGCATTGGGTCTGGTCGGCAAAGTGGGACAATTCTGCCGGCAAATGGACTTCCGGCGAGTGGGATCACGCAACTGTAGGCGGTCTGGAAAATGGGGAAGACCATTGGTTCCGTGTCATTGCCGGCCTGGAACGGAGAAACGGTGAATACGAATGGTCCAAGTGGAGCAATTGGGCGAAAGCCGCGCCGGAGTGGCATCCGCCACCCACGGATCCCAAAGCCGGCATCGGCGACGTGGACGTACATATCACTGATGGCCCCAACGGGCCGGAGGCTTTTGCAATCACGCCTTGCGACGGCCCAACGGCGCCCGTCGTTCCGACCATTCACGGCGGCGGCAGCCCAACCGGCTCTTCCTGCATCTATGGAGAGGGCGCCAACTTCAACCTGACCCCGTTGGTGTCCAGCGGCCATAGCTTCAAGATACAAATGGCGTGCGTTAATCGCTCTCTGGTGGATTGCGCGTCGGCGGCGGGAGATTACCGGGCAACTTGGGACATTGGCTTTATTGAGCGCGTCAGGCGGCGCACCAATGACCAGGTACAGTTTGAGGTTACGTCGTTCCCTAAACTGGGAGTCTCCGGCGTGGACTCGTTGCGCCTTATTGGGGACGGCGCTCTGCCAGCAGCGCAAATCTATCCGCCGTACCTCTGGCGTGACCACCCCATCATGGACATCAACAACCTCTGGGGCCTGTATCATAACCGGGCCGACAATCTCGCCGTCATTGACGCCCTACAGTCCGCAATGGCCGAACTGACCGCGGCAAACGGCGGCGTCCAGATCGCCTACCTGATGAGCGGCGATTACTACCTGTTCTCCCGGAGCGAAGCCCATGATGATCCCCGCGACTGGCAGGACTTGCATATTCGCAGCCACAGCGTGATGCTGAGCGAACTGCTGGAAGGCATGGGCGCCGAGCCGCGGTACATCGACTACATCGATGTGTACACTGCCCTGGAGCGCGGCGTGATTGACGGCGCGATTTCATGCGCCTCGTGCGGATATGACCAGCGTTGGTACGAAGTTGACGATTACATCGTCGGCCCCATCTACAACCTCTCCCACAGCTGGCTTACCGTCAACCGGGAACTTTGGAATACGATTCCCCCGGACTTGCAGAACATCATCCTGGAGGAAGGCGCGCGCCATGCCTACCTCAACCGCTATTTCCTGCTGACGCGCTTTGAGCCGGAAGCAGTTCAGAAAAACGTCGCCGAGGGTATGAAACCCGCGCGTCTTTCCTACGCAATACAGGACGAGATGCGCCGGTCCGCTATCAAAAACTCCGTCCCCCAGTGGGTCAAGCGCGTTGGCGGCCCCCATTCCACGGCCGTCCGTCTCTTCAATGAAGTCGTGTACCCTATCCTCAACGTGTACATCAACCACGATGGTTCCGTCTCCGAAGGGGAGTGATCTCGACAACAATGAACATTCGCCCCTGTTGCTGCCGGTCTAACGGAACTCCAGTTGCCCAGCCGGAAAATCGTACTCCATCCGCACCGCATTCAACACGTCCCGCCCCAGCAGGGATGGCAGATAATCGGCGCCCAGGCCCGGCGGCGCGACGTACAGATCAACGTCAAACCACTGCCATTCCGCCTCGTCAAGAAGCATGATGACGGCGGGCTCACGGTAGTACGTCCGAGTCCCGGCGATGCCCTGTTGCGTCGCGGGGTTGACCAGTTCCGAAACGGGAACCAGCAGGTTATCCCCATCGTAAGGGGACAGCGACGTGACACTGGCGCCGGTGTCAACCAGAAAATTCACCCGTCCCACAACGTTTAGCCGGGGAATCCTCACCAGCCCTCTCACGTAGGGCCGGCCCCGTTCATCAAAGTAACCAGCAATCATAGGATCCACGACAACGGGTTAGTGTCGAGAAACTCTATTGCGTTGCTGCCCGGGCGCGTGTTCAGTTCCTCGAATTTCGCCCGCAGTTCCTTCAAGGACGGCACGATCAGCAGTTCTCCGCTTTCCGTCAGAGCTGCCCAGTGGTCGGGATACTGCTTTGTCAGCTCGGGAACCATGGCTACCAAGCGGCGGCGGCGCTCGTCATGCTCCTCGAACTCCTTGAGAATCTGTTCGGTGCCCCCAAGACTCTCGATCAGCTCGAGATCGTTCGGCGACGGTTCCCGGCGCACCGCGAGTTTCTGCTTCCCCATTGTATCCATCATTTGCCTTCTGTCCTCCGCTATAATGGCCTCGCTCGTTTGCATTCTAACACTGGCCCACCCGCCCTACGCTAACCATCGCACTCCGGCGCCCCGGCGATAAGATGCGGTCAATCCCGCCATGACCATGCACCCCGAAACCATCGCCGCCCAGGCGGCCCACCGGCCCGACCATGCCACCGGCGCCGTCGCCCCGCCAATTTACCTTTCCACCACATTTGAGCGGGACGCCGACGGGGAATACTCACGCGGCTTTGTCTATTCCCGCACCGACAACCCCAACCGCCGCGCTCTGGAGGAATGCCTGGCCTTGCTGGAAGGCGGCGCGGGGGCGGCGTCCTTCTCTTCAGGATCCGCCGCTACCGCCACGGTGTTTCAGGCCCTTGCCCCCGGCGACCACGTCATCGCCCCGGACGACTGCTACCACGGCACCGCCCGCCTGCTCCGGGAGGTTTTCAACCCCTGGGGTTTGCAGTCCACCTTCGTCGATATGACCGACGCCAATGCCGTGCGCGGGGCGGTTCGACCCAACACGCGCCTTATCTGGGTAGAAACCCCGTCCAACCCTTTGCTCAAAATCACCGACATCGCGGAGATGGCAACCATTACCCAATCCGCGGGCGCTTTATGCGTATGCGACAACACCTGGGCCAGCCCGATGCTCCAGCGTCCGCTGTCCCTGGGCGCCCATCTGGTCGTGCATTCCACCACCAAGTACCTGGGCGGGCACGAGGATGTCACCGGCGGCGTGGTAGTCAGCGCCGAGGAGACCGCTTTCTTTCAGCGCATCCGGCAGATACAAAATCTGTACGGAGCGGTGCCGTCGCCGTTCGATTGCTGGCTGACCCTGCGCGGCGTCCGCACCCTCCACGTGCGAATGCTGGCGCATTCCGCCAATGCCGGAAGAATCGCCCGGTTTCTGCAAGACCACCCCGGCGTGGCAGCGGTGCATTATCCCGGCTTGCCCGAGCATCCGGGCCATGAAATCGCCGCCGAGCAGATGTCCAACTTCGGCGGGATGCTGTCGTTCCAGGTTGCCGGCGGCCGGGCAGCCGCGATGCGGGTGGCCGCCAACGTGCGCCTCTTCGTCCGCGCCACCAGCCTGGGCGGTACGCAAAGCCTCATCGAGCACCGGGCGTCCATCGAGGGCCCGGATACCGCCACTCCCGACGATTTGCTCCGCGTGTCCGTGGGACTGGAGAACGCCGACGACCTCATCGCCGACCTGACGCAGGCGCTGGACTGACCGACCGCCCAGACGCCATGGGGTATGTGGTACTATCTGCGCTACCAGCAGGTTGACGGCACAGTTCAGCGGGGTGGCTCTTATGACCGAATTCGTCTCTGCCTCCAATGGCTCCCAATCCGGTGTTGAGCGCGGGATGGCCTACCTTGCCGATGACGAAATAGACTTGGCCATCGCCGAATTCGACCGGGTCATCAATGATGACCCGAAGAACGTCAGAGCGTGGGAATGCCGCGGCTCGGCTCATCTGGTGGCCGGCGATTTAGGACGGGCGCTGGCGGATTATAACCGGGCTTTGGCGCTGGCCCCCGACAACCCCTCGCTGCACCACGGACGGGGAACCGTGTACATCGCCCGCGGCGAGTCGGAGTTGGGCCTGGACGATATGAACCGCGCCATCGCCCTCGCCCCGCAGGTTGCGGTGGCTTACATGGGCCGGGCTTTGGCGTATGCCCAACTGGAGGAGCCGGAATCGGCCCTTAACGACCTTGACCGCGCCGCCCAGCTGGAGCCGCGCGACGTCAACATACACATTAACCGCGCCACCATCGCTTCCGAAATCGGTTACGTGGAATATGCCATCGCCGCCTACGACGCCGCCATCATCCATGAACCCGACCGTTTCGAAGCTTATATGAGCCGGGGCGCCGCCTATGCTGAAACCGGCGATTTTCGGCGAGCGATGGCTGACCTCAATCGCGCCGTCAAAATGGCTCCCGACGACCCTCATCCCTACCTCACTCGCGCCAGCGTGCATATGGCCGCCGGCAAGGAACGCCAGGCCGTCAGCGATTGCAGCCGCGCCGTCCGCCTGGCTCCGGACTACGGGTTGCCATACCTCAGCCGGGGCCAAATCCTGCTGATGCAGGGCAATGCAGACGCCGCCCTGGCCGATTACGACAAGGCCGTGTCCCTGGAGCCGGATAACCCCGCTGCCTACGCCGGCCGCGGCTCCGCTTACCTGGAACTACAGGACGCCGACCACGCCATCGCCGATTTCGACTCCGCCATACGCATCAGTCCGCAGGACCCCATCCTGCATTTCCAGCGGGCCGCGGCCCACCTGGAACGCGGCGATAAGCGGCGCGCGCGGCGAGACTTGAGACAGGCCCAAAAATACGGACTTGACGCCGAGATGCTTGCCACGCTGCCCTTTGACTATATCTAGTCGCAACACGCTCCTTCACCACACCCTTCACCTTTCGTCGCAGGAGGCCGATTATGTTCGACTTGCTAATCACCGGCGGCACCGTAATCATGCCCAGCGAGGCCGCCCCAGTGGACGTCGGAGTTCAGGACGGGCGCATCGTTGCCATCGGGGCCCCCGGCACGCTGATTGACGAAGCGGTCCAGACCGTCGATGCCTCCGGGCGCATCGTTACCCCCGGCGGAATTGAACCCCACATCCACGCCGCCGCCAACGTGCAGCCCGGCACGCACCAGCAGGTCCAGGGCGTGCCCAACGCCGGCCCTTTGGAGCATTCCCTGGGCGCGATCTGGGGCGGCACCACCACCGTCGTTGACTTCGCTCCCGCACCCAACGAGGGCGAACTGGTGGGCGGCATCCTTGATTTCCTGTCCGTGTGGGAAGGAAACACCTACGCCGACTATTCCGCCCACGTCATCTACCGCAGCAGCAACACCGCCGACAGCATCGCCCGCGTCGGCGAGCTCATCAACAACGATTTCCCCAGCGTCAAGATTTTCACCACCAACATCCGCCCGCCGCAGGACCCGCCGCTGACTCTCACGCCCACGGGCCGGATCGACAACGGACGCCTGACCGACCTCACCGCGCAACTGGCCCGCCACGATGGCGTCCTGGCCGTTCACGCCGAAGACGACGAGGTCGTGATGTACAACTACCTCATGGCCCAACAGCGGAATATGTGGGACTGGTACAACGCCCACCTCATTCATTCCAAAGAGGTAGAGGATCTGGCCTTCCGAGACGTTATACAAATTGCGGGTCAGAACGGCGCCGGTATGTACTTCGTCCACGTAACCGGCAACGACGGCGTGAACGCCGTGGCCGCCGCCCGCAGTCGCGGCCAGGCCGTGTACGGAGAGGTGCTCACCCTGGCCCTCTCATTCAACGCCTTCCAATACCGCGAACCCGACGGCATGAAGTACCACACCTACCCGTCCCTCAAATACCCCGAGGACGGCAGCGACCTGTGGTCCGGCCTGTTGGGCAACAACCTGACCTTCACCGCCACCGACAGCAGTTTCACCACCTACCTGGACAAGACGGCCGGCCGCAACGTGCAGGATATGCGGGGCGGCAATATCGGTATCGAGATCCGTATGGGCGTCAACTACACGGAAGCGGTGGTCCGGCGCGGGATGCCGCTGACCCAATTCGCCAACATCACCGCAACCAACGCCGCCCGCCTGCTGGGTATGTACCCGCAGAAAGGCGTCATCGCCCCCGGCAGCGACGCCGATTTCGCCATCATCGACCCCACCATCCACAAGCGCCTCACCATGGACGACCTGCACCTGCGCGACTACAGCCCCTGGGAAGGCTGGGAGATCTTTGGCTGGCCCACCACCGTGATCCTGCGCGGCAAGGTTATGGTGGACAACGGGCAGCTATTGGGCGAACCTACCGACGGTCAGCGCATCCGCCGGCGCATTGATCCGGCGGTGTTGCAGCGGCCCGCCTTCTAATCATCGTGGTTACCCCCTCGACCGATTCAGAGGAGACTTCCGTTCTCCTCTGTAGATTCTGCGGGCACCTCAACCCGGCAGGAGGGGGAACCAGGTGCGCCAACTGCGGAGCATTTTCGGGTTTGGAGGCCGTCGCTCCGGCTGAAGCCGAACGTCGCTCCCGCCGGGTTCGTCTTGATTTCCTGCGCAATCGGCTCGTTCGGGCGGCCATCGTTATCTTGCCTGTTCTAGCGGTGGTTTTTTGGGTGTTATGGGCCTATACCGGGCTGCCACCGGACCCGCCGCTGCCCTCGACCAACATTGGAAGTACGCCAGCCGGGTTTGCTGGCGCCGACTGGCGGCAGGCTGGCGGAGGGGTCGCCAACTGGTCAGCATCTACCAGCGGCGCGTTGACCGTCGGGGCCGCGCCAAAAACAATGTGGCGGTATGTTGCCGGCTCTCCCATTACCGCCCCGCCGGCGGTGGCGGGCCAACGAGTGTATTTGACTGCCGAAGACGGGAGCGTAGTCGCTCTGGAACTCGGCGCCGGAAACGTGTTGTGGCGATACGATTCCGGCTTGCCGGCTGCCGTCACGCCGGCAGTGACCGACGATCTGGTTTTCGTGGTCTTTCGGGCGGGTGTAGTGTCCGCCCTCGATGCGGAGACGGGCGCGCTGGTTTGGTCCCGGCGGCTTCAAGTCGCCTCACTGCCGTCGCCGACCGTCGCCGCCGGCCGCCTGTTCGTCGCCGAATCGGACAAAAACCGCTTGATTGCGCTGGACGCGGCCACCGGGGAACCGCTTTGGGATTACCGGCTGGGCGATTGGGTAATCGCGCCGCCGGCCATAGTTGACGGCAAGGTGATCGCCACGGCCAACGATGCCCGCGTCCACGTGCTGGACGAAGCTACCGGAAAGCTCCGAATGATCTACGATGCCGGCAGCGCGCGCTGGGCCCGGGGCGGCCCGCTGGCGACGGAGGACCGGTTTCATTTCAGTAGCTTCGGCGGCACGGTCTGGGGACTGGATTACCAGGGACGCCGTTACCCGTTGGAGCGGCAAATCCAATACGTCCGCACGGTGCTGTGGTTGTGGGGATTCGCCAAGCAAGGCCCGGAGCAGCAGGGTTATGTGTGGTCTGCCCAAACCGCGGGCGAACAGCCCTACCCGCCGGCATTATCCGGATCGACCTTGGTAGTTGCGGATGCCAGCGGCCTGGTAACCGGGCTGAACGCCGACAGCGGCGAAGTCCTTTGGGAGTTCAACATTGGGTCCGACATCACGGTGGGCGCGACTGCTGCCGACTCGGTAGCTTTGATCGGCGACGAAGACGGCCAGGTTACCGCCCTTTCTGTCGCCGACGGTTCTCAAC
Organism: Dehalococcoidia bacterium; assembly: GCA_963665395.2. GTDB lineage: Bacteria > Chloroflexota > Dehalococcoidia > Lucifugimonadales > UBA3495 > Bin87. Next base: position 3,710,469 of record OY762251.1, read on the forward strand.
AATGGGTCGTGAAACTTGATGGGGCGGTCACCGCATCTCCCATCGTCGCCGGCGGACTGCTCTTGACCGCCACGGCGTCGGAAAACGGCACGCTTACTGCGCTGTCCTTCGGCTCAAAATAACCCCGATCACGTTTCACTATCATACGGGCGCCCGCCTCCAAGGAACGGGCGCCGTTCGCGTTTCTGGGCGATGAACAGCCGTGCCCTTGCCCAACGACGCTCGTCGGAATTCTCTGAGCGAGAGGGTCAGCCCCGGACTTATAGGCAAATTCATTGATACAGATTGACGGCTTTCTTCAAAAAATGCGAATTGACAGACGTTTATCGCTATTATATGGTTATAGTACGGTGGGAAACGTACCCAACCGACGGTATTGTTGCCGTTAACAGTCGCATTGTAGCATCCGAGATCCGGTTTGCGGAGGTGAACGCAGTGAATTGGCGACGATTGGCTCATCCAGGCATTTTGATCGTGACGTTTGCATTGGCATTATGGCTGGTGGCGGCGGCGTGTGGAGGGGCGACTACCCCCGAAGACGCGGGCGGGACTGGCGGGACGGGAGAAACCACTGCGCCAGCGGCCGCCGCGCCCACTCCCACCATCGACCGCATGGCGGCGGCGGACGAACCCACTCCTACGGCGCCGCTGGACGCCACTCCCACGCCGGTTCCGGTCCCCACCGCGATGCCGGTGGACCAGAGGCCCGATTGGTGGATAGAGGGCGCCGGCAAACACTACCGCGGCGACTTTCCACTGGTTGCCCAATACAACCCCGGTTTCTGGGATGTGCATTACGGCGGGTCAATGAATACCGTCCTCATTCCGTCGGGACCCAGGTTCAATCAAATTCTGGAGTACAACCCGGTCAATCCCAGCGAAATCATCGGGGACTTGGCCGTAAGCTGGGAATCTTATGAAGAAGCCGGCAAATTCGGGTACATTTTTCAGCTGAACCCGGATGCGACATTCACCGACGGACATCCGGTAACGGCGGAAGACGTGGTGTTTTCGCTGAATCGCATCACGCTGGGACAAGTGGAGGAAGGAGTGCTGCGCGCCCGGACCGGCCTGTTGAACAACTTTGTGGAGCATGGCGCTTTCGAGGCGATTGACGACCATACGGTGAAAGTCCCCCTGCGCTACCCCGCGTCGGCATTCTTGCCCAACCTGGCGTCGGACTACATGAAGGTCTATCCCAAGCATGTGACCGAGAGCCTGTCCCAAGAACAGGCGAACCATGGCATCGCCCATGATGAAGCCTTGAAGGCGATCAACGCCGGGAACCCCACCGGGTTGATCGGGTCCGGCCCGTGGATGCTCCGCGAGTGGGAGAAGGACGTCGGTTACTCCTTTGACCGAAACCCCAATTATTTCAAGACCGGTCGCCCGTTCTTCGACGGATTGCGGATTTTCCTGATACTCGACGTGGCCCGGCGCATCTCCGCGCTGCAAACCGGGCAGGTGTACGGCACATACCAGTCCGTCACCAGCCATACTCCTGAAGACGTGGCGCGCCTGGAACAGGATACGGACGGTCGCGTGCGGGCGCTGGTTCTGGAGGGCGCCGCGGTTCAGGCTTACTTTCTGAACATTGACCGGCCGCCTTTCGGCGACCCCCGGGTGCGTCGGGCATTTTACCTGGCGCTCGACCGGGACCTGGGCATCAGCCAGGCCGTGCTGGGATTCGGCCTGCCGGGGACCTTCTTCGCGCCCGGTGTGGTGGAGAATTTGGAGGAGACCCGGGCCACCGACCCCGCTTTCATGAAGGACCGGGGCCCGGCGCTGGAAGAAGCGCGTCAGTTGCTCGCGGCCGCCGGCTATCCGGATGGCTTCGACATCAAGCTCAATGTTGTCAACACGACGCCCTCGCTACCCAGCGCTGAAGTGACGGCTCCGCAGATGAGGCAGGACCTGAACATCAACATCGAAATCGAACCCACCGATCTGGCGACCATGTACGTGGGATTGCGGGACGGCGTGGCCGAAATGAGCGCAGTGGGCACCGGAATTATCCTGCGTGACCCGGGCGACATCATCAACCAGTTTTACCTGCAAGACGTCCTTCGCAATCCCCACAACTGGCAGAATGACCGAGTGGACGAGCTAATTGCCCTGCAAAACGAAGCCATTGACCCCGCCGAACGCCAGGAGTATCTCCAGGAGATTGCGGAAATCCTGCACCGGGGTGAAAGCCATTGGCTCCCGTACTTCTGGTATTCAACTGCTGGAGCCTTCGACTACCGGATCCGCAATTACTACTACCCGCCGACCGTCCAACTGATAAAAAAGTGGGACCATGTCTGGTGGGATCCCGACCGGGAAATGCCTTCGGAAGTGGGTTACGTTCCCTGAGCAACTCCACCAAAATAGACGACTCCACGAGGGCAGGTTTGAAACCTGCCCTCAATTTTCGTCGCGAAAACGATCAACGTTACGGAAACCGTTTCAGACGGGTTTGCCGTCATCTTGACAATACAAATTAGCGTTAGTAGCATCCTGTGGCGCCGGGCAACGATTACCGGCGCTGATATTCACGGCGACGCATCATCGCGTGCGTCGCTGTTGCATTACGAATCAGGAGGCTGGCTCGATGAGTTTTCGACGATTATGGCATCCGAAGTTCCTGTTGATGGCTGGAATGCTTGCGCTGATGCCCGCTTTGGTTGCTTGTGGCGAAAGCGCCCCCACGCCGGCGCAGCAAACCACCGACAGCGGCAGCGCCGCCGCCCCCGCGGCTGGCCCGACGCCCACGCTGGACGTGATGGCCGCTGCCGATGAGCCAACCCCCACCGCTCCGTTGGATGCCACGCCAACGCCGGTTCCCGTTCCCACCGCCATCGCCATCGACCAGCGCCCAGACTGGTGGCAGGAAGGCGAGAGCAAGCACTACCGGGGCGATTTCCCGTTGGTGGCTACCAGCAACCCCGGTTTCTGGGACGTCCACTACGGCGGTTCCATGAACACCGTATTGATCCCGTCCGGGCCGCGCTTCAACCAGATCCTGGAATACAACCCGGTCAACCCCAACGAAATCATTGGCGACCTGGCGGTGAGTTGGGAGTCCTACGAGGACGGGGGCGAGTTCGGCTACGTCTTCCACCTCAACCCGGATGCCACGTTCTCGGATGGGCACCCGGTCACCGCGGAAGACATTGTGTTCTCCATTGACCGCATCACCCTGGGCCAGGTGGAGGAAGGCGTCTTGCGCGCCCGCACCGGATTCCTGAACAACTTCGTCGTTCATGGCTCGGCCGAGGTAATCGACGACCAAACCGCGAAAGTGCCGCTCCGGTTCCCCGCCTCCGGGTTCATACCCAACCTGGCGTCAGACTACATGAAGGTGTACCCCAAGCACGTGGCCGAAAACCTCAGCCAGGAGCAGGCCAACACCGGACTTACCCAGCAGGAAGCCGTGGAGGCCGCCAACGCCGGGCAGCCGGCCGCCCTCATCGGCTCCGGCCCCTGGATGCTCCGCGATTGGGAAAAGGACGTTGGCTACACCTTTGACCGCAACCCCAACTACTTCAAGACGGGACGCCCGTTCTTCGACGGCCTGAAAATATTCCTCATCCGCGATACCGCCCGCCGCATTTCGGCCCTACAGGCCGGTCAGGTGTACGGCACTTACCAGCCGGTTACCGGCTCCAACCGCCCTGAAGACATGGCGCGACTGGAAGATGACACCGACGGTCGGGTGCGCGCCGTCATCCTGGAAGACTCCGGCGTGGAGGCCTGGTTCCTGAACCACGACAAGCCGCCCTTCGACGACGCCAGGGTGCGCCGGGCCATGTACCTGGGAGTCAACCGGGACAACGCCGTGGAAAAGTCGCTCCTGGGCTTTGGCACGCCGGGCACGTTCTTCGCCCCCGGCGTGGTGGAAGACATGTCAGCGCTGCGGAGCGAAAACCCGGCGTTCGCCATGGACCGCGCCGCCGCTTTGGCAGAAGCGCGGCAGTTGCTGACCGAAGCCGGTTATCCCGATGGATTCGAGGTCACGCTTAACGTGGTGAACGGCAACCCGGCCCTGTCGATGGCCGAGGTGCTGTCGGCGCAGTTGCGCGAGGACCTGGGTATCGAAATCGTGCTGCAACCCACCGACCTGGCGACGATGTACGTCGGGATGCGCGATGGGGTCGCCAACATTGACGGCGTGGGCACCGGAATCATCCTCCGCGACGCCGGCGACATCATCAACCAGTTCTACCTACAGGACGTGCTGCGCAATCCGCACAACTGGCAGAACGACCGGGTTGACGAACTGATTAACCTGCAAAACCGGGCCGTTGACCCAGCGGAACGCCAGGGCTACCTGGAGGAATTGGCGGGGATTCTCCACCAGGGCGAGAGCCACTGGCTGCCGGTGATGTGGGGTTCCAACGGCGGCGCGTTCGACTATCGCATCCGCAACTACTACTACCCGCCGACGGTGCAGCTCATCAAGAAGTGGGATCACGTCTGGTTCGACCCCGACCGGGAAATGCCGTCCGAGGTCGGCTACGTGCCGTAGTCCGCAAACGCTACCTCAATGCCTCGATGGGGGGCGGGTGTCAGACCCGCCCCCCATTTGCCTTTTCACGTTCACGTCGCAGATATTACGAATAATAGAACAATACGAGTATCTATAAACGATATTTGACAAGTACACCGCCCACGCATAGGATTTCGCAACGCAAACAATTGGATTTTTGGCGTGTATCGTAGCTTACGGCCCACCGCCAGTTGCGGTACGAATTCAACGACAGGGAGGACAAACCTGATGGAATTCCGACGCTGGTTGCATCCGCGAAACCTCACCGCGCTGGCGGCGCTGGTTCTATCCGCCGCTATCGTCGCGTGCGGCGGCACAGCAGCTCCCGCTCCGACTACCGGAGGGGCATCCGGGGCGGCCCCCGCCGCGCCCGCCGCCGCTACCCCCACCTTGGACCCCTTCGCCGGCGTCCAGGAACCCACCCCCACCCCGCCGCTGGACGCTACCGCCACTCCGGTTCCGGTGCCCACGGCGGTGGCAATTGACCAGCGGCCCGACTGGTGGCAGGAAGGGGAAAGCAAACACTACCGGGGAGACTTTCCGCTGGTTGCCACCCATAACCCCGGTTTCTGGGACGTGCATTACGGCGGTTCGCTGAACAGCGTGCTGATCCCATCCGGTCCACGATTCAACCAGATCCTGGAGTACAACCCGGTGAACCCCAGCGAGATCATCGGCGACCTGGCCGTCAGTTGGGAGTCCTATGAAGAAGGCGACGAATTCGGCTACATCTTCCACCTGCACCCGGACGCCACCTTTAGCGACGGCCACCCGGTCACCGCCGAGGACATCGTTTTCTCCCTGGACCGTATCACCCTGGGCCAGGTGGAAGACGGCGTGCTGCGGGCGCGCACCGGCTTCCTCAACAACTTCATTAAGCACGGCACGGCATCGGTTATCGACGACCGGACGGCCAAAGTGCCGCTGCGTTTCCCCGCCGCCGGCTTCATCCCTAACCTGGCGTCCGACTACATGAAGGTCTATCCCAAGCACGTCGCTGAGAACCTGACGCAAGAGCAGGCCAACACCGGCTTGACCCAGGAAGAAGCCATAACGGCCATCAACGCCGGGAATCCGGCAAGCCTCATCGGCTCCGGCCCCTGGATGCTCCGGGATTGGGAAAAAGACGTTGGGTACGCTTTCGAGAAAAACCCCACCTACTTCAAAACGGGGCGGCCCTTCTTCGACGCTATGCAGATTTTCCTGATCCGGGACACCGCCCGCCGCATATCGGCGTTGCAGGCCGGGCAGGTGTACGGCTCTTACCAGCCCGTTACCGGAGGCAATCGCCCCGAAGATATGGCCCGCCTGGAAGAGGACACCGACGGACGGGTGCGCGCCGTCATCCTGGAAGCCACCGGCATCCAGGCATTCTTCCTGAACCACGACAAGCCGCCCTTTGACGACCCACGGGTGCGCCGAGCGTTCTATCTGGGCATGGATCGGGATTTGGGCGTGGAGAAGGCCATTCTCGGCTTTGGCGCGCCGGGCACGTTCTTCGCGCCGGGCGTCGTTGAGGACATGGAAGATTTGAAAGCCAACCACCCGACTTACGGCGACCGGGAAACGGCCCTCGCCGAAGCCCGCGCCCTGCTGGCCGAAGCCGGCTACCCGGACGGGTTCGAGATTACCCTCAATACGGTTGGCACCAATCCGTCGCTGGCCGCCGCCGAAGTCATCGCTCCGCAGCTGCGTGAAGACCTGAACATCGACATCGTCATCCAGCCCACCGACCTGGCTACCATGTACGTGGGAATGCGCGACGGCGTAGCCAACATGGATGGCGTGGGCACCGGCATCATCCTGCGCGACCCCGGCGACATCATCAACCAGTTCTACCTCCAGGACGTGCTGCGCAACCCCCACAACTGGCAGAACGACCGGGTGGATGAGCTGATCGTCCTCCAGAACCAGGCCGTTGACCCCGCCGTGCGGCAGGGCCACCTTGAGGAGCTGGCCGACATCCTGCACCGGGGCGAAAGCCACTGGCAGCCCTACTTCTGGTACTCCAGCGGCGGCGCCTTCGACTACCGGGTGCGCAACTTCTACTACCCGGCCACGGTGCAGTTGATCCACAAGTGGGACCACGTCTGGTTCGACCCGGACCGGGAACCCATCCCCGCTGACGTGAAAGGCTACGTGCCCTAAACGCTGAAGCCCCACGCCAAACATCCGAATTCATACTCCTCAATGGCCGGCGCCAGGGTTTCACCCAGGCCGGCCATTGTGTACAATACGCGCCTACCAATTCGCTGCCCCTTGCCGTACCCGGCAGGAGTTGAGGAATGTACCAGTACCTGCTTAGAAGGCTGCTCCTCTTCATCCCCACGATGTTGCTGGCCACCATCCTGGTGTTCGCCCTGTTCTCAATAGTGCCGGGCGACGCCGCGGTTTTCCTCCTCACTGGGGAGGACGCCGGCGGGCGCGTAACCAACGATGACTTCGAGCGGCTGCGTGAAGACCTGGGGTTGAACCGTCCGATTTACGTCCAATACGGCGATTGGCTCTGGGGTGTCGTGCGTGGCGACCTGGGCGAATCCCTGTACTATGGCACCCCCTTCGGAATGGAGCTCATCGAGCGCTTTGCCAGAACCTTCGAGTTGGCCGTCCTCGCCATCGCCATGGCTTTCATCGCCGCCGTGCCGTTGGGCATTCTGTCGGCGATGAAACAGGATACCGGCATCGACTACGTCAGCAGGATAATCGCGCTGCTGGGCATCGCCATGCCGACCTTCTGGATCGGGGTGCTGGTGATATACGGCTTGGCCTACGGCTTCGGCTGGCTGCCGCCATTAGAGTACGCCCATTTATGGGAAGACCCGTGGCAGAACTTGCAGTTAATGCTCCTTCCGGCTGCCGTCGTGGGGTTCCACGACATGGCGTTCACCGCGCGGGTCACCCGCTCTGCCATGCTGGAGGTGATGCGTGAAGATTATATGCGCACCGCTCGTTCCAAGGGGTTGCGCGAATGGGTCGTCGTCGGTCGCCACGCTCTGAAGAACGCCATGCTGCCCGTGATCACCGTGTCCGGCTACCAATTTGGCCGTCTGTTGGGTGGCGTCATCATCGTTGAGCAGATCTTTGTCGTTCCCGGCGTCGGCAAGTTCCTCATCGACGCCATCATCCACCGGGACTTTCCGGTCATCCAGGGCGTTATCCTGATGACTGCCGCCGTGGTGCTGCTGCTCAACCTGATAATCGATATGCTGTACGGCATCCTCGACCCGCGGATCCGCTACGCGTAAACGCGGCCTCGATCCTTTCCAAAAGGCGCGTAGGCAGGCAGGTGTTGCCATGATTGATCAAACGTCGGAACCGGCCGTCATAGCGCGTGAACAAATCGCCGCGCCCAGTTTAGCGGGACGCAGTTGGACTCAACTCACCCGTTTCATCCGGACCAAACCGTTGGGGGCGATTGGCGGACTGATCGTCCTGGTGCTCGTTGTGGTTGCAGTCCTGGCTCCGGTCCTCTCTCCCTACGATCCTAGGTCCACTCCCGCAGCGCCGTGGCAACCGCCCAATGCCGATTTCATCCTTGGCGCGGACTATGTGGGCCGGGACGTGCTTAGTCGGCTCATTTACGGCGCTCGCATTTCCTTGTACGTGGGCATGGGAAGCGTTTTGGTGGGTATCACGGCCAGCTTCGTCATCGGCGTCTCTCTGACCTACATGGGCGGCGTGGTCGATATGGTTTCGCAGCGGATAGTGGACGCCCTGATGTCTCTGCCCGGCCTCCTGATCGCGCTGGCGATTATGGCCGTGGTCACACCGTCGCTGAATACCGTCATCCTGGCAATCGTGATTGGCATGATCGCTCCTGTGATCAGAACCGTGCGTTCGCAGGTGCTATCCCTGAAGGAACTGGACTACGTGACGGCGGCCCTCGCCGTCGGCGCCAGCCCCCGCCGCATTATCTTCCGGCACATCGTCCCTAACTGCTTCGCCACCTACCTGGTCCTGGCCACCTACTACCTGGGCTTTGCCATCATCATCGAAGCATCGTTGTCGTTCCTGGGCGTGGGAGCCCCTCCCGACCAGCCGAGTTGGGGTGGGATGTTGGTGCGGGCGGCTTCCGCCCATGTCAAGGCTGGCCCGTGGCTCGCCATTTTCCCTGGCCTGGCCCTCTTCCTGGTGGTGATGGGGTTCAACCTGCTGGGCGACGCCCTGCGCGACGTGTTCGACCCCCGCCTGCGCGGCCGTTAGGCGCGTTGTTGCGGAATCGGCGGCGTGTGATTTCGGCGCCGGCGCGGCTGACCGTTGCGCTGGCGCTGTTGACGTTGAGTTTGGCAACGGCCTGCGCTACTGCCCAGGCTCCCGATGGCGCCGATCCGGCCGTCCTGCCCACGGCCGTTGCCGACGCGCCGTTCCCCACCAGCGCGCCAGCCACCGCGTTGCCCACGGCGGCATTGCTTGAACTCGCCACCGTTGTTGCGCCGGCGACGGCGGCCCCGGTAGCCACGAACTTGCCCGCCGCCACGGCAATCCCGGTGTCCCCGGAAGGCGCGGTACATTCTGTTAGCTCAGCAGAAGCCGAAGCTGCCCGCGCCAGGTTCCAACGCTTACTCCGGGCATCCTGGGACACCGACTTCACCCGTTCGACCATCTCATTCGATGAGATCATGACCGGCGGCCCTCCCAAAGACGGCATCCCCGCCATTGACAACCCGGAGTTTGAAACCGTGGCCGATGCCGACTCGTGGTTGGACCCACGGGAACCCGTGCAGGTAGTTGACCTCAACGGCGATGCTCGCGCCTATCCGGTTCAGGTCATGGTCTGGCACGAGATAGTCAACGACACCGTTGGGGGCGAACCGGTTGTCATAACCTTTTGACCTCTCTGCAACACCGCCTTCGTGTTCAGGCGGACGGTTGACGGCGCCGTGCTGGATTTCGGCACCACGGGCGCCCTTCGCGACAGCAACTTGCTGATGTACGACCGCCAGACCGAATCCTGGTGGCAGGAATTCGGCGGCGAGGGCGTCATCGGCCACTACGCCGGCCGCCGGTTGGAACAACTTTACCTGTCCATCGTGTCCTGGGATGAGTTCAAAACGGCTTACCCTGATGGCAAGGCGCTTTCCCGGCCCGCATCCGGTCGCCCCTATGGACAGAACCCATACGCCGGCTACGACCGTCCCGGCAGCGCTCCGTTCCTGTTTAGTGGCGATACCGACCCACGCCTGCCCGCCGTAGAACGTGTCGTCGCCGTCGAGCGAGGCAACGCCGCTTGGGCCGTTTCGTTTTCCACACTGGCCGATGAACGGGTGGTAAAAGCATCGGTAGCCGGGGAGGAAATTGTGGTGTTCTGGATGCCGGGGACAGCATCGTCCCTGGATAGCGGCGCCATCGCCAGCGGGCGAGACGTGGGAGCTGCGGGTATATTCTCCCCAGAGGGTCCCGACGGTTCGACGCTGAGCTTCGCGGCCGACGCCGACGGACGGATCACCGACGACCAGACCGGCAGCGAGTGGAACATCTTTGGCCGGGCGATTAGCGGTCCGCTGGCCGGTTCACAACTCGAGCCGTTGCCGGGCCGCAGCGGACAGCTCTGGTTCTCCTGGGCTGTGTACCGACCCGACACCGTCGTGTATCCGGCAACGCCGTAGGGGCGAATAATTATTCGCCCCTGCCCCGGCAATATACCCTGCCCCTTACCCTCGCCAAATCCGTCGCACTCGCCGCACCGAATCCAAGCGCGCTTCCGCCAACCTGTCAGCCGCTCGCGCGGTGGAAATCTCTCTCTTGTGCGCGGTGGTCAGCACCGCCGCCATCTGCTCGTAGATTCGTTCGGTCTGCTGCCGCGAGCGTTCCGGGTTGTACGGCTGGCCAATCTCCGCCGCGGCGTTGATGATGCCGCCGGCGTTGATGAGAAAGTCCGGCGCGTAGACGATGCCCCGTCGGTGCAGCTCTTCCCCATCTTCCGGCGTGGCCAGTTGGTTATTGGCTCCGCCGGCTACGATGCGACAACGCAGGCGGTCTATGGTCTTGGCGTTTATGACGCCACCTAAGGCGCAGGGGGCGAAAATGTCGCAGTCCACGTCGTAGATGTCGTCCGGGGCCACCACCTTGACGCCCATTTGCCGCGCCCGGTCCAGCGCCGCTTCGCTCACGTCGGTAGCGATCACCCGGGCATCATCATCCAGCAAATGTTCCGCGGTATGGGTCGCCACCTTGCCGAACCCTTGCATCGCCACCGTGCGGCCGCGCAGGGAATCGGCGCCCCAAACGTCGGCGGCGCAGGCCCGCATACCCATATAAACGCCCAGGCCCGTCATAATCGACGTATCGCCGCTGCCGCCCAGGGTCACGTCAAGTCCCACCACGTGCTCCGTTTCCTGGTGGACGGTTTCCAGATCCCGCCCGGTGGTTCCCACGTCCGTGGTGGTCAAATACCGGCCGCCCAGGGTATCGACAAATCGCCCCCAGGCGCGCAGCAGCGCCTCGGTCTTGTCAGTGCGCGGGTCGCCGATGATGACGCCCTTGCCGCCACCCAGGTTCAGGCCCGCCGCCGCCGATTTGTAGGTCATGGCCTGCGACAGGTTCAAAGCATCGGCCAGCGCGTCGGCCTCGGTGGCGTAGGGCCACATCCGAGTGCCGCCGCAGGAAGGCCCCAGGGTGGTGTCGTGGATGGCGATAATTCCGCGCAGGCCCGATGCCGGGTCACTGTACATCGCCACCTGTTCATGGCCCCGCTGTGCCATTGTATTCAGCGCTTCCATTGCAACACCTCCTGCGTCTCCTTATCTCTATTATACGATACGTTCCTGGAGCCGCTTGGTATTACCCGACAGCCGGCGCGAATGCGGCTGTCGGTTCCAGTCATGCCGTTGCTGTATAATCCCCGCAGTCAATCCGCACGACACCCATCAGGAGGCGCCCAATGCCCCCCAAGCAATATGAGAACCCGCCCGGCCTTGTCATTGAAGGCACCAAGCGATACCACGCCGTCATAAAAACCGATAAGGGCGACATGACCGTTGCGCTGCTGTCGGAAGTGGCGCCCCTGACCGTCAACAATTTCGTGTTCCTGGCCCGCGATGGCTTCTACGAAGACAATCAATTCCATCGCGTGATCAACGGTTTTATGATCCAGGGCGGCTGCCCCCGAGGCGACGGCACCGGCGGCCCGGGCTACCGCTTCCGGGATGAGGAGGTCACCCGCCAGTACACCCGCGGCACCCTGGCCATGGCCAACGCCGGCCCCAACACCAACGGCAGCCAGTGGTTCATCGTCCACGGCGCCAACGTGGGCCTGCCGCCCAACTACACCATCTTCGGGAGCTTGACCGACGGCGACGACGTGCTGGAGGCCCTCGCCACCTCCCCGGTCCGGCAGAGCCGCAGCGGCGAAAACTCCCAGCCCACGGAGCGCCTCGGCATCCACAACATCGAGATTACTGAGACCGATCTGGGTGGCGCTGCCTCTTGACTGGCGGTCGCTGGAAACCGGCAAATACATGGGGCGGGATCAAAACCCGCCCCTTTCGTTTCGGTCAGAGACCTGGAGTGGGCATTCGGGTTAAGAATCCCCGGCGGCAGCCGGCGCCGGCGCGACCGCGGGCGGCGTGGGTTCCGGTGTGGTCGGAATGCGGGGGCGGCGAGCGAACAGGAAGCACACCCCGCCGACAAAGTTGAACCCGGACAGCACCAGGAACGCAATGGTGTATGACCCCTGCCAGTCGTACATATAGCCGGCAAAGGGGCTGGCGGCCAACAGCAAGATGTTCATCGGGATCGTGCTTATGCCCAGGATCTTGCCGAAGCTCCCCCGCCCGAAGTACTCGCCGCGAATGGAAGTGGTCAACGGATTGCGACCACCAAATCCAAAACCGAAGGTGATGGCGAAAGCATAGAACATCCAGAGCTGAGTGCTGAAGGTCAGCAGGACCACGGCTCCCGCCTGGATGGTCGTGAAAACGAAAATGCCGATGTTTTTGGGGAACCGGTCCCCGACGTATCCGCCGATCAACTGGGCCCACATGGCGACGAAAGTATAGACGGTCACCACCCACGCGGTGTGATTCCCGAAACCGGCGTCGTCCAGGAACAACCCCAGGTGCGTCATAATCGCCAGGATAATCATGCTGGTCAAACCGTGTCCCACGGCGATCAGCCAGAAGGCGGCAGTTCGGACGGCCTGCTGTGCGGTGAGGCCCTGGGGAGCCGACGGAGCGCGCTGACCACCGCGGGCGCGGCCGGCCGGAACCGCCTCATCCTCCATTTGCAACCCCATATCCTCCGGTTTGTCACGTATGACCAGGTAAAGGGGAACGGCGGCGGCGAAAACGAGAATCGCGATTATCAGCGCGGTGCCCTGCCAGCCAATGGCGCTGCCAATCCCCAGGCCAATCAGAGGAACCACGATCAGCGCTCCGCCCCGGCTGCACCAGTTGGCCCATCCCATGGCCGTTGCCATCCGCCGCGAGAACCAGTTGTTGATGGTGGTCATCATCGGCACCCAGCTGCCCATGCCCTGCCCCAGAGCCATGACCATGAAGGCAAAGTAGAAGGTGTACAGCGGGGAGACCGGCCAGAAATCCGCCCCAATTTGGGAGAATGCCAGGAATCCGAATCCCAGGATGATGAACCCGATGAGCACCATCTTGCGGCCCCCCAGCTTGTCGGTGAGGTAGCCCTCTATGGGTCCCATCAGCCCGCCTTCAACCCGGGTCAGGGTCAGGGCCATCGACAAGGCCCCGCGTTTCCAGCCGAATTGGTGCTCCAAAGCCACTGCCCACAGGGTCATGGCGTGAAACATCGGGACGGTGGCCAAGGTCATCACGAAGCCCGTGATGACGACAATGTACCAGCCGTAGTAGATTCTGGGCCGGCGAAAACGCGGCCTGCCGGAACGCTCGGCGTGGGTGCTCATGGCGAGTAAGGAAAGCGGCGCAACGCGACGATTGCCGTTGCGCAACGCAGCGCATTTTACGCCTTTGGTGAATATGGGCACAAGACATACAAGTTGATTAGGAATATCATAAATCCCCATGTGCTGACAGCCGTCGCCGCGAATGCTATAATTCCCGCCGTCCCTGCACGCCATCAGGAGTTTGCAACTTGCGTCACTACGAACTGGTCACCATCCTCAGCCCGATGCTCAATCAGGATGAAGCGTCGGCCGCTTGGGACGAAATCAAGGCGTTCATCTCCAACCGTGAAGGCGAGATAACCGCCGAACAGGTTTGGGGAACCCGCCGTCTGGCTTACCCAATCCGCAAGGGAAACTACAATTTCCTTGAGGGTTCCTACTACCTCAGCACCTTCACTTCCGACAATCCGTTCAATCGTGAACTGGAGAACTACCTGCGGCTGGACGAGCGCGTTCTGCGCTCCTTGGTTGTGCGGTGCGAAGGGCCGCTGGAAGACAAGCCGCCTCCCGGCCCGCTGACCGCGCCTTCTCGCTATATCCCCCCGGGACGCGGCCGGCGTCCCGACGGCGGCGGCCCCATACCCGACGGTGGCCCTGGCGACCGCCGTCCCGGCCCGCCGCCCGCCGCTGCCCCTCCCGGTCCGCCGCCCGCCGGCGACCCGGCCGCGTCGGTGCCGTCACCCGCCCCCGATGCTGCGCCGGCCCCCGATGCTGCGCCGCCCGCCCCCGACCCGGCTGCGCCGGCCGCGGTTGCCGAGCCGCCAGCGTCCCCCGCGCCGGTCGCGCCGGAACCGGCTCCCCCTCCACCACCCGCAGAAGCGCCCGCACCCGAACCTACCAGCGAACCACCCGCCGATGGCGGAGAACAGGCCGCTCAGTGAACAAGATAATCATCATCGGTCATCTTGGACGCGACCCGGAGATGCGCTATTCGCCCTCCGGGCAGCCGATGACGAACTTCAGCGTCGCCAGTAGTCGCCGATATACCACCGCGGCCGGCGAACAGCGGGAGGAAACCGAGTGGTTCAACTGCACGGCCTTTGGGCGTCTCGCGGATACCTGCAACCAGTATCTTGCTCGCGGCCGCCAAGTCTATGTTGAAGGACGACTTCGGTCACGCCAGTACGACCGTCGTGATGGCACTCCAGGGTTCTCGCTTGATGTTAATGTCACTGAGGTTCAATTCTTGGGTCGTAGGGATGACCAACCCGACGGCGGCTACGGCGGCCAACAAGACCGCGGCTATGCTGGCCGAGCCGACGATGGCGGCCATGCCGACCAGCGCGGCGGCTATGATGACCGGCGTGGTGGCGGCTACGGTGGTGGGTATAACCCCGGCAATGCACCCGACCCAATGACCGATGTTGACGACCTTCCTTTCTAGTTCCGCCGCCGGCGGATGCGCCCCATACCGGAGGAATCGCCGCTAATGACTACGCCCGCACCCGTACCATCGACCCCGCCGGCCGCGCCGCAACCCGGACCTGGCGGGCCCCAGCCCGGGCTAGCCACGCCATCGGCCGCTCCGGCTGGCCCGGCCGGTTCCGGCGCTGGCGCGCCGGCTCCCCGTCGCCCCTATGGTGGCGGCCCCCAGGGAGGACCGGGCGGCCGACCCGGCGGCCCCGGCGGGCGTCCGCCTGGCCGAGGCGGCCCTCGCGGAGGCGGTCGAGGCGGCCGTCGCTACGGCCCGCGCCGCCGCGTTTGCGCTTTCACCGTGGAAGGCGTCGTACCCGACTACAAAGACGTGGACCGCTTGCGACGCTATATCTCCGAGCAGGGCAAAATTGAGCCGACGCGCAAGACCGGCACCTCCGCCAAAAACCAGCGTTTGCTGGCCACGGCTATCAAACGAGCCCGCTATCTCGCCCTGTTGCCCTACGCCCCCGAACACAGCATCAACATCGGTATGCGTTCGGGTCGTTAGTTGACCCAATCCCCTGATCCTTTATCAATGTTGAATCTCTCGCTGCCTTGGAAACGCAGCGCTCCCGTGGCAGACGAAACGCCCGAACCGGCGGGGCGTCGTCCCGCCCGGCGGCGTGGCGGACGAAGCCGTCGCGTCGGATCCGGGAGTGGCGAGGCGGTCGCCGCGGCGCGAAGTCGTCGTAGATTGGAATCGCGCCGCCAGCGCATTGCCATCGGCGTCGGAGCGGCGCTCATCCTGGCCATCGTCGCCGTGGTGCTGGTTGGCGTCTATCAGCAGTTCATCCACCCGCCTCGCGTAATGGCCGGCGAAGTGCGCGGCGTCCGTTTTACCATGGGCGACCTGGTTGAGCGCATTCGCGTCCTCCAGGGGATAAATCGTTACCAGGGGGGACAGGTTGATTTCAGCCGGATACCCTTCCAGCTGCTGACCGATCTTCTCCACGCCGAAATACTGCGCCAGGCGGCGCCGGGGCTGGGCATAAACATCACGGACGATCAGATTGGCGAATCGATCCGCTCGCAATTCCGCCCCACACCTGAACCAGGCCAGGAAGTTGACGAAGCCCAGTTGGACGCTGAATTCGACAATACCTACAAGAACTTCCTGACCCAGGTCAACCTGACCGACGACGCCTTTCGCCGCATCGTCGAGGAGCGATTGCAGCAGACCGAACTCTTCGCAGGAATGCTGGCGTCCCTGCCCGAAGAAGCGCCCCAGATCGAGCTGCAAGCCGTGGTGATGGGGCTGGAATCTCCGGCGGCTCCGGAGGCCGTCCGGGAACGTTTGGCGCTGGGGCAGGATTTTGGAGCCGTGTCGCGCGAAATCTCCGGTTCCGACGGGTACATCGGCTGGGTCCCCGAAGGCGCTTTCCCCGAATTTGACCGCTATCTCTTCGGAGAGGTCTGCGAAGCCGGCGACGATGACCCCGATTGTGTCGAAACGGATTCCGGTAGGCGAAAGCCGCCCCTTTTGGAATCGGGGGAAATCTCACCGCCAATTTACGAGGACGAGTCTATTTTCATTATCCAGGCCATCGGCGATACTGAAACCCGTGAACTCGAGCCCGCCATGCAGTTCCAGATGGCGAGCGCGCTGGTGGATCAATGGAAGGATGACCAATTGAAACAGGGTTCGGATGAAGGCTGGGTCAAGATCAACTTCGACAGCAACCGTTACGCTTGGGTGACTGACCAAGTGCGGCTGACGCGGCCACGGGTTACGCCACCGCCGCAACAACAGCCCGGCGGTCTGCCGCGATAAACCGGTTTTGGTATCTACGATGGACGGAAACGCGGTAGTGAACATCGGCCTCATGGGTCTGGGCACCGTGGGCGGCGGTGTCGCCGCCGCCCTGTCCGGTAACGCTGACGCCATCCGCCGCAAAACCGGACGCACCGTGCGGCTCCGCAAAGCCCTCGTCAGAGACACCGCTAAAGTGCGCCACCCGGTTCCCCCTGCCGGCGTCCTGACGACCAACCCGGAAGAGATTCTCAACGACCCGGAAATCCAGATCGTGGTTGAAATGATGGGCGGAGATTCCCCGGCCGGCAGTTATCTCGAGCGTGCGCTGACGTCCGGCAAGCACGTGGTGACGGCCAACAAAGAGGTTATGTCCCGGCGCGGTCCTGCGTTGCAGCGGTTGGCCCAATCCAAGGGGGTGAATATCCTTTTTGAGGCGTCCGCCGGCGGTGGCATTCCCATCGTCGGCTGCTTGATGTCGCAACTTCTGGCCAACGACATCCGCTCAATACGATCCATAATCAACGGCACCACCAACTACATCCTGACTCGGATGGCCCGCAGCCAGACCCCCTTCGCCGAAGCGTTGACGGAAGCCCAGGATCGAGGTTATGCCGAGTCTGATCCAACCAACGACATTGAGGGGATTGACGCCGCCTATAAACTCTCCGTCCTAGGCAGTCTGGCATTCCACCAGCCCATTCCCCACCACTCGATACACACCGAAGGCATCAGCCGGCTCGCTCCCGAAGATTTCCGCTATGCGGCCGAATTGGGATATGCCATCAAATCCCTGGCTATCGCAGTGGCCGAGCCAGAGGGTGGCGTACAGGCCCGGGTCCATCCTGCTTTGGTGCCCGATGACCATTTATTGGCCAAGGTGGACGGCGTGTATAATGCCGTCGAGGTCACCGGCGATTTGTGTGGGCAGATAATCCTCCACGGACAGGGCGCGGGCCGGGATGCTACCACCAGCGCTGTCATGGGAGACATCCTGAATATCCTGCGGACCATTGACAACGAGGGCGTTCCACCGCCCATGCCCGGCATCGGAGACGCCAACGAGCCTACGGGTTCGATCCTGCCCATAGACGAACTGTCCAGCGCATATTACCTGCGGCTGACTTGCGCCGACCAGGCCGGCGTGCTCGCCCAAATCGCTCGCATCCTGGGGGACGGCAACATCTCTATCGCCACCGTAATCCAAAAGGACACCGATCCGGGCAGTGGCACCGCCCAACTTGTGATAACCACCTATCCCTCGCGGGAGTCCGACGTGCAAACCGCCCTTGCCGCCGTTGCGGAATTGGGAGTGGTGGTGAGCGTCAACAACTTAATCCGTATCGAACAGTGACCGGGTGCAGACGATGGGCATCGGCGTTCTACAACAATACCGGGAACTGTTGCCAGTCAACGAGGAGACCCCGCTCTTTTCCATGGGAGAGGGAGACACGCCGTTGGTGCGTTCTCGGCAGCTGGGGCCGGAGATCGGTTGTCCCGATCTTTTCTTCAAATTGGAAGGCTGCAACCCTACCGGATCGTTCAAGGACCGCGGGATGGTGGTCGCTATCGCGAAAGCGCTTGAGGAAAACAGCGTCGGCGTGATGTGCGCGTCCACCGGCAACACCAGCGCTTCCGCCGCCGCCTACGCCGCCTACTGCAACTTGGCCGCCTGGGTGCTCATTCCCAAAGGAGAGGTCGCCCTGGGCAAACTTGCGCAGGCGATGGCCTATGGCGCGCGTGTTCTGTTGGTGGACGGGAATTTTGACGCGGCCCTCGCCCTGGTCCGGGAATTCACTGATACCAATCCCATCACCCTGGTCAACTCGGTCAACCCTCATCGCATCGAAGGGCAGAAGACCGCCGCCTTCGAGATCTCCGACGTCTTGGGCGACGCTCCTGATTGCCTTTTCATCCCGGTGGGCAACGCCGGAAACATCACCGCGTATTGGCGGGGTTTTGTGGAGTATCACCAATTGGGCCGTAACGATACCCTGCCACGGATGATGGGTTTCCAGGCCGAGGGCGCCGCGCCGATAGTTCGCGGCGAGCCCGTGCCCTTCCCTCAGACCATCGCCTCGGCCATCCGTATCGGCAACCCGGCCAGTTGGAAATCCGCCGAACGCGCCCGCGACCAGTCCGGGGGGGTAATTGACGCCGTCAGCGACGATGAAATCCTGGAAGCCTACCGGCTGTTGGCTTCACGGGAAGGCATTTTCGGAGAGCCGGCATCGGCCGCTTCCGTGGCGGGCTTGCTGAAAATGCGCCGCAACGGCCTGAACCTGGACGGAAAACGGGTCGTCTGTATCATAACCGGCACCGGCCTCAAGGATCCCGATATGGCGGTCAGCAGCGCCCAGGCTGATACCGTGGAAATACAACCCAACCTGGAAGCCATCGAAGCGGCCATCATGGAGTCGTTGCCAGCCAGATGACCACCGCGTCGCCAAAAATGAATCAAGCCGCCCTTGAAGTGGCCATCGGCGCTGTGCTCAAGTACGTTGACGAGGACAGCGGGCGCGAAGGACTCTGGCGCACCCCGGAGCGCGTCGCCGAGATGTACGCGGAACTCTTTGCCGGCGTGGGAATCGACCCGGCCGATGAAATCGACGCCATATTTACCGAGGAGGCGACGCGAGGCGACCCGGTCATCGTCCGCAACCTGCCCTTCTATTCCATGTGCGAACACCATTTGCTCCCCTTTTTTGGTCACGCCAGCCTGGTGTACGTGCCCAATGGCCGCATCGCCGGCATCAGCAAAATTGCCCGGGCCTTGGACACCGCCGCCCGGCGTTTGCAAGTTCAGGAAAGACTGACGGCTCAACTGGCCGACGCCGTGATGGAGCGGGTGCGTCCCTACGGGGTAGCCTGCCGAATTGATGCGGAGCATCTGTGTATGTCAATGCGGGGCGTGCAAAAACCGGGCCATCGCGTCGTGACCGTTGCGGTGCGCGGCGGCGGCGATATTCAGGATTCACGCTACTACTACAGCCGCAATAACCTTCTGGCCCTGCTGGACGTGTGAGAGTAATGTCTGCGCCTGCCCTTACGCCCATCACCTCATTTGACCAGATCCGGCCCCAGTGGCAGGAGCTGCTGGGCCGCTCCGTGGTCAACAATCTCTACATCACCCCGGTGTGGCAGGAGCTGTGGTGGAGCGCGTTCCAGGACCGCCGTTCCCTGGCTGGTTTCTACCTTACCGACCCGGCCGGTCATTTGACCGCCATCGCTTCCCTCTCCCGCTCCGGCGACCACTACTCGTTCGTGGGCAACAGCGATACCTTCGACTACAACGATTTCATCATCGCTCCGGGAGCTGAAGCAGCGTTTTACCCTACTCTGCTCGATACCATCAGCGCCAACGGAGGCCATTGGCTTGACCTCCATTCCATCGGTGAGGATTCGCCCACCCTGGCCATCCTCCCTGAACTGGCCCGTCGGCGCGGCTACACCGTAGCCGTATCCGAAGAGGATGTTGCTCCGCGCCTCATGCTGCCCCCGACCTGGGATGACTACCTCTCGGGGTTGACCAAGAAGGATCGGCACGAATTGCGGCGCAAACTTCGCCGCCTGGAAGGTCATGAAAATTGGCGTTGGTATTGCGTGTCCGACCCTGATGAAGCGGCAATCCGCGTCGATACGTTTCTCGATCTGATGCGCCGCAGCGATCCGGCAAAAGCGGAATTTTTGTCTCCCGACCGTGAGGCTTTTTTCCGGAACGTTATCGCTTCTACCGCTGGCGACGACGTGCTGCGCCTGTTTTTCCTGGAAATGGACGACCAAGCCGTCGCCGCGTCCCTCTGCTTGGATTATGACGGGGTTCGGATGCTGTATAACAGCGGCCACGATCCCGAATATCGTTACTACAGCGTCGGCCTTTTGCTTCATTCCTACTGCCTTCGCGACGCCTTGGAGCGGGGTTATCGGTATTTCGATTTTCTGCGCGGCAACGAACCTTACAAATATCGATTGGGCGGCATCGACCACCGTCTCTACAGCATCAGCCTGGGCAATATCGTCCCGATTGGCAGTCCAAGCGGTACTCCTTGACGTCAGCTAGCAAATCTCGGGTGGCTTTGATCGCCTATCACGCCTGTCCGCTGGCTTCTCCGGGCCAAGGCAAAGCCGGTGGTATGAACGTCCACGTCAAGGAGTTGGCCCGGTCCCTGGCGCGACGCGGCGTTGCCGTGGATATATTCACCCGGGAACATGACCATCCTGGAGCGGATGCGCCCGGGATCGCCGACGGCGTGGACGTAGTGCATCTTCCGGCCGGTCCTGCCGACGCCATATTGGCCGATCAGTTTTCGTATTTGCCGGATTTTGTCGCCGGGATGCACGACTATCGAGCGGCCCATGACCTCGATTACGCCGCGGTCCATTCCCACTATTGGCTCAGCGGTTGGGCCGGTCACCGTTTTGCGGCCGAAATATCTGCGCCGCACCTGGTAACTTTCCACACTTTGTCGCTGATCAAGATGCAGTCCCGCTCCGGCGAAGCTGAACCCCCGGTTCGTCAGGAAACCGAACGGGAAATCATCGCTACCGCCGACCGCGTCATCGCCTTCAGCCCCCACGAACGCGACTCCATGGTGCGTCTTTACGATGCCGACGCCAGTCGAATTGAACTGGTGCCTTGTGGCGTGGATCTGTCGCGATTCCGTCCATTGGGACGCGCCGCCGCTCGCCATCAGCTGGGTATCAACGGCCGCAAAGTGTTGCTCTTTGTGGGCCGCATTGAAGCGTTGAAAGGCGTGGACCTGCTGCTGCATACCACCGCCCACCTTGAAACCGACGCAGATTTGCAGGTGCTTGTGGTTGGTTCCGACGGGGATGGGAGCGGCGAGCTGGACCGACTCCGTCGTCTGGCGGACGACCTCGACGTGGGCAAATTCGTCGAGTTCGTGGGCAGAGTTCCCCAGGAGCAATTGGCCTGGTACTACTCGGCGGCCGACGTGTGCGTAATACCCTCATTTTACGAGAGCTTCGGACTGGCTGCGCTGGAGAGCATGGCCTGCGGGACGCCGGTCGTGGCATCGCGGGTCGGCGGTCTTTCAACCATAGTGGAGCACGGCCGCACCGGATACCTCAAGTCCTGGCGCTGCCCGGAAGCCTTTGCGCATTCGCTGGAAATCATCCTGTCTAATCGAAGCCTCCAGGACAGCATGGGAGCGGCGGCGCGCCGCCGGGCCGAGGCGCTCAGTTGGGACCAGGTGGCTGCCCGGATGCTTGAACTTTATTTTAGCTTGGCGGCTTTAAAATTCCCGAAAGTGACAGCGCCATGATGCGAGGAACCTTCAATCGCCAGGCTTCTGACGAAACTGGATCCCGTCACCCGGAGGGTTCTCGGCGCCCGCAGCGTCGCGTGCGGCGAATGCCCTTCACCATCATGCGCCACCTGGAGCGCCGCATGATGGCCGGTGTCCTGGTGTTCCTGCCGATCTTCGTCACCTACTTTATTTTTGCTTTTTTCTATGATTTCATAGCCTCCCTTTTGGACCCCATCATAAACTGGCTCAGCATTCCCCACGGCGCGGGTTTCGACTGGGCGGATGTGGTCGAAATCGCGGTGATCCTGGTGATCGTGTACATCGCTGGAGTGCTCATCGGGTGGGCCGTGACCAAACTGCTCATCAACTGGGTACACGACCAGATTGGACGCATCCCGGTGATCGGACCGGTGTACAACACCACCCGCGTCGGGATCGACTTTCTGTCCGACACCCAACAGCAGCAATTCCGTGGTGTCGTGTTGCTGGAGTTTCCCCGCCTCGGCGTTCTGTCCGTCGGCCTGATAACTTCCAACTTGGGCCAGCTTGACGGTGTAGAGGATTATCTCTCCATCTATGTGCCCACGACGCCGGTTCCATCCTCCGGCTATCTGTGCATAGCGCCGTCCAGCCAGGTGACGCCGACGGATATATCCGTTGATGAAGCAATGAGGATGATCATATCAGGGGGCATTCTGGCCGGGGATGTTTTCACCGCTCGCGTACTCAACCTCTCCAACAAAGGGGATACACCCCAAAACCTCCACTGGCTTTGGGGCAGTCATCCCGCGACCGCCGTTGTTGCGACGCCAATACAACCCACGCGCAATCAGGAACCGGAACTGGTACCCGCCGTTGCCGAAATCCAGGACTGAACCGACGCGCAACCGCTGTTGGCGCCAACCTTCTTCTTTTGACAATTGACCCGGAGGAACCAACCCCATGGATTTCACCCCAGAGCGCGTCCTCGTGATAACGCCCCATCCCGACGATGCCGAAGCTTGGGCCGGCGGAACCATCTCCCGGTGGGCGCGCGCCGGCGCCGAGGTGCATTGCGTGCTCTGCACCGACGGCAGCAAAGGCTCCGATGATCCGGAAGTTGACCCCGCCGAGCTTGCCGCGGCCCGGAGTCGTGAACAACTGGCCGCCGCCGAAATCCTGGGCGTCGCCAACGTGGTGATGTTGGGCCGGCCCGACGGCGAGTTGGAGGACACCGCCGATTTTCGGAAGGACCTGGTACGCCAGATCCGTACCGTTAAACCCGAAGTGGTGCTGACCTCCGAACCCTATCGACGCAATATGCAGTGGCATCGAGACCACCGGATCGCCGGCCAGGTGGCTCTGGACGCCGTCTTCCCCTACGCACGCGACCACCTCCATTTCGGCGACCTCTTCGCCAATGAGGGCATCGAACCGCATAAGACGGCCAACATCATGTTCTGGGGCTCCGAGAACCCCAATGCCTTCGTGGACATCGCCGACCATTTCGACACCAAGCTGGACGCGTTGATGGCCCACGCCAGCCAAGCCCGGCGCCGAACTCGCGAGGTCATGCAGGCGTTCCTGCGCTCCCGCGCCGAGGAAGCGGCTCAGGCCGCCAGCGCGCACCCCGTCGAGCCTGTCCCAGGACTTACCCTGGCCGAAGCCTATCGCCGGGTCACGTTCCGGACTTGACGTCCGGCGGACTTTTGCTCGCCGCATCATCATCGGAGCGCGGCGCCGCCCGCGCGGTTAGTCGGTCGAAACCAGCGTGTAAGTGGCTTCCCGCTGGCTAACCCGGTTTTCCTGGCGCAGCTTTGCCAGATGGGTACTTACGTTGCGACCCGCCGCGCCCCGGAGGGACTTGCGCAGATTGCGTGGATAAACCGCCGCAACAATCTCATCTACCGTGGTAGCTCCCTCAGCCAGCGCCGATAGCACTTGGTTCTCTCGATCCTGCCGGTGCGCTATTTGTTGTTGGATGCGGCGCTCCCCGCGCAGGATCGTATTGCCGTGTCCTGGACACACTACCAGCGGCTTCGTGTTCGCCATTCGACCCAGGGAGGTCATATACTGTTTGAGGTTGCGCACGCTCGATGAAGAATTGCCCAGGAGGTTGTCGCCACTGAATAACACCCGGTCGGGGCGCAAAAAGTAGCAGACGTGGTCGTCCTCATGCCCTGGCGTGAACAGTGGTCGGAGGGTGGCTCCGCCCCCGGCGCCCACCGTTTCCCGGGCGCCCAATGCCTGGACCGAATCGCCTCCCAGAATGTGCTGAAGCCGGGGCGCCAGCTTCGGGTGGCAACGCACCGGACAGTCATAGGCTTCCTGGAGCCGGTCCAGGCCGCCGATATGGTCGCCGTGGCCATGGGTGATCAGGATGGCGTCGATCCGGGGATGGCCCAGTTCCTCCCAGTAGTCCAGGATCTGCCTGGTCCAGAAGCGATAAGGCTCCCCTGAATCCACCATAACCATGCTTTCGCCGGGATCCCCGACGAAGTAGATCTGGGTGCCGCCGGGGTGCATCGCCCCGTAGCCGTTGGGGTCTTCCTCAATGTGAGTGCTGTACACGTGGTCGGTGATTTGCATCGGCTTTACCTCACCATTCCCTGCCGCGAATATAGCGAAAAGCGGCGATGGCGGCGGTGGCGCCGTCCCCGGCGGATGCTACCAGTTGCGCCGCCGACTGTTGGCGAATGTCCCCGGCGGCAAACAGCCCCGGTTGAGGGGTATCCATGCCCAGCCCCACGGGGATGTGACCGGCGTTGTCCAGAGGAACCAAGTCTGCTACGGAAGCGGAATTGGGTTCCAGCCCGACATAAACGAACAGGCCGCCGACCGGCTCCACCGTCTCGCCGTCGGCGCCGCGCACCCGCACTCCGGTGACGGTTTCCTCGCCCAGCACTTCCACCACCTCGGCGTTGTATCGCACCTCGATTTTCGGCTGCGCGGCTATACGGTCCTGGAGAACCTGCTGCGCGTCCAGGGTATCTCCGCGGTGGAACAGGATCACCCTCTCGGTGTACTCGGTCAGAGTCAGGGCTTCGTCGGCTGCCGAATCGCCTCCGCCGACCACCGCGACGGTTTGGCCCATGTACAACGGCCCGTCGCAAGTGGCGCAGTGGGACACCCCGCGTCCAAAAAATTCCTCCTCGCCCGGAATGCCCAGGGTCCGCAACGAGGAACCCGCGGCCATTATCACGGCTTTGCCAAGATAGCTGTCTCCGCCGTCACCGGTGACCCGCAGGTATTCGCCGTCCACAGCTACGCCGGTCGCGGTGTCCATCAGCATCTCTACGCCGGCGTTCATCGCCTGTTCCTGGGTGGCGGGTCCGAGTTCGTAGCCGGCGATGCCCTGGGGAAATCCGGGATAGTTCTCGATCCGTTCCAGGTTGATGATCTGGGCGCCCGCCATCATCTGTTCCACGATGGCGGTATTCAAACCGTGGCGGGCCGCGTAGATGCCGGCGGTCAAGCCGGCCATGCCGCCGCCGATGATGATTACGTCGTAGTTTTGTTCAGGCACCGGATTTACCTCACTGCGGGTTGGTGAAATGATCGAAAATCTTCTCGCGCACGGCGAACCGGAAACCGGGCAGCACGTCTTCGTCGCCGTCCACAAACTCCGGGTCGCGCAATACTTCCGGCTCTTGACCGGGCCGGAATTTAATCACCACCCTAGCCCCGGCATCAATGAACCACGCCAGGCGTGTGCCGTATTCCAGGAACTGGTCGATTTTGTCGATCAACTCGGCGTTGCTGTTGGAGGGAGATTTTATCTCGACGACAAAGTCGGGAACGAGGTGAGGGAAGGGTATGTTGCGCTCTTCCCGGAGTTCGGGTATTCGTTCTTCCCTGATCCAGGCGGCGTCGGGGCCGAAGCGGGAGCCGTCGGGAAGAATGAACCGACTGGTGGGGAGGAAAGAAAGGCCGCCGTGCTCGTTAGTCCATATGTACAGGACACCGGCGAATTCGCGTTCGTGGAGAGAGCCGGGGTTTCCGGTAGGAGGCATGATAAGCAAGAATCCTTTGCCCGAGATTTCGTAGGTCTGGCCTTCGTCGGAGTTGCGCTCGGAGAACGCCTCAAACCATGTATCCAGGTCGGCATCACCCAGCGACTTGCCAAATTCGGCCAGCGGAATGGCTACCATCCTCGACCACCGCGGTGACGGTTTGGGCCTGGCGGCGGCCGGTTGCGGCGTGGCGACTGTAGCGGTGGTCATGGCGGTTCGCCTCACTGCGTGTTGGTGAAAAGGTCGAATATTCTGGCGCGGACGTGGAACCGGAAACCGGGTAGCACATCCTCATCGCCGTCCACAAACTCCGGGTCTTGCAATACCTCCGGTTCCCGGTCAGGACGGAACTTGATGACGACGCGATCCTCGGCGTGAATCAACCAGCCGAGTTTGGTTCCATAGGAGATGAAGTGGTTGATTTTGTCAACCAGTTCCTCCCGGCTGTTGGACGGCGACTGTACTTCAACGATGAAATCCGGAACGAGCTGTGAAAAAGGGCGTGCCGCTTGCAACACTTCATCCCGCCGCGCCTCGGATACCCAGCTGGCGTCCGGCCCGTAACGTGAGCCATCGGGCAGAACAAACCGGGCCGTCGGGCCACGGACAAAACCGCCATGAACTCGCGCCCAAAGGGTCAAGTCGGTGGCCATCTCGTTCTCAAAAAAAGATCTGGGGTCTCCCGTAGGAGGCATAATCAGCAGCGCTCCTTCGCTCAGGATTTCGTATTGTCCAGCGTCGGAATTGCGCTGGGCAAACTCTTCAAACCACTGGTCCAAGTCGGCGTCGCCCAGCGACTTGCCGAACTCGGCCAGGGGGATGGCCACCGTTGCCGACCGCTGCGATGGCAGTTTGGGATTAGCGGCTACTGGCTGTGGTGCGGCGGCGGTAGTCATAGCATCCTCCACCGACGATTTTACCACTGCCGGCTAACGCTGGGTGGCGGACTGTGAGACGCTCGCCGGTGCCGAAGTCCCTGCCAACAATGCCTTTACCTCCAGCGCCGACGGAGTAATGGTTTCCGAGGCGGCCCGCTCCAGCTCCACTGCCACGTCAGCCACCCGCTGGCGGGCCATTTGGCAGTATTCCGCCGACAACTCGAAACCCACGTACTGCCGACCCTCCAGCAGCGCTGCCACGGCGGTTGTCCCGCTGCCGATAAACGGGTCCATAACCACTTCGGCGGTGGTGGCGGCGATGGCGCGCCGGGCCAGCTCCACCGGGAATGACGCCGGGTGTGGATTGCCGCGATCCTGCCGAATTTTCCAAACGTCGCCAACGCCGCCAGCCTTGGGGGCCAGGCGGAATTCGGGGTTGGCGATCAGATAGATCACCTCATAAGTGGGCAGGAAATAGCCGGGATTGTGATTGAACCCGCCGGAACGCTGCCAGATAATGATCTGCCGCAACGGGAAACCTTCCATGATGTCCGCCCGGTCCTGCAGCAGACCGCGTTGCACCCTCCACTTGTGGTTGTAAAAAATCGCTCCGTCCGGCGTCAAAACCCGCAGCATCTCTCTCAGGCATTCCCTCTGCCATGCCACGTAGTCATCGTGGGGCATGCAGTCGCCGGAGTGGGCGTAGCCCTGCCTCCGCAGCAACTCCGACCGGGACCATTTGCCTCCATTGCCGTTTTTCATCCCGTTCCCGCTGCTGTTGAGCAGATTATAGGGCGGGGACGTGACGATCAGATTCACCGACGCCGACGGCATTCTGCCCATGGCGGACAGGCAGTCGTCGCAGCGAATTTCGTTGAGCCAGGGTTGAGTATTGGTGCGATTCATAGAAAACGACTGGAACGCGCTTATTCAATCCTAATTGCTGCCTGCCGCGCATAGTGTGGGCGCAGCGGATTTCGGCGTATTGCCGCACTGCTGTATTGCCGGATTGCCGACGCATCGGTTGGTGGTTTGCGTCCCTCGCTTGTCCCGCCTACAATGGCGATGCGAATACCCATCATCGCAGCAACGCGCGCTGCACCCGACCGACGCCATCAGGAGGCGAGACTATGCCCATCGAAAAGCTATCTCCCGCTCTGGACGCCATCATCGATACCGACGCCCCCATTGAGGAGCACGGGTCAGGTTTCGGCGGATCTGAAGGTCCGGCTGAAGGACCGGTTTGGTGGAGCGATGGCGGATATTTGCTCTTCAGCGACATCCACAACAACCGCCGGATGCGCTACACCCCCGGCAGCGGCGTCACCGTGGAGGCGGAGCCGACAAATCGGCACAATGGCCTGACGAGAGACCTTCAGGGACGCCTGATCGCCGCCGAGCACGACGGTCGGCGTGTCAGCCGCTTGGAACACGATGGCTCCACCACCGTCCTTGCCAACCAGTTCCAGGGCCGGCAACTTAACCGCCCCAACGACGTGGTGGTAAAGTCCGACGGCAGCATCTACTTCACCGATCCCTGGACCTTCCGACGGCCCCGAGAGCAGTGGGAGCAGACCATTTCCGGAGTTTTCCGACTCTCCGCAGATCTGGGGACGTTAACCCTGCTGGTCGGCGACTTCGTTGTCCCCAACGGCCTGGCTTTCTCTCCTGACGAGAGCATCCTCTACATCAATGACTCTCGACGCGGCATCATCCGCGCTTTTGACGTTCAGGATGACGGCAGCTTGGCGCTGGCTTCGGATCGAGTGTTTGCCGATCTGCGCGGCGAACGGGAGGGCGTGCCCGACGGCATGAAGGTGGACGTGGCAGGAAATGTGTATTGTGGCGGCGCTGGCGGCCTCCACATCATGAACCCGGGTGGCGAGACCCTCGGGATAGTTGTCCACGGGCAACCAGCCACCACCAACCTCTGTTTCGGCGGTTCCGACTGGAAAACCCTCTACTTCACCAGTCGCAACACCATCGGCAGCGTACCGGTCAAGATTGCCGGCATCCCGGTGCCGGCAAAGTAAAACATGGTGGGACCAAGCGGCGTAGTACAATGCCGGTATGCTCGAAGTTCTGGCATACACCGACGATCGAGGGCGTAGCCCTTTCGCCATCTGGATGAATGGACTGACACCGCCGGTTCGCCGCCGAATTCAACAGATCTTGGGACGAATGGAACAGGGTAATCTGGGAGATGTGCACGGCGTTGGCGACGGAGTAAATGAACGTCGGGCTGATTTCGGCCCCGGCTATAGGATCTACTTCGCTTGGGATGGGCCGACACTAATAATCCTGCTGGGAGGAGGCGACAAAAGCAGTCAGAGCCGAGACATTACCAGTGCCAAAAGACGGTGGCAAAATTACCAAAGTCGTGCCGGAGGTTAAATTATGCCCAGAGCGGTTGACTGGAAAATCGCAGAACGTCGTGCCATCAAGCGCAGCCCAGAGTTATGCGCTGAGACAGTGAAAGGGATACGAGAACTGCTCGCCACCGGCGACGATGAGGACCGGCAGGTTGCTTATACACTCGCCCAGGGCTTGCTGGAACTGGAATTCGATACCGACGCCGAACTGCTGGAAAAACTGCGGGAGTCAGTCCCCGCCTGACCTCAAACCCACCTGAACCAAACACAAGGAGGCAATATTATGCGCGTAGTACGCATCGCCAACGTCGAGCACGTACCTCTGGGACCTGCCGAGCCCGTGCCCGGTTGGAGCGGCGGCGAAGTCCATCGCACCCGTCAGCCCATTATCCCGGAAGGCGAAAGTGATTTCTTCAACGCCAGCGTGGTCAATTTTGAAAAAGGCGCCCAAACCGGCTGGCACCGCCACAGCAGTGACCAGATCTTGGTGATAACCGTCGGCAACGGGATTGTCGCTACGGAAACCGAAGAGCACCACGTCGGCGTTGGCGACGTGGTCCAGGTCAAAGCCGGCGAGAACCACTGGCATGGCGCCACCGCCAACGGCTATATGGGACACATCACCATCACCACCAACGACAGCGCCGCAAGCCGGTAGCGTGTTCATGTAGGGGCGAATAATCATTCGCCCCTGCGAGGGGTACGGAAATGGACCTGATCGACGAAATCCTGGACAGCGTGAAAACCATTGCCGTCGTCGGGCTGTCTGATAATCCGGCGCGTGACAGCCACGGCGTCTCGGCCTATATGCAATCGCAAGGCTACCGCATCATTCCGGTCAACCCGGCGTTGCAGGGCGCTACCGTGTTGGGCGAGCAATCTTACGACGACCTGTCGGCTGCATCAGCGGCGGCGGAGAACCAGGGTGTTGCCATTGACTTGGTAGATGTTTTCCGCCGCAGCGAATTCGCCGGCGCGGTATCCGACGATGCCGTCAGCATCGGCGCTCGTTACGTCTGGATGCAAGATGGCGTGGTGGACGAGGCGGCGGCAGAGCGCGCCCGGGCCGCCGGCTTGGGAGTCGTCATGGACGACTGTATCTTGCGCCAGCACAAACGACGCCGGGGCGGGTAGTACCGCTGCCGGCTCATCTTTCACCCCACCTTCCGGGCGACCAGCAATCCGTCTTCACGGGTGACGCGCATCGCGAACGGGTAACGGTCCACCTCCAGGGCCAATCCGACGTCGCGGGGGTGAAACTGTGGCTGCCCGTCGTCAAAAAATTTCTGGGTTGCGCCCCCGGCCATGATCAGCTTGCGCAGAGCTTCCGGGTCGGGGTTGCGACCTTCCAGGCGGTTGCGCAAATACAGCGCGCAGTGCTCGTCCTCATCGGACCGGTTGACGCCCTGGTCGCCCATGGCGAGGATGGTGACGCGTTCCGGCGGCGGGTCCTCAGCCAGCAGGGCCTGTGCGGTCGCTCCGGCCACGACGAATGAAGTGACGTAGATAGGATCGCATCCGGCGGCTCCGGCGGCCGCTGTGCCCACGGTGCCGGCGCGGGTCGATTGCACTACATTCTTGCCGGCGAAGTCCACCGATGACGCCTCGTAGGGAGAGTTGCCGTAGTCGAACCCGTCGGGCCGGCGCCCGTCCACCTCACCCATCAGGATGTCGGCGATCGCGGGATTGTTACGCCTGATTTCCAGCGCTTCCTCGATCTCTGCCACCAGAGTGATGCGCTCCGCCCCCCGGTCAAAGGCAATGGCCGCCGTGGTGAAAGCGCGAAACACGTCGATGACCAGGGCCGCGCCCTGTGCTTCGTTGGCGTCGCGAGTGAGGCTGCCTATGCGAATTTCCATAGCATTGTCTCTTTTTACACGGATATACATGATGAACAGGATAGGGATTAAATGATTTCATCATCCCGTTTATCCTGTTCATCCATGTAAGTTTAAACGGTCTTTGCCAGTTTCTGGAGGGAGCGTATCTCGCGGGGCGGGTCGAGATGCTGCCCGGTGTGCGTCCAAGAGACCTCCCCTACGTAGATGTTCCCGACCGAGTCAATGCAGACGCCGTGCGGGGCGATGAAGTGGCCCGGATCCTCGCTCTCCGGCCCGTCGCCCACCCGGGCCAGACGCCGGCCTTCGGTATCGTACACGCTGACCCGCGGGCCCAGGCCGCTACCTTGAGAGTTGGGGCCGATTGCCGCGCCGAGTTCGCCGATATAGACCAAATCGGCTTGTTGGTCAATGTAGAGTCCGCAGGGGCGAGCCATGTCAATCCACTGGCCGAGGAACCTGCCGTCTGAGTCGAACAATTGCACCCGGTGGTTTTCTCGGTCCGCCAGATACACGGTGCCGTTGCGGTCGGTGCCGATGTTGTGGGCGATGTTGAACTGGCCCGGCCCGGTGCCCGACTCGCCCCAGGAGAACAGCAGCCGTCCGTCGGGGCTGTACTTGTGGATTCGTGCGTTCCCATATCCGTCGGACACGTAGAAGTCGCCGTTGCGCGGGTCTATAGCCACGTGGGTGCAACGGTTGAAGGGATCGCCCGACATGAACGCCGCCGGATGGCCGCTGGTGCCCAGCGTCAGCAGGATGTCGCCTTCCAGGGTGCATTTGCGCACGGTGTGGTCCCCATCGTCAGTGAGGAACATCGTTCCATCGGGGGACATGGTGACGCCATGCGCTCGCGGGAAAACGCCCTCCCCCCAGGATGTCATGAAGTTGCCATCCTTGTCGAACACGATCATGGGGTGCTCGCCGCGGTTGAAGGCATAGACGTTGTCGTCGGAGTCGCACCCCACAGCGGCGACCTCCTTGAAGGCGTAGCCGGCCGGCAGTTGGCCCCAACCCTCCTGCACTTCATAGGTGAACTGGCCCTCTCCAATAGTAACCATCGTTGTCCCTCCGGTGGTTCCGGCGCAGCGCGCCGGCAAGTTGCCTGGATAAGGGATTGTAGCGCATTCCGGCAGCGCCGGCTTTCGTCGCGCCGCCCGGTGCTATAATCACCATCATGGTCCGGCCATTCCGTAAGCTTGGCCGGCGATCATCATAGGCCGGACAGAGCGCGATGACCACGACGCAATCCCGAAACGGCGAATCCAGCGCCAATGTTGCGCTCAGCGACCTCCTCAGGGGAATGCTGCCCAGCTTCCAGGTACGCGCTGAGCAAACCCGTGCCATCAGCGGCCATCCCAGTCTGCGCCCTGACATCCTGATTACCGCTGCCGGCCGTTCCCCGGTAGTCGTGGAAGCGGGGCGCGAACCCGCCCTCGGCGCCGAGACGGACGCTCGCATCCGCCTTGGCCTGGAAATCACCGACGAACCCCGCCCGATTGAGGCTGCCATCGCCCTGCGCTACCCGGAGGCCGTCGGGAACGCCTACGACCTTGACGCGCTGCTGGCCGGCGCGCGCCTGTACTACTGCGTCGTTTATGAAAACGGCGGCCGCTTTCCCCAATCGGGCTGGCTGAATGGCGACGTGGCCGATTTAGCCGATCTGATTCGCCTGGTGTCCGTGCCGCAAAAAGCTGTGGCGGAAGCCGCCGACGACCTGGAACAAGGCATTGAATCGGCGGTCAACGTGCTGAATCGGATGCTGGAAACCAGGCCAGACATCAACCCGGCCATCGCCCGCCGATTGAACCTGACCGACGTGCCTCAGATGCGCCGCATGGCCGGCGCCATCATCGCCAACGCCATGCTCTTTCACGAGCGGTTGGCCGGTCAGCACGGCGTCAAACCGCTGCAACAAATCTGCAACCGCGACAACCCCAACCCGCAGGCGGATATCCTGGACGCTTGGCGCGCGATATTGGACGTCAATTATCTGGACATCTTTGAGATTGCCCGCGACATCGTGGCCGAACTGCCCACCCGGGAGGCAGCGCAGATTCTCAACATCATCAGTTTCCACGTGCTCAACATCGCGGCCCGGGGCGTCAACAACGACCACGACCTCACCGGCCAGGTGTTCCAGCGGCTGATTGCCGACCGCAAGTATCTGGCGACTTTCTACACCCTGCCCGCCTCCGCCGACCTGCTGGCCCGGCTGGCCGTAGCCAAGCTGTCCGACGTGGACTGGAGCGACGCCGACGCCATCGCCCAACTGCGCGTCGCCGACTTCGCCTGCGGCACCGGCGCCCTGCTGTCGGCGGTGTACGAGCAAATCGCCGCCCGACACGAGCGCGCCGGCGGCAACGCCGCCCAACTGCACCCGAAGCTGCTGGAAGAGGTCATTTACGGCTGCGACGTGATGCCTTCCGCGGTGCATATCACCGGCGCCACGCTGGCCGGTCGGCAACCCAACGTCGGGTTCCGTCGCTCCAACCTGCGAACCAAGCCCTACGGCCGGCAGGCCGATGGCGAGGTTCGCATCGGCTCTTTGGACTTGTTAGACCCTGACGACGCGCTCGCCGGCGAAATGCCCGATGCCGGGTTTGACCTGGTGATTATGAACCCGCCCTTCACCCGCGCCGCCAATCACGAGGGCGCCCACGCCACCGTCGCCAACCCCGCTTTCGCCGCCTTTGACGCCAGCAGGGACGAACAGACGGCCATGGGCCGGCGCATTAACGCGCTGGGCAAAGGAACCTGCTATCACGGCAACGCCGGCATCGCCTCCGCCTTTGCCGCGTTGGGCGACAAAATGTTGCGGCCGGGCGGCGTTCTGGCCCTGGTATTGCCCCTTTCGGCGGCGTCCGGCCTGTCGTGGGAGAGTTTCCGGCAGATGCTTGCGGACGACTATGCGGACGCAGCCGTGTTGAGCATCGCCGCCAACGGCCGGGAGATGTCCTTTTCGTCAGACACCGGCACGGCCGAGTGCCTGATAGTAGCCCGCAAAAGAGACAATGCGAATAACCGGCCGGCTTCGAGAGCGCAGTTCACGTCGCTGCATTACCGGCCCCATGGCATTGCCCAATCCGCCGCCATCGCGCAAAGCATCGTAGCGGCCAGCGGCGTCCGCGGCCTTGAGGACGGGCCGTATGGTGGTACGCAATTGCTGGTGGGAGATGATGTAGCCGGCGTTGTGCTGGATGCTCCGTCCGGCGACGACGGCGCGAATTGGGGCAGTGTCCGTATGCTCGACTACTCCCTGGCCCAGACTGCTCATGCTATGACCGAATCGAAGTTGTGGCTGCCCGGACAACTGGCTGATCTTGACCTACCGATGACTATCTTGGGCAGCATCGGCAGTCTCGGCTTAGTACACCGCGACATTACCGGGCCACTGCCGCGTGGCCCGTTCAATAAAACCTCTCCCAGCTCAACGGCGACTTATCCGGCACTGTGGAACCATGACGCTACACGGGAGACGCGCATCGTCTGCCAGCCGGATTCACAACTGGAAGCGCGGCCGGGTATGGAGACGAGAGCCGCAGCGGTTTGGACAACCGCCACCCGGAATCATCTGAACCTTGATTTCACCTTCGGTTCTCAACCACTGGCCGTTGCTTTCACGGAGCGCGAAGCTATCGGCGGCAGAGTGTGGCCCAATGTAAGTTTTCCCGACGCGCGCTTTGACTACGCTTTTGCGCTGTGGGCGAATAGTACGTTAGGTTTGCTGTCTTACTGGTGGCGCTCCAGTCGTCAGCAATCGAGCAAGGCAGGGATGACAATACGCTCCGCCGAATCATTGCCGGTAATGGATTTCCGTGCGCTCACCGACGAGCAGTTGGCAACGGCACAGGCAATTTTTGAGGAATTTCGGGATAAGGAATTGCAACCGGCCTATCTGTCCGACGTGGACGAGAACCGGGCGCTGCTGGACCGGAGGGTGGTGTGTGACTTGCTGGGCTTTGATGAATCTACTTATCGTGCCGTGCGATTACTGACCGCCAAGTGGTGCGCCGAGCCGTCGGTACATGGCAATAAACAGCGACCGCAGGGTACGTGGAGGGTTAATCTTGTGAACGACCGTGGCTTGGTTTCCGATGCAAGCGGCCTTGCGCCGGAATTGGTTGACAGCCTATACACACTCAATCCATGGTGGCGCGATGAACCGATGCTGCCGCAGCCGAATATGCGCCGTCACTTGGTGATGCGGGTGCGTCAGCGCTTGGAATCGGAAATTGCTCCCATTGTCGTGGTCCGCGGACCGCGCCAGGTGGGCAAGACAACAGCGCAGTTGCAGATCATTTCTGACCTGCTTAGCGACGGCGTACCGCCCACGAGCATCTTACGGGTGCAATTTGATGAGTTGGGATCAATGCAAGGGATAGTTGATCCGATCCTGCGCATCTCAAACTGGTTTGAACAAAACATAACTGAGTCGCGGTTCAACTCTCTGGCGCAACAGGGCCAAAAAGCATATCTATTCTTTGACGAAGTGCAGAACCTTGACAACTGGAGCGCTCAGCTCAAGTTCTTGGTGGACCACTACGCGGTGAAAGTTATGGTCACCGGCAGTTCCGCCTTGCGGATTGAAAGAGGACGAGACAGTTTGGCCGGTCGTATCACCACGGTCGAAGCCGGCGTACTTTCGCTAACCGAAATCGGATTGCTGCGCGACCTGGGCAGCCTACAGCCCTTTTTGCCTGATACTGGCTTGAGCCGCCTTATTGATAGAGTTTTTTGGCAAGAGCTAACCGCCCACGGCCAAGCAAACTGGGAGTTTCGCGACGAAGCTTTTCGCTACTTCTCTGAACGCGGCGGTTATCCGATGGTTCATAATAGCATGGAATACGATTGGCCGTTGCTCGCCGACCAGTTGAACGAAACCGTAATCCAGCGTGTCATCCAGCACGACCTTTCGGCAGGCGAGGGCGAAAGCCAGGATGCCCAACTGCTTGAAGAGTTGTTCCGTCTATCTTGCCGCTATGTCGGACAAACTCCATCGGCTACACTGCTTGCCGACCAGGTCAAACGCTCGCTTAATGTCGATATCGGTGCTCAGCGTGTGGGTAATCACTTGAGGCTTCTGGCCGACACGCTGCTGCTGCGGTTGATACCCCCTCTCGAAATGCGTGTGCAAAGGTCGCGAGGCAGTCCCAAACTTTGCCTGGCTGACCACGGCCTGCGGGCCAGTTGGCTCCAGGAACAGATCCCGTTGGATCCAACAGTATTGTCCGGGCAGCCTGAATTGACCACTGTCGCGGGTCATCTCGCAGAAAGCGTCTTCGGTTCAGTGTGTACGACGATTCCGGGTTTAGGCGTAGCGCACTTTCCCCCACGGGGCACAACAGACCCTGAAGTGGATTTCGTCCTTACCGTCGGTGACCGCCGTCTGCC
The DNA here is from genome assembly GCA_963665395.2 of Dehalococcoidia bacterium. Classification (GTDB taxonomy): domain Bacteria; phylum Chloroflexota; class Dehalococcoidia; order Lucifugimonadales; family UBA3495; genus Bin87. The sequence continues at coordinate 3,746,782 of OY762251.1, forward strand.
GGTGGAAATCAAATATCAGCGTCGCATTGACCCGGTGCGGGACACTCATGGCATCCTGCGCTTCATCGAAAGGTCCATTAACCGCGCTCCCTTCGGCCTGCTCATCACTCAGGACGATTCCGCGCAGTTGGATGACCCGCGCATCGTCACCATGCCCCTTTCAACCTTCATGCTGCTCAGATAAGGAGGGCCTACCATGGCCGACCCCCGCCGTGATTTCGTCAAGTACACGTTCTACAAAGTCCAACCGGAATGGCGCCGCCTGCCCGCCGCCGAGCGCGAGGCCGGCAAGGATGAGTTCGCCGCCGTAGCCGCCGAGCGCTCCGACCGCGTGGCCCTGAGCGCCTACACCCTGGTCGGCGCGCGCGGCGATACCGATTTCATGCTCTGGGGAGTCTGCCCCGAGCTGGAACCCATCAACGAACTGGCCGCCCAACTCAACCGGACCCGCCTGGGCGGCTACCTGGAAACCCCCCATTCCTACCTGGCCATGACCCGCCGCTCCCCCTACATCGACGACCATCGGCACGAGGGGCAGGACGGAACCGGCGACGCCGCGTCCATGCGTGTCGTGGGCCGGCGCTACCTGTTCATGTACCCCTTCTGGAAGACCCACGACTGGTACCAGCTGTCCAAAGAAGTGCGCCAGGAGATGATGAACGAGCACTTCGTCATCGGCCACAAGTACCCCCAGGTCAAAATCTCCACCGCCTACTCCTTCGGCCTGGACGACCCCGAATTCGTCCTCGGCTTCGAGACCGACGAACCCGGAACCTTCCTGGACCTGGTCATGGAACTCCGCGAATCCAAAGCCCGCCCCTACACCCTGAAAGACACCCCCATCTTCTCCTGCATCAGCCGCCCCCTCCGCGACTGCCTGGACGATGCCGCGTAGCCATGGAGGCGCACGATGACCACGCAAACCGTTGCCACCTCCCAACCCACCACTCCGGCTACCTTGCCGGACAACGATATACCGGCGCCGTTCTCGCTGGACATCAGCTCAATACTGGCCCTGCTGCCCGACGACGGCGCGCTGGACGATTGGTTCCTGCGCTTCACCGCCGACAACGAGGATCTGGGCTACCAGTTCGAGATTGACCAGCAGGGGAGATTGTGGGCTATGGCATCTGAAGGCATGGACGGAACGGAACGTCAATTCAACTTGCAGTTTGACCTCCAAGTTTGGCTTAACGCCGGTACTGGCGGAAAAGTAGTCATCGGAAACTCACAGGTCCGTATGCCTTGGCCGACACTCCGCGCACCCGATGCCGGCTGGGTTGCCCCGGAACAGTTAGCATCCTTGTCGCCGGCGGGACAGCGGCCTCACGGCTTTCCCTTCGCCCCGCGCTTTGTCGCGGAAATTCGCTCCATTTCCAACTCGGTAGAAGACCAGCAGGCCAAGATGGCGGAATGGCTGGCCCACGGCGTCGCCCTGGGCTGGCTGATTGACCCGTTCCTGCGCCAGGTGCACATCTACCGGCCCAACGTCGCGCCCGAGGTGCTGGACGACCCGGAAACGGTCAGCGGCGACCCGGAACTGCCGGGTTTCGTCTTCAACGTGCGGAGCCGCATCTTCGACCTCACCTAGTGGATGGTACGTTTATGACCACGCAAGCCGTTGCCACGCCCCAACCCGACGTTACGGTCAATGCGCCGGACGCCGATATGCCGGCGCCGTTCTCTCTGGACATCAGCTCCATACTGGCCTTGCTGCCCGACGAAGACGCGCTGGATGAATGGTTCCTGCGCTTCACCGCCGATAACGAAGACACGGGCTACCAGTTCGAGATTGGCCGGAAGGGGAGATTGATTGCGATGGCATCGGAAGGCGTATTCGGCTGGAGGTTCTCACTCAACCTGTGCAGCGACCTGATAACTTGGTCGGAGGCCGGCCCCGGCGGATTCGTTTTTCCCGGGAATGCTCTAATCAGAATACCCGAGTTACGCCGTCGAGCGGCTGATGCCGGATGGTTGACTCCGGAGCAAATCAGTGACCCTGCATTGCCTGATGACTGGCAGCAACACGGCATCCCCTTCGCGCCCCGTTTTGTGGTGGAGATTCGCTCCCGCTCCAACTCACTGGAAGATCAGCAGGACAAGATGGAAGAATGGATCGCCTACGGTGTCGCCCTGGGCTGGCTGATCGACCCATTCTTGCGGCAGGTGCACATCTACCGACCCGGTGTACCCCCGGAAATACTGGACGACCCGGAAACAGTGAGCGGCGACCCGGAACTGCCGGGTTTCGTCTTCAACGTGCGTAGCCGCATCTTCGACCTCGCCTAGTGGATGGTACGTTTATGACCACGCAAACCGCGATTGCTCCCCAGCCTGACATCGCCATCCCGCCCGCTGACGACGCCATGCCGGTGCCGTTTTCTCTGGACATCAGTTCCATACTGGCCCTGCTGCCCGACGACGACGCGTTGGACGAGTGGTTCCTGCGCTTCACCGCCGATAACGAAGACACGGGCTACCAGTTCGAGATTGACCAGCAGGGGAGATTACAGGCGATGGCGTCAGAAGGCATGGACGGGCTTGAGCGTTGTGGCAATATGTACCTTGGCTTACGGACGTGGTCCGACGCCGGCCCTGGCGGACTGGTAATGGCAGCCAACGGGCTGGTCCATATGTCCTGGCCGGGACGCCGCGCTCCCGATGCCGGCTGGATTGCGCCGGAACAATTGGCGCCTTTGCCACCAGCCGGACAGCGTCCTTTCGGCGTCCCTTTCACTCCGCGCTTTGTCGTCGAAATTGTCTCACGCTCCAATCAACTAGCGGAGCAACAGGACAAAATGGAACTCTGGATTGCCACCGGCGCATCGCTGGGTTGGCTGATCGACCCCTTCCTACGCCAGGTTCACATCTACCGCCCCAACGCTGCGCCGGAAGTGCTGAACGACCCGGAAACGGTCAGCGGCGACCCTGAGTTGCCGGGCTTTGTGTTCGAAGTGAGGCGATGGATTTTTGATTTGCCGTAATGACCGACTGCCGTCATCCTTGTAGTCGCAAAATCCAGGCGTCGGGGTTGGTGTCCAAAAACTCAATGCCCCTGGGCTGGCCGGCCAGTCCGTTGCGTTTGATTGCTTCCAGCACTTCGCCCTGAGTGTCGCCGACGAACAGACGGCCACCTTCAACCACGGCGACCCATCGGTCGGGGTAAGCGGCGGTCAACTCGTCCCACCTGGCATCAACGTCGTCGGCTAGGGCTCCGTAACGGGCCATACTTTCTTTCAGGACCTCGTAGCCACCGAAGCCGGCGATAATATCCTCAACAGTGTGTTCTTCTATCGGTTTATCCCACCCGGTTGCCGGCATAGCCTTCCTCCCGATAGCGGCCTCTTGATGAAAACGCGGTCGCTGACGCCGGCCTACCGCAGCGCCAGCATCCGCTCCAACGCCACCACCGACTCCTTCTGCTCCTGATCCGGCACCAGGATGCGGTTGACCACCTCGCCGGCCACCAGGCTCTCCAGCGTCCACAGCAGGTAGGCCGGGTGGATGCGGTACATCGTTGAGCACGGGCAACTCACCGGATCCAGGCAGAACACCGTCTTGTCGGGGTTGTGCATCGCCAGCCGGTTGACCAGGCTGATTTCAGTGCCCACGGCCCACGCCGAACCGGCCGGGGCCTCGTTGATGGTCTTGCGGATGAACTCGGTGGAACCGTTCAGGTCGGCGGCGTCCACCGTCTCCATGGGACACTCAGGATGCACTAGCACCGTAACGTCGGGGTAACGCTGGCGGGCGGATTCAATCTGCTTGGTGGTGAAGCGCGTATGCACCGAGCAATGGCCCTGCCACAGTACCATCTTGGCCTTGCGTAGTTGCTCCGGCGTGTTGCCGCCCATGGCCTTGAAGGGATTCCAGACTACCATCTCGTCCAGGGGGACGCCCAGCTTCAAGGCCGTGTTCCGCCCCAGGTGTTGGTCGGGCAGGAAAAGAACGCGGTCGGCCTCGCCGAAGGCCCATTCCAGCACGGCGGTGGCGTTGGACGAGGTGCAGACCGCGCCGCCGTTGCGTCCGCACAGGGCCTTGATAGCAGCGACGGAGTTCATGTAGGTCACCGGCAGAATGCCGCCGTGATCGCCCAGGACGTCCTGCAAGTCCTCCCAGCCGTCCTCAACATCCTGTATGGGAGCCATATCGGCCATGGAGCACCCGGCCGTGATGTTCGGCAGAATCACTTGCTGGTGGTCGCCGGCCAGGATGCAGGCGGTTTCGGCCATGAAATGCACGCCGCAGAAGATGATGTAGTCGGCCTCCGGTCGGGAGGCGGCCTCCTGGCTGAGCAGGAAGGAGTCGCCCTGGAAGTCGGCGTACTTGATAATCTCCTCGCGCTGGTAGTGATGGCCGAGGATGGTGACGGAGTCGCCCAGAATGCGGCGGGCCGCGCCGATGCGCTCGTCCAGTTCGGTAGGAGAGCAGGCCAGGTATTCGCCGGGAATCTTCTGCCAGCGCACGTTGATCGCCAGCTCTTCGGCCAGGGACTTTGCGGGAAGCTCGTCCTCCGGTTTGCAGAAGGCGGCGTGCTCAATCTCAGTCAGAGGAATTGTAGGTTGCCTGGTTTGTGTAACCACGAATACCGCCTCCTGTTCAATGCTGTGGTCATTCCGGTTCAATTATTTTGTCATTCCGGCGAAAGCCGGAATCCAGAGGCTTATCTGGACTCCGGCTTTCGCCGGAGTGACGGGTTGATGTCAGTGGTGATTACACCGTCACTCCGGCCAACGACCACGGCCCGGTGCGCGTAATCCGCACGTCCACCAACCGCCCGGCCAAATCGGCGCCGGCAGCGCAATCGGCTGTTTCGGGGATGTCAAAATACACCAGCTTGTTGCCGCGGGTGCGCCCGGTCCAACTGCCCCGTTTGCGGTTTTCCGCCAGCGCCTGCACGGTTGCGTCCAGGTACGCCAAGTTGATTCCGGTCAGGATGCTTTCCTGTAGCGTTTCCAAGCCCTTGAGACGGAGCCGCTTTTCTTCCGGGGCAACGTCGTCGTCCATGGTGCGCGCCGCGATGGTGCCGGGACGGGTGGAATATGCGGCGCCGTGTACCTTGTCAAAGCGAAGGTCATCCACCAACCGCAGCGTGTTCTGATACTGCCCCTCGGTTTCGCCGGGAAAGCCCACGATGATGTCGGTGCTGATAGTAACGTCGGGGATGGTGTCGCGGATCTCGCTGATGATGTCGCGGTACTCGGCGGTGGTGTAGGGACGGCGCATCCGGTGCAGCACGTCGTCGTCGCCCGACTGCACCGGCAGGTTGATGTGTTCGCACACCTTGGGCAGGTCGGCGACGGATTGGATAATCCGGCTGCTCATGTAGGAAGGGTGGGAAGTGAGGAAGCGGATGCGCTCCAGGCCGTCAATGTCGTTGAGCCGAGCAAACAGATCGGCCAGATCGTGCCCGTCGTCCCGGTCGTGTCCGTAGGCGTCCACCGTCTGCCCTAGCACGGTAACCTCGCGGACGCCGCGGGCGGCCAGCAACTCCACCTCGTGGGCGATGTCGTCCACCGAGCGGCTGACCTGCCGGCCTCGACGATAGGGGATGATGCAGAAGGTGCACATCAGGTCGCAGCCGTGGATGATAGGCACGTAGGTTGTCACGTCCGGCTGCTGCGGAGCCAGCGAACCAACGCACCCCTGCCAGTCCAGGCCCAGGCGCTCGCCCACCAATTCCAGCAACGGCTCGAACTGCTGGGGACGCAGGAACAGGTCAACGTGAGGGAAACGGCGTTCCAGCTCGTCAGTCCGCGGTCCGACCATGCAGCCGGTGAGGGCCAGCACCGCGTCGGGCCGCTTCTTGCGCAGAGGCTGGGTCAGGTTCAGCGTGCCCGTAACCTTGTCCTCGGCGGATTGGCGGACCACGCACGAGTTCAGCACCACCACGTCGGCATCAGTGGGGCGTTGGACGGCCGTAAGGCCCATTTGCTCTAACGCCGACCCCAAGCGCTCGGAGTCGGCGGTGTTCATCTGGCACCCAATCGTCCAGATGTGGTAGGTCTCCATTCGGCTTTAATCCGTGTCCGCAGGGAGTATCTGTGGAAAGTGGCGGAGGGAGTGGGATTCGAACCCACGATCCCAGTTTCCCAGGATAAGCGCTTAGCAGGCGCCCGCACTAGACCACTATGCGATCCCTCCCGACCCTGCTGGGTGATGCCAATTATAGCGCATTGTGCATTAGCGCACAAATCGCGCAACGCCCGACAGGGCCTTTCCAAAGTTCTGTATGGCGCCCCTTCACTCTGGACCGTCATTGCTATGAAAATGCCCTACCCGGCGTTCCCGCGAAAGAACGTCACCCCGTGACTGACACGGGGCGGGAACCCAGGAACCCCGGCGCCGGCAACGTTGCGGGTTCGGAAACACGCCGTACCTGTACTCGACGCGGGGACCGGAATGACGATGCGACTGAAAACTATCCATCACGCCCGAACAGCTACGCATTGCCAGAATCGGAACCGTGCCACACCAGAGACGCCTCAATCCTGATAATCCTTAAAATCCCGAAAATCCTGCTTCTGACAACCACCCCTTCCCCGTAACAGAACGCCGGTGCTATCATAAACCCACAGGCGATAACCGGACCGACGCCGCATCACCCACCCCGACCGGGTTCCCGTCAATCACGGCCAACACCTTTCAGCAACAAGTCGCTTACCGGGCACAAGAGGACGACTGTCCCCGACCGCTCTAATCGGGGCAGTCCCCTCGGCCACCGCGTCCGCCACAACGCGCCATGCTGGCGAGGCATGGAGAATAAGAGTAAAAAAGCAAGCGCATTTCCTCCGGCCGTAGGGCTGAAAAACGACGGGAACCCGATCAACCCAAATCGTCCATCGCCTGCTCACCTTCATCTTCAATCAACCAGGAGGCCAACATTCACCAGCGCCAACGCTGACTGACCCGACCCAATCACCCCAACCGGGCGGCAGCCCCATCGCCTGCCCGCCTGCCGCCCGTCAAATCCTCTCAATCCCGAAATCCTGATCGGAGTTACGCAGTTGAATGCCTCTAGATCCTTCATTCCCCGGCCCGCGCCCAGGACGATTGCAAAGTCGATGAATACCCTGATTCCGCTCATCCTGAGCTTGTCGAAGGATGGCTTGACCGGAGCGTAGCATGGTTCGACAGGCTCACCATGAGCGGATGAAAAGGGCTTTGCAATCGTCCTGGCCCGCACCGGCCGGGGTGTACGGCCTGTGCCCTTGGGCGTACAATGGAAACCGCGGCGGCGCGGAGGGATGGCAGAGTGGACGAATGCGACGGTCTTGAAAACCGTTATGCGCTTCTGGCGCATCGTGGGTTCGAATCCCACTCCCTCCGCCAATTGTTGCTGGTTGCTCACTCCCGGTTTCCCCAATCCACGTATCCGGTGGTTCCCACTTCGCTGATCTGGACTTTCTGCGAGTATCCGCGGCTTGTGGCCGAATGGGTCCGGCATCCGGCAGCCGGGGCCTCCCCGTGCTCGTTCAGCGCCTCCGTCAGGACGCGGCCGTCCATCGCCTCATGGCCCTCGATCCCCAGCAGGCGCAGGATTGTTGGGGCCAGATCTATGTTGCCCGTTGGCGTCGCAATCAACGTCCCCTTGCGCAGGGACGGGCCCCGGGCCAACCCGGTGTTCCGCAATTCGTGGCGGCTCAGGCTACCGTGCTGCCCCTGTCCAACCGCCCCGCCGGTGGCCGGCGCGTGCCCCAGGTAGCCGGCCGAGTTGGCTTCGCCGTTCCACGGGAACGACATCATCAAATCGGGTGAACGCGGGCCGTCGGCTCCGATAATGGACATGGGCAATGCGCCAGCCGGCTGTCCAATCCGTTCCGACCCGAACAAAGGCCCGCACCAGGGTTTAGCAGTGAGCCACGCGGCCAGTTTTCTGGCTGTGGATGCGTCAGCCTCGTGAACGTAGAACAACGCCGAGCCGCCGTTGTTCGCCACCGCCACCCCGCCGCGTTGGTCAATTTCAGGAAACCCGGCGTCGCGCAGCATCGGTTCGATGCGAACCACCTCGCTGATGGTGGAATAGCCGTGGTCGGATGCGACGAATATATCGGTGGTGTCCGCCCGTCCGGCCTGTTCCAGCCACGCCAGCAATTCGCCAAACTCGGCGTCTGCCTCCGCCAATGCCTGGGGAGCGCGTCCCAACCCCACGCCGTCCTCGTGCTGCGTCTTGTCCGGCTCCGACGACCACAGCAGGGCCACCGCCGGGTTCCGTTCCGGCAGGATGTACTCGGTCATTATGCGCCGGGCATGGACCAGCCGCGCGGTGTTGGGCAAGTCCTGGGCCGGCCACTCCCCGAACCGGGATGCCAGTTCCTCGTGCAGCGAGCGGGGCAGGGTAAAGTCGGGATGAATGGTTGCGCCGCCGGCGGTGTCGGCATTGGGGTTATGCTGGTAGGCGTTCCCACTGGTGCCGGTGCCAATGGCGACGTACTCCAACCCATGACGACCCAGTATGTCGGCCAGCGTAGGAACTAACAGCGTCTTGCCCGTGCTATCGGCAATAGCCTGCAACGTCGGCTCCATTGCCGGAATGACGCGGTGCGGATCATAATCGCGGCAGAGGAACGTGTTGCCGGCCAGCCCATGCCGCCCCGGCGCGCAGCCGGTCACCAGGCTGGACACGTTGACGCGCGTAACGGTGGGGAAAACCGGATGGTGGTTGCTGAACGTAACACCCGAGCGGGCAAATTCCGCCAGGTTGGGCATCAAATCCGGCGTGATTTGCGCCGGTTGCAAGCCGTCGAATACTACGATCAGCGCTTTGCTATCTGCGGGCATGGGAAAATCCTTTTCGAGCCGGTCCTGCTCACGTCCAATCAAGCAGCCGGCGGATCGCGGCGAGCGCGGCCTCTCGGTCCACGCCATCGGGCGCGGTGATGGATACCGGGCCGTCCGTTGGGTTGACTACGCGGGTTTGCCCCCACTTGGCGTTTTCGTCAGTGGTGTCCGCGTCGTCCACCGCCAGCGTGACGGATCGCAGCGTCAAAGCATCCGGGGCGATGGCGGCGATCAGGGTCAGCGGATCATACAGGTTAAACCGCTCGCGTTCCGGATCCCTGCGGAACCATCCGGTGAGCAGTTGGCCGGCGAGTTGTCCGGCGCGACTGGAGCTATCCAATTCCTCCGCCTCGGTGCGGGAAACAAACACCTGTCGGCACGGCGCCAGATCGATTAATGTCACGGGAACCCCGGACTCCATGACCATCCGCGCTGCCGTAGGGTCGCTGTAGAAATTGAACTCGGAGTAGGCGGTAATGTTTCCCGGAGTAGCCACGGCGCCGCCCATGACGATAATCCGCCGCGCCGCCGGCAACGCCGATTTGTAGCGCTTCATGACGCGAGCCAGATTGGTCAAGGGACCCAGGGCGATTATCGAAACGGCGCCGGGGTCAGCCAGCAAAGTTTGTCCGATATACTGCACCGCTCCGGTTTTCGCCGGTTTTGTTTCGGGTTCGTTCAGCCGATGGGTCAAGCCGGATGCCGTATGCACGTGGCGCGCATATGCGAACCTCCCTCTCACCGGACGGGACGCCCCTTTATAGACCGGAATATCGGTGCGGTTGAGGTATTCGAGCAGCGCCAGCGTGTTCCTGGTAGCCGGCGCCAGCGGTACGTTGCCCGCCGTGGTGGTCAACCCGATCACTTCCAGTTCGGGACAGGACAGCGCCATCAGCAATGCGATGGCGTCATCGACCCCCGGGTCGGTATCGATGATGACGGGTTCGGGCGAGTAGAAACGGTCCGCCATAGTTCAGCCCGGTTCCATCAGGACGGTGTGGCAAAATACTCGCGCCGCGCGAACCGAGGAATACTTGAACCTAAACTTGGCTTGCTGTTTGAATTTGTTGGCGCCGACGATCAATGGGTACTTGGCGAGTTCGGCTCCAACCGAACGTCGCAACCGCCCCGCCCGGCGGCTCCGCGTCGCAACGGCATCTTGGCAGATACCCAGCATTTCTTTTGAGGAGATGACGCCGTCGCCGACTATGTTGAATATGCCGTTGAGTTGCCGGCTGATGGTCGCCTCCACGGCCCGAGCCAGATCGTGCTGATGCACCAACTGGATTGGGAATTCATGCTTCCGGCCCGCGTTCAGCGCCGGATAGAATAATTCATCTACGACCGGACTGGAGCAACCCGGGCCAACTGACATTGCGGTACGCAAAATCGCCACCCGCATAGCATCGGGATCTTCGACGCCAGGCATCGCCGGTATGGGCGGTCCGTCAGGTGGCGGCAGAGCGGGTTCAGCCGTAACCAGGTAACGATGCTGTGGCGCCGGGTCGGCCCCGGAACGCTCGGTAACCGGTATCGGATTGCTCTTTCCAATCCCATAGGCGCGAATGTCGGACAGGTACACAAATTGGCGCACGCCGGCGATGCGGGCGGCATCGACCCAGCGCGAGGTGCGTTCAATGAACGCTTCCGGGGCCGGGCCGTCGTAGTGGCTTCCAACGTGGATAATGGAGTCAACGTTCTCCAACTGCAAAACGTCGGGCATCTCCGCCATGGTGAGCTCCCGTCGTTCCGAGAACAGATCCCAAGCCTTGGACTGCATCACCTCGGGAATATCAGCAAGCGTAAAGGTTCCTCCCACCCGATTTTGCGCCAATCTGTAGCTTGAAACCCGCTTCACCGGCCAGCGCATGGGCCGGTCGGCAATGGCTACCAACCAGTAATCCGGACGCTCGGCTTCCAGGTGCAGTAGCATCCGCGCCCCAAAACCTGAAGACGCTCCGACAACGGCCACGGCTTTGGAACGAGTCTGATTTGCGGTTTCAGTAGGCGTCATTTGGGATCGTCGATAGCGCGTTAAATCAAGCCGACGGTCCGGTTGCCCGGCTGTCTTGGAACATTTGCAGCTCCGTAGCTACAGCGTCGTCCGGCAGAGGGGCGGCGGCGCGGGGGCCGAAATTGCGCGCCATCACAAATATCTGCGCCAGCCGCTCCACCAGGTCGCAAACCTCCAACGCTTCCCATATATCCGGCCCGACGCCAACGACGCCGTGGTTGCGCAGCAGGGCGGCGTTCCGGTCGCCCAGGGCGATTTGGGCCTGCTCCGCCAACTCCTGCGTGCCGGGAAACGCGTACTTGCTCACCTTGATCGGCCCGCCTATCGTCAGGAGCATCTCGTCGATCAGGGGTGGGATGTCTCTCCCAATGACGGCGGCAACCGACGCATAGATGGAGTGAGTATGAACCACCGCCTGCACGTCGTCGCGCTGGCGGTAAATCTCCAGGTGCAGGCGGGTTTCCGACGAGGGGCGCATTGGCGCCGGCGCAACCGGCTCGCCGTCCAGGTTCACCACCACCAGCTCGTCCGGTTGCAGCCGATAGTAGGGATGGTGCGTTGGCGTGACCAGCAACAGGCTATCGTCACCCGAGCCCGTCAGCCGCCGGCTCGTATTGCCCGAGTACGCTCCCACCAGCCCGCGACGGTACATCTCCCGCGTGGCTTCGGTGAGTTCAATGCGTTGTGCAGCCCATTGGTCGGACACGTCGTTACTCCGGCGGGCCGTCGGCGCTCAGGGAATACGACATCACCGCCGCGGCTGCATTATAGCCGCTGATCACCGCGCTCTCCATAGTAGAAGGCCAGCCGGTATCGGTCCATTCCCCGGCCAGGAACAAATTGGGCGAAGCTGTACGCGGGCCAGGACGGAGGCGTTGCGCGCCCGGAACACAACGAAACGTCGCGTTCCGTTGTTTCACCACCGCTGCGTCCAATAATATCGCCTCCCTTGCGGCGGGGAACGCGTGCGCCATTTCGCCTACGACCATCTCCGTCAGTTCGGAGCGGCTGGCGTCGATGAAATCCCAGGCCGCGCTGATGGAGATGGTCAACGACTGACCGCCGTCCTCGTCACCGCCGCCGGTCCGAATCAGCGACCCGTTGAAAACCCATTGCAGCGGGCTGTTCAGAAAATATCGGAAATCGCCGGACATCACCTGGCGGTCGTAACGGAGATGCACGTTCACGATGGGCGAGGTCTGCAACTGGCCCAGGGTCGAAAATGGTTCCAAGCCTGAAAGTTCGACAGGCAAAATGTTGGGCAAGGTCCAGAACGGGATTGCGCTCACAAAGACGCCGGCCGAGAAGACTTGTCCACTGCTGTCCGTCACGTGCTTCACCTTCCCGTCCCGGTCGGTTTTTATGGAATGAACCGCGCAACCCGAATATATCTGGACGCCCAAACGTCGCAGATAACGACCAGCGGGAACCGCGATTGCGTCCCCCAGCGACAACATGGCATATCCAACATTGGCCTCGTTTCGTCCCTTGAGCATGCCCTCCTGCACCATCATGAGCCCCATGGCGGCGCTAACGTCGCGGATATTATCGTTGAGAGTGCCCTCGATCAGCACGTTCCATAGATTGTCGATGTTGCGCTCCGATTGGCCGTGCGCCCGCAGCCATTGGTAAAACGTCATATCGTCCAGGTTATCGCGCCGGCGGTCGGCGCCCATGGCGGCAATCAGACCCCGCACCGCTCTTATCTTGTCCACCACACCCAAATGTGGGTAGGTCAGGAATGCCGGCAACAGGTGTACCGGAGCGGGGGCGGGTATGCCGTAAAAGCGTCCGCTGCGACCGGTGCGCTCTTGAACCGCCACGTCAAGGCGGGGCTGCAAATACCAATCCGAGCGAGCGCCGATGCGCTCAAGGAACGCGATGAAGTTGCGACACGCCCCCACAATCACGTGCTGGCCATTGTCCAAATCCCGGTCGCCCTGCGGTTCGCGATACGAAAACGCCCGCCCACCCAGCGTCTTGCGGGCTTCCAGCAGGGTAACGCGCCAGCCCGATTCCGCAAGTCTCGCCGCGGCCGCGATGCCTGCCAATCCTCCGCCAATGACCAATGCCGATTGCGGCCTCCGGTTGGCGGCGGTCACTTTAGCCATGGGCCGGTAACCCATGCCCGCGCCATCAACCCCAATTTGGCGCATTTGCTGAGGCCGATGCGCTCCCGGAACACGTCGTACCCGGCGTTCTCTATTTTTTTCAGAACGCCGCCATAGATGAGGCCCAAAGCGGCTGGGCAGGCGCGGGAGCGACGGGACAGGTATGGCAGGAGCTGCCGGCCACTGGCGAAATGCTGGCGAGCGCGATTGATCTGGAATTGCATCAACCTGCCGAACTCGTCCGTGACAACCCCATTGGCCAGATCCGGCTCGCTCACGCCAAACCGTGCCATCTCGTCTTGTGGCAAGTACACCCTTCCAAATTCCCAGTCTTCCCGCACGTCCCGACAAATATTGGTCAGCTGCATCGCCAGACCGAGGTCGATAGCTCCCTGGCGAGCTTCCTCACCGCCGCGGTAGCCGAAAATATGGATACAGATCAGCCCCACCACCGAGGCTACCCGATAACAGTACTCCCGTAATTCATCAAAATTTGCGTACCGGGTCTTGACGAGATCGGACTCTACCCCGTTCAGCACTTCTTCAAAATAATGCTGAGGGATTTCATACGCAGCGGCGACGTCGGCGAGGCCGATAAAAAGCGGTTCTGTAGCGTGCCCGGCATACGTTTTGTCCAGCATCCCCCGGAGATAATTCACGCGCTCCAGTTTCTGGGCCGTGGTTCCTTCGGCGTCCACGGAGTCATCGCAGTACCGGCAGAACGTGTAGGCGACGTAGATCGCGCGCCTTTGTCGAGCGGGCAGGGTCAGGAAAGCGAAATAAAAATTGCGGGCTTCCCTGCGGGTCACTCGCCGGCATTCTTCATATGCCGCGGCCAAGACCTGTGGCGACGGCGGCGATGCGCCCGGGACTGGCGTGTTCATAGCGTCGGTTCACTCGCTGGGCAAACCGTAGCCCATGCCGAATTTGTTGCTGAGCCAGGCGGAAGCAAGCAGCCACGCCTTGCGACGACCGGATAAAGCCGGCCGTTCGCTCAGGACATCGTAACCCCGTTGACGGATCGCGTCCAGGACGGCGATCCCGCCGCGGGTGAACAGGGCCACCGCGAGGCGGGCCGACGGTTCCAGAGTTTTGACCAAAGGCGCGCCTCTTTGGAAAAGCTCCATGGCCACGTCGCACTCGTGACGCAGCAGCGCGCGAAACTCGTCGCTAGCGCAACCGGACGCGATGTCTTCCTCACTCACGCCGAAGGCCGACATATCAGCCTGGGGGAGATAGATACGTCCCCGATCCCGATAGTCCCTCGCTACGTCCTGCCAGAAATTGGTCAACTGCAACGCGGTGCAGGTACAATCCGCCAATCGCTGCCTTTCCCAATCGTCATAACCAAACATATAAAGGTACAAATGCCCGACCGGGTTAGCTGAGTAGGTGCAGTATTCAATGACTTCGTCCCGGGCGCCGAACCGCCCAGACCCCTGATCGATGCGGTTGGCTTGTATCAAACGCCCGAATGGCTCCCTGGGAATATCGAACTTTGCGACGGTATCCTGTACCGCGATTGCGATGGGATGAGACGGTTGACCATCATAAATCGCGTCCAACTCGGATTCCCACCAATCTAACCGACCCAGACGGTGCGCGATTACCGTGGGGTCCGGCTGGCCGGTTGGAACCGAAGCCGAGGGGTGATCCTGTGGGGCCGCCTCGTCGCCCAAGTCATCCACCATGCGGCACCAGGCATAGATCGCGTAAACGTGCGGAAGTTTATGTTTGGGGGTTATCCACCCGCCGACGTTGAAGTTTTCGTAGTGGCTGCGGGCCAGCCGCTCGCAGTATCGGTAGGCGTCACCTGCCGAAACCGGACCCGCGCCGTCCCAGCTGGTGGCCGGCGCCGCAGTCGAAGAATTTTCTTCCGTCCGAGTGGCCATGACGGTTACTCGCCGACGATTTGGACCATTACTTCTCTAGGTCGAGGGTGGTCCAACTCGATGAAGAAGATGCTCTGCCACTGCCCGAATGGCATCTGTCCGTTGATGAGAGGGATGGTTTCGCTGCAGCCGAGCATCAGGTGCTGTAAGTGAGCGTGACCGTTGGGCGATTCTTCCTCGGTCATATTCACCGTTCGCACCGAAAAATCGTTGTGCCGGTAATCGGCGTGGCGGGGGCACATTTCCTCCAGGAAACGCGCCATATCCTCAATAAGCAGCGGTTCGTTTTCGTTGATCTTCACCGCCGCGGTGGTGTGCCGCGAGTACACGACGACGAAGCCGTCCCTGACCCGGGATTTTCCCACACAGCCTCTAACCCAGTCCGTAATGTCGATGAACTCGGGCGCGGCCGTGGTGTTGACCTTCAACGTGAAATTCTTGGTTTTCATAAGCTGCACGCCGGTGGGGTGGGGTTGGGATGAAACAGCGTTGATTTTCTCGATTGTTGACGATCCATTTAGGTTGTGCGTCCGTCGTCATGCGGACCGGCGACATCGGCAAGCTCGCGCACCCTGTCACGGTAGCGAGCCAGCGCGATGAGGGGCCACGTGTTTCGGTAAAGATGGTAATTGATCATAAATCCGGCGGATAACTCGGTTCCCTGGAAACCGCGTTGTCCGGGTTGCGGAACCTTTTCGACCCGTTCCCCTTTCAGATAGCCGGGAAACCCGGTGCCTGTGAAATGCGGCTCGTCCCAATCGCCTTCCGGTTTCTGGGTGCGCAGTAAAAACTGGACGCCTCGGTGCGTGGCCGGATGGTCAACGCAACCGGCTGCCAACAGAGCGATGATAGCCCAAGCGGTTTGGGAGGCCGTGCTGACGCCCACGCCATGTTGAGCCAAATCTACGTATGATGCGCAGGACTCTCCCCAACCGCCATCTTCGTTCTGATGCGCGAAAAGCCATTCCACGGCGCGCCGCACGTACGGTTGGCTCATATCCTCGCCAATGGCTTCCAAACCCGGGAGTACCGCCCCGAGGCCATATATGTAGTTCACTCCCCAGCGGCCAAACCAGCTGCCATCATCCTCTTGCTCCGAACGCAGGTAGCGGTAAGCCCGTTGCACGAAATGCTCATCGCCGCGATGCCCCAGCTTGCCGTACATTTCCAGGACATGAGCCGTGACGTCGGCGCTGGAGGGATCGAGCACCTCACCGAAGTCGCTGAAGGTGAGGGCGGTTACGTAGCCGTGGTTGTTGTTCTTGTCGAAGGAAGCCCATCCGCCATCCCGGTTCTGCATACCGGCCACCCAACCCACGGCGCGGGCGATAGCCTGCCGTCGTAAATGGTCTTCCCTTTCCGGCAGCATCCCCAGCCGCAAGGCCAAAACCACTTCAGCGCTATCGTCGATATCTGGATAGCAGTTGTTGTGGAATTCGAAGGCCCAACCACCGGGTTGCACCTCGGGAGCTTGCACCTGCCAGTCCCCTCCTACCAGGATCTGTTGGTCAATCAACCAGCGAGTTGCCGATTCCAGCATGGGATCGTCGGTCGGAATGCCGCTTTCCGCCAACCCCTGCACGATGAGGCACGTGTCCCACACCGGCGAGATGCAGCCCTGGACCGTCCAACGGTCACCCTTCTGGATACCGAAACCGTCCAGGCCGCCGAAGCCATGGGCCATGATGGGATGATCGTTGTCAAATCCGCACACGCTGAGGGCGATCAGGCTGTACACCCATGGGGGTTGGATTCCCCCCCAACTTCCATCGTCTTCCTGGTGTTCCAGTATCCACTCAATCGCCTTGCGCTCAGCCCGTTTGCGGAAAGGATTGAAACGAAGGCGGTTGTACACCGAGCCGATGGTCTTCTCGGCGAGATGCACCACCCGCGGCAGGTTGAAACCCGGTGGCGCGGGCAGGGAATAGTCTGTGCCGGATCGTCCATTGGGCAGTAGCTCATCGATGGCGTGTTCCGGCGGTATTGGTCGAACCGGCCGACGCGTCAGGACGATAGACAAAGGCACGATACAGCCGCGAGCCCAACTGGCGAACCGGTAAATGCTGAACGGAGCCCAATGCGGGAGCAAGATCATTTCCGTGGGCAATCGCGGGGTCCCGTCCCATTCCCACTGGCCAAAGAGCGCCAACCAGATTCGGGTGAATACCCGCGCTTGGGGAATCCCCCCGCGCGCCAGGATGAATTGGCGCGCCCGGCGCATATGCTCGGCCTCCGGGTCTTCTCCGCACAGCTTCAGGGCGAAGTAGCATTCCACGGATGTGGACAGGTCTCCGGGGGCGCCGTAATAGACGGCCCAGCCACCGTCATCCAGTTGCTTGCTCAGGATGTAATTGACGATGTGCCGTTCCCGCTCCGGGTTATGGTGACCCAGAAAACGCGACAACATCACGTACTCCGCTTCCATGGTGTTGTTGGATTCCAGTTCGCCCCACCAATAACCCAGGTCGTTCTGGATACAGCGGAAATGATCCTGTAGCCGACCGATGGCATCGTCCAGGGATTGCGCCGGCGCGGCGGCCCCGGCGGCATCTCTCAATGATTGTGTCAGCGTTTGTGTGGCCATGAGAATCAAACCATCACTAATGGCGAGCCCGCAGATACCCGTGGTCGGTGAACCAGCAAACGGCCTTCTCCAGGGCGTTTTCCACCGGGCTTTGCGGGATCCCCAACTCGGTTACCGCTTTGCGGCAGCTGACGTACATGGGATGGCGGGCGATTTTGATACCCTCCACCGGGATTGCCGGCTGTCGGCCCATTATCCCGCTTTCCACCCATTGATCGCAGTAAGCCGCGCCCATGACGAACCAATATGGGAAACGAATGCGGGGCGCCCGGCGGCCGGTGATTTCGGCCAGCATTGCGAAAACTTGACGCAAGGTCAAATTCCGGTGCCCGAGAATGTAACGTTCGCCCGGTCGCCCCCGTTCCATAGCAAGAATGTGGCCTTCCGCTACGTCGCTGACATCAACCAGATTCATCCCGGTGTCGAGATAACCGGGAATTCGACCCCTGGCAAAGTCCAGCGGGATCCGCCCGGTCGGTGTCGGCTTGACGTCCCATTTGCCTACCGGAGCGCATGGGTTCACCACCACCACCTCCAGGCCGTCGCCGTTCGCGGCCAACGCCACCTGTTCTGCGGCGTATTTGGATTGCTTGTAATGGCCTATCAGGTGAGCCGGGTTCGCCGGAATTTCCTCGTTTCCCAATTCGCCGGCCTCAATGCCAACGCCTTCCGGCAACCCCACGGTCGAGACCGAACTGGTGAACACCACGCGGCGCACCCCGGCGCTCCGGGCAGCGCCCAGCAGGTTCTGCGTCCCGGCGACGTTGGTGTCGTAAATATCGCCCGGGCGCTTTGCCCAGAAAGAGTAAGTGGCCGCGCAGTGATACACGGTTTCGCAGCCTTTCACCGCACGTCGCAGGGATTCGACGTTAAGTAGGTCACCGGGAGACTGCTTGACCGCCACATCGCGAATCACCACGTCGTTGGCAGAGGGGCGAACCAGGGCGCGAACGTCCTCACCGCGCGCCGCGAGCCTTCGCGCCAGATTACCCCCGATGAAACCGGTGGCTCCTGTTACCAGCGTGGTCATCGGGACACGACCATGCGCGGGGATTGATGAGTAGCCAGCGCTGCAACGGCGGTGAGCAGGCATCGCGTCAATTGACGACGAGCCAGCTCCGCCTGTCGCCACAGATGCAGTAGCGTCGGGACACGACCGGGATGGGTGACCAGGTTCCATGCCGCGCGTCGCGCGTCGCTCGCGTAAAGAGAGACCCAGGGAGGAATTTCCTGAGCGGCGGTGTCAAGGACCGCGCGTATGGAGGCGAAAGGAATGCCAACCGAGCGTGCGACGCCAGCGGCCCAGTAGTCCTCCATGCTAACCGAAGCCGCGCCCAAAGAGCCGTGAACGGCCGACTTGGTAACGACACCCGCGACCGCAGGGACTGTCACCGATGGGCCGGTCACGACACGACATCCGTTGGCATGGGCTGCATCGGTCAAGGTTGAAGTCAAACCCTGGTGGGCCGCTATGGCGCTCGACGGGATGCTGCCTTCATCGACAGCATGGAACAGGTTCGCTACGTGGATATCGCCCGTTTTCAGGGCCGGGTCAGAAGCCCCGCAGAAACCGACCATAATCACCCCGCTTGGAGCCTTGGCCGTGATGTTGTTCAAGCTGGCGGTGACCCGGGCCTTCCCAACCCCTGAGACGTGTAACGAAGCGCCGGGAAGTCCGGCGTAACGAGCTTCCCGGCGTATGCCGGAGAGTTCGGTGGTCATTGGCGCTACTATGGCAAGCATCTGGTGGCCGGACGGGCTCAGCCCACGCTGATGCCCCCTTTGTGCGCCGCGCCGGACTTGATGAACGTCACCCATTCCCGGGGTTTTCCTATGGCGTTGAAGATAGTGGCGGATTCAAAACCGCAATGCATCATGCAGTTGCTGCACCGGGGGTCGCGCCCGACTCCGTATTTTTCCTCCCACAGCTCCGGTTCATATAGGTCATCGAGTTGGGAAGTGTGCTCGTCGGCAAGCGGGTAGCAGGGTTTCCGCCACCCCATTACCGTGTAGGTTGGATTCGACCAGGCGGTGCATTGGTACTCGCGTTCTCCGCGCAGGAAGTTGAGGTAAAGGGGATTGTTGTAAAAGCGCATTCCGTCCATCCGCGTCGGGTCCAGCAGGTTACGGAAAACGTTGCGAGATTCCTGGCGCGTCAGGAAAAGATCCTGATCCGGAGCGTCCTCAAAGTCGTAACCGGGCGAAATCATCGATCCTTCAACGCCCAGGTCGCTGACGTAGCGGAACATTTCCCGAAGGTCTTCCACGTCGCTGTTGCGAAAGACGGTGGTGTTGGTGCAAACCCGGTAACCCCGCTCCACGGCCAGGCGGATGCCCTCCACCGCCCTCTTGAACACCCCGGCCCGGGCCACCGATTCGTCGTGCTTCTCTTCCATGCCGTCCATGTGGATCACCCAGCAGAAGTATTTGGACGGCGGAATTTTCTCCAGCATTCGAGGCAGCAGCAGCGCGTTGGTGCAACAGTACACGAAGTATTTTTCCTCGACCAGCGCGTTGATTATCCCGTCTATGTGCGGGTGGATCGTCGGCTCGCCGCCGGCAATGGACACGATGGGCGCTCCGGAATCCCGCACGGCTGCCAACGCTTCGTCCACCGCCATCATCTGGTCCAGTACGCCCCGATACTCTCGAATTCGGCCGCATCCGATGCAGGCGAGATTACACATCTCCAGCGGCTCCAGCATGGTCACCAACGGGAACCGTTTGCGACCTCGTAGCCGGTTTTTCAAAATGTACCACCCCATCCGCACGCCGAGCTCCATCGGACGTTTGGCCGGTTTGACGCTCATCGAAGTATCTCTAATCGTTTGCACCATACGGGCGTTCTCCGTGCATTGGCACATGGGACGTTTCAAAAGAGGCGGTACGCCATGAAGTCAATGAGATTCGTTGCATCCTCGGTGGCCCAGGGAGGCAACTCCAGCATGGCCAGGGCATCGCGGCCTTCTTGCGCAGTACGTTCGGTCAATTCGTCGGTTTGTCGGGCTGCGCCGATGTCTTCCAATATTTCCATCACCCGGTCAACGTCGGTTTCATCCAGCGTTTCCTGAGCGTAAAGGCGCAAGAGTTCGTCTCGATCCGCTCCTCCAACCTGTTGAAAAGCGTACACGATGGGGTAACTCTTTTTGCGTTGGACGATGTCGCTGTCGGTGGATTTGCCGGTTACAGCCTCGTCTCCCCAGATACCCAGATAATCGTCGCGTATCTGGAACAATCGCCCGATGGCGGCGCCAAAGCGGGCCACGCCCGCCAGTATCTCCGGATCATCGGTGGCGATGGTTGCGCCGATTACCAGGCTGCTGCGGATGAGCGCCCCCGTTTTCAGCGCGATCATGTCTAGGTATTCCTCTGCTCCCACGGAACCCGGACCAACGACGGCGCGTTGCTCGAATTGCAAATCCCGGCACTGCCCCTCGATCATCTCAAGATAACTCTGCGTGAGCAGCTTGGAGACTCGTACCACGGTGTCGGCAGAAACCTTTTCGCCGGCCATCAGCGTAGTCAGGTCTCCCAACGCTTGCATCGCGTCGCCGGCCACCAGGGCTCTCTCGGTCCCCCAAACGGCCCAGACCGTAGCTTGGTGTCGCCGCTCCAGACCTTGGTCCTGGATGTCGTCGTGTACCAGTGAGAAGTTGTGAATCAGCTCAAGCGCGGCCGCTGCCGGCGCAGCGTGGCTGGGTTCCCCGCGGAAGGCGTCGCAGGCGAACATACACAGAGTGGGCCTTAGCGCTTTGCCCTGGGACGCGGGGGTTGGCGACGGGACTCCGTGCCGGTCTGACCAACCAAGGTGGTAACGCAACACGGTATTGACGGCGTGACCGTCCAATGGTGGCACCGCTTGAGCTAAGGCATCTTCCAGGTGAACGCGGTACCGCTCAAACATGTCAGGAAGCGTGGGCCCATCCGGTTGTACAGCGTCGCCGGCCGGCTGACTCGCCTGGCGAGCCTCTACAGCAGCGGTTGGTATGGTGCCCATTTTGGTAGCCTGCCGAGCGTGGAGTTAATGGATGAGCGCGGCGCACTGAGGATATGGGTGGGGCGGTTTATTCCAACGATGCCAGAATGTAACCAAACGGCGGCGATGCTGTCAAGATAGACATTCCGCCATCGCCCGGCTAGACTGCCTGCGGTATCAAACACCACTGGAAAGGGGCGAAAAAAATGGCTGAATTCAACCTGGCCGTCATTGCCGGTGACGGCATCGGGCCGGAGGTTATTTCTGAAGGACGCAAAGTGCTGGACGCAGTGGCCGCACAGACCGACGGCCTCTTCTTTCGCACCACCGAGTTTCCCTGGGGCAGCGACTATTATCGCGAAACCGGCCTGATGATGCCTGAAGACGGTTTGGAACGCCTCTCCGACTACGATGCCGTGCTCTTTGGCGCCGTGGGCGACCCCGACATCCCCGACCACGTTACCTTGCAGGGCTTGCTGCTGCCCATGCGCCGCGCTTTCGACCAGGCCATATGTGTCCGCCCCGCCGTGCTGTTTCCCGGCGTGGAGTCTCCCATCGCCGGCAAGTATCCCGGCGATGTCGATATGGTCATCTTCCGCGAAAACACCGAGGGCGAATACGCGCCCGTGGGCGGCCGGCTTTACGCCGGCACCCCCTACGAAACCGTCATTCAGAGCGGCGTCTTTACCCGGCGCGGCACTGAGCGCATCATCCGCGCCGCCTTCGAGCACTGCGTCCGGCGCGCCGGAAAGAACAAGGTCACCTCGGTAACCAAGTCCAATGCCCAAGCGTTCAGTATGGTGTTCTGGGACGAAGTTTTCGAGGAAGTCGCCGCCGACTATCCCCAGGTGCAGACCGAATCCCTGCTGGTGGACCGGGCCGCCATGGACTTGGTGCGTTGGCCCGAAGACTTCGACGTCATCGTCGCCTCCAATCTCTTCGCCGACATCCTTTCTGACATCGCCGCCGTGGTGACGGGTAGCATGGGCTTGGCTCCCAGCGCCAACATCAACCCGGAGCGGCGTTTCCCGTCAATGTTCGAGCCGGTGCACGGCGCCGCCTTCGACATCACCGGCAAAAACCTGGCCAACCCGCTGGCCACCATCTTCGCCGTCGCCATGATGCTGGAGCATCTGGGCGAGACCGCCGCCGCCGAGCGCGTCAACGAAGCCGCCCTGCGCGTCCTCAACGAGCGCAACGTGCTCACCGGCGACCTGGGCGGCAACGCCAGCACCCAGGAAGTGGGTGACGAAGTAGTGCGCCTGCTGAACGCCTGAATTCCGACTCTGCCACTGACAGCGGTAGCGTTCCGATTTAGGTGGTTTGATCTGGCAAACGCCGTTGCCGGCGCGGGTAGGGGCGAATAATTATTCGCCCCTACGAAGGAAAACCACCTAAATTGCAACCCTGCCACTGACAACCGCCCCTTTCCCGTAACAGAACATCCGTGCTACCATAATCCCACAGGCGATAACCGGACCGACGCCGCATCACGCACCCATTGACCGGGTTCCTCTCAACAACGGCCACACCTTTCAGCAACAAGTCGCTTACCCGGGCTTCAAAGAGGACGACTGCCCCCGACCACTCTAATCGGAGCAGTCCCCTCGGCCACCGCGTCCGCCACAACGCGCCATGCTGGCAGGCATGGAGAATAAGAGTAAAAAAGCAAGCGCATTTCCTCCGGCCGTAGGGCTGAAAAACGACAGGAACCCGGTCAACCCAAATATTTGCCATCGCGCCCCCGCTGTCATTGCGACCCCGTACTTGATACGGGGGTGCAATCTCGGCGAGCGCCCCCTGTCATTGCGAGCGCAGCGTGGCAATCTCGTCGCCTGTACATCTTCACCATCAACCAACAAGGAGGCCAACATTCACCAGCGCCAGCGCTGACCGACCCATCCATCATCCGAACCGGGCGGCAGCCCCAATCGCAGGGCTATCGCATATGGATTTTGGCGAATTGGGTTAGGATGGTGATGAGGAAGCCGTTGTCCCAACCGGCCTTTTTCAGTTTGCCTCGCATGGAGCCTTTGCTGGGTTCCAGCCGCGCCAGGTTCAAGGCCAGTTTCCGCAGCAAAGCCAGGTTTTCCGCGCCGTGTCCTTTCCGGTTCCGCGCCTGGTCTTCGTTGCAAGTGACGTTCAATACCCAATGCAGCCGGTTCTCAATGCCCCAATGGCCCCGCACAATGTCGTTGCACCGCTCCGGCGGGAACGCCTGGCTCAACAGGTAGTATCGGGTTTCCGAGCTGGCATCAGCCGGGTCCTGGCCGACCATCCGCCTGCTGGCCGTTACCTTGCCGATGGCTTGCAAACCGGGCCAGTCATGCCATTGCTGCAACCAGACGATGTCGTCGCTGACGCTGGCAACGCGGGTTTCGATGCGCCCGTGCCCCTTGTTGACCTGGGTGGACTGAGCCACCGGCGTGGCTGGATCGTCCAGAAATCCGCCTGTGGCGGACACGTCATCGCGCAAACTGCCCTGGTTCCCTTTCAAAGCCAGCGCGTAGTTTCCGCCCTGACCAATCACTTGTTCGGCGATCTGACGCTGGCAGTGCATGGCGTCGGCGGTAACTATCTTGTCCCGCAAAGTCAGCATTTCCAGTCCGCCAAAGGCGGAGGCAGCGCTGTAATCTCGTTGGACTTGTCGTCAACGGCCAGTTGTCCCAGCGCCAGCCTTTGCTCCTCGGCCCAGACGCTCACCAGATGCAGCGCCGATTGGCCTTCGGCGCGGTCGTAAGAACGCCGCAGCGTCTTGCCGTCCACCGCCACCACACCCTGACAACCTTGGGCGAACTGCGCCATGAACCCCAGAAACCACCTTTGGAAAGCTTCCGGGTCCAGCATTCCCAGCACCCGGGAAAAGGTATCGTGGCTGGGAATGCCGTTGGGCAACGGCAGAAAGGTCTCCAGAAACTCCCGTTTGGACTGGCCGAAAAGCTCCATATCAGTACAAGTTTGACCGCCGCAGACGATAGTGCACAGAGCGATGACCAGGATGTCGTGCAGGGAATGCAGGCGGGCATTGACCGCGCGCGGGTCCTCCAGGTCGGCAAATACGTCGGCTAATTCGGGCATGGTGTCTCTCCTCTCCCCGCTGAATTAGCCTACATCTTACCCAACACCTCAATTTTCATATGCGATAGCCCTGGCCCCAATCGCCTGCCTGCTTGCCTGCCGTCCGTCAAATCCCGAAATCCGGTAACTCCTGTGTCGCGGCGAGGAGGGTAGCCCGATCTTTGACAAATCTCGCAATCTCGTTGGGGCAACGGTCGCTCTTGCCTCACACCTGCGCCGGCAACGGCGTCTGCCCAAATAAACCACTTAGACGGAACACTACCACGTTGGCCGGTAGCGTTCCGATTTAGGTGGTTTGATTGTCGTCATTCCGGAGAAAGCTGGAATCCACGAACCCGCTAATCCAAAAATCCCGTCCATCCTGTGCATCCATGTAAAGAAACCACCTAAACGGAACGCTGCCACGTTGGCCGGCCAGATTGCCGCCGCAACGCTGGCCGTGTTACCCTGCCTTCGCCAACCTGCTAACGTCGGAAAGTGTGATGATTACCTTCAATTGCACCATCCAGGAGGGGATAGTCCCCGACGAAATCCGGCCTACGCTGGCGTCGGAACTGGCCCGCATCAGCGCTTCTTTCGTGGGCGGCAATCCCGATGACGTGTCGGTGAACTGGATTGAGATACCCCACGGCTTTGGCTTCCGCGGTGGCCGGATTTCTACCACCTCCGCCGTCCGGGGCGAAATCCCGCCCGGCCTCCAGCAGGAAACCCGCGTTGAGCTGATGCAGGCCATCCAGGATATGTGGATGGACCACACCGGCTGCACCACCGATGAACTGGTGGTATCCGCCCGCGACCGCAGAGAAACTTAAGGAGTACACCATGCCCCACTATCGCTGCATCATCCCCAAAGACGCCCTGACTTTCGATCAACGTCAGGAAATCGCCCTCGCTTTCACCGACATCCACTGTGGTTCCACGGGCGCGCCCCGTAGCTTCGTGTCCGTCACCTTCCTCGAAACCCCGCCCGGCGAGACCTCCGAGTTCGGCAGTGACTACTACCTGGACGGCGGCAACCGGGCCGGCCGCTCGGAAGAAGTCAAGCGGCAGCTTCTGGCCGACCTTACCGATGCCTTCGGGAAAATCGCCAACGTCCCCACCGAGCAGATTCCCGGCCGCATCACCGAGAACCCCGCTTCGTGGACCATGGAGGGCGGCTTCGTACTTCCCGAACCCGGCCAGGAAGGCCCCGAATGGTACGCCGCTGCCGCCGCCGACTGACGTATCCACCCCTCCGCAGGTTATTAGTAGGGGCAGTTTTGAAACCTGCCCCTTTTGCCGGTTGATGCCACGGAGATCTACCAACCCGGGAATAGCCCAACAGTGGCCCTCACCGGACCGTCCCCAGGACTATATGCTGTTCCCCTTCCGCAAATGGTTCTGGAAAATCCGACCGGAAGTGCGCTCCCCGGCTCTCTCGACGCAGCAGGGCGGCCTCGGTCATCAAACGCGCCACGACCAGCATATTGCGCAATTCGTAATCCTCGGGAGTTTCGGGCGATGGCATCGTCCGCTGCCATAGATTCAGTATGCGGGCCGAGAGCAGCAGACGGGTCCCGTTTCGCTCCATCCCCACGTTCCGCCACATCAATTCTTGCAGGTTCGTCCGCCCCCGTTCCGGCACCGTGGCGCACACCATTGCCCGGTCAGTCAAGCCTGCTCGCATTTCGGTTTCGCTTTGCTCCCGGCGCGATGGATCGTATATCGGCGCGTTTCCGATTGTCGCTCCCACCATGCGTCGGGAAAACACCAGGGTATCCAGCAGGGAATTGCTGGCTAATCGGTTGGCGCCGTGCACCCCGGCGCACGCCACTTCTCCACAGGCGAAAAGTCCTGTGATGTTGGTGCGACCCCAGGTGTCAATCCTCACGCCGCCCATCATGTAATGGGCCGCCGGCGCGACTGGAATCGGTTCTCGAGTCATGTCTATTCCGTAGCGGCGCAATTCGGCGTAGATGGTTGGAAAGCGGTTGGCGACCATCGACCCTGGAAGGTGCGATATATCCAGAAAGGCCGGTTGCCCTTCGGCTTTTTCCATCTCCGCCGCGATGGCGCGGGATACCACATCTCGGGGCGCCAGGTCCGCCATCGGGTGGTAATCAGCCATGAATGGATGGCCGGTCGCGTTGCGCAGAACCGCGCCCTCGCCGCGCATCGCTTCGGACAACAGGAAGGTGGGCGCATCATCCAGCCAAAGCGCGGTTGGATGGAACTGGTAGAACTCCATATCCATGACATCCGCCCCGGCCCGGTACGCCAGCGCAACCCCATCGCCGGTCGCCACGCTGGGGTTGGTCGTGTACCGATACAACTGTCCGGCTCCGCCGGAGCAGATCACAACGACCGGACTACGAAACGTCAGCAAGCGACCCTGACCTGAACCTTGGCCGTCGATCAATGCCTCCACGCCCGTAACGACGCCTTCTTCAACGCAAATGCGCGTTACGTGAGTGTACTCCGCTACGATGATCCGGTGATGGGAACGGACCCGGGCCGCCAGCGTGTCCTCGACGTGCCGGCCCGTAGCGTCGCCGCCGGCGTGGAGAATCCGGGGAACGCTGTGTGCCCCTTCCCGTCCCAGGGCAATCTCCCCGTGAATTGTGTCGAATGGTACGCCCCAGCGGATCAGGTCGGCGATACTTTCCGGGCCATGCCCGGTCAGCACTGCGACCGCCTCCGTATCGCACAGACCGGCGCCGGCCTCAAGAGTATCCCTTTGATGCAGCGCCGCCGAATCGCCGGGCCCTACCGCGGCGGCGATACCTCCCTGGGCGTAGCGACTGTTGCAGTCGTCAACGCGGCCTTTGGTCACTACCAGCGCCCTGCCGTGCTCGGCAGCCAGAAGGGCAGCGTTCAATCCGGCAATCCCGCTGCCGACGATGATGTAATCGTATTCGAAACCGTTGCTCAAGACCATCATTCCGGTGCCAGGGCAGCCTGCCCCGTGCTTGACACGGGGTCCCCCCGTACTTGATACGGGACCGCAATCCAGCGGTAGCTCAAACTATGCGGTGGTGGTATCGGGGTTATCACCGTTGGTCGGTGGCTGCCGGGTAGCCGTCATCAAAGTAGCCGCCCGCTCCAAAGCTACGCGGTGGATTTCGGACGCAGCCCGCAGCCCTTCAATCCCTTGTCTCATAAGCGGCCTGCCCTCCACAACGGCGGCATGGGCCTGGTCTGACAGTAGGATGGCACGGTCCATCAAAGCGTCTGCCTGACGGCGCAAGCCGTCGGCTTGGGCGATGCTGTCATCGTCCCCTTGATCGACCAAGGGGCGGGCCTGCTCCCGTAAAGCCCAGGCCCGTTGCGATAGTTCCCTGGCCTGCCGTAGCAACGTTGGGTTGTTGGCCGTCAGCTCAATCGCCTGGTCAACATACTGCAACGCAGCAAAGCTTCTTTCATTGGCCAGCCGAATGCCCCGGCTGGCCTCCATCAGCGCGGCGGCCAGGGACTGGTAAATGTCCGGTTCGTCCGGAGGAGGCGCCGGCGTAGTCATGCCATCATTCCATATCTTGTAGGGGCGAATAATCATTCGCCCCTACATCACCTGGCGGATTCCGACTGGGCCAGTTAGTCGTCGTCGCCAACCGCCGCCGGCTCTTCGATGGGATCGAGCTGCCACGGGAAGTTCCCTTCAAACAGAAAGCCGTCCTTGTTGCCCCATTCCGTTTCGGGCGACTCGTAGTACACCTCGATCTCGTTGTCGTCCGGATCGTAAATGTACACGCCCATCGAAATGCCGTGGTCGCCCAAACGCTTGATGCGGACACCATGGTCCTTGCACCGCTGATACAACTCCTTCAGATCGCGGAAAGAGTTCATCTGCCAGGCCATGTGCGCCATGCCCACCCGTCGGTCTTCGGGGCCGGGGGCGTCCATGCCCAGGGGGATCAAGGCCAATTCGTGGGACATCGTGGTATCGGCCGAGAGGAAAGTCATCCCGCCGGGACGGCCCGTCATCACGGTGAGTCCCAGGACGTTGGTGTAAAAATCGACGCTGCGCTCCAGGTCGCGTACCTTGATGACCAGATGGCCCAATTGCTTCGGGGTGTAAGCCATGGGTTGCCTCCTTATGCGTTGGTTGAGATTGACGTTAGACGCATTATATCGCACATCTTCTATGGTGTGCATCGCGCCAATTTATGGTAAAACCACCTTTGTAATCCGGCGGCCCCCAGTCCACTTGGCCTAGTATAATATCGCTGCTTCGATAACCGGATGATCGTCCGCCGCTCATGGAAATGATAGGACAAAATAGAGCCGCCTACGCCGCCGCGCCGTCGGCTTGCGGCGGCCTGTCGCCCGCCCGTAACGGAGCCGGCGACCCGACTCTGGTGTTCAAGCAGGCTGATGAGCCTTGGGAGTTTGAAGAGATTTTCCAGTTGAATTACGCTTCCTTTGTCGAGGAGGTGCCTCAACATCCATCCAACGCTGACCGCGTATTGGTTGATCGTTTCCACGCCGAAAACACCTATTTCATTTGTCGTCGGGAGCAGGACCTGGTCGGCATGATATGCGTCCGCGACCGACGACCCTTCTCGCTTGATGAAAAACTCGGCCGGTTGGAATCCTATCTGCCCCTGGCGGAGGGATCCCGGGTTTGCGAAGTACGCCTCCTGGCCGTCCGTCCCGATATGCGGCGGACGCGGGTTTTGACCGGACTCCTCACCATGATGGCCCGTCATTGTCAGGATGGCGGTTATGATTATGTCGTGATGTCCGGTCGAGTCTCCCAGCAACACCTGTACCGGCATATCGGGTTTGTACCATTCGGACCGGTGGTGGGCGATGACGATGCTCCCTATCAGCCGATGTACCGCCCGGTGGGCAACGTAGGAGCCGAGTTCGCTGGTTTGTTTCATAACAATGTAGATGCGCCCGCCGGAGCGCCGGTGATCCTTACCCCAGGGCCGGTGGCGATGCCGGCTGAGGTCGTCGAAGCTTTCCAACAGCCCCCGTTGTCCCACCGCTCCCCTGAATTCGCCCGGTTGATGCAAAACGTGCGGCAACAGCTTTGCGATCTCACTGGAGCCAGCTACTGCGCCGTCATGGTAGGTTCCGGCACTCTGGCCAATGACGTAGTGGCGGGCCAATTGTCGCTTCTGAATGCCGGGGGAGTGATTGTTACCGCCGGCGAATTCGGAGAGCGCCTGCTCGATCACGCCGACCGCATGGGTTTGCGTTATGAAGCGGTCCATCACCCTTGGGGGGCGCCCTTGGACTATAACCGCATCGAGACGGCTTTGTCGGCGAATCCCGGCGGTTGGTTGTGGACCGTGCATTGCGAAACGTCCACCGGCGCATTGGCGGACTTGCCTCGCCTGAAGTTGTTGTGCCATGAATACGGAGGCCGGCTGGCGTTGGATTGCATCAGCAGCCTCGCGGCCACCCCGCTCGACCTGAATGGGGTCTGGCTGGCCAGCGGCGCCAGCGGTAAAGCATTGGCGGCGTATCCTGGGTTGGGCCTCGTTTTCTGCGCATCCCGCCCGGAACCCGACAGTACTCTGCCCCGTTACCTGGACCTTGGCCTCCACTGCGCCGGGGAAGCGAGCGGAGCGGTGCCGTTCACCCTCTCATCCAACCTGCTGTCCGCCCTGGACGCCGGCCTAAACCGCCAGAACGAGGCCCTGTTGACACAGATCGATGAAGATGGGCGGTGGGTGCGCAGAAAGCTGCGCTCATTGGGCCTGGACTTGGTTGCTTCGGAAGACGAGAGCACCGGGGCCGTCACCACAGTTGCGTTGCCCGGAGACCGCATAGACTCCGCGCAAATCGGCCGCGCCCTCGAAGCTCAGGGTTTTTACACCTCCTACGCCAGCGGTTACCTGCGCCAGCGCAACTGGCTGCAAATCTGCATAATGGGGGAAGTAAGCCGAGCGCAGCTCCGGCGGTTCCTGCCGGTGCTGGCCGCGCAACTGGACGAGATGACCAGGGTTCAGACTCCAGCGTGACATAGTTATAGGGGCAGGTTTCAAACCTGCCCCTACCACAGCGTTCCTCTGGCGCGGAGGTTATCCGCCCGTCTCCTCCAGGTTCTTCATGTGGTTCATCGCGCTGCCGGCCCTGAACCAGGCGATCTGGGTCTCGTTCAGCGTGTGGCGAAGATTGAGGGTCTCCTCGCTGCCGTCAGCGTGCTTCAGGATCGCCTGCACCGGGCGCTCCGGCGCCAACTCGCTCAAGCCCACCAGGCTCATCCGGTCGTCGTCCAACACCCGGTCCCAGTCTGCCGGGTCCTCGAAGGTGAGAGCCAGGAGGCCCTGCTTCTTCAGGTTGGACTCGTGGATGCGAGCGAAACTGCGCGTGATGATGGCTGCTGCCCCCAGCATCCGGGGCGAAAGCGCGGCGTGCTCCCGGCTGGAACCTTCCCCATAGTTCTCGTCGCCAATGGCGACCCAGCGAATGCCCTGGGCGCTGTAGGCGCGAGCAATCTCCGGTATCGGCATGATCTCCTCACCGGAGAGCTGGTTCTTGCCGGTGCCGGTTTCGTCGGTGTAGGCATTGTTGGCGCCGAGGAACATATTGTCGCTCAGGTTGTTCAGGTGCCCTCGGAAGCGCAGCCAGGGCCCGGCCGGCGAAATTGAGTCTGTGGTTGTTTTCCCCTCTGTTTTCACTAGGACGGGTATGTCTTCGAAGTCGTTGCCATCCCACGGCTCCCAAGGCTCCAGAACCTGAAGACGATTGCTGTTGGGGTCAACGCGAACTTCAACGTCGCTTCCGTCTTCCGGCGGGTCGATGTACATATCTACGCCGGGGTCAAACCCGGTGGGCGGTACTTCAGGGGCTTCCGTCGGCGGTTGCAGCATGAATTCGTTGCCGTCAGCATCAACCAGCGGATCCGTAAGCGGGTTGAAGCTTAGGCGTCCACCCAAGCCCATGGCGATGGCGATTTCAGGGCTGGCAATGAAGTTCATTGTGCCGGCGTTGCCATCGTTCCGACTGGGGAAGTTGCGGTTGTAGGACGTGACGATGCTGTTGTCGGTGCCGCGGGCTTCGGGCCGATTCCACTGACCGATGCACGGTCCGCAGGCGTTGGCCAGCACGGTGGCGCCGATGGACTCCAGCGCGGCCTGCTGCCCGTCCCGCTCGATGGTGGCGCGAACCTGCTCTGAACCGGGCGTTACCAGCAATCCCGACGCGGCGGAAACTCCATGGGCGGCGGCCTGCCGGGCCACGTCGGCGCACCGTTCCATGTCCTCGTAGGAGGAGTTGGTGCAACTTCCCACCAGGGCGACCGACACGGTTTCCGGGAAGCCTTCGCTTTCCATTTCCGCGGCCAATTGTGAAATGGGCCGCGCCCGGTCGGGGGAGTGTGGTCCGGTGACGTGGGGTTCCAGCGCGGACAGGTCTATTTCAACGATCTGGTCATAGAACTGTTCCGGCTGCTGCTCGACTTCCGGGTCGGACTGGAGCAGATGGACGTATTCTTCCGCAATGTCCACCAATTCGCCCCGGCCCGTGGCGCGCAGGTAGGTGGCCATTCGCTCATCGTAAGGGAACACGTCCCCGGTCGCGCCCAACTCGGCTCCCATGTTGCAGATGGTGCCTTTGCCAGTGGCCGAGATGGATGCGGCGCCGGGTCCGAAGTATTCGATGATGGCGTTGGTGCCGCCGGCCACGGTCAGCTCATAAGCCAGCTTGATGATGACGTCCTTGGGCGCCGTCCAACCGCTCATCGCTCCCGTGAGCTTCACGCCAATGATGCGCGGGTAACGAACTTCCCAGGGGAGGCCGGCCATCACGTCCGCGGCGTCCGCGCCGCCCACGCCGATGGCCAGCGATCCCAATCCGCCGCCGTTCACCGTGTGGGAGTCGGTGCCGATAATCAACGCGCCGGGGAAGGCGTACTTTTCCAGCACCACCTGGTGAACGATGCCGGAGCCGGGCTTCCAGAAGCCCATGCCAAAGCGGCGGCTGGCTGACTCCAGGAACTGATAGACTTCGTTGCTCTCATTCAGAGCGTCCTGCAAGTCCGACGACGCGCCGACCCGAGCCTGAATGAGATGGTCGCAGTGGACCGTAGTAGGCACGGCGACCCGTTCGCGTCCCGATTGCATGAACTGCAAGATCGCCATCTGGCCGGTTACGTCCTGGTGGGCCACCCGATCGGGCCGCAGGTTGATGTAGCTGTCGCCGGGCCGCAGGTCCGCCTCGCCAACGTCGTCAAGATGCGACAGCAGCAGCTTCTCGGATAAGGTCAAAGGGCGGTTCAGCCTGGCTCTAACCTCCGACAGTTTTTCGTCCATCTTTCGGTACGCTTCGCGCACGAATTCCGGCGTGGAATCAACGTTGCTCATCGTGTTTCACTCCTCCTCAAGATTCGCCACACACCGAAGGGATTTACAGCGTTACCCTGGCGCCGTACTTGTCGATCAAACCCATAAAGAGCTGGTGGCGCAAAGGATTGCTGGCTGCGTTTTCCGACCGGCGCAGGTAGATGCGATACACCGTCTCAAGGTTGTCGTCCCGCAACCAGATGGCGTAGCTGGGCATACCGTTGCCCAGGGTTCGATACAGGAACTCCAACTGGCGAACCCGGCTGAGTTGCAAGGCAACGCGCCCGTCGCCGTCCGTAGTCAGCGCTGCGATGTCTCCGTGGTCGTCCGGCCGGCCGTTGCCGTCCACAAACTCCAGGTCAGCCAGGGTGGCCGGGATGGAGACGGTCGCCGCCGGGTTATGCACCATTACCACGGCTTCGTTGAGGCCGACGCCGGAACCGATGCCACGGCTACAGTCCAGCAGTATCCGCCGGAGCCATGCTATGTCGGGCGCCGGCGCGTCAGCGCGCAGTTCCGCCAGCGGCGTTGCGCTTTCCGGCAGGTTATCCGTTACCACCTGACCGAGGTCGCGGGGAATGCCGACGAACTGCACCCGGCCGCGACGCGTGACGGTTGCTGGTCCGGAGATAGACCCGTACAAGGCTTTCTCGCCGGACCACCGCCGCGCCACGTCAAACCGGGGGCCGTAGGTACAACCGAGGATGCAGCCGGCGGTGGTGACCTGCACTCTCCCGTCGTCCCGTTCGGCGATGGCGTCCCGCAACTCACGCAACACGTCCGCGGCGTTGCGGCCTTGGTGGTACCAGTGCCCGCAGCCGTAAGCATCGGCGCATACGACGATGTTGACGTCGGGACGGTCGCTGACACGTTGATCGCGGATAGCCATAGGACAACTCCGAGACGGTTAAACCTGCGCCCGGCTGCCAGGGGCCGGGCGCGCGGGTGCGGTGGGCGCGCCTGGCGGCGCGACGGCTACTTCTCGAAGTAGTCGTAGTTGATCTTGATGTATTCCTCGTACATCGCCGGGACAGCCTCCTCGGCGAAGATGGCCGTTACGGGGCAGACGGGCTCGCAGGCGGCGCAATCAATGCACTCATCGGGGCTGATGAAGTACATATCGTCCTCATCGGTGGTGTAGATGCAGTCCACCGGACAAACGTCCACGCATGCGGCGTCCTTGACGCCCACGCATGGCTCGGTGATGATGTAGGTCATAGCGGCTTTCCCTCGGTTTTGGTGTGGTGGGTGGCACGTGGCGGATGTGCCGTTTGCGGATGGTAAAATTATAGCACGGCGGATAACCCATGCAAACGGCGGCCAATCGCCAGGGGCATTTTCCTATTTCGACGCAGTACTGCTTACACTCGCGTGAACCGCTTCTTGGTGGACAGCGTCACGAAGGTCTGGGTCTTCTGCACGCCGTCGATAACACCGATGCGGGTGCGCAGGAAATCACCCAGGCTTTCCGCGGATTCCAAGGCAGTCCAAACGAATACGTCGTAGGGACCAGTGGCCACGACGACGTAGTGAGCTTCATCCAGGTCGGCAATACGCTCGGCGACCGCGTCCGATTTCCCCGGGCCCGTTTCCAAACCGATTAACGCGGTAGTGCCGTAGCCCATTTTCTCCAGGTTGGGAACGGCCACCACGTGAACGATGTCGTCCTTAATGAGCCGGCGCAGCCGTCGGCGCACCGTTCCCTCGCTTACTCCCACTGCCCGGGCTATTTTGGCGTTCGAGGCGCGTCCATCAGACTGTAGAATGCCGATTATCTTCAGGTCAAGTTCGTCCATTGATCCGTTGACTCCATGTGGGTCTGCCGGTATGGCCTACTGCACAGCAGCGCGAATATTCGGGGAACGATGATATTCGTTAAGGCGTCGGTTGTCAACTATCAAACAGGCTTGAATAAACATTATTCGCTTCTTTTGCGACGAATTCTTTTCCAATTCGGCAGTGCCGGCGCATCATATACGTAATCAAGGCCAGCGTTCACACCCGCCGAACGCGCCCCGTTCAAGCCATGCTCAGCACTCCGACCCCACCGACGATCATCGCGATTGACACCCCTTTTGCCGTCAGCGCCTGCGGAGTGAGCGATTCGTCCAGCAGTTGCCACCGCATCCGGGACAGGAGAGTGGATGCGATGAAGACGAACAACGGGCGGGTCGCCAACACTGCGGCCACCAGGGAAGCCGGACCCAGGCTGTACGCATAAACGCCCAACAGAATGGATACCGCTGGCATCACGGCTTCACCGAAAACGAGCAGTGTCAGTACCCTGGGTTGACGCAACGCAGCCAACAAACGAGGACCACCGGTGCTCCCGACCACAGCAAAAACCACACCTACGGCGGCTTGCTGAATTGCGAATACGGTGAGAACGGGCAATCCGGCGTTGAGCGCCGCTTTGGCCGCGACAAAGCTGCCGGCGGCGCACATTGCGCTTACGAACAGCAGCGCCGGGCCGTATCCCGTGGCACGGTCGCGCAAGCCAAGCGCCGCCGTACTGGGCACGCTCACCCCGGCGCCAATGCGTCCGTAGGGTTGCTCCTGGAACAGGCGCACGGAAATCAGGACAGCCCCGGCCACTACCAGGCCGATGCCGCCCCACTGCGGCAACGTTATTCGTTCATCCAGGAACAGCAGCGCCAGCAGCGCGACGTAAATGGGGTTGGTCTGCGAGATCGCCACGGCCCGCGACGCCTCCATCAGTCGCAGGCCACGGAACAGCAACACCACCGAACCGCCCATCAGCAGCCCGGCGCCCACCGGGGCCACGGCGACCTGCCATGCCGTCCCCCCGGGTATGCCCACCACCGCCAGAAGCGCGCAGCCGTAAAGAATGCCCGTTGCGCCGCACCACAGGCACAGCGGCGGGACGCCGTTCAGATGAAAAGACAGCAGGCGTTTGTCGCAGACGCTGACAAAGCAGAAGGCCAGAGCGCTGCCCAGGGCAAATACGGGCCACATCTATATTCGCAATCACACCCGGCAGTGGCCGTTGCAACGGCCCAGCCAGTTGCTGATACGCATCCGATTGCGGGCGAAGCCGCGGTAAAAGAGGTCAAATGCCGGCCGCGCCGGCCACCAGGCCGTCCATCCAATCAGCCAGCCCAAGCCGGCGAGCCGATAGCCCTCGCGCAGGCTGTCCATTCCGACCGTGATGCTGCCGTCGGGCCGGATGCCGTACAGGGCGGCCCGCACTTGCTCATCGTCCAGCCCCAAGGCAGCAACGTCGAAATCCTCGGCGTTTATATCCACCGGCTCGATGGCGTCGGGGCGGCGACGATAGAGGTTCATAACCTCCCGACTGCACATCGGGCAGGCGCCGTCATACAGCATCCGGTAGCGGTCGCTCATCGCCAGGTTAGTCGTCCGCCGGGGTGAGCACGGCGGCGGCGGCGGCCATTTGGGCGGCTTGGGCAGCGGCCAGGCCGGCCACGTCGGTGCCCACGTCCTGTACGCCGTATTTCTTTTCCAGTTCGTAGATGGCGTCCAGGCCCAGCACCGAGGCCACGTCCCAACGGGTGCCGTAGCGGTCCGGGTTGACCATGCCGTCGGCAATGAGCTCTTCGTAGGCGGCGCGCACCTGCTTGTAAATCAGCCAGATGGTGCTGCCGCAGATCATGATCTTGTATCCCAGATCGTTCATCGTCTGGGTCGTTGCCAGGTCGCCGTTGTACATCCGGGGCACATCCGCCAGGTCTATGGCGTAACGCTGGATGTCGTCCTGGGATTTGATCCCATCAACGAACACCAGATCCGCGCCGGCATCAACGTAGGCTCGGCAGCGCCGCACGGTATCTTCCCAGCCGGTGACGGCGTAGGCGTCGCACCGGGCGATGATCACGAAATCGGAATCGGTCCGAGCGTCCAGGGCCGCATGGATCTTTTGTACGTGCTCCTCCACAGGAACCACCTGCTTCCCGGCGAAGAAACCGCATTTCTTGGGGAATACCTGGTCCTCCAGGTGAATGGCTGCGACGCCGGCCGACTCATATTCGCGCACGGTCCGGCGCACGTTGAGTGGGTTGCCGTAGCCGGTGTCCGCGTCGCAGATTACCGGTATGTCCACCGCGTCGGCGATGTACTTGGCGTTGGCGACCATCTCGGTCATGGTGAGCAGTCCAACGTCGGGAAAGCCGCGCTCGGCGGCGGTGCCGGCGCCGGTCATATAAACGGCCTGGTGTCCCACGTCTTCAGCGATGCGGGCATGCAGGGCGTTGAGGACGAATGGAGCAACAACCATCTGGTCGGAAGCGAGCATTTGGCGCAGCTTGGTAGTGGCTTTCATAACGGCAGTACCTCCAATTGAGTTTTACATGGATGGACAGGATGAAAGGGATTAGGTTGGATTTCAGGATTTGCGAGCAGGATAATCACTCCTCCGGGTAAAGCGTCGGTATTGGAGTTTTGGATTGCCAAAATTGATGAGCAACCCAACCGGGATGCCGGTGGCATTGAGATAGTTGATTATTTGCGCTTCGTTCTGCGGC
This sequence comes from Dehalococcoidia bacterium, assembly GCA_963665395.2. Lineage (GTDB taxonomy): Bacteria > Chloroflexota > Dehalococcoidia > Lucifugimonadales > UBA3495 > Bin87. Next base: position 3,783,993 of record OY762251.1, read on the forward strand.
GTCAGAGACGGGATTGCCTTGAGTTCCACAATCACTTTTTCGTCAACCAGCAGGTCAGCGTAGAAATCACCCACCGAACGGCCGCGAAAACGCACGTTGACGGGAGCCTGGGCACGAACCGGAATGCCGGTATCCGAAAGTGCGATTACCATAGCATTTTCATATACCGATTCCAGAAAACCGACGCCGAGCTCATTGCTCACGTCAAAGGCGCACCCGATTATCTTGCCGGTCAAATCCGAATGCATCATCATTCAATCCCGTTCATCCTGTCCATCCATGTAAAACTCTTCTGGTCAAAAGATGCGGTCGGTTTCCGGCACCAGCGGCGGCAACAGGGCCTCCATCCAAGGAACCATGTCGCGAAGCACTTCAACCGGGATTTCGTGTCCCATGCTGTACTCGTTGTACGATAGATTGTAATTTTCGGCGTCAAGAAATTCCCGGGTGCGCCGGGCGCTATCCATTGAAACCATCTGGTCATACAGCCCGTGAGCGACAAACACCGGCTGATCCCTGTGGTCCGGCAGCCGCGGGCGCAGCACCTCCGGATCGGGCAGCGACGCGCTCAGCGCGACCAACGCCGTAAATTGGTCAGGACGCCCCAACCCCATGCGATAAGTCATCCCTCCTCCCTGGGAAAAACCCAGGAGAATAGCTCGGCCGCCGTCAGCGCGAAACTCACTCAGCGCCTCGGCGAAAAAGTTTTCGAGCAGGGCCTCCGCTTGCGCAAAGTGTTCCTCCGTGGCTTGGCCGCGCGGCGGGTGCCAGCCGTAGCCAATCATTCCGGGCGCAAGCTCAAAGGGTATCGGCGCATTTGGACATACGTACACGTAGCCCTTCCGGTTTATCGAGGGCGCCAGGCCCGCCAGATCCTGCATATTGGCGCCGAACCCGTGCAGCATCACTACCAGCGGATAATCGGCTTCGGCGTCGTAGTCGTCGGGAAAAATGGCCAAGTAGTGCAAGCCGTCGCCGGCTACCCTGCGCTGTTCAGCGTGCATGAAAATTGCTCCTGATTGAAGATTCAGCTCTCCCTGCGCAACCGCTGAATTTCGGCGCGTAGTCGGGTAATTTCTTCCTGCGGGTGCTCGTATTCCGCTCCGGTGTCCGGGTCGTGGATGCTGAAGCGCCGTCTCCGGTATCGGAAATTGAGGTTCAGGACTGCGCTGGTGGAACCCTCCGCGCCGTTGTTGTAGTGGATGAGCGGGAAGCGCTCATACTGCCCGTTGACCAGCCGCTCGCCGATGATTGGCAGCCCGTAGTAAAGACCGCCTTCTCCGTCAAAACGCCAGTATTCGAGCGCTCCGATGCGCCGGTACAAGTCCCGCTTGCGTATGGTGTCGTTGCGATGGGTGCGCCGGGAAGCAACCTCCATGACGAAATCGGGCGGTTTGCCGTTCTGCGCCAGGTCGTAGCCTACCCTTCTCCAGACGGCATCCGTGTCCACGTCAAATGCAATCAGGCAGTCGGGGATGACGTGGGGCGGCGGGCCGCCGGTGGCCGGATCCCTGCGGCCGTAGTAAATCGGGATTTCACCGCCGATTAGGATCGTCGGATGGTCCTGGTACGTGAAGCCCGGCGTAAATATGCTGATAAACATATCCATCAGGTAGCTTATGGGGCGTATTTGCTGCATATCCTTGGGCTCGCGGGGCAGTTCGGGGTAAGGCTCCCAATGCTGAGCAGCCGGGATTTTGGCCTGGGGGGTAGTCATGGCAGTTCTCCAGTTTCGCGGCGCTGGCTGGCTGTCGCGCAACCCTATTGTAACGCAAAGCCGACGGCTCGATTGCCAGTTGCTTCCGCCGGTCACGCCGGCGTGCCCTAACGCCGTCAACATCCGGGCTGGCCGAAGTTGCCGCAACAGTTCCGCCGGGCTCTGACCTTGAGTCGGAAATTTGACGCTACTTGCGCCAACACCTGCCGCCATGAGAGGCCGGTGCCGCGCAGGTTGGCGACCGATGAGCGGAGATTGGGCCGCTCATCATGGTCGTGATGATTGGGATGCGGATGGCAAGATTCTGGGTCTGCCATGTACTGCCCCCTTCCGGTTTTACGCAGTAGTGGCGGCGGCGTTGGCGTCCGGTCCGCCGCCGAATACCCCGAAGGGGTTCAGCGAGCGCGGCGCGTCATAAGCATCCATTCGCTCGGTGCGCTTCAGCCAGCCCACCACCAGGTAGGTCAGCGGCGTGGCAAGGATCTCGTACACCGACTTGGCGATCCATCCGCACATCGCCGCGTTGAACACCGGCGCCCAGGAGCCGTCTTCGCCAACCCACAAGCCGGAGATGCCGAAGGCGATGGTGAAAAACAGTATGGAGTCGATGCCCTGCCCGGCCACCGTGGATGAGATGGTACGCAGCCACAGAAATCGGCCCTGGGTGCGGTTCTTCAACAGCACCATCACCGCGGCGTTGGTGAACTCGCCGGCGATGTATGCGATGAACGAACCCAGCAGAATCCAGCCCGTCGCGCCCAGAATAGTCTCGTATTCCGCCTGGTTCTCCCAGAAAACCGCGCCGGGAATCATGCCGCCGGCCCAGAACAGGAACACCATCAGCAGATTGCAGACGAACCCCAGCCAGATGACGCCGCGCGCTACCCGGAACCCGTACACCTCGGTCAGGATGTCGCTGATGATGTAGCCGACCGGGAAGCAGACGATGGCCGCCGACACCACGAACAGGTTGTTGCCGATGAAGTTGAAAGGCAGGGTGAATAGCGCCACCGGCTTGATGGCGATGATGTTGCTGACCAGCAGCACCGTAACCGCCAACGCAGCGATGATGACCAATTTTCCGGAGAACTGCATTATTGCCTCAATCGCCTGTCATTGCGACCCCGTACACGATACGGGGGTGGCAATCCCGTCGCCTACAGCAGGGGCAGGTAGCGCGAAATCTCGTAATCGGTGACGGTGGAGCGGTACTGCTCCCATTCCTGCTTCTTGTTGCGAATCAGGGTTTCGTACACGAAATCCCCCAGGGTCTTGCGCAACAATTCGCTGTCTTCGGCCAGGGCGATAGCCTCGCCCATGCTGGTGGGCAGCCGACTGATGCCGCGGGCGGTTCGCTCTTCGGCGGACATACTCATCACGTCTCCAGTGATAGGGGACGGCAGAGGATATTCGTCCTCAATGCCCTTCAATCCCGCCGCCAGCAGGACGCTGAATGCCAGGTAGGGGTTGCACGCTGGGTCGGGGGCGCGGTACTCAACGCGCAGAGAAGTGTCATAACCCGTCTTGTAGGAGGGCACCCGTATCAAATCCAGCCGGTTGGACACCGTCCAGGATACGTGCACCGGGGCCTCGTACCCGGGCACCAAACGTTTGTAGGAATTGACCCACTGATTGGTGATCAGAGTGATCTCCGGCGCGTGGCGCAGCAGTCCGGCGATAAACCGTTTCCCAATAACCGACAGGTGCAGATCGTCGTCCGGGTCGTAGAAAGCGTTGGAATTCCCCCGGAACAATGATTGGTGGGTATGCATCCCGCTCCCGTTGGAGGTGGTAAAGGGTTTGGGCATGAAGGACGCATATACGCCCTGCTGTTGCGCAAGTTCCTTGATGACCAACCGCGCCGTCATCACGTTGTCGGCCATGGTCAGCGCGTCGGTGTATTGCAGGTCGATTTCGTGCTGGCTGGGCGCACCCTCGTGGTGGGAATATTTGACCGGAATACCCATCTCGGCCAAGTTCAGCACGGTATCGCGGCGGAGATCCGAGGCCGGATTGCTGGAGAGCTGGTCGTAGTAGCCGTAGGTGTCCAACGGCTCCGGGGCCTCGGCGTCCTTGAGGTAGAAATATTCCAGCTCCGGTCCTACGTAGTAGATGTAACCGAGGCTGGCCAGCCGCTCCAGGTTGCGCTTCAGAACGTGGCGCGGGTCCCCGATGAAGGCTTCGCCTCGAGGTGTGCGGATGTCGCAGAAAATACGGGCCACGGCGTTCCTCCGGGGCCGCCAGGGCAACAGCGTGAACGTCGTCGGGTCGGGAAAAGCCCGCATATCGCTCTCGGCGTCGGTGGTGTAGCCCTCGATGGCAGCGCCGTCGAAGCCGACACCCAACTCCAGGGCATCCTCCAGGTCGTCCACGGTGATGGCAAAGCCCTTGAGGTTGCCGAGAATGTCGGTGAACCACAGGCGGACGAATTTGACGTCAAAGTCGCGGGCGCTGCGGAGCACGTACTCGCGCTCGGCGGCGTGGTGGTCAGTCAGCACGGGTAGTCTCCTGATACGTTGCTTCTGAATCCGGGGGCCGGTCACTCCTCCTCCGCCTCGCGCTTGAGGTCGTCCCAATGCACCAGGCGGTTGACATCAACGGCGCCATTCGGAGATAGATAAGCTGAGAGATAGCTGTCCCACAGCAGGCCCATCCCGACGTAGGCCGGCCGCTCCGTTTCCACAACATTGACTGCAATCGGGCCGTCGTGCCACTCTGCGTATGCAACATGGCGCGGCCTTTCGTAAGACGGGCCGTTGAGCCTGAAATTGGAACCACCTACCAGTTCAAGGCGAAGTTCCGCAATGTCCCGCGCGGGCAAGGCGATCTCCACATCGCTGGCGGTATCAACCTCGAAAACCATTTCCCGATACTCTCCCGCATCGCCGGAGATGTTGATACGCACGGTTATACGCCTGGAGTTGCCGTTGACACGGCCCGTAATCGGCATAACGGTTTCCCCTAAGGCCGCTCATTGAAAGTAGTCGGGTAGCCGATGCGGAACGCAAAGTAAGGCGGCATTGTACCTTTGGGGAACCGGCGCTTGGTCAGCATTTTGGCATCGGCTTGCCCCAGCCTTTCATCAATTTCGTAGTGGCCGGTTTCCACGTCCAACACCAGGTACTTGCCATTATGCTCGGGTTCCACCAAATGCTTGAGGTCGGTGTTGTAGATAGCCCAGGCTCGGTTACGCAGGCTTTTGAGTGTTTCAGCGTCAGGCGTCATCGCTGCCTCCTGTCTGCCAGCGTCGTAGGGGCGAATAATTATTCGCCCCTACGCATTGATTCGTTGCCGGCAATTGTACCACCCGGCGCTAGGCGTCGAAGTACTTGAAGAATTCGATGGGATGGGGCCGCAGCCTCAGGTCGTCCACGTCGTTCTTCTTGTAGTCCAGCCAGGTCTCGATGAGGTCGTCGGTAAAGACGCCGCCGCGCATCAGGAACTCGTTGTCCCGTTCCAAAGCGGCCAGGGCTTCGTCCAGCGAGCCGGGAACCTGCCGGATCATCGCCAGGTCGGCGGCCGACATTTCGTAGAGGTTCTGGTCCACCGGGTCCGGCGGCTCGATCTCGTTGATGACGCCGTCGAGTCCGGCCATCAGCATGGCGGCGAAGGCGATGTAAGGGTTGCAGGACGGGTCGGGCGCGCGGAACTCCAGCCGCCGCGCCGCCGGGCTGTTGGAGTAAGTCGGAATGCGGATGCAGGCCGAGCGGTTGCGCACCGAATAGACCAAGTTCACCGGAGCCTCAAAGCCCGGCACCAGTCGCTTGTAGCTGTTGGTGGTGGGGGCGGCAAAGGCCAGCAACGCCGGCGCGTGCTGGAGCAGGCCACCGATGTAGTGCCGGCAGGTGGCGCTCAACATGGCGTACCCGTTGGCGTCGTAGAACAGGTTCGACCCGTCTCTCCACAGGCTCTGGTGGGTGTGCATGCCGGTGCCGTTGTCGCCAAACAGCGGCTTGGGCATGAAGGTCGCCACTTTGCCGTGCGACTTGGCAACGTTCTTGACCACGTACTTCAGAATGGTGACGGTGTCAGCCATCCGAGTAAGTGTGTCGTAACGCACGTCGATTTCAGCCTGTCCGGCGGTAGCCACCTCGTGGTGGTGCTTTTCCACGATGATGTCGAAATGCTCAATCTTCTGCACCATCTCGGAGCGAATGTCCTGGAAGGTGTCAAATGGCGGCGCCGGGAAGTAGCCTTCCTTGTTGCGGGGGCGATAGGCCAGGTTGTTGCTGCCGTGTATGGGCGTTTCAACGCCGGTGTTCCAGAAGCCCTCGTCGGAGTCGATGACGTAGTACCCGGAGTTGATGGTCTGGTCGAACCGGGCAGAGTCGAACACGAAGAATTCCGGCTCGGGACCCCAGTAGCTGGTATCGGCGATTCCGCTGTCCCGCAGGTAAGCCTCGGCTTTTTGCGCCACGTGGCGCGGGTCGCGGGAGTAAGACTCGCGAGTCACCGGGTCCAGGATGTCGCAAATCATGTGGAGGGTCGGGATCGTGAAGAACGGATCAACCTTGGCGGTGCTGGCGTCGGGGATCAGCAGCATATCGCTTTCGTCAATGGACTTGAAACCGCGAATGCTGGAGCCGTCGAACCCGTACCCTTCGGCCATGTTGTCCTCGGTCAGCTCGCTCAACGGTATCGAGACGTGCTGGAACGTGCCCGGAAGGTCGGTGAAACGCAGGTCGATGATGCCAATGCCGTTGGCTTTGCAAAAGTCAATGACTTCCGTCGGGGTCATTTTAGGTCCCTCCTTTTGGGGAAATTTGGTGTGCGCGTTAATCAGCCGTCATTTGGGGAAATTTGGTGTGCGCGTTAATCAGCCGTCATTTGGGGAAATTTGGTGTGCGCGTTAATCAGCCGTCATTTGGGGAAATTTGGTGTGCGCGTTAATCAGCCGTCATTTGGGGAAATTTGGTGTGCGCGTTAATCAGCCGTCATTTGGGGAAATTTGGTGTGCGTGTTAATCAGCCGTCATTCCGGCCTCTCCATCGTCATTCCGGCGAAAGCCGGAATCCGGCGGCAATTGATTCAGCCAATCAGTTCATGCCCTCCCCATGCTGCGTCAGGTCAACTCCGATCTCTTCCTCGTCATCGGAAACCCGGAGGCCGATGGTGTACTTCAGAGCCAGCAGGATGATTGAGGACACCACAAACGACCAGGCGAACGCGGCGGCGATGCCGATGACCTGATACAGCACTTGCTCGATGCGGGAAACGTCCGCGTCCAGCGCCCCGAAACCGATTCCCACGAACAAACCCGTCGCCAACGCGCCCCACATCCCGCCGACGCCGTGGATCCCGAACACGTCCAGCGAGTCGTCGATGCGGAACTTGTGGATCAACTCCACTGCGATGAAACACGCTCCCCCGGCCCCGGCGCCAATGATGATGGCCGGCATCACGCCCACGAATCCCGCCGCCGGCGTTATCGCCACCAACCCGGCCACCGCGCCCGCCGCGGCCCCGCTGGCCGACGGTCGCCGTGTAACGAACCAGGAGATGATCGACCACGAGGACATGGCGGTGGCAGCGGCCACGTTGGTGACCACGAAAGCATTGGCGGCGTCGTGAGTGGCGAGATTGAAACTGCTGCCGGCGTTGAACCCGAACCACCCGAACCACAGCAGCCCGGCTCCCAGCAGCACCAGCGGCACGTTGTCGGGCGTCAGATTAACCGTGCCGAAACCTCGGCGACGCCCCACGATGAAAGCCGCCGCGAGAGCCGCAGTTCCAGAGGCGATATGTACGACGGTGCCGCCGGCAAAGTCCAGCGCGAACCCGGCTTCGCTCATGCCGAGCACGCTGCCCAGGTTGCCGAGCCATCCGCCACCCCAGACCCAATGGCACAGCGGGGCGTACACGATGGTTACCCACAAGGCGGAGAAGATGATGTACGAGGAAAACTTGAACCGTTCGGCGAAGCCGCCGGCAATCAGCGCCACGGTGATGATAGCAAACATCCCCTGGAAGACCATGAATGCCTGTTCGTCAGGACCGACGCCGATCATGCCGAACTTCATCAGATCGCCAACGAAACCCAGCCCGCCCACGCTGGTGCTGAACGCCAGGCTGTATCCCCACAACACCCACAGCACGCTGACCACGCCAATGGCGGTGATCGAGTGCATCATCGTCCCGATGACGTTTTTGTGCCGCACCAGCCCGCCGTAGAACAGGGCCAGGCCGGGCACCATCAGGAAGACCAGCGCCGCCGAGATCAGGAACGAGAGTACCTCCAGTTCGGTGAACTCCATAGGTTATCTCCCCACTGTTGAATGTTGGCATTGCCGCCGGTCGCCGCTCCACCGCTTTCGGGCCGCTGTGTCAGCGGATGGCCTTGCCGTCAACGGTGTACGAGCGCATGGTTACCGACGCGAAATCACCCGTCGATTTTAGATTTCCGTTGTTACGGACTAATGAAGGATTTGTTACGAATTTGTTTCACGGGAACCCGCGCGCATACCGGGCAAGAGCATCAATCTGCTACAATGCGTCCAACCGCCATCGAAGCGCCAGCCAGCAGGAGTTCACCGCTATGGACCTCGGCCTTTTTTACCAAATCCAGGTGCCCAAACCCTGGGACGACCTGAGCGAAACCCGCAAGTTCCAGGAGATGATGGAGCAGGTTTCCTTCGCCGAAGAGATCGGCATGACCTCCGTATGGTTCGTGGAGCACCACTTCCGCTCCGAGTGGTCCCACTCCAGCGCCCCGGACATCACGCTGGCCGCGTTGAGTCAGCGAACCGCCAATATGCGGCTGGGCATCGCCGTGGTGCTGGCTCCGCTGCATCACCCCCTGAACATCGCTTCCCGCATGGCCACGCTGGACGTCATCTCCGGCGGACGGGTGAACCTGGGCATCGGGCGTTCCGGGTATCCCTACCAGATGTTGCCCTACGGTTCCGACTTGGCGGACGTTTCGGAAATGGTGGAAGAGTACCTGCAAATCATTCCCGGCGCCTGGACGGAAGAGATGTTCTCCTACGAAGGGAAGCACTACAACATCCCGCCCCGGGAAGTCATCCCGAAGCCCGTTCAGAAACCCCATCCCCCCATCTGGCAGGCGGTCAGCCAGGAGTTCACCGCCGAGAAGGTCGGCCGGCAGGGCCTGGGCTGCCTGGCGCAAACCAGCGTCGGACTGGCCCGGGCCGAGGGCCTGATCCAAATCTACCGGGACGCCATCAAGAACCCGGAACCGGCGACCAAGCTCGTCTATCCCCGCGTCGCCGGCAACACGGTGGGCTTGTGCATGGAGAACCGGGAGAAAGCCTTCGAGCGCGCCGAGACCATCATCGACTGGTACCGGGAGCAGCAGCGCATCCGCGACTCCTACGTCTGGCAGGGCTATGACCCGGCCAAGGTGCCGGAAAACTACCAGTGGCACTACCAGCGCGCCGTGCAGGCCGACACGGCCCGGGCCGACGCGGTCACTTCACGCGCCCTCATCGACGACGGGGGCCGCTTCTGCATCGGCAACCCCGACGACTGCATCAAATACATCGAGGATTACGAGCGAATGGGTGTGGATGAGATCATGCCCCTGTTCCAGGTCGGCCCCGTCACCCACGAAGAAGTGATGGAGTCCCTGCGCCTCTTCGGAAAGTACATCATCCCGCACTTCAGGGAGAAGGCAAAGAAAGAAGCCCTCGCCGCTGACAACTGAACTCCAATGTCAGAAGCGGGATTAACCGGATTGAGGCTCTTATGCCTTTGGATCTCTCAATCCAGCTAATCCTCAAAAATCCTGAAAATCCTGCTTCTGACTATAACGCGGCCGCTAGATCCGGGTGCAGAGCGCCCTCCTGTTTGTTTATCCCGGCGTAGTGCAGTCGCGTCAGGTATTGCCGGACATAGTCGGAGCGCAGACGTTCCACCGCGGCCATTCCACTCGCCATCCCGGCGATGGACCCGCCGGCGATAATAGCCATCGCTTCCCACAGAACGGGATCTCTCAGCTCGCCCGCCATATCCTTTTCAATGGAGCCGAGGATGCGCCGCAGAGAGACGCCAAAATCCACGCCTTTGACCGCAACGGTTGACTTCAGCATCGCCATGCCGTAGGCCATGTGCCGTGCCTTGTCCTGTAGGCACAGCGCGAACAGTTTGCGATCAACCGGATTGGTGGCGTAGTGGGTTCCGAATCGGTACAGCAGCAACGATAACGTGCCGCGCGCGAGATACAGCGAAACGGAAACTTCCGGCCAGCCGGCCCGGGTTTCCACCATGCGGCGGTTCATGTAGCCGGCTGATTCCAGACCCAAGGTTCCGCCGTTGCAAAGGGCGCGATGGCGCATCGCCTCAAAATGGCGGGCCGAATCGAATTCTTGCGTCGCCAGGAACATCTTGGGTTCGATGTAAGCGTAGTTCATCCGATGCAGCCAAAGACCGATGGTGTCGATCTCAGCGGTTGCGTGATGGCCTAGCTCGGTGCATAGTTGACACCAGGCCAACTCCAGGGCCTCCGGTTGGTCCGGCAGATCGTCCCAGGCAATGTCCTGCATGGCGTTCCACCGCCGTTGGATAGCCTCTTCATAAAGCGCTGCGGCATTGTCAGCCCACAGCTCGTCCTTGCGGTTGACGGAGTAGTTGTCCAAGCGGGGTATGCCCGGCGTGGCAAAGGAACCCCGCGGCATCCGGGTCATTTCCCGGCTTTCCTCAGGAATCTCCCCGTACAGCCCGGTCATAATGGACCCTACAGTCAGCCCGTGCGGTGTCGGCTGCGCCCGGGTTCCCCACTGCCGCGTATCCTTCATCCAGGAGAACCGCTCTTCGGGAGACGGCGGGGCCGCCGGTTCCGTTGATGCTTCGACGTCGCCGGCCGCCGGAGCAACGCCGGAACCTTCGCTTTCAGCCACGTCCTGCTGGACGCGACCGGCGGCGGACGAACGGTAGTTTCCGGTGGGGTCGCTGTCGTCAACGGAGGCGTCGTTGCCGTTGTTTTGGGGATTGTGCTGCGTGGTCATAGTTCCTTCTCCACCGTGAGCGATTGGGCTGGCCGACTCGATCATACCAACGCGGGGTCGGCCGCATCTTCATGCTGGTATTTGCGGAGCAGGCGGCCAAAGCACCAGTCCGTCCATTCCTCTTTCCTGCCGCCGGTCTTTTCCCAATTCCGGGCCAGCGTAGCCCGGTAAAGCGCCTCTCCATTAAGCCAGAATTGGGCGGAGATTCCCAGAGCGTCGGCCAGGCCAACCGCAATGTCAGGAGTGATGGCTCGGTCGCCGATGATAACTTCATTCATCACCTCCACCGACAAGCCAAGGGCAGCCGCCAGTTCCGACAGTGGCATACCGATGACCTCAATGTTTTCGGCGATGGTCTCAGCCGGTGGTATCGCCACGTTGGAATAAAGACGTTCATTGCTAGTCGTCATAGCGATTGCTGACCTCCTCAACGATGATGCTTTGCGGGGTATCTCCCCTGGTTACGATAAGACGCCACCGTCCGGTGATGTATATGGACAGTTCTCCGGCGCGGGAGCCGTGCAAGGGATGCAGGCGCAACGCCGGGATGTCGTACAATTCGTAGAGGTCGCGTGCGCGGCGCAGTTCGTCGATGCGCAACACGTAACGGCGGCCAACATCGTGCCCCCAATCTATAGTAGCCCGATTGACATCCTCATAGTTCCGCCGCAACTGCCTGGTGCGGAATGTCACTTCCATCAGCCACCCGCGCCTGCGGTTCGCAGCGCACCGGATAGGGTAGGCGACGGTCAATTCCGGCCCGGCTCAATTGCCAACGACCCGCCGACCTTGGGACGACGGGCCGTCGGCATTGTCATAGCCGATTTTCGCGCATTAGGCCGCCGCTTTGTAAGCCTCCAGCAACGCCGGATTCACCCGGCCGTTTTCAATGCGGTCGTCAAAACCGCAGGACTTGAGCCGCTGGAAGTATTCCTTGACCTGGCGCTGGCGAATGGCGGCTAGTATCTTCTGGCCTTCCTCTGCTTTATCGGCCCCGCCGCCCAGCAGGATGGCCAGCGATTCGGCGGTGAGGTTCGCGCTGCGGGCAGCCGGGTTCTCGCCGCCGTTGCCGGTAGCCTGCCGGTCTTCGCCCTCATCCAGGTAATAGTGCATTTCCTCCCGGCGTTCAGGTGCGCACTCGTTCATGTAGCGGGCGTGCAGCACTCCAAAAGCGACGTGGCGTGCTTCGTCCTGGGCGGCCCGGCGGTAAATGGCCTTTTCCGCGTCATTGTACGCCATTAACTCACCCAGCCGAAAGAGGGTGAGCACGTTCCCCTCGCCGATGATGTGCAGCCGACTGGACAATTCGGTGAACTCCCGGGCGTTGTCGGTGCTGCCGCCCGTGACGTCGCTGACGGAATCGATCATCCGCATCAGGCCGCCGCCGTTGGCCAGGGCGCGCTTGCGGAAGACCTCCATGTGGCGCGATTCGTCCATGACCTGCGTCAACAGGAACATCCGCACTTCGTGGTAGTCGGGCGACATCTGCGAGATGAACCGCCCCGGCACGTCGGCGGCGACGAATTCAACCTGGGCGAAGAATGTGGCTAATTGACATTCCGCCGCCTCAATGTCGTCGGGCAAGGGCCGCAGCGTTTCCCAGGGAATATCGGTGGCCGAGGACCACTGGCGAGATACCGCTTCCTGGTATAGCTTGGTCAGGTTGAATCCCCAGACTTCCTTCTTGTCCCGAAAGGTATATGCGGAAAACTGCGGGATGCCCTCCCGAGGCACCGCTCCGCGCATACGCTGCGTTTGGTTGGGAGATTCGTCCAGCAAATCAGGGGTATTTTCAGCCAGGGTCGGATCCCGCTCCAATTCCTCCGCCGAGCCGGGAACCTGGTCCTTGATCTGCTGGAGCCAGGACAAGCTGAAACCGTTCTGTAGCGCCTGTTCCATCTCCACGGTGCTGCGATCTTGCAAAGTAGCCATGAACAATCCCTTCTTCGCCAGAATGACGGAATTATGACCGCAATGTACCCGATAGTCCGTTTTATCGTCAAGGGTAAGCGTTTGCTCTCGCCTGGATAGGTCCGCGTGACCTGCGGAAAAATGCCTAGCGGTTCCGCAGCGCCGGCATACCGATTCGCCGTTCCGTCCCGTTGGCAATCCGCCGGATGTTGTCCCGGTGTTGCCAGATAATCACGGCTCCCCCGATGAAGGCGTACAGCGTGTACAGTTCGCTGTATCCCGCCAGGAGCATCAGCGCGAGGCTCACTGCGGCCACCGTCAACGTGCCGGCGATGCTCCCCAGGGAAAGGTATCGGCTCGACAACGTGATAACCAGAAAGAGCGCCGCTCCAATCGCCGCCACCCACGGCGCCATCACCGACAAGCCCCCCAATCCCGGCAAGATGCCGCGACCGCCGCGGAATCTCAAGAAAACCGGCCAGTTGTGTCCGCACAGAGCGAACAAAGCGGCGACTACCTCCGGTTCTCCCAGTCCGATTGCCCAGCGAGCCAGCAGCGCCGCCAGAACCCCCTTTCCGGCGTCCAGGACGAACACCAGGGCCGCGGCTTTCCCGCCAGCAGTGCGGAGGATGTTGGACATCCCGGTGCGGCCACTACCAAAATCCCGAATGTCCTCGCCCATGGTCAGGTTGACGAATATGTAGCCCCATGAAATCGAACCAATCAGGTAAGCGGCAGCGCATACCATTGCATACCGCGCTGGCAAGGCGACTTGCGAAGCGGTTTCCAATAACGCTATGCCAACGGCCGCCAGAAATAGCGCCGTTAGTAACATGGCCCAGGTTGCCGGTGTCGGGCGGCGCATAGCTAGTACAGTGGGGACAGTCAGCGCCTGCCGCTGCGAATTCCCGACCTCGATTTCAATTCCGTCCGCTCTGGCCGGAAAATCAGCCGCAGGTGGGTGCGGTCAAACCCGAAGCGGTTGCGGATCTGGTTCTCCAGATAGCGTTGGTAGGAGAAATGCAGCAGCTTGGGGTCGTTGACCGAGAAAACGAACGTGGGAGGATTGACCCCCACTTGACGCACCCTCCGGATCCGCAGTCGGTTTCGGATATTGCCCCGTTGCGAAGGTGGGGTGTGGGTCGATACTGCGTCGGCCAGGAGGTACTGAAGCTCTCGGAACGGTACGCGCTTTTGGCGCTCTTGCCAAAGCGATAGCGCCGTATCCAGCAGGTCGTCAATCCCATCCCCGGTCAAAGCCGACGTGAAGCATACCGGCACGTAGGACATGAAATGCAGCCGTTCCTGAACCCGGTGCAAGCTGCGTTCCATGCGAAAACGGTTCTGGTTGACCAGATCCCACTTGTTGACCACGACGATGAGGCCCCGGTTGGTGTCCCAGGCTAGTCCCGCGATATGCGCGTCCTGGGCCGTGGCCAACTCGGTGGCGTCGGTTATCAGTAACGTAATGTCGCTGCGATGCACGGCGTTGACGGCGCGCAGGACGCTGTATCGCTCAATACCCCGTTCCACCTGCCCCGGCCGGCGGATGCCGGCGGTGTCCACCAACGTGATGGTATGGTCGCGGTACGACACCGCAGTATCCAACGCGTCCCGTGTGGTGCCGGCCACCGGACTGACGATGCTCCGTTCTTCTCCGATAATGCGGTTGGTCAGCAGGGATTTGCCCACGTTGGTTCGGCCCACGATAGCCAAACGGAGTTCGGTGGGCGCCTCATACGGCGTCTCATCGGGGGCATCATCTTGTGCGTCGTCATCCCACCAAGCAGCTTCGCCGTCGGCCGCAGCGTCTTCGTCTTCCCACAGGTCGGCCAATTCCGGTCGCGGGAGCAAATCGACAATTCGTTCAAGCAGGTCGTAGATGCCGTAATTGTGGTAGGCCGAGATGAAGGCTGTTTCGTTCAACCCTAGCCCGTAAAACTCCACTGCCGCCATTTCGCGGTTGTCGTTGTCCACTTTGTTGACCGCGAGCAGGACGGGTTTGTCGGTGCGTCGCAGCCTTTGGGCCACGGCCTCGTCGGTGGCGGTAACGCCCTGGATTGCGTCGGTCAGGAAGACGATGACGTCGGCGGCGCCCATGGCCATGTCGGCCTGCTGCTGAACACGCTGGGGGATATGACCCTCAGGGTCATCTTCAAGACCCCCGGTGTCCACCAACAGAAAAGGCCGACCTTTCCAAGTGGCGCGCGCAATGAGGCGGTCGCGCGTGGTGCCGGCCACCTCGGACACGATGGCATGGCGACGCGACAGTATCCGGTTGAACAGAGATGACTTGCCCACGTTGGGCCGGCCGATGATGGCAACCATCGGATCCGGCGGAACCACGGGAACAGGTTGGGCCGCCTCCGACGATGTATCTTCCTCTGGGAAGACTTGCGTCAAGCTTTGGTCTAGAGAGGTCATAGATATTCCGTTTGCTTTTGCGGGCCAGGCTCGTGTTTCAACGAGAAACCCACCGCAGACGTGTCCCCAAGTTGCAAACTGTCGTCGCCGGTAAGCGACCGCAAACGCCGCAATTGAGTATTGCTGGCAATTGTGAACGGGCGCGGCGCAGCCTCCGGCAGCGTTTCCAGGATTGGCATCACATCCTCAACCTTGTCCAGCATCTCGGCCAATTCTTCGGGATCGCGGTGGTTCTCATAAAAGTTCTCGTGGCCGACGCGGTATGCTGCCGAAAGAGCTTCCTGGAGGTCAACGTCCGGGTCTTCAGCCAGAATCTGAAGCCCGACGTTGTGAATGTGCTGGTGGGTTTGGTGCCGCCAACCGCGCTGCTCCGCGATGGCTTTCAACGGCTGCGCCACGGTGCCCCAGGCTTTTTCACCGCCTTGGAGGCGATTCCCTTTCTCCAGTTCTTCACGGGCATGGATCATAAACCGCCGGCTTATCCGGCGCCGGTCGTCCAGGCTTTGTTCCCCGGGTTCGGGCAAATCGGGAGCGGTAAGCATATCGGCCTCTTATCTTGAATCGTTGTCAAATCCACTGCTCACGGCGGATGTTTCGTTCATTCTACGACAGCGAGTCCTTATGCCAGCAGGAACTCCAGAACGGCCTTCTGCGCGTGGAGGCGGTTGTGAGCCTGCTGGTAGGCCACCGATTGCGGGTGTTCCAGCATCCCCGGCGGCACTTCCTCGCCATAGTGGGCCGGCATATCGTGCATGAAGCACGCATCGGGAGCGGCCCGCTTCATCATCGCGTCGTCCACCGTGTAGCCTTGGAAAGCGCGGAGCCGTTGCTCGGTCTCAGCCTCATCGCCCATACTGGTCCAAACGTCAGTGTACACCACGTTGGCGTCAATCACGGCGTCTGAGGGACGCACCAGAGGATGCACCGTAGGACGCGGCCCTCCGTCGGCGCGGCTGCTGCGCTCGCTGGCGTCAGCAAATACGGACTCCTCCAACTGGTAGCCGTGGGGCGCGGCGATGGAGAAGTTCATGCCTACCGCCGGACATCCCAGGCACAGGCTCCGCGCCACGTTGTTGCCGTCGCCGATGTAGGCCAAATTCAGGCCGTCAGTGCCGCCGTGCGTTTCAGCGACAGTAAGCAGGTCGGCCATGGTCTGGCAGGGGTGCTCCCAGTCGGAGAGGGCGTTGATAACCGGAACGTTCCCGTATTCCGCCAGTCCGACCAACGAATCGTGAGAATTGACTCGCGCCACTATGCAGTCCACGTAACCGCTGAGCACGCGGGCCACGTCGGATACCGGCTCCCGCCGCCCGAGGCCAACTTCATCCGGTGACATATACAGGCTGAACCCACCGAGCTCGGCAATGCCGACCTGAAAGCTGACGCGGGTGCGCAGCGACGGCTTCTCAAACAGCAACGCAACCCGCTTGCCGGCCAAGGGTCGCGCGCTGCCCGGCGGGGCCGCCTTCAACTCCTGGGCGCGGGCGATGAGCCGGCGCGTTTCGTCCGGCGAAATATCGGTAATCGAAAGGAAATCCCTTTTGGCGGGCATGGCTGTCGTCCTACGGGGAATGGTCATTCTGGGGTGGCTTCGACGTTGCGGTTGCGCTCATTGTGGCGGGATTTTGCTCCATAGACGAAGACCCCGACCAAGCTGGTGAGATTGATGCCAGCCAATGACAAACCGGCCTAGTCATGACCAGTGGCAATCAGATAAATGCCGCCGCCGATGCCGAGTACTGAGATGACGAAGCCGGCGATGAGACCGAGGTAGGCGCGCCTAGAGTCTCCGACGATAATCGTCCTGGTCATGTCCCGACTGTGCGCTTGTTCCTTTTCGGTCATCTCCATGATGCGGTTTGCGGCACCTGGAACGACTTCTTCGTACCCCCGTAGCACGTTTGGGGGAGGTAGCGGCCCATTCCAAACTGCCTCAATGTAGGCTATGTCTGATGGCTGAGCAACATCAGCAACCTGCGGCACGATCGGCTGTGCAGGTGGGTCTGCCCCATGAGTCTCTCCAGGATTGCTCATTAGATCAGTTCCTATCCCGGGTTCTCGCTTTCGTAGCCTCGAATTGCCCGATGGCATTGCGTATGTGGTTGCCTACGGCAATCCAGTCTCGCCGGAGGGCAATTACGTCTGCCCGACGCTTTGATGCTTCGGTTTTGGGGACATCGTATGTATTCAGTGCGCCGGCGAAGTCAAAAATGCGCGCCATTCCCTCAATGAACGATGGCTGGGCGTGGTTGAACCGTCGATATTTTCTGGCCATTGTCAGGGCCTCCGAATGGCATAGCGGAAATTGCTGGTAGTTTGCGCGGCTGGATGAGTTAGCATGCAGGACGATTACGCGCTATCATACTGCCGCACCGCTATGATAGCACATGGCTTGCCGCCTAACCGGGCGAGGCTACGGAGAACGTTGAGACGATGAGCGAACAAAGCAACAACAACGACATGGGCCTGGCCCCGGGCCTGGTTGGCCGGCGCGAGGTGCTGGTGTGCGAGCACAACGTCGCGCCCCACGTGGCCAAGTTGAGCACCCCGTCCATGATCCGGGCGATGGAGCAGGCCTCGCAGCGGGCGATACTCGACTATTTACCGGCGGAGCAGTCCACCGTGGGTTTCGAGGTGAATGTCCGGCACGTGGCCGGCGCCGACATCGGAGCGACCGTCGTCGCCGTGGCCGAGCTGGAGCGCATCGATGGGCGTTGGCTCTATTTCAATGTCGAAGCTTTCGACGGCGACCGCACCATCGGCGTCGGCACCCACCGCCGGGCCATCATTACCCTGCCACCGGAAGCCACCAACCGGGGCGGCGGCAACGACAGCCATACTCACGAACTCTAATCGGCGCAAGATCGGTACACTACGAAAACCGGCGCCGGTGTCAAACCGGCGCCGGTTCCGTCAGTCCGTGACATCGAGCCTACAGGTTGAACTGCGGGTCGAGGTAGTCGTCGTCCTTCTGGTACACCTGAAGGCGGGAGCGCAGGGTGTCGCAGACCAGCAGCCGGTTGTTGGCGCGGTCGAACGTTACGCCCATGGGCATCCGGAAAGTCCGCTGCTGCTGTTCCAGGTCGGGAACCCGGCGACGGGCCTTGACCATGTCAGGGTTGGCGTTCAGGGACAGGTCACCCCATTCCGATACCTCAGTGGCATCACCTTCCAGGTAGGCCATGGGACGAGCGTCGGCGTCATAGATCACCACGCGCTCATTGAGCCAGTCTGCCACGTAAACGTCGCCTTCGTTGTCAATGGTGACGTCCAGCGGATGGTTCAACTCGCCGGAACGGGTGCCGCGGCTGCCGAAGGTACGCAGGTGGGTGCCACCGGGAGTGTACTTCTGCACCCGATGATTGCCCCAGTCGGCAATGTACAGGTCGCCAGCAGCATCGATGGCGATACCCGAGGGCATTTCCAAGTCCTCCGGGCCATTTCCCTTGGTGCCGAAGCCGCCCAGGTATTCGCCGTCCTTGCTGAACTTCTGGATCCGGCTGGACCGGGACGAAACCACCCAAAGGTTGTCGTCGGCGTCAAACGCCAATCCGGCGGCGCCGCTGATCTGGCCTTCACCATCGCCAGCCTCGCCCCAATGCGTCTGCAGTTCCCCGTCGGCGTCGAACACGGCGATCATGTTCTTCCATTCGTCGGAAGCATACACGTTGCCGGCGGAGTCAGCGGCGATCCCGGTGATCCACTCGAACAGACCCCTGGAACTGGCTTGGTAAGCGATACCTTCCCGGCCGAACTCGCCCAGGAACTCCTCGCCGCCCTTCCCGTCGATATTGCCGATGGTGCACTTGGTGATTCGGGCGCTGGGGTTCTGCTCGCCGCCCCGGTTGGCGACGTACATCGTCCCGTCGTCAAGGGCTACTACTCCGACAGGCTGGCTGAAGCCCATTCCCACCTGACCCTGGCGGCCAACGTTCTTGACGTACAGCCATGCCCGACCGCTTGCTACGGTATTCTGGGCCATAGTAATTCCTCCACTTGCTCTACGTTGGTCGGGGCGGCGACGTCACTTCAAGACGTCGCCGCCGTTTTTATCGGGCCGATGAGCTTACTTCTGGATGAAGTCCAGCTTCGGGAATGCGCCGTTGACGATGGGGTTGGCGTCCATGCCGAGCCAGTCCTCAACGATGCTGGAGTACGCGCCGCGGAAGTCGTAGTTGGGAACCAGGTCGCCCTGTTCCAGGTCCTCGTTCTTCCGGGACGGATACTCGCCGTAGAAGCCGCCATTGACGGAGTCGCCGATGGCGAAGGCAACGCCGGCCGCGCCGTGGTCGGTGCCGGAGCCGTTGTCGCGGACGCGGCGGCCGAACTCGGAGAACAGGTACATGACGATGTTCTCGCCGGTGTTGTGCTCCTGCATGTCCGCGAAGAAGGCGCTGATGCCCTCGGAGACTTCCTTCCACAGCACCGGGTGGGCCGCGGCCTCACCGGCGTGAGTGTCGAAACTGCCGTGCTGGGTGTAGAAAATCTTCGTGCCCAGGTCGGCCATGTACACCTGGGCGATGTCGCGGAGGTGCATGGCGATGGGGCTGTTGGGATATTCCACGTTGCTGGAGTACTGCTCCGGCGCGACCTTCACGATGTCGGCGCCGATCATGGCGTCGGTGCCGGTGGAGCGCAGGTAGTCGTTGACGTAGCTGCCGCCCACGGTGGGGGAATACATCTTGGAGAACAGGTCCAGAGCCTTGGAGCGCTGGTCAACGTCGGCGATGCCGGTGAGCAGGCCATAGGTCTCCAAGTCGGCGATGGCGGCGACGGGGACGCCGGGGACGGCCAGCGCGCGAGGCAGGCCATGGCCGAAGTTGATGGCCGTCAGCACGTTCTCTTTGTTCGGGTCCATTTCGCGGGCGACGCGGCCAGCCCAGCCTTCCGTCCCAACCTTGTCCGGCTCGCAGGTGTGCCAGATGTCCATGCTGCGGAAGTGCGAGCGGGGGCTGTCGGCGTAGCCGATGCCGTGGATGACGGCGACCTTGCCCTGGTCAAACAGCTCTTTCATCGGGCCCATGGTGGGGGCGAAGCCGAGCTCGTCGGTGACGGGGATGATATCCTCGCGCTGGTAGCGGACCGCGGGGCGGTTGTCATAGTACAACGCGTCGTTGTAAGGGATCACCGTGTTGAAGTAGTCGTTGCCGCCGGTGAGCTGCAGGACCACAATCACCGGATCTTTCTTGGTGGAGGTCATTGCGTTTCTCCTTGTTCGATGTGCTTGGTTGGGTAATTGTAGGGGCGACCGGCCGGTCGCCCCTACAACCGACCCATCTATCCAGATCCTTCGGAATTAGCCGAACTGGTACTCGGTGGTGGCGCTGATCAGAGCCATGGTCTCGCCGATGCGGGTAGCGGTGGCAACTCGGTCGTTCCAGTCAACATTGCCGCCAGCGCGGACGTGCTCGGCCAACTGGCCCCGCGTCTCTTCACTGAGCTCGATGAAGCCCATGTACTCGGTGCAGGCGTTCAGCATATGGTCGGGGGTCTCGACGCCTTCATCCCGCATCCGGTCGATGATGTCACGCATTCCGGGCAGGTCGGGGTCGGAAACCCGGTCGGCCACGAAGTTGATGCGGGCCAGCAGAGCGCCGGAGTTGATCCACTCCAGACCGGTGTGCCAGCCTTCCACCGACGGGGGATCCAGGATCGACTGACCCATGTAAGTGGGTTCCTTGCCGATCTGCAGTACGCCGGGGTCTGGGTTCTCGAAGAGGCCGACCATGCGGAGGGTGCCGGCGACGACTTCGGCCGGGCTCTTGATCTTCTGGTAGCGGGCGTCCTTGAACCACTGGGAGTTGAACATATGGCGGAGGACGGCCCTCATGTCGAAGTTGGAGTCCTCGAACACCTGGCACATCTCTTCCAGGGCGTCCTCGTCGCGGGCCGGCTCGATGGTCCAGGCGGGAACCTGCGGCTCGTCGGCGACGAAGAAGTTGTAGAGGTGGCGGCAGATGAAGCGCGAGGTGGCGGGCTCTTCGAGGATGATGTCGATGATGTCCTCGCCGTCGAAGTTGCCGGTGCGGCCCAGGAAGGTCTTCTCGCCGAAGTCGTGGTCGGCTTCGTTGTAGGTGAACTTCCAGGGATAGCGCCCGTAGGGAGCCCGGGGCAGCTTGGCCTGGATGGTCCAGCCGGTGAAGGCCCGCGAGCACTCGCGAACGTCAACCTCGGTGTAGTTGGAAACGCCCATGGAGAAGAGTTCCAGCAGCTCGCGGCCCCAGTTCTCGTTCACGGCGTCCCGGTGGTTTTCGTTGTTGTCCAGCCAGAAGATCATGGCCGGGTTCTTGGACAGCTCAATGAGAATGTCCCGATAGTTGCCCATGCCGTGTTCCCGCAGCATGTCAATCTGCTCGAGCAACTGGTCGCAGTTGTCGACCTTGGAGTTGCCGGTGGCGAAGACGTGGTGCCAGAAGAGGGTCATCTTCTCTTCCAGGGGCCGGTCGCTGGAAACCATGTTGTACATCCAGTTGGCCTGACCGGAATAGGGAACACCGCCCGGGAGCAGGAAGCTGGGGTGATACCGCAGCAGCAGCGCCATCTTGCCGCCCTCGTTCTCGGCGGGCGGGTTCAGCAGCTCTTCCACAGTGGCTTCGTAACCCTGAGCAACGCATCGCTCCAACTCTGCGCGGTTGGCGCCAAAGCCGGCGCGCCGCATCAGGTGGGCCATCAATGCCAGGTCATCCTTGTATGACATTCTGTGCCTCCTTACTGCAATTTGATGCCGTTGTTAATAGCCGGTCCGGCGCGGATCGGCCGTACGACGATTTGCCCATAGTTTAATTTAGACGTAACCCCCTGTCAACCAAAAACGGGTTACCGCTCAAACTTGATAACCATTATAAAGTGGTAATGCAAGGGCAACAGGGATGGTTTCAGCCCCAGACGCCGTTCCGCCTGTTTCGCCGCGCCTGAGTATATTCCTGCGGGCTTTATCCCGCCAACCCTGCGCCGTATAATCTGAACGGAACGCAGATCCCAACAATAAGGAGAAACCCTGATGGAACCTGTCATCCGTAACATCAAGGACTACCCGGCCGGCGCCCCGGCCCGGCTCATCAGCGCCGACGACAACCCGGCCCTGGTTACTTTGGCGTACTCCGTCATCGAGCCGGGTGGAGCCAGCGCCCACCACATCCATGAGTGGGAACACGAGGTCTATATCATCGAGGGCAGCGGCACCCTGGTGGCCGACGGCAAGGAATATCCCGTCAAAGCCGGCGACGCCATGTTCATCCCGCCCCTGGTCGATCACGTTACCCGCAACGACAGCGACTCCGACATCCGCCGCATCGAAATCAACCCCCTGTCGGCGGCCAGCGGCAACGCCCGGCCCGGCGGTTCCGAACCGGGCAGCGGCGCTCCGCCGGTAATCCGCAACCACGCCGACCTGAACGCTGAAACCGGCCACACCATGCTCGGTGGCCGCGACGGGTGCCCCAACTACCTGATGCTTTACAACGGCGCCATGCAGCCCGGCGCGGTAAGCCACCCTGAAACCGGGGGACACAATCACGCCTGGGACCACACCGTATTCATCCTGGAAGGTTCCGGCACATTGGTGGTTTCGGGCAAAGAATACACCGTAACCGCCGGCGACGCCGTGCTGGTGCCCCCGGGCGAGCATCACCAGTGGAAGAACGAAACCGACGCCCCCATGCTCCGCGTCACCTTCAACGATATAGTGTCAGAAGGCCACGGCTAACCATGTAGGGGCGAATAATCATTCGCCCCATAGGCATCAAGTTAGGGGGTACAAATGGGAAGCTACCGGTAAGATGGTGATTGCATTCCAATCAATCGCCACCGGAGCTTCCCATGAGCAGTGTACCAGAAGTTGCCCAGGCTATGAGCGAGGTTCTCGCCGCCGGCGCCGAGCAAGCCGCCGCGGCGACAGGACTGGTCCAGCGACGTTCCAAACTCAGCGGCAGTATCTTCACGCAGACCCTGGTTTTCGGGTGGTTGGCGGACCCGGACGCCAGCCTGTGCTCCCTGACCCAGATGGCGGCCACCTTGGGGGTGGAAATCAGCTCGCAGGCCCTGTTCCAGCGGTTCACCCCTCGGGCGGCCGAGTGTTTGCGGCAAGTCCTGGCGGCAGCGGTAGTGGAGGTGATTGCCGCGGAGCCGGTGGCCATTCCGGTATTGCAGCGGTTCAGCGCCGTGCTGGTGCAAGATAGTTCAGTGGTCATGCTGCCCGATGCACTGCGGGAAATCTGGGCGGGCTGCGGCGGCAGCGGTTCCTACGGACAGTCGGCGTTGAAGTTGCAAGTGCGGCTGGACTTGACCACGGGCCGGATGCTGGGTCCCTTCCTGGATCATGGCCGGACCCCGGACAGCCATTCCCCAGTGCAGAGCGCGCCGCTACCGCCGGGGGCTTTGCGCCTGGCCGATTTGGGGTATTACCGCCTGGACACCTTCCGGGAAATAGCCCAGCAAAGCGGCTATTTCCTGTCCCGGTACAAGACCGGCACCAAACTCTACCAGTGCGACGGCGCCGAACTGGACTTGGCGCGGTTGCTGTCCACTCCCGCCGCCACCAGCATCGACCAGCCGGTATTGCTGGGCAGTGCCCACCGCTTGCCCGTCCGTCTGCTGGGCGCCAGAGTACCCCCGGAAGTAGGCGCCCAGCGGCGCCGTCAACTGAAAGACCAAGCCCGCAAGAAACAGCAGCAACCCAGCAAAGCCCGTCTGGCTCTCTGCGATTGGACCATTTACGTAACCAACGCGCCCGTGGCCCTGCTGAACCGGGAGGAAGCCTTGATCTTGGCCCGCGCCCGCTGGCAGATTGAACTGCTTTTCAAGCTGTGGAAACAGCGCGGCGGCATTGACCGCTGGCGCTCGGCAAACCCCTGGCGGATACTCTGCGAGGTCTATGCCAAACTGGTAGCCATGGTCATCCTGCACTGGACCTTGCTGACTGCGGTCTGGATGTACCCGAACCGCAGTCTGGTCAAGGCTGCGCATACGGTCCGCCGCTACGCCGTAATGCTTGCCAGCGCCATGACCGGAATAATGGCCCTGGCCACCGTCATCGAACAGATTGGCTTATGCCTGCGCGCCGGGTGTAGAATTGAAGGGCGTCGGCAACGCCCCAGCGCCTATCAATTATTGCTCGCCCTGGACGATAACGCTTAACTTGATGCCTATGGGGCGAATAATCATTCGCCCCTACCCTCAGGTTCAACCAAGCATGACAAACCCGACTAACATTGCATCCATCCGCGCCCGCGAGGTGCTGGACTCCCGCGGCAACCCCACCGTGGAAGTGGACGTCCGCCTCGACGGCGGCGCGTTCGGACGGGCTATCGTCCCGTCCGGCGCCTCTACCGGTGCGCATGAAGCGATGGAACTACGGGACAGCGATCCGTCGCGCTACGAAGGCAGAGGCGTTCTCCGGGCCGTGGCGGCGGTCAACGAAACTATCGCTCCCGCCATTTCGGGCCACGATGCTGTCGATCAGGCGGCTCTGGACACCCGTCTGCTGGAGTTGGACGGGACCGCCAACAAAGCCCGCTTGGGGGCCAATGCCCTCCTGGCAGTGTCCCTCGCCGCCGCCCACGCCGCCGCCGCTGCCCTGGATGTGCCGCTGTATCGCTATCTTAACCAACATTACCGTCATTCCGGCCATTACCGTCATTCCGGCGAAAGCCGGAATCCAGACGTTCGCTGGCCGCCGCCGTATCTGCTGCCCATGCCCATGGTCAATATCATCAGCGGTGGCCGGCACGCTGCCGGCGGGTTGGACATGCAGGACTTCCTCGTCATTCCCCTCGGCGCCGAGACCTATCGTGAGGCGCTGCGGATGGTAGTGGCGGTGTACCGCGCCGTGGGCCGGGTTCTGTCCCAGAGCGGAACCTACCCCTACGGGGTGGCCGATGAGGGTGGTTACGGCCCGCCGTTGCCCTGCCACGAGGATGCCTTGGGCCTGCTCTACGACGCCACGCGGTTGGCCGGTTACCGCTGCGCCCGAGACGGGGACATCGCCATCGGCCTGGACGTCGCCGCCACCGAATTTGCGGCAGATAATGGCGCCTATATTCTCCGGGCTGAGGGCCGGTCATTCACGTCCCTCGAGTTGGCGGATTTGCTGGCCCATTGGCAACTGACCTACCCGATAATATCCATTGAGGATGGGTTGTCCGAAGACGATTGGGAAGGCTGGCACTATCTGACGGAAAAAATGGGACGTACAACACAGCTGATTGGCGATGACCTGTTCACTACGAACCCGGGACGGTTGGCCCGGGGCGCTGATCTGGGAATCGCCAACGCGGTGCTGGTCAAACCCAACCAGATTGGTACTCTCACCGAAACGCTGGAAACCGTGCAACTTGCCCAGGAACGCGGATATTTGCCCGTGATTTCGGCCCGGTCTGGGGAGACGGAAGACACCACCATCGCTGATTTGGCGGTAGCGACCGGCGCCGGCCAAATCAAAATCGGCTCCATCACTCGCTCCGAACGCCTCGCCAAATACAACCGCCTGCTTCGTATTGAGGAGGAGCTGGGCGAGTGGGCAAAATTCGCCGGACGGGACGTGTTCTCTCGGTTCCTGAGTTGATGACGGCGTTCCCCGCCGGGCCGCCATACGCAGCAACACCGTCATACGCAATAACACTGTCATTCCGGCGAAAGCCGGAATCCAGGAATCGTCGGGTAAAGAATTGACCGCACACCTCCATTCGGACACGTCTTCGCTCCACCAATACGCCGAACGGTTGGGGTTGCGCTTGACTGAAGAACAGTTAGGCCAATTCTCCGCGTACACGCGCTTGCTTGCCGAAGGGAACCGGCGGGCTAACCTCACCGCCATTACGGACCCGTCCGAAGTCCAGGTCCGCCACTACCTCGATTCATTGACCGCCGTGCTGGTTCAAACCGAATGGCGGGACAATCTGCGGGTGGTAGATTTGGGCGCTGGCGCCGGGTTTCCTGGAGTGCCGCTCAAAATAGCCTTCCCCGGAATTCGTCTGACGCTAGTAGAATCGGTCGGCAAAAAGACTGCGTTCCTGCGGGATCTCGTAGAAAGGTTGGGGCTTCCGGACGTCGAGGTTTTAACTACCCGCGCCGAGGAACTGGCCCGCGTCGAAGGCTACCGGGGCCAATTCGATGTTGCCCTGGCCCGCGGGGTTGGCGCTCTGCCCGTGTTGATCGAATACGCCTTGCCGCTGTGCAAGGGTCACGGAAAATTGTTGGCCTGGAAAGGTAAGGACGGGCCGGCGGAGGCCGGGGCGTCGGCCAACGCGCTGGCCGAACTTGGGGGCAAGATTACCCAAATGTATCCAATGGCTTCCTTGTCGCCGCCTCTGCCTCCGGATCGCTGGCTGATTTGCGTGCAAAAGATCCGTCGCACTCCTGGCCGCTACCCCCGACGGGTGGGAATTCCGGCGAAACAGCCGCTATGATACTCTCTAGTCGGCGACGCGGTAGGCGACGCATTCGACTATTTCGATGAGCAACGGCTTCTGGGCGAGACCGGTAGTGCCGATGACGGCGCGGCAGGGCGGGTTGGGAATGAACTCCCGGTACACCGTGTTGAATTCGTCCCACCGGTCCATGTTGGTCAGGAACACAACCATCTTGACCACCCGGCTGAAGTTGGTGCGGGCCGCGCTCAGGATGGTCTCGACGTGCCGGAAGCAGGCGCGGTATTGTTCCAGGTAAGTCTCGCCGACGGTGACGCCATCGAAGTTGGAAGAAGTGGTGCCGCGGCAATGTACCCTGACCGCCCGCACCTTGAGCATCCGGGTCAGGTCTTCCTCAAAGTAGTCGCTGTACAGCCCGGTGCGGTAGGAGACGGAAGCGGTGGCGTCGTGGCGCCCGTCGGCGATAATCAGGTCCAGCAGCCGGTCGCGCTCGGCGACGGGCAGGGCTTGGGCCTCCTCAATGCGCATGGCGTCGAGCTCGACCAGAGTGAGAGCAGTGCGTCCGGTTCGGGTCATCGTTGGGCGTCCTTGTACTCGGAGTACCGCCGCCAGGCTTGCCGAGCCTCGCCGGCGTCAGCCCATATTAGTCCTCAGCAGCACCAGGCTGCAAGCGAAGCGAAACTGACGGTAGCGTTGCAATTTAGGTGGTTTCCCTTCGTAGGGGCGAATAATTATTCGCCCCTACACGCACGGGCAACTGGATTTTGCCAAATTAAACCACCTAAAACGGAACGCTACCGAAACTGACGGCAGTGTTGCAATTACTGAAGAGATGATAGCAACGTCGCCGTCGCGTTGACCCGCCCGTCCGGCTCCCAACCCCGCGCCGCGTAGTAGTCGGCGATCATCCCGTCCAGTTCATCAACCGTCAACCCGATGCCGGCGGCAACTCCGTCCGGCAGGGGTTCCGTAAGCGTGCGCGGCGGCAGCGTGTCGTCGCAGCGTCTCCAGCCCCAGCGTTGATTGTAGGCTTTCTTGAGATCGGCGACGCCAGCGGCGGCTTTGCGCAATTCGGCGGCATCGAAGTCTTCCCAGCCCGTGACCATGCGGTACACTGCCGCCGACTCTTCCCAAAATTCGGAAAACGCCCGTCGTAGGAACTTGCACCAGATCAGCGAATCCAACGCGGCGGCAAAATCCTCGCTGTCTGCGGCGATGCGTCCCCGCCGTTCATCCACCGTCAATCTGTCAACTTCTGGAGAAAAGTCGGCATCGTAAGCCGAAGTTCGGTTGTGACACGCGCCGCGCGGGGTCGTTGCCAGTCCCAGAGCCAGCGTCTTCAGGCTGCGCGGTTCGTAACCCGGCATCTCCAGTCCCTTGACCTGCATGGCCCAATCCAACGAACTGGATCCGATCTTTTCCGCTGCCAGCCGGCTGCCGTCGGCCAGCAGATCGCCCAAATAGCCGCGCCGGTGCCCGATGTCATCCAGCAACGCGATCACGGCTTCGCCATCGCCAAACTGTAGGGGCGACCCATGGGTCGCCCCTACGCCGGTCAGCACACCGCGCTCCTCGCACTCTATGGCCCAGGCGATGACGCCGCCGGCGGAAATCGTGTCCAGGCCCAACTCATCGCAACGTCTCACCGCCCTGATCACGGCATCCGGGTCGCCCACGCCCACCAACGGCCCCAGAGCAAACAGGCTTTCGTATTCCAAACGAGCGCTGACGGATTTTCCCGCCTCGCCGTCGCCGCCCTTTTTGCCTGGCGCCGAGATAATTTTCTCGCAGCCGATGGTGCAGTTGGCGCAGTGGGCCGAGCGCGTCTCCTTGGTCTGGTGCAACGCCTCGCCGCTCACGGCTTCAGCGTCGGCGAAGGTGGATTGCTGAAAGTTGCGCGTGGGCAGCGTGCCCAGACGGTTGAATACCGACACGTTGGCGATGGTGCCCAACTCCCGGTACTTGGCGGTGGCCGCGCCCAGGCTGCGCCGGCTGAGGTCACGGGCGTACTGCCGCAGTCCGTCCGGGTCGGCCACGGGCGGGTCGGCGTCCGCGCTGCCGCGCACGGCGATGGCCTTGAGATTCTTGCTGCCCATGACGGCGCCGGGGCCGCAGCGTCCGGCCTGCCGGCCGCCGTCGTTGGCGATGCTGGCGAAGCGCACCAGGTTCTCGCCGGCGGGGCCGATGCCGGCTACGCGCACCGGCCGGCGGTTGCCGTCGTTCAACTCCGCTTTCACCGCCGCCTCGGTGTCCACGGTGGACAGACCCATAAGATGATTGGCAGGGTAGATGCGCGGTACGCCGTCAACGTCAACGTGCAACAACGATGGTTGTCCGGCGGCGCCGGTGATTACCAGGGCATCGCCGCAGGCCCGTTTCAACTCTACCGCCAGGTGGCTCGACGATAATCCGTCAGCGATGAACCCGGTAAGGGGCGAACGGGTCATCACGGCGAACTTGCTGGAGGTGGTGAGGCGGGTTCCGACCAGCGGGCTGGTTACAAAGATAAGCGGGTTGTCCGGTTCCAGCGCGGAATCCAGCAAGCGCCGTCGTTCCGCATCCGTCAGTACATCGCCGTCCCAGTCAGCCGGCGGCCCGCCGTAGCGATGCAGCAGCCAGGTTCCCAACCCGATGCCGCCGATAGTGGCCCGCAATACGTCAGGCGGGATGAAGTCCCGCCGGTGTTCGCCGGTGGTCAGGTCCACCACCAGCGCGTAGCCGCGATACCCGCAAAGGGTGGCCATGGTGGTTCACCCGCCGGCCTGGCTGGATAGCAGAAGGAGCGTGTCGCCGGGCCGCAAGTTCAAGGGCGCATCGGAATCGGACGCCAGAAAATCCAGGCCGTTGCGGTTCAGGGCGTAACCTTCCGCGATGGCTCCGGTATCGGTGAGAGCGTTGCCCAGGAGGGCCGGACACTCGCGGGCCAATGCTTGGGCGAGTTCAATCAGCGTCGCCGCCGGGTCAATTCGCAGCGACACCGCGTTGGCGCCGACCCGCATCCGCGCCGTGCCGAACAGCTCAACGGTGATGGCGACGGTGGCGCCGCCTACGGCATCACAAACGGTCATTGCGCCAGCTCCAGCGCGCGCGCCAAATCCTCGGGCCGGTTGATGTTGAAGAAACTCAACAGTTCCGGGTCAAATTGCCGCGCCTCATCTTCCGGCAGGTAGCGGACGCATACGTCTTCAAAGAAGCCCGAGATTTTCAGCTCGCCGGCCCGTAATCGCTGTTCAATGGCCGGGCGGCAGCGACGGGAATAAAGCGCATGGGTAGGTTCTGGGAAACCGCCTACCACCGGCACCACGGCGTCCACGCCATCCCGCAAACCGGCCATGCGCTCCAGCAAGGGGGCCGAAA
Source organism: Dehalococcoidia bacterium (assembly GCA_963665395.2). Classification (GTDB taxonomy): domain Bacteria; phylum Chloroflexota; class Dehalococcoidia; order Lucifugimonadales; family UBA3495; genus Bin87. The sequence goes on from OY762251.1 coordinate 3,813,731, forward strand.
GGAAGGGCATATCGCACGCCACCACCAGCGCCCACTCAGTCCGCGCGGCGTCCAGTCCGGTGTAGATGCCACCCAGAGAACCACAGTCGGGGAACACGTCAACGGCAGCGCGGTGCGCGGAGTCCAGCGGCAGCGCGGCGGCGCGGTCCGCATCGGCCACCACCACCACAACCTCACTCGCTCCGACCGCCTCAGAAGCGCGGCGAATCACCCGCCGGATGAGCGGTTCGCCGGCAAAGGGTTCCACCGCCTTGTCGCGGCCCAACCGGCGGCTTTGTCCGCCGGCCAGGATTACGGCGGTGATGGCGTTGGTTCCGGTGGTGTAGGCGCCTGTGATGACCATCTGATGACCTGGTCGTCGAATAAGTTGACCGTCAGCAAAACCACCAAAACGAAGACCTCGAACCAAAATAACCAATATATGAACGATACTCGCTGGGACTTGTCAATAGCGTCGGTCGAGTGAGCAGTATGAAAGATCGCTCTGCCGGATAAAGCCACGAGAAGCATATGGAGCACCATTGCTATGATGATCAGCCCGAACTTGAGTGCTGCTAGCGTCAGGCCCCAATTGTCTTTCGTTGTCAGGTCAATATCAGCAGGGTTAGACGCGAATATCGCGGTTCCCAATGCTGCTGAAGCAATGGTCACTATCCCGAGAAAGATGGTATTCCAATGGCGTTCCCATTCCATGGGAACCCTCCCGGTCCGCTTGCTCTAGATCATCTGATTTTCCAGATTCGGGTTTCCAGCCAAAGGTAACCGATGACCAATGAGACCGGCCCTAAAAGGAACGCGGTTCCCGCAGCCACAAAGGCCACCATGTACGGTTTTGCCCCGGCAAAGCCGGCCACGGCGGCAAAGAATAAGAACAGGCCGCCAATCAATACGCCGCCGAAAATCGTCATGATGATTGGCAGCAAATTTGCCCTGCAAACGGACAGCAGACTGTTGTCCGACGGCTGCTCTTGCGTGGCGACAGGGTTCTCATCAGCCGGTTTGTTGGCGACGTAGGGAACCCAACTGCCATCGCCCCTTGGTACGTAGATCGGGATGTGTGCCCCAGCCGAATGATAAAGGTGAGGCGCATTGACAGGGAACTGCGGAAAATCTTTATCGAGATCATTGACCAATGACCGTGTTCCCGGAACAAAAAATACGGGTCCAGTATCGGTAGTGGTCTGAGGCGCAGTTTCTCGAGCCATCGTATTGCCTCCTGCCGGCAAGCACCGATTTCGTCGCTAGTATAGCATGAATTGCGTTGCCGTCCCATTTAGTGTTGTCCTACACTGTCCTCAGCCCGGATACTGGAGGAAGCCCATATGCCCCGCGCCGCCTTCATCTACGACGACGCCATGAGCCAGCACGTGCTGCGGGCCGACCATCCCATGCGTCCCATCCGCCTGCGCCATACCTACGAGCTGTTGGACGCTTACGGCGCGTTTGATGGCGTGGACTCGTTGCTGGTTACGCCGACCTTGGCCGACGAGGCCAGCGTGGGCACGTTTCACTCCCGTGACTACATGGCGGCGGTTCGCACTTTCAGCCTGGGGTTGACCGGGTACCAACCCCAGCGTTTCGGGTTCGCCCAGGGCGGCGACAATCCCACCTACCCCGGTATGTACGAAGCTGCCATGTTGAGCGCCGGCGCGACCCTGACCGCTGCCCGAATGGTGGCAGATGGCGAAGTCCCGGCCGCGTTCAACATCAGCGGCGGTCTCCACCACGCGGCGGCCCGCCACGCCAGCGGGTTTTGCGTGTTCAACGATCCGGTAGTTGCCATAATGTACCTGCTTGATCGAGGGTTGCGGGTCGCTTACGTGGACATCGATGCCCACCATGGCGACGGAGTCCAGGACGCCTTCTATAACGACCCCAGGGTATTGACCATTTCGGTGCACGAGTCGGGCCGGTTTCTGTTTCCCGGCACCGGCTTCGCTGGCGAGACCGGCGCTGGCGAGGGCGCCGGTTACGCCGTCAACCTTCCTCTGTATCCCTATACGGACGATGAGATCTATCTGGACGCATTTGAAGCCGTCGTACCGCCCTTGTTGCAGGCATTCGGACCCGACGTCCTGCTCACCCAATTGGGGATCGATTCGTATCACACGGACCCCCTGACCCACTTGCAGGTGACCAGCCGGGGCTTCATCGCGGCGGTGACCCGTCTGGGCGGTTTGGGTTATCCCTGGCTGGCTACCGGGGGTGGCGGATACGACATCGGCGCAGTGGCCCGCTGTTGGAGCCTGGCCTACGGTGTCATGTGCGGCACGGAGTGGCCCGACCGCATTCCGACTATTGCGGTGGAGCGGTTGGGGAGGACTAGCCTACGAGATACTGAGGTTCCCGACATACCCGAGCACATACGGGCCGACGCCAAGTCTCTGGCTGCGGAGAGCGTAGCCGCCATCAAGGACGCGGTTTTTCCGGTTCACGGCCTGGAGGCGTAGCCCTGACGGCTGGGCGGCAAACAACGCACCGCGGTGGTGATGAACCCGCTGTGCCCCACCATACGATGGGCCGGGCGGACGCTGCGTCGGGAGACGTTCCAACCCCTTTGCAGCGTCTCCGCCGTCTCCACCCGGCTGAAGCGTCCGTCCTCGTGCAATGCCAGCGCCAGCTCCTGCACCTGAATGATGGTAGGAAGGAATGACAGCAGAATGCCTCCGGTGACCAGCGCTTCTGCCGCTGCCGTCAGAACCTTCCACGGCTCGGGGAGGTCAAGTATCACCCGGTCCACTGGGGCTCCCGCGATACCGTCGCCGATGTCCCCGGCCGTCACCTCCAGCCGGGAGATGTCCGGGATGACGGATTTCACGTTAGCCAAGGCTTTGGGGATGACGGCTTCGTTGATTTCGTAAGTGAGCACGCGCCCGGTCGGGCCAACCGCGCGCAGTAGGGCCGTCGTAAGGGCGCCGGAGCCGAAACCCGCCTCCGCGACGGTGGCCCCCGGGAAAATGTCCGCCATTGCTACGATGTTGCCCAAGTCCTTGGCATAAATGACCTGGGGACCTCGCGGCATTAGACGCACGTAGTCGCCCAGCGTCGGCCGTATCCCCAGCAACACGTGACCCCGACTCGTGGTGTACCATCCTCCCACCGGCTTACCGATCACCTCGTCGTGGGCGATCCACCCCAGATGGCAATGGAATTCCCCGCCCGGAGTTAGTGCCTCCTGGTAGGTGCGTCCCTTGCGGTCCAGGAAGAGTGCCAGTTCGTCAGCGCGGAAAAGACTATGGTTTGTGCTGCCGTCCCGGCCGTCGTCGTCGATATTGCCGTCATCGGCGGTTGTATTCATTGGTGTATTATACAGCCATTATGCAGGAGAGGACTTTCACACTGACTGAAGCCAACGACTTGGTGCCGTGGCTCGAAGAGCGCTTCGAGGCCATGGCTCCGCTGCGCGCCGAGCTGGTGCGCCAGCAGGAGAGCCTGCTCGCGCTCCTCCGACGCCGCCGCAGCAACGGCCACTCCAGCAGCGAGGAGGAAATTTCGGAGACGCAGCGCATCGTGTCGCAACTCACCCAACGGTTGCAGGATGCGGTGTCCGAGATAACCGGCCGGGGCATCCTGGTGAGGGACATCGGGCGCGGTTTGGTGGATTTCCCCTCCCATCGGGGCGGCAATATCGTGTACCTCTGTTGGCAGCGCGGCGAACCTTCCATCGACTGGTGGCATCCCACCGATACGGGTTTCAGCGGCCGACGGCGGTTGTAGGATTGGACGCCCTTACGTTCGCCTTCGTCATTCCCGCGAAAGCGGGAATCCAGTGATTGCAAAATAAGGCCAACTTTCTATTGACGGTGATTTTCCTGGATTCCTGCTTTCGCAGGAATGACGGCATTTGTCAACAAGCCCAAGGTAAATTCGCAAAGGGAGGGACATTCCATGCGAGACTGCTACGTTGGGGACATCGGGGACTTTGCCAATAATGGACTGCTGCGGGTGCTATGCGGCACGCCGCAAGAACCTGTGTTCGGCATGAGGTTGGGCATAATATGGTACCGGAACGAGGGCGAAGACCCACGTGGGTACGGGAACGAGATAGGTTACCTCAACCCGTCCAATCACAACCGCCGCACATATCGAGAGTGCGACCCGGATCTCTATGCTGATCTCCAGAGAATAGTCGGCGAGCGTATGGCTAGGAACGAAAACCGGCGGATTGAAGACATAATCAACAGTCCCATGATCCTTCGCTGCGACACCCAGCATTTTGCAGATCCGTTGCCGATGCCGGCCACCGCGCCAGCCAGGTATCGGTGGCTTAATAACGCCATGGGCCAAACCGCTGAATCAGACGTCATTTTCCTCAACCCCGACACTGGAATTACCTGGGGTGTGAAAACGAGCCGCCATCACGTCGAGCCCTCGGAGTTGATGCGGCTTTTGCGAATGAACAAGATTCTCGTCATCTATCAACACCAACAGCAGCAGAATGACGCGAACTGGATTGAAAACAATGCCCGCAAACTGCGACAGCCCCCACGACAAGTGCCATACTTGTGGGCGTGCATATGGCGACCGCAGCCCCAAAGAGCGTATTTCATCGCAGCCGGAACCGAAGAACAGAGAGCCAGAATTGAAGAGTGCCTGGCAACCTTGCAAAAAAATCCATGGGCAATGCATTGGTGTATCTCGTCCTGGCAAGCCGATGGGGAAGCCCGCCTAACGTGAACACTCTCCGCGAACCAAGGAGTTGATATGGCTATCCAGCAGATGACCCAAAATCTTGAACAGGGCGACATCGCATTGCCCGATACCGGCCGACCGGTAATCCGCTCTACAGAGGGGGTAATATCGTCGGGCCACTACCTGACGTCAATGGCCGGTATAAGGATTTTGCTGGCCGGCGGCAACGCCTTTGATGCCCTGGTTGCCGCCGGTTTTGCCGCCGCTGTGGTGGAACCCATCGCGTCGTACTCTTTGGCCGCGGAGGGCGTGTTCATGCTCTACGATTCGGCCAGCGGCGACCTGTTGTCCCTCAGCGGTCAGGGCGGGGCGCCGGCGGCCGCCACCGCCGATTTCTACCTCTCCCGGGGTCATAAACGGATTCCCACCGGGCCCGGCATGGACGCTCCCCTTTCCTTCACCCAGCCCGGCATCGTCGATGCGTTCATCTCCATGCTGGAACGCTACGGCGCCCTGTCGTTGGAACAGGTCCTTGAACCGGCCATCGCCTACGCGGAAGACGGTATCCCTCATTACGAGTACATGGTGGAGCGACTGAAGTCGGCGTCGGGCCAGGAACAGTTTGACAACTTCCCGCCGGGCGGTTGGGAAGTGTTTTACCAGGATCGGCAGGTTCCACAACCCGGCTCGCTGATGACCCAGCCGGGACTGGCCAACACGTTGAAGGTCATGCGCGACGCATCCGTGGCCGCCGGTTCCGGCAAAGCAGGACTACAAGCCGCCCGCGATTCGTTCTATCGCGGCCCCATCGCAGATTCCATTGTCAAATCGGTGGAGAAGGTCGGCGGCATCCTGTCCATGGACGACCTCGCCGACTACCGCAGCCAGTTCGCCGACCCGGTCGGCGCCAGCTTCCACGGCCATGACATCCGGGGGCAAAACACCTGGACCCAGGGGCCGATGTTGATGCAAACCCTCAACATCCTGGAGAACTTCGACCTCAAGTCAATGGGGCACAACAGCCCGGCCTACATCCACACCGTCGCAGAAGCCCTCAAGTTGTCATTTGGAGACCGCGAGGCTTTTTACGGCGACCCGGACTTTGTCGAAGTGCCGCTGGATGGCCTCTTGTCCAAAGAATACGCCGCTGAACGTTCCCAGCTAATCGATCCGGAAGGCGCCTATCCCGCTCAACCGGAACCCGGAGATCCGTGGCGGTACTCCCGCCTCAACGGGAAGACGGCCGCTCCCGTAATGTCCGCTCCCACCCTGGGTCCCGATGCCTCGGCGGACGATGGCACTACCCATGTCTCGGTGCTGGACCGTGATGGCAACATGGTCTGCGGAACCATCAGCGGCGGATCCTTCTCCAAATCGGTGTTCTTCCCCGAAGTGGGCTGCTGCTTGAGCACGCGCATCGAGATGTTCAACTGCGAACCCGGGCATCCTAACATCGTGGAACCCGGCAAGCGGCCCCGAACCACCCTGGTGAATTACATCGTGTCCAAAGACGGACAGCCGGTGATGACCTTTGGGTGTCCCGGAGGCGACAACCAGGTGCAGGCCAACGTGCAACTGATCCTCAATTCGTTGGTCTTTGGCATGGACCCGCAGCAGGCGGTGGAAGCGCCCCGGTTCGCCACCGCCAGCAATGTCAACTCCTTCTATCCGCACGTCTATTACCCCGGTCAACTGGACCTGGAACCGGGCATACCCGAGTCCACGGCGGACGCTCTGCGTGCCTTCGGCCACCAGATCCACCGGACGGCCAACTGCGGCCTGGGCGCAACTGTGTCGGTGCGATCCCCCCAGGATGGCTCCCTGAGCACCGGAGCCGACCCGCGCCGGGCCTGCTACGCTCTGGCGCTCTAGAGGGACCGGAATGCTGTCACCGCCATCATTCCCCCGCGTGCGGCGGACGGTGAGGATGGCGAAAAATATCCGCCAAGGAGATGGTGAAACCGGGCAATATCGGCGTCGTAAGGGTGTCGTCAGCGGTCAGGACAGCCTGCTCCACGTAAACGCCGTCCTGTAGTCCCAACAGCGTGAGCGTGTCCTGCCGCAGGTCGCCGATCCAGTAGTGGGGGATCCCCGCCTCGGCGTACACTTGCCGCTTCCGCACCAGATCGCGGTTCCGATCCGAGGACAGAATTTCGATCACAATGTCCGGCGACCCTTCAACCATTCGGTCGCGCACTGCGCAGGGATTGCCCGGCAAAATCACCGTCACGTCCGGGGCGTACAGCCGTCGGGCATCCAGAGATAGGGCGACGATCACGTCGGTATAGACCTGAATCGGCGGCCCTTCGGTGCGGTTCCGGTACTCCCGGAAGTAGGCAAAGAACTCGCCTTGGGCAAAATTATGCACGATCCGCGGTCGGGGCATGATGTACAGAACTCCGTCGTCCAGCTCCATTTTACGCCGGTCCCAGGTGTCGTCCAGTTCCATGAACTCGTCAACCGACAGCCGGAGCCCGTTCCGAGGCTTTGTCGTCGTCATAATCCAACTCCCTGTCTGCCATCAACTGTCGTACCGCCGGTGGCGCAAATGTCCCGCAGGCAGCATCCTTCGCAACGTGGGTTGTTTTTGGTGCAGGCCTCTTTGTGGTGGCGATCCAGCAGCGCGTGGTACTCATTGTACAATTGGACCTCTGCCGGCACGCCCGCCTGGAACATTTCCTGCCATCCGGCGTAATCATCACGACCCGACGGCGTAAGCCCGATCCGACGCATGATGCGAATGGTGTAGGCATCGACGACGAAGGAGAGCTTGCCGGCGGCATACACCAAGATGTCGTCCGCAGTTTCGGGGCCGATCCCGTAGATGCCCAGCAATTCGCGGCGCAGTGGGCCGACGTCCGCCTCGAACATCGCGTCAAGGTCTCCGGCGTAGTTTTCGCAGACGTGGGCGGCGAAAGCCTTGAGCTTGCGCGCCTTGGCATTGTAGTACCCTGACGGGCGCACCAGTTCTGCCAGCGTTTCATGGCAAAGGTCGTGGACGGCCGGCCAGTCGTGAACCCCCGCCTCGCGGAGATTGGTTAGCGCTCGTTCCACGTTTCTCCACGCCGCTGCCTGGGTCAAAATCGCGCCGCAGATCATTTCGAAACGACTGTCGCCGGGCCACCAACCCTGCGGCCCATAAGCGTCAAGCAGACGACGGTAAATCGCTTTCAGAAGATCAGCCTGCATATTGCCAGCGCCCGTGGAAACGTCACAGCAGCGCCGGAACTTCGTCGGCGAGAACGATACTCTGTTCATCAACCCTGCATCGGTAAGCCCACACGTCCACGCCGGCCGCTACCGCCTCCCGTAGCGTGGTCCCCAGCAACGGATCTGCCAGGTCATGGGGAGCGAAGGCGTCGGCGTCGCCGCGCTGAATCACGAAAACCACCGCCGCTTCGTAGCCGGCCTCCCGCGCCGCCATCAGGCTATGCAAATGCTTGACCCCGCGCAGCGTGGGCGCGTCGGGGAAAAGGCCCACTCCGTTCTCAACCAGCGTAACCGATTTGGTCTCCACGTAGCATGAACCGTCCGGTCCTTCCAGCAGGAAATCCAATCGGCTCTCGCCGAAAACCTGCTCCGGGCGAACTACCGGGTAACCGCCAAATTGCGGCAACCGATCTTCGGCGATGGCCTCGGCCAGCAATTTATTGGGGAGGCGAGCGTCGGCGGAGGACAGGGCATCGCCAATGTCAACCAACGCCAGGTCGTAGGCGGTTTTCCGGGTCGCCGACGCCGGAGCCGGCGCCAATAGCACGCGATAGCCCGGAACCAGCAATTCCCCCATCCGGCCCGAATTTGGCACGTGGGCCAGATGTTCCTTGCGGTCAACATCGACCAACGCGGCAAACCGGTTCAGCCGCTTGATGAATCGCCCTTCTACCAGCGGAGGAAAACGCAACGTATTGGCTCCTGGGTCGATTGGCCTGGTTGTACGCGACCAATCCTAACAACGCTTTGATGCGAATCGCAATCAAAAGGCGGTGTCCTCAAAACCGTCATTCCGGCTTTCGCCGGAGTGACGGACTTACAGTTTTGCGCAGCCGCATAGATTCGGCAAATCTGACGGCGCCGCCCAAAACGGGCTATAATCCTGCAACGCGGCGGGCCGAATCATCCTCGGATCTACCAAAAAAGGGAACGGCAGGAGACAGGTGCACATGGCAGTACGAGTCCTCGACGTCCATGCCCATATCACGCCGGAGAGCGCGTTGCGGGCGATGCAGAGCGGAGAAAACTGGTTCGGCGTCAGCGCGCCAACCCTGTACAACCAGCACCGCTACAATCCCCGCACCTTCTGGACGCCGGAGCAGCGTCTGGCCGACATGGATTCCCTCGGGGTGGACGTCCATGTGCTTTCCACCAACGCCAATATGTACTTCTACGACCTGGGCGTTGACCAAACCGTTGACATGCATCGGGAGTGCAACGACCACGTGGCTAGACTTACCGACGAATACCCGGACCGTTTCGCCGGCTTGGCTCACCTTCCCATGCAGGATGTGGGCGCGGCCATCGAGGAGCTGACCCGCGCGGTCGAAGGACTCGGCCTCAAGGGCGCCATGATCGGCGACCACGTCAATGGACGCACCTTCGACGATCCATATTTCAACCCCTTGTGGGCCACCGCAGAACGTTTGGGCGCCATGTTCCTGATCCACCAGGGCGGAGGAACGGTAGTCTCGCCCCGTCTGGACCGCTACCACCTGCCCAATACCATTGGCAACCTGGCGGATCGGGCCGTGACCTTCGCGTCCTTCGTATTCGGTGGCGTCATGGACCGGTACCCCAACCTCAACGTATGCCTTTGTCACGGCGGGGGCTATGCCTGCTACGGTATCGGACGCATGGATCGCGGCTGGCAGGTCCGCCCGGAAGCCCGGGCCAACATTGACCAACCGCCCAGCGCTTACCTCAACCGTTTCTACTACGATTGCCTGACCCACAGCGAGGAGGGCCTGCGAATGCTCATCAACATGGTGGGCATCGACCGGGTGGTCTTCGGCACCGACTGGCCCTTCGATATGTGCGCCGACTGGCCGGTGTCCTGGCTGCTGGGCCTGGAAAGCCTCTCGCGCGATGAAAAGGACGCCATCCTTTTCGCCAACCTGGAGCGTCTGCTGGGCATTTAAGTTGCTCGTCATTCCCGCGAAAGCGGGAATCCAGCATTCCCAACTAACCAAAATCCCGTCTATCCTGTGCATCCATGCAAAAAAAAGCGGAGGAAATTAATTATGGGACTCAACGCCGACAACATCCGTCTCAAGGCCATCAACCACATCACCTACAACGTGCGCGACAAGGACATTGCCCTCAAGTGGTATCAGGAAGTCCTGGGCGTCAAGCAGATTCCGAAGATGGTGGACAGCGACAACCTCTACTGGCTCCAGCTCCCCAGTGGCGCGATGGTCCACATCATCGAAAACCCCGACGCCCCGTCCGCGCCATCGCATCACACCGCCTTTGAAGTAGACGACATCGCCGCCGCCCGCGACGAGTTGCAGAACATCGGCGTCGAATGCACCGACATCCAAACCCGACACGACGGCCAGCAGGCGTTCTACTTCCACGACCCCGACCACAACCGCCTGGAGATCTGCACCAAGTCGGGGTTTGGCGTGCTGGTCTAGTCGAGCGCCCAGGACAGGGTTTATCGCTATGGCTCCGGACGCGCTGTTGACCGATGCCGACCGTGAGGAAGCCTTGTCTTGGGCTTTTGTGCGCGCCGTGGCCGGGTTCGCCGGCTATACCATCTCGGTAGAGGATTTTGACCGGAACGGAGTGGATTTGTTCGTCCACGCCGGCCAACCGTTGAGTCCGGCGGTAGGATTGCAGCTGAAGGCTACGGTCAATCTGGGCGCTCCCGGCCCGGACGGAAATTACCGCTACGCCGTGCCGGTCGCAAATTACAGGCGACTCATTCGGCGGCACAATATTCCCAGATACCTGGTTGTTCTGGCATTGCCGTCAGACCATAGGGAGTGGTTGGTTGTTTCAGACGATGAGCTGGTTTTGCGCCGCTGCGCCTATTGGGTATCACTTGCCGGTTTGCCGGAAAGCGAAAATCATGCAACTGTGACCGTTAGCATCCCGGCGGAAAATCGTTTTGACCCGGATGCCTTGCAGCGGTTGTTGGAACAGGCCCGGGGGTAACAAGCGCGCGAGGAATGAGAAAATGCTGACATTGCAATTTAACGATTTATATCCGGTACGCGCCATAACTCCCGCCGCGTTGTCGTCTTACGTCAAGTCTGAGGGTTGGCGCAAAATTCGCGCCTACCGGGAGTATTCGGATATCTACGCCGCAGAGGGAAAGCCGGAGATTATCGTGCCGCGTACGGACATAATTGACGACTACGAAGCGGCGATAGAGAGCCTCATCGGCATTTTTGCCAAAGTGTTGGAACGGGACGAGGTTCTCGTGTACCACGACCTTGCCCTCGCTGACCGGGACGCGCTGCGGTTCAAGGCCATGCACAACCGCTCCAATGGTGGCGCTTTGCCCCTGGAGAGCGCTCACGTTATGCTGAATAACGCCAGGGCAATGCTGATAGCGGCGGCCAACTCCTTGTATGATGCTGCGCCTGACCACAAGTCCACAAGCTATCCAGCTGTCGCCGACTACCTTGAACGCATCAGCGTAAGCAACGCCGCCCCCCACGGACTAACGCTGACCTTGTTATCGCCGCCTTTGCCCCCTCGCCTCCACGGCGCTATGTCCGACGATGAAGATGAAGACGTTTTAATGGAGCGCCGAGCCGCGGAACGCTTGGGACAGGCGTTGTTTGCCACACGCCGGGCATCGGAGCGCGTGGTAAGCGGAGACCCTGATGCCTTCAATCGGGCCGTCGCCTCCGGCGTCAGCGCCAATCTGTGCGCCGCAGTGGCCGCCATGCTGGAAAGGGTGGCAGCCTTTGACGTTTCGTTCAGCTGGGCGTTGACGCGACCCACTAATACCGAGCGCGGCCCGGTGTCGTTTGCCCCCGGCGACATTCCCATTCTGCGGGAGGCCGCCCGTAGTTTGCGCAACCTTGAACCAGAGCGCGGCCACCGGCTCTACGGATTCGTACACCAACCGGCACACTTGGAAACCGACATTGCCGGTACGGTACGCTTGAAAACCTGCGTTGACGGGAAAGAACGCTCCGTCGTAGCCATACTGAGTACGTATGACCTCGCACGGGCTTTGCTGGCCTGCCGGGAGCGCGCCATGGTCTGCCTGGAAGGAGACTTGGAACGCGGCGGACGTTGGCATTTGCGAAACGCTCGTTTGGTAGCAGTAATCCAAGCTCCTCCTTTGCTCGATTCGGAAGAAGCCTCGAATACCTGACCGGCTACGGCCTCCCCATCGAATACCGATTGAGTATCCCCAAGTAGGCCCGCTGACCTTCGTTGGCAATGGCCGGCCGGTCGGCCAGGTACTCCGCCCACACCGATTGCGTCAGCGCGGTGGCTTTGCCGGCCGGGTTGTAAGGATTACCGGGGTCAAGCCCGGCAAAAGCCTGCATCCGCGTAGCGATGGACTTGGGGCTGCGTTCCAGCGCGGATGCCAGCGCTGCCACTTCGCGGCTGTCTTGGGCCACCTTGCCCCGGTAGAGGTGCAGCACCGCCAGGTCTTCCAGGCGGGTCCATTTCCGTGCGACAGGCATAATTCAAACCCTGTCGTAGAGGCGAATAATCATTCGCCCCTACACAGTGCGGCTTTACCGACCTTCCTTGATGAACTCGGCCACCCGCTCGCCGATGGTCATCGACGTTACGTTGGTGTTGGCGCGGATACAGTCGGGCATCACGCTGGCGTCGGCGACGCGCAGGTTGGTTACGCCCTTGACCTTGCCGAACTGGTCCACCACCGCCATGGGGTCGTTGTCCGGGCCCATCTTGCAGGTGCCGGAGATGTGCTGCGACGTGGTCACCTCACGGTTAATCCAAGCGTCCAGGATGCCGTCGTCGGTCTCCGATTCGGCCGGCGGCTCGATCCGTTCGGATACTAGGGCCGCAAATTCCGGATGCTCCGCCAGCTCCAGGCACAAGCGCACCGAATCCCGCAGCCGGACCAGGTCGAACTCCTCCCTGAGGTAGTTGTAGTCCAGTAAGGGCTGCTGGTAAGGGTCGGTGGACTGCAAGCGCATCTGCCCCGCCCCGGCGGCCAGCTGGATGCCGGTGCTCATCCGCACGCCCAGGGGCACCATGCGGTCGCCGCCCCGGTTGATCCGCTCGGTGGCGAAGGACTGCATACTGATCTTCATGTCGTTGCGCAGGTCGGAACCGGGCGCAGTGTAGCGCAGGCACAGTTGGGAGCGCGGCGCCAGGCCGTCCAGTTCCACCTCCGGCTTGGTGCGCCAGGTGCACCAGACGGTGGGATGGTCGCGCAGGTTCTGGCCCACGCCGGGGGAGTCGTGAACTACCGGGATGCCCATCTCCCGCAGGTGGTCCGCCGGACCGACGCCGGACAGCATCAGAATATGCGGCGAACCGATGGCGCCGCTGCTGAGGACAATCTCATCGGCCTCGGCCACGAAGGTCTCGCCGCCCGACTCCAGCTGCACGCCCACGGCCTTGTTGCCGTCGAACAGGATGCGGTGAACGTGACAGTTGGCCTTGATGGTCAGGTTGAGCCGGTGGCGCGATTCGGACAGGTAGCCCAGGTTGGTGCTCATCCGAATGCCGTTGGGATTGTTGAACGGGGTGGGTCCGACGCCGTAGGAATCCGGGTGGTTGTGATCCCAGGTTTCAGGGAAGCCGGCGGCCACGCAGGCCGCGCTGAAGGCGTTCTGAGCCGGCAGCCAGGTCTCCCGGGCGAAGCGGTGCATCACGATGGGGCCTTCGCCGCCGTGGAAGTCGTCGTTGCCGTAGTCGGTGTCGGTTTCGATGCGGCGGAAAATGGGCAGCAGCTTGGTGTAGGTCCACTCGTCGTTGCCCTCGGCGGCCCAGCCGTCGTAGTCTTCCGGCACGCCGCGCAGGAACACCTGGCCGTTAATCGCGCTGGAGCCGCCGGTGACCTTGCCCCGCGGCACCATCATCTCCGGCGAAGTCTCGGTACCTTTCCCGACAAACTGCCAGTTGTGGTCGCTGACCATGATATCAATCTCGGTGTTGTAGCCGAACTTGACCTCTTCCGGCAGGTGCTCAAACTCCGGGTAGTCCGGGCCGGCCTCGATGAGCAGCACGTGCTTGCTGTGATCCTCGGTAAGCCGGCTGGCAATAATGGAGCCGGCGGAACCGGCGCCGATTACGATGTAGTCGTACTTCATTGCTGTTCACTCCTTTCGCCGTCGCCGTTGCGATTGACTCCGGTCATGGGTAATGCGGCGACAGGTTCGGTTCCGTCGTCATCATATACGGGGGCCGGGGGCGGCGCAATCCCCACGATGCGTTGGCGGGCTTTTTCCAGCCGGTAGCGCAAGCCGACTTTCTCAATCTCCGATATATCCGGTGAAGCCAGAAACCGCTCCAGCGCGGTGATTTCGGATAAATCGGAAAGGTACTCGTTGTAGTTCATAGCGTCCAACCTTCCTTTTGCATTGGTAGCGTTCCGTTTTAGGTGGTTTGGTCTTTGTCATTGCGAGCGCAGCGTGGCAATCTCTTTGGCGCAGCAGCAGTTTTGGCCGCTCGAATGCATTGCCGTAAAACTGAACCACCTAAATTGCAACGCTACCACCTTCCTTTTGCATTTGTTCGTTCAACGCGCTCGGGCAGCCTGGCCTTCAAAAGGGCTCAAGTCCACCTCAACAAATCCTTTCCACGTTCCATCCTGCCGCTCACGCGTACCCACTTTACTCCGTGAAGTTGTCAGAAGCAGGATTCACGGGATTGATTGGATTTGCAGGATTGGGTGGATACCCGTGTCGGATGGTTCCAATCCTGAAAATCCTCTAATCCCGTAAATCCTTGTATCTTGGAGAAGCCACGACGCGGCAGACCGTTAATCCTGGGGCTCGCTATGCGAAGCCGTGAAGCAGCAAGGTCGCCGCGCCGTTCACCCTTGGCTAACCCGAACCGTTGTGGGGGGTACGACCCCGTATTGCAAGGCAGGGTAGTCCGGGCCTTGGCGCACCAAAGGTACGGGGAGTGTAAAACATGACCACCGGAGAAACAATCATCGGCATTGACGTGTCCCAAGCTTACCTGGATGGTTGGGCCTTCCTCGCCAACCAGGCCTGGCACGTGGAGTACACTGACGAAGCCCTGGCCCAGTTGGTGGCGGAACTGGTCCCGCTGCAACCGGCCCGGATCATCGTGGAGGCTACCGGCGGACTGGAAAGGACTGTGGTGGCGGAGTTGAGCGGGGCCGGACTGCCCGTAGTGGTGGTCAATCCCCGCCAGGTGCGGGAGTTCGCCCGGGCCACCGGACGGCTGGCCAAGACCGACCGGCTAGACGCCCAGATCCTGGCCTGCTTCGGGGATGCGCTGCGCCCGCCGGTGCGTCCACTGCCCGACGCTGAACAGCGGGAGTTGCAGTCCCTGACGCTCCGGCGCCGGCAACTCATTGCCATGCAGACCCAGGAACGCAACCGGCGGCGGCCCGTGTCGTCGGAACTGGTGCGCGCCCAGATTGACGACCACCTGGCGCTGCTGGGGGAACAAGTGGCCCAACTGGACCGGGACATCGCCGCTTTGTTGCAGCACAACCCGGTCTGGAAAGCCAAGGCCAAATTGCTGCGCTCCATCCCCGGCGTGGGGCCGGTCCTGGTCGCCACCTTGCTCGCCGAGGCGCCCGAATTGGGCCACGCCAGCCACAAGGAAATCGCCGCTTTGGCCGGCGTAGCCCCCTACAACCGCGACAGCGGTCGGTGGCGGGGCAAACGCTCCGTCTGGGGCGGACGCCGACAGTTGCGAGCGGCGCTGTACATGGCTACTTTGGCCGCCACCAGGCATAATCCGGTCATCCGGGCCTGCTACCAGCGACTGCTGGCGGCGGGCAAAGCTCCCAAGGTGGCCTTGACCGCGTGTATGCGCAAGCTGCTCACCTTCTGCAACGCCATCATCAAATCCAACACCCCCTGGCAGGCCCCCATCGCCGCCTAACCACTTGACCAGCAAGACAGTTGCTGCTTCTGACCATTTCCTACCCGCAAACCCGCTCGCGGATCGCCTTCAAAATGTCCACGTTGGGCTTGTCCGGGCCGCGACTCTCTTTGTCAAACCCAGGCACTTCCAAGAAGAAAGGCACGTCGGAAAAGGCCGGATGGGACATGATGTTGGCGAACCCTTCTTCGCCAATCAACCCCTCGCCGATATTGTCGTGGCGGTCCACGCCGGAGCCGCAGGGCCGCTTGGAGTCGTTGGCGTGTACGGCGGTGAGGCGGTCCAGGCCGATGTCCCGGTCGAACTCGTCGATCATGCCGGCCACGCCCGCCGGGTTGGTAAGGTCGTAGCCGGCGGCGAAGGCGTGCTGGGTGTCCAGGCAGATACCCAAGCGGGGGCTGTCCACGGCGCGCAACACTTCACCTAATTCGCTGAACTTGGCGCCGATGTGCTGGCCCATGCCGGCCATGTTCTCCAGACACAGTATCGGGCCTTCCGGAGTTTGCGCCAGCACCCGGTTGATGCTCTCCACCACCTGCGGGAACACGCCCTCATAGCCGGCCCCGCCGTGGCTGCCGGGATGGAAGATGACCCCGCCGGCGCCAATCTGCTCAGCCAGTTGCATGTACTGGACCAGCGAGGTTACGGACTTTTCCACGTTCTCCGGGTTGGAGTTGCCCAGGTTAATGAGGTAGATGGCGTGCAGGAAGGGCGGCACCAGTCCGGCCGCAGCGTTCTTCTCCCGGAACGCGTCGGCCTGGGCTCCGGTGAGGGCCTTGAACCGCCACGAGCGGGTGGAGGAGCCGAAGATCTGGACCGCCTCGGCACCGATTTCAACGGCGCGGTCAACGGCGTTGCCGATACCGCCGGCGGCGGAAACGTGCGCTCCGATGATCATGTAATTCCCCCTATCAAATACTTTGCGTCTCTGCGCCTTCGCGTCTTTGCGTTAAACTTGTACTCCGGCAACAGTATCACAGAATCCCAGCGCCACCGTAACCGCTATGCCCGTACCGCTTTCACCCATTCCCGATACGATGACCGCCCTGTCGGTAGTGGCGGCCGGCCGTCCTCCCGTGCTGGCAATGGTAGAACGGCCGGTTCCGACGGCCGGCCCCGGCGAGGCGCTGCTGCGGGTGGACGCTGGCGGCTTCTGCCATCACGACCTGCTGGTGATGGTCGGGATGCTGCGGCGCGGCGTGGCCGAAGGGGTAACGCTGGGCCATGAAATCGCGGCCACCGTAGTCGCAATAGCCGACGACGTGGCGGATTATCAGCCCGGCGACCGCGTGGTTAGCCTGCTGACCGCCGCCTGTGGCCGGTGCCCACGGTGTCAGGCCGGACGGGAGCATCGCTGCCTGGTTGGGGCCGGAATTGGACACGGTCGAGACGGCGGGTTTGCCGAGTATGTGGCGCTGCCGGCAACGGCGCTGATTCCCATCCCCGACAACATCCCCGCGGAGCAAGCGGCGCTGCTGGCCTGCCCCGCCGGCGTCGCCCTGTCCGGCATTGAGGCGTTGTCCATAGTCCCTGGCGAGACGGTGGTGGTTACCGGAGCCGGTGGTGGGTTGGGTGTCCACGCCGTGCAGCTGGCCGCCATGCTGGGGGCGCAGGTCATCGCCGTAACCACCTCGCCGGACAAAACGACACGCCTGGAATCGCTGGGCGCGTCGGTAGTTATCGAAGCCGAGGACGGGCTGAACATCGCCGATGTGGTGATGGCATTCACGGAAGACGCCGGCGCCGACGCCGTGGTAGATATGGTGGGGCCGCCGCTGTGGCCGGCCACGCTGCGTTGTCTGGGCCAGTACGGCCGGCTGGCCCTGCTGGGGGACGTCACCGGCGAGGCAACGCCGCTGCGTTTGGCCGAAGTCATCTTTCGGGATTTGCGAGTGATGGGCGTGTCGGGCGTATCGCGGGGCGCTTTGCAAAGGGCCGTGGGCCTGGCCGCGACCGGTCAACTGCGGCCCGTCGTGTCCCAGAGATTGCCGCTTACGGCGGAGGGTGTCGGCGAAGCGTGGCGTCTGGTTTCGGAGCGGCTACCAACTGGGCGAGTCGTGCTGTTGCCGCCATAAACCGACTCTGCATGGAGACTCTAAAACCACTCACGCTATAATGGCCGGCAAATACACGTATCGTCGCAGGAGGGAGCGAACCATGACCCTCGCCAAAACAGAATTTCGGAACCCCTTAGCTGGACTTTGTACGTTCAAGCGGCGTAGGCGAGGGAATCGATAAGCCGAGCGTACAATTCGGGAACGGGTTTTCCCCGGTCACAGTCGGATAACGACATTGAAAAACTGTCCGAAGCCAGCCACAGGTGGCGTCGCACCAGGGCGATGGCATCCACGAAAGTGGGGGCGGGTTTGGCGTACCAGGCCGCCGTGCGCTGGGTGATGGGGCTCTCTTGTTGCAGCGAGTGTGCCGCCAGGGCGATCCAGGAAAACAGACCCATCAGGACGGGCGTGGTGCGGGCAATGGCGCGATCCGACCATTGGCGCTGAGTTTCCACGCCCAAGTGAGCCCGTACTTCCTGGTAAGTGACCTCCAGCTGCCAACGCAGCACAAACCACTCCAGGATCTGGACTGGGGCGACCGACTCATCAGTGCAGAGCAGGGCCTGAGTGTCCAGTTCGCCTTTGGGGTCTCGGACCAGCGCCCAGCGGATGGGTACGGGCGGTTTGCCGGGGTGGTACCAGAGGGCGGTCTGCGAAGCCAGTTCCAGCGTGCGCATGGTGCCGTCGTACCAGGACACCGACGCGGTGTCCCAGAGCAGCTCGGGATCGTCAAGGCGTTGCTTGAGGGTGGGTTGACGTGCCCCCTTGACCCGAGGGCGACCGGTTTGGCCCGGTTGACGGGGTGGCGCGGGATCGTAGAGACCGGCATCCAGGCGCAGCCTGGTGATGAGGGTTACGGGTTCATGGAGGGACTGGCAGAAGTAGAGCAAGTCCAGGACGGCATAGCCATTGTCGCCCACCACCACCAGGGGGCGATGGGGCAGCCAGCGGCGCAGCAGCAGGATCATCTGGCGAGCCCAGTCGGTGAGTTTCTTGTGCCGGCGTCCCTGCCTTTGGTGATAGCGTTCCGATGGCGCCAGCGCGGTGAGCAAGGGCAGGGCCCAGAACCGTCCCGCCCAGGGGATGCGTCCCAGCCACATCAAACTGATCCAGCGCAACCCGCTGGCCTTGACCGTATAGCTGCGGCTGGAACGCACGGCGTCTCGGTAGACACCCAGAGCGTTGATCTTTGGACCCTGCCGACGCTCCAGGGTTTCGTCGATACCGAACACCAGCGGACCGTCGCCGTGGTCGAGATGTTGAAGCAGCAACCTGAGCAAGACCTGGGACGCCCCAAGGGGCGACCACGCCGCCCGGTTCAGCACGTGATGGTAGCGGGCATAGTTGCGGTCGCCGCTGAGGCCCATGACCCGCAACGCCGCGGCCACTGTGCGCTGGCCCGGCGTCAGGATCGCGCCGACCAATAGGACCTGAGCCTTTTGCCAGGTTCGGTTTTGGAACAGCATGGCGAAGGGAAAGAGAACAGTTACAATGGCATCGGGCAGGGTGAGCACGAATTGACCTACGGTGAGTTGTGGGGTCAAACCAGCTTACCCTGCCGCTTTCATTTTTCTAGTTTTTGTACAAAGTCCAGCTTAGACGCCGGGGAAGTTGTGTCAATCAAGGATAAGAAGCGCGTCGTGAGCCTCGGCAAGGAGATTTACCAGCGAAACATCCGCCCGCAGCTGGGGCCGGAGCACCACGGCAAGTTTGTGATCATTGACGTAAAGACGGGATACTACGCCATTAATGACAACGAAGCCGCCGGGCGCGCCGCGTTGAGAAAGAGCCGCCCCGACGCTTTCACCTGGGCGGAACGGGTGGGGTTCCGCGGCGTCGGATTATGGGCGGGGTTCAACTCGTTGAGAGCGGTTACCCGTGATTGAAGGCAACATCGCTCCGGTAGGCAGGAATGACGATGGGCACCCTTGTGTGCCCATACGGGTGCGCGGGGCTAACCGCGCCGGCCCGCCGCTAGAAGTTCAGGCTATGGTGGATACCGGCTTCAGCGGTTACCTTGTGCTGCCTGGAAACCTCATGCGAGATTGGCGCGACACTCGACGGTTTCGACGAGTACCAGATTGGAGACGGCAGCTACGTAGAATTCACGACCTACCAAGGATTCGTCGAATGGAACGGTCAGGAACTCGAAGTGCCTATCCTGCTAGTGTCCTGTAACCGAAGTAAGTAGAAAAAGCATGAGCGATGGGGTATCCTCCGGGTGAGCAGCCCAGATGGAGGACGACCATGGCCATAGGACGCCCGATGCCACCATTGATTTTGGACGACACGGAACGGGAAACCCTGGAGCGGTGGGTCCGTCGTCCGAAGACGGCGCAAGCTTTGGCGCTGCGGGCCCGGATGATTTTGGCCTGCGCGGCGGGCCGGAGCAACACCGCGGTGGCGGCCGACTTGGGAGTATCGGGGGCCACCGTAGGCAAGTGGCGGTCACGGTTTGTGGAGCGGAGACTGGACGGGCTGTCGGACGAAGCTCGCATCGGTCGCCCCCGGTCGATCACCGATGACGACGTGGAGCGGGTGATTACGTTGACGCTGGAGACCACGCCCCGGGACGCTACCCACTGGAGCACCCGGGCCATGGCCCAACGCTGCGGCCTGAGCCACAATACCGTCAGCCGCATCTGGCGCGCCTTCGGATTGCAGCCTCACCGCACTGAAGTCTTCAAGTTGTCGTCGGACCCCTTTTTCATTGAGAAGGTGCGCGATATCGTGGGTCTGTACCAGGACCCGCCGGACCGGGCCCTGGTACTGTGCGTGGACGAGAAGTCTCAAATCCAGGCGCTGGATCGCACCCGTCCGCTGTTGCCCCTGCGTCCGGGACAGGTGGAACGACGCACCCATGATTACCTGCGCCACGGCACGGTGTCCCTCTTTGCCGCTTTGGATACCCAGAGCGGCAAGGTCATTGGCCGCTGCCACCAACGCCACCGGTCGGTGGAGTTTCGCAAGTTCCTCGATACCATCGAGGCGGAAGTGCCCCCTGACTTGGACGTCCACCTGATCATGGACAACTACGCCACCCACAAGACGGCGTTGATCCGCAATTGGCTGGCCAAACGGCCCCGTTTCCACTTGCACTTCACCCCGACCAGCGCGTCCTGGCTGAACCTGGTGGAACGATGGTTTGCGTTGCTGACGGAGAAGCAGTTGCGTCGCGGAGTGCACCAGAGCAGCGGCGAGCTCGAAGCCGCCATCTACCGCTACCTGGACATCACCAACGAAGACCCCAAGCCCTTTGTCTGGACGAAGACTGCTGACCAGATCCTGGCCAACGTCGCGCACTTTTGCCAGCGAACTTTGAATACAGGACACTAGGTGATTTCATGCCTTTGATTGGCATGAGCCTGCTGTGGGGGTTGCGGCTGACCGCGGAAGCCTGGGACGATGGTCGCGTCCATATTGGTTAACGCCAGCCTCTCACCGGGATGGACGCCGCGGCTGGTGTCTCCGTTCATCCGCCCCGCGGGTTTCCCGCCGGCTCGGCAACCGCCGCCTCCGGTTCGTCGCGCCGTTGGTGCGGCTCCACCGGACGCCATACCAGCGGTGTGAGCAGCACCACCGGCAGCATCAGCAGGATGCCGATGCCGGCGTTGACCCCGATGGCCAGGGAGATGGTGAACGCCTGGGCGATGGCACCAATCTCCACGCCGCCGACCAGGTGGCCCAACCCGTTGACCAGGCTCTGGGAGCCCATAATCCGCCCTCGCATTTCGGCCGGCGCAGACAGGAGCAAAATCGTGCTCTGCATGGTGCTGAACCCCGACTGGCCCACGCCGGCGGCGAACAGCAGCAGGAAAGACACCGCAAACCAGGGCGACCAGGCCACCGCCACCACGCCGATGGCCACGATGGCCGCGCCGAAGGCGTAGTAACGCCCGTGGAAGGCGTAACGCTGGCGGGTTCCGATGATGATTGCCCCTACCAATGCCCCAATGCCATCGGCGGATCCCAGCAGCCCGCCCATGGCCTCGCCAACCTTCAGCACGTCGGTAGCGATAACCGGGATGAAGTACTGCAACGGCAGCACCATGCCGTTCATTATCAACGATATGCAAAGCACACCCAGCACGAACTTGTTGGAGAACGAGAAACCGATACCGGATTGGATGCCCCGCCAGAATTGGGTATCGCGCACCAGGGTAGTCGCTCTTTCGGGCAGGTGCATTTTGAGAATCAGCAGGGCCGATGCCAAGTCCAGGGCAACGAGCACCATGAACGCGACGGTGAAGCCGAAGAACTGGACCATCATTCCGCCGACTATCGGACCCACTATCTTGCCGCCGTTGTTTGTGATGGTCTCCAGGGACATGGCGTGAGCCACCCGATCCTGCCCGGCCAGGTCGAACAGGGCCGCCCGGCGCGTGGGGTCGTCCAACGTCTTGACCGTGCCCTGCAAAAGGACGGCCAGGAAAACGTGCCACGGTTGGACCCGGTCGAACAGCAGCAGCGCCAAAAGGCAGGCGGCAATCACCAGATAGCTGACGTGGATACCCGCCAGGATGCGTTTGCGGTCCAGACGGTCGGCCAGCATTCCGGCCACCAAAGACAGGGGCGGGCGCGGGCCGTTGAGGAAAACCGAAATCAACCCAACCTGAAAGGCGGAATCCGTGAGCTGGTAGATCAGGTAGCCCAGGACGATCAGCTCCATGCGCCGGGAGTTCTCGTGGATCCACCGGGCCGCCCAAAGGTACCGGAAGTTGCGATTTTGCAGGACTTCCAGCGCCGGAACGTTGCGTATCGGATGCAGTCTCAATCGCTGATGTGCTGCTGGAAGCGGGTCAGGAAGCGGTCACGGGCGGCGGCGATGCCGGCGTGTTTGGGGTCGGCCAATTCCGGGTCGGTCTCGATAATCAAAGCCGCTTCGCGGCGGGCCAGGGCCATCAGGTCCTGGTCGAAAACATTGGCGACGCGGAGCATGGTCTGGTCGCCGCTTTGGGAGGTGCCGAATATGTCGCCCTCGTGGCGCATCTGGAGGTCGATCTCGGCCAGCTTGAAACCGTCGCGGGTGGCTTCCAGGGCAGACAGACGTTCCTGCGCCCGCTCCGATTCCGACTCTGACATGAGGAGGCAGTAACTGCGGTGTTCACCCCGGCCCACGCGCCCGCGAAACTGGTGCAGCTGGGAAAGGCCGAAGCGGTCGGCGCCGTCAATGAGCATCACGGTGGCGTTGGGCACGTCGATGCCGACTTCTACCACTGCCGTCGCCACCAGGATGTCCAGGTCGCCGTCGCGGAACTGCCGCATCACCTTATCTTTATCGCGGGAGGAAAGACGACCGTGGAGGAGGCCAACGCGCAGGTCGGGAAATATCTCCCCGGACAGACGCTTGTGTTCTGCCACGGCGGCGCGGACATCCAGATTGTCTGATTCTTCCACCAGCGGGCAGATGATGAAAGCCTGCCGGCCGGCGTTGACCTGCTGTCGGATGAAGCCGTAAGCGGCGTGGCGTTTGCCCTCTGGCACGATCCGGGTCATGATTTCCTGCCGTCCCGGGGGCAGCTGGTCGATGGTGGAAACGTCCAGATCACCGTACAGGGTCAGCTGCAACGTTCGCGGTATGGGCGTTGCCGACATCATCAGCGCGTGGGGCTGTTCCGGGCCGTTGCCGCGCAGGGCGGTGCGCTGGGCTACGCCGAAGCGATGCTGTTCGTCGGTTATCGCCAACGCCAGGTCCGGCAGTTCCACGCCGTCCTGGATCAGCGCGTGGGTGCCGACCAGGAGATCCAGATGTCCTTCCGAAGCCATCCGCAATACCTCACGGCGCGGCGCGGCGCGGGTGCTGCCCGTGAGCAGGCCCACCGTGAGGGGACGAGGCATTTGGGGCAAGTACGCCGACGTGACGTTGGGCTGCTGGAGCGGCTGGTCGAAACTGTCCAGCAGCCGGCATACGGTGGCGAAGTGTTGTTCGGCCAGTACCTCGGTGGGGGCCATCAGCGCGGATTGGCGGTGGGCCGACGCGGCGGCAAGCACCGCCGCCAGCGCCACCAACGTTTTTCCGCTGCCCACCTCGCCCTGCAACAGCCGGCTCATAGGGGGCGTGCCCCGTGCCATGTCGCCCAGAATCTCGCCGATGCACCGCAACTGGGCGGCGGTAGGATTGAAGGGCAGGCTGGTGAGCAGGCCGTCCACCACGGCCTGATGGTACTTGACCGGCGTTCCCACAGCATCCTGTTCCCGGTGGCGGCGGCGGCCCAGGATGGCGAGTTGGAAGGCCAGGATTTCATCGAAGGCCAAGCGCCGCCGGCCCCGGTCGGCAGCGGCAAAATCGGACGGGTAGTGGGCCTCGCTGATGGCTTCCGGTAGCCCCGCCAGGCCGGTGCGCTGGAGCATATCCCCGGGCAATGGGTCCTCAATGGCGGCGAGGAAGCGGACGATGGCCTGCCAGGTCAGGCTGCGCAGGTTGCGGGCCGTCATTCCTTGGGTGAGCCGATAGACGGGAGTGATGCGGCCGGCGTTGAGGGGAGGTTGGCTTGGCGTTACGACGTCGTACTCCGGCGACGACAACGTAACGCGGCCCCGGTAGGTTTCCGCCTTGCCGTGGACAACCATCCGGCTGCCCACGCGAAGGGAGCGGGCCAGGTAGCCCTGCCCGAACCATTGCAGTTCAATCGCGCCGCTGTCGTCCCGCAGCACGCCCTCAGCCAATTGCAGTCGCCGCTGGCCGACGTTGGCGGAACGGATGTCAACCAACTCGCCTTCCAGCGTGAACGTTCCACCGGGATACACGTCAGCGATGGCAGTGATGTCGGCGCGGTCGTCGTGGCGACGGGGCAGCATATACAGCAAATCACGCACGGTCTGAACTTCCAGGGCCACGAAGCGCTGGGCAGTTTTGGCGTCCATGCGGCGGATTTTGGTCACGGATTCGTCCGGGTCGCCGGGATTGGCGGCCGGCTTGGGCGCAACGTGGGGCTGGCGCCGCACCCGCGCCGACGGCATGGTCTCTGCTGCCGTGAACAGCGCCGGCGCGGCGGCGGAAGCGGTGTCCTCGGATGCGGCCGTTGTCGGTTCGGGCGTTGCCGCGACCGCCACCGGCGTGGGTTCTACCCCGGCCGCCGGAACGTCGTCGGGAAGGCCGGCCAGGGCCTTCTGCCAACCGGCCACCCATTCCCGTCGCCGGTCGGGGGAAAGCTCCCGGTAGGGACGGTCAATCAGCCGGGCCGCCCGTTCCGCGTCATCGCCCAGGAATTCACGTAATTCCGTTTCCCAGCGGTCCACGAAACGACGGATGCCCCCGCTGACTGCGGTATCGGCAAAGCCCTTATGCTCCTCAAGGGCAAGAATCTTGCCCAGGGCATCGCGCCACAGTGGTTCGTTTTCGCGGCGGCCGGCGTTCATCGGACTCTGCCGTCTTTCCGGCGTAAGTCGTAATCCCGGCGATAGGCGGCGGCTAGGCGAGAGTGGCCACTGCCACCGCCCCCGGCCCCAGGTGCGTACCGACGGCGGAGCCAATCTGCACGGTGTAAGTCTCCTCGGCCGGGGCCAGGTCCGACAGCCGGTTTCGTATTTCTTCCGCCGGCGCGGGGTCGGTGGTATAGGCGACGGCCAGCTTGGATACCGGGCGGTGTTCCCGCACCAGTTCCTCCACCCGTTGCAAGGCGCGGCGCAGGTTGCGGGGACGGTCCACAGGCAGCACCTCTCCGTCGGCTACTTTCAGAATCGGCTTGACCTTGAGCAGCGAACCCATGAACGCCTGGGCCTTCCCGATGCGCCCGCCCTTTTCGAGATATTCCAGCGTATCCGCGATGACGTAGCCGAAACCGAGGGCGGCCCGCTCCCTGGCGGCGGCGGCTACTGATTCCAGCGTAGCGTCCGGCGCGGCGGCGTCCTCCGCGGCGGCGATTACCTGCAACATATGGCCTACAGACGCCGTGCCGGCGTCAAGGACGGTAACCGCGCCGTCCGCGAACCCCTCGGCGGCCTGCGTCGCCGACCCGTAGGTGCCGCTCAATTGCCGGGGCAGCGTGATGCAAACCACCTGGTGGCCGGCTGAGACCAGCGGCTCGAAGCGCTCCGCGAAGTCCGCCGGCGTCGGCTGCGACGTGCTGGGCAGGCGGGACAGCGTCGGCAACCGGGCGTAAAACTGGGTGGGGTTGATGTCCACTCCCTGCCGGTACGCCACGTCATTAATCATCACGTAGGCCGGCACTATGGCGATGTCCAGCCGTTCCGCGATGTCGCGGGAGATTTCCGACGTGCTGTCGGTTACGATTTTCACTGCCATGTTACGCCCTCCGGCGCCGGAGCGAGGTTAGGCTGCCGGCTCATTCCACCGACGCCAGGTAGGGATAGTGGGGCTGCCCGCCTTCGTACACTTCAACTTCCGCCCCCAGATAGGTGTCCTCCAGCGTTTCCTGCAACTCGGCGGCTCCGTCGGCGGTGGCGTCTTCCCCCCAATACAGGGTAACGATGCTGTCGTCGGAAACGCCGGAATGCGTCAAGCCTTCCAGCAGCGCCTCGTCGGCGGCATCGGCCAGGGCGACCAGGCTGCCGTCCAGGATGGCCATGAACTGCCCTTCCCGAACCTCCTGACCGTCAACCACGGAATCGCGCACGGCTTGGGTGACTTCCAGCGTTTCCACCGCGTCGAGGGCCGCTGCCATGTTGGCCAGGTTGTCGGCAACGGATATTTCCGGGTTGAACCCCAGCATGGCCGCCGTTCCCTGGGGCATTGACCGGGTGCTTACCGTATGCAGCGTTACTTCCTCCAGTCCGGCGTCGGCGGCCTGGTCAGCGGTCAGGATGACGTTGGGGTTGTTGGGCAGGATGATTACGTCGCTGGTGCCGGCGGACCGGGCGGCGTCGATTATCTCGCTGGCGCTGGGGTTGAGGGTCTGCCCGCCGGGCACGATGGCGGCACAACCGGCGTCCTGGAACAGCGCGGCCAGGCCCGGCCCGGACGCCACCGCCACCACCGACACGCCGGGACGGATTTCCGCCGGCCGGGCCCGTTCCCGGTGGCTGGCGGTCCAATCCCGGTTTTGCCGGCTCATATTGTCGATTTTGACCTCATCGAGGTCGCCGTAGCCGACGCCGAGCGTCAGCGCCGCGCCGGGATCCTCGGTATGCACGTGGACCCGCACCGCCGCGCCGCCGCCGATGATGACGGTGGACTCGGCGATTTGGTCCAGCCCGGCGCGGAGCACGTCAACGTTCAGCCCCTGGCCATGGATGACGAATTGGGTGCAATAGCCGAACTCCTCGGCTTCGTGGGCTTCCAGGAAGTCGGTATCGATGGCTACCGACGCCGTTTGCGCCGGGTCAATGACGCCGCCCACGCTGCGCAGGCCCAGGTCAGTCGCCGGCCCGGTTTCGCCTTGCAGATGCCGCAGGCAGCCGCCGATGATAGCCACCACGCCCAGGCCGCCGGAGTCCACCACGCCGGCCTCTTTCAGCACGGCCAGCTGTTCCGGCGTGCGGGCCAACGCCTCAATTGCACCGTCGTAGGCTATCTGCCACAGGGCGACCACGTCGCGCTCGCCGGCGTCGTTGGCCGTCACCGCGGCGTCCGACGCGCCGCGAATTACCGACAGCATGGTGCCTTCCCGGGGCTGGCTGACCGCGCCGTAGGCGGAATCCGTGGCGGAACGGAAGGCGGCCACGGCGTCGGAGGAATCAATCACGTCAGAACCGGCGACGCCGTCGGCGAACCCGCGCAGCAGTTGGGACAAGATGACGCCGCTGTTGCCCCGGGCGCCCCAGAAGGCGCCGGTGGCGATGGATTCGGCCACATCGCCGGCGGAAGTGGCGTCGGCGTCCTGGTTCATCCGCTCCACGCCGGCGCGGAGGGTGAGGAGCATATTGGTGCCGGTGTCTCCGTCGGGTACGGGGAAGACGTTGAGAGCGTTGGCGGCATCTCGATACAGTTCCATGTAGGAAGCGGCGCCGAGCATGGCCTGGCGCAGGTCGGAACCGTGCAGGACGGTGGTAGTGGTCGTGGTCATCGAAACGCTCGCCATCGCAAGATGGGCAGAGTATAGCACGGCGGGTTTTCGGTTTGCCCGCAGTACGCGGGAGAGCTCGGGGTTATTCGTTGCCGCGCACGCCACAGTGGGCAGCCCGCGGGCCGCCCGCGCACATCACCAAACCGAGGCGGAACTGCCCAACGCGTTGTCCTCGTCCGCTCCCCGGCTGACGCTTTCGGGCAAGGCCGCGATTACCGCCTCAAAATCCTCGGACTCCAAAGCCTGGGCCGCCTCCCGTATGCCGGCCGCTGCTGCCGTTGCGGCCTCTTCGTCGGTAAGGCCCATTTCGGAAGCCGCGGCCTGCGCCGCCGTCAGTGCGGCCTGGGCCGCCCCGGCCAAGTCTCGTTGGGCTTCAACGGCGCCCTGGATTACCCCGTGGGCCGCTCCGCGCAGCGCTTCGGCCGGCGTAACCTGGAGTTGATGCAAAGTTCGCAGGGTTCCCAGCATGGCCCCCTGGGTAACGCTGCCCAACTCTTCGGTGATGTCGCCGGCGGCGTGAACTGCGCCCCGGGTGGCGTGGCGGGCCAGTTCCAGCCCGTTTTCCGCGGTGTTCGCCATGCGCCCTGCCGTATAACCCAGGACGGCTCCCACGCGGTGGGCAATCTCCGTGGCCCCGGCCCGGCCGCGGCCGGCGGATACCACCGCCGCCTGGGTGGAAGCCGCCAACTGGTAAGCCGTTACGCCGATGGCAACATCAGCGCCGGGAATGTGCCGCAGGTATCCGTAGGATAAGGATGACACCATGTTGAGCCCGGGAATGGAAGAGACGGCGCGGGCCGCGGGGGCCATGCCGGCCATCAGCTCGGCCAGGGCGGTGTCCCGCGAAACCTCGCCTTCCTCCCGCAGCGGCGCCAACAGGTTCAATGACAACAGGCCCAGCGCGAAGGCCATGCCGAACAGGAACTCAAAGCCGGTCAACGACACGGCTGGCAGCGCCGTTGTTCCGCCCGGCGCCGACCAGGTGACGCTCAAATCCAGGGAGCGCACCGAAAAATAATCGGCAACCAGTCCACCCAGGATTGGGCCGATTCCCGAGCCGAGGCCGACCATCATGCCGGCGACGCCGGAAAAGGGCACGGCGCGCCCCTCCGGCGCCACCTTGATCGCCAGCGTATTTACCGTGAGCGTGACCCCGGCCGCCGCAGCCCCGCCCAGCAGGTGCAGAGCCACCAGCAGGGGCATGGTAAGAAAATAACGCTCCGGATGGATGGTGAACACCCAGCCGATGATTACCAACAGGTAAAGGGACGCCGACAGGGACAGAACCGTTTTGCTCCCCACCCGGTCGGCGAAGCTCCCCCACACCCGGACGAAGAGCACGTTGGAAATCTGGCCCAAGGCGGTCAAGCCCATGACCACCGGCAGCGAGAGTCCAATGACCTTCAGCATATAGACGGCGAAGAAAGGTATCGCCAGGTTGGAGATCAGGCTCCACACGAACAGGAACTTGATGAGCCGGAAGTAGTTGGGATCCCGCAGTGGCGCCAGCAGCATCTGCGCCGGGGACTGACTGGATTGGGCCGACGGGGGCATCATGGGTTCTACGGCCCGGGACATCGCAAACGCGCCGAAGGTTCCGAAGACGCCAACCCCGCCGATGAGCAGGAACGAAAAGGCGAAAACCGCCTCGCCGGGATGGGCAATGCCCTCCCACCACCGGACGAAAAAACCGCCGGCCAACCCGATTACCGAGATTGCGATGGTTACCATCGCCAGACGACGGCCAAAGTAACTCGCCAGGCGGTTGGGCGGAACCAGGTCGCGCATCCAGGTGTTGGAAGTTGTGACCCAGAGGGAGTTCAACGTTCCATGGACGCCGAGGAAAGCAATCACCAGGAACACGGCCAGCTTGCCCGGCGTGTCCAGCAGCAAGGGAACCAAACCGATGGGAAGCCAGACCAGTTGCATCAGCGCAAAGGCGGGCCAGCCCAGGGCCTTGCGGGCCCGGAACAGTTCCACCAGCAGGACGGCGGGCAACCGCATCACCTGGGTAAGGAAAGGCAGCGCCGCGATTATTCCCACCTCCAGGTTGTTGGCGCCCAGGGCCAGGGCGTAGGCGGCCATCAAGCCGCCGGTTCCCAGGCTGCGCATGGCGCCGGCGGACATTCCGCTCCAGTCCATGTAGCGGAGGCTGCGCTGCGTTTCCCGCTCGGTGAGGGTAGGCTGGGGTCTCAGGAAGGCGAACATAACAAAGTTATACTATCAGGCTAACGGCCGCGCGTACTCACTCTCACCTAAACCGTCATTGCGAGCGCAGCGTGGCAATCTCGTGGAGGTAACGGAGCCGCTCCGGGAACGAGATTGCCACGTCGCTGCGCTCCTCGCAATGACAATGTGGGTAGGCACGAGCAGGCTGACGGCCGCGCCGGATTCCTAGCCGGCAGGATATAATCAAAAGCGCGCCGCTTCCTTACGGCGAATCTTGGAGACCAGGCATCAAAAATGAGCGCTACCCCTGCTGCTGCCCCCGGCGAAATACCCTCCGATTTCATCCGTACCATCATCAACGAAGACCGGGCCGCCGGCGCCTATGATGGCCGCGTGGTGACCCGCTTCCCGCCCGAGCCCAACGGCTACCTGCATATCGGTCATGCCAAGTCCATCTGCCTCAACTTCGGCGTGGGCGAGCAGTACCATGGCGCCCGCTGCCATATGCGTTTTGACGATACCAACCCCACCCGCGAGGACATCGAGTACGTGGAGTCCATACTGGCCGACGTTCAATGGCTAGGGTTCGATTGGGGTGAGCACCTTTACTACGCTTCCGATTATTTCGAGGAGCTTTACCAGTACGCCGAACAGCTCATTCTGGACGGCAACGCCTACGTGGACGAGCTCACTGCCGAAGAGATGCGCGAGTATCGCGGCACGCTGACCGAAGTGGGCCGGGAAAGCCCCCACCGCAACCGGCCGGTCGAGGAAAGCCTTGACCTGTTCCGTCGGATGCGCGCCGGCGAGTTCCCCGACGGTGCTTACGTGCTGCGGGCCAAGATTGACATGGCGTCGCCCAACGTGAATATGCGCGATCCGGCGCTCTATCGCATCCGCCACGCCGAGCACCACCGCACCGGAGACGACTGGTGCATCTACCCCATGTACGACTACGCTCACTCCCTTTCCGACTCCATCGAGGGCATCACCCATTCTCTATGTACCCTGGAGTTTGAGGATCACCGGCCCCTGTACGACTGGTGCCAGGAAGCGCTGGGCATCTATCGCAGCCGGCAGATTGAGTTCGCCCGCCTGAACCTCACCCACACCGTGATGAGCAAACGGAGGCTCCGGCAACTGGTGGAAGAGGGCCACGTGAACGGGTGGGACGACCCCCGGATGCCCACCCTGAGCGCCCTGCGCCGGCGGGGTTACACCCCTGAGTCCATCCGCGATATGTGTGAGCGGGTCGGCGTGGCCCGGCGCAACACCATGACCGAACTGGCCTTGCTGGAACACTGCCTGCGGGAGGATCTCAACGTCCGTGCCCAACGCCGCATGGCGGTGCTGCGGCCTCTCAAAGTCGTCATCACCAACTACCCGGAGGACGAGACTGAGGAGTTTTCCGCTATCAACAACCCCGAAGACGAGTCCATGGGCGTCCGCAACGTGCCCTTCAGCCGCGAACTGTACATCGAGCGGGATGACTTCATGGAAGACCCGCCGCGCCGTTTCTACCGCCTGGCGCCAGGCCGGGAGGTGCGCCTCCGCTACGCTTGCCTCATCACCTGCACCGACGTGGTGAAAGACGACGACGGCAACGTCACCGAGGTTCATTGCACCTTCGACCCCGATAGCCGCGGCGGCAACGCTCCCGACGGCCGGCGGGTGCCGGGCGCCATCCACTGGGTATCCGCCGCCCACGCCGCGCCCGTGGAAGTGCGCCTCTACGACAATCTCTTCACCGAACCCGACCCAGCCGGCAGCGACGCCGACTTCCTGGACCTCATCAACCACGATTCGCTGGAAGTTGTAAAGGCCCTGGCCGAACCTGCTCTGTCCGACGCCAATCCCGGCGACCGTTACCAGTTCGAGCGTCTGGGTTATTTCTGCGCCGACCCCGATTCCAAACCCGGCGCCCCTGTGTTCAACCGCACCACCAGCCTGCGCGACACCTGGGCGCGCATCAGCCAGCGGCAGGGGTAATCAGGCTGATGTTTGCAGCGCCGCTGAAACCCAAGGCTCCGCCCATCAAGACGCAGGGCATTAAGACCAAACTGACGCCTTTCATCGCCGGTCACATCGAATGGGACTGGCGGGGACGTTGGGTTGAGCCGTTTCTGGGTTCGGGCGCGGTGCTGCTGAACATCCGGCCGCCCCGGGCGTTGGTCGCCGATTCCTGCGTTCCAATCGTCAACTTTTACCAGGCGGTGCAAAACGGGCAAATTAACGCCGGTCGGGTGGAAGGGTTCCTCCGGTGCGAAGGGGAGCGGCTGCGCGTTGAGGGGGCCGACCGCTACTATCAAATCCGGGAGCGGTTCAACAATGAAGGCGACCCGCTGGATTTCCTGTTCGTCAGCCGGGCCTGCTTCAACGGCCTGGTGCGCTTCAACCAAAAGGGGCAGTTCAACACGCCCTTCTGCAAAAAGCCGGAGCGTTTCCGCCCGGCCTACGTCACCAAAATCTGCAACCAGGTGCAATGGGCCGCCGATACCATGCGGGGGCGGGATTGGGAGTTCGTTTGCGCCGACTGGCGCGATATTGTCGGCGTAGCCGAAGAACGGGATTTCATCTACGCCGACCCGCCCTATTCCGGCCGCTTCACCGACTTCTACAACAGCTGGAGCGAACAGGATGGGTACGAACTGGCGCAAGCGCTCAAAGGTGCGCCGTGCCGGTTCCTCTACTCAATGTGGGTGGAAAATCGTTTCCGCCGCAACGACCGCTTGTTTGACTGGTTCGCCGGCTACGAAATTGCCACCTTCTCCCACTATTACCACCTGGGCGCGACGGAATCCCTGCGGCATGCGATGCAGGAGGGGTTGGTAGTTGGGTTCGGAGATGAAATTGCTAGTTGCGCAACCTGTAGTCCAAGGGGTCGAGACAAGCGTCATAAAATGCTTGATCCATTCGGAACCAATCCGTTTTGTTGATTCCTCTGGCCCTGGGAACTGCCGGCCCAACCGGGAAGGCCGACACAACCTTTAGCCAACGGGCTTCGGAGTATGAAATTTCCCGGACTTCTTCCGCCACCTCAGCCAAGTCCTGATCTTGGCTGAAAATTATCGCCACATCCAACTGGCCTAAACGCGCCATCCTGACGACATCCAGTCCAATTCGCAGGTCAATGCCCTTTTCCTGCGCGGTTACAATCTCTCGCGTCCTGCCGCCAGGCATTGAGAGGCTTTCAATGTTGTAGCGCAGCGGACGCGCTATCACTTCTATTCCGATGCGTCGCATTCCCAAAAAGCGCCGTTCCCAATACCCGTACCACATCGGGGATCGGCGTTCATTGGGGATGCCGGTGTAGAAACGTACACCGCTATTTTCCCACCCTCTTGCAGCGCACACTGCATGGCTGAGTTTCGCAGGGTCGTAGTTTGGATGATAATATCCAAACGCCGCTTTTGCGCGCCGGAACAGGTTTTGACCGTCGAAAAACGAAACGGCGCGTTGGAGTTCAGGCTCGTCCATCGCAAGCGGGACATAAAAATAACCCCTTTGGGGCCGCTATGCGGCAAATCCGCCGGGGGGGAATTGCTATGCAGTATAATCAATGACGATGCCGGCGTCAAGGACAACGGCCGGCAACCCAGGACGATTGCAAAGTCGATGAATACCCTGATTCCGCTCATCCTGAGCTTGTCGAAGGATGGCTTGACCGGAGCGTAGCATGGTTCGACAGGCTCACCATGAGCGGATGAAAAGGACTTTGCAATCGTCCTGCCGGCAACCGTACCGCGTTGCCCTCCGCTAGCTAACAGGCAACGTGTTCAGAGGAGGCAAACCCGCCATGTCCACCCCCGTCCGCGTCCGCTACGCGCCCAGCCCCACCGGCAACCCCCACATTGGCAACATCCGCACCGCCATGTTCAACTGGCTGTTCGCCCGGCGCAACGGCGGACAGTTCGTCGTGCGCGTGGAGGATACCGACCAGGGCCGCATTACCGAGGGGGCGGTGGATCATATCCTGGACGGGCTGGAATGGCTGGGCATCGATTGGGACGAAGGCCCCCGCATCGGCGGCCCCTACGGCCCCTACTTTCAGTCCGAGCGACTGGAACGCTACCACGCCGCCGCCGAGCGCCTGATCGCCTCGGGGGACGCCTACCGCTGCTACTGCCCGCCGGAACGGGTGGCCGAGCTGCGCAAGGAGCAGGCCCGCAACAAGCAACGGCAGGGCTACGACAGCCATTGCCGTTACCTGTCGGATGCGGAGCGGCAAGCCAACGAAGCGTCGGGTATGCCGTCGGTGCTGCGCTTTGCCATGCCTCAATCGGGCACGACCGCCGTGGACGACGCCATCCGGGGCCATGTGGAATGGCAGAACGAACTCACCGATGACTTCGTGCTGGTCAAGTCCGATGGGTTTCCCACCTACCATATGGCGGTGGTGGTGGACGACCACGCCATGGCGATAAGCCACATACTGCGGGCCGAGGAATGGCTGCCCAGCACGCCGCGACACGTGCAGTTGTTTCGGGCGCTGGATTTGCCCATGCCCGTATTCGGCCATCTGCCCATGATCCTCGGCTCTGACCGGGCCAAGCTGTCCAAGCGACACGGGGCAACCTCCCTGATGGAATACCGGGACGACGGGTTCCTGCCGGAAGCGCTGATCAATTTTATGGCCTTGCTGGGCTGGTCCCTGGACGGCGAAACCGACGTGATGACGGAGGACACTATCCGGGACAACTTCACCCTGGAGCGGGTGGGCAAGCCGGCCGCCATTTTCGACCTGGACAAGCTCCAGTGGATGAACGGGGTGTACATCAGGCAGTTGGATAAGGAAGATTTGGCCGACCGCATCCTCCCGTTTTTGGAACAAGACTATCCCGACGCTCTGCTGCCCATCGACCGGGATTACCTGCTGCGGATCGTTCCCCTGGTTCAGGAAAGGCTCAAGACCCTGGCCGACGCCCCGGATCTGCTTTCCTACTTCTTCGAGAACACGCTGGAATATGACCCGGCAACGCTGGTGCAACGGGGCATGGACACCGCCGGAACCCGGGCGGCGATCAGCCGGGCAGAATCCGACCTGGCCGCCGTTGCCGAAGACGACTTCGGACACGAGAAGCTTGAGGCTATGCTCCGGGCGTCCGGGACAGAATTGGGCCTGTCGGGCCGGCAGTTCTTTGGCGCTCTCCGCACCGCCATCACCGGGCGCACCGCGACGCCTCCGCTCTTTGAGATGATGGAGGTGATGGGCCGGGAACGAGTGCTGCAACGTCTGGCGGCGGCGGAGCAGCTATCCGCCGTCTAACCCGACTCCCGCCCTTCGGGCATGGGCTGTCCGCAGTGGGGGCACCGGTCGCCGTCCGGCGAAAGCGCGGACCGGTCAGGGTCGGGTGAGTCCTCCGCAGAATCGGCCTCCAGCAGTCCGGCGCTGACTATGCCGGCCGGCAGGGCGAACAGGCCGATGCCCAGCACCGCGATGACGGCGGCCAGCGCGCGGCCAACGGGGGTGACGGGAACCGTGTCACCGTAGCCCACGGTCGTCAGCGTAACCACGCTCCACCACATCGCCGCCGGGATACTGGAAAAGACTTCGGGCTGGGCTTCCGTTTCGGCAAAGTACATCAGGGCAGCCGCAATCACCAGGGAGACGAGCAGCGCGGCTACGGTAGTCAGCAGCTGTCCGCTTTTCTCGCGCAAGGCCATCCCCAGCCGGCGCGCCGCCGGGAAATAGCGCGCCAGCTTGGCGGTACGGGTCAGCAGGCGAGCGGCGAGCAGGAAGGACAGGCTGGGGCCACCCACGCCGAACAACAAAATGACCACGGCGACGGCCGACGGGGCCAAAGCCGCGGCGTCCACCAGGGCGTGGGGAGAGAAGACGTAGCGCCAGCGCCGGCGCCAACCGGCGGTCGCCGGGTTGGGGGCGGCTTCCGGGGCGGTCCAGAACCGGAGGGCATACTCCGCCAGAAAAACGGCTACGGTGCAATACTCGACGATATGGAACCAGAAGCCGTAGGACGATGCCAGGTCGGGCACCGTCCACAGGATGAGGGCCACCGAGTTAATGAGAATAACCGCAACCAGGACAGCTTCCACCAGGATGGAGGCTTTGGCGGATCCCGGACTGACGCGCCGAAATCCGGCGCCGGCCGTGGGTTCCAACAGGGCGTAGGCCCGTTGCCGCCGGCTGGCCGGCCCACCGGAATTTGAAGAGGAGACCTCGCTCACTCGACCCGCCTTAATCCCACCGCTTGAGGCGGTATGGCAGCGCTCCTCGCCGGAATTGCGTTGGTTTCATTTTAGAAATTTAATCAAAATCTGCCGATTTTTTGCTTGACGCCCGGCGAATTGCGGGTTGTAAAGTAGGCGTCAGATTTCCAGTTGCTGGACCACTTTGGATGGCTTCGGGTGTCGTCAGATAAGGCGAGCATCAGCCTCATCCAAATCATCTCAAATCATACAAACCGGGTGGTGGTGGCGGCTAGGGAACGGATACCGAATTCCATCGCTTTGGCAAGGAGAAACCGCGCATGACATCAAGCGGTGCAACGATCATCAGTGACGGGGTATTCAAAGTTGACGCCGGGGCCTGTTTTGGCAGCTTTCCCAAGATGATGTGGGAAAACCTGGTTTCAACCGACCGTAAGAACCGACTGACCATGGGCCAGAACTGCCCACTATTTGAGATCAATGGCCGCCGGATCCTCGTGGATACCGGCATCGGCCCGAAGACCAACCCCCAGGACAAGGAACTGTACGGCCTCGTGCCCAGCCGCTTGATGCGCAGCCTCAAGAGCGCCGGGTTGGGGCCCCGGGATATCGACGCGGTGGTGCTTTCCCACCTCCATTTCAGCCACGCCGGCGGGTCCACACGCATGGACCGGCTGGGCGACATGGTGCCTTCGTTTCCCAAGGCCACGTACTACGTGCAGCGCGCCAGCTGGGAAGACGCGCAGCATCCTTCGCTGCGCAACGCGGGAGCATTCCGTTTCGAAGACTTCGCTCCCATCGTGGAACGGGGACAACTGGAACTGCTGGACGGGGACACCGAGTTGTTCCCGGGTTTGAGCCTCATAGTGACCGACGGACACTGCCCTGGGCATCAGATTGCGATTTTTACCCACGGCGGAGAGCGCATCGTGTACCTGGGGGATCTGGTGCCCACGCCCCACCACCTGGGCCTCACCGTCATCTCGTCCTTCGACTACGAGCCGGAAACCACGCTCTGTCAGAAACGGGACATCCTGGCCCAGGGAGAAAATCAGGGTTGGCTATTGGTGTTTGCCCACGGCCACGAGATCAGGGCCGGTTACCTGGAGCGCCGACAGAACGTGAGCTACCTGCGGCCGGTGGATTTCTAACCGGCCGTTCGCGGCTGCATCAGGCCGGCAACCGCTCGGCGCGCATCACCTTGCCGTCCAGCCTGGCCAAACGGGCCGGCGTGATGCAATTCGCTAAATCGTCGCCGGTTTGGGTGGATACCCGGACGTAATTGTCGGTCAAACCGCTCCACATGAGCGATCCCCCGTCAACGGGCCGGGCGGTTTCCCAAAGTACCCGGCGCGTCTGGCCTACCATCCCTTCGCGATAAGCCAAAAACCCCCGCTCGGCCGCTTGGGACATTTCGGCGGCCCGGCGACGTTTCTCGCTCGGGTCCACTTGCCCCGGCAAGTAATGGGCGGTAGTGCCTGGGCGCTGCGAATAGGGAAATACGTGGCAGTCGGCGAAGCTCATTTCCATGACCAGATCCAGGCTGGCGTCGTGATCGGCCCCGCTCTCTCCGGGGAAGCCGACGATGATATCCGTGGTGATGGATGACCCCGGAACCGTGTCTCGTATAACGTTGACCGCCTTGCGGTAGGTACCCGTATCGTAGCGGCGGCGCATCGCTTTGAGCGTGGCGTCGGACCCGCTTTGCAGGGGCACGTGAAAGTGGGGGCAGAGGCGGTGATCTTCCCACCGCGCCAGGAGGTCGGGAGTAATCTCGTGAGCCTGGAGTGAGGAAACCCGCAGTCGCGGCACGTCCGTTTCCGCCAGGAGCCGGCCCAGGAGCAGCGGCAGGTCCACCCCTTCCAGATCAAACCCGTAGGTTCCCAACTGCGTTCCCGTCAATGTAACTTCCCGGAACCCATTGGCGACGTGACGACGCACCGCGGTTACCAGTTCGTCGGGCGCGATGCTCCGCTCTCGGCCCCGGACTTTGGGCACGATGCAGTAGGCGCAAACCTGATCGCAGCCCTCCTGTATCTTCACCATGACCCGGCTGCGTCGCAGAATACCAGCTCCCTCTCCCTTGATGGGAGAGGGCTGGGGTGAGGGTGAACGGTCGCCTCCCAGCCGGTCGCGCTCCGCGATGGCCAACGTTGCCAGTTCCGGTTTCTCCCGATTGCCCACCACCAGCGAAACCTCGGCCATCCGGCGCAACTCGTCGGCGGCGCGTTGCGGATAGCAGCCGGCGGCGACCACCACGGCGTCGGGATTGGCCCGGCGGGCGGCCCGCAGCGCCTGGCGCGCTTTTGAGTCAGCGGTGGCAGTGACGGTGCACGTGTTGACCACGATGATGTCGGCATCGCGTTTTCGTTCCACCAAGCGATATCCGGCCTGTACGAATTGCCGGGCCAGCAGGGCGCTGTCGGCCTGGTTCAGCTTGCAACCGTGGGTTTCGATGGCGACGGTTCCGGCGGTGGTGCCGTCGCTTGCGGAGTCTGGATTCCGGCTTTCGCCGGAATGACGATGGATGCCGGATTGACGATGGGCGCCGGATTGACGATGGATATTGAGCATTATGGGTTACCCGCCCGGAATCCGGGCTACCAGCCGTTCAATGGCCTCCGTCAGGTCGTCCATCGCCATAAACAGGTAGTCCACCCGGCTGCGACGTTCGCGGACGCGCTCGGCGGCTTCCGACAGCGCCGACAGATGGTCAAAGGCGTCCCGGATATAGCGGTCCCGTTCCTGTTGTCCCAAACGGCGCACGAAATCCCGCAGGTCGGCATCGTTGTCCGTTGGCTGGCCATGCCACAGGGCGACACCGCGCGCCGCCGCCACGAGGCTCCCCCACAACAATTCCTCCGCCTGGTTCCACTGGCCGCGCTGCATGGAAACCTGGGCCGATTCCAGCAGCCGCAACGCCTGGCCGCGATAACGGGCCAGACGGTTCGGCAGCGAAGGACTCGGCGTTGAGCGGTGGGCAGTCATAATCCTCCTATGATTTTACCAAACTCGCATGGCGGCACACAGGCGCAGATAGTACACTGCTTTCGGCCATCAGCCACATTCCAACATCGAAGGTGCATGAATGCCTGCCGTCAGTCCTTTTCGCCACGTCGCCTACCCGGTCCGGGTCTTCGCCGGGGATGACGCTCTATCCAATCTGAGCGCCGCAGTGCAGCGCGCCGGCGCGACGCGGCCTTTTGTGGTCTGTGGCCAGTCGGTAGCCAAACGCACCAACCTGCTGGAGCGCGTGGCGGAGGCCCTGGAGGAGCCGCCGGCGGGCGTATTCGACGGGGTTATGGCCGGTTCGCCGGCGCCGGCGGTTCTGGAGGGTTTCCGCATGGCGCGGGAGGCCGACGCCGACCTCATCATCGCGGTGGGCGGTGGCAGCGCAGTGGTGACGGCGCGGGCCATCATCATCCTGCTGGCCGAAGGCGGCAGTCCCCATGACCACGCTACCAAATACCCACCCGGCCAGCCTCCCGTCAGCCCTCGCCTGATGGCGCCCAAAATCCCCAACATCCTGGTATTGACCACCCCCACCACGGCGGCCACCCGCGCCGGAACCGCCGTTATCGACGGCGAGACCGGGCACCGGCTGGAGATGTTCGACCCCAAGACCCGGCCGGCGGCGGTTATCTGGGACACGGAAGCCCTGCTCACCGCCCCGGCCGACCTGTGCGTCAGTGCGTCCGGTTCGCTGTTCAGCGGGGTGGTCAGCGCCCTGCAAGCGCCCCGGCTCAACACCATGGCTACCGCCGACCTGCTCGGCGCGCTGGGTCTGCTGGTGGAAAACCTGCCGGCCGCGCGCAAGTCCCCCGACGACGGCGGGGCGCGGGTGAATCTCTGCGCGGCGTCGTTCGTGTACAACCGGGCTTGGGACACCGGCGCCAGCGGTTCCGCCCTGGGCGTCGTCAGCGCCCTGGCCCACAGCCTGGACACCCGCTATCCCGATTGCAGCCACGGCGCGGCGTATTCCATCCTCACCGGGCCGGGTATGCGCTTCAACCGGGATCACAACGCCGCCGGCCAAGCCCGTGTTGCTGACACTCTCGGCGTCCGTGAACCCGGAGCGTCCGACGTGGCGGCGGCTGATGCGGCCGCCGATGCCGTCACCGCCTTTTTCGAGGCCATCGGCCTGCCGGTCCGGTTGCGCGACGTCGGAGTGCCCGGCGAAGGCATACCCGCCATCGCCGAAGACGCCCTCACCGATTTCGGACTGCACCGCAACGTCCGACCCGTGAACGGAGCAGAGGAACTGGAAGCGGTGCTGCGGTCGGCGTGGTAGCGGACCAGCGCTGCCGGGTTGCCAAGAGACGCCCCTGCGATGTACATTCAATTAAGCCCCACGCTGGAATGACGTGGGGCTGTCAAGAGGGGAGAGTGGATTATGGTTGCATTCAAGAGGCTGGATACACTTGTCAACGGGGCAGTGAAAGATTCGGCAAACGCTCCTCGTCTGTTCCGCTACCTGACATATTTTAACTGCGCCTTTAGCGCCATCTCTTTCGGGTTGCTACTGATAGGGACCGAAACCGAGCGATACACCATCGCCTCGATTGGGCTGGTGTGCATTGCAGTGGGAACGGTGGGATGGCTTAGCGGTTTAGTCTGGATGGTAATTTTGCTTGTGCGGGATGTTCGAGAGATGATGTCCGAACGCGGCTCCCCACTTCGATGGCTGTTCAACCGCAGCGGAAATCGTCAGATAGACCCCAGTCACGATTAGTACCATGAACGCCAGATATAAAGCCACCACTACCGCTGTATGAACATGCCGCAAGTAGGCAGGTTCTTCACCTGAACGCCAAGGCCTGAAAACTACCATCAGCCAGGCGACAATAAAAATCAGCGCAACCCCGGATGCCAGCTTAACCGGCAGGATGACGAGCAAATCCGATACGTTCATACCGTATATGCCCGGCTATGCGGCTGCTACCTTGCCGATAATATCCGACACACCGCCCACCTCCCACGCCGTCAGCAGTTCTTCCAATTCGGCCAGGATGCGGAAGGGCGCGTTCAGGTCCGCCAGGTTCGCGCTGCCTACCTGAACCGCCGTCGCCCCGGCCATCAGGAACTCGGCGGCGTCGCGTCCGGTCATCACCCCGCCGACGCCAATGATGGGCACGTTCACGGCCAGGGCAGCCTTATGCACCAGGGCGATAGCAATGGGCCGCAGCGCCGGCCCGGAGAGGCC
This sequence comes from Dehalococcoidia bacterium, assembly GCA_963665395.2. Lineage (GTDB taxonomy): Bacteria > Chloroflexota > Dehalococcoidia > Lucifugimonadales > UBA3495 > Bin87. Next base: position 3,854,953 of record OY762251.1, read on the forward strand.
CCCGTAACCCGTGCCCAGGACGGCCCGGCCGGTGTCCACGTCGATGCGCATGGCCGGGATGGTGTTGGATATGGTCAGGGCGTTGGCTCCGGCGTCCACGGCGGCGCGGGCTATCTTCGTTATGTCGGGCACGTTGGGCGACAGCTTGGCCCATATCGGCCGGTCGGCCTGGCGCCGGACGCCGGCCACCGCCGCCTCGGTGAGTCGCGGATGGTGGCTGAATATCGCTCCGTCGTCAACGTTGGGACAACTGAGGTTCAGCTCGATGGCGGAGAATCCGGCCACTCCCCGCGTCATCGCCGCCATCTCTTCCCATTGTTCCGGACTGTCACCGGCCATGCTCATCACGATGTTGGCGTCCATGGTTGCCCAGCGCGGCGCCAGGTCGGTCATGGCGGCCTCGATCCCCGGGTTGGTCAGGCCAATGGAGTTCAGCAGGGTGGTTTCTTCGGCGGCCAATCCCTCCCGGAACGAACCCGGAAACCAGCGCGGTTCCGGGTTGCCGGCCCTGGCGTGCCGGGTGAAGGTCTTGGGCAGCACCGCGCCCAACGAGGCCAGGGGAGCGTCCGGGGCGATTCCCCGCCCGTAACCGTCGTAGCCGAAGGTGCCCGACGCAATCATCACGGGATTGGTCAACAGCAACCCCGGTTCCCTTCCTGGCGCCAGATCCACCGACAGGTCCATAGTGGTGTCAATCTCCGTTGCAATTAGTTAATGTAGGGGCGAATGATTATTCGCCCCTACGGTTGAAGACGGTTTGTCGCGAACGACATCACAATTGTGGGATATCCTCGTCCTCCTCTTCGAAGGGCGAGAAGACCCGCGACGCCGTCAACTCGACTTCCCGGTCTATCTCGGAATCGCTGTCGGTCAAGGACTGCGCGCGCCGTAGCAACTCGTCCTCTTCCTCAGCAGTGCGGATCTGGAAACCTGCGCCGCCGAAGCCACCGCTCTCGCCCAAAGGCGCTGCCGGCTGGCCGGAGATGATTTCGTCGTCGATGACGCCTTCCGCCAAGTCCAACGGGCCGCCCAGGCCATCCGACAGTTCGTCGCCGGCAAGCCACGGCAGCATCATTTCCTGGTCGTAATCACCCGGTCCCCGCAAGGCGAAGGCGTTTTCCGCCTCCAGCAGAGATTCCAACCGGGCCGGTATCAGGCGGCCGATGATCACGTTCTCCTTGAGGCCCCGCAGCCAGTCCCGGTCGCTGGCCACGGCGGCCATAGTCAGTACCTTGGTCGTTTCCTGGAAGGAGGCTTTGGACAGGAAGCTGTCCGTGGTCAACGCTGCTTTGGATACTCCCAACAGCAGGGTCTTTGCGGTGGCCGGTTCCCCGCCTTCGGCCAGCACCTGGGCGTTCTGATCCTGGAACCGGAACTTGTCCACCACGTCGCCGGGGATGAACTCGGTGTCGCCAGCCGTTTCCACCTGGACGCGGCGCAGCATCTGCCGCAGGATCACCTCGATGTGCTTGTCGTGGATGCTGACGCCCTGGGAGCGGTACACCTCCTGGACTTCGTCCACCAGGTAATGCTGGAGTCCCTCCAGGCCCCGCACATCCAGCAACTCCCGCAGATCCAGAGGGCCATCCACCAGAGCGTCGCCCGCCATGACCTGCTGGCCATCGCTGACCTTGAGGGTCATCTGCCCGCTGACATCGTAGGCTCGGGACTCCTCCTCGCGCCAGACGACCGTTATGCCATCGGCGGAAACTTCCGCTTCACCCAGGAAGTCTGAGCGTATCTCATGCACAACGTTGGCGTTGACCAGGGCATTGCCCGGGTCGGTCTCGTCGCCACCGGAGGCATCCGTATTGAGAACGACGGCCAACAGTTTGCCTTCCGAAACCGGCTCGCCCGGCTCCACCAGGCGGATTGCGCCCGGGGGAAGGGCATAATCGTGACGTTCCTCTTCATCGTAGATGACGCGGATGCGGCGCGAGCCGTTGGGGTCTTCTTCTATTGAAACGAGGCCGTCGATGTGGGTCAGCACGCCCACGCCCTTGGGCGGGCGCACCTCGAACAGTTCCTGCACTCGGGGCAAGCCCGTGGTGATGTCGGAACCGGCGATGCCACCCGTGTGGAAGGTGCGCATGGTGAGCTGGGTTCCCGGCTCGCCGATGCTTTGCGCCGCGATCACGCCGACGGCCTGTCCGATCTCCACCACTTGCCCGGTGGCCGGCAACCGTCCGTAACACATCTGGCAGATGCCCCGCCGGGTCTGGCAGGTCAGGGGCGAACGGACGGGCACGCGGTCGATGCCGGCGTCGCGGATGGCGTCGGCGATCTCCTCGTCGATCATCTCGTTGCGGTCAACGATGATTTCGCCACTCTCCGGGTGCGCGATCACGTCGCCGGCCATGCGCCCCAGGATCCGCTCGGGGAGGTTGCTCAACGTCTCGTCATTGGGCCGAGGCTCAACGTAGAAGGGTTCGGCAAATTCGCAGTCATGCTCCTGTACGATCACTTCCTGCGAGACGTCCACCAGCCGGCGCGTCAGGTAGCCACTGTCGGCGGTTCTGAGCGCCGTGTCGGTGAGGCCCTTGCGGGCGCCGTGGGTGGAGATGAAGTATTCCAGCGCGGTCAGGCCCTCGCGGAAGCTGGATTTAACCGGACGCTCGATGATGCGGCCTTCGGGGTCGCTCATCAGGCCGCGCATACCCGCCATCTGCTTGATCTGCGAGATATTTCCTTTGGCGCCGGACTTGGCCATGACGGCCACGCCGCCGTAGTTGGACATTTCCGTCTCTACGACGTGCTGCATATCGTCCGACGCCTGGGTCCAGGTGTCGATGATGCGCTCGTACTTCTCCTCTTCCGTCATCATCCCCATCATGAAGTTGTCTTCGTGCTCAGCCACTTTCTGGCCGGCCGATTCCAGGATGTCCTGCTTGCGCTCCGACACCTGGATATCGTTGATGGCAATGGTGATACCGGATTTGGTGGCGTAGTAGAAGCCGATCTCCTTGATCCGGTCCAAGGCCCGGGCCGTATCCTCATTGCTGAGGTTCCGGTAAAGCTCAGAGGTAAGATCCTTGATCGCGCCCCGGTCCATCAGTTCGTTTTTGAACCCCAGGGATTCGGGGATGGCCTCGTTGAAGATGAGGCGTCCCATGGTCGTTTCGATCTTGCCGTCCACGCCGTCCACGCTCAGCACCGTGACCGGAGCGCGCAGGTCGATCTGACCGTCGGAGTAGGCGATGCGTGCCTCGTGGATGTCGTAGAACACTCCGCCGGCGCCCTTGGCGTCGGGGGCCTCTTCAGTGAGGTAGTAGCAGCCCATCACCATATCGAGGGTTGGGGCCACCAGGGGGTCGCCCGACGCGGGAGAGAGCATATTGTTGGTGCTCAACATCACCGAGCCGGTTTCGTTCACCGCCATGGCGGACAGCGGCACGTGAACCGCCATCTGGTCCCCGTCGAAGTCGGCATTGAAGGCCGAACACACCAGCGGATGCAGCTGAATGGCGCTGTCCTCGACCAGCACGGGCCAGAACGCCTGGATACCCAGTCGGTGCAACGTGGGGGCGCGGTTGAGCATCACCGGGCGTTCCTTGATGACGCTTTCCAGTATGGGCCAGACTTCCGGTGAGGAACGTTCGACCATTCGCTTGGCCGCCTTGATGTTGGGGGCCAGCGCATTGAGCACCAGCCGGTGCATCACGAAGGGCTTGAACAGTTCCAGCGCCATGCGTTTGGGCAGTCCGCACTGGTCCATCTTCAACTCGGGACCAACTACGATCACCGACCGGCCCGAGTAGTCCACCCGCTTGCCCAGCAGGTTCTGGCGGAAACGGCCTTGTTTGCCCTTGAGCAGGTCGCTGAGCGACTTCAGCGCGTGGTCGCGCTTGCCCTTCACCGCCTTGCCCTGCCGTCCGTTGTCGATTAGCGAGTCCACAGCCTCTTGCAGCATCCGCTTTTCGTTGCGGATCATCAGGCCCGGCGCCCTCATGCTGGCGAAGCGCTTGAGCCGGTGGTTGCGCGACAGCACCCGGCGATACAGGTCGTTCAGGTCACTGGTGGCGAACCGTCCGCCATCCAGCTGAACCATGGGGCGCAACTCGGGTGGCAGCACCGGCAGGACGGTCATGATCATGTCCTGCATCCGGTTTTCACTGCGCCGGAAGGTCTCCAGCAGGCGCATCCGCTTGCCGGCTTTGGTGCGAATCTGAGAGGACGTGGCGCGCATCTCAAGTTCGGTGTAGTACCGTTCCTGGTCCAAATCCAGGTCCAGCAGCTTGAGGAAATCCAGAACCGGCTCGGCGCCCATGTCGGCGTCGAACGCCTCTCCCCAGAAGGGCTTGAGCCGGTCGTAGCGATTGGTGGACAGGGTGGTCAGGTGGAGCCCGAGGGAGCCGCTGCGGGCGATGTAGAACTCATCAGGCAGCTCCTCATCGTCTCGCGCCGACGCCGGCAGCTTCAAGTCCTCCCAGAGCCAATCCAGGTCGGCCGTCCGCGGACGCTGGGTCGGGTCCCACCGCAGCCACCGCATCGCCTGGATGAGGTCCACGGCTTCCCGGCGGCGCTCCGCGATGGCGCGAAGCAGGTAACTGTCAACACTGGCAATCAGATCACGGATGACCTGCAATTGCTGCCGACAACTGTTGATGGTCTCCTGACGTTCCTCCGGAGTAGTGATGCCGGCGATGGAATCGGTGAGTGTCTCCAGATTGGAGACGGCTTTTACTTCATCGCTATCAGCCTGCAACCGCTCCAGCAAGGCGGTGAAGGCCGGCACGTTCCAGCCCCGGCCTTCCGGGTTGTCTTCGGAACGACGGTAGTTCCAACCGCGCACCGCCTGCTCCACTGCGGCCAGGGAATGGTGTATTTCCGCCAGGTCGTCGGACAGTCGTTGCTGCACCGCGGAATCAAAGGATTGTGGCGCAATGCGGGCAATGGCCTCGGCCAAAGCGTCCAGGGCCGGCGCGAGCAACTCACCATGCACCGCGTCAATGTCGGCCTGCAATCGCTCTGCGGCGTCCGCCAGGTCGTCCTCGCGCTCTTCGCTAGGATCATCGCGCCAGGCGTTGAACGCAGCAACCATTGTTTGAGCATGGCGCTGCTGTTCGTCCAGTGCGTCAACGATGGGCAGGCTGCCGTGGTGAAGCCTGGAAATAGCGGCGGCTACCGGATCGCCCTCAATGGCGGCGAGGGCCAGGTTGTCTGCGGAATCGACGACTCCCTCAGCCAGCAGCAATCGGCCCACCTCACGGGCGGCCCGCTCCGCCGCCGCGCCGGCCGGCGCCAGGGCGATCAGGCTCTCGAGTTCTGCGGTGAAATCCCCGTCCCCGTCCGCCTGGACGTCGCTGAGGCGAGCCAAGGCGGCTCGCGCTTCGCTGAGCGCTCGCGAGTACGCGGCGGGGGGACCGGAGACGATGAATGAAGCTTCGTGCAGTCGGCTTTCCAGACCCCAGTCCGCCACACAAGCGGCGATACGTTCCAACGCAGCGTCGGCGGCCGCTATCGGCGCGCCCCGGAGCTCGTCCACTTCGTTGGTGTGGCGCTCCAATTGCTCGCGCATCAGATCGATGTCAACCTGGTTGATGACGTAGGCGGAGTAGTACAGCACCCGGGTAAGGTCCGACAACTTGAGGTCCAACACCAGGCTCATCACGCTGGGGGTATTTTTGACGAACCAGATGTTCGCCACCGGGGCCGCGAGGGCGATGTGTCCCAACCGCTGCCGGCGCACGTTGGCCCTGGTCACCTCGACTCCGCACCGGTCGCACACCACGCCCTTGTACTTCTGGCGCTTGTACTTTCCACACTGGCATTCCCAGTCCTTGGTGGGCCCGAAGATCTTCTCGCAGAACAGCCCGTCCTTTTCGGGCCGCTGGGTGCGGTAGTTGATAGTCTCGCCCTTCTGCACCTCGCCGGAGGACCAACCAACGATCTGCTCCGGTGAGGCGATGGAAATGCGGATGGCGTTGAAATCGGAGGAGGTGGATTCCCGGTTGTCCAGCATCCTGACCATGTTTAGTTCACCTCCGCGGTAAAGAGAAAGTCGTCTTCGCCGGGCAGACCCAGGCTAGCGTCATCCTGTTCTTCCTCGTCCTCCAGTCTCACGTTCAGCCCCAGGCTCTGCAGCTCTTTGAGCAAAACGTTGAAGGATTCGGGGATGCCGGGCTGGCTGATGGGATTGCCCTTGACGATGGATTCGTAGGTGTTGACCCGACCCGTCACGTCGTCGGACTTGATGGTTAGAACCTCCTGAAGGTTGTGGGCGGCGGAGTAGGCTTCCAGGGCCCAGACTTCCATCTCCCCGAACCGCTGTCCTCCGAACTGGGCTTTGCCGCCCAGCGGCTGCTGAGTAATCATCGAGTATGGCCCCGTGGAACGGGCGTGGATTTTGTCCTCCACCAGGTGGATCAGTTTGAGCATATAGATGCTGCCCACCGCCACGGGCTGGTCGAAGGGTTCGCCGGAGCGGCCGTCAAAGAGCTCGAACTTGGCAAAGGTGGGCGGCGAAATGAGCTTCTCCCGATGCACGTCCAGAGCCAGTTGGTGCATCTCGCTCAGGTCCATTTCACTCAGCGGCTTTCCTTCGGAGTTTTGGCGCTGACCGGCCACGTCGCGCAACCACAGATACAGACACGCTTCGCGAGCCTTGCCGTGGTCGCTCTCGTCGAAAATCACTTCGGGATCGAACCCCTGCTCGCTGAGCCAGGCGTACACCCGGTCCATGTCCATTGCGCCATCGTCAGAGCCGGCGTTGGCCTGTTGAGCGAACCACCAGCGTGCCAGCGAGTCTTCGATATTATTGTCGTCGGCGCCCTCGAACACCGGCGTCAAAGCCTGGAAGTTCAGGCTGCGGGCCGCCCATCCCAAGTGACTCTCCAAAACCTGTCCCAGATTCATGCGGGACGGCACGCCTATGGGGTTCAGGATGATGTCCACCGGGGTTCCGTCGGACAGGAAGGGCATATCTTCTTCCGGCAAAATCCGGGAAACCACGCCCTTGTTGCCATGGCGTCCGGCCATTTTGTCGCCCACGGAAATCTTGCGGGTCTGGGCGACCCACACCCGGATGGCTTCGTTCACGTCCGGCGGCAGGTCGTCCTTGTTGTCCCGGCTCAGAGCCTTGACGCCGATGACTTTGCCGCGCTGGCCATGAGGAACCCGGAGGGAGGTATCGCGCACGTCTTTGGATTTCTCGCCAAAGATCGCCCGCAACAGGCGTTCCTCAGCGGTCATTTCAGTTTCGCCCTTGGGGGTAACCTTGCCCACCAGGATGTCGCCGGGGCCCACGTCGGCGCCGATACGTATGATGCCGCGCTCGTCCAGGTCGCGCAGGTTGCCTTCGCCCACGTTGGGGATGTCACGAGTGATTTCTTCGTCGCCCAGCTTGGTGGAGCGACTTTCCACCTCGTACTTCTCAATATGCACCGAAGTGAACTGGTCGTCCTTCACCAGCCGCTCGCTGATGATGATGGCGTCCTCGTAGTTGTAGCCTTCCCAGGACATGAACGCCACCAGGACATTCTGGCCCAGGGCCAGTTCGCCGCCGTCCGTGGAGGAACTGTCGGCCAGGGTGTCGCCCACGTTGACGTAGTCGCCCTTCTGCACCACCGGGCGCTGGTTCAGACACGTGCCCTGATTGGTACGGGCAAACTTGGTCAGGCGGTGGTAGTGTTCGGCGCCCGCGTCGTCCACCACGATGATGTTGTTGCCGTCCACGGACGCTACCGAACCCTGGACGCGGGCCAACAGCACCTGTCCGCTGTCCCGGGCCACCCGGCTCTCGATGCCGGTGCCGACGATGGGAGCCTGGGGTTGCAGCAACGGCACGGCCTGCCGCTGCATATTGCAGCCCATGAGGGCGCGGTTAGCGTCGTCGTGTTCCAGGAAGGGGATCAACGCGGCCGACACGCTCATGATTTGCAGGGGCGACACGTCGGCGTATTCGACAAACTCGGGGGAAGCCAGCCGATAGTTATCGCCTTCTCTCACTTCCACCAACTCGTCCATGAATTGGTAAAGTTCGTCGAAGCCGGAGTTGGCCTGGGCAATGCGGTACTGTTCCTCCAAGTCTGCGGTCAGGTATTGGACGCTTTCCGGCCGGGTGTCCACAAAGGGCGCCACGTCGATCATCAGGTCGGCGGACAACCGGCGCAGACGACGCCATTGCGTTTCGGTGATAGTCTCCCCGGCGGCAATTATCACCTCGCCCTTGCGCGTCTTCACGTCGTTCATTACCTGGTGTCCGATGGGGTCGAAATATCCCGGCAAACCCGGGGTTCGGCAGTCGCCCAGCCAAAGCTCCTTGATGACCGGCCAGTAAGGGGTCTCGATGAAGCCCAGCCGGTCGATACGGGCATAGGCCGCCAGGCTGCTGAGCAACCCGATGTTCGCTCCTTCCGGCGTCTCGATGGGGCAGATGCGTCCGTAGTGGGAGGCGTGAACGTCGCGCACGTCGAAACCGGCCCGTTCACGGGTAAGACCGCCCCGACCCAGGGCGGAAAGTCGCCGCTTGTGAGTCAGTTCCGCCAAGGGGTTGGTTTGATCCATGAACTGCGACAGCTTGTCGCCGCCAAAGAACTCACGGATCGCTCCGGTAACCGGGCGCACGTTGACCAGCTTGGCCGGCACCGCGTCCTCAGGCTTTTCCAGGCGTCCCACCCGATCCTGGAACATTCGGTGCATACGCAGCAATCCGATCCGCACCTGGTCGCGCATCAACTCTCCGGCGACGCGCACCCGGCGGTTGCCTAGGTGGTCAATGTTGTCCCGGGGTTCCGTGTTGCTGGCGTGCTGCTGGATCAGCCCTTGCAGGGTGTCGATTATGTCGTTTAGATCCAGGACCCGGCGCTCGTCCAGGGCGATGCCCGGAAGGTTGAAGCGCACCTGGTGCATATTGCCGTTGGGGCCACAGTTGACATCGGTCACCACGCCCACGATGCGAGAAGCGCGCGCCCGGACAGGGGTCAGGTGCCAGCTTTGCAGCGGGCCCTGGCTGACCCTTTCGGCGTAGATCAGTTGTCCCGGCTCGACGATGCTATCCCCGGCCAGAAAGCGATTCTTCAGGATGGCGATTTCGCCGCGCGAAATTGCATCAGCAGATTCTGTGCCGCTAAATATTGGCTGGGCGGAGATCGCCACCGGTTCGCCCAGGATGTCGGTAACCTGCCGTTGGACGCTGACGAACCGAGTGCCATCCTCTCGCGTTTCAACTAGGGACAGCAAGGTTCCGGTATTCGCTGCATCCAGGCTCACGACCGGGATGCCCTCGTCTCCGGCCGGAGCATCGGCGAAGAGATCCACCGGCTCAATCCGGCGGTCCGCCCGGCGGGCCAGATAACCAAAGTTGATGAGGGCCTCGACGTCACGCTCCGCCAAGACTCTCTGCTCCCGCCCGGAGGCGGTGAAGATCTCAGTGGGGGTGACACCCTGGCCGGTTGACTCATGCTGTTCCTGGACGAAAGCCAGTACGGTCTTCTGCGGTTCGGTCAGAATCTGCTCTCCGGCGCGACCCAGGCGCTGGTCAACTTTAATGCGCCCGACTTCGCCGAGATCAAAGCGACGACCGTCAAAGAAGTGGTTGACCACGAAGGTACACGCCGCGTCCACCTGCACCGCCGGTTCGCCCGGGCGCAACCATTTGTACAGGTTCCGTTGGGCCAAGCCAATGCGGTGAGCTTGTTCGTAGTCGAAATCGCGGTCAGGGTGCATCCGGTCCCAGAGTGACCTCAACTCCTCCTCGCGCGGAGAGTAGTCCCGGTCCTCGGCCGGAGCGACACCGGCCACGAAAGGACGGCAATCGTTGGAGTCTGCCTCGGCAAACAACGCCCGCATTTCCTCGGCGCTGACGATGCCCAGGGCGTGCAGGAACGTGGAAACACCCATCCGGCGACGGCGGTCCACGCTGACGGTGATGGTTTCGGGCAGATTGCGCCGACGGGCGTAGTAATGGGTCCAGGTGGACAGTTCGATGCGCGCCCCCCGGCTGGCCGAAATGCGGGCCTTGTAGTACCAGTTCTCCGGCTTCCCGCACTCGGGACACGCCGGGTCCTGCGAGGGTTCGCGCTCGTAGTACACGCTGGGAGCGCGCTGCAATTGGCTCACCAGCACCCGCTCAGCGCCGTTGATGACGAAGGTGCCGGTAGCGGTCATCATCGGCACGTCGCCGAAGAAGATGTCGGACTCGGTCACCTCTCCGGTTTCCTGGTCCCGCAGCTGCGCCTTCACGTACAAAGGCTGCGAGAAAGTAATCTCCCGCTCCCGGCACTCCTCCGGGCTGAACTGCGGGTCATCGAACCAGTGGTCAAGGAAATACAGCTCGAACCGCTCGGCTCGGCGCGCCGCCTCGCCATTGGCGAAGCGCCGCGTGATGCCGGCGACGATGGGCGAGCAATCCCGGAAGGTTTCGGCGAGTCCCCTGGTCTTGAACCAGTCGAAGGACTCGATTTGGCTGCGTATCAGATTGGGTACGTCGAGGACATTGGCGATGCTGGATTCGGAGTAGGTTTTCACATCACGGGCGGCCAAGCCACGGTTGTTTCGGCCGGAACGTTTGCGGGTCAGAACCATAAATCGACCCTCCTGGTGGGTGCGCGGCGGTTCTTTAACGGCATTTGGCCTGCCCCACAGTGATGCGCCAATAGACACATAGATTCGGCCCGCCAACGGTGGGCAAGCCGAATCGTGGGGTTAGTTAGCGCTGGGGGAGCAGGCGAAAATTCGGAAAAGTCGTAGCCACTGGATTTCTGTACATTATGAACGCAATCCAGCCTACACAGAATCCAGCCGTTTTGTCAACTGAGCTGGACTTTGTACAAAAACTAGAAAAATGAAAGCGGCAGGGTAAGCTGGTTTGACCCCACAACTCACCGTAGGTCAATTCGTGCTCACCCTGCCCGATGCCATTGTAACTGTTCTCTTTCCCTTCGCCATGCTGTTCCAAAACCGAACCTGGCAAAAGGCTCAGGTCCTATTGGTCGGCGCGATCCTGACGCCGGGCCAGCGCACAGTGGCCGCGGCGTTGCGGGTCATGGGCCTCAGCGGCGACCGCAACTATGCCCGCTACCATCACGTGCTGAACCGGGCGGCGTGGTCGCCCCTTGGGGCGTCCCAGGTCTTGCTCAGGTTGCTGCTTCAACATCTCGACCACGGCGACGGTCCGCTGGTGTTCGGTATCGACGAAACCCTGGAGCGTCGGCAGGGTCCAAAGATCAACGCTCTGGGTGTCTACCGAGACGCCGTGCGTTCCAGCCGCAGCTATACGGTCAAGGCCAGCGGGTTGCGCTGGATCAGTTTGATGTGGCTGGGACGCATCCCCTGGGCGGGACGGTTCTGGGCCCTGCCCTTGCTCACCGCGCTGGCGCCATCGGAACGCTATCACCAAAGGCAGGGACGCCGGCACAAGAAACTCACCGACTGGGCTCGCCAGATGATCCTGCTGCTGCGCCGCTGGCTGCCCCATCGCCCCCTGGTGGTGGTGGGCGACAATGGCTATGCCGTCCTGGACTTGCTCTACTTCTGCCAGTCCCTCCATGAACCCGTAACCCTCATCACCAGGCTGCGCCTGGATGCCGGTCTCTACGATCCCGCGCCACCCCGTCAACCGGGCCAAACCGGTCGCCCTCGGGTCAAGGGGGCACGTCAACCCACCCTCAAGCAACGCCTTGACGATCCCGAGCTGCTCTGGGACACCGCGTCGGTGTCCTGGTACGACGGCACCATGCGCACGCTGGAACTGGCTTCGCAGACCGCCCTCTGGTACCACCCCGGCAAACCGCCCGTACCCATCCGCTGGGCGCTGGTCCGAGACCCCAAAGGTGAACTGGACACTCAGGCCCTGCTCTGCACTGATGAGTCGGTCGCCCCAGTCCAGATCCTGGAGTGGTTTGTGCTGCGTTGGCAGCTGGAGGTCACTTACCAGGAAGTACGGGCTCACTTGGGCGTGGAAACTCAGCGCCAATGGTCGGATCGCGCCATTGCCCGCACCACGCCCGTCCTGATGGGTCTGTTTTCCTGGATCGCCCTGGCGGCACACTCGCTGCAACAAGAGAGCCCCATCACCCAGCGCACGGCGGCCTGGTACGCCAAACCCGCCCCCACTTTCGTGGATGCCATCGCCCTGGTGCGACGCCACCTGTGGCTGGCTTCGGACAGTTTTTCAATGTCGTTATCCGACTGTGACCGGGGAAAACCCGTTCCCGAATTGTACGCTCGGCTTATCGATTCCCTCGCCTACGCCGCTTGAACGTACAAAGTCCAGCTAAGGCCGCGGGCGCCGTCCCATCCGTAGCGCACGGAAAACAGCCAACTCTTCCGTTGCAGTAGAGCAGGACCGCAGGGCAGCTGTCCCTGGCGGTACCACCCGTCGTGGCTGATAGTGTCCGCGCCCGCGACATCGGGAGGTCAAAAACGGGTGTCGCGGCGCGGTACGCGTTGTCCAGAGGGTCGGGGTTGCCGATTGGGCGGCAATCACGATGGCGGCGATGCCGGCGGGGACGTTCACGTGCTCTCCTCCGTTTTGGGTTTTGAGTCTTTCAGGGATTGCCCATGCTACCCGACGGGAGTGAGCTTTGGCGCGGGCTCGGCGCCGCCATTTCACCCGCAAGTGGTTGCCGCTCGGCTCGGCGCCGCCTCCAGCGGCCCACGGCTTACCGGGTCGTCGCGCCATCAGTACACCCTCGACGTTGCACCCACGCCTGACCCTCGATGCTCCTGAACGCAGTCCATCACACCGGGAGGTGCCGAAACCTTGCCTATCATCCACCACGCAGACGCAGCCCGCAGACGCCGAGCCAGGTCGCCCCCGGCCCCGTCGTTTCCCGTCCGCCAGAGGCGGATCAACCCACCAGTCAAATCAATCAACCTAACCCACCATGCCCCGTTGAGCTGGGGCAGCAATCAAAAGGAGTTTCACTCTTGCTTACCACACCTGAGCAGTTCCCCCAGGAACGCCGCCGCGACCCCAAGCGCCGGGCCGAAGCCGCAGTCTTTGACGCTCTCTCCGGCTGCTACGCCAGTGGCCACGTCCTCTACGAGTGGGGCGCCCCCGGCCGCCCTCACCGCACCGACTTTGCCCTCTGGCTGGAAAACACCGGCCGGTTCGCCATCGAGGTGAAGGGCGGACACTACACCCTGGATGGCGTCCAGTGGTTCCTCCACACCCCGGACGGACCGGAGGCCAAGTCCAGCCCCCTGCAGCAGGCCGACGACGCGGCCATGGACCTGCGCAACGAAATCCACCGGCAGGCCGGGTTCAAGTCTTTCATCATCCCAGTGGTCATCTTCTGCGATATGACGCCGGACCCGGTGATTGAGCAGTACGCCGGGCGCACCAACGTGCGGGTGGTCTGGGGTGTGGAGCACCTGTTGGCCGACCTGGAGGCCGTGGCCCGGCGCGTGGTGGTGGACCATCCCCCGCGGGCCAGCTACATCCAGAACGAGGTTCGGGCTATCACCGTTGGCGCCGACGTTGGCGCTAACGCTGACGGGGCAACCCGTTCCGGTCAGCCCCAGACGGACGCTGCCGCCGCGCCTACCGTCGAGCAGCTGGAGCTGAACGGTGTCGCCACCATCACCATCCACCACGTGGAGCGGCTGATCGTCCAGCAAGCGCCCGACCCGATACCGGAGTGCGGCTTTTAGCGCCCGCATCGCTATCTGAGGAGAGCCGGAAACTCTGCCGGCAATCCGTAGCTGCCGCCGTGGGGCGTGGCAGAGCGGCCGGCAGCGTTTCCTCAATCCTCGCCGGCCGCGGCCTTCGTCCTGAGCCAAGGAAATTCAGCCCGCGACTTTTACTCCTCCCTCCTGCAATTGATGGGACCGGTGCGTTACCGCTACCTCCACATCCGAAGTGGTCGTCGCGTCGGCAGCGATGCCAGTCGCCGAACGTTGCCGGATGCACCAAATCCGTGGGACCGTGATTCATACCGGGCCACGGCTTCCCTCTTCGGCGCTCCAATCTATCCAAAACCCGCAATGCATCGGGCCAATCCCGCCTCGGTTCGTCGACGGTAGGAGTCGCCCAGGATACAACCGGAGGAATTTTTGATTTCACCCATAATCCACCGTTTGCAGCCAGAGCTGGACGCCCAGCAGCAAGCCGTCATCAGCCACCTGGAAGGGCCGCTGCTGGTCGTCGCCGGCCCCGGCGCCGGCAAGACCCGCTGCATAGTGTGGCGCGCCGTCGACCTGCTGCTACTGGGCGCGGTCAACCCCGCCGAACTGGTGATGTGCACTTTCTCCAAACGAGCCGCCGGAGAACTGCGCCAGCGGTTCCATGCAGCCGCGCGGGAAGCCGACTGCGCCGGAGACCTCGACGCCGTGCGCGCCGCCACCGTGCACGGCTTGTGCCGCCGCATCCTATGCGAGCAGGAAGCAGGACCCGGCTTTGTCATCCTTGACGAGTTTGCCCAATTGGACCTGATGAACGGCCACTTCCACTACATCTTCGGACCCGACTGGGACGAATTGCGCCGCCACGGCTGGCGCACCCACGACTACACGCTGCGTCAAAGCCGGCGGTACTTCGAGCGTATCGCCGAGGAAGCCATCGACCCGGAGGAACTGGCCGACGCTGACGACTCTTTCCACGCCGCAGTTGGCCGCTGCTACCTGCGCTACGAAGCCGTGCTGCAAGAACGCGGCGCGCTTGACCTCTCCCGCCTCCAGGTCAGAGCCGACGCCCTGCTGCAAGACGACGCAATCGTCCGGAGCATCGGCGCCGGCGTCAAGCATCTGATAGTGGACGAGTATCAGGACACCTCCTGCATCCAGGACCGGGTGCTGCTGCGGCTGGCCCGGGTTCACGGCAACCCCTGCGTAGTTGGCGACGACGACCAGAGTATCTACCGCTTTCGCGGCGCCTCCGTTCGCAATCTGCTGGAATTCCCTGATCGCTTTCCTCAGTCCAAAGTCGTGCATCTGACCGTCAATTACCGTTCCCACCCCGGCATCGTGGCCGCCGTTGACCGCTGGATGGCTTCCGCCGACTGGACCAATCCCGACCCCGGAGGCATACCGCTCCGCCACCACAAAGCCATCTCACCCCACGCGCCGGGTTCCCATCCCGACTATCCCTCGGTGATTTCTCTCCTGAGAGATTGCCCAGATGATGAGGCTCGCCAGTTGGCTGAATTGCTGTGGCTACTGAGAGCGCGAGGAGTGATCAACGACTATGGGCAAGCTGCCCTGCTGCTGCACAGCGTTCAGGAAAGGGTCTGCAGCCGCTACCTGATCGCCTTAACCGAAGCCGGCATTCCGTATCATCGCGCTCCGGCTTCGTCTGGACGGGAACAGCACGCAACGACCGGCAATTTGGCGGGTGGGTCATCGGCGGAGACGCGCTTCCCAACCGGCCGGGTGTGCGTCACCACCATACACCAAAGCAAGGGGCTGGAGTGGCCGGTGGTCGTGGTGGGATCACTGGACCGCGCCGGTGGCGGGGACGAAGTGGGTCGGAATCTGGACTCTTACAACCCCCGCCCTCCCTTCGAGCCGGCCCACCTCATCCCGTACTTCGACGCGATGCGCCAGCATTACGTGGCTTTCTCCAGGGCGCAAGATCTCTTGATCCTCACCGCCAGCAGGCCGCCGGAACCACGCTTCCACTCCATCTGGGAGGGCCTGCCTTGTTGGTCAAGTCTGGACGCCCCCGTGCGGGACAGGCTGCTCAGCCAGCGGTTCAGGAAAGAGTGGCTCTATGGGGCGTCGGCTCAACCCAACCTGGTTATAGAACGGGTGCAACGGCTGGTGGTGCGGCCCGGCCCAGACCGCACTTTGCATGCCCAGACCGGTTGATTGCCGCCCTCCAGACCGCTGATCGCAGTCCGGAATCCGTTCCAACTCGCCCAGCTGGAGCGATCCTAATCACCCGAGCAGATCCTGAGCGAGTACAGATCTTCGCGTCTCGGCGGGACCGGCAGGCCCGGTCGCCGCGGGAGTTTCAGCGGACGGGTTCCCCCAAAACCAATGGTGCCTCCTCAACCGGCATTGGGCTGGCCGTTGGGGCAATGAGGGCTGAACCTTGACCAAGTTATCGAGCATCACCAAGGAGGACATATGGACAGCTTCTGGATACTGGCGACCTGCGAGTGCGGGTTGTTGGTGCGCGCCGACATCGATTTCTGCCTCTATTGCATCGGCGGCTACGTTTTCGTTAACCACGCAGGATGCGGGGCGCAGCTGACCGCTTATCACGCCGACCACTGTCCCCGGCGCGGCGCGGCCTTCGAGCCGCCTACCAAGGATCTTGAAGGGCATCCCTACGGTGATCCCGCCACCGAGTGACCGCGCTGCCCGGAAATGGGGCGCAATCTGCGTTACCCGAAGATATCGCCGGAACTTGACCAATGTGGGAACAAAGTCGCAGCGGTTGCCTTGCCTCGACCGGCTGCCCTCTCCCCCGCCGGAGTCGAAGGTTCCGAACTACTCTGCCACCGTCGCTCCGTCCGGCCCTGCCCGGCCGCCGCCTACAGCTAAGGCGGTACGCTGTTCTTGTCCCCGGCGCGCCATTGACCGACGCAGTTCCGCCGTCAAAGCCGTTCACGAGAAGGCCGGAGGGTTATTGCCGCAGTTAGGAGATTGGAGGGATAGACCCCGTGAGTGATTTCGAGCTCGATCCAAACTTTCACCGGGATTTGCAACGCATACTCGACGACGTTGACCTGAGCATCGATCAGCGATTGGAACGTCTCGTTAGGTTGCTGAACCGGCTGGAACCCGCTTTGCTGGCCAGGGCGGCGGAATGGACGGACGAGGAGATCGCGAAAGCCTTCCTGGAGTTCGTGATGCCCGCCGACCGGCTTCAGGAAGAAAATCGCGAGTCAAGATTTCTCGCCGCCCTGGTCGGCGCGGCGGAGTTCAAGAGACGCGCCGACCGGGCCGGGTTGACTGCGCTGCAATACGCTCATCTAATCAGGGTCAGGCGGGAGTTGGGGGACGACTGAACATCCCGTTGACCAACCATCCCAGACGCCGCAGAATTGGACCACCGGACCCGAAGCGTGTCAGTCCAGCCTACTGACCCCTGGCTAAGACGGAGACGTCCGCCCGTTCCTCAGGATGCTCCCTTGCCGGTGGGGCGTTGTGTTTCTCTGAACCGATTGGCGCCTGCGTTCGGCTGGGGTTGCAGTCGACCTACCAGCGTTTCCTTAGTCGGCCGATGTTGCCACCTCTACCCTTCGCGCGCTGCCGGTTCAAACGCATGTTGGGCGGGCCCACCATCGCCGCGATGCCATCCGGCTTTTCCGATGTTCACACCCAGGGCGCCGTGCCTGGACCTCCCGGTGGCAACCTCATAGATCGGTGCCGTTAGCCTCAGCTGCGGCCGGTAGTTTCAGACCCGCGGCCCGCTTCCGCTCCCGGAACCGGGCGAGGTCAGCCAACGTGGTGAACGGCGCCCGTGAAACGCTCGCCGGCGCCGGACCCGGAACAGGGAAGCCGAGGCGGCGATACCTCGCTGCTGCCAGTCTCATCAACCTACGGAGTTGCACGGCAGGTCACTTTGATTTACCAGACAGTGGCGGCTTTCAGGTTCCATCGGGGTTGGCCGGTAAGTTGCCGTGGGCGCAGCTTCGGCCTGGCAAGGGATATCCGGTGGTGATGCAGGGCTATCGCATATGAAAATTGAGGTGTTGGGTAAGATGTAGGCTAATGCAGCGGGGAGGGGAAAGACACCATGCCCGAATTAGCCGACGTATTCGCCGATCTGGAAGACCCGCGGGCAGTCAACGCCCGCCTGCATTCCCTGCACGACATTCTGGTCATCGCCCTGTGCACCATCGTCTGTGGCGGCCAGACCTGCACCGATATGGAACTTTTCGGCCAGTCCAAGCGGGAGTTTCTGGAGACCTTTCTGCCGCTGCCCAACGGCATTCCCAGCCACGACACCTTCTCTAGAGTGCTGGGCAAACTGGACCCAGAGGCTTTTGGACAGTGGTTTCTGGGGTTCATGGCGCAGTTTGCCCAAGGCGTTCAGGGTGTAGTGGCGGTGGACGGCAAGACGCTGCGGCGGTCTTACGACCGCGCCGAAGGCCAATCAGCCCTGCACTTGGTGAGCGCCTGGGCCGAAGAGCGGCGCTTGGTTTTGGGACAACTGGCCGTTGACGACAAGTCCAACGAGATTACGGCGCTGCCCAAGCTGCTGGAAATGCTGACTTTGCGGGATAAGGTGGTCACTGCCGACGCCATGCACTGCCAGCGTCAGATCGCCGAACAGGTGGTTGATCAGGGCGGAGACTACGCGCTGCGACTGAAAAGGAACCAGGGCAGTTTGCACGATGACGTGCAACTGTTTCTGGACGACCCGGCCACGCCGGTGGCTCAAGCTGCCCAGGTCAACAAAGGTCACGGGCGCATCGAAACCCGCGTTGCCAGCATCAGCGACGACATCGCCTGGTTGCAGAAATGGCATGACTGGCCCGGTTTGCAGGCCGTGGGCAAGGTAACGGCCAGCCGACGGTCGGTCGGCCCAGACCCGGCTGACGCCAGCGAGGAAACCCGGTACTACCTGTTGAGCCAGGCTTTCCCGCCGGAACGGTGCAACGACATTGTGCGGAGCCATTGGGGAATTGAGAACCGGCTGCATTGGGTATTGGACGTAACCTGCAACGAAGACCAGGCGCGGAACCGGAAAGGACACGGCGCGGAGAACCTGGCCTTGCTGCGGAAACTGGCGCTGAACCTGGCGCGGTTAGAACCCAGCAAAGGCTCCATGCGGGGCAAACTGAAAAAGGCCGGCTGGGACAATGGCTTCCTCATCACCATCCTAACCCAATTCGCCAAAATCCATATGCGATAGCCCTGGGTGGTGATGCTTTGGCCTTTGCGCCTGAGCCAGTGCCGGTCCGGCTCAGCGTACGGTTTGTTGATGATTGGGTTCACCGAGTTTGGCGGCGTCATTTTGTTTGCCTCTTTCCCCGATTTGCGGGATTGTCGGGATTGTAATGACGGAAATGCGCAAGGCCCGGCAGACGGAACTGCCGGCGTTTTGCGGCGACGCTGGGAACGCGGCGGCGTGCACGTGTAGCATTGGCGTTTCAGGCCCTGTCGCGGCAGCCCGGGAGGGTTGCCGGCGCAGGCACGAAAAAAGGCCGGCTCAACTGAGCCGGCCTGATGGCGCTGTTTGCCTTGCGGCAACTCAAGCGGGTCTGGGTATGGTTGGTGCTTCTGCTTCTAACCCTGTCTGAATGAGATCAGCGGAATGCCCGGTAGGGAGTCTAATATTACAGCCGCAGATTATGTGATAGGTTGAGCCCGTGACCGTTGCTGCGAAGGGAGGGGTTGTTGAGGGGCCAAACCGTACTGGAGCAGGAAGATGTGCTGGCGTGGGCGGCGGGGCTTCAGGCATTGCACGAGCGCATTGCGGGCCGTTTTGGCCGTCGGGAGCCACGGCGGCGAGACTTGGTCTACCCGAAGGGATTGCTGGGGTCGGTGGAACGCAAGAATGGGTGGTCCGCCACCGGCGGAGCCGAATATGCTGGGGACACCACGCCCGACGGGGTGCAGAGACTGCTGGCCACGTGCTGGGACGCTGACGGGGTGCGGGATCCGCCTCCGGCGGACGGGAGTACATGGTGGAGCATCTGGGAGACCCTGGGGCGGTGCTGGTGGTGGATGAAACGGGGTTTCTGAAGCAGGGCAGCAAGTCGATGGGGGTGCAACGGCAGTACAGCGGGACGGCGGGGAAGGTCGAGAACTGCCAGATCGGGGTGTTTCTGGCCTACGGGAGCCGACGTGGCCGGACCTTTCTGGATCGGGAGCTCTACTTGCCCCAAGGCTGGGTGGAGGACTGGGAGCAGTTGCTGGCCGTCGTAACCGACGATCCCGATTTTGAGTGGCTGATGATTGACGCCAGTCATATCAAAGCGCATCCTCATGCGGCTGGGGCCGTGGGCGGCAACCAGGCTATGGCCCGCACCAAAGGGGGCTGAACAGTCCGCCTCAGGCGGACATTCGGCGGTGGACGCTCATGGAATGCCGGTGCGGATGCTGCTGACGGCGGGGACGGTGGCCGATTGCACTCAAGCATTGGCGTTGATTGAAGGCATCCCGGCGGAGTATCTGTTGGCGGACAAGAGCCTGCCCCGTACCCGATACGGGGGGTATGACACCAATGACATCGTGGCTCAGGCCACGGAGTTGGGAATGCAGGTGGTGATACCGTCCAAAAGGAACCGTCGGGAACAGCGGGAATATGACCGGCATTTGTATCGGTTGCGGCACTTGGTGGAGAATGGATTTTGCGATTTCAAGTCCGCCGGAGGCGGACGTGGGGTGGCGACGCGCTACGCCAAGAAAGCGGCTTCGTTCCTGGCCAACTGCCAGATACGCGCCATCGCACTATGGACGAAAGTAATTTGACGACAGGCCCTAACAGAAAGAGGTCCAGCGTCGGAAGCAGATGAGCGAACACCCGATGGACAGGAAGGCTTCATGAACGTCGGCGCGGCGCTCGTAGCGCACCCGCAGCCGGCGGAACTGGTGCAACCACCGCAGGGTCTGTTCCACCACCCAGCGGTACACTCCCAGCCCGCTGCCGTGTTCCGCGCCCCGCCGAGCCAGGGACGGCGCGATGTGACGCCTGCGCAATTCCTGCGATGCTGCCGGGAGTCATAGGCCCGGTCGGCGTACAGCCGCTGGGGCCGGCGACGGGGACGGCCCCATTGACCGCGCACCGGCGGCACGCCCTCCACCAGGGCCTGCCCCGTACTGGATACGGGGACAACAGCTGGGTTACGTCGTGGCGATTGGCCCCGATCAGGATGGCAGACAGAGGTGTTCCGTTGGCCTCGGTGAGCACGTGATGCTTGCTCCCGGATTTGCCCCGGTCCGTGGGATTGGGGCCGGTCTTTTTCCCCACCGCCCACGGCCCGCACCGACGCGCTGTCCACGCAAGCCCGCGACCGGTCCAGGCGGTCCGCACCGTGCAATCGGGACAACAGCGATTCGTGGAGCTTCTGCCACACTCCGGCTTGCTGCCAATCCCGCAGCCGGCGCCAGCAGAGCCTGCCCCGTACTTGATACGGGGTCATCCCGGAACCACAACCCATCTCTTGGGGCAGCATCTCCCAGGGGATGCCGCTCTTCAGGCAGGCGCCTACAAGTTTATTGAGGGTTCCTCGTAATCCTTTAGCTTGTTGTAGATTTGAAGCCGGTGATGGTAGGACTCCAAAACTATGATCCGGTCGTCTGCGTCAACGTTGACAGCCACTGGCCGCCGGAACCGCCATTCAGGCTCCAGATCTGTCCGCCGCCTGGCCTTGATGATATCCGGATTGGCATCGATGTAGGTCTGGGCCCATGGCGAAGGCTCTTGGGCGTCACCGACCAGGGCCGTAATATATTGTCCGTCGGCGGCGTAGATCTGGACTCGGTGGTTTCCCCAGTCGGTTACGTATACATCCCCATCTGAGTCCACCGCTACACCGGACGGCCCTTTGAGCGAACCCACCCCGGCGCTGGAGCCTTCGAACTTAACGAGCAACTCTCCGGTAGGAGCGAATTTTTGCACCCGGTTATTCCCCCAATCCGCGACGTAGATGTTGTCCTGACGGTCGATGCAGATGCCCCATGGCATCTCCAGATCTCCGTCACCGACACCTCGCTTCCCGAATTTGGACTGAAACTCACCGATCTGGCTGAAACTCTGCACCCGGTGATTCAAGCTGTCCACCACCCAAATGGTTCCCCGGGAGTCGAAAGCAATTCCTGACGGTCCGTTCAGCTCCCCGTCTCCGCTGCCGGACCTGCCCCAGTGATATCGATAACTGCCCTCTTCACTGTAAATGGTTACCCGGTTGAGATACTCGTCCGAAAGGAACACTCGGCCGTGACGGTCCAAATCAATTGACCTGGGCCAGACAAAGCCGCCGTCTCCCTCGCCGACGGAGCCGAACTGTCCTTGAAAATCGTGGTCAAAGTTGATCTTGGTGACCCTCTGACCCAATTGTTCCACACCGCGGCTCAGCACGTAAATTCGACCGTTCGGTCCCAGGACGAAATCTTGGGGAGCCCAAAATCCCCTGCCATCCTGACTGTACATACCTATGCAGTAGCCGTAGTCATACACCCGGCCGGCGGCGACGGTGGTCAGCATATCCCCTCTCCCGCGAACTGTTTTGGGGTCCTGAAGCTACACGAAGGACATTTGCTCGAAGTGTCCCCCGACGATGGGTGCCGGGTCGAGTCCCAGCCACTTTTCCGCCAAAGTGGAGTAGAAGCCGCGGAAATCATAGTTGGGCGCCAGGTCTCCCTGAGTGAGATCCCCCGGTTTCAGCGAGGGATAGGTCCCGTACATTCCACCATTCACCCGGTCGCCAATGGCGAACGCTACCCCAGCCGCTCCGTGGTCGGTACCAGTGCCATTATCGCGGACGCGGCGCCCAAACTCGCTGAACAACATGATAACCACCTCGTTTGAGGCGTCGTGCTCACGCAGGTCGGCGAAGAAGTCGCGTATGGCAACGGAAATTTCCGTCCAAAGTTTTTCATGTGGTCCCAGCTGGTCATAGTGGGTGTCGAAGGGCCCGTGGGAGGTGTAAAAGACCTGGGTGCCCAGGCCGGCCAGATGCACTTGGGCCACGTCTCTGAGGCGCCTCGCGATGGCATTATTGGCGTACTCTACGTTTGAAGAGTAGGTTTCGGGAGCAACCCGGATGATGTCGGCTCCTCGCAACGCATCCCGTCCTGCCTGTCCCAGATATTCCATGGTCGGTCCGACGCCGATGGTGGGAGAGTACATACGGGCAAAGGTCTCCAACAACTGGATCCGATCTTGCTCGGAGGTGATTCCCGGATTTGATGAGAGTACACCGTATGAAGGAAGGTGGTTGACGGAAGTAACCGGAACCCCCTTCATGGCCATTGCCCGAGGCAGGCCCTGGCCCAAGTTAACTCCCTTCAGCACGTTCTCGCCGTCAGGGTCCAAGTCCCGGATGACCTTGGCGAGCCAGCCGTCAATCCCGATGGAATCCGGCTCGCAGGTATGCCAGATGTCCATGGCGCGAAAGTGCGAACGGGGTGAATTTTCAAATCCGATCCCGTGAATGATGGCCATGTTGCCCTGGTCGTAGATTTCTTTCAACGGCTCCGTACCGCCCCGGAATGCCAGTTGGTCATTTATGGGCAGTAATTGGTCTTCAGGGACATGAACCTTGGGCCGGTTATCCCAATACAGGGGATTGCTATAAGGAACAATCGTATTGAGATAGTCGTTGGCCCCGGTCAGCTCCAGCACGACCAGCACGGGGTCTTTATGGGTTGACGCCATTTTAATGTCCTCCTACATCAGTTGTATGCGCTTGCCTAGGCAAACTGATATTCTCGCGAGGCGGCAATCAAGGTCAAGATCTTGCCCACATTGCGCATTGTAGCCCTGAATTCTTCGTGGGTGCTCCAGGCTAGATCGCCACACTTTTCGGCATGGGCAATCAATTCGGAGTGGGTCGCCCTACTGACTTCCAACGGTCCCATCGCATCGAGACAAGCTTCAACTATCGTCTGGGGGGAATAATCCCCATGCCCATGCACATTCACCAACACCCGTTTGACGATAGCCTGCACGCCGGGTAGTGAGATGTCTCCAAATATCCTCGCGGCAAAGTTCACCCGGCGCATCAAAACGCCGGGGTCGATCCATTCGGAGCCGGTGTGCCAACCTTCCACGCTGGGAGGATTGAGCAGCGCCTGTCCCTGCCAACCGCACTCCAACGCCAGATTGTTGAATCCTGGCTTGAAGCCTTCATAGTTGCCCGCCATGCGCACCGTGCCAACGATCAATTCAGCCGGGCTTTTCACCCGGGCGAAGCGGGCATTCTTGAAGAACTCTGAGTTGAACAACGCTCGCAAAATAGACCGGATGTCGCCACGGGATTCATTGTAGGCATCCGCCAACAACTCGATGGCTTCAGGGTCAACCGGTGGTGTAACGTTCCAACTGGCGACATGGGGCTCGTCGGCGACGAAGAATCTGTAGAGGTGACGGGCCAGGAACCGGGCCGTAGCCGGCTGATCCGCAATAATGTCCACGATGTCTTCGCCATTGAAGTTCCCGGTATGCCCCAGGAAGGTCTTCTCCCGATCGTCGTGGTCCTCAGGTTTGTAGTCGAACAGCCAGTGGAAACGACCGTAAGGATTGCGGGGGATCTTTGGGGCAATCGTCCATCCGGTAAAGGCCCGGGCTGCTTCCCTGATATCATCCTCTGAGTAGTTTCCGACTCCGAGGGAGAAAAGCTCCAACAGCTCCCGCCCCCAGTTTTCATTTATGGCGCCGTCACGATTTCCCTGGTTGTCCAACCAGAAGATCATGGCTGGCGACTTTGCAACCTCTACCAGGAGGTCGCGGTAAGTACCCAATCCGTACTCACGGAAGATGGCAATCTGGCGAGTCAGCTCCAGTGGATTGTCCACCTTGGAGTTGCTGGTGGCGAACAACTGATGCCAGAAGAGGGCCATCTTCTCTTCCAGAGGCCGTTTGGTGTTGATCATCCGGAACACCCAATCGGCCTGATTTATTGGCAGCGCCCCGGCCCCCTCGTAACCCGGGAAGAACCGGTACAGCAGTTCGTCGTCAATGGCCAGCTGCCGCTCTGGATGCAAAAGCTCCTCGACCACGGCTTCGTAGCCTTTGGAGACACGCTCCTCCAGTTCCTCACGGGTATCACCGAAGCCTGCCCGTCTCATTAGATGGGCCATCAATCTAATGTCTTCTTGGTGGGGCATGACCGCCTCTCCGTTTATCGAGCCCAGAACACTAAGCCAGGCGCCGCTTCGCTGTATATTAGGATTGGCCAAGTCGAATGTCAACAAAAAGCCGCAACAGGCAACTGTTCAGAGTTGATGAGGCGAATTTGCCGGGTCCGCGGTCCCGCTGAAAAACACTGGCGCCCAAGCTCGAATCCACCGCAGGGAACGGGCTGGCGGAGGACCTGGTGCCGATGAAATGGACGATGCGGGATGTGGACGCCACGCCAGGGGGATGTTGACGGCCCGTGGTAGCGGCGTTGGGAGCGATCATCAGCGCAAATCACTGGCGGAGGCGGCCGGGTGCCCAGCCTGGGCGCTGATGGCCAGGCGTGTGGCGGCATGGTGGACAGGTCAAACGCCGAGGACGGCGTCCAGGGTCTTTCAGTTTTCAGGGGTTAGCGAGACCGAGGATACGCAGGGGCTGCTCCGGGCGTCCAGCCGACCCGGCGCAAGGCGGCGGCGATGTTGCTTTCGCCTTGGGCGCGTAGCACGCTGATTACCACGTTGCGCAGCGCGGCCATCACTTGGGGGGCTGACCCTTTCCGCACTTGGCTGGCATCCTCTCCCATGGTTACGTCCCGCACGTAGTGCGGCCGGTTCTCGATTTCCCAATGGCCTCGGACGTACTGTAGTAGCGCCCTTGGGCCTACTTCTCTGCCCAGACTGGTGATCCCATAACGCACTTCGTCGGTGGTCTGGGTCGATGCCCGGGTGCGACGTATTACCTGGCATACCTGCCCCACTTCCGGCCATTCCAGATAGTCGTTGCGGAGGTCGGTGGCTTGCAGTTGCCGGATTTCCCAATCCGCCACCGGCGGACCATGCCGGTTTCCGGTTCGGGCCTTGCGGCAATGTTCGTTCCGTGCCGGATCCGCAAAGGCCAGGGCGATGTCAGCGTACAGTTCGCGTTGGTTCTTTTTCACGATGACCAGATAGTCGCCCCCGGCATCCCGGATCTGCTGGCAATAATCCCGTTGGCAGTACAGGGCGTCTCCGGTTATGGTATTGCCCGCCACCGGCAGCAGCGTCGCCGTCAAGTCCTTGGTTGCCGCCAGTTCACCCGCGCCGGGCTTGACCCCCCTTTTGACCGGCTACTACCCCGGCCTGAGGCACGTATCCCGCCACCAGACGCACTCCGGGCAACTCTTCACCGTGTATTCCCCGCAGGGCTTTGCCATCTACGGCAATGGTCAGCCTTTCGCCGGTGGACGCCAGCCACTGCCGGGTCCACTGGGCCAAGGCGGCTTCAAAAGCGTCTACCTCCAACCGGCAGAAGACCGCGTGCAAAGTGCCCACCGCCGGTGTGGCCGACCGGGTGAAGCCCATGGCCGATATGTCCGCCGGCTCCTGTTGACGCCCCCACTGATAGACGGCGTAAAGGCTGCGGGCGCCGGAGAGCATGGCGCAGACCGCCAAGGTCAGGATGGCCGGCAAAGGATGGCGTCTGCCCTGAGGCGAGCGCGGGTCGGGAACGGTAGCCAGGGCTGCCGGCAGACTACCGGCTAATTCGTTAGTGTCCATGTCCCTAATTTATCCGCGTTTTTAGAAAACTGAAAGACCCTGGACGGCGTCAGGAAGGGAGGGGCAGGACTCGCAGTCTCGCCAGGGCAGAGCTGAACTGGTTTTGCCCGGACCAGCCCTGAGGGAGATGCAGGGTGAGACGGCGTGCTTTGCGGGTGATGCGTCCGGTCAGGGAGAAGAAGCGTCGTCGTATGGAGTGTCGTTAAATTATCTCGTCATTCCGGCGAAAGCCGGAATCCAGGCTTTTCCATACCCAAATCGTTCTGCAACAGCAAGTGATTCTGGATCCTCGCTTCGCGGGAATGACGGAAGTAGGACGCCTTGACGCTTGGCAAATCAATTTGACGAAACGCCCTAATGTCCGGTGGTGTGCTTCGACGAGACTTCCACTTCCGCCGGAGGCGGACTGTCCGATGTGCGCGAACCACTGCCCGCCCAACCGGGACGCCCCAGGCGTCAGGACTACGAGTATCGGCGCGGCGGCGTCCGCAACATCTTCCTGACCTGTGAGCCGTTGGCCGGCTGGCGCCATGTGGCCATCACCGAACGGCGCACCATGCAGGATTTCGCCCACCAGATGCAATGGCTGGTGGACACCGCCTATCCCCACGCCCCGGTGGTCCGCGTGGTCCTGGACAACCTGAACATCCACCGCATGGCCTCCCTGTACGAGACCTTTCCCGCCGCCGAAGCGCGCCGCATCGTGAAACGCCTGGAGTTTCACCACACCCCCAAACACGCCAGTTGGCTTAACATGGCAGAAATCGAATTCAGCGTCTTGACCCGAGACTGCCTCCGAGGACGCCACGGCGACGACGTGGCCTTGGCTGGAGCCGTCGAAGCCTATGAGATCCGGCGCAACGTCGCCAAGGCCACCATCGACTGGGGCTTCAGCACTCAGCTGGACTTTGTACAAAAACTAGAAAAATGAAAGCGGCAGGGTAAGCTGGTTTGACCCCACAACTCACCGTAGGTCAATTCGTGCTCACCCTGCCCGATGCCATTGTAACTGTTCTCTTTCCCTTCGCCATGCTGTTCCAAAACCGAACCTGGCAAAAGGCTCAGGTCCTATTGGTCGGCGCGATCCTGACGCCGGGCCAGCGCACAGTGGCCGCGGCGTTGCGGGTCATGGGCCTCAGCGGCGACCGCAACTATGCCCGCTACCATCACGTGCTGAACCGGGCGGCGTGGTCGCCCCTTGGGGCGTCCCAGGTCTTGCTCAGGTTGCTGCTTCAACATCTCGACCACGGCGACGGTCCGCTGGTGTTCGGTATCGACGAAACCCTGGAGCGTCGGCAGGGTCCAAAGATCAACGCTCTGGGTGTCTACCGAGACGCCGTGCGTTCCAGCCGCAGCTATACGGTCAAGGCCAGCGGGTTGCGCTGGATCAGTTTGATGTGGCTGGGACGCATCCCCTGGGCGGGACGGTTCTGGGCCCTGCCCTTGCTCACCGCGCTGGCGCCATCGGAACGCTATCACCAAAGGCAGGGACGCCGGCACAAGAAACTCACCGACTGGGCTCGCCAGATGATCCTGCTGCTGCGCCGCTGGCTGCCCCATCGCCCCCTGGTGGTGGTGGGCGACAATGGCTATGCCGTCCTGGACTTGCTCTACTTCTGCCAGTCCCTCCATGAACCCGTAACCCTCATCACCAGGCTGCGCCTGGATGCCGGTCTCTACGATCCCGCGCCACCCCGTCAACCGGGCCAAACCGGTCGCCCTCGGGTCAAGGGGGCACGTCAACCCACCCTCAAGCAACGCCTTGACGATCCCGAGCTGCTCTGGGACACCGCGTCGGTGTCCTGGTACGACGGCACCATGCGCACGCTGGAACTGGCTTCGCAGACCGCCCTCTGGTACCACCCCGGCAAACCGCCCGTACCCATCCGCTGGGCGCTGGTCCGAGACCCCAAAGGTGAACTGGACACTCAGGCCCTGCTCTGCACTGATGAGTCGGTCGCCCCAGTCCAGATCCTGGAGTGGTTTGTGCTGCGTTGGCAGCTGGAGGTCACTTACCAGGAAGTACGGGCTCACTTGGGCGTGGAAACTCAGCGCCAATGGTCGGATCGCGCCATTGCCCGCACCACGCCCGTCCTGATGGGTCTGTTTTCCTGGATCGCCCTGGCGGCACACTCGCTGCAACAAGAGAGCCCCATCACCCAGCGCACGGCGGCCTGGTACGCCAAACCCGCCCCCACTTTCGTGGATGCCATCGCCCTGGTGCGACGCCACCTGTGGCTGGCTTCGGACAGTTTTTCAATGTCGTTATCCGACTGTGACCGGGGAAAACCCGTTCCCGAATTGTACGCTCGGCTTATCGATTCCCTCGCCTACGCCGCTTGAACGTACAAAGTCCAGCTGAGGATCTGGCCTACTATGCTTGCTTCAGTCCGGCGGAGGCGCCTCGGGCGGAGCTGGCGCGGGTGGCGGGCGTCCGTTGGATCATCGAAGACGCTTTCAAGGAGGCCAAGGAGAAGGTGGGCTTGGACGACTACGAAGTGCGCCGCTGGACCGGTTGGTATCGGCACATCACCCCCGTGTCGCAGCACGGGGCAGGCTCTGGCCCTGCTGGTCCATGCCTTTCTGGCCGTAACCCGGTTCTACACCGACGCCGACGCAAAAGGGGGGCGGTAAGTGTGGCGGAACTCATCCCCATGACGGTGTCCGAGGTGAGACGACTTTTATGCCAACTACTGTGGCAACACCCCGGGTGATGACCTTACGGTACGGTGGTCGCGGTGGAGACGGAGGCATCAGGCCCGGGCCCGGCAATCCCATCGCAAGCGACGCCTCCAAAGCCCTCCCAATCATGTGCGACTGTAATACTAGAGGCACGGCATTGGGATGGCCGGCTGGCGAGGGTCGATGACGGGGTTTCCGTTTGCATACCCTGTCAGGTACTTGATGCGGGGTCAGACCGCCGTAAACCATGGCGCACAGGGCGATGACCAGGGTATCATGGGGTAACCACGCTTGACGCAACACTCCCAATTTCGTGCGTCTCCCCGTTTGTTTGCGTATTAACCCTGGCAACCCCACCGTTTCACCTGCAAAATGGGGCGAACGGTAAAATGGTGTCCTCAAGCGACGCTAAAGCCAACCGCGATGGATTTCGGTCTGCCGATACCAAATCGTGATTATTTCTTCCCGGATTTCCACTGTGTTTGGCTTATCTAGGAAGCCCGGCAAAATACTTTCCTTGTTCCAAGTAGTAATCGCACCTTAGTTTTCGACAAAATATCTTCCCAATTAGCCGGGCGTTTCTGTTGAAGTCACAATTTAGAGTCCCATATATGAGCGTAACGCATTCGGGAGATGCCCCGACGCCGATCATACCCCACCGGGCTGGCAGTTGGCTACGATGACGATAGCTGTGCTGGCAACGGGCCGCCGATGGAGAAGCCCACCCCACCGGGCTGACGATTTTGCAAAAGCCTCCAATATGCTGCCGAGACTGACCGCTTGCAGAACGGGTGGATGTTGGCGCACTTGGACAGCCTGACAGATTCGTACGCATACCCATCTCTCGCAGCCTGTCCGAATGATCCGGACCAACAGTTGGTGTTGCCATTGGCTCTGCCGGAGTGGTTGTCGGAGGATTACCCGGACCGCTTCATCTCCGACATGGTGAACCAGTTGGATCTGTCGGAGATCGCGGGGCGCTATGGGCGGGACAGCCGGGGCAGCCCAACACACAATCCCAATATGATGTTGAAGGTGAAGAGCCTGCTCTACGGTGCGGCTTCGGAGCGCCATCTCCACAACGCACTGCCCAGGCTTCGCGAGGACATCGTCTTTCGGGTGTTGGCGGCGAATAACACGCCAGATTTCCGTACCATTTCGGACTTAAGGAAGGACCATCTGGCGGTGTTTTCGGGACTGCTCTTGCTGGTCTTGAGGTTGTGCCAGTGCGCCAGGATAGAGAAACTGGACAACGTGGCGATGGACGGCGCCAATCTCAGTGCTAATGCATCGAAGCACTTGGCCATGAGTTACCAGATGATGACAGAGGAGGAAGCTCAACTGGCTGCTGAGGTTGAGGAATTGCTGCGCCGAGCTCAGGAGGTAGACGAGGCAGAAGACGCCGCTATGTCAAGGACCGGCGTGGGGATGAGTTGCCGGAGCAATTAGCCTTTCCGGGGTGCCAGTCGAAGAATATCCGGGAGGAAGTGGTGTACTCGACAGCCGAAAGCCAAGCCGCGGCGCAAGCCGAGGCGGAGCGTAAGGAACGCTCTGGGGCGCCAGATGCCAAAGCCTAGCGCAACTTCACCAACCCTGAGTCCCGCATCATGCCCGGACCTAAACCGATGCCAAAGTGAAATCTACATGGTCAATGCGGGGAGAATGGACTTGGGCGTTGCCGGTGAAGTTCTGCACCCGAGCCTGAAGCTCGGTGCGGCAACGGCGTTTGACTTCCTCTCTACGATGCATCAGATCGGCGAAAAAGCCGCCCACCTTCTCGCGCACCGCAGCACGGGTTTCCAAGCAAAGATTGGCCGTAACTTCCTGGCGTACCCAGCCCCAGATGGCCTCGTCGAGGTTGAAGTCCGGACTGTAGCTGGGCAAGTTCACCAGGCGCAGGTTCAGGTCGGGTGTGGTCAGATAAGCCCGGATGGCGTCGCCTCGGTGGGCTGGCGAATTGTCCCAGATCACGATCAGCGGTTCGGGGTGTTGCGCCCGTCCGCCAATGGCGGACCGCAGGAAGTCGGCAGAGGTGGTCCGCCTGTGGCGGATTGCCCTCCAGTTCCATCACTTCCACCTCTCCGGTTTCCAGCATCCGCCTACGGCGGACCGAGTAGTAGCTCACCTTCTCACCGCGACGCGGACTGCTGGAGTCCACCAAGGCTGGTTCGCCTTTCAGCACCCACTTCCCCCGCAGATCCGCATCGGCCTGAAAGTGGGCCTCGTCGGCGAAGAATATCTTGGTTCCCGTCCGTGGCGCCGTCGCCGTCAGCGTCGCATACTCTCCCACGAACGTTGCCCGACGCCCCGGGTCCGCCTTGACCAACCGCTTCCGAGGACGCTTCAGCACAAACCCCAGCCGGTGCAAGTAGTTCAGATCCGCCTGCGGCGGACTCCGGCTCAGCGTCAGGCCAAAGTGGTCCGCTACATACTGCCGCACCACCTTCCAGTCCAGTTCGACACGTTGATGCCCGCCCCCGACGGCAAGTCCTGTACCGCTGCCTTCAACTCCCCGCGTTGCTCCACGTCCAACGCGGGGGGGAACCACCGCTTTGCTCGAAAACCAACGCCTTGGGACCGCCCTCGCGAATGCCTTGACCCATTGGCCTATGGTGTGGGCATCTCGCTCTAGGGCTCGGCCCACCGCGGCCGCCGTCCAGCCCTGGGCCAGCAGCCACACCGCGTGCCATCGCTCTCGTTCTCGGGGCGTCGGCGCTCGGTACATCCGTCGCCGCACCTCAGCCGTGTCCATGCGCCACTGCTCCAGCAACCCGGCCATCTCCTGCATAGCCGACTACCTCCTCGGATCTCCCAAACGACTGGCCAATTTGCCCTCAATTCTACCCAACATCAATGCGGGTTTCACTTTGGCTTCGGTTTAGAAATTCAGCCGGAAACCTCGGTTGATGAGGCGGCGGGTTATACTCCGGGCCAGTTGAGTTAGCGGAGTGGAGTGAAGCCATGCTGGGCGAGCGATCTGACCAGAGGGGACTTTGGGAGGCGGACCAGTTGTACCTGGACCTGGTGGGCCGGGACACCTTCTACGGCCTGCTGGCCTCGCAGCGAGGCCGGTTGTTCCGCGACGCTGATTTCGCCGAGTTGTACTGTCCGGACAATGGACGCGCCAGCGTGGCGCCCAGCCTGTTGGCCACGGCGCTGCTGTTGCAGGCCCACGACAAGGTGAGTGACGCTGAGGCCAAGGCCCGAGCCGACTTCGACATCCGTTGGAAGGTGGCCTTGGGGATAGAGATCGAAGATAGACCTTTTGCCAAGAGCACCTTTCAGGTGTTCCGCGGCCAGTTGATCCTGCACGACAAGGTGCGTGAGGTGTTCGAGCAGAGCCTGCGGTTGGCGCGGGAGCAGGGCTACCTGAAGCGTGGGCGGGGGATGCGGGTGGCGATGGACACCTACAATCTGTTGGCCGACGGCATCGTGAAGTTGATGCGTGCATTGGCGGATGTATCGGTGAAGCGCTGGGCTGAGACCCACGGATACAAAGGCTGTGTGGATTCTAGCATGAAGGGGGAGGTGACCATCGACTGGTCCAACCGACGGGTGCGCCGGAGGCTCTTGGCGCAGAACGTGGCCGATGCCGACCGGCTGCTGGAGTTGGCCCGACAGACGCAGGACGGGCTGGATGCCGACAGCAGGGAGCGGCAGGCGATAGTTGACGCGGCGGAGTTGCTGGGGACAGTTGCTGCTCCAGGATGTCCAGCGCGGCGGGACCGGTGATGACGCGGGCGATGCTGACATTGACGGCGAGGTGAGCCTGAAGCAGGGAGTGAGCAAGGACCGGATGGTGTCGGTCCATGATCCCGAGATGCGCCACTGCCACAAGAGCAAGCTCCGGCGCTTTGATGGGCACAAGGCGGCGGTGGCGGTGGACACCGACAGCCAGTTGATCACGGCGGTGGACGTGCTGCCGGGCAACGCTGCCGACAATCTTGGGGCGCTGGAGTTGGTGGAGCAGAGCGAGGCTAGCACCGAGGCGCCGGTGTCGGAAGCCATGGGGGACACCGCCTACGGCGACGGCGGCACCCGCCAGGCTTTTGTCGACGCCGGCCGCAAGCTGGTGGCCCGAGTGCCGGGACGACCCAACCGTAAACACTTCCCCAAGGAAGACTTCGCCATCGACCTGGTGGCGGGAAGTTGCACCTGTCCCGCGGGTCAGATCACCCGCGTCATCGTACCAGCCGGGAAACGGACCGACGGCACCGGTACGCCCCATCGTCTGTGTGCCTTCCGGTTTGAGGCGGCGGTGTGCTGGGCGTGTCCGCTGCGGTCCCAGTGCATCGCGGCCAAGGGCAGCAAAGGCCGTCGGGTGCTGATCCACCCCCAGGAAGCCTTGCTGCAAGAGGCGCGGGCATTGCAGCAGAGCGCCGACTACGACCAGTACCGGCACCGCCGGGTGGTGGCGGAGCATCGACTGGCCCGCCTGGAGCAGTTGGGCGTCCGACAGGCCCGCTACTTTGGACGGGTCAAGACCAAGTTCCAGTTGTACCTGGCGGCCACGGTGGCCAATCTGACCCTGCTGGCCAGCCAAATCGGCGTGGTCCGAGACCCTGACAATGACGATTACGGCGGCGTCGGTGGTCGTCGCATCGTTGCCAGTGATCATGGCGTGGAACGTAACCTGTGGCCGACCTGGACACTGGCTTGGCTCAGATCACCAGCAGTAGCCTTATCGTTCTTCTCAACCAGGGCTTTCCGGCCCGCTTTCTAGTGGCCGGGACTTCCTGCAAGCCTACAACTGCCCGGCGGCGGTGGATCATGAGCCCAAAGTGATCGTCCCCGCCGACGCCGCCAACCTGACTTTGAACAAGCGGCAGGCAGCGGTGATGATTGCCGCGACCACCGCCAACACCGGCGCGGCGCCCAGAGCGGTTTCCGCCGACGCCGGTGTTGGTCGGCCCAGGTAGTTGCCGAGTCGCAGGCCCTGGGTGTGGACCGTACATCACGTCGGAGCAGCCCCCACGGTCGGGTACTGCCGCCAGCGCCCAGGGGACACATCCTCGAGTGCCCATCCGTCAGGGACTGGATGCGGCGCAAGTTGCAGACCGAACGGGTCAGACAACACTGCGTGCTACGCATGAAGACGGTGAAGCCGGTCTTCGGACATATCAGGCAGGATAGAGATTTCCGGCAGTTCCAGCCGCGGGGTATGGACAAGGTTAACAGGGAATGGTCACTGATCTGCACCAGCCACAACCTGCTCATGCTGTTCAGGTTCGGAAACTCTGTCATCGACCTTTGTCAGCCCAGCCATCCAAATGCCAAGACCACCAGCCCGACTATGCTTCCCTTACCCTCAATGGCCAATGCTCAGACAGGTTGCTAGAATGACAAAGCCTGGGGACTTCATCCTCCGGTACGTCTGCCTCGGCCGGGCGATGCCCAACCGATTGCCAAGAACAACCGTCCGGCATGGGAATCCCAATCTGCGAACGATTTCGCTGCGCTCGATTTTGAGACCCAGTGCGCCCGTAATTCCCCTCCCGCGTCGGTTGCGCTCACTCGGGGACTCCTGCCAGGTCGGTTACGTCAATGGTTTGTCCAGTGTCAGTCGCGCCAGACGATCGACGTCCGCTATTTGGCCGCGGTATCGCCAAACGGAGCCGGGCCCGGAGTGATCTCCCGTGAGAAACGCTCCGTGCGTGGCGACCATCATGTTCAGGTCGTCGCCGACCCGTTCGAAAAGTTTAGCCGCA
Source organism: Dehalococcoidia bacterium (assembly GCA_963665395.2). Classification (GTDB taxonomy): domain Bacteria; phylum Chloroflexota; class Dehalococcoidia; order Lucifugimonadales; family UBA3495; genus Bin87. The sequence continues at coordinate 3,889,560 of OY762251.1, forward strand.
GCTTCGTCGCGGACAATTACCAGCAGAGGGTGTTCCTTCGGGTCTCTAATCGCCGCACTTCGAAAGTCTCGGAGAATGGTTTTTACGGCGCTGTTGGATCGAGTGGATGGGTCTACCAGAACAGCATGCAACACGAAAGGGACGGCGACTATGTCAGCACGGATGTTTACCCACAGGTCTGGGAACCACAATTTGGGATCCCTCAATCCGCCGATACCCATGCGGCGGCCATCCCCGACGCCGAATCCCTGTAATTGGAAGCGCAGGTGAGCTTGATTGACCGCTTTGTCTCGTTTATCCAGAATCGGTGCATTGGTTTCGCCGGAGGTAGGCGCCGATGTGATCAGGCGTTTCACCGACTGGACGTGGTTTCGGTTGTGTCGAGCAACTTTGGCAACCCCTCCTTCCGCCACGTAAAAACGCCGCACGAATTCGTCAACCAGACCGGATGCGACCAATCCGTTGAGTATCAGCCTGGTTCGAGACGTGGGTAGTCCGCAGGAATTCGCCACATCCGACAGCCGCGGCCCGCGCATCTCGACCACAGCAGCGAATACCCGGTAGCCGGGCCTGGTATCAATATTCTCCACCACGAGTTCACCTCCAATGCATCAAGTGAGCTGCAATTACAGCGAAAAGCTGGGATTCGCTTCCACGACTCGCCCCAATCCGCGAGGAAACTTGTCTTCGAACGTCGTCTCAATGCGGGTAATGCCGAATCTCCGGTTTTTGTAGGATTGGGATTCGTAAGTGATTAGCAAGAGTGGAATTCTTGCTGCCGTTTCCCGGGCAGCCTGTGCTGCCGCCAGGAAATCCTCCGCCACTATTACAGTGCCAGGCGGACAAGCCCGCAAACGCGATTCTTGGTCAGATTCTGTTTCCAGATGCGAGAATAGCCCAAAACGCGTATCAGGCAGGAATCTCTTAGGCGCGTGAGTGCCATACCAAATCAGCGGCACCCAGAAGCGATTCAGATTTGGACCTTGCTGCATTCCCACCAATGCGGCTAACGGTCCCTGACGCAGCCACGTGAAGGAATCGGGACTCGGTTCCGGGTGAACCTCGGACTCCACCTCCAAGTCATCGTCCGGGCCGAAAGAATCTGGTGCGCCCCACCACCCTCCGTATTCGTAATGGTGTATCATCTCCAGCACCCAACCTGAACCGGTACTCTAGAACCGGGGAGCCACATGGTACAGACATTCCATCATCGGCCCGTAGGATCGGATAGTGGCCCGGCCTCTATCCGTCACCGCCCAGTGAATGGGCCACCCAGTGTGTTGCATGACCGATTCCACGCCATCGTCCCGGAGGAAATACCGCCGTTGGGCGTCGCGCATCCAGCCCAGAGATTCGCACCCGATAAAGCCACGGTCTGCGAGGCTGCGGAGGTTTGGGTACACTCTGCTGTCCGACGCCATGGACCACGATTTCAGATCTCCGGCGCTGGCGTACGGCATCTGCCACAGCATCCTAAGCAACAGTTGCTCGGTATGGTTCAACTTCCTTTCACATTTATAGCTGTAGACCAGTCCTTTCCACCAGGAGATACTCCCAGTAATCACGATTTTCCCGGCTCCACAGAGGCATACGGCACAGATGACCAATATCCACCGTCGCCCCACCGTGCCGCCACGGTGAGTTTTGGCCGCCGAAGGGCCTTTCCAGTACTTCCCTGTAGGCTGCGACGGACATCGGCAATTCCGATCCAAGGGCTGTGAAGCGGGCCGCCGACGTATCGGTTTCACAGACCATCAACACCGGTTGTCCCGCACCCATATGCAGAGCGCATCGGTAGGGGCGCAGTTTGCGTTCGATGGCACCGGGGCTGGTCGCCGATCTTTCGTACTCCACAGCGTGCCACATTCCGCGTCCGCCGCGCATGGGAACCAGTGCCCAAAGATCGGGGGAAACCTGCGTGCGATTGCGATGGTCGACGACCATCCGCCATCCAGCAGCCACGCAAAAGCCTTCCCTCCTGAACCGGATGGCCAGTTCGACGACGCCCGACTCATGCCGCGACATATGGATGCGCCGTCCTCCCCCGGGACTCCGTTCCGCACCAGCCCGGCCCCGGGTTTTCCGGCGGCCCAGGCGGTCCCGGTCCTCGGCCATCTTTAGGATGAGTTCGGTGGGATAAAGCGAGCCATCAGCCTCCCGGTTCACCAGCCCGGCCTCGGCGAAACGGTGAACCGCTCCGCGGACCGTGCTGGACGGATGACCGCACAGACGGGCCAGCTGCGCAATGCGACACCCCGCCCATTCTTCAATGGCGGACAGAATCTTGTGGTCGGTCCTGCCCAAACAGTTGGCTAGGACGGGGTCTTTCTCCAGATGCTTTTCGATTCGCTCGGGCAGCCCGGGACCCGCCGGGGCCTTGACGGATGTCATCGTCGTAGCAGGCAGGATCGTTGGGTACATGGTTTCGATCACTGACAAACGGTCGGCGGCCTCAGCGGTCACAATGGACCTGGGAATAGCGGACGGCAATTCTCTGCGGGCTCGCATCCCTGACAAACGATCAGCGGCCAGAATCACGACTCCGCAGAGCCGTGCTGACCCGTCCCTCCACTCCTCGCGTGACGTGGCGACTCCATCCAGCCACTGGTGCAATTCCCGGGGCTGCGGGTTGGGTTTGGGGCGGGTACCGTACCAGACGTAGGGGATAATCAGCCGGCGAACGGACGCATAGCCGAGGAGGTTGAGTTGGTACTCTGCCACCGCTGCGACCGGTCCTCGACTCAGCCACTGGAGCCGAACCAGCGGAAATTCGCATCGCCAGGCCTCGCAAACAGCGATTGACCCGAAGAAACACGGACCCGCGTCGTACAACATCTCAACCAGTTGCCCTTGGCGCAGGAGACGTTTTAGCGCATTTTCCGTCACTCCCCATGCCAACGGTGTGCCCGAAATCTTCATTGCCGCAGTGATCCCTTTCGACTGCAAGAAGTAGCGCCGCTTGGCTTTCTGCGTCCATCCCCGTTCCACACGCCCTACGTAGTCGCCCGCATAGAGCCACTGAAGAGCTTCGTTGATTAACGGTCTGCTCGCCCCCTGAAGCTCGTGACGCTCCAACAGGTTGGACACACTGGCGAGCGGCATTTGCAAGAGCAGGGTCAAGATGCTCTTCACACGTGTAGGAAAACCTGTGGCCGATCCATATCGGCGTTCATCCATATGTCACCTCCTTCTTAATTGTTGCGATGGTTCTTGTTTGTAACGTCCCAAAAATCCAGTAGCCGGCGGGCGTGATTCTATCCACTCCTGAATGTCGCGTTGTCGCCATCCCACGCTGCGTGCGCTGATATGCACGGGGTGCGGGAATGCGTTCCGGGAAATCATGTCGTACAGTGCTGATCTCGAGATCCCGCATAGGTGCAGAACCTCCGGCAAGCGGACCAGTCTATAGTTTTCGGTAGCCACGGTAGCCCCCAATCTCTGCTTCGCAGGAAAGCGATGGAAGAAGTGCGCCTTTAATCACCCTTTTTAAAGAGCCATATTGGGCATGCCAATCGCAATGGCACGACCCGCCGCCCAGGCGAACAGGGACGGCTGCGAGCAATGGACATGAGTGCCCGCTCTGTCAAGGCAGCAGGTTTGCGCTGACAGCGTATAAGTTATGTGAGGGAAGTTTGTGGGGCGGCTGACGGGCGTCGCGCGTCAGCGCCGGGGCGGCGAGGGCGGCAGGATTACCCTGCCAGCGTCGTCCGTACTGAGGTGGGGCGGCTGACGGGCGTCTCGCGTCAGCGCCGGGGCGGCGAGGGCGTCCGTATAATTTATTGGGCTATGGTACTCAAAATTTTGACGATTTTCAACGTACAGGCTTCTCATATACCAATTGATATACCAATAAATTTCAATGGGGCCTACACGCTCCTGATGCGCCGTTTCTGTGCAGCGCGCATCCCGGTTAGGATTGCGCTAAGGCATGGGCATTTCACCACCGTAATGCTTGCCTTCGCGGTCGTCGTTTCCGGGCTTGCCATTCCAAGCGCCCTGAATAAAGGGTTTGACGGCCTATGAAAGTGGGAGTGGCGCGCACGCCGTTAGCTTTGAGTTCGCGGGGAAGTTGCACACCGCTTACGGATGGTCCGGATTTCGGTGCAGAAGGCATTTGTGGCAGTATCAGCACCGCACCGTCGGCACGACGTCAGCGCGACTTTCAGCACAGTAGTTGGCTCGCGTTCCGGTGCTGGCCGGACGGGACAAATTGCCATATGTCTCAGAGCGACACGGGTTCAGAGGGTTTCAATGCGATACAGGCATAGCGCCTTGGGGCACGCCACATCGGATACGGTTCGGTAACATCCTCGCGCTTGAAGTGGCATCTACTGCCGACTTGCGAGTCGTCTCAGGAGGGCCGCCGGGAACAGTTTGGCCGCATTGCCTCATCCCTTGGAATGGGCACGATGGGCAACTGTCTGGAGACGGCCAGAATGCGGTTCGACTTAAACGATTCTGGAGGTCGTTCGTGTGGGTTCCGCTGGAATCTCAGGACGCAAGCGAAAAGCTACGAACATGGAACTGGTCAGACGTAATCCCCGTACCGTTTTTGCCGCAGCTGAAACGCTCGATCCCCACCTTCCAAGAGTGTAATTGCACTCTCTCGAACAGGTGCGTCGAACAGTGTGCCGACGATTGGTTGTTCAGAAGCCTCAGGAGGAAGTACGATGACTCTTTCCACATCGCCAGAGACCACGACATTTGCGTCGTGACTAGCGATGATGAACTGCCTAGATGAACGCTGTTCCCGTACAGTGGGTACTAAGTTTTCGAAGATGGCCGTCGTCGGTACAGCATCTTCTGGTTGGTCGGTAACGGCCGGCAGCTGTGACGAGGCAAATGAGAGTTCCTTGATCGCCAGCGCCTTGAGACCTTCTGTAAGGCTGTCAAATGGAACAGGATCTTCACCCTTCTGTTTTCGGAGAATGTCGATCCCGTCGCTTGGCTGAAGGACCGCGAGCTCTGCGATCCTGTCGAATTTCTTTCGGTCCATCGATACTTGTGCAACTCTCCTGATATTCGAGGAGACACCGTCCGATTCATCTTGTTCGTCACTTTGGGCAGGAAACTGCCAATGCTCAATCGCTGCCCGCACGAAAAACTTGCGGTCAAGTGCATCGCGAATCTCTTGCACGGAAGCCTCGTGCAAGCGAGTTCCGGTCTTCAAATCATCGAGTAGTCGGTCGATATCCTCGGCCAGATGTTTGGGTATCAGCCGAACAGAAAACGACTGCATGGATTTATTCACTGTTCTGCAAGTGGTTTGCCGTGCCTTTCGCAGATCAGCCCAGGATGTAGCGGCTTGATCAATGAGACTATCGAATGCACTCAGGCCATCATTGATTTCTTTGTCAAGCGCTGCAAGGTCTGTTGCTTGCTGCTCCAATTTGGACAATTGCGTTCTGTACCTCTCCGCTTCGGCAGCTAGTTCGGGAGTGGCGTTTTGCTCACTGCCTAGTTTCGCCTGGATATCGCCGCGTAGGGCTTCTACGTTTGGTGAGCGAGTTGCCGATTCTGCGAGCAGTGACGCGACAAGGTCATCGGCTGCCTTCGAAACTCCTGTCTTATATGTTTCGATCGATTTGGGAATGGCACTTGTGGGTACGTAGTCATCAACAAGCAATCCTGTTTGCAATTGTGGAGCGGTGGGCAGGTTCGGTCCATCTGGAACTTGAAAAGTGCTCTGCCACTCTTCAAGGCGATCCGCTGCAACATTATGCCAATTCTCGATGCTCCCGAGATCTCCAAGAGACTTGGCGGTTTCTTCATCACCGACGAGCTCCAGGTATTTTGATTTTGTCGCTGCTAGACCTTCTTGTTCGTTGTGGACTACAAGGCGGAGTTCTCCTGCTTTCTTGGCAAGATCAACTAAGCCTTTAAATGCGGACTGTCCCTTACGGGAAAGTTTCTCGATCTCCCGCTTGTGAACGTCGCCTTCGGGACAGTGGAGGTCGAGGAGAGTTACGGACGGAATCTGATCCATTGCTCGTCTCGCGAGCTCCGTCTGGCTGAAAACGATAGGCTTTGCCTCCGCGCTTGGTGCGCTTGTTCCTCCGCGGATCCGCCGAAGTTCTCGGTTACCCTCGCCACTCACGACATCGACGAAGACGGAAGTTCCATCTGGCAGGCATTTCTCAAGGCGCCTGTCAATCGATGATTGAACGTCATTAATGACACAAGGCAAGTCGAACACCCATCTGATAGCATCAATGACCAGAGATTTCCCCGACGAGGGAGGCCCAATCAGCGCGTTAACTCGTGGAGAAAAAACGATTTTCCTCCCATCGTACTGGCCACCTTCGAACCTGATTGATTTTATCCAGAAATCCGGTTCAATCGGAGGCTGTTGCTCATGTGAAATTGACGCCTCGTGTGTCGCAAATGCGTGTCTCAAACACTGCGACGTCACCTCTGGGAGGTAGATCCATGTCGAACGGGCTTGATGCTGGACCGTAGGGTGTGCGTCGGAACCCTGCAACAGCGCCATCACGACATCCGTCTGCTTGATTCCTTTTTGCCAAGCTGAGAGGGTTTGGTCTTTGACCACTTCGAGAGCTTGAAGTTGCTGTGCTTTGGCAACCTGATCTGCTACGGAAGGAGCCTGTTGTGGCCCGAGGATGGAACCGCGTATGTCCGAATGGGCCCCAATGAGGACTATGTGGTTGCGAAATAGTCCTGACCCATTTGGGCGCCCCTCTGAAAGTGCGCCAATTAGCCGATTGAATTCCACAGTAGTCGACGATCCGACGTTTGGGACTCTGCCGAGCAACTCGCCCAAGGCGTTCTGGCCACCATTCCCGGGGGATAACGCCAAAACGTGGCCGCGATCGGTCGAAATTTCCACACCGGGAACGACAATGATATCGAAGTTTTTCGCCTCCTCCATGACTGGATCGATATGGTCAATCCGGTCATGGTCTGTTACAGCCACAACATCAAGGCCATCACTGACGCATTCACGCAGGAAATCCTTGGGATCGAATTCGAATGGACCCTGCGCATCAGGGATCGTATGTCTATGCAGGTCGCACTTACGCCACATGATGGCTCCCCCAGTGTGTCAACTCTCGTCACCCCACGCCTGACGAATTGGTTCGCTAATCATCATAACTGAATAACTGCATGAGCGCTACTGCCTCGCGCTGGGCTCTGAGTTAGAGAGCAACAAACATTGGGCCCAGCCGCCGTGTCACCCCACGCGAAACACTTTCATTACCTCGTCGCCCAGGTGGTTGATTACCTTGACGGCGATGCGGCCGGTTGCGGGCTTGGGGAAGGGACGCGAGGTGTCGCTGTTCAGGGTGGCCCAGGCGTCGGCGTCGATTTCGGCTTTCAGAGTGGTTTTGAGGGAGCGGTAGGGGTCGCTGGCGCCCAGGAAGTAGGCGTGACGGACGAAGAAGCTCTCCTGGTTGTAGTCGGTGTCGATGAACCAGCACGCGATGCCCTCCGGCCCGTCGCTGCGCACCTCGCCGGTGTTGGGATGGAACACGTCCACGCCGTTGACCCGCACTTGGATCCGGTCGTCTCCGGCCTCCAGGATGTCGATGTCGGGCTCGCCGAAGATGACGAACAGGTTGCCGTTGCCGGTGTTCTTCAACTCGCCGGCCATGTGCAGGTCGGCGTTCATGCGGGCCTTCAGCACCGGCACCCGGCCCAGGCTCTCGAACTCGGTGGTGTGCGCGTCGTAGTTGAAGGCGCAGGCGATGAGCACGTCGAACCCGCACTCGGCGGCCTCCCGCGCCGCCTCCACCAGGTCGGGACGGGACACGGTGCCGAACTCCGGGCCAATGAAAATCGCGGCGCGCCGCTCGGTGGCCAGTGGCCGGTCGTCAGTGTCCGGTTCCTCTCCGGCTCCTTCCGGCAACTGACCACTGTCCACCGGCCACTGGTACCGGCCTTCGGCGCACACTAGCCGGCCCGGCCACGGCAGCAGCGACGTGAAGTTGATGCGGTCTTCCTTGTGGGCCTGCTGGACGCCGGAGCGGCGCAGGTTGTCCAGGATGATGGCGCCGAAGTCGTAGCCGGTGGAGTAGCCGTTGCGCGGTTCCGCGATGCTGTCGAGCACGTCGCCGTTCTCATCTACTCCCAGCACCCGGTGGGGCGAGATGCTTTCCACGGTGAAGGGGCCGGCGACCCGCACCTTGCCGCGGTCTTCGTAGGGCTGGTCGTACAGGTACTCGTACTCGGCGTGGGCGGCGATGGAGGCGTCGATCTCCTGCTGACGTTTGATGCGCAGCGTCCAGTAGTCGGTGAGCCGGTGGTCGGTGTCCAGGGGCCAGTGGTCGGGGCGTTCCCGGGGAATCTCCCATTCCTCCAGCGTCCCTTCCTGTCCACTGGCCTCTGACAACTGGCCACGGAGCGCTGCCAGCCGCTCCTCGTACTGCTCCCAGATGACGTCAATCTCGGCGTTGTTGGCGATGTCGCGCAGGGTGACGTGGGGCACGCGCTCGTACACGAAACCCTGCCGGACGCTGCCGTAGGTGGGCATTTCGGAAGGGTCGCGGCGGGAGAGCTCGGCCTCCTTGACCTGCCCATCGCGGCTGTCGGCCAGCATGTACCAGGGGTAGCGGGCGCCCATGACGCGGGCGCGGGCCAGGGCCAGGGCGACGCGGGAGGTGTCGATGGTAATCCAGCGCCGGCCCCACTGCTCGGCCACGTAGGCAGTGGTGCCGGAGCCGCAGGTGGGATCCAGCACCAGGTCGCCGGGGTCGGTGGTCATCAGGATGCAGCGTTGGATGATTCTTGTCCCAGTTTGGACGACGTAAACCTTTGAATCCTCGCCACCCCCTGTAAATCCGCCTCTCACAGTGTCCATCCAACCGTTCGTAATTCTTCTGACAGGAAAATCGTCGTAATAAGGCTTGAACCGGGGACGGTTCCCTTTGAGCATGATACGATTTGCTGCGAGCAACCTGTGGACGCCTTGTCGGCTAGTTGACCACCCCCGACCAGAGGGCGGTCCAACAATCTTGCCATTGATCTCTACTGCGAACGAACTAGATTCCCCTCCAGTTGCCGAGAAGCAAGACCTATCGCTATGTAATTTGGTCCCAACTGGAATCTCTGTTGTCTGGTTCCAAACAGTACTCTTCCCGTCAGTGAATTCGACCCAATGGTCTGCATTTGGATACCAATCATCGGTCTGAACTCGAACGTAGGTAGGGCGAACTTTCACCACATCGTGGCGTTTCGCAAACCACAGAATGTAATCGAATGTGTTTGCGATTGACCTGCCAGTCTGAAATCCGCCTCGTCGATAAAGAATTTGGCTGACAAAATTATCTTCTCCAAACACCTCATCCATCAACGCCCGCACCCGATGCACGTTCTCATCGCCAATCTGCACGAAAACGGAACCGGACTCTGACAACAGGTCGCGGGCCACTGTCAACCGGTCGCGCAGGTAGGACAGGTAGGAGTGGATGCCGTCGCGCCAGGTGTCGCGGAAGGCTTTGACCTGCTCCGGCTCGCGGGTGATGTGGGCCGCGTTGCCGTCGCGCACGTCGCGGCTGGTGGTGCTCCACTGGAAGTTGGAGTTGAACCGGATGCCGTAGGGCGGGTCAATGTAGATGCACTGCACCTTGCCCGGCAAGCCCTCCCGCTCGGCCAGGGACGCCATCACTTGCAGGCTGTCGCCCAGGATCATGCGGTTGGACCAGTAGCCGTCGTGCTGGTAGAAGTCGGTGCGGTCGGCGCCCTCGGGCAGGCCGTTGAAGTCGGCGAACAGGTTCGGTTGCCAGTGGTCAGCGGCCGGTGTCCGGTCATCCCCCTGACCACTGCCCCCTGGCCCTTGCCCACTGTGACGGCGCAAGTCGTCAATGAGCGCCTTGGGGTGCACCTTTTCCTGGATGTACAGGGGCGGCACGTTGACCACCAGGTCGGACAAGTCCTGCTCGTCCTTGCCCCGCCACACCAGCTGGGGGTCCAGGTCGCGGTTGCGCCGCTCGTATTCCTTGCGCCAGGGCGCTTCCTGCTCTTCGCGCACCATGGACTGGTACTCGGCAGTAGGGATGTTGGTGCGGGTGTCTTCCTCGTGGCGCAGGGTAGCCACGGCGCGCTGGCGGCGGGAGCGTGGGCGGGGCATAATCAACTCTCCGATAAAGCTGGATGCAGAGCATGAACGCATTCGGCAATCATGTCGCCGATCAGACTCGCTTGAGTTGATGCAGCGTCGGGTAGGCCAACGATGTCGCCATGCGAGGGGTCGGCTTCGTACTCGGCAGTAGCAGCCAGTGGAGTTTTCACTAGATCCAATTGTGGGTATTCGGACTGGACGTATTCTTTCGTCGCGCCCACGTTCAACTCAACCAAGCGTCCGCTTTCCCGCATATTCAGTCGTGACAAACGGCGCACTTCCGCCAGTTGTTCCGGCTTGCCACGCCCGGCAAAGTACTCCAGCCAGTTCACTGACGGGTCCTGACCACGCGCTCCACGAAGGAATGCTCCGCCGAGCACAACTTCGCCATCAATATTGGACCGTCCCACATAACGCACAACGTGGTCCGAGTCCGGTATCCTGTCGGCGGTCATAGGGTCACCAATGCAGCGAGGTCAAGGGCATCGACTTGCGCCTTTATTCCGTCCAGGGTGTCAACGCCAGACACGCGGGAGACCAGAGTGGTTGAGGAACGCTTTTTGAAAATGACGTATTCGCCAAACTGGTTGCCGAGGAATTGCAGGCCGAGATGGCTGCCGTCATCACCCTTCCAGACGGCGCGCAGGTTGCCGTTGTCCATCAGGCCAAGGGCAGCCTTACGCCAGCCGGGGTTGTCGGTGACGAAGGCGCGGAAATCCCGTTCGGAGGCTTCACTGCGCTCAATGTCTTCCTCCTCGGCGGCTTCACGCAGCTCAGCGAGGCGTTCGCGGTAGCGGGCGATGGCGGTAGTTTTATCATAATCTGCTGTGCTGAAATTTATTTGCGTTTGCGCTTCGGTGGTCATGGTTGTTCCTCCTGGAAGAGCGGTCAGGGAACGCCTTGCTATCGTACTACTTCCAGCGCCGAGCCGTCGGCCAGGCGATAGACGAAAAAATCCTCGTCGTTGGTGAAGACCCGGCTCAGGGACAGGGATTCCGCAGCTGCGATCAGGGAGGCATCGGCCAGGTCCATGGGCCGGCGGGTTCCATATTGCCGCATCAATTCGTCCATACGGTCGGCTTCGGATTCGGTAGTGAGGTGGATGCGCAACCGTCCGGCGCGTCGCATTTCCCAAAGGCGATCCTGGAGATAATACCCGCCGTCCCTGCCCAGGAAGTGCATCGCCTCGGTAAAACACTGCCAGGTTGTGAGCATAACCGAGTCGCCCAGGGTTTGAGATATTGCAACGGACGCCGGGTGGTATGGATCATTGGGGTCGTTGAGGGCCACCAACGGGCCGGTGTCAGTGAGAATCATCGGCGTCCGGCCAATCTATGTTGAGGAGTTCCAGGTTGTACTGGTTCATGTGCGGGCGTTCGTGGTCAAGAAACGCCAAATAGCGTTGGCGTCCCTCTTCGCTCAGGTGGCTCTGCTGTTCCAGGAGGAGGAGATATTTCTCGCGGTCGCTCAAGTTTTGTAGATGCTCCGGCAGTCGGCGCTCAAATTCCAGAAACTCCGTAAATTCTTCCTCCTGTCGCCGGTGTTTCTCTGCAAGATGCTCCGCATACTCTTCGCTTTGGCGACGGGCGGGGTTCTCAACCTGGGGTTCCCCGTCGTTGACACTGTTCACCCAACCGGAAGTCATGGTCTGCCCTCCTTTCGTTTTGTCGTTGCGGTGGTAATCTATCACCTGCCGCAAGTTGCTCTCAATATCATACACGTCGGTGAATTCGGCGAAGGCCCAGCGTCCGAAATCGCCGGCGGCGTTCACTCCGGGCAGCCAGTAAGCCTCCATGGTGTTCTTCTTTTCTACCGCGTCCTCGCCGCGGTAGCCCTTGATCTCCACGATGAGATTCAGGGGATCATCGCGGCCATCGTCCACCAGCAGAATGAAGTCGGGGATATAGGTGCGGGGGGTTGAGCCGTAGCGGTACGGAACCTCCAGGCCCAGGCAGGGCTATCGCATATGGATTTTGGCGAATTGGGTTAGGATGGTGATGAGGAAGCCATTGTCCCAGCCGGCCTTTTTCAGTTTGCCCCGCATGGAGCCTTTGCTGGGTTCTAACCGCGCCAGGTTCAGCGCCAGTTTCCGCAGCAAGGCCAGGTTCTCCGCGCCGTGTCCTTTCCGGTTCCGCGCCTGGTCTTCGTTGCAGGTTACGTCCAATACCCAATGCAGCCGGTTCTCAATTCCCCAATGGCTCCGCACAATGTCGTTGCACCGTTCCGGCGGGAAAGCCTGGCTCAACAGGTAGTACCGGGTTTCCTCGCTGGCGTCAGCCGGGTCTGGGCCGACCGACCGTCGGCTGGCCGTTACCTTGCCCACGGCCTGCAAACCGGGCCAGTCATGCCATTTCTGCAACCAGGCGATGTCGTCGCTGATGCTGGCAACGCGGGTTTCGATGCGCCCGTGACCTTTGTTGACCTGGGCAGCTTGAGCCACCGGCGTGGCCGGGTCGTCCAGAAACAGTTGCACGTCATCGTGCAAACTGCCCTGGTTCCTTTTCAGTCGCAGCGCGTAGTCTCCGCCCTGATCAACCACCTGTTCGGCGATCTGACGCTGGCAGTGCATGGCGTCGGCAGTGACCACCTTATCCCGCAAAGTCAGCATTTCCAGCAGCTTGGGCAGCGCCGTAATCTCGTTGGACTTGTCGTCAACGGCCAGTTGTCCCAAAACCAAGCGCCGCTCTTCGGCCCAGGCGCTCACCAAGTGCAGGGCTGATTGGCCTTCGGCGCGGTCGTAAGACCGCCGCAGCGTCTTGCCGTCCACCGCCACTACACCCTGAACGCCTTGGGCAAACTGCGCCATGAACCCCAGAAACCACTGTCCAAAAGCCTCTGGGTCCAGTTTGCCCAGCACTCTAGAGAAGGTGTCGTGGCTGGGAATGCCGTTGGGCAGCGGCAGAAAGGTCTCCAGAAACTCCCGCTTGGACTGGCCGAAAAGTTCCATATCGGTGCAGGTCTGGCCGCCACAGACGATGGTGCACAGGGCGATGACCAGAATGTCGTGCAGGGAATGCAGGCGGGCGTTGACTGCCCGCGGGTCTTCCAGATCGGCGAATACGTCGGCTAATTCGGGCATGGTGTCTTTCCCCTCCCCGCTGCATTAGCCTACATCTTACCCAACACCTCAATTTTCATATGCGATAGCCCTGCAGGCCCAGGTTGTGGTTCTTGACGTAGGCCAGCGCCGCCGGATGGGATTCCACCACCCGGCAGAACTCGGCCTCCCAATCGCTGTCCAGGACGGCCAGGTTGACGTGGCACTTGCGGGAGTCGGTAGTCCACAGCCCCGGGCGGGAGGTGGTGAAATTCACGTACCGGGTGGAGCCGACGGGGTTGTACGGGTCCAGCAGTGCCCGCACCGCGCGCTCCCCGGTGCGGCTGGTGATGGCGGCGGTGATTTTGTTGCACGCCAGGTCCGCCAGCTCCTGGTACATGAGTTGGGCCGGATAGGTTCCGCCCTGGCACGCCAGGCAGGTGTCCAGCCACTCCCGCACCACGTTGCGGAGCTTGCCGAACAGGTGGAGTTTCAGGTCTTGGTTGGGATCGCGCCATTTCGTTTCCAGCAGCCGCTTGGTCAGGTGCAGCGCCAGGGTGGCCGGGCGCATGGCGTCGGTATGCACCAGGTTCAGGTCAACGCCCTCGCCGATGATGCCCTGGTTGTGAGTAACCGTCGGGCCGACCAGGTCGGGCGTCAGGCGCAATCGGGAGTCGTCGGTGAAGTTGGCGATGAGGTCATCCTGGGGCGGGTCTTCCCGGTATCCTGAAACTCGCGGGAAGGTTATCTCCAGGTGGTCACGGTCGGGCCGGACGGCGTGAACCGGCACGGTTTGCCGGCGGGGGCCGGGCCTCACCACCACCGGGCGGGCCGTGAAGTCGAAGGGGATGCCCAGCACGTCGGCGTACTCCACATCGAATAAACCGTCATCGTTCAGGTCGTAGGACTGCCGCCGCAGCGCCCGACCCACCACCTGCTCGCAGAGCAGCTGGGTTCCGAAGGCCCGCACGCCCAGGACGTGGGTCACGGTGTTGGCGTCCCACCCCTCAGTGAGCATGGAAACGGACACGACGCAGCGAATTTGCTCACCCAACCGGCCCTCCTTGCCGACGGTGTTCATCACCTCCCGGAGCAACTCGGTGTCGGTGATGTTGTCCGCCGCCTCACGGTCACCCGTCCGCTCCAGCCGCTCCGTGCGGAAGCGTTCGATCTGCCTTTCGGCGGCGCGTCTGAAGTCGTCGCTCAGTTTCTCGCCGGACTCCAGCTGATGGCTGTCGATCAGCAGGGTGCGGGGGATGGAGTAACGGTTGCCGGCTTCGTCAAAGTTGCGGAAAAGCTCCAGCCGACCGGCATGGGTAGTCGTGGCGCCGTCTGCATCTTCCCGTTCAAAGCCGGATACGTAGTCATAGACCAGCTTGGACGTGGACGTATTGTTGCAGACCACGATGAAACAGGGCGGGATTGTTGCGCCCGACGCCTGCCACTCATCGAAGGTGGTTTTGTAGTGTCCGTAAAGTGCTTCCAAAGCCGTTTGCAATTCCACCGGCAAGGCCAGAGGGTCCAGGTAAGCGTTCCGGCCGCGGCCGGCCCGGGGCATATCCCCGCGGATGTGTTCCCAGAGGTTGCGGAACACCGGCACCCGCTCGCCCGGGATGTTGTCGGCGACGGGAACGCGGGGCAGTTTCACGATGCCGCACTCGATGGCGTCCATCAGCGAAAAATCGCTCACGGTCCACGGGAACAGCGTGCCCTCCGCGTACCCCGAGCCGCGCAGGAAGAACGGGGTGGCCGACAGGTCAACCACCTGCCGCACGCCCAGCTTGCGCTGAACCATTTCCAGTCCGGAAATCCAGACTCGCGCTTCCTCGTTGTTGCGGTCGGCTTCTTGCCGCTCTTCCCGGCTCAGACGGCCTTCGTCATCATCGCCGGGCTTGCGTCGGTAGCAGTGATGCCCCTCGTCGTTCAGTGCCATGATGTTCCGCAAACCCATCAACTCCGGCATGACCCGCTGGAGCATCTGGCCTTCCGACTCAAGGGTTTCGATGGGCGCGCCGGGGCCTTGTAATAAGTCTCGTCCGCCCCGTGAAATCTCCATGCGCTCCCGCTGGCGCAGGGCGTGGTAGTTGGTGATGACGATCTTCGCCCGTTGCAGGTCGCCGAGCATATCGCTGGGCACCAGTTCCCGGCTGGCGTAGTAGCTGTCCGGGTCGTTGGGCTGTAGCACTCGCAGCCGGTCTTTGATGGTGAGGCCGGGCGTAACCACCAGAAACCCGCGGGTGAACCGGCGGCTGTTGGGATGCCGCACGGCGTTGACGGTCTGCCAGGCAATAATCATTGCCATCACGGTGGTCTTGCCGGCGCCGGTGGCCAGTTTCAGCGCCGCCCGCAGCAGCGCCGGGTTGGCCTCATTGTTGGCGTTTTCCAGCCGTTGCATGACGCGCCGCTCGTTGGCCCCCAGCCGCGGCGCGACCTCGGTGAGCCAGATCATCGTTTCTACCGCCTCCACCTGGCAGAAGAACGGACGGTAGTGGCTGAACTTGTGCTGTCGCCAGTGGAGCAGCAGACGGGCCGTTTCCGGCGTGACGCCCCAATCGCCTGGCGAGGGTATGTTACGCCACTGGTCAACGTGGCGGCGTATCTCGTTCACGGCGGCGGTGACGTCATACTCCTGCTCTGCGGTGGACAGCCCGGCGCCTTCGTCCATGACGAACTGGCGTTGGGACTCGCGGGCCCGTCCGCGCTGGCGCGGCTTGGGAATCGGCGTGATGAACTCGGCGCCGCGGCGGGTCGGGATGATTTGCAGGGTCGGCTGGCCCTCGGCGTCCAGTTCCCAATGCCGCGCCGGATACTCGTAAGGGGAGTTGATGATTGGCTCGTCAAAGAAGCGATTTTCCATGATTCTCCTGGCCCCGGAATCATACCTCAACTTGGTGTTGACTATCAACTCAACAACGACTACTATCCGGTTAGTGAGGTGAACCATGGATTTCCCGCGCCGTCTGCGAGAATTGCGCCGAGAAGCGAGGCTGAGCCAGCGTCGGTTGGCCGAGCGCGTGAACGTGGACTTCACCTACCTCAGCAAGATCGAAAACGGAAGAGTAGAGCCACCGAGCGAGACGGTTCTCAAAAATATCGCCGAGGTTCTGGCTTCAGAACTGGATTTGGACGAAACGGAATTATCCGATGAACTGATTACGCTGGCTGGCAAGATACCATCGGATCTAGCCGAAACGTTGGCCCGCAATCCCGGGGCAGTTCGATTTCTACGCTCTCTTGGTGATGATGTGCGGTCTGCGGACGAATGGCAAAGGCTGATACAAGCAGTTGTCTATTTGGTCAAGTCTTGAGGATTGGTGGATTCCAAGGTTGTCCGCTGCGCAGCATGCTATTGATTATGGTCAGTAGCTTGCACATGCATGCTGTGAGCGCGACCTTCTTGGGCTTGCCTGCCGACAGCAGCCGCCTGGTAAAAGTCCCGGATCACCGGGTTACAGCAACTGGTCACCAGTGCTCCCATGTAGAGCGTAGCCCGACTCTGGCCCGTAGGCCCAGACCCTGCGCTTCCCGCGCGTGGCTCCACTGTCTCGATTTATGGGCGTCACACCCACCAGGGCGGCGACCTGTTTCCGGTTCAGCGTGCCCAGCTCGGTCACATACGACAGCAGCGACAGGGAGGCATTCCTTTTTGTCGTCCATCCGGAAGGCAGGGTACGCACGTATAGCTGGCGTTGGCCAAACGGTCCAAGGTGCTATTGCCAAGGATGGTGGGAATAACACGGGGTACTGTCACCATGCTGGTCATGTGATGACCACCAGCAGCGCAGTCAAAACACGGCGCTAGTGGAATAGTCCAGCCTGGACTGGCCCCGTCCGTCGTGCAGCGAGGTGTGGGACACTGCAACACTAACCCGGGCTGGCGTGCCCTGGCCGAAGCTGTTTACCGCACATAAGGCTGAGCATCACCGAGCCCCGGTGTCTGCCCTTGACTTTCCGGTCCGGTTACGCTGCCGAGCGCCCGGAGAGAGATGGTGACTGCGCTCCGTTACCGGCGGCGGCTGGATTGTTACGTTTGTCTACCCGTGCGAATGCGGCCAACGCCATCGCAAGCGCCTCGGCCCCGGCCTGCGGGCTGAGGTGGAGCGCAAGGCTGATTGGATTGGGATGGAGCGATGGGCTGACGTCACGGTCATTGATGCTGGCAAGGCGCTCGCGTACTTTGAGGTGGTGGTCAAGCACCCGCAGGAATACGATGTTGGTGACGACCGGATCGACCCTCCGGTGATGACGGTCCCGGTCGCGGTTCAGGAAGACCTGGATGCCTTGAAGGGTGGCAGGGTTCGGGTCGATGCCTACGGTACCGGCCCCTGCGACACGCTGTCCAACCCGGAGATACCGGATACGTTGCTCAGGCAGTGGCGGAGGGAAAGAGATTTGCCATACAAACGTGAAGCGTGGCGGGACTTGGAGCGGATGCGCAACCCTTTGCCCGCCGCTGTACCATTGGTACGGTGGTAGGTGGACTCGTTCGAAAGGGACGGGCAAGTAGTGGAACGGTATTTGCGTCGGGACACCAGGGTGAACCTGCACCGCCGCGCCCGAGTTTTGCTCGATCACGGTTTCACCCAGTCTGGCGCGAAACCGGGCCTCTTCCACTACCGCACTCCGAAAGTCACTCTCTACGCATCGCTGCGGAGCACCGATGTGCTCAACATATGGGAAGCTCTCGAACCGATGCTGTTCGTCTTCCCTGCCAAAGATCAAACCCAATCGTTGGAGCTGGGTCTCTATGCTACGGCCCTGGTTCAATACGCTTCCCACTTGTTGGACAAAACACCCGCGGGTTCACGGGTATCCTTTTGCAACGATAGTCTCTTATCGGATCTGGAGGGGCCGTTGATTCCGTGGTGGGACGGGGCAGGGGGCGATGATTCCCTGAGCGCCCATGGCTGGCGCGACGCCCGCGACCACGACGTGGTTCACGGGCTGAGTGGGCGTTGATTTAACTGGTGCCGGAGGAATTACCGAAGCTCCGCGAGCATGATCCTCACAACCCGCCGTTCAGATTGTAATTTCAAATGAGCTCACTCCGCACGGGCTTACGGCCGACGTGTAGCGGTTTCGGATCCGACCCGTTATCTGGTAAAGGGACGACGGCCACATTCGCCGGGGGCGATCGGCCCGCGCTGCTTGCCGAGACCGGGCCGCGGCACCGCTGCCCAGAAGGGAAAATTCCCAGCGGACTGCGTTTTGTCCGCTAAACTGGGGCTGACTGTGCGCGAAGGCGATTCTACGATGATCACAAAACAATTCCGTCAAGCCACGGAACATCGTGAGGTCGATATGAACGTCGCAACACAAATGCCATCAGTCAACTTCCACCTCTGGAAGCCCTGCAACATGAAGTGCAGGTTCTGCTTCGCCACTTTTCAGGATGTGGTGCAGGAGGTCTTGCCCAAGGGACACCTGCCACGCGAGGGTTGCCTCGCCATAGTGGAAGCCCTGGCCGGTGCCGGTTTCGATAAAATCAACTTCGCCGGCGGGGAACCCACCCTATGCCCCTGGCTTCCAGACCTGATACTGCGAGTCAAGGAACTGGCGCTCACCACGTCTATCGTCACCAACGGCAGCCGGATCACACCGGAGTGGCTGGACCGCGTGGGAAACTCTCTCGATTGGACCGCTTTGAGCATAGACACGGTTGACCGGAGAAGCTGGAAGCATCGGGACGCACGACCCGTGACGGTCCTCTCAGCGAGGATGATTACTTGGGCGTTGTTGATCTACTGAGAGACCGGGGTATCCGGCCGAAAATCAATACCGTGGTATCGCGCAGCGATTGCGAGGAGGATCTGACGGGCTTCATCGCCAGGGCGCGGCCGGAGCGGTGGAAGCTCTTACAGGCGCTTCCGGTCAGTGGCCAGAACGACGGCATGGTTGACGACCAGTTGGTAACGAAAAAGGAGTTTGCCGCATATGTCGCCCGCAACCGGGGCGTGGAGGACCTCGGGGTGGCGGTGGTGCCGGAAGACAATGGCCTGATGACCGGGAGTTACGTGATGGTCGATCCGGCGGGCCGGTTCTTCGACAATACGGCCGGCGCCCACACGTACAGCCGGCCCATCAATGAAGTCGGCGTCGAGGCCGCGCTCCAGGAGGTGTCGGTTCACGCTGACAGGTTCCTTCTGCGGGATGGCCTGTACGATTGGTGAGGAGCGAGAGGACGATATGACGGAACGCGAAGTTACACCACGGCTGCCCACCAGCGGCCAAATAATCGGGGCCCTGGTATCGAAGCTGGGTCTCAGGCATCCGGTTCTACTCCGGAGAACCGCCAGACGATATTTCTCTGGAGATTTGGATAACCTGGTGAAGGATTCCAGCAGGGACGAGATCATCGGGGCTGTCGCCGAAACGCTGGCAAACGCAGGGTTCATTGCACAACAAAAGGAAGCGGAAATCGATAACACTGTGGTGCCGACTCTGACCGCTGTGCTGAAATGGCACGCGTCTAACTGGGACCAGTTGCGAACTTTCCTACGTCCCAGGATGGCCCGGGTCATGCCCAGCCACCTGCCGAAGGTCTGGGAAGCGTATGTCAGGCTCACGGTGGGCGACCTCGCACTGAGGATGGCCGCCCGCCTGCACCTTGCCGGGATCTCTCCCGCTGCGCTGGAGCTGCTCAATTGGGCGAGCGTTGATGCCAGGGGCGACTTTCTGAACCAGAAGCGCCGGCAGACTCCCCTCACCCTGGAGGACCTCGCCGAGACCCTCGAAGTGACCGACAACACCGTGGACGCCTGGATGTACGATGGCGCCCGGCCGTCCAATGACAACCTTACGAAGCTGGCCGAGACGCTGGCCGAGCATATTGAAGGTACTGACACGGCGAGTATCGTCCTAGAGCTTCGTGCGCTCTACTGGGTCAGCGGCGTCGCCGCACTGTTGGCAGAGCACATCGGGGCCGCAGCCGTGGACGAACTCGTCGGGCGGTTGCGCAAGTATGCTGATGAAGCCTATCGCCTAATTGACGACCGGTTTCCCGCCGAAAACCGTCCGGAGGATCTCACCGTGTTGGCGGATCTGGGCGCTGGCGCGCGCGTTGCGGGATCCCTGCTGTCAGGTTTGATCGAACGGGAACCAGACGAAGAATGGCGGAAGGACTTGCGGCCCATGCGCGTTGATTGGGTCCGCCGGGTTCTCTCGGTCAACCTGCGCATTCACGATGCGGAAGTCAATGACATGATCGGAGAGACCAATGGCGAAATCCTCACCAATTGGGATATCAGCAACCCAGATGCTTACGAGCATTACCGACGGTCCCAAGAACTCCAGGCACAAGGGAAAATATGGGAAGCCCTGACCGAAGTGGAAATGGCGGCCCGGCTTGACCCTCTAGATCCAGCGAACCACTTCACGATAGGTTCGGTAAAGGGCGGCTTGGGCGCCGCGCGCGGCGACATGGCCATGGTAAACGAGGGGATGGAGGCGTGTTGGCTGGCGGTGACGCTGGACCCATACTGGGCTCTCCCCTGGACGGGGATCGGTCTGATTCTCCTCCGAATCGGCAGAGCGGCAGAAGCGATTGAGCATCTGCGAGGGATAAAGCCGGATTGTGGTCCACTGGACAACCGCTACTACAGCACGTTGGGAACTGCTTTCTGGCAGCTGGACAAATTACCTGAAGCTCTGGCCTCGTACGAGAAAGCTATCGAACTGGACCCGGAGGATACCTCGGATTTATTAGCGGCTTCAGAGATTGCGCTCCGGCTCGGCGACAGCGCCAAGCATAGACGTTTTTCAAGGATGGCCCGCCACTTCGGGGTGGACGACGACACGGAAAAATTACTGGAGTCTCTCCGGGAGTTCGGTCAAAAAGACTGGGGCAACACTGGCCCGGATGAACACGACCGGAAGATTGTCGTTATGGATGCCGTCATCAGGCTAAGCCCTGACGACGACTATGCCCATGTCACCAGGGGCCTGGCCCACTTCGCCAAGGGCAACGATGATCTGGCCTTCGCGGACATGGACGCCATTTTGCAGTTGGACCCGGACCACGCGGCAGCGTACATGCTGCGGGGAATTCTGTTCGGCAACCGGAAGCGGTGGGAACGGATGGCCGCAGATATGACCGAGCTCATCCGGCTCAGGCCCAACGATGCCCTGGCCCGTTACCACCGGGGAATGGCTTACGGTGAACAGGACCTGCTGGACGAAGCGTTTGCCGACTTGTGCGAAGCCATACGCCTGGATCCCGGCCACGCCGATGCCCACCGCGTCCGGGGCGATTGCCTCCGCTACAAAGAAGAGTACGACGAAGCGATCACCGATTTCGATACCGCACTGCGCTTGGACCCCAAGAACACCGCAGCGTACCTAGGCAGAGGAGCGGCATACCGCATGAAGAGAGTCTTCCCCCAGGCCATCTCCGATTACGACGCCGCGGTGCATCTGAAGCCCCAGGAACCACTTGCGTATCGCTTCCGTGCGGACGCGCATATTGCCAATGAGGACTATGGCCTAGTATTACAGCCGCACATGATTGGGAAGGCTTTGTAGGCGTCGCTGGCGATGGCATTGCTGGGCCCGTGCCTGATGACGCCGTCTCCACCGCGACCACTTTACCGCAAGGTCCTGGTCCCGTGGGCGTCGCCACAGCAGTCGGCATAATAACCGTCTCACCTCCGGTACCGTCATGGGGATGAGTTCGGCCACCGTCAGCGCCCCCCTTTTGCGTCGGCGGCGGTGGCGTAGAACCGGGTCACCGCCAGGAAGGCATGGACCAGCAGTGCCAGGGTGATGTGCCGGTACCATCCGGTCCAGCGGCGCACCTAAACTGAAGCCAAGGTGAAATCTACATGGTCAATGCAGGGAGAAAGGACTTGGGTATTGTCAGTGAAGTTCTGCGCCTGGGCCTGAAGCTCGGTGCGGCAACGGCGTTTGACTTCCTCCTGACGGTGCACCAGATCGGCGAAAAAACCGCCTACCTTCTCTCGGACGGCAGCGCGAGTGCCCAGGCACAAATTGGCCGTCACTTCTTGGCGCGCCCAGCCCCAGATCGCTTCATCAGCGTTGAAGTCCGGACTGTAGGCGGGCAAGTTCACCAGGCGCAGGTTCAGGTTGGGCGTGGTGAGATAAGCCCGGATCGCGTCGCCCCGATGGGCTGGCGAATTGTCCCAAATCACCGTCAGTGGTTCGGCGTGTTGCGCCCGTAGCTGCCCCAGGAAGTCGGCAGAGGTGGTCCGCCTGTGGCGGATTGCCCTCCAGTTCCATCACCTCCACCTCTCCGGTCTCCAGGCATCCGCCTGCGGCGGACCGAGTAGTAGCTGACCTTCTCCCCACGTCGCGGGCTGGTGGAATCCACCAGGGCCTGCCCCGTACCCCGATACGGGGGCCGGTTCACCTTTCAGCGTCCACTTGCCCCGCAGATCAGCATCAGCCTGAAAGTGGGCCTCGTCGGCGAAGAATATCTTGGCTCCAGTTCGTCGGGCAACAGCGGTAAGAGCGGCATATTCCCCCACAAAGGCGTCCCGGCACGCCGGGTCCGCCTTGCGTAGCCGCTTCTTGGGACGCTTCAGCGCAAATCCCAACCGATGCAGGTAGTTCAGACAACCACTGCGGCTCAACGTCAACCCGAAACGGTCCTCCACAAATTGCCGCACCGCCTTCCAGTTCCAGTTGGACAGTCCGATGCCGGCCTGCGATGGCAACCCCTGCACCGCCTTTTTCAACTCCGCGCATTGCTCCATGTCCAACGCGGGGGGGAACCACCGGTCTGCTCAAAAACCAGCGCCTTGGGACCGCCTTCGGCGAATGCCTTGGCCCATTGGCCTATGGTGTGGGCATCCCGCTCCAGGGCTCGGCCCACCGCCGCCGCCGTCCATCCCTGGGTCAGCAGCCAAACCGCATGCCATCGCTCCCGTTCCCGGGGCGTCGGCGCTCGGTACATCCGCCGACGCACCTCAGCCTCGTCCATGCACCACTGCTCCAGCAACCCAACTATCTCCTGCATACCCATCTACCCCCTCAGATCTCCCAAACGACCGTCCAACTTGCTCCCAATTCTACCCAACACCAATGCGGGTTTCACCTTGGCTTCGGTTTAGTACTCGTCCAGGCCCACCTCCTGCTTGGCCTCCTTGAAGGCATCTTCGATGATCCAACGGGTGCCAGCCACCCGCACCAGTTCCACCAACGCCGCTTCCGCCGGACTGAAACAGGCGTAATACGCCAGGTCTTCAGGGTCGGTGATGCTGCGGCGCACCAGCAGCCAATGCCCCCCTGATCCGGTTCTGACCCGGGCCGCAGCGATACCCGTCCCCAATCGTAGAGACGGGGTCCTCTGCTCCCTTCTCCGGCGCTCAGACGTTCCCACTGGTCAGCGGGTATCTGCTGGGCCAACTGCCGCGCTTCCACCTGCGCCGAGCCCTTCTCAGTATCGGCCCACAGTGGTTCATTGCTCTTCACTGCCAGTACGTAGGGGACCACCTGCTCTGCCAGCCAGCGCCGCAATCGGCGGTCATTGCCATACACCGTATCTCCGGCCACCCAGCCAAAGGGCACCTCGGCTGCCAGGGCCCGGGCAATCATCACCCGGGCCAACTGGCCCTTGGTGCGGAAAGCCACCCCTTCGGGAACTCCGGCTTCCCGACGCCGCCCCCAGTCCTCAGTCCACACCTGGGGCAGGTAGAGCTCCCGATCCAGAAAGGTCCGGCCTCGTCGGCTGCCATAGGCCAGAAACACCCCGATCTGGCAGTTCTCGATCTTACCCGCCGTGCCGCTGTACTGCCGCTGCACTCCCACCGACTTGCTGCCCTGCTTCAGAAACCCCGTTTCATCCACCACCAGCACCGCCGCCGGGTCTCCCAGATGCTCCACCACGTACTCCCGTCCGCCGGAGGCGGATCTGAACTACCTGCACCGGCTGGGATTTGTGTTGAAGCGTCCCAAGAAGCGGTTGGTCAAGGCGGATCCGGTACGGCAGGAAGCTTTCGTGGGGGAGTATGCGGAGTTGCGGTTGACGGCGGCACAGACGGGAACCAAGATATTCTTTGCTGACGAGGCGCACTTTCAGGCCGATGCTGATCTACGGGGCAAGTGGGTGCTGAAAGGCGAACCGGCCCCCGTATCGGGGTACGGGGCAGGCTCTGGTGGATTCCACCAGCCCACGGCGTGGTGAGAAAGTCAGCTACTACTCGGTCCGCCGCAGGCGGATGCCTGGAGACGGGGGAGGTGGAAGTGATGGAACTGGAGGGCAATCCGCCACAGGCGGACCACCTCTGCCGACTTCCTGCGGTCCGCCATTGGCGGACGGGCGCAACACGCCGCACCGCTCATCGTGATCTGGGACAACTCCCCAGCCCATAGAGGCGATGCGATCCGGGCTTATCTCACCACGCCCAACCTGAACCTGCGCCTGGTGAACCTGCCCAGCTACAGTCCGGACTTCAACGCTGACGAGGCCATCTGGGGCTGGGTACGCCAGGAAGCAACGGCCAATCAGTGCCTGGGAACCCGTGCCGCGGTGCGGGAGAAAGTGGGCGGCTTTTTCACCGAACTGACCCAGCGACGCGATGAAGTCAAACGCCGCTGCCGAACCGTGCTGCAAGCAAAAGCCGACGAATTGATTGGCGACACCCAAGCCGACCCTCGCCGCCCCGCAAATGTAGATCTCACCTTCGCTTCAGTTTAGTCCTGAAGCAGGATGATCCCCAGGGAACGCTCCAATGCGTGCCGTTCCAGAGGATGGCCGTAGTTCCAGGGCATACCCTCCCGACGGCGCAGGAACTCGGCCACGCCGTCGTTGGCGCCCACGCCGGGGCGCACCGCCGCCACTTCCAATGCCAGATCGTAGATGCACCGGGAGCGCGTCCGCACGATGGTCTGCATCTGGGCGGCGGACTCCACCTGGAACACGCCCACGGTGTCGCCTCGACCCAGGTCGTCAAAGACGCCGGGATCCCGGTAATCAATGCGACTGAGGTCGGGTTCTTTGCCGGTGCGTTGGCGCACCAGCCTTACCGCCCGCTGCATCTGGGACAGCGCGCCCAGGGCCAGCAGGTCAATTTTCAACACCCCGGCGTCGTCCACGCTGTCCTTGTCCCAGTGAGCGACGTGGCGGCCGGCGATGGCCGAGGGCTGCACCGGCATCAGGTCGGTGAGGGGAGTCGAGGACACCAGCATCCCGCCGGGGTGCTGGGCCAGCCCCTTGGGAAAGCCGGCCAGCTGTTCCGACAGAGACAGCAAATCCCGCCAGCCGGGACGGTCGGCCCGCGCCAGCAGGGCCGGGGAGTTGTACAAGTCGGAAACCGAGTTGGTCTCCAGGCTCCTGGCCAGCGCGGCCACATCGTCGGCCGGCAGGCCCAGCGCTTTGCCCAACGCGCGCACGATGCCCCGGGCCTTGTAGGTTGGGATCATTCCGGCCAGGGCGGCGTGGTCCCATCCCCATTCCTCGATGACGCGCAGGATGAGCCGCTCCCGGATGTCCCGGGGGAAGTCGAGGTCGATGTCGAGCGGCGCGGCGGTTTCGGAGGACAGGAAGCGGTCCAAGGTGAGGCCGTACTCCAATGAGTCAACGTGGGAGAGGCCGATGAGGTAGCCCGCCAGCAGGGACACCGAGGAGCCGCGGCCCCGGCCCGGCGGCAGCCACTCCAGCGGCGTCTCCAGGTGTCCGTAGCCCAGTTCCAGCATACATTCCCGCGCCAATTCGACGATGCGGTGATAGACCAGGAAGAAGCCGGCCAGGCCTGCCGGCCGATCAGGTCGAACTCCTCATCCAGCCGCTCTCTGACCTTCCGGTTGACGCTCCCGTAGCGGCGGCCGGCGGATTCTTCGCACAGCCGGCGGAGCCGGGATTGGGCGTCGTATCCGGGCGGCGTGGGCACGTAGGGGAAGCGGTAGCGGCCGGCCAGGTAGTCGGGCAGGTTGAAGTCGGAACGGCGTTCGGCGATGGCAACGGCGCTGCGCAGCGCGTCGGGATGGGACCGGAACAGCCGGGCCATCGCGGCGGGCGACTTCAGGCGGTACTGGCCGTTAACCTTGAGGCGTTCCCGCGCTTCGGACAGGGAAGCGTTGAGGCGAACGGCGGTGAGGACGTCGTGCAAATGAGCTCGGTCCTGGCGGTGATACCATGGTTCGTTGGTGGCCACTGTGCCGACGCCGCAACGCTCGGCCAGTTCGCGTATTCGCTGGTTGCGCGTGGTGTCGCCGTGAACCAGGTGCTGTTGCAGCTCCAGAAAAACCTGGGATTGCCCGAAGTAGCCGCGGTAACGCTTCACCAATGCCTGAGCTTCCGCACGCTGACCGCCTTGTATCAAGTGAGCCAATGTGCCGCCAGGCGCGCCCAGCAGGACGATCAGCCCGTCGGCGTGGGTTTCCAGAAACCGCCCGTCCAGGGCGGGGTAGGTGCGTCCGCCGGTCAAGTAGGCCAGGGACACCAGGCGGCACAGGTTGGCGTAGCCCTCGCCGGTCTCCGCGATGAGCGTCACCGGGCCGGTGCCCTCCGGTTCCCGCATCACGAGGTCTGCCCCAATGATGGGGTGTACGCCGGCGGCGAGGCACTGCTGGCTGAACTCCAGCGCGCCGCACAAGTTCGATGTGTCGGTCAGGCCCAGGGCCGGACAGTCCAGGCCGGCGGCCTGATCCACCAACTCGGCGGTGGAGGACGCCCCCGCGCCGAAGGAGTACCAGGAATGGGCGCGCAGCTCCACGTAGTCGGCGTTGGCGGACACGTCAGTAGCCCTGCCGGAACCAGTCCCCGGTGTCCAGGTCGCGGTAAACCGTCAGCAGGCCGCCGCTCTCCAGGGCGAGACGCCAGTAGCGGCGGCGCGCCGGCGCCGCTGTCCACCACTCGGTATCCACCTCCCACAGGTCAACCACACGGGCGACGGCCTTCCCGCCGGCTCGGTCGCCGCCAACGCGTTGCGGCGTGTCGCCGCGGCAACTCACCCACACCGGCGACGGGGCCGCCAGGGGCGCCAGCGTGGAGGCGAAAGCCCAGCGGCGTTCCGGCAGGGCCGAGTTAGGAACCATCCGCGTCAGGCGGTCAACGCCAGCAACGGCGACGTTGGGCATTATCCGACGCGGGGGCTGCGTCCACAGCGCGGACTGGCGGCCGCTTTCGGGGGACATGTCGGAGGCGGTTAGGGTCAGGTCCAGCAGTGGCCCCTCAGGCCAGCGTCCGGCGCCCAGCGCGTCTTGCGCGTCAAGCCCGGCCAGCAAGGTCCTGACCAGCGCGTCGGTGGACGCCGCCGGCTGGCGCAGTTCCCGGTCAAACCGCCACGCGCCTCCGGCCAGCAGGCTGCCCTCAATAGCGACGTGACCGACCCGACGGGTGCGCAACGCGGAGGATCGCCAGAGACGTTCGGACAAGGCCCGCAGCCCGGCCTCCACGCCGGCTGCGGTGTCCACCGGGAAGGGAAACTCCAGACGCTCGGACAGGACTTCCGGCAGGACGGTCGGAATGACCGGCTCCGGGTCAACGCCGCCGGCGAGGTTCCAAGCCCGGAGTCCGGTCGGCCCCAGAAACTCCGTCAGGGATGCAGGGGTCAACGCCGCCACGTCGCCCAAGGTGGCGATGCCGAAGCCGGCCAGCCGGGCCGCGTCGTCACGTTCCAGGGGCAGCCACGACACCGGCAGGGGAGCCAGCCAGGCGGCAGCGTCGTCGGGAACCCGCAGCCAGCCACCGGCGTAGGCCCGCGCCGCGGCGCAGCGGGCCGGAAACTTGCCGCCGCCGATGCCCAATCGTGGGGACAAGCGTTGATCACAGGCGGACAGAATGGCGCCGGCCAGTCCGTCAATGCCGCCGTACATCCCGGCCATACCGGTGAGGTCCAGGTAGAACGCGCCAAGTCCGGCCGGCTCGACGTTGGGGACCACTCCGCACAGCGCTGCCAGCAGCCGGTCGTTGACCTCGGACAGGTAGATGGAATCGGACGGCAGGGTAACGGCGCCAGAACAGCGGGACAGAGCTTCTGCAACCGTCTGCCCTTCCCGGACTCCCACCGCCGCGACCGATGCGTCCAGGACGGTCTGGCGTCCCGGGGTTCCGGCGGTGATCATCAGCGGCTGGCCGGCCAGTTCCGGCCGGCGCAGCCGTTCGGCCTTCACCGGCAGGTGGGTGACCAGCAGGCAACCCGTTGACGTGGAATCGATCAGCTTCATTATGGCGGCGATGGTAGCCAAACGTGTGTTCAACGCGCAACGGGCCGCTGTCACAAATTCGCTGTTTGTGCTGACTTCCTGCCCGAGGGAGTTCAACGCTAGCCTGCCCGTTTGCTTGTGCTACTACGACCCCAAGTCTCCAGTCCCGCCTTGACCCCGGAGCCGTCGCCATTTGGGGAAGAATCAGTTTTTTCGCCGAGTTGGGCGGCCTGGCGTCACAATTCAGGTTCGACGCCTGTCTGATTGACGACGCCTACCATCCCCCTTGGAATGTTGCGCCCGCGGCTCTGGTTCTCACGGTGTCGGTGGGAGATGGACACCACCCGGCCAGGGTATGCGCTGGAGGGTTCACGTTCGGCTCCTCCGGGCAGTGCTGGTCGTCATCTCGCCTACTGTCATTTTTCCGTGGCGAGACGGTGCCGGAGTGTCCAGTCTTCACCCAGCGCAGCCACCTGACGCCCATCATCGTTGCGCGTCGTCACGCCTGGCTCGCTAGCATCGCCTCACTGGCGGCGGCGATGAGATTTCTGGACCAATCCGCATCGTAGCTCCATACTGAGTAGTCCGGCTTGCGTTCTGAATGAGTAGAGATGTTCCCATAGTCGCTCACCGATCCGCTGCCTGAAAAGACACCGCCACCCGCGAACGTAAAGTTCGCCCAGTAACGCCGGCGGGTGAGCGTACGGTAGATTATGTGGAAAACAATCGCGCCGATAAGGATCGTTACCCCAAGCGCAGTCATGCCGTACCCCCACGCCAAGCTGTACTCTCCCGCCAAGTACTCCCCATCCCTCCAAGCCAAAATCAGGATAGGGCCAAAGGCCATCATCATTATCGCCGCGAAAATCAGAAGAATAGCGAAGCCGATGTACAGACCGGAAGCGGGTTTCTTGTCAACGGACCCCCAGACACGCTGCATACTCCGCGTGGTGTACACGGAGCCGTCAGGCGTGGCGAAACGGTGCTGGGATATGAAGATGCCGTTGTCGTCGAAGAAAACGCGCTCGTTTGCCTGTATCATTTTGTGAATCCTCCCAGGGGCGCTGGACGCCGCGCCGCATCGGCCATTGGCGATGGCCTTGGCAGGGCAACGGTTTGCCAAAGCGGGCGACGATGCGCCGCACGTAATTTGGCACGGGTCATTCGATTAGCCCTCACTCTGATGGGGCTTCCTGCGAATGAAGCTGTCGGCAAAGTTCTCCGGTTCGTCGGCGCGGTTCGGGTACAGGATGAAAGTAGGCATGACTTCGTTTTCGCGATAGTTGTCGCACGGGGACTGCTGTGGGTGGACGGCGTTCTGGTCCAGGCAGACGTACTCCTCATCACTGTCAACGTGTTTCTCGCCCGTTGCTCGGTAGCAGGCCCCCTGCTCCAACGGGATCTGTGCGCCGTTGTTGGTAATGATCTTGACGAACTTCAACTCTGAACCGTACTTGCTGGGATCCCACACGTCCCAGGAGGCCAGCCGGAACTTCCGGGCTGCTGTCCGGTTGCCCAAGTAGCAGCCCTCCAGTAGCAATCGGGTTCCCGCTTTCGCGCCGGTGATTTTGGGGTGCGCCGGGTGCTGGATCAGCCATTCCGTGGGGGCCAGAGTAGGCGTGGGGGCCGCCGGAACCAGCGTGGCAGTCGGAACGAGCGTCGCCGTGGGCATGGGCGTGGCCGTGGGTTCCGGCGCCGACGCTGCTACGGGCGTGGCAGTTGGAACGAGCGTCGCCGTTGGGATGGGTGTGGCCGTGGGTTCCAGCGCCGACGCTAGTACGAGCGTCGCGGCGGGCGCTGTGATGATTGCGGGATTGGTGAACACAGGGGAGATTACGGCAGCATCTGGCGCTGAGATCCGCCCGAGTCTGGACGTGGCAGGAGTGTCGTAGGCCTGTCCAGTGGAGTTTTCCTGGTCGGCCGGCGCTTTTCCGCTGACGGCGGCACCGGCCGGCGGCGATGTGGCGATCCGATTTTCGTCGGACCCTCCGGGATTATCGAGCAGGGCCATAATGACAAAAGTGAGGACGGTTGCGCTCCTGGCGAGGACGACCACAGTCTGGATAATGCGATTCCACCGTTTCCTTCCGGCATCGCCGGCGCTGTGCGGCATCGGACCGGGCGGGGCAGCCACTTGGTTTTCGCCGTCTGTAGCCGCGAGAGGATTTTGCTCCAGTATGCTGACCCAAGCGTCGGCAGTGGGCCGTCCAATCTTGCTGGCATTCGTGGAAAATGCCGCATGAAAGGCATCCTGCACCGGCGTGGGCATAGCCTCCCAACTCCGCAGCTGTTCGGGAGTGGGACCCCAACGGTTGTTCCCCGGCTGGTGAGCGAAACGATGCTCCTGGATTCTTTTCCGGGGACTTGACACTGAATCGTCGGACCGTTCGTCTATTCCCTGGTAGGGATGGCTGCCGTCGCCCAGAAGCTGGTACAGCAGCACCGCCAGAGCGAAGTTGTCGCTGTCCTGTGACCGGAACTGCCGCCGGAAGTCGTCAATCTCAGGCGCAGTGTACTCAGGACTGCCCACCACACAGGGATACGGTTGTCCCCCAGACGGGTGCGGTATCTGGAAGCTGTCGCAGTCGATCAGCATGACGGAGCCGTCGTTGCTCACCAGTATGTTCCGGTGATTCACGTCCCCGATCCGTACGTGGATGGTGTGCAAGTGGCGGAATGCCTCCGCGATCTTGACGCCAATCTTGGTACGGTACTCGTACTCCTGCTGGGGAGCCGGTAATTGCCGGCGCTCGTTGGCACTGATGAAACTGTACACCGTACGACTTCCACCCGGGGCCTTGGGCATCCGGTAGCGGAGTGCTTTCTTGCCAATGTCAGCCTGCACCGAGTTCGGCCAGCCCAGCGTTCGAGCGTTCGGTGGCGGGTTATCGCACATGGCCCGCAACTTGGCGGCGCGCTCCGGCGTGGCACGATCCGGGTGCAGCACTTTGATGACCATCCGGGGATCGTCTTCATCCTCGTACACTGTGCCTTCCCCGCCGGCGCCGATCTCACTTCCGGTCCGCAACGGCCCCGGCTCGGCAGGAACGTTCCCGGGCCCCTGAGCCCGGCCGCCGTTCTGCCTACGACGGATGATCCTGTCAATGAAACCGGCCACGACAGTTCGCTTCCTCAGTTTCGATACCTGGCGTCTGCTTTTGCTGAGTATCCAATCAGGTAGGCAAGGTGGTGGCCCAACTGCTTGGGTCCGTAAGCGGCACACCATCGCCGGGCACGCTACGCGACATATCCGATACCGACCTGCTCAGCCACACGAAGAAGTCGGTGAACCTAAGATTGTCCAGTAGCAGGGGCTGGAACTTGGAATCCGGGTTGGGCAGCGCTCTCCGCATCGCCCGCACTGCCTCGGCCGTGACCCCCACCTTGAATATCGTGAGGCGGCGGTGGTTCTCCATGTCCACCAAGCGGTCGTTAGCCCGCCGCATCTCCGATTGGGAACTGGTGGGCAGTCCGTCGCTGAAGAGCACCATGATGGGTTGGTAGTAGGGGATACCGTTTCGCCGATACTGCTCCTTGCGGCCGTCCAGGAGGTCGCAGCCTTGCTGGATACCCAGGTGCATATTGGTGACGCCGCCGGCCGCCATGGCCGAGCTGCTGCCCTCCGATACCGTGCTGAAGTCGCGCTCCACCCTGGCCTCGTCGCTGAAAGACAGGAGGCCCACTTCCACCCGGTTGCGCGCGACCTCGTCCTCCGCGATGGCCTGGTACAGAGTGTCGACTCCCTGATTCATCGCATCTATGGGAGGGCCCGCCATCGACCCGCTACAGTCGGCGATGATCAGTACTGGACAGCGGGGCTCAGGATTGTTGGCGAACTGCGGGTCCGTCGGTACGTCCCCGTACATCCGGTCCTCGCCCGGGACACTCTCCGGAAAACGTTCTTCTGTGGTGTCGCTCATCTGGCTCCTACTCCTTTCGGAAAATCTTGGCTACTCCTGCTGCAATGTCATTCCATAACCATTGGCGCAAGATGGATTGCCGCATCGCCCGATACCTCCTGAAGTCCAGGCCTGGCCGCTGTTTTCCCTGTTACGGTTGCTGGTGGCGGACCTTGCGGCTCCTGCCGCGCCGCAAGGCGTCTTTGAGACTTGCCCAAGCCGCGCCGGGAAGATTGCGCATTTCGTTCACGCACCAGACAGTCGGATGCGGAACGATCAGCAACAGCGTTGCGGCCCAGCCCCACCAGATGACCACCGCCTCGCTGGCCAGTAGCGGCAGCAGCAGTAGCGCTATGGTAATCATCCAAGCCGTCCACAATCCGCGCCTGTTTCCCATCTTCACGTATAAATGGACGGCTGACGCCGACACGATAACGCCGATCAGGAGCAGGGCGATGACGGTGTCCACCGCCTGGTGTTGCAATTCAGCGAACACCGGGTAGAGCAACAAGAAAGCGCTGAGCGCATCGCTATGGTCCTCAACAATTGCCCAAGGGAGAGCCAGAGTAGCGATGATCCCTACGCCATGAGCCTTTCTAACCCAGCTATGTTCGAGGAATTCGTTGATGTTTAAAGTGTCCAGGTTCAAGGGGTTGCTCCCGGTGGGGCGCTTCAGCCGGAGGTAATCGCGGCGGAGAGCGCGTTGGTGCGGTTCTCAAAGGTATCCAGGCTTTCCAGCAGCAGTGATACCTGTAGGGACATACCGATGGATGATTGCCCAATCACAGCGCGGAAATCGGCCCGATTGCGTTGAAATTGAATGGCCCGGTTCATGTCGTGGAGTTTCTGCATAGCGATGTTGGATTGGATCTCGATGTGCTCGGCGTTCCGGTCCCACTCCTCAAAGGCCCGAATGTCGGACCGCAGGTCCATAGCCATGTTGGCGCCCAGGTGCGAATTGTGCATTTCATTGATGAGCCCGGTCTGCTCATCGCGGTATTCGTTCCACAGCGCACGGGTCTCGCTGATCCGCAACATCAACGAGTTGTGCTCCTGAACTGCCGCCTCGTACTGCGGTTGCCAGCTGTCCACCAACCGCTGGGCGGCGTCCTGATGGACGGTGAGCGGCGCGGCACCCTGTATCTCTCGAGCTTTCTCATTGAAGGTCAGCGTGGCGGGAGGAGCGGCGCTGGCGTCTCCCTCGTTGCCTTCGTCGTGATCGCCTCCCGGAACAGCAGCGATGTTGACCCCGCCTTGCACTCCGGCCGGGACTCCCGGGGCGCTATGTGATGCCGGAGCGGGCCGCACCGCGGCGCTGGTTGAAGCCCGCGTTCCACCGCCGGAAGTAGTCTCTTGCATAACTGCCGGCGGAGCTTGAGCCTCCAGGGCGAGGTTTTGGATTTCCCGAAAATCGTCCCGAGTGTCGCCGACCTGTTCGTTGACCCGACCAGCCGCGGCGGCTACTCGGTCGCCGGCACTGTCGGGCAGGTCGCTCAGATACCAACCCAAGCCAACTGCAAGGGCTAATACGAGCATCGCCGCGCCAAAGCGTTTGTAGTCGAGGTTCTTTTTGTTTTTCTTGGCATTGTTGTTCCGCATGGTTACGTCCTCTCCTTGGCATACGCCGGCTTCTCAGGCCGGCAGATCCTGTACACGGGTATGTCTTCCAAGTCATCTTCTACAATCCGTCGGTAGTCATTTTCCTGCAATCGTTTCATCCGGCTGCGCCGTTGCGGCATCTCTTCCGCGACGAACTTCTCACCATCCACTACAATAGCCACGCGCGTCTGACATCAGATCCACAAAGCTTAATGCGCCGCCAACGCCCGAACTGCCGTCCATTACATCGCTCACCGTGTATGACGGCGGCCCATCCCACTTTTCGAAGTAACCATACAAACATTGGCAATATTCGTACGCGTCTTCGGATGTAATCTGTTGGTGTCGGGCAAGGAGCCGGTTAGATTGGTCCAGCGAGACGTCCGCGCAGTCTTCCAACCACTGACTACGCGATGGAGCCTGGGATGTCGGCTCCAAAGGAGCCAACGTTGCCGCCGGCGCGGCGGGCGATGCCTGCCGCGCCCCAGTAGGGGCAGGTTGTGCGCTTGCGTCCCTATCTCTGCTCTCGCTCCCTCTGCCACTGTTCACGTTTGCGGAGCGGACGTCGTCCGGGTCAATAAATGCGGCGGCGCCGTTGACGATGACGAAGTCGCCGTCTGCTTTTACATCGCTGATGTCCAGATCAAGAGCAAAATCGGCGAGTACAGACGTAACGAAGTCGTCGATTTCGATTTCGCCTTCCATGGCTTCGGCGGCGCGCTCCGAGCCGAACATAAGACCAAATGATACATCTATAGAGTCGCTGTCGTCGCCCTTCAATGCCATCCCGAACCCTGCGCAGCGGTCCACTGCGCAGGCGTCTGCCACCGCAATCCGCATCCACCCATCGCCGACGGTGTTCAGGATACGACGGATGTCGCTGTCTTTAGCGTTAGCCAGTCTGTCGGGATACCGTCTCATGTCCGTGAGCAGTTGCTCCAAGTCGGATTGTCTTTGCGAAGCTATGACGACGTACCGGTCTTTCTCAAAAACGGCCACCGCCGTCGGGAAGTTGCGACCGGGGCATTCCCATATTTCGAATCCCCGGTAATCGTCGTCCTCGCACTCCAAACCGTCATCGAGTTCCTCCCGGATGTTGTCAAATTCAAAGTTGCCTTGCGCAATCCACAGCGTATCTTCGCCCCCCAACACGCCGTACACAACTGCGAAAAGTTCGATGTTGTCATCGTCCATGCCAGTTACTTTGGTATCCCTGGTGTCATCTCCTCCGCGCCGGAATTGGGCGTAGTCTTCCAGACCCTCGGTGTTCGCTTGCGTTCTGATATCTTCGATCACGACGAACTCAGCGTCGCCAGGAATGTAGCCTAGGATGTCGCCGCCGCCGGACGCGCCACCTCCGCCGCCGAAAACGCCCGTCACCAGCAGCGCAACCACCGCGATGACCACGAACAGCGCTACGCCGCCGCCGGCTCCGCCTATGATGAGCGTTTTGTTGGAGAAGTTGAAGATACCGCCAGCAGGCCGCTCTGCCTGGGGTTGCTCGCTTCGTTCCGGGCTTTCGTTTGCCGCCATTTTGGTCCGTCCTCCGTGTGTGGAAAATTTCACCAGGGTAAAGTACGGGGGGTGGTTGTCAGGAGGGTCCTGACCGGCTTGCCGCTATCGCTTCCTGCACTTTCTCAACCAGCTCCCAGTCATAGGCTACGTTGCGTAGCCTCACCATCCGGCCATCTGTACCGCGAATAGTCACCGTTTTGGTCAGCGAACCGGAACGGGTTATGCTGGCTATCTCCTCATGCTCAAACTCGACCATGCGTCTGCCACTCCCCCACCCGGACACAATGACTCGTTTGGTGGTGACGACGCACTCGGCGTCTTTGAATTTGGCGTACTGGATGATGCCAACCACCAGGATGATGAGACCGGGCAACAGGAAGAAACACAGCCCGATGATCGCCCCGCACCCAATGGACATCCAGTAGCCTTGGGTGTTCGGCGCGGCGACGTAGGTTACCTGCTCGTCGGGAACAAGAGCGGTGAACATATGAGAGCGCATGAGCGGCTACCTCTTCCGGAATTGCGGCGCAACGTGGCGTAGTCAGGGCGCCGGGCCGTACTCGTTGTCGTCGTCGCTGCCCAGCAACGCGAAGACGTACAGGATTACGGCTCCAAACAACGGCACCAGGCTCCACAAGAGCGACCATCCGCTGCGTCCGGTGTCGAGGAGCCTCCGGACCCACACCGCCCACGTTGGCAAAAGCGCCACCAGTCCATACAGGAACACCAGGACAATCGGCCACCAACTGCCGCTCTGCCATGCCAGCATCCACAGGATCAAAGCAACGACACCGTTGAGCAGCGTAAACGTCCAGAACTCCAACCTGGTCGCTCTCCCGCTGAAATCGGCATATTTCAGGAAAGGCCCGAAAAACGGCATGGTATGTACCTCCCAATGGCCGCGGGCCCTTGATTCGACCGCGACAGGCATCACGCCGCGCAATAGTGATCCCGGTAAAATCACACAGTCTTCGGGGGTACGGCGTTGGGTGGGTTTTCTCTCAAACGATCTACGCTGAACCGCTTCCGACGCTACAGGGACTTCCTACCGATAGGACGCCTGAATGCCCCTGGGTTGGCCCGAATGCCGTCCCGTCGTGTTTGATGGCCGGTTCGAAGTGGATGATGCGCCCGCCGCGCCGTTGCTTGTTTTCGGGGCGCACATTCCGGGACGCACTCCGGCGCAACTTCGTACTGGAAAGGGACCCGCCACTCATCCCGGATAGCAACCGGGATCAGGGCGTTTTCGGCGACACGCCGCTTGATGGGGCTGAAAGCGCAGTCGCGACGCGACGACGAGACCACCGTCGCAGTCGCTTCTGGGCCGGAACCGCTAGCGCGCCCGTTGTCTAGGATTCGCGCCGGTTGGCTTGCGCGGAAAGCGTTGGGCTTGCTGCGTCGCCCATTTTTCGCTGGCCTGGGAAATCCCCATAAGAGGCCGGGCGCATCCAGCGTCAGGGCGGACCCCAACGGCGGCATGACTATGGCAACGGTTTTGATGGATTTGCTGGCTCGGCAATTGACACGGGCCACATGGCACCTCCCTCGCGAACGGTAGGATTCAGGCTACTTGCCACGGTCGCCCAATGCCCTGCGCTAATTCCGCGAGGAAGGCATACGAGAATGCCTGCCTGCCGCTATGAATCAGCACAGGGTACGCCCGCCTATGATCAGTTGGGCGTAATGCAAGGGTACTGAGGACCGTGGCAGAGACTAATCTAACCATATCCCTGCCCGGTGCCAATTGCCCCTCTCGGCGGTAACGGTTCAGACTTGGGGTGGGAATTGAGCGAAAGGGGTTGTCAGAGGTTGGGGGCCGCGGCAGTGATGTCGATATGCTGGCATGGATGCTCGAATTAGCCTCAGGACTACCGACCGAAATGTCCTGACCGACATCATCCGGCAACAGGCGGTCATCGAGAGCCTGGAGAAGCGTATTACCCAACTGGAAGGGCGGGCCAAATCTAGAGGTTCAGGCCGAGCCCGGGCTGAAGCCCCAGGCGGACCGTAAGCCGGCGCGGCCCAGGAAACCGCGCTCCCGCGGCTTTCCCCAGGTTCGCATGGCGCCCACTGGACGGGTGGAGCACGTGGTAGAGCAGTGTCCCGACTGCTCGACCCGGTTGTACGGGGGCTGGACCCACCGCACGCGGGAAGTGATTGACCTGCCCCGGGTTCCGGTGGAAGTTGTGGATCACGCCTACATCGCCCGCACCTGCCCGGGCTGCCAACGTCGTTGCGCGTCATCGCCGCAACTGGACCAGGTGGTGATGGGGAAGCAGCGGTTGGGGATCAACCTGATCAGCCTGGTTGTGGCGCTCCGGGAGGAAGCCCCGTTGCCCTGACGTGATGTTCCGGTGGTACTTAGCTGGACTTTGTACAAAAACTAGAAAAATGAAAGCGGCAGGGTAAGCTGGTTTGACCCCACAACTCACCGTAGGTCAATTCGTGCTCACCCTGCCCGATGCCATTGTAACTGTTCTCTTTCCCTTCGCCATGCTGTTCCAAAACCGAACCTGGCAAAAGGCTCAGGTCCTATTGGTCGGCGCGATCCTGACGCCGGGCCAGCGCACAGTGGCCGCGGCGTTGCGGGTCATGGGCCTCAGCGGCGACCGCAACTATGCCCGCTACCATCACGTGCTGAACCGGGCGGCGTGGTCGCCCCTTGGGGCGTCCCAGGTCTTGCTCAGGTTGCTGCTTCAACATCTCGACCACGGCGACGGTCCGCTGGTGTTCGGTATCGACGAAACCCTGGAGCGTCGGCAGGGTCCAAAGATCAACGCTCTGGGTGTCTACCGAGACGCCGTGCGTTCCAGCCGCAGCTATACGGTCAAGGCCAGCGGGTTGCGCTGGATCAGTTTGATGTGGCTGGGACGCATCCCCTGGGCGGGACGGTTCTGGGCCCTGCCCTTGCTCACCGCGCTGGCGCCATCGGAACGCTATCACCAAAGGCAGGGACGCCGGCACAAGAAACTCACCGACTGGGCTCGCCAGATGATCCTGCTGCTGCGCCGCTGGCTGCCCCATCGCCCCCTGGTGGTGGTGGGCGACAATGGCTATGCCGTCCTGGACTTGCTCTACTTCTGCCAGTCCCTCCATGAACCCGTAACCCTCATCACCAGGCTGCGCCTGGATGCCGGTCTCTACGATCCCGCGCCACCCCGTCAACCGGGCCAAACCGGTCGCCCTCGGGTCAAGGGGGCACGTCAACCCACCCTCAAGCAACGCCTTGACGATCCCGAGCTGCTCTGGGACACCGCGTCGGTGTCCTGGTACGACGGCACCATGCGCACGCTGGAACTGGCTTCGCAGACCGCCCTCTGGTACCACCCCGGCAAACCGCCCGTACCCATCCGCTGGGCGCTGGTCCGAGACCCCAAAGGTGAACTGGACACTCAGGCCCTGCTCTGCACTGATGAGTCGGTCGCCCCAGTCCAGATCCTGGAGTGGTTTGTGCTGCGTTGGCAGCTGGAGGTCACTTACCAGGAAGTACGGGCTCACTTGGGCGTGGAAACTCAGCGCCAATGGTCGGATCGCGCCATTGCCCGCACCACGCCCGTCCTGATGGGTCTGTTTTCCTGGATCGCCCTGGCGGCACACTCGCTGCAACAAGAGAGCCCCATCACCCAGCGCACGGCGGCCTGGTACGCCAAACCCGCCCCCACTTTCGTGGATGCCATCGCCCTGGTGCGACGCCACCTGTGGCTGGCTTCGGACAGTTTTTCAATGTCGTTATCCGACTGTGACCGGGGAAAACCCGTTCCCGAATTGTACGCTCGGCTTATCGATTCCCTCGCCTACGCCGCTTGAACGTACAAAGTCCAGTTTAGAGCCTATCCTAATAACTACCTGAAACCTGTCAGGGTATTTCGGGAAGGGAAGCTGGGGTTGCGTCTATACTGGAGCTATGACGAAAGCGAAAGATTCCAAGCCACCCCGTCCGCAGCGGGCTGGGCCAGCCGCCAAGACCAATCCCACCACCGGCGGGTTCCGGATCTCCGACGAGCTGTGGGAGGTGTTGGCGCCCTTGATCCCGGAGCGCGTGAACACCCATCGGTTTGGCGGCGGTCGGCCCCGGGTGCCCGACCGCACCTGCGCCAATGGCATCTTTTACGTGCTGCGCACCGGCTGCCAGTGGAAAGCCCTGGACGCCACCGGCATCTGTTCTGGTTCCACCGCCCATTTGCGCTTTCAGGAATGGGTTGCCGCCGGCGTGTTTCTGGAGCTGTGGCGGGTAGGGCTGGAACGCTATGACGAATTGAAAGGTCTGGACTGGAGTTGGGTGAGCCTGGACGGGGCCATGACCAAAGCGCCCCTGGGCGGGGAAAAAACCGGCGCCAATCCCACCGACCGGGGCAAGCGGGGCGTCAAACGTAGCCTGCTGACCGAAGCGGCGGGCATTCCCGTGGGCTTGGCCGTGGACGGGGCCAACCGCCATGACATGAAGCTGGTGCGGGCCACGGTGGACAGTGTGCCCGTGCCACGGCCCGAACCCAGCCCAGCCCCAGGGTATGTGCCTGGACAAGAGCCTGCCCCGTACTTGATACGGGGGATACGACTTTGACGAAGTGCGTCGCACCCTGGAGGAGTTCGGTTTCACCGCCCACATCCGCAGCCGCGGCGAGGAGGCCAAGGCCATCAAGCGGGAGGCCGGGTTCAAGGCCCGGCGCTGGGTGGTGGAACGCACTCATGGCTGGCTGAACCGATTTCGGCGGATCCTGGTCCGTTGGGACAAATACCCCGAGAACTACATCGCTTTTCTTCATTTCGCCTGCGCCCTCGTCGCCCTCAGAGCCGCTGGGTTATTAGGATAGGCTCTAAAACCATACCGCAGAGTAAATTCGAGGCGGTAGCCAAAACGACCGCCAGCAAGAAAGCGAAGCAAGCTAGTGCTCAGTCAAAGCTGGAAAGGCAGGGGTAGAAGCGATGGAGTTTGGTTCTGGCGTCGTCGGCGCTGAAGCGCCAATTTATAGCGCGCGGCGTTGCGCTGGGTTTCGTAGGCTGTGATGGCGCGTTGCAGGGCATCGGCGTCGGGGTTTCGCCCCTTGAGGCAGTTTCGCCCCTTGAGGCAGGCCCGGCTCAAGGCGCTGAATTCAATCTCCGCCATATTCAGCCAACTGGCGTGTTTGGGGGTGTGGTGAAACTCCAGGCGTTTGGCGATGCGGCGGGCCTCGGCCGGCGGGAAGGTCTCGTACCGGGACGCCAGGCGGTGGGTGTTCAGGTTGTCCAGGACCACGCGGACCACCGGAGCGTGGGGATAGGCGGTGTCCACCAGCCACCGCATCTGGTGGGCGAAGTCCACCATGGCGCGCCGCTGGGTGACGGCCTGATTGGTCAAGGGACGCACGCGCCAGCCCGCCAGTGGCTCACAAAACAGGAAGAGGTTGCGCGTCCCACCGCGGCGGTACTCGTAGTCCTGGCGTCGGGGGCGTCCCGGTTGAGCGGGCAGCGGTTCTCGCACTTCGGCCAGTCCGCCTGCGGCGGAGGTGGAGGTCTCGTCAAAGCACACCACCGGCCGGTCGGGGTCGTAGGGTTCGGCGTACAGGTCCAGCACGTCCTCCATCGCCGCTACAAACTCCCCGTTCATCTGGGCCAGGCGCCACTGACGCTTTTGCCAAGGCCTGAGGGTGTTTTTTGAGCCGGAGCCGCACCGTCTCATACGACAGGCTCTCCACCACGCCCAACTCCACTACCTGGTCGGCCAGTCCGCCTGTGGCGGACAGGGTCCAGTGGTCATGTCCTTCGGGAGCGTCGCTGCACGCCAGGGCGATCAGAACCTGCCCCGTACTTGATACGGGGTGGGCTTCACCACGGTCATCCAGCTTGCGATACCGGTTGGCCTGGGGGTGGTCATGCAGTACGCCGTCCAACCCCTCCTCGGCGTACCGCCGCTTGGTGCGAAACACCGTGCGCTCCGACGTGTCCAGCGCCGCCGCCACCTGGGAAGCGCTCCAGCCCGCGTCGGTCTTGAGCAGAATGCGCGCCCGATTGATGATCCGAGCGGAATGCTGGCCGCGACGGATCAATCCCTCCAGTTGGCTGCGATCTTCCGCTGACAACCGTACCGCAAATTTCTCTTGAGCCATGGCTGCTGCACCTCCCGTACCACTGCTTGACCGTCAGAGTAGCGACTGTGGCCCATTTTATCCTTTATCTGACGATACAACGTTGACCAAGTACTAAACTGAAGCCAAGGTGAAACCCGCATTGGTGTTGGGTAGAATTAGGGGCAAAGTGGACGGTCGTTTGGAGATCTGAGGGGGAAGTAGGGTATGCAGGAGATGGGTGGGTTGCTGGAGCAGTGGTCCGCCGCAGGCGGAGACGAGGCTGAAGTAAGGCGACGGATGTACCGAGCGCCGTCGCCACGGGAACGGGAACGATGGCACGCGGTGTGGCTATTGGCCCAGGGATGGACAGCGGCGGCGGTGGGTCGAGCCTTGGAACGGGATGCCCACACCATAGGCCAATGGGTCAAGGCTTTCGCCGAGGGCGGACCCAAGGCGCTGGTTT
Organism: Dehalococcoidia bacterium; assembly: GCA_963665395.2. Taxonomy (GTDB): domain Bacteria; phylum Chloroflexota; class Dehalococcoidia; order Lucifugimonadales; family UBA3495; genus Bin87. The sequence continues at coordinate 3,931,297 of OY762251.1, forward strand.
TCGAACAAACAGGTGGTTCCCCCCCGCGTTGGACGTGGAGCAACGCGGGGAGTTGAAGGCAGCGGTGCAGGAATTGCCGTCGCAGGCGGGCATCAGAGTGTCCAACTGGAACTGGCAGGCGGTGCGGCAGTTTGTGGAGCAGCGCTTTGGGTTGCCACTGAGCCGGAGTCCGCCGCAGGCGGATCTGAACTACCTGCATCGGTTGGGGTTTGTGCTGAAGCGTCCCCGGAAGCGGTTGGTGAAAGCGGACCCGGCGCGTCGGGAAACGTTCGTGAGGGAGTATGGGGCGCTGACGGCGACGGCGCGACGGACAGGAGGCAAGATATTCTTCGTCGACGAGGCCCACTTTCAGGCGGATGCCGATTTGCGGGGGAAGTGGGCGCTGAAGGGAGAACCGGCGTTGGTGGACTCCACCAGCCCGCGCCGGGGTGAGAAAGTCAGCTACTACTCGGCGGTGTGTCTGGAAACCGGCGAGGTGGAGGTGATGGAACTGGAGGGCAATCCGCCACAGGCGGACCACCTCTGCCGACTTCCTGCGGTCCGCCATTGGCGGACGGGCGCAACACGCCGAACCGCTGACGGTGATCTGGGACAACGCCCCGGCCCATCGGGGCGACGCGATCCGGGCTTATCTGACCACGCCCGGCCTGAACCTGCGCCTGGTAAATTTGCCCGCCTACAGTCCAGACTTCAACGCCGATGAAGCCATCTGGGGCTGGGCGCGCCAGGAAGTCACCGCTAATCTCTGCCTGGGAACCAAAGCTGCCGTGCGTGAGAAGGTGGGCGGCTTTTTCACCAACTTGACCCACCGCCAGGAAGAAGTCAAACGCCGTTGCCGCACCGAGCTTCAGGCTCGCGCGGAGGAAATCACCAGCAACGCCCAAGTCCACCCGCTTCGCATTGGCCATGTAGATTTCACCTTGGCTTCAGTTTAGATCTAGCACTGCGGGTCGCACCAGATACGGTCGTGCTTGAGTTGGGTCCAGAGGCTGGCCGGCATATGGAAGTTCTTGATGCGCTTGTTGACGACCTGATCCCGGTAACTCCAGTAGTACACGAGCAAGGGGCCCGGGTCCTCGGTCAGTACCCAATCCTCCATCTGCCGCAGGATTTCAGCGCGGCGGGTCCGGTCCAGTTCCCGGCTCTGCGCTGCGAACCAGTCCTTGAACTGCTGGGGCGCGTCCCAACCCGACCACTGGATCCAGAGGCCGCCGGGCATGAAAATCTTGCCGATGATGGGGTCAGGTTCACCCACCAGCAAGGCGGTTCCCTGGGCGGCAATCTGGTAGTCCTGTTCCTTGTAGCGGGTGATGCCGGTGGCGCTGTCGATGGGCTGTACCGTGGCTTCCCAGCCGAGATACCGGCGCAGCTGGTCGGAGAGCAATTGGGCCAGGTCAACGTACTCCACCGCAGTGCGGGCCATCACGTTGACCTCAAACCCCCTCCGGGACGCCCGCCTCGGCCAGCAACCGCCGGGCTTCGGCGATGTCGTCCGGGTGCTTGGTGCCGTCCGGCAGGCTGCGGAAAACGGGGATGCCGGCCCGACGGCGCGCTCTGCGAAAGAAGGGCGCCGGCGGTGAACCGGCGCGTTCGGTCGATCTATGTTCCCGATGCGGCCGGGATGCGGCGCCTGTTCAGCGGCCAGACAGATCGGCCTCAATCCGATTAGCCCGTGGCTTCAGTACCGCGTACAGGGCGTCGTTCACCGGGGTCGGCACGCCGTAGTCCTGACCCATTCGGATCACCGTTCCAGTGAGACCTTCCAGCTCTACGGGCCGGCTTTCCGCGAAGTCTTTTGCCAACGACGCCATGCCGGCGGCGGGGAAGTTGTCCAGCGCGTTCATGGACCATTCCAGCGAATCGGGTTCCAGCGGGGCGCCGGAGGCTTCGCCCACGGCCAGGGCTTCCGCAATGGCAAACTGGATGGCGGAACGGGTCTCCGGTACGGTGCGGAGTTCTCCATAGGTGCAACCGCTGGCGGCGCAGACGCCGGCCGACCCGGCCAAATAGGCGAATTTCTTCCACAGCATCCCGGTCATATTCTCCAGCAACTCAACCCGCCAGCCCGCGCCCTGGAAAACTTCCAGCAGCCGCCGGCCCCGCTCCGTGATTCCCGTGGTGCGCTCGCCGAAAGACGCCGCCCCCGGACCACCCTGCGTAACCACCCCCGGCTCGCTGATGCGTCCTTCCAGGTACGCCGAGCCGATCATTACACGCTCCGAGCCGTAGGCGTCCACCAATCTTTCGCCGTTGTCGATGCCGTTCTGCAAGGTCAAAATGATGGTTTCCGGCCCGACCAACGGGCTGATGGCCCGGATGGCGTCGTCGTTGTCGTACATCTTGACGGCGAACAAGACCAGTTCACGGGGGCCGATTTCCGCCGGATTGTCCGTGGCGTTCCCGGGGACGGTGAACGTGCCGTCGTTGCCGCTCTCGACCCGCAGGCCGTTCCGGCGGATTGCTTCCAGGTGCGGCCCTCTGGCGATAAATGTCACATCGTTTCCGGCGCGGGCCAACAACCCACCGAAGTAGCCGCCGACGCCGCCGGCGCCCATTACCGCTATATCCATACCGTTCCCTCCGGTCCCACTTTGGTTCCCATTCAACTGTTAGAGACGGGATGGCCGAATTCTTCTCGCAAATCCCGTTTCATCACTTTGCCCATCACGTTGCGCGGCAACACATCCACGAACACCACGGAACGAGGACGCTTGAACCCGGCAAGCCGGTCACGGCAGAAGTCGATCAACTCTCCCTCGGACACCGCCGGGTCACCGGCCACGACCACGGCGCGTACTTCCTCGCCCCATTCCAGGTCCGGCACGCCGATGACGGCGGCTTCCGCAACGCCGGGGTGTTCCGCCAGGGTCTGCTCCACTTCCTCAGGGGAAATCATTTCGCCGCCGCGCTTGATGAAATCCCGGGCCCGGCCGGCCAGGTAGATGTAGCCGTCCTCGTCCTGCCAGGCCAGGTCGCCGGTGTAGAGCCAGCCGCCGCGCAGGGTGTCGCCGGTGGCGTCAGACTGCTGCCAATAGCCGGTCATCATCCGGGGGCCGCGAGCGACAATTTCGCCGACTTCGCCATCGGGCATAGGCTCGCCACCTTCGGAAACTATCATCACCTCGACGTCGTCCAGCGGTTTCCCTATGGAAGTCAACCGACGCAACTTGGTTTCTACCTCCTCTGGCGTTCCCGTGAGGTCGTGGTCGTCGGGGGGCAGCATGGTGATGGTTGACGCCGTTTCGGTCTGGCCAAAGGCGTTGATGAAACGGGTGTGGGGGAACTTGGCGATGGCTTCCCGGATGACCGGGAGGGGCATGGGCGCCGCGCCGTAGGTGATGACGCCTAGGGACGACAGGTCGTACTCTCCAAAACGGGGATGGTCCATCACCCGCTTGAGCATGGTGGGCACCAACATGGCCCGGTTGGCCCGGCGTGCCGCGGCCAAAGCCAGCCACTCCTCCGGGTCGAACTGCGGCATCACCACCAGGGTGCGCCCGCCGAACACCGCGGCCAGGGCGGCCTGGAGGCCGGCGACGTGGTAGAGCGGCACCGTGAGCAGATTGGTTTCCTCGATGTCCGGGTCGGCCGGCGTGACGCTGGTCAGCAGGAAGGTGCTGAAACTGTCGTGGGTCAACTGCACGCCCTTGGGTACGCTGGTGGTGCCCGAAGTGAACATGATGACGGTGGTGGCGTCCTCGTCGTCTTCGGGGAAGTGGAGCTGTTCCGGGTCGGCGTTGGACAGCAGGTCGTCGTAGTTGTGGCGGCCGTCCAGTCCGGCGGCGTCCAGCATCACGATGCGCTCGGCTGGCAGGGAGCCGTCCGCCGGCGCCAGCGGCAGATAACGCTCACCCAGGAACAGCAGGGCCGGCTCCACGATGGCCAGCATGGTAGCCAGCTCATCCTCCTTGGCGCGGAAATTGATGGGGACGTAGATGGCGTCAAGTTGGGCGGCGGCGAAGTAGATTTCCAACAGATGGTGGCAGTTGGTCTGCATAGCCGCCACCCGGTCGCCGGCGCCGATGCCCAATTCGGACATGGCGTTGGCCAGGCGGTTGACACGCTCCTGGAGCATCTCGAAACTGATTTCCTGACCGTCAAAGACGACGGCGGTCCGGTCAGGAACGATAGCCGAGGCGATCATTAGAAATTCTGTGGTGTTCATCCTGTCTCCGTGCTAACCATCAGTGATGCCGACAGTCGTTGTTCCAATCGCAATCCTTCGGACAGCTGCATATCTCCGCCGTCCCGCAGAGCCGCCCGCACGGCGGCGGAAAAGCCGAACGGCAATTGGGCCAACTGTTCTGCGATGCCCCAAGCAGTTTCCGCTAGCGCTTCGGGCGACACCACCCGGCTGACCAGACCATAATCCAGCGCCGCGCCGGCGTCGAAGCGACGGCCGGTGAGAAGCAGGTCCAACGCCACCGACGGGCCGGCGTTGGCCGGCAGGGTCTGGCTGCCGCCGGCGGCGGGGATCATTCCCAACTGTACCTCCGGCATGGAGAATATGGTATCCGACGCGGCGATGCGGACATCGGCCAGGAGCGCGATCTCGAGGCCGGAGCCGATGCAGTACCCATGAACTGCGACCACGATGGGTTTGGGGAGGTCGATCAGTTGACCCCAGACGTCGCGCTGCCAGCGCGCGCTGCGGGCGATGACCTGGGAGGGGGCCGTGCCAAATTCGCTGAGGTCGGCGCCGGCGCAGAAGGCTCGGCCCTGTCCGGTGATGAGCAGCACGCGCGCTTCGTCGTCCTCGGAGACGGCCCACAAGGCTTCGGCGAAGTCGTCCCGCATGGCGACGGAGTAGGCGTTGAGACGCTCCGGGCGATTCAACGACAGGTGGGCGACGCTGCCGACTTTTTCGTAGATGATGGTGGGAAAGGGAGCGGTCATTGACGTCGGTTGCGGGAGGGGTTCACCCTCACCCCGGCCCTCTCCCGTCAAGGGAGAGGGGGATTTGGAAGGTTTTGCGGTTGTTAGTCCAGGGGGATGGCGCGGCGGAGCATTTCGTCCAGATCAACTTCGGTGCTGCCGGCGCCGATTTCGCCCAGCACGTTGGCGTCGCTGACGGAGAAGGTGAGCAGGCCGTGGGCCTCGGCGACACGTTCCACCGCCGGGCGGCGGATGTGCCAGTCGTGGTGGTGGTTGGCGATTTCGATGCCGTGGATGTTGTCCTCGATGATTATGTTGGGCGTGTAGTACCCGGGGTGGCAGTAGGTGCGGAAAAGGCGACCGCCAGGCAGATAGAGTTCGGTGCAATGGTACTCGTCAAAGGGGCTGCTGACGGGCCGGATGTCGATTTCATGGCCGGGGATGATGATGACCTGGTTGGGAAAATGCTCTTCCACCACGCGGTGCAGGGCCAAGCTCCAGTCACGACGCCAATGGTCGGTGACGGCGATGCCGTCCAGCCCGGCTTTTCTGATTTGGGCGATCACCGCCTCCGCGATTCCGGGCGTGGGTGGCTGGAAACCGAACATTTCCCCAACATGGGTGTGAATATCCAATCGTACTTGCATCGCAAAATCTAACTCAGTGGCCCTTGAATTGGGGAGAACGCTTTTCGGCGAACGCGCCCAAGCCTTCAGCGCGGTCGTTGGTACTTTGAAGAATCACGCTAAGGTCGGCTTCCAGACGCAATCCCTGGGCCAGTGTCAAATCCCCTCCAGCGGTCACCGCCTCCTTGGCGTAGCGGGCGGCGATAGGAGCCGACGCCGCGATTGTGGATACCAAATCGGCAACCACGTCATCCAACCCCTCGGGCGGCGCAACCCGGTTGACCAGTCCAGCATCCAAAGCCTCTTGAGCCGACAAAGTGCGCCCGGTGAGCAGCAGATCCCGCGCCAGGGCCGGACCGACGAGACGCGGCAACCGCTGGGTCGCGCCGTCATAGGGGAAGCCGTCAATCATAGGATCGCCGGCCCCGAGGCGGGCGGTTTCTATGGCGACGCGCAGGTCGGCGGCCAGGGCCAGCTCCAGTCCGTGGGCGATGGCGTCTCCGTTGAGAACCGCGATTACGGGCATGGGCAACGCGGCTACGGCTGAGGCTACGCCCATGGCGGTTTGCCATTCCAGCCGTTTCGTCACCGGCGCGGTTTGGACGTCCATAGGCGGCTTCAGGCGGCCGACGGCGAAGGCATCCCCGCAGCCGGAGATGGTCACGACGCGCAGCTCGTCCTCCAGCATGAGGTTCCGGCAGCAATCGCGCAGCTCGGCGGCCACGTCCTCGGTGACGGCGCAAGGGCCGGCACACTCCGGCAACGCGACGGCGGCGATGGAGTCGGTGCGGTCAATGCTGATCCGGCGATAGCGCATGGCCCAGGATGTTACGTTGACGCGGCGCAGTTCGCAAGGGCCGCGAGCTCTCGCGCGTACTCGCTATTCGCCAAACTGCCGTGGCGATGGCAGCTTGGCGATTTCGTTGGCGCTGGCGTCGTCGCCAAGTCAGCGGGATTGCCGCGTGGTTCGACCGGCTCACCAGGAGCGGCGGCGCGGTAGTTGTTGGGGTTTTCCTCCTTTGGTTGGTCGGTGGTTTGGTTGGTTCGCTGATTTCGGGTTCGGGGGTTCGGGTTGTCGGCGCTACGGCCAGAGAGCGTTTTTGCGAATTGAACTCCTAGGTTTGCGCGTGCTGACGGTCCGTTTTTGTATGAACCACCCTCGCGCAGCGGTGGTGAGACCCGCCGTACTGGTCTATGCGGTACCGGGGATATTACCGGCCTTTGCGATAGCCAGCGGTGCAGAAAATCCGACGTGCTGTCCGCCACAGGCGCATCTGCGACCATGTACGGTAGCAGCGGTTGGCCGTGATTACCCGAACCCTGTGAACCCGGTATTCAGATGTTGGTTGGCGCCTGGCGTCGGGCGTTGGGCCGTGGCCTTGGGCTTGCCGCCCGACTGATAGGTATAGTGTAGGGAACGGATGTGCGGTTGCGCAAGGGGTGGGTGTCACCTCAGGGGCGCCGGCTTTTTGGGAATCGTCAGAAGCAGGATGGTCAGGATTTGAAGGATTATCAGGAATAGAACCAGGACTTATTGCCTGGTCGCCGTTTCCGTCGGGATTGACCACCACGCCGGAGATGGGCGCAACCAACTCGTTGTACAACAGGCCGGCCTCGGAGTCCGGTCCGCCATCACAAATAAAGGGGGGCCGGCTTATTCTGAGCCGACCCCGGAAAGATACTGCGGCAGCGGGGCAAGATAGGTCGATGGCGACGTGGGCGGCGCTTTCCTCCAGCAGCGCGATGTTCTGGAGGGCGGTGGGCAGTTGGTCCCACTTGGCCGGTTCATGGCGTACCAGGCGCCAGACAACAAGAACGGCCCCGTTTGCGGAGCCGTTGAAAACGTTCGAAAATGGCGACCCGGAGCGGATTCGAACCGCCGATCTCTGCCTTGACAGGGCAGTATGTTAACCGCTACACCACCGGGCCGTTTGGCAGCGCGATTTCTCAACGCGCCCAATCATTGTATGCAGTACCCCCAAAAAATGTCAAACTCTCCGGCGAGCTCACGCGTACCCACTTTCCGGGGGCGGAATGTCAGAAGCAGGATTTCCCGGATTTGACGGATTATCAGGATTGAGATCATCCGACGGCAGCGTCGCACCCAATCCGGTACATCCTACAAATCCGGTAAATCCTGCTTCTGACAAGCTACCAAAATGGCTCACGCGTACCCAGTTTGTCATCGCGAGGAGCGAAGTCCGCCGCTGGCGGATGGCGATCTCGTTCCAAGAGCGACGTTCGTTACCTCGACGAGATTGCCGCGCTGCGCTCGCAATGACAGTTTGGGGAAAGTGGGTACGCGTGAGGTCCGGCGAGTGGTTTTGTCGGCAACTGCAATCCTGTATAGTTTTTTGTGATGAAACCTGCGTCGGCGCCACCGGGTTCCGGCGCGTGGATGGAGCCTGCCATGACAGCCGAAAACGACGCTGACATCCGCCTGCAACCGCTGCCCCTGGAAGGGCTGCGCGTCCTCGACGCGACACACATCGTTGCCGGGCCATATTGCGCCATGATCCTGGCGGACATGGGCGCTGAGGTCATAAAGATCGAACGTCCCGGCAGCGGAGACCGCGCTCGCGCCAACGATCCTTTCGTTGACGGTCCCGATGGGACCAAGGTGAGCGCGCGTTACCTGGGAGTCAACCGCAACAAATTGAGCGTGTCCCTGGACCTCCGCGACCCGGTTGGCAAGAAGGCATTTGAGAACATGGTGCGCGTTTCCGACGTTCTCCTGGACAACTGGGGTCCCGGCGCGATGGAACGGCTGGGATTTGGCTACGCCCGATTGAGCGAAATCAACCCCGGCCTGGTGTACGCCAGCATCAGCGGCTATGGCGACAGCGAAGGGCTGCGCGGGCCGTACTCCAACTGGCCGGCCAACAATCCGTGCGTGCAGGGCATGGGCGGCTGGATGGTGATGACGGGCGCTCCCGAGACCGGCCCACAGATGGTCGGGGACAACGTGGGCGATTCCGTGCCCGGCGTCTGGACGGCTCTGGGCGTAATGCTGGCCCTGGAATCGCGGCGCAAGACCGGGAAAGGCCAGCACGTGGACATGTCCATGTACGACTGCATGGTGGCGCACACCACCAGCAGCATGCCCCTGTTCCAGTCCACCGGCCAGGTCACCACCACCGCCAGAGAGAATATGTTTTCCGCGCAGCTCACCCTGCGGGCGTCCGACGGCTATGTGGTGCTGGCCGGCGCCGGCGACGCCGACGACAAATGGCGCGCGATGTGGAACATCATCGGCCGTCCTGAACTGGCGGAGGATCCACGCTACCTGGGGCGAGGCGTGACCGGGCCGTTCTATTTCAGCCACATCGTGCCCGCTATCGAGGAATGGTCGCAGCACATTCCCAAGCGGGAGTTGAATCAGCATTTGCTGGACTGTGGCTTTTCCATGGGCATCGTGCAGGACGCCGCTGATCTGGACAGCTGTCCTCATCTGGAAACGCGCAAGATGTTTGTGGACAGCGGCGACACCTACGGTCGGCCATTCCGCACGGTCAACACGCCGGTGCAACTGACGGGATGCGTGGACACGCCGGCCAACCCACCGCCCAGGCTGGGGCAGCATAACCGCGACATCCTGTGCACCATCGGCGGTTTGACGCCTGAGGAACTGGCCCGGCTGGAAGCCGATGGAAAGGCATAATGCGAAGCTGGCGGCGGCAGCGGCGTAATCCCGGAAGAGCGGCGGGTGATATACTGAGGAATAACTCTGTCGGCGCGCCGTGGGCGTTCGTTGAAGGCTCCATATCGGTCACTGCCAGCATCTTGACGGCGGACGCTATCGCCCGGTGCGAGCATTGCAGCGGTTGGCCAGCCATTGGATTCTTCAAGAAGCTGACCGAACAGGAAGACGGGGTGATAATAGCAGGGATGGCCCTGCTGTTTCCCACTGCGCTGGTTTTCTACCTGGGAGGCAAGATGGTTTTTTCCGCTTACTATGAGTACAAAAGACGGTGGGAAGCCTACCAAGAACAGCGGTTTGAAGAACGGTTTGAGGAAGGCCGGAAGGCGGAACGCGCCCGTGTGAAGCGGGAACTGGAGGAGCAGGGCGTAACCCTGCCGCCGGAAGCCGAAAGGATCCTGTTCGGCGACACCGACGAGCGTTCCTGACAACCTGACTACCAATCAAGCAAAACGGACGGAGCGCAGAGCATCATCATGCCAACTTTCCAGGCCCCCCGGGGCACTGCCGACCGGCTTCCCGCTGACCAGAAATACTGGCGTTACATCGAGTCCCATGCCACCGACGTGGCCCGGCGCTTTGGCTACGGCCGGATTGACAGCCCGATGTTTGAAGACGCGGGGCTATTCGTTCGCGGCGTCGGTGAGGGCACCGACATCGTGGAAAAAGAGATGTATGTCTTCGAGGATCGCGGCGGCGATATGCTCACGCTGCGGGCCGAAGGCACTGCTCCGGTTTGCCGCGCTTACCTGGAGCACGGGATGCACAACCAGGCCCAACCGGTGCGCATGTACTACATCTGCCCCGTGTTTCGCTACGAGCGCCCCCAGGCCGGCCGGTTTCGCCAACATCACCAGTTCGGCGTGGAGGCCATCGGCGACGGCGACCCTTCGGTGGACGCCGAAGTGATTGAACTGGCATGGACGCTGATGCACGACATCGGGCTGTCGGACATCACCCTCCTCACCAACAGCATTGGCGACAGCCAGTGTCGCCCCGAATACATCGCGGCGTTGAAATCCTATTACGAACGCCAGACTGCCCAGCTCTGCCCCGATTGCCGGCAACGTCTCGAACGCAATCCCTTGCGGTTGCTGGACTGTAAAGTGGAGACCTGTCGGGCGTTGGGTGAGGAGGCGCCGAAATCGGCGGAATGTCTTTGCGCCGATTGCCAGACCCACTGGGAAAAGGTCCAGTCGTATCTGGACGCCGCCGGCATCCCGAACCGGGTTGATCACCGGCTGGTGCGGGGCCTGGATTACTATACGCGCACCGTCTTTGAAATCCAGCCGGCCGTAGAAGGCGCCCAGTCCACCATCTGCGGCGGGGGACGCTACGACGGCCTCATCGAGCAGTTGGGAGGACGGCCCACGCCGGGGATCGGGTTCGGCAGCGGTATCGAGCGGTTGGCTTTGAACCTGCGCCGCGCCGAAGCGCCGGTTCCCGACGAGCCGTCACCCCAATATCTGATTGCCACAATCGGCGAGGCCGCCCGGTTGGAGGGCGTGCGTTTGGCGCGGCGGATGCGGAATGCCGGCATCGGAGCGATTCTGGCCAACGGCGGCCGGGCCCTGCGGGGACAGATGCGCCAGGCCAATGCCCTGGGAGTGTCCGCCGCCCTGATCATTGGAGACGACGAAGTGCGAGACGGCACGGTCATGGTGCGGGATATGCAGACATCGAGCCAACAAAGCCGCAGTATCGAGGTCTTCCTGCAAGACGCCGCGTAGTCGCCAACGCTGACCACTCGCCGCATGGGCCGGGCGTAGTTCGGCCGGCCGTTCACTTGCAGGTCGGGCCCCCGGGGAATCGGAACAAAAAAGCCAAAAACTGTTGGCCAGGCCATTGACATAGAACATTTGATTATAAGAACATATGCTCAAGACAAACGCGCTGATAAGTTCGCGCGACAGGAGTAATCGCCATGATCACCACGACCCGCACCAGCATGATGGACGCCACCCACGCTGTTACCGCTTCGCCGATCCCGTCCGGCGGCCGGCGGATCCCGTACCGCGGCCACCTCATCCACGGCGAAGTTCCCTCCATCTGCTACGTCATTTACGGTCGCAATCGTCACGGCCAACTTACCGAGTTGGGCAACACCCGCAGCTTCGCCGACGCGATGCGGTGGGTTGACCGCCACGTGGAAGACATGCAACGGCTGATTCCCGTCATAAACGAACCTCGCGGGGTCGGTGACCAGGCGGGCGACTACCCGATGGCGGCGTAGCGCCGTCGCGGTTATCATGCCGGCAAGATGGAAACATCGATCACGTACCGCCGGGTGGTGGACCTGACGCACCCCATCCGGCCCGACATTCCCCGGTGGCCCGGCGACCCACACGTCGAGTTTGAGACCATCGCCAGCATCGACGAAGAAGGGTACCGGCTGCGGCGGTTCAGCATGGGCGAACACAGCGGGACGCACCTTTCCACCCCGTCGGCCCTTTGGGCCAGTGGCGTGGGGCCGGACCGGATCCCGCCGGAGAACTTGGTTATTAAAGCCGTGGCAATCGACGCCAGCGGCCCGGCGATGCGGAACCCGGATTACACCCTGGGAGTGGACGACGTAATCGAGTGGGAACGGCAAAATGGAAAAGTCCCCGCCGGCTCCATCGTCCTGCTGTTCACCGGCTGGGATCGTTACTGGAACGAACCCAATCGGTTCATCAACGCCGACGCCCACGGCGTCATGCACTTTCCGGGTTTCGGAACGGACGCCGCGCGTTTTTTGCTGGAACGCCGAGGCATCACTGGCTTGGGCATTGACACCCACGGCATCGACACCGGTGCGGATACCGACCTGTCGGTCAGCCGGCTGGCGTTGGGGAAAAGCGCCTTGGTCCTGGAGTGCCTCAATAATCTGAGCGCGCTGCCTCCCAACGGCGCAACCGTGGTCATCGGACGATTGCCCCTGGTGGATGGCGGTGGGTCACCAGCGTCGGTCCTCGCGCTGGTTCCCTGAAAACGCAAACCCCTCTCCCGAAAACGGGAGAGGGGCGAATATCTTACCCGTTCCGTTAGAGGGCGGCCGCGCCGGCGGCCGCGCACTGCTCATCTTCCTCGCTGGTTCCGCCACCTACGCCACAGGCGCCAACCACAGCACCATCCTGGACGATGGGAACGGCGCCCTGCCCGAAGATCATCTCCGCGCCGGAACGCTCCCGGATCCCGGCGGGCGTGGGCGCGGTGGCCCGGTCCTGCATTTCGCCGCTGGGCCGGCCAAAGGCGGCCGACGCCACGGCTTTGCCCTGGCAACCGTAGGCCGACGCCCAGATCGCGCCGTCCATGCGCTGCAAGCCGATGAGGCGTCCGCCGGAGTCCACCACCGCCACGCTGACCTTGATGTTCAATTCATTGGCTTGGGCAATTGCCGCCGCCATAATCCGGTTGCTGTCTGCCAGTGTCAATGCCATTTTCTATCTCCTTTCCAGTCGGCTCTACGCTCGTCTTGGAGCCGATGGTTCGCCCGACATAATAGTTGCTGCCCGGACTCCGGGCAAGGATACTACGCATAAGCGTCCTGCCGCCCTCCGGCGCAACCTGACTAATCCGAGCAAAACCAACCCGGCCAACGAGGGTGCTACCATGGAGAACAACGACGGCATCCGGCCCGTATGGCGGTTCTTTGACGGGGCGGTGTCAATCAGCTTCAGTATGCTGCTGGCTGTGCTCGTCAACGAATGCGCGTTCTGCGGACGGTTGCCGGCTTTGAGTTGGCTGTATGGGCTGACCGAACAGGAAGACGGGATTATAATAGTGGCGACGCTGCTGCTATTCCCCACTACAGCCGCGCTATATGGAGGTTTCAAAGTGTTCTTTGCAGCCAAAGAAGCGGTCGAAAGAAGGGCCAGAGCTAAAGGCCACGCCGAAGGACGAACGGAAGAACGCGAGCGCATCCGCCGGGAGTTGGCCGAGCAGGGTATGCCGCTCACCCCGGAACAACTCGCGGTCTTGACCCGCGAATCCGAATGAGCGCCCCGGCTGATGTAGAACCGCTTTCGACCCCGCCGCAACGGATGACGTTACTGCCGTGCTGACCCGCCGTATCATACCCTGCCTTGACGTTGACGCCGGCCGCGTCGTCAAAGGCACCAGTTTCGTCAACCTCCGCGACGCCGGCGATCCCGCCGAACTGGCCGCCCGTTACGACCTGGAAGGGGCGGACGAACTGGTGTTCCTGGACATCACGGCCAGCAGCGACTCCCGCGACACCATGGTGGACGTGGTGCGCAGCGTCTCCGAGCAGGTTTTTATCCCCCTTACGGTGGGCGGCGGCATTCGCTCAATCGAGGACGTGCGCCGGATGCTCAACGCCGGGGCCGACAAGGTCTCGGTGAATACCGCCGCCATCAACACCCCGGACCTGGTGTCCGAGGGCGCGGCCCAATTCGGCAGCCAGTGCATCGTCACCGCCATCGACGCCCGCCGGGTCGTGCCCGGCGAAACGTACCCGGAACCCAAAGACCCCATGCTGGCCGTCGCTGCGCATTCCGGCTGGCAGGTTTTCACTCATGGCGGACGCAACCCCACGGGCCTGGACGCGGTGAAATGGGCGGAGCGCACGGTGGCTCTTGGGTCCGGCGAGATCCTGCTCACCAGCATGGACGAGGACGGTCAGCAGGACGGGTATGACCTGGAACTGACCCGGGCGATCTCGCGGGCCGTTCCGGTTCCGGTGATTGCCAGCGGCGGCGCGGGCAACCTTCAGCATCTCTATGACGCCTTCTCCGATGGCGAGGCTGATGCGGTGCTGGCCGCCAGCATCTTCCACTTTGGAACCTATTCCATTGCAGAGGCCAAGCAGTACCTGGCTTCCTGCGGCATACCAATGCGAATCTGAAACACCCTGACAGCAATTCGTCATTCCGGCCCCGTATCAAGTACGGGGCCGGCTTTGAGCCGGAATCCAGAGGACGTTATGGATTCCGGCTTTCGCCGGAATGACGGCAGCAAATAGCGAGGCATCGAATGAGCGCTATCACCACCATCATCTTTGATATGTTCAACACGATAGCGCAGGACGGCACGGAACACTGGCGCCGGACTTTCGCAGAAATCATCGACCGCCAGAAGCTCGAAACCACGCCCGAAGCCCTGCGCAAGGCCTGGGATGACGGCGCCGGCGCTTTTCGGGAACAGCGGACCACGCCGGGCGCTCCTTTCATCTCCTACCTTGACGGTTGGGCCAACGCGTTCGCCACGGCTTTCTCTGAACTGAAATTAGATGGCGACCCCATGGCGGCGTCCCGGAGGTCCATAGACAACCTGGGAACGCGGCCGCTTTTCCCCGACGCAGCGGAAGCCTTGGCCACCCTCAGCCTGACCCATCGGCTGGCCGTCATATCCAACGCGGACGACGCGTATCTTGACCCCGTCGTCGCCCGCATCCCGGCGAAATTTGAAACCGTCATATCGTCGGAGGGCGAGCGGTGTTACAAGCCCGACCGTCGCCTGTTCGACGCGGCGGTTCGACGTTTGCGGGTTGCCCCGTCGGAGTGCGTATATGTGGGCGATAAGCAGTTCGAAGACGTGATGGGAGCCCGCGGCGCCGGCATGGCCGCCGTGTGGATCAACCGCTCCCGAGCTCCGTTGAACCCCGAACTGCCCAAACCCGACGGTGAAATCCAAGACCTGTTGGGATTGCCCGCCGTGCTGGAACGCATCGGGTAGGGGCGAATAATTATTCGCCCCTACAGTTTGGGAGGAATTTGAAATGACTGAAGTAAAGCTGGACGACAAGGGCCTCGTGCCCGCCATTGCCCAGGACATCAATACCGGCCAGGTGCTGATGTTGGGCTATATGAACCCCGGCTCGCTCAAGCGCACCGTGGAGGGGACGCAGGTCTGGTTCTACAGCCGCAGCCAGGAGGACCTGTGGCACAAGGGTGAGGTGTCCGGGAACTACCTCAACCTGCGGGAGTGGTACGTGGACTGCGACGCCGATACCATCCTGTTGAAAGTGGAACCGGACGGGCCGGCCTGCCACACCGGAGAGGTGTCCTGCTTCTATACCAAGATGGACGGACTGCCCGAGGATTATGCCGCATCCGACGGCGGGCCGCGCGTCTTGGACGAACTATTCGCCGTCATCAAAGACCGGCAACGGGAAATGCCGGAAGGCAGCTACACCGCGCAACTCCTGGCCGGCGGCGTCAGCCGGGTGGCCCAGAAGGTAATCGAAGAGGCCGGGGAAACTGCTCTGGCCGCGGCGTCGGGCGATACCGAGAACCTGCCGGCCGAAATCGCCGACCTTCTCTACCACACCATGACGTTGATGGCTGCGGCCGGGGTGTCGCCCAACGCCGTTTGGGAGGAATTGCGCGCCCGGCGCGGTTAGGCGGTCGGCCCATCCAGCGTCAGGCCCGGAACCGCTTCGCCGCCAGCGTACCTTCGCCAATTCCCGGCCTGATACACCGTCACGTTCCCGGCGCCGAGGGCAGTCGCTCCTTCAGGATCCAGCATGATCCCGGATCCGCCGTCGATACCCAGAACGGTCAGGCCTACCGTCTCCGGAGACGAAAGTTGGGTCGTCACAGCTTGCGGGTCGCTGCGCTCATGATGCGGCAATACCATGAGATCCGGGATAATTCCCAGCGCCGGCGAGACTGGAGACCCTGAAGAAGGACGACGCATCACCGCGCCCAGCACCATGGCGCCGGCGCTGGAGCCGGCCCAGATAGCGCCCGCGTGGTTGGCCGCGATCACGGCTGCCAACAGTGGGCTGCCCGCCAACACCGCGCGCAGATGTTCCGGGCTTCCGCCCGTAAAATAGATCACGTCAGCGCCTTCCAGTTGAGCCACGATTCGCGGGTTCTCGGCGTCGGCGCGCTGTATGACGTCCACGCTGTAGGCGGATGCGCCGAGGCCGGTGAAATGCCGGACGCCGTTGGACGCGGCCAGAGCCGGGTTTTCGTGAGCGGCGGCAGTTGGTATGATAGCCACACGCGGCGTTGACTGGCCGGTCTGTTCGAGGATGTGGCGATCCATACCCGCTGCGGCCGGTCTGAACTCGTCTCCGCCCACCAGTAAAATTCGTCGTGCCACCGTTTCTTTCCTCGTCCCCAGATCAGGCGTTTGTTCCTAAAGGAGCCAGGCGATGCTCGAGTTTATACATCACGTCCGTATCCTTGTCCACGACGCGGATGCCATGGCCGCATACGTCGAAGAAAACTTCGGGATGGTCCCGGTGAAGATCGAAGTATATCCCGCTCGGGGAATGAAAAACGCCATTTTCAAAGTCGGGCAAACCAACGTGGAATTCACCGAGCCGCTGGACCCCGATTCCGCCATGGGCCAATACCTGAGCGCCTTCGGCCCCGGCCCTTATCACATGGCTTTCGGCGTATCTGACATCGCGGACAAAGCGGCCGATCTTGCCGCCAAGGGCAACGCGATGCGCGGCGAAAACGGAATGTCCCGCAGCGCCGAAGGCTATATGACCGCAAACATCGACCCGGCCAGCGCTTTGGGATTTCCCTTTCAGATCGCCGAGGGATAAAAGGCAATCCGGCAACGTGTTGGCGTTAGCATTCAGCATCACCACCCGCACACTCGATCCCGTTCTGATGGATTGGCATCATGCTTGTTAGAGACACCGTAGGCGCAGCCGTCGCCGCCGCGCTGGAGCAGGCGCACCGTGACGGCGCAATCAGCGTAGCGACTGTGCCCGACATTGAAATCGATCGACCCAACAACCCGGAGCACGGGGATTTCGCCACCAACTTGCCGTTGCGGCTGGCCCGCGCCGCTCGGGCTAACCCGCTGCAACTGGCCCAGTTGATCGCCGAGCGAATCGAAGTGCGACCCGAGATCGCCAGCGTGGCGCCGGCCGCTCCCGGCTTTATCAATTTCAAGCTCAGCGACCGTTGGCTCCAAGAGCAGGTGGAAGCCGTCCGGGCTGCTGGCGACGCCTTCGGCGCATCCGACGTTGGAGCCGGCCGCAAGGTGATGGTCGAGTTCGTCAGCGTCAACCCCACCGGCCCCGTCCACGTTGGCCACACCCGGGGCGCCGTTCTGGGCAGCGCCCTCGCCAACGTGCTGGAAGCCGCCGGCTACGATGTGACCCGCGAGTATTACATCAACGACGCCGGCGCCCAGATGGAGGCTTTTTACCGTTCCGTCTGGACCCGTTACCAGCAAGCCCTGGGGCGCGACGCGGAAATGCCCGACAACGGCTATCAGGGGGATTACATTGCCGATATTGCGGAAGACGTCATTCGCGCCGAATCGTCCCGTTTCCTGGAAATTAACGACCAGGCGGCCATCCGCGAAATTGGCGATATAGCCCGCGAAAAAATGGTTGCCTTAATCCGCGAAGATTTACAGGAAATCGGCGTCACGTTCGATAACTGGTTCAGCGAGCGACGGTTGTTCCAAACCGAATCTGCCGCCAGCGACTACGACCGGGCCATCGGGCGTCTGCGGGAAGGCGGCCATTTGGCCGAACTCAGCGGCGCCCTCTGGTTCAACTCGAAAGCCCTGGGGGACGACCGGGACAACGTCGTGGTTCGTTCGTCCGGCGATCCCACTTACTTCGCTTCCGACATCGCCTACCACTACAACAAATTCAGCGAACGGGATTTTGACCGGGTTATCGACATCTGGGGCGCCGACCACCAGGGCCACGTTCCCCGGATGAAAGCCGCCGTTGCCGCTCTGGGCATTGATCCGGAAAACTTGACGGTGCTGATCTCGCAGATGGTGACCCTCAAGCGCGGCGATGAGACCGTCCGCGCTTCCAAGCGCACCGGCGATTTCGTGACCCTGCGCGAACTGGTGGATGAGGTTGGCATGGATGCCTGCCGCTACTTCTTCCTGGCCCGGGCGGCGTCCACGCAGATGGAATTTGACCTGGAACTGGCTACCCGGGAGTCCTCAGAAAACCCGGTGTACTACGTGCAGTACGCCCATGCCCGCAACGCCAGCATCCTGAACCTGGCCGCCGAGCGCGGCATAGATTACGACGGCGGTGACGTTGCCCTGCTGACCCATCCTTATGAATTGGGTCTCATCCGCACCATGCTCCGGTTGCCCGAGTTGATCGTTCAGGTGGCCGAAAACCTGGAGCCGCACCACTTGCCCCACTACGCCATGGAGCTGGCCACCGCGTTCCACCATTTTTACGAGAACTGCCGGGTCATCTCCGCCAACCCGGACGACAACGAACTCACGCTGGCGCGTCTCAAGCTGGTGGCGGCGGCGCAAATCGTCTTCCGCCGCACGCTGACCCTGATGGGAATGTCTGCCCCGGAACGCATGGAGCGGACATAAGGGAAAGTAGGCGGCCGTAGCACAACGACGTCGGAGGCTGACAATGCTGGGAATTACAAAACGCCCTCGCAAAGCAAAGCGAACTGCGGATGATATGACATTGAGCGAGTGCATGGCAGATTACCACTCCACCGTTATCAAGGGTCAGGGCTATCGCATATGAAATTACTCACCCGTCACTCCGGCGAAAACCGGAGTCCGTTGGTCAAACAGTAAATGAATCTGAAACGTGGCTAACGAATTCGGCCACTGGATTCCGGCTTTCGCCGGAATGACGGGCGTTAAACCGGCCATATGCGATAGCCCTGTATCAAGGGTATGATTGCCTTGACTGCGGCCGCGCTTTTAGGCTACGCGGTAATGGCGGCGGCGGTGATAATCACGGCAATTCGCCTTGCCGGATGACCAGGAGATTTCATGATGTTGTTGGACACCTTGCAAATGCGCCGTCGGATGCGGGAAGCCGGCTTTCCCGAGGAGCAGGCTGATGCCGTCACCGAGGGCATCGCCAACATCGTTGCCGGCGAATTGGCGACCAAAGAAGACCTGAGGGCGCTCAGGTCCGAGATGTTGGATAAATTCTCTGAGGTCAAAGGCGAAATCGCCGAGGTCAGAGGGGAGATTGCCGAGGTCAGAGGGGAAATCGCCGAGGTCAAGGGCGAAGTCGCCAAGGTTGAGAGCGCCGTTGCCGACTTGAAAGTCAATTTCGCGGATTTCAAAACCGGCATCATCAGATGGCTAGTGGGCCTGGTGGTGGCGATGCTGCTGGGCGGGGCCGGCATGATGACGGCGTTTGTCGTGACGCTCCTCCGGGTAGTGGGCTGAATTTTGCCCGATTCAGCTCCCGGCTAAACTTGCCCCCGCCGCCTGAGAGGTGTATATTGCGTGTCATATGCTATCCGATTTCGTAATCATACGCTGGTTCTTACCAGCGGGCGCGCCCGGTTGCGATTCCCGTAACCGAACCCACCTGAGCCGAGGAAGCGGACGCTAATGGACATCCTCTGGCGCATCATCAGGATGGCGGCGCACTACCCGGCCCGCCTGTCGCTGGCATACATCTCGGCGCTGGCGGCAATCGGTTTTTCACTGGCCCTGCCTGAGCTGTTCGGCACCGGAATCGACCTGCTGGTCGAAAGGGTGCAAAGCGTAAACGATCAAGGCGAAACCGTGTCCGGGATCGTCAAGCGCGACTTCCAGATAGTGGGCTGGGGTTTCGACTATGTGATGTTCGTTGGCATGGGGATTCTGGTGGTGAGCCTGTGCCGGGGGTTCTGCGATTTTGCGCGTACTTACACCACCGAGTCCCTTTCGCAGATGGTCTCCTTTGACTGTCGCAACCTGCTGTATGACAAGCTACAGAACGTCAGCTTCGCGTTCCACGACAAGGAACACACCGGGGACCTGATGTCCCGGGCCACCGCCGATGTTGAGGCGATGCGCCGTTTCGTCAACATGGGGATGATACGGTCGCTGGACGTTGTGGTGCGCATCCTGGCCATACCCGTTCTCCTGTTCGTGGAGAATTGGCAGTTGGCGCTGGTCAGCATGATCTTCGTGCCGGCCATCGTGGTGCGTTCATCCTTCGTGATGCGCGCGCTGCGTCGCAAGTGGCTCCACGTTCAACAGGTGATGGGCGAATCGGTTACGGTGCTACAGGAAAACCTTGCCGGGATGCACGTGGTAAAGGCTTTCGCGTCGGAAAATTACGAGCGAGCCAAGTACGACCGCAAAGCCGAGGAACTCCGCGTCGAGTACTTTGACGCCGAGCGGATGCAAGGCACCAACAGCGCCTGGATGACGCTGTATTTTACCTTTGCATTCGGCATCATCATCTGGTTGGGCGGCTGGCTGGTGGTTCGTGGCGAACTTTCGCTGGGCGCGCTGGCCATGTTCCTTCTCTACCTGAATCAGCTCACCTTCCCGATTCGCGCTTCGGCGCAGATTATCAATACCTTCTCCCGGGCCATTTCCTCCGGGCAGCGCCTGTTCACCGTGCTGGATACGATTTCCCCGGTTTCGGAACGTCCTGACGCTGCCGAGATGGGCCGCGCCACGGGCCGCGTCAAGTTCGACAACGTAGCGTTCGCCTACGAAGATCGCTCCCCGGCCCTGCGCAAGGTTGACCTGGAAGCCGAGCCCGGACAGGTTACCGCGATCCTGGGCGCGCCCGGGAGCGGCAAAACCACCGTGGTGAACCTGCTGCCCCGTTTCTACGACGTCACTTCCGGGGAGATCACCATCGACGGCCAGGACATTCGAGATTTCACCCTCCAGTCCCTGCGCCACAACGTCGGCATCGTCCACCAGGACGTGTACCTGTTCAGCGCCAATATCAGGGACAACATTGCCTACGGCGTGAGTGGCGCTACGGAAGAGGACGTGATCCGGGCCGCCAAAGTCGCGCAACTGCACGACCAGATCATGGCCCTGCCCAACGGTTACGACACCTGGGTCGGAGAACGCGGCACTACCCTTTCCGGCGGCCAGCGTCAGCGTCTCTCCATCGCCCGAACCATTCTCATTGACCCTCCGGTGCTGATCCTGGACGACTCCACCTCCAGCGTTGACGTGGAAACTGAGCGGCAGATTCACCGCGCCATGGTTGAGGTTATGAAGGGCCGGACCACTTTCGTGATTGCCCACCGCCTGAGCACCGTCCGGGAAGCAGACCAGATTCTGGTGTTGGACAAGGGGATCATTGCCGAGCGGGGGACCCATGAGGAATTGATCCGCCAGGGCGGCATTTACCAGAGCATTTACGAGCTACAGCTGCGGCCGCAGGAGGAAGTTCTGCTGGAAGCGGCGGTGCCGGTCATGGCTGACGGGAGGGTAGGCGTATGATGCGCGGCGGCGGCGGCATGGGCGGCGGCATGATGCGGGGGATGCGCGGCACCTCCGCCGATAGTATGTTTGCCCCCACCAACGACAACCTTACCGACGAGGACGTCGTTGGCCGCGCCTACGACAACCGGGTCGTGATGCGCTTTTCGACCTACATCAAGCCCTATCGCAAGTTCGCGCTGATCGCTCTGGCGGCCCTGCTCACCTACGCTGCGGTCAATGCCCTGATACCCTTCGTCATAAAGTACGGTATTGACTGGGCCATCGCCGGGGGCAGCGTGAACAAAGTCCACGTCGTGGGCGCCGCGTTTATGGTCATCACCATAGCGCACTTCCTGGCGAATCGCTTGCAGTTCATTTTCATTTCGATGACCGGGCAGCACATTCTGTACGACCTTCGTACCAGTATGTTCAGTCATCTGCAAAACCAATCCAACGCCTTTTATCATCGCACCCCCATCGGGCGGATCATGTCCCGGATGCAGTCGGACATCCTCCAGCTGCAGGAGACGTTTGAGCTGTTGGCGTTGGCGTTGGCCGAGTTGGTGTCGGTTGGAGCAATCATCATCCTGATGCTCATCGTGGACTGGCAGCTGGCGCTGGTTTGCATGTTCATCGTGCCGGTATTGACGCTGGTATTGGCGTACTGGCAACGGTTCGCCCGTCATTCGTTCATGCGGATCCGGCGGGCTATCGCCATGGTCAACGGCGAGTACAACCAGAACATCACCGGCGTCCGGGTGGTACAGAGCCTCAACCGCCAGGATGAGAACCTTGCCCACTTCCGCACCCTCAACCAGGAATACCTGGACGCCAACCTGGAGGCGGCCCGCTATTCCGGGATGCTGCAACCCTTCGTGGAGTTGCTGATCGGCTTGGGCATCGGTCTCGGCGTTGTGGTGTTCGGCGGTTTCCTGTTGCAGCGCGATGCCCTGGAAGTCGGAACCCTGGCCGCCTTTGCCCTATGGATACAGCGGTTCTTCGAACCAATCCGCCAGCTGACCATGCAATACAGCCAGTTGCAACGCGCCATGGCCGCCGGGGTTCGCATCTTTGAGGTGCTGGACCTTGACCCCGACATCAACGACAAGCCCGACGCCATAGCGATGCCTGAAGTCAAGGGCGAAATCCGGTACAACGACGTGATGTTCCACTACGTTCCCGGCATTGATGTTCTGAAGAACGTCAACCTGCACATCAAGGCCGGGGAAAACGTGGCGCTGGTTGGCTCCACCGGAGCCGGCAAGAGCACGCTGGTCAACCTGCTGCACCGTTCCGCAGACGTGACCGGAGGGGCGATCACCATCGACGGTCACGACCTTCGCGATGTAAAGCGCCAATCACTGGTTCACCAGATGAGCATGGTGTTGCAGGAGCCGTATCTGTTCTCCGGCACCGTCCGCGAAAACATCTGCTACCAGCGCCAGGAAGCCACCGAGGAGCAGATGATTGAAGCGGCCAAGGCAGTCGGCGCCCATGACTTCATCATGGAACTGGAAGGAGGCTACGACTCCGAATTGGCGGAACGGGGCGTGAACCTCAGCATCGGCCAACGACAGCTGATCAGCTTTGCCCGCGCCATCGTCGGCGATCCGCGCATCCTGGTGCTGGATGAGGCCACCGCGAACATCGACACCCACACCGAGCTTTTGATCCAACGGGCGTTGAGCCGCATCCTCAAGGACCGCACCTCCATCGTCATCGCGCACCGGCTGTCCACCATCCGCAACGCCGACAAAATCGTGGTGCTGGACCGCGGTCGGGTCGCCGAAGTCGGTTCCCACGACGAGTTGCTGGAATCCGGCGGCGTGTACGCGCAGCTATACGCCATCAACTACGGTCTGTCCGGCCCCAGCGTGGACGTGGCGCCCGTGGGCGGAGAAGTGATCGGAGCGGACGGTCTGTCCCCGGCGGCCGCGGATTAGTCAGTCCTCCGCGAGAAACTCCCTGACCACAGCGGCGAGTTCCGCCGGCTTGTCGTAGCCGATGTCGTGGACAGTCTCCGGTATCCAATGGATTCGGCCGTTCCGCAACGCCTGCTCCGCCGCCGCTACCATCACCTCTCGTTGACGAGAAAACTGGGAGTTGGCCCGCTCGGCCCGGGCGCCAGCCGCGACCACCAGGGTGGGAACGGAAATCTGCGGCAGCACCACCGACGGCGGCTCGCGCCACATCGACTCCAACACCTGCGCGTGATGCTCAGGGCGCAGGATGTCGTGCATCTGCCCGTCCGGGCCCTCGTACACCATGGTTAAAGCGATTTCAGCCAGGTCGTCGCCCCAGCAGAACCACAAGTTATCTGCCAACCGGCGCAGGTATTCATCCCGAGTCCCGGCCACCAGCCGAGGCGCCAAACGCTGCTGAAACGCCTCCCAGGTTGGCGTGGGCATCAAATGACCGTCCTGAAAACCACCGTCGATCATCACCAGCTTGCTCACCCGCTCCGGGAAGCGCATCGCCAGGTTGCTGGCGACGTGACCGCCCCACGAATGGCCCAGGACCGCCGCCCGTGAAATGCCGAGATGATCGAGGAGGCCAATGGCGTCTTCCGCCAGGGTTTGCCAGTCGTAGCCCGACGGCGCTTGCGACGTCGCCCCGTGTCCCCGCTGGTCCGGAGCTACAATGCGGTAATCTCCGGCCAGATGGAGGGCTACCCGCCGGTACCAATGTCCCGACGACGCCAGTCCATGTAATGCCAACATCGGGACACCGCCGCTCCCCCAATCCAGATAGTGCATCGTCAGATCGCCGATTGCAACGGCGTGAGATACGGGGTCGGCGTTGATCGGTTTAGAGTTGGAGTCGGGCATGACAATCGCTCTCTCTGCAAACTTCGCCATGATTATACGCCGATGCAATGATGCCGCGCCGGCTTTGCCGATGACGATGGGCGGCCATATGCTAAAATCGGGGCGACACGGTACAGCTGCGAGGCTAGGGAAGTTGCCATGACCGACCGTTACCACCTCGGCGACTATTCTCAACTGGTGTTCGACGCCGCCAGCCAATTGGACGCGGATAGCGTCCCGAAACGTCTCCACGCTCATGATTTCACGCTTTGGAACGATGACCCCGCCGAGATCGCGGACCGTCTCGCCTGGCTGACGCTGCCCAGCGACGTCTTGCCCCGGATTTCAGAGCTGCGCCGCTTTGCAGATTCGGTGCAGGCGGCCGGTTATGAGAATATCGTCCTCCTGGGCATGGGCGGCAGCAGTCTCGGCCCGGAGGTAATCCGGCAGGTCCTCGGGCCTTCCTTGAAGGACACGGGCTTTCCGCGAATGCTGACCCTGGACAGCACAGTGCCGGCATGGGTGGCATCAACCACGTCCGCCATCGACCCAGCCCGCACTCTGTTCATCTTGTCTTCCAAATCGGGGACTACTACCGAACCGCTGGCTTTCTACGCTTACTTCCGGGATTTGGTGAACTCAAGGTTGGGCGCCGCGGGCGCTGGCGATAATTTCGTCGCGGTGACGGACCCGGGCACTCCTCTGGCGGAATTGGCGAGAACGGAACGGTTCCGTCAGGCGTTTATCAATGACCCCAACATCGGAGGCCGCTATTCGGTTCTTTCGCACTTTGGCCTGGCTCCGGCTGCGCTGGCCGGCGTTGATCTGGAGCGACTGCTTGGGCCGGCCCTTGACATGCAGCGGCGCTGCCTGCTTGCCGACGCAACGGCCGACAACCCCGGGGCCTGGCTGGGAACGGCAATCGGAACCTTGGCCAAGCTGGGTCGCGACAAACTGACGTTGATCGCGTCGGAGACGATGAAACCTTTCGGTTTGTGGGTCGAACAATTGCTGGCCGAAAGCACGGGCAAAAACGGGACGGGCGTGATTCCGGTTGCCGGCGAGCCATTGGGCAGCGCCGGAACCCAGGACTGCTATGGCGACGACCGTTTCTTCGTCCAGCTCCGGTTGGCGTCGGAGGACAACGAGCGCACCGACGATGTTGTTTGGCGTCTCCGGTCTGAAGGCCATCCGGTGGCTGTTCTCGAATTGTCGGGCGCCCACGACCTGAGCGCCGAATTCTACCGCTGGGAGTACGCCACCGCCATCGCCGGGCACGTCATGGGCATTCAGCCCTTCGACCAACCCGACGTGCAGGGCGCTAAAGACAGCACCGTTGCCGTACTGGCCCGCTACCAGGAAGAAGGCAAGCTCACGCGGCCTGAACCCGACGACCCCACCCGGCTGCGCCGCCTGCTTGCAGAGAGCCGAGCGGGAGATTACCTGGCTATCATGTCATACTTTCCGGACTCTCCCGAGGTTGACGGCGCGATACAGGATCTGCGGCGCAAGGTGATGTCGAGGTACCGACTCGCCACCACGCACGGTTATGGTCCCAGGTTCCTCCACTCCACGGGCCAGCTGCACAAGGGCGGCCCGGACACCGGCATTTTCCTGCAACTCACCCAGTCCCACACTGAAGACATACCGATTCCCGGCTGGCCGTTCAGCTTTGGGGCGCTGGCCGACGCCCAAGCCCTTGGGGACTTGCAGGCTCTACAGAACCTGGGACGCCGCACCGTTTGCATCAACGTCGGTGACGACTCGGTCGGCGCAATAGCCGAAATAGCCGAAATACTCTAAAACAGGAGATACGCCGGTGGAAATTGGCATGATTGGTTTGGGCCGAATGGGCGCCAATATGGCGCAACGGCTGATCGCGGGTGGGCACACTGTAGTCGCCTATGATCGGGATGCAGCGGCCGTCGCCGCCAGCGCTTCCGGGGGCGCCAAGGCTGCGGAGACCGTTGGCGACCTGGCGGCGAGGCTATCGCAGCCCCGGGCCGTGTGGGTGATGGTGCCGGCCGGGGCGGTCACCGACGCCGTTATTGACGAAATGGCCGAGATTCTGGATCCCGGGGACGCCGTGATTGACGGCGGCAACGCCAACTACAAAGACACCATCCGCCGAGGCGAGATGTTGTCCGAGCGCGGCATTCACCTGCTGGACGCCGGAACCAGTGGCGGCATCTGGGGTCTAACCGAAGGCTATTCGCTGATGGTGGGCGGTGATAAGGATACCTTCCGCCGGCTGGAACCCATCTTCCAGGCGCTGGCGCCCGGTCCTGACCGGGGTTATTCCCACGTTGGCCCCGTTGGCGCCGGGCATTTCACCAAGATGGTTCACAACGGCGTGGAGTACGCGCTCATGCAAGCCTACGCGGAGGGCTTCGAGCTCATGCAGGCCAAGCGGCACGAATTCGACCTCGACCTGCCGGCGATAGCGCGAACGTGGCAATATGGAAGCGTGGTGCGCTCGTGGTTGCTGGATCTGGCCGTCCGCGCGTTGGAGGAAGACCCCGGCCTGGAAAGCCTGGCCGCATACGTGGACGACTCCGGCGAAGGCCGCTGGACGGTCAACGAATCGGTGGAACTGGCGGTACCAACGCCGGCCATCACCGCGGCCCTTTACCAGCGCTTCCGCTCCCGGCAGGAAGAACCCTTCGGCTCACGGTTGCTGGCGGCTCTCCGCAATCAGTTCGGGGGCCATGCCGTCCGCCAGGCCGGCCGCGAGGAAGGATGATCTCTCACGGCGCAACCGTCTTGCCGGAAGACCCCGGCGCAGTCACCGCGTTGGTGATAATGGGCGCCAGCGGCAACCTGACCCACACCAAACTGGCCCCGGCTCTGTTCAGCCTGTACCGGAAAGGCCGGTTGCCGCGGCACGTCCACGTCGTTGGCGTGGCCCGCGACCACTGGTCCGACGCCGAATTTCGGCAACGGTTGCGAGGTGCCGTTGGCGATGCCAACGCTGCGGAGTGGGACGATTTCGCCGCGCGTCTCAGCTACGTGCCCGCAGACGTTACCAAGGCCGATGCCCTGGGCGCCGTAAAGCGGCGAGTTGGCGAGTTGGCCGGCGACGCTGAGCGATTCAACTGCCTGTACTATCTGGCGTTAGCCCCGGGATTGTACGCGCCGGCGATCACGGCATTGGCGTCCGCCGGGATGGCCGATGAGAGTCCGGGCTGGCGGCGGATCGTGATCGAAAAACCGTTCGGTTCCGACCTGTTGACGGCCCAGCGTTTGAACCAGCACGTTCACAGCGTATTCCGCGAGGATCAGGTCTATCGCATTGACCACTATCTGGGCAAGGAGACGGTACAGAACCTGCTGGTTTTCCGGTTCGCCAACTCGATATTCGAGCCAATCTGGAACCGGAACTACATCGACCAGGTGCAGATTACCGTCGCCGAGGACATCCTGGTAGGGGAACGAGGCGAATACTACGACCGGGCCGGCGTCCTCAAGGATATGTTCCAGAACCACCTGCTCCAACTGTTGGCTCTCATCACCATGGACCCACCCTACGCCTTCCAGGCCGACGCCTTGCGGAACGAGAAAGTCAAAGCCCTCAGCGCGGTACGCCGCCTCAATCTCAGCGACGTACGCCACAATCTCATCATCGGACAATACGACGGCTATCACTACGAACCCGGCGTATCCCCGGGCTCGCAAACGCCAACCTACGCGGCTTTGCGTCTATTCGTGGACAACTGGCGCTGGCACGGGGTTCCCTTCTACCTGCGCTCCGGCAAGGGACTGTCCCGCAAGACCACCGAAATGATCATCCAGTTCCGCTCGCCGCCGCATATGCTGTTTCCGGTGCCGGAGGGCGTGGACATACCCGGAAATACGCTGTCAATCTGCGTCCAACCCAACGAGGGTATGCGGCTGGAGTTTCAATCCAAGGTGCCCGACGCCGAGTTGGAGATGAAGCCGGTTTCGCTGGAGTTCCACTACGACGAAGGCTTTGCCGGGGTTGACCTGCCCGACGCCTACGAACATCTGCTGCTGGATGTTCTGGACGGCGACGCTTCTCTGTTCATCCGCGGCGACGAAATCGAGCTGGCCTGGAGCATAATCGACCCTATCGTCCACAGCCTGGACCTGCCCGGCGCGCCGGCGCCCTACCGCTACATACCGGGCATGGACGGCCCGCCCAACGGCGAAGAATTGCTGATCGACGACAACCGACGTTGGTTGCCGGGGTGCGTTGAGGTCGGGTACGGCATCTAATTCGTAGGGGCGAATGATTATTCGCCCCTACACCGTTTACGCTGATACGCCGTTGAAATATCATGCGTTGGCGAAAATTTCGTTGGCGATGTCCATCGCGCCCCGGGCGAAGGGGATGCCGGCGTACAGGGTCATGTGACCGAACACCTCGATTACCTGGTCCCTGGTGAACCCGATGTTCAGCGCGCCCCGGATGTGGCTCCGCAGTGGCCCCTCGCGTCCCAGCGCGGCCAGGCAGGTCATGGTGCAGAGGCAGCGGCTGGGCAGATCCAGACCCGGGCGGGTCCAGGTCGCGCCCCAGTAGTATTCGCCGGTTATCCTGCCCAGCTCGCGCTCCGCGTCGGTAGGGGGGGCCGGACGCGCGGGCGACGCCCCCATGTAATTGCGCCGGTATTCGTCGCCCCGTTGAAACAGGCTATCCGGGTCCTCCTCGGTATTGTGGATGCGGGCCGGTGTGAAGTCGATGCCCCGCTCTTCAAACACCTGCTTGCACAGGGTGAGGGCCTGGATGCCGGCCGGCGCGCCGCCGTACCAGGTGTCGTGGATTATCAGCTCGACGACCTGCTCCGGCGTCAAGCCCACGTTGAGGGCGTTGCTCAAATGGCGCTTCAACTGCACCTCGCGGTTCAACACGATCAGGCAGGAGAGGGTGATCATTTCCCGTTGTACCGGCGTCAGGGCTTCCCGCCGCCAGATGGCGCCAAACAGACCCTCGCCGAGTATGCGTTCCAGGTCCGGGGCGATGTCCCACGCCCCCGGCGACGAGCCCCCGGTAATTTGTCCGCCGCCAAACATCCGCCGCGTTTCCTGCCCGCGTTCATAGCGGTCATCCAGTTCGCTCATTGCGTGCCTCCACAGGTATGAAGAGAGATGGCGGCAGTGTAGCAGACCCGGCAATGCAACGGAGCCGGCAGGTAACGTCCGTTGCGGAAGCGATTGGAGCGATGCTATAAAATACCCGTCCCACAACGTTGCAAAGGAGGCCGCCGTGATTGAAAGCAAACGACGCGAGCCGGTTGTGCCACAGCGACTGGCAGAAAGCGAGGACGAAATCAAGGCTGGGCTGCGCGATTACTCGGAGCGCAACAGAATTTTGGTCGAAAACCATGCCGAATTGATAGCGAAATACCCCGACCATTGGGTTGCGCTGGGCGACAACTGGGAGTTTGTAGTTGCCGACTCCCACGAGGAGCTCTTGGTTAAGCTCAAGGAATGTGGCGCCTACCCGCCGTACTCAGCGACAAGGCGCCTGGAAGTAAATCCGCCACGGCGAATTCCGACAGCTTGGCGACGGCGGACGCCGTGATTGCCGCTTACTTTGAACCGAACGGGGTTCCTTATGTGGAATGCAACCTGTTCCTGCCTCGTCTGGGTTGCTATGGGCGGATTACTTTCCTGATTGACACGGGCGCGGATACCACCACCCTGCACCCGGACGATGCTGCGGAATTGGGTTGCCCCTTTGACGCCCTGGTCAACCCGGCCGAGTTCACCGGCATCGGTGGTACGCTGCTCTACTACACGGAGTTGGCGGCGCTTTCCTTTGACGACACCGATGGGGGTACGCAGGAATTCGAGATTGAAATTGCCGTAGCCAAACCCCACCCGGCGACCAACGGCTTGGCTTCCCTGCTGGGCCGGGACCTTCTGAACCAACTGTACGTAGTGGAGTACAGTTTCCCCCGCCGCCGGCTTTCGCTGACTCGATAAACCCAACCACGGCAAGGAATGATTAGAACGCCATGATCGACCTACTCATCACCAACGGCCAGGTTATCGACGGCTCCGGCAGCCCCGGTTTCTACGCCGCCGTCGCCATATCCGGGGATACGCTCACGATCCATCGCGGCGACGACGCAGAGTTACGTCGGAACGCGGCTCGCGTCATCGACGCCGTGGGGAACGTCGTCTGTCCCGGCTTCATCGACCTGCATTCCCACGCCGGCCTCACCATCCTGGGCGAACCGCACCACGACCCCAAGGTGCGCCAGGGAGTGACCACCGAGTTAGTAGGCATTGATGGCATTTCCCACGCTCCCTTCAAGACCCAGGAGGACCTGCACCGCTACATCTGGCTGGACGCTGGATTGAACGGCTACCCGCCCCTGCCGGCCGACTGGCTCACGGTGGCCGACCTGCTGGGCAAGTACGATAGCGCCGTAGCCATCAACGTCGCGTACATCCTGGGCAACTCCCCGGTGCGCATCTGGAGCGTCGGCTGGGAGCAGCGCCCGGCCACGTCCATCGAAATCGCTGATATGCAGTCCGTGGTGCGCGAAGCGATGGAAGAAGGCGCATGGGGCCTGTCCACCGGCCTGGACTATCCACCCGGGGCCTACGCCGACACCGACGAACTGGTTGCTCTTTCCGAAACCGCCGCTGCGCTGGGCGGCATCTACCACACCCACACCCGCGCCAGCCTGCTCAGCCAGGGCTACCTGGCGCCGTGGCACGAAGCCGTCGAGATCGGTCGGCGCAGCGGCATCCCGGTCCACCTGACCCACTACCGCCAGTCGGTTTCCGGGGTGGGCAGCCATTTGGGGCACCTGGGCCTGGTTGAGGACGCGCGCGCCGAGGGGATCGACTGCACCTTTGACTGCTACACCTATCCCTACTCGGGCACGACGCCCACTATCGGCCTGCCCCATTGGGCCAAGGACGGCGGGCCGGAGCGTCTCATTGCCGCGTTGCAGGACGCCGACGACCGAGCGCGGATGAAGCGCGAGATCACGCCCAACCGGTTGGAAAACAACTGGCTGACCAACTTCACCAAACCCGAAAACCAAATCTACGACGGCCGATTGATCACGGACATCGCGGAAATGCGCGGCCAGGAGCCGGCCGATGCCCTGTTCGACCTGCTGCTATCCGAGAACCTGGGCATCAGCACCGTCGGCCTGGGCACCAACGCCCAGACGTTGTATGCCTTCGTCTCCCACCCCTACGGCATGATTGCCTCCGACGCCATCCTCTTTGGAGAGTACCCCAACCCGCGCACCTACGGCTGCTTCCCCATCGTGCTGGCCGAGTTCGTCCGCGCCGAACAGCACCTGCGCCTGCCCGAAGCCATCCGCAAGATGACCTCCTTCCCGGCGCAACGCCTGGGCATCCCCGACCGGGGCCTACTCCGCGACGGTTTCAAAGCGGACATTGTCGTCTTCAACCCGGACACCGTGAAAACCCTGGCGACCAAGGAAAATCCCAAGCAATACCCGGTGGGCATCGAATACGTCATCGTTAACGGGCAGGTGGTAATCCAACAGGGCGAAAACACCGGCGCGTTGCCTGGTCGGGCGGTGCGGCGGGGCCACGCTCAAACATAAACCAAACCGATGCCCGATTCCATCTCTCCGGACTACATCTACTGCCCGCGCTGCGGGCGGCTCCTGGAACAGGCGATTAGAGGCGGTTTGCCCAGGCCCAGCTGTCGCCAGTGTGGTTTTGTCCACTTTCGCAATCCGGCCGTAGGCGTTGCAGTAGTAGTCCTCGATGATAATGGTCGAATCCTGCTGGGCCGTCGTTCCGCTGGTGGCAACGAAGGCGCGTGGTGCATCCCCTGCGGTTATGTCGAGTGGGGTGAGGACATCCGCGATGCCGCCCGCCGGGAGTTTGCCGAGGAAACCGGATTGCAGGTGGAAATCGGCGAGGTCTGCGCCGTCCATTCCAACTTTCACAACCCGTCGGCTCTTACCGTCGGCGTCTGGTTCTACGGCGAAATCGTTGGCGGCGCGGCGCAAGCATCGGATGATCTGGACAGAATCGGATGGTTTCCTACCGATGATCCGCCCGAACCACTGGCCTTTCCCACCGACCGAATCGTCCTGGCCGGATTAGCGCTCAACCGCGTCAATACCCCATGACCAAGCAAGCCGTCATCATCCAGCACCATCCGGTCGAAACGCTGGCCGGCAATTTCACTGCGATCCTGCGTGGTGCCGGATTTGCCATGACCACGGTTCTCGTCTTCGCCGGCGAGCCGGATTTCGTCGAGTTCGACGCGCCCGATGCCACCGAAACTGACCTCATCGTCGCCCTGGGCGGTCCGATGTCGGCCAACGACAACTATCCGGCCCTTATCCAGGAAATGGCTTATCTTCGTGACGCCGCCACCGGAGGCGTGGGCAGCCGGCCTCCGACGCCCGTGGTTGGCATCTGCCTGGGGGCGCAACTGTTGTCTCGCGCTTTGGGC
This sequence comes from Dehalococcoidia bacterium, assembly GCA_963665395.2. Taxonomy (GTDB): domain Bacteria; phylum Chloroflexota; class Dehalococcoidia; order Lucifugimonadales; family UBA3495; genus Bin87. Next base: position 3,963,832 of record OY762251.1, read on the forward strand.
GGCGCGGTCGCCCCCACCGGCGGCTACCAGTTCGGCCTGCGCAAAATAGACGTGACCGGCGCCGGCGCATCCGACCCGGTGTTCAGCAATATCACCATTCCCCTCGTGCCGACCCTCCACGGCGAGCAGTTCACCGTTCCCGCCGGCGCCACATTGCTGGCCGAAGGCGCCATGCTGCGCCGCGATGGCGGCTACGTCCGCTTTCCCATGGCCTTCCGCTACGGCCCGTCCTACGCCTTCCAGTTTGAACCGCAACTGACTCTGGACGAGCTCCGCGTCTGGAACCGGGAACTGGCCGGCGACTACGCGCTGATGGGCGAGCGTTTCAATCCGGAAGAAGAAGCCGCGCGAAATCTCCGCGAATTCGCCGCGTTCGCCACCCATCACGAGGCGCAAATGGGCGAAATGATGCGCGCACTACTGACACAAGCCGGACTTCATTAGATCCGGAAAACTGAACCACCTGAATTGCAACGCACCGCTGACCAGGGCCTTTCCAAAGTTAATCCGCCATTCCCACTTCCGCGGGAATCCAAGAGGTCGCTGTGTTCGGAATGTTCTGGATTCCGGCTTTCGCCGGAATGACGGTTTGGGGTGAAAAGCCGCCATACGGGACTTTGGAAAGGCCCTAACCGCTGACAACAGGACGATTGCAAAGTCGGCGGAACCTCCTGATCCGCTCATCCTGAGCTTGTCGAAGGATGGCTTGACCAGAGTAGCGCATGGTTCGACAGGCTCACCATGAGCGGAGGTACAAGGACTTTGCAATCGTCCTGCCGCTGACAACCGGCCCTTCCCCATTGCAGAACTTCCGTGCTATCATATCCTCACAGGCGATGAACCGGACCGACGCCGCATCACACCCCGACCGGGTTCCTGTCAATCACGGCCACCAAATTTCAGCAACCAAAGTCGCTTACCCGGGCTTCAAAGAGGACGACTGTCCCCGACCGCTCTAATCGGAGCAGTCCCCTCGGCCACCGCGTCCGCCACAACGCGCCATGCTGGCAGGCATGGAGAATAAGAGTAAAAAAAGCAAGCGCATTTCCTCCGGCCGTAGGGCTGAAAAACGACGGGAACCCGGTCAATCCAACCCAAATCATCCATCGCCTGCACATCTTCACCATCAACCAACAAGGAGGCCAACATTCACCAGCGCCAGCGCTGACTGACCCATCCATCATCCGAACCGGGCGGCAGCCCCAATCGCCTGCCTGCTTGCCTGCCGCCCGTCAAATCCTGAAATCCTGCACTCCCATGTCATTGCGAGGAGCGCAGTCCGCCTTTGGCGGATGGCAATTTCGTTGGGGCAATGGCGCCCTTACCTACCCGCGCCGGCAACGGCGCCGGCCCAAATGAACCAGCTGAAACGGAACGCTACGGTCTCAGTTTGCGCCCGGCGAATAAGGCCGTTTGACACCCGGCAGAGCGGATAGTAACCTGCCACCGTTCTTTGCCGGCGTGCGCTGGCAACCGTGTCAATCGAAGAAAACGCTGACAATCGGAGGTTTCCTACCATGGCCTACGACGGAATGATTGCTGAAGAAGTGTGGGTTGAGGGGCACAACGGCGACGCCATCAACGCTTACCTGGCGCGTCCCCTGGGCGCTGGCCCATTCGGCGCCGTAATGCTGTTCCACCACATGCCCGGCTGGGACGACGCCACCAAGGAGATGGCCCGCAAGATCGCCCACAACGGCTACATCGCCATCTCCCCGAACCTTCATTACCGCGAGGGCAGCGACGACCCCTACGCCAACAGCACCAGCATCCGCGACAAGGGCGGAATGCCCGATGCGCGTACTCTGGGAGATGCTGAAGGCGCGATCGGGTATCTGCGTCATCTGAGTACGTACAACGGCAAGGTCGGCATCATCGGCTTCTGCTCCGGCGGCCGTCAGGTTTTCCTTGCCGCTTGCAAACTCAAGGGCCTCAGCGCCGCTGTGGACTGCTGGGGCGGTGGAGTCACCCCGCGCGACTCTGAGCCTCCCACCGAGGCCATGCCCCACGCTCCCATCGAGTTCGTCAACGACCTGTCCTGCCCGTTGCTGGGAATTTTCGGGGCGGATGACGCTCGTCCCACCGTGGATGAAGTGAAAGCCACCGACGCCGCCATCAAGGCTGCCGGCAAGTCATGGGAGTACGAAATCTATCCCAACGCGGGCCACGGGTTCGTCGCCGTTGACCGGCCGAGCTACGCCGTGGAAGCGTCCAACGCCGCGTGGCCGCGCATCTTCGAGTTCTACGCGCAGCACCTGTCGTAACCAAATCCGGCCGCCATGATACGCGGACCGAAAACGTTGTAGGGGCGAATGATTATTCGCCCCTACTGCCTTGCCCTCCGATATGTCTCTCCAGCGGCGGCAAGGGAATTTCAATCTCTACGTAGTCTCCGGGTTGAATTCGGTCGATGGCGGCGTTGATGTCGTCAACGTGTGGTCGGATTAGGGACCAGTCGTTTTTCATAAGTACCAGGATAGCGATTTTTCGGCCGATAAGATTTTGCTGGTGCCGGATTTTTTTGGTCGGGAGTGATTAGCAGGTTGTATCCGGCCTCTTCCGCTATCGTTAGCAATGTGCCATCGGACAGCAGGTCCCATCCCATTTGGGCGGCGGTATGGACGGTATGGCCCGGCAGATGCCGCCGCAACGGTCTTGGCGTGGCGTGGTCAAGCAGAATGAGCATGAGTTGTCTGCTCCTGACCGACCCGAAGAGCGCTCACTGCGTGCCGCAGCACCGTCTTGACTTTGACCTTATCTCCGGCGTACCAATCGACAAACTCCGCTATGGTGGTTCCGCCAGCCAGTTCGTATTGCATAGCCCACAGTGGCAGCCTGGTGTTCAGAAACACCCACGCCCCGCCCACGCGCCCGGTGGCCTGTTCCAACGCTGGACAATTTTTCCAAAGCGCGTCGTCCGCCGGGGCGTGTTTGCGGTACGCGGCGCGGAAGAAAGGCTCGCCGTCCGGTCGGTCCAGCCGATAGTCGTACAGCTCGTCGGCCTCGTACCTCAGCGCGCCTGCCGCCTGCTCAACCGTCACGCCGAACCGATCCGCGAAATCATCAACCGACCCACCGTCAGCCAGTGTTTCGTATAGCGCGTACAGCGGAACCGACGTGCCTTTGAACACCCACAGTCCGCCGTCCCTCTCATCAGCCCGCTCCACCGCCGGGCAATGTTCCCAGTTCGCCATTGCGTAACCCCCAATATAGTTGCAGGGGCGGATTTTTCAACCCGCCCCTACATCACATCGTATCACGACGCTTTGCCGGCCCTAATTGTCCGTTGCCTCAAAGGCCAGCGTGGCGAACCGCATGAAGATCCCACCGCGCGGAGCGGCCAGCGGCCCGTTGAGGCACAGGCAGGCGATGACGTACTGCGCTCCCGGCTCGCCAACCTCGGCGATCTCAACCCGGTGCGGCGTGTTGAGTCCGACGATGCTGCCATAGGCGCGGTCGATCTCGCCGTTGACCCACACTTCTCCGTAGTTGTCGAAATTGGTCTCGAACCAGACCCGGTAACCGGCTACGGCCACCCCGTCGATGGTCTCAGGGAGCGTTACGGCGATGCGATACCAGGCGAATGTAAAGCCCACGGAGAGGCTCTGACGCACGTTGTCGCACACTTCCCAGCCGGAATCGTCATAGTCGGCCAGCCGGGCCGGCGTATCCAGAAGCCGGGCGCTCAACCCTTCGTTGGGCTCGCCGGGGACCAGTCCGGGAGCAACGCGCCATTCCTGACCGCCAACTTTGGCGCGGCCTTCGGCTGTGTTCAAATCGACTGCAAATCTTGGCATGACATTTCCTCTATCAAGGTAGGGGCGAATGATTATTCGCCCCTACGTGTTGACGGGCGGTTGGTGGACTTAGCGAAACTCCCAGAGCCTGGCCGCCGTCCCGCCGAACACCATATCGCGGGCGTCGATGCTGGGATATTCGATCAATTCCATAGGGAACCGCAGGGCGTTGCGGTAACCTTCGCGGTTTGCCGAGGGCGGAAAGTCGCTGCCCCACATGAGACGGTCGCCACCGAAGACTTCCATTGCCATTTCGATCAACGGCGGAACGTTGTCGAAGGGTATCGGCTGGCGGAAGGGCTGCGGCCGGGGGCAGAACTCGCCAAGACCGGGTATCTTTACGTACACGTTGGGATACCTGGACAGCTCCAACGCCCGGCGGTAGGTCTCTATGGGGATTACTGTATCCGCCCGGCCCGGTCCCCAGAAGGCACCCACGCCGGCCAGGTGCTCCATGATGATGTTCAGGTTGGGCAGCGCCTGAATAATGCTCTCGAATTCAGGGGCCGCGTACTGCTCGCACGTGCCCATCACGCTGGCGGTCACACCCAAGTCGGCGCACTTGCGCCACAGGGCCAGAGGATCATCGCCCGGCGACCGCCACCCGGCGTTGAAGCGAAGTCCGTCCACTCCCTGGTCGTGGAGTTCGCCCACTCGGTCGGCGGCATCGGGCTGGGTGTGATCAACGATAGCAATGACCGCGAACCGGCCGGGAAAGCGTTTGACCGCTTCGATCAGGTAGCTGTTGTCAAAGACCCCGAAAAACTGGGTCAGCACCGCTTGGTCCACGCCGGCCCGTTCCATCTCATCCAGCAGGATTTCCACCGGCTCAAACCAGTAGGGCGAGGCGTGGCAATGGGTGTCAATCACGGTTGCCATGCGAGCTTCTCCTTTTGTTTCACCGTCACTCCGGCGAAAGCCGGAATGACGGATACGAGGATTTACGCGGCGGTGGTGCCGCCGTCAACCACCACTTCGGAACCCGTGACGAAGGATGACTCGTCGGACGCCAGATAGATGGCGGGATAGGCGATTTCGCTGGGCTTGCCCACCCGTTGCAGGGGCAGCCGCTGCATACGAAGCTCCATGTTCGCCGGGTCGTTCAGGGTGTCCGCGATCATGTCCGTCTCGATGGGGCCGGGGTGGATGGAGTTGCAGCGTATCCCTTCCCTGGCGTGCTGGATGGCGGTGGACTTGGTGAACAGGCGGACGGCTCCTTTGGTGGCGGTGTAGCTGGCCGAGCCGTTGGGGCTGCCCACCAGGCCGGCGGTGGACGAAATGTTAATTATGGAACCACCCCCGGCTTCTCGCATGGCCGGTATCGCCGCCTTCGTCCCCAGGAACACGCCTTTGGCGTTGACGGCGAAGATACGGTCCCAGTCGGCTTCCGTGGTTTCCTCGATGTTTTTGCGAATCAGGATACCCGCGTTGTTGAGCAGCACGTCCAATTTGCCGTAGGTGGACACCGCGGTCTGTACCGCGGCTTCCCAGTCGGATTCGCTGGTAACATCGAGGTGAACGTAGCTAACGTTGTAGCCCAGTTCCTGTAGTTCCGCCTCGGTCTGGCGGCCCTGCTCGTCCAGGATGTCGCCAATGACGACGCTGGCGCCTTCCTCGGCGAACATCCGCGCCTCCACCGCTCCCTGACCCCTTGCGCCGCCGCTGATGAGGGCGACTTTGCCTTCCAGTCTGGCCATGGTGAAACCTCCCGGGTTGGTTGGGATGCCTTTGCTACGTGAGTGCGCTCACTTTATAGGCATTGACCAACGCGCGCAACTTTGCGGGCCTAGCGGGAGTCACCCGCGCCACCGACGTTGAAAATCCGCTCTGCCATCTCCTGACCAACGCAACATATACACGTCGGGATTGGTCAAATTTTGCCAACCGGCGTACCCGAAACCAGCGTCAATCGAATGGAGGAGCAGGCTCATCAGGTTGCCGTGGGTGACGGCCAGCGGCAACCGATACCGGCCATCCGACAATTCGTTCAAGCAGGTCCAGCCGCGAGCCAAGACCTCCCGGGCTGACTCGCCATGGGGGGCGCGCAGATCCCAGTCGTCAAAGGAGTCCCGTACAACGTCCATCCAATTCGGGATTGGGCACGGCGACAAAATCCGCTCGTTCAGACGGGGGTCCCTGGCAACCGTCAACCCCAGGCTCGCTGCCAAGGGCTGGGCGGTTTGCACAGCCCGGTCGAATGCGCTGGATACTATGCAATCGATTGGATCGTGGCGCAGGAACGCCGCCAGCTCTTGCGCTTGCCGCCGGCCGCCTTCAGTAAGCGGCACGTCGGGCGCTTGTCCAGTTGCCTGGCAATGGCGCGCCAGGATCAGACGACGGCCAGAGTGGTCGGCCAAAGTCACGCTCTGCGCTTTGGGTTCAAGCAATCAGGGACGCCAGCGCAGGCGCGCGCCGATGTTGGTAAAGCCGGCCCGTTGGTAAAACTGAATTTGCCGGTCACCGTGGAATGGCGTCCCCAATTCCACCATTCGGCATCCTTGGGACGTGGCGTGATCCAGCGCAAAACGCAGCACGTCCCTGCCGACGCCGGAGCTGCGCCAATCCGGTTCGACGAACATCTCCTGGATGATGGCGTACCGACCGGCGCTACGGAGGGCATCGACGAAGGATACGGCGCATACAGCGACCATGGATCCGTCGGCATCGCCCACCACAACGAACCCGGGACCTCCTTCGACGGCGAACCGCTCGAACAGTGGCGACATGGCATCCGCTGACGGCGGGTTGCCGCCGAGTTCGACGAGCAAGTTTCGGACCAGCGCAATGGCCGCATCGCGGTCTTTGGCAGTAGCAAGCCTGACGTTCACCATGACGTGGATCAGATACCTCCGGAGGCGGTTTAAAGAGGGGTCAGCCCATATCGACCCGGGAGGTTGGAACGTGAGATGTTGCGGCGGAATTGGTGGGCCGTGTGGGGATCGAACCCACGACACCCGGATTAAAAGTCCGGTGCTCTGCCAGCTGAGCTAACGGCCCATGAGGGCCGAACTGCGGCCCTCGGTCGTCAGTATAGCATAGGCCGCGGTTGAGGCCCTCGCAGATACGCGCGATTTGGCTTCAGGGTCTTTCGGTTGTCATTGCGAGGAGCATAGTCCGCCTCTGGCGGATGGCAATCTCGTCGTTGGAACAGACCCGTTTGTGGTTAGCAACCGGAGCCTTGACGAGATTGCTTCGCTACGCTCGCAATGACAAATGTGAAAACCGAAAGACCCTGGATTTGGCTTGCGTTCCTCTTGCCAAACGGGGCGATTTAGGGGATAATCCTCGCGTTGCTTTCTGGTGGTTCAAGCGGAGTGGCCCCACCCGTTCCCATCCCGAACACGGAAGTGAAACGCCCCAGCGCCGACGATACTGCTCTGGTGACGGAGTGGGAAAATAGGTCACCGCCGGAAAGCACCAAATCATCAGATTCATGTGCGGCGGGCGTGATGGCTCACCCAGAGCGGCTGGCGACCCCAGGCCATCCCGGACAAAGAATTGATAACCTTTATCAGCGACTGTGTCGGTAAAATCGGTGCAATGTCGCTTTTATTTTTGGCCGAATGGGGTACAATAACGGCGCCAGAGTGAAGCCATTGGCGTTATTCCAACCCAGGAGAGACTCATGGGCAGCAGATTCGAGAAGTTTTCAGAAAGGGCACGGCGGGTTTTGTCACTGGCCCAGGAAGAAGCGCAGCGGTTCAACCACAACTACATCGGCACCGAGCACATCCTGCTGGGGCTGGTACGTGAAACCGAGGGCGTAGCCGCTCGAGTGCTGTCCGGGCTGAGCGTTGACCTGACCAAGGTGCGCTCGGCCGTGGAGTTCATCATCGGCCGCGGCGAACGGCCGGCCCAGGGCGAGATCGGCCTGACCCCACGCGCCAAGAAGGTCGTTGAGCTGGCAGTTGATGAAGCGCGGCGCATGAACCACACCTACATCGGCACCGAACACTTGCTGATTGGGCTGTTGCGGGAAGGGGAGGGCGTCGCCGCCGGCGTCCTGGAAAGCCTGGGCGTCAACCTGGAAAAGGTTCGCGCCGAGACCCACCGCATCCTCAGCAACTCGGGCGGCAGCGGCTCCAGCAGCTCTCGCTCCAGCACCCGCACGCCGACGCTGGACCAGTTGGGAGTCGACCTCACCAACGCGGCCCTTGGCGGCAAGCTTGATCCGGTGATTGGGCGTGATACTGAAATCGAGCGCGTAACCCAGATCCTCAGCCGCCGCACCAAGAACAATCCGGTCCTGGTGGGCGAGCCCGGCGTGGGCAAAACCGCCATCGTGGAGGCCATGGCCCAGCAGATTTCCTCCGGCGACGTGCCGGAAACCCTACAGGGCAAGCGCCTGGTCACTCTGGACATGGGCGCGTTGGTGGCCGGAACCAAGTACCGGGGCGAATTTGAAGAGCGATTGAAGAAGGTCATCGAAGAAATCAAGACCTCCGGCAACTGCGTGCTGTTCATCGACGAGATACACACGCTGGTCGGAGCCGGCGCCGCCGAGGGCGCCGTGGATGCCTCCAACATTCTCAAGCCTTCTCTGGCCCGTGGTGAAATCCAGTGCATTGGCGCCACCACGCTGGACGACTACCGCAAATACGTCGAGCGCGACCCAGCCTTGGAACGACGGCTGCAACCGGTTCGCGTGGAAGAACCGGACGCCGACATGACGGTGGACATTCTGCGCGGCGTGAAGATCCAGTACGAAGACCACCACAATGTTGAAATCACCGACGCCGCCGTCCAGGCCGCCGCCACCCTGTCCACCCGCTACATCCCCGACCGCTTCCTGCCCGATAAGGCCATTGACCTGCTGGACGAGGCCGGCTCCCGGGTCCGGCTGCGCGGCGCCCACGCTCCCCAGGAAGTCAGGGACGCTATGGAAGTGCTGGAACGGGTGCGCAAGGAAAAAGACGAAGCCATCGCCTCCCAGCAGTACGAAGTGGCCGCCGAACTCCGCGACCGGGAACTCCACCTTTCGGAAAACGTTGGCGACCTGGAACGCGAGTGGAAGGCTGACCGGAACAAAGAACGCACGCAGGTTACCGAGGAAGACATCGCCGAAGTGGTAAGTATGTGGACCGGAATTCCGGTAACCCGGCTGGCCCGTGAGGAGACGGAACGCCTGCTCCGCATGGAAGAAGAACTGCACCAGCGCATCATCGGCCAGGACGAAGCGATTGTCGGCATCTCCAAAGCGGTGCGCCGCGCCCGCGCCGGCCTCAAGGACCCGCGCCATCCCATCGGCGTCTTCCTGTTCCTGGGCCCCACCGGCGTCGGCAAAACCGAACTGGTCCGGGCCATGGCGGAGTTTCTCTTCGGCCACGAAGACAACATGATCCGTCTGGATATGTCCGAGTTCCAGGAGCGCCACACCACGGCCCGCCTGATCGGAGCGCCTCCGGGATACGTGGGATACGACGAAGGCGGCCAGCTCACCGAGGGCGTGCGCAAGAAGAACTACTGCGCCATCCTGCTGGACGAAATCGAGAAGGCCCACCCGGAGATCTTCAACATCCTGTTGCAGATCTTTGACGCCGGTCAGTTGACCGACGCCCGGGGCCGGCGGGTCGATTTCCGCAACTCCATCATCGTGATGACCAGCAACCTCGGCTCCGACCTCATCAAGCGGGACACCTCCCTGGGCTTCGCCGTCAAGTCCGACCAGGCCCAAACCGATCACCAAGCTTACGAACGAATGAAGGACAAGGTGATGGATGAAGTCAAACGCTTCTTCCGCCCCGAGTTCCTCAACCGCCTGGATGCCACCATCGTGTTCCATGCCCTGAGCCGGGAGGAAATCCACCAGATTGTGGACCTGATGATGAACATGGTGCGTGAAGAGCTGAAAGAGCGGGAAATCAGCATCGAGCTCACGGAAGCGGCTCGCGAATACTTGGGCGACAACGGTTTCGATCCGGTGCTTGGCGCCCGTCCGTTGCGCCGCCTCATCCAGAACGAGGTGGAAGACCGGCTGTCCGACGAACTCCTCGGCGGCAAGTTCTCCGAGGGCGACACCGCCATAGTGGACCTTGACGAAGACGGCAAAGTCTGCATCAAGGTGCGCAGCAAGGAGATGGCCGCCCTGCCTGTCGCGTAGGCGCGGAAAGTTGCCAGGATTGGAACACCGGGGGCGTCCTGAAACGGCGCCCCCTACTGCTACAATCGAGGGAACCAATTTCAGAGGTGACATCATGGCCAGGCGTTTGCTCAAAGAATTGGAGCGCTCCTACGGGTTCGATGAGGTTGCCATCGTCCCCGGTGACGTTACCATCAATCCGGAAATGACCTCCACCCAAATGAGCATCGGACAGTTCGCTTTCGATGCGCCCGTGCTGGCCTCGGCGATGGACGGATCGGTGTCACCTCGCTTTGCCACGCTAATGCACGAAATGGGTGGTTTGGGAGTTCTCAACGGAGAGGGTCTCTACACCCGCTACGACGACCCCTACTCGGTGCTGGAAGAAATCATCTCCATGGACCAGAACGAGGTCACCGAATACCTCCAGGAAGTGTACAGCGAACCCATTCAGGAAAACCTGATCGGGGAGCGGGTTCAGGAAATCAAACAGTCCGGTTCCACCGCCGCCATTGCTTTCACGCCCCAGACCACCAAGCGGTTCAGCCCACTGGCCGTTGAAGCCGGCGCTGACATCATCGTGGTCCAATCCACCGTGACCACCGCCCGCCACGTCTCCCGCAGCTACCGGGGTCTGATCTTCGCGGAGTTAATCGAATCTCTCAACGTTCCCGTCGTCGTGGGGAACTGCGTCAGCTACAGCGTCGCCAGCGAATTGATGGAGACCGGCATCGACGCCGTGCTGGTTGGAGTGGGGCCGGGCGCAGCCTGCACCACCCGGGAAGTTACCGGGGTTGGCGTCCCCCAGGTTACGGCAACCCTGGAATGCGCGGCGGCCCGCGAGGACTACTTCCAGCGCACCGGTCGCTACGTCAGCGTCATCACCGACGGCGGGCTGCGCACGGGGGGCGACGTGTGCAAGGCCATGGCCAGCGGCGCCGACGGCGTGATGCTGGGCACTCCCTTCGCCCAGGCCGCCGAAGCGCCCGGGCGCGGCTATAACTGGGGCATGGCCAACGCGCACCCCGAACTGCCTCGGGGAACTCGTATCAACGTGGGCACCAAGGGCTCCCTGAAGCAGCTGATGCACGGCCCCTCCAGCGTCACCAACGGGACTCAGAACCTGGTCGGCGCGTTGCGCGTAGCCATGGGAATGTGCGGCGCATACACGGTGCGGGACTTTCACAAGACTGAAATGGTAATCGCCCCGGCCATCAAAACCGAAGGCAAGCACTACCAGATGTTGGGGTAAGCGCTGGATTCCCGCTTTCGCGGGAATGACGGTTGTAAATTCGCGGGAATGACGGTTGCAATATTGAACGGAGGAACGAATATGACCACTGCCACCATCCAGATCCTCGACCCCAGGCCGGAGCAGCAGACGGTGGAACGCGCTGCTGCCCAACGCCTGCCCGCGCTGGCCGGCAAAACCATCGGCCTACTGGAAAACCGCAAGTACCACTCCGACAACTTCCTCCAGGAATTGCAGGTGATCCTGGAAGAGGAATACGCCGTCGAGAAGGTGGTGTACCTGCGGAAGTTCAGCTTCAGCGCGCCGTGTTCGGACGAAACCATTGACGAGCTGATCGCTCAGTGCGATGCGGTGGTGCACGGCATCGCGGATTGAGGGAGCTGCACGGCGTGGGGTCTCCACGACACAGTAGTTACCGAAACCCGCGGCGTCCCGTCGGTCAGCGTCATCACCGAGAGCTTCACTCGCGCCGCTCACGCCCGCGCGTCGTCCCTGGGTATGCCCGGCGTTCAGATACTGGCCTTGCCCAGCCCGCTGGCCCCGCGCTCCATCCCAGAGGTGCGGCAGATGGCCCATGAGTACGCCGGCCGGATCGCCGAGATGCTGACCAAGGGAGGGTAGCCGCCGGCCAACGCAGCCACTTCTAACCGTAGGGGCGAATGATTATTCGCCCCTACACTTCGATTTACGTTCCGATCTTCGCCGGAATAACGGAAAAAGGGATTGCTTCCATGTCCACCAACACCCCCGTCCTCAGCTCCCGTCGCATCGACGTGCCCGATTCTTACGACGCCATCCAGGACTACTACGAAGAACAGGGCTGGACCGACGGTATGCCCGTAGCGCCGGCCACTGAGGACGCCGTGCGCCGGATGCTGGGGCCATGGGGCGAGGATCCGTCTCTGTCCCTGGGAGTAGCCCAGCCTTCAAATTCGGAAGTAACGATTGAAAAGGTCGCCGTCAACGCCGTGATGGCCGGCTGCCGGCCGGAGTATTTCCCGGTGGTTGTCGCCTGCGTCAAGGCGGCGTTGCAGACGTCGTTCAACCTGGCCGGATGCCAGGCCACCACCGGCGGCGCGGCCCCGGTAGTGATCGTCAACGGTCCCATAGCGGAACGGCTGGGCATCAACGGCGATTCCGGGGCCTTTGGCCCCGGCTACCGGGCCAACGCCACCATCGGACGCGCCCTGCGCCTGTTCGTCCGCAACGTGGCCGGCCTGATCATCGGTGACATGGACAAGGCCACCCTGGCCATGCCGGGGCGCTATTCCTTCTGCTTCGCGGAGAACGAGGCGCGCAGCCCCTGGGAGCCGCGACACGTGGAGTTGGGCCTGGATCCCGAGGACAGCATGGTGACGCTCCACGCCATCCGGGCTTTCTACCCCATCATGGAAACCACTGTTTCCCGGGGCATTGACGTGCTGAACACCCTGGTGCAGGCCACCCGGGCCACCGGGTTCTCCAACTACTACCAGATTGGCACCGGCGCCCAGGTGACGCTGGTAATCAGCCCGGAGCACGCCGCCGAAATCGCCGCCGACGGTTTGAGCAAGAAAGACGTCCGCGAGTACATCTACGCCAACGCCCGGATGTCCATCGCAGAGTTGTCCGGGCTGGGCCACTGGGGCAACCGCAACTACCCGGCCTGGATTGACGACAGCAAACCCGATACCATGGTGCCCATCGCCCCGCAGGCGGACGACATCGTGATTGTGGTAGCCGGCGGCGACGGGCGGCACTCGGCGTGGCTGGCCGGCTGGGGCGTTACGCGGGTGGTTACGGAGAAGATTGAGATTCCGGGGTAGCCGCACTGGACACGCAGCCGACATCGGTGTAGTACTCTGTGACACCAGCGATCCGGGCAGAGTGCTACGATGAGGGTTTTCTCCAAGAGGACGCTACGGGAGTTTTGGGAGCGCCACGCTGATGCGGAACGGCCCTTACGCGATTGGTACCATGATGCCGACGATGCCGATTGGGATACGCCGGCAGCGGTAAGGGCCCGATTTGCCAACGCAAGCATCATTGCCGGCAATCGGGTAGTGTTCAACATCAAAGGCAACGACTATCGGCTGGTGGTCAATATCAACTACCGGCGTCGGGCGGTTTATATCCGGTTCGTCGGGACGCACGCTGAATACGACCGTATCAACGCCGCGGAGGTTTAGAAATGTGCAATATCAAACCGGTTCGGACTGAAGAGGAATACGAAGCGGCGTTGGCTCGCATTGAAGTTCTGATGGACGCGGAGCCTGATACCCCGGAGGACGAAGAACTGGACCTACTGGTTGACTTGGTCCTCCTCTACGAATACCGCAATGTGCCGATGCCCATTTCCGAGGGCCGGGCTCTTATAGAGTTCTGGGTTGAGGAAAGAGGCTGGACAGTACAAGCCATCAACCAACTCCTGGACGGCCAGGGCGACATTGAGGCGATGCTGGCCGGCGAACAGGAAATGACGCCGGAAATGGCAGAGACGTTGCACCAGCGCCTCCGCATCCCGGTGGCGGAACTGCTCCGGGTCGCCAACACGCCGCCGGCGCCCGGCGTCATTCCGCCCCTCTGCACCGTGGCCCGTGTCGCCAGCCTCGCCAACCAAATTCCGGGATAGGCCGCCGGGGTAGCCGGAATACCGCGGCCCGTCGCAGTTTTTGGCGGCGGGCCATCCGGCTTAAAGTCGGGTATCCAACGGCGGTACAACCTATGATGACATAATGATACTGACCGTCGGCAATGCGACTGCTATCATTGACCCATCGCTAATAGGACAAATCCAATCCCCTTTCAGGTTCCATCACCGTGTTCACTCACCTGCACACCCACACCGAATACAGTATGCTCGACGGCATCAGCCGGGTCCCCGACCTGGTGAACCGGACCCGGGAGCTGGGCATGGACGCCATGAGCATTACCGACCACGGTTCCCTGTACGGCGTGGTTGATTTTTACTCCGAGTGCAAGGACGCCGGCATCAAGCCCATCATCGGCTGCGAGTTTTACGTAGCCCATGGCAGCCGCCACGACCGAACCCCCAACGAGCGCACCGCCAATCACCTGGTGCTGATCGCCAAAGACAACGCCGGCTACCGCAATCTGCTGCAATTGGTCACCCGCTCGCATCTGGAAGGATTCCACTATCGCCCCCGCATCGACAAGGAATTGCTGGAGCAGTGCCGGCAGGGCTTGATCTGCCTGTCCGGGTGCCCGTCGGCTGAAGTCCCTACGCTGTTGGCGGACGGCAACTACGACGACGCCAAACGAATGGTCGGCTGGTATCGGGAGATTTTCGGAGAGAATTACTTCCTGGAGTTGCAGCGGCACGAGCACATCGAACAGCTGCCCCGCATCAATGACGGACTGGTACGGCTGCACCGTGAAACCAGCATCCCGTTGCTGGCCACCAACGATGCTCATTACGTCCGCCAGTCCGACTACGAGTATCAGGATGTGTACATCTGCATCCAAACCGGCACCAACGTGCTGGACGAAAAACGGCTGCGGATGGAAGATTCGTCCTATTACATCAAATCGCCGGCGGAGATGGCCGCTCTTTTCGCGGACTTCCCCCAAGCCCTGGACATCACCGGGGAAGTGGCCCAGGAGTGCAACGTCTCATTGGGTTTCGGGCAGATGCACCTGCCGCGCTATCCTACGCCCAATGACGAGGACGCCGATTCCTACTTGGGGCGCATCTGCTGGGAAGGGTTCAAGGAGCGCTACGGAAACAACAATGAAGCCGCCCGGGCTCGCATGGAGTACGAGCTTGAGGTGGTGCGGCAGACCAGTTTCGCCAACTATTTCCTGGTGGTGTGGGACATCATCTCCTTCGTGCGCCGGCAGCAGATCCTGTTCGGCGTCCGGGGCAGCGCCGCCGCCAGCGTCGTCCTCTATTGCCTGGGGATCACCGACGTCGATCCCATGGCCTACAACCTGGTGTTCGAGCGGTTCCTGAACTTCGAGCGCAAGGAAATGCCCGACATCGACATGGACTTCCAGGACGACCGCCGCGATGAAGTCCTGCGTTACGTCATCGACCGCTACGGCAGCGACCGGGTGGCCCAGATCATTACCTTCGGAACCCTGGGACCGAAGGCCGCCCTGCGCGACGTGGGCCGCGGTTTGGGCATGAGCTACGGCGACGTTGACCGCATCGCCCGCATGGTGCCCTTCAAGTCCCGCACCATCTCGGACGCGCTGAACGCCAACCCGGAATTTGAGCAGGTGTATGAGACGGACGGCTCCATGCGCCAACTGGTTGACCACGCCCAGGCCCTGGAAGGCATCGTCCACCACGTCAGCACCCACGCCGCCGGCGTCCTCATTGCCGACGAACCGCTCACCGAGACCGTTCCCTTGCAGCGGCCCGCCCGCGGCGACGAGAACAGCCCGGTGATGATGACCCAATACTCCATGGACCCGGTAGCCAAGCTGGGCCTGCTCAAGATGGACTTCCTAGGACTGACCAACCTGACCATCCTGGACCGCACCATCAAACTGCTGGATGAGGAGCGCGGCATCCGAATTGACCTTAACCGCCTCCGGCTGGATGACGAAGAGACCTACGAGTTGCTGGGCACCGGCAACACTTCCGACCTGTTCCAGCTGGAAAGCGCCGGGATGCAGCGCTACATCAAGGAACTGAAACCCTCCGACCTGGGCGATATTGCCGCCATGATCGCGCTCTACCGCCCCGGTCCGATGGAACATATCGACCGCTTCATCCGCTCCAAGCACGGCCGCGAGCAGGTGTCCTACCCGCATCCCAGCATGAAGGAACTGCTGGATGAAACCTACGGCGTCATCGTTTATCAGGACCAGGTGCTCCACATCTTGCAGAACTTCGCCGGCTATTCCCTAGGCGAGGCCGACACGGTGCGGAAGGCCATGGGCAAGAAGATCCCCGCGCTGATGGCCGAGGAGCGGGAACGCTTTGTCGCCGGGGCCGTTGAAAAAGGTTACACCGAGCAGATGGGCATGGAGATTTTCAGTCTCATCGAGCCCTTCGCCGGCTACGCCTTCAATAAGGCGCACAGTGTCAGCTATGGCCTCATTTCCTATTGGACGGCCTACTTCAAAAGGCACCATCCGCTGGAATACATGGCTTCCGTCCTGAACTGCCGCCTGGACCATGGCGACCGCTACGTCGCCTCCATCAACGAATGCACTCGCATGGGCATCAGCATTCGCCTGCCCGACGTTAACGCATCGGGCGTGCATTACACTCTCGACAAGCCCGACGGCAAGCCGGATAACGCCCTGCGCATCGGGCTTGCTGCGGTGAAAACCGTCGGCGAAGCCGCCGTTACTCCCATTGTTGCCGAGCGTGAAACGAATGGGCCGTATGCCTCCGTCAGCGATTTCTGCAAGCGGGTTGACGTTTCCGGGCTGAACCGCCGCACACTGGAGGGCCTGGCCAGGGCCGGCGCGTTCGATACCCTGGCGCCCCGCGCGACCGTGGTCGGCAACCTGGATCGCATCTGGGCCGTTGCCCAGCAGGAGACGCGCAACCGCAATTCGGGTCAGGTTGGTATGTTCGGCGACGAGCTGGACAGCGGAGCCGGCGGTACCCTGCTGGAATTCGACACGTCCCAACCGGATTACACTCCCCAGGAAAAAGCGGCGCTGGAGAAGGAATACCTCGGCGTGGCCCTCTCCTACAATCCTCTGCTGGCGCTGGCCGCCATCGACCCCGGCGACGCCTACAACTCGGTGGAACAACTGCACGAGGATATGATCAGCGCCACGGTTACGCTGCTGGGCCACGTCGCCAGCGTAACGGAGCGCTATACCCGCGACAACCGCAAGTTCCTGCGGGTGGATCTGGCCCTGGTGGGCGGCCCGGTGGAAGCCATGGTATGGCCCGACGCGCTGGAGAAAACCGCCCACATCTGGGAGGCCGGCCGAGTCGCCCGAGTCACGGGCCGCTTGCAGATCCGGGGCGACGACTTTTCCATAGCGTGCTACGAAGCCCAGGAATACCAGCTGCCCGACCAACCGGCACCGGCCGCGCCGGATGAAACGCCGGCGCAACCAGCCAAGCCGGCCCGGACGCCTGGCCCCAACGGCTCGCGTTCCCGCAATGACACCACTGCCGCTACCGCCGCCCCCCCAGCAACGAATGGCAACGGCCGACACGAGGCCGGCGTCCTCATCAAGATGACCGAGACCGACAAAGTGGACGATGACCGCTACCGACTGCGGCAGGCCATCCGGGTGATGCTCGAGTACACTGGCGAAGACAAAGTTTATCTGGAACTGAACCTCAAGGAAAACCGGCGGGTACTGATGGAGATACCTACCATCTCCACCAGCTTCTGCGCGGAATTGCAGGAGCGCGTTCAGGGGACCTTGGAAAGCGGCGAGACCTGCTGTGAATACCGCCCGTAGGGTGGGTTTGAAACCGGCCCTTATTCGCTGGTCGGAATCTGTAGCCCCAACCCGGCGGCGATGAATCGTCGGCCGTTCTCCTGGTAGCGGGCCGTGGGATTCTCCAATCGCTTGCGGTGTACTTCCGGGAGTTCGCGTATCCTTCCCGGCACGCCGATGACCAATGATTCGTTGGGGATCGGCGTACCCGTGACGATGGCGCCAGCGCCGATCAGCACGTAGTCGCCCACGTTGCAGTCCTCAAGGCACACCGCGTTGACGCCGATCATCACGTTGTTGCCGATGACGCCCCCGTGCACCACCGCGCCGTGGGTCATCAGTACGTTGTCGCCCAATTCCAGGTAGTCGTCGGTGTGCAGGACGCAATTGTCCTGTATGGAGCAATTCTTGCCGATGATTATTCGCCCATAGTCAGCCCGGATTACCGCGCCGGGCCAGATGCTGGTGCCCTCGCCGATGATGACGTCACCCACGATGTAGGCGGCCTCGCTCACGAATACGCTGGGATGGATCTGCGGGGTATTGCCGTCAATGCTGCGAATCAAAGGAGTCCTCCTGATTTGGATCGGTTCCGGCAATTATAACGGCAACCGGGGCAATGCCCGGCGGCGCTAGGCGGGCCAATCAAGAGCGACAAAAGGCCCATTGACAATAACGAACATGAGGTCTAAAATGGCGGCAACATACAGAACATACGTTTGCGGAGGACTCAATCCCATGGTTGCCGCCGAAGTTACCGAAATCCGCTGCAAGTCCCTCATCAACCACGTCAACGCTCCCGATTTCCACTTTCGTTGGACAATCAACCCGTACCGTGGCTGCCGTCATGCCTGCCGTTATTGCTATGCCCGCTCCACGCATCAGTTTTGGGGCATGGATGCCGGCGCGGATTTCGAGCGTCAGATTTTCGCCAAAGTCAACGCCGCCCAAGTGCTCCGCGACGAGCTCTCGCGTCCCAAGTGGCAAGGGGAACCCATTGCCATCGGCACCGCGTCCGACCCTTACGAGCCGGCCGAAGCCCAGTATGGTCTGACCCGCCAGATACTGGAGACGCTGGCCGAGTTCAGGAACCCGGCCTCCATTACCACCAAGGGCACCCTGGTGAAGCGGGACGTTGACGTACTGAAGCGACTCCACGAAGTCGCCGGCGCCCAGGTGGTCTTCAGCGTGGGAACCATCGACGAGACCGTCTGGCGCCAGACGGAACCCGGAGCGCCGCATCCCATGGCGCGCCTGGAGGCCATGCAATACCTGGTAGAACACGGCGTACCGGCCGGGGTGCTGGCCGCTCCCCTGTTGCCCGGGCTCTCCGACAGCGCGGCCAGTATTGACGCCCTGGTCGCTGCCGTCGCAGAGCACCGAGCCCAGTTCCTGTCCAGCAACCTGCTGTTTCTGCGACCGGGTAGCCGCGAGTGGTTCATGCCCTTTATCCGTGAGGCATATCCTCATCTGGCGCCGGGTTACGCTCGCCTGTACCGGACCGAACATGCTCCCCGGGACTACACCAACGCGGTGTTGGGCCTGGTGGACGATGCCCGGATGCGCTGGGAGTTGCCGCGGATGCCGTCGGTCAAGGGACTGCAACCCGCGCGGCTGTTTTCCTTGAACGAGAACGATGAACCAGAATTCCCGGGCCGGACCGAAGAGACGGAGACCCCCACCCAACTCACGTTGCCCTTGGCGGCCTGATCACGCGGTCGATGTCCAGATCTGTCCGCGCTGGCGGACCGGTTCAAGCAACGACTCGTCGAAAGGCAGCGGGTCGTAGTCTGCCCGGTTGGGAGCGCGATAGCTAAGGAGGGAACACACTGTTTCATCGGTGTAGTAGCCGCGATAGGCCTGGGTGACCAGTTCCGGGAAAAACGCGGAGTTGGTTTCCTCGACCAATCTGAGCGCATCGTCTTGCGCCGTTTCCGACAGGGTGGCGAACGCGCCGCCTCGTTCTTGAGCCGCCAGTTCAATTTGAACCAACCCGTCCAGGAGCAAGCGGCGTTTGGCGGTGGATCCCGCCGCCACCGATTCCACGAAGGCGGCGATACCCAGATCTCCCGCGCCGGGCATCTCGCCTTCGCCCGGTACGATGCGGTTGAGGACGGCGGCCAGCAAGGCGGACTGTCCTTCATTCAGGATGGTGTTGGTGGTTGTCATCGTCAATGCCTCACGCTAAATCTCTGATTGGGAAGTTTGTGACAGGCTCAGCCCATGCTATCATGGGAGCCCAGTTATGGGTTATAGCATCTGACCGATAAGCGCACAGCAATGGAGGACTCGTTATGCACAAGACAAGATTCACGCGGCTAGCCCAGCAGCAGTTAGCGGATGTTCCGTGCTGAGCTGACCGCAATGCAATTGTACGCCGCATAGGAGAGTTGGAGAGGAGCCCCTATCAAACCAGGGCATTGAAATATGAATTGGCATCGTATCGTAGGGCCAAGGCAGCAGGCGGGCGGTGGCGCATTTTCTTTAAGATTGATGAAGATAGCACTACCATCCAAATCGAATTTATTGGTATGAGAATTCCCGGGAGTGAACGGGATGCCTATACCGTTTTCCGGCAATCTTTGACGGAAAGGGATCCTTGACCGAACGAAGGAATTGTGATGATTGGCAACACCGACATCAGGCGGGTGGCGAAGCTGGTATCCGTTGACCAACTGGCCGAACTTCTCCCCGGTTTGCAGAAAATTATTGAAGGCAACCCGGACGCAGTGGTTGCCATCACCGACCAGGGAAAGCCCGTGATGGCGCTACTATCCTGGGAGTCCTGGGAGGACACCGAGGACTTGGCGGCCGGGATGGAGAGCCTGGAGATTATGGGGAACGCCGAAAAGTCCGGCGCGCTTCGGCAATCCCGGCCCGGCGCTGACGCCGATGACCTAGTTCCCGGCGATATAGTCCTGCAACAGCTCATCGACAAAGGGCTGATTGACGCGGATGGCATTTAGAAAATGATGCTCAACCCGACCTAGGCCGGCAGTTGGCCGGGTTTTTTTGCGCTACAAAAGGAGCTTGAAACCCGGCCAAAACGCTGCCGCATCAAAACCAAGTCTGTTCAGTCAGTGGTTGGCACGATCAAAGAGACGGATCTGGCTGCACGGTTGCGAAGTTCCCTGAGGTCCGCGTACTCTCCCGGAGGCTGCGGGTCCCTTGCCCACTCCTGAGCCTGCTCTGTCGTCTCAAATTCCATGACTGCCACGCGGGTGTGACCGGTCGCATTCCCGCCGATTACTTCAGATACGTTGCCGCGCACCAGATATTTCCCGCCTCTCGCTTCCAGCAGCGGCCCTACGCGGCGGCGGAACTCCGCGTGAAGTTCTTCGTCCAGTATTTCGGAGGTGTGCAAAATTACGTAAGCCGGCATTGTTTTGACTCCTTATATTGAGTTCTTTTGACCTGGCGAAAGGCCCGGTTCTTTATACCCCATACGTACCCGTACTTCAACCGAGCGCGATGTGACGCAGTCAACTCAAGCCTCCACCTGAACCGTGACCACGTCGATGCCATGATACTTCCGGTGGCGGACCGATGATGCGTAGTGCCGCAGCAGCCGGAAAGAGATGTCGTCAACCTCCGGCGTTTCCGCCTGTTCGCTCAGGAACGCAATCCGGTCTTCTATGTTCTCGTCGGTGAAAACCGCCAGAAACTCGATCTCCAAAGACTTGGCGCCGCGCTTCGCCAGAACGATCAGGCGCGGCGGCGTGTCTTCTTCGTAATCCTCTCGCAGCTCAAGCATGCTGGACAGGGTTTCCTCGCCGGCGGCGCACAACCGCTCCACCGACGGGCCGCTCCAACCCAGGCTGGTTCCGATACGCCGCAGGAACTCGTCAACGGCCGGCGCTGCCGCAATATCCAGTTCCGTGTTCAATCGGCGGCGGCGAGAAATCGTAAAGTCCACCACCATCGACATCAACAGCGCCGACAGAATGCCCACCACCACGCTGTTCCCGAACGCCACGCCCCAGAAATCGCCCAACACGACCGCCAGGATATTTCGACTTTGCAATCCCACCGAAATCGCCAGAGACAGACCTATGATCACCGATTTTTGCGGATTCAACCCGTCTTGGGCTGCGGTGCGAACTCCCTCCACAAAGAGCAAACCCATAACGACCATCAAAATGCTGCCCGACACCGGCGGCGGTATGGTCATCATCAGCGCAACGACTTTGGGAAACAGGGCCAGGGCAATCAGAATGGCGCCAACCACGTAGGCCACCCGGCGCGCGGCCACGCCGGTAAAACTGACCAGAGCCATTGTCGAAGGCAAATAGGCCAGGGCCGGCAATACCCCCATCACCCCCGACCCTAAAACCGCCAGTCCGGTGACGTTGAGCGTCCCCTGCACGCTGCGAAAGTCGATGGCGCGGGGTATCCGGCGCGATGCCTGTTGAATGACCGCGCTCTCGGTGCCGGCTTTGAGGGCGATCACCACGCTGACGATCAGAAAAGAAGGCAGCAGCGCCCAGAAATCAGGACTGAGTACCGAGCCAAACCCGGGCCATGCCGAATATTCCGGCAGGTCAAACCAGGACCTTTCCAGCACGGGTTGAAAATCGTAAATCCCCAGGATGTAGCTGACCACACATCCGAGTACGATGGTGATCGGCAGGGCGAGGACACGCAGCAAGCCGACGCCGCGGAGCATCAAAACCGTCGCCGTAATCAGGGTTACGGCCCCAACCGCCGGTCCCGTAAAAAACGCGGCGTCAGGCGGTATGTTGTTCAATCTCGCCATCCCTATGGGCATGGCGGCAAGCGCTACCACCATCAGCGCCACTCCCGAAACCACCGGAGTGATCACCCGGTTCAACTTCGCCAGAAGTGCGGACATGGCAAACGGCAGCAAAGACGCCGTGATCACCAGGATCGACATCAGGGCCAGGCCGCCCTGAATGGTAGCCAGTACCGATACCGCCAGAAACGGAGCCGCCGCTCCCTGCAACGATAAATGACCCGCTCCCAGCCGCCCGAAACGAACCCCATGAATGATAATCGCGATTCCCGACACCACCAAAGACGCAAACACCGCCCAGGACAAATAATCGGCATCGGCCCTTATCGCTACCGCGAATACGGTTGTGATCATGACGATGTTCGATATCGTGATCACCGCCCCCTGCGCTGCCACTCCCAACGTCGCCAGGGGTGGAGATGCGTCAGCCGCCTCATATGACAGGTTGTTATTTCGCACCGACGTCACTCCCAGGATTTTTGCTGATTTTCCATCGAGCGCAATTTTGAAGAGCCGGCTAATCTCCGATTTGCTGGTATTCCCCGTTCTCGTCCAGCACCGTCAGATAAACTCGGTCCAAGCCCTGGTTGTCCCCAACGCTGTACTCCAGGATGAGTCCATCCAGATCAATCTCGTTCTGGGTAAGCGCAGGTTCTATGAAACACCGGCGCGTCAGATCAGGCCCGCAGGTGTCCAGCAACCAGATGGCAAGCCGGCCGGCCAGATAACCTTCCAGCGATACGAAATCAGGTGACGCGCCGGGGTTATAGGCATTCAGGGCCGCGTTGTAACTGGCCACCACCGGGAGCCGGTCGTCGTCGTAAAAGGGCACCACTTGGGTAACGTATATGTCCTTTCTGTTCTCTCCCAGCTTGTTCGCCAGCGTCTTCCCTCCGACAAAAGAAACGGTGGCAAACCGCGGGTCGGCTTCCTTTCGCACCATCTTGACCAGATTGGCCACCGCCTCCGGCGTGCCAAACATCACCACCGCCTCCGGTTTGGCCGCGATAATTCCTGATGCGGCGTCATCAATCCCCCCGGCATTGCGCTCGTAATGCCAGGTATCAAATATTTCCATTTCTCGCCGGTCCAGCGCCCGGCGAACCCCCTGCAACCCCGCCGACCCGAAAGCATCATTCTGGTAAAACACTCCAATGCGGCTCACGCCCTCCTCGGCAGTCAGGTAA
Source organism: Dehalococcoidia bacterium (assembly GCA_963665395.2). GTDB lineage: Bacteria > Chloroflexota > Dehalococcoidia > Lucifugimonadales > UBA3495 > Bin87. The sequence goes on from OY762251.1 coordinate 3,987,266, forward strand.
TCAATGATTCGCTCCGATTCCTGGTAATAGGAGGCGCGCAGGTTGATCACGTTTGTCAGCGATGGATCCCGCAAAAACTCGGCGCCGGTGAAGGGCGTGATGAAAGGGACTCCGCCGGCCTGGGCAATGGGCAGCGCCCCCCAGGAAGTCGGCGTCCCCACTGCGCCAATAAGCGCAAAGACCTTGTCTTTTTCAATCAGCCGTGTGGTGGCGTGAACGGCATACTCCGTTTCGTAGGAATCGTCCCGGGACGTCAAAGACAGATAACGGCCATGCACGCCGCCTTGCTGATTCGCTTCATGGAAAGCAGTCTCGATGCCAAGACGCATCGATGTTCCCAAGTATTGGGAGGGGCCGCTCAGCACGGCTGACTGCCCAAACAGCACTTCGTTCTCTGAAACGCCGGGAACCCGGTTGGTCGAGATGGCGGCGGCCTGACACGCTGCCCCGGCGAGAAAAAACGTTGCCAGCAAAACCAAACCAAGCCGACGAGATACGTTCATCAACAAACCTCCGGCGAACCATGCGCTTCGTCAAAAGGCGCAATATCTTGGCGCAAAAACGGTTCGGAGACAATGCTTGAGCGCTCCCTATTCCCAACCAGTGGATGAAGTCACTGCGCCGCGTCAAAAATCAACTCGCGCACCCGGAACTCGAACCCCGGCATCACGTCTTCGCCGGACAGGACTTCCGGGTCTTCCAAAACTTCGGGTTCCTGACCAGGGCGATAGATAGTCACGCGACGGTTGCGGGGGTCAATCAGCCAGCCCAGGCGGGCGCCGTGGGCGATGTACTCCGCCATCTTGCGTTGCAGGTAGGCCAAGGAATCGTTGCGTGAGCGAATCTCGGCGACGAAATCGGGGTAGATCTGGCCGGTCCGGTATTGCTCCGGGTCCAGAGAAGCGAGCCGCTCCGGGGACACCCACGACGCGTCGGGGCCGCGCCCGCCCAGGCCGGGAATGCGGAACACGACCTTGGATGACGGAGCTACTCCGCCGTTCCGGCGTGTCCACATTTTCGTGTCGGCAATTAGTTCGGATTCCTCGTCTGCGCCTGGCATTAACATGGGAGGCATTATAATCAGTTCGCCCGTTTCGTTGTACTCAATGACGTACAGGTCGTTGGCCTCGATAAATGCCCAGAGCAGTTCAAAGTCAATCTCCGCCAGCGTCTTGCCGCCCAGCAGCGGGCGCAAGTCCAATATGATGGGGAAACCCGGCTCGTCAGGATGTAGCCAGTACTGAGTCGGGTCAGATGCTAATCCCTTTTCAGTATTGGCGGGAGCCGTATCGGTTGCGGTTTGCGTCGTCATGCGGTTGCCTCTATTCAGTAGCAATCGGTTTCAGCGCGGGATGATCGGCAGGGTGATGTGCGACGGGTAGCGGGCGGAGTGATGCACCGTCTGCCGCGCGGCTTCCAGCCGAGTGTCCACGCCGAGAGCGGCGCCGGTATTGGGGTTCCGGTCGAAGCGCGGGAAGTTGCTGCTGGAAATGTCCACTCGGATGCGGTGGCCGGCTTTGATGACGTGGCTGGTGGCCCACAGGTCGATGGTGTAGCGGTACACCTCGCCAGGATTGACGAAAGAGGGTTCGCGCACGGAAGTGCGATAGCGGGCGCGGATGATGCCATCCTGGAGGTTATGGGCGAACCCGTCGGGCCGCACGTCAACCAGTTTGGCGGTGAAGTCGGTGTCCACGGCGGTGGTGGCGGCGTAGAGCGTTACGGAGATGGGGCCAGTAATCTCCAAGTCCGCCGGCAATGGTTCTGAAGTGAACGACAGCGCGTCGGGGCGGTCTTCGGCAGGCCCCTGGTCAAAGACGCCGTAGTCAATAATCAGCGTGTTGCCGCCCAGCGTGGGCACGGGGTCGTTGGGGTCGTAAGTGTACTGGTCGGCGGGCTCGTCCGGTTCCGGCGGCACGGTGGACAGAACACCGTCGCCGTTGCGGGTGTTGGCGCTGCCGCCGGAATGGAGATACCAGCGGGTGTACTGGGTGCGGGCCAGCGGCCACTCGTTTTCGTCCCGCCAGCGGTTGTCGCCCATGACGAAGAGGCGCACCGGCGGGTCGTCCATGATGCCGGTTTCCTCGCCCTTCAGCCAGTAGCCGTACCAGCGCAGCAGGTAGTCGTGCAGCTCAATGGCCGCCTCGGAACCGAAGTCAATGTTGCCCGCGCCGCCGGTGGTCGGTTCCGTGTAGGGACGCAGGTGGGCCCAGGGGCCGATGAGCAATTTCTGGTTGCGGCGGGCCGGTTCGCTGCCGCCGTGTTTTTGGATAGTCTGGAACGCATTCAGCGCTCCTTCCAGGAAGATGTCGTACCACGAACTGACGTGGAACATGGGGATCGTGACGTTGCGGGCCTGGCGCATCAGGTTGATGCCCCACCAGTAGGGGCCGTCCAATTCTTCGTCAAAGTATTCATGGAAGTAGGGCGCGGCCTCCTTCAGACGGTCGATCCAATCGCGCAGGGGCAGGTGGCGATACCATTCATCGGACAAGGGCTGCCCGAAGTTGCCCGGCTCGATGACGTATTCGTCCATCTTGGCGAGCAGGGCTTCGTGACCGCCTCGCGCCAGCGTGTTGCGTCCCTTCAGGATGGCGTAGGGCACCGTCCATCCCCATTCCATAGCGCCACCGGTGTGATAGACCCAGGACTGATGAAAGTCCGACGATGCGGAGACGACGGCCATGGTGGCCAGGTGCGGCGGCAGCGGATGCTTGCCGGCCAAGGTGTATTGGGTCGCGCCCAGGTAGCTCTGCCCGGTGGTGGCGACGCGCCCGCTGGACCAGGGTTGCCGGGCCGCCCATTCCACAGTGTCATAGCCGTCCAGCGCCTCTTGAAAGAGGGGGTTGTACTCACCCTCCGATTCAAACCGTCCCCGGACGTCCTGGCTCAGCAGCACGTATCCGTTGCGCGGGAAGAACCAGATGGAATGGTCCGGGTTGTCCAGATAGCTGTCCTTGCTGTACGGCCCCCGGTTGATGAGCACTGGAAAGCGGCCCGGGGCGTCCGGGCGGACCACATCGGTAGCCAACCGCGTCCCGTCGCGCATGGGCACCATGACGTTGGGTTCGCGGATAACCTGGTACTGCTGTCGCTGCGCGGTCATGCGGGTTACCTCCGGTGCTGCGCCGGCGCGCTAAACCGGCTGCTGTTGGCGTCAACGATACCCGTCAGGGTAATGAGCGTCAATGTACCACGGGCGACAAACTCCGAGGTGTTCGCAATGCGATAGGGGCGACGGAACACTGCGCTCATGCGTACCCACTTTGTCATTGCGAGGAGCGTAGTCCGCCTCTGGCGGATGGCAATCTCGACGAGTGAGCGATGTTTGCTCCGGCGACGAGATTGCCACGCTGCGCTCGCAATGACAGTTTGAGGAAAGTGGGTACGCATGAGAACACTGCGGGATTGCGCCGCCGCATAGGCTGGGATAGACTGATTGCGACTACTGGCGCAACAGGAACAGGAGCCCTCGTGACCACGATTACCAAAACGCCCGAAGAAGCCCGTTCGCAAATCGTCAGCATGGTGCGCGATTTCGTGCGGCGCGAGGTGGAGCCGGCCGCTGCCGAGCACGACGCCGAAGATACGGTTCCCTATGATCTCATTGACCGCATGAAGGAACTGGGCCTGTTCGGGATCAACGTGCCCGAAGAATACGGGGGCATGGGCCTGGACTACACCACCTTCGCGATGATCTTCGAGGAAATCAGCAAGGGTTACATGGCCTTGACCGGCGCGTTGGGGACGCACCACATCCTGACCTACGTGCTGACGCATTATGGAAACCAGGAACAACGGGACCGGTTCCTGCCGCGCCTGGCGTCCGGCCAAATTCGCGGCGGCTTGGCGTTGACGGAACCAGGCGGCGGCAGCGACGTGGGCGCGCTGCAAACCCGCGCTGTCAAGGACGGTGAGGAGTATGTGGTCAACGGCTCCAAAATGTTCATCACCAACGCTGAATCGGGCGACGCCTTCTGCCTGCTGGCCCGCACCGACCCTGATCCGTCCATAAAGCACCGAGGATTGTCGGCCTTCGTCATAGAAAAGGACGGCAGCCCCGGTTTCAAGGTGGGCCGCCATCTGGACAAACTGGGCTACCGGGGGTTGGATACCTGCGAACTCTTCTTCGAGGACTTCCGTATCCCCGCCGAGAATCTCATTGGCGGAGCGGAGAACGTCGGCTTCGGCCACGTGATGAGCGGGCTAGAAACCGGGCGCATCAACGTGGGCGCCCGGGCCGTCGGCGTAGCTCAAGCTGCCCTGGACGCCTCAATGCGGTACATCCAGCATCGGGAGTCCTTCGGCGTCCCCATCAGCCAACACCAGGCCATCCAGCTGAAAATAGCGGATATGGCCACCAAGATCCAGGCCGCGCGGTTGCTGGTGTACGACGCCGCCGCCAAGAAGGACAGCGGCGAGCGCATTGACCTGGAGTCCGGCATGGCCAAGCTCTTCGCCAGCGAGGTGTGCGGCGAGGTATCCATGGAAGCGATGCGCATCCACGGCGGCTACGGTTACACCAAGGATTTCCCCGTGGAACGCTACTACCGCGACGCGCCCCTGATGATTATCGGCGAAGGCACCAACGAGATCATGCGGCTGGTGATCGCCCGGCAACTGCTGAGGCGGCCGGAGTACCAGCTGTAAAGAGCGCCAGCGCGATGGCTACGCAAGAACTGTTCAGCCTCCCGGAGCAGTTCGACCAGCCGGTCGGACTGATGCCGCCCTACCAACGCCTCGGCGCCACCCTGTACCACGGCGACTTTTTGGAAGTCTCGACACAGTGGCCTTCACCAACCGTCGTAGTCGTGGACGGTCCCTACGGCGTGGGAAGTTTCCCCGGCGACCCGGTTTCCCACGAAGCTTTGCCCGGATGGTATCGCCCCCACATCGCCCGCTGGTCGGAGCGGTCGCTCCCGGAGACGACGCTGTGGTTCTGGAGCACGGAGATCGGCTGGGCCAGCGTGCATCCCACGCTGGCTGAACATGGTTGGGAATATCGTTCCTGCCACATCTGGGACAAAGGGGTCGGACATATCGCCGGGAATGCCAACAGCAAGACGCTGCGTCGGTTCCCCGTAGTTACCGAAGTTTGCGTTCAATATGTCCGCAAAGTCAAGGTCGAAACCAACGGGTCGGCAATGACCCTGAAAGAATGGGTTCGTCATGAGTGGGAGCGCAGCGGCTTGCCATTCTATAAAGCCAACGCGGCGTGTGGCGTCAAAAATGCGGCCACCCGGAAATATCTTACGAAATGCCACCTCTGGTACTTCCCGCCGCCAGAAGCGTTTGAACTGCTGGCCCGTTATGCTAATGAGTACGGACGGCAAGAGGGCAAACCATACTACAGCCTGAACGGGGTGCGCATGGCAACCGCTCAGGAATGGAGTCGGATGCGCGCCAAGTTCCACTGCGACGTCGGCATCACCAACGTTTGGCGGGAACCGGCAGTTCGGGGGGAAGAACGCATCAAAAACGCCTACAAGTGCGTTCACATGAACCAGAAACCCTTACGCCTACTGGAGCAGATTATCCTGGCATCGTCCGACCCTGGAGACGTGGTCTGGGAACCTTTCGGCGGACTGTGTTCCGTTGCCATCGCCGCGGTGAACACGGGGCGGGAGTGCCATAGCGCGGAAATCCTGCCGGATTATTTCACGGCAGCCCGGGAAAGGCTTGCCCACCATGTCGCCGCCTAGCCCAGCAGAGCCGCCCGATTCCTGGGAGCATCACCCGCTTTACCGCAGAGTAATCGATGCCATTTATGCGGTTCCAGCGCATTTCACCAGCCGCACCGCGATTGAGGGCATCGCTGCCACTGACTTGCAGACGCTCAACACCGTACTAGGCGCTACCATTGAAGAGCAGGTTGTTGCGACGTTGAATAGGATGCGCCCGGTGTGGGATCCTGGCGAACAATACTTGCGGTTTTCATTTCAACGGCAAGCGCAGGTATTCCCGGACGTTTTGCTCAAGGCTGGCCGCAACGGCCAGGATATCATACTCGGAATAGAATTAAAAGGCTGGTATCTGCTTTCAAAAGAAGAGATGCCGAACTTTCGATTTCAGGTGACGGCCGGCGCCTGCACTGATGCGGATTTGATAGTGGTCGTGCCCTGGGCTTTGAGCAACGTGCTGTCCGGTATGCCGGTGACCTACAAGCCTTTCGTGGCCCAAGCCAAATATGCAGCCGAGTACCGGAATTATTGGTGGGCAAATGTGCGGCGAACTACAACCGATACGAGCATCGCGATTCCAGATGATGTCAACCCCTATCCTGCAAAGAGTGACCAAGTTACGGACCGGCCGGCACGAGATGGCGGTGGCAACTTCGGTAGGTTGGCGAGGATAGGTATAATGGACGAGTACATCGCGGAAATGCTCAGCCTCACTCTCTCCGGCATCCCCGCTAAAATCTGGATTGACTTCCTGAAACAATTCGAACAGTAGGTATTTTTTATGACCCAACTTGACACCCCCATCCGCCTCACCGAGCTTTCCCACTGCGCCGGTTGAGCGGCCAAGCTGAGCCTTGAGGACCTGGGCCAGGTTCTGAGCTACGTTCCGCTGCTGTCGCACCCCGACCTGCTGGTGGGGGCGGAGACCGGCGATGATGCCGCCGTCTATCGCCTGAACGACGAGACGGCTCTCATCGTGACGGTGGATTTCTTCCCGCCGATCACCGACGATCCCTACGAGTTCGGGGCCATCGCCGCCGCCAACTCCCTGTCCGACGTGTACGCCATGGGCGGGAAGCCGCTGATCGCGCTGAATATAGTGGGGTTTCCCGCCTCGCTGGACAAGGAGATCCTGGGTCGGACCCTGCAGGGTGGTTATGCCAAGGCCGCCGAGGCCGAATGCCTCATCGTCGGCGGCCATACGGTTGACGACCCGGAACCCAAGTACGGCTTGTCGGTGATCGGAGTGGTCGAGCCGGGCAAGCAGGTCAGCAACGCCGGAGCGAAGCCCGGCGACGTGCTGATATTGAGCAAACCCATTGGCACCGGCATCATAACCACGGCCGGCAAGCAGGGGGTGGTTGACCCAGATGTGATGGCCGGCGCCGTGGACACCATGGCAGCCCTGAACCGTCCGGCGGCCCAGGCGATGCAACGAGTGGGCGTAAACGCTGCCACGGACATCACCGGGTTCGGCTTGTTGGGCCACCTGAAGAGCATGGTAAGGGGCAGCGGCGTCGCCGCCGAGGTCAGCCTGGATGCAGTTCCAGTTCTGTCCGGCGTCCGCGATCTCCTTGACAGAGGCGTGGCCCCCGGAGGGACCCACCGCAACGTGAGCAGCGTCAACGACGCGGTGACCTGGGACGCCGCGCTAACTGACGAAGACCGACTGTTGCTCTGCGACGCCCAGACCTCCGGCGGCTTGCTGATGTCGGTACCCGACGACCGGGCCGACACTCTGGTCAATGCCCTGCACGAAGAAGGCGCGCCGTGCGCCGCAGTGGTAGGCCGCATCACCGACGGCCCGGCGGGCGCCATCATCGCCACCGTGTGATGTCATTTCCTTTCCTTGCCAACGCATCCTATGGAGCGCACAGTTATGACACCCACCGATCCAGACAGTTCCAGCCAGCGGGAAGTTGAGCTGGTTATCCACCGGAAAGACGAGGAAATCGCGGCGGGCAAAGCCAAAATAGAGGCCCAAGCCCGGGTGATTGACGACCAGGAAACGGTCATAGCAGCGCAAAAAGCGATGATTGACCGCCTGATGGAACAGGTCGAGTATTACGGGCAGCACATCAAGCAGTTTGAGGAACGTATCGGCGTACAGGAGGCGCGAGGGGAGCGACTGGAGCGGCGGGCGGAAGAACTGTCCGAACAGGTCGAGTGGATACGCCGGCGCATATTCGTCATCAAAGACGGCCAACTGCTGAACGATTCTTTCTGCTGACCTGGACGCGACGGCATCCGCCATGACAGGCCATTCCAAACGGAGTTAATCCTATGACCACTTCCAACCGGCAACCGCAGGCCGCTGCCGCCCAACCCGAGTTCGGACTGAAACGGCCCGACCAGATCAAGATTGCGCCACCAGCTGGCGAGCGCGTGCCACCCGGCCAGTTTGTCGCCAAAACTTTCCCCGTGCTGACCTACGGCGACACCCCGGAAATCGACCTGGCAACCTGGCGCATCCGGGTGTGGGGACTGGTAGAGCGCGAGACCACGCTGGATTGGCAGCAATTCAGCGCCCTGCCACAGGTAACCATGGACGCCGATTTTCACTGCGTGACCCAATGGTCCGCTCTGGATCAGTCCTGGGGCGGTGTGCTGGTTGCAACGCTGCTGGAGCAAGCGGGCATTTTGCCGGCGGGCCGGCACATCATGGCCCACTGCTACGGCGACTACACCACCAACATACCGCTGGAGCTCGCTCTATCCGAGGGCCTGCTGGCACACCGGCAGAACGGCGCGGAACTCGGCAAGGATCATGGCTGGCCTCTGCGCCTGATCATTCCCAGCCGCTACGGCTGGAAATCGGCCAAATGGGTGAACGGGATAGAGGTAATGGCGGAGGACGCCCCCGGTTTCTGGGAGGAACGGGGTTACAACAATAACGCGGACCCCTGGTTGGAAGAACGTTTTTGGCCGGAATTGACGCGGTGAAGACGGGAGAGCGCCCCGGACCGAAAACGTGTAGGGGCGGGTTTGAAACCCGCCCCTACAGCGCGAATGGCTCGATGGCTGTGGACTATGCAGCCTTGAGCAACTCTTCGTGGGCGTCAAAGGCTGGCGCGGTGGCCTTGGCCGGTTCCGGCTTGACGAGCTCGATGGCCTGGCTCGGCGCGTCCAGGTCTCGCTGGAGTCCGCACTGGAGGCAGTTGACGAACATACCGTAAACGTCCCGGCGGATCTCCAAGTCGCCGCGGCACTTGGGGCAGGCGTTGAACTTCAGTTTCATGATGACCTCCTTGCCGGAATTTCGTTATCCGAAGCGTCTTTATAATCGGGACAGGGAATACCCTGATCGCTTGATATACGTCGGGAAACCGTGGGCCGGATTTCTGATTTAGGTGACCCGTTTCTTGTGGTTTGATATCGGCTATGGCCGTCCGTCCGTCGTTAATGCGGATGATAGACATTGACATGAGCAGTGTCAAGGGTTATATTGAGTGCGTAGCAATGTGATTAAATTCACGGACGGAGCCCGCGATGATGCAGCGACAACCGATACCACAGCGGCAGGCCCGGCGCACTCGGCTGGAACCATACCCGGAACCGATTGCCGACGGCCCCCCGGCCTGGCCGGAAAGGTTGTCGCCGGCATCAGTCCCCGACTCTACCGGCGAGACCTCGACAAGAACGACTGTCGGCGCGTCAAGGGACGACAATGCCCCAAACCTGGAGTTGGAGGGGGTGTACATTATTTCCGTGGCGGCTCGCCTCCTGGAGATGCACCCCCAAACGCTGCGCAAGTATGAACGCCTGGGACTGATCCGACCCGTGCGAACCGTCGGGATGTTGCGCCTGTACTCCCGGGAAGATCTGCGCAAGGTCATGCTCATCCGGCATTTGATGGATAACTTGGGGCTGAACCTTGCCGGGGTTGAATTCGCGCTGAAGCTAGTCAACAATCTCAGCGTTTTCTCCCGCCGGTTGGCCCGCTCCACCAGCGACCCCGACATCACCGCTGCCATCCGGGAGGAGGTCTCCCAACTCTGCGCCAGTCTCAGCCTGCCGGCGCCAGACTGACCGCAACTAAAATTTCTACGCCGGATTCCCGCACGCCAAAGTCGCAGATGCGCCTTTCGCGGGAATGACGGTGGCATGGGAAATCATTAAATGGAAAACGAGCAAACCCATTTGCCCAACGAGAACGCTGCTGACGAAGAAAGCCGGGAGATGCTGGCGTCCGAGTTCTACGCTGCCCCGGACCAGGCCGGGGATCCTGACCCCGCGCCGGGCGACGAGCCGCCGTTGACGCCGGAACAGGAGGCCGTCATGCTCAGGGCGGCGTTGGCGGAAGCCAATGAGGAAATCGCCCGGCAGGCCGACGCCGCTCAACGCGGGCAGGCCGATCTCGCCAATGCTCGCCGCCGCCATGACGAGGAACGATTGAACATTCAACGGCAGGCCAACAGCCGCCTGCTGGTGCATCTCTTGCCAATCGTCGATGAGTTGGATCTTGCGGTGAACCATCTGGAAAAGAACGGCGTCGGCCCTGACGAAAACGTTGCCTCCGCCTACGGCGGATGGGTGGAAGGGGTACGACTGATCCAGCGCAAACTGGCCGGTTTCCTCGAATCAGAAGGAGTTACCCGCATCGAATCGCTGGGCGAGCCTTTCAACCCGGAACTGCATGAAGCGGTGGGCATCGCCCAAGTGGGCGACGCCGACTCCGGTTCCATCGTAGAGGTACTGCGGCAGGGCTATCTCCTCCATGACCGGGTGGTGCAGGTGGCGCAGGTGGTGGTGAACCAGTAAGGGCGAATCCGCCTGAGGCGGATTCGCCGCTACAGAGAGAAACTGGATTCCGGCTTTTGCCGGAATGACCGATGTGCTGAACAAAACCAGCTTGAGGAGTTACGACAATGGCAAAGATCCTGGGCATAGACCTCGGCACCACCAACTCGGTGGCTGCGGTAATCGAAGCCGGCGAGGCCGAGGTGGTGGAGAGCGCCGAGGGGAACCGCATCACGCCGTCGGTGGTGGCCGTGAACGCGCGCAGCGGGGAGCGGTACGTGGGTCAAACTGCCAAGAGGCAGGCTGTGACCAACCCCGACAACACCATCTTTTCGGTCAAGCGCCTGATGGGTCGCCGTTTCAACGAGCCTGAAGTTCAGGACGCTGCCCGTCGTCTTCCCTACCAGGTCGTGGCGGGCGACAACGGTGACGCCAACGTTGAGATGGCCGGCCAATCCTACGCTCCGCCTCAGATCTCCAGCATGATCTTGCAGAAAATCCGCCAGGATGCCGAGGCCAAGCTGGGCGAGCGCATTACTGAAGCCGTCATCACCGTGCCAGCCTATTTCAACGATTCCCAACGGCAGGCCACCGTGGACGCCGGAAAGGTTGCGGGCCTGGACGTCAAGCGTATCATCAACGAACCCACCGCCGCGGCGCTGGCATATGGCATGGACCGCCAGAACACCGACGCCAAGATCGCCGTGTTCGATCTGGGCGGCGGCACCTTCGACATTACCATCCTCGATTTGGGCGACGGCGTGTTTGAAGTGCTGTCCACCAACGGCGATACCTACCTGGGCGGCGACGATTTTGACGAGGCCATCCTCAACTGGCTGGTAACCGAGTTTCGCGCGGAGACCGGCATCGACCTGGCCCAGGACCGCATGGCCCTGCAACGGCTGCGGGACGCCGCGGAACGCGCCAAGATCGAACTGTCCAGCACATTGGAAACGGAAATCAACCTGCCTTTCATCACCGCCGACGCCAGCGGGCCGCAACACCTGGTAAAGCCCCTGAGCCGCTCCCGCCTGGAGCAACTGGTGGGCGGCCTGATTGACCGCACCGAAGGCCCCTGCCGCCAGGCCATAACCGACGCCGGCGTTCCCGCCAGCAGCATCAACGACGTGATCCTGGTCGGCGGCATGACCCGGATGCCGGCGGTGCAGAACAAGGTGCAGCAGATTTTCGCCAAGGAGCCGTCCCGGTCGGTAAATCCGGATGAAGCGGTGGCCCTGGGCGCGGCGATCCAGGCCGGCGTGCTCGGCGGCGAAGTCGGCGACATCGTGCTGCTGGACGTTACCCCCCTAACCTTGGGAATTGAGACCCTGGGCAACGTGACCACTGCCCTCATCCCCCGCAATACCACCATTCCCACTCGTAAGACGGAAACCTTCACCACGGCGGCCGACGGCCAGCCCAGCGTGGACATCCACGTACTCCAGGGCGAACGTCCCATGTCCGCCGACAATAAAACCATCGGCCGGTTCATGCTGGACGGCATTCTGCCCGCTCCCCGGGGCGTGCCCCAGATCGACGTCACTTTCGACATCGACTCCAATGGCATCCTCAGCGTTTCCGCCCAGGACAAAGGCACCGGCAAGGAACAGCGCATCGTCATCCAAACCAGCAGCGGCCTCTCTCAAGAGGACATCGACCGGATGATGACTGAAGCCCAAGCCAACGAAGAGGCCGACCGGCAGCGTCGGGCGGAAGTAGAGACGCGCAACCAGGCCGACAGTCTGGCGTACTCAGCGGAACGCTTGCTGAACGAGCACGCCGAAACCCTGCCCGCCGACCTCAAGGCCGACGCCGAGGCCAAACTGGAGAATTTGCGCAACGCTATCGCCGCCAACAACGTTGCCCAGATGCAGACCGCCATGACCGAGCTAAACGCAGCGTTGGAGCGGGTTGGCCAGGCGGTGTACTCCCAGCCCGGCGCTGGCGGGCCCAGTGACGGAACCTCCGGGCCCGACCCCGACGACACCGTAGAAGGCGAGTTCCGGGAGGTTTAGGGGCGACGGGGCTGCAAAAAGGTAAAACGTTTGTAAACTAACGGAAGCGCCGTGCCGGACGCAGTCCCGAAGTGCTATAATGCCATTGAACTCACCACCCCCCGGTGGGTGCCGCCCCGCCGGAAATCGGGAGAAACGCAATGAGCGCATCACCAAAAGACGATACTGAAGTCAGCGGATTCGAAAACGAACAGCCGGTAGTGAGCGCTGCGCCAATTGGGGTAGAGCAGCAGGCTGGCCCCGAGGTTGAGGATTACGAAGCCGAATCTCTGACACCCCTGCAGGCTCACTATCTGGAAACGCTGCGACAATTGATCGCTGTGAAGAACGAGTACCAGACCGCTACCGACTACGAGGCGTGGAAGATGGACGCCATCAAGCGATCCATCTACTCGGCCCTGCGAGATTGCATGGAAGCCAACATCGGCGAGATGGCCAAAGACCTGTTGAACCGCGAGCGCCAGGTCAATTAGTCATTGGGCGCCAAAATGTGGCGGACTGCATAAACCCGGTCTTGGAAACGATAGCACGCGCTGCAAATCGCCTTTCACCGCGTTTGACAGTGGATTCCCACTCTGTGATATACTTCGATCATGATCCGGCCGAGGTGGTGGAATAGGTAGACACGCGGTCTTGAGGGGGCCGTGGGCTTTCGCCCGTGTGGGTTCAAGTCCCGCCCTCGGCACCATGTAACGTTCTGCGACGTATCCGAGAACGCAATCCGGATCTGAATCGGTACTGGGGCAGCCTAACGGGGCGACGTAGCCAAGTGGACTAAGGCGGAGGTCTGCAAAACCTCTATTCGGCGGTTCGAATCCGCCCGTCGCCTCCATTAATTTTTGCCCTTGGTCCAGCCAACAGATACGCCATTAATCTGACCTATGTAGCGGATACGCGCAGCGCTGTGTAATCAACGGCGTTGCGCGCTTTTATTAGGCGAGTGCCGAGGTGGCGAAACGGCAGACGCGGCGGACTTAAAATCCGCTACCTCCCGGAGGTGTGTGGGTTCGAGTCCCTCCCTCGGCACCAATTTCCCCTTTCCCTACTTGAAAACGGCTCCAAACGGGGCCGTTTTCGCGGTTTTGCCGACCATTTGCCGACCAAATTCACAGATGCCTACGGCATCGGACGGCATCATGCCACACAAAACTCGATTGGCGCGGCGATTTGGGCGGCCTGGACAGGGCAATCGCATCATGGGGTAATCGGTATAATCTGGGCATTGAAACATCATATAATGAGATACTGCCGGTTCTTGGCGTCCTTACAAGCACCACAATTCAGCTAATTTCGCTTTCAGATTGGTGGCCGTAAGTTTCCATAGCCAACTTGTGAGGGGTCGAAAGTGGCCGCGACACCAAGATTTGCCCGGCATGACCGCAAGCCTAATTTAGATGCGATTGCCCTGGCGGCCTGGATTTGCCGACCATCGGCGCGGTCAAGACCGGTGATTTTGCCGGCAATCCGTTGTCCGGACGCCAACTGCAACAAGGCATTACACGCATCGCTGCCGTGCGGGGGCCGAGAATCTTCCAGCCGGCAGGGTCTCTGCCTAAGCCCCAATCCACCGAAAAGGTGATCGTGTCGGTGCACTGGGGAGATGAAAAAGCGTTACCGGCTCGGGGATAGTGGTTTTGGAACCACAAAACCGACCCGAAACGAGGAGCACCCAACGGACGCTACCACGCAACGATCCCTATCGCATCCAAATCGCCTGCGACGTCACCGTCCGGTGGCCAATGCTGGACTGCTGCCGATCACTTTGGCCCATCATCTGGGACTAAGCGAGTTGGTGGACCGCCATGGCTATGTTGACTTGGGAGATGCGCAGGATCGGGCGAATGCGAATGCGGAGGATAAGCCCGAATCCACCGATTTTCCAGCCATTCTGCAAGTTTGTAACGTTGCTGCGGAGGAGCGATGCCCCTGTCGAGTTCGGTGAGGATTTCGCGGAGGCGGCGCTCGGCGTCGGCCTTTTTACCGCGAACGGTTTCGTTCCGGCGGATGATCTTGCCATTAGCGTCGCGACACAGGAAGACCCGGATCTGCCAGGAGCCGGGGCTGCGGTTTGATTGAGCCTTTCAAAATTTTGGCCTCCATGTATGAGTAGCGGTGTGGGGCTTTGGTAGAAGCCGGTCTGGACGCCGGGAGCGGCAACCGGGGGTTGGCATCCCGTGCGGTAAGAGTTGCCAACGAACCCGCGACTTCGGGTAAGTCGGCGGTCATGAGCCGGTTGAGGCGTCTGACGACCACGCCCGGCCGCTGAGAGGCGCCGTAGGCATCCCAAGGTTTATTATCAGGATTTTGCGGTGGAAACCGTCGCGCACCCGCAACAGGCGGTTGGGACGGGGCGAGGCTTGCCGTGACGGGGGTTGGCGCAAACGACCGCCGGCAGGATATACGCGGGTGAGTGCGTCGTACGAGCGATATGGACAGGCCGGGAAGGCGACCTGTCGAAGCTAGGGAAAGGGATCCGGGCAGGAAAGGCGTCGCGAACCGCGTGGATAGAGCGGCAAGGCAGGGGCGGCAGAGCGGTCCTCGCTGACGGCTGCGTTGTGGGCGATCCGTCGCGTCGCCGGCGGATACTGGTCTATCGGTTCCTGAACTTCCGGAATGTCGACGTACCGCCGCGACCAACAGGGGCCGGAACGCGCCACGGCCCACAGGTATCCGGTACGGGGCAAGCCCTGATTTCGCCGGCGTACAGCAATGCCTGCGGCTGTGTGTGGACATACCGGCCGACGAAGACGGTTGACCGACTAACGGCGACCGAGCGACAGACGAAATCGCCTGGCGCTCGGTGGGCCGGTGGCGCAAAGTCGTTGGTACGCAGCGTCAATGACCGCTGCCATTCACGGTGGGCAATCTCGGTTAGCGCGTTCAACGACCCTTGTTTAGCTTCAGGCACTCTCCTCGCTGGCCGGACCGTCGCCGCCATTTGCCGAAACCTGTTGAGAATGTCTTGCCGCGCCTAGCGATAGCTCGCCGCTTACGCGAACGCGACCGTCAGGGTGGCGAACCGCACGCAGCAGGCCAAATTTGCCGCGTACAGCGGCTCTGATGGCCTCAGACGGCCATTCGGCATAAAAATACCACTGAACCGTTTTGAGGGCCGTTTAGGGCCTGCAAACGATCTCCGGCGCCCCCTGACACTTCCACACCTGGGCGGAGCCGAATCGGAGCCGATCAAGACCAGGTCGTTATCTTCCAGCTGTGGTTGAGCCGTCCAAGGGTGGCAAACTTTATCCCAGTAACCCTAATTTACCGCCTACAGCGCCTCTGACGGCCATTCGGCATAAAGTGTTTGCCGCTGAACGATTCGAGGCCCTGTAAAGGCCTCAAAATGAGCTCCGGCACTCCTGCCCCACCGAACCTGCCACTGTGCTCAGAGCCGCGCTGACAGCGTTAATGTTGCGAACCATACGCGGCTTCCACCGTTTTCCGGGTTCCCCGCCTCTGACGGCATCCGACGGCCAACTGCAAATTTGCCACCGAACCGGGGTGAGAGCCTTAGGAGGCTTCAAAATTGGAACCAACAACAGGGTCGCTGCCGCACTTCATGGCGCGCTTTCGAGACCGCACCGTGCCTCCAAGGGGGACGCCAACCTGCAGCCCGCCACGCAGTTTGACGGGACAGGGTTTGGGGGTCTACCTAGGAATTGTCGCTACGCGACCCTAGCGTAGCTAGGATACCCGATACTATCACTAGGATCCGCCAGAAATTAATCGTATATTCTCACCTACCGATATTGCCACCCACCGAGCGAACCCCACGAACCGAGTGAGAGTGCATGGCAGGAAAGCGCCGTCCCGCTGATCGTAGCTTCCTGGACGATGCGACGAGAGAGCAGTTAGAGCGGCTGAGCCGCCGACGGAAAGGACCCCGCAGGGTGGCCCAACGGGCCAGGATCATCCTGGCGTGCGACGGCGGAGTGGCCGATAGGCAGGCAGCGGCGAGCCTGAGGGTGTCGGCGCAGACGGTCGCCAAATGGCGCAAGCGTTTTCTGCGGGAGGGGCTGGAAGGGCTCGGTGATGAACCGCGCACAGGCCGTAGGCGGTCGGTGACGGACCAAGAGGTCATCAAGATCATCGACCAGACGCTTTCGGTTCCCTCGAACGGCTCCGCTCGGTGGACACTGGCGGCCATGGCCGAAGCGACCGGCTGGAGCGAGAGCACGGTCCGCCGGGTGTGGGACGGTTGCGGAATCCGGTCGGACTGGATGATTTGCGCCGGTTTGAACCCAGACCTGTTGGAATACGGCGTCTGGTCCGTAGTCGGCGTGTACCGGCAATTCGACTTGACGGCAATCGCCATCTCCGTTGACGCCCAATGGAGCGAAGAGATTCCGCCTTTCGTCTGGGAAGCGTCCTCAAAACGTCAGAGCGTCCCGCATCAAACCGTACCGAACGAAACGCGTCCGTCCTGCGATCAAGCGGGTCAGGAAGCGGAGGCCCTATTCGAGGATTTCCTGGATGCCGTCATCCCGAAAGAACGCAACGACCGGATGGTTTTCCTGATGGTGAACAACGTGGAATTGCATCGCGCCGCCCTGCTCCACCGGTGGAAAGCGCAAAGGGCGGTGACGCACGTCAGCCGCGTCGTTGGCGAGGCGTGGCGCGCCGCCATGGAGCAGTTGCGCACCATGATGACCCTGAGGGGGGCGAGGTGCAGGGTTCACGGTGATGATCGTCGGATGGTGCCAACGCTGGAGCGACTGCCCCGAGCGTTCGCGGTCTGGGCGAACCGTCACGACGGGGCTCAGGAAAGCTCAGATTGTCGATGCCGGTCCCTACGCAAGAGCGATGCCTTGGACAGGCGATATATCGGGCAGTCGTTCAAGGGGAAGCGACGGTACTGGAAATGTAAGTGCAATGGCGCGGATTGCGCGAACTGCAGCTTGCGCCGGTACTGGAGAATTTGTGCCGACGTGACCCACGCCTGGCATAAAGACGTGAGGACCGGGCCGGTCTGGTGGTTCACGCTGACGTATCGCGCTTCCAAAATATTCACCACCAAAGATTGGTTGGAGCGGGCTCACCGGCACTTGGACAGCCTGAGGAGCCGTTGGCGGCGCCGTTGGGGCGCCATGCCGCCATACCTGTGGGGATTGGAGTTCACGGTGGCCGGCACTCCGCACTTCCACATCATGGTCCCTCAGCGAGGGCACGAAGACCTCCGGTCGCTGCGAACCTGGTTGAGGAAGAGTTGGTCCGACATCACCGGAGGTGGGCGCAATCGGACCACTGGCTCCGGCCGGTTGATACGGGTTGACCGGCGCACCGAGGCGGCGAGGGTGATACCCTACGTATTAAAATCCTTGCAATATCCAAAGTCCACGCGACCGGTTCCGCCCGATATGCTCCACTTCCGCAGTTGGGCGCTCTCCGTAGATTGGAAGCCGACCAGACGTACGGAACGGCGGGAAGGCCGTCGATAACCTGGACTGGGCCGAAAGGCGAGGCGCACAGGATTGGTGGTGCTCCAATTCCGAATCGGAAAGGCCGGCGACGGTGAGGAACGAAGGAATGGCATAGCCGAGGAACGTCAGCAATCCAACGAAGCCACCGAGGTCTGCTTGCGTTTCATCGACATCCAAAGCATTGTTTTTCAAGATGCCGGTCCCAAAATCTTGGAGGATTACCATCTCGGAAACCTCGGCGACGGGAGACTTTCGGTCACCGCTCGCATATCGCGGCCCAAGCTCACAGAGTTGGTGCCGGTCCACTGCTTCGGAAAGGCGGGGAAGGCGTGGACCACAAGGCAGAGGACATCCGGACCATTTGGGCCTCGGAGAGGACCTGGCGGTAAGCGTTGGGTATGCCAAGATTTGCCGCGCCTTCGAGCCTGGATAGGGGGACACACTGGCCGTGGGTGAGTCGCTCGGCCGATTTGACGACCCCATCGTGGGCGACAGACATAGATGATCAAGCCCTTGGGCCGTAGTCGTCGCGACTCCACCCTGTTTCAGCTCGCCGCCAAGCAGCTGCGAGCTGTCATGCACTCCAACCGCCTGCGGTTCCCCATAGACAAGCAGCTGGACTTCGCCGAGCTCACAGAGCCTTTGGAAGATTGACGTAGGAGTTACGCAGTTGGGTTATCGCCAGGAAATTTAACGCAAAGGCGCGAAGACGCAGAGACGCAAAGGGAAATTTTTACTGGCGCCAGTATCGCTATCGATAAAATTCCGCGCTCAACTGCGTAAGTCCTATGACATTGTCCTGGCTTCGGGAGGCCGGCCCTCCATCCCGAGGCGACGGCGAAAACGTTTCCGGTCCACTCGCTGCACATCATCGCCTACCGCCAGTTTCGCTTCCTGACCGGCGACGACCCAGTGTCTGACCATTCCAGCATCAACCACTTCATCGACCGGATCGGCCCGGATGGGTTTGCGGCAATCTGCGATGGCTTGAACGACGAGTTGCTGCGGCCGGATATGTTGTCGCCGGAGATTTGCGTGGATTCCAGGCTGGTCAAGGCGAACGTGAACGGTTACGGTTACGGACTCGAACTCCGCCGTATCGCCGCGGCGAAGTTTGAGGACCAGGCCATCAAGGAAAAGGCCCTCTTCGTGCTGGGGAAACCGAGATTGAGGACTACGGTGTTGAGCGTGAAGAGGTCAGGCTATTCCAGAGTGCGGAAGGCCGATTGCCGCAGATCCCTGTGGAAACCGCTGCTCGTTTTTGACCGCCGGAACGCGGCGCGCGGCTGGACCGGCGCACCAGGAGAGTGTCGTCGTTGACCTTGGGCGAGTTCATCTTTTTCTGCGGGGTAATCCACGCCTCCGGAGTAGGAGTCGAAGATGGTTCCTGTATTGCTTGTGGGCTGCCATTGACACCGGTGTCTTCGGCTGGCGGTACCGACTACAGTAAAGGATCTCTCCGTAATCTGCCGGAGGAGCGGAACATCTATCTGCCGTTGGCTGCCTCCCTCCTGCCAGCGGAGATTCACTCCCTGTATTTCCACTCGGAGCACCTCCTTGTACGCCATCGCAGCACCTCAAAATCGAAGTGCGGCAATGGGCACCGGTTTGGCCCTCAAGGTGGGCAATGCTCATGAAAATCTCGGTCAAATATCCTGAACATTTCACGATTTGGATGATCAAAGTTGGTGAAAATTGACATCGTCAGGCCTGTCCCGTCAAGGACGCCTGCCCTCCGCCGAGACGACAGCAGCGGCGCTTCAGTCTCGCCATTTGTCACCGGTCTGCTTTGGATGGATCGAGACCAGAACCGTACCTCGACGTACCGACGGGAGCTCCGTCGCCGGCAGACCATAGCGGATGGGAACCGCGCTTCTCTGGAACGGTTGGGATGGGAAAAGTTCAGACTGAGTGGCCCGCGGAAGGTGGACTGCGTTGCCCCACAACGTGCTGAAGATGGCGCGGAGACTGGGTGGCGGCGTCCAAAGGGTACGCAACGGGCGATGCCGCGGCCGATTTCGTCGGTGAGGCATGGCTTTTTGGATGGCTAATCCAGGGCCTTTCCGAAGTCCCCTTTCACCCGCTCGTGGTACCCTGTAGAACCATAAACCGTACAAATGGGCATCCCTCGACCAGCTCAGGATGAGCGGCATCTGATGGCGGCCAAAGATGTCAAATTACAGGGTGATTAGGCTGGTGGTCCTTCCACCTCAGGCCCGTCCTACGGGATATTCACGAGCACCTCGACGGCTTTCTCAGCAGACCTTACGCCGAACAATGACATCGTGCAGCGTGTCCAAAGCGCGACAGTTGTCGCTCACTTCCTCTGCCGCCGTGTCCGGATCATTTGGGCTGCCGAGCCCTCATCTTGTTCTAAAAGCGCCTGATCCCCATTTTCGTCCGACCCCGCGAGCGTAATTGTCCCGAAGTTGTGCATCCAAATAGGCATGTCCATTTGCATCGGAGCCAACACCCAGTTTTTTGATACACGTCCGAGTCAGATACGCGCAAACAGGTATCTCCGTTTGCAGGATTGGACCCAGTCAACAACAAATTCCATGGTTGATAGCTATAGTATGCCGTCGCTACTGCCAATCTGTACCTTCGTTTGCATCAGCGCGCATATCATCGCCAAAATCGGAACTGTCGGGGGAATGAGGTAGGAAACGTGGAAAATCAAGCAGGGTGGCATGCACATAGGTTTGCAGGGCGTTTGCGACCGACGGAGGCGGAGCCGGAAGACCAGCGTTCTAATTTTGGGATAAAGGCGGCATCGCAGCGGAAGGCGCAAGGGCGGTAGCGACGTCGGCAGTCACGGGGAGAACAACGGACGGGCCAACGCAGCCTGATTTCAAAGTCTTGGCCTCGGGGTCCGTTGGGCCGATACCGTGGGCTGAGAAGGGCCGCCGGGAGAGACGATTGCTCGACGTGAGCGACGCGGTGGGGGACGGACCTGCGGGATGACGGCGCTGGCCGTCTGACGATTGCGTCAGGCTCAACCAATAGGCGGGGTGATGAACCGAGGAGCACGGCGGAAGTGGTCAGGCGGCCAGACTGGACCGCGCGTCGACTTGGCCGTATGCGAAGGGACCTCCGAGCGGCCGAACCCTACCGATGCGTTGGGATGGAGCTGGGCCGGCGCGCCGGAGTCTGAACTCCAGCGGAGCTGAAATCTCCGTTTGGGGAACAAGTGTAAGCCAGCCCGATAACTACCCACCAGTATCCTGCCTAGACTTGCAGCGCGTTCCGGCGCCGCCGCTTCACTTCCTTCCGACGGCTGGGCTGGCGCCAGCGAAATCCGCCCGCCTGGCGGCTCGCCATAGGCCTGACGCCTAAGCTCAGGTTGTCGAGCAACTGCCTCAGGATCCGGCCCCAGCAGCGCCTCCGGCAGCGTTGAAATCAAGGGGGCCGCAGTTGGACAGACCCCGCGTCTGGCTTGGCGCGGGTTTCGCCAGGCGCGGCTTCGGTCTGATAGCAGGCCGGAAAGCTCCGGTCAGCGATAGTGATAAGGCCACCGCTGGCGACCTCAACCAAGCCATCATCCAGGCCATCCAGGAATACGCCGGCTTCAACCGCAGCCACTGGACCGATGTCATGGCGGAGTGAGAGGGATGCACCCAATCCGTCTGACGCCTACCGTCTCCTCAAGCGTTCCGGCCTGCTTGTCGCCATGCAGCGCCATACGCCCAAACATCGGACGCGCCGCAAACCGATGCCACGGCGAGACATGCTGCCAAAGACCAATGGTAGCCGCCACGCCTGGTTGGAGATACGAGGGCCCAGAGTCGCTCCGTTGCTGGCCGTGGACAATGCCGCCGGCGCCGTTGCCGACGCCGTGTTTTGCATCAGCGCGAACAACCGCCGGACGTGTCATCGACCAAGGGCTGGGGCTTTCCCTGGCGCCTTAACGCGACCGCCTGGCAGTCTTCAAGAACACCGCCCGCCAGCGGGAGACGGCGGCGGAAGCCATCCAATTCACTCCCTCATTGCAGGAACTGGGGATACCACGGACTTCGCCCGCTCTCCCAAGCCGAGGGGCGTGCGGAACGTGCCGCAGGGACCTCCTTCCAGGACCATCGACCAGGCTGGGCTTCACGCATGATTCTGAAGTTGCACGGGGCTTTGTAGTCAGGCTCCCCAGGATGCCTCTTGCTCTCGGATACAGCCACTTTCGCCTCCGTCTGGGCCTCGGCTTCCAACGCCGCCATGGCCGCGCGGATCTTCTCCGGCCGGCCTTGCCGAAAGGCCACTCCTCAGGCAATTCATCGCCCCTCTGCTCCTTTCCGTAGGGCCGGTCTTCCGCTTCGTCCATGTCCTGGGATCGTCGCAACAATTGGCCAGCCTCGGCCGGCAACTTTGTTCCTTTCTCTATCATGTGCTGGCCGGTCATCGCCTTGCGCTTCGATGCGTTGGACTTGACCTTGGTGCCGTCTAACGCCACGTGTCCCAGCTGCACCACCCCAATCTGGTGGGACGGCATCGGCCCTTGCCAAAACAACCTCGACCACGCCGGCAGGCGATCCTTGCGAAAGTCCAGGACAGCACGGAAGTCCGGCGTGTTATTCGCCACCAGGACCCGGAAGGCGATGTCCTCTTGGAGCAGGCGCCCATCCGTCGTGAAGATGGCGCCCCGCTCGATAAGCGTACCGCAGCGCCTGCACCATCAGCTTTGGACGTTGGGCGGTCCCCGCGTTGCTCCGTCTCATGGCGGTCCGTGACCTCCGACAGGTCCTGCCGGTCCACCATGTCGGGGATGAAGCAGGCCCGACAGTCTTTGGTCAGCCACTCCTGCAAAGCCTGCGGCGACAGCAGTTTTCGGTCCGGATCGAAGGGAAGACAGGCCTCCTTCATCGCGGGTCTCCGCCGGTTTGATGATCCGACTATCTTGCCCCCGAACGCCTCGCAGACCCCGCTTCTCGGACGGGTTGCCGGAGGCCCAGACCTGCCCACTCCGACAGCCGCCATGGCAGCACTGCGCGCTCCCCTGCGGTGCTGTCACCAAACCGTACTGGCGGCAGGTCCGACCGTTGATGGCGGGTGCGATCCCGGCTGCCGGCCAGCGCATCTTCGCCGCGGAGTTCCGCGTCATGGAACGCGGCGACCATGACGACAATTCCAGTTACTACACGGCGCTCAACCGAGCCGTGTCTTCGTCCCGCGACGCTTCCCACATCTTGCCGCTGGTCCCTGCTTCAGTGCCTGGATGGTGACGACAGTCAGTTGGTATTCGGCAACAGCGAAATCCCGAAGCGGCAGCGCAGCGCAAAGGCCAAGGCTCGCGGAGCCTACCGTGACGCGGCGTGTTCCAGTCGCCGCCATCCGGTTTGAGCCGGCGGGTTGCGCCGGATCTCTCCGATGTGTTTGGGGCATGTCCCTTGGGTGGACGGTGTTGGGCCCGGCCGGCGCTCACCGTGCCGGCACCATCATCGCCCTATCACCGGCGGCCGGCATGCCGCCGCTGGAACATCATCGAGGGGGCGCTACGGATGCTCATGCTGCGGTGTCGCCGGCCGCCCGTCGGTCCTGGCGCTGGTAAGCGACAGTGGCGACGCCGACTTCCACCTGATCCCCAGCTGTCGGTCCCTTCGGGAGCCCGTCGCTCTCATCGTCGGACTGCGCTTGGACGCCGCCCTCTACGCGCCAGCGCCACGCCACCGCGTGAGCCCGTTCAGAACGACCGACGCCGCAATCATTCCTGGACCGGAACAGTGTGGCGTGGGACAACGCCGCGGCGGCCAGGTGCGACGGCACCACACCCATCGCGGGACTCACCTCCCGGACCGCCGTCCTGTGTCGCGCGGGCAAGCAGCCCGTCGCCATCCGCTGGGCGCCGGTCGGCGACCCCAAAGGCTGCCTCGAACCTCAAGCCCTACTCCGCACCGCCCCCTCGGCTGACCCAAGTCAAATCCTCCAGTGGTTTGTCTTGCGCAGGCCCGCCTCAGGCGGAGAGGTCTCCTTCCAGGAGGCGCGGAACGCGCCCATCCTGCAGGTTCTCTTCTCTTGGACCACCCTGGTTGCCCACGCCTTGCAGCAACATCATCCCATCATCCGCCACACCGCCCCTTCGTTCGACAAACCGTTGCCGACCTTCGTGGACGCCATCGCCCTGGCGCGACTCCGCCTTCGGCCGGCGTCAGAGTGTTGATGACTGCGGGCCGGCACCCCCGATGTGCGGAAAATCTCCACCATCCGGTGGTACGGGATGGCGGATACTCCCGCTTGCGCCGCTTGAATCGCGCAAACTCCGGCCAAGTGGTCCTCTGCATACCGCCGCGCGGCCCTGCGATTTGGACAGACTGACGCGCACCTGCCGCGGCGATTGCTTCACCTCTCCTTCGGTCCGTTGCTTTGCTCTACGTCCGGCGCGAGGAGCGCCAGAGTTCCGCTAAAACCGGTGCCCCGGGTCCACACTGGGAAAAGGACGGCGCCCGTTGGCCTACAGTGTCGGCACCCTTACCGGGCACGGCGACAAAACGGTGGGTTGGCGACAGTACGGCAACGTATGGGTGACCCGCTTTCGGTCGCCTCCCCGCCACAGCATCCATTGGCTTGACTCCTAGGTGAGTGCTGCCGTTCCGGGAAGAGCGACCAGCCAGCCTATTCCTGTCCCGACCACCGGACACTACCTCAGGTGAGGCCAACGCCAACCACCCATAACTAAATTCCAACCCGGCGATGACACCGTAGGCGGATTTCATCATCGCCAGTGTGCGCAGGCCAGGAGTTTGACCGGCAGTATCGGACGCGCTGCTGGTGGCCACGGCGGCGGTCTCCCTTACCGGGCAGAGTAATCGCCGTTCCACAAACGCGCTACAGCCTTGTAACGCAGCCAGACCGTAAATGCCCAGCAGGTTTCTCCCAGGAGGTTTACCGGGCAGCAACTCCGGGAAGCGCGCTACAGGCAACCGGGCATACCGGGGCGGGGCGCAACGGCCAGCCGTCGACCCCGTCACCTTGGCGGGAATTCGCTTGCATCAGGATTCGCCCCGCTTTTTCGCATCCGCGGCCAAGTTTCCATAGGCAAACGAGCCCGAGGCGGAACACTACCGGGGACGTCGGCTTCTGCGTTTGTAAAATCGGTTCAGTTCAACAGGAGGGACGACATGACCGTAAATCATCCGAATCTGAACGCGGCGGAATTAGCCGCTCTCCACTTTGTCCGAGACCTCCCTCTGGTTTGCGCGGGAGAGCTGGTCGATTTTCCTGAACGTCAACTTCTCCACCGCTTCACGGCGGCTGAATCGGCTTGAAGAATTGGGACTGGTTGAAAGCGCCGTCATGGGCGCCTCTTTGCCGGCAGCCAAACGTTATCGCCTGCCTCCCGCCGGCGCCGCCTGTTTTCTTGAGCCTGAGGTTTACTTTCACACCAGCCGCAACATAAACCGGCTCGCTGAGATGCTGCCCGCCGTGGAGTCGTTTTACCCATTGACGATCTTGTTGGCGTCGTGTGTCGGCGCCGGTAAGTTCCAGTCTTTCCACTGGCGCTTGAGGGACGGCCTGGAAGCCGTGGCCAGATTCGAACACGGCACGATCGCCTTTGTCTGGTCTGGGCCTTGGCAGAAAAAGAAGGATCTGATGTCTCGTTTGGAGCAGTTCGACTACTGGACCAATCGAGGCCCATGCTGGCCGGATCTTGTTTGCGTGACGGCGTCCGACCACTGGCAAGCCCATGAAGCCGTCGAAGCCCTGACCAGCTTTGGCGTCAGAGACACCAGCCTGGTGTATTGCTCTGAAACAAGACATTTCTCCCATTTACCCACTTTTGCGGCCAGGCAAGATTTGCCTTTGTTGCGCCCGTTGCTCGGCGCCAATGGGAATACCGTCCCAACCCAGTTGCCCCGCATGATGCAGGGCGTGCGCGCTGGCAGGGATGCCAGCAAGGTCTACCAAATCCTTTATCTGGTGGAACAGTTTCCGGGAGCGGAGATTGCTTCAATCGGCCGTGCTCTGGGGTCGCATCCTCGTTACGTCTCACCGACGGTGGCTTGTCTTGTAGCAGAGGAAATGCTGGTGCAAGCGGACGGACACCTGTACCTTTCCGACAAGGCGCTGACGCTTGCGGCGCACCGGGACCGGATCCACGTCTCGCGGCCCCGCAGCCGTTTCGGACTCAAAGACGACGGCTTGCCGTCCGTGGCGCGGCACCGCAGCCATGACGGGGCGGCGTTTCGGATTGTTTCGGTATTCAAGGGAGCGGGGTTTCCGGTGGCCGGCGGCTGGCGGGGAAAAGATTACTCCGGCGGCAAAAACGCCATTGCCCCTGACGCCATGATCTTCACGAGAGAGGACTCGTCCATCGGCCGCACGTGGTGGTTCCTGGAGTATGAACGACGGGCGAGTTCCGCCGCCGGCATAGCCAAAAAGCTTCGAGGGTACCTGGCTCGGCGTCCAATGCGGCCAGTGCTGGTTGCGGCGCGCAACGCCTCGATGGCGGCCGAATTCAGGCGTCAGGCCGATGCCGTCGGTTATCCTCTGCTGGCCGCCAGCATAGACGTCCGGATCGAGGCGCCTCAGAACGTTTGGGGACCAAACACGGTTTGGTGCGGCACCGTGGGGCGCTCGGCCACTTTCCTGCCGCCGGCATAGACCGACTTGGGAGCTCGGTACACCTTGCTTGGCCGTGATTGTTGTAAGGGAAATCACAAGTGTGGACCACGGCCCTCCGCGCGCGGGACGTTTTGGGGCGCCGCCACCGAGCTGGGCGGGCAGCCCGTCGGGAGAAGACTTCGACCGCAACCGGCATACTCCCGCGGCGACACAAAACCGATGCCCGAATGGACCTTTTCCGGGAAGCGACTCGGCGCTACCGGGCACTGCCGGCGTTTTTGCCCATGGCCTGGGTCGCACGGTCACGAGCGCGTTCTCCGCATACTGGACCTTCGGCGTACCATATTCCTACCCTGTCGCCGGCCTCGTGAACCCGTCGCTCCCCAGCTTGGCATAGGAGATTCTATTCCGACAGTACAATCCCGCCCAAAGAAACAGACGCTGTGCAGTCCCTGCGTCCGCCGGAACTGCACAGCACGCGGAGGTCAGTTAGGACATGGAAATCGAGCGAAAAGCCTACACGGTCGCCGAGGCTGCGGAGGTCCTCAGAGTGAGCCAATGGTCGGTGCGGGAGGCTTGCCGACGGGGAGAGATTCGCTCCCTGCGCCTGGGCGCGCGGATCATCATCCCCCGCGACGCTATTGACGCGTTCCTGGCCGCCTCGGACGGCGAAGCGTCCGTCCCAGATTCGTAATTCAAACCACTGCGCCGATTTCAGATCTCTCAACGGACGGGGCGAGGCTGCCCAAACGCCAACCGGGTCGGCCCACCCCCATCGCCAGGAGGAGGTTCACGTGGACCACTATCAACCAAAATCCGGCCGGAGACGGACAGCGGGAACCCACATCGACCTGCCGGCATGGGGCGAGCCCGCAACGAGCCGGCCCCAATGATGCCTAGAACTGGGTGGATTTCTTGCAATCCTGTGAAATCGACGCCGCCTAGTCGGTGGACCTTCTGGAAATAACCGAAAAGACGGCGCGGCGCCTGCGCCAGTTGATCTTGGATGTTCTGCCGGAGGAAATGCCAGCCGTAGCCTGCGCCTGCACCGGAAAGGTTCCGGCCAGTTCGCCGACCCTGACGGCGCTGATCGGCGCCGTTTTGAGCAGCGTTCCGGGTCCGACAGACGACCCTGTCACGTATCCGGACCAAAGCGAGTCCGTTGGCAACCAAACCGGGGAGGGCATCCGGCGCTCACGCCTTACGGACACAAGGCCGGTTCGACGTGGTGATTGGCAACCCGCCTTACGTGCGGACCAACAAGGCGCTTGAATCATACAAGCTGAGGGATCTCGCAACGGCAAAGTGCTCGGACATCTACGCCGCCATCGTGGAACACAGCGTCAACGTCTGCCAGAACATCGGGCGAACCGGCATGATCGTGCCGATGAGCCTCACGTTCAGTTCAAAATTCGATGTCCTCCGTGACCACCTGTACGAAGAATGCGGCTCCATCTGGTTCTCGTCCTTCGGGCGCATTCCGTCTGCCCTTTTCAGCTTTGACACCAGGGTTAGCAACACGATTTACGTCGGGCAAAAATCCCAGGGAACCCCGAAGCAATACTTCACGACGCGGCTACACCGCTGGTACGACGTTCAGAGGCCGACCCTGTTCGACAACCTACAGTACGCCGCGTTTGCGCCGGAACCCTTTGGGAAACTGCTTCCCAAGGTTGGAAACCCGCAGTTGCTCACAGCCTTTGAGGTGTTGCTTTCACAGGCAACATACCGGCTCAAAAACGAATTCTCTGCGACCCGCCAAGGGCACCCGCTCCATTTCAAGCAGTCGGTCTACAACTGGCTGACGCTCTGCGTTGAACACCCGCCGGCTTACGACAAGAGCGAAAAGCGCGTCCCGCAAACAAAGTACGGAACGATCCGTTTCAGGGAACCGGAAAGCCGTAACTTGGCGACGCTGTTGACCAACGGCAAGCTCAACTTCCTCTGGTGGGCGGCCATCGGCGACGACTTTGACCTAACGCAGGCCAACATCGCCAGCAGTCCCGTGGGGTTGCAGTCCCTTGAGGACGACGCAAGGGAATCCCTGCTGGAATTGCTACCGAATTTGGAAAGCGCAATGGACGCCAACTTGGTGTTCAAGCGCAATGCCGGCAAGAACATCGGCAACTACAATCTGGCAAAGTGCCGCCATGTTACTGACAAAGCGGAAATCCAGAATCACTTGCTGCTGCGGAACGATTTGAGTGTGGGAACGCCTGGATTCCGGCACGCCAAAGGCGCATCTGCGACTTGCGCCGGAATGACGGGATAATTTGACGACACGCCCTAGGGATAGACGCTTCGATGCCAACAGTACAATCCCGTACAACACCACAGAGGTGCAACGTTCCGGCGTCAGTTGTGGCTGTCGCGGACGGGGAGGTTGGATAGACCAATGGATATGCAGCAGAAGGCATTCACTGTAGCAGAGGCCGCCGAGACGCTTCGGGTCAGCGAGTGGCTGGTGCGGGAGGCCTGTCGAACCGGACAGATCCGCTCCATACGCCTCGGCAAAAGGATTATCATCCCGCGGGACGCAATTGACCTGTTCCTGGCCACCGCGTCGGACGGCCGGGCGGACGACACAGTCTCGTGAAGCAACCAACACAGAGAATACCACCGATACCGTCCTTTTCCCCACGCCGGGCGAGGTCGCCCAAGGAACCGATCTGCCCATCCTCGCTCGGCACCATCAGGAGGTCCAAGATGGCCGCGACAGACTACGACCTAACTGGAGATCGGCATCATGACGCCAAGCTGACAGGCAAGTCCAGTGCTATCCCGCAACGAGCCCGGACCAACGATTGGCCGATCTGGGACGATCTCTTGCAGTCAAGCGGAATCGGCACCCTTGAGTTGGAGCAATGGGCCGAGGCGCGCCTGGTCTGGATGCGCTGGCCCCAGGGCGTCTGCTGCCCGCGGCCCGAATGCGGCTCGGCCGATGTCCAGGAGGTAGCCAACCGCAAGCCCATGCCGTACCGATGCCGCAGCTGCCGGCGGCATTTCTCCGCGAAATCCGGGACGCCACTTCAATCGTGGAAAATCAGCTGCTCCATGTTACTGGCAGCGGCCCATCTGTTGGCGGCGCAGCTCCCGGACATGACGGCACGGCGGTTGGCAGACTGCTTGGGAACAACCGAAAAGACGGCCCGGCGTCTGCGCAGATTGTTACAGCAAGTCGTAGCTGATGAAATGTCGCCCGGGTCCTCTTTGCCAATAGGCGAAGTTGCCGCCGACCTAGAGAACCCGGAGATGTTGGCCGGCATGGCCTTGACAAACATTTTGGGTTTCGACAATCGCGGCGTACGTTTGGGCCTGGGCAATACTGTCGTGGGGGACACTCTATCCACAGGCAGGGAGCTTAATTGGAACGAAACTCTGCCCGTACCCGACCCTTTCCGCGGCCGACCGGGCCCTTCTATCGAAGGCTGGGTAGCGGACCTTGCAAGCGACCGGGTTGACAAACCGGGACGGGAACTGAGCGGCCGGCATCCGGAGACAACCGGGACGCAAAATCGGTCAATCCGAAGCAATGTCTAGTCCGGGCGGAGTGCAGATGGGAGGGTCTGCCGATGCAAACCGGAAGCCAAGCAGAGATGCGGGTCCAGAGGCTTGGCAAGCTCCATTCCCATTGGGCGGTTTGTCAAGTTGGCAACAGCCTGAACTGGCAATCATGCCGGGTCAGAATCCCGCAATGGTGCTCAGTGCCCGCCCCGCGTCGAAGAAACCGGCGAAACCCCGGAAAGCCAGGGGCTCGAAAAGGGAAGTGAACCGGGCGATCCCTTGGCAAGCCCGTCTGCCCTTGGATTGACGGAAAGCCCGAGTGGAACGGCAGACGAACTGGTTGTGGTCAGGACTGAGTCAATAGCCTCTGCACGTCTTTCAAGCACCGCGCATACACCTTACCGTAGCGACTCTAGGGAGAAAATTAGCCAAGCATCGCGGGGAGAACGGCCCGCCAAAAGCCGCGCGTCCGGCACGAAACCAGCCTGTTGCAAAATGTGGACGCTGACCATCTTGGGACCAGGTACAAGATACGAAACTAGCCACGCCCGGCGGAAGGCCGGTTTGCGGTCCAGCACTGATGGGAAGGTGTGAAACTAGCCAGCCTCGCGCTGGCATGGGAACGAAAGTCTTGCCGGACCGGGTCAAGCGGTTGCCAAGACACCCGGTGCCTGACGCACCGCTGGCCAATCATGCTGACCATGGCCGGGACAAAATTAGCCAGGCCGGGCGTCAACGGTTGAGTTACTGCCTTGCCGGACGACCACCCGTCCCATGTAGTCCACAACCAGATGGGATTGGCGCAGTAGAGGGCAGCCAGTCTGGTCCGGCACAAGCTGCTGGCTGATCAGCCGGGCCCGCGCGGGGGCGTCCAGGGTGGGCGTTGTAACCGTCCAGATCTCGGCCCACTTCGTCGTCGCCGCCTGCGTGGTCCAGCAATCCCCGCACTACCTCAGCCACTCCAGTCCTATCTCGCTCCGTGGCGGCCGGTGACGGCCCTTGCCGCGATTAGGGCCCGGCCAGTTCGTCATAAAAGACGCAGCCGCTGATGGCCTTGTGGGCGGGAACGGGAAGCTCCCGCTTGCTAATGGCCGCCCGGTTGCTCACATTGGTGAGCGTCATCTCGGCGTACAGGCCCCGGACCCAGCGCGGGAACAGCGAATCTCGGCCCGCTTCCTCTTGGCATTGCCGAATGTGATGCCGGAAGAGCAGGATGTCGCCATTTCGGCTCCGGGCCGTCGCCTCCAGGGCCGCAAACAACCCAGGGGCGCGGATGTCTGGCGACGGCAACACCAGCCAACTGATAACGCGGCGCTGCGAATCCCACACGGCGGGTGCCGCTCGGTCCCGGTCCGCCGGCTCGCCGGCCAGGGTGACTTTGTCCTTGATCAGAATCAGACTCTGATCCGGGGCCAGCGCGGCCATGTCCGTAATCTCCTCCTCGGGAAGCGAACCAGCCGCTTCCCAGAAAGAACCGAACAGCAGGCCGATGGTGGGATCGGAAATTACGGTACGCCCTTGCCGATGGGCGCTGAGGGCCACGGGCACCACCGCCAGGCGGGGATCGATCCCGACGTCGGCGGTGAAAAAGTGGATCCAGGATGGGAATGCCCTTGCAAGCGAGGTCCGGGCCCCGTCCAGCAGTGTCAGAATCGCCAGCCGCTCATCCAGAGTGAAGAGGGACGGGGGCCGCGATTGTGAGTTTAGGGATTGCAGGATTTGGTCAATGGAAGGGGTCCTGATTTCCATGTTGAACTCCTTGTTTTGTGAGGATTGCCTTGGAGGCGAGGCGGCGACGTCGCGGATTTCGTAGAGTGAAAACCCGCCACCTTAGCTGACGAACACCGCAATCCGGCCGGCAGTAGCCACGCTTGACGTAAATCGCAATCGCGCGGACCAACTGACGAGCCCTGCGGCATGCGACGCTAATCGGACCTCCACGCGCTCCAGGGCAGCCGCGAATGGCGCTCAGGAGCGCACAGGGACGGGTTACAGCCCGCATTCCGGCATGGGGTCGGGGGCCTGCTGGACGATCAATCGCTCCACATGGTGAATGGTGATGGCGGTGGCGCCGGTCAGCTCCAGCTGGCCGACCGCGGGACCAGACGCAGTGTCGGTCCGGGGCTGGCCGGATCGGGTTGCCTCATCAGGGCTGGCGCCGATGGTGATGGCCCGGACCTCGTTGACGATGTAGCTGGCCCGCGGGGGATGGTCCACCACCACTCGCCGCGCTACGGCCTCCAGGTCGGCCAGCAGGTGCTCCGTGCCCCAGACCAGCCGCACATTGGTGCGTTGGGCGCAGCGCTCAATGGTCGGGTCCGGCGTCATGTCGGGGAAAACCACCACTGGGATGATGAAGACCCGGTAACCGGTCTGAGTGTGAATCTCGTTGCGCAGGTCCATGGCTGCATCGTCGGCCTGCTGTAGCGGGCTGCCTTTGACATCCAGTCCTCCGTACGGAGTGTGGAGGAACCACCGGTCGCTATCCAGGGTGTACTGACCGCCTTTGACCTCGATGGAGAACCTGCCAGTGTTTTCCAGCCAAAGGGCGAAGTCGGTGCGATGAGAGCGGCCGGGGGCGCCCCACTCGTAGAGGGCGTGTCCGCTGGCATTGCTGCCGGCGAGGGCGTCAAAGACGGCCGCTTCGGCCTGACGCTTGGGGTCGTGGCGGCGTTCCTGCGGGAACTGCTCGGGTGTAGTGATCACTATTGAGTCTCCTATTCATTGCTGCCCCGCTCAACGGGGCGAGTCGGGTTGACTGATTTGACTGGTGGGTTGATCCGCCTCTGGCGGACGGGAAGCGACGGCGCCGGGGGCGACCTGGCTCGACGTCTGCGGGCTGCGTCGGCGTGGTGGATGAAAGGCAAGGTGTTGGAACCTCCCGGTGTGAAGGTGTGATGGGCTGCGTTCAGGAGCGTCGAGGGTCAGGCTCGGGTGCAAAGCCGAAGGTGTATGGGCAACGCGGCGACGACCAAGCAAGCCGTGGCCGCTGGCGCCAGCGGCCAGTCCCCTCGGCGACACTCGCGCAATACCCCGTCTTCCCTTCCCTCCACTCCTTCCTCTCCACGCCTTTCGCTCCGGCCGCCGGCCTGGCCTGAGCCGCCGGCAAAACTGCCGGAGGATTAAGCGCCGGCGGCGACGAGCGGAGCGGCCGCCACTTGCGGGGAAATGGTGACGCCGAGCCGGCGCCAAAGCTCACTTCCGTCGGGTAGCATGGGCAATCCTTGAAAGACTCCAAGCCCAAAACGGAGGTGAGCAACGTGAACGTCCCCGCCGGCATCGCCGCCATCGTGATTGCCGCGCAATCGGGCAATCGTGCCCCGTTGGATGACGCGTACCGGGCCGCGACACCCGTTTTCGACGTCCCGGTGTCGCGGGCCGTGGGAGCCACCCGTCCCGATGGGCTGCATCCCCAGGGGCAGGTGCCCTACGAGTTGCTGCTCTACTGAGACGGCAGCGCCACCCCCTGTGGCTTTGGAAGACTGGGCCCACTGGCGCTATGCGCTGGTCACCCTGGGCATCACGCCGCCCTGGACCCGGCAGGAATTCGAGGACTTTGACGAGTAGCTGGCGGTGATGATTGAGGAAGCGGAGGCCGGTTATTACGACGACGGGATGTACCTGCCCTCCGGGGAAACGCCGGCCGCGACTATGAACTGCCCTCCCCGGAGCTGGGCAGCTGAGCGCGGTAAGCGTCAATCAGGGAATGGAGCGACTGCGGCCGCTGGAACTCCCGCGTCCGGCGCAGCCACTCCTGCCATTCGGGGTCGGCGTCCCGTAGCACCTCCGAGTCGGCGTGGTAGCTTTCGGGCGGCGCCCCCGGCATCGCCGCGCTGGCCAGCCAGCCGTCGGGCGTCCGGGCGTACAGCCATTCGGGGCCGACGTCCCAATAGCGGGTGAAGAACCCTTCGGTTCCTCCCTGGAAAGTCCGGGGCTGGCAGATTTCCCAGGAATAGCCGTAATCGCTGTGGTAGGTGACCGACGCTTCGGGGGTGGTTTTCAGCCACGTGGCGTAGCCCCGGCTGATGAGCTGGTCGATCGGTTCCTCTTCCGAGTAGTGTTGCAGCAGCGCGTCGCCCGCCTGGTCGGGGCAGCCTTCGTGTCCCAGGTAGATGGCCTGGCCGTTGCCCCGGCGGTCCACCCTGCCGATCATGGCGCGTATCGCCATTGTTGCATCCTGCAGAGAGTGTGAAGTTTGGTGCGGGTAATGTTCCTTCATTAGTCGTTGCCCCGGCCGGGCACGACCCGGTGGCGGTGTTCCGCAATCAGATCGTCCGGGGAGAGCGTCACCAGGGTGTCC
This sequence comes from Dehalococcoidia bacterium, assembly GCA_963665395.2. Classification (GTDB taxonomy): domain Bacteria; phylum Chloroflexota; class Dehalococcoidia; order Lucifugimonadales; family UBA3495; genus Bin87. The sequence goes on from OY762251.1 coordinate 4,021,473, forward strand.
AGGTTCGTAACGCTTTCCGGGGTCAGTCGGAAGCGGTTGAAATGGGGAGGTCGAATCTCCCAGTCGGCCAGTTGCCAATCCGCCGGCGCGGTTCCGGCCAAGGCGTCGGCCAGCGGAACAGGCTGGTAAGCGCGCCCGTCAAGTCGCGTGGCCCGAGCGCACAGCCACACGTCGCAGCCGTCCGGACCCGGCGCCAGCAGGTAGTGCCAAAAGGCGTGCCAGGGGTTGGACGCCCAGAACTCCCCTCGCCAGTCGCGCAACGGGTAATCTCCCAACCGGCCGGCGCTCACCATGTCACCCTGGCTCTCGTAACCGGGAAGACTGCCGTAATGCAGGGTAACGGGAGCCTTGGAATCGTCCCGCAGCGTGGCGCCCTGCGGGGTTCGGGGATCGGGCCCCAGCCGGGAGATGGCGCCGCCGGCGATGAGCGTCTCCGCGGCCGCCCGGTCGTAGAAGGTTTGCAGCAACCAGCCGACTTCGCCGGGATAGCCGCCCCAGTGGCAGTGGATGGCGCGCCAGCCGGACGGGGTTCCGTCCTGGTCAAGGTCAACGATTCCGATGATTGCGGGTGTGCTCATGGCGCTACTCCTTGCGTTTGTGGTGTTTTGACGCCCCTCCCAACTTCTGGGCAAGAGGCGATTGGCAGTGGAACTGCGGGCTGTTCAGGCATAGGGCGGGGAACCTTTACTGCCTTCAATAAGCCCGGCTGATATTCAAGGGTGCGTGGTATCCTTGAATAAGGAATTGATCTATGGCCCATTTGGAAGAACGAACCTGGGAAGGAAACTTCGCCGGACTGACCCGCCGCGACCGCCGGCCCTGCCGGTACTCGGTCTATCTCCCCGACCGGCTGGCCCACCGGAGCTTCGCGCTGGACGGCGACGTGGCCGCGGACGTGGCCGACGCCGAAGCCAACCTGGTGCGGCTGAACGCGACGGCAACTGCCCTGACCAACACCGAAGCCCTGGCCCGGTTGCTGCTGCGCGCCGAGTCGGTGGCGTCCTCGCGCATCGAGGGTCTGGTGGTTGGCGCCAGGCGACTGCTGCGCGCCGACGCGGCGCGTCAGCTGGGAGTGGAAGTCTTGGATGGAACGGCCAATGAGATTCTGGCGAACATTGACGCCATGGCCTGGGGCGTGGCGTCGGTGGAACCGGGAGGGTCCATCACCATCGAAACCGTCCTGGAGGTTCACCGGCGACTGCTGGCCGGCAGCCGGCTGGAAGAGCACGGCGGCAATTTGCGGTCGGTGCAGAACTGGATTGGCGGCAGCGGCTACAACCCCTGCTCCGCCGAATTCGTGCCGCCCCCGCCTGAGGACGTGCCCGACCTGCTGGACGATCTGCTGGATTTCTGCAACGACGACGGGTTGCCGACTCTGGCCCAGGCGGCCATCGCCCACGCTCAGTTTGAAACCATCCATCCCTTCGTGGACGGCAACGGTCGCACCGGGCGGGCGCTGATCCACCTGGTGCTGCGTCGCCGCGGCATTGCGGAGCATTTTCTGCCGCCGACCTCCCTGATACTGGCCACCTGGGCGGACGACTACGTAGCTGGCCTGACGGTTACTCGCTACGTGGGCGACCCCGCGTCGAAAGCCGCCCATGCGGGCATCAACCGTTGGGTGGCGCGGTTCGCCGGAGCCTGCCGCCGGGCGGTGGCCGACGCGAGATGGTTTGAGGAACAAGTCGGCAGCCTCCAACAGGATTGGCGGGAACGGGCCGGCAATCCGCGTCAGGGTTCGACGACGCAACTGCTCATCGGGGCGTTGCCGGGCGCGCCGGTACTCACTACAGCTACCGCGGCCGAACTTACCGGACGTTCCTTTCAGGCAGCCAATCAAGCGATTAACCGCCTCGTTGAGAGCGGCGTATTGGCTCAGGTCAACGTGGGGCGGCGCAACCGCGCCTTTGAAGCGCCGGAACTCATTGACGCCTTCACCGCGTTGGAGCGGCGGATGGCCAGCCCCTTGGGGGATACGTTGGTTTCCGAGCCGACCCGCAACGCGCCACGCCGGCCAGGCTGACCTTTGAGGGTGGACTTGGATCCAAGAAACGGGGCCGGGCCCCCGGCCCCGGCAATCGGCCGTTTCACCCTGTTGAGAAAAATTCGCTAAAACGCCGGCCGTTGACTATGGACCGCTCTCCCCGGCTCCGGCCTGCGGAGCGTCGGCTTCGGCCATGCGGTAGCCGACCTGGGGCACGGCGAAGATCCAGGTGGGGTCGCCGGCGTCCTCGCCCAGCTTGCGGCGCAGCCGGAGCAGCAGACTGCGCAGCCCCCGCATATCGCCCTTGCCGGGTTCCCAGACTTGCTGCAACACCTGCTCGTGGGTCAGCGTCCGACCCGCGTTGATGGACAGGGCGCGGAGCAGGTCGTACTCCTTGGCGGTGAGTTTCACCCGCCGGCCGGACCGGGTGACACGACGCTGGGCGTAGTCCACGGCGAGATCCCCCCGGACGTAGGGTTCGGAGGGCTCGGTCCAGTTCGGCCCGGCCGACATCCGCAGGGCCACCCCAATCCGGGCCACCAGTTCCGTGGGGGAAAAGGGCTTGACGATATAGTCCACGGCGCCCATCTCCAAGGCACGGGCAATCACCTGGTCGCCGCCATAGGCGGAGAGAAAGACCACCGGCGCCCGGGAAACGGCGGACAAATCCCGCATCAACTCGATGCCGTCGGCGCCGGGCAGCATCATGTCCAGCAGTATCAGGTGGGGCCGCTCCTCGGCCACGAGGCGGAGGACCTCCTGCGGCTCGGCGGTTACGACGGGTCGGTAGCCGGCTTCGGAGAGGATGTTCCGCACCTGCCACAGCGTCTGCGGGTCGTCGTCCACCACCAGGACAGGCTGATCGTCTTGCCGCTCCCCCCGCCTGGGCCGACCCCGGCGTGAGAGGACGGGAGCGGCGGCCTCAACCGCGGTGGGCAGGGTGAAGGTGAACCGGGCGCCCAGACCCGGCCCGCCGCTCTCGGCCCGGATGCGCCCACCGTGGGCCTCCACGATGCCCTTGCAGACCACCAGGCCCAGGCCGGTATCGCCGCCCCGGTGGTCGCTCCCGCTGCCTTCAAACCGGCGGAACAGGCCCGGCAGTTGCTCCGCGGGGATGCCCCGTCCGGCGTCAGCCACCGAGATCGCCACCTGGCCGCCCTCCCACGCCGCGGCTACCCGGATCGGCGATGCCTCCGGCGAGTGGCGGGCCGCGTTGGACAGCAGGTTGACGATGACCTGGACGATGCGCCGCCGGTCTGCCATCACCGGCGGCAGGTCAGGCTCCAGTTCAATCTCCAGGACGTTTCCGCTCCCGCCGCTGATGAAGGTGTTGCGGGCCCGGTCCACCAGCGCAGTCACTTCCGTCGGCTCGGGACTGGCCGGCAGCGTCCCGGTCTCGATGCGCGCCACGTCCAGCAGGTCGCCGATCAGGTTGCGCATGGTTTCCGCCTGGTCAATGATGATGCGCTGGAACTGGCCCAGCTCGGCGGGATCCAGCTCCGACGCCGAGTTCAGCACTGTGGTGGCCGAGCCCAGTATAGAAGTCAGGGGAGCGCGCAGTTCGTGGCTAACCATGCCCAGGAAGTCGGCGCGCAGCCGCGCCTGCTCATCCAGAGGCGTCAGGTCCTGGAGCGTCACCACGAAAGATTCCACTGCTCCGTCCTGGTCACGGATGGGCGTGGCGTTGAGCAGGGCGGCCACGCTGCGGCCGTCGGGAACACTGAGGGTGATCTCCTCGGCCCGTACCGTCTCGCCGGCGCTCATCATCTCGGCCAGGGGCCATTCTTGCAGGGAGACCTCCTGACCGTCGGCGCGGCGGCAGGTGAGGGTCTCCAGGAACTTCTCCGGCCGTTGGTCCGCATCCATCAGGCCCGCCACGATGCGCAGCGCCTCCCGGTTGAAGGACGCCGGCGCGCCGGTCCGGGCGTCGAAGACCACCACTCCCACGGGGGCGGTTTCCACCAGGGTCTCCAGGGCGGCCCGGGCCCGCCGTTCTTCCCGGTGCTGCCGCGCGTTGGCGATGGCCAGGGCGGCCGGCGCGGCGAACATCACCAGGGTCTCCTCGTCCTCGCGGCTGAACTCCGGGCCGGGGTCGCCATGAGCGATGTGAATGCTGCCCACCCGGCGGTTGCGATGCCGGATCGGAACCGCCATGAAGGAACTCATGGGGGTGGGCGGCGCTAACTCGGGCAGGCCCAGGGCGCGGACGTGGCCGGCGAAGTCCGCCACCCGCCAGGGTTCGCCGATGGCGTTGACGTACTCGAAAAGCTCCGGTCCTCCCGGCATTTCCCACAGCTGCTGGGCTTCTTCCGGGGAGAGGCCGGAGGCCAGAAAGTCGTCCATCCGGCCGGCGTCGTCCAGGGTGGTCAGCACGCCGTACCGGGCACCGGTCAACGCCCGGGCGCTGTCCAACACCCTCTGCAACACCTCGTTCAGCTCCAGGCCGTCGCTAATCAGGAGGTTGGCCTCGCCCAAGCGGGTCAAACGGTCCAGCAGGGCCGGCGCCTGACGGTCGCGGTCTTCGGATTCCGTGTATGCCATCTCATCACCTGGCGGTTGTCGCGCCGGCCTGCCGGCGAACGGCGCCAAATTAAACTCACCATAATATAACCCAAAATTAGCCTGTTTATCACTCTCTATAATCGGCTTGGCAGGTACAATTTGACGGCTACATATATTCTGAGGTAAGCCCGGATGAACGGACAAGGCATTTTTGGATGGACGCGCGCGGCGGTGGCGGCAACCGCCTTGCTTGGACTGCTGGCGGTGGCCGCCATGGCTATCTTACTCTGGCAGCCGGCGCCGGCGCTGGCCCAATCCCCGCCGGACGCGGTGGGCAGCATTACCCTGACCCGCAGCGGCTCAACGCTCACCGTCAGCTGGAACGCCGTTGACGGCGCTGCCAAGTACCACGCCCTCTATCAAGCCGATGGCGCCGGCGACTGGCTGCCTCCCATCCCTGACTACACGAACATCACCGCTACCAGTTTCACCTTCGACATCGACAGCGGCAAGTCCTACGTCGTCGGCATCCGCGCCGGCAACGAGCACGGCTGGGGGCCGTGGACCGACTCCCCGGCCAGCAATCCCCCGTTGCCGGCCGCCGTGGGCAGCATTGCCCTGACCCGCAACGGCTCAACGCTGACCGTCAGCTGGAACGCCGTCGATGGCGCCGCCAAGTATCACGCGCTCTATCAAGCCGACGGCGCCGGCGACTGGCTGCCCCCCATCCCCGACTACCAGAACATCACCGCTACCAGCTTCAGTTTCAACATTGACAGCAGCAAGTCTTACGTCGTGGGCGTGCGCGCCGGCAACTCCGCCGGTTGGGGCCCCTGGACCGACTCCCCGGCCAGCCAGCCCCCGCGGCCGCCTGCGGTGGGCAGCATTACCCTGACCCGCAGCGACGGAACGCTGAGCGTCAGTTGGAACGCCGTCAGCAGCGCCACCAAGTATCACGCCCTTTATCAGGCCGACGGCGGCGGCGACTGGCTGCCGCCCATTGCCGACTACAAGGACATCACCGCCACCGGCTTTACCTTCAACGTTGACAACGGCAAGTCCTACGTCGTGGGCGTCCGCGCCGGCAACAGCGCCGGCTGGGGGCCTTGGACCGACTCCCCCGCCAGCGGCCCGTACACTCCGCCCACTCCTACTCCCACTCCGACACCCGAGCCGGAACCGCCGGCCACGCCTGCCGGTCTCACTGCGACGCCGGGCGACGGCAGCATTACCCTGGCCTGGGATGACCCTGGCGACTCCACCATCACAGGCTACGAGTACAACGTCAACCGCAACGACACCGGCACGGGCAACTTCAGCGGTTGGAGCGCGTGGACGGCCATCGCGGGCAGCGGCGCGGACACCGTCTCCCACACGTTCACCGGCCTGGTCAACGGGCGCGAGTACCGCTACCACCTGCGGGCGGTGAACGCGCAGGGCGCGGGGGCGGCAGCCCCCAACGCGCCGCCGTGGTTCGTCTCCGCCGTTCCCGTGGTCCCGCCGGTCACGCTCACCGCGAACGAGGTCACCACGACCACGGCCACCGTGGCCATCGGCAACTGGAGCGGCGCGTGGCACTACCGGGCGTCCGGCGGCAGCGGCGGCGCCTCCGGCGCAGGCGCGGCGTCCTCCGGCGACAACGGCGACTGCGCCGGCCCGGTACAGGGTTCGCAGACGACCATCACCGGCCTCGACCCGAACAGCAGCTACACCATCAACGCCTACGCGGACGCCTGCGGCGGCGCGGCGATGGCCAGCGAGGAGTTCGCCACCATCCAGTCCAGTACGCTCACCCTCGAGCGCCTCTACGGAACCTCGGCCGTCCTTGGATTCGCGTCGCAGGCGTCCCACTGGCGCTATCAGGCAGACACCGGCCCGCACACGACCTGCTCGGGGAGCCTGACAATTGTAAAAGACGCGCACCTCGGCGGTCTCACGCCGCTCACGCAATACACCTACCGGGCGTACACCGACGCCAACTGCGCGAACGAGGCCGCCAGCGTCACCTTTACCACGCTGCGGGCGGACCTGGCCGTGAGCAACCTCACCGCCGGGAGCGTCACGCTCACCCCCAACCCCGCGCACTGGCCGGGCAACTACTGGCTGAGGGGCGACACGGCCACCGTGAACGTCTGCCACGGGCCCTACACGGGCAGCGCGAGCGTCGGCGGCCTGCTGCCGCGTAGTTCTTTCGATTTTGAGATGCACAGCACGTCGAGCTGCAACGACAGCCCCCACCTCGGCTACGCCGAGTTCATCCCGCCGTACGCGACGCTGACCGCCACGCACGTCTCGGCCAACAGCGCGACGCTGGAGCTGGGCGGCTGGACGCAGCGCGAGTGGTACTACCGGCGTACCGAGCCGTCCGGCGACAATACCTGCCACACGAAGAGCGCCGGCGACACCACCATCACGCTGACGGGCCTCCAGCCGAACACGCAGTACGCCTACTGGGCGCACCGGAACAGCAACTGCGCCGCCGAGAACTCCCTGCGTTCGACCGGCGCGCCGGGGATCACGTTCAGCACGGTGAGCATGGCGGCGTCGGAGCCGGGCGCGACGACGGCGACGATCACGCTCAACGGGGGGCATCACGGCCAGCCGTGGTGGTACGCCGAGACCGCCATGAACCCGTCGCACTCGGACGGTCAGCCATTGCAAGGCAACTGCCACTACGGCGGCGTATCGAAGAGCGGGGGCTCGCCCGTCGTCGTCAGCGGCCTCGTGCCCGGCAACGGGAACTCGTCCAAGCCCTACACGTTCACGGCGTACAGCGACGCCGACTGCACCCCCGCCCGCGCGATGGGCAGCGTGAACGCGAGCACCCTGTCGCCCACGCTCAGCGCGAACACGCTCAGCGGGGGCGGGGCGCGGCTCACCCTGGGCAACTGGGGCGCGAACGACCCGGACTGGCACTACCGCGCCAACGTCGTCGTGCCCGGCTCCGGGAACATCGTCCTGCACGGCCCGGACGGCTGCAACGCGGCGGCGAGCGGGGCGCTCCAGGCCGACATCGCGAGCCTCCCGCCGCTGGTCGGGTACGGGGCATACTACATCTTCACCGCCTACTCGGCGAGCGGCTGCCACTACTCGAAGGTGGCGGCGTCCGCCCTGCTGGGCGGGCCGCGCGACAACCCCTCGCTCACCGCGTCCAACGTCACCTCCAACGGCGCGACTCTGGTCATCGCCGACTACCCGGGGACGTGGTACTACAAGGCGACCGCCGGGCCGCACACGACTTGCCAGGGCCCGGTCCACGCGGCCACCGAGGCGCTTACCGGCCTCGCGGCGGGCACGTCGTACACCTACTCGGCCTACAGCGACTCCACCTGCGCGACGGGGAACCTGCTGGCGACGGCGGCGGCGTTCACCACGCCCGTGTCGCTCACCGCGTCCAGCATCACCGCGACGACGGCGACGCTGACCATCGCGGGCTACAGCGGCAACTGGTACTACAAGCACACGAACACCGGCGCGACCTGCGACGGACCCGTCAGCACGACGACTAAAGACCTGACCAGCCTCACGGCGGGCACGTCGTACACCTACTCGGCCTACAGCGACAGCGCCTGCAACACCCTGCTGGTGACGGCGGCGGCGTTCACCACGCCCAGCCTCACCGCCAGCGACATCGGCGGCGACAACGGCAACGCCACGCTGACTTTCAATCAGAGCTACGCCTGGTGGTACAAGCGCACCAGCGGCGGCGACGACCAGTGCTACAGCGTCGCCGCCGGCACGACCACCGCCACCGTGTCCAGCCTGACCGGGAACACGTCGTACACCTACAAGGCTTACGACAAGGCGGAATGCAACAGCGCGGATGAGATCGCGTCGGTGACGTTCCGCACCATCGGCTTCACCAACTCGAACGTCGGGCATGGCAGCGCCACGCTGAATATCTCGGACTGGGCCGGCGACTGGTGGTTCAAGCAGACGAACCCCACCGGCACCGGTGATCCCTATTGCCGCAAGGTGGATGCAGGCACGACCGGCGCCCTCGCCGCAGGTCTGCATCCGGGCACGTCCTACACCTTCAAGGCGTACATCAAGTCCGACTGCGCCAACGCGGTGGGGACAACAACGTTCACGACGACTACTGCGCAGCCGCCGAATAATCCCTAGGCGTCAGCATCAGGATTTTTGGGCCCAGTATCAAGTACGGGGCGACGGGATTGGTACGGGGCGACGGGACTTGCGGGATTGGGTTGGCTGCTGCGCGCAGCGCCCAATCCTGCCAATCCTTAACTGAACTGGTCTCCCTGGAAGGTACTGGCGCTTGGTCGAGGTTGTATCTGTGGTCAACCTGCCGGCGAACTGCGCCAAATTAAACTCACCATAATATAACCCAAAATGGACGTGTTTGTCACTCCTTATAATCGGCTTGGTGGGTACAATTTGAATGGCTACATATATTCGGGGGTAATCCGGGATGACCGGTCAAATGTAGTTCCCTGAGGCAGCACACGGAGGTTTGCCCATGCCAGCCGGACGATACGCCGGAACCTTGCTCAGCCGCTCCGCCGTCGCGACGCTGATTGCGCTGGCGATTGCGGTCGCCGTCGCCGTCCTGCCCGCGTCCGGCGCCGCCAGGGCGCAGACGCTCATCCCGCCCGGCGCGCCGTCCATCAGCTCCGTGACCGCCGGCGACCGCCAGTTGACCGTGAACTGGAACGCCGCCACCACGCCCGGCGACAAGCCCATCGTTGACTACCGGGTGGAATACCGCGCCGGCAGCAGCGGCGACTGGCAGATGGCCTCTTCCTACGACATCTCCTTCGACTCCCCCGTGCAAACCGGTACCGACACCACCTGGGCGCACAACCGCAACCCGCTGGACCTGGGCCCGGTCACCGGCGACGCGGCCCCCTATATCGAGCGCACCAAGGGCGGACGCCACAACCTCGATGGCGTCTATCGCATCAAGCAGGCCGTCGCCGCCGTGCGGTTCCGCGTCAGTGGCGCCACCGACGGCGCGGGAACCCTGCGCTCCAACTACACCAAATCGCCGATAGCCGACTTGCGACACAGCGGCGACAGCATGGGCGCCAACGTCGTCAACACCTCGGCGACTAACTTTGAACTGACCGCCGTCGCGCAGGACCTGCCGGCCAACTCCTACATCTGGATTGACGGCTGGGATCAGACCTCGGCCAACACGAAGTTCCCGGAATTCGAGGATGTCAGCATCAGCGACCGGCGCCTGCACATTGACATCGCTACGGCCTCCACCGCGCGGAACATCAACATCGACAGCCTGACCAACCAGCGCTCGTACCAGGTGCGGGTGCGCGCCCGCAACAGCGACGGCTGGGGCCCGTGGTCGGCCGCCTCCAGCGGGACGCCCCTGGGCGTCGCCGACGCGCCGGCCGGCCTGTCCTCGGTGTCTGGCAACAACCAGCTCGCCCTCAGTTGGAGCGCTCCGGCCAACAACGGCGGCTACGCCATCACCGACTACGACATCCAGTACCGCGCCTTGACCGGCCAGACCTGGGGAAGCTGGACCGACTGGCAGGGGAGCACGGTCAGCGCTGCCACCAGTACGACCATCGACAGCGGCGTCGTCAATGGCACAAAGTACCAGGCGCGCGTCCGCGCCGTGAACAGCGCGGGCGACGGCGACTGGTCGGCGCCCATCACCGACACGGCGGGCAAACCCTCGCCGCCGACTTTCGCCCTCTCCAACATCCAACGCCCGTTGCCGGCGGGCCGGTCGGACAGGGGTGGGCTGCTCTCGATGACCCTCGATGCGCCGGCCAACGGCAGCGCCGTCACCGACTACGACCTGCGCTACCGCGAATCCGGCACAACCACCTGGTACACCTACCGCGACCGCTCCCACGATTCGGGCCGGCTGTCGGGCAGCGATACGTCGAGCAACACCGATCCCATTGACTTTGGCGCTTTCAGCAACCCGTCGGGCGCGGTCGGGGTGGTGCGCGAATCCCTCGGCTCCGGCTACGTCTATAAATTCAGCAAGGCCGTCGACCAACTATGGATACGCGCCAGCGGTACAATCACCGGCGGGGGAACCGTCGTCGCGCATTGGCACACCGCGAAACCGACGGCGGCCCAGGTCGCCACGCTGGGAACGCAAATCTTCTCGGTGAACACCTCGGTCAATACCGAATCCGACCACACTTTCTGGCAGGACGGCTGGGTCACGAATCTGCCCGCCAACGCCTACGTCTGGTTCTACACCACAGAGTCGGAGACGCTGACCAAGCGTCGCCTGCAACTCGACTTCACCGACAACACGGCCAGCCCGCCCCAGGTCAACGACACCGGCACCCTGACGACAAGCGAAACCGTTGGGCTCGGAGAAGGCAATGTCGTCGATCCGATTGACTTCGGCGCTTTTACCACGCCGCCGGGCGGCGTGCCGGTCACGCGCGAGAGCGTCACCTACGGAGGTAGCACGAAGCAGGGCTACTACAAGATAGGCGCGGCCACCGGCCGGTTCTGGATTCGCGTCAGCGGCAAGCTCAGCGTCGCCGGCCATGCCCGAGTGATCGGCTGTTGGCTCGCCACCAAGCCGACCGACCCCTTCGCAAACTGTAGCAGCGCGAGTAACCAAGTGTTCAATGTGGTAGCCCAAACTGTGGGCGGGAAGTCCACCTTCGATGAGTCTGGCTGGGTCTACAACCTGCCCGCCAACGGCTACATCTGGGTCTATGTTGAGGGGCTAGAAGTGAAGCAGACGGCGAGGACGCTGACCGAGCGCCGTTTGCAGTTGGACTTCGACCGCGGGCGGATCGTGCTCAGCGGCCTCCGGAACGGCAAGACCTACGAACTCCAGGCCCGCGCCAGGAACGCCCGCGGTTGGGGCGCCTGGAGTCCGTCCGTCACTGGCACTGCCGGCGCTCCGACGCCGCCGGTGGTGAACGCGCCGACGCCGAAACACCAGGCCATCGCCGTGACCTGGGACGCGCCCGCCGCCGACAACGGCTCCGCCGTCACCGGCTACGACGTGCAGTATCGCGCCGGCTCCTCGGGCGCGTGGTCATCGTGGCCGCACACCGACACAACCCGCAGCGCCACAATCACCGGGCTGGTCAACAACACCGAGTACGAAGTCCAGGTGCGCGCCAGGAACGCCCGCGGCAACAGCTTCTGGTCGGCCAGCGTCAAGGCCACGCCCGTCCCGCAAAAGCCCGACGCCCCCGCCGCGCCCACGCTCACCTCCAGCGGCACGACGATGACCGTCACCTGGGCCGCGCCCCTGGCCAACGGCGCCGACATTACCGACTACGACATCGAATACTCGTCCGACGGCGGAACGATGTGGACGCCGCACCTTCATGGTTCCTTCGCGAAGGCGGTCAACACCAGTACCACGACGAACACCACCATCCCGCTCGACTTCGGCGCACTGAATCCGACTGGCCTCACGGTGACGAACGAGTCGGTCGGCTCCAACGCGGGCATCTACAAGATTGGCCAAACGCTCGGCGCGCTCAAGGTGCACGTGAGCACTATCACCACCCAGGCCGGGGTCATCGACGTCTACTACGCCGATACCAAGCCGTCCGCCAGCACGCTCCGCAGCCACGGCACGAAGCTGTTCAGCCTCACCCTCAGCCAGAACGTCATAGGCAGCGGTTCCGGCATAATCCCCACGCCGGCGGCGAACTCGTACTTCTGGGCCGCGGGCGCGAGCGCGTTGTCAAGCTCTACCCGCACCATCGGTCTCAACTGGCCCACCGTCTCCACCAGCACGACTGATTCCATCTCCAGCCTGACCAACGGCGCAAGCTACCAGGTGCGCGTCCGCGCCCGCAACTCCGTGGGCACGGGCGACTGGTCGCCCGCCTCGACTCATGCCATCGGCCGCCCCGGCGCGCCGGCGGCCCCGACCCTGACCAGCGGCAACGCGCAACTCACCGCGAAGTGGAGCGCCCCCGCCGGCACAGTCACAATCACCGACTACGACGTGCAATACTCGTCTAACGGCGGAGCGACCTGGACGGAGTGGAACGCGGCCAACACCAGCACAGGCTTGAACGCCACGATAACGGGCCTGAACAACGGAACCACCTATCAGGTGCAAGTGCGGGCCGAGAGCAACCTCGGCCCCGGCCCCTGGTCTCCCTCCGCCAGCATCAAGGCCGGCCTGCCCGAAGGCACGTCGGGAATCAGGGTGGAGCCGGTCAGCGACGGGCTGTACGTGTACTTTACTGTGCCTTCCGGCAACGGTTCGGCGGTCATCCGACTCGACTTAAGATATTCGTCCAACGGTGGAACTACCTGGACCGAGCGTCTGATCGGGTTAGAATCTGGCACTCCCACTGGTGCGAACTTCCGCTACCATGTGACCGGCCTGACCAATGGCGTTGCCTATCAGGTGCAGGTGCGAGCCAAGAACCAGCACGGCGCCGGCCCCTGGTCGGACGTCTATACGGCGACGCCCGGCACGCCTGACGCGCCGTCCGCGCCCACCCTGACCGCCGGCGACCACAAGCTCCTCGTCAACTGGTCTGCGCCCGGCGACAACGGCTCCGCAATCACCGACTACGACGCGCGCTACTCCGCCAACGGCGGCAGCAGTTGGAGCGAGTGGCAGCCGAACACCGACAGCGCCGCGAACAGCGCGGTCATCACCGGGCTCACGCCGGACACGACCTATCAGGTGCAGGTGCGGGCGACGAACACCCACGGCGACAGCGCCTGGTCGGCGTCAAGGACGCACACGCTGGCCGTCTCGCCGGTGCCCAATCTGGGCGTCCACTACTGCAATCCGGGGCAGCTCAACCAGCTCTGGGTTGATAAGTCCTGCTTCATCAAGGCCGGCCATCACGGCGTCAAGGCGTTCGACAGCGCGCGCGTGGCCTCGGGCGGCGACTACGTCGAACTGTACGATTACATCAGTTCGGCGCAGACCGTCGTGGCGCTGGCCTACAACCCGCAAGGCGGCCTCGCTATCGTTGAGACGCTGGACAGCAACAACGTCGTGCAGGACACGTTCCAGATAGACGTAATCCGTTTCCAGATTCGGGATACCGAAGTGACCGGCACGCTCAAGGCGATGGAGTCCTCATATCTCACGGTGCGCCTGCACAGCCTGAGCAACGGTTCACCGGACAAGTTCCTGGTCAACGGCAGCGATTTCGCCCGCAGCTGGGTGCAGCTGGACCTGCCCAACGAGTTGATCGCGCAAGACCATAATGATACGTGGCAGAACGACCCGATCCAGGTTGTCGACCATCACGGCGACAGCGTCACCTTCAGGATGATCCCGACCAGCGCCGGCGCCTTCTCGATAGGTATTGCCGCCTACCGTCCCGCGCCCGACGCCGGTTGTCCGACGGAGGGCGAGTTGCGCTGCTTCCAGCCGCCGGTGGACAGGCTGACCAAGGAGTACGTCGCCGCAGCGCAGGTCAGCGTCCAGGCCGCCTTCGCCGCGCCGAATCCGCCCGCCGCGCCGGCCAACCTGGCCGCCAGCGCCGGCGACGGCAGCGTCACCCTGAGCTGGGACGACCCGCAAAACCCCACCATCAGCGGCTACGAGTACAACGTCAATCACAACGACACCAACAGCGGCAACTTAAGCGGCTGGAGCGACTGGCAGAGCATCGCCGGCAGCGACGCCGATACCACCAGCCACACGTTCAGCGGCCTCACCAACGGACGCGAGTACCGCTTCCACGTGCGCGCCGTCAACGCGGGCGGCAACGGTACCGGCGCGCCCAACGCGGCGCCCTGGTTCGTCTCCGCCATCCCCGAGGAGCCGCCGCCCGATCCGCCCGGCGCAGTCTCCGCCGTCAGCGTCACCCGTGAAGACGGATCCCTGACCGCCTCCTGGGACGCCCCCGACGGGGCGACGAAATACCACGCCACCTACACCGACGACGGCGGCAAGAGTTGGCACGCGCCCGTTGACGACCATACGAACATCCCCACCAACAGCCTCACCTTCAGCGTGGACAACGCCAAGACCTACATCATCGGCGTCCGCGCCGGCAACTCCGCCGGCTGGAGCGGCTGGCGCAACTCACCGTCCGCCGGGCCCTACATCCCGCCGAACACGCCCACCAATCCGCCCGACCCCGTCGCCTCGGTGACGGTCACCCGCAGCGACGGCTCCCTCACCGCCACCTGGGACGCCCCTGACGGCGCGACCAAATACCACGTCACCTACACCGACGACGGCGGCAAGAGTTGGCACGCGCCCGTGGACGACCACACCAACATCCCCACCAACAGCCTCACCTTCAGCGTTGACAACGCCAAGACCTACATCATCGGCGTCCGCGCCGGCAACGCCATCGGCTGGAGCGGTTGGCGCAACTCGCCGCCCGCCGCACCGTAAGCGCCGCCGACGCCTGGGAAAGGGCGCTGCACTGTCACAGCAGTCGCGGCATAGGCCACGTCAGCGGCGCGACCAATCCGGCCCCGTCGCTGCCGGCCCGGTTCACCGCGTTGGACACGGGCCGGATCGTCATTCCCGGCCATTCCCTGGGTTTCAGCAGAGCGTGGAGGGTCGCGGCGTCGGCATCCGGGTCAAGCCAGGCATCATAGTCGCCGGCGTCAAGTAGCGCCGGCCCGGTCACCGAACGCGAAACCCCAGCGCATCAAGACGGCTTGGCGCTCCCCGGTATCCGCAATTACCGCCAATACCTGAGCCGTGGGCCCGATGTTCCACGACGGCCGATAGCCGCAGCCGCCACGCCGGGTCGGTGCCGGGAAACGCCGACCGTTGACTACGGGCTTTCCTTCCGGGAACCGGGCTGTTGAGCGCGGTAGGCGATGACCAGTGAGTGGAGCGGTTGGGGCCGCTGGAACTCGCGCGTCCGGCCCAGCCACTCCCGCCACTCGGGGTCGTTCACGTCCGGCAAGGTCCGGGTGTCGGCGTAATAGCAGTCAGGCGGCGCCCCCGGCATTCCCGCGCTGGATAGCCAGCCGTCGGGCGTCCAGACGTACAGCCACTCGGGGCCTGGCCCCCAGTATTGGGCGAAGAAACGCTCGGTGCCGCCGCTGAGCGCATAGGGTTGGCAATTCTCCCAGGGCTGACTGTGGTCCCGGAAGTAAGTGCCTGACTCCTCCGGCGTGGGTTCCAGCCAGGTAACGCTGACCATGCGGATGAGCCGGTCGATACGGTCCTCATCCGAATAATGTTCCAGCAACACGGCGCCCCGCTTCGTCGGGATAGCAGCCGTGTCCCAGATAGATGGCTTAGCCGTCGCCTTGGCGGTCCACCTTGCCGATGATGGCCCGTGAAGCCATTGTATCTCTCCTGCCAGTAGATTTTGCGCTCGCTGGTTGAGCCGTCGGGCTATCCATCCCGATCCAGGACACAATTCAAACGACGGATGTCGCTGCGCCGCGGCCAGCGCTCCGATCCCTCATTGCGGGAAATCCGGCAACGGAACGATCTCAACCGGGCCGATATTCTACGTTGTCGCGGGCACGAAAGTCCCGTTGCAGAGGAAAGCGGAAATCGCCACCGCTCTGAAAGTTTTCCGCAAACGCACAGGTCTTCGCTGAGTTTTGCAATTTTATCGAGGAAGACCGCCCACTTGACGCGCACCTAGCGCGGCGGTACGCTGACCGCGCTAGAACTGGGAATCCGCCCAACAACGGCCCGCTGCGGGTCCACTGGGCGTGGATGTTGACGGGCAGGCATCACGTGCCTCCTCACGGCGTCCACGCTTGTGGATTCGCAGTTCTAGCAGGTTGCCTATCCCCGGATCCGTGAGGAGGTTCCAGTTTATGCGTCTGCCCAGCGCCGACCCAGCGCCCCCCACCGCCTTCCTGCCCGCCAACGCCCGCGCCGGCAAGCGCGCCTTACTCGAATGGCTGTCCGATTTCAGCCTTGGGTCCACTCCCCAATGGTCGAATGGCAGCAGGCGGATCTTGCTGCCAGCCTTGGCCGTGGCGCTCGTCGTCTCCACCACCATGGTGGCCTGCGGCACCGAGGAAACCACGTCACAGACGACTGAGCAGCAGCAGGCTGCCCAAACGACGGACAGGACCGGCCCGGGCTCGTCGGGAAGCAGCGGGCAGAATGCCGGTGGGAACCCGAGCACGCCCGCGAATGACCAGCAATCGGCTAATGTCAACACCGGCCAATCCAGCGGCTCGGGCGCACCGACCGGATCAAACACCCCCGAGGCGAGCGCGGTGACATCCAGGGCTGCGCAAACGACGCCGGTCGTTGGGGAACAAACCGAACAACCAAGCCCCGGTGTCGAAGACCTGAGAAGGGCCAAGGACCTCTACGTGGAGGCCGAGCTGCACCTGCTGCACCGGCGGTTCCACCAAGCCGCCCACACTCTCAACCAAGCCATCGCCGCCAACCCCGAGCTGGCCGAGGCTTACACGCTGCGCGGCTTCGCCCGGACCATGACCCGCGACTACGACGCCGCCATGCTGGACTTCAACGCAGCCCTGGCCATGGACGCAGAGAACACCAGCCGCGCCTACGCCTTCCGTTCGTACGCCCATAGCGAACTGAGCGACTACGAGGCCGCGCTAGCCGACGCCGAACGCGCCCTGGAAACCGCTGGCCGCGACGACCCGTTCGCCGCCGCCGACGCCGAACTGGCCAAGTTCACCGCGCAATACCGCTCCGGCGACTACGGCGCCATCAACGAAACCCGCCTGCGGAGCCTGCCCCGCGGAATGACCGACGAACTCAATCAGGGACTGACGCCCTACGGCCTGACCAACCTACACCGGCACGCCGACTTGCCCGGCAACGTCGCCACCCTCCGCGAGGCGGAGAACACGCTGCTGCTCAATCCCGACGACTTCAACGCCCTCCAGGCCCGCCAGCGCGCCTACCATCAGCTGCGCTGGCACGACAGGGCCACCGCCGACCTGAACCGGATGAGCGAAGGCAAGGACGGAGGCCACCTAGCCAAGCTGCACGTCCAAAGGGCCAGGGAGTGGGCCGACGCCGGCAACTACGCGGCCATCGCCGCACACGCCGGAGACCTCAACCCGTCGCGCAGCGTCGAGTCCGCCATCCTGCTCGCCATCGGCCACTGGCGCAGCGGGGACCTCGCAGCCGCCGGAGCAGTCCTGGACGCCATGGACTACGGAGACCCGGCAGCACTCTACGGCTGGGAGGAAGGGCAGTACCCGACCTACGCCAGCGACCTGCGTTCCGGCGCAACCACCGCGTTGGCCCTCAAGGGCGCCCTGCTGGCCGTCCAGGGGCAACTGGACGCCGGCCTGCGCTACTTGAACATACCAACCTGCGTCGACCGGGTCGACGCCGCCGAGGACTCCCCGCTGGCCGACGAGACGGTCAACGAGGGACAGCGGAAAATGGACGCCTTCGCCGAGCGGATGGCCCAGTCCTGGCTGGGAGGCTTGCAGCACGGCGGCCAGTGGGCTGACAAGGACGAAGCACAGATCGTGTGGGAGTGGTGCAACTACCCGGACGAGTTAGTCGCCGACTCCTGGCCGGCCTGCTGGCGACCGCCGACACTCCGACCCTGAGCCGGAAGCCGGCCGCGCCCTTCCCCACTCGCGTCTCCTACCGCATCAAAGCCGGCGCACTGGACCCTGTCGTCACCGCGTCGGAGAACCCGGAACTGCATCTCTACCTGGCCGCGTGGTCCCAGCTGGGACTGCCGGGAACCACCGCCCTGGACGTCATGCGCGACGTCGACCGAGCGATTGAGCTGGGCACGGAGAGCCTAGACGCGCACCGGATCAAGGCGGAAGCCCATCTGGCGTGGACTGCGGGACGAAACCCCGTGGCGCAACCAGAGGAAGAAGACCGGCAGGAATGGCTGGAACGCCACTACGGCCAAGCGACCGACGCCTACGCCTCCTACGAAGCCGGAGATGCGCCGGAACGCTGGGAAGCCGCCCGGTACCACTTCTCCCGCGGCAGAGTGCTGGGCTGGCTGGAGCAAACTCAGGAAGCCAAAGACGCCTACCGGCAAGCCTTCCAGAACGGATTCGACGAAGCCGTTGTAAAGAAGGCACTAAACGAACTAAGCCGGTAACGAGACTGGACGAAGGCGCCCACGTTCCACGCCGGTCAGTCCATAACCCCTCGATAGCACTCAGTTTCGCAATTTTCTCAGGCGACACCTGCCCGTCTGCCCGGGCACCGTTACCAGGATGACCAGCGCTACTGCTGCCTACAGAAGGCCGAGCAGCAGTTCCGGCGAGGTCCCGTCGTGGCCGGGCAGGGTCGCGTCCAGCAGAACCAGCGGGAACTCCTTCTGGATGACGCGCGGAACCTCCTCGGGGTCGCCGGTGGCGAAGGGGAAACATGAGTCATCCCGGATTTTAAACTGAAGCCAAGGTGAAATCTACATGGCCAATGCGAAGCGGGTGGACTTGGGCGTTGCTGGTGATTTCCTCCGCGCGAGCCTGAAGCTCGGTGCGGCAACGGCGTTTGACTTCTTCCTGGCGGTGGGTCAAGTTGGTGAAAAAGCCGCCCACCTTCTCACGCACGGCAGCTTTGGTTCCCAGGCAGAGATTAGCGGTGACTTCCTGGCGCGCCCAGCCCCAGATGGCTTCATCGGCGTTGAAGTCTGGACTGTAGGCGGGCAAATTTACCAGGCGCAGGTTCAGGCCGGGCGTGGTCAGATAAGCCCGGATCGCGTCGCCCCGATGGGCCGGGGCGTTGTCCCAGATCACCGTCAGCGGTTCGGCGTGTTGCGCCCGTCCGCCAATGGCGGACCGCAGGAAGTCGGCAGAGGTGGTCCGCCTGTGGCGGATTGCCCTCCAGTTCCATCACCTCCACCTCGCCGGTTTCCAGACACACCGCCGAGTAGTAGCTGACTTTCTCACCCCGGCGCGGGCTGGTGGAGTCCACCAACGCCGGTTCTCCCTTCAGCGCCCACTTCCCCCGCAAATCGGCATCCGCCTGAAAGTGGGCCTCGTCGACGAAGAATATCTTGCCTCCTGTCCGTCGCGCCGTCGCCGTCAGCGCCCCATACTCCCTCACGAACGTTTCCCGACGCGCCGGGTCCGCTTTCACCAACCGCTTCCGGGGACGCTTCAGCACAAACCCCAACCGATGCAGGTAGTTCAGATCCGCCTGCGGCGGACTCCGGCTCAGTGGCAACCCAAAGCGCTGCTCCACAAACTGCCGCACCGCCTGCCAGTTCCAGTTGGACACTCTGATGCCCGCCTGCGACGGCAATTCCTGCACCGCTGCCTTCAACTCCCCGCGTTGCTCCACGTCCAACGCGGGGGGGAACCACCTGTTTGTTCGAAAACCAGCGCCTTGGGTCCGCCCTCGGCGAAAGCCTTGACCCATTGGCCTATGGTGTGGGCATCCCGTTCCAAGGCTCGACCCACCGCCGCCGCTGTCCATCCCTGGGCCAATAGCCACACCGCGTGCCATCGTTCCCGTTCCCGTGGCGACGGCGCTCGGTACATCCGTCGCCTTACTTCAGCCTCGTCTCCGCCTGCGGCGGACCACTGCTCCAGCAACCCACCCATCTCCTGCATACCCTACTTCCCCCTCAGATCTCCAAACGACCGTCCACTTTGCCCCTAATTCTACCCAACACCAATGCGGGTTTCACCTTGGCTTCGGTTTAGGAAGAGGGACGCCCGCTGTGCGCGATTGAACTCGGGTGTGGACCGAACCTTGGCCACGCGGTATTCGGGTATGCCGAGTTGTTTAGCCACGCACCGCTGGAGCGCAGCGGGGACATGGTCGCGCGCCATCAGGCTGACCAGGTGTCGCATCTCCAGGTCGGAGATGAAGACGAGCCTTTCCTGGATAAACCTCAGGGCGTTCCGACGCTCCTGCAAAGTTTGGAACTGTTCCAGCCAACCGGCCAGGTAGGCGATGAATTGGCGTCCCGGAGCGTACTACTGGTATTCATCGTACTTGTACGTGGCGAGGCTGCGGAGAATGCTCAGCTGCTCCGCAAATTCGACTTCAACCGGGTCTTCCATGACGGCTGTGAGAAGACCCTCCGCGACTTCTGAGTTCATGAGGTTAACACGCTACCTTGAACGGTGGGCGGGAAGTGTCGACGTGGAGGTGACCGTTGTGGCCATGCAAGGCCTGTAGGTACTGGAGTGTTAGCGGAGGACCTGAGATGCCGAACTGGCCGAGATTCCAGCAGGTTTCCAGGTTGCTGGAGACCCGGTCAACGCTCAGGGAGAGCCCTGTGTTGAGAAGTTCGAAATCGTTGCCACCCGCTGCGCCTTGGTCTCCGATCCGTAGGATGCTTCTGGGTTGGTCGGGGTGGAGGGCGTCCGCAACGACCGTTTTTGAAGTATGGGCGGAGACGATGTCCACGGAGTGGGACGAAGCGAGCACGGAGACGCCGTTAAAACCAGCGAGTTGTTCAATGATAATAGTGCGCAGGTTGAACGGGTCGATCCAACCTACCGGCCTAACTGAGATCTGGTGAGGCCGGACGACTGTTTCCAGGCCAAGAGCGGACTCCAGGGGGGTCAACCGCGAATGGGCTTGTGCCAAGGTGTCGGGCATGGGCTGTTCGTCATCCACGACGCCATCGGAAAGTTTCGCCACTTTGGCTCCGTTGTAGAAGCCGACGACGACCCGGTCCCAGTACTGGGGGTTCAGCGCTTCTCGCAGTCGTCCGTGCAGGGAACTGCCACGGCCGCTGGCGACCCCGATGGTGACATCTTCTGCGAGGAGGCGATTCAATTCTGAACAGATTTCCCGTGCCAACGGCTCGAACCGCCGGTTACGCGCACAGAGCGTGCCGTCATAATCGACGACGAGCCCCGAGAAACGGGTGGCTTTGAGTTTATGAATGAATTCGCTCAGCGCGGTTTTGATCTCGTCGCGCTTTTCGTGTGGGCTGAGAGACAGGGCCTTTCGTTTCTTGGCCACGGACGGAACTTCGCGGAAGCCTGTGTAACGGGTTGCGCCGGCTCGGAACATCCGCCTTCCGAACTCGGGGACTGATGGTCGGCCAGGATCGATGCCTCGGAGTTCCGCGGCGGTTCCGGCCAACTTCATTGTGGCGACGACTAAACCGAAGCCAAGGTGAAACCCGCATTGGTGTTGGGTAGAATTGGGAGCAAGTTGGACGGTCGTTTGGGAGATCTGAGGGGGTAGATGGGTATGCAGGAGATAGTTGGGTTGCTGGAGCAGTGGTGCATGGACGAGGCTGAGGTGCGTCGGCGGATGTACCGAGCGCCGACGCCCCGGGAACGGGAGCGATGGCATGCGGTTTGGCTGCTGACCCAGGGATGGACGGCGGCGGCGGTGGGCCGAGCCCTGGAGCGGGATGCCCACACCATAGGCCAATGGGCCAAGGCATTCGCCGAAGGCGGTCCCAAGGCGCTGGTTTTTGAGCAGACCGGTGGTTCCCCCCCGCGTTGGACATGGAGCAATGCGCGGAGTTGAAAAAGGCGGTGCAGGGGTTGCCATCGCAGGCCGGCATCGGACTGTCCAACTGGAACTGGAAGGCGGTGCGGCAATTTGTGGAGGACCGTTTCGGGTTGACGTTGAGCCGCAGTGGTTGTCTGAACTACCTGCATCGGTTGGGATTTGCGCTGAAGCGTCCCAAGAAGCGGCTACGCAAGGCGGACCCGGCGTGCCGGGACGCCTTTGTGGGGGAATATGCCGCTCTTACCGCTGTTGCCCGACGAACTGGAGCCAAGATATTCTTCGCCGACGAGGCCCACTTTCAGGCTGATGCTGATCTGCGGGGCAAGTGGACGCTGAAAGGTGAACCGGCCCCCGTATCGGGGTACGGGGCAGGCCCTGGTGGATTCCACCAGCCCGCGACGTGGGGAGAAGGTCAGCTACTACTCGGTCCGCCGCAGGCGGATGCCTGGAGACCGGAGAGGTGGAGGTGATGGAACTGGAGGGCAATCCGCCACAGGCGGACCACCTCTGCCGACTTCCTGGGGCAGCTACGGGCGCAACACGCCGAACCACTGACGGTGATTTGGGACAATTCGCCAGCCCATCGGGGCGACGCGATCCGGGCTTATCTCACCACGCCCAACCTGAACCTGCGCCTGGTGAACTTGCCCGCCTACAGTCCGGACTTCAACGCTGATGAAGCGATCTGGGGCTGGGCGCGCCAAGAAGTGACGGCCAACTTGTGCCTGGGCGCCCGTGCCGCCGTCCGAGAGAAGGTAGGCGGTTTTTTCGCCGATCTGGTGCACCGTCAGGAGGAAGTCAAACGCCGTTGCCGCACCGAGCTTCAGGCCCAGGCGCAGAACTTCACTGACAATACCCAAGTCCTTTCTCCCTGCATTGACCATGTAGATTTCACCTTGGCTTCAGTTTAGGTCTATGGTGGCTGCCGGCCCGCTACGCTTGGACTGCACCCTGAGGTGGTCGATGCCTTCAGGTAGGAATTTGAGGATTCGTGCGGCTTCCGCTTGGCTGGTTTGGGTCTCGAGCGAAACTACAGCGGTGTCTGCGGAGTGAAGTGCAAGCCAGTTGTGGCGCCCGTGAGCGAAATTTCGGGGGTCGGTGAAGGTCACGTTGGCGAGGCCGCCTTCCGAGAACCTGGTTTCAAAATCCTTCGCGGCGGGAACGGCCCAGCCTTGGCCCAACGCGATGATGGTGCGGTTGCCTAGTATTACAGTCGCGCTTGGTGTGAAGGTTTCTGAAGGCGTCTCCGGTAATGACACTGCATGGCTCGGGCCTGATGCCGCCGTCTCCATCCGGACCAGTGGATCGTCAGGGTGGGGCTGCCCCGCGGCAGCCACAGTAGCCGACATAGCAGCCGTCTGACCTCGGGTACGGTCAGTGGGATGAGTTCTCCCGGGACCATATCCCCCTTTTACCATCACCACCGGCGGCGTAGGACCGGGTTACCGCCAGAAAAGCGTGGGCCAGCAATGCCAGGGTGATGTGCCGGTACCATCCGATCCACAGACGCACCTGGTATTCGTCCAGCCCCACCTCCTGTTTGGCCTCCTTGAAGGCGTCTTCGATGATCCACCGCGTGCCGGCCACGCGCGCCAGTTCCGCCAGCGACACCTTCCCCACGCCAAAACAGGCGTAGTAGGCCAGGTCTTCAGGATCGGCGATGCTGCGACGCACCAGCAGCCAATGCCCTTGATCCGGCTCAGACCTGGGCCCTACTGGCAACCAACCCCAATCGTAGAGGCGTGGCCCTTTGCTGCCATCACCGGCGCTCAGACGCCGCCACTGGTCAGCGGGTATCCGCTGGGCCAGTTCACGCGCCGCCACCGACGCCGAACCACCCTCCGTCTCAGCCCACAGCGGCTCATTGTTCTTCACCGCCAGCACATAGCACTGGCCCTGTTCCTCCAGCCACCCTCGTAACCGGCGGTCATTGCCGTACACCGTATCCCCAGTTACCCAGCCAAAAGGCACGCCAGCCGCCACCGCCCGGGCGATCATCCCCTGGGCCAGTTGTGCCTTGGTGTGAAAGATCACGTCCTGGGGCACACCGGCTTCCCGCCGCCGCTCCCCATCCGCCGCCCATTCCTGGGGCAGGTAGAGCTCCCGGTCCAGAAAGGCTGCGCCGTGACGACTGCCGTAGGCCAGGAACACTCCGATCTGACAGTTTTCCACCTTCCCCGCCGTGCCGCTGTACTGCCGCTTCACACCCACCGACTTTTTGCCTTGCTTCAGAAACCCGGTCTCATCCACCACCAGCACAGCCGTTGGATCGCCCAGATGCTCCACCACGTACCCTTGCAGATCGTCCCGCACCCCGTCAGCGTCCCAGTGGTACACCGCCAGTCCGCCTGGGGCGGACTGCACCCCATCGGGGGTGGCGTCGCCAGCGTATTCCGCCAGCTGCCACCCGTTCTTGCGCTCCACCGCCCCCAGCAGTCCTTGCAGATACGCCAGAACCCGCTGGCGAGACTCGCTACGGCTGAAACGATGGGCGATACGCCCGTGCAACTCCTGGAGCCCAGCCTCCCAGTCCAGCGCTTCCTCCAAGACGGCCGCTCGCTCCAGTAATGCCTGACCCATTTCCAACCCCTCCGCTCTCACCTGTAATCATGGGCCTATGCTACCAAAGGTAAGCGCGACTGTAATACTAGTGCCTGTTCGGTCCCTTCGAATGTTACAGAAGTTGGGGGCGAGAGGAGTTCGTCCGCGATCTGTGTAGAAGGGGGTTCCGTCGCAGCCCGGTAAAGCAATACCAGCGTGGCGATCAGGGAATTGGTGGCGAGGAATCCATCGCGGCCACTCGGTAGGGGGAAGTCGTGCACCATTCCGCCATGACCGGTGATCACGGTACCGAGTACGGACCCGGACCGGGTGCAGAGAGCCGCCGTGGTTTCGAACCCCAACTCCGGCAAGAGTTTCGCCGCCTGAAGTATGTCGGCGTTAGAGCCACTGGCACTGAGAAGGAACGCAGCAGTGTTTCGGGGGGTCTGCCTGACTATCGCTTCCAACGGGGTGGCACTGCGCGCTAGATGGCCTGATGTGGTTTCGTGAAGGAGGGCGGCGAACTCGGCGGCCACGAGCGAGCCGCCTGAGCCGATGGTTATCAAGTTGTGCGGGGCCAGTCGACATAGCAGCGTATGTCGCAGGGTGCCAATATCTTGCCTGAGTGCCCACTCAATGGTTGCGGGGATCAGGTCGAGTTCGCGTCGGTATGGTTTTCCCATGCGTTGACCTCTGAATGCCGAATGACGACCGACTTGCTAGGAGGTCGGTCGCTATGATAGCAGATGGTTGAAGTTCCTTGGGTTTTGAGCAGGTGGTCGCCTGAGGATTGCCAACCGGGAGAGCCCCAACCTGATTAGTCGGGCTAACCTGGTGGAATGACTGGATGCTGCCTTCGAAAACACCAGCGGCGCGTGTAGTGAGC
Source organism: Dehalococcoidia bacterium (assembly GCA_963665395.2). Taxonomy (GTDB): domain Bacteria; phylum Chloroflexota; class Dehalococcoidia; order Lucifugimonadales; family UBA3495; genus Bin87. Next base: position 4,046,682 of record OY762251.1, read on the forward strand.
TTCGGTCATTGAAAGGAGCCGGCGGACTGTAGGGCCATCAATCGGCAAAGGAGTGGGAGGCTGGATCAGGCACCATGTACCGGTTGACGATTCTTAACCCGGCGGCGAAAGGAAGGGCGGAAGAAACCGCTGCCACAGGTTCTCGGTCGCTGTGGTTGATTCGGCGTAGGCTTACGCGCCGGGTTGGAGGAGTGGCCGCATATGCGAGGGCGATGTGGTACGGTGGATGCTAAGCTTGTGTAGAACAAATGCCCGCGAGTTTATGGCAGCACCTGTAGGATGCACAAGGGCCGTCCCGTTATCAACCTGGCGGCACCGCTGGTTGGGCTTACCGTTCCGTTTGCCGCATTCTACTCCGGTGCAGCTGGCATCTTGGTCGTTAGTGGCCGACTTTCCAGGCGCTGGTCGGTAGGCTCAAGCCTTACTACGGCAGCTTTCCGTTGGCGTAGGCGGCAGGCCCGTTTCTTGTGCCTATTGTCGTCTGGTCAGCGGTGTTTGTCGAAGAATTCGGCAAACCGTTTTTCAAACAGCCAGCGAGCGGAGGATTTCCTGGCGGAGGTGGTCTATGGCCGCCTGCTGGGGGTAGCCGGCCGGAAAGTCCTCGTCGAGCGGTCGGTGCCAGAGGCGTCCGTTGGGGTCGAGCCAAGACACGCGGCCGGAAATTCCGTCTGGTCCAGGGATGATGAAGCCGGATGGCGGACTGCCGCTGGCGGTGTCCAGCGTGCGTTTGAGCCGCTGCTTGATTCTCCGGTTTGCGAGGGACGACATCCGTCGGATGGCAGAGGTTTCGACGCCGACGTCGAAACACGAAAGCAGCCATTCGGCGACGGCGGTGCTCTGGTTCTCTGGCGAGCCGGGTATTCCACGCCTGGCGGCTTGAGACAACAGCAGGCTGGTGTGGTGTCGTTTCTACTGGATCTTGGTCTGGACCGCTACTCCCACGGGGTCGTGGGCGGCGCGGCAGCGGCACCGCGCCAGGTTGCAATGCCATGCTACCACCGCGGCCTTGAGATTGGCAACGCCCTGCCGTCACCGATTGCTGGCTGTAACGTCGGCAGGATCAGGGCGACGGGCGCATTGCCTCGGACGAGCAAGCCTGCCCCGAGCGCCCGCCTGCCGCAGAGCCCTACCCCACCGTTGTAGAATTAGCGGAACGGAGGCGGCCCGGTATCCGTTGGCGATTGCCGACAGCCGAATTGAACGGCCTGATCTTGCTCAGGCCGATACCACAAAGTCGGACCGTAGGTGGCCGAGGTTGACTCGGAAATCGTCGACCTCATCACCTGGAACAAGGGACGGATGGGGATGGGATACCGGACGCGCCGGGTAGCTGAGTATCTGCTGGTTTTGCAAAAGCATCCCCAGGTAGCGGAAAGTGTCTGGCGCAAGGACGACGTGCCCGACGCTTGGAGGGAGCCCGTGGGGTTGCAGGCGGCGGTGATTGAAGCGGTGACCGACCCCGGAGACATTGTGCTGGATCCGGCGGCCGGCAGTTATTCAACGCTGGCGGCAGCCCAGTAGGGTGGGAAGGCGATTCCTGGGTTGCTACATCGCCGATGCGCCCTGATACCGGCCCCATCCTCGCGCCGTTTTCCTCAATGGCTTCGGCCATCGCGTTTTGAATGCGTCCGGCCGTCGCTACTGTTCCGGCGCAGCGGCGGCTCTGGGCTTTGCCGGCCGCTTCAGGACGGGATCCGCTACCCGGGATTTTACTGAACGGCGGATGTGCCCCAAGCGTTATCTGGCGTGTCTTTGGACGAGTACAAAGCGTCCGCCAGCCGGCTTGACGGTTCGCGGCTCCTGGCTCGACCCGTAGGACGCTCCCATTGACCCCTCAATTGCAGGAAGAAATCGCAAAAGGAGTATGCGCAACACAATGAATGCCAGCGAACCCCAAATCAACCGCGAGGATGTCGTCGCGGAACTCGACGCCCAGATCCGGCACACCACCACAATCCTCAAGGGCCGAAGGGGCCACGTCCGGCGCAGCCTGACCGGCTGGAAAAGCGCCCTGGAGGACGCCAGGGAGTCCGTCATGGAGGGTTCGATTACCGAAGCACAGGCCCGGGCATTGGTTCACCGGGGATGCCGACTGGCCGGGGCCGTCCCGGCGGAAAGGGTCGGGCACGATGGAGAGACGGAGATCTGGATAACCACCGGAGAGGCCGTGTCCAGCAACGTCGCCATCGTCCAACGATTGGGGCGCCTGCTGCGGACATAGGTCAACGGTGGCGACACGGCACCATACGGGCGAGCCAACCGGCGGCCACTCAGTCCGCCAGGCTCTGCGCTGCCTGGGCGACGCCTTGTGGAACGCCGGCCACTTCCCCATCGCCACCGGAGACCCTGAAGAGGTTCCGCGCACCATCCGGTAAGAGCTGCCCCACTTGGTCTTGATGGACGCCACCATGCCCGGCCACGATGGGATCTTGCCGGAACTGCTGCTCGGTATCATGGACGAGGCAGAACTGGCGCCCAGCATCAAGGGCGGCGCGCCGCCGCCAAGACCCGCCCCACATGACCGCGGCCACCATGCCATACCTCCTGGGCGACCTCACCATCGACTACGCCGCCCGATGGGAGAGCATGCCAGAATCCTCCGTGGCGCGGATGCTCGGTGACTGCGTGGGCTTGTGGTCTGGGAGGATGGTTATGGATTTTCCTTAAGATACTGATGGGATGACGATGTTCCCTATTGGACCCAGTTCAGTCCTCTTAATTCGTCGTGCAACCATTTGTACGCGAGTTGCGTGGCGGGCCTGGGATCGACATCAAGAGCTGAAGAAGTACGAAAGAGCGTCAGCCTTTGGGTATCTCCCTGTCGCAATCGAGTAAAAGATTCCCTTTGTTCGGCGAAATAATCATTTGATTGCCAATTCGTCGTGTCCTGGGCCGAGAGCACGAAGGAAACGTGAGAGGGTTCGCCACCGCGAAGGATTACCGGCTCCCAATCTAGCCCGGGAATGTCTATTCCATCTTGGTGAAGCCTATACAGGCTACCCTCTAGTCGAACGGGCAACAAGCGGTAAAGGCGGAGCCGGTCAGCGAAGGGTTTGAACCACTGCTCGACCATTGCTTGGTAGATTCGCAGTGCAGCTTCGTAAATCGCTGATGTACGCTCCAGCAAACGATGGTCGCTGAAACGAGACCACACCGAGGAGGAAGAGAAAGCCAAATCTGACGCAGGCCACGGGTCAGAAAGCACGTCCTGCCCGTCTGCGATAAGTCGGGACACATAGTCTTTTACGATCTCGATCTCGTCCCATACGTAGACGTTGCCTTTGATACGTAGCGTCCGCGGATCATTCGGAATCTGCTGAATGAGTTCAAGTAGGGCACGCGATTGAATCGGTCCCTCGTAGAGGCTGCCGGCACCGCTACAATTCAGCGCGAACTCCCACGCGAGTTCTGTCACCGCATCGGGCATATCGTGGGAAAGACGGCGATGTTGTAGTGCTTCTGATAGGTTTTTAGCCAAGCTGCTTTTGGTGTTGACCCAATTCCAGAGTTCCGTGGGAAGGACAGGGCCGGTGGAAAATGCTGGCCAGTCTTTTCGCACTTCCCAATCAGTATCGGATCTGAAGGGGTTGTAGTCATCGGTGAACTCGATCGCGGATGGTAGGGAGTCGGGCCCGCGGTACCAACTAATCACAAGCGAGTCTCCGTAAAGCCGTATTCCCAGCGACGACAGCGCTCCCTCAGAGTTCACCGGACCTATTACATTGAACAACGGTCCCAACCCCTCGGACCATGCGCCCATGGCTCGTTTTATCTCTTCGCCGATACCTACAGCCGTCGTTGGTAAGGACGGGGTTCTACCGCCTGAATACCAAGCCCGTTCGTCCTCTCTCAAGACGTCGGACGCGACACTTGGGTTTGTCGAAGCCAGGTGTTGCATGACCGCTTGAGCCATCGGCGAGTTATCGGAGTGAGCAGCGATTGAAAGCGGAATCGTCCAACGGTCAGAATCGAGGTCAATTTTCTCAACGGGGATCGTACCCTCCAGCACGGCTCTCGACGCGTACCATTCGCGAAATATGGGCAACGCGAAGTCAATTGACCCGTCGCTCTGGTGAACCATGCGGGAGCCAATCAGTTGTTGATGTCGGCTTTGGGATGGTGTCACTTCGTGAAGTCTGACTCGGGTTCCGTAAGTGACGGCTTTCGCAGCCAAGATTTGAAGCAGTCTGTTCGTTTCTTCATTGTCTCCGGCACTGTCCCCAAGTGCGGCTCGTCCCAAATATTCCACCAATTCGCGTCGGGATAGGTCACCGACTTGAGGGTTGTCGCGCAGCCAAACGCCGATCATGATGGAGAACAGCGGAAAACGGGACGTCTCCCTCAGCGAACTCCTCCAGAAAGTCGGCTTTATGTTCTCTGGCGGGCTGCCAGACACCTCAGCAACTAGGTTTATCAACTGCTGGTCGTCAAGTGCCGGGATCTCGATCGTTGTACCGCTGTGAACGAAATCCGGTAGAGGTCTGGTCGTAGCCACCAAGGTCGTCTTGGGATGCGCATTGGCATAGATCTCCATTTGTCGTACCAGTGCGGTAGCTTCGCGGGTTCCTCTTTCATCTACGGCGTCGAGGATTACAATTAGTGGTTGCGTCTGCGGGTCGACGTTTCCACTACAGCGACCGTCTATTGTCGCCCATAGGTCGCTCAGAGCGTCTGCGGAATTGATGAGTATCGGAAAAGCTTCAGAAGCATCATCTAAGGCACGTTGGACGGCCCTTTGGAAAAGGCGGTGTGCCGCCAGCGTTTTGCCACTTCCTTGAGGACCAGTTACGATATGCAACCCTGGGCCCAAGTCACCAAGGTCGTGCCCTACCCCTTCCTCGTGCAATAATCTGTTCGCAACGTCTTCGTCGACTCCGAGCGCCGAAAGTGACACGGCGCATTCTGCAAGGGATCGGTTTCGAGCTCTATTCAGACTCTGATTTCGGGTCCGTCTGAGTGGATCACGGAAAATTCTAATCATTCCGTCGTGTATCGCCATTTTTATTTCGGACCCCAGCGTAAAAGGGTCCCCTACCTCCTTCCATTTGACAGCTGTCCCAGCTTCCCTCAGTAAAGTTTCGGTTTCTTCGTCCCTTTCGTCAGAAGGAAGTTTGAATATCAAAAGGTGGCCTTGGGCGGCCAGACATCGGTGAATTTCGTTCACGACCGGTTGCGTTGTTCTGGACCCCACTAACCAGATCACGAAGTCGGCTTCCTCGACTTTTCGCAGATAGGCGTCGCTCGCGGCCTCCGAACTGGCCGGAGTGTACTCGAACGCCCACGGGCGGCTGAAATCCATCTCTTTGATGGTTGCAGTCGCCGAATTCCGAGCAGGCGTGAGTTCGTCATCCATCACGCTGCTGATGAACACCAGCAATTCGGATTCGCTATTCTGGTTCAGTGTGCTCAACGGACTATCCATCCAGAAAACGCTGTTGCAGTCGCAATTATGGGATGAGCGTTCGATCTGTCAAGTGGCCGGCGAAGACAGTCAGGGGATTTCGCTACTGATAGTGAGCAGGAATTTGCCTGAACAGCTGTAGAGGTCGCTGCGTGGTGGAAGCCGCGCCGGTCCGGGCGTCGCCATTGGTTGCGGCCTGCCCGTAGGGTTCAGGAGGATGGCGTGGTAGGCGAAGAGCCTGTTGTGGCGAGGCGCGGCAGGACTACTTCGGCACGGCGGTCACCGTCAGCCACATCCTCACGCCTTAGGCGTCCCCCAAGAGTTGCTGCGGTATTTCCTTCCCCATTCCACGAAGGACCAACCGTTGCCGGACGGCGTCAGGGTTGCGGAATTGGCCGCCTCAGCGAAGCCGATGCGGTAGTAGTTGGCGCTGCGGCTGGGGGTGTTGGGGGCATCGACGATGAAGTACGTACCGCAGGCCGTCAATTGGCATCCCGTTCCTGAGCAGGTGCAGGTTTACGTCCCCGACGACGGCGTGGCCGGCCCGCTTAACGTGGCCAGCGCGCTCGCGGCCGGGTTGTCAGTGTTGCCGGTGTCAGGCGCGTTCAGGGTCACCCGGACGTTGCCCGGGCTCCCGGTGGTGTGCGCAAAGACGACGGCAACGCTGAACAGCGTGTAACCGCCGCTGTTGGATCCGGCCGTGAACCCCTCCGGCAATCCCTCTGGGATCTCGAGCTGCTCTACGTGGCTGCGGCGACGCGGCGCGCCAGGTTGCAATTCCATGCTACCGCCCCGGCCCGGAAGTTGGCGACGCCCTGCCGTCACAAATTGCTTGCCGCAACGTCGCCGAACTCAGAGCGACTGGCACATTTCCTCGGATGAACAAGCCCGCGCGCCAACTAGCGGCAGCGCTCCACCGCCGTTGCTGAATCGGCCTCAATGAGGAGTCCCGGTGCGTGTTGGCGGTTGCCAACAACTGATTTGAAGGCCTGATTTTGATCGGGCCCACACACTACAAAGAGTGCAAGGAGCAAACCGAATGCGAAACCTTTACCACATCCCCGTTACCCAGGCCCATCTGGACGCCGGCCAAAGTGGCGCGCTGAACAACCCCGCTGGCGGCACTGTGCTTATCCTTCAAGACGAGCGCATAGTTGCCAAAGCCGCCCTGGACGCCCTCCGCGCTCTGGGCGAACCCGTCAGGGCGGTGCACGCCGGCTTATCCAGTACCACCATCGTACTGGAGGACGGCCAGGAGCTGACCTATTACTGGTGCGCTGACGGCATCGCGCTGATGGCATCGTGCGACGCCGGCCGCGCCGCGGAGCTTCAACCCCAGACCGTCCTGCTTATGGACCGGGCTACCTACACGGAGTATTGCGCCACCCATCCGCGTCCCGACCTGAAGCAGGGGCGCCGTTAGTCGTCCGTCGGCTGCACTCACCCGGGGCGGGCGGGCACCAGCATCAACCGGCGCGGGGACCCAATCTCTCACCACGAGTTTCACCATTTTCAGGAGGTTGCCAGTGGCTTCACGAGCTATCATCGGCAAAGTTGACCGTCAAGGAAACGGCCAGGCTATCTACCTGGGACACGGCTGCTACCCCGACGACGCGGGCGCAATGCTGCTGGAGCGCTATTCCGACGAGGAACCCATTGACCGGCTCATCGGCTCAGGAGCCATTGCGCGGCTGGCGTCCACGCCGGGGAATTCGATCACCTATTTCCAGCGCTACAAGCAACCTTGGGAGCATTGCAGACCCTATGCGTTCCGCGGCGGCACCGACCGGTTCTTCGCCAACTACTGGAGTCCCGGCCCCGAATGGCTCTACGTCTGGACGCCCGACGGCTGGCTGGCCAGCGCGGCCATGCCGGGCGCGCCGCCTGACTGCTATTACGCTGACTCGGAGGCCCTGCGGGATGGAGCTCCCGAAAGGCGGGAGTGGTTGCGCCGCACCCGCGAGTTCCAGCGGCCCCAGCCGCTCCACTCCCTGATCGACGCCTACCGCGCTCAGCAGCCTGATTCCGGGGAGGAAAGCCCGTAGCCAAAGGCCGGCGTTTCCCTGGCAAGAAGGCCGTATCGCGTAGGGCCGAAAACCCTTATATTGAAGGAGGATTTATGCGGACTCACAAAATCGCCCAGCCGCGGGCCGGCGCCGCCGCGTGCGGCCGGGAAACGGCGGGCCGGAAATTCGCCGTTTCCACCGACTGGCGCCAGTGGACTGTATGCAGTGTCGCCGCCGCGGCGCCCGGGGTTTCCAGCGGTTGCCCCGATACGAAGGAGGGACGGAAGACCATGCCGAAGCGCGCTCAGAAAATTGACCGCCATCAGGCGCGGAAGTCGCGGCGCAAGGGCGGCAAGCGGCGGAAAGGCGCCGCCGTCGCCGCCCACTGCATCCACTGTCGCCAACGTCCCGCGTCGCCGGGACATCCCTTCTGCGCGCAATGCTACGCGCTCCCCGTCTGCGCCGGCCGGGACTGCCGCGCGCGGGTCAACCTGGCCGGCGCACTGTGCCCGGATTGCCACTACCGGGTCTTCGGAGCGCCGAAGTAATCCGGTGGCGCCGGTTTCCTCGTTGATGATTTCCCGGTTGACCGCGCCGGGCAAACCGGCGGGGCGGTTGTGGTAGCGTCCTCGTGGCGGCGCTTTCACGTTACTCCCAAACAGACGGCTTGGCGGCGCTTGGGAATAACGGTGACAACCTGTTGGAGGAGCCGGCGCTAATCGGCAGTCAACTTTGGTTGGTGAATCATCCCCATTGGTTCACCCGGGGATGCCAGCTGCCGGCGCCGGGCTTTTCCAGCAGGCGCTCGAATACGTCGGCCATGACGTGGAGCGGGTTCGCGCCGTCTTTCAGCAGGCGGTCGTTGACGCCGGGCAGCGCGTCGGCGCCCAGGGCGACGCCGTGCCGGTCGTTGATTGCAACGCTACCGCGTCTGAAGCGGGGCAATCGCGCCATACCCGTCATTCCGGCGAAAGCCGGAATCCAGGAGTCTTTGTGACCAACTATGCGGCCGTTGGGTGACGATGTAACTCCTACCTGATTCCGACAATTGTTGTCTCCATAGATGACGGTTAATAAGCGGCAACGCCGTCGCCGCCAACGACGGCGTTGCGGTGTGGAACCTGGGGGCTACTGTGTTGATGCCCCGGCGTCGTATTTGGCCGGTGGGGAGTTGACCCAGCCGCTCCAGCCGGCGGCGTTGCCGGCCCGGACGCCTACAATGTAGGACTTGCCGGAGTCGGCGCCGCTGATGGTGATGCTGGTGGCGGAATGCTCCAGGGCGGCCAGCGACCAGCTGGCGCCGCCGTCGCCGGTGTAAGTCACGTGGTACTTGGTGGCGCCGGCGGCGGCGTCCCAGCTGACGGCGATGGCGCCGTTGCTGCGGCTGGCGCTCACGCTGGCGACGCTGGCCGGCGGCTGCGGCGCAGGCAGGGTGATTTCGGCCAGGGGCCAGGAGTGCCGGCCCCAGCCGGCGCCGTTCTGCGCCTGCGCCCGCACCCGGTAGGTCGCGCCGTTCTCCAGGCCGGCAATCTCCAGGCGGCGCGCGTCCGCGTTCAGGACGCCGCCGGACACGGCCCAGGCGCCGCCGGGGTGTTGGCGGTACTGCACCCGGTAGCCCGTGATGGCGTCGCCGTTGTCGGCCGGGGGAGTCCAGCTCGCCGTCAACTTGCCGTCGCCGGCCGTGAGGGTCGGCGTGAACTGCGCCGGCGGCTGCGAGGACGGCTCCGGTTCCGGCTCCGGCTCCTGCGCCGGCTGCTGCTGATTCGGGCCGCCGCCACTCCCGGCCGTGGCGACTATCTTGACTTTCCCCGCATAGTCATACGGATTCGAATCCCAGTTGTTATCTATCCCATGGTTTATCTCGTTCGCCAGGGCCCAGCCGTTGCCGGAGGGAATCCTGGTTTCGTCGTCTGACGTGGTGGCAAACAAAACGAACGTGTGGGAGGTGGGGCCTGCGGACTGGTCGAACTGCACGTGGTAGGTGGCGTTACCGGAGAGGGCGCACCCGCTGCCGGCGCAGGTATAGGTGTATTCGGCGCCGGTGGTGGAGGTCAGCGCGCTGCCGCCCAGGGTAGCCAGGGCATTGGCGGTCGGTTTTCCGTTGTTGTCCGAGTGGAGGGTCGCGACGAAGCCGGTGGGCGAATCAACCAACTTGAACTTGGCGGTGATCGAGTGCAGGGTATAGCCGTTGGCGGCGGTGCCGGTTGTGAAGGCGACGGCGCATTCGGCGCCGCCACTCATCGAACAATCACTCGTATGGTCCGACTCGCCGAGGTTGCTGACGGAAAAGCCGTTGGTGGTGAATGCCGCCGCCGTGGCCACCACAAGCGACGTCGAGCAGGCGTTGCCGCTGTACGCCGTGTAGGTGTACGCAGTGGCGGGGGTCAGGCCGGTCACGGTTGCCGTGCTGGTGTTTTGGGCCACGGGCGTGCAGGTCGTCGCGCCGGCGGTGTCCGACTTGTACCACCAGGCGGCGGTGTGGTTGGCGATGGTGAGCGTGACGCCGGTGGCGGTCACGCTGCCGGTGGTGAGGCTGACGATGTCGGTGTCCGCCTCAGTGACCGTCAGCGTGGCGGTCACGTTGCTATAGTCGCTGTCCAAGGAGTTGGTGGTGTGGGTGATGGTCGCCGTTCCGTTGGCGGCGTCGTTGTCGCTGGCGGCGGACACGGTGACGGTCTGCGGTACGTGGCGGTTATTGTTGGTGAAGGTCAACCGGTTCTGATTGCCGGAGGTGTTCGGGTCGGTGTCGAAGGTGACGTCGCCGTCGCCGGTGGCGGCCAGTGTAACGGTGACTTGCAGGCCGGTCTGGAAGAAGGCGCCCAGGTTCACGGCGTAGGTCGCGCTGCCGGTTTCCCGGACGGTCAGCGGGGCGGGTTCGACGTGGAAACCTGGGGCATTCTCGATTTCGCGGACGGTGATGGTCTTGCTCACGTTGGCGTAGCCGCCGCCGCTGGCGGTGTGCGTGATGTCCCGCTTGCCGTGGGCGAAGTCGGTATCGTGGGAACCAATCCACCGACTCGCCGTCTGCGTACGCCATGCCCACCAGATTGGTTGACCAGGATTCTAAAATCACCCCTCGGCGCCGCCCGTCAATGTCGCCGGCGGAGGCGCCGCGGGAGAGTGTGGTGAATGTCGGTAGGCCCCAAGCGCGCCAGTTTCAAACCCGGCAGCAAGCGCTGCTCCGCTTGGATCAGGTCCACGGCAATCTGGCCGTTGTTGGCGACGAGGACCAGAGCATCTACCGCTCCCACGCCGGCATCGTGGCCGCTTACGACCGCTGGATGGCCTCCGCCGACTGGAACAATCCGAAGCCCGGCGGCAGACCCGCATCGCAGAATTCGACCGAATGCGCCAGCACTATGTGGCCTTTTCGAGGGTGCAGAACCTCTTGAACCTCACCGCCGGCGAGCCGCCGGCGCCGCACTTTGATTCCATGTGGGAAGAACTCCCCCGCCGGCGCTCCATGGGCGCCGCCGCGCGGGACCCGCTGCTCAGCCGGCGGTTTGGCGCAGAGCATGGCGGTGGGGCGCCATCTCAGTCCAACCTGGTCATCCACCGCGTCCAGCGGCTGGTGGTGCGGGCGGTTCCGCTATGGCGCCGCGCCGCTACCGTTGAACCTGACGAAACGGTCCCAACCAGGTCAGCGTGGCTAATTTGCGCCGTACCGTATGGCAGGTACAAATCGCAGGCAGAAAGGCATCGTTACACGCTTGCTTTCGGCTAGTTTGCGCCCTGAGCTCCGTGATGATAGTTGCGATTGTGCGACGTAGGATTACCTCTACCTTGCGGACATCCCAGCAGGCGACGGTCGCCGGCGGCGTAGCGGCCATGATGTAGGAGGATCGGCGTGTCGTCGCCGGTAAGTTCCAACGCGGCCGGGTAGGCATTGACGGCATAGTTGACGGTAGCGCGCCCCATGCGTCGCCGGATGATTGGCTGCGCCCGCAACGCCTCGGAGTGGCTCCAACGCAATTCGGGCCGCTGGGTTAACAATCGCATGGCGATTTGTGGTAATATTTGCGTTAGACAAACGTTTGGTGCCACAATCGTTGAAATCTTTGCGAACCTGCCGGTCATGCTGACCAGCATCCCTTGCGGAGACGCGTTGACGGCAGGCCAAAGCGGAGGTGAGCCGTGCTACTTGGCATTCTGCGCAATCGACCGTTCGAGCTGCTGCCCTGGCTGGTCCTGGCGTCAATTCTGGCAGCCTGCACAATGCAGGTGCAGGCCGCGGACCAGCGTGGGCCGGACCCCGCGGCCGGGGTTCCCCCGGCGGTTCAGCAGCCGGCCACAATGGCGACGGCGAACCTGCCCGCGGCGCCCCGGCTCGCGCCGGGAGACTGCGGCCGTCTCTGCGACAACGACTTCTGGGAAAAAGTCGGCCCCGCCGACGTGCAGGCGGAACTGGACCGGGGCGCGGACCTGACGGCAACGGATGGCGACCTGGGCGGAAGCGCCTTGCATATCGCCGCGATCCACGGGACCAACCCCGACGCCGTGATGACGCTGCTGGAGGCCGGCGCGGATCTCGAGGCGGTGAGCGCCGAGATTGGCGCCACGCCTCTGCATCTGGCGGGAGCCTTCAATCCGGATCCGGTGATAACCGCCCTGCTGCTGGATCGGGGCGCCGACATCGAAGCCGGGACCGCCCTGGGCGGGACGGTCCTGCACGCCGCCATGAGAATGAACGTCAACCCGGCCGTGCCGGCGCTGCTGCTGGATCAGGGCGCCGACCCGATAGCCCAGGGCCCCCAAGGCGGCCTCCCGATACACGCCGCCGCGTTCAACCGCGAGCCGGCCATGGTGGCCCTGCTGCTGGCATACGGCGGCGACGTCATGGCGCGCGGCCCCTATGGCCGGACGCCCCTGCACACCCTGGCCCGGCACAACCCGAACCCGGCCGCGATTGGGATACTGCTGGAAAGCGGCGCCGAAATTGACGCCAGGAATGACCTCGGCATGACCCCGCTGCACGCGGCGGCGGAACTCAGCCCCGCGCCGGCGGCGATAGTAGGCGCCCTGCTGGAAAACGGCGCCGACGCCGGGGCGGTCACGGATGACGGGCGGACGCCCTGCCAATTCGCCCAAGAGGCGGCCCGCGACGCTACAACGCTCAGCCTGCTGTGCCAGTAACCGGGCGGCGGATGCCGGCCAAGCTCAGTAGCGCAAGTCCATTTCGGTGACTTCTTCCAGGACGGTATGGGGCGCGTAATGGCAGGCGCCCGCGCTGAATACCAGCGCCTTCGGAACGTGGTTGGATTGCACAATCATCGCCGTTCCGGTGAACAGGCAGTCCGCGTCGGTCTCCTGCCATGAGTAGTAAAACAGGTATCCTTCGTCGCTGACGTGGACTCGGTCAAAGGAAACCAGGTTGAAACTCTTCCAGTGGCGCGACTGTTCCACCAGGGCATCGCGCCATTGCATGGCGAAATCTCCCAACGTTTCGTCGGAGCTTAATTCGTTGGCGGAAACGTTGACCGTGCCCACCAGGACGTCGCCTACGTACCTTTCGACGTTGACCTGGCACAGCTCGGAGCCTTCGTTCAGTATCCAGTCGGGATAAACTGACAGGCTGTATTGGCAATCATCGTTTTCGTAAGTCTGCCACCGATTTTTGACTTCCTCGCCGGCGATCAGGGAGTCAAGACTGGCTTTGACTTCGGCGATAGAAATAGCGAAGGATATGTCCACGTAATCCACCAGCGTCGAGGTGTTCACCCCGATGACTTCCCCCGCCAGGTTAATCAGCGGGCCACCGCTGCTGCCGGGATTGATGGCGGCGTCGGTCTGAATCCGTTCCACCGAGTCCTGGAGACGAAGGGCGGAAACGATGCCCTCAGTAACGGTGTAGTCCTGCCCCAGTTGGTCGCCCAGGGGAAAGCCGAGGGCGATTACCGTATCGCCGGGCCGGATGTCGGAGGCGTTTCCCAGGGTCATCGGCTGTGAGTGGTGGGAACGCTTGGTCTGGACCACGGCCAGATCGAGACGGTCGTTTTTACCCAGCACCCGCGCGTTGCTCAATTCCCCCGCCGCGGAACGGACGGTTACGGAAAGGTGCTCGCCCACCACGTGGGCATTGGTAACGATGTGGCCCTGGTCGGAAACCAGAAAGCCCGAACCGGCGCTGTCGGGCGTATTAATCCGGTAGAGCCCGGTGTCAATGCTCCGCACGATGTCCGATAGTGAACGTTCAGCGGGTTCAGGGGTTGGCGTCGGCGCCAACTCGCGCAACAGGGCGGCGGCGGTGGCCGGGACGTCGGGGACCGGGGTCGGCGTTGGCATCGGCGCAACCCGGGTCAGGGTGTAGATAATCGTCGCCGGGATGTCAACGGTGGGCTCCGGCGAGGGGGCGGCGGCGACCGCGCCGGCGTCGTGGGCTGGCGACACCACCGGCGGAGGCACCGGTTTTCGCGTTACCTCGGCCGCCGCCGGCCACGCCGATTTTGACGTTACCTCGGCCGGCGGAGCCGTCTCGGCGGCGCACGCCAGCAGCGCGATTGCCAGAGCGATGAGTAGGGTTAGCCCTACGCTCCTGCTGGGAACGGCGCGGAGGCTATTGCGGAGGTTAAACGACGGGAATATTAGGCCCATGGACAAAAAATCAAACTAAAGGCAACTCGCCATCACTCACCGTCGCGTCGGAATTCAGGAAAGGCGGTCGAGACGGGGTTAACGAGCAACAGTCTGATCATAGATTATTAGCGTACCTGCCGCCATCCTATCGCTAGTCATCAACAATCGTCAACGGTCAACTTTGCCTCACGCGTACCCACTTTGTCATCGCGAGGAGCGTAGTCCGCCGCAGGCGGATGGCGATCTCGTTCCCGGAGCGGCGTCCGTTACCTCGACGAGATTGCCGCGCTGCGCTCGCAATGACAGCTTGGGGAAAGTGAGTACGCGTGAGTCAATTTTGCGCGTCAGCGTTCCGTTTCAGGTGGTTGATCTGGCAAACGCTCCTGCTGGCGCCGGTAGGGGCGAATAATTATTCGCCCCTACGCAGGAAACCGCCTAATAGGGCGCGCCCAGGGGTGGGGCGGTTCGCCAGAAGATTGACTGCTCCGACAGGGGAACCGGCTCCGACAAGTGATGCGGCCGGCCCCAGAGCCGGACGGTATAAATCCCCGGGCCATGCCGATCCAGCAAGGGGGTGAGGTCGGCCGCCACGTCGAACCGGCTATCCGCCACGTCCAGACGGTCAGCGACGATGCGGAGCATTCCGGCGGTCTCCGCCTCGGGGAGGCCGGAGCCGGCCACCAGGGCGGCGACTTGGGCCCGGTAGGCGGCGGACGGATTGTCCGGCGGGGCCAGGTCGGCGGGGATCTGATAGGGGTCAACGCAGCGGCGCGGCTCCGGCTCGTTTTCCGTGGCCGAAGACCCGACGACGGTGGACGCCGGTATCCGCTGCGATTTCGTCAGATAGGCCACCGCCGCCGGATGGCACAGGTCATAGGTATGGGTCAGCTGTCCGGTGGTCAGGTATAGGGGCGGCGGGTCGTAGGCCACCTGGAAGTTGACCACCGAGCCGATGTCAAGACCGGCCCCGGCCACCGCGCCGCGCAGCCACAGCGTTCCATCCGGGTCAATGGCCGGAACCTGTTCATATTGCACGTAGTCGGAAGTGAAGTGCTGCACCAGGCTGGCGTTGAAGCGGTCGTGAGCGATGCCCACGTTCAGCACGGTGTGCGCCGGGTCGAGCAGTATGCGGCGGTGTTCCGGGCTGCGCGTCCATTCCGCGACGGCCTCCGCGACCTCCTCGGCCATGGACAGGATGGGCAGATGACCTTCCAGGAGGCCGGCGCAGTAGCCCGTGGCATGGATGTTCTCCGCGCCGGCGCCGGTCCCGCCGGTCCGGGTGTAACGGTGGCTGGGTTTCAGACCCCACTGGTCCCAATGGGAGGCGTAGCAGCCGTCCAGGGACGCCTCGGCGTGGAGTTGCGACGCCGGGTTGTCGCCCATGCGGACGGGGGGAACGCCGGCCGCCGCGCGCTGCGCGTTGGTCAAGTCCACCAGCTGCTCTTTGAGGGCCAGGTGCCGCTGGGCCGGGTTGGGGAACTGCGCCCGTTCGTCGCGGGTGTCCCGGTGGTTGAAGACGACCCCGGCCAGGCCGCCCACGGTGTCGGCGGCGGCGCGGATGGCGTCCGCGCCGGGAAAATCGCCGTCGTGCCTGATGGCCCAGTAGCACATTGCCGCCAGCGCAATGACGACGAGGATGAGCGACCAACGTCGCCATCCTCGCCGGGCCCGGTTGATGATCGCGGCCGGGCTGACTGCTGTGCCGGCCGGTTCCGACGGCAACCCCGTCGGAACCGGCCGATTTTGCTCCGCGTCGCCGTTTTGCATCAGTAGGCCCGGTTCCGCCGCAGCGCCCGCCAGACGATTGCCATCACGGTGATGACCAGCAGCAATAGCAGCAGCAGCAGCCAGAGCGGGAAGCCGTCGGCCACCCACAGCAGGGGCACCGGCGTTCCCAGCACGTCGGCCACTCGCTCCAAAATGGAGGGATTCGCGTCAACTTCACTGGGCTCCCAGTTGGGGCTGGGAGTGGGCGGCGCCACCGCGGCCACCGGGGCCGGCGTGGGCGTCGCGCCGGGAACCGGCGTGGGCGTCCCCGCCCGTTGCAGGAATAGGGAGATGATCGACGATCCGCCCGGGGTGGGGCCGGGTTGAGACTGACCAACGTCAGCCAGGGCTGGGGTTGGCGTGGGCGCCGGCGTCGCGGTGGGAGTTGGCGTCGGCATCGGCGTGGCCGTGGGCGCCGGGGTAGCCGTGGGCGCCGGCAGGGTCATGGCCGAGGGCTCCGGCAGGGCCGTGGCGGTGGGCTGCGGCAGGGCCGTGGCCGTGGGCTGCGGCAGGGCCGTGGCGGTGGGCCGCGGCGTGGCCGTGGGCAGGGCCGTGAACTGCGGAACCGGCGTGCGGGTGGGAGCCGAGCTCAGGCTGCCGCCGCCACCGCCGCCGCCACCGCCACCACCGCGGACTACCTGGGACACGAACGGGGTCGGCGTCGGTAGCGGCGTCGCGGTTGGAACCGGGGTTGCCGTGGCCACGGGCGCCGGCGTCGGCGTCGGCGTCGGCGTGGGTACGATCACCACCGGGGTCGGGGTTGGCATTGGCGTCGGAGTTGGCGCACCCGCAATCACCACAGTCGGGGCCGGCGTCGGCGTCGGGTTAGGCGTGGCCGTGGGCATGGGCGTGGGTGTCGGTGCGACCGCCCGCGGGGTTGGCGTCGGCGTGGGCGTCGGGTTAGGCGCGGGTGTGGCCGTGGGCGTCGGTACGACTGCTTTCGGCGTCGGCGTGGGTGTCGGCGTCGGCGCGTTTGAAACCACTCGCGGGGCCGGGGTTGCCGTGGGGGTTGGCGTCGGCGTCGGGCCCTGTACCAACGGGGCCGGCGTCGGGGTGGGTGTCGGCGTTGGGGTGGGCGTCGGCGGAACCGGGGTGGGCGTGGGTGTCGGCGTCGGCGTAGCCGCTACCGGCGTCGGGGTAGGCGTGGGTGTAGCCTTGGGAGTAGGGGTGGGTGTTGGCGTCGGTGTCGGCGTCGGGTCCACGGGCTGCACGGGGTTATTGGTGGGGGGATTGTTGTACTGCGTCGTCGTGTTCAGCGTTCCCACGTCAGACCAGTTGCTCTCGTCGTACCCTTCGGCGTTTCCGGCGAGCACTTTGATCTCATAGGCCGTGCCCGGCTTCAGTGGCACTTTATTGAAGTTGTCATTGGGATATGCGGTTATCTTGATCTCGTTGGTGGTGACGTTCGTCGTTTCGTACTCGTCGGTCGTCCCTTCCGGCCACCACCGGACCCAGTATGTGGTGATGGGCGGCTTGCCCGTCATGTCCGGGGCCTTCCAGGTGGCCGTGACGGTCGTGGTGCTGGCGGTCTTCTGGGTCGGCTCGCCCGGCTTGCCCGGCGGCTCGTTCACGTCGGTCACGTTGATGGTTACCGCCGCCGTGTCGTCAATCGCCGTGTCGGCGTCGCCGTTGGCGTCCTTGCCGTCGGTCACGTTCACGGTCACGCTGTACGAGGTCGTGCCCGATTCGTAGTCCAGCGTGGTTCCCGACTTGACGGTAATCTGGCCGGTACTGCTGACAATCTCGAACTTGGCGGCGTCGGTTCCGGTCAGCGTATAAGTCAGCTTGTCGCCCTCCTGGTCGGTGGCAGTTATCGCCGCGCCCACGTTGCCGGTGGAGTTTTCGGCGATGCTGCGGGATGGGCTGTCCGGCAGCTTGGGGGCAGTGTTCTGTAGCCGACCGCTGTCCGACCAGGGGCTGTCGCCCTCGTCGTTCTTGGCCATCACCTGCGCTTCGTAGATGACGTCGGCGGTCAGGCCGGTGATGGTGGTCGAGGTTCCCGCGCCGGTGAAGGCGTGGGACGTCCAGTTGGTTTCGGTGGTTTTCTTGTATTGTACGTCGTAGTCAGAGATGGCCGGCTTGCCGGTCATGTCCGGGGCCGTCCAGGACACGTTCAACGTGATGCCGTCCGCGGAGCCCGTGGCCTTCACCGTGGGCGCGGCCGGCTTGTCCGGCGGCTCGTCCACGTCGGTGACGTTGATGGTAACGGCCATGGTGTCGTCAACCGCGGTGTCCGGTTTGTTAGCGCTGTCCTTCCCGTCGCTGACGCCGATGGTGATGCTGTACGAGGTCTTGGCCTCGTAGTCGGGAATGTGGCCCGCCTTGATCGACACCCGCGCGGTCGTCGTATCGAAGTCGAACTGGTCGGCGTCGGTTCCGGTCAGCGAGTAGGTCAGCGTATCGCCCTCATCGTCGGTGGCGGTGTACGTATCGCCCGTTCCGGCCGGAGAGTTCTCGGGCACGTCGCTGGTAGTGGAGTCCTTGGGGAACGCCGGCGCGTCGTTCACGTCGGTTACGTTGATGGTGACGGGTATCACGTAGTCGCCCGGATTGTTGGGGTCGAGGCTGAAGCTCTGGGCGGTCGCCCCGGCCGCGGCGGCCTTCACCGTTACGGTGACGCTGTACGACTTCGTGGCCTCGTAGTTGGGAATGTGGCCCGCCTTGACCTCAATCTGACCGCTGGACGCTACGATGGTGAACTTGTCCCCGTCCAGTCCGCCGAGCGAATGCGTCAGCGTGTAGTTGTTGGGGTTGGAGGTGGCTGTCACCGGCGACCCCACGGCGGTTCCCGCCGCCGAGTTCTCAGCGATAGAGCGGGTTGCCGCATTGGCGTCGGTGATGGCGCTGCCGGCAGCCCAGGCGCCGTCGCCCTCCGAGTTGACGCCCCGCACCTGTACCTCGTAGCTCTTGCCGGAATCCAGACCCGTCAGCGTCGTGTCGCGTTCCGTTCCGGCCAGGGATACTTCCGTCCAGGTGGAATCACCATGCTTGCGATGCCGCACATCGTAACCTGTGATGCCCGGCTTGCCCGTCATGTCCGGCGCCGTCCACGATACGTCAATCTTGCTGGCCGGCGTGGTCGTGTTGGCTATCACGGTGATGGCCGGCGCGGCCGGCGGCTCGTTCACGTTGGTTACGTTGATGGTTACGGCGATGGTGTCGTCAATGGTGGTGTCCGCCGTGCCGTCGGCTTTCTTGCCGTCGGTTACGTTCACCGTCACGCTGTACGAAGTCTTGTCTTCGTAGTCCAGGGCGGACTTAACCTTGATCTGGCCGCTGGTCGAGTCGATGGTGAAGTCGCTGGCGTCGGTTCCGGTCAGCGAGTAGGTCAGCGTATCGCCGTCATCGTCGGTGGCCGTTACCACGGCGCCGATGGCCGTTCCGGCGGCCGAGTTTTCGGCGATGCTGCGGGTGGCGGTATCGGCCGGGAACTGCGGCGGGTCGTTCACGTCGGTTACGTTGATGGTTACCGGGACGACGTAGTTGCCCGGCGCGTTGGGATCGAGAGACTGCGAGTTTGCGCCCCCGGCCGCTTGCACCGCTACGGTTACCGTTACGCTGTACGACGACTTGGTTTCGTAGTCCAACGCGGACTTGACCTGGATCTGGCCGCTGGACGCTACGATGTCGAAATCGCCGGCGTCGGTTCCGCCCAGGCTGTGGGTGTAGGTGTAGTTGCTGTTGGCCGTAGCCGTTACCGCCGCGCCCACGTTGGTTCCGGCGGCGGAGTTTTCGGCGATGGAGCGGGTTACGCCCCCGGCCTCGGTGGTGGCGGTAGCCGATTGCGACCAGGGGCCGGTGCCCTCGTTGTTGCGGGCGCGGGCCTGCACGTCGTAGCTCTTGCCGGCGGTCAGGCTGTCGATGCTCGCGCTGGTGGAGTTGAACGTCGGCGTTCCCCGGACGGTGGCGCCGTTCTGGTTGGCCGCCATTTGGACGTAGAGTTTCTGGTTGGCGCCGTCGTCGAACCACAGTTGCAGGATCACGCCGTAGCCCGTGGCCGCGGTCAAGCCGGTTACCGCTTGCGTGGTGGTGCCGGAACTGTTGATCGCGCTGCCCGTGAAAGCCGCGCTGCTGCACGTCGGGCCGGTGGTGCTGAAATTGTCGGCGGCGCAGACGATGACCCGGTAGTAGTCGAAGTCGGAGCCGTCGTACTCCGTCCAGGACACCGAGGCGGTGGTTCCGTCGCTGCCCCGGGTGGCGGTAACCACGCCGCTGAACTTGTGCATCGTCCAGGTGGAGTCGTCGCTCTGCTTGTAGCGCACGTCGTAGCCGTCGATGGCCGGCTTGCCGGTCATGCTCGGCGGCGTCCACGAGGCGTCAATCTTGCTGGTGGGCGTCGTGGAGTTGGCGGACGCCGTAACCGTCGGCGCGGCCGGCGGCTCCAGCGCGTCGGTTACGTTGATGGTTACGGCGATGGTGTCGGTCAGGCTGCCGTCGCTGACCTTGACGGTGACGCTGTAGGAAGTCTTGGCCTCATAGTTGGGGATGTTGCCCGTCTTGACGGTTATCTGCCCGGTGCTGCTGCCAATGTCGAACTTGCTCCCGTCCGTCCCTTCCAGGGAGTAGGTCAAGGTTGCGCCGGCGTCAACGTCGGTGGCGGTGACTACCGCGCCGATGTTGGTTCCCGCCGCCGAGTTTTCGGCGATGCTGCGGGTAGCGGTATCGTCGGTGAACGTCGGGGCTTCGTTCACGTCGGTTACGTTGATGGTGACCGGGATGGTGTAGTCGCCCGGCGCGTTGGGGTCGAGGGACTGCGTGTTGACCCCGGCCGCGGCCACCGCTACCTTGACCGTCACGCTGTATGCCTTCTTGGTTTCGTAGTCCAGCGTGGTTCCCGTGCCTACCGTTATCTGGCCGGTGGAACTGCCGATGCTGAAACTGCTCTTGTCCGTTCCGTCCAGTCTGTAAGTGTAGGTGTAGTTGGTGTTGGCGGTAGCCGTCACCGCCGCGCCCACGTTGGTTCCCGCCGCCGAGTTTTCGGCGACTTCGCGGGTTACGGCGTTGGCGTCGGTGATGGCGGTGCCACTGTCCGACCAGGGGCCGTCGCCCTCGGCGTTGCCGGCCCGCACTTGCACCTCGTAGGTTTTGCCATTGGTCAGGCTGGACAGCGTGACGCTGAGGGCCGTGCTGTCGGTAGTGTCGGCGATTTCCGACCAGGTGGAATCGCCGGTTTTCTTGTACCGCACGTCGTAGTCGTCCACCGCCGGCTTGCCCGACATCTGCGTAGTCGTCGGGGCCGTCCACGACGCATTCAGCTGCGTCGCCGGGTCTGTGCCGGCGGCCACCGTGGGCGCGGCCATCTTGGGCGGCGGCTCGTTCACGTCGGTTACGTTGATGGTGACCGGCACCACGTAGTCGCCGGGCGCGTTGGGGTCCACCGACTGCGCGTTGGCGCTGCCCCCGGCCTTGGCGGCCGCCGTGACGGTTACCGTTACGCTGTACGAAGTCTTGGTTTCGTAGTCCAGGCTGGTTCCCGTCTTTACGGTAATCTGGCCGGTGGTACTGCCAATCTCAAAGCTGCTGGCATCGGTGCCGCTCAGGGCATGGGTGTAGTCGTAGGTGGTATTGGTGGATTTGGCCGTTACCGCCGCGCCCACGTTGGTATCGGCGGCGGAGTTCTCGGCGATGGAGCGGGTTACGCCGCTGCCGTCGGTGATGGCGTTGGCCGTGTCGGACCAGGCGCCGGTTCCCTCGGCATTGGTGGCCCGCACCTGCACGTCGTAGCTCTTGCCCGCGGTAAGGCTGCTCAACGTCGTGGTGGTCGTTGTTCCAGTGAAGGATGCGTCCGTCCAGGTGGAATCGCCGGTTTTGCGGTACTGCACGTCGTAGTCGGAGATGGCCGGCTTGCCCGTCATCGTGGGCGCCGTCCACGACACGTCCAGCTTGGTGGTCGGTGTCGTGGTGTTATTTGCCACCGTAACCGTCGGCTTGCCCGGCGGCTCGTTCACGTCGGTTACGAAGATGAACAGGCTGTAGGTGTAGTCCTGGAGGTTCCTGCTGAGATTCCACTCGTTGATACGGAGGGTGGCGCTGTACGACGACTTGCTCTCGTAGTCCAGGGTGGTTCCGCTCTTGACCTGGATCTGGCCGGACTGGTTCGTCACGTAGCCGGTGCTCGTGTGCATCTTGAACTTGGAGCCGTCGGTTCCGCCCAGGGTGAAGCCCATGGGCCAGTGGTCGGTGGCGGTGACGTTGAAGATCCCGCCGACGTTGCCGTTTTCTGCCGTGTTCTCGGCGACGTATAGAACGAAGGACGACCCGGACCAGTGGCCGGGGCCCTCGTCGGGGATCTGGGAGCGCACCTGCACCTCGTATTCCGTGCCGGCGGTGAGGCCGGTGATGGTGGCACTGGTCGTCGTGCTGTTGGTGGTGTCGGGAATCTCTGACCACGTGCTGGTGCCCCGCGCCCGATACCGC
The DNA here is from genome assembly GCA_963665395.2 of Dehalococcoidia bacterium. GTDB lineage: Bacteria > Chloroflexota > Dehalococcoidia > Lucifugimonadales > UBA3495 > Bin87. The sequence goes on from OY762251.1 coordinate 4,068,846, forward strand.
ACGTCATAGTCGTTTATGGTCAGCGTGGTCGTCGGGGCCGTCCAGGAAACGTCCAGCGCCGTAGTGGGGTTGGTGGCGTTCTGGGCCAGCGTGGGCCTATCCACGTTGGGCGCCCGGATGTCATTCACGTTGATCCGGATGCTGCCACTGGCCGTTGCGTTGGCGACGGTGTAGCTGAAGCTCCCGGTGTAGTTCGTCTTGGTCTCGTAGTCCAGCGTCGTCCCGTCCTTGACCGTAATCTGGCCGGTGGTGGAGTTGATGTCGAAGTAGGTGGCTGCGTCGCCGCTGAGGGAGAAGCTGCTGCCGTCGGAGGCGTTGCTCCCGCCCAAGTTCCCTACCACGGTGTCCTTGGGCTCGTTCTCCGTGACGCTCATCGTATCCGTGCAGCCGTTCTTCGTCATCAGCAGACTAATCGAGTCGTAGATGTCGCTGGGGTCCGTTGCCGTGTAGGCATGAGTGCGCTGGCTCGCGGGCGGATGCCTGAAGGTCAGCACCGCGTGGTTATTGGAATTGATGGTGCCGCTGATCATGTCGTCGGAAGTCACCGTGTAAGTCATGGTGTCGCTTTCCGGGTCGTAGAAGTGGGTGCTGTGGCCGCTCCCGATTGTAAAGGTCACGCTGCCGCCGTAGCAGTTTGAGCCGAAATCGGTCCAGTACTGCCCGAGCAGCTGGGCTCCGTTGCTCTTGATGCTGGCGTAGGGCGCGTGGTTGCCCGCCGTGTCCGCCGCCCTGATGTGGATCAGTGCGCTTCCGGTGCTCTTGTTGGAGGCCTGGGCGTCGTAACAGGCTACCCGGGTGGCGAACCACTTCCCGACCGTGCCGCTGAGGGTGCGGGTGCTGGCGTTCCAGGAAATCCCCTGGGGCAATTTCACCGCATTGCTGCCGCAGCCGTTGGTCAGACGGTAGGTGATGTTGGGGTCGCCGGTGGCCGCGGGCAGCGTCACGTTGACGGTATCGCCCTGCTTCCATTCCAGCAGGGTAGGCGGTGTGGTGACCCAGGAGAGGCCGGCTTGGGCGGATGCCTGCTCTTCCGCCGCCGTAACCTCGAGGCTGAAAGACAGCATGACGGTATCCGTGCCATCGGTGGCGGAGTAGCGGTAGGTGGCGCCGGTTGCGGCGGCCGTGGGCGTGCCGGTTATCGTCCGGGCCGAGGCGTCAAAGGACAGGCCGTTGGGCAGGCTGGGCGACAGGGAGTAGGTGACGCTGCCGCTGCCGCCGGTGGCCGTGGGCAAAGTCAGCGTGGTTATCGCGGTGTCCTTGACATAGGACTGGTCGGCGATGGTGGAACTGCCGAAGGAGAGGGATTGGACCGGCTCCGCGACGACGATGCTGAACGTCAGCGTCGCCGAGGTGTAATCGGTAGCGGCGGCGGTGTAGGTGTAGCTCGCGCTGGCCGCGGCGGCGGTAGGGGTGCCGCTCACGGTGCGGGCCGATGCGTCAAAGGACAGGCCGGCCGGCAGGGTTGGCGTGAGGGTGTAGGTAACGGTAGGGCTGCCCGTGGAGGCGGTGGCGGCGGGCAGGTTCAGGGTGGCAATGGCGGTGTCTTTGGTGTAGGACCGGTCGGCTACGGTGGAGCCGAAGGACAGGGTTTTGGCCGGGGCCGGCTCCGCCACGACGATGCTGAAGGTCAGGGTCGCCGAGGTGTAATCGTCCGCGGCGGCGGTGTAGGTGTAGGTTGCGCCGGTAGCGGCGGCGGTAGGCGTACCGCTCACCGTGCGGGCCGCGGCGTCAAAGGACAGGCCGTTGGGCAGGCTGGGGGTAAGGGTGTAGGCAATGGTGGGGCTGCCCGTGGACGCGGTGGCGGTGGGCAGGTTCAGGGTGGCAATGGCGGTGTCCTTGGTATAGGACTGGTCGGCTACGGTAGAGCCGAAGGACAGGGTTTTGGCCGGGGCCGGCTCGGTTACGACGATGCTGAACGTCAGCGTCGCCGATGTGTAGTCGGTAGCGGCGGCGGTGTAGGTGTAGGTTGCAGCAGTAGCGGCGGCGGTGGGCGTACCGCTCACCGTGCGGGCCGCGGCGTCAAAGGACAGGCCGTTGGGCAGGCTGGGGGTAAGGGTGTAGGTGATGGCAGGGCTGCCCGTGGACGCGGTGGCGGCGGGCAGGGTCAAGGTGTCAATGGCGGTGTCCTTGGTATAGGACTGGTCGGCTACGGTACTGCCGAAGGACAGGGTTTTGGGAGTAGGGGTGTAGGGGCCGGCGTCCGGGGAGTTGGTCCAGCCGCTATCGCCGCTGTCGTTGCGGGCGCGCACGCCCACCACGTAGGTCTTGGCGTTGTCCACGCCGCTGATGGTGATGCTGGTTCCGGTATGGTTCAGGGCGGCCAGGCTCCAGCTGGCCTTGCCGTCCCCGCTGTAGGTAATATGGTAGCTGGTGGCGTGTTCCACGGCCGGCCAACTGGCGTCGAGAACGCCGTCGGCCCGGGTCACCGACACCGAGGACGGGGTGGCCGGGACCGGCTTCTGCTGCTCTTTGGCCTCCAGCACCTCGATGGTGAAGGTAAGCCGGGCGGTGTCGGTTCCGTTGGTGGAGGTGTAGGTGTAAGTGGCGCTGGCCGTGCGCTCCGTCGGCGTTCCGGTGATGGTGCGGAGTGCAGCGTCAAAGGACAGGCCGGTAGGCAGGGCCGGAGACAGCGCGTAGGTAAGGCTGCCGCTGGTGTCAGCGGCGGCGGACGGGGGCAGCTTCACCGTGCCGATGTCCTCATCCTTGTTGTAAAACTGGTTGGCGACGGTGGCATCGCCGAAGGACGGATCGACGCTATCGCCGCCTTGGGAGAAGGCGGCCGGCGGGTTGAGCAGTCCGAAGGCCAGGGCGGCGGCCAGCAGCAGGGCGGCCGCCAGAACCATTGCCGCGCGGTTTCCCTTGAAAATGCCGTAGCGAAGCATCATCCTTAATCCTTCCTTTCTTTTGGCAGAGATAGCAGATTTCGGATCTGTTGGCTTACAATATCACTATATCAAGATACTGTACACCGAGATTATTACAACTATCGTCGTATATCACTATTATAATAACGAATTACGTCGCCGGAGTTCGTTATCGCGCCCAGCGTCCGGGTCCGGCGTGGAGCGGCTCCGGCTGCGCTGACGGGATTGCTGCGCTGCGCTCGCAATGACAAAGTGAGTAGGCAATCGCGCCCACGTTTGTCATTGCGAGAATGCCGCCAGGTCCGCCTATGGCGGATGGCAATCTCGTTGCGGTATTGATGGCTGTTCACAACAAGCTCCTGCTGCGCTGACGGGATTGCTGCGCTGCGCTCGCAATGACAAAGTGAGTAGGCGTGAGGTTGCTGGATCGGCTGGAAAGGCGGCGGTTAGCGCGAGACGAGAAAGAGGATGGTCAGCACAAGGAGTTGCGCGACGCAGACGGCGGTGAGCAAGGGCAGCGGCAGCCGGAAGGGGAGCGCGGCGCGGGCGCGGGCGTGGGCCGGCAGCCGGGGCTGGGTCCGGGGCTTTTTGCCGCTTCCGGGCGTCATCGGCATCGGTCGTTTCCGGGCGTACATCTGCGGTTACCTCCGGGAAGGGTGGTCGGGGGCAGGACGACTGCAAAGTCGATAAAATCCCTTGACCCGCTCATCCTGAGCTTGTCGAAGGACGCTCGTTCCGGCGGTTGATGGTTCGACAGGCTCACCATGAGCGGATGGAAAGGACTTTGCAATCATCCTATGGCCGGCGGCATCGGCGGCGTCGGCGTCGGTATAATAGGAAACCGCCGCGACAAGCAGGATCATCGTCGGCGCGGCGGTGGTCGTCAGGGAGAGCGCAAAGGCAGGATAGGGCTGCATACACGTGCAGCTGCCGGGCCAACACGGCAGCGGCACCAGGGGGCGGCTGCTGGAGCGAACCAGGCCGGGGACGCTGTGGTGGGGGTCGCGGGAGCTCATGTTGATGATGACCGTGCTTCGGATCGGAATGGGTCAGCGCATTGGGGCAGCGGGAGCCGGGGATGCGGAAGGCCGGGCTGCGGTGCGTCTGGCAAAAGTCGTGTCGAAAGTTGTTGCAAATTGCAAGTACCCAGCGGCAATATACTCCGCTTAAAATACCATTGTCAATAGCAACGATTTCACAGCGGGATATTTTCAAAATCAGCCCATCGTTCCGGCGCCAGAACCTCACGCGTACCCAGTTTGTCATCGCGAGGAGCGTAGTCCGCCGCAGGCGGATGGCGATCTCGTTCCCGGAGCGGCGTCCGTTACCTCGACGAGATTGCCGCGCTACGCTCGCAATGACAGCGGGATTGCCGCGCTGCGCTCGCAATGACAGCGGGATTGCCGCGCTGCGCTCGCAATGACAGCGGGATTGCCGCGCTGCGCTCGCAGTGACAGTTTGGGGAAAGTGGGTACACGTGAGCGCGAGAACGGCCGGGCCGGCGCCCCGACAGGTGGTACAATGCCGTCGGAGACCTTTCCCATGCGCGCCACCAGAATCATCACCAACGCCTGGCAGGTCAGAACCCTGCCGGACATCTTCTACGAAGAACCGGAACCCGTTGAGGATGGTATGCTCCAGGACGCTCCCATCCTCCGCATCGCCCACCTGCTGTGGGAACGCTACGAAGACCGTCCCGACGTGTTCATTTCGGGAACGGTGTTCATTTCCTACGACATCACCGACGGCAACCGGCGGGTAGGGCCGGACCTGTTCATCGCCTTCGACGTGAACGCGGCGGGGATCCGGGAGGGTCTGCCGAATTTCTGGATCTGGGAGACCGGAAAAGCGCCGGACTTCGTGCTGGAAGTAGCGTCGCCCAGCACCGCGGCGAACGACCTGGGGTGGAAACGCGAGCTGTACCAGCGGCTGGAGATACAGGAATACTGGCGGCTCGACCCCACGGGCGGAGAGCTGTACGGGCGGGGGATAATCGGCGAGCGGCTGGTGAACGGCGTGTACGAGGAGTATCCGCCGGAGTACGGGGAAGGCGGCTCGGAGCGGGGGCACAGCGAGCTGCTGGGCGTGGTGTTCGCCTGGGACGGCGTGGGGGAGTTTGACGTGCTGGATCCGGCGACGGGGCAGACGATAGACAAGCGCGCCGTGGCCGAGGCCCAGCGCGCCGTTGCGGATGCCCGGGCGGTGGTCGCGGAAGCCCGCGCCGACACCGAGCAGCAGGCCCGCGTGGCCGCCGAAGCCCGCGCCGCCGCGGCCGAAGCCCGCGTCCGCGAACTGGAAGAGCGGTTCCGCCGGGAATAGGAACCACCGGCCGTTACGCGGCGTTAACGTTAATGCAACGCCGCGTTCATAAATTCGCAATGCGCCGGCAACACCGCGGGACTAGCGTGTGGGCCAACAATCCTGATACTTACCTGACACTTGCTCACGCGTACCCACTTTGTCATTGCGAGGAGCGTAGTCCGCCTCTGGCGGATGGCAATCTCGACGGGTGAGCGATGCTTGCTCCGGCGACGAGATTGCCACGCTGCGCTCGCAATGACAGTTTGCGGAAAGTGGGTACGCATGAGCTGACACTTGTAAATGACAAGTAATGTGGGGCGCATTATAATGGCATCAGCCAACGCCGGAGAGCCGACCAGTTGACCGAGCCCCACGAGCAACCGCAGAGCGCTCCCGATCCGGGTGTGGACCTGCAACCGGACTTGGGACGCTTCGTGGCGAACCTGGCCCAGGCGGTGGACCGGGGGATCGCCCGGGAGACGGCTTCCTACGAGCTGCTGCCCCTGGACGTTCACCTGCTGCTGATCTGCCAGGAGATGGGGGAATGCACCGCCACCCAGTTGGCCGGGCTGCTGCCGGTGGACGCCGCCCGGATCAGCCGGCTGGTGAACGGCCTGGTGGACCGGGGCCTGCTGCTGCGTCGTCGTCCGCGCAGCGACCGGCGGGTGGTGATGCTCCGGCTGTCGCCCGAGGGCGAGGAGCTGTCCGTCGAGGTGGCCCGGCAGATGCGGGAGTTCTACGCCGGGCTGACCGAGGGTCTGGGAGAGCCGGAACTGCGCGCCTTCGCCGCCGCCGCCATGCGGATCATCGCCAACTACGAGACGATGGCGAACTCCTAGCGAAGAACCCCCTGGAACGGAACCCTGCCGGTGGTATCATGCTTCCACCGGCGTCCAGCTACGTCGCCGACTTGCCCCTCGAGGTTACGGAGGTTCCGCATGACCACCGCCCGGCCCGCCCAACCGCCGGCCCCGGCCGCCCTGGCCCAGCCCGGCTTCCGCCTTCCCGACATACCGGAGAAGCATCCTGACGACATGACCAGCTACGACAGCCTGCACCAGCACGGCGCCGCCGCCAACCTCATTCAGCGCCTGGGCGACCCCGACACCACCATCGTCAGCGCCGAGCATTACGTGGTGCCGGGTCCGGCCTACGTGGCCGGCGAAAGCCGCTACCCCGACCTGCTGGTGGCTTTCGACGCCGACCCCGCCGCTTACGACGCCCACAACGGCTACATAGTGTCGGAGCAGGGCAAGCCGCCGGACTTCATCCTGGAGGTGGCCTCCCGGCGCACCGCCAGCGATGACCTGGCCGGGAAGATGGACTACTACGAACGGATGGGCGTGGGGGAATACTGGCTGTACGACCGGGACGGGCGGTTCTACCGGTTCATCCTGCGGGGCTATCGATTGGTGAACGGGAAGTACGAGCCCATCGCGGTCGACGAAATCGCGCCCGGGGTGTTTCAGGGGCACAGCGTCGCGCTGAATCTGAACCTGCGGGCAGAGAACCGTTACCTGGGCTGGCATGACCCGGCCACCGGGGAGCACATCCCGACGCTGACCAGCGAAACCGCCCGCGCCGACGCCGAAGCCGCCCGGGCTCGGGAGCTGGAGGAGGAGCTGCATCGGCTGCGCCAGGGCCGGTAGCGTTCCAATTCAGGGCGACGGCCCGGGCTTGTACGCCACCGCCTCCCCGAAGGCCAGGGCGCACAGCGCGCCGGGATCTTCCTTCCACCGTCCGTAGGCCGCCCGGATGGCCTCGGCCAGTTCCACCGTGGCGGCCCCGTACTGTAGCGCAATCTCCTCCATCTCCTGGGAGAGAAACCACTGCAGGGCGATCCCGTAGATGAAGTCAATCTCCTCGGGCGTGCTGTAGATGTCGAAGGACGCCGTGATCCGGGCGTCGGCGAAGCCCGCTCTGGACAGTTGGGTCTTCAGGTCCTTTCCCAGCTGGGGATGTCCCCCGTCGGTGGCGATGAGGTCCTCGAACATCTCCCAGGCTTTGCCGATGACTCCGTAGTCGGGGTAGGTGAAACAGGACTCGCCGATCATCTCCCGGCAGCCGATGACGCCGCCCGGCTTCAGCACCCGCCGCACCTCGGCCAGCGCTGCCTGGGTGTCCGGGATGTGCATCAGGACGTCGTGGCAGTGAGCCACGTCGAAGAAATCGTCCTCAAAGGGCAGATTGGTCGCGGACGCGACGCGGAAGGTGGCGTTCTCCTGCTGCCGGTACGCCGCGACGGCCCGGGCCAGGTCCACCTGCGACTCCTCCTGGTCGATGCCGTAGAGCGGGCCGGGGTCCACGGCCTGGGCCAGCCCCACCGATATGTTCCCCGGTCCGGAGCCGACGTCCAGAATCCTCATGCCGGGCTTGAGGTGGGGCAGCAGGTACGCGGCGTTGGTCGCCGCCGTGCGTCGCATCAGCGATTCGATCATCTCCTCGCTGTAGCCCATGATCGTGTAGTCGGGATCGGCCGACGCCGATTGCGTCATGTTGTTTTTCCTTTTCCGGCGACGGGCGCTTTTCGTGCTGACCGCTGGCATACCGCAGGGTCCCGAGGGAACGAGCCCCCGCGACTCGGTTGACTTGACGATTATACCAACCGGGTGATGATATGTGGGTGATTAAAATGCCCTTTTGGGGTTATATTATGGTGATACACATTCGGAGCCATCCGGCGCAAGACCGGCGCGACGCCCATGAGGTGAGCAATTGATCCCTACAGAATCCGACGACCGCGACCGTCAGATGTCCGACTTGCTGGACCGTTTGACCCGCCTGAGCGAGGCCAACCTCCTGATCAGCGACGGCCTGGAGCTGGATGAGGTGTTGCAGCGGGTCCTGGACGGAGCCCGGGCCCTGACCGGCGCCCGGTACGGCGTGCTGACCATCCTGGACGACGCGGGCCGGGTGGAGTACTACCTGGCCTCCGGCCTGTCCCCGGAGGAGGCGCAATCTCTTTGGGAAATGCCGGGCGGATCGGAGATCTTCGAGTACGTCAGCGCCTTTGCCGAACCCTGGCGGGCGGCGAACTTCGCCAGCCACCTCCGGGACCTGGGGCTGCCCGAGTTCGCGCCGCCCACGCCCATGGGTTCCGTCATGACGGTTCAGATCCTGGAGCGCAGCGCCCGGGTGGGCAACATCCACATGGCCCATGAGGACCCGGGGCCGGAGTTCAGTCGGGAGGACGAGGAAACCCTGGGGATGTTCGCCACCCAGGCCGCCCTGGCCATTGCCAACGCCCGCCGCTACCGGGAGGAACGGCAGGCCCGGGCCGCCCTGGAGACCCTGGTGGAAACCTCCCCCGTGGGAGTGGTGGTCATCGACGCCCGCACCGGCGCGCTGGTGTCCCTCAACCGGGAGGCACTGCGGCTTGCGGAGGGCTTGATAGAGCCGGACCAGGCGCCGGAGGAGTTCCTGGAGACCCTGACTTACCGGCGAGCCGACGGGCGGGAGGTCTCCCTGCAAGAATGGCCCCTGGCCGAGATAATGGGCGCCGGTGAGATGGTGCGGACTGAGGAGATCACCATCAGCGTTCCCGACGGGCGCAGCGTGGCCGCCCTGCTCAACGCCACGCCCATCCGCGCGGAGGACGGCGCAGTGGAGTCCTGCGTGATCACCCTCCAGGACCTGACGCCCCTGGAGGAGCAGGCGCGACTGCGCGCCGACTTCCTGGGCATGGTGAGTCACGAGCTGCGCGCGCCCTTGACCTCCATCCGGGGATCGGCCACCATCGTGCTGGACGCGGCGGCGGAGCTGGACCCGGTGGAGCTCCGCCAGTTCCAGCGCATCATCGTCGATCAGGCGGACACCATGCGCGACCTGATCGGCGACCTGCTGGACGTGGCGCGTATCGAGACGGGAACGCTGCCGGTCAGTCCCGAACCGGTCAACGTGGCCGTGCTGGTGGACCGGGCCCGTAGCGCTTTCCTCAGCGGCGGGGGCCGGAACAACCTGGAAATCGACCTGGCGCCCGACCTGCCCCAAGTGTCGGCGGACCGGAGGCGCATCCTCCAGGTGATTGCAAACCTGCTGTCCAACGCCACTAGGCACTCGCCCGAGGTATCGCCGATCCGGGTGGCCGCGGCGCGGGAGGGAGACCAGGTCGCCATCTCGGTGGCCGACGCCGGCCGGGGCATACCCGCGGAGCAGCTGCCAGGCCTGTTCCGCCGCTTTGACCGCAGCGGGGGCGACAACCAGGGCGGCGACACCGGCCTGGGTCTGGTCATCTGCAAGGGCATCGTGGAGGCCCACGGCGGACGCATCCGCGCCGAGAGCGGCGGGCCGGGTCTGGGCGCCCGCTTCACCTTCACCCTGCCCACCGCGGTTGGGACCGCGGCCCCCGGCCTCCCCCGCCGGGATCGGCCCGGGCCGGAGACGGGCCAGGACGGACCGCCCGTCCTGGTGGTGGACGATGACCCGCAGACGCTGTGGCAAGTGCGGAACGTCCTCTCCGAAGCGGGCTACCGACCCGTCGTAACCGCCGAACCGCAGGAAGCCCTCCGTCTCGCGGCCCAGGACCGTCCCCGCCTGATCCTCCTGGACATGATGCTGCCCGGCGCCGACGGCATCGAGTTGATGCGGGACCTGTCCGCCGTTTCCCGGGCCCCGGTGGTCTTTCTTTCCGCCTACGGCGGCGATCAGGTGATCGCCCAAGCCTTCGAGATGGGCGCCGCCGACTACATCGTCAAGCCCTTTTCCTCCACGGAGTTGGTGGCCCGCGTTGGAGCGGCCCTGCGGAGGTCGGCGGGGCCGCACTGGACCGAGCCCGCCGAACCTTACGCCCGGGATGGCCTCACCGTGGACTATGCCCGGCGCCTGGTGACCCTGGCCGGCCAACCGGTGCAGCTCACCGCCAAGGAGTACGACCTGCTCCGCGCCCTGTCAATCAACGCGGGAAGAGTGTTGACCCACGAACAGGTCTTGCAGCAGGTCTGGAAACCCGGCAAGGGCGATATGCGGGCGCTGCGCAGTCTCCTGCTCCGGGTGCGCCGCAAGCTGGGGGAGGATGGCGGCGATCCCACCTGGATCTTCCCCGTGCCCCGGGTCGGCTACCGCATGGCGGAGACCGAGGCGTCCGGTTGACGATGCTTTCCCTGCTGTAGTCGTGGGATCGGGGCAGGGGAACGCCAAACCTGGGTCAGTCCAACTCCCGAACTCGACCCAGAGCGGCGCAGCAAACCAGCGCCAGCATGAGGCCCAGGACGCCGATGATGGCCATAGCAGTTGACGCAGAGGTGAGGTCGGAAAGCAAGCCGACACCCAAGCTCGCTACGACCAGGAAACCCCGGTCGATGCTCTGCAAGCTGGTGAGGCGGCCACGAAGGCTATCGGGGGCCAATGTCTGTATCAACGTGCCGCGAGTGGTGCGGAAGAGAGACTGGCTGGCAGCCATGGCCGCGATGGCCACGAAGGCCAGTCCCATCCACTTGGAATAGGCGAACAAAATCAGCAGCACGGAACTGGCAATGGCGGCGCCCAGGACCACCTTGCCCTTGGGAAAGACAAAGCCGAATGACGCCACGAACAACGCGGCCAGCAGGCCGCCCACGCCGGTGATCGAAAGCAGGTATCCGCCCACGTTGGCGTCGCGCTTCAGTACCTCGGTGGTGAACACCGGGAAAAGAAACCAGGCCGGATGGAGGATGATGTTGGGGATAACGGACAGCACCATCAACTGGAAGAAAGCGCGCTCTCCGCTCCAAACGTATCGCAAACCTTCTACCATGTTGGTCAATGCCGAGCCGCGCTGTCGGGCATTGCCGGGGCGGTGAAAGGGGGTCCGCAGCGGGAAAATCATCGCCACGTTGGCCAGATACAGCACGGATTCGATGACGAAATTCCAGAAATATCCCAGGGTGAATATGAGGATGCCGCCCACAAACGGCCCGACGATGCGGGTGCCGGTGATGGTCAGCACGTTGGTGGCCATGGCGTTGCCGAGCATCTCCCGGGGCACAGTGCCGGCGATGAGGGACTGGCGCATGGGTTGGGTCATGGAGCGGCAAGCGCCGGCCAGGATTACATACAGATACGCGTGCCATACTGCCACCCGTCCGGATAACACCAGTAGTGCGAAACACAGGGCCAGAGCGGCCATCATCAGTTGCAGTGTGATGACCAGCTTGCGCCGGTCAAACCGGTCACTGAGGACGCCACCCCAGGGGCCGACCACCAGGCCGGGCAGGGTGTTGATGCCGCCCACGGTGACCACCAGCAGACCGGCGACGGTGGAGCCTTCCGACAGGTCGCGGACCAGCCAACCCACGCTCAGGAGTTGTATCCACTGGGCATTGTTGGCGAAGAAATTGCCGCACCATAACAGCCGGTAGTTGGGGTGGGCCAGCCACGCGTCCAGCGTATGCAATCGGGGAAGTGTCGCTATCCGCAAGGTCGTTACTCCCAGAACGTCCGGCAAGGCGATTTGTCCGTAGGCCCTAGACGTAGTGGGGCATGACTTCGGACACGAACAGTTCCAGCGAGCGCATCGTCTCCTCGTGGGACAGGTGGCCCCATTGGAAGGCGGCTACGAAGTAGTTGGCCCCCGTCTCGAGATAATCGTCCATGTAGTCCCGAATGGAATCCGGGGAGCCGGCGACGACGTTGAACCCGCCCCCGCCGGGCGCGGCGTGTTCCTCAAGCCCAGCGGAACCGGAACGCCGGGCCGTAGCGGGGCTGCTGACCTCCGCCTCCCGGTCGGGCAGGTTGGACGGCCGGGGATTAGCGCTGTCGCCGGCGAACCGGGTCAGGCCGCGCCGCTCCACTTCCAGGCGGCGCGGCGCGGCCAGGTTCCACTTGTACTGGTCCCACGCCGGCTGGGCTATCTTGGCGGCTTCCGCATCCGTCTCGGCGAGGTATAGGTGGTTGACCAACCCGATCTTGGGCGCTTCGCCCTGGGCGTTCAATGCTCCCGGCCCCTGATGCTCATCCCAAAGCTGGAAGTAGCGTTCCACATTGGCCCCGAAGGAATCCAGGTTGCCCACGATTATGGAGTGCATCCCGTTGACCGCCGAAGTCTCCACGTTCCTCATGTACCACAGGGGCGGGTAAGGGTCCTGTTTGGGCCGCAGGCGCATGGGCAGATCGTCAAAGTTGTAGAACTCGCCCCGGTAGGTCAGTGAATCGTTGCCCAGTCCCTCCTTGACCACCGCCAGCGTCTCCAGGTAGCGAGTGTAGTTCACCTCAACGTCTCCCTCCTGTCCCCAGAAATAGGCTTCGATAACTCCGCCCCGGCCCACTCCGATGTCCATTCTCCCGTCGCTGAGGTTGTCCAACATACAGATTTCCTCGATCAGACGCACCGGATGGTGCAGGGGCAGCACGTACACGCACGGCCCCAGCCGCATGGTGGTCGTCCGCTGGGCCGCGGCCGCGAGGAAAACGTTCTGCGACGGCGCGAGACTATGGACCGCCGGCGTGTGGTGCTCCGCAAGGTGGTAGGAGTAAAACCCGGCGGACTCCAGCCGCTCTATCTGGTCCAGCCGTTCCCGGTAAATCCGGTCCAGCGGTACGCCGGGAATGGGCTCGATGTGGTCGAAAACCCCAAACTGCAATGCCATGTACAAGCTCCCTGGTGGAAATCCATCGACTCTATTGTACGCGATTCCAACGCGTCAAACGCTCCCGCCTCAAGCCAGGGCAATCGCACCAGCATCGTCATTCCGGCTTTCGCCGGAATCCAGGGGCCAAATTCGTTAGCTACATTGATACAGAGGAAGCTACGGCGGCTTGCCTGCTGAACCACCGGACGCTCTGGCGGCATCGCGGATACCGGCCTGACCGACGCCGGACGGAGTCCACACCGGAACGAGGCCAACACGCGGCTCGTGTCGCTCAGCGGCGCGGTGCGGCGGCCCGGGTTGGCGGAGGTTCCCCTGGGCACGACGGTTCGGCAGGTGATCGAGCAAGTTGGCGGTGGCGCTGCGTCTGGCCGAGTACAACGCCGCCGAGTCCTGCGGCAAATGCACCCCCTGCCGGGAGGGAACGCCGCGCATCGCCGAAGCGTTGCGGCGGGTGGCCGCCGGCGCAGGAAAGGCGTCGGACCTCCAGGACTTGCGAGACCTTTCGGAAATCGTGGGCGCGGCGTCGCTGTGTGGTCTGGGCCAAATGGCGGGCAACCCGGTGAACAGCTTGCTGCATTTCTACGGGGATGGGCTGGTTGGCGCGCACCGACATTGAGGGCCGAGCCAAGCTGTCATTGCGAGCGCAGCGCGGCAATCTCCTTCCGTCGGCGATGGCGGCTTCCCGGCGCGTGCATCATCTTACAGAGTCCTTACTATCATTATAATGATACTTACATGATTTGTAAAGCTTACTTTCATACTGTACAGTGATAACCGCGCCGGCTTGCTTGCCTAGCGATTATGAAACAGTGGGGTATGAAAGCCATGAAACACCTAATGTTCACGATTGCCGTCCTCGCCGTGATGGTTTCGGCAGTGGTTGTCGCGGGGGGGATAAACATCGCCGGGGCGCACGAGGCACGATCGGCATCGCCGCCGGTGCAGAACTTCAATGTGGTCGATGGGACCGTATCCGGCGAGGTAATCCTTTCCTGGGACGCGATGGCTACAGATGACGCCAAGTACTTTCGGATCGGCTGGGTTGCCGTGCCGGATTACACCGCCGTTGTCGAAGCCGGAAGGCCCTGGACCGAGGCGTTTGTCTTCGTTGACGTTGAGAATATAGGCCAGAGCTCGCACCGGGTGACCCGTCTCACGCCTGGTACCCAGTACTACTTTATCGTGGGTACCGGCAACGACGGGTTCTCGTATTACACATCGTCGTGGTCAAGTTGGCAAAGTCTGACGCTGAAGCAAGGGGCGGCGACAGCAGGGGATTACGACGCGGACAACGACGGGCTGATTGAGATAAGCAGCCTGGCGCAATTGGACGCGATACGGTATGACCGGGACGGCGACGGCTCGGTTGCCGACGAGCACTACGTTGCGTACACGCAGGCGTTCTCCGACGCGGTGGCCGGCATGGGCTGCCCAGCCACCGGCTGTGAGGGCTACGAACTGGTCGCCGACCTTGACTTTGACACCAACGGCAACGGACAAGCGGACGCCGGCGATGAATACTGGAACGACGGCAAGGGCTGGGAGCCGATTGGTTACTTCACCACCACTTTTGACGGCAATGGACGTAGTATCTCCAACCTTTACGTCAACAGGCCGGATGACGATGACGTTGGCTTATTCGCATCGCTGGGCGGTGGAGGCATCATCAGGGACGTTGGGCTCGCCTCCGCTAACGTGACCGGCGATGATGACGTTGGCGCCCTGCTCGGAGACAATAATGGCGGCATAGTCATCGGCAGTTACGCTGCCGGCAGCGTGGCCGGTGATAACACCGTTGGTGGTTTGGCCGGCGAGAACTCGCAAGGCGGCCTAATCATGGACAGCTATTCCCGCAGCTCCGTCTCCGGGGTATCGGATGTCGGCGGCCTGGTCGGCAGTATGTTTGCTGGTAATATCACTCGAAGCTATGCGACGGGTAGCGTGACCGGCAGCGGCGCGGACGTCGGCGGCCTGGTCGGCTTCAACTCTGCTGGCAGCATCGCTCGAAGCTACGCGACGGGCAACGTGACCGGCGGTGGCACGGATGTCGGCGGCTTGGTTGGGGAAAACAGAGCCGCAATCACCGGCAGCTACGCCACCGGCGACGTGACCGGCGCCGGCCACACCGGTGGCCTGGTGGGACGAGGCACCCGCAGCACCATCATAGGCAGTTACGCCACCGGGAACGTGACTGGGACCGGGAGCAGCAACGACGACATTGGCGGCCTGGTCGGGCAAAGCAATTGGGGCGGCTTGGTCTATGCCAGCTACGCCACTGGCAGCGTAACCGGAAGCGGTGATGGCGATGACGACATTGGCGGCCTAGTCGGGTGGCACTCATCGTCCAACGTCATTGAAGACAGCTACGCCACCGGCCGGGTCAGCGGAGGTTCGGGAAGTTCGCGGGTTGGCGGCCTGGTGGGGCACAATACCAGGGCCGGCCGGGACGACGACCGTGTCAGCAACAGTTACTGGGACACCCAGACCTCAGGCCAGTCCACCAGCAGCGGCGGCGAGGGCAAGACGACCGCCGAGCTACAGGCACCCACCGGCAACACCGGGATTTACGCCGACTGGAGCGCGAACTGGTGGGACTATGGTACAGCCAGCCAATACCCGGTACTGCGTGTGTATGGACAGAATCCCGCCGTACAGCGGTAGCGACGCCCGCGGGGCGGGGGCGACCAGCCGCCTGCTCCCGCCCCGCGGCAAGGCCACGCTCCGGTCAACCGCTCTCACGCGCACCCACTTTCCACATCTGTCATTGCGAGAATGCCGCCAGGCATTCGTGGCAATCTCATTGCGGTTTTGACGGCTGTTCACACAAACCCTTGCTGCGCTGACGAGATTGCCACGCTGCGCTCGCAATGACGAAGCGGGTACGCATGAAGTCAACCCGGCGGTTGACCGGCGGTTAGCCGGTGGCTAAACTGACTGCATCATGAATTGCGGCGGCGACATAGTTCCCGGACGGGCTACGTGCATGGGCGGATTTTCCGCCCTTTTTGTTTGTCCGAAGGGTATCCAACCGGAGGCGGGTTGGGGATGCACTCGTTAGGCCAGCGATTGCTCGCCGAGGCGGTGGGCACTGCCTTCCTGCTGATGGCGGTGGTGGGCAGCGGGATTATGGCGCAGCGGCTTAGTCCGGGCGACGTAGGTTTGCAGCTGTTCGAGAACGCGGTGGCGACGGCCTTCGCGCTGATGGCGCTGATCTGGGCTTTCGGCCCGGTGTCGGGGGCGCACTTCAATCCGGCGGTCACGTTGGCCGACGTGGTGTTGCAGGGCCGGCCAGTCAAAGAGGGTATTGCTTACGTCAGCGCTCAGATTGCTGGCGGCATCATCGGGACCATCCTGGCCAACCTGATGTTCGCGCTGCCGCCGGTCAACTGGTCAACCAAAGTGAGAAGTGGCCCCGATCTGTGGCTCGCCGAGGTCATCGCCACTCTGGGCCTGCTGTTCGTGATCTTCCTGATCCCGCGCCGCCGGGGCGCGGTGGTCGCCGTGGCGGTGGGCACCTACATTGGAGCGGCCTACTTCTTCACGTCGTCCACCAGCTTCGCCAACCCGGCGGTAACGGTGGCGCGGATGTTCTCCGACACCTTCGCCGGCATCTATACCGGTTCCGCCCCGCTGTTTATCGTGATGCAGTTGGCAGGGGCCGGCCTGGCTATCGGCCTGGTGTGGCTGCTGCGGGAACGTAGGGGCGGATGATTATTCGCCCCTACATGGTTTCTGTTTTGGAACATAAATCCAACCTTCGAGTTGAGCGTCAGCAAGATCGTCGAGATTAGGATGACGAAAACGGGAGCAGTCCAACGCCCACGCCGCCGCGCCCACGGCCGCCACTACCGCATCAAGGCAATCGTCGCTGGCACGGCAGTCACTTTGTACGTCAGACAGGTTGTCGATACCTACGCCGGATTTGGCGGCCAAAGAGACCAGTATTTCGTCGCGCAGTTGCCGGGCACGCTGACCTTTTTTGTACCCTTTGTAAGGCAAACCTATGGACCTGAGAAACGCGCCCGGCATCAGCTCCAACAGTGTGACGGTCTCGGACGGAGGACCGCCGGGCGGCAAGGGAGGAACGTACCAGCGGCGAGGCTGCCCCAGATGCCAACGATGCAGCAACCCGATGCCGTGGTAGGTCATGGGCAGCATATTAGGGTTCACGTTGTGCAACGGCGAGTAGCTTTCCCGATGATATTTCAGGTCGCCGGCACGCCTGGGTTCGCCGTTCTCGGCGACGAATCGGTTGCGTTGACCGATAAAGTCGTCGAGGCCCATCGCCGCGACAACATCCCAGAGATCGGGCATGGCGCGGCAAGGGGAGACCGCGCCCAGGCGCTCGGCAAAACGCCGCGGCACGCCAAAGGGGAAATCCAGGGCGCCTACGGCTGGAGTGGGAATCTGGGGAAGCAAGTCACCAAGTTCGTCGCGGCGAATTCGCTGAACGCTGTCCAGATACAGGGTTCCGTCTCCGTCCAGTTGCCCCCTAGCGCACCAGGTGTTCGAATCAGAGTGGGCTCCGCTGAAATCAGCGCCGATGATGGTGGTTGACATAGGGTGTCGGGCGGCCAGCGGTTTTGCCGGCGGTGGAGAGTTGGGTTAGAATACGGGCAACCGGCCGTCGGGTCAACGCAGGAGGGTAGTAGCATCAGGGCTATCGCATATGAAATTACTCACCCGTCACTCCGGCGAAAACCGGAGTCCATTGGTCAAACAGTAAATGAATCTGAAACGTGGCTAACGAATTCGGCCACTGGATTCCGGCTTTCGCCGGAATGACGGGCGTTAAACCGGCCATATGCGATAGCCCTGGTAGTAGCATGGCAATGCGAAAGATATTCGGCGCCGCGCTCATCGCACTGTTGTTGGCAAGCCTGGGCTATATGTTCTACGGGACGGCGCCGCGTATGTGGGAACTGTTGACCACGGCGTCGCCAATGGAAACCGCGCAGATGGTTGTCGTTCTCATTCTCTGTGGCGTCATACTGGCCGGTCGGGTCATTGTGGCCGTAGTCTCGCGCATCGAGAGCCGGCAGTGACGCTGTCAACAGTGAGAAACGTCGCCGATGACGCCAGACAAATTGCCGAACTGTTACTGGCAGGTATAATGGCGCCGGCCGTAGCGAGAACCGCAGCGGATCTAATCGGAGCCGGGCCGGCCTTTGAACTGGCGCTCCTGGCCCTTGCTTGGGTAATCGTGGGCGCCCGTATGTTGTCAACCGTGCTGGCTCTGTGGGAAGGGTACTTCGCACACGCCCCGGACCAGACGGGATAGTATTCCAGTCCGGCGTAGCCGGGCCATTCCCCGCACATCCCCATCAAAGGAGCCAAGCGAATATGGATTACACCAAGCGACGGGAACGGTATCGCGCCGTTCTGGCCGGCGATGTCTGCGTGCATCCCGGCTCTGTGTTTGACCCGATTTCGGCGCGGGCCGCCGAGGATCTGGGGTTCGAGGTCGGTATGTTCGCCGGCTCCATCGCCAGCGGGACGGTGCTGGGCGCGCCGGACTACGTGGTGTTGACCCTCAGCGAGTTCGCCGAGCAGATTTACCGCATCTGCCGCGCCGGCCAGCTCCCCCTCATGGTGGACGCGGACCACGGCTACGGCAACGCCCTCAGCGTAAAGCGCACCGTGGAAGAGCTGGAAGCCTCCGGCGTCGCCGCGCTGACCATTGAGGACACCGTGCTGCCCATGCAGTTCGGCGGCGGCGACCGGTTCATTTCGCTGGAAGAAGGCATCGGCAAGATGAAGGCCGCCCTGTCCGGTCGCACCGACCCCAACCTGGTGGTCGCGGGCCGCACCAGCAGCCTGGCCGAGGGCTTGGACGAGTGCATCCGCCGCGTCAAGGCATACGAGGCGGCCGGAGTAGATGCCATCTTCCTGGCCGGCGCCAGCACCAGGGAACAGGTTGCGGCGGTCAACGCCGAGCTGAACATCCCGCTGCTGCTGGGCGGCGCCGGCGGCGAGCTGTCCGACAAGGAGTGGCTGGGGGAGAATGGCGTGCGCGTGGCCCTGCAAGGACATCTGCCTTTCCAGGCCGCGATCAAAGCCGTGTACGACACGCTGAAGGCTCTGCGCGACGGCGTCGCGCCGGCCGATCTGCGGGACACGCTGGCGTCAGCCGACCTCATCACCCAGGTAACCCGCAAGGCCGATTACGACCAGCAGATTGCCGACTATCTACGGTAGTGGGGAGACGCCGGGGCGCCCACAAGGGACGCCCCTACACAAACACGAACCTAACGGAGGAATTTATCATGGCATTCGTTTGCAACCACCTGCACCTGCGCAGCGAAGACCCGGACAACGCGGCCAAGTTCTACGTGGACAACTTCGGCGCGGAGATCGTGTCCACCCGGCCGCTGTCCAACACCATCTCCCACCAGTTGGAGCTGAACGGCCAGCCGCTGCTCACGGTATCCGGCGAAGCGGAGGGAGAGAACGCGGTTCCCGGCTCCACCCACCCCCGCTTCGGCCTGGACCACTTCGGCTTTGAGACCGACGACATCCAGGGAGCCTTCGAGCGGTTCAAGTCCAACGGCGCCAACATCATCTGCGAACCGTGGACCATGCCCTCCGGCAGCCAGGTAATGTTCGTCGAAGCGCCGGACCAGGTGAGCCTGGAGATTATCCAGCGCCCGGCGTAGCGGGCTCTCATCCCGCCAACTCGTAGGGGCGTCCCTTGTGGGCGCCCCGATTTTTGCCGATGCTATAATCGGCGCATTTCCTCAAATCCAGCAATACCTGATGGTGACGAAGATGTCAACCGAAACGACAACTGCCCTGCCCGCCCGCCGGCTCTTCAACGTGGACGAATACTTTGCCATGGAGGAAGCCGGCATTCTCACCAGGGGCGACGGGATCGAGCTTATCGATGGGCAGCTGTTCTGCAAGTACGACGGCCGGCGTCGGCGATTCACCGTGAAGGAATACTATGCGATGACCGAAGCCGGCATCCTGCCGCCTGGCGAGCGGACCGAGCTGTTGGCGGGAGAGATATTTATTATGACAGCAGTTGGCAACCGGCACGTATTTTGCCTTCGCTGGCTCAATAAGGCGATGATGTTCGCGGTGGGAGACTCGGCGGTTTTAGACGTGCAAAGTCCGGTAACGCTTAACACCGGTAGCGAACCGGAACCGGACTTTATGATTTTGCGGTGGCGTGACGACCGCTACCGGGAATCCCCGAAACCTGGCCCTGAGGATGTGCTGCTGGTGATTGAGGTTTCCGACACCACTGCCGGATTTGACCGCCGCCACAAGGCGCCGTTGTACGCCGCTCAGGGAATCCCTGAAATGTGGCTGTTTGACGTGAATGCCCGTCATGTCGAGGTGTACGACCAACCAATTGCGGGAGGCTACGCCAGGATGCGAGTGGTGGGGCCCGACGAAACCCTTTCGCCGGCCGCGCTGCCGGACGTTGTCATTTCAGTCGCCGAAGTAATGCCCGATTAGGCAGCGGAGCTAAAGGCCGGCGAAAAAGTCGGCGGGCACCGTTTCGCCTTCGGCTACCGGCGGAATGGCGCGGATGAAGTGCTCGATGCCGATTACCGAAGCGGCCACTTCCCGGGGAACCCGCTCGTAGGGCCAGTCGGGCTGCAGCTGGGTGAAGTGCCGCTTGATGCAGGCCATCTTGGCGTCCAAGCCGTCGGAGGCATCCACGGTGAGACTTATGGTTTCGGGATCGGCGCCGTCGTTGACCCGGTCCGGTGGCGGCATGGGAAAGTCCACGCCGGCGGCCTGTAAAGTCTCGGCCATGTGGACGCGGAAACCGCGGGGGCGCACGCTGTAAAACAGCCGGTCGGTCTGGTGCGGCTGGATGCCGATGGCCATGTGATGCGGGAAGGCCGTAGCGTCGGCGGCCAAGCCAAAGGCGGTGGTGGCGTGCTTGCAGATGGCAATGTGGTCGGGGTGGCCGTAAAGCCCATCCATCCCGAAGGTGAGGATAACCTGAGGCTTGAACCGGCGGATTTCAAAGACCAGCCGCGCCACCACCTCGTGCTCGTCGGCCTGCACAAAGGCTTGGGGATGGTGGTTGTCATCCCAGCCAGCCATCCCAGAGTCGCGATAGCCCAGGACTTCATGGGATTCGATGCCCAATTCCTTGATCGCTTCCGCCAACTCGGCGCGGCGCACCTCGCCGATAGTCTCGCGGGTTGCGGAGCCGGGTTGGCGTATTTCGCCAAGCTCGCCGGAGGTGGTGGTGATCAGCCGGGCCCTGACGCCCCGGGCGGTGTGCATGGCGATGGTGCCGCCGACGGGAAACGCTTCGTCGTCGGGATGGGCGAATAGGATAAGCAGACGGTGGTCGATCATGATAGCGTTTCTGTTTCACCGGCATTGTTTGTGTTGGTGAGGACAAGATGACATGGTGGCATCGGTGACGGTACTGAAGTATCTCTTGTGATCATTCCGGCTGCAAGTCTCGGGGCGGGATGTGGTACCAGTGAACCTGATTGGCATGGGCCTGGCGTTCGACGATTTCGTTCATCTCAACGCCCGCTACCGCGGCGCGAGATTTAATTTCAGTCAGGTCGTACAATCGGCCGGCGTTGCGTTTCGCCCGGTCAACGTCGTGTCTTTGTACTGTGTAGGATGCTTCAACCGCGAGGTAATTGCGCTGGTGCTTGGCGTCTTCCACCTCCATTACCAGGTCGGCGTTGCGAAAACTCGCCAACGTAGCCTCGTCAATATCGGCGGTGGCCCGGTCGGCGATGGCGAGGATTTGGGTTCGGCGCAAGTTCTTTATGTAGTTGTAACCCATGTCCCGGGCGATGACGCTGGCCTTGCGCAGAATTTCAGTACGCGCGTAACCGCCCTTAACGATGCCAAGGTCGTTGCCCATGGTGCGGAGCCGTTCATTGGTGTCGGCGTTGAACTCTCGCTGCTCGGCGTTGAACTCCCGCTGTTCGGCGCTGGTCTCCCGCTGCTCATCCATGAAGGTTTCAAACCTGGTGATGAAACGCCTCAGCAGATCGTGCAGGCTTTCGTCTTGCGTGGTCATGACGTGCCGTCCTTCGGCTTTCTAATGAACGAGTGTAGCACAGCCATGTCGCGGCAGGCATCGGCGTTGTATTCCGCTCCCGCGCCTGGAGACCTGTCAATGGTGCGGGAGCGGAATTGCCATGAGTAGGGGCTTTTAGTCGATGACCTCAAGGACTTCCAGGATGATCCCCTGGGGTCCCTCGAAGAACATTACGCGCCGGCCGCCGCCGACGGTGGTTTCCTCCAGAACCTTGGCGCCGCTGTCCTTCAGATCCTGCATGGTGCCTTCGATGTCGGTGGTGTCGATGGCGATGTGCTCGAACCCGTAGTTCTGCGGATGGGTCTGGGTGGCGATGTGGTCGGTCACGTTGAGGGGCAGGCCGTGCAGGTCCAGCCGGAACCCGCCGTTGGCGGCCTCGGAGGTCACCGTGGCGCCCAGGTTCTGCACGTACCAGTCAGCGGTGGCCTTGGGGTCGGGGGTCTTGAGGTGAACGTGGTTGAGTGAGAATGCCATGATGGTGAACCCTCCTTGCTACAGCAGTCCCGTCATTCCGGCGAAAGCCGGAGTGGCAGCCTAATTGTGCCGATTGTAACATAACGCGCCGACCGACCCGTGCGGTGATATACTTGCGCCTAATTTGTTCCTGGAGGCGTTATTGATGCTGGCATTTCTGGGAGGAACCGGACCGGAAGGAAAGGGTTTGGCGCTGCGGCTGGCCATGGCCGGCGAATCGGTGGTGATCGGTTCGCGGGACGCCGGGCGAGCTCAGGAGGCGGCGGATGAGTTGCTGGAGTTGGCGCCTGGAACTACCATTTCAGGCGCAGTGAACCCGGAGGCGGCGGCCCAGGCCAACGTGGTGTTCCTTACCATGCCCTACAACGGTATGTCTCCCACCATTGATGGCGTTGGCGAAGCATTGAACGGGAAGACGGTGGTGACGGTTATCGCTCCCATGCGGTTTGAGCGGGGTGTTGGGGCCATCGCCGAGGACGTACCCGCCGGATCGGCGGCCCAGGAGGCCCAGGCCGCCGCCCCTGATTCGCGGGTGGTGGCCGCGTTTCAAAACGTGTCCGCCGAGGAACTGTTGAAGCCCGGCGTCACGCTGGACGAAGACGTGGTCATCTGCGCCGACGACGCGGAAGCCAAGCAGGTGGTTGTTGACCTGACGCGGAAGATCCCCAACCTGCGCCCCGTGGACGCCGGCGCTCTCTACAACGCCAAGTACGTGGAGCAGATAACGCCCCTGCTGGTCAACATAAACCGGATACACCGGACGCATTCGGGGGTGCGCATAACTGGAGTTTAGTGCCAGGCGCAACGGACTGGCGCCCTCGGGTCACCGTTCCACGTTACGGGCAAAGACGCGACCACACAAAAACCGAGACCGATCTTGACCGGAGGTAGTAACCATGCCACGAGCTACACTTGACCTACAGAATGCCGCCGATCTGTCCGCCGTGGGCGGGCAGTGGAAATGCGCCCATGGGTTCGTGCCCGGCCAACCCAACGAGGGCGTGGAAAGCGAGGCGGAAGGTTCGCCATGCCGACTGCCGGACTATGACGACTCCGGTTGGGACGCCTGCGAGGACCTGGGCGCCTGGCGCCGGCGCGGTGTGTCCTTCATCTGGTACCGCATCAAGGCGACGTTGCCGGAAACGGTGGGAGGTCGGTCCATCGAAGGGGCGCGTTGCCTGTTCGAGTCATGCATCGACGACTATGGCGAGATCTGGATCAATGGGGAGTGCGACCGGGAACGGGCGACGGTGCAGGGGTTCAATGTTCCCCAGCGCGTGGTCGTGTCGGCGGAACCCAAGGCCGGCGACGAGGTAACCATCGCCATATTGGCGATGAATGGACCGCTGGCGGCGCCTGGGGGAGCCGTGTTCGTGCGTTACGCCACGTTGGCCTTCGAGTGGCGGGAAGAAGGCTACTGAGGCGTGTAGGGGCGACCGGCCGGTCGCCCCTACGTTAGCATCACCCCGGCCAGTCATCTTCCTCGTCGTCTCCGGCGTCGTCGCTGTCGTTGGTTACGACCTGACCGGGGTTGTGCGCATAGCCATTGGATTCCAATTCAGCGCGGATGGTCGGGGCGAATTCGGCGGGCGCCCGGCTGGCTGGCAGCGTGATTTCCACTTTGCCGCCGCTGACGATGATCTCGCCAGGATCCTCGCGGGCCAGTTCTACGCTCACTGACTCGCGGTGGATGCCGAAGTCGTCGGTGACCGAGAAGACGACGGCCATGTCCTCCATGGTGATGATGGTTATGTTGTTGTCGTTGTCGGGCATTTTTCACCCTCACCCTGGCCCTCTCCCATCAAGGGAGAGGGGAGTTTGCTAGTCCTGTGGCGGCCATTCGGTGCCGCCCTCGGCCGGACGGTCGGCGGCGGGCAGCGCCATGCCGTCGGCCACCACCTGCTGGAACTCGTTGAGGATCACCGCGCCCCACTCGGCGGCCTTGCTGACGCGATGCGCGGTGCGACGGCCTCGAGCCTGCTGCCGGCTTTCGGCTTCGTCGCCGATGGACGCCGCAGCCTGGGCTACCATCTCGTCCATGGCGTCGATTGCGGGAACCAGGGAGCGGGCCGTCTCAATAAAGCGGGCGATTTCGCCCATCTTTTCGTCGAACACCACGAAGACGGGCACGGTGCCGGCCCGGTGTTCGGGCAGGAAACTGTTGGTCAAATCCAGTTCATCATCGCGGTTGAAGACGCTGAGGCGGATGTTATTGCTGGCGTCGGCCAGCTTGAGGATGGCCGGCGTGGTGGACATGGCGTCGCCGCACCAGTCGGAGGTGAAGACGGCCAAGTTGATGGGTTGCTCCAGTCCGTTGAAGTAGTCCAGCACGTTGCCGGGGATCTCCACGCCGTCCTGAATCTGTTGGAACGGGTCTTTGTTGACCTTGATGATGTCGATGTACTGGTCGGTGTTCATGCCCTGGGCGAATTTTTCTGCTGACAGTGCCATTGCTCGCCTCCTGGATTCCGGCCCCGTATCAAGTACGGGGTGACGTTCTTGCGCCGGAATGACGGTGTAATTGAATGACGGTTCAGGTTTAGTTGACCGATGATAGATGTCGTCTTTTGCCGCCGTCGGCGGCCGGTGCTAAAATCGTGGCGATATATTACCAGCCCCGCGCGGGCTTGCCTGCGCCAATTTGAATGGAGCCGCTGTTGACTACCGAACGTGGTGGAGTGTACCTCAAATATGCCCTGTTTTGCCGGGAAACCGATGAGGGGGGCGGGGACGACCTGAGTTTCAGGGGAGTGATCGACCTGGTGGACATCCCGATGCCCGAGGAGCCGCCCGGCGGCGACGGCCCGCGAGTGCTGGCGGAGGTGGACGCCCAACTGGCCTTCTGCATCGCCGGCGCCACGGCCGGGGAGCACACGCTGGAGGTGACCATCCGCGCGCCGGGGGCCAGTCTGTCCAGCCCGCCGCCCCAGGCCGTCACCTGGGACGAAGGCATCTTCTTCCAGCGCTGGATCAAGCCCTTCCGCATCCCGGTAACCCGCCTGGGCCGCCACGTGGCCGCCATTGCCTTCGACGGGATGCCCCTGGGCGAGGCCAGCTTCCTGGTGCGGCTGAAACCGTGATGCGGGACCGCCCGGTTAGAATGGTTGCAAGGCTTGGAGCCGAGAGGCGAAGGCGCTGCTCTGGTACGCCTTTTTAGTAGGACAACATTTCCAGATTGCGGAGGTTTCGCAATTCCAATCCACAGGTTCCCGGATAAATATCCCCAATGAGGGAAAGTGCAGTTTGGTTGTGAAATGCTTCAATCACTGTTTGGTAATTCTCCGGTTTGAACGTAGTGGATATGCGTACATTCCTGCCGCCACGCAGAACTAGCAGGGTAGCGCGCCCGTCGAATTCGTGGGGTTCACGCTCGAGTTTGACAACGTGGCAGTCTATCCTTTCATCGTATGACGGCTCGGTTTGGCGCAAGGTATGCGCTGCCAATTGCAGGATGTCAGCTTGTTGGTGGGTAATAACTACAGTTACTGGCGATATATCGGAATCACTGAGCAGAGACCATTTGATTGAAACGGCGACGCCTTTCCCTCCCTTGGCCAAGCGCGCCAAGGTATCGCAGAAGTTGGCGCTGACGCCAGATTGAATGGTTTTCCGGAATGGCTCAGTGGAGTCGAAACGTGCGGATTCACTGAGGGCGTTACTGGTTGCGTTCAGGGCGCTGACCAGCGTGCGGGTTGCCTTTCTGGCAAACGGAGTTGCCGGAAAATCGCCTCCCAAGCTTTGGTTCGTGTTGAATTGTATTGAGACTGGCGAGTACATCGTTAACCGGTAGCCGTGGGCAGGGTCGTGTATAAATGAGACGTTGTCAATATAAGAGGCCACTTGCAGGCTGAACGGTCCACGAAAGGTCGCTTGGTAGCCGTCGTTGGCAGCGGCCTCGGCGGCCCGGGCGGAGTTTGACATCAGGTCATGCGCGCCGCGCAAGAGGTCCGCGCTCTTGCCTATGGTAAGAGGGCCGTGACCTATGCCGTTGGTTGATGCGATGCGGACGGCGTCATGGTCGGCTTTGGCCAGGTCGTTGAACACCGCCAGCCGGGAACGTCGTTCCACCTGAGCGATTACGCTGATAGCGTCGCTGATGCGGTCGGGATGGTCATCCAGATATTCAAACACAGGGACAGTTACAGTGCGTTGCCGCTCTTCGTCCTGCGTAACGAATATGTCCGCATACCGCCCACGCCGCCGCTCAAAGTTCCAGCCGGCGCTCCGTAGGTACGCGCTGAGGTTCAAAGCCGTGACGGCGGTTAGCTCTTGCCGTTCCATTTCGTCCCGTTCAATCATCGAGCTCCCCCGTGTCGGCTTTAGCAATCAATTCGGTCAGGGCCTGCGGGGAGAGGATTTGATCCTTAGGTATGTCAATGGTCACTGTGGAATGATTGCCCGTAGGGTCTTTGCCTCTGAGGATGTGCCAGTAGGCGCAGCGGCGGGCCAGCATCCCTTCGGTATTCTGGCTGAGCCACTCGTTGATACTGCGCGGTACAATCGTAACGATCAGGATTCGAGGAACGGTAGTGCGTCTGATCAGGCTATCGTAGTTTCCGACCTTGAGAGGATAAGCAAGATGCGATGGTCGCTCAACGCTGGGGTTCGTGGATTTGGCTTGAAAATCTATTCTGGGTTCAGAGCCTTGATCGGATACGAACTGGCCGTCAATGCCGTCGTCGTCCAACCGTCGTATCTCAACCTGTATGTGCGCTTGCGAAGCAACGGCAGTGATGTACCCGAAAGAGAATTGTTCCTGAGCCCGGTTTCGGTTCATAACCTTGCTCCTTTGATAGCGCCAGCCTGAGACTGTATTCGGGATGTTACTATTCACAGCGTTTGGAAGGCAAGTATGATTACCGGTTCGGCCGATGCAGGTGCTATCATACGCCCCACGCGAACAACGCCTCCGGAGGTATGAGCAGATGCAGGTTGTCAGGATTTACACGGGCGAGGACGGCGAGTCTCACATCGAGGACACGGAGCTGCCCTTTGAGCAGATGGGCCACGCCCTGCGCACCAAGTTGCAGGAAGCTATTGGCGTCCAGTTCAGCAGCCTGAAGCCCACCCAACTGGTGGACTTTCACACCGCGCCCCGGCGTCAGTACGTCATCACATTGCAGGGACAAGTTGAGATTGGCCTGGGCGACGGCTCCAAGCGGATCTTCAACGTGGGCGATATTGAACTGTGCGAGGACCTGACCGGGCGCGGCCACACCACCCGCAGCGTCGGCGACGTTGACCGGGTCAGTGTCCAGATCCCGCTGACCGACCAGACGCCAGGCGGCGGGCTGGGCGTGTAGCGATTCCCAAATCGTCAGAAGCAGGATTTTCAAGATTGGGAGGATTGGCAGGATATTATTATCATCCGGCGAATCCTTGAAATCCGGTAAATCCTGCTTCTGACGGAGCGCAACTTAAGGAGGCCATCATGCCCATCGCCCCGCTCGCCGACAACCTTGAAATGTACTATGACGACGACAACTTCACCGACCCCTGGCGTGACCCCGGAACGGTGGAGACCATCGTGCTGCATCACGGCAACGCCAAGAACGGCCGGCTGTGGTACGCCTGGCCGCCGCTGCTGGCGCGGCAGTACCGGGTCATCCGCGTGGACGCCCGGGGATTTGGCCGCTCCACCGTGCCGGCGCCGGACAGCTACGACTGGTCCCTGGAAAACTTCGCCGGCGACCTGCGCAACCTGCTGGACTACCTGGAGGTCGATAAAGCGCACCTGATTGGCGAGACCATCGGCGGCACCATCGCCCTGCAATTCGCCTACCAGTATCCCGAGCGGCTGCACACCGTCACCACCTGCACCTCGCCCTACAACTTCACCGGCGTTGACACCTATCAGAACTACTACCGCCTGGTGGCCGAGGAAGGCGTCGCGGGCTGGGCCCGGGCCACCGGCGGCCGGCGGGTCAGCGCCGACGACGCGCCGGAGCATCACGAGTGGTACATCCAGCAGATGGGGCAGACGGCTCGCCACGTGGTACTGGAAACCCTGGCCTACCTGGGCACGCAGAACCTCTCCGACAAGCTGCCCACCATCCAGACCCCGGCGCTGGCCATGGTGGGCGAGCTCAGCGAGGGCGACATCCCCGACCGCGCCCAGGGACAGGCCGACCTGATGCCCAACTGCACGCTGGCCCGCATCCCCGGCGCCGGCGGCTACGTGCAGCACTCCGCGCCGGAAAAGTGCGTGCTGGCGTGGCAGGAGTTCGTGGGAACGGCGCACCGGCCAACGTAGGGAACCATCCTCAAAATCCGGCGCATCAGGCGGCCCGGTCGTTAACAGCCGGGCCGCCGTCATTTGACAGCCAACTTTTGATGACAAAATCCACGATTTGCCGTATTATCATGGCCCGCTGATGTCAGTGACTATTCCGAGTTTTACGAGGTCAACCGGCTATGAACCCGCAACGAACCTTTTCCATGTCCCGCTGGCCCTTGGCCGCCGGCCTGTTGCTGGGCCTGATTGTCGCCGCACTGATGTTCGCCCCCCCCCCCCCGACTCTCGAGGCTTAATCCGCGCCGGCTCGCCCCACCGGGTTGGCCGCCAGCGCCGGCGACCATAGCGTCACCCTAACCTGGACCGACCCCAGCGATTCCAACATCACCCGCTACGAATACCGGGTGAACCACACCGACACCGGCACCGGCAACCTGTCCGGCTGGAGTTCCTGGAAGAACATCCCCAGCAGCGATTCGTCCACCACCACCTACGCCTTCACCGGCCTGACCAACGGCAAGGAGTACCGCTACAAAATCCGGGCGGTGGTAGAGATTGGGGAAGGCAACGACGCCCCCAGCAAGCCGGGGCCCGGCGTGCCTCCCTACTACCTGTCGGCCACGCCACAGGGGGCCGAGCCGCCGCCGGTCAGCAAGTTCTGGGTGGAGCGCGTCTGCGACCACCACTTCAGGGTGCGCTGGCATCGGGTGTCCGGCGCCACCGGCTACGACCTGAACCTGAGCGGCAACCACCGCAAGAGCTGGGTGCGGAAGATGACCAACAAGAACTACAACGCCTGGCAGTTTTCCCAGTGGAGCAAGGACAAGACCTACTGGTTCGCCATCCGGGCGGTGAACGCCCACGGCGCCAGCGTATGGAAGGACGTGCAGTCCGTCGCGCTGCCCTGCCCGGTGGAGGGGTTGAAAGCCAGTTACCTCGCCAACGGCGACGTCAGCGTGTCCTGGAACGCGGCCAAGCGGGCCAGCGGCTACGACGTGAACTTCAGCTCGGACGCCGGCAAGAGCTGGGAGCGTATGGGCAGCAACGTCAGCGCCACTACCTACAGTTTCAACAAGGATACCAATGCCCTGCCCTACAACCCCAACTTCCTGGTGGCGGTGCAGTCTCGGAAGGGCGGATTGACTAGCGGCTGGCGCAACGCGCCGATAGTCCGGATCATCCCCGGCAGCCGGGACAGCAGCAAGGACTTCAGCCTCGACGCCAGTAACGATTACCCTTTCGGCATCTGGTCGAACCGCGTTACGATGTGGGTCGCGGACAATGACGACGACAAGCTGTACGCCTACCAGATGTCTGACCAGTCCCGGGACAGCAGCAAGGACATCAGCCTGGCATATTATGAACCAAGCGGCATCTGGTCGAACGGCGTCACGATGTGGGTGGCAGACATTGGAGAGACGGAATTGTTCGCCTACAGTCTGACGGGCAAGACCCGGGACAGCGGCAAGGATATCAGACTCGCCAACGCCAACAGTGAACCTGGCGGCATTTGGTCGGACGGCAAGACGATGTGGGCCGTGGACACGAACGATGCTAAGGTGTACGCCTACAAGATGTCTGACGGCAGCTATGATTCGGCAAAGGACTACACCACCCTTGACACGAGCAACGACCGCCCCTTCGGTATCTGGTCGGACGGCGTCACCACGTGGGTCGTAGACAACTCCGACGAGAAACTCTACGCTTACCACTCGATAGACCCGAACTGAGGCTGACGACGGCCAGCGGCGGCTCCACCACCGCGGCTTTGCCTATCGGGACGTATCCGGGCGCGTGGCGGTACCAGCGCGCCCGGATAACGAGGAAGCTGAGGCGCGGCCCAGCCTTAACACAGCGCCCACCGCCCGGCGTCAAAACCGGGCGGCGGTTGCCATTTGTTCGACGGCCTACCGCCTGAGGCCATCACGGGCATACTCCAATCCTGAAAATCCTTGCATTTGCATCCGGCAAATCACGATGCTGACGCTCCCACCCAGCAAAAGGGCCCGGCGTGAAGGGAAGATAATGGAGTATAATCCGGCCAGCATTCCATCCCGACGCGCAGGTTCGCCATGACCACCGCCAAGCCCAAAACCCACACGCCCTTCCGGCTGCCCGACCCGCCGGAGAAACATCCCGACGACAAGATGACCAGCTCCAAACACCTGTCCGAAACCGGCCAGCATCACCACCTCGCCCAACACCTGGGCAACCCCGATACCACTTTGGTCACCGCCGACCGCTACATAGTAGTCCGGCCCACCCGCAGCATGGCCGGCAGCCACTACCCCGACCTGCTGGTGGCCTTCGACGTTGACCCGGAACTGTACGAGGCCAACAACGGATACATCATCTCAGAGCAGGGCAAGCCGCCGGACTTCGTGCTGGAAATCGCCTCCCGGCATACCGGGCACGTTGACATCGACGAGAAGCGGAAAGCCTACGAGTCGCTGCTAATACCGGAGTACTGGCGGTTTGATGAGACGGGCCGGTATCACGGAACGCGGCTGGCCGGGGATCGGCTGGTGGATGGCCGCTACGAACCCGTTGACATTGACGAGTTGGCGACGGAGGTGTTGCAGGGATACAGCGCCGCGCTGCATCTGCATCTGCGTTGGGAGCGCGGCGAGTTTGGCCTGTATGTCCCGGAAACCGGGCTGCACATCGCCACCTTCACCAGCGAGCGGGCGCGCGCCGACGAGGAACGAGCCGGGCGCGTTCAAGCCGAGGCCCGCGCTGACCAAGAGCGGGCCGCGCGTCTCCAGGCCGAAGCGCGGATGCGCGAAATGGAGGCGCAACTCCACCGGCGGCGCAGCGACTGACCGGACTGCCCGCCGGCGCATCGCGGCGTTCACCACGCCGCCGGCGGATGACTACATCCCTAGAACAGCGACTTGGACTGCCCCCCGTCCACGTTGATGCAGGCGCCGGTGATCAGGCTGGCCCGATCCGATGCCAGGAAAGCCACCGTTTCGCCGATGGGTTCGGGCCAGCCGAACTTGCCCATGGGCAGGTTGCGGTCGATGAACTCGGACACCACCTCGGGCGTGTTGTTCTGCTGGAAGCGGTCCCAGGTGCTGCCGGGGAAGTCGATGCTGCCGGGAGCCACACAGTTGACCAGCACGCCGGTCTGCGCCAGTTGCAGGGCCAGGTGCTTGGAGAAGGCAATCATCCCCGCCTTGCCGGTCATGTAGTCCACGGAGCCGCCGTGCTCCCGCCCGTAGATGGACGCGATGTTGATGACGCGGCCCCAGCCCTGGGCCTGCATATGCGGCAGGGCCAGCTTGGTCATCCGAACTGCCGAGATGAGGTTCACTTCCAGCCCTTCCAGGAACTGCTCCATGGAGGTCTCGTCGAACAGCACCGAACCACGTCGTCCGCCCACGTTGTTCACCAGGATGTCCGCCGCGCCCAGGGCGTCGGTGGTTTCCTGCAAGAAGCGGGCGGCGTCATCGGGGTTGGTGACATCGGCCTGACTGCCGTTGACCTTGATGCCCAGGCCGGCCAATTCATCCGCAGTACGCTGCACCTGATCGCCGTCGCGTCCGCAGATAGCCACGGCGCAGCCCTCCTGCCCCAGCGCCAGGGCGCACTGGCGGCCCAGCCCGCGGCTGCCGCCGGTAATCATCGCAACCTTTCCGTTGAGGGTCAAATCCATGGGATTGCCTCCCTGTTTTCAAATTGGAATGCCGGGATTATAGCGGGTTGGCGGTTGCGGTGTTCGTAACTGTGAACTCCAGCAGATTGTCGCTCCGGTCGTACAGCATACGCCAGCGGTCTATGATGTCGCGGCCCAGCAAAGAGTGGAGCCGGTTTATGCTGTGTCTCGGGTCCGGCGCCGGCTTTGCGACACGCACGTCAATCTCGTACCGGCGAATTTCCCTGGCGTCGCCGTCCACGAACTCCAGGATGGCCGGCTCCAGGAAATACGTAGCAGTGCCACCCACGCCATCAGACGGAACCGGGCGTTCCAGCAAGTCAAAGGGAATCCGGGCCTGCGCGCCGTCCTGCGGGTGAATACACGTCGCATAGGCTCCGGTGTCAACCAGGAAAATTACGCTCCTGGTCACATTGAACCGGGGTAGCGTCAGCCAACCTTCCACAAAAGGCCATCCGGCCGGTTCAAATCCCCCTCGAATCATAGTATTGCCGGCCTCGGATTGGTATCCAAAAACTCGATGAAAACGTTCGCATCCCGCAGGCCCTTTTCATCTAGAACCGCGAGGAGTTGGTCCATTGACTCGGCGGCGAATAGTTCGCCGCCGGGCGCCACGGCCACCCAATGGTCGGGATATTGCTTTTTCAACGCGGGAGTTTCCCGCCACACCCACTCGGCCAGTTTCCGGTACTCCGACAACAACGCGATTTTGGCCTCGGTGTCGTCATCCTTCGGGCTGCGGGTCAAGTCCATGGGATTGCCTCCCTTGTCGTATGCCCGGGATTGTAGCGGGTTGACGGTTGCGGCAGAGATTTCCTCGTAGGAGAAAGCGGGAATGGCCACACGGTCGCTGGCGTGCTCAATGGTGATGGCGCAGAGGCGGCCGGCGGCGTCCAGATCCAGGAGGGTATCCTCGTCCAGATCGCGCGTCTCGCGGACTTCCGCCGGCGAAAGCTCGATATGCAGGGTATCGGTATCCGGGAAATACTGGATTTTCATGGCCGGAATGCCCCCAATTGCCAAGATTTCGGATATAGGAATTATAACCAGTTGGCAAGGCAGCGGGCGAGAAATTGAAACGCCGGCCGCCGGCCGGCTATGATGCCCCGAACCAACGGGAACAGCAACCATGCCCCGACCACGACGAAACACTAACGCCGCCGCATCGCCCGACCCGGCCCGCGGCGACACCATCCGCGAGGAAGCGGTCAATACGCTGCTGGCCCAACTGCTCCGGGATCAGGGCATTCCGGCCCGCGCGGAGCGGCGTAGCCGCGGCTCGGTGCCCGACGTCCGCGTTGCCTTGAAAACCGGCGACACCGTGCTGCTGGAATGCAAGTGGGCGGATTCCGCCGGCCTGCTGGAAAGCCAGCTGGATACCCGCCTGGGCCAGTTCCCCGATGCACTGGGCGTTATCGGCGTCCTTTACCCCGAAGGGCTAAAATACCTGGACGATACCCGCGAAGGGCTGGAGAATGCCGGCGATTTAGAATGGTGGCTCCACGGTTCCAGAGGCCAGCCGACGGCGGAACGTCGTTCCCGCTTCGGCGCGCCCGCCGACGTCGCCGACCAGTTGCGCGTGTTGCCCCTGGAAATCGAGGGCACCGACCGCGTGGTCGCCGCCGCCGCCGTCATCGAGCACGCCGTGGAGCAATCGGCGCAGAAACTCGCCACCCACGCGCGAACCGCCCGCCGCGTCAGGGACGTCATCGCCCAGACCGACCAGGAAAACGACCGCGCCAAAGCCCTGCGCATCGGCTGCCTGGTGGTGTTCAACGCGCTGGCCTTCCACCTCAGGCTTGCCGAAACCCACGATGACGTGGCGGGCGTCACCGAGGCGTGGCGGGATGGCATCCCCGGCCTGTTCCGCGCCTGGCGTTACATCTGCGACCACATCGATTACGTGCCCGTTTTCGACCTGGCCGCCACCATCCTGGACATCCTGATTGACGCTCCCACCGACTGGCACGCCCCCGTCCTGGAGCCGCTGCTGAAAGCCATTGACGACACGCGCCGCCTGGAAGGTCATGACCTGTCCGGCCGGCTGTTCCACACCCTGCTTACCGACGCCAAGTTCACCGGCGCCTACTACACCTCGGTTCCGGCGGCGACGCTGCTGACCCGGCTGGTGTTCCACAACTGGCCGGCCGGCGTGGACTGGAGCGACCACGAATTTCCCGCCTCCCTCAACGTCGCCGACATCGCCTGCGGCACCGGCACCCTGCTGATGGCCGTGGCCGCCGAGGCCGAGCGTCGCCATACCGAGGCCGGCGGTCAAAACGTCGCCGCCCTGCACAAGGCGATGGTGGAGCAGGCCCTGCACGGTTACGACGTGCAGCTTTCCGCCGTGCATTTCGCCGCCACCAGCCTGGCCATGCTGAACCCGGACATCCAGTTTGACCGGATGAACCTCTACGTCATGCCGCTGGGGGCCGACGGCGGCGACGTATCCCTAGGTTCGCTGGACTTCCTGGGGGAGACGCAAGCGGCGGTGCAGTTCGCCCTGTCCCCGGACGCCATGGGCGCCGGCGGCCGGACGATACGCGACGCCGGCCGGGTGTACGGCGGCGGCCCCGACGGAGTCCAGCCGGACGAAATCGCCACGCTGCCGGACCTGGACCTGGCGATTATGAACCCGCCTTTCACCCGCTCCGTATTTGGCAATCTATTGTTCGGCAGCCTGCCAGCCACTGAACGCCGACAACTGCGCCAAGAGTTGTCTCGCCGTCTCAAATCCAGGGGAGCGTCAGCAACCGCCGGCTTGGGCGCCGCCTTCGTGGCCGCGGCTTCACCCAAGCTCCGCCCCGGCGAGGGACGCCTGGCCCTGGTGTTGCCGGCCACCGTCTGCACCGGCCCCTCCTGGCAGCAAACCCGTTCGCTCATCGAGCGCGACTTCACCCTTGATATGGTCATCGTCTCGCATGATCCGCGACGCTGGAACTTCTCCGACAGCACCGACCTGTCCGAAGCTTTGCTAATCGCCACTCGTCGCTCTGCCAATAGCAATATGACTGACGGCCGTACTGCCTTCGTGAATCTTTGGCAAAACCCGGATGGGGTGTTGGATGCCCACCGAACAGCGCAGGCGATTACCGAAACTATGCCGGCAAACCTCGAGGATGTCGGTACAGCATTGATTACCATTGATGGTCAGCACGTTGGCGAATTACTGTCGGTTCCGTCGTCGAAAATCTTTTCGAGACAGTGGGCCGGTGTGCAGTTCGCCCGCGCTGACTTGACCCGCAGCGCTTTGCGCTTGCTGGACGATGGCGAGGTGTGGATTCCAGGCGGGTCGGCGCCCGCCAGCATAGCTATGTGCCGGCTGGGCGAATTGGGACAGATTGGCCCTGACGTGCGCAGGCTTGACGATGGATTTGACAGAACAGAATCAATAACGCCATATCCATGTGTCCAAGGGCACAACACCGAACAGCGACGGTCTCTCAATTGCCAGCCCAACTCATATCTGGCGCCACTGGTTTCCCCAAGGGGTGGACAACGGCCAGGCTACGGTGACCATCTATGGGAAATGTCTGGTCGCCTACTTGTGGGCGCCCGTTTTCGCCTCAATACCGCCAGAGTCGTTGCTATCCGCTCTGATGTGAACGTGCTAGGATCAATGTGGTGGCCGATTCGCGTAGAAGATGATGATGTAGAAAAAGCATTAGCAGTGTGGCTGAATAGCAGCTTGGGTATCCTGTCGTTAATGGCCGTTCGCAACACAACGGAAGGCAGTTGGGTTCAGCCGAAGAAAGCCGACCTGGCACAACTGCCCGTGCTGGACTTGCGCGCCATAACTTCGGAGCAGTTGCAGGCCCTCTCGCAGCTGTTTGACGACGTTGCCGAGGACGAATTCGAGCGTCTGCCGGCCATGGCCGACTGCGCCGCCCGCTGCCGCCTGGACGACGGCCTGTCGGAAATCCTGGGGCTGCCCGATTTGGACGGGCTGCGGCGGTTGCTGGCCTCGGAGCCGGTGGTGACGAACCGGCGGTTGTAGATCGGTTGTTCCATTATGTTACAATGACAACAGTGAAGAAGTTGGCCGGCAACGCCCGATCTCAACGCTGTTGAGCCGCGGAGGATAACTCATTATGCAAAATGGACTGCTTTTGCGACCCGCTGTTTGGTGGACGCCGCCAGTAGGAGCACCAGTGCGAGTGGTTGACGACAACCACCCTGGTCTTACGCGATTCACGATAGCCATCGCAGCAACACCCGGTACCCTAGAAGCCGTATCCCGCAAGTTTTGGGATTACCGCATCTGGTACAAGCTTGAGGAAACCGTCAAGCACCCCGATACGATACCAGCAGGCGATACTGCGGACATCCGGGAAGTCGTCACCAGACTGTACAAATGCAATGCGCACGATCTTGCGTTTGCAAGTGGGGTAGAATCTGTGTCTGTCATCTATCCAAAGGGCCAAGTAGAATCTGTGAGGAGACAGCTGGCTATCTTGCCCGTGGTGGATGACTCGTCAACTGGAATACCGCGCAAGGTGATGACCGTCCCTACCACTGAAGGCACCAAAGTGATCGCCGTCTTGGAGCAGTGTCTGGACATCGAAGTCCCTGACACTGGTGTCCACCTGTGCTTGAACAACCCCGCGTTGCCTTCATGGGAAACACATATACCGCCTGGCGGACCATTTGTGAACATAGGTCCCGGCTGGACGTTCGACACCAAGGAGATGTCCGAAAGAATCGCTTGGGAAAAGCTGTTCTCATGGGTCCATGGCAAGGGCCTCTCCATATCGGGAGACGCCTACCCAAACGGGCCCAACAAACCCCCCGACTATACAGCGTGTATCAATGGGATACTGTACGATGTCGAAATGACATCCGTACCCAATATGAACCAACGGACGATCAAGGCCAGCAACCGCGACGTTGAAGCAACGATCCGTCAAGTGGCGCGACAGCCAGACGAAACCATTGAGGAGGTCACCGAAGAACTGGCTCGTGTCCTTTCAAGAAAAGCAAAAGCGAATCCCACGGGAAGATATTTGCTGGTTGTGTCCAATTGGTCCTCCTTTGATTTGGAATCCTCAAGCATCTGGACCGATCAGGACACCTCGGCGTTCCACGATGTGGTGCTCATTCAGCGTGGCAAAGTCTTCCGCGTAGGCGGTCAGAAAGGCAAGTGCGAAAGCCCACTGCAATAATGACCACGCTGAAATTCGCCCTGCACTACAACCGCCCCAACAGTTGCTACGCCATTGCAGTTTCGTCGCCGCTCTGACAACCTACGCCGGTAAGTTTGCAGATAATGGCGCCGGCCTTGCTGATTGCCCGCTCCAGCCGGGGAGTTTGCAGCGTGACCGGAGCCACTGTTTCAGCCGATTCCAGACGGCGCTCCAGTCGCGCCACGCGGCGGCTGTCCTGCCACAGGTACCAGCACTGGCCGGCAAGACCCAAGAGACTGTAGCCAAGACCAATGAACAGCGATGGAACGAAAGCCCAGCCCGTGAATAGATCCACCCGTAAATCTATGACCATCAACATGATCATACCGATAGCAAGCACAAAACCGCCCGGAACGAGGCCAAAGAAGACGTTTTCAATAGCGACTACATTTCCGGCTCCAGCCGGCGCGTCCGCATCATCGGCAATCGGCGTCAGCCTCGACTCCAAAGCCTCCAGGCGCCTGGTCAGAGACGCTGACCAAAGCCTGAAAGCACGTAGCGTCATTAGCCACAGATTGATGCCCAGCCAGCATCCCAAAGAGAATGACACCGCCCCGGCAATTCCCACGGCAGTGGCCTCCTCAGGGGATCTAGTGAACAGGGCAACTAGCCCGACGATCACCCCACCGCTGACGCCCCAAAGAATCAGCCTGAAGTCAATGGGCATTGCTAGGCGCGCGAATGTCCAAACCTTGCCGTGCATCGCTCACTCCCTGGAACGTGACAGGAAAATCCGGGTAGAGATTACCGCTTCCGCTGCCACGACGATAGCCCCGCACAACACAACCATTATCCTGTCTATCTATGTAAAATAGCGCCCACGGAGGTTTCCCCATGACCACCACCGCCAATACCGATACCGGCTTCGGCTCCAAGACGCCAAAATCGCCGGACCGTTTCCGCCTGCCCGACCCGCCGGAGCATCCCGACGACAAGATGACCAACGCCAAGCACCTGTCCGAGACCGGCAATCATCACCATATCGCACAACATCTGGGCAACCCGGACACTACCATCGTCGCCGCCGAACGCTACGTGGTGGTGCGGCCCACCCGGAGCATGGCCGGCAGCCACTATCCCGACTTGCTGGTGGCCTTTGACGTGGACCCGGCGGCCTACGAGGCCAGCAACGGCTACATCATTGAGGAGCAGGGCAAACCGCCGGACTTCGTGCTGGAGATAGCATCGCCGCGCACCGGTCGCATTGACGTGGGCGAAAAGCGGGAAGCTTACGCCGCGTTGCGAATTACAGAGTATTGGCGATTTGACGAGACAGGACGGTATCACGGGGCGCGGCTGGCCGGCGACCGGCTGGAGAATGGTCAGTACGTGGCGATTGACCTGGACGAGCCGGCGGAGAATGTATTGCAGGGATACAGCGCGGTTTTGAACCTGTACTTGCGTTGGGAGAGCGGCGCGCTGGGCTGGTACGACCCGGCCACGGGGCTGCACATAGCTACCTTTGATACGGAGCGCGCCGGCCGCCTTCGGGCCGAGGCGCGGGTGCGTGAGCTAGAGGAGGAAATCAGGCGTCTCCGCAATGGCTGAACGGTGGTCTCCCGCTGATGTGGTAAGCGGGAGTTCAACAGCCGTCCGCTCCCCTTGCCCCATGCTATAATGCGGCGCAATTCTGATTGGAGTGGAGCATTGGCTGGATGATTAAGCGGTTTTCGGTTCTGTACGTGGGGCAGATTGACCTGGACAACGTGGGCGCGGACGGCACGCCGGCCGACCAGCGCCGTTACACCAACGCGCAACTGGCCCAGGCATACGAACACGCCGAGGCGCTGGCCCAGCACATGGACGAGCGCGGCTTCTACTGTATGTGGATGGCCGAACACCACTTCCAGCATGAGGGTTATGAGTGCATCCCCAACCTCATCCTCATGGGCGTTCACCTGGCCGGACAGACCAAGAACCTGAAGTTCGGTCAGGCGTTCAACATCATCCCCATGTGG
Source organism: Dehalococcoidia bacterium (assembly GCA_963665395.2). Taxonomy (GTDB): domain Bacteria; phylum Chloroflexota; class Dehalococcoidia; order Lucifugimonadales; family UBA3495; genus Bin87. The sequence goes on from OY762251.1 coordinate 4,108,118, forward strand.
CATCCCCTGCGCGTGGCCGAGGACTTCGCCATGGCCGACATCCTCACCGGCGGGCGGATGATCTTCGGCGTCGGGCGCGGCTACCACTCCCGCGAGGTGGAGACCTTCGGCGCCCCCGTCATCGACAACGACGCCAACCGGGAGTTGTTCCTGGAGCAGATGGAAGTCATCCTCAAGGCGTTCAACGAAGATTCCTGGAGTCACAGCGGAAAGTACTACACCATTCCGCCGCGGGTGCCCTACCGGGGTTACGACCTGAAAGAGATCACGATGGTGCCCCGCCCCCTGACCCAGCCGGTGGAAATCTGGCAGCCCATCGCCAGCGGGCGCACGCTGAACTACATCGCCGAGCGCGGCATCAAGGCCATGGTAGCATTGACCGGCGAACTCTACGCCGAGCAAATGATTACCCAGTACCACGACGCCGCCACCGGCGCCGGGAGAGACATCCCGCTGGGCGGCGATATGGCCCTGGGCTTCGGGTTCTACATTGCCGGCAGCCGCGAGGAAGCCATCGAGCGGGTGCGCCCCTTCCATGACGAGCGTTACAAGTGGTTTGCGCCCTTCGGATTCGTCCGCTACACCGACGAGGAGGGACGACCCTGGGGCACTCCCGGCGCGCCGGCGCGGACGCCACGGATCGAGGACGGCGTTGACCAGAAGGCATGGTTCTGCGGCAACCCCGACGATTTCATCGCCTTCCTGCGCGAAATCGAGGACAAGTATCCCGGGTTGGAGGATATCGTGCTGCAATGGCCCGAGGGTATGCCGTGGCACGAGTTCCGGGAGCAGTTGTCCATTTTCGCCTCTGACGTGATGCCCGCATTCGCGGGACGCGAAGCGGCCCTGACTGCCGGCGATGACTAAGCGCTCTTGCCGCGCCCACCCGGAGTAGCGGCTTGGCAAATCCGGAGCACGTCGCGGTCGTCAAGGGACGGACCTTCGCCGTCGCGCGCTGGCGGGCGCGCTTCTTCCAGGGCCGCGCTCATCTTGACTTGTCCGGGGCCTATTTGAGCGGCATACGAATGCCGGGCGTTGACTTGGCCTTCGACGACCTGACTGAGATCGACCTTACTCGCGCGGACCTGCGCAACGCCAACTTTGGCGGCGCCTGGCTTCGGGAGGCCCACCTGTCCCGGTGTAACCTGAACCGGGCCAGCTTCGCCGACTCCCATGCGTCTGGCATATCCTTCATCCGGTCCAACCTACGGGGCGGCAACCTCAGCGGCGCCGATCTGCGGGGCGCCGATTTTTCCAACTGCGACCTTGCCTTCGCGACGCTGGCGGGGGCGAACCTGGCCGGCGCGGACCTAACCGAAGCGGACCTAACCATGGCCGACCTCACCGACGCCAATCTCAGCGGAGCCCGCCTCAACGCCGCCTGCCTGGATGTGGCCAATCTGACTCGTTGTGACCTGCGCCGCGCGTCGCTGGTGCGGACGCGGTTGGACCGAACTCTGGTGGAGGATGGCGTGGTCGATATGACGTTGTTTGCCGACTGCGATCTGAGCGAAGTGTTGAGGCTGGAAACCCTGCGCCACGAAGGCCCCAGCATCGTGGGCGCGGACACCCTGGCCCGGTCCGGCGGCTGCATTCCCGAAGTTTTCCTGATGTCGGCGGGAGTACCGCCCGATTTCATCAATGGTCGCGCCCTGCTGATCAACCAGGAAACGCCGCACCGTCGGGTTCTTCTGATCGGGTCGGTGGTGGACGATACCATCGTAGCGTGGCTGGAAACCGAGTTGCGACTACGCAGGATGCAGTGCTGGAGCCTGCTGGCGGACGACGAGGAGACGGCGTACAACACGCAGGTCTATCCGCCGATGAGCCGTTTTCGCAACTTTGACCGAGTGGCCCTGCTCTGCTCGCGGGACGCCTTGGCAAGCTCTGCGTGTTGGCGCCTGTACCAGGAGATTATGCAGCGTCAGGCCGAATCGGCGGCGCGACGGGTGTACGTTGCGACGCTGGCGATGGATGATTGCCTGGACGACGGCAGCGATGAACTTTATCAGCGACTCCAGGCCAATCCGACGGCCCGGATGCGACCCCGTAAGGACCGCCAGGGCGGCTACCGCCGGGACCTTCCCGGCGTACTGGCTATATTGACCGCCGAGGCGAAGCCGGTTTCGCCTTCCGACGAATGGCCCGACGCTCCCGACGCGGCGGAGGTATCGGCTACGGGATAGCCTGCCTGGCGGTCAGTGCGGATGCTGGGAGTAGTCCCACTCCGGCGGCGCGTACTCAATCCTCACGTCGCTGCCCAGCATCAGGCACGCCTCGCCCCACTGCTGGGCGTTATCGGTATCCCAGTCGGTGGGATCGTCAGCCGGTTTGAGGCGGATGCCGTCCTCGCCGCCGTAGATGAGCATGATCACGCCCTCGCCGGAATCCTCCGAAAGCGCAGCCATTGCGGGGCAGGGTTCCCCGTTCTCCCAACCCGTCACGTCGCACCACACGTCGTTGCCCCTGGGGTCGGGAGCGAGGATGCGGGCCACGGGCTGCGGGTCGGTCAGCAGGTCGAAGACCCGGTTCAGGTCCATGGGGCTGTTGCCGTCAGCGACGACTTCGACTTCGTAGAGCAATGAGACAACCTCCGTAGCGGTTTACCCACCGGCGGATTCCACCAGAACCGCTCCGTCCATACGTGCAAGGGCCTGATCAAAAGTGTAAAGGGGCGTTGCCCCGGCGCGCTCCGCTGCGGCGAGGATCATCAGGTCAGCGAAATCTGCGCCCCCTTGCCGGTAGCGGAGAGCAACACGAGCTACGTCGTCGGTATCCTCAAACACGAGCCTGTCCGTGTGGATCAACTGCTCGATCAGATCGGCGATTTCGACCCGCGGCAGGCGATAAGACCGCTCAAGTACCCAGACTGTCTCGATTATGACTTCCCGACAGATGAAAGCGGGCTGTTCTGAGGTGAAGGATTCCAGGAGTGCCCGCGCGGCCTCCGCCTGTTGCGGATCATCCCGCACCAGGTAGCGCAAAATCACATTGGTGTCGACGGCGCTCAAGTCTTGCAAGCACCGGCAATGATCGCTTGCTGCATTTCTTCGAGTGAGACGGGTGGCCCGTCGTACTTGACTATGCCGTAAAGACGGTTGAGGGGGAGGATTTTTCTGATGCGCACCTCACTATCAAGGATGGTGTAGCGCACTCGGTCGCCGGCCGTGAGGGACAGAGCGTCCCTCACGGCTTTAGGTAATGTCGTCTGCCCTTTTGAAGTGATCGCCGATTCAATCATTGCGGCCTCGCCTGTCGCATTACTTTTACGAAGTTTGAATTGTGTTCATCGAATGTTAGCGTCGAGATGAACCCGCGTCAAATTCAGTTGGCGCAGTGCGACAGAAACCGATGCTACAATAACCGCATTCCTATCCCTCCCGTATCCCCGCTCCCAAAGGACGTTGATCTATGGCTGCCATCGCTTTTGAAAAACACACCCTGCCCAACGGCCTGGACGTCATCCTGCACCAGGACCGTTCCATTCCGGTGGCCGCCGTCAACGTCTGGTATCACGTCGGCTCCAAGGACGAGGAGGTGGGACGGACCGGGTTCGCTCACCTCTTTGAGCACATCATGTTTCGAGGGACGAGGCACCACAAGGCCAGCCATTTTGAGCCATTGCAGAAGATCGGGGCCACCCTCAACGGCTCCACCACCGGCGACCGCACCAACTACTGGGAGGACGTGCCGTCCAACTACCTGGAGCTGGCGCTGTGGCTGGAGGCCGACCGCATGGGCTTCCTTCTGGACGCCTTGGACCAGGACGGTTTCGACACCGAGCGCGACGTGGTGAAGAACGAGCGGCGGCAGAGTTACGAGAACCGCCCCTACGGAATGGCCCAGTGGCACATTCAGCAGGCCCTTTTCCCGTTGCCTCACCCGTACAACTGGATGACCATTGGCTCCCAGGAAGATCTGGACGCCGCCACGCTGGATGACGTGAAAGACTTCTTCCGCCGGTACTATTCGCCGTCCAACGCGAGCCTTTCCATCGCCGGCGACATCGACACTGATACGGCCCTTGACCTGGCCCACCGCTACTTCGCAGATTTGGACCCGGGGCCGGCAGTGCGCCGGATCGGGAGGGCTGATTCGCCCCTGATGGGCCGGGTTGACCTGGAGATGGCTGACCGGGTCACGTTGCCGAGGCTGTATTCGGTATGGCTGGCGCCGGCCAACCTGTCGGGTGACGACGATGCTGGCGACATCTTGCGGGCCATCCTGTCCGACGGGCACAGCAGCCGGATGTACCGTACGCTGGTCTATGAGAAGCAGATCGCTCAATCGGCGTCGGTCAGCTATTACGCGGCTGAAATCGCCGGCCAGTTCCGCATGGAGGTAACGCCGGCGGAGGGGCACACTCTGTACGAGGTAGAAGAGGCCGCCGAAGAGGTGCTGGCCAGCATTGCTACGGAGCCGCCGACCGACGAGGAGTTCGAGCGGGCCATCAACCGCATCGAGATGCAGCACTACCGGATGCTGGCCCGCGTGGGCGGGTTCGGCGGGAGGGCCGACGCGCTCAACTACTTCAACGTGTACACCGGCGACCCCGACGGATTGAACACCGCCATGGACGGCTACCGCAAGGTCACCCGAGAGGACGTGCTGCGGGTGCACCGGCAAATCATGGACAGTGGGCAGGTGCGCATGCGAGTGTACCCCGAACGCCCGCTGTCCACCGCCACAGTCACGGTTGACCGGACACGGCAGCCGGACGGCGGACCGACGCCGGCTTTCGTGCCGCCCACGCCCCAGCGGGGCCGGCTGAGCAACGGAATGGAGGTCATCGTCGCCAGCAAGTCCGCCGCCGGCGGACCGCTGGTGTCCTTCGCTTTGCTGGCTCGGGCCGGCGCCACCGGCGACCCGGCGGAACTGCCCGGCCTGTCGTCCTTCACGGCGGCGATGATGGATGAAGGCACCACAACGCGCACCAGCCAGGAAATCTCCACTGCCTTCGAGCATATCGGATCGCGGCTGGGAACGGAGGCCCGCAAAGAACTGACCCTGTTGACTGCGGAGACGCTGGACCGCCACTGGCGGCACGCGCTGGGCCTAGCCGCCGACGTGGCTCGCAACGCCAGCTTCCCGGATCACGAACTGGAACGGGTACGACGAGAACGCATCACCGACCTGCGCCGGGCCCGCGACGAAGCCGGTTTCGTGGCCGACACCAATTTCGGCGCGCTGGTGTTCGGGCCGGAGTCGCCCTATGCCCACTCCAATGTGGGCAACGAGGCCACGGTGTCTGCCGCACAGCGGGCCGACATGGTAGCGCGGCACGCCCAGGCTCTCCGGCCCGACCGTCTTTGTCTGTTGGTGGCAGGCGACGTCGGCGTTGATGAGGCGGTGGCTGCTGCGGAGGAGCGCTTCGGCGATTGGCGAGCGCCGGCGGAGGCGGCGTCCAGTATCGGCGCAAGCGGCGGTTCGGCAGCCGGCGGGCCGCGCATCTACTTGATCGACAAGCCGGGAGCAGCCCAGTCGGTTATACGCGCGGGGATGCCGCTGGTAGAGCGGAGCCACGCCGACTTCATGGCGCTGTCGGCGCTGAACTACGCCTTCGGCGGCCAGTTTTCCGCCCGCCTCAACCAGAACCTGCGCCAGGACAAGGGGTACTCATACGGCTACAACTCCGGCATATCGTGGTACAACGCTCCGTCGTTGCTGTCGGCTGGGGGCAGCGTGCAGACGGCGGTGACCCGGGAGGCGGTTTTTGAAACCCTGCGGGAGTTTGAAGACATCAGCGGCCAGCGTCCCCTCACCGATGAAGAGCTGGAAAACGCCCGCAACGGCTTGCGCCTGGGTTATCCCGCCGGGTTCGAGCGTCCGGCGCAACTGCTCGGCCAACTGGTGACTCTGGCGCAATTCAGCCTTCCTGATGACTACTTCCGCACCTTCGAAGAGCGGCTGGCCGGAGTGAGCCTGGCGGATACCCACCGGGTGGGCGCCGAGTACCTCTCGCCCGATAGGCTTACCGTCCTGGTGGTGGGCGACCGGGACCAAGTGGAGGAACCGCTGCGAGGGCTGGGCTACGGGCTGACGCTGCTGGATGCGGAGGGGGCGGTGGTGGAATAGGGATTTACCGACAAGAGTATGCCGCTGCGGGTGGTCAAGCCGGTCCGGTTTCAGTGTGCCGGCCGGTAGCGGCAACACCCGCTTTGAGTATGTCGGCGAACTCCCGAATGGTGAGGACGGCCTCGCCGTTAGTGACTTCCGGCCCGGCGTTGAGTATGTCGTAGAATATTTCCAGTTCTGACCGTTCCTCGACTTTCCCCAACGTTTCCAGCGCGTAGGCCATGCAGGAAACATAGTCGGGCACGGTATCAGTGTAAGGAAAGCCGAAGCCCCATTCGTGCCCGCCGACATCTTTCAGATACAGGGCGCCCAGCTTCTGCCTGCCCCAATGCCCCTTATCCTGCCATCCGCGCGATTTCAGATATCGGTGAACGTTTGCCGCCGGCAATGCTGCCAGCAGGTCTTTGTCCCTGATCAGGATTTTCATAGCGCTGCCTCCTCCGCATTCCGCATCAGCAAACGGAGTTGTTCGCCGTTGAACACATTGGTCGTTGGAATGTGAACGGTGACCGAGGTCGTGTTTGGCACGGCCGGCTCACCGGCGAGGGAAAGCCAGTAGGCACAATGACGCAGGCACAACTCGTCTTCACTCTGGTGTAGCCATTGACCACGTTCCCGGGGCACCAGCACGACAACGAGGATGCGCGGCATGAACGGGCTTTCGGCTCTCAGAATCTCATAATTGTTTAGCGGCAACGGGAAACGTAGATGGTCACCCGTCCGTATATCTCGCGATGTGGATTTGGCTTGAAACGCGATTACCGGCCGGCTACCTATGCCTCCTATCAGCATACCATCCAGCCCGGTATCGGTTTCATCTCGGGTGACCTGATAGCCCGCCTGCGCCGCCACTGCCCTGATGTATGCCAGGGAGAATAGTTCCATTTGCTGTTCCGGTGTCATTTGACGATTCTTTAGCGTGCCGATGTGCCGACTTTCGGGCGGACGAGCCGCTATGCGTCAATCATAGCACGCCCGCATCACCGCAACGGTGCCCGCTGTGCCGCGAATAGCGCCTCCATCCCTCGCGCCGCCAGCGTTATCGCATCGCCGACCCGTTGTCGGGGGAAGGGTTCGCCTTCGGCGGTGGCCTGTATCTCCACCAGTTCGCCGGCGTCGGTCATCACGATGTTAAAATCGGCGTCGGCGGCCGAGTCTTCGGAGTAGTCCAGGTCCAGGAGCAGGCTGCCGTTGTACAGGCCGACGCTGATGGCGGCTACGGCGCGGCGCAAGGGGATGCTATTCAGCTTGCCATCGTCCACCAATGAAACCAATGCCTCCCGCAGGGCAACGTAGGCGCCAGTGATCGCGGCGGTGCGGGTGCCGCCATCGGCCTGGAGCACGTCGCAGTCCAGGTAGATGGCCCGCTCGCCCATGGCATTCAGGTCCGTGGCGGCGCGGAGGGAGCGTCCAATAAGGCGCTGGATTTCCTGGGACCGGCTGGCGGTGCGCCCGGCGTCCCGGTCCCGGGTGCGGCGGGACGAGGTGGCGCGAGGCAGCATATCGTACTCGGCGGTCACCCAACCGGTCCCTCTGCCGCGCATCCACCGGGGCACCTGTTCCTCCACGGAGGCGGCGCACAATACCGCTGTATCTCCCATTTCAATCAGGGCCGAGCCTTCCGCAGACTTCTGGCAGCCGACGGTGATGCGGACGGGCCTCAGCTCATCCCAGCGTCGTCCGTCGTGACGTGTTGGTTGGTTGGTCATACTGGCCTCTTCCTGTTTGGTTTGCGAGTTAGTTTAGCGCAACGGGTTGCTATGCCGTCGGTTGCGTATGCTTGACACATAGCGGACAATTCGGGCGTGGTATTCGGGATATTCGATTCACCGTGGCATCTGCTGGGTTTGGCCGGCTGGTGCTTTCTCATGGGATGGGGCTTCCGTATCGGACTGGTGCGGATGGCCCTGTCGCTGGCGGTGGTGGCGCTGCTGGTGGCGGTGGCCTGGATGTTCAAGGATTCGGAGCGGGCGGCCCTGGTGTACGGCCCGTTGGCCTTTGTGGGAGTCATTTGCGTCATCAGCGTGGGCTTCTTCGGCAGACGGCTGGAACAACGCCTGGGCTACGACGCCACCGTGCTGCGCATCAATCATGCCGGGGGGTTGCTGCTGGGCCTGCTCATCGGATTGGCGGTTTGGATTTGGCTCCTATGATGTATGACGGTTATTGACTGTGGGGTATAATAAACTGCGTTGAAACGGTAACAGCGACGATATTCGGCACGATACGGCAGCGAACGCGCTACCTGCGTTGAGGTTGGCAGATGGCAAGCCGGGGACGAACGAGTCGAAGAAAAGGCGCGGCCCGGACGAAATCCGGTGGCCGCCACGCGAACGCCGCCCGCGCCGCAACGGGCAGGGCAGCAGCATCCTCCCCGACGGAGGATGACAAACCGGGCAGCAGAACTCCCATTCCCGGCCGGCTCACCGCCCCTGTGCTGGTGCTGAACCTGAACTATGTCCCGGTGAATGTCTGCACGGTGCGCCGGGCCATCGTACTGGTGGCCAAGGGCAAGGCGGAACTGCTGGAACAGCGTACCGATTCGGCGCGCATACGTACCTTCAACTCCATCCACGATGCGCCTTCGATCATACGACTGGTGTACCTGGTGAAGCGGCCCTTCGCGCCGCGCCGCCTGTCCAAAAAGGAAGTGTTCCTGAGGGACCACTACACCTGTCAATACTGCGGCACGCGCTCCCAGAACCTGACCCTGGACCACGTGGTGCCTCGCCGGCAGCACGGACCCCACACGTGGGACAACGTGGTAGCGGCCTGCGGACGTTGCAACCTGGACAAAGCGGGCCGCACGCCGGAAGAAGCCAACATGAAGTTGCGCCGCGTTCCCACCGCGCCGCAACCCAACCCCTACCGGATACTGGAAAACCGGGCCATCCTCGACGAGTGGCGGCAGTATATTCCGTGGCAGGCGGCCGGCCGCAATCGCAAAGGCGACGATGGCGCGCTCGACGGAAAGCTGGCCGCAGCAGGGGCATTGGCGGACTGAATCGGCATGGCCAGTGTTGACCTGCACGGCAGAACCTGGTCCGAAGGTCTGGCCGACTTCATTGACCTGTACAACCGCACTTTGCGGTCGGGGAATGAGACCACTGCCACTCTGGACGTGGTCCACGGCTACGGCTCCACCGGCGCGGGCGGAACCATGCGCGTCCGCATCCGTGCCTTTCTCGAGAGATACCCCCGGCACTTGGAATATATGCCCGGCGAGGCGGTGGACGGCAACCCGGGCCATACAATAGTTCTGCCGGTGCAGCCCTTGCCGGAGACCGGGGATATGCTGGCCGAGCAGGTCTGGGAATACTGTGAGACGCCGCGAGCGCAGAGCAAGATCACCGGCCGATTCCGCCGCCACGGTGAACCACAGGTGATGCGGGCCGTGCGCGCCCTGGAAAAGCAGGGACGGCTGCGAGCGGTGAACCGGGGGCGGTTGAAGGTGTACGAGGCGGTGTAGGGGATGGCGTCGCCGGCCCGGCTTTATCTCGCCGGCACCGCCAGCATGAGGCACTCCAGGGCCAGGCGGGGGTTGGCGTTGGCGTCCAGAGCCGCCAGGGTTTCCTGCACTTGCCGCAGAAATGCCACGATGTCTGCGGTTGTCGCGGCCAGGGCCTGCGCCGCCAGTTCTTCCCGGCGGTCACTGTTATGCACGTGGACAGCCGCGTCTTCCTTGACCAGCAGCACGTCCCGCCACCAGCGTTGCCATAAGTACAAGGTTTGTCGCACCGCATCGCGGTCGCCGGAGAATGAGCCGGCCAGGCCGTTGGCGTAGGCGAACCGTTGGTCCAACGGCGCGACGGCGGTGGCGGCGATGCGGTCCAGCTCGGCGTTGCGCTCCTCCAGTACGTCAGGGTCAATAAGCGCGTTAATAGCCCAGCCCGGACAACCCCGGGACAGGCGGGCCAGCCAGTGGGCGGTTTCCGCCGGCGCGTTGTATCGGGCCGCCAGGCAATCCGCCAACTCCCCGCCGGACATGGGCCGCAAGGGCAAGACACGACAACGGGAGCGAATGGTGGGCAGTATAGCGTCCTCGTTGGTGGTTAGGAGCATTATCAAAACGTGCTCCGGCGGCTCTTCCAGCGTCTTGAGCAGCGCGTTGGCTGACTCGCTCTGCCCGGCGGACAGTGTCTCCGCGCCATCAAAAATCGCCACCTTCCAGCCACCTTCAACGGGCGTGGTGGCAAGAAAGCTCTCCGCGTCACGCACCTGCTCAATGCTGATGCGGGTGGAAACTCGCGGGTCGCCGCCGACGGCTATCACGTTCAGGTCGGCGTACACGCCCCGCCGGATACGGGCGCAGGGTTCGCACTGGCCGCACGGCCCAACGGGAGAGGCGGCATCATCCGCAAATATCAGGGCGGACTGCCGCCCGCTGGCCACAGCGCAATTGACGGCGGCGGCCAGTTCCAATGCCAGCGTCATCTTGCCCACATGAGGCGGGCCGGTGAGCAGATAGGCGTGGCCGACGCGGCCGGCTTGCAGGCTGGCGTCAAGCTGACGCAGCAGGTGGTCCTGGCCGATTACTGACCACATTTCAATACGCGGGAAATCGTTAGAAGCAGGATTTTCAGGATTACGCGGATGCTCCGGATTGATTGATACTATCCTGAAAATTCCAAAAAATCCTATAAATCCTGCTTCTGACAAACCTCTCCCACACAATACAGAGCCGGACCGGAATTTGTTACAGGTCGCACAGCATCATGTCGGCGTAGGATTCGCGGCGGCGGATGAGGCGGCTTTCGCCGTTGTTGACCAAGACGATAGGGGGGCGGGGGTTCAGGTTGTAGTTGCTGGCCATGGACGGGCAGTAGGCGCCCGCCGCCGGTATGGCGATGACGTCGCCGGCCGCCGGCGCAGGCAGCAGAATGTCCGAGGCCAGCACATCCCCCGATTCGCAATACTTTCCGGCGACCGTCACGGTGGCGTCGGGTTCGGCGTCCGGGCGGTTGGCCGACAGCACTTCGTAGGATGCCTGGTACAACGCCGGGCGGATGTTGTCGCCCATGCCGCCATCCACGCTGACGTAGGTGCGGATGCCGGGGATCTCCTTGATCGCCCCGATGCGGTACAGCGCGACGCCGGCCGGGCCGATGATGGAGCGTCCCGGCTCGACGACCAGGTTGGGCTGCTCCATGCCCAGCTCGTCGCAGGCGGCGGTCAGCGCGCCCACGATAGCGTCGGCGTAGTCGCTCGCGGCCGGCGGCTGGTCGTTGCGGGTGTAGGCGATGGCGAACCCGCCGCCGGGGCTGAACTCCTGCATATTGAGGCCCTGCTCTCGCAATCCGGCGGCAAAGCGGAGCACCAGGTCGGTGGCGGCCTGGTATGGCTCCAACTCGAAAATCGGTGAACCCAGATGGAAGTGCAGGCCCAGCAGGTTCAGGCGCGGCGCGGCGATGGCCTGCAAGATGGCCCGCTCCGCGTCGCCGGTCTGGATGGAGAAGCCGAACTTGGAGTCGATGATGCCGGTGGTGGTGTAGGCGTGGGTGTGGGGGTCAATGCCGGGGGAAACGCGCACCAGGATATCCTGCGTCCTGCCGGCGTCGGCGCAGATGCGTTCCAGCAGGTCCAGCTCGTAGAAGCTGTCCACCACGATACGCCCGATGCCGGCGGCTACGGCTTCTTCCAACTCGGCCAGCGTCTTGTTGTTGCCATGGAAATACACCTTGTCCAGCGGCACGTCGCCGGCAACGGCCACGGCCAGTTCGCCGCCGGACACCACGTCCAAGCCCAGGCCCTCCTCGGCGAAGATTCGCGCCAGCGTCGGGTTGATGTAGGCTTTGGAGGCGTACACCGCCTGGGAGTTGGGATAACGCGCCGCAAAGGCCCCGGCGAACTGCCGGCAGCGAGAACGCAGCGTAGCCTCGTCCAGCACGTAAAGGGGCGTGCCGTACTCCTCCGCCAGGGCCACGGCGTCGCAGCCGCCCAGGGTTAGGCGGCCGGCGTCGTTGGTAGCGGCGGTGTCGGGGAAAACGTGGGCGAGATGCTGGGGCAGCATAGGCGGCGCTCCGTGGAGGTGACGGTGGGAAACGGATTGGAAATGAGCCGGAAATGAAGCGGCCAAAATGGTATGATTCAGGTACGGGAACGCGAAACGACCGTGAAACAAGGTAGAAAATGACCACTGTAACCGTCAGCCGCTATATGGAGCCTCAGCGGTGGGTGCGCTACGACGCTGCGGCGATTATGGACCTGCTGGTGCAAGCCAAAGTCGCTGCCGGCATTTTACGCCAGATGCCTTACTTGCCGCAATGGATTGAGCAAGTCCATGAGGAGCAACTGCGCTTGGAAGCGGTGGGTACTTCCCGAATTGAGGGCGCCGAATTCACCGCACGCGAACAGGATGAAGCGCTGGCTCCCGAGGCGGCAACGCGCACCGACTTGACACGTTCACAACGACAGCTCCGGGCTGCCGACGCAACCTACCGCTGGCTGCGTTCGCAACCGGCTGACCGCCCAGTCACCACCGAGTTCATACTGGACATCCACCGTCGCATCGTTACGGGCTGCGATGACGACCATTGTGAACCGGGCGCGGTGCGTCCAACGGGCTGGAACGTCACCTTTGGAACGCCGCGATGCCGCGGGGTTGAGGGCAGGGATGAATGCCGAAGAGCGTTCAGCGGACTTTCCAACGCCATCGCCGGGGAGTTCCGGCAACATGACGGCATCATCCAGGCGATGGCCGCTCACTATCACATTGGAGCGATGCATCCCTTCGGCGACGGTAACGGGCGCACCACGCGGGCCCTGGAAGCGTTCATGCTGCGGCGGGCCGGCGTCAACGACCTGGTCATGGTCAGCTTGTCCAATTACTACTACGAACACAAAGAGGAGTATTTGGCAGCTCTTTACGCATCCCAGCAGAACGGGCACGACCTTACGCCGTTCCTCGAATTCGCGCTGCCGGCGGTAACGGCGCAGTGCAATGCCGCTACCGCGATAATCGTGGGGCGCCATAAGCGAAACGTTTTCCGGGAATTCGCGCGCTCGCTGTTCAGCAAGTTGCGCAGTCCCCGCCGCCGGGTTCTGGCGGAACGGCAGTTGCATATGCTCGACGCGCTGCTGGAAGCGGATGCGCTGAGCGTGTTCGCCCTGATGGAGCGTACCGAAGCGCACTACCGGAACCTGCGGTATCCGGAGCGAGCGCAGGTGCGGGACATCATCAATCTGAGCGACCTGGAGGCCATCGACATCGGCGGCAACGGCGTCGGCATCAAGGCCAACCTGGACTGGCCGCAGCAGTTCGCGGAGTCGGAGCTGCTGGACCGGCTGGAGCGGATGCCGTCAGCGGTCTCCGCCCACCATCCGGCCATGGCCACGCTGTCGGGGCTGCTGGGGCGGCGGCGGTAGCGCGCCGTCCCAAGGCCGCCGGCTTTGTTGGTTGGGCCGACTATTGTATGCGATCAGGATTGCCTATCATCAACCGCTGCTAGTGTCCTGTAACCGAAGTAAGTAGAAAAAGCATGAGCGATGGGGTATCCTCCGGGTGAGCAGCCCAGATGGAGGACGACCATGGCCATAGGACGCCCGATGCCACCATTGATTTTGGACGACACGGAACGGGAAACCCTGGAGCGGTGGGTCCGTCGTCCGAAGACGGCGCAAGCTTTGGCGCTGCGGGCCCGGATGATTTTGGCCTGCGCGGCGGGCCGGAGCAACACCGCGGTGGCGGCCGACTTGGGAGTATCGGGGGCCACCGTAGGCAAGTGGCGGTCACGGTTTGTGGAGCGGAGACTGGACGGGCTGTCGGACGAAGCTCGCATCGGTCGCCCCCGGTCGATCACCGATGACGACGTGGAGCGGGTGATTACGTTGACGCTGGAGACCACGCCCCGGGACGCTACCCACTGGAGCACCCGGGCCATGGCCCAACGCTGCGGCCTGAGCCACAATACCGTCAGCCGCATCTGGCGCGCCTTCGGATTGCAGCCTCACCGCACTGAAGTCTTCAAGTTGTCGTCGGACCCCTTTTTCATTGAGAAGGTGCGCGATATCGTGGGTCTGTACCAGGACCCGCCGGACCGGGCCCTGGTACTGTGCGTGGACGAGAAGTCTCAAATCCAGGCGCTGGATCGCACCCGTCCGCTGTTGCCCCTGCGTCCGGGACAGGTGGAACGACGCACCCATGATTACCTGCGCCACGGCACGGTGTCCCTCTTTGCCGCTTTGGATACCCAGAGCGGCAAGGTCATTGGCCGCTGCCACCAACGCCACCGGTCGGTGGAGTTTCGCAAGTTCCTCGATACCATCGAGGCGGAAGTGCCCCCTGACTTGGACGTCCACCTGATCATGGACAACTACGCCACCCACAAGACGGCGTTGATCCGCAATTGGCTGGCCAAACGGCCCCGTTTCCACTTGCACTTCACCCCGACCAGCGCGTCCTGGCTGAACCTGGTGGAACGATGGTTTGCGTTGCTGACGGAGAAGCAGTTGCGTCGCGGAGTGCACCAGAGCAGCGGCGAGCTCGAAGCCGCCATCTACCGCTACCTGGACATCACCAACGAAGACCCCAAGCCCTTTGTCTGGACGAAGACTGCTGACCAGATCCTGGCCAACGTCGCGCACTTTTGCCAGCGAACTTTGAATACAGGACACTAGCAGTTGACGTCGAAATTCCAGCACGTTAGGCACGTTCTCGAATTCTATATTGCGGTTCCCGCTGGCGCTTCCAATAACGACCCGCCCACTGGAGCCTAAGAAGTTCTTTTTGGCTTCCACGTATTCCACGCTCGCCAGATTCATTTCGGAAACGTCGTGTCCGAACATCTTCTGCTTCACGGCGACCACACGGCGCGAGGTAATTACGTACTCCCATCCGCCCCAGGCCCGCGCTCGGTGGAGCACCAGTTCCCCTGGGACCAGCAAATTGTCGTCAACCCAGCTCATGGAAAACCTCCTGTTGGTCCGTGGAGTGGACGGCTACGCTTACCCCACCCGGTCATCGATTGCGGCCAGGGCCTGGCGACGGAACTCCATCGGGTCGGGGACGCGGTAAAATTCGACATCGCGATTCCCGCTCCCGCTGCCAATAGCGACAGTTCCCTGGTTGGCGATGCGGTCGAAGATGCCCTGCTTGACTGACAGACCTTCTACGAACTGCAAGTTGATTTCGAAGATCTCACGGCCAATCAAGCCTTGATCTACATGGATCAATCGGTGCGAAGTGACTACCGACTCGCTGCGCGCGATCCGTGCCGCTGTGCGCAGGAGGCCGATCTGTCCGAACACTGGGATGAGAAAATGCCAGTGGATGAGACCAGTCCACTTGTGCTTGAAGCGATGACGTACCCTCTCTCCGGCCGCCAAATTGTCGTCCACCCAACTCATATTCGTTCCTCCTTTCGTATGTCGCGCCCGGTGGTATTGGGCCTCTTCGCGTTGGCAATCCCTGCCACTGAGGCGTTGCCGGATCCGGCAAGATCACCGTCTGGGCGCGGTAGATGGCTAAAACCGTAACCGGATATTGCCCCGCCGTCCATAGACTATGAGTCCATTTACTGATAATCAATATTGTGCTACCTTATAACTATGGAACATTGAACGCCCATCGCAGCGCTTTTGACTGGCAGATCCGCTAGTCGTCAATCAAGGGGCCGCAGGGTCCCGCTTGGGAAGAGGCATCCCGCTGCGTCGCTGCCTGGAGACCCGTTGGTCCGGCGCCGCGGCCGGTACGTTGCCGAACGTCCGCGCCAGGTTGTCGCGCCGGAGACGGCGGCAGATAACCCGTTGCCTTTCGGTACTCGCCTGCGGACAAAGGCAGCCCCGTCCAGCCGGCGCCCACGCCATATCAGCCTATCGCGCCATACGAAAGAGGAGCATCATGGCAAGTTATCAAGAAGCTTTTGGCCAACAGATCCGTCGCTTACGCGACCGGCGGGGTCTCACCCAGGAAGAACTGGCCACCAGGTCGGGCATCCACGTTTCCTACATCTCCGGGATTGAGCGTGGGACCCGCAACCCGTCGTTGCGGAGCATCCGCCGGCTGGCCAAGGCGCTGGGCGTGCGGGTGGGCAAGTTGTTCGCTTTTGAGACTTGCCCGCCGCCGCAAGAGGCGGGATAAATGTCGGTCGTCCGTCCTTTGCTATACTGGCCGGGCGAGGTCCGGAAAGAGAGTTGCCGGAGGACGAGACGATATGACTGCCGCCGATACTGATGCCATCGTCCATTATCGCAAAGAGAGTTGGCGCCTGCTGGCGCAGGTGGACGCTGAGCTGGAACGGGGCGAGCTGGAGGCTGCATCACAGGCGCTGTGGGACGCCGCCGCCCATGGCCTTAAAGCCGCCGCCGCCCGTCGGGGCTCTGGCCCCACGAAACCGTGAGCGACCAGCTGTACGTGGTCATTCCCCTGATTCAAGATGAAGGCGGCCCGGTGGACCTGAACACCAACGCCATTATCGCTCACAGCTTTAACCGGCGGGATCGGGCCTGGATAATACCTATCGACGAGGACGGCGTCCTGTATGCTAAAGGGTCGGTTGCCGAGTTGCTCAAAATCATCGAGAGCATGGACTGATGGTTGGGCCGCGACACCATAGTTATTATAGGGAGCGCAGTCATCATTTCAGTTGAGGCTGGGTTTGCCGACGGAGCCGGGGCCGCCGGGGATGAAGCCGGGGTGGTCGTCGAGGTCGGAGGCGTCGTCCTGGTGCTGGCCGCGCAGGACGCAGTGGCCGCAGACTTTGCAAACCGGGTGGCGGTTGGCGAACTTGGGATGGGGGATGTTGCACATCGGGGCGTCGGCGTTTTCGCAACGGGGACAGCCGTCGCAGCTGCGATGACCCGTGCCCTGGCCGGTCTGGGTTCGCGGTTCGAGTACTGTGACCATGGTTAGATGCCTCTTCAATGAGCGTGGCGATCCCGTGGTCCAGGGATGACTCCTCCGGTCACTGGATTGCCACGCTTCGCTCGCAATGACAGTTTCCGCAGAGGGGTCAGCCCCAGATGGCGGCGACGCGGTAGGCCAGTTGGGTGTGGGATTCGCGGACGTCCACGATTTCGGCGGGAACGTCGCCGAGGATGCCCAGGGCGATGATCCAGTTGAGGATTTCGTGGTCGCCGGACTGCTGGATTTCCTCGGGGGTGAGTTCGGCGAGCTTGCTGCCCTGGCCTTTCTTCACCCACTCCAGGTTGCGGCGGTCGGTCTCGATGTCGATGGCGCGGCACTGGAACTTGTGGGCGAGGAAGCTGTGGGACCAGCTGGAGGAGGCGACGACGGCAACGCGCTCGTTGCGGGTGTCCAGGAAGCGGCGAATGCCCTGGCCGAGCTGGTAGCACCGCTGGGGCGTGGGCCGGGGCGGGTAGTCGGGGCCGGCCTCTTCGCCGTAGCAGTTGACGAAGAGGGGAAGCAGCGGGAACCGGCCTTCGGGGTCCAGGAAGACCAGCGGGTTGATGATGGCGTGGGCGAGGCCCCAGTCCCAGCCTTTGAGGGCGGCGGAGGAAGCCATGTCGAAGCCGTCGCGGATGAGGAAGTTGCGCAGGTCCCGGGAGAAGTCCTTGGGGCACTGGAAGGTGAACTTGGTCTCCGGCGCGGCGTTCCAGAGGTTGGTGCGGGCGGCCCCACGCTGGAAGGGGTAGCCGTCCACCGTGTCGCCGGTGTAGAGGCAGAAGGGAGGCAGGTTGTCCTGGAGGAAGTTCTCGGCCTGGTCGTCGCCGATGACCATAAGGACGTCCGGCTGCCACTGGTGGAGGCGGTCGCGCATGATTTCAAAGGACTTGACGACCTTCTGCTGGTCGCTGATGTCGCGGCTGAGGCCGTTGTCGTCGCCCAGCTCTGCCAGCAATGCGGCCGGCGGTTCGTAGCCCGGCACGCGGGCGAAGATGCGTTCCCGGCCCTTGGCCCAGACCTCGGGCGGGGTGAGAATGATTGGGCCGTGGGAACAGCCCAGCCCCAGCAATTCAGCCATGTTGTCCTCCCATCGGGCCGGAACCCGATCATGGTTGGGTTGATGTAGCCCGATTGTAGGTACAGGGATGGAAGGCTGTCAATTTGGGATTCGTCAGAAGCGGGCCCCGTATCAAGTACGGGGTGACGTTATTTGCCGGATTATTGGGATTTTCAGGATTAGGTTGGTTGGGTGTTTCGGGGTTTTGGTTCCTTTTGGGTTGTGGGGTGAAAGGCAGGATTTTCCGCCAGGGGCGGACTTGCCAGCCCGCCAGGGGCGGATTTGGCAGCCCGCCAGGGGCGGACTTTCAGCACTTCGTTGTCAGCATACGGCCGGTTTGGGTACGCAACGCGTTGACCCCTACTTTTTCGTGTACTCGGCGCGCCAAAGGCGCACCTGCGCGCGGGCTCGGGCAGTCCCGGCGGTCCAGCTGGTCAATCATGGTGAGGGCGTCGAGTCTAATCAAAGCCTTGCCACTGCGACCGGTTGCGATTTGGGAAACTGACGGGGTTGGCCGTCGAAGTGAAATCCTGCCTTTTTGGAGATTGGATGAAACAGCTGTTTTGCCTAGACGTATTTAGGATATACGTTCTGGCGGCGAGTGGTCAAGGGGGTGATTGTCAGTCGGTAGCGTTGCAATTTAGGTGGTTCAGTTTTACGGCAATGCATTCGAGCGGCCAAAACTGCTGCTGCGCCAACGAGATTGCCACGCTGCGCTCGCAATGACAAAGACCAAACCACCTAAAACGGAACGCTACCATTGTCAGTCGGGAGAGGGAGGTTCGGGATTTGACGACTTTTTATCGCAAAGGCGCGAAGACGCAGAGGCGCAAAGGATGTTTGACATACGAGAGCCGGGCGGTGATATATTCATCCATAGGGTGACATAGGGTGAATGGGAGGTTAGCAACCATTATGACGACTAAAACCCCGCGGGTGTATTCCGACCTGGCGATACCGCCCGGCGAAACTCTGGCGGAAGAGCTGGAAGTTCGCGGCATGACCCCGCGGGAGTTGGCAGTCCTGACCAACTGCCCGGAACAGGTCATAGACCAAATTATCCAGGGTGAAAAGGCCATCACGCCGGATATTGCACTTGCTCTCGGCGATGCGCTGCGCATTGAAGCGCAGTTTTGGACCAACCTCGAGGCCGACTACCAGACGACCTTGGCGCGGCAACGGGAACGGGCGGCGTCTGTTGCAGAGCAAAACCGCTAACATACTCTCAAAGCGACCGCAGGTGATCAAGCAACGCTTTGGCATGGGAGCATCTTTCCGAGACGGCATCGGGATTGATTCGCCCCAAAACCTCAAAGGAAACTGCGCCTTTGGCGTACCGCTTGTTGCAGTCGGCAGTAGCGCGCTCCAGTGACCGCAATGCCGTTTCTTTCGCAATGTCCTCCAAGTTAGATTGCGACGGCAGCCTGTTTTCGCGGAAGGATGCGCCAAAGTAATCCCGTAGCGCGGCGCGGTCGGCCAGCAGCCAGGTTTCCATGGTCTGCACCATCAGAAAAGCTTGCTCGTCGCCGACTTCCGGCGGACGCGCCCACCGGTCATTGGCTTGCAGGTGCTCCCACGTGGAACGGCCGGCGGCAACTGGCCCTTCACTGTCCACCAGCAGGATGGGCAGTTCTTCGCGCCGGCCCGACCTGACTGCTGTCCTAAATTGGTCAAAGGTGTCGTTGCGGCTCCGACCTCGGACGATACGCGGCAGGTTGCCGGCTAGACCGGCAGACGCGAAAAAATCGCTCCAAGCGTTCCGGAAGAGTCGGCCCAAACTGTTGCTGGTCCCTCCTCCTTCGATATAAACGGCGGCTTTTACCACCGATTGCCGCCGATGCCGCCGTCGGCCCATACCTCGCCCAATCCCCGGTCGCCAATCCATGATGCCAAGGCCTCGGGATTGACCCGCCGGAATCGGGTTTGTCCGTCGTACTTGTCGCAGGCCACCACGCTGGATGAGTGGTCGGTCAGCGCGTCAATCAGCGTCGGCGAATGGGTGGTTACCACCAACTGGGTGCGTTCCGAGGCTTCCACCAGCAGCGGAGCCAGGTCAAAGACTATGTCGGGATGCAGCCCAAGCTCCGGCTCTTCAATGCCAATCAGGGGCGGTGGGTTCGGGTCGAGCAATATGGTGAGCAGGGACAAGTAGCGTAGCGTCCCATCGGACAGGCGAGCCGCCGGAATCTGCCGGTCGCCGCTTTCCTCCAACAAAAGGGATACCTTGCCGTCATTCACCGGGGTACTGATCCCAACTATACCGTCATAGAAACGGGCCAGTCGCTTGGTAAGCTTGTCCCGGTTGCTTGGAGAGAAGTTGGAAAGCACATTCGCCAAGTTTTCGCCGTGCTTGAACAACCAATGACCCCATGAACCTGCGCTCTGTTCCTGCCTCAGCGGCGCTGTATCCCCGAATATCCAATTGCGATGCAATTGTATGCGACTGTAGTCTCCGCGCAACCGGATAAATTCGATATGTGCTACTAGGTCGTTGACTGCTTTTGACCTAGGTACATCGCTTCGCAACGATAGTACAGACCTACCTACAGGCAGTATCAGTCCGTCCGTCGGTGTCTCGGAACCGTCAAGAAACACTTTCCCTGCGGCATCCGCTCGTACCACCTTTGAGATTGATGATCCCATCACATGACGAACTTCTTCCCGTTGGACTTTGAAACAATCCTCGTGTGGAGAAAATACCAGCGAATGGTGTGTTGAAGTGCGCGATAAAAACGCCGCCGTGACATCAATCGACGCATTGGCATCGTAGCCACTCGGCTGCCAGAACCAATCCCAAACATCGCCCGTTTCCATCGCATACGCGGACAGGTTATCGGGCGCCGCTCGGAGAAGCGCCAAAACTTTCAGCAGGTTTGACTTGCCGCTGCCGTTTGGGCCGATGATGACGTTCAGCGGTTCCAGCGGCAGGTCAATGCCATCCGGCCCGAAGGACAGCAATCCCTTGACTTGCAATCTTTCAATCAGCATAGTTGGCCCCGGTTACGCACGACTCATCAAATTAAGGCAGATCCCTCATCCCAATTGTACCAAACGCGGATACTACCCGCCCCCCAGCAGCCGCCCCACCAATCCCTCCACCGCTGCGCCCTCGGCGCTGTTGCGGAGCCAGGCGCGTAGCTCGCGGCGGGCTATGGTTACCGTCAGCGGGCGGGCCTTGCTGCGTTCGGCTTGCAGCTGGGACAGGCGGGTTGAGGCGGCGGAGGCGGCTTGCTTGCCGGCTTGGGATAGGGTGGCGTGTAACTCGTGGTTCGGGTCGAACTCCGGTATGGGCAACTTCCATAGCTGCTTGTGCAGATGGCGCGCGCCGAACTGGCCTTTGGACATCAACGGCTGTACCGCCTCGTACAGCGTTTCGCTGTTGATGATTGCCAGGAGGTAGTTGGCTTCGTGTATGTCTTTACAAGTAATCCAATATAGAGTTTCGTCAACCAAAGCGTCATCGTTTGCCAGAATTGCAGCGGTTGGCACGCCAGCTTCGGTTTGAACAACCCTAACGGGTCTGCTGCTGGGATTCTGTTGCCAATCCAATTGCGATGAAAGTTTGCCATAATGGTCTAAACTTTCCAGCAGGTTTAGTTTGCTGGCAGCAGGTTTGTTGTTGTTCCACAACCCGCTGATAGTCTGCCACCGGCGCCGCATAATCCGCTCCAGCCCGCCCAACCGGACGCCACCTGGCCCGTTTTCAGCTGTTGGTATCACGTATTCGCCTTTCTTTACGGGCAGGATTGCTTTGAGCGGTTCCAACGTGGCGTAGGGAACCACCGTTTCGCCCAAATACACATCATAGAGGTGCTTGCTTTCAATCGTCTGCTCGGTGATGGCGGTCAGGTCCAGGTCACGCCATGGCGTTTTGTCCTGTCCGCCCCGGCGTGGGTTAACCGTAATTGTTAGGCCGGCTTGGACTGGCGACGGATTCTCTATTTCCTCCACAAAGAACAGCCGGCGCGGACGGATGGGAGCGCCTTGCCGCGCATAGCCGGCGTAGAGCGAATCGCCGCTGACCGAAGTATCAGTTATGCCGCTGGACACCCGGCGCACGTCGTCGTCGCCGGCCCTGCCTTCCCAGCGTTCCACCGACCCGGCCAATGCAGTCCCTTCGGCGTTCTCGCCGACCCGTTCCGCAAAGGCCACGCAGGACGCTATGGGAAAGAAGGTGTTGGGTTCCAATCGCTCCAAATCCCACGCCGCCTTATGCTCAAAGTTCACCGCCAGCGTCCGCCCGGCAACCCGGTTGCGTCCCCGGCCGGTTGGCCTGGCTTCCCACGCGCCGCTGCGCCACTTGGCGTACTGCCCGGACTGCAACGCGCTGTGGGGCAGCACCATGCCGATTTTGCCGCCATCCCGCAGGTACAGGTCAACGCTGCGGGCGAAGAACAGGCCGGCGACGTCCTGATTGCTGGCGTAGCGTCCGCCCACCCAGATGCCGTAGAGGTTCTTGCTCTGCCGCTCCAGCTCGGTGCGCAGGATGTCGGCGGTCTGGTTGTAGTTCAGCCAGGGCGGGTTGCCGATTACCACGTCCACTTTGGTGCGGCTGAGGGCGACGGGGCGGACGAGGTTGCGGGTGTAGTAGGCCCAGATGTGGTTGCGGCCTTCGTCGTGGAGGCGTTGCAGGGTGGCGATGGTGTCGACCAGCGTAGCACGCTCGTTAGCATCGGTGATGCCGTGGTCGTCCAGGGCGATCAGGGGGTCCTGGCCGGCCTCGATGTCGGCGGCGACCTGGCTCATGAGGGAGTCGAAGGTATCGGCGCGGTCCACCAAGGAGATGGGGAACACCAGCTCCGCGCTGTCGTCATCCACCTGGATAGTTACCTGCTGGCCGGCGAACAGGTCGCCGGCGCGAAAGCGGAGTTGGAGGGCGTCGCCGAGGTAGATGGGGACGGAGCCGGAGGCGTCGTAGCCGGCGTGGACGGCGGCCTCGATGGCGGGACGGGCGGCCAGGGCCCAGGCGGCGCGGGCGAGGTGGACGGCGACGGGGTGGACGTCGATGCCGGTGACGGCGACGCGGAGGCGGTCGAGGAGTTCTTTGGGGTGTAGAGGCGTATCACCTTCTGTCATTGCGAGCGCAGCGTGGCAATCTCGCTCCGGCGGAGAGGGCGTGTAGTCGGCGTGCTCCACCCCACCGTCGGGATTGCCACGTCGCTGCGCTCCTCGCAATGACAGAACCGGATTGGCCGCTTCCAGAAAATGCCCTACTGCCTCGGCGATAAACGTTCCCGAACCGCAGGCCGGGTCCAGCGCCCGCTGGTTCAGTGGGTCGTCCACCAGTTCGCGGACCATGGCGCGGGCGAGCCAGGCGGGGGTGTAGTATTCGCCCAGGGTGCGGCGTTCTCCGGGCGGGATGACGGTTTCGTAGAGGATGGCGGCGATGTCGGGCGAGGCGTTCTGCCAGTCGAAACGGGCGACGCGGCGGGCCAGGGCCTTCAGCAAATCTTGTCCGCCCACTGATTTGTCAGAAATCCGTTCATCGGGCCAGGCGAAGAAGTCGGATTCGATGATGCCGCTGAGGCCGGTGGCGTCGCGGAAGCGGCGGCCTTGCAGCAGGTCGGACGGGTCGGTTTCCGCCACCTGGCGGAGGTCGATGCCGAAGGATGCCTGCACGGCCATGCCGATGACCAGGCTGAGGTAGGTGTGGCGGATGAAGAGGTGGTCCAGTTCCGCCGGTTGCTGGGCGATTTCGCCCAGGGCGGCGCGGAGGAGGTTTTCCCAGAGGCGGCGTTTGACCCGGACGGTTTCGTACTGGGCGGCTTCGGCGTAGAGGCGGGCCAGGGCGTCGATGTCGCGCTGGTAGGTCGGGCTGCCCGGGCCGAGGTATTGCTCCACGTTGGCGCGGTCGGCGGGGATGCTTTCCAGGGAGAGGAGGGCGCGGTCGCGGAGCCATTCGTAGAGGAGCAGCCATTGGTCGGCTGACTCCAGGGCGAAGCCGTAGGGCGGGTTGGTTCGCACTGGCCCGGCCTCCGGCCAGCGGAGGAGCCAGTATTTGCCATCGGTTAGGATGCCGGTGCGGATGCCTTTGCCCGCTGACTTGGACGCCTCCAGGTAGTCGTCGATCTGCTGGATGTGGGCCGGGTTGGGGTTGAAACCGCCGCCGGCGGTTCCGACGCGCCGCTTGAACTCGATGAAGGTATCCAGGGCGGTGAGGTCCACGGCGCGGCGGCTGGCCGACGGGGAATCGGCCGGCGGGTTTTCCTCGATGATTTCGTCGCCGTTGGCCAGGCCGGTGAGGATGAGGAAATCGCGGACGGCGGTGGTGATGTTGGCCTCGGCCTCGAAGTTGTCGTGGCGGCGCAGGATGGACGCTGCGGCGTCGGCGTATCGCAGGTCGGTGGTGTCCAGGTGCGTAACCATGGGGCGATTTTACCAGCGCCGGCGGGCGGGTGATAAACTAGGGTTTGCGGTGTAGGGGCGAATAATCATTCGCCCCGATCATTTGCCCCTACGACTGACCAACACACCTCAATAATATGAACACACCCCAAAATCCTCAACGACGACGACATTCCCTGCGCTTGCCGGATTATGATTACGGTCAAGCGGGCGCGTATTTCGTCACCGTCTGCACCCGCGACCGCCTGCCGTTGTTCGGTTCGATTGCGGGGAATGAAATGCAGTTGACTAAAGCGGGGCGAGCGGTCGCGGAGCGCGGGTCCGCCATACCTGATCATTACCCGCACGCCGAGACCGACGCATTTGTGGTGATGCCAAACCATATCCACGGGATAATTTTCATCACCGAAACCAGCGTAGGGGCGAATAATCATTCGCCCCTACGCTCCGGCTGTTCTTCGTTTCGGTCTCCATCACGGACCTTGGGATCAATTGTGCGTGGTTTCAAGATCGGCGTAACCAAGTGGTTTCGGGCGAACACCGACGTCCGCGATGTCTGGCAACGGAACTATTACGAGCACGTCATCCGCAGTGAGGCCACATTGCGTGACATTCGCGCATACATAGTGAACAATCCCGCGAAATGGACCGAGGATCCTGAGTATGTTGACCCGGTGTAGGGGCGAATAATTATTCGCCCCTACAGGTGGTCGCCGTACCCGGCGTTCCGCCAAAACCATCTAGCCAATCCCGGTACGATAGGCGCGCCCCGCTACTCCGGGCGGTTCAAACGACGCCGCGCTCGCCGCCGGCGCGGCAGCTGCCGTTCACGTTCAACTCGACCCGCGTCAGATACTTCCATCCGACGCGGGCGGCCACTTTGGGCGTCATCATAGCCCGTCTTGTAACCTTGCTCGTAACCTTGCTCGATCAGTTCTGCCCGATTCTTAGCGTTTCGTCGTTTAATCCAGTACGCGATTGACATGATTAACTCCTTGCATTGCAGCAACCCCCAGGCAATGAAGCCGGACGAGACGAAGCTGCCCCCGATTCCCAGCACGATGCCGCCCGCCGTCTCGCTGGGCGCGTTGTCGGGCGGCCCGTAGTTGAGCGCCAGCGCCGTCAATGTGATAGAGCCAGCCACACCACCCAGCAGGGTGAGCAATTGGAACCAGGGACGGTCTTCCCGGTTGATCCCCCAGATGGTTTCGCGGTCTTCATTATAATCGCGCTCAATCATTGTTGCATCCCGGCCCGACGCTGTTGCGTTTCAATTGGAAATAGTGAAGTCTGCCCATCATACCCGTCCCATTCTGCCGCCGTCCGGCTGTCGCCGTCACTATCTGCCCAACGCCATCCTCCCAATCCCGGTACAATGGGCGCACTTCACGCGATTTTTGCATTGCGAGGTGCGCTTTTATGGTTCAGCAGGGACAGATTGACCATCTTTTGCAGGAGGCCGGCGAGATACCGCCGCCGCCGCACGTTTCGGGACAGGCCACGCTTTCCGACTACGACGCCGTCTATGCCCGCTCGGTGGCGGATCCCGAGGGGTTCTGGGCCGAGGCGGCGGAGGAGCTGCACTGGTTCCGGCGGTGGGATGATGTGTTCCAGTGGGAATACCCCAACTTCCGGTGGTTCGTGGGCGGCCAGACGAACATCGCCTACAACGCGCTGGACCGGCACCTGACCACGGAGCGACGCAACAAGGCGGCGCTGATCTGGCTGGGGGAGGACGGCACGGAGCAGGTCTATACCTACGCCCGGCTAGCCCAGCAGGTGAACCGCTTCGCCAACGGGCTGAAGTCCCTGGGCGTGGGCAAGGGCGACCGGGTGGTCATCTATATGCCGCTGACGCCGGAGGGGGCCATCAGTATGCTGGCCTGCGCCCGCATCGGCGCGATTCACAGCGTGGTATATGCCGGGTTCAGCGTGGGTTCGCTGCGGGACCGGATCCAGGACGCCAACGCCAAGGCGCTGATCACCGGCGACGTGGGCTACCGCCGGGGCAACGTGGTTGACCTCAAGGCCATCGCCGACGAGGCGGTGGTGGGCTGCGACAGCCTGGAGCACGTCATCGTGTTCCGGCGGGAGCACATCACGTCGAGCGGCGGGCCGTCGCCGCACGGCTACAACGAGGTGGACTTCGACGAACTTCTCGCCAACAGCAGCATCGACTGCCCCGCCGAGGTGATGGACGCCGAAGACCCGCTGTACATCCTGTACACCAGCGGCACCACGGGCAAGCCCAAGGGCGTCGTCCACGTCCACGGCGGCTACATGGTGGGCACGCATTACCACTTCAAGAACTTCTGGGACGTGAAGGACAACGACGTGTTCTGGTGCATGTCGGACATCGGCTGGGTGGTGGGACACAGCTACATCGTCTATGCGCCGCTGGTGGCAGGGGCGACGACGGTGTTCCGGGAGGGTGCGCCGGACTTCCCGCACAACGCGGTGTTCTACGAGGTCATCGAGAAGTACGGGGTCAACGTGATTTTCACGGCGCCCACGGCGGTGCGGATGCTGATGCGCTACGGCGAGGAGCCGGCCAGCCGCTACAACCTGCGCTCGCTGCGCT
Source organism: Dehalococcoidia bacterium (assembly GCA_963665395.2). Classification (GTDB taxonomy): domain Bacteria; phylum Chloroflexota; class Dehalococcoidia; order Lucifugimonadales; family UBA3495; genus Bin87. The sequence continues at coordinate 4,135,019 of OY762251.1, forward strand.
TCCTCACCTGCGCCGGCGAGCCGCTGAACCCGGAAGCCCTGCGCTGGGCCTACCAGCACATCTGCGGCGGCGGCGAGTGGGCGCACATGGTGGATAACTGGTGGCAGACGGAGACGGGCGGCCCTTGCCTGGGCACCACCGCCACCATGACGACGCGGCCCGGACGGGTGGGCAAGCCCCTGCCCGGCGCGGTCATGGATATTGTGGACCGGGAGGGACAGCCCATCGAGGAGCCGGACAAGGGCGGTTTCCTGGTCATCCGGCGGCCGTTTCCCCACTTCTCCCGCACGGTGTGGGGCGATCCCGACCGCTACGCCGACACGTGGAACCAGGTGCCGGGGGTGTACTCCTCCGGCGACGTGGCATTGCGCGACGCCGACGGGTACTACATGGTGGTGGGCCGGGCCGACGACGTGCTGAACGTGGCGGGCCACCGCATCGGGTCGGCGGAGGTGGAGTCGGCGCTGGTGTCGCATCCCGAGGTGGCCGAGGCGGCGGTAATCGGCAAGCCCGACGAACTGCGCGGCGAGGTGATCAAAGGGTTCGTAACGCTGCGCATGGGGAGCGAAGGGTCGGACCGGATGATCAACGACCTGCAACTGCACGTCCGGCGGGAGCTGGGGCCGATAGCGGTGCCGGCGGAGATTGAGTTCACGCCGACGCTGCCCAAAACCCGCTCCGGGAAGATCATGCGCCGGCTGTTGAAGGCGCAGGAGCTGGGGCTGGACCCGGGGGATATAACGACGCTGGAGGAGTAGGACGCAGAAAATCTTGACGCCATGGGCGCGCCGGTACGAAAATCGGCTGATGAACGGCAGAGAATTCGTGCGGCGCGCCCGGCGTTATGCCAGGGCCAACGGCCTTGATTTCTATTTCGACCCTGCTTGAGGAAAGGGTAGCCACGGCAGGATCTTCATCGGGGAGCGGTTTACCACCGTTCAGCACGGAGAGATTCGCTTGGGTACGCTTCGGAATATGCTGAGAGACTTGGATATCGACAGGCGGAGGTTTTGAAACGTGAAGTACACCTTTCCGTGCAACATCAAACCGGACGAAGAAGAGGGCGGATGGGGGTTCGTGGTCTCGTTTCCTGACATATACGGGGCCAATACCGGCGGCAAAACTTTCAAGGAGTCCATCATCCTCGCCGAGGATTGTATGGTTGTCGCACTGTCCGCCTACATTCACCTCGGGCATGAACTTCCCACGCCCAGCCCCTACCAGGACGGACAGGAGTTGCTGACGGTGCAGCCGGTCATCGCCGCGCAGTTGGACCTGTACACGGCCATGCGGGAGCAAGGCATCAGCCGGGCGGAACTAGCGGAACGGCTGGGGGTTGGCGGCGAGGACGTTGACCGGCTGTTGAGCCTGGACTACCGCACACCAATCGGGCAGGTCCTCAATGCGCTGCGGGCAGTCGGCTGCGCCCCGGCGGCGGAACAGGTCGCATGAACGCTCCGCTGAGTTTGGTAAGATTCTCGCCGTGGGATGACCCAGGGGATATAACGACGCTGGAGGAGTAGGGACAAAAACCGCTCATCCTGAGCTTGTCGAAGGATGGCCCACTCGGAGGCATGGTTCGACAAGCTCACCATGAGCGGATAGAAAACATCCTGGCCTACCCACCCGCTCATCCTGAGCCTGTCGAAGGATGACCCCGCAAGAGGAACCCGCGTCATGGCATTTTACGTGTACATACTCCGTTGCTCCGATGGCTCGTACTATACCGGCCACACCGACAACCTGGAGGCGAGACTGGCCGCCCACCAAACGGGAGCGATACCCGGATATACCGTCAAACGCCGCCCGGTAAGCCTCGTGTTTTCGGAGCAGTTTCATTCCAGGGAAGAAGCCTTCGCCAGAGAACGCCAAGTCAAAGGCTGGTCGAGGGCCAAGAAAGAAGCGTTGATTGAAAGAGATTGGGATAGGCTAATGCAACTTTCTCGGACTCGGCGATGAGTGGCACCGGCGGGCATCCTTCGACAGGCTCAGGATGAGCGAGTGGTTAGGCTCAGGATGAGCGGTTATGGTGGCTCATGATGAACAAGGATGAACAAGGATGAACAAGGGAACTAAGGATGCACGGGGAACGAAGGGTGACGTCCCCGAGATACGTTGTTTTCGATGTTTCGCCAGTTGGGCGTTAACCCCAGGGAGTTCTGACGATGAAATATTTGTACCCATGCACCATTGTAGGAAATGCGGACGACGGGAACGGGTTTGTGGTGTCCTTTCCGGATATTCCGTGGGCGCACACCGGAGGCTTTACGTTCCGGGAAGCCCTCATCCTCGCTGAAGATTGCCTGGTGGTCGCGCTCAGCCACCATGTCAACCACGACCTGGATTTGCCGGCGCCCAGCCGTTTTCAAGAAGGGCAGGAGTTGCTGGCGGTGCAGCCGGTGATTGCGGCGCAGCTGGACCTGTACACCGCCATGCGCGAGCAGAAACTGAGTGCGGCCGACTTGGCGGCGCGTCTGGACATCTGCGAGGACGATGCAGCCGCGCTCGTCAACCTGGACTACCGCACGCCCATCGGCGAGGTCGCCAAAGCCCTCCGCGCCGTGGGGCGGGAATTGGCAGTGACGGGTCAGGCGGCTTGATATACTGGCAGCGGTACGGGAGAAGTAGTCATGCTGGACGACCTGGTCGCTGTAATTGAAACGCTGCAACAGCGCATCCGCGAGCACGGCGCGACGCTGCGGGAAAACGAAACGCGCACGCGCATGGCGTTGATTGACCCGCTGCTGGTTGCGTTGGGCTGGGACGTGTCCGACCCGGGGGTGGTGACGCCGGAGTATGGCATAGGCGATGATTTGGTTGATTACGCCTTGCTCGGGTCTGACGGCCAACCCGTTGCCTTGGTGGAAGCCAAGAAATTGGGGGAACCTCTTGCTGTCCACGAAAAACAGTTGATTGGATATTGCCAAAAAGCTGATACTGGGTACGGCGTCCTTACTGATGGCCGCAACTGGCGGTTATACGATGTGAGCAAGGCGAACGCCAAAGCGATAGATACAATACCTATTGTTGGCGGAGCCCCAGCACACCAAGTCATAATTCGGCTGTTGCCGTTGTGGCAGCGCAACTTGACCTCGAAGCCTCCGGAAGTGCCTGATACCCTCCCGCTTGGTGTCCCCAATCCGCTGCCGCTTAACTTCCCGTCGCCGGGGTGGGTGGCGTTGTCGTCATTCAATCCGCCACGCGGCTCAAATCCTCCAACAGCAGTACGATTTCCTGGTGAGAGCGTGCGTGAAGTGAAGAATTGGCGTGATTTGGTTGTGGAGATGGTAAAGTGGCTATCGTCGAATGGTTCGCTTACACCTGATAACCTCCCTGTGCCACTCAATCCAAAGAGCAAGCGATATATCGTCAGCGCCAGAGCCGCTCATGGAACCGGGTCTCCATTCGGCAATACGATCCGTATCGATGGAACGCGACTTTCTATTGATGGCGACCTTGTCGTCGGCATACGCGCGTTAGGAATGGCAATGTATTTGCTTGAACACTGCGGCGTCAGTCCCTATAACGTACAATTGCGGGTGGATGACTAATCAACAGGCCCTGAACCTCGTGGGGGAGCGACATGGCAACCACACTGAAACCCGAAACCGAGGCGCGCATCGCCGCTTTGGCGGAGCGGCTGGGGTTTGCCGGCCCGGAGGCGGCGGAGCGGGTGCTTACGATGGCGCTGGACGATCTGGACGCCAAGACGCCAATGCCGGTCACCCGGATGATTGCCGATGAAATAGTCGAAGATTATAGAGCATTAAGCGCAGCCGGACGCCGCTGGCGTGAGGAACACCCCGACCAGTACGACGAGAACAATCCACCGTCTAAAGCCTGGCAGGAAGAATTGTACGACGAGCGAGGTCTGCCGAAATGATGGTAGGGGCGACGATTTTGCCCGTGGTGGCGTTCCGTTTCAGGTGGTTTAATTCCGCGGACACCGTTGCCGGTGCAGGTAGGGGCGACCGGCCGGTCACCCCTACAAGGTCAAACCGCCTAAATTGCAACGCTACCCATCCCGGCTGCGGTATAGGCTCGCGATGTAAAATCGGTCACGGCAATCGCCCGCCGCCCGGCACGATAAAGAAAATGGCCGCAGTCCTCGCTGCGGCCACGATTACGATGGCGTTGCCGGTTGCGCACGGCACGGCGGGTAGCTACTCCGGCTTCATCGCTTGCAGGGTTCCTACGTCCACCGAGATGCCGGGGCCCATGGACGACGTGATGTAGGCCGACTTGATGAAGGAGCCTTTGACGGCTTCGGGGCGCTCGCGCATCACGGAGTCCATGAAGACGGTGAGGTTGTCCACCAGGGCGTCGGTCTCGAAGGAGGACTTGCCGAACTGGCCATGGATGATGGCGGTGCGGTCGGTGCGGAACTCCAGGCGGCCGGCCTTGGATTCCTGGATGACGCGGGGGAGGTCGCGGGCCTGCACCAGGGTTCCGGTGCGGGGGTTGGGCATCAGGCCGCGGCGGCCCAGGTAACGGCCCAGCCGGCCGATTTTGGACATCACTTCGGGAATGGCCAGCCCGACGTCGAAGTCCATCCAGCCGCCTTCGATCTGGGCGATGAGGTCGTCGTCGCCGACGTAGTCGGCGCCGGCCTGGCGGGCGATGTCGGCGGCTTCGCCGTTGGCGAAGACCAGCACGCGCACCTGTTTGCCCAGACCGTGGGGCAGGACGGTCACGCCGCGCACCTGCTGTTCGGCGTGGCGCACGTCGGCGTTGGTGCGGAGGTGGACCTCCATGGTCTCGTCAAACTTGGCGGTGGACAGTTCTTTGACCAGGTCGATGGCCTCGCGGGGCTGGTACACGGAGTCTTCCGGGATGCGCTCGGCGACGGCGTTATAGCGACGGCTGTGCTTGGGCATTTTGCTGTTCTCCCTTGCGGCGTTCACCCTCACCCTAGCCCTCTCCCATCAAGGGAGAGGGGATTTTTGCGGGTGTGTTGGGCATGAGATCTCTAGTCGCCTTCGATGGCGATGCCCATGCTGCGGGCGGTGCCGGCGATGATGTTCATGGCCTGCTCGACCGAGTTGGCGTTGAGGTCCTTCATCTTGTCCTCGGCGATGCCGCGGAGCATATCGTTGGAGATGGCGGCTCCGATGGGAGCGCGGGCGTCACCCTGGCCCTTTTCGATGCCGGCGGCGCGGCGAAGCAGGTCCGAAGCCGGCGGGGTGCGCGTCACGAAGGTAAAGGAGCGGTCCTGGTACACGGTCAGGTGGACCGGGACGATAGTGCCGGCCTGGCTGCCGGTGCGCTCGTTGTACTCCTTGACAAAGGCCATGATGTTGACGCCGTGCTGACCCAACGCCGGTCCCACCGGCGGGGCCGGGGTGGCCTTCCCCGCTTCCAGTTGCAGCTTGATGACGGCGCGTACCTTCTTTGCCACTGAGGGCCTCCGTTAAATGTTCTCTCTCCCGTCACGGGAGAGGGGCGGGGTGAGGGTGTACCTTTTATTCGGACTCGGCCGCTTCTGCCTTCTCCGACTGTTCCCGCTTTTCCAGGATTTCCCGGAGATCAGCGGTCGGCAGACGTTGGGCAAATATTTTTGCTGCTTTGGGAGACAACCGCCTTGCTATGCCTTCAGACCAAGTCTCTGCCGACCTTGCAATCAAGCCCATAGCTCCTCCTTTGATATGAGGCCACGCGATTAGGCATACCTGCGCCGTCAACATCGCCATGCCAATGCTGAACCCTTGGTCAAAGGGATTCTCCCCCAGCAGTTCGACTGCTATTAACTTGGGTTCGGCAAGTTGGTGGTCTAGCGCATCCGTTAGGGTAACCCGGCAAAGCCAAAAGATTGCCCAAGTAAAGCAAATGCTGATCCGTGTTAGAACGGCGAAAGTGACGCCGCCAATTTCTGCGATGAACGAATCATCGCCTTTCGGCGCCGCCATTATACCATTCCCAGGGTAGAACCCAAAAAGGCCGGCGGAAAAGGTCAGACTTTCTCCACCTGGATGAAGTCGAGGGCGACGGGGGTTTCGCGGCCGAAAACGGAGATGAGAACCGTGACCTGGCCCCGGTGCTCGTCCACCTCCTCCACACGGCCGATCATGTCGGCGAAGGGGCCTTCGGAGATGCGCACCATGTCGCCCTGGGCGAGGCCGATGACGGCGCGGGGTTCGCCCGAGGCCACCCGATCCAGGATGTCGTCAACTTCCCGGTCGTCCAGGGGCACGGGCCGGGGGCGGTCGCCGCCTTCTTCCTCAGCGGAGATGAACCCGGTGACGCCGGTGGTATTTCGCACCAGGAACCAGGCTTCGTCGTCCATGACCATCTGGACCAGGATATAGCCGGGGAACAGCTTGCGTCGCTGGGAACTGCGCTCGCCCTTGTTGCGGACGATCTCCTCTTCGGCGGGCACTTCCACCCGGCGGATGCGGTCATCCATACCGAGGCTGTGCCGGCGCAGGTCCAAGTTACGCTTGACCATGTCCTCCTGGCCCGTATAGGTATGGACGATGTACCAGCGCAGGTCAGCGGGCGGTTGCATTGTGGTCATTGTCTTGCACCCGGTTGGAAGGTGGTTAGGGACACGGCGAGGCCGCAGGACCCTTCCGCCGGCTACGCAAGCATAGACGACGGGAGGGTCACGTAAAAACCGCTCCGTCCCGATCAGAGCCGCTACGGGGGTTCGCCGACCGCGGTCGGCGAAGGGGCTGGATCAGAAGGATAGCTGGCGGAGACCGATGACGAAGCCCATAGCGAAATCGAAAATGCGGTCGAGCAGGCCCAGGAAAAAGCCCATGGCAACGGCGAGCACGATGACGATGGCCGTCAACCGGGCGGTTTCCTCGCGGCTGGGCCAGACGGACTTCCGCAGCTCCGAGACGGTTTCCCGCAGGAAGGTAACCGGGCCGATCCTCCCCACGGCGCGGGGAGAGATCGGAGCCGGTCTTCGGGTAGATGCCCTGGCCATGGTCGGTTACCTCACTTCGCGGTGAACCTGGTGACCGCGGCAGCGGCTGCAATACTTCCGCAATTCCATGCGGGTGGTGTGGCTGCGCCGGTTTTTGATGGTCGAGTAGTTGCGCTCGCGGCAGTCGGTGCATTGCAGCGTGATGACTTGCCGGGCGTCGGTGGACTTGCGGGCCATCAGGTCACTCCAAAAGCCTGGTGAAGACGCCGGCGCCGACGGTGCGGCCGCCCTCGCGGATGGCGAAGCGCAGTCCTTCCTCGACGGCGACGGGCGTAATCAGTTGCACGGTCATGGTGATGTTATCGCCGGGCATCACCATCTCGACTCCGTCGGGCAGAGCGATTTCGCCGGTGATGTCGCTGGTGCGGATGTAGAACTGGGGCTTATAGCCGGTGAAGAAGGGGGTATGGCGGCCGCCTTCCGACTGGCTGAGCACGTACACCTCGGCCTCGGCCCTCCGGTAGGGGCGCATGGAGCCGGGGGCAACGAGCACCTGGCCGCGCTCCACCTCGTCCCGGTCCACGCCGCGCAGCAGCACGCCCACGGCGTCGCCGGCTTCGGTGGTGTCCAGCAGCTTGTGGAACATTTCCAGGCCGGTGGCGACGGTCTTGCGCACGTCGCCGGAGCGGATGATTTCCACTTCCTGGCCGACGTTCAGCTGGCCGCGCTCCACGCGACCGGTGACCACGGTGCCGCGGCCCTTGATGCCGAAGACGTCTTCAATGGGCATGAGGAAGGGCTGGTCGGTAACGCGGGACGGCTGCGGGATGTAGTCGTCCATGACCTTGACCAGTTCGCGGACGCCATCCATGGCCTCGGCGTCGCCTTCGAGGGCCTTGAGGCCGCTGACGCGGACGATGGGGGTGTCGTCGCCGGGGAAGTCGTAGGTGCTGAGCAGTTCGCGGACTTCCAGCTCCACCAGTTCCAGGAGCTCCTCATCGTCCATCATGTCAACCTTGTTGAGGGCGACGACGATGGAGGGAACTTCGACCTGGCGAGCCAGGAGGATGTGCTCGCGGGTCTGGGGCATGGGGCCGTCAGGGGCGGAGACGACCAGGACGGCGCCGTCCATCTGGGCCGCGCCGGTGATCATGTTCTTGATGTAGTCGGCGTGACCGGGGCAGTCAACGTGGGCGTAGTGCCGGTTCTCGGTTTCGTACTCCACGTGAGCGATGGCGATGGTGATGCCGCGAGCGCGCTCTTCGGGCGCGTTGTCGATGCTGTCGAAACTGCGGAAGCTGGCGTTGTTCTCCTGGGCCAGCACGCTGGTGATGGCGGCGGTAAGGGTGGTCTTGCCGTGGTCAACGTGACCGATAGTGCCCACATTGACGTGGGGCTTGGACCGGTCGAAGACTTGCTTAGCCATGGTGGGGCGTTACTCCTTGCTCCTTTGGTTTCCTTTCTCTCCCGCGGGGGCGACCCCGGCGGGCTAATGACGCCGATGGAGCCCAAGGGCGGAATCGAACCGCCGACCCCGTTCTTACCAAGAACGTGCTCTACCGCTGAGCTACTTGGGCGTGATTTGATTTTGCTGGTGGTATTCGGTTCACCGGGATTCCGGCTTGCGCCGGAATGACGATCTCAGAGAGTGAGAGTGGTGGAGGGGGCAGGATTCGAACCTGCGAAGCCCGTCAGGGCGCCAGATTTACAGTCTGGTGGCTTTAACCACTCACCCACCCCTCCATATTTGGTTGGTTCGTCGGTCGTTCCGGTGATTGACCAACGTATATTTCCTTTGGAGCCCCAGAGGGGACTCGAACCCCTAACCTGCCGATTACAAATCGGCTGCGCTGCCAATTGCGCCACCGGGGCGCGGGGTACGCTGACGCCGACCGGGCCGGAGGAGAGTCCACCATAGGCTAAAAAAGCCCCGGAGCTGCCGGGGCTTTCCGGTTTCGCCAGTCACCAAACAGGTTACGGAAAACCGCCCAAATTGTCAACGCTTTTGACCGCCGCTATCCGGGCCTTTTCGAAGCCTTCTAATTTCCGCTCATGGTGAGCCTGTCGAACCGTGCTCCGTTCTGGTCAAACCATCCTTCGACAAGCTCAGGATGACCGGACAAGATCAGGATGAGCGGGGCAGGCGGATTTATCGACTTTGCAATCATCCTGGGGAACGTTCCAGGGTCTTTCGGTTGTCATTGCGAGGAGCGTAGTCCGCCTCTGGCGGATGGCAATCTCGTCGTTGGAACAGACCGGTTTGTGGTTAGCCGCCAGTGCCTCGACGAGATTGCTTCGCTACGCTCGCAATGACAAATACGAAAACCGAAAGGCCCTGGGGAACGTTCATTGCGTTTGACCGACAATCTCGCCCGGATATAATGTTGACGTTTGCGAACAAGGAGAAATGTGATGGCAGAGCGTCATTATCGACCCGGCGGGCACGACCATGGTCAGCACGACCACGGCGGCCACGGCCACGGCCACGGGGCTCACGACGACCATGCCGGGCATGACCACGGCGGGCACGATCACGGGACCCACGACGACCACGCCGGGCATGACCACGGCGGCCACGACCACGGGGCCCACGACGACCACGCCGGGCATGACCACGGCGGGCACGATCACGGGACCCACGACGACCACGCCGGGCATGACCACGGCGGGCACGACGACCATGCCGGGCATGACCACGGCGGCCACGACCACGGGGCCCACGACGACCATGCCGGGCATGACCACGGCGGCCACGACCACCATGACCATGATCTGCGGGAAGCGGGACGGCGCAACCTGGTGATTTCGCTGGCGCTTATCGGGGTGTACATGGTGGTGGAGATAATTGGAGGGCTTATCTCGGGCAGCCTGGCGCTGCTGGCCGACGCCGCTCATATGTTCACCGACGCGGGGGCGATTGGACTGGCGCTTTTCGCCATGTGGATGGCGAACCGGCCGGCGTCGGTGGAGCGCACCTTCGGCTACCATCGCACCGAGGTCCTGGCCGCGTTGGTGAACGCCTTGAGCCTTTGGCTGATAGCGGGCTGGATCTTCTTCGAGGCTTATCATCGGTTCAGCGAACCGCCCGAAGTGCAAGGCCCGCTGATGTTGAGCGTCGGCGCCGTGGGGCTACTGGTGAACATCGTGGTCGTGTTCGTCCTCCACCGCTCGGCGGGGCACAGCATCAACGTCGAAGCCGCGTTCTGGCACGTGGTGGCGGACCTGCTGGGCTCCATCGGCGTAATCGTCTCCGGCGTTTTGGTGACCGTCTTCGGATGGTGGGTTGCCGACCCCATACTGAGCGTGCTGATTGGGCTGCTGATCCTGGCCAGTTCCTGGAGCCTGGTGCAGAAGGTGTTCCAGGTACTCCTGCAAGCCACGCCGGAGCGTCTGGACATATATCAGTTATGCCACCGGATGGAGGAAGAGGCAGGAGTAACGCTGATCCACGACGTCCATGCCTGGACGGTCACGTCGGGTTACGAGGTGCTGACGGCGCACGTGCTGCTGGAGCCAACGCTGAGCGGGGAACAGGTGGAGCGCGCGCTGAGAGGGCTGCGCCGGGTCGCCAACGAGGAATTTGGCATCCGGCACATAACCCTGCAAGTGGAGCAGACCGTTGAAGGCTGCACGGAGGACCACCACGTCGGGCACCTGGAAGCCCTGGAGCGAACCGGCGGGAGACGTCTCCTGCCATTCTAGGCGCCGGCATCGTGGGGCAGGATGGGGGAGGAGAAACAAAAAGAACCCTGGCGATGCGCCAGGGTTCCGTCGTTTCCCAAGGTATCCGCCTAATGGGCGTGGGCATGCTCGTGGCTGTGGTGCTCGTGGCCGTCGCACTCGTGTATGTCGTGGACGTGGCCCGGCTCGTCGGCGTGGTGGCAATGGGTGTCGCACTCGTGTATGTTGTGCTCGTGCTCGTCGGCGTGGTGCTCGTGGCCGTCACATTCGTGCATATCATGGACGTGGCCCGGCTCGTCGCCGTGGTGCTCATGGGTGTCGCATTCGTGTATATCGTGCCTCAATGATACCATAATCGTTCCCTCCAGAGCCGATTGGTAAAAAAGTCTGGTACCCGGTCACTCTTCGGATACTTTCCGCTTCTCTTGGAGTATTGCACAGCCCCACCAAGGGCGCAAGCCAGCCCCCTACCGATTCAGGGTCTTTCGGTTGTCGTTGCGAGGAGCACAGTCCGCCTCTGGCGGATGGCAATCTTGTCGTTGGAACAGACCCGTTTGTGGTTAGCCACCGGAGCCTTGACGGGATTGCTTCGCTGCGCTCGCAATGACAAACATGAAAACCGAAAGACCCTGCCTACCGATTCGCTCTAGTTGAGTTGAACGACGCCGCAGGCGATCCGGTTGCCGTCCGCAGTCTCCGGTTCACCGTACCTTTGTGGTTCCTGGTAAATCACGACTGACGCTCCATCTTCGTCAACCAAAGAGTGCTTCTTTCCCAGTCTGATGGTGAAACCGTCGGTTGCGAAATCAGCGCGGGCGGAACCGTCGGCGTGGGCGTAGATGTTGGGGAGGTCACCGCCATGATCTCCGTAGGGGACTTCGCGTTTCCAGTTGCGGTGAATGAAGCCTCGGCGCGCCTCAGCCGCGTTGAAATGGTCGCCAGCGGCCTGGAAGTCGGGCGTACACGACCCGATGGAATGGATGGCGAGCGCGTGGCCGCCCGGCGTCAATCCGTGAACGTCAACGGCCACCAGGACCGAGTCGCCATGTTGCCGGAACGCCACGTTTCCCATCGGGTCTCCCGAGGGTGAAACCATGGCAGCCGTGGCGGTCAGCTCAGCGTCCGTTCCCGTCGTGTGGCCGGGCAGAACGGCCAGCAGCACCAGTATCCCCAGCGCCACCACCGCGATGACCGCCACCAGGATACCGCCCATAATTCTTCGATTCATCCAATCACTCTCCTGTCAAGAGTGAATGCGCCGAACCGGGCCGGCGCGCCTTTGCATTGATTGAACGGCTCGCCTAGTCAGTTCTGCCCATTGGAGCCGCTGCCGTCCGGCCAATCGCCCGGCGGCGGTTCGTCGAAGGGCCGGCCCTGGGCTTCGGCGTCCATGCGGCGACGGTTCCATGCCTGCCATGCGGCTTGTACTTCGGCACGACCCTCGGCTCTACGCGCCTCAATAACGGGATTGACGAAGTTGTTCACCATGAACTGATACAGCGACATCAGCAGTTCTCCGAATTGTCGCCCCAATCGCCCGGCGGCGGTTCGTCGAATGGCCGACCCTGGGCTTCGGCGCCCATGCGGCGACGGTTCCAGTCTTGCCATGCGGCATTGCTTTCGGCACGACCCTCGGCGCGGCCTTCGGCACGACCCTCGGCGCGGCCTTGCTTTCTGCCCCGGGCTTCGTGGGCCTCGATGACGGGAGTCACGAAACGGTTCACCATGGCCTGGTACAGCGACATCAGCAGTTCTCCTGTGAGGTTCAACGGGCGAGTCAGCAGCATCGACAGTATAGCAATTCCGATGGCTACGCCGCCGAAATCGTGCAGTACGGCGAGGGCGAGGTCGCCGGCGGTCTGCCACCAAGATCCGGCCGGCGTAGTTTGCCATTGGGGCGCGGGTTCGTTGAGCGTTTTATAACCGATGTAGGCCAGGGCGACAAGCCACAGCAGGCTGACCAGGCGGAAGAAGGTCCGGGCATCGCGCCGGTAGATGCTCCAGATGGACTCCCGGTCCTCCGGCTGGGGCGTGGCCGGAGGCAGGATTTTGGCGGCGAGGCGGCGCAGTTGGGCAAGGGGCAGCAATGGCATAATCGTTGTACCAACTGTCCGGGATTATAATTGTAATTGAACCACGACATATTATGGGGAGGCGACCGGCTTATGGATACCGAAAACTCTGATAACCGCAGAGAGACCGCGACCACGGAACCCGATGACCTGGACCGGCGCATCGCCGAACTGCACCAGCAGGGCATCCTGATTGGCGGCGAAGGGCCCCGGGAGACACTGCGGCCCATCGCTCACATACCGGGCTTCTTGCAAAGAATGCTGGAGCGGAGGGGTTAGTCGCCGATGACAACAACACTGCTGGGGCCGGCGGCCTGCGCTACGTTGATACCACCGCCCTTGCTCCAATTTCTGCCCGGGAGGAGCCGGTCGCTGAATCAATGCGCCGGAAGCTGGAAAGTTTCCGCTACCTGATGTCATCCAACCTGCTGGAAGCGGAGATGCGCGCCGGTTTGGCACTTGAAGGGCGGGAGTTTGACGACGACGTGCTGTCCAGCATCCGCTGGATAATGTCCAACCGCCGCCTGGATGCCGAAATGGCGGCGGTTTTGCGAACCGCGCAGTTGCATCCGATTCGGCGGTGGCATCTCGCCACCGCCTTGTTCTTCGCCGAATGGCGCCAGGCCTGGCTTTCGTGACGCTGGACAAGCAGCAGGAAACGGCGGCGCGGGACTTGGGGCTGACGATTGCGTGAACTACAGATAGCAGACTGCTGATGTTTCTATGCCGGTAGGTGATTAGGTTGTGCCCACCGTGGTTTTCTGCTGGGCCAGATTCGCCAGATAGTCCTGTGCCCATTGACGCGCGGTGCGGAGTTCAACACGCTGGTCGATTGAGGGATGGCCGTACCAGCGTTGGTTGCGCCGGTTGTCCCGGCGCAGCGCGGTCAATGTCATTGCATTGGACTTGCGACGATTGCAAGGGCCGCACAGGGGAGCGCGGTTTTCCAGTTCATTGCTGCCGCCCTCGGAATCCGGCAGGATGTGGTCAAGTTCAAGAAACTCTACGGAGGGCGGTTCAAAGCCGCAGCCCCAACAGCGTATCCCCCACTGATCGGTGAGAATGTCAAGCATCGTTGCCCGCGTCATCGTGGCCGGCTTGCGGCGGCGGTACACTGGCCCGAGGTGTGGCGCGGTATCCCCGTCGTCGGTACGGACAGGCGGCGCATAGCGGATTTCGCAATTGGCTTGCAACTGCGGCATCAGGGCCTGCTGTTGCGCCTTGAAATCGTCAACATTGATCCCCAGGCCAAGCAGTCGATTAGCAACGTGAAAGGCGGCATCCTCACGGCGGTCGATGCCAACCCAACGGCGGCCCAAATTGTGGGCGGCAATTGGCGTGGTGGCGCATCCGGCAAATGGGTCAAGCACGATGTCGCCGGGATTGGACGCCGCCGCAACGATGCGCTCGTAAAGGGCAACGGGTTTCTGGTCGGGCGAGCCGGTACGTTCTTTGGAATTTGCCTGCAACGGTTTGATGTCGTCCCAAATACTGTCAATGGGATTGCCCTTCATTTCGTCAAGGTAACGTTTCTGGTTAGCAAGCCCGGTTGGAGAGTAGTGAATCAGCCCTTTATCATGGGCTTCCTGCATCCGCTCCTTTGTCCAACGCCAAACTCGGGTATGTCCGTTCCATTCGTAGGTCAGGTTGGGCCGGTCTTTGTTGGGATTGGCAAGGTTGTCCAAACGATAGCGGCGCCCAGTCTCCGGCTCCACATGACGGTAGAACTTCCGCACATAGTCTGGGTCATGCGGGCGAAATTGGCGATTAAATGTATATTTATCGCTCTTTGAATACCAGAATATAGTGTCGTGATTCTTAGGGTAACTTTTGAAGGCCAATCCCTTGGCGTTGGCCCGTCGCCAGGTGATTTCACTACGGAAGTTTTCTTCTCCAAAAATGGCACCCAATGTCAAACCGATGTAGTTGTTGGCGCTATGGTCGCAGTGCAGATAGATGCTGCCCGTGGGTTTCAGCACCCGGTGCATTTCCAGCAGGCGGACGCCGAGGAAGCAGAGGAAGGCGGCGGTGTCGTCGTCCTGGGCTAGGCGAGTGCTTTCGATTACGCCGAACAGAGATTCGTTTTCGTCCCGTATCTGGTCAAGCCAGATACGGTGGACGGGCTGCCAGAACCACTGGTCGGGGCGTTCCGCCTGAAAGGACGGGTCGTCGGCCCAACGCCAGGCGTCTTCGTACTGGCCGGCGGTGGCGGCGCGGTTGCGCTTTTTGTTAAAGGGCGGGTCGGTAGCGATGAGGTCGATGGTTTCGTCGTTCATCCCGCGCAGAACGTCGAGGTTGTCCATGTTGTAGAGAACGCGGTCGGGGAAATTCTGTTCGGCCATGTGTTGCTCCATTGTCGCTGTTCAGGATGATTTAGCGTCGCATTTCCCAGCAACGGGCGCAATGCTCGGGGCTATCCTCTCGCTTTTTGATGGCAGGTATCGTTGTATTGGGTTTGTCTGAGGCGTTGTACCGCACATAGCGAGGGTTTGGGCAGGCATCAGAGAATCCCTGCGTGGTTGCGCTATATTGCATACAAGCGGCTTCCAATTCTAACCGTTTCTGTTCAGCATCGTAGGACGCTTCGCTCCCTGCGTGGTATGAGAAAACGTACTGTGGGCGTTCACCCCCATACCCCCAAAGCGGTCCTTCCACTACCTTGTGCAAAGTGCGTTCCGCTACCAAAGTTTTCAGCGCTTGGGCAATCTTGTAGTCGCTGGGCGTAATGCGGGTATCGAGCTGAAAGCCGCCGAACGCAACTAGCCTGTCGCGGTGTGCCTCGCCCAATGCGATGTCATAGTTCCCGCTGTCTATGCGCAGAACTTTGTCTTCCAATTGTAGCAATTGTAGCTTTTTGGCGACCGCCTTTTTCAGCTGCCTGATAGCCCGCTCTCTGCGATGCCGTTGAAGCCGCCGCCACCACCCACGAACGCCAGGCAACACTCCCTTACGCCAGACCAGTGCTATGAGTGCCACCACGATCAACGGGATAAGCCCCCCGATAGCGGTTGCAATGATGATTTCGGTCATTGTCATAATCGTGGCTGCGCAGCGTGATGCTATCCGGTCAAGTTTCCATACCGCAAGGCGTGGGTTGGCGCCAGTCGCTGCCGCACCGGGTCCACCACCAGCAGCGCGCCCTCCAGGGTGTACTCGCCGATGACGGGCGGGGCATTTTCGTCAGCGAAGGTGACGATGGTAGTGATTTCTACGCCTTCCACGCGGACGCGGGCCTCACCGACCGGATCCTCCACAACGCTGCCGTCGGCCAGCTCCGACCGGATGCGGCGGTAGGGAACTATCCCAAGTTCGCGCAACAGGCCAGCGGGCAGGCAGGTGTAAGTGGAACCGGTGTCAACCGTCGCATCCACCGTTTCCGAGCGGCTGCCGTCCGCGGATATGACTTCCAAAGGGTAAGTGAAGGTTCCCATATCAAGCCTCCTGGATTCCGGCCCCGTATCAAGTACGGGGTGACGTTCTTTCGCCGGAATGACGGGGTGGGCAGAGTGACGGCCCTTCGACAGGCTCAGGGTGAGCGGGACTAGGTGGAGGCCGACGGGTATTCCGGGCGGCGGCGTTCGCGCAGGGCGGCCAGGCCCTCTTTTACGTCGTCGCCGAAGAAGCCCAAGGCTTCGGCGAGGAGGGAGTAGTCGAAGGAGGTGTGGCCAGCCTGGCGGAGCCACTGGTTGAGGGCGCGCTTGGTGAAGCGGATGGCCGGCTGGGGGCCGTCGGCCAGGCGGCGGGCGATGCGCAGGGCGGTTTCCATCAGCTCGTCCCGGGGGACGGCCATGCTGACCAGGCCGATGCGCTCGGCTTCTTTGCCGTCCAGGAAGTCGCAGGTCAGCAGGTAGTACTTGGCCTTGGCCATGCCGCAGAGCAGGGGCCAGATGATGGCGGCGTGGTCGCCGGCGGCGACGCCCAGGCGGATGTGGCCGTCGGTGATGCGGGCGTCCTCGGCGGCGATGGAGATGTCGGCCATGAGGGCCACGGCCAGGCCGGCGCCCACAGCCACGCCGTTGATGGCGGAAATGACCGGCTTGTCCAGGTTCAGGATGTTGTAGACGATGTCGCCCGCTTCTTTGGTGTTCTGGGCGACGATGGCCGGGTTGTCGATGGCCTGCTCGATCATCTCGAAGTCGCCGCCGGCGGAGAAGGCGTCGCCGGCCCCGGTGACGACGGCGACGCGCACCTCCGGGTCGGCGGCGATGTCCAGCCAGATGCGGCTCAGCTCGTTGTGCAGGCGGAAATTGGTGGAGTTCAGCGTCTCCGGCCGGTTCATCGTGAGGGTGATGATGCCGTCGGATTTTTCGATGAGGAGGTGCTGGTATGAGGAGTAATCGGTCATGGTGGACTCACTGCATTGGTGGGCGGCGTCAGTTGTCGGCGGGCGTTGGCTCAAAATCGGGCGGGAGGTCGAAGGTGGGGCGGCCGTCGGGCCGGTGGCTGTGAGCCAGGATGGCGCGCATGAGCTGGCTGTGATTGCGCTCCATCTGCTCCTGGAATTCGCTGAAGCGACGATCGATCTGCTTTTGGAATTCACGGTCGCGGCGTTCCATCTGCTCCTGGAATTCGCTGAAGCGACGATCGATCTGCTTTTGGAATTCACGGTCGCGGCGTTCCATCTGCTCCTGGAGTTCACGATGGCGGCGTTCCATTTGCTCTTGCAGCGCCTGGTCGCGGCGTTCCATCTGCTCCTGGAGTTCACGGTGGCGGCGTTCGATTAGCTCCAGGAGCGAATCGATGCTGCGGTGGACACGTTCCATTTGCTCCTGGAGCGAATCGAGCCTTGCGTTCACTCCGACCACCTCGGCGCGCAGGTCAGACACCTCCCGGGACAGGCCGCTGATTACGGCGCGCAGTTCGGCTATTTCCGTCTGCTGGCGGCCAATCGCATCCCGAAGGGCGCCTACTTCCCCTTGCAGGCCGCCGAATTCCTGCTGGACGTTGCCCATACGCAGCCAAAGCGCGCTCAGTATTCCCAGGATGGCAGCCAGAAGGGCCGCGTAGAGGCCCAGCACGACCGAGACCAGCAACACTATTGAGTTGAGACTAATTGGCTCCATCGGTGTTGTCCTCCTGATGTCGACATCGTTGGTGGTTTGCCGGCTAATGCTACCAAACAACGCGTCGTTCTTGCAGGGAAGCAAGTTCCGCCTCGTCCAGGCCCAGCAACCCGCAGAATATCTCGCGGTTGTTTTCGCCCAGCTCGGGCGTCCAGCGCAGGGCATCGGCGGGGGTTGCGGAGAAGCGCCAGGGCGGTGCGACGGCGCGTTGCTCGCCCTTCTCTTCGTGGGTTATCAGCGGGAAGGCGTCGCGTTTGGCAAGGTGCGGGTCGGCCAGGAGTTGATCGGCGGACAGGGACGGGAAGGCGGCGATGCCGGCCGATTGGAGCAGGTCGGTTACCTGGTCGGCAGTACGAGTGGCCGTCCACTCCGCGAGATGACCTTCCAGAGAGACCTGGTTCTGCCAGCGCAGGAAAGCGTCGCCGTAGTCCTCGGCGTCGGCCCACGCCGGGTTGCCCATGGCAGCTTTGAGGGCCTGCCATTCGGCGTCGTCGGCGACGGCTACGGTGACCCATTGATCCTCGCCCCGGCAGGGAAAGACACCGTGGGGGGACATGGCGTCGTCGCGGTTGCCCTGGCGTGGAGCATCGCGGTGGTTCATCGCCGTGTCCATCAGGGCGTGGCCCATGAAGGCGGTGGCGATGTCGCGGACGGCCACGTCGGCGCGCTGGCCGGTTTGATGGCTGCGGTGGGCGCACAGGGCGGCGATGGCGGAGAAGGCGGCCATCATGCCGCCGGTGTGGTCCATGGCGTGGCGCAGTTCCACCGGCGGCCCGTCGGGATAGCCGGTGAGGTAGCCGAGGCCGCCCAGCGCGGCAAACATGGGGGCGTAGCCGGCGTAGCGGGCCTCGGGGCCGGTCTGGCCGTTGGAGGACAGGGACACCATGATGATGTCGGGCTTGATTTCCCGCAGCTGGGGGTAGCCCAGGCCGAGGCGGTCCATCACGCCGGGGCGGAAGTTTTCCAGGACGACGTCGGAGATGCGCACCAGGTCGTAGGCCAACTCCAGGGCACGGGGTTCCTTGAGGTTGAGGGTCACGGAGCGCTTGCTGGCGTTGACCTGCTCAAAGGACGAGGGCGGCTTGCCGTACATGGCGTGGGGCCGGCGGGTGATGTCCAGCCGGGCCGCCGACTCCACCTTGATGACGTCGGCGCCCAGTGACGCCAGGATCATGCCGGCGAAGGGGCCGGCGGCGTGGACGGAGAAGTCGGCGACGCGAACGCCGGAGAGGGGAGCGGATGGGTTGGTCATAATCACCGCCTATCGGGCTACGCGGTCGTCGAGCCGTTTTGATATTTCTTCTGGTATTCCTGCAACAGACCGGGCAACAAGTCGGGATTGGTGCGGGCGGCGGCGTTGAGAACCAACAGCATTTCGTTGGCCTCTCTGCGCGCTTCTTTCTGCGCTTCTTTTCGGCCTTCCTCCCGCGCCTCTGCTCGCTCTCGTTCCGCCTGTTCTTGTTCTCGTTCCATCCGTCGCCGGTGTCTTGCCAATGCAATGAACATTTCTACCCCCAATTCAACCAAAATCGCCAGCGAGAATGAGACGAACGCGCCCCACTCCCACAGTCCCATAATTGCTTCCGGCGTTTTATCCCAGCCCCAAGCATGACCTTGCACCCATAGCGTCAACAGGTTGACGGGCCAGATGCCGAGGAGGATAAACGGGATGTGCTTTATGGCATCGCCTATCGGTATGTCCATAATAGTCCATTGCCGGCGACGCTGGACAACACCGCCGGCGTGATGTCGCTTCGGTTCGCCTAGTAATAAACGGCGTTGCCGGTGCCGCCGCCGGCGGCGATGAGTTCGCCGGTGATGGCCCAAGCCTTGTCGGAGGCCAGGAAGGCGGTGAGATAGCCGATTTCCGAGGCGTCCACCATGCGGCAGATGTGGTTGCCACGGCCCGAGCCGGGGGCGAAGTCCTGCGCCTCGGCCTCCTCCGGCGAGACGCCCAGCTGCTCGGCGCGGGCGGCCAGCAGGCTGGGAGTGCGCTCGGTGCGCGTGGTGCCGGGGTGGATGCAGTTGACCGTGATGCCGAACTGCCCCAACTGCGCCGCCAGGGTTTTGGTCATGTGCACCAGCGAGGTATTGCGCGCGCCGCCGCTGAGGTTGCCAGCGTTGCGGGCGTTGAGGCCGCTGATGTTGATGATGCGCCCGTAGCCCTGGGCCTTGAGCAGTGGGATGGCGGCGCGGGAGCAGCGCAGCGCGCCGACGAACTTCACGTCGAAGTCGCTGATCAGCTCCTCGTCGATGAGGTCCTCGATGGGGCCGGTGGCCGACGGCGAGCCGCCGGGCAGGGAGGCGCTGTTGACCAGGATGTGCAGCCCGCCCAGGGCATTGGCCGCTTCGTTGATGACCCGGTCAACCTGTTCGCGGTTGGTGGCGTCAAACGACATGGGGATGGCGCGGCGGCCGGTGGTCTCGGCGATCTCAGCGGCGGCCCGCTCCAGGTCGGGCAGGGAGCGCGAGCCGACCACCACGTCCGCGCCCTCGCGGGCCAGTTCCAAAGCGATGGCCTTGCCGATGCCGCGGCTGGCGCCGCCGACGAATGCCAATTTGCCTTCCAGTCCGAAGTCCATAGGGGTTGCCTCCAGTATGCTTGCGAGACCCGCAACGATAGCGGGTTCGTCGGAATAGCGGCATTATACCGCCGGCAACCGGGCAGCGACGCGGCGGTTTTACGACGGCAACGGCCAGCCGCTATAATTGATTGGCAATCCAACCGCATGGCATTGACCGGAGGGTAGATTATGAGCGAGTTGAATCACGATGACGGCACTGGCAAGGTTGCCGAAGAAGCCACTGCCACTGATGCGGACGACTCGGAACTGCGCGTTCTGGATGAGCGGCTGGCCGAGTTGCGCGCGCAGGGAATTATCGGCGGCGGCGAGGGCCCCAGAGGGTCCCTGCGCGCCATCGCCTACGTGCCTGGCGCTCTGGCGCGATTTATCGAAAGGCGGGGGTAGGCTATGACGCTGCCGCAACTCCCTACAATTGCGTATGTTGATACGACCGCGACGTTCGCCGTCGCATTGGGAGAAGAACCGGCCGGGACTGCTGTCCAACGACGCTTGGGCAGTTTCCGATATCTGGTATCCGCAAACCTGCTGGAAACGGAACTGCGTACCGCGCTCAGGTACGAGGGAACAGACTTCGACGACAGCGCAATCGCCGAAATCATTTGGATTTACCCGAATCGTCGTCTGGATGCCGAAATGGCGGCGGTGCTGGAAATTGCCTACCTGTCGCCCATACGGGTGTGGCATCTGGCCGTTGCGATGTTTTTCAGAGACGTGATGCAAAGCGAAATGGCTTTCGTTACTTTGGAAGAGCAGCAGGAAACCGTAGCGCGCGAGTTGGGTTTCTGGATTCCATAACGGAAACCACTATGACGCCCCAACTGCCCACAATGACGCCGCAAGCATTCGTCGCCAAGTGGAATGCCTCCGGGGGATTAGAGTTTGGCGAAAAGCAGGCGTCGCAGGAGATGTTCCTGGACCTCTGCGCCCTGGTGGGTCATCCTACGCCGGTGGCTTACGGCAACGCGGACGTTTTCACCTTTGAGAAGTGGGTTCCCGGCGGGTTTGCCGACGCCTACCTGGAAGACCGTTTCGGCTGGGAGTTCAAGGGCGACGACGGGCAGTTGGACGACGCCCTCAACCAACTGCTGCGCTACCAGGTCTATCTGAAAACGCCGCCGTTGCTCATCGTGTCGTCGTTCCGGACGATACGCATCCGCACCAACTTTCCGGGAATGGAGACCGTCCTCCACGAAATCCCGATAGTTGAACTGGACCAAGAGGGGCAGCTGACCAAGCTCCGCAACGCCTTTTTCGCCCCCGACGAGTTCCGTCCCAACCGCTCGGTGGAGGACGTCACCCGGGAGACTGCCGAGCTGTTCCGCGACATCGTTGCCGACATGGAGCGGTCCGCCACGGCGGATTTGCAACACACCGATGAGCCGGAGCGGCTGGCCCGCTACCTGAACCGCATCGTGTTCTGCCTGTACGCGGAGGATGCCGGCCTGCTGCCCGACAACGTGCTGGCCGACATCCTCAACGCCAACCGGCAACGGCCCGACCTGTCCAACCGCGCCATCGCCAACCTCTTTGAGCAGATGGCCGGCGGCGGGCTGTTTGGCGCCTACGAAATCGCCCACTTTAATGGGGACCTGTTCCGGGGCGACGAGCCGGTTGAGCTGAGCGCCAGCGCCATGCAGCGCCTGGGCGAGGCGGTCAGCCGGAACTGGCGCAATATCGAGCCGTCCATCTTTGGCACGCTGTTTGAGCGGGCTTTGGACGCATCGCAGCGGGCCCGGCTGGGGGCGCATTACACCGGCGCCGACGACATCATGCTGGTGGTCAACCCGGTGGTAATGGACCCCTTGGAACGGGAGTGGGAGGCGGCGCGTAGGGAGATTGAGGAGTTTGACGATTCCCCGGCGCGGCAACGTCTGGAGGAGTTTCGCCGGCGGCTGGCGTCGGTTACGGTGCTGGACCCGGCCTGCGGCAGCGGCAACTTTCTTTACCTGGCTCTGCGCGGCCTGCTGGATTTGGAGAAGCGGGTGATTGACTACGCGGCGGCGCAGGGCTGGTACGGGTTGACGCCCACGGTCAAGCCCAACCAGATGCACGGGCTGGAAATCAGCCCCTACGCGGCGGAACTGGCGCGGACGGCCCTGTGGATTGGCTACATCCAGTGGCACCAGAGCAACGGCTTTCCCTATACGCAGAGTCCGATACTGACGCCGCTGGATACGATACGGCAGACGGATGCCATACTGGACCTGACCGACCCGGAGCATCCGGCGGAACCGGAATGGCCGGCGGCGGAGTTTATCGTGGGGAACCCGCCGTTTTTGGGACATATTCCTTTCCGGGAATCGTTGGGCGATGATTACATCGGTGCCGTGTATGGGCTGTATGGCGCCCGGATTCCCAACTCCAGCGATTTGTGTTGTTACTGGCTTGAGAAAGCGCGGGGGCAGATTGAGACCGGCGCAACAATAAGAGCCGGTCTGCTGGCAACGCAGGCGGTACGGTTTCAGTCCAACCGCCGAGCTCTGACACGCATCAAAGAAACGGGCGATATTTTCGCCGCCTACGGCGATTTGGAATGGAAACCGGAGGAACCCGATTCCGCTGCCGTCCACGTGTCCATCATCTGCTTTGACGATGGAAGCGAATCCGAGCGCGTATTGGACGGTCAACCGATTGCAACCATCAACGTTGACTTGTCTTCCGGCGCCGATTTGACGCTGGCGCAGCGGTTGGTCGATAACCGAAATCTAGCCTTTCAAGGCATCGGTAAAGTGGGAGATTTTGACATCCCCGAAACGCTTGCTGACGAAATGATAGCCCAATCGAATCCACATGGCCGTTCCAATTCGGAAGTAATCAAACGTTGGGTGAACGGCGCTGACATTACCCAACGATCAAGGAATATGTGGGTTATAGACTTCGGCGTTGATATGTCAATGGCTGACGCCGCATTGTACGAAGCCCCGTTTGAGTACGTGAAAGAGAAAGTGATGCCAACGCGGATAAAGAACAAAATGAAGTGGCGGGCGGAAAATTGGTGGTTGCACGGTTATCCGGCCACCACGATGCGGCGGACACTGGAGCATCTTGACCGTTACATCGCCACGCCAAAAGTCGCCAAACATCGCTTTTTCGTGTGGCTCAAAGGGGATATGCTACCGTCCAATCTAGTCATCGCGATTGCCAGCGACGATGACTATACTTTTGGTGTTTTGTCATCATCAATTCACGAGTTGTGGGCGCGTCAAGTTGGAAGTCAATTGAGAGAAGCGGATAGTGGAGGGACATATACGCCGACCACGTGCTTTGAAATGTTCCCGTTCCCGCAGCCGACCGGAGAGCAGCGGGAGGCCATCGCCCTGGCCGCCGCCGAGTTGAACCGTCTGCGCGAGAACGACACGCGGACGCTGACGAATCTGTACAACGCGCGGCCCACGTGGTTGGATCTGGCCCACGAGAGGCTGGACGCGGCGGTGGCAGCGGCGTATGGATGGCCGGCGGATTTGGGGGATGGGGAGGTGCTGGAACGGTTGCTGGCGCTGAACCTGGAGCGGGCGAGGGTGCCGGCGCAGGGGTAAAGGTGAGAGGAGGAACCGCAATGACCGAAGAACACCACGACAGGAAACCGCGCGATGTGGACGTTGCTGTTTCCGTGAATTCTGGATCTCCAACAGTGAGTGTTTCGGTGCGCGTTGAGTACGCGGATGACGTGATTGTCGAAGATTCAGACACGCTCCGAAAAATCGCCACACCGACCGGCGATTTTTTGGTTCGCAAGAGAGTATTTGTGATGGTCGCGGAGCACGGTAGGGTAGAGGTTACGAGAGATGTGTCGCCAGAAGAGGCGGCGGCGCATTAAAAGAACTGACACGTGGGAATCCCATTCAAAACTTGTTAAACGCGCCCTAGATGGGCATTGTCCGGGCATGATGCGCTCCTTGTTGAGCAATTGCTATAGTGAAAGGGGCCTGTCCCCGCTACGCCGGGGCAGGCAAAAGGGGGAACCATTATGAAAGCAATTGAAACCAACCCTGACCCCGAAGCCAAAGCGCGTTTGATCGAGTCAATCGTGGCCGAGCATGGCAGTCTCAAGGCTTTTGTCCAGTCAATGCGCGAGTATCGGGAGTTGCGCCGGCGGCTGATAGGGGAGACACCATCATTGAAGGAGCAGTACCCCGACCAATGGGTCGGCATGGGTCCCGGCGACGTGCTGGTGGTAGGCGACTCCCTGGAGAAAGTGCTGGCGCAGCTTGATGAGAAAGGCGTCCGCCGGGACTCGGTCATCGAGTTCCTGAACACGAACCCGACGCGGATGATACTGTGATTGCGGGCGGTTTTGACGCCTCCGGGTATCCTACGGTTGAAGGCCGCCTGGTGGTGCCTCGCCTGGGCGTGTCATACCGAGTGCCGTTCCTGGTGGACACAGGAGCCGATGGAACGTGCCTTCATCCCAGGGACGGTATCCAGGCCGGCATCCCATTTGGCCGTTTGCGTGATGGCGTTACAGTGGGCGGCATCGGCGGCCAGTCAACTTACTATGAGGAACCGGCAATCCTTATGTTTACCGACGACGCAGAAGGACAGACTTACGCCTATCACGTGGTAGTGGACATTGCCAAGCCGGAGGACGTCAGCGACGAAATCCCTTCCTTGTTGGGACGGGACATCATCGACCGCTGGCGCATGGTGTACGACCGAACCGTTGACATACTGGAATTTACGGTCCGGAGCGCCGACACTATTCTCGATGTTGAAGAACCGCCGGACCCACCTCCAACCTGATTGGTCTATTCCCAAATTAGTCTTGGTCAAACCTCGCCGTTAAACCGCATGGTGTGGCGACTGTTCTACACCGCCCCCGCTCTCGCCAGCGCCGCCAGCTCCCGCGCCGGGTAGCCCAGCAACCCGCCGTACACCTCCGCGTTGTGCTCGCCCAATAGCGGTGCGCGGGTTAGTGTTGTCTGGGTTTCGCTGAGCTGGAAGGGGGCGCCGGCGTATTCCAACGGGCCGGCTTCAGGGTGGTTGACCTGGGTGTAGAAGCCGCGCTCGCGCTGCTGGGGACTGGTGAATACTTCGGACGGCGTGTAGTAGGGGGCGATGGGGACGCCGTGGGCCTGGCCTTCGGCGTAGAGCCATTCGCGGGTGTGCTGGGAGAACCATTCCCGCAGGTGGCGGTTCAGCTCGGGGCCGTGGGTGGCCGGGTCGCTGAACATGTCGGGCGATGCCCAGTCGGGGTTGCCCATGAAGTTCAGCAGGCCGTCGAACTGGCGGGACTCCAGGGTCAGCAGCTCCACGTAGCCGTCGGAGGCCGGCAGGACGCCGCCGACGCGGAAGTAGCGGGAGAAACGGGTCTCGGTGATGCCCTCGGACTCGTGGCGCTGGATGGGCATATAGCCCACGGATAGCTGGGCCTCCTGGGCCGAGGCGTCTACCGTCTGGCCGGATGCGTCAGGGTTGGACAGGCGATGATAGACGGCGGCCACCGCGCCCACGGCGGCGGTGAGGCCGGCCTGGTAGTCGCCCATGTTGGCGCCGGCGACGATGGGGGGACGGTCGGGGAAGGTGTCCAGCGCCAGGCCGTTGGGCAGCAGCCAGCCCTCGCCGCCGGCGTGGAAGGCGGCCAAGTGTCCGG
Organism: Dehalococcoidia bacterium; assembly: GCA_963665395.2. Classification (GTDB taxonomy): domain Bacteria; phylum Chloroflexota; class Dehalococcoidia; order Lucifugimonadales; family UBA3495; genus Bin87. The sequence goes on from OY762251.1 coordinate 4,160,881, forward strand.
CGCGATAGTCGGCGTAGGGGCCGCTGGAGCCAAAGGGCGTTACGGCGGCGATGATGACATTGGGGTTGGCGGCCAGCAGAGAATCGCCGTCCAGACCGACGGCGGCGGCTTTGGCCGGCGTGTGGTCGTGGATAACCAGGTCCACGCGGGATACCAACTGGCGCAGCAGGTCCCGGCCGGTGGGGTTGTGCAGGTCCAGTGTGACGCTCTTCTTGCCGGTGTTCAGGCAGAGGAACAGGCCGCTGCGCTCGTTATGGGGGATGTCGTCAGGGAACGGGCCGCGGCGGCGAGACGGATCGCCGGCGTTGGGTGGTTCCGCCTTGATGACCTCGGCACCGAGGGAGGTCAACAGCTTGCCGCAGTAGGGGCCGGGGATGAGGGAGGCCAGCTCCAGGACGCGGAGGTTGGGGAGGGCGGTGGGGGCTGAGTTAGTAGTGGTCATATGTCAAAGATATACTGCCGCACCGGAAAGGAAAAGCCGGGCAGCACGTTTTCGCCGTCCAGCGTTTCCGGGTCATTCAGCAACACCGGCTCCGGCTGGCCGGCGCGATAGATATGCACCTGCCGCTGGCGGGCGTCAATCAGCCAGCCCAGACGAACCCCGCCGGCCATCCACGCGGCCATCTTGTTTTGCAGCGGACGCAGGTCGTCGGTGCGGGAGCGGATTTCCACCACGAAGTCTGGCGCGCCCTCGATGATGGTATCCCTTTCCCGCTCCGGCAGCGCGTCAAATCGTTCCTGCGTAATCCAGGCGGCATCCGGCCCCAGCACCGCGCCGGAGGGGAGGCGGAAGCGCACGGTTTGCGACGATGCGCTTCCGCCGTTGGCGATTTCCCAATTGGCGAGGAACGTTGCCATGTAAAGTTCCCATTTATTGCCGCGGTATCCGGTCATGGGCAGTATCAGCAGCTCCCCCTCGGCGGTGACCTCCATCTGGTACCGGTCGTTCTGCTCACAGAACGCGATAAACCGCTCCGGGAAATCGTCGGCGCAGTGGTCGATGCCCAGGGCCGCCAGGCGCAGGACGACGGCGCTGTCGGGCGCGATGGTGGTGGGGGCGTTGGTGGTTGGTTTGGGGATGGTGGTCATGGTGGTTGATTATATTGGGAGCAGTTAGTATGTGTTGACTGCAACGTGAAAACCTAACAGGCCGGTTTTTCCTGGCGGAGTTCACTCAATCACTAATCGTAGCGAAATTGGCGATAGCCTTACCATCCGGGAGTGTGGCCCGCATCAATAATTCCAAGTTGACGCCGTTCAGAGCGTACATCCCACCATCCTTCAACACTGCATAGAGCCTGCCACTTGCAGCCGACAAATGCGTGATGGTTTTGCCTTCAAGCAAACTGTTGCGCCATTCGGTTTCCAGATTGGCAGCATCCAGCGCGTACACCCACCCGTGGGACAACGCCAGATAGACCTTGCCGTTGGCGACTGCCATATGCGTGATGGTTTTGCCTTCAAGCAAACTGTTGCGCCATTCGGTTTCCAGATTGGCGGCATCCAGCGCGTACACCCACCCATCGTCCGATGTCGCGTAAAGCCGATCATGGCCGACCGGTCGCGACCATGGAGACAAACCCCGGTGTATCTCTACTGTCGTGGCAGGCTTTACGATGGTCCCTTCTTCCTGGTCAACACCGAAACCCAAGGTGCGCAAAACGGCGACGTCTACGGTTGGGACCTCCGATGGCAGCACGTCCAGATCAATGGCGCTCCCAGAGAAATTCGCCCATGCCGTATAGACAGTACTGCCATTGTTGCCGCCACCTGCTCCATTCGCGAAAGCGAACACCGAGGGCTTCAAGCGCAGGACATCGATATCGTGTTGGGGCAGGCCGATGTTACGTTCTCCACTTACGATTAGGAAGTCGTAATCCTGAGTTCCTTTGTCGCTGGTGATGCTGCCGTTTATGTAGATGGCGGCCATTCTCGAATCCCTCCGGTCACGGTGGATTGCCCAACCATGCAGTCCGAAGCGCTATGCGCTCCTCTACCAAGTCAACCACGAATCCCAAATCTTGAAGTGGAATATAGCCGACAAGCGGACGATATGCCTCAACCAAGTAGGTGTCAAAAGGAACGCCTTCGAGTGTCCCCGTAGCAAGAAAAATGGGCTTGTGAAAAACCCCGGCAGGAGTGGTGATTTCGGCAACGCGCCCCGTATCTTCAAGCCCAAGGCGGTCAATCTCAACCTGTGGAATGCTGATCCAGGTTGCTCCGGTGTCCACCAGGAATACGTACTCGCGGGTTTCAGATCTGCCGATGATCCTGCATCTGGCGTAGGTGACGCCCATTATGCGCTTCCGTTACTCTCGTTAGATGTTGGGTGATGCATCCAAATTATAACCGGGTGGGCTTACACAGCCAAGCGCGACACAGAGTTTGACCTCTCATAGCCGCCCTTGCGCCATGCGGCGATTTGCGCTAGCATTTTTGCCGAAATCATGCGGCGTGTGACGGCAATTCGCCCCGCGTTTTCGCCGCTGAACTGAAGGAAAAGGAGACTGCCCACGATGTTCAATCCCATCGCGTTCCTGAAGCCCCGCACGGCTCATGCCCACTGCGACATCCCCTGCGGCATCTACGACCCCATCGTCGCCAAGATGGCGGCCCAGACCGTGCAGAAGATGGTGCTGCGGATGCAGAACCTGGAGGCGCCCCAGCCCGGCGCGCCCGCTGCCGAGCGGCAGGCTTTCGCCAACACCTTCTCCCGCTACGTGACGGTCAAGGAAGAGCACGCCGAGAAGTGCAAGGAAGAGTTGCGCATCCTGTGGGCCGACTACGCCTGGCCGAACACCGACGCCAACGACATCGCCGCCAAGTTCAACGCCGCCCTCAAGCTGGCCGGCCAGTGCAAGCAGACCGTCAGCATGGATAACGCGGAGGCCCTGGTCGCCGCCTGCGACGACATCGCCACGTCCTTCTGGGCCACCAAGAACGTAGAATACAGCGACCCCAACGCCGCGGCGCGGTACGGGACCTAGACGGGCGTCGATATGACACGCCACGTAGGGGCGACCGGCCGGTCGCCCCTACCTTTTTGCCGATACACCGCCGACGTATTCCCGCACTACCGTGAGGAAGGTATCGCCGTATCGCTCCAGCTTGGCCGGCCCCACACCAGAAACTTGCAACATAGTCTGACGGTCGGTCGGTTTGGCCGCTGCCAACCCCCGCAGCGTGGCATCGCTGAACACGACGAAGGCCGGCACGCCCTCCTCATCCGCCAGCCGGCGACGCAACGTGCGTAGCCGCTCAAACAGACTGGCGTCATAGTCCACTGAGACAGCGGTGGCGCCGGTCCCTCTTGTACTACGCTCTTTGGGGCGCGTTTGTTCGTGGGCCGGTTCGTCAACCTGCATCTCCAGAGTCAGGCTCTCCCGGTTACGCAGCCACTCCCGCCCGGCGGCGGTCACGCTTACGGTAGCGTACTGGCCGTCGGCTCGCGCCAGCAAGCCCCGTTCCACCAACCCGTTGGCAATGTCCCGCATCCCGTTGCGGTCGTAATCGTTCACGATGCCGTACACGCTCAACTTGTCGTGTCCCAGTTCCCTGATGCGTTCCAGATTGCTGCCTAATAGCACGTTGATTACGTGGGCGATGCCGAACCGTTCCCCCGTCCGTATCACTGCCGACAGCAGCTTTTGCGCTACCACGGTAACGTCCACCGACTGCCGCTCCGCCAGGCATACGTCGCAGTTGCCGCACGATTCGCCGGCCATCGTCTCCCCAAAGTAGGCCAGCAGGTACTTGCGTCGGCACGATTGGAGCCGGCCGTAGTCAACCATCTGCCGTAGCTGCCGTTCCGCCACGGCGCGAGCATCGCCCGTCATTCGCTGGATAAAGTATTCCTGCTTGGCGCGGTCGCCCTCGCTGAAAAACAGGACGCAATCGCTGGACAGGCCGTCGCGGCCGGCCCGGCCGGTTTCCTGGTAGTAGCCCTCGATGGACTTGGGCAGGGTGTAGTGGACCACCAGGCGGATGTCGGGCTTGTCGATGCCCATGCCGAAGGCGATGGTGGCGGCGACGATGGGTACTTCCCCATCAATGAAGCGTTCTTGTGTAAGCCGCCGCGTTTCTGCGTCCAGGCCGGCGTGATAGGCTACCGCCGGGTGTCCGCTGGCGGTGAGCCGCTCGGCCAGCTCTTCGGTCTCCTTGCGGGAGAAGCAATAGACGATGGCCGACTGGCCTTTTCTTTCGTCCAGCAAGGCCAGCAGCGATTCCCACGCGCCGGCTCTGGGCTGGACTCGGTAGGTCAGATTGGCGCGGTCAAAACCGGATATGAACTGCGGGCAGCCGTCCAGCCCTAGCTGCTCCACAATGTCCTGGCGCACGCGCTCGGTGGCGGTGGCGGTAAGCGCCATGACCGGCGTATCAGGAAACTCGGTTCGCAGTTCGGAGAGGGCGCGGTAGTCGGGGCGGAAATCGTGGCCCCACTCGCTGATGCAGTGGGCCTCGTCGATGGCGATGAGGCGCAGATCCAGGGTGTGCAGGAAACGGCGGAAGCCGGGCATACTGACCCGCTCCGGCGCGGCGTAGAGCAGGCTGACGCCGCCGGCCTGGGCTTCGCGCTCCACAGTGGCGGCGGTACGGTCATCCAGGCTGCTGTTGAGGAACTCGGCGGCGATGCCGTTGGCCCGCAGGGCGTCCACCTGGTCTTTCATCAGGGCGATGAGCGGAGACACCACCAGGGTCAGCCCGCCCCGCGCCAGGGCCGGCAGTTGGTAGCACAGGGACTTGCCGCCTCCGGTGGGCATAACGACCAGGCAGTGCCGGCCGGCCAGCGCGTTGGTGATTATCGGTTCCTGCCCGGGACGGAACCCGTCGTAGCCGAAGCGCTGCTTGAGGAGTTTGTTTAGATATTGGGTTTCCATAGCACAAAGTTGTAGGGGCGAATAATTATTCGCCCCATAGGCATCAAGTTAAGCGTTATCGTCCAGGGCGAGCAATAATTGATAGGCGCTGGGGCGTTGCCGACGCCCTTCAATTCTACACCCGGCGCGCAGGCATAAGCCAATCTGTTCGATGACGGTGGCCAGGGCCATTATTCCGGTCATGGCGCTGGCAAGCATTACGGCGTAGCGGCGGACCGTATGCGCAGCCTTGACCAGACTGCGGTTCGGGTACATCCAGACCGCAGTCAGCAAGGTCCAGTGCAGGATGACCATGGCTACCAGTTTGGCATAGACCTCGCAGAGTATCCGCCAGGGGTTTGCCGAGCGCCAGCGGTCAATGCCGCCGCGCTGTTTCCACAGCTTGAAAAGCAGTTCAATCTGCCAGCGGGCGCGGGCCAAGATCAAGGCTTCCTCCCGGTTCAGCAGGGCCACGGGCGCGTTGGTTACGTAAATGGTCCAATCGCAGAGAGCCAGACGGGCTTTGCTGGGTTGCTGCTGTTTCTTGCGGGCTTGGTCTTTCAGTTGACGGCGCCGCTGGGCGCCTACTTCCGGGGGTACTCTGGCGCCCAGCAGACGGACGGGCAAGCGGTGGGCACTGCCCAGCAATACCGGCTGGTCGATGCTGGTGGCGGCGGGAGTGGACAGCAACCGCGCCAAGTCCAGTTCGGCGCCGTCGCACTGGTAGAGTTTGGTGCCGGTCTTGTACCGGGACAGGAAATAGCCGCTTTGCTGGGCTATTTCCCGGAAGGTGTCCAGGCGGTAATACCCCAAATCGGCCAGGCGCAAAGCCCCCGGCGGTAGCGGCGCGCTCTGCACTGGGGAATGGCTGTCCGGGGTCCGGCCTTGATCCAGGAAGGGACCCAGCATCCGGCCCGTGGTCAAGTCCAGCCGCACTTGCAACTTCAACGCCGACTGTCCGTAGGAACCGCTGCCGCCGCAGCCCGCCCAGATTTCCCGCAGTGCATCGGGCAGCATGACCACTGAACTATCTTGCACCAGCACGGCGCTGAACCGCTGCAATATCGGAACCGCCACCGGCTCCGCGGCAATCACCTCCACTACCGCTGCCGCCAGGACTTGCCGCAAACACTCGGCCGCCCGAGGGGTGAACCGCTGGAACAGGGCCTGCGAGCTGATTTCCACCCCCAAGGTGGCCGCCATCTGGGTCAGGGAGCACAGGCTGGCGTCCGGGTCCGCCAACCACCCGAAAACCAGGGTCTGCGTGAAGATACTGCCGCTGAGTTTGGAACGTCGCTGGACCAGTCCTGTCGCCGCGGCGGCTTGCTCGGCGCCGGCGGCGAGAACCTCGCTCATAGCCTGGGCAACTTCTGGTACACTGCTCATGGGAAGCTCCGGTGGCGATTGATTGGAATGCAATCACCATCTTACCGGTAGCTTCCCATTTGTACCCCCTAACTTGATGCCTATGGGGCGAATAATTATTCGCCCCTACCTGCGCTCCAATGGCGGGAACTACTCCATCACGGTCAGCGCATCGCCCACCGCCGTGATGGTCCGGTCGATGTCGGCGTCAGTGTGGGCGATGGAGACGAATCCGGCTTCGAACTGGGATGGGGCGATGTACACGCCCCGTTCCAACAGCGCGTGCATATAGCGCCCGTAGGCCGCCGTGTCCGACTGCTCCACCTGCGCCAGGGCCGACACCGGGCCGGGGTTGAAGAACCCGGTGAACATGGAGGCCACCCGGTTGACGGTGGAGGGGACTTCGGCACGGGTGAAGGCCGCGGTGACACCGTCGATGAGCCGGGTCGCTGTGGCCTCCAGTTGCTCGTACACGCCGGGCCGTTGCAACTCGGTCAGCGTGGCCACGCCGGCGGCCACCGCCAGCGGGTTGCCGGAGAGGGTGCCGGCCTGGTACATCGGGCCGAGGGGAGCTACCTGCTGCATCACCTCGGCGCGTCCGCCGTAGGCGCCCACGGGCAGGCCGCCGCCGATAATCTTGCCCATGGTGGTGATGTCCGGCGTGACGCCGTACAGAGTTTGCGCGCCACTGTAGGCCACACGGAAGCCGGTTATCACCTCGTCGAAAATCAGCAGGGCACCGTTGGCCTCGGTGACGCGGCGCAACCCCTCCAGGAAGCCGTCAGACGGGGGCACCACGCCCATGTTGCCGGCCACCGGCTCCACGATGACGGCGGCGATGTCGTCGGGCCAAGCATCGAACAGGCTTTCCACCGAAGATATGTCGTTGTACGTAGCAATGAGGGTTTCGGCGGCGTAGGCTTCGGGGACGCCGGCGCTGGTGGGCACGCCGTGGGTCAGGGCGCCGGAGCCGGCGGCGACCAGCAGGCCATCGGCATGGCCGTGATAGTTGCCGGCGAACTTGATGATCTTGGAGCAGCCCGTGTAGGCCCGGGCCAGGCGCAGGGCGGTCATGCAGGCTTCGGTGCCGGAGTTGACCAGACGCACCATATCTACAGAGGGCAGGGCGGCGCAGATCAGCTCGGCCAGTTCTACCTCCTGTTCCACCGGCGCGCCGAAGGAGGTGCCATCGGCGGCGGCCCGCTGCACCGCCTCCACCACGGCGGGATGGGCATGGCCCAGGGCCAGGGGCCCCCAGGAGCCGAGATAGTCGATGTATTCGTTGCCGTCCACGTCCCACACGCGGGCGCCCTGGCCACGGGCGATGAACGGCGGCGTGCCCTCCACCGCGCGGAAGGAGCGTACCGGGCTGTTGACGCCACCGGGGATGACCCGCTGGGCCCGCTCAAAAAGCTGCTGAGATTCGTGTTGCTGCATCCTCTTTTCCCTCCCCGACAGAACCGGGTTCACGCTGGGCGCAATCAGTTCTGCGGCGGCGATTGCCCGTTTTGCTGCCGGGCCAACAGTTGGACCAAGGTGTCGCTGATCTGCGCCATCACGGCCATCATTGCTTGCCGGTCGGCCCGGTGTTCTGCGAGCATCGTGTCGATGCGCTCGCGTTCTTCTGCTGTCCTCTGTGCAGACTGCTTTCGTTCCTCTTCTAAACGCGCCTCAGCCTCATCGGCGCGCCGCCGCTCTTCTTCGGCGCGCTGCCGCTCTTCTTCGGCGCGCTTTCGTTCCCGATTCAGCATAATCTCGTTGTAACCCCCTTTCGCGGCGGCGACAGCGATGCCCAGCAGTATGCACTGCGCCAGTATCTGGTGGTTGATGAACCTGGCAACGACGCCGATGTTACACGGTTCAACCTTGGCGCTTTCCATCGTACAAGGCGCTTTGGTGAAATACCAGACTACCCACAGCAGGATGGCGGCACTAACGCCCAGCACAGCCGGGCCCAGCCAAGGCTCCGTAGCCTCGCTGATGCCGGCAATGCGGTCCCGCAACGCTCGCAACTCGCTGCTACTCTCCCCTGAGCCAGCGCGCCACTTCCTTGGCGTGGTAGGAGATGATGATGTCCGCGCCGGCGCGCCGGATGGCCGTCAGCAACTCCAGCGTGACGGGCTTCTCGTCGATCCAGCCGGCCCGGGAGGCGGCTTTGACCATAGAGTACTCGCCGCTGACGTTGTAGGCGGCCAGGGGGTAGTCGTAGCGTTCCCGCGCCTCTTTGATGACGTCCATGTAGGCCATGGCCGGTTTGACCATGACGATGTCAGCGCCTTCGGCGATGTCCGACTCGATCTCGCGCATGGCCATGCGGCGGTTGGCCGGGTCCATCTGGTAGCTGCGCCGGTCGCCGAACTGCGGCGTGGAGTCGGCGGCCACACGGAAGGGGCCGTAGAAGGACGAGGCGTACTTGGCGGCGTAGCCCATGATGGGCGTGTCGTCGTAGCCGTGGGCGTTCAGGGTTTCGCGGATGGCGCGCACCTGGCCGTCCATCATGGAGGAAGGGGCGACCATGTCGGCGCCGGCTTGGACTTGGGTCAGCGCGGAGCGGGCCAGCAGTTCCAGGGTGGCGTCGTTGTCGATGCGCTCACCTTCGATGACACCGCAGTGTCCGTGGTCGGTGTACTCGCAAAGGCACACGTCGCCGATGACCATTAGGCCGGGGGCGCGTTCCTTGATGGTGCGGGTGGCTTCCTGGATGATGCCCTCCGGGTCGTAGGCGCCGCTGCCGATGGCGTCTTTCTCCGGCGGCAGGCCGAAGAGCAGGACCGATGGGATCCCCAGCGCCACCACCTCGTCGATTTCCTCGTTGAGGCGGTCGATGGACGTGTGGTAGCAGCCCGGCATTGGCTCGATTTCGTCGCGGACGTTTTCGCCGTGGGTGACGAACATGGGGTAGATGAAGTTGGCGGCGCTGATGCGGGTCTCCCGCACCATGTCGCGGACCGGCGCCTTCTCCCGCAGCCGGCGCATTCGCAAATCAGGGTGCTTCAGCATGGTGTCCCTCCTGCCTGGGGGTCAGCGGTGCCGGCGAAGTACTCGGCCAGCGCATCCGCCAGTCCCTCAACGTTGTGTTCAGCGGCTATGATGTCAACGGACAAGCCCAGCTCCAACGCCGTACCTGCCGTAATCGGCCCAATGCAGGCGATGGTCGAACCTTCCAGCAGACGGCGGTCATCGCCCAGAATGTCCAGCAGGTTGCGTACCGTTGACGAACTGGTGAAGGTTATCACATCGACGCCGCGCTCGAATGCCTGCCGCGCCCGTTCCTCGATGCCTTCGGGCCGCACGTTGCGGTACGCCGGGACCCGCCGGGCGTCGGCGCCCAATCCGGCCAGTCCCACGGCCAGCGCGTCCCGCCCGATGGCGGAACCGGGCAGCAGGGCGAGCCGTCCGGCCCAATCCAGGCCCGACAGCTCGGCAATCACTTCCTCGGATACCGAGCGTTTGGGGATGAAATCCGGTTCGATGCCCCGCTCGCGCAACGCCCGCGCCGTGGCCGGCCCGATGGCCCCTATGGTCGCGCCGGCGAAGTGCCGGGCGTCCTGGCCGGTCGCCCGCAGACGCTCCCAAACGAATTCCACGGAGTTGACGCTGGCAAAGATGATCCACCGGCCCGGTACGTCAGCAGTTTCGGCCAACGCCGCGTCCAGTTCGCCGTAGTCGTCCAGCGGCCCAATCTCAATGGACGGCAGTTCGATGGGTTCCGCTCCCAGGTCGATCAACATTTCAATCAGCCGTGACGCTTGGGTACGGGAGCGGGTCACCAGCACCCGCTTGCCCCACAGCGGCCGGCGGTCGAACCAGCCGATTTCCTCCCGTAATCGCGCCACTTGGCCAATGATGGCGATAACCGGCGCGCCGATACCGGCCGCCTTGCCGCGCTGGGCGATGTTGGCCAGGCTTCCCGTCACCGTGCGCTGGCGGCTCCAGGTGCCCCACTGCACCAGCGCGGCGGGAGTGTCGGTGGCCATCCCGTTGGCTTGCAGCGTATCGACGATGCCCGGCAGGGCGGCCCAGCCCATCAGCGTCACGATGGTGCCGCCCGTTTTCGCCAAGGCGGCCCAGTTGGCGCTGGTCTCGCCCTTGCTGGGATCCTCGCTGCCGGTGACGACGGTTACGGAGGTTGAGACGCCGCGATGGGTGACCGGGATGCCGGCGTAGGCTGCTGCCGCCACCGCTGACGTCACTCCCGGCACTACCACGAAGGGTACTCTGGCCCCCGCCAAGGCCAGCGCTTCCTCGCCGCCGCGCCCGAAGACGAAGGGGTCGCCGCCCTTGAGCCGCACCACCGTCTTGCCGGCCAGTCCTTCAGCAACCAGCAGGTCGTTGATTTCAGATTGGGTGAGGGCCTGCCGGCCGCGTTCCTTGCCGACGAAAACGCGTTCTGCCGACGCCGGCGCCAGCGCGACCAAGGACGGGTCGAGCAGGCGGTCGTACACCACCACGTCGGCCGCGGCCAACGCCTGGGCTCCTTTGACGGTGAGGAGACCTGGATCGCCGGGGCCGGCGCCGACGAGATAGACTTTGCCGAGGTTCATGGCGTTAATCGCTTCCCGCATTGGTGCAATGCTCAATCAGTTTGCGCGCCGGCCGATAAGGGATTGTATGGCTACCATCTTGCGCTCGTCAGCGCTGGTTTGCATGAAGCCTTGGATCGCTTCTTCGGCACGGTCTATCCAGGCTATAGTTTCAGGAAAGGTGAACGATTTGTTGGGATCGTAATCTGCCGAGTGTCGCTGGTCTTGAAGTTGCGCGAATCTCCTCGCGAACTGTCCGACTTGCGGAGAAAACAGGCTGCGGTCTTGCAGCAGGTTACGCCGGGCTGTGTTGTGGTTCAGGCCCCGATAGACTCTTGACCAGGCGTGTTCGGTCAACGGGTCGTGAGGAGCGCCCACCAGGCAGTCGGCGTTACTGCCAGCCAATGCGTGGAACATGGCTTAGTACGCGGTGGTGACCGCCCGGCGCAACGAATCTTGTAGCGGTTGAAGCATCGGGGCCTAGCGCCGCGGCCAGTAATCGGCTGGTTGCTATGAGGTCCTGCCAGTTCATCGGGCCTATCGGTATCAGTATTGGGGGCGTGCCGCTGCCTCCTCAGACAGCAACCGGTCGAATGATGCCCGGTCGGTGTAGCCGACGGAAGAAATCTGTAGTATCCCGATTTCGAGTAGCTGCGGCTCTATCTCTTCGTCCAGCGCGTTGAGCAGGCTTAGGTTCAGTTCCTCGCGGGAGCCATCGTAGATGACGACCACATCAAGGAAATCTTCATCCAAAGCGTTCAGCCTTACCGTGGCGTGGATGTCGCAAAATCGTACCGAGCCGTGGGATTGAGCGCGAAGGCCGGCCAGGATGATCTTCTTGGCTCTTTCTTGGGTTTCCAGTGAGATAGCCATGTTTTGCGCTCCCTGCCGTTGATGTCGGTTAGGATTGATGCTAGTGGCGCTGATTGAGACGGTCAAGTCGTCTGGTGATGTCGTAGCCGAACTCGGCTACGACAGATACAGCAACATCAGCCTCCGAACCGAGACGATTGCTGCCTTCAAATTAGGTTCTGTACTTGGGGTAGCATTGGACGATAGCATTCCAAGCATACAATTCGTCCGGCCATTGGAGCTGCGACTCTTCGTCCCGCTGGAGGTGGTTGATTTCGCAACGGGGGTTGTAGGCAGTGGGCGGTTCAGGCATATAGTCACGGCACCGCCATACTGCGGCCGGTATAGCATGGTCTTTCGGGTATCGGTCTGCCACTTGCCAATAAACGTCGCCCAAGCAAGTAGCGTAAACGCTTTCGCCCGGGTCTTGGTTCCACTCCCATTCAGGGAGGCACTGCATTATGGCGTGCCAGTTGCGAAGTGCTTCTGGCCACTCCGGGTAAATCTCCTGAGCCTCAGCGATGTGGTTCAAATCGCAACGTTGCCGATGGCTCCCCGGCGGTTCCGGCAAATAGTCTTGGCAGAGCCAAGAGCTGATGCCAATCGTCACGTCGTGATGGTCAATCATTTCACCAATACCGAGATAAGCGTTGTCCAAGCAAGCGCCAAAAGCGGTAGGCTGAATGTCGGATATAGTTCTAATGTGGGTGGAGTCTGGAGTTGGACGGGGGTTGCAAACTGCTATAGCGTGCCAGCGGTGCAGTATCTCAGCCCACTCGGGATACTGCTGTTGTGTGGCTTCTATCTGGTTCAAGTTGCAACGGGCGACTGCTGCGACAGCCGTCGGAGCCGGCTCCAACTCGCGGCAGTACCATATTGCCGCTGACAGCCAGTGGTAACCGTCGTAATCGTCCGATGCCCGCAGATACACGTCATCTAGGCATTCAGCATAAACCTGCCAATATTGTTGATTTGGCCGGCGCTCTTGGGATGGTTTCGTTTCCAAAGGTTCTTTATTGGCAGGGTGGGGTTGATCCTCGTCGTCCTGGTTTGGCAAGCTGATGTCTTGCGACGCGCTCGATGACCCGTCGGCGGAGGCCATTTCGCATACGTCGTCAATCCCTGCCCGGTCTAACGTCTGTCGCAGCGCCGCCCGTTCGATTGCGTTGAGGTCGCCGGGGTTGCGGAGTTGCTCGATGGCGTCATCGGACAGACCGGCCTCTTCCGCGGCTTTGATGCACTCCGACGGCGCGGCATTGAAGAAGCAGGCGGTTACAGCAAGCATGATAATTACCAGCGTCGCCGCTATGAAACTGCGGAACCGTACAGGGGACATAATCTTAACCAATCGGTTCATCCCAACAACCCAGCCGCACCCTGCTCCCGCAGCCGCTCCCACGCCGTCGCCGCCAAGCCGCTAGTGTCCGACGCCGGTCCGACCACGCTGGCGCGGTAGGCCGCTGAGCCGTCCGGTGAAGCCATGAACACCGTCAGCCGCAACGTATTCCCGTCGCTCCCATCGATCTCGGCGTATGCACCGACCGGAACCTGGCAGCCGCCACCCAAGGCTTCCAGAAAGGAGCGTTCCGCCGATACCGCCGCCGTGGTAGCGGCGTGGTCGGCGGCGCTCACCAGTTCCGTCATCCGCCGGTCGTCGGCGCGGATTTCCACGGCCATTGCACCCTGTCCGGGCGGTGGGACGAACTCCTCGGGCGGCAGGTATTCGGTAATCACGTGGGCCAGGTCCATGCGCAACAGGCCGGCCGCCGCGACGATGGTGCCGTCGCATTCCTCGCCGGCGGCTTTGCGCAGGCGGGTGTCCACGTTGCCGCGGATGGGGACGATTTCGAGGTCGGGCCGGCGCTCGGCGATTTGCGCCCGGCGGCGGGGGCTGCTGGTGCCGATGCGGCCGCCGGCGGGGTAGTCGTGTAGCGTCTTGCCCAAGTGGGATACCAACACGTCCCGGGGGTCGGCGCGTTCCAGCACGGCGCCGATGGCCATGCCGTCGGGCAACAGGGTGGGCATATCCTTCAGGCTATGCACCGCCATGTCAATCTCGCCGGTTTCCAGGCGTCGCTCGATTTCCTTGACGAATACGCCCAGGCCCATGCCGGCCAGCGGCGCGGTCTGGTTGGCGTCGCCCTGGGTGGTGACCGTCACCACTTCAAAATCAACGTCGGGATGCGCCGGGCGCAGTTTGTCCAGCGCGAGTTCGGTCTGGATCAGGGCCAGCCGGCTGCCCCGGGTTCCCACCCGTACCGTGATGCGAGCCATAGGGCTACCACCAAACGTCAGCGACGGCCGCGGCGTTTGCCGGCGTGGTCGTCCGGCCCGAACAGGCGCCGGGCGACGCGATAGTCGGTTGCATTGTCGCCGGAGCGCAGTTGAACCGTGGGTTGGTGCAGCAACTTTTTGACCAGGGCGTTGGTCATGGCGTCCAGCCGCGCCGCCAGTTCGCCGTCCTCAGCTTCGCCCAGCATCCGCAGCGTGCGGGCCACTTCCTCCCGGCGCATCACGTTAGCCCGACGACGCATGGCTACCACCAACTCCATGGTGTCCGATGAGTTCCACCACTCGGAGAAACGGGCCAGTTCCGCATCGACCACGCCACCGGCTTTCTGAACCTCGCCGGCCAGCCCGTCCAGGGAAACCTCCGCCACCTGCGCCAGGGCGTCGATGTCAAACAGTTGAACATTGTCAAAATCGGCCACCGCCGGATCAATGTCCCGTGGCACCGCAATGTCGATGAGCATCACCGGGGCGTCAACGGTGCGGGCTTTCATCGCGTCCGACATCATCGCTTGGTCCACCACGTATCCCGGCGAGCCGGTGCTGCTGATGACCAGGTCGGCTTCGGCGAGCGCGGAAGCCATATCGCCAAAGGGTACGGCAACACCGCCCAAATCCCGCGCCAAATCCTCGGCCCGCCACTGGGTGCGGTTGGCGACGGTGATTTGCCGCACGCCGGCGTCGGCCAACGCCCGCGCCACCATGCGGCCGGCGTCGCCAGCGCCGATGACCAAAGCGCGGCGGTTATCCAGCCGGTCGAACAGGCCGCGGGCCAACTGCACCGCCGCCCGGCTTACCGACCGGGAATGCTGGCCGATGTTGGTCTCCCGATGCACCCGCCGGCCGGCGCGGAGGGCGTCGTGGAAAACGCGGGTCAGCGGGCTTTTGACATAACCGGCCCGGCTGGCCACGCTGAAGGCCGCCCGCACCTGGCCTAAAATCTGCCGCTCGCCGACGATCATGGACTCCAGGCCGCCGGCGACGCGGAACAGATGGGAAACGCAGTCGCCTTCCCAGAGCTGGTAGATGTGACGCTCCAGCTCCGCGCCGGGCACGCCAGAGTAGCCGATGAGGAAGTTGCCCACCCGGCCCACCAGGTCAATGTCGTCGGAGTCGTAGGTATAGACCTCGGTGCGGTTGCAGGTGGAGACAATGACCGACTGCGGAACGTATTCCGACAGCTGCGCCAGAGCGTCGGGCAGCTGCTCCCGCTCCACGCTGAGCCGCTCGCGCATCTCCACCGGGGCGGTTCGGTGGTCCAGTCCCAATACCAGCAGGCTCAACTGACCGCCTCCGCCGCCCGCAGCGCGGCCCGCTTGGCGCACCCGCCCGTCTTGCAATTAGCCAGGTCGGGGCACATCTCCGGCAGTTCCGGGTTCAGCAGCTGACCCAATACGGTTTCGACCGCTTTATCTGCCTGCCCGCTGCGCGCCATTTCCAGCAGCTCTTCGGTGATGACGCATTGCCACCGGGTTGGGTCGATCACCGTGCGCTTTTCCTTGATGACCCGCCGGGCTTGCGCCAGCACATCGGCCAGGTCGGCCCATTGCAATACCCGAGCTTCCGACAGCGTCTCCCGCATCTTGCGGGCCAACGCCGGACTGGCGCCGCCGGTGGAGATGGCCAGCGTGATGGGGTCGCGGCGCACGATGGATGGGGCGATAAAGGTACACTGGTCGGGATCATCCACTACATTGAGCAGGACGCCGCGCTCCTCGGCTTCCTCGTAAATCTGGCGGTTGACGTGCCAGACGTTGGTTGCCGCCACGGCGATGAACGCGCCGTCCAGATCACCCGGCTGGTATTCCCGTTGCAGCAGGGTGACGTGTCCCCGCTGGGCGGCCCGCTTGATGCCGTCGGTGGATTGGGGGCTGATGACGGTGATGCTGGCGCCGGCGTCGCGCAGGGCGGCCAGCTTACCCTGGGCGATGGTTCCGCCGCCCAGGATGACGCAACGCTTGCCGGCCAGGTTGAGATATACGGGGTAGTATTCAGGCATTACACCAACGCCTCCGCCATGGCTTCCGCCTCTTCAGCGGTGTCCCAGAAGCGTTCGTAGTCCTCCACGAAGTAGCGGACGCGGGTCTTCTTGTATTCGCGGGTGCTGTAGAGGAGCAGATTGTCGGTGATGCCGGTGGCGTGGGCGATTTCCCGGCCGATCTCCTCGCACTCGTCCCGGGTGGGGGCGTGGACCATGGTGAAGTGGCTGTACTGCCAGTCGGGGAAGGTGGGACGCTCGTAGCAGTGGGTGACCGCCGAGTGTTCCGCCATAATCATGCCGACTTCCTCGGAACGTTCCGGCGGAACCTTCCAGACAATCATGGCGTTGGCGCGGAAACCGGAGCGGCGGTGGTAGAGAACCGCGCTGTAGCGGCGCATCAGCTTGCGCTCCTGGTACTCGCTCAACTGCGCGAACAGTTCCGGAACGGTCAACCCTAGCCGCTGGGCCATGGGGTCAAAGGGGCGCGATACCAGCGGCAAGTCCTCCTGGGCTTCGCGGACCACGTCCTTGTCCCACTCGGTGATCTCCTGGGCCTGGTTCCAGTCGCTAGCGGGAACGCGGCTCTGGCCGTTGCTGCCGCCGCTGCCGTTGGGTTGGCCGGCGTCGGGGTTGTAGTTGTAGGCGTCGCTGCGGCGTTTCACCATGTCGAAGTTCACGCCGATCTTGAAGAACCGGATGGTGGGCATGATGCGGAACTCGATGGCGTTGGTTTTTTCCGCCATCCACTCCACGGTGGCTTGCAGGTCGCCGTCGGGCGGCACGGCCAGGGTGAACCAGAGGTTGTAGTAGGAGCCTTCGCGGGCGTAGTTGTGGCTGACGCCGGGATGGCGGTTGATGAAGATGGCGCCGGGATGCAGGTCGTCGTCGCCGTAGGCAAAGGCGACCAGGGTAGTCTTGTACCCCAGGCGGCGGGTATCGAAGATGGCGCTGATCTGTCGCACCACGTTCTGGCGTTTCAGTTCGGCCAGCCGATCCAGTGTTTCGGTTTCGCTGATGCCCAAATCGTCGGCAATGGCCCGGTAGGGTTCTTCCACCACCGGGAAATTGCTCTGCACGATGTTCAGCAACTTGCGGTCGGTGATATCCATGGTTTCAGTAGTCATTTCGCGCCACCATCTTACTTACGCAGCCGGTTTTTGCTCCGTGTCCACGTTTGTGTCGTCATTCATTGCCGCCAAGCGGGTATTGTAGGCGTCAACGAGGCCCACCAGCACGCCGTCCGAAATCTCCACCACCTGGCGCAACCGTTCCGGTTGGACGGCTTCAACCACCGCCTGCCGGAAAAACAGAAACGCCTGCACGCTGTCGGTGAGCGGCACACCGCGAGCGGCCATTTCGGATCCGTATTCGTTGCCCAGCATATGGGTTTCCGAAAGCGTTTCGCCCCGGCGCCGGCTGCGGCCTTGCAGGTTGTCGCGGAGCAACAGGGACAGCAGACGACGCCCGAACAGGCGCATCCGGTCCCGTCCCTCGGCCTGGAAGCTTTGCAGCCACGGCTGCTCGGAGAGGTCGGTCCGGCTCAGCTTGCGGCGGATGCGTTGCAAGGCCAGGTCTTCAGGGTCGGACTCGGCAGCGGCAACGCCTCCGTTGGCGCTCATCAGGGCTTCGACGTCCTCACGCAGGAAGCGGCGGTGTCCGCCCGGCGTACGATACACGGGCAGGCGGCCCCGGTCGGCCCACTGCCGCAGGGTCGCTTCGTTGATTTCCAAAGCCCGGCAGACTTCGCCGAGGGACATCCAACGGGCCGGATTTTCGGTGCTGGTAGCCACTGAAATCTGTAGAAACCTGTAGAAAGCGCCAATACGAAAAGGTTTGGCGCGAAAATCCTATCACAGCGGTATCGACAGGTCAACGCGCGTGTCGCGCCAGAGCTGCGGACTTTCTTTTGAGCCATCCCCTTGCTATCATTGCGCCACTGAGAAACACTCCATCGCAAGAAAGGGAGGAAATTATGGCTTACACGCCGAGAAAATTGGGGCACGTGAACATATTCGTCCGAAATGCGGAGCGGGCCCGGGACTGGTACGCTGACCTGTTGGGCCTGCATTGCTACGGTTTCCGGCCGGGGGGCGCCGCCTTCATGTCCGCCGACCTGGAGAACTCCCACGAAATCGCGCTGACCGAGGTGGGAGACAACGCCCTGGGGCCGCAGGGCGGCCAGGTGGGCCTGAACCACATGGCCTGGTATATGGACACCCTGGAGGACCTGGCGGAGCTTTACCACCGGGTCAAGGAGAGGAACATTCCCATCGACCGGGTGTCCGACCATGGTCACGCCATCGGCATCTACATCCGCGACCCCGACGGCAACGGCATCGAGCTGTCCTACGAAATGCCCCGCAACCAGTGGGGACACGACGAGAGCGGCTACATGATTGGCAACACCGCCAAGGGCCGTCTCTCCGGGCCGTGGGACGAGGAACTGGCCGCCCAGGCGGCGCTGGTGGCGCACTAGGCAGCGCCGTCAAACCACCGCACACTCTTCGGGGGCGTCAGACGACGCCCCCGCTTCTTCAAATCCTCACTTGCTGCGTCGAATAAGCAGCGGGTTTAGTGCATGACCAGGCCGCCATCCACGTTGATGGTTTGTCCAGTGATATTGCGCGCGCCCGGGCTGGCTAGGAACGCGGCCATCGCGGCGATGTCTTCCGGCTCGTTGGCCCTACCGATGGGGATGTTGGAAGCGCGTTGCGCCTGTAGTTCGTCCACCGAGATCCCCATATCCGCGGCCCGTTGTTCCATGGTGCTGGTGGACATGGCGGTGATGGTGGACCCGGGGCAGATGGCGTTCACGTTGATGTCGTAGCGAGCCAACTGGTGCGCCGCGATCAGCGTCATGGAGATGACCGCGCCCTTGCTGGCGGCGTAGGCGGCGTTGGAGGTGCCCCGGTAGCCCTTGCCGGCGATGGAGGCGATGTTGACGATGCGCCCGCCGCTGCCCTGATCGATCATCTGCCGGGCGGTGCGCTGCATCACGAAGAACGCGCCACGGGCGTTGACCCGGTGGATGCGGTCCCAGTCGTCTTCGGTGATGTCCATGATGTCCAGGTAGCGGGTGACGCCGGCGTTGTTGACCAGGATGTCCACGCGGCCCAGGGAGTTCACCGTCTCGGCGATGACCCGGTCGATGTCCGTACCGTCGCCAATATCAGCGGCGATAGCCACGCTCTGCCGCCCGGCGGCCCGCACGTCCGTCGCCGTCTCTTCCACGTTGTCGGCCAATATGTCCGTAACCGCAACGTTGGCCCCGTCGTTAGCTAATGCCAGCGCCGTGGCCCGGCCCATGCCGCGGCCGGCGCCGGTGACCAGAGCTACCTTTCCTTCCAGAGCCATGGCTAATTCCTCCACAGATTGGCGCAATCGCCCGGAAGCCGGCTGTCTGCCGCGCTAATGGCTACTCCGCCAGGCATCATAGTTTTCCTGCATAAAGCCCAAGTGTTCGGGTATATGCGCCTCATACACCGCCAGCCAGTCGTCCAGCGTCATATCGCCGTTTTCGGGATGGTAACAGGTGTTGGCCCAGGCGTTTTCGGGCAATGACCTGACGAGGTCGTAGGTTTGGCTGCGGAGTAACCGGAACAATGCGATGGCTTCCTCCGCGCTGCGGTCGGCGTAGCGCAGTTCAACAGCCCAGGCGTTTTCGTCGTAGGCCATCATCGGTTGCCCGGGTTCGGCTACCAAACGCCGGCAGCGTATGTAGCTATTAACCTCGCTGTCGGCGATGTGCACCAGGTGCTCGCGGATACTCCAGCAACCATGCTCATCGCGGAAATCCCACATTTCCGGTGGAAACTTGGCCAGACCCGTGACGAGGGTCTTGTATGCCTTGCCGTATGATGCAATCTTGCTTGCTCGCGCTCCTGGCGTCATATTCGTCCTCCGCAGGGCATATTTATGTGGCGGGATCAGGCGCTCTCATCACAGCGCCCGCAGCAGTTCCTGGTAGTTCTCCCTCCCCGTACGACGCAGCCGGTGGTCGTCGGTGACCTCCATGTCGCCGGAGTCTTCCAGCAGCTCCACGTGGGCCACTACCTCGGTCAGAGCGGCGAAGAAGTTGCCGCCCTCCAGCTTGCGCCGCTCGAAGGTGCGGCGGGTTACATCCTCCAGCGGCTGCGGTTCCGGGCCGGCGGTTACCAGGATGCGCCCCAGCCTCCGGTTGTGGAATCGGATCAGGTCGGCGGCCCGTTGTGCCGTCTGGAAGTTGAACTTGTGGTTGTTGTAGAGGCGGTGGGCCGGCAGGATGGCGACTTCCGTGCCCAGATCGGCCACCCGTTGCAGCGAGCGGAGGTAGGTGAGCAGGCCATAGGAATCGTCAGGGTCCTGGTAGTGGACGGGCAAGCTTTGGCGCATCTCTCTGGTGTAGTCCGTCTTCATAGTGGGGTGAGGGCTGATTTCCGGCAGCACGTGGTCGCCGGTGAACACGATGTCGCTGCCGGCGCCGTTGCCGATGACCGCGCAGATCTCGTCCGGCGAGTGTCCCGGAGCGTGCATGTAGCGGAGGATGCCCTGTTGCTCGCCATGAATGATGTGATGCCCGACCCGGTGGGAGCGGCGGGATTCCATGTAGCGGTTGCGCTCGTCCGAATCGGATGGACTGAAACCGTTGGCCCGGGCCGTTGCCCACATGGCTTCCTTGATGGGAGAGTTGGCCGCCATTTGCAGGTCGCGCGGATCGAAGGGCAACAACGGTTGGTAAATGTCGTGAGCCCACAACTCGGCGCCGGATTGCTCAATAACCCGGGCCACGCCTCCGTCGTGATCGGCGTGGCCGTGGGTGATGATAACCCGTTCGATGTCCGACGCCTGCAATCCGCACAGCGCCAGGCCCGACCGCAGCACTTCAAAGGACGCCTCCGCGCCCGGGTCAATCAGCGTCAACCCCTCGTTCTCGAAGACGTAGGCCCAGGTCGGTCCGGTGTGGGAGTGGCCCTCCTGGGGGACCGCCACCGTGTGGATCCGGCGTCCGTGGCCGTCAGTCAGGCGCAGCGTCATCCCATTCCCGGCGGAATCGCCGTTGCGGAGTACATCCACCTCCGTGAAGTAGTCGGGCATCCGTTATTCCTCCTCATGGCCGGGGCCGGCATGATTGATCAAAGACACCGGGCCGGCGCGCTCCGAGACGGCATTATACCCGGTGTGGCCAACTGTGGGACGCCGTAGCTACGGGGAGACGCTTGCAAAACTCCGAATAGCCGGCGTAGCCTCTGATTTCGACCGCCAATCGGGGGCTCTGGTAAAACTGACGCCGGCCCGTTGCGCCCGGTGGTCCCAGCAGGTCAGAAGGGGTAGCGCAGCGGGGCTTCCGCCTGTTCCGGCGGCCACACCACCACCTTGCGGCCTTCCTGCCGCTGCACCAAATTAACGGAGCGGCCCACCTGCCGGCCGTCTTCGTCGATGCGGAAGCGTCCGTAGAAGGTGGTGAAATCCAGATCGCCGGCGGCATTTCTCAGCGCGTCTTCATCCAGCGTGCCAGCTTCTGCCAGGCAGCGCTCCACCACCAAACCGGACGCATAAGCTTGGGCCATGGGGTAATCGACCGGAACGGAATGCGCCTGCCCGACCCGTTCCATGAGTTGCATAACCGTTTCCGGAGGAGGCCCGACATCGGGCGTTGACACGGATACTTGCGGTTCCCATTGGCTGGGGCCGACAAAACCATCGACGGAACGGCCCAGGGCGATGGCAAACTCCGATATGGGAGTAGCGACGACTACGGCCATGCCGATGCGGTTGCGGTTGGGCAGATTGGCCAATGCCCGGGCGGCGGCGATGTCGTGCCGGATCCGGCCTACCGCCACCACTACGTCCGGACCCAATTCGCCGACGTGGCGGGCAATCTCCCGGAACTGGAATTGGCTGGGTCGATAGCGCAGGTCCAGGTCAATGGTGAAGCCCATTTCTGCGGCGGCGGCCTCCACCGTCCGCGCGGCGATACGGGCGAAAGCGCCGGTGTCGATGCGCAGGATCACCGCCTTGTTGGCGTCGGGATTGACCTGCCTGATAAGGGGCAGCACACCCTCCAGGTAGCGGTCGGCGGGGGTCAACACGCCAATCACGTGGCGATACCCCCGGGCATAGAGGGCGTCGCCGGCGCCGCCATGGTTCCACAACAACCGCTCGTGGGAGCCCGCCACGTCGGAAGCGGCGGTGGTGAGGCCGGCGGAGTAGGGGCCAAAGAGCAAATCAACCCGGTCCTGCCGGATGAGGCGCTCGGTATTCTGGCGGCAATTGTCGGCCATGCTGGCGTCGTCGTGGTGGACGATGGATAGCGGACGCTGACTGCCAGCCACGGCGAGGCCGCCGTTCTCGTTGACGTAATCGGCCCAAGCCGTCAGGCCGGCCAGGGCCTGCGCCCCCTGGGTTTCAAACTGGCCGGTCAGGGAGGCGGAAATGCCGGCCTTGATGGGTGCTGTGGTAGTCATATTTCGCGCACTGTTCCTGTGAAAGTGTATGGCGATTTTAGCCGATGAAACATGGTATCGCCATGCCCCTACCCCCACGTGAGCGAGGAACTCAGCAATGCGTCAGATCCGGCTGCGAACATAGTTGCCCATCCAGCCGACGGCGCCGGTGACGGCCCCACTGAACAGAAACGTACGGACGGCGGTCAACTGGTCCGGGTTCAGCCAGTGCCATGGCGAGAGATAGTGGATCGCGAGCGCGATGATTGCAACGATGGCAATCAGCGCGATTAACACCAAAAGCGCGCATACGCAGATAAATATGACGACTCGCAGCAGTCCAGTGCGGCCACTCTCGCTGAAGAGGGATATGTTTTCTGATATGGGTCGGTTTTGGTATTGTGGGGTCTCCGGTATCTCCGGTTCAAATATATCAGTTTCGTTCTCTTGAGTCATTTTTCACCGCACGTGCCTTTTGGGAGTAGTATTCTTTCATCATCCAGTTGGGAATGATGGAATTCTGACGATTCGTTTCCCAGACTTGTTCCCAAGGCGACCCCGGCGCGTGGGCGAGTTGGGACAGGCGAATTCCGGAAAGATAGCCATACTTCCGATAGACTTGTCGGATGGCGTCTTCCTCAACATCGTCAAACTTGGCGGCGGGTACGCGCGCTCTGGACGTGATGTAGTCGTGGCCGTGCTTCTTGAAGCTCCGGTACACGTCGTTTATGACCGGACCGTACTGCCAGGCTTCGACGGGCTGCTCAATCAATGGCCGGTCCCTTACCGTCAGCATCCAGGCGTGGCAGAAATAGACCAGCTTGAGCGCCTGCATTGGGGTGAGGCGGTTGCCGTCCTCCTCGGCTAAATCGAGCAGGCGATTAGCCACGGCTCTGGCATCGTGCTTCATAATGTTCTCCCTACCCGGCGTAGTCACTTGGTAAAGTAGCACGCTGTAGTCGGCAGCCGCAACTTTGCGATTATAATATCGCCATGCCCTCCTACCCACACATAGAACGTTACCATGCCGACCTACGACGGTTCGTCGAGTTCGGCGGCTCCGATAACGAGCAGAGCATCCGCCGCGCCTTCGCCGTCTGCCTGGATTCCTACTGTCGCGACCACCGGGAGAAGCTGGCCCTGGTGGACGAGCTGGACGCCGACGGCTCCCGCGCGACCGGTCAGGGGATCCGGCCGGATGGCACCGTCAAGGACTCCCTGCGGATGACCCGGGGCTACTGGGAGGCCAAGGACACTCACGACGACCTGGACGCCGAAATCCAGGCCAAGTTCAACCGGGGCTACCCCCGGGACAACATCGTATTTGAGGACTCGGAAACGGCGGCGCTGTTCCAGAATAGCGCCGAGGTAATGCGGGTGAGCATGACCCGCCCCGCCGACCTGCACCGCCTGATCCAGCGGTTCCTGGACTACGAGTTGCCGGAGATCGAGGAGTTCCGCCAGGCGCGGCAGCAGTTCAAGACCGACCTGCCGGCTGTGCTGGCGGATCTCCGCGCCGCCGTTGACGCGGCCGCCGCCGGCAATGCCGGCTACCGCGACGCGGCCGCGGCCTTTCTGGCCATCTGCCACCGGACCATCAGCCCGGAGGTTTCGGACGCCGACGTCCGGGAGATGCTGTTGCAGCATATCCTGACCAAAGACATCTTCCTGGCGATTTTCCGCGAAACTCAGTTCCATCGCTACAACAACATCGCCCGCCAGCTGGATGACCTGGAGGGGACTTTCTTTACCGGCGACGTGCAGCGCCAGGCCATCGACCGGCTGCGCCGCTACTATGGCGCCATCGGCAGCGCGGCCTGGGACATTACCGACTATGCCGAGAAGCAACAGTTCCTCAAGGCCATTTACGAGGACTTCTACCGGGCCTACAACCCCGCCGCCGCCGACCGCCTGGGCGTCGTCTATACCCCCAACGAGGTGGTGGACTTCATCATCCGGGGCACGGACTTCCTGCTGCAAAAGCATTTCGGCAAGACCCTGGCCGACGACAACGTGCGCATCCTGGACCCGGCCACGGGGACGGGAACCTTCATCACCAACCTGATCAACTATCTGCCGGCGGAACGGCTGGCGGGCAAGTACCGCCGCGAGATTTACGCCAACGAGGTCGCCATACTGCCGTATTACATCGCCAACCTGAACATCGAGTACACCTACAAAGAGCGCACCGGAACATACCTGGAGTTTCCCAACCTGTGCTTTGTGGATACGCTGGACAACATGGACTGGCAGGGCGCCGGGGCCAGCGGCGGGGCGGTGCAGCGGCAGGCGGCCTTCAACCTGGGCGGGCTGTCGGAAGAGAACTGGATCCGGGTGCAGGAGCAGAACGAACAGCCCATCAGCGTGATTATCGGCAATCCGCCTTACAACGCCAATCAGCAGAACGAGAACGACAATAACAAGAACCGAGAGTATCCCGACATCGACCGCCGCATCAGCGAAACCTACATCGCGGCCAGCACGGCACAGAAGACCAAGCAGTACGATATGTACAAGCGGTTTATCCGGTGGGCGTCGGATAGGTTGGCGGACGACGGGGTTATCGGTTTCATTACTAACCGGGCGTATCTCGATACCCGCCAGGACGATGGCTTTCGACAAATTGTGGCGCAAGAGTTCACCGACATATACGTGCTGGATTTGGGTTCAGACGTGCGGCGCAATCCGAAAATATCTGGCACTACGCATAACGTGTTCGGCATACAGACCGGCGTTGCCATCGGCTTCTTCGTGAGAGAAAAGGCCAAACTCGGGGAGTGCGGCATTCACTACGCAAGACGTGAGGACGCAGAATTGGCGGCGGACAAACTGGCCTACCTGCGGGATGACACTTTGGACGGTATTCAGTTTGAGAGTATCACGCCCGACAAGCGCAACGATTGGCTCAACCAATCCAACAGCGACTTTGAGCGGCTGATGCCTTTAGCGAACCGCGAGACCAAGTTGGCAAAATCTGTTGCCGATGAACAGGCGGTGTTTGGCCTGTATTCGCTCGGTATCGCTACAAATCGTGACGAATGGACTTTTGACTTTGACTTGGATACCGTTTCTGATAAAGCATATTTCTTTTGTAGAGTCTATCGGAACGAAATGCAGAGATTTGAAACTGCAAAACCCGATGCTGCTTCAATCGGTGATTGGGTGGACAGATCTATCAAATGGACGGCTGAACTAGAGCGCCATTTGCAGAAAGGCGACCCTATTGTTTTCTCAACAGAAAACATTATTCCTTCGATGTACCGTCCATTTATCATTAAGCACTGCTACTATGCGCCCATCATTACGCATCGTCAATATCAGCAGCCATCTATATTTCCTCACGGCGTAACGGGCCAGAACAAAGTGATATGCTTCTCCGGTGTCGGTTCAAGCAAACCCTTTTCAGTTTTTGCTACCGACAAGCTGTATTCGCTTGACTTGTTGGAGAAGACCCAATGCCTCCCCCTCTACCGCTACACGGCGGACGGGGAGCGGGTGAGCAACATCACCGAGTGGGGGCTGCAACATATCAACGAGTACTACCGCAAAGAGTGGGGCGCATACTTTGACGAAGTGTATCCCGACGGCATTGCTGCCGAGGATATTTTCGCCTACACCTACGCCGTGCTTCACGACCCGGTGTATCGCCACGACTACCGGGTTGACCTGCTGCGGGAGTTTCCGCGGCTGCCGCTGTACCACGACTTTGCAGTCTGGGCGCGTATGGGCCGGGAGCTGTTGGACTTGCACCTGGGGTTTGA
The DNA here is from genome assembly GCA_963665395.2 of Dehalococcoidia bacterium. Taxonomy (GTDB): domain Bacteria; phylum Chloroflexota; class Dehalococcoidia; order Lucifugimonadales; family UBA3495; genus Bin87. Next base: position 4,186,930 of record OY762251.1, read on the forward strand.
GACGGCGGAGCCGTATCCGCTGCACCGCAACGATGTAGGGGCGAATAATTATTCGCCCCTACGCGGGGACACCGCGCCCAAACCCATCCTCCGCGCCGACAAGGAGCGCGGCGTCATCCGGCTGGACGAGCAGACTACGCTGACCGGCGTGCCGGCCGACGCCTGGCGGTATCAGCTGGGCAGCCGCTCCGCCCTGGAATGGGTGCTCGACCAGTACAAGGAAAAGAAGCCGCGGGATCCGACGATACGGGAGCGGTTCAACGCCTACCGCTTCGCCGACCACAAGGAACGGGTGATTGACCTGCTGGGGCGCGTGTGCGCGGTCAGCGTCAAGACCATGGCGGTGGTGGACGGCATGGCCTACTGGCAAGACGGCCACTTGATAGTCTTCGACGACCGGGACAAGAACGAATGGGAGACCGCAGCGCTCTACGAATGGTTCGGCGAACCCGGCGGGCCGGACGACGACCCGGAATATCAAGCCTGGTTGGCGTCACTGCCGGACATCCGGGACACCAGGTAGCAGCCGATGGTGGGCAACATCGTCATCGTGCGCTTCCCCTACACCGACCTGAGCGACGCGCGACTGCGGCCCGGACTGCTGGTCGCCGACGTTCGCCATGGCAGTCAGTTGGATTGGGTGGTATGCCGGATCACCACGCAATCATTTCCCGGCAGCCGGCAGATCGCCCTGGCGCCGGACGATCTGGCGGTCGGCCAGATGGATCGACCCAGTTGGGTTCGTCCCGACCGGATAATGACCATGAATGAAAGCATCTTCGGCAACACCGTCGCCCGCCTCACCGACGCCAAGCTGGCGGAGATTTTGGCGGCGGTGCGGGGCCTGTTCTGATTTCACTCGTCCTGTGCGGCGCTAGATCGCTAGGCGGCGCTGGCGCCAAAACCGGGTGATGGCATCCTTCTAATCCGACGGGGGCACGGCGAGCCTGGGCAGCGGGTTGTCGCGCAGGAAAGCGCTGATTTCCTGGAAAAGGCTCTCGAGATGGGAATTACCAAGATAACTTGACAATGAGTATAATCCCGCTACATACTGACAGTCAAGGGGTGGTGTACCTGGGCGATTGCGCCGAGGTGCTGCCAGCCGCCGGCGTCAAGGCGGACTTGATACTCACGTCGCCGCCCTATGACAACCTACGGGATTACGGTGGACACGGGTTTGACTTTGACCGGGTGGCGGACGCCTGCATTGGCGCGCTCAAACCCGGCGGCGTCATTGTCTGGGTGGTAACCGATGCAACCGTTGACGGCAGCGAAACCGGAACCTCGTTTCGGCAAGCGTTGGGCTTTATGGCGCGCGGGCTGCGGTTGCACGACACGATGATTTGGGAAAAGACCAATCCTGTGCCTATTGAAAACCGAGGCCAGTATAGGGCGACATGGGAGTATATGTTCTTGTTCTCAAAGGGGTTACCGGCAACGGTCAATCTGATATATGACAAGCCAACGGTGCAACCGAATGCCATGAGTGGCAGAGGCATACGCCAACCGGACGGTCATATTCGCAACTCCCCGTCAGGGAAAAGTGGAAACTATCAAAAACGCACTAATATCTGGCGGTATCCTACCCCCGCCAATACATCGGGACATCCCGCTCCGATGCCTTACTTGCTGGCCGCCGACCACGTGCGAACCTGGACTAACCCCGGCGACTTGGTGCTTGACCCGATGGCCGGCAGCGGGACCGTGTTACGAGCTGCGAAAGACCTAGGGCGCCAGTATGTTGGCATTGAGATTCACCAACCTTATACCGACATTATCCGAGACAGGCTTGCCCAAGAGGTGCTGATAGGCCATGTCTAGCCGCTTACACCATCGCCAGTTGCCCGGTGCGGGTCATTCCGGTATCGGCAATCAGGTCAATCCAGCGCAACCGCTTGCCGATGCAGGCGCGTACCAAGTCGGCCATTTGGGTCAACGTGTCCTTTGGGCGTCCGTTGTGCCTGCCCTCGAACTCGGTGACATAGCGGTCAAGGTGCTTGGCGGACATCCAATGATAGATCCCGATATATCCGCGCTTGAGCATTGCCCAGAACGATTCAAGGCCGTTGGTGTGCGCCATGTCCCGCACGTATTCACCGACGCTATGGGCTACGGTTTCGTGTGGGCGGTTCAGCCGATGATAGGCGGCGGCTTCGTCGGTGAATACCAGGGTGGTAGGTTCCGTGCGCTGGTGGACGAATTGCCGGAGCGTCGGGCCATCGGTGTTATCAACAACCTCGGCGTCAACCTGGCCGGTTTCCCTATCCTTGACGCCGGCGACGGCGGTTTTGCCGACTGCCCCACGTCCGCGCCGCTGTTTCTTGGATTCGTGTTTGTTGGCCTCTTTGCCGCCGATATAGGTTTCGTCGGCTTCCACGGGGCCGGAAAACACCGGATCATCGCCGGACATGGCTTCGCGGATGCGATGACCGAGGAACCAGGCAGAAGTCTGGGATATGCCCAAATCCCGATGCAGTTTCATGCTGGAAACGCCTTTGAGATTCGTCAGGATTTGGTAGAACGCGATAGCCCACTTGCGGAGCGAGATTTTGGACGATTCCATGACCGTGCCAACCTTGACGCTGAAATAGGCCCGGCAGTCGGTACACCAGTAAGGCATAGGCTTGGCGTTGGGAACTTCCCGCGTCCGCTCACTGCCGCAACGAGCGCATACGCGGCCTTCCGGCCAGCGGATGGACTCGAACCAGGCTTGCGCCGTGGGTTCGTCCGGGAACATTTCGAGCAGCTCGATAATCCCGATTCCGTTGCGAAAACTCTTGCCTGCCATGCGGTTTCACCATCCCTTGATTGCTGGGATGATGATAGCCGAAACAGGCAGTTTTGTCAAGTTATCTTGGTAATTCCCCTCGAGATTGGGAGTATCGTCCGGTGGCGCGGCCTGGCGTGTGGGCGATTTCGCAGTGTCCGGTATGTCCGGGTGGTTTTGGACAAAGGCGTCCCACGCCTCGACGATGTATTCGGCGCGGGCAAAGTCTTCCAGGCTCGAAAAGGCGTCTTCACTTATTGCACCAGACACCTGATGCTTCTCCATCTCATCAAAGAGGCGATTCATAGCCTGGGCAGCGCCATGCAAGCCCTGCCGCAATTGGATGACTTCTGCCACGGGGATCGCTATGTTGCCGGCTTGACTATCGTATTGATAAGCAGGTGATTCTGCGGCAAGTGGGCCAGTCAAAGATCGTATAAACTGGCCGAGACTACCCATCACTGATGCAGCGGCGCCGAATTTGTTCAGGTCTTGAGCCGAAGGGCCGTTGGCTCCAATTGTTAAGAGTACATTGACTGATTCCAGAGCCGTGAGTTGACGTGTCATTACCTCCGTAGCCGCTATCGTACCGCTGTACAGATAGACAATTTCCTTTACGGGAACTGACAGCGTGGCGGTATGGACATCATACTCGAGGGGCGGTGTTTGGCTGGTTAGTCCGTCGGCGTGGCGCTGGTCACGTCCGGCAGCGCGCTCCGGCGTGGGCCAGAGTTGGCGGCCAACCGTGATGCGGTCGGACTGCGTTTCGGCTTGCGCGATGTCATAAGCGGCCTGCATCCGGTGCCAGGACCGGGCGCTGCCGCCGAACACCTTGCCCACGCGGATGGCCATTTCCGGAGACAGTCCGGCGCGCCCCGCCACCAGGTCAGACAGTTCGCCGGCCGAGACTCCCAGGGCCGCCGCGGCCTCTGGGATGCTCAAGCCCAGCGGTTCAATGCACTCGTGCTGGATAATCAATCCGGGATGAGCCGGATCTTGCATCGGCATTGTCGTCGCTCCTGTGTTCCGGCTAGTGGTAGTCTGTCAAATCAACGTCGTGAATGTTGCCATCCGCGAAGCGGAAAACGATACGCCAGTTGGCGGACACTGTCACTGCCCAATAGCCGGCCAGGTCGCCACGCAACGCATGAAGGCCGAAGCCGGGCAAGTCCATGTCGTCGGGGTTTTCGGCCTGATCCAGGCTGGTCAATATGTACCGGATTTTCCCGGCATACTGCGGCGGAACCCGCCGGCGCTCACCTCTTTCGTAGAAACGCCGCAGGCCGTTGTGGTGGAAATTGAGTATCACAAATTCCCACCGCCGGACCGCCAGGACGACACTCCTAGACAGATCGCTCTGCGATTGCTACAGCCGCGGGCGGAAGATGCCGAAGCTGCTGGTGTAGCCGTGGAGGAAGGTGGTGCCGCTGACCGGGCCGATTTCGCCGTTGCAGAAGAAGCCGCCCAGGGGAACCGCCGCGCCTACCTTTTCGTGGAAGACCTCGGTGTCGTGGTTGGGGCGGCCGTAGAGGTACTTGCCCCGGCCCAGGCAGGAGAAGAGCAGCGCGCCGTGGGCCGGGTTCTCCCGGTTGTCCACGGCGTAGCGTTCCAGGACGGCGGACAGGTCGTCGGCGGAGGTTTCGGCGTCGCGCAGGTGGAACTGCACCAGCTGGCCCTCCTTGAGCATCTCGCCGATGGCCAGGACGCCGCTGCGCTGGTCCATGCCCATCACGTTGCGGATGAGGAAGTCGCCCTGCTCCGGTTGGTCAATCAGGGCGTCCATGACCACGCCGAGGAAGAGGGAGTGCTGCATCAGGTCGCGGTCGCGCTGGCCGGCCCGCTGGAACAGGCTGCGCAGCACGTCGATGGGCTGCTCGCCGTCCAGCTCCACCAGGAAGTTGCGGTCACTGCGGGTGATGCGCATGGGCGAGCCGATGGGCCGGCAGCCCTGGGCTACCACCGTCTCCACGACGATGTTGCCGGACAACGCCACGCCGACGGCGCCGGAGTCGTGGTAGTCCCTGCCGAGAAACAGGCCGTTCTGCCTTGCGCCCTGGGCCGCGCTGGCCAGGCCGCCGATCTTGGCGGCGGCGGGATAGGCGTAGTCCATGCCCAGCAGCAGGTTCTGGGCCGGGAAGGACATGGGGTCCACCAGCAGGACGAACTGCGGCTCGTCGGTGGGGTCAACGCCAAATGCTTCATGCCACTCGTTGGGCCCGGCGTCCAGGCTGGGCAGGTTATCGCCCTCCAGCCGGATGGGATGAATGTTCACGCCGGGCAGGCTGGCCACGGTGAGGGACACGGCCGGTTCCTGCTCCACCTCGCTGCCGCCGCCGATGATGCCGCCGCCGGAGCAGCCCAGGATCATGGCCTGGCGGCCCAGCAACTCGCCGGCCAAATCCGGCAGGTTGGCGTAGTCCGAGGCGTACTCGGAGGATGCGAAAACCACGGCCAGATCGGGGGCGGTGTCGCCCATGGCGGCGCGGACGGACGCGGCGCACTCGGACAGCGCGGCGCGCAAACTGTTCTGTTGGGAAAGCGCAGAAGCCCACTGCATAATTGACACCTCGCGCGGGCCAGTGTGGCCCGGCCCTGATAGATAGATAGACGGGCTTGCCGGTTTGGGGCGAGTATAGCACAGGGGACGGGTGGGCTACCGCGGGGCAAATTCGGCCTATTCCAGCAGCAGGAAGTCTTTTCGCACTCGGGCCAGGAACCTGGCGTCGGTCTGCGCCAAGTCGTGCAGCTCCACGATGATGGGCAGGTCCGACTCGTCGAAATCTTCATCAAGGTTGCCCATCACGGCGGCTGATATGGGTCGCCCCTGGTCATCCAGCATCAGGTCCAGGTCGGAGTAGCGCCGGGCGCGGCCTTTGGCCCGGGAGCCGTACACCCAGACCCGGGCCTCGGGCAGACGACGGCGGATGATGTCCAGCACCTGGGATCGATGCTCCGCCGGCAGGTCAATGCTGCGGGTCGATTCATCCGCCATCGGCGATACCCTGCTCCATAGAATTGAGCAACGCTCTGGCGTCGGCGGCGAAGGCGGCGGCTCCCTCAGCAACCATGATGGCCATGGCTTCCAGATATGCGTGCGCCACCCGATTGCGATTTTCCACGTGCCTGAGCCATGCCTCGCAGTCGGAAATGATGCCCAAACGGGCGGCGTGGCGTACCAGTTGTCGCGGAGAAATGACGCGGGCGTCGGGCAGAAGATAAACCGAGTCCAGATAATGTCCCAGCGTGGTGATGGCTTGGGAAAAAGTGAAAGTGAAGCGCGTTATGAGCGCGTCTCTGACGAACTCAGCGTCCGGGTCATCAGCGTACGCCGCCACCCCCCTGTCAAGTTGGGCGATTGCGTACCGCAAAGATTCCAGATAAGCGTCCATGAAAGCGCCGTTGGGAACAGTGTGCCGGCTGCGGCCGGATACAGGATAACACGGCGCTGGAGAGGATCGTTCTCACCCGGCTACTATGAGATCTTGTACCGCGTTCCGGCCGACGATTCCGATAAACGCGAAACAGAAAAGTAACGCATCGGCAATAGTTTGTTAATCGGCTTGCAACCGCCGCTTAACACCCGGAACCTACGCTTCTGGTGGTCACATTCAATCCAAAAGGGACGCCGCCCACCGTCCGCCGCCGGCGGACGAGACGACGCCTCAAAACTGAACCGGAGGCAAAAATGTTATCAGCCACCAAATCTTTATTCAGTTCCGGCGTATTCAGCCACGGCGTCGCCGCGGTGAAAGAGTACCCCTTCTCACTGCGGCGGACGCTGCTGGCGTTGGCGGTGGGCCTGCTGGCGGTGGGCCTGCTGGCGTCGTTCAACGTCGCCTTCGCGCAGGACGACGGGCCGACCGTGGAGTGGGTCAACGGCTACGCGGACAACATCGTTACGGTGGTTGCCGCGGCGCTGGTCTTCTTCATGCAGGCCGGTTTCGCGTTTCTGGGCGCGGGCCTGATCCGTTCCAAGAACACCACCAACTACCTGACGAAATCCTTCATGGACTTCGCCATCGCGTCGCTGGGCTTCTGGGCCTTCGGGTTCGCCTTCATGCTGGGCGACACCGCCGGCGGGTTCATCGGCCTGACCGGATGGTTTCTGACCGACGGCGACTACGTGGGCTGGATTTTCCAGATGGTGTTCGCCGCCACCGCCGCGACGATCGTGGCCGGGGCCATGGCCGAGCGCACGAAATTGCAGACTTATCTGGCCTACAGCTTCATCGTCTCCGCGATGATCTACCCCATCTACGGCCATTGGGTCTGGGGCGACGGCTGGCTGGGCGCCCTGGGCGCGCTGGACTACGCCGGTTCCGGCGTGGTGCACGCGGTGGGTGGATTCGTCGCGCTGGCCGGCGCCGCCGTGGTTGGCCCTCGCATCGGCAAGTTCGTCAACGGACGGCCCCAGGAGCTGCACGCCCATAGCACGCCTTTCGTGGTGGCGGGCACGTTCATCCTGTTCTTCGGCTGGTTCGGTTTCAACGTGGGCTGGGGCGACGACATCGGCCTGAACGCCGTCAACACGCTGCTGTCCGGCGCCACCGGCGCGGTGGTCGCCATGTACATCACCCTGATTGCCAAGGGCAAGGCCGACATCCTGATGGCGTGCAACGGCGCGCTGGCCGGACTGGTGGGCATCACCGCCCCGGTGAACTTCGTGGACCCCTGGGCCGCCGTGGTGATTGGCGCCATCGCCGCGCCGGTGATGTACTTCGCCGTGATGTTCGTGGAGCGGGTGCTGAAGATCGACGATCCGGTCAGCGCCATCAGCGTCCACGGGTTCACCGGGCTGTGGGGCCTGCTGGCCATCGCCATTTTCGCCAAGGACGGCGGACTGGTGAGCGGCAGCGCGGCGCTGCTGATGCCGCAAATCGTCAGCATCGTTGCGGTGGCCGCCTGGTCGTTGATAACCGGCTTCGCCCTGTTCTTCCTGCTGAAGTTCACCATGGGCGTCCGGGTCAGCGAAGCGGAAGAGATGACGGGCCTGGACATCTCGGAGCACGGCATCCAGACCTACCCGGAGGCCACGGCGCGGAGCTAACGCTCGGGCTTACCAACAGAAATTTTCCTCTCCTCACCGCGAGGGCCGGGGGTTGTGGCCACCCTCGGCTCTCGTTTTTGGGCTGTGGAGGACAGCGGTTGGGCTACGGAGATTTAGATTTGGGCAAACTCATCTCGCCTTGTAACCTTTACAATAAGAGAGGCGGACGCCTGCGTATTCCGAATATTTCGTGGCCCGCCGATTGGTCTACCAGTTTGGGCACGCTCACGTCATAGATGGCATCGGTTACTTTGCCACTAAACGGCCCGGGGTTCCCTATCGTATCCAGAGCATCAGTGGTCAAACCAAATTGTGTTGAAAACGCATAGGTAACATCCAAAAGGCCCTCACACACAGCGTACTGAGTGTGTAATGCGCCGGGCAAACTGCTCGGGAAATTATCTCGGGAGAACCCGGCAGCGAACGATGCGGCGAACGCCACACTTTGTTCGGCCGTGTAGTTGACTAAGTTACGCTGCTTAATCAGCCAGATTACATCGTTTGACACAGGCGTCAAAACTGGCAAATATTGAGGATTAGCGATTCGCCTGATGCGAAGAGCGGCCTTGTAAAAAGCTTCCCAAAAACGCTGGTGAGATCCATTTCTGGTAAGAGCATATTGCGCCCGGCCGTTCCCGATCCTCCGCCTTTCTAATTGCTGTCTGCCCGCCTGAGAACTGACGACATCAACTACGTGATCTCCATATATGCGACAACCGAACAATCCGAGGAGGGCGTTAGCCGCATACCATGCCCCATAGTACAGGGTTACGTGAGCCCAGTGACTCGCACTTGAGACCATTAGGTCCAACGCTCGCCGGTAGTGGCTAGCCGCCAGGAACAAATAGCGCTCAGTATCCCGCAATGCCAACGTCCGGTATTCATCGAATCCGGATGTACCTTCGGCGATGAGACCTCTATTGCCCCAACGACGGCGGACAAAGTCGTCCGCAGAGCCACTCGACGTAGTAGGGGTGGGTTGAAATTGACCGCAGTAGTGCGTGGCACCCGGTGCCGTAAAAACTCTCATAACTGCTAAAATTCCGACAGCATTTGGCGCCTGATAACTTGGTAAATGGCAGATATCCCTGCCGATCCCTGCATGGACCTTATTGCTTCGGGATCCAAAGTTGCCTCGTCGATACGTTCCAAGTAAGGGATAAAATCCGCAATGCTTGGCTCGCGAAGTGTCGCTGGGTCCATGATTCTAACCAACTCTGACAACATCCTGAACAAAGATCGCAAAACACGAGCTTTGAAGTAGTAGGAATCGCGAGTACCCCATCGATCCGAGTCAACCTCTCGGATCGCGATCGCGTAATGCAAAACTATCTGGTATTGTTCGATGAACGAGAGGTCCGCCAATGGAGTGCGACGGCGCAGAAGGTCCCTGAATTCAGGTGCCAACGATGCTTGCTTGATGAGCATTTCTGATTGTTCGCCTGTGAGGTCAATCCGTTGGTAGAACGGGCTATCCTCTTCTGTTGCCAAGAGGAAAACTATCTCGGCTGCAGCCAAGCGCCCCTGATCGTCTTCTGGTTGAATCAGCCGGACAAGATCCCACCTCAACGACGCTGGCACCCGCTTTTGCGTATCGTTGATCTCCAAAAACAACTGAGCCATTTCTTCCTGCGAAAGTCCGGTATGGATCATGCAGCCGTAGGGGGCGTCGAAACTTGAGTGAGCTTGCGCCCAAAGCCTGTGTTGCCCATCGACCACCAAAAATTTCGTGCCATCGGGGATAGTGATTTTGTCCGCGCGGACCTCAATGGTTTCCGCTTCGGTCGCCAAAACGATGGCGTTGGGAAACGTACGTTGTTGATCCAGAACTGCTAACGCTATTTCACGCGCCCTCTCAGTCCTGACCATGCGCTGGAAACCTTCGATAGGATCGTCGTATCGCCAAGACGGCGTCGTATGCTGAAGCAACCAATTTCCAGGCAGCATCGCACAAATGATTTGTGGCTTTTCTTGAAGAGTAAACCCTTGTGTAGAGATGCCCGCTGCGGTTTTCCGTGTTTCCTCTTCCATTCGTTGCCTTCCCCAACTTTACATTGAAGTGTAGATCAGCAGTTCAGTGGTGGTTTGTCTGAAGTTCGGGTCGGCTGCCAATACGCTGCTACGGTCAACGAATTCGTGGCAAAACCCAGGATAAAATTCAAGGATGGGCCAGTAGCCAGCATTGGTCACCACTACGTGGCAGCCACGTTCTGCCAGTTCAACTGCTGCCGCACCGAGCCGGCGCTGATCTTCCCAGTTAAACGTGTGTTCGTTGTATTTCAAGAAACCGTTCCGTTCTCCAATCGTTGCATACGGGGGGTCGAAGTAAATGAAATCCCCCAATTGCGCCGAGCGTACGATAGCAGCGAAATCGTCACACTGGATTCGGGATCTTCTCAACGCCGACGAAATGTTGAGCAAATGCGCGGGATCGAACACTGGCCTCCCGTGATGGCCAAAAGGAACGTTAAATTCGCCAGCACGATTCACTCGGTATAAACCGTTCCAACACGTTCGGTTCAAGTAGATAAGCTGTGCTGCTCGATGCAGCTTATCAGTGTAAACCGCACTCCGAACTCTGTAAAACGTACCTTCATCATTTGACCACTGTTTTAACGCAGTGATGAGCTCCAATGGCATATCCCGTACTGCCCTGTACGCCTCAACTAAACGCGGGTTCAAGTCGGATAAAATTGCGTTCTCAGGCAATAGCCGGAAAAAAACTGAACCGCCGCCCAAAAATGGCTCGTAGTAGGTGCCGAAGTCTTCCGGCACCATTTGGCTGATTCGTTCTGACAACCACTGTTTCCCTCCAGCCCATCTCAACAGCGGTTTCATTTAGCACTTCCTAATTCCGGGGCTAATGGTAGCGTCCCGCAAATTTGCGCGTGGAATTATAACAGGTCGTGGCGGAATGGGCAATACAGTGTGCACTCGTTTGCAGGGCTATCGCATATGAAAATTGAGGTGTTGGGTAAGATGTAGGCTAATGCAGCGGGGAGGGGAAAGACACCATGCCCGAATTAGCCGACGTATTCGCCGATCTGGAAGACCCGCGGGCAGTCAACGCCCGCCTGCATTCCCTGCACGACATTCTGGTCATCGCCCTGTGCACCATCGTCTGTGGCGGCCAGACCTGCACCGATATGGAACTTTTCGGCCAGTCCAAGCGGGAGTTTCTGGAGACCTTTCTGCCGCTGCCCAACGGCATTCCCAGCCACGACACCTTCTCTAGAGTGCTGGGCAAACTGGACCCAGAGGCTTTTGGACAGTGGTTTCTGGGGTTCATGGCGCAGTTTGCCCAAGGCGTTCAGGGTGTAGTGGCGGTGGACGGCAAGACGCTGCGGCGGTCTTACGACCGCGCCGAAGGCCAATCAGCCCTGCACTTGGTGAGCGCCTGGGCCGAAGAGCGGCGCTTGGTTTTGGGACAACTGGCCGTTGACGACAAGTCCAACGAGATTACGGCGCTGCCCAAGCTGCTGGAAATGCTGACTTTGCGGGATAAGGTGGTCACTGCCGACGCCATGCACTGCCAGCGTCAGATCGCCGAACAGGTGGTTGATCAGGGCGGAGACTACGCGCTGCGACTGAAAAGGAACCAGGGCAGTTTGCACGATGACGTGCAACTGTTTCTGGACGACCCGGCCACGCCGGTGGCTCAAGCTGCCCAGGTCAACAAAGGTCACGGGCGCATCGAAACCCGCGTTGCCAGCATCAGCGACGACATCGCCTGGTTGCAGAAATGGCATGACTGGCCCGGTTTGCAGGCCGTGGGCAAGGTAACGGCCAGCCGACGGTCGGTCGGCCCAGACCCGGCTGACGCCAGCGAGGAAACCCGGTACTACCTGTTGAGCCAGGCTTTCCCGCCGGAACGGTGCAACGACATTGTGCGGAGCCATTGGGGAATTGAGAACCGGCTGCATTGGGTATTGGACGTAACCTGCAACGAAGACCAGGCGCGGAACCGGAAAGGACACGGCGCGGAGAACCTGGCCTTGCTGCGGAAACTGGCGCTGAACCTGGCGCGGTTAGAACCCAGCAAAGGCTCCATGCGGGGCAAACTGAAAAAGGCCGGCTGGGACAATGGCTTCCTCATCACCATCCTAACCCAATTCGCCAAAATCCATATGCGATAGCCCTGCACTCGTTTGGAGTGTATGCTTGCGATCACTTCGTGGGCGCTTACAAAATCGGGCATTGCCTTGCTGCATTCGTGTAACGATTTCGCCTTTTGCGTTATCCAGCGTGACAACTGACTAACCCTTCCTCCCCACCGCGCAGTGGAACGGCGTTGAGATGAAAAACGTCCCATCCGCCCGCGCCTGCGCCACCGCCGCCCGCCATTCCGCGGCCTCTTCGGCGTTCAGCGTGGGGAGGATGCCGCCTTCCAGGAATTGCAGGCGGGTGGGGTCGGAGAAGGTGCTGATGAAGGGGTACATCCGCAGGTCGGTCAGGCCCAGTTGGGCGAATTTCTGGTAGAGGGTGGCGTCGTCGCAGCCCTGGGGGTGGCCGCGGTCGTCAACCCAGGGGGACGACTCGATGCGGGTTTTCAGGGCTTGACTCAGGGGCAGGTTCACCCAGCGATTCATGTCGTGGGCATGGCCCAGCACGGCGATGCGTCCGCCGGGCCTGGTAACCCGCGCCAGCTCCGGCAGCATCAGGTCGGCGTTCACCCGCTGGACCACGGTGCTGGAAAAGACCACGTCGAAGCTGGCGTCGTCGAAGGGCAAGGACTCGGCGCTGCCCTCGTGGAAACTCACCGCGTCGGCCATGCCCTCGCGCCGGGCGATCTCGGCGGCCTCGCGCAGGAAATAGGTGTTGACGTCCACGCCGGACACCGGGTTGTTGCCGCCCGTCTCCCTGGCCAGCCACCGGCACAGCACGCCGGTGCCGCAGCCCACCTCCAGCACGCTCTCGCCCGGCCGGATGTCCGCCGCCGCGATGATACTGCCCACGGCGGACAGGTAGCCGAAAGTGCGGCCCCGTCCCTCCAGGCTGGCGACCATGCCCAATGCCGGCCCGAACATGGAGATGACGCAATACCGCTCGCTCAAAGCGTCCAGGATGGGGTCCCACTGCGCCGGGGCCGCGCCTAGGGGCGTCAGCGCCAACGGCGGCCCGGAGCCCTGCGTCCGGAAATACACGCCGTCAACCTCGCCCTCCTCCACGGACGGCGACACGCTGGGCAGGCTGCTTTGGGCGTCCATGAAGTCCAGCATCGCCGACGCCAGCGCGTCGCCCCGGTGGACGGCAATATCGGCGTAGTTGTTGGGATACTCGTAGCCGGACAGGGTGATCGTCGATGCCGACGGCAGGCCGGCCAGGTTGCGAGCGATGGTGTCCGTCGCGCCGCCGCTAGCGGCGTTGAACACCAGCAGCCGGCCGGCCAGCGGTTCCAGCGCGGCGGCGTCGAACCCCAGCGGACAGATCAGGGTCAGCGATGCGATGGCATCGGCATGGCTCACCGCCAGCCCGCGCCAGTCGCCCAGGTTCCGGGAGGCGAAATGCGCCCGCTCGATGCCTAGCTGTCGCAGGACGCCGACAATCTTCTCCTCAACGGGAGTGTCAATTTCAGCCATGATTATGCCCCCTTTTGGGTATCGTCAGAAGCAGGATTCACCGGATTGAAATGATTGACAGGATTGGAGTATCTCCGCATTGGACGGTTCCAATCCCGTCAATCCGCAAAATCCCGAAAATCCTGCTTCTGACATCTCCGCCTAATTCCGCCCGTACTTGTCCACCGCCCGGTCGCCCGTCAGCGCCAGGAAGATGTCCCCGTGGGCGTCGCACCAGATGCCGTGGGCGGACCGGCTGTCCCAGCGGGCCAGCACGTTGCCGTCGCGATCGAAGATGCTGACGCGAGGGCTGGCCGAGTTGTCCAGCGTAGCGAGCTCGCTGACCACGAAATCGCCCTCCGGGGTTTCCGCGATGTCGGTGGGACGCTGCGCGTCGGTCCACATGGCGATGAAGTCGCCGGAAGTATTGAACACCTGGACGCGGCTGTTCTCCCGGTCGCACACGTACACCCGGTCGTCGCGGGTCACCAGCAGGCTGTGGGGCAGGTGGAACTCGTAGGGATGCTCCTTGCCGGGCTTGCCCCAGGAATACTTGTGGTTGCCGTCGTTGTCGAAGCGGTGGACGCGGGCGTTGCGGTAGCCGTCGGCCACGTACAGGTCGCCGCTGGGCGAGGGCACCAGCTCCGCGGGATAGTTGAACGGCCCGGCGGCCCGGGGCACCAGCTGGCCGGCCACCTCGGCTCCCGTGTCCGAGTGGACCATGTACCGGCCCAGCATCTGGATGAGCTTGCCGTCCAGGGTGTACATCATGCAGGTGGACGTATCCCGGTCGGTCAGGTACACAATGTCGTCCCCGATATAGAAGCCGTGGGCGTACACATAGCCGCCATTGCCCCAGCCGCTCTTGAAATCGCCGGTGGCCCGGTCGAAGATGGCAATGGGCGGGTCGGCGCGGTGGAAGGCGTAGATGTCGCCGGCCGAGTCACTGGCCAAGGCGCTAACCGCGCCCAGGGGGTGGGCATCGGGCATCTTGGCCCAGTCGGCGGTGATGGTGTAGGTGTGCTTGCCGGTTCCGACGGTGGTCATGGTGGGGGCCTCCTGTTGATATTCTTCCGTTGCGTCGGGCGATAGTCGTGCTACCTATTTACTGGCCGGCGCGGAGGTGGTCCAGTTGCTTCGTGTGCTGCCCCGCACTGCCCTCACGCCGAAGGTATATGATACGCTCTCGTCTGTTCCCGTGAGGACATAGGTTGTGTCAGTGTGGTCGGTAACAGCGGATGTCCAGACGGACCTATTGTCGTCGGTGCTGTACATCACGTCATAGCCAGTAGCGTTCGCCACCGCTTCCCACAACACCTCAATTTCGTTGCCATTGTGGAAAGCGATAACCTCCTTTACATTGTCAGGGTAATGCATCCTGCCTCGGGAGGACAGTGGGATAGAAGTAGGTTGGGGCCTGGGGGATGGCCCTGTCGCTGGTCGGGGATTAGGGGTCGGTGGCAGGCGGGTTGACCGGTCGCTAGTTGACGGCTGGTCAATGTTATTACGAGCGTCGAAAGCGGATACCGCTTTTCCTACCGCTCCAACTACGACAGCGACAAAACCAACAAACATCATCAGAAATGACATCCGCAAGATGGTAGCCCCGGTCTGGATCGAGGTGTCATAAACCCTTGGGTCCATCGCACCCGTAAGCGCCATGCCACCGGATGCAACACAACCACCAAACCCCAACAGGATTAAAGCGAAACCTCCCCACAACAAGGCGGTTGATGTATTCGGATTCATTTCATGCCTCCAGGGCCTGTTGACCCGAGCGGTAGGAGCAGGTATCACATGAGCATGGCGATGAGTAGAACGATGAAACCCACGCCGAGAAAGGCGACGTCTAGCAGGGCGTTGCGGGCAGACGGGGGTTGGTGGCGAGCGGGCATTAGCGGCCTCGCCGGGCACCGGGAATGAACCTGTCATCGACCCATCGGACGAACATACTCGCGTAGTCGATGTACGTCTTGCGGGAGATGGGCGTGCCGAGGTTGGCGTTGCACACTTTCGTGTATTCGTCCAGGAGACGGCGAATCTCTTCCATTGTCTGTGGGTCGGTCTTCATGGCTTTCCTCGTCAGATTGGTTAGGAGTAGGCGTGACGCTCGGCGTGTTCCTGCGCGTCTTGGACCGTCAGGAAGTCGTGTTGAGTGAGCGCAACCCCGATGCCGGCTCTCCCGACAAAGACCGCGTGCAAGCCGCCTTGCAGGCTGACGGCGTACTCGATGCCGTTAATGACGGCGTGGCAGATGAAGGTATGCTGACCTCGTTGGGGAGGATACAGCGTCCAGGAAGTGGGTGGGCCGGGTAGCCATTCGACGAGCATGGAAAATCTCCTAGAGAGAGGCCGAGGCGATGCAGCTAGCGAAGGAGTCGAGAGTGCCTAACTCGGACAGTTTGCGCTGTGGTCCACGAGGGGATGTAGCAGTGTCCCTACCCAGTATTTTTATAGTGCCAGGCAATTTCCTTCAATTTGTTTTCAACTTGATGCACTATGTCATTGCGAGCGTAGCGCGACAATCTCGTTACGGGAAAGGACGTCGTTTAGTTGACGAGGTTGCCACGTCGCTTCGCTCCTCGCAATGACAAAGTGAATAGTAGGGGTCGGTTTCAAACCAGACCCTACATGATCGTTTCTGCCATCAACCGCTGCGCCGTGGGCACCACCCGCTCGGCGTTGGGCAGCTTGATGTTTTCCGGCGGCGAATTGCGCCAGCCGCGCCTGTTTCACTCGGTCAGGTTGATGCAGGTAACTCCCGATTCCTGCGCCAGCGTCGCGTAGGGCGGGTCAATGCGCTCGCCCACTACCACCGGCAGCGCTTCCTCGCCGAACACGTTCCGCAGGGCTTCCGCGGAGCGCCGGGCGCGGTGGATGTCATACGCGTCAACACGCGCGGTCACCTCCATCGCAACCCAGGTGGGCTCGGCATCTTGGGAGCGGCGACAGTGGACGATGACGTCGGTAGCGAATATGCGCTGGAACTGCTCGTCGGTAATTACCCCGTCGTCCGCCGCCGCGGCGACTTTTTCGTGGAAATCTTCGACGTAACGCGGCATGGCGATGACATTGCCCAATACGACCCGGGCGCGTCGGAATCCAAACTCCCGATTGAGCAGCGAGGGGGCCGTGCGGCTGACGTCCGTTTCGTATGCCTTGCCGCGCAGCCAACCTACGTCATCCTCCAGTGCCTTGACACTATCCTCAACACGGCCCAACCGAACCGGCATATCGAGGAGCTCGTCGGTGAGCAGCGCGCGCAGCAGCGGCTCCCGCAAGTCAGGGTTGGCATCGACCGCCGCGATGACGTACTGGAGGAACTCGCGCGCGTCGGAAGGTAGCGATGTAATCATGGCCTGGGCAACTTCTGGTACACTGCTCATGGGAAGCTCCGGTGGCGATTGATTGGAATGCAATCACCATCTTACCGGCAGCTTCCCTGGGCATTGTTCGGTATCTTCTCCCTTAACTTGATGCCTATGGGGCGGGTTTGAAACCCGCCCCATACGACGTACTCGGTCCCGGAGGACTAGTGGCTGCCGTTGCCGTAGGGCTGGATAAGGACGCGCAACGTGCCGTCGTTCTCCTTGCGCTGGGTCAGCAGACGGTGGCCGGCCTGCTCTGCCCAATAGATTACGTCGTAGATGTTGAGCGCATCATGGAGGATGGCCTCGATGAACGAGGTGCGGTCGTATTCCATCTGGCGGCTCAGCGCGGCGATGACGCCGGCGCAGTTTTTGCCGCGACCGTCGATCACGGTCCAGCCGGTGTTGCCATTGCCGTTGCTGTAGCCGTTTCCGTTTCCGTAGCCATTGCCGCCGGGTGTCGCGCCCACCGGGGCGCGCACGTCGATCACGCCGCTCTTGCGCAGGTCCAACTGTTCCTTGAAATAGGCCACGGCTTCCCACGCCACCGCACGGTCCCGTTCGCCGCTGGAGCACACCGCGCCGCGCACGCCCACGATGTCGGGGTTGATGCGGGCCAGTTCGTCCAGGTTTTCCAGCTTGAGGTGGCCGCTGAGGGCGGTGCTCAGGCCGGCTTGCTTGGCCTCCATGACCATATCGCGCAGGACGGGTTCGGGCATGAAGTCGAAGAGGTTGCGGCCGTCCTTGGTCAGCGTGTCGATGAGGAAACCGTCGCACTCGCCATCGATGGCCAACTGCACCATCAGGTGCGGGTCCAGGCCGCCTTCGAACAGCAGGTTGTCGGCGAAGAGGGAGCCGATGAGCTTGGTGTCGGCGTTGCCGATGGCGGCGCGGGATTCACGCAGGACTTCCACGGCGGTTTCATAGTCGGAAACCTGGAACCCAACCTTGACTGAGGTGGCGTCCATCATCGCCGCGGCGTGGACTGCCATGGCAACGGTGCCCGGCTGGTTGGGCACCACCCCCAGCGTGACGCTGACGTGTTTATGGGCCGGGATAATATCCCGCACTTCCCGGACCAGACTGGGATGTGCGGAGCCTACCAGAGCTTCTTGCAGGTTTTTCAGATCGATGATGTCGGCACCGCCCCGGTCAGCTTCGAGAGCCTCATCCCGATTCTGGGCGCTGACCAGCAGCATCATGCCGGATTCGCTGAGACCGCTGCGCCCGTCGCGAACGTTCGCCACCGGCGAACCGTTGAGCCAGGGCGCGTGGGGCCGGCCGTGGATAACTTCGCGGGCCGGTTGGGCCGGCGCTGCCTGGGGCAGCAGGGGTTCCAGTTCGCTCCACAGCTCGGCCTTTTCCTCTGGGGTGAGGTCAACTAACGGGGCGCGGACGCTGCCGCCGGCCATGCCCATCATCTCGCCCCAAGCCTTGCACATGGCGACGGGCAACGCGCCGCCCATCTTCTTCATGGTTCCGCCCCACCACTTGTCGGACAGCGCTTTGATGTCCTTCAGGTAGTGGTTGTAGAACTCCACGTCGTGGTCGCCGGCGGTGGCCCGGTCGATGAACTGGGTGTAATAGTTGTGACGCGGGGTGTCGAAACGCCAGTCGGAGGTGTTGGCGAACATCACCTGCTGGTGGAAGCCGAGTTCCTTCGCTTTATGGAAGATCCATTCGTCCGGCGTGCTGATGATAGCGTCCCGTCCCACCAGGAGATGGGTTTCGATGGAGATCTGCTGGTTGAAACTGGCTTCCTTGACGCCGACCACGTTGGGGATGGCGCAGAGGCGCTTCAACCCCTGGGGGCTGATGGTGATGCCGAATTGGGGGGAGTTGTAGAACATGATCGCCAAGTCAGCGCTGTCGGCGACCTGGCGGACGAAATCGACCACCTGATCCTCGGTTTTGGTGACCATGTAGGACGGTGCGATGATGAGCAGGTCGAAACCGCGTTGCTCCGCATGGCTGGCCAACGCGATGCTCTCGTTCAATGAGGTATGCGTCACGTGGGCGCCGATCAACCAGTGTCCAGCGGCTTCGTCGGCCACAGTGTCCATCACCAGCCGGCGCTCCGACTCGGTGAGGCTCCAGAATTCTCCCATGTTCCAGGTACAGCCGCCGCCGCGCACGCCCAGGCTCTGCACGTGGCGAATGTTGCGGCGCAATCCCTCGGTGTCCACCCGGTTGTCCGGGGTGAACGGAGTGACCAGGGTGGTCCATTGCCCTTTCAGCGTTTGCCAGGCCCATTCCTGCGCCTCGTGCTTGCGGTAATCGGCCATAATAGAAAGCCTCCAACGCGATTGATCAAAGGCGATTGATCAAAAATCGTACCGTTACAACTTCTATGCCATTTGCAGGGCGGGCCGGCTGAATGCTGCCGGCGCGGTCAACCGCTTGGCTGGGAATAGTGTACGGGCCGGCCGGCCCTCAGTCAACGCTGCCTGGCCGATCCGGGCGTTTGCGTCGCCTTGAGCTCCCCTTTACAATCCCAGCCAATCAAAAGTTGGCAGACCCTTTGCGCCCGGGTGTTTCCGTTGCAGCAATCTGAAATCGCAGCGCCTGTTGACCGCTCCCATCTCCCGCTGGGTGGCCGCACCATCATGCCGGGCCTTGCCGTCGGTCACGTGGTGTTTCACTGGGTAGTGCAGAGCTTTATCGTGGCGCTGCCGGAGATCCAGGCCGCCTTCGGCCTGTCAGCGGTGGGAGTGGGCGGGTTATTGTCGGCGCGGGAGGTGGCGGCCGGCATCGTTGCCCTGCCCGGCGGCGTGGCGGTGGACATCATTCGGCGATACTGGGGACTGCTGTTGGCGGCAATGCTGGGCGCCTGCGCGCTGGGGTCCCTGGTCATCGGGGTGTCACCGTTTTACGTTCTGCTGATGTTCGGGATAGCAATGGTTGCGGCGTCTCATTCCATCTGGCACCTGCCCGCGTCGTCGTCGCTTTCCTACCATTTCGAGCAGCGGCGCGGGACGGCTCTGTCGATCCACGGCGTGGGCGGAAGTATCGGAGACGTTGCGGGACCGGTGGCGACCGGGGCGCTGCTGCTGTTCCTAACCTGGCGCGAGATGTTGAGCATCTACGCCGCCGTACCCTTGATCCTGGCCATAATGGCAGTGTGGGCGTTTCGGAATATTGGTCGGGTCAGGGATGAGGAAACGAGCGACGTGGACATGGGCAGCCGGATCGCGGTGACGAAGCGGATGCTCCAAAGTCCGGCGCTGTGGGGGTTCATGGCGGTGCGGGGGTTGCGGCAAATGGCGCTGGTGGCCCTGGTGACCATTTTGCCCCTCTACCTGGACGCCGGTCTGGGGTTTAGCGAGTGGAACCGGGGCTTCCACATCGGCCTGCTCATTGCCGTTGGCTTGGTCGCCAAAACCGGGGCGGGATATTTGTCGGATCGTTTGGGACGGAAGCAGGTGCTGGTGCCGGGATTGATCTGGTCCTGCGTGATGGCGTTGGCGTTGGTGATTTTCGACGCTGGCATCCTGCTCACTATCACCATTGCGCTTTTGGGACTGTTCCTTTACCCCGACCAACCCATACTTACGGCGGCGCTTCTGGAGTACGTGGGGCGGGAGGTGGCTTCAACCGGGCTGGGAGTGGTGGCCTTCGCCGCCTTCCTGATGGCGGCCGTTTCCTCCATAATCGCCGGAGCGTTGTACGAGACGCAGGGCTTCGCCGCCGCCATGTACTACGTCGCGGCGCTGTTCGCGGCATCGGCGGTAGTCTTTCTAATGTTGCCGATGTCGAGAAGAGAGGATGCCGAGGCGGCTATGTGACCGTGACAGCCTTGGGCTGGCAGGACGGACAGTGCCACGAACTGCGCCCGCGCACCCGGAGCATTGCCACTTCCCCACCGCATTGCGGACACGGCTCGCTCTTGCTGCGGGGAATCGTCCACGGCGACAGCGCCACCGGCGGGTCGGGCCATTCCGCATCGCGCGCGGCGGCGTAGGCGGCGACGGAGCGGGTGAGGGCGGTTACTATGGCGCGGTGCAGACGAGGGAGTTCATCGTCGGTCAATCCGTTGGCCGTCCGCTCCGGGTGGATCCCGGACAGATACAGAGCCTCGTCAGCGTAGAGGTTGCCCAGGCCGGCGATGACCGACTGTTCCAGCAGCAGGGCTTTCACGGGCGCTTTGCGGCCGGCCAACGCCGCCGCCAAAACCGGAGCCGTGAAAGAGTCTTCCAGCGGTTCCGGACCCATTCTGGACATGGCGTCGGCGGGGTCGGCCAGCAGCCACAGATGGCCGAACTTGCGCGAGTCGATGAAGCGCATCTCCCGCCCATCGTCTAAAGGGAACGTATGCCGGAGCATGGCCGTCGGTTCCTGCCCGGCGTCGTGGATGCGCAGGCTGCCGGTCATGCCCAGGTGCAGGACCAAAAACTGATCGTCGTCCAGGGCGGCGATCAGGTATTTGCCCCGGCGCTGCACGTCGGTCACCATCCGGCCGGCGACGCCTTCGATGAACTCGCCCACCGACGGCGCGCGGACGGTTTTCGCCCAAGTGATTTCGGGCGCGCCGAAACGCCGACCCGCCAGCCCGGAACGGAGCAGGTACTGGCGGGTGTTTTCAACCTCCGGCAATTCGGGCATGGCCGGCTAACCCGACGCCACCCGGCGCACGCCCAGGGTGACTTCCATGTCCTCGATTTTGGCGGTTTCCGCCTGGGCATCGTCGCCGGGAGCGGCGGCAAGCAGGTCATCGCTCAACGTTTCCTGCTTGATGTAGTCGCCGTGGACGCTCATCACGCGAGACACGGCGTCCGGCCCCTGGTAGTAGGTCACGATGCGGTCGGTGATTTCAAACCGCGCCGACTTGCGCAGGTTCTGGATGCGATGGGACAGTTCGCGGGCCAGTCCTTCGTCCGCCAGTTCCGGCGTCAGTCGGGCGTCCACCGCCACCATGTATCCAGCCTCCAGCGCGGCGGAGTAGCCGTTGACGGACACCACGGTGTCGCTGTCGTCGCCGGCGGCTTCTTGAGCCTGGGAATACAAGCTCTGGTCACCGTTAATCGCTCGCAATTCCTTGATGTTCAACTCCTCAAGGATTTGAGGGCGCACTTGGGTCAAATAATTCACTTCGGCATCGGAGCGAGTCTTGACCAACACCTCGGCCAAGGGCTGACGCACTTTGAGACCAGCTTTGCTTCGCGCCGAGCGGCCCATGCTGGAGACGCGGATCGCCAGGCGGGTAGCGTCCATGATGTCGCGGTCAATCAAGGAGACGTCCGCTACCGGGTAGTCGGCCAGATGCACGCTGTCCGGGCCGTCCGGGTTGTAGCGCAGTTCCAGGTTGTGGTACATCTGCTCGGAGACGAAGGGAGCCAGCGGCGCCATCAATCGGGCCACCGTGGTCAGGCATTGGTACAGGGTGGCGTAGGCGCCGATTTTATCGGCGTCGTGTTCCGATCTCCAGAACCGGCGGCGGGAGCGGCGCACGTACCAGTTGGACAGGACGTCGATGAACTCGGCGATGCGCCGGCCGGCGTCGGTGGGGTTGTAGTTGTCCAGGTGGTCGTCCACCACCTGCACCAACTGGTTCAGTTCCGCCAGCGCCCAGCGGTCCAGCTCCGCCTCCGGTCGCCAGCCGTCGGGGATTTGGGACGGCTCGAACTCGTCAATGTTGGCGTAGTTGGTAAAGAAGGAATAGACGTTCCACAGGGTCAGCAGCACCTGGCGCAAAGTCTGCTGCACCAGCCGGTCGGAGAAGCGGCGCGGCTCGCCGGGATGAGAGGCGGTGAACAGATACCAGCGCAGGGCGTCGGCGCCGTGGGAGTCCAGGATGGTATCCGGTTCAACGATGTTGCCCAGACGCTTGCTCATCTTGCGTCCGCGCCCGTCGAGGATGAGGCCCAGGCAGATGACGTTGCGGTAGGCCATGTCATCCTGCAACAGGGTGGACAGGGCGTGCAGGCTGTAGAACCAGCCGCGGGTCTGGTCAACGGCCTCGCAGATGTAGTCCGCCGGTAGGCGTCCGTCGGTGGCGATGTCCTGATTCTCGAAGGGAAAATGCCATTGGGCGAAGGGCATCATCCCGGAATCGAACCAGCAGTCCATCACCTCCGGAATGCGATACATGACGCCGCCGCAGTCCGGGGAAAGGCAGGGCCACGTCACTTCGTCAACGTCGGGGCGGTGCAGGTCCAGGCCGTTCAATTCCTGGGCGGCGCGTTCCGCAAGTTCGGAGATACTGCCCACGCAGTCCATTGCCCCGCACTTATCGCATCGCCAAATGGGAATTGGGGTGCCCCAATACCGTTCCCGGGAGATGGCCCAGTCCACGTTGTTGCGGAGCCATTCGCCGAACCGGCCTTCACGAATGTGACCGGGATACCAGTTGATGCCGCTGTTGATGTCCACCAAGCGGTCTTTGACGGCGGTGGTGCGGATGTACCAGGAGGTTTTGGCGTAGTACAGCAACGGGGTGTCGCACCGCCAGCAGAAGGGGTAGGTATGGCGGTACACGCCCTGATGGTAGAGGAGGCCGCGTTCTTCCAGGTCGGCGGCGATTTCCGGGTCAGCGTCTTTGACGAACTTGCCGGCGAAGGGGTAGTCGCCGGTGATGACGCCCTGGAGGTCAACCTGCTGGACGAAGGCGAGTTCCTGTTCCCGGCCCAGGGCCAGGTCTTCGTCACCGAAGGCCGGAGCGATGTGGACGATGCCGGTGCCGTCGTCCATGCTGACGAAATCCGCGGCCACAACTCGAGGCGCGTAGCTGTCGGCTTCTTCCAACGTAGTTTGCCCGTCGGGACCGCGGACGAATTGGCGGATGGGACTCCGGTATTCGGTTGCGTCGTACAGGGGACGGTAGGGGAGGTCAACAAGGTCGCTGCCGCGGACGGTTATGACTACCGAATATTCCTCTTGCAGTACGTTGAGGAGGGCAGTGGCCAGTATCAATTGACAGTCGGCGGTTTCCACAACGGAGTATTCGGCGTCGGCGTCCACAGCCAGGGCGGTGTTGCCGGGCAAGGTCCATGGCGTGGTAGTCCAGGCCAGGAAGAAGGTGGACGTATCATCGAGCCAAGTGGTGGCTTCAAATTTGATGAATACGCTCGGATCCGGGGTGTTCTCCCGGTAGCCCAGCGCGACCTCGTGGGACGACAGGCTGGAAACGCAGCGCGGGCAATGCGGGGTGCCGCGACGGTCTTCGTACAGCAGGCCGCGATCCCACAGCTGCTTGAGGATCCACCAGCCAGTTTCGATGTAGTCGGTTTCCAGCGTCACGTAGGGATCGTCCATATCGACCCAGTAGCCGATACGGTCGGTCATCACCTCCCAGTCCTTCACGTACCGGAAGACGCTTTCCCGGCAGCGTTGGTTGAACTCGGCGATGCCGTACTCCTCAATGTCGCGCTTGGAGGAGAGGCCCAGCTCCTGCTCAACGGCCATCTCCACCGGCAGGCCGTGGGTGTCCCAGCCGCCTTTGCGGATGACCCGGCAGCCCTTCATGGTACGGTAGCGGGAAATCACGTCCTTGAACACCCGCGCCAATACATGATGGATGCCGGGACTGCCGTTGGCGGTGGGCGGCCCCTCGTACATCATGAAGAGCGGAGCGTCCGGTCGTTCGTCCACCGAACGACGGAACACGTCGCGTTCCTTCCAATATTCCAGAATCTCAGCGTCCAGGTCGGGGAAGCTGACCCGACTGGAAACCACGTCAAAACCTGCCATGTGGGAATACCTCGGTGAGTGTGGATTCCGTCCCCGTGTCAAGCACGGGGCAGGCTGTTCTTTCGCCGGAATGACGAAACATTGAGACTGAGATTGTAGCGTAGCCGGCTTACTACCAGAAAGCGTGAAAATGGTGCAACGGGCCGTGGCCCCGTCCGATTGGATAGGACGCCCGTATCGCCTCGGTAACGTATTCCTTGGCCTGGCCCACCGCTGCGGGCGGTTCCAGCCCGTGGGCCAAACCGGCGGCCACGGCTGAGGCGAAGGTACATCCGGTGCCGTGGGTGTTGGTGGAAGGAATACGTTCCGTGGTGAATTCCTGGAACCGCTCACCGTCGTAGAACACATCCGTCGGTGGGCCATCGCGATGCCCGCCTTTAATGACCACGGTGCGGGCGCCCATATCGATTATGCTCAGCGCAGCCTGCCGGACATCGTCATCGGCGCTAATGGTTAGCCCGGTCAAGTCTTCGGCTTCGGGAATGTTGGGAGTGACCACGGCGGCTAGTGGAATGAGAGAGTTGCAGATTGAGGCAATGGCTTCCTCGCGGAGCAGGCGGTCGCCGCTCTTGGCCACCATCACCGGGTCCACCACCAGGTTGACTATGCCATGCCGCCGGATGGCGTCGGCCACCGTCTCGACGATGGCGCTGGAAGACAGCATTCCGGTCTTGACCGCGTCGGCCCCAATGTCGGTGATCACAGCGTCGATCTGCGCGGCGATTACATCGGTCGGAACCTCATGCACCGCGGTGACGCCAACGGTGTTCTGCGCCGTTATGGCAGTGAGTGTTGACGTGCCGAACACGCCCAGGGCCGAAAGGGTCTTGAGATCCGCCTGGATTCCAGCCCCGCCGCCGGAATCGGAGCCGGCGATGGTCATTACGGTGGGCGGACGCGAGGCGGTCATGGTGTCTCCCCGGACGGCGCAGCGGTCGGGCTAATCGGGCTCATCCGGCAGCCGCCACTCGTCGCTGCCCTCGCTTTCGTCAGGCCCGTTGGGAATGGCCAGGGCCACGGCGGCGTCGCGCAGGATGCTGATGTGCTCCTCGTCAGAGAGCACGCCGACAGGCATGGCGGGCAGCGTTTCGATGTTCAAGCCGGCCCGAACCCCCAGCTCCAGCGAAAGCCGGGCCGCAGCGTGGTTGTCAGCCGCTTCGGTGATGATGACAAAGTCGTGCCGTCCCAACACCGCGTACTGAGTCAGCACCTTGCTGGTGGGGGTTTCCGCGTCCAAAGCGGCTTCAGCCAGCAGGTTGGGGTTGGCCTGGCTCATCCGGCGACCCCGGCCGGTGAGATTGGCCAGCATTATGTAGAGTGGCATCGCAAGCGTCCTCGATGGCGGCTCCGGGAGAGTTACGGTGCGGGAGCCATCGCAAGTATAACATCACCTATGGATAGTCCGGCACAGACCGCCATAGACCGCCCCGATTCTTTTGTTTGTCATTGCGAGGAGCGGTAGCGACGTGGCAATCCGGTCAGACCCGTGCCGTCGGAACGAGATTGCCACGCTACGCTCGCAATGACAACCGGATGATCGAAAAGCCCTGATAGACCGCCCGGATGCTCCGTGCTATTATCCCGAACAGACTGGAACAGTAATTTTGTGTCCCCAGGCGGAGGCTCGTATGGACATCGGTTTGAATATGTCAATCTCCACCAACTCCATTGACGTGGCAGACATCGCGGCCAAAGCGGAGGCCATGGGGTTCGAGTCCATCTGGCTGCCGGAACATCCGGTGATGCCGGTGAACCCGGTGTCGAAATACCCCGGTTCGCCCGACGGTTCCATACCCGACTACATGAGCGACATGGCCGACCCTTATATCGGCCTGGCCCGGGCATCGGCGGTAACCACGAATATCAAACTCGGCACGGGGATCACCCTTATCCCCGAGCGCAATCCGTTGGTTCTGGCCGGCGCGATCTCCAGCCTGGACCGTTTCTCGGGGGGGCGCTTCATCCTCGGCATCGGCACGGGCTGGCTGCGGGAGGAGACGGAAATCATGGGCGGCGACTTCGACCATCGCTGGACCCAGGCCCGGGAGGCCATCGAGGTGATGCGCGCCCTGTGGACCCAGGACGCCGCCGAGTATCACGGACGCTACTACGACTTCCCGCCGGTCCAGTGCAACCCCAAACCGGCCCAGGAAGGCGGCCCGCCGGTGATCCTGGGCGGCAACGCTCGCAACGTGTTCCGCCGGGTGGCCCGCTGGGGCGACGGCTGGATGCCGACCGCCTCCAGCCCGGAACAGATTGCCGCCAGCCGCGCCGCCATCGACGAGTTGGCCGAGGCGTCGGGCCGTGACCCGTCAACCATCAACATCACGGTATTCGGCCAGCCGGCGGACCGGGAACTGATCGGCCGCTTCGAGGAAGCGGGCGCGAACCGCGTCATCATCCGCCTGCCCGATACCACCAGTTCCGGGGCCTTGGACGAGGTAGAGCGCATCGCCGGCGCCGTTTTCTGAACGCACAATTTCCGACGGCGCCATCGGTGGCCGCGCGGTTCGTGCGGCCACTCTGTTATCGCAAATGCCAATACATCACCTCATGTAATATTAGACATTTGCCAGCCTTATGTAAATTTATTGTTAAATCGTCATTCAAAATGCGTGCGGCAACGACATTGTGCAAATAGAAAACGAATAAGGGTCAAAATATCCTCACAATTTCCGATATTCGTACACCAGGCATAGAATCTTGAGATTTGACTATGCTAACGATGTTGCCTATATTGCCCCCGCTAACGTTACAGTCGGGATTACGCGAAATCTGCGTACAGTCATTCTTGACGCCCTGAACCTCATCCTGGAGGGTCCATATGGATTACCGACGGTTCTTGAAATTGCCAGTAGTTGCGTTCCTGGCGGCGTTGACCACCACGGTCGTTATCGCTGCCTGCGGGGGCGCTGCGGAACAGCCGGCGCCGGCGCAACCCGCCGCGACCACCGCGGCCGCCGCGCCAGCCCAACCCGCTGCCACAGAGGCGCCGGCTCAGGCGGTCGCCACCAATACCCCGGTGCCGCAAGGCGCCACTCTGGCGCCGACGCCGACCCAGCGCCAGTCGGTGTTGCAGGCAAGGCCAACTCCCACGGCCACCCCGGTCGGAGCGGAACCGGAAGGCCAGTTGGTCACTGATCGCCTCATTCTAGTTGCGGACCCGCCTTCGTTGGAGTCGATGCTGGACTGTGAGGTAACCGGTTCCGGCGTGCTGAACTATCGTATGTCCGCGGAGTGGATGGTGGACGCCAGCCGCTTTGACGGATCCTATGAACCCATGCTCGCCACCGAATGGAGCATCACTCCCGACGGACGCACCTGGAACTTCAAGTTGCGCCAGGGAGTGCGCTGGCATGACGACTGGGGCGAGTTCACGGCGCAGGACGTGAAGCACTCCATGGCGTATTACACCAACCCGGATTGCCGAGCGTCGTATTCCGACTACTTCCGCAGCGACCCCGGCGGCGAGGTTGAAATCGTCAACGACTACGAAGTCAACATCCACATGAAGCGCCGTCCCGCCGTTGACTTCCTCTACTGGTACTCGGGCTATCGTGGCATCCCCCACAGCAGCAAGGCCCAGTGGGACCAGAACTGCCCCGGCGGCGAAGCCGACTACGGCAACAACGAGGCCGGGCTGCCCTTGAATTACTGCATCCAGAGCCGCGACGCGGTGGCGGAGAAATCGGCGCGCACCGGCCCCTACGAATACGTGAGCTTTGAAGAGGGCGTTGGCTGGGAGTGGGAGCGCGTTGACTATGACCACTGGCGGGTCAACCCGGATTTCGCCGAGCTGGAGATCAAGGACGTGCGCGAGTCCGCCACCCGCCTCGCCATCATGCAGGCGCGCGAAGCCCACATCGCCACCATCAACCGCGCCTTGATACAGGATGCCATCGACGACGGACTCGAGGTTGTGGACAGCTCGGTGCGGTCGGTCACTGCCTTCGCGCTGTTTGGCGGAATGTACTTCGCCACCGGCGCCAAGGGCGTGCCTACCGACCTGCCGGCGGACGAGATAGCGAACATCAAGGCCAGCTATGACATCGCGGCGGCCCGGGACGAAAAGATGCCCTGGAGCGAACCCGGAGAATCGGGCAAGCTGGTGCGGATGGCGATGAACAAAGCCATCAACCGCGACGAAATCAACGAGGCCATCTACAAGGGCGTCGGCGGCCGGCAGTGGGTCGCTACCCTGGTGCCCGACTTCCCGGCCGGCTACAACCCGGATTGGGAAGCCAAGTGGGATGAGCTCTACGGATACGATCCCGACAAAGCCAGAGAGTTGCTGGTTGAAGCCGGATACCCCCAAGGGTTCTCCTTCCGCGTGCCGGTGTTCCCCCTGGGCGGCGTGCCGGAGCTACCTGACCAGATGGAAGCCATGGCCAAGTTCTGGTCCGAGATTGGCCTGGACCCGCAACTGGAGCCGATGGAGTTCTCTAACTGGCGCAACCACTATCGCGGCCTGGACACCGACTGCTGCGTGTACGGCTTCCGCGGTCCGGCGGCGCCCATCGACACCCGGGTTCACTTCTACTTCAGCGCGGAGCGGTTCTTCCGCGCCCACACCAGCGACGACATCCAGGAATTGAAGAACCAGGCCCTGCGGGCGCTGAACGAGGCTGACGCCACCGAATTCTGGCAGCAAGTCTCCGACGAACTCTTCCTTGAAGTTACGACCATACCCGGTTGGACCATGCCCATCAGCGCGACAATCGACCCTGACGTGGTGGCGGAGTACGTCTTCCTCGGACCCAACCAAGGCAGTTTCGTGTACCTGGAGTACGTGAAGGGCGTTCGGGAATAGCGCAAGTTGGCGCAGCCTGGGAAACACCAACCCCTGACGTCGCAAATGCCTGCCGGCGTCAGGGGCATTGCAACGAATGGCGCCGAAAGATTGAATCGATAGAGGCATCCCGCTCAACCGTAGATTGGGGTCAGTATCATGCAGCGATTCATTGTGCTGAGGATTTTGCAGGGACTGCTGGCGGTGTTCGTCATCAGCCTGATCGTCTTCTCGCTGTCACGTGTGGCGGGCGATCCCCTGGCCGCCATCCTGGACGACGAAGCGGGCAAGGAACAGATTGAGCGGCTCCGGCAAAGCTGGGGCCTGGATAAGCCGTTGCACGTCCAGTACTTCACCTATATGCGCCGCTTGCTGACCGGCGATCTGGGGGTGTCATTCCGGTGGGATCGTCCAGTCGCCGAATTGATACTCGAGCGGATGCCGGCGACAATTCAGCTGTCCGCCTTCGCGTTGATAGTTACCGGGATCATCGCGTTTCCAATTGGCGTATTATCGGCGGTACGAAAAGATTCATGGTTCGACGTCGGCGGCAAAATGTTCGCCATATTAGGACAGTCAGCGCCGAGTTTCGCGGTGGGCCTGATCTTGATGTGGCTCTTCGCGGTCCAGTTCGGCTGGCTGCCGACTTCAGGCAGAGGCGGGTTCAAACACCTGATACTGCCCGGATTCGCCCTGGGCTACTACAACGTTGCGGCCATCATGCGTCTCACCCGTTCCTCGATGCTGGACGTGCTGGACACCGAATACGTGAAACTCGCCCGCATCAAAGGAATTCCGGAGTGGAAGATCATCTGGAAGCACTGCTTCCGCAACGCGCTGATTGGGCCGCTGACGTACTTCAGCCTGATATTCGCGTTCCTGATTACCGGCTCGGTGGTCATCGAAACAGTGTTCGCCTGGCCGGGATTGGGTCTCATGGTAATTGAGGCCATCAACTCCAAGGACCATATCGTCGTACAGGCGGTGGTGATGTTGTTCGCGCTGCTTTACACCGGCATCAACATCATTACCGACATCACCTACGCCTACGTTGACCCGCGCATCCGGTACGGCTAGACGCCGCGACTTGTTGCAACTCACGGCGGCAGACGCATCTTGATGCCGTAAAGCTCGGGAGGGAACACAAATGGCTGTACAGACAGGCGCGCCCGGGGGCCCTGCCGAAGCATTAGCCGGAGCAGCGCCGGCCGCTCGCCGGTGGTCCTGGGGAAATGCTTGGCGGGAGTTCCGCCGTTTCCCCGTAATACCGATGTTCATTCTGATTTTCCTGCTGATAATCCCGGCGATTTTCGCCGACGTGCTGGCCCCGCATCATTCCACCATTGGTGATCTGGAGCGGGCTTTGGAGCCGCCGGGATGGGTAGCGGACAGCGAAAAGCAGCAGCTGATCGTGCAACGGGTTAAAGACAAGAATCCCAACGAGATCAGCATCAATAATGCCCGGCGCAACCAGGACAGCGGCGCGGCCACTCTGGTGGACGCCAACGGCAACGGCGAACCGGACCTCGGGGAATACATGGTGCGGATCGAGGAAGGCGGAGATTGGTTGTATCCTTTCGGCACTGACAAGCTGGGGCGAGACGTATTGAGCCGGATGATGCACGGCGCTCGGATCTCTTTGGCGGTGTCGTGCCTGGCCATTCTGCTGGGGGGGTTCCTGGGTACCAGCCTGGGAATGCTGGCGGCGTACCGGGGCGGCCTGTTGGACGCCATCCTCATGCGCATTGTGGACATCAAGCTGGCGTTCCCGTCTATTCTGCTGGCGCTGACGCTGGTGGTCGCCATCGGTTCCGGGTTCAGCACCGTCGTCATCGTCATCGCGCTGCTGCTTTGGGCGCGCTACGCCCGCGTCATTCGCGGCGAAGCGCTGGCGATCCGGGAACGGGACTTCATCGACCGGGCCAGGGTTGCGGGCGCTTCCAATATTCGGATAATGCTCAAGCACATTTTCCCCAACGTCTTCAACACCGTGATCGTGCTGGCGACGCTGGAGGTGGGCCACGTCATCATCCTGGAGGCCACTTTGAGCTTCCTGGGGGCCGGCATACCCCGGCCCAACCCCGCCTGGGGGCTGATGGCCGCCGACGGTCGGGAGGTCATCACCAGTTCCTGGTGGATTTTCATGTTCCCCTGCCTGGCCATCGTGCTCACCGTGCTCTCCATGAACCTGCTGGGCGACTGGCTGCGCGACCGGCTTGACCCCAAACTGAGGAACGTCTAGCCTTACAACCAACCCGCCCATTGGAAATAGCTACATTTATCTCAACACCGGAGGATTGCATGACCCGCCGTATCAGAATCCGATTGCCGATGATCGTGGCCGCAATGGCGCTGGTAGCCGCGTTGTTCGCGGTGGCCTGCGGAGGGGCACAGGAAGCTCCCGCGCCGGCCGCCGCTCCCGCCGCCACCCAGGCCCCAGCTGCCGCCGCGCAACAGCCGGCGGCCGCCCCCACCGAGGCTCCGGCGGCTGCTCCGGCCGCCGCAACTCAGGCGCCGCCGGCCACCTCCGCCCCCACCAGGCCGTCTTTCGTGGCATCGACTCCTGTTGCCGAAGCCACCCCGACGCCAGAAGCGGATGCCCGCACGGGTGAGCTGAAGACCAGGGACCTCGTCTTCCTGTTCTCGCAGCAGACCCGCCAGGGCATCATGGACTGCGACGTCACCGGAAGCGCCACCAGCCAGCATCGCCCGTCCCACGAGTTCATGCTGGACGCCGACCGATACACCGGGGCGTTGGTGCCGCAGCTGACCACCGACTGGAGCGTCAGCGACGACGGAAGGACCTGGAACTTCAAGCTGCGCGAAGGGGTCAACTTCCACTTCGACTACGGGGAGTTCACCGCCCACGACGTCGTGAACTCGCTGAACTACTACACCAACCCGACCTGCGGAGCGTCCTACTCTGACTACTTCCGCACCAACCCGCAGGCGATACCCGAAGTCATCAGCGACCACGAAATCAACATCACCATGGGCGCGCGCCCTGAGTTGATTTTCGACTACTGGATTTCCGGCTACCGGGGCCTGCCCATGACCAGCAAGGCCCAGTGGGACACCGGCTGCCCCAACGGCGCGGCCGACTACGAAACCTTTGAGGTGGCGGCCCACCTGGACGGTTTCTGCTCCGCGGGCGAAGACACGCTGCTGGACGAAGGCCCGGCTCGCCTCGGCCCCTACCAGTTCGCCAACTTTGAGAAGGGCATCGGCTGGCTCTGGGAACGGGCCCCCGGCGGCCATTACCGGGTTGACCCGGATTGGGACTCCATTGAAATCAAGATCATCGAAGAAGCATCAACCCGTCTGGCCGCTATGCTGGCCCGCGAAGCGCACCTGGCCACCATTGACCGGGCGCTGGTGGGGCAGGCCCTGGACGACGGCCTGGACATCGCCGAAAGCCAGGTGGTTGCCGTGAACAGCATGATGGTCTTCGGCGGCCTCTACTACGCGACCAAGGAAGGGCCGGATTTCGATCCCTACTCGGCCGCGTCCTATGACTCCACGGTGCCGTGGGCCGCGCCCGGCGAGACCGGCAAGCTGGTTCGCCAGGCCATGAACAAGGCCATTGACCGGGACGCTATCCGCGAAAACATCTTCGACGGCCAGGGTGCCGAGGGTCGCGTCGCCGGCCTGATACCCTCCGCTGAAGCCTTCGGCGGCGAGTACGCCGGCTACAACCCCGATTGGGAAGGCAGGTGGGAAGAGCTGTACGGCTACGACCCTGACACGGCCAAGGATTTGCTGACCGAAGCCGGCTACCCCAACGGGTTCCACGTGCCGATTATCAGCTATACCATGAGCGGCTTGCCGGAAATGAAGGACTACGTGGTCGCCATCGCCGCGATGTGGGAAAACATCGGGTTGGAGACGGAAATCCGCGAGATGGAGTTCTCGGCCTGGCGGCAGGAATACCGCGGCGCCACCACCAACTGCTGCGTGTACCCCTTCCGGGGCTATGCCGAACCGCCGCACCCGACCATCCACTTCGCCTACAGCCCGGAACGGTTCATGCGGTTCTACGTCAGCGACACCGTTTGGCAGAACACCTACAACGCGCTGAACTCCCTGAACTTCGAGGAGCAGTTGGGCCACTGGCACGCCGTGTCGGACGAACTGTTCTACGAGGTGGCGTCCATCCCGCTGCATACGCTGTCGGTGCAGGTGGTGATTGACCCCGAAGTGGTCGAGGAGTATATCTACCTGGGGCCCTACGGCGGCCAGTTCACCGACCTGGAGCACATCAAGGGCGTGCGTTACTGACGGCCGGAACGGCGCGAGTTTGACCATTCCGGCTCTGGATTCCTCCGGCATCGTTACGGATCAAGGTCGATGTCGGAGGATGCTTGATTAACCACTCAAATCACCCGGAGAGGGTAGATGCAGAGATACATCTTAATGCGGATTGCCCAGGGCATCCTGGCAATTTTCGTCATCAGCACCGTCACCTTCGCCTTGGCCCGCGTGTCGGGCGACCCGCTCAACGTACTGTTGCCGGAAGAAGCCTCGGAGGAGCAAATCCAGCTCACCAAAGAGGAGTGGGGCCTGGACAAACCGCTCCATATGCAGTACCTGCTGTACTTGGGCAAGCTGTTCCAGGGCGACATGGGCGAGGCCCTGGCCTGGCCCAATTCCACCGCCGGCGAGCTGATCCTGGAGCGGCTGCCCAACACCATCAAGTTGTCGGCCTTGGCGCTTGTGGTGAGCGGAATCATCGCTTTCCCCATCGGCGTTCTGGTAGCCATCAAGAAGGACACGCCCTTCGACTACGGGGGAAAACTGTTCGCCATCCTGGGGCAATCGGCGCCATCCTTCGCGGTGGGGCTGATCCTGATGTGGATATTCGCGGTTCAGCTCAACATCTTTCCCACCTCCGGGAGCGGCGGGGTCGAGTACATGATCCTGCCCGCCGTGGCGCTGGGCTACTACAACGTAGCGGCCTTGATGCGCCTGACCCGTTCGTCAATGCTGGAGGTTCTGGACACCGAGTACGTCAAGCTGGCCCGGATCAAGGGAGTAGCCGAGTGGAAGGTGATCTGGAAGCATTGCTTCCGCAACGCGCTGATCGTGCCGTTGACCTACTTCGGACTGATCGGCGCCGTCCTGATTACCGGCTCGGTGGTAATCGAAACCGTCTTTGCCTGGCCGGGCCTGGGAGCGCTGGTGATTGACGCGATCCTGTTCCGCGACTACGTGGTGGTGCAGGCCGTGGTGCTGCTGTTCGCAGCGGCCTTCGTGATGATCAACATCATGGTTGACATCCTCTACGCCTACATCGACCCGCGCATCAGGTACTCCTGAGCTCAGCGCCGGGCTATAATCACGACAAGAACGCAACTTCACTGAGGTACTAAATGGCAGCGGTAACCACACCGGACCTTGCAGCGCCGGCAACCCCGCGTCCGTCCGGCCGAATCAGTGCCGGCTTCCGGGCAGTTCGCCAACTGCCGCTCATACCGTTGGCGGTGCTCATCGTTTTGCTGGTGATACCGGCCATCTTCGCCAACCAGTTGGCGCCCCACAGCCACCGCATTGGCGAGCTGAACGACGCCAAACTCCCGCCCTTCTGGGTTTCCGAGAGCTTTGAAGATCGGACGGTAGTGCAGCGGGCCGACCGGAGTCGCCTGGACGTGGAAATCGGCCTGACCAACGCCAAGCGCAAAATTGAACGGGGCGAAGCCACGTTTCTGGCCGGCGGAGAGGATAACGAGGTCAACGTCGGAGACACGATCCGCTTCCAGGCCCAGGAAGGCGGCTCAATGGATTACCCATTGGGCACCGACAAGCAGGGCCGGGACATCCTGAGCCGGATCATGCACGGGGCGCGAGTTTCGCTGATGGTATCCTGCCTTGCCATCCTCCTGGGCGGCGGGCTGGGCACGCTGTTGGGTATGCTGGCGGCGTATCGCGGCGGCAAGACGGACGCCGTCATCATGCGCGTTGTTGACATCAAGCTGGCGTTTCCGACCATTCTGTTGGCCCTGGTGCTGGTGGCGGCCATCGGCGCCGGGTTCGCCACCGTCATCGTCGTAATCGCCGTGCTGCTATGGGCCAGGTACGCCCGCGTCGTCCGGGGCGAGGCTCTGGCCATCAAGCAACAGGACTTCATCGACCGCGCCCGAGTTTCCGGAGCGTCCAACGCGCGGATTATGATGCGCCATATCTTTCCCAATTTGGTCAATACGGTGGTAGTATTAGCCACGTTGGAGGTAGGACACGTTATAATCCTGGAGTCAACCCTGAGTTTCCTGGGCGCCGGCATACCCGCGCCGACCCCGGCCTGGGGGGTAATGGTAGCCGACGGCAGAGACCTGATTACTACCGCGTGGTGGATTTTCCTGTTCCCTTGCCTGGCAATCGTGCTTACCGTGCTCTCCATGAACCTGCTGGGCGACTGGCTGAGAGACCGACTCGACCCGAAATTGAGGAACATTTAGGCCATGACAGCTGTACAAACCGCAACCGACACCATCCTGGAGGTCAGCGACCTCAAAACCTACATCTTCACCCGCGCCGCCGTGGTGAAGGCTGTTGACGGCATCACCTTCAACCTGAAGAAGGGCGAGACGCTGGGCATCGTCGGCGAGTCCGGGTGCGGCAAGACCATGACCGCACTGTCGCTGCTGCGCCTGGTGCCCAAGCCGGCCGGCCGCATCGTGGAGGGCCAAATCGTCCTCAACGGCGAGGACATCCTGCAAAAGAGCGAAGACGAGATGCGCGACGTGCGCGGCCGTCAGATTTCGATGATCTTGCAGGACCCGCAAACCTCGCTCAATCCGGTGTTCACCATCGGGAACCAGTTGCGCGAGGCTTTGGGCATCGCTCACAAGGAAAACAAGAGCTCCATGCTGGGGCGCGCCGTGGACGCTTTGCGGAAGGTGAACGTGGCCGCTCCCGAGCGCCGCCTGGAGGACTACCCGCACCAGATGTCGGGCGGCATGAAGCAGCGCGTGGTGGGCGCCATCGCCATGTCCTGCGAGCCGGGCATCATCATCGCCGACGAACCGACCACCGCGCTGGACGTCACCATTCAGTTGCAGTATCTGCGGCTCTTGAAGGAAATCCAGGCGGAGACGGGCTTGGCCATTATCTTCATCACCCACGACTTTGGCGTGGTCGCCCGGATGTGCGACCGGGTGGCGGTGATGTACGCCGGGCGCATCATTGAGCAGGGCGACGTGCGCGACATCTTCAGCCGTCCGGCCCACCCCTACACCCAGGCGTTGATCAACTCGGTGCCCAAACTGGAAGAGCGCGTTGACCGGCTTTATTCCATTGAAGGGCAGCCGCCGCTGCTTTCCAACCTTCCCGAAGGCTGCCGGTTCGCCCCCCGGTGCGAGTACGCCAGCGACAAGTGCCTCGAGAGTTATCCGACGTCGGTGCAGATTGACGAAGGGCACTACGCGGACTGCTGGGCGCTGGCTTCGGACTGGGAGGGAACGCCCATCGCCGAGTTCGTCGCTCCCACCGGCACCACCGGCTAATGACGCTCCGGCAACTCGAACTTTGAAACCAGATAGAGGAGGTCGCGTCGACCATGGCAGTCGCCACCAACGATACGCTGCTCGAGGTCACCGGGCTGAAAAAATATTTCCCGGTCACCAAGGGCCTCATCATGATGAAGACCATCGGCTACGTGCAGGCGGTGGACGGGATCTCCTTCACCATCAAGCAGGGCGAGACCTTGGGACTGGTGGGCGAGTCAGGTTGCGGCAAGACCACGACCAGCAAACTCCTGCTGCGCCTGGAACGCCCGACTGAGGGTGAAATCCTGCTTGAGGGCGAGGACATCAACACCTTCCGGGGCGCACAGTTGCAGGAATACCGGACCACCGTTCAGGCCGTCTTCCAGGACCCCTGGTCCTCGCTAAGCCCGCGGATGAGGGTTCGGGACATCGTTTCGGAGCCGCTGGTGGTGAACCGCAACGTCACCACGCAGGAGAAAAATGAGCGCGTGGCGGAGGTGCTGGCCCAGGTTGGCCTGCACTCCCAGCAGGCCAACAACTACCCCCACGAATTCAGCGGCGGCCAGCGTCAGCGCATCGCCGTGGCTTCGGCTCTGGTGTCGTATCCCAAGCTGATCGTGCTTGACGAGCCGGTCTCCGCGTTGGACGTGTCCATTCGCGCCCAGGTGATGAACCTGCTGAAAGACCTGCAAGAGCAGTACAACGTCAGCTACCTGCTCATCGCCCACAACCTGGCGACGGTGCGCTACATGGCCCACCAGACGGCGGTGATGTACCTGGGGCAGATCGTAGAGTTCGCCGAAACCGAGGAGCTGTACAACAACGCTCTGCACCCCTACACCAAAGCGCTGTTCTCGGCGGCGTTGCCGTCGCACCCGGACCTGATCCGGGAGGATATTGTGCTCCAGGGCGAGGTGCCGTCTCCCATCAACCCGCCCAGCGGCTGCCGGTTCCATCCCCGCTGTCCCTTCGCAATGCCGCAGTGCTCCGAAGAGGCTCCGGTGGACAAAGAGGTTTCGCCCGGCCACCGGGTGGCGTGCCATCTGTACTGACGCATCGGTACAGGCTTGCAGCCGATATTCGGCGCGTTTGTGGGCGGTATCGCGGTTTGTCGATACCGCCCGATGATTCTGCCCTGGTGGGGCGGCTCCGGGATGATAAAGCCCGGCGCGTCCCAACGGACACGCCGGGCCGAGCGTTGGCAGAGCTATTTAGCGGCCGGCAGCCACCGGCGCGTGCGACTTCAGGAAGTCGCGCACCTGGTTGATGGTCTGGGCCTTTATGTCCGGCTCTTCCTTCCAGGGATACACGGTGGCCTGGGCGTTGGGCGCGATTTCGGCCAGGTCCATGGCCGCCTGGAGGGAGTGTGAGGGCGTGTCGTCGGGCATAACCAGCAACGGAGTCTGGCACGAGCGGGCGAAGTCCCGGGACACGCTGTACACAAAGTCCGGCTGGATTCGGTAGAGGTTGTGCAGGTACTGTTGGACGATGTCCATGGTTACGTCATCCCGATTGGCGCACAGCTCGGGGCCCCAGACGTCGATGCCGGAGTCCCACATGGCGTCCGGGGTGGCGACGGCGTGTCCGACCGGCTGGCAGAGCACGGCGGCGGTAACCCGGTCCGGCGCGCGCTTAATCAGCGTCATGGCGAAAGGCCCACCGATGCAGAAGCCGATGAAACCGAACTTGTCGATTCCCAGGTGATCCATCAACCCCAACTGGTCATCGGCGAAAGCGCCCCAGGGGTCGTCCACCTGAACCGGGCCGGTGGACTGGCCGCCCTGGGCGTTGCGCTGGTCCATGGTGATGCAGCGGAAGTCGTCCTTGAACTCCGCCATTGCGTTGAAGACCTGTCGCGGCCAACCGCTCATGATGGAGTTTAGTCCCCCGCCCGGCGTCGCCAGCAGGGGAAATCCGGACCCGACATCTTCGTAGTGAATGGTGACGTCGCCTCTGGTATAGAACGGCATGGCAGTTTCTCCTTTGTCTGTTTGATTGCAATTGCAATGGGGTATCCGCCGGCAATTGTAAGTTAGGCCGCCGGGTTGTCAAGTTGTCAAGACGACTTGAGGGGAATGGTCAGAATCGGGCCCCGTATCAATTACGGGGTGACGTTATTTGCCGGATTTGAGGATTTTCAGGATTGGGTTCGTCCGGTTGAGCGGATGTTGCGATGGCTTGGCTCCTTTTTGATTGGCTGGTTGGCTGGTTGGGATCGGAAGGCAGGATTTTCCGCCAGGGGCGGACTTGGGAGCCCGCCAGGGGCGGATTTGGCAACACTTCGTTGTCAGCATACGGCCGGTTGGGGTACGCAACTATTTTTCCCTACTTTTTCGTGTACTCAGTACGCCAGAGGCGTAGCCGAAGGCGTACCGACGCGCGGGCACGGACAGTCCCGGTGGTCCAGCCGGCAATCATGGTGAGGTGGGTCGGGTCTAACAGAGCCTTGCCGAGTGCGACCGGTTGCGATTTTTGGAAACTGACGGGGTTGGCCGTCGAAGTGAAATCCTGCCTTTTGAGAACGTGATAGAAACAGCTGTTTTGCCTTGGCCTGATTAGGGTATACGTTCTACAGCTGGGCGGTCAAGGGGGCGGGTGTCAGTTCCAGGTCCTGTCCAAAGTTAATCCGTCATTCCCGTTTCCGCG
This sequence comes from Dehalococcoidia bacterium, assembly GCA_963665395.2. Taxonomy (GTDB): domain Bacteria; phylum Chloroflexota; class Dehalococcoidia; order Lucifugimonadales; family UBA3495; genus Bin87. Next base: position 4,226,272 of record OY762251.1, read on the forward strand.
GGCATCCAAGAGGTTGCTGTGTTCGGAATGTTCTGGATTCCGACTTTCGCCGGAATGATGGTTTGGGGTGAAAAGCCGCCATCCGGGACTTTGGAAAGGCCCTGTGTCAGTTCGCCAGAGTAGGGATTTTGGGATTTTCAGGATTGGACGGACGATTGTCGCAAAGAAAAGCGGAGCCGCAAAGGACGCCTGGGTTCCTGCGTGCGCGGGAACGCCGGGTTAAGCGTGAGTGAACTTGCCGGTTGACCGATAAGCGGCGCGCTGTTACCGTCCGATGCACCGCACCGGCACGGTTGCCCGGCCCAAGGGCGACGCAGTCCATAGGAGGTCGTAATGGCCACTTTCACGAAGCCAGCACCAGCAGCAAGCGCATTGACGGTTGCCGCCGCATTCCACCCCCTGGATCCTCTCACCGCCGAGGAGATAGCCGAGGCGTCGGCCATCCTGCGGGCGCAACGCCAACTGGGCCCGCGAGTGCGGTTCGAGACCGTCGCGCTCCGGGAACCCGACAAGGCTGACGTACTGGATTTTGCATCCGGCTCGCCGGTCGGACGCGAGGCTTTCCTCGTCGTGCTGGACAACGACGACGGAGCGACCTACGAGGCGGTGGTGTCGCTGGACGAGAAGCGCGTTGTTTCGTGGGAGCATATTCCCGGCGTGCAGCCCCGGGTGATGTTCGACGAGTTCATGGAGTGCGAGGCGGCAGTGCAGGCTGATCCCCGGTTTCAGGCTGCCATCAAGAAGCGGGGCATCACCGACCCCAGCCTGGTGATGGTGGACCCGTGGTCGGCCGGCAACTACGGTTTTGAAGACGAGGCCGGCCGGCGGCTGGTGTTGTGCCGCAATTTCGTCCGTTCCAGCCCAACCGACAACGGCTATGCTCGCCCTATTGAAGGCGTCACAGCGGTGGTGGACCTCAATAGCATGGAGGTGATGCGGGTTGACGACTACGGGATGGTGCCGTTGCCGCCGGAGGCGGGCAATTATTCCGCCGAGTTCGTCGGCAAGTTCAGAGAGGATCTCAAGCCGCTGGAAATCACGCAGCCGGAGGGGCCGAGTTTTCAGGTGGACGGCTGGAACGTAATCTGGCAGAAGTGGCATCTACGCATTGGGTTCACGCCGCGGGAGGGTCTGGTAATCCACACCGTTGGCTACGAGGACCAGGGGCGGGTGCGGCCAATTCTGTACCGGGCGGCGCTATCCGACATGGTGGTGCCTTACGGCGATCCCAGCAAGGACCACTACCGCAAGAACGCCTTCGACGCGGGGGAATATGGCATTGGCTCCCTGACCAACTCGTTGACCCTGGGCTGCGACTGCCTCGGCGAGATTTACTACTTTGACGCCACGCTGAACAACGGCAAGGGCGAACCTTTCGTCATACCCAACGCGGTGTGTATGCACGAAGAAGACTACGGCATCCTGTGGAAGCATACGGATTGGCGCACCAGCCAAACCGAGGTGCGCCGCTCCCGGCGGCTGGTGGTATCCAGCGTTGCCACCGTGGGCAACTACGAATACGGGTTTTTCTGGTATTTCTACCAGGACGGTACCATACAGATGGAAGTCAAGCTGACCGGCATTATCAACACGGCGGCAGCGCCCGAAGGCGAAACGCCCAAATACGGCACGCTGGTGGCCCCGCAGCTGAACGCGCACATTCACCAGCACTTTTTCAACTTCCGGCTGGACATGAGCGTGGACGGGGAAGACAACACGGTTTTTGAGGTGAACACCGTGGCCGAGCCACCGGGCCCGGACAACCCCCACGGCAACGCCTTCTACGCGGAGAAAACGCCGCTCCGGTCGGAATGGGAAGCGCAGCGGGTCATTGATCCGATGCAAGGGCGGTACTGGCTGGTTTCCAACACATCAGCCAAGAATACGTTGGGGCAGCCGGTGTCGTACAAGCTGATGCCGGGAGAGAATATCCTGCCCTTCGCGCATCCCGACGCCAGCATCATCAAGCGGGCCGGCTTTATGACCAAGCACCTGTGGGTTACGCCCTACGACCGGAACGAAATATCGGCCACCGGGCCGTATCCCAACCAGCACCCGGGCGGCGCGGGCCTGCCTGAATACACCAGGAACAACCGCGACGTGGAGGATACCGACGTGGTGCTCTGGTACACCCTGGGCTACCACCACGTGCCCCGCCCGGAGGATTGGCCCATTGCGCCGGTGGCCTACTGCGGTTTCACCCTCAAGCCGGTGGGGTTTTTCGACACCAACCCGGTGCTGGACGTGCCGCCGAGCGACCATCATGGCGGGGCGTGCCATTCGTGACCAACCGTCTGCATCAGGAAGAATCATGGCTACTTACACCGTACCTTATCCACCCAAGCCCGTCGTTGACCGCGCCACGCTGCCTCCCGGCCCGCCGGAATGGCCCCTAGTGGGCCAATCTTTCCGATACCTTTTCGACCTCATCCCGTTCCTGCAACGAGGCGCCACCTACGGCGACCTGGTCACGTTGTCGGTGAAACCGGCCCTGGTGTACCTGGTCAACCACCCCGAACTCATCCAGGAACTTTTCGTCACCAACCACCGCAGCGTGGGGCGCGGCCGCATGACGGATACCCTGCGATACCTGTTGGGCTATGGGTTGGTCACCTCCGACGGCCCGCTGCACCTGCGCCAGCGTCGCCTGATGCAGCCCCAATTCCACCACCGACGCATTGCCGGCTATGCTGAGATAATGACCGATTTCACCCGACGGCACGAGGGCGGCTGGCAGGACGGCGCCAGGGTTGACCTGGCCGGGGAAATGAGCGAGCTGACCCTGCACATCGTCGTCAAGACGCTGTTTGACCTGGAATTGGCCGACACGGTGCGACGCATCGGCGCCGCTTTTGAATTCAGCAACAACTACATCAAGACCCGGGACAACCAGCCGCCGGGGTTGCGCCGCCTGTTCCACCGCCTGCCCCTGCCCCTGTCGCAGCGTTTCAAGCGGGGACTGGCCTACCTGGACGAAACGACCTACGGCCTCATCGAGCAGCGCCGGCGTTCCGGTCTGGACGGGAACGACCTGCTGTCCCTCCTGCTGAACGTGCGGGATGAGGAAGCCGATAACCCGGCCGACGCCGTGATGACCGACCAGCAGGTGCGGGATGAGGTCATCACCCTCTTTGCCGCCGGCCACGAAACCACCGCCGTTGCCCTGACCTGGACCTGGTATCTGCTGGCTACCCACCCGGACATACAGGCCCGTTTCCACGCTGAGCTGGACACAGTCCTGGGCGGACGCGCCCCGACGACGGATGACTTGACCAACCTGCCCTTCACCGAGCGGATACTAACCGAGTCGATGCGGCTGTACCCGCCCATCTGGTCCACGGGCCGCATGACCTTCGATCCCATCACGCTGGGCGGGTATCAGATCCCCGCCGGCGCGGCGCTGGTGGCGCCCCAACTCATCAATCAGCGGGATCCCCGCTGGTTCGAGGATCCGCTGGAGTTCCGGCCCGACCGGTGGACGCCGGAGTTCCGGGAGCAGTTGCCCCGGTTCGCTTATTACCCCTTCGGCGGCGGCCCCCGCCTCTGCATCGGGGAGGGCTTCGCGTGGATGGAAGCGCTGCTGGTACTGGCCACCCTGGGGCAACGCTGGGCCATGCGCCACGACCCGAGGCACAAGATCGAGCTGCTGCCCCTGGTATCGCTGCGTCCCAAGGGCGGAATGCCCATGTATCTGGAACGGCGCAACTGAAGGGCGCAAAATCGCTGGCCCGATTTTTGACAGTACCGACGGTTCGGGGTAGCATATTTGCTACGTAGCGCACCTCGAACCTAACGTCGTTGGCCTCTGACCTGAACGCCCCGATGTCGTTCAGTGTTGCCGTTATGCCGCCGACCGTTATGTTGAGTAGTTGATCTGGGACGCGGCGGTAGCCAACCCGAACCGCCGCGCTCATTTTACCCAGCCACGGGGAGAGATACATTGACTAGCCCTACCTCCAAGCCCGCCGGCCGGCCAGAAGGCGCGTCGCCGCTGTCCGGCCCCGAAATCATCCCCGACTTTGAAGCGGCGCTGACCCGGCTCTGCGCCATCGCGCGGCAGGGACAAAGGGCGGACAGCCCGTTGTACAATCCATCGGAGGAGTGGATAGTGGGAAAGATGCCCATTTTCCAGGATCTTCCGTCCGGGCGGCAGGCCGAGCTGTTGGCCGAAGCCGAGGCGCTGGAAGCCGAGGCCGTCGAAGCCAACGCCGCCGGCCGCGCCGCCGGCAAGGTATGGCCTGAAACCGTGTTTCGCCTGGACAACGGTGGGCTGGCGTTTTTCAGCCAACTGGGAGTGGTGCGGCGGCCGGACTTGACGCAATATTTCGTCGAAGGGTTCACACGCAACCGGGACGCTTTAGCGTTCTCAGAGGATAATCAGCAACTCTTCACCGAAATCTTCCATCGAGTCTGCGACAAGATGGAGACCGGCTTCGCCGCCGGCGAGGGCATAGTACAAACCGACCGGCAGATTTGCGACGCGCCCGGTCGGTCTTTTCACGCGCGGCAGCTGCTTTTCGGCACGCGGTATATGCAGGCTCCCTATATGTGGCGCCGGCTCACTTTCGATCTACCGCCGGGGCAATGGCAGGAACCGCCGGATATTCTTGAGGTGTCCGTTCCGCACTGGATGGACGACTTGGACCTTGACGAGGGTTTGAAGACGCGATTGCGCGACGCCGGCATCACCCAACTGGTCTTCAAGGCGCCGACGCGGGGTCTTTCGCTCCACTTTGGCTTCGACTACGTGGGCGAACACAAGATGGGTCCGCTATCCATCGCCATGCACCAGGTGAAGCAAAAGAACGGGTTGGCGGTGCAGGCGGCGTTGAGCATGGCCCGGGTGCGGAAGCTCGACGGGGAACTCGCCAACACCGCTCTGGTCACGGTCGGCCCGTCGCTTCACGGGAAAAGCACCCTGACCATCATGGTTGAGTTGGCGAACAGCGAGTTGGCGGGCGTGTTGAATCTGCCCACCGACCCCGAAGAAGGGGTCTATCCGATGAACGACGACATCGTGCTGTTACAGCCCCTGGAATACCCCGTCGCGAGCAACCGGGGCGGGCGGCGCGCGGTGATTTCCCACGCGATAGACGGCACAGAGAACAACTTCTATGCCGTTCCGTTCGGATTGACTCGGGAGGACGACCCCATCACTTACGATGTCCTGCGCGGCGCTCCCGGTGTGACGTCTCCCGACGAAACCCTGGAAAACGTCCCGGTTCACGTGAATAGTCGGGAACCCAACTACCTGGAAAATCCGGTCCGCAATATGCGGATGATATTGTCGCGGCGCGGCCTGTTGCAGCGAAAGGGGGCCGCCGGATTGATCTCCAAAATCACCGGGGGGCGCCTCACCGATGCGGTCCACGTGCCGATGGAGAGCACGGACCGGGTATTCTGGCAAGAGGTGATGCGCCAGAATACGGTCATACCCCCCCTGCGCCGCCTGAGTCTGGAGCAATACATCCGTGTGTTGATGTACGGTGAAGCGGTCCAGATGGGAGCGGCTATCGGCGCCATTGGCCGTCCCTACGTCGAGTATTTCTCCGATCCGTTCATCATCGGCCTTGAGGATGAGAACGCCAACCTGCTTTACCATGTGCTCCAACAACTGGCGTGGGGCGGGATGCCACAGGAGTACTACGCCTTCAATACCGGCGGAGTGGGCGCCGACAGCAACGAGGAAGCTTCCGGTTCACGATATTTGAACATACCCCGCGAATTGACGATGATGCTGCAGGAGGCGCTGCTCCGCAACGCGGTCAAATTCGAATACGACGGGATACTGCGCTCGGAAGTGGCGGTAGCGATTCTGGACGCAGGCGGCGACGAGGTAGTTGACCTGCGCGAGAAGTGGCTGCCGGTCAACATCTATGGGGAGGAAGACTATGCCGACCGAGTGGCCGAATTGATGCACCGTCGTTATTACGGTCGGGACCAGCAGGACAAAGCCGGTATTCTGCGGTACACCAAAGTGGTCAACACCATCCTGGACATCAGCGATGTACCGTCGCCCAGCAACGAGCGGGAACTTTCCTGGCTGCTGTCCTTCTATTGGTCACTGGATCAGGCTTACGAAACATTGGAAGAAACCGCGGCGCAGCGTGCCGAAGGGATGCGACCGGTTTCCTACCAACTGCGCGAGCTCCAACGCAAATACCAGGAAGGCCTGGGGCGGGGCTTGGCCATCTCTGAATCCGGTCGGACGAGCCTGGCCGATCTCGCATTGCGAGCCGGGTAGCGCGCTAAATTTCAGATTGGAAAACCAGGATAGGCGGACATGGCAGATAACAACATTCAGATCCTTGGCGCGGTCCCCGGCCAGTACGGCGATATCCTCGCGGATGGCGCGCTGGAATTCGTCGCCGAATTGCATCGCAATTTTGAAACCACCCGGCGGCGGTTGATGGAGGCCCGCGTCCGCCGGCAGGCCGAGATTGATGCCGGAGCTAAGCCGGATTTCCTATCCGGAACCCGCAACGTGCGCGAAAGCGACTGGCGGGTACACCCGGCCCCGGACGACCTGACCAACCGACGGGTGGAGATCACCGGCCCGTCGTCAAACCGCCGCATGGTGATTAATGCATTGAATTGCGGCGCGCAGGTCTATATGACCGATTTCGAGGACGCCCATTCGCCGGCCTGGTTGCCCACGCTGGACGGGCAGTTGAACGTGCGAGACGCCTACCGGCGCACGATCAGCGACGAGGCCGCCGACGGCCGGCAATACCGGCTGAACGAAAATTTGGCCACGTTGTGCGTCCGGCCGCGCGGGCTGCACCTGATGGAGCGTCACGTCCTGATTGACGGGGAACCCGTCGCCGGCAGTTTCTTCGATTTCGGTCTGACGGTTTTTCACAACCACGTCGCCCAGCAGAGTCACGGCACCGGCCCCTATTACTACCTGCCAAAATTGCAGTCTCACCTGGAAGCCCGTTTGTGGAACGACGTTTTCAGATATGCCGAGGAACGTCTGGGCATTCCGCAGGGAACGATCAGCCCGACCGTCCTGATTGAGCACATTCTGGCCGCTTTTGAGATGGAGGAGATCCTGTACGAGCTGCGGGAGCGGCCGGCGGGATTGAACCTGGGGCGATGGGACTACATCTTCAGCGTCATCAAGGTTTTCAACAAGCGGGGCGACATGGTGTTCCCCGACCGGGCGCAGGTTACGATGGCAACGCACTTCCTGACCTCGGCCGCGCAGCTGCTGGTGAATACCTGCCACCGCCGGGGCGCCCATGCCCTGGGCGGAATGTCGGCCTTCATTCCGCGGCGAGACGATCCCGCGGCCAACGATGCCGCGTTCGCTCAAGTTCGGGCCGACAAACAGCGAGAGGCCGATCAGGGGTTTGATGGAGCGTGGATCGCCCATCCCGGTCTCGTGGAACCGGTGTTGGACGTATTCCAGTCCGCGTTTTCCACCGACAATCAGCTCTCGGTTATACCGGAAGTCCGCATCGCGCCTGATGATCTGCTGGCCGTGCCCGAGGGCCGGATTACCGAGGCCGGGCTCCGCAACAACGTCAGCGTAGCGTTGCAGTACATCGACGCCTGGACCCGGGGCAACGGCGCCGTGGCCATCTATGGCCTGATGGAAGACGCGGCCACCGCCGAAATCTCGCGGTCTCAACTTTGGCAGTGGATCAATCACGGATCCAACCTGGAAGACGGGCGCCCGATTACCGCTGAGCTGTATCGACAGGTGCGCGCGGAGGAAGCGGCCGCTCTGGTCGGGCAGCGGGGCCAGGACAATCCCGGCGCGCTGGACAAAGCCGTGGAACTGCTGGACGAAATCGTGCTGTCCGATGACTTCGTAGAGTTCCTTACCCTGCCGGGTTATCGCTACCTGGATTAGACGAGGGCGACACAAATGGCTACCGCTGCTACCGTCAAAGATACCGCCCTCCTGGCATACGATGACAGTCTTTATCTAGACCTGCCGCATCCGCTGTGGGTGAACATCCAGCCCATCCTGGAATCGGTGGCCGGCAAGCTTACCGAGGACGAGATTGACCAGTGGTTCGTCGGATTCCACGACCTCAACGAAGGGCGCGGCTTTACGTTGGAGTTGACCGCAGAAGGGGAGTTGATAATCAGTCCAATGGTGAATCGAGGCGGCCTCAGAGCTGAATTTAAACTGGCAATCGCGCTGGGGAATTGGGAAGACGAACACGGAGGCGAAGCAGGCGGACCCGACGCCAATATGCGTCTGCCTGACGGCTCACGAATACGCCCCGACGCGCTGTGGCTGTCGCCGGAGCAGGTAGCCGCGCTCCCGCCCGTATCCGACGACCGGCCCATTACCGTCTGCCCGGCATTCGTAGCCGAAATAATGTCCGGCACCGACACGCTGCCACCTCTACAGCGCAAGATGGAACGCTACATCGCCAACGGCGCGCTGCTGGGGTGGCTGATTGACCCCTACCGCCGCCGGGTGTACGTCTATCGCCCCGGCGTGGACTTAGAGATACTGGACGACCCGGAAACCATCGCCGGCGAGCCGGTATTGCCGGGGTTCGTTTTCGAGGTGCGGCGGCGGATTTTCGCGTTGTACGACGCTGGTCAGGGATAAAGGCTATGGCAACCCAAGTCGCTCTCAAAGATGATGTCGCGGTTGATCACGCCGGCGACTTCGTGCTGCTGCATACCCTGTCGGTCAACATCCGGCCCATCCTGGAATCGGTGGCCGGCAAGCTCACCGACGACGAAATTGACCAGTGGCTGGTTGGCTGCGCCAAAACCAACGAGGGGCGCGGGTTTTACCTGGAACTGACCGCAGAAGGGGAATTGGTGATTAATCCTATGGTGAATGTGGACAGCAGTTTTGCGGAAGTGGAGCTTACCGGGACGCTGTTCGTCTGGAACGACGGGCGTGGCGGTCGTGTCTCTAGCCCGAGCGGGATAGTGCGGCTACCCGACGGTACACGCGCCGAACCGGATGCCGCCTGGCTTTCGCCGGAGCAGGTGACAGTTCTGGGCCCTATCGTCTCCAACCGGGCCATCACCTTTTGCCCGGCCTTCATGGCCGAAATAATGTCCGGCACTGATCGCTTGCCGCCCCTGCAACGCAAGATGGAACGCTACATCGCCAACGGGGCGCTGCTGGGGTGGCTGATTGACCCTTACCACCGCCGGGTGTACGTCTATCGCCCCGGCGTGGATGTGGAAATGCTGGACGACCCGGAAACGGTGAGCGGCGAGCCGGTGTTGCCGGGCTTCGTGTTTGAGGTGCGGCGGCGGATATTCGCCCTGCACGATGCCGCTAGAGGATAAGTTCCATGGCAACCGTTCCGACCATCAAAGATAGCGTCGCAGTTGCGGAAAACGACGAGTTCGTGTTGCCGCATCCGCTCTCGGTCAACATCCGGCCTATCCTGGAATCGGTGGCCGGCAAGCTGACTGACGAAGAGATTGATCAGTGGTTCGTCAGCTTGGACAAGGCTAACGAAGAGCGCGGGTTCTGCCTGGAACTGACCGCAGAAGGGGAATTGGTGATTAGCCCTATGGTGAATCGCGCCGGCCTGACGGCCGAAGGCGAGTTTTTCGTCCGCTTGTTCTTGTGGAATGACCATTACGGGAGTGGCGGCGAGGCCCACGGCGCCAATGCCAATATGCGCCTGCCCGACGGCTCGCGGCTCCGCCCCGATGCCCTGTGGCTGTCCCCGGAGCAGGTGGCCGCCCTTCCCCCAATCTCCGAAGACCGCGCCATTACCGTTTGCCCGGTCTTCGTAGCCGAAATAATGTCCGGCACCGACAGACTGCGGCCCTTGCAACGCAAGATGGAACGCTACATCGCCAACGGGGCGCTGCTGGGCTGGCTGATTGACCCCTACCACCGCCGGGTGTACGTCTATCGCCCCGATATTGAGGTCGAGATATTGGAAGGCCCGGAGACGGTTAGCGGCGATCCCGTGCTGCCGGGTTTCGTGTTCGAGGTGCGGCGGCGGATTTTCGCGCTGCACGAACCCGCCGGGCAGTAAGCGCGGCTTCTCGCTATGAAAATTCACCTGGTTGACGGCACTTTCGAGCTGTTCCGCGCCCATTACTCGCCCCGTCCCGGCCGTTCCACCCCCGACGGGCGCGATATCAAGGCAACTCACGGCCTGGCCCAATCGCTCATCGCTCTGCTGGGCCAACCTGACGTTACCCACGTGGCGGTGGCCTTCGATTCTGTAATCCGTTCCTTCCGCAACGACCTGTTCGACGGGTACAAGACCGGCGACGGCGTCGAGCCGGCGCTATTGGCGCAATTTCCCCTGGCGGAACAGATTACCGCCGCCCTGGGCATGACGGTATGGCCGATGGTCGAATTCGAGGCTGACGACGCCATTGCCGCGGCCGCCGTCCGTTTCGCCGGTTCATCGTCGGTTGAGCAAGTCGTGATGTGCTCGCCGGACAAGGACCTGGCGCAAGTGGTGTCGTGCGACCGGGTGGTGATGCTGGACCGACGCAAGCGGGAAGTTATCGACGAGGCCGGCGTGGTGGCAAAGTTCGGCGTTTCGCCACCGTCCATACCCGACTACCTCGCGCTGGTGGGCGACACCGCCGACAGCATCCCCGGTATCAGGGGCTGGGGCGCGAAAACCACTGCCGCCGTGCTCACCCGCTACGGACATATCGACCAAATACCAAAGGATGCTGGCGATTGGGATCTGAGCGTGCGAGGGGCCGCCAACCTGGTCAAAGGACTGACGGAAAATTGGGACGACGTCCAACTCTACCGCCGGCTGGCGACGCTCCGGCTGGACGTGCCTCTGCCGGAAACCGAACCGGAGCAACTGAGTTGGTTGGGCGTCCGGCAGCCGGAATTCGCGGACTTATGCCAATCGCTTGGCCTAGAGTCTTTGCTCAGCCGGCTCCCGTAAGGGCGAATGATTATTCGCCCCTACAAAGGTTCGCGTCAGCCGCAGTCAACCGAGGCCGCCAGCCGCTGGAGCTCGGCAGCGGCTTGGTCGGCCGTGGGCGCCCAGGCGGCCCTCGCTTGCGCCAGCAATTGGCGCGATGCCTCCGGGTTGCCCTGCACCGCCTCGGCTTCCAGCCGTCCCATCCAGTAGGTATCGCGCACCGATGACCGCTTGGACAGCCGTTCATCCAGCATTGCTTTGGCTTCGTCGTACCGGCCGGCCCGGATGTAGGTTTCCAACAGGGTGTCCTCGAACACCTCCCGCTGAGCGTGACTCCCGCCGATCCGCGCCAGCATGGGATAGGTCGGGGCCATCAGGTTGGCGGCCTCGTCGTAGTCGCCGGCGGCGAAAGCCGCCGCGCCCAACGCGATGGGCAATGACATCTCACGGGACAGATCGTCGCCTTTCTCGCCCTGGGTGGTGAGCCGATCCACCAGCTGTTGCGTGGCTTCGGCGTCGCCGGCGCCGGCAAACGCCAGGGCCGCGTGGCAGTCGCGGAAGGCCGCTCCCGGCCCGCTGGCTGCCGGCAGCGCCAGGTCGCGAACCTCGTCCCAGGGCTTGCCCGGCTCTTCGCCCGAATAAACCTGCAAGCGCCACATCAACGACGCTGCGTCCTGCAAGTTGGCCAGGTTCCGCGCCTGCACGCCCGGCCTGATGTGAGTTTCGTACAGGTCGAGCGCCTGGCTGTAGCGACCTTGCGCCAGCTCGAACAAGGCCAGGTGCCAGGACAGGTGGGTGTTGTAGGAGGCTCGCCGGTCAAAACCGTCCAGCCAGTCGGACAGCCACCGCCCTCCGTTCCGGGCGTCGCCCTGCTCGAAGTACGAGTGCGTAACCGAGTGGCAGGCCACCGCGTTCAATGGGTTGCCTTCCAGCGAGCGCGTCGCCAACTCCATCGCCTTCTCCGGCTGGTTAGTTTCGTGGTGGGCGAAGGAATACTGACCCAGGAAGGCCCAATCGTCTCCGTTGGCCGGCGCCACCTTGCGCATCATGGCCATCAGGTGATTGGGAAAGTCGGGTACGCCGGCGCCGAAACAGCCCAGCATATACAGGCGTTGAGCGACCCGCATGGCCAGCGTATCCGTCGGGAAGTCGTCCAGGTGCTCGTGGACGAGGCCGATAGCTTCGGTGCCTTTGCCATGGGTGAAGTAGTGCATGATGCGGGCCATCTGGCTTTCTTCCCGGGAGCAACCCGCCGCAAGCTCAACGCCTTTCTCTGCCGCTTCCCGTGCTGCCGGAACGTTCTGTTGCAGGTGCAGAATGTAGGCCAGGACGACGTGGGCCATGGCGAACCCCTCGTCAGCCTCGATGGCCGCCTGCAACCTGGCGTCTGGCCCGTAGTTCTGGGACAGCACCAGGTCCAAACCTTCCTGGTACGAATCCGCCGCCGCGGGCGATGAAGTGGTAACGGTCAATCCGCTGCGATTTTTCACCATAGCGCACATCGTTAACGCCTCCTGTGATGCAAGAGTAGGTAACGGCAGGTTACCATACCGACGGCTTGAATTGCAGACCGCCCGGCCGGCTTGGGCTATAATGCGTCCAATAATCGACTTGACCGCCACCCGCGCCACCGGAGCCGGCATGAGTGACATATATCTGGACTACAACGCCACCACTCCCATCGACCCCGCGGTCGCGGAAGCAATGCTGCCCTACGTCCATGGGTTTTTTGGCAATCCTTCCAGCGGGCACTCTTTTGGCGTCGCCGCCCGGCAAGGGGTTGATACGGCCCGCGAACAGGTCGCCAGCCTGCTGGGCTGCGCCGCGGACGACCTGATATTCACCAGCGGGGGCACCGAGGCCAACAACCACGCCATCAAAGGCGTCGCCGGCGCGTATCGCCACCGGGGCAACCACATCATCACTTCGGCGGTGGAACATCCCGCCGTAACCGAGGTCTGCGACTATCTGACGGGACAGGGTTTCCGCATCACCTATCTCCCCGTGGACGAGTACGGCATGGTGGATCCGCGACGGGTTGAAGCAGCCATAACGCCGGAGACGCTGCTGGTCACCGTCATGCACGCCAACAACGAGGTTGGCACGGTACAGCCCATTGCCGAGATAGCCGAAATCGCCCACCGCCACGGCGCGTTGCTGCACAGCGATTGCGCCCAGTCCATCGGCAAAATCCCGGTGCGTGTGGATGATCTGGGCGTTGACCTCCTATCCGTGGCCGGCCACAAGCTCTACGCGCCCAAAGGCATCGGCGCACTGTACATCCGGCCTGGCGTCCAACTGGAAAAGCTGATGCACGGGGCCAACCACGAACAAAACCGACGGGCCGGCACCGAGAACGTCATCCAGATGGCCGGCTTAGGCAAAGCCTGCGAATTGATACGGCAGAACTTGACCGACTATGCCAGGCATATGGGTGAGATGCGCGACCGGCTGGAGCAGGGCCTTATGCAATCCGGCGTCGATGCCCGCGTCAACGGCCATACGGAAATGCGGTTGCCCAACACCTCCAGCATCGCCTTTCGCGGGTTGGAAGCCGACCGGATCCTGGCCAACCTGCCCACCGTTGCGGCATCGGCCGGCGCGGCCTGCCACAGCGACCAGGTGGAGGTGTCTCACGTGCTGCAAGCGATGAACGTTCCGACGGAGTATGCCATGGGCACCTTGCGCCTGTCGGTGGGCCGTTTCACCACCGAGGAGGAGATAGACCGGGCCATCGCCGAAGTACGGGAAGTAATCGGCAGCCTGTCCGCCGCGCCGGTTGCGGCAAATTGATCGGATACGGGAATCGTCAGAAGCAGGATTTACGGGATTGTTATGATTTGCAGGATTATGAGCGTTATCCTGCTCATCCAACTCATCCTGAAAATCCTGCTTCTGACAACTGCGATGAGGAGAAAATAGCATGACAACCCAGACCAACCCGGGCGCTCTGGACGCCGCAACCGTTGCCGGCTTTCAGGACGCCTTCGCATCCCACCCCAACCACCAGTTGATGCAGAACGTGGTCACGCAGCACGACGTGAACGACGTGGCGCTGAACCGCAACATTGTGTCTGAAGCCACCCACTCTTTTTCCACCGTTCTGGACGAATGGGGCGTCACCAACCAGGCTCGCTCCGGCCGCTGCTGGATGTTCGCCGGCCTCAACCTGTTCCGGTCGGAATCGAGGAACCTGCTCAACGTCAAGGAGTTCGAGTTCAGCCAGTCCTACGTCATGTTCTGGGACAAGATGGAGCGGGCCAACTACATCCTTGAAGCGGTGATCGAGACGGCCGACCGCCCTATCGACGACCGGGTGGTGGCCTGGCTGCTCAACGGGCCGCTGGGCGACGGCGGCCAGTGGGATATGTTCGTCAGCCTCATCCGCAAGCATGGCGTGGTTCCCAAGTCCGCCATGCCCGAAACCGAAAGCTCGGGCAACTCGATGCGCATGAACGCCGGCCTCAACTACCAGGTTCGGCAGGGCGCGCGCAACATCCGCCGCATCTACGGCGAGGAAGGCGGGCTGGACGCCATGCGCGAGGCCAAGCAGGAAGCGCTGCAAGCCATCTACCGGATCCTCTGCATCCACCTGGGCAACCCGCCGGACAACTTTGACTGGCAGTGGAAGGACAAGGACGGCGAGTTTCACCGCGACGGCGCGATGACGCCGCTGGAGTTCGCCGAAAAGTACATCTCCACGCCCATGGAGGATTACGTCTGCCTGGTTCACGACCCGCGCCAGTCCAGCCCGCCGGGGCGCACCTACACCGTGCAGTACCTGGGCAACGTGGTGGACGGAACCCGCATCAAGTACCTCAACGTGGACATCGAGCTGATGAAGGACATCACCATGCGGATGCTCCAGGACGGCAAGCCCGTCTGGATGGGCTGCGACACCGGCAAGCAGATGCACCGGGACAAGGGCCTGTGGGATGCCGACCTGTTCGACTACGGCAGCGTCTATAACGCCGACTTCGACATGGACAAGGCGGAGCGGCTGGAGTATCACCAAACCGCCATGACCCACGCCATGCTGTTCACCGGCGTTGACGTGGTGGACGGCAAGCCCCGCCGCTGGCGGGTGGAAAACAGCTGGGACGACAAGGTAGGCGAAAAGGGGTTCTTCCTGATGAACGACTCCTGGTTCGCCGAGTATATGTTTGAGATCGCCGCCCCCAGGAGCTACCTGCCGGAAGAGCTGCAACGGGCGCTGGATTTGGAGCCTATCGTGCTGCCGCCGTGGGATCCCATGGGTTCGCTGGCTGCATAGATCCCGTTGCTATCCGGGGGCATCCGTAGGGGCGAATAATTATTCGCCCCTACTCGCTTCTGCTTGTAGGGTGTCTGAAAAGCCAACGTGCATTGCGAGCGGCAAATAGAAACGTGGGGGAACGTTCCCCCTCACCCCAGCCCTCTCCCACCAGGGGAGAGGGAGTTTTTAGACACCCTCTTACCTGGACTTTGTACGTTCAAGCGGCGTAGGCGAGGGAATCGATAAGCCGAGCGTACAATTCGGGAACGGGTTTTCCCCGGTCACAGTCGGATAACGACATTGAAAAACTGTCCGAAGCCAGCCACAGGTGGCGTCGCACCAGGGCGATGGCATCCACGAAAGTGGGGGCGGGTTTGGCGTACCAGGCCGCCGTGCGCTGGGTGATGGGGCTCTCTTGTTGCAGCGAGTGTGCCGCCAGGGCGATCCAGGAAAACAGACCCATCAGGACGGGCGTGGTGCGGGCAATGGCGCGATCCGACCATTGGCGCTGAGTTTCCACGCCCAAGTGAGCCCGTACTTCCTGGTAAGTGACCTCCAGCTGCCAACGCAGCACAAACCACTCCAGGATCTGGACTGGGGCGACCGACTCATCAGTGCAGAGCAGGGCCTGAGTGTCCAGTTCACCTTTGGGGTCTCGGACCAGCGCCCAGCGGATGGGTACGGGCGGTTTGCCGGGGTGGTACCAGAGGGCGGTCTGCGAAGCCAGTTCCAGCGTGCGCATGGTGCCGTCGTACCAGGACACCGACGCGGTGTCCCAGAGCAGCTCGGGATCGTCAAGGCGTTGCTTGAGGGTGGGTTGACGTGCCCCCTTGACCCGAGGGCGACCGGTTTGGCCCGGTTGACGGGGTGGCGCGGGATCGTAGAGACCGGCATCCAGGCGCAGCCTGGTGATGAGGGTTACGGGTTCATGGAGGGACTGGCAGAAGTAGAGCAAGTCCAGGACGGCATAGCCATTGTCGCCCACCACCACCAGGGGGCGATGGGGCAGCCAGCGGCGCAGCAGCAGGATCATCTGGCGAGCCCAGTCGGTGAGTTTCTTGTGCCGGCGTCCCTGCCTTTGGTGATAGCGTTCCGATGGCGCCAGCGCGGTGAGCAAGGGCAGGGCCCAGAACCGTCCCGCCCAGGGGATGCGTCCCAGCCACATCAAACTGATCCAGCGCAACCCGCTGGCCTTGACCGTATAGCTGCGGCTGGAACGCACGGCGTCTCGGTAGACACCCAGAGCGTTGATCTTTGGACCCTGCCGACGCTCCAGGGTTTCGTCGATACCGAACACCAGCGGACCGTCGCCGTGGTCGAGATGTTGAAGCAGCAACCTGAGCAAGACCTGGGACGCCCCAAGGGGCGACCACGCCGCCCGGTTCAGCACGTGATGGTAGCGGGCATAGTTGCGGTCGCCGCTGAGGCCCATGACCCGCAACGCCGCGGCCACTGTGCGCTGGCCCGGCGTCAGGATCGCGCCGACCAATAGGACCTGAGCCTTTTGCCAGGTTCGGTTTTGGAACAGCATGGCGAAGGGAAAGAGAACAGTTACAATGGCATCGGGCAGGGTGAGCACGAATTGACCTACGGTGAGTTGTGGGGTCAAACCAGCTTACCCTGCCGCTTTCATTTTTCTAGTTTTTGTACAAAGTCCAGCTTACGCCTAGCCCTTGAACCGCCCGGTCACCAGCTGGTGCCCCGCGTTCTCTTCGTAGGGTTCCTCCCGGTACAGCGCCATGTCCTTCAGCACGGGAATGTCCTGGATGGAGAACAGCACGGCCTCGTCGGAGGTGTCGTTGGCGTGTTCGTGCCAGACCCAGGGCGGCACCACGAAGAAGTCGCCTTCGCTCCAGTCGAACCGCTGGCCGTCAATGACGCTGTAGCCCTCGCCCTTATAGACTTGATAAACGGCGCAGCTGGTTTGGCGGTGCGCCCGGGTGCTGATGCCGGGGCGGATCATCTGGACCCAGCAGGTCATGGTGCGGAGCACCGGGCCGCCGGTAACCGGGTCGCTGAACTCCATGGCCACGTCGTCGAAGGGGCTGGCGTCCACCTCGGCCAGGCGTTGCAGGGCCTCGTAGGTCTTATCCCACTTGTAATGCCACAGCGGGGAGTAGGGAACGCTGGTGTCTTCCCAGGCTGGCCGCAGCGACCCCGACGCGAATTTGCGCTCGGACTCGGCCACGCCGACGATGGGCTGCTGGTCTTCGGGGTAGGCTTCGTAGAAGTTGGCGCGGAGATACCGCACCAGGGGCACGTCCAGGCCGTCCAGCCAGATCATCGGCTCGTCGCCCTCGTTGTTGTGGTCGTGCCAGGTCCAGGACGGCGTGAGTACCAAATCGCCCGGCTCCATGTAGCACTTGTCGCCTTCCACGGTGGTGTACGCGCCCTGACCTTTCAGAACCCAACGGATGGCGGTCGGCGTGTGCCGGTGGGCCGGCGCGTTTTCGCCGGGCAGCAGCAGTTGCAGCGCCGCCGTGATGGTATGTGTGGTGCCCCGGTCCAGGCCGGGCGTAGCCAGGCGCAGGGTGCGCCGCTCCACGTCGCGGTCGGGCGTAACCAGCTCGCCGCTTTTCAGCACCAGCGGCTCCACTTCGGCCCACCGCCAGAGGTATGGTTCCATGTGCGGCAGGGGTTGGCCTTCCCCTTGCAGCCAGCCGGGTTTGAGCTGGATGCGGTCGGTGACTTCGTAATATTGTCGCTCGTCTTCCGTGCGGATGGTGTCCGGCATGGCCATGACGCTGCCTCCTCATTATTTCGCTCGCAATCGGCGTATCCTGGCCGCGATTTTAGACCCAATCCGATAATCTGTCATTCACCGCAATCGCCAGCGGCGGGATTTGCCGGTCCGCTTCCTTCACTTGCCTAACGCCGTTCAGCGTTGGCCGGCGAGGGTTGCGATGGCCACCATGGCCCGTTCCTGCGGGGACGCGGCGTTGAAGTCGATGATAGCCTGTTCTGCGCGGTCAATCCAGGCAATAACCTCGTTCTGGACAAAGCTCGCGGCGGGATTGTAGTCGGCGTTCTCGCGCTCGGCCTTGATACCGCCGATTACGAAGGCGAAATTTTGAACCGGCGGGCTGAACAGATGGGGCCAACCGTGCAGCGGGTTCTGGGCGCGGAAGTGCCGGAGCGCACGGTAGGTCGCAATCCAATCGGATTGGTTGGCCGACGTCCTGGGGCCAACGATAAGGTCGGCGTTGCTGGCGGCCAGCGCGTGGAACATCGCGTAGTAGGCGGTGCTGACGGCGCGGCGCAACGCTTCCTGGGAGGGCTGGCCGGCGGCGAGGCGGCGGCCTACTCTGATGAGTTCTACCCAATCCATGGTCACCACCCAGCCGTGATCCATTCTTGACCCAGTTCGTCCACATCGCTCTGGGGAATATACGAAATGGACGGGATGGCGTAGATGCCGACGCCGCGCAGGATATTCATAAGGTAGGGGTCGTAGGAGTTGAGCCGGCCAATGTCAAGGATGTCCGGCTGGCCTTCGTAAATCACCCAGACTTTGAGGAAGGGCACGCCGTCGAAGTCCTCGGTGGCCTTGGTCCACACCTGCCGGTAGGGCAAGCCCCCCTGGTGATGCACGTCCAGGGTTTCGAGAATGATGCTTTTGGCCTGTTCGGCCTGTTCTGCTGTGATGGTGGCCATGCTGGTTGCACCTCCCGCTGCGGGCTGGCTGGCTGGCAAGGGCCATTATATCCGACGCCCGATGCCGGCCTCTCATGCGTACCCACTTTCCTCAAACTGTCATTGCGAGCGCAGCGTGGCAATCTCGCTCCCGTAGCGCCCATCGTTGCCCTAACGAGATTGCCATCCGCCGGAGGCGGACTACGCTCCTCGCAATGACAAAGTGGGTACGCATGAGCGTAACTCCTATCAGGCCAGGATCGGAGCCCTCCCATGGCAAGAGCGCCCAATCCTGAAAATCCTCCAAATCTATAAATCATGTCATTGACAATTTAATGATAATATACGCTCCCTGTGGTACCGTTACCCGCCCGCTAACGTCGCGGCTACTTCACACCATGCGAGGTCAATCGGCTATGCACCCGCAGCGCGCCTTTTCCGTCACATCCTGGATCGGACAGACCGGCCTGTTGCTGGGCCTGATTGTCGCCGCACTGATGTTCGCCCCCCCTAAAAATTTCTGAGGCGCAATCCGCGCCGGCTCGCCCCACCGGGTTGGCCGCCAGCGCCGGCGACCATAGCGTCACCCTAACCTGGACCGACCCCAGCGATTCCAACATCACCCGCTACGAATACCAGGTGAACCACACCGACACCGGCACCGGGAACCTGTCGGGCTGGAGTTCCTGGAAGAACATCCCCGGCAGCGATTCGTCCACCACCACCTACGCCTTCACCGGCCTGACCAACGGCAAGGAGTACCGCTACAAAATCCGGGCGGTGGTAGAGATTGGGGAAGGCAACGACGCCCCCGGCAAGCCGGCCCCCGGCGCAAACCCCTGGTACGTGTCGGCCAGTCCCAACGGTCCCACGCCGCCGCCGGCGGTGAGCAAGTTCTGGGTGGAGCGCGTCTGCGACCACCACTTCCGGGTACGCTGGCATCGAGTGTCCGGCGCCACCGGCTACGACCTGAACCTGAGCCGCACCCACCGCAAGAGCTGGGAGCGGAAGATGACCAACAAGAACTACAACGCCTGGCAGTTCAGCCAGTGGGACAAGGACGGTACCTACTGGTTAGCCATCCGGGCGGTGAACGCCCACGGGGCCAGCGAGTGGACCGACGTGCGGTCCGTCGCGCCGCCCTGCCCGGTGGAGGGGCTAAAAGCCACCTACGCGGCCAATGGCGACGTCAGCGTGAAGTGGAACCCGGCCAAGCGGGCCAGCGGTTACGACGTGAACTTCAGCTCCGACGCCGGCAAGAGCTGGCAGCGGATGGTGAGCAACCACAGCGCCACTACCTACAGCTTCAACCGGGACCCTCAAACTCTGCCCTGGAACCCGAACTTCCTGGTGGCGGTGCAGTCCCGCAAGGGCGGCATGACCGGCGGCTGGCGCAACGCGCCTATCTCTCCGCTGACGGTCAGCAACGTTGGCGGAACCACCGCCACCCTGAACCTGCCCGGCTACTCCGGCAACTGGTGGTACCAGGCGGACACCGGCCCGGACAGCAGCTCCTGCCAGGGGCCGGTAAGCGCGCCCACCAAGGCCCTGACCTCCCTCACGCACACCACGACCTACACCTACAAGGCGTATGACCAGGCGAACTGCAACAGCGCAGACGAGATAGCGACGGTTACGTTCACCACGGCCGCGCCCACGCCGGGCAGCCGCGACAGCAGCAAGGACTTCAGCCTCGACAGCAATAACGATTACCCTTACGGCATCTGGTCGAACGGCGTTACGATGTGGGTCGCGCAGGATTACGACGACAATCTGTACGCCTACCAGATGTCTGACCAGTCCCGGGACAGCAGCAAGGACTTCAGCCTCGACGGCAGTAACGATGAGCCTTACGGCATCTGGTCGAACCGCGTTACGATGTGGGTCCTGGACTATTACGACGCCAAGCTGTACGCCTACCGGATGTCTGACCAGTCCCGGGACAGCAGCAAGGACATCGGCCTGGCATTTTATGAACCGAGCGGCATCTGGTCGAACGGCGTCACGATGTGGGTGGCAGACATTGGAGAGGTGGCATTGCACGCCTACAGTCTGACGGGCAAGACCCGGGATAGCGGCAAGGACATCATTCTCCACGGCCACAACAGTGAACCTGGCGGCATTTGGTCGGACGGCGCTACGATGTGGGTCGTGGACACGAACGATACTAAGGTGTACGCCTACAAGATGTCCGACGGCAGCCGCGACTCGGCAAAGGAATACACCACCCTCAGCGCCGCGGGCAACAACGACCCCTTCGGTATCTGGTCGGACGGCGTCACCACGTGGGTCGTAGACGCCTCCGACGAGAAACTCTACGCTTACCACTCCAAGGATCCCGGAGCGAAGCTGACGGCCCCCAGCGTGGGCGCCACCACGGCCACGCTGTACCTGGGCGGGCACACGGGCGCGTGGTGGTACCAGCAGACGAGCGGCAGCGGCGGCACGTGCCGGTCGGTAGCCGCCGGCACAAGCACGGCCAGCCTGACCGCCCTCGCGCACGGCACGACCTACACCTACAAGGCGTATGACCAGGCGAACTGCAACAGCGCAGACGAGATAGCGACGGTTACGTTCACCACCGCCGGCGTGTCGGTGAGCAACCTGGGCGAGACGAACAGCGCTACCGAAAGCGTCGGCGGATGGAACTATACGTCCCCGTTCACCACGGGCAGCGCGTCGGCCGGCTACACGCTGGACAGCGTTGCCATCCCATTCGCTGCCAAGACTGGCAGCCCGGCCGCCATCTCCGTGAAAATCTACAGCGACAGCAACGGCAGACCGGGCGCGGAAGTCGCCAACGCCACCTTCACCGGGCCCAACAACCCAAGCAACCAGGATGCCGAGTACGTCTGTAGCGGCAGCGGCTGCGCGCTGTCGGCCAGCACGACCTATCACCTCCATCTCTCGCGGGCCGGGAACACTGGAGCCTACCTCTGGAGAAGCACGGCTTCGGACAACGAGGCCAACGCGCCGTCCACCGCCGGCTGGTCAATCGGGAACGGCGGACACCGGAGGATAACCAGCAGTGACCCTTGGGATACCATGCAGGCGGGCCGCGTCGGCAAGTTCAAGGTAATGGCAACGGTGACCCCATAGCCGCCGCAGGGCAAGCCGGTAGCAAGGTCAAGGGGGCAGTTGCGGCTGCCCCCTTTGCTATGTACAACTGCATAGCGCACGCCGCCGGCGGTGTTACAATCGGGCCGCATCCGGCAAACCCAAACTATTGGAGGTGAAGCATGGACAGACAGCCCATAGCAGTCCGAGTTCCGGCGCCCGAAGAACTTCGTGAATCCTTCGAAAAGCTTGCCGACCAATGGGAGAACGACACCATATTCCTGTCGTTCTCAAGCCAGGCGGCTGAACACCCCGCCCACCGGGAAATCGTCAACATGGGGAAATCGGCAGTCCCCCTCATCCTGGAGAGAATGCAGGCGCAAGGCGGGCACTGGTTCCATACGCTGCGAGAAATCACCAACGCCAACCCGGTGCCGCCGGCCGACCGCGGCCGTGTTGAAGCAATGAAGGCATCCTGGTTGGAATGGGGCGAACGCAATGGCTACGTCTAGATGGGCGCCAGCGCTCATCGCAGCGTTTCCCAATCTATCCGGCGAAGCTTTCGAAATCGTGGAGCAACCTTCAGGTTCCTACAATTGCATTGCCTACGCTGCAAACGACACCAGCCAACGTTGGGACCCCAACACCAGCGACTATTGGCCCCCGTGGGCTCCCGCGGACAACCGGATAGACAGCCTGAAGCTGGTTTTCGTCGGGCTGGGATACGAAGAATGCGAAGATAGTCGCCTGGAGGACGGCTACCTGAAAATTGCCCTGTACGGAGAAGAAGAGGGAGAAGCCAAGCACGCGGCAGTCCAGATGCCCGACGGAGCGTGGCGCAGTAAGTTGGGCTACGGACCAGTCATCGAACACCGCAGCCCGGAATCCCTTGCCGACGGGATCTACGGCGGTGTGCATTGCTTCATGCGCCGGCCGGCATGAACGGGGAATAGCGCCCGGCGGTGTTACAATCGGGCCGCATCCGGCAAATCCAACTGGCGTAAAGGACGGCATGGCATTATGAATCAGCAACCTGAAGCGCGCCGCTTACCGGACCAACCCATCGCCAAAGGGGGCGCTATAGAACCCGCCGACCGCAAACGTTTCCAGGAACTGGCCGACCGGTGGCAAGAGGAAACTGTTTTCCTGTCTAACTCGTCACGCATAAATGCGCACCCTGCCCTCCAGGAAATCATCAGCATGGGGCGGCCGGTGGTGCCGCTGATTCTGGAGCGGATGCGCTCTCAGGGAGGACACTGGTTCAGCGCGTTGCGAGAAATCACCAACGCCAACCTGGTGCCGCCGGCCGACCGCGGCCGTGTTGAAGCAATGAAGGCATCCTGGTTGGAATGGGGCGAACGCAATGGCTACGTCTAGCTGGATGACGTGGCTCATTACTGGATGGTGTTACAATCAAGCCGTATCCAGCAATCCCAATTGTTAGCGAGGTGAATCATGGCCCGACTACCCGTTGTTACCCGCGATATGGTGCCGGCAGAGTTCCGCGAGGCGTTTGACGAATTGACCAAAGACACCGGCGGAACCATCACCGGCGGCCCCTACTCCATCGCGATCAACAGCCCGGAGATGGCAAAACGGCGCAGCAACCTGACCAACTACCTGCGCTTCGAGAGCTCCTTCTCCAAGCGCATCCAGGAATTGGCTATCCTCGTCACGGCGCGCAACTTTGACTGTCCCTATATCTGGAACGCCCACGCTCCCGCCGCCCGGCGCGAGGGCGTCAGCGACGCGCTGGTGGACGCCCTCCGGGACCGGAAGCCTTTGCCCGGCATGGCCGACGACGAGCGGGCCATCGTCAACTTCTGCAACGAGTTCTATGCCAACCACCGGATTTCGGCGTCAACCTTCCAGATCGCCCTGGAACAGTTTGGAGCGCAACACCTGGTGGAGATCACCGCGCTGATGGGCAACTACGCTCAGACCGCGTTCTTCCTGAACGCTTTCGAGGTTGAGCTTCCCGCGGAGCGAACCGAGCCGGTCTTGCCCGTAGGATAGAGCGCCGGCCGAACTGGCGAGCGTGCGTTGCTAATTGATTAGCCAGGCAACGCCGGCTATAATGCAAGGCACTACTCTTGGAACATACAGGGGGAGGCGCTCCGATGGTTGCAGAAATCCTAACCGGCACTTTTACCGTGAAATCAGGCCATGCCCAGATGCTGAAGGGCGGCGTCATTATGGACGTCGTTACGGCGGAACAGGCCCGCATCGCGCAGGAAGCCGGCGCCGTGGCGGTCATGGCCCTGGAACGGGTGCCGGCCGACATCCGCGCCGATGGCGGCGTGGCCCGCATGAGCGACCCCTCCATGATCTGCGAAATCATCGACGCGGTTTCCATTCCGGTGATGGCCAAGTGCCGCATCGGCCACTTCGTGGAAGCCCAGATCCTGCAGGCTCTCGGCGTGGACTACGTTGACGAATCGGAAGTTCTGACGCCGGCGGACGAAATGCACCACGTCTGGAAGCATGATTTCACCGTTCCCTTCGTCTGCGGGTGCCGGGACTTGGGAGAAGCCCTGCGTCGCGTCTCCGAGGGCGCGGCCATGATCCGCACCAAGGGCGAGGCTGGCACCGGCGACGTGGTGGAAGCGGTGCGGCATATGCGCGCCGTCCAGGACGCCATTCGCAAGTTGCAGAACATGCCCGAAGACGAATTGGTGGTGGAAGCCCGCGATCTCCGCGTCAGCCTTGATTTGCTCCAGCAGACCCGCGAGGAAGGCCGGATGCCCGTGGTCAATTTCGCTGCCGGCGGCGTTGCCACTCCGGCCGACGCGGCGCTGATGATGCAGCTGGGCGCGGACGGCGTATTCGTCGGCTCCGGCATCTTCAAGTCCGGTGACCCGGTGCGCCGGGGCCACGCCATCGTCCAGGCCGTGACCCATTACAACGATCCACAGATCCTGGCCGACGTTTCCAAGGACCTGGGCGAACCAATGGTGGGCCGAAGCGTGCGGGAGCTCAGCGAGCAGGAACTGCTGGCCACGCGCAGCGTCTGACGCGGCCGGCGAAAATCAGCGCACATCAACCCTACGCGCACATTGGGGTGGTTACTTAGTTGAACATCGGCGTTTTGGCGGTACAGGGCGACTTCGCGGAGCATTGCCACGTGTTGCGCAGCATCGGCGCCGCCGCTACCGAAGTAAGGCTGCCCGAACACCTGGACGGGCTTGACGGGTTGATTATTCCGGGCGGCGAAAGCACCACGCTGAGCCGCCTGATGTCTCTGTACGGACTGCGCGAACCCGTCGCGGAAATGGCTTCCAGCGGCAAAGCCGTCTGGGGCACCTGCGCCGGGATGATCATGCTGGCCGCGGAAATTACCGAACAGGATCCCGTCCCCCTGGGCCTGATGGACGTGGGCGTTCAGCGCAACGCCTTCGGCCGGCAGGTGGACTCTTTTGAACAGGACTTGCCCATCAAAGGTCTTGGAGACACCGCCTATCATGCCATCTTTATCCGCGCGCCGGTCATCATCCGGGTCGGAGAAGACGTTGACGTGCTGGCCGCTCTGCCCGACGGCCGGCCGGTCGCGGTGCAGCAAGCCAATCTGATGGCGACGTCCTTCCACCCCGAATTGACCGCCGACGCCCGCATACATCGCTACTTTGTCGCGCTGGCCGGCGGGCCTCCCCTTGACACCTCCGCTCCGCCCATTGAAGCTCCGCGGGTGCGGTAGCCCGCGCCGCTGATTACGCCGTAACGTCATTGCGACTCCGTCACCCCGGCCGGCGCCGGGATCAAATACAGGAGGCTGTAATTGGTAACGGTCGAGCAACTGGCCCACGATGAACTGGAACAACTGCTGTCGGCGCTGCCGCCCCGGGTCACCGGCACGCTCCGCGAGCAGGAAAATCTGGACGACCTGCTGGAGGTCATCCTCGATTTGGGTCGCCTCCCGGAGGCGCGCTTCTCCTACGGCGACGTGATGCTGGGCGACGAGCCGGTGAGCCGCGAAGATCTGTTGCACGTGGTATCCGGCATCGGCGACTTCGGGGACGACAACCGGGCCGGCATGGAGCGCACCCTGCACCGGATTTCCGCCATCCGCAACCGATCCGGCAGCGTGGTCGGGATCACCTGTCGGGTAG
Source organism: Dehalococcoidia bacterium (assembly GCA_963665395.2). Classification (GTDB taxonomy): domain Bacteria; phylum Chloroflexota; class Dehalococcoidia; order Lucifugimonadales; family UBA3495; genus Bin87. The sequence goes on from OY762251.1 coordinate 4,252,173, forward strand.
GACGCGCCGTATTCGGCACGATCAAGATGATTGAGGATCTGACCTACAGCGGGCAGAACATCCTGCTGCTGGGTCGGCCCGGCGTGGGGAAGACCACCATGCTGCGGGAGGTGGCCCGCGTCTTGGCCGACGAAGCCCAGAAGCGCGTCATCATCGTTGACACCTCCAATGAAATCGCCGGCGACGGAGATATTCCCCACCCCGCCATCGGCCACTCCCGTCGGATGCAGGTGCCCACGCCCACCGAGCAGCACGGCGTGATGATCGAGGCGGTGGAAAACCATATGCCCCAGGTCATCATCATCGATGAGATGGGCACCACCCAGGAGGCCACGGCCGCCCGCACCATCGCCGAGCGCGGGGTACAGCTGGTCGCCACCGCTCACGGCAACACCCTGGATAACCTGATCATGAATCCCACCCTTTCCGACCTGGTGGGCGGAGTGCAGACGGTGACCCTGGGCGACCAGGAAGCCCGCTTCCGGGGAACGCAAAAAACGGTACTGGAGCGAAAGGCCCCACCCACTTTCGACGTGGTGGTGGAAATCCAGGACTGGGACGAGGTGTACGTCCACGAAGACGTCGCCCAGGTGGTTGACCAGTGGCTGCGCGGTTATCCCGTGGAGCCGGAAGTGCGCCGCATGGACACCGACGGCAACGTGTCCCGCACCGCGGCGCCCCGGCCCAGCGAGGTCGGAGCAACGCCGTGGTCGGCCAATGAAATCAAAGGACGGAAGGGCCGCAAACGTTCCGGCGGGCCGGAGACGGAGTACGACCGCTATCCGCCCGAAACCTTCCGGGACGAACCCGACGCCAATGGGTCGGCCCCCCGTCGGCTGGATGCTCGCATCTTCCTCTTTGGCGTCAGCCGCGACAAGGTGGAGACCGCCCTGGCAGAACGGGAAGCCAGCGCGGAGATTGTCGGCGAACTGCGCCGGGCCAGCCTGCTCCTCACCACAAAAAACCATTACCGCCGGGGCAGCCAGCTGGTACGCATCGCCGAGAGCAACAACGTGCCGGTGTACGTGCTGCGCAAAAACACCGTTCCGCAGGTTTCCGAGTTCCTGACCTCGCTGGCGCGGGACCAGGGCGTTGACCTGCCCCTGGCGGCGGGACGGTTCAGTGGAAAAGACCGCGGCGAGGCGGATGCGGATACCGTCGCCGCCGCGCGGGCCGAGGTAGAGGAAGCCGCCAAGCGGGTCATGTCCGGCGAGTTCAGCGTCCAACTGGAACCCCAGCGGCCTTACATTCGCCGTTTGCAGCACATGTTAGCCGAACAGTTCAATCTGGCTTCCACCAGCCGGGGCCGGGACCCGCAGCGCGCCGTGCTCGTGTACCGACCCTAGACTATGCCCGGCTCCGTCATTCCGGCGAAAGCCGGCATCCAGAAACCTATGCAGCAACCGGGAGTCCTCTGGTAGTCTGTCCTCGCCTTATCAGCAAGGCGAGGAGTAGCGGCGATGTCCGGCGTGTTCATAGCGTTTGAGGGCGGCGAGGGCGCGGGCAAATCCACGCAGGCCGGCATCCTGCACGACGTACTCCGGCAAAAAGGCTACTGCGCGGAGTTGTTGCGCGAGCCTGGCTCCACCGATCTAGGCGACTACCTGCGGGAATACCTGATTGGCGAGCGGCCCGTTTCGTCGCTGGCGGAACTGCTGCTGTTTGAGGCTGCCCGGGCGCAGTTGATAACCGAGCGCATCAGCCCGCTGCTGGACGCCGGCGCGGTGGTCATCACCGACCGTTTTGCCGGGTCCACGGTTGCCTACCAGGGTTACGGGCGCGGCCTGGACTTGGGCCGGATCGCATGGCTGAACGACCTCGCCACCGGCGAGCGTTACCCCGACCTGACGATTCTGCTTGACGTTGACCCGCTCATCGGCTTGGAGCGGGCCAACAGCCGGCTGCTCCAACTCGCCCTCCCCCTCGGCGACGCGCCTGACCGCTTTGAAGACGAAACCCTGGCGTTCCACGACCGGGTACGCCGCGGGTTCCTCAAACAGGCCGAAGCGGATTGCGCGCCATGGCAGGTAACCGATGGCAGCCGGCCCATTGACGAGGTAGCGGCCTCAGTCTGGCGGATGGTATGCCCCCTGCTGACCGCCACCATCGCCCGAATAACGGCGTAACCGAGTTCCCCCAAGCGGCAGCGCCCACCGTCATCATCCCGAAAATCAGAAGCATCCTGAAAATCCTGCTTCTGACGAAAAACCGCCGCCCTCATGCGTACCCACTTTCCGCAAACTGTCATTGCGAGCGCAGCGTGGCAATCTCGTCGCCGGAGCAAACATCGCTCACTCGTCGAGATTGCCATCCGCCAGAGGCGGACTACGCTCCTCGCAATGACAAAGTGGGTACGCATGAGGCCGCCGCCCCGTTGCCGGAGCGGCGGCCTTCGTTTTCCGTTGGATGTCGGGCTAGTTGTCGGCAGCGACTGCCAAGTCAACCTGCGCGATCTTGGCCGAGATGGCTTCCTTCATCTTGCGGACCCGACCCAGGTCGGGGTAGATGTTGCCTTCGGCCTTCTTGTCGAAGATCTTTTCGCCATCGACGAAAACTTCCATGATGCCCTGGCCCCGCGGCGAAATGGTGATAGAGGCGTCGCCGCCGTAGGCCCGGAAAAATTCGTTCGCCATCCACGTGGCGGTAGCGTGGTGCTGTCAAGGCACGCAGTAGGTAATCTCAATCTGAACTTTGCCTTCCATTGTTTCCTCCGGTTGGGGGATATTTGTAGGCGCCTGCCTTTGCGCATTTTATCACAAAGTTCGGCCGGTTCCAACCTACCCCGCGCCGCTCAATGGTTCGGCCCCGCTTTGCGTTGCCCTGGATCATCATAATCGCCGATTTAGTCGCCGCGTTAGTATGCGCCAAACCGCATTGACCGGAAATTGCCCGGTTGCTAAAATGTGGAACATAAGCCAAGAAAGTTTGGCCGACCAACCAAGCCGGCCGCTTCAGTTTGCCGTCAAAAGTCATCGGGAGGGACTTTATGGTTACCACCTTCAATGAAAACCTGTTCTCGCCTGAAGTCATCCAGGACCCCTACAGCTACTTCGGGCGGATGCGGGAAGAAGACCCGGTCCACTGGAATGACCCCTACAAGCTCTGGGTCATCACCAAGTACAAGGATTTGGTCTGGGTCACCCGCCGCCCCGAAGCCTTCTCGTCCGAGGTGTTCCACCGCGACCCGCTGCCTCCGTACCCCTCCATCGACGAGTCCGACATGGGCCTCTACGAGGACGTGCGCCGGTTCTTCAGCCAGTGGTTCATCCAGACCGACCGCCGGGCGGTCAGCACCCACGAGGAAATCCGTGAGCACGGCGGGCCCGATCACACCGATATGCGCAAGGTCATTCATGGCTACTTCACCCCCAAGGCTATGGAACTCTGGCGCCCCCTGGTGCAGTCCGCCATCAAGCAGTTGCTGGACGAAGCCGAAGACCGCGGCCACATGGACGTGATGCGCGACTACGCCACGCCGCTGCCGCTGCTGGTCATCGCCGCCATGATGGGCATTGAGACCTACGACCGCCAGTTCATCCGCTCCCTGGCTGAGAAGTTGCTGTTCATCGGGCGCGGCAACGCCGACCGGATGCAGCCGCTGGCCGAAGGCATCACCGAGTTGCAGGAATACCTGCGGCCCATGGTCAAGGACCGCCTCAAGAACTCCAACGGCGACCTGCTGGACAAGATGACCGACGCCGCCCGCCTGACCAACGCCGCCGGCAAGCAAATCATGGATGAAGAGCAGGTCGTGGCCAACGCCATCCTGCTGCTGTTGGCCGGCCACGAAACCACCATCAACCTCATCTGCAACGGCACCCGCGCCTTCATGACTCACCCCGACCAGTGGGAGCTGTTCAAGACCGACCCGGCCGCCAAGACCGTCCGCGCCACCGAGGAATGCCTGCGCTTTGACGCTCCGGTCAAGTCCATCACCCGCATCGCCGGCGAGGACGTAGAGTTGGGGGGCAAGCTGATCCAGAAGGACGAGCGGATGCGTTGGTTCGTCACCTCCGCCAACCGTGACCCCGAAGTCTTTGACCGGCCCGACGACTTCGACATCGAGCGCTATCCCAACCCCCACGTCGCCTTTGGCTCCGGCATCCACCACTGCCTGGGCGCCACGCTGGCCCGGTTGGAAGGTCAGGAGGCTTTCAAGGCCCTCGCCGAGCGGTTCCCCAATCTGAACATGGATTGCAACCCCGACGACCTGAGCTACACCTCCAGCATCACCTTCCGCACCCTGGAAACGCTGCCGGTGAACCTGTCGTAACCACCGACCGCAATGACCGACTAATCGGCCGCGGGTTTCCCCGCGGCCGATTTTTATTTCGCGCTTCCCATGTCATTGCGAGGAGCGCAGCGACGTGGCAATCTCGTTGCGGCGCGAAGGCTTGCTTCCGGTCGCCTTGCTACTCCAACGAGATTGCCACGCTTTCGCTCGCAATGACAGAAGCAGCAGCAGAAAAACCCCGACCAAATCTCCCCCGTTGTTGACATGGCGCAAAGCCGTAAGTACGATGCAACCAATTTCGTAACCATGCCGCTTGAACGCGGCGACAACGCAACGCATCTCTGTGTCTGAAGGAAGGACGCTATGGTTACCACGCTGACTGACGACCTCTTTTCCCCGGAAGTGATCCACGACCCCTACACCTATTTCGCGCGAATGCGGGAAGAAGACCCGGTGCACTGGAACGCGCCCTACAAGCTGTGGGTGATCTCCAAGTACAAGGACCTGGTCTGGGTCACCCGCCGCCCGGAGCTGTTCTCCTCCGAGGTGTTCCACCGCGACCCGTTGCCTCCGTACCCCGATATCGACGAGTCCGACATGGGACTCTACGAGTACGTCAAGGAGTTCTTCGCTCAGTGGTTCATCCAGCATGACCGCCGGGCGGTTAGCGCTTACGAGTCGATCCGCGAGCACGGCGGCCCCGACCACACCGATATGCGCAAGGTCATCCACGGCTACTTCAATCCCAAGGCCATGGAACTCTGGCGCCCCCTGGTCCAGTCCGCCATCAACCAACTGCTGGACGAGGCCGAAGACCGCGGCCACATGGACGTGATGCGCGACTACGCCACGCCCCTGCCCCTGCTGGTCATCGCCGCCATGATGGGCATTGAGACCTCCGACCGCCAGTTCATCCGCTCCCTGGCCGAGAAACTGCTCTTCATCGGCCGCGGCAACCAGGACCGGATGCAGCCCCTCACCGAGGGCATCATGGGCCTGCAAGAGTACCTGCGCCCCATGGTCGCTGAGCGCATCAAGAACCCCAACGGCGACCTGCTGGACCGCATGACCGACGCCTACCGCGTGGGCGTCATGGACGAGGAGCAGGTCGTCGCCAACGCCATCCTGCTGCTGCTGGCCGGCCACGAGACCACCATCAACCTCATCTGCAACGGCACCCGCGCCTTCATGACCCACCCCGACCAGTGGGAGCTGATGAAGAGCGATCCTGAAGGCCGCATGATCCGCGCCACCGAGGAGTGCCTGCGCTACGACCCGCCGGTCAAGTCCATCCAGCGCATCTCCGGCGAGGAGCTGGAGTTCGGCGGCAAGCAGATCGAAAAGAACCAGCGGATGCGGTGGTTCATCACCGGCGCAAACCGGGATCCCGAAGTCTTCGACCGGCCCGACGATTTCGACATCGAGCGTTACCCCAACCCTCACGTCGCCTTCGGCAGCGGCATCCACCACTGCCTTGGCGCCACCCTGGCCCGCCTGGAAGGGCAGGAAGCCTTCAAGACCCTGGCCCAGCGCTTCCCCAACCTCAACCTGGGTTGCGACCCCGAAGACCTGACCTACACCTCCAGCATCGCCTTCCGCACGCTGGAGCAGCTGCCGGTGAACCTGACGTAAACGCTCCCGTGAAATCATCGGACGCGCCAACGCCCGCAGTGAGGCCAAAACTATCACTGCGGGCTTCAACTTTCTGACCGCCGGCCATTGTCCGGATTATGGAGTCGGACTTACAATTAACGCAGCTTCAACCTGCAACAGGGAGGCATTATGGTCGAGTACGTCCGGTTCTCCCGCCGCCCGGACAAACTTGCCGAGGCGGTCATTTACTTGTCGGAACGCTCTGCCGGCGACCCAAACTTTGGGGAAACCAAGCTGGTCAAACTGCTCTACTTCGCCGATTGCGCCGCCTATTTTCGGCGGGGGAAGCCGATAACGGGCACAACCTACGTGCATCTCCCTCACGGACCCTATCCCGACAATTGGCAGGGTACGAAAGCTGACTTGATCAACCGGGGAGAAGTCCGGGAAATACGCGCCGCGGCGCGGGGTGGATACCGGCAACATCAGCTGGCCGCCAACCGGCCGGCGCAATCAGAAATCCTGACCGCGGAAGAGCGCGCTTGTCTCGATGACCAACTGCGGCAGTTCGCCGACTACAATGGCGCGGAGATTGAAGAGTACTCCCACCGCGTGTTGGGCTGGCAAGCCACTGAAACCGGAGAGGTCATTCCTTACGAACTGTCTATGCTCAGCGCTCCGGAGTTGACCGACGACGTGCGCGAACGGGGGAGGCGAATCGTTGCTGATTTCATCAAGTGGCGCGAATCCGTACAATCTGGTTGAAACGCCACAGTTCCGGAAGCGTTGGAGTTTAGCCGTCAGCAGTAGAGCTATCAATCCCTCCATCGCAGAACGCCTGCTACGGGTAATACGGCACATCCTCACCGAGGACCCATATCGGTATCCGCTGTTCCCGGCGTCCGGGGAAGCGGTTGACATACGCTGGTTGGACCTGTTCCCCGGCTCCAACCCACGGGTAGAAATCTGGTATTCCATCGCAGAGGACGATAGGCTTGTATATCTGGTGTCAGTCGAAATAGTTCATTCTAATCAACGCGGGTTGCCCGGTTTTGAACTCTAGGGCCTGTCGTCAAATACCGTCATTCCCTCATGCGTACCCACTTTCCTCAAACTGTCATTGCGAGCGCAGCGTGGCAATCTCGTCGCCGGAGCAAACATCGCTCACTCGTCGAGATTGCCACGTCGCTACGCTCCTCGCAATGACAAAGTGGGTACGCATGAGCCGTCATTCCCGCTTGCGGATTGGTTTTGCCTCGCCTATAATCGGGCTATCATAGTCCAATGGCGACGTTTTTCGTCGCAAGCCGCTCCCTCGAAACGGAGGTTGCACAAAATGGTCAGCACCATCAACGATGACCCCTTCTCATTGGAGGCCATGTACCAGCCCTACGATTTCTTCGCCCGTCTGCGCGAGTGGGAGCCGGTGCATTACAACGAACAGTACGAAGTCTGGATGGTGACCGACTGGGAGAACCTGGTCTGGGTCACCCGCCATCCTGAAGTCTTTTCTTCCAGCGTCTTCGCCCGGGATGTTCGCCCACCGAACCCGCCCATCGACGAAGACGACATGGAAATCTACAACTACATCAAGAAGTGGCAGGTTTCCCGGTTCATCCAGCACGACCAGCGTCGCTACAACCCGGAGGTATCCGGCCCCGACCACGTCGATATGCGTCGGGTGATGCACGGCTACTTCACGCCCAAGTCCATGGAAATGTGGCGCCCACTGGTGCAGTCGGCCATCACCGAGTTGCTGGATGCCGTAGAAGAAAAGGGCCGCATGGACGTGATGGCCGACCTGGCCACGCCATTGCCCCTGCTGGTCATCGCCCGGATGCTGGGCATACCGGACAGCGACCGACCCATTATGCGCAAACTGGCCAAAGACCTGCGCCACCTGAACCGCACCGGCCCCGACCGCATGGGCCCCCTGTCTGAGTCAGTCCAGAACTTGCAGGACTACCTGGGCCCGTTGTGCGACGAACGCATCGCGAACCCCAAGGACGACCTGATTTCCGTGGTGGCCGAAGGCGCGCGCCAAGGCATATTTGACCGTGACATGGTGGTCAACAACGTGATGCTGCTGCTATCCGCCGGCCACGAAACCACCATCAACCTGATCTGCAACGGCACGCTGGCCTTCACCCAGCACCCCGACCAGTGGGCCATCCTCAAGTCCGACCCGGAAGGCAAGACGGTTCGCGCCACCGAAGAGTGCCTGCGCTACGATTCGCCGGTGAAGTCCATCCAGCGCATCGCCATGGATGACATGGAACTCAACGGCCAGCGCATCAACAAGAACGACCGGGTGCGCTGGTTCATCTCGGGCGCCAACCGCGACCCCAAAGTCTTCGACCGCGCCGACGACTTCGACGTCGAGCGTTACCCCAACATGCACGTTGCCTTCGGCAGCGGCGTGCACCACTGTCTGGGCGCAACGCTGGCCCGGCTGGAAGGGCAGGAAATCTTCCGTAACCTGGCCAACCGCTTCGACAGCCTGGAGCTGGAAGTGCCCGTCGAGGAGCTGGAGTACGACCAGTTGATTGGCCTGCGAGCGCTGGAAAGCCTGCCGGTTACGGTGACCAGCGCGCGCTAATCGCGTTCCGCTATTCGTCGCGATCTTCCAGGGGCGGGTTTCAAACCCGCCCCTACTGCATATCCCGCGGAAATCGGTTATAATCGGCTCATCCGAGGCGGCCGGATTGTTGCCGGCCGGATGGCCAAACAAGTTCCACCGGAGGTTTCAACCAATGGTCAGCACCTTCAACGACAACCCCTTTTCGCTGGAAGCGATTTACCAGCCCTACGATTTCTACAATCGCCTGCGCGAGCATCAGCCGGTCTATTACAACGAGGAATTCGAGGTCTGGATGGTGACCTCGTGGGAACACATCGTCTGGGTGACGCGGCACCCTGAAGCTTTCTCCTCCAGCGTGTACGCTCGCGACGTGCGCCCGCCGAACCCGCCCATCGATGAAGACGACCTGGAACTGTACAACTTCATCAAGAAGTGGCAGGTCTCCCGGTTCATCCAGCACGACCAGCGACGCCACCACCCCGACCTCTCCGGCCCCGACCACGTCGATATGCGCCGGGTGATGCACGGTTACTTCACTCCCAAGTCCATTGAGATGTGGCGCCCGCTGGTGCAGTCGGCAATCGACGAACTCCTGGACGCGGTGGAAGAGAAAGGGCGGATGGACGTGATGGCCGACCTGGCCACGCCGCTGCCCCTGCTGGTCATCGCCCGTATGCTGGGCATTCCCGACAGCGAGCGTCCCCGGCTGCGCGAACTGGCCAAGGACCTGCGCTTCCTCAACCGCGAGGGTCCCGACCGGATGCGGCCGCTGAGCCAGGCCGTGCAGAACCTCCAGGACTTCATCGCGCCCATGGTCGAAGATCGGGTGAACAACCCCGAAAAGTTCGACTCCCTGGACCTGATGATGGTGGTGTCCGAGGGCGAGCGTCAGGGCATCTTCACCCGTGACCAGACCATCAACAACGTGATGCTGCTGCTGTCGGCCGGCCACGAGACCACCATCAACCTCATCTGCAACGGCGCCCTGGCCTTCACCCAGCACCCGGACCAGTGGGCCATCCTCAAGTCCGACCCCGAAGGCAAGACCGTCCGCGCCACCGAAGAGTGCCTGCGCTACGACTCCCCGGTGCGCTCCATCCAGCGGATTGCCACGGACGACATCGAACTGAACGATCAGGTGATCAAGAAGGACGACCGGGTGCGCTGGTTCATCCCCGGCGCCAACCGTGACCCCAAGGTCTTCGACCGCGCCGACGACTTTGACATCGAGCGTTATCCCAACCCTCACGTGGCCTTCGGCAGCGGTGTCCACCACTGCCTCGGCGCCACGCTGGCCCGCCTGGAGGGGCAGGAAATCTTCCGCAACCTGGCCAACCGCTTCGACAACATCGAACTGGAAATCCCGGTGGAACAGGTCGAGTACGACCGCGTCCTCACCTTCCGTGCCGTGGAGAGCCTGCCGGTTACGGTGACCAGCGCGCGCTGATTGATTGGCGCGGCGTTTCAGCCCGGTCAGAAACAAAGCCGGCGGCCGCTTGCATGGCCGCCGGCTTTCCTGTTCGGCGCGTTTTCGGATCAGTGGTCGGAGTACAGGGATTCCAGAGCGGCTTCTACCTCGGTCCGGCTGATGCCAACGTCGGAAAGGGCTCGAGCTATCATATCGAAAGGCACGTCCCACTGCATTGTGAGGTGTATAGGGATGCGACGGCCCTGATTGTCCACATATACCCTATGGACTCCCGCGCGGTAGACTTCGTCCATCCCAAGCCGGGCGAGTATGCCGGTTATCTCTTGCCAACTCAGTTTTCGCTCATACGGCAATAAGCACCTCCTCTTGGCCCATTTCCGATGCCGGGTTACCGTGCTCAATGTCCGTGTCGTGCTGGATGTTGTATTTCACGTTCCGGCCGACAAGAAACCGCTCTATGGCTTCCAGGTCACGATGAAAACTATCCAGCAAAACTTGCAGTGCGACATTTACTTCCCGCCGGGCAGTTTCGGAGGTTTCGCCGTACACGATGGCGCCGAACTCCGGGACATAGCACGCCCAATGGTCGCCGCGGAATTCAGTCTCGACGGTGATCTGCATAGATATTTTTGCCATAATGCTGGCCTCCCACGCCGTGGTTGAAACGCTACGATGTTTGAATTATAGCATCGCATATGATAATTTTGACCGCGAACCGGCCTGCCGCCACAGGGGTTGAGATATGCCTGCCAACATCCACGACGACCTGTTTGCGCCTGACGCAATTCGCGATCCCTACGCCTATTTTGGAGCGTGGCGGTCGGAGGCGCCCGTCCACTGGAACGAGCGGTATCAAATGTGGGTCGTCACCAGCTACGAGCGGTTGGTATGGACGGCGCGCCACCCCGAGTACTTCTCTTCGGAAGTTGCGCTGCGCGATACCCGCCCGCCGTCGCCGTCCATTCCCGAAGAGGACATGGAGCTGTTCGGCGCGGTGCGCAACTGGATGGCGGCCCGCTTCACTCAGAACGACGGGGCGAAGCACAAAGAGAAGCGCAAGGTGGTGCATGGCTACTTCACGCCCAAGGCTATGGAAACCTGGCGTCCCCTGGTTCGCCAAACGGTGAACGACCTGCTGGACGACTTGCAGGGCGCCGGACGCATGGACGTGATGCACGACTTCGCCACGCCGCTGACCTACAGCATCATCGCCGGCCTGATGAACATACCGCCCAGCGACCGGGCCTTCGTCAAGGAACTATGCGGGCGGATGTGCGGGTTTGACGGCAACCAGCCCGACCGCATCCGTATGTTCGCCGAGGGCGTCCAGGCCGTTACCGACTACCTGGCGCCCATCGTGGCCGAGCGCGTCCGGGATCCCGGCGACGACCTGCTGTCCGTCATCTGCAAGGGCGAAATCATGGGCGCCTACACCCGCGATGAGGTCCTGGCCAACGCCCTGCTGCTTCTAGTCGCCGGCCACGAAACCACCAACGACCTGATCGCCAACGGCGTCCTGGCCTTCGCCCAACATTCCGACCAGTTCGACCTGCTGCGGACCGATCCGGACGCCCACATCGTCAACGCCGTGGAGGAAGTCCTGCGCTACGACTCGCCGCTGAAGTCGGTGCAGCGCGTCGCCACCCAGGACGTGGACATGGGCGACGGCCAGCGAGTCGGCAAGGACGACCGGGTGCGCTGGGTCATCTCGTCGGCCAACCGCGACCCGGAGGTTTTCGAGAACCCGGACGACCTGGACATCACCCGCAACCCAAATCCCCACGTATCCTTCGGCAGCGGCGTGCATCACTGCCTGGGCGCCACCCTGGCCCGGCTGGAAGGGCAGGAAGCCTTTGCCGAGTTGGCGCGCCGGTTTGAAGGATTTGAACTCGAAACCGCGCCCGACGATCTGGAATACCTGCCCAGCGTGGGCCAACGCACTCTGCTCAACCTGCCGGTTGCGACTCGCTAGCCGCCGGCCGCCGCTTTCACTATCTGCACGTATTACACTCGCCTGACCACCACGAGGAGGTTACCCCAATGGCCCGACAGTTGAAGATTACCGTGGACTACAACGTGTGCGTGGGCAACGCCATGTGCGAAACCTTCGCCGTCAACACCTTCGGCCTCAACGAAGACCGCCAATCCTACGTCAAGGACCCGGCCGGCGACCCGGAGGAGACCATCCTGGAAGCCGCCGAGAATTGCCCGGTGACCGCCATCACGGTGGAGGACGCCGAGACCGGGGAGATTCTGTTCCCGTAAGGCGTAATCCGCAACCCACCGTTGTAGGGGCGAATAATTATTCGCCCCTACGTTTTGGCAATCACTTCCTCGCCGAACCGACGAATAATGTCGGCCGGGTCGTGGCTGATGGCGGTGATTTGCAGCACATCAACCCCAGCGCTGCCGATTTGCGACACCTTGGCGCGGCACTCTTCGGGAGTTCCCACCACGGCAAAACGGTCGGCCAGGTAATCGGTAACGCCGAACTCGTCGGTTATCGCGGCGTTGCGGGTGTCGCCGACCTGTTCGTGCTCGGCGGGCACGTACTCGCCCTGAATGGCCATCATCGCCTCGTGCAGCTCTTCGGGAACGTGCTTGCCTTCCAGGGTGAAGCGAAAGGCGTGGTGCGCGCTGGCGGCCAGGGCCATCTTGATTTCAGCAATGGCCGCGTCGTGATCGTCGGCGATGTTGCACTTGGCGAAGGCCCAGATCTCCGTTGACCCCAGGGGCTTGCCCACGTTCCACTCGCCGGCCCGCACGTGAGCCACCGTGTCCTCCAGTATCTCCGGCGTCAGCCCGGTGTGAATCATGGCGCGGTCGGCGATTTCGCCGGCAATCCGCAGCGTCCGCGGCCCTTCCGCCGACATCATAATGGGCGCCGGCTGGCTGCTCCAGCGCACATGACCCTCCCGACCCAGGTATTCGGCGGACTCGCCGGCCATGAAAGCCCGCACCGCGCCGATGTACTCACGCAACGCCGCCAGCCGGGCCGGACGCAACCCCACGTTGAGAATGGCCGAGTCGCCGGTGCCAATGCCGAGGAACGCCCGACCGCCCGAAAGTTCCTGCAACGACGCCATGGCCGACGCGGTAACCGCCGGATGCCGCGTCAGCGGGTTGGTCACCGACGGCCCCAGGTGAACCCGCTCCGTCTCCACCGCCGCCACCGCCAGCGAAACGAACAGCTCGCGGAACAGCGACTGCGAATCGGCGACGCCGATGTAGTCAAAGCCCACCGCCTCAGCCAGCTGCACGTGCCGGCGGAACGATTCATAAGACGAGGGGAGGAGGGTTACGCCGTACTGCATATTATGCCGCTTCCCGGTTTGTGTCGCTGGGGGTTGATATTTCTCTTAGTGTTCCTGACCGGGTTGGCACCTGAGTCAACCGGGGGCGGGACAGGCTAGCCTTGTCCCCAACGCCAAGATCCGCCATGTCCGCGGCAGTGCCCAGAATATTGTCTTGCAAAACCGTCAGGGAATCGTTAAAGGCTTTGCGAGTTTCGTCAATGCCGTTCCTTACCGCACGGTAAGATTTCAGAAACTCCACAACTTGCCCATGCATTTCCGAACCCAGCCGGCTGATTTCTTCGGCGTTCTGGGCGATTTCCTGTTGCTGCCAGCCGTCTCTCACGACCCATAGCAAAGCGATAAGCGTAGCTGGTGTGACGATGGTGACGCGGCGCTGCATAGCGTGGCGCAATAGCTCTCGGTCCGCTTGCAAGGCAACGGTAAGGAATTGCTCGTTGGGGACAAACATCACCACGAATTCCAGAGCGCCGGGCAACTGAGTGTAATTTTTACCTGCCAACTCATTCACCTGCCGCTTAAGAGCAGCGACGTGTCGCTTGAGCGCATCATCCAAAGTTCTGTCGTCTTCGGCGTTTTGCACCTGCATATACGCTTCGGTCGACGTTTTGGCGTCAATAATCATTGATTTACCGTCCGGCAGGTCAATGACCATATCGGGCTTTTCCTGCGTCCCGGGGATGACCATCTGTTTGCGGGAGCGTCCTGTCAGACCGGCGAACTCAACGATGTCGTCCAACACCGCCTCGCCCCAATTGCCTACTACCCTGTTGTTGCTCAGGGCAGCCGTAAGGCGCGTGGCAGCAGTCGAAACCGACTGGGTATTTTCCATCAGAGATTTAATCTGCCCGCCCAAGCTGTTGTAATTATCTGCTAACGGCTTCACCAATGCCTGAAACTGCTGATGTCGCTGTGTGAATTCGCTCTTCGTGGCCTCTAGTGTCTTGCCCCAATTTTCTTGTGCCAGTTCCAGGAACTGCTTACTGTTGTTCTGAAGCGCGGTGGTCGTTGTGTTCTGGAACGTGTCAGTCAGTTGGGAATACTGGTCAGATAGTGGCTTGACAAGTTCCTGAAACGCTTGATGCCGCTGGTCAAGCTCACGCTGCGCTGTTTCCAGCGTTGTGCCAAAGTTTTCTTTGGCCAGGTCCAGGAATTGCTGATTATTAATTTGCAGAGCCTCCGCTGCCGTCGATTTGGCAACCTCACTGAACTGCGTTTTGGCGGTTTCTAGCATCTGTTGCGTACTGGCCGCCTGTTCCAGTCGCGCTTCCAGACCGGCTACTTTTACGTTCAACCCGGCTACTGCTTCGTTATGGGCGGCCTGCTGCTCCATAACCGCCTTGTCGTGGTCTGCTTTTAGCGCAGCGATGTCAGCCTCATGTTGAGAAGACAAAGCGGCCGTTCTGCTTTTGGCGCGAAACTCCTGCACCAACCAACAGGCGACCCCGCCGACTGCCAGACCCACGATGATTCCGATTATCATCTCCATTGGTCACTCCTCCAATCAATCGGCTTTCGGTATCCATCGTCGAACGCGACACACAATTTCATGCTCCACCCGTCCACGTCTGCGTACGCGCCATGTCAATCGTCGTCTGCACCGTCAAATTATCGCCCACCTGACCCTGATAACGGGCCAGCTCCCGCTGGTGACGCGAGTGTGCCGTGTCAACTTCGGCGCCGCCCCCGGCCAGACGCCGCGCCCGCTTGACGACTACCCGGATTGCTGCAACGAAGATTCGCGTCATTCAATCTCCGCTCAGCTGTACCGCAGCCGCGGCCCCACCGTCGCCTGATACCCCTCAAAGTTGCGCCGCGTTTCGGGGATGCTGTCGCCGCCGAACTTCTCCATGAAGGCGTCGGCCAGGACCAATGCCACCATGGCCTCGCCGATGACGCCGGCCGGCGGAGCCTGGCACACGTCGCTGCGCTCGAAGTGGGCCTGCACCGGCTCGCCGGTGTCCAGGTCAACCGACGGCAGCGGGTTGTGCAGCGTGGCGATGGGCTTGATGACGAAACGCGCCACCAGGGGCGGGCCGCTGGTCATGCCGCCCTCGGTGCCGCCGGCCCGGTTGGTTTTGCGCTGCCAGGGCCGGTCGGGGTCGGTTACGGGTTCAATCACGTCCTGGAACTCGGAACCCCAGCGGTCCAGCAGCTCCCAGCCGGGGCCGATGCTGACCGCCTTGACCGCGTTGATGCTCATCAACGCCTGGGCCACTTTGGCGTCAATCTTGCGATCCCAATGCACGTGGGAACCCAGGCCGATGGGCACGTTTTCCGCGATGACCTCCACGCTGCCGCCCACGGTATCACCGGCTTCCCTTGCAGCGTCCACCTCGGCCATCATCAATTCGGCGGCGTCCGGGTCGGCGCAGTGTACCGGCGATTCTTCCACGGCGTCCCAATCAATGTCATCGTGCTCCGGCGGGTTGGCCGGCACGCGCCCGATGGAGATGACGTGGCTGTGCAGCTTGATGCCAAACTCTTCCAGCAGCCGCATCGCCACCGCGCCGGCGGCCACCCGCCCGGCCGTCTCCCGCGCCGAGGCCCGTTCCAGGGAGTTCCGCACGTCGTGAAAGCCGTACTTCATCGCTCCGGGCAGGTCGGCATGGCCCGGCCGGATGCGGGTCACTCTCCGGTTGCGGCCTTCCTGCGATGGATTTTCCACGTACTCCACCGCCATGGCGTCCTGCCAGTTCACCCAATCCCGGTTTTCCAGCAGCATCCCGATGGGGCTGCCCAGCGTGTAACCATGGCGCACGCCCGTTTGAATGTGGGCGTGGTCGCGCTCAATCTGCTGCCGGCCGCCGCGCCCGTAGCCGCGCTGGCGACGGCCCAGGTGGTGGGCGATGTATTCCTCATCCAGCGGCAGATAGGCCGGCACGCCTTCCACAATTATCATCAGGCCCTGTCCATGGGACTCGCCCGCCGTGAACCAACGTATCATCGCGTGTGGGCCTCCTGGATTGAGGTTAGTGGGATTCCGCCTCGCGGGCTCGCATCGCGGCCAAAGCCGCGTCCATCATGGCGGAAACGGGGGCCGGACGTTCCAGCCACAGCTCAAAGGACGCCGCCCCCTGGTACACCAGCATGGCAATGCCGCCCAGAGTTTTCGCCCCGGCAACTTCCGCTGCCCGCAGCAAAGGCGTCAGCATGGGATTATACACCAGGTCATAGACCAGGACGCCCTCGGGTATTTGCCCGGCCGTCAGCGGCGAAGCCGTCTCGTCCGGGCCGTGCCGCATCCCCAGCGACGTGCAGTTGACTATCAACTCCGCCGACCTGGCGCCGCTGGAAAGCCCCTCCGATCCTAACGCGATAGCCTCCGCCGCAACGCCGGCCTCATCCGCCAATCGCGCCAGGGACTCGGCTCGGGCCAGCGTGCGGTTAGCGATGCGCAACCGGCCCACGCCGGCCCGCGCCAGGGCTTGCACCACGCCCCGCGCCGAACCGCCGGCGCCCAGGATTAGAACCTCCCGGCCGGCGGGATCTAACCCGCCCTCGTCGGTCAAAGCCCGCAAGAACCCGTAACCGTCGGTGTTGTAACCCGTGAGCCGGCCATCCCGGTTGACAATGGTGTTAACGGCCCCGGCCTCGGCGGCCCAATCGTCAATGTCGTCAAGGAACGGCATAACCGCTTCCTTGTGGGGGACGGTCACGTTGATGCCCAAGACGCCTTCAGAACGGAGGGATGCGATGAAGTCTCCCACAGCATCGGGATGCACTTCGTAAGCGCGATACCGGTGCGAGACGGAAAGCCGGTCCAGAGCCGCCTGTTGGAACCGGGGCGATATGGAATGGCCAATGGGGTAACCGATAATGCCCAAGGCAGAGTCGATAGTCATGC
Source organism: Dehalococcoidia bacterium (assembly GCA_963665395.2). GTDB lineage: Bacteria > Chloroflexota > Dehalococcoidia > Lucifugimonadales > UBA3495 > Bin87. The sequence continues at coordinate 4,269,171 of OY762251.1, forward strand.
CGGTTTCGTTCCCGGACGGAGTGGAGTTGCTATCGGTGCGATAGCCGGCACATTGTAGCAGAGAGCAAACGGCCCCGGAGCATTATCGTTCCGGGGCCGCCAACGCTGTAGTGGCGCCGGCCTTAAGGGACATTCAGGTTCCTTATTTCCCGGCAGCCCCGCGAGGTTACCGGGGTATCGATGCCAGAGTCCTGGGCGCGCACGAAAATGTCAAACGCCTCGTTCAGGTACAGGATATCCAAGTGATACGTTCCCTCCGTGTTGGTCCTGTCCTCGGCGACTACTTGACCATCTCCCCTTTGGCTGCGGGCATACACCGGCGTTCCGGCCGGAGGAACCGCGCCGCCGATAGTAACTTTGCCGGCGACTATGCACGGAGGCCCATCGGACGGCTGGCGGGCCGGCAGTGGAGTGGGCGCCGGCGTGTTGGTGGGCGTGGGCGGGATCGGAGTATCCGTGGGCAGGGGAGTCGGAGTTGCCGTCGGCGGCATGGTTGGCGTGGGAGGGATCGGAGTATCCGTGGGCTGCGCCACCTGGGTGGCGGCCATCATGGCGCTCAGGGTGGCCGCCAAATCGGGCGTCGGCTCAGGAGTAGGCGGTTCCGGCGTATCGGTGGGCGGCACCGGGGTTTCGGTGGGCACTGCATCGCCAACCGCCGCGGCGATGGTGGCCGCCAGGTCCGGCGCTTCAGTGGGTTCGGGCTCCTCTTCTCCTCCTCCGAAAAAACAGCCGGTCATAGCGGCGAGCATCAAGGCGGCAGCCAGACCGACAATCGATAAACGGACAATCCTCTGCGTCATCAAAGGCACTCCTGTCAAACGGCGCACGTGGTGCTACCGGAATATTTTGCCATCACGGGACCCAATGCGCTTTGACTACGGCGTGCAGATTATGGCAACTTTGGCGTCATTGGCTCAGTTGAGCCATGATTTCCTCGATGCGCTCGCGTTGCTCGGTAAGACTTTGCAGACGTTGCCGCTCTTTCTCCACCACTTCGGGCCGGGCTTTTGCCACAAAGTTCGGGTTATCCAACAACTGCCCCACCCGTTCCTGGTTGCGGCGCGTTTTGCCCAATTCCTTGTCCAACCTTTCGGTTTCGACCTCCAGGTCAACCACCCCGGCCAGGGGGAGACGCACCACCAACGGGTTGACAACCAAACTCACACCGGACGTCGCTCCCGAGTCCCCTGCGTCCAGCACGCGCAGCGGTTCCACGCGCGCCAAAGCGCTGATGACATCCTTTTCCTCCGATACGACGGACATCATCCCATTGGTTTCAATCGCGGCCTCCAATTTTTGCCCGGCCGGTATTCTCAGCTGCGCGCGCATATTGCGGACCGCGCGGATGGTTTGCATCACAACTTCCACTTCGGATTCGGCGTCCGGGGCCGGCCGGGGCGCGCCAACCTGCGGGTATGGCGCGATCATTATCGACGGCGTTGCTCCGCCATTGGGCGCCGGCGCCCGCGTCATCAGGTTCTGCCAGATCTCTTCGGTGACGAAGGGCATGAACGGGTGCAGCAGACGAAGCGAACGCTCCAACACGTGGACGAGGGTTCCCGCCGCGCCGGCGGGTTGGCCGCTGCGCAGGCGAACCTTCGCCATCTCGATATACCAGTCGCAGAAGTCGTTCCAGATGAAATCGTAGAGCTTCTGCTGAGCGTCGCCCAGCTCGAACTGCGCCAACCCTTCATTGACCGACTCCGTGAGCGCGTCCAGGCGACTGACAATCCAGCGATCTTCCCGGTGTTGGGGCGCCGGCAATTCGTACCAGTCAGCCAGATCATCTCTCCCCTCGATGGCGGTGATGACGAACCGGGCGGCGTTCCAGATCTTGTTGGCGAAGTTGCGGGCCGACTCCAACTTGTCGTCGCTGAGCCGCAGGTTGTTCCCCGGAGCGGTGCCCGTGGTCAGAGCAAAGCGAAGGGCGTCGGTGCCGTACTGCTCCAGCAGATCCAGCGGGTCCAGCGTGTTCCCGCGGGTTTTGCTCATCTTCTGCCCCTGGGCATCCAGCACCATGCCGTGCAGATAGACCGAGCGGAAGGGGACATCGCCGGTATTTTCGATGCCCAGCATAATCATCCGGGCCACCCAGAAGAACAGGATGTCGTAGCCCGTCTCCAGCACGGTGTTGGGGTAGAAATAATCCAGGTCTTCGGAGCCGGTATCCGGCCAGCCCAGCGTCGAATGGGGCCACAAGCCGCTGCTGAACCAGGTATCCAGCACGTCGCTTTCCTGCTCGATGGCGTCACCGCCGCAGTCCGGGCAGGCGTCGGGGTCGTCAATATGAGCCGTCTGGCTTCCGCACGACGCGCAGTACCACACCGGGATGCGATGGCCCCACCAGAGTTGCCGGCTGATGCACCAGTCGCGGATGTTCTCCAGCCAGTTCAGATAGACCCGGGCGAATCGCTCCGGCACTATCTCGATGTCGCCATTGACCACCGCGGCGTAGGCGTTGCCGGCGATGGTTCCCGGCTGATCGTGCTTGCCCACGTTGAGGAACCACTGGAGGCTGATGAGCGGCTCCACCACCTCGTTGCAGCGTTGGCAGTGGCCGACGGAATGGTGGTAGTCCTCGACTTTTTCCAACGCTCCGGTGGCTTCCAGTTCTTCCACCACCGCGGAGCGGGCGGCGAAGCGTTCCATGCCGGCGTATTTGGAGCCGGCCTCGCTAGTCAGGCAGCCGTCAAACCCGATGACGGTGACGATGGGCAGGCCGTGGCGTTCCCCGATTTCAAAGTCCACCAGGTCGTGTCCCGGCGTAACCTTCAACGCTCCCGTCCCGAACTCCATCTCAATGGCAGTGTCGCCCACCACCGGAATGGGCCGCCCCATGATCGGAAGCAGCGCCATCTTGCCGACCTTGGCGGCATAACGGTCATCCTCGGGATGAACGGCAACGCCAGTATCGCCCAGCATGGATTCCGGGCGGGTGGTGGCAACGGTTATGAAATCAGTATGATCGTCGGCCAAGGGGTAGCGGATGTAGTAGAGCTTGCCATCCTGCTCCTCGTAATCAACTTCCAGGTCGGACAGGGCGGTGGCGCAACGCGGACACCAGTTGATGATCCGCTCGTGGCGATAGATCAATCCCTTGTTGAAGAGGTTGACGAAGGTGGTGCGGACGGCCTGGACGGGCCCCGGGTCCAGCGTGAACCGGAGACGGGACCAGTCGCACGACGCGCCCAGCCGCCGGTGCTGTTCGTCGATGGTGTTGCCGTAAAGGGCTACCCAATCCCAGACCCGTTCCTCGAACTTCTCGCGGCCCAGCTCATGGCGGTTGGTGCCTTCGGCGGCCAGGGCGCGCTCCACTACCCATTGGGTGGCGATGCCGGCGTGGTCTTTGCCCGGGAGCCAAAGGGTGGGATCGCCGCGCATCCGGTGCCAGCGGGTGAGGGAGTCCTGGAGGCTGGCAGTGAGCGCATGTCCCAAGTGCAACTCGCCCGTCACGTTGGGCGGCGGCATTATTACACAGAAGGGCGGCCGGTCAGCGTTTATGCGCGGTACGAAGTAACCCGAATCCCACCAGTTTTGATAAATGCGCTGTTCGACGGATGCGGCATCATAGGCGCGTGGCATGGCAATGGCAGGGTGAGTCATCGTACCGTCCCAACAGCCACCACCGGATGATGGTGCGTAGAAGAGATGAGCGTCCGGTGGGTTGGCTGCATTTGATTTTCTTCTCAAAAATGGTACATCCTGCCCGTTGGCTTGTCCATATGAAGTATGCTCAAATGCCGGGGCTTTCGCTTCTCCCTTTTCCGTCATTCCTCCCTTTTCCGTCATTCCGGCGAAAGCCGGAATCCAGAGTCCTCTGCTGCAAAGACCCTCTGAATTCCCGCGAAAGCGGGAACGACCGGTCTCAGATTCCGATTGGGCGTACATTGCAGTTGCAATTTGTATCCGACATAAGTATTATTAGGCAGGCGAATTGTGGGGAAAGTGCTTCACGCGAGAAACCGAGTACCTGCTCGACCTATGCGGTCGCTTTAAAATCGACCGTCAGCAAGAGTAAGGAGCAGCTGAACTGATGGTAGCCCAGGACCCGAACGTAATCGACGTCACCGATATGTCGCAACTTCCCGAGTCGGCGTTTTCGCCTCGGGAATATCGCAGAGGCGACCTGGTGACCGGGGAAATCGTACGCATTGACGACGAAGGAATGGTTATCAGCGCCGGCCTGAAAACCGAGGGCATCGTCCCCCCGCAAGAAATGCGCACGTTAACCCCAGAAAAGCGGGAGCAAATGCAGCCTGGCACGAGCGTGATAGTCATTCACCTGAACAACCGCGGGCCGGGCGGTATGGCCGTATTTTCCTACGACCAGGCACAGGAAAAACAGGTCTGGGAAGACCTCATCGAGTTGCACCGCCACGATTCCGAACTCGCGGCCAAGGTGGTCCAGCACAATAAGGGCGGCCTGGTGGTTGACTGGAACGGCGTCCGCGGCTTCGTGCCCTTTTCCCAGATGGCTCCGGTGCCCAAGGAAGGTCGCATTGAGCATCTGGATGCGCGGATTGGCGAAGATGCCCGCTTCAACATCCTGGAGCTGGACGCCCAGCGGGAGAAGCTGGTGCTGACGGAACGCCGCATCTGGCGGCAACTGCGCAACGCCGCCAAAGAACGCCTCCTTGAGGAGTTGCAGGAAGGACAGATTGTCCAGGGCACCGTCCGCTCCATGCGTGGTTTCGGCGCCTTCGTTGACCTGGGCGACGCCGAAGGTCTGGTTCCCATCTCAGAACTATCCTGGTCCATGGTCAAGTCTCCTGAAGAAGTGGTCAGCATTGGCGACAACCTGACCCTGAAAGTCCTCAGGGTTGACCGGGAGAACAGCAAGATTTCACTGAGCCTGAAGCGCACCCAGCCGGAACCCTGGGACACGGTGCCGGAACGCTACCACGTCGGCGACATCGTTGACGGCACCGTCACCCGGCTGATGGACTTCGGCGCTTTCGTGAAGCTGGAAGACTGGGTGGAGGGTCTGGTCCACATCTCGGAGCTCTCGGCCCGCCGGATGGAGCACCCCAAAGAAATCGTCTATCAGGGCCAGCAAATCAAGGTGCAAATTCTGAGCATCGACACCGAGCGCAAGCGCATGAGCCTGAGCTACCGCCGGGTGTACGGGCTGTGATTTTGCGACTACTCGGAACCTGACCCCGAATGCAACCGGGGCGGCTGACGAGGCCGCCCCGGTTTCGTTGGTACGCCGGGGCGGTTCAGGAGCGGCGGCCGGCCGCCATCAGGATTGGAGCGGCATCGCCAGGGGCGAACACACCGCCGGCCGCGTCTTCCGGCCCACCCTGACGCAATTCGTTCAACCGGTCCAGTCCCCGGCGGGTATCGCTGGCGACCCGGGCCGGATGCCACTTGCGGACGCGACGCTTGAACAGCCAGTAGGTGAATTCATTCCAAGCCGCTAGAGACAGCGATTCCAGATTGCCGCCCCATCGTCCGCCCGTTTCTTCCAGGAATTGCATCGCCAGTTCGGCGCGGTTGCCGCCGTACAAGTGCTGGTACGCCTCCTCAACCACCTTTTCGCTGTCGCCGTAGCAACGGGCCATCCGGCTCTTGCGAATGCTTTCTTCCGCAACCAGCTGCAAGGCTTCTTCCACCACCACTCCGTACCAGAAGTTGAGCTGGGCAGTGTATCGGTAAGGCCCCACCAGCTGCCGAAACTGATCGGCGCTGAAGTTGCCCGGCAACCGGCCATAGAAAAGCAGCGTCTCCAACTCTTCCGGCGGAACGGCGTCGGGGATGGCCAGGCATAGCCGTTGCGCCAGCGTGAGCCAATCCAGCGCCTCGCCGCCGATTATGTAATGCCAACTGCGCCCGAATGCCTCTTCGTCCGGCAGCTCCCACTCTCCAACCGCGCGCAGCACGGCAGTTTGCCATGGCTCCACACGCTCGGCGCGGGCTTGCAATCGCTCGATTACCCCCTGGGCGGACGGCAGCCATCCGCTGCCCTCGGCGTCCCATACGACCGCCGCCAATCGAATGTCATCAACGGCGGAGCTCATGGACGGGCTACCGGAGCGCGCGACGCAACCATGGCGTCAAAGCGTCGCGCGCGCTCCGCTTTGGGGGTTCGCAGCCAGCCCAGAAATTCGCCAGCCGGGTAAGTGTTGAGGATGTGCTCCGGGCCGCACCGGGCTCGCCGGGCCACGGCAACCCCGAAACGTCGGTTAACCAGACCATCGACGTGATGCGAGTCCGTGTTGATCACCAGCGGCACGCCCAACTCCCGGGCCCGTGCGGCGTGCGTGTCCTTCAAATCCAGCCGCTCCGGGGCCGCGTTGATTTCCATGGCCGTCCCGGTCTCCCGGGCGGTCTGGAGCAATGTCTCGATGTCAAAGTCCACTGGATCCCGCCGCCCCAGCAACCGGGTGGAAGCGTGTCCGATGGCGGCGACGTGCGGGTTCTTCATCGCCCGCATAATGCGCCGCGTCATCGTGTCCCGGTCCTGGCTCATCGCGTTGTGCACCGAGGCGATTACCCAATCCAGCATCGCCAAAACCTCATCAGGAAAGTCCATCGCTCCGTCGGCCCGGATGTCAACCTCGGAGCCGCACAGGATTACCATGTCGTAGCGATCCTGGAGGCCCCGGAGAACTTCGATTTGCCGGGCCAGACGGTCCGGCGTCAGCCCATTGGCAACCCCCAAACCCTGCGAGTGGTCGGTGAGCGCCATGTACCGGTAACCCATGGCGGCAACTGCGGCAACCATCTCTTCCAGGGGAAACTTGCCGTCGCTCCAGTCGCTGTGCAGGTGCAGATCGCCCTTCAGATCGGCTTCGGTCACCAGGTCGGGCAGATTACCCGACCGGGCCAGGTCCAGCTCGTCGGCGCCCCGCCGCAACTCCGGCGGAATCCAGGGCAGTCCCAAGCGGGCGTAGAAGGATTCCTCGTCGGGGAACCGTTCCGTCTCGCCGCTTTCCATCACGGTGATGCCGTACTCGTTCAGGGACAGCCCTTGCCGGTTGGCGTAGTCGCGCAGCCGGATGTTGTGCTGCTGGCTGCCGGTGAAATACTGGAGCATCGCGCCCAGGCCGTCGGGTTCACCGGCCCGGAGGTCAATCTGGATCCCCGGATCAACAACCACCGAAGTTTTGGCGTCGCCATGCACCAGCACCTCACGAACTGAAGGCAGGGATGCCAACGCTTGCCCGGTTTCGCCCGGATTGTCGGAGATGGCAATGAGGTCCAGGTCGCCGATGGTTTCCTCCCACCGGCGCAGCGAACCGGCCGGGGTCAGGCTCACCAGGCCGGGGCAGGCGTCAAACAACTGCGCTGACACCGCGGCGCACGTCTCAGCGGCAATCCCCAGGGGCGTCCGGTCGGACCGCATCCGCTGCGCCCGGATGTGCCGCAGGATGTTTTCCACCGACTTCTTGCCCATTCGGGGCAGTTGCGCCAGCCGGCCGTCCAGCGCCGCCTGTTCCAGCTCCGCCACCGACCCAATGCCCAACTCATCCACAACGGCCTTGACCGTCTTCGGCCCCATGCCCGGAACTTCCAGCATCCCCAGCACGTTGGGCGGCACCTCCTCGGCGAGCCGGTCGTAGGCGGCGACGTGGCCGGTGGCGACGTACTCCTGCACTTTCTCGCTGATGGCCTTGCCCACGCCGGGTATCTTGCGCAGGTCATCCCCCGCCGCAGCCGCCGCGGCCAGTGACCAACTCAGCTGTTCTATGGTATTGGCGGCCCGCTGGTAGGCGCGGATCTTGAAAACCGAATCGCCCTTGATCTCCAGCATCGCGGCCATGTCGTTGAACAACTCGACGATTTCATCGTTACTGATTGGCGTAGTCATGGCTAACACGATACCACCGGCCTCACAAGACGGGCAAGCATGACACAACCGGCCGGTAGCGTGTAGAATGCCACCCGCAGGACAACGCCTAACCAAGTAAGGGTGCGCCATGACCACCGCCAAACCCGTCGCCAGCGCTTCCCCGGCCCGCTCTCGCTTGCCGGACATCCCCCAACGCCATCCCGACGAGAAGATGACCAGCTCCAAACACCTGAGCGTAACCGGCAGCGCCCACCACCTGATCCAGCACCTGGGCAATCCACTAACTACCCTGGTGTCGGGCGACCGTTGGATCATCGCCACACCGGGAACCTACGCAGAACTGGCCCGCTATCCCGACCTGCTGGTGGCTTTCGACGTAGACCCGGCCGCCTACGAGGCCAGCAACGGGTACATCATCTCGGAGCAGGGGAAGCCACCGGACTTCGTGCTGGAAGTGGCGTCGGAGAGCACCGGGCATCGGGACGTGGTGGACAAGCGGGAGAAGTACGCCATATTCGAGATATCGGAGTACTGGCGGTTTGACGAAACCGGGGAATATCATGGGACGCGGCTGGCTGGTGACCGGCTCGTGAACGGGGCCTACGCGCCCATTGATATAGACGAGCTGCCCGACGGCAGTTTGCAGGGTTACAGCGCCGCGCTGAACCTGTATTTGCGTTGGCAGGACGGGCAACTGCTGTGGATTGACCCGGCGACCGGCGAGCACATCGCTACCTTTGACAGCGAGCGTAATCGCGCCGACCGAGAACGTAATCGCGCCGACACCGCCGAAGCCCGCATCCGCGAACTGGAAGAACGGCTCCGCCTCAGCGAGGGCTAACTTTACCACCGGCCTCCCAGACTGACGGTCGCCTGCAATGGACATCTACTGGTTGGGACACGCCTGTTTCCGCCTCCGTTCCACCAACTCCGGCCTTTCTATCATCACCGACCCGTATTCCTCCGGCGTCGGAGGCTTGGGGGTGCGAATTGATCCCCGGCAAATCGTGGACGTGGTTGCCGTCACCGTTAGCCGTGACGCCCACCTGCACAACAGCGCCGGCGAGTTGGACGGCGAACCCCGCGTTTTCGACTCCCCCGGCGAATACGAGTTCCAAGGCATCACCATCCGCGCCGTGATGACGCCCCTACCGGAGGGAACGCCCCGCAGCCAGCGCAACGTGGCCTACGCCATCACCATTGACGGCGTTTGCATTTGCCATATGGGCAACATCAGCCAGCCGTTGACCGCTCAGCAGATCGACCTGATCGGCCCCGCGGACGTCGTCCTGGCCCCGGCCGGCGGAACCGACCAAAACCTGCTGTCCTACCGGGCCATCAACCAGACCGCCCAGCAGCTCGATGCCAAATGGCTCATCCCCATGCACTACCGCGGCCCCGGCGAGCCTTCCGCGGTGGAACCCGACGGAGCGGGAGCCTTTCTCCGCGAGCTGGGCGTAGCCGAAGGGACGCTCCAACCCCAGGCCCGGATGCAGGTAACGCGCAACAACCTTCCGCCATCCCTGCAAATCGGCTTGTTGACACCCCAATACCGCACGCAGTAAGCCGGCGACCCTCACGCGTACCCACTTTCCGGTGGGGGAATGTCAAAAGCCGTATTTATCGGATTGAAGGGATGTACCGGATTGGATGAGCATCTGCCGTCAGACGATCTCAATCCTGATAATCCGTCAAATCCCGGAAATCCTGCTTCTGACAATCCCCGAAGCAAGTACGCATGAGCCGGCAACCTTAATCCGGCCCCCGCCGGCGCGGTGTATAATGCCGACACTGGGAGGTGACGCCATGCCAGACCTGATGGGGCCATACACCGCGATCCGCAACGAATTCAACCTGCCCGTAACCATGCGCGACGGCGTTACCCTCTACGCCGACGTGTATCGACCCGACGTTTCGGAACCACTGCCGACGCTGCTCCAGCGCACTCCCTACAACAAATCCCAGGGACGCGAGGGCAGCCTGGACGCCATCCGGGCCGCTTCCCATGGCTATGCGGTGGTCATCCAGGACACCCGGGGCCGCTACACTTCCGAAGGCGAGTTCTACCCGTTCCTGGACGAACCCGACGACGGTTTTGACACGGTAGCCTGGTGCGCCGATCAGTCCTGGAGTTCCGGCAAGGTCGGTATGTTCGGGCGTTCCTATGTGGGCGCGACCCAGTGGCTCTGCGCCATCACCAACCCGCCGGCCCTGACCTGCATCGCTCCCGGCATCACGGCCTCGGACTACTACGAGGGCTGGACCTACCAGGGCGGCGCGCTGGCTTGGGGTTTCGCCCTGTCCTGGACGATGCGCCAGCTCACCATGGCCAACATGGACGCCATCGGCCGCCGCCACGACGTGCCCGACGGAACCCGCGCCGCCTTGCTGGCCGCCTTCAACGAACTGGATTGCGCCTTCCGCCATCAACCCATCGTGGATTTGCCCCATCTCAAAGAGCCGCTGGCCGGCTATCTCTACGACTGGATCCGCCACTCCTCCAGCGATGACTACTGGCAGCGTTGGCGTATCGAAGACCACTATCCTCACATCACCACCCCGGCGCTGCATATGGGGGGCTGGCACGACATATTCCTCCTGGGCACCCTGCGCAACTTCGTCGGAATGCGGGCGCAGGCGGAAGACGCTACGGCGCGGAACGGCCAGCGGCTCATCGTTGGCCCCTGGCATCACGGCCCCTTTGGCGAAACTTCCGGCGAGTTCTTTTTCGGCCTGGGCGCCGCCGGACCGGCCATCGACACCGACGCCATCCAACTGCGCTGGTTTGACCACTGGCTGAAAGACCAGCAAAACGGCGCCGACCCGGATCCGGAAAAGATCGGGCCGCCGGTACGCATCTTTGTCATGGGCGCGAACCAGTGGCGCGACGAACAGGAATGGCCCCCGGCCCGCGCGCAGTACACCGACTACTACCTGCACAGCGGCGGCAAGGCCAACACTTCCTCCGGAGACGGTTCTCTGTCCGTCGCTGCCCCCGGCGACGAAGCCCCGGACCTGTTCCTCTACGACCCGCGCGATCCGGCGCCCACCCGCGGCGGCCCCCTCTGCTGCGGCCCGTCCTTCGTCCCCGGCGGCGCCTACGACCAGCAGGAGATCGAAGCCCGCAACGACGTGCTGTGCTACACCACGCCGCCCTTGTCCGCTGACCTGGAGGTTACGGGGCCGGTCACGGTTACGCTATTTGCCAGCACCACCGCCGCCGATACTGACTTCACCGCCAAGCTGGTGGACGTGGAACCCTGCGGAGCCGCCCGCAGCCTATCCGACGGCATCATCCGGGGCCGCTACCGGCAGGGTACCGACGCGGCCCGGCCGGCCAACCCCGGCGAAATAGCGGAGTACACCATCGACTTGGTGGCGACCAGCAACGTGTTCAAGGCCGGCCATCGCATCCGCCTGGAAATCAGCAGCAGCAACTTCCCCCGTTTCGACCGCAACTTCAACACTGGCGGCGACCCTTGGGCATCCACCGAGTGCGTCCCCGCCATCCAGACCATCCACCACGACGGGCCGCATTCCTCGCGAGTGCGCCTGCCCGTCATCCCGGCATAGCCGTGGCCCGCTACGGTTGCCTCATCCTGGCGGTGGTCGTCGCCACCGTATTGCTGTTCTTCATCGTGTACCTCTGGTCCGGCTGGCTCAACCGCCCCGTCGGCCACATCCTGCCGGCGATAGCCAGCGTCGCCGTAGAGGCAGAAGCAATCATTCCCGCCGTTGGGAAATGCAACAACAGGATCCTGAACGCAAACTACGCGCAATTCGAGGAGTACAAGCGATGACCAGCGTTGCGGAAATAAAGCAGGCCATTCTAAGCCTGTCCGAAGAAGACTACGCCGAAATCGTGGATTGGTTCTACAGCCTGGAGGAAGAAGAGTGGGACCGGCAAATTGAAGAAGACGCCGTCAGCGGCAAGTTTGACTTCTTTAAAGCAGAGGTTGATGAAGCGATACGAAACGGTACGCTGGGTTACCTGTAGTGCATCGGACAAACCCGCCCTTTTGGATTGCCTTCGCAGTCCTTCCCGAATCCGTACAGAGGGCTGCGCGAAGGAATTTCGAGCGACTCAAAGAGAACCCGCGGCGCCCGTCACTCAGATTCAAGAAAGCCGGTGACTATTGGGCTGTTCGTATCGGTCCTAACTATCGAGCCCTCGCGATGGAAAGAGGAGACTACCTTGTCTGGTTCTGGATTGGCGGGCACGACGAATATGAAAGACGGGTCAGGGGTCGGGGATAGCCGCACGAAGTAGCGAGAACTGCCCCGCGAGTGTGCGTAGGCCGCGTTGGAGAAAGCCTGCATCGCCATTCTGGGCCAGCCTCCGGACACGCGGGCAACGCTGCAAAAGGGATTACCCATGAAATACCTGGCACTTATCGCCAAAACCGGCAACGGCTATTCGGCCCATCTGCCCGACCTCCCCGGCTGCATCGCCGCCGCCGACACCTTTGAGGAAACCAGCCAACTCACCACGGAAGCAGCTAACTTTCACGTTGAAGGTATGGTTGAGGACGGCGAGCAGATACCGGAGCCGATCTACGCCGCGGTGGAGGTGGAAGTGGAAATCCCGGCGCCCGTTGCATCCTAACGAGCCCTCGTTGAGACCGGCCGATGGCCGGCGTTCCGGAAATAGTACTTCAAGTGTGGGAATCTCCCGCGGGCGGCTACGAAGCCCACACCGTGGGAAACAGCATATCCACTAGGCGGCGACCAGCCTGCAACTTGCCTTCTCCGGCCAGTTCATCTCATCCCCCCACCCGGACGACGAACCGGCGTCGGGCCTGCTCGTCTGCAAGCCGGAAACGGCCGGCCCGACGGTGCCGGCCAAAAGCGTCGGCATAGCGCCCGCCATTCGCCAACGGTTCCAATCCTGATAATCCGTCAAATCCTGAAAATCCTTGTATCTTGGAGAAGCCACGACGCGGCAGACCGTTAATCCTGGGGCTCGCTATGCGAAGCCGTGAAGCAGCAAGGTCGCCGCGCCGTTCACCCTTGGCTAACCCGAACCGTTGTGGGGGGTACGACCCCGTATTGCAAGGCAGGGTAGTCCGGGCCTTGGCGCACCAAAGGTACCGGGAGTGTAAAACATGACCACCGGAGAAACAATCATCGGCATTGACGTGTCCCAAGCTTACCTGGATGGTTGGGCCTTCCCCGCCAACCAGGCCTGGCACGTGGAGTACACTGACGAAGCCCTGGCCCAGTTGGTGGCGGAACTGGTCCCGCTGCAACCGGCCCGGATCATCGTGGAGGCTACCGGCGGACTGGAAAGGACTGTGGTGGCGGAGTTGAGCGGGGCCGGACTGCCCGTAGTGGTGGTCAATCCCCGCCAGGTGCGGGAGTTCGCCCGGGCCACCGGACGGCTGGCCAAGACCGACCGGCTAGACGCCCAGATCCTGGCCGGCTTCGGGGATGCGCTGCGCCCGCCGGTGCGTCCACTGCCCGACGCTGAACAGCGGGAGTTGCAGTCCCTGACGCTCCGGCGCCGGCAACTCATTGCCATGCAGACCCAGGAACGCAACCGGCGGCGGCCCGTGTCGTCGGAACTGGTGCGCGCCCAGATTGACGACCACCTGGCGCTGCTGGGGGAACAAGTGGCCCAACTGGACCGGGACATCGCCGCTTTGTTGCAGCACAACCCGGTCTGGAAAGCCAAGGCCAAATTGCTGCGCTCCATCCCCGGCGTGGGGCCGGTCCTGGTCGCCACCTTGCTCGCCGAGGCGCCCGAATTGGGCCACGCCAGCCACAAGGAAATCGCCGCTTTGGCCGGCGTAGCCCCCTACAACCGCGACAGCGGTCGGTGGCGGGGCAAACGCTCCGTCTGGGCGGACGCCGACAGTTGCGAGCGGCGCTGTACATGGCTACTTTGGCCGCCACCAGGCATAATCCGGTCATCCGGGCCTGCTACCAGCGACTGCTGGCGGCGGGCAAAGCTCCCAAGGTGGCCTTGACCGCGTGTATGCGCAAGCTGCTCACCTTCTGCAACGCCATCATCAAATCCAACACCCCCTGGCAGGCCCCCATCGCCGCCTAACCACTTGACCAGCAAGACAGTTGCTGCTTCTGACAATCCACTAGGTATCCATGTTGCGCCTCATCAACCCGATTGCTACAATAGTGGGGCACACCGGCGTGGTGTAATGGTAACGCATCGGTCTCCAAAACCGAAAATGTGGGTTCGATTCCTGCCGCCGGTGCCACTCCATCCCTACCGTTAGTAGGGATTTTCTTTTTTCAGCTTCTTGTGACCGGGAACCCGGTCCATCTCGGAAGGGCTAAACTGGCTTTTCCGCCACCAAGAACGCCCAGCCGATCTTGCCGGCATTGGCCGCATCCACCCAGAATGACAGCGCCTCCACCGTGCGGTCGATTGTCTCCGCCCCGACCCGCTCCAACAGCGCCTCCCGGTTCTCCCCCAGGCGATCCCGCACCCAGGCATAGGAACGCGCCACGTGTTGCGACCAATCCTCCGCCCTGCTGACGGAAAGTTCCAGCCTGCCCAGCGCGTTCCTGTAATCCTCCAGATCCCACATATCCGGCGACTTGACCCGGTCATAGATTTTCGCCCGATCTTCATCCGGGGTGCCTCGCCGCACCAGGATGTCAGTAAAGACCAGCGCGCCGGCCGGCTTCAGAACCCGGCGGCATTCCGACAGAACGGCAGTCTTGTCCGCGGCGTGCAGAAACGCTTCCTGGCTCCAGACCACGTGGTAAGAACCGTCGGGGTATCCCAGATGATGAAAGTCGCCGTACTCGAAGGACAGCAGATGCTCCAGGCCGGCCTCCCCGCTCCGGTCGCGGGCCACTTCCAGCTCCTTCTCGCTGATGTTGACGCCCGTCACTGAGCAACCGAAGTTCGCCGCCAGGTAGCGGGCGGTTGACCCATACCCGCAGCCCAGATCCAAAACGCTGCTCCTCGGGCCCAGCGTCACCGCCCCGGCCATAATCTCGTTGGTATGTTCCATCGCCTCCGGGTGGGGACACCCCTCGCCGCAGGGAACGCCCAGGTGCAGGTTGTCGCCCCACACGGTGCGGTAGATTTGGTCCGCCGGGCCGTCGTAGTATTCCTGGGTAGCAGAGACGATGGACGCAATGTCTTGGTTGTTCACAGGCTTAATCTCCTCCAACGACTTTCACCGGCCGGTTAATCTGATTGAGCGGCTATTCAGCGAAGTTTTCCCGGTTTTGCCACAGAACAATGTATAGTATTGGACATCGGGAAGTGCAACTGCGCCGCTACCGGCAGCCTATCCATACGGAGGACAGCAGGCAATGAGTTTGGAGGACATCGCGCGCCGGCTTCAGGCCCTGGAAGACGTGGAGGAAATCAAGCGCCTCAAGGCCCGTTACTGCGCCTACTGCGACGACAATTATGACGCTGATAAAATCGCCAGCCTGTTCGTTGAGGACGCGGTTTGGGACGGCGGCATACGGGGCCGGGCCGAAGGACGCGACGGCATCCGCGAGTTTTTCGTCAACGCTCCCAACCGGCTGCCCTTCGCCGTTCACATGGTGATGAACCCCATCATCGAGGTCAACGGCGACACGGCCACCGGCATCTGGTACCTGTTCCAGCCCTGCACCTACGCCGACGGCGACCGTGCGGTTTGGGGTTCAGCAAGGTACGACGAAGAGTACGTCAGGATCAACGGCGTTTGGATGTTCAAACATCTGAAGCTGACTTCCCACTTCTGGACCCCCTTCGACGAAGGGTGGGTAAAGGCGAAATTCGTGTAGGATAGGGATCGGATCCGATTACCTTGTGGACGGTGCAATATGCGAACCGGGGCAGATTACAAAGCGAGCCTGCGCGACGGGCGCGACCTGTGGGTGCTCGGCGAAGGCGCCGTTGCCGACGTCACCTCCCACCCGGCAACGTCCGGAATGGTGGCTGAGTACGTCGCCTGGTACGAACGCCACTTCGACCCCGACTGGCAGGACACCCTCTTGACCGACCCGGACGGCAACGGCGAGCGGCATCCCTGGGCCCTGACTCCGCCCAAGACCATCGACGACCTCAGGCGGCTGGGCAAGGAGATCAGCGCCGTCCACTTCGTCACCGGCGGCAACATGACCCACACCCCCGGCTACGGAGCGTTCATCTCCCTGGGGTTGCTGAATGTCATGAAGCGCCTGGACCAATCCGCTGAAGATATTGAGAAGGCCGAGGCGTACCGGGAACACATATCCAAAAGCGGCCGGTTCCTCACCTACGCCGGCGGCGGCCCGCTCATCGGGACACGGCTCCGCCCCGACGAGAGCGACCGCGTCGCCCTCCGCCTGGTCAGCGAAACCGCCGATGGCATCGTGGTCAGCGGCAAAATCCAGATGCACACCAGCACGCCTTTCGCGGAAGACCTGCTCATCAGCACCCGGAACGATATGCCGGCCGGCAGCGGGAGGCACCTGTGGTTCGTCGTGCCGGTGAACGCCCCCGGCCTCCGCGTGGTGTCGCGCCGCATAGCGCCCCGGCACGATAATGCGTTCCTGTCGCCCCTGAGCAGCCGTTTTGACGAGCTGGATTCCATGGTATGGATGGATGACGTTTTCATTCCCCGCTCTCGCGTTTTCACCGGAGAACCCCCGGAACGAAACCGGCGCCAATCACTGGTGTGCTGGATGCTCTGGCATCACTGCTACGGCTGGCTCGCCAAAGCCGAACTGTCCCTGGGCATCGCCCTCGCCCTGGCCGAAATCATGGGCCTCAAGTCCAATCCCCAGACTGTTGAGCAGTTGTCCGAGATGACCGTGAACGTGCAGACCACGCGGACCTGCCTCACGGCGGCGGAACTGGATCCGGAGCCGACGGCCAGCGGGTATATCCTGCCCAACCAGCTCCACGTGGCCGCGGCGGGGGTGAATATCCTCAAGGTGCGGCAGCGTATGGGCGAATTGCTGCGGAGCCTTCCCGGTTCCTCCCTTATCAACGCCCCCGCCGATACCGACTTCGCCGACCCGGAAATGGCCGCCGAACTTGAAGACTCCTTCGGTGGCGGCGGCTACACGGCGATGCAACGGGCGGCGCTGCTGCAGCTGGCCTGGGATCAGGTTTCGTCAGGACTGGACGGACGCGAGGCGGCCTTCGAAATGCACGCCAGCGGCGGCCTGGACGCCTGGCGCAGCCAGGTGTCGTCCTGGTTCGACCGCTATAACGAGTTGGCCAATGGCGTCCACCAGTTTGTCCGACCGGCCCTGCCCCCCATGGACCTCTCCGGTTTGCAAGAGGTGGCCGGGCCGCCGCGCCGCATCCCTCAAGTCAACGCTCTAACGCTCAACCCCCAGGCGGCAAATTGAAGGCAAGGATGCTTCGCTCACGCGTACCTACTTTGTCATCGCGAGGAGCGCAGCGACGTGGCGATCTCGCTGAAGTGAGGGACAACTCCTCCAGCAACGGGATTGCCACGCTGCGCTCTCAATGACAGTTTGATGGAAAGTGAGTACACATGAGGGATGCTCCGGGTAGGCAGGTGAAATATGGGTCAGATGGACGGAATGGTAGCAATCGTCACCGGCGCCAGCCGTGGCTTGGGCCGGGCCATTGCTAAAGAATACGCTGGTGAAGGCGCGAGCGTGGTCATCTGCGCCCGCCACCAATCCCCCACCGGACTGGACGGAACGCTGGCCGAGACGGCCAACGACGTCAGGAACGCCGGCGGCGACGTCTTGGCAATAGACTGTGACGTTACCGATGCGGACCAGGTCAACGAGATGGTTCGGCAAGCCCTGGAACGCTACGGCAAAATCGACGTCCTGTTCAACAACGCCGGCGCCATGGTCCTGGGGGAGACGATCATGGAGATCGACCCCGCCCGTTGGGAACAACTGATGCGGGTCAACGTGAGCGGCCCCTACCTTTGCAGTCGCGCCGTGCTCCCGACAATGATGGAGCAGCGTCGGGGCAGCATCATCAACCTCGGCTCACGGATGGCCACCGACCCCAACCAGGACGGCGGCGTCCTCTACAGCGCCAGCAAGGCCGCCGTCCATATGTTCACCTACTGCCTGGCCCGCGAAGTGCAGGATTACAACATCGCCGTCAACGTCCTCAGCCCCGGCGCGTTGCGCAGCGAGGGCTCTGCTGCAATCCCGTGGACCCAGCGCGATTGGCACCAGCGCGTGGACCCCAGCGCCGTCGGCCCCTGCGCCGTGTACCTGGCCCTGCAAGACGCCACCACCTTCACCGGCCAACTGGCCTTCCGCGCCGACTTCGGCGCAACTTGGGGCCCGGGGGCCGGGGAAGAGCAATAGAACGAGGCCGAAACCTCGCTGGTTCCGACCCCAGAAGCGGAGAGATTATGAACAGGCACGCGGACGCTGACCTTTACCGGCTACCCTTCGCCGAATACGTCCAAACGGCGTTGGAGCGGGCCGCGAAGCAACACGGTCATCCTGACACGTCCCAGATCTCCTTTGCGGAACTGGCAGCCAGCGCCATGACCTACGACGAAGTGGCAGCCCGGTATGGCGAAGAGACCGCTGTCAACGTCATCATCGCCCGAGACCCCGACGCTCCCGAATGGACGGCCGAAGATTTCGCCCAGGCCCATCCCACCGCCGAGGCTGTCCCCCACGTCTTGGAACGCTGGCGGCGCGCCAAAACCGCGTCGCCACCCCAGTAATCCAGTCAATCCACGGGGCCGGAGACAGAACAAAACATGGGCCGTAGCGATGTTGATCGCTACGGCCGCTTGCTCGCCGATTTGTGGAGCGGAAGACGGGATTCGAACCCGCGACCTTCTCCTTGGCAAGGAGACGCTCTACCACTGAGCCACTTCCGCTGAAGATGAAGCGCAACGCGCCCTCGTGGAGTCAGGTTAACACAACGGATGGCCCTCTGTAAAGAAAAGCGCGCGTGTTGAAAGGACAGCCCACGAGCGTCCGCTCACCCAGCCTCCTGCGGCGTCGTTGCCACCGGCTCCGCCACCGGAGCGGGCGCTGGGGCCGCTGGCGCGGGACTCCGTTGTTGCGGCCGGCTGGTTTCCGCTTCGGCGGCCAGCTTTGCCAGGATCAGATTGGTCAGTTCCCGGCGCATCGGCGCCGCGTCCAGATCGCAGCCGGCAAACGGGTCAAAGCCCGGCGAGATCGCGTCCATCATCTGGCGTACCCGGGTGCTCCCATGACGGGAGGCCACCAGCATCCGCAAGGATTGGGTGTCGCGCTGGATCGGCCCCTCTTGACTGTCCTCATGTTCCAGCGCGTCGTCCAGGTCATCCTCGTAATCCATTCGGTCAATCACGCTGAGCGACGTGTTGGCCTCCCGGAGGAAGGTATCCACCTCCCGCAGTGTCCGGGCAAACTGGTTCACCAGGTCCGCGGCGCTGGCGATCAAGTCGGGCAGATTCCGCTGTGCTTCCCCGGCGGCCAGCACGGCCTCCCGGGCCCGCTCCAGGGAGTCCTTCCGGTGTTGGTCCCGTTCTTGCCGTCGTTGCAGCACCGTGTATTGCTCTCGGAGGGCCGGCGCTTCCGACGCCAGCGACTCCAGCCGCTCCATGTAATTGGCGGCTTCTTCGGCTTTGCGCAATCGCTGGGCTAGTTCCTGCGAATGTTGGTCGGACATCTTGCGTTACTACCTCTGCTGTCAGGCTTGGCCATCCCAAGCGCCGGATTTGAACATGGCCCGGGGCGGCGGCGAGTTATGCAATGCAAACAGGCGAGAGACCGCCGCCTCCGGTATTGGGTTGTTTATAGCAGAGGGCGGGACGGCAGCGGGTTCGGAACGTTTGACACGTTTGGCGGATTTTTTGGAAAAGCCCTGGCCGCGCAACGGGCAATTGCCAATTGGCAACATTCGGCAGTCAACGGTATAATGCCCGGAAATCTTTCGTTCCAGGGGGCATTACGTGACTACCAATGGCCAGGCTTCCTTCGATTCCAACCAGCTGCAAGTGTTCTTCCGCGGGCAGTTCGTACCGGCGAGTGAGGCCAAAGTAAGCGTAATGACCCACGCCCTCCACTACGGCACGGGCGTGTTCGAAGGCATCCGCGGCAACTGGAACGCCGAGCAGGGCGCCATCAACATCTTTCGGATGCGCGAGCATTACCAGCGCCTGCTGGACGGTTGCCGCATCCTGATGATGGACATTCCCTACTCCGCCGACGACCTTTGCAACATCACCGTGGAACTGGTGGAGCGCAACCGCCACGACAGCGACATTTACATCCGCCCGCTGGCCTACAAGAGCGAGGAGTTGGTCGCCAACCTGAAGTTGCAGGAATTATCCTCCGACTTCACCCTCATCACCGTGCCCTTCGGCAACTACCTGGGCAGCGACCGGCTGCGCTGCTGCACTTCGTCCTGGCGTCGGGTGGACGACCCCATGATCCCGGCCCGCATCAAAGCCTGCGGCATCTACGTCAACAGCATCCTCGCCAAGACCGAAGCCACCCTCAGCGGCTTTGACGAGGCCATCCTGCTCAACCACGACGGCCATGTCTCCGAAGGCTCCGGCGAAAACCTCTTCATGGTCAAGGACGGCCGTATCTACACCCCCGGCCTGGAGGACAACGCCCTGGGCGGCATCACCCGCGACACGGTGATGCAGCTGGCCCGCACCGAGCTGGGCCTGGACATCGAGACGCGCACCATTGACCGCAGCGAGCTCTATCTCGCCGACGAGGTCTTCCTCAGCGGCACCGCGGCCCACCTGACCCCGGTCATCGAATTGGACTGCCGCCCCATCGCCGACGGCCAGCCCGGCCCAATCTCCAGCGAACTGCAACGGATGTACTTCGACATCGTGGTCGGCAACAACCCCAAGTACCGCCACTGGTGCACCCCCGTAAAAACCGCCGCCCTGACCCCGGCCTAGTCCGCGTCGTCAAATCATCCCGTCATTCCGTAACTGTTCAGAGTTGATGGGCATTTCTGCCAAGAAACCGTCATTCCGGCGAAAGCCGGAATCCAGAGACCGCACCCATCAGCAAACGTGAGTAGGGCAAGGATTTCTTGGATTCCGGCTCAAAGCCTGCCCCGTACCTTGATACGAGGGCCGGAATCCAGTGAGTACAAAGTAAGGCTGACTTTCTGCTGGCAATGATTTTGCTGGGTTCCCTGCTTTCGTAAGAACGACGGTGTGATTTTCAGTTTGTCATCAAGCCCCGGTCCCTCATGCACACCCACTTTGTGCAACCTGTCATTGCGAGCGCAGCGTGGCAATCTCGTTATCGGAGGAACCACTTCTCCCGTAGCGGGATTGCCACGTCGCTACGCTCCTCGCAATGACAATTTGGGTACGCATGAAGCCCTATTACGCCGGAGATGGACGCGATGCTTTGGCTGTCCGGCGCGGCGGTCCTGTTGGGCTACCTGCTGGGCAGTATCCCCACGGCCTACCTGGTCGTGCGGTGCGTCACCAAAGGCGCGGTTGACATCCGCCGGGCCGGCGACGGCAACGCCGGCGCCAACAACGTCAACCGCATCTGCGGCCGGCGTTGGGCCATCTTGGTCGGCGCGGTGGACATCGCCAAAGGCGTGGTGACGGTATTAATATTCAACCTGCTGTCCAATCTGGTAAGTTCCCCGCCGGCTGGCAATCATTTTTCTTTGCCGGCCCCGTTGGTTCCGGCCTTTGCTTTAACGCCAGCAGGGATGCTGGCGGGCGGCGCGGCCATGGCCGGGCAAATCTGGCCGGTGTGGCTGAAGTTTCACGGCGGGCGCGGCGCGGCAACCGCGTTGGGCGTTACCGGAGCGGCCTTGCCCGTTCCGGTGGCCCTGATGGCGCTGCCCTGCCTGGCGGTGCTGATGCTCACCAGAAGCACCATAATCGCGCTGCCCTTCATCTACCTCACGTCGGCAGTGGTGGCCCGGGCTTTCTTCGGCGTCGGATGGGCAACCGTCGCCTACTGCCTGGGCGTCTTCATCGCCGTAGGAGCGGTGCATTTCTGGGGCGTCCGGGCCCGCCGCCCCGCCGCAAAATCCCCTCTCCCTTGACGGGCAGCGAGATCCCCTCTCCCTTGATGGGAGAGGGTTAGGGTGAGGGTGAGGGTGAGGGTGAAAACCTCAAACCACCGCCAGCATCGTGGTGCCGGCCACAATCATCGCAATGGCCACGAACTTGGCGGCCAGT
Organism: Dehalococcoidia bacterium; assembly: GCA_963665395.2. Lineage (GTDB taxonomy): Bacteria > Chloroflexota > Dehalococcoidia > Lucifugimonadales > UBA3495 > Bin87. The sequence goes on from OY762251.1 coordinate 4,291,050, forward strand.
GCCGACGGCCCCAACGACTCCTGCAACAAACCCAGCGTCCGCCAGCTCAACAGCGTCCCCACGACGAATACGAACAGGGGCCGCGTCGCCAGTATCGCCGACGCCAGCGACACCGGCCCAAAGTGGAACGACCAGACGAACAGCAGTATCGCCAACTGCGGCAGCAGTCCCTCGCCAATCAGGAACGTCGCCAACGCCGGCCCGGAGCGCAGCCCGCTCGCCAGCCGCCGCCAGTTGCCGGGCCGTCCGAACAGCGCGAACACCGGAACCATTCCCAACTCCTGCAACGCGAACACTTCCCAGGGCGTCAGGTCAGCCAGCGCCAGCTTGGCCAGAAAGAACGCCAGGCCCAGCCCAACCGAACTCCCCATCAGAGCCGTCAACCCCGGCGTCAATCGCAACAGCCGTCGCCCAAACCCTTCGATGGATACCAGGGCCGCGCCGCAGATGACCAGCGCAATGGCGGTCCATTGACCGGGCGATACCGTCTCGCCCAATACCGCCAGAGCCAGCAACGCCACCAGAATCGGATTGGTTTGGCTGATGGCAACCGCCCGTGACGCCTCGCCCAGCTTCAGCCCCAGGAACAGCAGCGCCAAACCCGCGCCCAGGCTGACGCCCGACAACAACCCCAGCGCCACCGCTTGCGCCGGCGTTCCCGCCGGCCACCCCACCACCCCCAGCACAATTATGCCGCAAACCAACCGGGTCAGAATGGAACCGGCACCCAGGACGCCCACGCCGGGAAGATAGTTGTCCAGCAACCTCTTGTGGGCGATGTTCGCCATGCCCAGCGAGGCCGCGCTGCAGATGGCCAGGAAAATCCACACCGCCGCAGGATACCAGACCCGGCCCGGCCCGACATTCGAGACAATCGGCCGCGCAGGGCAATCGCATCTTATCCGAGGAGGACTTTGAGCAGGTAATCCTCATCCCATCCGGCGTTGAGCCGTTTCCCCTGGATGCCTACTTTCAAGGTTCTTTCGTTTTTCAGCAGGTTGTGTCCGATCTGCCGCAAGATGTTCATGTTTTGCGGCCCGTGCTCCTTGCGCACTCGGCACTGATCCTCCCGAAAGGTCACGTCCAAGGTCCAGTGCAACGAGTTTTCGATGCTCCAGTGGCTTCTGACGACGGTCAGCAGTTGCTCCGCTGCGCCAGCCAGGCTACTGATGTAGTAGCGGGGTTGACTGGTGCTACCTTCCGGAGTTTGGCGATGGCCCACCACTTTGACCACCGCTTTTAGTTGCGGCCATCGCCCCTGGGGGTCCAGATAGTCCAGACAGTCTTGATCGGCGATGACCAGGCATTCCCGCCGTTCCACCCGCCCGTGTCCCTTATCCAGGGTTTGAGCGTGATCATGGGGCGCCCCGTCAAACCCCCAGGCTTCGGCGCCTTCAAACAGATCTTGAATGCCTTCGTACAGTTGACCCTGGTTCTCCTTCACCGCCAGCACGTAATCGGCCCCGCCGTCGGTAATCTGCTGGGCAATCTCCCGCTGGCCGCCCATGGCGTCGATAGTTATGACGCAGCCATGCAAGTCCAGCATCTCCAGCAGTTGCGGGATGGCGGTGATCTCATTGGATTTCTCGTCGGTCTTGACCCCGTGTCGTGGCACGGGGCAGGCTCTGGCCCAGGGTCAGGCTCTGTTGCGTGGCCCAGGCGCTGACCATGTGAATGGCCCCTTTCTTACTCGCCCGGTCATAGGACCGTCGGGCCGTCTTGCCGTCAATCCGCCTGCGGCGGACCACTTCTCCCGGCAGCAGTTCAGCGATGGCCTCGGTCCAGGATACGAAGCAATTCTGCAACTGCATCGGGTCTAGCCGAGCGAAAACGGCGCCGAAAGTGTCGTGGGAGGGAATGCCGTAGGGCAGTTCCAGGAAGGTTTGAAACCATTCCTGCTTGCTCTTGCCGAAGAGTTCGACGTGGACCCAGGAATCGGCGCCGCAGATGGTGGCGCAAATGGCGATGGCGATGATGTCCACCAGCTTATGATGCCTGGTGCGCTCCACGCGGGGGTCGTCCAGCTCGGCGAAATGATCGAGAATGGTTGCCTTGGGCGCTTGCGCCATGTCCTGCTGCCTCCATGACGTTCAACGGATCGTGGCACGTTAGCACATTTCTAAAAATCCCATTTAGATGCGATTGCCCTGGGCTTTTCTCAGGGCCTTTCCAAAGTCGTAGAGAGGCATGAGAATAGGGTGGGGAGGTACGGCGATGGAAAGCGGCAGCGCATTGAGCGAAGAGTTTGGGTTGTTGCGGGAGCATCTGGGCCGGCTGAGTGATCATCGGTTGCGTCTGGGATTGGCGCACCCGTTGGAGGGCGTATTGAGTTTGACGGCGCTGGGTCTGAGGCGCGGTTGCCCGTCGCTGAGCGCCATCTATCGCTTTGGCGATAGGCGCCCACCGTTGTTGACCCGGCTGGGATTGCGGCGCAGCCCGTCAGTGCAGACCTTGTCCCGGCTGCTGGGGATGGTGTCAGCAGGGGAAGTGCGCCCGGCGCTGCTGGAGTTTGTAATAGCGCTACAGGCGCAGCGTGGCGATGGCATTGCCACCGCCGCGCTGGATGGGAAGACCCGGCGGGGGGTTGGGGAAGCAGGGGAACCGTTGAAAGCGCGATGCGTGTTCAGTCGGGAGGGGTTGGCGGCGCTGGATCAGGTGGTTATTGGCGCTCACCGGGAAGAGCTCCGGGCCGCGCCGGCGTGGCTGGAGCCCGTGGCCGCCCGTTGTCCCGGTTTGGAGATGCTGACTGGAGATGCCCGCTACGCCGACACGGCCTTGGCTCAGGCCATCGTGGACCGGGGTAAGGACTACACCTTCAAACAAACTCAAAAAAACCGGCCCCAACTCCACGCCGACGTATCCTTGCTCTTTGCCGCGGCGACGGCGCCACCGGATGGGGAGGTAACCGGCAAAGGGCACGGACGCCTCGAGGGCCGGCCGGTCTGGGTATCTGGAGAACTGGCTGGCTACGCTGATTTTCCCGGTCGATCCAGCGTGATAATGGTCAAAAAACAGGTCAGCCCAGCCGCCCCGACCAACTGCCCGTGGCCAGTGTTCAGTACGCGGTGTCCAGCCGTTCCGCCCTGGCGCCGGCGGAAGCCTTGACCCTGGTACGGGGCCATTGGTCCATCGAAAACAGTCTATGCCACGTCAAGGACGATAGCTTCGGCGAAGACCGGCACGTACTGCACAACCATCGCCTGGGAGCGGTGATCAGTCTGTTTCGCAACTTGGCGGTCACCATGCTGCGAACCACCTGCGATCTGTGGGCGCCCAAGGAACCCCGCATTGGCCGAGCCCAACGATTAGCGGCGCACCCCACCGCCGCTGTTCCATTAGCCTCCTGACTTTGGAAAAGCCCTGTTTCCTCACGCGTACCCACTTTCCGGGGGCGGAATGTCAGAAGCAGGATTTCCCGGATTTGACGGATTATCAGGATTGAGATCATCCGACGGCAGCGTCGCACCCCATCCGGTACATCCTATAAATCCGGTAAATCTTGCTTCTGACAAGCTACCAAAATGGCTCACGCGTACCCAGTTTGGCATCGCGAGGAGCGAAGTGCGCCTCTGGCGGATGGCGATCTCGTTCCAAGAGCGACGTTCGTTACCTCGACGAGATTGCCGCGCTGCGCTCGCAATGACAGTTTGGGGAAAGTGGGTACGCGTGAGGCGGGGTTTTCCCGCCAGGGTTCCGACATTGTTGCCGGTGTCGGTTGCCGGTATCATGGCGCTATGCGCCCGGTGCGTGAAAATATGCCCCACGGTTTCCGGAGGTCGGTCAACTCCAGCCGGAGCAGGCCGGGCCGGCGGGTGCCGCGCCTGAACCGGCGGATTGCCGCCGCGTTTCAGCCCCACTGGCCGCGCGTGCTCGCCATCGGGTTGCTGATACTGGTTACTGCCGGCTTGGGTGTGGTGAACCCCATCCTGATACGGGTGGTGTTCGACTCGGCGCTGTTCGTGGATGGCGGGCCGAACCTGCCGCTGCTGTGGACGGTGGCTGGCGCCATGTCCGCCGTGGTGGTGGTGACGGGCAGCCTGGGGGTGTTGCAAACCTGGCTGACCCAGCAGGTGGGGCAGCGGGTGATGCGGGATTTGCGGGACCGGCTGTACACGCACCTGCAATCGCTTTCACTGGGGTTTTTCACGTCCCAGAAGACCGGCGAGATCCAGAGCCGGGTTGCCAACGACGTAGCCGGCATCCGCGTGGTGGTTACCGGCACTGTCAGCAACATCCTGTCCAACGTGGTTATCCTCATCAGCACGTTGATCGCAATGGCGGTGCTGTCCTGGGAGTTGACCGTGGTGGCGGCCGGCATTACGCCGCTGTTTGCGATATTCAGCTACAAAGTCGGCAAGCGGCGGCGGGCCATGTCGTCCCGAGTCCAGGAATCCACGGCGGAGATGACCGCCATCACCCAGGAGACGCTGTCGGTATCAGGCGTGATGCTGACCCGTCTCTTTGGAGCGCAGAACCGGGAGATTGCCCGGTTCCGCGACCAGAACGTGCGCCTGTCCGACCTGGAAATCCGGCGGGAGATGACCGGGCAAACGGTGTGGGCGGGGATGCAGATATTCTTTTCGCTGACTCCGGTAGTAGTGTACGTGATAGCAGGGTACATCCTCTTCGGCGGTTTCGGGCAGACGGGGATCACCGCCGGAACCATCGTCGCCTTTACCACCCTACAGACGCGGCTGTATTTTCCCATCAGCACATTGCTCAGGACTTCGGTGGAACTGCAATCGTCGCTGGCGTTGTTCGAGCGCATCTTCGGCTATCTGGACATCCGGCCCGATATTGTCGATGCGCCGGATGCGGTTGAAATGCCGGTGGAGCGGGTCGCCGGCCGGGTGGCCCTGCGGGACGCGCGGATGAACTACCATCCGGCAACGCTGCTGGCGGACGCCTACGACATTGAGGACGACGGGCGGGAGTTCTGGGCCCTGGACGGGGTGAGCCTGGAGGTCAAGCCCGGGCAACTGGCCGCGCTGGTTGGCCCCAGCGGAGCGGGCAAGACGACGATTTCATACCTAATACCCCGCCTTTATGACGCCACCTCCGGGGAGGTGAGCATCGACGGGGTGGACGTGCGGCGCATCCGGCTGCAAAGTTTGGCGCGGATGATCGGTTATGTGTCCCAGGAAAGTTACCTGTTCCATGCCTCCATCCGCGAGAACCTGCTGTACGGCAACCCCGGCGCCAGCGAGCGGGAATTGCACGCCGCCGCCAAGGCGGCCTACATCCACGACCGCGTCATGGAGTTTCCCGACGGTTACGATACGGTGGTCGGAGAGCGGGGCTACCGGCTTTCCGGCGGCGAGCGGCAGCGGTTGTCCATCGCCCGGGTTATTCTGCACGACCCGCGCCTCCTGATACTGGATGAGGCTACATCGTCGCTGGACACTACCAGCGAGCGTTACGTGCAGGCGGCGCTGGAACCGCTGATGAAGGGGCGCACCACCATCGCCATCGCCCACCGCCTATCCACCATCATGGCGGCGGACGTGATTTTCGTGGTGGACCGGGGCCGGATTGTGGAACGGGGCACGCACTACGAACTGCTGGCCCGGGGCGGCCTGTATGCTCAGTTGTATGACGAGCAGTTTGAAGGCGGCAAGGTGGAGTACGTCAGCGAGGACGGCGGCGCGGTGCTCGCCGGCGGCAACCTGCGGCTGCCATTAGCAGTATAGACGGCGCAACCAGGCAACGCCGGTAGGGGCGAATAATTATTCGCCCCTACACCAGCCACAGTGGAGGTAATGCAATGAGTCAGCAAACCAATTCGGGACGCATCCGGCTGCGGGTGGCCTTCCGCAATATGTTCTACACCACGATATACGTTGCCGTGGAGGGCGGTTTCCTGGCGGGCCAGGGTCTCGACGTCGATTTTGATCACATTCCGGCCGGGCGGGCCAGCACCGACCTGCTCAAGGCGGGCGAAATTGACATAACCCAGAGCGGGATCAGCCGCAGTTTCATGGACCTGGACGCCGGGAGCAGCGATCCGCCGCTGCACGTCGCCGAAATCAACCAGCGGGACGGCTTCTTTCTTTTGTCCAAGCGCCCCACCGACGATTGGACGTGGGCGGAATTGACCGGATCCACGCTGATCCCGGTGGGCTTCACGCCCGTTCCGTACACCACCCTACAGGCGGCGATGCGGTGGCACGGCGTGGACCCGGCCAGCGTGAACCTGCTGGGCGGTCTGTCCGCCGAGGAGATGCTGGGTACCTTCCGCGACGGCGGCGCCGACTATTTGCAGGTTCCCAACCCCTTTGCGGTGCAGCTGATGCGGGAAGGCGCCGGACACCTGGCGGCGACGTTGGGCATGGAGAGCGGCTACGTGTGCTACAGCAGCTTTGCGGTTACGCCGGCCTATCTGGCCGATAATCCCGACACGGTGCAGGCGTTTGTGAATGGCTACGCCCGAGCGCAACGCTGGGTTGCGGACAGTCCCGCCGAGGCGGTGGCGGCCCGCATCGCCGGCATATTTCCAGAATACGAGCGGGAGGTTCTGGCCGAGGGCGTGCAGCGTTACCAGGACGCTGGGGTGTGGGCTACCGATCCAGTCATCACGCGGCACGGGTTTGACCGGATGCGAGACGCGCTCATGTCCGGCGGGCTGGTGCGAGGGGCGCATCCTTATGAGAGCATCGTGCGGCCGGAGTTCGCGGAGCGTGCGGTGGCGGAATTGGCGTAGGCGTGCGGATGGCGGTATGCTGTATCAGAGCAACCCGTCGCACCCGGTTACGCCGTTGCGGATTGTGAGGTGTTCCATGAAATTTTGGCAGATTGTTGTGATTGCCATTGCGGTACTTTTGCTCGGGGTCGTAGTGATACGATGGATGCCGGCTGCGCTCGCGGCCTCGGGAGACTCGGAATGGCTTGGGGTGGTCCTTTTCGGGTTCATCATAGGCCCTGGGCTAATCACAGTTGGCATCGTTTACGGCGTCTGGAAGTTGGGCAGTCGTGGCAACCCCAACCCCTGATACCGCGCGACTGAAGCGCTCTTACGAAAGGAACCTTGGCCACGCCCGATTTTGGTCCGGAGTAGGGACCGTCCTGCTTGCCGGCCTGTTGCTGTTCATAGCCAACACGCTGTGGGAAATTGGGGCTAATCCGAAAGTATGGACGCCTTTGGCAGCAAATGTGTTCATGATTGGCATTTTCGTTCTGGTCGAAGCGCTGGTATTCAGTTTTCTATTGTCATGGGCTTTCCGGAATTTATACCGACTGGATGACCAAGAGCTTACCCGGATTGAGCAGGGGGATCAGGAGGTTTCACAATGAGGCTGGAAGGCAAAGTTGCGATTATTACCGGCGGCGCGCGAGGGCAGGGGGCTACCGAGGCGCGGATGTTCGCTCAGGAAGGGGCGAAGGTGGTCATCGGCGACATTCGCGATGAGTTGGGGATGCAGGTGGAGGCGGAAATCCGCGAGTTGGGCGGCGAGGCGGTCTATCTGCACCTGGACGTTGCCAGCGCCGACGACTGGCAACGGGCGGTGGAAACCGCCGAGGTGCGGTTCGGCAAGGTGGACGTGCTGGTGAACAACGCGGCCATCGTGCTGCGCAAGGACATCGAGGAAACCACCGGCGAGGACTGGGACAACATCATGGCGATCAACGCCAAGGGCGTTTTCCTGGGCACCAGGGCGGTGATACCGGCGATGCGACGGGCCGGCGGCGGCAGCATCATCAACATCTCGTCCATCAGCGGCTTGGTGTCCATCGGGCCGCCGGCGTACATTGCCACCAAGGGGGCGGTGCGACTGTTCACCAAGTCCACGGCCATCCAGCACGCATCGGACAACATCCGCGCCAACTCCATTCACCCGGGCAGCGTGGACACCGATATGCGGCGCGAGGGCATGGGCAGCCAGACGGCGGAAGAAATCCAGGCCCGCATCGACCAGATACCGCTGGGCCGGGTGGGAACCACCGAGGACATTTCCTACGGCGCGCTGTTCTTGGCGTCCGATGAATCGTCGTTTATGACCGGCAGCGAACTGGTCATTGACGGCGGTTATACCGCCAAGTGAGGTCTCGGTCCCATGACCACCTTGCCACAGCAATCCCCGGCCGGCGGAACCGAACCCCGCCCCACCACCGGCGGGTTCGGGCAGACCGGGTTGGACAAGGCGCCCGGCCTGTGGGGCGGCTACTCGGAATATCTGTACCTGCCGGCCGGCTAGGTGATGTTCCCCATGAATCCCGACCTGGACCCGGTGGTGGCGGTGATGTTCAATCCGCTGGGTGCCGGGTCCCCGCCATCAACGTGGACGGCGAGGACCCGGTGGAGCGGGCGCTGGCGACGCTTAGAGGGGAGGCGGCGTGCCGAGCGTACACGTGGCGATAGCGCCAGGAACGTGAAACATCGGCATTGGCAACGGACATGAAAGGAGCGCTTGCTATGGACGAAACAACCCGGGCAGAACGGGTTTGGTTGCTCAAAAACTACATGGAGCGCATTGCCGAGCCGGGCAGCGGTTGCCCGCCCCTGGTGGATCTGCGCTTGGCGTTCCTCTCTGCCTATCTTCACGACACCTTGCCCGATTCTGCATGGGAAACCACTCGGTGGGTTCGTGGGCAGGTTGTGAAGGGTAAGGGTGAGGATGTTTCCATGAGCTTCGAGATCGGCACGAGAGCGCTGGATTGGCTCGGTCTCAACGTTGCAGCGACGCCGGAAATGTTTGCGCCGGAACATCCGCACGCAGACTGGCGCGCCGGAACTGGCGAACCGGGATACGTAACCCTACACGCCGTTGCCAAGATGCTGGGCAATTACGCCGACACCGGGCAAGTTCACTGGCAACCCCCCACCGCCGAAACCGGCTCGATAGCGGAACTGTGCGAAAGCCACGGCATCGTTTGGCTGGCCTGGCAAGCCGCGCCGCAACGGGGCTGGACGCCTCCGGGCACTGAAAGAACGGCAATCGTCCGGTTTTCTCCCGACGCCGCTCCGAACCTGGAACTGCATCAACTTGAGCAAAAGGTATCGGGCATCGCCGGCTGCAACGTATCGCTGATAACTCCCGAACAGATTTGGGAAGGACGGCGGCAGGCCGAGCTGGAACGGGCGGAGCTTATCTATGCCAAGACTGATTGACCCGGAAGATTATCCAAGGGTCATGCTGCGCTATGCCCGCGAGGCCATTGCCCTGGCCCAGGGTCGGCAACGGACAGATCTGGACGACGACCGGATGTTTGAGTTGGCTTTGGCTCACTTGGTCCAGAACGTGGGAACCGCCGCTGAGACTACCCGCCGCAACCGCCACCTCTGGCAAGGCCGGTTGGAACGTGAGCGAGCCTCCCTGCTCGACTTCCGAAACCGGATTGCCCACGATTCAGATCCTATAGATAGAAACCGGCTTTGGCATATAGTAACCGCAACCTTGCCTGCTATCATTCCCACGCTGGAGACCATCGTAGCTACTACCGACGCCAGCCCGTGACATTGACCACACACCCACCCGGGAGTTTCCGCTATGCCCGCTTACCACGCCGACACCGTCATTCGTCGCGCCAACGTCATCACCATCGACCCAGCCCAGCCCCGCGCTACGGCCGTCGCCATGCGCGACGGGCGGTTCATCGGCGTGGGCAGCGATGCCGATGTGGAGACGCTCATCGGGCCGGCAACCAAGGTGATCGACCTGCCCGGCAAGACGGCGCTGCCGGGCTTCATCGACGCGCATATCCACGTGCTCAGCAGCGGCACGAGGCACGTTATGGCGGCCGACTGTTCCCTGCCCACCATCGGCGACATACAGGACGCGCTGCGGGAGCGGGTTGCCGTAACTCCGGCCGGCCAGTGGGTACAGGGCTTCAAGTTTGACGACACCAAGACTGCCGAAAACCGCTTCCTGCGCCGGGAGGACCTGGATGCCGTCAGTAACGAGCATCCCATATTGGTTGCCCACCGTGCGGGGCACGTCTATTACGGCAACACTCTGGCGCTGGAGCGGGCCGGATATAACGACGAGTCTCCCAACCCGCCGGGTGGGCGGTTGGGGCGCAACCCCGACACCGGCCGGTTGGATGGTGTCATTTACGAGCGGGCCGCCGACGATTTGCGGGAAAATCAACTGCCGGTGGAATCCACCGATACTCGACGGGAGGGCTTGCGCGTCATCTGCGAAATGCTGAACCGGGCCGGGTTGACCAGCGTTCACGACGCACGGGTTACTGACTACGAACTGCGGACCTACCAGGAAGGGCGGGACGCCGGCGACTTGACGCTGCGGGTGTACGCGCTGATGTGGCATCGCTATTTTCCTGCCCTGCGCGACGCCGGCATTGTCGCCGGCTTTGGCGACGACCGGCTGCGCATCGGCGGCATCAAGATGGTGGCCGACGGCGCCATCGCGTCGCGGACGGCCTACCTGTCGGAGCCTTACGTGGGGAGTTGCTGCGACCACGGCATTCTCACCATGACCGAGGACGAAATCGCCGGCAACGTCATGGAGATGCACGCCGCCGGCTTCCAGGTCTGCATCCACGCCAACGGCGACTCCACCATTGATTACGCGCTCAAAGCCTACGAGGCGGCGCAGGCGGCATATCCCCGCAGCGACCCGCGACACCGGGTTGAGCATTGCACGCTGGTCAATCCCGACCTGCTGACCCGGATGAACCGGCTGGGCGCGGTGGCGACGCCCTTCTGCACCTACGTCTATTACCACGGCGAGAAGATGCAGTTCTACGGCGAGGAACGCTTGCAATGGATGTTCGCTCAGCGGTCGTTCATGGACTACGGCGTGATGTCCACCGGGGCTACCGACTATCCGCCGGGGCCTTTCGAGCCGCTGATGGGCATCCAGAGTTGCGTAACCCGCACCGACAGCGAGGGCCGGGAGTGGGGCTTGAACCAGCGCATTTCCGTTGAAGACGCACTGCGTATCTACACGCTGAACGGAGCTTACGCCGGCTTTGAGGAAAACCTGAAGGGCAGCATAGAAGTGGGCAAGCTGGCTGACCTGGTGGTCTTGGGTCGGGACCCGACCGCCATCGACCCCTTTGGCATCAAAGACATTCCGGTGGAGCGGACGCTGGTGGGCGGAAAGACGGTGTACCAGGGCTAGAATGGCGCAGCGCGCTTAACCGCCGACAGCGCTAACCACACTGCACCGCTTGGAGCGGCGGATTATGCTTGATACCGCGTTGGGCGCAGTCGTTGAGTACCTTCGCCGGAACACGGCCTTTCCGGGCTGGGTGGTCCAGTTTATACTCTGGTTTGTGGCGTGTACGGTGGCCCGCTTCACGGCGGCCGTTTGGGACAGCGCCGCGGTATCGGATGAAACCCTGTGGGCCGGTTTCTGGTCCGCCTACGACAGCTTGGGCGCGTATGCCGACGATTCTGCAATCGCCGCGCTGATTTTCACCATCATCGTTGAGGTGTTCGTTATGGTACTGGCTAGAAAACTCCTGCGCATTAATCGCGAAGAGGGCCGTGAGGAAGGTCGTGAAGAGGGTCGTGAGGAGGGTCGCCAAGAAGTCAGGGCCGAGCTTGAGCCCATAATTGAGCAACTCCAGGAGCGCGTCCGCCAGCTGGAAAACGGCGACTCGCCGGCGGAGCCGCCGACCTCTCCAACGTCATAGCCGGCTCTGACGGGAACTGCTCCGGCGTGGGTCTATCCGTCATCACCGCTTTCGCAGTGATGACGGATACTTTTGGGCGCTACCCGCGTGCGTTGAGGATACCGTATCGGGCGGGCCAAGCCCGGGCGCAGGACGATTGCAAAGTCGTCTGGTCATGGGTAAAAGGAGGAGGAAAAGACGCTTGGGGAGGATGTTGATGTTATGGAAGCAGCGGCCCAATCCCTGTTTCACTGTTTGGAACAGATACCGGATCCGCGCCAGGCCCGGGGCGTCCGGCATCCTTTCCAAGCCATCTTACGCCTGACCTTGCTGGGCCTGGTGTCCGGTCAAACTGCCATGGCCCATATTGCCTGGTACGGGCGGCTGCATGGGGAGACGCTAAGGGAACCCCTGGGTTTCGCGCGCGCCCAGGCGCCGCGCCACCCGGTCCTGGACCTTGGCGGGAGCGCCCTTGACGCAATTGCGACAGGCGGTGTTGGATTGGGTGGCGAGGTTGGCGTCGGATCAAGGCATGCGGGCGGCAGTGGATGGGAAGTGGGCGAAACAGTCCACCGATGTGGCCGGCAATCCGCTGGAGTTGGTGAACGTGCTGGCTCATGACCTGAAATTGTGCCTGGCCCAGTGGCCCCTTTCGGAACGCCGCTACGAACCGGCGGTGTTGCGGGAGCAATTGGGTCCGTTATTTGAGCGCTACCCAGGGTTAGAAGCGCTGACTATGGACGCCTTGTATGCGGAACGGGACCGCTGCGGGGCCATCGTAACCCTGGGCAAGGATTATCTGGTGCGGATCAAAGGGAACCGGCCGGCAGTTTGGGACGCCTTGTCCACTGGGTTTGCCGCCCCTGACCTGGGGCCAGCCCACGCTGAAACCACCGAAAAAAAGCCGGTCGCATCATGACGCGGCGGCTCTGGACTGACGTGGAACTGGCCGACTACCTCCGAGAGGAACTGGGCTTCCCCGGAGCGCGCCAGGCGGTCCGCCTTCGGCGGATGGCGAAAACCGACCTGAACCTGGCCACCGGCGAGTTGGCGCAAGAGCGTTGGTATCTGCTGACCCGCCTCCCGCCCGGACGGTGTGGCGGCCCGGCGGACCGGCTCGGCTTGTTTCGCGGTCATTGGAGCACTGAAAACAGCCGGCATCACGTCAAAGACCGCAGTTGGGACGAAGACCGCCATACCCGGCGCTTTCCGTCCCAACCAGACTATCGCCCGCCTTTGTGGCAAACCGTCCTGACTTTGCAATCGTCCTGGCCCAACCCCCGGCGCCAACATCTGAATATCGGGTTCACAGGGTTCAGGTAACACGGCCAACCGCTGTCACCGTACATGGTCGCAGATGCGCCTGTGGCGTACGGACGGCACGTCGGATCCCATTGCACCGCTGGCTATCGCAAAGGCCGGTAATATCCCCGGTACCGCATAGACCAGTACGGCGGGTCTCACCACCGCTGCGCGAGGGTCGCCCTCTGCCCCCAGCCTGACCCGTGCTTGACACGGGGTCATTCCGGCGCAAGTCGAAGACGCGCCTGTGGCGTGTCGCAGATGCGCCTGTGGCGTGTCGCAGATGCGCCTGTGGCGTGTCGCAGACGCGCCTGTGGCGTGTCGCAGACGCGCCTCTGGCGTGTCGCAGATGCGCCTGTGGCGTGTCGCAGATGCGCCTGTGGCGTGTCGCAGATGCGCCTGTGGCGTACCGGAATCCAAGCGGGGCCGGGCATGGGGCGGTCAGCACGCGCAAACCTAGGAGATCAATTCGCAAAAAACGCTCTCTGGCCGTAGCGCCGACAACCTGAACCCCGAACCCGAAAACCACCGACCAACCTGAGGAGGAAAACCTGAACAACTATTCCGCCAGGCTTTGCTGGAAAACCTGGTCCCAGGCCAGCGCCCACGGCGGCCGGAGGTAGCCCAATGCCCGCACGTCGTCGTACCACACCGACAGAGGCGAATAGCGAGTGTAGGCGCTGCCGCCGGTCAGCTTGCATAGCCGGCCCAGGCAATCTTCCGACAGACGTGCCACGCTTTCCTTCGCCAACAGCAGCTCGCGCCGGCCCGTGTTGGTTTCCAGGCAGCGCAGCGCGCCTTCCCACGCTTGCCCGATGAGCCAGGCTTCCTGCTCGGCGTGGGCCCATTCCACTTGCTGGTAGGCCCGCAGGCCCGGATCCGACGCCATGCCGTTCTTGATGCGGGGGCGCACGTAGTCCATGGCCGCGTCAACGACACCCACGACGACCGACGTGAACGCCGCCGCGCCCAGCCCGCCGTTGGCCCCCATCAGCTCCGCCTGGTGGTTGGGCCAGGCGACGCGGGTGGCCGGAAAGTTGGCGAACTCGAAAGCATGGCTGTTGGTGGACTTCATGCCGTGGCCACGCCACTCGGCCGTCAGCTTCAGCCCGGTGGAGCCGTCCCACGGATGATCGCGAACTTCCATGAAGAACAGATCCGGCGCGGTTTCGCCGGCCGCCAGGGCGCGGGTCGTCATAAAGGAAGTGAGACCGGAGCCGCTGCCAAAATGCTTCTGCCCGGAGATGCGATATCCGAAATCGCTCACCCCGTCCGGTTCGCAGACGCTGGCAGTCCGGGCCGTGTCGCCTCCCGACCCCGGCTCGCTGACAATAGTGCCCCACCAGCAGCCGCTGTGCACGCTGTCGAACACCTCGTTCCGCTGTTTTATCCAGCCGGCCGTGAACGGCTCCGGAACCGTGGGCAGCCGCCACGAGGCCAGCACCAGGTGGTGCATCGCGCTGGCCAGGGTAATGGACGGGTCGCCGGTAGCCAGCGTCCGCAGCATGGAGCAGATGGGCCGCGCCGACTGCTCGATGCTCTCCCAGGTGCCGCCCAAGTCCGTCGGCGTCGCCATCAGCGGTACGCCGATTTGCGCCAGCCGGGCGTAGTCGGCGGGATCAGCCTTGGTGCGCTGCTGCCGGTCGGCCCGCTCCTCCGCCCACTCGGCTGCCACGATGGGAGCCTGCTCCAAAATGGCTGCAATCGTCGTCATGCTTCTAATCTCCGTCGCTAGGCAACTCGCGGTAACGGTCAAAGACCAAACGCCGGACTTCTAGGATGAAGCCAGGCAACAGGTCCTCGCCTGACAGGGTTTCCGCGTTATCCAAAACCTCAACTTCCCGTCCGGCCCGGTAGATGTACACCCGCCGCGCATAGGGATCGATGTACCATCCCAACTTCGTGCCGCCGTCCATCCATTCCCGCATCTTGGCCAACCCGGCGGCCAGACGGTCGGTGCGGGAACGGACTTCAACCACGAAGTCCGGTGCGCCGGGAATGACGCTGGCATACTCCCCCTCCCAAATGGCATCGTAACGTTCCTGGGTGATCCAGGCGGCATCGGGGCTATAGACGGCGCCGCTGGGGAGCTGGAATAACACCGTTTGCGAGTAAGCGCGCCCAGGGTTATCCAACACCCAACCAAAGAGACCGTAGTTGACGCCCTGCTCACCTTCGTTGCCGTCATGTCCGGTTCCCGGCATTACAATCAGCTCCCCTTTTGCCGAGTATTCAAGGGTGTACAGTTCGTTGTCGCAAACCATGCGGAAAAACCGCTCGGCAAAGTCGGGCGCGCTGTCGTCAATGCCCAACGCCGACAGGTTCAGGCGCAACGGGGCCACGAGCGGGAAATCCGGTGGCGCGTCTGATTCCTCCACACTGACTGCGGACGGCGATTTGGGTTTGGCGGTTACCATGCTTACGCTCCTGCAATACTCCATCGGCCATTGTCGCCTAGACGTGGTAACGGTCGAACACCAGCCGCCGTACTTCAAACACAAACCCTGGCAACACATCCTCGCCGGACAGGGTTTCCGGGTCGTCCAAAATCTCAATCTCCCGCCCAGCCCGGAAGATATAGACGCGCCGCTCGTAAGGGTCGATGTACCAGCCCAATTTCGCGCCGCCGTCCATCCATTCCGCCATCTTGGCCAGGCCGTCAGCCAAGCGGTCGGTGCGGGAGCGGACTTCCACCACGAAGTCGGGCGCGCCTGGTATGGTGCTGGTGTACTCCCCGGCCCGAAGAGCGTCGTAACGCTCCTGGGTAATCCAGGCGGCATCGGGGATGTACACACTCCCGTCGGGCAGGCGGAACTGCACAGTTTGCGAGGCGGCGTAGCCCCCGTTTTCCCGACGCCAAAGTCCTAATTCTATGTTGGATTCGTTCTCCCCGATGTTGCTTTCCCAGCCGGTTGGCGGCATTACAATCAGCTCTCCTTTCTTGGCCGAGTATTCAAGGGTGTACAGTTCGTTGTCGCAGGCCATGCGGAAAAACCGCTCGGCAAAGTCGGGCGCCCTGTCATCAATGCCCAACGCCGACAGGTTCAGCCGCAATTGGCCGACTAGAGGAGACGCGGCGACATCGACGGCGTCTGCATGGAGGCCGGCGGGAGCGGACGGTTTTGCGGTAGTCGTCATGGCTACTCCACCGTGATGTCGTACCCGACGATGGCGCTGAAGTTCTTCCTCATATTGTTGTAGCGTGGCTCGTGAGATTGCACCTGTCCCACGCTGTCCGTAGCTCGGGACATCACGTTGTACTGGCCGGGGGTGGCCTCCCACACCCACGACCAGCGCCGCCACATCCAGCGCTCCGACGGCTCTTCCAGCCGGGCCGGCTGCCAGCTCTTCCCGCCGTCCACGCTCACGTCCACCTGGGTGATGGCCCCGGAGCCGCTCCAGGCGTAGCCACGCACCACGTGCTTGCCGGCCGCTAGCGTGTTGGTGTCATCGTTGGGCTGGGACACCAGCGACTTGACGCCGATGGTGGTAATCAACTCCTTGTTCGGGTCGTCGGGCGAGTTGCCATAGTAGTAGAAGTTGTAGTGATACCAGCAATCCGGCTCGTGGTCCAGAACTTCCAGACGGCGCAGCCACTTGACCGACCAGTTGCCCGACCAGCCCGGCACCAGCAGGCGGATGGGCGCGCCGTGCAAATGCTCCAATACCTGCCCGTTCTGCGCGTAGGCCAGGATGGTGTCTGGATGCAAGGCTTTCTGCAAAGGCAGGCCCTTGTCGTAGAAGAAGGGTTCGGTGCCCTCGTCGGCGGTGGCCGGCACGCCTTCATCCCAGCCCTCGGCGCGGATATGGGTGGCCCGGCCAGTGAGGCCGGCTTCGTTGAGAATGGCCGCCAGCGGCACGCCCGTCCACTCGCTGCCCGAGAGAATCATGCGCTCCTGGGTACGCGATGGCTTTGGCCCTTCGCCCCTGAAATACTCAAAATAGGTGGCGTCGCTGCCGGAACACTCCATCACGGTGCGCACCGAGCGGGACGGAAACCGGCGCACGTCGTCATAGGTCAGGCGCAGCGGTTTTTTGACCTCGCCATCAACCGCAAGGGACCAGTCCTTTGCCGCCATCGTCTCCGGCACGCCGAAGTGCTGCACGACGTAATGCAGTTCGGTGGGCGTAATCAGACCCTCCAGCTCCATCACGGGCGTGCGAACCCGCTCTGTTTTTCCGTCCGGGCGTTGCAACGTCACCGGCTCGACCTTCTGGTGCGGCCAGCCGTACCAATTGTCGGAGTTTTCGCCGGCATCCGACGCGTCGGCGCCGTCCATTTGCAGGAAGTCGGGCCGCGCGGCGTCGCTGGCTTGCGTTTCTGACGGGTTCTGCTGAGTGGTCATTGGGTTAGCGCCTCCGCGAATATCGTCAATGAAGAGTGCGGGCCGGCCTCGCGCCGACGCTGTGCCAGTTTCCCACGCCGGCGGCACGGCGGCAAGACCCGGCAAACGGGCCGTTTGACATGGTGGCGCAAAGCGGCAACAATCGGTTCCGCCCTGGGGCGCCAACCAGGTCAGGAGACGCTGATGACGACGTTGCACATCATAGTCGAGATTGCTGAGCAGGTCCCCACCGGCCGCACCGAGTGGCGCGTGGACTGCGCCGAGTGCGGCTGGTACGATATCTATGACGACCGCCGCCGGGCCGAGGACGCCGCCACCCGCCACATCGGCGACGCCCACGCCGGCGAAACCACCTACAACCGCATCGTCCAGACCCTGCGCATCGAGCCGAACCCGGAGGAAAGCGACCTGGTGGAGACGCCCCGCGATGCCGGCGGTTAGGCGTCGCGCGTCTCGTAACGGTCAAACACCAGCCGCTTGACCTCAAACACAAAACCGGGCAGCGTTTCTTCACCGGAAAGCGTTTCCGGGTCGTCCAGTATTTCAACCTCTCGCCCAACCCGGTACACATAGACGCGCCGCCGGTAAGGGTCGATATACCAGCCCAGCAACACGCCGGCATCGATCCATTCCTGCATCTTCGCCAGGCCGGACCGCAATCTGTCGGAATGCGAATGCAGTTCAATCACGAAATCGGGTGCGCCGTTGATGGTTCCTTCCCGCTCCGCTGATGTCAGGTTGACGTACCGCTCCTGGTTAATCCAGGACGCATCGGGCATGTATTGGGCGCCGCTGGACAGACGGAACATCGTGGTTTGGGGAAAAGTGCGTCCCGGGTTGTCCAAGCCCCAAAAGAACAGTGGGGCATTGATACCCTGCTCGCCATGGCTTCCTTCGGCTCCGGTAGGAGGCATAACAATCAGTTCTCCCTGGGCTGAGTATTCCAATTTGTACAGGTAGTTGTCATTGGCGAACCGGAAAAACCGTTCGTTGAAATCCGGCGCCAGGTGGTCAACGCCCAACGCGGCCAGATTCAGACGCAACGGCCCGACCAGCGGGGATGGCGGAAAGTCTTCCGCATCATCCGCCGCCGGGACCGCAACGGGTGGCTTCGGGGCTTGTGTCGTCATAGCTCCACCTTCCTTTGCGGCGAAGGACGGTCACGCGCTCGGCGCGTACTTCTCGCCCAGCGCCGTCTCCCAGCGCAGGTAGTGCTGCATATCCGCGTAGGTGCGGTCCGGCCCGCTGAACACCACGTCGGCCGGGGTGCGCATCACCCCGGTGAGACCCTCTTCCACCGGCAAACGGGCCGCCCGCCACGCCGTCAGCCCCCCCGTCAATGCCGAGATGTTGGCGTAACCCATCTGACGCAGCGTCGCTGCCGCCAGCAGGGATTGCCGGCCGTCTCCGCAGGTCACTACTACCCTGGCGTCTTGGTCGGGAACGTGTTCGCTGACCTGCCACTCCATCCAACCACGAGGGACCCACCGGGAGTCGGGCACGTGGCCGCGGGCGAAGTCCTGGCTGGTGTCCACGAAAATCACCACATCCGGCGGGTCGTCGTGCAGTTCCAGCGCGTGTACGGTGGGAACGGATTCGCGGGCGTCCATCAGTAGCTCCGGTTCGTTTTCGCCGCTGATCGAGCCGTCGCTGAGGGCGCTCAAGCTGAATCCCGACTCCAGGGGCCGCCCGGCGGCAACCCAGGCCCCGGTGCCGCCGTCCAGCGCGTACACCTCTTCGTAACCCAACTGCCGATACCAGGACGCGGTCAGGGCAGCCCGCGCCTTGCCGTCGCAGCAGAACACTATGGGAGCGTTTTTCACCACCGCCACGTCATCGCTGCGCTGGACGCATTGGCCGCCGGGGAACCACCGGAAACCCGGAATTCTCCCGCGGTCGTACTCCTCAGAAGTACGAACGTCGATGAAATAAACGCTTTCGGAGATGCTGCGGTCCAGTAGTTGTTCCAGCTTGGTCACGTCCAAAAACCGGACGCCATCCTCGGCGGCGCAGCGGTCGGCGTAGGCTTCGGCGGCGGCGCGGCCGGCTTCGCTTACCTGTGGCAACATATCCCGGTCCGCGCCGGATTCCAGTTCATAGCCGGCCAGCACCCAACCGGAAGTGCCGTTCTTCAGTCCCACCACGTCGCGGTCCAGGCCCATGCGCTGCAAAACCCGGGTTCCGATGATGCTGCGGGTGCGTCCGGCGCAGTTGACCACCACCGTAGTGTCCGGGTCCAAGTCAGCGGTAACGTCGGTGATGCGCAGGGCCAACTCGCCTCCGGGAAGGCTGCGACCGCCGGGAATACAGAAGCGCCGGTATTCCTCCGGGGTACGGGTATCGAGAATAACCATCTTGTCGCCCCGGTCCATGCGGGTTTTCAACTCGATGGCGTCGATTTCCGGCACATGGTGGACCACTTCCACCTTTTCGCCGAAATCCTTGCTGGGAACGTTGACGCCCCATTCGGTGGGATAATCCAGGCTCATCCACTGGTTGACGCCCCCCTCCAGCCAGCCCACGTTGGAAAACCCCATCGCCTCGGCGGTCTCCACGGCGCGGGCCACCCGGCGGCCATCATCGTCGCAGAGCACCAGCAGCGTACGGGGATGCGGCACCGCCGCCGGCAGGTTGAACTCCAGCATCCGCCGGGGGATGAGGCTACTGCCCGGAATGTGGCTGGCGTTGTACTCCCCAGGTTCGCGGACATCCACCAGGGCGAACTGGGTGGTTCCATTGAACAGGTCGTTCAGTTGGGCGGCGGTTATCGATTCGCTCATGATACGTCTCCACAGCGCGAGAACCAAGGACTGCTTACGAGAATAGATACACCGTGAATTGTAAAAACGATAACATTATAACCGGGAGGACACGGATTATCCTGCCCTCGTTATGGATGGTAGCATTTCGGTTCCGGTCGTTTCGTACCGATGTAGGGGCGACTGGCCGGTCGCCCCTGCTTTGTTTGCTCCATGCCGTCGGCGCCGGCTAGTGTCCTGTATTCAAAGTTCGCTGGCAAAAGTGCGCGACGTTGGCCAGGATCTGGTCAGCAGTCTTCGTCCAGACAAAGGGCTTGGGGTCTTCGTTGGTGATGTCCAGGTAGCGGTAGATGGCGGCTTCGAGCTCGCCGCTGCTCTGGTGCACTCCGCGACGCAACTGCTTCTCCGTCAGCAACGCAAACCATCGTTCCACCAGGTTCAGCCAGGACGCGCTGGTCGGGGTGAAGTGCAAGTGGAAACGGGGCCGTTTGGCCAGCCAATTGCGGATCAACGCCGTCTTGTGGGTGGCGTAGTTGTCCATGATCAGGTGGACGTCCAAGTCAGGGGGCACTTCCGCCTCGATGGTATCGAGGAACTTGCGAAACTCCACCGACCGGTGGCGTTGGTGGCAGCGGCCAATGACCTTGCCGCTCTGGGTATCCAAAGCGGCAAAGAGGGACACCGTGCCGTGGCGCAGGTAATCATGGGTGCGTCGTTCCACCTGTCCCGGACGCAGGGGCAACAGCGGACGGGTGCGATCCAGCGCCTGGATTTGAGACTTCTCGTCCACGCACAGTACCAGGGCCCGGTCCGGCGGGTCCTGGTACAGACCCACGATATCGCGCACCTTCTCAATGAAAAAGGGGTCCGACGACAACTTGAAGACTTCAGTGCGGTGAGGCTGCAATCCGAAGGCGCGCCAGATGCGGCTGACGGTATTGTGGCTCAGGCCGCAGCGTTGGGCCATGGCCCGGGTGCTCCAGTGGGTAGCGTCCCGGGGCGTGGTCTCCAGCGTCAACGTAATCACCCGCTCCACGTCGTCATCGGTGATCGACCGGGGGCGACCGATGCGAGCTTCGTCCGACAGCCCGTCCAGTCTCCGCTCCACAAACCGTGACCGCCACTTGCCTACGGTGGCCCCCGATACTCCCAAGTCGGCCGCCACCGCGGTGTTGCTCCGGCCCGCCGCGCAGGCCAAAATCATCCGGGCCCGCAGCGCCAAAGCTTGCGCCGTCTTCGGACGACGGACCCACCGCTCCAGGGTTTCCCGTTCCGTGTCGTCCAAAATCAATGGTGGCATCGGGCGTCCTATGGCCATGGTCGTCCTCCATCTGGGCTGCTCACCCGGAGGATACCCCATCGCTCATGCTTTTTCTACTTACTTCGGTTACAGGACACTAGCAGTTGTCGAACTTTTCGGTCATCATCCGGCGTATGGCGCCGGTTTCCAGATCATAGCGCACTCGCTCCAAGCCGCGCAGGTCCTGGCCGTACACGTGAATCTCCACGGTGGGCCGGTCGGTGAAGTTGTCCATCTGGTGAATCTCGTCCACTTCCGGAATGAGCAGGGTGACTTCGCCGGGCTTGACCACTGCGGAACGATCCCGTTCCAGCTGGGCCCGGCCCTCCTGCTGGCGGTCGTCCACGCGGCGGAACCGGGTTTCGGTGAGGGCGTTGTCCATGACGCCGATCATGCCCCAGGTCCGGTGGTCGTGGGGCGCGGCGTGGTCGCCCGGACCCCATACCACGGCGGTTACGAGCAGGCCGCTGTCGGGGCTGTGGTGCAGCAGCCATGAGCCGTGATTGGCCCGTCCACCGACGCCGACCGGTTGCCGGAACCGTTCCGGTATGGCGTCGGGATTGGCGATCAGGCGAGAAAGGGCATCGGAACCCTTGTCAAAAATCTTTTCCTGATTGGGCTGGCTCGCCAGCAGATCGTTCATATCGTGAACGAAGTCGTCCAGCGTGTACTTGACGGCTACCATGGCGGCTCCTCCGTATTCTTGATGGCGGCAGTGTACGCGGCGATGACGGCAGTGGCAAGACGGCCCGTTGCTGGCGTTGCTATACTACTTATGTGTGAATGAATGAACGCCTGAACCAAACCTAATCCGTCGTTCCCGCGAAAGCGGGAACCCAGGTGCGCGGACGAAAGTAACCCAGGTTTAGATTATCGTTCAAGCATCAGTAACTGCCGGTATCCACCCTTGGGCAGAATACCGAAATCAACAGCGGAGGCAAAGCAATGTCCGACCAGATCAAAATATCCATGCGCGTTCCGGGGACTTCGCCAATGCCCGAGTTGTTGAAAATGCTACGGCAGATCGAGGAACTTGGTTTTGACGGCGCCGGCATCCTAGACAGCCAGATGATCTGCCGCGACACTTTCGTAACCATGGGATTGGCGGCCAGCGCCACCAGCACGCTGCGGCTGTTTCCGGCGGTGACCAACCCCTTTGGACGCATCCCGTCGGTGCTGGCCGGAGCGGCGCAGACCGTCGCGGAGATCGCGCCGGGGCGGACCAAGTTCATCATTGGCACCGGCTTCACCTCGGCCAGCACCATCGGACGCCGGCCGGCCACGCTGCGCCAGATGCGCCGCTGCATCATGGAGGTCAAGGCGCTGCTGGCCGGGGAAACGGTGGACTACAACGGAATGTCCAACCGCCTGGACTTCGCCGGCAGCGACGGCGGCCACGGCGTGCCGGTGCTGATGGCCGCCTCCGGGCCGCGCTCCCTGGAACTGGCGGGCGAGGTGGCCGACGGCGCGCTGGTATTGGTGGGATACACGCCCGGCATCGTCGGCAAAGCGTTGGAACACCTGGAAACCGGAGCCAAACGCAGCGGGCGGACGCTGGACGATCTGGACGTCGTGTTCGCCGTCCGCACCTGCGTCGCCGACTCCAATGAGGAAGCGCGCCGGCTGGCCCGCCCGGTAGCCGTCCATTGGGGCCTGTTGTGGGGCGGCCCCAACTGGCTGCCCTATTCCGGCCTGGACATCCCGGAGTACGAGGTTCCCCAGGCCGTGCGGGATGTCTATCCCGACCTTGGCCACGCGCCCAACTGGGAAGAGGCCATCGAACTGACCCGGTTCGTCAGTGACGACGTGAACGCCCAGCTTTGCGACGCCTTGGGCCTCATCGGCACCCCGGAACACTGCACCGAGCGGATCCGGGAAATGGCGCAGCACGGCGTTAATCAGCTCTACCTGATGCCCTGCCTGACCTTCGCGCCGCCGGAGGCCGAGGTGAGGGCTTTCGGCGAGCGGGTCATACCGGCGCTGGCGGCCCAACCATAACAAAAGGGCCGCCGCAATGCTGCGACGACCCTGGTAAAACGGACGGCCAGCGCCGGGAGGGGAGCGCCGGCCGTCGTTGACAGCGTTGGCTAGGCCAACTTGATGTAGCCGTTGGTGAAGCCATTGGCCTCGGCGACTTCCCGGTTCAGCCGGTCGCGCTGGGTCATGCCCGGCCCGGTGAGGAAGTTCCAGACGGGAAGGAGAGTGGCGGCGATGACCGCGTACAGCAGCGGCTTGCGGGCGGCATCCCACTGCTTGAGCAGCTCGGCGGGCGTTTCGGGGATGCTGGAAACGTCAACGGCAGCGGCCGGCGCGGTGGCGGCGGCAGGGGCGGCGGCGTTTTCGGCAACCGCGGTGTTGGCTTCGTTCTCGGGTTTCAGTGCGGTAACCATTTTTTACCTCCAGCAGGCCGATATTGTTTTCCTGCTTTCATTTGAAAATATGATACTGTCTGACGAGTATTCCGTCAATGGATATTGCACCATAATCTATATCCGTTTTCATAATGAAAATGAGCGAGTCTCCGATCCGCTCCCTGCGCCGGTAACCGTCCCGGCTACGGCCGCGTTACAAGGCCAGCTTGCCCGGATTCATAATCCCTGCTGGGTCCAGCGCCCGTTTGATGCTGAGTAGTGCATCCCGATTGACCCCCAATTCGCGGGCCAGCAGGTGGTGCAGCTTGATGCCCACACCATGGCAGTATTCCATGATGCCGCCCATGTCCTGGGCCAGGGTCAGCACCTCGTCCACTCCGGCCGCCAGGTTGGCCCGCACGTCGGCGTCGTAGCCGTCGCGTCCCTCCACCCGCCGGTCTCCGTCGGGCACCACCAGCATGGAGAAGAACTCGGGCCGGCTCCACAGGCAATATTCCACCACCCTGATTTTGCGGGCGTCCAGCAATTCGTCGGCGCGCCGACGGTATTCCAGCACCCGGTCAGCCGGCAGGCTCATGTGCAGGTAGTCAAAAGTGCGGCCCCATTGCCGCTGCCACTTCTCGGCGCGGGGCCGGCCCAAGGCGGTTTTGCGGTAGTTCAACGCTGAATCGTGCCGGTGCCGCCAGTAGTCAAGAGTCGGCTCCGGCCCCACGTTCCAGCCGCCGGCGTCTTCGCATACGGCCAGCGTGCGCTTCAGGGCAGCGTCCACTCCTTCCCGGTAGCCTTCAAACAGCAAGTGCAGCAGGACGCCTTCGCTGTCCTCCGTCAAATCCAGCAGCGCGGGGCGGATGCCCAGCGCCGCCATCTCCGACACCGCGGCAAACCCGTCCTCGAACTCGGCGAACTCCATCGTGGCGAAGGAGGCCGCTTCCGGCTGGCGAAACACCCGGACGGTAGCCTTGGTGATGATTCCGAAGGCGCCCTCAGCGCCGATGAACAGGTGGTTCAGGTTGGGGCCGCTGGACTGCTTGGGAACCCCACGGGTTTCGATAATCCGCCCGTTGGGAAGCACCACTTCCAACGCCACCACCTGATCGCCCATGGGGCCGTAGGCGGCAGCCCGGTAGCCGACCCCGTTGGTGGAGATGGTGCCGGCCACGCTGGCTATGGGTACGCTGTAGGGGTCATGGCCCGGCATCAGACCGTAAGGTTCCAAGGCATCGTACAGATCCTGCAGGATCATCCCCGCCTCAACCTGGGCGGTTTGGGAGACCGTATCAACGTGCAGCAGACGATTGAGTCGGCCCAGGTCGAGGATGATCCCGCCCGCCACGGGCAGAATGCCGCCCATGACGCCGGTGCCACCGCCGTAGGGTATTACCGGGATACCACGCTGTTGAGCCAGCGCAACGATGCGAGAGACCTGCTCAGTGTCAGCCGGCCGCGCTATCACGTCGGCCAGCCGGTCGAAGGCAGCGTCGGCGTAGTAGGCCCGGTAGGGCGTCAGCGCGTCTGCGGAATAACGGTCAAGAGCCGCCGCGTCGGTCAGGACACCCTTGGGGCCGACGATTTGGGAAAGCCTGGCAATGACAGCGGGCCAATCCACCGCCAGGGTTGAACGCGAGGCTTCTGACACGGATGCACCATCATCCCATGTTCTGCCGCTGCCACTGGGTCCCTTGCGGCCCGTCCTCCAGCGTGACGCCCTGCTCGGCAAGGCCGTCGCGGATTTGGTCGGCCAGGGCAAACTGACGCTCCGCCCGCAGCTCGGAGCGCACCGACACCAGCAGGTCGATGAACGGCGCCGCCGCCAAATCGGCGTTGCTGTCCACTCGCTCCGCGAAAGTCAGACCCAGGACGGCGCCCAATTCCCGCAGCGCAGCCTGGCCGTCGTCAATACTTTGGCCGGCGTCGCGGCCCCGGTTGATGTCGCGGGCCAGGTCGAACAGCGCCGCTATCGCTTGGGGCGTGTTCAAATCGTCATCCATTGCCGCGGCGAAACGGCCACGATGGGGCGATGCATCGACCGGCGGGCCGGAGCCGTTGCCCGGCGTCAGCGCGTGGCGGACCCGGTCCAGGCTGCGCTCCACTGCCGCCGCGCCTTCGTCGCTATAGGCCAGGGGGCTGCGGTAGTGGCTGCTCAGGAAATACAGCCGCATTGCGTCGGGGCTGTAGCGTTCCAGGGCTTCGACCACTGATACCAAGTTGCCGAGGGATTTGCTCATCTTGTCGGAGCCCAACTGCAACAGGCCGTTGTGCATCCAGTAACGGGAGAAGGGCTTGGCGCCGGTGTAGCACTCGCTCTGGGCGATCTCGTTTTCGTGGTGGGGGAACACCAGGTCCTGCCCACCGCCGTGAATGTCCAGCTGCTCCCCCAGGTATTCCAGCGACATGGCGGTGCATTCGATGTGCCAGCCGGGTCGGCCCGGCCCCCAGGGGCTTTCCCAGGATGGTTCGCCGGGCTTGGCGCCTTTCCACAGGACGAAGTCCATGGGGTGTTCCTTGTTCTCGTCCACCTGGATGCGGGCGCCGGCGATCATGCTGTCCAGGGAGCGATGGCTCAGCTTGCCGTAGTCATCCTTGCTGGTGACGCGGAAATAGACGTCGCCGGCGGCGGGATAGGCGTGGCCCCGGTCGATCAGGCCGGCGATGGCGTCGATGATGCGGGGTATCTCCTGCGTGGCGCGAGGGTATTCCGACGCTCGCTGGATGTTGAGGGCATCCATGGTGTGGAAGTAGTCGCCGATGAACTCTTCAACCAGTTCGTCCTCGGAAACGCCGGCCTCCTGGGCCCGCTGGATTATCTTGTCGTCAACGTCGGTAAAGTTCTGGACGTGGCGCACCTCGTAGCCCTTGTGCTCCAGGTAGCGCCGCAAGGTGTCGAATACAACGTAACTCAACGCGTGCCCGACGTGGGTGGAGGAATACGGCGTCACGCCGCACACATACATCTTGACCTGGTTGCCGTCGGCGGGAACGAATTCCTCGACCGTCCCGCTTAAAGTATTGTAGAGCTTCATAGAAACCGAACACCGTACCGTCATTCCGGCGAAAGCCGGAATCCAGCGGCGTTTTCTGGACTCCGGCTTTCGCCGGAGTGACATGATTGCCGTTTAGTCAGTTTTACATCCGAGCCGTAACTTGGTCTCACGGCCGGCGCAGCAGGGCAACGGCGGTGGCCGCGATACCTTCCTCCCGACCGGTGAACCCCAGGTAGTCGGTGGTGGTGGCTTTCACGCTGATCTGCTGATCCTCAACGGAAAGGGCGGCCGCGATGTTGCGCCGCATCGACCCCACGTGGGGCGCCAGCCGGGGCCGCTGCGCCAGCATTGTAGCATCAACGTTGACGATGCACCAACCGTCGGCGGCAATGACCCCGGCGGCGCGCTCCAGCAGCGCCAGGCTGCTGATGCCCTCCAACGTCGGCTCTCCCGGGGGAAAGTGCATCCCGATGTCGCCGGCGCCGGCCGCGCCGAGCAAAGCATCGATGATGGCGTGGCTCAGCACGTCGCCGTCGCTGTGGCCGGCCAGCCCGGTGGTATGCGCGACGCTAACCCCACCGAGAATCAGGGCACGACCCTCAGTGAGGGCGTGCGCGTCCGCTCCGGTTCCCACCCGATACTGCACCGAGTCTCCCGGTTCCACGGCAAGTGCCCCGTTCTTACCTTTTCTCTATGTCTTTCAGCACCCGGTGGGCGTATTCAAGATCATTCAAGGCGCCGTGGTGCGCCACGATTGGCGCGTAGGCGATGGCGGCGGCGGCGCAAAACATGGCGCCCAACACAATAACCGCCAGATTCGCCGTGGCGCTTTTCATTGCGTCCAGTTGGGAGTACAAAGCCTCGGATTGGGCTCCAACCGACGCCGGAACGGGCCAATCGTAATGGAATCCCACCACCATCAGCAGCGGCAACAGGGACGCCATCGCAATGAGCATCCAAACCGACACCCAGGCGAGGAACATATGGCGTTCCGAGTTCACCTTGGACCGCAGATGCTCCAGGCGGGCAGGAGCCACCGCCATGTCCAGTTGGTCGGCGGCCACGCGCAGGTAATGAGCGTATTCTCTATAGCGCGCCCTATTGACGCTGCTGGCAGCCATAAATATCCCTTTCGCCTGTAAGTATAGCTTCGCTCAACGGGGCCGTCGCGTACATCTCGCCGGGGCCGGGCGCAGGGCAATCGTTGCCATGGTATCCGCGCTCACGATGCCGTTGCAACCCACGTCCATTGCCGGTTATCGTAATTTCAGCCGGCCTGTTCCGAGATAACCCGTTCCACGATGGCGAGGTCCTCAGGAGTCGTCACCTTCAGGTTGTCGTAGTTCCCCCAGAATACGCTTACCGGATGGCCGAGGGCTTCCACCATCCCGGCGTCATCCGTGAAATCGCCCGGCGCGTTTCGGTGCGCCTCCAGCAGCAACCGGTAGTCAAACACCTGTGGCGTTTGGGCGGCCCACAAAGCGGCGCGCTCCGGCGTATGGGTAATCAGGCCCTCATCTCCCACGACCTTGATGGTGTCTTTGACCGGAACGGCTGCAATCGCCGCGTTGTAGCGGCGTACCGCTTCCAGGCCCCGGGTCAGCACGTCATCAGTCACGCAGGGACGGGCGCCATCGTGGACGGCCACCCAGCGGCGTTGCCCCAGGGCCAGCAGGCCGGCGTAAACCGAGTCCTGCCGGCGAGCGCCGCCGGCGCAAATGGACGTGATCTTGCCGACGCCGAACCGGTGCGCCAGCGTCTCCGCTTCGGACACCGCTTCGGCTGCAACCACCAGGACAATAGCCGCCACGGCTTCCGACGCCGCCAGACGGCGCAACGTGTGGACGATCAGGGGAGCTCCCCGAACTTCGGTGAAAGTCTTGTCAGTTCCTCCCATGCGGGAGCTACGGCCGGCCGCCACTACGACGATGCCCAGGCGGTCGTCTCCGGCCGCCTGGGTTTGATTATCGGATCTGACCATCACGCCATGCCTTCCAAATTATGATACGACAGTTGGCGGTAGTGTCTCATATGGTTTATGATTTGGACATATCAATATCAGGCTGTAACGTAGCGTAACGACCAAGGCGACACACCACGGACAAGAGGTGGCAACATGGCTACATTGGATTTGGCCTACCGCGTGCAAACGTACAGTTCCGGAACCCACGGCAGAGCAATCTGCAACGCCCGCACCCACCATTGGGTCGCTGATGACGGCGGCGGCGACGCGGTGGGCGCCGGAGAACTCTTCCTCTCGGGCATTACCGCCTGCGCCGTCAATATGGTGGAGCGCATCGCCGTCACTGATGACGCCCCGGTGGACTTCATGGAGGTCTCCGCCGAAGCTTACCGGGACCCGGACGCCGTGCCCGGCGACATTTCCCTTTACGCGGACGTGCGGATCCACTTCAAGATCTGGGGAGTAGATGACGACCAGGGCAACCACTTGGTGGACACCTGGAAAAAGCGTTGACCGCTGTACGGCTCGGTCGCCGTGGCGACCCCCAGCACATCGGTAACCGCCGAATTCATCGCCGAGGCCCACCAGAAGCACGGCGGTTAGGCCCGGGCTTGTTGACGTAGCCCACCGTTCTCCGGCATTGCAATCGCCCCGGTCGTCCGCCGCGAATGCGCCAGGGCCCCGGGGCAAGACTGTCGGTAGCCCGCGTCAGGGCTACCGACCAGGAGACCAATCATAGAGTTTCCGTTGGCCATATTCGCCGCCGGCCTTTCCGACGGAAGCGGCGGCCTGCTCAAGGATTTCGCCATCGCCATGGCGATTGCCGCCGCCGGGCTGGCTTTGGCCCGGCTGGTGTGGCAGCCCCCGGTGCTGGGCTATCTGATTGCCGGCCTCATCATCGGCCCTTACACGCTGCCCCATCCCGTCATCAGCAACCTGGACACCATCGAACTGCTGGCGGAGTTGGGCCTGGTGCTGCTCCTGTTCGGCATCGGGCTGGAGTTGGGCTGGCGGCGGATCCAGGAAATCGGCCTGCGCGTGCTGGTAATCGGCGTAATTGAGATCAGTACTCTGACGTTCCTGGGAATGTTCATCGCCAGCCATTGGCTGGGAATAACCGGCGCCAGCAGCCTGTATCTGGGCGGCGCCATGGCCATCAGCAGTTCGGCCATCCTGCTGAAGGGATTGCGCGACGGCGGCAACCTGCGTTCCGGCTGGGGTCAGACCGTCGTTGGCATACTGTTGGTGGAAGACTTTGCGGCGGTGATCCTGCTTACCGTACTGGCCGGTGTTGCCACCACCGGCTCGGCCAGCATGGGCGACGTGGGCTGGCTGGTGGCCAAGCTGGCTATTTTCTGCATCGCGGCGCTGGCCTTTGGCGCGTTGCTGGCGCCCCGGTTGATGCGTTTTCTGTCCCGTATGCAGTCCGATGAAACCCTGCTGGTGGCGTCATTAGGCTGCTGCTTCGGATTGGCGTTGGGCGCCGAGTTCTTGGGCCTTTCCGCCGCCGCCGGGGCGTTCCTCATCGGCGTCGTGATCGGCGATACGGACGCCGCCGGCCGGGTAACCCGGTTGGTCAGCCCGGTGCGGGATATGTTCGGCTCGCTGTTCTTCCTGTCCATTGGAATGCTCATCGACTATCGCACCCTGGACGACTTCATCCTGCCGGCCCTGGTGGTGGTAGGAGTGTTCATGGGCGGCAAGATCGTGGCGAACACTGTCGGTTCCACGTTGGCCGGCCGGCGTTCCCGGACTGCGGTGCAAGTGGGCATGACGATGCCACAGATGGGCGAGTTTTCCCTGGCCATTGGACGGGTCAGCGCCGCCGACGCGGTGGCCGGTCCCATCATCGGACCCATTCTCGCCATCTCGACAGCCATCACGTCGGTGCTGGCCCCGCTGACGTCCCGGGTCGCGGCGCCAATGTACGATTGGATTGAACGACACTCGCCGCCGCCGGTGCTGGCTATCAACATGGTCGTACACCTTGGGGTCCAATCCTTCTGGTCGGCGTTTTCGCTACCCGGCTACACCGGGCAGGTACTCAAACACCTGGTGCGCCGCATCCTGATCAACGTGTGCATCATCGCCGTGCTGACCGCCATCGGGACGGCCGGCGTGTACACCTTGCCCGACCTGCTTACCGACAAGGATTCAACCTCCAACGCGTTGCTGGCCCTGATTCTCGCCGGCGCGACGGTGGGGATAAATATCCCGGCCGCCGTGGCCATCTGGCACGAACTCCGGTCATTGGCCAGCCTCACGGTGCGCGCCCACGTGCGAGACACCGCCGGCGAACCCGCCCGCTACACCCTCCGCACCCTGATCCAGGACGGATTGGCTACCGCTCTCCTGCTGCTGGGGGTATTGTTGCTGGTGCCCTTGATGATCCGGCTGTTTGAGTTGGGCAGTTTGTCCGCTCCTCTTTCGATCTTTCTGCTGGTGGCGTCGGCCGGGGCGCTGGTGTTCGCCGGATTTCACGTACACCGGGTTTTGGAACCCATATTCCGCAACACGTTCATCGCGCCGGCGGCTTCGGTCCGTTCCAACGGCGGCGGCTTTGAGGCGGTGGAAACCATCGACGTGGAGACCCCGCCGGCGATGGTTGGGGACGAGCCCATCCACCAGCCGGCCCGGCCGGCCCGCGCTGCAGCCGCTTCATCCATCGACGACGACTCCACCGAAGACCTGTGGCGCTTCCTGGAAGAGCGCATCGAACGGTTCAATCCGTCGCCTAACGGCGGCGCTGCGGATGAAACCACCCGAACTGTCCAAAGGGAAGCAGACTAGCGCGGCACGGTGCTACAATACCTCCAGTTCACAGCAGGCAGGTCATACGATGCGCATTTGCTCTTTTCTGCCCTCCGCCACCGAGATTGTGTACGCGCTGGGGCTGGAGGACCAGCTCCACGGCGTAACCCACGAATGCGATTACCCGGCCCAGGCCCGCGACAAACCGTGGGTGGTTCGCAGCGTTTTTGAAGGTACCCAGCCCAGCAGCGGCGAGATCAGCCGCGTTATATCGGAACGGCTGGCCGAAGGTTTGGGCATCTACCACATTGACCAGGACATACTGGACGCCGCCAACCCCGACCTCCTGCTGACCCAGGCCATCTGCGAGGTTTGAGCGGTTTCCTCTCGGCAGGTTGCCGAGTCCACCGCGAATATGACCAAGCAGCCGGAAGTGATCTCCCTGGATCCGCAGTACCTGGGAGATGTGCTGGAAGACGTGCGCCGGGTCGGCCGAGCCACCGGCGCCGAAGCGGTTGCCGAGCAGGTAACCGCCCGTATGCAGGAACGCATCGACGCCGTGACCCAACGGGCGGAGTTGGCTGACACCAGGCCCCGGGTGCTCCACCTGGAATGGACCGACCCCCTGATGTGCGGCGGTCACTGGGTGCCGGAGATGGTGGAACTGGCCGGCGGCGCCAACTGCTTCGGCGACAAGGAGATGGGATCATTCCCGTTGGAATGGGACGAGGTCGTGGCGAGTCAGCCGGAGGTCATCGTGGTGATGCCCTGCGGATTTGAGGTCCCAAGGGGGATGGAGGACATCCCGCTGCTTACGGCGAAAGAGGGCTGGCAGTCGCTGCCCGCGGTGCAAAACGACCGCGTGTTCGTCATTGACGCCAGCAACTACACCAGCCGTTCGGGCCCCCGACTGGTCACCGGCCTGGAGATACTGGGCGAGATGATACATCCCGAACTGTTCTCGGGCATGATTCCCGAGGCCGGGGCCCGGCGCATCTACACCGCCAGCCAGGGAGGTTCGCCGTGACTACCAAACCGCAATCGGCTCCAGTGTATCCCCATCTTACCGAACTGCCGGATCCGCCCCCACTTCCTGACGGCATGAAACAACGCCCCCATATCGCTCGCATCGACCAAGTGCTGCGCAGCCATTACCGGCGCCAGCCGCATACGCTGGTATCGGGAGAAGGCTATCTTTGTTTTGAGGCCCGCGATGCCCGTCGCTCCCCCCGCCCCGACTGCGTGGTAGCCTTGGACCTGCCCTTTCCGGCTCAACTTATTGAAGAGGCCAACGGATACGTCATCAGCGAAGTGGGGCAGCCGCCGGACTTTGTGCTGGAGGTGGCGTCGCCGAGCACCGGCCGGCACGACTACACTGCCAAACGGAACATATACGCGCAACTGGTGGTGCGGGAATACTGGCGTTTTGACCCCAGCGGCGGCCAGTGGCACGATGTTGCGCTGGCTGGCGACATACTGGAGAACGGCGTGTATCGGCCCCTGCCGGTTGACTACAACCGCAGCCCGATACGCGGCTACAGTCCGGCCCTGGGCCTGGAGTTGCACGCGGAGGACCGGCTGCTGCGATTCTGGAACCCGGTTACGCGGGAATATCTGCCGGACCTGATTGAGGCGTTGGACGCGCTGGCCGCCGCGGAAGCCCGCGCCGAGCGGGCCGAAGCAGAAGCGCGGCGATTGCGGGAGCAGTTACAACGCCTGCAATCCCCGGAGTGAGCCTGGGTTGCCGCGTTAGTTCAGCCGCGGCCCTTTGAACGGGGTGTTTTGCTCCACCTGCTCGGTGACGATGCGGTTGGCTTGCCGCATCAGGGTCAGCAGCTTCTCCAGCTGGCCGCCGGCGGTCGGTGTCTCCAGCAGCGACTGACGCACGTCGGGAGGGATGGGCAGGCTTACCGCGAGGGTGGCGCACGCGATGCGGGCCAAACCGATTGGTTCGTCGGGCACCGAAACCTCACGGTCCCATCCGCCGGCCATGGCGGTCAGTTGCCGCTGGAGCTGGATGTACTGCTCGCGGACGCCGGCCACGGTGGTTGACGATACATCGCCCTCCGCGTCGTCGATATAGCGAACCAGGCCCACCAGATAGGGCACTGTCTGCACCGTTTCCAGCAGCTCGAAACGGTTCTCGCCTCGGGTCAGTATGTTGAGACGCCCTTCCTGGAGTCGCTGCACTTGCGAGACGCGAGCGGTGGTGCCGATGGAATGGGGTTCCGCCGGGTCGCCGACTTCGTTGCCCTCCCTGATGAGCAGCACGCCGAAGGGCTCGTCCCGGTCGATGCAGGCGCCGATCATAGCCTTGTACCGCTCCTCAAAAATATGCAGCGGCAACGGCATACCGGGAAACAGCACCACGTTGTTCAGGGGGAACAACGGCAACTCGTGATACGAACCCGGAGGGAAATCGTCAGGATTAATCGCCATGATGCCGCAGTATAACCCCGCCCCACCACCTCAGCAAGCCGCGCCGCGCTTTACACAGGGTCTTTCGGTTTTCATGTTTGTCATTGCGAGCGCAGCGAAGCAATCCCGTCAAGGCTCCGGTGGCTAACCACAAACGGGTCTGTTCCAACGACAAGATTGCCATCCGCCAGAGCCGGACTGTGCTCCTCGCAACGACAACCGAAAGACCCTGCCTGATGACATTCCCCCTTTGACGCCCCCCGCTGCCTTCCCTAAAATAGAATTTATGTCCGACCTCGCCGGCATCATCACCCAGGAAACCCAGGACGGCCGCCTCATCGTCCGCTTCCTCCTCTCCGCCATGGACGGCGATCTCGCGGACTTCCAACCCTGCCACCGCATCGACGCCGCCCGTCTCCTCGTCAAGCTCGGCTTCGACCAAGCCCAGCCGGTTATCGACCGCGCCCGCGCCGCCCCAGGCCCGCGCCTCCGTGAACCCCGCTCCCGCCCGCAACCTCAGCCGCAATCCGAATCCCAAAGCGACGCCCACCGCATCCGGTCGGAACTGGCCCGGATCGTCCGTGAGGAAACCGAAGATGGCTATGTAACCGTCCGGTTCCTTATCAACGTCATGCAGGGCCAACTCCCCGACTTCAAACCCTGCCACCGCCTTTCCGCCGCCAGAGAACTCCTCCAACGCGGCTTCGACTACCTACCCGAAGCCGACGCAGCCCAGGCCGACCCTGAACCCGATCCCGCCGAAATCGAAGCCCAACGCCGCCGCGCCGAAGACATCGAATTCAGCCTCCACAGCCGGGTGTACTACGAAACCAATCCTTACCCCTGCGTCTGTGAAGACCGCCTCCACGACTGCAAAGGCAACGTCCTTGACGGCGAGCAGCGCGAAAAAGCGGCCCGTGAGAGCCCCGGTATGCAGTTTTTCATCCACTATCCCGATGAGATGGACGACTTCTTGGCCCGCTACGCCGAGTACCTCACCCGCTGGAACGCCGAACACCCCCACAACCCCATCGACATCAACCGCATCCTCTGGACCGACAAACGCTGGCAGCATCTCAACCCCGTCCGCGGCCCCTAGCCCTGGGTCTTCCGGCTTTCGCCGGAATGACGGGTTCGGGGTAAAATGCCATTGTCTGGGACTTTGAAAAGGCCCTGATGAGATTCGGCAACCCTGTAACACCGCTTGGTCCGTGATGATATACTGTCGCTCGGATAATGGTTTGAGAGATGCCCGTCATGACTACCCAGGAACATCTTGTTGCTCGATTGAAGCCGTTGGGCATTCGGCTTACTCCGCAGCGCCTTGCTATCGCCGAGGTAGTGGTCAATTCCGCTGACCACCCCACCGTGCGGGAGATCTTTGAGCGCGTGCGCGACTTCTTTCCCTACGTCACCCTGGCCACGGTATATTCTACCCTGGGAGTGCTGGAACAGGCCGGCATCGTCCGTGAACTGCCGTTCCAGAAACAGTCTCGCTACGACGCTAACCTTTCCCCCCACGCTAACCTGGTTTGCCTGGGTTGCGGCGCGGTGGTTGACGCCGACGTGGGACAGGAAAGCGTGGCCGAACTACAGCAGGCCATCGGCCAGAACACCGATTTCCACGTCTCATCCCAGCGAGTTGATTTCTACGGTTACTGCGAAGGTTGCGCCCTGCGCAACTGACAGACCCCGACAACCACGAGGTGGTTTGCAGTGACAACCTACTACATTAGCTACGGAGAACCGCAACCCCGTTTCAACTGGCGGACCTTGCTGCTCATCCTGCTGGGTTTGCTGGCCTTGGCCATATTGGCCGGGATAGCCTACGGCATTTTCGCTCTGGTGACCGGCGAGGACGATTCCGGCATCGCGTCTCCCGCCGACGCTGCCGAAGGAGCGCCATTGGCCGAAGTGGTCCCGGATCTCTTCGGTGACGACACCAATACCATCTTCCTGGTGGACAACAGTAAGACCATCAGCGGCAGCTTGCCCGTGGTTAAGCAAGCATTGCTGAATGTGGCGCTGCCTTATGTCGATGGCGGCCGGCCACCTAAAGACAGCCTGGCGTCGCTGGCTCTGTTCACCGACGTTCCCGATCCTTTCCCGGAATTGGCATCACTGGAGTCGCTGGAAAACTCCAGGAGATGGCTCAATGCGGTGGATACTCTGAAGACAATAGACCAACCCGCCTATATCTATGACGCGGTTGGCGCGGCCCACAACGCACTCCTGACCCACGGCGACCAGGAGCGGGATAACGTGATAGTGCTGTTGACCGACGGCAGCGACGGGGGGTTCATCATAGTTGACCCGGCCAAAGCGGAGCTCTGCGGGGCGGGTATTGACAGCGCGCCCGGGGAAGTGTGCAGTCCGGTGTTTGAAACCATCACCATCGACCTGGCGGGGCTGGTGCCTTGTCCGCTGGATATGGCGGTGCGCCCCATGGAAGTGTGCGACCCGGTTCGGGTTGCCACTACCGGCGAGACGGTCACCGCTTACCACCCGGTCCATCCCGATGAGGTGAAGCCTTGCCCCGCGGAACTGGGTGGCGGAGAAAATGCCTGTGTCGATATTATCACCGGCTACCAGCCCTTCAACCCCGGTGCGGTGCAGCCTTGCCCGACGGAGCTGGAGGAACCGGGCAAGGCGTGCGTTGATACTACGAGTGAGCTTACCCAGGATGAACTGTTGGCGGTGCTGCTCAGCAGCGACGTGCACAACCTGAAAGTGCATACCATCGGCCTGGGCGATCCAAGCGGCCACACCGTTCTACAGCTGCTGGCCGAAGCAACCAAGGGCGAGTACGTATATGCGGATGCTTCCGGAGCCGGCGCCTCTGCTATGAACTTCCTCGGCGTTTCCGCCGGTTCGCGTTAAATATTCCCAACGTTGGCCTACCTGTCCAGGCTCAGCCTCACCAACTACCGCAATTTCCGCCAGGCGGATGTTGCTCTGCCCAAGGGCGTGTCCGTGTTCCACGGGTCAAATGCGCAGGGTAAGACGGCTTTGCTGGAGGCCGCGTACACGCTGGCGGTGGGGCGCTCCTTCCGCACCGAACGGGAACGGCAGGTGCTCAACTTCGACGCCGCCCGCGCCGGCGACGCCGCTTACATCACCGGGGTCGTGTGCCGGGATGGGCAACAGATGACTGCGGTGGTTGGCTACCTGCCGTCGGCGCGAGAGACCGGAGATTCCGGGCGTGAAGCCGGCGCATCGACAAGCGCGACCGCCTTGCCGCCGGTCACCAAGGAGATACGAGTCAATCGCCAACGCAGCACCGCCTCCGGCCTGGTGGGCCGCATCGGCGCTACTCTGTTCTCGGTCGATGATCTGGAACTGGTTCTCGGCTCGCCTTCAAATCGGCGGCGGTTCCTTGATATTCTGATCTGCCAGGCCCGCCGGCCTTACCTGGACGCCCTGCAACGGTATCAGGCCGCCCTGCGGCACCGTAACGGCCTGTTGCGCCGGCGTCGGGAAGCGCCCGTTACTCCTGAGGAGTTTGATTACTGGGACGAACAACTGCTTCAATCAGGGACGGCAGTAACGCTAGGCCGCGACAATGCCATCAAGCGGTTGTCCGACTCGGCTCGTGGCCATCACCGGAACATGGCTGAACCCGACCAAACCCTCACCCTGGAATATCGCCCCAGCGTCGCGCCGCAGGAGACCGCCGAAGACACGGCTGCGGTTTTTCGCGAGCAACTGCAACGGCACGCTGCCCGCGAGCAGGCCACCGCTGCCACCGCCGTCGGGCCGCACCGCGATAACCTCGCCATATTCATGAACGGGCGGGACGCCAACTCATTCGCCTCCCGCGGCGAGGCCCGCACCATCGCCCTTTCGCTGCGCCTCGCGGAGGCCGATTATCTGGCGCAGGCCCGCGAAGATGACCCCATCATTCTGTTGGATGACGTGTTTTCCGAAATGGACGACCGCCGCCGCGTCAGGGTCTTGCAAAAGGTTTCCCAATATCGCCAGACTCTGCTGACGACCACCGACGCTGAACCGTTGCGCGCCATTTTGGGCGATACGGCCGCCTACTTTCGCGTGGCCGACGGTGTGGTATCTCCTGAAACGGGGCCGAATTGAAAGACATGGATCCTATTGAGAACGCCGCCCGAATTCTAGTTGCCGCCGATTACGCCATCGCGCTTACCGGAGCCGGCCTTTCAGTGGAAAGCGGCATCCCATCCTTTCGCGGTCCCGATGGCTTGTGGACCAGGTACGGCCAACCCAGCAACCTGTCCTACCGGGTGTTCGCGCGGGATCCCCAGGACTGGTGGGAACGCCGTCTCCACGACGAGGTCACGCCGGGCAACCCCACCTACGACCTCAAGGACGCGGTGGACAACGCCGCGCCCAATCC
Source organism: Dehalococcoidia bacterium (assembly GCA_963665395.2). Taxonomy (GTDB): domain Bacteria; phylum Chloroflexota; class Dehalococcoidia; order Lucifugimonadales; family UBA3495; genus Bin87. The sequence continues at coordinate 4,329,188 of OY762251.1, forward strand.
CGGCCACGTGGCCATGGCGCAACTGGAGCGGGCCGGCATTCTCAAGGCGGTCATCACGCAGAACGTGGATGACCTCCACGGACGGGCCGGCAGCCGCAACCTGCTGGAAATCCACGGCAACCGAAATTACCTGCGTTGCATCGGCTGCGGCTGGCGTCAGCCCCGCGCCGAGTACGCTATCACCGACGTGCCGCCCATATGCCGGGAGTGTGGCGGCGTCATCAAGCTGGACACCGTAATGTTCGGAGAGCCGATACCGGCCGCCACTCTGGACGCCTGCTTTGCGGAGACGCAACGGTGCGACGCCATGCTGCTGGTGGGCACCTCGGGCGCGGTGAATCCGGCGGCCCAACTGCCCATCCTCGCCCGGGAGCGGGGAGCGCAGATCATTGAAGTCAATCCTGAACCCACCCAGTTGACGCCATCCGCGCATGTCGTAATCTCCGGCCCCGCCGGGGAACTGATGCCGCAAATAGCGGAAGCAATCCATAATCTCCAAGGCACACGCTAATACGGCGAAGTTTCACATGGGACAAACCCTGACCAACTGGCTCCGCGGGCTGAACGACGCGGCCGTCGCCGCCGACATTACCTGGGTTGACCTGCTGATCAGTCTGGCCATCGTGGCCGGCGCGGTCCTGTTCGCCTTTCTGTTCAGCCGGCTGCTGTTCCGCCTGATCCTGCGCGGGGCGCGTCTGTTCCCCGGTGAGCTGGACGACCACCTGGTTACGGCGGCGCGGGGGCCGGTAATTGCCTACATCATCCTGCTGGGAGCGTACCTTGCCATCGAGGTCCCGCTGACGCTGCCGGCCGAAGTGGATGCGGGGGTCAACAAAGCGGCCGCGGTGGCCGCCATCATCATCGGCGCGGTGCTCATCAATGCGGTTGGCCGCAGCGCCCTCAACTGGCTCCAGGATTACCTGGGCAGCACACCGGCCGCCAACACCGGCAGTTGGGCGCTGCCATTGGCCCGCCGCAGCCTGCTCATCGTGGTGGCGGTAATGGCGATCATGGTGTCGCTGGACGTGCTGGGGGTGAACATCACGCCGCTGATCGCCGGACTGGGCATCGGCGGCCTGGCGGTGGCGCTGGCGATACAGCCCACGTTGAGCAACCTGTTCGCGGGAACCTACGTCATCACCGAGGGGGTGGTCAGCCCGGGCGACTACATCGACATGGAGGGCGGCGTCAGCGGCTACGTGGTGGACGTCAATTGGCGCAGCACCCGGCTCCGCACCTGGACCAACAACCTGGTAGTCGTCCCAAACTCCCGCTTCGCCGAGACCATCATCACCAACTACAGCAAACCCGACACGCACGTCAACGTCTTTCTCACCTGCGGTGTGGCCTATGAAAGCGACCTGCAACGGGTGGAAACGGTGAGCCACGAGGTGATGGACAAGGTGCTGGCCCAGCATCCCGGAGCAGTCCGGGAATACGGCGCCTACTTCGGTTACGACAACTTCGGCGAGAGCAACATCGATTTCTGGTTGTTCGTGCAGGCCAGGGACCGGCTGTCCAGCTTCGAGGTGCGGACCGAGCTCATAAAACAGTTGCACGCCCGCCTCGTCGAGGAAGGCATCACAATCAACTACCCGGTGCGGACGCTGCACTTCCCCGATGGACAGATGCCCCCGGATGGAGCGCAACTGCCGCCTCACGTACCCACAGCACGACCAACCGCCATTACGCCGATCCATGCACCGCTCCCCACCGACGCGCCGGGCGGCGGGGACGGGCCGGACGTCTAACCGCTACCGGGACAACCCGTAGGCGGTCGCCTGCAACCTGGCGTCCCCGGTGGCGTTCAGCCGTTGGGTGATGCTGTCGATGAGCGCGCCCACCGCCGTCTCTCCCCAGAACCAGCGGTGGATGTCCTCCTCGCCGTCGTTGGGACGCTGGGCCATGCGGGCCTCGTAGCAGAAGGCTTTGAGGTCGTCGGCGCAGTAGCGGACGAACTGGGGCACGGATACATCGGCCGGCCGCTCGTCCAGGTCGGCGGCGTCGCTTTCGGCGTAGGCTTCCAGGAAGCGGATGATGCCGCGGAACCGGCGTTGTGGTATGCCTGTAACGCCCACGGCGGTGCGGCCTCGCTGCTCCTGCCAACGCTCGTAGTAGCCGCGCAGGGCGGTAATCTCGCCGGCGGCGTCCAGGGGCTTGGCGTCGCCGTTGGTTGAGGCGGCAACTTCCGACGCCTGGGGCAGCCCGATGGGGCCGGCTTCCTCGGGATAATCCACCAGCGCCGGGCCAGACTCAGCGTCCAGCGTCGCCAGCGCGGCGGTCAGGACCTGGTGCTGGAAGTCGGGATCATCAGGTTTGCCCATGGTGTAGCCGAAGTAGAAGGGCACCCAGAGGGCACGGGGCGGGCGAACTCGCTCCGCGTGTTCGCGCACCAGGGCGATGGCTACGGTGGTCAGGCCGGCGGCTTCAAAGACCCGGGCCAGCACGCTCACGGCGTGGGTGCAGAGGGGTCAAGTGGGGGTCAGCAGAACGAGGTCAACTCCCTCCTCCTTGAGCCGTTGCGCCACCTCCGGGCCGGTCTGCTCGGCGACGACGGTGCAGTCGCGCAACGCGCCCATGAAGGAGTAGTGATTGGGAGCGACTTTGCCGATGAAGCCGCGCTCGGCCAACTCGCGTATCCGGTCCACGGGGAAGGTGATGTTGATGTCACGGTAGATGGCGGTGCGGTCGAAGCCGATGCTGAAGTGGCTCTGCACGATGTCGGCAGGGTTGGAATCGCTGGGGATTACGCGGTAGGTGGACTCGCCGCCGGGATGATCCCGATTGAAGGGCTGGTCGTCGCGCAGGTGCAGGCCGGCGGTGGTGACGATGGTGGCGGTGGACTCGGCCAGCGGTTTCGCCAGCGGTGTCCACGGTACGCCGTCGTTTTCCATGCAGGGAAAGAATTGCAGCATCTGGCGCTGGACTTCAGATAGGACTGACAGGCGGGGCATAGCTACCTCTCTTCAACCGAGCAGGCTGAGAACGCGGTTGACAAAATCGTGAACTCTGGGACGCAGCATATCCACTTCTGCTCCCATCATATCGTCGTGATAGAAGTTGCGGTGAAACCTTTCGGCATGGGCAAACCCGTACTCCATGGACGGGTCGTCATGCTCATCGGATAGGCGTTCTGCGGTGTCCTTGAATGAGCTGTGGCTGCTGAGACGGCGGCCACTCTGCATCACCACCGCCATCAGAGCGTGTGTTGCGGCTCCCCACAGTTTTTCAGATGCTTGCAGCCGGTCGCCGGAAGCGAACTCGCGATCTGATGCGGCCAGGAAAGACAGCGCTGTTCTGGTGTGGTCTTCCGTCAGCATATCATCGCCAAAAGGCAGCGAATGTAATCGCGGGCTTTGGCGCCGTCATAGGCCAGCTCACGGAACTCCATGAAGTCTGACTCGGCGTTGTCGCGGAAGTTTTCGGCGTAGATGTACTTCAGAGAGATAAGGCTGTCCTTCTCTTCCTCGGCCAGCCGTTCAACCGTTATCCTTAGCGAGAGCCGGCTGCCGTCGCAGTCCCAGCCCCGGTGGGCGGCTACTGCCATCACCGCCTGGGCCGTTGCCTGCCAGAGCGTTTCGGAGGCCGGCAAGGGTTTGCGTTCTGCAAACTTCCGGTCCGACTCGGCCAGCAGATCCCACGACTTCCGAGCATAGTCCGCCGCCAATGTTGGCGCCCTGTCCGTAGCCATAAGCAAAATCCCTAGCTACCGCTTCCGCCCGGGAGTAGTCATCTCCTTGCGTTTGCTTCGCTCGCCAATCTTGATGCCAATCAAAAACGCGATCAAAGCCAGACCCGTGAAAACCAGCATTACGGTGGTCGTAATGCCTATCACTTCCCAAACAGAGACTACTACCATCATAGACACTCCTTCGGCAGGGAGGGACGGGAGCAGGAACAAATGACAATTCGCCGCTGCCACGCGATGGTACTGATGCGTGAACGGTTATCTAAACGAGGCTTGCTTTCGCCCGTCCACCTAGGTTCCCGCTTTCGCGGGAACGACGGATAGGTTTGGTTCAGGCATTCATTCACGCATCAGTAACTGCGCCGGGCTAGTCGAACATAATGGCGCCGCGGCCGATTTCGCCGCGGTCGAGGTCGGCGTAGGCTTCGTTGATCTGGTCGAGGGTGTAGTGGCGGACCACCAAGTCGTCCAGGTTGAGTTTGCCCGACTGGTAGAGGTCCACCATGACGGGCATATCGGTGCGGGAGCGGGCGGAGCCGTAGTAGGAGCCGCGCAGGGTCTTTTCGTTGCGCACCAAGTCAACGGCGTTGATGCCGGCTTCCTGGCCCCAGGGGGCGATGCCCACCACGGTGACGATGCCGCGCTTGGCGGCCATCTCGTAGGCGGCCTTGGTGGTGTCGCCGCTGCCGAATACTTCAAAGGTGTAGTCCGCGCCCCGTCCGCCGGTCAGTTCCTTCACCTGCTGCACCGGGTCCTGGTCGGCGGCGTTGACGGTGTGGGTGGCGCCGAAGCGCATGGCGAACTCCAGCTGGGCTTCGCGGATGTCCACGGCGATAATCTGGCCGGCGCTGGCCAGGGCCGCGCCCATGATGACGTTGAGGCCCACGCCGCCGCAGCCGATGACGGCGACAGTGCTGCCGGCCTTGATCTCCGCGCTGTACAGGGCCGCGCCGACGCCGGTGGTGACGGAGCAGCCAATCATCGCCGCCTTGTCCATGGGCACCGGGCTGGCGACGGGAACCACGCCGGTTTCGGGCAGGACGGCGTACTCGGCGAAGCAGGCCACCTTGCCCATGTGGTGGATGTCCCGGCCATCGGCGTGAAGGCGGGTGGTGCCGTCCAGCATATTGGCGCCGGTGGCGCCGTGGAGGTCGCAGAGGTTGCTGTGCCCTTCCAGGCAGGAACGGCAGCGTCCGCAAGCGGGCACGAAGGACAGGATGACCTGGTCGCCCTCGCTGGCCAACGTGACTCCGGGGCCGGTCTGGACGACGGTGCCGGCGCCCTCGTGTCCCAGCACCACCGGAATGGCGATGGGAGCGTCGCCGTGCATGAAATGGCGGTCGCTGCGGCAAATGCCGGCAGACCCCACCTTCACCAGAACCTCGCCGGCCTTCGGCTCATCCAGGTCAACCTCGCGGATGTCCAAGGGCTGACCAACTTCCCACAAAACGGCAGCTTTAACCTTCACAACGAATCCCTCCTGACGGGTGACGGCGCCGGGAGCCGCAACAGCTCCGCACCGAACAGATAATCACCCGGCCATTGTAGATTACGGCGCGCGATACCGCCACACTCAAACGAGCAATGGAGTGTCGGGCATCATGCGTCCCACGTTGGGCGGAGGAGGCGATTTTAGCGGGATGGACAGGATTTGACGGTACGGCGCGTTGCACCTTAAGGGTCGGGGCCAGGAGGGTATCGGGGCCTGCGGATGAGGTTGAAGTCGATGGGATTCTGGGGGTTGAGCGTGTTGCGACGGGTTAGGTAGTCGGCGTAACGGGCGCGGAGACGAGGAAGCGGACGATGAGGCGGCCGTCCTGGGTTTCTGGGCGACGATGTGGGTGAGGTCGGACATATATTCTATTTTGGGTTGGACGGCCGGGGGAGTCAAAGGGGGATTGTCACTCATACGTACCCGCTTTGGGGATTGTCAGAAGCAGGATTTTTCGGGATTTGACGGATTATCAGGATTGAGATCGTGTGACGACAGAGGATCATCCAATCCAGTAAATCCTTCCCGCGCACTGCCGCTCCTGGGTTTGGCTCTGGGGTGTCCAAAAGGAGAGCGCGGCGAACGGTTTCGCCGCGCTCCCGCCAGCCGTCGATATTTACGGGGCAGCTACACCTGCCGCTGTTTCGGGTCGAGGCGGTCGCGCAGCCAGTCGCCCAAGAGGTTCATGCTGAGCACCACCAGCATGATGGCCAGGCCGGGCAGCAGGGACACCCACCAGCCCTTTTCCGACGCCACCAGCTCGCGCCCGTCGGCGACCATCAGGCCCCAGGCCGGGTTGGGCCGGGGGACGCCGGCGCCCAGGAAGCTCAGGGTGCTCTCCAGGATGATGACGAAACCGACTTGCAGCGTCGCCAGCACCACCAGGCTGTTGAATACGTTGGGCAGAACGTGGCGAACCATTATCCTGCGGTGGGAAGAACCGGCGACCTGCGCCCGGGAGATGTAGTCCTGCACCCGCACCGACAGGGTTTCGCCCCGGGCCAGCCGGGCATAGCGGGACCACAGCAGCACTACGATAACGGCAATCACTGTGCTGGTCCGAGGCCCGAGGGCCGCCACCAATACCAGTCCCAGCAATATGATGGGTATTGATAATGATATGTCCACCAGACGCATGATCAGGGCGTCAACCCAGCCGCCCCAATAACCGGCGATGATGCCCAAGGCCGTGCCGATGATGCCGCTGACCACAATGGCAATCATGGCGATGATTACCGAAATGCGGCTGCCGTAAATGATGCGAGTGAGGATGTCCCGGCCCACCTTGTCGGTGCCGAGGATGTGCTCCATGCTGCCGTCAGGGTGCCACACCGGCGGCGATAGCCGGTTGCCGAGACTGCCGCGGGTGGGGTCGTGGGGGGCGATCTGGTTGGCGAAGATGGCAGGAATCACCAATACGATCAGGAGGATGGCTATCGGGAACAGCGGGAGCCGTTTGGCCTCGGAGAGGACGACGCTCAGGCGGGAGCGGCCGTCATCAAGAGCGGCGACCGGTTCCTCGGCGGCGGGGGCCGGGCTGGTACGGTTTTCGGCGGCCATGTCAGCTTTCTCCTCTAACTGTACCGAATGCGCGGGTCCACGTAGGCGTAGGCGATGTCAACCAACAGGTTGGCGGTGATGTACACCGCGCAGAACACGATGACCACCGCCTGGATGACGGGGAAGTCGCGGGCGATGGTGCTGTCCACGGCCAGCAGGCCGACTCCGGGCCAGGCGAACACGAACTCGATGCTGACGCTGCCCACCATCAGGGAACCCAGGATCAGGGCAAAGTAGGTGAAAGGCGCGATGGCGGCGTTGCGCAGACAATGTTTCCACACGACCTTGTTCTCGGATACTCCCTTGATGCGGGCCAGCTTGACGTACTCGGTGTCCAGCACGTCCAGCATGGACGAGCGCACCAGGCGCATCAGCGCGGCCACCTGGAACCAGCCGATGGACAATGCCGGCAGGATGAACGACCCGATGCCGGCCTTGCCCGAGGTGGGCACCAGTTCCAGGTTGACGGCGAAGATCCACATCAGCACCAGGCCCAGCCAGAAGGCGGGCAGGGACTGGCCGGTCAAGGCCAGCACCTTGCCCACGTAGTCGAAGATGGTGTCCTTCTTCACCGCCGACAACACGCCCACGGGCACGGCAATCAGGGTGGCCACGGCCAGGGCCAGGCCGGCCAGCTGGGCCGTGGCCGGCAGGCGGTCGAACACCAGGCTGATGGCCTGCTGGTCGCGGTGCTTGATGGACTCGCCGAAGTCCCCCTTCAGGGCGTTGCCGAGGAACTTGAAGTACTGGATGTAGATCGGCCTGTCCAGGCCCCAAGCGGCGCGGACGCGCTCCGCGTCTTCCACCGTGGCTTCCAACGGCAGCAGCACATCCAGCGGGTCGCCGGCGATGCGAGCCAGGCTGAAGACGATCACGGTCAGCACCAGCAGGGCCAGGATGGACTGGATGATCCGTATGAGGATATAGCGTTGCACGGTTCGTTGCCTTTTGGTTGTAGGGGCGAATGATTATTCGCCCCTACGTTCATAATCCCCGTTCCGTCAGCGCTACTGCGCCGTGGTGATGTACTCGGTGTGGGTGATGGCGGTGTTGATGTTGCCGGGCCAGATGAACTCGCCGACCTCGTTGGGGTTGATGGCAATCTGGCTGGGCAGCCAGATGATAGGCACCTCGGCGTAGAGGTCGAATTTGATGTCGCCGGCCTGCTTCAGCGCGTTGGCCTTGACCTCCGGGTTCACGGCGGTAATGGCTTCCACGTACAGGTCGTCAAGCTTGGGGTCGGGGACGATGCGCTGGAATCCCTCGGGGCCGCTGCGGTTGTAGAAGCGCAGGGTTACCTCGGCGGGGCGCATGGTGCCGCGAATGGGGGCGATGGTGCCGTGGGTCTTGCCGGGGCGGTAGAAGTCGGCGCGGAAGCGGGCCCATTCCATTTCCTCGGCTTCCACGTCGATGCCGATGTCGCCCAGGTAGGTCAGAGCGGCTTCAGCCATGGGGATCATTTCGGGCACGCCGGAAAGCTGGGTGATGACCATCTTCAGCGGGTAGCCTTCGTGGCCGGATTCCGTAATCAACTGTTTGGCGCGTTCCGGGTCGAAGCCATATTTCTCGTCGAACTCTTCGGACCAACGGGGGTTCCAGCCGGGCAGGCTGGGATGGAAGCCCCACACGGGATGAGGCGAGCCGAACCCGCTGAACAGCTCCTGGTTGATCTCGTCACGATTGATGGCCCGGTTGATGGCCTCACGGACCCGGACGTCCAGGTGGGGGTCGGTGGGATCGTGGTAGGGACTGAGCGGCGAGTAGATGCCGCCCATGACGAAGGCCACCTGGATGGAGGGCAACTCGCTCTCCACGATTATCATGCCGCCGTCCTTGGCTTCGGTGTGGAGGTCGCGGTTGACCTCGGCAATCTGCACCTGGGCGGTGAGCAGGTTGGCGAGGCGGGTGGCCGGCTCCGGCGTGTTGATCTGTTCCAACTCGGACCAGAAGGGAGTCTGGCGCCAGTGGTCTTCGACGCGGGAGTAGAGGATGTTGCCGCCGACGCCGAGCTGGCGGCTCTCGAACTGCCAGGGGCCGTTGCCGGCGGGCTTGTCAATGTAGCCCGGCTCGCCCTCGGCGTCCCACTGGGCCTTGCTGTACATGAAGTAGTTGCCCTGCTGCGCGGAGACCACAAAGTCCATGGCGGCTTCGGGGCGCAGCAGGTTGAACTCGACGGTGGAATCGTCGATGACCTTGATGTTCTCAAAGAGCTCGTCAGCGGTCTGGCCAAAGAGACCCCGGAACAATCCGGTGTCGGTGGCGATGGCCTCTTCGCCGATAATCAGGGCGGCGGAATGGGGAACGTCATGGGCGGTGAAGTCGCCCCAATTGCCGTGGAAGGGGATGCCCTCGCGCAGGCGGAAAATCCACTGCGTACCGTCGGCCTTGGAGATTTCCCACTCGGTGGCGAGGCCGGGCTGGAGGGAGCCGTCAAAGCGGTCGGTGTGGACCAGCGGCTCGCCGAAGGGGCGCACCTGGGCGTTGGCCGAGGTGGTGGTGCCCAGCCAGCCGCGCACCAGTTCCTGCACCGGCGGCGTCACCGCGATGCGGAGCCGGCCGCCAACCACTGCCGACTGCTGCGCGACGGACGGAGTGTTGGTAGGACGGGGCGTGGCGGTGGCGATGACGGGGGCAACCGTCGCCGCGGGTTGGGCGGGTTGGCTCTGCTGTTGCGCCGGTGCCGCCGGAGCCTCGGTGGCAGCGGGGGCGGCTGCCGGCTGTTGCTGCTGGGATGCCGCGGCGGGCTGTTGGGCCGGAGCGGCGGGCGCCGGCTCTTCGGCGGCTCCGCCGCAGGCGATCCCGACCACCAGGAGCAACGATGCGGCGATGGCCAGGGCGATAGTGGGTTTCAGCACGTTTCCCTCCCTGCTAGATCCCGTTTGTCAGCGGACGACGAATTGGTTCTTGCGTCCAGATTCGGGTTGTTTAGATTAGGGGCGCATTATATGTGAAACTTTCAACAAATGCACTTGCGTCGTCGGGCAAGACGGCATAACGGTTTCGAGGGTTCGATTCGGTGTGCGCCAGCCGCAAAGTAGGGGCGAATAATCATTCGCCCCTACCAAAGGAGACCCCTGAATTGCGAATATAACGCCGACTCGGTTCCAGTGATCCGCCTAATCGAACTGGTAGGGGTAGATGACCTGGATGACGCGGCCATCGCGGAGGGCGTCGAAGTAGCCGTGCGGCGCGCCGGGCTGCTGGAGCCAGCGCCGGGTGATATAGGCGCACAGCGACACCAGTTGCCCGCCCACGCTGGTGGCGGCCGGAGCGATGAGCAGGTCATCGTAGATGTTGGGGTTGACGGAGTCGTTTTCCTCGCTGAGGAACTCGGCCAAGGCCAGCGGTATCGACGGGGTGTCGGAGCCGGCCATCAGCATGGCGTAGTCGTGGACATCCCATGCCGACTGCATGATGTCGTCGGGGTTCATCTGGGCCATCACGTTCTCGTCCAGGAACATGGTCAGGGCCAGGAGCAAACGGCTGAAGGCCAGACGGGACGGGTCGTTGTCGCCGTAAATGGAATTGCCCTCGGTGGAACGGGCTTGCAGGTACTCTTCCTTGTTGATGTAGGACACCAGCAGCGGGGTTTCCCGGCGGACGAGGATGCTGAGGCAGTCCTGGATCAGTTCGCCGCGTCGTTCCGGGCGCCAGGAACGGAAATCGCCGCTACCCTGGTAGAGGTCGGCGGGACGCAGTTGCGACGGCACGCCGTCGGTTCCGGGAGGGGAGCCGAAGTGGCGGCGCATCAGGGCGTCGTACTCTCCGGTCATGGATATGTACTGGTTCTCTTGCACCAGCAGGCCGGCGTGGACGTGGTGGGGCTGGGTGGGGTCGGCGGCGCTGAGGCCGGTCAGGCCGGATTCGCCGAGGAAAACCAGGTACATCGTAGCCTCCTGGGCCGGTAGTCCGAAGGGTAGAACGACGGTGCGATTGGGATCAGGGTCATACGGTGCGGAGGTCCACGTGGAGCACATCGCCGGTGCGCGGCTCCCACTGTATTTCCGACGGCACCGCCGTATATTCGTCGGGTTCGCCGGCGATGGTAACGCGCAGGGGCTGGCCATATTCGCCGCCGGCGCGGCTGATGGCCAGTAGGAGAGTGCGGGCATCGCATTGCAGCGCGCGGGATGCGACACCCCGCCCGTAAAGATGGACGGGCACTACGCCGGCCCGGCGCAAGGCCTTGACCTTCTTGCCCAAAGTAGCGCGCGTTTCAAGTTGGACGGATGCCGCCGGGGTGGTCATGGTATTTCGGAACTCCTGGGTACGGATGGCGGGAACGCTGGCCCTCGCTATGAGCGCATATCATAGCACACGGCGGGATTCATGGGGTTGACAAGGCACAGAACTGACAGAGTCTTTGGGCTGTCATTGTGAGGAGCGTAGTCCGCCTCTGGCGGATGGCAACCTCGTCGGATGTTGAGGCCCGTTCGTAGCTTGATGTCTATTACGACTTGACTGGCGCCGGAGTCGATACCGCAATTCCTTGATGAAGCGCTGGGATTTTATCATGCGGCTGCCTCCGGGTTGGCGCACGCCTCCATGGGTTCGCCCCGTAGGCCGGCAACCAGGTTGCGCGCCGCCAGCTTCATGGTGTTCAACCGCGTTGGCAGGGCCGCGCTGCCGATGTGCGGGGTGATGACCAGGTTGTCCAGCGTCATCAGAGGATCGTCGGGGGCGATGGGTTCGGGAACGGTTACATCCAGGGCGGCGCGGGCGATTTGGCCGTCGCGCAGGGCTTCGTAGAGGGCCGCGGGGTCCACTACCGGACCGCGGGAGACGTTGATGAGGATGCCCGAAGGCTTCATTATCGTCAGTTGCGGCGTACTGATGAGGTGATGAGTCTGGGGCGTCAAGGGCACGCTGAGGACGACGAAATCGGCCTGGGCCAGCAACTCGTTGAACTCCACGTAGCGGACGCCGTACTCGGCCTCAACATCCGGGTAGCGGGTGCGGGAATGATAGATGATGTCCATGTCGAAGCCGCGGGCGCGGCGGGCGATTTCGCGGCCAATCTGGCCCAGGCCGACGATGCCCAGGCCGGCGCCGTGAACATCCTGCCCCAGCCAGTGGGTGGGATGGAACTGGATTTGCCAGCCGCCGGCGCGCACCCAGCGCTCGCTTTCCGAAGTGCGCCGCGCCGCGCCCAGCAGCAGGGCAAAGGCCAGGTCGGCGGTGGATTTGGCCAGCACGCCCGGCGTGTAGCCCACCGGGATGCCCCGGCGGGTGGCCTCGGCCACGTCAACGTTGTCCAGGCCCACCGCGAGCTGGCTGATGACGCGCAGGTTGGGCGCGGCGTCCAGGAGCGTGGCGTCCACCCGGTCCATGATGGTGGTGAGAATGCCGTCAGCGTCGGCGGCCAGGCGGCGCAGCTCCTCCGCCGAGGGCGGCGCTTCCTCCGGCCAGACCGTTACAGCGGCGGCTTCGCGGATGATGTCCAACGCCGGCGGGAGCAGGGTTCGGGTAACCAGGGCTTTGTGCTGGGGCATATCAGTTCACCGTGGATAGATCTACGTAAGGAAAGGGGTGTTTGCCGGAATTGTAGTATGTCGGAGTTCGGATTGTCATGGGCCGACTTTCAGCCCCGCGACCGATTATGATATGCTCGCTGGCGGCTCGAATTCAGTATGCCCCGATGTTTCGGGGCGCGCTCAACCGCAACCGTTACTCCCTGGAGGTCCCGCCTTGTATCAAACCGTGAGCGACGCCACGCTGAAAGCCCTGTCTCAGATTGATTCTCCGAGCATCTGCAACGCCATCGAGGGGTTCAATGTTCGTCCCAAGAACGCGGGCTTCATGCTGCCGGAGATAAAGACGGTATTCCAGGAATTTCCCCCGATAGTTGGGTACGCGGTCACCGGCGTAATATCCGCCAACCGTCCTGAGGGACACAGCGTGGCCCGGGAGGATTGGTGGGATCTCATCGTCTCAGTGCCCGAACCCCGGTTTATCGTCCTGCACGACATCGACAACCCGCCGTTGGGAGCCTATTGGGGAGAGGTGCAGTCCAACATCCACAAAGCCCTGGGCGCGTTGGCCGTAGCCACCGACGGAACCGTGCGAGACCTGGACGAGGTACGCGCCTTGGGGTTCCAGTTCTTCGCCAAGGAGATTTCGGTGTCCCACGCTTACGTTCACATGGTGGACATGGGCATTCCGGTGGAGGTGGGCGGCCTGACCGTTCACACCGGAGACCTGCTCCACGGCGACAAGCACGGCGTGACCAACATCCCCTTCGACATCGCCGACCGCATTCCCGACATGGTCAGCGCCATCGCCGACTACGAACAGAAAACCATCAGCCTGTGCCAGTCTCCCGACTTCTCCCTGGACGCGCTGAAGGAAGTCGCCAAGATCACAAGGCCCTACTAGAACGACCTACCGGCAGGTTGTTGAGCCGCCGGCGGTATAACACAAGGTGAAAACCCGGCATGATTACGCCTACCAGACTGCTCACCACCCTTGTCCTGACCCTAGCCGCAATCCTGACGCTTGCGGCGTGCAACTTCATAACCACTCCCCCGGTGGGAGGGCCGGGAGGGGGCGACGCCGCTCCGACCGAGCCTCCCGCGACGAGTCCGCCGGCGCCACCCGCCACCGCGATCGTGCCGGCAACGGCGGTGCAACCGGGCGCCGCCGGGGCGCCCGGCGCGGCGGCGACTGTCTTGGTAATGGATGGTCGCTCCATCAAGCAGTGGTCCGCCCCACCGCCCCTGACCATCGACACCTCGGCATCCTACACCGCCGTCCTCAACACCACGGCCGGGCCCATCACCGTGGAACTGCTGACCGGCGATGCGCCCAACACGGTGAACAACTTCGTCTTCCTGGCCCGTGATGGTTTCTACAACAACGTGATCTTCCACCGCACCATACCGGGGTTCATGATCCAGGGGGGAGACCCCACCGGCACCGGCGGCGGCGGCCCCGGGTATCGTTTCGCGGATGAGCCGGTGCGCCGTCCCTACACCCGCGGGATTATGGCCATGGCCAATGCCGGTCCCAACACCAACGGCAGCCAGTTCTTCCTGATGCACGCCGACTACCCCCTGCCCCCCAACTACACCATATTCGGCCAGACGGTAGCCGGGTTGGAAGCCATCGACGCCATCGCCACCGCGCCCACCAGGCCCGGCGGAGAAGGTTCCTCCCCGGTGAATCCGGTGGCGATTCAGTCGGTGGAAATCATCGGGCCGTAGCGCCTTCATTGCGGGAGCCGTTATGGGAACATTCAACGTGGAGTTGCGCATCGGCGCCGCCGATTTCTCGGTTTGGGAGACGGTTAGCGCGCTGGTTGATACCGGAGCTACCTGCTCCATGGCCCCGGCCAGCCTGTTATGCCAGATGGGCGTTGAGCCGGACGAGACCGTAGAATTTGAACTTGCCGGCGGTGAGGTAGTTGAATACGAAACCGGATGGGCGGCGTTCTCTGTGGATGACCGGATTGGCCGCGCACGAGTGATTTTCGGGCCGGACGGTGAATACCTGATGGGCGCAACGACGTTGGAAGATCTGGCTTTGATGGTCGATCCGTTGAACTATCGCCTCGTCCCAACACGGCGTTTGCTGAAACGGGGGTTTCCGGTCAACGGGTCGGAGCCTCATTAACCCACCAGCGCCGAGTGTGAATTGACGATAACGATTGAAAAGGAATGGAAATGGGCACGTTCCGAGTTGAAGTGATGTTGGGCAACCCGTATTCCGCGGCCCGGGAAACCGTTGCCGCGCTCGTGGATACCGGGTCCACCTTTTCGGTGATGCCGGCCAGCCTGCTGCGCCGCTTGGGAATCGAGCCAACCCGGACACGCCGGCTCCGGCTCGCCAACGGTCAGGTCGAGGAACGTCAAACCGGGATGGCTTGCTTTGAGGTCGATGGTATCGACTGCGAAGCCATGGTGGTCTTCGGCCCGGACGATCTCCATTTGCTGGGTGCGACTACACTGGAGGCACTGTTGCTTATGGTTGACCCGATAAACAAGCAGCTTGTTCCTGAAGTTGGCCTGCTGATGCGGGACGGCGATGACGACGTTTGCTGACAGTGACCACTACGAGGAGTCCTTGGCCCTCGCTTATGACGCCGGCTGGACCGACCTGCGCTGACTTGCCGGCTCAAATTGCTGCATTGGACTTGATTGACCTCACCGACCGGCAGGATGACCGGGCACGGGTGGACACGGTTGCGCCGCAGATCGTGGCCGCGCTGCTGGGTGACGAGCGGGAATGATGATGTCTCACTCCGGTTCTGGAGGCGCGTATGTGTCAACCCATACTGCGTTTTGGACGATTTGATTGAGACGCCCCCGGGTTTTGCGGCCTGTGATTACGCAGTGTCCAGACCCGCCGGTGGCAGCATCGCGGACGATGCCCAAGCCAATTCGTCGCAGCGTTCCACCGCGATGGATGCCAGGTATTCTTCCGGGCCGCCTTCCGATACGATGGCCGGCGTGGTTTCCGATGCGAGGTACACGGAGACGAGGCCGCTACGTCCACCCTGTAGGAACGCGTATCCGGCGGGTCTCATTCGCTCGGTATTTTCGTCCGCAACCACTTCATTCCTGGCTACACGTCGGAGAACGATTTCGTGGTCTCCAATTTCGGGATCATCACCGGTCAAGTTCATATTTCGTCCACAGCGTTCAGATTATTGCCTGAATGTAACCTCGTAGCTCATCAATATTCTCCCGAGCATCTTTTTCGTGTTCCTCTCCGCTGTGGTCAATGAAGAAGAACTCAGCAACCCCTTCCGGGGTTACCTCCAGCTCCAGGTCAACGCCGTTGCGATGCCACTCGGTCTGTACTCCGCCGTTCCAAGCCGGGATGATGTAAGGTGGGGGCATCCGCTCGTCGGCGATTTTAATCAGCAATGATAGCAAGGTCGCCGCTGCGGTCGGGTTGGTGCGATGGCCGTCGGAACGCCAGGCATCATCTTCCCAGGGCAGGTTGGTAAATGCCTTGAGCGTGGCCAAGAGCCAGCGGTTTTCCGAGGGCGCCGGGCAATCCCCGGCCGGAGTTTCTGGGATTGCCTTTGGCGTGGACGTTGATGCCATTATGAGAAGTCCCCCCGTAGGATACTGCTATTGTAGATATGGCAAGCGGCATCCCGCAATGCCGCATCACGCCCCACGCTCCGCAATCCAGCGGTGTTTTTGCGACTGTCGCCGGCTTTCGTCAGTGGGGCGGTAAGAAGCCAGAAACGCGGCGCGAAAGGCGTCGAAGCGGCCTTCGACGATGGAATCCCGCATATCCTCCATCAGGCGGAGGATGAAGCGCAGGTTGTGGATGGACGCCAGGCGCGGGCCGAGCATCTCGCCGGCCTTGAACAGGTGGCGCAGGTAGGCGGCGGAGTAGTTCCGGCAGGCGTAGCAGTCGCAGGCGTCGTCCAGGGGCGTGTCCTGCTCGGCGTAGCGGCGGTTGGCGATGTTGATGCGGCCGGTGGGGGTGAACAGGGCGCCGTTGCGGGCGACGCGGGTGGGCAGCACGCAGTCGAACATATCCACGCCCAGGGTTACCGAATTCACCAGGTCTTCCGGCGAGCCGACGCCCATCAGGTAGCGGGGGCGGTTGGCGGGCAGGCCGTGGCACACCTGCTCCGTTACGGCGTGCATCTCGGCCTTGGTTTCGCCCACGGCCAGGCCGCCGATGGCGTAGCCGTCAAAGGGAATGGCGGTGATGTATCGCGTGGATTCTTCCCGCATACCCGGCACGGTACCGCCCTGGACGATGCCGAAAAGCGCCTGGCGGCCGGCGTTGGGGCTGCGAGCGTGGGTTTCGTAGCAGACGTCCGCCCAGCGGTGGGTGCGCTCCATGGCGTCGCGGACGGAGGACGGCTCGCCGGCGGAAAAGACGCACTGGTCGAAGCACATGATGATGTCGGCGCCGATGCCGTGCTGATTGGTGATGGCGGACTCCGGCGTGAAGAAGTGACGGCTGCCGTCGATGTGAGACTGGAAAGCGATGCCATCGTCGCCGACGCGGCGCAGGTTGCCCATGCTGAAAGCCTGGTAGCCGCCGCTGTCGGTCAGGATCGGGCCGGGCCAGCCCATAAAGCGGTGCAGGCCCCCGGCATCGCGGACCCGGTCCACACCGGGACGCAGGTAGAGGTGATAGGCGTTGCTCAGGACGGTTTCCGCGCCCAGGTATCGCACCTCGTCGAAGGTCAGTCCCTTGACCGTTGCCTGCGTGGCCACGGGCATGAAAAGCGGCGTTTGCGTGGCCCCGTGGGGCGTGGTAATCTGCCCGCGCCGGGCGGCGCCGTCGGTGGACAGAAGTTGGAAGCTGAACTTGTTGGCGGTCATTAACGCCAATTTACCCGTATTTCCCTAGCTAACGCAATGCGCAGCGCGACAAGGTAGCGTTTCGTTTTAGGTGGTTTCTTTACATGGATGCACAGGATGGACGGGATTTTCAGATGCAAAGGATTTCTGGATTCCGGCTTTCGCCGGAATGACGGTTTAAGGGCAATAGAGTTTTGCACAGTCTTCTGACAGAGTGTTATGTACGAGGCACTTTCCGAGTTTCTGGTGCGCCTGAGCGGCAGCACGGTTTTGTGGGCGGTGTGCGTAATCGCGGCGATGGCCGTTACCGCCGTGGCGCTGTACGTTTTCTGGGATCTGGTGGGACGCGGGGTTTCGCTGGTCAGACCGGGGGGGCGGAATCGCAATACTCCCGGCGGTGGGCGTACTGCCCGGGGCAAGTGACGTGCATTTTCCAATCGCCGACGCCACGGTATCGCCGCTGCTGTTGGCGCTGCTGGGAATGATTGTCGGCACGATGACCGGCTTCTTCGGCGTGGGCGGCGGGTTCCTCATTACCGGAGGTCTGCTGGTGCTGGGCGTGCCGACGATCTACGCCGTGGGCACGGGCCTGCTCATGGTGATGGGAACGGCGATTACCAGCACGCTGCGACACCGCCGGCTGGGCAACGTGGACTTCCGATTGGCGGTTCTGATTGTTTGCGGGACCATACCAGGCGTCTTTGCCGGCGAAAGGGTGAACACGGCGCTCGCAGAGGCCGGGATCGCCGGCCCGGTGGTGGGCGCGGTATATTTCGTACTGCTGATCAGCCTGGGTTCGATGATGGTGGGCAACTGGTTGCGGGGGTTGCGATACCGGCCACGGGGAACCGTGGGCGGCGGCCTGCCGGGATTTTTTCGCGGGGTACGGATTGGACCAGAGCGGTTGACGCTGCCGGCCTGGGCCGGAACAGCCCGCGAAATCAACCTGCGGCCGGCGTTCCCCAACGCGGGGATTGAGGAGATGTCGGCCTTTGTGCCCATGTTTGCCGGTTTTGTCATCGGGTTCATCGCGGCGTTGCTGGGCGCCGGCGGCGGGTTCCTGCTGATGCCTTTCCTGGTGTACGGATTGGGAATACCGCCGGCGGTGGCCATCGGCACCGACCTGTTCCAGATCATCATCACCGGCACGCTGGGGGCGTTCCTGTACTCACTGAGCGGCAACGTGGACCCGGTGATCGCGGTGATAATGTTTGCTTCGGCGTCCGTTGGAACGCAGTTGGGCGCGCTGGCGACGCGCTTCGTCAACGCGACCCGGATTCTGGGACTGTTTGGGGTCACCGTGCTCAACGCCGGGGTGGCCGTGGGCTTGGGGCAATTGGCACAGGTTATAGGAGCCGACCACCTGGAGCAGGCCAGCCAAGTATTGTTGCTGGGCGTCTCCGGCGCGGTGGCGGCAACGATACTGATGCTGCTGGCGCTGGCGGTGGCGACCCAGGCGCGGCGGGGCCGGCGGCTGGCCCGGCTGCGGCAGGCGCGGTCGGAGCGGCCCAGAGCGGTTTGACGCGCGGCATCGGTTTTGATAATCAGTTAGCCTAAACTTCCCCACCCTCCAAGTGGTTTGCATTTGGACTGGCGGGGCTTTTTGTGCGAGACCTTGGTTGACAATTTCCCGGTCAGGGGCTAGCATCATAGCAGAATTTTCCCCGTCGTCCGGGTTTCGGCCCGCACTGGCGGGGCCTTTTCATGGAGAAACGGCATGGCAGAGCGGGTTGTGCTTTTCGTAGATTACCAGAACGCCTATCGACACGCCCGTGACGCATTCCATGACCACAGCCCAGCCCCGTATTGGATGGGGCAATTTGACCCGGCAGCCTTGGGAGCGTTTATCACGGGACGACATGGCCAAGAACGTGAGCTACGGCAGGTCCGTATGTATCGAGGAATGCCTGACGCTACCAAGGAGCAAAGGGCTAACCGGGCCGTCCGCAGACAAATTGCCAAGTGGCAGGCGCATCCGTTAGTAGAAGTTACCACGCGGCCTTTGCGTTACCCTCCAGACTATCCATCTTCACGGGCGCAAGAGAAGGGCATCGACGTCCAGTTGGCTCTGGATTTTGCGATGATGGCTGTCCGTAACGAGTATGACATCGGTATCCTGATGTCCAATGACACCGATTTGCGTCCGGCATTGGAAGAAGTTATCCAACTCGGCACACATACAGTAGAGGTTGCGGCTTGGCACCCTCTTACAGCGCAAAGGCGTCGCCTGACGGTCAGAGGCTCGCCATTGTACTGCCGCTGGATAGACTACAGAGCCTATTCAACCATTCAGGACAACACTGATTACGTCCGGCGCATCTAATATCGGCGGGCGGTAGAGTGTTATACACGTGGGAACTGAATGGGTGGATATGTCCACTACCCAATCACAGCTCCACCACCATTTGAAGCTCCGTGGTGGGCTGGCACAGCGACTCGAAGGCGTCCTGAATGCCTTCCAGTGGCACGAAGTTGGTGGCGGACAGCATATGCTCCACGGACACCCGGCCGGTTCGCAGCAATTCCAGAGCGATGCGCCAGTCTTCGGGCAGGGTTCCGAAGGACGACTGCATCCGCACTTCGCGGGCCATCCAGTTGGGCGGGACCACGGGCGTGGGTTCCCAGGCAATGGCGATCATCACCACCTGGCCGCCCCGGGCGCACAGGTCCAGCCCCTGCTCCAGAGTAGAAGGGGCGGCGGCGCATTCGAATACCACCTGCGGGCCGGTTCCGCCGGTCAATCCCACTACCTGCGTCTCAAAATCAGGATCGGCGGGGTTGAGCACGGCGTCCGCGCCCAAGCGACGGGCGGCCTCCGCCCGGCCCGGCGCCGGCTCGGACACGATGACGGTGGTGGCGCCGGCGGCCCGCGCCGTCTGCATGCACAACAGGCCGATAGGCCCCGCGCCCAGCACCAGGGCGGAGTCGCCCAGCTTGATGTCGGAAAGGCGGACGGCGTGAACGGTGACGGCGCAGGGTTCGCAGAGAGCGGCCTGCTCGTCGGTCACGTCGTCCGGCACCGGCGTCGGCTCCCATTCGTCCAGCAGCACGTATTCGGCATAGCCCCGGGGCCGGGGGTTCTGCTGGAAGCCCATGGTGCGGTAGTTGAACCGGGGATTAGTTCGCGTCGCCGACCCGCCGCCGAGGGGCGGGTGTCCGCCGCCGCCGACCACGCGGTCGCCCACCTGCCAGCGGGTTACGCCTGGGCCGACGTCCACGATGGTTCCGGTGTACTCGTGGCCCATGACGGCGCCCGGCTGGGCCAGGTCGTACATGAAAGCGTGGACGTCGGTGCCGCAGATGGCCGAATACTTGACCCGCATCACCACCTGGCCGGCGGCGGGGGTCGGGTCGGGCAATTCCTCAACCTGCAAAACCTGTTCACCCTTATAGACGGCGGCGCGCATGGTCAATCCCTCCCGTAGGTAATCGTGGCGCAAGGATAGCACACGCGGGCTGGGTATTCTGGGACAGCTGGGCAGATCAATTCCCCGTTTCACGAGGTATCCGGTTGGTAAAATTTCCGATGGCGATTTCTCCTTACGACGTTTTGGTTAGTTGGATTGGAAGGCAGGATTTTCCGCAAGGGGCGGACTTTCAGCACTTCGTTGTCAGCATACGGCCGGTTGGGGTACGCAACTATTTTTCCCTACTTTTTCGTGTACTCAGTACGCCAGAGGCGCGCCGGCGCGCGGGCACGGACAGTCCCGGTGGTCCAGCCGGCAATCATGGTGAGGTGGGTCGGGTCTAACAGAGCCTTGCCGAGTGCGACCGTTGCGATTTGGAAACTGACGGGGTTGGCCGTCGAAGTGAAATCCTGCCTTTTGAGAACGTGATTGATGGAAACATCTGTTTTGCCTAGACGGATTTAGGATATACGTTCTTGTAGCGGATGGTCAAGGGGGGAATTGTCAGAAGCAGGATTTTCGGGATTTTAAGGATTATCCAGGATTGGGCGGTTGCGGGTGGGGGCCGGGGGCGAATAATCATTATGTAGGGGCGAATGATTATTCGCCCCTACATATAGAAACCATTGGTGAAAAGGCTCGCTGGATTCCGGCCCCGTATCAAGCACGGGGCAGGCTGTTCTTGCGCCGGGGTGACGCTCTTTCGCCGCAATGACGGTTTGGGGTGAAAGGCCACCACCCGGGACTTTGAAAAGGCCCGGAGTGGGGGCCAGGCTATCGCATATGAAAATTGAGGAGTTGGGTAAGATGCAGGCTAATGCAGCGGGGAAGGGAGAGACGCCATGCCCGAATTAGCCGACGTATTTGCCGACCTGGAAGACCCGCGGGCAGTCAACGCCCGCCTGCATTCTCTACACGACATCCTGGTCATCGCCCTGGGCACCATCGTCTGCGGCGGCCAGACTTGCGCCGACATGGAACTTTTCGGCCACGCCAAACGGGAGTTTCTGGAGACCTTTCTGCCGTTGCCCAACGGCATTCCCAGCCACGACACCTTTTCCCGGGCGCTGGGAATGCTGGACCCGGAGGCTTTCCAGTCCGCCGCAGGCGGATTTCTGGGGTTCATGGGGCAGTTTGCTCAGCATGGTCCCGGTGTGGTGGCGGTGGACGGGAAGACCCCGTATCAAGTACGGGGCCGGCTTTGCGGCGTTCTTACGACCGCGCCGAAGGCCAATCGGCGCTGCATCCGGTGAGCGCCTGGGCGGAGGAGCAGCGCCTGGTTTTGGGACAGTTGGCCGTTGATGATAAGTCTAACGAGATTACGGCGTTGCCCAGGCTGCTGGAAATGCTGACTTTGCGGGACAAGGTGGTTACCGCCGACGCCATGCACTGCCAGCGTCAGATCGCCGAACAAAGCCTGCCCCGTGCCCCGACACGGGGTGATTGATCAGGGCGGTGATTACGCCCTGCGACTGAAAGGCAACCAGGGCAGTTTGCACGATGACGTGTCCGCCACAGGCGGATTTCTGGACGACCCCGCCATGCCGGTGGCCCAGGCTGCCCAGGTCAACAAAGGTCACGGGCGCATCGAAACCCGCGTTGCCGTCGTCAGCGACGATGTGGCCTGGTTGCAGCAATGGCATGACTGGCCCGGTTTGCAGGCGGTGGGCAAGGTAACGGCGATCCGGCGGATGGTCGGGCAGAACCCGGCTGATGCCAGCGAAGAAACCCGGTACTACCCCGTATCAAGTACGGGGCCATTGGGGAATTGAGAACCGGCTGCATGGGGTATTGGACGTAACCTGCAACGAAGACCAGGCGAGAAACCGGAAGGGACACGGCGCGGAGAACCTGGCCTTGCTGCGGAAACTGGCGCTGAACCCCGTATCAAGTACGGGGCCGGCGCTGGCCCGGTTGGAACCCAGCAAAGGCTCCAGGCGCGGCAAACTGAAAAAGGCCGGTTGGGACAATGGCTTCCTCATCACCATCCTAACCCAATTCGCCAAAATCCATATGCGATAGCCCTGCGCACGATGACCACGACCGTTGATTATCACGCCGAAAGGAGTTGGCATTTTCTGGAATTGGTGGATGACGAGGTTCAGCGGGGCGAGTTGGAAGAAGCCAGCAACAAGTTGTGGGGAGCCGCCGCCCATGCTATCAAAGCGATTGCTGAGCGTCGGGGATGGCCCTACGGCGCGCACCGCGACTTGGAGGATGCCGTGATGCGCTTGGTCGATGACGAGGGCGCTCCTACAATTCTGCATACCTACTATAGCTCGGCGAACTGGTTCCACTCACGATTTTACGGCGGCCCGCCCAGCGAGAGCGTAATTCGCAACGGCAAACAGAATATGGCCGACTTCATACGCCTGCTGGAAAACCTTTAACAGGGTTCAAGCAGCAGGTTGCCGTAGGGGTCAACCTCGCCGCCCCAGCCCGGCGGGACGACGATGGTCGTATCCAATTGCAGCAGCAGGGACGGGCCGGCGATTCGGTTCCCCGTTTGCAGCCGGTCGCGGTCGTAGAGCATGGTGGTCACCGGGCCGTTGGCGAACACCACTTCACTGCTGCCGATGACCGCATCGCCGGCGTCACTGCCTTGCTGTGCCGCCGGTTCCATTTGAGGTTTGTCAACCTCTAACTCCAGTTTCAGGCGCAGGTTGACCACTTCGATGGGCAGCGAGGCGTCCGCATAGCCGAACCGTTGCAGGTGGGCCTCGTAGAAGTCGGAGGAGATGCCGGGGCTAAGATCACCGCGCTCGGCCAGCGGCGGGCAG
Organism: Dehalococcoidia bacterium; assembly: GCA_963665395.2. GTDB lineage: Bacteria > Chloroflexota > Dehalococcoidia > Lucifugimonadales > UBA3495 > Bin87. Next base: position 4,352,392 of record OY762251.1, read on the forward strand.
TCCACCGTCAGCTCGAAGGACTGGCCCAGGTAGCGCACGTCAAGGAACCGGCGGGGCGTCATGGCGTCGGCGCGCAGTCCTTCGTCAACCAACTCGGCGCGGGCCTGCTGCTCCATGCCGTGGAACTCTTCTTCCAACCTCGCGCTCTCCAAGTCGTCACCACGGAGCATCACCGTGCGGGAATAATCCTTCACTACGTCGGCGATGGCGACGCCCAGGGCGGAAAGGATGCCGGGATGACCCGGGATCAGCACGCGGGGGATGCCCAGCTCGGCGGCCAGCTCGCAGGCGTGCATGGGGCCGGCGCCGCCGAAGGGAATCAGGGTGAACTCGCGGGGGTCGTAGCCGCGTTCCAGGGATATGGCGCGAATGGCCCGCTCCATGTTGGAGTTGACCACGCGGATGATACCCAAGGCGGTGTCGGTAGCGGACGCGCCGACGCCGCCGGCCAGGTCGGTCATCAGAGACTGAGAGCGCTGTTGATCCAGCGTCATGCGTCCGCCCAGGAAACCGTCGGGGCGCAGCCGTCCCAGGGTCAGGTTGGCGTCGGTGACGGTGACGCGGTCGCCGTTGCCGTAGCAGGCCGGGCCGGGGTCGGCGCCGGCGGATTGAGGGCCGACCACCAGCGCGCCGCCAGCGTCCACCCGAGCGATGGAGCCACCGCCAGCGCCGACGGTGTGAATCTCAATCATCGGTACGCTGACCGGATAGCCGCCCAGGTTGGCCGCCGTGGTCTCTTTGATGCGGCCGGGGCACAGGGAGACATCGGTGGAGGTGCCGCCCATGTCCAGCGTGATTATGTCAGGGTAGCCGGCCTGTACGCCAGTATAGAACGCGCCCACCACGCCGCCGGCCGGGCCGCTGAGGATGGTGCGCACCGGCTGGTCGGCGGCCAGGCGGGCGGTGATGCTGCCGCCGGAGGACTGCATGATGCGCAGGCCGCGTCCCAGCACCGATTCGAGCTGGGTCAGGTAACGCTCCATCACCGGGCCGACGTAGGAATTGACGACAACAGTGCTGGTGCGCTCGTACTCGCGGAACTCCGGCAGTATTTTCGACGATATGGAAATGAACGGGCTGTTGGGCAATTCGGACAGACGTTGCGCCAGCATTTCCTCGTGTATCGGGTTGAGGAAGGAGAACAGGAAGGAGACGGCGACGCCATCGACCTGGGCTTCCGCCAGTAACGACAGTAGCGCGTCCACCGATTCCGATGTCAAGTCGTCCAGGATTGCCCCGGTGTAGTCAATGCGCTCGGGTAGGCCGAAACGCAACTGCCACGGAGCCAGCGGCGTGGGCCGTTCCATAGACAGGTCATAAAGGTCGGCGCGGTTCTGGCGGCCGATTTCCAGTACGTCCTCAAAGCCCATGGTGGTAACCAGGGCGGTGCGCCCGCCTTTGCCCTCCAGCAGGGCATTGGTGGCGACGGTGCTGCCGTGGATGAAGTCGGTGGTTGGAACGTCAACGTCGATGTCACCGATGCCGGTGGTGATGCCCACCGACGGGTCCGCCGGGGTGGAGGGCAGTTTGTGAACGGAGAGGACGCCATCCCGAAGGACAGCGATGTCGGTAAAGGTTCCGCCGACATCAATGCCGACTACGGTGGTGGACATTTGCGATTATTTCTCCCAAGCGAATGGTTCGCCCCATCTCGTATTCCAGGCGAGCGCTGGTCAGGAACGCTGGCGGCAAGCTGGCACCTCCGGTTGCGTTAGCGGCAGATCCGGACTTTACGCAACCGAACGCATTGTTGGCGTTCCATTCTACTGGATTCCGGCTTTCGCCGGAATGACGGTTTATTGCTGGAATGACGGTCTAAAGGCAAGCGATCTTTGCACAACCCTATTGGCCGCCTACGCCAGGGCGATGCGCAGGCGCTTGTTGATGCGGCCCTTGCTCTCGTGTCCGACCACACTGATGCGGCCGACCTCGCGGGTGTTGTGGACGTGGGTGCCGCCGTCGGCTTGCAGGTCGAGGCCCCTGATGTCGATGGTGCGGACCTCGGTGATGGCGACGGGCAGCAGGTTGATCTTGGTGCGGATCAGGTCCGGGTGGGCGTCGGCGTCGGCGCGGCTCATGAAGTCAACGCCGATGTCCCGGGCTGCGGCGACCTCCGCGTTGATGCGGGCTTCCACTTCCTCCGCGAATTCGGCCGACATATTCTCCAGCTCGAAGTCCATCCGCGCCCGGCCCGGCTGCATATCGCCGCCGGTTACCAGGGCCCCGTAGTCGCGCCACACCACGCCGCAGAGGACGTGCAGGGCGGTATGGGTGCGCATGAGGAGATAACGGCGCTCCCAGTCGATGGCGCCGTGGATCTGGGCTCCTACTGCGGGGCGCTCGTCGCCGTCTATGGTATGCACGATGGCGCCGCCGGCGCGACCGACCCTGGTGACCCGATACGCTGCGCCGGACGCATCAGTCAGCGTCCCCACGTCGCAGGGTTGGCCACCGCCGCCGATGTAAAAGGCGGTGCGGTCCAATACCAAGCCGCCGTCGTCAGTGACGTCTCCGACGGTGGCGTCGAATTCGGACAGGTAAGCGTCAGCAAGGAAAAGCAGTTGCGTCATGACAGCCTCTTAAGCGGATAAATGCGTCGGGTTCGTTTGGAGGTTACGATTATACCAACGAAGCGCCATGCTATAATTCGGCGCAAATAATGATTCGGGTTGGCTAGAGATGAAACTGTCGTGCCTTCAGGAAAACTTGGCTCGTGGGCTGGGCGTGGTGGGACGGGCGGTGGCGAGTCGCTCCACGTTGCCGATAACGCAGAACGTTCTGCTGCGTAGTGACCAGGGAATGCTGATGCTATCGGCGACCAACCTGGAAATCGCCATCACGACGTGGATTGGCGCGATGATCGAGGAAGAAGGCGCCATCACGGTGCCCCACCGGCTGCTGGCGGACTGGGTCAACACCCGGCCCAGCGACCGCATTGACCTGGACCTACAGGGGCCTGGAGACGAAGGCGGAACGGGCGGCGGCAATGTGCTGCACCTCTCCTGTGGCCGCGCCGTGACCCGCATCAATGGGGCGGACGCCGCCGACTTTCCGCCAGTGCCCCAGGTTGACGCCGGAATGGCCACCGATATTGACCCGAGCGTGCTGCGTTCCGCCATCGGACTGGTGGCCTTCTCCGCCGCCACCGACGAATCCCGCCCGGTGCTGACCGGGGTGGAGCTGAAACTGGAGGAGTCGGACCTGGTGATGGCCGCCGCCGATGGGTTCCGACTGGCGGTGTACAAGGGAGAGCTGCCGCAGCCGGTGGAACAGGAGATCAAGGTGATCGTACCGGCGCGGACCATGAGCGAGATACAGCGCCTGGCTTCGGAGCAAAGCGGCCCGGTCAAGGTGACGCTGTCACCGGAGCGGGGGCAGGCCCTGTTCAAGCTGGAGCACGTCGAGGTGGTCTCCCAGTTGCTGCAAGGAAGTTTCCCCAACTACGATCAACTGATACCGGAACGTTACGAAACCCGGGCGGTGATGGAGTTGGATGACCTGAAAAGGGCCACTCAGTCGGCGTCGGTATTCGCGCGAGACGGCAGCAACATCGTACGCCTGGAGATGATGCCCCAGGAGGATGCCGAGGGCGGGCAGCTCAAGGTGTCGGCCCGTTCCGAGGAAGTGGGCGACAGCCTGGACGAGCTGGACATCGACCAAATGGACGGCGAAGACGCGAAAATCGCGTTCAACGTGCGCTACCTTCAGGACATCGTGAACGTGCTGGGCCGGGGCAAAGTCGCCATTGAAGTCACCAATTCGTCAAGCCCCGGCGTATTCCGTCCGGCCGATTCGGACCGCTACGTGCATGTGGTGATGCCCATGTACGTTCAGTGGTAACAAACAGGAACGAAATGGGAACCAGCGTGGATGCCGTGGGAATAGTCCTGGCCGCCGGACGGGGCGGCAGGATGCGTTCGCGCAAACCGAAACCCCTGCATCGCGCCGCCGGAAAGGAGCTGATCCGCTACCCGGTTGATTTGCTGTCAGCTTGCGGAGTGGAGCGCATCGTCGTCGTAACCTCACCGGAAAACCGCGACGCGATATGCGAACTGTTTGGGGAAAGCGTCCAGTACGCAATCCAACCCACGCCCAAGGGAACCGGGGATGCCCTAGCCTGCGGTCTGGCCGCGCTACGCGCTCTTCCTTCGATGCTGGTGGTATTACCCGGAGACGCTCCACTGGTCCTCCCCAAATCGGTGCGGGCCCTGGTGGAGGACCACTGCGAAAACGCCGGGCGTTGCATGTCCATTCTGTCCGCCACCGATGTCTTCGCCGGCGATTTGGGGCGCATCCGGCGAGGCGGCGCAAAGGAACCCGGAGGCTCCGCTCCAGTCACTGCCATCATCGAGGCGGCCGACGTGGCAGACGCCACAGCCGGCCCGGAGGAAGTTAACGCGGGAGTGTACTGTTTCGACGGCCAATGGCTGGCCGAAACCATCGGATCCATTCGCCCGGCAGCGTCGGGTGAGTTCTACCTGACCGCGTTGGCCGCCATCGCCAGCGGCGCAGGGGATGGAGTGGCCGCGTTACCCGTGGCATTTGCCGACGAGGCCATGGGAGTGAATGACCGGAAGCAATTGGCGGCCGCCGAAACGGTGCTACGGGACCGCATTAACCTCCACTGGATGGAGTCGGGCGTCACCATTATCGATACGGCCACGACCTATATTGACGCCGATGTGACCATCGGCTGCGATACGGTGGTGCTGCCCAACACCATGCTGTCCGGGGAAACGGTCATCGGCGAGGACTGCGAGATTGGTCCTAACTCCGTCGTGCGTGATACGCTCATCGGAGATCGCTGCCGCATCGTCGCCTCGACGCTGGAGGGATCCAGGGTGGAATCCGACGTTGACATCGGCCCCTACAGCCATCTGCGTCCCGGCTCACTGATTGAGACCGGTGCGCATCTCGGCAACTACGTGGAAGTCAAGAATAGTCGGGTCGGCGCCGATACCGCCGCCGGACATTTTTCCTATCTCGGCGATGCCGACATCGGGGTGGGCGTGAACATCGGCGCCGGAACCATCACCTGCAACTACGACGGAGTAGAAAAACACCGGACTGTCATCGGCGATGGGGCCTTTATCGGCAGCGATACCATGCTGGTGGCCCCTGTGACGGTGGGAGATGGCGCTGCCACCGGCGCCGGCGCGGTGGTGATCCGGGATGTTCCGGAGGCTAGACGAGCGGTCGGCGTTCCTGCTAGACTCCTGCCACCACCGGAAAAGGAGCAAGGTTAACTGCGTCGGCAGAGGGCCATCGGCTTGGATACTGATAGTAGCTTACCACCGTTATTGTTCCTGGCAGCATCGCTGCTGATTTTCGCTTGGACGAGCATCGCGGTTACGTCGCGCCGGCAACCGCCTACTTTCGCGGTGCTGTGGGCGCAACCCCGGTCCCCGGGCATAGTCGTGCTGCGGGTGATTGTTGCCGCAACGACGGGTGTGTCGGCGCTCGGTCTTACCTCGGCGTTGGCGCCCGGCTGGCCCACGCCGGTTCTCTTGCTGGCGGCGGCCCCGGCCGCTGCCGCCGCTCTGATTATCCTGCACCTCCTGGTAGAACGCTGGGCTACGCTATTCCCCGGCGCGGCGCGACGCTTCGCGTACCCGGGCCGTTGGCTGTCCGACTCTACCGCGTCTCCCAGCAATGGGGTCTCATCACCTGCCAACGGAACCAACGGACAACCCATGTCGCCGGATACGCGGCTATCGGACCCGAACCGGGCCAATTTGGAACCGCCGCCGCTGACGCCCGCCGAAATCATGAGACTGGACCCCCAGGACATCCACATGGTGCGTTCCATCAGCCGGATGGACGATCTGGATGTCAGGGAAATCATGGTGTCCAGCCTGGACGTCGCCGCGGTTGCCGTGTCCTCCTCCATGGAAGAATTAGTGGGCGTATTGGTTTCGACCAAGCACAGCCGCCTGCCGGTCTATCGCGGCACGATGGACGACGTGGTGGGCATAATCCACATCAGCGACGTGCTGCTGACCCTGGCCAGCGGGCCGTCGGAGGTATCCATCGAAAGCATCATGCGGGAGCCGGAGTTCGTGGCTGAGAATATGGCGGTGGACGACCTGCTGCACCTGATGCGCGAAAAGAATCTCCAAATGGCCATCGTGGTCGATGAATACGGCGGGGTCGAGGGGATAGTTACCCTGGAGGACGTGCTGGAGGAAATCGTTGGCGACATCGATGACGAATTCGATGACGGTTCCGATGAACCAACGGCCATGGGCGACGGTTCCTGGGTGGTGAACGCCACCATGCCGGTTGACGACCTGGCGCAGGCCGTGGGCATAGAACTGGACCACGGCGACGTGAATACTATCGGCGGTTACGTCTATACCCGACTGGGGCGCATGGCGTCTGTGGGCGATGCGGTCACCGCAGCCGGCGTCACCATCGAAGTTACGCAGGTGCGCGGGCGGCGGATCCACCAGTTGCGGGTGGCTACCGGCGATGCGGGACTCAGCAGGGAGAACCGAACCAGCGTGGAAAGCGTTTAGCCGGGAAATTACTTCACGCCAATCAGTTCCCCGCTCAACACCAGGAAATGGTCGTACAGGCCTGACGGGACGGGGACGACCAGGTGGACGGTAGCGCGCTCTGTGCTATTGAGGCGCAAAGCGGAAGCCGGGATGACCTCGCTGTGAGTGGCGGCGTAGAGGTAGTGTTGCTCGGCGGTATTGACGAACATCAGCACTTCTTGACCGCTGCTCAACAATTCTCCCGACCGGGACAGGCTGCTGAAACTGTGGGAGCCTTTCCCAGCAGGGCCAAAGAGCCACATGGCCCCGCGCTCTCCTGGATTGGCCGAAATTGTCGAGTAACCCGCCGCCGGATTGTCGCCGGAAGCGTAGCTGACTATTGTGCTGCCGGTAACCCGCAATTCGTCCAGTTTCACGTCGATGCCCAGCCCTGGAACTATCAGGCGAGAAGCCGGGGGTTGCGTACCCACCGGCCAGGCGGCGTTGCTGGGCATGGGGTTATAGTTCAACTCTTCGATCCGGCGATCAAATGCGCCGGCTGGCAGGGCAACGGAGGATACGCCAACCCCGTTTTTGGCTCCCTTGGGGGAAGCTTCCAGCAAAACGGCGCCAGGGGCGCGGGCAGCGTAGTCATCCAGACCGGATCGGAGCCAGAAGAGATGACCGTAGTAGGCGATTCCGGCGGCGCACAGCAACCCGCCGGCGATCAGGAGTGATATTCCTACCCAGCGCAGCCCGTAGTATTGAGCGTGGCTGCGCATCTGCATATAGTCCAGTCCAATCTGCATATCGAAATCCCAAATGTGGCGCGGGTCGTCGGCGTCCCTGGTGGTCGGCCCACGCCCAAAAAGACAACAACATTTCACCGGCGCACAATCGGGATGCGCCGGCTCCGCAGGTTCCGGTCGGGTCAGTGCCGACCGGCGCGGATTGGTTCGTTCACGAAGATATCGCCGTTGCGGATCTTGATGTTGTAACCGCAACCGGGATTGGTGCAAGTCCAGGCCTTGTAGTGGACCGGCGCGCCCTGGGCGCCATAATCGGACAACGGCACCAAGGAACCGATGTTACACTGATGACAAGCTGGCCACTCCATTGCTTCCACCAAGGTTACCTCCCTTATCCGGCGCTTACCGGATTTGCGAAACGGAGTATAGCGATTTCCCTGAACCGATTGCCTACGTTGTGAGATGCACTTTTGGCCGTTTATTTCTCGAAGCCCAAGAAAACAGACCGGGGCGAGGCACAGCCTCGCCCCGGTGTTGACGGTTACTCAGGCAACGCGCCGCCGGCGTGATTATTCCAGATAATCACGCAATTTCTTGGATCGGGTCGGATGGCGCAGCTTGCGGATGGCTTTGGCCTCAATCTGCCGGATGCGCTCGCGGGTTACGCCGAACTCCCGGCCGACCTCTTCCAGCGTGCGGGTGCGGCCGTCTTCCAGGCCGAACCGCAGTTTCAACACGCGGCTTTCTCGCTCGGTCAGCGTACCCAGCACTTCCTGCACCTGCTCACGCAGCAATTGGGCTGAGGCAGCGTCGGCCGGCGCCAGGGTAGTGCGGTCCTCGATGAAGTCTCCCAGGAAAGAGTCTTCCTCTTCGCCGATGGGAGTTTCCAGGGACACCGGCTCCTGGGAGATTTTCTGGATCTCTTCGACCTTTTCCGGCGTCATCTCCATGGCTTCGGCCAGTTCTTCAGTGGAGGGCTCGCGGCCCTTCTCCTGGAGCAGGCGACGGTGGTGGCGCATCAGCTTGTTGATGGTCTCCACCATGTGGACCGGGATGCGGATGGTCCGGGCCTGGTCGGCAATGGCGCGGGTGATGGCCTGGCGTATCCACCAGGTGGCATAGGTGCTGAACTTGTAGCCCTTGCGATAGTCGAACTTTTCGACGGCGCGGATCAGGCCGATATTGCCTTCCTGGATCATGTCCAGAAGCGCCATGCCGCGGCCGATGTATTTCTTCGCAACGCTGACCACCAGCCGCAGGTTGGCTTCGGTGAGGTGGGTCTGGGCGCGCTCGCCATTGCGCTTGGTCTGGTCGAAATACATGGCGGCGTCGAAATTTTCCAACTCGACCAGGTCGCTGAGCCTCGGGTCCCGCAACAGTTGCGACAGGAGCAGCAGCGAGCACTTGTCATCCTCGGCATAAAGGGGCGGGACGTCCAGCCCCTGCTCCGGCGCGTAGCATCCGCCCACGCCCTCGGGATGGAGCTCGGCCCACACGGGCACGTATCCCATGACCACGTTCACGATACCCGGGGGCAGCACCCAGGTGTCCAGCGACAATTGCACGATGCGCTGATAGGCGGTGTCGGCGCCGATGCCCAGATCGCTGGCCGCCTGTTCCACCATTGGCGGCGCGACCTCGGCGTCGATGGCAGCGCGCAGCGCCGGGGATGTTTTCACCTCGTCCAGCGACATGCACTGGTCCAGCTCCAGATAGCGAGCCAGCGAGCGCACCAGCGGCGCCGCGTTGGCGATGCGGGCGAGCAGCACCATCACCGCTTCCCAGGCGGCGGTATCCAAAGATGCCCGCTCAACGGGAATGCCGAAATCAATCGGCGACTCTTCGGCCGCGGCCCGGGCGGATTCGGCCAGTTCCTCTTCCAGTTTGAGGAGGTGGTTCAGGCCCTCCAGTTCCCGGGCCAGGCGGCGCTCGTCGGCGGAGGTGAGGAGGTCAACGCGGCCGATTTCCCGCAGGTACATACGCACCGGGTCGTCCAGAGCGTCGGCGCTGTCGGGGGTGTCCACGTCGGCCCAGTCCCGCTCCTCGCGCTCGATGTCCCGTGCCGACGGGCCGTCCAGTTCCGGCAGGACCGTGCGCACGGCGGCGGCCCGGCGGATCTGCCACTCTTCATCGACGGCGTCGGGATCGTCCACGACCACGGTGGTCGCTTCATCATCGTCATCGGGTGTGTCATCGTCCTCGTCCGCGTCCTCGGTCGCGATCATGGTTGCGCGCACTCTTCCGTAAGTTTCAGCGTCGTCATCGGCGATGGCGACGGTCTCTCCTTCTTCGTAGTCCGCGTCGTCGTCAACGATCACATTGCGGCGATTATTGATGATAGTCATACACCCCTCCGTTATGGTTGGCGCGGCGAACTCGACGGCAACAGGCGGTCGATCTCGCCGAGGCGATTATTGTCATTCCGCAATTGATCGGCGACCGGAGACTCCAAGTCTTGAAGGTCATCCAACACTGCGGACAGCTGTGAAATTTCTTGTTTCAGGTACTCCTTTTCGATCCTGAGTCGGATTTGCTGCCAGGCCCGCTCCAGATTGACCGGACTGGACAGCATCAACTCGCTGTTGCGGAGCAGATTGAGATGGGACTCCAGTTCCGGGGCCACGGTTGACCCATTTGCCCGGTCGTCAGTCCCATCGATGAATACGCTGCGGTAGATTTCTTGGTTCTCGGAACGGCTGAACCACTCCGGCGCTACCATGGCCACCTCATCCGGGTTCAGAGCGTCGCCGTGCTGCAACAGTAGCGCCAGCAGCTTTTCCTCGATGGCGCTTTCGTCGCGCAAGGGCGGCGGCGCGGCGTCGTCTGCGCTACCGGGCGCCGGCTGACCGCGCCGGGAGCTGGCAGACTGGCGGGCAATGGTGGGCATTGCCGCGCGGAGCGTTTCGCCATTCACGGATAGCCGGGTCGCCAACTCGTCAAGATACATATCGCGCCGGATGGCGTCCGGTATCTGCGCCACGAATCGGACCATGGTTTGGGCTACCCAAGCCCGGCCGTCGGCGCTGTCCAGGTCCGTCCGTTCCGACAGGGAAGCCAGCAAATAATCAAACAGGGTAGCCGCGCTTTCCACGAAGACCGGCCATTGCTCCGGCGATTGACGGATGAAATCGTCGGGGTCCTGGCCGCCCGGCAATTCGGCTACGCGCAGTTCCAGAGCTTCCGGCTGTTGCAAGACCGACGCGCCGGGCTGCTGCGCCGCTCTCGCGTTGCGCTGTTCAAAAACGCCCCAGGACGATTCCAGGCTGCGCAGGGTAGCGTTGCGTCCGGCCGGATCCCCGTCGAGGGCCATGGTGACTTGGCTCGTCAAGCGGCGCACCAGATCAACCTGGCGCTCGGTGAGGGCCGTGCCCATGGACGCCACCACGTTGTCAAACCCGTGCTGGTGGGCCATTACGGCGTCCATGTAGCCTTCGACGATGACCGCGCCGTGCTGACGCACCGGCTCTTTGGCCAGGTGCATGGCGAACAGGATGCGGGATTTGTCAAACACGGGCGTTCTCGGAGTGTTCAGATATTTTGGAGTGACGGAATCATCCAGGGCGCGGCTGCCGAACCCGGCGACCCGCGCCTCCCAATCCCGGATGGGGATCATCAGGCGGCCCCGGAACAGGTCGTAGTGGCGTCCGTCGTCGGTTTCCCGGGCCAGGCCGGCTTCGGCGATCAGTTCCGGTTCATACCCGGCCCCGGTCAGATGGGCCAGCAGGCGGTTGTCGCGGGGCGGGCTGTAACCGAACTCAAAGACTTGCAATGAGCGGTCGGTTACGCCGCGGCGATACAGGTAATCGCGCACAAACTCGGCTTCCGGCGTCGTCAGGGCTTGCTGAAAGAACTGCCGCGCCGCATCGTTGATTTCGAAGAGTCGCCGCGAACGCCCGCCAGATTCCTGCTGGTTGACGATATTGACGCCGACGCGAGCGCCGAGGCGATGCAGGGCCTCCCGGAAATCCACCCGGTCGGCCTTCATGACGAAGGAAAAGGCGTCACCGCCGTCGGCGCAAGCCCCAAAGCATCGCCAGGATTGCCGATCCGGGAACACGTAGAAAGACGGCGTTCGTTCCTGATGGAAGGGGCAGTTCGCCTTGAACGAACCGCCCGAGCGCTGCAACTGCACGTAACCGGCGATCAATTCGACGATGTCCAGCCGGCTCTTTACGTCGTCAATCTGGGTCATACCGCCAAGCCGCCGAGTAGGGAATATTGGGCCGACCTTATTGTAACACAAAATCCATAACGGCGCTGCATGGATCTCATTGGATGGCGGCGAAACGGGAAATTACGGCCGGCGTCCGCACACTTTAGCCCCTTCTGCGGCGGCGGCCCGGCAGACCCGGATACGTCCCTTCTTCCAACACCCACCGCAACCGCTGCGCCAACGCCCGCACCTCCGCGCCGTCCAACAGGGACAGCAGCTCCGCCACCTCGCCGGCCGGGGCCAGCAACTGGCCGCAAAGCCGACGCAGCGGCTCAAGCAACCGCTCCGGTATCGGCTCGTCGGCGAAATCCCAGATGGCAGTGCGGATCTTGGTATCAGAGTGAAAGGTCAGCCCGTGGTCGATGCCCCACAATTTCCCATCAACGGCCCGAATGACGTGCTCCGGCTTGCGGTCGGTGTTGTTGGCCACCAGGTCGAAACAGCACATCGTCCGCAACTGGTCGGCGTCGCACTCTGCGAGGGTTTCCCGTGTGATGGTGTAGTAGTTTTCCCGGGGATCGTGGTCAACGTACAATTGCACGGAGCCGATACCCCCGGGGCCTTCGCGGATGACGGTCAGCGGGATGAAGTCCCAGCCGAGGATGCTGCTGAGGAGATACGCGGCGTACTCCCGCTTGTAAAGGGTGCCCGACGGAAAATCCCACAGGGGCCATTCGCCCTGTCTGGGCTTGTAGATGGCCAAGCCGTACCGGTCGCCAAGGGTCAACTCGGCCAGATAGGTGTAGTTGGAGCCCCGGCGCGTGAGGTCACAACTGCCGATATCTCCGTACCGGAGCAGGTCAAGATCTGATGTCCCGTCGGCGTTCACGGGAATCGGCGCGCCACGGAGCCGGTCAGCCGGTTTCAAACACGGCGTGGCCGTTGGCTCGGGCGCAGCGGTGCCCGTCGGGATCGATGGGCGCTCCACACAGGAAGCAGGGGGGCCGGCCGGCGGCGCAGATGCGCAACACCTCGTCGGCCAGGTTGGACGTCTGGGCCATGGTCATCCAGAAGCTGACGGAAGTTTGCGCCCCGGCGTCGGGATCATCCTCATCGCCTTCAAAGGCGTGGATGACGAAGCAATTGGCGTCCGGGTCGTATTGCAACTGCATCTGCCGGGCGTGGAAATCCTGTTCCAGCGGATCGCCCATCCACGGGGCTTCGCCGGGGGCGCTCTCCTTTCCAGCCGCGGCATCGCCCAACTGGCGCACCGCCTGTTGCAAATACAAACCCAACTGCAACAGTTGCTCTTTCTCCAGCCAGATATAGGACTGGGCCCGGCCGGCTTCTGCAACCAACCGGAAAGTGCGCCGTCCCGGCCGCCCGAAGGTTTCGGCGGACACGGTTTGGACAGCGCCCAACTTGTAACGGACTTCGCGTTCGGCCATGGCGGTATGATAGTCGCCGGGGCAAATGCTGGCAAGGGGCAGGGTTCTCGGGTTAATACTCCAGCATCATCCGCTGCAACTCGGCCGGGTCCCCGGTGCGGGTCAACGCCAGCATCAGCAGGATGCGCGCCTTCTTGGGATGCAGATTGTCGGCCACGATGTAACCCTGTTCCACGAAACGGCGGGTTTGCACCACGCGGCCCGTGCCCACGTGGGTAGCCAAAACCACCGGCACCTGGGCGGCGATGGCCCGTTGCAACCCCGCCATGAAGGTCGAGGGGGAGCCGCCGCTGCCCAAACCAGCGGCGATAATGCCGTCAACGCCGGCTTCCACCAAGGCATCGATAACCTTGCCGTCTGCGCCGGCGTAGGCGTAGGCGATGTCAACCTGGGGCAGGCGGTCCACGCCGTTGAGGTCAAACTCGGAATCCGCCGTGTGCCGCTGCTCCGGCCGTCGGTAATAGGCTACCTTACCATCGGCGTCCGCGTATCCCAGAAAACCCATGTGACCGGATTGGAAGGTCTCCACGCGATAGGAGTCGGTTTTGGTCACGTCACGGGCCGATTGGATCTCGTTGTTCAGCACCACCAGCGCGCCCCGGCCGGCCGATTGCTTGGCCGCCGCCACCCGCACGGCGTCCAGCAGGTTGTTGTCGGCATCGGTGCCCATGGCCGAGGGCGGGCGCATCGCTCCCGTTACCACGACGGGCCGGGCGTCCCGCACCGTCAGGTTCAGGAAATAGGCGGTTTCTTCCAAGGTGGCGGTGCCGTGGGTCACCGCCGCGCCGGCGGCTTCCGCGTCGGCGGCGAAGCGCTCGTTGATACGGTTCGCCAGGATCAGCCAGTGGTTGGGATAGACCTCGGTGCTGCCGACGTTGATGATCTGCTCGGTCACCACGTCGGCCAGCGCGTTGGCTTCCGGCACGCGGGCCAGCATCTCGTCAATGGTCAACTGATGTCCCTGATAGCTGTAGTTGGCGAAATCGGTGCGATTCTCACCCACGAAGGATATGGTGCCCCCGGTTCCGAACAAATACACCCGGCGCCTGTTTTCATGTGCCATGTAGATCCTCCTTAGTCGGCCTTCCCGGCAAGGATAACACCAATTGACAACTGACCGGGGGCTACCTACCATCCCGCTATTGGCACTGCCCGTTCCGTTGGCAGCCCGGCGAGGGGGAACTTATGAAAGCTTCATATTTCGGGTGCATGGGTTACGCGGAGCGGGACCGGTTTCCAGAGGGCTGGCCGGTTCCTCCGTCTTTCCACGATCCCGAGGTTTCCATGCGCTCTTACGCCGAAGGCATGGCAGAGTGCGAGCTGGCCGAAGATCTGGGCTTTGACTGGATAAGTCTTTCCGAGCATCATTACTCCGGCAACCGGACGACGCCCAATCCGGCGGTGATGGCCGCCGCCGTGGCGGAACGGTGCAAACGGGCGCGGATCGCCCTGCTGGGACAGCTGCTGCCCCTGAACAACCCCATCCGCGCCGCCGAAGAGATCGGGATGCTGGACAACCTTACCGGCGGCCGGCTGGTGGCGGCCTTTATGCGGGGCACCCCCAGCGAGGATCAGGTGTACGACCTAAACCCGGCCGAGGGGAGAGGCCGGCTCATGGAAGCCATGGACCTGGCGCTCAAAGCCCTGACCGAACCCGAGCCGTTCTCGTGGGAGGGCCGGTTCTACCAGTACCGTACCGTGTCGGTTTGGCCCTGGCCGGTGCAACGGCCCCTGCCGCCCATCCTGGTGGCGACCCGGAGCGACGACGGCGTGAAGTACGCCGCGGCGAAAGGGCTGGGCCTGGGAGTATCCTACGACCACCCCGACGACATGGCCGGGGTGGTGAGGAAGTACCGAGAATGGCAAAAGGATGCCGGCCGGGAGCCGGAGGAGGACCAGATCGTCTATCGGGGCGGCATCTGCCTGGCCGAGACCGACGAGCAGGCGGAGGCCCTGCGGGACCGGGTTCATGCCGCCGGCGGGGGACGGGGCCTGAACATCGGTCGCTCGCTGGCGCAGGCGGTGCAAGCGGCGCGGGCCGGCCGGCAAACCGCGGTGGCGGCAACGACGGCGCCACCACCCGGCGCGGGCACCGGCGGGCCGCGAACCCAGCTGAACTTCGTGGGCAGCCCGGACACGGTGGTCGAACAACTGCGGGCGTATCACGACAAATGCGGCGTCGGCGTGGTGGACCTGGCCTTCCAGCAGCCGGGGCTTACGCATGGGGACGTGATGGGCGAGATCGAACTGTTCGGTCGGGAGGTGCTGCCGAGAATGCGGGAGTTTTGAGGGGATGTCAGAAGCAGGATTTTCAGGATTTCACGGATTGGCGGGATTGGAGACATGCCCGGGCGAGGAACGCTTCATCCGGTTCATCGCATCAATCCAGTAAATACTGCTTCTGACGATTTTCGTTTGTTACAATGCAGGCGCGATTTCTATTACTCACAGGAGGCTAGCAGTATGCCAGTCCATCATCAGGCGCAGGGGGCGGGGGACGTAACCGTCCACAAGATTGAGAATATGGGTTCCCTGGGCAACAACGGGTACATCGTCATCTGCCCGGAGACCAACCAGGCGGTGTGTATCGACACGCCGGACGAGCCGGAGAAGATGATAAACGAAGTGCGGGAGGCCGGCGTTGACGTTCAAGCCATTTTGGTGACTCACGGACACGGCGATCACCTGGCCGGCTATACCGAGATAACCGGAACCATCGGCGCGCCGGCGGCCATCGGTTCGGACGACTCTCACCTGCCGCCCAGCCCACCGCAGCGTGAGCTCAACGACGGCGACACCGTAACCTTCGGCAACCGAACCATTCAGTGTATCCACACTCCGGGCCACACTGACGGCTCCACCTGTTTCCTGGTGGGCAGCTTCCTGTTTTCCGGCGACACCCTGTTCCCCGGCGGGCCGGGGCGCTCGCGCAGCCCCGAGGCCTTGCAGCAGGAGCTGAACAGCATCAGCGCCAAACTGCTGACGCTGCCCGAGGACACCTACGTGTACCCCGGCCACGGCCCCGACAACACCACCATCGGCGAGGCGCTGCGGCGGTACAACGTGTTCATGTCCAAGGACCACCCGGCCGACCTGCAAGGCGACGTGGACTGGCTGAATACCTAAACCAACTTGGGGCAACCACGAGGGTCCAGGGCGACCACAAGGGTCGCCCCCACGCCGGTCTAATCGTGGGGGCAACCCTCGTGATTTCCCAATGGTGGCCCATCATCAGGATTTGCTAATGTACCAACGGACGGTATTGGAGAATGGGCTGCGGGTGTTGACGGCGGAGATGCCGTACACCCGCAGCGTGTCCATGTTTGTCGCCGTGGGAGCCGGCTCGCGGTATGAGCCGGACGAACTGGCCGGCCTGTCTCACTTCCTGGAGCACCTGCCCTTCAAGGGGACGCGGAACTGGCCGACCGCCCTGGCAATCTCGGAAGCGGTGGAGGGCGTGGGCGGCATGATGAACGCCGCGACGGACCGGGAGATGACGTCCTTCTGGTGCAAAGTCGCCAGCGTCTATGCGGACCGGGCGTTGCCGGTTATCTTCGACCTGATCCGTCACCCGCTGCTGGACCCGGCGGAAATGGAGAAGGAGCGGGAGGTCATCCTGGACGAACTGCGAATGACCAACGACTACCCGGCCCAGGTGTGCGACCTGCTCATCGACCGCGCCTTGTGGCCGCAACAGGCCATGGGCCGTGACGTAGGCGGGACGGCGGAGTCCGTCACTGCCATCGGTCTCGAAGACGTGAGCCGCTACATGGAACGGCAGTACCGGCCCAACAACACCGTCATCGGTATCGCCGGCGCGATCAGCCACGACGACGCGGTGCGCCTGGTCGCTACCGCTATCGAGGACTGGCAGCCGGCCGACCCTCTGCCCTGGGAACCGTTTTCCGCTCCGTCCAGCGACGCTCCGTCCGTCCTGCTGGAGCATCGCGTAACCGAGGACACCAGCATCTGCATGGGACTTCCCGGTTTCGCCCTGGCCGACGCCGACCGTTACGCCGCCACCGTGCTCAACGGCGTGCTGGGCGATGGGATGAGCAGCCGACTGTTTCAGAACCTGCGGGAGAACCGGGGTTTGACTTACGACTGCCACAGTTCCCTGAGCAGCTACCGTGACTGCGGCGCGTTGGTGGTGTCCTGCGCCACCGAGCCGAGCCGAGCGGCGGAAGCGATAGCAGCGACGCGGGAGGAACTGGCGGCCCTGCTGCATCCGGCGCCGGCGTCAGAAGTCCACAAGGCCCGCGAATACATCAAAGGCCGGCTATTGATGCGGATGGAAGACTCCCGCGCGGTGGCGTCCTGGCTGGCGTCCCAAGAGTTGCTGATGGAGGAGATCACCACGCCGGACGAGACCGCCGTGCGGATTGACAAGGTGACGCCGGAGGATCTGCTGCGAGCGGCGGAAAGGCTGGTGGGCAAGCCGGAACTGCGGCTGGCGATAGTGGGGCCTCATGATGGCCCGGCCGAGTTTGCGGCAGCGCTGGCCGGGTGAACAACGGATAGTTCAGGAATGGTGGTACGATTGAACCAGGCCAAAGATGTCAAGCTGGCTCGCAACCTCACGCGTACCCACTTTGTCATTGCGAGGAGCGTAGTCCGCCTCCGGCGGATGGCAATCTCGACGGGTGAGCGATGTTTGCTCCGGCGACGAGATTGCCACGCTGCGCTCGCAATGACAGTTTGCGAAAGTGGGTACGCATGAGGGCTCGCAACGGCGCTGCTGAAAATCGGCAAGTGGCTGGTAAATCCGCCCGGTTGGCAGTACCGCCACTTTTGGATTTCGCCATTCGGGGTATCGGCAACGACTTTCACCTGGTCAGACCAATGGACGATTTGGCCGGATTGGAGCAAAGTTGCCGACATGGCCGGCTTGGGCGTCATTTCTTATGGCGTCATCGCCGTCGCGACGGAAGGAGGTCTCATCGGTATGTGGTACGCATTGTCAAAAATTGGCAGGGACCTTGAAGAACGCAGAAGGCGGCGACAAGAGGAGGCGGCCGGACATTTCGTAGCGGCGATACAAGCGGTCGAGCGCGTACCGGAACGAGCGCGCATCGTACAGTCAATCATTCAAGCGGCGGAGGATAACGGCGTGCCAAGGGATACCCTGACCGCGGTGGCGCAAGAAGCCGGCGTCGCCTTGCCGGGGGCGCGGAGCAACAGGCGACGCCGCCGGCGAACTTTGCCGACGCCCACCAACTGAACGGCTTTCAAAAGGAGGAGGCACAACCATGGCCACCACACGCTACAGCAAGGTCATCCAGCTTTTGGAAGAAGGCAAGCCAGTGTTCGGCACCGGGCTGATCTGGAACGGCAACTTGGACGAAATGATGTATTTCGCTGACTCCGACTACGACATGGTGATGATCGAGATGGAGCACGAGGGATTGTCTTTCAACAACCTCCGCACGTCGCTCCAGTTCCTGCTCAACCGCAAGCGCGTGGCGGACGGCGGCAACCTGATGGCCGATCCCACGCCCGTGGTGCGCATCCCGCCCAATACCCGGGAGCAGAACCAGTGGGTCATCAAGCAGGCGTTGGACACCGGAGTGTACGGCCTGATCCTCCCGCATCTTGACACGGTGGAAGGAGCGATGTCGGCGGTGCAGGCGGCGCGGTATCCACAGGTTCCCGGAGTTGCCGATTTTGAACCCCATGGAGAGCGCGGATGGTGGCAGCGCATCGCGCCGCGCTACTGGGGCTTGTCCGCGTCTGAATATTACGACGCCGCCGACCTGTGGCCGCTGGACCCCGATGGCAACCTGCTGCTGATGGGCATCGTGGAGGAGCCCACCGGCGTAGCCAACCTGCCGGACATCCTGCGCCAGGTCAAGGGCATCGGCGCCGTCTGGGCCGGCCCGGGCGATATGTCGGTGGCGCTGGGCCACCGGGGCAATGCGAACCATCCCGAGGTGCAGGAGATGCTGCTGCGAATCCTGGGGATCTGCAAGGATGCCGGCGTACCCTGCGCGGTGGGCTGCACCGCCGCGGAAGTGCCCATGCGACTGGAACAGGGGTTCAGCATCCTGATCACGGCGCCGACGCGGACAGCCGGGGGTTTAGAGGAAGGGCGGCGGATAGCCGGACGCTAGTCAATTTCGTCAGAAGCAGAATTTTCGGGATTATGTGGATAATCAGGATTGGTGACATCGCCGATAGAAGACTCTAATCCTGATAATCCGTTCAATCCAGAAAATCCTGCTTCTGACAATCACGCCAAGTCAAAAATGTACTGGCGAACTCCGAAAGAGAAGCCGGGCAGCACGTCCTCGCCGTCCAGCGTTTCCGGGTCGTCCAGTATCTGCGGCTCGGGCTGGCCGACGCGGTAGATATGGACCCGACGCTGGCGCGGGTCAATGAGCCAGCCGAGACGGGCGCCACCGTCCATCCAGAGCTGCATCTTGCGCTGCAATGGGGCCAGGTTGTCGCTGATGGAACGGATTTCCACCACAAAGTCGGGCGCGCCGGGGAAGACGGTTTCGCGCTCTCGCTCAGTTAGGGCGTCGTATCGTTCTTGGGTAATCCACGCAGCGTCGGGGCCGCGGAGGGCGCCGGAGGACAGGCGGAACCGGCTGGTCTGGGACAGGTTAACGCCGCCATTGTCGCGTCGCCAGATTCCCAACTCAACAGCCATCTCTGTTTCGTGACGGTTTCCTCTCAATCCAACCATAGGCAGTATCACCAACTCCCCGGCCTCGTTGATCTCCATCTCGTAGTCATCGTTATCCACGCAGAAGTCGATGAACCGGGCCGGGAAATCGGCGGCCCGGAAATCGATGCCCAGCGCGGCGAGGCGCAAGCGGATGGCGCCGGGAGGCTCGGCTCTGCCATCGTCGCCGGCCGTTGGAAAGGCGGTTGCAGCCGGCTCTTTAGGTATGGTAGTCATGGCGCTGGTACGGGAGCCTAACCGCCCGGCTACGGCGTGGTGGGGCCAGCCAGGTAGTTGAACAGGGGAGCGTCTGAGCCAATGATGATGGTGTCCTGCTGCCGTATGATGCGCTGGTAGGATTCCAGGCTGCGCAAAAAGGCGAAGAGCTCCGGATCCCGGTTCAAGGCTTCGGCGAGGATACTGATCGCCTCGGCTTCACCTTCACCGCGAATGCGGTTGGATTCCTCTTCGGCGCCGGCCAGGATTACGTCGCGCTCGCGGTCGGTATCGGCGCGGATCTTGCGGTCCTCCTCTTCACCCTGGGCGCGGAAACGGGCGGCGATGCGGTTACGTTCGGCGCGCATCCTAGTGAAGATGGACTGAGTGACGGCTTCGGGGAAGTCGGCGCGCTTGATGCGAACGTCGATCATGTTAATGCCGAAGTTGTCACGCTGGGTATTGTCACGGACTTCCCGGAGCACCTCGTCAAGGATTTCCGTTCGGGTTTCCTGTCCTTCAACCAGGGGCAATCCTTCCGCGTCGAATACGGGGGCGCCGGTTTCGTCAACCTGTGGTCTGGCGCCGATGATGTCGGTGCGGTCGCGCAAGGCTACCCGGTCGCGCAGTGTGGAGGTGACGATGTCGCCGAGGCGGCTGCGGGCGTTGCTCTCGGTTTGCAGGGTCTTGCGGAACTGCACCGGATCGGTGATTCGGTAGCGGGCGTAGATGTCGATCACCAGGTTTTCCTTGTCCTGGTCGGGCATTGACACCGGCGGGGCGTCAATGCGGAGAATACGCTTGTCCAACCGGACCACGGTGTCCACGAAGGGAGCCTTGAGATTGAGGCCGGGGTCAGTGCGGGTACCCACCACTTCACCGAAGCGGAGGATGATGACCTGTTCGGTTTCGTCAACCACGTAGAGGGCCTGACGCAGCAGCACCAGGGCGACGATGATGACGATGGCAGCGATTATGAGGTTGCGCATTGCGGGGTTCTCCGGGCGGGTGGGCGGTGAGCGAGAGCTACCTGCGGGTTACGGGTTGGGGCCGATGGGAGCAGGTATGACATTCCCGTTCTGTCCCAGAATGAGCACCGGTTCGGTATCAGGGTCAACAATGATCTTGGAAACGCTAGGGAGGACGTTTTCCAGAGCTTCCAGGTAGAGGCGTTGTCGCGTCACCTCCGGGGAACTCTGGTACTCGTCGAGGACGGCTTCGAAGCGGAGGGCTTCACCGCTGGCGGTCTTGATACGGGCCTGCCGGAAGGCTTCCGCCTCCTGGACGATACGGGCCGCGTCACCGTTGGCGCGGGGAAGCACGTCCTCGCGGTAGGCCTGGGCCTGGTTGATGCGGGTCTCACGTTCCTGGCGTCCGCGCAGCACGTCGTCAAAAGCGTCGCGCACTTCTTCGGGCGCCTTGACGTCCTGGAGTTGGACCGAGATCACCTCAATGCCCGCCTGGTAGTCGTCCATAATGGACTGGAGCCGGGAGCGGGTGTCGGTTTCCACCGCCTCACGGCCTCGAACCAGCACATCATCAATGGAACGCTGGCCCACCACCAGACGAAGGGCGGCTTCGGCGCCGTCCTTGAGGGTGCGCCCGTCGGGACGGCCCTCGGGAACGCCGCGAATTTGCTCGCCCGGATCGTCCACGTTGAACAGGAAGTTGTTGAGGTTGCTGATGCGGTATTGAACCACCATCTGGACGTCAACGATGTTGAGGTCGCCGGAAATCATCAGGGCTTCGTCAAGGAAGGGCGTGTTCACGGCGGCTTCGTTGGATCGGAAACCCAGCTCCATGCGGCGGGTTTCGGTGACGAGGACGACGTCCTTCCGGCCCACCGGGGAAGGCCACCACCAGTGCAGTCCTTCCTCGGCAACCGGGTTGCCTTGAACGGCGCCAAAGAGGCGGAGAGCCGCATTTTCACCGGGGCTGATAGTGTACACCCCAGTGGCGGCCCAGATGATTATGAGCAAGGCAATTACGGCCAGGACCAGGATGGCCAGGTTGCCGCCGCCGAAGCGGCCGCCAGACCCGCCAAATATGCCGCGCAGGCGGCCCAGCAGTTGCTCCAGATCGAATTCGGGCTGTCGGGGTGGCTGTTGCCCCCCGCCGGGTGTGAACATTGTCAGGTCCTTTTCGTGCGTGAATTATGAGCCGTTGCTAATGGCAGCCGTTTGCGCCGTTACGATTGTCGTGACAAGTATCGCTAGATTCGTAAACGCGCCGAATGCCCGCGACAGTATAACACTAACGCTCGCAGGCTGGTTTATAATGACGACGCTACCGTTTTCAGCATATTTTACGGCAGATCCAAACCAGCGGGACGCGTGAACCATGACCACACCCATACAGTTGCAGTCCGACCAACCGGGAAACCGAGCCCAACCTCACGGGGTCACCGTCAAAACCGGTGAGGACATGGCGCGGGTGCAGGTAACCTGCCCCCACCAAAGTGGCTTGATATACGCCGTGCCCGGCGACCGCAGCTGGGTTTGCACCGACGAGTTGCGTCCGGCGCACGCTATGGCAGGGTTTTTCCGGGAGCTGATCGCGCTGAAGGACCCGCGCGTGGAAAACCTGATGCAGGAATGGGGGCTGTATTACCGCAGCCTGCCGCTGGACGGCGAAGGGGACAACACGTAGGGGCGGGCCTTGTGCCCGCCCCTACAAATGCACAGCCGCTCTACGCCGTCAGTCATCACCCGGCGAAGTTTCGGGTATGGGGTCCGGGGTGGCGGCGCTGCCGAAGGACGGGGCCGGGTTGGGCAGCGGGCCGCCCTGGGTTACCGGGGGCGCCGGTGGCGCGTAAGGTGACGGCGCCGGCGTGGGCCGGGCCGGTTCCGGTTCGGCGCCCGGGGGATCGTCCTTGAATAGCGCGGTCAGCGCGTCGCCGGAGATGGCTTCGTGCTCAATGAGGTATTCGGCGATTTGCACCAACTTGGGCTTGTCGTCGATGAGCAGTTGCTGGGCTTGGCGGTAGGCGCTGTTGATAAGGTGGCGGACCTCGTCGTCGATCTCCTCGGCGATCTTGTCGCCGTAGTCGCGCTCCTCGCTGATTTCCCGTCCGAGGAACACCATTTCCTCGCGCTTGCCGAAAGTGCGCGGCCCCAGGCTGGCGGACATGCCGTAGCGCTTGATCATGCCCAGGGCGGTCTTGGTCGCTCGCTCGATGTCGTTGCTGGCGCCGGTGGTAACCTCGTCGAAGATCAACTCTTCGGCTACGCGGCCGCCCATCATGACCGACAACATATCCTGGAACTGGTTCTTGGTCCAAAGGTAGCGGTCTTCCTCGGGCAGCAGAGTGGTGTGCCCGCCCATGTTGCCCCGGGAGACGATGCTGATTTTATGCACCCGGTCGGCGTGAGGCAGGTGCCAGGCGACCAGGGCGTGGCCGGCCTCGTGATAGGCGGTCATCTCCTTCTCGCGCTGGTTGATGACGCGACTCTTCCGCTCGGGCCCGGCGATGACGCGTTCGATGGCTTCTTCAAAGTCCTGCATGAAGATGCTGGACTGGTTCTTGCGGGCGGCGAGGAGGGCCGCTTCGTTGACCAGGTTGGACAGGTCGGCGCCGCTGAAGCCAGGGGTTTCGCGGGCGATGACCTCAATCTTGATTTCGCGGGAAAGGGGCTTGCCGGCGATGTGAACTTCCAGGATGGCCTGCCGACCGGTCACGTCAGGGAGGTCCAGCGTGACACGGCGGTCGAAGCGACCGGGGCGCAGCAGGGCCGGGTCCAGGATGTCGGGGCGGTTGGTGGCGGCGATGACGATGATATTGGTGTTGGTCTCGAAGCCGTCCATCTCGACGAGGATCTGGTTGAGGGTCTGCTCGCGCTCGTCGTGGCCCCCGCCCAGTCCGGCACCCCGGTGCCGACCCACCGCGTCGATTTCGTCAACGAAGAGGATGCAAGGAGCGTTGCGCTTGGCCTGCTCAAAGAGGTCGCGGACGCGGGCCGCGCCCACGCCGACGAACATCTCCACGAACTCGCTGCCGGAGATGTGGAAGAAGGGAACGCCGGCCTCGCCGGCAACGGCCCGGGCCAGCAGGGTCTTGCCGGTGCCCGGAGGTCCCACCAGCAACACGCCCTTGGGGATGCGCGCGCCCAGTTGCAGGAACCGCTCCGGGTATTTCAGAAAATCGACGACTTCCTCAAGCTCGGCCTTGGCTTCGTCAACGCCGGCCACGTCGTTGAAGGTCACAGACGGGCGATTGAAAGGCATCATGCGGGCCCGGCTGCGCCCGAAACTCATGGTCTGGTTGTTGGATCCTTGCGCCTGGCGCATCATCAGCAGGATCAGGCCGCCGAAGAAAATCAGGGGCAGGAAGTTGAGCAGGATGCCGAAAACGCTGCCGAAACCACTGGAGCCTTTGTACTCCACCTCCGGTGCCGACACCTGGTCGAGGACGTTGTTCTCCGCCAGCAGCTGGATGAGGTCGGTGTTCCGGCCGATGCGGCTGGTGTACTTTTCGGCCTCATCGCCGCGTCCGACCCGAGGGATTACGGTCAGTTTTTCTCCATCCACGATGATCCGCTCGATCTGGCCGCTGCGGGATTGGTTGAGCACCTGCGTTAGCGAGAGGCGCTCTCCGCTCCCGAAGCTGGGGATCAGGGTGTAGAAAATGACGATGACGCCGATGATTATGAGGAGGTAGATGAGACTGTTGCGGACCCAGCGATTGTTGGTCATGGCATTCCTACCGTTGGCTGTGGCGCTACTGCGTTGGGACGCGAGCGATCCGGCGAGGTTGGAGTATCATATTACCTTTCTGCGATAATAATTGCAAAATCGACCGTTCCCGGCGTAGGATATGGGCGGCTTGGGCCTTGACCCGGCCGGCACGGGACACCAACGCACATCCTTACCGATCTCAAGACGACCTACGCAGGACATAGTTCACCATGGAATACGCGCAATTGGGCCGTACCGGATTGACAGTGTCCAGGGCCGGGTTTGGCGGAGGCGGCATCGGACAAGTCTGGGGGCCCACCAGCGAAGAGGAAGCCATCGCCGCGGTTCATCGCGCGTTGGAACTGGGCGTCAATTTCTTTGACGTAGCGCCGGCCTATGGCGACGGGAAGGCCGAGGAAGCCCTGGGCAAAGCCCTGGCCGGACGCGCCGAACCCGTGGTTGTCGCCACCAAAGTAAGGCTCCGCGAGGACGAGATGGGTGACGTGGGCGGAGCGGTGCGTCGCTCGGTGGAGGCCAGCCTCCGCCGGCTGCGCCGGGATGCGGTGGACGTGCTTCACGTCCATAACCGTTTCACGGAGCGCCGCGGAGAAGTCCCACACTCGCTTTCCGCGGAGGACGCCCTGGGGCCGGTGCTCGGCGCCTACCGCGAGGTCCAGCAGGCTGGTATGACGCGGTTCATCGGGTTGTCCGCCATGGACCACCACGTTCCCACCATGCTTCGGATCATCGGCAGCGGCGAGTACGACACCGTCCTGGCCTACTACAATCTCCTCAACAGAACGGCCCAGGAACCGCCGCCAGCCAGTTTCAACCTTTTTGACAACGGCCAGATAATCCCACTGGCCAAAAGCCTCGATATGGGCGTGATCGGCATACGTTCCCACGCCGCCGGCGCTCTGACCGACGCGCTGGACCGGGCTCCCCGCACCGGCGACTCTTTGATGGAGCAGGATCTGGCCAGCGCGGCCAAGCTGGGTTTCCTCCGGCACGGCCCGATACGCACCATGTCACAAGCGGCGATGATATTCTGCCTGATGAACCCCGACATTCACACCACCGTACCCGGGGTGAAAAACCGCGCCGAAGCCGAGGAAATAGCCGGATGCGTGGATCTTCCGCCAATCCCGCCGGAAGATCTGATCCGCCTACAGGATCTGTACGACCGGGGTTTTCGGGATTGAAAACCATCTTCATGCAACGCTATGGCCGATGAAGTCCAGTGGTCTAATCCGTTTGATGAGGCCGGCATCGAGGAGATGGCCGACTGGATGGCCCCGCACGTCCGTGAGTCTCCCCTGTTCAGTCTTGGGATTGCGACCGCGGACGCCGAGTTGCTGGCCATCCTTCTGGAACGGTTGATGGTCGAGTACCTGGAGTACCGGGAACTGCCCGGCAAGGTTAGGCGCGAAGGCACCTTGGTGTACTTTTCGGTGGACGACGACGACAACGACCAGTCCGACGCTGTCAACATGAGCGTTCCGCTGTTCCGCGCGCTGATGCTCCGCTTGCGGGGGCCCGGACGCTACTGACGTGGAACCGCGCGCCGGCGCACCGTGTGACGGGTCAGCATATCAGGGGGCAGGGTCAATCAGGTCATATTCCAGCTCTTCCTGGATGACGGGCATTTGGGTGACCAGGCCCACCGCGTCCTCAATGTCCAGTTGGAAGGCGATGCCGGCACCGTGCATGGTGTCGAATTTCCAGCCCATGGACAAAAAGCGCCAGCCCGACGCACACGCACACCAGGCCAATGACTACGTTCTCCCGATTGGGAAAGGGCTGCTGTAGTACCGCCGGCCTGCCGAAAAGGTTCCGGAACCGCCGGGACGCCGAACATGGTGGTTTGGGTGAGCGGGCGGACTTACAACCACGCAGTTTCGTATTCTGTTGAAACCGGGGCCATGGCGTCCAGGTCCCAATCAAATATGAGCACAGCGGAATCCTCACCGCAAAATGTTTCGAGTACACGCTTGCCGTTGATGGCCACTACGCTGACCGCTTCATTGAAGTCAAGGTCGTCGGCCTCCCAACCGGAGCGGTTGCACACCATGATGGGCAGGCCCGTGTCCAGCGTGCGCTGCTCCCATTCGCCCAGCGGCCCGCAGTCGCCCGGCCCCCACGATGCCGGGGATACCAGCAATTCCGCGCCCCGGTCTTTCAGGATGCCGGCGACGTCGTTGCGGTAGGCGTCGGCGCAGATCACCACTCCAACCTCGGTGCCGTCGCAGTTAATGGGAGCGATCTCCGCGCCGGGGGACGACCAGGCTTCCGGGCCGCGCAGCGCTTTCACCTTGCGGTGCCGGCCGATGATGCTGCCGTCCGGTCCGATGACGAAAACGGTGTTGTACATCAGTCCGGCGTCCGGGTCGCGTTCGGGATGAGAGAGGAACACCGTCACGCCGCATTCGGCCACCTGACGGCAGAAACTCTGCATCCAGTCATCGGGCTGGGGTCGTATCCAGTCGGTGCCGATGACCTCGGCGAACTTGTAGCCGGTAATAAACAACTCGGGTGTGATGACCCACTGGGCCCCCAGCTGGGCAGCGCGGTCGAGACCCCGCTCAACCAGAGAGCGATTGTGGGCGACATCGGCCACTACCGGGGCCAGGTGCAGCATTGCGACGCGCAGCGGTTTCATAGGTAATCCGTCCTGGTGTAAGGGCAGGTTTGAAACCTGCCCCTGCGTGTTTGTCACGGCTGGTACAGGATGCGTCCGCAGGTGCTGCATGGCACCTGCCTGGATTTGTCACGCAGTTGTCGCAGGACGTTGCTGGTGAGGGTCATGCGACAGGCCAGGCACACGCGGCCATTGTCCACCATGGCGATGGCGGTACCCGACTTGTTGCGGCGCAGACGTTCGTATCGTTGCAGGTCCGTCGGAGGCAACGCGGCGGCGAGAACCTGTCGCTGGCTGGCGGCAGCTTCCCGGTCGGTTTCCAACTCAGCCAGCCGGTCATTCAGGGATTCGATGAGTTCTTGCCACTCCACCTCAGCCGCCGCCATCTCGTCGCGAGCGGCCAGGGCGGCGGCTTCGTGGGTGCGTTGTTCCTCTTCCAATTCCAGCAGCAGCTCGTCCAATTGGTTCAATTGGTATTTGGCGGAATCGACTTCCCGCTGGATAGTGGAGAGATCGCGTCGGGAGGTATTGGAGCTGTAGAGCCGGGCTTCCAGGCTGTTGAGCCGTTCCCGCAAGCGTTCCATTTCTTCCCGACGGGACTTTACGTTCGCGCCGACGGCTACGGCCCTGGCGTAGTGACGCTCCGCCTCACTGGTGAGGTCAGGCCGGTTCACGCCGGCGGCCAGTCGCTTTTGGAGACGTTCTCGCTCAGCGTCAATGCCATCGATGCGATGGTCGATCTCCTGCAGGTTGTACAACTGTTGAGGGGTAGTCATTCTCACCCTGCCTACTTCGCTGTGGAATAGTCTCGGCGGTTCAGTCTAGCAGGGTTGTGGACAGATTTACAGGCCGGATCGAAACCGGATCAGACCGGAAATGAGGAGTGTCTGCGGCGGCTGGGAATGGTAACATTACCAAAAGAAGCGTGAGGATTCGTCATGAAGCTGGACGGTCAGGTAGCAGTCATCACGGGCGCGGGGCGCGGCATTGGGCGGGCCATCGCCCTGGCCTACGCCCGCGAAGGCGCAAAGCTGGCGCTGGCGGCGCGCAGCGAGTCCGAATTGCAGGAGGCCGTCAGCGCCGTCTCGGAGCTGGGCGCGGAAGCTATTGCCGTCCGCACCGACGTCACCGAGCAGCAGGACACGGAACGGTTGGCCCAAAGAGTTGCAGATCGGTTCGGATGTATTGACGTGCTGGTCAACAACGCCGGAATCTCGGGCCCGGTCGGTCCGTTGCAGGCCAACGACATCACCGACTGGATCAGCACCATCACCGTCAACCTAACCGGCACCTTCCTGGTATGCCGGGCCGTGATACCGGTGATGCTGGGGCATTCACGAGGCAAAATCATCAACCTGTCGGGCGCGGGCGCGACCAATGCGTGGAGCAATATGTCGGCCTATTGCTCCAGCAAGGCGGCGGTGGTGCGCCTCACCGAAGTCCTGGCCCAGGAGTTGGACGGCACGGGAATTACGGTGAACGCCCTGGGACCCGGCTCGGTTCATACGAGTATGTGGGACAAGATGACCGAGCAAGCCGCCCAGGCCGGCGCCGATTTCATCCACCAGTTGGGGTTGAGGGTAACGTCGGGCGGCGGCGCGTCCATCGACGAGTGCGCCGAGCTGGCGGTGTGGCTGGCCTCAGCAGAGAGCGGGGCGCTGACCGGAAGATTGATCTCGGCGGCTACCGATGACTTTCGCGGCCTGTCGCCAAGGATAGGGGAGGTTATGGCCGGCGACGCATACACGCTGAGGCGGGTGGGACTGGATTAGGATGCGTTGACGGCCGGGGCGGCTTGCCGGCCGTTGACTTCAGGCCCGCGCGCTTCTGCCGGCGGCGGACGGGTACAGTGGAGCGGGCGATGGGATTCGAACCCACGACTTTTTGCTTGGGAAGCAAACACTCTACCACTGAGTTACGCCCGCTCAGCAACGGCGCCGGGATGCGGCGTACCCGCATAATACCATAGGCGGGGTTGGTTTTTCATCCGCCAGGCGATGTTGCCAATCCCGACGGGCTTCACCACATCGCTCAGGAGCGGGCGTTGTACGTCGTGAATGCGGCGGCATCCTGAGGTATCGTGCCGCTGTAGAACTGCCGCAGGTGGGGCTCCACCAGCCGGGCCAGTTCCCGCCGCTCCTCCTCCTGGGGCGAAAGAGGACGATCCAGAGCTTCTCTGATCTCCCCGAACAGCGCTTCCTTGTCCACCCTGGTCAGTTGCCGGTCCCGGAGCACGACTTCGCCATCCACCAGCACCGTGTCAACGTCAATGCCCCGGCCCCGATGCACCAGGGCGTCCACCACCGAAACCCGGGGATCCAGATACGGCTCTTCAATGTTCCGCAGATCCACCAACGCCAGGTCGGCTCGTTTTCCCGGTTCCAGGGTGCCGATCCGATCTCCAAACCAACTGGCATATGCGCCGTTGGCGGTCGCCATTTCCAGGACCTGGTAGGACGTGGGCGGTTCCAGGTCGATCCCGGGCACGCGGTGGAGCTTGAGGACCAGGCGCATCTCCTGGAACAGGTCCTTATCGTCATTCAGGCCGGCCTCGTCGCTGCCAATGGCCACCTTGATGCCCGCCGCCAGGATTCGCCCCAGGGGGGCGATCCCGCTCTGCAACCTCAGGTTGGAGCTGGCGTTGTGGCAGATGTTCGTGCCGGTGGCAGCCATCAAATTCAGGTCTTCCTCGGTGGCCCAGACGCTGTGGCCGCAGGTTACTTCCGGTCCCAGAAAACCCAGGTCGTGGAGGTGTTGCAGCGGTGTCTTGCCGTAGGCGGTGTAACCGTACAGTTTTTGGTACACCGTTTCCTGGAGGTGGATGTGTATGCCGGCGCGGTGGCGTCCGGCCAGTTCCTTGATGGCGACGAGCAACTCATCGGAGCAGCGATGCACGTTGCTGGGGGCCATGGTCACCTGTACACGCTCGTACTGGTTGTCGCCATATTTCCGGCAGATCTCCTCCAGCACGGGCATGATCTCGGCGGCGGGCCAGTAGCTGGGAGCCATGAAAGAGCGGTATTGTTCCGCCAGATCGGGCGGCATCCGGGCGGCGAAGTCAGCCTCTCCGCCGCCGGCGCCGGCAACCATCGAGTTCTGATCCACCACCGACGGGGCGTAGGATACCCGCATCCCGGAGGCTTGGTAGGCGCTGACCACTTTGTCGGCAATCTCCAGGCTGACCGGCCCGTACCCCCGGCCCGGTGAGTGTATCGCCTGCACCGCGGTGGTCCCGGTCTCGATCATCTGGACGGCGCCGTAAAGCTGGTCCAGGTAGGGATCAATCATACGGACGCCGATACGATGGAGGCTCCACATCTCCAGCGGCAGGTCGGGAGCGCCCATCTGGAAGGGCGTAAGGCCGACGTGGAAGTGGTCGTTGACCAGCCCCGGCATGACGATATGGTTGCCGGAGCCGATGACCTCGGCGTCGGGATGCTGTCGGCTGAGCTCGCGGTAGTCGCCCACCGCTTCGATCACTCCGTCCCGCTGGAGGACGGCGCCGTCGGCGACCACCTCGGCCGAATGGGGGCCGGTAACCTTGCAGACGATGTGCTTTCCCCGGATCAGAGATAATGTCATTGCCGCCTCCCGGAGCGGACGCGCCGCGTCATCCTCATGCTTTTAACGTCATCTGGCCTAATTTCCACCGCCGGCATCACGATAACATTTGGTCATGCGGTAGTCCATCAGGCACCTTGCGTTCCCGGCACGGATCCGAGTGAACGAACGAGTGGTAGCGTTGCAATTTAGGTGGTTCAGTTCCCCAGCAGGGTATCCGAGCGACTAAAACCGCTGCTACGCCAACGGGATTGCCACGCTACGCTCGCAATGACAAAAACCAAACTACCTGAAACGGAACGCTACCCGAACGAGTTCGCATCTTGCCAAAATCCGGTTGCGCCGTTAGCCTCTACAGGTTGTTGCCGCTCATCCCCGGATGTAAAAACTGCCGCAAATCATGCTGTTCGCATCCAATATCAGTAAAGCCTATTCCGAACGGACCCTCTTCAGCGGGCTGAACCTCTCGATGGCCGCCGGTGACCGCATTGCGCTCATCGGGGCCAACGGTTCGGGCAAGACTACGCTTCTCGACATCCTTGCTGGCGAGTCCCTGCCGGACGACGGTTCAATTTCCGGGCGACGCAACACCACGGTAGGATACCTCAAGCAGGAACCGGCGCCATTCGCGGGCCGGTCGCTGCTCCAGGAGGTGCTGAACGCCAATTCGGAAGCCATCGCCGTCGCCGACCGGATTGCCGCTGCCAGGGAGGATTTGTCATCGGCCACCGACCCGGCGGAGCAACGCGATTTGATGGATCTACTCTCTCGCCTGGACGCGGAGCTGGAAGCCGCCGGCGGAACCGACCGCGATCACGAGGCCAAGGCCATCCTGTCGGGCCTGGGCTTCAAGGAAAGCGACTTCTCCCGCAACATGAGGGAGTTCAGCGGCGGTTGGATCATGCGGGCCGAGCTGGCCCGACTGCTGTTCCGAAACCCGGATCTGCTCTTGCTGGACGAGCCAACCAACCACCTGGACTTGGAAGCAAACCTGTGGTTCGAGAAATATCTTTCCGCCTTCCCCGGCGGCGTGGTCATCACCTCCCACGACCGCGCCTTTTTGAACCAGGTCGCCAATCGCATACTCGCCATTGAACCGGGAGAGGCGGTACATCATCGAGGCAACTACGACGACTACCTGGTAGCTCGGGAGCGCGCGCTGGAAATCAGGCAGGCCGCCGCCGCCCGCCAGGAACGGGAGATGCAGCGGCAAATGCGCTTCGTCGAGCGGTTCCGCTACAAGGCCACCAAAGCCCGGCAGGTGCAGAGCCGGCTGAAACAGCTGGAAAAGATCGAAGTCATCGAACTGCCCCGGGCGACCCGAAAGGTCAGCTATTCGTTCCCGGAACCCCCGCGCAGCGGGTCCGAAATCATCCGGCTGGACAACGTGGGAAAGTCCTACGGCGACAACGTGGTGTACCAAGGATTGAACCTGACCCTGGAACGCGGCGACCGCGTCGCGCTGGTCGGTCCCAATGGCGCCGGCAAGACGACGCTGCTGAAGATTCTTGCCGGCGCGTTGGCCATTGACCACGGCGAGCGCCGGCTGGGCCACAACGTGCTCGCCGCCTACTACGCCCAGCACGTGCTGGATCTGCTCAACCCCGGCAATACCGCCCTTGACGAGCTGCGGGAAGCCGCGCCGGCCGAGTCGGAGCAGAACCTGCGCACCACCCTGGGCGGCTTTCTGTTCAGCGGCGACGACATCCTCAAGCCCATATCAGTGCTGTCCGGCGGCGAAAAGGCGCGGGTAGCTCTGGCCAAGCTGCTCTTGCAGCCCAGCAACTTCCTGCTGATGGACGAGCCGACCAACCACCTGGACATCACATCCCGGGAGATCCTGGCCGACGCCCTGGGCGACTATCACGGCTCCATCTGCCTGGTGACCCACGACCGTACCCTGATCCGACAGGTCGCCAACAAGATAATTGAGATTGAGGGCGGGATGCCCCGGGTTTTTCCCGGCGACTACGACGCCTATTTGTATCGCAAGCAGCAAGAAGCGGAAGATACGAAACCCGCCGCCGCGACCGCGCCGCTCGAAACTCCCGACGCCGGGGCGAATTCCAACGGCAACGGCAAGCGACGGGGTCGGCGTCCTTTGACCGCTCAGGAGGAACAGGAGCGCGCCCTGAACCGGCAGGCGCGCCAACTGGCGGCCCGCATCGAGGAAATCGGCGCGGCCATCACCGAGCGCGAGGCCATCTCCTCGGAGTTGGAAACCAGGTTCGCCGACCCGGAGCAATTTGAGGACCGGGCCGAATTGGAGGCTACGGGCGAGCGTTACCGGATGCTCAAGGAAGAGGAACAATCCCTGTGGGACGAGTGGGAACGGTTGTCGCTGGAAGCGGAGGACGTGGACCGGACTCTGGTTGCGCTCAAAGCGGACTGACCACAATCGGGTTCGGGTCAAACCGGTCGGCGCGCGGGGCCGCTCCAGAGGCGGGTGCCATTGCGATTTCCCTCAATGCGGTTGCCTTCGATACGGTTGTATCGCCCGTGCTCGATGGCGATACCGTCGAGCCGGTTAGCCCGGATCTCGTTGTTCCTGACCGTTGTGTCCGTTGAATAGCCCAGCCAGAAACCGTAGTTGGAATAATTGGCAACGTTGTCTTCAAAGACGTTGCCCGATGAAAATACGGCCTCGAAGGCGTTGTTGGGCGAATAGCTGGCGTCGTTGCCGGATATGAAGTTGTGGTTGGAGGGTTCCCGGTTGTGGGCGCGGATAAAGAACCCGTCGCCGCTGTAACGCAGGCTGTTGCCGGTGACCCGGTTGTAGTTGGAACCGTCCTCAAGCAGGATCCCAGCGGAATCGGCCGTGTCGCACCAGAAGCGGTCGGTGTAGCGGATGCAGTGCTCCGCCCGGTTGTGTAGAACCCCGTTGTGGCTGGATCTCAGCAAGTAGATCCCGACGTTGCCGCAGTAAGACGCGTTGTTGCCTCTGATCGTGTTGTATTCAGACCTGACGAGGCTGATACCGTTGAAGTTGTTGTTGACCAGATTGTTCTCTATCGTGCTGTGCCGCACCTGGCGGAGATAGATCCCGCCACCGAAACCTTCCTCCACGGGCGCCTCCATATCGGGGAGCCAACCGGCGTCAAGGGGGTTCGTGTTGTCCGAAACGACGCAGCCCTGAATCTTCAGGCTGCTGACGTTCTCGGCGCGAATGCCGTAGTGAAAGCCGATCACGATACCGTTGACAATCGTCACGTCGTTGCAATCGTGAACCCAAATACCCGCGCCACCGTTTCCTTCGCCGTCCAGCACCACCCCCGAGAGGTCCAGCACGAGCCGGTCGGCGCACACTTCGACAATTACCCCCGGAGAGGATGGCGTTTGAAGTCCCCGGTATCGGGAAGGTTTGAACGTACCTTTGGTGTACCGGTCAGGGATTACGCTGACGTAGTTCATCGCAATGCGCTAGCTGCCCAGGTTCAGGAACAAACGAAGTCCACCCAAAGCCTGCCGTCCTCAGGCGGATCATCCTCCGGTAGGGTGATGTCACGGTCAAAAACTCGGATCGGGGAATTGCCGGCTACGTCCTCCAGCCTGGGCTCGACCACCAACCGGAAATTGCCCTCTCGCCAGGGCATGGACGGTGTGAACCGCCAACTTCGCTCCTCCATTCCAACCTCGGCGTCACCCGGCACCGCCGTTCCGATTGCATCGCAGACCCGCAGGCAGTGTTGCAGCAGCCCATGGTCCAGGGGACGTCCGAAATCTGCCACCAGCGCGGTACGAGACTCCGCCTTGGGGGCGGTAATCCGCCAATCGTCCAAGTGGATGCGGGAGCGCAGGACCGCGCCGATGCCGTAGCGTCGTTCGGCCCCGTACTGCAACGGCCGGCCCGCAGCGTCTCGAAATTCGGCATCCACCAAGACTTTGATCGGAACGCCTTCGACCAGCGGATAGCCCGCTTCCAGGTTGGGAACCAGCCCGCGTTTGATCCGGCCCGGATCCAGCAGCATAGTCAGCCGCCGCCGCTCCGGATCCCATAGCTCCGGTTCCGGCGGGAGAAATACATCATGCAATTCCTCCCCGGTATCGGCGCGGCAGACCCTTATGGCTCGCGCCGCCCGGCCCTCGCTCATCGGCGCGGAAAAGTGAATGTAGATCCTCAGCAGGTTGACCGGCAGTTCGGCGGCGGTGGGATAAATCGCCACCACCTCGGCATCGGACGCTGAATGCGTGGACGCTCTACCGATTTTCCAAATCTCCGGGCTACCTTCGCCGCTGTTAAACAGCAATGAATAGCCCATGCCATCGGCAAAGGGAAACCGGGGCACAAAGTAGATGACGCCATCGGCCGATGCGAACCGTCCGGCCACCGCCGGAACGGATCGAGGCCCGTCGCCGTCTGCCAGCGCCTCGCCGGTGTAAAGGGCCAGACGCCGGCCTAGCTCGCCGGCGTCCGGCCCGGCCAGTTGCCGCAGCTCGGCTTCCGTCCAGCCCCGGATTTCCAGGCAGTCGCGCCCGTTGCGCTCTGCCCATTCCAGTTGCAGCCGGCGGTTACGGGTCACAGCGTAGCGGTGGCGTAGGTGCGCAGGTGGGCGCTGCCGTCCTCGTCCTGTTGCAGCATCAGCACGCCGTGGCCGTTGAGGTTCGCCATGCGCTTCACCCCCGGATGGGGCAGCAGCTCGCGGGGCACGCCCACGCCCGGCGTAACCGGGTCGGCCGGGCTGTTGTCCAGCGAGTCGTCCGGCACCGTCAACGGCCCTTGACCGTCGATGTCCTGACACGCGACCTTGAACAGGGGATGCCGGTCGTTGCAAACCAGCAGGTACTCCGCTCCGTCGTGCTGGTACGAAATCAGGTCAAGGGGGTGGTTGTGCGAACCCAGTTCGGCCACCGTCTTGCCCATCACGTGCTTTCCGGCGTCGAAATCGGAAAGGGTGAACTGCACCACCGGAGTGCAGGTGTAGCTGGCCAGGATGCTGGTGTTGCCCTGGTACGGCACGAAAGCGCGGATGGGGGCCGCCGTCTCGTACTGGCCGTGGGACACGTGGAAGATTTCCAGCGAGTTGGCCTGCGCCTCGCCGTTGAAGGGGAACGGGATGCGCCGCAGGGTGGAAGTGAACTCCTCGTTGGACGTTCCGGCCACTATCAGCAATCCGTCCACGTAGGACATATCGGTGACCGTAACCGTGCGCAGCTGCATCCGGGTCACCAGCCGCGGGTCGTCCGCGGCGGCGGCGTCGGTGATGTCATATTGGGAGAACGGCACGTTTTCCAACGGCACGTCGCCGATTGCGCCGTCGCCGGATACTCTGACAATCACCGGAACGGCGGCATCGCCGCTGCCGCGCATGACGGACAGGTAAGCGTTGCCGGAGGCGGGATGCACCGCCAGGTCCCGTATCGCCACGTCGTCCCGGGAGCAGCCCAGGTACGACGCCAGGGAGGCATCGAAGTTTTCCAAATTCACGGCGCTCGTTGCTCCGTCCCCGGCGTCGCCCACATCGACGGCAAATATCGACGCTCCGACGTTGTCCGCGATAAACAGGACGCCGCCCGGCCCGAAAGCCAATGGCCCCACCGCCTTGATTGACGGCGTGCCCACCGCAAGGCCAAGATCCATTGCAGTTCCTAGCTCAACCATAACCGCCTCCTACGCATTATGTTGTTTGATGTCAGTGAGTGTAGCATTTGGCCCGCCTCGTCGCCACCGGCAGTTTGAAATCGCCGTGACTTTGCTATACTTGGCCCACTTGCGGCCCGAAGAACCAACAGACACGACTTCAGTGGGGAAAACGCCATGACTACCGAACGCAGAAGAGGCACCGTGACCTTGCGCCAGGTCAGCGGGTCGGCCCGATCCAAAAAGGTGCGGGTGGAGTTGGGGCCGGAATCCGCTTTCGCCGAACTGCCGGCTCCGGTGAAGGTGGGCGACGCCGCGTATTTCCTGGTGAAAGGGCGAGACGGGTACAAGCTGCTGTCAACAATCTGCCCGCACCAGGGCGGCGAGATTGAGGACGAAGGCGATGAGGTTTTCGTCTGCGACGGCCACGGCTGGCAATACGAAAAGGGCGAAGGCACCTGTGTCAACCAGCCGAACTTTCGCATGAAGGCGTTCCTGGTGACTCTTCAGAACGACCAGTTGGTGGCGCTGGTGCCCGACGAGTAGCCCGTCTGGCGCTGATGTTGTAGGGGCGAATAATTATTCGCCCCTACCCGTTGCAGCCATCCGGCGAGGACTACCCCACCATGTCGTAGCTGCGCAGCAGCTTGCCGGGCAACGCGCCGGTGCATTCGTTTTCCACGAAGGTGACCGTGCCGTTGACCAGGATGTAGCGGATGCCGGTGGGCTTTTGCACCAGCCGCTTCTCGCCGCCGGGGAAGTCGGTCTCGAACTGCGGCTTGTCGTACAGCAGTCCCAGCTCTTCCATGTTGTACACCATGATGTCGGCATAGTCGCCGACGCGCAGGGTGCCGCGGCCCTTCATGTCGGAGAACCAGGCCGGCAGGGCGCTCATCTTCTGGTGGGCCTGCTCCAGCGTCATCAGCTCGTTGTCGCGGATCCAGTGGCCCAGGAAATAGACCGGCCACACGCTGTTGACGAGGAACCGGGTGTGCGCGCCGCCGTCGGACACCGAGATGTGGACGTAGGGATTGACCAGCCGCTCGGCGCGGGCGTCGTCGCCCTGGCCGCCGGCCGGGTGGGCGAACTCGGTTTCCAGGTCCTCGTCCAGGGCGATGTCCAGGAACACGTCCAGGGGGTGCTTGCC
The DNA here is from genome assembly GCA_963665395.2 of Dehalococcoidia bacterium. Lineage (GTDB taxonomy): Bacteria > Chloroflexota > Dehalococcoidia > Lucifugimonadales > UBA3495 > Bin87. Next base: position 4,389,702 of record OY762251.1, read on the forward strand.
CTCGGCTTCGGCGATGTCGGCGATGGACAGCCCTTCGTACTTGAGGTTGCGCTCCAGGGCAACCTCCACCACCTGCACCTGCGTCCAGTCGGTGCGGGCGTGGGGACGCTCGATGACGTCGCGCTTCATGCCGTCGCGGATGCCGTCCTCGGACAGCTTGGCGATGCGCTCCTCCTTGGTGCCCACCAAGGGCTGAACCCAGTTGGGCATATAGTCGAACAGGTTGTACTCGGAGAGCTTGAACTCGGCGATGGTGGGCACGGAGCCCTGCTGGGCCAGGACGGGCAGACCCTCCTGCCGCACCACTTCGAGCCAGTCGTAGCCCTCTTCGTCGCCCAGGGCGACGTGCAGCGGGCGGCCGCTGATGCGGCACATTTTGGCCAGCATCTCGCGCTGGCCGGGGCGGTCGTCGGAGATGCCGATGGTCCAGCCGAGATGGCCGACGCCGAACTCGCTCAAGACTTCGGACAGGGCGTAGAACTCCTCAGGGGATGCCACGTGGCTGGGCAGCCAGCTGCCATCTTCAGGACGGTCTTCCAGGTTCTTATCGGCAGACAGTCCGAAGGCCCCCGCCTTCATGGAGTCGTACAGGATTTGCCGCATCTGGTTCAGCTCGGCCTCGGTGACCGAGGTGCGCTCGCGGGCGGGGATCATGCCCAGCACGTAGCCGCGCAGCGGCGAGAAAGGCACCAAGGCGCCGACGTTGACGCCGAGGCCCTGGCGGTCCAGGCTGTCCATGTATTCGGGGAAGGTCTCCCAATCCCAGCGCATTCCCAGGCGCATGGATTCCAGGGGTATCGCCTCAATGCGGTTCATCATCCGCATATTGAGATCGCGGTCTGCGGGCCGGGTCGGGGCGAATCCGAAACCGCATTGCCCCACGGTCAGGGACGTAACGCCGAACCAGCCCGACAGGGATGCGTAGGGATCCCAGTTCAGCTGCGCGTCGTAGTGGGTATGCAGGTCCACGGCGCCGGGGGCCACGATGCAGTCGCTGGCGTCCAGCTCTTTGGCGCCGGCGGCGTTGATGCGCCCGCTGACCATGGCGATGCGGCCGTCCTTGATGCCCACGTCGGCGCGGATGCGGGGCAGTCCGGTGCCGTCGATTACGGTTCCACCGCGAATTACCAAATCAAACTCCGGCATATCATCACCTCCTGCGGCGGTTTGCTGCATTCATTGATGCCCTATGCGACTGCAAGAGCATCTTTATGCCGCAGAGTTTAGGCGTACCGGACTAGCCTGTCAATTAAGTGACAGAATCCGTAAAGAACGCGCCAATTGTCGGTTATCTCCAGATCAGCGCACCCGCGCCAGTTTCTGCACCCGCTGATTGGAGGTGTCGGCGCCGTAGATGTTGCCCTGGGAGTCGGTGTACACCTGGTGGGCGTACTCGAAGGTTCTGCCTCGCGCCAGAAGCTCGCCGTCCAGGGTCAGAATGCTGATCCTCGGCACCTGGTCGGTGACGTACACCGTCCGGTCGGCGTCGATGTGGATGCCCATGGGACACTTGAAATCGGTCCATTGGTCGAGGAAGTCGCCGTCGTTGGTGAAGACCTGCACGCGGTTGTTTTCCCGGTCGGCCACATAGACCCGTCCGTCGTGGGACACCCGGATGCTGTGGGGCACGATGAACTCTCCCGGCCCGCGGCCCGGTTTGCCGAAAGACGCGATATGCGTGCCGTCGGGGGCGAAACGGTGGACGCTGGAGTTGCCGTAGCCGTCGGCGACGAAGAGCTCGCCGGAGGGCGCGACGCATAGATCCGCCGGGTGGTTGAACGGGGCTTGCAAGGAGGCCCGATCTCGAGCGCCCATGGTGCCCAGCAACGCGCCGGTGGAGGAGTATTTCAGGATCTGGTGGGCGTCCCGGTCCACCAGGTACACGGAGTCGTCGGGGCCGACGTGGATGTGGTGAGCGTCCGCCGGTACTCCATTGCGGCGTTCCCAAGCGGCCACCGGGTTGCCGTCCGGGTCGAACACCAGAACCGGCGGCCCCTGCCGCTGGAACACGTACACCCGGTCCTGACTGTTCACGGCAACGCCGCTGATGCCTCGGAACCCTTGTCCAACCGGCAGGCGGGGCCATTCCGGTTGGTATTCGTACACGTAGTCGCCCATGCCGACGGTAATCGTCATATTTCGCCCTCCGTCGTTGTGACTCACTCGCTTATGCGGCCTGTAGCATCGGCCAAAGAGTGGCGGCGGCTCCGCCCATAATCCAGTCAATATCTTCGCCGGACAGCCAGGGCAACGCCGTTTGTCCGAGCGTGACCTGGCCGATGTAGCCGCCCTCGCGGGACGACGGGAAGTTGGAACCCCACATCACGCGGCGCGGGGTGAACGCCTCGATGACGCGCCGGAACAGGTCTTTTTCGGCGTCGTCCAGCGCGGCGTAGGGGCCGAGGCTGGTGCTGGAGATACGCAGGTAGGCGTTGGGCAAAGCCGCCAGTTCTTCCAGGGCGGCGGTCATGGCCGCCTTGTCCGCTGCGCCGCTCCAGCCGGCGAAATGGTCAGGGGCGAAGCGCACGTTGGGATGGCGGGCGCCGATATTGCGCATCCGGTTGACCTTGTCAGGCTGGCCGCCGCCGCCGCCGCCGATGGAGATGGGGATGCCCAGGGCGGCGGCGCGTTGCCACAGGGCATCGCAACGAGGGTCGTCGGGTTCGGCCGGGCTCTGGAGGCGCACGCCTTTCATGTCGCGCTCGTTCACCCAATAGGAAAGTTTGTCGGCGGCGTCGGAGGCGGCCGGGTCGAGGATGCCAACCGACACGGTGCGCGGCGCGTACCGCAACGCGCTGTCGCACTGGTAGGAGTTGTCCAGGCCGTAGGTTCCGTTGGGCTGGACCAGGGTGGCGCACTCCACGCCGGCGTTATCCATTTCCCGGATCAAGTCCTCAACGTCGTTGCTGACCTGGGTGGACCATCCCGTGGCGTCGGGATGGAGGGGATGTAGGTTTTTGTCGCTGCTGACCACGTGGGTGTGGGTGTCGATGATCATGAGCGCAACTCCTGATTAGGTTGGCGGTCGGGGGACATCGGCAGTCTAGCACACCGGGACGGCCGGCCATCCTTTACAATCACGCTCGCGCGTTCCCGTTTTCCGTCACGCTGCCATCATGGTGGCGACATGGTTCGACAAGCTCACCAGGAGCGGCGGTTTGGTAACCAGGAGCGGCGGTTTGGTAACCAGGAGCGGCGGTTTGGTAACCATGAGCGGCGGTTTGGTAACCAGGAGCGGCGGTTTGGTAACCAGGAGCGGCGGTTTGGTAACCAGGAGCGGCGGCGCGGTAGTTATTGGGGTTTTCCTCCTTTGGTTGGTCGGTGGGTTTTGGTTTGCTGATTTCGGGTTCGGGGGTTCGGGCTGTCGGCGCTACGGCCAGAGAGCGTGGTTGCGAATTGATCTCCTAGGTTTGCGCGTGCTGACCGCCCCATGCCCGGCCCCGCCTGGATTCCGGTACGCCAAAGGCGCATCTTCGACACGCCAAAGGCGCATCTTCGACTTTCGCCGGAATGACCCCGTGTCAAGCACGGGGCAGGCTGGGGGCAGAGGACGACCCTCGCGCGGCGGTGGTGAGACCCGCCGTACTGGTCTATGCGGTACCGGGGATATTACCGACCTTTGCGATAGCCAGCGGTGCAATGGGATCCGACGTGCTGTCCGCCACAGGCGCATCTGCGACCATGTACGGTGACAGCGGTTGACCGTGATTACCCGAACCCTGTGAACCCGATATTCAGATTTTGGTTGGCGCCGGGCGTTGGGCCGTGGCCACAGGCTTGCCGCTCGACTGGTAAGGTATAGTGTAAGGAACGGATGTGCGGTTGCGCAAGGGGTGGGTGTCACCTCAGGGGCGCCGGCTTTTAGAATCGTCAGAAGCAGGATGGTCGGGATTTGAAGGATTGGCAGGATTGGAGCCGTGCCAGGGCGGAGATTGCCCTCACGCGTACCCACTTTGTCATTGCGAGGAGCGTAGTCCGCCACAGGCGGATGGCAATCTCGACGGGTGAGCGATGTTTGCTCCGGCGACGAGATTGCCACGCTGCGCTCGCAATGACAGTTTGCGGAAAGTGGGTACGCATGAGGCGGGTGTCACTTCGTGGGCGCCGGCTTTTGGGGATCGTCAGAAGCAGGATGGTCAGGATTTAGAGGATTGGCAGGATTGGAGCCGTGCCAGGGCGGAGATTGCCCTCACGCGTACCCACTTTGTCATTGCGAGGAGCGTAGTCCGCCACAGGCGGATGGCAATCTCGACGGGTGAGCGATGTTTGCTCCGGCGACGAGATTGCCACGCTGCGCTCGCAATGACAGTTTGCGGAAAGTGGGTACGCATGAGGCGGGTGTCACTTCGTGGGCGCCGGCTTTTGGGGATCGTCAGAAGCAGGATGGTCAGGATTTAGAGGATTGGCAGGATTGGAGCCGTGCCAGGGCGGAGATTGCCCTCACGCGTACCCACTTTGTCATTGCGAGGAGCGAAGTCCGCCGCAGGCGGATGGCAATATCGACGGGTGAGCGATGTTTGCTCCGGCGACGAGATTGCCACGCTGCGCTCGCAATGACAGTTTGCGGAAAGTGGGTACGCATGAGGGAGATTGCCCCAATGCTGCCGACCTGTTAGATCCGGTAGATCCGGGCAATCCGGCTTTTGCTGCGCCTCCCTTCGGAAGGGGGTACGCGTGAGACAATCACGTGGCCGAAACCGTTAACAACATTCCCTGGGCGGGAAAAATCGAACTAAAAAAGTTGAGGACGAGAATGGCTGAAATCTACACCCTGGGCGCTGGAACGCCCACTCCTACACCCACCCGCTTCGGAAGTTCTCACGTGCTCCAGCTGGGGGACGAACTGCTGATGTTCGACTGCGGGCCGGCCGCCACGCACAAGTTGGTCAAGGCGGGATTGTTCCCCACTCAGGTCGATTACCTCTTCTTCACGCATCACCATTTTGACCACGACATCGACTACCCCTGCTTCCTCCTCTGTCGCTGGGATCAGAGCATCGGCAAGGAAAACCAGTTGCAGGTTTTCGGCCCCGACCTGACGGAGAAGATAACCGAGGGCATCCTGGGCGAGAACGGGCTGTTCGCTCACGACTGGAAGGCGCGGGTTAACCACCCACTGAGTCAGCAGGTTTTCGTCAATCGCGGCGGCACGCTGCCCCGGCCGGCGCCGTCGGTGTCCGCGCAGGACGTGGGACCCGGCAAGGTGTTCAGCGGGTCGGATTGGGAGGTTACCGCCGCCCCCGCCGAGCACGTGCAACCGTATCTCGACTCGCTGGCCTACCGGGTGGATTCGGCTGACGGGAGCGTTGTGTTCACGGGGGATACTCAGCCCTGCGACTCGGTGATCGAGCTGGCTCGGGGCGCCGACATGATGCTCTGTATGTGCTGGGACGACCAGGCGGTGATGGACGCCAACGGCGAGTACACCGGCCAGTGCGGCACCACCGGCGCGGCCCGCATGGCCCAGGCCGCCGGGGTGAAGAGGCTCGTGCTGGTACATATCGGGCCGCATCTTTCGTCTCATGGCCCCATGGAGCAAGGCATCGGCGACATCAGCCGCATCTACGACGGCGAGATAGTGTTTTCGGAAGAGTTGATGCGAATTTCGTTGTGAATGCAACCGGGGCTGAATGCCGGTATCAAGCCGCGGCAAAGGGTTATACTAATGCCGCGAATCGCCCTTCGGACGGCAGAACCCCGGGGGACGAGCAGGAGGAACGCGCAAATGCACTGTGGAGTGATGGTCACCGGATACAACCAGGGCGATTGGGAACGCCTGTTGAAAGAAGACTATGGCCGGCCGCCGACGATGACGGACGCCGAGAACATGGACAACACCCTGTATATGGGTGAACTGGTCGAGCCGCTGGGGTTCGATTCCATCTGGGCTACCGAGCACTACGGCTCCGCCTACTCCATGCAGCCCAATCCGTTGCAGTATTTGGCTTACTGGGCGGGCCGCACCAGCCGGGTTGACGTGGGCACCGCGGTGGTGGTCGCTCCGTGGTGGAACCCGGTGCGGTTGGCTTCGGAGCTTTCCATGCTGGACATCCTCCTGCGGGGCCGGCGGCTGCATCTGGGCATCGGGCGGGGCATCGCGCCGCACGAGTACGCCTCGCTGGGGTATCCGATTGGAGAATCGCACAAGTATTTCTACGACGTGATCAACGCCATCAAGGCCGCCGATGGGGCGGAGCGGTTCGACTTCAAGGGAAATGTGTACGACATCCCGCCGACCACCATCCGGCCCCAGGCCCGTCACAAGGGCGAATTGACCCGCGACATCAAGGTGGCGTTCACTACGGAAGCGTCGGCGAGGATGGCCGCCGAGAACGGGCTGGGGCAGATGTTCGTCGCCGGGGACGACGTGGACGAGATGACCGACAAGGTGCGGAGGTTCAACCGGATCCGGAAGGAACTTGGCCTGCCGCCCGACCAGCCCACCACGCTGCTGTGGATGTACTGCGCCGAGACCGAGGAGGAAGCCGAAGAGGGGTGGACGTACTTTCACAACCAGCTGATGGCGGCCCAGCACCACTACTTTGAGTGGAACAATCCGGGCTACGAAGGCATATCCGGCTACGAGGAATACCTGATCCGCCAGCAGGCCGACGTGGGCACCGCCGATGCCGGTTTCGCCGCCCGACGCGCCACCCAACCCATCGGCACGCCGGACGAGATCATCGAGAAAATCAGGGCGTTGCAATGGACCATCAGCCTGGAGAAGGTGGTCATCCATATGTTTTACGGCGGAATGCCGCGGGACAAGGCGGAGAAAAGCCTGCGCCTGTTCGCGGAGAAAGTGCTGCCGGTGGTGCAGGCGATGCCGACGCCGATCAATCCGGCGTCCCTGGAGTGACGGGACTTGCGCGAAGCAATCGTCAGAAGCAGCAACTGTCTTGCTGGTCAAGTGGTTAGGCGGCGATGGGGGCCTGCCAGGGGGTGTTGGATTTGATGATGGCGTTGCAGAAGGTGAGCAGCTTGCGCATACACGCGGTCAAGGCCACCTTGGGAGCTTTGCCCGCCGCCAGCAGTCGCTGGTAGCAGGCCCGGATGACCGGATTATGCCTGGTGGCGGCCAAAGTAGCCATGTACAGCGCCGCTCGCAACTGTCGGCGTCCGCCCCAGACGGAGCGTTTGCCCCGCCACCGACCGCTGTCGCGGTTGTAGGGGGCTACGCCGGCCAAAGCGGCGATTTCCTGGTGGCTGGCGTGGCCCAATTCGGGCGCCTCGGCGAGCAAGGTGGCGACCAGGACCGGCCCCACGCCGGGGATGGAGCGCAGCAATTTGGCCTTGGCTTTCCAGACCGGGTTGTGCTGCAACAAAGCGGCGATGTCCCGGTCCAGTTGGGCCACTTGTTCCCCCAGCAGCGCCAGGTGGTCGTCAATCTGGGCGCGCACCAGTTCCGACGACACGGGCCGCCGCCGGTTGCGTTCCTGGGTCTGCATGGCAATGAGTTGCCGGCGCCGGAGCGTCAGGGACTGCAACTCCCGCTGTTCAGCGTCGGGCAGTGGACGCACCGGCGGGCGCAGCGCATCCCCGAAGCAGGCCAGGATCTGGGCGTCTAGCCGGTCGGTCTTGGCCAGCCGTCCGGTGGCCCGGGCGAACTCCCGCACCTGGCGGGGATTGACCACCACTACGGGCAGTCCGGCCCCGCTCAACTCCGCCACCACAGTCCTTTCCAGTCCGCCGGTAGCCTCCACGATGATCCGGGCCGGTTGCAGCGGGACCAGTTCCGCCACCAACTGGGCCAGGGCTTCGTCAGTGTACTCCACGTGCCAGGCCTGGTTGGCGGGGAAGGCCCAACCATCCAGGTAAGCTTGGGACACGTCAATGCCGATGATTGTTTCTCCGGTGGTCATGTTTTACACTCCCGGTACCTTTGGTGCGCCAAGGCCCGGACTACCCTGCCTTGCAATACGGGGTCGTACCCCCCACAACGGTTCGGGTTAGCCAAGGGTGAACGGCGCGGCGACCTTGCTGCTTCACGGCTTCGCATAGCGAGCCCCAGGATTAACGGTCTGCCGCGTCGTGGCTTCTCCAAGATACAAGGATTTACCGGATTTGAGGATTTTCAGGATTGGATTGACACCGGCGCGGTTGCAGCAATCCCGATAATCCGATAATCCCGTGAATCCTGATAGGAGTTACGCAGTTGAAATGCCTCAACCGTCACTCCGGCGAAAGCCGGAGTCCATAGGCCATATAGTGATCGAATCAGCGACATATCTGACGAATTCGGGCACTGGATTCCGGCTTTCGCCGGAATGACGAGCTTGTGATTTCCATTGCATAACTCCTATCCTGATTCTGACGATTACCGCCGATAACAAATCAGGAGTGCGTGTTATGGCAGAGAAAATTCGCTTGGGCTTTGTGGGAGCCAACATCAACTCGACCTGGTCGGGCCAGTCGCACTTTCCGGCGCTGCTGGCGAGTCCTGATGTGGAGATGACGGCCGTTTGCACGACCCGGCCGGAGAGCGCGGAAGAGGCGCGGCAGGCGTTTGGGGCCAAGCTGGCCTTTCACGACTTCCGGGAGATGGCGGCTTCGGACGAGATTGACGCGGTGGCCGTGGTGGTGCGGGTGCCGTCGCACTATGAGCCGACGAAAGCGGCCATTGAGGCCGGCAAGCACGTGCTCACTGAGTGGCCGCTGGGGCGGAATACCGCCGAAGCTGAGGAACTGGCCGACCTGGCGCGCGCCAGGGGCGTGCAGACGGCGGTGGGGCTGCAATCCCGCGTCAGCCCCGCGCTGCTGTACGTCAAGGAGTTGATTGATGACGGCTACGTGGGGGAGGTGCTGACCTGTAGCGTCATCACCATGCGCGACGGGCGGTTGGAACGCCATTCCAGCGGGACCTGGCAGCGGGATCCCGGGGCCGGCGCGAACACGCTGACCATCGCCACCGGCCACGTCATTGACGCCCTGCGCTTCGTGCTGGGCGACTTCAAACGGGTGGCGAGCATGGTTACTACCCAAGTGCCGCAGTGGTACGAGACCGATACGCAGCGGTTCGTGGAGACCACCTCCCCCGACGACGTGCGGGTGTCCGGGCAGCTGGAGCGCGGCGCGGCGGCGGCGGTTCACGTCGGGGCCGTGCCCTGGGCCGGCAGCGGTTATCGCATGGAGATTTACGGTCGGGAAGGCTCGCTAATCGTCACCGGCAGCGTTTCCTCCCAGCGGGGCGAGATGCTGCGGGTGCAGGGCGCGCCGGGCGGCCACGAGCTGACCGACCTGACGATACCCCACCGTTTCTGGTACGTACCGGACGACTTCCCCCAGGGCGATCCGTTCAACGTGGGGCAGTTGTACGCGCTGTTCGCAGAGGCGATCAGGACGGGGCAGAACCGCGCTCCGACGTTTGACACCGCGGTGGGACTGCATCGCTTTCTGGATAGGGTCAAGGAGGCGTCCGACACCGGGCAGGAACAGGCCGTCGCCTGAGACGACGGCCTGCCAATGACTGATTGCGCGATGCGCTGGGTTCAGTAACCGATGGCGTAGGCTTCGCACCGGGGGTCTGCGCCGCCTTGCAACACTCCGGTCTCCGGGTTGCGGGTGATGACGCAGTACAGGGCCGAACCTTCCCACCATTCGGGATACTGCTCGATGGTGTGGCCCTTCCGCCGCAGTTTCTCGGCCACTTCGTCGGAAATGCGGCCCTCCAACCGCAGCATTCCCGGATCATACCGGGACGCCCAATTGGAGCTGGGGAAGTTGTAGCTGTAGAAGCGGGGTTCCTCGACGGCTTCTTGCGGGTCGCGGCCAAATTCCAGGACGTTCAGCAGCAGTTGCAACGTGCCCTGGGGGATGTGGTCGCCGCCGTGGGCGCCGAGGGCCATCACCGACTCGCCGTCACGCAGCACCAGGGCCGGGGCTGGGGTCAGCCGAGGCCGCTTGCCGCCGGCCACCGCCGCCGGATGGCCTGCAACCAGCTTGGACTGCGTTCCGCGCAGGGAGAATGCCAGGCCGGTGCCGGGGATGATTGGCCCGCCGTTTTTGGTGCCTTCGCTGGGAGTGCAGGAGAAGATGTTGCCGTCCCGGTCGATGACGGCGAAGTAGGAAGTGCCGCCGCCGCTGTCTCCGGCGGTGGCAACCGGGGCGGCCGCATCCCGGGGCGACTGCGGCGCGCCGTCGATGGTAGCCTTGCCGGCGCGGGGGTCTCCCGCGGGTGGCGTACCCGGCCATGCGAAGTCGGGATCGATCAGGGAGCGGCGCTTGGACAGGTAATGCTCCGACAGCAGCTCATCCATCGGCACGTCCACGAAATCGGGGTCGCCAACGTACTGTTCCCGGTCAGCGAAGGCCAGGTTCAGGGCCTGGCTCACCGTGTGGATGTACTCGGCGGAATTGTGGCCCATGGCCGCCAGGTCGTAGCCCTCCAGGATCTTGAGAGCCTGGGGGAAGGTTGGCCCCTGGCCCCACGGCCCGGTGCTGTACACGTCGTACCCCTTGTAGTTCACCGTGACGGGCGGACCCACCTGGACGTGATACCGGGCCAGGTCGGCCTCGGTGAGGAGGCCGCCCATTTCCTGGTTGAAGGCGACGATCTTCTGCGCCAGTTCGCCGGTATAGATGTAGTCCCGGGCCGTCTGGAGCGCGGATGCCCGGCCCTTGCCGGCGTGGGACGCCTCAATGTCTGCGATCCGGGACAGGGTGGCGGCGAGGTCTTTTTGGTAAAACATCTCCCCTTGCTTGGGGGCGCGGCCGCCGGGCAGGTAGATTTGGGCGGTTGACGGGAAGGCGTTGTACTGATCGAAGGCGGTCTTGAAGCGGCCGGCCAGATAGCGGTACATGGGGAAACCGTTGCCGGCCAGGTCGATGGCCGCGCTCGCCACCTGTCCGAAGGTCATGGTGCCGAATTTCGAGAGGGACGTAATCCACGAATCGGCGGCGGCCGGAGTCAGGGACGAGAGCACGCCGCCCGGCATCTTGCCGCCGTGATGTTTGTGGAAGTACTCGACGGACGCGGCTTTGGGCCACACTCCAAGTCCGTCAACGGTGACGACTTTATTCCGGTCGGCCAGGTATATCACCGTGGGCGCGACGCCCAGGAAGCTGCAATCATCGACGTGGACGACGTTCAGCGCCAGGCCAACCGCGACGCCGGCGTCAATGGCGTTGCCGCCTTTTTTCAGGATCTCCAGGCCGGCCATCGCCGCGCTGGGGTGGCTGGCGGCGACCATGCCGTTGACACCCTGCATCAAGGGGCGATAGCTGGTCAGCGTGGTTCCTTTGACAGGCATTTCGGGCCTCCGGTTTTGTGTGGCGTTGGCTAGTAACGGAGCACGCGCGTCGGCGCCAGCCGTTCTTGGAGCGGGTCGACGGCCAAGGCGGCTTCACCGAGAGATACTTTCCCCAGCAAACTGGGTTCGTCTTCTTCCGCGAATATTATGGGCGTGTGGATTTCCAGTCCCTCCAGCCGTATGGCGGTCAGACCGACATCAACTGGGACAATCCTGCCGTCGGCTGTTTCGGACGGGAGAGATCTCCAGACGGGCACCCCCAGCCGTTGCAGCATTGCTCTGGGCACTGCCGTATAGGTTGAGCCGGTATCAACCGTGACTTCGATGTCCTCGAACCGCCTTCCCTGTGGGTCGCCGACTCCTATGGTGACTTTGACCGTTCCCATTGGGTTACTCCTGAGCTTGTCCCCGTAGTATAGTCCCTAAACACTGCGCAACAAAACCGGAGGTGATGCCCATGGTGGTAAAACGCCCCACCGTCGAGGAGTTTTTCCGAATAGCGGAGATGTACAACCTGAACCCTTCGCCGGCTGACGTGGAGTCCTTTGTTGAGCTGAGCCAACCCATCCTGGACTCCTACGCCCGGCTGGACCAGCTTACCGCGCCCAGCCTGCCCGTCAAACATCCGAGGTCGCCGGGGGCGCGGCCCCAGCCGGAGGACAACCCGTTGGGAGCGTGGTACTGGCGCACCGACATTACCGGGCCGCAGGGGGGCATCCTCTCCGGCAAGAGTGTCGCCATCAAGGACAATGTCTGCGTTGCCGGCGTTCCCATGATGAACGGCACCAGCGTCCTGGAGGGCTACGTTCCCGACGTGGACGCCACTATCGTCACCCGGATCCTGGACGCCGGCGGAGCCATCAAGGGCAAGGCGGTCTGTGAAAGCCTGTGCTTCTCCGGGGGCAGCCATACCTCGGACACCGGGCCGGTGCGCAACCCCCACGACCCCGCGCGCACCGCCGGCGGTTCCTCCAGCGGCAGCGCGGCGCTGGTGGCGGCGGGAGAGGTGGATCTGGCCATCGGCGGCGACCAGGGCGGTTCGATCAGGATACCGGCCAGCTGGTGCGGCATCTACGGCCTCAAGCCAACCTACGGGCTGGTTCCTTATACCGGGGTGTTTCCCATCGAGTTGACGCTGGATCACACGGGGCCCATGGCGCGGAGCGCCGGCGACGTGGCGCTGCTGCTGGAAGCCATCGCCGGCCCGGATGGATTGGATCCCAGGCAGCGAGCCGGACTTCCTGGACAAGCCTATAGCCAGGCGTTGACCGGGGACGTTTCAGGGCTGCGCCTGGGCATCGTGCGGGAAGGGTTTGGCCTGCCGGAGTCGGAGGCGGACGTGGATGAGGCGGTGGAGAACGCGGCCCGCTCTTTTGAGCGCATGGGGGCGCAGGTAGGGACGGTTTCCATTCCCTGGCACACGGACGGCAACCACGTCTGGCGGGCCATCGCGGTGGAAGGGGCCACCATGCTGATGGTGGCCGGCAACAGCATGGGCACCAACTGGAAGGGCCACTACACCACCGGCTTGCAGAACGTGTACGCCCACGGCTGGCAGAGCCGCGCCGACGACCTTTCGGAAACCACCAAGCTGGTGGTACTGATGGGACAGTATATGCAGGACAGATACCACGGCCACTACTACGCCAAAGCGCAGAACCTGGCCCGGACGCTGACCGCCGCCTACGACCAGGCCCTCAGGGAGTACGACCTGCTGGTGATGCCCACCCTGCCCATGAAGGCGACGGTCATTCCGCCGGCGGATTGCAGCCGCCAGGAATACACCGACCGGGCGCTGGAAATGATCCACAACACCTGCCCCTTCGACGTGACCGGCCACCCGGCCATCTCGGTGCCATGTGGCGCGTCCGACGGTTTGCCCATCGGCATGATGCTGGTGGGACGCGCCGGGGATGACGCCACTGTCCTGCGCGCCGCCGACGCCTACGGGCGAAACGGTTAGGGGCTCGCGCTTACACGCCTTGCGTAACCTGTCATTGTGAGCGCAGCGTGGCAATCTTGTTGCTGGAGAGGTCGTCGCTCGGGCGGCGAGATTGCTACGTCGCTTCGCTCCTCGCAATGACAAAACCGAAAGATTTTGGGGATCAGCTGGAGGGAATCATGATAGTGGTAACGGGAGCGGCCGGCAGGTTGGGGCGGCGGGTGGTGCAACTGCTGGTGGACCAAGGCCGGGAAGTGTTGGCAACGGACCAGTTGGATGCCGACGATTTGCCGGCGGAGTTTGTACGCTGCAATCTCAGGGACGCCCAGGCGGTGGCTGGCATCCTCAAAGGCGCGGAAGCGGTGATTCACATGGGCGCGATCCCCGGGCCACTGCGGGAAGACCCACGGGTCATTTTCGACAACAATGCGTCCTGCGACTTCAACGTGATGATGTCGGCGGCGGAGCTGGGTTTGCGGCGCGTGGTGTTCTCGTCCAGCGCGTTTGGCATGGGGTGGGCCCACGACGGCAACGCATTCGTACCGCTGTACTTGCCGTTGGATGAGGAACATCCCATGATGCCCTTTGAGCCTTACGGCCTGTCCAAGCAGGTTGGCGAGGACATTGGCCGGATGATCGCCCGCAATTCGGACACCACCGTGGTCAGCCTGCGGTTCACCAACGTCGCGCTGCCGGAAGTCCAGGCGGAGTTTCCCTGGCCGGCCCCCACGCCGGAAAACCCGCTGACGCTGGTGATGTGGGCCTACGCCGACGCCCGGGACGTTGCCGAGGCCCACGCGCTGGCAGTGGACGCCGAGATTGAAGAGTACGAAGCATTCATGCTCGCCCAGCCCTCCAGCCGTTTCAACGAACCGACGATTGACCTTATCAAAGCCAACTTCGGCGACCGGGTGGAGATACGGGACGGGCTGAGCGGCGGCGCCAGCGTCATCAGTACAGCCAAGGCGCAGCGGATGCTGGGCTGGCGACCCCGCCACGATTGGCGATAGGAAAGGAGGACCATATCAATCATGAAGTTTGCCCTGTTTTTGCTGGGTTCCTGGACGGAACCGGAAACCAGCGCCCAGAGCCGGATCTTTGGCGAGATGCTGGAACAGATCGAATACGCCGAGGAGTTGGGTTTTGATTCGATCTGGATCGCGGAGCATCACTCCAGCCGCTACGGGATTTGTCCGTCCCTGATGCCGCTTTTGACCCACATTGCCGGCCGCACCAAGAAGATACGCATCGGGGCTGGCGTCAGCGTCCTGCCCTTCTACAACCCCATTTTCCTGGCGGAAGAAAGCGCCATGCTGGACGTGCTCAGCAACGGCCGGTTGGATTTCGGGGTTGGCCGCGGTTCGGCGGATTACGAGTACGGCAACTTCAACATCGATATGGACACGCGCGACGTGCGCACCCAGGAGGCGCTGGACATCATTCTGGGGCTGTGGACGCAGTCGGATTTCTCCTATCAGGGCGAGTTCTATCAGGTGAAGGATCTGACCATCGCTCCCTGGCCCGTGCAAAAGCCCCATCCGCCGGTGTACATGGCGGTGTCGCGCACGCCGGCCAGCGTGGACGTCGCGGTGTCGCGGGACTTGCCCATCCTGACCAGTTTCTCCACGCCGGAGGCCGATAACCTGGGCCTGTTCTCGCTTTACGCGGAACGCTGCGCCGCCGCGGGCAAGGATTTGCCGGTGGCGGAAATGCCCTACTTCCGGTTCGTGTATCTGGATGAAGACGAGCAGGTTGCGCGGGAATACCCGCGGCAGTCGCTGACCTGGGTGCGGGACCTGGCCACCTACCGGCGCACGTTGACCCACGGCGACGAGATCAACGTGGACCTGGACCACTGGCGTCGGATCCGGACCGTCGAACCCGCCAGCTATGAGTCTGAGCTGGAGACGACGGCCTACTTCGGCACGCCGGAGCAATGTATCCAGCGAATCACCCGGCTGCGCGACGAACACGGCATCGGGTACTTCGGCGCCAGTATGTCCTTCGGCAGTATGGAGCATTCAAAGGTAATGCGCTCCATGGAGCTTTTCGCCAAGGAAGTGATGCCGAAGTTCCGGGAGTAGGACGTCAGCAATGGCTTGGAGGAGGCATTGCGGCACTGACGTGATCAGAATAGCGCCATGAAGCACTTAGAGTTCAATTTCAGGATGCCGGGTTTTCTTGCGCTGGAACCAGCCACGAGACGGATGATAATGGATCAGGATGGCGTAGAGCGAATGCCGGCCGGCCAGGCGGCGAAGATGCTGGAGCGGGTAGGCTGGGCGCAGCAATACGTCGTCCTGGCCAAGTTTCAAGAGGCCGGGGTATTCATCACCGCGGAATGGTCAGTTCTGATAATGGGACAGAGCCACCTCCATTGCGTTTCAGTTCTGTGCGGACTGCTCAAGTTGATCGAGGGGGTACTCGATACGCACGTGTCCATCACGTTGGTGACCGTGCTTGATAAACCCCCGGTCCCGTTGTACGGTTATCTGGTCCAACAAGCCAGGCTGCTTACCCTTAGACAGTGGGCCGTGGGCGCGGCGTTGATTTTGATCGGCGCTTTCGCCGGCGCGGCGGTCAACAACTGGATCTGGCCGTTGCTCCCGGGAGGATGATTTCCATGGACAAGATTACAGAGCGTGAAATGGCGGACTCGGTTCAGAGTGTCGCCCGAGGTCTTGGCTACGAAGTGGAAATTGAACCGTCAACCAGGCGTTGGCGATTGCCGAGTCGAAACTACCTGGTCCCCATATCCTTTGGCGGGGTGGTTCGCCCGGACCTGGTCGTGAGGCATAAAGACCATTCAGCCGTGGTGGAGCTCAAGAACCGGGGCGTATTGTTCGGGGGCGTGGAGCAGGTGATCCAATTTGCAGAAGCGTTCAAAGCTGCCGGAGTTCTCTGCATGACGGATGATGCGATCCGCGAAGTACCCGCTAGCGTTGCAGCCTACGCGGATGCTGAAAATGTTGTGATATGTCCAATCTCCCAGATTGGGGAAGTCCTGACGGACATACTGGGCCAAACAGACGACGGGGCTTTGCTGGAAGTGAATGCCTGAGTGGGTGATCGACTTCGCCCGAGGAGTTATATCATGGCTACGCGAGACCTGATTGGCTACGGCCCGAACCCGCCGGCGGTGGAATGGCCCAATGGGGCACGGATCGCCGTGTCCTTCGTCGTCAACTACGAGGAGGGCTCCGAAAACTCCATCCTGGACGGCGACCCTCACGGCGAGACGGTGGGCGAGTCTCCTTCTCCCGTAGCCAGGGGCGAGCGGGATTTGGCAAACGAGTCTTTCTTCGAGTACGGAAGTCGGGTCGGCGTCTGGCGCATCATGGAGCTGTTGGACGAGTACGGCGTTGACTCTACCTTCTTCGCCTGCGCGTTGGCGCTGGAACGCAACCCGGAGGTGGGGCCGGAGATCGTGCGCCGGGGCCATGAAGTGATGGGCCACGGCAACCGCTGGGAAGAATATTACAAGATGAGTCGGGATGAGGAACGGCGGGCGATCCATGAGGCCGTGGCCGCCATCACGCGCAGTTGCGGCGAGCGGCCCCTGGGCTGGTACACCCGCTACGGCCCCAGCGTGAATACCCGCGAATTGGTCGTTGAGGAAGGCGGCTTCATCTACGACTGCAACGCCTACAACGACGACCTGCCCTATTACACCGAGGTTCACGGCAACCCGTGGCTGGTGGTGCCCTACTCGCTGGAGGTCAACGATTACGGGTTCTGGCGGGGGCAGCTGTCAACGCCCATGGACTTTTTCGAGTCGGCGCGGCACTGCTTCGACACGCTTTACCGGGAGGGAGCAAGCCACCCCAAGATGATGTCGGTGGGGCTGCATTGCCGCATCATCGGCAAGCCGGCCCGGGCGGCGGCGCTGCGGCGGTTCCTGGAGTACGTGAAGAGCAAACCCGGCGTGTGGCTGGCCCGGCGCATCGACATCGCCCGGTGGTGGCTGGAGAATTATCCGGCGCAGTAGGGATTATTCGTCCACGGCCCGGGCGGCGGTGAGGTAGTCGGCATCGGCGAAATTGGCGAAACGGTCGGGCAGGAATTCGCTCATGTCGGCGACTACATCCGTCGAGCCGCGGTCGATGTAGTCGGCAATGATGCGGCCGGTGATTGGCCCCAGGTGGATGCCCTTGGTGGTGTGGCCGGTGGCCAGGAAGACGCCATCCCGACCGGGAACCGGGCCGATGATGGGTTTGCTGTCAGGGCTCAAGGGGCGGGAGCCGGCCAGCTGCTGAACCAGTTCGGCGCGTTCCAGGTCGGGGAATACGTCGATGGCCCGCTGGAGCAGTTCCAGCCGGGCGCTTTCCGTGGGCTGGCGGTCGAATTCCTCGCCCGCAAAAAGTTCTCTCTGGTCATAGTCCCGGCCGCCGGTGCTGCCGACGCTAGTGAGGCCGTCCCGGCGGCTGATCATGTGGCCGCGCTTGGGAGAGCTGATGAGAACCGGCAGGGGTTCGCCGGGGTAGTTGAGCAACAGACGCTCGCCCTTCATAGGACGGACGGGGACAGGGAAGTCCAGCCAGGGCGTGAAGGCGCGGCTCCAGGTTCCGGCGGCCACCACCACCGCGGCGCATTGAATGTCCCCGGAAGCGGTTTTGACGCCGGAAATGGCGGAACCACTGGTGATCAGGCCAGTTACTTCCCGGTGAATGATGTTGGCGCCTTTGAGTTCCGCGCCGCGGGCCAGGGCCAGGTTGAAGCGATAGCTGTCCAGTTGGGCGGATTCGTCCTCGTACATTGCGCCGATGATGGACGAAGAGAGACGGGGTTCGATGGCGTGGACTTCCCGCGGGTCAATCCAGCGCATCTTGACGTGGGGTTGCTGCCAGAGCATCAACTCTTTAATCAGGCCGGCCTCTTCGTCGTCCAAAGCCAGCCGCAACGACGGACGCCGCTGGTAGAGCAAATCCATGCCGGTGGCGCTTTCCAGTTCGGGAACGAGCGTTACAAACTCGGCGTAAGAGGCCCGGGCGAGTTGAAAGGATGCCCCCGCGGTGAACTCGGCGCCCAGCAGGCTGAGGGAGCCGGTGGCGTGGGCCGATGCGCCGCTGCCGATGGCTTCGCGTTCCAGGAGGGTTACGTTGACGCCCTCCCGAGCCAGGTAATAGGCTACCGAACAGCCGACCACGCCGGCGCCGATGACTACTGCGTCTGCGGTTTCAGGCAAAGGTTTGCCCTCCTATTCGACCACCGTCATTCCTCACGCGTACCCAATTTGTCATTGCGAGGAGCGAAGCGACGTGGCAATCTCGCTAGCTGAACAACAGCTGCTTCGGCAACGAGATTGCCACGCTGCGCTCGCAATGACAGTTTGCGGAAAGCGGGAATGACGGGATTTTTTGACGACAGGCCCTAGACTGGCGCGGCCACCGGGGCATGGCTCTTCAGGAAGCGCCGGGCGTGGGCCACCGCTTCGTCGATATGCTCCGGGGTGTCCTTCCACGGGTAGATGGTCACCTCGGAGTTGGGGGCCAGGTTGGCAACCTCCATGGCGCGCTCGTAGGGGTGCGCCGGCACGTCGTCGGGAGCGATCAGCAGCGGCGTCTCCAGACTGCTGACGAACTCGCGGGAAACGGTGAACACGAAATCGGCGCGATTGGTGTACATATTGGTCAAGAAGTCGTGGACCATTTCCATCGTGATGTCGGCGCGTTTCTCGCACAAGGGCGGGCCCCAGCCGGCGATGTTGTTCCGGTAGAAAATGTCCGGCAGCTCCGGCCTAAACCCGCTGGGCTGCATCAACGCCGCCGCCACGACGCGGCCCGGGGCGGCGCGACTGAGCAGATTCAGGATCATCGGGCCGGCGATGCAGAAACCGATCACTCCGAATTTGTCGATGCCGAGATGATCCATCAGGCCCAGGTGGTCGTCGGTGTAGGCATCCCAAGGGCGGTCGATCTCCAGCGGGCCGGTGGATTGGCCCGGCGGCGCATTGCGCAAGTCGGCGGCGATGCAGCGGAAGTCGCCCCCGAAGGTTTCCAGGGGGTTGAATGGATGCGAGGTTCTCAGACCCTCGATAGTGGAATTGAGTCCGCCGCCCGGAATGATCAGCAGCGGGAAGCCTGAGCCGACCTCTTCGTAGTAAATTCGGGTGGAGCCTCTTTCGTAGAACGGCATGGCAGTTTTCCTCCAGCAGCAAATTAGCGGTACCAGTTCCGGGTTGAGGGTAGCACACCATCCCCAAGGCGTCATTAAGGCGCCTTTCCCGCGAAAGCGGAGAGGTGTGCGGGAAACCTACATAACATCGCAAGGACCGACGATGGCGCGAGCAGTATCCAGTGATTAGAATACCAAATATTCGAGGCCAACATTGACCGGAAGCAGCGCAGCGAGGTGAATAATGATACAGAGAATGATGGGCGCGGCGATGTTCAATGCCGATACTTACGAAGAGATCGAAGCCGACCCGGGGGCGATTGGGCAGGCCATTGGGGTGGTGCTCCTGGTTACCTTGTGCGGCATGGTGGGCGGACTGATTGGCGGATTGTTAAGCGGAGCCGGCCTGTTGGCAATCGTGTTGGGGCTGGTGGCCGGCCTGGTGTTCGGCATCCTGCGTTGGGCGCTATGGGTTTCCGTGATCAGCCTGGTGGGTGGCATGATGCTGCGCACCAGCAACACGCAGACCAGTTGGGCCGAAATCGGTCGTGTGGTCGGGTTCGCCTATACGCCCGGCGTGCTGTCCGTATTCAGCTTCGTTCCGTTCATCGGCAATCTGTTTCCAATCGTGGCCTTTGTCTGGACCGCGGCGGCGGTGACGCTGGCGGTGCGGCAGGCTCTGGATTTCGAATCCACCGGGCGGGCCATTGTGGTAGTTCTAATCTCCGCGGTGATTGGCTTCATCCCCTGGATCATAGTGGTCGCGCTCCAGGCCCTTTTGCTGGCGGGAACCGGCGACAGCGAGGCCACCAGCGGTCTCCTCTCACTGATTGGGCTAATCTGAAACACGACGCCACCGGTCGGGTTCAAGCCTGGCCCCGGCCGCGACGACAGTAATTTGGGAAACGCTATGCGAGACAAATGGGCAATTCGGGAGGAGGTGTGGACGGCACTGGAAACGGCGCGGGTGGTGCGCGGCAAATCGGTGCATGACAAGATCCCGCACTTTCTGGGCTGTGAGGACGCGGCGGCGCGGGCGGCGGAACTCCCGGAATGGCAGGCCGCCCGCGCCATCAAGAGCAACCCGGACCAGGCCCAGCGCCCCCTGCGTCGGTTGGCGTTGGAGCAGGGCAAGTTGCTCTACATGGCAGTGCCCCGGCTGAAGGACGAGCGGGTTTTCATCGAACTGGACCCATCCCGCGCCGAGGTGGAGCCGGCCAAGGCGTCCACCATATCCGGCGCGTTCAAGGTCGGGCGTCCGGTGTACGTGGCGGAGATGCAACCCATCGACCTGGTGGTGTCCGGCTCGGTGGCGGTGAACCGGAAGGGCATCCGCATCGGCAAAGGCGGCGGGTTCGCCGATTTGGAATACGGCCTGGCGGTGGCGGCGGGGGTCGTGCGGCCGGGCACCCCGGTGGTCAGCACCGTGCATCCGATGCAGGTGCTGGACGAAGAGCTGCCTTGGACGCAGCACGACGCGCCGCTGGACATCGTGGTCACCACCGAGGGAGTGATACGGTGCGATGCCGGAGCGGAAATACCGCGACCGCAGGGCATTTATTGGGAAGACCTGGACGAACGAAAGATCCGGTCCATTCCCCTGCTGGTGAAGTTGCGCGAAGAAGGCACAACGCCAGACTGACGCGACGAGATTGCTACCCCCGCGTCAAGTGCGGGGTCGCAATGACGACAGGACATGATTAGCGTGTATAATCCCGGCAAAACAGGCGGGCAGACCCGCGCAAAGGGAGGTACGGAGAGATGACGCAACAGGCAATGCACGCGCAAATGGGAGGGTCCACCGGGGGAGATGAGGAACTGATCTCAGCCGGCGCAGTTACCTTTGGATTGGTGTACCGGACTGGTGTGGGGGCCATGAGCGACGAGGGCATCTGCATCCACGTGTACGGCAACGACATCGAGGGAGAAGACAAGGAACTGCTGCGGTTCGACTGCTTCCGAATCGGGCCGCATTATCACTATCGCAACAAAACGGTTGACAAAAACGAGCGCCTGGAGCTTGACTTCACCGCTGAGGGCGATCCGCTGGCCTGGACTCTGGACAAAATCCAGAACCGGCTGCCGATCATGCTGCTGCGGTGCGAGGCCGAAGCCACGGCCCGCTCGGTTGACCAGCGGGATGTCGAGGCGGCGCTGCCCCATATCGTGGCTTGGGCGGAGACCAAGACCCACAACCGGGGTTAGGTTGTAGAGGCTGCCGAAGGACGCGAAAACTGTCGGCGGGTTCGGCTTATGCAAAGCC
This sequence comes from Dehalococcoidia bacterium, assembly GCA_963665395.2. Taxonomy (GTDB): domain Bacteria; phylum Chloroflexota; class Dehalococcoidia; order Lucifugimonadales; family UBA3495; genus Bin87. The sequence goes on from OY762251.1 coordinate 4,411,270, forward strand.
GAACCCGCCGACTTTTCATCTAAGGCGCGCCGGTTGAACCGTTGCCGTTCCTGCGTTCCAGCAGTTCGAGCAGGCGGGCGTTCAGTTCCAAGTTCCGGGCCAACAAGTCGGCAATCAGTTGCTGGTTATGCTCCTGCTGAATCCTGGCGTGCTCTTGCTGAATCCTGGCCTGCTCTTGCTGAACTCTGGCCTGTTCCCGCTCAATGCGAGCGTTTTCCAAGAGCCGTTCTACCCGGGCATTGGCCTCGGCCCGTTCTTTCTGCGCCTCAGCCCGTTCTTTCTGCATTTCCTCACGCCATAGCCGCTGATTCTCTTCATTTTGGCGCAGCTGCTGAATTGTGAAAAACATATCGAAAACCCCCACGAAGGTGGCCGCCGCCAGCGTCGCCGCCGTGTTGACCACTGCCGCCGAGAACGTCGCCGGGACTTTCTCGCCCCAGGCGATATACAGTCCCAGCGTTGTCCCCAGAACGCCGAGGGCAGCGGTCAGGGTGAGCGACAGGTAGATAATCCCGGCCCGGGTCATTTTGCTCATTCCGATTATACTCTCTTGACGGCGACGCTTGCGTCGTCGTTTCACACTACTGATGCGCGAACGGTTATCTAAACGCGGGTTGCTTTCGTCCGCCCAATTGGGTTCCCGCTTTCGCGGGAACGACGGATAGGCATTGTTTAGGCATCCATTCACGCATCAGTAATGTCGCCCGCCCTGCCATACTATCAGGACACCCCACCAGCAGCGTCAGGCCCACGGCCGGTATCGACAGGCTCACCTTGACGGCAAGGTTAACGCCCGGTGCAAAATGGTTTCACAATAGTCCCGCCCAACCGAAAATCCAGCCCAGGACGCCGGCGCCGACAATCACCAGCGGCGCCGGGACTCGGAAAAACATCACCGACCCGAAGGCCAGCAGGGCAATCACCGCACCGGCGGCGCTGGGGTCGGCCCGCTCCCACAGCAGGAACACCACGCCCACCACCAGGCCGATGGCGGTGGCATTGACTCCCGTCAGGGCGATCCTGGCCCAGGGATAGCGCCGCACCTGCTCCCAGAAAGGCAGCACCCCGAAGATTGCCAGTATTCCCGGCAGGAAGAGGCCCATAAAGGCCAGCAGCAGCCCGGGAACGCCGCCGGCTACCGCCCCCAGGTAAGCGCTGAAGCTGAACAGGGGACCGGGCAGGGCCAGCATCAGGGCCAACCCATCCAGGAACTGCTGTTCCGTAACCCAGCCGGGTTCCACCACCTCGGCGCTGAGCATGGGCAATACCACCTGCCCGCCGCCGAAAATCAGCGCCCCGGTGCGGTAAAAGGACTCCAGGATTTGCAGCCAGGACCAGTCCAGCGCCAGCCGCGCCAGGATCAGACCGCCCAGCAGTCCAAAGAACAGCAACAGCAGCAGGACGCCGGCCACCCGGGAAATTCCCAGGTTGTCCAGAGGTATGCTTTCCGGCCGGTCAACCGTATCGTGTCGTCGGGAGCGCAGGGCGACCGCGGTTACCAGCCCGCCCAGGGCCAGGGCAGCGGGAAAGGCCCAGGGTTGGCGCACCAGTATGGTCACCACTGCCCCCAACAGCATCAGGCCCATGGTCAGCCGCGTGTTGACCACTGCCACGCCCAGCCGCCAGGCGGCCACCGCCACCAGGGCTACCGTGGCCGGCTGCACCCCGTCCAGCCAAGTCGGGCGTCCGCCTTCGTCCAGGAAAGTCGCTACGCCCAGGCCGGCCAGGGCCATTATCGTAGCCGCCGGATAGAGGAAGAGCAGAAAGGCCAGCAAGCCACCCAGCGGCCCGGCCCGGGCAGCGCCCACGGCCACCACCGTTTGAGTTGAGGTAGGGCCGGGCAATCCCTGTCCCAAGCCCAGCAGTTCCACGAAACGTTGTTCGTCCAGCCAGCGGCGCCGGGCCACGAAACGCTCTTGCAGCAGGGCGATATGGGCCTGGGGACCACCGAAGGCTATCCAACCCAAGGGCAGGAAAGCCCAAGCCACCTCGGCCAGCCGGCGGCCCAGCGAAGGAGTATGCGCAAAGCCAGGGTTTGCGGTTGTTTCTTCCATCTACGACTCAGAACAGCACGCTTGCCGCTCGCCAGAGCATCATGCAGCCGGATGCGGTGAGCAGGGAGCCCATGACCAGCAGCAACAGGTTGACGCTGATCCGGCCCGTGAACTTGGCGCCCATATAGCTGCCCACTACTGCCGGCGCCAACAATATTATTAAGAGTGGCAGGTCCGGACGGGTATGCAGCATATGGCCCAACCAGCCCAGCGCTCCCATGGTCATGCCGATGAACAGGTTGCTGCCGGCGGCGATTCGTGGGTCAACCCGCAGCACCCTGATAATCAGCGGGAGCCTGACGGAACCCAGCACCAAGCCGATGGCGCCGGCCAGCAAGCCGATCCCAAAGCTCGCGCCGGCTCCACCGACGGTTCGCGCAATCGTGAATTGCCCCGCCGATCCCTCCAGCTGATCGTCTGTCGGCCGATCTGAGCGGGCATCACGGCGTCGCTGGCGCGCCAGCATGACCAGCTCAACGCCCTGCCACAGGATGAGGCCGCCGGCCAGCGCGATGAGCAGGTTGGTCGGCGCTTGATTGCTGAAGTAACCGCCCAGGAACCCGGCGACAAACGCCGGCACGCCGATTATCACGACCAAGGGAATTTTGATCCGTCCGTCTCGGAAGTGGCGATAACTGCCGGTAATGCCAACCGCGCTGCTCACAAAAATGTTCGCGCTGGCGGCCACGGGCAGGGGCACGCCCAGCATCAGCATCGCCGGCAGGCGCATGGTGCCCAAAGACAAACCGATCAACCCGCCCAGCAGACCGATGACCAGCGACAGCACCAGCAGCAATGCGGCCAGCCAGACGGCCAGATTTGAGGGCAATCCGAAGTCGGAGAGAAGCATCGGCGCACCTCCCGATTCGACCCGGAGCTATGCCGAATAGATTGCCCGTCAGGGCTGACCCACCGCGTCGGAGACGCCGACTTCCTCCATCAGCTCCGTGATTTGCCGCCAGGTCTCATCCTCGATGAAGATGCCGTTTTCGCGGCGTTGCAGCTCGGTGCGGTATTCGATTTCGCCGGGGTAATAGACTTCGCTGAAACCGGGGGCCGGTGGCGAGGTTTTGACGAACTCGGCGAACTCGGTCATCTCCTGCTTGAAGTCCTCCAGGGGGCGGAACTTGGCAACGTCGAACACGGCGAGGAAACAGCCGTCGTTGTGGCGGGCCTGGGGGTCGATGCCGAAACCGAGGCCGGTGAGCAGGCCGGAGAACATTTCCACCATGAAGGACAGTCCAAACCCCTTGTGTCCCTGGTCGGCGCCCACGGGCAGGATGGCCCCGCCGGCGGCGTAGTCGTTGGGGTCGTTGGTCGGGTTGCCGTCCTTATCGACAATCCAGCCGGTGGGGACCGGTTCGCCGCGGTTGCGGGCCAGGCTGATTTTGCCGGCGGCCACGGCGCTGGTCGCCATGTCCAGCAACACCTGTCCCGGCAGGTTGCTGGGGACGCCGATGCAGATGGGGTTGGTACCCAGGCGACGGGCGCGGCCGCCAAAGGGGGCTACGGCCTTGGGGCCGGCGCCGGAGTCGGCGGTGAGGATGGCGATCATGCCCTCCTGGGCGCAGATGGTGGGATAGTCGCCCAGGCGTCCGATGTGGCTCTGGCGGCGGATGGTGAAGGCGGCGACGCCGGATTGTTTGGCCTTGTCAATTGCCATGCGCGTCGCCTTCTCGGTAACGACGAAACCGAAGCCCCAGTGACCATCGACAACGGCGGTGGTGGGCGTCTCGCTGAGCACTTCAAAGGGCGCGCCGGGTACGATATGCCCCCGGTCGATGCGCTCGCAGTACTCAGGGATGTGGATGACGCCGTGGGAGTCGTGGCCGACCAGGTTGGCCTTGACCTGGTGGGCGGCGACGATTTCGGCCTCTTCAGGCGGCGTGCCCTTGGCCACGTAAATGTGATAGGCGGCCTTTTCCAGGTATTCAGGGGTGAAGACGGGCATGGGGGCCTCCGTGGGAATTATTGGTGTGGATGGACGGGATGAGGGGGATTTTAGCAGGAAAATCGCCCGTCAAACGGACAGCAGTCGCTGGACCTCCCGGCAGAAACGGTCGAAAGATTGAGAGCGGCTGCGGGCAAGAGGGATGTCGATGACGCGGGAGAATAACGCCTGATCACCTGTTTCCTTGTAACTCCTGCCCAGCACATTTCGCGCCAACCACCTTTTGGCATTTCTAGTTTCCTCAATGTTTGACGGAACATCAAAAACGGCGCTGGAACCGGCATGAAGAGCGATTGATTCCGAACTGGCGATGAACCAACTCTCGTACTCTTGGTCTGCTACGTTGACCGAAGCCAGGTTGTCGGGAAAGCGATCTACCAACCGCTGCAACAATTGAGGACCAAGTTCGGCGGGGCAGCTATCGTCGGCGTCCAACACGACGATTAACTTTGCCGAAGGTCCGCCGTCTCCGATAGCAATTGCGGCGTAACGCTCCAGTTCGCCATCCACATTCACCAAAGTACCCCAAGGAACCCGGATTGGCCTGACAATGATCGGGTACACATCAGACTCGATAGCGGCAAGCACAGGGTTGAGCAATACTCGGAGCGCTTCCTATTCTCCGTGTCCTTCTATTAACCATTGGTGCTGGTTTGAGTGGATTTTGAAAATGCCACGAGGTTCCACTATGCTGTGAGTTGACACTCTCCACAGCGGAGGAACCCCGTGAACATCGTCGATTTTATCACCGACCCCGTATCCAGTACGGGGTGACGTTACTGTACTGCCAGATAGACGACGCCTTGAGCGACGCTCCCCAGCATCCCCAGGCTGTCCTATCGATCAGCGAGTTGGTTACCATCGGCGTCCTCTACGCCATCAAGAACAGCCTGCCCCGTGCTTGACACGGGGTCAGCCGCCGCCGCTTCCATGCTTGGCTCAAAGACAACTATAGCCTGCCCCTGGCTTGAACAGGGGGCGACCTGTTCCCTCCGCCTGCGGCGGACCCGAACGCAGCCGCCTCTTCCGCCGGCTGGACCGGCCGCTTCCTGGCCCCGCCCACCGTCCTGGGGGTGGCCGACAGCTACGGCGTCGGATCTTTGACCAATCACTGGGCCATCCGGTGCGCTCCGGGCGGAACCGGCACCAGGTGGGCAAGCGGGGCAAGTCCAATCATCGCTGGATCCGGGGCGGCAAACTCGGCATCGCGCTCAACCAGTTGGGGCTGGTGGTCGATTGGGACTGCGCCACCGCCCCGATTTTTGACCAGTCCGCACGATCAGCGGTTCCTGCCCCTGCTGGCCAACTACGACGGCGCGATGATCGTCCTGACCGACACCGGGTTTCACCGGGCGAAAGGGGATCCGCCAACGTGAAAATCTGCAAACGCGGTCAATGGAACGTGTCCGCCGGAGGCGGATGGAAACCACCTTCTCCATGATGACTACAGTGTGGGGCAGCAAGGTGATGCGACATAACACCTGGAAAGGGTTTGAGGCTCACTTGAGTTACCTGATGGCTGCCTTCAACATACTGACGCAGTGGCATGGGCTGGAACCGGATGACAACGGACGCATCCACCGCTCCATTGCTCACTGCACCCTCTGACACTAACTAGCGCCAACGGTTCATACGCCGGACCGAAGTCGTCAATGTTGCTGGCAATGACCAGAAAAGGGCGGTCGGAAGGCATTTGCGGCAACGGTAAAGCTACGTTTGTATTAACAATTTCCCCTGCTTTTACTTCAAAACTAGCCGGCTCGCCAACACTGTCAGCCGGGTAGATTTCGCAAATCTCTCTGCTGATCACGAAGGAACGTTTGTCCCCCCGAGCTTATTTCAAAACCGTAGCGTCCCCGTTGCAAGTTGTCCGGCAAGATAAAATGCAACTCTATGCCAAGGCTGTTGGTCCGTTCCGGAGAACGGCGCATTACCTCAGCGAGGCCGTGCCTCGCTCTCAAAGCCCGGTGCATAGGCATCAGCAGCGCGTCGCTGACCAGCGACAACGCATCCAGGAAATTGCTCTTGCCGGAGCCGTTGGGGCCTACCAGAATACCCAGCGGCCCCAGCTTCACGTCGCAACGGGCGATGCTCTTGTAGTTCCGCAGTTTGACGCGGGTTATGAACGGTGGCTTGGGCATTTTCTGCTCTTCCGATCCTGTTCCATTATAGCCTCATTTGCCGGCCCGCCGCCGCGCCATTACACTGCCGTCGTTACCATTGCCATGCGGAGGGAACCCTATGAAAGCCATCTATATCAACGAGACCGGCGGCACCGATGTGTTGACCTATGGCGACCGGCCGGAGCCGGAGATTGCGCCGGGCGAGATCCTGATTCGCGTCGGCGGCAGCGCGCTGAACCACCTGGACCTGAACCTGCGGGCCGGCAACTGCCGGCGTTTTCCGCATATCCTGGGCTGTGACCTGGCCGGCGAGGTGGTTCAGATCAGCCCCGACGCCGGAACTGAGCTGAAAGTGGGCGACCGGGTGCTGGTGGACAACCGGGTGAAGTGCGGCAGCATCAACCTATGCGAGCATTGCGCTTCCGGGCATGACCAGTGGTGCACCCGCCAGCAGCGCATCGGCGTTGACCTGGACGGCGGCCACGCCGAGTACGTCGTCGCGCCGGCCATCAACGCCTACACCATACCCGACGAGATGTCCTTCGCGGAGGCGGCGGCGCTGCCCATCGCTCTGCATACGTCATGGCACTGCCTCATCACGCAGGCCAAATTGCAGCCCTGGGACGACGTGCTGGTGCAGGCGGCCGGCTCCGGCGTGGGCAGCATGGGCATCCAGATTGCCAAGATGATGGGCTGCCGGGTCATCACCACCGCCGGCAACGACTGGAAACTGGAGGAGGCGAAGAAGTGGGGCGCGGACGAGGTCATCAACTACCGGGAGGTAGACAGCGTCAGCGAGCGAGTGAAGGCGCTCACCGACGGACAGGGCGTTGACGTGGTGTACGACTGCGTGGGCGCGGACGTGTGGCACGAGAATATGCTGTGCCTGAAGCAGGAGGGGCGGTTGGTCATCACCGGCGTTACGTCAGGCAGCCGGACGCCCATGGACTTGTCCATCCTGCACGGTAAGCCTCTGCACCTGATGGGCAGCGGCGGGCGCAGTCGCCGCACCATGGCCGACGCTATGAAAATGGTGCAACAAGGCGCGCTGCGCGGCATCGTGGGCCGCACCTTCCCCCTGGACGGCGTAGCCGAAGCGCACCAAGTGATGCACGACCGGGACTTTTACGGCAAGCTGGTGATTGAGCATTGATACTCTCCGGGCGGCGGTTCCTCAAACCGCTCGCCCCGGGCCTCGGCTTCTAGGCGTCGCCGGTTCCACTCCTGCCAGCGCTGTAGCATTTCCAGGCGGCCGACCTGGATGCCTTCTTCCCGGCCCTCTTGCAAGCCCGCTTCGTATCTTCGCTTCAGAAAACTTTCGGCCAGCATGGCTATGCCCTCCACTATTACCACCGCGTGGGCGGTGGACATTATGATCAGCGCCGTGGCCAGCGCCGCCGCTTCCAGCAGCGTCAGCTCGTCCGTCCGCAGGCCCTGCCAGTATAGCAGGGCCAAGCCGCCGAGGTACTGGACCAGGAACAGGCCCAGGAACCATAGTTCACGGCCTTTCGTTACCGCCGGCATTCCCGCCTCCGTTCTACTCTACTCCAGCGCCTGGCCTTGCTTCCTGGCATCCATCCCGCCAGGAACGCCGGCGCATGATAGAACGCAAGTTCCATTAGTGTCAAGCGGGCTGGCCGCGACCCAATTGTCAGAATCAGGATTCACCCGATTTTAGGATTGGCAGGATTGGGTTGGCTGTTGCCGGGATGGCCCAATCCTGCCAATCCCCTAATCCCGAAAGTCCTGATGTTGACGACGACACCCCCTACTCATCCGCCGCTATGTGCAGCTGCCTGGTCCGGCTTGGCACCAGGTCCCTCCAGGCGTTGCTGCCGTTTTTGCTACTCTCCGGGCGGCGGTTCTTCAAACCGCTCGCCCCGGGCCTCGGCTTCTAGGCGTCGCCGGTTCCACTCCTGCCAGCGCTGTAGCATTTCGCGGCGGCCGACCTGGATGCCTTCATCCCGGCCCGCTTCCCGGCCCTCCTGCAAGCCCGCTTCGTATCTTCGCTTCAGAAAACTTTCGGCCAGCATGGCTATGCCCTCCACTATTACCACCGCGTGGGCGGTGGACATTATGATCAGCGCCGTGGCCAGCGCCGCCGCTTCCAGCAGCGTCAGCTCGTCCGTCCGCAGGCCCCGCCAGTATAGCAGGGCCGAGCCGCCGAGGTACTGGACCAGGAACAGGCCCAGGAACCATAGTTCACGGCCTTTCGTTACCGCCGGCATTCCCGCCTCCGTTCTACTCTACTCCAGCGCCTGGCCTTGCTTCCTGGCATCCATCCCGCCAGGAACGCCGGCGCATGATAGAACATAAGTTCAATTAGTGTCAAGCGGGCTGGCCGCGATGGTCAAGGCTATCGCATATGGATTTTGGCGAATTGAGTTAGGATGGTGATGAGGAAGCCATTGTCCCAACCGGCCTTTTTCAGTTTGCCGCGCCTGGAGCCTTTGCTGGGTTCCAACCGGGCCAGAGCCGGCCCCGTACTTGATACGGGGTAGTACCGGGTTTCTTCGCTGGCATCAGCCGGGTCCTGCCCGACCATCCGCCGGCTGGCCGTTACTTTGCCCACCGCCTGCAACCTGGCCAGTCCTGCCATTGCTGCAACCAGGCCACATCGTCGCTGACGGCGGCGATGCGGGTTTCGATGCGCCCGTGACCTTTGTTGACCTGGGCAGCCTGGGCCGCCGGCATGGCGGGGTCGTCCAGAAATCCGCCTGTGGCGGACACGTCATCATGCAAACTGCCCTGGTTGCCTTTCAATCGCAGGGCGTAATCACCGCCCTGGTCAATCACCCCGTGTCGGGGCACGGGGCAGGCTTTGTTCGGCGATCTGGCGCTGGCAGTGCATGGCGTCGGCGGTAACCACCTTATTCCGCAAAGTCAGCATTTCCAATAGCCTGGGCAGCGCCGTAATCTCGTTGGATTTGTCCGCAACGGCCAACTGTCCCAGCACCAAGCGCTGCTCTTCCGCCCAGGCGCTCACCGGATGCAGCGCCGATTGACCTTCGGCGCGGTCGTAAGAACGCCGCAAAGCCGGCCCCGTACTTGATACGGGGTCTTCCCGTCCACCGCCACCACACCGGGACCATGCTGAGCAAACTGCTCCATGAACCCCAGAAATCCGCCTGCGGCGGACTGGAAAGCCGCCGGGTCCAACATTCCCAGCGCCCGGGAAAAGGTGTCGTGGCTGGGAATGCCGTTGGGCAACGGCAGAAAGGTCTCCAGAAACTCCCGCTTGGCGTGGCCGAACAACTCCATGTCGGCGCAAGTCTGGCCGCCGCAGACCATGGTGCACAGGGCGATGACCAGGATGTCGTGTAGAGAATGCAGGCGGGCGTTGACTGCCCGCGGGTCTTCCAAGTCGGCAAATACGTGGGCTAATTCGGGCATGGCGTCTCTCCCTTCCCCGCTGCATTAGCCTACATCTTACCCAACCCCTCAATTTTCATATGCGATAGCCCTGTCATCGTGCGCATCCTCGGTTGACAGGGATGCCGCAATGTAACACCATCATTGCAGGACTGTAAAATCCCTTTGCTTTTTGAGACTATGAGTACTCCCATGATCGACATCTCCCGCCTCTCCGTGCTGGCCTGCTTCGCCCATCCCGACGACGAAGGCTTTTCTTCCGGCGGCCTGCTGGCCATGCTGGCGGCCGGCAGCGCCCGGGTCACGCTGGTCTGCGCCACCAACGGCGACGTTGGAGAAATCAGCGACCCCGCGCTGGCCACGCCGGAAAACCTGTGGCAGGTTCGCAAACAGGAACTCCGCAACGCCATGGCCATCACCGGCATCGCGGATGTTCGCTTTCTGGACTACCGGGACAGCGGCATGGACGGCGCCGATGACAACCGCCATCCCAACGCCTACTGCAACGCCGACCCTGAATCGGTAATCGGGAATCTGACCAACATCATCTCCGAAATCAACCCGCACCTGATACTCACCCACGACCCCAGCGGGGGCTACGGTCATCCCGACCACAAGACCATGTGCAGCCACGCCACCGCCGCCGCGGCCCGCGCCTCCGACCCGGACGGCTTCACGCCGCTGCTGTACTACACCTGCTTCCCCCGCAGCGTGTTCCAGCGGATGTGGCAGGAGATGACCGACCGGAGCATCACCCCGCCCTTCGCCGTGGACGCTGTGGACACCCTGGGCACGCCCGACGGTGACGTTACTACTACCCTGGACGTTTCAAATTGGGTGGAAACCAAGCTGACCTCACTGGCCTGCCACCGCACCCAGATCCACGATGATGGCCCCTTTGAGCAATTGCCTATGGAAGTCGTGCATCGAATCATGGGCACGGAATACTATCAACTGGTTGCCCCTCCCGGCGCATCAGACTTGCTGACAATGTTGTAGCAAACGTGGAGATTCGCAATGACGACGCAACAGAGTTTCACCCAGAACATGGACAAGTTCATCGAGGCGGTTCTCTACATCGGCGAGCGGTCGGAAAACGACCCTTATTTTGGCGTGAGTAAGCTGACGCGCCTGCTTTACTACTCCGACTGCGGCGCATACGCACTGCGGGGCAAGCCGATTACCGGCGCCACCTACATCCATTTCCCCCACGGCCCCTACCCGGAGAACTGGTATCAGGTCCGCATCAAAATGGAGCAGGCCGGCGCCATCACCGTGCTGCGCGACAGCCACGCCCAGGGCTACCACCGCTACGGCCTGCTCACCAACCACCCGGCCAACCGGGAAGTCCTGGCCCCGGAGGAACTGGAGGAAATGGACTTCCAGCTGGAGCGGTTCGCCAACTACAGCGCGGCGGCCATTGAGGACTATTCCCAGTACGAAGCCGCCTGGCTGACCACTGAGGACGGTCAGCCCATGGCCTACGAGTTAGCCGGTTGCACCGCCCCGCCCTTGAGCCAGAACTCCATCCGCCACGTCATGGAGATCGCCAAACGACGCGCTGCCGAAGGAACGCCTGTTGACCCCGTTGACAACACAGGAAGCGATTAATGCTGCCCGGAGCGAACGAACCTTACCGGATTATTCGGAGTGCAAGTTTTCACTCCGACTGGAGCGCCGGCGTTGCGGCCGGATGGCTCAACCCCATGGTACATCCCGCCCAAGTGGAATACTTCACCAACTCTGTGCTGCCCACAACATCCTTTTATGGGAGTCCGGCAGCCGGCCAGCCGCCAAATTTCAGGACGTTTTCATTTTCCCCATCCCCACGCGGCTCCGGCGTAATTGAAATCGTCTATTCTATAATTGAGGATGACCGCACCATAATTCTGGAAGCAATCCGCCTGATTGCCTGAACACACGAGGAGCCATCCCCGCCATGCCCGTTGACGCCATCAGCCTGGAAGTCTTCAAAAATATGTTCATCTCCGTTTCCGAGGAGATGGGCGTAGCTTTGCAGCGTACCAGCTACTCCACCAACATGAAGGAGCGGCAGGACTTCTCCTGCGCCCTGTTCAACCCCGCCGCCGAGATGGTCGCCCAGGCCGCACACCAGCCCGTGCACCTGGGAGCGATGCCGGCCTCGGTGCAGGCCGCCTTGCAGACCTTCCCCGACGGCCTGGCGGACGGCGACATCATTATCCTCAACGACCCCTACCTGGGTGGTTCCCACCTGCCCGACATCACCCTGGTCGCGCCGGCGTATATCGACGAGGACAGCGATCGGAAACTCATCGGTTACGTCAGCAACCGGGGCCATCATTCCGACGTGGGCGGTATGGCCCCCGGCTCCATGCCCCTGTCCACCGAGCTTTACCAGGAAGGAATGATCATTCCGCCCCTGAAACTGGCGGACGCCGGACGCATCAACCACGAGGTCATCGCCCTCATCTGCCGCAACTCCCGCACCCCCGACGACCGGCAGGGCGACTTGTCGGCGCAGATTGCCTCCATTCGGGTAGGCGAAAAGCGTCTCAGCGAGATCGCGGAACGGTACGGCCTGTCCGAAACCCACGAGCATATGGACGCGCTGCTGGACTACTCCGAGCGGCTGACCCGTCGCCGCATCACCGAGCTGCCCGACGGCGTGTATCGCGTAACCGACTACATGGACGACGACGGGCTGACCGAAGAGCCGGTGCCCATCACCGTAGCCGTGACGGTAGCCGGCGACCGCCTGACCATCGACTTCACCGGCACCGCGGCGCATCGGCCCGGCTGCATCAACGCGCCCCGCGCCGTCACCGTATCGGCCAGCCTGTACGTCGTCCGCTGTGTCGTCGGCGACGAGGCCCCGGCCAACCAGGGATGCCTGCGTCCCGTGGAGATCATCACGCCCCGGGGCAGCCTGGTGGACCCGCTGCCCCAGCGCGGCGTCGCCGGCGGCAACGTGGAAACCTCCCAGCGCATCACCGACGTGCTGCTGGCCGCCATGAGCCAGGCCCTGCCCGACCGCATCCCGGCGTCCTCCCAGGGCACCATGAACAACATGATTATCGGCGGCCATGACATTTCCCGCGACAAGCCCTATGTCTATTACGAGACCATCGGCGGCGGCATGGGCGCCCGGCCCGACAAGGACGGCGTATCCGGCATCCACACCCACATGACCAACACCATGAACACCCCGGTGGAGGCATTGGAGTTCGCCTTTCCGCTGCGCCTGAAGCGGTACTCCCTGCGCCGCGGCTCCGGCGGCGACGGCCTCCATCGCGGCGGCGACGGCCTGATCCGCGACGTTGAGTTTTTGAGTCCCGCCCGCGTAACCGTGCTGTCGGAACGCCGCCGCTACGCTCCCCCCGGCTACCACGGCGGACACCACGGCGAGCACGGCGAGAACATCCTGCTCAAGGGCGGCTACGAGGAAATCCACCTGGCCGGCAAGGAGACCCTGGACGTTGAAGCCGGCGACATACTGAGCATCCGCACCCCCGGCGGTGGCGGCTGGGGCACGCCGGAGTAATTTACATGGATATACAGGATGAACAGGATAAAATAGATCAATTCAATATCCTGTCTATCCTGTGCATCCATGTAAATACAAAGCAATATGCAGAACACCATTGCCGAAGTTCAGCAACAGGTCGTCGCCTGCCGGGCCTGCCCCCGCTTGGTGGAATGGCGGGAGGAAACGGCCCGGGTCAAGCGCCGGATGTACCGCGACGAGGAATATTGGGGCCGCCCGCTGGCCGCCTTCGGAGATCCCAACGCCCGCCTGCTGATCGTGGGCCTGGCTCCCGCCGCCCACGGCGGCAACCGCACCGGCCGGATGTTCACCGGCGACCGCAGCGGCGATTGGCTGTTCGGCGCGTTGTACCGGGCCGGCTTCGCCAACCAGGCCGAATCCGTCCGCCCCGGCGACGGGCTGGAGTTGCGCGGCGCGCTGATCACCGCCGCCGCCCGCTGCGCCCCGCCGCAAAACAAGCTCACGCCGGATGAGCTCTCCGCCTGCCGGCCGTACATCACCCGCGAAATCGAGCTGCTTACCGACTTGCGGGCGGTGGTGGCTTTGGGCCGCATCGCCTTCGACGCCTTCCTCCGCGCCTGGGCCGCCGCCGGGCGCGCCTCGCCGGAGCGCAAGCCGCCCTTCGGCCACGACGTAGCGACGCTGCTGCCCGACGGCGGCCCGCTGCTGATCGCGTGTTATCATCCCAGCCAGCAAAACACCCAGACCGGCCGGCTTACCGAGGCAATGCTGGACGCAGTATTCTTGCGGGCGCGAGCGGCGGTTCAGTAGTCCGAGCGCGGCAACCGCATATATTCACGACGATGCGAATTCTCCATTTCTCCGACCTCCACATCGGCGTCGAAAACTACGGGCGCATCGACCCCAACACCGGGTTATCCACCCGGTTGGGCGATTTCCTCGGCGCGCTGGACGAACTGATCGAGTACGCTTTGAGCAACGGCGTTGACTTGGTCCTCCTGGCTGGAGACGCCTACAAGGGCCGTGACCCGTCCCAAACCCACCAACGGGAGTTGGCTCGCCGCCTGCTGCGACTCTCCAACGCCGGCATCCCGACCTTCCTGCTGCCGGGCAACCACGACCTGCCCGCCGCCGCCAGCCGCGCCCACGCCGTCGAGATTTTCTCCACCCTTGAAGTCCCCAACGTGTACGTCGGCGCGCGGCCCATTTGCTATCCGGTGCCGACCCCAGCCGGCCCCATACAGGTGCTCGCCGTTCCCTGGCCCTCCCGGGGCGCCATGCTGGCCCGTGACGAATCCCGAGGGTTGAGTATCGAGGAAATCCGCCAGGAGTTGGAACGCCGGATGACCGAGGCCATCTCCCAACAGGCCCGGATGCTTGACCCCGAAGCGCCGGCCATCCTCGCCGGCCATGTCACGGTCAACGGCGCCACCACCGGCACGGAACGCTCCATGATGCTGGGCAACGACCATGTGCTCAACGTCAGCGCGGTGCAGCAGCCGCAGTTGGAATACGTCGCCCTGGGCCACATCCACAAGCACCAGGTTCTGCGCCCACCGGGAGCAGGCGGCCCGGCGGTGGCCTACTCCGGCAGTCTCCAGCGCGTTGATTTCTCCGAGGAGGACGACGAAAAAGGCTTCTGCGTGGTGGATATTGACCCGAAAGCGCCCCAGGGCCGGCGCTTGACCGATTTCCGGTTCCAGCGCATCGCGGCGCGGCCCTTTGTCACCGTTGACGCCGCCGTTCCCGACAACGAAACCAACCCGACTGATTTCGTGGCCCGCGCCATCGCCCGCCGCCCGGTGGCCGGAGCCATCACCCGGCTGCGGCTCAAGCTCTCCGCCGAGCAATCGACCCGCATCCGCGACGCCGACCTGCGGCCGGCGTTGTCATCCGCCCACTACGTCGCCAGCATCGCCCGCGATGTAACCGACGAAACCAGACGCCGGCCAACCGTGGCGCCCACCGACCTGCAACCCCTGGCCGCCCTCCGTATGTATCTGGAGAGCCGCGGCGTCAGTCCGGAACGCCGGGATGTCCTCCTGGAACGCGCCGAGACGCTGTTGGCCTCGGTGGACGCCGAGGTTGCATCGCCATGAACCGCGCCGTTTATGACGCCTCCATCGTCGATGTGCCCGGCATCGCCGCCGGCCACTGGACGGATGCTGACGCGGCCACCGGCTGCACCGTCATCCTGTGCGGCGACGGCGCAACCGGCGGCGTGGCGGTGCGTGGCGGCTCTCCAGGCACCCACGAAACCGACCTGCTGAACCCCATCCGCCGCGTTGACCGGGTTCACGCCGTTGTGTTGAGCGGCGGCAGCGCTTTCGGCCTGGCCACGGCCGGCGGCGTCCAGCGGTGGCTGGAAGAGCGTGGCATCGGCTTTCAGACTTTGCACGCTTACGTGCCCATTGTGCCGGCGGCAATTCTTTACGACTTGGGCGTGGGCAAATCCGAAGTGCGCCCCGACGCGACGGCCGGGTACGCCGCCTGCGATGCCGCCGCGCCCGGGACGTGGCAATCCGGCTCGGTGGGCGCCGGCGCCGGCGCCACGGTGGCCAAGGCTTTCGGACTTGCCGGCGCGGTCAAGGGCGGCATCGGTACGGCCCGCTGCGTGCTGGCCGACGGCGTATCCGTAGGCGCGGCGGTGGCCGTCAACGCCTGGGGCGGCGTCCGGGACCACCGCGACGGTAGCCTCATCGCCGGCCCGCGCCGGCACGACGGAACCATGGCCGACCCGGTGGACATCATGCTCACCGGCGAAACCTCCGCGGCAAGTTCGCTCCTCGTCAACACCACCATCGGCGTCGTCGCCACCGACGCGGCCCTGGACAAGATGCAGGTCAACTTCGTCGCCTCCTCCGCCCACGACGGCCTCGCCCTGACCATTCACCCCTGCCACACGCCCAACGACGGCGACACCATGTTCTGCGTGGCGACGGGACAAAACACGACCCACGCGGACCTGATGGCAATAGTGGCGGCGGCTACACAGGTCACGGCCTTGGCCGTCATCGACGCCGTGCGGTCGGCCACGGGGTTGGCCGGCGTGCCCGCGGTAAGCGAGTTACAATAATATCATTCGTCATTCCCGCGAAAGCGGGAATCCAGAGCGTTGTTGCAGCGAAGTATTCTGGATTCCGGCTTCCGCCGGAATGACGGGTATGGGCCGGAATGACGGGATGTAGTCTTACAATGTCAGCGAGATATAACAACATCAGCATCGGTTTCGTAGGGGCCGGCACCTTGGGCCGCGGCCTGGCGCTGGCGCTGCACGACGCCGGATGCCGCGTCATCGCCGTATCCAGCCGCACCCACGCCAGCGCGGAATGGGTGGCGGAACGGATTAGCGGGTGCGCTGCCCTGGACTCACCACAGGACGTAGCCGACGCTTGCGATCTGGTGTTCATTACCACGCCGGACGCCGCCATCGCGGAGGTGGCCGCCACAATCAATTGGCGAGCCGGACAGGGCGCCGTTCACTGCTGCGGCGCGGCGTCAACGGAGTTGCTGACGACGGCAGCCGACGCCGGCGCCGAGGTCGGCGCGATGCACCCCTTCCAAACCTTCGCCGCCCTCAGCGAGCCGGCCGAGGCTGCCCGCCGGCTGTCCGGCGTCACCTTCGCGGTGTCGGCCACGGGTTGGCTCGCCGACTACCTGCCGTCCCTGGCCGAATCCCTGGGCGGCAACGCCGTCGCCATCCCCGACGAACTGCGCCCGTTGTACCACGCCAGCGCCGTCCTCAGCTGCGGCTACGTAGCCACTCTTCTCGACGCCGCCGTGAACCTCTGGACACGCATGGGGTTCAGCCAGGAAGACGGCATCCGCGCCGCTATGCCCCTGGCCCGCGCCACCATCGAAGCCATCGCTACGGCTGGCGGCCCCGCCAACGCCGTAACCGGCCCGGCCGTCCGCGGCGACGCCGCCACCATCGCGGCCCACCTGGCCCTGTTAGCCGAGCGGGCGCCGGAGCTGGTTGCGCTGTACCGGGAGCTGACGCTGGCGTCGCTGCCGTTGGCGCGGGCCAAGGGGGTGGGGGAAGAGGAGCTGGCGGAGCTAATGTCCTTCGCTCCGCGGTGAGGCCGGTTCAGCGCTGGCCGGCCAAGGTTGCGATTGCCACCATGGCACGCTCCTGCGGGGATGCTGCGTTGAAGTCGATGATGGCCTGTTCCGCAGAGTCAATCCAGGAAATGACCTCGTTCTGGACAAAGTTCACGTTGGGGTTGTAGTCGGCGTTCTCGCGCTCCGTCTTGAGACCGCCGATTATGTAAGCGAAATCTTGAACCGGCAAGCTGAAGAGATGGGACCAACCGTGCAGCGGGTTCTCGGCGCGGAAATGGCGTAGCGACCGGTAGGTTGCAATCCAACGTGCTTCGTTGGCCGGCGTCCTGGGGCCCACGATAAGGTCGGCGTTGCTCGCCGCCAGCGCGTGAAACATGGCGTAGTAAGCGGTGCTGACGGCCCGACGCAACGCACCCTGGGTGGGCTGGCCGCCGGCGAGGAGGCGGCTGGCATTGATGAGTTCTAGCCAATCCACGGCGTGCCGTATTCCTCGGTGTCCACCTGGGGGATGTACGAAATGGACGGGAGGGCGTCGATGCCGGCGTCGAGCATGGCCCGGTGAAGGTAGGCGAGGTAGGAGTTAATCCGGGGAATGTCCAGGCTGTCGGGCAGGCCGTCGTAAATCACCCAGACTTTGAGGAAGGGGACGCCGTCGAAGTCCTCGGTGGGCTTGGTCCACACTTCCAGGTAGGGCAGGCTGCCCTGGTGATGGTCGTCCAGGGTTGCCAGGATGATGTCTTTGGCCTGTTCAGCCTGTTCTGCTGTGATGGTCATGGCGCGCTCCGGCCGGTGCGGATGGGGCGTATGTTACAGACTGTATCATCATATCAGAGCGATATTCGCCTGTCCCGGCCGCGCCATCGCCCGCGCCAAAGGCGCAGGGGAGTGGACCTGACGGTACTGAACAATATCGCTGCATACCGCTAAACGTATGGCGCCTGCCAAGGATTTTGGGCTGATCTCTTTGAAATACTCCTCTTGGTGGATAGGCTGGGCGATTTTCGCTTGCCCTCCGCTCAGATGGCTACTAAACTTGCCCAACAGACTCGGTCCGAGATTATCAAGGAGGTACCGCTCATGTCAGACAGTCCCGGTAAAGAATCTCTCACCGATTACGTAGAATTGCTCAACTGGAGACTTTCCAACGACCCGGGCTGGTTCCTGTACGACGCCCTCAACAAAGTCGAGCCTTTGGGGCGGCAGTTGAAGCCCTGGGACGAGCTGAATGAAGAGCAGCGAGCCCTCATCATTCTGCACGTGGAAGATATGTCGCTATGGCGTGCGGAAAGCAAGGTTGAGGCAAACGAGGCGGATATACGGTTCGAGATGTACCCCGAACTTCGGGAACTGCTGGCCTGAACTGTCAACCCAGCCCACTGCCGCCAGGATCTTTCCAATGTCCCTCCCTGTGATGGGAGGGGGGTGAACTCAATACGCCGCCGGACCGTTGCCTACCGTTGGCAGCGCAGAGACAACTTGCTAAGATGGCCGCTGAGCGTGCATTGATTTAATTCGGAAATCCCGCTGAGATTGCCAACTCAGTGCGCGCTAATTCCTGCGCCGAGTTGCAAAAATGGCATTACCACCCCAACGGACATTTCTGCGTCCAATTCTGGAAATCACTGCCACAGCGGAAACGCGGCTGTCCTACAAAGAAATCCTCGCCGAATTGATACCGCTGCTCTCATTGAGCGATGACGACCTGCAAGAACGCACGCCGCACGGGGCCTTGCGGGTTGAGAAGCACACCCGCTATTCAATGCACCTGCTGAAACGCGGCGGATTGCTGGATGCCCCATCGCAAGGCCCGGAGCGAGGCCGTTACCGAATCACCGAGAGCGGCCGCCGGTATCTACGCGAGCATCACGATGCCCTGGACCCGGCCCAGCTCAATATGCTGGTTGCCGATCAGGAACTGCTGGGGGATGCTCCGATGCTTGTCGGAACAGTTTCAACCGCAGGCGATATTTCGCCCGACGAGCAGATTGAAGTGACCTATGAGCAATTGCTATCAAAACTGGCTGATGAACTGCTGGAAACCGTAAAAGCCGTATCGCCCGAACGCTTTGAGGATTTGGTCGTAGAGCTGCTGGTCAAAATCGGCTATGGCCGTGGCCGCAGAGTGGGACGCAGCGGCGACGGCGGCATCGACGGCATTGTGACCCAGGACCGGCTGGGATTTGAAAAAGTTTATGTCCAGGCCAAACGATGGGATACCGCCCAAATCGGCGAGCCGGAAATCCGCAATTTCTCCGGCAGCCTTGACCCCCACGGCGCAACCAGAGGGGTATTCATCACCACCTCCCGCTTCAGCGAGGCCGCAAGGCGAACCGCCGATGACGCCGCCCGCAACAACAAAACCATCCTGCTGATTGACGGCCCGAAACTGGTCAGGCTGATGATTGAGTACGGCGTCGGAGTGATTACCACAACAGTCTATGAAATCAAGGAGATCGACGAAAACTATTTCTCCGATGCCTGATGCCCATGCTAGAATCGCAGCACGGCTTGGCCGCCCCGACTATAGACGCAAGAGGAGCGCCGTACCATGGAACACGGGACGCCGCCAGATGGCGGGCCGGTGGCTACGACAGACGCCGCTGACTTGGCAGATGCCCTGCAAGAGTTGGCCGAGGTGACGGATTACGCTGAAGAGGATGGAATTGAAGCGCCCTCCGAGATTGCATCCGCCAATGCCGCGCGTCTGCTGAAAGCAATGTATGCCATCTCACCGCGGCGTTATGGGGTTTATCCGGCGCCCGGCGGCTATGTTGCCATTGACGCCCGGGGCGTGAACGACCGGATTGCCGTGGTGCTGTGCGGTTCCGCCGGCGAGGCGTCGTGCTATGTCACTATTGACGGAGAATCGCGCCGGGCCCGGTACGCCACGACGCGCGAATTACCCGACGGATTCATCCGTGAAGCACTGGCCGACCTGGACACAGAACCGACCCAGTGATGGCGTCAAACGCAAACCGCGCCGACTGAAAGCCGTCGGTAAGTGATCGCCCCGCTCCATCGATTCAACCAGTCGCCGCCGCCGGGTTGGGCTGATACAATCGCCCCACTATGCCGACCACAATCCGAAAACTGGCCGAAATGAAGCGGTCGGGGGAGAAAATCCCCATGGTCACCGCTTACGACTACACCGCCGCCCGCATCGCCGACGCCGCTGGCATCCCCATCATCCTGGTGGGCGACAGCCTGGGGATGGTAGTGCTGGGCTACGATTCCACCATCCCGGTCACCATGGACGACATGGTGCGCCACGGCCGCATGGTGAGCCGTGGCGCGTCCGAGGCGCTGGTGGTGGTGGACCTGCCCTTCATGGCCTACCAGGTTGACGCCGCCGAAGCCCTGCGCAACGCCGGCCGCCTGATGCAGGAAGGCGGCGCCCACACGGTGAAACTGGAGGGCGGCATCGCCGTCGCCGCCACCGTCCGCCGCATCGTCGATGCCGGAGTGCCCGTCATGGGCCACATCGGCCTGACCCCGCAGTCGGTGAACGCCTTAGGTGGCTATCGGGTTCAGGGTCGCACCCGGGCCGCTGCCCGCCGGTTGTTGGACGACGCCCTGGCGTTGCAGGACGCCGGGGCCTACTCCGTCGTGCTGGAATGCGTGCCCAGCCCGTTGGCGCGGCTAATCACGGAGCGGCTCGCCATTCCAACCATCGGCATCGGCGCCGGCCCCGACTGCGACGGACAGGTCCAGGTGTTCCACGACATGCTCGGTTTGTTCGCCGATTTCGCCCCCAGGCATGCCCGGCAATACGCCAAACTGGCCGATGACATGGGTGCAGCGTTCCGTCGTTACGCCGACGATGTGCGCAGCGGCGCATTCCCGGCAGAGGCGGAAAGTTTCACGATGAACGAACAGGTGCTGGCCGACCTGCTGGAAGACTGATTTGAACACTCGCAACGACCGGCAACAGGAGGTGCGGGTTAGCGCCTTCGACATTCTGGTTCATCGCAGCGGCCGGTTTTTGGTCATCTTCTACGCTTGCTGGGTGGCGCTGACGGGGTTGTTGAGCTATGCCCGGTTAGTGACGGCGGAAAACCCGCCGTTGGCCTGGCCCGAAATTGCTATAATCGTGATTGTCGCCGCCGCCGTGTGCGCCGCAATCTCAATTCCCCTGGCCTTCGCCTTTTCGGAGGGAATACCCATGGTAATCGCAAAGCTGTGGCTTGACCGCGCTCGCGCGGAAGGGCGCGCCGAAGGGCGAGCTGAAGGGCGAGCCGAGGCCACTCAGGAAAGAGATCAACTTTGGAAAGTGTGGAATGAACGCCGTCTCGCCGCCGAGCGCGACGGTAGGCCCTTCACCGAGCCACCACCATCTGATGACGGAGCCCAAGTAGAAGATACCAACTGAAAGGAACCAGGATATGCCCAAACTCGAAGGTAAAACCGCCATCGTCACCGGCGCCAGCCGTGGCATCGGCGCCGAGATCAGCCGCCTGTTCGCCGCCGAAGGCGCTCGCGTCGTCTGCGCCGCCCGCACGGTGAACGAAGGCGATCATCCGCTGGAAGGCTCCCTCTCCAAAACCATTGCCGACATCAAAGAAGCCGGCGGTGAGGCCACGGCGGTAGCCGCCAACATCTCCCTGCCTGAGGACTGCGAGCGGCTGGTCGAGGAAACCCGCAGCATCTACGGGCCGGTGGACGTGCTGGTGAACAACGCCGCCCTCACCTACTACCTGCCCATCAAGGACTTTCCCATCAACCGCTGGATGCGCTCCTGGGCCGTGAACTTTCACGCCCCATTTATCCTGAGCCAACTGGTTCTCGGCGACATGATTGAGCGGCGCTCCGGCAGCATCGTCAACATCTCGTCAGGAGCCGCTGTCGGCCCGGGCCGGGGGCCGTACACCACGCCGGCCAACAACGGCACCTGCTACGGAGCCGAAAAGGCCGCGCTGGAACGGTTCTCCCAGGGCCTGGCCCAGGAAGTGTACGAATACGGCATATCCGTCTCGGCAGTATCGCCGTCGCTGGTGGTGCCCACCCCCGGCACCGTGTTCCACCACCTGGTGGAAGGTATGGACGACCCCCGGGGCGAGCCGCCCGAACTCCTGGCTAAAGCCACGTTGCTCCTGGCCTCCGAGCCGGTGGACAAGGTCACCGGCCGCGTGTGCTACAGCCAACAGATTTTGCTGGAGTTCGGCTGGATTGCCGAAGGACGCGGTTGGGGCGTTGACGACACGCGCGGGCCGGGCAGCGGCTACAGCCAAATCTAACCTATCCGACGTGATAAGATAGCCGAAACTGTCGGATCAGAACTGTCCATATGAACCTGGTCAAAATCATCGGCGCTGTCGTCATGGGGTTTGCCATGCTGGCCGCCGTGGGCTGTCAAGCGCAACCGGCGCAACCGCAGGGCATTGGCGCGCAGTCCACTGCCGTAATGGCCGGGCCGGACGGGTCGGACCTGGGAACGGTTACGCTCACGCAGACCCCCCACGGCGTACTGATCGCGGCCGACGTACACGGCTTGACTCCGGGCGGGCACGGCTTCCATATCCATGCGGTCGGCGCCTGTACGCCGGACTTTTCAGCCGCCGGCGACCACTTCAACCCCGAAGGCATCGGCCATGGACTCAACCACCCCGGCGGAGTACATCCCGGCGATCTGCCCAACATCTACGCCGGCGCCGACGGCGCCGTCCGCGTGGATTACTTCACTGACACCATAACCCTGGACGCCGGCGCCGACCATACCCTGTTTGACGCCGACGGCTCCGCCATCATCATCCACGAAAAGCCCGACTCCTAACGGCGCCGACCCCGGCGCCGGCGCCCGCGTGGCTTGCGGGGTCATCCAACGCAACTAGCAATCCGGCTTTACCGGCCCCAACAACGACAGGACAGCATCGGTTTCTGCGACAACCGCGACAGGAGAGTTACGTTATGGAGTTCCAGTTCAGTACCGAAGACGCCACCTTCCAGAGCGAGTTGCAGCAGTTCATCGCCGAAGAATACGTCCCCGAATGGGAGCTCGGGGAACGGGGTTCCGGCGAGGAGAACTGGCAGCGCACCCTGGACGTCCGGCGCAAGCTGGCTGACCGGGGCTGGCTGACCATGCACTGGCCGGAAGAGTACGGCGGGCAGAAAGCGTCCCCCGTCCGCACCGCCATCTTCAACGAGGCGATGACCTACCATCGCGCCCCCGGCCGGGACAACTTCGGCGTCCGCATGATGGGCGCAACCCTGATGATCCACGGCACCGACGAGCAGAAGGCCGAGCATCTGCCGCCAGTGGCCAAGGGCGAAGTCCAGTGGTGCCAGGGCTACAGCGAGCCCGAGTCCGGTTCCGACCTGGCCTCCCTCAGCACCCGCGCCATCCGCGACGGCGACGAGTTCGTCGTCAACGGCAGCAAAATCTGGACCTCTATGGGCCATCGCGGCGACTGGATCATGCTCCTTACCCGCACCGACACCGACGCGCCCAAGCACCGGGGCATCAGCTTCTTCCTGGTGGACATGAAGACCCCCGGCATTGAAGTGCGCCCCATCATCAACATGGGCGGCCGGCACGAGTTCAACCAGATTATTTTTGACAACGTCCGCGTCCCCGCCCGCAACATCGTCGGCGAGGAAAACCGGGGCTGGTACGTGGCGGTGACCCTGCTGGACTTCGAGCGTTCCGGCATCGACTACTCGGCGGCGGCCCGCCGCCACCTGGACGACACCCGCCAGTGGGCCGACGACATCCGGCGCAACGGCCAGCCGTTGAGCCGGGAGCCGTGGGTGCGCAACGCCCTGGCCGACCGCTACATCGAGACCGAAGTGGCGCGACTGATTGCCTACAACGTGGCCTGGATGCAGGGCGAGGGCCTGGTCCCTAACAAGGAAGCCTCCATGTCCAAAGTGTTCGGCAGCGAAACCGTGCAGCGCACCACCGCCTCCTGCCTGGAGGTGATGGGCATGTACGGCGGCCTGCGCGATGAAAAGTGGACGCCCATGGCAGCCGATATGCAGGAACACTGGCTGCGGGCGTTTTCGCACACCATCGCCGCCGGCACCAGCGAAGTCCAGCGCAACATCATCGCCAGCCGGGGTTTGGGCCTGCCGCGCGGGTAGGCATGAAACTGCCCAGCGCTGAAAACGCTTACGTCCCGCCGGCGAAAATCCTGGCCTATTTGCTTTCAATTGACAACCCGCGAGGGCGAGACAAAGCCGAGTTTTTCTTAAGGTTCGGGTTCGTTCCTGAACGATGGCAACAGTTTGCGGAGGCGCTGCGGGTTCACGGGTCCAGGCACGAAGTGGTCAATGTTCGTGACACACCGCACGGGCCAACATTCGCTGTTGACGGTATTCTGGAAACTCCGGATGGGCGCAACCCCGATGTCCGTACCGTTTGGATTATCCGACACAACTCAACACGGCCGGCCCTGGTTTCGGCTTACCCATCGGGAGATTAACATGATCAACGAACATGATTCCATTAAACTCACCGTTGATTTACCTGAACATGGCCTGAAAGCAGGCGATGACGGCACAGTCGTTCACATCTTCGAACCGGACACCTCCTTTCTGGTGGAATTTTTCACACCCGACGGCGACACTATCGACGTGATCTATGTCGATAGGGAACAGATCCGGCCGGCGACTCCTGACGAAATTCCGCCGCCGCCAGTGATTCGCCAGTTGACTGGAGACGGCATAGCCGTCCTCACTCTCAACAACCCGGACCGGCGCAACGCGCTATCTTTTTTGACGCTGCTCAATTTGGAGCGTCGCCTCTCTGAAATCGCCGTCGACCCTGACGCCCGCGTCGTCGTCATCCGCTCCGAAGGCTCCGTCTTCAGCTCCGGCCACGACCTCAACGAACTGGTCAACGGCGACGAAGAAGACTATTCCGCCGTGTTTGCCGCCTGTATGCGGGTCATGGAAGGCATCCGCCTGCTGCCCAAGCCGGTGATCGCGCAGGTGCAGGGGCTGGCCACCGCCGCCGGCTGCCAATTGGTCGCCACCTGCGACATTGCCGTAGCCGCCGACACCGCCGCCTTCGCCACCCCGGGCGTGCAGATTGGCCTGTTCTGCACCACGCCGGGCGTCGCCGTGGCCCGCTCGGTGATGCCCAAAAAGGCCATGGAAATGCTCCTCACCGGCAAACCCATCTCGGCCCAGGAAGCGCTGGATTTCGGCCTCATCAGCCGCATTGTGCCGGCCGACCAACTGGAAGATCAGGTGATGGCCTTGGCCCGGCAGATTGCCGCGGCCAGCGCGGACACGTTGGCGCTGGGCAAGGCCGCCTTCTACCAACAGATTGAAATGGACCGCCCGTCGGCCTACCAATTCGCCAGCAAAGTAATGGTGGACAACCTCCAGACCGACGACGCCAAAGAGGGCATCACTGCCTTTTTGGAAAAGCGCAACCCGGTGTGGACAACCTGACGGCATGGAATCTCTTATTTACATGGATATACAGGATGGACAGGATTATGCTGATTTAATCATGAACAATCCTGTTTATCCTGTTCATCCATGTAAAATGTTTCCTTCATGGAGTACCTCATGGCACTGAAAGAGTTCATCCAAGCGTCCTTTGACAACAACTGGGAGTGGCTGGTCCGCTACGTGGACGGCCTGACCCAGGACGAAATCGAGTTCACTCCCAACGAGCAGTGCCATTCCATCGGCTTCATCGTCTGGCACTACGGGCGGGCGCTGGATATGTGGGTGCAATCCCTCGCCAAGCAGGAGCAACAGCTCTACGAGCGCGAGTGGGCCGAACGGCTGGGCTTCGCCCCGGAACCGATGAACGTCGGCTTTGGCTACACCGTCGAAGACCTCGCCAACTGGCAATGCCCCGACAAGGCCCTGCTCATGGAGTACGCCGACGCCGCCCGCAACAACCTGCTGGAGTTTCTGGCCGGGCACGACGACGACTCGTTGGTCAGCGCCCAGATGACCAACCGCCGCGGCGAAAGCATGGCCGTCGCCGATATGTTCCGCCTCCTCATCTGGGAAGTCAACCAGCACGGCGGCCAGGCCGGCTACCTGCGCGGTATGCAGCGGGGGTTGAACCAGTAGCCATTTATCGCCAGGGTAAAGCCATGAGTCCGTCGTCAGGGATGCCGGCCGGGGTCCAAAGAACGCGAATGTCTTACGGAACTGAGTCTTCCCGGCCTACGGGCAAGTTTCGGCGCTTCCTGAACCGCCTGCTGGTTTGGAGCGCCAGGATAATCGAAGAAGACGACGAAGCCATCTGGAGCGTCCCCAGACCCTTCAAGCGGGCCTACTCGATAGCGCTGTCCGCCATTTGCAGCCCGCTCTTGATAACCATTGTCATCGAGAAAATCGAGACCACCAAACCGGCCGGATGGTGGACCAACGTCACCACGGTAACGGGTGAAGCCGCGACGGAGTTCGCTCCCATCGGCATTGGCGTCGCCATCGCGCTGCTGGTCATCGCGCACTTAGGAGCAGTCATCATGTCCCTCTACCACATGATCGCCAACCGGTGGGTAAAGCCGGTAGTCGAAGAACACATTGCCCAAGGTCGGGAGGAAGGGCTAGAGGAAGGCCGGGAGCAAGGACGCGCCGAAGTAATCGCGGAAGTGCAAGCCTGGCTCCGGCGTAAGTCCGAGGCAGAAGCCAAAGGCGACCCCTTTTCCGAGCCGCCGCCGTTCGGGGAACCGTAGCGACGGGCGCCTGCAATGGCCACGCAGCAGCTTCATCAGAGCGAGCCCAACGTCAACTTTGCCCTGGGCGGCCTGTTGCAGGGGATGTTGTTCGGCCGCCTGGTTCGCTCGGAAAACACGCAGCTCATTGCCGGCCAGCCGGGCCTGAAGCTGGACAACCTGATTACCGCGCCCGACCGCGCGCCGGTGGCCGTGGAGGCGGAGTACGAACCGGCGCATCAGGTCGAAGCGGAAGCCGCCGCCCGGCTCGGTTTGCCCGTAGTGGACGCGGTCAACCCCATTGCCGCCGCTGTCGCATTGCGCTACCCGGACGCGCTGAGATCCGCCGTTGACCTGCCCACCGCCATCGCCGCTGCCAGGCTGTCCTACTGCGTGCGGTATGATGACGGCGTCCGCTTTCCGGAATCGGGATGGCTGGAAGGCGACGTGAGCAACCTGGCCGACATTATCAGCCTGGTGTCCGTTCCTCAGAACGCGGTTGACCGGGCGGCATCGGCGCTGGAAGCCGGCATTGAGCGGGCCGTGGTCGTCCTGGACAATATGCGCCAACTCCGCCCTGACGTTATGCCAGCCGTAGCCCGCTTATTGGGAATGGCGGACGTTCCGCAAACTCGTCGCATGGCCTGCGCCATCGTCGCCAACGCTATGGTATTTCACGAGCGACTGTCCGGCGCCCACGACATCAAGTCGTTGCGCATGGTGTCCGGCCCGGACGTTGCCAATCCTTTCGGCGACACTCTGGATACCTGGGGTGAAATACTACAGGTCAATTACTGGGCCATCTTTTCCATCGCCAAAGACATCATGGAGCGTATCCCTTCCGGCTACGGGTCAAGCTTGTTGCGTATTCTGCGCGACACTGCCCTGGAAGTAATGGATACCGGCGCGAGTGTCGCTCACGACCTGACCGGCCGCATTTTCCAGCGGCTTATTGCCGACCGCAAGTACCTGGCGACTTTCTACACGCTGCCCGCCTCGGCGTTTCTGTTGGCGCGGCTGGCCGTTGGCAAAATGGACGGCGTTGACTGGTCGGACGCGGGGGATGTGGGCAGGTTGCGGGTCGGCGATTTTGCCTGCGGCACGGGCGCGTTGCTGTCCGCGGTGTACCAGCAAGTAGCCGGCCGGCACGAACGCGCCGGCGGTGACCCCACGGCACTGCACCCGGCAATGCTTGAGGAAATGTTATTCGGTTGCGACGTAATGCCTTCCGCTATTCACATCACCGGATCTACGCTGTCGGGCATCGCGCCGTCGGTGCGTTTTGACAACTCGCGCCTTTATACCCTGGCCTACGGACGGCAGCAGGACGGCAGCGTCCGCATCGGTTCGCTGGAACTGCTGCAATCTTCGGCGGCCATGACGCTGTTCAACACCAGCGATCCCGCGATGCGCACCGGCAGCGTCGGCGAGGAAACCGCCGCCCAAATCATCGCCGACATTCCGGACGGCGGTTTTGACCTGGTGATAATGAACCCGCCTTTCACCAGCAACACCAAACACCGGGACGCCGAGGGCAACGTTCTGAACGCCGCCTTTGCCGCTTTCGGCGCGTCGGTAGACGACCAGGACGACATGGCGGCGCGGCTGATTCAGCTGGCTCGCAATTCTTACTATCACGGCCACGCCGGATTAGGTTCCGCATTTGCGTCAATTGCTGACAAAAAGCTCCACCCTGGCGGCGTGCTGGCCCTGGTGTTGCCTTTTACCGTTGTCAACGGCGCGTCCTGGGCCAAGTTCCGGGAGATGATTGCCGCCCACTATACTGACGTTACCATCGTCAGCAGCATTGCCGAAGACAGCGATATGTCCTTTTCGTCGGATACCGGCATAGCCGAGTGTCTGGTCATCGCTCGTCGCCGGTCCAAAAACGATAAACCCACCGGACGGGCTCAATTCGTTTCACTGCTCCGCCGGCCCCGGAGTTTCGCAGAAGCCCATGAAGTTGCCGACGCGATCCGGGCCAGCGCCGACGTGCGCCGTCTGGAGGATGGGCCGTATGGGGGCATACCGATTTTCTGTGGCGACGCTCCGGCCGGCGAAATCCTGGACGCCTCGGTAACCGCCTTTGAAAGCGGGTGGGGCGCCGCCCGCATCGCAGACGCCGCGGTCGCCCAAACCGCCCACGCGCTGGCCGGCGGCCAACTGTGGCTACCGGCGGAACCGCAACCGCTCGAACTCCCCGTCACCAGGCTAGGCGAAATCGGTCAATTGGGCGTACACGATTCACTGCTGACGATGGCAACGCATAATGGCCCGTTCGTAAAAGAGCGGCCAAGCCCCACTGCGACTTACCCGTCTCTCTACAACCATAACGCCCGTCGGGAAACCCGGCTGATTTGCGAACCAGATTCGCAACTCCGAGTCAAGCCGGGTATGGAATCCAGGGCCGCCGAACTTTGGGCCACCGCCAGCCGCGCCCACGTCAATCGGGATTTTCGCCTGAACTCACAACCCCTTGCCGTCGCATTCACCAACCGGGCGTCTATTGGCGGAAGGGCATGGCCCCACATAACGTTTGTCGAGTCCAGATTCGAGTATGCGTTTTCGGTGTGGGGCAACAGCACGTTGGGATTGTTGAGTTACTGGTGGGCATCCAGCCGCCAGCAAAGCGGACGGGGCGTAATGACCCGCCAGCTAATCCCGTTTCTGCCTGTCCTCGACTTCCGTGCCCTCACCGACGAACAGCTTGCCACCGCCGAAACCATCTTCAACGACTTCCGCGACTTGGAATTCCAGCCGGCTTACCTAGCCGACGCCGACCCCAACCGCGCCCTGCTGGACCGGCGCGTGATCTGCGGTCTGCTGGGCCTTGACGAGAGCGCGTATCGAGCCGTCCGCCGCTTGTCGGCGAAGTGGTGCGCCGAGCCGTCGGTACACGGCGGCAAACGTCGCCCCCGCAACGCGACGCTGGTCATGTAGAATAAAGCTAACTGCACAGGGAGAAAGCTGGATCATGGTTGCTGAAGCGGGAGTAACTCTGACCGAGCGCTGTTACATCATCAGGAAAAAGGCTTTCTCAGCGAAGAGCCCATCGTGAAAGGCACGCGAACTCCGGTGCGCGCCATTGTAGAACTCTGGCGTTTGGGATACGCGCCGGAAGAAATCCGCAGCGGACTGCCCTACTTGAGCCTGGCTGCTGTGTTTGACGCCTTCAGTTACTAACCTTTGGTGCTAGTTTGAGTGGATTTTGAAAATGCCACGAGGTTCCACTATGCTGTGAGTTGACACACGCCACATCGGAGGAACCCCGTGAACATCGTCGATTTTATCACCGACCCCGTATCCAGTACGGGGTGACGTTACTGTACGTAACTGTTCAGAATTGAGGGGAAATGAGCAGTTGTCGGCAAGCAGAGAGAGGGTTGAGTCCTTGCGCCCGCCAAGCGCCGAAGGCTGACGCCGGGGTCATCTTGGTCTCAGTTCCCCGCGGGGAGCGGAACCCGCTCACCGCGGTGAGCGGGTTCCGCCGCTGACCTTGCGGCTGACCACCAGATGACGCAGGCTGCGCTCGGCGGCGTTGTTGTCTGGTGGGGTTTCCGGTTCGGCCACGAAGACGAAGAGCTCCTTGATGTGCCTCGCCACCCGTCGGCACAGCTTGGCTGGCGCCGCTGACGGGTCGTCCCGGCAAGGACGGCACAAGGTCAGCAGACGTTGTGCCAGGGCCAGTTGGGCCCGGCGGCGCTGCCGTTCCGACGGGAGGGTGAAGGCTTTGGCTTTTTCGTACACATCGTGGACGGCGTCCGCCCACCGCCCCAGGGGGACATCGTCGGGGTAAAGCGCCCGCAAGTCGTGGATGTCCCGCAGCAAGTGGGCCCAGCAGCGTTGCCTGGGGCCGTCGTAGTGATGGTAGGCGGCGTAGAAGTCGCTGACCAGCGCCCCGGCGAACTCTTCGCCCCGGGCTTCAGCCACCACCGCCTTGCTACGACCACGACGCAGAAAGTAGTGCTCGGCAGGGGTGCTGAAAGTCCACACGTAGCCGTTGTGTCCATCCTCCCGCCCGCCCGTCTCATCGGCATGGACCACCGGAGAGCCCCGGAGCCGCGCCACGATGTCCGACATCGCTCCCGGGGCCTTCTGGGCTACCCTTTGGGTAGCGGCCACAATGGCTCCCAGGCTGAGCCGCAGTCCAGGCGCGGCCTCCAGGTGCCACTGGATGATGCGGAAGGGCAGCCGGGCTTCCTCCGGCAACGCCACCATCAGGCTGATCAAGTTGATCCCCAACCGCTGCTTCCCCATCACTATACTATCCCGTCCAGTTGCGGCGACGGCGCGCAACGCCGTCGGCAGCGCGGGCCGGCGCGGATACACGATTTTTGACCAATCACGGCGTGTTCGGCAACTTCCACCGGAACCGGCGGCAGGTCAATCACTTCCCGCGTGCGGTGGGTCCAGCCCCCAGACAGTCGGGTCGCGCAGTCCGGACACCGCTCCACCGTGTGCTCCGCCCGTCGGGTGGGCGCCATGCGGACCCGGGCAAAACCATGGGAGCGACCTTTGCGCGGTTTCCGGGACGGCGCCGGCTGGCGGGCGCCTTTGGGCTTCAGTCCGGGCATCCGGCCCGTCCGCCTCCGGCGGATGGCCCGCCCTTCCAACTGGACAATCCGTTGCTCCAGGCTCTCGATGATCGCCTGCTGCCGGATGATGATTTCGATCAGGACCTCCCGGTCGGCAGTCCTGAGGTCAGTTTGAGCATCCAGGCCACGCATATTGACATAACCGACACCGCCGATGCCAGCATTTGCCACCCCTTTCGCTCAATTCACCACCCAAGTCTGAACAGTTACTACTGTACTGCCAGCTAGACGACGCCTTGAGCGTTGCTCCCCAGCATCCCCAACCCGTTCTCTCGATCAGCGAGTTGGTTACCATCGGCGTCCTCTACGCCATCAAGAACAACCTGCCCCGTGCTTGACACGGGGTCAGCCGCCGCCGCTTCCATGATTGGCTCAAAGACAACTATAGCCTGCCCCTGGCTTGAACAGGGGGCGACCTGTTCCCTCCGCCTGCGGCGGACCCGAACGCTCCCGCCTCTTCCGCCGGCTGGAAGCCAAGTCCTGCTGGACCGGCCGCTTCCTGGCCCCGCCCACCGTCCTGGGCGTGGCCGACAGCTACGGCGTCGGATCTTTGACCAATCACTGGGCCATCCGGCGCGCTCCGGGCGGAACCGGCGCCAGGTGGGCAAGCGGGGCAAGTCCAACCATCGCTGGATCCTGGGCGGCAAACTCGGCATCGCGCTCAACCAGTTGGGGCTGGTGGTCGATTGGGATTGCGCCACGGCCCCGATTTTTGACCAGTCCGCACGATCAGCGGTTCCTGCCCCTGCTGGCCAACTACGACGGCGCGATGATCGTCCTGACCGACACCGGGTTTCACCGGGCCAAAGGGGATCCGGCCAACGTGAAAATCTGCCAGCGTGGTCAATGGAACGTGTCCGCCGGAGGCGGATGGAAACCACCTTCGCCATGATGACTACAGTGTGGGGCAGCAAAGAGATGCGGCATCACACCTGGAAAGGGTTTGAGGCTCACTTGAGTTACCTGATGGCCGCCTTCAACATACTGACGCAGTGGCATGGGCTGGAACCGGATGAAAACGGACGCATCCACCGCTCCATCGCTCACTGCACCCTCTGACACTAACTAGCGCCAACGGTTCATACGCCGGACCGAAGTCGTCAATGTTGCTGGCAATGACCAGAAAAGGGCGGTCGGAAGGCACTTGCGGCAACGGTAAAGCTACGTTTGTATTAACAATTTCCCCTGCTTTTACTTCAAAACTAGGGCCTGTTCACACTAAGGGTTGATGATGTATGCTACGGTGCTATGGAAATCACTCAGGAACAATACGAGCGCATCGCCCCCTACCTCCCGGTGCAGCGGGGCAACGTCAGCATCCCCAACCTGCAAGTGCTCAACGCCATTCTCTAAGTGGCGGAGCACGGTTGCAAGTGGCGCGGACTGCCCGAACGCTTCGGCAACTGGCATACGGTCTATACTCGGATGAACCGCTGGTCCAAAAAGGGCGTGGGGAGCCACCGCCCATGCATTGATAGCAGTTGCCTTGTGGCAACGCCGCCCTTACAACAGTCACGGAGCGATGAAAGACGCCGCGCGGCGTCTGCCCAACGTTCCCGGACAGTCAGACTGGTTGACCGAATTTGACGCGGTTGAGGAATGTCATAGTCATTTCTACCATGGCCACCTGACTGATGCGGAGTTGGTGGATTTGCTGAGGCGAGCCCGCTTGTTGGTCGCCCGCCTCCTGGCCGTAGCGCAACCGGCAGACGCATAGGAGCTGACATCTTGACCGAAAAAATCGGCTTTATCGGCCTGGGACGCATGGGGTTGCCCATGTCCTACAACCTGCTGAACGCGGGGTATGACCTGACGGTGCACAACCGCAGCCAGGAGAAGGTGCGGCAGATTGCCGACGCCGGGGCTACTGCCGCCGCGTCCACCGCCGAGGTGGTCGCCAGCTGCGACGTGGTTCTGGCCTGCCTGCCTGACGTGGAAACCTGCGAGCGGGTGCTGCTGGACGAGGCCCTGCCTCACGCCCGGCCCGGCCAGGTTATCGTTGACCACAGCACCGTCGGCGCGTCCACGTCCAAAGCCTGCGCCGCCGCCGCCGAGCAACGGGGCGCGATGTTCCTGGACGCTCCCATCAGCGGCGGCACCGAGCGGGCTACGGACGGCACGCTTACCATAATGGTGGGCGGCCCGGCGGAAGCCTACGCCAGGGCGCTGCCGGCCTTAGACGTGATGGGCGCGGTGGTGCGGCACGTCGGGCCGACGGGTTCCGGCACCGCGGCCAAGCTGGTCAATCAGCTGTTGGTGGGCGTCCACATGGTGGCCGCCGCCGAGGCCATGCTGCTGGGAGCCAAGTCCGGCGCGGATCCCGCGCTGGTCTTCGAGCTGGTCAACTCCGGCTGGGGCCAGAGCTTCTTGCTGGGACGCAACGCTCCGGCCATGCTGGATCGAGATTTCGACGGTGCCCGCACGCAGCTCCGCGTCTTCCTGAAGGACCTCGGCCTGATCCAGGAAATGGCTCGCGATCTCGACACCCCAATCCCCGGCGGCGACCTGGCGTACCGGCTGCTGGGAGAAGCGGTCGAGCAAGGGCTGGGAGACTTGGACAGCGCAGCCATCGTGCTGCCCATGGAAGAACAGGCCGGGTTCCAGATACGACGGGTTGACGCCGGGTAATTTACATCGCTGCACCGCATGAACGGAGTGATTTCGGAGGTATTAACTATGGCCGATGAGATGGTGGTTTATCACAACGGGACGATGAAGCCGGTCAGCCAGGTCGGCATCTCCATTTACGACCGGGGGTTTCTGTACGGCGACGCCGTGTTTGACGCCACCCGCACCTTCGGCGGCAAGACTTTCCGCCTGGACCGGCACATCAACCGGCTCTACAACTCCCTGCGCTACCTCCGCATTGACGTGGGCATGAGCAAGGCCGAGATGACCGAGGCTACCGAGGCCGTGGTCGCCCACAACCACCCGCTGCTGCCGGCCGGTCAGGATATGTGGGTCATGCAGCGCATCAGCCGGGGCGTGGAAGCGCCTAACCGCGCCGGCGGCCTGACGCCCACCATCATCATCGAGAGCCACGCCATACCCTTCGCCGCCCGCGCTCCGCTGTACCGCGACGGCGCCCGCATCAACACCCCGTCGGTGCCGCGCATCCCGCCGCGCTTTTTGAGTCCACGCGCCAAAACCCACAACTACTTGAACCTGATAATGGGCGAACTGGAAGCCCACGGCGAAGACCCGGACGCCTGGGCCATCCTGCTGGATGAGTTCGGCAACCTGACCGAGGGCCGAGGCAGCAACGTCTTCTTGGTCAAGGACGGCGTGGCGATGACGCCCAAGTCGCAGTACGTGCTGGAAGGCGTCACCCGCAACCAGACACTGGAGTTGGCGCAGGGTTTGGGCATCCCCACCGCCGAATGCGACCTTGACCTCTACGACGCCTACACCGCCGACGAAGCGTTTTTGACCTCCACCAGCCTGTGCATCTGCCCGGTGTCGGCAGTGAACGGCGCGCCGGTGGCCGACGGCAAAGTGCCGGGGCCGGTGACGGAGCGGCTGATGACGGCGTTCAGCGATTTGGTGGGCATGGACTTTGCGGAGCAGTACCTGGCGCATTTAGGGTAGTCTTCCGCGTTTTGGTACAAACTCGAACCCGCCGGCCCCACATCCGTCAGGGAGGCATTATGACTGGCAGATTTACCTCCGCCCAGGCGCCGGCGCCCCCGGCCATCGACAAGTTCCCCGACTTTCCACCTCGCGTCGATATGATGAATACTCGTCATCTGCACGATCAGGGACACCAGGCGTCTTTGCGTCGTCACCTGGGCAACCCGGACACGACCATCGTGTTGGGCGAAGTTCCCGTATCCCGGGATGTTCCTCGAAGCCGGGTGGGGGCGCGGATTCCCGACCTGCTTATCGCTTTTGACGTCCGGCGCGCCGATATCCTGGCGCAGCAAGGCTACGCCATCAACGAGCAGGGCAAGCCGCCGGATTTTGTGCTGGAAGTGGCGTCGGACAGCACCGCCGGCAACGATGAAAACGCCAAATGGGTGGATTACGCCAACTTCGGGGTGACCGAGTACTGGCTCTTCGACCCGGACTGGGGCAAACGCTACGCCACCGGACTGGCCGGCTGGACGCTGGTCAACGGGCGCTATGTGCCCATTCCCATACACCGGCACGCCTCGGATATGCACTATGGCGACAGCCGCGTCTTGGGGTTGCAGGTATGTTGGGAATATGGGGAACTCCGCTGGTACGACCCGGCAGGCCAACGATACCTGGACACTTTCGACAGCCTGGCCGAGGAGAGAGACGCGGCCGTAGCCGAGGCGCAACGGCTGCGGGATGAAATCGCGCGGCTGCGGGAGGGCCGGGAGTAGGAAAATGCCGGGGCTGGCGACGGATGACGACGTACCGCGATCTGGTGGGCATGGACTTCGCGGAGCAGTGCTTGGTGCACTTCGCGTAAGTTGGACAATCTAGCAAGCAGAGAGCCTCAATTTCAGCGGTGCCGGGATGAATGCAAATTTGCCTCATAGCCAGAGTTTAAAGGCCATGTATGCGGCTCGTGCCAGTCATGCAGAAAGGCCGCCCGGAGCAAGATCATCGAGATACCCATTGCGGAAAGCGGCGTTTGACTACGACGTTGGAGAAAAACTAGTCAGAGATGCCAGCGCGTTGTTGCAATCGGGAATGGGAGATTTGATACAGTCAGTGGACGAGGGAAAGGCCCTCTCCACCGCCTATAAAGAGTACCTAACCGCCAAAAGGGCTGGAAGAAATCCTGAATCTGTGAAGGCGGACAGTGGACAATGGTTGTACCTGATCACCGAAGGGTTTAAAGGCAGCAAGTGGTCGAAAATAGGCGTCGGGGATCTTCCTGGTCGTTTTGATGAAGCGCAACGGGGGAACCCCCGCAAACTGCGGTTGGCGGGGGCATGGTGGTTTCCAAGCGACCCAGATGCCCGGAAAGTTGAGGAGATGATCAAAGAAGACAAAAGTTTGCCCAAAGCGCCCGGAGGCAGTGAATGGCGGGAGGGTATGACCGCCTCCTATGTGAACGAAATCGCAGTTTCCAAAGATGGACGCCGCTCTTTGCCTCCCGAGTTTAATAGAATGGGCTTCCGGCGGGTGGAAGGCTCCAACCGACTACCAAAAGCCGGTATTGCCAAAACAACTTGAACTGTAAATTGTCGCAAGGATTTCTGGATTCCGGCTTTCGCCGGAATGACGGCAAAACAAGGAGACTACCATGACCGAATATCTGCCCGGCATCGTCGAACCCGACCAGGAAGCGCAGCAGCTGGCCACCAACTTCGCCTTTACCGAAGGCCCGCTGTGGCATCCCGACGGCTACTGGCTGTTCGTTGACCTGCGGCGCGAGCCGCCGGTGATACACCGGATGTCGCCGGCCGGCGGAACGCCCGAAGTCGTCCGCGAACCCAGCGGGGGCACCAACGGCATGACCCTGGACTTGCAAGGGCGCCTGCTGATGTGCGAGGGAGACAACCGCCGCATTGCCCGCATGGAAGCCGACGGCACCATCAACGTGGTAGCCGACCGGTGGAACGGCAAGCGGTTCCACCGCCCCAACGACATCGTGTGTCGCAGTGACGGCAGCATCTACTTCACCAATCCCAGCGGACGGGTTCCCGAAGAGGAACAGGAGATTGAGTGGCCTGGCACCATCCATCGCATCGCTCCCGACGGCAGCGTGGACATATGCGCCCACGACATCGACTTTCCCAACGGCATCGCCTTCTCGCCCGACGAGTCGGTACTCTACGTGTCCAACACCCGCAAGCTGGGGGAACGTCCCGACCAGTATTGGGACGGTGAGGTCAAGCCCAATCAGTTCATCCAGGCTTACGACGTGGCCGCCGACGGCTCGCTGAGCAACAGCCGCAAGTTCGGCGACATGGCTTCCGCCGAGGACGGCGTGCCCGACGGCATGAAGGTGGACGCCGAGGGCCGCGTCTATTGCACCGGCTCCGGGGGCGTGTGGGTGTTCTCGCCGGCCGGCGAGCATATCGGCATCATCCGGGTGCCGGAGATACCGGCCAACTGCGCCTTCGGCGGGCCGGATTTCAAGACGATGCTCTTCACCGCCCGCACCTCGGTGTACTCCCTGCGCATGACCACGCCGGGGAACCCGCTGCCGCGGGCGTAGTTATCCACCCTCACCCTAGCCCTCTCCCCTCAAGGGAGAGGGGATCGAGGCAAGGTATATGAGAGAATTTGACGCCATCGTCATCGGTGTCGGCGGCATGGGGAGCGCCGCCGTCTATCACCTGGCCCGGCGCGGCTGGAAGGTGCTGGGCCTGGAGCAGTACGATATACCCAACGAAATGGGTTCCTCCCACGGCGTGAGCCGGATGATACGGCTGGCCTACCACGAAGACCCGTCGTATGTGCCGCTGCTGTACCGGGCCTACGAGCTTTGGCATCAGCTGGAAAACACGGCCGGCGAGAAGTTGTTGGTCACCACCGGATGCGTGCGCGGCGGCGTGGGGGCGAGCCAGTTGCTGGAGGGTTCGCTGGCGACGGTCACCGAGCATCATCTCCCCTACCGGATGCTCAGCGGGCCGGAAGTGAACCGGGAATGGCCGGGCTACCAGTTGCCCGAAGACGCCGAAATGCTGTACGAGCAGCAAGGCGGGTTCGTCCTGTCGGAGCGTTGCATCGTGGCCCACGTGTCGGTGGCACTGGAGTTGGGCGCGGAGGTTCACGGACGGGAGGCCGCGCTGGATTGGGAACCGACGGCGGGTGGTGGCGTCATCGTCACCACCGACAAGGATACCTACTCGGCCCGCCGGCTGGTTGTTACCGCCGGCGCGTGGGCTGGCAAGGTTGCGCCGGCAGTGGCGGAACACGCCGTACCGGAGCGGCAGGTGCTGGGGTGGTTCGCGCCCTATCGCCCCGAATTGTTCAAGCCGGAGACCTTCCCGGTTTTCGGCATGGAAGTGGAGGAAGGCCGGTTCTACGGCTTTCCGTCCTACGGCATCCCCGGCTTCAAGCTGGGTATGTTCAACCACTTCCGCGAGCAGGTGGACCCGGACACCATGGACCGGGAACCCAACGCCCGCGACGAGGCCGCCTTGCGCCAGTTCACCGAGAGGTATTTCCCCGAAGCGGCCGGCCCAACCCTGGCTCTGAAAACCTGTATGTTCACCAATACGCCGGACGAGCACTTCATCATCGACACCTTGCCCGACCACCCGCAGGTGTCGGTGGCCGCCGGCTTCTCTGGCCACGGTTTCAAGTTCTCCAGCGTGGTGGGGGAAATCATGGCCGACCTGGCAGAGCATGGGACGACGGAGCATGACATCGGTTTGTTCCGCCTGGGCCGGTTTGACGATGCGACAATTCCGGGGAGGTGAATATCGTGACCGACCACGACGATGGTCTGCCCTTTCCGGGGATGAACCCTTATCTGGAGGCGCGCCACATCTGGCCGGAAGTGCATACCAAGCTAATCAGCGAAATGCACTATTTCCTGTGCGAGGCCCTCCCGCCAAAGTACACGGTCACCATGGAAGAACGGGTAATCGTAGAGGAAACCATCGGCGATACGGCGCGTCAACGCTATGCCATACCGGACATCAACGTCGCCGACGGCGAAACGCCGGCGGTGGCGTCAGTGGTGGAGCCGGATGCGGCTGCCGTTACCGTGCTTTTGCCGGAACTGCGGCCGGTGCGAGAGCGGTTTATCGAAATCAGGACGCCGGGCCGTTTGCCGTCCGTAACGGTTTTGGAGGTGCTTTCCCACAGCAACAAACGAGCCGGGACGGGCCGCCGCGACTATCTGGACAAAAGGCAGCGGATACTGGAAAGCGCAACGCATCTGGTGGAAATCGACCTGCTACGAGCCAACAACCCGATGCCGGCCGAAGGCTACGATGGCGACGCCTCCTATCGCATCATGGTCAGCCGCAGCCAAAAGCGGCCTCAAGCGGCATTGTACCCATTCGGTATGCAGTCGGGCTTTCCCACTTTCCCGGTTCCGCTCTTGAACCAGGACGAGGAACCCACCGTTGTTCTGGGCGAAATCTTCAACGACATCTACCTGCGTGGTCATTACGAACGCTCCGTTAACTACAATGAAGATCCCGATGGGCCGCTGTCCCACGACGACCGCGTCTGGCTCGACGGCCGGTTGCGGGGATACGGTCTGCGGCGTTAGCGGCAAAACAGGCGCTTATCATGGAAAACCCCTTTGCCAACCCGTTTCCGGGCATGAACCCGTATCTGGAATCCCGGCGACTCTGGGGGGAAGTCCACAACAATATCATCCACGAGATGTTCCGTTTTCTGCGTCGGACGTTGCCGTTCCGGTACACGGTCATCATGGAGGAGCGCGTGCCTATTGGCAACGATCCCTCACGGGACGCTCCAGCTCGGTACGCCGAACCCGACCTTTCCATCAGGGGTAGTGGTGTGCGCGAGCGCACCGCCGTGGCCTATCGAGCGGAAGGCCGGGTAACCGCCAGGCTCCCCCTGGATGATGAAACGTCCCCGGAGATGTTCATCACCATTGGCGAACGCGAACGCGACCACGAAGACCCGGTAACCGTCGTGGAGCTGCTGTCCCCCAGCAACAAGACGTCGAGCGGACACGGGCGCAGCCAGTATCTGGACAAGCGCCAACGGGTGATTTTCAGCGATACTCATCTGGTGGAGATCGACCTCATTCGCCGGGGCCGGCCCATGCCGGTGGAAGGTTATGACGGCGACGCGCCTTACCGGCACCTCATCAGCCGTTGGCAGGTTCGTCCCGAAGTGGACTTGTACCCGTTTCGCTTGCAGACGCCCATTCCCGACGTTCCGGTGCCGCTGCTGGAAGGCGACGATGATGCGATAGTCCCGCTGGGCGCATTGTTCGATGATATGTACGAACAGGATTACTACTCCAATTACGCCGACTACAACGACGACCCGGAGGGGCCTTTGTCAGGCGATGACCGTAAGTGGATTGACCGGATGCTACGAGAAAAGGGATTGCGAAATTGAACCGCCAGGGAAAATCGCCAACACCTGCACTACCGCGGCTGGGCGTCCGGGCTTAGCGTGATTTGGTTGCTGGTTGCCGTCGGCGGCGCGATAGGCTCCGTTCTGCGCTATGCCGTGGGCCGGCTTGCCGCCCAGTATCTTGGCGCCGATACGGTGGTTGGCACCTTCGCCGTCAACGTCGCCGGATCCTTTGCCCTGGGAGCACTGGCTACCGTCTTCATCTCCCGCACGGACTGGCCCCTGGAACTGCGGGCCATGGCCACGGTGGGCCTGCTCGGCGGGTTCACTACCTTTTCCACGCTGGCCTACGACGGCGTGAGGCTGCTGTCCGGCGGCGAATACGCTCGCGCCGGCCTGTCCATCGCCGCCAATCTGGTGGTCGGACTAGCTGCCGCCTACCTGGGCGTGTTGGTGGGCAGAACGGTGACGTAGGCGCATTGCAACGGCGGGTAGCCGATTTGTCATTGCGAGCGAAGCGTGGCAATCTCGGTGCCGTAGATATATTCGCTCTGCCACCGAGATTGCCACGTCGCTGCGCTTCTCGCAATGACAGATCATAGGAAGCGAGCGTCAGCGGTGCATCATCCCTTCCAGCCGCTCTTTCACATCGGGCCATTCGGTGTCGATGATGCTGAAATAGACCGAGTGGCGGTTCACGCCGTCGCGGGCGATGCGGTGGTTGCGCCACACGCCTTCCCGCCGGGCGCCGATGCGCAGGATGGCCCGCTGGGAACGCTCGTTGCGGTGGTCGGTCTTGAGACAGACCCGGAGCGCGCCCAAATCCTCGAAGGCGTGGCGCAGCAGCAGGTACTTGCACTCAGTGTTGACGGCGGTGCGCTGGTAATCGACGCCGTACCAGGTCATGCCGATTTCCAGCACCCGGTTGGGCCGGTCGATGTCCAGGTAGCCGGTGGAGCCGATGGCCCGTTCCGCTTCGCCGTGAACAACGGCGAACTGCACCCGTTCGCCCGCGGCGTTGCGTGCCACGCACATATTCACCCACTCCCGGGCGTCGTCCAGGGTGGTGAACGGCGGCGTGGAGAGATAGCGCCAGATTGATTCTTCCTGACCTACCCGGTACAGATCGTCGGCGTGCTGCTGGCCGACGGGTTCCAGGCGGACGTGTTCGCCCACCAGCACCACCGGGCGCGGGTCCATGACGTCTCCAGCTGGCGGTTGGGCCGGGCTTTGGATTTTGCCGTAGAACGGCCTGGTCGGTTCTACGCCGTCCTCTTCGCACGATGCCAGGTAGTCTTCAATCGATATTTCGAGCTCCCGGCGCAGCTGTTTCACGTCCGTCGCCTCAAATACAGAGCGGAAACGCGGACTCGCATTGACCACCGACCCGCAGAAAACTCCTGCTAAATCGTCATAGCTAACCGCTGCGATGTAGCCTTTGTACTCCATCATGTTTTCCATCATGGCTTGACTCCAATCCCGTCCAGGAACTTGCGAATGTTACGAACCGCCCGCCGGCGCAGATGCGGTTGGGGGTTCATAGGCGGGCAGCCTCCGAATCGAACGCGGGTTGAGTTTCGCGGGGAGGTTCGTTTTGGGCCGGGTAAGGGAGAGGCGGCAATGGATCTACCCCGTCCTCGGCGCACGACTCCAAGTACACATCGACGGAGATCTGGAACTCCCGGTGTAGGTCATATCCTTCGGGTATCTCGAATATGACGATGGCATAGGGCTCGGTGTTGGCGACCGACCCACAAGCCGGGCCTCGTCGTCGTATTCGACTTCCGCGACATACCCTTTGTACTCTATCGTCATCATGCTTCCGCTCCTATGGCAACGAGAAATCCGGCGACCCTGAGGACAGACTGCCGCCGCAGCGTAGATCCAAGCGGACGTGTTCGACCATCAGCGTTATGGGTTGAGGGTTCATACACTCACCGATTTTGACCCAATGCCGAGATCCACGGGATTTGGCAAGGGCGACAGGGGTTCTACGCCGTCTTCGAGGCACGAATCCAGATAGATGTCGACCGATAATCGGAACTCTTGCTCCAACTGGTGCTCTTCGTTGGCCCAGAACGTCGCAATGGAGTACGGTTCGGTGTTGGCAACCCAACCACTGAAAACCCCGGCGACAGCGTCGTATTCGTAGTCTGCAATATAGCCTTTGTACTTCATTGCGGCGTCACCCCTATAGCAGATAAAAAGACGGCGATGCTGCGAACCTGCGCACGATCAAGGTTGGATCCAGGATGTGGACGATGCGTCACAACCCTTCTGCGGTACGTTATGAACACAACCCGGGAGCCGGCACGTTCTGAAATGTCGACATCGAGCGCCCGCATCAATGCTACCACTTCCGTCCAACGAATGTCTGACGGGGTGGGCGTTGCGAAGATCCGCTCCAGCGTGCGCCGATGCCTTGAGCTGAGCGGGGACATGATACCAAAGTAATGCCGCCGGCGGCCTAATTCCCGTCCCCGGCGCTGGCCGCCGCCTGGGGCGCCGCCCCGGTCTCCGTGCCGATCCACCGCCGCTGGCCGCGCATTGGCGGCCGGGGCCGCGTGCAGAGCAGGAAGGCCACGGCGCTGATCAGGTACATCGGGGTGAAGGTAGCCAGCACCAACCAGTAGGATTCGGTCAGCCGGTACACAATCCCGGCAAAAAGAGGCGAGGCGAAAAGCCCGATATTCATGAAGAGGCTCATGAAGCCCATCAGGGTGGCGAAACGGGCGCGCCCGAAGTAGTCGCTGAGCATCAGCCAGTTGACGGACGTGATGCCCTCCACCACGGCGATGCCGATGACGAAGGCCAGCAGTCCCACGATGCCCGGGCCCAGCCACAGGCCCCACATACCCACCGCGCCGATGGCCATGCCGCCGGCCAGCATCAGGTTGGAGCGGAACTTGCCCGTGGTCACGCCCAGGATGAAGCGCAGGGGAATGCCCAGGAAGAACATGGCGGCGACCCAGGCGGCGGACTCATCCTCGGACAGGCCGCGTTCTGCCATCATGGCGAAAATATGGACGAGCATTCCATTGGTCACGGTTACCCGCATGAACGCGCCCACGGACATCAGCCAGAAGGCGCGGGTCCGGATGGCTTCCTTGAAGGTGAAACTGACTTCCGTATTGCCGGATCCGCGACTTCGCTGTCCGCTGCTGCTCTCGGCGGTACGGTCCACGGGCGGGTCTCCGTCCGGGCGAAGCCCCATGTCCTCGGGACGGCTGCGGATTATGAAAGATGCCGGCAAGGTGAGCGCCAGGATGCCCACGCCGGTCCAGATCAGGGTCTGCCGCCAGCCCAGCCACTGGATGCTTTCGTTGAGCAGCGGCACGATTAATGCCCCGCCCCCGGCGAAGGCCGTCATCAGGGCGGACATAGCGACGTGGCGGCGGCGGATGAACCACTGGTTGACGCCGGCCATGAGAGTTTGCCCAAGTCCCGCCGACTTGCCCAGGGAAATCACGCCGGCGAACAGAAGCATCAACATCCAATAGGAGTTGACTTGGGAGAGCAGAATGACGCCGACGCCGACGGTGATGCTTCCCGCGAAAACCATGGGTCTGGCGCCGTAGCGGTCCACCAGCCACCCGATGGCCGGCCCGGCGACGCTGCCCTCGGCGCGGGCCAGGCTGAAAACCAGGGACATCTGGTCGCGGGTCAGACCCAGGGAAGACTCAATGGGCAGCAGAAACCTGGGGAAGCCCTGGGAGATGGAGCCGTTGCCGAACATCCCCAGAACTGACGCGGCGGCGACAATCCACCATCCGTAGAAGATGCGGGGCTGTCGTCGCTCTTCACTATTTTCGATATTTGCCACGGTGTAATATTATAAAATGGCCGGGTATTGGGGTCAAACTTTGCGGTGGCGTCGTACAAAGCGAAGCGGCAGTTGTTCAGGTTTTCCTCCTTTGTTTGGTCGGTCGGTGGTTTGGCTGATTGGCTGGTTTGCTTCGGGTTCGGGGTTCAGGCTGTCGGCGCTACGGCCAGAGAGCGTGGTTGCGAATTGAACTCCTAGGTTTGCGCGTGCTGACAGTTCACTGTGAATGAACCACCCTCGCGCAGCGGTGGTGAGACCCGCCGTACTGGTCTATGCGGTACCGGAGAAATTACCGACCTTTGCGATAGCCAGCGGTGCAGAAATCCGACGTGCTGTCCGCCACAGGCGCATCTGCGACCATGTACCGTGACAGCGGTTGGCCGTGTTACCTGAACCCCTGTGAACCCGATATTCAGATGTGATTTCGGCAGATGGGCCGTGGCCTTGGGCTTGCTGCCTTACGCGTAGGGTATAGTGTAAAGAACGGGTGTGCGGGCGCGCAAGGGGCGGGTGTCAGCC
Organism: Dehalococcoidia bacterium; assembly: GCA_963665395.2. Classification (GTDB taxonomy): domain Bacteria; phylum Chloroflexota; class Dehalococcoidia; order Lucifugimonadales; family UBA3495; genus Bin87. The sequence goes on from OY762251.1 coordinate 4,455,816, forward strand.
GGTAGCGTTGCAATTTAGGTGGTTCAGTTTCCCAGCGGGGTATCCGAGCGGCTAAAACTGCTGCTACGCCAACGGGATTGCCACGCTACGCTCGCAATGACAAAAACCAAACCACCTAAAACGGAACGCTACCGTGTCAGCCGGTAGCGTTGCAATTTAGGTGGTTCAGTTTCCCAGCGGGGTATCCGAGCGGCTAAAACCGCTGCTACGCCAACGGGATTGCCACGCTACGCTCGCAATGACAAAAACCAAACCACCTAAAACGGAACGCTACCGTGTCAGCCGGTAGCGTTGCAATTTAGGTGGTTCAGTTTCCCAGCGGGGTATCCGAGCGGCTAAAACCGCTGCTACGCCAACAGGATTGCCACGCTACGCTCGCAATGACAAAAACCAAACCACCTAAAACGGAACGCTACCGTGGTGTCAGCCATTGCGGTACTGCCACTGCGGTTGTTGCAGGATATGCTCCGCGCTGGCACAGATTTCGCGCATGACCTCCGCCGCCGGTCGAATGACGTCGATCTGGCCCGCGCCCTGACCCATGTACACCGACGCCAGTTCGGGGTCCTGCCGCGCCCGGGCCTGGGCAGCGTCCGAGGCCAGTTCTTCCCGGCGGGCCAGTACCTCAGCGTCCCGGCCGTGCCACTCCCGCACCAAGCGATTGCGGTACACCCGTCCGGCGATACCCGGCGGCCATGGATCGTCGCCCAGCAGGTCGTACAGGGCGGTGAAGATGGTGTCCTGCCCGTCCGATAGCAAAATGCGTTCCTTGAAGGGTGGCGGCACTTCCACTGCCTCCGGCGTGGCAAGAAAAGCGGTGCCCAGGGAAGCGCCCTGGGCGCCGGCGGTCAGCGTCGCGGCGAAAGCTCGCCCCGAGGTAATTCCGCCGGCGGCCAGCACCGGCACATTGGGAAACTGCTCCACCAGATCCACCAGCAGGGGCAACAGGTTCATCTCGCCCGTATGGCCGCCCGCCTCGTTGCCCTGGGCGAGTAGCACATCCGCCCCGGCGTCCACCGCAATTCTCGCTGCCTGCTGGGACTGAACCTGGCAAATGGTTATCGCTCCGGCGTCCTTAGCCCGCTCCAACCACGGGCGCGGGTCGGCGAAGGAGAAGATCACCACCGGGGCCCGCTCTTCCAATGCGATCTCGAAATTCTCCGGGGATGGTTCAATCAGCTGGGTGATGAATCCCAGGCCGAAGGGCCGGTCGGTTTGGGATCTGACATACCCAATCTGCTCACGGAACCAGTCCGTACCGAAACTGTTGCTGCCACCCAGGGCGCCCAGTCCGCCGGCCAGCGAGACCGCCGCCGCCAGCGTTCCGCCGCTGTGATTGCTCATTGGCGCGGACATTATCGGGTAGTCCAGGCCGAGCAGATCGGTGAAGCGGGTTTGCAGCATAGGAGAGATCGGAGTATCGTCTGAAGCAGGATTTACGGGATTTTTGAGATTTTGGTAGCGTTGCAATTTAGGTGGTTCAGTTTCCCAGCGGGGTATCCGAGTGACTAAAACTGCTGCTACGCCAACGGGATTGCCACGCTACGCTCGCAATGACAAAAATCAAACCGCCTAAAACCGAACGCTACCTGAGATTTTGGGATAGCGCTTACATCCTGAATGTCCTTGCAATCTTGAAAATCCAGTTTCAGACATTTGCGGCCGGGATAATGGCGTCCAACCCCAACTCGGACCACCGCTGGGAAACCCGCTCCCGAACCTCGGAGCTCATCTCGATGTCCGGCGGCCATTCCCGGTAATAGCCTTCCTGCGGGCCTTTGCGGGTGGCGTCGATACCTACCTTGCTGCCGAAGCGCGGCGTGGGCGAGGCCACGTCCAGGTCGTCAATTGGGCCGTCCACCAGCACTAAATCGGTGGCCGGGTTGACGTTGTTGGCGACGCGCCAAGCCACTTCCGAGGGGTTCTGAACATCCACGAAATCATCCACCACGACGATAACCTTGGTCAGGCTGAGCAAGCCCAAGCCCCACAGGCCATACATCACCTTGCGGGCCTGGCCGGGGTATTCCTTCTTCATGGACACCAGAACCAGGTTGTGGAAGATACCCTCCGCCGGCATATTGATGTCCACCACCTCGGGCAGAATAAGGCGGATGAGCGGCATAAAGACCCGCTCGGTTACTTTGCCCATCCAATAGTCTTCGGTGGGTGGTCGCCCGACGAACGTGGTGGGATAGATGGGATTATGCCGGCGGGTGATGGTCGTCACGTGGAACACCGGGTAGGGTTCGGCCAGGGAATAGTAGCCGGTGTGGTCGCCAAAGGGTCCCTCCACCCGTTCCTCGCCCGGCGTAACATAGCCCTCCAGCACGATTTCGGCGTGGGCCGGCACCATCAAATCGACGGATACGGCCGGCGTGAGTTCGACACCGGCGTCACGGATGAAGCCGGCCAGCACCATCTCGTCCACGTCGGGAGGCAGAGGGGCGGAACCGGTCCAGATTGACGCCGGATCGCCGCCCAGGGCCACGGCCACTTCCATTGGTAAAGGGTTCGGCTTGTCGCCACTGGCCCGGTAGTGCCGCGCTCCCACCTTGTGGGTCTGCCAGTGCATCCCGGTGGTGTTGCGGTCAAACACCTGCATCCGGTAGATACCGTAGTTCTGGGTTCCGGTATCCGGGTCTTTAGTGATGACCAGGGGCAGGGTAATGTAGGGTCCGGCGTCCAGCGGCCAGCACTTGATGATGGGCAGGCTGTAGAGGTCAACGTCCTCGCCGGTGAGGACCACCTGTTGGCAGGGGGCGTTGCGGACAGCTCGGGGCTGGTAGGAGCCGACGTGGACCAGGCGGCCCAGAGTGCGCAGCTTGTTGAGCATTCCCTGGGGCGGCCCGCCCTGCACCATCTCGATCATGGCTTCCAGCCGGCCGGCCAGCTCGTCGGCGTCCGCCACTTCCAACGCCCAGTTCATGCGCCGTTCGGAGCAGAAGAGGTTGATGGCCACGGGCATATCGTGGCCAATCACGTTTTCGAAGAGCAGGGCCGGGCCATCGGCGCGCAGGAGCCGGTGGGCTATTTCGGTTATCTCCAACTCCGGATTGACCGGAGCGGAGATGCGATGCAGATCGCCTTTGCTTTCCAGAAAGGCGATGAATTCACGCAGATCACGGTACGGCATCTCAGCTGAACCAACTCAGAGCCCGTACCGGCCAGGAGTACCGGAACTCCGGCGTCAGGAACTGCGCATCCGGTTGAAACAATCGCTGCAATAGACCGGGCGGTCGCCGCGGGGCCGGAAGGGTACGGTGGCGTCAGCGCCACAGTTGCTGCAAACGATGGGGAAGGCTTCCCGGGGGCCGCCGTAGTCTCCACCGCCGCCACCGCCGTCCCGGGGCTGACCCCGACGGGCATTGCGGCAGGAGACGCAGCGCTTGGGATAGTTGGTGAAACCGCGCGAGGCGTAAAATTCCTGTTCGCCTACGGTAAAGAGAAACTCGGCGCCGCAATCGCTGCACTCAAGGGTCAGGTCGGAAAGAGCCACGATTCATCCTCCGGTCGGGTCGGTAATCACGATGCACACATTCTGGTCTGATTTCGTCGGGCAAAGTGATTTCCAATACCCTAGGAACGCGGACCGGCGCAACCGATGCTCATCCCACTATACTGGCAACTGCCGCCACAAGCAACGACTTTTGGCGACATTTACCGGGCAATCCTGCTTCTGACAGCTATGCCGGCTCGGCCACGAACACGGGAATCTGCCGCGTGGTGCGGCCCTGGTACTCCTCATACGGCGGGAAGGCCGCCACCGCGATGTCCCACAGCCGCGCCCGTTCCTCCTCATTCTCGACTTCCCGAACCCGCATCGCGTGAACCTCGGTCTCGTCGCGGATCTCCACGCTGGCGTCGGCGCGGAGGTTATAGACCCACACCGGGTTGCGGGGCGCGCCGCCCATGGAGGCGACCAGCACGTAATTGTCGCCGTCCTTGACGCGCATCAGCGGCGTCTTGCGGATGGCGCCGGTCTGGTTGCCCCGGTTGGTGACGATGATGACGGGCAGGCCGGTATCGCGCAGGGTCGTTCCCGCAGCGCCGCCGCTGCCCTCGTAGATCTCGACCTGCTCGCGCACCCAATCGCGGGTGGACGGTATGTATTCGGCCATGGTTCGCTCGCTCCTTTTGGTTGGTTGATTGATAGCGGACACCTTATCACACCGCGAGCGGGCCGCGCGTTGTCATACCATCCGTTGCTTTGAAAAAGCCCGGCCCGCGCTTATGCGTCGTCAGCGCCGGCACGTTGCGGCAAATGCGACCAGGCTACGGCTTACGTAAGCGGATTCCGCCAGAGCAGGCCCGGAAACCGCTGGAAATCTTTGCCGTTGTTGGTATGTACCTCGGCGTCGTTTTCCAGGGCCAGGGCCGCGATGGTCGCGTCGGCGACCAGTCTCGTAATGGCTTCCGTTGTAGCAAGGATTTGTTCGAGAATTTCCAGGTAACGCGGGCACGGCATCCCTACCGTTTCCGTACCGTTGACCAGTTCTGCCCACCAGGCTGCCGCTTTCCGATGGAGTTCGCTCCCGTCGTTGCAGGCGAATATCAGAAGGTCAAGGTCAGGCCCGATCATGGGGCAAGCTTCTCCAGAAACTCCCCGTCTTCCAGATCGTGGATAACGTCCTTGAGGTTGCCGGCGTCAACGCCCGGGGCAAATCCGCTGTGATTAGGTACAACCCTGAACTTGGTTTTCGCTGCGGCCTGATCCGGCGCATCCGGGCCGGGGCATCGAACGTCTGGATATTCAACTCCACCAGGATGCCTTCGGGAAGGTCCAGGGGTTCCAGCGGCGCGAGCACTCCGTTGGCAAATCTGGCATTTACGGTTCTGGTGGCCATCGTAGCTGCTCCTGATACCGGGCATACCTTTGACGTCGGCAAGGCCGGACGCCGCCTATAGTTCTGAGATTATCTGCTCTATGCTGTGGGCCAGGGACGGGTTTCGCAGCCGGCGCAGGTCGCGGTTGAATTGGGCGTGATACCTAATCTCCATGCGAGTCCCGCAAACTCCGCAACGTTGCCATGATGTCCGCTTCGCTGACGAATTCGCTGGGGTCGTCAATGCTGACCGCCAGCATGGCCCGCAGCAGCCCCGCGTCTTCATCGTCATCGCGCCCGTCCATCGGCGCGTCCGGACCGGGGATATCGAGGGGTTGGATGTTCAAAGCTACCAGAGCGCCTTCGGGAAGGTCCAGCGGCTCCAGCGGCGCGAGCACCCCGTTGGTGAATCTGGCATTTACGGTCCTGGTCGCCATCGTCGTTGCTCCTGATGCTCAGGCATACCTTTGCGCCATTCTAGCACGGCCCCGTCCGCCGGCGCGCTCCAGCGTCCGGTGCAACGTACAATTGTCAGAATCAGGATGCACCGGATTGGCGGATTATCCCGCCAGAGGCAGACTTTACAGCGGGATTGCCGCCCGCTGCGCCGCCGCCGTCAATCCAACCCAATCTGATACGGCGAATCCCGATTCCGGCCATCCATTACTTTGGAAACACCCGGCTTGCGCTCTGCGCCCGCCGCCCAATATGCCGGCCGGCGCAATTACCGCTGGCAAAGCCAGTACCGTAAAGGAAAGCTTAAGCTTGGGCGGATGGCCGGGTGTCGGTTGGATCAGGTACGCAGACGCGAGATTGAAATCCGTAGCAACGATGGACCAATTGGTGTATCCATGGCGGCTCAATTATTTCGCCAAGAACTATGTTGCCTGCTTTCAATATTTGATAAAGGTATGCAGTTGGTATGCTTAGGATACGCTTAAAATCCAGGTAAAGCGGTGAAGAATCCTCTGCTCGTCCGGGTATATTGGGTGGGATCATGTGGTATCTTTCAAGGCGATTACTCTTGACGAAAGACCAAGCAGCGCTGTTTATCCCATGCGGTCTCCTGATGTCGCCTTCTTCAAAAAGTTTACAGCACTGGATGTGCTCTAAAAGGTTGCTGTTGGACTGTGGCTGCCCGGAGGTGCTTGAGGAATCGCGGTTCCTGGCTTCGTAGTCGCTCACCAAGTCGCATTCCGGAGAAATGACCACGAGCAACGGATGTTGCACCATCGTTACCTCGGCGATCCCATCCGCTGTGGCCGGCCCGGTTGGTACATACTCGTATAGGTTGCGGAGGATTTGCCCTTGCCGCAACCTACCTGGGAAAGCCGTTGGCCGACCCGCCAGCGCCACGTTTCAGCCTTCAAACGTCAGACCGGGGCTTGTACGTACGCCGACAACTTTAACGGTCTCCGTACTCGGCGGAACCGCCGGGATAGCCGGTGCATGAGGGTGGTCGACGTAAAAATTCCAGCAGTCTAGGGCTGCTCCGAGGTTTTCGTCGACACCTTCTGCTGGCATATACATAGCCAGCAGACAAGTCAGGTAGCGCTTCTTCCAAGGCGACGCTTCGATGGTGTCGGGAATGGCGGTTATCGGCGTCCTTTCCCAGTCGAAGGTGTCGAGGCTATGTGCCTGAAGCCTACCCAACTGTGTCCGGTTGCAGCTTCTCACGAAGGACATCGGTGATTGCCCAGCGGAATAGATGGCCGGCCCACTTGTTGAATTTGTCTGCGGCATCAAATGCTTCATCGGAATCGCACCTGCTTTGTGTAGAAAAATCGGCATCAATGAGGTAAGCGGACGGCTCCTCGCCTTCTCTGGCAGCCAATCCATGCTGTAGCAGTACTTGGCCACCCTCTACGTCAGGAATCGTCAATACGGCTTGAGATTGGGACTGCTGTACCACATCTTGGGCTATTTCTTGGGAACCAAGAACGCCTAAGAAAGTCGGGTTCAGCAATTTTGACCAAGGAATTGACTCCAGCTCATAATGGCTTCTGTCCAGCACGTCTCGGTATCTCAGCCCGACCCGCGTGTAGAATGCCGGTGCGTATATCTCCTTCAGAATCCCCTCAGTACTCTGTATCTCCCGACGGAAGTCGTTCCATTGATGGTACTGACGTTCTTGTACAGAAACAGAGTCTTGCGATAACGAGATCGTCCGCGTTCGGTTTTCAGTTTCGAACGAATAGGTGAGCGGCGCTGGCGGCATACCGAACCCTTGCAACATCTCCCTCAACTCTGGTGGTACATCAGGCAGGTCAGCGGGACCTTGCTCCGAGTACCAAGGGTATTCCCTACGGATCAGCTCTTGGAACTGAGCTGGCGGACCCGATGTGATGCTCAGGATCGTCGGGAATCTGAGCTGGAAGACCACCTCTACCAAGGGGTTGTCTCGGTAAATTTCTCGGGGCGTCGGTGGGAAAGGCATGGTTCGTAACCGCTCGGATATTGTGGCGCCAATCGTAAGCCAACTTGGTTGACTTTGCAACGGGTACAGACGTTCGCTATGCATCTGGGGTTGTGAATGTTCAGGCCGCTCAGCCTGCCACCTTTCGTCCACTGGCCAAGACCAAGGCGTCGAACGTCGCTGTGTTAATCTCCTAGTTCGGCAGCGACCGACACGGTGCCGCAAGGCACACCGGCAATTCCTATCCGGAGACTACGCAAATCCGATAGTCGCTGTCGGCAATATTGTAGCATACGAACTTCGGTTCGCAAATTGCCAACTTTCCACGCGACGTTGCCAGTCGCCAATTATCCATCGAATCCACGTCTCATTATACACCACCACTGCTATACGCCCCCCACCGCCGTTACCTCCGTATCCATCAACACGTACAGCCCGTACACCAGCCGGTCTATCTCCCCCTCAAGCTCCCTCGTATCCGCCGACGGGTTGGACGCCTTGGCCGCCAGGATCCGGTCAAACAAGCGGACGAACGGACGCTGCCTCGCCGCGCTGATTTTCGGGATGGGGATGTCATCTACCGCGGGGCTGACCACGACCAAAGCGGATACGGAAACCGACCTCGGCAGGCACCCAATTAACTGAACCACAGGAGGCCAACCCCAACGAACACTACAATCCTGACAATCTCGTGATCCCGTAAATCCTGCTTCTGACAATCCCCGCTATAATGCCCCCACCCCAACGGAGGCCATACCCTAACATGGACGGCAAAACCGCATTCGCCAATATTCTGGCCCGGGAAGGAGTGGACGTCGTTTTCTGCTTCCCCAACAACATATTGATCGACGCCTGCGCCGCCGCCGGCATCCGGCCCATCATCTCCCGCATGGAGCGCACCGCCGTCAACATGGCCGACGCCTACAGCCGGGTCAACAACGGCAACAAGAACGGCGTGGTCATCGTCCAGGGCGGGCCGGGCATTGAAAACGCTTTCTCCGGCGTGGCCCAGGCATACGCCGACTCGTCGCCCCTGCTGATGGTCCCGAACCATCCGGGCACGCGGCGGCATGGAACGTCATCCGACTTCGACGCCGCCCGCAACTACCAGGGCGTCACCAAGTGGGCCGATTCCGTCAACCATACCGACCGGATCCCCGAAATGATGCGGCGCGCCTACACACAGCTGCGCACCGGCCGGCCCTATCCGGTGCTGGTGGAGATGCCCAACGACGTGCTGGCCGGCGAAATCTCCGAGGAGCAGTTCCACTACCAGCCCCAGCGCAAGCGGCGCTCCGCCGGCGATCCCCGGGACGTTTCCCGCGTCGCCGAGCTGCTGGTCAACGCGCGGCGGCCGGTGATTTACGCCGGCCAGGGCGTCCTGTACGCCGAGGCCACGCCGGAGTTGGTGGATCTGGCCGAGTTGCTCAACGCGCCCACCATGACCACCACGTTGGGCAAGAGCGGCTTCCCGGAGAACCATGCGCTAGCGCTGGGCGCCGGCGGCAACACCGGCACCCGCATGGTGGGCGAGTTTCTGGCGAAAAGCGACGTGGTGTTCGGCATTGGGACGAGTTTCCAGAAGACGCTGGCCTCCGCGCCGGTGCCGGCCGGCAAGACGGTCATCCAGTCCACCATCGACGAGAAGGACCTGAACGGGGAGTACCCGCTGGAGGAGATAATCGTCGGCGACGCCAAGCTGGTGCTGGGCCAGCTGATTGAGGAAGTGAAGGACCGCCTGGGCGATGACGGACGGCGCGGCGACCCGTCGGTGGCCGAGGAAATCCGCCAGGTGCGCCGGGAGTGGCTGGCCGAATGGATGCCCCGCCTGTCCAGCAACGACGCGCCGATAAGTCCCTATCGGGTGGTGTACGAACTCAACGCCCGGCTGGACAAGGCCAACAGCATCGTCACCCACGACTCCGGCAACCCCCGGGACCAGATTGTGCCCTTCTACGCCGCCACCGCGCCGCGGGGCTACATCGGCTGGGGCAACTCGACGCAGTTGGGCAGCGGGCTGGGCTACGCCATGGGGGCGAAGGTGGCTTTCCCGGAGAAGACGTGCGTGAACCTGATGGGCGACGTTGCGGTGGGCATGGCGGGCACGGACTTCGAGACGGCGGCCCGCGAAAAGCTGGGCATCATCACCGTCATCGTGAACAACGGGGCCATGGGCGGCTACGAGAAGAACATCCCCATCGCCACCGAGCGGTACGGAACCAAGTACGTAACCGGCGAGTACGCCCGCATGGCTGAAGCCCTGGGCGCCTACGCCGAACACGTAACCGACCCCGCCGAAGTCGGCCCCGCCATCGAGCGGGCGAAAGAGATTTCGGCGACCGGGCAGCCGTGCGTGCTGGAGGTGATAACGCGGGAGGAGCCGGTGTTCTCGCAGTACTACCGGTAGGGGAACGAACGGCCGCGCAGTGCTATACTACGAAGGGCAAACCTTCGTGAAAGGAACGGGAGAGAATGGTACAACCCGTCGCAGCCCAATCAGGCAGTACTTTGGAAACTGCAACCCACCCGGTTGTCCGCGAATTCGCGACGGGAGCTGGGGGGGTGCGTCCTGCCGCCCAAGTCGTCGCTGCTGCCGCTCGCATCGTGCAGGCAGCGCTTGATTACACCGTCGGCCCCGAAATCACCTTTGACGACGAAGATGGTATCGATTTTCACCTGCGACTTGCCAATGGGTTGCTCGTGATGGCCAACCTCTTCCCCGATGGAACCATTGACGCCAGCGTGTACGACGACAGCCGAGGCGCGCCCGTCAAAACGGTTGTGCGTATGCGGCGTAAAGCGACATCGGAACAAGACTTAATCCAACTCTTCCGGTCAGGAATTCATGCCAGTACCACCTGACGACATGATATGTCGCTTCATCAACCCGGACCGCAACACTTGGAACGCCAATCTTAACCGACCCACACAACGAGCGTTCAAGCAAGCCGGTCTTTCCGTCTGGCATCAGGCGCGATTGAGTGAGTGGAACGTCGCGCTTGAAGACCTGTTAATTGTCAACCTTTCCGGGTACGGTCAGGCGCACCATCAAGTTGGCGACTATCTGGACTTGGCCAAGCAAGTGGCGCAAGAAGAAGATATACCGTGTGAAGTGCAGGTGGAATGGCGTCCCGATGAAGTGTCCGAACCGTGGTGGCAATGGCGATACGCTCACGTCCAGGTGGAAGCTACGGCAGGCCCGGCCGACTTCCCGCTGGAACTCCGCCGCCTGCTTGCAGCCAATGCGCGAGCTATAATACCGCCGGCCGCGTAGTATCAACTTAATCTACGCACCCTTTCCGCAGATTGCGTATTAACCGGCAATTCGATTGCCCAATGCCCGACCTTCCCATCATCGTCATCGGCGGCGGGCCGGCCGGCTCGTGCGTCAGCGCGCTGCTGGCGCGTCGCGGCTATTCCGTGGTGCTGCTGGAGCGGGAGCGGTTTCCCCGCGCTCATGTGGGCGAGTCGCTGCTGCCGGCCAGCATTCCCATCCTGCATGACCTGGGCGCCCTGGAGGCGGTGCAGCGGGCCGGTTTCGTGGTCAAGCGCGGCGCGACCATGGTTTGGGGAACCGACCGGGAGCCGTGGAGCTGGTACTTCAGCGAGACCAACGCCAGCAATCCCCATTCCTACCAGGTGTGGCGGCCTGAGTTCGACGCAATACTGCTGGACAACGCCCGCCGGGCCGGCGTGGACGTGCGCGAGGGATGGGCGGCAACTGGCGTGGTATTCGACGATGCTGGAATCGCCGTCGCCGTCAGCTGCGGCGAAACCATGCTCCCCGCCCGGTTCGTCGTGGATGCCAGCGGGCAGGGCGGCCTGCTGGCCCGGCAGTTGGGATTGCGCCAGTGGGATGACTTCTTCCGCAACCTGGCCGTGTTCGCCTACTACCAGGGCGGAGAACGGCTGCCCAGCCCGGACGACGGCAACATCCTCATCGAGTCCCAGCCCGGCGGCTGGCTGTGGAACATCCCGTTGCGCGACGGCTGGGCCAGCGTGGGCGCGGTGGTGGACGCCGAAACGGGTCAGCAGGGCATTCGTCAACTCGGTCCGCAGCGCTTTCTGGAAGCCCAGATCGCCGCCGCGCCGCGCACCGCCGGGATGCTGGAATCGGCTCACATGGCATCCGGGCCGGAAGTGGTGCGGGACTGGTCGTATCGCTGCAAATCTCTCTACGGGCCGGGCTACATCCTGGTGGGCGACGCCGGCTGCTTCATCGACCCGCTCTTTTCTTCCGGCGTCCACCTGGCCCTGACCGCGGCGACGCTGGCCGCCGCCGCGGTGGCATCGTCCATCGCCGACCCCGAAATGGCGGGCCCGGTGGGGCAGGTGTACCAGCAGCTTTACTACAAGGAATACGGGCACTTCCGCGAATTGGCCCGGCTCTTCTATTCCAGCAATCGCACCGCCGACTCCTACTTCTGGGAGGCCCGCCGCCTGCTGGATAACGACCCGTCGCTGACGCCGCGCCAGTCCTTCGTCCAGGCGGTTGCCGGCCAGCCGCCCCGGGGCTACGAGCGCGCGGTGCTGTCGCATGGCCTTGCGCCGGCGGCCTTCGGTCACAGCGTGGCCGCGGTGGAGTCGGAACGCCGGCGCCGGCAGGCGCAGGGTTTGCCGTCCGACGCGGGCATCCGTCTGGCCGATGGCGTGCTGCTGCAACGCCAGCCCGTGCTGGCCGACGGAGAATTCGTGTGGGGGTACGGGCTGGTCACGGACGGACACCCGGAAGGGCTGCCGTGCAGCGGGCTGGTGGCGCAACTGCTGACCTATCTGGACGGTTGCCGCACGGCCGGCGACGCTATAGCATCGCTGTGCGCCGGGATGGAAGCGAGCACGGCGCGACAGGTTGAGCAGGCGGCGGCGCAGGCGTTGCAGATTTTGTACGTGGATGGGGCGATAACGGGGTAGGGGGAATAATCATTCGCCCTTGTTTTGCAGCATACGGACGGCGATGAGTGCGCCGGCTTTGCTTACGCCTTTTCCCCATTCCTCGCCATGTTCAAATTCGGACAGATTGGACAAGGCGTGTCCAAGTTCGTGGATTATCAGATCGTAATGATCTGTAGATTCATAAGGCGGCTGGAAGAATGACTTGCCAAGGCGTCCCTCGTTGAACCGTATTATTGGGGTCTTGGTTGATACGTTGCAGTCGGCGAGCGCGGTGTTAGCGGGCTCGTTGAGATAAAGCACGGTTGCTTTGAGGTCGCAATAGCCGGCCATTTCGATGACCCACTCAGCGAATCGTGCTTGGTCAGAGCCGGGTTTAGGTGGATCACCACCAGAGGGTAGTTTATCCAGGGTGAACTCTTCGTCAGAGTATTTCACGCCGGCATACGTTCGGAACGCTTCGATTTCCCTCTTGGATAATCCGCGTGAGTCGATTAATCTGTAACCTGCCTCCATGGCGCGCTGATCGGCGCCCCGGTCGATCAGTGAAGTGAAAACGGCTTTGGGCCCATAACGTCCCACTGCTACTGACTTGACGGCTTCAGGGCTGGTCTGTGTGTGCGTGAGTGCGCGTTTCACCCAATCAGAAGTAAAGTCGTCTTGATTCAGCATTCTATGGCCCGCGTTGAGAGCCTCCGCGTAGATGCGATTGAGATAAGACTCGCTGACGGCATCCCTTTGCTGCCCCATCGGGACCCTCTGCATAACGTCGACGTCCCACGGGCAGTCGATTGTCCGCACAGGTATCCCCATTTCGTAGAGCCATCTCTCGTTGGCGTCTTGCGGTTCTACGAAGTGAATCTCGGTTCGTCGTTGTGTTGCCCGCAGGGGATCGCCGGGAGCGTCCTGCACTACGGTTTGCAGTGATGGGGAGCTAATTGCAGCAGCAGGTCGGGTCTCTACCTGCTGGTCGTTGACGAACAAGCGGCAGTTAGCCGGCGGCCTGAAACGTTGCAACATTTCGACGAGTTCATCGCTCTGCTGTTTGTCCCACGGCATCAGTGCTTTTACTACTGTGCCTTTGGGTCGTGAGTTGGGAGTCCGTTCTCTTGACCCCGTGCGCGGGAAGGTTACAGTTTGCCCCTTAGTTTCCACCTCCGCCTCAATCGCTACGCTGATGACGTCCTTTTCGCCGATGTTGAAGCGGCCTCTTTGGGTGGGATTGAGACGCTTCTTGGTGTGCCCCATGAGGGTATAAGCGTCTGCGATGTCGCTGAATCCAGACCCGTCATCCTCTACGATAATCCATGTAGTGTCACCGTCAGGCTGTGGATCGGCGGTGACGCGGCATTCGGTAGCGAACGGAGCTTCATCCCATGCGTTTTGAATCAGCTCCTTCACCAGATTCCAGGGCTGGCGACCGATGTTAATCTCGCGCATCCCGGATTCGGATACTTCGAAACGTCCGGTTGGCTCGTGCGGATGTGGTTCGGGGGTAGTCATGATTTTCGGCCTCTTACGCCTACGGTTTCACCCACGTTTCCGACCAGGCGATGCAGGCCGTGCTGCTCTGGGCTGGGCCGCGGGCTTCCAGGGATACCACGCCGCTGAGGGCGCGGTCGCCCACGGTGATCTGCGCGCTGCGGGCCGGGAAGAAGCAGCTGTACACGCCGTGGGTGCGGCCCGATGCTTCGCCGGCCGGGTTGTTGAGCACGAAGGGGGTGAAGAAGTCGTGCCAGCTGAGGACGACCGTCTCGGTGGAGGTGACGACGATCTCGTTGTAGGCGCTTTCAATGCCGCCGGACCTGCTGAACTCGGCGGGAATGACCGGCAGGTTGGGGTCGGCGAACTCCGGGAACAGCATACTTTCGATTTCGTCCTGCAAGTAGCGGGTCATGGCGATATTGTCGGAATAGACGCGCACCGGGTCGCGCTCCAAATCCGCGCTCTTGAGGAACAGGACGTGTCCCGCGCCGCCGGGCGACCAGAGGATGCGCCAGTGGCTGGTGCGGGTGGTCTGCTCGCCGCCGGCTTCCTGGGCCAAGCGGATGAACGAGTTTTCGCCGGTGAGACAAACCTGGTTGGGGTCAACGGGGGTGGTCATGGTTGGTATTCTCCTTTTGCAAGTTCAGGGGCGCAGGGTGGTCACGCCGTATTTCGGGATGTCCGGGTCGTTGGTAATCAGGATCAGGTCTTCGATCTGCGCTTGGACCACCAGCATCCGGTCAAAGGGGTCGCGGTGGTGCAGGGGCAGGCTGCCGGCGGTCTTGGCGTGATCAATGGATATGCTCAGCAACATCAAGCCGGTTGCTGACATCACTTCCTCGGGTTCCGTGGTCAGCGGTGGCAATTTGCCCACACCTTGCTTGATGCTGATTTCCCAGATGCTGGCGATGCTAAGATAAGCTCGGCCAGCCGCGTTTCTGATTATCTCATTGACTTCCCGGCTCAGCCGGCGGTCTCCCATGACAAACCAGAGGAAAATGTGGGTGTCGAGCAAGTATAGTGTCATGGTCACTTGTAGAAATCCTCGATGATGTCTTCCGGCGTGTCGCGGAAATTGTCAGGCAGTTCGTACTCTCCGCCGAACAGGTCTGGGAATAGCCCAGGCTTCACCGTTGGACGGTAGGCTTCATGCCGGGCTATCTTCATCCAAGGCTGACCGTCTTTGAGAACGATGACGTCAGAGCACCATGCCTTTTGAAACAGCTTGGTCATCTCTTCCGGCAGTTCATTCACGTCAATCCGCATTTCGTTTCCCTCTCAATCGTCGTTGCGTTTAGCGCCGCGCGGCCTCGGCCATTATAACCCGTCCGCCGCGGCGCGCATGGTGTTCAGGTACTCGTTGCTGGCGCCCTGGATCAGGCGGCCGACGGTGTTGTGGAAGTAGCGGACGCCCAGCTCCAGGTAGTGCGGCACCAGGTTGTCCGGGCAACTGCAACCGGCGGTGACGCCGGCGGCGGCAATCTGCTGCACGCCTTTCTCCACCAGCGCCTGCACCTCCGGGTGGGTTTGCTGGCCGGGGTAGCCCATGCTCTGGGACAAGTCGCCGGCGCCGATGAAATAGACATCCACGCCGGGCACTTTGACCAGTTCGGGAATGTTTTCGATGGCTTCCACTTCTTCCAGCATCAGGCAGACGAGGGTGTTTCGGTTGGCGTCGGCCACGTAGTCGGGGGTGGCCTGGTTGAAGCCATACTCGGCGGGCCGGCCGCCGCTGAACAGGCCGCGCTCGCCCTCCGGGAAGTATTTCACCGCCGACACCGCCGCCCGGGCTTCCTCAGCAGTGTTGACGTGGGGGACCTGGACGCCCCAGGCGCCCCGGTCCAGGAAGGGCGAGATTATCTCGGGGCGGTTCCCCACCGGACGCACGATGGGCGCGGTTCCCGAGTATTCGGCGGCCCGGATCATGTCCTCGGCCAGGTCAATGGTGATGCTGCCGTGCTCGTTGTCGATCAAAACCCAGTCGTAGCCGAGATAGCCCAGCATCTCCACCACCTGCGGCGAGGGGAAGGTGATCATGGAGCCGAACACCGGCTGCCCGGCCGCCAGCTTTTGCTTCATCGTGTTTTCGCGCATCGTGTTGTGCTCCTATCCGGCGGGTTCCGCCGATACATTTGACGGAATGCTATGCGCGGTTGTGTCTGCCGTCAACATCCCGTAACAAAAGCGTAACGGGTTCGTAATCGCTTGTTAATCCGCAGGCCGCAATATGAGGCCAGCGGCGGCAAGCGCCATACTCACGCCGTCAGCGTCTCGGGTATCGCCATGACTATGCACGCCAGTCTTCGATCAACCACCCGCCCGACCGCCCGCGTACTGATGCTGGGTTGTGGCTGGGATACTTTGCAGGGCACACTGGGCGCGGTCGCGGACAGCGGGGCGATAGAACTCATGGGGCCAGAACCGGCGTATGACGCCGGAACGGACTACGGGCCCGACGCGCCGGCGGTGCTGCTCCTGTCACCCGACGCCGACGGGGCCATTTTCAGCCGGGATGACGCCGCCCCCCTGGTGCTGCGCTGCATCGCCGACGCGGAGCTGGACGCGCCGGACATCTACGACGATTCCGACGATTTCGTAACCGTGCCGTGTCCGCCGGCGGAGCTCATCAAGCGTATCCTCCGCCTGGCTCGCCGCTACGAGCGCTCCGCGGCGTCGGCGGAGTCCATCATGGTGGGCGGCATTACGCTTAACCCGGCTACCTACCAGGTGACCGCCAACGGCCGGCCCGTGGACCTGGCCTGGCTGGAGTTTCGGCTGCTGTCGTTCCTGATGGAAAACATGGGCAAGGTCTTCACCAGGGACCAGCTTCTCGCCAACGTCTGGGGTGTGGAAAACATTGGGGGCACGCGCACCGTGGACGTCCACATCCGCCGCCTGCGTTACAAGCTGGAAATCGGCGGCGATACCTACTTCCGCACGGTGAAAAACGTGGGTTATGGGATGGTGGAGCCGTAGGGGCAGCCGGCGGCGCTATACTGTATGCTGGATGGAACCTGAGGTTGACGAAATCGAAAGTCTGCGCCGTGCTTTCGACGCGATGCCGAAAGACCTCAGTCACGGGGAATCGGCATTGCGGCGGCACAGTGAGATTCGCCCGGAGTGGGTGATGCAAGTCATCGCCGATCCCTACGACCGCTACATAGAAACCCCGGAGGGAGGAGAACGCTACACTGTCATCGTTGGGAGAGTACCGGAATCCAACCAGTGGATCAAAGTGGTTTTCATAGGCGACCCGGAAACCGGATTGTTTCTCACCGCGTACAAGGATGGCAGGCTGGTAAGAAAGTATGGAGGGCGACCGTGGAACATCCAGTAAAGCGAGTTGAGTTGTCGCCCTTGCCAGTGGCGAATGTAATCTACAGCCCGCCCCATCAAGTTCTGTTTATCGAAAATGGGCAGTCCAGCGAGGTTGGAGAGACTGTCGCAGGAAGCTTGGTGGTCTTCTACGATAAGGATGCTGACGACGTGCGCTGCCATGTCGTTGCTATCCGCATTGACCGCGCCGAATGGGTACTCAAGCCTTTTGTGGACGCCATCCTGACCAAACACGGCGCCGAGCCGGAACCAGCTCCCGAGCTAGATGACCGCGTGATTAGACGTTTCAGGACGATGTCCGTTCCAAGTTCGGCAAATCCGATTGAATTGGAGCCTGAGTACCTGCCAAGCGTAACGTACAACCCTCAAAGTCATGCGCTGCTCATCGAAAACGGTGAACCCGGCGTAGTCAGCGAGACTATCGCACTGGATGTCGTCATCTTTTACGACAAGGACGTTGACAACGCGCGAACGTCGGCGGTGGCAATCCGCATTGATTCCGCAGAGCGCGTGCTCAAACCCTTTGTGGACGCGGTTCTAGCCAAGCACGGAGTCACGCCAGACCAGCGGGCAGCCGTGAAGGAGACAAAAATGTAGGGGCGAATGATTATTCGCCCCTACTCGTTGCGCACAATTGCGGATGGGTGATTACCACTCCGCCGGCAGGCTGACCACGCCGCGGACGTTGAGCAGGTTGTGGTATTCAAGCTGGTCCGGGTCGGAAGCGAACCGGAAGGGCGGGAACTTGCGGGTGAGGGCGCGGAAGGCTTCCTGTCCTTCCAGGCGGGCCAGGTTGGCGCCCAGGCAGTGGTGGATGCCGCCGCCGAAGGCTACGTGGGGGTTCGGGTAGCGGGTGATGTCCAGGTCTTCGGGGTTCTCGAAGGCCATGGGGTCGCGGTTGGCGGCGTTGATGATGACCATTACTTTCTCGCCTTCGCGGATCTTCTGGCCGGCCAGCTCGATGTCCTCCAGGGCAATGCGCGGGGCGCGCTTGACGGGAGAGTCGTAGCGCAGCAGCTCCTCGGTGGCGCGCACCAGGAGGCTGTCGTCCTCCTTGAGCATATTCCACTGGTCGGGGTTTCTCATCAAGGCCATAGCGCCGTTGCCGACGAGGTTGATGGTGGTCTGGTGGCCGGCGATGAGAAGCAGCAAGGTGTTGCCCAGGACTTCCTCGCGGCTCAGCTCGCCCTCGCGCTCGCCGATGGCGAGGACGGACAGCAGGTCGTCGGAGGGTTCGCCGACGCGCTGTTCCACCAGGGGGTTCACGTAGTCGTTCAGCGTGGTGATGGCCTCGTGGACGCGGGTGTGGCGGTCGGGGGATTCCTGATCCAGGGACAGCAGTTGCCGGGACAGGGTGCGGATGAACTCGCGGTCTTCGGCCGGCATGCCCAGCCAGTTGGCGATGACCAGCACCGGCATGGCGTTGGCGAAGTCCTTGAGGACGTCCATATCGCCGCTTGCGGGGTCGAAGTCCTTGAGCAGGTCCTGGATGATGTTCTGCACCATGGCCCGGAAGCGGTTGTCGATGTACTTGGGGTTGAACACCGGATGAACGGCGCGGCGCATCCGCAGGTGGTCGGGCCGGTCGCGGCGGATGAACCAGTTGTTCATGTAGTCCAGGTTGAACTTGTACTTGGGGAAGTCCTCTTCCGAAATGGGCGGACTGGGGGGCTTCTCGTCGCGCAGGAATACCTCGGAGGAGAAATATTCGGGATGGCGCAGGGCCCACACGACCGCCTGATAGGAGGTTACCACCCAGGTGTCAAACTTGGCGTTCCAGTACACCGGGGCCTCTTCCCGCAGCATCGCGTAGTACGGATACGGGTTCCGCAGGTTCTCCGGCGACAGCAGTTCGTCGTGGATTCGATCCTTCAGCATCGTGGCAACCTCGCAATGGGGTCAAAAAGTGTGCATGGCAATGTTGCCGCAAGGGGCCGGGGTTGTCAACGTGAGCGCCGGTCTAGCGTGTACCCGGTTTGGTGGATGGTCGTCAGAAGCGGGATTTTCAGGATTGGAAGGATGGACAGGATTTGGTGTTTCGGTGGGTTGGCCTCCTTTGGGTTTGGGGTGGAAGGCAGGATTTTTCCGCCAGAGGCGGATTTGGCAGCCCGCCAGGGGCGGATTTGGCAGCCCGCCAGGGGCGGACTTTCAGCACTTCGTTGTCAGCATACGGCCGGTTGGGTACGCAACTATTTTCCCCTACTTTTTCGTGTACTCAGGACGCTTGCGGCGCACCGGCGCGCGGGCACGGACAGTCCCGGTGGTCCAGCCGGCAATCATGGTGAGGTGGGTCGGGTCTAACAGAGCCTTGCCGAGTGCGACCGTTGCGATTTGGAAACTGACGGGGTTGGCCGTCGAAGTGAAATCCTGCCTTTTGAGAACGTGATGGAAACAGCTGTTTTGCCTAGACGTATTCAGGATATACGTTCTGATATGATGAGGTCAAGGGGGAGGTGTCCTCGGTAGCGTTGCAATTTAGGTGGTTCAGTTTCCCAGCGGGGTATCCGAGCGGCTAAAACTGCTGCTACGCCAACGGGATTGCCACCCCCGTATCAAGTACGGGGTCGCAATGACAAAAACCAAACCACCTAAAACGGAACGCTACCGTGTCCTCACGCGTACCCACTTTCCGGGGGCGGAATGTCAGAAGCAGGATTTCCCGGATTTGACGGATTATCAGGATTGAGATCATCCGACGGCAGCGTCGCACCCAATCCGGTACATCCTATAAATCCGGTAAATCCTGCTTCTGACAAGCTACCAAAATGGCTCACGCGTACCCAGTTTGTCATCGCGAGGAGCGCAGTCCGCCGCGGGCGGATGGCGATCTCGTTCCAAGAGCGACGTTCGTTACCGCGACGAGATTGCCGCGCTGCGCTCGCAATGACAGTTTGGGGAAGATTGCCGCGCTGCGCTCGCAATGACAGTTTGGGGAAGATTGCCGCGCTGCGCTCGCAATGACAGTTTGGGGAAGATTGCCGCGCTGCGCTCGCAATGACAGTTTGGGGAAAGTGGGTACGCGTGGGGGAGGTGTCAGTTTGTCAGAAGCAGGATTTTCGGGATTTTGAGGATTATTCAGGATTGGGCGGTTGCGGGTGGGGTCGGGGGCGAATAGTTATTCCACCCTCCGTATCGCGGCGGTTTCGGCGGCAATAAACGTCTGCGTTAGCGGGTCGTCAGCGCCGATTATCTCGTCGGTTCCCGCGAGGTAATCAGCGGCGCGGAGGAAGCGGCGGCAATTTTCAGTCAGTCGGTGGCTGCCGCGACGCTGGGGTTGACGGGTTGGCGGCGGAGACGGGCCCAGAGCATCCACCGGCGGGGGGAGAGGACGACCGTTACCAGCAGCAGGCCAACGGACACCACCACGATGGCCGGGCCGGTGGGCAGGTTGAAGTAGAAAGACAAGTAAAGTCCGACGACAATGGCGACCAATGCCGAGGCCACCGTGGCCAGCATCATGCTGGACATCCGATTGGACAGGAGCGAACCGGTCACGGCGGGAACCACCAGCAGGGACATGACCATGACGTTGCCCACGGTTTTGAGCGCGGCAACGGTGGTCAGCGCAACCAGCAGCGGCAGCAGGTATTCGAGGAAGCGGACCGGGAGGCCGGCGGCGGCGGCGACGGCCGGGTCGTAGGTGGTGAAGACCAGTTCCTTGTAGAAAAGACGAACCACCAGGACGACGCCGCCGGCCAACACGCCCACGGCCAGCACGTCGTTCCAGGAAGCGCCCAGAACCTGGCCGAAAAGGATGCCAAGCAAGTCGCCGGCGTAGTTTTCCGAGACGTTGATCATGATTATGCCCAAGGCGAAGCCGCCGGCGAACAGCACGCCGATGACCGCGTCCAGGCGGACGCCGGCGCGCCGGGACACCAGGGATATGGCCAGGGACGCGGGGATCGCCCAGATCAGCGCTCCGAGAAAAACGTTGACGCCGATGAGGAAAGCGGCGGCCATCCCGGTAAGGGCGGAGTGGGCGATGGCGTCGCCGAGGAAGGCCATGCCGCGCAGCACGACGAAGGTGCCCACCACGCCACACGCGGTGGCGGCGAGGGCGGACACCAGCAAGGCGCGCTGCATGAAACCATACTGCATCGGTTCGACGATCAGGTCAAGCAATGGTTTCTCCTTGGGCAGCGTTCTCTTCCAGGTTCAGGTGGTCGATGGTGGGGTAGGGGCGACCGGCCGGTCGCCCCTACACGGGCAAGGCCACGCAATTGGCCGATTATTACCGAAGGGCTGCGGCCAGCGCGTCGGCGTTGGCGCGCATCATGCCCAGGTAGTCGGAGTGGGACTCGTCGGGCTGGGACAGAATGATACCCACTTCGATGCTGGCGTCGCGGGCCACCTGTTGCAGGGCGTCGTCGGAGAACTGCTGCTCGGCGAACACGGCGGGAAGGCCGCGGTCATTCACCAGTTCCAGCACGTTGGCGATGTCGTCGGGGGAAACATCGCCGCCATGGCCGCCAACGAAGGCCATCAGCTCGAAATCGTAGCGGGTGCCGAAGTAGCCAAAGGCGTCGTGGAAGGTCACGATTACCCGGCGTTCTTCGGGAATGCCGGCAAGGGTGTCGGTGATGTAGCTGTCCAGGGCTTCCAGCTCGGATATGTAGGCGGCGGCGTTGTCCAGGTAGGCGGCGGCGTGGTCCGGGTCGGCGGCAACCAGGCCATTGGCAATCTGGTTCACGTAGTGAACGACCAGGCGGGGGTTGAGCCAGAAATGGGGGTCGCCCGCGCCGTGGTCGTGGTCATGGCCGTGGCTGTCGCCGGATGCGGCTTCGCGCCCGTGGCCGTGGTCGTCGTGGCCCGGTTCGGGGTGATCACCTTTGTCAAGGATGCCCACGAAAGCGATCTTGGTGGGATTGCCGTCAACCTCCCAGTGGCCGACTTCCTCCAGGTCGTGGGCGTCCAGGGCGATGACTTCGCCGGCCTTGGAGTCGGTTACGAAGATATGGCCGGGGGCCGTGGCGACATGGGGCCGCGCCCAGAAGCCGGGATCGATTTCGTCGCTGAGGAAACCGGAGGCGGACGCCAGCAGATCCAGGTCGTGGGCTTCGTACATCCGCAACTCGCCGTCGCTCATCACCACCAGCAAGAGCTCGCCGTCGTAGCTCAGGGCGACCTGGATGGGGCGCAGGCTCTCGGTGGCGGGGATCAACTGCTCCATCTCGCCCTCTTCCGGCTCAACCAGGTAGAGGCCAACGGCGGAGCCCAGGGCGAAGAAGTGGTCCAGGCCGGGGTAGCCCCAGACGGAAGTGAGGCGGAAGTCTTCGGGAGACCCGGCCGGGGCGGCGACGAAGATGTCCTCGTAATCGCCGTCGTGGGCTTCGAGGGCCAGGACGCCGCCGGTGCAGCCGAAGACGGCCATGTGGCCGTTGCCGGCGTCGCCGTGGAGGTCGGGGCAGCCCTCGGCGCGATGCAGGACGTTGCCGTCGAGGTCCCAGATTTCCGCGCCGATGGGCAGTCGGTACTCCCCGGGGTCTGAGGCGTAATCGGGGTGCTGAATGGTCACGGCGAACAGGTCGCCCTCCATAGGTATGGCGGCGCCGTGGTGGGGGCCGGCGTTGAGCATCGTGGGCGTGTAGGAAGCTCCGTCGTGCTCCAGCTCGTGCTCGTTGATCAGCGCCATGTCGCCGGAGCCGTCGTAGTAGATGGTGGCCCATGCTCCGCCGACGTACATATGGACGGGGCGGTCGCCGGACAGGTCGAATCCGAGGCGGCTGATGTCCGACTCCACCAGGTCGAAGTGGTCGCCATGCTCTTCCAGGTAGATGCCGCCGTCGAAGACGTGGGCGGTGTTGGCGTCGCTGGACACGGCGAAGGCGTAGCGTCCGCTGGAGCTGGGGTAGATGCGGCCGGCGCGGGAACCGAGGTCAAATTCGCCCTGGTGGACCTCGCCCGATTCCAGTTCGATCACGGACAGGGCGCCGGTTTCGCCGTCGCCGATCAGCAGCCGGCCTTCCAGTTCAACGGCGGCTTCCGCGTCGCCGTGGTCGTCGTGATGGTCGCTTTCGGGGAAGGGCAGTTCAACCAGTTCCTGGGGTTCCAAACCGTCGGATGCGACGACCTGAATGGCATCGGCAGACGCCGCGTTTTCGATGAGTTCTTCGACCGTCGAGGACAGGCCGGCGCCGTTGCTTATGACAACACTTGCTTCGGCGATCCGCACGCTGTCCTGCGGCGTGCTCTGCCAGGTATGCACGTCGCTGCCCAGGGGCACGAGGTTGTGGACGGTGACGCGCTCGCCGCCGACGCGGGCGGCCAGGTCGGCGAGGATAGCATTGCCGGCGACTACGTTGATGGGATCAGCAACGGCTGCGGACGCCGGCGCGCTGGGGTTGGCGGGCGCGTTGGCCGGGGCCGCGGCGGCCGGAGCAGCGGATGATGCCGGCGCTGCGGAGGCCGGCGCGGCAGCGGCAGCGGGGGCCGAACCTGCGGAGGACGATGTGTCGGCCGGAGGGAGCGCCGACTCTTCGCCTCCGCAGGCGGTCAAAAAGAGCGCCCCGGCCATTAGCAGGAACGCAATGGCCACGGCTCGGAACAGGGCGGGGCGGGTGAAGCGGTGGTGTGGGTGGCTGGTCATTGTTGTACTCCGTCGTTGAGGCTTGGTGTCGGAGACCGTTCCAATACGTGGTATCAAAAACGGCCTAATAAGATACGTTGTATCAATGAACTGGTAAATTAGATATTGAGTATCAATAAGGCGGCGAAAAATAAAAAGCGCGCCCTCAGGTGACGGCGCACTCGGCGCAGCGGCCGTACACCTCCAACCAATGACCGCTCATGTGGAAGCCGGCGGCAGCGGCGGCTTCGCGCAGGGTATCTTCCACGTCACAGCCCGCGAGGTCGGCAGAGATGCCACAAACCGCGCAGAGCATATGATGG
Organism: Dehalococcoidia bacterium; assembly: GCA_963665395.2. Classification (GTDB taxonomy): domain Bacteria; phylum Chloroflexota; class Dehalococcoidia; order Lucifugimonadales; family UBA3495; genus Bin87. Next base: position 4,479,657 of record OY762251.1, read on the forward strand.
TGATGGCCCTGGTGGCTAAGCTGGTAGCGGAGTTCGCGGTCTTCCAGGAGGACGCGGCAGACCAGGTCGGTTTCCACCAGCAGGCGGAGACCCCGGTACACGGTGGCGCGGCCCACGCAGGGCAAGGCGGCGCACAGCTCTTCGGCAGTAAAAGGCCGGCCCTGGGCGGCGGCGGCGCTGATGACCAAGCGGCGCGGCTCGGTGTCGCGGTAGCCTAAATCGGCCAGCTGGGAAACGATGTCGTCCACCACGGCGGCGGAACGGGGCCGGGGGTGTTCGTGACCTTTATGACGAGTGCTTTGCGCCAGCATTTTGATACTCCGTATCGTTATAATAGCCGTTGCGCCCCAGGTTGTCAAATGCAAACCCTTTGGCAGCAGACGGCCCTGCTATAATCGCGCCGCACTTTGACCTTGCGGAGGGACACTGATGGGCTGGTCAATTCATCACCCGGTGGGGTTGATCCATTATACGCCGGCGGCTTGCCAGATGGGATACACGCTGTTCTCCACCACCCGGGGCGGCAAGGACGCCTACCTGATTGATCTGAACGGGAACGTGGTTCACCAATGGCATTCGGCGGAAGGCATCCACTACGCCTACCTGCTGGACAACGGGAACCTGCTGTGCCGCACCTTCCCGCCCGTGGACGCCGGGGGATACGAGACGGTGGGCGGCTCGTCGGCCAGCATCATTGAACTGGATTGGGACGGCAACCTGGTGTGGGCCTACCGCGACAAAACGCTGCACCACGACTACGAGCGCCTGGCTAACGGGAACACGCTGCTGCTGATGTGGGAGCCCCTGCCCGACGGCCTGGAGGAGCAGGTGCAGGGCGGTTTCGAGGTTGACTTCGCGCTGGGTATGCTGGGGGACGTGGTGCGGGAGGTTACGCCGGACGGGACGACGGTTTGGGAGTGGCGGTCCTGGGAGCATCTTGACCTGGCCGAGGACGTCATCTGCCCGCTGGAAGCGCGGCGGGAGTGGACCCATGGCAACAGCCTGAACGTCACGCCGGACGGGGACTTGATTGTGAGCTACCGGCTGACCAGCACCGTGGGCATCGTGGACCGGGCCACCGGAGCGTTCAAGTGGAAGTGGGGGCCGGGGGAGATTTACCACCAGCATCATCCCACCTGGCTGGACAGCGGGCGCATCCTGATTTTCGACAACGGCGGCCACCGCCGGGGGGCCAGCTATTCGCGCATCGTGGAGGTTGACCCGGCCACCGACGAAATCGCCTGGCAGTACCAGGGGATGCCGGCCATTTCGTTCTACAGCTACAACATCAGCAGCGCGGAGCGGCAGCCCAACGGCAACACGCTGATCTGCGAGGGCGCGCCGGGGCGGATGTTTGAGGTTACGCCCCGGGGCGAGGTGGTGTGGGAGTACATCAACCCGTTTTTCCACTACAGCGAGGCGGCTGGGGGCGGCCCCGGCATGGAGTACACCAACGCGACTTTCCGCTGCCACCGCTACAGCCCCGACCACCCGGCGCTGGCCGGCCGGGATTTGGACCCGGGGCGGCACTCGGGGTTGAATAGGCTGTTGGGGTGACCCACTCCGGTATAAATGCGCTGTAAAAGCAGAGAGGCTGCGCCGGTTCTACGGCATCACCATCCGCATACTTTTCAGGGAACATCCACCGGCGCATTTTCACGCTGTGCACAGCGGGCACGAGGCCACGGGGCTTGATTGGCATTGAAACCCGGCGCGCGCTCGGCGGCTCCCTGCCGCCAAGCGAACTGCGGTTGGTACTGGAGTGGACGCGGTCGCATCAGACGGAGGGTAACTGTTCAGAATTGCGGGGCCGGCCGGTTTTGACGCCGCCCGGCCGGTCTTGGCTGGGCGCGGGCCAAGCGCGCTGCGTCGCGGGGTGGCGGTTCCTCCGCTGCTAGCCGCCCGCGCGCAGCCGGCGAATTTCGGCTTCCAGCTCCCGCTCCCGGGCCTCGGCGGTTGCGGCCCTCGCCTCGGCAGTTTCGGCACGGGCCTCGGCGGTTGCGGCCCTCGACTCGGCGGTTGCGGCACGGGCCTCGGCGGTTGCGGCCCTCGCCTCGGCGGTGTCAGCCCGGGCCCCCTCTGACCACAGGGTTGGAACGTGCTCCCCCGTGGCCGGGTCATGCCACCCCAGATACTCGTCCGCAGCGCGCAGGTTCAGGTTCAGCGCCGGGCTGTAGCCCTGAAGCGCCCCAGGCGCAATTTCGTCCACCGCTATGGGTTCGTACCGGCCGTCCACCAGCCGGTAGCCTCGCAGGATGAACCCGTAAAACTCCCCCGCGCTGTCGTACAGCCAGAGCTCGCCCACTCCGATCCTCTCGTAGTAGTCCTTCTTCGGGCCCGGATCCTCCGCGGCGCTGCGCCGCGACGCCACCTCCAGCACAAAGTCCGGCGGCTTGCCCTGCTCCGACACCACGTAGCCGTTGCGGGCGGCGTAGGCATCGGGGTCAACGTCGAAGGCCACCAGCAGGTCGGGATAGCGGCTTTCACCGGCCACGTAGGCTGGCCCCGGCACGATGTAATGATCGGCGCTGACGATGGTGGTGTCGGGGTTGCCCAGATACTGAACGAGGTTGGCAGCTGTGCCGTATTGGTGCAGGCTGTCGTAGCTGGTCATGTCGTCGGGATGCTTCTCCGGGATGTCGGGGAGACGGAAGGGGGCAGCCGAGGCCGAGGCCGGAGCCGGAGGGGATGCGGCCGGCGGTTGGGGAGGTCTGGAGGTAGTCATGGCGAACCTCGTCGGGCGTTGAGCGCCGGGTGGAGTGGCGCCAGTCAATCATACCACTGTCGCAGTGGGCCGGCCGGCGCCGGCCGCCGGCCGCCGGATCGGCGCCGCAACCGGAACATCAAACGTGAACAGTTGCGGCGGCCAGGGCCTGTGCAAAGTTCTTTTCATCCGCTCTTGGTGAGCCTGTCGAACCATCCGTTGATTGCGAGGGGCATCCTTCGACAAGCTCAGGATGAGCGGCGACAAGCTCAGGATGAGCGGCGACAAGCTCAGGATGAGCGGGAAAAGGGCTACGCGGTGACTTTGCACAAGCCCTGTTGCGGCGGCGGTAGCGTTGCAATTTAGGTGGTTCAGTTTCCCAGCGGGGTATCCGAGCGGCTAAAACTGCTGCTACGCCAACGGGATTGCCACGCTACGCTCGCAATGACAAAAACCAAACCACCTAAAACGGAACGCTACCTGCGGCGGCGGAACCTGCTTGACCGCCCCGGGCCGGCGTGCTATTCTGCCGACACAACCGAATAGAATTCTGGCGGGAGCTTGGTTATGCCAGGCTGAGAGGGCGGCCGTAACAGCCGCCGACCGTGGCACCTGATCCGGGTAATGCCGGCGTAGGGATTGGAACTGCGACACGAATGCCGTCAGAGTTTGAAGAAACCTGGCGGTTTTTTTCGGAGAATTGACCATGCTGGACACCACACTGGGCATCGCCACGCTGGCCATCGCCTGCGCCGCGTTCCTCGTCCTGGGCGTAAGCTACGCCTGGCGGCGGCGGCGGCAGAGCGTTGAGGACTACACCATCTCGCGCAATCATGCCCCGGTCAACGTGGGCATTGCCACCGTGGTGGCGTCGATGTTCGGCACGTGGGTGTTGCTGAGCCCGGGAGAAACGGGGGCCAACTTCGGGATCGTCGCCCTGGTGGGCTACGGGCTGGGCATGGCCGGCATTCCGGTGATGTTCATGTTCGTGGGGCCGCGGATCCGGGAGCTGATGCCCAACGGCCACTCCATCACCGAGTACGTGCGCCACCGTTTCGGCACGGTTCCGTTCATCGCCATCGGCGTCACGATAATTTTCGTAATCGGCATATTCATTACCGCCGAGATGGTGGCGATCACCAACGCGGTGAGCGCGCTGACCAGCTCGCCCAAGTGGGCAACCGCCGTGGCCGTGGGCGTAGCGGTGATGATCTACACCGCCTATGGGGGCCTGCGCACGTCCATCTACACCGACCGGATCCAGTTCTGGGTGCTGACGCCGGTGATACTGCTGCTGGTGGTCGTGGCGGCGGCCATGGTGAGCGGACGGGGCGAAATCTGGCCGGCCGCCGGCGAGGCCGGCCTGCTGTCCGTGGGCGCGCCGGGGGGCTACTACTTCAGCATCGTGCTGATTATCGGCATCGTCGCTTCCAACGCCTTCCATCCGGGGATGTGGCAGCGGGTCTATACCATTGAGAACCAACGGTCGCTGAACCGGACGCTGTGGACGGCGGCGGCCATTTCCATTCCGCTCACCTTTGTGATGGGGATGGCCGGCATCGCCGCGGTGGGCAACGGGTCGGTGGCGCCGTTCCAGTATCCGCAGGTAGCGGCGGCGCTGTTCGCCCTGGCCGGAGACGTCTTTCCGCTGTGGCTGCACTTCCTGATGCTGATATGCGCGCTGATGCTGGCGATGAGCACGCTGGACACGATGATGAACGGCCTGGCCAGCAACATCGCCGCCGACATGGGGACGATGCGGGTCAGCCGGGGAACGCTGATGCTGGTGGCCCGGGCGGCGACGATAGTGGTGGCGATACCGGCAATCATCGTCTCCACGCAAGCCAACAGCGTGCTGTACGTGTTCCTGGTAGCGGACCTGATTGGCGCGGCTATCGCCGTGCCGATGCTGACCGGCCTGTACTCGCGGCGGATGCCCGGCTGGGCGGTGCTGCTGGCCGGCGGCGTGGGCGTCGTCATCGGCGCGCTGTATTACCCCAGGCCAGACCTGGTTTCGCCCTGGGCGCTGGCCGCTCCGGTGGGGCAGCAGATGCTGTTCGCCTTCGGCTCGGCCCTGGTGGTTTCGTCGGCGATTACCGCCGCGGTGGTATGGGGCCGCCGGCTGCTGGCGCCGTCACAGCAGTACGACTTTGCCGCGCTCAACACCGACGTGCGCCTGATTGACGAGACGGCCGCCGCACGCTGACTGCCAGTCACTTTCGGAGCGAACGATTATCCGCCCCCACTCATGCGAAACCGCAACAAAATCACGGTAGCGTTCCGTTTTAGGTGGTTTAATTTGGCAAAATCCAGTTGCCCGTGCGTGTAGGGGCGAATAATTATTCGCCCCTACGAAGGAAAACCACCTAGATTGCAACGCTACCCAAAATCACAGGAGGAATCGGAACATGACCACCGTAGAAAGGGACTATCTCAGCGAGCAGGCCAGCGTCAGCCCCGAGTCGGTGCAGCCTTTCCCCAGCTCGCGCAAGGTGTACGAAACGGGCACACGGCCCGGCGTGCGGGTGCCCATGCGGGAGATCTCGCTGTCGGACACTCATTCCAGCGAAGGGGTCGAGAAGAATCCGCCGGTGTTCGTGTACGACACCTCCGGCCCTTACACCGACTCGGACGTGGAGATCGACGTGCGACGCGGTTTGCCCACCCTGCGGCGGCGCTGGATTGAAGAGCGAGGCGACACGGACGAGCTGCCCTATCTCACGTCGGAGTATGGCCGCGAGCGGCTCGCCGATGCTGACCTGGATCGGTTCCGGTTCAGCCATATACGCAACCCGCGCCGCGCCAAAGCCGGCAAGAACGTTACGCAGCTGCACTACGCGCGGCAGGGCATCGTTACGCCGGAGATGGAATACATCGCCATCCGGGAGAATATGCGCCGGCAGGAGTTTTTCGGCACCGAGCTGATGGGGCCGCGGAAGGCCATGAGTTTTGGGGCCAACCTGCCGGAAGTGGTTACGCCGGAGTTCGTGCGCGACGAGGTGGCCGCCGGACGGGCCATCATCCCTTCCAACATCAACCATCCCGAAACTGAGCCGATGATTATCGGGCGCAACTTCCTGGTGAAGATCAACGCCAACATCGGCAACTCGGCGGTGACTTCCAGCATTGAGGAAGAAGTGGAGAAGATGACGTGGGCCACCCGCTGGGGCGCGGACACCATCATGGACCTGTCCACGGGGCGCAACATCCACGAGACCCGGGAGTGGATTATCCGCAACAGCCCGGTTCCGGTGGGCAGCGTGCCCATTTACCAGGCGTTGGAAAAGGTTGACGGCAAGGCCGAGGATTTGACCTGGGAAATCTTCCGCGACACGCTGATTGAGCAGGCGGAGCAGGGAGTGGACTACTTTACCATTCACGCCGGGGTGCGGCTGGCCTACGTGCCGCTGACCGCCAACCGGGTTACCGGCATCGTGTCGCGGGGCGGCTCCATCATGGCCAAGTGGTGCCTGTCCCACCACCGGGAGAGCTTCCTGTACGAACACTTCGCCGACATCTGCGAGATTATGAAGCAGTACGACGTGGCGTTCTCGTTGGGCGACGGCCTGCGTCCCGGCTCCATTGCCGACGCCAACGACGAGGCGCAGTTCGGCGAGCTGGAAACCCTGGGCGAATTGACCAAGATCGCCTGGGAACACGACGTGCAGGTGATGATTGAAGGCCCCGGCCACGTGCCCATGCAGCTCATCAAGGAGAACATGGACAAGCAGTTGCAGGACTGCTACGAAGCGCCGTTCTACACCCTGGGGCCGCTGGTCACCGACATCGCGCCGGGCTACGACCACTTCACTTCGGGCATCGGCGCAGCGATGATCGGTTGGTACGGCACCGCCATGCTGTGCTACGTGACGCCCAAAGAGCACCTGGGATTGCCCAACCGGGACGACGTGAAGGAAGGCATCATCACCTACAAGATCGCCGCCCACGCCGCCGACCTGGCCAAGGGCCACCCGGCAGCGCAGATCCGGGACAACGCCCTGTCCAAGGCCCGTTTCGAGTTCCGGTGGGAGGACCAGTTCAACCTGGCGCTGGATCCGGACACGGCGCGGGACTATCACGACGAAACGCTGCCCAAGGAAGCGCAGAAAGTGGCGCACTTCTGCTCGATGTGCGGGCCGCACTTCTGCTCCATGAAAATCACGCAGGACGTGCGAGACTACGCCAAGAGCAAGGGCATGGGCGACACCGCCGCCGCGCTGCTGCTGGGTATGCAGGAGAAATCCGAGGAGTTCAAGGCGTCGGGCAGTGAGGTGTACCAGAACGTTTAGCACGTTTGCGCCCGGCGCCGGGTGGGCGGTGGGTCGCAAACCAAGCGGTTTCTCTGCGTAGGGGCGAATAATTATTCGCCCCTACATTCAACGAAGGGTAATGGAGAGAATAATTACATGATCACCCTGAAACCTAGAAACATATTCTTCGCTGGCGCAATGGTAGCAGTATTCGCGGTGGCGGCTGTCCTTGCCACCCTCACCACCGGAACCGGAGCGCGGAAGCCTACCAGCCGGAAACGACGGATATTTATTACCTGATCGACCCGCCCGCCACCTGCGACGTTGACCTGGACGATTGCGTAGGGACGGCCGGGGCACGGCAGGGAAACGGCCCCTCACAGTGGAATGGCAGCCAGCATCACCAGGAGGCTCTGGAGTCAAGATTGCGCAACCCGGCGGAATGGAACGCTGGGACCAACTCGCCACCGGGCGGGAAGGCGCTTGCCGCAGTTACGAATGAAACCAACAGCCTGCCGTGGGTGGCCGATGGCGTTGACCAGCATGAAAAGTTCACCATGGCTGCGATCAGCCTGCTGGACGACGTCGATCCTCAACTGGCCAGCCAAGTCGTGAAGCAACCCTTTCTGCAAAGCCATGACCATCACGACTTCAACGCCGTCTATAGCCTGTACCAGATCGCCTACTCCAATGCCTTCTACGCGAACGCCATCCTTGCCTGGTACACCGACGGACGGGGCGGCATTAGCGAGAACGATGCCCATGTAGTCAGCACGTTGGCGCTTCCATACGGTGAAGGGCAGCACGACACTATCTACTCGCTAATCAGCAGCGGCGCCGTCGAGTTGTCGAGCTATCCCAAAATGGGCGGCGGCGCGGGAACCGTCGCAGTGGTGCGCCCCAGATTCAAGGAAACCGGCCCCGCCACCATGGCGGTTACCGAAGCCATCAAGCACGCCCAGGAACTGATGAACGGCAGCATCGTACTTTCGTACATACCGGTTCTGGCGGCGGATGCCGAAAACGCAGCCGGCTACAACGATGGGTATGGAATCTGGATCGACGAATCCTATGAACAAGACGGCTGGTCAGGCCGCCTCCAGCAGATTGCGGGTCATGAGATTGGACACTTCTGGTGGAACAGAAAACACCACGATGACTGGCTGTCGGAAGCCGCAGCTCAGTACGTGGGTTCTTACTCCGTGTGGAGCAGGTACGACCTAGACGACGTATTGACATGGCAACCGCCATGTCCCTATTACAGGACCATCGAGCACATGAGGGCAGACGCGCCGCAGTACGCCGTTGCCAACGGCTGGCTGTGCCAGTATTCGCTGGGCGAACGGCTTTTCGTCAACTTGGACCGCAACATGGATACGGCTGCCTTTGAGTCCGCGTTTAGAAAGCTGTATCGGGATACGGTCGCCCCCACTACAAAACAACGCAAGGACCAGGGTCAAATCCTCGTGGAGTCGTTCTGCCCTGATTGCGTAGGACGGGGCACGCTGCGCAACAGGGGCAGCGCCGCTTTTACTATCGCTAAACACTATGGCAACAAAATCATCACCGACCAGTCGCCGGTGAACGGGCAAATCGCAGGATTGGGTACACCAAGCAGCAACGCCGCCATCGTCAACTTCAACCTGACTAACCGGCAATACGGCTTGGCCACTCTACCGTCCTCCTCCCAGGACAACAGGAGGTGGGTGAGAATCTGGTTCGCCAATCCAACCGGCGCTGACCGCTCGGAAAAAGTCCAGGTAAGCATCCGACAATTTCACGAAGACCATCAAGCTTGGGGAAGATACAGCCGTAACGGTGACGTCACCGTGAAGAATGGGACGGCATACATGGACGTGTACTTGGGCAACCCAGAGCACAGGGCCCCCGGGCACCATTGGGTGTACGTCTATGACGACAAAGGGCGCAAACTGGCGGACGTTCAGTACCAGGTCGTTCCGTAGGAGAGCGGTGAGGGATCATTGGCGCGAAGGGGACCGTTTTTGGCAAGCCGCCAGTGCCTCGACGAGATTGCTTCGCTACGCTCGCAATGACAAATATGAAAACCGAAAGGCCCTGGCCGTCGGTGGGCGTAACGGCAAAGCGTCTCGCCATGTGGTAAAGTGGGGTTGTTATGCTTCGTTTTCTCTGGCCTATCCTGATGATGTTCGGGCCGCAGTTGGCGCCGCGGATCATCAAGTTCGTGCGGGCGTTGTACCGGCTGCACCGGGATTCGCGCGTCAACCTGCTGATCAAGCTGCTGGTGCCGCTGGCGGTGGCGTACGCGATCTTCCCGGTGGATCTGGTGCGGGACCGGATCCCCTATGGGCTGGGCCGTTACGACGACATCATCATTCTCGGGCTGGCGGTGTGGTTGTTCTGGAACCTGTGTCCCCGCGACGTGGTTCGGGAGCACATGGGCGAGCCGCCACCGCCCCGTCCCGAAGACCGGGATCCGGACAGCGTGGTGGACGGCCAGGCCCGTCCCACCGACGATGCCGACAACAAGTCGGACCGTTGACCGGCCGCCGGCTCAAACGATATTAATTCCAAATACAGCAGTAGGGGCGAATAATTATTCGCCCCTACGTTTTCGTGATTTCACCCCTGCGCTCAGGATGTGTCATGTCTCACTCTCCCGAACCGCGCCGCGCTCCGGCTTCCGTGACCGGCGACGATGGCATATCGCTGTACGTTCACGTGCCCTTCTGCCTCAGCAAGTGTCCCTACTGCGACTTCAACACCTACCAGGGGATAGAGGCGCAATTCGACGACTTTGTGACCGCCGTCATTCTGGAACTGGAAGCCTGGTCAATCGCACTGGGCCGGCCCGTCGTCAACACGATATTTCTCGGCGGCGGCACGCCGTCGTATCTGCCCGACGGCGACGTGGGGCGAATCCTCGACGCAATCGCCGGCAACTATCCGGTACGCGCCGGGGCCGAGATTACTGCGGAGTGCAACCCCAACGACCTGACCGTCGCCCGGTGCGACGACCTGCGAGCCGCCGGCGTCAACCGGGTCAGCATCGGCGTGCAGAGCATGGACAACGGACTGCTGGCGATGCTGGGTCGTCGCCACGACGCGGATGAGGCTACGGAGGCTTTGGCGCGTTGCCGCCAGGCCGGTTTTGACAACGTGAACCTTGACTTGATGTACGGTCTCCCCCAGCAGGACATGGACCAGTGGCGGGACACCGTGGCGCGGGTGATTGAATTGGCGCCGGAGCACTTGTCCCTTTACGCCCTGACGCTGGAGGAAGGCACTCCGCTGCGCCGCTGGGTGGAACAGGGGCGGCTGCCCGAGCCTGACCCGGATCTGGCGGCAGATATGTACGACCACGCCCGGGCCGCCCTGGCCGACGCCGGCTACCGGCACTACGAAATCAGCAACTGGTCGCAGGACGGCCGGGAGTCGGAGCATAACCTGGCCTATTGGCGCAACCGGCAGTGGCTGGGCGTGGGGCCGGGGGCGCACTCGTCGCTGGCCGGCGTCCGCTTCTGGACGGTGCGCTCGCCCCGGGAATACGCGCGACGGGCGGGAGAATGGGCGGAGACGGTTGGACCGTGGGAGTCGGTGTCGGCGGACGGCATCAGGTCCGTGGCTACGGTTGACGACCTGGAGGTTATTGACGAGGCTACGGCGGCGGCGGAGACGATGTTCCTGGGGCTGCGGCTGCTGGATGGAATGGACGTGACAGACGCATCGGCCCGCGTCGGCATCGACCTGGCCGGCCGCTACGAGGCAGAGTTGGCCGAGCTGACGGCGGAGGGGCTACTGGTATGGGAAGGTGACGGCCGGTTGCGGCTGGCGGAGGGGGCGTACTTGGTGGCGAACCAGGTATTCACGCGGTTTTTGACAGAGTAACCTGCTATGTGGCAGGCGATAGGAAATCTGACACGACTGGTTTTGGAGCTAGTCAAGGAGTTGCCGGAGCCGGTGCGGACGCCGGCAGCAGCGGCTTGGTGCGTGAGTGGGTTGATTGCGGTCATCGCTACTCTACTGGTAGCAATAGTGCTATTGCTGCCGGAAGGGCTTTGGGCAAAGGACTGGTTGATTAGCGCGTTGGTGAGCGTTGTGCTGGCACTGTTGCTTATGCTGGCGATCTGCGCCGGCTTCATCGTAGCTGGCGTGATTGAAAGATTCTTCGGAAGGCGTTGAACAGTGGCCCGACCAAGAGAGCTGCTAAAAAGAGCGTCCCCGCTACCCAAGCGAACGCAGCGGCGGTGACTATGATTGCGCCGGCCGCTATAACAGCGTCTTCCTTGACGATGTAAGCGCCGAGCAATGCCACCAAAAACCCGACAAAAGTAACCGTGCAGATAGCATAGGCGGCACCCGTCACCCAACGCATTTTGTTGCGCGACGCCGGCGCGACCCCGACGGGGGTGGCTTGTTTCTCCGGCTCCACCTGAGGCTGGGCAGCAGGCGTGAAGCCGGCTCCTTCCGTCTCCGTTGGATTGTTTCGCGCTTCGGGCGCAGCCATTTCGCCTACCTCCTATTCCATCTTACCATTTGGCAAAATGGGCTGACAAACGCCGTGGCCGGCCCGCCCTTTGCCGCCTGTGCTAAACTGCCGCCGTAGCCCGCTCTGGCGGATGCTCGTTGCACCCTTGTCTGCAAACTCGCCACGGAGGTTCCACTATGGCGGTACAGCCCTACACCATCAACGTGTCCGACGACGTTCTTGAAGACCTCAGGCACCGGCTGGCCCATGTCCGCTGGCCCGATGAGATTCCCGGCGCGGAATGGGACTACGGTTCCAACCTGGACTACATCAAGGAACTGGTGGGCTACTGGCGCGACGGGTACGACTGGCGGAAGGCGGAGGCGGGCCTCAACGCGTTCGCCAACTTCTACACGACCATTGAGGGCCAGGGCATCCATTTCATCCACGAGAAGGGCAAAGGGCCGAACCCCATGCCCGTCATCGTGACCCACGGGTGGCCTGGTACCATTTATGAGATGCACAAGATTATCCCCATGCTCACCGATCCGGCCAGCCATGGCGGCGACCCGGCCGACTCCTTTGACGTTGTCGTCCCATCAATGCCCGGCTATGGCTTCAGCGCCCAAACCCGGGAGCGGGGGGTGAACACCCGCCGGATCGCCGAGCTGTGGGACAGGCTGATGGCCGACGAGCTGGGCTACCAGAGCTACGCCGCCCAGGGCGGCGACTGGGGCGCCGGAGTAACGGCCCGGCTGGGCTTCCATCACGCCAACCACGTGCTGGGGATTCATACCACCTCGGTGACCCAGGCCATTCCCTACCAGGGCGCCAGCCTGGAGGGGTTGAGTATGCGGGAGCGTCTGGAGCAGGTCATCGGCACGCCCCAGGGCGGCTACCGGCGGGACTTCGCCGCCACGCTGTCCGACGATGAGTTGGCGATGATTGACCAGCGGGTTTCGTGGCAGGCCGCCGAAGGCGGTTATGCCCACATCCAGGGCACCAAACCCCAGACCCTGGCCTACGGCCTCAATGACTCTCCGGTGGGTCTGTGCGCCTGGATCGTGGAGAAGTACCGGACCTGGAGCGACTGCAACGGCGACGTGGAGAGCGTGTACACCAAAGACGACCTGCTGACCACCGTGATGATTTACTGGGCAACCCAGACCATCAACTCCAGCACCCGCCTCTACTACGAAAACAGCCGCACGCCCTGGTACTTCGGACCGGACGATCAGATCGGCGTGCCCTGCGCCATCGCGGTTTTCCCGAAGGAACTATCCACGCCGCCGCGCTCCTGGGCCGAGCGGACGTACAACGTGCAACGTTGGACTGAAATGGAGAGCGGCGGGCACTTTGCAGCTCTGGAGAAGCCGGTAGAGCTGGTGGATGATATGCGGGAGTTTTTCAGGGATTTGCGCTAGGGCGCGCCTTCAAATCGACCGCCATTCCAGCCAAAGCCGGAATCCAAGCATCTTTGTGAACGAATGCGAATCTCGGCACAAACTGGAGGAGGCTCCTAATGGTCTCGACGGAATTGATGGTTGTTTGGATGGGGTTGGCCCTTTTCGTGGCGTTGGCGTCATTGATATGGTTTTCTGACACGAACGTCGAGACCTACGTGAAACGCAGAATTGCAGGATTTAGAGACGGCATCGTGCAATGATGTAGTGAGATGCGGTGGGTGAAGACACAGAAATCCAAACTTACGTCGGGGAAATGACAATGTTGCAGAGCCAAGTGGCAGGCTGACATCATCGTCAAAACCCGTTACCATATTCGGCATCATCACCCTGAACAGAGGTCGATCAACACGGCCAACAACAAGGAGGAACCCGTTACATGATTACCAAGTTTGGCAGCCTTTGGGCCGGCAACGTCGATATGGACAACCCCGGCTACCAGGGCACCCCCGCCAACGACCGCTGGCTTTCCGACGAGGAACTGGCCGGCGGCGCCATCGAGAAGGCCGAGCAGATCGCCATCGCCATGGACCGCCTGGGCTATGACACCTTCTGGGCGGCCGAGCACCACTTCCAGCGGGAAGGCTACGAGTGCATCCCCAACCTGCTGATGCTGTGGGTACATCTGGCGCATCTAACCAAGAACCTGCGTTACGGCTGCGGTTTCAACATCAACCCAATGTGGAATCCCCTGCGCCTGGCGGAGGACTACGCCACTGCCGACTGGCTCACCGACGGGCGCGTGCGTTTCGGTGTGGGTCGCGGCTACCACACCCGCGAGGTTGAGGTTTTCGGCGCGCCCATCATGGACCAGAACGCCAACCGCGAGCTCTTTGAGGAGCAGGTGGAAGTGATGTGGAAGGCGTTCAACCAGCGCAGTTTTTCCCATCACGGCAAGCACTACGACATTCCGCCCAACGTGCCCTATCGCGGGTACGACCTGGAGGAGATTACCCTGGTGCCCCGGCCCAAGCACGAGGTCGAATGGTGGCAGCCGGTGGTTTCGGCCAGCGACCGGGCCATCAACTTCATGGCGAAATGGGGCATCAAGGGCATCATCGGCGGCGGCGCGGCTACCGGCGGGGCCAGCGACGAGGTAATTCACCGCTGGCAGGCCATCCATGCCGAGCACGGCAAGGAATATGCGCTGGGCGAGGGTTTGGCGGTGGGCTACTCGGTGCAGATCGCCAACTCGGAGAAGGAGGCCATGGACCAGGCCCGCTACTGGATGGAGGAACGGGTCAAGATGTTCGGACCCCTGGGCTTCATCGCGGGTCTGACCCAGGAGCAGCTGGACGCCCTCAACGCCTTCGGCCGGCCGGTTCCCCAGGGCCTGAAGATGCCGACCATTGAGGATTCGGTGGAGGCTGGACAGTATCTCGTCGGCCCGCCCGACCGGATCACCGAGCAGTTGATGGCTATCCAGGAACGGTATCCGGGCCTGGAAGAGATCAACATTGGCGTTACCAACATGGGAATGCCCACCTCGGCGTCGCTGGACCAGCTGGAGTGGTTCGCCCGTGACGTGATGCCGCACTTCGACACCAAGCAGGGCGGGGATAACTAGGGCGCAGCGCCAACCCGAAGCGAGTTTTCGACTGCCTGACTGACGCCGGATGCCACCGAACTATGACGGTGGGCATGGTACGATGGAGTTGCTCAGAAGGGCGGTCGGAAACTATTGGGTTGCCTACTACCTGGTCTATGTCGCAATGGTGGCATGGGGATGCTGGGCGAACCGGAACCGGCTGGATTGTAGCCAGCTATGGAGGGACGACGTATATCTGTTGGCCGCCATTTTGGGCGTGGCGGCCGGCGTCGCTCTGCTGACCGCAATCATCGTGGAGGTAATTGGCCGTATGGTACTGCTAATTCCGAAAGCGTGGAATAGAGCGAAAGAAGAGGGGCGCCTGGAGGAACGCAAGCGTCTGAAAGCAGCGTTCAAAGCGCGCTATCAGGAGGCTTACGAGCGGTTCGGCGTTGAAGTTGACGGCGTTCTGGTTCTACCGCGCACGCCTGAAGTGGAGCGGTTTCTGGCCGGCGAGGGAGATGAGCGTTCCTGAACGCCAGGCGGCCCGTGTACGAGCGCGAACGCTGCTCCGGCCGTAGGAAATCAACATCGGTGCAACCAACATAAGTATGCCTACCCGGCATCCATGGACCAGCTGAAATGGTTTGCCCGCAACGTTGTGTCCCACTTGCCACCAAACAAGGCCGAGACAACTAAAAACCGCTGCGCTAAAAAGAACAAATCGGGCCGGCGGTACAAGGCCGCCGGCCCGAAACAGGCGACTGAAATGTATTTCTTCTATCTCGACGAGTCTGGCTCTCGTGACCTGAACACGGGCACTCAGGGAAATCCGACCCATGTCTATGTGCTGCTCGCCGTTGGCATTTACGAAGGGCACTGGCGATCGTTTGAACGGGAAGTATCCCAAGTCAAAATGCAGATTGCCAGCCGCTTACGTCGTGATGGAAAAGGGGATTTCGATCCTGCTGACTGTGAGGTCAAATCGAACTGGCTTCGCTTGGTCCAAGCGCGCCAGAAGGAGAGCCCGTTCCTGTCCGCCTTGGAACCAGAGGACATTCAACGTCTCACTGACGTTTATCGTGAGCAAGTTGTGAAGCGGAGTTGCGTAGTGATAACGACAGTTATTGACAAACGTTATCTACATCCCGGGACAACTGGAGACGCTTTTCATCAAATAGCATATGAACTTTTGCTGGAGCGCGTTCAAAATTATATGGTGGAATATCAACCATGGCATCAGGCTTTGGTAGTGATGGATGACGCCAGCATTCAACTCAATAGAGCCGTAGCAATGCGACATGAATCTCTGTTGCGGAGAGGAAATCGTAATATGCGATTTTCAAATATAGTTGAATATCCTTTCTTCACTCGCAGCGAATTGTCAAATGGTGTTCAGCTCGCTGACCAGTTAGCGTACAATGTCTACCGCGCGTTTCGAAACAGAGATGTCTCGTACCCGTACTTTGAGGAACTTTTCCCACATTTCTACCGGGGTATAAACGGTAGGGTCTTGCATGGCATTAAGGTTTGGCCTAACAATTCGCCTCTGGTCAGAGTAGCGCAGGCTGGATGGGAGGCGTACCAAAAGAAAGCCCTCCGCTAGCGGAGGGCTGTATTGCCATTGATGTCAGGCTGGGCGGGCCATATCAAGCCCCAAGCGGGGCACCCGACAAAATGACGGTACACGCTGTCCCGAGCCCTGTCAAGGCCAATTTCTCCCTCATGCGTACCCACTTTCATGGACTGTCATTGCGAGCGCAGCGTGGCAATCTCGCTCCCGTAGCGCCCATCGTTGCCCTAACGAGATTGCCACGTCGCTACGCTCCTCGCAATGACAAAGTGGGTACGCATGAGCAATTTCTCCAATACGCCGCATTGAAAACCTCCCTTGTCCCCTAATCTCCAATCTCCCGCCGTCGTCGTCGGCGCCACCACCTGGGGCACCACGCTGGCCGTCCTGACTGCCCGCGCCGGCGTACCCGTCCGCCTGCTCTGTCGCACGGCGGACGAAGCGGACATCCTGCGTCGGGCCGGCGAGCATACCCGCCGTTTGCCCGGCGTTCCTTTCCCTCCTGCGCTTTCTGTTGAGCACGACCCGGCGACGGCCCTGGCCGATGCTCGGCTGGTAATCGTCGCCGTACCCTCCGACCGCTTTCGGGACAACCTGCGGCGCATCGCCCGGTACGTGCCGTCCGACGCAGTAATCTTGAGCGTCACCAAGGGGCTGGAACTCCCGGCCGGTCTTCGCATGAGCGAGGTGACAGCCCAGGAGTTGCCCCATCATCGGGAAGACCGCTTCGCGGCCCTGTCCGGCCCCAACCTGGCCGGTGAGATTATCGCCGGCAAACCGGCCCTGACCGTGGTGGCCTCGCGGAGTGAATCGACCAGTCGTTTGGCCCAGGATACTCTGATGTCGCCGTCCTTCCGGGTCTATACCAGCGACGACGTGGTGGGCGTGGAGCTGGGCGGCGCGTTGAAAAATATCCTCGCTTTGGCCGCCGGCATTGCGGACGGGTTGGGCGCCGGCGATAACGCCAAGGCTGCGCTGGTAACCCGTGGCCTTAACGAGATAGGACGCCTGGGCATCGCGGCCGGCGCGGAGTTGATGACCTTCGCCGGTCTCGCGGGCCTGGGGGACGTGATGGCGACTTGCTCCAGCCCGCTGAGCCGCAATCGCCGCGTAGGCGAGGAACTGGCCAGGGGCCGGAAACTTCCTGACATACTGGCCGGCATGGACGCCGTGGCCGAAGGGGTCAACACCACCGTGGCCGCGCTGGAGATGGCGGAGCGGCTCGGCGTGGACATGCCCATTACCCGCCTGATGTCGCAGGCGCTGTTCGAGGACTTGCCTGCCGCCGAGTGCATCCCCGTGCTGATGGAGCGGCCGCCCCGGTCGGAGTGGTAACCAGCCCTCCCTACGGATCCGGTCAGCGTGATCACGTTAGTACCAGGCCCCGGTTCTCTGCCGCTGTAGCTGCCGCCGTTTCAGGTAGCCGAACAGAGCAAGCGCCGTGACGCCGGCCGACCCGATGGACACTGCTTTGGCCACTTCCATAGGCAGCAGGTCCTGTAGCCACAGTATCATCGGGCCGACCAGCCCCAAAGCCATGACAATTACGGTTGCTGCGGCCGGCTTTTGCCAATCGCTGCTCATTGGCAGATAGGGCCGCGCCGCCACCATCACCAGGAATAACGCTGCCGCTATCATCGGAAGGAACAGGTATGGAATAACCCAGACGAGCAACAGCAAGGAATTTCCCACAAATCCGGGAAAGCCGAATATAGCGCCGGCCAACACAAACCCGACGGTGATCAGGGCAACAATTCTATGCTGGGCGCTTTGGTCCTGACTGACCTGGAGCAACACGTACATTCCCACCACGAGCAATGGCCAGGCCACTACTACCGCTATTGTCAATTCCAGATTGTCCAACGTTACGTCGTTGGTGAAGTGGTAAAGGGTGTAGGTTGCTGCGCCGACTCCGGTTGCTAACACGGCGTAGGTCCAGCGGCACTGAACCAGAATGACGGCGAACGCGGCCAAACCGGCTACGACCGCCAGGGTCGAGAGCCACGGGCCGGGCAGTGATAGCAACATCTGCGTTCGTTGGGCCGGTGAGAAACTAGTTGGCGCGAATCTCCCCACCTTGACCCGCGACCATTGGCCATTTGGGCGTTCAACAATCACGCCTTCGGTTCCCATGGCCACGAGCAGGTTTCCGCTTGTCCATGGTAATGGATGCTATGAAACTCGTTCCCGACGCTAATCCTGGCTTTATGCGCGACAGCCATGTCGGCGATGTCCAGGAAATCGTACCGGGAGGCTACGGTCTCTGATCTGCCGTCAACGGTGCGGACAATCTCACCACCGTTGCGAGAGATCCGATATTGCCCTCGAGGCGTGTCCGCTTCCAGTTCGCCGTTGCCACGCCAAAGGGGGTGGTTGGTCCCCGGCAGCATGGCGACGTGTGTCCACGACAGCCCCCCGTCAATGCTCTTGTACGAATCCCATTCTCCGCCTTGGCTGAACAATCCTTGTGCGATCAGCGTTCCATCGGCATCCGCTCCAACGAAGGTTATGCCGTAAGCATTGCCGTCGCAGGCCACTCCAGCCGCGGCCAGCATGACGCACATAGCAAATAGCAGGCGTCCCTTCATCGTGGCAGCCTTTTTCACGCAGCTCGGCAACAGCTCAGTTTCCTCGCTTCGCCAGGGATTATGCTCATCCGGTGTGCGGTTGCCGGACCATTTGCTCCGGTACGTGGAGGCGGCGCGCCGGATCTCGCCCGACCTCCGGGGTTAACCCGCTGTATTGTATAATGAACCAAACAACTCCACCCCGTTTGAGAAACTACCGATGACAGCCTTACAAGAGCCGAAGGAAGATCGCCTTGACCGTGTCGAGCGCATCCTGGCCGAAACCGTTGCGGGCCTGGCCGAGGTAAGAGCGGTTCAGGCCGCCGCCGCTGCCGCCCAGGCCGAAGCCGCTGCCGCCCACGAAAAGGAGATGGCTGAGATCAGAGCGATGGTGCAGGCCAACACCGCGGCCATTGCCGCGCAAGGCGAGCGCATTGCCTGGCTCAATGAGCAGCAGCAGCGCACCAATCAGGATATGTCCGTCATCAAGGGCTGGCAGACGGAAGCCGTAGTAGCGCGAAACGCCCGCGAGATTTTCGCTCGCCTTGCGCCCAACGGCATTTTGATGCGCATCTTCCCGAAGGACGAGCTGGGCTCCTACATGAACGCTGCAACGCGGAACAACTTCATGACCCGAGCAGAAGCCGACAATGCCGGAGCCATAGATTTTCTCATGGAGGGCACTGACCATGCGGGGAAGCCCGTCATGTTTGCCATTGAGGTGTCGTACACTGCCGGAATGGGGGACATCCAGCGCGCTGTGGAGCGGGCTCCGTTAATCGCGAAAATGCTGGGCCGCGCGGTGGTATTCCCTGCCGTGGCTGCCGAGGTTATCAGTGAAGCCTTTGAAGAGAATGCCCGTACCTACAAGGTCAACTGGGCCTATGTTCCCAACGGCAACCGCATCATGCAGTAGCCGCCGGCCCTGACGCTACCGCAGTTCTCGCGGCAGGGTGAAGGTGATGTCTTCCTCGGCCCCCTCCAGTAGTGTCACCCGTTCCGGCGCAAGGGCATCGATCACCGCTTCCACCAGCACCTCCGGCGTGGATGCGCCAGAGGTTATGCCGACCCGCCGGCAGCCTTCCAGCCACTGACGGTTGATTTCGTCCGGGCCGTTGATCAGATAGGCCGGCACGCCGTTGGCCTCAGCCACTTCCCGCAGGCGGTTGCAGTTTGATGAATTCTGCGCCCCGATGACCAACACCAGGTCAACCTGGCCGGCCATCTTGGTCACGGCGTCCTGCCGGTTGGTGGTGGCGTAGCAGATGTCGTTGCGCACCACGGCGGCGGGAAACTTTTCCTGGATGGCGTCGATGGCGCTGGCCGTATCGCCTACCGATAGGGTGGTCTGAGTGATGACCGCCACCTCGGTATCCGTGGGCCAGTTCAGCTCAGCGCTGACCGCCTGCTCCGACAGCGGGGCGGAGTCGTTGATCAGCGTCATGGGGGCCTGGCCCATGGTGCCGCGCACTTCCTGGTGTCCCTGGTGGCCCACCAGCAGGACGCGCTTGCCCTCGCGGTGGTACTTCTTGGCCTCGTTGTGCACCCGGGTCACCAGCGGACACACGGCGTCGATGACGCGCAGGTTGCGGGCGGCGGCTCTCTCGAAATCTTCGGGCGGCGATCCGTGAGCGGAGAATACCACCAGCGAGCCGTCGGGCACCTCGTCCACCTCCTCCACCGTGATGGCGCCCTTGCGCTCCAGCTCGGCCACCACGTAGGGGTTGTGAACGATCTGGTGCTTGACGTACACGGGCGGGCCGAACCGCTCCAGGCATTGCTCCACCACGTCGATGGCTCGCACCACGCCGGCGCAGAAACCGCGGGGGGAACTGAGGACTACTTCTACCATGATGACTCCTCGTGCAACTCAAACCGGGGCAGCCCGGCCTGATGTCCCAATCTTTCCGCTTGTCTTTATGAAACCAGCCGGGGTTGCATTGTAAGTCGCTCAATGCGTTCACGTATCATTGAACAATAATCGGCGTTTATCTCGAAAGCGATGCATTGGCGGTTGTGCTTGAGACACGCCTCAATAGTTGTGCCCGACCCGGCAAAGGGGTCGAGGACTATCCCTGCTTCGGGGCAGCTGGACTTTACCATCCGCTCGATAATTTCCAACGGTTTCTGAGTAGGATGATTTTCTCGCTCGTGGTGGAGACGGTGAAGACGGGACACGCTCCAAACATCCTTCGGGTTGTAGCCGATTTCCAGCCACTTTTTCCCGACGAATATGGAGCGAGTGCGCGCCTTTTTAGTTTCTTGGTCGTAAGGAATCCGTACCGCGTCCAAGTCGAAGAAGTAGTTCTTTGACTTGGTAAAAAATCCAATGGTGTCATGCACCGACGAGAACCGTCGCGTTGTGCCCCCCATGCTGGGAACCTTGCGGTCCCAGATGATTTCGTTGACCATGGTCAGCTGCGTTTTCACAAATGAGAATATCTCCGGCGAGAACCGCCAAGTGGTAAAAACGTACAGGCTGCCCGTATCCTTGATCTTGGGCACTACTGCGTTAATCCATGATTTACTCCATTCCAAGAATTCGTCCGGATCCATCATGTCAGAAGCGTTTCCATAGTCCTTGCCCAGGCAGTACGGCGGGTCGGCGATTACCAAATCCACCGACTTGTCGGCAAGGCGGTCCGCCGCTGACAGGAAATCCTCGTTGCAAAGGGTGTAGTTCATTGCAGCACTATGCTCCTGGAATTGGTTTGCAGCAGTTCCAAGAATTCATCACGTGTCCGCTCTTCCGGCGCAGCGTGATAATAAGCTTGGATTTTGTCGTTGCGTGGGTTGACGTACACGGGCAGGAATTGCGGAGAGAACGTATGAATCCTGTCCGGCACAAACGAGATGGTGGTGTTGTCAAAAGTGAATCCGAAAACCGCGTAAATCAAGCGGTAATCCGGATTCGCCCGATATTGCATGTACAGCTTTTCAACTGCTGCAATATCGTTTTTGTTCTGTCTGCGCGCCGCGTTTGTAATTTTGATGTTAACATAGTACTTTTCCGTATCGCTTTGCACGACAATGCAATCATGCAGGCTGGTGTCGGGCATACTGAAGTCGACGTCTTCGATGAAGAGCGTGTTGCGATTGTATTTCGCTTGCTGCACTATGACTTGCTCTGCAATCCAGCTCACGGAGCGGGTATGCGGTTTCAATCCATAGGGCAATATTTCCGGGTTCGTGATGTCAAAGTTTGGAATTATGTCCACTACTCGTTCAAACAAGTCCTGCATCGTTGCCAGTTCTTCGTTAATCAAACTGATTTCGTCCATTGGTATGCTACCTCGTCGCCGGGGCCCGGCTTATTGAGCCGGGCCCCGCTGCGTCTGCGTGTAGTTAGGCCGTATCCGGCGCCCAACCCCAGGGCCGCGGCCCCCAGCCGGCTTCGTACACTTCGCCGCGCTTGACGGACAGCACTGGCGTTACAGCGCGGTCGGAGTTGCGTCCGTTGCCCAGCACGTCGAACACCTGCCAGTCGCCATCCACGATGTCCAGCACGGACACATCGGCCTGCTTGCCCGTTTCCAGGCTGCCCAGGCGTTCCGCTTCACCGATGGCGCGGGCCGGGTTGATGGTGCACATTTCCACCACCCGATCCAAAGTGAAGCCCATGGCGAGGAAGCGGGTCATCATCTCGGTCATGCTGTGGACGGTGCGGATGCGGCCCGGCACGGTGAGGTCGGTGCTGATGCAGTGGGGTTCCACGCCCTGGTCCAGCACCCGCTCGCCGATGTCGAAGCTGAAGTTGGCGCGTCCGTGGGCGGTGTCCAGCCAGACGCCGCGCTCGTGAGCCTCCCGCGCTTCGGGCACCAGGTTGCCATCGCTGTCCAGCACGCCGCCGGGGTTGGCGGTGAAGAAGTGGGTTACGATGTCTCCCGGCTCCATGATGGGCAACAGGTCGCGGATGACCTCGGCGGGATAGCGCTTTTCGGTGTCGCCGATGTGGACCATCAGGGGGACGCCGGCCTCTTTGGCGGCCCGCTTGGCCAGGCGGGGCATTTCCAGGCCCATGATCTCCAGGGCCGGTGAAACCATGCGGGCCTTGACGCCCCGGATCGTGCCGTTGCTCTCCTCAATAACCTGTATGGTGCGCTCCAGGTCGATGCTGCTGGGGGAGAAGATGTCGGGCGTGGTGGCCAGACCGGTGCGGCAGATGTGCAGGAAGGGGATGACCTCGGTGGCGTTGTTGGGGATGATGTGGGCCGGGAACCCGCCATAGGTGTCGCAGCCGCTGCTGCCGGCGTCCACCATGGTGGTTACGCCGGCGCGCACGCCGCCGATGTCGGCGTTGACGCCGTTGCCATTGACTCCCTCGTACACGTGGGTATGCAGGTCGATGAGGCCGGGGATGACGTACTTGCCGCGTACCTCGACCACCCGGGTCGCCTGGTCGGCCGGTATGTCGGCGGCGACGGCGGCAATCTTGCCGTCGGCGATGGCGACGTCGTAGGCGCCGTTCAGGTTCTGCGTGGGGTCAATTACCGTGCCGCCTTTGATGAGCAGGTCGTACATACGCGGGTTCCCTCCGATGCGTCCGTGGGATGTTTTCCGGCTGCGGCCAGCGTAGTCAGCGGCGGCAACGGTGTCAAGGCGATTGACCATCAGCTAATTAGAACTTATAATCGCCGCCCAATAGCCCAGCAAACGTTGGGCGACAGTCGCAAAAGAGGTAGGACTATGAGAAAGCCAATTTTCTGGTATCACGAGCCAGGATGCCCCCGCATCAAGTTGGAGCCCTCCGAGGTCAGAGTAACTCCCATGGGGCATGACACCGTAATCGTGAAGGAAATCAACGGAGAAACCTTCGAGGCCTTGGTTCCAACGCACACCCTGGGCGAAAATCGCGATTCGGTCCCGATTTTCTACGCCGGCAAATTCGGCGATGAGTTCCTCCTGTACCTGCCTACCAGCAACGAGGGCCGGCCAACTTGGTCAGTCCCCGAAAGCGCACTCGCATCGCTGCTCGTGGAGCCCAAAAACGAATGATTGCCAGACTCCCATAGGGAGGCCAAAGATTATGCTGTTATCAGACCGGGAGATTCGCAAGGCGATAGAAAGCGGCGACCTTTCGATAAACCCGCAGCTGAGTGAAAACAGCCGACAATTTCAGCCGGCATCGGTTGATCTGCGTCTGGACGATACGATATGGGTTGTGCAAGACAGCCCTACAGTCTCGAACATTCCGACGCTCGACGAATTCAACTTTGAACGTTACCTTGCGGAGTTCGCTACAGAAGCCAACATCAATGTCACCGGAGGATTCCGTCTTATGCCCGGTGACTTCGTCATAGGCAAAACTCTCGAAACGGTGGGCTTGAGCAATTTACTGTCCGGCCGGGTCGAGGGCCGCAGTCGTCTCGCCAGATTGGGAGTTGGAGTTCACGTAACTGCTCCCAAGATAGACCCGGGGTTTAACAACCAAATCACGCTGGAGATTTTCCACGTAGGAAAAGCCCCCCTCTTTATTCCGCATAGAGCAGTGATCTGCACTCTACTTGTGGAGCGACTGGGGGAGCCGGCCGGACAGGGATACGAAGGTATATTCCAGGTGTGAACCGTTTCCATTCGGGCCGCCATCCCCAGCGAACAGCCGGCGTCTCGATTTCTTCTTGGCCCGGATTGCTTCGCCGCGATACGGGTGGCAGAGTGAATGGGCACCCAGCTAGCGACCGACGGCTTTAACGGTCGTCGTCCAGATAATAGTCCTCGTCGTGATAGTAGCCATCGGCGTCATCAGGCCGGCGCCGCAGCTTTCCCCACAACCACTTGCCGACCACTACGACCACCGCCAGCAGGATCAGACCGCTAATTAGCCACACGTCCAAGTAGGCCAGAAAGGACAGGCTCGTCGGCCCGCCGCCGGTTTGGGGGATGATGGACAGAGTGATGAAAGGGTTCATTGGGTTGTCTCTGTATTTCCGGGGTGATGGTGATGGGGGTTATATTATCCTGAACGAGGGCCGCGATGCGCCGGGTTCGCGGCGACTTGCCGGGGAAATATGTCGCGGCGGCGGCTTTGGTTGCTGACCCGGCGTAGCAGGTCTCCGGCATAGGTTGAGGATTTCAGCCTTATGTAGTCGAGAAATCGCCGAATCTCGCATGACCCCCAATGTGCCGGATTCCGGTCATTGTAGAACAATGACGCTCCATACGCGCCAAAGCAGAGATGTTACGGCGCATAGAGGCGCCGACAGTCAGCCGGCCCACTGGTGGAGATTATGAAGCAAACGTTGAACTCGTTCCTACAGCATCTGGTCGTCGAACGGGGCTTTTCCCAGAACACGCTGGACGCCTACAGCAACGACCTCAACCAGTTCCGGGAATTCGTCGCCGACAGCCTGAACTCCGAGGACCAGGAGGTCTGGCGTCTGGTGGACATCAATCTGCTCAACGCCTACATCAGCTATCTGCGCGACAAGCGCAAGTACCGGGATACCACCACCGCGCGCAAGGTGGCGGCGGTGCGTTCGTTTTTCGGCTACCTCAGCGCCAACGGTTTCGTCAGCGAGGACCCTACGGAAAATCTGGGTTCGCCGCGGGTGGGACGGTCGGTGCCCAAGTTCATCTCTGAGGATGACGTGAAAAAGTTGCTGACCACGGCGGCTGACACGGGGACACCGGAAGGGAAACGGGACGCCAGCATTCTGGAACTGCTCTACGCCACCGGGTTGCGCGTCAGCGAGCTGGTTGCCCTCAACGTGCAGGACATCGACTTTGAAGAGGGATTCATCCGCACCTGGGGCAAGGGGTCCAAGGAACGCATCGTTTATCTGTACCCGGACGCTCTCTCCAACCTGCGGGCGTATATCGGAGATGCACGGGTGGAATTGTTGAGCCAGAAGCGGGGTGAAACGGCCCTTTACCTCAATCAGCGCGGCGAGCGGCTGACCCGTCAGTGGGTTTGGAACATTCTGAAGACGGCAGCCAAAGCCGCGGGCGTCGATCCCAAGATCACGCCTCATACCCTGCGGCACAGTTTCGCCACCCACCTGCTGCAAAACGGCGCGTCGCTGCGCCACGTGCAGGAGTTGCTGGGCCACTCCAGCATATCCACGACGCAGGTGTACACTCACCTTACGGACTCCCATGTGCGCGAGGAATACGACCGCAGTCACCCTCGCGCCAAAGCGGAAGCCGGCCACGAATAGTTTTCGCCTATCCCCGCCGTTCCAGGTTCCTGATCGCCTCGTCGATGCGGCGTACCTGCTCGGCGTCGCCGGAAGACAGACGGTAGCAGCGGTCCAGGTACAGTTGGGCCAGTTGCGCTCCGTTGGGGCTGGTATCCCCGGCGGCGTTCACCAATGAGCCGATGCTGAATTCCTCAGGCAGGTGACGTCCCAGAGCCGTCATCTCGGCGATGATTTCCGCGATGGCCGAGTCATCGTTGCCTTCCTGGGCGAAACGCAGGCGGCCGAGCAGTCGCCCCATTTCGGCCAGTCGGTCGCCCTCGCTCATAAAGCTCCAGAGCACCTCGTTGACACCCAACCCGCCGGCGTCAGCCTCCGGGGCATCCCCTCCACCGGCCAGCAGATCCGAAACGGCCTCCGGCAGGGCCGCGTCGTCGGCAGGGACGGATGCGGTTCCCGCGTCGGTGTCGGCCTGGGAGCAGGCATCGGAGTATTCCTGCACGGCCTGGGCCACGGATTCCATCATACGGGCCAAGTCATAGGAGAACATACTGCCGCCATATACCAGGTCGTCGCCGCGCCGGTTGGCGAGGCGCACCAGGTGGTCGTACCCGCCTTCCACCAACTCCGACATCGGGGGCATGGCGAAGGCGGAGAAATTCGCCAGCGGGCCCGATCCGCCGCTGCCCAAATGAGCGGCCAGGAAGGGGGGCACGTACTTGGTCAGGTCGGCAGTGATGGGCAGCGTAATGATATAGGTGCCGTACACGCTGCCGGGCTCGGTATCAACCCGGAAATACAGCAGCGCGTGGCCCCGAGGTCGCTGGGGGTCGCCGATTTCAAACTGGAGGTCCATGGGAAAAGTATAGTTTAGGCGCGCGGCAATGGCAAAGGGATTGACGCCGAGATTTTTGCTGACAATCCGCTATTGCGAACACTAGTTCGGCAATGGTAGGGTGGAAACGCCGAAAAATAAACGGCTATCGAAACGAACTTGTGGAGGGGTCGAAATGTTGGCAACTGCTCAAACGTGCGCGGTTATAGGATTGGACGGTCAGATCATCCAGGCGGAAACGGATATTTCCCCGGGCCTGCCGGCGTTTCACATCGTCGGCCTGCCCGATACGGCGGTTCAGGAGGCCAAAGAACGGGTGCGCGCCGCCGTGCGGAACAGCGGCTGCGAGTTTCCCATGCGACGCATCACCGTCAACCTGGCGCCGGCCGATTTGAAGAAGGCCGGGCCAGCCTACGACCTGCCCATCGCGGTAGGCATTCTGTTCAGCACCGGACAGGCGCCGCCCACGCCGGAGCCGGCGATCTTTCTTGGCGAGCTGTCGCTGGACGGCGGCTTGCGCCATACCGCAGGCATCTTGCCCATGGTGTCAGTGGCGCGGGACCAAGGCGTCCGCAGCGTGTACGTGCCGGCAGTGGATGCCGCCGAGGCGGCGCTGGTGGATGGCATGACCGTCTATCCGGTGGAGACACTGGCGCAATTGCTGGCCCATCTACAGGGCGACGCCGCCATCGCGCCGTTCCCCCATAGCGGGGTATATCTCAACGGCAACCGCCGGCAGCCGGACAGCACCGACCTGCGCCACATCAGAGGTCAGGACCACGCCAAGCGGGCGCTGGAGGTTGCCGCCGCCGGGTTTCACAACATTCTCCTCAGCGGCCCGCCGGGTTCGGGCAAGACGCTGCTGGCGAGGGCGTTGCCGGGCATCCTGCCCTACCTGACCGCAGATGAAGCGCTGGACGTCACCAAGATCTACAGCGTCAGCGGCAACCTCCCGCCCGACAGTCCACTCATCGCCCAGCGCCCTTTTCGCGCGCCACACTACACCATATCCAACGCCGGACTGGTGGGCGGGGGCCGGATGCTGCGTCCCGGCGAGATCACGCTGAGTCACCGGGGCGTGCTGTTCCTGGACGAACTGCCGGAGTTCGGTCACGCCGCACTGGAATCGCTGCGCCAGCCTCTGGAAGACAAGACGGTGACGATTACGCGGGTCAGCGGAACCGTGACCTATCCGGCCAGTTTCATGCTGGTGGGCGCCATGAACCCTTGTCCCTGCGGCTACTTCTCTCATCCGCGGAAGGAGTGCGTTTGCAGTCCGTCGGCGTTGACACGGTACCAGAGGCGAATCAGCGGGCCGCTGCTGGAGCGCATCGACATCTTCGTGGAGGTCCCGCCGGTGGAATACGACAGCCTGCTGGGGCAAGCTGACGCCGAACCATCGGCAAAGGCGCGGGACCGGGTAGTGGCGGCCCGAGGAATTCAGGAAGCCCGGTTCGCGAAGAATGGGGACGCGCCAGGGACGTCCAATGCGGAGATGTCCGGTTCCAAGATATGGGACTACTGCGACTTGCAGGACGATGCCTCGGCGCTGCTGGAAAGAGCCTCTCAACAGCTGGACCTGTCGGCGCGGGCGTTGCACCGAGTGGTCAAGGTGGCGCGGACCGTGGCCGACCTGGCCGGAGCGGAACGGATCGGCCCGGCGCATCTGGCGGAAGCGCTGCAATATCGCGCCCGCGGGCTGGGTTAGACAAGGCCCGGAGCCATCGCCTCTTGCCCGATTCCAATTGTGGGGATAGCATATGAACCAACAAAGACGGAATCACGACGATACGGAACGGGTAGCCATACTCAGCGTTCCGGCAGAGCGGATTCGACCGCATTTCTGGACGTTCAGCAGATGCTTCATCGTCACTCTCATTTTCCACATATCCGTCCATGTCATGATTGTCGAAAACCCGTCCTGGGAGAAAACGCCGTCAGCAGTCATGGGCGACACCGCACGCGCCGGCGCGTTCTGGCTGTTCGCCAGCCCGATTTTGGTTGAAGGAGCCGCTATGGTATTCGCTGCCATATTCCGCCAAAAAATTCGTGAGGAAAGCCGCGACGAAGGTAGGGAGGAAGGCATCGCACAGGGCCGCGACGAAGCTGATGCTGCTTGGCGTAAATGGAACCAACGGCGGCTGGAGGCCGAAGCCAACGGCGAACCGTTCAACGAATTGCCGCCTGACTTTGGCAACAGATCCTCTGCCGACGGCAGCTGACGATCCATGCGTTAGCCGCTCTTAACCCATCCTGGCGCATATGCCTTCAGCGTTCAGAGCAATTTGGCCTGTCGCCGCTCCATCTCCAACAGACGGGCCTTGACGCCCACGCCGCCGGCTCCGTAGCCATGCAGGCCACCATTGCTGCCGACCACGCGGTGGCAGGGGACTATCAAAGGGAAAGGATTTTTCGCCATGGCCTGGCCGGCGGCGCGCGATGCCCGTGGGTTGCCGGCGGCAGCCGCCAGCCACTGGTAGGAACGAGTCTCGCCCGGCGGAATAGCGCGGCAGGCGTCCCACGCTGCGCCGAAGAAAGGCGGAGCGGCGGAGAAATCCAGTGGAATGCCATCCAAAGCCGTCAGGTCGCCGGCGAAGTAGTCATTTAGGGCAGCCAGCACACCGGCCAACCGGGCGGTGTTTTCCTCGGCGTTGCTCAGTTCTTCGCCGAGCCCGTCCAGCGCGTCCTGCGGCTGAGGTTGCAGGCTCACGCGACGCAGGAGGCCGTCGCGTCCACCCAGCAAGGCGACCCAGCCGAAGGGGGTTTCCTGCAAACAGTAGTGCAGCGTCGTTTCATCCCGGTTGACTGAGTTCATAAGATCGCAGCTCAGCGAGGCCCATCGGGATTTTTGGCCGGGTTCAAGCTTGCCGGCGTCGGAGAGCGTACAACGCCAACGGGAAGCGCAGGGTTTTCCAAGCTTCGGATATGCCGCCGGAATCGTCGGCGTCGGCGGGGGTACGGCCTGAGTAGGTTTGACGAGTGTACGCGTTGACGATGCGTTGGATGGCCGCTTGCTGTTCCGGCATGGCGGCGGCTAGCCTGGATCCCCACTGATGGGGTGTCTGGTGCTCCCGCAGCGGGAAGGACGCCAGGGCCCCCAACCGGAGCAACCGCCGATAGGCTCCGGTCACGTTTCGCGGCGTGGCCAGCAGCGAGCGCCAAATAACCCATGCCGCCAAAGCCGTCAGCACGGCGGCAGCCCCAAGACCGATAATCCAGGGGAGCGCGGCGCGGACCGTTTCGGTCCACTGAGCGGTGGTTCCGATGGTGGCGGCTAACTCTTCGTCGTCGAACAGCGATTCAAAGTCCTCGCATTCCTCTTCGATTTCACAAGGCAGGTCGCCGGCATCGGTACTTCCCTCGGCGAGGGCGCCGCGGCGGGCTTTTTCCGGCGGGATGGCTACCGGAATCTCTTTGCCGGGAGTTGGCTCGAAGGGTATCCACCCGTAGCCCGGGAAATACACTTCCGTCCACCCGTGGCTGTGGTGGTCGGATACGATGTATAGATTGGAACCGTCGAGGGATTGACCCGTTGTATAGCCGGTGGTCATGCGGCTGGGCACGCCCAAACTGCGCATAAGCACGGTCATGGCGGAGCCGAAGTATTCGCTGTAGCCCTGGCGGCTGTCGAAGAGGAAATAGTCCACTCCATCGGCGCCGAAGGGTGGTGGGGCGATGTCCAGGTTGTACACGAAGTTGTTTTTGAGATATTGCTCCACCGCCACTGCCTGGTCGTAAGGCGTTTCAGCGCCGGCGGTGATGTCCCGGGCCAAGGCGGCGACGCGAGGCGGCATATCTCCGGGCAGTTGAGTATAACGCGCCCACAACCAGGGAGCGTACTCTTCTCCCGCGACCCGCAGTTGGTCCGGCTCGGCAGAAGACACCGAGGACGTCAACTGGTACGGGACGTCGGCTTCAGCGCTGCCGCCGGCGGCGCGGACCGCCAGCACGTCGGGTTCTGCCGGAACTATCTCGCCGATGACGGCCTCAAGGACGCGGCCGGCATCGTCCCGCTCGACCGATTCCAGCACGAAAGAGGCTGCCGGCAGAACCGCCATGACGGCGTCGGAGCCGGCATAGGCGTCGGCGGCGAGGGTTTCGCGAAATCCCACTACGGCATCCTGAAGCACCGGAGGCAAGCCATCGATGGCGCTGTCAGGATCGGGGTTGATGACGTAGCGGGGCGAGTCAAAGGTTTCGATGCGAATGTCGCGGTTGGCGCCGATGACCTGGCCACCGGCGAACAGACTGCGACTGTCGTATTTTGGTATGACCTCAAACGTTACGTTGAAACGTTCCTGATATGGGCTAGGAGTGCTGTGCTCGGGTTTCCACCCCGGTTCTTTGAGCACCGTCCCCTCCGACAGCCAACCCGCGTGGCTGTACGTGGCGTAGGAACGGGCTTTCCAGTAGAGCGGCACCGGGGAATTGACCTGCAACACGGGGGTGTCGGTGGGGTTGATGGTGCCCTGGAAGGCCATGGTGTCGCCCCAAATGCGATAGGGCAGCGGGCGACGGGCCGGCAGTCCGGCGAACAGGCGGTTGAAATCTTCCTCCCAATGCACCAGCGGGGAACGAGAGAAGTTGTAAAAAGAGTTGGCGGGACCCCATTGGCCACCCACCGGCAGCAAGAAGGCAATCACCAAGGCTACGATGGCCACTACCGACGTGTCGCTGACGGTGAGGATACCCAGGTGCCCGTCGTAGGTCCGGCGCTGCCGGTCCCAGCGTTGCCGGGAACGAATTGATTGCACCCAGCCCACGAGAAGCAAACCAGTGAACAAGTAGATCGCGAGATAGATACTGGCGTTGTCGGGCAGGAAGGTAAGGTTGGAAAGCAACCCAACAGCGCCCAGGGCGAAAACGCCCCAGAAATTGCGGTAGCGGAAAAATACCCATCCGGCCAAGTATCCCGACAGCCACGAGGCGATCAGCAGTCCCGTGGCAAAGGGCAATGGGTCAACGCTGATCCCTTCGGTTCGAGCGGCCCAGATCCACAGGCCCAAACGTTCAAAAAACACCGCCGCGTTTGCGATTTGCAGTTCTTCCGGGGCAGCGGCGACCATTTGCCAGATGACTACACCGCCGCCAATGAGCAGGCCAACGGGCAGAACCGCCGCGGTCCAAAACCGGACGCGGGTGAGCAGCAGCGCAGTCAGGACCGCGATCAGCATGACCAGGACCAACGACGGCGTGGGAGCCCAGTCGGCCACCTCCACCGACCAGACCACGATGACCATGTTGAGCGTCAGGAGCCCGGCAGCCACCCAGCCATCGGGCGGGCGCAGGAAGACGAGCAGAGCCCACAAGCGGTCCACCAGGACCTGCCCGCGCCAAAGGGCGCCAGCGTCGGAGGAGGGCCGGGTCAGGGTAGGAGCCGGAGATGTTATGGTAACCATGACTGTGGGTCTCTATGGAGCAGCATCACGACACGGTAGGAACAGCGGACGGGGAAGTTTCGGAGGGAGGGCTACCATTGTTCCCGGCAGTTGCGGGGCCACTGATGCGCGACGGCCCGGCAGCTACCGGCCGGGACAGGGCCAGGTTGATGTCCTCGCCGCGACGAACCATGTAGAGGGGTATGTCGTGTTGGGTCAAATAATCGGCAGTGATTTGACCGGTGATGCCGGGCGATGCGCCAGAGTCTGAAAGCGGGAAGGAATTGGGGTCCACGTAGCAAACCGCCACATTGATGCCCTGCCGGCGCAAGCCCACCAGCGCTGAGGTCCATTCGGGGCGTCGGGATGATGTAATGACCATTAGAGTGTTGAACCCGGAAAGCTGGGGACGCAAATCGTAGATGAACCGCTCCAGCGGCAAAAAACCGTCGGCCCGTATCCCAGCCAGTGTTTCCATCAAGATGCCCAACTGTGCCGGACGGCGGTCGGGCTTGAGCGTCCACAGCTCGCCTGAGTTTGAGGCCAAGCCCACCGGCACCGCGGTTTCATCCCAGTGTTGCACCAGGGAGGCAGCCACAGTCACGGCCAGCTCCTCGGTGTTGTCGGGCGCTTCGCCGAAGTGGGAGCGTCGTTCCATGTCCAAGAGCACCCAAGCCTGGGCGGAAACGCCGATGTCGAACTCCTTGACCATCAGGCGGTTCATGCGCGCCGTGTATGGCCAGTGAATGCGGCGCAGGCTGTCGCCGTGGGCGTAATCGCGGATGGTGGACGATTCAGGGGTAATGGCCGGGGTGCGGCGGGAGAAAGCGGAGTCGCTGGGCAGGTTGGCAAAACGGCGGTCCAGGTCGGGCAGGGGAAGGGTTTGCGGCAACACCGTGTAGGACTGTTCGTTGAGAAAAGAACGGGTGAGGCGGAACAGGCCAAAAGGATCACGCGCGGTCACGCTAACCCGGCCGGTGCGGTAGATGCCCCGGCGGGAGAGATAGGTCTCGATGCGGAAGGAACGCACCTGTCCCTTCACCAACGCCACGGTGCGCCCGCCCGGATCGTCCAGGTCGGTATCTTCGTTCACTTCCAGCCAGGACTTGGGCAGACGGGAGCGGTTGATCAGCTGGATCTGGCCCTCCAGGAATTCACCGACCCGACCTCGATTGCCCAGCCGGGTCAGCCGCACGTCCAATCCGCGCAGGTTCAGCCAGGCCCAACCGTATCCGATGCCCACCAGCACAATCAGGGTGAACAGCAGTCGGTAGAAAAACGGGAATCCCGTGCCCAGCGAATAAAACAGCACTACCAGGATCAGCAGGCTGAAGAGGATTTTGCGCCGGTGCTGACTGATCAGCGATTTGATCGCGGTTTTATTCAACTCAGTTGGTCCAGAATTCGGGGTTGGTGAAGCGCTCGGGAATATCGCCGTTCATCGCGGCGCGGAATTCGTCAACGGTCATTTGCAGTTGTTGGGTGATGATCGTGCCCATTCGGTTGGCGCGAATTTCGTTGTTGCCAAAAGATACGTGAACGCGCCGATGCAATCCCGGATGTCTATAGCGCCAGTGGTCGTTGCGCGCCGTTTCCACGAAACCCATCCGCAGCAGCAGCCGACGCAACTCGGCGGTCCGAAGGTTAGGTTAGCGTAGCGTGGCATCAGTCGCCGGCCGGTTCCACAACTGGCAAGGATACCTTATGCGTCCGGTGCGGGATGCCCTCGGTTACGAGTTCTTGCCGTATGTTGGCCATCTCGGCGACTGCGGTCTCTGGATCCTCCAGGCTTCGTCCGTCCTCCCAGGGTTCGGTGATGATGTCAACCATTGCCTTGGCAATATCGGCTATTGCCTCGGCCTCGGTATCACCCTGTCCCGAAACGCCGAGGACGTATGAACACCAAGCGGAGTAGCCTATTGACCCGTCGGAAAGGCTGTCTTCCCAAACTAATACGTCAAAAGTGTGCATTTGCAAACCTCCCGGCGATGCTTCCCTACCTGGCCCCCGGCACCGGAACGCTGTTCAGCAGTTCTTCGACAACCCGCTCGGGCAGAACGCCTCGCATACGAGCAGCGGGGGTAAGAACGATCCGATGGGACAGGACGGCCACGGCCAACTCCTTGATGTCGTCGGGCAGCACGTAGTCCCGGCCCCGGAGCAGGGCCAGCGCCCGCCCGGTGCGGAAAAGTCCCAGCGAAGCCCGGGGCGACGCGCCCAGGGCAGCGTCGGCGTGCTCGCGGGTGGCCTCGGAGAGCGCGACCAGGTACTCGCGCACCAATCCATCCACGTACACCTCCTGCGCGGCCTGCTGGAGCGACATCACATCGTCCGGCGTCGCCACCGGCTCCAAATCCAGGATGGGATGGGAGTGTTCCTGCTGGGCGATGATGGTCATCTCCTCGTCGAAGCGCGGGTAACCGATGCTGACCCGCATCAGGAAACGGTCCAGTTGGGCTTCCGGCAAGGGGAAGGTTCCCTCATACTCGATGGAGTTCTGGGTTGCGATGACCAGGAAGGGAGGCGGCAAGGGATGGGTCACGCCGTCCACGGTAACTTGCCGCTCCTCCATGGCCTCCAGCAAGGCTGATTGAGTTTTGGGCGTGGCGCGGTTGATTTCGTCGGCCAGCACAAGGTGGGCAGCAACCGGGCCGGAGCGGAAACTGAACTCTCCGGTGGACTGGTTATAAACAGACACGCCGGTTACGTCGCTGGGCAGCAGGTCGGGGGTGAACTGGATGCGGGAGAAGGTGCCGCCAATGGACACGGCGATGGAACGGGCCAGCATGGTCTTGCCCACGCCCGGCACGTCTTCCACGAGGATGTGCCCTTCGGCTACCAGGGCGGCCAGAGCCTGCTCAATAACGTCATCCTTGCCCACGATGACCGTGGCGATGTTATCGGCGATGCGACGGGCAATCGTAGCGGCGTCCAGGATGCTGGGGGAGACGCCGGCGGCGGGAGAAATGGCGGTATTTTGCACTGGCGGCCTCTTGGACGGTGGTTTAATTCACCGCCAGTTTAGCACAGGCGGCAGGCGGAAATGGCAAGCCCGGGTCATCGTTGTGGGCCGGCCCTGGCATCAGGTTCAGGGCCGGCATTATATCCATCCAAACGTGACCGGCGATTAATGGCCCACCCGGTCCTGGAACTCCCGCTCGGTGGTGGCCGCTTCCACCGCCTGGTACTCGGGCAGGCTGATCAGGGCCTCTACATCGGCCCGTCGCGTTGCTACTTCAGCCGCGCCGATGCCGATGTGGCCGGTGTCGCGCAGGCTGGTGTAGGCGCGCTGGATGCCTTCGACGGCGGCGATGGCCGGCGTGGTGGCGTAGATGATGACCTTGTAGCCCAGCTCCTCGTATTCCGGCACGGTGATGTCGTCGGCGCCGGCGATGACCAGCAGGGGCACGTCGGGCACGCCGGCCCGGAAGGTGGCTAGATCCTCGCGCTGCCGCACGCCCCGGGGCATCACCACGTCCACGCCCAGGTCGCGCAGGGCGTTGCCCCGGCGGATGGCGTCTTCCATGTCGCCCTCCACGGCGGTGAAGGAGTCGGTGCGCCCGATGATGAGGAAGTCGGGATCGGATCTGGCTTCCAGGGCATAGCGCATCTTTTCCAGGAACTCGTCAATGGGGATGACGTGCTCCAGTCCGGCGTGGTACGACGCCCGCTTGGGAAACACCTGGTCCTCGATGTGGATGCCGCAGATGCCAGCGCGCTCGAAGGTGCGGACGGTGTGCATGGTGTGCACCGGGTCGCCGTAGCCGGCTCCGGCGTCGCAGATGACAGGCAAAGGCACCGACTTGGCCACGCGCTGGGCCACGTCAACCTGCTCGGTCAGCGTCATCAGCGGCTCGGTAACGGCCAGGTGGGCGCCGCTCATGTAGCCGCCCACGTACACGGTGTCGAAGCCCAGGGATTGCACCACGCGGGCGGACATGGGGTCGTAAGCGCCGGGGGCGACGATGGTTTCGCCGGCGGTGAGGCGGCTTTTCAGGTCGGAACGCAAACTCATTTGGATTCACCTCGTCTCATTAGCTGGACTTTGTACGTTCAAGCGGCGTAGGCGAGGGAATCGATAAGCCGAGCGTACAATTCGGGAACGGGTTTTCCCCGGTCACAGTCGGATAACGACATTGAAAAACTGTCCGAAGCCAGCCACAGGTGGCGTCGCACCAGGGCGATGGCATCCACGAAAGTGGGGGCGGGTTTGGCGTACCAGGCCGCCGTGCGCTGGGTGATGGGGCTCTCTTGTTGCAGCGAGTGTGCCGCCAGGGCGATCCAGGAAAACAGACCCATCAGGACGGGCGTGGTGCGGGCAATGGCGCGATCCGACCATTGGCGCTGAGTTTCCACGCCCAAGTGAGCCCGTACTTCCTGGTAAGTGACCTCCAGCTGCCAACGCAGCACAAACCACTCCAGGATCTGGACTGGGGCGACCGACTCATCAGTGCAGAGCAGGGCCTGAGTGTCCAGTTCACCTTTGGGGTCTCGGACCAGCGCCCAGCGGATGGGTACGGGCGGTTTGCCGGGGTGGTACCAGAGGGCGGTCTGCGAAGCCAGTTCCAGCGTGCGCATGGTGCCGTCGTACCAGGACACCGACGCGGTGTCCCAGAGCAGCTCGGGATCGTCAAGGCGTTGCTTGAGGGTGGGTTGACGTGCCCCCTTGACCCGAGGGCGACCGGTTTGGCCCGGTTGACGGGGTGGCGCGGGATCGTAGAGACCGGCATCCAGGCGCAGCCTGGTGATGAGGGTTACGGGTTCATGGAGGGACTGGCAGAAGTAGAGCAAGTCCAGGACGGCATAGCCATTGTCGCCCACCACCACCAGGGGGCGATGGGGCAGCCAGCGGCGCAGCAGCAGGATCATCTGGCGAGCCCAGTCGGTGAGTTTCTTGTGCCGGCGTCCCTGCCTTTGGTGATAGCGTTCCGATGGCGCCAGCGCGGTGAGCAAGGGCAGGGCCCAGAACCGTCCCGCCCAGGGGATGCGTCCCAGCCACATCAAACTGATCCAGCGCAACCCGCTGGCCTTGACCGTATAGCTGCGGCTGGAACGCACGGCGTCTCGGTAGACACCCAGAGCGTTGATCTTTGGACCCTGCCGACGCTCCAGGGTTTCGTCGATACCGAACACCAGCGGACCGTCGCCGTGGTCGAGATGTTGAAGCAGCAACCTGAGCAAGACCTGGGACGCCCCAAGGGGCGACCACGCCGCCCGGTTCAGCACGTGATGGTAGCGGGCATAGTTGCGGTCGCCGCTGAGGCCCATGACCCGCAACGCCGCGGCCACTGTGCGCTGGCCCGGCGTCAGGATCGCGCCGACCAATAGGACCTGAGCCTTTTGCCAGGTTCGGTTTTGGAACAGCATGGCGAAGGGAAAGAGAACAGTTACAATGGCATCGGGCAGGGTGAGCACGAATTGACCTACGGTGAGTTGTGGGGTCAAACCAGCTTACCCTGCCGCTTTCATTTTTCTAGTTTTTGTACAAAGTCCAGCTTAGGTATCGGTAGATAAGGTGTGCAGCAGTTAGAGTAGATCCAAGATTCTGCTACACCCAATCCGGCTTGTCTGATGATAGCGCGCAACGTCCCTCTGTCCAGTTCACGATGGTCGGGAACCACGAGTTGAGCAAAGGGATCGTTGCGACGCAAGATAATATGGCTGCCCCGTTGCCGTCTTGTGTAGAACCCAATTTTGGTGAGCGCCTGAACGCACTCGCGTCCGGAAATCCCGGGCAACCTGCTCATACGGCTACAACCAGCGCCTCGAAGCGCTCTTCAGGAACGGGCAAACCATCTGCTTCGAGGGCCGCCACGTACTCTGCAATCGCCTCTCTTGCGTTGGCTATCGCCTGCTCTCGGGTTTCGCCTTGGCTGATGCATCCGGGCAAGCTCGGACATTCGGCGACCCAATATCCGTCATCGCCGGGATACAGAAAAACTTGCCGCACCTTTGCGCCTCCTTGCTCAATCCTGTGGTATCAGCGGAACAACCTCCCGCGCGAACCGTTCCATGGCCTCCTGCTGCTGGTCGGCGCTGTCGGCGGGGAAGCTGAAGATGAAGTGCGTCACGCCCAGGTCCTGGTACTGGCGCAGGTCGGCGGCGATTTGCTCCGGGCGGCCGGAGACCATGCGGCGGTTGGCGTCCGGTTCGTCCTGGAACACGCAGTCGGTGCTGAACACCAGGTCCACCGCGTCCTCGGCGCGGCCGGCCCGGGCGCTGATGCGGCGCAGGCGGGCGATTTTCTCCGCCAGTTCCTCCGGTTCCAGGATGGCCGGCGGGCGCAGGCCGATGGGCATCCAGCCGTCGGCCAGGGTGGCGGCGCGGCGGATGGCCGGGTTGGTGTGGCCGCCAATCCAGATGGGCGGATGCGGCTGCTGCACCGGCTTGGGCAGGAAACCGGCCTCGCTGATGTCGTAGTGTTCGCCGTGAAACTCCGGGTTGTCCGACGTCCACAGCTCCTTGAAAATCTGGATGTACTCGTCGGTGACCTTGCCCCGCTGGGCGTAGGTGTCCAGTCCCAGGGCCTGGAACTCCTCTTCCATCCAGCCCACGCCGGCGCCCAGGATGAGCCGGCCGCCGCTGAGCACGTCCAGCGTCGCCAGTATCTTGGCGGTCAGCACCGGGTTGCGGTAGGGCAGGATGAGCACGTGGGTGCCCAGCTTGACCCGGGTGGTGCAGCCGGCCAGGAAATTCAGCGCGGCCAGCGGCTCAAAGTAAGTGTTGTCCCGCTGGAAGGGCGCCACGCCGTCGGCGGCGTAGGGATAGAAGGATGACACCTCGTGGGGGATGATGATGTGGTCGCTAACCCAAACGTGGTCAAAGGAAAGGTCTTCGGCCCGCTGCGCCAGGTTCCGCAGGTTGTCGGGCGAGGCCATCGCCCCCCGGCTGGGCAGCGAGCATCCAAAAGTAACCGGCATTGGTTTGCCTCCATCGTTAATGTCGGATGCTATACTACCACCGTAAATGCTGCCAAACGCGGCGACTGTTGAGGAAACACGATGCCCCCCCGAACTCGACGCGAGTCTGCTTCCCGCCGGGACGCGCGCATCCGCAAGCACCTGCCGAAGGCCCGTGAATATTGGTCAAAATGGCCGGCCTACTTGGCCGAAGATGACCTGTGTCAGGCCGGCGAAAAGGGCTGGGGGGCGGTCGCTCAACTGGCCAAAGCCGTGGCTTCGCACCGGGGCTGGTTTCACTCCAGCCATGAGGCGGTACGCGCCGCAGTACGCCAGATTGCTGACGAGTCGTCGGAGGAGCCGGAGATTCGCCGGGCCCTGCTGCAAGCGGAGTCACTGCACGGAAATTTTTACGAAATAGACTTGGACCGAAGAGGCACTGAACTCGCCCTTGAAGACGCAGGATTTCTGATCAAGGTACTATGGACACAGTTGCCCGACGAATATACCTCCGGCGTCTCGTTCGACGATTGGGTTGGAGACGGCAGGGAGTGATTCATGAACTCCGCTACCGCTACTTCTGCTCCCAACCGCGTCGTCGTCGCCATGAGCGGCGGCGTGGACTCCTCCGTGGCGGCCCTGCTGCTCCACCGCCAGGGTTACGACGTCATCGGCGTGACCATGAAACTGTACGACATCGACCAGGCCGACCTGCCCGAGTATTACCGGGGCTGCTGCACCCTGGACGACGTGGAGGACGCCCGCGCCGTCTGCCGCATCCTCGGCGTTCCCCACTACGTGCTCAACGTGCAGCGCGAGTTTCGCAGTTTTGTCATCGACTACTTCCGCAGCGAGTACGAAAACGGGCGCACGCCTCACCCTTGCATCGCCTGCAACGACAAGATCAAGTTCAGTTTCCTGGCCCAACGCGCTCGTATGCTCCAGGCCAGCCACGTGGCCACCGGCCACTACGCCCGCATCGAGCCGGATGATTGCGGAGCCTGGGCCTTGCGTCGCGGCGTGGATGCCGAGAAGGACCAGTCCTACGTGCTTTTTGGGATGCGGCAGGAACAGTTGGCCGCTACTCTAATGCCCGTGGGCCACTACCCCAAGTCGCAGATCCGCGACCTGGCCGCCGACGCCGGCTTTCCCAACGCCGACAAGCCCGACAGCCAGGACATCTGCTTTATCCCCACCGGGGATTACCGCGAGTTCCTGCGCCAGCGCACCGACGAGCGACCGGGCGACATCGTGGATGACGCCGGCAACGTGCTGGGGCAGCACGAGGGCATCCAGTATTTTACCGTCGGCCAGCGTCGTGGCCTGGGACTGTCCGGCGGCCCGCCCCGGTTCGTCATCCGGCTGGAACCTGACGCGCGCCGGGTGGTGGTCGGCTCGGAGGACAACCTGTACCGGAGCACGCTGTACGCCGACCCGGTGTCGTGGGTGTCGGGAGAGCCACCCGATGGTCCTACGGAAGCAACAGTCAAGATCCGCTACAAGTTCGCCGAGGCTCGCGCTACCGTGACCGCCATTGGGTCGGGCGCCCTGGTGAGATTCCGCGAGCCGCAGCGTGCCATCACGCCGGGCCAGGCCGCCGTGTTCTACCGGGGCGATACCGTTCTCGGCGGCGGCGCCATCGCCGGCCACCAACCGGACATATCTACCACCTCGGCTTTTGCAGAAACGGTCAATGCCTGATCTGTCGCTGGAAACGGAGTTCCGCGCCTCTGGACATCGTCTGATTGCCGGCGTGGACGAAGCGGGCCGCGGCCCGCTGGCCGGCCCGGTTGCCGCCGCCGCGGTCATCCTGCCGCCCGACCTGTCCGGCAGTGAACCATGGCTCGCCCTGATTGACGACAGCAAGCGGCTGGCCGAACGGCGGCGAGCGGAAGCGGCGGAAATAATACGCGCCAACGCTCTAGCCTGGTCGGTAAAGCAGGTCACTCCCCGAGAAATCGACCGCATCGGCATTGGTCGGGCTGTGCTTAAGGCAATGTTGGCGGCGGTGTCGGAATTGCGTCCGGCCGCCGACGCTCTGCTGCTGGACTGGGTTCCCATCAAACGCTGTCCCTTGCCCTATCAGGCCGTGGTCAAGGGAGACGGCAAGTCATTGTCCATTGCCGCCGCCAGCATCCTGGCCAAGGTGGCGCGGGATGAGCAAATGCGGCGGGCCGACCGGCGCTATCCCGGCTACGGTTTTGCCCAGCACAAGGGCTACGCCACTGCGCGGCACCTCCGTTGCCTGTCCGAACTCGGCCCAACCCCAATACACCGCTACTCTTTCAGCCCGTTGCGACAGGCGGCGCTTTTATCAGATGCCAACGCCGGATAACTTGCCCGGTTCCGGCCCGCCGTCGCCGCAACAGGTTGGGAACATTGGCGAGCGGTTGGCCCGAAGTCGCCTGGAGGCCAAAGGCTACCGCATCGTGGCGACCAACTATCGCTGCCAGTGGGGTGAGGTTGACCTGGTTGCCCGCCACGGCCCGGTCTGGGTGTTCGTGGAGGTTCGCACCCGCCGCGGCGACGCCTACGGCGCTCCCGAAGAGTCGCTAACCCCCGACAAAGCCCGGCGCCTCACGCTGACGGCGCAGAGCTTTCTATCCGAGCGCGCTGACCCGCGCGCCGAACCCGAATGG
The DNA here is from genome assembly GCA_963665395.2 of Dehalococcoidia bacterium. Classification (GTDB taxonomy): domain Bacteria; phylum Chloroflexota; class Dehalococcoidia; order Lucifugimonadales; family UBA3495; genus Bin87. The sequence goes on from OY762251.1 coordinate 4,521,076, forward strand.
CGCATTGACCTGGTGGCCATCCGCCTGGGGCCGGGCCGGCGCGTCCTGGACATCCGCCACCTGGAAAACGTCGTCGCCGAATAGCCGCTCGCCGGCGCTATAATTCAGCCTGCCGTCACCGCGTGAATCGCCTCATCGTGAGGCTCGCCATGACCACCAAACCACCAAAAACCCGGCTGCCCGGTCCCTACTCTCATCTGACGGAACTGCCCACCCCGCCCAAACGTCCTGACGCCATGAAGCAAAGGCCGCACATCGCTAAAGCCGACCAGATTTTGCGCAGCCACCACCGCAACCGTCCCGACGTTCTGGTGTCGGGAGAGGGTTATCTTTGCCAGCAGGCCGGAGAAGCGCGACGGTCGCCCCGGCCTGATTGCATCGTTTCCTTCGGTTTGTCCATTCCGCCCCAGGTGATTGAGGAGGTAGCCAACGGTTACGTCATCAGCGAAATCGGCAAACCGCCGGAGTTCGTGCTGGAGGCGGCTTCGGAAAGCACTGCCATGCAGGATTACACGGTGAAGCGGGAAATCTACGCCGGGTTCAAGGTGATGGAATACTGGCGGTTCGACTACATCGGCGGCCGTCTCTACGACGCGCCCCTGGCCGGCGACCGGTTGGTGAACGGCAGGTACGAACCCATACCGGTTGTGGAAGGGGCCGACGGCATCATCCGTGGCTACAGCGCGGAGTTGAGGCTGGAATTGCACGGGCGCTTCGGACAACTGCGTTTCTGGGACCCGGCGACGGGAGAATATCTGCCGGATTTGATTGAAGCCCTGGAAGCGTTGGCCCGTGTCGCAGCCGAGCGCGATCAAGCACGGGCGCGCATACACGAGTTGGAAGCGGAATTGCAACGCCTCCAGTCAGAAAATTAGCCCGGCCCGATGCGGCGGTTGACTGTGCCACCGCCTGATACTAGACTAATTGCCGCTTGGCCCGCCGGCCATTGCTATCCCTCCTGCGGGCGGTTTTGCTATGGCTATAAATCTCGCCGAACACATACGGAACATCCCCGACTTCCCCATTCACGGGATCCAGTTCAAGGACATCACCTCGCTGCTGCTGGCCCCCGACGTCTTCAACAAGACCATTGATCGCATGGTGGAGTTGGCGGCGCCGGCCAACGCAGATTGCCTGGCCGCGGTAGACTCTCGCGGGTTTATCTTCGCCGCTCCCATGGCCATCAAGATGGGCGTGCCGATGGTGTTGTTGCGCAAGGCCGGCAAGCTGCCCGGAGCCACCTTGTCTTACGAATACACCCTGGAATACGGCCAGGCTTCGTTGGAAGTCCACGCGGAAGACGTGCCGCCGGGAACCCGTGTCCTCATCATCGACGACCTGATCGCTACGGGCGGCAGCCTGGAAGCGTCGGCCAAGCTCATTGAAAAGGCCGGCGGAATCACCGCCGGCATCGGCGTGGTAATTGAACTCATCGGTCTTGGCGGTCGGGAGGCTCTGGCCGGCTACGACCTCTTCTCTCTGGTCACTTTTGAAGTGGATGAATAGCCCCCGGCGACATCCACAGCGCACTCAGGAGGATTTCCCCAATGGCAGACAAAGCAACCATCGGCAACGTTGAAGTTACCGCCGTCATCGACATGGTTCCGCCGCCGCGCGAGCCATCGGCGATGTTCCCCGACGTTCCCGCCGACGCCTGGGCGGCCTATCAGGACACCCTGGAAGACGGCCAGCTCCAGCTTTACTACGGCGTCTTCCTCCTCAAGACCTCGGAACACGTCATCCTGGTGGACACCGGCATGGGACCCGGCCCGCACCCCGACCGGGGCAACCGCACCGGCAACCTCTACGAGGAGTTGCGGCCTCACCTGGAGTCCAACGTCGGCGTCAACAACACCAACGTCGGGCCCAGCGACTCGGTCAACTACATCATCCACACCCACCTGCACGGCGACCACGTGGGCTGGAACCTGCGTTACTCCGGCGGGATGCCGGCGCCCAACTTCCGCCGCGCCCGCTACGTCATGTCCCGCCCCGACTACGACTACTTCACGTCGGACGAGGGACGCCAGATGTACCCGTACATCGACCGGCAGGTCATGCCCCTGCGCCGCCTGCGCCTCCAGCAGATTTTGGAGGAGCCGGAACACACCATCAGCGACGAAATCTCCATCGCCCCGGCTCCCGGCCACACCCCGGGCCACCAGGTGGTGCTGATCAACTCCAACGGCCAGCGCGGCGTGGTCATGGGCGACGTGCTGCACACCATCGCCCAGGTGAGCGAGCCAGGCTGGTGCGCCGGCGTTGATACCGACAAGGAACAGTCCTCCGCTTCCCGGGCGCGTTTGCTGGACGCCGCGGAGGAGGGCGACTGGACCATCTGCGCCGGCCACTTCCCGCCGGGCAAGCAGATTGGCAAGATCGCCCGGGTGGACGGCAAGCGGGTCTGGCAGCCGCTATAGCGCTGCATTTGCTTTGTCGTAGGGGCGAATGATTATTCGCCCCTACTTCCCGCGCCGAAACTCAATCGGAGCCGCGTTAGCGCCCGGAGCAACCCGATGACCGCGCCCCAAATCGTCCGGGCCCAAACTACCCGGCCGCCCGAACCCGACGACGGCGTTTATTACCCCATGGCCGGCGACGTATTGCCACCAGAGGGAATGATCCACTTCGTGCCACAATCCTATATGCAGTCGGCCCTGGAGATTTGGCTGGAAGATGACGAAACGCTGGTTGCCAGCCAGATGTTCATCTACTATGAGCCGGGCAACCCACGGGCCTTCGTCGCCCCGGACGTGTACGTCATACCCAACGTGGGCAATGACCTGCGCCGTTCTTACTTCCTGTGGTTGGAGCATGAGGTTCCGGCGTTCGCCATGGAAGTCACGTCGCCGAGCACCCACCGCAGAGACCGGGATTTCAAGCGCGACCTGTACGAAGGCTGGGGCGTGCTGGAGTACTGGCAATACGATCCCTACGGGATTTACCTGACGCCCTTGCTGCAAGGCCACCGACTGGTGGACGGCCGCTACCAGCCCATCCCGGTTGAGGTTGCCCCGGATGGCAGTATGTGCATCGGTTACAGCGAATTTCTGAAACTGGAACTGCGCGCCCGCCGGGATTGGTTCCGCTTCCTAGACCCGGTCACCGGAGAAATCATCCGCAACCGGCTGGAAATGGAGCGGGAATACCGGGTGTCGGAGCGAGCTCGTTTCGCTGCCGAGCGCGAGCGTTTTGCTGCCGAGCAGGCCTATTATACTGCGGAGCGTGGGCGTTTCGCCGCCGAGCTGGAGCGTGACCGGGAACGCGCCGCGCGGCAGGAGTTGGAAAACCTGCTGCGTCAGCACGGCATCGAGCCGCCGGCCTCGGAGTAGCGTGGCGCCGTGACCCAACTCCGCAATCTATTCGAGCGCATCGAGGCGGGCAGCGGTCCTTCGCTGGGATTCGGGCCGTCGCAATCCGCCCGTCTGCCCGGCATGGCCCTGATCGCCCGCTGCTCCGGCGACCTCGACGCGGCCCTGGCCGCCGCTGGCGACTCCGCCGATGCTGTGGTCATCGCCTCACCCGGCATTACGCCCGACGCTCTGCCCGACGTGAGCGGGCGCATCTGGGGCGCCGGCGGCGCGCCTCTTGAGCCGGAAACCATCAGTCGCTGGCAGGCCGCCGGCGCGGACTTCACCGTTTCTCCGTTGGCCGGCGCCCTGGTGGACGCCATCAACTTCGCGGACCCGCAGCTGACCCACGGCGCGCGTATCCCCGACGACGTGGACGACCACCTTTGGCGCATCCTGGCCGGCGTCCCGTTGGATTTTCTGGTGCTGGACAAGCACGACATGACGGGACGTTGGACGCTGGCCGACCTGGGCCAGGCCGCCGATGCCGCCCGCCGTACCGATAAGTATCTTGTCGTCCGCGTTGGCCCGCAGCCCACCGCCAACGAACTGCTGGCCCTGCGTCAGGCCGGCGCGGTCGCCATCGTAGCCGAGGCCAACGACCTGGGCGCGGAGGGCATGGCCGCGCTGAAAGCCGACCTGATGGCACTGCCCCGCGCACAACCGGCATCCCGCCGCCGGGTTCAGCCGGGAAACCTGGAAAATCCTGCTACGTGATACTCCAGAGCCTCGACCTGCTCCGGGACAATCCGGTCTCCTTCATCCTGGTCATCGGGATCGGGCTGCTGGGATTGGTCATCGGATTCACCGTCCACGAGTTCAGCCACGCCCTGACCTCCCACATGGAGGGCGACGACACGGCCCGACGCATGGGGCGGTTGACCTTCAACCCGATCAAGCACATTGACCTGCTTGGTTTCCTGCTGCTGCTGGTGATTGGGTTTGGCTGGGCCAAGCCGGTGCAGGTGGATCCGTACAACCTGCGGCACGGACGCCTGGGGATGTCGTGGGTGGCCTTCGCCGGCCCCTTGTCCAACTTCGTGCTGGCGTTTCTGCTGGGCCTGGTATTCCGATTTGACCTGCTTCCCGTGGTGACCAGCACAGCGCTCATATCGGGGATCGCCGAGGTCGTGGGTTTCGCCGCCTTTCTCGCCATCTTCTTCAATCTCATTTTGGGAATCTTCAACTTGATACCCCTGCCCCCGCTGGACGGCAGCAAAGTCCTGGGTGGCCTGCTTCCCCGGTCGCTGTACGAACCGTACCTGCAATTTGAACGCTACGGCTGGATACCCCTGATTGGGCTGATTGGGGTCAACCTGGCGCTGAGCTACGCCTTCGGCATTAACTTGCTCGGCCAGATACTGCTACCGCCGGCGCTGTTCATGTTTCGGATGGCCACGGGCCTTCCTCTGTAAAACGGTAGGGGCGAATGATTATTCGCCCCTACGGAAACTTGCCATGTGCGGCCGGCGTTACGGGCGCAGCGGGATGGGCCGGTTTTCCTGGTTCTCCGCAATCTGGTCGGTGTCCCACAGTTTGGCGAAGTTGTAGGCCCGGGGGCAGTGGCCGTAGGCTTCCTCAACGTTGATGATGATGCCTTGCAGGTGCTTGGAGTTGTCGTCGGTCCAGTAGAGTTCCAGCTCCACCTTCTGCCGCTCCAATTCCTCTTTGCTCACGATGGTGACGGTGCCGTTGACCCGCACCGTGTCATTGACGCCGGGGATCATGAACAGCAGGCCCACGTGGGGGTTGGAGTCCATGTTCTGGTAGGACTGGAACAAGCGGTTGCCGGCCACGTCGGGCAGGAGCAGCCGCGAGTTGTCAATCACCTTGACGAAGCCCGGCTTGCCGCCCTTGGGCGAGGCATCGCAGTTCCCTTCCGGATCTGAGGACGCCATTACCACGAAAGGGGAGGCCTGGATGAACTTCTGCACGAACTCGGACATCTCGGTCTTGACCTTGACTTTGGCCCGCACGCTCATCTCCCCGAACTCGTCGTTGAAGCGGCTCGGCTGCTGCTCGATGGTGCAAAGGTCATCAACGGTCGCGGTGGTAGTCATGGCGAAAACCCTCCCGGCATTGCTCAGTCTATTGGTACGAAGTGGGCACAGAATAACGGATTTGGCCTGGATACGCCACCTCCCGCCGCGATCTTTGAACCCAGTTTCATCACCGTCCGCGCGCATCGATACGATATTCGTTAGCAATTGTCATCAAATTACATGATACGCTGCATAAACCGCATAAATATACGAAATCCATTTGACTTTAAGGCGGGCAATAACCTATATTCGGTAGTCAATGGCAAGACTGGGCTGTTTTCGTCGCCGACAGCGATGTTGTTTCGTTTGCCGGATGGGAGGGACATTATGTTGCAGCAATTCGTCACTTTACGCACGATAATTTGCGGACTACTCGTTGTGGGTATGTCGGCAGCGATAGCCTGCGGAGCTCCCGCGGAACAACAGGCGCCCAGCGCGCCGGCAGCCGGGGGCGAGCAACCGCAGCCGGCGGCCCAGGCGCAGACGGCTCCGCAACCGGCGGCGCCCCAGCAACCGGCGGCCACGGAGGCGCCAGCCGCCCAGGCGCCGGCCAAACCGACACTGGCGCAACCCGCCGGGATGACGGACACCAAGGCCGGAGGGGCCGCTCCCACCGCCGTACCAGCGCCGGCGGAGCCCCGGGCGGAAACCGAAGGAACGCCCGTCCAGGCCGACCTGCGCGTCGCCATCACGCCGCCCTATGCGGAGAACCTGCTGGGCTGGCGCGTGGGCGGCACCAACCAGGGGATGCTCCAGCCGATGCAGGAGCAGCTGTTCCAGCGTCATTACGAAACCTGGGAAGCGCAGGCGATGCTGGCTACCGACTGGTCGGTTTCGCCCGACGGTCAGACGTGGAACATCAAACTGCGCGAAAACGTGCCTTTCCACCACGGCGGGGATACTTTCGGCGTGTCCGATTTCGTGTTCAGCTGGCAACTCTGGACGCATCCAGAAGCCAAGACCGGCTGGGGGCCGCTGTGGAACACCATGCTGGGGCCGGGAAACGACCAGCACAGTTGGGATGTGGACGAATTGGGCGTGACGGGAGCAGTGGAGGAAGTCAGCGACAGCGAAATGATCTGGCATTTGAACCGTCCTGAATTGTGGGTTCCCTTCTACGCTTCGGACACGGTCACCGACCCGCTGATCTACAGCCTGGAATATTGGCAGGAGAACGGGGAGGACGCCTACGCGCAAAACCCGGTGGGCACCGGCCCCTGGCGGCACGTCAGCTACCAGCAGGGCGCCAAGCTGGAGTACGAGCGGGCGTTTGAAGAACACTGGCGGGTTAATCCCGACTTTGAGACGCTGACGTTCTTTTTCGCCGAGGAGGACCTGACCCGCGTGGCGATGCTGCGGGCCGGGGAGGCCGACATCGCGGAGATTCCTCGCGAGCTGCAGGGCGAGATCATTGACGCGGGGTATGCCATCACCCAGAGCACGCTGCCGGCCTTTATGGTATGGATCGCCATCGGCGGCCAGTACCTGGAGGACGCGCGCGACCCCAATGACCCCAACACCAACATCCTGGTGCGCAAGGCCATGAACCACGCCATCGACCGGAACGCCATCAACGAAGCCTTCTTCGACAACAAAATGGAGTTGATGGCCAACACCGGCTGGCATCCCACCGACCCGACTTACGACGCATCCTGGGAGATACCGGCTTATGACCCTGACCTGGCGCGGCAACTGCTGACGGAAGCGGGCTATGCGGAAGGCAACGGCCCCCGGATCGAGTTCATGGCCGGCAAGCTGGTGGGCGTACCCGAGCTGACGGAAATCGCGGTGCCCATCATCTCCTGGCTGGAGGAAGTGGGTTTCCAGGTTGACGCCCAGATCGGCGAGTTCCAGCCCATCCGCACGCGGTATAAGGCGCGGGAGATGAACGGCGTCCTCTGGACCCACCGCACCGGCTTCTGGCCGGCGGGCCGGAATATGCGGGCATATTTCGTCAGCCCGGCCCTGGATGGCGGCGTCTTCATGCTGGAGGACCCGGTCACTGAAGAACTGTTCGACCAGTGGCAAAACAGCGTGGACGAGGAAGAACGTCTCGGGCTGATGCGGCAGGCCGGACAGTATATGTATGAACAGTCGGCCACCATGCCTATGGGATTCCTGTTCGCCGAGTTCGGCATCAACCCGGATGTGATCGCCGAGTACTCGGTGAACAACAGCTACTTCGGCGGGATGAAGGGCCACGAATACACCAGGGTGGTGCGCAAGTAGTCGGCAATTCTTCGCCAGAAACGCCAGACTATAACGGTCCATCCCTCTTTGCGAAGCGGGGCGCGGTGTGGAAGCGCATCGCGCCACCATTCACGCTGCTTGTAAAGAATATCGTAATCCGTGCGCGTGATACAATGCGCTCTGGCGAGCTTTGACGAGACGTAAATAGGTCAATTTGATGATTATAATAGTGCTAGTTCGTCATTATTATGATTTGCTTCAGCAAATTTAGTTGACAATATACGGCCTCTTACGTACATTCCGTTTTACGCATCAAACAACGCTAGCTGGTTAGTGAATGCGTCGTGCCAAACCACGCCGGCACGCCACCTAAGCGGAGGTGAAATCCGAATGTCAAAAATCAAATGCATACGCGCAGCGAGTTTCGCAATATTAGCCCTCGCATTGGCAATGGCGATGGCCTGCGGCGCGCCGGCAGAGCAGCAATCGGCCGCGCCCGCCGCCCCAGCGGCCAGCCAGCAACAACAGGCCGCGCCCCAATCGCAGCCGGCTCAACAACCGGCGGCCCAGCAGCCGGGGGCGCCTCAAACGGGAACCCAACAACAACCGGCCGCGCAACAGGAGGCGAAGCCCACGTTGGCCTTGCCCGCCGGTATGTCGGACGCCAAAGCAGGCGGCGCGGCGCCCACCGCGGTTCCCGCCGCTGCGCCGAAGCCGCAGGAAACGATGGGCGAGCCGGTACAAGCCGACCTGCGCGTGGCCATCACGCCACCCTACGCCGAGAACCTTTTGGGCTGGCGGGTCGGCGGCACGAACCAGGGCATCTTGCAGCCGATGCAGGAGCACCTGTTCCAACGCGATTTCCAGGACTGGTCCGCTCAGCCCATGTTGGCGACCGACTGGTCGGTTTCCGCCGACGGCAAGACCTGGACCATCAAACTGCGCGAGGACGTCCCCTTCCACCATGGCGAGGATACGTTTGGGGTCTCCGACTTCGTGTTCAGCTTCCAGCTGTGGTCACATCCGGAGAGCAAAGCCGGGTTCGGACCATTATGGAATACCCTGTTGGGCCCGGGCGGCGACAAGATGAGCTGGGAAGTTGACGAACTGGGTTCGACGGGAGCGGTGGAGGAGGTCAGCGACAGCGAAATGATCTGGCGCATGAACCGCCCCGAACTGTGGATCCCCTTCTACGCCTCGGACACCACCACCGACCCGCTGATCTACAGCCTGGACTATTGGGAAAGGAATGGCGAGGCGGTGTACGCCGAAAGTCCAGTGGGAACCGGCCCGTGGCGGCACGTGAGCTACCAGCAGGGCGCGAAGCTGGAGTACGAGCGGGCCTTTGAAGAGCATTGGCGCATCAATCCCGATTTCGAGACGCTGACCTTCTTCTTCGCTGAGGAGGACCTGACCCGGGTGGCCATGCTCCGCAGCGGAGAAGCCGATATCGCTGAGATCCCCCGAGAGCTCCAAGGCGAGATCATCAATGCCGGTTACGCCATCACCCAGAGCACCCTGCCGGCCTTCATGGTCTGGATCGGCATCGGCGGGCAGTACCTGGAGGACAAACGGGACCCCAACGACCCCAATACTAACGTGCTGGTGCGCCGGGCCATGAACCATGCCATCGACCGGGACGCCCTCAACGAAGCGTTCTTCGACAACAAGATGGAAATGATGTCCAATACCGGCTGGCATCCCACCGACCCGTCCTACGATCCGGCCTGGCAGATACCGGAATACGACCCCGATCTGGCCCGGCAATTGCTGGCCGAGGCGGGCTATGCCGAGGGCGCCGGTCCCAAGATTGAGTTCATGGCGGGCAAGCTGGTGGGCGTGCCGGAGCTTACCGAGATCGCGGTGCCCATTATCTCCTGGCTGGAGGAGGTGGGCTTCCAGGTTGACGCCCAGATCGGCGAATTCCAACCCATCCGCACGCGCTTCGTGGCACGAGAGATGAATCACGTGCTTTGGACGCACCGGACGGGGTTCTGGCCCGCCGGCCGAAATATGCGGGTCTATTTCGTCAGCCCGGCCATGGACGGAGCGGTGTATATGTTCGAGGACCCGTACACCGAAGACCTGTTCGCCCGTTGGCAGAGCAGCGTGGACGAAGAGGAACGGTTGAACCTAATGAAGGAAGCCGGCCAGTTCATGTACGAGAAGAACGCCACCATGCCCCTGGGGTTCCTGTTCGCCGAGTTTGGCATCAACCCGGAGGTGATCGCCGAGTACTCGGTGAACAACAGCTACTTCGGCGGTATGAAAGGCCACGAGTACACCAGGGTGGTCCGGAAGTAGGCAACCGATCCGCCGGCGACGGGCGAGGGAGTTCTCTACCGGACCACCGGCTGCGATTGCGGCGATGCGGAGCATTCAGCTATCGCCGCAATCCGCAAAATTATGGCTGTATGTAACGGTATGGTCAACATCTTGCGACAATGACAACGATAAACGTTAACATTCCATGTCTATTATGGATTGCATTCGTTTATCTTGTTTCTCTTTTCAAAACGAATCCGGTTATTCCGGTTGACATTGACATGGCTTTTGAATAGATTCCGCCGCGTGAATCGGACGATGTCCGTCGTTCGATAAATGCGTCGCGCCTGATGTGAAAAATGTGTAAATTGGCGCGGAAAGGAGACAGAATGTCAAAAGCTATTTCCATAAGAACGACGATTTTCGCCGCGCTGTCTCTGGCCCTGGCGGCCGCGCTGGCCTGCGGGGCTCCGGCGGAACAGCAACCGGCGGCGCCGGCCGCTCCAGCGGCGAGCCAGCAGCAGCAGGCGGCGCCTCAGTCGCAGCCGGCGCAACAGCCCGCTGGGCAGCAGCAGACGGCACAACAGGCGGGAACCCAACAACAGCCGGCCCCGGCCGAAGCCAAGCCCACGCTGGCGCTGCCCAGCGGCATGGCCGACACCAAGGCCGGTGGCGCGGCTCCGACTGCCGCTCCTACGGCCACACCAGTCCCTGAGGCAACTTCGGGCCAGCCGGTGCAGGCCGACCTGCGCGTCGCCATCACGCCACCCTACGCCGAGAACCTGCTGGGCTGGCGCGTGGGCGGCACCAACCAGGGGATGCTCCAGCCGATGCAGGAGCAGTTGTTCCAGCGGGACTACGTAACCTGGGAAGCCAAAGGGATGCTGGTGACCGAATGGGAAGTCTCCGATGACGGCCAGGAATGGCACTTCCAGCTGCGCGAGGGCGTACCGTTCCACCACGGTGACGACACCTTCGGCGTTTCGGACTTCGTGTTCAGCTTCCAGCTCTGGTCGCACCCCGAAGGCAAAGGCGCTACCGACTGGTTCCACGAACTCCTGGGGCCGGCCGGGGAACAGCGCAGTTTCGAGGTTGACACACTGGGGATGACGGCGGCGGTTGAAGAAGTGTCCGACAGCGAGATGATCTGGCATTCCAATCGCCCCGAATTGTGGGTTCCCTTCTGGTTCTCCGACGCTACCACCGACCCGCTGATCTACAGCCTGGACTACTGGCAGCAGAACGGCGAGGCGGTGTACGCCGAAAGTCCGGTGGGCACCGGCCCCTGGCAGCACGTCAGCTACCAGCAGGGCGCGAAGCTGGAGTACGAGCGGGTTCCCTACGAGCACTGGCGCATCACGTCCGACTTCGAAACGCTGACCTTCTTCTTTGCCGAGGAGGACCTGACCCGCGTGGCCATGCTCCGCGCCGGCGAGGCCGACATCGCCGAGATCCCGCGCGAATTGCAGGGTGAGGTCGTTGACGCCGGATACGCCATCACCCAGAGCACGCTGCCGGCCTTCATGGTCTGGGTAGGCATCGGCGGGCAGTACCTGGAGGACAAGCGCAATTCGGACGATCCCAACACCAACGTGCTGGTGCGTCGGGCCATGAACCACGCCATTGACCGCAACGCCATCAACGAAGCCTTCTTCGACAACAAGATGGAGCTGATGGCCAATACCGGATGGCATCCGACGGATCCTACTTACGACCCGGCTTGGGAGATTCCGGCCTACGACCCCGACCTGTCCCGGCAGTTGCTGGCCGAGGCCGGCTACGCCGAGGGCTCCGGGCCCAGCATCGAGTTCATGTCCGGCAAGCTGGTGGGCGTGCCGGAACTGACCGAGATCGCGGTGCCAATTATCTCCTGGCTGGAGGAGGTGGGATTCACCGTGGACGCACAGATTGGTGAGTTCCAGCCCATCCGCACCCGCTACCGGGCCCGCGAGATGAATGGCACGCTGTGGACGCACCGTACCGGCTTCTGGCCGTCGGGACGCAACGTGCGCGTGTATTTCGTCAGTCCCAACCAGCAGGGATCCGTGTTCATGTACGAAGATCCCTACGTGGAGGAGCAGTACGATACGTGGAAGAAGAGCGTGAGCACGGAACAACGGGAACAGATCATGCAGGAAGTGGGCCAGTTCATGTACGAACAGAACGCCACCATGCCGCTTGGTTTTCTCTTCGCGGAATTCGGCATCAACCCCGAAGTGATCGCCGGGTACTCGGTTAACAACAGCTACTTCGGCGGCATGAAAGGCCACGAGTACACCAGGGTGGTGCGGCAATAAACAATCATCCCGTCGGCGCCGACCGGGTGAATTCGCCATCCTGCAAAAAGGCCTGATTTGCGGTGGTGCGAAATAACATCGCACCACCGCATTCAGCCAATTTATCGCACAAAACAACGTTAACAGGACGGAACAGACTGCCGCTTACGATTAACGATAATATATCCGTACATTGTAACTACTATTCGTTTATCCCCATGGGTATCGCCAGAATATTCTGGACAGTTTGGTTGACATTAACATGGCTTTTGAGTACATTCCTCGGCACTGTTTGAACGACAATTGTCGTTTGACGAATGCGATGCGCCGGATGTGATAAATACATCAAAAGGCGCGGAGAGGAGAAAGAATGTCAAGAGCCTTTTCCATTAAAACGACGATTTTCGCAATGATGACCCTAGCTTTGACACTTGCCATCGCCTGCGGCGCTCCGGCTGAGCAGGAAGCGGCGGCGCCCGTTGCGCCCGCCACCGCTGGCCAGGCACAGCAGGCGCCGGCGGCGCAGCCGCAGCAACCGGCCGCGGCCACTGAGGCGCCGGCCGCCCAGAGCCAGGCGGAACCCACCGCCACCGCCGCATTGGCCCAACCCTCCGGCATGAGCGACCGCGCCGCCGGCGGAGCCGCTCCCACGGTTGCGCCTCAAGCGACGGCCGTCCCGGAGACGACGGCGGGCCAGCCGGTCCAGGCCGACCTGCGCGTCGCCATCACCCCGCCTTACGCCGAAAACCTGCTCGGTTGGCGTGTCGGGGGCACCAACCAGGGCATTTTGCAGCCCATGCAGGAAGCGCTCTTCCAGCGCGATTATCAAACCTGGGAAGCTCGCCCCATGCTTGCGGAAACTTGGGAAGTCTCGCCCGATGGCAAGCAGTGGACCATCAAACTGCGGGAGAATGTTCCGTTCCATCACGGAGAGGACACTTTCGGGGTATCAGACTTCGTGTTCAGCTTCCAGCTATGGACGCATCCGGAGTCCAAAACCGGCTTCGGCGACTTCTGGCACCAGATCCTTGGTCCCGAGGGCGACGCGCGCAGTTGGGAAGTTGAGGAAATGGGGAAAGCGGCCACGGTCACCGAGGTCAGCGACAGCGAGATGGTCTGGAACATGAACCGGCCCGAGCTGTGGATCCCGTTCTATGCCTCGGAAGCCACCACTGACCCATTGATCTACAGCCTTGACTACTGGGACAAGAACGGCGAAGAAACCTACGCCGCGAACCCCATCGGCACCGGTCCCTGGAAGCACGTCAGCTACCAGCAGGGGGCGAAGCTGGAGTACGAACGCGCCTTTGACGACCACTGGCGAATCAACCCCGACTTCGACACCCTCACCTTCTTCTTCGCGGAGGAGGACCTGACTCGCGTGGCCATGCTCCGCGCCGGGGAGGCCGACATCGCGGAGATCCCAAGGGAATTGCAGGGAGAGATTATTGACGCCGGTTACGCCATCACCCAGAGCACGCTACCCGCGTTCATGGTGTGGGTCGGCATTGGCGGTCAGTACCTGGAAGACCGTTACGACCCCAATGACCCCAACACCAACGTCCTGGTTCGGCGGGCCATGAACCATGCCATTGACCGGGACGCCCTGAATGAAGCCTTCTTCGACAACAAGATGGAGTTGATGGCGAATACCGGTTGGCATCCCACCGATCCGTCCTACGATCCGGCCTGGGTGATCCCGGAATACGACCCTGAACTGGCGCAGGAACTACTGGCCGAAGCCGGATACGCGGAGGGCGCAGGCCCGAGCATCGAGTTCATGGCCGGCAAACTGGTTGGCGTACCCGAACTGACCGAGATCGCCGTGCCGATGATCTCCTGGCTGGAGGACGTGGGCTTTACGGTTGACGCCCAGATCGGCGAGTTCCAACCCATCCGCACCCGCTACAAGGCCCGCGAGATGAACAGCGTCCTTTGGACCCACCGCACGGGGTTCTGGCCGGCCGGCCGCAATATGCGCGTGTATTTCGTCAGCCCGGCCTTGGCCGGCGCGGTGTACATGTACGAAGACCCCTTCACTGAAGACCTGTTCAGCCGATGGCAGAGCAGCGTGGACGAAGACGAACGGTTGAACCTGATGAAGGAAGCCGGGCAATATATGTACGAGCAGAACGCCACGATTCCGCTGGGGTTCCTGTTCGCCGAGTTCGGCATCAACCCGGACGTGATCGCCGAGTACTCGGTGAACAACAGCTACTTCGGCGGCATGAAGGGCCACGAGTACACCAAGGTCGTGCGACGGTAGAGTAGAGAAGTTGAGGGGCGGCCCAATGGTCGCCCCTTCACGAAACACAGCGAAACGTCCCTGACGGCGAAGGTCCTCCCATGCAGCGTTTTATCTTTTTGCGGGTGATCCAGTCCATCATCGCGATACTGGTCATCAGCGCAGTAGTGTTCGCATTGGCCCGCGTTACCGGCGACCCGGTCGCCATCCTGCTGCCGGAGGACGCCAGTCCCAAGGTGGTTGAGCAAGTCCGGTCGAAATGGGGCCTGGACCAACCCATTTACGTCCAATACGCCCGCTACATCGGCAACTTCGTTACCGGCGACTTCGGCGAAGCCTGGGCTTACGGCGGCGTGCCTATCACGACGTTGATCGCCGGAAGCCTGCCCAACACCATTTACCTGGCGGCTTTCGCCTGGGTCATCAGCGCGGGTATCGCTTTGCCCATCGGGGTCCTGGTGGCGGTGAAGAAAGACACGGCATTCGACTGGGCCGGCAAAATTGTTGCGCTGATTGGACAGTCGGCTCCGTCCTTTGCCATCGGTCTGATACTGATGTGGGTGTTCGCGGTTATCCTGGGCTGGTTGCCAACCTCGGGCAACGACGGGTTCAAGTCGATAATCCTGCCCGGCGTAGCCCTGGGCTACTACAACGTCGCCGCGGTGATGCGGCTCACCCGCTCCTCCATGCTGGAAGTGCTGGACACGGAGTACGTGAAGCTGGCGCGGATCAAGGGGATGCCGGAGCGGAAGGTGATCTGGAAACACTGCTTCCGCAACGCGCTGATCGTTCCTTTCACCTACATGGGTTTGATCGGCGCGGTGCTGCTCACCGGCTCGGTGGTCATAGAGACGATATTCGTCTGGCCGGGCCTGGGCAATCTGGCCATCGACGCCATCCGCAACCGCGACTTCCCGGTGATCCAGAGCATCGTCATCCTGTTCGCCGCGTTCTACATCTTCATCAACCTGGTGGTTGACGTGATGTACGCCTACCTGAACCCCCGGATCCGTTACTAAACGAGCAGAGCTCCGCGCCCATTCGATTCGCCCCACAAGGAATTTGGCCATGACCACGCCCGCAGCAACTCCGGTCGCAACCCCACGACCTGCCGACGATCTGCTTCCCCAGCGGGGAAAAGTAGGGCAAGCGTTTTTCAACGTCCGCCAGTATCCGATCATCCCGTTGCTCATTCTGATGGTGATGCTGATCATACCGGCGATATTCGCCAACCTGATCGCGCCGCATGATCCGGTGGACGTGAACCTGCGTGACCGGCTTATGCCGCCGGCCTGGCAGGAGGGCGGCAGCTGGCAGTACATATTGGGCACGGACCGGCAGGGGTTCGACATCCTCAGCCGCATCATCCACGGCGCCCGGATCTCGCTGTCCATCTCCCTGCTGGCCATCGCGCTGGGCGGCGGCGTGGGCACCGTCCTGGGCTTGCTGGCGGCCTACGGCGGCGGTTGGGTGGACAACCTGATCATGCGCATCGTGGACATCAAGCTGGCGTTCCCGTCAATCCTGTTAGCGCTGGTATTGGTGGCAGTGAGCGGCCCGGGGTTCCAGACGGTGGTGCTGGTGATCGCATTGCTGCTGTGGGCCAGATTCGCCCGGATGGTGCGAGGCGAAGCCCTGGCCATCAAGCAGCAGGACTTCATCGCCCGCGCCCAGGTCGCCGGCGCGTCCCCCACCCGGATCATGATGCGGCACATCTTCCCCAACGTGGTGAACACGGTGGTGGTGCTGGCCACGCTGGAGGTTGGCCACGTCATCATCCTTGAATCAACGCTGAGTTTCCTGGGCGCCGGCCTGGTGAAACCGACCCCGGCCTGGGGCCTGATGGTGGCCGACGGTCGAGCGCTGATCGTAACCGCCTGGTGGTTGTTCTTCTTCCCCACCCTGGCAATCGTGTTGACGGTGCTATCCATGAACCTGCTGGGGGACTGGCTGCGAGATCGCCTGGATCCCAAGCTGCGGAACGTGTAAATCTACCTAACCAACGCACATCCGGTCGGCGGGGTGTATCATTACATCCCGCCTCATTCTTGAATCTGCCCGGTGTGAAAGCCTATGACCATGTCCTCCAATCCCTCAGACACAGAAAGGTCCGCGCCCGTAGAGGATCCGTCCGCTCACCTTGCGGATCAGCCGGATACCGAAGTTGGCCTGCCCGATTGGGCCCAGGAAGCGCCGCGCCGGCGCCGGTTCATCTCGCGTCGCAACGGCCTCATCGCGTTTGTCGCAATCATCGTCATTGGTTTCACGGTCTGGTTGAATTTCCCCTTCATTCCCGATCCCGTGATACTGTGGGGGAGACAACCGGAACGAGTTTTCGATTCCGCATCCGCGGGCAACTCATGGACGATGGCCGGCCGGGACCTGGGATTGACCCGATATGCGGCGGACGCTTTGCATGAGCCACAGGGCGCCTTGGCGTGGAGCGTGGATACCGGAGAGGCCACGTTGGCCGCGCCCATCTTATCGGAAGGCCGCATCTACCTGGGCGCGCACTTCCGCATCGCCGTGCTGGACGCCGGCACGGGACAGGAAGTGGACTCAATGGCCGCCACCGGGCCGCTGGGAAACTCGCTGGCCATGGCCAACAACACGCTGTATTACACGACGCCGGACCGCCGGCTGGTGGCCCGGGATCCGGTCAGTCAGGAGATCCGCTGGGAATATGAGATGGGCGACTCAACGGCCGGCCCGGTATCTGTCGCCAACGGTATGGTGTACGCCGGCGCGCTGGACGGCGTTACCTACGCTCTGAACGCCACGACCGGCGAGAACGTCTGGTTCCATGAATCGTTGGGCGAGGTGCGATCACCTCCATCCCTGGACGGGAAGTTTATTTTCACCGCCTCTGCCGACCGGAGCCTGTACGCCCTGGACGCCAGAACCGGACAGGAACGGGCGCGATTTCGCAGTACGGGATCGTTGACGGCCCCGCCGGTGACCACCAATGGGATGACCTACTTCGTAGCCCAGCGCCAGCTTCACGCCATGGCAGCCGACGCACTGGAATACCCCGGGCAGTACGCGGTGACCCGAACCTGGTCCCAGCTGTGGTTGTGGGGGTTCCCCCTGCCGGCGCCGCCGTCCCAGCCCGGAGATCTCTGGCGGTTTGGGTCCGACTATCCCGACGACTACCCTTCTCGTCTAAAGAGGACCGAAGGCATCATATCTGCGCCGGCGGTTGCCGGGGAGCGGCTTTACGTGGGAGACACGGTGGGCAAAATGTACGCCGTCGATGCGATGGTGGGCGAAGAAGTCTGGCAGTTCCCGGCCGAGAGCGGCATCGTGGCGTCGCCCGTGGTCGTGGGCGAGTTATTGGTATTTGGCGACAAGGCGGGCTGGCTCTACGGCTTGAACCGGACCGACGGCGCGGAACGCTGGCGACTAAAATTGTCGGCCGGCGTCCGCACCGACCCCGTTTATGCGGCAGGACGACTGCTGGTTCGCACCGAGGACGGCGCGCTCCACGCCGTTGAATAAGCCGAGCGCTTTACGTCGGGCGCGTCGGATCCTGGGGAGGTCGCCGGTTGCCGTCCGGGCTGATACCGAGTTCCGCAAGATACTCCCGGACAATAGCCCTGATTTCGTCATTCGCTTCGGCCCGGACAATCTCACGAACCCGGTCGCCCGGCCCGCCTCGTTCTTCAAGGCGCCGCATCAGGTCGTCCGGGCTGATGCCAGCCTGCTCCAGGGACTCCTGGAATAAAGCTATCGCTTCCTCACGGCCTTCTTGACGGCCCTCCTGACGCCCCGCCTCACGACCCTCCTCACGACCCTCCTCCCTGATCCGGTCGTCCCGGCCGCGCCGTTCCCGTATCATCTCGGTCAGCGTGTCAACGCCCTTGAAAATCAGTACCATTGTCCAGACTCCTCCCATGGCGGACATACTGAGTAAAACAATGATGAAAAGCGCGCCGCCTCCGACATCGCCGAAGTCGCTGAGGTTCGCCGCGAAACCCTCGGCCAACCTTTGTGCCGGCGAGCCGTCGGGCGCCAGATTCCTGACCAGCAGTACGAGCAAAGCAACAGTGGCGGCTGCATAAACGGCGACGCTCGCCCAGATCGCCCATCGCTCCATCCTTTGCCAGTTCACAAACGCGCCATCCTGATTCCGTTGATTTAGCGCAGGAAAGCGCGTCCTTGCGTCGCTAACAGCCTACTGCGCCGTATAGCCGCCGTCAATCACCAACTCGCTGCCAGTCATAAAGGACGACTCGTCGGAGGCCAGGAACAGCACGCCGAAGGCGATGTCGTCCACCGTGCCGATGCGTCCGATGGGCGTTGAGTCAACGCGCAGCTGCCGCTGCTCCGGGTCGGCCATAGTCCGCGCGGTCATGGCCGTGTCGATGAAGCCGGGATGCACCGAATTGCAGCGGATGTTCTCGCCGGCGTACTGGACGGCGGTGGACTTGGTGAGCAGGCGCACCGCGCCCTTGGAGCTGGCGTAGGCTGAGCCGGCGCCGGAGCCAGGCCGCGTGGCAATCATGCCGGCGATGGACGAGATGTTGATGATGGAACCCCCGCCGGCGGTGCGCAGGGCCGGTATGGCGGCGCGGGTGCCCAGGAAAACGCCTTTGGCGTTCACGTCCATGATCTGATCCCACACTTCGGTGGGCGCCTCGTGGATGCGCGGCGCGTTGGGGCCGCCGATGGCGGTTCCACCGATGCCGGCGTTGTTGACCAAGATGTCCAGCTTGCCGTAGCGGTTCACCGCCTCGGTTACGGCGTCGGCCCACTGGTCGGCGTCGGTGACGTCCAGGTGAACGTAGGTGGCGTTGCCGCCCAGTTCCCGGATTTCGGCCTCCAGCTTCATCCCTTCCTCGTCCAGGATGTCGCCGATGACCACGGCGGCGCCTTCCTGGGCGAACAGCCTGGCTTCGGCGGCGCCCTGGCCGCGCGCGCCGCCGCTGATGAGGGCTACTTTACCTTCCAGTCGCATGATGCAAACCTCCCTTGAGGTGATGTCGATTTCTGCCGCTCATAGTAACCCAATGGGCAATAACCCGGCAGTAGGTCGGCCCGGCAATCGAGTATAATCGAGCCAATCGCAGCGCAGGCCGCCCGGGAGGAACACGGATGACCACCCCACAAGCCAAAACCCAGTACGTCGTGGAGCAGTGGGAGCCATACCCCCATCTGGAAAAAGAAGAGAAAGATATGCAGCAAGGCCCTCCGGAAGAAGATCTGACCGCAAAGTTGCGCACCGCCCTCGCGCCGGGCCGCCACTATCCCTACCATCCTTCCATCATCATCGGGAGCGAAATCCCGATTTACTACGGCGAGCGCGACCCGGTTACCCGCCGATTTCCTAATGTACGCCCGGACATCCTCATCGCTCTCAACGTGGATAGCGATGCCATCTGGCGCCGCGTCGGGTACGACCCGATACAGAACGGCAAGCCCCCGGACGTGGTGGTGGAGATCGCCTCGCCCAGCACCTACCGCAACGATATGGGCCGCAAGCGCGACATTTACCAGACTCTGCTTGTCCCGGAATACTGGCGCTTTGACCCCACCGGAGGCAGGATGTTCGGACAGGCGGTTATCGGCGAACGGCTCGTCTCCGGACGGTACGAACGGTTGCCCCTGCTACCCTACGGCGGCATCGTCGTAGGATCAACCAGCCCGATGCTGAACTTGAACTTCCGCTATCAGGGGAACGAGTTGTTCACTATCCACGACCCGGAAACCGGCCGGGAATACGAACACCCGGAGCAGGTGATTGCCCGCTTGCAGGAAGAAAACCGCCGCCTGCGGGGAAGCTGACGGCGGCGGTTTTCCGGCCGGGTATCAGTCGCCCAGCGTGGTCGTCAGCACCCACATGGGCCGCTCGCCCACGGCGTAGGTTCCCAATGGGGCCATCGCGCCGGTGTCGGCGTTGACGCTGTAAGACGCCAGTTGACCCGTGGCCGAGCCGGCGGCGAACACGTAGCGGCCCGACGGGTCCAGGCTGAACGCGCTGGGCACCGCCTCGGTGGCGGCGTGGGCCGCCGGAGTCAGCCGGCCTTCGCCGTTCACGGTAAAGCTGGCGATGCTGTTATGCCCACGATTGGGGACGAAGAGCAAGCTGCCATCGGGGGAGAACTGGATCTGTGAGCAGGTGTTGCGCTCGGTGACGCCGGCCGGCAGGGTGGACACGGTTTCCAGGGGCGTCAGCCGGCCCGCGTCGTCGATGGTGTACGACGACACGCTGCATCCCTGCTCGTTGGAGAAATACACCACGTCCAGCGACGGGTGGAAGGTGAAGTGGCGCGGGCCGATGAGGTCGTCCTGGGCCAGGGTGGGCGGGTCGTTGGGAGTCAACGCGCCATTGGATGCGTCAAACCGGAACTGGTAGATGACGTTGGGGCCAGGGATGTTCTTGGGCGGCTCCAGCACGTTGTCCTGCTGCCGGGCGATGTGGGGCACGTAGGCGAACCGATTGGAGCGGTCGGTCAGCATGGCGTGGGCGCCGGCGTCGGTATCGACTACTGCGGTGGCCGCGCCGCCCACGCTGCCGTCGTCGCCCAGGGGATGCACGGCGGCGCGGCCGTCGGCATAGTAGGACGACAGCAGGTAGCGTCCGGTGCGGTCGGTGGAGAGGTAGGCCGGCTGGCCCGGCGGCGTCACCGAGCCGGTGGTGGTCAACTCGCCGGTCTGCTGGTTAATGCGGTGGCTGGTGATTTCGGGAACCTCGCGGTGGCCGGCGTAAAGTGTCTGCCGGTCGGGGCTGATGGCGAGCAGGGACGGGCCGCCTGACACCGCTTCCTCGCCCACCAGGGTCAACGCGCCGCTGGCGTCGTCCATGGTGAAGATGGATACTTTGTTGTCATCCTGGGCCGCTACATACACATAGGTTGCCATTTCGTTACCTCCTGCATCATTCGTCTGCCCCCTCTCCCCTGAGTGGGAGAGGGATGGGGTGGGGGGGTCTTTGCAGGGATTTTCACCCTCGCCCTAACCCTCTCCCATCAAGGGAGAGGGGATAATTTCACCCTACCGAAGCAGGGTTTCCGCCATGCGCTCCAGCTGCTGCCCCATTTCCTCCTCGCTGTCGGTGTGGTTGGGCCAGACGCAGACACGCAGGGCGCCGGCGTTGAGGAAGTCATCGACGGTTTGGCGGGTGGTGTCCGGCTGCTGTCCGAATACGGAGATGGTCAGCGACTCGGGATCGCGGCCCCGTTCTTCGGCCATGGCGTCCAGCTGTTTGCGGCTGTCCTCAATCTGGGCGGGGTTGGCCCGGTTGGGCAGCCAGCCGTCGCCGTAGCGAACCACGCGGCGCAGCACGTTGCGAGCGTTGCCGCCCAGCAGAATGGGCGGATGCGGCTGCTGCGCCGGCTTGGGATACATATAGACGGGCGGGAAGTTGTAATACTTGCCGTGATATTCGGCTTGGTCTTCCGTCCAGAGGGCTTTGAGGGCGTTCACGGCGTCCTCGGTCTGCGTCCAACGGTGGTCGAAGTCGCCGCCCATCATCTCGGTTTCCTCACGGTTCCAGCCGGCGCCGATGCCAAAGACGAACCGCCCGTTGCTGTGCTGGTCCAGCACGGAGATTTGCTTGGCCAGGATCAGCGGGTTGCGCTCGGGAACCAGCGTGATGCCGGTGCAGAGCTTGATCTTTTCGGTGACGGCGGCGGCCATGGC
Source organism: Dehalococcoidia bacterium (assembly GCA_963665395.2). Taxonomy (GTDB): domain Bacteria; phylum Chloroflexota; class Dehalococcoidia; order Lucifugimonadales; family UBA3495; genus Bin87. Next base: position 4,543,085 of record OY762251.1, read on the forward strand.
CAGCGCCATGTAGGGGTCGGAGAAGTGGCGGTAAGTCCAGGGGATTTCGCCGCCGGTGGCCGGGAAGGGGCTTTCGCTATGCACGGGCAGGATGGGGTGCTCGTGATACCAGATGGACTCGAAGCCCAGGTCTTCGGCCTTCTTGGCGATGAATGCCGGGTTCAGGGTGTAGGCCGGCAGGGGGACGATGATTCCTACAGACATTTGGTTGCTCCTCTCTCGTCATTGGATGAACGTCGGTGTAGGGGCGAATAATTATTCGCCCCTACGTTTCGATTGCGACCTTCACTAGCCTTCGGCGATCCATTGGGCGACGCGCTCGCCGATCATTATGGTGGTGCAGTTGGTATTGGCGCGGATGACGTCGGGCATTACCGAGGCGTCGGCAACGCGGAGGGATTCGATGCCGTGAACGCGGCAATACTGGTCCACCACGGCCATGGCGTCGCTGTCTGGGCCCATCTTGCAGGTGCCGGAGAGGTGCTGGCCGATGCAGACCTCACGCAGCATCCAGTCGTCCAGCGCCCCATCAGACACCAGGTCGTCCGCGGTGGGCGAGATCAGGCCGTCGTAGATATTGCGAAATTGCTCGTGATCCAGCAGACCCAGCGCAATGCGGACGGCTTCCCGCATACGTTCCCGGTCCCATTCGGCTTCGAGATACCGGCAGTCGATGTGGGGCTGCACGTCGGGGTCGGTGGATTGCAGGGTCAGCTCGCCGGCGCTTTCGGCCAGTTCCATCATGCAGGTGATGCGGATGCCCTCGTTGTCAAAGGGGTCGCCGCCCAGCGGGGTGGAGAAGGACGAGGGGAAAATCTGCATATCGTTGCGGGCTTCGGAGCCGCTGGCGGTGTAGCGCAGCACCGTCTGGATGCGCGGCGCGTCGGGGTCCAGGGGAAAGTCGTCCTTGACCTTGACGCGCACCGGCACCAGGGGATGGTCGCGGAGGTTCTTGCCCACACCGGGCAAGTCCTTGACCACCGGGATGCCGAGGTTCCGCAGTTCGTCCGCCGGGCCGACGCCGGACAGCATCAGCAGTTGGGGTGAGGCGATGGCGCCGGCACAGAGGACAATCTGGTCGGCTTCAATCTGGAAGGTCTCGCCGCCGCTCTCTACCTCCACCCCCACGGCCTTCAGCCCCTCAAATATGATGCGGCGCACGCGCACGTTGCCGCGAATGGTCAGGTTGAGCCGGTGCCGGTTGGGGTTCACGTAGCTCAGGGCGGTGCTCATCCGCACGCCGTTGGGGTTGTTCATGGGGAAGGGGCCGACGCCGGTAGAATCGGGGTGATTGTGGTCGTACACCTCGTTGTACCCGATGTCGGCGCAAGCCTGTACGAAGGCTTCCTGCAACGGCAGCCAGTTTTCGCGGCGGTGGCGGCGGACTGGAATCGGGCCGTCGAAGCCGTGAAAGTCATCGGATATGTCGGTGTCGGTTTCCTGCTTGCGGAAGAAGGGCAGCACGTTGATGTAGCTCCACTGGTCGTTGCCCCACTCGGCCCAGCGGTCGTAATCTTCGGGCACGCCGCGGAGGAAGACCTGGCCGTTGATGGCGCTGGTGCCGCCGACCACGCGGCCCCGGGGCACGTTCACCGGCTCCGACTGGCGGGGCGTGCCAGTGCCTACGAAAGACCAGTTGTGCGGCGCGCCCATTTCCGAGGCGCGGGGAGCGTAGCCATACTTCAGGTCGTCGGGCGTCTGCTCCAGGTCGGGGTAGTCCGGCCCGGCTTCCAGCAGGAGCACCGAGCGGGACGGGTCTTCGGACAGGCGGGTGGCCATGGTTCCGCCGGCGGAACCGGCGCCGATTACGATTACGTCGTACTTCATTGATACGCTCCTTACGGCCTGATTGATGGTGTCAAGCAAATCGTCCAGTTGACGGCGCGCGAATCCAGGCAGCACGTCGGACGACAGACAGCGCTGGGCGAGGGTTCGCGCCGCTGTACTCTGCCGCCCGGCTTTGTAGTACAGGGCAACCATGCTTACGGCGATTATGCCGTAGGTGCGTGATTTGGCCGGGTCAACTTCCCGTAGCGCCCGTTCCTCAGCCTGCGCGGCCCTGGCGTAAAGCTGCTGCGCCAAAACGCGGTCACCGTGATGACTGGCAATCTCGGCGTCAGCGGCGAAGCGCTCGCTTTGCTCATGATGCTCAAGCCAAGTCATTACTCCTCCAAATTTGCCAAGAGCATTACCGGAGCGCGGAAACCAACTACGCCGGCGATTGCCGGCAGGTTGCTGTCTCCGTCCTCGGCTTGTTGCAGTTTGCACTCAAGCAATGACGCAAGGCCGGAAGCGGTTGCTCGATCCCTCCCTGCCACTTCAAGCCGCATCATGCTTTCAAAGTCATCAGAGGCTGTACCCGGTGGAGCGACGTAATAGTCAGCTCCGGTTAACTGTTCGGCTCGTCTGACTGCCACCAACCCCTGGAGCAATTCCACTGCTGCCAAAACACACGCATACGCGCCGGCTTCCGTGGTATCAACCCGATCAGCCCATGCGCCTCTGGTGCGTTCATCAGTATGCTCCCACTCCACTAGCGCATCAGCGTTCAGTTCTGCCCAGCCGATTTGGAACGCAACGGGAGATTGATGGTGACGGTCAAGGCACACCCGCGCCTCATGCGTACCCACTTTGTCATTGCGAGGAGCGTAGCGACGTGGCAATCTCGTTAGGGCAACGATGGGGGCGCTACGGGAGCGAGATTGCCACGCTGCGCTCGCAATGACAGTCCATGAAAGTGGGTACGCATGAGACACCCGCGCGCCTTCGGTCCAGTAAGCCGCAGTCGCCTGGGTAAGACCCCAATGGCGTTGCTCCATATCATGGATGGGGAGCGTGAGGTTTTGCATACGCCGGCACCCCACTAAATGGCCGCCAGAAACTCGTCAGTGGTCATCACCGTTCCCTGCCGGGGATACACCTTTTCGGTGAGGACACGATGTACCTCCGGATCGCCGTCGGAGCAGGCATCGGACAGGACGGTGAAACTGTAGTTGATGTCCACTGCCCAGCGCACCGACGAGAGGACGCACCCGCTGGTGGCAACACCCATTATCACCAGGTTGTCCTTTCCCATCTCCCGCAGCGTCACGTCCAGGGCGGTAGTGGAAAAGGGGCCGGGACGCACTTTGGTGATGACCAGTTCGCCCTCTGCCGGCGTGACGCCCTCGTGCAGTTCCACATCGGGCGCATATTCGGCGAAGGGACCGCCGCGATGCACCACGTAGATGACGGGAATGCCGGCCTGGCGGGCGCCGGCTAGCGCGCGGGCAGCGTTTTCAACCACCGCCACCGGTTCGGTGGCGACGTTGGCAATGATGCGCTGCTGGAAGTCCATAATCAAAACGGCGGTGCGAGCGGCGTCGATCCCGGTGGCTTGCTGGGTCATGGCGTTCCTCCCTCGGCTGCTGGTAGCTCTGAGTCTGATGTTGGGCGGTATTATAGCGTCCCAAAACGTAGGGGCGAATGATTATTCGCCCCTACACAGGTTTGCAATTGTGAGGATACCTCACAGGTTCAGGGGGTGCTCCTCGTAGTCCTTGACCTTGTCGTACACCTGGATACGGTGGCGGTTGGCTTCCAGAACGAAGATGCGGTCGTTTTCGTCCACGCGGACCGACACGGGGCGTCGGAAACGCCATTCCGGTTCCAGGTTGACTCGTCGCCGCGCCTTGATGATGTCCGGGTTGGCGTCGATGTAGGTTTGCGTCCAGGGTGAGGGCTGCTGCGCGTCGCCGACCAGGGTGGCGATGAAGCGGCCGTCGGGAGCGTAGATTTGCAGCCGGTGGTTGCCCCAGTCGGTGACGTACACGTCGCCCTCCGAGTCCACGGCGACGCCGGTGGGGCCGGATAGGTCGCCCACGCCTGACGTTGGCGACGCCTCGAACTTGAGCAGGAAGTTGCCGTCGGCGTCGAACTTCTGCACCCGGTTGTTCTTCCAGTCGGCCACGTACACGTTGCCGTCGGCGTCCAGGCACAGGCCCCAGGGCAGGTTGAACTCGCCGTCGTGCTTGCCCTTCTGCCCAAAGCCGCCGAGGTGCTGGCCCGCTTTGGTGAACTTCTGCACCCGATGGTTCTGGCTGTCCACCACCAGCATATTGCCGTCGGCGTCAAAGGCTATGCCGCAGGGGCCGTTCAGCTCGCCCTGGCCGCTGCCCGACTCGCCCCAGCAGGACATGAAACCACCCTCTGGATCGAACACGGACACGCGGTTGAGGAAGTCGTCGGAAGCATAGACGTTGCCGTCGTCGTCCAGCGCGATGGAACGGGGCCAGACGAACTGCCCGTCGCCCCGACCGAAGGCGCCGAACTGCCCGAGGAATTGGTGATCCAGCGTAACTCGGCTGACGCGCTGCCCCAACTCCTCCGCGCCGCGGCTGAGGACGTAGAGGGTGTCGTCGGCCAAGGCGAAGTCCTGGGGCGTCCAGAAACCCTGCCCTGACATGCCGTACATGCCGATGCAGTAGTTGTAGTCAAAGACCCGGCCGGCGGCCACTGTGGTAAGCATGATTATCCTCCTTCTTCCAACCGTCTTCTTCTATGCTATTGGTAGGGGCGAATAATTATTCGCCCCTACATTGCAGTGCATCCAGCCGGACTTTTTACACGAAGTCCAGCTGCTCGAAGTTGCCGTTGACGATGGGCACCGGGTCCAGGCCCAGCCACTTGTCTATGATGGTGGAGTAGAACCCGCGGAAGTCGTAGTTGGGCTCAAGGTCGCCCTGGGTCAAGTCCTCGGGGGCCAGGGACGGGTAGGCGCTGTAATGGCCGCCCTTGACCTGGTTGCCGATGACGAAGGCCGCGCCGCCGGCGCCGTGGTCGGTGCCGGTGCCGTTGTCCTTGACGCGGCGGCCGAACTCGGTGAACAGCACCATGATGAGGTTGTCGCCGGCGTCGTGCTCCTTCAGGTCGTCGAAGAAGTCGCCGATGGCCCGGGACATATCAATCCACAGCTTGGTGTGCATCGGCGGCTGGTTGAAGTGGCTGTCGAAGCTGCCGTGCTGGGTATAGAACAGCTGGGTGCCCAAGTCGGCCAGATAGACCTGGGCGATGTCGCGCAGGTACTTGGCGATGGGGGTGTCGGCGTATTCCACCGTGGAGGTGTATTGCTCCGGCGCGGCACGGATGATGTCGGCGCCCTTCAGAGCGTCCCGACCGGTCTGGCCCAGGTAGTCCATCACCGGGCCGGTTCCGACGGTGGGGGAGTACATACGGGCGAAGCGATCCAGAAGCTGGTCGCGCTCAGCGTCGATGGGGACGCTGGACAGGACGCCGTAGGATTCCAGGCTGGACACGGACGTGATGGGCACGCCGCGCAGGGCCAAGGCCCGGGGCAGACCCTGGCCGAAGTTGACGCCCTTCAGCACGTTTTCACCGCGGGGATCCAGGTCGCGGATGACCCGGCCGGCCCAGCCCTCGGTTCCGACGATGTCCGGCTCGCAGGTGTGCCAGATGTCCATGGAGCGGAAGTGGGAGCGCGGCGAGTTTTCGTAGCCGATG